>NZ_CP158490.1:127500-5010000 GCF_040268305.1 Pseudomonas sp. W17 | reverse complement strand
CGTAGTCCGGATCGCAGTCTGCAACTCGACTGCGTGAAGTCGGAATCGCTAGTAATCGCGAATCAGAATGTCGCGGTGAATACGTTCCCGGGCCTTGTACACACCGCCCGTCACACCATGGGAGTGGGTTGCACCAGAAGTAGCTAGTCTAACCTTCGGGAGGACGGTTACCACGGTGTGATTCATGACTGGGGTGAAGTCGTAACAAGGTAGCCGTAGGGGAACCTGCGGCTGGATCACCTCCTTAATCGACGACATCAGCTGCTTCATAAGCTCCCACACGAATTGCTTGATTCATTGAAGAAGACGATAGAAGCAGCTTTAAGCTCCAAGCTGATAGCTCCAAGCTAACAGTTACAAGCTCGAAATTGGGTCTGTAGCTCAGTTGGTTAGAGCGCACCCCTGATAAGGGTGAGGTCGGCAGTTCGAATCTGCCCAGACCCACCAATTTTGTTATGGGGCCATAGCTCAGCTGGGAGAGCGCCTGCCTTGCACGCAGGAGGTCAGCGGTTCGATCCCGCTTGGCTCCACCATAAACTGCTTCTGAAAGCTTAGAAATGAGCATTCACTTTGAATGTTGATTTCTAGTCTTTTGATTAGATCGTTCTTTAAAAATTTGGGTATGTGATAGAAAGATAGACTGAACGTTACTTTCACTGGTAACGGATCAGGCTAAGGTAAAATTTGTGAGTTCTCTTTTAATTAAGAATGCAAATTTTCGGCGAATGTCGTCTTCATAGTATAACCAGATTGCTTGGGGTTATATGGTCAAGTGAAGAAGCGCATACGGTGGATGCCTTGGCAGTCAGAGGCGATGAAAGACGTGGTAGCCTGCGATAAGCTTCGGGGAGTCGGCAAACAGACTTTGATCCGGAGATCTCTGAATGGGGGAACCCAGCCATCATAAGATGGTTATCTTGTACTGAATACATAGGTGCAAGAGGCGAACCAGGGGAACTGAAACATCTAAGTACCCTGAGGAAAAGAAATCAACCGAGATTCCCTTAGTAGTGGCGAGCGAACGGGGACTAGCCCTTAAGTGGCTTTGAGATTAGCGGAACGCTCTGGAAAGTGCGGCCATAGTGGGTGATAGCCCTGTACGCGAAAATCTCTTAGTCATGAAATCGAGTAGGACGGGGCACGAGAAACCTTGTCTGAATATGGGGGGACCATCCTCCAAGGCTAAATACTACTGACTGACCGATAGTGAACTAGTACCGTGAGGGAAAGGCGAAAAGAACCCCGGAGAGGGGAGTGAAATAGATCCTGAAACCGTATGCGTACAAGCAGTGGGAGCAGACTTTGTTCTGTGACTGCGTACCTTTTGTATAATGGGTCAGCGACTTATTTTCAGTGGCAAGCTTAACCGAATAGGGGAGGCGTAGCGAAAGCGAGTCTTAATAGGGCGTCTAGTCGCTGGGAATAGACCCGAAACCGGGCGATCTATCCATGGGCAGGTTGAAGGTTAGGTAACACTGACTGGAGGACCGAACCGACTACCGTTGAAAAGTTAGCGGATGACCTGTGGATCGGAGTGAAAGGCTAATCAAGCTCGGAGATAGCTGGTTCTCCTCGAAAGCTATTTAGGTAGCGCCTCATGTATCACTGTAGGGGGTAGAGCACTGTTTCGGCTAGGGGGTCATCCCGACTTACCAAACCGATGCAAACTCCGAATACCTACAAGTGCCGAGCATGGGAGACACACGGCGGGTGCTAACGTCCGTCGTGAAAAGGGAAACAACCCAGACCGTCAGCTAAGGTCCCAAAGTTATGGTTAAGTGGGAAACGATGTGGGAAGGCTTAGACAGCTAGGAGGTTGGCTTAGAAGCAGCCACCCTTTAAAGAAAGCGTAATAGCTCACTAGTCGAGTCGGCCTGCGCGGAAGATGTAACGGGGCTCAAACCATACACCGAAGCTACGGGTATCACGTAAGTGATGCGGTAGAGGAGCGTTCTGTAAGCCTGTGAAGGTGAGTTGAGAAGCTTGCTGGAGGTATCAGAAGTGCGAATGCTGACATGAGTAACGACAATGGGTGTGAAAAACACCCACGCCGAAAGACCAAGGTTTCCTGCGCAACGTTAATCGACGCAGGGTTAGTCGGTCCCTAAGGCGAGGCTGAAAAGCGTAGTCGATGGAAAACAGGTTAATATTCCTGTACTTCTAGTTATTGCGATGGAGGGACGGAGAAGGCTAGGCCAGCTTGGCGTTGGTTGTCCAAGTTTAAGGTGGTAGGCTGGAATCTTAGGTAAATCCGGGGTTCTAAGGCCGAGAGCTGATGACGAGTTGCCTTTTAGGTGACGAAGTGGTTGATGCCATGCTTCCAAGAAAAGCTTCTAAGCTTCAGATAACTAGGAACCGTACCCCAAACCGACACAGGTGGTTGGGTAGAGAATACCAAGGCGCTTGAGAGAACTCGGGTGAAGGAACTAGGCAAAATGGCACCGTAACTTCGGGAGAAGGTGCGCCGGTGAGGGTGAAGGACTTGCTCCGTAAGCTCATGCCGGTCGAAGATACCAGGCCGCTGCGACTGTTTATTAAAAACACAGCACTCTGCAAACACGAAAGTGGACGTATAGGGTGTGACGCCTGCCCGGTGCCGGAAGGTTAATTGATGGGGTTAGCTAACGCGAAGCTCTTGATCGAAGCCCCGGTAAACGGCGGCCGTAACTATAACGGTCCTAAGGTAGCGAAATTCCTTGTCGGGTAAGTTCCGACCTGCACGAATGGCGTAACGATGGCGGCGCTGTCTCCACCCGAGACTCAGTGAAATTGAAATCGCTGTGAAGATGCAGTGTATCCGCGGCTAGACGGAAAGACCCCGTGAACCTTTACTATAGCTTTGCACTGGACTTTGAATTTGCTTGTGTAGGATAGGTGGGAGGCTTTGAAGCGTGAACGCCAGTTTGCGTGGAGCCATCCTTGAAATACCACCCTGGCAACTTTGAGGTTCTAACTCAGGTCCGTTATCCGGATCGAGGACAGTGTATGGTGGGTAGTTTGACTGGGGCGGTCTCCTCCTAAAGAGTAACGGAGGAGTACGAAGGTGCGCTCAGACCGGTCGGAAATCGGTCGTAGAGTATAAAGGCAAAAGCGCGCTTGACTGCGAGACAGACACGTCGAGCAGGTACGAAAGTAGGTCTTAGTGATCCGGTGGTTCTGTATGGAAGGGCCATCGCTCAACGGATAAAAGGTACTCCGGGGATAACAGGCTGATACCGCCCAAGAGTTCATATCGACGGCGGTGTTTGGCACCTCGATGTCGGCTCATCACATCCTGGGGCTGAAGCCGGTCCCAAGGGTATGGCTGTTCGCCATTTAAAGTGGTACGCGAGCTGGGTTTAGAACGTCGTGAGACAGTTCGGTCCCTATCTGCCGTGGACGTTTGAGATTTGAGAGGGGCTGCTCCTAGTACGAGAGGACCGGAGTGGACGAACCTCTGGTGTTCCGGTTGTCACGCCAGTGGCATTGCCGGGTAGCTATGTTCGGAAAAGATAACCGCTGAAAGCATCTAAGCGGGAAACTTGCCTCAAGATGAGATCTCACTGGAACCTTGAGTTCCCTAAAGGGCCGTCGAAGACTACGACGTTGATAGGTTGGGTGTGTAAGCGCTGTGAGGCGTTGAGCTAACCAATACTAATTGCCCGTGAGGCTTGACCATATAACACCCAAGCAATTTGCTTAAGAAGCGAGTTGCGGTGTGTGAAGACGATACAAACCGAAAGTTTGCGAACACACAAATCTATTACATACCCATTCGCTGGCACGTTGCACAAGCAACGGACTGGCTACCGAATTTCTTGACGACCATAGAGCGTTGGAACCACCTGATCCCATCCCGAACTCAGAAGTGAAACGATGCATCGCCGATGGTAGTGTGGGGTTTCCCCATGTGAGAGTAGGTCATCGTCAAGATTAAATTCCGAAACCCCAACTGCACATGCAGTTGGGGTTTTGTTTTTGCGCGTGGAAAAACTTGCGCTATCCAAGTAGCCGCCAAGGCGCCATTGATCAGCCGCGATGGAAATCCCCTCAAAGTCCGTGGGTGGTTTTTGGTATGGTGCAGCTCTTTTTAAAGGACTTGAGTTCATCCGCACGGAACAGCGTCGACCTCTATTCACCGAGAAGCTGTAGCAATGCCCGAAGCGATTCCGATCAAGGACCACGAGAAAGAAAGCCGCCTGGTCAACAAACGGCTGCTGGCCTGTGCCGTATTGGTGGTGGCCATCACCTGCGCCCTGGTGGCGCGGATGTATTTTCTGCAAGTGGTGGAGTTCGACTACCACTCCACCGTTTCCGAGAACAACCGCGTCCATGTGCTGCCGATCACTCCCACCCGGGGGCTGATCTACGATCGCAACGGCGTGGTCCTGGCGGACAACCGCCCCAGCTTCAACCTGACGATCACTCGCGAACGCACCACCGACCTCAAGGGCGAGCTGGGCACCGTGGTCGATCTGCTGCACTTGCCCCCGGAAGACCGCACGCTGTTCGACAAGGAGATGAAGCAGGCCCGTCATCCCTTCGTCCCCGTGACCCTGTTCTATGAGCTCACCGAAGAGCAGATCGCCGTGCTCGCGGTCAACGAATACCGGTTGCCCGGCCTGGACGTGGAAGCCCAGTTCGTCCGCCACTATCCCCTGGGCGCACACTTTGCCCACTCCATCGGTTACGTCGGGCGGATCAACGAGAAAGAAGCCAAGACCCTGGACTCGGTGGAGTACCGTGGCACCCAATCCATCGGCAAGACCGGCATCGAGAAATTCTACGAAGCCGAACTGCACGGTCATGTCGGCTATGAGGAAGTAGAAACCAACGCCCAGGGCCGGGTGATGCGAGTGCTCAAGCACACCGATCCGATCCCCGGGAAGAGCATCGTCCTGAGCCTGGACATCAAGCTCCAGGAAGCCGCTGAGGAGGCCCTGGGCGATCGCCGTGGTTCCGTGGTGGCCCTGGACCCGGCCACCGGCGAAGTCCTGGCCATGGTCAGCAAGCCAAGTTTCGACCCCAACCTGTTCGTCACCGGCATCAGCTTCAAGGAATACGCTGCGCTGCACGACTCCATCGACCGGCCCCTGTTCAACCGAGTGCTGCGGGGCCTCTACGCGCCGGGCTCCACCATCAAGCCGGAAGTGGCGATTGCCGGCCTCGATAGCGGCGTGGTTACCGCTTCGACCCGGGTCTTCGATCCGGGCTATTACCAACTGCCGGACTTCGACCACAAGTACCGCAACTGGAACCACAGCGGCGATGGCTGGGTGGACATGGACGCAGCGATCATGCGTTCCAACGACACCTACTTCTATGACCTGGCGCACAAGCTCGGCATCGACCGCCTGCACGACTACATGGCGATGTTCGGTCTGGGCGAGAAGGTCTCTCTGGACATGTTCGAAGAGTCTCCCGGCCTGATGCCCTCCCAGGCCTGGAAACGCGCCACCCGTCGCCAGCCATGGTTCCCGGGGGAAACCGTGATCCTCGGCATCGGCCAGGGCTATATGCAAGTCACGCCGCTGCAACTGGCCCAGGCCACCGCGCTGATTGCCAACAAGGGCGTGTGGAACCGTCCGCACCTGGCCAAGACCATCGATGGCGTGGCCCCGGTGGACGAGCATCCGATGCCCAACATCCTGCTGAAGAATCCCCGTGACTGGGATCAGGTCAACCACGGCATGCAGATGGTGATGCACGATCCCCGCGGTATCGCCCGCGCCGCGGCAGCCGGGGCGCAGTACCGCATCGCCGGCAAGAGTGGTACGGCCCAGGTGGTGGCGATCAAGCAGGGCGAGCGCTATGACCGTCTCAAGACCCGCGAGCGCAACCGTGACAACGCCCTGTTCGTGGGCTTCGCCCCGGCGGAGCATCCACAGATCGTGATTTCGGTGATGATCGAGAACGGCGAAGCCGGTGGTCGGGTGGCCGGCCCCGTGGTGCGGCAGATCATGGACGCCTGGCTACTGGACCAGAACGGCCACCTCAAGCCGCAGTACGCAGCCCCGGCCAAGGCCCCTGGCGATCCCCACGTCTGAATCATTTCAACATCAGGCTACCCGGCGCCGGCTCATGCTGACTGAGCATGTGCTGGATGCTCTGCAAAAACAGTACCTCGGCCCGGCTCATGCGCTGCTCGCGGTTCCACAGCAGGTGAATGTCGACATCGGCAATGCCTTCGTGTGGCGGCAGGCGCCACAGCAGCCTGGCGTCGACATCGGCGGCCACCACATGCTCCGGCAGGCAGCCGATGCCAAACCCGGCGATCACCAGGCGCCGTACTTCTTCCAGGCTCGGGGATGAGGCGACGATGCGTCCGCTGAAGCCCTGCTGGTCACGGAAGATGGTCAGCGGCGAGAGCATTCCGCCGATCTGGTCGCTGGTGAAACTGACGAAGTTCTCCCGTTGCAGATCGCCCTCGGCCACATCCACGCGGCCGAACAGCGGGTGGTGCTTGCCGCAGAAAAACGCATAGCGCTGACGCAGGAACAGCCGCTGTTCCAGGCGCGGCTGTGGCCGGCGGTTAAGGCTCAAGCCCAGGGTCGCGGTCTTTTCCTGCAGGGCGCTGACGATGTCCGAGCTGCGCATCACTTCCACCTCCAGATCGACCCGCGGGTGCTGACGATGGAAGTCGGCCAGGAAGTCATCGAAGCGTTCGCTGAAGATCCGGCTGATGATCAACAGCCGCACTTTGCCGATCACTTCGTCGGCGGGCTGTTCCAGCATGCTGCTGACCTGGGACATCTGGCCGTAGATTTCCCCGGCCAGGGCAAAGATCTGTTCGCCTACTTCAGTCAGGGCAAAGCGCGGCCCGCGCCGGGCGATCAACTGCCGCCCCAGCTGTTCTTCCAGACGTTTGAGGGCTTGGCTCACCGCCGGTTGGGTCAGGTGCAGGCGCGCCGCTGCGCGACTGATGCTCAGTTCCTGGCCGATCACCCGGAAGGTGCGCAGCAGGTTCCAGTCGAGGCGGTCATTGAGCAGGCGTCGGGCATCGCGGTCGGACATGGCAGGGCTCTGGATCGGGATCTGGGCGAATAATAAGCCAGGATAATAATCGAGATAACCAATAGAAAATTGACTAATTATCTGGCGAAACGGATAAATCCCCCCAGACAGGCGCCAGCAGAAGCCCCTGCGCTTGACCCCTTCTCCTGCCACAAAAATAACCAAAGGAGCCAACCATGAAGCCTTCCGCTTCGCCGCAGCCACGCCGGGCCGCGGCCGCCGCCTTTATCGGCACCATGATCGAGTGGTACGACTTCTACATCTACGCCACCGCTGCGGCGCTGGTGTTCGGTGCCTTGTTCTTCCCCTCCGACGACAAGCTGTTCAGCACCATGGCCGCCTTCGGCACCTTTGCCGTGGGCTTTTTCGCCCGACCTTTGGGGGGCATCATCTTTGGCCATATCGGCGACCGCATCGGCCGCAAGAAATCCCTGGTCATCACTCTGCTGATGATGGGCGTGGTCACGGTCTGCATCGGCCTGCTGCCAACTTATGCACAGATCGGTGCCCTGGCGCCGGTGCTGCTGATCCTGCTGCGCATCGTCCAGGGCATTGCCGTGGGCGGTGAGTGGGGCGGGGCGGTGTTGATGGCCGGCGAGCACGCGCCCAAGGGCCGGCGCAACTTCTTCGCGTCTTTCGCCCAGCTGGGCAGCCCGGCGGGGCTGATCCTTTCGCTGCTGGCCTTCAGCGCCGTGACCCGCCTGCCCGAGGACGCCCTGATGAGCTGGGGCTGGCGCCTGCCGTTCCTGGCCAGTGCGCTGTTGCTGCTGGTGGGCCTGGCGATTCGCCTGGGGGTCAACGAGTCGCCGGAGTTCCTCGCCAGTCGCGAGCTGGCGGCCAGGTCGCTACGAAAGGAGCAGGCTCCGGTAATGGAGGTGCTGCGCACCGCCTGGCGTCCCTTGCTGCTGTGCATCGGCGCCAACACCCTGGGGATTGCCGGGGTGTATTTCACCAACACCTTCATGATTGCCTACACCACCCAGCAACTGGAGATACCTCGTTCACTGATCCTTGAATGCCTGTTCGTGGTGGCGCTCATCCAGTTCTGCATCCAGCCCCTGGCCGCCTGGGCCGCCGAGAAAATTGGCGCCACGCGCTTTCTCTGCCTGGTGTCGCTGTTGGCCATGGCCTCGCCCTATCCGATGTTCGTGCTGGTGAGTTCCGGGCAGGCGCCGCTGATGATCCTCGGCATCGCCCTGGCAGTGGTGTGCATGGCCTCCTTCTACGCGGTGATCGCCGGTTACGTCAGCGGCATGTTCGAGACCCGGGTGCGCTACACCGCGATCTCCCTGGCCTATCAAGTCTGCGGTGCCCTGGCCGGTGGCCTGACCCCGCTGATCGGCACCTGGCTGGCCCACAGGTTCATCGGCCAATGGTGGCCGATGGCGCTGTTCTACAGCCTGATCGCCGCAGTATCGCTGGTCTGCGTGCTGGCTCTGTCTCGCCGCCATGCCCAGGCCCATCGCCTGGAAATGGCGTCCAACGCTTGATTGTCTGGAGAAACGATCGATGTTGAAAATCAATGGCCAACGCCTCTGGGCGAGCCTGATGGCCATGGCCGAAATCGGTGCCACGGCCCGTGGCGGCAGCTGCCGCCTGGCCTTGAGCGATGAAGACCGGGCTGGTCGCGAACTGTTTGCCCACTGGTGCACCGAGGCCGGCATGAGCCTGAGCGTCGACCCCATCGGCAACCTGTTTGCCCGGCGCCCCGGGAGCGACCCGGACGCTGCCCCGGTGATGATGGGCAGCCACCTGGACACCCAGCCCGAAGGCGGGCGCTTTGATGGGGTCTACGGTGTGCTGGCCGGATTGGAAGTGGTACGCACGCTCAATGACCTCGGGATCCAGACCCGCAAGCCCCTGGAAGTGGCGGTCTGGACCAACGAGGAGGGCGCGCGTTTCACCCCGGCGATGTTCGGCTCGGCGGTGTTCACCGGGGTCATGGCCCTGGACGCCGCCCTGGCGGTGCGTGACGCCGATGGCATCAGCGTCGCCCAGGCCCTGCAGCGCACCGGTTATGCCGGCAGCCGGCCCCTGGGCGCAGCGGTGGATGCCTACTTCGAAGCCCATATCGAACAGGGCCCGATCCTTGAAGACAACGCCAAGAGCATCGGCGTGGTCAGCGGCGGCCAGGCCATCTGCTGGCTCGATGTGCAGGTCGAAGGCCTGGCGGCCCACGCTGGCACCACGCCGATGCCGCTACGCAAGGATGCGCTGTACGGCGCGGCGCAGATGATTCTTGCAGTGGAGCAGTTGGCAGCGGATTTTGCCCCCCAGGGTCTGACTACCGTGGGCGAGCTGAGCATCGCCAAGTCGTCGCGCAATACCATTCCCGGCCTGTTGAGCTTCACCGTCGACCTGCGCCACCACCAGGATCGGCAGATCGCCGCCATGGAGCAGCAGGTCGAGGAACGCCTGCAGGCCATCGCCGGCCAGCGCGGGCTCAAGGTCAGTATCAGCCGGCACTGGGTCAGCCCGGCCACGCCATTTGATGCCGAGTGCGTGGCGGCGGTGCAGCAGGCGGTGGATGGCCTGGGCTACCCTCAGCAGTCCATCGTCAGCGGCGCTGGCCACGACGCCATCTTGCTGGCCCGCTATTGCCCGACGGCCATGGTGTTCATTCCCTGTGTCGGTGGCCTGAGCCACAACGAAGCCGAAGACGTGTTGCCCGAGGACGTGCGCCAGGGCGCCGATGTATTGCTTAACGCCGTGCTGGCCCGTGCTGGCCAGGTTGAATAAGGAGAAGGTCATGCGCAGTTTTTTCCACCCCGAACAGTTGCTCCACCATCCACGCAGCTACTACTCGCGCGGCCAGATGCGCATACCCCAGGAGGTTCCGGAGCGCGCCCAGCGCCTGGTGCAGGCCGCACACTCCCTGGGTTTTGCCGTCGAACAGCCACGGGATGCCGGGATGGCACCGTTGCTGGCGGTACACGGCGCGCCGTACTTGGCGTTCCTGCAGGATGCGCACCAGGGCTGGAAGGACATCCCCGAAGACTGGGGCGATGAGGTGATGTCCAACATCTTCGTGCGTGAGCCCAATGCCCTGCGCGGGGTCCTGGCCCAGGCCGCGTGCTACCTGGCCGACGGTAGTTGCCCGGTGGGTGAGTCGACTTGGCGTGCAGCCTACTGGTCGGCGCAAAGTGCCGTCGCCGGGGCCCAGGCGTTGCTCGACGGTGAGTCGGCGGCCTACGCCTTGTGCCGCCCGCCGGGCCACCACGCCCGGTCCGAGGCGGCCGGGGGCTTTTGCTACCTGAACAATGCGGCGATCGCCGCCCAGGTCCTGCGGGACAAATACGCCCGGGTGGCGATGCTGGACACCGACATGCACCACGGCCAGGGCATCCAGGAAATCTTCTACGAGCGCGCCGATGTGCTGTATGTCTCGGTGCACGGCGACCCGACCAACTTCTACCCGGGGGTGGCCGGGTTCGCCGAAGAGCGTGGCGCCGGGGCGGGGGAGGGCTACAACCTCAACCTGCCGATGGCCCATGGCGCCAGCGAAGGGGATTTCCTCGCCCATCTGGAACAGGCCCTGGTGGCGGTGAAGGCGTTCGATGCCGAGGTGCTGGTGCTGTCTTTGGGGTTCGATATCTATGAACTTGACCCGCAGAGCAAGGTGGCAGTGACCCGGGACGGCTTCGCCATCCTTGGCCAGCGAATCCGCAGCCTGGGCCTGCCGTGCCTGATCGTCCAGGAAGGCGGCTATCACCTGGAAAGCCTGGAAGACAACGCCCGCGCCTTCTTCGCCGACAGCGCCGCCTGGGCCCTTTAGGACCGGCCGGACGGCGTTCCGCTCAATGCCCTTTTCGCTGGCAAGCCAGCTCCTACGGTAAACCTGCATTTTTCCCCCACCGTAGGAGCCGGCTTGCCGGCGAAAGGGCCCTCAAGTCTTGCGCTGCTCTCAAGGCTCTCTTCGCCGGCAAGCCAGCTCTTACAGGAGGGGCTGGGAGGGGGCATGCGGTACTTGCCATTTGCTTTACGTTAACGTCAAGATGCTCGAGCGCCCGTTCCACTGGCGCAGGTTTTGCTTGATCTCCAATGACAGGGTCAGCAATTCAGGGCTGCCCGATGATCCGGGCAAAGCCCCTTTACTGCCCCCTGAACCCGGTGTAGACATTGACCACGGCTTGCGTGCTTCGCGCAATCCAAGGGAGTGGAGCGCGATGCAGCGGGCGGACCGATTCGGAGCGCTTGATGACGCTTATAAAAACAATAAAGGGTGAGCAGCAACACGAAGCCCGGCTGGCCCGGGAACGGCTGCACCTGGAAGGCCAGATCCCCGACGGGGTTCTGCGTGCGGAAATCGATGCCTCATGGCGGCGCAGCCTCAGCCATGGCGTGCACTTTGGCAGCCAGCACCAACTGACCCTGGAATCCAGCGCCAGCCTCGAAGTGCTGCTGGCCAGCAACCGCCTGTTGCTGGACGCGGCGATCCCGGCCATCGACTACCTGAGCCAGCATCAGGGCAAGGACGGGATGATCATCCTGGCCAATGCCGACGCCACCATCCTGGCCATCGAAGGCCGCGCCGACCGTCTCAAGGACCGCGGCGTGCAGGACATCACCCTTGGCGCCTGCTGGAGCGAGGCCACCCGCGGCACCAATGCCCTGGGCACGGCCCTGGTGGAGGCCCGGCCGACCCTGATCGACTGCGGCGAGCACTACCTGGACCGTCTCAGCCATTTCTCCTGCACCTCGGTGCCCATCCAGTGCCCCCAGGGCGAGATTCTCGGGGTGCTCGACCTGACCCGCGAAGGTCCCCTGGGCCGGGCCCAGGACAGCACCGCGCTGCTGGCCATGGCGGTCAGCCAGATCGAAGCCCGGGTGTTCCATGCCACCTACCCGGACCAGATCGTCCTGGCCTTCCACAGCCGTCGGCAATACCTCGAATCACCGTGGCAGGGGCTGCTGGCCCTGAGCCTGGGCGGGCAGATCCTCGCGGTCAGCGGCCAGGCCTGCCAGTTGCTCAACACCCCGCGCGCAGCCCTGGTGGGCCGGCGCTGCGAAGAGTTCCTCGGGGTCGATGGCCTGCAACTGCTCGCACGCCTGCAACAGGGCGCCGTGGGCAGCCTGCAAACCGCCAAGGGCGAGCTGTTCTACAAGGCCCTGCGGGCGCCGCAGCCAGCGCTCAACCTGCATCGCGCGCCACGCAGCGCTTTGAAAGCCGCAGCCATGCCCCAGGACCTGGAAGCCCTGGCCGGGGGCAACAGGCGCTACGCCCGCACCTTGCGCATGGCCCGTCAGGGCCTGGCCAATGACCTGCCGGTGTTGCTACTGGGCGAAACCGGCACCGGCAAGGAAGTCCTGGCCCGGGCCCTGCACCGCGCCGGCAGCCGCGCCGAGAAACCCTTTGTCGCGGTCAACTGCGCGGCGATCCCCGAAGGCCTGATCGAGTCGGAACTGTTCGGCTATCGCGAAGGCGCCTTCACCGGCTCGCGTCGTGGCGGCATGATCGGGCGCCTGCAACAGGCCCACGGCGGCACCCTGTTCCTCGATGAGATCGGCGACATGCCACTGGCCCTTCAAGCCCGCCTGCTGCGCGTGCTGCAGGACCGCAAGGTGGCGCCCCTGGGGGCCGGCGAAGAACAGGACATCGACATCGCCCTGATCTGCGCCACTCACCGCGACCTCAAGCAGCAGGTGCAGGACCAGGCTTTTCGCGAAGACCTGTTCTACCGGGTCAACGGCATCAGCGTGCTGTTGCCGGCCCTGCGCGAACGCGAAGACCTGCAGCCCCTGGTGGACAGCTTGCTGGCCAAGCTCGGTGGCGCCCAGGTGAGCCTCAGCGATGAGCTGCGTCGGCTGCTGGCGGACTACCACTGGCCGGGCAATATCCGCCAGCTGGAGATGGTCCTGCGCACAGCCCTGGCCCTGCGCGAAGACGGTGAGTGCCACATCGGCCTGGAGCACCTGCCCGACAGCATGCTCGACGACCTCAATGCCAGTGCCCGACCGCAGACCGGGAGCATCCGCGAGAACGAGCTGGAGCTGATCCGCAGTGCCCTGGACAACCACCAGGGCAATGTCTCGGCGGCAGCGGACGCCCTGGGCATCAGCCGCGCGACCCTGTACCGCAAGCTCAAACAGTTGCGCGCCTGATGCGGCGCCTGATCACCCGGCTGGTGGACAGCCGCGACCCCCAGGCCCTGAGTGCCGCCCTGGGCTGGCTCTACAGTTTCGTGCGGCCCCATCGGCTGGCCATCGGCGGCCTGCTGGGGCTGTCGGTGTGCGCTTCCCTGCTGGTGCTGGTGCAGCCCTGGCTGACCAAGCTGCTGATCGACGACGGCCTGCTGGCCCGGGACTTCCCGCGGCTGGTGCTGATCGCCGCGCTGATGATCGGTGCCGGGCTGCTGGGCACCGTGCTCTCCGGAGTCAACCGCTACCTACATACGCGGCTGTCCGGGCGCATCCTGTTCGCCCTGCGCGACGACCTCTATCGGCATCTGCAGCGCCTGTCGCCGGGCTTCTACGGCCAGCGGCGGATCGGCGACCTGATGTCGCGCCTGGATGGCGATGTGGCGGAGATCCAGCGCTTTGCCGTGGATTCATTGTTCTCCGCCGTGTCCAGCGTGATCGGCCTGGTGGTGGCGCTGGCCATGCTCCTGACCCTGTCCTGGCAACTGTCGCTGCTGGCCCTGGTGCTGATCCCCCTGGACGTGCTCTGGCTGCGCTGGATGCGGCGCAAGGTGGAGCGCGATGTGCGCCAGTTGCGCGAGCGTTCGGCGGACATGTCCTCGTTCATGGTGGAAACCCTGCCGGTGATGAAGTTTATCCAGAGCGCGGGCCAGCAGCAGCGCGAGGCCCGGCGCCTGGATGGCCTTGGCCAGGGCTACCTGCAACAGCTGCTGAAACTGCAAGTCACCGAGTTCTTCACCCAGGCGGTGCCCGGTACCCTGACCTCGTTGTCCCGGGCCTGCGCCTTCCTGATCGGCGGCTACTGGGTGGTACAGGGCACCTGGCAACTGGGAGCGCTGATTGCCTTTTCCACCTATCTGGGCATGGCGGTGGGCCCGGTGCAGAGCCTGTTGGGCCTGTATGTGGCGATCCAGCGCATGACCGTGAGCCTGGGCCGGGTCATGGAGCTGCGTGGCGAGGAACCGGGTATCAGCAACCCCGAGGCGCCGCTGCCGGTGCCGGAGCAGGGCGAGCTGCATTTTCACGCAGTGCACTTTTGCCACCCGGGCCGCGGCTCGACCCTGCAGGGCATCGAGGCGCGTATTCCCTACGGCCGCAAAGTGGCTCTCAGCGGCACCTCGGGCGCAGGCAAAAGCACGCTCATCGACCTGTTGCAGCGCCATCACGATCCGCAGTCCGGGCAGGTGCTGCTGGGCGGCGTCGACCTGCGCCAGCTGGACCTGGCGCAGTTGCGCCGGCGGGTGGCGGTGGTCAGCCAGGATATCGTGCTGTTTCGCGGCAGCCTGGCGGACAACCTGGCCTACAGCGTGCCCGATGCCAGCCGCGAAGCCGTGGCCGAGGTGGCGCGGCTGGCGCAGTTGCAAGGGCTGATCGAGTCCCTGCCCGAAGGCCTGGACAGCCCCCTGGGGGAGCGCGGCCAGCAATTGTCCGGCGGGCAGAAACAACGCATCGCCATTGCCCGGGCGCTGCTCCAGGACCCGATGATCCTGGTGCTGGACGAAGCCACCTCGGCGGTGGATGAGGCCACCGAGCGCGAGGTGATCGAGGCCATCGACCGCCTGTTCGCCGGGCGCACGCGGATCCTCATCAGCCACCGGCCCTCGACCCTGGCCGATGCCGAACTGCGCTTCGAATTGCGCGATGGCGTACTGCATGCGCTGGAGGTGGCCCATGAAGCCTGAGCTGCGCATCGGCGTGATCGACAGCGGCCATGCCGCCCATCAGCGTGTGGCGGGCGGACGACGCTTCTTCCTGCAGCCCGAAGGGATAGGGCAGGGCCCCTTGCAGGAAGACGCCCTGGGCCATGGCAGCGCGATCATCGAGGCCATCGGCCAGCGCGCGCCGACGGCGCAGGTCTATGTGGCCCAGGTGTTCGACCGGCGCGCAGTCACCAGCGTCGCGCAAGTCAGCGCCGCGCTGCACTGGTTGCTTGTGCAGGACGTGCGCCTGATCAACCTGAGCCTGGGCCTGCGCCAGGATCGCGACCTGCTGCGCCAGGCCTGTGCCGCGGCCGAGGCCCGCGGGGTGCTGTTGTGCGCATCCAGCCCGGCCCAGGGCGAGGCGGTGTTTCCGGCCAGTTACCCCGGGGTGCTGCGCGTCACCGGCGATGCGCGATGCAGCGCGCAGCAATGGTCATGGCTGAACACCGCCCAGGCTGATTTCGCCGCCTGCGTGCGCGGCAGTAGCCCGGGGCAGTCCGGCGCCAGCCTGGGGTGCGCGGCCCTGAGCGGGCATATCGCGGCCTACCTGGGTGCCCACCCGCAAGCCGACAAGGCCCAGGTCCGGCAGTGGCTGCAGGACAACGCCCACTACCAGGGGCCGGAACGCCGGCAACAGCCATGCACGCCATCCTGATCCTCGGCGCGGGGCCGGCCGGGGCCGCAGTGGCCCTGGGGCTGCGCCGCCTCGGCTACCCGGTGACCCTGGTCAGCGACTGGCGACGCTTTCCGGCCCTGGAAGGGGTCTCGCTGCGGGTGCTTGAAGCCTTGCGCGGTGCCGGCCTGGAACAGGCGCTGGCCCAGGCCCTGCAACCGTCCCAGCGGCGGGTGGCATGGAACGGTGCAGAACATGCGCAGAATATCGAATACCTGCTGGATCGCCCGGCCTTCGACCGCGGCCTGCGGGAGGCCTTGCGCGAAGCGCAGGTCAAGCTGATCGAGGGCCGGGTGCTGGGGGTGCAGCCCAGCGAGGCCGGGCATCGGGTCCAGGTGCAAGGGCAGGGCGAGGTGCACAGCCAATTCCTGGTGGAGGCCCGTGGCCGGCAGGCGCCGGTGCTGGACAAAGCCTTGCGCCAGGGGGGCGGCAAGGGCCTGCGCGGCCCGGAAACCGTCAGCCTGCTCAACCGCTGGCAGGGCCCTGGCGGCAGCGCCGCCAGCGCGGTGCACAGCCTGGAGGACGGCTGGGCCTGGATGGCCCGGCGCGAGGACGGCCAGTGCTACTGGCAGCTGACCCTGGATGTGGAGAGCGCCGGGCTGCCGGGCAAGGCGCAGTTGCTGGAGTACTGTCGTCAGCGCCGCCTGGGCTCGGCCATGGCCCGGGAATTCTTTGCCGGTGGCCAGGAGCAGCAATTGCACCTGCATGCCCGCAGCAGCACGGCGATCCTCAACCCCCAGGCCTGTGGCGCGAACTGGCTGCGGGTCGGCGATGCGGCCATGGCCGTGGACCCTTTATCCGGCAACGGCATTTTCCAATCCCTGTCCTCGGCGTTGCAGGCCCCGGCGGTGATCAACACCTTGCTGCAGCAGCCGCAACGTGCAGCGCTGGCGCAGCGTTTTCACGGGCAGCGGGTGGAACAGTTGTTCCTGCGTTTTGCGCGCATCGGCCGGGACTTCTACGCCGACGAGCAGCGCTGGCCCGAGCAGCCGTTCTGGCAGGCCCGCCGGCAGTGGCCGGATTGCCAGCCGGCGCACCGTGCCGTGGACTTTTCGGCCTTGCGCATCGAGCGCGCCCCGGTGCTGCGCGACGGCCTGGTGGATGAAGCCGAAGTGGTGATTACCCCGGACCAGCCCCTGGGCATCTGGCATGTACAGGGCGTGGAACTGGCGCCGCTGTTGCGCCGTTTGCGCAGCCAGGGGGCGGCCCAGGCCCTGGCGCAACTGAGCCCGGACCAGAATCGGCTGATACGCAGCTGGTTGCTGGCCCAAGGCTACCGTCCCTGAACGGGGATCGTAGGAGCGAGCTTGCTCGCGAACCGCGCAGCGGCCATCCACCGGAGTG
This sequence comes from Pseudomonas sp. W17, assembly GCF_040268305.1. Taxonomy (NCBI): domain Bacteria; kingdom Pseudomonadati; phylum Pseudomonadota; class Gammaproteobacteria; order Pseudomonadales; family Pseudomonadaceae; genus Pseudomonas; species Pseudomonas sp. W17. The sequence continues at coordinate 4,993,152 of NZ_CP158490.1, read as the reverse complement.
AACCCGCGGTCCTTTTCGCCGGCAAGCCGGCTCCTACAGGGGGCACCGGGAGCTGGTGCAGCCCCCGGGCTTGCACTGGCCGCGGTCAGCTAAGGGGGTTGAGGTACACCCGCTGGCCGCCTTTCCAGGTTTCGCAGACCTTGATGTCGCGAATCCGGGTGGCCGGGAACTTCTCGTCCAGTGGGTCCTGCTCGAGGATCACGAAGTCGGCGAAGTTCTGGTCCTGCAGGGAGCCGGTCCAGGCCTCGGCATGGCACTGCCAGGCAGCGTCGTAGGTGATGGCTTTCAGCGCCTGCTTGCGGGTCAGGCACTGGCCCTCATTGAGGATGGGTTGCAGGCGCGGGTCATGGACGAACTGGTTGTCATGATTGCGGATGCCTTCCATCTTGCGGGTCACCGCCTGCTCCATCGAACGCAGGGGGCCCAGTGGGGTCACCGAATAGTCGCTGTGCAGGGAAATCCGCAGCTCGTGGTCCAGGGCCGACTTGCAGAGGTCGAGCATGTTGTGTGCCTTCTTTTCGAAAATGGCTTTATCGAAGGCGTAGCCCCAGTAGCCGACATGGCCAATCAAAAAGCTCGGTGACAGGCCCAGGCGCTGCATGGTTTCCAGGGTGCTTTTGCTCAGCAGCGAGCAGTGTTCGATGCGATGGCGCTTGTCCAGGCCGCTCTGGCCCTGCAGGGCCAGGTCATAGGCCTGCAGAGTGAATTCGATGGCCTGGTCGCCGTTGGCATGAATCATCAGCGGCCAGCCTTTTTTCACCGCCGCGTGGATAAATTCCTGGTATTTGACCGGGAGTGTTTTCGGGGTGTCCTCGCCCTTGTCGCACAGATTGAAGTTGCCCACCGGGCGGTCTGTCTCGCAGCAGTAGGGCGCGACCTGATAGCCGGTCAACCCCTGGTTGGACCCGTCCGAGATCACCTTGATCGAGCCCTGATACATGTGCCTGGCCTCTTCCCGCGTGGCCGGCCGATAGTCCGGCAGCAGCTTGAGGGCTTCGAGCGAGTTGTTGCAGGCGGCGGCGTAGCCGATCCGCAGCGTTCTGGGGTGGGACAGGAAGTAGGCGTTCAATACCAGCTTCGACAAGGGGTCCATCATCGCGTCGTACAGCAGGGTGATCCCGCGGCTGGCCGCGGTGGCGAAGAAGGTGTCCAGGCGCTCGAAGATCTTCAGCATTGCAAGCTTCTGCCTGGCGGGAATCGACAGGATCCCGGCCACTATCTGGGTTTCCTGCAGCACGCCGTTCTCGACCATGACCCCGGTTCTTTCATGCACCAGATCCCGGGCCGCCGTGTTCATGTAGGCGGTGTGCATGGAGGCACTGATCAGCAGCATCGGCCGCTTGGCCTCGATGGTGTCCAGGTAGCCCTCTTCGGGCGTGTCGCCACATTGCAGGGTCATGAGTTGGTTCAGGCCGCCCGGCACCACCTTGAACGGCATCAGCGCCGGATCGACCAGGTGCCCGAGGACCCAGCTCGTGCTGTCTTCGGGGAGGTTGTTCTGGATGGTTTCCTTCAGCCAGCCCCAGGTATAGAGCGGCCGCAGGCGCTGGCTGTTTTTCTCTGGCGCCTGCTGGCTATCGCCGTCGTCGGGCTCGATGGCGCCCAGGTTCAGCCAGCCATCCATGGCGCAGCTCTGCACGATGTGGGCGTGGGGCTCGACTAGGCCGGGCAGCAGGGTCTTGCCGTGCAGCGACTGCTTCTTGTAGTCGATGCCCAGGGCCTGCATGCGGGCTTCGACGGCGGCCAGGGTGCCCGCGGCGACCACGTCGCCGGCATGGATGCCCAGGGCTTCGACCCGCTCATCCATGTTGCCGTCGCGCAAGGGGTAGATGATGCCGTCATGAAACACCAGGGACTCGCCGTTCGCGTCCCTGGCCGGGCCCTGTGCTGCGTTGGGGTGGCTGGCGATATAGCTGGCGGGGTCGAGGGTGTCTTTCAAGGCTTCCCAGACGGGGTTGTGGCAGCCGCACTGGATGTAATCGTGATCATTTCCATTTGATCCCATGATGCTTTCCTCGGGTTTTCGGTGGTGATGAGGCGTTATGGGGGGATGAGCCCAGGCTCTTCAAACGAGGTGGCCAGCCGGCTCGGGCTGAGCGTAGCAGTGCTTTGCACGGCGAACAGGGCGGTCGTCGGGGGGGGCGCCGGACCACCTCCGGCGCCCCAGGTGGGGCGGTTGGCGCGGGGCGGATCAGAGCTTGATCAGCACTGATTTCAACTCGGTGTAGTGCTCGATGGCCGCGTGGCCCATTTCCCGGCCAAGCCCGGACATCTTGTAGCCGCCAAACGGCAGTGCCGGGTCCAGGGCACTGTGGCAGTTGACCCACACCGAACCGGACTTGATCCGCGGAATCATCCGGTGCACCGCCGCCAGGTCGTTGGACCAGATGCTCGCGCCCAGGCCGTAGGGGCTGTCGTTGGCCATGCGCAGGGCGTCGGCCTCATCGTCGAAAGGAATGGCCACCAGCACCGGGCCGAAGATCTCTTCCTGCGCCAGCGAATGCTTCTGGTCCACATCCACTATCACCGTCGGCTTGACGAAATACCCCGGGCCGAACTGTTCGCCGCCGCAGGCGATGGTGGCGCCGCTTTCGCGACCCATCTCGATGTAGCGATAGACCCGCTCCTGCTGGCGCGCGGAAATCAGCGGGCCCATCTCGACGCTGGCGTCCAGGCCATTGCCCAGCTTCATGGCATTGGCGATGCCGGCGATGTCGGCTACCACCTTGTCGAAATGCTTGCGCTGCACATACAGCCGGGAGCCGGCGCAGCAGACCTGGCCCTGGTTGAAGAAGCTCGCGCTGGCAGCTCCGGCCGCGGCGCTGGCCAGATCGGCGTCGGCCATGACGATGGTTGGCGACTTGCCCCCCAGTTCCAGGGTTACCCGGGTCATGGAGTCCATGGCGATCTTGCCGATTTCCTTGCCCACGGCGGTGGAGCCGGTGAAGGTCAGCTTGTCCACCAGGGGGTTGCGGGTCAGGGCACTGCCGGCGGTGATGCCGGTGCCGGTGACGACGTTGAACACGCCGTCGGGGTAGCCGGCTTCCTGCACCAGTTCGGCCAGTTTCAGGGCGCTGAGCGGGGTTTCGTCCGCCGGCTTGAGCACCAGGGTGCAACCGGTGGCCAGGGCCGGGCCGAGTTTCCAGCAGGCCAGCAGCAGCGGGAAGTTCCAGGCGACGATGGCGCCGACCACGCCCACGGCTTCGCGGCGGATGAAACTGTGGAACTGGTCGTCGGGCATCAGCGGCAGCGAGACCTCGACGCTTGAACCCTCGATCTTGGTCGCCCAGCCGGCCATGTAGCGCAAGAAATCGATGGACAGTTGCACGTCCATGGCCTGGGCCACGGCGGCGCTCTTGCCGTTGTTCAGGCATTCCAGCTGGGCCAGCAGTTCGGCGTCGCGCTGCATCAGGTCGGCGAGTTTCCACAGCAGGTTCTGCCGCTCCCGGGGGCGGGTGCGGGTCCAGGGCGAATCGTCGAAGGCCTGGCGTGCGGCGAGCACTGCGCGGTCCACATCGTCCACCGTGGCCCGGGGCACCAGGCACAGCTGTTCGCCGGTGGCGGGGTTGCGCAGGGGCATGGTCTGGCCGTCGCCGGCCTCGGTCCAGTGGGCACCGATCAGCATGCGCGGGGCGCGCTGGATAAAGGCCGTGGTAGCGGCGAGCAGTGGGGCAATAGCCATGGCGAAGCCTCTTGTTGTAGGTGAGGCAGGGGCTTTCGCAATGGCTGTGCCAGTTCCACCCAGGCGCCGCGGCCCCGCTATGGCAGGGCCTGGGGCGCAGCACCGGGGCTTGCGCGGCGGCAGTTTTTCGCAAACTGCGACAGCCCGGTGAGATTCAAGAGACGCATCGGCTGGCAGGTTCCGGGGGCCGGCAGGGGGCTCTAGATGTGCAGCCAGGCCAGGGTGCCCAGCAGCACGCTGCCGCCGGCCGCGCCGTAGGCGAGCTTCTTCAGCCATTCCTTGCGGGTCAGCAGGGTGATGGCCGCCATCGAAATGGCGATCTGGATCGCCATCATCGCCTGGGCCCAGCGATGGTGCTGGTGCAGCGCGGCTTCCGATTGCTCGTCCCAGTCCCGAGCCTCGGCTTCCAGGGCCTCGGCCTTGAGGCGCACCGCTTCCTTTTCCTTCTGGTAGCGCTGGGCTTCGATGCCGTAGTGCGCGGCATCGACTCCGGGAATGTGGGTCGCCAGCTCCGCCAGGTTCTGCCGGCTGGACTTGGCCTGGTAGTAGCTCCACTGGTTGGCGGCTTCGGTCTTTTTCATCGCGGCATTGTTCTTGTCCATCGCCGCCAGGCTCTCCGAGGAGCCGGCCTGATAGCTCAGGAGCGCTCCCAGGGTGGCCATGATCGCCGTCATCACCGCGATCTTGCTGGCGAAGCGGTCACTGCGCGCGTGGGCTTGTTCGCTCACGTGTTCCAGGTGCTTTTCGTGGGGGCTGGGCACATCGAAGTCTTCGGTCATGGCGATCCGATCGGCTGGGTAGGGAGTGTTTCAAATTGTATCCATGGCCACTGGCGCCAGCAGGGCCAGTGTGAGTTCGTTCAGCTGGCCGACAGCCTGGAGCTGTGGGCCCAGGCCGGAAGGGCCGCGCTTGGGATCAAGGTTGACCATTTCGCGATAATCGAAAAGAAGTTCTCGTTAGACGGTCGCCAGCTGGCCTTTCTAAAGTAGGCGCTTCGAATCCGTGAGTACTTCCCATGCCCATTTACCCGAGGCCTGCATGGGCCCTGTGCGCCCTATTGGCCGGTTGCACCCTGGGGCCGGAACGGCCGCCCGGCAGCACTGTGCCCCTGCCCGTGAGCCACCTGGACGCAGCGGCCGAGCAGGGGCTTGACCAGTGGTGGCAGCTCTATCGTGACCCTGGGCTCAATGCCGCGGTACAAGAAGCCCTGAGCCAGAACCGCGACTTGCGGATGGCTGCGGCCAACCTGCTTCAGGCCCGGGCGCTGCTGCGCGAAACCGATACCCTGCGCCAGCCTTCCACCCAGGTGACGGCCCGCGCCGGCTACGGCAGTACCGCCGACGACCAGCTGGAAGCCGCCTTGCAGGACAGCCAGCACATCCGCACCGGCAGCCGCTATGGGGTCGGCTTGGATGTGCAGTGGGAGGCCGACCTGTTCGGCCGCCTGCACGGCCTGGCCGATGCCGCCCGGGCCGATGCCGAGGCGGCCCGGGCCGCCGAAGATGGCCTGCGGGTGGTGGTGGCCGCGGAAACCACCCGTGCCTGGTTGCAGGCCTGCAGCTATGGCCAGCGCCTGCAGGTGGCGGGCGAGTCCCTGGCGCTGGTGGAGCAGGGCCGCACCCTGAGCGCCCGGCTGTATCGGGCCGGCGCCGCGGTGACCCTGGATGTGGTGCGCGCCGAAGGCCTGGTGGGCCAGGTGCAGGCCAGCCTGCCGCCGCTGCAGGCCGGACGGCAACGGGCCCTGGCCGAACTGGCCGTCTTGCTGGGGCGCCCCCCGGGTGATGCACCGGCGGCGGCCCAGGCTTGTCGCCAGGCCCCGACCCTGGGGTCGCCCATGCCCCAGAGCGATGCCCTGGCCATGTTGCGTCGGCGCCCCGACGTGAGCCAGGCCGAGCGCCGGCTGGCGGCGGCCACGGCGCGCATCGGTGTGGCCCGGGCCGACCTCTATCCAAGGGTCAGCCTGGGGGCCGGGGTCTTCACGTCGGCGCACCACCCCGCGGGTTTCGATGACCGTGACGCGTCGGTCTGGCAACTGGGGCCGCTGTTGTCCTGGAGCTTGCCCAACCTCAATGCCGCCCGCGCCCGCATCGCCCAGGCCAGCGCCGGAGAAAGCGCGGCGCTGGCGGATTTCGACCGCAGCATCCTGGCGGCCCTGAAGGAGCAGCAACAGGCCCTGAGCGACTACCAGGCCGCGTTGCAGCGCCAGCAAGCCCTGCACCTGGCAGCCGAACGTGACCACCAGGCCTTGCGCCTGGCCGGGCTAGCCAGGGCCGCCGGTGCCTCCACGGCCCTGGATTACCTCGATGCCCAGCGCACCGATGTACGTACCCGGGCCGCGGCAGCGCAGGCCGATGCGGCCGTCATCGATACCCAGGTGCTGGTGTTCAAGGCCCTGGGCGGTGGCTGGCGCAGCGCGCCGCCGATTGTCCTGCCGCAGCCGAGCCGGGCTGCGGCCAACCCTTTCCCGCGAACCCCCAACGAGCCTTTGCAATGACCCAGACCCCTGTTCCCGCTTCCCCGGCGCAAGCCGTCACCCGCCGTCGCTTACTCGGTTATGCCGGGCTGGCGCTGGTGTTGCTGCTGGTTCTGGCCTGGGGCCTGCGCTGGTGGTTCAACGGGCGTTTCCTGGTGGAGACCGACGATGCCTACCTGCGCTCGGACATCGTCACCATCGCGCCCCGGGTCGCCGGCTACCTGGTGGCGGTCGAGGTCCGGGACAACCAGCCGCTCAAGGCTGGCGACCTGCTGGCGCGGATCGACGACAGCGACTACCGGGCCCGGGTCGAACAGGCGGAAGCGGCGCTGCGCGAGGCCCAGGCCGAACAGCGTGCCGGGCAGGCGCGGCTGGCCAATCTGGCCGCCCGCCAGCAACAGCAGCAGAGCCTGATCGCCGAAGCCCAGGCCCGGGTCGGCGCCGCCGAGGCAGAGGCACAACGGGCCGGCCAGGAAGGGCGGCGGCAGCAACACCTGGCCAGCCAGCAAGTCAGCAGCGTGCAGCAACTGGAAAACGCCGCCGCCCTGGCCCGTCAGGCCGATGCCGCCCTGGGCGCGGCCCGCGCCAGCCTGGCCGCGCGGCGCCAGCAGGTACAGGTGCTCGATACCGAACAGCAAAGCGCCCGGGCGCAACTGGACAAGCTCGAAGCGGGCGTGGCCCGGGTCAGTGCCCAGCGGCAGCTGGCCCGTATCGATCTGGCGCGCACCTTGATCCGCAGCCCGGTGGACGGTATCGCCGGCCAGCGGCGCCTGCGCCTGGGGCAGTACGTCGAAGTCGGTGCGCCGCTGTTGGCGGTGGTGCCTGAGGACGCCTATGTGGTGGCCAACTACAAGGAAACCCAGGTCGACGGCATGCGGCCCGGGCAAGCGGCTCGGGTCGAGGTCGACGCCCTGGGTGGCCATGTACTGGAGGGACGGGTGGAGAGTTTCGCCCCGGCTTCCGGCGCCGAATTCGCCCTGCTGCCGGCGGACAACGCCACCGGCAACTTCACCAAGATCGTGCAGCGCATGCCGGTGCGCATCCGCCTCGATCCGGGGCAGCCGCGACAGGCGCAGCTGCGCCCCGGGATGTCGGTGGTGGTGACCGTGGACACCCGTCATGACTAGTGCCCAGGCCGTATCGGAAGGCACCGGCGAGGCCGCCGCACAGGCAATCTCCCTGCGCACCTGGGTGGCGGTGCTGGGCAGCGTGGTGGGCTGCTTCATGGCCGGGATGAACGTGCACGTGACCAACGCTTCCCTGCCGGACGTGCGTGGCTCCCTGGGGGCGACTTTCGAGGAGGGGTCGTGGATCACCACCGCCTACCTGGTGGCGGAGATCATCATCATTCCCATGACCGGCTGGCTGGTTTCGGTGTTTTCCATGCGCCGGGTGCTGATGGTCGGCACCGCCGGTTTCGTGCTGTTTTCGATCGCCTGTTCCCTGGCGCCGAACATCCACAGCCTGATTTTCGCCCGGGTGCTGCAAGGGGCCTTTGGCGGGGTGCTGATTCCCTTGTCATTCCAGCTGATCGTCACCGAGCTGCCGGCGGCCCGGCACCCCATGGGCATGGCCCTGTTTGCCGTGGCCAACAATGTCGCCCAGGCGGCGGGGCCGTCCTTGGGCGGCTGGCTCACCGATGCCTATTCGTGGCGCTGGATCTTCTACCTGCAAGTGCCGCCGGGGCTGTTGCTGCTGGCGGCCATCGGCTGGTCGGTGCGGCCCCAGCCCATGGTCCTGGCAAAGTTGCGCCAGGGTGACTGGGGCGGCATCGCCAGCATGGCCGTGGGCCTCTCGGCGTTGCAGATCATGCTGGAGGAGGGCGGCCGTTACGACTGGTTCGCCTCAAGCTTCATCAGCCATTGCGCGATCCTGGCCACGCTCGGCCTGCTGGCCTTCGTGGCCATCGAACTGCGTCGCGAGCAGCCGTTGATCAACCTGCGCCTGCTGGGTCGCTACAACTTCGGCATCGCCAGCCTGATGCAATTCACCTTCGGTGCGGTGGTGTTCGGCGTGGTGTTCCTGGTGCCCAACTACTTTGCCCAGATCCACGGCTACAACGCCCGACAGATCGGCCTGATGATGATTCCCTACGGCCTGATCCAGTTCGTCATGTCGTTCGCCACCCCGCGGCTGATGCGCTGGACCAGCGCCCGCACCATCATCATTGCCGGGTTCGCCATCACTGGCATCGGCTGCCTGATGAACATCCACCTCAACCCCGATGCCTCGGTCAACGTCATCGTGCCCTCGCTGGTGGTGCGTGGTATCGGCCAGTCGCTGGTGGTGGTGGCGCTGGGGGTGATGGCGATCCAGGGGTTGGAAAAGGACCAGGTGGGCTCGGCCTCCGGACTGTTCTCCATGGTGCGTAATGTCGGCGGGGCCATCGGTATCGCGCTCTCCAGCCAGATCGTGGTAGAGCGCGAGAAACTCCACGCCCTGCGCATCGGTGAATCCATCAACCTGTTCGCCCAGGCCACCCAGGAGCGCCTGGTGGAACTGGTGCGCCTGCTGGCCCAGGCACCCGTGGAGTACGCCACGGCCCTGCACTCGGCAGCGCTGGCGCCCCTGCGCCAGCAAGCCCTGGGCATCGTGGACACGGTGCTGCACCGCGACGCCTTGTTGCTGGCCTACAGCGATGCCTTCCTGCTGGCGGGGCTGGCCATGCTGTTGTGCGTGGTGGCCGGTGTGCTGCTGCGCCGGGCCTGAGCCCTCAGCGGTAGAACTCCGAAGGCGGCGTGCCGAACTGGCGCTTGAAGGCGGCGGCGAAGGCGCTCTGGCTGTCGTAGCCGTGCTGCAGCGCCACTTGCACCACCGGCATGCCCTCGGCCAGGCACTCCAGGGACATCAGCAACCGCGCCTGTTGGCGCCAACGGCCAAAGGTGATGCCGGTGTGGCGCTGGAACTGGCGATGGAAGGTCTTGGCGCTCATGGCCAGGCAGTCGCCCCATTGTTCGGCGGTGCGGTTGTCCGAAGGGTCGTCCGCCAGCGCCTGGCACACCCGCAGCATGCGCGGCTCATGGGGCCAGGGCAGGCTGAACGGCAGCACCGGCAGCGAGCGCATCTCATCGAGGATCAGGCGCATCAGGCGGCCGTCGCGGCTGTCCGGCGAATACTGCGTGCCGACCTGGGCGGCGGCCAGGATCAGCTCGCGCAGCAACGGCGAGACCTCGATCACGCAGTCATGCTCGGGCAGGCCGGCAATGGCATCGACATTGATGAACAGGCTGCGCATGCGCACCGCGCCGCGCATGCGTACCCGGTGCTCGACGCCGGCCTGCAACCACACCCCGCGGCTGGGCGGCACCACCCAGCGGCCGGACTCGGTGTCGATCACCAGCACGCCCTCAATGGCATAGGCCAGCTGCGAGCGTGGGTGGCTGTGGGCAGGTATTTCATGGCCGTTGGGGTAATCCACGGCGATGCTGGTAACCGGCATGGACAGGCAGTCGATGGACGAGACAACAAGCAGATCGGACATGCAGCGCAGCGCCTCCGTCCTGGAAGGGATCATGGGGCGCTTATCATAGGTGAAAATGTCCATTTTGCGATAATCAAAGGGCGTTTAGCGCATTACATTCAGAAGATCGCTACCTAGACTACAGATCACTCCTTGCCCGCCGACGGTTGCAACCGCCCATGAACCCCCTGTTCCTGACCCTGCTACTAGCGCTACCCCTGCCTTACGGCCGGGGTCTGCCGGTGCTGCCAGGAACCTGGCACCCAGGCTGATCTCCCCCAGACTCCGGCCTCGAAGCGCTTTCCATGATGAAGGCAGGGGAGATCCATTGCGTTCTCCATTGTGCTTTCGAGGTCAGTATGCTCGCCCATCCCCATACCAAATACCGCCCCTTTACCCCCGTGGACCTGGACTCGCGCCAGTGGCCGTCACGTACCATCACCCAGGCTCCGATCTGGCTGTCCACCGACCTGCGCGATGGCAACCAGGCGCTGTTCGAGCCGATGAACCGCGAGCGCAAGCTGCGCCTGTTCGAGGAACTGGTGCGCCTGGGCTTCAAGGAAATCGAAGTGGGATTCCCCGCCGCCTCGCGTACCGATTTCGAGGTGGTCCGCGAGCTTGTGGAACAGCAGCGGATTCCCGCCGATGTCACGCCCATGGTGATGACCCAACTGCGCGAGGACCTGATCCGCGAAACCGTACGCAGTGTGCAGGGTGCGCGCCGGGTCATCGTCCACCTGTACAACGCCATCGCCCCGGTCTGGCGGCGTGTGGTGTTCGGGCTTTCGGTGGACGAGGTCGAGGCCCTGGTGGAGCGCCATGTCAGGCTGTTGCGCGAGTTGACTGACCAGCATCCGGAAACCGAATGGGTGTTGCAGTACTCCCCCGAAACCTTCTGCATGGCGGAGCTCGAGGTGTCCCTGCGCATGTGCAACACCGCGATCCGTACCTGGGACGCCGGCCCGGGGCGCCCGATCATCATCAACCTGCCGACCACCGTCGAGGTGGCCACCGCCAACGTCTTTGCCGATCAGATCGAATGGATGCACAAGCGCCTGGAGCGCCGCGATCAGGTCACGCTGTCAGTGCACCCGCACAACGACCGGGGCACCGGCGTGGCCTGTGCCGAACAGGCGCTGCTGGCGGGCGCCCAGCGGGTGGAGGGTTGCCTGTTCGGCAATGGCGAGCGCAGTGGCAACCTGGATCTGGTGACCCTGGCCCTGAATCTCTATACCCAGGGCATCAGCCCCGGGTTGGATTTCTCCGATATCGCAGCGGTGGCCCGGGTTGCTGAGGAGTGCACGGCGCTGCCAATCCATCCGCGCCATCCCTATGTCGGCGACCTGGTGTTCACCGCCTTTTCCGGCTCGCACCAGGACGCCATCGCCAAGGGCTTTGCCGCCCAGGCGGCCGACGGTTTCTGGGAGGTGCCCTACCTGCCCATCGATCCGCAGGACCTGGGGCGGACCTACGACAGCATCGTGCGGGTCAACAGCCAGTCCGGCAAAGGCGGGATCGCTTTCCTGCTGCAGCGTGACCACGGCATCGTCATGCCCCGGCGCATGCAGATCGAGTTCAGCGCCATTGTGCAGAAGCTGGCTGATGCCAGTGACGCCGAGTTGAGCAGCGACGCTTTATGGGAGGTGTTCCAGCGCACCTATCTGGCGTGCGCAGAGGGCACGGCCGGCCTGCGGTATCTCGCTCATCGGTTGTTCGATGCCCCCGAGGGGCAGGGGATCGAGCTGCGGGTCGCCACCCCCGGGAACCAGGAGGCGTGCTTGCATGGCGTGGGCAACGGACCTGTTGCGGCGGCCCTGGCCGCCCTGGGCTTGCCGCTGCGCATCGACAGTTTTGAAGAGCGCAACCTGGGGGCGGGGGCCGATGCGCAGGCGCTGGCAATTGTCGAAGCGGTGTGGCCGGGCGTTGCCGGGTCACGTTTTGGCGCCGGCTGTCACGCCAATATCGTCACCGCCTCGGTGCAGGCCGTGATCAATGCCGCGGCGCGGTTTTATCCCGAGCAGGCGCCGGCATTCGTTCCCACCCAGGCATCGCTTGCGGAGCGGGCGGCTCCCTGAGTGACCCGCACCAGCAGTCGGCGCCCCAGGGGCCGGCCGCTGGAGCCCGGGCAAAAAAAAGCCCGCTGTAGCGCGGGCCAAATGGGATTCGTTAAGGAGTGATTGGCAATATAGGGGCGGCGAGGTGAAAGCACCGTGAAAAAAAAGTCGTGCAGGGATAAGCCTCCAGCATCTTTGCCCAAGTCGTAGGGTGTTTTCGGATATGTCCGATATTACTGCCCCTGGAGCCCGCGTATATTCCCTCCTGCTCGCCCAGCCAAAGGGGGTACTTCGGTCTGGATGCCACTGCCGAAGTGATGGGCGAGCACCTTTTTCCCTCCTGCCGTTTCTTTCTCCCTGGCTGTTTCCTTCCCGCTTGGCCTGGCCAATATCCTCATCCCATCTTCTTCAGGGCAGATCGAGCCGGCGCCGGATCTCGGCCCACAGTTGCGGGTCGTCGAAGTCGTTGATCACGCGGTGGGCGCCGGCATCCAGCAGGGTTTGCGGGCGTTGGCTGGTGGCCAGGCCGAACGTGCAGATCCCGGCTTTTACCGCGGCTGTCAGCCCGGGTACCGAGTCTTCGAAGGCCAGGGCCTGGTCGGCGGTGGCCCGCAGGCATTCCAGGCCGCTCAAGTAGGGCAGGGGATCGGGCTTGGCCCGAGGCAACTCCTCGGCCACCAGCACCGTCTGGAAGCGCTGTCGCAGGCCCAGCACCTCGAGCATGTGCTCGGCATTGGCCCGGGGCGCGTTGGTGACCACGCACACGCCGATGCCGTGCTCCTGGGCAAAATCCAGCAGGCGCAGCAGGCCGGGCATGGGCATCAGTTGCGGGGAGAGTTGGCGAAAGCGCACTTCCTTGCGCTCGGCAAAGGCTTCATGTTCCGCCACGCTGCGCTCGGGGAACAGGTAGCGGCACATGTTGGCATTGGCCTGGCCGCTGACATGGGCTTCGAATTCTTCCTGGGTGAAGGTCCGGCCCTCCTCTTCCAGCAGCAGTTGCTGCAGGGCCAGCAGGTGCAGGGCGTCGGTGTCGGTCAGGGTGCCATCAAGGTCGAAGAGCAGAGCATTGAGCATGGGACAGTTCCTGTCGGGCCCCATCCGGGCCGGTTGGCTGAATCGATCAAGCCCGCATCCTAGCAGGCTTGATCTCAACCGTGACCGGTTCGCTCGGGGCCTCAGCCCTGTGCGTTGTCGCCTTCGCCCTGGTCTTCCACTTCGTCAGGCTGCGGGCAGTAGTCCTGGGGGTTGGCCGGCCACAGCACCTGGTCATGGCCGTCGTGCACCTGTTCGGCGCCGCAATCGACCTGGCTGACCTGGAAGCTCGGAGTGCCGTCCAGGCGATACAGGGCCTTGAGGCTGCGGGACTGGTCGTCGCCCATGCCTTCCACGGCATAGCCGAAGATGGCGCCGCGGGTTTCGTCCACCACCAGTTCCTGCCACTTGCCGGGGATCAGCCGCTTGCCCTTGAGGTCGTACAGCGCCGAGGTGGCCAGGGCCGAGGTGTCGTCGGTGGCCAGCAGGTAGTGGCCGCTGTTGTCCAGGCGGATGTCGACGTACTGGCCCGGCTCCAGCAGCACCTTGCCGCTGGCGTCCATCAGGCCCACGGTACGCACCTGGGTGGCCTGGCCGAACAGGGTGGCCTGCTTGGTCGGGCTGTTGGCGGTGCTGAAGACGAACAGGTCGGCATTGATCGCGCCGATCTGGGCGTAGGTGGGCTTGAACAGCTCGACGCCCTTGTCCACATCGAAGATACCGAAGGTGGCGCTGAACACGTTCTGCAGCACCGCGACCTGGTTCAGCCCCGGTACCTGCCGGAACATTCCCAGGGGGCTGAAGCCGGCCGGGTCCGCCGAGTCGTAGACCGGCTGCACCTTCCATTGGCCCTGGCGGTCGATCAGCCCGGCCTTGCCGGAGCTGCCGTCGGCGTTCTTGGCGGTGACCAGCGCGCCCTGCTTGCCGAATACCTGGCAGGTACCGAACTGGGCCTGGATCACGGTCTTGCCCTGGAAATCCATGTAGCCGCAGGGGCTGTCGTATTTTTCCCGGAAGGCCACCAGGCCGTCACCCGGTTCGCCCATCCAGTTGTAGGTGGCGGCGCTGATCAGCTGGGCCTGGGCATCGGCCAGGGCCTTGCCCTGTTCGGTGCTGACCACCAGATGCTGGTTGGCAAAGTAGTCGATGCTGTCGAAGTCGATCTTCTTCTGCTCGCCGGTCTTGAGGTTCAGCGCCCACTTGTCGTTGCCGCGTTCGGCGATCATCCACCAGCCGCGCTTGGCGAAGTCATCGCGGACCATGCTGCTGTCATACAGGGCTTCGGTCACCACCTCGCCCTTGGCGCTGAGAATGCCGCGCTTGCCGCCGATCTCGTAGACGATGAAGTCGTCGTTGCCGCCCACGTACAGATCGTCGAAGCGCGGTGGCTGAATCTGTTTGCCGCTCTGGTCGATGATGCCCAGCTTGCCGTCCTGGCCGAAGCCGAAGTAGCCCGGGGTCAGCAGCCGCAGGTCATCGGTGAAGGCGGCCTTGAGGGTCTGCTTGCCATCGGCGCTGCTGAGGTTCCAGGTACCGTCCTTGGCGAACAGGAAGGTCTTGTCCAGGGGCAGGGCGACCACGGCGTCGTAGTCGTTGTCGGCGCTGACCAGCACCTTGCCGTCCTGGTCCAGCACCGCGCATTCGCCATTGGCGCAGATCGGCATGACCATGGCCGCCGGCGCGGGGGCCGCAGCGACGGCTGCAGTCTTGGGACTGGTTTCTTCCTTGCATCCGACCAGGGTCAGAGCAGACAACGAGAGGATCAGCGAGCCGAGACGGGCACAGGCGCTTCTATCCATGAACTTCAGGTTCCTTGTAAGAGGGGAGGTGCGGCACACCCCATGGGACGGGGCAGGCAAAGCGGGGGTGATTCTGCGGCGCCGCCGGATAAATGCAAGATCCAATTGCAAAGAAAACCAGCGGTACAGCCTCGTTGCCGGCCTTGAGAGCTGTTCTGGCGCTGGCTAATCGCTGTCTCAGACTGAGACGTTTGTCTCGAAATTGAACGTCGGGTAACACCCGCAAGCCCGCCAGGGACCGGCGTCTTCGCCCAAGTCGTTGATTCCGGGTTCTTTTATAAGCTGGCACGCTCCGTGTATTGCATATCAGCAGACGTTTCTCTTGCCTCCATGACCGGGCGTGCCGGGCATGGCAGAAACCATAAAAACGACTCGCTAAAAATAAGAAAGCACCGTGGGAGGTTTGACGTTGATGAAGAGAAGACTGCGCCTGAGGCTCAGTGCCAGCCTGCTGGCCATTGCCACCTGTACCGCCTTGCATGCCCCTTCGAGTTTCGCCGCGCGGGATGCACAGAGCATCCTCAAGGAAACCTGCCAGGGTTGCCACACCCCCGAGGCCGGGGAAGCCCTGAGCCGCATCAGCCACCAGCGCAAGACCCCGGAAGGCTGGCTGATGAGCATTGCCCGCATGCAGACCATGCACGGGCTGCAAATCAGCGATGACGACCGCCGCACCCTGGTCAAGTACCTGGCCGATACCCAGGGCCTGGCGCCCAGCGAGACCGACGGCGTGCGCTACGCCCTGGAGCGACGGCTGAACACCGTCGAGCATTTCGACGAACAGACCACCCAGATGTGCGCCCGCTGCCACTCCGGCGCGCGGATCGCCCTGCAACGCCGGCCGGCCCAGGAATGGGAGCGGCTGGTGAATTTCCACCTCGGTCAGTGGCCATCCCTGGAGTACCAGGCCCTGTCCCGGGATCGGGAATGGCTGCCCACCGCCCTCAAGGAAATGGTGCCGCTGCTGGCCAAGCGTTATCCCCTCGACAACCCCGCCTGGACAGCCTGGCAACAGGCCCGCCCGCAAGCGGCGGCACTGGCCGGCGACTGGAGCTTCAGCGGCCACCTGCCGGGCAAGGGCGAACTGGCCGGGGTGATGAGCGTCAGCGCCGGGGAAGGCGATCAGTTCAAGCTCAGCGTCAAGGGCCAGTACGCCGATGGCAGCCCGTTCAATGGCGAGGGCAGCGCGATCCTCTACAACGGCTATGAATGGCGCGGCAATGTCACCGTGGATGGCGTGGTCATGCGCCAGGTGCTGGCGGCCCAGGGCAATGCACTGCAAGGGCGGATGTTCGAGGCCGAGCACGACGAGCGCGGCCTGGACTTCATCGCCGCCCGGCAAGGCAGCCAGCGGTTGCTGGCGGTGCAGCCGGGTTACCTGAAGGCCGGTGAGGAGGCCGAGGTGACCCTGGTGGGCGCGGGCCTTGCGGGCACTCCGAGCTTCGGCAAAGGGGTGGAGGTCGTGCAGGTGCTGGAGCAGAGCCCCGAACGCATCCGCGTCAGGCTCAAGGCGGCGGCCAGCGCCCAGCCGGGGCTGCGGGAGGTTAGCGTCGGCAGCCTCAAGGGCGCGACGCTGGCGGTGTACCAGCGCATCGCCGAGGTCAAGGTGGTGCCGGCATTTGCCGTGGCGCGGATCGGTGACGGCGGCGGTTCGACGCCCAAGGTCCAGGGCCGCTTCGATGCCGAAGCCTGGGGCAAGGGGGCCGACGGCAAGGCCTACCGCATCGGCGTGATGCCGGCGCAGTGGAAGGTCGAGGCCTTCGATGCCCAGGCGGCCAAGGATGAAGACGTCAAGTACGCCGGCAGCATGCAGGCCGACAGCGGCGTGTTCACCCCAGGGGATGCCGGGCCCAACCCGCTGCGCAAGATGTCCACCAACAACGCCGGCAACCTCAAGGTGATCGCTGCGGTGGAAGAGGGGGGCAAGGCCCTGACCGGTGAAGGCCAGCTGATCGTCACCGTGCAACGTTGGAACAATCCACCCATTCCCTGAGGGCCGTCGAACGCTACCGACAGACACTTTCAGGCAATGACCGCAGGCCCCGAACGCGGGGCTTTGCACAGGAGGTTGTAATGGGCGCAATTCTGAATCTGGTGGAGCGTAACCTGCATGAAGTGCAGGTGGACGCCAACCGCATGCTGTTCCATATCCCCAGCAGTTCGCTGTTTGCCAGCGATGCCTTGACCGGCAGCATCATCGATGCGCTGCGCGGCCCGGGCTGTACCCCGGAAGACTTGATCCAGCGTCTGGCCGGCGCCTATGACGGTGCCGACGTCAGCGACACCCTGCGTGAGCTGATGGCCCTGGAACTGGTCAGCGACGGCTCGCCCCTGACCCCGGAAATCGGCATCAAGCGGGTCGAGCGCACGGCGATCAATACCGTGGTGCTCAACGTCAATACCGGCTGCAACCTGAGCTGCACCTACTGCTACAAGGAAGACCTGGACAAGCCCTCGGCAGGCAAGAAGATGGGCCTGGACACGGCCATTGCCTCGGTGGAAATGCTGCTCCAGGAGTCCCCGGACGAGGAGCGCTACACCGTGGTGTTCTTCGGCGGCGAACCCTTGAGCAACCGGCCGCTGATCGAGGCCATGGTGGACTACTGCGAACAGCGCTTTGCCGCTGCCGGCAAGTTCGTCGAGTTCGTCATGACCACCAACGCCACCTTGCTTACCGAAGAGACAGTGGACTACCTCAACGCCCACCGTTTCGGGCTGTCGGTGAGCATCGACGGGCCCAAGACCGTGCACGACCGCAACCGCATCACCGTGGGTGGGCAGGGCACCTATGACGTGGTGCGGCGCAAGGCGCAGATGCTTCTGGAACGCTACGACAGCCGGCCGGTGGGGGCGCGGGTGACCCTGACCACTGGAGTCACCGACCTTGAGACCATCTGGGACCACCTGTTCAACGAGCTGGGGTTTGCCGAGGTGGGTTTCGCCCCGGTGACCTCGGGTGACATCAGCAGCTTCAACCTCAGCAGCGAGGAGCTGATCGAAGTCTTCGCCAGCATGAAGCGCCTGGGCCGGCGTTACCTGGCGGCGGCGCTGGAGCACCGCAATATCGGCTTCTCCAACCTGCATCAGCTGATCACCGATATCCACGAGGGCCACAAGAAGGCGCTGCCCTGCGGTGCCGGGCTGAAGATGCTGGCGGTGGACCACAAGGGCGAGCTGAACCTGTGCCACCGCTTCACCGGCTCATCCCTGCCGACCTTCGGCAACGTGCACGACGGCGGGGTCAAGCAGGTGGAACTCAACGACTTCCTGTCCCAGCGCCTGGACCGCACCAACACCGGCTGCGACAGCTGCCGCATCCGCAACCTGTGTTCCGGTGGCTGCTACCACGAGAGCTATGCCCGCTACGGCGACCCGGCGCATCCGACTTATCACTATTGCGAACTGATGCGTGACTGGGTGGATTTCGGCATCGAAGTCTACAGCCGGATCATGGCGCACAACCCTGCGTTCATCAGCAGCTACATCACTCCGCGCAAGGCTCACTGACATGAAACATCTCAAGCCGATCAACAACAAAGCTCAGAAACTGACCGAGGCCGCGGCCCAGGACCGTATCGAAGAAGTGCTGGCGATGAACTCCGTGGCCGGCTGCGCCTCGACCACCGACCCGGGCTGGGAAATCGATGCCTTTGGCGGCGTCTCGTCGCTGTGCCAGCCGATGGAGGCCGACCTCTACGGTTGCTCCGACCCTTGCTGGTGGCCGGCCCAGGTGCCGGACATGATGAGCACCTACCCCGACTGGAACAAGGACGCCCAGGCCTCCAATGACAACTGGCGCAACCTCGGCACTGTCTTCCCGAAAGACAAGTGATGAACAAGAAGAAGGATTCCAGCATGCACAGCATCAAAGCCTGCGGCCTGGTCGCACTCGCGGTTCTCAGCGCCTGTTCTTTCACCGCCCTGGCCGACGAGGGCCTGGCCCTCAACACTGGCCACGAGTACCTGGTGACCACCAATTACCCGAACAACCTGCACGTTCTCGATCTGGTCACCGACAGCCTGTACAAAACCTGCAAGATGCCTGAC
This sequence comes from Pseudomonas sp. W17, assembly GCF_040268305.1. Classification (NCBI taxonomy): domain Bacteria; kingdom Pseudomonadati; phylum Pseudomonadota; class Gammaproteobacteria; order Pseudomonadales; family Pseudomonadaceae; genus Pseudomonas; species Pseudomonas sp. W17. The sequence continues at coordinate 4,974,605 of NZ_CP158490.1, read as the reverse complement.
GCCTTCGGCCCCGGCACCGTGCAACTGTCGCCGGACCGCAAGATCGCCTACGTGCTGAACAACCACTATGCGGATGTCTACGGCGTCGAGCTCGACAGCTGCAAGCAGGTGTTCCACGCCAGCATCACCCAGCATCCGGGGGAGAAGGCGCGCTCGATGTTCGCCTTCACCGTCAGTCACGACGGCAAGGAGCTGTACACCGTGGCCAACCCGACCTTGCTGCTTAATGATCGCTACGAGGTCAAGGAGCCGCGGCTGGATGTCTACGCCACCGATGCCGGGCTCGACGCCAAGCCGCTGCGCAGTTTCCCCGCGCCGCGCCAGCTGACCATCATGCAGAGCGGCGACGACGGCAGCCTGTATGTGGCCGGGCCGGACCTGTACAAGGTTAACGTACAGACCGGCAAGTTCGACGTACTGATCCCCAGCCGGCACTGGAAACGCCCCAACTACAGCGCTCCCGACGTGCTCTACATCTGGAACCAGCAGACCTACCGCCACGATTTCTCGCTGCTCTACACCGCGGCGAAATTCAAGGACAAGCAGCAGGACCCGGCCACCGCCGAGCCGCTGTACGGGCTGTTCAGCATCGACTTGAAGACCGGCAAGACGGAAACCACCGACTTCGGTCCGCTGACCGAAATCTACTTCAGCGGCATGCGCTCGCCCAAGGACCCGAACCTGATGTTCGGCGTGCTCAACCGTCTGGCCAAGTACGACATCAAACAGAAGAAACTGCTCCAGGCCGCGACCCTGGAACACTCCTACTACTGCATTTCGTTCAACAAGGCCGGGAGCAAGATCTATCTGACGGGGACCTTCAACGACGTGGCGATCTTCGATGCCGAGAGCATGGCGCAGGTGGGCAAGATCACCTTGCCCGGTGGCGACATGGCGGCCACCACAACGCAGATTTTCATCCGCTGACTGCGTCTCCCGCCACCGGCTCCTGTGGTAGGAGCCGGCTGGCCGGCGAATAGGCCCGCAAGCGGTGAGGCGTCCTCACCGATGCTTTCGCGGGCAAGCCCGCTCCTACTGTCTGGGGACCGGGCAGCTCAAATCGCCTTCCTCGCACTGCAGGTACTGTTTGAAACTCTCCACGCGGGCCTTGGTCAAGGCCGTGATGCAGTTGCTGTAGGCCACCGGATACAGGCTGCCACCTTGCACGCCCGAGGTGGAAAAACTGCACTCGGCATCGCGGAACGCCACCCAGGCGCGCTGTGCGCTGACCAGCAGCTTTTTGCTGTGTGGCTGGTCTTTCAGGCGCTGGTTGATCTGTTGGTAAAGGGTGTTCAGCTCCTTGTCCGCGGCCTTGTGCTGGACGTTGGCGCACAGGTTCATATCGGTCTGGGTGGTGCTGTTGCACTCATAGGCCTGGGCCAATGGAGCCAGCAGCAGCGGCGCAAGGGCCAGCAACAGGATCGGACGCATGGAAAGTCTCGCAATCGGTCAATGAGGAAAAAACAGTCTAGCCGCGGCTGGGTTGCCACTCGGGCCAGCGTTGCAGCGCTTCGTCGGCCAGCCAGGGCACATCGTGGGAGGTCCAGATATGCACCTGTGGCGTCTGCCCCGGATCATCGTCCAGGGTCGCCACCCGCAGGATCACGTGGGGCTGGCCCGGGCGCTCCGCCAGCAGGTGAGAACCGCAGACCGAGCAGAAGTGCCGCAGCTTGCCCGGGGACGATTCGTAGGTGCTCAGGCGTTCCTGGCCCCGGGTCCACTGGAAGTGTTCGCGCATGACTCCGGCGGTTGAGGCAAAGGCCGCGGCGTGGGCCTTGCGGCAGGTCTGGCAATGGCAGTGGCCGATGGGCATGTCCAGGCGTTCGACCCGGTATTGCACTGCCTTGCACAGGCAACTGCCATGCAGCGGCCGGGTAGGCGCGCGACACCGGGCGGCGGCCAGCAGGTCGTCGGCCATGGCCTGGATCTCCTCGCCCATGTGCAGCTTGGCCAGCCAGTGCGGCGGTATGCCCTGGGCCCCGTAGAAGGCTCCGGCCAACTGGCCGACGATGGCGGCGGTGGTGTCGGCGTCGTCCCCCAGGTTGGCGGCGGCCAGCACTGCTTCGGCATAGCTGTCGCTGTGCTGGAAGCACCAGAGCGCGGCCTCCAGGGAGTCGACGCAATAGCCGTTGCCGCGAATCTGGTCGCGGGTTTTATCCAGGTAATTGCCCTGGGCCAGGGCCGCGACCTTGCTCTCGCGAAAGCCCTGGGCGTCGAGCCGTTGCAGTTGCTGCTTGCTGGCACCGTCCAGGGCCTTGGCGATCAGCCCGGCCAACAGCTGGCAGCATTCGATGGCTTCGGCGGCGCCGTGGGTGGTACGCGAACTGGCCCCGGCAAACTCGCGGACCTGGGCCAGGTCGGGGTAATGGAACAGCACCACCGGCGCCAGGCGCATCAGCGAGCCATTGCCGGCGGTCTGCGGGTCGCTGGAACCCGCCAAGGGCTGGCCGTGTTCCTGATAGTCGGCCAGGGCCTGGCGCACCGTCATGCCGATATCGAAGCATTCGCCGGTAGCGCTCAGGTAGCCCCATTGCCACCAGTTGAGGTAGCGGCCCATCTGGTCGGCGGGGTCGAAACCGTCCTTGCGCAACAGGCTTTCCCCCAGGCACAGGGCCATGGAGGTGTCGTCGGTCCACTGTCCGGCCTTGAGGTTGAACGGGCCGCCGCCCAAGAGATCGGTGACCGGGGGGAAACTGCCCCGTGGCTTGAATTCCACACTGGTGCCCAGGGCATCGCCACAGGCCAGGCCCAGCAGGCTGCCACGGTAACGGTCGGTGAGGGTGAGGGGCATGGCAGGTCCTTTGCAGAGGTATTGGCGCCGGCGACAGTAGCATTTTTCGTTCTGGGCAATCAGTGGGGCCTTCGACCAGATAAAGGTTGCGCTCGATTCAGAGAGGTCTAGTGTTCATCACTGGAGGTGGCCCATGAATTCTTCAGATCGCATCGAACGCAAGATTCTGCTCAAGGCCGACCCGGCCCAGGTCTGGCAGGCGCTGAGCGAGGCCGAACGCTTCGGCCGCTGGTTTGGCGTGGCGCTGGCCGGCCAGCAGTTCATACCCGGCCAGCGGGCCCGGGGCGCGGTGACCTACCCAGGCTATGAGCACCTGACCTGGGATGTCCTGGTGGAGCAGATGCTGCCCCAGGAGCTGTTCTCCTTCCGCTGGCACCCCTACGCCATCGATCCCGCGCAGGACTATTCGGCAGAGCCCAGCACCCTGGTCCGGTTCGAGCTGGAAGAGCACGCCGGTGGTACCTTGCTGCGGGTCACCGAGTCGGGCTTCGACGGCATTCCCGCCGAGCGCCGGCTCAAGGCCTTTCGCATGAACAGCCGGGGCTGGGACGAGCAGATGAGCAATATCGAGAACTACCTGCAGCAGGGTTGAAGCGCTCATCCCGGCATTGCTGTAGAACGAAGGCCTTGGCCTTGAGGACCTGGGCAAGGTCCTCAAGGCCGGGACATAGGGAAATCCTTGCGTATGCGCTCTACTTCGCTGCTGAAGCCAAGTTCCGCGAACAAGGCACTTGCTTGTGCCGCACAGTGGTTGGCTTGCGGTTCTTCATCCAGAGCCCTGTGGACATCGGCCAGTCCTGACAGCGCTGTTGCCGTCAACTGGCGAAACTCTAAGATTTTTTCGTTGGCAAAGCAGTTTTTGTAGGTTTGCAACGCTTGCCGATGGTTGTGTTCTTTTTGGTAGGCCTCGGCCAGGTTGACCTGTACCGTCAATTTATCTTTCAAGGTGCCATGGCTGATGGAAAGCACGCGGGCTTTTTCCAAGTGTCTGTGCATTTTTTCATACTGTTCTTGCAGCTTGTAGATGTTGGCTAGGTTGCCGTGGTGGCGGATGAGAAACGACTTGTTACCGCTGGACTGATCAATGTCTATGGCGCGTTTCAGGAGTTGTTCGGCTTCGTCCAGGTATGCACTCCTACCGCTTTGCAAGAAGAGTTTTTTCTTGTTTATGGACAGGTTGCTCAAAGCATTGGCTTGTATGGACTTCAGCTTGGCAAGATTGGGGTCGGTTTGAGGTTGGTCTAACAGGTTTTCGATCTTCTCCAGCGCCAGTTGAAGGCAGGAGTCGGCCTCTCCCAGCTCACCCATGTGGTTGAAACAGGCGCCCAGATTGTTCAAGTTCGACGTTTCAATGATTTTATTGTTGTTGCAGATGGACAGCACTTGAGCCTGACGCAAATAGCTAATGGCCTCTTGCCATTTTCCCTGGTTTTTATAAAGCACGCCACGATTGCCGAGGGCGAGCTCCCTGACCTTGTCGTCGCAGTGACTCATTGCGAGCAACAAGTCGAACACCGTGTGGGCTTCGTCAAGCTTGCCTGTATTCATCAAGTAGATTGCATACTTGTTCAACAGTTCGGGATTGTCCTGTCCTGCCTGCGCAGCCTGTTCATAACAAAGCTTGGACTTTTCCTTGTTCAACGGCAGATACAGCTCCGCAATTTCCAGTAGCTCCTGAGCATATGAAGACTTTCTCTCCGTCAGCAAAGCGTCCAGTGCTGCTTCGGCCTTACTGAAATCCTGGCGCTCAAGAAGCAGGAGAATGTTCTTTTTCTCACTGTCTGCGGAATTTCTTATGTTGTTGAGTGCGTGATTGAACTGTTGAAGAAGTTCGGGCGGCAAATCGATGTGGTTGATGGTCAGGTCTCTGCCAGCCTGATTGTTATAGCTGCCAGCTCCGGACTGCTGGGTCTGAGTTATTTTTTGCTGTTCTTCTTGTCGGTGGTTATGTCTCGGCCTGCTTGCAGGTTGTTGCTGTTGTTTCCGCTGCGTTGATTCTGGACCTGCTTTGCTTGATTTTTTTTTTGGAAGAACAGGGTGATGAACGCCAAGGGTATCGCAATCCCAATACCACTCAAAAACCACTCCTTGTTGCTTAGAATCCATTCCATAAAGTGTTTGACTCCTTACTTTTCAAGTGTGCCGATCGCAAGAGTAAGCAGGGTACTACGAGCAGTTTGATGGTCCGATAGTATTTTTTGCCGGAGCACCCTAACACAGGGGCTGGAGTTTTGTGTACAGGGAGGAGAGTAGAGCGCTAGATCAACTTCAGACTCGGGTTTGTTCATGCATTTTGGGGGGAGGCGCTGGATGTAAGGCAGAGCTTCATCCAACCGGGAGGAAAGGCGCGCAATAGCCGGGGCTGGGTTGCTGTCGTCAGTGGCCGCCTCAAGCGATAAGTTGCGAATCATATCCGGTAGCTTGAAACTTGCTGCTTACTACTGGGAGCTACTTCTGTGTTTGCAACCTATATGAAACGCTGGCGCCTGACGCCCGATGGCGACCCCATCGTCACCCCGGGCAGCCGCTTGTTGCCGGTGCGTCTGCAAGACGGTGCGCCGGCCATGTTGAAGATTGCCCTGGATGAACACGAGCAGGCCGGCAACCGGCTGATGGCCTGGTGGGCCGGGGAGGGGGCGGCGCGGGTTCATGCCCAGCAAGGCGATGCCCTGCTGATGGAGCGCGCCATGGGCAAGGGTTCGCTGATGCGCATGGCCCTGGCGGGCCAGCACGATGAGGTCAGCCATATCGTCTGCGCCACCCTGCAACAGTTGCACCGGCCACGGGCACAACCGCGGCCGCCGCTGGTGTCGCTGGATCGCTGGTTTGCCGACCTGCGCGAGGCGGCGCCGCAGCAGGGCGGGTTGTTCCTGCGCTGCCTGGCCGAAGCCGAGCACCTGTTGGCCACGTCCCGGGAACCGGTGGTGCTGCATGGCGATATACACCACGACAATGTGCTGGACTTCGCCGAGCGTGGCTGGCGGGTGATCGACCCCAAGCGGGTCCATGGCGAGCGCACCTTCGATTTCGCCAACCTGATCTGCAACCCGGACCTGCCCAGCGCCACCGACCCTGTGCGCTTTGCCCGCCAGGTGCAGGTGATTGCCCGGGCCGCGCAACTGGAGCCGCGCCGGCTGGTGCAGTGGGTGCTGGCCTTCAGTGGTTTGTCCGCTGCCTGGTTTCTCCAGGACGATCATCAGCCCGGGGCGCAGCACCAGCTCAAGCTCGCGGCTTTGGCCGCCCAGGCACTGGAGGGGTGAACTAGGGGTTTGCGTAAGTGCGGTATAGCGAATTTCCTACACGCGCTGTAATTCAATGCGCCTTCTGCGGGCCGGGCTTTGTGTTTAATATTCTTTCCCACAACTGCAGCGCAGGAAGCGCTCAGGATCAAGGAAGGTCGACCATTAGCACGGATGCTGCAGACAGGAAGTCATGATGGTCTTGGAAAAAACCCGCTTCGGCGGGTTTTTTTTCGTCCGGCATTTCGTGCCTGCAGCCTGGGTGCGGTGGCCACTTTGATACTTCACGCAGTGGAACATAGACGTGGCAGGTTCTTTTCAGCCCGACGCTAAGCGCGGGCTTCTGCAGGTGTGCTTAGCGGGTGATTTCGTTGCGGACCTTTTTCAGAGCCTGCTCCAGCAGCGGCAGGCCGATGGAGCCCAGGGCCAGGCGCAAGGCCTGGGGCACATGGGCGGTGGTGGCAAAGGGCTCGGCCGAGGTCACCGTTACCCCCTGATGTTTCAGGGCCGCCACCACAGCATCGGCCCGCCGTCCTTCCGGCAGTTTCAGCCAGAGAAAATACGATGAGTCATAGGCCTGGTAATCGCAGCCCTTGAGCACCCTCCGGGCCAGTTGCTGGCGGCTGCGGGCGTCGTTGCGCTTCTGTTCTTCCAGGCTGTCCACCAGCCCCGACTCGATCCAGCGGCAGCCTAGGGTCACGGTCAGCGACGGGGTGCTCCAGGTGGACACGCGGATCGCCCGTTCCAGGGCCGGGATCATGTCCAGGGGCGCGACGATAAACCCCAGGCGCAAGCCCGAGGCGACGCTTTTCGACAGCCCGGAAATATACAGCGTGCGCTCCGGGGCCAGGGTCTGCAGCGGCGGCGGGGCCGGTTCGGCGAGGAAGGCGTAGGCGCCGTCCTCGATCAGCAGCAGGTCATGCTCGCGGGCCAGTTGCGCCAGGCGCCGGCGTTCGGCCAGGGGCATCACCGTGCCCAGGGGGTTGTGCAGGGTCGGCATGCAGTACAGCGCCCGCACCGGGCGCCGGCGGCACAGGGCCTGCAGGGCGTCGAGGTCCATCTGGCCGTTGTGTTGGGGCAGCGCTTCGAGGTCCAGGCGATGGACCTGGGCCAGGGTCTTGAGGCCGGGGTAGGTCAGGGCGTCCACTGCCAGGATGTCCCCGGGCTGGAGCAGCGCCAGCAGGCTCACTGCCAGCCCCTGCTGGGCGCCGTTGACGATCAGCACCTGCTCGGCGGCGACGCGGATCTCGCGGTTGCGCAGGTGCCGCGCCGCGGTCTGGCGCTCATGGGGGCGGCCGCCCTGGGGCGCGGAATGCAGCAGGGCATCCAGGTCGCCGGAGGCGGCTATCGCCCGCAGCCCCTCGCGCAGGCTTTCCGCCTGGCCGGGCAGGGACGGGTAGTTGAACGCCAGGTCCACCGAGGCGGCGCTGGCCGGGTGCTGTTCCAGGCCCATGCCCCGGGGCAGGCTGGTGTCGCGGACAAAGGTACCGCGCCCGGGCTCGCCCACCACCAGGCCGATGGCTTCCAGCTCGTGATAGACCCGCAGCGCCGTGGCCAGCGCCACCTGCTCGCTGGCCATCAGCGCCCGCACCGTCGGTAGCTGAGTGCCTGGGCACAGCTGGCCGGCGCGGATGCGCTGGGCGAAGTGATCGACGATGGTTTTGTAGCGGGTACGGCGCATGCTCGGCCACCTTATGTATCTAGAACACTTTTTTGTTTGTATCAGGTAGGGGCCCTAATCTAGCGGCTTTTGCGCAGGATCGCTCACATGCCGGACCTTTCTACCCTGTCGATCTTCCTCGGCGCCGTGCTGCTGTTGCTGCTGTCGCCGGGACCCAACATGGCCTTCGTCATCAGCCACGGCGCAGCCTATGGCTGGCGCGGTGGGGTGGCATCGGGGCTGGGGATCGGCGCAGCGGATGTCGGCCTGACCCTGCTCACGGCCACAGGCGTCACCGCCGTGGTGGCCAGCTGGCCGCCGGCGTTCGACCTGATCCGCTATGCCGGGGTTGCCTACCTGCTGTGGCTGGCCTGGAAGGCCCTGGGCCAGCGGGGGGGCCTGGACCTTGCCGATACACCCCGGGTGCCGCTGGCCACGGTGTTTGTCCGGGCCCTGTGCAACAGCCTGCTGAACCCCAAGGCGCTGCTGTTCTTCATGGTGTTCCTGCCGCAGTTCGTGCGCCCCGAGCACGGCAGCATCGCTGTGCAACTGGTGGTCCTGGGCTTGCTGCTGACCCTGGTCAGCGGGGTCTTCCATACCAGCCTGGGGATCTTCGGCGCGGCCTTGCGCCGTGGCTTGCCCGGCAGCGATTCGCGGCTGGCCCGCTGGCAATCCTGGCTGCTGGCGGCGGTGCTGCTGGCCCTGGCCCTGCGCCTGGCGCTGCTGGCGCGTCCGCTCTGATTCATCAGCCAATGGAGTTTGACCATGTACATCGCCGCCTTTATCTACCAGCCGGGCCAGCGCGACGAGGAGTTCCACCGCCTCAGTGCGCTGATCGACGAAATTGCCATCAGCCTGCCGGGCTTCGTCGGCGCCCAATCCTGGACCAGCGCCGACCAGGGGCTGATCAACGCCAGCTATTACTGGGAGGACGAAGCCTCGATCCAGGCCTTTGCCAGCCACCCCAGGCACATCGAAGCCAAGCGCCAGTACCGGCGCTGGTACGCCGGTTATCAGGTGGTGATTTCCAGGGTCGAGCGCACCTATGGCGATGGCGCCATCACCCAGTTGCTGGGCAATGCCCGCCAGGGCCCGGTGCGCCGTGCCTGAAAGCTCAGTCGGCTGCCAGCCGCGCGGCCGCGCGCAGGGTGATTTCCCGGCGCTTGTGCAGCGAATCCGCAGCGCGCTGGCGGGCCTGCTGCACCACGCTGGCGGGGGCGGTATCCGGGCTGCCGGCATTGAACGGTGGCGCCGGGGCGTACTCCAGTTGCAGCTGTACCCGCTGCGCGGTGGCGGCGTCGAACAGTTCGGCGGCCAGGGTCAGGGCGAAGTCGATGCCGGCGGTGATACCGCCGCCGGTCAGCAGGTTGCCGTCACGCACCACCCGCTCGCGCACCGGGATCGCTCCCAGGGGCGCCAGCAGTTCGTGGTAGGCCCAGTGGGTGGTGGCGCGTTTGCCCTGAAGCAGTCCGGCGGCGCCGAGTACCAGGGAGCCGGTGCACACCGAGGTCACGTAGCGCGCCCGGGCGGCCTGCTGGCGGATGAACGCCAGGGCCTGCGGGTCTTCCATCAGCGCCCCGACCCCGGTACCGCCGGGGATGCAGATCACATCCAGCGGCGGGCAGTCGGCGAAGCTTGTGGTGGCCTGCAGCACCAGCCCCGAGCTGGCCACCACCGGCCCCGGCTCCTTCCAGATCAGGTGCACCTGCACATCCGGCAGCGAGGCCAGTACGTCATGGGGGCCGGTCAGATCCAGTTGCTGGACCTCGGGGAACAACAGAAAACCTATCTGCACTGCCATTGCCTGTTCCTTGTGTCGATGAAGTGGACGGCTTGACTCTAGCGCTCTAGGATTTGGCGCATACGCCAACCAGCCCTCGATTTACGCCAACCATGCCCACTGCGCCGAAAAACGTGTTTGTCCTGGCCTTCGCCAATGCCCAGTTGCTGGATGTCAGCGGGCCGCTGCAGGTATTCGCCTCGGCCAATGACCGGGCCCGCGGCCTGGGCCTGCCCTTGCCCTACCACCCGCGGGTGATTGCCAGCCCGGGCGGGGCGACCCTGAGCTCCTCGGGGCTGGCGCTGCTGGCCGAGCCGCTGCCGCTGCCGCAAGAGCCCTGCGACACCCTGATCGTTGCCGGTGGCTGGGGCGTCTACGAGGCGGCCCGTGATCCTGAACTGGTGGCCTGGGTGGCGGCCCGGGCTGCGGCGTCACGGCGGGTGGCGTCGGTCTGCACCGGGGCCTTTCTGCTGGCCGCCAGCGGCTGGCTGGACGGGCGCCGGGTGGTCACCCACTGGACCCGCTGCGAGCAGTTGGCCGAGCAGTATCCGCAACTGCAGGTGGAGGCCAATCCGATCTTCATCAACGATGGCCCGGTGTGGACCTCGGCCGGGGTCACCGCCGGCATCGATCTGGCCCTGGCCCTGGTGGAGGCCGACCTGGGGCGCGCAGTGGCGCTGGAAGTGGCGCGGCAACTGGTGGTGTTTCTCAAGCGCCCGGGGGGCCAATCGCAGTTCAGCGTAACCCTGTCGCTGCAGAACCAGGGTGGGCGTTTCGACCGGCTGCACGCCTGGATCGCCGAGCACCTGGACCGCGAACTGACGGTGCCGGTGCTGGCCGAGCAGGCGGGAATGAGCGAGCGCAGTTTCGTCCGTCACTACCGCGCCGACACCGGCCAGACCCCGGCCCGGGCCATTGAACTGATCCGTGTGGAAAGCGCCCGGCGCCTGCTGGCCGACAGCACCCTGCCGATCAAGCGCATCGCCGCCCAGTGCGGTTTCGGTAGCGAGGAAACCCTGCGTCGCAGCGTGCTGCGGGCCCTGGGCGTGACGCCCCAGGCCTACCGCGAACGCTTCGCCAGCCTTGCGCAGCCCTGAGCGCGGGTTTCAGCCTTCTACCAGGCTCAGTTGGCCGTCGGCATACAGCACTTCGCGGCCGATCCAGGCCGGGTCTACCTGGGGCAGTACCGCCGAGGGCTTGCGCAGTTCGCGCAACAGGGTCGAACCGTGGGACAGGCGCCCGCCCATGCGCGCAATCACCGCCCTGGCCTGCTGATAGTGGGCATGGCGCCCGGGGTCGAGGGTGTCCTCCAGCAGTATGTCGACCCCCAGCACGCCCTGGACCTGGCCCGGGTAGATCATGAACCCTGCCGCCTGCTCGCTGCCTTCGCGGCCGTCCTGCCAGAAGCTGCCGCCACGGTTGCGCACCTGCTCATGGGGGGCGAACCAGTAGCCGCGATCAGCCTCGGGCACGGCGTGGTGCAAGCGGAAGAAGATCCGCATCAGGTTGTCCCGGTACCACTCGCGCACTTGCAGGTAATAGCCGCGCATGCCCGGCAAGCCCAGGCGGTGGGCCAGGGTGATGGCCGGGCTCCAGTGCGGGAAGGCTTGCAACGGCAACTCGGCGCACTGCGGGCGCGGGGTGCCGGGGTCGGTTTCCCAGGGCAGGCGATGGGGGCTGTTGTCCAGGTTGTCGTAGGCGGTGGGCGGACGCCCCAGCAGCGCGCCGCCACTGCTGGCCAGGGCGGTGGCGATGCACAGGTTGCCCTGCACCACGAACACATAGAAGCGGCTGAACCAGTCTGCCAGTTGCTGGCCGTCGGCCCCGGCGGCGCGCAACTGCGCCAGTTCCCGGTCGAAGCGCCGCAGGCCCGGTTCCAGGCTCAGCAGGTGGCCGCGGGCGATGTGCTGCATGCGCAGGAACCGTGGCAGCGAGCGCAACAGGCGCAGGGGCCGCAAGGGCAGTTGCGGGGTGGCGCCGCCCACCTCGCCGGCATAGCTGGAGGAGGGCAGGCCCCAGTCGGCCAGCCGCGCCAGGAACAGGTCATTGTTGATATAGGAAGCACCGCCGAACACTGCGGTGAAGGGCTCGTTGTCCTGCAGTACACGGGCGTCCCAGCGCGCCATGATCGCCGGAATGCTCGCCGCCGCGCGGCGCTGGCCGTACTCGACGAAACGGCTGGGTTGCGGTGGCAGGATCTCGGCGATATTGGCCGCGGTCAGGTGCCGGCGCCAGCCGTAGTCGCTGATGGGGCGGTACTGCAGCAGCCACAGTTGCTGGCCGTCCCAGGCCCATTCCACATCGCCGGGCACGTAGTGGAAGGTCTTGAGCACCCCTTGCAGGAAATCCCACAGGGCGCTGGCGCTCAGGCCCTGGGTGGTGGCGAAATGGCCGCTTTCCCAGGCCGCGCCCAGGCGTGAAAGGATCGCCCGCTGCGGGCTGACCTGACCGTCGGCAAGGCTTTCCAGATGGCCCTCGACCCACTCCAGTTCCACCGCCAGGTGACGGACGAAGGCAATCCCCGACAGGGTCGGCTGGATAAAGCGCTGCACCACCACTTCCTCGACCCCGGCATCGCGCAGTTCGCTGATGCGCCCGGGCACTTGCTCGCTGGCCACCCGCAGGTAAGTGGTGCTCAAGCCGGCATTGGCCGAGTCGGCCTGGTCCTCGCCGTAGCTGGAGGAACGCACCGCCCACAGCGCCGCAGGCTGGCTGGCGAGCAGGGCCGGCAGCTGCGGGTCGTTGGCGCTGTCCAGGGACAGGGCGCTGGGCACCGGTTGGCCGGCCAGCTCCGCCAGGCGCAGGCGGCCGCCCTTGGTGTGGGCGACGAAGCCGTTGTCGGCGGACTCCAGCCAGGCGACGAACTCGGCGGGGTGGTCGATCCAGGGGTAATGGCCCCAGCCCGGCCGCAGGCTGACCCGCAGGTCGGCCCGGGCCAGGATGGCCGACCAGGCTGCGGCCTGGGCAATCCCCAGCAGCCGGTCCTGGTCGCCCCAGACCAGTTGCACCGGGTCCTTGATCCACTCCAGCAGCGGCAGCGCGGTATCGGCCCGCAGTTGCTCCCACAGCGGTACGAAGGCCCGGCACCGAGCATAGCCGGCGCCCATGCGCCGGTACTGCTCCTGGCTCCACGGCTGGCGCGAGAACTTGCCGGCGAACAGGGTCGGTTTATGGCTGAGCAAGCCATGAATCAGCAAGCGCGCGGGCAGCGGCGACATCAGCGCCGGCAAGCGCCGTTGCCATAGAAAGGCCCCCACCGGCGACAACAGCACACTGCGGCAGAAGTGCCCCGGGCGGCGCTGCAAGGCGTGCAGCACGATCAGCGCGCTGACCCCCACCGCGACAATCCCCTGGCCCGGCTCGGTCATGCCCAGCAGGGCCTCGGCGTATTCACCCAGGTCCTGGCAGGGCGGCAGCGGGTTGTCGCCAAACCCCGGCAGCTCCAGGGGCTGCACCTGATAGCGCTGGAAGTGCGGCAGGGCATCGTCCCACCAGTCGGCGGCGCTGCCATTGCCCGCCAGCAGGTACAACAGGGGCTTGCTCATGGGCATTCCTCAGCTCAGGTCAGGTCGCGCAGGGCGGCGTCCAGGGTCGGGTAACGGAAGCGGTAGCCGGCCTGCAGCAGGCGCGCCGGCACTACCTTCTGGCCATCGAAGAACAGCTCGGCCATCTCCCCGGCCAGGGCCCGTACCGGCGCAGCCGGCACGTGCAGCCACACCGGGCGCTTGAGCACCTTGCCGACAGTAGTGGCGAAGGTGCCCTGGCTCACCGCTTCCGGCGCCACCATGTTGTAGGTGCCGGACAGGGACGGGTCGTTCATGGCCCGGGCCATCACCTGCAACACGTCGTCACGGTGCACCCAGCTCATGATCTGCCGGCCATCGCCCATGCGTCCGCCAAAACCGAAATGAAAGGGCATCAGCAATGGCTTCAGGGCGCCGCCGGGACCGAAGACGATCCCCAGGCGCAGCACCACCTGGCGCACGCCGAAGCGGGTGGCCGGTTCGGCGGAGGATTCCCAGCGCGCGCACAGATCGGCCATGAAGCCTTCGCCGCGCTCGGCGTTTTCATCCAGGCTCTGGCTGGCGTCGCGCACGCCATAGAAGCCGATGGCCGACGCCTGGATCCACAGCTGCGGCTTGTGCTGGGCGTGTTGCAGCCAGTTGAGCAGGGCTTCGGTGGTGCCGACCCGGCTGGCCAGCAGTTGCGCCTGGCGCTTGGCCGACCAGCGCGGCCCGGCCACCGGGGCACCGGCCAGGTTGATGATCACGTCGAAGGCTTCGCCGTGGCCCAGCTTGCTCAGCGAGCGCAGGCAACGGGCGCGACCGTCGAACAGGTAGGCGGCGCGCAGCGGGTCCCGGGCCAGCACGCTGACCGTGTGCCCGGCATCCAGCAGTTGGTTGACCAGGGTCTCGCCGATAAAACCGGTGCCACCGGTGACCAGCACCCGCTTGCCGCTGCCACCGGCAAAGGGGTTGGCGCCCTGGCCCTGGCGTTGCAGGCGCAGCGCCGCCAGGCCGTCGCGGATGCCCGAGGCGGTGACGCCCACGGCGAACAGGCTCAGGGCCCAGCCCTGCCAGCCCAGGTCGATGGGATTCAAGGCACTGGGCAGGCGTGACCATTCCAGCAGTTGCAGGCCGTACAGGGCGAAGAAGGCCCCGGCGTTGATCGCCAGCACGGTGTGCATGATGCGTTCGATGGCCGGCAGCTTGCGGCTGCGATCCTCGACCACGAAGTCCCACAGGGTCAGGCCGATTTCCAGGGCGAACAGCAGGGCGATCACCAGGGCCCAGATGCCCTGGAACGCCAGGTGGGCGATGCCCATGAACAGCACGCCGTAGAAGCACGAGCGCAGGGCATGGATGCTCAGTTCCTTGCGGGCGCTGTGACGCTGCGGCAGGGCCACGGTGAGTTCGTGATGGTAGAGAGTATCCAGGGCGCCGAGCACGCCCTGGGCGAGCAACAGGGCGATAGCCCACTGCAGGATTGGCAAATCAGCCACGATGGTGAAGTCCTTTTACGAGGGAAGACTAGAGGTACGGCGGTCGTGGCGCTGCAGCCACAGTAACGGCGGCAGCAGCACCAGCAGGGCGAAGCTGTCGATCCACAGGTGGGCGGTCATGTTCATCTGCCAGGACAGCCACATGTCCTGGGGCGCCCACAGCACAATCCCGGCCATCAGCCAGGCCCAGGCGGCAGGGGCCCGCAGGCGGTTGCCCAGGTGCACCAGCCCCAGCAGGAACAGCGAATAGCTTTGCAGGGTGGCGCCGAACAGCCCCAGCCACCAGATCTGCTGGGCCCGGGCCGGTGCCGGCGCGGCGGCGCCCCAGAAGGCCTGTTCGATGCCCGCGAGGTAATCGTTGAACAGGCCACTGTGGCCGGCCCAGGTCAGCAGCAGCCCGGCCAGCAGGTGGCCGGCGCCGACGGCATACAGCCAGAGCACCAGGGCGCGGCGCAGGCCGGGTCGGGGAGAAGCGGCGACGGATAACATTCCATGTCCTGTGGGGGGATCGAGGCCGCGAAGTGTACCGATTTTTTCCGGCCCATGGCGCGCGCCGGTGCCCATCTCAGGGCTTGCCGAGCAACTCCAGCAGCGCGTCGAGGGTGGCTTGCGGCGCTTCCTGGGGCAGGTTGTGGCCGATCCCCGGGAGGATCCGCCGCTGATAGGGCCCACTGAACAGGCCGACATCGGGGTCCGGTTCGGTGGCCGGGCCGACGCCGTCGTCAGCGCCGCACAGGGCGATGGTCGGCACCCGGATCGGCGGTTGCGCCTCCAGCGCCCGCTCGATGCTTTCCAGGCCCGGGTCGCCCGGCACATAGCCGAAGCGATGACGGTAGGAGTGGATCACCACAGCGACGAAGTCCGGGTTGTCGAAGGAGGGCGCGCTCAGGCCATAGAGCCCCGGCCCTTGTTTCCAGGTTGGCGACCACAGGCGCCACAACAGCTCGCAGAATTCCCGGCGGTTGGCCGTCAGGCCGTCCACCCCGCGTTGGGTATTGAAGTAGTACTGGTACCACAGCCGCAGCTCGGTCTCCGGCGCCCGGGGCTCGATGGCCCGGGGAATGTCCTGGATGTTGTAGCCGTCGGCGCTCATCAGGCCCTTGACCCGCTGCGGCCAGAGCGCCGCGACGATGCACGCGGCGCGCCCACCCCAGTCGTAGCCGGCGAGGGTGGCCTGGGGCAGGTGCAGGGCGTCCATCAGCTCCAGCAGGTCCCGGGCCAGGGCCGCCTGCTGCCCGGAACGCATCACCTGTTCGCTGGCAAAGCGCGTCGGGCCGTAGCCCCGCAGGTAGGGAACGATGACCCGATAGCCGCGCTCGGCCAGGGGCGGGGCGATCTCGTCGTAGGCCCGCACGTCGTAGGGAAACCCGTGGAGCAGGATCACCGGCTCGCCGTTGCGCGGGCCATGTTCCTCATAGGCGATATGCAGGCTGGGGGTGCTGACCTGGTGCAGGGAGGCTGGGCTGGGCATGACGACTCCGGATCCGGTGGGCCGGGAAAAGCTAGCGCAAAACTTGCGTGCTGTCCTCAAGTCTTAGCGGCATGCAGCCCGTGGGCGTCGCGCCAGCAAAGGGGCCCGCAAGCCGGCCCCTAGAGTTCGTCGCTGCGGGCCAGGTGCCTGAAGTGATGCCGCCACAGGTCGATGCCCAGGCCGCCGCTGCGGTCCAGGGACGAACCCACGGTCAGGTCGGTGAGCAGGGTCGGCTGCAAGCCGGCATCGAACAGGGCAAAACCTGCGGCCAGCACGCAGGTGTCGGTCTGGATACCGCACACCAGCACACGCTCGGGGGCGAGGCTTTTGAGGTGCTCGAGAATCTCCGTCGTCGGCCCGTAGCCGTGCTTGATGAAGACCTTGTCGGCGGCCACCAGGCTCTGGTCATCCACCGCCGGCTGCCAGCCCAGTTGCCGGGCGAAGGGCGTGCGGCTTTCATCATGGCGCTCCACCGTGGCCACCGAGGGCATGCGCCCGAGCAGGCGGTTGATGCCGTCCACCAGCCACTGCGGAGGGTTGAAGCAGGGTTGCACGTCGATGATCAGCAGCACCTGGTTCATGACGCCTGCCCCAAACGGGCCGGCTGGCGCAGGCCGATGCAGTTGCCCCAGGGGTCCTGCACCTGGCAGATCGAGTCGCCGCCTTCAATGACCATGGGCCCGCGATACAGGCGCCCACCCAGCCCGGTCAGGCGCTGCACCTGGCCGGGCAGATCGGCGACCTGCCAGTACACCACCGTGCCCGCCGGCCCCTGGCCGACCTTGGCGTCGCAGGGGACGATTTCCAGGGACAGGCCCGCGAGCTGCAAATGGCCGAAATCATCCGGCTCGTGCAGCACCCGGCGGGCCTGGGGAAAGGCCTGGGCGTACCAATGGGTGGCGGCACGCCAGTCGGCGGCATGGATCATCACGGCGATGATCGGCGAGTCGGGCATGGGGCGAGTTCCATTTCTGTCGGGCACCAAGGGAAGAGCGCCCCGGTCTCAGCACCGGGGCCGGGCTCAAGGTTGCCAGACGCTCTTGTCGCCACTCAAGCGCCGGTCGAGAAAACTTGCCGCGCTGATCAGCGCCAGGTGGGTCAGGGCCTGGGGCGTGTTGCCCAGGTGGCGGCCGTGGCTGTCGAACTCCTCGGCGTACAGGCCCAGGGGGTTGGCGTAGCGCAGCAGTTGCTCGAACTCCAGGTGCGCCTGCTCCAGGCGCCCGGCCCGGGCCAGGCATTCGACGTACCAGAACGAGCAGGCGGCGAAGGCGCCTTCGGTGCCGGCCAGGCCGTCGATCTGGCTGTCGTCATTGCGGTAGCGGTAGACCATGCCGTCACGCACCAGGCTCTTTTCGATGGCATCCAGGGTCGCCAGCCAGCGCGGGTCCTTGGCGCTGACAAAGCGCACCAGGGGCATCAGCAGCATCGAACCGTCCAGGGCGGTACTGCCGATGTGCTGGACGAAATGCCCGTGCTCCTGGTTCCAGAACCGGCTCCAGATATCGTCGTAGATGGCTTGCCGGGTCTGGTCCCAGCGGGCGAAGGGGGCCGGCAGCGAACGCTTGGAGGCCAGGCGGATGGCGCGGTCCACCGCCACCCAGCACATCAGCCGCGAGTGCAGGAAGTGGTGCTGCTCGCCGCGCATCTCCCAGATGCCCACATCCTTGCTCTGCCAGCTGTCACAGACCTGGTCCACCACCTGTACCGTGTGTTTCCAGCCTTCGTGGGAGATGGCCTCGCCGTACTTGTTCACCAGGTACACCGCATCCAGCAGCTCGCCGAAGATATCCAGCTGCACCTGGTCGTAGGCCTGGTTGCCGATGCGCACCGGTTGCGCACCGCCGTGCCCGGAGAGGTGCCCAAGCTCGGTCTCCGGCAACTCCTGGCGGCCGTCGGTGCCGTACAGGATATTGAGCTTCATCGGTTGCCCATGGCAGTCGCTGACCCGGCCCCGCAGCCAGCCCATGTAGGCGTTGGCCTCCTCGACGAAACCCAGGCGCATGAAGGCGTAGACGGTGAACGAGGCGTCGCGTACCCAGGTGTAGCGGTAGTCCCAGTTGCGTTCGCCGCCGGGGCTTTCCGGCAGGCCGAAGGTGGCCGCCGCGAGGATCGCGCCATGGCGCCTGGAGGTCAGCAGTTTCAGCGCCAGGGCCGAACGGTTGACCATCTCGCGCCAGCGGCCGCGGTAGTTGGACTGGCCGATCCAGTCGCGCCAGAACTTCAGGGTGCGCGTAAGGTGCAGCTCGCTATCGCCGTGCCGCACCCGCAGATCGTCGACGCCACCGAGGATGAATTCGGCGCCCTGGCCCTGTTGCAGCACGAACTCGGCCCGCGCCGAGTCCCGTTCAAGGTAAAGCGGCTGGTCGCTCAGCAGGCGCAGCCCGGGCTGCCCGGGGGCTTCGAAGCACACCGAGTCGCCTTCCTGTCGTGCCCCGGTGGCGCCCCGGCCATAGTCCAGGCGCGGCGCACAGTGCAGGCGCAGCGTGGCCTGGCCGCTGACCACCCGTACCCGGCGGATCAGCAGCGGCAGCTGCTCGGGGTCGTCGTCGATGGTCAGCAGGTCGGTGACTTCCACCACCGCCTCGGTTCCCAGCCAGCGGGTCTGCAGGACGTTGCTGTCGGGCAGGTAGATCTGCTGGCGCCGGGCGTCGGCCAGCACCGGTGCCAGTTCGAAGATCCCGGCGGCGGGGGAGTCCAGCAGCGAGCAGAAGATGCTCGGGCTGTCGAACTCCGGCCAGCAGAAGAAGTCGATGCTGCCCTGGTCGTCGACCAGGGCGGCGCTGCGCATGTCGCCGATGATGCCGTGGGCGTCGATGGGGCGTTGTGCCGTGGGATGCTGGTCAGCCATTGCCGCGAAACTCCGGATAGAGGCTCATGCCGCCGTCGATGAACAGGGTGCTGCCGACCACATAGTCGGAGGCGTCCGAGGCCAGCCATAGCGCGGCATTGGCCACATCCTCGGGGTCGCCGACCCGGCCGTAGGGAATCAGCTTGAGCAGTTCCTGCTCTGCCGCGCCCTCGGTGGCGGCGCGGTTGATGGCGGTGCGGATCGCCCCCGGGGCGATGCCGTTGATGCGGATCCGCTGCTGGCTGACTTCCTGGGCCAGGGTGCGCATCAGCATGTCCACGCCGCCCTTGGAAGCCGCGTAATTCACGTGCCCGGCCCAGGGAATCAACTGGTGCACCGAACTCATGTGGATGATCTTGCCCGCCGCCTTGGACACCTCGGCGCGCACTCCCTGGCGCCGGAAGATGTTCAGCGCCGCGCGAGCGCAGAGGAACTGCCCGGTGAGATTGACGCCGATCACCCGGTTCCAGTCGTCCAGGCTCAGGCTGGCGGCCGGCCCATCCTTTTGCAGGCCGGAATTGGCCACCAGGATGTCGAGAAAACCAAAGGCCTCGATGGCCTGGGCGAATAGCGCCTCGACCTGGGCCTCATCGGCCACATCGGCGCCAATGGCAATGGCCCGGCCGCCTTCGGCATTGATCCGCGCGGCCAACTGCTCGGCCGGCGCGGCCTGGGAGTTGTAGTTGAGCACCACGCTGGCGCCGGCCGCCGCCAGGGCGATTGCGGTGGCGGCGCCAATACCGGAGCTGGCGCCAGTGACCAGGGCTACCTGTTGGTCGAGGGATATCTGCATGCACTGCACTCCTGTCGCCGCTGTCGAAGGCCGGGGCTGATGTGCCCATGCGACACGCAACGCATCAGTGGCCCCTGTTGTGCTGACCCCGGACGCGGTTCAGGAGTTCATTTCAGCGCGGTTGTTGCAGCCCGCGCAGCAGCAGCTCAAGCGCTTGCAGGGCTTGTTGCAGGCGTTGCTCGGGCTGTTCGGCGGCGGCGATCCACAGCGCCGCGTCCACCAGGCTGCCGTTGATCAGGCGCGCCAGGGCCTGGCTCGGCGCGGGCGTGATCAGCCCGGCTTCGACCAGCGCTTGCAGGCGGCGGCTGAGGGAGTCGATGCAGTGTTCCTCGGCTGGCTGCCGTTGCCCCAGTACGGCCCGGGCATCCTGCAGGACGATGCGGCGGATTTCGGCTTCCTGGGCCATTTCCAGGTAGGCCCGGCAGCGCTGGGCAAAGCCTTGCCAGGGATCACTGGCCGCTGCGGAAATGGCCTCCAGGCGCTCATCCATTTCACTGTCGATCTGCTCCACCACCGCCGCCAGCAACCCCTGCTTGTCACCGAAGTGGTGATACAGCGCGCCCCGGGTCAGCCCGGCTTCGGCGGTCAGGTCGTCCATCGAGGTCTTGGCGTAGCCCAGGCGGGCAAAGGCCTGGCGCGCGCTGGCAATCAGCCTGGCGCGGGTTTGCTCGATCATCGCGGCGCGTGGGCGGCTGCTCATGGACACAGTTCTCCAACAAATGGCGGGTTGACATACGAGGCGTATGTTTACATGATTTTTAACATACGAGGCGTATGTGTTTCTACTGTGCCTGCCCTTTGTGGCAAGTTGCAGCCCCCCAAGGAGTCGTTGTAAATGGCAAACCCCTACCGCGAACTGTTCAAGGCCCCCGGCAGCCGGGCCTTTGTGCTGGCCGGGATGATCGCGCGCATGCCGATCTCCATGACCGGCATCGGCCTGATCACCATGCTGGCTCAACTGCACGGCGGGTACGCCCTGGCCGGCTCGGTGGCGGCGACGTTCGCCCTGGCCACGGCGTTCTGCGCGCCCCAGGTATCGCGCCTGGTGGACCGTTACGGCCAGAGCCGGATATTGCCCCTGGCCGCCGGCCTGGGGGGCGGGGCGCTGCTGGCCCTGCTGCTGTGCACCCGCTTGCAGGCCCCGCAATGGACCCTGTTCCTCTGCGCCGCCCTGGCCGGCTGCATGCCCAGCATGTCGGCCATGGTCCGTGCCCGCTGGACCGAGCTGTACCGCGGCCAGCCGCAGCTGCAGACCGCCTATGCCCTGGAGTCGGTGCTCGATGAGGTCTGCTTCATTGTCGGCCCGCCCTTGTCGGTGGGCCTCAGCGTCGGTCTGTTTCCCGAAGCCGGGCCCCTGGCGGCGCTGCTGATGCTGGTGCTGGGGGTCAGTGTGTTCGTCATGCAGAAAAGCACCGAGCCGCCGGTCCATCCCCATGAGGAAGGGCACGCTGGCTCGATCATTCGCTCGGTGGAAATCCGCCTGCTGCTGTTGCTGATGACCGCCATGGGCACCATCGTCGGGGTGGTGGACGTGGTCAGCGTGGCTTTCGCCCAGCAACAGGGGCAGCCGGCGGCGGCGAGCATCGTGCTCTCGGTGTACGCCATCGGCTCATGCCTGGCGGGCATCGCCTTTGGCGCCCTGAAACTGGCCACGCCCTTGCCCCGGCTGTTCATGTACGGCGGTATCGCCACGGCGCTGACCACCTTGCCGCTGCTGCTGGCGAGCAACATCCTCGGCCTGTCCCTGGCGGTGTTCGTTGCCGGGCTGTTTTTCTCGCCGACCCTGATCGTCGCGATGGCCCTGGTGGAACGCAGCGTGCCGCCGGCCAAGCTCACCGAGGGCCTGACCTGGCTGGTCACCGGCCTGAGCATCGGCGTGGCCCTGGGGGCCGCGGGGTCCGGAGCGCTGGTGGACCAGTTCGGCGCCCGCAGCGGCTTCTGGCTGGCCCTGGCGGGCGGCGCGGTGGTACTGGGGGCGGCGTTGCAGAGCTATCGACGCATGCGCTGAGCTGATCGATGGACTAATTTGTTCCCCTCGTGCTGCGTTTCTTTAGCGTCCATCCGTCGAGGGAATAACCGTGACTCAGTTGAACCTGCTGTGCCTGCCGTATTCCGGCGCCAGCGCCATGGTCTACAGCCGCTGGCGCCGCAAGCTGCCGCAGTGGCTGCACCTGCAACCGCTGGAGCTGCCCGGGCGTGGCGCCCGTTATGCCGAGCCGCTGCACACCGACATGCGCGAGCTGGCGCGGCAGCTTGCCCTGGAAATCCGGGGCACGCTGCGTACCCCTTACGCCCTGTTCGGCCACAGCCTGGGCGCCTTGCTGGCCTGCGAACTGGCCCATGCCCTGCGCGCGCTGGGGTGCCCGGAGCCGGTGGCGCTGTTCGCCTCGGGCACTGCTGCGCCGACCCTGCGCACCGAATACGACCGGGGGTTTGCCGAGCCCAAGACCGATGAGCAACTGATCGAACAGTTGCGCACCCTCAACGGCACCAGTGAAGAAGTGCTGGCCAACCAGGAACTGATGAGCCTGACCTTGCCGATCCTGCGGGCCGACTTTCTCTTGTGCGGGCGCTTTCGCCCGGTGCAACGGCCACTGCTCAATTGCCCGGTGCATGTGCTGGGCGGCAAGACGGATCGCGCCACCACCGAGCAACTGATCGGCTGGAGCAAGGAAACCCACGGCAGTTTTTCGGTGGACATGCTGGCGGGCGGGCACTTCTTCATCCACGAGCACGAGGCCAAGGTGCTGAGCCTGCTCAAGGGCCATCTGGAGGTGCATCGCCGCCGCCACCTGCAACCGGTAGCCGCGGTTTCCTAGCGGCTACACACTTGCTTGCTGTAGCCGCTGGCGCAGGCTGCGCACGGCCCGCAGGGGCGCAAAAATCCCGGGTTCGCCAGGGGTTCGGCTGGCGATCGCCAAGCAAGGCCCGGCGGGCCTTTGTGCAGCTTCGCGGGCTCAGCAGCGGCTACAGGGAAGAGGGTGGGGCGGTTGGTGGGGCTCAACCCAGGGAGCTGCCCAGGCGCCAGTAGCCCATCAGGGTCAGGTTGCGACGCTCCTGGCCGCGCTCGTTGATCAGGTGGCGGCGAATGTTCATCACCGTGGCCGACTCGCCGGCCACCCAGGCGTAGAAATCGTTGTCCGCCGGTTGGGCGGTTTCCCAGAGGCGTTGTTCGTCGTTGCGTTCGGAAACCTTGATCGGCCGGCGCTGGCTGTTGGCCGGCGGCAGTTCGGCCAGCTCCCGGGCGGCATGGATCAGGGTTTCGCCATGGCGTGCGCCCAGCAGGTCCCGGGGCAACCAGTTGATCCGCGCCAGCGGGTGGCAGCGCAGGTCGATGCAATCGCTTTCATAGGGCACTTCGATAAACGCCTGCACATCCGGATGGTCCGGATAACCCTGCAGTTCTTCCAGAATGCCGGCAATCGCCGGCAGCGCGGTTTCATCGCCCATCAACAGCACCTTGCGGATCCCCGCCGGCGGCAGCCATTCATAACCACCGGGGTCGCCGCTGTAGGCCTTGTTCGGCACCACCATCTGCAGGCGGTCGCCGGGCTGGGCATGGGTGGCCCAGGCGGAGGCCGGGCCGTTGACCCCGTGCAGGACGAAATCCACATCCATTTGCGCAGGGTGCAGGCGCAGGGCGCGAATGGTGTAGGTGCGCATTGGCGGTTGCTGCTCGGCCGGCAGCTTGCGCCGGGCCGCCTGCCAGTCGCCTTCCACCGGCAGTTGCGAGGGCGTGCCATCGGCCCCGGGAAACAGCAGCTTGATGCGCTGGTCCGGTGCCAGGGTACGCGCCTGGGCGATGTCCTCGCCGGTGAACACCAGGCGGGCCATGGACGGGCTGAGGTGGATGCGCTGCTTGAGCTCGACGTTGATTACCCGGTAGCCCTTTGGCCTGGACCGGTCGATGCCGGTCAGTTTGCGCAAGCCTTGGGTGAGGAGGCCGGTCAGCGATTGAGCGGAAGACATGGGCGGGTACCTGCTGCAAGGGGAGGATAAGGAAGGAACGAAGGATGAGCGGGGTGATTTACTGCTGGCGGCGCCTGCCCAATCACCCTGAGGGGCCCGCAAGCGGGTTGTTCTGGCGCTGTGCGGGGTTAATTTTCCCCGGCCTTCATCCGTTCCGTAGGGATGACCGAGCCAATGCTCGATACCCAACAAGTAAGTACGGATGACTCCCGATGAATGCAGAAGACTCCTTGAAGCTCGCCCGCAGATTCATTGAACTGCCGCTGGAAAAGCGCCGGCTGTTCTTGAAGGCTCTGGACAAGGAAGGCGTCGACTTCTCTCTGCTGCCGATTCCGGCGGGGGTTGCGGTGCCTGATCGCCAGGCCCTGTCCTATGCGCAGCAGCGCATGTGGTTTCTCTGGCAACTGGATCCGCAGAGCGCGGCCTACAACCTGCCCAACGCGGTCCGCCTGAGCGGGCCGCTGGACCGGGCAGTGCTGGCGCAGGCCTTCGACTGGCTGCTGGAGCGGCATGAGAGCCTGCGCACGGTCTTTGCCCTGGAGGACGATGAGCCTCGGCAGGTGATCCAGGAGGCGCGGGTCGACATCGATTATCGGGAGCTCTGCGACCTCGACCCGGCGCAGCGCGAAACCAGGGTGCAGCAGTTGGCCGACGCCGAAGCGCGCCGGCCCTTCGATCTGCAACAGGGGCCTTTGCTGCGGGTCTGCGTACTGGGCCTGGGCGAGCAGGAGCACGTGATGCTGCTGACCCTGCACCATATCGTCGCGGATGGCTGGTCGATGGGGGTCTTGATCGAAGAATTCCTGCACGCCTACGACAGCCTGCTCCAGGGCGAGGTGCCGAACGTCCCGGCGCTGCCGATCCAGTACCGCGACTACGCCCTGTGGCAGCGCAGCTGGCTGGAGGCAGGGGAGCAGGAGCGGCAACTGGACTACTGGCAGGCCAAGCTGGGTGACGAGCATCCGCCGCTGAAACTGCCCACCGACCATCCGCGGCCGGCCCATTCCAGCCGCCAGGGGCGCCGCCTGGATTTTGCCCTGGAACAACCCCTGGCCCAGCAACTGGGCGCCCTGGCGCGCCAGCAGGGGGTGACCCTGTTTGCCGTGCTGTTGGCCGGCTTCAAGCTGCTGCTATCGCGCTACAGCGGCCAGCAGGACATCCGGGTCGGCGTGCCCATCGCCAACCGCACGCGCCAGGAAGCCGAGGGGCTGATCGGTTTCTTCGTCAACACCCAGGTACTGCGTACCGAACTGAGCCCGCAATTGACAGTGCAGCAACTGCTGGCCGATATCCGCGAGACTACCCTGGGCGCCCAGGCCCATCAGGACCTGCCCTTCGAACGCCTGGTGGAAGCCCTGCACCTGGAGCGCAGCCTGAGCCACAGCCCGCTGTTCCAGGTGCTGTACAACCACCAGCCCCAGGTCACCGAACTGACCACCTTGCACAGCCGCTCCGGGCTGCAAGTGCAGGCCTTGCCGCGCAACGAGCGCACGGTGCAGTTCGACTTGACCCTGGACACTTTCGAACGCGGTGGCCAGTTGCAGGCCGCCTTCACCTACGACTGCCAGTTGTTCGAAGCGCAGACCATCGAGCGCATGGCCGGCCACTGGCAGAACCTGTTGTGGGCGATGGTGCGCGAGCCGCAGTCGGCGCTTGCCGAACTGCCGCTGCTCAGTGCCCAGCAGCACCGGGGCTTCCTGGCCCAGGGGGCTGGCGCAGAAGAGGTGTTCAGCGCCGAATCGGTGCTCGAACTCTTTGCCCGCCAGGTCGCCGCGCAGCCCGAAGCACCGGCCCTGGTATTCGCCGGGCAGTGCCTGAGCTACCGCGAGCTGGACCTGCGTGCCAGCCGTCTGGCCGCAGCGCTGGTGGCGCGTGGCGTGGGGCCGGAAGTGCCGGTGGGTATCGCTGTGGAGCGTTCCCTGGAGATGGTGCTGGGCCTGTTGGCGGTGCTCAAGGCCGGCGGTGCCTATGTGCCCCTGGACCCGCAATACCCCGAACAGCGCTTGAGCTACATGCTTGAAGACAGCGGCGTACGCCTGCTGCTGAGCGAGACGGCGGTGCAGCCGCGGCTGCCGGTGGCGGCCCGGGTCGAGGTGCTGTTGCTGGATCAGGCACAGGCCTGGGCGCCGGACAGCGATCCGCTGGCAGCCTTGCCCGGGATGGCTGCCGGGAACCTGGCCTATTCGATCTACACCTCCGGCTCCACCGGTGCCGCCAAAGGCGTGAGCATCACCCACGGAGCCCTGGCCAACTATGTGCAGGCGATCATCCAGCGCCTGCCGCTGGGGGCTGCGCGCACTATGGCCGTGGTCTCGACCATCGCCGCGGATCTTGGCCACACCACGCTGTTCGGCGCCCTGTGCTCCGGCAGTTGCCTGCACGTGATCGACCTGGATACCGGGTTGGACGCCGACGCCTTCGGCGCCTACCTGCACACCCACCAGATTGATGTATTGAAGATCGTCCCGTCGCATTTGCAGGCGCTGATGAGTGGCGAAGAACCGGCCCGCTCCCTGCCGCGCCAGTGCCTGGTGCTGGGCGGCGAGGCCTGCCCGGCGGCTCTGGTCCGCAGGATCGCGACCCTGGCACCGGAGTGCGCGGTGTTCAACCACTACGGCCCCACGGAAACCACGGTCGGCGCCCTGACCATGGCCGCCGCCACGCTGGCGGACGAGCGGGCGGTGGTGCCCCTGGGCCTGCCGCTGGCCAACGTCCGTGCGCGGGTGCTGGATGCATCCTTGCAACCGGTGGCGCCCGGCACTCCGGCCGAGCTGTACCTGGGTGGCGCCGGCCTGGCGCGGGGTTACCACCAGCGCGCGGCCTTGACCGCCGAGCGCTTTGTGCCGGACCCCTTCAGCGGCGACGGGCAGCGCCTGTACCGCACCGGTGACCTGGCGCGCTATCTGGACGGCGGGGTTATCGACTACCTGGGCCGCATCGACCATCAGGTGAAGATCCGCGGTTACCGTATCGAGCTGGGGGAAATCACCGCGGCCCTCAAGCAGTTGCCCCAGGTCGAAGACGCCGTGGCACAGGTGGTCAGTGTGGCGGGCGAGTCGCAAGTGGCGGCCTATGTGGTACTGGCCAAGGCTCAGGAACCGGAGGCGGCGTGGCAGGAGATCCGCCGGCAACTGGCGGTGGCCTTGCCCGACTACATGCTGCCCATGCATTTCCTGGCGTTGGCCGGCATGCCCTTGACCCCCAACGGCAAGCTCGACCTGCGGGCCCTGCCGCCATTGCAGCAGCAGGCGCCGGTGGAAGCCTTTATGGCCCCGGTCAGCGAGCTGCAGCAGGGCGTCGCGGCGATCTGGCAGGCGGTGCTCAAGGTCGAGCGGGTGGGCCTGGGCGACAACTTCTTCGCCCTGGGTGGCCATTCATTGCTGGCAACCCAGATCATGTCCCGGGTGCGTCGCCTGCTGGGGGCGGACGTGCCGCTGCGGGTGCTGTTCGAAACCTCGCGCCTGGACGAATTCGTCGAACAGGTACAGGCCTGCGCGGGCGCCGCGGCACTGCCGCAGATCGAGGTGCTGGAGCGTGATGGGCCCTTGCCGGCCTCCCATGCCCAGCAGCGGCAATGGCTGTTCTGGCAGATGCATCCGCAGAGCACCGCCTACCACACGCCGATCGTGGTCCGTTTGCAGGGGGAACTGGACCAGGCTGCCTTACAGCAGACCTTCGATGCCCTGGCCCAGCGCCATGAAGCGTTCCGCACCACCTTCACCCAGCATCAGGAACGCCTGTGCCAGGTGGTGCATGCACAGGGCGCGATCAGCGTGGCCTGGGAGCGATTGACGCCGGGCCTGCCCCGCGAAGCCGTCCAGGCCCGCGCCCTGGAGGAGACCCAGCAACTGTTCGATCTGGAGCGCGGGCCCCTGTGCCGGGCCCGGGTGCTGCAGATCGCCGAGCGCGATTACCTGCTGGTGGTGACCTTGCACCACATCATTTCCGATGGCGCCTCCATGAGTGTGCTGGCCCGGGAATTCGTCGCGCTGTACCGCGGCTTGATCCAGGGGCAGGCACCGCAGTTCGAGCCGTTGAGCGTGCAGTACGCCGACTACGCTAACTGGCATCGCAGCTGGCTGGAGCAGGGCGAGCAACAGCGCCAGCTGGATTACTGGCGCCAGCAACTGGGGCTGGAGCATCCGGTTCTGGAGCTGCCTCTGGATCATCCACGCCAGGCGTTGGTCTCCCACCGCCAGGAACGCCTGGGTCTGCGCCTGCCGGCGGACCTGGAGCAAGGGCTACGGCGAGTGGCGCGGGAACATGACATGACCCTGTTCCAGCTGTTCCTGGGGTCGTTCGCGTTGCTGCTGCACCGTTACTCCGATCAGCCGGATATCCGCATCGGAGTGCCGGTGAGTAATCGCCGCCACCAGGAAATGGAAGGGGTGATGGGCTTCTTCGTCAACACCCTGGTGATGCGCGTCGAGCTGGCGCCGAGCCTGCCGGTGGGGCAGTTGCTGCGTCAGGTCAAGGCCACGGCCCTGGCCGCCCAGGCCCATCAGGACCTGCCGTTCGATCGTCTGGTGGATGCCCTCAAGCCCCAGCGTGCGCTGGACCAGAACCCGTTGTTCCAGGTGATGTACAACCACCTGAGCATTGCCGGGGAAAGCACCGACGGCACCAGCCTGCCGGGCCTGCAAGCCGAGGAAATGGTCCTGCAGGGCGGTACCGCGCAATTTGACCTGACCCTGGAAACCCTGGAGACCGACGCCGGGATCAACGCTTCGTTCATCTATGCCGGCGAATTGTTCGAGGTCTCCACCGTCCAGAGCCTTGCCGATCACTGGCGCAATCTGCTGCAAGGCATGCTTGAACCGCAGCAAGCCCTGGGCGAGCTGCCGATGCTGGGCCAGGACGAGCAGCGCCGTATTCGCCAGGAGTGGGACCACACCGATGTGGTCTACCCGACCCATCGTTTTGTCCACCAGCTGTTTGCCGATCAGGCGGCCAAGGCGCCGGATGCACCAGCGGTGTTCTTCGCCGAGCAGCGCCTGAGCTATCGCGAGCTGGATATTCAGGCCAACCAACTGGCGCACAAGTTGATCGAACTGGGCGTTGGCCCGGAAGTGCGGGTGGCCATCGCCATGCCGCGTTGCGCGGAAATCATGGTGGCCTTCCTGGCTGTGCTCAAGGCTGGTGGGGTTTATGTGCCGCTGGATATCGAGTACCCCCAGGACCGCCTGCGCTACATGATGCAAGACAGCGGCGCGTGGCTGCTGCTGACCCAGAACCATCTGCTGGATCGCTTGCCGATCCCCGATGGCCTGCCGACCTTGTCGGTGGAACGGGCCGCAGATTTTGCCGGCTACCCGGCCAGCGCCCCCCAAGTGGATCTGGCCGAGGAAAACCTCGCCTATGTGATCTACACCTCCGGTTCCACCGGGCTGCCCAAAGGCGTGGCGGTGTCCCACGGCCCGCTGGCCATGCACAGCCTGGCCACCGGCGAACGTTATGAAATGAGCCCGGCGGATTGCGAGTTGCACTTCATGTCCTTCGCCTTCGACGGCTCCCACGAAGGCTGGATGCACCCGCTGATCTACGGGGCCAGCGTGCTGATCCGTGATGACAGCCTGTGGTCGCCGGAATTCACCTACGAACAGATGCACCGCTACGGCGTCACCGTCGGTGTGTTCCCGCCGGTGTATCTGCAACAACTGGCGGTGCACGCCGAGCGCGACGGCAATCCGCCGGCGGTGCGGGTCTACTGCTTCGGCGGCGATGCCGTGCCCCAGGCCAGTTACGACTTGGCGTGGCGAGTGCTGCGTCCGAAGTACATCTTCAACGGTTACGGCCCGACCGAGACTGTGGTCACTCCGTTGATCTGGAAGGCCCGTGTCGGTGATCCCTGTGATGCGGCCTACGCGCCTATCGGCAATATCGTCGGCAACCGCAGCGCCTACGTGGCCGATGCCAACCTCAACCTGTTACCGGTGGGCGTGGCGGGCGAGCTGTACCTGGGTGGCCTGGGCGTGGCCCGGGGTTACCTGGATCGACCTGGGCTGACAGCGGAACGCTTTATCCCTGACCCCTACAGCACCACCGGTGCCCGGTTGTACCGCAGCGGCGACCTGACCCGCTACCGCACCGACGGCCTGGTGGAATATGTGGGCCGTGTCGACCATCAGGTGAAGGTGCGGGGTTTCCGTATCGAGCTGGGCGAGATCGAAGCGCGCCTGCTGGAACAGGACCCGGTGCTGGAAGTGGCGGTGATCGCCCAGCCAGGGCCGAGCGGCCAGCAGCTGGTGGGCTACATCGTGCCGGTGGACGCCGAGGTGGCGTCGAGCAACGAGCGCCAGGCGCAGTTGCGCGAGAGCATCAAGGCTCGCCTGCGGGAAAGCCTGCCGGACTACATGGTGCCCACTTACCTGCTGTTCCTCGAAGCGCTGCCGCTGACGCCGAACGGCAAGCTGGACCGCAAGTCGCTGCCAAAAGTCGATGCGCAGCTGATGCAGCAGACCTACGTCGCGCCGCAAAACGACCTGGAGCAGCAGATCGCGGCGATCTGGGCCGATGTGCTGAAGCTTGAGCAGGTGGGCGTCACCGACAACTTCTTCGAGCTGGGTGGCGACTCGATCATCTCGATCCAGGTGGTCAGCCGGGCGCGGCAGGCCGGTATCCGCTTCACCCCCAAGGACCTGTTCCAGCACCAGACGGTGCAGGGGCTGGCCACGGTGGCGGAGCAGGGCGAGGGTGGTTTGCAGATCGACCAGGGCCCGGTGCGTGGGCAGATGCCGCTGCTGCCGATCCAGCAGTGGTTCTTCGACACCCCGGTGCCGGAACGGCATCACTGGAACCAGTCGGTGCTGCTCAAGCCGCTGAAGCCTCTGAGTGCCGAGGCACTGCAGCAGGGCTTGCAAGCCTTGCTCGAACACCACGACGGCCTGCGCCTGAAGTTTGTCGAAGAAGGCGCAGCCTGGGTCGCGACTTATGCCCCGCTGGGGCAGATGACTGCGGCACCGTTGGCGGCGACGCAGGCCGATGCGCTGCTGTGGCTGGCGGACGACGCCACTGAAGATTCGTTGCAAGCCCTGTGCGATACCGCGCAACGCAGCCTCGATCTGCAACAGGGGCCTTTGTTGCGTGCCGTGCTCTTCACGTTGCGTGATGGCACCCAGCGCCTGCTGCTGGCCATCCATCACCTGGTGGTGGACGGGGTGTCCTGGCGGGTGCTGCTGGAGGACCTGCATCAGGCCCTGGTACAGCAGGCCGCCGGGCAACCCATCAAGCTGCCGGCCAAGACCAGCTCCTCCCAGGCCTGGGCCGGCCAGTTGCAAGCCTATGCCCGCAGCGCGGCGCTGCAGCAAGAGCTGGGTTACTGGCAGGCGCAGTTGCAGGACGTGGATTCGGGCCTGCCCTGCGACCGGGCAACGGATCAGGTGGTGATCAAGGATGCCAGGAGTGTCAGCACCGAGCTGGACCCAAGCTATACCCAGCGCCTGTTGCAGGATGCGCCGGCGGCCTATCGCACCCAGATCAACGATCTGCTGCTCACCGCCCTGGCCCGGGTCATCACCCGCTGGACCGGCGACAGCAGCGCCCTGGTGCAACTGGAAGGCCACGGCCGCGAAGAGCTGTTCGACAGCATCGACCTGAGCCGCACCGTGGGCTGGTTCACCAGCGTATTCCCGGTGAAGCTGACGCCGCAGCCGGCCCTGGCCGACTCGATCAAGCTCATCAAGGAACAGCTGCGGGCCGTGCCCAACAAGGGCATCGGCTTTGGTGCCCTGCGCTACCTGGGGGACGAAGCGGCGCAACAGACCCTCGCGGCATTGGCGGTGCCACGCATCACCTTCAACTACCTGGGCCAGTTCGATGGCAGCTTCGATGAGCCGGATGCCTGGTTTGCCCCCAGCGCCGAAGCCAAGGGTGCCGATCAAGGCGCCCAGGCTCCGCTGGGCAACTGGCTGAGCATCAATGGCCAGGTCTATGGCGGCCAATTGAAGCTGGGCTGGACCTTCAGCCAGGCGATGTTCGATACCGCCACCATCGAGCACCTGGCGGATGACTACGCCCGGGAACTCAAGGCGCTGATCGAGCATTGCAGCCAGCCCGAGCACCGTGGGGTAACCCCGTCGGACTTCCCGCTGGCGGGCCTGAACCAACAGCAACTGGACCAGTTGCCACTGGCCCTGGCCGAGGTCGAGGACCTCTATCCGCTGTCGCCGATGCAACAGGGCATGCTGTTCCACACCCTCTACGAGCAGGGCGCGGGCGACTACATCAACCAACTGCGGGTGGATGTGGACGGGCTCGAACCCGAGCGCTTCCGCCAGGCCTGGCAGGCGGCCATCGACAGCCATGACATCCTGCGCAGCGGCTTCCTCTGGCAGGGCGAGCTGCCGGCGCCGATCCAGGTGGTGCACAAGCGTATCCGCCTGGACTTTGTCGAGCATGACTGGCGGGCGAACGAGGCCGTGCCGGCCGCCCTGGATGGCTTGGCCGAAGAAGAGCGCCTGCGTGGTTTCGACCTGCTGGCCGCGCCCCTGCTGCGCCTGACCCTGGTGCGCACTGGCGAGCAGCGTTACCACCTGATCTACACCAACCACCACATCCTGATGGACGGCTGGAGCAACTCACGGCTGCTAGGGGAAGTGCTGCAGCGCTATGCGGGGCAGTTCGCGAGCCAGGCACCCGGGCGCTATCGCGACTACATCGCCTGGCTGCAACGCCAGGACGCCCAGCTCAGCGAGACCTTCTGGAAGCAGCAACTGGCGGCCCTGGATGAGCCAACCCGTCTGGCCCAGGCCATCAGCCGCGGTGGCCAGGCCCTGGCCGGCAAGGGCTACGCCGCCTATCAACAGCACCTGGACCTGCAACAGACGCAACGCTTGAGCGAGTTCGCCCGCCAGCAGAAGGTCACGGTCAACACCCTGGTGCAAGCCGCGTGGCTGTTGCTGCTGCAACGCTACACCGGGCAGGACAGCGTGGTGTTCGGCGCCACGGTGTCCGGGCGCCCGGCGGAGCTCAAGGGCGTGGAGCAACAGATCGGCCTGTTCATCAACACGCTGCCGGTCGTGGCTGCGCCGCGCCCGGACATGCCGGTCAGTGACTGGCTGCAACTGGTGCAGGAATGCAACCTGGCCCTGCGCGACTTCGAACACACGCCGCTGTACGACGTGCAGCGCTGGGCGGGCCTGGGGGGTGAGGCGCTGTTCGACAATATCCTGGTGTTCGAGAACTACCCGGTGTCCGAGGCCCTGGCCCAAGGTG
Organism: Pseudomonas sp. W17; assembly: GCF_040268305.1. NCBI lineage: Bacteria > Pseudomonadati > Pseudomonadota > Gammaproteobacteria > Pseudomonadales > Pseudomonadaceae > Pseudomonas > Pseudomonas sp. W17. Next base: position 4,941,839 of record NZ_CP158490.1, on the reverse strand, counting down.
CACCGGCGCAGTTGAGCTTCGGCATGGCGGCCAACCATGAGCAGACCAACTACCCACTGACCCTGTCGGTGTACCTGGGGCAGACCCTGGCGTTCGACTACAGCTATGCCCTGGAGCATTTCGCCGAGGCGAACATCCGGCAACTGGCGGGCTACCTGGAGCAGGTGCTCATGGCGCTGGTGGAGCAGCCGCAGTCGAGCATCGGCGAGTTGGCGTTGACTGGCGCTACCGAGCGCCGCTTGATCGAGGAGCAACGCAGCCGTACTCCGGCGCGAGACCTGTCGCCGCTCTGCGTCCAGCAGTTGATCGAGGCCCAGGCCGCACGCACTGCGGATGCCGTGGCGCTGCTGTGTGCCGGTGAGCAACTGAGCTATGGCCAGTTCAACCAGCGGGCCAACCAGTTGGCCCATGCGTTGATCGAGCAGGGCGTGGGCCCGGATGTGCGGGTGGGCATTGCCGTGGAGCGCGGGCTGGACATGCTTGTCGGCCTGCTGGCGGTGCTCAAGGCCGGTGGCGCCTATGTGCCGCTGGACCCCGAATACCCCCAGGAGCGCCTGCACTACATGATGCAGGACAGCGGCATCCAGCTGCTGCTGACCCAGTCGCCGCTGCTGGAACGCCTGCGCGACGGGGTGGAGGTACCCCACCTGTGCCTGGATCAGCAGGGCCTGGACGGCTACTCCCTGAACAATCCAGCGCCGCGGGCCCAAGCCGACAACCTGGCCTATGTGATGTACACCTCCGGTTCCACCGGCCGGCCCAAGGGTGTGGATATCAGCCACCGCGCCTTGACCCAGCACGCCCAGGTTTCCCGGGACTACTTCAAAATGAGCGCGGCAGACCGTGGCCTGCAGTTCTCCACCTTCAACTTCGACGCCTTTGTCGAACAGCTGTACCCGGCGCTGATCTGTGGCGCCTCGGTGGTGATTCGCGGCAAGGCGCTGTGGGACAGCGAAACCTTCTACCGCGAGCTGATCGAGCAGGGCATCAGCATCGTCGATCTGAGCACCGCCTACTGGTTCATGCTGGGCAAGGACTTCGCCAGCCGCGAACCCCGCGACTTTGGCCGCCTGCGCCAGCTCAACCTGGGGGGCGAAGCCATGCCGGCAGAAGGCGTGGCGGCGTGGAAGAAGGCCGGCCTGAAACACGCCTGCCTGCTCAACACCTACGGGCCGACCGAGGCCACGGTGAGCGTTACCGCCCATGACTGCAGCCGTTACCTGCAGGACGGGCAAGCCTTGCCGAGCCAGATGCCGCTGGGCAAGGGCTTGCCGGGCCGCTCCATCTACTTGCTGGACAACAGCGGCAACCTGACCCTCAGCGGCGCCACCGGCGAGCTGATGATCGGGGGCGAGCTGCTGGCCCGGGGTTACCACGACCGCCCAGGCCTGACTGCCGAGCGTTTCATTCCCGATCCGTTCAGCAGCGATGGCGGTCGCCTGTACCGCTCCGGCGATCTGGCCCGCTATGACGCCGAGGGCGTGATCGAGTACGCCGGGCGCATCGACCACCAGGTGAAGATCCGCGGTTTCCGCATCGAAATGGGCGAGATCGAAGCGCGGCTGCTGGAGCTGCCACTGGTGCGCGAAGCCGTGGTGCTGGCCCAGGAGGCGGCCGGTGGTCCACAGCTGGTGGCCTACGTAGTGGCGGCCGCGGGCGTGGCGGTAGAGAGCCCGGAACAGCAGGCACAGGTGCGCGAGCAACTCAAAGCGGCCCTCAAGGAGGTGCTGCCGGACTACATGCTGCCGGCGCACCTGCTGTTCCTCGAAGCGCTGCCGCTGAGCCCCAACGGCAAGCTGGACCGCAAGGCCCTGCCCAAGGCCGACGCCAGCCTGTTGCAGCAGGCCTACATCGCCCCACAGAGCGAACTGGAACAGCAGGTCGCGGCGATCTGGGCCCAGGTGCTGGAGGTCGAGCAAGTGGGCATGAACGATAACTTCTTTGAACTAGGTGGGCATTCCTTGTTGGTAACCGCGATGGTCTCTCGAGTCCAGCTCAAGCTTGGGCGCCAGGTCAGTGTGCAGATGGCGTTTGAATTTCCCACCCTGGGGCTGTTCGTCAGCCAGTTGCAACAGACGCCCGGCCAGGTGCAAGGCGCCGACCTGAGTGCGCTGGAACTGTTGCTCGACGAAATGGAGGCTGTGTAATGGACAACACCACCGCGCTGAAAATTGTCAAAGGCTTCATCCTGCTGCCCCTGGAGAAGCGCAAGGTCTACCTGCAGAAGATGCTCGAACAGGGCATCTCCCCGGCCAACCTGCCGATTCCCGAGGTGCGCCTGAGCCAGGAGCGCCTGCCGCTGTCCTATGCCCAGCAACGCCAGTGGTTCCTCTGGCAACTGGCGCCCGAGAGCACGGCCTATCACATTCCCAAGGCCCTGCGCCTGCGCGGGAAACTGAATGTCGAGGCCTTGCAGCGCAGCTTCGACAGCCTGATCGCCCGGCATGAAAGCCTGCGCACGCATTTCGTCGAGGAGGCCGACACGGCGCTGCAGGTGGTCGCCCCCGAGGTGCGCCTGGAACTGGTGCGCCAGGCACTGCCGGCCCAGGCGAGCCAGCAGCAGATCAATGCGGCCGTGCAGGACTTCGTCCAGGCCCAGACCCGGCAACTGTTCGATCTGCTGGCCGGGCCGTTGCTCAGGGTCGGCCTGTTGCAGGTGGCCGAGGATGACCATGTGCTGGTCCTGACCCAGCACCACATCGTCTCCGATGGCTGGTCGATGCAGGTCATGGTGGATGAACTGATCGCGTTCTACATCGGTTTCTGCCAAGGGCAGACGGCGTCGTTGCCGGCGCTGCCGATCCAGTATGCCGACTACGCCCTCTGGCAGCGCCACTGGATGGAGGCCGGTGAAAAGGACCGGCAACTGGCCTACTGGACAGCGCAACTGGGCGGCGAGCAACCCTTGCTCGAACTGCCTCTGGATCGCCCGCGCCCCGCGGTGCAGAGCCATCGGGGCGGGCGCCTGGAGCTGACCCTGGAGCAGCCGTTGAGTGAAGCCCTGGGCAGCCTGGCCCAGCGGGAAGGGGTGACCCTGTTCATGCTGTTGCTGGCCTCGTTCCAGACCCTGCTGCACCGCTACAGCGGCCAGGCCGATATCCGCGTCGGTGTGCCCATTGCCAACCGCAACCGGGTCGAGACCGAGCGCCTGATCGGCTTCTTCGTCAACACCCAGGTGCTCAAGGCGGAGATCGACGGGCAGATGTCCTTCAGCCAGTTGCTGCAGCAGGTACGCCAGACCGCCCTGGCGGCGCAGGCGCACCAGGACCTGCCGTTCGAGCAGTTGGTAGAGGCCTTGCAGCCGGAGCGCAGCCTGAGCTACAACCCGCTGTTCCAGGTGATGTTCAACCACCAGGTGGAAGCGGCGGTCGCAGGCAAACCCCTGAACCTGCCTGGCCTGAGCATCGAGGCCCTGGACACCCAGGGGCAGTCGGCGCAGTTCGACCTGACTCTGGACACCGTGGAAACCCAGGGCCGGATCGCCGCGTCCCTGGTCTATGCCACCGATGTGTTCGACGCCGCCACCATCGAGCGCCTGGCCGCCCATTGGCGCCAGTTGCTGCAAAGCGTGGCCAGCCAGCCACAGCAGCGCATCGGCCTGTTGCCCTTGCTTGAGGCTGATGAGCGGGCGCAGATCCTCGACCAGTGGAACCGGCAGCAGCAGGCATTCCCTTCCCGGGCCTGCGTCCATCAGCTCATCGAGGCCCAGGCCGCCAGGGCGCCCCAGGCCATTGCCCTGACCTTCGCCGGGCAGAGCCTGGACTACCAGCAGCTCAACGAGCGGGCCAATCGCGTGGCGCACAAGCTCATCGAGCAGGGCGTGGGGCCCAATGTGCTGGTGGGGCTGGCGGTGGAGCGCAGCCTGGAGATGGTCATCGGCCTGTTGGCGATCCTCAAGGCCGGCGGCGCCTACGTGCCGCTGGACCCGGCCTATCCCCAGGACCGCCTGCAGCACATGATGCAGGACAGCGCCATCGCATTGCTGCTGACCCAGGAGCATCTGCTGCAGGGCTTGCCGGCGTTTGCCGGCAGTACCTGGTTGCTGGAGCAACCCCTGGACGGCTACCGGGTAGACAACCCCGAGGTCGGGGTGACGCCCGAAGACCTGGCCTACGTGATCTACACCTCCGGTTCCACCGGCAAGCCCAAGGGCACCTTGCAGCCACACCACAACGTCCTGCGCCTGTTCGCGGCCACCGAGCAGTGGTTCCAGTTCGGCGCCGAGGATGTCTGGAGCCTGTTCCACTCCTATGCGTTCGACTTCTCGGTGTGGGAGATCTTCGGTGCCCTGCTGTATGGCGGGCGGCTGCTGATCGTCCCCCAGGAGGTGGCGCGCTCGGCCCAGGACTTCTACCCGCTGCTCTGCAGCGAGGGCGTGACGGTGCTCAACCAGACGCCGTCGGCGTTCCGCCAGTTGATGCACGTGGCCTGCAGCGCCGAGCCTGCGCATCGGTTGCGCTACATCGTGTTCGGTGGCGAGGCCCTGGAGGTCAATACCCTGCAACCCTGGTTCCAGCGTTTCGGCGATCAGCGCCCGCAGTTGGTGAACATGTACGGCATCACCGAAACCACGGTGCACGTGACCTACCGTCCCTTGTCCGTGGCGGACCTGAGCCTGGCGGGGGCCAGCCCGATTGGCGAGCTGATCCCCGACATGTCCTGGTATTTGCTGGACAGCAACCTGCAACCGGTGCCCAAGGGCTGCATCGGTGAACTCTATGTCGGGCGTGCCGGGCTGGCCTGGGGCTACCTGAACCGCGGCGACTTGAGTGCGGCGCGGTTTGTCCCGGACCCGTTTGGCGAGGCTGGTGGGCGTCTCTACCGCACCGGTGATCTGGCGCGTTATCAGGCCGACGGTTCGATCGGCTACATCGGCCGTATCGACCACCAGGTGAAGATCCGCGGTTTCCGTATCGAGCTGGGGGAGATCGAAGCGCGGCTGCTGGAATTGCCTGCGGTGCGTGAGGCGGTGGTGCTGGCCCCGGAAGGTCCCGACGGCCCGCAACTGGTGGCCTACGTGGTGCCCGCCGGCCTGGACTGGAACGGCCAGGACCCGCTTGCCGAGCAACTGCCCCTGCGCGACGCCATCAAGGCCGGGCTGCGCGAGCACCTGCCGGGCTACATGGTTCCGGCCCATGTGCTGTTCCTCCAGGCGCTGCCCCTGACCGCCAACGGCAAGCTCAATCGCGCTGCCTTGCCGGCCATCGACGGCAGCCTGTTGCAGCAGGCCCACGTGGCCCCGCGCAGCAAGCGCGAACAGCAAGTGGCCGGGATCTGGGCCCAGGTGCTGAAACTGGAAAAGGTCGGCTTGACCGATAACTTCTTCGAGCTCGGCGGCCATTCGCTGCTGGCCACCCAGGTGATGTCGCGCATCCGCCAGGAGCTGGGCATCGAGGCCCCCCTCAAGCTGTTGTTCGAAGGCGAGTCGCTGGAAGATTTCGTCCGCCTGCTGGGCCCGGAAACTGCCCAGCCACTCCAGCCGATTCCCCTGGTGGACCGGCAGCAGCCGCTGGCGGTGTCCTATGCCCAGGAACGCCAGTGGTTCCTCTGGCAGCTGGACCCCGACAGCAGCGCCTATCACATCCCCATGGCCCTGCGCCTGCGTGGCGCTCTGGATAGCCAGGCCCTGCAAAGCAGTTTCGATGCCTTGATCGCCCGCCATGAAAGCTTGCGCACGCACTTTGTCGAAAGCGCCGGGGGCCTGACCCAGGTAATCGCGGCCCAGGCCCGTTTGCCCATCAGCCAGCAGGACTTGTCTCTGCTGGTGGAGGCCCGCAACACCGATGACTTGATCAAGCAGGTCATCGACACCCAGGTACGTCAGCCGTTCGACCTGCGCCAGGGGCCTTTGCTGCGGGCCACCCTGGTGCGCCTGGCGGCGGACGAGCATGTGCTGGTGCTGGTCCAGCACCACGTCGTTTCCGATGGCTGGTCGATGCAGTTGATGGTGGAGGAACTGATCCGGCTCTATGGCGCCCATAGCCAGGGGCAGGAGGCCGAGTTGCCGGCGCTGGAGGTGCAGTACGCGGACTACGCGGCCTGGCAACGCCAGTGGATGGAAGCCGGTGAGCGCGAGCGGCAACTGGATTACTGGTTGCAGCAACTGGAAGGCGGCACTCAGGTTCTGGATTTGCCCCTGGACCATCCGCGGCCGTTGCAGCAAAGCCACAAGGGCGCGCGCCATGGCATCAGCCTGGATGGCGCCTTGCCGGGGGCCCTGAAACAGCTGGCCCAGCGTGAAGGGGTCACGCTGTTCATGCTGTTGCTGGCCTCGTTCCAGGTACTGCTGCACCGCTACAGCGGTCAGGCGGACATCCGCGTCGGGGTGCCCACCGCCAACCGCAACCGGGTGGAGACCGAGCGCCTGATCGGCTTCTTCGTCAATACCCAGGTGCTCAAGGCTGAAGTCGACGGGCAACTGAGCTTCAGCGACTTTCTAAGTCAGGTCAAAAGAGCCGCGCTGGAGGCCCAGGAGCATCAGGACCTGCCCTTCGAACAACTGGTGGAAGCCCTCAAGCCAGAGCGCAGCCTGAGCTACAGCCCGCTGTTCCAGGTGATGTTCAACCACCAGGCTGCCGCCCGCCAGGACGCTGCAACCCTGGAGGTTCCAGGGTTGCAGGTGCAGATGCTCAGTGGCGAGGACAGCACGACCCAGTTCGATCTGAGCCTGGATACCTTCGAGTCCGGGGATCGCCTCTGGGCTTCCCTGACCTATGCCTCCGACCTGTTTGAGGCGTCCACCATCGAGCGTCTGGCCCAGTCCTGGGTGCAGTTGCTGCAGGGCATTGTCCAGCAGCCGCGCCAGCGCCTGGGGGACTTGCCGCTGCTGGGCGCTGCCGAGCAGCACCAGTTGCTGCACGAGTGGACCCCGGCCACCGGCGAGTTTTTCGGCGAGCACTCTGTACACCAGTGGGTGCAAGCCCAGGTACAGAAAACTCCCGACGCCGAAGCCCTGCTATTTGCCGGCCAGCGCCTGAGCTACCGGGAACTCAATGCCCGGGCCAACCGTCTGGCGCACAAGCTGATCGAACTGGGCGTGGGGCCTGAAGTGCGGGTGGGCGTGGCCTTGCAGCGCACCCCGGAAATGGTCGTGGCGCTGCTGGCGGTGCTCAAGGCCGGTGGCGCCTATGTGCCACTGGACCCGGATTATCCCCAGGACCGTCTGGCCCACATGCTGCGCGACAGTCAGGCACAGATCCTGCTGACCGAAAGCGCCTTGCTGTCGCTGCTGCCGTCCGTGGAGTCCTTGCAGACCCTGCAACTGGATGCCCAGCCGGGCTGGTTGGATGGCTACTCGACAGACGACCCGGCGCCACGCGCGACCCCGGACAATCTGGCCTATGTGATTTATACCTCCGGCTCCACCGGCCTGCCCAAGGGCGTGGCGATTGCCCATCGCAACGTGCTGGCGCTGATCGACTGGTCGAACCGGGTGTACAGCACTGCAGACCTGCAAGGGGTGCTGGCTTCCACCTCGATCTGCTTCGACCTGTCGGTGTGGGAGCTGTTTGTCACCCTGTCCAGCGGCGGTTCCATCGTCCTGGCCCGCAACGCCCTGGAACTGCCAGAGCTGGCGGACCGCGACCGGGTGCGCTTGATCAATACCGTGCCTTCGGCGATTGCCGCGCTGCACCGCAGCGGGCAGATTCCGCCCAGCGTGCGGATCATCAACCTGGCGGGTGAGCCACTGAAACAGGCCCTGGTGGATAGCCTTTATCAGCAGCCCGGGCTGGTGCATGTCTACGACCTGTACGGCCCTTCGGAAGACACCACCTACTCGACCTACACCCGGCGCGAGGCCGGCGGCCAGGCCAATATCGGCCGGGCCATCAGCAATACCCAGAGCTACATCCTTAGCCCGGACCTGCAACCGGTGCCGGTGGGCAGTGCCGGCGAGCTGTACCTGGCCGGCGCCGGGGTGACCCGAGGCTACCTGGCGCGCCCAGGGCTGACCGCCGAGAAATTCGTACCCAACCCGTTCTCCAGCGACGGTGGCCGGTTGTACCGCACCGGCGACCTGACCCGTTACCGCGCCGATGGGGTGATCGAGTACATCGGCCGTATCGACCATCAGGTGAAGATCCGCGGTTTCCGTATCGAGCTGGGTGAAATCGAAGCGCGGCTGGTGCAGCAGGCGGCGGTGCGTGAAGCCTTTGTCCTGGCCCATGACGGCGAAAACGGCCAGCAACTGGTGGCCTATATCGTGCCGAGCGAGGCCACCCCGACCGTCGAGGCCCAGGCCGCCTTGCGCGAAAGCCTCAAGACGGCACTCAAGGAACACGTGCCGGACTACATGGTGCCGGCCTACCTGCTGTTCCTGGAAGCGTTGCCGCTGACCCCCAACGGCAAGCTCGATCGCAAGGCCCTGCCCAAGGTCGACGCCCAGCAGATGCAGCAAGTCTATGTGGCGCCGCAGAGCGAACTGGAGCAGCAGATCGCGGCGATCTGGGCCGATGTGCTGAAGCAGGATCGGGTGGGCATGAGCGACAACTTCTTCGAGCTGGGCGGCCACTCCCTGTTGGTGGCTCAGGTGGTGACTCGGGTCAAGCAGCAGTTTGGCGTGGATATGCCCATCAAGTCGCTGTTCGGCGCGGAGAGCCTCGCGGCCTTTATCGAGAAGGTTCAGGCCCTGCGGCAGACAACTTCTTCACTGCAGGATGAATTGGCTAAATCTTTGGAGGCCCTCAAACGTTTATCTCCCGATGATCTTGAAAAAATAATTTCTTAGGCGAGGTAGTACATGCAAGCTTTAATCGACTCGGTAGGCACGCTTTCTTCCAAGGAAAGAAGAGCCCTGGCGATTTTGCTTAAAGAAAAGGGCATCAACCTCTTTGGTATCGCTCCTATCTGCAGCCGCGGCGCCGACGAGGCGCCGGTTCTCTCCTATACCCAGGAAAGCCAATGGTTCCTTTGGCAACTGGAGCCCGACAGCACCGCGTACCACATCACCACGGCGCTGCGCTTGACCGGAGAACTGGACCTCGACGCGCTGCGCCATGCATTCGATACCCTGATTGCCCGGCATGAAACCCTGCGCACTACCTTTTCCGAAGACGATGGCACGGCGGTACAGGTGGTCCATCCACCGGCACCGCTGGACATCGAGGTCATCGAACTGCACGCCGGCGGTCTGTCCTATGAGGCCCAGGTCCATGCCCTGACCGACAGCAAGAGCCAGTCGCCCTTCGATCTGCGCAATGGCCCGCTGTTGCGGGCCAAGTTGCTGCGGGTGGCGGCAGACGAGCATGTGCTGGTCCTGACCCAGCACCACATCGTTTCCGATGGCTGGTCGATGGGGGTGATGGTCGACGAGCTGATCCAGCTCTATGCCGGTTACCGCCAGGGGCGCACGGTCAGCCTGCCGGAGCTGCCGATTCAATACGCCGACTATGCCAACTGGCAGCGCCAGTGGATGGACGCCGGCGAGCGTGAGCGGCAACTGGGCTACTGGCTGGAGCAACTGGCCGGGGAGCAGCCCTTGCTGATGCTGCCGCTGGACCACTCGCGCCCGGCGATCCAGAGCTATCGGGGGGCGTTGCTGGATATCCCGTTGCCGGAAGAGTTGCGCCTGGGCCTCAAGCAATTGGCCCAGCGTGAAGGGGCGACCCTGTTCATGCTGTTGCTGGCCTCGTTCCAGGTCTTGCTGCACCGCTACAGCGGCCAGGCGGACATCCGCGTCGGGGTGCCGACCGCCAACCGCAACCGGGTGGAAACCGAGCGCCTGATCGGCTTCTTCGTCAATACCCAGGTGTTCAAGGCCGAGGTCGACGGGCAACTGGGCTTCAATGATTTCCTGCAGCAGGTCAAGCAGACCGCGCTGATGGCCCAGTCCCACCAGGACTTGCCTTTCGAGCAGTTGGTGGAAGCCTTGCGCCCCGAGCGCAGCCTGAGCCACAGCCCGCTGTTCCAGGCAATGTTCAACCACCAGACCGCGGTCAAGAAGGGCGGGCAGAGCCAGCGCCTGGACGACCTCAGCATCGAGACCCTGAGTTGGCAGGGGCGCGCCGCGCAGTTCGACCTGACCCTGGATACCTTCGAATCCGAAGATGGCCTCTGGGCCTCCCTGACCTACGCCACCGACCTGTTCGAGGCGTCCACCATCGAGCGTCTGGCCCAGTCCTGGGTGCAGTTGCTGCAGGGCATTGTCCAGCAACCCGGGCAGCGCCTGGGGGACCTGCCGCTGCTGGGCGCTGCCGAGCAGCACCAGTTGCTGCACGAGTGGACCCCGGCCACCGGTGAGTTCCCCGGCGATGGTTGCGTGCAGCAGTTGGTGGAAGCACAAGCACTGAAAAGCCCGGAGTCCGAGGCCCTGTTGTTCGCTGGCCAGCGCCTGAGCTACCGGGAACTCAATGCCCGGGCCAACCGTCTGGCGCACAAGCTGATCGAACTGGGCGTGGGGCCTGAAGTGCGGGTGGGCGTGGCCTTGCAGCGCACCCCGGAAATGGTCGTGGCGCTGCTGGCGGTGCTCAAGGCCGGTGGCGCCTATGTGCCACTGGACCCGGATTATCCCCAGGACCGTCTGGCCCACATGCTGCGCGACAGTCAGGCACAGATCCTGCTGACCGAAAGCGCCTTGCTGTCGCTGCTGCCGTCCGTGGAGTCCTTGCAGACCCTGCAACTGGATGCCCAGCCGGGCTGGCTGGATGGCTACTCGACAGACGACCCGGCGCCACGCGCGACCCCGGACAATCTGGCCTATGTGATTTATACCTCCGGCTCCACCGGCCTGCCCAAGGGCGTGGCGATTGCCCATCGCAACGTGCTGGCGCTGATCGACTGGTCGAACCGGGTGTACAGCACTGCAGACCTGCAAGGGGTGCTGGCTTCCACCTCGATCTGCTTCGACCTGTCGGTGTGGGAGCTGTTTGTCACCCTGTCCAGCGGCGGTTCCATCGTCCTGGCCCGCAACGCCCTGGAACTGCCAGAGCTGGCGGACCGCGACCGGGTGCGCTTGATCAATACCGTGCCTTCGGCGATTGCCGCGCTGCACCGCAGCGGGCAGATTCCGCCCAGCGTGCGGATCATCAACCTGGCGGGTGAGCCACTGAAACAGGCCCTGGTGGATAGCCTTTATCAGCAGCCCGGGCTGGTGCATGTCTACGACCTGTACGGCCCTTCGGAAGACACCACCTACTCGACCTACACCCGGCGCGAGGCCGGCGGCCAGGCCAATATCGGCCGGGCCATCAGCAATACCCAGAGCTACATCCTTAGCCCGGACCTGCAACCGGTGCCGGTGGGCAGTGCCGGCGAGCTGTACCTGGCCGGTGCCGGGGTGACTCGCGGCTATCTGGCGCGCCCAGGGCTGACCGCCGAGAAGTTCGTACCCAACCCGTTCTCCAGCGACGGTGGCCGCTTGTACCGCACCGGCGACCTGACCCGTTATCGCGCCGATGGGGTGATCGAGTACATCGGCCGCATCGACCATCAGGTGAAGATCCGCGGTTTCCGTATCGAGCTGGGTGAAATCGAAGCGCGGCTGGTGCAGCAGGCGGCGGTGCGTGAAGCCTTTGTCCTGGCCCATGACAGCGAAAACGGCCAGCAACTGGTGGCCTATATCGTGCCGAGCGAGGCCACCCCGACCGTCGAGGCCCAGGCCGCCCTGCGCGAAAGCCTCAAGACGGCACTCAAGGAACACGTGCCGGACTACATGGTGCCGGCCTACCTGCTGTTCCTCGAAGCGTTGCCGCTGACCCCCAACGGCAAGCTCGATCGCAAGGCGCTGCCCAAGGTCGACGCCCAGCAGATGCAGCAGGTCTACGTGGCGCCGCAGAGCGAACTGGAGCAGCAGATCGCGGCGATCTGGGCCGATGTGCTGAAGCTTGAGCAGGTCGGTGCCACCGACAACTTCTTCGAACTGGGCGGTGATTCGATCATCTCGATCCAAGTGGTCAGCCGCGCGCGGCAGGCCGGTATCCGCTTCACCCCGCGGGATCTGTTCCAGTACCAGACGGTACAGGGGCTGGCGGCAGTGGCCGAGCAGGGCGAGGGCGGGGTGCAGATCGACCAGGGCCCGGTGCGTGGCGCAACTGCGCTGCTGCCGGTGCAGCAGTGGTTCTTCGAGCTGCCCATGAGCGAACGCCATCACTGGAACCAGTCAGTGCTGCTCAAGCCGGCCCAGCCGCTGCGCGCCGAGGTGGTAGAGAGCGCCTTGCAGGCCCTGTGGGTGCAGCATGACGCCTTGCGCTTGCAGTTCAGCCAGGAGGCGGATAGCTGGTCGGCGCGTTTTGCCGATGCCGGCCAGCGGCCGGAGCTGCTCTGGCAGGTCGCAGTGGATGGCGCCCAAGCCATGGAGCGGTCGGCAATCGAGGCGCAGCGCAGCCTGAACCTGCAGGACGGGCCGCTGCTGCGGGCCGTGCTGTTCAGCCTGGAGGACGGCAGCCAGCGCCTGTTGCTGGTGATCCACCACCTGGTGGTGGACGGGGTGTCCTGGCGGATCCTGCTTGAGGATCTGCAACTGGCCCACGCTCAACTCAGCGCCGGCCAGCCCCTGGCATTGCCGGCCAAGACCAGCTCGACCCAGGCCTGGGCCGAGCAGATGCAGGCCTATGCCCAAGGTGCGGCGTTGCAGGAAGAACTCAAGTACTGGCAGGCCCAGTTGCAGGGTGTCGAGTCGAGCCTGCCGCTGGACCGCCCGGTGACCGAGTTGCAGAACCAGCACGCCAGCAGCCTGAGTTCACGCCTGGACAAGGCCCAAACCCAGCGCCTGCTGCAGGATGCCCCGGCGGCCTACCGCACCCAGATCAACGATTTGCTGCTCACCGCCCTGGCCCGGGTCATCACCCGCTGGACCGGCGAAGCCAGTGCCCTGGTGCAACTGGAAGGCCACGGCCGCGAAGACCTGTTCGACAGCATCGACCTGACCCGCACCGTGGGCTGGTTCACCAGCATGTTCCCGGTGAAGCTCACGCCCCAGGCGTCCCTGGCCGATTCGATCAAGTTCATCAAGGAACAGCTGCGGGCGGTGCCGAACAAGGGCATCGGCTTTGGTGCCTTGCGCTACCTGGGCGATGCGCAAGCGCAGCAGACCCTGGCAGCCTTGGCCGTGCCGCGTATCACCTTCAACTACCTGGGCCAGTTCGACGGCAGTTTCGACGAGCAGGATTCCCTGTTCAAACCCAGCGGTGAAGCCAAGGGCGACGACCAGAGCCCACTGGCCCCGCTGAGCAACTGGCTGAGCCTGGATGGCCAGGTCTATGGCGGCGAGTTGAGCCTGAACTGGACCTTCAGCCAGCAGATGTTCGATACCGCCACCGTGCAGCGGCTGGCCGACGACTATGCCGAGGAGCTCAAGGCACTGGTGGCTCATTGCTGCACACCGGAGCAGGCGGGTGCGACCCCGTCGGACTTCCCACTGGCGGGCCTGAACCAGCAGCAACTGGATCGCCTGCCGGTGGCGATGGCCTCGGTCGAAGACCTCTACCCCCTGTCGCCGATGCAACAGGGCATGCTGTTTCATACCCTCTACGAGCAGGCGGCGGGCGACTACATCAACCAGCTGCGGGTAGACGTGGACGGCCTTGATCCGCTGCGCTTCCAGCAGGCCTGGCAGGCGGCCATCGATCGGCATGACATCCTGCGCACCGGCTTTATCTGGCAGGGCGAGGTGTCGACGCCGCTGCAAGTGGTGCACAAGCACATTGCCCTGGACTGCACCGAACATGACTGGCGCGGCCAGCCGCAGCAGCAGGAAGCCCTGGATACCCTGGCCACCGCCGAGCGCCAGCGTGGCTTCGAGCTGGATGCCGTGCCGTTGTTGCGCCTGACCCTGGTGCGTATCGATGAGCAGCGCTACCACCTGATCTACACCAACCATCACATCCTGATGGACGGCTGGAGCAACTCGCAGTTGCTCGGCGAAGTGCTGCAACGTTATGCCGGTCAGTTGCCCAGCCACGCTCCGGGCCGCTACCGGGACTACATCGCCTGGCTGCAACGCCAGGATGCCCAGGCCTGTGAAAGCTTCTGGAAAGAACAACTGCAGACGCTGGATGAACCGACCCGCCTGACCCAGGCGCTGTCCCGGGTCGCGGACATTGCGGCCGGCACCGGCCACGGCAAGCATCATCGCGAGCTGGACCTGACACAGACGGCACGGCTTGGCGAATTTGCCCGGCAGCAGAAGGTCACCGTCAATACCCTGGTGCAGGCGGCGTGGCTGCTGTTGCTGCAACGTTGCACCGGGCAGGAAAGCGTGGTGTTCGGCGCCACGGTGGCGGGGCGCCCCGCGGAGCTCAAGGGCATAGAGCAGCAGGTGGGCTTGTTCATCAACACCTTGCCGGTGGTGGCCACGCCACGCCCGGACATGACCGTGAGCCAGTGGTTGCAGGCGGTGCAGAACCGCAACCTGGCGCTGCGCGACTATGAGTACACGCCGCTGTACGAAGTGCAGCGCTGGGCCGGGCTGGGCGGGGATGCGCTGTTCGACAACATCCTGGTGTTCGAGAACTACCCGGTGTCCGAGGCCCTGGAAAAAGGCGCTCCGGCGCAACTGCGTTTTGGCGCTGTGGGTAACCACGAGCAGACCAACTACCCCCTGACGGTCGCGGTCAACCTGGGGGCGAGCCTGTCGTTCGAGTTCATCTATGCCCGTGAGTCCTTCTCTGAACCTTCGATGGTGCAGTTGGGCGGGCACTTGCAGGGCCTGTTGCTGAGCCTGATGGAGCATGCGCAAACCGGCCTGGGTGAGTTGCCATTGCTGACGCAGGACGAGCAGCACCGTATCCGCCAGGATTGGGACCACACCGATGTGGTCTACCCGACCCATCGTTTTGTCCACCAGCTGTTTGCCGATCAGGCGGCCAAGGCTCCGGATGCACCAGCGGTGTTCTTCGCCGAGCAGCGCCTGAGCTATCGCGAGCTGGATATTCAGGCCAACCAACTGGCGCACAAGTTGATCGAACTGGGCGTTGGCCCGGAAGTGCGGGTGGCCATCGCCATGCCGCGTTGCGCGGAAATCATGGTGGCCTTCCTGGCCGTGCTCAAGGCTGGTGGGGTTTATGTGCCGCTGGATATCGAGTACCCCCAGGACCGCCTGCGCTACATGATGCAAGACAGCGGCGCGTGGCTGCTGCTGACCCAGAGCCACCTGCTGGATCGCTTGCCGATCCCCGATGGCCTGCCGACCTTGTCGGTGGAACGGGCCGCAGATTTTGCCGGCTACCCGGCCAGCGCCCCCCAAGTGGATCTGGCCGAGGAAAACCTCGCCTATGTGATCTACACCTCCGGCTCCACCGGCTTGCCCAAGGGCGTGGCGGTGTCCCATGGTCCATTGGCCATGCACAGCCTGGCCACCGGCGAGCGCTATGAAATGAGCCCGGCGGATTGCGAGTTGCACTTCATGTCCTTCGCCTTCGACGGCTCCCACGAAGGCTGGATGCACCCGCTGATCTACGGGGCCAGCGTGCTGATCCGTGATGACAGCCTGTGGTCGCCGGAATTCACCTACGAACAGATGCACCGCTACGGCGTCACCGTCGGTGTGTTCCCGCCGGTGTATCTGCAACAACTGGCGGTGCACGCCGAGCGCGACGGCAATCCGCCGGCGGTGCGGGTCTACTGCTTTGGCGGCGATGCAGTGCCCCAGGCCAGTTACGACTTGGCGTGGCGAGTGCTGCGTCCGAAGTACATCTTCAACGGTTACGGCCCGACCGAGACTGTGGTCACTCCGTTGATCTGGAAGGCCCGTGTCGGTGATCCCTGTGATGCGGCCTACGCGCCTATCGGCAATATCGTTGGCAACCGCAGCGCCTACGTGGCCGATGCCAACCTCAACCTGTTACCGGTGGGCGTGGCGGGCGAGCTGTACCTGGGTGGCCTGGGCGTGGCCCGGGGTTACCTGGATCGACCTGGGCTGACAGCGGAACGCTTTATCCCTGACCCCTACAGCACCACCGGTGCCCGGTTGTACCGCAGCGGCGACCTGACCCGCTACCGCACCGACGGCCTGGTGGAATATGTGGGCCGTGTCGACCATCAGGTGAAGGTGCGGGGTTTCCGTATCGAGCTGGGCGAGATCGAAGCGCGCCTGCTGGAACAGGACCCGGTGCTGGAAGTGGCGGTGATCGCCCAGCCAGGGCCGAGCGGCCAGCAGCTGGTGGGCTACATCGTGCCGGTGGACGCCGAGGTGGCGTCGAGCAACGAGCGCCAGGCGCAGTTGCGCGAGAGCATCAAGGCTCGCCTGCGGGAAAGCCTGCCGGACTACATGGTGCCCACTTACCTGCTGTTCCTCGAAGCGCTGCCGCTGACGCCGAACGGCAAGCTGGACCGCAAGTCGCTGCCAAAAGTCGATGCGCAGCTGATGCAGCAGACCTACGTGGCGCCGCAAAACGACCTGGAGCAGCAGATCGCGGCGATCTGGGCCGATGTGCTGAAGCTTGAGCAGGTGGGCGTCACCGACAACTTCTTCGAGCTGGGTGGCGACTCGATCATCTCGATCCAGGTGGTCAGCCGGGCGCGGCAGGCCGGTATCCGCGTCACCCCCAAGGACCTGTTCCAGCACCAGACAGTGCAAGGGCTGGCCACGGTGGCGGAGCAGGGCGAGGGTGGTTTGCAGATCGACCAGGGCCCGGTGCGTGGGCAGATGCCGCTGCTGCCGATCCAGCAGTGGTTCTTCGACACCCCGGTACCGGAACGTCACCACTGGAACCAGTCGGTGCTGCTCAAGCCGCTACAGGCGCTGCAAGCCCAGCCCCTGGAAAGCGCATTGCAGGCCCTGACGGTGCAGCACGATGCCTTGCGCCTGCGCTTTACCGAACATCAGGGCACGTGGCGTGCAGCCTTTGCCGATGCCGAGGAGCCGGTGCAACTGCTGTGGC
The DNA here is from genome assembly GCF_040268305.1 of Pseudomonas sp. W17. NCBI lineage: Bacteria > Pseudomonadati > Pseudomonadota > Gammaproteobacteria > Pseudomonadales > Pseudomonadaceae > Pseudomonas > Pseudomonas sp. W17. Next base: position 4,925,022 of record NZ_CP158490.1, on the reverse strand, counting down.
AGGCCAATGTCGCCGACGCCCAAGCGTTGCAGCAGTTTGCCGAGCAGGCCCAGAGCAGTCTCAACCTGCAGGAGGGCCCGTTGCTGCGGGCCGTGCTGTTCACCCTGGCCGACCAGAGCCAGCGCCTGTTGCTGATCGTTCATCACCTGGTGGTGGATGGGGTGTCCTGGCGGATTCTCCTGGAGGATCTGCAAGCCTTGCTGGGCGGCCAGGCACTGCCGGCCAAGTCCAGCTCGACCCAAGCCTGGGCCGGGCAGTTGCAGGCCTATGCCAGCAGCGCGGCGCTGCAGCAGGAGCTGGGTTACTGGCAGGCACAGTTGCAGGGTGTCGAATCGAACCTGCCTTGCGACCACGGCCACGACGGGTTGCAGAACCAGCACGCGAGCAGTGTCGAAACCCGGCTGAGCAAGGGTGATACCCAACGCCTGTTGCAGGACGCGCCGGCAGCCTATCGCACCCAGATCAACGATCTGCTGCTTACCGCCCTGGCCCGGGTCATCACCCGCTGGACCGGCGACAGCAGCGCCCTGGTGCAGCTGGAAGGCCACGGCCGAGAAGAGCTGTTCGACAGCATCGACCTGAGTCGCACCGTGGGCTGGTTCACCAGCGTGTTCCCGGTGAAGCTGACGCCGCAGCCGGCCCTGGCCGACTCGATCAAGCTCATCAAGGAACAGCTGCGGGCCGTGCCCAACAAGGGCATCGGCTTCGGTGCCTTGCGCTACCTGGGGGATGCTCAAGCACAGGCAGCCCTCGCCGCACTAGCCGTACCGCGCATTACCTTCAACTACCTGGGGCAGTTCGACGGCAGTTTCGATGACCAGCAGGCATGGTTTGCCCCGGCCAATGAGGCCAAGGGCGACGACCAGAGCCTGCACGCCCCCCTGGGCAACTGGTTGACTCTCAATGGCCAGGTCTATGGCGGTGAGCTGAGCCTGGGCTGGAACTTCAGCCGGGCGATGTTCGATACCGCCACCATCGAGCACCTGGCGGATGACTACGCTCGGGAACTCAAGGCGCTGATCGAGCATTGCAGCCAGCCCGAGCACCGTGGCGCGACGCCGTCGGACTTCCCGCTGGCCGGCCTGAGCCAGCAGCAGCTGGACCGCTTGCCGCTGGCCCTGGCCAAGGTCGAAGACCTTTATCCGCTGTCGCCGATGCAGCAAGGCATGCTATTCCACACCCTGTATCAAGAGGAGGGTGGCGACTACATCAACCAGCTACGAGTGGATGTAGACGGGCTCGATCCCGAGCGCTTCCGCCAGGCCTGGCAGGCAACCATCGAGCGTCATGACATCCTGCGCAGCGGTTTCCTCTGGCAGGGCGAACTGCCGGCGCCGATCCAGGTGGTGTACAAGCAGGTCAGCCTGGAGTGTGTCGAGCACGACTGGCGCTCGACGCAGCAGGCCCCGCAAGCCCTGGACACCCTGGCGGCGACCGAGCGTCAACGGGGCTTCGATCTGGCCGCTGCGCCCCTGCTGCGCCTGACCCTGGTGCGCACTGGCGAGCAGCGTTACCACCTGATCTACACCAACCACCACATCCTGATGGACGGCTGGAGCAACTCGCAGTTGCTCGGTGAAGTACTGCAACGTTATGCCGGTCAATTGCCGCAGCACCTGACCGGGCGCTACCGCGACTACATCGCCTGGCTGCAACGCCAGGACGCAACCCTCAGTGAGCATTTCTGGAAACAGCAACTGCAGGGGCTGGATGAGCCGACCCGTTTGGCCCAGGCCATTGCTGCCGGTGCACGAGCGCCGCTGGTGGAGGGCCATGGCAGCCATGGCTGCACCCTCGACGAGGCCCAGACCCGCAGCCTGGGCGAGTTTGCCCGCCAGCAGAAGGTCACGGTCAACACCCTGGTGCAGGCCGCCTGGCTGTTGCTGCTGCAACGCTGCACCGGGCAGGACACTGTGGTGTTCGGCGCCACCGTGTCTGGCCGGCCGGCAGAACTCAAGGGTGTGGAACAGCAGATCGGCCTGTTCATCAACACCTTGCCGGTGGTGGCCGCGCCACTTCCGCAGTTGTCGGTCAGCGACTGGTTGCAGGCTGTGCAGGAGCGCAACCTGGCCCTGCGTGACTTCGAACACACGCCACTGTACGACGTGCAGCGCTGGGCGGGCCTGGGGGGCGAGGCGCTGTTCGACAACATCCTCGTGTTCGAGAACTACCCGGTGTCCGAAGCCCTGGAAAAAGGCTCGCCGGCACAGCTGCAATTTGGCGCGGTAGGCAATCATGAGCAGACCAACTACCCGCTGACCCTGTCGGTGTTCGTCGCTGAGCGCCTGTCGTTCGACTACAGCTATTCGTGCCAGCACTTCAGTGCCGCCGCGATCCAGCAGTTGGCCGAGGGCCTGCAGCACCTGCTGCTGGCCATGATCGGCAACCCCGGGCAGTGCCTGGGGGATCTTTCGCTGCTCAGCGACGGGCAACGGACGGCCGTTGAACAGGAGTCCCGCCGGGCGGCCGGGCAAGTGGGCCGGGGCCTGAATATCCACCAGTTGATCGAAGCCCAGGCCGCGCGCACTCCGGATGCCGTGGCGCTGCTGTGCGCCGGTGAGCAACTGAGCTATGGCCAGTTCAACCAGCGGGCCAACCAGTTGGCCCATAAGCTGATCGAGCAGGGCGTGGGCCCGGATGTGCGGGTGGGCATTGCCGTGGAGCGCGGGCTGGACATGATTGTCGGCCTGCTGGCGGTGCTCAAGGCCGGTGGCGCCTACGTGCCGCTGGACCCCGAGTACCCCCAGGAGCGCCTGCACTACATGATGCAGGACAGCGGCATCCAGTTGCTGCTGACCCAGTCGCCGCTGCTGGAGCGTTTGCAGGATGGCCTCGCGGTGCCGTACCTGTGCCTGGACCAGGCTCCCGTCTGGCTGGCCGGTATGGCGCAGGGCAACCCGCCTGAGCGCAGCAGCGCGGAAAACCTGGCCTATGTGATGTACACCTCCGGCTCCACCGGCCGGCCCAAGGGCGTAGGTATTACCCACAACGCCCTGAGCCAGCACGCACGGGCCACCGCCAGCCATTTCAACATGACGGCTGCGGACCGTGGCTTGCAGTTCTCCACCTTCAACTTCGATGCCTTTGTAGAACAGCTGTACCCGGCGCTGATCCGTGGTGCTTCGGTGGTGATCCGCGGCAAGGCGCTGTGGGACAGCGAAACCTTCTACCGCGAGCTGATCGAGCAGGGCATCAGCATCGTCGATCTGAGCACCGCCTACTGGTTCATGCTGGGCAAGGACTTCGCCGCCAAGGGGCCGCGGGACTTTGGCCGCCTGCGTCAGCTCAACCTGGGGGGCGAGGCCATGCCGGCGGAAGGCGTGGCCGCCTGGAAGCAGGCCGGCCTGAAACACGCCTGCCTGCTCAACACCTACGGGCCCACCGAGGCCACCGTGAGTGCCACGGCCCATGACTGCGGTGCCTACCTGAAGGGGACCGAGCCGCTGCCGGCGGTGATTCCACTGGGCAAGGCCCTGCCGGGCCGTTCCATCTACCTGCTGGACAGCAGCGGCAACCTGCCGCTCAACGGTGTGATTGGCGAGCTGATGATCGGTGGCGACCTGCTGGCCCGGGGTTACCACGACCGCCCAGGCCTGACTGCCGAGCGTTTCATTCCCGATCCGTTCAGCAGCGATGGTGGGCGCCTGTATCGCTCCGGCGATCTGGCCCGCTATGACGCCGAAGGCGTGATCGAATACGCCGGGCGCATCGACCACCAGGTGAAGATCCGCGGTTTCCGTATCGAAATGGGCGAGATCGAAGCGCGGCTGCTGGAGCTGACGCCAGTACGCGAGGCGCTTGTACTGGCCCAGGACGGCGCGAGCGGGCCACAACTGGTGGCTTATGTAGTGCCAGCCGCGCAGGTGGCGGCCGATACGCCGCAGGCCCAGGCGCAACTGCGCGAGCAATTGAAAGCGGCCCTCAAGGAGGTGCTGCCGGACTACATGCTGCCGGCGCACCTGCTGTTCCTCGAAGCGCTGCCGTTGAGCCCCAATGGCAAGCTGGACCGCAAGGCCCTGCCCAAGGCCGATGCCAGCCTGTTGCAGCAGGCCTACATCGCTCCACAGAGCGAGCTGGAACAGCAGGTCGCCGCCCTCTGGAGCCAGGTGCTGGGCGTCGATCAGGTGGGCCTGGACGACAACTTCTTCGAGTTGGGTGGGCACTCCCTGGATGCCTTGCGCCTGATCGGCGCCATCAACCAGGCACTGGCTGTGCAACTGAGCATCAATGCGCTGTTCACGGCGCCGACCGTGGGGCAACTGGCTGGTGTGATCGCAGCCGGTCAGCCCGACAGTGCACAGAATGTCATCGCCCTGGGCGGCTCCGGCCAGCCGCTGTTCTGCTTCCACCCGGCGGGGGGCAGCGTGTATGGCTACCTGCCGTTGGTGGCGCAGTTGCGCGACCGTTGCGCGGTGTATGGCGTGCTGCACCAGGCCTACCTGCAAGCCGACTGGAGCGAGGTTTCATGGCAGGCCATGATCGAGCGCTATGTCGCCAGCATCCGTCAGGTACAGCCGACAGGTCCTTACTATCTGGCGGGCTGGTCCCTGGGCGGGTCTATTGCCATGGACGTGGCCAGCGAACTGGAGGCGGCGGGAGAGACGGTGCGTTTCCTCGGCCTGCTCGACCCGACACCGCCTCAGGGCGCCGGGGACGATCAGATCCAGACGCAGGAGATGCCAGTCACTGTGACGGCCGAGTCCGAGTGGCAGGCGATCATCGACAAGCTCTGCCAGCAGTTCCCGGGCAGTGCGGAGATGATCGAGAGCCGCTTGAGGCGCGAAGCCGAGCTCGACTGGCAGAGCATCCATGGCTGGGTGGCTGGCAATATCCCCCTGGCTCCCGGCGAGCTGGATCGGGTGGTGGGGCTGTTCAAGGCCGAGTTCGACGCCTCGCTGGTCAGCGCGGTGTTCAATGACTTGAGCGCCTTGTCTGCGGCCTATGCCTATCGCCCCCTGCGGGTTGCGCCGCGGCTATGGTGGTCCAGCGATTATGCCCGGGAGCGGATCCAGGTCATGGAGCAGGCCATGGGTCGCGAGGTGCAGGGTGGCGAGATAGCCGCTTCATATCATATCGAAGCCCGCCATGAAGCCATGGTGGACAGCCGAGCCTTGCTGGAGAGCTTCACAGAGCAGTTGCTGACCTGCTTGAACTGAGACACCGACAAAGGCCTGGACCGGCAACGGTCCAGGCCTTTGTCGTTTTCGTCATAAGCAAATCAACGGCTCGCCCTCGCTCTGTAGGAGCTGGCTTGCCAGCGAACGTGCGCAGGTCTTAAGGGCGCCTTCGCCGGTAAGCCGGCTCCTACGGGGATCTGCACCGTGTATCTGACTGCTGTAGGAGCTGGCTTGCCAGCGTAGGCGTCACCCGGGGCGCTGCATGACTTGCGGGCCTCTTCGCCGGCAAGCCGGTTCCTACGGGGATCTGCACCGTGCATCCGACTGTTGTAGGAGCTGGCTTGCCAGCGAAGACGTCACCCGGGGCGCTGCATGACTTGCGGGCGCCTTCGTCGGCAAGCCGGCTCCTACGGAAGGGGATGTGGGAGGGGAGGGGAATTCATCGCGCTGCAGGATCTGGCTTGCCAGCGAAGGTGCGCGAGTCTTAAGGGCGCCTTCGCCGGCAAGCCGGCTCCTACAGGGGGAGGACGTGATTCACAGAGACCAGCTGACTGTGACCATGGCGTTGCGCGGGTCGCCGTAGAGGCTAGTGCCGTAGTCGGTGTTGGTGCCGATGCTCTGGTAGTAGCGCTTGTCGAAGAGGTTGTTGACGTTGAGGCGAATGTTCACATTCTCCGAAGCCTTGTAGCTGGTCATCAGATCCACCAGGGCGTAGGACTTCTGTTCGATGCGGTAGTCGAAGGTACTCAGGTAGTCGTTGGTGCCCTTGTTGTAGATGGTGTTCTGGCCATAGATCCCGCCACCAATGGTCCAGCGGTTCAGGTCGCCGGGCAGTTGGTAGGTGGTGAAGGCCTTGAACACGCTGCGCGGGATGTCGGTGTCGAACAGGCGGCCGACGTTGGCTTCGTTGGAGTCCTTGGTGTACTTGACCGAGGCATAGGTGTAACCCGCCCCCAGTTCCCAGCCCGGGGCTAGGGTGCCGTTGATTTCCAGCTCGATACCTTCGCTGCGCACCTGGCCCGCGGCTTCGTAGCAGGCGGTGCCGGGTCTGCACAGGTCGGGGTGGAGGGCCTTGGCACGGTTTTCCTGGTCGATGCGGAAGATCGCCGCACTGGCATTGAGTTTGCCGTCGAAGTACTCGCCCTTGATGCCCAGTTCGTAGTTCTTGCCTTCGATCGGCTTGAGCGCGCCGTTGGAGGCGTCGAGTTCGGTCTGTGGCTTGAAGATATCGGTGTAGCTGACATAGACCGAGTGGTTCTGGTCCAGGTCATAGATGGCTCCGGCATAGCGGGTCAGGTGGCGTGTCACTTTGTTCGGCAGGCTGGAGGCCGAAGGCTTGCCGTTCCAGGTGGTGGTCACGTCGTAGTCGTACCAGTCCAGGCGCCCGCCAAGGATCAGCTTCAGGTCATCGGTGATGCTCAGCCGAGTGGTGACGTAGGTGCCTTCCAGCTGGCTGGTACGGCGCTGTGTCCAGGGGTTGGCACTCATGTCCGGCTTGGGAATGCCGCTGGGCTTGTAGATGTTGGTATGGGTCTCGAGGTCGATGGGCAGGCCCTTGCCCTTGAACGTCAAGTCGCGCCGGCTGGCGCCCACCACCAGTTCATGGGTACGCCCGAACAGGGAGAAGGGGCCGGTGACGTAACCGTCGTAGCTGTTTTGCTGGTCTTCGTAGTCGTAGCGACCGATATTCTGGCCGAACTCATCGTAGTTGGCGCCCATGCGTTCCGGAATGGAGCCGAGCATGTTCAGGTCCGACCAGCTCTTGCTGGCGGACAGGAGCATTTTCCAGCTGTTGGCGAAGCGATACTCCAGGCGGCTGAACGCCGTGGTGTTGTTCTGATCCCAGTACTCCCACTTGCTGCCCAGGTAGGTCGAGCGCTTGAGGTGCAGGTCGCTGCCGTCGGCTGCAACCGGCAGGCCACCCCAGGAAGTGTTGTTTCTGCCGCTCTGGTTGGAGACGCCAAAAGTGAAGGTGGTGTCTTCGTTCAGGTCGGCCTCGGTGATGCCGTAGAACACGTTGCGTTCACTGCTGACGAAGTCCTGGAAGCTGCCCTTGCTCTGATAGGCGGCGACCACCCGGCCGCGCAGGGTGCCGCTTTCGTTGAGGGCGTTGGAGGCGTCGATCTCGGTGCGGTAGTCGTCCCAGCTGCCGGCGCTGCCGGTGACGGTGACCCGTGGTGTGGCGGTGGGGCGCTTGCGCACCATGTTGATCGCTGCCGACGGGTTACCTGCGCCCTGCATCATCCCGGTGGCGCCACGCACCACTTCCACATGGTCGAAGATCGCCATGTCAGCCGAGGAGTTCATGTCCCGGCTCAGGTAGTGGGTCAAATCGTTGGGCAAGCCGTCGGTCATCAGGTTTTCGACGGCAAAGCCACGGGAATAGAAGGTTGGCCGCTGCGGACCGTCCTTGGTGATGGAAATCCCGGGGGTAGCCTTGAGCACATCCTCCAGGGATTTCATGTTCTGGTCGTCCATGCGCTGGCGGGTGATGACCGTGACCGACTGTGGGGTTTCCCGGGCCGTCAGCGACAGCTTGCTGGCGGTCTGCATGGCCCCGGTGGTGTAGGAACCTGTGTCCTCGGTGGTGGTGCCCAGGCCCTGGCCGCTGATGGTGCTGGTCCCCAGTTCCAGCGAGCCGTTGCCACCATGGTTGCGGATGGTGACCGAGTTGTCCTTGAGGGTGTAGGCCACCCCCGTGCCATTGAGCATGGCCGCGATGGCCCGCTCCGGCGAATAGCTGCCGCTGAGGGCGTTGCTGCGTTTGCCTTGCACATCGTCAGGGTTGTAGAGCACCTGCATATTGGCTTGGCGCCCGAACTCCTGCAGGGCCGCAGACATGGACTGCGAGACGATGTTGAAATGGATTTCCTGGGCCTGGACCTGAGCCATCAGTGGCAGGGTCAGGGCCAGGCCCAGGGTGCGGGAAGCCAGTTTTGGCGAGAAGGCCTGGCGAAGCAGCGCTTTCGTCAAAGGGGTCAGTCGGTGTTGTGCGGGCATGCTCATATGCTCTTATAGATCCGGCAGATGTAGTGACTGTTAATGGTATTAATTCTCAGTTCTGTCTGTATGACGCATCAGCTGCCATAAACCGGAAACAATCACGCCGGTTGCAGTTCAGTCAGGACTCGTCCGGCCTTCATGCGCACCAACTGGTCGGCAATGTCGAAGTAGCGATCGTCGTGGCTGATCACGATGATGGTCTTGCCCAGGCGCTTGAGATCGGGCAGCAGCTCGGTGTAGAAAATCCGCCGGAAAGCCGGGTCCTGGTCGGCGGCCCATTCGTCGAACACCAGCACCGGGCGCTCTTCCAGCCAGGCATTGACCAGGGCCAGGCGCTTGCGCTGGCCGGTGGACAGGTCGGTGGTGGTGAAGGCGCCATCCTTGACGCTGACCTTGTGGGCGATTTCCAGGCGGTTCAGGTACTGGGTGGCGACGTCCAGCGACTTGCCGGCATTGCCCTGGACCAGGTCGTCGAACAGGTAGTAGTCGGCAAATACCGTGGTGAACAGCTGCCGGTAGTCATCCCGGGCCCGGTCGGTCACCGCTTCGCCATTGAGACGGATCTCCCCGGACTGGGGCTGGTACAGGCCCAGCAACAGCTTGATCAGGGTGGTCTTGCCGCAGCCGTTCTCGCCGACGATGAAGACGATGTCGCCCTGCTTGATGTTCAGGTTGATCGGGCCCAGGTGGAACGGTTCGCTGCCTTCCACCGGCGGCGGGCTGTAGCGCACCTCGCGCAGTTCCAGGTTGTGCACCACCGCTTGCGGCGCTTCGCTGTCGTCCATCAGCAGGTGCGGCTCGGGAGAAGAGAAGCGTTCGGACAGTTCGCTGATCCGGGCGAAGGCGATCTTGGCCTTGCCGACGATGGGCAGGTAGCCGACCACGTGTTCCAGCGGGCCCTTCATGTACAGAAGCACCAGCACGAAACCGGTGATCACCGCAGGGTCCGGGTTCGGGTAGTAGGCCTGCATGGCCAGGGCCAGGCCGATGACCACGAAGAACAGCATCGAGCCGAAGCTCTTGGCCAGGATGTAGATGTTTACCGAGCGCACCTGGATATCGCTGATGCGATCCGCGGTTTTCTGGATGCGCTGGGTATTCATGCGAAAGCGCCGGGGCCGGTGAATGCGCAGCTCCTTGGCGCCGGAGGCAATCGCGTTGTAGTAGCGCTGCAGCTCGTCCTCATGGTCGCGAGCCTCATCGAAGCCCTTGATGCCCTTGCCGCCGGCCACCAGTTGCACACTGGTGCCGATGATGATGGCCACCACCATCATCAGGAACATCGGCACCGAGAGGTACGCCAGGTAGCCCAGGCAGCCCAGGGTTACGGTGGTGGCGATGGCCAGGGGAGTGAAGGCGAAAGAGAAGTCGCTGATGGTGTCGACGTCGTGGGTCAGTACCGGGATCAGGCGGTGGGAGCGATAGCGCTCGATCTGGGTGATGGGCGCCGAGAGTACTTTTTCACCCAGGTCCTTGCGCAGGGCGGCAATGATCCGTTGTCCCACATAGTTGGTGCCGATGTCCGAGACGATGGAACTGACCAGGGCCAGCACGCACAGGGCGGCGAAGGTCAGGACCACGCCTTGGGTCATGCCGGTCGCCGAGTGCAGGGCGTTGTTGATGGTGGCCAGCAACAGGGTGATGGCCAGGCCGCCGGCCATGCCCAGGGCAACGGAGATCACCACGATGGTGCGAAAGGGCCTGAGCAATGCGAGCAGACCGTTGAAGGCGCCGCGCTTGGGGTCGGTCATAAGTACTTCCCAGAGAGTGGATAGAGGGTCGTAGCACGCAGACCCTTACCCCTGACAAACGAAGCGCCGACGCCAGTATTTAGCTCGGCATGCCAGCCCGGCGGGCACTGCGGATAAATTGCCCTGCCTGTGGTTCGTTCTTGTTCTGTGGGCGCACGTGTATCGACGCAGTGCCTGAACCATTGAGCGAGAGCGAGCAAATGACAAAGAAGAATCTGGTGTATGTCTGGTCCCTGCGAAATGCCGCCGCCGACAAGGCCGGGCAGGCGGTGGCTTACAAGGACCACGAGCGCTACATGAAATCGGTGCTGGAATTTCTGGTCCAGACGCTGAACCAGACGCCCCTGGGCGAGGCCTACGAACTGGTGGGCGTGGTCTACGACGATGACGAGCAGTCGCCACGGGACCAGCAGTTGGTCAGTGACTATGGCTTTGCCTACCAGCCGGGCCGCCAGTGGCTGTACCCGGCAGACCTGGAAGTGCAGGGCAAGCGGGTCAACGACTTGCTGCTGAGCGTGCCGTCCACCTATCGCCGCCATCCCCGCGGCAGTGCCGAACACATCGCCGGCAAGCAGGATTTCGAACGCCGTCTGCACGACACTCTGGTGGAACTCAAAGCCGATATCGTGGTGCTCGACGGCCTGCTGGTGATCCTCGATGAACTGGTGCGCCCGGGAGCGCCTTTCGCCCGGCGGATCATGAACATCCACCCGGGCATCACCCGCATTGAATCGCCCTATGAGCGTCGCGGGGCCTATGCCACCTGGAATGCCCTGTACGGCGCCCGTGGGCAGAAAGTAGTGGATTGGGCGACGAAGGAAACCGAGCCGACCGCGCCGCTATACCTGACCGGGGCGTCGTTCCACTACGTGGACAACGGTATCGACTCCGGCGAGGTGCTGCATGACGTGCTCAACACCGAAATCGGCCCCGAGGACACCATCCTCGAACTGCGCTGGAACAACTTCAACAACAGCCTGTTCCCGGCCTTGCGCCAGGGCCTGTGGCTGATGCTGGAGAACCTTCGCCAGGCTCAGGCCGGCAAGGCCCGGGACGTCGCCTGATACTGCCAGTGGCCCGGTGCGGTTGTTGCCCCGGGCCGCTGTTCATCGGGGTGTCTACTTGTGGCTGGCGCCGGGCTGTTCCAGCTCACGCACGACCCGGAAGCTCAGCCAGTCCCCGCGCACTTCGCGCTTGCGGCTGTTGCGGTTGCCCGAACGCGAGAATACCGGTGCCTCGCCCCAGTCGTTGCCGCGAATCTGGGCATCCAGGCATACCCCTTCCGACTCTTCCATCCAGGCCCGGCCATCGGCAGGTGCGCCCACGTAGTCGGGGTGCCAGCAGTCGGCGACCCATTCATAGACGTTGCCGTGCATGTCATACATGCCGAAGGCATTGGGCGGATAGCTGCCCACCGGGGCGGTGAAGCTGAAGCCGTCCTTGGGGCCGTAGGTGTTGGCGTGCTTGGTGATCTGGTACTGGCCTTCTTCATCGAAAGGGAAGGGGAAGGAACCGGTGCTGCCGGCGCGTGCGGCGTATTCGCGTTCCGCCTCGCTGACCATCCGGTAGTGCTTGCCGGTTTTCTTCGACAGCCACTGGGTATAGGCCTGCACGTCGGCGTAGTCGACGCAGACCGCCGGCTGGCGCGGCCCCTGTTCATAGCGTGGCTTGCTGGCCTGGCACAGGCGGCCGGGGCGGTCGTCGCCGTCCTTGATCACGGTACCGGTTTCGCGGATGTAGGCATCAAGCTCGGCGGCAGTGACATGGAAGCGGCTCATGGCGAAGGCGTTCTTGAAGGTCACGCTGTGCTGCGGGCCTTCATCGGGCTCGCGGCCCACTTCGTCTTCCGGGGTACCCATGACAAAGCTGCCGGCCGGCAGGACCACCATTTCCGGGCAGTTCTTGCAGTCCTTGAACACGCTGCCGGGCTTGGGCGGTTCTACCGCGTGTGCGTTGAGGCTGATCAGGCAACCGGCCAGGGCGGCCAGAGAGGAACAGGCGATGGGTTTCATCAGTCAATAGCCTTGTGCAATGTGAGTTCAGGGGGCGTGGCAACGGCTCAGGCGGTCTTGCTGCTGCGCAGGCGCTTGCCCAGCAGGTCCATGGTCCGGTCGATATCCGCCTCGCTGTTGAGCAGGCCGGGGGCCATGCGCACCACCGGCCCGGCATCGCGGTCCACCGCGTCCACCAGGATGCGGTTCTCGATCAGCCAGGCGGCGGTGGCGTCGGTATCCAGGTTCTGGCCGCGGAAGAAGGTGAAGCCGGCGGAGTGCTCCGGGCTCAGGGGCGTGACCAGTTCGATGCCTGGGTGCTCCTGCAGGCGCTGCTTGAGGTAGCTGTTGAGTTCATGGATGCGCGACTGGATGTTGGCCTTGCCCAGCTGCATGTGCAGGTCGAAGGCCTGGTCCACGGCCCAGCGGTGCTCGAAGCTGTGGTAGCCGCCGGGGGTCATGGTGGTGGCGAAGTTCTGGTTTTCGGAGAAGGTCGCCACCATCGGCGTCAGGTGTTCGAGTTGTTCCGAGCGCGAGCAGAAGATCCCGGTGCCCCGCGGGCCGAACATCCATTTGTGGGTGCCGGCGACGAAGAAGTCGCAGTTCAGGTCGGCAAAGGTGATGTCCTCCACCCCCAGCCCGTGCACACCATCGACGCAGTAGAGAATCCGCTCGTGCTCATCGCGATTGCGGTTGTGCTGGTCCACCAGCTTGCCGATCTCGCCGATCGGCAGTTTCACGCCGCTGCCCGACTGCACCCAGGTCATGCCCAGTACGCGGGTGTTGGCGCGGATGCTGCGGTCGATGTTGCCCAGCACTTCGTCGGTGGACATCCGGTGGGGCGACTTGAACAGTTCGATGGTGCGCACCTGGGTGCCGTCGCGCTGGGTGCGGTACTTCAGCGCGTTGCGGGTCGAGTAGTGCTCGTGAACCGTGGTCAGGATCTCCTGCCCGGGGCGCACGTGGATGCCGCCATACATCAGGGCCAGGCCTTCGGTGGTGCTGCCGGTCAGGGCCACCTGGCCGGGCTTGATCTGCAGGTAGCGGCCGACACTTTCGCGCACCTGGGCCTCGCGCTTCCAGGTGTACTGGGTGTCGTAGTCCATGGCCATGGCCGGGTTGCGGTCGAGCACTGCGCGGTATTTTTCGATGGCCTCGCGCACCGGCCTCGGGTGCGAGGTGATGAGGAAATTGGCCAGGTGCACGTAGTCCGGGTCGAGGTCGAACAACTGGCGCAATTGGGTCCACTGCGAAGCACTGGCGGTGGCACTGTCGGCCCGGGCCTGGCTGATGGCGAGGTTGCCCAGGGGCAGGGCGGCGGCCAAAAGGCCTGCTTGTTTGAGGAATGTCCGACGGTTGGTCACAGGAAGGCTCGTGGTCATGGGTTAGCCGGCGATGGCGGGTTGAGGGGCGGGTTTTGCAGGCTTGGCCAGTTTCTGCACCTGTTCCCAGACGCGCAGATAGTTCTCGCCCCAGAGCTTGGCGATCTCGATATCGCTGTAGCCACGCTGGATCAGCTCGGCGGTGACGTTGCGGTTGTCCGCCACGCTCATCCAGCCATTGACGCCACCGCCCTCGTTGAAGTCCGAGCTGATGCCGACGTGGTCGATGCCGACTTTCTTCACCGTGTAATCGATGGCGTCGACATAGTCCTTGAGGCTGGCCTTGGGTTCCTCATCGAGGATGCCGTACAGGGAACTGGCGTATTCGCCAAAGCGCTGTTCCGGCCAGATCGTGATCACGGCGTCGCCGGGCATCAGTGCGTTCTCCAGGCCTTGCAGCGGCCCGAGGTCGAAGCGCTTGCGCAAGGCATTGAGCTTGTCCAGGGTCGGCTGGCTGAGGGGGCGCAGGTAGGTGGAGAAGCCCACGACCTGGATCACCCCGCCGGTGGCCTTGATCTGTTGCATTTCCTGGTCGCTGAGGTTGCGCGGGATATCCACCAGCGCCCTGGGGGCGGAGTGGGAAGCCACCACCGGTGCCCGGGTCAGGCTCGCAACGTCGTCCAGGGCCTTGCTCGACATCTGCGAGACGTCGATCACCACCCCCAGGTCATTGAGCCGCTGCACCGCCTGCTTGCCGACGGGCGAGAGGCCGCCGAGGGCGTCACGGGTGTCATTGAAGAAGGGCAGCGGGCGCGACGAGTCGGCCCAGTCGTTGTTGCCGACATAGCTGAAGCCGAACAGGCGCATCCCCCGGGCAGTCCACTGGTCCAGCTGGTCCAGGTCGTCGCCCATGGCGTAGGCGTTGAGCAGGCTGATCACCACCGCCACCTTGCCTTCGGAGGCAATGCGGCGCAGGTCGGCGGGGGTGTAGGCAATCGCGGTCTGGTTGGGGAAGTCACGCACCATGCCCTGGATGATCCGGTAACGGGTCTCGCGCTGGTGGCGGGCTTCCTCGACGAAGCCAGCGGTGGGGCGGTGCGGCGCGTTGGGGCCGTTCCACATTTCCGGCCAGGCCAGAATGCTCAGGGCGGCCCCGGACATGCGGCCGCGACCGGCCTTGACCAGGTCGAACTGGCGAGAGGTGTCCTTGTCCGCTTCGCTGCCTTCGGTGCCGAAATCCAGGGGCACGGTGATGTGGCTGTCGAAGGAAATGATGCGCTCCTGCAGGTCGTTGGCGTGCTTGACGATCTCGCTGGGGTAGGACACCCGGTCCTTCCAGTAGTAGTGCCAGGCCGCGCCGGCACCGACACCGAGGGCGGCGACGATGAGTATAAGCAGGCTCAGATAGAGGGTTTTCTTACCAGATATTTTGATCATTGCTATCCCAGTCGCAGGCGGGCTGATGACGGGGTCGGGCCCTGGGGTTCAGTGCTGCCGGGTCCGACCTTTTGTGCACATCTATCCGCGATAAACGAGCTGGCCGAGAGCAAATTTAGCGTTGCGGGAATCGCTGGCCGGTAAATTTCCCTGCAAATCCAACGTTCTAGCTAGATGCGTGACGCGCCACTGGATAAAGGTAGAGCGATGAGGTTTTCGAGAAGAGGATTTTTGACCGGTCTGGCGGTGACGGGAGCGGCTATCCCTGTGGCGTACTACACCCAGAAGGAGTTGCTGCGTCAGGATGTTCGCCGCAAGGAAGAGCAGGAGATCACCCCCGGGGAAGCCAAGCTGGAGGTGGCCCTGGACCCTGGCGTGCGCCTTGCCGATCACCTGCGGGGCATCTGGGATATCGAGTTCCTTGACGCCAACGGACCGCAATCCCTGCCTCGTAAAGGGTGTGAGTTGTTGCTGGATGCCGGCCCCACCGGGCGCGGCTTGCGTGGCCTCCTGGGGCGTGCGCAGAGCCTGCGAGGCGACGGCCCGGTGGAGTTCATGGTGCAGGGCGACCTGGCGTCGGTGGACGCCGCCAGGTTGCGCTGGCGCTTGTTTGCCGGTGGCCGCATCGCCGGTGCCCCCAGCCATGAATGCCAGGTGGTGCTCGATGAGGTCTGGGCCAGTTGGGGCAATGCCGGCAGCGGCACCCTCAGTGGCAGCCTGCAGTCGCTGCAGGCGTCGCCACTGGCGCCGGTATCCGCGGCGCGTTTTGTGGCGCGCAAGCGAGTCTTTCCTGCCGCCCGGGACCAGAGCGGGCTGAGCCCCGCTTTGCTGGCGTGGCTGGTATCGCCGCAGCACCGCCTGTTCCACCAACTCTGGCACGCCTCGCGGGACCGTTGGCACACCCTGCCCAAGGACAAGCGCAACAGCCTGCGGGGGCTCGGCTGGCAGCCGGGCCCGGTCAAGCATGAGCGTGATGCCCGTGGGCGGCGCAAGCATCGCAATGCCTCGGGTATCGACTTTCTGTTTATGCACCGGCACATGTTGCTGCACGCTCGCTCGTTGCAGCCGGACCTGGTGTCCTGGCAGCAGTTGCCGCAGCCCTGTGCCCGTCTTGAGCAGGACCGGCAGGCCTTTATCCGCTATTTCGAAAACCATGACGGCTGCTCGGTGCCACCGGCCTGGGTGGCCGACGACGATGAAGAGTTCACCCAATGGCTGCACGGGCTGAAAAGCGATGCGGCGTTCTATGGCAACTTCCAGGTCTGGGAGTCGCAGTACCAGGACCCCGAGTACCTCAGCCGCCTGACCCTGGGCCAGTTCGGGTCTGAGGTCGAGCTGGGCCTGCACGACTGGCTGCACATGCGCTGGGCGGATGTCGCCCGCGATCCTTCCAACGGCATGCCGGTGATGGAAGCGCGCCTGTCCTCGGACTTCGCCGGGCGCTGGTACCAGCCGCAGAATGACTTTCTCGGCGATCCCTTCTCGTCCCACGTGCACCCCATGTTCTGGAAATTCCATGGCTGGATCGATGACCGGATCGACGACTGGTTCCGGGCTCACGAGCGCTACCACCCCGGCGAAGTGTTGCGCCGCGAGGTCAATGGCGTGCCCTGGTTCGCTCCCGGGCGCTGGGTCGAGATCGACGACCCGTGGCTGGGGGCCTCGACCCATGGCTGCGGCCCCCTGGGCAATGCCCCGGGAGAAATGTCCCTGGAGATGGATCAGGAGGTCATGAAGCTGGCCTTGCGCATCGCCCTGAGCCGCGACGAAGAGGTGCTGGACCTGCTCAAGCGGGCACCGCGGCGGCCCTGGTATGCCCAGCACTTGAAGCTGTGAGGCGGGGGATTCAGTTGCTCAGGGCCACTTCGGCGAGGAAGCTCAAGAGCCCGTTGTATCGGCTGGTTTGCCATTGCCCGCAGCTGTGGTCGAAAAACTCGACCGGCGCCAGGCAGTGCCGGTTCTCGATCCTGAACCCGTAGAAGTCACCACAACAGTTCTCTGAAAACAGCAGGTGACGGCCGGTGATGGCCGGGTGCGCCCGGTTGATCTGCACCAGGTGGAAATCACTGCTGCTGTCCAGTGAGTAGAGCGTGCCCAGGGCAAAGTAGCCGCCGCCGCACTCCTTGAGGAACCAGGCGTATTCGGCTGGCAGTTGCAGCCCCAAGGCCTGCTGCGCCTCCAGGATTTGGGTTTGGCTGGCAAGGCGGTCCGACGGCAGTTCGAACCAGATCGGATGGCTGCGCTTGCGCTCGTCCAGCGGTTGCTTGAAGTCCTCGACGTTCATTGTTTGCTCCTTGCGCAGTCAGTCGTCCGTCAGGAGGGCTAGGGCGCCGTGCCGCTCCAGTAGCGCCTGCAACGCTTCCAGCTCTGCGGCGGGCGGCGGCTGGCCGGTCACGGCGGCGTAGAGGTCGTTGAGAATGAGGTCCGCGTCCCTGTGGGTGAGCTGCGCCATCAACTGTGCCAGATTGCGGTCGCACAAGTGCGGGTACAGCAGCACCAGAAGGCGCTTGTAGTCGCGGTTGTCGAGCCCGTCGGGGTAGACCTTGCGCAGCAGGGCCAACAGGTCTGCCAGTGGGTCGTGCGGCGCATTTTCGAGGGGCATGGGGTTCTGTTGGCGGTGGGGCGGGAGGGGATTCTAAGCGATTTCACGCTCGACCGCTGCGCCGGGCGCGGGAGTGACCGGGCCGGGCACTCCCGCCGTGTCAGTGGCTCCAGCCGCCCCCCAGGGCCTTGTACAGGGCAATGCTCGACTGCAGGCGCGACAGCCGCAGTTGCACGTTCTGGTCCTGGGCGGTGTACAGGGTGCGCTGGGTTTCCAGGACGGTCAGCAGGTCTTCGGCGCCGGCCTGATAGCGGCTCTGGGCGATCTCGAAGGCGCGCTGCGCCTGGTTCAGTTCTTCGCTCTGCCACTGGCGCTGCTGGTCCAGGCCGCGAATGCTGTTGAGGGCTTTCTCCACATCGGCAAAACCATTGATGATCGCCCCGCGATAAGTCTCCAGCAGCTCTTGCTGGCGCGCCGTGGCCCTGTCCCGTTCGGCGCCCAGGCGCCCGTTGTTGAAGATCGGCGCCACCAGGCCGGAGGCGAGGTTGTAGAAGGGGTTGCGCAAGACCTCGCCCAGCTTGTCGGAGCCCGTGCCCAGGTTGGCGGTCAGGGTCAGGGTCGGCAGCATGGCCGCCCGCGCCACTTTGACATCGGCCTGGGCCGCCGCCAGCCGGGCCTCGGCACCGGCGATATCGGGACGGCGGGTCAGCAGTTCGCTGGGTACGCCGGCGTCGATGGTCGGCCAGCTCAATTGGGCAAAGGGTTGGTCGCTCAATTTCAGGCTCTGTACCGGCCGGCCCAGCAGGGTGGCGAGGGTGATCTGCGCTTCTTCGGCCTGCTGTTGCACCAGGGGCACCTGGCGTTGCTGGGCGGCCACCAGGCTTTTCTGCTGGGCCAGTTCCAGGGCGGTGGCCGAGCCGGAGTCATAGCGGGTCTGCACCAGTTGCAGCACGTTCTGCGCATTGGCCAGGTTGAGTTCGGCGATGCGGCTCTGTTCCCGCAACGACAGGACCTGGGCATAGCTGTTGGCCACGCCGCTGAGCAGGGTCAGCTCAACGGTGGCCTGGTCGAACTCGCTGGCCTGGACTCCGAGCAGGGCGCTGTCGTAGGCGGCGCGGCGACCGCCCCAGAAGTCGACTTCATAGGTGGCGCTCAGGCCCGCGTCGAACGAGTTCGTGACCGTGCTGTTGCTGCTGGAATCGAGCTGGCTGGAGTTGTTGCCGCGCAACTGTTTTCTGCGGCTGGCGTTGAAGGTGCCATTGACGCTGGGCAGCAGCGGAGCCCCGGCGACGATGGCACTGGCCTGGGCCTGGCGGACCCGGGCCATGGCGGCGGCCAGGTCATGGCTGCCGGCCCGGGCTTCGGCGATCAGTTGGTCCAGCTCCGGGCTGCCGAAACGGGTCCACCAGCGCAGGTCTTGCTGCCGGTCGCCCTGGCTGGCGGGAGAGTGCCAGGACGCCGGTGCTTGCAGGCCGCTTTCCGGGCGCGGCGCCGGGCTGCTGCAGGCCGCCAGCAAGACGCTGGCGGTCAGGAGGGTCAGGTGCACTTTCATAGATCGATCATTCACTGGTAAGGGCCGTGACCGGGTCGAGCCGGGCAGCTTTGCGGGCCGGCATGAAGCCGAAGATGACGCCGGTGACCAGGGCGCAGGCGAAGGCGCCGAGCACTGCGGCCAGGGAGAAGGCCACCGCCACTTCGCTGAGGATCAGGATGCCGCCGATGATCAGGGCCACGCCGATGCCGGCCAGGCCGCCGACCACCGAAAGCATCACTGCTTCGGTGAGGAACTGGCGCAGGATGTCGCGCTGGCGGGCACCGGTGGCCATGCGGATACCGATTTCCCGGGTGCGTTCGCGCACGGTCATGAGCATGATGTTCATCACCCCGATGCCGCCCACCAGCAGCGAGATCGCGGCGATGGCGCCGAGCATCAGCGACAGGGTGTTCTGGGTCCGGGCCTCGGCCTGGATCATCGCGGCGTTGTTGGTCAGTTCGAAATCGCGCTTGCCGCCGTGCATGCGCAGCATCAGTTCATCGATCTCCTGTTCGGTCTGCTTGACCCGGCTGGCATCGGCGGCGGCGATCGCTACGTATTGCGGGTTGTGGTCGCCGAACAGGCGGATGCTGGCGGCGGAGTAGGGCACGGCGATGCGGTCGTCACTATCGCTGTCGCCGGAGCTGGCGCCTTTTTCCGAGAGTACGCCGACCACCTGGAACGGCACGTTTTCGATGAGGATGTACTGGCCGATGGGGTTGGCCACGTCCTTGAGGAGCTTTTCCCGGACCTTGTGGCCAATCACCGCTACTGCCGCCGCCGAGCGTTCGTCGGCCTCGCTGAAGTAGCTGCCCTGGGCCACGGGCCAGTTGAAGATTTCCGGGAAGTTGGTGTCGTTGCCGCCCACGTAGCTCATGTAGTCGGCGTTGCCGAAACGCACCCCGGCCTTGGCGCCGTTGACCGCCATGATCCGTTTCACCTGGGGCAGATTGGCCAGGGTGGCGACGTCATCCAGGGTGACGATGCCTTCAGGGGTGCGCGGGTTGGGCGAGTAGCCGCTCAGGTAAATGATGTTCGAGCCAAACGCCCCCATCTGCGCCATCACCTGGCGCTTGCTGCCTTCGCCTACCGCCAGCATCACCACCACCGAGGCCACGCCGATGATGATCCCCAGCAGGGTCAGGGCGGTGCGGAAGCGGTTGATCCACATCACCCGCCAGGCGGCCTGTATGGCTTCCAGCAATTCGCCTTTCCAGGCACCGGTGGGCTCGCTGCCGTCGGCCAGGCGCTGGCGCAGGTCCACGGCTTGCAGGGCGCCGGCGTTGGCGCTCAGTTGTACCGAGGGATCGCTGGTGGCGGTGTCGCTGATGATCTCGCCGTCGCGGATCTCGATGATGCGCTTGGCCCGTGCCGCCACTTCGCGGTCGTGGGTGATGAGGATCACCACGTGGCCCTGGCTGGCCAGTTCGTCCAGCAGGGCCATGACTTCGGCGCCGCTGTGGCTGTCCAGGGCGCCGGTGGGTTCGTCGGCGAGGATGATGTGGCCGCCGTTCATCAGGGCGCGGGCGATGGACACTCGCTGCTGCTGGCCGCCGGACAATTGATGCGGGCGGTTGCCGCTGCGGCTGGCCAGGCCCAGGCGCTCCAGCAGGGCGGCGGCGCGGGCGTGGCGTTCGGCGGCCGGGGTGCCGGCGTAGATGGCCGGCATCTCGACGTTTTCCTGGGCCGAGCCGGAAGGGATCAGGTGGTAGCCCTGGAACACGAAGCCGAAGGCCTCGCGGCGCAGCCAGGCCAGTTCGTCGCTGTCCAGGTGAGCCACGTTCTCCCCGGCGAACAGGTACTCGCCCGAGGTCGGGCGGTCCAGGCAACCGAGGATGTTCATCAGCGTCGACTTGCCGGAGCCCGAGGCACCGACGATGGCGACGAACTCGCCGGCGTGGATCGACAGGTCGATGCCCCGCAGGACATCGACCTGCGGGCTGTCGCCGCCGCCGTAGGATTTGCGGATGTTCCTGAGGTCGATCAGAGGCGTCTGCATTCAACCCCCGCTGCTGTTGGCCGGGCCGATCAGCAGATGATCACCTTCGTTCAAGCCGTCGAGGATCTGGATGCGCAGGCGGTCGCTGATGCCGACCCGGACCTTGCGTTCGTCGATCGAGCCGTTCTTGGCCACTACCCGAGCCATCTGCAGGTCCGGCTCGGTACTGCCGTGCAGGGCGGCGATGGGGGCGGTGAGCACATTTTTTGCCTGATTGGCGACGAAGAACACCTGGGTGGTCATTTCCGCCATCAGGGCGTTGTCGGCGTTGTCCACGTCCAGCAGCACGGTGTAGAGCACCACCCGGCCGCTGCCGCTCTTGCTGGTGCTGTTGGGGCTGCCGCTGCCCTGGCTGGATTCGTTGAGGGGCTTGGGCGGGATCGGCAGGATCTGCCGCACAGTGCTGGTCCAGCGTCGGTTGCCGCCGCTCAGGGTGGTGAAGTAGGCGTGCATGCCGGGTTTGACGTGGCCGATATCGGCTTCCGAGACTTCGGCCCAGACGGTCATGGGCGAGAGCTTGGCGATGCGCAGGATCAGCGGGGTCTGCTGCTGGGCGTTGAGGGTCTGGCCTTCGCGGGCGTCCACCGCGACCACGGTGCCGGACATGGGGGCATAGATGCGCGTGTAGCCCAGTTCGGCCTGGTCGCTGCGCAGGCTGGCCTGGGCCTGGCGGATCTGCGCCTTGTACATGTCGATCCGCGCCTGGGTGGCCTTGAGTTCGGCCTGGGCGGTCTGTACGTCTTCCTCGCGGGTGGCGCCGCCGGCCTTGAGGTTCTGCTGGCGCTGGTACTTCTGCCGGGCCAGCTGGTTCTGGGCGTACTGCTCCTGCAACTGGGCCTGCAGGTTCTCGATGGAGAAACGACTGGCGTCGAGTTTCGCTTGCTGGGTGGAGGGGTCGATCTCCACCAGCAACTGGCCTTCCTTGACCTGATCACCGGATTCGACGTGGATCTTGCGGATCTGCCCGGACGCCTGGGCGCCCACATCCACGTAGCGTCGTGGCTGCAAGGTGCCCAGGGCGGTGACGCTGCTTTCTATATCGCCGCGGCTCACTTGCACGGTGGTGAACTGGTCACGGCCTGCCGGGATGAACTTCCAGGCAGCGATGGCAACAACGGGGATCACACACAGTGCGGCAAGCAGGGCGCGTCGGGTAGGGCGAGGACGTTTCATGCAGGGTTCCGGCCAGGGGATATCGGCCCGTCACAACGGCCAGCTGCACAAGGGGCAGCCAGGCTTGCGGCTGCCGCAGGAACGGCAGAGACGGGGAGCTGTCAGGTAAACGAGATGCCGGGGGGGGAATTTAACTGCCGACACATGGCGTTACAGCTGTCGGAACACTGAAAATAAACCCACCGCGGTGCTGCGCTACTTTAAATCTATATGAGAATTACTATAAATTACGCCGCTACTAAACAGCCATCACGAATTACCGGGTGCAATCGGCCATGGCCGGACTTGCTCAAGGACAGAACCGCCCCAGTGGGCGCTCGGGAGCCCTGTTGGAAAACTACTATCGCGAGCTGATGTGCTTCCTCAACGCCAAGCTGGGCAATCGCCAGGTGGCCGAGGATGTGGTGCATGACGCTTATGTGCGGGTCCTGGAGCGCTCCAGCGATACCCCCATCGAGCAGCCGCGGGCGTTTCTCTATCGCACGGCCCTGAACCTGGTGATCGACGGCCATCGGCGCAATGCCTTGCGCCAGTCCGAGCCCCTGGAGGTGCTGGACAACGAAGAGCGTTACTTCAACCCTTCGCCGCAGACCAGCCTGGATCACGGCCAGCGCCTGGAAATGCTGCAACGGGCCCTGGCCGAGCTGCCCCGGCTGTGTCGCGAGAGCTTCCTGCTGCGCAAGCTCGAAGGCCTGTCCCACCCGCAGATCGCCGAACAGCTGGGGATTTCCCGCAGCCTGGTGGAGAAACACATCGTTAATGCCATGAAGCATTGCCGGTCGCGCCTGCGCCAGTGGGATGCTCAATAAGCCGTTGCCGTTGAGACGTATTTAGTTAAATTTTTTTTCATTGTCCTCGTCCCTACTCAACAGACGATCTGCTGTCCTGCATGGGCCAGTCGGGTCACCGTGACACTTTATCCCCCGCGTTGAGGCGGTTTATCCAGAGGACACTGGAAATGACACAGGCAATTGCATCGGCCCACGTTCACGATTTGATCGGTATCGGTTTCGGCCCCTCGAACCTGGCGCTGGCCATTGCGCTGGAGGAGCGCGGGCAGGAGCACGGTCCGCTGGACGCGTTGTTCCTCGACAAGCAGGCTGACTATCGCTGGCATGGCAATACCCTGGTAACCCAGAGCGAACTGCAGATTTCCTTCCTCAAGGACCTGGTGACCCTGCGCAACCCCACCAGCCCCTATTCCTTCGTCAACTACCTCAAGCACCACGGGCGCCTGGTGGACTTCATCAACCTGGGCACCTTCTATCCATGCCGCATGGAGTTCAACGACTACCTGCGCTGGGTGGCCGGGCACTTCCAGGAACACAGCCGCTACGGCGAAGAAGTGCTGGCCATCGAGCCAGTGCTGCACAACCAGCAGGTCGAGGCGTTGCGGGTGATTTCCCGGGATGCCCAGGGCAGCGAACTGGTGCGCACCACCCGTTCGGTGGTGGTCAGTGCCGGTGGCACGGCGCGGGTTCCGGAAACCTTCAAGGGGCTCAAGGGCGATGCGCGGGTGTTCCACCATTCCCAGTACCTGGAACGCATGGCCAACCAGCCCTGTGTCAGTGGCAAACCGATGAACATCGCCATCATCGGCGGCGGGCAGAGCGCGGCAGAAGCCTTCATCGACCTCAACGACAGTTTCCCTTCGGTGCAGGCCGACATCATCATGCGCGGTTCGGCACTCAAGCCGGCGGATGACAGCCCGTTCGTCAACGAAGTGTTCTCCCCGGCCTTCACCGACCTGGTGTTCCAGCAGACCGGCAGTGAGCGCGAGCGCCTGGTCAGCGAATACCAGAACACCAACTACTCGGTGGTGGACATCGACCTGATCGAGCGCATCTACGGGATTTTCTACCGGCAGAAGGTTTCCGGCATCGCGCGCCATACCTTCCGCACCATGACCACGGTGGAGAAGGCCACCGCTACCGACCTGGGCATCGAGCTGATCCTGCGCAACAGTGCCAGCGGCGAGCGCGAAGTGCGTCACTACGATGCGGTGGTGCTGGCCACCGGCTACGAGCGGCAGATGCATCGTCAACTGCTGGCGCCGCTGCAGGCCTACCTGGGCGACTTCGAGGTGGACCGCAATTACCGCCTGGTGACCGACGAACGCTGCAAGGCCGGCGTCTACATGCAGGGCTTCAGCCAGGCGAGCCATGGCCTGAGCGACACCTTGCTGTCGGTGCTGCCGATCCGTGCCCAGGAGATTGCCGATTCGCTCTACGAACACGGCAAGAGCCGCGGTCACAGCCGTTCGGTGCGTGACATGCTGCTGGCCACCGCCAGCTGATCGGCGCCACCTCCGTTCTTGCGGACCTCTTCGCCGGCAAGCCGGTTCCTGCCATTCGGGGCTATCCCGGGTGTTTTTTGTAGGAGCCGGCTTGCCGGCGAAGGCATTCCTGAACCTTGGCTGAAGAACTTTTCGATTCCCTCTGCCAGGGTTTCCCTCCGGTTTACTCTGCAAATAGTGCGGCGTAAGCTGCGCGCGTTTTCAATCAGTGGAGGCCCAGTGTGGGTACTTGTTCGAGTGACAGGAGTCGGCCGGTTTCAGTAACCGGCGCAGTCCCGGCAAGATAGCGCGCAGCCTTTTTCCTGCCGCTGTCTCGCCGTCCAGCGAGATGCGGCATCCCGATCGCGAACTTCTGTGGTTCGCTTCCCGACGCCACTTCCTGGCGACTTCTATTTCCCCTTCGACCCGGCCGGCTGCCGTGTCGTGGTGGCATCGACGCGCAGGTCCAGGACCTGCGGATCAGGCATGCATGGAGGATTACCCTCCGGCAACGCCCGATCGTACCTGCCTGCGGTTTTCTCTACGCCGTTGCTGCAGGAGTCATCACCATGAAGCTCACCCTGTTGAAAGAGTTCTTTGCCGGCTTCCTGCGGACCCGGCATTTCGCCCGGCACTTCCGCCGCCTGGCACTGCTGGAAAGTTTCAGCGATGCCAGCGTCAGCCGCGACGTGCCGCCGACCCTGGCGCAAACCCTGGTGGTGGCGGCCAACAGCGACGCCGCGCAACTGCTCGACCGGCTCGGCAGCCACACCGACGGCCTGAGCACCGAGGAGGCCGATGCCCTGCGTGAGCGTCACGGCCTCAACGAGGTCGAGCACGAGCAGGCGCTGCCCTGGTGGACCCACCTGTGGCACTGCTACAAGAACCCCTTCAACCTGCTGCTGACCCTGCTGGCGGTGATTTCCTGGCTGACCGAAGACATGAAGGCGGCCACGGTGATCTTCTCCATGGTGGTGCTCTCGACCCTGCTGCGCTTCTGGCAGGAGGCCAAGTCGAACAAGGCCGCCGATGCCCTCAAGGCCATGGTCAGCAACACCGCCACGGTCATGCGCCCAGGGTCGGCGCCCCAGGCCGCGCCGATGCTCGGCCGCCTGCTGGGAGCCGCCGCCGAGGTCAAGGGCGCTCAGCGCATCGAGTTGCCGATCAAGCAACTGGTGCCCGGCGACCTGATCGTGCTCTCGGCCGGCGACATGATTCCCGCCGACTGCCGGGTGCTCAGCGCCAAGGACTTGTTCGTCAGCCAGGCGGCCATGACCGGCGAATCCATGCCGGTGGAGAAATTCCCCCGCCAGCAGG
Source organism: Pseudomonas sp. W17 (assembly GCF_040268305.1). NCBI lineage: Bacteria > Pseudomonadati > Pseudomonadota > Gammaproteobacteria > Pseudomonadales > Pseudomonadaceae > Pseudomonas > Pseudomonas sp. W17. The sequence continues at coordinate 4,899,561 of NZ_CP158490.1, read as the reverse complement.
ACGCCGACACCAGCAACCCCCTGGACCTGGACAACATCCTGTTCATGGGCACCAACGTGGTCTCCGGTTCCGCCACGGCAGTGATCCTGACCACCGGCAATAGCACCTATTTCGGCGCCCTGGCCCAGCGTGTCAGCGCCACCGACCGCGCGCCCACCTCGTTCCAGAGCGGGGTCAACAAGGTCAGCTGGCTGCTGATCCGCTTCATGTTCGTCATGGCGCCCCTGGTGCTGTTCATCAACGGCTTCACCAAGGGCGACTGGATGGAGGCGCTGCTGTTCGCACTGTCGATCGCCGTCGGCCTGACCCCGGAAATGCTGCCGATGATCGTCACCTCGACCCTGGCCAAGGGCGCGGTATTCCTGTCGCGCAAGAAGGTCATCGTCAAGCGTCTGGACGCGATCCAGAACTTCGGCGCCATGGACGTGCTGTGCACCGACAAGACCGGCACCCTGACCCAGGACAAGATCTTCCTGGCGCGGCACGTGGACGTCTGGGGCGAGGATTCCGACGACGTGCTGGAAATGGCCTACCTCAACAGCTACTACCAGACCGGGCTGAAGAACCTGCTGGACGTGGCGGTACTGGAGCACGTCGAAGTGCACCGCGAGCTCAAGGTCGGCACGGCATTCCAGAAGGTCGATGAAATCCCCTTCGATTTCACCCGTCGGCGCATGTCGGTAGTGGTGGCGGAACAGGACCGGCCGCACCTGCTGATCTGCAAGGGGGCGGTGGAGGAAGTGCTGGCGGTGTGCCGCAACGTACGCCATGGCGAAGCCGAGGAAGCCCTGACCGAGAGCCTGCTGGCGCGGATCCGCCAGGTGACCGCCGACCTCAACGAAGAGGGGCTGCGGGTGGTGGCGGTGGCCGCACGGCCGATGATCGACGGGCGCGATACCTACAGCCTGGCGGACGAGTGCGAACTGACCCTGATCGGCTACGTGGCGTTCCTCGACCCGCCCAAGGAAAGCACCGCACCGGCCCTCAAGGCCCTGGCCGAACATGGCGTGGCAGTGAAAGTGCTGACCGGCGACAACGAGCTGGTGACGGCGAAGATCTGCCGCGAAGTGGGCCTGGAGCAGCAGGGCCTGCTGATGGGCAACGACATCGAGCGCATGAGCGACGAGCAACTGGCCAGGGCGGTGGAAACCACCAACGTGTTCGCCAAGCTGACCCCGAGCCACAAGGAGCGCATTGTCCGCCTGCTCAAGGCCAACGGCCACGTGGTGGGCTTCATGGGCGACGGCATCAACGATGCCCCGGCGCTGCGCACCGCCGACATCGGCATTTCCGTGGACAGCGCGGTGGACATCGCCAAGGAAGCGGCGGACATCATCCTCCTGGAAAAGAGCCTGATGGTGCTGGAGGAGGGCGTGCTGGAAGGGCGCCGGACCTTCGCCAACATGCTCAAGTACATCAAGATGACCGCCAGCTCGAACTTCGGCAACGTGTTCTCGGTGCTGGTGGCCAGTGCCTTTATTCCGTTCCTGCCGATGCTGCCGATGCACCTGCTGGTGCAGAACCTGCTGTACGACATTTCCCAGATCGCCATTCCCTTTGATAACGTCGATGAGGAAATGCTGAAAAAACCCCAGCGCTGGCAGCCGGCGGATGTGGGGCGGTTCATGCTGTTCTTCGGGCCTATCAGCTCGATCTTCGACATCACCACCTTTGCTCTGATGTGGTACGTGTTCGACGCCAATACCCCGGACCACCAGACGCTGTTCCAGTCCGGCTGGTTCGTGGTGGGGCTGCTGACCCAGACCCTGATCGTGCACATGATCCGCACGCCGAAGATTCCGTTTTTGCAGAGCCGCGCGGCCATGCCGTTGATGGTGATGACCGGCGTCATCATGGCGGTGGGGATCTTCCTGCCGATGGGCCCGCTGGCGCACTACTTCAAGCTGCAGGCGCTGCCGTCGCTGTACTTCGTGTTCCTGCCGCTGATCCTGCTGGCCTACATGGCCCTGACCCAGGCGGTGAAGGGCTTCTACGTGCGGCGCTTCGGCTGGCAGTAATGCTGCCCTGAAGGAGCCAGCTCGCTGGCGAAGGCTGTCTTGCCAGCGAAAGCTCCCCGGCGGGCTAAGGCGCCCTTACGGGCCTCTTCGCTGGCAAGCCGGCTCCTACGGTCAGCCGTGCATCACGGCAGGCCATGAGACGTTCATGGACCGCTGCTAGAGTCCTCTGGTGCCATTCATGCCCTTCGCTCAAGGACAGTCGCCATGCAAGCCCTGCACAACATCAACCTGGACTCGCTGATCGATACCCTGGTCAGCCTCAGCGCCGCCTTTATCCTCGGTGGCCTGATCGGCTTCGAACGCCAGTACCGCCAGCGCACCGCGGGTTTGCGCACCAATGTGCTGGTGGCGGTGGGGGCCGCGATCTTCGTCGACATGGCCAACCGCCTGGGGGGCGCCGAAGGGGCGGTGCGGGTGGTGGCCTACGTGGTCTCCGGCATCGGCTTTCTCGGCGCCGGGGTGATCATGCGCGAGGAGGGTAACGTCCGTGGGCTGAATACCGCCGCCACCCTCTGGGCCTCGGCAGCGGTGGGGGCCTGCGCCGGTGCCGACCTGATCCTCGAGGCACTGCTGGGCACCCTGTTCGTGCTGGCCGCCAATACTCTGCTGCGGCCCATCGTCAACAACATCAACCGCCAGCCCCTGGACGTGGTGTCCGCCGAGGTCACCAATATCGTCTACGTGATCGCCCACCGCTCGAAGCAGAAGGCAGTGTTCGCCCTGCTGGAAGCGGAGCTGGCGCGCTGCAACTACCCCGCCAGCGACGTTGATGTGCACGCCTTCGGTACGGAGGATGTGGAGATCGAGGCGACCCTGGCGACCACCTCGGTGGACGGTGACGAACTGGATGCGCTGGTGGCCCGGCTGTCCACATCGCCCTGGGTGCAGCAGGCGTTCTGGAGCCCGAGCACCACCGAATGAGCATTTTTCGCCTCCGTCAGGGGAGGCATGAGATACGGCTCGGCTTTTCTCGGAAGGTGCTTACCTGACAACAAGACCTTTCAAGGGCCTGACCCCTGCTAAAAGCCGTGGCCGGTGGTTAGGGTAGGGCACGGTTGCACAGCGGGGCCGGAGGGCGAGCCGCGAGCGCCAGGCGGCCGGGGTCGAGCGCCGTCCGCCGGGGGGGCCTTGGCAGCGACTTTCAGGTTGTTCCTAGAGCCAACTTCCACCCACTGGCTTAGCCTTCCAGCGGCCCGGGAGTAGGGCCGGTATTCGCAGTGCCGAAGTCTTGTCAGCAGGATCAGAAAAATGTCCAACAGAGCATTGCGCATATTGATTGCCGATGATCAGCACTTTCGTCGCATGCAGATCGAAAGACCCCTGAATCAACTGAACTATTACCGAGTGGCCCCGGTGCACAGGTTGGAGGAACTGCTGACGCTGGTGGAGTATTCCTGCGAGTCGTTCGACCTGCTGATCATCAACGCCAACCTGGCTGTCCGCAGCGATTTCGACCTGCTGGCTTTCTGCCTGGACCACCCGCATATCGAGCAAGCCTTGATCTACGGCAGCCAGCATCTTGCCGCCACTTCCGGCAGCCGGCGGTGCAAGGTGCATGTCAGCCCGGCCGAATGGCCGGACAGCGCGGCGATCAAGCGCCTGATGCTGTGGGTGGACCCGCCATTGCCCGATGCCTCCGGGCCTTCCCGGCAGCGGCTGGTGCAATCGCATGGCCATTGGGGTAGCCCGAGCTGAGCGAGGTTTTCGCACCCCACGCCAAACGGAATCCCCAGGGATGCCGTTTGGCGTTTTTGTCAGCGCCGTTCGCGCTTCAGTCCCACTGCGGGGCAATGCCTGCCGGGCTGGTCAGGCGTTGGCCGCGCTCCAGGCCGGCGATGCTCTCAAGCTCCGCGCTGCTCAGGGTCAAGGCGCAGGCTGCGAGGTTGCCTTGCAGGTTGGCCCGGCGGGTGGAGGAGGGGATCACCGCATAACCCGACTGCATGGCCCAGGCCAGCACCACCTGGGCCGGGGTGGCCTGGCGTGCCTGGGCGATCTGCAGGATCAGTGGGTCCTTGAGCACTTCGCCATAGGCCAGGGTCATGTAGGAGGTGATGTGAATGCCCTGGCTGCGGGCGAATTCCACCACCTTGCGGTTTTGCAGGTAGGGGTGCAATTCCACCTGGTGGCTGGCGATCTGCTCGGCCCCGACGGCATCAATGGCTTGCTGCAGCAAGGCATTGTTGAAGTTGGACACGCCGATCTGCCGGGTCAGGCCCTGGGTCTTGGCTTCCAGCAGGGCCTGCATGAACTCCTCCACCGGCACCTGGTTGTCTGGCGAGGGCCAGTGGATCAGGGTCAGGTCCAGGTAATCGGTGCGCAGCTTGTGCAGACTTTCCTTGAGGCTGGGGATCAGGCGCTCCCGGGACAGGTTGGCGATCCAGATCTTGCTGGTGATGAACAGCTGGTCGCGGGGAATGCCGCTGGCGGCCACCGCGGCGCCGACATCGGCTTCGTTGTCGTAGATCTGCGCGGTATCGATGGCGCGATAGCCCAGTTCCAGGGCGCAGCTCAAGGAATCGATGAGCACCTGGCCCTGAAGGCGGAAGGTGCCGAGGCCAAAGGCGGGTACAGACATGGGTCACTCCGGGCATTGCAGTGGGATTGGCCGGCAGTATCCGTACCTGCGTTGCCGAGAAAAACCGCCGCCGGCACAAAGGAATATTGCCCCGCGTTCACGAATCCACCTGCCCCTGCAGGCGCCGGCTTGCCGGCGAATCGCGTACCCAGGCACGAAACCCCACAGGGAGGTTGCCCAACCGCCACCACCTGGCCGTTCCAGGCGCTTGCTTCTGAGCCTCAGGCCATGTCGCTGTGGCTGAATTCCTCCCCGAGAAAGTCGATCAGGCTGCGTACCGAAGGCAGCAGCCCTCGGCGCGAGGGGAAGATCGCATGCACGATGCCGCACCTTGGCGCCCAGTCGGGCACCAGTTCCAGCAGTCGCCCGGCCTCCAGGTCTTCACGCACCACCACCTTGGGCAGGTGGGCGATGCCGATGCCCGCCAACACTGCATGACGCAGCGCCAGCAGGTCGTCGGTGACCATCCGCGGTCGGTGGCGGATCAGTGCCTCGGCGCCGTCCGGGCCCAGCAATTGCCATTGATATTCACGTTGCGCCGCACCCCAGTGCACGCTCGGCAAACCGCTGAGGTCGGCCGGTGTTGCCGGGCCCGACAGGCGCTGGAGAAAATCCGGGTGGCCCACCAGGCACTGGGTGCTGTTGCCCAGCACCTTCATCACCAGGTCGGTGTTTTCCAGGGGCGGGAAGCGCACCCGCAGGGCGATGTCGAAGCCCTCGTGGATCAGGTCGACCCGGCGGTTGGTGCTCTCGATGAACAGTTCCACCAGGGGGTACTTGAGCATGAAGCGGGTAAGCATCGGCCCCACCCAGGAATTGAGCAGGGCCGTGGGGCAAGCCACGCGTACCAGCCCCTGGGGTTCGGAGCGGTTGCGTTCTATGACCTCCGCCGCGCCCTCGGCTTCCACCCGCATGGCCAGGCAGCGCTGGTAGTACTCCTGGCCGATCTCGGTCAGCGAACAGTGGCGGCTGGTGCGATGGATCAGGCGCACTCCAAGGCGTTCCTCCAACTGGGAAATCCGTCGGCTGAGCTTGGACTTGGGCATGTCCAGGGCCCGTCCCGCGGCGGCAAAGCCACGGTGCTCCACCACCTGGGTGAAGTAGTAGAGGGTGTTCAGATCTTCCAAGATCGTTCTCCAGATAGAACGCTAAGGGTGATTTTTGCAGTCTAGCGCGGCAAAGGTCTGAGTTTTAAGGTGTGTCCATCAGATAGTTCTGGAGGACGACATGAAAAACATCATTGGCATCTACACCAGTCCACGGCCCCATTGGGTCGGTGACGGCTTCCCGGTCCGTACCCTGTTTTCCTACGACAACCTCGGCCAGCACATCAGCCCGTTCCTGCTGCTGGATCACGCCGGCCCCGCGCAGTTCAGCCCCACCAGCGCCCGGCGCGGCGTCGGCCAGCACCCCCATCGCGGTTTCGAAACCGTAACCATCGTCTATGACGGCGAGGTGGAGCACCGGGATTCCACCGGCAGCGGCGGCAAGATCGGCCCTGGCGATGTGCAGTGGATGACCGCGGCCTCGGGGATCCTCCATGAGGAGTTCCATTCCACGGACTTCGCCCGGCGTGGCGGCAACCTGGAAATGGTCCAGTTGTGGGTCAACCTGCCGGCGAAGGACAAGCTCGCGGCGCCCGGTTACCAGACCATCGTTGCGGCGGACATCCCGCAGGTCCCGCTGCCGGGCAATGCCGGCAGCCTGCGCCTGATCGCCGGCGAGTTCGATGGCCACCGGGGCCCTGCACGGACTTTCACCCCGATCGACGTCTGGGACATCCGCCTGCAAGCCGGCAAGCACCTGGACCTGCCTCTGCATTCGGGGCGTAACAGCGCCCTGGTGGTATTGCGCGGCACGGTGCAGGTCAATGGCCAGGAGCTGGTGCGCGAAGGTCAGCTGGCGCTGCTGGAGCGTGACGGCCAGGACATCAGCCTGGAGGCCAACAACGACGCGATCGTGCTGTTGCTCAGCGGCGAGCCCATCGACGAACCCATCGTCGGCCACGGCCCGTTCGTGATGAACAGCGAAGAAGAGATTCATCAGGCCTTCGTCGATTTCCAATCGGGACGCTTCGGCCAGATGGACGCAACCGGTCACTGACCGGTTGCACTGGCGCGGCGGGCATCGGCCACCAGGCTTTGCCTGTCGCGTGCTACTCCCCGACGCCCGCCGTTACCCCGGCGGAGCGTGCCACGGGTTTCATCCAAGCCGGGTCTTCCGGCATCGATCATTAGCGAGGACTTCACATGACCACTGCATACAAGCGTTTGGACAAGGATAACGCCGCCGTTCTGCTGGTAGACCACCAGGCCGGCCTGCTGTCGCTGGTCCGCGATATCGAGCCCGATCGTTTCAAGAACAACGTGCTGGCCCTGGCCGACCTGGCCAAGTACTTCAAGTTGCCGACCATCCTCACCACCAGTTTCGAAACCGGCCCCAACGGCCCCCTGGTGCCGGAGCTCAAGGCGCTGTTCCCCGATGCGCCGTACATCGCCCGCCCGGGCCAGATCAATGCCTGGGACAACGAGGACTTCGTCAAGGCGATCAAGGCCACCGGCAAGAAGCAACTGATCATCGCCGGCGTGGTTACCGAAGTGTGCGTGGCGTTCCCGGCGCTCTCGGCCCTGGAAGAAGGCTTTGAAGTCTTCGTGGTTACCGACGCTTCCGGCACCTTCAATGCCCTGACTCGCGATTCGGCCTGGAACCGCATGTCCAATGCCGGCGCCCAGTTGATGACCTGGTTCGGCCTGGCCTGCGAGCTGCACCGCGACTGGCGCAACGACATCGAGGGCCTGGGCACCCTGTTCTCCAACCACATCCCCGACTACCGCAACCTGATGACCAGCTACAACACCCTGACCCAGGGCCAGTAATCCCTGAGTCGCGGCGGGCCCTGCGCCCGTCGCCCGATCCCGGCCCGGGGCGCACGCCCCGGGCTTTTCCAGCTATACCTGCTCCTGCGTCTTTCGTGCGATCGTGCCGTCTTCGTCATGCCGGAGTGCCTCGATGTCTTCCCTGTTCAGCGATCATCCGTTGTTGGCCGCGCTGTTCCTGCTGTTCCTGGATATGCTGCTCTGGCGCCTGATCGGTAGCCGTGGCGACTACTGGAAGCTGGCGGTACGGGTGCTGATCTTTTCCCTCTACAGCCTGATGCTGTTCAACCAGGGCATGAACCCGATGCAGGCCGCGCCCTGGCCCGACGACGTGCCCCTGCACCTGGCCGCCACCGGCCTGGAAATTGGCTGGTGGCTGTTTGGCGCGCGGACCCTGACGGTGTTGCTGGGCACCCTGATGATGCAGCGGGTGGGGCATACCGGGCGCCTGCTGCAGGACCTGATGGGCGCGGTGATCTTCCTCATCGCCATCATCGCCGCCCTGGCCTATGTGCTGGAACTGCCGGTCAAGGGCGTGCTGGCCACCTCCGGGGCCTTGGCGATCATCGTCGGCCTGGCCCTGCAAAGCACCCTCAGCGACCTGTTTTCCGGGATCGTCCTCAACACCACCAAGCCCTACCAGATCGATGACTGGATCGCCATCGACGGCACCGAGGGGCGGGTGCTGGACATCGACTGGCGCGCCACCCGGCTGCAGACCTCCCAGGGCAGCATGGTGGTGATCCCCAACTCCCTGGCGTCCAAGGCCAAGATCACCAACTTCAGCCGGCCGGTGGATGTTCATGGCCTGTCGGTGAGCGTGCAGGTCAGCCCCCACGCGCGCCCGCAGAAAGTCATCGAGGCCCTGGAACGGGCCACCCTGGGCTGCCGCCTGCTGTTGAGCACCCCGGCGGCCAGCGTGGCGATGAAGAGCACCAGCAGCAGTGGCGCGGAATACGAGATCAGCGGTTTTGTCGCCGACATGGGGCACAAGCGCGAGGTGCGCAACCAGCTGTTCGACCTGGCCTTCCGCCATTTGCAGGCCAGCGGCATCGGCCTGTTGTCCGCCAGCGAGACCAGCGGGCCTGCGCCCCTGTCGCGGCCCCGGGCGCTGCTGGACGCGTCGAGCATCTTCTCCACCCTGCGCCAGGATGAGAAGGACACCTTCAGCCAGAACATGCACCTGCAGACCTACCGTGCCGGCGAGACCATCCTGGCCCAGGGCGAGGTCAGCGATCACCTGTTCATCATCGAATCCGGAGTGGTTTCGGTGACCATGCAACGCGACGGCAAACCCTTCGAGGCCGGGCGCATGGGGCCGGGGGAGGTCATCGGCGAAGCCGGCGTGGTGGCCGATCAAGCCACAGTGGCGCAGTTTGCGGCCAAGACCTTCTGCAGCCTCTACCGCATCGACAACGAGTTCCTCAAGCCCTGCCTGGATGCGCGCCACGACATCAACGAGGCCATGAAGAACCTCCTGGATTTTCGCCGGCACATGGCCCAGACCCTGTCCCAGGCTGCGCCCAAGCCAGTGCCCAGGAAGGGTTTCCTGCAATGGCTGCGCAGCCGCACCTGAGGCGCCGGCCACCCCAAGCCCCGGCCCGGCCCTGGCCTGACAATGTCCCTGACATCGCCGCGTCTGCGCGCAGCCGTTCGCAGCCTGCGGCAGCGGCTACAAAAGTCGCCGAACGGCACTGGCCCTGTAGCCGCTGCTGAGCCTGCGAAGCTGCGCAAAGCCCGAAGGGCCTTGCCTGGCGATCTCCCGCCATGCCTCGCCAAGGCGCTGGGCCGCGACGGCATTGGTCTCCTCAAGTTCCCCGATAGCGGTCATGGGCCTGGGTGCGCGCGGCACGTAACGTAGCCCCACCTCGACCCGTGCTGTAGCGGTGGGCTTTCGCCACATCCCCCAGGAATGAAAGGTGCGGGCTTACTTGAAATACGCCCGCGGCGTGGTGCCGGTCATGGCCTTGAAGAAGGCGATGAAGATGCTGTCGCTGGCAAAGCCCAGTGCGCAGGCGCTGTAGCCGATGCCGCGGCCTGTGGCGAGCAGTTCGATGGCGCGCATCAGCCGCCACTGCTGGCGCCATTGCTGGTAGCTCAGGCCGGTTTCACGCTGGAAGATCCGGCCGATGGTGCGGCTGCTGGCGCCGACCCGGGTGGCCAGTACCTGCAATTGCGGTGGCAGTTGCTCCAGGTCCGCCAGCAGCGGTTGCAGGCGTTTGTCCCGGGGCAGGGGCAGCGACAGGGGCTGGTGCAGGGCCTGGCGGATTTCCTCGATGCACAGGCCCAGCAGGTGCGGGTAGCGGCCCTGGCTCCAGTCGCAGTCGAAGGCGGCCTGGGCCATGGGTTCCAGCACGGCCTGGAGCAGCGGGCTGACCTCGATCACCGCCACTTCGGCCGGCAGGCGCCGGCTCAGTTCGGCGCTGAAGTACAGCGAACGGTAGTCCACGCTCTGCTGCATTTGCGCGCGGTGCGTGACCCCCGGGGGAATCCACGCCGCCCGCGAGGGCGGCAGCAGGCACAGGCGATGGTCCAGGGTAATCCGCGTGCAGCCCTGGCGGGTGTACAGCAGTTGCCCGCGGCGGTGGCGGTGCAGGCCGGAGTCGTGGTCGCCGAGGGTCGCGGCGATGCCCAGCAAGGGGGCGTCGAAGCGGTCGGGGTCGAAGAGTGCCTGTGGTTCGAGCCAGGCCATGATTGACGTATTTCCGATGTTTGTTGGCAGGGTTGCGATAATACGCCAGGCGCCGCTGCCTAGAATCGCCGGCATGTTTTTTTTGCCGAGCACTGCCTGATGAATCCCCGTTCCCTGTTGCCCCTGGCGCTGGCCCTGCTGATGTTCCCGCAGCTCGCCCAGACCCTCTACAGCCCGGCCCTGGCCGATCTTGGCCGGGCCTTTGGCGTGGCCCCCGCGCAAGCGGCCCAGAGCCTTTCGGTGTTTGTCCTGGGGTTTGCCCCGGGGGTGCTGCTGTGGGGGCGCTTGAGCGATCTTTGGGGCCGGCGCCCGGCCTTGCTGGGTGGCCTGACGCTGTACGTCTTGGCCATCGGGCTGCAATTGCAGGTGCAGAGTTTTACCGCGCTGTTGCTGTGCCAGGCTCTCGCCGCCCTGGGCGTGGCGGCGGGCTCGGTGGTGACCCAGACCTTGCTGCGCGACCTGTTTCGCGGCAGTGAACTGGTGCGGGTGTTTTCCCTGGTGGGCATGGTCCTGGCGGCCAGCCCGGCCATTGGCCTGTTCAGTGGCGCCGGGCTGGTGCGGGCCTGGGGCTACCAGGGCGCACTGGCCGGGTTGCTGGTGCTGGCCCTGGCCTTGCTCGGCTGGTGCGCCCGGGCCTTGCCGGAAACCCGTGCGCCGGCGCAGCACCTGGCGCCCCTGGCCGGGACCTTGTGGCACATGCTCAGGGACCCGGGCATCTGGCGCTCGGCGCTGCTGGTGGCGCTGTTCAATGTAGCCTTGCTCAGCTACTACAGCCTCGGGCCGTTCCTGTTTCGCGACCTGGGGTGGGGCGAGCAGGGTTTTGGTTACAGCGGTGCGGGCCTGGCCCTGGCTTCGGGGCTGGGGGCCTGGCTCAATCGTCGGCTGCTGGGGCGGGGCTGGTCCGGTGACACCCTGCTGCGGCTGGCGGCCCTGGCGGTGACCCTGGGTGGCCTCGGGGTGACGGCGCTTGGGCACAGCCTGTGGTTGCTGCTGCCCATGCTCGGCGTGGTGCTGGGCTTCGGCCTGGCCATCCCCAATATCCTCGGCTCGGCGCTGGCGGCCTACAGCGACCGGCTGGGCAGCGCCGGGGCCGGGTTCGGCCTGTTCTACTACCTGCTGATTGGCGCCGGGTTGCTGCTGGTGGGCTGGGGCCAGGCCCTGGGGCCGACCCTGGGCCTGTGCGGGGTTGCGGCGCTGTTGTTGTGCCTGGTGCGGCGCCGGCAGCAGGGCTGAAGGGCGAGTTTGCGACACACGGTCGCCCCAGCGGCCGCCAAGGGGCCATTGTTTGACCATGATCAAGCCCTTCCCCGGGGTATCCGCGCAGTCTGTCAGCAGACCTGCGGATTCGCGCAGACCCCTTCCCGGCAATGGAGATCGGCAACATGGCCAAGATGAAAGCAGCGGTATTCGTGGAGAAGAACCGCATCGTGCTGGAAGACAAGGACATCCCCGAAATCGGTCCGCTGGACGCCCTGGTGCGGATCACCACCACCACCATCTGCGGCACCGACGTGCACATCCTGCGGGGTGAATACCCGGTGGCCAAGGGCCTGACCATCGGCCACGAGCCGGTGGGGGTGATCGAGCGCCTGGGCTCCCAGGTGCGTGGCTTCCACGAGGGCCAGCGAGTGATCGCCGGGGCCATCACCCCCAGCGGCCAGAGCTACGCCTGCCTCTGCGGCTGCGGCTCCCAGGACGGCCCGGACACCCGCCACGGTTTCCGCGCCACGGGCGGCTGGAAATTCGGCAACACCATCGATGGCTGCCAGGCCGAATACGTGCGTGTACCGGACGCCCTGGCCAACCTGTGCCCGATCCCCGACGGCCTGAGCGATGAAGAAGTGCTGATGTGCCCGGACATCATGTCCACCGGTTTCTCCGGCGCTGAGCGTGCCGAGGTGAACATCGGCGACAGTGTGGCGGTGTTCGCCCTGGGCCCCATCGGCCTGTGCGCGGTGGCCGGAGCAAGGCTCAAGGGTGCCACCACCATCATTGGCGTCGACACCGTGGCCGCGCGCATGAGCGTGGCGCGGGAGCTGGGGGCGACCCATGTGGTGGACTTCAAGCAGGGCGACGTGGTCAAGCAGATCATGGACCTCACCGACGGTCGCGGGGTCGATGTGTCGATCGAGGCCCTGGGCACCCAGGGCACCTTCGAGTCGGCGCTGCGGGTGCTGCGTCCGGGGGGCAAGCTGTCGAGCCTGGGGGTTTATTCCAGCGACCTGCGCATTCCCCTGGATGCCTATGCCGCCGGCCTGGGCGACCTGAGCATCCTCAGCACCCTGTGCCCGGGCGGCAAGGAACGCATGCGCCGGTTGATGGAGGTGGTCGCCAGTGGCCAGGTGGACCTCAAGCCGCTGGTGACCCACCGCTTCAAGCTCGACGACATCGAGGCCGCCTACGAGCTGTTCGCCAGCCAGCGCGACGGCGTGATGAAGATCGCCATCACCCCATGACCCCTGCCACTGGGCGCCCTTGATACCGGTCAAGGCGCCCGGCAGCACGGCATTCCACACTCAAGCTCACGTATCGCCCAAGGAGGAGCACCATGAGCCAGTACCAGCGTCTGTTGCTGATCGCCGATCCACAGCAGCACCAATCCCCCGCGGCGCGCCGTGCCGTTGCCCTGGCCCGGGCCAGCGGCGCGGCGCTGCACGCCCTGGTGTTCGTCGAACCGCCGGCGCGCACCTACCTGTGGGAAGAACACCTGGAAGACAGCGAGCGCGAAGCCTACCTGCAGCGCCACGAGCGCTGGTTGCAGGTGGAAGCGCAGTGGATGGCCGAGGAGGGCGTGCAGGTCACCACCCAGGTGATCTGGAGCACCCAGGTGCTCAAGGACATGCTCGCCTACATCGACGAGTTCCGGCCTGACCTGCTGATCAAGGACGTGACCCTGGAGTCGGCCCTCAAGCGCGTGTTCGTCACCCCGCTGGATTGCCACCTGCTGCGCGAGGCGCCGGTGCCGGTGCACCTGGTCAACGACGCGCCGCACAAGCTGCCCCGGCGGATTGTTGCCGCGGTGGACCCGGCCCAGTCCGACACCCAGATCCGCGGGCTCAATACGCAGATCATCCAGACCGCCCACGCCCTGGCCCTGCAATGCGACGCCCAGTTGCACCTGCTGTACGCCTACGACCTGATGCCGATGCTCGATGGCGTGGCGCCGGTGGCGTCCACCGCCTGGAGCGTCAACTGCCTGGACGAGCTGCGCGACTCCCTGCACAAGGAATTCGAACGCCTGGGGGATGAGCACAACGTGCCTCAGGAATTCCGCCACTTCGTCATGGGCCCGCCGGTGCCGGGCATCGCCCAGTTCGTCGACGAATACCTGGTGGACGTGGTGGTGATGGGCACGGTGCACCGCACCGGCTTTGGCCGCTTGATCGGCAGCACCACCGAACGCGCCTTGTACTCGATGCCGGGGAGCATCCTGGCGGTGAAGGCGTCTGGCGCGGCCTGACACCCACGCCCGTTTCAGTCCGGATCGGCGCGCTTGCTGCCAGGCAGGTACGGCAGCAAGCGCTCGGTTTCCTTGCGCAGCACCCCATAGCACTCGCAGCTGTGCTGTTCCAGCCGCGGCCGGTCAAGCACATTGATCCGGCCGCGGCTGTATTCGATGATGCCCTGGCGCTGCAGTTTGCCCGCGGCTTCGGTCACGCCTTCGCGACGCCCCCCGAGCATGTTGGCGATCAGTTCCTGGGTCATCACCAGCGGGTTGCCCGGCAGCCGGTCCAAAGACAGTAGCAGCCAGCGGCACAGTTGCTGGTCGATGGAGTGGTGGCGGTTGCACACCGCGGTCTGGGCCATCTGGGTGATCAGCGACTGGGTGTAGCGCAGCATCAGCAGGAGCATTTCGCCGTGGCGGTTGAATTCGTCCTTGAGGCGCAGGCCGGGCAGGCGCAAGGCGTGCCCGGCCTGCGCGGGCAGGGCCGCGGGTCATGCTGGCCCAGACCGCGGCATGAGTGTACTGGCCGCCATTTTCCCGCACTGCCGCGGCGTTGACGCGGGGGCAGGGGAATACACCGACCTGGATCAGCCTAATGGGATATTTTTCCCGTTTAACCCACCGGCGGCCGGTCCAGCGGTGATAATGCGCGCCAGCCACTCACGTTCAGCCATTGGAGCCCGTCGCGCCCATGTTCGTCATCACCCCGCAGGACCCTGAGACTTACCGTCGGCAAACCCGGCGCAGCACCTTGATCATCGCGCTGGTGTTCATTGCCCTGGCCATGCTGTTTTCCAGCGCGGCGGTGGCGCTGTTCGGCCAGCCCGGCGGAGACAATCTGCTGTGGAACGCGGCAGGTGTGTTCACCGGCCTGCTGATCAGCGCGGCGTTGTTGCGCAGTGTGTTCTGGAGCAAGCCGTGGATGGCGGCGGCGGTCTATGGCTGGCGCCTCAAGCGCAGCCTGATGCGGGTGACCAACGTCATGCACCAGGTTACCGCCGGGGTTGCGGCGGGGGATCCTGCGGCCCTCAAGCTGCTGCGTTTCTATCACCTGGGGCTGATCCAGATGCACCAGCTGGACGCCAACTCCAGCGCCCACGGGCAGATGCACGGTGAGGTGGAGCGGCATCTGGCGCTGCTGGCCGAGCATGGCATCGACCCGCACCAGGAACGCCTTGAAGCGCAATGGCTGGAAGCGGTGAAGCGGCACAAGACCCCTTGACCGGCAGGCCCCGGCGCTGCCGGGGCTATTACAGATACCGCCACAACGCCTGGGCAATCTCGCTGGGCTGGCACTGGGTGCCGAAGACTGCCTGGCCAATGCTCAGGCCCAGTTGCCGGTAACTCTCGAACTGCGCCTCGTCGAAAAACTGGTCCACGGTGCTCTGGTTGGGAAAACCCGGATTGGTCCGGGCGTAGTTCAGCACGTCCGGCGTCAGTCCGGCGATCAGCCGGGGCTTGAGCACCAGGATCCGGCAGTGGGGCGTCTGGCACAGGTCATCGTCACTGCCCGGGGAGTGGGCATGGACGTTGAGCAGCAGGGCGCATTTCTGGTTCTCGGCGCTCGGTGGCTGGCGGAATTCCTCAAGGCTGGCAAACACCGTCTTGAGCTGCGGATGGCTCAGAACCCCCGGGTCTTCGCGGATCTCCAGCGCCTGGTCGATGCGCGCCAGGCGCACCAGGTTGGCCAGGTCGTCGAACTGGTAGTCGGGGTCGCAGCCGGCGTCGCAGGTGACGATCAATTCCACCTTGCGCTCCTTGCGCAGCAGTTCGTAGGTACCGGTGTTTTCGAAGTGCCCGCCGTCTGACAGGTACTGGTAGTCGCGGCGGTAGCCGTGAAAGCGCGCGGTCAGTTCATAGAACAGGTAGGCCTGGGTGCCGTAGCGGGTCCAGGGCTTGAGGTCCCGGGGCACCCAGTGCTGTTGCCCGGGGTCGAGGAAGTGGCTGGGCCACCAGATGCCCAGGCGCACGTTGGCCAGCCCCAGCACCAGCGACATGCCGAGGCTGGTGGCGCGACCCAGGCCGGTGCTGAAGGCGGCGCCGGAGACGCCGATCCACTGGCCCAGGGTCAGCGGGCTCATGATCTCCGAGGCCGGGCCATGGTCGAGGTCGCGACGATAGGCCGTGCCATCGAGAATGTAGCGTTCTGCCGGGCATTCGGCGCTGGGGGCCGGGCTGTCGGGTGCCCAGTTCGGCGCGATGCACAGCGGCTTGCCCTTGCGGTCGCGCTGCACCAGTTGTTCGGCCGGGTCGACGGTCAGGTTCATGGTGACGTTGATCAAGTGCACCGGGCCGGCACTGGGGCTGGCGTAGTACTGCTGCAGCGACAGGTCGTCGCTGGACATGGGCTCGGCCACGCTCATGTAGGTGCGGCGCTGAGCGGCCGGGCCGTTGAAGCGTCGGCCATTGGAGGCGCCCAGGTAGGCGCGGATCAGCCGCGCCGAGTAGAAGGCCTGCAGCGATGAGGTATTGAGGAAGCTGATGAAGCGCCCGCTGATGTGGGTCAGCACGGCCGCCAGCAGGCTCAGCGCCGCCAGCCGCCAGGCCACCGCGTGGTCGCCGGACACCACCCCGCCGTCGTGGGCGATCCACTGCACCAGCAAGCCCCAGCACAGGCACAGCAGGCTCAGCAGCAGGCCGCCGGCAATCAGCGCGAGCACGTCCAGCGGCAGCTTGTGCATCCAGCCCGGCAGGCGTTTTTCATCCTTGAGCAGGGCCAGGCGCCGCACCAGCCACACCAGGCCCACCAGCAACAGCAGGCTGCCCAGGGCCCTCAGGTCGTGCAGGTAGCTGTACAGCGCCTGGGCCGCAGTCACCAGCAGGGCGAGAAAACCCAGCACCGCCACCGCGGCCATCGCCCGGCCCAGGGCGCGGGTGATCTGCACCCGATAGTTGCGCACGCTGTTGGCGCAGGCGTTGTCCTTGGCCGGGTCGCGGTTGTCGGCCAGGCGCCGCACCAGTTGCCGGGTGATCAGCAAGGCGCAACTGCCCACCAGGGCACAGCCCAGGGTCAGGGCGCCCACTGCCTGCCACTGGGCCAGCCAGTAGGCCAGGGCGCCGCTGAGCCACAGGCCGATGACTATGCCGAGCATGATCCGGTACGCCGCGTTGCCCATGCTCGGCGGCCGGTCCAGGTCGCCCTGGGGAATGACCAGCCAGTACGCCACGGCGCAGGGCAGGGCGAACAGCACGCCGGCCATCAGCGGCCAGAGCAGCAGGCTGGCCTGGCTCAGGACCTGGAACAGGCTCAGCAGGCTGAGCAGCAGCACGATGGGCAGGCCGATCATGGCCTGCAGCGACAGCCAGTTGCGCCAGGTCATGGCCAGGGCGTAGAGCATGTCGCCGGAGCCGGTGGGGGTCAGGTAGCGGCCGTTTTCCCGCAGCCAGGCCGCGGGGCCCTGGCCCGGTGGCCGAGTGGCGTAGTCGACGCCGGTGCTGATGCGCCCCGGCGGCTCGAAGCGCAGGGCCTGGTAGGCGTTGTGGGCGGCATGGGCCACCGGGTCCTGGGGAGCCTGCGGCTGCAGGCGCCCGGGGAGGAACAGGCTGCTGAAAAAACTGCCGATATAGCCACCGCCGCTGACCGTGGACAGGTAGTCGATGCGCGACAGCAGGCTGTGTTCGCGCGCGCCCGCAGGCTGTGGTTGCGCCTCGGCGGGGGCCGGAGCCCGGGCCATGGCTTGCAGCACCCCAAGGCCGAAGGTTGCACTGCGAATGCCGCCACCGGACAGTGCCAGCCCCCAGTTGCCCCGGCCGGGGGCGCCGGTTTCGGGGGCTTCCTGTTGCAGGCTCAGGCGCCTGAAGCGGATGCGTTGGTGCTCGATCTGGTACGAGGTATCGGCAGAGGTCATGGGCCTTCCTTGGAATCGGGTGTGGGGCACGAGCCAGGGGGAGTGCCAGGCCGGGTGCCCCGGCAAGCGACCGGCAGAATACCGGATGCCGCGGCCCTGATGTGCAGCGCAGAGCGTTCGGCGTCTGTCGGCAAGTGTTTTTTTAGCCGCGTGCCAGGGGCGCCGTGGCATGTGGCGGCTGCAATTGCGCAGGGGCTGCCATGCGCCTTGTGCATGAGAAAAGTGGGCCTGGTTATAACGTTAGATTTTATTCATATAAATGGACATAAGCTTTAGCCGCTATGCTGCCGCCAGTTTTTGACCTGGCCGCGTGATTTGTAGGGCTTTATTGATGGATGTGGGTAACTTCGGTTTTGTAGTCGCGGGCCTGGTAGTGGGTTTCATCGTAGGCATGACGGGTGTGGGGGGCGGTTCGCTGATGACCCCGATCCTGCTCTGGTTCGGCATCAACCCGGCCACGGCCGTGGGCACCGACCTGCTGTACGCGGCCATCACCAAATCCGGTGGGGTGCTGGTGCACCAGAAGAACCGCAACATCGACTGGCGCATCACCGGCTGGCTGACCCTGGGCAGCGTGCCGGCGGTGGCGCTGACCCTGTGGTTCCTGAAGAATCTCGACACCGACCCCCAGGCCCTGAACGCGGTGATCAAGCAGGGGCTGGGGTTCGTCCTGCTGCTCACGGCCCTGGCCATTGTCTTCAAGAAGAAACTCATGGCCTTCGCCCAGCGCCATGGCAGCGACTACCAGCCCAGCCCCGGCGGGCTCAATGGCCTGACCGTGGTCACCGGGGTGATCCTGGGCACCATGGTTGCCTTGACCTCTATCGGCGCCGGTGCCCTGGGCACCGTGGCGCTGTTCATCCTCTATCCGTTCCTGGCCACCAAGCGCCTGGTGGGCACTGAAATCGCCCACGCCGTGCCCCTGACCCTGGTGGCAGGCCTGGGCCACGCCAGCATGGGCAACATGGACTGGCACCTGCTGGGTTTCCTGCTGATGGGCTCGTTGCCCGGGATCTGGATCGGCAGCCACATGACCGGACGCATTTCCGACGAGATCCTGCGCCCGTGCCTGGCGGTCATGCTGTTTTCCATCGGTTACAAGCTGGCCTTCTGAAACCTGGCGCGGCGTTTCAGCTGCGCCGATACAGCGCCAGAAACCCCGCCAGCGCCAGCATCGCCGCACCGCAGCATTGATTGAGCCGGCGCATGCCGCTGGCGGTCAGGAACTTCGCCGCCTGCACGCCACCCGCGGCGTACAGCCCCATTACCAGCACCTCCACCACCGCAGTGACCAGCGCCAGAGTGGCGTACTGGATGAGGACCGGCTGGGTGGGGTCGACGAACTGCGGCAGGAACGCGGTGAAGAACAGCAGCACCTTGGGGTTGGTCATGGCCACCGAGAAGCTGCGCCGGAACACCTCTGCGCGCCGTGACTCGGCCTGTACCTGCTGGGCTCCGAGGGCCTGGGGCGCACTGCGCCAGAGCTGGATGCCGAGCCAGGCCAGGTAGCACACCCCGAGCCATTTCAAGGCCATGAACAACTGCTGCGAGGCCATCAGCATGGCCCCCAGCCCGAGGCCCACGGCAGCGATGATCAGCACATCCGAGAGCGCCGCACCGGCCATGCCCACCGCCACCAGCTGGCGATTGCGCGAGGTGCCGTTGGCCATGGCCAGGAGTGAGGTCGGCCCGGGAATCAGGGCGCCGATAAAACAGCTGGAGGTGTAGAGCAGCAAGGTGGTGGTATTCATCGCGCGGTTCTCGGCGGGCAGGTGGCAATGCCGGTGCAGAATGCCTCAGGCTGGCGCGGGTTTAAAGGCATTCGCCGGGCACTTTGGCCGCCGTTGTCGAATCAGCTTTGCCGTTTGCCAACTTCTGCGGATCCACGGGGTCAGTTATCCTGCGCTGGCCATTGGATGGCAGTGTTGCCTTTTTCCTTTTCTGTGATGTGTTCATGACTACTTCTCCACCTCGTGGTGCAGCGCCCAAGACCTCCCGCGGCGGCGAGATCGGTGCTGCAATCCGTCGCTTCGACTGGTCGCAGACCGCGGTGGGCCCTCGTGAAGGCTGGCCCGGCCTGCTGCGCAGTACCTTGAGCCAGATGCTCGAGTCCCCGGAGAGCCTGTACCTGCTGTGGGGGCCGCAGATGCAGTTCTTCTTCAACGATGCCTACCGCCCGGTCCTCGGCCCGCGCCTGGCCAATGCCCTGGGGCAGACCATCCAGACCCTCTGGGCCGATGCCTGGCCGGATGTCCAGCCGATGGTGGAGCAGGCGTTTCTCGGTTACTCCTGCCGCCACGAAGACCTGCCGGTGAACATGCAGCGCTACCCTGGCGAAGAGCTGACCTGGTGGTCGTTCTCCATGAGCCCGGTGTATGACGAGGACGACGAACAGGTGCTCGGAGTGCTGTGCCACACCGTGGAGACCACCGATCGCGTGCTGCTGGCCCGGCACGCCCGGCAGACCGAGGCGCACCTGCGCGAAACCCGCGAGCTCAATACCCGGGTGCTGGCCGCCAGCAACGACTGCATCAAGGTGCTGGACCTCGATGGCCAGCTGTCGTTCATGAGCGAAGGTGGCCTGCGGGTCATGGAGGTCAGTGATTTCAATGCGGTGCGGGGCTGCCCCTGGCCGGAGTTCTGGCAGGGCCAGGGCCACCAGGAGGCCCGGGATGCCATTGCCGCCGCACGCCAGGGCCGCTCGACACGGTTTCAGGGCGCCGCCGATACCCTCCAGGGGCGTACCAAATGGTGGGATGTGCAGGTTACGCCGATGCTCGACGCGGCCGGCCAGCCGGAGAAGATCCTCTGTATTTCCCGGGACATCAGCGCCACCCGCGAGGCGCAGGAGGAACTGCGGCGGCTCAATGAGTCTCTGGAGCAGCGGGTCCAGGAGCGTACCCAGGAGCGCGACCGGATCTGGCAGCTGTCCACGGACCTGATGCTGGTGGCCGACTTCAATGGCCGCATCGTCGCCGTCAACCCGGCCTGGACCCAGCTCCTGGGCTGGCAGCGCGAGGAACTGGAAGGCAGCAGTTTCTACGATTTCATCCACCCCCAGGACAGCCTGGCCGCGGCGGGGGCGGCGGCCGATCTGTCCCGGGGCGAGAGCTTTTCGCGCTTCGAGAACCGCTTTCGCCACCGCGACGGTTCCTATCGCTGGATGGCCTGGAGCGCCGTGCCGGATCCGCACCACATTCACGCCGTGGGCCGTGACATGCAGGCCGAGCGCGAGGCCGCCCAGGCGCTGCGCAAGACCGAGGACATCCTGCGCCAGGCGCAGAAGATGGAGGCGGTGGGGCAACTGACCGGTGGCGTGGCCCACGACTTCAACAACCTGCTGACGGTGATCCGCTCTTCCACCGACCTGTTGCGCCGCAACCTCAGCGAAGAGCGCCGGCAGCTGTACATCAAGGCGATTTCCGACACCGTCGACCGCGCCAGCAAGCTCACCGGCCAGCTCCTGGCGTATGCCCGCCAGCAGAACCTGCGCCCGGAGACCTTCGACGTCGGCGCCAGCGTGCAGTTGCTGGCGCAGATGATCAATCCACTGATCGGCGCCTGCATCGAACTGCGTATCGAGTTGCCGCAGCAGCCTTGCTACATCCACGCCGATGCCGGCCAGTTCGACACGGCGCTGATCAATATGGCGGTCAATGCCCGGGACGCCATGCAGGGCGAAGGCTTGCTGGTGGTGGCTGTGGAGCGGGTGGCGCAGATTCCCCCCAGTGCCAGCCAGGGTGCCCAGGCCGGGGACTTTGTCGCGGTATCCCTGACTGATACCGGCGCCGGCATCGACCCCCAGCAGATCGAACGGATCTTCGAACCCTTCTTCACCACCAAGGAGGTGGGCAAGGGCACCGGCCTGGGCTTGTCCCAGGTGTTCGGTTTCGCCCAGCAATCGGGCGGCGGCCTGGCGGTGCACAGCCAGCCGGGGCAGGGCACGTGCTTTACCCTGTACCTGCCGCGCGC
Organism: Pseudomonas sp. W17; assembly: GCF_040268305.1. Lineage (NCBI taxonomy): Bacteria > Pseudomonadati > Pseudomonadota > Gammaproteobacteria > Pseudomonadales > Pseudomonadaceae > Pseudomonas > Pseudomonas sp. W17. The sequence continues at coordinate 4,878,135 of NZ_CP158490.1, read as the reverse complement.
GGAGGCCCTGGCCGGCTTGCCGACGCCAACCCAGGCGGTGGTGCCCATGATCGACGGCCAGGGCATGACCCTGCTGGTGGTGGAGGACAATCCCGAAGTCGGCGTGCTGCTGGCCCAGTCCCTGAACGAGCTGGGCTACCAGACCGAATGGGCCACCAGCGCGGCGGAGGCCCTGCGCCGCCTGGGCGAGGAGCGGACCCGATTCCAGGCGGTGTTTTCCGATGTGGTGATGCCGGGCATGAGCGGTATCGAACTGGCCAGCCGGATCCGTTGCGACTATCCGCGGTTGCCGGTCATCCTCACCAGCGGCTACAGCCCGGCCCTGGCCCAGGGCCAGACCCGGGAATTCGTATTCCTGCAAAAGCCCTACTCGGTGGCGGAACTGGCCCTGGCCCTGAGCGCGGCGATCGGCCAGCCCGAGGTGCCGTAGGCACCCGTTTCAACTCAGGCTGGCTTCGATCACCAGGACATTGGCGCTGGCGGTGCGCACGTTGAAGCAACGCGTGGGGCTGATGGTGGAGCCTGCTTCGATCAGCACTTCCTGTTCATGTTCCATGCCGGCGCCGCCTTTGCGATAGACCACGGCCTTGCGGTTGCCGTAGGGCGCGCTGAGGATCCAGATCGCCGGGGCTGGGTTGGGGGCCGGGAGCAGGTCGTTGTACGCATGCCAGGCGGCAATTTGAGGGCACAAAGAGGTCGAGAGCGGTTTGTTGGTGACGAAGGTTGCTACTTCGCTCGGGCGGCAGGAACCACCGTGGAACAGCACCTGGCCGGGAGCGATAAACCGTCCGAAGTGCCTGACCTCGGTATTCAAGGTGCCCGCAGTGAACTTGCCAGATGCTCTTTGATACTCCTTGAGCGGTGCGGAATCCTTGAGGTAGGGCATGGCCGCCTTGGCTTGCCTGAGCTGGGGGTGCACATGGAGTTGGCGGCGGAATTCGTTGACCACGCCCGAACCGCCGTAGTGGTCCAGGGTGTGCAGCACAAAGTCCCTGGCGTTACGCACGGTCTGTTGCACGCGCAAGGGCCGGGTTGGCCAGTTGTTCTTCAACGCGGCCTCGTGATACAGCCGTTCCCGCTCATCCGGAGGGCTGTCGCTGATGGGGTAGAGGTCGATCAAGGGAAGGTGGGTCATGGGGGGCTGGCCTGGTACTCATCCGCGGCGGGCGGCGGGCAAATAGTCGCCAAGCCTCTGTTGCAGAGGCTTGGACGCAGGAGTCTTGCATGCTTGCCGGGCCCTGGCAATGGTTCGCGCGGCCCGGGTTCAGCTGGCCTTGCTGAACCATTCCTGGGCCGAACGCCACAGGCACACGCCGAGAAAGTAGGCCGAGGCTGCCAGCCACAAGCCCATGATCGGCGGGCTGTGCAGCGGGTGGCTGAGGATCAGCAATGCGCCGCTGAGCAGCCAGACGAAGGTCACGATGATGTTCAACCCCATCCACTTGCGTACCCGGAACGGATGCAGGAACTGCACCCGGGTGGCGGTCAGCAGGGCCAGGGCGAAGATGCTCAGCAGGCTCAGCCAGGGGCCGGGCTCGATCAGGTAGAAGCACAGGGCGACCACGTTCCAGGCCGCGGGAAAGCCCTGGAAGTAGTTGTCGTGGCTCTTCATGTTGACGTTGCAGAAACACAGCAGCGACGACAGCAGGATCAGCGAGGTGGCCAGCAGTGCGCTGTATTCCGGCAGGGGAATGTAGCGGTAGATGAACAGCGCCGGGATGAACACATAGGTCAGGTAGTCGATCACCAGATCCAGCACCGAGCCGTCGATGTTGGGCAGCACCGAGCTGGTCTTGACCTTGCGCGCCAGGGAGCCGTCGACGCCATCCACCAGCAGCGCCACCCCCAGCCATAGCAGGCAGGCCTTGGGCTGGTTGTCGAACAGTGCCAGGGTGGCGAGCAAGGCACTGACCACTCCGGTGGCGGTGAAGCCATGGGCGCCCCAGGCTTTGATTCTGGCGATCTGCAGGGTCGATATCACGGACGTTTCTCCAGCGGCGGTGGTGCCTGGGCGATGAACGGCGCAGCAGCGCCGGCAAGCCTGGCCAGGTTGCAGTTATCGACCGGAAAGCCTGGCAGAAGGTTCAGCGCGAACCTTGAATCAGGCCCGGCGGCGCAAGCGCCGGGCCAGTGGCTGGCCTGGCCCGAGTGCGCGGTCGAGGGGGCTGGTTTGAGTCTAGGCGCCACTCTGGGCGAGGCAACAGGAAAAACGCCACGTGACCGAAGATCAGGTGGCGTTGCGGGCAGGCGCAGGCATCGGAGGGGCTGCTGGGTTGATTACTTCCCGGTCTCCAGGGCCGTGAGGATGGCGTGGGCGGCCTTGATCCGCTCCTCGTTGGGATAGTTCTTGTTGGCCAGCAGGACAATGCCGACCTGCTGGCTCGGGACGAACACTACATAGGCGCCAAAACCGCTGGTGGAACCGGTCTTGTTGTACAGCGCGTCGGCCTTGGGGGCTGCGGCCGGGGTCAGCCATTGCACCGGGTGCGGCTCAAGGGCCATGGCCGATGAGTTGCCCGCCAGCAGGCGCGCCAGGGGCACTGGGTAGGCGTAGCGCTCCCAACCCAGGCCCTGGGTCATGTCGCCGACCCGGTAGTAGCCGCTCTGGGTCGCCACCATGGCTTGTTGCAGGGGGCGGCCGAACTGGCCCGGTTGCAGGTTGCCGGCAATGAATTGCAGCAGGTCCGGGGCGCTGGTCTTGACCCCGTAGGCTTCGGCGTCCAGCGGCCCGGGGCTGAGGCGGATCGGCCGGTTCTGCTTGTCGTAGCCCTGGGCGTAGTGCCCCAGCTGGTCCTTGGGCAGATGGATGTAGCTGTGCTTGAGGCCGAATTTGGGGAACAGCGTCTGCTCCATCAACCGGTCGAACGGCTGGCCCAGGCTGCGGGCGGCCAGGTAGCCGAGCAGGCCGATGCTGGGGTTGGAATACTGGCGCTGGGTGCCGGGGCTGAAGGTGGGCTTCCAGGTGTTGTAGTAGTCCAGGGTCTTGTCTTCACCCTGCACTTCGTCGGGGAACTGCAAGGGCAGGCCGCCGGCGGTGTAGGTGCCCAGCTGCAGCAGGCTGATGCCGTCGAAGGCGCTGCCGCGCAGGGCCGGCAGGTACTGGCTGGCGTGGTCCTCAAGGGCCAGCTTGCCGCTGGCCTGGGCGTAGCCGGCGAGGGTGGCGGTGTAGGTCTTGCTCACCGAGCCCACCTCGAACAGGGTGTCGTTGTCCACCGGCTGTTGATTGTCCTTGGAGGCGACCCCGTAGTTAAAGTAATGTCGCTTGCCGTTGGCGATGATCGCCACCGCCATGCCGGGAATGCCCTGCTGGTGCATCAGCGGGCGGATGGTGGCGTCCACGGTGGTTTTCAGCGCGCTGTCGGCGGTGGTCTCGGCGAAGGCGCTGGAGGCGCCCAGTAGCAGTGCGCAGGCGCTGATGACGCTTAGTCCGGTCAAGGTTGTGTGCCGCATGATTGGTTGGTTTCCCTGGGTTCTGGTTATGTACGCCGCGTTTGTCCCAGCGGCTTTGCGGCCTGGGCGTTCTTCGCGGGAACGCCTCGGGCGGCCTGCCCGCGAAGCCTTCCTGGTTCAGGAGGGCGTGGCCGGTGCCGCGCGAGCGAGGCCAATGTAGGCAGTTTACGGCGCATCGACAAACGACCATATTTTGCACGAGCCATTAGAAAAACTAGGGAATGCCCATGCTCCGTCCCCATCTGCCCCTGAATGCGCTGCGGGCTTTCGAAGCCTCGGCACGGCACTTGAGTTTCACCCGTGCGGCCATTGAGCTGTGCGTGACCCAGGCGGCGGTCAGCCACCAGGTCAAGGGCCTGGAGGCCCAGCTCAACGTCACCCTGTTCAAGCGCCTGCCCAGGGGCCTGATGCTCACCAGCGAAGGCGAGACTCTGCTGCCGGTGCTGCGCGAATGCTTCGACCGCATCGCCCAGACCCTGGGACGATTCGAGGGCGGGCACTATCGTGAAGTGTTGACGGTGGGCGCGGTGGGCACCTTCGCCGTGGGCTGGTTGCTGCCGCGGCTGGAGGACTTCCAGGCACGCCATCCTTATGTCGACCTGCGCCTGAGCACCAACAACAACCGGGTGGACGTGGCGGCCGAGGGCCTGGACTACGCCATCCGCTTTGGCACCGGGGCCTGGCACGGCATCGAGGCGCTGGCGTTGTTGCAGGCGCCACTGTCGGTCTTGTGCGTGCCGGAACTTGCCCGCCAGTTGCACAGCCCGGCGGACCTGCTGGGGCAGACCTTGCTGCGCTCCTATCGCACCGACGAATGGCCGCAGTGGTTCCAGGCGGCAGGGCTGGGGGCCAACAGCCTGTTGCCCCAGAGCGTGGTCTTCGACTCGTCCCTGGGCATGCTCGAAGCGGCGCTGCAAGGCCTGGGCGTGGCCCTGGCGCCGCCCTTGATGTTCCAGCGCCAGTTGGCCAGTGGCGCGGTGGTGCAGCCCTTCGACATCGGCATTGTCACCGGCAGCTACTGGCTGACCCGCCTGCAATCCCGGGCCGAAACCCCGGCCATGGGCGCGTTCAAGGCCTGGCTGCTGGAAGCGGTGGCCGGCTAGCCATCAATAGCGCCAATGCCCCGGTGTCCAGACCCACTGGCCGGCGTGCCAGCGGTAATGCCCGGCAACCCAGTGATAGCTCGGCGCCGGCGCCATCGGAATCACCTCGACAATGGGCGGCGGCGGTGGCGGCCGGCGAGGATGGGCCGGGGCCACCACGCAGCCTGCCAGGGTGGTGCCAAGCAAGGTGGCAATGAGAATGCTTTGGATCGTGCGAAGCATGGGCGGTTTCCTGAGGGGGCAGTGGGCCCGCGGCCATCGCGGGCGGTCGAGGGTTGAACGTGGCCCGGGGCGAAATCCGTCGCTGGGCCTTCAATCTCTATTGGCTGCGCGGTTTTTCCCCGGACCCCGCAGGTACATGGCCTCCACCAGTTGCTGGCGCTCCTTGAGCGACAGGCTGCCGGCAAAGTCGGCCAGGGCTTCGTCGACCCGGGCCCGCAGGGCGATGTCGGCATCCCGGGACTTGCCCAGTTGGGCATCCAGGGCATTGCGGTCCAGTGGTTCGGCCCCCAGTTCACGCACCACCGCCTGGCGCGCCTCGCGCCCGGCGATGATCAGCGGCTGGCTGTCGATGCGAGTCTGGCGCAGCAACTGGCGCAACTGGCGCCGGCGCTCTTCCGGCATCTGCGCCATGGCCTGGCGCAGGCCGTGCTGGGGTACCGCCAGGGCCTGGGCCGGCTTGGGGTGACCAAGCCACTGATAGAGGCCGCCGGCCACGCCGCCGATCAGGAACACGTTGAGCAGCAGCGACAGCACCACGCAGGTTTTCAGCGCACGAATGGACAGGCTCACTGTTCGGCCTCCTCGGCATTGATGCTCAGGACGAATTCCGCGTCGCTCTGGTCGAACACACTGGGCAGGGCCTCGGCGGAGGTCGACAGCGGCAGGCTCAGGGCCACCGCAAGCATGCCGGCGGCAACCCCGGTAAGGCCGACCCCGACCCAGCCCAGGGAGGCCAGCCAGCCGGCGTAGCGGCTCCAGAACGGCGCGCCGGGCTGCTGCGCGGCGGCGATGATGCGCTGGGCCAGGGCCGGGCTCGGTGCGGGCACCTGGTAGCGGTCCAGCTGGCTGTCGAGCCAGTGCGCCTGGCGCAGGGCTGCCACGGCCTGGGCATCACCGCAGTCGAGCAGGGCCTGGGCGGCGGCGCGTTCAGCGCTGGGCCAGCGTTGCAGGTCGGCGCCATAGGCGTCGGCCAGGTGCACGAAGCGTTCGGGGGTCATGGTTTTCTCCTTCCTGAGAGGTCCGCGCCGGGGGCCTCGGCGAGGTGGCTGCGCAGGTTGCGCCGGGCCCGCGACAGCAGGCTTTCCAGGGCTTCGACGCTGATCTGCATCAGCGCCGCGGCCTCGGTGTTGGACAGTTCCTGGTAGTACTGCAGGACGATCGCCTCGCGCTGGCGATCCGGCAGTTGGTCCAGGGCCTGGGCCATGCGCCGGCTCTGCGCGCTGGCCTCCAGTTGTTCATCGGGCGCCGGGCGGGTGTCCAGTGCCTCGCAGGCGTGCTCGCTATCGACCGGCACATGCTCCTTGCGCCGGCGCAGGCGGTCGTAGCACAGGTTCAGCGCCACCCGGTGCAACCAGGTGTCGAACCGTGCCTGTTCGCTGCGCCAGCTGGCGGCCTGTTTCCAGATCCGCAGGAAGCTCTCCTGGGCGATGTCCCGGGCTTCGTCGGCATCCCCCAGCAGCCGGCTTGCCAGGGCCAGCAGGCGCGGCAGCTTGCGCGTGACCATTTCCTTCACGGCCTGCGCGTCGTTGTTGCCGATGCGTTTGAGCAACTCCAGATCCGGGTCGGTTTCGTTCAAGTGGGCAAGTCTCGGTGCGCTAACGGGGTAGTCCAGGGCATCACGGCATCAGCGCACCCAGCGGCCTTCGACCCAGTACCAGCGCGGGCCATGGGCCTGCCAATGCCCGGGCATCCAGCGCCCGCGCTGCATCACCGGTTGCCAGTGGCCGGGCACCCAGACGTAGCCGTGCCCGCGCCAGCGCCAGTTGCCGCGGTCCCAGGCGTAGCCGGGGCGGGCCTCCGGCATCGGCTCATAGCGCATGGGCGGGGGTGCCTGCTGGATGATGATGGTTTCGGCATAGGAGGGCGTGCTTGCCAGCGCACCCAGTGCCAGGGGGATCAGCAGCAACGTGCGCAGACGCAGCAGGGAACGGACAAGCTTCATGATGACTCCTTCAGGCCTGCGTTCGCTGATGAACGCAGCTGATGGGTTCAACGATAGATGGGCTGGGAATCCGTCGCGGGCAAATGAAATTTTTATCCGCGCCCGGTTCAACCCGGGTTCAGCTGGCGGGGGCAGGGCGCGGGCAGCGGCGGCTGGAAATACTTGTGCAGGGGCGGCGACGGATCTCTGCGCGCTGCGCCGTTGAATCAGTAACCGTGCAGCCACGGCTGGCGATGGTCGCCAGTGGCGCTTGCCGGTCGTATCACTGAACCCATGAGGAATTCACCATGTCCCGTCGCATTGCACTGCTGATTGTCATGGCCACCATGCTCTCCCTGGGCGGTTGCGTGGTTTACCCCGGGCACTACCACGGCTGCTGCTACCGCTATGGCTATTACCGCTAGGGCACTGGGATGAAGAGCGGTGTGCCCCGCGGTTCTTGGCTAACCCCCAGGGGCCCGGCACAATCCTCGACCTTGCAGGGCTTGCCTGGCCGTCAGACGGATGGCGGGCATGGCCCGATGCCGTGGAGGAAGGTGGATGCCCGTCTTGAACGAACAGGATCAGCCCCAGGATCCGGATGCGATTGCGCGCCCGGTGTGCGCCTTGCGCATCTCGACTCAGGAACAGCGCTGGGAGCGGCCGTGGCACAGCCACCGCAAGGCCCAGCTGCTGTTCCCATTGTCCGGCGTGCTCAGTTGCGAGAGCGCCGAGGGCCTGTGGCTGGCACCGCCGCAATGCGCGGTATGGATCCCCAGCGCCACCGACCATCGGGTCCAGGGGTTGGAGAACGCCCTGGGCTATTGCCTGTTCGTCGAACCCGAGCATGCCCGCTCACTGCCGCAGGCCTGCTGCACCCTGGCAGTGTCGCCCCTATTGCAGGAGCTGCTGCAACGCTGCGCGCAATTGCCCTATCTCTATGATCAGCAGGGTGCCGAGGGGCGGCTGATGGCCGTGGCCCTGGACGAGCTGGCGGCGGCGCCCCGGGAGCAGATCCACCTGCCCATGCCCCGGCATGAACAGTTGCGGCGCCTGGCCGGGCAAATCCTTGAACAGCCGGAACGCCGCCTGAGCCTTGGGCAATGGGCCGAGCAGATCGGCCTCAGCGAACGCAGCCTGAGCCGTCTGATTGTGGCCGAGACCGGCCTGAGCTTCGGCCGCTGGCAGCGCCAGTTGCACATTCTTCTGGGGCTCAAGCAATTGGGCCGGGGCGACTCGGTGGAACGGGTCGCGCTGACCCTGGGCTATGACAGCGCCAGCGCCTTTATCCGCATGTTCAAGAAAGCCGTCGGCCAGCCGCCGGGGCGCTTCTTTGCCGAACGCCGCCAGGCCCTGGAACACGACCTACCCCTGTAGCCGCCGAGCCCGCGAGGCTGCGCAAAGGCTCGCAGGGCCTTGCTTGACGCACACCAGCGCCTGCAAAACCGCCACGGCTACCTCCATCACTGCGGTCGTTTGGCCGGATTGATCAATAATTTGTCAATCTCGACTGATGCGGACAGGTTCATACGGGAAGATGATAACCATTCTTGTTTGTCAGCTTTCTTGAGGTGTTCCCATGTACTTCGATCATCAGCATTTTCCCCTGGTCTGGATGCGCCCCGCCAAAGGCGCCGGGCAGCCGGGAGTCGAGCCGTTCCAGCAGTTGGAGGCGTTGATGCAGCGCGGTCAGGCCTTCGTCCTGATGAGCGATGCCATGCCCGATCCTGCGCAGCGCAACACCGAGCAGAGCAAGGCATTGCTCAAGCAGGGGGCGTTATGGATGAAACGCAACAAGGCGGCGATCCGTCGCTGGATCAAGGCCATGATCGTCATCGCCCCGGAACCCGAGGCCCAGGCCGGGGTCGAGGCCTTTGCCGATACCTATGAAAAGTTCTGGGGTTATCCGCTGTTGCACAGTGCCTCGCCGCTGGCGGCCGCCAGCCTGGCCCAGCAACTGCTGGCGCCACCGCGCAGCAACCGGCACAACTGGTGAGGGCGGGGCGGCGGCCCCTAGCCACGCAGGTGTTCGGGGAGGTTGGCGCTGATCACCTTGCCCATGCTGATCCGTGGTTCGACCTGATAGCCCAGGGCCTGGTAGAAGCTTTGCACGGCGGCGTTGCTGCTGAGGATCTGCAGGTTGATCTTCAGGCAGCCGCGGCCCTGCAGGGCTTGTTCGCCATGGCGCACCAGGGCTCGGCCAGTGCCGAGCCGGCGCTGTTGCGGGTCCACCGCCAGGGCGTAGAGCCAGCCGCGGTGGCCGTCATAGCCGGCCATCAGGGTGCCTATGACCTGTCCTTGGTCCAGGGCGACGAAGAACAGAGCGTCATCCACCGCGAGCTTGCGGTCGATGGCCAGGCTCGGGGTGTTGTGGGCCGTGTCGTAGCCGAAGCTGCGGTTCCACAGGTCGATCACGGGCTGGCGATGGTGGGGGTTGCTGTATTCGACGATCTGGATCATGGCGTGGCTCGCTAAAGTGTGGGAGCACAGAAGGGCGGGTTTCAGTCCTGATGGCCGGGCCAGGTTTCGGTGGGGAAATAGGCCTCCAGCCCCGGTTCCTTGTGGTCCACCCCGTCCCGGGTCCAGTAGCAGCTCAAGCGTGAGTAGTTGTCCAGGTCGCCGCGCACCAGGCAGGTGGCGTTGTGCCCCGGCCAGCTGAAACGCAGCACATCGGCCTCGGCCATGGTGGCCCGTTCCACTTTGCCGGTGGCGGTGGTGGTCTTGCCGTCGATCGTCTTGACCAGGGTCAGGGCCTGGTTCTCGTAGCGGATCACCGCGGTGCCCGAGTAGGTCGGCCCGCCATCGGGCTCCTTGCCGATCAGCATGAACTGGCCGGGCACCATGCTGTAGTAGATGTGAAGGTCCTGGTCCTGCTTGGGGGCGGCCTGGGCGGCAAGGCTGGCCAGCAGCAGGCCGAGGAGGGGCGCGCGGCGGGAGAAATACGGCATTGATGCTCACTCCTGTTGAGGCGGGGGGCCATGATTCCAGACTTGGCCCTGCAGATAAATGCCCGGGCTCTAGCGATGTTCGATGACCAGGATCGCCGTGGTGTCGGCCTCCAGGGCTTCGAACACGTGGGGCAGGTCGGCGCTGTAGCGGATGTAGTCGCCGGCCTCCAGGCTCACCGGGCTGTCCGCAGGCCCGGCCAGGGCCCGCCCGCTGCAGATCACCAGGTGTTCCACGGTGCCCGGCAGGTGGGCCTTGGACTGGCGCGCCTGGCCGGGTTGCCCCTTCAGGCGATACAGGTCGCGCTGCGCCCCCGGCGGGCAGTCATCGAGCAGGGTCGCCGCGTAGTGGGCATCCTCGGCATGGGCAGTGGTGCCTTCATGGGCACGGATGACCTTCAGCTGATGCGCCGGTTGCTGGAAAAATCGCGTCACCTGCAAGCCCATGGCCTGGGCCAGGGCCCATAGGGTCTCGATGCTCGGGTTGCCCAGCCCGGCTTCCAGCTGGGACAGGGTGGACTTGGCCACCGCGGCCCGCTTGGCCAGTTCCGAAACGGAGAAACCAGCATTCAGGCGCTCGCGCTTGATGGCCATGGCCAGCAGGCCGATGGGCGACAGGGAGGTTGGGTCGTTCGTTTTATCGTTCATATCTCTATTAAATCATCCTTGAGTCTCTTGACGCAGATAAATTTCGTTGTTCATTATATCGGTTAATTGTTCGTTATAAATAAAAAAAGGGCGCCGAGATGAACCGATTGTACAAGGCGGACCCATGGGCCTGAGCCTGCGCTTGATGGTCATTCCGTACCACGAAATCTACCTGGCCGTGCATTGCCTGGCCCACCTGCAACAGTGCCTGGGGGACTGGCTGGTGGCGGGGCAGACTCACCTGTTTGTCGAGTCGCCGCGCTGGTACAGCCGCTAGGGCCGACCGCCGGGCGGGAGGTGAGCGGTGAATCCATTGCCTGCATTAATGCGAAGCATTACTATTCACGGCCCACTTCCCCAGCGCCCCGCGATGACAGCCAAGCCGCCCCGCAGACCAGGCTTTTTCGAGCACTACGAAGAGTTGATCGGCACCTGGACCCGGCGCTTGCGCAATCGCCAGCAGGCCGAGGACCTGGCCCACGACACCTTTGTCCGGGTGCTGGAATCCGATGCGGCCACGGTGCAGCAGCCGCGGGCCTACCTGCATCAGACCGCGCGCAATATCGCCGTCGATGCATTTCGCCGAGAAGACCGGCGCGGTGCCCTGGAAGAACAGGGGGTCCACCTCAGCGTGTCGCCCAGCGGCGACCCGGAGCATTTCATGCACGCGATCCAGTTGGCCGATTCCATCGAACGGGCGCTTGGCGAGTTACCGGTGAACTGTCGCAAGGTGTTTGTCTGGCAGAAGATCGAGGGCCTGACCCAGGCCGAGATCGCCGAGCGCCTGGGGCTGTCAAAGAACATGGTGGAAAAGTATATGATCCGCACCCTGCGGCATCTGCGCGACCGTCTGGACGGGTCGGCCCCATGATCAGTCGTGGCGATTTCTCACCCTCTGCCAAACAGGAATTTGCATGATGGACAGCCGCGATTGCGCCAGCGCGCAGGCCAGGATTCGTGACGAGGCGGCGGCCTGGTTCACGCGGTTGCAGGAGCCCGAGGTGAGCCCGGAGCAGCAACTGCAGTTCCAGCAGTGGCTGGCCGAGGATCCGCAGCACCGGCACGAGTTCCAGTTGCTCGAAGCCCTGTGGGCGGCCACCGACCTGGTGCCCAGGGCGCGCCTGCAAGCGCTGTGCGTCAATCCGCCGGCCAAGGCCCGGCGGCGCCCGCTGCTGCGCTTTGCCCTGGCTGCCGGGGTGGCGGCGCTGGCCGTAGGCCTGGGGCTGTTCAGTGGCCTCAACCAGCCGGTTTCCTACACTGCGCAATTCGTGACCGCCCTGGGCGAGCGCCGCCATGTGGCCTTGCCTGATGGCTCGCAGATCGACCTGAACAGCCGCAGCCACCTGCAGGTGCGTTATGCCAGGAACCAGCGGCTGATCGAGCTGGTGGAAGGCGAAGCCCTGTTCAATGTCGAGCACGACACGGATCGGCCCTTCGTGGTGGCGGCGGGAGCGGGCAAGGTCACGGTCACCGGCACCCGCTTCGATGTACGCCGCGATGAACGCCAGACCCGGGTGGCGGTGGAGCAGGGCCGGGTCAAGGTGCAGGGGCGCGACGCCGCAGCGGATGATTTCATTGCCCTGACCCCGGGCCAGGGCACCCATGTCGATGAGCACGGCAAGGTGGCTCATGCCTACGCGGTGAACCCCGAGGCGCTCACGGCCTGGCGCAGCGGCAAGCTGGTATTCAACAACGCCTCCCTGGCCGAGGTGGTGGCCGAAGTCTCGCGTTATCGCGAACAGCCCCTGCGGGTAGCCAGCGCCGCAGTGGGTGAGCTGCGCCTGACCAGCGTGTTCAAGTCCGACGACACCCAGGCCCTGCTCAAGGCCCTGCCGAGCATCCTGCCGGTGGAGGTGCGGACCCTTGCCGACGGTAGCCAGGAAATTTTTTCACGTTAGATTCAGGTTTTTTTTCAGTTCATCGTCTTCTTGTCCAACTGCAACTGGTTTGCATTAACAGACGCACCTTTGTGTGATCGACAGGACTGCCGCCGACGTGAAAAAAATAGCCGTTTCTCCCGCCGTATCCCCGTTGCCCGCGCGCCGCTGGCTGCCCCTGGCCCTGGCCCTGGCGGTCAGTGCGGCCTTGCCCCAGGCCCAGGCCGGGCAAGCCGCCATTCACATCCAGGCCCAGCCGCTGGGCCAGGCCCTGAGCCAGTTGGGCCTGCAGACCTCGTTGCAGGTGTTCTTCAGCCCCGAGCTGGTGGCCGGCAAGCAGGCCCCGGCGGTGGACGGCAACCTGTCCCCGGAACAGGCCCTGGGCCAGTTGCTCCAGGGCAGTGGCCTGCAATACCGGATCGACGGCGGTTCGGTGACCCTGAGCCCGGCTCCGGCAGCCACGGGCGGTGCCCTGGAACTGGGCACCAGCAGCATCAGCGTGGTGGGCGACTGGCTGGGCGATGCCGATGTGCAAAAGGTCCAGAACCACCCCGGTGCACGTACGGTGATCCGCCGCGAGGCCATGGTGGAGCAGGGCGCGATGAACGTCGGTGACGTGCTGCGCCGGGTGCCCGGGGTGCAGGTCCAGGATGCCAACGGCACCGGTGGCAGCGATATTTCCCTGAACGTCGGCGTGCGCGGCCTGACCTCGCGCCTGTCGCCGCGCTCCACGGTGCTGATCGACGGCGTGCCGGCGGCCTTTGCACCCTATGGCCAGCCGCAGTTGTCCATGGCGCCGATTTCCTCCGGCAACCTGGACAGCATCGATGTGGTGCGCGGCGCCGGTTCCGTACGCTACGGGCCGCAGAACGTCGGCGGGGTGATCAACTTCTTGACCCGGGCGATTCCGGAAAAGGCCACCGGGGAAATCGGCACCACCCTGGAAACCTCACGGCAGGGCGGCTGGAAGCACATCGACACGGCTTTCCTTGGCGGCACTGCGGACAACGGCCTGGGGGTGGCGCTGCTGTATTCCGGGGTCAACGGCAATGGCTACCGCGAGGGCAACAACGGCAACGACATCGACGACGTGATCCTCAAGACCCACTGGGCACCCACCGAGCAGGACGAGTTCTGGTTCAACCTGCATTACTACGACGCCACCGCCGACATGCCCGGCGGCCTGACCCAGAAGCAGTACGACGCCAAGCCCTACGACTCCGATCGCGACTGGGACAACTTCAGCGGCCGGCGCAAGGATGTGTCCTTCAAGTACCAGCGCCAGGTCGACGACCGCACCCAGTTCGAAGTGCTGACCTACTACTCCGACAGCTTCCGCGGCAGCAACATTGCCGCCAGCGACCAGAAGACCCTGGTCTCCTACCCGCGCACCTACTACACCTTCGGCATCGAGCCGCGGGTGTCCCATGTGTTCGACCTGGGGCCCACCACCCAGGAAGTCAGCGTGGGTTATCGCTACCTCAAGGAAGGCATGCATGAACAGGCCAGCCGCGTGGCCCTGGTGAACAACCAGCCGGTGCTCACCGCGGATTCCGACGGCCATGTCTACCAGGACCGTACCGGCGGCACCGAGGCCAATGCCTACTACATCGACGACAAGATCGACGTCGGCAACTGGACCATCACCCCGGGCATCCGCTTCGAGGACATCAGCACCAACTGGCACGACCGGCCGGTCCCGGGCACCAACGGCGTGCGAGTGCAGGAGAAGCGCCGCAGCATCGACAGCAACGAACCGCTGCCGGCCCTGAGCGTGATGTATCACCTGTCCGATGCCTGGAAGCTGTTCGCCAACTACGAGACTTCCTTTGGCAGCCTGCAGTACTTCCAGCTGGGCCAGGGCGGCAAGGGCAACCAGACGGCCAACGGCCTGAGCCCGGAGAAGGCCAAGACCTACGAGATCGGCACCCGCTACAACGATGATGTGTGGGGCGGTGAAGTGACGCTGTTCTACATCGACTTCGACGACGAGCTGCAATACATCAGCAACGACGTGGGCTGGACCAACCTGGGGGCCACCAAGCACCAGGGCCTGGAAGCCTCGATGCATTACGACCTGGCCGCCCTGGACCCACGCCTTGACGGCCTGACCGCCAACGCCGGCTTCACCTACACCCGCGCCAGCTATGAAGGCGAGATCCCCGGCTTCAAGGGCCGCGACCTGCCGTTCTACTCGCGCCAGGTGGCCACTGTCGGCCTGCGCTACGACATTGACCGCTGGACCTACAACATCGACGCCTTCGCCCAGTCCAAGCAGCACTCGCCGGGCACCGGGGTGAACGCCAACGGCAGCTTCAACGGCAACTACATCACCGATGGCAGCGCCGATGGCCGGTACGGCGACATGCCGGGTTATGTGCTGTGGAACATCCGTGGTGGCTATGACTTCGGGCCGCAGTTGTCGAACCTGAAGCTGGGGGCCGGCGTGAAGAACGTCTTCGACCGCCAGTACTTCACCCGTTCCAGCGACAACAACTCGGGGATCTACGTGGGCGCGCCCCGGACCTTCTTTGTCCAGGCCAGCGTCGGCTTCTGACCTCCGCAACAGGCGCCGGCTTGCCGGCGAATCCCAGAGCGGCGCAGGTTCTGGGAGATGGGCCATGGCTGGCGGCCCCTTCGCTGGCAAGCCAGCTCCTGCAGGGAGGGTGGCGCCTGTAGGAGCCGGCTTGCCGGCGAATCCCCGAGCGGCACAGGTTCTGGAGGATGGGCCATGGCTGGCGGCCCCTTCGCTGGCAAGCCAGCTCCTACAGGGAGGGCGGCGAATCCCTGGTGCAATGCTGTGCTTAAGTGGCTCAGACCTTGAGTACCTTGCCGCTGGCGGCCACCGCCAGCAGCAGGACGGCGATCAGGCCGAAGGCCGCGCTCAGGCTGCTGCCATGGGCAATGAAGCCGATCACCGCCGGCCCGGCCAGGATGCCGGCGTAACCCAGGGTGGTGATGGCCGGCACGGCGATGCTTTCGGGCATGACGTTCTGCTTGCCCACGGCGGTGTAGAGCACCGGCACTATGTTCGAGCAACCCGCGCCCACCAGGGCATAACCCACCAGCGCCGCCTCCCAGGCCGGGGCCAGGGTCGCCAGCAACAGGCCAGCGGCGGCCGCGGTGCCGCCGATGATGATCACCCGGCGCGCGCCCAGGCGATGGACGATGGCATCGCCCGTCAGGCGGCCCAGGGTCATGGTCAGGGCGAAGGCGGCGTAGCCCAGGCCGGCGTAGGCGGCATCCAGGTCGCGCTCGGCGGTGAGGAAGACCGCGCTCCAGTCCAGCACCGCGCCTTCGGCGAGGAACACCACGAAGCACAGGCAGCCGATGAACAGCACCACGCCATGGGGCACGGCAAAGGCCGGGCCCGAACTCTGGCTGCCATAGGGCAGCATGTGCGGCGCGGCCTTGAGCAGCGCCAGCAGCATCAGGGCGATCACCACCAGGGTCGCGCCCAGTGGCGACAGGCCCAGGCCGAGCAGGGCGCTGACCCCCGCGGCGCCGACGATCCCGCCCAGGCTGAACAGCCCGTGAAAGCCCGACATCATGGTCTTGCCGCTGGCCCGCTCGACAATCACCGCTTGCAGGTTGACCGTGGAATCCACGCCGCCCAGCCCGGCGCCGAACATGAACAGCGCGGCCATCAGCAGCGGAATCGAGGTCAGGATGGCCAGCAAGGGCAGGGCCAGGCAGATCAGCAAGGTGCCGCCGGCCATCACTTTGCGGCAGCCGAAGCGCCCGGCCAGGGCGCCGGCAATCGGCATCGCGAGGATCGAACCCACCCCCAGGCACAGCAGCAACAGGCCCAGGGTGCCTTCGTCGAGCCCGGCCCGGGCCTTGGCGTAGGGCACCAACGGGGCCCAGGCGGCAATGCCGAAGCCGGCGATGAAAAAGGCGATGCGCGTGGACATCTGTTCGAGGCGGCCGGGGGTGGCCTGGAAGTGGGTGTTGCTAGCAGTCATAAAAATCCTTGGCGATCGAACTCGCTGCCGGCCGCCTGATGCCCCCATGGCGTGATGGCGGCCGGGTGGGGATTGTGACAAATCTGGCCCTCGAAGGTTGCAGAAATCCGCAGCGCAGTGCTTCTGCAGCGGGTTGCGGATGAAATAAATTTGCGCAGGCCGGCGGTTTGTTTCGCATAATCGGCGGCTTTGCACAAAAACGTTGCAGTGCGTGCCGTTCCTTCCCGGAGTTTTCCTGCCCATGAATGCTAGCCTCGACGCCTACGACCTGAAGTTGCTCGCCGAGCTGCAACGTGACGCCAGCACCGCGCAAAGCGAGCTGGGGCTGAGGGTCAACCTGTCCACCGCGGCGGTCAACCGGCGGCTCAAGCGCCTCTGCGATGAGGGGGTGATCGAGCGCTACAGCGCCATCGTCGCGCCGGATGCCCTGGGGCACGAACTGAGCATCATCGTCGAGGTGCAAGTGGAGAGTGAGCGCATCGACCAGATCGACGCCCTCAAGCGCAACTTCCAGGCCTGCCCCCAGGTCCAGCAGTGCTACTACGTGGCCGGCGAGTGCGATTTCGTGCTGATTTTCTGCGTGCGCAACATGGCCCAGTACACCCAGCTGACCCGCGAACTGTTCTTCGACAACCCCAACGTCAAGCGCTTCAAGACCCTGGTGGCGATGAACCGGGTCAAGGTCGGCCTGGAAGTGCCCACGGCCGGCTGAGGCTCAGGGCGCCTGCAGCGCCTCCATCAGGAAGTCCACGAACACCCGGACCTTCTGCGACAGGTGGCGCTGGCTGGGGTACAGCGCATAGATCTGGCGCCCGGGCAGGTGCTGGTCCGGCAGCACCCGCAGCAGTTGGCCGCTGTCCAGCAACGGCTGGGCGAGGAAGCCGGGTAGGGCACCGATGCCCAGGCCGGCCACCAGCATGTCGGCCAGCAGCAGGCTGTTGTCCGCGGAGAAATGCACCGGCAACTCCAGCCGGGTCTGGCCTTCCGGGCCTTGCAACTGCCAGCGCCCCGGGTGTTCCGCCAGCCGGTAGGCCAGGCAGCGATGCTGATGCAGGTCGGCGATGCTGGTCGGCGTGCCCGCGGCCTGCAGGTAGGCCGGCGCGGCGCAGATGACCTGTTCCACCTGGCCCAGCTGGCGGGCGATCAGCGACGAATCCTGCAGTTGCCGGCGAATCCGCAGTGACACGTCGAAGCCTTCGCCCACCACATCCAGCACCTGGTCGTTGAGGGTCAGGTCCACCTGCAACTGCGGGTAGCGCTGCATGAAGGCCACCAGGATCGGCGATAGCACCTTGAGCCCGAAAGACAACGGCGCATTCACCCGCAGGCGCCCGCCGGGTTCGTGCAGGCCGGCCTGGGTGGCCCGCTCCAGGGCGTCCAGTTCGTCCAGCAGGTGGCAGCATTCGCTGAAGTAGCGCTGCCCAGCTTCCGACAGGCTCATGCGCCGGGTGGTGCGCAGGATCAACAGGCTGCCCAGGCGTTCTTCCAGCTGGCGCACCTGTTTGCTCACCGCCGCCGTGGATTGCCCTAGGTCGGCGGCGGCCTGGCTGAAACTGGAGCGTTCCGCCACCCGGCGAAAGGTGCGCATGGCCAACAACACATCCATATTGTTTCTCCCGGGTTGAATATGTATCCACGAAATGGCTGATTATCTCTGATCTGCCACTCAATACCATGGCCACTTCATTTCACTGGAGTGTTGTCATGGCTCATCGCGCAATGTTGAAGATGGCTTCCGGGGCGCTAGCCCTGTCCCTGCTCAGTGGCTTGTGCCACGCCGCCACGGCGGCCCGGCCCGAGGTGGGTATCAGCCCCTGGGGGCCCAGGGACGAGATCGGCCGCCTGAACCTGATCACCCCCCAGTCGCGGGCGGCGATCATGGCCCGGGTCAGTGGCGAGCAGGCCTACGACCTGGCGGTGGACTATTTCGTCGGCATGCCCAGCTGGCAGGCCGCAGGCGATCCGCCGTACCAGATGTGGATGACCCACACCCCCCACGGCAACGTGATCGCCGACCCGATGCAGGTCGGCGAACCGATGAACCAGCACGTCAGCTACAGCGGTTCGGCTGTGTCGATGTACGCCCACATGGGCACCCATATCGATGCCCTGAACCACTTCGGCCTCAACGGCAAGATCTGGAACGGCTACCGCGCCGACCAGCACCTGGGGGACCGCGGCTGGAACGTCACGGGGGCGGAAAAACTGCCGCCGATCATTGCCCGCGGGGTGCTGATCGACGTCGCCGCGGCCAAGGGCCTGGAGCAACTGGCGGACAGCTACCGGGTCACCCGCGCCGACCTGCAGCAGGCCCTGGCCCGGCAGAAAGTGGCCCTGGAGAAGGGCGACGTGGTGCTGATCCGCACCGGGCGCATGCGCGACTACGACAATGCCCAGCGCTACATGGCCAACCCGCCGGGCCTGAGCCTGGACGCAGCGAAGTTCCTGGTGGAAGAGGGCGGCGCCATGGTGGTGGGGGCCGACAACCTGAGCTTTGAAACCTTCCCCACCGAGGTGCAGGGCAACTACCTGCCGCTGCACACCTACCTGCTGGCGATGCAGGGCGCGCCGATCCTGGAACTGGTGAACCTGGAAGGGCTGGCCCGGGACCAGGTCTACCAGTTCGCTTTTATCGGCGCTTCACTCAAACTGCGGGGCGCGGATGCGGCGCCGATCCGCCCCATGGCCTTGCCCATCCGCTGACCTGGCGGAGGGGTTTTCTTCAGGAGCTCAGCATGTCCACCCAACCTTCTTCCACCACCGTCCTGGCACTGTCCAACCCGGCCGGGCTGTATGACCCCAGCACCAATGGCTACTCCCATGTGGCCCAAGTGGCCGCCGGTGCACGGCTGGTGTTTGTCGCCGGGCAGGGCGGCGAGACCGCCGACGGCCAGTTGTCGGCGGATTTTGCCAGCCAGGTGCGCCAGGCCCTGGCCAACCTGCAGGTCGCCCTGGCCAGCGCCGGTGCCGAGGTTGGCCAGGTGGCCAAGCTCACGGTGCTGATCGTCGACCACAGCCATGAGCGCCTGGCGATCTTTGGCAACCAGCTGAAGGCACTGTGGGGGCCGGCACCGACCCCGGTCTGCACCCTGATCCCGGTGCCGCGGTTGGCCCTGGACGGCATGCTGTTCGAAATCGAGGCGATTGCCGCCCTGGCCCCCTGAACCGGCATTGCCCTCTGGCCGAGCCGCTGCATTCTCCGTAATGTCAGCGGCTCGGTTTTTTCTGGAGGCGGTGTGATGGCGGCGTTCTACGATGCACGAGGCAATCTGTATGGCGTGGTGGCTCCCGCGGCGTTGCGCCGCCTGGGGGTCGCCTTGCCCACCACCGCGGCCCAGGCGGCTCGGGACCGGCGCCTGTGGACCGAACAGGCCATCGCCGCCTTGTGCGACTGGGCCCCGGGCACTCGCCCGCCCGGGGCCAAGGCCCACCGCAGCGATGGTTTGCTGGTGGGGCCGTTCCAGGACGCGGCGCCTTTCGATCTGCTGATCGTCAACACCGACGGCACCCTGGCCGAGCGCAGTGGCAATGGCCTGACGATCTTTTCCCAGGCCCTGACCGAGCAAGGGCTGCTGGCGCCTGAAGGATCGACACGCCTGCAGGTGCACCATGACCAGGGTGCGGGCGTGTCCCCGGTGGCCACGGTGGTGGAGCCGGCACAAGTGGCGGGGCAGGCGGGCTTCTGGCTGGACCTGGGCCAGCCCTCGTTCGGCCCCGAGGCGGTGGCGGCGATGGGGGTCGAGGCGGTGACCCTCGACGGCTGCGAGCTAAGCCGGGTGGCGCCCTTGCAGGCGCTGAATCCGCTGTGGGAACACAGCCAGTTCGTGCGCATCGGCAATCCTCACTGCGTGACCCTGGTGGAGGATGCCGATGCCTTGCCGGACAACCCGCAGATGCTCCAGGCGCCCCTGGCCGAGGGGTTGACCGCCATCGCCTTTGCCCTGCCCCTGGGCCACGGCGAGCCGTGCCCGGCGGGGGTCAACCTGCAATGGGCGGCGCGGCAGTCGGCGCAGCGCATCGTTGCCCGGGTGTTCGAACGAGGAGAGGGGCCGACTGCGTCCTCGGGCACCAGTGCCAGCGCCGTGGCTTGCGCGGCCTGGCGGGTTGGCTGGGTCCAGGCCGGGCGGGTCGAAGTACTGATGCCGGGCGGCACTGCGCCGTTGATGTTGCAAGAGACCGACGGGGTGTTAACCCGGGTGAGCCTGTTCGGCACGGCGCTGGCACTGGCTGAGTGAGGACGTCGGAGTTGCGGTGGCAGAGTGCAAAACGGCTGGAGTTTCTATAGCGTGGCGGCAGTCGCGGCTCGTCTCTCGATACAGCCCACATTTACGTAAAGGACTCGACATGCAAAAAGGAAGGCCCCGCCGAGCTTTGCTCAAAGGCACGGTTATGGCCCTGGGGGCTGCGGTCGCTGGCAGTCTTGGTGGTTGTCTGACCAGCAAGCTGTACGAAAGCCGAGCCAGCAATGAGGTCTATACGGAAACCGTCAGCCAGTTCTATCTCACGGCGGACGCGAAGAGCTTTGTCATCCTGGGCAAGAAGTACCACTACTTCGTGATGGTCGATCCGGAGTTGCTACAGGCCATCAAGTCGGGCCTGCATGGAAGAATGCAGGCCGAGTTTTCGCAGATCCTCGTCAATGCGTGGCAGAACCTGGAGGGTGAGCTGGTCCTGAGGATTCCCGGGCTGGACCAGCTTGACGCCCAGCAGATCGATGAAGCCAAGGCTTTGGGCTTCGTCGTGGCGACGTCGCAGAACGCCTTGTTGCACCGTTATGCCATTCGCGGCAGCCGCTTTGAGTCCAAGCGGGATATCAGCGTCTATCAGGCCAACGCGTTGAACAGCACCTACACCCTGAACTTCTCGGCGTACCGGGAGAAGAGCAAGGTTGGCCAGGTGCTGCTGACGCCGGTTACCGTCACCGCAGACGGTGTACTGATGATCCTCGCCCTGCCGCTGTTGCCGGTGGCGTTCATGGCGGCCCAGCCGTTTCGGGTCAAATAAGCATCGCCACCGTCAGACGCCGGCCAGTTGCACCTGGGCCATCTGCCGCTGCATCAGCACCTGGCCGTGGCGGATCGAGTACAGCGGCAGGCCCTGGCTGCGGATCATTTCGTAATCGCTGTCGGCCGAGAGGATCAGCAGGTTCGCCGGCCGACCTTCCTCAAGGCCGTAGCCTTCGCCCAGGGCCAGGGCCTTGGCGCTGTTGTCGGTGACCAGGTCGAGGGCGCTCTGCAGGTTGCTGTAGCCGAGCATGTGGCAGATGTGCAGGCCGGCTTCCAGCACTCGCAGGATGTTGCCGTTACCCAGGGGGTACCAGGGGTCGACGATCGAGTCCTGGCCGAAGCAGACGTTCATTCCGGCATCCAGCAGCTCCTTGACCCGGGTCACGCCGCGGCGTTTCGGGAAGCTGTCGAAGCGCCCCTGCAGGTGGATGCTTTCGGTGGGGCAGGAGACGAAGCTGATGCCCGAATGCCCCAGCAGGCGGAACAGCTTGGCGCAGTAGGCGTTGTCATAAGAGCCCATGGCGGTGGTGTGGCTGGCGGTGACCCGGGAGCCCATGCCCCGGCTGCGCGCTTCTTCGGCCAGCACTTCAAGAAAACGCGAATGCGGGTCATCGGTTTCGTCGCAGTGCACGTCCACCAGGCACCCGCTGCGCTCGGCCAGGTCCATGAGGAACTTCACCGAGCTCACGCCCTGATCGCGGGTGTATTCGAAGTGCGGAATGCCGCCCACCACGTCGGCACCCAGGCCAATGGCCTCTTCCATCAGTTCGCGGCCGTTGCGGAACGATTCGATGCCTTCCTGGGGGAAGGCGACGATCTGCAGGTCGATCAGGTGCGCGCTTTGCTCGCGCACTTCGAGCATGGCCTTGAGGGCGGTGAGGTCCGGGTCGGTGACGTCGACATGGGTGCGTACATGCTGGATGCCGTGGGCGGCCAGGGCGCGGATGGTCTTGTGGGCGCGGGCGCGGGTGTCTTCGGCGGTGATGGTGGCCTTGCGTTCGCCCCAGCACTCGATGCCTTCGAACAGGGTGCCGCTCATGTTCCAGCGCGGCTCGCCCGCGGTGAGGGTGGCGTCCAGGTGAATGTGCGGTTCGACGAAGGGCGGCACCACCAGGTTGCCGCCGGCATCCAGGTGCTCGGGGCCGAAGGCCGGCGCGGCGGTGGGGGCGTCCGGGCCCTGCTGGACGATGCGGGCGATGCGGCCGTTTTCCAGGTGCAGTTGGTGCAGGCCTTCACGGTGGCGCAGGCGGGCGTTGGTGATCAGCATCGGAGCGGTTCCTCGGGTCGGGCAATCAGCGGTTCAGCCGTGGGATCCGGGCGGCGGCCCTTGTCCCTCGGTCATTGGGCTGTGCTTCAACCGGTACCGGTCGAAGCAGGCAGGTGGTTCGGGGCGGGTCATGATAGACCCGGAACGCGCCGGGAGGGCAAGGCCCGGGTTCAGGCCCGGGCGTCGAGGGTGGCGCTGGTGCGGGCGCGGAGCCAGGCGCTGAGCAGGACATAGCTCAGGCTGGCCACGCCGATGCCTACCAGCGGAGCGACCCAGGGCGAGCAGAAGGCCGCCAGGGTGCCCAGGCCATAGGCGGCCAGGCCCGGCCAGTTCCAGGCGGGCAACTGGCTGTCGGCCAGGCGCGGGTAGCGGCCGCGCCAGCGGTAGAAGAAGTCCGCCATGATCACCCCGCCAATCGGCGGAATCACCGTGCCCAGCAGGATCAGGTAGGGCACCAGCAGGTCGTACATGCCGAGCATCGCCAGCAGGGTGCCGATCAGCGCGCCCACCAGGGTCACGGTCTTGCGCCGGTCGGTGCGCAACAGGTTGCAGCCGGCCACGGCGAAGTTGTAGATGGTGTTGTCCTGGGTGCTCCAGATGTTCAACAGCAGCATGGCCATGGCCGCCATGGCAAAACCCTGTAGCAGCAGCACTTCGACCACGTCCGGCTGCTGGTAGACGATGGCGCCGTAGGCACCGATCAGCACCATCAGGCCGTTGCCGATAAAGAAACCGATCAGGCTGGCGCTCACCGCCACCCGCGCCGAGCGGGAAAAACGGGTCCAGTTGGTGGCCTGGGTGGCGCCGCTGACGAAGGTGCCGAACACCAGGGTGATGGCGCTGGAGAGGTCCAGGCTGGCGCTTGGCGTGACCCCCAGCAAACCGTCGAGGCCGCCGATCTGCCGGGTGGCCACCCACATCGACAGCAGCAACAGCAGGCCCATGGCCGGCACCGCGATCCAGGACAGGATCTCCAGGCCGCGATAACCGATGTAGGCGGTGGCGCAGAAGGCCATGCCGAACAGCAGCATCAGCCCCAGTACCGCACCCGGATCCAGCTGGAAATACTTGCCCAGCACCACCGCGGCGGTGGCGGTGCCCCAGGCGTACCAGCCGATCTGGGTGAAACCCAGGATCAGGTCGCTGAGCTTGCTGCCCCGTTCGCCGAAGCAGAAGCGCCCCATCAGCACCGTGTTCAGCCCGCTCTTGAAGGCGATGTAGCCGAGGCTGGCGGCGTAGATCCCCAGCAGCAGGTTACCGACGAGGATCACCACCAGCAGGGTGGTGAAGTCGAAGGCCACCCCCAGCTTGCCGCCGGCGAACATGGTGGCGGTGAAGAAGGTGAAGCCCAGCAGCACCATGGCCATGGAGGCCAGGCCCTTGCGGGCGTGCGGCGGAACTTCGCTCAAGGGGTAGTCGTTGCCGGGTTCGTGCTGGGTCATGGGCCTGTCCCTGGTCGCAGTGATGCCACGCTGTTGCAGGCGCCGTGCCAATCCTTGACGGCAGGGCCGGGCGCCCCAGCAGTTATAGCCGATGCCCGTGCCCCTGCACCGGGTGCCTGTGGCCCGGGGGCGAAAGCGGTGCACCCTTGGGCCAGATTGGTTCACCGGCGGTTCAGTCCTCGTCGGGGCTGAAAATGCTTTCGATGGGCATATCGAAAGCCCGGGCAATCTTGAACGCCAGGGGCAGGCTGGGGTCGTAGCGCCCGGTCTCGATGGCATTCACCGTCTGCCGTGACACCTCGAGGCGGGTGGCCAGTTCGGCCTGGGACCAGCCTTGCCGGGTGCGCAGTTCGCGCAGTTGGTTGTTCATCGGTAGCGCCGCACGCCGGCCACCGTGGCTAGGGCCCAGACCAGGCCCATCACGGGCCATACGTAGAACATCGAGAGCCGGGGCAGGCCGGCGGTTTCCAGGAAGCCGTAGCTGAAGGTGATCAGCGCGGTGCAGACAAAGGACAGGCCCAGGGCTTCGAGCTGGATGCGCCGGGCCAGTTCGTCCATGCGTCGCAACTGGCGCACCACCGCCAGGGCCATGGCCACCATGGGGATCACCGGCACCAGGGCCAGGGCGATCTTGCCCGGGCCCGGGTTCATGTCCGCCAGCCAGTGGCTGCTCAGCAGCACGCAGGCGATGTAGGCCAGCAAGGCCAGGCCGAATTCCCTGAAATAGCGTTTGGTGCCCATGGGCGATCTCCTTTTAGTAAAGTGTCCTTTACATTAGGCGGGGCGCTTTTTCATGTCAAGGGTGCTTTACAACGGCGCCGTCACGCTCAGTCGAAGAGGGCCACGCTGCGCCGGCCTTCGTGGAAGTCGAAGGCCTCCTGGATATCCCGTTCCACGGTGCGTCCCTGGGACAGCGGCGGCAACTGGTCCGGGGCGAAGAACGCCGCGTCGCTGGTTTCGCTGCCGGCCATCGGGGCCTCGGCGTCTTGCCGTTCGCAGAGGAAGTAGAGCTTGTAGAAGTCCCGGTGATCGGGCTTGTAGGGCCCCTTGGCCTTGTGCCGCAGGCCGTACAGCTGGCGCACCGAAACCTGCAGCCCGGCTTCTTCGTGGATTTCCTTGATGATGTTCTGCGCCGCCGACAGGCCCACATCGGCGTAGCCCCCGGGCAGGGCCCAGAGGCCGTCGTGCTGCTCGCGCACCAGGAGGATCTTGCCGTCCTCGATCAGCGCGCCGCGCACTTCCACCATCGGCGTCGAGTAGCGCTGGGCGAAGTCCGAGACCAGTTCGTTGATGCGTTCCAGGGGCACGTTGCCCAGTTGCGCGAGCATGTCGTGGGCGATCTCGGCGACTTCCTGGTAGCGCTCGCGATCATGCACGTCGCGGCAAAAATGCAGGCCGGTGGAGGCGATGGCTTGCAGGCGTTTGGCGTGGGTCAGCCAGCTGCTTTCCATGAGAGAGGTTCCTGCAACGTCAGAGAGAAGGCGCTTGTTTTAAGCCCTTGGCGCGCAGGGAGCAAGCGCCACGCCGTGGCCGGCGGCGTGGCGCGGTGGGATCACCCGGTGAGCTGTTGCCGATGGCAACGCACTTGCTGCGTCGCATCGCCCAGCAGTTGTTGCGGCAGCTCGCAGCCCGGGCCGCGGCGGCTGCAGCGGTCGAAGAAGAAACACCCGGAGGGCAGCTTGCGGTTGCCCGGCAGTTCGGTGGGCGCCGAGAGCTGGCTATCCGCCAGCGGCGCACCGAGGCGTGGCACGGCATCCAGCAGCAGTTGGGTATAGGGGTGGCGCGGGCGCTCCAGCACCTGTTCGGCGCTGCCCAGTTCGACGATCTGTCCCAGGTACATCACCGCCACCCGGTCGGCCATGTGTCGCACCACCGAAACGTTGTGGGAGATCAGCACAAAGGTCAGGCCGCGGCTGCGTTGCAGGTCTGCCAGCAGGTTGAGGATCTGCGCCTGCACCGAGATGTCCAGGGCCGAGGTCGGTTCGTCGAGGACGATGATGTCCGGGTTCGACGCCAGGGCCCGGGCAATGGCGATGCGCTGGCGCTGGCCACCGGAAAACTGGTGCGGGTAGCGCTCCAGGTATTCGCCGCGAATGCCCACCTGCTGCGCCACCTTGGCGGCGATCTCGCGCATCTGCGCGGCCGGGGTGTTGCCCAGGGCGAACAGCGGCTCGGTGATGATCTTCCAGATCGGCAGGCGCGGGTCGAGGGACGATTGCGGGTCCTGGAACACGATCTGCACGTGGCTGTGGCGCTCGCGGTCGCTGGCGTAGGCCCAGCGCAGGTCGCCGCTGCTGGGCTTGACCAGGCCCATGAGCAGTTGCGCCAGGGTGCTCTTGCCGCAGCCGGATTCGCCGACGATGCCCAGGGTTTCCCCGGGGCGCAGTTCCAGGTCGATGCCGTTGAGGGCGTGGGCAAAGGCCCGGGGCCGGCCCAGCCAGTCGTTGCTCAGGGGAAAGCGCACCTGTACATCGTTGAGGCGCAGCAGCGGCTCGCTGCCGGCCCGGGGTTGCGAAGCATTCATTGGGCGGACTCCGGGGCAGCCAGCCAGCAGGCGCTCTTGTGCTGCTGGCTGGCGTTGATCGAATGCAGCGGCGGCCGCTGGGCACACACCGCCATGGCCTGGCTGCAGCGCTCGCGGAAGGTGCAGCCGCCGGGCAGATGGGCGAGGTTCGGCACTTGCCCGGGAATGGTCAGCAGCGGCTCGCCGGGGCGCACTTGCTCCGGCAGGCCGCTGAGCAGGCCGCGGGTGTAAGGGTGTTTCGGGTCGAGCATGACCTGGGCAGTACTGCCTTGCTCCACCACGGCGCCGGTGTACATCACATAGACCCGGTCGCAGAACTGCGAGACCACCGCCATGTCGTGGGTGATCAGGAGGATCGCGGTGCCCCGTTGCCGGGCCTTCTCGCGCAGCAACAGCAGGACCTGGCGCTGCACGGTGACGTCCAGGGCGGTGGTGGGTTCATCGGCGATTAGCAACTGCGGGTCGCAGGAAAACGCCAGGGCGATCATCACCCGCTGGCGCATGCCGCCGGACAGCTCGAAGGGGTAGGCCTGCAGCACCTGCTCGGGGTCGGCGATGTGCATGTCGCGCAGCAGGTCGATGGCCTTGGCCCGGGCCTCGTCCTGGCTCAGGCGCTGGTGATGGATGATCACGTCGAGCATCTGCCGGCCGATGCGCCGGGTCGGGTTGAGGGCGGTCATCGGCTCCTGGAAGATCATCGCCGCATCGCGGCCGCGGATCTGCAGCAGCTGTTTTTCCGGGGTGGCGAGCATGTCGCGGCCCAGCAGGCTCAGGCTGCCGGAGGTGATGTGGTAGCTGCGCTCGGGCAGCAGCCGCAGGCTGAGCATGGCGGTCACCGACTTGCCCGAGCCGGATTCGCCGACCACGCCGACGATTTCCCCCGGGTTGACGTGCAGCGACACGCCGTTGAGGGCCTGCACATTGCTGCGGTAGGCGGGGAATTCCAGGCTCAGGTTGTCGATGTTGAGAACGGCGGATGAGCTCATGGTCATTTCCCCTGTTGCCGTGGATCGAGCAGGTCACGGATGCCGTCACCCAGCAAGTTGAAACCGGTGGCGGTGAACAGGATCGCCAGCCCGGGAAAGGTCGAGTACCACCAGTTGTCGAGGATGAAGTTGCGCCCGGTGGCCACCATCGCTCCCCATTCGGCGGTGGGCTGCTGCGCACCCAGGCCAATGAAGCCCAGGGCCGAGGCCATGAGGATGGCGCTGCCGATGTCCAGGCTCAGTTGCACCAGCAGCGGCGGCATGGCGTTGCGCCCCACGTGCCAGCTGACGATGTGCCAGCGCCCGGCGCCGTAGGTCTGCGCCGCCTTGACGTAGCCCATCTGGCGGATGCTCAGGGCCTGGCCCCGGGCCAGGCGCACATAGAACGGAATGCGCACCAGGGTGATCGCCAGCATGGCGTTGAACAGGCTCGGGCCCAGGGCGGCGGCCAGGGCCATGATCAGCACCAGCGACGGCACCGAGAGCATGATGTCCATCAGGCGCATGATCAGGCTGTCGAAGCGCCCGCCGATGATCCCCGACAGGCAGCCCAACAGGCCCCCGGCCAGGCACGAGGCGAAGGCCACGAACAGGCCCACGCCCACCGACTGGCGGCTGCCATGGAGCACCCGGCTGAACAGGTCGCGGCCCACTTCGTCGGTGCCGAACCAGTGGCTGGCGCTGGGAGCGGCCAGGCGTTGGGCCAGGTTCAGGGCATTGGGATCATGGCTCGACAGCCAGGGGGCGAAGGCCATGCACAGCAGCACCAGCAGGGTCATGCACAGCCCGGCGATGGTCAGCGGGCTTTGCCGCACGCGGTAGCCCAGGTAGGCCAGGCGGGTGCGCCAGCCGCTGGCCTGGGCGGTGGGTTGTGGCAGGGGAATGTTCAAGGGAGCGGACATCTCAACTTACCTCGCCAATGCGCGGATCGATCACCCGGTACAGCAGGTCGATCGCCATGTTCAGCAGCACATAAATGAACGACACCAGGATCGCGAAGCCCATCACCGCCGGGAAATCCAGGGCCTGGATCGACTTCACCACGTAGGCGCCCATGCCCGGCCAGGCGAATACCGTCTCGGTCAGCACCGCGCCGTACAGCAAATCGCCCAGGGTCAGGCCAAGCACCGTCACCGAGGGGATCAGGGCGTTGGGCAGGGCGTGGCGCAGGATCACCGCCCAGCGCGACAGGCCGTAGGCCCGGGCGGTGCGGATGTAGTCCTCGCCCAGTTGGTCGAGCATGGCCGAGCGGATCTGCCGCGCCACCACCCCGAGGTTGACGAAGCCCAGGGTCACTGCCGGGAGGATCAGGTGCTGCAGGGCATTGAGGAACAGCGGGATGTCCCCGGCCAGCAGCGAGTCGATCAGGTAGAAGCCGCTGACCGTGGGCGGCGGCTCCAGGCCTTCGTCCAGGCGCCCGCTGCCGGGCAGCCAGCCGAGGTGGCCGTAGAACAGCACGATCAGCCCCAGCCCCAGCCAGAACGCCGGGGTGGAAATGCCGGTGACCGCCAGGGTGCGGGCGATCTGGTCGATGAAGCGGTTGTGATAGACCGCCGACAGCACCCCCAGCGGCACCCCCACCAGCACCGATAGCAGCAGGGCGGCCAGGGCCAGCTCCAGGGTTGCCGGGAAGAAGCTCTGCAGGTCCTCCAGCACCGGGCGGCTGGTGCGGATCGAGGTGCCCAGGTCGCCGTGCAGCAGGTCGAGCATGTAGCGCCCGTACTGCTGGTACAGCGGCAGGTCCAGGCCCAGCTGGTGGCGGATGTTCTGCACGATGGCATCGCTGGCCCGGTCGCCGGCGATCAGCCGCGCCGGGTCACCGGGAATCAGGTGCGAGATGGTGAAGGTAATCAGCGAAACCCCGACCACGACCAGCAACAGGCCGAGCAGGCGTTTGCGCAACATATTCAGGAAGGCCATGAGGCAACCTCGTTAACGCTTGACGAACGGCAGGGGGCACGACGGCCCCTCGCCGGGGACACGGCAACCCGGCGCCACCCCGTTTCAGGGGGCGGCGACGGGGAACGCAGGGCCGGTCCTACTTGCTGATTTCGGCGATGTTGAACACCTGTTCCAGCATCGGGTGGAACACGTAGCCCTTCACCGAATCGCGCATCGGCAGGCTGTAGTTCTTCTGGTACAGGTAGGCGTAGACGTTGTCCTTGAGGACGATCTTCTGCGCCTTCTGGTACAGCTCGATGCGCTTGGCGGTGTCGTTGGTGGCCGCCGCCTCGCGGATCAGGCTGTCCACCTCGGGGTTGCTGTAGAACGAGCGGTTGCCCGGCAAGCCCTGCAGGCTGGAGTCGAACCAGAAGTTCATGAACATGTAGGGGTCGGCGAAGTCCGGGCTCCAGGAGCCGATGGCCACGTCGTAGTCGCCCTTGCCCACCCGTTCACGCATGGTGGCGTTGGCCAGCTTCTCCATCTTCAGGTTGATGCCCAGGGGCGCCAGGCCCGCTTGCAGGGTCAGGCCGATGGACTCCCAGTTGGCGTCCTTGTCCGAGTAGAGGTAGGTCAGGTTGCTGATTTTCTGCGGGACCTTGGCCAGGCTGGCCTTGGCGCCGTCGAGGTTCTGCTGCATCAGCGGCAGGCTCGGGTCGTGGGCCCACATGCCGTCGGGGATCGGCCCGTTCATCAGCTTGGCCTGGCCCTTGAGGATGCCGTCGACGATGCCCTTGTAGTCGATGGCCTGGACCAGTGCCTGGCGCGCTTCGACGTTGTCCAGGGGCGCACGCTTGTTGTTCAGGTACAGGTAGTTGACCCGCAGCGAGGGGAAGGTCTGGATCACGATGCCTGGCTTGCCGGCCAGGGTGCCGAGCTGGTCTTCGGGCATGTCCTCGATGATGTCCAGGTCGCCGCGTTCCAGTTGCAGGCGGCGCACCGAGGCCTCGCTGATGATCTTGATCACCACCTTGTTCAGGCTCGGCTTGGGGCCGGCGTAATAGCTGTTGGGTTCCAGCGTCAGCGCCTGGCC
The DNA here is from genome assembly GCF_040268305.1 of Pseudomonas sp. W17. Classification (NCBI taxonomy): domain Bacteria; kingdom Pseudomonadati; phylum Pseudomonadota; class Gammaproteobacteria; order Pseudomonadales; family Pseudomonadaceae; genus Pseudomonas; species Pseudomonas sp. W17. Next base: position 4,847,805 of record NZ_CP158490.1, on the reverse strand, counting down.
CTTCTGCCAGTTGCTCAGGCGGAAGGCCCCGGAGCCGGCGGTGTGGGTCGAGAGGTAGGCGTTGACGTCCTCGCCCTTGTTGGCCACGTCCGGGTTGATGATGCCGCCGCCGTTGTGGGCCAGGGTGTAGAGGAAGGGCGCGTAGGGTTTCTTCAGGGTGAAGCGCACGGTCAGCGGGTCGACCACGGCCACGCTCATGTCATCCGGGAAGGCGCCGGACGGGCCTTGCTTGAGCTGCATCAGGCGGTCGAAGGAGAACTTCACCGCGGCGGCGTCCACCGGCTTGCCGTCGTCGAACTTGTTGCCCGGCTTGAGCTTGAAATCCCAGGTCAGGTTGTCGGCGGAGGTGCTCCAGCTCTCGGCCAGGTCGCCCTGGACTTCGGTGCTGCCCTTGCCGTTCTCGACCTTGTAGGTCACCAGCTTCTGGTAGGCCGGGTAGGTCACGGCCCAGTCGTTGTTGTCGATGGTCACGGCGGGGTCGAGGGTCTGCGGGTCGGCGGCCTTGCCGATCATCAGGGTGTCCTTGGGCGCGGCGGCGCTGGCTGCCTGCCACGCGCCCAGGCTCAGGGCGGCGCACAGCAGGGACAGGGCGACACGGGTGGACAGACGCACATCAGGGTGATTGCGGTTAGGGGTCATGCCGGTTTCCTTGATCATTCGATGTTGGGAAGTTCGTCAGGTTTTTTATAAAAGCTATAACCGGGCAGTTGTTGCTGAAGCAGTGTTGCAGTAGGACCGGCTTGGGGCAGTTAGCTGCCTGTTGTTGTGGCCGGTGGGGAACGGGAAATCAGTGTTCGAAGGGCTGGTCGTGCTCCTGGATCAGGGGAAAGTCCTCGGCGTTGGGCAGCTCGTAGTGCCACCACTCGGTGGGGATCGCCTCGAAGCCGGCGCTGAGCATGATCCCCAGCAGCATCAGGCGGTTGCGCTGCACCTGGGGCGGCAGGTCGCTGTAGAACTGGTGCGACTTGGGCTCCATGGCGTCGAAGGCGGTGCCCATGTCCAGCGGCTCGCCGGTTTCATCCACCAGGGTCAGGTCCACGGCCACGCCCCGGGTGTGGTGCGAGCCCAGGCGCGGGTCGCGCACGTAGTCCGGGTTGGGCAGGGCCTGCCACAGCAGGTGCTGGGCGTAGGCCGGGCGGTAGGCGTCGTAGATGCGCAGGCCCAGGCCGGCCATGCGCGCCAGCTGGCTGGCCTTGTACAGGCAGGCGGCGGCGTCCTTGTGCAGCAGGCAGCGGGCGTTGCGATAGATCACCTGGCCGGCCAGGTTGTCGGCGCTGGCGTAGATCAGGTCGATCTGAAGCTGATGGCGCTGGGCGTCGATTTCGACAAGGGGGCTGTTGTTCACTCACTCACTCCATCTGGGTTAACGCTTGAAGGTCAGGACTCGAACTGGCCGAAGGCTTCCTGCAACTGTCGGTTCTTGGCCAGGCGCTGGTCCAGGCGCTCGCCATAGCCCTCGGCCACGGCGGACACCATCAGGTTGAACAGGCAGGTCAGGGGCGCGAGGGAATCCCAGAACTGGCCGACATCGGTTTTCAGTTGCAGCAGGTCCAGCGGGTAGTCCCGGGCCCAGGGGCACTGCAGGTCGGTGACCAGGGCCAGGGGCAGGGCGTTGGCATTGGCCACTTCGCAGAAGGTCTGGGTGATGCTGGAGTAGGCGCGAAAGTCGGAGATGATCGCGTAGGGCTTGGCAAAGCCGGAGTTCAGGGTCTCGGCGTAGATGCCTGAAAGCCCGTCCACGTAGTAGACCTTGGGCCGGATGTATTCCAGGTGGCTGTGGAAGGCGTTGAGGATGCCCCGGGTCGACTGGATGCCGATGATGAACACCGCGTCGGCCTCGACGATCTGTTGCACGATGGCGGCGAAGTGCTGGCTGCGGGCCAGGCCATAGACATGCTGGATGGCCTCGATCTCACGATGCATCGAGCGCTCCAGGGCATCGTCCTGATGGGCCTCGCTGCGAAACGCGCCAAGCCGGTCGGTGATCAGCCAGGAGGCCGGGGCATCGCCGCGCAGGCCTTGCTTGACGTCATCCAGGTTGCGGTAGCCCAACGAACGCAGGAAGCGCCCCACGGAAATGCCGGTGGTGCCGGCTTGCTGGGCGATGCTGTCAGCGGTCTCGAAGGGCAGTTGCTGGAGGTTGGCCAACAGATAGGTAGCGATGCGCTTGCCGGTGGGCGTCAGGCTTGCAAACTGCTGTTCCAGGGTGACTTGGAAACTGTTCTTGTCCATGACCATCTCGCCGGGCGTTCGCTGGAAATGTTATTTGTGTTTCATTTTTGTATCTCGTGTTAGAAACATAACATCGGCTTTCGCGACAAGACAAGGCTTTTGTCCGGGGTGGTCGTTTTCGGCAGAAAGTGACGTTGCCGGCTATCTCAGCCCGATGGAGGGGAAGCGCTCAGCCAGTGTCCGAGGTCGGAGATGGCGGCTTCCACGCTGCTGCTGCGGCCGCTCCAGCTGCAGGCCAGCATCAGGTTGCGCGGCAGGTTGAAGTCCTCCACCGCAAAGCCCTGGGCGTCGCGCCCGGCGGCGTCGTGGGGCACCTGCCGGCGCAGGGTGGCGGGGCCTTCGAAGTAGGCCCACACCGGTTTGCCCAGGGCGACCGCTGCGCCCACTTCGAAGGCGGTGCCGGAATCCGGCTCCAGGCCGCGAAAGTCATTCAGGTTGGCCAGCAATGCATCGCAGTCGCGGATCATCTGCAGGTTCTGCCGGTAGATCCACTGCGCGGTGGCTTCTGGCGTGAGGCGAGGTGGCGCCTGGTTATCCAGGGGAAACAGGCCGTGCAGGCCCTGGGCGCTACACAGTTGCTTGAGGTATTCGCCATGGGCCGGGGCGTCGGCGCGAAACACATCGAAGCCGGCGAGGTAGATACGGGGGGGCATGGAGAGGGCTCCTGGGTTCAGTCCAGTGGCTTGCTCATGTACACCCGGTGCAGGCCGTGCTCCACGGCGCGGTGGGTTTCCACGTAGCCGTGGCGGCTGTACAGGGCGATGTTCTCGCTCATGGCTGCGTTGGTGTACAGGCGCACGCAACTGTGACCGGCGGCCGCGGCCTGTTGTTCGGCAAAGGCCAGCAGTTGCCGGCCATGGCCCCGGCCCTGGGCCTCGGGGTGGACCGCCAGGTTGTCCAGCAGCAGGGCTTGATGGGCGTCCAGCAGGACAACGAAACCGGCGATTGCCTGCTGCTCCTCCAGGACCCAGACCTGCCGGGCCAGCACCAGGCACGAATAGTCTTCGAGCATGGGCGCCGGTTCCCGGCCGATCCGCGCGATATAGGGCGCATAGGCGCGCTTGGCGATGCCTTCGATGGCGGCGAGGTCGGGCAGGGCAGCGGGGCGAATGGTCGGCGGCATGGGCGCGAGTGCTCGGGTAACGGCGGGGTGGGGCAATCATAGGCATAAAAAAACCACCCCGTGGGGTGGTTTCTTCGGCGGGCTTATTCGCCGCGGTAGATGCAGCCGCTGGTGCAGGTTTCGTGGATGCGGATCGCACTCAGCTCCGGCAGCAGGGGCTTGAGCTCATTCCAGATCCATTTGGCCAGGACTTCGCTGGTGGGGTTTTCCAGGCCGGGAATGTCGTTCAGGTAGTTGTGGTCCAGGCGCTCGTACAGCGGCTTGAAGATCGCCTTGATTTCCGAGAAGTCGCGGATCCAGCCGGTGTGTGCGTCGACCTCGCCACTGAGGTGGATCGCCACCTTGAACGAGTGGCCATGGAGGCGGCCGCACTTGTGGCCCTCGGGCACGAAAGGCAGGCGGTGGGCGGATTCGAAGGTAAATTCTTTGAAGATTTCCACAGTGTCGGTCAGCTCTGTCAGATGGCTATCGCCCGGGGGCGAGTTGAGGCAGGCGGCGAGTTTATCAGCTTGCCCCGGCGCTTGCGGAAAAACCCTGACTAAAGGGTCAGTGCGCAGCGGCGGGCCTTCTCTAGAGGCTCTGCAGGCGCTCGCCGAGGCGGTTCTGTGCGGCCAGTTCGAGGAACTCGTCCCCCAGGCGCCGGCTTTCGTCCATGGCGCTGCGCCAGTATTTCTGCCGGCTGGCATCGTCGCCCATAAAGCGCTTGAAGTCGTTGCGGTCCGGCAACTTGCCGTAGGGCAGGCGCGCCAGGTATTCCTTCGACGGCGCCAGCAGCAAGACGTCCCGCAGGCGCTCCGGGCTGGCCCGGCGCCAGGGCAGGGTCTTGTCGAACCAGCCGGGGATCACCCGATCGGTGAAGTGTGGGTAGAGCACGATGTCGCTGCCGCTGTAGGGCAGGTCCAGGTGGTAGTCCAGCAGGCCGCCGTCGCGGAAGGTGCCGGCCCCGGCGCCGGGCAGTTCGCGCACGCCCTGCATGACCATGGGGATCGAGCCCGAGGCCAGCAGCGCCTGGCGCAGGTTGCCGCGGTCCAGGGGCACGAAGCGCGAAGGGAAGTCTTCCAGGGCGTGCAAGGGCGGGGCCTGGCGCGGGTCGTGCAGCACCAGGCGCTCGAAGTGCCGGGCCAGGCGCGCGCGGCCCCGCAGATTGTCGGCGATCACCGAGGACAGCCCCAGGCCGAGGCGCCCGCGATGGTCGTCGGCGAGCAGGCCGTGGCTTTTGACCACCATGATGTTCAGCCGGTAGTGAGGGTTGTCGAGGATCGAGGCATCGCGGCCCTCCAGCAGGTCCTCGAGCATGCGCCGGGAGCTCTGGCTGATCTGCGCCATGGTCACGCCCTTGGCAAAGCTCTGGGCGTTGTACAACTGGCCGAGGCGGCGGATGCCTTCGGCGGCGTCCGGCAGGCAGGCGCTGGCGAAGCGCCAGGAACCCACCGAGGCGCCGATCAGCGAGCGTTCCCGGGGCGCTGATGGCAGCCATTCACCGAACAGCGCCAGGTCCAGGCCCTGGATGCCCAGGGCCTTGGGGCCGCCAGCGGCGCCGGGCAAGGTGCCGACTTCACGGGGGTGCAGGCCTTGCTGGCGGATGCGGGCCAGGGCGCGGGGGCCGGCCTTGAGGGTCAGGGCGGGAAACTTGATATGGATGGCGGTCATACCGGGCTCACTCTTGAATCAGCTGCCGAGTATAGAGACACCTGGGGCTGCGGGCCGAGTGAAACCTGTGTCAGGCCCATGCTGGCCATTCAGTTTCAATTAAGTTGCCTTGGGTATGGTCTGCGGCATCGGCCTTTGGCCACCGACTTTGGAGAACTGCCATGAAGACCCTTGCCGCGCTGTTCGGCGCCAGCCTTGTCGCCCTGACCGCCAGCCTGGCCCACGCCCGCGACCTGGGGCCGGACGAAGCCCTGAGACTGCGCGACGCTGGTACCATTGTGTCCTTTGAAAAACTCAATGCCACGGCCCTGTCCCGGCATCCTGGGGCGAGCATCAGTGAAACCGAGCTGGAAGAAGAGTACGGCAAGTACATCTACCAGGTTGAACTGCGCGACCCGCAGGGGTTGGAATGGGACCTGGAACTGGACGCCGTGAGCGGCCAGGTACTCAAGGATCATCAGGACACCTAATGAACCGCACTCTGCGCACCGCTGGCAGCCGTGCAGCCCTGGCGCTGCTGCTGTTCTGCTCCCTGGCCATGGCCCGCGACCTGGACCAGGACGAGGCCCTGCGCCTGCGCCAGCAAGGGGTGATCCTGCCCCTGGAGCAACTGCTCAAGCAGGCCATGGACCGTTACCCCGGGGCCAAGCTGCTGGAGGCCGAGCTGGAAGAAAAGCACGATGTGTACATCTATGAAGTCGAGCTGTTGACCGTGGACGGGGTGGTTCGCGAGCTGGACCTGGAAGCCGCCACCGGGCGCTTGTTGAAAGATGAGGAAGACGACTGATGCGCCTGCTTGTGGTGGAAGACCACGTATCCCTGGCCGATGAACTGCTTGAAGGCCTGAACCGCCAGGGCTACGCCGTGGACTGGCTGGCCGACGGCCGCGACGCGCTGTACCAGGGCGCCAGCGAACCCTATGACCTGATCATCCTCGACCTCGGCCTGCCCGGGGTGCCGGGCCTGGAGGTGCTGCGAAAGTGGCGCGCCGATGGCCTGGCAACGCCGGTGCTGGTCCTCACCGCCCGCGGCTCCTGGGCCGAGCGCATCGAGGGGCTCAAGGCCGGCGCCGACGATTACCTGAGCAAACCGTTCCATCCCGAAGAGCTGCACCTGCGGGTCCAGGCCCTGCTGCGCCGCTCCCATGGCCAGGCCAACCAGCAGACCCTGCAGGCCGCCGGGCTGCACCTGGACGAGGGCCGGCAATGTGTGGTCCGCGACGGCCAGGATGTCTTGCTGACCGCCGCCGAGTTCCGCCTGTTGCGCTATTTCATGCTGCACCCGCAGCAGATCCTGTCCAAAAGCCACCTGGCCGAACACCTCTACGACGGTGAAACCGAGCGCGACTCCAACGTCCTCGAAGTTCACGTCAACCACCTGCGGCGCAAGCTGGGCCGCAGTGTGATCGAAACCCGCCGCGGCCAGGGTTATCTGTTCGGCGGAACCACTTCGTGAGATCGATCCAGCGCCGCCTGAGCCTGGGCCTGATCACGGTGATGGTGGTGGTCGGGCTGGTGCTGGCGCAGACCAGCCTCTGGCTGTTCGAGGTGGGCCTGCAACGCTACCTGGAAGCCGGCCTGCGCAACGACAGCGAGAGCCTGCTGCTGGCCCTGGTGCGCGGCCCTCAGGGGCTGCAGCTGGATGAACGACGTCTGTCGCCGGCCTACCAGCGGCCGTTTTCCGGGCACTATTTCCGTATCGATTTTGCCGATGTGCACTGGCGCTCGCGCTCGCTGTGGGACCAGGAACTGCCGCAACTGGAGCGCGCCGGCCTGCAGGGCAACCTGCAACTGGGGCCGGAGGGCCAGCAACTGCTGGTGCTGCGCAGCGACTACAAGCGTCTCGGGCAGTCGATCGCCATCAGCGTGGCCCAGGACTACACCCCGGTGCGTGAAAGCTTCCAGCGCATGCGCCAGGTCGGCCTCGGGCTGGGGCTGGCCGGGCTGCTGCTGATCCTGCTGCTGCAACGCCTGACCGTGCGCCGCGCCTTGCGCCCGCTGGAAACCGCCCGCGAGCAGATCGCCCAGTTGCAACAGGGTCAGCGTTCGCAACTGGATGCCCAGGTGCCGGTGGAACTGGAGCCTTTGGTGGCGCAGATCAACCACCTGCTGGCCCATACCGAAGACAGCCTCAATCGCTCTCGCAATGCCCTGGGCAACCTGGGCCATGCCTTGAAGACCCCGCTGGCAGTGCTCCTGAGCCTGGCGTCGAGCCCCAGGCTCGACGGCCACCCCGAGGTGCGCAGGATGCTCCAGGAACAGTTGGAGCAGGTGCAGCAGCGCCTCAATCGCGAACTCAACCGCGCGCGGCTGGCGGGGGATGCGCTGCCCGGGGTGCTGTTCGAGTGCGATGCCGAACTGCCGGGGCTCCTGGCGACCTTGAACATGATCCATGGCCAGCACCTGGAACTGAGCTACCAGGCGCCACCGGGGCTGCGCCTGCCCTGGGACCGGGAAGACCTGCTGGAGCTCTTGGGCAACCTGCTGGACAACGCTTGCAAATGGGCGGATGCCCAGGTGCGCCTGAGCGTGCAAGAGCGGCCGCAGGGCTTCTGCCTGGCGGTGGACGACGACGGCCCGGGCATTCCCGAAGCGCGGCGCGATGAGGTATTCGGCCGGGGCACGCGCCTGGATGAACAGACCCACGGCCATGGGCTGGGCCTGGGCATCGTGCGCGACATTGTCGATGCCTGCGGTGGAACCCTGAACCTGGGGGAGAGCGAGTGGGGCGGTTTGCGGGTAGAGATCGAGCTGCCCAGGCGCTGAACTTGCCGGGCGCCAGGTTCGGCGCCCGTGGCGGCTGTCGATCAAGCGTTCGAACCCTGGCGCTCTCTGAAGCGTTGCGTCCCTGCGACGCAATGCCGCCCCGACCGTTCGCAGCCTGCGGCAGCGGCTACAGATCAGACGCGGAACTGGTCCATCAGGCTCTGTTGCTGGTTGGCCAGGCTGTTGAGCGACTGGCTGACCCGCGCCGATTCATTGGCCTGCTCCGACAGCGATTCGGTGACATCGCGAATGGTCGCCACGTTGCTGTTGATCTCTTCGGCCACCGCGCTCTGCTGTTCGGCGGCGCTGGCAATCTGCAGGTTCATGTCGCTGATCACGGTTACCGCATCGCCGATCTGGCGCAGGGCGGTGACCGCCTGGCCCACTTGTTCGACGCTGCCCTGGGCCTGGCGATGGCTGTTGTTCATCGAACCCACCACCTCCCGCGTGCCGTTCTGCAGTTGCTCGATCACCTGGCGGGTTTCTTCCACCGACTCCTGGGTGCGCTGGGCCAGGTTGCGCACCTCATCGGCCACCACCGCGAAGCCGCGGCCGGCTTCCCCGGCGCGAGCGGCTTCGATGGCCGCGTTCAAGGCCAGCAGGTTGGTCTGCTCGGCGATGGCGCGGATCACTTCCAGCACCGAACCGATCTGCTCGCTGTTGGCGGCCAGGCCTTCGACCTGGGTCATGGCGGTGCTCATGTCGGCGGCCAGCAAGTCGATGCTGCGGGTGGTGTGGTCGATCACGTTCAGGCCCTGGCGGGTGGCCTGGTCGGCATCCCGCGCGGCCTGGGCGGCCTGGGCCGCGCTGCGGGCCACGTCCTGGGCGGTGGCGCTCATTTCATGGGAAGCGGTGGCCACCTGATCCACCTGGCGATACTGCTGCTCCATGCCGGCGCTGGTCTGGGTGGCGATGGCCGAAGACTGGTCGGCGGTGCCGCGAGCGTCCTGCACCGAGCGTTTTACCTCGGCGATGATCGGCTGCAGCTTGTCCAGGAAGCGGTTGAACCAGCCGGCCAGTTGGCCCAGTTCGTCCTGCTTGTCGTAGGCCAGGCGTCGGGTCAGGTCGCCTTCGCCGCTGGCGATGTCTTCGAGCATGTGGGCCACGCCGAGGATCGGCCGGGTCACGCTGCGGGCCATCAGCCACACCAGCAGCAGGCCCACCACCGCGGCCAGCAGGCCCAGGCCGAGCTCGATCAGGGTGCCGCTGTTGTTGCGCGCATCCAGCTCGCTTTTCAGGGCTTCGGCCGGGCCTACCAGGACTTTTTCCGGCACATCCAGCAGTACGCCCCAGGCCTTGCCACCGGGGATCGGGGTGAAGGGCGCCAGCACCTTGAGTTCACGGTTGCTGTGCAGGCTCTGGGTCTGGGTGCTGTTGGCCAGCAGGCGGATCAGCTCGGCGCCGTTGGTGGTGTCAACGCTGTCCAGGCGCTGGCTGAGCTTGCTGGCGTCCGGGCTGTAGCCGGCCAGCAGGCCCACCGGGCTCAGGATGCTGACGTTGGTCTGTCCGGCATAGAGGCGCTTGCTGGCGCTCTGGCTGATGGCCTGGAGGCTGTTGAGGTTGATGTCCACCGACAGCGAAGCGATGACTTTGCCGTCCACCATCAGCGGGAAGACGATGCTGGTCATCAGCACCTTCTGGCCGTCGATGTCATAGAAGTAGGGTTCGATCACGCAGGGCTTGAGGGTGCTGCGCGGGCAGGTGAACCAGGCGTTGGCCGGCTGGCCGCTGGGGCCGGTGCGGGTGTCGCTCATGTCGCTTTCGGGCAGTGACATGGAAGTCAGCTTGCCCGGGGTGGGTTGTGACCAGTACAGGGCGAAGCGGCCCTTTTCGTTGCTGCCCAGTTCGCTCTGGCCGCCGAACAACTCGTCCTTGCCGTCCAGGGCGTTGGCTTCGAACACCAGGGACAGGCCCAGCAGGTCGGGGTTGGCCTGCAGCGCCGACTTGACCTGGCGGGTCAGGTCCTCGCGCAGGTCGAAGGCGTCGAGGAAGCGTTTCTCGGCCTGTTCCCGCAGGAACAGCACCTGGCGCGAGAAGCCGTGGCCGTATTGATAGGCGTCCATGAATTGCTGGCGAATGCCCAGTGCCTGGACTTCACCCTGGGCCTCGATCCGCGCCTGGGCGGTTTCGTTGAGCATCTCCATGCTCGAGGCCTTCACCAGCTCGGAGCTGTGCTCCATGCGATACAGCGAAAGCCCCACCAACAGCGACACGATGCCCAACAGGCAGAGTCCGGCCAGCAAGGTGATTTTCCATTGGATGGAAAGTTGTCTGAGCGACATGGAGACGTCCTTTATTCGATAAATATCTGAGACTTTGCACTGTAGCGGCCGGCCAACGGTGTTCTTTAAACGCTTGTTCGAAATAAACCGCGAGGCGCTGGGGCTGCTGTGCAGCCCGGTGCGAGCAAGCTCCCTTGCCACGGGTACGGGGTTGGTCTTGGGGGCTTTACCAGCAAGCTCGCTCCTGCGGGCGGCGGGGTGCGGGGTTTTGACAAGCCGGGTCGGCTGCTGCAAAGTGCGCCCCCCTAATAAGAACCTCTTTCATTTCGATGTCGGCAGCCCGCTGCCTTCCGGTCGGTCACAGGCTTTTGCGCCATTTTTAGCGGCGCAGTAATGAGGTAACGATGATTAACGCAGTAATTGCCGCGGTTGGCGTAATGCTGGTGCTCAGCCTGTCCCGCGTGCATGTAGTGATCGCCCTGATCATTGGCGCCCTGGTGGGCGGCCTGGCCGGCGGCCTGGGCATCGAGGCCACGCTCAAGGCCTTCAATAGCGGCCTGGGGGGCGGTGCCACCGTGGCCATGTCCTACGCCTTGCTCGGTGCTTTCGCCGTGGCGATTGCCAAATCCGGGCTGGCCCACGCGTTGGCGGACAAGATCCTGCTGCTGGTGGACCGGCAGGACGCCAACGGCGGCGGCCAGGTCAAGTGGCTGCTGATCGGCCTGCTGTGGGTGGTGGCGATTGCCTCGCAGAACATCCTGCCGATCCACATTGCCTTCATTCCGCTGCTGGTGCCGCCGCTGCTTTATGTGCTGACCAAGCTGCAGTTGGATCGCCGGCTGATCGCCTGTGTGATCACCTTCGGCCTGATCACCCCCTACATGTTCCTGCCGGTGGGTTTCGGCAACATCTTCCTCAACGAAATCCTCCTGGCCAACGTGGCCCGCAGCGGCGTCGATATCAGCCAGGTCAACGTCACCCACGCCATGGGCATTCCCGCCCTGGGCATGCTTTGCGGCTTGCTGCTGGCGTTCTTCAGCTACCGCAAGAAGCGCGTCTATGACCTGGACCGCATCGAGAAGGTCGAGCAGGTGGCGGTGCATTACAACCCGCGGACCCTGCTGGTGGCCGCGGCGGCCATAGTTGCGGCGTTCGTGATCCAGCTGCTGCTGGACTCGATGATTATCGGTGCCTTGTGCGGTTTTCTGATTTTCTCGGTGTCGGGCATCGTGCGCTGGCGCGAGACCGACGAGCTGTTCACCGAAGGCATGAAGATGATGGCCATGATCGGCTTCATCATGATCGCCGCCTCGGGGTTCGCCGAAGTGATGAAGGCCACCGGCGAGGTCAATTCCCTGGTCCAGGCCTCGGCGGCCTGGATCGGCCACAGCAAGGGCGTGGGCGCCTTGCTGATGCTGCTGGTGGGCCTGCTGGTGACCATGGGCATCGGCTCGTCGTTCTCCACGGTGCCGATCCTCGCGGCGATCTTCGTGCCTTTGTGTGTGCAACTGGGCTTCAGCCCGCTGGCCATCGTCTGCATCGTGGGCACCGCCGGGGCGCTGGGGGATGCGGGCTCGCCGGCCTCGGACTCGACCCTGGGGCCGACCTCGGGCCTGAACATCGATGGCCAGCACCACCATATCTGGGACACCGTGGTCCCGACCTTCCTGCACTACAACCTGCCGTTGCTGGCCTTCGGCTGGGTGGCGGCCATGGTCCTCTGATGATCTCGCTCTCGTAGAAGCCTGGGGTGTCGTAGGAGCTGGCTTGCCAGCGAAGGCATCGTCAAGGTCGGTGCAAGGCTCGAGGGCCCCTTCGCCGGCAGCCGGCTCCTAAGGGTTCAGGCTCAACTTTTTTTTGGGCGTGCCGTTAACGGCATATCACGCCAATAAAAAACCAAGAGGGAGCCCCCTATGCGCTTGAGCCTGAAGGCCAAAGTCCTGTCCCTGGCAGTACTCCCGGTACTACTGTTCGCCCTGGTGATCAGCCTGAGCACCGTGCTCATGCTGCGCCAGCAGGCGCAGAAGGAAGTCGAGGAAACCCGCAACCGGCTGCTGACTGAAGCCAAGGCCACCCTGCAGAGTTATGTGGAAGTCGCGCTGACTACCGTCAAGCCGCTCTACGATGCGGCGGCACAGGGCGATCAGGCCGCCCGGGCCGAAGTGGTCAAGCTGCTGTCCAACATCAGCTATGGCAAGGACGGCTACTTCTTCGGCTACGACTCCGAGACTGTGCGCCTGTTCAAGGGCAACAGCCCGGACGGCGTGGGCAAGAGCTTCAAGGACAACCGCGACCCCAATGGTGTGTACGTCAACCGCGAGCTGGTGCGGGTCGGCAAGGACGGCAGCCACTACGTGCAATACAGCTCGACCCAGCCGGGCAGCGACGTGCTGGTGCCCAAGCTGGGCTACACCGAGTACCTGCCCAAGTGGGACATGGTGCTGGGCACCTCGGTCAACCTCGATGGCATCGACGCCCAGGTCGCCGCAGTGCAGAGCAGCGTCAACCAGCGCATGGAAGGCATGGTCCTGAGCATCCTCGGGATCGCCGCGGTGGTGCTGGTGGTGATCGCCGCCCTGGGCATGCTGGTGGCCAACACCATGCTGCGCCCGCTGAACCTGATGAAAGCCAACCTCGACGATATCGCCGCCGGCGAGGGCGACCTGACCCGGCGCCTGGCCATTACCAGCCAGGACGAACTGGGGCAGTTGGCCGGCTCGTTCAACCGCTTTGTCGACAAGATCCATGGCCTGGTGCGGCAGATCACCGAGATGACCGGCCAGCTCACCGAGCTGGTGACCCAGGTCTCGGATCAGGCCCAGCGTTCGGAACAGGCCATGGAGCGCCAGCGCCACGAGACCGATCAGGTGGCCACGGCGATCAACGAAATGTCTTCCGCGGCCCATGAGGTGGCCCGCAGTGCCCAGGGCGCAGCCGTTGCCGCCCAGCAGACCGATGAAGAGGGCCAGGCGGCCAAGCGCGTGGTGGATGGCAGCATCCAGCAGATCCATGCGCTGGTCAGCGATATCCGCAACAGCGGCACTTCCCTGGACAGCCTGCAGCAGGACGTGACGTCGATTGTCAGCGTGCTGGACGTGATCCGCTCGATCGCCGAGCAGACCAACCTGCTGGCCCTGAACGCCGCCATCGAAGCCGCTCGGGCCGGGGAGGCCGGGCGCGGTTTTGCGGTGGTGGCCGACGAAGTACGGGCCCTGGCCAGCCGCACCCAGCAGAGCACTCAGGAAATCCAGGGCATGATCGACCGCCTGCAGCAGGGCACCCGGGTGGCGGTGGACGCCATGCGCCGTTCCAGCGATGCCGGCGACGGCACCTCGGTGAAGGCCAACGAAGCCGGGGCGTCGCTGGACACCATGGCCCAGTTGATCGGCACCATCAATTCGATGAACGCGCAGATTGCCAGTGCGGCGGAAGAACAGACTGCGGTGGCTGAGGAGATCAATCGCAGCGTGCACCAGATTGCCGTGGCGGTGGACAGTGTGGCCGATGAAACCCAGCGCGGCGCCCAGACTTCCCGCAGCCTGGCGGACCTGGGCCAGCGCCTGGGGCGGCTGGTGGGACAATTCCGTATCTGAGGGGCGCCGGGGCTGGTGTAGCCGCTGCCAAGCCTGCGAGGCTGCGAAAAGGCCCGAAGGGCCTTGCGTGGCGGTCTTTTGGCAGCCCATCAGAAGGTCCCACCGCCCCCGTCAGCAGCTACATCAGGGTGTTAACTGCACGGCTCAGGCGCTGATATCGCGCATCAGCAGGCCAAAGCGCAGGTCCACCTGATCAGGGATCGGCAGGTACACCGTATGGCCGTCACCTGGCGCCACTTCGATGGCTTCGCCCTTGGCGTTCTGCAACTGGTGCAGGTCGAAGTGGAAGTTGCCCCGAGGGGTCATCAGTTCCATGTGATCGCCCAGGGCGAAACGGTTTTTCACCTTCACTTCGGCCAGGCGGTCGCGGCGTTCGCCGGTCAGTTCACCGACGAACTGCTGGCGCTCCGACACCGAGCTGCCGTTCTGGTAGTTCTGATACTCGTCATGCACATGCCGGCGCAGGAAACCCTCGGTGTAGCCGCGCTGGGCCAGGGACTCCAGATCGCTCATCAACTGGCGGTCGAACTCGCGGCCAGCGACGGCATCGTCGATGGCCCGGCGATAGACCTGGGTGGTGCGTGCGCAATAGAAGTGCGACTTGGTGCGCCCCTCGATCTTCAGCGAGTGCACGCCCATGCGAGTCAGGCGCTCCACGTGCTGCACCGCCCGCAGGTCCTTGGCGTTCATGATGTAGGTGCCGTGCTCGTCTTCGAAGGCCGGCATCAGCTCGCCCGGGCGATTGGCTTCCTGCAGCAGGAACACCTGGTCGGTGGGGGCGCCCAGGCCCAGGGTCGGCTCCGGCTGGTAGCTCTGCACGATGTCGCCCACGGCATTCTCGGTGGCCGTCTGGGCGCTGTATTTCCAGCGGCAGGCATTGGTGCAAGTGCCCTGGTTGGCATCGCGCTTGTTCATGTAGCCCGACAGCAGGCAACGCCCGGAGTAGGCCATGCACAGCGCCCCGTGGACGAAGACTTCCAGCTCCATGCCCGGCACCTGCTGGCGGATTTCCTCGATCTCCTCCAGGGACAGTTCCCGGGACAGGATGATCCGGGTCAGGCCCTGCTGCAGCCAGAACTCGACGCTGGCCCAGTTCACCGTGTTGGCCTGCACCGAGAGGTGGATCGGCATCTGCGGGAAGTGCCGGCGTACCAGCATGATCAGCCCCGGGTCGGACATGATCAGCGCATCCGGGGCCATCTCGATCACCGGCGCCAGGTCCTTGAGGAAGGTCTTGAGCTTGGCATTGTGTGGGGCGATGTTGACCACCACGTAGAAGCGCTTGCCCTGGGCCTGGGCCTCGCGGATGCCGAGGGCCAGGTTGGCATGGTCGAATTCGTTGTTGCGTACCCGCAGGCTGTAGCGCGGCTGGCCGGCGTACACCGCGTCGGCGCCATAGGCGAAGGCGTAGCGCATGTTCTTCAGGGTGCCGGCGGGGGCCAGGAGTTCGGGTTTGGCGAGGAGCGTCATGGGGCTGTCGGTCGCAAAAGGTCGCGAGGGTAAGCCAGTGCGCTAGGGTATTCATTGATCTGGATCTATGCCGACAGCAGAAAAAACGGCACTCGGCGCCGCGGCCGGGGACTAAGCCTCAGGACGCTGATTTTCCGCGTGACAGACCTGGACCTGTAGATGAACCAAACCAACCTGCAAAACAAAAGCCTGCTGCTGTTGCTGGCACTGGTGACCCTGGCCTTTATCTGGATTCTGCTGCCGTTCTACGGTGCGCTGTTCTGGGCAGTGATCCTGGGCATTGTCTTCGCCCCCTTGCAGCGTCGGCTGCAGGCCCGCTTCGGCTGGCAGCGCAACTTGACGTCCCTGTGCACCCTGTTGATCTGCCTGGTGATCGCGATTCTGCCGGTGATCATCACCAGCGTGCTGCTGGTGCAGGAGGGGGCCGAGCTGTACAAGAAAATCGAAAGCGGCCAGCTGGATATCGCCGCCTACCTGGCTCAGTTCAAGCACAGCCTGCCGCCGTACTTCCAGCACCTGCTGGACCGCTTCGGCCTGGGCGAACTCAAGGGGCTGCAGGAGAAGGTGGTCAAGAGCGCGATGCAGGGCAGCCAGTACCTGGCGACCCAGGCTTTCAGCTTCGGCCAGGGCACCTTCGAGTTCGTGGTGAGCTTCTTCATCATGCTCTACCTGCTGTTCTTCTTTCTGCGCGACGGCCCGGAGCTGGTGCGCAAGATCCGCACCGCCGTGCCCCTGGCGGAATACCAGAAGCGCCGCCTGCAATTGAAGTTCAACCGAGTGGTGCGGGCCACGGTCAAGGGCAATGTGCTGGTGGCGGTGACCCAGGGCGCCCTGGGGGGCTTGATCTTCTGGTTCCTCGACATTCCCAGCGCCTTGCTCTGGGCGGTGCTGATGGCGTTCCTGTCACTGTTGCCGGCCGTGGGGGCGGGGATTGTCTGGGGGCCGGTGGCGGCCTACTTCCTGATCAGCGGAGCGATCTGGCAAGGGGTGGTGCTGGGGCTGTTCGGGGTGTTCGTGATCGGCCTGGTGGACAACCTGCTGCGGCCGATCCTGGTGGGCAAGGACACCAAGATGCCGGACTACCTGATCCTGATCTCGACCCTGGGAGGGCTGGCGATCTTCGGCCTCAACGGCTTTGTCATCGGGCCCCTGATTGCCGCGCTGTTCATGTCCAGCTGGGCCCTGTTCGTCGAGACCCGGCCCCGGGTGCAGTTGCCCTAGGGCTGGACGATGCGCAGCGCCAGTTGCCGGGACAGGGTCTGGGCGGCGGGCAGGGAGGTCAGCGGGCCGCTGACCATCTCGCCGTCGCGCACCAGGTACCAGCAAGCCAGCAACCCCAGTTCCCTGAGCGATGCGGGGACCGCGCTGCCAATGACGGACATGATCTGAATCTTGGGCATGACAACCTCCTCGATCTGAGGGGGTTACCTTACAAAGCCCGAAGTGCTACGAAAAATCACCCAATCTGATAGTGGACATTGATGCCGGTGCTACCGCAGCCGGCAGTTCAGTCCACCACCTGGTCGAGCATGTGCAGCACTTCCTGCTCGTTGAGCAGGCCCTTGCGCACCAGGTTCTGGGCCAGCAGCGAGAGGAACTTGGCGCTGCGGTGGCCTTCCAGGTGCTTGAGTTCGGTCAGGGCGTCGTACACCCGGCTGGAGGTGCAGAGGCCGGCGACGCGGTGCGGGTTTTGCGTGGGCATGGATTCGTCCTTGTTGTTATGGGCCTGTGGCGAGCGGACTGTGTCGATCTTGTCGTCCTTGAATGACACAAACATGACAGTCGCATGTCGCTCACCGCAGCCGTGGGATCAGTACACTATTGCCGGATTTAAACGCAAATACTGTTCCAGTCACGACATGCTTGAGAATTATTCAGACATTCGGATAGTGGCAAAATGCAACAAGCCCCGCTTTGGGGGCGGGGCCTGTTGTTTGATTCTGCCAGTGCTTACCAGCGGCCGGGACCCGGGCCGT
Source organism: Pseudomonas sp. W17 (assembly GCF_040268305.1). Taxonomy (NCBI): domain Bacteria; kingdom Pseudomonadati; phylum Pseudomonadota; class Gammaproteobacteria; order Pseudomonadales; family Pseudomonadaceae; genus Pseudomonas; species Pseudomonas sp. W17. Next base: position 4,830,774 of record NZ_CP158490.1, on the reverse strand, counting down.
AATAGTAATGCGGGTGGCCGTAGTAACCGCGAGGTGGCCCGTAGTACACCGGTGCCGGGCGGTAGTAGACCGGTTGCTGCACATAGACCGGTGCCGGCTGGTAGTAGACCGGTGGTGGCGGTGCGGCATAGACCGGCTGCGGTTGGACATACACCGGCGCTTGCTGCACATAGACCGGGCGATCCTGGTTGGCGATCACCGAACCCACTACGGCAGCGCCGACAACAGCACCCAAGGCGGCGGGCCCGACCCAGCCACCACCACCGTGGGCTGAAGCCTGGCCTGCGACAGCGAGTGCACCAATGAGCAAGGCTATCTTGGGGATTTTGGAGATCATGGTCATTCCTCGGTTCAACCCCAGCGTTTATGGTCTGCACCAGACTCAAGAACTGACGCGGGGATACTTCTAAGACAGCGGTTCCTGCGAAATCTGCACAGCCGCTGAGTAAATATTGTGTAAGGTCTGTACCGGTCTCTTTACCGTCATCCCTGGGCGGTGGCGAAGGCCGGTGAACACGCGCCGATATGATCAGGCCAAGCGGCGCGCCAGACCAATCCCGTCCATCTGAAAGTGCCGAGCGAGGAAACTGATATGCAAATGAACCCCAACAAAGACACTCAGTTGTGCATGTCCTTGTCCGGGCGCCCGGGGAATTTCGGCCTGCGTTTTCACAACCACCTGTATGAGCAGTTGGGTCTCAATTTCTACTACAAGGCCTTCAGCAGCCAGGACCTGCCCGGCGCCGTCGCCGGGATCCGGGCGCTGGGCATCCGCGGTTGCGGGGTGTCCATGCCGTTCAAGGAAGACTGCATCGCCCTGGTGGATGAGCTGGATGCCTCGGCCCGGGCCATTGCCTCGATCAATACCATCGTCAACACCAACGGCCATCTCAAGGCCTACAACACCGACTACATCGCCGTGGCGCAATTGCTGGCGGGCCACGGGGTGCCTCGAGAGTCGAGCTTTGCCCTGCGCGGCAGCGGCGGCATGGCCAAGGCCGTGGCCAGTGCCTTGCGTGATGGTGGTTATGCCAACGGGGTGATCGTGGCCCGCAACGAAGTGGCCGGGCGCGCCCTGGCCAGCTCCCTGGGTTATGAGTGGCAGGCCGAGTTGGGCAGCCTGCGGCCGCAGATGCTGATCAACGTCACCCCGATCGGCATGAGCGGCGGGCCAGAGGCGCAGCAGCTGGCGTTCGACGCCGAGGCGATAAAGGCGGCGCAGACGGTGTTCGATGTAGTGGCGGTGCCGCCGGAGACGCCGTTGATCCTGCGGGCCCGGGCCGAGGGCAAGCAGACCATCACCGGGCTGGAAGTGATTGCCATCCAGGCGCTGGAGCAGTTCGTGCTTTATACCGGGGTGCGCCCGAGCGAAGAGCAGTTCCAGAAGGCCGTGGCCTTCGCCCGCCCCTGAGCCCGAAACCCTGTCGCCGCTGCCGCAGGCCGCGACAAGGCCCGCAGGGCCAGCAGGGCCCTGAAGCCCCCTTCGAGGTCGATCGCAGCCTGCGGCAGCGGCTCCGGGGCTCAGCCTTCGAGTTGGGCCAGGCGCTCTTCCAGGGCAGCGATCCGCGCTTCCAGTTCTTCGATGCGTTCCACTGAAACCGCGCCGCCGGCGCTGCGCTCAACCGGGTTGCTGCGGGCGGCGAGGATTGCCTCGATGTCCGCCGGGTCACCCAGGGCGTGGGTATAACGGTCTTCGCGCTGGCCGGCCTGCCGCGGAATGTGCAGGGCCAGGCCCCGGGCAATCAGGCGTTCGAGCTGGTGCAGGACCTGTTCGCTGTCTTCGAAATCATGCATGCGCCCGCTACGGGTCAGCAGTTCGTTGACCGTCTGCGGGCCACGCAGGAACATCAGGCCGCACAGGATCAGTTGCGCCGGCACCAGTTCCAGGGCCTTGTCCAGGCGCTGTTCCCAGCGGTCGGCGCGGCTGCCCATCACCAGGCGGGTGAAGCCCTGGGCTTCGAGGGCACGCAGGCTTTGCCCGACCTGGCCCTGGGTCAGGTTCATCACCGGTTCGCGGCTGGTTTTCTGATTGCAGGCAATCACCAGGGCGTTGAGGGTCAGGGGATAGGTTTCCGGGCTGGTGGCCTGCTTTTCGATCAACGAACCCAGGATGCGGATATCGGTACTGCTCAAGCGCAGTGCTTCACCGGGTGTGTCGTGCTCGCTGCTCATAAGTGCTGGTCCCTTGGTCACTGATGGATGGATCGTGAAAAAAACGCCACCGGGCGCTGGAACAGCGTCCGAGGTTTCTGCGTGGCCGGGTCGGCCACTTTCGAGGGGCTCTGTTTTACCTCCAGAACCCGGATCTTGCCATCAGAACTTGGCGCGGCCCGCGCCGGCACCGGTTGACCGGGGCGCCCCCGCCACCATGTTTTGGGCGAGGGCGGCCGGTTCAGCTGGGTTGCGGATCTGTTGCAGGCTGTGTCGTACGGGGTGAGTCGGCTGCCTGCGGGGTTTGGCCCGCGGTCTCCAGGCACTGGCGGGCAAACCGGGCGAGGCCCAGCAGGGCGTTTCTCGCCGAGCGCAGGTAGAACGCCTGCAACTGGAACACGTGCCAGCGGCCCTGGTGGATTTCCAACTGGCAAGCCACCCCGGACTGCCTGGCGCGCTCGGCCAGGCGCGTGGAGTCGGACAGCAGCAGTTCCTGGTCGCCTACCTGGATCAGCATCGGTGGCAGGCCGCGCAGGTCTGCTTCCAGGGGGCGGTGGCTCAGTGCTTGAACGGGCGCTGCGTAGGCCTTGAGGGCTTGCTCCAGCCAGTCGCGGCGGATCATCGGGTCGGCCTCCTGGCGCGATTGCATGCTGGCGCTGCCCAGGTCCGGATCGGTGACCGGCGACAGCAGCATCAGCCCGGCGGCAATCCCGTTACCACGCTCCTTCAGGGCCAGGGCCAGGGCCAGCACCAGGGCGCCGCCGGCGGAATCGCCGGCAATCAGCAGCTTGTCCGCCGGGCAAAGCTGGGCGCGGATCGCGTCATAGCAGGCCAGGCAATCCTCCAGCGCGGCGGGGTAGGGGTGTTCCGGGGCCAGCCGGTAGTCCGGCACCCACACCGCGCAGCCGCTGTCCCTGGCCAGGCGGCTGGTGACGCTGTAGTGAGAGCGCGGGCTGCCCAGGCAGAAGGCGCCACCGTGCAGGTAGAGAATCACCCCCTTGGGCGCCCTGGTTCCGGGTTCGACAATCTGCAACGAGAGCCCGTCCAGCTGCATGCTCCGGCGGTTCACGCCCAGGCAGCCGGGCATCAGCCATGACAACAGGTCGACGATCTTGCGCTGGCTGGCCAGGGCTCGGGGCGGGCCGATCAAGGCCCTGAAACTGACCCGCAGGAAAACCCGCAGGAAGGCTGCGTTGGCCCGCTCCAACCAGTCCCGGGGGGCGGCTATGCGTTGCCCTTCGCAGGCTGGGGATTGGGTGTCCAGCGGGCTGGACAGGCGATAGGCCGCCAGCCCGGCATAGCGCGCCAGCCAGCGGTAGGACCAGGTAAAGCCTGGCCAGTTGGTGCTGTTGTGCCCCCGTTCGTCGACATACCAGCTCTTGCAGCCGCTCCACACCGAAGTGGCCAGGCGGCGCTGGATGCCCAGTTGAAAGCGCTGGTGGCGCTGCTCGTCCACTTCCACATGGCTGGCGCCGCTGTCCAGCAGGGCCTGGCGGGCCTGCATGACGTGGGAAATCTGGCTTTCCAGCATATGGATGATGGAATTGTGGCCCAGGTTGGTGTTGGGCCCGTAGAGCATGAAGAAGTTGGGAAACCCCGGCACGCTGATGCCCAGGTAGGCCGCCGCGCCACCTTGCCAGGCCTGGTTCAGGTCGAGCCCGTCGCGTCCGGTGATGCGCATGGGCGAGAGGAACTCGGTGGCGGCGAAACCGGTGCCATAGATGATCGCGTCCACGGCGTGTTCCTCGCCGTCCAGGGTTTCGATGCCGTGCTCGGTGATCTTCCGGATGCCTCGGGTCAGCAGGTGTACATGGGGCTGGTCGAAGGTCTTGAGGTAGTCGTTGGACAGCAGGATGCGCTTGCAGCCGATGGGGTAGTCCGGGGTCATCTGGCGGCGCAGTTCGGGGCTGGCGACCGAGGTGTGCAGCAGCTTCTTGAACGGGCCACCGACCACCCACTTGGTCAGGCCCTGCAGGCGCGTGAAGCCCAGCGCCCGGGATTCGAAGTGCAGGTAGTGGGCCGCACGCACCAGCTTCATCTTCCAGGGTTGACGCAGCAAGCGCTGCTTTTCCTCGGCACTGTAGGGGCGGTCGGCCTTGGGCATGATGTAGGCCGGTGAGCGTTGGAAGACCTTGAGTTCGGCCACCTGCCTGGCAACCTCCGGGACGAACTGGATGGCCGAGGCTCCGGTGCCGATCACGGCCACCCGCTTGCCCGCCAGGGGATAGTCATGATCCCAGTGGGCGGAGTGGAAGATCCGGCCGCGGAAGCTGGCCATGCCCGGCAGGTCGGGCAGGGCCGGGCGGCTCAACTGGCCGGTGGCGCTGATCAGCAGGCGGGCGGCATGGCGCTGGCCATCGGCGCAGGTGACATGCCAGCAGGCATTGGCGGTATCGAATTCGGCATGGCGCACCTCGGCGCCGAAGCGGATATGGGGTTTGAGCTCATAGACGTCGGCACAATGTTGCAGGTAACCATGGATTTCTGCCTGGGGCGCGAACACCCGGGACCAGTGCGGGTTGGGTTCGAAGGAAAACGAATACAGGTGCGAGGGCACGTCGCAGGCAGCGCCGGGGTAGCTGTTGTCGCGCCAGACGCCGCCCACGTCCTGGCCTTTTTCAAGAATGAGGAAGCGGTGCACGCCCGCCTTGTGCAGGGCAATGGCCATGCCCAGGCCGCCAAAGCCGCTGCCGATGATGATGGCCTCCAGCGGTGTGGCCGAGTCGGGGGTGGGGTGTGTAGCAGGTGCGAATTCGGGCATGACGACCTCGTTGTTATTGTTGTGCGGCGCAGGGTTGATGCTCCCGGGGCCACTTCCTTGTTTCTGCAGCGCAGCCCCGATCAGTGAAGCATGCGGGGAATAAACCGTGGACCCCATGCTGTAACGGGACAAGTGCTTTAGTATTTGGGCCAACACCTTTCTTCACGAGCCGCGCCCATGAGCACTCAATCGTTCACCCGGGGACCGTCCAGTGCCTTGCTGCTGCTCGGTTTCGGCTGCGAAAAGGGCTTGGCGCCAGCACGGTTGCTGGCCGGTTGCGGGTTGTCCCGGGAGCAGTTGCAGAACCCCAACAGCCTGCTGTCGGCAGCCCAGGAGTTGCGCCTGGCCAGTAACCTGCTGGCGCTGCTCGGCCAGCCCCGGGGCCTGGGGTATGCAGTGGGTGCGCGTTATCACTTTTCCACCTATGGCCTGTTCGGCTACGGCCTGATCAGCAGCGCCACCCCGGCGGATGCCCTGGCCCTGGCCTTGCGCTTCCTGCCGCTGACCTATGCCTTTGCCGAGATCGGCTACCGGCTGGAGCCGGGGCTCGGGGTGCTGACCTTTGCCGAGCCTCGGGTGGCGGACCCCTTGTTGGCGCAGTTCCTGTTACAGCGGGACATGGCGGCCGCCGCGACGCTGATGCAGGAAATAGTCGGTGCGGATTTTCGCCTGCTGCGTTTCGGTCGCAGTGTCAGCCCTGAGCTGGAAGGGGACGAGCCGGCGCAGATTCTCGGGGTGCCCGCCGACTATCGGGCCGACGCCAATACCCTGGCCTTCGACCGGCGTTTCCTGCAACGGCCCTTGCCCCAGGCCAACCCGCTGACGGTGGCCATGTGCGAGCAGATGTGCGCGCAGTTGCTGGAGCGGCGACAGGCCCATCAGGGGGTGGCCGCGCTGGTCCGCCAGCACCTGGATGCCCTGCCGGCGGCAAGCGTACCGGACTTGCCGGCCATGGCCCGGCTGCTGTGCACCAGCGTGCGGACCTTGAAGCGACGCTTGCAGGAGGAGGGCACCTGCTATCGGCAGGTACTGGCCGGGCATCGAGGCGCCCGGGCCCTGGAGTTGCTGGGCAATCCGCGGCTGAGCCTGTCCCAGGTTGCCGAAAGGCTTGGCTTCAGTGACCTGTCGAGTTTTTCCCAGAGCTTCAAGCGCTGGTTCGGCGTGGCCCCCAGCGTGTATCGCCAGGAGCGCTGCGGATAAAGGCCCCGTGCTGGCGTGCTGTGGCTATAATCGCTGCTCGCTGTATTCCCGCCATTCCCTGTCGAGACTGTCATGACTATTTCCCTGTACGCCGCTTCCGTTCCTGTCTTCAAGCAAATGCTCAATGCCTTGAGCGACGTGCTGCACAAGGCCGAAGCCCACGCCACGGCGAAGAACATCGAGCCCAACGCCCTGCTGCAGGCGCGCCTGTACCCGGACATGTTCCCGCTGGTGCGCCAGGTGCAGATCGCCGTGGACTTCGCCAAGGGCGTATCGGCGCGCCTGGCCGAAGTCGAGCTGCCCAAGTACGACGACACTGAAACCACCTTCGCCGACCTGCAGGCGCTGATCGCCAAGGTCCTGGCCTTTATCGACGGCATCCAGCCGGCGCAGATCGATGGCAAGGAAGGCATCGAGATCGTGACCCGTCCGGGCACCCCGAAAGAGAAGCGCTTCAGCGGCCAGTCCTACCTGCTGACCTACGGCCTGCCGCAGTTCTTCTTCCACGTCACCACCACCTACGCGATCCTGCGTCATAACGGTGTGGAAGTGGGCAAGCGCGACTACATGGGCGCGTTCTAAGGCGTTTGGCTACGAGGTTCTCGTAGCGCACAAAAAAGCCCGGCCAGGTTGACCCTGGCCGGGCTTTTTTGTGGCCGTTGGATCAGGCGGCTTGCGCCTTGTCTTCCTGGGCCATGCACGCGGCGGCGGTGAAGAGTACGTCGGTGGAGGAGTTCAGCGCGGTTTCCGCCGAATCCTGCAGCACGCCGATGATGAAGCCTACGGCCACCACCTGCATGGCGATTTCGCTGGGAATGCCGAACAGGCTGCAAGCCAGGGGAATCAGCAGCAGCGAGCCGCCGGCCACGCCGGAAGCACCGCAGGCGCAGATGGCCGCGACCACGCTGAGCAGCACGGCGGTGGGCAGGTCGACGGCGATACCGAGGGTGTGCACGGCGGCCAGGGTCAGCACGGTAATGGTGATTGCCGCGCCGGCCATGTTGATGGTGGCGCCCAGCGGGATCGACACCGAGTAGGTGTCTTCATGCAGGCCCAGGCGCTTGCTCAGTTCCAGGTTGACTGGAATGTTGGCCGCCGAGCTGCGGGTGAAGAAGGCGGTGATGCCACTTTCGCGCAGGCAGGTCAGCACCAGCGGGAAGGGGTTGCGGCGAATCTTCCAGAACACGATCAGCGGGTTCATCACCAGGGCCACGAACAGCATGCAGCCGATCAGGACCGCCAGCAGGTGCAGGTAGCCGAGCAGGGCGTTGAAGCCCGAGGTGGCCAGGGTCGAGGCCACCAGGCCGAAGATCCCCAGGGGCGCGAAGCGGATCACCACGCGCACGATGACAGTGACCCCGTTGGACAGGTCATCGAGCACGGTGCGGGTGGTCTCGCCGGCATGACGGATGGCCACGCCCATGCCAATGGCCCAGGCCAGGATGCCGATGAAGTTGGCGTTCATCAGGGCGCTGACCGGGTTGTCCACCACGCTCAGCAGCAGGCTTTGCAGCACCTCGGTGATCCCGCCGGGCGCGCTGATGGCCACGTCGTGGGTCGACAGCACCAGGGCGGAAGGAAACAGGCTGCTGGCGATCACCGCGACCACGGCGGCGGCGAAGGTACCGAGCAGGTAGAGCACCAGGATCGGCCGGATATGGGTTTCCTGGCCGTGCTTGTGGTTGGCGATGGAGGCCATCACCAGCACGAACACCAGGATCGGGGCCACGGCCTTGAGCGCCGAGACGAATACTTTGCCGATAAAGGTGGTGGATTTCGCCACCTCCGGTGCCAGGAGTGCCAGGGCGATACCGGCGATCAGGCCGATAACGATCTGCGTGACCAGGCTCAGGCGTTTGAGGGAATGCAGAAAGGAAGGGGGTGATGCGCTCATAGCGGTATCTCTGTTTTTTTTAATGTGCGGAGCCTGCCGGTCGCCGGCGCCGGTGGTTGAACCGCCAGGCACAGACGCAGTCTGAAAAGGCGACGGGCGATCGAGACGTTTGAAGGGTAGACGAACTCGACAGGGCCTGTTTTCAGCAGGGGGCGGACTTTATCACAGCAGGCCGGGGTTACCGCGTCGATGTGACGATCTGCCACTTGCCCCTTGCAGAGCCGTGCACGCGGTGGTTACCCGGAGCCGGGCGCACTCTGTTAAGATTCGCCATCCCCTTTTTCTATCCAGTCAGCGGGCCCTTCGGGCTGTCGCTGCTGTCGCTGTTTCTGGAGTTCTGCATGCTGTTGCCCATCCTGCTGTTGTCGGCCGCCGGTTTTACCGTGCTGACCACGGAGTTCATCATCGTCGGCCTGTTGCCGTCGATTGCCCGCGACCTGCAGGTCAGCGTGTCCCAGGCCGGGCTGCTGGTGACCCTGTTCGCCTTTACCGTGGCTGCCTTCGGGCCATTTCTGACCGCCTACTTCGCGCGTTTTCCCCGCAAGAAGCTGTTTATCAGCGTGCTGGTGATGTTCGGCCTGGCCAATACCCTGGCGGCGCTGGCGCCGAACATCTGGGTGATGTCCCTGGCGCGGCTGGTGCCGGCCCTGGGGTTGCCGGTGTTCTGGGCCCTGGCCAGCGAGACGGCGGTGGACATCGTCGGCCCGGACTACGCCGGGCGGGCGATTGCCAAGATCGGCTTCGGCATTGTCTGCGCCACGGTGTTCGGGATTCCCGTGGGCACCCTGATTGCCGATGCGTTCGGCTGGCGCAGCGCCTTCGGCATCCTCGCGGTGGTGGCGTTCGCCAAGGCCCTGTTGCTGTTTATCTACCTGCCGCAAACCCGCCAGCACAACGAGCAGGTGAGCCTGCGGGCGCAGTTTCGCATCCTGCGCAGCCCGCTGATGCAAGGGCATGTGCTGCTGTCGATCCTGGTATTTAGCGGCATGTTCACCGCCTACACCTACCTGGCGGACATACTCGAGCGCCTGGCCGGGTTCGACGGTGCGCTGGTGGGCTGGTGCCTTATGGGCTTTGGCGCGGTGGGCCTGATCGGCAATTCCCTGGGCGGCCGGGCGGTGGACCGTCACCCGCTGATCGCCTCCATGGTGTTCTGCGCACTGATGATCGGCGGCATGGTAGCCCTGGTGCCGAGCATTCATTCGACCCTGGGGCTGGCAGCGGCCATGGCCATCTGGGGCGTGACGCAGGCGGCGATGTTTCTGGTGAGCCATGTGCGCTTGATCAAGGCGGCCCCCCAGGCGCCGGCCTTCGCCGCTTCGTTGAACATTGCCGGGGCCAACCTGGGCATTGGCCTGGGGGCAATGGTCGGCGGCCGGGTGATCGATACCCTGGGCCTGGGCAGCCTGGGGTTCGCGGCCTCGGGTTTCATTCTGCTGTCGATCGCCCTGGCGCTGCTGCTGATGAAGCTCAAAGCGCCGAGTGCCTGCGCTTCCTGATCAGAGATTGAGGGGCGTGAACAATTCCCGTCGCGCCCCTTCGGTAATGGCCACGATGCCGGGGTGCTTGACCTTGCGCTCCACGGAAATGGCGTAGAACGACTCGGCCACGGCATCGGTCTGGCCAATCAGTTGCACTCCGTACTGTTGCATGACCTCGTCGGCAATCACGCTGGGGGCGATGAAGATTCCACTGCCGGATTGGCCAAAGGCCTGCATCAGGGCGCTGTCGTCGAATTCACCGATGATTCGTGGCTGCAACTGTTGCTCGGCGAACCAGCGCAGCAGGCGGCTGCGGACCACGGTTTCCTGCCCGGGAATCAGCAGTGGCGCGCCGTGCAGGCCCCGGGGGAAGTCAGCGCCGTGCCGCCGCGCCAGCTCCTCGGTGGCGAAGAAACTGATGCCGCATTCCCCGAGCTTCTGGCTGTAGCCCTTGATGTCCAGGTGCGAGGGCATCGGGCTGTCGGAAATCACCAGGTCCAGGCGCTGGATGGCCAGGTCCGCCAGCAGGCGTTCGAGCTTGTCTTCGCGGCAGGTCAGGCGGATCGGCTCGCTGAGCTCCATGGTCGGGGCGATCAGGCGATAGACGATGGACTTGGGCACCACATCCGCCACGCCGACCCGGAACTGGATCTGCTGTTCGTCGGGGCGGGCGCGGAGCATGGCTTCCAGCTCGCCCCCGAGCTGGAACATCTGCTCGGCGTAGGGCAGGGCCTGGCGTCCGGCTTCGGTCAGCTCCAACTGGCGGCCAACCCGGCGAAACAATTCGATGCCGTAAGTCTGTTCCAGCAGGCTGATCTGGCCGCTGATGGTTTGCGGGGTCAGGTTCAACTGGTCGCAGGCGCGGACGATGCTGCCGGTCTTGGCCACAACCCAGAAATAATGCAGCTGGCGGTAGTTGAGCATGGGCACATTCAGTTCGTAAAAAGCGAAGTATAACTGCAAAAAAAACGAATTTTCCTGAAGTATCACTCTCCTTAGAATGCCTCGCTACCGCCGGGGCCCTACTTGGTCCCGTCCGTTCTATCGAGGAATACGGCATGTCTTTCAAAACCTTGGGCGCAGCGTCGCTGCTGGCCCTGTCTATGCTGACCCTGGCGGGTTGTGACCAGGCGGAAAAAAGCGCGCAGCAGATGCTGGGCAAGGCGGCGGAGTCCGCCAAGCAGGCCATCGACGATACCCACAAAGCGGCAGAACAGGCGCTCAGCGATGCGACTCAGAGCGTGACCGGCAAGGAAAAGCCAGAGGACGACAGCGAGAAGAAACCAGCGCCTGCGTCCCAGGAAATCTGATCTTTCATACAACCGAGTCAGGATTGACCCATGGATTACCTTTTACAGCTCGCTGCAAGCCCCACCGCCTGGGTCGCCCTGGCCACCCTGGTGGTGATGGAGATCGTGCTTGGCATCGATAACCTGATCTTTATCTCCATCCTCACCAACAAGTTGCCGCAAAAGCACCGGGCCAAGGCACGGCGCATCGGTATCGGCATGGCCTTGATCCTGCGCCTGGCGCTGCTCAGTACCATTGCGTTCATCGTCCAGCTCACTGAGCCGGTGATTGAAGTGATGGGGCAGAGTTTCTCCTGGAAGGACATGATCCTGATTGCCGGTGGCCTCTTCCTGGTGTGGAAAGCCACCACGGAAATCCACCACAGCATGGACCCTGAACCTGAGCAGGCTAAGAATGAGACTCCGGGCGTGGCGATCGGCTTTGCCGCAGCGATCGGTCAGATATTGTTACTGGACATGGTGTTCTCCATCGACAGCATCATTACTGCAGTCGGCATGACCGAGCATTTGCCGATCATGATCATTGCCGTGGTGGTGTCGGTGCTGGTGATGCTGCTGGCGGCCGAACCGCTGGCCAAGTTCATCAATGACAACCCGACCGTGGTGATGCTGGCCCTGGGCTTCTTGATCATGATCGGCATGACCCTGATCGCCGAAGGTTTCGGTGCCCATGTGCCCAAGGGTTATGTGTATGCGGCGATGGCCTTCTCGGCGGCCATTGAGAGTCTCAACATGCTGGCCCGCCGGGCCCGGCAGAAGCGTCAGGCGGCCCATAGCGACGCTTGATCCGCAGCCATGACTGGCGGCCGCTTGTACTCCTTGGAGTCAGGCGGCCGCTTTGTTTCAGGGGTAGGGCAAACCTTGATCAGTGGGCAGCGGCAGGACGCCGGGCGCTCTTTCCAGCCTTGATGGCGGGGGCTGCTTGCCGGGGCTGATGATGGTGGCGGCGGGTGATGCGCAGCACGCCCCAGAGCATAGCGGCGGCTACCGCCAGCCAGCCGAGGATCAGCATCAGGATGGTCGTTGTCAGGCTCATAAGTGCCTCCTTTATGCCCCATGCGGGGCACACACTCTTAACAATCGACAGTCTAGTAGCCTGTGTGTTTCAAGCTATTGACCAATAGTCGAGAGTCTTCGAACACTTCGCTCTATGGTTTTCAATTAACTGGCGCCTAACGCTATACCCTTGCCCGCGGGCGCCCTATTATCAGGGCCCCAGCCGGAGGCGGGTCGCCCGGTGTCTGAATAGAGAGCAAAGATGGTGCGGGTATTTTCTCGGTTTCGAGTGGCGCTGCTGGCCGGCGCCTGTGTCTTGGCCCTGGCCGGTTGTGCCGGTAGCGTGCAGCCTGACATCCAGCGCCTGCCGGAACGTGTCGAACTCAACAGCGTGCCGTCTTTCCGTGGCCAGATGTACCAGAGCGGCCCAGGTGCACTGGCCAGCATGCTGTCGCAGCAAGGCGTGGTGATCACGCCCGGTCTGCTGGACAAGCCATTGCATCTGCCGGGTGCCGAGGCGCAGTTGCAGCAGAACATGCAGAACCTGGCGCGTGAATACGGCATGGTCGTCTATCCCCTGGATAACCAATTGTCGGCTCTGCTGACGCAGGTGGCGGCGGGTTACCCGGTGCTGGTGCGCTTTACCGAGGGTTCGACATTCTGGGCTGAGCCGCGCTATGCCGTGCTGGCCGGCTATAACCGCGACAAGCAGACAGTGCTGTTGCGTGGGGCGAAAAGCCGTCGGCAACTGATGAGCTTCAGCGAGTTCGAGTCATCCTGGAAGAGTGCCGGCAGCTTTGCGGTACTGATCCAGGCCCCCAACCAGTTGCCGGCCAAGGTGGATCGCCAGCGTTGGTTGAAAGCCGTCAATGAATTGGCCCAGGCCGGCCAGGAGCAGGCGGCAGCCCGGGCGAGCAAGGCACTCGACAATCATTGAGTGTGCTACAGACAACAACGGCGCCTGAGGGCGCCGTTGTTTTTTGCCGGGTATCAGTGTGAGGCCTGGGGAGCGGCGACCTGACGGTTCTTTAGGTTCTTGTCCGCTTTGTAGCGCAGGGCGACGTCCGGTACCGAGCCGCTCTTACCGGTTTCGACCCAATTGCGGATGCGGCTGGCATCGGCGAAGTGGGTGTATTTGCCGAAGGCATCAAGAATCACCAGCGCTACCGGGCGATTACCCATGCTGGTGACCAGCACCAGGCAGTGGCCGGCCTGGTTGGTAAAGCCGGTCTTGGTGATCTTGATGTCCCATTTTTCCTTGTTCACCAGATGGTCGGTATTACGGAAGCCCAGGGTGTAGTTGGGCTTGCGAAAGGCTACGGTCTTTTCCTTGGTGGTACTCAGTTCGCTGAGCAGCGGGTACTTGCGCGAAGCCACCAGCAACTTGCTCAGGTCACGGGCGGTGGAAACGTTGTGGATCGACAGGCCTGTAGGCTCCACGTAGCGGGTGTGGGTCATGCCCAGGGACTTGGCCTTGGCGTTCATTGCTGCGATGAACGCCGCGTAGCCGCCCGGGTAGTGATGGGCCAGGCTGGCGGCAGCACGGTTTTCCGAAGACATCAGGGCGATCAGCAGTGTGTCCCGGCGGCTCAGCTCACTGTTGAGCTTGACCCGGGAGAACACCCCTTTCATTTCCGGGGTGTCGCTGATGCTCATGGAGATGTATTCGTCCAGGGGCAGCTTGGCGTCCAGGACCACCATGGCGGTCATCAGCTTGGTCACCGAGGCGATGGGGACTATCACGTCCGGGTTGCTGGAATAGATGACTTTGTTGGTCTGCAGATCCAGCAGCAGGGCGCTGCCGGATGCGATATGCAATTGTGAAGTGTCTCTTGGCGCCGCGGTGGTTTCGCTGGCGTCGACGCTGTGGGCGATCAGTGTGCCGGACACAGCAAACAACAAGCTGAGAATGGAGAGACGAATTTTCACGCGGGCGGACTCGATAAAGAATGGATATGCCGTTGGCTAACGGGCTTTCTGGGAAAAACGTTACATTTTATGAGTATGGCTGAAGAACTGTCGATTGTTCTTCCACGGTCAGCCGAAAGCCCTTAAAAATAAAGAAAAAACACGTTTTTTTCCTGAACGGTAGGGCTTTGCGCAGCAATGGGCGTGGGCTAAGAGTCAGGGGTGATAAAGAGCCCGGGTGGCCTTTAATTTCAGAATAAAAAAACCCGCCATCGGCGGGTTTTCTGTTGCGGGGCAGCAAACTCAGCTGTGCAGCGATTCGGCTGCGTACAGCGTGTTTTCCAGCAGGCAGGCGCGGGTCATGGGGCCGACGCCACCAGGTACTGGAGTGATCCAGCCGGCGCGGGGCAGGGCGGTTTCATACACCACATCACCCACCAGCTTGCCGTCGTCCTGGCGATTGATGCCAACGTCGATGACGATTGCGCCTTCCTTGATCCACTCGCCCTTGACCAGGCCCGGCTTGCCGGCGGCTACGACTACCAGGTCGGCACGGCCGACATGACCAGCCAGATCCTTGGTGAAGCGGTGAGTCACAGTCACGGTGCAACCGGCCAGCAGCAACTCCATGGCCATCGGGCGACCAACGATATTGGAAGCGCCGACAACCACTGCATCCATGCCGTACAGATCGGCACCAGTGCTTTCCAGAAGGGTCATGATGCCCTTGGGGGTGCAAGGGCGCAGCAGTGGAATGCGCTGGGCCAGGCGACCGACGTTATAAGGATGAAAACCGTCCACGTCTTTGTCCGGGCGAATACGCTCCAGTAATAGAGAAGCGTCCAGGTGCTCGGGAAGCGGCAACTGCAGCAGGACGCCATCGATGTTCGGGTCATCGTTGAGGCGGTCGATCAAGCCGGCCAGGTCCTCTTGAGTGGTGTTGGCGGGCAAGTCATAGGCTTGGGAAAGGAAGCCGACCTCTTCGCAGTCTTTACGCTTGTGCGAGACATAAACTTGAGAGGCCGGGTCGCTGCCGACCAGAATCACCGCGAGGCCTGGAGTACGCAGGCCTTGCTGGCGACGCTCGGCGACGCGTTTGGCGATCTGCTGGCGCAGGCTAGCGGCGATCGCCTTGCCGTCGATTAGTTGTGCAGTCATGACGCGTGATTAACCATCGAGAGGGTGAGAAAAAGAGAACGCATTCTCGCATGTCGGAACGTGAGGGCAAAGGCGCTTGGTCTGCAAATTCCCCTAAGCCCTTTAATTAAATGAATTTTTTTCAAAAAAGAGTTGACGACCTAACGGACCGTCTATAACATTCGTCGCACTTGTCGGGCACAGCCTAGCACTGGTTAAGAAGGTCGGGCAGAGTTGTTGTTTAACTCGTAACGACTGAAAGCAATTAGTTTGTAATCGTTAAAGAATACAGATTAATAAGGCGCCCGTAGCTCAGCTGGATAGAGCATCCGCCTTCTAAGCGGATGGTCGCAGGTTCGAGTCCTGCCGGGTGCGCCATTAGGCAGCTTTGGCACAAGTAACGCAATATGGTGGGCGTAGCTCAGTTGGTAGAGCACAGGATTGTGACTCCTGTTGTCGTGGGTTCGATCCCCATCGTCCACCCCATATTCGAAGAAGGCGCCAGATTAATAGTCTGGCGCCTTTGCTTTAAAAGCTTGTTAAGCGGACGTGGTGGAATTGGTAGACACACTGGATTTAGGTTCCAGCGCCGCAAGGTGTAAGAGTTCGAGTCTCTTCGTCCGCACCAATAAAGTAGCTAGTTAATAGCAGATGACGGCGCAGCACCTGAAAAGGGCTGCGCCGTTTTCGTTTCTGGATTCGATACCTCTAAGTGGCTGCATCCGATGAGCTGGTTGAGTGGCAGAATGTTGTCCTTTGGTCGTTGAAGGTTCCGGGTTTCAGCTATTGGCTGGCGTTTTTCAGGGGTGTGCTGAACGACTCCTTCTATATATAGAAGGGTTGAAGTAGAGGCCCTGGTTTGGTTCGCAATATTTGCTCTCATGGCGAGGCTCAATCCTTTGTCCCCGCCTTCACATTGCCGGCGGTTTTTTACCCGTTTTCAGTAGGGTGACTTCTTGAGTTTGACCCTCTAGAATGCATGCCCTTGATTCTGGGGTCGGAAAACGGCCGGCTAACGTCTGTGCAACGAGGAATATCCATGCAAGTTTCTGTTGAAAATACTTCTGCTCTTGAGCGCCGCATGAGCATCACCGTGCCGGCTGAGCGCATCGAGAGCCAGGTCAACAAGCGTCTGCAGCAGACTGCCCAAAAGGCCAAGATTCCAGGCTTCCGTCCTGGCAAGGTTCCAATGAGCGTGATCCGTCAGCGTTATGAGGCTGATGCGCGTCAAGAAGCAGTAGGTGATGTGATCCAGGCTTCCTTCTATGAAGCCGTTGTCGAGCAGAAACTGAACCCTGCCGGCGCTCCTTCGGTCGAGCCTAAAGTGCTGGAGAAGGGCAAGGACCTGGAGTACGTTGCCACTTTTGAAGTGTTCCCAGAGTTCACTGTTGCCGGTTTCGAAAACATCGCCGTTGAGCGCCTGAGCGCTGATGTGGCTGATGCCGACCTGGATAACATGCTGGAAATCCTGCGCAAGCAGAACGTGCGTTTTGAAGTGGCCGATCGTGCTGCGCAGAACGACGATCAACTGAACATCGATTTCGTTGGCAAGGTCGACGGTGAAGTCTTCGCTGGCGGTTCGGCCAAGGGTACCCAGCTGGTGCTGGGCTCGGGTCGCATGATTCCTGGCTTCGAAGAAGGCCTGGTAGGCGCCAAGGCGGGTGAAGAGCGCGTCCTGAATCTGACCTTCCCTGAGAACTATCAGAACCTGGATCTGGCCAACAAGGCCGCCGAGTTCACTGTGACTGTCAACAGCGTTTCCGAGCCTAAGCTGCCAGAGCTGACCGAGGAGTTCTTCGCTCAGTTCGGTATCAAGGAAGCAGGTCTGGAAGGTTTCCGCGCTGAAGTTCGCAAGAACATGGAGCGCGAACTGCGTCAGGCCATCAAGTCCAAAGTGAAGAATCAGGTCATGGACGGTCTGCTGGCCTCCAACCCGATCGAAGTGCCGAAGGCGCTGCTGGATAACGAAGTTAACCGTCTGCGCGTTCAAGCTGTCCAGCAATTCGGTGGCAATATCAAGCCGGATCAACTGCCAGCCGAGCTGTTCGAAGAGCAGGCCAAGCGTCGCGTGGTACTGGGTCTGATCGTTGCCGAGGTTGTTAAGCAGTTCGATCTGAAGCCTGATGAAGACCGCGTTCGCGAGCTGATCCAGGAAATGGCTTCGGCTTATCAGGAGCCTGAGCAGGTCGTGTCCTGGTACTACAAGAACGAGCAGCAATTGAACGAAGTTCGTTCGGTTGTGCTGGAAGAACAAGTTGTGGATACTGTTCTGCAGAAAGCTAGCGTGACCGACAAATCGGTCTCCTACGAAGAAGCGGTCAAGCCGGTAGAAGCACCTCAAGCCGACTGATTTTCTTCTCGTTCGAAGCACACACCATAAGCCAGCCTTCGCGCTGGCTTATGCGTATTCAAGACGTGACTATTTGGGAGTGACTGCAGAGCATGTTCCGTAATTCGTATATTCAGCAGAACTCTGATATCCAGGCCGCAGGCGGCCTGGTCCCGATGGTTGTCGAGCAGTCCGCTCGTGGCGAGCGCGCCTACGACATCTACTCGCGCCTCCTAAAGGAGCGAGTGATCTTTCTGGTGGGTCCTGTAGAGGATTACATGGCCAACCTGATCTGTGCGCAACTGCTGTTCCTTGAAGCGGAAAACCCGGACAAGGACATCCATCTCTATATCAACTCCCCGGGCGGTTCGGTGACAGCTGGCATGTCGATCTACGACACCATGCAGTTCATCAAGCCTAACGTTTCAACCACTTGTATTGGCCAGGCATGCAGCATGGGCGCGTTCTTGCTGACAGCTGGTGCCCCAGGCAAGCGTTTCTGCCTGCCAAACTCCCGAGTGATGATTCACCAGCCACTGGGCGGTTTCCAGGGCCAGGCATCGGATATTGAAATCCATGCCAAGGAAATCCTCTTCATCCGTGAGCGTCTCAACACGCTGATGGCCAAGCATAGCGGGCGCACCCTGGAAGAAATCGAGCGCGATACCAATCGCGATAACTTCATGAGCGCCGAAGCTGCGCGTGAGTACGGGTTGATCGACGAAGTAATCAACCAGCGCCCCGCTTAAAATAAGCAGCTCAAAATAGGCATGGTCGGTTGTTCCGATCAGTGGCGGGCTTGAAAAAGCCCGCAATAGCCTTCATCTTGTGTTGCAAGCCTATCGGATTTGGATCGAACGAATGACTGACACCCGCAACGGCGAGGACAACGGCAAACTGCTTTATTGCTCCTTCTGTGGCAAAAGCCAGCATGAAGTGCGCAAATTGATTGCCGGCCCCTCGGTCTTTATCTGCGACGAGTGCGTCGACCTGTGCAATGACATCATCCGTGAGGAGGTGCAGGAAGCACAGGCCGAGAGCAGCGCGCATAAATTGCCTTCGCCTAAAGAAATCAGCGGCATCCTTGATCAGTACGTGATTGGTCAGGAGCGTGCAAAAAAGGTTCTAGCAGTAGCGGTGTACAACCACTACAAGCGTCTGAACCAGCGTGACAAGAAGAGTGACGACGTCGAACTTGGCAAGAGCAACATCTTGCTGATCGGCCCTACAGGTTCGGGTAAGACGCTGTTGGCCGAAACCCTGGCTCGCCTGTTGAATGTACCTTTCACCATCGCCGATGCCACTACCCTGACCGAAGCCGGTTATGTGGGGGAAGACGTCGAGAACATCATTCAGAAGTTGCTGCAGAAGTGCGACTACGACGTAGAGAAGGCCCAGATGGGCATTGTCTACATCGATGAGATCGACAAGATTTCCCGCAAGTCTGACAACCCTTCGATTACCCGGGATGTTTCCGGCGAAGGCGTTCAGCAAGCCCTGTTGAAGTTGATTGAAGGCACGGTTGCCTCTGTTCCGCCGCAAGGTGGTCGCAAGCATCCGCAGCAGGAATTCCTGCAGGTCGATACCCGTAACATCCTGTTCATCTGTGGTGGTGCGTTCTCGGGTCTGGAAAAGGTTATTCAAAACCGTTCCACCAAGGGCGGCATCGGTTTCAACGCAGAAGTTCGCAGCAAGGAAGAAGGCAAGAAAGTCGGTGAATCCCTGCGTGAAGTCGAGCCTGACGATCTGGTCAAGTTCGGTCTGATCCCGGAATTCGTCGGTCGTTTGCCAGTCCTGGCGACCTTGGATGAGTTGGACGAAGCGGCATTGATTCAGATCCTCACCGAACCGAAGAACGCCTTGACCAAGCAGTACGCCAAGTTGTTCGAGATGGAAGGTGTTGACCTGGAGTTCCGTACCGATGCCTTGAAGTCCGTCGCCAAGCGAGCCCTTGAACGCAAGACCGGTGCTCGTGGCCTGCGCTCCATTCTTGAAGGTGTTCTGCTCGACACTATGTATGAAATCCCCTCGCAGTCCGAGGTGAGTAAAGTAGTGATCGACGAAAGCGTTATTGAAGGCAAGTCCCAGCCACTGTACATCTATGAGAACAGTGAGCCGACGGCCAAGGCAGCGCCAGACGCGTAAGCGTCGCGCTGTTGGAATGAAAGAAGGGGCCTTCGGGCCCCTTTGTTTTTAGCGCCTTAAAGTGCTGTCTTTGAGCTTGTTTTTTTTCCAGGCAGCCCCCATCTTGGTTTCAAGCTTACTTCCATCTGTTTACGGCCTTACGGCCGCCGTAGAGGCGAAATCATGAAGACAACCATCGAATTGCCTCTCCTGCCATTGCGTGATGTTGTGGTTTATCCGCACATGGTTATCCCGCTGTTCGTGGGGCGCGAGAAGTCGATCGAAGCCCTCGAGGCAGCGATGACGGGCGACAAGCAGATTCTCTTGCTGGCGCAGAGAAACCCTGCTGATGACGATCCCGGTGAAGATGCACTCTATCGCGTAGGTACCATTGCGACTGTCTTGCAGTTGCTCAAATTGCCCGATGGCACCGTCAAGGTATTGGTTGAAGGCGAACAGCGTGGTGCTGTTGAGCGCTTCAGCGAAGTTGATGGCCATTGCCGTGCCGAAGTCTCCCTGATTGACGAAGTCGATGCTCCTGACCGTGAGTCGGAAGTGTTTGTTCGCAGTCTGCTGTCCCAGTTCGAGCAGTACGTGCAACTGGGCAAGAAAGTCCCTGCAGAGGTGCTGTCGTCCCTCAATAGCATCGATGAACCAAGCCGCCTGGTGGATACCATGGCTGCGCACATGGCGTTGAAGATCGAGCAGAAGCAGGAAATCCTCGAGATCATCGATCTGTCCGCTCGGGTCGAGCATGTCCTGGCATTGCTGGACGCCGAGATCGATCTGCTGCAAGTGGAAAAGCGCATCCGTGGTCGCGTCAAGAAGCAAATGGAGCGCAGCCAGCGCGAGTACTACCTGAATGAGCAGATGAAGGCCATTCAGAAAGAACTGGGTGATGGCGACGAAGGGCACAACGAAATCGAGGAGCTGAAAAAGCGTATCGATGCCGCAGGCCTGCCAAAAGACGCGATGACCAAGGCTCAGGCCGAACTGAACAAGCTCAAGCAGATGTCGCCGATGTCTGCCGAGGCTACTGTGGTCCGCTCTTATATCGACTGGCTGGTTCAGGTGCCGTGGAAGGCACAGAGCAAGGTTCGTCTCGATCTGGCACGTGCCGAAGATATTCTCGATGCCGACCACTATGGCCTGGAAGAGGTCAAGGAACGGATTCTCGAATACCTCGCCGTACAGAAGCGGGTGAAAAAGATTCGTGGCCCGGTACTGTGTCTGGTGGGGCCTCCTGGGGTGGGTAAGACCTCCCTGGCGGAGTCGATCGCCAACGCTACCAACCGCAAGTTCGTACGCATGGCCCTGGGTGGCGTGCGTGATGAGGCGGAGATTCGTGGGCATCGTCGGACTTACATCGGTTCGATGCCAGGAAGATTGATTCAAAAGATGACAAAAGTGGGGGTGCGCAACCCACTGTTCTTGCTCGACGAAATCGACAAGATGGGCAGCGATATGCGCGGTGACCCGGCCTCGGCATTGCTCGAGGTGCTGGACCCCGAGCAGAACCATAATTTCAACGATCACTATCTGGAAGTCGATTACGACTTGTCCGATGTGATGTTCCTCTGCACCTCCAACTCGATGAATATCCCGCCGGCCTTGCTGGACCGGATGGAGGTGATTCGTCTGCCTGGCTACACCGAGGACGAGAAGATCAACATCGCGGTCAAGTACCTCTCGCCCAAGCAGATTCAGGCCAACGGCCTGAAAAAGGGCGAGCTGGAATTCGAGCCGGATGCGATCCGCGACATCATTCGCTACTACACCCGCGAGGCCGGTGTACGCGGTCTGGAGCGGCAGATTGCCAAGGTCTGCCGCAAGGCGGTGAAAGAGCATGCGATGGAAAAACGCTTCTCGGTGAAGGTCACTTCCGACCTGCTGGAGCACTTCCTCGGCGTGCGCAAATTCCGCTACGGCCTGGCCGAGCAGCAAGACCAGATCGGTCAGGTGACCGGGTTGGCATGGACTCAAGTGGGCGGTGAACTGCTGACCATCGAAGCCGCTGTGGTTCCGGGCAAGGGCCAGTTGATCAAGACCGGTTCCCTGGGCGATGTGATGGTCGAGTCGATCACTGCGGCACTGACCGTGGTGCGCAGCCGGGCCAAGAGCCTGGGCATTCCCCTGGACTTCCACGAGAAGCGCGACACCCACATCCACATGCCTGAAGGGGCGACCCCGAAAGACGGCCCCAGCGCGGGTGTAGGCATGTGCACGGCGCTGGTTTCGGCGCTGACCGGTATTCCGGTGCGGGCTGATGTGGCAATGACGGGCGAGATCACTCTGCGTGGTCAGGTATTGGCTATCGGCGGGTTGAAAGAGAAATTACTCGCCGCTCATCGGGGTGGAATCAAGACAGTGATCATTCCGGAAGAGAATGTTCGCGATTTGAAAGAAATTCCTGACAATATCAAGCAGGATCTGCAGATTAAACCGGTTAAATGGATTGACGAAGTCCTGCAAATTGCGCTGCAATACGCGCCGGAGCCCTTGCCGGATGTGGCTCCCGAGATAGTCGCAAAGGACGAAAAACGCGAGTCTGACTCTAAGGAAAGAATTAGCACGCATTAGTACGCATTAGCCTGGGGGGCTTCCTTGACAGCTTTTTAGAGCCCTTGTTATAAAGCGGCTCTTAAGTGTCTGTAGGCCATTCAGCACTCGTTTTTGCTTTCACCAAAAAACTTAGAATCATACTCATAGATATATAAGGGGACTTAGAGTGAACAAGTCGGAACTGATTGATGCTATCGCTGCATCTGCTGATCTCCCGAAAGCTGCTGCTGGCCGTGCGCTGGACGCAGTAATCGAATCCGTTACTGGCGCTCTGAAGGCCGGTGACTCTGTGGTGCTGGTTGGTTTCGGTACTTTCTCCGTAACTGATCGTCCAGCGCGTATCGGTCGTAACCCACAGACCGGTAAGACTCTGGAAATCGCTGCTGCTAAAAAGCCAGGTTTCAAAGCCGGTAAAGCACTGAAAGAAGCCGTTAACTAAGTTTCTTCAGGGTCTTTGCCCATCCGGGTCGGGGTCATGCCTGATCTGGCAGCGGGGCGCTAGTCAACCGGTCTACCACCGGTTCACGCCGAGGGTCGCGGGTTTAACCTTCGTCCGCTCCGCCAGTTACGAGAAGGCGCATCCTCGGATGCGCCTTTCTTCTATCCGGACTCTACCCACGCTCCACGGTTGCTCAAATTGAAGTACAACCGTTTCTGGGGGACGCATGCTGCAGAATATCAGGGACAATTCACAAGGCTGGATTGCCAAAACCATCATCGGGGTTATCGTCGCGTTGTTGGCGTTGACGGGATTCGATGCCATTTTCAAGGCCACTACCCACAATCAGGACGCGGCCAAGGTCAACGGTGAGGAAATCACTCAGAACGAGTTGAGCCAGGCCGTCGACATGCAACGTCGTCAGTTGATGCAGCAGCTGGGCAAAGACTTCGATGCCTCCCTGCTGGACGAGAAGATGCTGCGCGAAGCTGCTCTCAAAGGGCTGATCGATCGCAAGCTGTTGCTGCAAGGTGCGCAGGATTCCAAGTTCGCGTTCTCCGAAGGTGCGCTGGACCAGGTCATTCTGCAAACGCCGGAGTTCCAGGTTGATGGCAAGTTCAGCCCCGAGCGTTTCGACCAGGTGATCCGTCAACTGGGTTACACCCGCCTGCAATTTCGCCAGATGCTGACTCAGGAAATGCTGATCGGCCAGGTACGCGCCGGTCTGGCAGGCAGCGGTTTTGTCACCGACGCCCAGGTGCTGGCATTCGCCCGTCTGGAAAAGCAGACCCGTGATTTCGCTTCCCTGACCATCAAGGCCGACCCGGCAGCGGTCAAGCTGACCGACGACGAGGTCAAGGCGTACTACGACCAGCACGCCAAGGAGTTCATGACTCCGGACCAGGTGGTGATTGATTACATCGAATTGAAGAAGGCCGCCTTCTTCGATCAGGTCAGCGTCAAGGACGAGGACCTGCAAGCGCTGTATCAGAAGGAAATTGCCAACCTGTCCGAGCAACGCCGCGCCGCGCACATCCTCATCGAAGTCAATGACAAGGTGAATGAGGCCCAGGCCAAGGCCAAGATCGAAGAGATCCAGGCACGTCTGGCCAAGGGCGAAAGCTTC
Source organism: Pseudomonas sp. W17 (assembly GCF_040268305.1). NCBI lineage: Bacteria > Pseudomonadati > Pseudomonadota > Gammaproteobacteria > Pseudomonadales > Pseudomonadaceae > Pseudomonas > Pseudomonas sp. W17. The sequence continues at coordinate 4,807,356 of NZ_CP158490.1, read as the reverse complement.
GAGGCATTGGCCAAGGAGTTCTCCCAGGACCCGGGTTCGGCCAGCAACGGCGGCGACCTGGGTTTCGCAGGTCCTGGCGTCTATGATCCAACCTTCGAGAAAGCCCTGTACGCCTTGAACAAGGACCAGGTATCGGCGCCGGTACGTACCGACTTCGGTTTCCACCTGATCAAGCTGCTGGGTGTCGAAGCGCCGGAAGTGCCAAGCTTCGCCAGCCTCAAGGGCAAGCTGACCCGGGATCTGAAGACCCAGCAGGTCGAGCAGCGTTTCGTCGAGGCCACCAAGCAACTGGAAGACTCGTCGTTCGAAGCGTCCGATCTGGCACAACCGGCCCAGGACCTGAAGCTGACTGTCCACACTTCCGCGCCATTCGGCCGTGAAGGTGGTGACGGCATCGCAGCCAACCGCGCCGTGGTACAAGCGGCGTTCAGCACCGAAGTCCTCGATGAGGGTGCCAATAGCACCGCCATCGAACTGGACCCGGAAACCGTGGTAGTGCTGCGTGCCAAGGAACACCGCAAACCTGAGCAACTGCCACTGGAAAGCGTTGCCAGTGCCATTCGCACGCAATTGGCCAAAGAGCACGCCAGTGCCGCGGCCAAGACCAAGGCTGAAGAGCTGATCACCAGCCTGCGTGACGGCAAGACCGCGCTGAACAAGCCGGTGGATGGCCAGGACTGGAAAGTCGCGCACGCCGTGACCCGTGGCCAGGAGGGGATCGATCCGACCGTGCTGCAGGCGCTGTTCCGCATGACCAAGCCTGAGTCCAAGGACAAACCGACCTTCACCAGCGTGACCCTGCCTAATGGCAACCTGTTGGTGCTGCAGCTCAATGGTGTCAACGAAGCCGCTGCGCCGACCGAGGAAGAGAAGGCTCAATACCGTCGCTTCCTGGCCTCGCGGGTAGGGCAGCAAGACTTTGCCGCCTACCGCAAGCAGCTGGAAAACCAGGCGGACATCAAGCGTTACTGATGTCTGACCCACAGTGTTGAAAAGACCCCGGCCGCAATGCCGGGGTCTTTTTTTGGGCTGGAAAAAACTTCAGCCAAGGGCGTTCTTCCAGCGTTTGCGTGCATGCAGGTAGGCCGCCTGATCGTTGTAGCCCAACTGCAGGGCAATCTGGGCCCGGGATTCGCCTTGCAGTTGCAGGTGCATTTCCAGCTCGGCGCGGGTCTGGTCGAGCAATTCGCGAAAGCTCAACCCCTGTTCCTCCAGGCGTCGCCGAAGCGTTCGCGGGGTTTGATGCAGTTGCGCGCAAAGGCTTTCCAGGGTTGGTGAGTGGCCGGCGGCCAGGGCCCGGCGACAAGCCGCTGCCACCTTGGCGGCCCAACCGCTCTGTCGCCGGTGCAGGGCCACCCGTCGATCCAGCTCCTCGCTCAGCAGTTCCAGCATGCCGGCGTGGCGGGTTTGCAGCGGCAGTTGCAGGGTTTGCGGGTCGAAGTAGAAACGGTTGGCCGGGCAATCGAATTCGATCCGCTCGCCGAACCAGTGATGGTACTGCGCGTGATAGGCCGGGCGTGGATGGCTGAAGCAGGCCAGTACCGGCTGCACCGCAAGGCCGGTGCCACGGCGCAACTGAGTGATGGACATGACGCCATAGTGCTCGATCAGGTAGCGGCCGAGTGGCGCCGATGTGTCGATATCAACCTCGACACCGGCCCCCCGGGTATCCGCCACCAGCTGTACCCGGTCGGTATCCGAACCCAAGGGCGCGTAGCGCACCCAGAACGCCATGGACGCGGCGACATCCGGACAGTACAGGCTGGCGTGGGCGATCACGTGCCAGTCCTGGGGGGTGAAGCGTTCGAACAGCTTGAGGCCGATGGCCGGCTCCAGCGCTGCCGCGGCGCGCCACAGCTGCTCCAGCTGCAGCAGGTTGTAGTCCTGCTGGGGGCCGGTGTTCTGGTCATCGAGAAAGCGTTGCAGGACTTCACCCAGGCGCCCGCGATGGAAACGCGGGGTCATGCCCTTGGCCGGATCTCGCGGAATTCTGTCCAGTTCGCGCATAGAGCGGGCTGCCTTGCTGATCTCTAATGGTGGGGCGATGCCCACAAGGATAAGAGCGAGAATGCCATGAACCACGACCTGCTGACCAACAACCCGCTGCTGATCGTTTCGGCGATCTTTGTGTTTTTCATCCTCCTGGAAATCACCTGTTCGGCCTTTGGCCAACCTCGCGGCCAGCGCCGTGATGTGTTGATCGAGGCGGTGGGCTCAAGCCTGTTGCTCGGTGTGACCTTTCCCCTGGTGATGTGGGCCAGCGGCGCGCTCATGCAGCTATCGCTACCCGAAGCAAAGGGAGCACTGGCACAGATCCCCTGGGTACTCGGCCTGCTGCTGTTCCTGGTCTTCGATGACATGACCCAGTACTGGTGGCACCGCTTGACCCACCGCGTACCGGCGCTGTACGCGTTGCATCGCGCGCACCATTCGGCGCCCTACATGAGCATTCGCATCGTCTACCGCAACAACAGCTTCTATTACCTGCTGATGCCCGGCATCTGGTTCTCGGGAGTACTGATTTATCTGGGGCTGGCTCCGGTCTACTACGGTTACCTGATTCTCAAGATGACGGTGATCTTCGCCGCTCACAGCAGTGTGGCCTGGGATGACAAGCTGTACCGCATCGGTTTTCTGCGGCCGCTGATGTGGTTGCTGGAGCGGGTCTTTTCTACGCCGTCCACCCATTCGGCGCACCACGGCCTGAGCGCCGAGGATGGTGTGACCCATTACAAGGGCAACTTCGGCAACCTACTGTTCCTCTGGGATGTGCTGTTTGGTACGGCGAAGATCACTCGGCGCCGGCCCGTTGCCTATGGCATCGAACACTTGGTACCCGTGAGCTGGACGCAAGAGTTGTTCTGGCCGCTGGTACGCAGCCGTAAAGCCCGCTCCAGTGCAGGGGCGAAGGTAGAGGGCGCCTTGCCGGCGAACCCTGCTTCGCAAGGCTAGTCATTCTTTCACGAGCCCTGGTGCTGGAGCCCCGGCCACCCGAGCCGGGCGCCGGATTTTAAGCTCGGGCAGGGAAGCCCTGGCGCCGGGCGTTCATCGCCACCAGCAAGGTCACCAGCAACAGGGCGGTAATCACCCAGGGGAAGGTGGCCACGCCCGGCCCCTGCAGCAGCAATGCGCCGCCTAGGCCGCCACCGGCGATTGCCAGGTTCCACAAGGTCACCAGCATCGACTGCGCGGTATCGGCGTGCTCTCCAGCGGCCTTGGCCAGCGCAGTCTGCAGCAAGGTGGCCATGCCGCCAAAGGACAGCCCCCAGATAGCGATTGCCCCATAGATTGCCAGTGGCCGGTCGCCGAGCAGGCCCAGCAGCAGGGTCGAGCCGATAAACAGCAGACAGCTGGCCAGTACCAGCTCACGCAGCCAGTGGTCGATCAGCAGGCCCACCAGCCAGATGCTCAGCAAGGCGGCCAGGCCGAACACTAGCAACACCCGCTCGATTTCCCCGCCAAGCCCGGCCGGCTCAAGAAAAGGCGCGATGTAGGTGTAGAGAATGTTGTGGCCCAGCACATAGGCGAAGGTCACGAACAGCACCGGCCGGATCCCCGGCAGGGTCAGGACACGACTCAGCGACAGGCGCTTCTGCGCCCGCAGCCCGGGGAAATCCGGCACTTGCACCAGTACCCAGCCGATCAGGCCCAGGGTCAGCACAGTCATCACGGCGAAACTCATGCGCCAGCCCAGCAGGGCGCCCAGCCAGGTCCCGGCGGGCATGCCCACCGACAGCGCCAGCGGCGCGCCGAGCATGGCCAGGGTAATCGCCCGCCCCTGCAAGTGTGGCGCCACCATGCGGCTGGCATAACCTGCCACTAGGGCCCAGAGCAAGCCGGCGAAGACTCCGGCAAAGAAGCGCGCCACCAGGATCAGGCTGTATTCGGTGGAGAGGGCCGTGATGCTGTTGACCACGGCGAAACCGCCGATGGCGATCAGCAGTAGGGGCCGGCGGCGCCAGCCTTGGGTGAGGAGGATCAGCGGAATGGCCGCCAGCAGTGAGCCCAGGGCGTAGACGGTCACCAGTTGGCCGATCAGCGCTGCAGACACGCCCAGGTCGGCACTCATCTGCGGTAGCAGGCCGGCGGGCAGGGTTTCGGTCATCAGGGTGATGAACCCGGCAGTTGCCAGGGCCAGCAGACCGCCGACAGGTAGGCGTTCGTGGGTTGTGGCAGGTACTTGCAAGGGTTCGCAGGCATTGACGCAATTGCTCATGGAAAGGCCCCGATGGGTGGGTTCGGAAGTGAGGGGCCTAGGGTAGGGCGCTGTTCATGGCGGAAAAATAGGCTAAGGTTCCGAACTTATCGGACACAGGTGTCCTTAATTTCGGAGCGACGCGATGGACTGGCTCGGCAGTATCCCGGTGTTTATGCAGGTGGCGGAAACCCGCAGCTTCACCGAAGCGGGGCGCCTTCTGGGAGTCTCTTCTTCGGCGGTTGGCAAAAGTATCGCCCGTCTGGAGGAGCGCCTGGAGACTCGTCTGTTTCATCGCACCACCCGCAGCATCAGCCTCACCGCCGAAGGCGCCGGATTCCTCGAACGCTGCCGCAGGATCGCCGCCGAAGTCGAGGTGGCGGAGTTCCAGCTATGTGACTCTTCCAGCGCGCCGGTGGGCAAGCTGCGGGTCAGCGCGCCGCAGGTCCATGGGTTGTTGATGCCGGTACTGGCCGAGTTCATGCAACGCTATCCGCAGATCGAGCTGGATATCGACCTCTCCGATCGCATGGTGGATGTGGTGGAAGAGGGTTTCGACCTGGTAGTGCGCACCGGCAACCCCAAGGACTCGCGGTTGCTGGCCCGGCAGCTGGGGCGCTTTCGCATGGTGCTAGTGGGCAGCCCCGGCTATTTCCAGCAGCGCGGCGTGCCGCAGACCCCGCAGGAATTGCGCAGTCATTCCTGCCTGCGGCATACCTTTCACCACACCGGCAAGCTCGAGGCCTGGCCCTTCAAGGTTCAAGCGGATGCGTCGGAGCCGGTGCTGCCCACTCGCCTGACCAGCAGCTCCATCGAGGCAGTGGAGCACGCGGCGCGCAGCGGGCTGGGCATTGCCTGCCTGCCGGACTTCATGGTCCAGGCCGCGGTGCGCCGTGGCGAGTTGCAAACCGTGCTCGACCCATACCTGGAGCACAACGGCGCCTTCTGGGTGTTGTGGCCTTCGAGCCGGCATGCAGCGGCCAAGCTGCGGGTGTTGATCGAGCACTTGAGCGAGCGACTTTTTCCGGCAAACAGTGGTCAGTAAACTGATGAGAAATTTAAGGCACCAATTACCCGCGCTGCGGGACGCTGATCTGTTGCACAATACGCGCCGGAGCGTTTTCCTCAGGATTCTCGATGTTTAAATCATTTCATCTGCGCGCCACGGCCGGGGTGTTGCTGCTGTCTGCGGTGGCCGGCTGTTCGTCGCACAAGACCGCCATCTACGAGCACGAAAGCTTCGATGATTCCGGCACGTTTTCGCGCAATTACCCGGTGAGCGATGCCGCCTCCTGTGAGGCCGCGCGGCGTGCCCTGCTCAGCCAGGGCTACATCATCACCAGCAACGATCCGAAGCTGGTCAGCGGCCACAAGAGCTTCCAGCAGACCGGTGAGACCCACCTGGAAATCAGCTTCAACGTGGTTTGTGCCCAGGACGGCAGCGGCGACCAGCGTTCGACGATGTTCGCCAACGCCCTGCAGGACCGCTATGCGCTGAAGAAGGTGAACAACTCGGCCAGCCTCGGCGTGGGCGTGTTGGGCTCGGTGTCGATGCCGATCGGCTCTACCGATGATTCGATGGTCAAGGTGGCCAGCGAAACCGTGTCCTCGGCCAAGTTCTATGACCGCTATTTCGCCCTGGTGGAGTTGTTCCTGCCCCAGGAAGCGAAGAAGGCGGCGCATATCGAAGAGAAACCCAAGGCCGACCTCGGGGTTCCCGAGAACAAGCCCGAGGCGCCAGCCAAGCCCGAGCCCAAGGCGCAGCCAGTGGTCGAGCCTGCCCCTGTGGCCGCGCCGGCACCCGCCACCGAGCCTGAGCCTGCGCTCTCGCAACCCCTGGCTCCTCCGGCCGAGGCGGCGCCGATAGTGCCGGCAGCCAGCAGCGAGCCAGCGCCCGCCACGCAAACCGTCACGCCGCCACCGGCCAGCAACCTGCCGCCGCCCAGCGAGCCGATTCCGGCCCTTCCGAGCAGCGGGCACTAAGGCTCCTAGACCGAGCTGGGGTCGACTTTTTCAGCGTCGATCTGATACCGGCTCAAGGCTTCGCCGACCTGGCTGTAGGGTATCTCCCCGTCATCGGCCAGGGCTTTCAACGCCGCCAGGGCGATGAAATGCCGGTCCACCTCGAACAACTGCCGCAGGTTTTCCCGGGTATCGGACTGGCCGAAGCCGTCGGTGCCCAGGGCGACGAAGCGCCGACCCTCGACGAAGGGGCGGATCTGGTCGGCGAACAGCTTCATGTAGTCGGTGGCCACTACCAGCGGGCCTTGATGGCCTTCCAGGCATTGCTCGACATAGGCCGCTCGCCGAGGCTGCTGCGGATGCAGCAGGTTCCAGCGCTCCGCCGCCAGGCCCTGGCGGCGCAGTTCGGTGAGGCTGGTGGCACTCCAGATGTCGCTCTGCACCCCGAAGTCCTTCTCCAGCAGCTGCCCGGCGGCGATCACCTCGCGCAGGATCGAGCCGCTGCCCATCAGTTGCACCCGCGGGGCTTTGGCGCCCTGGGCGGTGCTTGAGCTGAAGCGGTACAAGCCCTTGAGAATGCCTTCGCGAGCACCTTCGGGCATGGCCGGTTGCGGGTAGTTTTCGTTGAGCAGGGTGATGTAGTAATACACATCCTCCTGCTGCACATACATGCGCTGCATGCCTTCATGGATGATCACCGCCAGTTCATAGGCGAAGGTCGGGTCGTAGGAGATGCAGCAGGGGATCACCGAGGCGAGGATATGGCTGTGGCCGTCGTCGTGCTGCAGGCCTTCGCCCATCAGCGTGGTGCGCCCGGAAGTGGCGCCCAGCAGGAAGCCCCGGGCCCGCGCATCGCCGGCGGCCCAGGCCAGGTCACCGATCCTTTGGAAGCCGAACATCGAATAGAAGATGTAGAAGGGCAGGGTCATGACCTGGTGGTTGCTGTAGGAGGTACTGGCGGCGATCCATGAGGAAATCGCCCCGGATTCGTTCAGGCCCTCCTGCATGATCTGGCCGTCCTTGCTCTCCTTGTAGTAGCTCAGTTGCCCGGCATCCTGTGGGGTATAGAGCTGGCCCACCGCCGAGTGGATGCCGATCTGGCGGAACAGGCTTTCCATGCCGAAGGTACGCGACTCGTCAGGCACGATCGGCACCACCCGCTTGCCGATCTGCGGGTCCTTGAGCAGGGTGCCGAGAATGCGCACGAAGGCCATGGTGGTGGAGATCGCCCGGTCGCCGGTGTCCTTGAGCTGGGTGGCGAAGGCTTCCAGGGCCGGGATCTGCAGCGGTGCGCAGTCGTTGTAGCGAGCCGGTACATAGCCCCCCAGGCGGCTGCGACAGGCTGCGAAGTAACGGCCTTCCGTACTGTCCGCCGCGGGCTTGAGGTAGGGCATTTCAGCCAGTTGCTCATCGCTGACCGGCAGTTCGAAGCGATCACGGAAGGCCTTCACTGCCTCGGCCCCCATCTTCTTCAACTGGTGGTTGATATTCTGGCCTTCGCCGGCCTCGCCCATGCCGAAGCCCTTGACGGTTTTCGCCAGGATCACCGTGGGCCGGCCGCTGTGGCGTACTGCGGCGGCATAGGCGTTGTAGACCTTGAGCGGGTCGTGGCCGCCCCGGGAGAGCTTCCAGATTTGCTCGTCCGAGAGGTCGGCCACCAGCTCCAGCAATTGCGGATACTTGCCGAAGAAATGCTCGCGCACATAGGCGCCGTTTTGCGACTTGTAGTTCTGATAGTCGCCATCCACGCACTCCATCATGCGCTGGCGCAGCAGGCCGCTGCGGTCCTTCTCCAGCAGCGCGTCCCAGCCGCTGCCCCAGATCACCTTGATCACGTTCCAGCCGGCGGCGCGGTACAGGCTTTCGAACTCCTGGATGACCTTGGCGTTGCCCCGTACCGGGCCATCGAGGCGTTGCAGGTTGCAGTTGACGACGAAGATCAGGTTGTCGAGTTTCTCCCGCCCGGCCAGGGAAATCGCCGCCAGGGATTCGGGCTGGTCCATTTCGCCGTCGCCGAGGAAGGCCCAGACCTTGCGCCCCTGGTGCTGCTTGAGACCGCGCAGTTCCAGGTAGCGCATGAAACGCGCCTGGTAGGCCGCGGTGATCGGCCCCAGGCCCATGGAAACAGTGGGGAACTGCCAGAAGTCCGGCATCAGCCTGGGGTGCGGATAGGAGGAAATGCCCTGGCCGTCGGCCTCGCGGCGGAAGTTGTCGAGCTGGGCGGCGCTGATCCGGCCTTCCAGGTAGGCGCGGCCGTAGATGCCTGGGGAGGAGTGGCCCTGGATGTACACCATGTCACCGTCGAAGCTGTCGCTGCGGCCGCGGAAGAAATGATCGAAACCCACGTCGTAGAGCACGGCTGCCGAAGCATAGGTGGCGATGTGGCCGCCCACGCCCGAATGCTTGCCGGCGCGCAGCACCATGGCCATGGCGTTCCAGCGGATCATCGCGTTGAGCTTGCGCTCGGTTTCCAGGTCGCCGGGGTAGGGCAGCTGCCGCTCGGGGGCAATGGTGTTGATATAGGGCGTGGTCACCCGGCCATGGAAGTCGCCGTGGCGTGCCACGTCGAAATCCAGCAACTGGTCGATCAGGTAATGGGCCCGCGGGCGACCTTCCACCGTCAGCACCGACTCCAGAGAGTCGAGCCATTCGCGGGTTTCCTGGGGATCGTTATCGAGGGTTGCACTGTTGTTCTGGGTCATACCTGGCTCCGTGTTGGGCGGGGTTCCAGCGCGTGGATTCTTGTGGAATCGGAAGGTACTCGGCGCTGAGAAAAGTAATTGCAATTGCAACTACATGGCCGAATCTATCCCGGCATGCGCTACTATTGCAACCCTTCTTCAAACCTTCGGATGGTGTGGCATGTCTTCAAAAGAGCCCGATGTCTGGTTCCGTTTTGTCAGGGCTCACCGGACGGTGATTCGCGAAATCGAGCGCCGCCTGTCCCAGGCCGGCTTGCCGGCGTATGCCTGGTACGACGCCCTCTGGGGCCTGGAAAGCGGCGCCGAAGGTACTCGGCGCATGCACGAATTGGCCGATGTGCTGGCCATCGAGCGCTACAACCTCACACGCCTGGTGGACCGCCTGGAAAAAGACGGCCTGGTGCAGCGCTCGCGCTGTGAGGGCGATGGTCGCGCGGCCTTTGTCAGCATCACCGACGAAGGGCGCAAGCTGCGCAAGAAGATGTGGAAAATCTACGAGGCGACAGTGGCCGAGCTGTTTCTCTCGCAACTGGACAGCGAGCAGAAACACGCCTTTGCCGATGCCCTGGAACGCACCGCGACCCTGGCCAGGGCGGCGGCCAACGGTGGCGACACAGGCTCCAGGGGCTGAGCCCGGCACCGTCAGGGCAGGCCATAGGTCGCCATGGCCTGTTCCACGCATTGCATGGGCAATTGCCCAGCGTCTGCCAGGCTCTTGAGTGCCAGCACGGCGATCCAGCGAGCCTCGGGGCAGTGGCCGCGTCGCGGGTCGCGGGCGGCATCGAAGGAGTCGGTGCCCAGGGCCACCAGCTCGGCCTTGAGGTGAGGGCGTAGCTGTTCGGCCACCGCCTGGCCGTAGCCAGTCACTGCAATCACGGGCGCCGAGTCATCCGCCAGGCAGCGCTGCAGGTGTGAGCCGCGCTTCTCCTGCCCAGGATGCAGGCGATTCCAATGCTGCGCCGTAGCCGCTTCCCGCGCCAGGCGGGTGTAGCTGGGGCAACTCCAGAGCTGGCTGGCCACCTTCCAATCACGCTGCAGCAGATCCGCCGCGGCCCTGACCTGGGCAAACGCCCGGCCGGCGCCCAGCAGGCGCACGCGCCCCGCCGCTGGGTGGGCAGTGATGTCCGTCACCTTGTACATGCCCTGCAATGCGGCTTGCCGTTGCTCGGGCGTCAGTTCCAGTTGCAGCTCATGGTCATGCAGGGCCAGGTAGTAGAAGCCTGGCTGGCCCTCGATATACAGGCGTTGCAGGGCCTCCAGGACAATCGCCTCGGCCTCTGCGCCAGTGGCCGGGTCGAATGGCAGGCAGTGTGGGTTGTGGGCCAGCCACAACGCCAGTGACGGGTCGGCACCCTTGGGCCATGGGGAGGCTTGGGTCTCACTGTCGTTGCACAGGATGCCCCGCGCCGCGGTCTCGGCGCTGACCGCGCACAACTGCGCCGAAGAACTGCAGCGGTGCAGATAGAGCAGGGGTTTTTCCGCGCTATCGGTGGAGAACCACAATGGCCAGGCGCTGATCCGGGTACTCCTTTGTGGTGCACCGTGGCTGCGCACCACAAAGGACTGGCGTGCGGTGTGCCGGTCCAGCTCCAGGGTATTGGCCATCTCCAGCACGGTGTTGAGTGGCGAACCGCCAGGGGGGCGGGCGCTCCTGAGCAGGTCCAGGCAGGCCTGGGCCGCCTGTTGCGCGAGGGCCTGGTGGCGAGTGGGGAAAAGTGAGGATGGGTTCATGCTCGGCGCCGTCCGCAAGGGGGGAGAGCGGCTACCCTAACGGATCGGCAAATATGATTGCAATTGCAATCATTGCAGTTGCATCTGTGTTCGAGGGTTAAATTCCTCACGGGCTGTTACGTTTTAATGATAGAAATCCTGACCTGGGGGGTAGTATTTTTTCTGTCATCCCGGCACTTTATGCTGATCCCGATGGTCATTAGGCACAGGGCTATTGAACAAGGTTTTTCAACAACGGAAAAAGGAGTCCGCCATGGACGAATACCAAGAGGAACTGCTGGAGTATCAGGCTTTCGAGCTGGATCCTCTGGAGCCTGCAGAAGACGCCACCGAGCTGTAACGCCGATGGCGTTTTTTTTTACCGTTTCTCTAGCCGAGTTGTCGGTGACTGCGGCGAAAATCCCCGGGGGTCTGGCCATTCCAGCGCTTGAAGGCCCGTTGAAACGCCTCGGCTGAGGCAAAGCCCAGCAGATAGGCTATCTCCCCGAACGCCAGTTCAGTATCGCGAATGTAGGTCATGGCCAGGTCGCGGCGGGTGTCATTGAGAATCGCCCGGAACTGCGTCCCTTCTTCCGCCAGCTTGCGCCGCAGGGTCCAGGTCGGCAGCTTCAGGCGCATCGCCACTTCTTCCAGGTCCGGCTCGCGGCCGCCATTGAGCAACGGCCCCAGCATCTGAATGATGCGTTCGCGCAGGCTGCGGGTGCGGGTCAGTTGTTCCAGTTCTCTCTCGCACAACTGCACCAGATGCCGCCAGGTGCTCGGGCAATGCTGCGGGTTGCGCAGGCCCAGGCTGGCCTGGCTCAGGCGCAGCTGGTTCTGTTCGGCGCCGAACTGGATAGGCGTGGGGCCGAGCACCGCATAGGCCTCGTGGTAATCCGGGCGCTGGAATTCGATATCGATCTGTTCGGCGTGGATCGCCTGGTCGGCGACGCTGGACAACTGCTGCAGCCAGCCGGAGATGATCGAGTCCACCACGAAGCGGTTGTAGGCGTTGTACGGGCTGATGGAGTAGAAGCACAGCCAGGCGCCGCTGGCATCCTCGTGAAAGCTCGACTGGCCGCGATAGTTGGAGCCATACAGAGCTTCGAAGCGGATCAGGCAGCGGGCGGCTTCGCGCACGGTGGGGGCCTGGGCTGCGGTCACTCCGGCCAGGCCGACCTGGCTCAGCCGGCTTAGGCGGCCCATGCGCAAGCCCAGGGCCGGGTCTCCGGTCAGCTGGATCGCCCCGTGGCCCAGGCGCATGTAGCGCGGGATTGACAGCCGCGCTCCGGCTTCGCCCAGGCGCGCGGCGTCCAGGGCGTACTGTTCCAGCAGGGGGGTGGGGTCCTGCCCGTAGCTGAGGACCGCGTCCACCAGGCTATGGACGAAGCCCACCGACAAGTCGCCCAGGCGCATCGGTGGGGTTTTCATTGGCCTACAACCAGATGTTCAGCAGGCGGGCGCCGCGGTTGCCGTCGTCGGCAAAGGTCTGGCCGTTGCTGTTGATGAAACTCTGGCCACTGCTACGTTGGCCCCAGAACTGGCCGCGCAGGAACACGCTGACCCCGGCGCTGGCCAGGCTGCTGGGTGCACGCGCAGTCAGAGTCAGGCGATGCCAGGCCTCCCCCTCGCTGACTTCCTCGGGCTTGAGGCTGACTTCGCTGGGGGTGGCGATGCTCTTGTATCCGCGCCAGGGTTTGTCCCAGCCATCACGGCCCATGACAAAGGCCGGGACCGCCACCAGTTGGGCGTGCTGGTCATTGAGCTTGCGGTAGTTGTCGGGGTACCAGCTGTCGCTGCCGATCAGCACACCGAGGCGCCCGGCCGGGGTGTCGATAACCTCCAGCGCTTTGTCGGCATCGCCCTTCACGTAGCCGCTTTCGGCATAGGTCGGGTAGATCTGCCGCTGGGGCTGGCCCATGGGCAGGCCATCGCTGCCAAACACCAGGCTGCTGTTGTACAGGGCGCCGCTGCCGATCTGCAGGTTGCCCTGGCTGACACTGGGTTCTGGAAGAATGATGCTGCCGGCCACCAGGGTCACATGAAACTCCTTGGCCAGGCCACCGAACAGCGACTGATAGTCCCGAGCCATCCTCTTGGCCTTCATGCGCAGGTACGCATCGTCCAGGCGGCTATCACCCCTGGCGCTGATCAGCGCCTTGAGAAACGGCAGCGGGTTGCTCACCGCCAGCCAGTTCATTGCCTCTTTCAGAGAGGTGGCCTGATACAGCTCATTCTTTTCACCACTGACCATCAGCCAGGTACCGACATGCTCGGGCAGCACGACGATGGTCTTGTCATTGACCAGGCCCTTTTCACGGGCTTGCTGCATGTAGGCCGCAAGCTTGCGATGCAGGCGCTCGATGCTCTGGTAGTCGGTGGGGAACAGCTCGGGCTGGATTGCCAGCAGGTTGCCGTGGTCGGCAGGCACACCCTGGTCCACCGCGAGCTGGATACGCAGGTCCGACAGGTAGTGCGCCCCTGGACGATCACGGGTCCAGATGGCGTAGCTGGTGATGGCGGCAAGCAGGGCCAGGGTGAGGGTGATGTAGAGAAGTTTGCGCATGGGAAAACAGTCAGCGGCCGTGTGCTGGATCGTGACATTTCTCGGATATTTGGACCAAAGGTACAGGAAAACAGTGTGTTAGAGCGGTTTTTTGCATGAAATGGGTCATTTTCCGTGGCGTCTCGGGCTTTTCCCTGGGCTGCGCCTGCGATGTCGCCTCAGGGGGGAGAGGGCTGGCAGGTTGCTGCGGTCCTGCATCGAGCGCGTCAGGTTTAGTGCAGTTGCCCCTACTTTCGTCGAAGCTTCAGGTTTTGCACGTTGATGGGTTGTTCGACAATGAAGCAATCTTGAAAGTTCTTCGGGACTTATCCGAAGAGGCTCAGTAGTGGCGAACTAATAGTTCCAAAGTGGACTGCTGGGTCATTCATAACAGTTATTAAAAAAACCAGCGGTCCAGGGGGCCACTTATCAGTTGTAGCCGCTGTTTCGGCCCAATTGGTTGTTTTGCTATCGAAGTATGTCTTTCTATTGAAGTTCGCCTCCACTCATTTTCTTCAAAGGATGAAGTGATGAACTCCATAGAAAAGGAACTTGATTGCGGTCGTTCCGTAACTGACCAGCAAAAGATCGAAGAAGTCACCCACCAAATTACCGAGCATGGTAACGAGCTACGCAGACGCTATCCTGTCCTGAACTATCAGAACGCCCTGGGTGCAAGTGCCATGGCTGTTTCGGTGACAGTTATGGTGGTGACTGGTGTGTTGTATGTGAAGGGCATCATGCCCGCGTGGTTGTGCATCTTGGTAAACGCGCTGTCGACCTCGATCATTCATGAACTTGAACATGACCTGATTCACCGTCTGTATTTCCGGAAACAGCCTCTGGCCCATAACTTCATGATGCTGTTGTGCTGGCTGACGCGCCCGGGAATGCCCAGCCCCTGGCTCAGGCGCGGCCTGCACTTTCATCATCACAAGGAGTCCGGAACCGCCACCGATGTCGAGGCCTGGATCACCACTAGCGGCAACCCCTGGGGCATTCTCAGGCTGCTGAAGCTGATGGATGGCTTCCTGTTCGGCTTTGTGAATGCGGTCTGCGCGCCGGGCTGGCGGCAGAAAATGAAACTGCTGGCCAGGATCATTCGCCTCAATACCCCCTTCGGGCTCCTGTACTGGGGCAGTTGGTATGTGTTCCTGGGTTATCACTTGTCTACCTGGCTGGGCGGCCTGGCAGGAGTACCGCCACCAAGTTCGCCGTTAGTGCTGCAAGTGATGAACGTGATCGATTGTGCAGTGGTCATTATTGTTGCGCCGAATATGATTCGACAGTTCTGCCTGTATTTCATCAGTTCCAATATGCATTATTACGGCGATGTTGCGCCACGCAATGCTCTACAACAAACCCAAGTAATGAACCATTGGCTGCTGTGGCCGTTCCAGTTGTTCTGTTTCAACTTTGGCAGTACTCACAGTATTCATCATTTTGTCGTGAAAGATCCTTTTTATCTTCGACAGATGACGGCGCCCTATGCCCATGAAGTCATGGCGAAGGCCGGAGTTCGTTTCAATGACTTCGGTACCTACAAGCGGGCAAATCGTTTCAAGTTGGATACGGTCCACTTTCAGTCCAGAGGCTGAAGGTCTTTTGCACCTCTATTGTTCTTGTTATCACAGGTTTGCATTGCCGTTGACGAATGCAACCGGCCTCTTGGTTTCGGTTTTTAACTCATGCTGACCCTGGCCGACTCTCGCCAGGGCGGCATGACGATGGATGGGAGTTTTGAGAATGGAAGCGCAAGGAACATGTGCGAAGGGTTTCGAAGCCGTGCTGCACGCCTTCGAGGCAATGTTCGATGATCCCCAGGAGCGCGGCGCCGGGCTCTGTGTGCAGGTCGGCGGCCAGACCGTGGTCGACCTGTGGGCCGGCGTGGCGGACCTGGAGGGCAACAAGCCGTGGCACCACGGCACCCTGGCCAATACCTTCTGCACCATCAAGCCCTTGGCCGCAGTGGCTGCCCTGATGCTGGTGGAGGAGGGCAAGCTGGAGCTCGACGCGCCGGTGGCCCGCTACTGGCCCGAGTTTGCCCAGGGTGGCAAGGGGCGGGTCACCGTGCGCCAGGTCATGACCCACACCTCCGGCATACCGGCGCTGCGCGGGCCCAATCACAACGCCATGATGTATGACTGGGAGCACATGGTTGAGATCCTGGCTGCCGAGCCATTGTGGTGGCAGCCAGGAACCGGGTTGGGGTATGCCACCACTATCTTTGGCTGGGTCATCGGTGAGTTGATTCGCCGGGTCGACGGTCGAGAGCCTTGCACCTTCATCCACGAGCGGATCACCCGGCCCCATGACCTGGAGGTTTACCTGGGGGTCGAGGAACAGGATTTTGAGCGTATCGCGCATTTCGATGCCGCCGAGGGGCGGGTGGGCGACTACTACTCGGAGGACCTGCGCAAGGTGATCATTGCCGAGCCGGAGCATGTCGCGACCCTGGCCTTTACCAACCCGGGCATGGTCCCCCGGCGCACCTGCGACCCCCGCTGGTGGGCCTATCGGCAGCCGGGGGTCAACGGCCACAGCACCGCCCATGGCCTGGCCGGCTTTTACAGCGCATTGCTGGGGGGCCGCCTGATCGGGCCTGACCTGTTGAGTGAGTTCACCCGTGAGCACAGCAATGACATGGATCGCATCTGGCGACGCCCCATGCGCTATGGCCTGGGCTGCATGATGGAGCAACCGGCCGATCCGGCTGCCTCCCTCGGCATGGGGCCCGAGACTTTCGGTCATATCGGCCTGGGCGGCCCGATCAGTTTTGCCGACCCCGAACGCGAGGTGAGCTTCGGCTTTGTCACCACCACCTCGGGCCGGCACACCATGATCGATCCCCGTCCGCAGCAACTGGCCGCGCTGGCCTACGCGGCACTTTAAGAGGAAGGGGGGATGGTAAAAGGGTGTGCGTTCTGATCATTAAGTTGTCAGTTACGGTCATTGAGTGCCCGATGTTCTGCTCTTAGTCTGTGCAGCACTACTGATGGAAGCCGCAGAGCTTCCGCATTTTTCCGTGATTGCCCGATCTGGAGTGACACCATGGCTGGAGCACCTTACCCGCATTTGCTGGCCCCCCTCGACCTGGGTTTCACCACCCTGCGCAACCGCACCCTGATGGGGTCGATGCACACCGGTCTGGAAGAAAAGCCCGGCGGCTTCGAGCGCATGGCGGCGTACTTTGCCGAGCGTGCACGGGGCGGCGTGGGCCTGATGGTCACCGGCGGCATCGGCCCCAACGATGAGGGCGGGGTGTATTCCGGGGCCGCCAAGCTGACCACCGAAGAAGAGGCACTCAAGCACCAGATCGTGACCCGTGCGGTGCACGAGGCGGGCGGTAAGATCTGCATGCAGATCCTTCACGCCGGGCGTTATGCCTACAGCCCCAAGCAGGTGGCTCCTAGCGCCATCCAGGCACCGATCAACCCGTTCAAGCCAAAGGAGCTGGACGAGGAAGGCATCGAGAAGCAGATCCGCGATTTCGTCACCTGCTCGACCCTGGCCCAGAAGGCCGAGTACGACGGTGTCGAGATCATGGGCTCGGAAGGTTATTTCATTAATCAGTTCCTGGCCGCCCACACCAACCACCGCACCGATCGTTGGGGCGGCAGCTATGAAAACCGCATGCGCCTGCCGGTGGAAATCGTCCGCCGGGTACGTGAGGCGGTGGGCCCGAACTTCATCATCATCTTCCGCCTGTCGATGCTCGACCTGGTGGAAGGCGGCAGCACCTGGGAAGAGATCGTGCAACTGGCCCAGGCCATCGAGCAGGCCGGCGCCACCCTGATCAACACCGGGATCGGCTGGCACGAAGCGCGGATCCCCACCATCGCCACCAAGGTGCCGCGTGCCGCATTCAGCAAGGTGACGGCCAAGCTGCGCGGTTCGGTGAGCATTCCCCTGATCACCACCAACCGCATCAACACCCCGGAAGTCGCCGAGCAGATCCTCGCCGAGGGCGATGCCGACATGGTCTCCATGGCGCGGCCATTCCTGGCCGACCCGGACTTCGTCAACAAGGCCGCCGAAGGCCGCGCTGACGAAATCAATACCTGCATCGGCTGCAACCAGGCGTGCCTGGACCACACCTTCGGCGGCAAGCTCACCAGTTGCCTGGTCAACCCGCGCGCCTGCCACGAGACCGAGCTGAACTACCTGCCGGTCAAGCAGATCAAGAAGATCGCCGTGGTCGGTGCCGGCCCGGCGGGCCTGTCCGCCGCTACCGTGGCCGCCGAGCGTGGGCATCAGGTGACCCTGTTCGATTCCGCCAGCGAGATCGGCGGCCAGTTCAACATCGCCAAGCGAGTGCCGGGCAAGGAAGAGTTCTTCGAGACCCTGCGCTACTTCAAGCGCAAGTTGCAGACCAGCCATGTCGAGCTGTGCCTCAACACCCGCGTCGATGTGCAGCAACTGGTGGCCGGCGGCTTTGACGAAATCATCCTGGCCACCGGCATTGCCCCTCGCGTGCCGGCGATTCCCGGGGTGGAGCACGCCAAGGTCCTCAGCTACCTGGACGTGCTGCTGGAGCGCAAGCCGGTGGGCAAGAGCGTGGCAGTGATCGGTGCCGGCGGCATCGGCTTCGATGTTTCCGAATTCCTCGTGCACCAGGGTGTGGCCACCAGCCAGGATCGCCAGGCGTTCTGGAAGGAATGGGGCATCGACACCCAGCTCCAGGCCCGTGGCGGCGTGGCCGGGATCAAGCCCGAGCCCCATGCACCAGCGCGGCAGGTGTTCCTCTTGCAGCGCAAGAAGACCAAGGTCGGCGACGGCCTGGGCAAGACCACCGGCTGGATCCATCGCACCGGTCTGAAGAACAAGCAGGTGCAGATGCTCAACAGCGTCGAGTACCTGAAGATCGACGATGCCGGCTTGCATATCCGTATCGGTGAGGCCGGCGAACCCCAGGTGCTGCCGGTGGACAACATCGTCATCTGTGCCGGCCAGGATCCGCTGCGTGAACTGCAGGACGGCCTGGTGGCGGCAGGGCAGAACGTGCACCTGATCGGTGGTGCCGATGTGGCCGCCGAACTGGACGCCAAGCGCGCCATCAACCAGGGTTCGCGTCTGGCGGCCGAGCTGTAACGGCCTGCCGTCCTGTAGCCGCTGCCGCAGGCTGGGCACGAGGCCGCAGGCCTCGCCCAGCGGGCAATCGCGCTGCAACCAGCGAGCGCGGTTGCCTGTCTTGCGGGTTCTGCGAACCCGTTCGCAGCCTGCGGCAGCGGCTACAAGGATGAGCCTGGGCCTGGAGCTGATAGACTGCGCAGCTTCTTTCCCGAACCCCCGCTGCCGATGTCCTTCCCCGAATCCTTCGACTGGTTACCCCACGCCCCGCTGCAACGGCTGGAGCTGGACTGGCTGTCGCGGGCCGGGGTCGAGGTGGCGGTATTGCGCCTGGACCTGATCGATCCGCTGATCAGCGGCAACAAGTGGTTCAAGCTCACCGAGCACCTGGTGACGGCCCGCAGCCTGGGCGCTCAAGGGGTTATCAGTCTGGGGGGCGCCCACTCCAATCATCTGCATGCGCTGGCCGCCGCCGGTCGGCGTTTTGCCTTTCCCACGGTCGGGCTGTTGCGCGGCCATCCGCAAGACACCCCGACGGTCCTCGACCTGCAAGCGTTTGGCATGCACCTGCACTGGCTGGGCTACGCCGGTTACCGGGAGCGCCACGCGCCCGGCTTCTGGGCCGAGTGGCAGGCGCGCTACCCCGGGCTGCACCCGGTGCCGGAGGGCGGAGGCGGGCTGGCGGGCGCTTCAGGCTGCCGCGTGTTGCGCGAACAGGTGCAAAAACAGTTGCCCGCCCTGGGCTGGAGCGACTATCACGGCTGGTGGCTGGCCGCGGGCACCGGCACCACCCTGGCCGGGCTGGTGCTGGCGGAGGCCGGAGCGCATCCGGTCTATGGCGCCCTGGCGGTCCCCGAGGATCACGGGGTGGCGCAGCAGGTCGAGGGGATCTTGCAAGAGGCCGGGCAGGGCTGCGGCGGTTATCAGCTGCTGGACAGCAGCCGCGGCGGTTTTGCCAAGGTCGATGAAGTGTTAAGCGGGTTTATCCGGCTCACTGAACAACAATGCACTCTACCGCTTGAACCCTTGTACACCGGCAAGGCCCTGCTGGCTTTGCAGGAACAGGTCCAGGCCGGGCGTTTCGCCCCGGGTTGCCGGTTGATCTTTGTGCATACCGGCGGCCTGCAGGGCCGCCGCGGGCTGTTGGCTCAGGCCTGACCGCGCTTGCGCCACATGCGTTGCAGAGTGTTGTCGCGCATCACGTAGTGGTGATAGAGCCCGGCCAGGGCGTGCAGCCCGATCAGCCAGTAGCCGACCGTACCCAGCAGTTCGTGCCAGCCCTGGAGCTGCTTGGCCAGTGGCTTGTTCTCGGCCAGCAGCAGCGGTAGGTCGAGGCCGTAGAACATCACCTGATGGCCCTTGGCGCTGGTGGTCAGCCAGCCGAGGATCGGCATGGCGATCATGAACAGGTACAGCGCCCAGTGCATCAGGGTCGACAGCAGCCGTTGCCAGTGGGGCGGGGTGGGCAGGATCTTCGGTGCTACGCCCTGGGCACGAGCGAACAGGCGCAGCCAGACCAGCGCAAACACTGTCAGGCCGAGCATGAAGTGGGCTTCGACAATCAGCGTGCGACCACCGCTGCCTTTGGGGAAGATGCCGCGAAATTCGATACAGGCGTAAACCACGGCCAGTAGCACCAGCATCAACCAGTGCAGGGCGATCGTCATGGTGCTGTAGCGAGACTCAGTGTTTTTCCAGGGCATACGGGACATCCTCGGTCATCAGGTCTGAAGCCTCCGTTCTTGAGCGACGGAGTGCTTTAACTGTAATCCGCTTTATGCCGGTCTGCCTGAAGCTGTAGCGGCTTTTATCGCACCCCTGTGTAGCGCCGGGGCGGTGGGCGGGTATGAAAAAACGGCGGCCCCGAAGGCACCGCCGTTTTTTAATATTGCCCCGTGCCTGAATCAGTTGCCCTGGGGCATTTCCCCCCGGGCCAGGCGCTGGTTGATGTCGGCGATCACCTGGGGCAGGTCGGCGATGGTGTCGATCAGGTAGTGCGGGCGCGAAGCCTCGAACAGCTTGTGGATGCGCTTGCGCTCGCTGGCCAGGGTGTCGCTGGCCAGGGCCCGGTAGCCTTCGTAGGTCAGGCCCAGGGCATTGCCCGAGCAGGTCAGCGCCACGGTCCACATGCCGGCGCGGCGGCCTTCGAGAATGCCCGGTACGGTGTCGTCGATCTTCACGCAGGCGGCCACGTCGTCGATGCCCAGGGCGATCACGTTGGCCAGGGCCTGGGCTGGCCATGGGCGACCGTTGGGCACTTCGTCGGTGGCCACCACGTGGTCGGCGGTGTAGCCGTTGGTGGCGGCCAGGGCTACCACCTTGTCCATCACCTGCTTGGGGTAGCCGGAGCAGGAGCCGATCTTGATCCCCTGTTCACGCAGCTTGGCGATCACCTCCAGGGCGCCGGGGATCAGCGCCGAGTGCTCGGCGATCTTCTCGATCTGCAACGGCATGAAGCGTTCGTAGATGGCGGTCACATCGGCGTCAGTCGGGGTGCGGCCGAAGACCTTGCGATAGCGCTCGGCCACCTCCGGCAGGTCGCACAGGGTGCGGATGTGGTCCCACTTGCCCATGCCCATGGGGCCGCGGGCTTCTTCGATGGACACCTGCACATCGAACTCGGCGAAGGCTTCGACAAAGATCTGGGTCGGGGCAAAGGAGCCGAAGTCGACCACGGTGCCGGCCCAGTCGAGGATCGCCGCTTGCAGTTGAGAAGGGTTGCTGTAGTTCATGGTTTCGATGCCTGTGTAGGAGCGAGCTTGCTCGCGAAAAAGGTTCGGTATCGCGTCGCCTGATTCGCGAGCAAGCTCGCTCCTACAGGCTCGGTGGGGAGTCAGATGTCGAGGACTTCCATCTCCCGCAGCACCTCGGCGATGGCGGCGACGGCAGCCTGCATGCCGCGGCGGTCGACATGGCCGATGCAGCCCACGCGGAAGGTTTCGACCTGGGTCAGCTTGCCCGGGTAGAGGATGAAACCCTTGGCCTTGACCCGCTCGTAGAAATCCTTGAACTGGTAGCGGGGATCTTTCGGGGCGTGGAAGGTGACTATGATCGGCGCCTGGATCGCTTCCGGCAGAAAACTGCGCAGGCCCAGTTCGCCCATGCCATCGAGCAGGGTCTGGCAGTTGTCGGCGTAGCGGGCGTGGCGCGCCGGCAGGCCACCTTCCTCGGCGTATTGCAGCAGGGCTTCATGCAGCGCGGCGACCACGTGGGTCGGCGGGGTGAAACGCCACTGGCCGGTCTTGGCCATGTAGCTGTGCTGGTCGTGCAGGTCCATGGCCAGGGAATGGGCATTGCCGCCGGCCTGGGCCAGGGACGCCTTGGCAGCGAAGACAAAGCCCATGCCGGGCACGCCTTCCAGGCATTTGCCGGAGGCGGCGATCAGCGCATCGAAGGGGATTTCCCGGGCATCGATGGGTAGCGCGCCGAAGGAACTCATGGCGTCGATGATCAGGCGCTTGCCATGGCTGGCCACCACCTGGGCGATTTCCGGCAGCGGGTTGAGGATGCCGGTGCTGGTTTCGCAGTGGATCAGCGCCACGTGGCTGATGCTGCTGTCGGCCTGGAGCAGGCGCTCGACATCCGCGGCCGTGGTGGGCTGGTCCTCGGCGGTTTCGAAGGTGCTGAAATCCCGGCCGAGCACTTCGCAGATCTTCGCCAGGCGCTTGCCGTAGGCACCGTTGATCAGCACCAGGACCTTGCCGTCGCGGGGCACCAGGGTGCCGATGGCCGCTTCCACGGCGAAGGTGCCACTGCCTTGCAGGGGCACGCAGTGATGGCTGTCGGCGCCCTGGATGATGGCCAGCAGTTGTTGGCACAGGCTGGCGGTCAGCTGGTTGAAGCGGTCATCCCACGAACCCCAGTCCACCAGCATTGCCTGGCGGGTGCGGGCGGAGGTGGTCAGGGGGCCGGGGGTAAGCAGGATTGGCTCGGCGATGCTCATGCTGTGTCCTCGA
This sequence comes from Pseudomonas sp. W17, assembly GCF_040268305.1. Classification (NCBI taxonomy): domain Bacteria; kingdom Pseudomonadati; phylum Pseudomonadota; class Gammaproteobacteria; order Pseudomonadales; family Pseudomonadaceae; genus Pseudomonas; species Pseudomonas sp. W17. The sequence goes on along the minus strand of NZ_CP158490.1, from coordinate 4,785,216 downwards.
AAAGGTGGGGATGACGCTACGGGGACTAAATTGCAGTTTGCCTTGTCATCAATCAAATTGTTTGTTGTTATGCCAGCCATCAGTGAGGCCGATAGCTATGAACCTGTTTCAACTCCGCGCATTCGATGCCGTGGCCCGGGAAGGCAGCTTTACCCGGGCCGCCGGGCGGCTGTTCATCAGCCAGCCGGCGGTCACCGGGCATATCAAGGCCCTGGAAGAGCATTACCAGATCACCTTGCTGCGGCGCACTGCGCGCCGGGTGGAACTGACCGAAGAGGGCATCAAGCTGGCGGCCATTACCCGGGCCATGTTCGGCCTGGCGGAAGAGGCCCAGGCCATGCTCGAGGCCAACCGGCAATTGCTCACCGGGCGCCTGGAAGTGGCAGCGGACGGCCCCCATCTGGTCATGCCGATGCTGGCCAGCCTGCGGGCGCGCTACCCGGGGGTGACGGTCAACCTGCGCCTGGGCAATGCCCAGGAAACCCTGGCGGCGCTGTTGTCCGAGCATGCCGACGTGGCGGTGCTGACCGAGGTCGAGCCGCGCAAGGGCCTGCACCTGCAAAGCCTGGGCGAGTCGCGGATCTGTGCCCTGGTGCCCGATGGGCACCCTTGGCTGGAACTGGCCGAGGGCGTCGCCATCGAGCAGTTGGACCAGGTGATCATGGTGCTGCGCGAACCGGGTTCGATCACCCGCCGGACGTTCGATGAGGCCTGTGGGCTGGCCCAGGTCCAGCCCCGGGTGCTGCTGGAGCTGGACAGCCGCGAAGCGGTGACCGAGGCGGTGGCGGCGCACCTGGGGGCGGGCATTGTCAGTTCGGTGGAGGTTGGCCACGACCCGCGGGTGCGCACGGTGCCGATCCGCGGTGCGGGGCTGGTCAACCGGCACATGATCGGCTGCGTGGAGCGGCGCCGGGACCTGCGCCTGATTCAGGCGTTTTTCGCCCTGGCTCCAGCCTGAGCCCACCTCCACTCTTGTAGGAGCTGGCTTGCCAGCGAAGAGGCCCGAGAGATCGCCTTCGCCGGTAAGCCAGGCTCCTGCGGTCTCGGTGTCTGGGGGATCGCCTTCGCCGGCAAGCCGGCTCCTACGGTAGTGGTGCCTGGGAGATTGCCTTCGCCGGCAAGCCGGCTCCTACAGGGCGGTGGGGGAGGCCAGGCTTTCGCGTACCAGGTCGAGGAAGGTGGCGACGATCCGTCGCGAACTCTGTTCGCGCAGGCACACCAGGGTTTCGGTCAGGCGCCGCTGGCAGTCGACGATCGGCAGGGCGCAGACCCGGGCGTCGGCGCCGAACTCCGCCGCCGAGACCACCCCCACGCCAATGCCCACCACCACCGCTTCGCGCGCGGCTTCGCGACCTTCCACCTGGATGGTCGGGCGGATGCGCAGGCCGGCGCGGTTCATTTCCTCTTCCAGGGTCTGGCGGGTTACCGAACCGACCTCCCGCAGCACCAGGGGCGTGTCGTCCAGGTCGGCGAGGCAGATGGACTGGCGGCCGGCCCAGGGGTGGTGACGGGAGACGAACGCCACCATCGGGTCGTTGCGCAGGGTCAGAGACAGCAGGCGCTCGTCGTCCACGGCCCGCCCCAGCAGAGCCAGGTCGGCCTGGTAATTGAACAGGCGCAGCAGCGATTCATCGGTGTTGCCGGTTTCGATCTTCACATTGATCCCGGGGTACAGCTCGCAGAACCGGGCGATCTGCGGCAGCACATGCACCGGGGCATCCACCGCCAGTACCAGGCTGCCGGTCTGCAAGGCCCGGGACTCCTGCAGCAGCTCCTTGGCTTCGGCTTCCACCACGAACAGGCGCTGGGTGATGGCCAGCAGGCGCTCGCCCAGGTCGGTCAGGCGCACCGAGCGCTTGTTGCGATGAAACAACAGTACCCCGAAGCGCTCTTCGAGCTTGCGCACCTGGTCGGAAATCGCCGGCTGCGTCAGGTACAGGCGTTCGGCCGCCCGGGTGAAGCTGCCGTGCACCGCCACGGCGTGGAAGGCTTTCAATTGGGCGTGGGAAACCGACATGGGCCAAACCTCTTACAAGCTGAGCTTATATTTGAAATACGATAAATCGATTTCATTTATTAGTCAGTAATTGCTTCCATCCCTGCAAGCCCAGTGACCGGTCGGTCGACCGGCACCGGGCCCTGAGGCCTGTGTGTGCAGCTTCGGTCCCCGAAACGGGCCGGCAACAGGACTCATCTGACCAGCAGCGCCCGCCGCGAGGGCCCTGCTGCAGTGCTCAAGAATAAAAAACACAGGCGTTTGCTTCGCATCCTGCCGGCACACTCACCCTGAGGTCAGAACCACAATGAACAAGCAGATCGGCACCATCAAACGTTGGCGCGTGCAGATTTTCGCCATCACCTGGATCGCCTACGCGGCGTTCTACTTCACCCGCAAAGCCTTTTCCGTCGCCAAGCTGGGGATCGCCGACGATCCCGACTTCACCCTCGACAAGATGGCCATGGCCAACCTCGACGCCATCTACCTGGCGGCCTACGCCGTGGGGCAGTTCACCTGGGGCATCTTCGCCGACCGCTTCGGCCCGCGGGTGGTGGTGCTGGGCGGCTTGCTGATCTCCGCCGCTGCGGCGCTGGTCATGGGCAGCTTCGCCACCTTGCCGGTGTTCGCCACCTGCATGCTGGTCCAGGGGCTGGCGCAGTCCACGGGCTGGTCGGGGCTGTGCAAGAACATCGGCAGTTTCTTTCCCGCCGGGCAGCGCGGCAGGGTGCTGGGGCTGTGGAGTTCCTGCTACGCCTTCGGCGGCCTGGTGGCCTCGCCCTTTGCCGGCTGGTGGGCCTATACGCTGATCGGCACCTGGCACGCGGCGTTCATTTCCAGTGCGGTGGTGGTGGGCCTGACCGCGGTGCTGTTCTTCATCTTCCAGCGCAATACCCCGGAGGACGTGGGCCTGCCGGCCGTGGAGCCATTGCCCCCGCAGAGCGCCGAAGAAGACGCCGCCGAACGGCGCATGAGCGTCTGGGAACCGCTGCGCGAGATCCTGCGCAACCGCACGGTGCTGATCCTCGGGCTGTCGTACTTCCTGCTCAAGCCGGCGCGCTACGCGATCCTGCTGTGGGGGCCGGTGATCGTCTACGAACAGATGCCCTCGGTGGGCAAGGTGGGGGCGGCGATCGTGCCCACCAGCTTCGAGCTGGCCGGGCTGTTGGGGCCGGTGATGATCGGCCTGGCCTCGGACAAGCTGTTCGGCGCCCGGCGCATGCCGGCCTGTGTCATCAGCCTGCTGGCGCTGACCCTGTCCCTGGCGCTGTTCATGGGCGCTCTGCATACCGGCAGCGTCGTGCTGGTGATGGCCCTGCTGTTTTTCATGGGCCTGACCCTGTACGGCCGGACTCGATGATCTGTGGCGCTGCAGCCATCGACTTCGGCTCGGCCAAGGCCGGGGCCACCGCGGCCGGTTTCGTCAATGGCTGCGGCTCGGTGGGCGCGGTGCTGGGTGGCCTGCTGCCGGGTTACTTCGACACGGTCACGGTGTTCATCGTGTTTGCCGCCTGCGCCCTGGTCTCGGCCCTGGTGCTGGTGCCGTACTGGAACAGCCGGCCCCAAGGGCTCGAGCCGGTGCGCGCACTCGTTCCCAATGGACCTTTGCTGATCAAACCGCTGCGTACCTGACTTTCGGGCCTCTTCGCCGGCAAACCGGCTCCTACGAAGGCTTGTAGGGGCAGGCTTGTCAGCGAACCCACTCGCCGTTTTTTACCTGGAGACTCACCATGCGACCTTTCTGGCTGGAACAGGCCCTGCAACAGCAACCCTCACCGGCGTGCCCGCCACTGGCGGGCGATACCACCTGCCAGGTGGCGATTGTCGGCGGCGGCTACACCGGGCTGTGGACCGCCATCATGCTCAAGGAGCAGCACCCCGGGCTGGACGTGCTGCTGATCGAGGCGGATATCTGCGGCGCCGGTGCCAGTGGGCGCAACGGCGGCTGCGCGCTGTCCTGGTCGGCCAAGTACTTCACCCTGGAGCGGCTGTTCGGTGTCGAGGAGGCCGTGCGCCTGGTCAAGGAGTCCGAGCAGAGCATCTATGCCATCGGCGCCTTCTGCGAGCGTTACGGGGTGGATGCCCAGTACCGTCTCGACGGCACTTTGTACACGGCCACCAACCCGGCCCAGGTCGGCTCCACCGATGGCGTGATCGCTGCGCTGGAGCGCCGCGGCATCAACTCCTTCGACAAGCGACCCCTGGCCGACGTGCAGCGCATGGCCGGTTCCAGCCAGCATCTGGAGGGCTGGTATTCGCCGGCGGCGGCCAGCGTACAGCCGGGCCTGCTGGTGCGCGGGCTGCGCCGGGTGGCCCTGCAACTGGGCGTGAGGATTCATGAGAACACCGCCATGACCGGGCTGGAGGAGGGGCGCCCGGCGCTGTTGCGCACGCCCCTGGGGCAGATCCGCGCCGAGCGCGTGGTACTGGCGATGAATGCCTGGATGGCCCGAGCCTTCCCGCAATTCGAGCGCAGCGTGGCGATTGTTTCCAGCGACATGCTGATCACCGAGCCGCGGCCCCAACTGCTGCAGCAGATCGGCCTGACCAGCGGCGTGACGGTGCTGGATTCGCGGATCTTCGTGCACTACTACCACAACACCCCGGACGGTCGGATCATGCTCGGCAAGGGCGGCAACACCTTCGCCTATGGCGGGCGGATGCTGCCGGTGTTCGACCAGCCGTCGCCCTACGCCGGCTTGCTCAAGCGCAGCCTGGGGCAGTTCTTCCCGGCCTTTGCCGACGTGCCGGTGGCGGCCACCTGGAATGGCCCGTCGGATCGCTCGGTGACCGGCTTGCCGTTCTTCGGCCAGATGAGCCGCGCGGGCAATGTGTTCTACGGTTTCGGGTATTCCGGCAGCGGCGTCGGCCCCTGCCATATGGGCGGGCAGATCCTCGCCTCCCTGGTGCAGGGGCTGGACAACCCCTGGACTCGCTCGCCGCTGGTCAATGGCCCCCTGGGCTACTTCCCGCCGGAGCCGATCCGCTACCTGGGTTCGCTGGTGGTGCGCAACGCCATCCGCCGCAAGGAACGGGCCGAGGACCACGGGCGCCGGCCGCGGCACCTGGATGTGCGCCTGGCGCGTTTCGCTGCGGCGGCCGGCAAGGCCGACAAGGGCTGAAGCCTGCCGGCCACTGACTTTTTGGTCGATCAGGGCCTTGAGGACGTATAAACTTGCCCATCGCGTCGGCCAAATCCAACTCGACGCCATAGATCAAGAGAGTGAGTAATGGGCGCACAGTGGAAGGTTAAACACAAAGAAGCGGCAGCCAATGCCAAGGGCAAGATTTTCGGCAAGCTGGTCAAAGAGATCACCATCGCCGCACGTAACGGCGCCGACACCGCCACCAACGCCCACCTGCGGCTGGTGGTGGAACAGGCGAAAAAGGCTTCGATGCCCCGCGAGACCCTGGAGCGTGCCATCAAGAAAGGCTCGGGCCAGCTGGGCGAGACCGTGCAGTACCACCGCGTGACCTACGAAGGTTTTGCCCCGCACCAGGTACCCCTGATCGTTGAATGCGTGACCGACAACATCAACCGTACCGTGGCGGAAATCCGCGTGGCGTTCCGCAAGGGCCAACTGGGCGCTTCGGGTTCGGTGTCCTGGGATTTCAACCACGTGGGCATGATCGAGGCCTCGCCGGACAGTCCGGACGCCGATCCGGAACTGGCCGCCATCGAGGCTGGAGCCCAGGACTTCGAGCCGGGCGAAGAGGGCGCGACCCTGTTCCTGACCGAGCCTGCGGACCTGGATGCGGTACAGAAAGCCCTGCCCGAGCAAGGTTTCACCGTGCTTTCGGCCAAGCTTGGCTACCAGCCGAAGAACCCGGTCAGCGGCCTGAGCGATGAGCAGATGGCTGAAGTCGAGGCGTTCCTCGAAGGCCTGGACAACCATGACGACGTGCAGGACATGTTCGTCGGCCTGGCAGGCTAAGGCGATTCGCCGGCCAGCCCGCTCCTGCATACCTTTGTAGGAGCCGGCTGGCCGGCGAAGCTGTTTTAAAGCCCCGCCAATTCCTCGCAGACCTGGGTAAAGCCCGGTCGCGCCAGTACCTCCGGCTGGCAGCAGCGCTGCACCAGCGCCGCCAGTTTCTGCCGCTGCTCCAGGCTCAGCGAGCCATCCCCGCGCTCCAGCAATTCCTCCAGCAAGATACCGAAGGCCCGCACTTCCAGGCGTTGCAGCGCCCGGCTTTGCACGGTGTCGTCCTGGGCATGGAAGGACGCTGCGCCAAAATCCCCCAGCAGGCAGTCGCCTTGGGCGTTCCACAAGGAGTTGTGGCCATAGAGGTCGCCATGGGTGATGCCCTGGGCGTGCAGGTGCGCGCCCACCGAGGCGATGCCGCGGGCAATGCCCAGGGTTACGTCGGCGTTGAAGCGGGCGTCGTCCGGGTAGATATCCCGGGAGCAGGAATCCAGGCTGGGCAGCGCTGCAAGGTTGGCAAAACTTTTGTCGATCAACTGCATCACCAGGCCGTTCTGGCCCTGGGGGTGGTCGAGGATGCGGCCTTCGACGCGGATCAGGTTCGGGTGCAGCCCGGCGCTGATACAGGCGTTCATTTCATGCAGCGGCGAGCCGTCGCTGGTCATCTCGCCCTTGTACAGCTTGACCGCCACCGCTCGCGGCGGTTGCCCGGCGGGCTGCCACTGCGCCTGGTGAATCACCCCCGAGGCGCCTTCGCCCAGGCGCTGTTCCAGGGTCAGTTCGCTCCAGGGGATGCTTGGCGTGGATGCCAGCGCCGTGGCGTCGGCTTCCGACTCCAGCGGATTGCCGGCGTAGGCCAGCCAGGTCAGGCGCGGCAGGGCCAGGAGGAACGGCGGCAGCTCGGTCAGGCGGTTGGCGGCAATCCGCAGCAGTTCCAGGCGGTGGCACTGGCCCAGACTTTCGGGCAGGCGGGTCAGGCGGTTGCCGGCGAGCATGAGTTTTTGCAGCAGCGGGCGCTGGCCCAGTTCTTCCGGCAGCTCAGCGATGCGGTTATCGGTGAGGATCAGCCAGCGCAGTTGCGGTGGCAGGGCGGCGGCCGGCACCCGCTCGATGCGGTTGGCCTTGAAGCCGATCATGCTCAGTTGCAGGCATTGGCCGAGGCAGGCCGGTACTTCACTGAACCGGTTGTCCGAGCAGAACAGGATGCGCAGGCGAGTGAGCCGGTGCAGGTCCTCGGGCAGGCTGCTCAGGGCGTTGCCACTGAGGTTGAGGATCTCCAGGGAGTCGGCCAGATCGAAGATTTCCCGGGGGAACTCGGTCAGCCCGCAGGACAGGTCCAGGCGCTTGATGCCGGCCAGTTGGCCAGCCCGCAGTTGAGCAAGGGTATCCATGAACAGCGTCAACACTCGAAAGAAGAAAAAGGCGGGCAGAATAAAGCAGTTCGGCGGTTTCTGCTGCCTGAGCGGCCATGGGATGGGGGCTATTGGGTTTCCAGCAGCCTGAAGGCCAACGCGCCCGCTCCCTGAACGTAGTCGGCAATCAGGGTCAGGTCGGTCTTGCGGCCTTTGGACCACAGCTGGCAGGCCACTCTCATGGTCGATGGCTCGGTGCCCAGCGGGTAAAGGTCCAGGGCGACCCGGCCGCTGCGGTCCGGCTGGAATGCCCGGTCATAGGGCGCAAGGGCCAGGTCGCCGGCCTGTTCTCCCGAGCTGTCCAGCTCTTCGAGGATTTCTGCATAAATGGCCGGGCTCACGCCAACTGCCGCCAATGCCGTCGGCTGGGCATGTTCAATGGCGCGCAAGAGCGCCTCTGCCAGTCGGTAAATCTCTTTGCGGTCAAATGCTTGCATCTTGCAGTGCTCCAGCCAGCCGGCGAAATGCCGCGGGGTGCCTGGAGTTCCCGGCTTCAGCCAGCATCGACTCCAGGCTGTGGTGCTCCAGGGTATTTTTTACCGATCCGGTGGCGGCTCTGCCCAGCGGGCTTTCCAGGTCGAAGTCGCTCTCCAGGGTTGCAAGCAGGTAGGCGCCCTGGCGGCTCCATTGGTTGAAACGCATGACGTGCCGGTCATCCAGAATCACCGCGCCTTCCTGCTTGTCGTCCGAGAAATGGAACGCCAACTGTGAAGGGGGCAGGTTTTGCTGGGCTGCAAGGCGTTTCCTGTACTTGAGCACCGACGTCAGGCGGGCCCCGGGGGCCAGGTTGAAGCCACTGCCGACCCGTTGCCGGTCAAGGAAGTAGCACTTGAACAGCACCTCCAGGGTTCGCTGGTGGTAGCGCGTCGTGCAGCTTTTTTCATACTGGTGAAAGTCCTGGGGCTCGCCGACCCGCTCATAGCCTTTGGCCGCCAGTTCGGCTGCCGAGAAACTCTCCAGGCCAAATAGCCGGGAGTGCTGGAGGGTTGAATCTTGCAGGTGCAGGCACACCAGCTCGCAAAAGCTGATCGAACTCATGTGGCTACCTGCTCAAGCGGGTGCTCGGGGCCGATTTCCTGCAATTGCCCGAGGCGGCTGCGGGTGCGGGCCAGGTCGATGGCGTGGCCGCCCAGGCTTTCGGCCAGCGGGCGCTGGCCGATCAGCAGCAGGCGCTTGTCCTGGTCGTAGAGCACGTCGATCAGATTGATGAAGCGCTGCTGGGCGGCGATCGAGCACTCCGCCAGTGGCGGCAGTTCATCGATGATCCAGGTGTCGAACTGGCGGCTCAGTTCCAGGTAGTCCATGACTGCCGTGGGCTGCTGGCACAGGTCGTTGAATTCGAAGCGGATGCTGCGCTGCTGGCGCTGGCGGGTGGTCAGCTGGCGGCTGCCGACCTGCAGCAGCGTTGCCGGGGCATGGCGTTCGGGCAGCTTGAGCGCCTGGCGCTGGGCCGCGGTGCCGGGCCAGAGATACTGCCCCCGGGTAAAGGCCTGTTGCTCGTGGGTTTGCGCGTGGGTCCGGTAATCCTCGGCACCGCCGACTTCCATGACCTGCATGCGCGCGTTGATCAGTTCGATCACCGGTTTGAAGCGGGCATGGTACAGCGGGTTGGGCAGCAGGCCTTCGGGGGCGTAGTTGGAGGTCACCAGCAGCACGATGCCGCGCTTGAACAGGGCCTTGAACAGCCGGGTGATGAGCATGGCGTCGCCGATGTCGTGGACATGGAACTCATCGAAACACAGTACCCGGCACTGGCGGAGCAGCTCGTCCAGGGTGGTTTCCAGGGCATCGGCCTGCTGCTGGTGGCGAAACATGCCCTGGTGCAGTTGGGCGAAGAAGTCATGGAAATGCAGGCGCTGTTTCTCGGCGATGGGCAGGGCGCGGAAGAAGCCGTCCAGCAGCCAGCTCTTGCCCCGCCCCACGGCGCCATACAGGTACAGGCTCGGCGCCTGCGGGGCGGCCTGCTCCAGGGCGTCGGCCAGTTGCCCCATGCGCTCGATCACCTGCAACTGGCCATGGCTCAGGGTGTAGCCCAGGTCCAGGGCCTTATGGCGAAAGTAGTCATGGATCAGCGCGCCAGCGGCGCTCGGGCGGCGGGCAGGCCTGGCGAACAGGCGACGCCAGGGAGATCGAGCCTGTGCAGATTTTGGCGGTAAAGCGGCCAATGTTGATTACCCCGATGGTTCCAGGCCGCTCACCTTAAGAGCGGCGCGATAATTTAACCAATAGAAAATGCCCCGACCAGTCATCTCGAAAAGGCATGGCTGCAGCCGTCCCGGCGCAGCGCTCATGCCGTGAGCAATTAATACGCTAACTGGCGGTTTCCCCGCGGGTTGCTAACCTGACTTCAGCGAATGCTCCTCATAAGGATTGAGGCCTTGAATGGATATAAGGGTGTGGCAGTGATGAGCGCATTGCTCAGCGCGACAGCAGGGGCCGCGGACTTGCAGGTGCAGGTCCGGGTCGATGTGCTGCGTGGCTGCCAGTTGGTCGGCCAGCAGCGCGAAGCGGGGATCGAACAGCTCGGTACCCTGGACTTCGGCAGCACCGCGCGCCTGGACGATCCGGCCGGGCCCTTGTCGGCGGCGCTGCCGGGCAGCCGCCAGCCGCGTCTGGAATGCAACCCCGATACCCCCTATCAGATGCGCATCGACGGCGGCCTGCACGGTGGTGTCGGCGAAGTGCGCTACCTGGCCAGCAACACCCGGGCCGGCAAACCCATTCCTTATCGCCTCTACCAGGACCCGGCCCGGCGGATTCCGCTGCCGGTGAATGTACCGGTCAGTGGCCGGGTGCCGGATTCCGGCACGGTGGACCTGCCCTTGTACGGGCGTATCGAACCTTTGGCCGAGATCCCCCGGGCCGGCGGTTATTCCGATGTATTGAAAGTGACCCTGACCTGGTAGGGCCGGGGCATGAATGCTGCCATCAGTAACGGGGCAGAGCAGGGAGGGCGGTTCATGGTGAACGGCCCATGTGGGAGTCCTGATGGAACTGGGATGGCTGCAATGAAAGGCAGGACCTGGACGATTGTCGCCCTGGGCTCGTTGTGCCTGTTGGCGGATGACGCCCAGGCGGCAATCAGCGGGCAGATCCAGGCACGCCTGGTGATTACCGCTGCCTGCCAGGTCAGCAGCGGCGGCGATCCATCTGCCAGCCCGATCGGCGACCCGGGCATGCTCAACTTCGGCCAGCAGGGCCCGACCTGGGTCGCGCCGATCAAGGCCAGCCTCACCAACAGCGCCGAGGGCCAGCTGCAGGTGGCCTGCAACTCCTCGGTCACCGGCTTCACCGTGACCATCAATGGCGGCCTCAACGGCGACGGCACGACCCGGCGCTTGAGCAATGGCCGCCAGACCATCCCCTATCGATTGTTCGTCGATGCATCCGGTAGCGACAGCTACAGCATCGGCCAGCAGCGCAATTTCGCAGTGAGCAGCGGCAGACGGATTCCCATCCCGGTGTTCGGCTCTGTGGTCGCGAATACCCGCGCGGTTCCGGCAGGGCTCTACACCGACACCCTGACCATCACGCTGGATTGGTAAACCATGAGAGGACACACATCATGCACGCGCTTGTATCCAGAATCGGCTGGCCTCTGTTGGGGCTGGTCATGGCTTCAACGGCCAATGCCGCCACCACGGTCACCGGGCAGATCAGCTCGACCCTGATCCTCACCAGCAGTTGCCAGGTCAACGGCGTCGGCGGCAGCACCGGGCTGAACTTCGGTGCCCTGAACTTCGGCACCACCAACAGCCTGTTCACCACTGCCACCGGCCAAGTGCTGGGCGGCGGTGGCGGCGCGCTGTCGATCCTATGCTCCACCGGCACCACGCCGACCCTGACCATCCAGGGCGGCGCCAATGACGGCAAGTCCACCGGTGGCACCCGGGCCCTGTTCGACGGGGTGGCCAACTATGTGCCCTATGACCTGTACACCGACTCCGGGCATTCGCAGATCGTCGCGATCAACGGCGTGATCAACCTGGCGCCAAGCACCGGGGTGGCGCAAACCGTGAACCTCTATGGCAAGGCGGCGGGCAAGGCGGGGCTACCGGCCGGCACCTACACCGATACGGTGTCCGTGCAACTGACCTTCTGATGCCATGGCCAGCCACGCTTGTGCGCTGCTGCTCCTGGCCTGCGCGAGTGCCTGGCCGGGGTGGATCGCTGCGGCCACCAGCCAGAGCTTCCAGGTCAGCGCCACCATCACCGCCGGGTGCCTGGTGGTGGGGGGCGTCAGCAACTACGGCAGCCTGGCCTTCGGCAGCCAGTCGGCGCTGTCCACCAGCACGGTCAGAGTGGCGCTCACCGGGGGCGTGCAGTTGCAGTGCACGCCGGGGGTGACCCTGAACATGACGGTGGACGGAGGCCAGTACAACAGCAGCGGCCGGCACATGCAGCTCAATAGCGGCAGTGCACGGGTGGCCTATCAGTTGTTTCGCGATGCGGGCTACAGCCAGAGCCTGGGGATAGGCCAGAGCGTGGCCGTGGCCTACAGCGATGCCAATAACATCAGCCTGCCGATCTACGGGCAGGTGCAGTTGCCGGGCAATCAGCCTGGGGGGACGTACAGCGATGTGCTGCAGGTGCAGCTGTCGTGGTGATGGGGCGCATTCATAACCAGCCGGCAGGCGGACAAGGAGTAGCAGTATGCATTTATCTTTGCAGGGCATGCGGGGGACCGGTTATCTGATCCTGGCGGGGCTGTTGGCAGTTGTACCCAGGGTCCAGGCCGCCAGTTCGGTGCTGATCTGGCCGATCGACCCGGTACTGGAGGCCGATCAGCAGGCCAGCGCGCTGTGGCTGGAGAACCGAGGTACCGAGACCGCCAACCTGCAGATCCGGGTGTTTGCCTGGAGCCAGAGCGGCTTTGCCGACCAGTACCAGAACCAGCGCGATGTCATCGGCAGCCCGCCGGTGGCGAAGATCGAGCCGGGGCAGAAGCAGCTGGTACGCCTGACCCGAACCCGCGAGGTGCCACCGGGGCAGGAGCTGGCGTACCGGATCATCATCGACGAGATTCCCTCGGCCAAGCCCATCACCCCGGAAGGGGATGCCAAGAGTGCGGCAGCGATCCGCTTCCAGATGCGCTACTCGGTGCCTTTGTTCGCCTATGGCGCCGGGCTGTGGAGCAAGGAAGACACCTCCCGTCCACGCAATCCCAAGGGCGCCGGCGTGCCGGACCTGAGCTGGCGCAAGGTGGCAGTGGACGGCAAGACGTTTTTCGAGCTGCGCAACCAGGGTGCGGTGCACGCCCGCCTGACCGATGTGGCTTTCAAGCAGGGCGGGCAGGCCCGGCCCGTGGCGCCAGGGCTGCTGGGCTATGTGTTGCCCGGGGCGGTGATGCGCTGGCCGGTGCCGGAAACCCTGGCGGCCGAGTCGACCCTGCAACTGCGGGTCAATGGAGCACCGCAGGTACAGGACCTGGCGCCTACGCACTGAGCCTCAGGCGCAACGCGGCCGCCAGTCGGATGGCCGGTGGGGAGAGGTACGGACGGATGTGAGCGCGGTGGCGCATCCGCCCCGGGATGGAGATGTCCATAGATGGACTTGAGCCCGTAATGAGCCAGGACCCGGCTCGGCGTTTTCGCAGGTGGCAAGGGCTGGTGACCGGCCTGTGTAGCCTGATGCTGGCCGCAGAGGTACCGGCGGGTGAACTGCCGCCGCCGCCCAGCAGCCTGGAGTCGATGGCCGATGCACAGCTGTTTCTGGAACTGGTGATCAATCAGATGAACACAGGGAAGGTGGTGGCCGTGGAGCAGCGCTCCGGCCGGCTGTTTCTGTCGGCGCAAACCCTGCGTGAAACCGGGATCAAGCTGCCTGAGGGGCTGGGCGCCGAGGTCGACCTGGACAGCCTGCCGGGCCTGCACAGCGACTACGACAGCCAGGGCCAGCGGCTGCTGCTGGACGTGCCGCCCGACTGGCTGCCGGAGCAATTCATCGGCAGCCGCCAGGCCTACCCACGGACCCCGGCCCTGAGCAGCTTCGGCGGGTTGCTCAACTACGACCTGTACCTCAACGACACCGATGACGGCGGCACCTACCTGGCGGCCTGGAACGAGGTGCGGCTGTTCGACTCCTGGGGCACGCTGTCCAACACCGGGCAGTACCGCCAGACCCTGTCGGGGGTTGGGAACAGCTCCCTGAACAACGGTTACCGACGCTATGACACCACCTGGCGTTTTTCCGACGATGAACGCCTGCTGACTTACGAGGCCGGCGACCTGATCAGTGGCGCCTTGCCCTGGAGCAACTCGGTGCGCCTGGGCGGGGTGCAACTGTCCCGGGATTTCTCGGTGCGTCCGGACCTGGTGACCTATCCCTTGCCGCAGTTCGCCGGGGAAGCAGCGGTGCCGTCCTCGGTGGACCTGTTCATCAACGGCTACAAATCCAGCAGCGCCGACCTGCAGCCCGGCCCCTACACCTTGACCAACATTCCCTTCATCAACGGCGCCGGCGAAGCGGTGGTGGTCACCACCGATGCCCTTGGCCGGCAGGTGTCCACCACGGTGCCGTTCTACGTCACCAGCACCTTACTGCAAAAGGGCCTGACGGACTTCTCGGTGGCCGCGGGCACCTTGCGCCGGGACTATACCCTGCGCGACTTCGGCTATGGCCCGGGGGTGACTTCCGGCAGCCTGCGCTACGGCCTGAGCGATAGCCTGACCCTGGAAGGCCATGCCGAAGCCTCGGACTCCCTGACCCTGGGCGGGGTCGGCGGCAACCTGCGGCTGGGGCAGTTCGGGGTGATCAATACCGCCGTCAGCCAGAGCCGTTTCGACGGCGACGGCGGCCAGCAGTTGAGCCTTGGCTATCAGTACAGCAGCCAGCGCTACAGCGTCGCCTACCAGCGGGTGCAGCGGCGTGATCAGTACGCCGACCTGACGGTTGTCGACAGCCCCTACACCAGCCTCAGCCAGCGTAGCGAGCAACTGACCCTGAGCCTCAACCTGGAGCGCTTCGGCAGCCTGGGCGCCGGTTATTTCGACGTGCGCGCCGCCGACTCGACCCGTACCCGGCTGTTGAACCTGACCTGGAGCAAGCCGCTGTGGCACAGCAGCAGCTTCTACCTGTCGGCCAACCGCGAGATCGGCGACAGCCACTGGGCCATGCAGGCACAACTGGTGATCCCCTTCGACCTGCACGGCAGCCTGAGCCTGAGCAACGAGCGCAGCAAGACCGGGGAAAACCGCCAGCGGGTCAACTTCAGCCGCTCGGTGCCGATCGAAGGCGGGGTTGGCTACAACCTTGGCTACGCCACCGGCAGTGGCGCCGACTATCGCCAGGCCGATGTGACCTGGCGCCTGCAGTCGGTGCGCCTGCAGGCCGGGGTCTATGGCACCAGCGATGCCGAGACCCGCTGGGCCGATGCCAGCGGTTCACTGGTATGGATGGACCGCCAGGTGTTCGCCGCCAACCAGATCGACGACGCCTTCGTGGTGGTCAGTACCGACGGCTACAAGGACATCCCGGTGCGCTATGAAAACCAGCTGGTGGGCCAGACCGACAAGAACGGCCATCTGCTGGTGCCCTGGAGCAGCGCCTATTACCGCGGCAAGTACGAGATCGATCCGCTGAACCTGCCGGCCAACGTGCAGAGCCCGAATGTCGAGCAGCGGGTGGCGGTGCGGCGTGGCAGCGGCTACCTGCTGGAGTTTCCGCTGACCCGGATCATCGCCGCCAGCGTGGTGCTGGTGGACGCCCAGCAGCGCGAGCTGCCCCTGGGCAGCAACGTCACCCATGAGCAGAGCGGGGCGCGGACGGTGGTCGGCTGGGATGGGCTGGTCTATCTGGAAAACCTCGCGGCCCAAAACACCCTGTACGTGGAACTGGCCGACGGCAAGACCTGCCGGGCGCAGTTCGACATCGACATGCAACAGCAGCAGGTGCCGTTGATCGGCCCGCTGGTCTGTCAGTAACGGCGGTATCACCGGATCAAGGAGCGTGGCGTGTGAATGCGGGCAAGGGATGGCGACAGGCAATACTGGGGCTGCTGGCGAGCGTGCTGTCGTGCACGGCCCAGGCACTGTGCACGACGGTCCCGACCGCGCCGGCAGGCTTCGGTACCGTCAGCTCGATCCTGGTGCGCACCACCTCGCAGCCGGCCTCCACCACCAATGCCGGGCTGAGCTGTACCGGCTCGCTGCTGAGCATTCTGGCCAGCAACGATCATTTCTACGCCACCATCACCTCCACCACCAGCGGCATGGTGGGACCTACCGGCGACGTCATCAGCTACACCCTGTACGCCAACAACAGCACCAGCTATCCGATCACCCGCGGGGTGCAGTTCGACTTCGCCCGCAATTCCATTATCGACCTGCTGGGCCTGCTGGGCAGCCCGACCGTGGCCAAGACGGTGCCCATCTACCTGGGTACCCTCACCGGCAGCAACGTGGCGGCGGGGGTCTATACCGAGAACCTGAGCATTTTCTGGAGCTGGAACTATTGCTCCGGAATCGGCGCCCTGGGGATCTGTCTGGGCCGGGATGTCGGCAGCGGTACCCAGAGCCTGACCGTGAACATGACGGTGTCCAACGATTGCGTGATCACTGCGCCGAACATCAGTTTCGGCAGCGCGCCGGTGATCAGCGCCTTCGCGACGGTGACCGGGCAGACCATCAACCTGGCCTGCACCAAGGGCAGTGCCTACACCGTGGGCCTGAGCGACGGCCAGCACCCGGTGAGTGCGGGGGGGCGCAGGCAGATGATTTCCGGCAGCAACTACCTGGCCTACGACATCTTCAAGAGTGCCGGTAGCACCCGCTGGGGCAGTGTCGGCAGTGCCCGGCGCTCCAGCACCGATGCCGAGGTGAACCCCGGCAACGGCCTGGGCACCGGCAGCCAGATCTTCAACTACAACGCCAGGATCTACACCGACCAGAGCACCCCGCCGGCCGGCACCTATATCGACAACGTGGTGCTGGACGTGGGCTTCTGAGGGCTACAGGGGAATTTCCGCCGGGCCGACCATGGCGTAGTTGTAGCCCTGGCCGGACCAGTACTGCGCCTGCAACGGGCCCTCGCGGCGGCTGCCCGGGGGCAGCAGCTTGTTCTGCGGCCCTGGCGGGCGGATGTAGAAGCTGACCTTGCGCCCCTCGCGATCCTCGTACAGCACCATGGCCGCCGGGCCTTGCTCGGTGCTCAGCAGGCGCCCGCTGACGGCCCTGAACCCGGCCCCCTGCAGATCCGGCAATGGGCTGGCCTGGGTGAAGTAGCGGTCCAGCCAGGCCTGCATGCTCTGATTGCCCTGTACCTTGAAGTCCGCGGGAAGCATGCCCTGCTCGGCAAACAGACGATAGGCCTGCAGGGCGTCGGTCATGGGCAGCACGCTGTTGCCGGCCAGGGTCAGTTCCCGCGCCTGCCAGCCGCTCAGGCCGCCCACGCCCACCGCCACCAGGAGCACCGCGGCACTGGCCAGGCGGCGCAGGCTACGTTGCTTCAGGCGCGCGCGGATCTGCACAGGGTCCAGCGCCGGGTTGGCCGGCTGCAGCAGGGCACCACCCAGGGCCGCCCGCAGGTGCTGGGCGTCCTGCTGCCAGGCCTGGACCCGGGCCGCGACCCGCGGGTGGCTGGCCAGGTAGTGTTCCAGCAACCGGCGGTCCTGCTCACTGAGTTGGTGGTCGACATAAGCGTGCAAGTCGCTGTCGCTGGGGGGCAGGCTGATCATTTGAGTATCCGTAGAGAAGGGCTGCTGATTTCGCCGTCGCTGAGTTGGCGCAGGGCCTGGCGGGCCCGGGACAGGCGCGACATCACGGTGCCGGTGGGCACCTGGAGAATCTCGGCGATCTCCTTGTAGCTCAAGCCTTCCACCGACACCCAGAGCAGCAGGGCGCGCTGTTCGGCATTCAGGCGGTCGAAGGCTTCCAGGGTCGATTGCGCCATCACCGTGCGCTCCACCGAGGGCTGGCTGTCGTCACGGCCGGTGAAGAACTCCAGCATCCGCGCGTAGCGTCGGGAACGCCGGTGGGCATCGAGGAACTGCCGGTAGAGGATGGCGAACAGCCAGGCCCGCAGGTCGCCTTCGGGGCGTTTCTCGGTCCATCCGGCGAGGGCGCGTTCCAGGCAGGCCTGCACCAGATCGTCGGCGCTGCTGGGCTGGCGCGTCAGGGACAGGGCAAAGCGGCGCAGCCTTGGAATCAGCGGGCGTAGCTGTTGGTCGAGATCGTTCATGAAATCCTGCGGATGCTGGGCCAGTCACTAGGCTTGAGGCTAGGAAGACGCGCCGCACAGCAGGTTATTCCAGCCGCAGGAAAATAAATACCGGTCGTGGAATAACCCTGGGCGAGCTGCGTCTGACAGGTCCTTGCCCTCATGGCTATGCGTATTGGAGATGTCCCATGGTTGATCCTTCATCAAAGCCCGACCGCCCACCCCTGGGGCCCGTCAGCCTGACCCTGCGCCTGGGGGCAATCGCCCTGGTGGTGGCCGTCGCTGCGGGGGCTCTGGCCTATGTGCATGGCAGCCTCGATCCCGGTCGCCTGACCCCCAAGGCCCTGGTGGATGTGCTGGAAACCAACAATGGCGTGCACCCGGGGTATCGCCGCAACCATGCCAAGGGGGTGTGCGTCATCGGCTACTTTGAAAGCAGCGGCGAGGCCCGGGCCTACTCCACGGCGCAGGTGTTCAATGAGGCACGCACGCCGGTGGTGGGGCGCTTTGCCCTGCCCAGTGGCAACCCCTATGCGCCGGACAGCAGCGTACCGATCCGCAGCCTGGCGCTGCGTTTCCTCCAGGCCAACGGCCAGCAGTGGCGGACCGGAATGAACAGCATGCCGGTGTTCCCGGTGGGCACTCCCGAAGCCTTCTATCAGTTGCAACAGGCCGGCTCCCCTGATCCGGCCACGGGCAAGCCGGACCCGAGCAAAGTGCCGGCATTCTTCGCCAGCCATCCCGAGGCGACGCCGTTCCTGCAATGGGTCAAGGGCGCCAAACCTTCGGCCAGCTATGCCAGTGAAAGCTACAACGGGATCAATGCCTTCTACCTGGTGGATGGCCGCGGCAAGCGCCAGGCAGTGCGCTGGGGGGTAGTGCCCGAGACCCGGGATGGGCCTGATGCAGGCAGTGCCCCGCAAGGCGCCGACTACCTGGAGCAGGACCTGGTTCGGCGCCTGGCCCAAGGGCCGCTGCGCTGGCGCTTGCAGATCACCCTGGCGGCGCCCGGCGACCCCACGGATGACGCCAGCAAGGCCTGGCCGGCGCAGCGGCCGGTAATCAACGCCGGGACCCTGGTGCTGCAAAGCACCCAGGCGCAGAACAGCGGCGAGTGTCGGGACATCAATTACGACCCGCTGATCCTGCCCAGCGGCATCCAGGCGTCCGACGACCCCCTGCTGGCAGCGCGCTCTGCGGCCTACGCCAGTTCCTACCTGCGTCGCACCAGCGAAGTCAGCCAATTGCCCGGCGCCCAGGAGCCACGTCCATGAATAGCCAACCTCGACATTTCGCTCCCCTGGCGCGCCTGCTGCACTGGCTGATGGCATTACTGATCATCGCCATGCTGTTCATCGGCGCCGGCATGGTGGCCTCGGTTTCCGCGCGTCATGAATGGCTGATCCACCTGCACAAGCCCCTGGGGATCGCCATCCTGCTGTTGGTGCTGGTGCGGCTCTGGGTGCGTTTCTACACCCGACAACCGCCGTTGCCGGCAGACCTGCCGGGCTGGCAGGTGCTGGCGGCCAAGGCCTCCCATGTGCTGCTGTACGCCTTGATGCTGAGCCTGCCGCTGCTGGGCTGGGGCATGATCTCGGCGGCCGGCGACCCGGTGATGCTCGGCAGTTCGCTGCAACTGCCGGCGATCCTGCCGGCCAATGCCCAGCTGTTTGCGGTGTTGCGCAAGGCCCATGGTTATCTGGCGTACCTGCTGTTTTTCACCGTGCTGCTGCATCTGGCCGCGGCGCTGTTCCATGGCTGGGTACGTCGCGATGGTGTGCTGCAGAGCATGTTGCGCGGCCGCGGTTGATTGAACCCGGCGGCGCCGGGCTCAAGTGGCGCAACGAACCCTGGCCGCGGCTTTGCCCGGGGCCAGGCTCCACAGCCAGTAGATCAGCGCCACGCCGTTGATCCCGGCCCCCAGCAGGCAGACCCCGGTCCAGCCGGCCCAGGCATAGGTGGCGGTGGCGGCGATGGAGCCTGCGGCGCTGCCCAGGGAATAGAACAGCATGTAGCCGGCGGCCAGTCGGCTCTGCGCCTCGGGGCGCACGCTGTAGATCAGGCTCTGGCTGGTGACGTGCACGGCCTGCAGGCCCAGGTCGAAGCTGATTACCCCGAACAGCAGGGCCCACAGGGACGATTGAGTGAAGGCAATGGGCAGCCAGGACAGCAGCATCAGGCCCAGTGCCAGGCCGCTGGTCCACTGCGCCAGGCCGCGGTCGGCCAGGTGCCCGGCCCGTGCCGCGCCCAGGGCGCCTGCCGCGCCGGCGAGGCCGAACAGGCCGATCTCGGTGTGGGACAAGGACAGTGGCGGGGCACTCAATGGCAACACCAATGGCGTCCACAGCACGGTGCCGGCGGCGAAGATCAGCATCGCCAGCACCGCCCGGTCCCGCAGCACTTTTTCCTCCCTGAACAGTTGCAGCAGCGAACCGAGCAATTGCCCGTAACCCTGGGTGGCCTTGGGTTGCTCGCGGGTAGGCAGGGTTTTCCACAGGGCCAGGGCCACCACCAGGGTCAGCCCGGCGGATAACAGATAGACCGAACGCCAGCCCGCCAGGTCGGCCATGGTCCCGGCCACGGTACGGGCCAGCAGGATGCCAACCACCACGCCGCTGGTGACCATGCCCACGGTTCGGCCACGTTGCTCTGCCGGGGCCAGGTTGGCGGCGTAGGCCACCAGTACCTGGGTTACCACCGCCAGCAGGCCGATGCAGGCCATGCCCAGCAGCAGCCAGGCGCTGCTCGGGGCCAGGGCCACGGTGAGCAGGGCCAGCACCGAGAGCAGGGTCTGGGTCACGATCAGCCGTCGCCGGTTGTACAGGTCCCCCAGGGGCACCAGCAACAGCAGGCCCAGGCCATAGCCGACCTGGGTCAGGGTGATGACGATGCCCACGGTGGCCGGCGCCAGGTCGAAGGTATGAGCCATGGCATCCAGCAGTGGCTGGGCGTAGTAGACGTTACCCACCGCCAGACCGCAGGCGATGGCGAACAGCAGCACCACTTTGGTGGAAAGAGCAGGCGAGGCATGAGGGGAAGAATTGGCTGACATGTTGGGCTCCGAGTTTTGGTTTCATAATGAAACCAGTTGTACGGTAAAGATCGTGGTTTTATATTGCAACCACTTTCCTTTGGCCTGATCGGAGAATGCCCTACATGGTCAAGCGCACCAGCCTGCAAGATGCCGAGTGCCCGGTTGCCCGCTCACTGGACGCCATTGGCGACTGGTGGTCGCTGCTGATCGTGCGGGATGCCTTTGACGGAATCCGCCGTTTTGGCGAGTTCCAGCGCAACCTCGGCATGGCCAAGAACATCCTGGCCACACGCCTGCGGACCCTGGTGGAACATGGGGTGTTCGAGGTTGTCCCGGCGTCCGATGGCAGTGCCTACCAGGAGTACGTGCTGACGGAAAAGGGCAGGGGGCTGTTTCCCCTGATCATCGGCTTGCGCCAATGGGGCGAAGCGTTTTTCTACCAGGAAGGGGAAGCGCATTCACGGATGGTCGACCGGCAGACCGGGCAGCCGTTGCGCGCGCTGGAACTGCGCTCGGCGGACGGGCGCTTGCTGGGGCCGGAGGATTGCCGGCGGGTGCCGGTCGGGAAGGGTGACTGAGGGCTGCGCAACGGGGGGCGCAGCCCTCAGTCGGGTTCAGCGCAGGTGATCCACCAGGTCGGCCAGGGTGCTCAGCACATCCTTGCCCAGTTGCATGGAGCGTTTGCCCGACCAGCCGGTGAGCGGGTTGGGGTTGTCATCGTGGTCCTTGAAGGGCATTTCCAGGGTCAGGGCCAGGCAGTCGTACTTTTCCCCGACGGCATTGCAAGCCAGGGCCATGTTGGCCTGGCCGGGTTTGTCCCGGGTGTAGCCGTGGGTGGTCTGGAAGTCCCGGGTCTGGCGTTTCAGGTGGCTGCGGAAATGCTCCTCGAGCTTCTCCAGTCGCGGGGTGTAGCCCGGGTTGCCTTCGCAGCCGGCGGTGAACACGTGGGGAATCTCTTCATCGCCGTGCACATCGAGAAACAGGTCGACGCCGTATTGTTCCATTTGCTTCTGGACGAACAGCACTTCCGGGCTGAGTTCCTGGCTGGCGGTCTGCCAGGCACGGTTCAGGTCCTGGCCCTGGGCGTTGGTGCGCAGGTGGCCGTGGAATGCGCCGTCGGGGTTCATGTTCGGCACCAGGTACAGGTCGGCCTTGGCCAGTAGCGCGTTGAGCTCCGCATCATCGTGACGGAACAGGCGCTCGATCACGCCCTCCATGAACCATTCGGCCATGTGCTCACCGGGATGCTGCTGGGCGATGATCCAGATCTTGCGTTGGCCTGGCGCGCCGCTGCCTTTGCGCAGCAACTGGATGTCCCGGCCTTCGACGCTTTTACCCACGGCCAGCAACTCGGTGCCGGCCTTGGTCAGGGCCTGGTCGATCAGCCAGTCGTGGCGGCCACGGCTGTAGGGTTCGAAGTAGGCGAACCAGGCATGGGTCTGGGTGGCTTCCAGGTTGAAGCGCAAGGCGTCGCCTTCGAAGATCGTCGGTACGCGAAACCAGTTCACATGGTCGTAGGAGGCCACTGCCTGGTAGCCGGTCCAGGCTTTGTTGTAGGAGGACTGGCTGGCGTTGGTCAGGCGAAACCAGTGTTCCTGGCCGACATGCAGGCCGCTGACCTTGAAATGAAACCACTGGAAGTGCGGGCTGCGGGTATCCGGGCGGATGGCCAGCAGTGCCTGCAACGGGTTGCTGATATCCAGTACGTCGATGTTGCCACTGTCGAAATCAGCGCAAATATCAAAAGAAGTGTGATTGCCCACGGTCATAATCGATTCCTTATCAGGATTGTTATGAGCGCTACTCTACACAGAAGGGGGGGTAAAAGAAGGGGGGCGTCGTCCTTGACGCAGACGAAGCTTAGTGGCTATGCGATTGATTCTCAAGCGCTACTTTTTGATTTGCGAGGCTTTTACGACGGGCGTTTGCTTGCAAAAGGACATTCTTTTGCTATCATCGCCGCCATTATTTTTTGCGACACCTACAGTCTTCATTAGCCTGAAGCCAAGCCAGAAAAACTGGCAAAAAAAAAGACCCGGCAAAAAGCCGGGTCAAAAACCGTGATTAGCCTGATGAGGAGATAATCCAAAGGTCCGACCTAAGGTCCTTTGGGCTATCGACTGATCTCGCGACCAGTTGCTTGCAATAATAATCATTATCATTTGCAAGTCAAATGTTTTTCCCCGCCTTCCGGAAAATATTTTTCCACTTCCATTTTTTCCCGTCGCTGGCTTCACGTCCAGCCGTACGCAGGGCTTCAGTTCGATTCAACGCGCTGGCTTTCCAGTGATTTGTCCACCAGGGCCTTGGCCAGATCGATCATGTGCACCACTGAAAACGCCAGGTCGCGATTGGCTCCCCGCAGATTGTCCGCTGCATCGTAGGCGGTGGCCGCTGCACAGCGCAGCAGGTCGGAAGCGTGGATCATGGCTTCCTCGCTGCTCAGGCTGCGCCTGATTTCGAAGAACTTCTCTTCCTTGTCTGACTCGGTAATGGCCGGCTTCAAGTAATAGTCCATTGCGCGTCGGGCAGCCTGGCTGTCCTTGAGTGAGCTTAATGTGGTCTCTGTATCGAGTTCCGGCACGTCCTTGCTGCTTGTGTTCATGAAGTGTTCTGCCCTGTCTGAGAAAGGAAATAGGGGTAGGTCGATGTTAATACACATTGTAATTGTGACGGGATTTCAAATACTACAAGTTGTGTGTTGAGGCTGGAAATACACAACGTATTGTTCGGCCCATGGACAAATGGATCGAGTTGGTCAAAGCCAACATGAAAGGCCGCAAGGTCACACAGGAAAAGCTCGCCGAGCGCCTGGGCATGTCTCAAGGGGGTATCGGTCACTGGTTGAGCAAGCGCCGCCAACCGAAGATCGAAGACATGAACCGGGTGCTGGAAGAGATCGGCATGGGCTTTCTCGAAGTGGCCCTGGTGGTCCGCGAGAAACCCTTGCTAGGAGACGATGGCGAGCCCCTGGCAGACGGGCCTGCGCTGCTCAACAAGTACAACCCGTACTTCCGTTACCCGGTGAGCGATTGGCGGGTGGCCGGCGAGGTTCGCGAAGACGGGCAGCCTGCTTACGTGCCGGAGCGCTACGAGCTTTCCGACTATCAGGCCCGGGGCGCGGCATTCTGGCTGGTGGTGGTCGGCGACGCGATGATCGCTCCCAGCGGTCTGAGCATCAGCCAGGACATGCTGATCCTGGTGGACCCGGCGATTGGCGCCGAACCCGGGAAGTTGGTGGTTGTACAGTGTCCTGGTAGTGACGAGGCGATCTTCCGCAAGTTGGTGCAAGAGGGTGGTTTGCGTTACCTGGTTCCGCTCAATCCTACTTATCCGAAGATGCTCTACAGCGACAAGTGCCGGATTATTGGTGTAGTCGTACAAGCTACTGCGAAGTTTTAACTTTCCCTAGAAGCCCCTTCCTGCAAACAGAAAGGGGCTTTCTTACTTGGGAGTTATTCCAACTCCACCAATGCACTGCCTTCGCTGACCATTTCGCCTTCCTGGCAATACAGCGCCTTGATGACCCCGGCCTGGGGTGCACGAATGCTGTGCTCCATCTTCATGGCTTCCAGCACCACCAATTGCGTACCGGCCTCGACGCTTTGCCCCGGGCTGACCAATATCCGAACGATGCTGCCATTCATCGGCGCAGTCAGCCCGCCTTGCTGGCTATGGCTGGCTTCGGCCGCGGCAATCGGGTCATAGGCGCTGACGGCATGTGTGTCGCCCTGCCAGTTCAGGTACAGGGTGTCGCCGCGGCGGATGGCCCGGTGCTCGCGGCGCAGTCCCTGTTGCTCTGTCCATAGGTGCTCGCCCTGCAGCTCAAAGGCCGCAGTGCGAGCGCCAAGGCTGATGGCCTGATCCTGGC
Source organism: Pseudomonas sp. W17 (assembly GCF_040268305.1). Taxonomy (NCBI): domain Bacteria; kingdom Pseudomonadati; phylum Pseudomonadota; class Gammaproteobacteria; order Pseudomonadales; family Pseudomonadaceae; genus Pseudomonas; species Pseudomonas sp. W17. The sequence continues at coordinate 4,760,825 of NZ_CP158490.1, read as the reverse complement.
CGGCGCAGCTCAGGTGCAGGCTGGTTTGCGCTGGCAGGCCGTTGCGCCAGCCGTTGATGGCGGACCATGGCGAGTCGGGATCATCGCTTCGTGTGCGTGGCGGCTGGCTCTGGCTGTAGGCGTGGGCGGCCGCTTGCCAGAAGTCTGCACTCAGCTCGCCTGCGGCTGGCAGCAACTGCTCCTGATAGCGAGGGATAAAGCCGGTATCCAGCTGCGCTTCGGCAAAGGCCGGGTGGGCAATGATGCGCCGCAGAAACGCCAGGTTGGTCTTCAGGCCACCGATGACGAACTCGTCGAGCATGCTCAGCAACCGCAGGCGCGCCTGCTCGCGGTCTTCGCCCCAGGCAATGAGCTTGCCCAGCATCGGGTCGTAGAAGGGCGAAACGCTGTCGCCTTCCTCGACACCGCTGTCCACCCGCCGACCGGGGCCGGCAACCGATTCGCGGTACAGCTCCAGGCGCCCGGTGGCCGGAAGAAAGTCGTTGGCCGGGTCTTCGGCATACAGCCGTACTTCGATCGCATGCCCGCGCAGTGGCACCTGCTCCTGGCTGATGGGCAGTGTTTCGCCGCGGGCCACGCGGATCTGCCAGGCCACCAGGTCCAGGCCGGTGATGGCCTCGGTGACCGGGTGTTCCACCTGCAATCGGGTGTTCATCTCCATGAAGAAGAATTCGCCACGGGCATCCAGGAGAAACTCCACGGTGCCGGCGCCCACGTAGCCAATGGCCTGGGCCGCGCGCACCGCGGCTTCGCCCATGGCCTTGCGCAGTTCGGGGCTGAGGCCCGGGGCCGGAGCTTCCTCGACCACTTTCTGGTGGCGGCGCTGGATCGAACAGTCGCGTTCGTTGAGGTACAGGCAGTTGCCGTGCTGGTCGGCAAACACCTGGATCTCCACGTGCCGTGGCTTGAGCAGGTACTTTTCCACCAGCATCCGCGAATCGCCGAAGGACGACTGGGCTTCGCGCTGGGCCGAGGCCAGGGCTTCGGCCAGTTGGCTGACGTCCTCGACGACTTTCATGCCCTTGCCGCCACCGCCCGCGGTGGCCTTGAGCAGCACCGGGTAGCCGATGCGTTCGGCGGCATTGCGGAAGGTTTCCAGGTCCTGGGCTTCACCGTGGTAACCCGGAACCAGGGGCACCCCGGCGGTTTCCATCAGCGCCTTGGCTGCCGACTTGCTGCCCATGGCGTCGATGGCCGCGGCAGGCGGGCCGAGGAAAATCAGCCCGGCGGCTTCGATGGCTCGGGCAAAACCGGCGTTCTCCGAGAGAAACCCATACCCGGGATGGATGGCCTGTGCGCCGCTGGCCCGGGCGGCGGCAATCAGCTTGTCGATCTGCAGGTAGCTGTCGGCAGCCTTGCTGCCGCCCAGGTCCACGCGGATATCCGCTTCACGGCTGTGCCGGGCGTCGCGGTCGGTAGCGCTGTGCACGGCCACGGTGGTCAGGCCCAGGGCCTTGGCGGTGCGCATCACCCGGCAGGCGATCTCGCCGCGGTTGGCCACCAGCAGGGTGTCTAGAACAGGGGCGCTCATCAACGGGACTCCTTGGACGTGGTCTCGGACTGCCAGCTGGGCGGGCGTTTTTCCAGGAATGCCCGCAGGCCTTCCTGGCCTTCGGCGCTGACCCGGATGCGGGCGATGGCGTTTTCGCAATAGCGACGCAGGGCGGTGGTCAACGCGCCGTTGCCCACTTCCCGCAGCAGGTCCTTGCTGGCGCGCATCGCCTGGGGACTGTTGAGCAGCAGATTGTCGACCCACTGCTGGACCTGTTGATCCAGCTCTGCGGCGGGATAGCTTTCTGCCAGGAGACCGATTTCCCGCGCCCGCTGGCCGCCAAAGCGTTCGGCGGTGAGGGCATAGCGGCGGGCAGCGCGTTCGCCGATGGCCTGGACCACGAACGGGCTGATGACCGCTGGTGCCAGGCCGATGCGCACTTCGGAGAGGCAGAACTGCGCCTCGTCACTGCCAATGGCCATGTCGCAGCAACTGATCAGGCCCAGGGCCCCGCCAAAGGCCGCGCCTTGCACCACCGCCAGGGTCGGGATCTTCAGCTTGGCCAGGTTGTACATCAGCTCCGCCAGTTCCCGGGCGTCGTCGAGGTTGGTGTGGTAGTCGAGCTCGGCCGATTGCTGCATCCAGGCCAGGTCGGCGCCGGCGCTGAAATGCCGGCCGCGCCCGCGCAGCAGCAGGAAGCGCAGGCTCGGGTCGCCCTGCACCTGATCCAGGGCGAGGATCAGTTCACGGATCATTTCGGCGTTGAAGGCGTTGTTCTTGTCTTCGCGGCTGAGCCACAGGGTGGCGAAGCCTCGAGGGTCACGCAGCAGTTCCAGGGTATTGAAGTCGCTCATGTTCTTCTCGCGCAGGATTACATGCGGAACACGCCGAAGCGGCTCTGTTCGATGGGGGCGTTGAGGGCCGCAGACAGGGCCAGGGCCAGTACGTCACGGGTTTGCGCCGGGTCGATGACGCCGTCATCCCAGAGCCGCGCGCTGGAGTAGTAGGGATGCCCTTGATGCTCGTACTGGTCGAGGATCGGCTGCTTGATCTGGGCTTCCTGGGCGGCGTCGAAGCTTTGCCCGCCGCGCTCGGCCTGTTCGCGCTTGACCTGCACCAGGACTCCGGCGGCCTGCTCGGCCCCCATCACGCCGATGCGCGCGTTGGGCCACATCCACAGGAAGCGCGGGTCATAGGCCCGGCCGCACATGCCGTAGTTGCCGGCACCGAAACTGCCGCCGATGATCACCGTGAACTTCGGTACCTGGGCGCAGGCCACTGCGGTCACCAGCTTGGCGCCGTGCTTGGCGATGCCGCCAGCCTCATATTTCTGCCCCACCATGAAACCGGTGATGTTCTGCAGGAACAGCAGCGGAATCCCGCGCTGGCAGGCCAGTTCGATGAAGTGCGCGCCTTTTTGCGCGGCTTCGGCGAAGAGGATGCCGTTGTTGGCGAGGATGGCCACCGGGTAGCCGTGCAGGTGGGCGAAGCCGCAGACCAGGGTGGTGCCGAACAGGGCCTTGAACTCATCGAATACCGAACCGTCCACCAGCCGGGCGATGACTTCACGTACATCGAACGGCTGCTTGGGATCGGCCGGGACCACGCCATAGAGTTCGTCGCGGGCATACAGCGGAGCGATCGGCGTGCGTTGTTGCAATTGGCCCTGTTTATGCCAGTTGAGGTTGGCCACGCTGCGCCGGGCCAGGGCCAGGGCGTGTTCGTCGCTCTCGGCATAGTGGTCGGCGACCCCGGAAATCTTGCAATGCACATCGGCGCCGCCCAGGTCCTCGGCACTTACCACTTCGCCGGTAGCGGCTTTCACCAGGGGCGGGCCGGCGAGAAAGATAGTGGCTTGTTCACGGACCATGATGGCTTCGTCGGCCATGGCCGGAACATAGGCACCCCCGGCGGTGCAGGAGCCCATCACCACGGCGATCTGCGGGATGCCCTGAGCGCTCATGTTGGCCTGGTTGAAGAAGATCCGCCCGAAGTGCTCGCGGTCCGGGAACACTTCATCCTGGCGCGGCAGGTTGGCGCCGCCGGAGTCCACCAGGTAGATGCACGGCAGGCGGTTCTGCTGGGCGATGGTCTGCGCCCGCAGGTGCTTTTTCACCGTCAGCGGGTAATAGGAACCGCCTTTCACCGTGGCGTCGTTGGCCACGATCATGCATTCGACGCCTTCCACCCGGCCGATACCGGCAATCACGCCTGCGGCGGGTACGTCTTCGCCGTAGACCTCATAGGCGGCCAGGGCGCTGATTTCCAGGAACGGCGAGCCGGGGTCGAGCAGGCGGTTGATGCGCTCGCGGGGCAGCAGCTTGCCCCGCGAAGTGTGGCGCTCCTGGGCCTTGGCGCCGCCGCCTTGCTGGACCTGGGCGAGCAGGCTGTGCAAGGCGTCGACCTGGGCCAGCATCGCCTCGCTGTTGGCCACGAACTCCGCTGAGCGCGGGTTGAGCTGGGTATGCAAGATAGCCATGGACAGCTCCGTTAGCGGGTTTCGTTGAACAGTTCGCGACCGATCAGCATGCGGCGGATCTCGCTGGTGCCGGCGCCGATCTCGTAGAGCTTGGCGTCGCGCAGCAGGCGGCCGGCGGGGAATTCATTGATGTAGCCGTTGCCGCCGAGGATCTGGATTGCGTCGAGGGCCATCTGGGTCGCGCGCTCGGCGCTGTAGAGGATCACTCCGGCGGCATCCTTGCGGGTGGTTTCGCCGCGCTCGCAGGCTTGGGCCACCGCATACAGGTAGGCGCGGCTGGCGTTGAGCTGGGTGTACATGTCGGCGATCTTGCCCTGGATCAGCTGGAATTCGCCGATGCTCTGGCCGAACTGCTTGCGGTCGTGGATGTAGGGCACCACCAGGTCCATGCAGGCCTGCATGATCCCGGTGGGGCCGCCGGAGAGCACCACGCGCTCGTAGTCGAGGCCGCTCATCAGCACTTTGACGCCACCATTGAGCACGCCGAGGATGTTTTCCTCCGGCACTTCCACGTCATCGAAGAACAGCTCGCAGGTGTTGGAGCCGCGCATGCCCAGCTTGTCGAACTTGTTGCTGCGGCTGAAGCCTTTCCAGTCGCGCTCGACGATGAACGCGGTGATGCCGTGGGGGCCTTTCTCCAGGTCGGTCTTGGCGTAGATCACATAGGTGTTGGCGTCGGGGCCGTTGGTGATCCAGGTCTTGCTGCCGTTGAGCACGAAATGGTCGCCGCGTTTGTCGGCCCGCAGCTTCATCGACACCACGTCGGAGCCGGCATTGGGTTCGCTCATGGCCAGGGCGCCGATGTGTTCGCCGCTGATCAGCTTGGGCAGGTATTTGCTCTTCTGTTCGTGGTTGCCGTTGCGGTTGATCTGGTTCACGCAGAGGTTGGAGTGCGCGCCGTAGGACAGCGCCACCGAGGCCGAGCCGCGGCTGATCTCCTCCATGGCCACCACATGCGCCAGGTAACCCAGGCCGGCGCCACCGTATTCTTCCGCTACGGTGATGCCCAAGAGGCCCATGTCGCCGAATTTGCGCCACATGTCGGCGGGGAACAGGTTGTCGACATCGATCTGCGCTGCCCGGGGTGCCAGCTCCGCCTTGACGAAGGCCTGGACCTGTTGGCGCAGCATGTCGATGGTTTCACCGAGGGCGAAGTTCAGGGTCGGGTAACTCATGGCGGGGCACCTTCAAACTTGTTTTTATTGAGGGAACAGGATGTCGAGAGCGGCGCGGCCTGGCTCTCACCTTTACGTTAACGTAAACCTGCGACCGGTGGCTGTCAATCGCCCTTTACGTAAACGTCAACTTGCGCCAGAGTAGCGAGGCTTTCGATTGGAGCCAGGCTGTTTTGCACCTTTCGCCTGGCTCCTGCACACCCACTAATAAAGACAATAGGGGTCGTCATGGAACACTCGGGTTTCCAGCCGGATCGCAGTTACACCCGTGGTACGCAAGACCAGCCGCTGCTGGCGTTGACCATCGGCCAGGCTTTCGATAACACCGTCGCCGCCTATCCCCAGGGTGAGGCTCTGGTGGTGCGCCACCAGCAGCTGCGCTACACCTGGCAGCAACTGCGCGAGGCGGTCGACCTGCATGCCCGGGCGCTGCTGGCCCTGGGGCTCAAGACCGGCGATCGCCTGGGTATCTGGGCCCCCAACTGCGCCCAGTGGTGCATCGCCCAGTTCGCCAGCGCCAAGATCGGCGCGATTCTGGTGAACATCAATCCGGCCTACCGCAGTTCCGAGCTGGAGTATGTGCTCAGGCAGTCCGGCTGCCAGTGGCTGATCTGCGCTGGAGCCTTCAAGACGTCCGATTACCACGGCATGCTCCAGGGCCTGGTGCCCGAGCTGGCGCAACAGTCCATCGGCCAATTGCACAGCGAGCGGTTACCCGATCTGCGCGGGGTGATCAGCCTGGATGCGCAGCCGCCGTCGGGTTTCCTGCCCTGGTCGCAGCTATCGGCGCTGGGGGCGGGGGCCACGGCCGAGCAGTTGCAGGCGCGCCAGGACAGCCTGGATTTCGATCAGCCGGTGAATATCCAGTACACCTCCGGCACCACCGGTTTCCCCAAGGGCGCGACCCTGAGCCACTACAACATCCTCAACAACGGTTACATGGTGGGGGAGAGCCTGGGCCTGACTGCTGCCGACCGGCTGGTGATCCCGGTGCCGCTGTACCACTGCTTCGGCATGGTCATGGGCAACCTGGGGTGCATCACCCACGGCACCACCATGATCTATCCCAATGACGCCTTTGACCCGCTGCTGACCTTGACCGCGGTGGTCGAAGAGCGCGCCACCGGCCTGTACGGCGTACCCACGATGTTTATCGCAGTGCTCGATCAGCCCCGCCGCAGCGAGTTCGACCTGTCGAGCCTGCGGACCGGGATCATGGCCGGGGCCACCTGCCCGATCGAGGTGATGCGCCGGGTGATCAGCGAAATGCACATGAGCGAAGTGCAGATCGCCTACGGAATGACCGAAACCAGCCCGGTGTCGCTGCAGACCGGGCCGGACGACGACCTGGAACTGCGGGTGACCACCGTGGGCCGGACCCAGCCGCACCTGGAGAGCAAGATCATCGACGAGGCCGGCAATGTGGTGCCCCGCGGCACCATCGGTGAGCTGTGCACCCGGGGCTACAGCGTCATGCTCGGTTACTGGAACAACCCGGAGGGCACCCGTGAATCCATTGATCAGGCCGGCTGGATGCACACCGGTGACCTGGCCACCATGAACCAGCAGGGGTATGTGTGCATTGCCGGGCGCAACAAGGACATGATCATTCGCGGTGGCGAGAACATTTATCCGCGAGAGCTGGAAGAGTTCTTCTTCACCCATCCTGCGGTGGCCGATGTGCAGGTAATCGGCATCCCCTGCGACAGGTACGGCGAGGAGATCGTCGCCTGGATCAAGTTCCACCCCGGCCATTCGGCCAATGAGCTGGAGCTGCAGACCTGGTGCAAGGAGCGCATCGCGCACTTCAAGACGCCGCGTTACTTCAAGTTCGTTGAAGAGTTTCCCATGACCGTGACCGGTAAGATCCAGAAGTTCCGCATGCGCGAAATCAGCATCGAGGAGCTGCGTGAGCGCATGAACAAGGGGTGAACCCGGATGGAGCGTGCATCGGCGCCGGTGCACGCTTTATGGGCAGCAAAGAGGGATCGCAGAAAGCACAAAGGGGAGCCGAAGCTCCCCTTTAATTTTGTCGTTGCGTGCTCTTTTTTTATTATTGAGGGGCGGTCTATTGTTGTTTTTGGCAACCGTTGCCCTTTACTGCTGTTTTTGGCGATCCCCATCCGGGATCAAGAGCAAACGTATTTTTTTGAGCGCTGATTCAATGTGTCGCCAGGGCGATCCAACCAGTTCGGGAGCTACCTCAGGGTAGTTTTATTGTTCTCTGACCGGTTGCGGGTGGCTCTTGCAAGCCCTCCTGCACAGTGCATCCTCTCCAAAAAAATCTGTTAGCTGCGTCTCTGCCGTGTTGTTTTTGTTATCTCAGAGTCGTTACGTCTTATTTTTATTAGGTTTGCTGCTTTTTATTCTTGTTATGCCATAGAGATAGCAGAAGCCGTGCCAACTTTTTAAAGTCTTTTAAAATCAATGGCTTGATAATTTTGTAGGACAATCTGTACCGCAACAAATTCGACAAACTGTTTCCGTGTTACTCGTTCCCGCCCCAGATCGGAGTGGCCGGTAACACCCGGCCGCACAATGCCTCAGCTGGCGTTACGCGCCTTGGCCACGCGGGAGCCGGTGGGGCGCCCCAGCACGTTACAGATCTGCCGGCCGGCGTCGATCAGGCGGTCCATGTCGATACCGGTATGGATGCCCAGGCCATTGAGCAGGTAGAGCACGTCTTCGGTGGCGACGTTTCCGCTGGCGCCCTTGGCATAGGGGCAGCCGCCGAGGCCGGCGATCGAGCTGTCGAACACCGCGATGCCTTCCAGCAGGCTGGCGTAGACATTGGCCAGGGCCTGGCCGTAGGTGTCGTGGAAGTGCCCGGCGAGTTTTTCCCGTGGTACCTGGGCGCCCACCACCTCGAACATGCGCCGGGTGGCACCGGCGGTGCCGGTACCAATGGTGTCGCCCAGAGAGACCTCGTAACAGCCCATGTCATGCAGCTCGCGGGCGACCATGGCCACTTGTTCCGGGGCCACTTCACCTTCATAAGGGCAGCCCAGCACGCACGATACGTAACCGCGCACGCTGATGCCGTGCTGCTTGGCCGCGTCCATGATCGGCACGAAACGCTCCAGGCTTTCGCTGATGGAGCAGTTGATGTTGCGCTGGGAGAAGGCTTGCGAGGCCGCGGCGAACACCGCCACTTCCTTGACCCCCGCCGCCAGGGCATCTTCGAAACCCCGCAGGTTGGGCGCCAGTGCGCCATAGACAACCCCGGGCTTGCGCTGGATACGGGCGAAGACCTCGGCTGAACCGGCCATCTGCGGCACCCATTTGGGTGACACGAAACTACCGACTTCTATGTAGCCCAGGCCGGCGGCGGTGAGGGCATCGACCAATTGCACCTTGTCTTCGACGCTGATGGGCTGGGCTTCGTTCTGCAGGCCGTCGCGGGGGCCGACTTCGATCAGGCGTACATGGCTGGGGAGTGACATACAGGTTCACCTTCTTATAGGGAGTAGCGGATACCGGCGCCCGGGCGCAGGTGTGCCGATGATTATCGGGCGGTGCTTTTCTGGTTCAGGATGGTCTGTTCCAGCGCCTGGGTGCAGCGCTCTTCGGCGGTGTCCAGTTCCAGCTTCATCTGTTCGATGTCGAGCAACTGCTGTTCGAGCTGTTCGCGACGCTCGGCGATTTTCGCCAGCATGCTGTGCAGCTGCTTCAGGTTGCCGCTGCTCGGGTCGTAGAGCTCGATCAGTTCGCGGCACTCGGCCAGGGAAAAGCCGATGCGCTTGCCCCGTAGGATAAGTTTCAGGCTGACCTTGTCCCGGGGCGAATAGATGCGCTCCTGGCCACGACGTTCGGGAGCGAGCAGGCCCTGCTCTTCATAGAAGCGGATGGCCCGGGTGGTGATGTCGAGCTCGCGGGCGAGGTCGGAAATGCTGTAGGTCTGGCTGCTCATGGAGGCGCTCAAGAGGGGGCTTGGCGCTAAGCTAAAGGCAGGTTGACGTATACGTCAAGCAGTCCGAGCCGATCCCGTTCGCCGGCAAGCCGGCTCCTGCAGTGAGGGCTTGCCGGCGAAAGGGCTCAGGCGGTCTGCTGGTCGAGCTTCTTTTCGTAAGCCGTGACCTGCTGGCAGAGCTCGATCATCTGCTCGCGCATCCAGCGGTTGGCCGGGTCCTGGTCGGTGCTCTCGTGCCAGTACAGGTGGGTTTCCACCGGCGGGACGTCATTGACCGGCAGGTTGAACGCGTGCAGTTCATGGCGACGGGCAAAGCGCTCCGGTACGGTCATCACCATGTCAGTCTGTTGCAGCACCTGGGAAGCCATCAGGTAATGCTGGGAGCGCAGGGCGATCTTGCGCTGGATACCCATCTTGCCCAGGGCCAGGTCGACATGCCCGAGGCCGCTGCGGCGGCTGGAGATATGGATGTGGGTCAGGGACAGGTAATCGTCCAGGCTGAATTTTTCCTTGCCCGCCAGCGGGTGGCCCTTGCGCATGGCGCACACATAGCGGTCTTCCATCAGCTTGACGTGACGCACCTGGGGGTCGGTATTGAGCGGTGCGTCGACGGCAAAGTCCAGGCGCCCGGCTGCCAGCTCCTTGGTGGTTTCCCGACGCTTGGAGAGAAAGCTTTCGATGATCACCGCCGGCGCCAGGCGCCGCAGGCGCTGGAACAGCGGTGGCAGGATCACCGCTTCGGTGAGGTCGGTCATGCTGATGCGGTAGGTCTTGACCGCTTGCAGGGGGTTGAAAATGCGACTTTCCTGGACCGAAACCCGCAGCAGCGACAGGGCATTGCGCACTGGCCCGATGATGTTCTGCGCCATGGGTGTGGGCACCATGCCCTGGGCGGTACGCACGAAGAGCGGGTCGTTGAAGGTCTCGCGCAGGCGTGCCAGGGCGTTGGATACCGCCGGTTGGGTGATGCCGACGATCTGCCCGGCACGGGTCAGGTTGGCTTCGGTGTAGATCGCATCGAAAACGATGAAGAGGTTGAGATCGACCTTGCTCAGATTCATTGCGCTGCACTCTTATTGTTAGGGCCTGTGGGAGGGCTCGGAAGCCTGTCGGATCAGCCGATCATATATCGGTGATGAATGTTAATACACGCCGAGAATAGGCTAGGTAAATTTTCGTAGCTGATCTAGCATCGATTTCAGTCCTCCAACACCCGATCGTCACAAAGGTAGAGCTGCCCATGGAATTCGCCTATTCCCCCAAGGTTCAGGAACTGCGTGAGCGTGTCACCGCGTTCATGGATGCCTATGTTTATCCGGCTGAAGCGGTCTTCGAGCGTCAGGTTGCCGAAGGCGATCGCTGGCAGCCGACCGCCATCATGGAAGAGCTGAAACTCAAGGCCAAGGAGGCCGGGCTATGGAATTTGTTTCTGCCTGAGTCGGAGTTGGGGGCAGGCCTGACCAACCTTGAGTACGCGCCGCTGGCGGAAATCATGGGACGGTCGTTGTTGGGCCCGGAACCCTTCAACTGCTCGGCACCGGATACCGGCAACATGGAAGTGCTGGTGCGCTACGCCAACGAAGAGCAGAAACAGCGCTGGCTGGAGCCATTGCTGCGCGGCGAGATCCGTTCCGCGTTCGCCATGACCGAGCCGGACGTGGCGTCCTCCGATGCCACCAACATGGCGGCCCGTGCGGTACGCGACGGCGACCAGTGGCTGATCAACGGCAAGAAATGGTGGACCTCGGGCGCCTGCGACCCACGCTGCAAGATCCTGGTATTCATGGGCCTGAGCAACCCGGATGCGCCGCGCCATCAACAGCACTCGATGATCCTAGTGCCGGTGGATACCCCCGGGGTGAAGATTGTTCGCCCGTTGCCGGTGTTCGGCTACGACGACGCGCCCCATGGCCACGCCGAAGTGCTGTTCGACAATGTCCGGGTGCCTTACGAGAACGTGCTGCTGGGTGAGGGCCGTGGTTTCGAGATTGCCCAGGGCCGCCTTGGCCCGGGCCGGATCCACCACTGCATGCGTTCCATCGGCATGGCGGAGCGGGCGCTGGAACTGATGTGCAAGCGTTCGGTGAACCGTACTGCCTTTGGCAAGCCGCTGGCGCGCCTGGGAGGCAACATCGACAAGATCGCCGACTCGCGAATGGAGATCGACATGGCCCGGCTGCTGACGCTGAAGGCCGCGTACATGATGGACACCGTGGGCAACAAGGTGGCCAAGAGCGAGATTGCCCAGATCAAGGTCGTGGCGCCGAACGTGGCCCTGCGGGTGATCGACCGGGCGATCCAGATCCACGGCGGGGCCGGGGTCTCCAACGACTTCCCGCTGGCCTACATGTATGCGATGCAGCGCACCTTGCGCCTGGCCGACGGCCCGGATGAGGTGCACCGCGCGGCGATCGGCAAGTATGAAATCGGCAAGTATGTACCCAAAGAGCTGATGCGCAGCGGGCATTGAGGGCGATGCGTCCGGCCTGTCGAAAGGCCGGTCGCTGTGAGTTCAGTACACCCAGACCTCCACGCGGCGGTTCTTGATCCGTCCTTCGTCGGCACTGTTAGCCGCTACCGGCAGCTCGGCGCCAAAGCCGCGAATCTCGCGAAACACCACGCCGCTCTTCACCAGTTCCCGACGCACCGCCATGGCCCGCAGTTTGGACAGCAGGGCCGCGCGGGCCGGATCGTTCTTGGCGTCACCGAAGCCGGCCAGGGTCACCTGGCGGTTCATCTTGCCGTGCTGGCGCAGGTAATCCAGTACCCGATTGAGGTCCTGGCGGGCCTTGTTGTCCAGGCTGGCGCTGCCTTCCTCAAAACGAAAGTTGACCGTCAGGCGCTGTGCCTGGCGGGTGAGCGCCTGATAAGCCTCCGGCATCTGCGGGCCGGGAGCGACGCGCATGGCCTGCACGGTCTGGGCGATAAAGCCGTTGGCGGCGACGATGGCCTGGCCCTTGCTGCCCTGGGCAAAGCTCACCAGGGCATCGGCCCAGGGGTTCTGCCCATTGGGCGGCAGGTACAGGTACAGGCGCCGTGACAGCGGGTAATCCTCGGTGGCGATCAGGCTGTTGAGCGGCAGCATCGGCTGTGAGTCGCCGTCGATAATGGCCACCGCCTTGGCCTGGCGCACATAGGGCAGACCGATGAAACCTATGCCCTGGGGGTCATGGCTGACTGCGTCGGACAACTGCTCGCTGGATTCAAAACGTTTTGCGCCGGGGCTCAGGGCCTTGCCGCGACGGCTGAGTACCAGTTCCTTAAAGGTGTCGTAGGTGCCGGACTGGTCATCCCGGGCATAGAGATGTACCGCGCCGCCAATGCCACCCAGTTCTTCCCAGGTCTTGGCTTCGCCGCTGAACAGCCGGGCCAGTTGCTCGGTGTTCAGTTGGTTCAGCGGGTTGTGCGGATGCAGGATGATTGCCAGCCCGTCGATGGCGATCACCTGTTCGGCGCTGGGGCTTTTCAGGTCTCCCAGGCTTTCAAGGTCCACCAGCTCGCTGTCCTTGATCGGCCGTGAAGCGGCGGCCAGGTCGGCCCGAGCGGTTTTCAGAGCGGCAAAGCCGGTACTCGAACCGTGGGCGGCCACTTCCACCCGCACCGCTCGGCCCTGGGCGGTTTGCCCCACCACCTGTTGTTCATTGTCTTTGCCACTGGCGGTGATCCTGATATCGCGCAGGCCCTGTTCTTCCATCAGGCCCTTGACCAGGGCCGGGCCCAGCCGGGCGCCGATGGTATTGGAGCCTTGGATGCGCAGGACGGGCGTATTGTCCGGGGCTGGGGGCAGGGCGGCGAATACCGACCAGGGCAGGGCGTAGCAAACGAAACCGATCAGAAACAGGCTGATAGTCCGGCACCAGATATCTCGTTCGCTGACGGTGGAAGCGCGGGGCATGGCGGCACTGGCCTTCTATATAGAGGGAGGAGGTAAGTGCTGGGGACATTAAGTCAGGGAGGTGACAGGGATGTGACGGACGGGGCTATTTGCAGAGAAATGGCGAAAGTCCTACATCATAAATAGCTGTTTTCTCTAGATTTTTTGAGATTTGTCCTAAAGACCAGCCCCGGAACGGCGCGTAGAGTGGGCAACTTTGTCTGGCGGGGATTGGGGCGACTGCCAACGCGTCATCCCCGCGGATGCCTCGGCAGTGTTGAGCTGCTATTTCGTAGTGTGCAAAGGAGTTACAAATGAGTGCCTGGTTCGAGCTGAAGCAGTATGGCAGTGGTGCATGCAGATTCTTGCTGAAGACAAAGGAGGCGCAGACCATGCTTCAAAGCGACCGCTACCCTTGCCGGGACAGTGCCGAGGCGGCTCTCGGACTGTTCCGCGCACACTGCGCTTCCCCGGAACGCTACGTCAAGAAAATTTCGTCGGGCGGCAAACCTTTTTTCAAGCTCAAGTCCGGTAAGGAAGTGATTCTGGTCAGCCACTTGTACGATTCGGAAGCCACCCTCGAGAGCGCCATCAGCGCTATCGCCAGTGCCGGTACCACGGAGCGGATCGAGCACATACAGCTGTAACCGCAAAAAAAAGCCCATCGGCAGATGGGCTTTTTTGTGCCTGTCGATCAGCCCAGTTCGAGCCAGATCGGCGCGTGGTCCGAAGGTTTTTCCATGCCTCGCAGTTCATAGTCGACCCCAGCGTCCTTGACCCGTGGCAACAACCCCTGGGAAGCCATGATCAGGTCGATGCGCAGGCCGCGCTTGGGCTCATCCTCGAAGCCGCGGCTGCGGTAGTCGAACCAGCTGAAGCGGTCGTTCACCTCGGGGTTCAGGTGACGAAAGCTGTCCACCAGGCCCCAGTTCTTCAGGCGGGCCATCCACTCGCGCTCTTCCGGCAGGAAGCTGCATTTGCCGGTCTTCAGCCAGCGCTTGGCGTTCTCGGCGCCGATGCCAATGTCGCAATCTTCCGGGGAAATGTTCACATCGCCCATCACCACCAGGGGCTGGTCATTGCTGAAACGGCTTTCCAGCAGGTGCTGCAGATCCTGGTAGAAGCGCTCTTTGGCCGGGAATTTGGTGGGATGGTCGCGGCTTTCGCCCTGGGGGAAGTAGCCGTTCATGATGGTCACCGGGGTGCCGTTGGCATCGGCGAAGGTGCCCCAGATAAAGCGCCGCTGGGCGTCTTCGTCGTCACCTTCAAAGCCTTTATGCAGGGCCAACGGTGCCTGGCGCGAGAGCAGGGCTACGCCGTAATGGCCTTTCTGGCCGTGGTAATGCACGTGGTAGCCCAGGGCCTGGATGTCGGCAAGGGGGAACTGTTCGTCGGCGACCTTGGTTTCCTGCAGGCCGATCACGTCCGGCTGGTGTTTGTCGATCAGCGCCGCCAGCTGATGGGGGCGGGCACGCAGCCCGTTGATATTGAACGAGACGATTTTCATGGTCGGCGGTCCTGGCAAAACAGCGATGCTAGCCGACAACGCCCGGGCCGGCCAGCGTGGCGGCGCGGCGGATGCGCTGCTAATGTCCCAGGGGCGCGGGAACGATCAGCGGCGCGCAGGGCTCGTACTAACAAGAACGCGGCCATTTGAGCCGGGTCCAGGGGAGAGTGACCGTCATGCCTGATTCCTCCAATGTCATCGCCGATATTCACCAGCTCGACAGCGGCTATTCCCGCGAAGCGCGGTCGCTGCTGTACCAGGCCTACCGCCATGAGCCGACCTTCGGCTTCATTTTCGAAGCCGATCGCCCCGGCTACGAACAGCGGGTACGAGCCACAGTGCGCGAATTGGTGAAGCAGCATTTTCTTCAGGACCTGCCGGCCATCGGCCTGCTAGTCAATGACCGGCTGATCGGTATCGCCCTGATCGCGCCGCCGCAACGGCGCCTGGGCATCACCGAAAGTTGGGCCTGGCGCCTGCGCATGGTGCTCAGCACCGGGTTTCGCTGCACCCAGCGCTATCTGGAGTATCACCAGGCGGTGCAGGCCTGCCTGCCCAATGATGCGGTGCATGTGCTGCCGCTGCTGGGGGTACATCCGCAGTTTCAGGGCCAGCATTTCGGCGAGCAATTGCTGGCGGCGGTGCATAACTGGTGCGCCGTGGACGAGCATTCCCAGGGTGTGGTGCTGGACACCGGGAATCCGCGTTACCTGGAGTTCTACAAGCGTCAGGGCTATGAAGAGATCGGTGAGATTGCGGTGGGGCCGGTGCGTGAGCACGTATTTTTTCACCCCAACCCGCAGCACTTACAAAGAGCAACAGCCTGATATAGAACTTTCCGTGCACCTGAGCGCTCTATCGCCCTCCCAAGCTCGTGATAGCATCCGCGCCTATGAAGTTTCCAGGAAGATTTACCAGCGGCTTTTTGCTGTTGTTCACAAGCTGTGCGGCGCTGGCGCAGAGCGAATTGGATGTCAGGGTCAAGCCCGCCAATGACGAGTTGAAGGCCAATGTGGAGGGTTACATTGGCAGTGTCGGCGATCGCGATGAAGAAGCCTTGCTGCGGTTCAGCCGGGGCGCCGAGGAGCAGGCGAAGAAAGCCGCCCAGGCCCTGGGCTACTACCAACCGCATATCCAGAGTGAGGTGCGTGGCGGTGACAAACCGCGCCTGACGTTGCGGATCGACCCCGGCGAACCGGTGCACCTGCGCAACGTGACAGTCCGGGTCGAAGGCCCGGCGGCCTCCCTCAAGTCGTTTCGCCTTCCCGACGGCGACCAGCTCAAGCCTGGTGCCGTGCTCAATCATGGCCATTACGAAGACGCCAAGCGCCTGATCCAGAACCAGGCTTCGCGCTATGGCTTTTTCAGCGGGCGCTTTACCCAGCAGAAACTGTCGGTGGACCCCCAGGCAGGTGTCGCGGACATCGACCTGGTCTATGACAGTGGCCCGCGCTACGCGCTGGGCAAGGTCAGCTTTAGCGGCGACTCCCTGTTCGATGAAGACCTGTTGCGGCGCATGGTGCCGTTCAAGGCCGGCGCGCCCTACGACTCCGAACTGATTGCCGAACTCAACCAGGCCCTGCAGTCGAGCGGCTACTTCGAGGGCGTGCGGGTGGACGCCGCGCCTACTGCCGCCGAGCACGAGGTGATTCCGGTGGCGGTCCAGCTGGAAACCCGCAAGCCCCGGACCATGGGCCTCGGCCTCGGCTATTCCACCGACGTGGGGCCGCGGGTCAAGGCCAACTGGACCCGGCACTGGGTCAACCCCCAGGGCCACAGTTACGGCTGGGAGGCGGAAGTTTCTGCCCCGCGGCAGAACGTCGGCCTGTGGTACGACATTCCCCTGGACCCGCCTCTGACCGACAAGCTGCGGTTCGCCGGTGGTTACCAGAATGAAGAGATTGCCGGCACCGATACCCTGAGTAAGTTGCTCACCATCGGTCCCGAGTGGCACAGCAAGTTGCCCAGCGGCTGGCAGCGGGTGCTGTCGCTGAAGTATCAGCGAGAGGAATATCGCCTCGGGGACGACTCGGGCCTGAGTAATCTGCTGATGCCTGGCCTGACTTATTCCTACCTGCGCAGCGACAATCGCATCGACCCGCATAACGGCTATCGCATTCAGTTCGACACCAAGCTGGCCAAGGAAGGGGTCGGTTCCGACACCAACCTGCTGTATGGCACGGTGCTGCTCAAGGGCCTGACCACGGTCTGGGACAATCACCGCTTTCTCGGGCGAGTGCAGTTCGGTGGCAGTGCCACCAATGGCTACAAGTCGATTCCGCCGTCCTTGCGCTTCTTTGCCGGTGGCGACCAGAGCGTTCGGGGCTACGACTATCAGACCCTGTCACCGGAAAACTCCGAAGGCGATCGCATCGGCGGCCGCTACATGGTGGCCGGTAGCGTCGAGTACCAGTATTCGATCGCCGAGAAATGGCGGATCGCGACCTTTGTCGACCAGGGCAACTCTTTCAACAAGCTGGAGCTGCCTAACCTCAAGACCGGGGTGGGCGTCGGCGTACGCTGGGTTTCGCCAGTGGGACCGATCCGGGTCGACCTGGCCCACGCGATGAATGACGATGGCGGCATCCGCTTGCACTTTTCCATGGGGCCAGAGCTTTGAAGCGTGGTTTGAAGATAACGCTGCTGGCGATTGTTGCGCTGGTGATCCTGATCATTCTGGCCGTGGCCAGCGTACTCGGAACCCAGGCTGGCAGCCGCTGGGCCCTGGCGCGAGTGCCGGGGCTGACCCTGGACAATTTCGAGGGCCGCCTTGGCGGGCACTGGAGCGCCGATCATCTGCTCTGGCAACAGGAGGGCAACCGGGTCGAGCTCAATGCCGTGCAGTTCACCTGGTCGCCCGGCTGCCTGCTGCGCATGACCCTGTGCATCGAGCAGTTGGAAGCCGATCAGGTCAGCCTGCTGTTCCCTCCGAGCGGCGAAACCGAAACCAGTTCGGAGCCCATCAGCCTGCCGGAACTGAAGCTGCCGTTGGCCATCGAGTTGGGGCAAGTGCGTGTGGGCAGCCTGCTGTTCAATGGCAGTGAAGAACTCAAGACCCTGCAGCTGGCGGCGCACTGGACTGCCCAAGGCCTGCAGATCGACTCTTTGCACCTAAAGCGCGATGACCTGAGTTTGGACCTTTCCGGGCTGCTGCAACCCAGTGGCGACTGGCCCCTGACCGCCCAGGGCAACCTCGGCTTGCCCGCTCCCGGCGGTGGCCCCTGGTCCCTGGCGTTGAAGGTTGAAGGCGACCTGCTCAAGACTCTGCAGCTCAATGCCGACAGCCGTGGCTACCTGCAAGGGCAATTGAGTGGCCAGGTACAGCCCCTGGTGGAGAACCTGCCAGCCCAGGTGCGAATCACTGCCGATGGGTTCAAGGCCAGCGCCGATCTGCCGGACACCCTGCAACTGGATCAGCTGGAGCTGACTGGCAAGGGCGACCTGAAAAGCGGCTACCAGCTCGCCGGCAAGGCCAGCCTGCCGGCGGAGCAGGGCCCGGTGGCCCTGTTGCTGCAAGGCAAGGTCGACGCCAAGGGCGCACAAATTGCCGCCCTGGACCTGAGCGCCAACGACAAGCAACACCTCAAGCTCAGTGGGCAACTGGACTGGAGCGAAGGTTTTGCCGCCGAGGCCAAGCTGGCCTGGTTGGACTTCCCCTGGCACCGTCTGTATCCGCTGATTGACGAGCCGGCGGTGCGGGTCCGCAGTTTTGAAGCCGAAGTGGCTTACCGTGACGGTAACTACCTGGGCAACTTCAAGGGGGACCTGGACGGCCCGGCAGGCGCGTTCAGCCTGAGCAGCCCGTTCAGCGGCGACCTGACGAAAATCTATCTGCCGCAGTTCAAGCTGGCGGCGGGCCAGGGCAAGGCCGAGGGCCACCTGAACCTGCAGTTCGCTGACGGCATTGCCTGGGATACTGCCCTGGATCTGTCGGCCATCAACCCCGCGTACTGGGTGGCGGAGCTGCCCGGAACCCTGGCCGGCCCCCTGCGCAGCCAGGGCGAAATGAAGAACCAGCAACTCAAGCTCAATGCCAACCTCGACCTCAAGGGACGCTTGCGCGGACAGCCGGCGGTTCTCCAGGCCAAGGCCGACGGAGCGGACGAGCAATGGACCCTGGGCGCGCTGGACATCCGCCTGGGAGACAACCGGATCAACGGCGCCGGCAGCCTGCAACAGAAGATCGCCGGCCAGCTGGATATCAAGATGCCCCGTCTGGGTCAGCTCTGGCCCGAGTTGCGTGGGCAGCTCAACGGTCGGCTGGACCTGGCCGGCACTCTCAAGGCGCCACAGGGCAAGCTGGACCTGGCTGGGCAGCAACTGGCCTTTGCCGAAAACCGCCTGCAGAACCTCAAGTTGGACGCCACCCTGGATGGCGCGCAAAAGGCCCAGGTGGACCTCAAGGGCAGCGGGATTCAATTGGGCGACACGCAGTTGGGGACCCTGACCCTGGCCGGACAGGGCGACATCAAGAAACAGAAACTGCAACTGGACCTGCAAGGACCGCTGTTGAAACTGGCCCTGGGCCTGGATGGCGCCCTGGACCAGGGCAGCTGGCGCGGGCGCCTGGCCAGCGGTGATGTACAGACCGGAGGCCAGGACTGGAAGCTGCAGAGCCCGGCCCGGATTGAGCGGCTGGCCAACGGCACGCTGAACTTCGGTGCCCACTGCTGGGCCAGCGGCGATGCCAGCCTGTGCGGTGAAGACCAGCGGCTGATGCCGGACCCGAAACTGCGTTATCACCTCAAGCGTTTTCCCCTCGACAGCCTGGCGCAGTGGTTGCCCAAGGATTTCGCCTGGAAGGGCATGCTCAATGCCGATGTGCAACTGGACTTGCCGGCCAGCGGGCCCCAGGGCCAGATCATGCTGGACGCCAGCGGTGGTACCCTGCGGGTCAAGGAAAAGGACCAGTGGCTGGATTTCCCCTATCAGGCATTGAAGCTCAATACCCGCCTCACCCCGAGGCGCATCGACACGCAGTTGCAGTTCGACGGCGGCAAACTGGGTGAGCTGATGCTCCAGGCGCAGATCAATCCCTTGCCGAAAAGCAAACCGCTGTCCGGTGATTTCCGCCTCAGCGGCCTGGATCTGTCCGTGGCGCGGCCGTTCGTGCCCATGGTGGAAAAGCTCAGCGGCAGCCTCAATGGCAGCGGTCGTTTGTCTGGCGGCCTGCTGGCGCCTCAGGTCAACGGCAACGTGCAGTTGTCCGGGGGCGAGGTGTCCGGCTCCGAGTTGCCCATCAGCCTTGAAGACCTGCAACTGAGCGCGCAGATCGCTGGCGAGAGCGTGCAGCTCAACGGTGGCTGGAAAAGCGGCAAGGCCGGACAGGGCAGCCTCAATGGCAACATCGCTTGGGGTCGGGCGCTATTGGTGGACCTGAGTCTCAAGGGCACCCAACTGCCGGTGACGGTGGAGCCCTATGCGGCGCTGGAGGTGGCGCCGGACCTGAAGATCTCGCTGCAGGAGGAAAAGCTGGCGATTGCCGGCAAGGTGCTGATCCCCAAGGGCCAGATCACCGTGCGCGAATTGCCGCCCTCGACGGTCAAGGTCTCCGACGACACGGTGATCGTCGGCCAGCAGACCGACGACGGCAAAAAGCCCATGGCCATGGCTATGAACATCGATGTGGAGGTGGGCCAGGACAAGCTGGCCTTCAGCGGTTTCGGCCTGACTGCCAACCTGCAGGGGCACGTGCACATTGGTGACAATATGGATACCCGCGGTGAGCTGTGGCTCAACGACGGCCGCTATCGGGCCTACGGCCAGCGCTTGACCGTGCGTCGTGCGCGGCTGCTGTTTGCCGGCCCCATCGACCAGCCTTACCTGGACATCGAGGCCGTGCGCCAGACTGACGATGTGATTGCCGGCATCCGCCTGAGCGGCAGCGCCGAGCAACCGGCGACGCAGATATTTTCGGAGCCGGCCATGAGCCAGGAACAGGCGCTGTCCTATCTGGTTCTGGGGCGCCCGCTGACGTCCACCGGTGAAGACAACAACATGTTGGCCCAGGCGGCTCTCGGGCTGGGGCTGATGGGCAGCTCGGAGCTGACCGGCGGCATTGCCAAGAACCTGGGCATTCAAGACTTCCAACTCGATACCCAGGGCAGCGGCAACAACACCAGCGTGGTGGCCAGCGGCGCCATTTCCGAAAGGCTCAGCCTGCGCTATGGCGTCGGGGTCTTTGAGCCCGCCAGTACCATCGCTCTGCGTTACAAGCTGAGCAAGAAGGTCTATCTGGAAGCGGCGAGCGGTTTCGCCAGCTCCCTGGATATCTTTTACAAGCGCGATTTCTGAGGAATCAGGGGCGGCACACCAGGTTCGCCCGCTCATAGTTCAGCGCCTTGTCGCGTTCGGGCAAGGCATAAGGCGCTTCACACCTCTGGCCCTGCCAGTGGATAGTCAGGGTACCGGTGTCGGCTTCAACCAGTGCCAGAGCCTTGCCACCAGGGTCAGAGATCGCCAACTGTTTGCCAGTGCTGTCCTCGAGCGACGCGCCAAACGGAATCGGCTGGTGCTTGGCGTCGAACAGCGCAAACTGCACCCGCCGTCCGGTCTTGCTGGTGTAACGCGCCAGCACCACGGCACCACGACGTGGCACCACTTGCCGGGTCCCACTGTCGATCTCGATATCGGCGCCCAGGTCTCGAGTGTCGAGGTTGATCCAGTTCACGCGATAGGGCTGCGCATTGGGGATCACGGCGAAGCCGTTGCTGCCGGTCCTGGCTCCGGAGAAGCTGCCGATTTTCACCCCTTTCACCCCTTCTGCGCCTTCGACTTGCGCCAGCGCGAACGTTTCGCCCACGGTTTGTCCCAGGTTGATTCCGCCGGCATGGCCGACGATCGAACCCGACAGGTTAAGGTTTTGCGCGTTGTAACCGCGCCCCTGGCTGTAACCGGCGCTGATATCCATAAATGAGGTGCGGGTGCTGAGGTTGACTGAGCCGGAGCTGCCGCCGTTGCTGCTGTTGCCGGCTTGCACTGAGTAATAGGTGTCGCTGTCTTGCGCCAGATAGCCGTTGATGCCCATTTGCGTGGTATCGCTGGATTTCTGCGTGCTGGCCGAGACGAAGGCGCGGGGTGCACGAGGCTTGGAGCCCAGCGGGAACGATATGGACAGGTTCACCAGTGTGTCATTGTTCGCCGGCCCGTAGTTGCCGACATCCTTGGAGTAGGTGGCGCCGAGGTTGTAGCTCACATCGCCCCAATAGTTGCTGTAACCCGCCGACAGGCTTTGCGAGCCCCCGCGTCCCCAGTAACGCTGGTCGCTGGCGTTGATGTAGGCGCTGCCGTATCGCTGGTTTCGGCCCAGGCTCTGGTTGACGGTCAGGTCGGTACGGGTTTTCGAGTTGCCGATACGCTTCTGACCGTCGTCGCTCAGTTCCTCGACGTGCTCGGTGAGGGTGCGATAGCCCTCGGTCGAGTAGCGATAGGCGGCGAGGGTGAAGTTGGTGTCGGTGCCGGTGAACGTCTTCGCATACAGCGCGCGCAGGCTGTTGCCGGTGATGGTTTTGCCGAAAGTGCTGCTCATGGAGTGGGTCAAGTCCAGCGAGACGGCACCGATAGTTGTATTGCGGCCAGTCCCCACGGACAGCGCCTTGAAGTTTTCCGAGGCCTGCACCCCGACGATCCCGGACAAGTTACTGCTGATGCCGTATGCCAGGGTGCTGCTGACAAATTGCGGTGACTTCTGGTCAACGCTGTTGCTGTTGTACCGGCCGGCCGAGACGCTGTACTTCAACTGGCCCTCACGGACCATGATCGGCAGGCTGGAAAATGCCTGCACCGTCACCCGGCGGCGGCCATCGGCTTCGATAATCGTCACTTCCAGGTCGCCGTTGGAGCCGCTGGGGTAGATATCGCTGATCTCGAATGGCCCCGGCGGCACGTTGGCGGTGTAGAGGAGGTAGCTGTCCTGGCGAATCTCCACGGTGGCGCTGGACTGCGCAATGCCGCGAATGATTGGCGCATAACCGCGCTCGCTGTCGGCACGCATGCCGTCGTCGGACGCCAGTTTCAGGCCGCGATAGCGCACGCTGTCGAACAGGTCGGCATCTGAAAAAATATCCCCGGCGCTGAACTGGCCCTTCAGGGCAGTCACGTCATGTTGCAGATAGCTGCGGTTACTTTCGAATGTGCTGGGGCGGCCGGTGCTGCTGCTGAAGTTCGATTCGTTACGCAAGCGCCAGGCGCCGAGGTTGATGCCGTTGCGCAGGCCGATGTTGTTGGACAGGGTATTTTCACCCCGAGTGCCGTTGCGGCTGCTGCTCAACTGATAGTTGATGAATGCGGCGGGAACGCCTTCGTCCCATAGGGCCGAGTCGACATAACCACGTCGGCCACGCACCATGGCGCGTTGCGGAACACTGACGATCAAGCGCAGACGGGGTACGTCGTAACGCACGCTGGCGTGATCGATCAAGGCGGGCAAGTCCAGGCAGGCATCGGGATCATCGCTGCTCAGTTTGCCGCTGGCTTGCAGCTTGCCGATGTCGACCCCCAGTTGCTGCACTATTTCCAGAGTCAGGCAGGCCTCGACCTTGCTCGTGCCGGGAGGGCGACGAAAATCGATGTCGCGGCGGCCGACCAGCGTTTCGTTGCCGTACAGGTCCACCCGATAGATGCCGGGCAGCACACGACTGCTGGCGAGCAATGGTTGCAGATCCACAGAAGATGGTGCGCCTAGGAGAAACGAGGTATTGAACTGTTCATCGTCATCGGCTACGCAGGTGGTGCTGAATAAAAGAACAATCGAAAATGGCGCCCATCTGTCGCGCTTGAGTAAAAACATACAGGAACCCCATATCACCTCCGATACGAACTAACGGAGCGAAGAGAAATACAGTGGAAGTTCAGCCGTCACAGCGGCGCTTAAGTTATGGGGTTTGTTTATTCAAACTGGCTCGGATATCGGCACTGTTGGAAATTTGTGCTCCATAACGATCTTGTGCGCCATAATCATTAATGCTTTTGAATAAAAGACGGGCTGTATTGGCGTTGTGAAGTTGTTTAAGGGGGAAGCTTTTTTGCTCGCCGGGGGCAATCATCATTGATTCAACGGGTTGCTCACTGACGGTGCCGGATTGAAGTGTGATTTCGGCAATCGACACGTGATACCGGCCAGGGTTATTCACCACCAACAGGTGCTTGCCGGCTTGTTCTGTCAGGCGCCAGGTCAGTTCGCTCGGTGCCAGATAGGCGTTGTTTTTCAGGCCTGCCGGGCGGAAGAACACCTTGATGCGCTGACGCACGGCCAGTTGCAAGGTGTTCTTGGATTTCGCCGCTTGAGGGATCTCTTGCACATTGAGCCACACCACCGACTCGCGGTCGGATGGCATGCCCGTGCCTTCGTAGATCACCCGCAATATTTGCTGTTCGTCGCCGCTGACGCGCACCAGTGGCGGCGTGACGGCAAAGGGTACTGCTGCGGTTTCGCTGGAGTCGGTGTCGATCCACGACTGGATCAACACGTCTTCACCGCTGTTGCGCACGGTGATTCCGGCCTCCTTGTGCTGGCCGTCGAAAATCAGCCGGGTGCTGCTCAAGGAAATTCCGGCCATGGCCTGATTGACCATGAACAGGCTCAGCAGGCCTGCACAAAAGGATAGTGAGTGACGATAAAACATGAGGGCTACCGCGCAAGTGAATGAGGATGCGGGGCCGACCGGCCCCGCACCGGGCTTGTGTGTTCGCGCGGATTATTCGTATTGCAGCGTGAACGGTAGGGTGGCGTCGCCACGACCGGCAACAGCCTGTGCCGGAGTGCCGGTGGTTACGTAGGCTGCGGAGAATTTGAGGGTGGCGTTGCTGTCTTGCAGAGAGTTTTCGATCTTTGCGGTGCTTGCCGTGCGGAGGTCGATCACCTCGCCATTGGAGTCAAGCAGCGCAATGCCGATACCTTTCGCAGCCCCCAGACCGTCAATCAGACGAAGCACCTTGGTACCGGACACGAGACCCGAACCTGCGCCCGAGGTTGGTTTGAAGATCATTGCGACCTTAGTACCGGCGTTGCAGTTGATCTTCATGCTGAAGTTTTCGACGTTCAGTGTGCCGTTGCCTTTAGGCGCGCTGGGAGTGCCCATGTCTTTGATCGACACTTCGCCCATTTCGACCGCGATGGTTTTACCCTTGCCAGCACCCTCAACGGAGCAGGCGTCATTGTTGATGGTGCCGGTGAAGTTGATAGTGCCACTACCGGCCTGGATGGGGTTAGCGGGTGTAGTAACGGGGGGAGTAACGGGCTCCTCTGCCAAGGCATTGCCAGCGGCGGCGATGATTGAAAGGGCGAGAAGTGCGCGAGTTAGCTTTTTCATGTTGTTTTCCAGTGGTTAGGTTTAAAACAACAACACGATATAACGCGATTTTTTGGTGGTACATCAGACGATTCCTAGAAGTTAATTGCAGCTGGAATGTAGTTGTCTATTGGTTTGAGTTTTTTCTAGTTATGTTAGTAATCCAGAAGTGTATGGTTGCTGTTGGCGCCAAGTTTGCTCGTGGCAAGAGTTTTTTGAATGCTTGTTATCTTTTCGCTCTTAAGTCAATTGTTGCTGACTCCCACTCCCGGAACAAATCAACGCACTATTTTATGTTCCTTTAGCAACAGGTGAGTAAAACGCTCGGCACTGCTGCGCACCGGCTTGCCACGATCTCTTGCAGGCGCGTCAGGCTCAGCGGGTTGGAACTTATCGTCAGCGCCAGCACCAGCACGTTGGGGAAGTGCCGCGTCAGGTATTCCATCAGCGCGCAAGCATTGGCCACGCTCAACCAGCTCTCGTACCCCCCCAGGACGATGGGGTGGTCATTGGCAATGGCAACCTTGAGGGTTTCCATGGCTGATTATCCGCATTGAAATTATTCAAGGGTGTCCAGCAGGTCTTTCAATCGAGCCAGATTCTGGCGCACCTCCAGGTCCAGGGCGCTGGTCACGCTCATGCCGTTCAGGCGACACTCCAGCTCGACGAAGGTTGTGGCCAGTTCCTCGAGCTGTACCGCACCCAATGCACCGGCCATGCTGTGCAGCTGTTGCGCCACGCGATGGGCATCGGCGTTGTCCAGTGCCGTCAGCGTGACCTGCATGTCCTGGCGTAGCGTCGTGACAAAGAGTTCGCGCATGTTCGGTGACAGCTTTAGAGGCGCAACGCTGGTCGCCGGTAGGGCGATTTTGCAATGTCTTCCCAGGTGCGCGCGCAGGGTGGCGAGGTTCAGCGGCTTGACCATCCAGGCGTTCATGCCGACGCTAGCGCAGCGCTCGCCTTCTTCGCGCAAGGCGTTGGCGGTGACGCCGATAATCGGCAAGGCCTGATCCAGTTGTCGCAACGCCGTGGTCAATTGGTAGCCGTTCATGACCGGCATATTGACGTCGGTCAGCAGCAGATCGAAACGTCCGGGCGACCACTGCGCCAGGGCAAGCTCGCCATTGGCCGCGACGACCACCGAGCAGCCCAGCACTTCCAGTTGCTCCTTTATGATCGCCGAGTTGATCACATTGTCTTCCGCCACCAGCACTTGCAGATTCAACTGCCGGGGGGTATCCGGCGACGAAGGTTGGCTGTCGGTGCGAGCGCCGTGCTGGGCCTGGTAAATCGCCCAGGCGATCGCGCGGACATCATGGGCGTCGACTTCTCGGACGGTACCGCGTAATTGCGAAGGGTTGGGGCCATCCGCCGTGGCGACGACCTTCGGACCCGGCCAGGCCGCGGTATTGGCCAGCGAGCAAAGCTCTACCAGCAGTGCCGATGACACTGGTGTACCGGCCGTCAGCGGGTGGCAGTCGAGGCCAAAACGCTTGAGCCAGGCCATCAGGTGTTGGGCCTGTTCAGCGACCTTTGCACGCACATAGACGGCGGCGCTGCCGGGGCCGAACACAGGGCAATCGGCCAGCTCACCGGGTGCGTGTTCCAGCGAGAGTTGAAGGATGAAACTGCTGCCGAGCCCGGGCTCGCTGACCACGTTCAACTGGCCCGCCATCAACTCGCACAGCCATTTGCAAATGGCCAGTCCCAATCCGGCACCGGCTTGCGCGTTGGCGTCGTTGACCTGATAGAAAGGGTCGAACAGTTGCTGTTGTTGCGCCTGGGTAATCCCCTTTCCCGAATCGCTGACTTGCCATTGCACATGGGCACGGCCGTCGTCGCTTTCCAGCAACTGAACCCGCAGCACCACGCGACCGTTATCGGTGAACTTGATGGCGTTGCTCAGCAAGTTGTTGAGGATCTGGCGAATCCGTATCGGGTCACCGCGCAACCGGTCCGGCAGCGCCGGGTCGATGCAGGCATAGAGCAGCAGGCCCTTGGATCGGGCGAAGGCGCTGTAGGTGCGCACGGTGTCTTCGGTCAGCTCCAGCGGGCAGAAATCCTCAAGTTCGAGGGTCATCTGTCCGGCTTCGATTTTCGACACATCCAGTACATCGCTGACCAGTTGGAACAACGTGGCGGAGGAGCGCTGGATGGTGTGCAGGTAATCCTGCTGGCGCGGGGCGAGCGAGGTCAGGCCAAGCAGCTCCAGAGTTCCCAGCACGCCGTACAGGGGAGTACGGATCTCGTGGCTCATGGTGGCGAGGAAACGGCTTTTGGCCTGGTTTGCCGAGTCGGCGGCCTGGCGCGCCTCTTCCAGCGCCGCTGCATCTTCGACATGCCGGGTCACGTCATGCAACGCACATAACCAGGCGTCCTGGCCCTGATAGCGGGTGGGCACGAAGGCAACATGCAAGTGGCGCCCATTGATTTCAAGATCGGCATGACCGGGGCCCGTAAGGGGCGTGAGCAAGCTCATCAGTTGGCCGTTGTCGTGCCATTGCTGGGCGCGCTGGTTTTCCAGCAGCACCTGGTGATCGCTGCGGCGAATCACGCACAGGCCGGTCGGCGCCGTATCGATCACCGTGCGGCTGAATGCCTCGCTTTCAGCGATGCTGGCGTGGGCGCTCTGCGCGGGCAGGATGACCCGGGCCTGGTACCAGCGATTGATCGCCCGACTGCAACCGAGCAGCGCAAGCACCAGCGCGACCAGGCCAAGCAATGGCCACAGCGCGTAATCGAGGAAGCTGCGCAGGCTGATGAAGTAGATCGCCGTCCAGTGATGCTCCCCGGGGCTGCTCAGTTTGAACACCAGGCCGTCGCGGTTGAAGTTCACCCCTTCATCCAGCACCTCGCCGGGTTTCAGAGCTCCGGTCAATACCACGCCACGAGGGGTGATCAAGGTGAAGTCATCGTAGATCGACCACTGCATCAACCGCTCGATGTTGTTGACCTGAGACAGGTTCATCAGCGAGCCCAGCACCACCCAGGTATCGGCGCCCTCGACGGTCAATGCGGTTTTCGCCAGGTTGATACTCACGTACGCCAGCAGGGTGGGGGCGCTCTTGTCGTCATTGGAAGAGACATAGGGTTCCCAGTGCACCTGAAAATCTGGCAATGGCGAGTTCTGCCCGCGCAGGCGCTTGTTCAAGCGGGTCATCGCATCGATCAGATCGCCCATAGGCATTGGTACCCGTCCCGGACCGCGCAAACGCCCGGTGGAGGGTACGGCAAGGTCAAAATTGTCGGGGCCATTGATCAGGGCGACTTGGGGCGACTGATAGTGCGAGGCCGACCAGAACGCACTGTAATAGGCCGCCAAATGGGTACCCAGCGCAAAGATCTTCGGGTATTGGCTGGGGGCAATCCTGTCCGTATTGATCTTCAAGCTATAGGGCAGCGAAAACGGCAGGCCGCGGCCCTCGTAAATGTTCGGCCCTTCATCGGGCAGGGGTTTTTGTGAGTAGGGTGGCAACATGAGACTGGGCAGCCGTTCGCTCTTGACGCTTTCCCGGGCGATATCCTGCAGGAACACTTCCTGTTCGTGGACATTCTCCATCAGCCGAGCGAAGTGAAACTGCAAGGTTTCGCGCCGCTCTTCGATCATGCGCGTCACCCCCACATAGCTGATGCCCAGCAACAGCAACAACAGGGCTCCGAGCACCAGCAGGCTCTTGTTCAGGCGCGAGGAACTGCTGGCGAGTTTCTCCAGAAGGGCATTGGGATGTGGCATTAGAGGACCTGGGTAGCAGTGATGAGAGAGCCGTTGGACACAGTGACCACGATGGCAAGTGACGGGCCTCGACACCCGCTTGCCAATCCATACGCGTTTGTCGGCCCGCCATGGGACAGCAACGGCTGGAATTGATCCGAAGATATGGCGTGAAAGATCAGGAAACCCTGAATCTGAGTGCAGTCGATTTTACGCAACAGATCAAGTTCTTGCGCGGTCTCCAAGCTTCCCGTCACCACCGTTAGACCAACGGGGGACCGAGCCGGACAATGCAGGTCGGCGCCTGCGTCAGTTCCTCGTTGGCGCTGCAGTCGTGCACCTGTATGCGGTCGATCTTCAACTCGCTGAAGGGGGGGGGGATGCCGGGTGCACGTGTGAGCCATGGCCTTTGTCGAAGTCATCGTGGAATAGGGCAATCCCGTTGATTCACAGACGGCAGGCAGAGGCATGAAGACTACTAATCGTCAGCGGGTTGGTGATGACGCCCGCCTGTTCAAGATAAAGACCCAGTCCATTGGTCAACTAATTACAAAGCAACCTAACTATTGCGTTGACATTCGCTGCCTAGGCAGTAATATCTCGACATATATTCACTGCCTAGGCAGTTATTAGGTGAGCACATGAAGCATTTCACCCCGGACGAATTCAAAACCTGCCATCTCGGCCTGTTGCTGGGCCGCGCCGCATTGCTCAAGGACCGGATCATCGACACCCACATGGAACCCCACGGCATCACTGCCGCGCAGTTCAAAGTGTTGATCATCATGGCCCAGTTCGGCGTCGATACCCCGGCCGAGCTGTGCCGGCACCTTTCGCTGGACAGCGGTTCGATGACACGCATGCTCGATCGTCTGGAGCAGAAGGGCTTCCTGGCTCGCCAACGCAGTGAAGGTGATCGCCGCCAAGTGCAACTGACCCTGACCGAACAGGGCCAGCAGTTGACGGATCGGCTGCCGCAGATCGGCGCCGACGCGATGAATGAACTGGCTGGCGCGATCTCCCCGGACGAGTTGAAGACCCTGGAATACATCCTCAAGAAAATCCTGCTGGCCGCCGGTGACCCGATCACCATCCAGCGCTTAGGTGAACACAATGAGCAGTAAAACCTTGCGCAGCAGCCTGACGCTGGTGCTGTCGGCGATGATCCTTGCCGGATGCGCCAATTACAGCGGCCTCGATACCCAAGGCAAAAATCTCGACGCGAAAAGCCTGAAGGCCGGCCAATCCCTCAACGGTGTGACCCTGTCGCCTGCGGCATGGCCGAAAAGCGACTGGTGGACCAGCCTCGGCGATCCACAGCTCGACGGTCTGATCCGCGAAGCCCTGCGCGACAGCCCGGACATGCAGATCGCCGCCGCCCGTGCCCATCAGGCCAGCGCCGCCGCGTATGCCGCCGATGCCGAACGCTATCCGACCCTCGACGCCAGCGCCGGCATCAGCCGTTCGCGCCTGGCCAAGGATCAGGATCCGCTGGGGCAGGGCGATGCCTACGCCACCGTGCGTAACATCAGCGCCGGCTTCAATTACAACTTCGACCTGTGGGGCGGCCAGCGTGATGCCTGGGAAGCCGCACTCGGCCAGGCCCGTGCTGCTGAAGTCGACCGTCAGGCCGCGCAATTGACCCTCGCCGCCGATGTGGCCCGGGCCTACAGCGATCTGGGGCAGGCGCACATCGTCTATGACCTGGCCAGCGACGACCTCAAGCGCACCAGGCAAATGCTCGATCTGAGCCAGCGTCGCTTGAGCGCCGGGATCGACAGCCAGTACCAGCTCCAGCAAACCCAGAGTCTGGAAGCCAGTTCCGAAGCCAGCCTGATCGACGCCGAAAAACGTCTGAGCAGTGCGAAAATCGCCCTGGCCGTGCTGCTCGGCAAAGGCCCGGATCGCGGCAGTGAAATCGCCCGGCCCAAAGTATTGCAAGCCAGCGCCGTGGCAGTGCCCTCGGTTCTTCCGGCTGAGCTGCTTGGCCGTCGCCCGGACCTGGTTGCCGCCCGCTGGCGTGTAGAGGCCGCGAGCAAAGACATTGATTCGGCGAAAACCCGCTTCTATCCCAACCTGAACCTTACGGCGTCCGCCGGTGCCGAATCCTTGTTGGGTGACGCAATGTTTGGTTCGGCCAGTCGCTTCTTCAGCATCGCCCCGACCATTTCGCTACCCATCTTCGATGGCGGGCGCCTGCGCGCCAACCTCGATTCGCGTGACGCCGATTACGATCTGGCGGTGGCGCAGTACAACAAAAGCCTGGTGAAAGCGCTGGGTGATGTCAGCGACACGATCAACCAGTTGCGTGACATCGGCCGGCAAATCGGCGCGCAACAGCACGCCACCGATATTGCTCAGGATTCCTATAACACCGTGGTCCAGCGTTACGGTTCCGGCATCGGCAACTACCTGGACGTGCTCAGCATCGAGCAGCAACTGCTGCAGGCCCAACGTCAGTTGGCCAACCTCAATGCCGAGCAGATCGATCTGTCGATTCAACTGATGCAAGCGCTGGGCGGGGGCTTTCAGGGCGAGACCCTGAGCGCAGCCAACGCCATTCCAGCCACGCCGCACAACTAATTCAGGTATTTGTCATGGCCACTGCCGAAAACACCCAAGCTCAAGACAACTCGCAAGACACCGGCAATCCGCGCAAGCGCAAAGTGATGCTGCTGGTGCTGGCCATCGTTGTGGCCCTCACCGGTGCCGGTGTCTGGGCTTATCACGAATTCATCGGGCGCTGGAATGAGAGCACCGATGACGCCTACGTCAACGGCAACGTCGTTGAAATCACTCCGCTGGTGACCGGTACCGTGGTCAGCATCGGCGCTGACGATGGTGACCTGGTCCACGAAGGTCAGGTGCTGATCAACTTCGACCCCAACGATGCCGAAGTCGGTCTGCAAAGTGCCCAGGCGAAACTGGCGCGTACCGTGCGTCAGGTTCGCGGCCTGTACAGCAATGTCGACGGCATGAAAGCCCAGGTCAACGCGCAACAGGCCGAAGTGCAGAAGGCTCAGGACAACTTCAACCGCCGGAAAAACCTTGCCGCTGGCGGCGCGATTTCCCAGGAAGAACTGTCCCACGCCCGCGACGACCTGACCTCGGCGCAAAACGCCCTGGCCAACGCCAAGCAGCAGTTGAAAACCACCAGTGCGCTGGTCGATGACACCGTGGTCTCGTCGCACCCGGACGTGATGTCGGCGGCTGCGGATCTGCGCCAGGCCTACCTGACCAATGCGCGCAGCACCCTGATCGCGCCGGTCACCGGTTACGTTGCCAAACGCACCGTGCAGCTCGGCCAGCGAGTGCAACCGGGTACGGCGTTGATGGCGGTGATCCCGCTGGATCAACTGTGGATCGATGCCAACTTCAAGGAAACCCAACTGCGTGACATGCGCATCGGCCAGCCCGTGGACATCGAGTCCGACATCTACGGCAGCAGCGTGAAATACAGTGGCACCGTCGACAGCCTCGGCGCCGGCACCGGCAGCGCGTTTGCTCTGTTGCCCGCGCAAAACGCCACCGGCAACTGGATCAAGATCGTGCAGCGTGTGCCGGTGCGGATTCACATCAATGCCGAAGAGCTGGCCAAGCACCCACTGCGGGTTGGGCTGTCGACCAATGTTGAAGTGAACCTGCATGACCAGAGCGGCCCGGTACTGGCGCAGCAACCGCAGCAAAAGGCCTCGTTCAGTACCAACGTCTACGACCGGCAGTTGGCCGAAGCCGACGCGATGATCGCTCAGCTGATCCATGACAACAGCGCTGTGGTCAGCAAAACCGCGCAACGCTGATTCGCCACTGACCCTGTGGGTGCGAGCATGCTCGCCCCACAGGGGCGCAGCGCCACCCCGGTTCCAAAGGATTCGCGATGAGCAATAACGCTTCTTTCACGCCGCCCAGCCTGTTGCTCAGCACCATCGGCCTGTCGCTGGCGACCTTCATGCAGGTGCTCGACACCACCATCGCCAACGTGGCGTTGCCGACCATTTCCGGCAACCTTGGTGTGAGTTCGGAGCAGGGCACGTGGGTGATTACCTCGTTCGCCGTGAGCAATGCGATTGCGTTGCCGCTGACCGGCTGGCTCAGCCGGCGCTTTGGCGAGGTAAAACTGTTTCTCTGGGCGACGATGCTGTTTGTGCTGGCCTCGTTTCTCTGCGGCATCTCGACCTCGATGCCTGAGCTGATCGGCTTTCGTGTGCTGCAAGGCCTGGTGGCCGGGCCGTTGTACCCGATGACGCAAACCCTGTTGATCGCCGTTTATCCACCCGCCAGGCGCGGCATGGCCCTGGCATTGCTGGCAATGGTCACGGTGGTGGCGCCGATTGCTGGTCCCATTCTTGGCGGCTGGATCACCGACAGTTACAGCTGGCCGTGGATTTTCTTCATCAACGTTCCGATCGGCATTTTTGCGGTGATGGTGGTGCGTTCGCAGCTGGCCAAGCGCCCGGTGGTCACCAGCCGTCAGCCGATGGACTACGTGGGGCTGATTTCGCTGGTCATTGGCGTCGGCGCGTTGCAGGTGATCCTCGACAAGGGCAATGACCTGGACTGGTTCGAGTCGAACTTCATCATCATCGGTGCGGCGATTTCGGTGATCGCGCTGGCGGTGTTCATCATCTGGGAAATGACCGACCAGCATCCGGTGGTCAACCTGCGGCTGTTCGCGCACCGCAACTTCCGCATTGGCACGATAGTGCTGGTGCTGGGCTACGCCGGATTCTTCGGTATTAACCTGATCCTGCCGCAATGGTTGCAGACCCAGATGGGCTACACCGCGACATGGGCGGGGCTGGCGGTGGCACCGATCGGCATCCTGCCGGTGCTGTTGTCACCCTTTGTCGGCAAGTACGCGAACAAGTTCGACCTGCGCCTGCTGGCCGGGCTGGCATTCCTGGCCATTGGCCTGAGCTGCTTCATGCGTGCCGGTTTCACCAATGAAGTGGACTTCCAGCACATCGCCCTGGTGCAACTGTTCATGGGCATCGGCGTGGCGCTGTTCTTCATGCCGACCCTGAGCATCCTGATGTCCGACCTGCCCCCGCACCAGATCGCCGACGGCGCTGGCCTGGCAACCTTCCTGCGGACTCTGGGGGGCAGTTTTGCGGCGTCGCTGACCACCTGGATCTGGATTCGCCGGGCAGACCAGCATCACGCTTACATGAGCGAAAGCATGAGCATCTTCGACCCGGTCACCCGGGATGCGCTGAGCAATCTCGGAGGCGCGAGCACCAAGGCTTACGCGCAGCTGGATCAAGTCCTGACCAGCCAGGCATACATGCTCTCGACCGTGGACTACTTCACCTTGCTGGGCTGGGGCTTCATGGGCCTGATTCTGCTGGTCTGGCTGGCCAAGCCGCCATTCGCTGCCAAGGCCGGCCCAGCCGCGGCGGGGCATTGATGCCTTTCGTCGCAGGCGCTGGCGTCCGAAAGGGCCATGCAAGGCTTGTTGGCCCCTTCGCCGGCAAGCCGGCTCTTACGGTAGGGCATTTGTTGTAGGAGCGGGCTTGCCAGGGAAGGCGTCCGACAGGGCCATGCAAGGCTTGCTGGCCCCTTCGCCGGCAAGCCGGCTCCTGCGGCAGCGAGGGCGTCCGTTCAGGGCGAACCGGGCAGCGCCAGTTGCGTCGGTACGAAATCGAACGCCGCCAGTTGGAAACCCTGCTCATCCACCTGCAGCGCCCAGCCCTGACGGTCCCAGTCCCCCAGCACAATGCGCTTGGCGGCTTGTTCGCCGATCTGCAGCTTGTGGATCGCCGGGCGATGGGTGTGGCCATGAACCAGGGTGCGCACCCCGTGTTCCTGCATGACCTGCGGTACCTGGTCCGGGGTCACATCGACAATGTCGTTGGCCTTCATGCGGGTCTGGGCCCGGCTTTCGTTGCGCAGCTTGCGCGCCAGCTTGCGCCGGGTGCCCAGGGGCAGGTGGCGCAGAATCCACAGGCTCAGCGGGTTGCGCAGGTAGCGGCGCATACGCATGTAGGCTTCGTCACGGGTGCACAGGCTGTCACCGTGCATCAGCAATACCGGCTCGCCGTAGAAGTCGACGACGCTGGGATCCTTGAGCAGGGTGGCGCCGGCCGCCTTGCAGAAGGCCTTGCCGAGCATGAAGTCGCGATTGCCATGCATCAGGAAGATCTGCGTGCCGCTGTCGCTGAGCTCGCGCAATGCCTGGCAAATGGAAAGCTGGTAGGGGGTCATGGCATCGTCGCCGATCCATACCTCGAAAAAGTCCCCGAGGATGTACAGCGCCTCGGCGGCGCGGGCGCGCCCACCGAGTAATTCCAGAAACGCCCGGGTGATGTCCGGGCGCTCCTCTTCCAGATGCAGATCTGAAATCAGCAGTATCACTCAATGATCTCGGCTTTCTCGATGATCACGTCGTCTGCGGGTACGTCCTGGTGGCCGGACTTCATGGTGGTGGCCACGCCCTTGATCTTGTCGACCACTTCGGTGCCGGCGATCACTTTGCCGAATACGGCGTAGCCCCAGCCCTGCACGGTCTTGCCGCTGTGGTTGAGGAAGCTGTTGTCGGCAACGTTGATGAAGAACTGCGCGGAAGCCGAATGCGGCTCCATGGTGCGGGCCATGGCAACGGTGTACTTGTCGTTGGAAAGGCCGTTGTCAGCTTCGTTCTGGATGCTTGGACGCTTGTCTTTCTTTTCTTTCATGCCAGGTTCGAAGCCGCCGCCCTGGATCATGAAGTTACCGATGACGCGGTGAAAAACGGTGTTTTCATAGTGACCGGCTTTCACGTATTCGACGAAGTTGGCCACGGTCAACGGGGCTTTCTCGGCGTTCAGTTCCAGCACGATCTCGCCGTGGTTGGTGGTCAGTTTGACTTGGGTCATGGTCGGTACTCTTTATAAGGAGAAGCGTTTTCAAGAAAATCCTGGGTGGCGGGGCACGCATGGGGTCCGCACCGATTTGGCCATCCTGCAGCCAAGGAGCGCAGTTTAGCGTGACCGCCACGAATTTCGAGGCTGTTTTTTCACTTGGGTGCCATTAATAGCCGCAGTTTTAAAGCTGCGCTCTGTCAGGCACTTGACAGCATCGGCTATGATATCCGTTTTGATTTATCAGGCCGCACCTGGCCGCGCACTTGTACGTTCAAGGATCCTATGAGCAAGCCCACTGTCGACCCTACCTCGAATTCCAAGACTGGACCGGCCGTACCGGTCAACTTCCTGCGCCCGATCATCCAGGCGGACCTGGACTCGGGTAAGCACACACAGATCGTGACCCGCTTCCCTCCGGAGCCCAATGGTTACCTGCACATCGGTCACGCCAAGTCGATCTGCGTGAACTTCGGTCTGGCCCAGGAATTCGGTGGCGTCACGCACCTGCGTTTCGACGACACCAACCCGGCCAAGGAAGACCAGGAATACATCGACGCCATTGAAAGCGACGTCAAGTGGCTGGGTTTTGAGTGGTCCGGCGAAGTGCGTTATGCCTCGCAGTACTTCGACCAGTTGCACGACTGGGCCGTGGAACTGATCAAGGCGGGCAAGGCCTATGTCTGCGACCTGACCCCTGACCAGGCCAAGGAATACCGCGGCAGCCTCACCGAGCCAGGCAAGAACAGCCCGTTCCGCGAGCGTTCGGTAGAAGAGAACCTGGACTGGTTCGCTCGCATGCGCGCCGGTGAGTTCCCGGATGGTGCGCGGGTACTGCGGGCCAAGATCGACATGGCCTCGCCGAACATGAACCTGCGCGACCCGATCATGTATCGCATTCGCCACGCCCATCACCATCAGACTGGTGACAAGTGGTGCATCTACCCCAACTACGACTTCACCCACGGCCAGTCGGACGCCATCGAAGGCATCACCCACTCGATCTGCACCCTGGAGTTCGAAAGCCACCGTCCGCTGTACGAGTGGTTCCTCGAGCACCTGCCGGTGCCCGCGCACCCGCGCCAGTACGAGTTCAGCCGCCTGAACCTGAACTACACCATCACCAGCAAGCGCAAGCTCAAGCAACTGGTGGACGAGAAGCACGTGAATGGTTGGGACGACCCGCGCATGTCGACCCTGTCGGGCTTCCGCCGCCGCGGCTACACCCCGGCGTCGATCCGCAATTTCTGCGAGATGGTTGGCACCAACCGCTCCGACGGCGTGGTTGATTACGGCATGCTGGAATTCAGCATCCGTCAGGATCTGGACCAGAACGCACCCCGCGCCATGTGCGTGCTGCGTCCGTTGAAAGTCGTGATCACCAACTACCCGGAAGACCAGGTCGAGAACCTCGAACTGCCGCGTCATCCGCAGAAAGAAGAACTCGGCATGCGCCAGCTGCCGTTCGCCCGTGAAATCTACATCGACCATGACGACTTCATGGAAGAGCCGCCCAAAGGCTACAAGCGCCTGGAGCCTAACGGCGAAGTGCGCCTGCGTGGCAGCTACGTGATCCGTGCCGATGAAGCGATCAAGGACGCCGAGGGCAACATCGTCGAGCTGCGTTGCTCCTACGATCCGGACACCCTGGGCAAGAACCCTGAAGGCCGCAAGGTCAAGGGCGTGGTTCACTGGGTGCCGGCTGCCGCCAGCGTCGAGTGCGAAGTGCGCCTGTACGATCGCCTGTTCCGCTCTCCGAACCCGGAGAAGGCCGAAGACAGCGCGAGTTTCCTGGACAACATCAACCCTGACTCCCTGCAAGTGCTCACTGGTTGTCGTGCTGAACCCTCGTTGGGCAACGCACAGCCGGAAGACCGTTTCCAGTTCGAGCGCGAAGGCTACTTCTGCGCGGATATCAAGGACTCGAAACCAGGTGCTCCGGTATTCAACCGTACCGTGACCCTGCGCGACTCCTGGGGTCAGTGATTCAGTCAAGGAACTAACGTGCTAACGATCTACAACACGCTCACCAAGAGCAAAGAAGTCTTCAAGCCGCTGGATGGCAACAAGGTGCGCATGTACGTGTGCGGCATGACCGTGTACGACTACTGCCACCTGGGCCATGGCCGCAGCATGGTGGCATTCGACCTGATTACCCGCTGGCTGCGTTTCAGCGGGTATGACTTGACCTATGTGCGCAACATCACCGATATCGACGACAAAATCATCAATCGTGCCAATGAGAACGGCGAGGCCTTCGAGGCCCTGACCGAGCGCATGATCGCGGCGATGCACGAGGACGAGGCGCGGCTGAACATCAAGAAGCCGGACATGGAACCGCGCGCCACCGACCATATCCCCGGCATGCACGCGATGATCCAGACCCTGATCGACAAGGGCTACGCCTACGCTCCGGGCAATGGCGACGTGTACTACCGCGTCGGCAAGTTTATGGGCTACGGCAAGCTGTCGCGCAAGAAGATCGAAGACCTGCGCATCGGCGCGCGGATCGAAGTCGACGAGTCGAAACAGGACCCGCTGGACTTCGTCTTGTGGAAAGCCGCCAAGCCGGGTGAGCCGAGCTGGCCATCGCCTTGGGGTGACGGTCGTCCGGGCTGGCACATCGAGTGCTCGGTGATGTCCACCTGCTGCCTGGGCGAGACCTTCGACATTCATGGCGGCGGCAGCGACCTGGAGTTCCCGCACCACGAGAACGAGATCGCCCAGAGCGAAGCGGCTACCGGCAAGACCTACGCCAACGCCTGGATGCACTGCGGCATGATCCGCATCAATGGCGAGAAGATGTCCAAGTCCTTGAACAACTTCTTCACCATTCGCGACGTGCTCGACAAGTACCATCCGGAAGTGGTGCGTTACCTGCTGGTGGCCAGCCACTACCGCAGCGCCATCAACTACTCGGAAGACAACCTCAAGGACGCCAAGGGCGCGCTGGAGCGTTTCTACCATGCGCTCAAGGGCCTGCCGAAAGTGGCGCCGGCCGGTGGCGAAGCCTTCGTCGAGCGTTTCACCCAGGTGATGAACGACGACTTCGGTACTCCGGAAGCCTGTGCCGTGCTGTTCGAGATGGTGCGCGAGATCAACCGCCTGCGTGAGAGCGATATCGATGCGGCGGCCGGTCTGGCAGCCCGCTTGAAGGAGCTGGCCAGTGTGCTGGGCGTGCTGCAACTGGAGGCCGACGACTTCCTGCAGGCCGGTGCCGAAGGTCGGGTCGATGCGGCAGAAGTCGAGGCGCTGATCCAGGCCCGCCTGGCGGCCCGTGCCAACAAGGATTGGGCAGAGTCCGATCGGATCCGCGACCAGATCACCGCCATGGGCGTGATCCTGGAAGATGGCAAGGGCGGTACGACCTGGCGCCTGGCTGACTGAGCCTGCGTTCTCTACAACAAGAAACCCGCCTGGCGCGGGTTTTTTGTTGCCCTTCGAACAGTGCCGGATCAGGCCAGCGAGGCGAGGCGCTCCACTGTATCGGGGTAGCGCTCCACCAGGCGTATCAAGGTCGTGGCCTGGGCGTTGGGTATGGCGCGGCCCTGTTCCCAGTTCTCCAGGGTGCGGGTGTTGGTGCGCAGGTACATGGCGAATACCGAGCGCGAGAGGTTGAGTTGCTGGCGGATGTTCATCACCTCGGCGGCGGTGATGGGGGGCAGCTTGTCGAGTTTCACTTTATGGCTGCGCAGGGTGATCTTGCCCTGGCGCTCCTGGGTGAGGGCGTCGATGCCTTCAACCAGTTCGGAAAAGATGTCACGTTTGGTCATGTCTTCTGGCCTCGATTTCACGTTCCAGCAGTTGTTTGAGCTGTTGTCGCTGCTGCGGTAGCAGGTCGTCCATCTGCTCCTTGTCGAACAGGGTGAAGAGCCAGAACTGTGCTCCTCCGGACCACCAGTAATAAATCACCCTCAGCCCGCCACGCCTGCCCTTGTTGCGTCGCTCATCGATGAAACGCATCTTGCGCAAGCCGCCAGTGCCCTGAATCAGAACACCCGCGTGCGGGTGGCGCAGCAACTCGATCTGCAGTTCGCAGAACAATTCGTCGTCAAGGAAGCCATTTCGGTATCGCGCAAATGCCGGTAGTTCAATAAACAGAGCATTCATTTCATACGCTTCCTGCGTATAGAGTGGATGGAGATACAGCTTTGGTCAAGGCCCGCTGGGCGCCGCGTTTGATCTGGCAGCAGTCTATGCCTGCGGCAGCGGGCTGAATGTCGGACCGGGCCGACGTGGCAGGAAGGGCGATTCCGAGTTTTGCTGGGAAGAGGGGAGGGCAGGGCCCTGAAATGCAAAACGGCACCCGAAGGTGCCGTTCTGTGTGTTGCGCTGAAGCTTAAGCGATCAACCTGCCAGGCCCGAATGCTGGACCAGGGTCAGCAGCGGCTGTGGGTATACGCCGAGGAAGAACGCCAGGACCGCGATGGCCAGCAGCATGACGCCACCGGCTTTCTGTTCCCAGTGCAGTTGGGCATCGACGCGACGCAGGTTCGGCTCGATCAGGTACAGGGTGACCATCACTCGCAGGTAGTAGAAGACGCCGATGGCGCTGCCCATGACCAGGGAACCGACCAGCCACCATTGGTGCGCTTCGACACCGGTAGCGATGATGTAGAACTTGCCGATGAAGCCCGCGGTCAGCGGGATACCGGCCAGGGACAGCATCATCACGGTGAGCACGGCGGTCAGGTACGGACGGCGCCAGAACAGGCCGCGGTACTCGTACAGTGCGTCAGCGTCACGGCCTTTGTACGGCGAGGACATCAGGGTGATCACGCCGAAGGCGCCAAGGCTGGTGATCACGTAGGTGACCAGGTACACGCCGATGGCTTCCATGGCCAGGCCCTTGCTCGCCACCAGGGCGATCAGCAGGTAACCGAAGTGGGCGATGGACGAGTAACCCAGCAGACGCTTGAGGTTGCTCTGGGTCAGCGCCAACAGGTTGCCCACCAGGATCGAGGCAATGGCGATCACGGTCAGCACGTTGCTCAGGACACCGCTGCTGGCCACTGGCGACAGCTGGAACAGACGCACCAGTACCGCGAACACCGCCACCTTGCTGGCGGTGGCCAGGAAGGCGGCGACCGGGGCCGGGGCGCCTTCGTAGACGTCCGGAGTCCACAGGTGGAAAGGTACCAGCGACAGTTTGAAGGCCAGGCCGATCAGCATCATGCCCAGGCCCAGTTGCGCCAGCGGGCTTGGCAGCCCAGTGGCGGCCAGGGCCTGACCGATGCCGCTGAAGCTCAGGCTACCGGCTTCTGCGTAGAGCAAGGCCATGCCGAACAACAGGAAGCCCGAACCGGCGGCTGACAGCACCATGTACTTGATGCCGGCTTCCAGGGAGCGCTTGTTGAAGAAGGCATAGGCCACCAGGCCGTAGACCGGTACCGAGAGCAGCTCCAGGCCGATGAACAGGCCGGCCAGGTTCTGCGCGCTGACCAGCACCAGGCCACCAGCGGCGGCCAGCAGGATCAGCAGGTACAGCTCTTCTCGGTTGCCCGGGTAACCGCTGCTGCCATCGCCGAGGTAGGCGTGGGCCAGGGTGACGCAGGCCAGGGTGGCCACCAGGATCAGGGCCATGTACAGGCAGGCGAACTGGTCGATCTGCAACAGCGGGGTGACCGCCAGGGGTGCCACTTTCAGCACCGGGAAGATCGACAGCAATGCCAGGTTCAGACCGGCCACCGACAGCAGGAAGGTCTGGGCGTGGTTGCGCCGCCAGGCGATCGCCAGCATCACCACCACAAGAGTGGCGCTGGTGATCAGCAGCGGCGCCAGGGCTATAAAGTGTTGAATCGTAAAGTCCATAGCGCTCTTACCGGGCCGAAGCGAGTTGAGTGAAGGCGGTGCTGAGCCATTGCTGCACGCCATGCATGGTGGCGGCAGAGGTATCGAGGAACGGTTGCGGGTACACGCCGATGTAGATCAGCAGTACCGCCAGCCCCAGCACCATGATCAGTTCTCGAGCATCCATGCCGTGCAGCACCGCGTCCGACTTGGACGGGCCGAAGTAGGCACGGTGGATCATGATCAGCGAGTAGACCGAGCCGAACACCAGGCCCGAAGTCGCGATCGCGGTGATCCATGGAGCGCTGACGAAGGTGCCGATCAGGATCAGGAACTCGCCGACGAAGTTGCCGGTGCCCGGCAGGCCCAGGGAGGCGGCTGCGAAGAACAGGCTGATGGCCGGCAGGTAGGCGATACGCGACCACAGACCGCCCATTTCACGCATGTCGCGGGTATGGGTGCGCTCGTACAGCTGGCCGCTGAGGATAAACAGCGCGGCTGCCGAAACACCGTGGGCCAGCATCTGGATCACCGCGCCCTGCAGGGCTTGCTGGCTGCCGGAGTAGATGCCGATCAGCACGAAGCCCATGTGGGAAACGCTGGAGAAGGCGATCAGGCGCTTGATGTCGGTCTGGGCGAAGGCCAGGAAGGCACCGTAGAAGATCCCGATCAGACCCAGGGTCATGGCGATCGGTGCGAACTCTGCCGAGGCGTTGGGGAACAGCGGCAGGGCGAAACGCAGCAAGCCATAGGCCGCGGTCTTCAGCAGGATGCCCGCCAGGTCCACGGAACCGGCAGTCGGTGCCTGGGCGTGAGCGTCAGGCAGCCAGGAGTGGAACGGCACCACCGGCAGCTTCACCGCGAAGGCGATGAAGAAGCCGAGCATCAGGATGTACTCGGTGGCGGTGGACATCTTGGTCTTCAGCAACTGGGCGTAATCGAAGGTGATGACCCCGGTGTTGTTGAAGTTGACCAGTACGAGGCCCAGGATCGCCACCAGCATGATCAGGCCGGAAGCCTGAGTGAAGATGAAGAACTTGGTCGCTGCGTAGATCCGGGTTTTCTTGCCGTCTGCCGAGCTGTGACCCCAGAGCGCGATGAGGAAGTACATCGGCACCAGCATCATTTCCCAGAAGAAGAAGAACATGAACAGGTCCAGCGCGAGGAACACGCCGACCACACCGCCCAGGATCCACATCAGGTTCAGGTGGAAGAAGCCCACATGGCGCTGGATCTCTTTCCAGGAGCAGAGTACCGAGAGGATACCCAGCAGACCGGTCAGCAGCACCATCAACAGCGACAGGCCGTCGAGGGCCAGGTGCACGTTGATGCCAAAGCGCTCGATCCACTGGTGCTTGAACTCGATGGCCCAAGTAGGATCGACGCCAGGCGCCGGAGCATATGAATAGTTACCGTGGGCCCACAGCCAGAGGCCGAGGGCGAGTTCCAGGGTCATGGTCAACAGCGCAATCCAGCGGGGGAGGGTGGCGCCGAAGCGCTCACCCAGCCAGCACAGCAGGCCGCCGATGAAGGGGATCAGGATTAGCCAAGGCAGAATCATGACGGGCTCAATTCCTTTCGCAAGTTCGCAAGGTTCATATCAGACCGCTACCAACACAATGGCGCCGATGA
The DNA here is from genome assembly GCF_040268305.1 of Pseudomonas sp. W17. Taxonomy (NCBI): domain Bacteria; kingdom Pseudomonadati; phylum Pseudomonadota; class Gammaproteobacteria; order Pseudomonadales; family Pseudomonadaceae; genus Pseudomonas; species Pseudomonas sp. W17. The sequence goes on along the minus strand of NZ_CP158490.1, from coordinate 4,718,126 downwards.
CCAGCACGGCACCGGCTGCCATCGAGGCGGCGTACCAACGCAGTTGACCGGTCTCGGTACGGCTCAGGGAGTTGTGCCCCCCTTTGGCCATACGCGGGATCAAACCGATGGTCTGATCGAGCGGGTCCTTGCGCAGTACGTGGCTGATGGCCAGGTATGGCTTGACGAACAGTTTGTCGTAGATCCAGTCGAAGCCCCAGGCGGCGAACCACCAGGCCGAGAGCAGACGCCCGATGCCGCTGTTGGCGATGGCGGTCACAACGCGACGCTTGCCAAGGAACAACAGGGCGGCCAGCAGGATACCGGCCAGGGCGATGGCGCCCGAGGCGATTTCCAGGCTGTGCTTGGCTTCGCCACCGGCATGGCCGACGCTTTGCGGCAGCACGCCATGCAGGGGCGGGGTGATCATCGCGCCGATCCCGGTGGACAGCACGATCAGTACCACCAGCGGCAGCCAGTGGGAGATCCCGTGGCCGGCGTGGGCTTCGGTCTTGGCTTCACCGTGGAAGGTGATGAAGATCAGGCGGAAGGTGTACAGCGAGGTCATGAACGCACCCACCAGGCCGGCGTACAGCAGGCCATGGTTGCCGCTGGCGAAGGCTTCCCAGAGGATCTCGTCCTTGGAGTAGAAGCCTGCGGTCACCAGAGGCAGGGCCGCCAGGGCCGCGCCGCCGACGATGAAGCTGGCGTAGGCCAGGGGCAGTTTCTTCCACAGGCCGCCCATCTTGAAGATGTTCTGCTCGTGGTGGCAGGCAACGATCACCGCACCGGAAGCAAGGAACAGCAGGGCCTTGAAGAAGGCGTGGGTCATCAGGTGGAAGATCGCGCCGTCCCAGGCGCCAACGCCCAGGGCCAGGAACATGTAGCCGATCTGGCTCATGGTGGAGTAGGCGAGGATCCGCTTGATGTCGGTCTGCACCAGCGCGGCGAAACCGGCCAGTACCAGGGTCACGCCGCCGACCAGGCCCACCAGGTGCAGGATTTCCGGCGCCAGGGTGAACAGGCCGTGGGTACGGGCGATCAGGTAGACGCCGGCGGTCACCATGGTTGCGGCGTGGATCAGTGCCGAAACCGGGGTCGGGCCGGCCATCGCGTCCGCCAGCCAGGTCTGCAGTGGCAACTGGGCAGATTTACCCACGGCGCCACCCAGCAGCATCAGGGTTGCCAGGGTGATCCAGAAGTCGCCGGCCTGGAATTTCTGCGGGGCCAGCACCAGCAGTTCCTGGACGTTCAGCGTGCCCACCTGTTGGAACAGGATGAACAGGCCGATGGCCATGAATACGTCGCCGATACGGGTAACGATGAAGGCCTTGAGTGCGGCGTTACCGTTGTTGCGGTTGCTGTAGTAGAAACCGATCAACAGGTAGGAGCACAGGCCCACGCCTTCCCAGCCGAAGTACAGGAACAACAGGTTATCGCCCAGCACCAGGAACAGCATGCTGGCGATAAACAGGTTGGTGTAGGCGAAGAAGCGTGAGTAGCCGGCTTCACCACGCATGTACCAGGACGCGAACAAGTGGATCAAGAAGCCCACGCCCACTACTACACCCAGCATGGTCACGGACAGGCCATCCAGGTACAGGGCGAAGTTCGGCGCGAAACCGTCCACCGACATCCACTGCCACAGCACCTGGGTGTAGTGGCCACCCTCTGGCGGTGCGACGTTGAATTGCCAGATCACGTAGGCAGCAACGATGGCCGACAGGCCAATGGAGCCGACACCGATCAGGGCCGAGAGGTTTTCCGAGAGGCGTCCACGGGAGAACGACAGCAGCAGGAAACCGATCAGGGGGAATACGAAAGTCAGAAAGAGAAGGTTCATCCGCGCATCTCGCTGGCTGCATCGATATCGAGAGTGTGGAAGCGGCGGTACAGCTGCAGCAGAATCGCCAGGCCGATACTGGCCTCGGCGGCTGCCAGGCTGATCACCAGGATGAACATCACTTGTCCATCCGGCTGCGCCCAGCGGGCGCCCGCAACGATGAAGGCCAGTGCAGAGGCGTTCATCATCACTTCCAGGCTCATCAACACGAAGAGGATGTTACGGCGGACCATCAGGCCGACCAGACCGAGGCAGAACAGGATGCCGGCAACCGCCAGGCCATGTTCCATCGGGATAGTACCGAGAGAGATAGTAGGCATCGTATTACTCCTTCGCCTCGTTGCGGCCCAAGTGGAACGCCGTGACGGCCGCGGCAAGCAGCAGCATCGAGGCGAGTTCGACCACCAGCAGGTAAGGGCCGAACAGGCTGATGCCCACGGCCTTGGCGCTGACGGTGGTTTGACCGATACCGGCACCGCTCTGATGGCTGAACAGTACGTACAGCAGTTCAGCCAGCAGCAGCGCGGCCAGGATGACCGGGCCGATCCAGATGCCGGGCGTGAGCCAGATGCGCTCTTGCTGAGCCGCGGCCGGGCCGAGGTTCAGCATCATCACCACGAACACGAACAGCACCATGATGGCGCCGGCGTAGGCGATCACTTCCAGGGCGCCGGCGAACGGCGCGCCAAGGCTGAAGAAGGTCATGGCCACGGCGATCAACGAAATGATCAGGTAGAGCAGGGCGTGCACAGGGTTGGTGTTGGTGACCACGCGTAGCGTGGAAACAACGGCAACACCTGATGCGAAATAGAAAGCGAATTCCATCGTTCTTCCTTAAGGCAGCAAGCTCTTCACGTTGATCGGCTCGGCTTCGTTTTGCGCGGAGCCTTTTGGCTTACCGGCAATGGCCATACCTGCAACACGATAGAAGTTGTAATCAGGGTTCTTTCCGGGACCGGAGATCAGCAGATCTTCTTTCTCGTAAACCAGGTCCTGACGTTTGAACTCGGCCATCTCGAAATCCGGTGTCAGCTGGATCGCGGTGGTCGGGCAGGCTTCCTCGCAGAGGCCACAGAAAATGCAGCGCGAGAAGTTGATGCGGAAGAAGTCCGGGTACCAGCGACCGTCTTCGGTTTCAGCTTTCTGCAGCGAGATGCAACCCACGGGGCAGGCCACGGCGCACAGGTTGCAGGCTACGCAACGCTCTTCGCCATCGGGGTCGCGGGTCAGGACGATGCGGCCGCGGTAGCGTGGAGGCAGGTAGACCGGCTCTTCCGGGTATTGCAAGGTGTCGCGCTTGCGAAAGCCATGGCCGAAGACCATGACCAGGCTGCGCAACTGGGTACCAGTACCCTTAACGATGTCGCCAATATATTTGAACATGGGTCAAATCCTCACTGAACCGCAACCGCAGGTGTGTTCCACAACACAACCGCAGCGGTTATCAGCAAATTGATCAGGGTCAGTGGCAGGCAGAATTTCCAGCTGAAGTCCATCACCTGGTCATAACGCGGACGCGGGATGGAAGCGCGCAGCAGGATGAACAGCATGATGAAGAACGCGGTCTTCAGTGCGAACCAGACGAAGGACAGTTGCGGCAGGATGCCGAACGGACCGTGCCAGCCACCGAAGAACAAGGTGACCAGCAGCGCCGAGATCAGGATGATGCCGATGTATTCACCGACGAAGAACATGCCCCATTTCATACCGGCGTATTCAATGTGGTAGCCGTCGGCCAGTTCCTGCTCCGCTTCCGGCTGGTCGAAGGGGTGACGGTGAGTCACCGCCACGCCAGCGATGAAGAAGGTACAGAAGCCGAAGAACTGCGGAATGATGAACCACAGGTTCTGCGCCTGGTACTCGACGATGTCGCGCATGTTGAACGAGCCGACCTGTACCACGATGCCCATCAGGGCCAGGCCCATGAACACTTCGTAGGACACGGTCTGCGCCGAGGCACGCAAGCTGCCGAGCAGGGCGAACTTGTTGTTGCTCGACCAGCCGGCGAACAGTACCGCGTAGACCGACAGACCGGCCATGGCGAAGAAGAACAGCAGGCCGATGTTCAGATCCGCTACGCCCCAGGTCGGGGTGATCGGGATGATCGCGAAGGCGATCAGCAGGGCGGACATGGCCACCACCGGTGCCAGTGTGAAGATCACCTTGTCGGCAAACGGTGGAGTCCAGTCTTCCTTGAAGAACATCTTCAGCATGTCGGCAGCGATCTGGAACATGCCGAACGGGCCAACACGGTTCGGACCGTAACGGTCCTGCCACCAGCCCAACAGGCGACGTTCGACGAAGCTCAGCAGCGCCCCGGCGATCACTACGGCCAGCAGGATGACGATGGCCTTGACGACCGTCAGGATCACGTCGATCACTTCAGGGGTAAACCAACTCATTGTGCCGCCTCCTGCAGACCATCAACGGAAATGCCAGCGATCGCCGGAGGAATGCCCGCCAGGCCGGCAGGCAGGCCTATCAGGCCAGCACCCAGCTCTTCGTTGATGCGCAGCGGCAGACGCAGGGTCTGGCCAGCCACATTCACCGCGAGCAGGGCACCGTCGTTGACACCCAGGCGATCCGCTTCGGATTTGGCCAGAGCAACGTACGGAGCCGGGATGCGCTCCTGCACTGGAGCGGCTTTCGAAGAGTTTTCCTCGCTGCCGAACAGGTGGTAGAACGGCACGGCCTGCCAGGTGCCCGGGGCCGGGGAGAAGGCTCGCGGCACGCTGGCGAACCAGTTGAGGCGGTCGCCCTGGGTTTCGATCAGGCGAGTGCCCGGGTCACCGGCGCGCAGGTGGCCACCGACTTCGTCCTGGAACTTGTTCCAGGCCTGTGGCGAGTTCCAGCCCGGAGACCAGGCGAACGGCACTTGCGAGCGCGGTTCGACGGAGCCCGAGTAACCTTCCATGGAGTAGGCGAAGGCGGTATCCGGATCTTGCGGGGTACGTGGCTCGTGCACGCTCTGGTTGGCGCGCATGGCGGTACGGCCACTGTAGCGCAGCGGTTCGCGCGCCAGTTTCAGGCCTTTGATACGGAATGCTGCGGAAGGTGCGGCATCGACGATGCTGGCCAGTTGCGGGGTGCTCGCGGCGCAGGCAGCGGTCACGTGGTCCAGTTGGGTCCAGTCCACCGGCTTGTTCAACAGGGTGCTGCGCAGGGCGTGCAACCAGCGCCAGCCTTCGTGGACCATGATGCTGGCGTCCAGGTAGGTCGGATCGAAGACCTGGAAGAAGCGCTGGGCGCGACCTTCCTGGCTGACCAGGGTACCGTCGCCTTCGGCAAAGCTCGCCGCCGACAGCACCAGGTGCGCGCGCTCGACGGTAGCGGTTTGTTGATGATCGGCAACGATCACCACCTTCGCCGCGTTCAGCGCTGCATCCACCTTGGCCGCGTCGGTGCGGGTGTACAGGTCGTTTTCCAGTACCACGATGGCGTCGGCACGGCCGTCGATCACCGCCTGCAGGGCGGCGTCCACGGATTCGCCGCCGAGCATGGCCAGGCCGAGGCTGTTGGCCTCTGGCACCACCAGGCTGATGGAGCCGGCTTTGTCGCGCAGCTTCAGGGCCTTGGCAATGTTGGCCGCGGCTTCGATCAGCGCCTTGGAGCCCAGGGAGGTACCGGAAATGATCAGCGGGCGCTTGGCCGCCAACAGGGCGTCGGCAATGCGCTTGGCCAGTTCCAGGGCTTCGCTGTCCAGGCCTTCCACGGCAGGGGCGCTGGCGTCGATGGCATGGGCCACGGCAAAACCGATGCGCGCCAGGTCGTCTGGAGCTGCGTGTACACACTCCTCGGCCACGTCGTCGAGCTTGGTTTCAGCCAGGCTGGCGATGAACAGCGGGTTCAGCGCGTGCTGGCCGATGTTCTTCACCGCAGCGTCGAGCCAAGGCTGGACGCGCATGGCATCGGCCATTTCCTCGGCCTTGCCCTTGACCGACTGGCGCAGGGCCAGGGCCATGCGTGCGGCGGTCTGGGTCAAGTCTTCACCGAGAACGAAGACGGCGTCGTGGTCTTCGATGTCGCGCATGTTCGGAACCGGCAGCGGGCTGTCGTTCAGAACCTGCAGAACCAGGCGGATGCGCTCCAGCTCGGAGGCTTCGATACCGGAGTAGAAGTGCTCGGCACCGACCAGTTCCTGCAACGCGTAGTTGCTTTCCAGGCTGGCGCGGGGCGAACCGATACCGACGATGTTACGGCCGCGCAGCAGGTCTGCGGCCTGATCCAGTGCCTGGTCCAGGGTCAGCTTGGTGCCATCGGCCAGGCGTGGCTGGCGTGGACGGTCCTTGCGGTTGACGTAGCCATAGCCGAAGCGGCCACGGTCGCAGAGGAAATACTGGTTCACCGAACCGTTGTAACGGTTCTCGATGCGGCGCAGCTCGCCGTAGCGCTCACCCGGGGAGATGTTGCAACCGCTGGAGCAGCCATGGCAGATGCTCGGCGAGAACTGCATGTCCCACTTGCGGTTGTAGCGTTCGGAGTGAGTCTTGTCGGTGAACACACCGGTCGGGCAGACCTCGGTGAGGTTGCCGGAGAACTCGCTTTCCAGGGTGCCGTCTTCAACGCGACCGAAGTAAACGTTGTCGTGGGCGCCGTAGACGCCTAGGTCGGTGCCGCCGGCGTAGTCCTTGTAGAAGCGCACACAGCGATAACAGGCAATGCAGCGGTTCATCTCGTGGGAAATGAACGGGCCGAGGTCCTGGTTCTGGTGGGTACGCTTGGTGAAGCGATAACGGCGCTCGTTGTGGCCGGTCATCACCGTCATGTCCTGCAGGTGGCAGTGACCGCCTTCCTCACAGACCGGGCAGTCGTGGGGGTGGTTGGTCATCAGCCACTCGACGACACTGGCGCGGAACGCCTTGGATTCTTCATCGTCGATGGAGATCCAGGTGTTGTCGGTGGCCGGGGTCATGCAGGACATGACGATGCGACCACGGGTGTCGTTCTCGTCGGTGTACTGCTTGACCGCGCACTGGCGACAGGCACCGACGCTACCGAGAGCGGGGTGCCAGCAGAAATAAGGGATGTCGAGGCCTAGTGACAGACAAGCCTGTAACAGGTTGTCCGCCCCATCGACTTCGAGCGCTTTGCCGTCTACGTGGATAGTGGCCATGGTTCAAAGTTCTTCGTTGGCCCGGTGTCAGCGGGCGTGGCTAATGGAATCTTGTTATGCGTGCGAATCAACACAGCCGTTTACGGCGTCATCGCACGTCGAGCGCAGGGCACGGACCCGGCGCCCTCATTTAAGCGTTACGCGCCGACTACGATCGGTCGGGCCAGAGGCGGGACGGCGGCGCTGGTGGGCGCGATGCCGGCTTCGAACTCTGGACGGAAATACTTGATGGCGCTGCCCAAAGGCTCCACGGCACCCGGTGCGTGAGCACAGAAGGTCTTGCCTGGGCCGAGGAAACCCACCAGGCCCAGCAGGGTCTCGATGTCCCCTTGCTGGCCCTGGCCTTTTTCCAGGGCCATCAGCAGCTTGACGCTCCAGGGCAGGCCGTCGCGGCACGGGGTGCAGAAGCCGCAGGACTCGCGGGCGAAGAACTGCTCCATGTTGCGCAGCAGGGACACCATGTTGATGCTGTCGTCCACCGCCATGGCCAGGCCGGTACCCATGCGGGTGCCCACTTTGGCGATGCCGCCGGCATACATCTGGGCGTCCAGGTGCTCGGGCAACAGGAAGCCGGTACCGGCGCCGCCTGGCTGCCAGCACTTGAGCTTGAAGCCGTCACGCATGCCGCCGGCGTAGTCTTCGAACAGCTCGCGCGCGGTCACGCCGAAGGGCAGCTCCCACAGGCCGGGGTTCTTCACTTTGCCGGAGAAGCCCATCAGCTTGGTGCCGTGGTCTTCGCTGCCTTCGCGGGCCAGGGATTTGTACCATTCCACGCCGTCGCCGATGATCGCCGGCACGTTGCACAGGGTCTCGACGTTGTTCACGCAGGTCGGCTTGCCCCACACGCCCACGGCGGCAGGGAAGGGCGGCTTGGAGCGTGGGTTGGCGCGACGGCCTTCCAGGGAGTTGATCAGTGCGGTTTCTTCACCGCAGATGTAACGCCCGGCGCCGGTGTGGACGAACAGCTCGAAATCGAAGCCGCTGCCCAGGATGTTCTTGCCCAGAAGGCCTGCGGCCTTGGCTTCTTCCACGGCTCGACGCAGGTGCTTGGCGGCGGTGGTGTACTCGCCCCGCAGGAAGATGTAGCCGCGGTAGGTTTTCAGTGCGCGGGCACTGATCAGCATGCCTTCGATCAGCAGATGGGGCAGTTGCTCCATCAGCATGCGGTCTTTCCAGGTGTTGGGCTCCATTTCGTCCGCGTTGCACAGCAGGTAGCGGATGTTCATGGATTCGTCTTTGGGCATCAGGCCCCACTTCACACCGGTGGGGAAGCCCGCACCGCCGCGACCCTTGAGGCCGGCATCCTTGACGGTCTGCACGATGTCGTCCTGGGACAGGTCGGCGAAGGCCTTGCGGGCCGCCGCGTAACCGTTCTTGGCCTGGTACTCGTCGAACCAGACCGGCTCGCCGTCGTCGCGCAGGCGCCAGGTCAAGGGGTGGGTTTCTGCGGTGCGCGCAATGCGGTTCGCAGGACCGAAAGAGGTCAGGGTCATACGTAGCCCTCCAACAGTTTGGCCACGCCAGCAGGCTGCACGTCGCCGAAAGTGTCGTCGTCGATCATCAGCGCCGGTGCCTTGTCGCAGTTGCCCAGGCAGCACACCGGCAGCAGGGTGAAGCGGCCGTCGGCGGTGGTCTGGCCGAGGCCGATGCCCAGCTCGCTCTGGATCTGGCTGACCACGGACTCGTGGCCGCCGATGTAGCAGACCATGCTGTCGCAGACGCGAATGATGTGGCGGCCCACTGGCTGGCGGAAGATCTGGCTGTAGAACGTCGCCACGCCTTCAACGTCGCTGGCAGGAATGCCGAGGATCTCGCCGATGGCGTAGACCGCGCCGTCAGGCACCCAGCCACGTTCCTTCTGGACGATCTTCAGGGCTTCGATGGACGCCGCGCGCGGGTCTTCGTAGTGATGCTTCTCGTGCTCGATGGCCGAGCGCTCGGTTTCGCTCAGGGCGAAACGGTCTGTCTGGATAAGCGTGCTGTTCATGCTTAGCGGTCCACGTCGGCCATAACGAAGTCGATACTACCCAGGTACGCGATCAAGTCCGCGACCATGCTGCCGCGGATCACCGAAGGGATCTGCTGCAGGTGGGCGAAGCTTGGGGTACGGATCCGGGTGCGGTAGCTCATGGTGCCGCCATCGCTCGTCAGGTAATAACTGTTGATGCCCTTGGTCGCTTCGATCATCTGGAAGGATTCGTTGGCCGGCATCACCGGGCCCCACGAAACTTGCAGGAAGTGCGTGATCAAGGTTTCGATGTGCTGCAGGGTGCGCTCTTTGGGTGGCGGCGTGGTCAGCGGGTGATCCGCCTTGTACGGGCCTTCCGGCATGTTGCGCAGGCACTGGTCGATGATCTTGATGCTCTGGCGCATTTCCTCGACGCGAACCATGCAGCGGTCATAGGCGTCACCGTTGGCGGCCAGCGGGACTTCGAACTCGAAGTTCTCGTAGCCGGAGTACGGACGGGCCTTGCGCAGGTCGAAATCGCAACCGGTGGAGCGCAGGCCGGCACCGGTGACGCCCCACTCCAGGGCTTCCTTGGTGTTGTAGGCGGCAACGCCGATGGTCCGACCCTTGAGGATGCTGTTCTGCAGGGCAGCCTTGGTGTATTCGTCGAGGCGCTTGGGCAGCCATTCGACGAAGTCCTTGACTAGCTTTTCCCAGCCACGCGGCAGGTCGTGGGCGACGCCACCGATGCGGTACCAGGCCGGGTGCAGGCGGAAACCGGTGATGGCTTCGATCACGGTGTAGGCGCGCTGACGGTCGGTAAAGGTGAAGAACACCGGGGTCATGGCGCCGACGTCCTGGATGTAGGTACCCAGGAACAGCAGGTGGCTGGTGATCCGGAAGAACTCGGCCATCATGATGCGGATGACGTCGACCTTCTCCGGCACCTTGATGCCGGCCAGTTTCTCGACCGAAAGCACGTACGGCAGGTTGTTCATCACCCCGCCGAGGTAGTCGATACGGTCGGTGTAAGGGATGAAGCTGTGCCAGGACTGACGCTCGGCCATCTTCTCGGCACCACGGTGGTGGTAGCCGATGTCCGGTACGCAGTCGACGATCTCTTCACCGTCCAGCTGCAGGATGATGCGGAAGGCACCGTGGGCCGAAGGGTGGTTCGGGCCCAGGTTGAGGAACATGTAGTCCTCGTTGGCACCGGAACGCTTCATGCCCCAGTCTTCCGGACGGAAGCGCGCGGCTTCTTCTTCCAGCTGCTGCTTGGCCAGGTTCAGGCTGAACGGGTCGAACTCGGTGGCGCGGGCCGGGAAGTCCTTGCGCAGCGGGTGACCTTCCCAGGTCGGCGGCATCATGATCCGCGAGAGGTGAGGGTGGCCGGCAAAGTCGATGCCGAACATGTCCCAGACTTCACGCTCGTACCAGTTGGCGTTAGGCCAGATACCGGTCACGGTGGGCAGGCTGAGGTCGCCTTCGGACAAGGCCACCTTGATCATCACGTCGCTGTTACGTTCGATCGACAGCAAGTGGTAGAACACGCTGAAGTCGGCACCTGGCAGGCCCTGGCGCTTGGTGCGCAGGCGCTCGTCCACGCCGTGCAGGTCGTAGAGCATGACGTACGGCTTGGGCAGGTTGCGCAGGAAGGTCAGGACTTCAACGAGCTTGGAGCGGGTAACCCACAGCACCGGCATGCCGGTGCGGGTGGCTTGGGCGGTGAACGCCTCAGGGCCAAAACGGTTATTGAGTTCGACGACCACATCCTGGTCGTCAGCCTTATAAGGCGGGATGTACAGAGCACTGCCTGTAGTCATGGTTTTTTATCGCTTTCGGTCAACGTAAAGAGTGAAGCCAGGTTCGTTTCTTTGTAAGAACAGAACTGGATCAGACTTCGTCAGGGCTGCGCAGGTTGGTGACCTGTATACGCTGTTCGCGGCGCTGTTCCTTTTGCGACGGCATCTCGGCGCGATACACGCCTTGGTCGCCGACGACCCAGGAAAGTGGGCGACGCTCCTGGCCAATGGATTCCTGCAAGAGCATCAGGCCTTGCAGGAACGCTTCGGGGCGGGGCGGGCAGCCAGGTACGTAGACGTCCACGGGCAGGAACTTGTCCACCCCCTGGACTACCGAGTAGATGTCGTACATGCCGCCGGAGTTGGCGCACGAACCCATGGAGATAACCCATTTCGGCTCGAGCATTTGCTCATAGAGACGCTGGATGATCGGCGCCATCTTGATGAAGCAGGTCCCGGCGATAACCATGAAGTCCGCCTGACGCGGCGATGCCCGGATAACCTCGGCGCCAAAGCGCGCGATGTCGTGGGGCGCCGTGAAGGCGGTGGTCATTTCCACGTAGCAGCAGGACAGGCCGAAGTTGTACGGCCACAGGGAGTTCTTACGCCCCCAGTTGACCGCGCCGCTCAGCACGTCTTCGAGCTTGCCCATGAAGATGTTTTTGTGGACCTGATCCTCTAACGGATCGGAAACGGTTTCCCGTTCGCCGATCGGATACTGATCGTTAGGAGCATCGGGGTCGATCCGGGTGAGATTGTATTGCATCGCCAAAGCCTCATTGTTTTAGCTTCGCCTGCCGCTTACGACGACCTTCCGGAGCCCAGTCAAGAGCCCCCACCCGCCAAAGGTAGACAAGACCTGCCAACAGAATTGCTATGAAAACGAGAGCTTCGACGAATCCGGTCCAGCCGCTTTCGCGGACGGACACAGACCAGGCAAAGAGAAAGAGGGCTTCGATATCGAAGATCACGAAGAGCATCGCGACCAGATAGAATTTGGCTGAGAGCCGCAAGCGGGCGCCACCGGTAGGTAGCATGCCGGACTCGAACGGTTCGTTTTTGCTGCGGCCCCAGGCTTTTGACCCGAGGAGGCTGGAGACGCCGAGCATGAAGGCGCAAAGGCCGACAACGCCCAGAAGGAAAATGGCAAAGCCCCAGTTGTGGGCCATGAGTCCTGTCGCTTCGGGCATGCTGGTAATCCTTAACAGAGAGCAAGAGTCTCTGAGCTTGATAAAGAAATAAAGCAGTGACGATATGTCGCAGCGCAATCAATCGCGCTGATTTTATGGCTAAACACCGGGCAAGTAAAATTTCTAAAGCGAAATTGTTTATCGTAATAAGGACATAGCTCACCCCGGTAGCCCCGTAAGCCGCGGCCTGCGGGCATTAGGGGAGGTTTTGTTAATTATGTTTTGTAGCGGCTGTAACGAAAGTTACAACTGCTAAATGATAATCAATATTGTTTAGAGGCTGTTTTAATCTGCTTTCCTTCGGGGAGTGGGAAAGTTGCTTGTTATATCCCTGTTACTGCAAGTAGCAGGGGCGCACCTTTTAACCTCTTTCGCCCTTGCTAACACCGCCCTGGATCAATATTTGGCCAGCTTTTTTGCAGGGGCGGGCATGGCGAGGCTTTTGAGGAGGGCGCGCAGGGTAGAGGTTCGCCGGCAAGCCGGCTCCTACAAGAGGAGTGGGCAAAAAAAACGCCCCGAACCAGTCGGGGCGTCAGCTGTACAGCAATGCAGTTGTTTTTACCGGGTCTGCATTGGCCGCTCGATCAAGCCGTGAGGCCTAAATCAGTGGAACTGTTCTTCTTCGGTGGAGCCGGTCAGCGCGGTTACCGAGGACGAGCCACCCTGGATCACGGTGGTCATGTCGTCGAAGTAGCCGGTGCCCACTTCCTGCTGGTGAGCCACGAAGGTGTAGCCCTTGGCGGCGTCAGCGAACTCTTGCTCTTGCAGTTTCACGTAGGCGGTCATGTCGTTGCGGGCGTAGTCGTGCGCCAGGTTGAACATGCTGTGCCACATGTTGTGGATGCCGGCCAGGGTGATGAACTGGTGCTTGTAGCCCATGGCGGACAGTTCGCGCTGGAACTTGGCGATGGTCGCGTCGTCCAGGTTCTTCTTCCAGTTGAAGGAAGGCGAGCAGTTGTACGACAGGATCTGGTCCGGGTATTCCTTCTTGATCGCCTCGGCGAAGCGACGGGCTTCGTCCAGGTCTGGCTTGGCGGTTTCGCACCAGATCAGGTCGGCGTACGGAGCGTAAGCCAGGCCGCGGGCGATTGCCTGGTCCAGGCCGGCTTTCACTTTGTAGAAGCCTTCCTGGGTGCGGGTGCCAGTCACGAATGGCTGGTCGTACGGGTCGCAGTCCGAAGTCAGCAGGTCAGCAGCGTTGGCGTCGGTACGGGCCAGGATGATGGTCGGTACGCCGGCAACGTCGGCCGCCAGACGGGCAGCGGTCAGCTTCTGTACGGCTTCCTGGGTTGGCACCAGTACCTTGCCGCCCATGTGGCCGCACTTCTTCACGGAAGCCAGCTGGTCTTCGAAGTGAACGCCGGCGGCGCCTGCTTCGATCATGCTCTTCATCAGCTCGTAGGCGTTCAGTACGCCGCCAAAACCGGCTTCAGCGTCGGCCACGATCGGTGCGAAGTAGTCGATGTAGCCGTCGTCGCCCGGGTTCTTGCCGGCTTTCCACTGGATCTGGTCGGCGCGACGGAACGAGTTGTTGATGCGCTTGACCACGGTTGGAACCGAGTCCACCGGGTACAGCGACTGGTCGGGGTACATGGATTCGGCGGAGTTGTTGTCCGCAGCTACTTGCCAGCCCGACAGGTAGATCGCCTGGATACCGGCTTTAACCTGTTGTACAGCCTGGCCGCCGGTCAGGGCGCCCATGCAGTTGACGAAATCTTTATCAGGACGGAAGGACGGCTTGGCACCTTGGGTGACCAGGTTCCAGAGCTTCTCGGCGCCCATGCGTGCCAGGGTGTGCTCGGGTTGAACCGAGCCACGCAGACGGACCACGTCGGCAGCGGAGTAGGTGCGAGTCACGCCTTTCCAGCGCGGGTTTTCAGCCCAGTCTTTTTCAAGGGCTGCAATTTGCTGTTCGCGTGTCAGTGCCATGGAGATAAACCTCGTCGCGTCTTGTGTAAAAAGTCGTTCTTGGTTGGAGAATTCCGGCTCCGCCGATCACGCGTCATAACGCTGCGTAAAAGGCTGCTCGCTGACCAGGAAGCTTATGGCGGTCAAGTCGGGTCTGGCGGGGATGGCGACGGGTGAACGATGGGCTCGAGGGGAAAGTGAGCAGGTGAAGGCGAGCTGCGGGGCGCATGCCGGCGTCGTGGGCCTTGGTGCGTTCCATCAGTGTGTTGCCGATCTACCTAATTACGCTTCCGTCCCTCGGGACAACTTCGTTCCAGTCGCAATCTCGTCAAACACACCTTGTGGGCGGTACAGACACGAATCGGCTCAGGTGGGTAGGTTAGAGCGGCGATCCGAAGGCCCTTGCCAGGGCCCCTGATTAGCGGGAGCGAGGCCATCATGCCCGCGGTTTTTTGGCTCGTCAAATGTTTTGTAGTGCTTTTTTTGCGGCACTACATCTTTGGTCTAATACGACTAATCAGTCAGTTTTTGGTGCTTTAGTCCAAGGCATCGACCTTGACCCGCAAGGTCATGTCGTCCCGGCCTTGAGTCGAGTAGCTGCGGCCCGGGCCCTGTTTATCGGCCTGGGTCTGGCGATTGACTCCGGCCAGGGTGATCCATTCACCCAGGCGTCCGCTGACAGTTGTGTCGGTGCTTTGCACGTTCACTACATCGGGACGTTCCTGGCTCATGCGGTCACGGTTGGTGCTGATGCTCAGGTGCACGGTTTCACCGGTAACGCTGGCGGTGACATAGAAGCCCTGGGTGACGTTGCGGTACTGGGTCTGGTTCTGCAGGCGCCCGTAGGGGTCGGTCTGGGTGGTGGTCAACGGCACGCTCTGGCCGACCTGGATCAGCGCTGGCACGCCTTCGCTGGCCTGGATCTGCTGGATACCGCCGTCGCGGCTCTCGGTGCTGCGGTTGATGATCCGCGTCTGCGGTACGCCGTTGACCGAATAGCCCTGGTTGTCCTGAAGGTTGTTTTCGTTGGTGTCGACGGTGATCAGCAGGCGTTTGGCCGCGGTGTCCAGTTGGGCGATAAAGGCTCGCAGTTCGGCGATCTTGCCCGGCTCGGCGTTGACGATCAGCTGGTTGCCATAGGCGCTGACCTTGCCGTCCTTGCCGAGGAAGTTCTGCGCCACCGGCAGCAGGTCGGCACTGGTGCGGTTGTTGAGGGGCACGATCTCGGTGGCGGCCATGACCGAACAGCTGAAGGTCAGCAGCAGCGTCGTGAGCAGGGTGCGTAGGGACATATCCGTTATCTCCGCGAGTAGCTGGCGTAAAGCCTTGAGTTTGACACTTTGTCGGCTTTGGGTGGGGCAAGTTGAATCGCGCACGGCAAAACGCCCCGGCATCCTGGTCTCCAGCTTAGTTGCCGGAGGAGGGATGGCGGGGCGTTTTAGCTGGCCGTTGCCGCGAGCGGCGTGTCGGTCAGGCGCTGCGAACCATGTCGACGTGGGGAATGCCCGCTTCGAGGAACTCCTCGCTGACGATGGAGAAGCCCAGGCGCTCATAGAACGCCGTGGCCTGGACCTGGGCGCTGAGCATCTGCTGCTTCAGGCCGCGCTTTTCGGCTTCATCGATCACCGCGCGCATCAGTGCGTCGCCAACCTTCAGGCCGCGCCAGTCCTTGAGCACCGAAACCCGGCCCACATGGCCGTCGGGCAGCAGGCGCGCGGTGCCGATGGGGAAGTCGCCCTCGAAGGCCAGGAAGTGCACGGCGCTGTCGTCGTCGGCATCCCACTCCAGTTCGGGCGGCACCGATTGCTCGGCAATGAATACGGCTTCACGGATGCGCCGGATCTCGGCGTTGTCCTTTTGCCAGTCTGCGACACGTACGTGAATCTTATTCATCGGCAAACCCCAGGCTCCCTTGCTTGACCAGTTCACACAACAGGCCGCGCCCATCGTCATCCGCCAGCCACTGGCCGAGGTTGTCGATATGCAGGGCATCGGCGGCGCAAATCATTTTCAGCAGTTCGCGCAGCTTACCGGGAAGCAGACGGCTTTGGCCGCTGGCGAACAGTAGCAGGTCTTCATCCACTTCCGACCAGGCCAGGCGCGCGCTCGGGTTGCGGATCAGGATCGCGCCCTGTTCCAGGCTGCCCAGCAGGTCTTCTTCTTCCAGTTCGGGTCCGGTCACCAGTTCCGGGTAGCGTGGTTCGGTCATGAACTGGCCGAACCAGGTCAGCAGCAGGCGTTCATCGCTCATGTGCTCGGCCAGCAGGCCCTTGAGCCGGTCGAGGGCGTCCTGCTGGATCTGGTGCGGGTCGCTGGCCGGCTGCACGTCGGCGTCGGTGTAGCGGTCTTCGTCCGGCAGGAACTGGCCGAGGAAGTCGGTGAAGTGGGTCAGGACTTCGGCGGCGCTCGGGGCGCGGAAACCGACCGAATAGGTCATGCAATCATTCACCGCAACGCCATAGTGGGCCAGGCGCGGTGGCAGATAGAGCATGTCGCCGGGCTCCAGGACCCAGCTTTCGGTTTCTTCGAATTCGGCGAGGATGCGCAGGTCTGCGTGCTGCAGCAGCGGGCTTTCGGAGTCGCACATCTGGCCGATCTTCCAGTTGCGCTTACCAAAGCCTTGCAGCAGGAACACGTCGTAGTTGTCGAAGTGCGGGCCGACGTTACCGCCAGGTGCGGCGAAGCTGATCATCACGTCATCGATGCGCCAGCTCGGCAGGAAGCGGAAGTGCTCCAGCAACTCGGCGACTTCCGGGACGAACTGGTCCACGGCCTGGACCAGCAGGGTCCAGTCGCGTTCCGGCAGCTTGCTGAACTCGTCTTCGGCGAAGGGGCCGCGGCGCAGTTCCCATGGGCGCTCGCCGTTTTCGATCACCAGGCGCGATTCGACTTCTTCTTCCAGGGCCAGGCCGGCCAGTTCGTCAGGTTCGATCGGGCTTTCGAAGTCAGGCAGGGCCTGACGGATCAGCAGGGGTTTCTTCTGCCAGTAGTCACGCAGAAATTCCCGTGCAGTGATGCCGCCCAGAAGTTGAAGAGGAATATCAGGATTCATGTGTAACCTATTGAAAAAGTGTACTTTTCTAGCAGGAATAAAAACGCCCGGCGCGGCCGGGCGTCAAAAGGTCGAGCAATCGGTCAGATGCGCTTGGCCTGGGCTGCAGCATTACCGATGTAGCTGGCCGGGGTGAGCTGTTTCAGCTCGGCCTTGGCCGCGGCGGGCATGTCCAGCCCGTCGATGAAAGTCTGCAGCGCTTCTGGGCTGATGCCCTTGCCGCGCGTCAGTTCCTTGAGCTTTTCGTAGGGGTTTTCGATGTTGTAGCGGCGCATCACGGTCTGGATTGGCTCGGCCAGGACTTCCCAGCAGGCGTCCAGGTCTTCGGCGATTTTCTGCGCGTTGAGCTCCAGTTTGCTGATGCCTTTGAGGCTGGCCTCGTAGGCAATCACGCTGTGAGCAAAGCCCACGCCCAGGTTGCGCAGCACGGTGGAGTCAGTCAGGTCGCGCTGCCAGCGGGAGATCGGCAGTTTGCTTGCCAGGTGCTGGAACAGTGCGTTGGCGATGCCCAGGTTGCCTTCGGAGTTTTCGAAGTCGATCGGGTTGACCTTGTGCGGCATGGTCGAGGAACCGATTTCGCCGGCAATGGTGCGCTGCTTGAAGTAGCCCAGGGAGATGTAGCCCCAGATATCGCGATCGAAGTCGATCAGGATGGTGTTGAAGCGCGCAATGGCATCGAACAGCTCGGCGATGTAGTCGTGCGGCTCGATCTGCGTGGTGTAGGGGTTGAAGGCCAGGCCCAGCTCGTCTTCGATGAAGGCGCGGGCGTTGGCTTCCCAGTCGATGTCCGGGTAGGCCGAGAGGTGGGCGTTGTAGTTGCCCACGGCGCCGTTGATCTTGCCCAGCAGGGGCACGGCGGCGACCTGGGCGATCTGGCGCTCCAGGCGGTACACGACGTTGGCCAGCTCCTTGCCCAGGGTGGTCGGCGAGGCCGGCTGGCCGTGGGTGCGCGAGAGCATCGGCACTTCGGCGAAACGGATCGCCAGCTCGCGGATGGCGTTGGCGGTCTGGCGCATCAGCGGCAGCATCACTTCATCACGGCCTTCGCGCAGCATCAGGGCGTGGGACAGGTTGTTGATGTCCTCGCTGGTGCAGGCGAAGTGGATGAACTCACTGACGTTGGCCAGCTCAGGCAGCTTGGCGGCTTGTTCCTTGAGCAGGTACTCGATGGCCTTGACGTCGTGGTTGGTGGTGCGCTCGATCTCTTTGACGCGCTCGGCGTGCTCCAGGGAGAAATTCTCTGCCAGGGCATTGAGCACGGCGTTGGCTTCGGCGGAGAACGCCGGCACTTCGCTGATGGCGCTGTGGGCGGCCAGGCGCTGGAGCCAGCGCACTTCAACGAGGACGCGAGCACGGATCAGGCCGTATTCGCTGAAAATGGGGCGCAGGGCCTGGGTTTTGCCGGCGTAGCGGCCGTCAACAGGGGAAACCGCAGTGAGCGAAGAGAGCTGCATGGGGTGTTCTCGGACAGTCGGGCAACGAAATGGGGCGCGTATCATACATGAAAATATCCGCCGGTCCGTTGCCAACTGACCAGCGTCTTACGCGCAGCTCTTGAAAAATCAGGCGCAGCTCAGCTGCTGCGCATCAACGGATAAAGCTCTTTGAGCAATTTGCGCCGGCTGATCACCAGTTGCCAGCGATGGCCGCCCAGCTGTCGCCACAGGCGTGCGGAACGAATGCCGGCCAGCAGCAGGGCGCGGATCTTCGAGGCATTGCTGGGCTGCTGCAGATTGCGCATGTCGCCGTGCACCTGAATGCGCTGGCGCAGGGTGCTCAGGGTGTCCTGGTACAGCCCGCCGCACGCGGCGATGACGTTTTCGTGGGCTGGACCGAAATGTTCGACCTGGGACTGGATCTGCGGCAGGCGTTTGCCGATGGTCTCCAGCAGGTCGTCGCGCTTGGCCAGCTGGCGCTCCAGGCCGAGCATCGACAAAGCGTAGCGCAGTGGTTCGCGCTGCAGGGTGCTGGGGTCGCGCTCCAGAGCGCCGATCAGGGCCCGGTAACCCTCGCGCAGGTTGATGTCGTCGCCGCCGTAGACTTCCAGGGTGTCTTTCGGGTCGCGGATCAGCAGGCTGCCGAGCATGCAGCTCAGGGCCGCTTCGCTGACCTGGCCGGTCTTGGCGATGCGGTCCACAAGCACCGCTGCGAGGAAAACACCACCCAGCGCCGTCAATTGCTCCTGAATCGGGCTCATGGACGGGCGTCCTTGCTGCTCCAGGGTTCGGCCACTTCGATCACGCCGCCACCGAGGCAGATCTCGCCGTCGTAGAACACCACGGACTGGCCGGGAGTGACGGCGCGCTGTGGGTCGTCGAAGGTGGCGCGGTAGCCGTTGGCGGTCTTTTCCAGGGTGCAGGGCTGGTCGCTCTGGCGGTAGCGTACCTTGGCGGTCAGGCGCCGCGGCTGGCTCAGGTCGATGGGGTTGACCCAATAGATGTCGGAGGCCAGCAGGGCACGGGAGAACAGCCAGGGGTGATCATTGCCCTGGCCCACGATCAGCTCGTTGTGCTCCAGGTCCTTGATCAGCACGTACCACGGCTCTTCGCCGGCGTCTTTCAGGCCGCCGATGCCCAGACCCTGGCGCTGGCCAATGGTGTGGTACATCAAGCCGTGATGGCGGCCGATGACTTCACCTTCGGTGGTCTTGATCTCGCCGGGCTGGGCCGGCAGGTATTGCTTGAGGAAGTCGCTGAAGCGCCGCTCGCCGATAAAGCAGATGCCGGTAGAGTCTTTCTTCTTCGCCGTGGCCAGGTCGTGTTTTTCGGCAATGGCGCGCACTTCGGGCTTTTCCAGCTCGCCTACCGGGAACAGGGTCTTGGCGATCTGCTCGCCGCCAACGGCGTGGAGGAAGTAGCTCTGGTCCTTGTTCGGGTCCAGGCCCTTGAGCAGTTCGGTGCGGCCATCGATGTCACGGCGGCGCACATAGTGGCCGGTGGCGATCAGGTCGGCGCCGAGCATCATGGCGTAGTCGAGGAAGGCCTTGAACTTGATTTCGCGGTTGCAGAGGATATCCGGGTTCGGCGTGCGGCCGGCCTTGTATTCGGCCAGGAAGTGCTCGAACACGTTGTCCCAGTATTCGGCGGCGAAGTTGGCGGTGTGCAGCTTGATGCCAATCTTGTCGCACACGGCCTGGGCGTCGGCCAGGTCGTCCATGGCGGTGCAGTATTCGGTTCCGTCGTCTTCCTCCCAGTTCTTCATGAACAGGCCTTCCACCTGGTAACCCTGCTCCATCAGCAGGAGGGCGGAAACGGAAGAATCCACGCCGCCGGACATGCCGACAATGACGCGCTTCTTTTGGTTATCAGAAGGGGCTGGATCACGCATAGGAATTCAACGGGTGTCTTGAAAAAGGACGCGATTCTAACAGGCTGAGGCCTGCAAGGCTAAAACTGCGGTTAAAGCATTGGTCGGATCAGTGCCAGGCTGTGCAACTGGCCATCCAGGTAATCGTCCAGGCACTGCAGGATCAGCTCGCTGCGCCAGTTGGCCCGTTGCTCCAGCAGTTGCTCGCGGCTCAGCCAGCGCGGGCCGATGATGCCGTCATCCAACTGATAGTCCGGATGATGGCGCAGTGGCTTGGCGGCGAAGCACACGCGCTGGTAGGTCACGCCGTTGCTGGGGGCGGTGTAGAGGTAGATGCCGACCACGCCGGTCAACTCCACATCCCAGCCGGTTTCCTCCAGGGTTTCGCGTACGGCCGCCTGGAGCAGGCTTTCATTGGCATCCAGGTGCCCGGCGGGCTGATTGAGCACGGCCTGTTCGCCCGAGTACTCCTCGACGAACAGGAAGCGGCCCTGGTCCTCGACGATGGTGGCGACAGTAATATGTGGTTGCCATTCCATAAAGGCACTCCTTTATAAAGGGTGAGCATTGTAGGAGCCGGCTTGCCGGCGAAGCGAGCGCTGTCTGTTTTGCCGACAGGCCGGTTGCTGCGGACGCCAGAAGCACAAACCCCGGCACGGGGCCGGGGTTTGTGTGTTCGCTCGTGCTTACACCAGCGCAGCAATGGCTGCGTTGAGGGTGGCGCTCGGGCGCATGGCCTGGCTCACCAGTTCGGGGTTGGCGCTGTAGTAGCCTCCGATGTCCACGGGCTTGCCCTGTACGGCGTTGAGCTCGGCGACGATGGTCGCTTCGTTCTCGGTCAGGGTCTTGGCCAGGGTGCTGAACTGCGCTTGCAGGGCGGCGTCCTCGGTCTGGGCGGCCAGGGCTTGAGCCCAGTACAGCGCCAGGTAGAAGTGGCTGCCGCGGTTGTCGATGTTGCCGACCTTGCGCGATGGCGACTTGTTGTTGTCGAGGAACTGGCCGGTCGCCTGGTCCAGGGTCTTGGCCAGCACCAGGGCTTTCGGGTTGTTGTAGGTGTTGCCCAGGTGCTCCAGGGAGGCGGCCAGGGCCAGGAACTCACCCAGGGAGTCCCAGCGCAGGAAGTTCTCTTCCAGCAGCTGCTGTACGTGCTTGGGAGCCGAACCGCCGGCGCCGGTTTCGAACAGGCCGCCGCCGTTCATCAGCGGCACGATCGACAGCATCTTGGCGCTGGTGCCCAGTTCCATGATCGGGAACAGGTCGGTCAGGTAGTCGCGCAGTACGTTGCCGGTCACCGAGATGGTGTCCTTGCCGTCGCGGGTGCGGGCCAGGGTGAACTTCATGGCTTCGACCGGGGACATGATGCGGATGTCCAGGTCGCTGGTGTCGTGATCCTTCAGGTAGGCCTGAACTTTCTCGATCATCACGCCGTCGTGGGCACGCATCGGGTCCAGCCAGAAAATGGCCGGAGTGCTGCTGGCACGAGCACGGTTGACCGCCAGTTTGACCCAGTCCTGGATCGGCGCGTCTTTGGTCTGGCACATGCGGAAGATGTCGCCGGCTTCGACTTTCTGCTCCAGCAGCAGGCTGCCTTTGCTGTCGGTGACGCGAACCACGCCGTCAGCCTTGATTTCGAAAGTCTTGTCGTGGGAACCGTATTCTTCGGCTTTTTTCGCCATCAGGCCAACGTTCGGCACGCTGCCCATGGTGGTCGGATCGAACGCGCCATTGGCTTTGCAGTCTTCGATCACGGCCTGGTAGATGGTGGCGTAGCAACGGTCCGGGATCACGGCCTTGGTGTCGTGCAGCTGGCCGTCGGTGCCCCACATCTTGCCGGAGTCACGGATCATGGCAGGCATCGAGGCGTCGACGATCACGTCGCTCGGCACGTGCAGGTTGGTGATGCCTTTGTCGGAGTTGACCATGGCCAGGGCAGGGCGGGCTGCGTAGACGGCCTGGATGTCGGCTTCGATCGCAGCTTGCTGGTCGGCCGGCAGCGCCTTGATGCGGGCGTACAGGTCGCCGATGCCGTTGTTCAGGTTGAAGCCGATTTCCTGCAGCACGGTGGCGTGCTTGCTCAGGGCATCCTGATAGAACTCGGCAACGATCTGGCCGAACATGATCGGGTCGGAGACCTTCATCATGGTGGCTTTGAGGTGCACCGACAGCAGTACGCCTTGCTTCTTGGCGTCTTCGATTTCGGCGGCGATGAAGGCACGCAGGGCCTTTTTGCTCATTACGGCGCAGTCGAGGATCTCGCCGGCTTGCACGGCGGTCTTTTCCTTCAGGACGGTGGCAGTGCCGTCCTGGGCGATCAGTTCGATCTTGACGCTGTCGGCTGCTTCGATCAGGGCCGCTTTTTCGCTGCCGTAGAAGTCGCCGTTGCTCATGTGGGCAACGTGGGACTTGGAGTCCTTGGCCCAGGCGCCCATCTTGTGCGGGTGCTTGCGCGCGTAGTTCTTCACCGACAGCGGGGCGCGGCGGTCGGAGTTGCCTTCACGCAGGACCGGGTTCACGGCGCTGCCCTTGACCTTGTCGTAACGGGCCTTGGCGTCTTTGTCGGCGTCGCTGGTGACGGTTTCTGGGTAGTCCGGCAGTGCATAGCCCTGGGCCTGCAGCTCTTTGATCGCGGCTTGCAGTTGCGGGACCGAGGCGCTGATGTTCGGCAGCTTGATGATGTTGGCTTCCGGGGTGACCGCCAGCTCGCCCAGTTCGGCAAGGTGGTCCGGCACCGCTTTGGTACCCAACTGCTCAGGGAAGCTGGCGAGGATGCGGCCGGCCAGGGAGATGTCGCGGGTTTCCACGGCGATATCAGCCGAAGCGGTGAAGGCTTCTACGATAGGCAGCAGGGAATAGGTGGCGAGGGCCGGGGCTTCGTCGGTGAAGGTGTAGATGATCTTCGAGCGGGTGGGCATATTCGGATTAACTCTCTTCTTTGCTAAAGCGTGCGCAGAAACTCGAGGTGCGCCGGGTAAGCGCTTTCGTTCAAAGGTCATCCATGAGCCGAATGTCGAGGTTTCTTCGCGGTGATGTTGGGTGCATCAGTCGAGCGTCAAGCGGGTGGGCTGCGGTAACAACCCGGCTTTGGGC
Organism: Pseudomonas sp. W17; assembly: GCF_040268305.1. Classification (NCBI taxonomy): domain Bacteria; kingdom Pseudomonadati; phylum Pseudomonadota; class Gammaproteobacteria; order Pseudomonadales; family Pseudomonadaceae; genus Pseudomonas; species Pseudomonas sp. W17. The sequence goes on along the minus strand of NZ_CP158490.1, from coordinate 4,694,898 downwards.
GGCCATTCTCGGCTTGTTTTATTCGGTAGCAGAGCGTTCGGCCGTCGTGACTCTGTGGTCAGCGGCGGCATTATACATAGGTAGCTAGCAAAACGCCGATGCTTCATAGGTGCCCGTTCTCGTCCATTGGTCTAAAGGTCGCAGGCAGGGTGCAGGCGTAGAGTCGCTCGGGGTGCTTTACTTTGGCACTTTTCCCTTTGCTTTCAGGCTTGTAGGCCGCGAACTGTGCAGCTTTCACGGCATATGGGTGGAACATGAGGTTCCCGTCCAGATTCAACTGGGGTACGCTCGAACGCAGCCAGATGTTCAATCCACACAACGGAGTTCAGCATGGGATACAAGAAGATTCAGGTTCCAGCAGTCGGCGACAAAATCACCGTCAACGCAGACCATTCTCTCAATGTTCCTAACAACCCGATTATTCCTTTCATCGAAGGCGACGGTATTGGTGTTGATATCAGCCCGGTCATGATCAAGGTTGTCGATGCTGCGGTTAAGAAGGCTTACGGCGGCGAACGCAAGATTTCCTGGATGGAAGTGTATGCCGGGGAAAAAGCGACTCAAGTGTACGACCAGGACACCTGGCTTCCTCAGGAAACCCTGGACGCAGTGAAGGATTACGTGGTTTCCATCAAGGGCCCGCTGACCACTCCGGTCGGTGGTGGCATCCGTTCCCTGAACGTGGCCCTGCGTCAGCAACTCGATCTCTATGTGTGCCTGCGCCCTGTGCGCTGGTTCGAAGGCGTGCCCAGCCCGGTGAAAAAGCCTGGCGATGTGGACATGACCATCTTCCGTGAAAACTCCGAAGACATTTACGCCGGCATCGAGTGGAAAGCCGGCTCGGCAGAAGCCACCAAGGTCATCAAGTTCCTCAAGGAGGAAATGGGTGTCACCAAGATCCGTTTCGACGAAAACTGCGGCATCGGCGTCAAGCCGGTTTCCCTGCAGGGCACCAAGCGTCTGGCGCGCAAGGCGCTGCAATATGTAGTGGATAACGACCGCGACTCGCTGACCATCGTGCACAAAGGCAACATCATGAAGTTCACCGAAGGTGCCTTCAAGGAATGGGCCTACGAAGTGGCTGCCGAAGAGTTCGGCGCGACCCTGCTGGACGGCGGTCCCTGGATGCAGTTCAAGAACCCGAAAACCGGCAAGAACGTCATCGTCAAGGATGCCATCGCCGACGCCATGCTCCAGCAGATCCTGCTGCGCCCGGCCGAATACGATGTGATCGCGACCCTCAACCTCAACGGTGACTACCTGTCCGACGCCCTGGCGGCGGAAGTGGGCGGCATCGGCATTGCACCAGGCGCCAACCTGTCAGATACCGTGGCCATGTTCGAAGCCACCCACGGTACCGCGCCCAAGTATGCCGGCAAGGACCAGGTCAACCCGGGTTCGTTGATCCTCTCCGCAGAGATGATGCTGCGCCACATGGGCTGGACCGAAGCGGCTGACCTGATCATCAAGGGCACCAATGGCGCAATCTCGGCCAAGACCGTGACCTATGACTTCGAACGCCTGATGGACGGTGCAACCCTGCTGTCTTCCTCGGCCTTCGGCGATGCGCTGATCTCGCACATGTAAGCTGTACGGTGACCAAAGCAAACCGGCCGACTCAATCCCTTGAGTCGGCCGGTTTTTTTATGACTGGATGTTGGTTGGATCAGCTCAGGGCACTTTCGGGCTGGGCCTCGGCGGTGACGATTTCGCCGGGCACCTTCAACGCGCTGATTTTGATCGCATGCAGGCCCTTGGGCCCTTGGATGATCTCGAAGCTCACAGCCTGTCCGGCTTTCAAGGTCTTGTAGCCATCCATATCGATGGCCGAGTAATGGGCAAACAGATCGTCAGTCTTGCCCTCCTCATTAATAAAGCCATAACCCTTGGCGTTGTTGAACCACTTGACCTTACCGCTAGCCATACTCATATCCCTCTGCAACAGACTCCATCACTGGAGTATCATCCAGTTCATCCGCCGCCAAGCTTGGTAAAAAGGTTGACGCCGCGGACGTTTATTACCCAATGTGGGCCCTATTGGTTGTAACACCGTTTTGCCGATAGTCAAGTTGACCCGGCGGTCGGAGTTGAAATCCTTCCAGGGCGCCCCCACCACTGTATTTGCACAACTGACGAACCTTTCTTTCCATGCATGCAATCAGCCAGATTCGACTAACATTCAATCAGGATCGCCCGGACTTGCACGACGACGATTCCGCTGGCTTGGCAGTACAGGAGGCTAAGCCTGCTCTCCAGGCGCCGCCGATGTACAAGGTGGTTTTGTTCAACGATGACTACACGCCGATGGATTTCGTCGTCGAAGTGCTCGAGATGTTTTTTAACCTGAATCGCGAGCTGGCGACCAAGGTCATGCTGGCCGTCCATACCGAAGGGCGGGCAGTGTGTGGATTGTTTACCCGCGACATCGCCGAGACCAAGGCCATGCAGGTCAACCAGTACGCCCGGGAAAGCCAGCATCCGCTACTCTGTGAAATCGAGAAGGACGGTTAACGCCGACCACTTGGGTATGAGGTGAAGCTATGTTAAACCGCGAGCTCGAAGTCACCCTCAATCTCGCCTTCAAGGAGGCCCGTTCGAAGCGTCATGAGTTCATGACCGTCGAGCATCTCCTGTTGGCTCTTTTGGATAATGAGGCCGCCGCCACCGTTTTACGTGCCTGCGGAGCAAACCTCGACAAACTCAAGCACGACCTGCAGGAGTTCATCGACTCCACCACGCCGCTGATTCCCGTGCACGACGAGGATCGCGAAACTCAGCCAACCCTGGGTTTCCAGCGTGTATTGCAACGTGCTGTCTTTCACGTACAGAGCTCGGGCAAGCGTGAAGTCACCGGTGCCAATGTGCTGGTGGCAATCTTCAGTGAGCAAGAGAGCCAGGCGGTGTTCCTGCTGAAACAGCAGAGCGTTGCCCGTATCGACGTGGTCAACTACATCGCCCATGGCATCTCCAAGGTGCCCGGGCATGGCGATCATTCTGAAGGTGAACAGGATATGCAGGACGAAGAGGGTGGTGAGTCGTCTTCTTCGGGCAATCCTCTGGATGCCTATGCCAGCAACCTCAATGAGCTGGCCCGTCAGGGGCGCATTGATCCGTTGGTAGGGCGCGAGCAGGAGGTCGAGCGCGTAGCGCAGATCCTGGCGCGCCGGCGCAAGAACAACCCGCTGCTGGTGGGTGAGGCAGGCGTGGGCAAGACCGCGATTGCCGAGGGCCTGGCCAAGCGCATCGTCGACAATCAAGTGCCGGACCTGCTGGTCAACAGCGTCGTCTACTCGCTGGATCTCGGGGCGTTGCTGGCCGGTACCAAATACCGCGGCGATTTCGAGAAGCGCTTCAAGGCGCTGCTGGGCGAATTGAAAAAACGCCCTCAGGCGATCCTGTTCATCGACGAAATCCACACCATCATCGGTGCCGGTGCGGCCTCTGGGGGGGTGATGGACGCCTCGAACCTGCTCAAGCCGTTGCTGTCTTCGGGTGATATCCGTTGCATCGGCTCGACTACCTTCCAGGAGTTCCGTGGCATTTTCGAGAAGGACCGGGCCTTGGCGCGGCGCTTCCAGAAAGTCGATGTGTCCGAGCCCTCGGTTGAAGACACCATTGGCATCCTGCGCGGCCTCAAGGGGCGTTTCGAGCAGCATCACAGTATCGAATACAGTGATGAAGCCCTGCGTGCCGCTGCAGAATTGGCCTCGCGCTATATCAATGACCGGCATATGCCGGACAAGGCCATCGACGTCATCGACGAGGCAGGGGCCTATCAGCGCCTGCAGCCGGCGGAGAAGCGCGTGAAGCGCATCGAAGTGGCCCAGGTCGAAGACATCGTGGCGAAAATCGCGCGGATTCCACCAAAACATGTCACCAGTTCCGATAAAGAGCTGCTGCGCAATCTTGAGCGCGATCTCAAGCTGACGGTGTTTGGCCAGGATGCGGCGATCGATTCGCTGTCCACCGCGATCAAGCTGTCCCGTGCGGGCCTGAAATCGCCGGACAAACCGGTCGGTTCCTTCCTGTTCGCCGGGCCTACCGGCGTTGGCAAGACCGAAGCGGCGCGGCAGTTGGCCAAGGCCATGGGGATCGAGCTGGTACGCTTCGACATGTCCGAGTACATGGAGCGGCACACCGTCTCGCGCTTGATTGGTGCGCCTCCCGGCTATGTCGGTTTCGACCAGGGTGGCTTGCTGACCGAGGCCATCACCAAGCAGCCGCATTGCGTATTGCTGCTCGATGAAATCGAGAAGGCCCACCCGGAAGTCTTCAACCTGCTGCTGCAGGTGATGGACCACGGGACCCTGACCGACAACAACGGGCGCAAGGCGGATTTCCGCAATGTGATCGTCATCATGACCACCAACGCCGGTGCTGAAACCGCGGCGCGAGCCTCCATCGGCTTCACGCATCAGGATCACTCGTCCGATGCCATGGAAGTGATCAAGAAGAGCTTCACGCCGGAGTTCCGCAACCGTCTGGACACCATTATCCAGTTCGGTCGCCTGAGCCACGAAGTGATCAAGAGCGTGGTGGACAAGTTCCTTACCGAGCTTCAGGCGCAGCTGGAAGACAAGCGCGTGCAACTGGAAGTGACCGATGCCGCTCGCAGCTGGCTGGCCGCCGGTGGTTACGACGTGACCATGGGCGCCCGTCCGATGGCGCGCTTGATCCAGGACAAGATCAAGCGTCCCCTGGCCGAGGAGATCCTGTTTGGCGAGTTGTCCGACCATGGCGGTGTGGTCCACATCGACATCAAGGATGGCGAGCTGACCTTCGATTTCGAGACCACGGCGGAAATGGCTTGATCGCCGCATAACGCAGCAGTACAGCCAAAGGCACCGGGAGGTGCCTTTGTGCTATCTGGCGTTTGAAACGTTTTTTGCAGACGAACAAAAACGCCCGGCATAACCGGGCGTCTTGTATTGACTTGCTTAGCGAGCGCGGTAAGTGATGCGCCCTTTGCTCAAGTCATAGGGCGTCAGCTCGACGCGCACTTTGTCACCGGTAAGAATACGAATGTAGTTCTTGCGCATCTTGCCGGAAATATGCGCGGTTACGACGTGCCCATTTTCCAACTCCACACGAAACATGGTGTTGGGCAGGGTGTCGACGACAGTGCCTTCCATTTCGAAGCTGTCTTCTTTCGACATGCAGTAAAGCCCTCGGTGTCCAATGAATGGCCCGGTGCAACTGCGCCAGGCAAAAGCGGCGTGCATTGTGCCCGAAAAGTGGGGTTTAAGCCAAGACCTTCTAGTTGAGGATCACCCATCTCTGGTTAACCAGCAGCTCTATGGGGCGATATTGGGTCTTGTAGTTCATCTTTTTGCAGTTCTTGATCCAGTAGCCGAGGTACACCGCATCCAGCCCCAGGCGCAGGGTTTCGCCGATTTGCCAAAGGATCGCAAAGCGCCCGAGGCTGCGGCGCTCTTCGTCGGGTTCATAGAAGGTGTAGACCGCCGACAGGCCATTGGGCAGCAGGTCGGTGACCGCCACGGCCAGCAGGCGGCCGTCCAGGCGGAACTCGTAGAAGCGCGAGAAGGGCAGGTCTCGAACCAGGAAGGTCGAGAACTGGTCGCGGCTGGGGGGGAACATGTCGCCATCGGCGTGGCGTTGCTCGATGTAGCGCTGGTAGAGGTCGAAATACTCTTCACTGAAGCAGGGTTTGGCCGCGTGTACGGTCAGGTCGCTGTTGCGTTTGAGAATGCGCTTTTGCTGGCGGCTGGGCAGGAACTGTGTAGCAGGAATGCGCGCCGGCACGCAGGCGTTGCAGTTCTGGCAGTGGGGGCGATACAGATGATCGCCGCTGCGCCGAAAGCCCATTTCCGACAGATCCGCGTAGACATGCACGTCCATGGGCTGGCTGGGATCTAGGAACAGAGTGGTCGCCTGTTCGTCGGGCAGGTAGCTGCAAGAGTGGGGTTGGGTGGCATAGAACTTCAGGCGCGCCAACTCGGTCATGAGTCAACCCTCGGAATAAGCTTTGCAATTAAGTGTAAGCCACCCCCGGCAAACCCGCCTAGGAAACCCATATGGCGCGGCTCGGCAGGTCCAGGTGGTGTTTCAGGTAATTCGCGAATTCTGGCCGGGAAATGGATCGGGCGCCGAGGCTGTGCAGGTGTTCGGTGGGCATCTGGCAGTCAATCAGCACAAATCCCCACGCCTTCAAGCGTTCCACCAGAGTGGCAAAGCCGAATTTCGAGGCATTGTCGGCGCGGCTGAACATCGACTCGCCGAAAAACAGCTGCCCCATGGCCAGTCCATACAAGCCGCCCACCAGCACTCCCTGATCCCAGACTTCCACCGAATGGGCGTAGCCGCGTTGATGCAGTTGCAGGTAGGCACGTTGCATCGCTTCGCTGATCCAGGTGCCGTCGGCATAGGCGCGAGGCGCTGCACAGGCGCTGATGACTGCGGCAAAGTCCTGATCGAAGGTCACCTGATAGCGTTGTTTGCGCAGCAGCTTGCCCAGGCTGCGGGAGACATGCAGTTCGTCCGGGAATAACACCGTGCGCGGATCGGGGGACCACCAGAGAATCGGCTGGCCCTCGGAAAACCAGGGAAAGCAGCCGTGACGATAGGCCTGGATCAGGCGGTCGGCAGACAAGTCTCCGCCTGCGGCCAGCAAGCCATTGGGCTCGCGCATGGCCTTTTCCAGCGGCGGGAAGTCGAGTGTGTTGCGTTGTAACCAGGTCAGCATGGTATCCAGACTTGCGGCAGGGGAGGGCGGTGGCGAGCCATTGCGGGCCCGCCACAAGCGTAGGGCGAGGGCTTAGTTGTCGTCGAGGAATTTTTCCGCATCCAGCGCTGCCATGCAGCCGGCGCCGGCCGAAGTGATGGCCTGGCGATAGACGTGGTCGGCCACGTCGCCGGCGGCAAATACCCCCTGGATGCCGGTGGCCGTGGCATTGCCTTCGCTGCCGCCACGCACCAGCAGGTAGCCGTCGCGCATCTCCAGCTGGCCCTGGAACAGATCGGTATTGGGCTTGTGGCCGATGGCGATAAACACCCCGGCCAGTGCCAGATCCTTGGTTTCTCCGCTGTGGCTGTCCTTGAGGCGGGCGCCCGTCACGCCGCTGGCATCGCCCAGCACTTCCTCCAGGTGCTGGTTCCAGTGCAGGCGGATATTGCCATTGGTGGCCTTGTCGAACAGCTTGTCCTGGAGAATCTTCTCGGCTCGCAGCTTGTCGCGGCGATGCACCAGGTGCACTTCTTTGGCGATGTTCGACAGGTACAGTGCTTCCTCCACGGCGGTGTTGCCGCCGCCCACCACGGCCACCACCTGATTGCGGTAGAAGAAGCCATCGCAGGTGGCGCAGGCGGAAACCCCCTTGCCGGCAAAGGTCTCTTCGGAGGGCAGGCCCAGGTATTGCGCCGAGGCGCCGGTGGCGATGATCAGCGCGTCGCAACTGTAGGTGCCGCTGTCGCCGATGAGGATAAACGGCCGCTGCTGCAACTGTGCGGTGTGGATGTGGTCATAGACGATCTCGGTGTCGAAGCGTTCGGCGTGTCTCTGCATCCGCTCCATCAGCACCGGGCCGGTCAGGCCTTCGACATCGCCGGGCCAGTTGTCGACTTCGGTGGTGGTGGTCAGTTGGCCGCCGGCTTGCAAACCGGTGATCACCGTCGGTTTGAGGTTGGCCCGAGCGGCATAGACGGCAGCGCTGTAACCGGCAGGGCCAGAGCCCAGAATGATCAGGCGTGAATGCTTCGCATCGTTCATAAAAACACCTCATAAGCCTTTGTCACAAAAGAGAATGCATGCTCCAATTGAACAGTGCGTAACAGGCCGTTGACTATGCTGGTCGGAGGGTTCCGACGTGGCATGGCGTGAACAAACCCGTACAATACGACGCTGTACCGGGTTTATTCAGAATTGCACTGTTTCAGAAGCAAGGGGCAGAGTGTTAAAAGTAGCCCCAGTTACGCCGGTCAACTTTATTTACCTGCTCGGATTGAGCAGTATCTTGTAGTCAATCACCCGTTGGACGCGCCCTTGGCGCAGGAAAAGACGCGTTTTGAAGAAATCCACCGCAGCACCTAAACCTGTTGTTCCGCTCTGGCGTCAACAATTGCACTACCGGCTCAAGGAAGGTGCGTTGATCGCCATTGGCGCCCTGTGCCTGTTCTTGATGATGGCACTTCTGACCTATGGGAAAGATGATCCGGGCTGGAGTCATAACAGCAAGATTGAAGACGTGCAGAACTTCGGTGGCCCGGCCGGTTCCTACAGCGCCGATATCCTGTTTATGGTGTTGGGTTACTTCGCCTATATCTTCCCGCTGCTGTTGGCGATCAAGACCTACCAGATCTTCCGCCAGCGCCATGAGCCCTGGCAGTGGAGCGGCTGGCTGTTTTCCTGGCGGCTGATCGGCCTGGTGTTCCTGGTGCTGTCGGGCGCCGCGCTGGCCCATATCCATTTCCATGCCGCCACGGGCCTGCCGGCCGGTGCCGGAGGTGCCCTGGGCGAAAGCCTGGGCGACCTGGCCAAAAATGCCCTGAACGTGCAGGGCAGCACCCTGATGTTCATTGCCCTGTTCCTGTTCGGCCTGACGGTGTTCACCGACCTGTCGTGGTTCAAGGTGATGGACGTGACCGGCAAGATCACCCTCGACCTGTTCGAACTGTTCCAGGGCGCCGCCAACCGCTGGTGGGATGCGCGCGTGGAGCGCAAGCAACTGGTGGCGCAACTGCGCGAAGTGGATGCCCGGGTCGATGAAGTCGTGACCCCGAACGTGGCCGACAAGCGCGAGCAGGCCAAGGTCAAGGAGCGCCTTATCGAGCGCGAGCAGGCCCTGAGCAAGCACATGTCCGAGCGCGAAAAGCAGGTGCCGCCAGTGATCACGCCGATCGCCACCAAGGCGCCGGAGCCCAGCAAGCGCGTGCAGAAAGAGAAACAGGTGCCGTTGTTCGTCGACAGCGCGGTGGAAGGCACCTTGCCACCGATCTCGATCCTCGACCCGGCAGAAAAGAAACAGCTGAACTATTCCCCCGAATCCCTGGCGGCAGTCGGCCACCTGCTGGAGATCAAGCTCAAGGAGTTCGGCGTCGAAGTCTCGGTGGATTCGATCCACCCGGGGCCGGTGATTACCCGTTACGAAATCCAGCCGGCGGCGGGGGTGAAAGTCAGCCGGATCGCCAACCTGGCCAAGGACCTGGCGCGTTCCCTAGCCGTGACCAGTGTTCGCGTAGTGGAAGTGATTCCCGGCAAGACCACCGTGGGCATCGAGATTCCCAACGAAGACCGGCAGATCGTGCGCTTCTCCGAAGTGCTCTCGACCCCTGAATACGACAACTTCAAATCCCCGGTCACCCTGGCCCTGGGCCACGATATCGGCGGCAAGCCGATCATCACTGACCTTGCGAAAATGCCTCACCTGCTGGTGGCTGGTACCACCGGTTCCGGTAAGTCGGTGGGGGTCAACGCGATGATCCTGTCGATCCTGTTCAAGTCCGGCCCGGAAGACGCCAAGCTGATCATGATCGACCCGAAGATGCTCGAACTGTCGATCTACGAGGGCATTCCGCATCTGCTGTGCCCGGTGGTGACCGACATGAAGGACGCGGCCAACGCCCTGCGCTGGAGCGTGGCTGAGATGGAGCGGCGCTACAAGCTCATGGCCAAGATGGGCGTGCGCAACCTCTCGGGCTTCAACGCCAAGGTCAAGGAAGCGATTGAAGCCGGTACCCCGCTGGCCGACCCGCTGTACAACCGCGAAAGCATCCACGACGAAGCGCCGCTGCTGACCAAGCTGCCGACCATCGTGGTGGTGGTGGACGAATTCGCCGACATGATGATGATCGTCGGCAAGAAGGTTGAGGAACTGATCGCCCGTATCGCCCAGAAAGCCCGTGCCGCCGGTATCCACCTGATCCTCGCCACCCAGCGCCCATCGGTGGACGTGATCACCGGCCTGATCAAGGCCAACATCCCGACCCGCATGGCGTTCCAGGTGTCGAGCAAGATCGACTCGCGGACCATCATCGACCAGGGCGGTGCCGAACAATTGCTGGGCCACGGTGACATGCTCTATATGCCGCCGGGCACCAGCCTGCCGATCCGCGTCCACGGCGCCTTCGTTTCCGATGATGAAGTGCACCGCGTGGTGGAGGCCTGGAAGCTGCGCGGTGCGCCGGAATACAACGACGACATCCTCAACGGTGTCGAAGAGGCGGGCAGTGGTTTCGAAGGCAGCAGCGGCGGGGGGGACGGCGATGATCCGGAAGCCGACGCGCTCTACGACGAAGCCGTGCAGTTCGTCCTGGAAAGCCGCCGGGCCTCGATCTCGGCGGTACAGCGCAAGCTGAAGATTGGCTACAACCGCGCCGCCCGGATGATCGAAGCCATGGAAATGGCCGGGGTGGTGACGGCGATGAACACCAACGGCTCCCGCGAAGTGCTGGCGCCGGGCCCGACGCGCGACTGATCCTTGTTTCGCTTGCAGCGGCGTGAAATCACGCCGCTCGTATACCCATCCAATTAATGAGGAATTCCATGCGCCTGATTCGCATGTTGCTGCTGCCGGTATTGGCTGTGACCACCTTATCGGCCCACGCCGACCCGAAAGACGTGGCGCGCCTGACCCAGTTGCTGGAAAAGTCCCAGACCCTGACCGCGCGTTTCTCCCAACTGACCCTGGACGGCAGCGGCACCCAGTTGCAGGAAACCGCCGGCGAGATGTCCCTGCAGCGCCCGGGCCTGTTCTACTGGCACACCGATGCGCCACAAGAACAGCTGATGGTCTCCGACGGCCAGAAAGTCTCCCTGTGGGATCCGGACCTGGAGCAGGTGACCATCAAGAAGCTTGACCAGCGCCTGACCCAGACCCCGGCCCTGTTGCTCTCCGGTGACGTGTCGAAGATCAGCGAAAGCTTCGACATCACCTCCAAGGAAGCCGGCGGCGTGATGGATTTCACCCTCAAGCCGAAAACCCGCGACACGCTGTTCGACAGCCTGCGCCTGTCGTTTCGCAATGGCATGATCAACGACATGCAGTTGATCGACAGCGTTGGCCAGCGCACCAATATCCTGTTCACCGGGGTCAAGGCCAACGAAGCCATCCCGGCGTCCAAGTTCAAGTTCGACATCCCCAAGGGTGCCGATGTGATCCAAGAGTAAGCAGCCGCAACCGCGAGGTTTCGAAGGTAGTCCATGGACCTGTTTCGTAGTGCCCCGATTGCCCAGCCACTGGCCGCACGCCTGCGTGCGACCAACCTGGACGAGTACGTTGGCCAGCAGCACCTGTTGGCCCGGGGCAAGCCGCTGCGCGAGGCCCTGGAGCAGGGCGCACTGCATTCGATGATCTTCTGGGGCCCGCCCGGGGTCGGCAAGACCACCCTGGCGCGGCTGTTGGCGGAAGTCTCGGACGCCCACTTCGAAACCGTCTCGGCGGTGCTGGCCGGGGTCAAGGAGATCCGCCAGGCGGTGGAAATCGCCAAGCAGCAGGCCGGGCAATACGGTCGGCGAACCATTCTGTTCGTCGATGAAGTGCATCGCTTCAACAAGTCCCAGCAGGATGCTTTCCTGCCCTACGTGGAAGACGGCACGCTGATCTTTATCGGTGCCACCACGGAAAACCCGTCCTTCGAGCTCAACAACGCCTTGCTCTCCCGAGCGCGAGTCTATGTGCTCAAGAGCCTGGATGAAGCGGCCCTGGGCACCCTGGTACAGCGCGCCCTGACCGAGGAGCGGGGGCTGGGCAAGCGCCAGCTGAGCCTCAGCGATGAAGGCTTCCAGATGCTGCTGTCGGCCGCCGATGGCGATGGCCGGCGCATGCTCAACCTGCTGGAAAACGCCTCGGACCTGGCGGAAGACGGTGGCGAGATCAGTGTCGATCTGCTGCAAAGCCTGCTGGGCGATACCCGCCGGCGTTTCGACAAGGGTGGCGAAGCCTTCTACGACCAGATTTCCGCGTTGCACAAATCGGTGCGCGGCTCCAATCCCGACGGCGCCCTGTACTGGTTCGCGCGCATGCTCGACGGCGGCTGCGACCCGTTGTACCTGGCCCGGCGCGTGGTGCGCATGGCCAGCGAAGACATCGGCAACGCCGACCCGCGGGCCCTGAGCCTGTGCCTGGCGGCCTGGGATGTGCAGGAGCGCCTGGGCAGCCCCGAAGGCGAGCTGGCAGTGGCCCAGGCCATCACCTACCTGGCCTGTGCGCCGAAGAGCAACGCCGTGTACATGGGTTTCAAGGCCGCCATGCGCGCTGCTGCCGAGCACGGCTCGCTGGAAGTGCCGATCCACCTGCGCAATGCCCCGACCAAGCTGATGAAGCAACTGGGCTATGGCGACGAATACCGCTACGCCCATGACGAGCCGGATGCCTACGCCGCCGGTGAAGACTATTTCCCCGAAGAACTCGAACCCTTGCCGCTCTATCAACCGGTGCCCCGTGGCCTGGAACTGAAGATCGGCGAGAAGCTCAAGCACCTGGCCGCCCTGGACCGGGCCAGCCCCTTGCAGCGGAGAAAACCTTGATCCCCCTGATCCTCGCAGTCTCCGCCGGCGGTGTGGCTGGCACCCTGTTGCGCTTTGCCACCGGCAACTGGATCAACGCCAATTGGCCGCGGCACTTCTATACCGCGACGCTGGCCGTTAATATCGTGGGCTGCCTGCTGATCGGCGTGTTGTACGGGCTGTTCCTGGTCCGTCCGGAAGTGCCGATCGAAGTGCGTGCCGGATTGATAGTGGGCTTCCTCGGTGGCCTGACGACTTTTTCATCCTTTTCACTGGATACCGTGCGTCTGCTGGAAAGCGGACAAGTGGCGCTGGCCCTGGGCTACGCGGCACTGAGTGTATTCGGCGGGCTGCTTGCTACCTGGGCCGGCCTGTCCTTGACCAAACTTTGATAAACGAGAGAACGACATGCTCGATTCCAAACTGTTACGTAGCAACCTTCAGGACGTAGCGGATCGTCTGGCATCCCGCGGCTTTGCCCTGGATGTGGCACGCATCGAAGCGCTGGAAGAACAGCGCAAGACCGTGCAGACCCGCACCGAGCAACTGCAGGCTGAACGTAACGCGCGCTCCAAGTCCATCGGCCAGGCCAAGCAACGCGGCGAAGACATCGCCCCGCTGATGGCCGACGTTGAGCGCATGGGGAACGAGCTGAGCTCCGGCAAGGCGGAGCTGGAAAACATCCAGAGCGAACTGGATTCGATCCTGTTCGGCATTCCCAACCTGCCCCACGAGTCGGTGCCGGTGGGCGAAGACGAAGACGGCAACGTCGAAGTGCGCCGCTGGGGCACTCCGACCGCCTTCGATTTCCCGATCAAGGACCACGTGGCCCTGGGCGAAACCCACGGCTGGCTGGACTTTGAAACCGCCGCCAAGCTGTCCGGCGCGCGTTTTGCCCTGTTGCGCGGCCCGATCGCCCGTCTGCACCGCGCCCTGGCGCAGTTCATGATCAACCTGCACACCGGTGAGCACGGCTACGAAGAGGCCTACACCCCGTACCTGGTGCAGGCTCCGGCGCTGGTGGGCACCAGCCAGTTGCCGAAGTTCGAGGAAGACCTGTTCAAGATCACTCGCGAAGGCGAAGCCGATCTGTACCTGATCCCGACCGCCGAAGTGTCCCTGACCAACATCGTCGCTGGCGAGATTCTCGACGCCAAGCAACTGCCGCTGAAGTTCGTCGCCCACACGCCGTGCTTTCGCAGTGAGGCCGGTGCTTCGGGTCGCGATACCCGCGGCATGATCCGTCAGCACCAGTTCGACAAGGTCGAAATGGTCCAAGTGGTCGAGCCGTCGACCTCCATGGAAGCCCTGGAAGGCCTGACCGCCAACGCTGAAAAAGTCCTGCAACTGCTGCAACTGCCGTACCGCGTACTGGCCCTGTGCACCGGCGACATGGGCTTCAGCGCGGTCAAGACCTACGACCTGGAAGTCTGGGTGCCGAGCCAAGACAAGTACCGCGAGATCTCCTCGTGCTCCAACTGTGGCGACTTCCAGGCCCGCCGCATGCAGGCGCGCTTCCGTAACCCGGAAACCGGCAAGCCTGAGCTGGTGCACACCCTCAACGGTTCCGGCCTGGCCGTGGGCCGCACCCTGGTGGCGGTGCTGGAGAACTACCAGCAGGCCGACGGTTCGATCCGTGTGCCGGATGTGCTGAAGCCGTACATGGGTGGCCTTGAGGTCATCGGCTAAATGGAATATCTGCCGCTGTTTCACAACCTTCGCGGCAGTCGTGTGTTGGTGGTCGGCGGAGGGGAGATTGCCTTGCGCAAATCCCGTCTGCTGGCCGATGCCGGTGCGCAGCTGCGAGTGGTCGCACCTGAAATAGAAGCGCAATTGCAGGAACTGATCGTCGCCAGCGGCGGTGAGTCCCTGTCGCGCGGGTATGTCGAGGCGGACCTCGACGGCTGCACCCTGATCATCGCCGCCACCGATGACGAATCCCTGAATGCCCAGGTCTCCGCCGATGCCCATCGGCGTTGCGTGCCGGTCAATGTGGTGGACGCGCCGGCCCTGTGCAGCGTGATCTTCCCGGCCATCGTCGACCGTTCACCGCTGGTCATCGCGGTTTCCAGTGGCGGCGATGCGCCGGTGCTGGCGCGGTTGATCCGGGCCAAGCTGGAAACCTGGATTCCTTCCACCTACGGCCAACTGGCCGGGCTGGCGGCGCGTTTCCGCGCCCAGGTCAAAGGCCTGTTTCCGGATGTGCAGCAGCGCCGGGCGTTCTGGGAGGATGTATTCCAGGGCCCCATCGCCGATCGCCAGCTGGCGGGGCAGGGGGCGGAAGCCGAACGTCTGTTGCAGGCCAAGATTGCGGGCAAGGCGCCTCATGCGCCGGGCGAGGTGTATCTGGTGGGGGCAGGCCCGGGTGATCCGGACCTGCTGACCTTCCGCGCCCTGCGCTTGATGCAACAGGCCGACGTGGTGCTCTACGACCGTCTGGTGGCGCCGGCGATTCTCGAACTGTGCCGCCGCGACGCCGAACGCATCTATGTCGGCAAGCGTCGCGCCGATCACGCCGTGCCCCAGGAACAGATCAACCAGCAACTGGTGACCCTGGCCCAGCAAGGCAAGCGGGTGGTGCGCCTGAAGGGCGGTGATCCGTTCATCTTTGGTCGGGGCGGCGAAGAGATCGAAGAACTGGCGGCCCACGGCATTCCGTTCCAGGTGGTGCCGGGGATTACCGCGGCCAGTGGTTGCTCGGCCTATGCCGGGATTCCCCTGACTCACCGCGACTACGCCCAGTCAGTGCGCTTCGTCACCGGTCACCTCAAGGACGGCACCAGCAACCTGCCCTGGAGCGACTTGGTGGCGCCGGCCCAGACCCTGGTGTTCTACATGGGCCTGGTGGGCTTGCCGACCATCTGCGAGCAACTGATCAAGCACGGTCGCGGCGCCGACACCCCGGCGGCCCTGGTTCAGCAGGGCACCACCAGCAACCAGCGGGTCTTCACCGGCACCCTGGGCAACCTGCCTGCGCTGGTGGCCGAGCATGAGGTGCACGCACCGACCCTGGTGATCGTCGGCGAAGTGGTCCAGCTACGCGAGAAGCTGGCCTGGTTCGAAGGCGCTCAGTCCGAGGTCTGAAAAGCTTCGCCGGCAAGCCGGCTCCTACACATCCCGCTGTTGTAGGAGCCGGCTTGCCGGCGAAAGCGTCCTCAACCCCTGCACCAAACCCCTTGCCCACTCAACCGCTGCCGATCATGGCCGCGGCTGAAGTCCTGTAACGGCCCCTTCGGCACAATCCCCGTCGGATTGATGGTGGTGTGGCTGGCGTAGTAGTGCCCCTTGATGTGGGTAAAGTCCACGGTCTGGGCAATCCCCGGCCACTGGTACAGCTCCCGCAGCCAGTTCGACAGGTTCGGGTAATCGGCAATCCGCCGCAGGTTGCACTTGAAGTGGCTGTAGTACACCGCGTCGAAGCGGATCAGGGTGGTGAACAGCCGCACATCGGCTTCAGTCAGGTACTCGCCGACCAAGTAGCGCTGTTTACCCAGCAACGCTTCCAAAGCGTCCAGCTCGGCAAAGACATCATCGAACGCCGACTCATAGGCCTTTTGTGACGTGGCAAACCCGGCGCGATACACGCCATTGTTCAGCGCGGGGTAGATGCGTGCGTTGAGTTCATCTATGCGTGCGCGCAACGGCTGCGGGTAGAAGTCCAGGGCGTTGCCGGTCAGGCCGTCAAAGGCGCTGTTGAACATGCGGATGATCTCCGCCGATTCGTTGCTGACGATGCATTGGCGTTGTTTGTCCCACAGCACCGGTACGGTAACGCGGCCGGTGTAGTCCGCAGTGTCGGCGGTGTAGCGCTGGTGCATGAAGTCGAAGGGGTCCAGGGGGTCGCCGCTGGAGCCGTAGGCGGTGTCGAAGGTCCAGCCGTTCTCGCGCATCAGCCAGCTGACCACCGAGACGTCGATCAACTGTTCCAGGCCCTTGAGCTTGCGCAGGATCAGCGTGCGGTGGGCCCAGGGGCAGGCCAGGGATACATAGAGGTGGTAGCGCCCGGCCTCGGCGGCAAAGCCGCCTTCACCGCTGGGCCCGGGGCGGCCATCGGCAGTGACCCAGTTGCGACGTTGCGCCTGTTCCCGTTGGAAAGCGCCGTCCTTGCCGCTTTCGTACCACTGGTCATGCCAGCGCCCTTCGATCAGCAGACCCATGAAATGCTCCTCGGCTGTTTTGCGTTGGAGTGCAGTCTATGCCCCTGGGTTCGAACAAAAAGCGCAAAGCATGGGCGGTTTTGATCGATTAAATCGATCTGTCTCGGGCATCCCAATACTGCTGGGCCAGCGCGAAGGCCTGCTCCCGCGGCGTGCCCAAGCCGCGCAAGGCCAGGGCCATGGTCGCCAGCAGGGCCAGTTGCGGGTAGCTGTCTTCTACATCGCCGCGCCACAGCGCCTTGAGGTGCTCGGGTTCCAGGCTGGCCGGTTTCACATGGCGTTGCGCCGACAGTGCCGGCCATTCCTCGTCCCAACTGACGCCGCCCGTGCTGCCGTACAGATGGCTGGTGGTGTCCGGGTTGATCTCGATCTCGCCGCCGTCACCCTTGATCACGATGACGTTGTCCCCCAACAGGCCGCTGGCATCGCGGTGCACCGCCTGATAGCCGGGGTGGAAGATGCTCTGCAGGCCGCAACGGGCGCCCAGGGGATTGAGAATGCGCGCCAGGGAATGGATCGGTGAGCGCAGGCCGAGGATGTTGCGCAAGTCGATCATCCGTTGCAGCTGTGGCGCCCAGTCGCCTAGCGGCATGAAGGCCAGGTTGCCCTGGTCCAGTGCCTTGCCGACCGATGACCAGTCACGGCACAGGGGAATCCCCAGGGGCTCCAGCAATTGTTCGGTATACAGGCGCCCGGCGGTGTGGGCGCCGCCGCCGTGCAGCAGGATGCGCACGCCGTTCTGTGCCAGACACTTGGCCGCCAGCAGGTACCAGGGCAGGTGGCGCTTCTTGCCGGCGTAGGTCGGCCAGTCGAGGTCCAGGGCAATCGCCGGAGCGTTCAGGCGTTCGCGCAAGGCTTCGGTGAAGCCCGCCAGCTCTTGCGGGCTTTCTTCCTTGTGCCGCAGCAGCATGAGGAAGGCGCCCAGTTGGGTGTCCTCGACCTTGCCGTCCAGCAGCATGCCCATGGCTTCCCGGGCTTCCTCGCGAGTCAGGTTGCGCGCGCCGCGCTTGCCCTTGCCGAGAATCCGCACGAATTGGGCGAAAGGGTGTTCTTCCGGGGTTTGGGTGAGCAGGGGGGCGAAATCGTTCATAGGCAGTTGGTCGGCTTGGGCAGGCCCGCCAGCTTGGCGGCAAGTTTGGCGGGAGTGCCTTTGAACAGTCGGTTCAGGTGCAGGCTGTTGCCCTTGTCCGGGCCCAGCTTGAGGGCGGTGTACTTGATCAGCGGGCGGGTGGCCGGGGACAGCTGGAATTCCCTGTAGAAGCCCTGGAGCAGTTCGAGGATTTCCCAGTGTTCCGCGCTCAGCTCAAGCTCTTCGTTGGCGGCCAGCGCTTGCGCCACGTCGGCGGACCAGTCGTCGAGGTTGACCAGGTAGCCGTCCTTGTCCAGTTCGATGGCGCGAACGCCCACGGTCAAGGTATTCATAGCCAGGTGTTGACCTTGTCATGCTGAAGGGACAGCTCGACGAAGCCCGGGTAGTCCACCGCGCGGGCCCAGGCCGGCAGGGGCAGGCCGCGGGCATTCAGGTCTTCTTCCAGCACGTACAGATTCAAGCCGCTACGGGTGCTCAGTTCGCTGCAAATGGCGCTGCCCGGTTGCAGGGCATAGGCGGCGTCGCCGCACAGCAGCAGGCCGTCGGCGCTGCCCAGCAGGCGCAGGCAACTGCTCAGGCGGGTGTCGGTGAAGGGCGAGTGGGACAACACATGCAAGGTCGACATCAGAGGGTAATCACCTGGTCAAAACGGTCGATGATCCCGGCCAGTTCCGGGGCGTCCAGCAGCTGTACATCGTCAAGACTCAAGCTCGCCGGGTCGAGGCCGCGGGCAGCGAGGCTGGCGCTGCAGGCAAACAGTTCGTCGACGCCGAACAGCGACAGCGCCTGCAGGTTGGCGCTCAGGTCTTTCTGGCGCAGCAGCGAGGCCTGTTGCCCGGGCGCCAGTTGCAGCACGCCATCATCGAGAAACAGCAGGCCGATGGGCAGGTCGAAGGCGCCGCCGGCCAGGACGATATCCAGCGCTTCCCGGGCGCCGGGGCCGGACCACGGCGCCTGACGGCTGATCAACAACAGGGATTTGGCCATGTCACGCCCCTCCAAAACAGATCAGGCGGTCGGCGGCCTGTGCCGCGTCATGCAATTGCCCGAGCCCCGAGAGCTCCCAGGGGGCTTCGACGCTCACCGACGTGCGCTGATAGCGCTGGGCTTCGTCAGCATTCAACACACCTCGGCGCAGGGCTGCGGCGATGCACACCACGCCGTCCAGTTGATGTTGGCCGACAAACTCGCGCCATTCCCGAGGCAGGTCCTGTTCGTCCTGGGGCGTGACGATGCTGTTGGCGGCGTTGTAGACGCCGTCCTGGTAGAAAAACAGCCGGACAATCTCATGCCCGCCCGCCAGCGCCGCCTGGGCGAACAGCAGGGCGCGGCGCGAGGAAGGCGCGTGGGCGGCAGAGAACAGGGCGATGGCGAACTTCATGACGGACTCGATGGATAAAACTGCGGCCATGATAAAGCTTTCTCCGAACATCGGCTAAACCCGTTTCGCCCCTGGGGCTCTGGTTCCAGGCATGCAGGACATATCGGGTAAAGCTTTGCCCGGCCCCAAACCGCGAAGCGAGGGATAGACTCGCGCCTTCATTTAACCGGGGACAAGGAGCAAGGGATAATGGATCTGAATTCGGCGGTGGTAGTGGTCACGGGGGCCGGAAGGGGCTTGGGAGCCGCGCTGGCCATCAGCCTGGCAGACCAGGGCTGCAAGCTGATTCTCTGTGGGCGCAACCCCGAGGCCCTGGCGCAGGTCAGCGCGGCCATCGAGTCGCGTACCGGCAGCCCCGCCGATCAGGTGGTGGTGGACCTGGCCAGCAGCGACAGCGTCAAGGCCGCCCTGGCTGAGATCCACGTCCGCCACCCGCAAGTGGACATCCTGATCAACAACGGCGCCATGTGGCTGGAGGCCAGCGAGCAGCCCCACAGCGCCGCTGAAGTCACCGGGGTGATCGACGCCGCACTGAGCGGCACCTTCCTCCTGACCCAGGGCCTGCTGCCGGTGCTCAAGGCTTCCAAGCGCCCGGACATCGTCACCATCGGCTCCATCAGCGGCTTGCCCAATGCTCCGCTGCATAGCGTGTCGCTGCCGTTCTACGCGGCCAAGCACGGGCAACTGGCCCTGGCCGATGGCTTGCGGCAAATGCTCCGGGGCACGCCGGTGCGCTCGCTGTGCGTGCACCCGCCGTACCTGGAAGATGTCTCGCCGCTGGATGAGGCCTGGCAGCAGATTCCGGCGCGGCAGAAGGGCGAGCAGGGCACCAACCGTGATGTGGTGGAGGCCGTGATCTTCGCCCTGACCCGGCCGCGGCATATCAGCCTGTCGTCGATCGTGATCGATACCGACAGCGGCGGCCTGTTCAGCTGATAGCCATGCTCAATGTCAGCGGTTCTTGTAGCCCAGTTGCCAGCGGCGGGGGATCTTCAATGACGCCACACCCAGCAGCACGGCAAACAACCCGCTGACATACAGTGCCTTGAGCCCCAGGTGCTGTTCCAGCAAGGCCCCCAGCACCGCCCCGGCGAACATGCCGCTCCAGGGCACCATTTGCACCCGCCAGCCGTTGCGTCGGTCGCCGAGCATCCAGCGCCCCAGGCCGCGGCCAAAGCGTGAGAGGGCGCCGGTGACGTAGGTCAGGCCGATGGGCAGGCCGTTCACTTCCTCCACCGCGGCGTTGAGCATGCCCATGGCAATGATGGCCGCCAGCAGGGCCGGCAGTTGCTGCTCGAAAGGCCAGGCAGCAGAGGCGCAGAGCAACGCGCCGATGCTCAGCAGCAAGGGCAGGGCACGGTGCCCGGCCAGGCGGCTGACTACCACGCCCAGGGCGTTACCGACGATAAAGGTCGCCACCAGGAGCAGCAGGCGCAGTACCAGGCCCGGTTCGCCATCGCTGATGGCCACGGCCATGCGGGTGGTGTTGCCGCTCATGAAGGAAACGAAATCCCCGGTGGCCATGAAGCCGATGGCGTCGGTCATCCCCGCCAGCACCGAAAGGCAGGCCACCAGCCCGAGGCCGACCCGTCCGCGCCATTTCTGCGTGTGCTGCAGGGCTGCGCTGGCCGATTGCGTGGAAGTCGAAGGCAACATCGTCGGTTCTCCTGAACAGGGACTGCTAGAGGCGCGTGCGGGTCAAGGCCGAGGGGCAAGGTGGTGCAGGGTGCAGTATTCGTCCCACGGCATGCCGGCCATCTCCGCCACTTCCCGGTGCACTTCAAGGCGCTGGGCGTGGAATTCCTCGGGGCTGGCAGCGGTCAGTTGCAGGCTCAGTTCCCAGGCGAACAGCCCCAGGCGTTCGGCTTCGGCCTCGAAGGCTTCATGCAGGCGTTCTGCGCGGTACTGCGCCGGGGTTTCGCCCCGGGCCCGGGCTTCCAGGGGGTTGAGGTTGTCCAGCTGTTCGCGCAGCTCGGGGCGCTGTTCGAGAAACGTGACCAAGGCCTGTTCATGCGGGTGTTGATCGATTGCCATGAAGACTCCCGGAAAAAGCGCCACGCCAGGGCGCAAGACTGAATGGGTTACGCCGGATGCTCAAGGCAGGTTCGGCTGAGCGGCCATCAAGCCACGCAGCCGCGCCAGATCCTTGCGCGGGATGACATAGGTGCGCGCCAGCCGGTCGCCGATGCGCTGGCCGCGGCTGGATTCGCAGCAGATCAGCAGGGTTACCGGGCTGATGGCCGCTTCGAAGGGGCGGGTCGCCGAGCGGATCAATACCTGCAACAGCGAGGGGGGCTGGCCGATGCCATTGATCACTTGCAGGCCGCAAAGAGCCTTGCCGGCGGTGTAGCCACGCCACAGGTATTCGTTGAGGGGAAAATACAGGCACCAGGTGGCCAGCAGGCACCAGGTGGAGAATTGCTCCATATCCGGGTATTGGAGGCGTTCGGCCAGTCGGCACAGGACAAACCACAGCAGCAGTACCAGCAGGCCGTCGACCAGATAAGCCAGAATGCGCCGGATGATCAGGCCGGCTCTCGATACTTCCATGCACTGCCCCAAAGACTACGCCCTGTATTGAGCGCCCTATTGTAAGGCCTAAAACCCCCGCGGGGGCGAGGCTTCACAGGGATGTGAAAAAAACGTGAAAAATAATTAGAACCTTTTGCTTTCGACTTCCCTCGAAAAGGCTCCTGCAGCATTTGCCTTATTCAAACAGGGAGATCTACACACGATGTCAAAGGTATTCGCAACCCTTCTGGCCAGCACCTCTGCAGCCACCTTGCTGGCCCTTTCCAGCAGCGCCATGGCCGCCCCGGCCACCGGGCCGATTTCCACCCTGGGTATCCTCGGTAGCTACAACGACTTCAAGCTCGAAGGCGGTAGTGAAAGCGACAAGGAGCACCTGGGTGAAGGGGGTGTGTTCTACAACTTCGGCAACAAGATGACCGCCGAATCGGGCCTGATCTACCAGGCCGGGGTCGAGGCCAAGTTCGGCAAGAAGCACGACAACAAACTCAAGGAAGGCCAGGCCGACCTCGACCTGGGCTGGCGCGCCGCCCTGGATGCACGCAACTTTGTCGATGTGCTGGTGGGGGGGGGCTACACCTGGACCCGCTACGAGCCGGACACCGGCGACTACGACATGAAGCTCACCAACAAGTCGCCCTTCGCCAAGGCTGCCCTGGGCTACAACCACCAGTTCGACGACCTGACCATGCGCGTCGAGCTGGGTGCGCGCCACACCATCAACGGCAAGGCGCGGCTCAAGGTGGATGACGTCGGCAGCGACACCGTGGACCTCAAAGACCGCACCAACCCCTACGCCGAGGTGAATTTCTTGATGAACCAGAACGGCTCGCTGCCGGTCATGGCCGGGGTCTATTACACCCGCACCGAATACAAGCTGGACGAAGATACGCCGGTGGCTGACAACACCAAGCTCAAGCGTAACGAGTATGGCTTCAAGGTGGGCCTGACCTTCTAAGGGCAGCCGCCCGTTCCAAGCTGCAAGAGAGCCGCCGGTGCCCGTCTTTCGATGGGGCCGGCGGTTGTGCTTTCAGCTGACAATGGGGTGTTCGCGGCCGATCTCGCTGCGCAACTGGGCGATCAGGTGCAGGCAGTGGGTGAGGCCCGGCGAGGGCTCGCCGATGCGGCGGCTGAGGATGATCGGCGAGGTGGCCTCGGCCTCCAGTAGCGGGCAGAAGCCGATGTCGTCACGGTGCAGCACCTGCACCGAGGCCGGTACCAGGGTAATGCCGATGCCGGCGCCCACCAGGCCGATGGCGGTCTGCAGTTCGTTGGTCCACTGGGCGATCTTCAGGTTCAGGCCGCGGGCGTTGAACAGCGCGATCACATGGTCGGCGTAGCTCGGGCGCGGGTTGGCCGGGTACAGCACGAAAGGCTCGTCCGCCAGTTGCGCCAGGCTCACCGGTTGCCCCAGCAGCGGGTGGCCGGCGGGCAGGGCGACCACCAGGCGGTCTTCGGTCAGCACCTTCTGCACGATGGCCGGATCGTCGATGTGGATACGCCCGAAGCCGATGTCGATGCGCCCGGCCTTCAAGGCTTCCACCTGTTGCAGAGTGGTCATTTCCGACAGCCCCAGTTCCAGCTCCAGGGTCTCGTTGCTGCGCAGGCGGCGGATCAGTTGCGGCAGCACACCGTACAGGGTCGAGGGGGCAAAGCCGATGCCCAGCCAGGTCTTGTGCCCCAGGCCGATGCGCCGGGTGTTGTCGCAGACCTTGCCCAACTGCTCCAGCACCCGGTTGGAGTGCTCATAGAAAAACCGCCCGGCGGCGGTCAGGCGCAGCGGTCGGCCACGCTCCAGCAGCAGCACCCCCAACTCGTCTTCCAGTTGCTGGATCTGCCGGCTCAACGGCGGCTGGGCGATGTGCAGGCGCTCGGCGGCACGGGTGAAATTGAGGGTTTCCCCCAGCACCTGGAAATAGCGCAGATGACGCAGTTCCATGACAGCTCCCCAGTGATGAAGTACATACCTTAAAGGTATCAAGCCAGACCAATTCTATATTGGAACCCCGGAAAAAGCCGGGACAGAATCGCTGGCAGAACTTCAAGAACCTGATGGGTATGGAAATGCACGCTTCTGCCATTGAATCGATCGAGACGATCATCGTCGATCTGCCGACCATCCGCCCCCACAAGCTGGCCATGCACACCATGCAGAACCAGACCCTGGTGCTGATCCGCCTGCGCTGCGCCGATGGCATCGAAGGCCTGGGCGAATCCACCACCATCGGTGGCCTGGCCTATGGCAATGAAAGCCCGGACAGCATCAAGACCAATATCGACCGTTTCGTCGCGCCGCTGCTGATCGGCCAGGACGCCAGCAACATCAACGCCGCCATGCTGCGCCTGGAGCAGAGCATCCGCGGCAACACCTTCGCCAAATCCGGTATCGAAAGCGCCTTGCTCGACGCCCAGGGCAAGCGCCTCGGGCTGCCGGTCAGCGAACTGCTGGGCGGCCGGGTGCGCGATGCCCTGCCAGTGGCCTGGACCCTGGCCAGCGGCGACACCGCCAAGGACATCGCCGAAGCGCAGAAGATGCTCGACCTGCGCCGCCACCGCATCTTCAAGCTGAAGATCGGCGCCGGTGAAGTGGACCGTGACCTGGCCCACGTGATCGCCATCAAGAAGGCCCTGGGCGACAGCGCCAGCGTGCGGGTTGATGTCAACCAGGCCTGGGACGAAGCCGTGGCCCTGCGCGCCTGCCGCATCCTCGGCGGCAATGGCATCGACCTGATCGAACAACCGATTTCGCGCAACAACCGCGCCGGCATGGTGCGCCTGAATGCCAGCAGCCCGGCGCCGATCATGGCCGACGAATCCATAGAGTGCGTGGAAGACGCCTTCAACCTGGCCCGGGAAGGGGCGGCCTCGGTGTTCGCCCTGAAGATCGCCAAGAACGGCGGTCCTCGCGCCACCCTGCGCACCGCGGCGATTGCCGAGGCGGCGGGCATCGGCCTGTACGGCGGCACCATGCTCGAAGGTGGCATCGGCACCCTGGCCTCGGCCCACGCCTTCCTGACCCTGAACAAACTGAGCTGGGACACCGAGCTGTTCGGCCCGCTGCTGCTGACCGAGGACATCCTCGCCGAGCCGCCGCTGTATCGGGATTTCCAGCTGCATGTCTCAAAGGCACCGGGCCTTGGCCTGAGCCTGGACGAAGAACGCCTGGCGTTCTTCCGTCGCGACAAAACCACCCCCGTGCTGCACCACACCTGAGGAGGGCTGCATGCTATTCCACGTGAAAATGACCGTGAACCTGCCGGTCGACATGAACCCCGAGCGCGCCGCGCAACTGAAAGCCGACGAGAAAGCCCTGGCCCAACGCCTGCAGGCCGAAGGCAAGTGGCGCCACTTGTGGCGCATCGCCGGGCTGTACGCCAACTACAGCGTGTTCGACGTCGACAGCGTGCAGGAATTGCACGACACCCTGATGCAATTGCCGCTGTACCCCTACATGGCCATCGAAGTTGATGCCATGTGCAGGCATCCTTCGTCCATTCATGAGGATGACCGCTGAGCCCGTGCCAGCCCGTTCACCACTCTAATAAGTACAAGATGAGGATTAATCATGAACGTCAGAATTTCCCACACTGCCAGCGCCCAGCAGTTTCTTGAAGAAGCCAGCGGCCAGTTCACCGAGGGCGGCAACCCCCGGGCCAAGGCCATCATCTACCGCATCCTGCGGGATTCGGTGAACATCATCGAAGACCTGGAGATCACCCCGGAAGAGTTCTGGAAGGCCGTCAACTACCTCAACGTTCTCGGCGCCCGCCAGGAAGCCGGGCTACTGGCCGCGGGCCTGGGCCTGGAGCATTACCTGGACCTGCTGATGGACGCCGCCGACGAACAGGTGGGCAAAACCGGCGGCACCCCGCGCACCATCGAAGGCCCGCTGTACGTGGCCGGTGCACCGCTGAGCCAGGGCGAAGCGCGCCTGGACGACGGCGTCGACCCGGGGGTGGTGCTGTTCATGCAGGGGCAGGTCCGCAACACCGCCGGCGAGCCACTGGCCGGGGCCATCGTCGATGTCTGGCACGCCAACACCGGCGGCACCTATTCCTACTTCGACGGCAGCCAGTCGGAGTTCAACCTGCGCCGGCGCATCGTCACCGACGCCCAGGGCCGCTACCGCTTTCGCAGCATCGTGCCGTCCGGCTACGGTTGCCCGCCGGATGGTCCGACCCAGCAACTGCTGGACCAACTGGGCCGCCATGGCCAGCGCCCGGCGCACATCCACTTCTTCATCTCGGCCGATGACCATCGCCACCTGACCACCCAGATCAACCTGGATGGCGACCAGTACCTGCACGACGACTTTGCCTACGCCACTCGCGACGAGCTGATCGCCCAGATCACCTTCAGCGAAGACCAGGCTCGGGCCAAGGCCCTGGGGGTCAGCGGGCGCTTTGCCGAGATCGAGTTCGACTTCACCTTGCTGTCTTCGGCCCAGCCGCAAGAGCAGCAGCGCCACGAGCGGGTGCGTGCCCTGGAGGACTGAAACGCCGGCCCTGCTTGACCCGGCCACGGAGCACCGACCCAGGTGCCCGTGGCTTTTGCCGTTATGCCGGGCCTGACGAGACTGCGTTGCGTGCCTGAAGCGCAGACCCAATAAGAACCATCAGAGTGACCCGATCATGCAAATGCATCTGTTGAGTGAACGCAGCCGCGTGTTTGTTCAAGCCGATCCCTATGCCGTGTCCGGTTACGTCAATCAGCACGTGGGCAGCCACTGCATCCGTCTGCCTCGGGCCGGCCAACCCCAGGCCAGCCTCAACCACCGAGCCCTGGCCAGCCTGGACTTGTGCAGCCTCAGCTACGGCGCCAGCGTGCGCGTCACCTCGCCGGCCCTGGCAAGCATCTACCACCTGCAAGTGCTGCTGCGCGGCCACTGCCGGTGGCGTGGCCCGGGCCAGGAGCACTACTTCGCCCCGGGGGAACTGCTGCTAATCAACCCCGACGACCCGGTGGACCTGACCTATTCCGACGACTGCGAAAAATTCATCATCAAGATTCCCACCCACCTGGTGGAAAACGCCTGCCAGGAACAGCGCTGGCAGTACCCGGGGCAGGGCGTGCGCTTTCTGCGCCAGCGCTACCAACTGCAGGAACTGGAAGGCTTCGTGCCCTTGCTGAGCCTGCTGTGCCAGGAAGCCGAAGCCCTGGAAAGCATGCCCAAGGTCCAGGAGCACTACGCGCACATCCTGGTGGGCAAACTGCTGGGGCTGATGCAGACCAACGTGCAGCGCGGTGCCCTGGGCGCCTCGGCGGCGACCTTCGAACGGATTGCCGACTACATCGAACGCAACCTCAAGCACGACATCGGCTGCGAAGAACTGGCGCAACAGGCGCGCATGAGCCTGCGCTCGCTGTACGCGCTGTTCGAGCGCAACGCCCGCACCACGCCGAAGAACTACATCCGCCAGCAGAAACTGCAACGGGTGCACGCCTGCCTCAGCGACCCGCACAGCCCGGTGCGCAACGTCACCGAACTGGCCCTGGATTTCGGCTTCCTGCACCTTGGGCGTTTTGCCCAAAGCTACCGCCAGCAATACGGCGAACTGCCCTCCGACACCCTCAAGCGTCGGCACTGATCCTCTGGCATCGGCCTCTTGTAGGAGCTGGCTTGCCAGCGAAGAGGCCTGCAGGCTCAGCACCCCATCCAAGGGCCTTTTCGCCGGCAAGCCGGCTCCTACACAGGCCACGTCGGCGCTTTTGCAGAAAACGGATACAGGTCTGCAGGCATTGGCTATTGCCCGTTCCAAGCCCGCCCTAGCATGGCCCTGCCTGAATAAAAACAATGGAGGCGGCGGCCATGTCCCTGCGACCCGAATACCTGCATTCCCTGCTTGAAGAAGACCCCGACCAGGGCGTCTACCGCTGCAAGCGGGAGATGTTCACCGACCCCCGGCTGTTCGACCTGGAGATGCAGCACATCTTCGAAGGCAACTGGCTGTACCTGGCCCACGAAAGCCAGATCCCCAACCCCAACGACTACTACAGCACCACCATGGGCCGGCAGCCGGTGTTCATCGCGCGCAACAAGAACGGCGAGCTCAATGCCTTTATCAACGCCTGCAGCCATCGCGGCGCCATGCTCTGCCGGCACAAGACCGGCAACAAGGCCTCCTTCACCTGCCCGTTCCACGGCTGGACCTTCAACAACACCGGCAAGCTGCTCAAGGTCAAGGACCCGGCCGCCGCCGGCTACCCGGCCAGCTTCAACTGCGAAGGCTCCCACGACCTGACCCGCGTCGCGCGCTTCGAGTCCTACCGTGGCTTCCTGTTCGGCAGCCTCAACCCCGACGTGCTGCCTCTGACCGAGCACCTGGGGGAGTCGGCGAAGATCATCGACATGATCGTCGACCAGTCCGCCGACGGCCTGGAAGTGCTGCGCGGCTCTTCCAGCTATATCTACGAAGGCAACTGGAAGCTCACCGCCGAGAACGGCGCCGACGGCTACCACGTCAGCTCGGTGCACTGGAACTACGCCGCCACCCAGAACCAGCGCAAGCAGCGCGAGGCCGGGGAAGACATCCGCACCATGAGCGCCGGCACCTGGGCCAAGCAGGGCGGCGGTTTCTACTCGTTCGACAAGGGCCACATGCTGCTCTGGACCCGCTGGTCCAACCCCGAAGACCGCCCGCTGTACGAGCGTCGCGATGAGCTGTCCCGGGACTTTGGCCAGGCCCGCGCCGACTGGATGATCGAGAACTCGCGCAACCTGTGCCTGTATCCGAACCTCTACCTGATGGACCAGTTCAGCTCGCAGATCCGCATCGCCCGGCCGATCTCCGTGGACCGCACCGAAATCACCATCTACTGCATCGCGCCCAAGGGCGAGAGCGACGAAGCCCGGGCCCGGCGCATCCGCCAGTACGAAGACTTCTTCAACGTCAGCGGCATGGCCACCCCGGACGACCTGGAGGAATTCCGCTCCTGCCAGCTCGGCTACCAGGGCAGCACCACGGCCTGGAACGACATGTCCCGCGGCGCCGAGCATTGGGTCCAGGGGGCGGACGACGCAGCGAAAGAAATCGACCTGCAACCGATCCTCAGCGGGGTGCGCACCGAGGACGAAGGCCTGTTCGTGATGCAGCACAAGTACTGGCAGCAAACCATGCTCGCGGCCCTGGAGCTTGAAGCCTCTCGCCGGATCGACGTGGAGGCCGTGCAATGACCATTTCCTACGACGCCGTGCGCGATTTCCTGTACCGCGAAGCCCGCTACCTGGACGACAAGGACTGGGACAGCTGGCTGGAGCTCTACGCCCCGGACGCGACCTTCTGGATGCCCTCCTGGGACGACAGCGACCAGTTGACCGAAGACCCGCAGCGGGAAATCTCGCTGATCTGGTACGGCAACCGCAGCGGCCTGGAAGACCGGGTGTTCCGCATCAAGACCGAGCGCTCCAGCGCCAGCATTCCCGACACCCGCACCTCCCACAACCTGAGCAATATCGAGCTGCTGGAGCAGGGCGACGGCCAGTGCAAGCTGCGCTTCAACTGGCACACCCTGAGCTTTCGCTACAAGACCGTGGACAGCTACTTCGGTTGCAGCTTCTACACCCTCGACCTGCGCGGCGAAAACCCGCTGATCCTGGCCAAGAAAGTCATCCTGAAGAACGACTACGTTCGCCAGGTCGTCGATATCTACCACCTCTGAGGCGACTGCCATGAGCCATCAAATCGCACTCAATTTCGAAGACGGCGTCACCCGTTTCGTCAACGCCAACCCGGGCGAAACCGTGGCCGACGCCGCCTACCGCCAGGGCATCAATATTCCCCTGGACTGCCGCGACGGCGCCTGTGGCACCTGCAAGTGCCTGGCCGAAGCCGGGCGCTACGAGCTGGGGGAGGACTACATCGAGGACGCGCTGAGCGCCGATGAGGCCGAGCAGGGCTTTGTCCTCACCTGCCAGATGCGCGCCTTGAGCGACTGCGTGGTGCGGGTGCCGGCCTCGTCCCAGGTCTGTCGCGCCGGGCAGGGTACTTTCCAGGCCAGTATCAGCGCGGTGCACCAGCTGTCTGACAGCACCATTGCCCTGTCGATCAAGGGCGAGGCCCTGAGCCAACTGGCGTTCCTGCCGGGGCAATACGTCAACCTCGGCGTACCCGGCAGTGAGCAGACCCGGGCCTATTCCTTCAGCTCCTTGCAGCGTGATGGCGAGGTCAGTTTCCTGATTCGCAACGTGCCTGGCGGCCTGATGAGCAGCTTCCTCACCCGTCTCGCCAAAGCCGGCGACAGCATGAGCCTGGCCGGGCCCCTGGGCAGCTTCTACCTGCGGGACATCCGCCGACCCTTGCTGTTGCTGGCCGGTGGCACCGGGCTGGCGCCGTTCACCGCGATGCTGGAGAAGATTGCCGAGCAGGGCAGTGAGCACCCGTTGCATTTGATCTACGGCGTGACCAACGACTTCGACCTGGTGGAACTGGAGCGCCTGGAAGACTTTGCCGCGCGCATCCCGCAGTTCAGCTTCAGCGCCTGCGTGGCCAACCCCGAGAGCCAGTACCCGCGCAAGGGCTACGTGACCCAGCACATCGAACCGGCGCACCTCAACCAGGGCGATGTGGATGTCTACCTGTGCGGGCCGCCGCCAATGGTGGAGGCGGTGAGCCAGTTCATCCGCGAACAGGGCATCGCCCCGGCGAACTTCTACTACGAGAAGTTCGCCGCCAGCGCCGCCTGAAGAGCGCCTCGCCGCTGTAGGAGCTGGCTTGCCAGCGAAGGCGTCGACAAGGGCGCTGCAAGGCTCAAGGGCCCCTTCGCCGGCAAGCCGGCTCCTGCGTCGGGTGGCGTTCTCCCCATCTTTTTGCATTCACGAGGTCTGCATGAACCGTTTCCACAACCAAGTCGCCCTGGTCACCGGTGCCGCCCAGGGCATCGGCCGTCGCGTTGCCGAACGCCTGGCCGAAGAGGGCGCCCGCGTGGTGCTGGTGGATCGCTCCGAACTGGTCTTCGAACTGGCCACTGCACTCAGCCCCCGCTACCCGGTGCTGGCCCTGACCGCCGACCTGGAGCAGTACAGCGAATGCAGCCGCATCATGGCCGCCGCCATCGCCCACTTCGGCCGCCTCGACATCCTCATCAACAACGTCGGCGGCACCATCTGGGCCAAGCCTTTCGAGCACTACGAGCCGGCGCAGATCGAAGCCGAAGTGCGCCGCTCATTGTTCCCCACCCTGTGGTGCTGCCACGCCGCCTTGCCGCAGATGCTGGAGCAGGGCCGCGGCGCCATCGTCAACGTCTCGTCCATCGCCACCCGCAGCCTCAACCGCGTGCCCTACGGCGCGGCCAAGGGCGGCGTCAACGCACTGACTGCGTGCCTGGCCTTTGAAACCGCCGGCCGCGGAGTGCGGGTTAACGCCACCGCCCCCGGCGGCACCGAAGCCCCGCCGCGGCGCATTCCGCGCAACAGCGCCGAGCCCAGTACCGAAGAGCAGGCCTGGTACCAGCAGATCGTCGACCAGACCCTGGATAGCAGCCTGATGCACCGCTACGGCAGCGTTGACGAGCAGGCGGCGGCGATCCTGTTCCTGGCCTCCGACGAAGCCTCCTATATCACCGGCACGGTGCTGCCGGTGGGCGGCGGCGATCAGGGCTGAACGAGGGGCGAACTGGACGCCCTTACCGGTGGCTGGCCACGGCGGTGCTTATGCAGCTGGCCAGCCCGAGGGCCTCTATGGCTGCGGTGGAATGGGGTAGGGCAAGGTGATCGGCGGTGCGTCCTGCAGTTGCCGCGAAGACTGCGCCATCAGATAACCGATGATCTGCGCCGAACTCAGCTCGATATGCAACAGGTCTTGATCGCCAAACCACTCGTTGGGCCAGAAGATCAGGTCCGAGGCATTGGCCTCGGGGAAGTTGGTTTCCAGGAGGTTCAGGGCGTAGTCCGTATCAGACTCCGTGCCTTCGCACTGGCAGATGAAATCCGCCACGGCGCAGGCCTCGGCGAAGCTCAGGTCGTCAACGTAGCGTTCCTGATGAAAGGCGGTGCGCAGAAAGTTCGCCGCGCTGGTATGGCTGTGCATATCGCGAAATTCGTGGAACTCGAAAGGCCGGCCGGCGTGGCTGTTCCACTGCTGGATCAGCGCACTGATCTCGGGGCTTTCCCGTTCCTGATTGTCCCAGATCCGGTCGAGGATCTGCTTGAGCAAGTCCTTCATCAGCGCCCGTATTTTTGGCGTCGCGGGGGTTGGTTTCAGCCGTTCCGGCATGGCCATGTGTGTCTCCCTGATTGTCATTGCGTTTGTAGGAGCCGGCTTGCCGGCGAAGGTGTCAGCAAGATCGCCACCAAAGCTTCCAACCAGCCACTCTGATTTGCGCTTAACGATTTTCTTGTCTCTTTCCCGTACCCGATGCACCCGAGTGAGAACTTTGCCTTCCTCTGCTTCAAATAAACCTGGGTCATCCGCGGTACTTGAATCGATAGGGTATCCGCCCGCCGGTGTCCTTTAGCCCGCTCTGAAAGCTATGGTGTCCGTCCTTTGGGCGAGTCGGTGAAACAGAGTGGCTCGGCTACTCACCTGGTACACCGGAGCACGCTAAACCTAGGTCAGATTCAACCCGCCGTCTGAGAGGAGTATCTCGCCGGTTAAGTAGTCCGACTCGACCAGCATGACAACAGCTTTTGCGATGTCGTCTGGGCTAGCGGCCCTGCGCATAGGGGCGCGAGTTCGCCACAACTCTTGGGCACCCGTCCACTCTGCGGTCATAGGCGTGTCGACCAAGCCAGGCGCCACAGCGTTTACGCGAATGTCTGGCCCCAGCGATAACGCGAGCAAGCGGGTCATGTGATTAAGCGCGGCTTTGCTGACCGCATAGGGAATCGATGCACCTTTAGGACGAATACCAGCATGCGAACTGATGTTTACGACGCAACCTGCTCGTCGGCAACGGGCGGCATCGCGCAATGCCGACTCGGCCAATGTGACGAGGTGGAACGGCGCCACGACATTCACCTCGTTAAGTTCGTGCCACACCGTCGAGTTGGCCGAGGCAAGGTCGCCGTGGGGAATCACTTTGCTAATACCGGCGTTATTGACCAATACGTCGAGCTGCCCCCACGCGGCGATCGCCTCGTTAATAAGCCTGACCCTGTCAGCTTCGACAGCAAGATCAGCTTGCACGTAAATAGCCTGCTTCATTTCGGCAGCCATAGCGCGTCCTGTATCCGCAGAACTTCGTGAGTGGAGCACCACCGCATAGCCTGCCCGGCTTAGTACACGTGCAATGGCTGCGCCGATACCGGAAGTGGATCCTGTAACCAACGCGACGCGTAATACGTTATCGATTGTCGGATTGGGGTTCATATGGATTTCTCTAATGGGTTGCTGGAAAGCCAGCACCGGAGCACCAAGCGGGCATGGTCGGTGTCAGGCGATCAGGATGGGCAGGTATCCACTTTCAAATCAGGTTGGTGCCTACCGGGCAAACCGTCGCGGTAAAGGAGATACAGGTTCACGGCAAGAACGAGCTCGTCGCGGCTGCAAGCAGGGGTGGATTGATTGCGGGTAGGTGCAGGGGGCATGCGGGAGCTGTCCGTAGGTTTCCCGATTTGCTGTTCGAAACAGCGTAAGAGGTCGTAAGGATATTCTTTTCCCAACTGGTTTGGGAGTTCAGCAGTGGGACAGCTAGGGCTGGAAAGCAACAACGTACTGCTGCTGATTCATGCCCCGGGGATGCTACAGCCCAAGGTGATCGAAGACGCCGTCGGCCTCGCCGACCTGCTGCCCACCGTGGCCGGCATGGCCGGGATGCCCTTCACCAATGGCGCCATGGGGCGGGATATTCAGCAGCCAGCGCCGGAGGGGGAGCGGGTGGTGCCGCTGGTATTGAGGGAAGGGACCTTTCCGGTGATTGGCGGCGTGACCAAGGATTTTCTATTGCATATGCAGCATGACGGCAGTGGCGCGACCTTGCATGACCTAGCATCAAACACTCCGCGTGAGGATATGGCGCAGGAGCATCCGCAGGAGTTTGAACGGTTGCTGGAGTTGACCCGGGGGATGCATGAGGGGGCGCGGTTGATGTTGTATCGCAACGTTCGCTGACACCGCACAGCCATAGGTTGGCGCCGGCCCGTGTAGGAGCTGGCTTGCCAGCGAAGGCGGCCGTAAGACCGCCTGAGCTCTATTCAACAGACAGCCAGTTCAGGTCTGAAGCTGCTGGTGGTTAGGCGTTTGAGCGCTATATCAAGCGCCTGATCGTCGAACAGCCTGTTCTTGCGAGCAGCAGAAGTTAGATGGGGACGGGGTAAATCAGGCTTATTTTTAAATACATATCTGTCTCCCCACGTGTCCTCCCAGGCCAGTGCTGCGTGACATTATCCGCGCCTTCGGCGCATGGACAGCTGCGTTGGGTGCCTGATACCTTATCGAAAGGTAATACCTTTAGATAACAAGGGTTCGGCAATGGCCACTTCTATCAAGATTGATGACGAGCTGAAAAAGCGCATTCAGCATCTGGCGGGACTGCGTCAACGTTCGTCCCACTGGATTATGCGCGAAGCAATAGCGCAGTACGTCGAGCGCGAGGAAGCCCGTGAGGGCTTCAAACAAGAAGCCTTGGCGTCTTGGGCGGCGTATCAGGAAACGGGTCGGCATCTGACCGGCGAAGAAACTCGGGCCTGGCTCAATACCTGGGGTACCGAGGCTGAGGCGGAGCTGCCTAAGTGCCACGATTGATGCTCACCGAAGGTGCTGCGCAAGGGTTGGAGCGTTGTCGCCAGTTTCTAGTCGAGAAAGGCCCGCTGATCGCTCAACGAGCTGCCCAAGTGATTGAGCGTCAAATCGCTCGACTGGAGGAAGACCCAGAAATCGGTCGTCCCTTTCCAGAACTGCCGGAGCTGCGCGAGCTGATCATCGAGTTCGGTGATTCGGGTTATGTCGCGCTTTATCGGTATGAGCGTGCGGACGATGCTGTTTACATACTTGCCTTTCGGCATCAGAAAGAAGCCGGTTACTGAGTTTTAGTCGCAGCTGTTTAGCGCTTCAGTCAGATGGCAACGGGGTAAGTCACGCCTTACCCCGTTTTCTCCTTCCTCAGCTTTGCTGAATGTTTTCTGCCGGTCTATTGGCATCCAGCAACGAATCCACCACCGCTCTAGCCATCTCTACCGAATGGATCATCGACCAAATCAACCCACGCTCCACACCGCTGGCGCGCTCGGTGATTTCATCGCTGACCTGTACCGCACAGTCCAGCAGCAACGACACATGCACCAACGCTTCTTCGGCATTGATGCCGGGGCGGACACTGAACATCGATTGATGACCTACGGACGTAGGCACGGTGTCTTGCAGGTTACTCAGGATCGAAGTCTCAGCGTTACTCGCCGCCAAGGCCAAGCGAATGCGCTGGGTGTCGATATCGTGTTCGGGGGTTCTGAATTGTCCAGGTAAGGACAGGGGCGGATCGGGAACGAGCTTTTTCATGGTGCATCTCCAATGTGAATGGAGCTGCCAGCGATCGCTGCTAAACGAAGGAGTGGCAGCTGTACGCAGGTTAGCAGACCGGTCACATTGGAAACCGGCGCACCCGAAGGTGCCCTGCGCACAGCTACCATAAAAAGCAGAAGAAAAACTCTGCCAACAGGTGACGTCGATGCGCCCAATGTGATGAATCGAGCTGCTAAACCCGATCACTGATATGCAGTGATGAACCGAGCCTAGCCAGCCGAAGTATCAGGCGCAAGCGGGTTGGATTCTCTAGGAAAAGTCGCTCAATAGAAAGGGACTAGCCTTACGCGGAGTTGTAAATAGAGTGCTGATCTTGCGCCAGTCGAGTTGAGTCAAGCTGAGGAATCGCTATTGAGCGACAACAAAACGCCATCCAACCCTTGCACTTGATCCAATCGTCAGGTATCAGCTCTACGCACCAAAGGTCATCCGCCGAGTTAGATGACTCAAAGAGCACATACGTATCGGTTAGTTGCGCTAGCAAGAACCAGCTCGATAGTGGCTCTGAACAACAAACAGGGAGAAACACCAATGGCCGTATGGCTGGTCCGGGCAGGATCTGCAGGCGAGTTTGAGGACAAGTTCATCAGCGAGCGCCGCGTCTATGTGACGTGGGATGGGCTGAATGTCGACTTGAGCACCCTCAAGAGTCGCGAACAAGTCCAGGCAGAGTTGTCGGTACGATACCCAGAGTCGAAGCCGAAAACGCTGCAGAATTGGAGCAGCCAGATTTGGCCCTTCGCTCAACGTATGCAAGCTGGAGATTTGGTCATACTGCCGCTCAAAACCCAGCCGGTGGTTTATATCGGCAAACTTGTCGAGGGCTATCAGTTCTCCAGCGCTGGCCCTGATCCATTCTTTCATTGGCGAGCGGTTGAGTGGATTGGCGAAGCAATCCCTCGTTCCAATTTCTCCCAAGACCTGCTCTACAGCTTCGGCGCGTTTATGACCATTTGCCGCATTCAGCGTAATAACGCAGAAGAACGCATTCGTTCCATGGCCAGCCACAATTGGCAGCCCGAGACGTTGCAGCAGTTGGTGTGTGATACCGCTACTGCATCGGATGAGGTGGCTGTTGAAGAAGCCGAAACGGATCTAGAACGTACAGGTAAAGACCATATCGTTCGACTGATTGAGCGACGTTTTAAAGGGCACCGGCTGACCACCCTGGTGGCGGCGATACTGCGTGCACAAGGCTTCAGTGTCTGGCAAAGCCCCGAAGGCGCCGATGGCGGCGTTGATATTTTGGCCAGTAACGGCGTGATGGGCTTTGGCGGGCAAGCCATCTGCGTTGAAGTGAAGTCGGGCACGGGTTTGGTTGATCGACCAACTGTCGACAAACTGCTAGGTGCGATGAGTAAGTTCAATGCTGGTCAGGGGCTATTCGTGGCGTGGGGTGGTTATCGCTCGAATGTACAAAAAGAGCTGGCGTCGAGTTTCTTCCGCCTGCGCTTATGGAACCAGGACGATCTGCTGGAACAGCTGTTTATGTATTACGACCGGCTGGATGAGGGGATCAAATCAGAGTTGCCGTTGAAGCGGGTTTGGACGGCGGCGCTGTCGGAAGAAATTTGATGGGCTAGAGAAAGCGGGCGTGTGAATAGGTTTTAAATGATTTATCCATTTGATAAATATGGCCCGTAGTTTCTTAGTCTGTTCGGTAGGCTCTAGCCAGATGGCAGGTACTGGATGGAAAGTGGGGGTGGATATGAGGTCCGGCCAACAAGAATTATGTCGACGGTGGTAGGTATCTCCTGGCATGGAAGTGTGCGTTCCTCTTCCATGCCCACGAATGGCTCTGAGCTTTTAAGCTGCTGCACTGCGTTTGATTGCAACGATCACGGAAATGATCGCATTGGCATCCGCATCGCCAAACGCACCGTCTAATCCCTCGTGGTGCAGCGCGGTAAAAGGCGGCTCATATAGTTGACCAGCGTCCATCACGCCCTGCCGGGTTAGACGCTCGATGATCATTTCAACAAACCGAATCTGCTGACTGCTGTAGCGGTTCTCGTCGAGGAATTGACCGAAAGCCTCTTTTGCGGCATTGCGATCCAAGCCTACCAATGCTCGGATCAGCAGTGTCAGCGGTTGGTCAGTGCCGTAGCACTGCTCGAACTGCTCGCGACTCTGAACCGGTTCCGACTCGTAGACAAAATGCTCCAGCTCGCTCAGATCGCTCGGCGTTAGCGGCCGGTTAAACTTGAGCTTGGCGATGGCCACATGGTTCTCATTGCTACGGATATAGGCTTCAACCTTTTTCTTGTACTGTTCCAGGTTGATGCCGGTATTGAAATCCTTAAGGTTGACTACAGTCGCTTCACCAATCTCGTCGCTCAGCACGCTATAAACGGGGTTGCTCGGACGGCGTTCGATGAACTTTATCAGCTCACGCATCTTGCGCCGCATTTGCTCAAGCATCGGCAAGCGGATGTCCTGCCAGTACTCTTCGGTTTGCACATCCTGAAGCAACGCAACTTCAGCATGCACTGCCGGAATACTCTCCATCACTTCTAACTGGCTGGCCAACTCGACCACCTTGTCACGATACGTCACGAAGTCGCTGGTCGAGCGAAGTAATGCCAACTGCAAATTCAGGCACAGCAGATCGAACAACTTAGCGGTGATGTGCTCAGGAGCGCGCTCACTTGGCAAGCCGGCGACATGACTGCGCAGATCACTCAACGCTGCATCATCCAGCGCATTCCAAACTTCACGCTCGGCAAAGTGGGTCACGTGCTCTAGCTCGGTACGGACGATGAAGTTGTCTTTATTCATCGTCGCGACTTCGCCGTGCAACTCATTGGTTAACTCAGTGCGCAGCTCGACAAAGGCATCGTACTGGCCTCTGATTTCCGTCAGATCACCAGGCGTGGGAACGGCCTTCGGGGCTAACAACGACAGCAAATCCAGCCGCGCTTTGAACAAACGCTTACCCAACGGCTCGGCCATACCTCCCAGTGCGCCCTTGGGGTTTTCGTTGAAGTATTCGAAGTTTGCGCAGAAATCGAAAATGGCGAACTCGCGCTTGTGCACGCCCGGCGCAAACAGATCCGGGCACAGTCGCGTGCCGCGACCAATCATCTGCAAAAACTTAACCTTTGAGCGGACGGCCTTGAAGAACACCAAATTCAAAACCTGGGGCACATCAATTCCGGTGTCGAGCATATCCACTGAGATGGCAATCTGCGGCAGCTTGTTGAGCTTGCTGCTGAAGTCATCAATCAAGGTTTGCGCATAACTCACCGCATGGGTGATAACTCGCGCAAACTCCCCATTAAAGTGCGGGTAATGATGATTGAAGCGCCGGGCGATAAATTCGGCGTGCTTTTGGTTCACTGCAAAAATAATGGTCTTGCCGAGCTTGTCTCCACCCTCCACGGTCAGGCCATTTTGCATCAAGTGTTTTAGCATCAGGTCAACGGTTGGCTCGTTGAATAGCTGCTTGTTGACCTCAGACGCTAGCACCTCGGTAGGTGCATCACCTTCGGCACTGTAATCGCCCCAATCCAGCGACTCCCAGTGCGCTTTCTCATCATCGCTGAGCTGGTTGTAACGGATGCCTTCGCGGACAAACTTGATCGGCACCGAATATGCCTTGGGTGGCACTAGATAACCGTCATCCACCGCCTCATTCAGACCGTAGGCATCGGTCGGTACGCCGGTTTCCAGGCCGAACAGGTGATAGGTATCGCGATCGACTTCATCACGCGGAGTGGCAGTCAGGCCCACTAGATAACTGTCGAAATAACGGAAAATTGCGCCGTACTTCTGGTACACACTGCGGTGTGCCTCGTCGATCACAATCAGGTCAAAGTGGCCAACGCCGTATTTGCGACGGTCACCCTCCATCTGTTCGATCAAGCCCATCATGGTCGGATAGGTGCACAAATACACCCGGCCCTGGCCGTTCTTGTCGGTAACCAGATTGACCGGACTGGAGTCCGGTAGGAACTCCTTAAAGGCATTTGCGGCTTGTTTTACCAGGGCTACCCGGTCAGCGAGAAACAGCACGCGCTTAACCCAGTTGCTTCGCATCAACAATTCGATCAAGGCAATCGACATCCGCGTCTTGCCAGTGCCGGTGGCCATGGTTAGCAAGCCGGCACGGCGGCCCTGACTCAGTGATTCGGTCATCGCTCGAATCGCCCGGTGTTGATACGCCCGCTCAACAATCTCGCTATTGATCGGCAGTTCGCGCAAGTCGGTTTGCAGGCTGCGCCGCTGAATCGCCAACTCCAGCTCATCGCGGGTATAAAAACCCTGTACTTCGCGTGGCGGCGCACGGCGGTCGTCCCACAGCCAGGTGTGGTTACCGTTGCTGTAGAAAATCAGCGGCCGCTGGCCCTTCTCGGCTTCCAGGCAATCGGCGTACAACTTGGCTTGCTGCTGCCCCACGTCCGGGTCTTTCAGGCTGCGCTTGGCCTCCACCACAGCCAACGGTTTGCCGTTGGCACCCCACAGCACGTAATCGACAAAACCTTCGCCTTGCCCGTTGGGCATGCCGCTCACTGGCACTTCGGCGTCAGCGTTTTTGCCCAACTCCCAACCGGCCTCACGCAGCAACACATCGATAAACAGACGACGGGTGTCGGCCTCATCGTAATCATGGTTATCTGGCACAGCGATATTGGTCGCCTTGGCCTGGGCCAGCGCCGCACGTGTGGCGACCAGTTCGGCATCCAGTCGCGCCAACAGCGACTCGCGCTCACTTAGGCTTGCGGCTTGCTCGGCAATCGCCGCCTCGCGGGCTTCAAGGGTGCCGTGTTGGGCTGCAATCTGCTCCTGGAATTTGGCTTCCTGCTTTTTCAGTTCCGCACGAGTAAAGGCGACGGCCTCATTCATGCTAACGAGCTGAGGCACACGTTTTTCGTCAAACGCAGCATCGATACTTTTTGGGTCGCTGGCGCGGGTATAAGTGCGTGCCAGCCAGAACAACACGTGAAACAGCTCGCGTACCAGCCTCATCGCATCGCTGTAGCCAATCGCTTGATTGGAATGCACCGCCTGATTGCCAAACTTCTGAATCAAACGCGTCTTTTGATGAATTTGCGGGGGCAGCAGGCGAACGAACTCCACCTGAGTCAGCAGCAGATTAAGGCCGTTGTCGTAAGGCATGCGCAGGTCGCGGTCATGCTCGTACAGCCAATGCACCGCCTGCTCCAGTGCATGGCGGGTACGCATGCAACAGGCACGCGGGTCGGAATACACCAGTTGCTCCGCGCCTTTGGCCGGCTCAAACAGTGCTTTAAACTCGGGGATGAGAAATCCAAAGTTGCTCATATCAACCGGCTGCCTTCTGTGAGTCCATCTCGTCAAGGTGCTGGCGCACGCTGCCGATTGATTCCTGAATTTTGCGGGTAAAGCTGGATGGTTCACGGTAGGTCATTACCAACCGATCGATCGCACGGGTCATGGCCACATACAGTAGGCGTGCCTCGTCGGCCTCGTCTTCGCCCTTTTTCGGCATGTCTCCCAGACTGGGAATCAGCACCAGGCCGAATTCAAGGCCCTTGCTAGAGTGCATGCTGACAATCTTGACTGCATCTTCGCTGCCATACAACGCGCTACGGCCCTTGGCCGATTGGCCCGAGGCAAAGGCGATACCGGCCTCACTCAAGGCCCGTTCAATGCGTTGGGCCTGGGCGGTACTGCGATAGATCACTGCCATGTCATCCAGCGCGCGGCCCCGACCTTGCTCGTCGCGGATGCGTTCGACGATGCAGTTGTATTCCTGCCAATCGGATTCACAACGTAGCAGCTCGGGGAACGCGCCCCGACGGCCAGCGCTTTGTGGCGCGACAATTGGCACGCCATCCTCAGCGGCATCGCGGGCGGTCAGCAGCTCGATGGCAAACGCTCGTGCCACCGACAACACCTCAACGGTATTGCGGTAGTTCAATCGCAAGATGGTAGTGCGCCCCTGTGCCTGAATACCGACGCTGGCGAAGCTGAAATCCATGCCACTTTTCCCGCTCTTACCGCGGTAGATAGACTGTGCATCGTCATACAGTACCAGCAGCGAATTGCTCTCGGGGTCGATCATCTGCACCACCAGCTTGAACCATTCCGGCTGGAAGTCATGGCCCTCGTCGATCAGCACCGCCGCGTATTGAGCGCGTGGAATTTGCCCGCGGTCGACACCGTCGATGGTGTTCTCAACCATCTGCGCCATCTTCACGTTGATCGACAAATTCTGTGCCGGACGATCGACGTTAAAAGCGGTGAGCATGTCCGAGCACCAGGCATGAAAATTACGCACCTTGACCTTATCGCTCAGGCCGCGCTCGGCCAGTACTTGTTGCAAGCGGCCAGCCAGGGATTTGTTGTAACAGAGCACTAATACCGGCTTACTCGACACCTGCGCCAGGTGCGCGCAGCGATAGCCGAGGATCATGGTCTTGCCGGAACCAGCAGCGCCGTGAATCACCCGATGGCCCTCACCCAGCGAGCGCGCCAGTTGCTCCTGCTGCAAGTCCATGACTTTGATTAACGTTGGGAGGGGAGCGTGCTGTTCTGCGAACAAACCGAACTGTCCAGGCACCGCGTTCACCCGCACCTCGGGGTACAGGTGATAGCGTACGCGGTCGATCTGGGGCAGGCTCAACTGGCAAGGGAAAATATGCTGGAACATATTCCAGAGTCTTTGTTGGAAGACTTCGGGATCAACTGTCTCGGTTACTTCGTCTTGAAACAGTACCTGTTGCGGGTTCAGCACCTCGGCCAGGTTAGTCCCCTCAAATTGCTTGCGGGTAATCGCGGTCATTACCACACCCCAGCCGAAGGGCATGATCAGATTGCCAGCATATGGAGAACCGGCGGGCTGTTTCAGCGCTGGGTCCCTCTGCAACATCATCACCACTTCCATGGCATATGCCCGTGCCTGCAGCATGGGGTTCTTCAGCGTTTTGAGTAGCCCGTCGGCATAAATTTTCGCTTGGTTGCGATCCATGCTCTGAATGGTATCGAGCTTCCAGTCCTTGACCTCCAGTACCAGTAACCCGCGCAACGGATGCAGCAGGACAAAGTCGGGCTGCAGGGCTTTCGGCCCGACCGGGATATTGAACCAGCACAGGTAGTCGTCTTCGAGCTTCCTCTCCAGGCGCTCGGCGAGGCGGCGCTCGCCAGGGGTGTCGAAGCGGCAGGTGGTGCGGGAGGGGAAGAATTGAGCCATTTGGATTGCCTGTTCCTTGGCGTGCCGGAGCACTGGTTAGTGGCGGATTCTAGTTAGTAGGGTGGATGACGCCTTTTTCATCCGCCGTGACGCCCCCCCGGTGAAGCGTGATCCACCCTACTGGCTAGTTTATAACTTCCCTGAAAACGCTCGATGCTGCAGAGAGAAAAATAAACGATCAGTCGCCTCAATAGATTTTGCCCAAGACGTGGAAAGATCATTGATACTTCTGGTTACCACTTTCGCATAAGTTTCCTGAAACTCAATATCAGGAACGAAAACAGATAATTTTTTGAGTTTCGATACATTTATCCCTGGCATGATAGCCCCCGAACTCATTACCTCCAGCTGGCTTTTAACCAAAGGGCTAATCCGGAATTGATCACGCAGAAATATTGGATTGCAAATTTTTCTATCAACTCGAAAACGTAAAAGATCAGAATGCATAACTCCTGGAGGTGCATCATCTGGATATATGGCACATTTCCCTACCGTTCCTTTTCGCGTCATGACCAAATCACCAGACTCAATACTGTATTGAGAGAGTTTTGAGGCTTTTTCCTCTGATAGATACTCATGAGTCGCCACCTGAAAGTTGACATTCACATGTTTTATGCCCCACAAAGGAACACCTTCGCTCGCTTGATACTCTGCCTGAGCTAACTGCGTTCCAAATGGACCACACTTAATATCATCTCGAGTCCGACAAAGGTCTTCACAAGTGGCCATGCGCCAGCCCTTCGGATTCGTCACTGGGTCGCCAAACATCTCAAGAAATACCGATTGCAGCAGTTGATCGAGCTTGGTGATGGCTTCGCGGCGTTTGGCGCGCAGCGCGTCGGCCTTGTCCAGAATCGCCACGATACGGCGTTGTTCGGGGAGTGCAGGGAGCGGAACAGGTAGCTCGGCAAGCCTACCAAATGAAATTGCAGCCCGCCGGTGTACAGATCCTTTCGCAAATGCTGGGTAAGCTGAAAGAGCCTGTGGTGACTTCAAAAAGCGCTCAAGGTAGTTAGCGTTTGCTTTAGTTTCGTCGACACTAAATACCGTATACATCGGACTTATTAGTGAGGCTTCAGGGCAAACCCCAATAGAGCCCTCATCCAAATGTATAGTTGCATAGGCCAGTTCACCCGCAGCAACCATCTTGTACCCTTTAGTGTCTCGACTGAACACCTGCTTTCTGAAGTATTCAAGGCTTGGAACAAATCCTTGATGCTTAGTTACTGAGTAAACGGGAAGGTTCGCCTCTGAAGCAGCCCTTCTGCTTACCTCTTTGGCGAAATCGCCCAGTCGAGTGAAATTGGCTGAGGTCACGACAACATCCCCTCCAACTCATCCATCCCTCGCATAATCTCCGCCTCCAGCGTCTTTAATTCAGCCAGAATTTTCTGTGGCGCTTCGTGCTGCACTTCCTCGTACACCACTTCCTTGTAGCGGTTGATCGACAGGTCATAGTCGTTGCCGACGATCTCGGCCTTGGGCACCAGAAAGCTTTGCGCGGAGCGGTCGAGGCCGGCGCTGGTGTTTCGCTTGTGCCAGCGGTCGAGGACGTCGGGCAGGTTGTTGCACTCGTGCTTGCTCGCATCGAGCTCGTTGCGCTTGTCGTCCAGCGAGAAGCCGTCAGCCTGCATGTTGTAGAACCAGACGTGGTTGGTGCCGCCGGAGTTGGTTTTGGTGAATAGCAGAATGGCGGTGGACACTCCGGCATAGGGGCGGAACACACCCGACGGCATGGAGACGATGCCGTCCAGCTTGTGTTCTTCCACCAACATCTTGCGCAGCGTTTTGTGCGCCTTGCTGGAGCCGAACAGTACGCCGTCCGGCACGATCACCGCCGCGCGGCCGCCGGCCTTCATAAGGCGCAGGAACAGGGCGAGAAACAACAGCTCGGTCTTTTTGGTTTTAACGATTTGCTGCAAATCCTTGGCGCAGGCCTCGTAGTCCAGGCTGCCGGCAAACGGCGGGTTGGCCAGAATCAAGCTGAATTGGCCTTCGACGCCAGCATGGCCTTCGCTGAGCGAGTCACGGTTTTCAATCGCCGGGTTTTCCACGCCGTGCAGCAGCATGTTCATCGAGCCGACGCGCAGCATCGTGCTGTCGAAGTCGAAGCCGTGAAAAGTGTCGTGGTTAAAGCGCTTGGTGCTGGCCGCGTCCTGGTACAACTCGTGGCTGTGGTGAGTATTGAGATACTCGGCAGCCGCCACCAGAAAACCTGCGGTGCCGCAGGCCGGGTCACAAATGGTGTCCGACGGTTTGGGCGCCATCATCTCGACTATCAATTTGATGATGTGCCGGGGTGTACGGAACTGACCGTTCTGCCCAGCACTGGCGATTTTTCCGAGCATGTATTCGTAGAGGTCGCCCTTGGTG
Organism: Pseudomonas sp. W17; assembly: GCF_040268305.1. Taxonomy (NCBI): domain Bacteria; kingdom Pseudomonadati; phylum Pseudomonadota; class Gammaproteobacteria; order Pseudomonadales; family Pseudomonadaceae; genus Pseudomonas; species Pseudomonas sp. W17. Next base: position 4,650,280 of record NZ_CP158490.1, on the reverse strand, counting down.
TCGCGGTCTTCCATGGGGATGGCGTCGAGCATGTCCACCACCTTGGCCAGCAACGCCGGATTGGGGATGGTAAAGCGCGCATCCTTCATATGCGCGGCGTAGGTGGACTCGCCATCCTCTCCACCCAGCGACTTGATAAAAGGGAATACTTCGTCGGCAATCAGCGTGTACAAACTGGCCGGATCACCCAGTGCCTTGAACGCCGTCCAGCGCAAATGCGCCTGGTTGGGGCTGAAAATCGGATTATCAATAGGCTGCCCGATACGTGCGGCCTTACGCTCTTTAACCGTCTGCAACTCGTCGAGGCGTTTGATAAACAGCAGATAGGTCATCTGTTCGATGACTTCCATGGGGTTGGAAATACCGCCGCTCCAGAACGCATTCCAGATCTGGTCAACTTGGGATTTAATGGCGCCTGTGATCACTATGGATTACCTGAATTAGGGTTTACTGCCCAAGCAACATTGTGGGCAATGGCCGAACCGGAAAACTCCGGCCTGACAAAGTGCGCGCAGTGTAACGATTCGAGAGTGAGGCTGTCAGGTACAGCCGTGTAGACCATTGCTGCCACAGGCGCGGACCGGTGAATGCTTAGCGTGTTTGAACGGCATCACTGGCCCGCGCTTCATTGAAAGCAGATGTTCATTCGATATTGAGCAGCGGCTAGCCCAGCGTTTGGGTGTGGGGCAAAGATGGCGTTTTATGTGCGGCCCGTATTGTGCTTGGCTTTCAGGCATTAAAAAGCCGGCTTATGGCCGGCTTCCTTAGCGTTTAAATCATTCGCTAAACGCCCTTGTCTCCATCACCCCCAACACATCCCGCACATCCTGCAGCAATAACCTGGCGGTATTGGTCACCGTGCCCATGTCCTTATCACTCGCATCACGCAACGTAATGCAGGCCATCAGATTCAGAAAGTCGAGCGCAGTCACCAAGCGCTCACTCGCACACGCATGCAAATCCATCAACGGCGCCTGGCTGTCGACAAACAGCACCGGCCCATCGCTGGCGATTGGGGTCATGGGAATAAATCGTTCGGATAAATCTTGAGTATTCATGGTGTCGTTTCTTCCAAGAAAATGAAAAATCGCCACCTGTTGCTGCGAATCAACTAGGTGGCAGCTGTACGCGGGTTCGCAGACCGAGGAAAGAAACAAACCCGGCAGACCCGAAGGTCTCCCACGCACAGCTGCCATAAACGAAACGCAGGCGAAGTTTGCCTGAGTTGGCAGTGACTGTGTTGCTTGAATCTTTCTGTTGGGCTGCGAAACCCTGTCGCTGACAAAATTCAGCGAACGAGAAAACTATAGGGACAGGGCAGATCCCGGACAATGGCGCTTCTGTAGGAGCGGTCTCTATTGCGAGTAAGGACCGGCTGAACTCTCCAGGGAGTTCATATCCGCTGTGCCTGACACTGGCTGTATGGGCCTTTCAGCTTGGTGATCAGCAGCAGATTGTGGCCCCACGGCAATTGTCCAACAGCCTGTTGGACCATTTCAGATTCTGGCCAGGCCTCGGTAAAACCATCTGAGCTTCAATCGATTTTGCTATCCTGCCCCCCTTTTCCCCACCGCAAGGAACGCAGGCATGACCCAGCCCATTGGCAGCAGTCCACAAACAAGGGCTGGCCAACAGCGTCACCTGCCACACCTCCTTGCCCCAGCCCTCCTGCTCGGCCTCGGGCTAATCACCCCAACCGCCCAAGCCAACCCCACCACCACCTACCGCGGCGCCCTCGGCGACACCCCGGTTGAACTGGCGCTCACCTACGATTCCCAATACGGCGGCGGTATGTCCGGCTACTGGTTTTCCGAATCCGAGCGCCTGCCCATGGCGTTGGAATCCACCCCTTTCCATCCCGGCTCCGCGCTGTTGATTAACATCATGGACAACCCGACCCTGCCGGCGACGGCGGTGTCGTTGCAGCCGTTCGCCGAGGGGGCGGATGCGTTGCAGGGCAGTCTGGTGGATTTGCGCACGGGCACGCAGCAGCCGTTGCAGTTGCAGCGGGTGACGCGTTTTGGCGGCAGTCAGCGGGAGGCGTTTGAGGGGGAGTTGTTGCAGCCGGTGTTCGATCGGGATTTCTATTTCAGTGTGCATGCCGCGCGCAAGGCCGGGGAGGAGGTCGGGCAGGTGGACAGTATCCGGGTGATCAGTCGTAACACCGGGAGGCAGGTGCAGGAGATTCGTGGGCAGTGGTGCCTGTCGCCGGTGGGCATCAAGACCCTGACCTTTGGCCATTTCCAGGAAGGGGCACGCATGGATTTCCGGGCCCAGAGCTATCGCCTGACGGAGGCGGATGGCCGGCAGTGGTGTTCGCCCACTCAGTATTACCTGTTCAACCGCGAAGGCCGGGAATACCTGCGCCATCCGCAGATGGAGCAGTTCGCGGCGGACGGTGATCTGCGCTTTTCCCCCATTGGCCAGATGGAATTCAGCAAGCAGGACTTCATCAATTACGACCAGCGCACTCGGCGTTGGGATTATTACCGGGTGATCAGCCCTGAGCGTCTGGAATATCTGTCGTCGGGCGAGGAGCGTTTCTGATGCGCGGGTTTGATCTTGCTCGGGGGCTGGTGGTGCTGGTGTTGGCGCTGTGGCTGTTGCCGGCGCAGGCGTCCCATGGGGTGTATGAGGGGACCTTGGGCAAGCAGGCGATTGTCTTGACCCTGGGCAGCCAGAATGCGGTCTACCAGGGCACCTATGCCTATCAGCGCTATCGCACGCCGATCCGCCTCAAGCCGACCTTCAGCTACAGCAACAAGACGCTGGCCATGGATGAGCTGGACGAGCAGGGCTTGCCGGTGGCACGTCTGCAGTTCAATGACTTGCTGAACTCTCGCCAGCAGGAGCAGGTGCGCGGCACCTGGACCAGTTATCGCACGGGCAAGACCTTGCCCATTGCGCTGAAGCTGGTGGGCCTGGTGGATTCGGATCGTTCGTGGCCGCAGCCGGTCACCACGCTGTTGCAGAGTGCTTCCACCAAACGCTGGTATTTCCAGGTGCCGATGCCGGGCAATGATCAGCGGATCACGACGGTGGAGGTGATGGACAAGGCCAGTGGCAAGTTGTTGCAGAGCCTCGCTGTTGCGGCGCCGGGGTGTCGCAACCTGGGGGTGGATACCTTGCAGGTGCAGGCTGAGGGGGAGCAGCTGCGGATTGGCTTTCAGGACTGCAAGTTGCCGGGGTTTGCGTGGAATGCGGGCAGTGGGCGCTTTGAGCCGTTGCCCTGAGGCAGGGGATGGAAGCGCTGGGTAACAGAACAAGGATCAGGTGTTGAACGTGGAAACTGTGGAGCCCCGTATGGATGACCAGCAAGCCCCTGTGCTGATTCAGGTGTACATGGCCGATGACGATGGCGCCGTTCGCGAGGAGTTGCTGGCGCGGCGCATCGATGAGGATATTTACGAGTTGCTCTCCTCACCGGGCCTGGCGCAAAACCTGGCGCGGGGCGATATCGTTTCCATCCGCAATCCCGATGCGCCGGCGCAAGTGCTGAAGCGCGGCGGGAATTTCTGCATTCAGATCTATGCCGATTACATTGATCCTACGGTGATCAGTGCGCTTGAAAACGAGGTCGCTGGTGAACTGAGCGGAACCCTGGATGGGCTGTTCGAGGGGAGCCTGTCATTCGCTGTTCCTGCAAGGAATGGCATGGACCGTATCAATGCGGTGTTCGATCGCTTCCGCGAGCAAACCGGGATTGAGTGGTACTACGCCAATGTCTATAAAAACCTCGACGACGATGAGGACGAGACGCTGTTGAACTGGTGGTTGGACTGCTGATCTTTCCCGGGGCCTGGGCATGCCACCCAACAAACCGACCAAGTAAGCGACCAAGTCAGCACCCGGTAGTGCTCCAGCGGCCGTTCTGTGGTGTGGGCCTGCATGGGCGTGGGGGAGCGCTAATTGTCCAACAGCGTGTTGGACGATTGAGACTTTTACACTGGCATTGGAAAGAGGCGGGCCGACCTTTTGTTTGCTCAATCGTTGGGTGTGCTTTTTACCGGCGAGGGCGTGCTTGAGGACGTCTTCGCCGGCAAGCCGGCTCCTACGGTGGATGTAGGAAGGGTCTGTCTTTTCTGTAAGGCGGGCTGGAGGCGCTGATTGCGCTGCTGTTCTGTGGGATAACCATCAGCGCAACCCTGGACGTACTGATCGATACCAGGGCGTATCCCACGCAGAGAGGTCGTAGCCATGGGCCAGGAAATGCGGTTGTTTCAGGAGGACTTGCTTAAGGCGGTTGCCGATATGAACGCCGGTAAGGCTGTGCGCTCAGTGACGCTGTCCGTGGCGACTCGTCGCCAAGGATGGGCGGGAGACGCGCAAGGTGTGTTTGTCGAGATTTTGATGGCTGGCCTGTGCCGGCGCTGCAGTTTTTCCGGCAAGCCACAACGCCCGGGATTTCGTGGGCGTTGTAGCCGCTGCCGCAGGCTGCGATCGACCCCGTAGGGGCCGTCTGCCTTAGAAGTTCACCGAAGCACTCAACCGCGCCGTCAACGGCGCGCCCTGGAACAGGTAGTCGTCGCCCATGTATTCCCCGGCGTCGCGCCAGTAGCGCTTGTCGAAGAGGTTGTCCACGGTCAGGCGGAACACGGTGTCGTAGCCATCAATTCGAGTGCTGTAGCGGCTGCCGATGTTGAAGATGGCGTAGGCGCCGGTGGCGACGTTGCCCTGGCGGTCGGCGTATTGGCTGCCGCTGTATTGCATGCCGCCCAGCAGGGCCAGGCCGTCGAGCCAGGGCAGGGCGTAGTCGCCCTGCAGGCTGGCTCGCAGGCGGGGGACGTTGAGGGTTTGGTGGCCTTCGTAGGCCGGGGTGCCGGTGCCTTCGACCCGGGAGCGAATCGCCGCGACGCTGGCGGCAATCTGCAGGCGCTGGGTGGCCCAGCCGTTGGCGGAGAGCTCCAGGCCGGTGTTCTTTTGCTGGCCCTGCTGGACGTAGGTGAAACCGCCGGAGGCATCGGGGCGCGAGTACTGGTAGGCCTGGCGCATCTGGAACAGGGCGGCGGTAAAGCTCATGCGTTGCCAGTCGTACTTGATCCCGGCTTCGATCTGCCGGGAGACGGTGGGGGCGAGGGTCTCGCCATTGTTGCTGGCGAACCAGGGGGCCTGGCCACCCAGGCTCAGGCCCTTGCTGTATTGGGTGTACAGCGAAATGTTGTTGATCGGTTTGTAGATCAGCGCGGCCTGGGGCAGGAATACATAGCGCTGGGTGTGGCGATCGCGCACGCCGCCCTTGTCGAAGCTCTCTTCGTCGAGGCGTACTTCGTGCCCGCCGAGAACGGTCTGCCACTGTTCGTTGAAGCTGATGCGGTCGCTGAGGAACAGGCCGTATTGGCGGCTGTCGAGGCGTTTGTGGGTGTCGTTGAGGGCGCCGTCGTAGCGCTTGAAGTTCTCCGGCTCGCTCTGGATATTGCCCGTGCCAATCCATTGATTGATGGACTCGCGCCGGTCCACCACACGGCGAAACGCACTGGTCCCCACGCTCAACTCATGGCCCAGGCCCGCTGCGTCGAAGCGGCCATTGAGCAGCGCCTGCACCTCATCGTTGCGCCGGGTGTCGTCGGGGCTGCGGAAGTCGTAGATGTCGTAGTTGCCTTCGGGGCTGAAGTAGTTGCCGTTGGCATTGATGCAGCCGGTGGTGCAGCCGCCCCAGGCAAACGAACTGTAGTCATCGATCACCACCTTGCTGCGCGACGCACTGAGGTTGCCCTTCCAGTCATCGTTGAAGCGGTACTCGAAATTGCCGCCGATGTTCAGCGACTCATTGGTCACCGGCTTGGAGCCGCTCTGGTGTCCCAGGAGCTTTTTCGGCGAGGCGTGGTGGGGCAGGCTGGAGCCGCCCAGCAATTGATAGCCCGGTGCCGAGCGCTGCTGCTTGTTCTGGTATTCGATGTCCAGTTGCAGCAGGGCATCGGGGCTGATGTTCCAGTCGAAGGCCAGGGAGGCGAAGTCGCGCTGGCCGTTGGTGTGCTCGACGTAGGAGTGCAGGTCTTCATGGGCCAGGTTGGCGCGCAGGCCGAACTGTTGTTCGCTGCCGAACCAGCCGCCCACGTCGGTGGCCAGGTAACCGCTGCCGCGATCGTCGGTGGAGACGGTGACCGAGCGGATATCCGTGGGCCGCTTGGTCACGTAGTTGATCAAGCCACCCGGCTCGCTGACCCCGCTTTGCAGGCCGGAAAGGCCCTTGAGCAATTCCACCCGCTGCTTGTTTTCCAGGGCGACGTTCTGCTCGCCGGTGATGGTGCGGTTGTTGATCTTGTAGCTGCTGGCGGCATTCAGCGAGAAGCCGCGCACCTCGAAGTTTTCGTAATAGCCCACCGGCGCGTAGCTCTGGCCCACCGAGGCATCGTTCTTCAGCACGTCGCTGAGCAGGCGGGCCTGCTGGTCGAGGATCATGTCTTCATTGATCACGCTGATGGAGGCCGGGGTATCCAGCAAGGGCGCTTCGCTGAAACCACCCACCGAGGCGCTGTCGACGCGATAGCCGTAGGGCTGTTCGCCGCTGACGGTCTGGGTCGGCAACTGGGTGCCCGCGGCGTTGGCCACGGCGCTGCTACCGGCCAGCAGCAGGCCCAGGGTCAGGCGGTTGAGGGGCAAAGCTGAGCTGCAGGTGCGCGCGGGGGCAGTCGGGTGAATCGGGCTCATGAACAATCCTAGAAGGCGACGCGGCCCCATGGCAGAAGCCGGGGGAGGTTCCTGGGAAGGCTAGGAGCGTCGACCTGCGTGTGTAGTGAGGAACAGCGGGGGAGCCCTGCGGGCATCAGGCCAGGGCCTGGCGGTTGCCGCTGGGTACTGTCGGGCAAGCGCCATCATACAAGCTGCAGCGAGGGGGTAAAGGCGGAAGAGGCAGAAGAGCGCGTGGCGGGAATGGCCGCTTCAAGTCCTTGCGTAACACGGCGGTGGGCAATCCTGCTCGGGCTCCGGGTGGCCCATCTGCAGGCACTTGATCCGCTCCTCCATGGAATCGACCTTGCGCAGCAGCAGGCTGATGAGTTTCTCATTCATCTCACGGGTTTCATCGACGACCAGGGACTTTTCCAGGCGATCGACGATTTCATTGTTCATGCTGCGGTTTTCTCGTTTGGCAATGTGTTTGAGCTGGTTGTGCAGGTCGCCTGGGAGACGAACGATGAACTTTTGCAGGGAGGAGCACATAGCGGACCTCAGAGTCATGCCAAAGAGCAGCATCATAAGAATGAGGCAGGCTTGCTTGCTTCAAGAAAATTCTTAAAAGAATGAAAAAAACGGCGCTTTTTCATTAGAAAAGTTCTGATTCGCACCAGAACCGGCCTCTAATCCGATTAAAAAGCGGACCTGATCCAGGTCCGCTTTTCACCGGGGTCGTTCAGCCTATGACGTGGCCTCCGAGCCTCAACGGCGATCCAGCCACACCGTCTGCGCATTGCAGAATTCGCGTACGCCAAAGTGCGACAGCTCGCGCCCGAAGCCGCTTTTTTTCACTCCGCCGAAGGTCACCCGGGGGTCGCTGGCGCTGTAGCCGTTGATGAACACGCCGCCGGTCTCCAGATCGTCGGTCATCTGCCGGGCCCGTTCCAGGTCCTGGGTGAAGATCGTGGCGGTGAGGCCGAACTCGCTGTCGTTGGCCAGTTCCAGGGCGTGCTGCGCATCCCGGGCGCTGATGATGGCGGCCACCGGGCCGAACAGTTCCTGCCTGAAGGCGGTCATCTGCTCGGTGACGTTGGCCAGCACCGTGGGTTGGTAATAGTTGCCGGCGCCTTCGACCTTGTCGCCGCCCAGCAGCAGGGTGGCGCCTTCGGCCAGGGTGGCCTGGACTTGCTGGTGCAGTTCGTCGCGCAGGTCGAAGCGGGCCATGGGGCCGAGGTAGGTGTCGCTGGCCAGCGGGTCGCCCATGACCAGGGCGCGGGTGGCTTCGACGAATTTGCGGGTGAACTCCGCGACCACCCCTTGCTCGATGACCAGGCGCTTGGCGGCGGCGCAGACCTGGCCGGTGTTCTGGTAGCGGCCGATCACCGCGGCCTTGACCGCTTCGTCCAGATCAGCGTCGTTAAGCACGATAAAGGGATCGGAGCCGCCCAGTTCCAGTACGCATTTCTTCAGCGCGGCGCCGGCCTGGGCGCCGATGGCGATGCCGGCGCGCACGCTGCCGGTGAGGGTCACGGCGGCGATGCGGCGGTCGGCGATGGCGCTGGATACGCCGTCCGGGGTGACGTTGAGCACCTCAAACACCCCTTCAGGGAAACCGGCGCGCTGCATGGCGTCCAGCAGCAGGTAGGCGCTGCCCATGACGTTCGGGGCGTGCTTGAGCACGTAGGTATTGCCCGCCAGCAGCGCCGGCACCGCGCCGCGCAGCACCTGCCAGATCGGGAAGTTCCACGGCATCACCGCGAGGATCGGGCCCAGTGGCCGGTACTCGATGCGTGCCTTGTTGTTTTCCACCAGGGTCGCTTCCGGGGCCAGCATGGCCGGGCCGTGCTCGGCGTACCACAGGCACAGCTGGGCGCATTTTTCGATTTCGCCCCGGGCCTGGGGCAGGGGCTTGCCCATTTCCAGGCTGATCATGCGCGCCATGGCCTCGCTGTTGTCCCGCAGGGCCTGGGCCAGTGCGTTCAGGCGGCTGGCGCGCTCGGCGATGCTCTGGCGTTTCCACTGGGCGAAACCAGCGGCGGCACGGCTCAGCGCGGCGTCCTGCTCAGCCTCGGACTGGTAGGGGTAGGCGCCGATCTGCTCGCCAGTGGCGGGGTTGATCGACAAGGCGTGGGTGTGGCTGGAAACAAGGCTCATGGCACCGTCCTGCTCGGGTGGGAATGGCAGCAGGTTACGGCGCTGGATATTTGCTGAAAACTGAATAATATTGAGCAAGTCGTTCACGTTTGGAGAATGCTGTGGATCTGGTCCAGCTGGAAATTTTCAAGGCCGTTGCCGAGCAGGGCAGCATCAGCGCCGCCGCGCAACTGATCCACCGGGTGCCGTCGAACCTGACCACCAGGATCAAGCAACTGGAGCAGGACCTGGGGGTGGAGCTGTTTATCCGCGAGAAGAGCCGCATGCGCCTGTCCCCCGCCGGCTGGAATTTCCTCGACTACGCCCGGCGCATTCTCGACCTGGTGGCCGAGGCGCGTCTGACCGTGGCCGGCGAGGAACCCCAGGGCCCGTTCGCCCTGGGCTCGCTGGAAAGCACGGCGGCGGTGCGCATCCCGGCGCTGCTCGCGGCCTACAACCAGCAGTACGCCAAGGTGGAACTGGACCTGTCCACCGGCCCCTCCGGGACCATGATCGACGGCGTGCTGTCTGGCCGCCTGGTGGCCGCCTTCGTCGACGGCCCGGTGCGCCACCCGGCCCTGGAAGGGCTGCCGGTGTTCGAGGAGGAAATGGTGCTGATCGCCCCGCTGGGCCATGCGCCGATTACCCGGGCGCGGGAGGTCAACGGCGAAAGCATCTACGCCTTTCGCGCCAACTGCTCCTACCGTCATCACTTCGAAAGCTGGTTCACCCAGGACGCCGCGGTGCCGGGCAAGATCCATGAAATGGAGTCCTACCACGGCATGCTGGCCTGCGTCAGCGCCGGCGCCGGGCTGGCGCTGATGCCCCGCAGCATGCTGGAAAGCATGCCCGGCTGCGCTACGGTCAGCGTCTGGCCGTTGTCGCCACGCTTTCGCTTCCTGCGCACCTGGCTGGTCTGGCGGCGCGGCACCGTGTCCCAGAGTTTGAGCAGTTTTGTGAAGCTGCTGGAGGAGCGGGGGGCGGTGCTGGCTGAGGGGTGAATGGACCTCCCGGCCGCGTTCGATGGTTGCGTGGGTGCGATTTGTGTAGGCTTTTCGACCTTTGCCTAGCCCCTGGAAGTGAGTCATGACCGATCAGCTTTGCCTTGTATTCGTGCCCGCGTTGGTGGCGTTGCTGCTGAATGCCGAAAGCGCCAAGGGCACGCCCCTGACCGAGGCCGAAGTGCTGGAGATTCGTGATAACGCCGCCTGTATCGCGTTGCCGGTGGCCGTGGCGCTGAGCATGGAAAACCAGCGGGGTTACCGCGATCTGGTGGCCGAGGACTGCTGGGAACAGTGGCAACAGTTTAGGAGCGAGGCGCAAGCCTGAGTGGCGGCCTTGGCGTGATCTCGTGAGTTTGTCGGGGGCGTTGGCAGTGGCTGGGAGCGGCTTCTCAGCGCCTGCTCAAGGCCAATCGAGCGGCAAACAGTACGAAGATCATCCCTGTGGTGCGGTCCATCCACTGGATCACCTTTTCCCGCTGCAGCACACCGGCCAGGGGCCGGGTGGCGGCGATCAGCAGTAGCGACCAGACCAGCCCCAGCACCACGTGAATGCTCACCAGGCCGAAGGTCCAGGCCACCAACGGCTGGCCCAGGGGAATGAACTGCGGCAGAAAGGACACGTAGAACACTCCCACCTTGGGGTTGAGCACATTGCCCAGCATGCCCTTGAGAAACCAGTTGGTGCCGGGGTCGCTGTTCGCGCCTGTGGAAGCAAACGAGTGGCGCGGGCGCAGCAGCATGTTCAGTCCCAGCCAGGCGAGGTAGGCGGCGCCGCAGTACTTCAACAGGTTGAAGGCCAGTTCCGACACCGCGATCAAGGCCCCCAGGCCGAAGGCCACAGCCGCGCCCCAGATCAGGCAGCCGGCATTGATGCCCAACGCCGCGCGCAGCGCCTGCCGCCGGCCTTCCACCGTGGCGGTGCGCAGCACCAGGGCAGTGTCCAGGCCCGGGGTCAGGGTCAGCAGCGTGGCGGCCAGGGTGAAGGCCAGGAGATTTTCAGTGATGGACATGGGGCAGGGTTTCAAGCTTTGGGGGTGGCGAACGTTAGCACAGCCGTGGAGTGCCGATGCGCGCCACGGGTGCGGGTGATCACGGAAGGGGCGGTGAATCTGTAGGAGCGAACTTGCTCGCGATGATTTCCAACGCGCCGCAGCTTCCCTGCCAGTGCGCGTTATCGTTGACGTCCTTCGCGAGCAAGCTCGCGCCTACAAGGGCGGGTCAATAGGGGCCGCGGGGTTCAGGAATGCCCAGCTGCTGTTGCCGGGCGTCGAGCTGTTTGTCTACGGCGCGTTTGCCACTGATGAGCTTGAGGTGCTGCACGCTGGGCGGCAGTTGGCTGTCGATCAGTGTCAGTGCATCCAGCTGAGGAGCCTTGATGATGCGCAGGTCAGCGATGTTCGAGGTTTTCAGGCCGCTGAGTTCCCCCAGGGTCTTGAGGTTGATCAGGCTCATCTTGCGCAACTGCGACGCTCCGCCAAGGTCCAGTTGGCTCAGTTGCGCCTGGTCCTCGATTTTCAGCGCTTCCAGCTGTGGAAAGCCGTCCAGGTCCAGGCGATTGAGGCCGCGCACCCGCATGATCTCCAGCTCCTTGACCTGCGGGTTGCGCAGCTCCGGCATCTGCTCGCGGCTGCCGAAGGTCACCGAGAGGCTGCGCAGGCCGCTCATGCCGGCGACCATCCCCAGGGGCGTCTTGGCCGGCATGCGGTGCAGGTCCAGGTGGCTGATGCTCGGGCACTGGCTCAGTACGTCCAGGTGATGGCTTTGCACGCTGAGGGACAGGGTGTGCAGCTCGGCCATGGTGGCCAGGGGCGCGAGGTCTATGGCCGGGCCTTTGTCCAGGGACAGGCGCAGTGTTCGCAACCACCTCAAGTTGGGCAGGGCCAGGAGGCCCGGCAGGTCGGCGCTGATGACTTGCAGGGCGAAATCCTTGAGCTTGTGCAGGCTGCCAATGGTTTCGAAGTGTTCCAGCGTGTCCAGGCAATCCAGGCTCAGGGAGTGGGCATTGGGCAGGGCGAGCAAGGTCCGGCCGTCAAACGCGCTGCCCGGATAGTGGCTGTAGAAACGCACGTTGAGGCGCTCGCCGTAGTGGGCGCAGAGGGTGTCGAGTGAGTTCAGCAGCTGCGCGTCATATTGCGCGCCACGCTCGAACTGGACGATGACCCGGGCCTGTGGGTCGGCTTCCAGATGAGCCTGGACCTTGAGTGTCAGGTCTTCCCGGGTCGGGGCATGAATTCGGTGGGGAAACATCAGCGGTCCTTGATGATTTTCGCCGCGGCATCATGCCATTGCGCAATCCTCGCTGCCAGGCAGCCAAGGTTACGGGTCGACTTGCCCCATCAGCTCGGCCACCGATTCCGGGCGCTTGGCGTAGCGCTGGGCCAGCACCGCGCAGACCATCAGCTGGATCTGGTGGAACAGCATCAGGGGCAGAATCAGCACGCCCATGGTGCTGCCGGCGAACAGCACCTGGGCCATGGGCACGCCGGTGGCCAGGCTTTTTTTCGAGCCGCAGAAGAGGATGGTGATGCGGTCTTCCTGGTCGAAGCCGAACAGCTTGCCGAGAAAGCTCGACGCCAGCAGCACCAGGGCCAGGAGGATGCAGCAGGCCACCACCAGGCCGGCCAGTTCCCACAGCGGGATCTGGTGCCAGATGCCTTCGTTCACCGCTTCGCTGAAGGCGCCGTAGACCACCAGCAGGATCGAGCCCTGGTCGACGAAGCGCAGCCAGTTCTTGTTGCGCCCGACCCAGGCGCCGATCCAGCGTCGGGCGATCTGCCCGGCGATAAAGGGCAGCAGCAACTGCACGCTGATCTTGAGGATGGCGTCCAGGGTCGAGCCGCCTTCGCCGTGCACGTTCAGCAGCAGGGTGACCAGGAGCGGGGTGAGGAAGATCCCGAACAGGCTCGACGCCGCAGCGCTGCAGATGGCTGCCGGGATGTTGCCCCGGGCCAGGGAGGTGAAGGCGATCGCCGATTGCACCGTGGCCGGCAGGGCGCACAGATACAGCATGCCCATGTACAGGTCGTTGCCCACCAGCGGTGACAGCAGCGGCTTGAGCGCCAGGCCCAACACGGGAAAGAGGATGAAGGTCAGGCTGAACACCAACAGGTGCAGGCGCCAGTGGCCGGCCCCGGCAATGATCGCCTCGCGCGACAGCTTGGCGCCGTGGAGGAAGAACAGCAGGCCGATGGCGATGTTGGTCAGCCAGCCGAAACCTATGGCCACCTGGCCGCTGGCCGGCAGGAAACTGGCCAGTAGCACCACGCCGATCAGGGTCAGGGTGAAGTTGTCGGGCAAAAGACGCGAGCGAGTCATAGCGGGATCATCCGGGGGTTGCCAAATGCAGTGGGGCGACTCTAACGTGGCTGCGTTTTACCGACTAACGCCAAGGAGCCAGTTAATGCCGCCTAAAGGACATGAAAAGATCGTCCGGCGCAGTATTCCCGGGCTGCCCAGCCTACCGCGGCCGGTGTACGGACGCACCGAATCCTTGCCCAATCGCGCCTTGACCCGGCGCCACAGCCACCCGTGGGTGCAATTGTCCTACGCCATTGCCGGGGTGCTGGAGATCCAGACCAGCGGCGGGCGCTTTATCGCCCCGCCGCAGCGCGCGGTGTGGATTCCCGCCGGGGTGCCGCACCGGGTGTTCAGCTCGCCGCGCACCGAGATGCGCAGCCTGTACCTCGATTGCAGCGTTACCACCTGGGCGGCGCCAGACAGCTGCCAGGTGCTGGCGGTCAGCAGCCTGCTGCGGGAGTTGATCCGCGCCTTCAGTGAATTGCCGGTGGAGTATGTCGAGGACAGTGCCGACGGGCGCCTGGCCCAGGTGCTGCTGGACCAGTTGGCCGCCGCGCCGCAGCTGGACCTGATGCTGCCGCTGCCCCACGACGTGCGCCTGCGGGCGATCTACCGCAGCCTGCAGGCGCACCCGGAGCAGGCCACGACGCTGGGCCAGTGGAGCCAGAAGCTCGGGGTGACGGAGAAGACCCTCAGCCGCCTGTTTCTCAAGGACACCGGGCTGACCTTTCGCGCCTGGCGCCAACGCTTGCGCCTGCTCGGCGCCCTGACCCCGCTGGAGCAGGGCGAGCGGGTCACCGATGTGGCCCTGGCCTGCGGCTATGACTCGACCTCGGCGTTTATCGCCGCGTTTCGCCAACAGTTCGATGCCACGCCCGGCGAGTTCTTCCGCGACCTCTGAGCCCCCGCGATTCCTGTAGCCGCTGCTGAGCCCGCGAAGCTGCGCAAAGGTCCGCAGGACCTTGCTTGACGATCTCCCGTCGAACCTCTATCGATCTTAAGAACCCTACGTCCCTTCGGGCCGTTCGCAGCCTGCGGCAGCGGCTACAGGGTGCGACGATGCGGCAGGTGCGGCAGGTGCGGCAGGTGCGGCAGGTGCGGCAGGTGCGGCAGGTGCGACAGGCGCGGCAGGTCAGGCCTTTGATGGGCGCAGCAGTTCGATGCGCTCCGGCGGCACCAGGGTGCGCAGGGTCTTGTACAGGGCCCGGGTCTCCAGCAGGTTCCAGATCCGCAGCAGGGTTTCCAGGGCATCCAGGGGTTTGCTGATGAAGTCCCGGGCGCCCAGGGCCAGCGCCCGCAGGCGGGTGTCGCGGGTGGCGTCGGCGGTGAGTACCAGGATCGGCAGGTAGTCGTTGGCCGGGATCCGTCGGTTGAGCTGTTCCAGTACGGCAAAGCCATCGAACTCGGGCATGTGCAGGTCGAGGATCACCAGGTCCGGCTCGAAGCTGTTGAACAGCTCCAGGCTGCGCAGCGGCTGGGTGCTGCTGAGGACGTTGTGCAGCCCTTCGCGGGCCAGCAGCTGTTCCATCAGGTCGAGGTTGGGGCGCTGGTCATCGATGATGAGGATGCGCAGATCGGCAGTCATAGGAACTCCGGGAGACAGGCATCGAGGTGGGCGAAGAACACCGGGATGTGGATGGGCTTGGTCAGGATCGCCGTGGCCCCGGCGTCGAGCAGGGCGCGCCGGGTCGGTTCGCTGGCGTCGGCGGTGATCATCAGGATCGGGGTGTCGGCCGTGGCGCTGGAGGCCCGCAGGCGTTGCAGCACCTCCAGGCCGGGCAGGTCCGGCAGGCTGACGTCCAGCAGGATCATCTGCGGCGCGTGCTGGCGGGCCAGGTCCAGGCCCATCTGGCCTTGCATGCTCGACAGCAGTTGGATGCCCGGGCGCCGTTGCAGCAGGGTTTCGATCAGCGCCAGGCTTTGCAGGTTGTCTTCGATGCACAGCACCTTCCCCTGGTAGCGGCTTGCGGGCAGTGGCGCCGGCACGTTCAGCGCCGGGGCGTTGCAGGGCGCCACGGCGGCTGCAGCGGCCAGGCGCACGAAGGGCAGCTCCAGGGTGAAGCAACTGCCGCTGCCCGGGGTGCTCTGTACGCCCAGGCTGCCGTCCATCATTTCCAGCAGGCTCCTGCTCAGGGCCAGCCCCAGGCCGGTGCCTTCGACCCTGGGGTCGGCGTCCAGGCGTTCGAAGGGCTTGAACAGGCGCTCCAGGCGCTCGGCGGTGATGCCGGCCCCGGTGTCGAGCACGCTCAGGCGCAGGCGCGATGCCTCGATCGCCACGTCGATGCTGACCCGGCCACCCGCGCGGTTGTACTTGATGGCGTTGGACAGCAGGTTGAGCAGCACCTGGATCAGGCGCTGGCGGTCGGCGATCACGCCGCTGTCCGCCGCCAGTTCCGGCAGCGGCGCCAGGGTGATGCCGGCGTCCGCGGCCATGGGTGACACCAGGGTCAGGGCTTCGTGCAGCACCGCCGCCAGGGCCATGGGCTCGACGTTCAGCGGCAGGCGCCCGGCCTCGATACGGGCAATGTCCAGCACCTCGTTGATCAGCCCCAGCAGGTGCTGCCCGGCCCGCAGGATATGCCCGACCTGGGGCCGCTGGCCGGCATTGGAATCCATGTCCAGCAGTTGGGCGAAGCCGAGGATGGCGTTCAGCGGCGTGCGCAGTTCGTGGCTCATGCGCGAGAGGAATTCGCTCTTGGCGCGGCTGGCGCTTTCCGCTTCCTCGCGGGCGGTGCCCAGGGCGATTTCCGCGGCGCGGCGATCGGTGATGTCCCGGGTGATCTTGGAAAAACCGCGCAGGGCGCCGCTGGCGTCGTACTGCGCGGTGATCACCACGCTGGCCCAGAAGCGGCTGCCGTCCTTGCGACAGCGCCAGGCCTCTTCCATGTAGTGGCCGTGGGCGGTGGCCTCGCGCAGGGCCATGTCTGGGTGCTGGGGGCACTCTTCGGGCAGGTAGAACAGGGAGAAATGCCGGCCGATGATTTCCTGCTCGCTGTAGCCCTTGATCCGTTCCGCGCCGACGTTCCAGGTGGTAACCCGGCCTGCGGTGTCCAGGGCGAAGATCCCGTAGTCCTTGACCCCGTCGATGATCAGCCGCAGGCGTTCCTCGTTGTCGCGCAGGGCCCGTTCGCGCTCGGCCAGCAGTTGCCCGGCCTCCACCAGGCGCGTGCCCAACTGGCCGATTTCATCCTGTTCCGGCGCTTGCGGGCGCAGCGGCTGGCCCAGGGCCAGGCGCTGGGCATTGCCCTGTACCTGCTGCACCCGGGTGACGATGCCCCGGGACAGCAACAGCACCGCGACGATGGCGCCGAACAGCCCGCAGCCGGCGGCCAGCAAGGTGGCGAACAGCAGGCGCATGCGGGTTGCCGCGGCGGCTGCGCTACGTTCGGCCAGCAGCGCATCCTCGCGCACGCGCATGGCGCTGATCTGCTCGCGCAGCACGTCCAGTACCTGCTTGTTGTCGATCAGGATCGCGGTCACCGTGGCGGCGTCGTCGCGGCTGCCGTTGCGCAGGGCCACCAGGCCGTCGAGCTTGGTGCGGATCAGCGGGGTGATGGTTTGCAGGTAGTCGCGCATGCGCGGGTCCTGGACATTCTGGTCCAGGCGTTGCAGCGCGGCCTCGATCTGCGGCCGGGCCTGGAGGTAGGCGGGCAAAAAGTCCTCGCGCCGGGTCAGCAGGTAGCCACGCACGCTGGCGGCGGCCTCGGCCAGGAGGGTGTGCACCGCCTGGATATCGCCCTGCACCAGCAGCACCCGGCGCACGTCCTCCTCGGCGCGGGCGGTCTGGCGCTCGGTGCTGTAGATCAGCACCAGCGACAGCAGCAGGATCACCAGCGGCAGGGAGATCACCACCAGCGCCTTGCCCCGCAGCGGCAGGTCGGCCCAGCGCCGGGCGCTGAGCAGGTTCACGGCCACTGTCCGGCAGGTTGCGCCACCAGCCCCAGGGCCATGCCGCGCACCGCGGCCTGGGTGCGATCGGCGGCGCCGAGCTTGCCGATCACCCGTTCCACGTGGGCCTTGGCGGTGCCGGTGGTGATGCCCAGCTTTTCACCGATCTCGCGGTTGCTGAAGCCGCCGGCCACCAGCCCCAGCACCTGGCGCTCGCGGGCAGTCAGGGCCTTAGCCTGGGGCGCCTGGCCGTTGCCGCGCTCGCTCATGCGCCGCAGCAGGCGGGCGCTGACCGCACTGTTGAGCGCCTCTTCGCCGCGGGCCACGCGCTGCAGGGCGTCGAGCACCTCTTCGCGGCTGGCGTCCTTGAGCAGGTAGCCCACGGCGCCGGCGGCCATGGCGGCTTCCAGGTGATCGGGGCTGTCGTCCATGGTGAAGATCACCACCTTGACCTCGGGCTGGCGCTGTTGCAGCAGGCGCGCGGCCCCCAGGCCGTTGAGCAGGGGCATGCGGATATCGAGGATGGCCAGGTCCGGGCGCAGTTGCTCGCACAGGGCCAGGGCTTGCTCGCCATCCCTGGCTTGCCCCACCACCTCGAACTCCGGGTTGCCCGCCAGCAGGGCGATGAAGCCGGTGCGGGTGACTTCATGATCGTCCGCCAGGACCAGGCGTATCACCGCTGTCATAACGCGTGCTCCAAGGAGGGGACGGGGACGCGGGCGAGAATCCGCGTGCCGCTGCCGGGCTGGCTGTGGCAGGTGAAACGCCCGCCCAGCAAATGGGCGCGTTCCTGCATGGCCACCTGGCCCAACTGTTCGATGCCCTGGCCGGATGCCGACTGGAAACCTGCGCCGTCGTCGCTGATGCCGAGCACCGCCTGGCCTGCTTCCAGGGCCAGGTTCAGGCTGACGCTGTGGGCCCGGGCATGCTTGAGGATGTTGTTGATGGCTTCCTGGGCGATGCGGAACAGGGCGATTTCCAGTGCCGCCGGCAGGCGCTCCGGGTAGCGCTGCTGCCAGTGCACCGCCAGCCCGGCGTCGCGCAGGCGGTCGGCCTCGCGGTCGATGGCCCGCAACAGGCCGAAGTCGTCCAGCACATGGGGGCGCAGGCCGCCGATCAGTTGCCGGCCTTCACCGACGCAGCCCTGGGCCAGTTGCAGGATGGTCTGCAGTTCATCGTGCAGGGGCTCCGGCAGCGGCGGGCAGCGCCCGGCGAAACCCTGCAGGCGCTGGTGCAACCCGGCCAGGGTTTGCGCCAGGCCGTCGTGCAGGTCGTAGGCGACGCGCTTGCGCTCATCCTCCTGGGCGCTGAACAGGCGCTGCACCAGCTCCGACATGCTGCGCTCCCGGGCTTGCAGGTCCTGCAGCAGGCGCTGGTTTTCCAGGTGCGTGGCCAACAGCGTGGCCAGTAGTTGCAGGGATTCCAGGTCTTCGCTGTCCGGCGCGCGGATGGGCACACTGTTGGCCAGCAGCAGGGCGCCGAAGGGCTGGCCATCGGCGCGGTGCAGCAGTACGCGCAGCACCCCGGTTTGCGCAAGCGGGCGCTCTAGCCACTGGGCCTGCCCGGCCACGGCGCGCAGGGCTTGCAGGCATTCGCCTTGGCCCTGTTCGGCGCTGGCATGGGCCACGCCGTCGCAGCTCCATTCCAGCAACAGCCCCTGGTCCATGGCGACAAAGGCGCAGGCCCGCTGCACCACCCGCTGGCGCATCTGTTCGGGGGGCAGTTGCAGCAGCTCCTGGCCGGTGTCCACCAGCAGCCGCAGGCGCGCGGCGCGGCTTTGCGACTGCCGGTACTGGCTGCGCAGGGCCAGGGCGCTGGCGGGATCGAGGGGCGGGCTGGGCATCGGGAAACTCCAGGGTGGGGGCGGTGCAGTGGCTCGGGGCAGGGTATTAGACCCCCGTGCCCGGTATCGCGCCTATCTGCCGAATGGCATAGACCGCGGGCTCCAGTTGGCCGATGGCACGAGCGACGGCCCGGGGCACAGTGGGGCTCATTGAAACCCACTGGAGTCCGTGAATGAAACTGAAAAGCACCGCCCTGGCCCTGTTCTTCGTGCTGAGCGCGCCACTGGCTCAGGCCCTGGAAGCCACCCCTTACGTGTACCGCACCGTGGCCGAGCAGCCGCAGAACCTGCAGGACCGGGAAATCGCCGGCCTCTTCGACCGCTGGAACAGCGCCCTGCAGACCGGCAACCCGCAAGCCGTGGTCAGCCTCTATGCGGCCAATGCGGTGCTGCAACCCACGGTCTCCAACCAGGTACGCAGCACCCACGCGCAGATCCAGGACTACTTCGAGCACTTCATGGCCTCGCGGCCGGTGGGCCAGATCAACTACCGGGAGATTCGTCACCTGGGCCCGGATGCGGCCATGGACAGCGGCGTCTACACCTTCACCCTGACTGCCGCCGACGGCAAGAAACAGCAGGTCCAGGCCCGTTACACCTTCCTCTACGAGCGCCTGGGCGGGCAGTGGAAAATCCTCAACCACCACTCTTCGGCCATGCCGCAAGTGCAGCCGCAGTTGCAAGCCAGCCACTGATCCAGGCTCCTGTCGCCTTGCGCCGAGCCTTTGCTCGGCGTTGCTGTCACTGCTCGCGGTAGCGCCCCGGGGTCATGCCGAACCAGCGCAGGCAGGCCTTGTGAAAGCTGCTCTGGTCGCGAAAGCCCAACAGGGCGCCGATGTACTTGACGCTGCGCATGGAGTTGCGCAGAAAACTGTGGGCCAGCATCAGCCGCGCCTCGTCCTGCAGCGCCGAGAAGTGCACGTCTTCATGACCCAGGCTGCGTTGCAGGCTGCGGGTGCTGACCCCCACTGCCTGGGCGATATGCGGCAGGTCGCTGGGCGCGCCCTGGGCCAGGGATTCGGACAGGGCGCGGCGCACCCGCGCAGTCATCGAGCCGCTGAGCAGCACATTGAGGCGGTTGCGGGCGTATTCCATGTGCAGCACATCCAGCGCCGGGTCGGCGGTGGGCAGGGCGATGGCGCAGTCCTGGCTGCTGAAGGTCAGGCTGTTGTGGGGCGCGCAGAACTGCAGGTTGTCGCCCATCAGCCGGCGCAGCATGCGCGTGTCCGCAGGCTCGGGGTAGGTGAAGGCCGCCACCAGCGGCCGCGGCTTGTGCTGGGGCAGCAGCCAGTGCAGCAGGCCCAGGGTCTGGGCGGCGCCGGCGTCGATCACCGCCCGGGGGATCAGCGAAGGCTCGGCGGTGACGTCGAAACCGATCAGTTGCAACGCGTCGGGCTTGCGTTCCAGGCACATGCAGAAGCCGTTGCTGGTCAGCGCCTGGTAATCCACCAGGCGCTGCAGCGCTGCCCCCAGGGTCGCGCAAGACATCACCGCATAGCCCAGGGCCTCCAGGTTGGCCGGGTGGGCCTTGCTGTAGGCCAGCAGCCCGAGGTCCGGGTTGCCGGTGCGGCGGGTGGCTTCGCGCATTACTTGATAGACCAGTTCCAGCCTCACGCCCTTGGGATTTTCCTCAACGTCCTGGATGCTGCTGCCGAAGGTTCTGAGCAGGGCGTCGACATTCGCGCCGCCTTCTCTCATGACATCGGCAAGCACCCGAAAGCTGGCGCTGGTCATTCTGTGCATAGGTCTTCCTGGACTAGTGGCTAAATGATATCGATGAGGCCTTTTGCATGATTGCAATAAACAAAAGGCCACAGACGAATAAGCACCGGCCCAGGTTTCCGAGGACAAGCGAAAGGTATCCGGGAACACTTCCGGGTGGCCCGGGCAGGGTCGATCATGGTTGGGCAGGGACCCTTGGGCGAGTGCGGCGGCGAGCTCGTCGTGCCACGTTCGAGGGTGCGTCGTTGGCTTGCCTATGGATCTGTCATGCAAAGCATCAAAGACTTTTATCGTGAATTGGCCGAGGGCCATTTGATGCTGGCATTCCAGCCGGTGGTGTGGCTGCCCGACAGCAGCCGGGTGCTCTACCACGAAGGGTTGCTGCGCCATGTCGATGCCCAGGGCGGGGATGTCTACCCCCTGGCGCTGCTGGAAAAACACCAGGTGATGCGCGAGCTGGACCGCAGCGTGGTGCTCTGTGTGATCGACAGCCTGCAACGGGACGAACGCCTGCGCCTGGGGTGCAATATCTCGGCCCAGAGCGCGATCATCGATCCATTCTGGTACCCCATTGTCCAGCAGTTGCGGGACTTTCCCGGCGTGGCCGCGCGGTTGGTCATCGAGATCACCGAAAGCGCCACGCCACCGAGCATCGAGGCGGCCAGCGAGTTTGTCCTGTGCCTGCGCGAACTGGGCTGCCGGGTGGCCATCGACGATTTCGGCGCGGGCCTGGGCACCCTGGAGTTCATCCGCCAGACCCGGCCGGACATCGTCAAGATCGACAAGGGCTACATCCAGCGCGCCCGCAGCGAACTCAACAGCGCCCAGACCCTCAGCCACCTGGTGCAACTGTGCAAGACCCTGGCGCCCTGCGTGATCATCGAAGGGGTGGAGACTGCCACCGACCAGGGCCTGGCCACGGCCTGTGGTGGCGAGTGGGGGCAGGGGTACTTGTTCGGCCGCCCCCAGGTGGATCGCCTGGGGCGACGTTGCCGCCTGGCGCAGCGGGTGCCCCAGCTGTGCACGCCGGATCAGGCGTAGCCCGGTTGCGCCAAGCCACGGTGCACGCCCGCCTGAAGGGGTTCAATCAGCCTGCGGGGTGATGGGTGGGGTGTGGGCCGTGGGGTCTTGCACCTCGGCACTGATGGGCAATGCCTGCAGGTCTTGCTCGGGAATCTCCTTCATATCCACGTGCATGTTGCGCTTGGGCCGCTCCGGCTGGAGCGCGTCGTAGGGCAGCAGCACGGTGTCGAGCGCCGCGTCCAGGGGCAGGCTGGCGATCATCAGGATCGGGCACACCACCATCACCCAGCAGCCGCCGGTGATCATGCGTGCGTAGCCCATGTCGTAGCCGGTGAGCACTTGGGCGTTGGTCTTGACGCTGCGGTAGTAGCGGTCGTCGCGAAAGTCCAGGGCATTGCCGCGAGTCATGTAGGTTCCGCAGCCGGACAGCAGTAGGGTGTTGAGCAGCAACAGGTAATTGATGATTCGGATGATCGGGCTTCCATTCAGGGCAGTGGCAGGGGGGCGAGGCTCAGGGCTTCATCGCGTCGTAGGGCAGCAGCACGGTGTCGACGGCGGCGTCCAGGGGCAGGCTGGCGATCATCAGGATCGGACACACCACCGTGACCCAGCAGGCGCCAGTGACCATGCGTGCCTGGCCCATGTCGTAGCCGGTGAGTATCTGCGCGTTCATCGTCGTGCCGCGGTAATAGCGATCGTCGCGCCAATCATGGCCGCTACGAACCACGTAGGTGCCGCAACCGCTCAGCAGCAGAGTGTTGAGCAACAGGCAAAGGATGCTTCGGATGATCAGGCTTCCACGCAGGGTCGAGACAGGGGCGGGCGAGAATCAGTGATTCATCGCGTCATAGGGCAGCAGCGCGGTGTCGGCCACGGCGTCCACCGGCAGGCTGACGATGGCCACCACCGGGCAGACGATGCTCATCCAGCAGAACAGCGTGACGTAGCCGTCGTAGCCGCTGGCGCCGCGCATGGTCAGCAGTTCGATATTGGCCTGGGTGCCTTTGTAGTAGTCGTAGCTGGTATGGGAATTGGGGGTGCGGGCGATCAGGGTGCCGCAGCCCACCAGGGACAGCAGGGACATAACGAACAGAGCATTGAGGGCTTTGATGGCGCCATTCCTTAGCAAGCGGATTTTTCCGCGCGCATGGTCGCAGAAGCCCGCTGCAGACGCTAGATTGGGCGCTGAATAAATACAGGGCGCAGTGCCGGGAGGGTTCGATGGAGGGAGAGCGCAGCGTCGCACGGCTATTCGCCGAGGAACCGCTGTCCTGGGGGCTGCGGGGTGACCCCTATTTGTGGCGAGCCATGGCCACGCATCTGGCTCACACGCCCTGGCCGGCCACGGCGCAGCAGTTGGAAGCCCTGATCGTCCAGGCCTTCGAGCAACTGACCGGCAGGGCCTGGAGCTCGGCAGGGCATTTCTTCGTCGAGGCCTTTGCCCATGGCGGCATGTCCAGCGGCGGGATTTCCATGGGCTTCTGGCACGAGCGCGGCCTGCCCCTGTTGTGCGCCCGTTGGGCGCAAGCCTGATCAGATATCGCTGGGTATCAGCATAAGCAGGTCGGTATCGCCGATATCCACCCCAGCCTGGCTCAGCAGGGTGCTGGCCTGGCCGCGGTGGTGGGTCTGGTGGTTGAAGAAATGCACCAGCAGGCTATAGAAATCGCGCTCGGCGACCACGCCCCGGGTGTTGGCGTAATGCAGGCTGCTGTCCAGGTCGGCGTCGCTCAGGGACTGGCTGAAATCGAGGATCAACTGGTCCAGCCACTGACGCTGCTGCCAGAGCCCGCCCAGGTTTGGGAACAGCAGGGTCTTGAGGTCCTGTGGCAGGGCCACCTGCTGCAGCGGCGCCAGGGCCGCAAACCGCGCCGGGTGCTGGGCAAAGCGCTTGAGCCAGATGGTGTCGCCGGCCAGCAAATGATTGAGGGTGCCGAGGATCGAGCCGAAAAAGGCCTGCCGGTCCAGAGCCAGTTGCGCATCGGACAGGCCCATGGCGGCGCTGTACAGCTTGCTGTTCATCCACTGGTTGTAGCGAGCCATCAGGCACAGGTGCTCGGTGCGGTTCATTGCGGTTCCTTTCGGGGGGGGCGAGCGGGCGCGCAGCAGCTTCGCAAGCCCCGGTGCCGCAATGCAAGAGGCATCGCAAAAGCCTTGTGCGCAGGCCGTTTGCAGGGCTGTGCAGCCATTAAAAAAACCGCCCCTTTGGCCCCGATAACATCGTTTCTCGGGGCTTGGGCTTTTCTCTATATTGGCCACCAGATCCAGCGCGGCAACACGCCGCGCACCCTTTATGGTGAGCCGTTGCAATGAATAAAAAACCTGAACGCACAGGGCTGGAAAACCCCGGAACCGCTACCCGGGTGGTCTGGGGCGGAGAGCAAGTCCGTCACCCCTACAACGCCACGCAAACCCCGATTGTCGCCAGCGCCGCCTACGGCTACGACGACATCGACCAGTGGTACGACGTGGCCCTGGGCAAGGCCCCGGGCTTCATCTACAGCCGCATGAGCAACCCCACGGTGGAAACCCTGGAAGCCAAGCTGCAGGATCTGGAAAACGCCGAATCGGCGGTGGCCTTCAGCAGCGGCATGGCAGCCATCAGCGGCGTGCTCTACAGCTTCCTGCGCCACGGCCAGCGGGTGGTGTCCACCAAGGACAGCTACGGTGGTACCAACAAGATCTTCGAGGAATTCCTGCCGCGCATGGGCGTGGCCGTGACCCTCTGCGAAACCTTCGACCAGCAGCAGATCGAGGCCGAGATCGCCAAGGGCTGCGACCTGCTGTACCTGGAGACGCCGACCAACCCGACCCTGAAGATCGTCGATATCCAGCGTCTGGTCGCCGCGGCGAAACAGGTCGGCGCCCTGGTGGTGGCGGACAACACCTTCGCTACGCCGCTGAATCAGAACCCCCTGGCGCTGGGCGTGGACGTGGTGATCCATAGCGCCACCAAGTTCCTCAGTGGCCACGGCGATGTGCTGGGTGGCGTGGCCTGCGGCAGCGAGGCGCTGATGAGCCAGGTGCGCCATTACCGGGAAATCAACGGTGCCAGCCTCGATCCGTTCTCGGCCTACCTGATCATCCGCGGGATCAAGACCCTGGCGCTGCGCATGCGCCAGCAACAGCACAGCGCCGCGCAGCTGGCGCAGTTCCTGCTCAACGAGCCGCTGGTGGAAGCGGTGAATTACCCTGGGTTACCCAGCCACCCGAACCACGCCGTGGCCTGTGCGCAGATGCGCGGTTTCGGCGCCATCGTCAGCTTTGTCCTGGTGGGCGGCATGGACAGCGTCAAGCAGCTGTTGCCACGCCTGCGCTATGCCCACTGCGCCGGCAACCTGGGGGCGGTGGAAACCATCTACGGCCCGGCGCGCACTACCAGCCATGTGGAGAACACCCTGGAAGAGCGCCAGGCCCTGGGCATCTCCGAAGGCCTGGTGCGGATTTCGGTGGGCATCGAAGACACCGATGACCTGCTGGCCGACCTGCAGCAGGCCTTCGCCTGGCTGCGCCAATCCCTCAAGCAGAATGCGGCGCCTGGCGCCATCCCTTCCCTGAATGCCCGGGCCGAGGTCGCCCACTGAAAAGAGCGCGCAACACCCCCACAGCAAGGCAGCCAGTGGGGGCTTCATGAAGAGGAATAACAATAAAAACCTGGTGGCATCCGATTTGTTTTCTGCCCATTTCCACAGTCGCAGAAATTGAGACTTGCCCTGACAACTTTCATGAGAACCATCATGTCCCTACAAGAACAACAGACCGACTTGCGCGGCGGCTTCAAGCAAGAAATGCAGACCCGGCACATTGTCATGCTCGCCCTGGGCGGGGTGATCGGCACCGGGCTGTTCCTCACGTCCGGCTACACGGTGAACCAGGCCGGCCCGCTGGGCGCGGTGATCGCCTACATCATCGGCGCGCTGATGGTGTACCTGGTGATGATGTGCCTCGGCGAGCTGGCGGTGCAGATGCCCGAGACCGGCTCCTTCAGCACCTACGCCACGCGCTTTCTCGGCCCCGGCACCGGCTACACCGTGGCCTGGCTGTACTGGCTGACCTGGACCGTGGCCATCGGCTCGGAATTCACCGCCGCCGGCATCCTCATGGCCCGCTGGTTCCCCGAGATCCCGGTGTGGATCTGGAGCGCGCTGTTCGCCATGGTGGTATTCCTGTCCAACGTGGTGTCGGTACGGCTGTTTGCGGAAACCGAGTTCTGGCTGTCGCTGGTCAAGGTGATCACCGTGCTGGCATTCCTGGCGGTGGGCGGCGGGGCGATTCTCGGTCTTCTGCACATCGACCAGGCCCACAGCATCGGCCTGAGCAACTTCACCCGTGAGGGGCTATTCCCCACCGGCTTCATGCCGATCGCCATGACCCTACTGGCGGTGGCCTTCGCTTTCTCCGGCACCGAACTGATCGGCATCGCCGCTGGCGAAACCCGTGACCCGCAACGCAATGTGCCACGGGCGATCCGCACCACGGTGCTGCGCCTGGCGATTTTCTTCGTCGGCACCATCTTCGTCCTCGCCACCCTGTTGCCCCGGGAGCAGGCCGGCCTGGTGGAAAGCCCGTTCGTCACGGTGTTCACCTACATCGGCATTCCGTACTCGGCCGACATCATGAACTTCGTGATCATCAGCGCGTTGCTGTCCGCCGCCAACTCCGGGCTGTACGCCGCCTCGCGGATGCTCTGGACCCTGAGCGACCAGGGGCATCTGCCCAAGCAGTTCTCGGCCCTGACCCGCATGGGCACGCCGCTCAACGCGATCATCGTGAGCATGGCCGGTGGCGCCGCCTCGCTGCTCAGCAGCGTGTTCGCCCCGGACACCATCTACCTGGCCCTGGTGTCGATTTCCGGGCTGGCGGTGGTGGTGGTGTGGATGAGCATCGCCGCCAGCCAGATCGCCTTTCGCCGGCACTTCGTGGCCAACGGCGGTGACGTGCGCGACTTGAAATTCCGTGTTCGTGGCTACCCCTGGGTGCCGCTGGGGGCGCTGTTGTGCTGCGCCCTGGCCTGTGTCGGCATCGGTTTCGACCCCGAGCAGCGCGTGGCCCTGTACTTCGGCCTGCCCTTCATCGCCTGGTGCTACCTGGTGTATTACATTACCCGCAGTAGCCGCCAGCGGCGCCTGTCCCTGGCAGCCCTGGCTCGGCCCTCCGATGCCCTGCAGGGTTGACGGGTGCGCCCGGCGCCCAGGGTGTCCATGAGAGCCAGGCCATGAAGCAGAAAAGCTTGCCCCCGCTGAACTGGCTGCGCGCCTTCGAAGTGTCCGCCCGTTGCCTTAACTTCACCCACGCCGCCGAGGAGCTGTTCCTCACTCAGGGCGCGGTGAGCCAGCAGATCCGCCAACTGGAAAGCCACCTCGGGGTGGCGCTGTTCAAGCGCCTGCCCCGGGGCCTGGACCTGACCGAGGAGGGGCGTTCCTACCTGCCGGTGGTGCAGGACGCGATCACCCGGTTGGCGGTGGGCACCAACGAAATTTTCGGCCAGCACAAGCGCCGGCCGATCAAGGTGCGCGGCAGCCTGGCGTTTTTCGTCCACTGGCTGGCGCCCAAGCTGGCGGATTTTCAGCACAGGCACCCGCTGGTGGATATCCGCTACATCAGCAATATCTGGGTCAAGGAACTGGACGGCGAAGACGACCTGGAAATTCGTTGGGGCCACGGCCACTGGCCGGGGCTGGTGGCCCAGCGCCTGACCTGGGACACGCTGTTCCCGGTGTGCGCCCCGGCCTTGCTGGACAAGGCGCCGCTAGAGGTGCCGGCGGACCTGGCCCGGCACCCGCTGCTGCATGTGCTGGGCTACGAAGAGGGCTGGGGCTACTGGCTGCAGCGGGCCGGCGCCGAGCAGGTGGATTCGTCCCGGGGGATGCAGTTCGACACCCTGATTTCCACCTTGCGCATGGCCGAACTGGGCCTGGGCGTGGCCCTGGCCCGTTCCTCCATGGTCGACCAGATGCTCGCCGACGGGCGTTTACTGGAGCCTTTCAGTCAGCGCATCGAAGCCAGCGAATCCTTTTACCTGGTGCGTGGCGCCGGGGCCGATCCACACCCCGATGCGCTGGAATTTTCCACCTGGCTGGTGGAACAGGCCCATCGCCATAAATGACTGGCCGGAGCCAAACATGCGTTATGTGAGTACCCGCAGTACCGCCGAGCAGGTGGATTTCGAAAGCGTGGTGTTATCCGGCGTAGCCGCCGATGGCGGGCTGTACGTGCCGGCCGAGCTGCCACGCTTCAGCCCCCAGGAGATCGCCAATTGGTCGACCCTGGATTACCCCGAACTGGCCTTCCGGGTGCTCAGCCCCTTTGTCGGCGACAGCCTGCCCGAGGCCGACTTCAAGGCGTTACTGCACAGGGCCTACAGCGGTTTTGGCCATCGTGCGGTGGCGCCCCTGCGGCAGATCGATCGCAACGAATGGCTGCTGGAGCTGTTCCATGGGCCGACCGGTTCGGCCAAGGATTTTGCCGCGCGGCTGCAGGCCCAGCTGGTGAACTATTTTCTCCAGCGCCGGCAACGTCGCGGGGTGCTGGTGGGCGCCAGCAACGGCGACACTGCCCTGGCGGCGATTGACGCCTTCAAGGACTGCCCGCAGACCCAGGTGCTGGTGTTCTATCCGCAGCACGGCGTGCCCGAGCAGCAAGGGCAGCAGTTGCAGGCGGCACACAACCCCGGGCTGTGGCGCTTTGCCGTGCAGGGCAGCTTCGACGACTGCCAGACCCTGGTGGCCCGCCTGCTGCGCCAATGGCCCCTGGCCGAGCGCGAGGTAATCGGCTTCAACTCCAGCAATTGGGTCGGGGTCATGGCCCAACTGGTGCTGTATTTCCATGCCGTGCTGCAACTGGGGGGCGGCCAGCGGCCCATCGGCTTCAGCGTGCCGGCAGCGAGCTTCGCCGAGGTCTATGCCGGCTATATCGTGCAGAAGATGGGCCTGCCCATCACCCAGATGATTGTCGCCACCAACCGCAACGACGCCCTGCACCAGCTGTTCCTGAAGAACCGCTATTGCCGCGCCGAGGCCAGCCAGAGCCTGTCGCCGGCCATGGACCTGTCACTGTTCGCCAACCTGGAGCGCTTTGTCTGGGAGCTCTATGGCCAGGACCCGCAGGCGGTGGCGGGCCTGATGCAGCGCTTTGAAGGCAGTGGCGAGATGACCCTGGGCAACGAGTTCTGGCTGCAGGCGCGGATGATCATCGACTCCTACTCGGTGAGCGATGAAGAGACCGGCAAGGAGATCAGCAGCCTCTATCGGGACACCGGCTACATCATCGACCCCCATGCCGCCATCGGTGTCCTGGCGGCGCGCCTGTACCGCCGCAGCCTGGTGGCGCCCATGGTCACCCTGGGGGAGATCGCGCCGGCCAAGTCGGCTCGGTTGCTGGGCTCGCTGGGTATTCCCGGGCTGGCACCACAGCCAGTCGCGGCGCCTTCCACGGCGCAGTGGCAGGCACTGGCGGCGGATGATTTTGCCGCCGTACTGCACTGCCTGAAGGCACTGTGATGGGCACCGCGAAGGAGGCCTCATGAAGCGGATCCTGGATCCACTGGACGAACGCATCATCGCCGAGCTGACCCGCAATGCCCGGGCGGCTCATGCCGAGCTGGCGGCCAAGGTCAACCTGTCGCGCAACGCGGTGCGCCAGCGCATCGAACGCCTGGAGCGCGACGGAGCGATCCAGGGCTACACCATTCGCGTGGGCGAAGGGCGCGGGGCGGACACCCGGATCAATGCGCTGATCTTCGTCTACCGCTACGACCGCATGCGTGGTGCCGAGGTGTTGCAGGCGCTGCGCGCGATGCCGGAGATCGTCCAGTGCGAAGTGCTCAGTGGCGAGTTCGACGTGCTGGTGCGGGTCAGCGCCGCCAGCGTCGAGCGGGTGCACCGGGTGTGGAATGACATCGCCGCCTTGCCCGGGGTGGAAAACACCGTGACGTCCTTTGTCTTGTCGTCGGTAAGCTAGGACGCGCCCGGCTGCTTGAAAAAAGCCAACCAGTGTTGGCTTTTTTTGCTTTTTCGGTGCCGCAGACTGTGCCCGTTCATGCCTCATGAACAGGTGTTGGGCGGTACGCCTTGAAATGGCTTCGGTGGAAATCTGCGCGGGTAGCCGATGGCTCGAAGAAACGCCTCTGGCGGATCAACAGTCCGCTACCAAGAAACCTTTCCTGAAAATTCAGAAGTGTCTGATGTGTCGGTTATTGGGGTTAATCCAGTATCGGCACCCACTGCAAGGCCCGTATTCCGGGGGTATACGCCGTTTGCTGGGGTGCTCGGCGCTTGTTTGACGCCAGGATAGTGGCACATTAATATCGCCGCCCTGTCTTGACCCTTGCTGCCCTTTCGAAGGACCGAATATGCCTATCTCCGCCCTCGGGATGAGGTTGTGCTGTGCCTTGTCTTGCCTGCTGCTGGCCGGCCCCGTGCACACGGCGATTGCCGCTCCCTTGCCCGCACCGACCTTCAACCCCGGCGACCAGGACCTGATCCTCTAATTCCGCTTTTTGCCTGAGATATTCGACATGGACGTTCGTCAGTTTGCCTTTCTGGCCCGCCAGCCTTCGGCTGCCCTGCAATCCCGTGAGTCCTTTTTGGGCCTGCCGAAACGCGGACTGGCGTTCATCCTGGCCAACGTGATGTTCTGGCAGCCGCTGGTGGTGATGGCCGACGGCATTGTGGTCAATGGCAGCGGCACCAGCCTCGGGCAAGCGGCTAATGGCGTGCCCATCGTCAACATTGCCACGCCCAATGGCGGCGGGCTGTCCCATAACAAGTTCAGCGACTACAACGTCGGCCAGCAGGGGGTGATCCTCAACAACGCCACGCAAAAGCTGCAGAGCACCCAGTTGGGTGGCTACATTATCGGTAACCCCAACCTGGGTGGCCGCGCGGCCAATGTGATCCTCAACGAAGTCAACGGCGGCAGCCCCAGCCAGCTCAAGGGCTACACCGAAGTGGCCGGGCAATCGGCCCATGTCATCGTTGCCAACCCCTACGGCGTGAGCTGCAACGGCTGCGGCTTCATCAACACCCCGAAAGCCACCCTGACCACCGGCAAGCCGGTGATCGAGAACGGCCAGATCCAGCGTTATCAGGTGGACCAGGGCAGCGTGGCCATTGAAGGCGCGGGCCTCAACGCCGGCAATATCGACCAGTTCGAAATCATCCCCCGCAGCGCGAAAATCAACGCCGAGATCCAGGCCAAGCACCTGGCGGTGATCGCCGGGGCCAACGATGTCGATGCCAAGACCCTCAATGCCACAGCCCGGGCTGCCAACCCGGTGGATGCGCCGCAACTGGCCATCGACTCATCAGCCCTGGGCGGCATGTACGCCGGGGCCATCAAGTTGGTAGGTACTGAAGCCGGTGTAGGAGTGAAGCTGGCAGGGGATATGGCCACCAGCGGTGGTGACTTGCAAATCGATGCCAACGGCAAGCTGACCCTGGCTCGTGCTCAAGCCCAGGGCGACGTGCAACTCAAGGCGCAAGCGGTGCAATTGACCGAGTCGGTGTATGCGGACCGGAACGCCAAAGTGGTTGCCGCTGAAAAACTGACAGTGGACAAAAAACTGACCGCGGGCGGCAACCTGCACCTCGAAGGCCAGCAGGTGGTCAGTCGCGGTCAGCTCAATGCGGGGCTTCAGCGGCAAGAGGGTATCGAGACCATCAACCCCACCAGCCATCTGCAGCTTCAGGGTGGCAGTCTGACCAACACGGGCAGTATCAACGCCCGGGGCAGTCTCACGACTGATCTTGAGCGCCTGGATAACCAGGGCGCGGAACTGGTGGCAGCGGGCGAGCTGAGCCTCAAGGCCGGTCGTGTCGATAACCGTGGCGGTCAGTTGATTGGCCAGCAAGCCCTGAAGGTTGAGGGTGAGAGTCTGGATAATCGTGGCGGGACCCTGGCCGCCGAGCAGTCACTCAAGGTGGCGTTCGACAGCCTGGACAACCGCGATCAGGGCCTGATCCTCAGCAAAAGCGCAGACTTGACCCTGAATGCCGGCAGCCTGGATAACCGCCAGGGCACCCTGCAAGCCAACCAGGGCGAGCTCAAGGCCAGGGTCAAGCAGGTCCTCGACAACGGCGGCGGCAAGATCCTCACGGGTGCCGGCAAACTGAGCCTGGAAGCCGATGAACTGCGCAACCAGCAAGGACGACTGAACGCCCAGACTGGCAAGCTTGAAGTCAAGAGCACGACCTTCGACAACTCTCAGGGGCAGGCCCGCGGGGCGGCAGTCGAGATCAGCAGCAGCTCCCGTCTGATCAATGATCAGGGGCATGTACTGTCCACCGCAGGCGATTTGCAACTCAAGGGCGGCGAGGTCCGCAACAACGAGGGCGAGATTGCCAGCCAGAAGCACCTGCAACTCTCCATCGACAGTCTGCAGAACCAGAAGGGCAGCCTCAGCGCCGAAAGCATCGGGCTGGCACTTTCCGGCAAGCTGGACAACGACGCAGGGCTGATCGAGTCCCGGGAAAGCCTCGCGGTGGAAGCCGGTTCGGTGAGCAATGCCAAGGGCCGTTTGCGGGCCTTGGGCGAGCAGGGCGAGAGCCGCTTCAGCATCGGTGGTCGTTTCGATAACGACCAGGGCCTGGTGGAGATCGGCAACCAGCGCTTGCTGCTGAGCAGCGGTGGCTTGAGTAACCAGCAAGGGGTGGTGCGCCACTTGGGGCAACAAGGCTTCGCGTTGTCCCTGGCGCACACCGGCAATGCCGGCGGCAGTTTCATCACCAACAGTCGGCTGGATCTGGACCTGGCGGACTGGAGCAATACCAGTCAGATCCAGGCACAAAAGATCGGCTTGAAGGTCGGGACCTTCACCCAGACCCGCACTGGCAAGCTGATTTCAGTGGAGGGCGTCGAAGCCAGTGGTAACCACTGGATCAACGACGGCGGCCTGGAAACCGACGGCGACCTGAAGCTGATGCTCAGTGGCTCCTACCAAGGCAACGGCATTCTCAAGAGCCAGGGTCGCATGACCTTTGCCGCCGCCCGCGCCGATCTTGGCCAGAAGGCCGAGGTGCGCAGTGGCGGTGTGGCCGATTTCACCTTGGGCAGTCACCTGCAGAACCTCGGCACGCTCACGGCTGCCGGAGACCTGCAACTCAAGGTCGACAGCCTGACCAACCTGGGCACTCTGGGGGCGGGGAATGCCCTGCATATTGAAACCCCGACCCTGGTCAACCAGGGCGGGCTGATCTTCAGCGGCGCCGATATGCAGCTGGAAACCAGCAGCCTGACCAACGATAAGGGCGACATCTATAGCCTCGGCCGTCTGGACGTCAACGCACCTGGGCAGCAGCCTGCCAGCCTGATCGAAAACATTTCCGGCACCCTCGAAAGCGCTCATGGCATGCAGTTGCTGGCCAACCGTCTTATCAACCGCAAGGAAAAGTTCGCCTTTCTTCCGGCCCTGACCTCCGGGCGTATCAACCTGGGCTTCACCGACAACTGCAAGGGCAAGCACTGCGAGGCTTACTACTCGGTGACCGAGGTCTATGGCACGAAGATCACCGAAGACTCATCGCGCGGCAACCTGATTTCCGGTGCCAAGCTGACCTTCAAGGGCGACAGCTTCGAGAACCAGTTCAGTACCGTTTCCGCCGCCGGCGATATCAGCTTGCAAAGCAACAGCCTGAAGAACATCGGTGCCGGTGGGGGCGAGATCCGCAATTACGCTTACTCGATCTACACCAAGGACGAAGGCGCCTACTACACCTTCGTCAACAACATTGGGCGCTACAACGCCTACAACGACCCCAACTCTGCCAGTTACAACCCTACGGCGATGCCGCTGGGAGCGATTGCGCTCGGCAGCCTGAGCGGCTTCAGCAAGGTCGAGACCACCGGCAGTGGCGAAATCGCCGCGGCAGTCATCCAGGGCGCCGGCAAGGTGGACATCACCGGCACCCAACTGCTGGAAAACAGCGTGATTCGTCCGGGTGAAGCCGTGGCCGCCAGTGCCAGCCGGGTCGGTATGACAGCTGTGGATAGCAGCACCCAGGCCCTGCCGCAGTTGAACCTGCAAGCCGCTCCGGACCTGCAGCAACAAGCGGTCAACCCTCTGGCCTTGCCCAGTTTCAGCTTGCCGCAAGGCGACAGCGACTTGTTCAAGGTCAGCCGCAACCCGCAACACAAATACCTGATCGAAACCAACCCGGCGTTCGCCAACCTCAAGCAGTTCATCAGTTCTGACTACCTGCTCAACCGAATTGGCTTCAACAGCGACCAGGCCCAGCGCCGCCTGGGCGACGGGCTCTATGAGCAACGGCTGATCCGCGAAGCGGTGATTGCCCGCACCGGCCAGCGTTTTATTGCCGGGCTGGACAGCGACGAAGCGATGTTCCGCTACCTGATGGACAACGCGATCGCCAGCAAGACCGCCCTTAATCTGTCACCCGGTATAGCCCTGACCTCAGCCCAGGTCGCGGCCCTGACCCACGACATCGTCTGGATGCAGGAACAGGAGGTCAACGGCGAGAAGGTCCTGGTACCGGTGCTGTACATGGCCCAGGCCAACAACCGCCTGGCGCCCAACGGAGCACTGATTCAGGGGCGCGACGTGAACCTGATCTCCGGCGGCGCCCTGGCCAACCAGGGCACCCTTCGCGCCAGTGCACAACTGCAAGCCAGCGCCCAGAACATCGACAACAGCGGCCTGATGGACGCTAACGAACGCCTATCGCTGCTGGCCACCCAAAGCATCCGCAATGCCCGGGGCGGGATTCTCAAAGGCCAGGACGTCAGCCTGGTAGCGACCCAGGGCGACGTCATCAACGAACGCTCGAAAGTCAGCCAGGACACCCGTTATGGCGGCGGGGCCCAGCACAACGACTACCTCAACAACGCGGCTCGGGTCGAGGCGGACAACAGCCTGAATATCGACGCCGGACGGGATATCCGTAACAGCGGCAGCGTGCTCCAGGCCTGGGGGGATGCGCGTCTCAAGGCGGGGCGTGATCTGGCGCTGGTGGCCACCGAGCAAGTGAACAGCAGCAGCGGACGCCACAAGAAGACCAACTGGAGCCAGAGCCAGACCACCCAGTACGGCAGTGAAGTGCAGGTCGGTGGCAATCTTTCCGCCACGGCCGGCCAGGATCTGCAGATGGTGGCCAGCAAGGTCGCTGCCCAGGGCAACCTGGCATTGGCAGCGGCGCGTGACGTATCCATCGAAGCTGCGGCCAATGAGAGCCACCGCGCGTCGAAGAGCAAGAAGGTCACCAGCAGTAACGATCAGGTACGTCAGCAGGCGTCTTCGGTGACCGCTGGCGGCGATCTGTCGATCAAGGCGGGTCAGGACCTGACCTTGGTGGCCAGCCAGGTGAAGGGCGAGCAAAACGTCGCGTTGGATGCCACTCGCGACCTTAGCCTGCTGTCCGCCAAGGACGAGAGCGCCTCTTTCTACTCGAAGAAGAGCAAAGGCTCCTTCGGGCGTAGCAGCAGCAAGCAGCAGGAGAGCTACCACAGCACCAACATCGCCTCTGTGGTCGAGGCCGGGAAAGACCTGACCCTCAACACCAGCAAGAAAGCCGATGGCGGCATGAGCATCAACGGTGGCCGCGATGTCACGCTGATCGGTAGCCAGCTTAAGGCCGGCGCAGACCTGATGGTCGGTGCCACCGGTGATGTGGCGATCCTCTCCGGTGTCGAGGAGCACGGCTCCTACAGCAAGAAGACCAAGTCCGGTTTCCTTGGCCTGTCGAAAAGCGGCAAGAGCCAGTTGCAAACCACCGCGACCCAGGTCGGCAGCGAGCTGAGTGCCGGCAACGATGTGGTGGTGGCAGCAGGCAACGATATCCGCCTGCGAGCCAGTGAAGCCACGGCCGGCAACGATGTGGAACTGCGCGCCGGGTTGGTCAAGGACAGCGGTGACATCAATCTGGTTTCGGCCAATGACACGGCCTACAGCCGCAGCGAGCAGTACAAGAAAAAGGTCGGGCTTTCCTCCTCCGGGGCCAGCGTCTCCTTTGCTTCGGCCAAGGAGTCCGGGCGCCAGGCGCAAAGCAGCACCAGCGTGGGCAGCCAGGTGCTGGCCGAGCGCGATGCGAGCCTGAAGGCCGAGCGTGACATCAATGTGGTGGGCAGCGGCATCAGCGCCGGGCGCAATGTCAGCCTCGACGCCGGACGCGATGTGAATGTGCTGGCGGCACAGAACAGCTCGGCGGAGCAGGACTGGAAGAAGAGCAAGCAAGTCGGCGTGGGCGTCAGCAGCGACGACAACGGTGTCAGCCTCTTCGCCGGTGCCGAGCGCAACAAGGAAAAGAATCGCGTCGAAACCCAGACCGCCGCCGCCAGCCAGATCAGCGCTGGTGCAGACCTGTCGGTCAACGCCAAGCGCGACATCAATCAGGTGGGTTCCGATCTTCGGGCCGATCACGACATCAACCTGGTGGCCGGTCGCGATATCAAGATCGACGCCGCCCGGGAAGTGCGGGTGACCGAGCAGCAGCGTGAAAGCGAGCGCAATGGCCT
Organism: Pseudomonas sp. W17; assembly: GCF_040268305.1. Taxonomy (NCBI): domain Bacteria; kingdom Pseudomonadati; phylum Pseudomonadota; class Gammaproteobacteria; order Pseudomonadales; family Pseudomonadaceae; genus Pseudomonas; species Pseudomonas sp. W17. Next base: position 4,614,292 of record NZ_CP158490.1, on the reverse strand, counting down.
GGGTGTCACCATTAACCACAACTATGGCAAGACCAAGGAGGCGGTCAATGGTGCCGGCGACGGTGAAAACAACACCAGCAAAGCCTCCAGCACCCTCAAGGCCGTCGACTCGGTCAGCCAGTTCCTCGCCGGGCCGACCGCCGATGTCAAGCTTGGCAACAGCAAGCAAAGCAGCCGCCAGGAGATCATCGAGCAGGGCAACCGCTCTTCAACCCTGCAGGCCGGTAACGACCTGAACCTCACGGCCAACAACGACGTGACCGTCAAGGGCAGCCAGTTGGGTGCTGGACGCGACATCAACATCAAAGGGCGCGACGTCACCCTGGATGTGGCCAAAGGCAGCATCAGCGAGGAAACCCGCAACACCGAGATGTGGGGCGGCATCCACGGCGGCACCAGCGGCGGCTTCAAGATCGGCGTCGGCGGCAGCTTCGGCACCGCCAGCACCGAGAGCAGCCAAGGTTCCTCCACTCCCACCCAACTGGATGCCGGGCGCGACATCAACCTCAAGGCCAACAACGACCTGAACCTGATCGGCACCCAGGCCCAGGCCGGACGCAACATCGACCTGGATGCCGGCAACGACCTGAACATCCGCGCCGCGCAGAACGACCACAGCAGCGAGAACAACCGCAACAGTGGTGGTGGGGAAGTCGGCTTCACCTTCGGCTCGGAAGGCGTGGGCGTCTACGCCAGCGTCAGCATGGGCAAAGGCAATCTGGAGCGTGAAGGCGAGCGCCAGCAAGAGGCTTATCTCTATGCCGGGGACCGGCTGGGCTTCACCAGTGGCAAGGACACCAACATTTCTGGTGCCAACCTGCGTGGCGATGAGGTCATCGGGCGTGTCGGGGGGGACCTGAACGTCGCTTCGGTCGCCGATACCGGCAAGGTCAAGGGCAAGGAATTCGACATCAGCGTCACCGCCACCTTTGGTCCTGCTCCGGGGCTCAGTGGCTCGGTGGGTTACGGCCAGACCACTGGCAAGACCGACTGGGTTGAAGAGCAAACCCGCATCACTGGCAAGAACAAGGTCGATATCCGCACCGAAAACCACACCCAGATCGACGGCGCGCTGATCGCCGCCGACAACGGCAACCTCAAGCTGGACACCGGCACCCTGGGCTTCAGCGATATTGCCGGCAAGGACAAGGAGCACGGTTATTACCTGAACGTGGGCGGCACCTACAGCTCCGGTAGTGGCACCACACAAGACAGCAGCCAGGTGGGTAAAGGCAAGGAGGGTGAAACAGGCTGGAGCGTCAGCGGCTGGGACTACCAGAAGGACCGCGAGCAGATCGTGCGCGCCACCGTCGGGGCGGGCGAGATCGTGGTGCGCAAGGATGCCGAGACCGGAGCCGATTCAACGGCCGGGCTGAACCGGGATGTGAATAAGGCGTATGAGATCACCAAGGATGAAGAGTCGCGTACAGATCTGTATGCGAGCAGTTCTTCCCTTGGGGCGGTGGCGAGCCCGAAGAAGGCGTATGAGCAGTGGAAGAAGAGTGTTGAGTTGTATGGGGAAAAAAGCCGGGAGACGATGGTAAAGCTGACCCTTCTCTTGGCCAGCATGGGCGTTCTAATCGCGTCGCCAGACAATCTTCAGGGTACATCCGAAGACATTAATAGAGTCCTGGTAGAAACCGAAAACTATCTAAAAGCCTTCAGTAAGGATGAGAACAGACGTGCGGAGGCTATTGAGTTTCGCCTGAGGGAGCAGTTGGGAGACTTAAATTCCGATGGGGAAAAGCTTCTCGTCGCTCGAATGCAGGAAATTGCCCGTCAGAGCCCTGAGAAGTCAGTTGAACTGACAGCAATGATTTCCACTCTGAGAGGTTCTCCTACAACGGCGCAGAATTATGTACAAGGGGTAGCCTATGTTGGAGTAATGGCAGCACTTGCTGCGGCTCTGGTCTATCCTACTTTGACACCTGAAAGTCAAGAGCGGATGCGTAACTCTGCTAATTCGATGATTAAAGCTGTAAGCCAAGATTTCGCTTTAACAAAGGAGCAAATGCAGAACCAACTCAAGGTTACGATGGCAGCCTGGGAAATGGTCACCCTCATGCCGTTCCCAGTTCATCTACTTGATGACGAAAACCGAAAGCTGGTTAATCCGATTGTTATTACATCAGGATGGAACCCCGCCAGCGGGGGCTACGCTGAGGGTGGCGGAGTTATTACAACGCCGCATACCGGCGGTACTCAGCTGGATGGAGTGCAGAAGGAGGGTGCCTATGTGACTCCGGAGCACAAGCTGAATCCGGGGGTGATGTATAGTGAGGATGGCTCAGTAAAAGGAACTGGGGTATTACTAAAGCCATTAGTCTCAAAAGGTTCCGATGTAACGCCTGAAATTATTAAACAAGCATTGCAAGGCGATTCTGCTATTAGTACGCAAAAGGCTGTGTCACTTCCCATGATTCAGCGATATGTTGATAGACTTTTGAAGGGCGATATAGCACCAGCAATTGATATGGATGAAGATGTGATTGTCGAAGGGAATCATCGATATATAGCGGCAAAGATATTGGGTAGAGAGCCTAGCGTAAAGCCTGGAGCGTTATCTCCAAATAAAGTTGAATTAAAAAGGCCGGTTGGTGAATTGAAAATCGATCCGGTAGATTGGGGTGATTAATGATCGTTTTAAAATTTGAGACCGGAGAAAGTTTAGAGTTTGCGTTCGATAGCTTTGCTGGTTCAGATTTGAGGGGGGTAAATTTACATCGTGCAATATTTGAAAGTCTAGACCTCGTTGGTACAGACTTTACTGGTGCGAATTTGAGAAATGCTGTTTTTGATTTCTGTACGTTGAGTGGAGCTAAAATGGGTAAGACGGCATTGATGAACGCTACATTTAGCTGCTCAGTAATGAGAGGTGTTGACCTTTCAGACTCAATTGCTGCGTATGCTGATTTTTCTAGAAGTGATCTTTCAATGTCTAATTTGAAAAATGCAGATGTGGGAGGTGCTGACTTTAGAGGTGCTGACTTGTGCGGCGCTAATGTTGACGTCAAGCGAATAGAGGAAGCTGATTTGTTTGGTGCTAAATATGATGAAAAAACTCTATGGCCAGAAGGGTTTTATCCTGAGCTCCACGGTGCAGTTAAGGTTAAGACTTAGTGTTGGGTTTTTAGTTAAGTGTTTGCGGCGATAGCCCTATTTTATCGATGGAGAGATACATTTTGAGTCAGGTAGAGTTAACCGGTTCAATAGGTGTTTATGATCTGGCAAGCCCTATAAAGCGTCTGGCTGGATACGTTGTTGATATGGCGGTTGTATTTTTTATTCTGTTTTTGAAAAGCTTCATGCTGCATTTGTCTGTTCGCTTCAGCTCAGAACTGGGTCTGACGGTTTTTCAGGGGGTTGATTATTTCTTGACTTTGCTTGCTCTCGCCTACTTTTTGTTTTGCGATGCGCTGCCCAATGGGCAAAGTCTGGGGAAGCGTCTATTCAAGATGACTGTGGTTGGCTTTCCTTATGGACCATCCTGTACCTCTCTTCAATCAGCCTTGAGAAATTTGCCTAAAGCGTTATTCAGTATTTTGGATGGTGTATTTGTATTATTTGGTTTGCGTCGACGACTTGGCGATATGTTGGCTAGAACTGTTGTTACAAATTTGTGAAAAAATATAGTCGAAAAGAGCGGGGTAAAGGTGGCGCTGAGATATTTGAAGAAATATTGGACATGTCTTGCCGATGCGGAGTGTTTGACAAAACACCGAATGTGCTGAGCGATCGAGAGACTATAATCTGGTCTACTACTATGTAACAAGGCTAAAGGGGTGGCTCTAATACCGCTCCTTTTTGTTTATGCTAATAGCTGACCTTGCATCCGTCGCCCCGCCACATCTATTAAATCACACCCATCGCGCAGCAGAATGCTGCACACCAGCGACAGTTCCTGCAGAACAACTGCACCTCTGGGCGCGTCATCAGAAATCGCGAAGTTTTCCAGCAGTTGAGTCACGGCGCGAATGCGATACGCCGCTGCATCGTGAAGGACGTCAATGGGGGCTTGGGTATCGATCAGCAGCGAGGGATTGTTGCAGTCGTGACTGGTAATCGGCATATATCTGTTCATGGAGTGGGCTATTTGTAGTTGGATCTAGGGTTGAAACGATTTAAGTATTAGATGGGGTAAGGGGCGGAATGTGGATGGTGGTGTTAGTTATGTTGAGTTTGCGGCTTCTTTAAAATCTGTTGGTAGTGGTATTTTTGATTTGTTGGATCTGGTTTTTTAGAAGTAATATATTTGGTGGTGGGGTGGGAGTTTTGGAGTGTTTTTTGGAAAGTGCAAGCTCTAATCGTATTGAGAAGTGGTTTAAAGTATGAGAGTTCGTCGGACCCTTGAAAAAAGAATGAGGCAGCTAGAGGCTTCGGGGCGTGGTCGCTTTTATGAAGTGGTAGGGCGGGAGCAGGTTCTATGTTCAGTTGAACTTGAGGCTGATACTTTAGATGTTTTTGTAGATGGTTTTTCATTCGTGGATGAGAGTGGGGTGCGTAAGATTTTATTTGATGATGTGCTTGCTATTAAAAGCCATTTGAATGTGAGTTTCTTTTCTGGTGGAAGAGAGAGTTTTGATTTTTTTCTGCCCATAGATATTGAGTGTGAGTCTTTTAATTTTTCTCTTTCAGTACCTTTTTTGAGCTATTCCAATATTCTAAATATTTTGACTGGGCTCAGGGATGACTGGTGTAAGTGAGTCTTGGGCGGTAAGGAAATGTGGTAATGAATAATTTGCAAAGTGTGGGTCTTAAGTTGGATGTAGGGGTATTGCAGTTTGTGCCAATTAATATTTATGTAAATGATGGGGTTTTTGATTTTAATGTATTTTGTGCGCTTGATAGTGGGTTTTCTGGTTTTTTATCTGAGGAGTTTTTCTGCAGGCTGTATAGGCGTGATATAGAAAGGTTGATATCTTATTTTGATATTCATGTTAAAGGTCTGGTGGCGGGGGAGTTGGCTGAGTAATTTACTTATGTAAATTTGGAGAACGATATGCACATAACAGCCCTGAGTGGTGATGCGGTCGATTTGTCAGATGGAGAGTTTTCAATACGTATATTATTTAATTGTGGTCAGGGCGAAAAGGCAGCGACAAATACTTACTTTGGGTTTGAGACGGTTGTCGATGTATCCGATCTGAATAAATTTTGTATTGGGCTTAAAGGGTTTTTGGCTAAATAGTGATGCTTGGTTTTCAATGGGGCTTTGCTCCCGAAGGCGGGCGTATCCGGTGAGGGATAATAATGAAAATAATTAGACTGATGGCTGACTATTAGTGTTTTCCGTTGTGGGATGTATCACCAGGGTCTTATGGGGATGTTGATCCGGATGAATATCCAATTTCACAAAAGCTTAAGTCAGATCGGATGTCATGGGCATTGAAGTATGATGGAGCTTTAGATACGGAATACCCTCTACACTCCAAATTTCCCAGTGATGCAGATGAGGCGGAGTTTAACGAAGAAGGACGTTGTCTATTGGTACGGCCAAGGGGGGAATTGAAAGACTATGTTGTGATTGGCAAAATGCTGATGTGACTATTGAATTTTTTTGGGGGCGGGGATGGGCGAATATCATTACTTATGTTGTAAATCATGTCGGATCTCTTTGAATCTGGGCAAGAAATTGGGGCGAGAACATTCTCGTTTGGTTGTGCAGGGGGTATATTCTGACAAGCATCGAACTTGGCTTAATGACGGTCGTGCGTGGTTTATTATCCAGGCTTTTATGCAGCAGCATCAGGGGCATGAGCTTATGTTCGTCAGTGATACAGAGTTTCCGAAGATCCAGCTTTATGACTATGTAGAGGGTGATGAGTTTTTGGTTTAGAGGGAGTAAAGAGGGAGGGTGATGAATTGGAAGTTGCACTTGTGTAAATGGCTCTAAATTCTACTCGGCTGGAACTGCTCCAATAAAATTTTTCTGGGTGGACTCAATGGAAATGACTGAAGAGTTTTTGGAGGCCACAGATCTGGACTGCTTGGATGTCACTGTCTATTTCAATAGATAGGCTTTATATAAAAGATTGTGTTCCTGATTTTACTTGATATGTTTCAAGGTTGAGTGTGTTGCTTGAGAAATTTGGTGCGACTGAATTTGAATGTAAGGTTATATTTTAGATTGTTTTGATTGCGTTTGAGGAGATGCATTGTGGAAATGTTAAAGAAAGAGTGTGTAGCAAGTGTCACTCTTTATGATCTTAGGGTTTCAGAGGGTGAGTTGATGGTGTTTGCAGATTGCATAGACATAGTTATTAAAAATTTTAGCGATACAGCTATTGCGGAAAATACAGTGTGTGAGTCGAAGGATGAGCTCTCTTTCTATTTTGATGAGATTAAGGAACTGCTGAAGGGTATGGTCCGTCAGGAGTACTTGCCAGAGCGTTTTAAGGAGGGTCGTTAATTGTGTGTCTGTCAGGAAAATATTTATAGGCTTGTTGGGTGTAGGGGTGGGTTTTTATTGGGATGAAAGTGATGGTAGACGCTGGTCGGGCTGTCGCACAGGTGTCTTGAATGGAGATGGAGTTGATCTAATCGCCTGTTTGTTAATGGATGATGGTGGTCAACCTTATTTGGAAACTGTGCCATGGCTTGATGAAGGACTGGACAAGATTCGTCAGATAAGCAGGGATCAGATTGAAGTGATTGAATGGAGTCGTGATGCTTGGGGCGTAGTTCTTGCTGGTAAGGTGGCGAAAATATATTCCTTGTATGATGAAACGTATTTTTTAGATGTGACTCTTGAAGATTTTGAAGGCGCGTTGCTAGGGTGGAAGAAGTTCATTATCTCGTAATAGATGTTGGTGGGCGTATGTGTCGATTTTTAAATATCTCTAGGTGGCATACATATGACGGTTCTAGACGCTGATTGGCAACCTGAGTTTGGTTCAATATTCACTTGGTTTGCAAAGGATAAATTTGGACGGGTTGCAGTAATGGTGAATAACTGCTTCGGAGATTTGCCCAGGGAGCTGCTCAGGATTGCCGAGGTTGAGTCACTACTCGATCGAATGAATGAATATATGTGGGAGGAGTCAAAAGAGTTTTATGATTACCCGATAGTGAAAGATTGCAGCTTTGATGTGGACCTGTATTCCGCTTGTCGTCATCGAAGTAACTTGTGTAAAGGTTTTATTTTAGATGAGTTTGAGAGTGATTTGGCGGAAGTGGGTAACTACAGTGAGGCCAATTTACCTGTTAATAAGAGCTTCTTTGTCTATCACGCTATTGAAGGCAGCTATGAGGGTGAGGACTATCCAGTAGGGTACGATGGGACTACCAAGATGGGTGATTATTTTAGATATCTGGTCCCGACAGTTTTCGCCTCAGTCGAGGACTTTCCTGAAGCATTGCGAAGAGGCATCGCTGTTTCGGATCGCTTGGACTTTACAGTTGATCGGTTGCTGGATAACGAGCGTATAAATGAATATTTCCCTACTATGTACCAAGGCTAAGGGGAGGCTCTAATACCGCCTCTTTTGGCTTATGCTGCTAGTTGGTCTTGCATCAGTCGCCCTGCCAGATCCATCAAATCACACCCATCTCGCAGCAAAATGCTGCACACCAGCGACAGTTCCTGCAAAACCACTGCACCTTCGGCCGCTTCATCAGAAACCGAGAGGTTCTCAAGTAGTTGAGTCACAGCGCGAATGCGATACGCGGCTGCATCGTGGAGGACGTCAATGGGGGCTTGGGTATCGATCAGCAGCGAGGGAATGTTGCAGTCATGGCCGGTAATCGGCATGTATCGATTCAGAGTCGTTATGGGGCTTCCTCCTGTATCAATCAGAGCCATCACCCTCTGCCGCCAAGCAGAGAAGGGTGACGGATTGCACAAGGTTGGCGGACCAGGGATACAGGACCAGGCACTCCCGAAGGTGTCCCTGCGCAACCCGCCATGTTTCTATGCCCGCGCACCTGGCTCCAGGCGTGGGCAAATTGCTCAGCAAATACAGCAAAACGGCATATTTCACTGCCCGGCCCCGGCCCCTAACCTTGTGTCCATCAGCTTCTCAACCCGGATGGAACACAACAAAAATGACTGAATACAACATCGCCCTGGTGGGCTTCGGCGGGGTCAATCGGGCCCTGGCGCAACTGATTGCCGAGCGCAATCAGGCGTGGAAAAAACAACTGGGTTTCAGCTTGAAGATCGTTGGCATCAGCGATCTGTTCCTGGGCTCCATCGTCGCTCCCCAGGGGCTGGATGCCGGTCTGCTGAGCAAGCTGCCGGCAACCAAGGGCGCCTTGGCGCAACTGCCGGGCGGCCAGGTGGAGGCGCTCAACGAACAGGTGATCAAGGACTCCGGCGCCGACATCATCGCCGAGGCTACCTTCACCAATCCGGTGGACGGCGAGCCGGCCAGCACCTTCTGCCGCTGGGCCCTGGAGCAGGGCAAGCACGTGGTGACCACCAACAAGGGACCGATCGCCCTGCACGGCGCCGAGCTCAAAGCCCTGGCCCAGCGCAATCAGGCGGCGTTCGAGTACGAAGGCGCGGTGATGAGCGGCACCCCGGTGATCCGCATGGCCAAGCAGTCCCTGGCCGGCAGCGAGCTGCTGGGTTTCGAGGGCATTCTCAATGGCACCTCCAACTTTGTGCTGACCCGCATGGACGCCGGCCTGGGCTTTGCCGAGGCGGTGGCCGAGGCCCAGGCCCTGGGGTACGCCGAGGCTGATCCGAGCGCGGATGTCGAAGGTTTTGACGTGCGCTTGAAGGTGGTGATCCTGGCCAACGAACTGCTCGGTGCACAGCTGACCGTCAGCGACGTCAGCTGCCGCGGCATCTCCGGCCTGACGGCGGCGGACCTTGAGCAGGCTCGGGCCGAGGGCGCGCGCTGGAAGCTGATCGGTTCGGCCCGGCGCCTGGCCGATGGCTCGCTGCAGGCCAGTGTCGAGCCGCGGCTGTTGCCCCTGGCTCATCCGTTGGCGGGTATTGGCGGGGCGATCAACGCGGTGTCGTTCAACACCGAACTGCTGGGCGCGGTGACGGTGTCCGGGCCGGGCGCTGGGCGCATCGAGACGGCCTTTGCCTTGCTCTCGGACATCATCCACATCCACCAGTCGCGCACCAGCCGCTAGGAGCCTGTCCATGAATCTGTCACGTCTGGCGCCGGTCGCCGATTCGATTGACGTCTGCAGCCCCTTCGATGGTCGCCTGATCGGGACCGTGCCACGCCTTGACGCCTGTGCCGTGCCATACCTGTTGCAGCAGGCGCGCCAGGGCGTGAACGACTGCGCCGCGTTGCCGCGCCATCAGCGGGCACGGATTCTGGAGCGGGCGGCCTTGAATATCGAGCGCGACGCCGAGCATTTTGCCCGGCTGATCGTCGATGAAGCGGGCAAGACCCTGAAACAGGCGCAGAAGGAGGTCAAGCGCTGCGTCAACACCCTTAAGCTCTCGGCCGAAGAGGCCAAGCGCAATGCCGGCGAGGTGCTGCCATTCGATGCCTATGAAGGCTCGGAAAACCGCCAGGGTTGGTTTTCGCGCGAGCCCTTGGGGCTGATCCTGGCGATCACGCCTTACAACGATCCGCTGAACCTGGTGGCGCACAAGCTGGGCCCGGCCATTGCCGGGGGCAACGGGGTGATTCTCAAGCCCTCTGAGCTGGCGCCGCTGTCGGCGATCAAGCTGGTGGACTACTTGCGCGATGCCGGCCTGCCGACCTCGGTGGTGACCCTGGCCACCGGTGGCGCGGACCTGGGCAAGGCCCTGGTGGAAGCCCGTGAGGTGCGCATGGTGTCGTTCACCGGCGGCTTTGTCACCGGCGAGCAGATCGCCCGTAGCGCCGGGTTGAAAAAGCTGGCCATGGACCTGGGAGGCAATGCGCCGGTGATCGTGATGGCCGACTGCGACCTGGCGGCGACGGTGGAAAGCTGCGTGTCCGGGGCCTTCTGGGCGGCGGGGCAGAACTGCATCGGCACCCAGCGCCTGCTGGTCCAGGCCTCGATCTATGAGGCGTTTCGAGAGGCTTTTGTGCGCCTGGCTCGGGAGCAGGTCAGTGGCGACCCGCTGGCCAGCAGCACGGACATCGGGCCGATGATCAGCCTGCAGGCGGCGCAGAACGCGCAGAAGGTCGTGGATGAAGCGCTGCAACAGGGCGCGCGTTTGCTCTGTGGGCATCAGCGCCGGGGTTCCTGTTACGCCGCCACGGTGCTGGAGAATGTCGACCACGGCAGTCGCCTGTGGCAGGACGAGGTCTTTGCGCCAGTGGTGGTCTTGCAACCGTTCGACGATCTGGATCAGGCCATCGCTCTGGCCAATCAGCCCGAATACAGCCTGCATGCAGGGGTCTTCACCAATGACCTGCGCACCGCCATGGACGCTGCGCGGCGGATCGAGGCGGGTGGGGTGATGATCAACGACTCTTCCGATTATCGTTTCGATGCCATGCCCTTTGGCGGCTTCAAGTACGGCAGCCTGGGCCGCGAAGGGGTGCGTTTCGCCTATGAGGAAATGACCCAGCCCAAGGTGGTGTGCCTCAACAGTCTGGGCTGAGGTCGACTGCAGCAACACGACAGGTCGTCGGGCACCGGGCAGGTTTGGTCACCTGCCCGGTGTTTTTTTGCTGGCGGTGAGGTGCGGTGAATCGGTCGCGGTACGGGCAGTGGTAAAGTTCGCCGCTTCAGGATGAACGATGCGGGAAGCGGGCCGATGATCAAGGTGTGGTTGCAACAAGGGCGTGGCCTGTGGCTGGCGCTGTTTCTCGGGCTGCTGTTGCCGGCCCTGGTGCACGCCGAGGAGGCGCCGCCGGGGCTGGTGAAGGTGCCCTTGGACCGGCGGGTGATCGACCTGACCGCGACCTTGGATAGCGCCACCCAGGAGCGGATGGTGCACAAGCTGGAGGCGCTGGAGCAGCGCCGCGGCGCGCAGATCGCGGTGATGCTGGTGCCCAACCTGGGCCAGCAGAGCATCGAGGCGTTGGGCAACCAGCTGTTTCGTGCCTGGAAGCTGGGGCGCAAGGGCGTAGACGACGGCATCCTGCTGCTGGTGGCGAAGAACGACCACAAGGTGCGGATCGAGGTCGGTTATGGCCTGGAGCCGGTGGTCACCGACCTGCTGGCCGGGCAGATCATCGCCCAGGACCTGACCCCGGCCTTTCGTCAGGGCGACTTTGCCGGCGGTATCGACCGTGCCCTGGACGACCTGATCCTGCTGGTGGACGGGGGCTCGTTGCCCGAGCCTGCGGGGCTGCCGGAGCCTGGGGAACGGGTGGTGCCGCTGGAAGCCTATGCCTTGCTGTTGGCGTTCATTTTCGGCTCGGTGGCGGGAGTGATGCTGGCCGCCGGCTGGAACTGGCGCCGGGTGCTGGGGGGCGCAGTGGCGCTGATGGCGGTGCTGGTGGGAGCCGTGGGCGGCCATGAGTGGCTGGCGCAGTTGTTCCTGGTGCCGCTGTGCATGTTGATCGGCGGTGCGACCTTCGCCGGGCTGTGGCAGGCGCGGCGGGTGTTCTACGGGGTGCTGGGGCTGCTGCTGTACATCGGCCTGCTGACCCTGGTCAGCCAGTATCTGGGTCGTTTGACTTTCCTCTACGGCCTGGCCTGGCCGGCGGGGGGGCTGCTGGTGCTGGGCGGCCATTGGCTGCTGTACTGGATGATGCGCAACCAGTGGCACAAGAGCAGCAAGGGCTTCTTCTGGCGCCTGGGCGTGCTGCTGACCCTGGTGCTGCTGTTGGGGCTGGGTGTCGACGCCTGGCAGGTGGCTCAGCGCTGGCTGAGGGTGCTGCCATTCGCCTATTGCCTGAGCTTCATCCTGTTTGCCGATACTCGTCGCTTTCGTTGGAGCGGCGTAGGCGGCAGCCGCAGTGGCGGCCATTCCGATTCGGGCGGCGGGTTTTCCGGTGGCGGTGGTTCCAGTGGCGGCGGCGGGGCTTCCGGCAGTTGGTGACAGTGCGTGGCCTGGACATTTTTTTGCGGGTGACCTGCCTGCTGGCGTGCACTGGCTCATAGCGCGGACCGGCCATGGCATGGCCGTGTCCGCCTGTTGCGGATCAGACCACTTCGTCGATCAATGAAGTTTTTGCTGGTGTGAGCGAGGGCGCTGGGGTGGCCGGTTGCTTGAGTTGGTCGCGCAGCCGTTCCAGGGCTTCTTTCTGTTCGGCGGTCATGGGCGGCGGCGGGGTATCGGAAACGGGGAGGGTGATGGGGCCGTGCGTGCCGCCGCTGGTCAGTGGGGGTAAAGGACGATTGTTGATTTCCATGTCACTGCTTCCGTGAGTGAGGGGTGAACCCAGGGTAGCGACTGTTTGTGGCGGACCTTGAGTAGGAATAGCCGGGCATGCGCGAATGAATCTTGCAGTTGATAATTGTTCTCACCTGATAATAAGATATGTTATTACATTATTTTTATCTTAAGGAAGCCGTTGCCATGAAAGTCCTGTCGTCCCTCAAAGAAGCCAAGAATCGTCACCGCGACTGTCAGATCGTCAAGCGTCGCGGTCGCATCTATGTGATTTGCAAATCCAATCCGCGCTTCAAGGCTCGCCAGGGCGGGGCGAAGAACCGGAACAAGGGGTGAGTACGGGGGCGGTCGGGAGTGACAAGGCGCTGCTGGAGCGAGCCACTCCCGACAGCACCCAGGCATGGGGGCAGGTTTTTCAGTCGTGCAGCAGGGTCGAGCCGTACTCGTTGAAGCTGTTGCCCAATGCGCTGTTGCCGTTGAGATTCAGATTGCCCACGCCACCGCCAAGCCGGCACTTGTCCGAATAGCAGGGGTGGGTGGTCGCGCTGGAGCAGGCGCCCAGTAGTAGGGTGGCGCCGATCAGCAACACCTTGAGGCAGTTCAACTTCATTTTCAGCATCTCCAGAGCAGGGTCAGGGATAGAGCGAACCGGAGCCTCATCCTACGCCGTTACATGCTGATACACATTGCCAATCAGGCGGGCCCGGAAAAAATACCTGCCGTGCTTGCTGGATGCCGCCTTGGCACGGGGCTGCTCAGCGCCGCGGGGGCAATTGTGTCCTCGGGCCAGACCCGGTAGAAAGGCGCAACGCATTCAGAAAACAGATACCAGCATGAGCGACATTGAGAAACCCAATAGCCGCCTGTTCGACCTTGACTTGCTGCGGGCCATTGTCACGGTGGCCGACTGCGGCAGTTTCACCACGGCCGCCACCCGCCTGCATTCGACCCAATCCACCATCAGCCAGAAGATCCGCCGCCTGGAGGAGATGGTCGGGCAGCGCCTGCTTGAGCGCGGCAATCGCGATGTGTTGCCCACCGATGTCGGCGAGACTCTGCTGGGGTATGCCCGGCGCCTGCTGGCACTGAACGATGAAATGTTCGAGGCGCTGTCCGGGGCCACGGTGGTGCTGACGGTGCGTATCGGCGTGCCGGACGACTTCGCTGCCGGCCGCACCACCGAGCAACTGGCTGCGTTCAACCGGCGCTATCCCCAGGTCAAGCTGGAGGTCACCAGCGGCATGAGTCGCGACCTCAACGCCAGTTATGACCGTGGCGAACTGGACCTGGTGGTGCTCAAGCAACTGCGCAACAGCCGCGAGGCACTGGCCTGCTGGCCGGAGAAGACCCGATGGGTGGATAGCGCGAAAAACCCCTGCATCGATCTTGACCCGCTGCCTATCGTTACCTTCCCGCCGCGCGGGGTGTACCGCGATGCCATGATCAATGCTCTGGAAGCGGTGGGCCGGCGCTGGCATATCAGCTTCACCAGCTCCAGCCTCAGCGGCCTGCAGTCGGCCATTGCCGATGGCATGGGCATAGGCCTGCTGCCATTGCGTGCGGTCACGGCTGGCCACCAGGTCCTGTCCAAAAGCACCGGGCTGCCGTCGGTGGACGTGTTCGAGGTGGCGTTGCTGCACCGCCCGGCGGCAGATCCCATGGTCAAGGAGCTAGCGCGAGTCTTGTCGCGGGTGCTGGCCCAGGACACTCAGGGCTGAAGTCGCGCGGCATTCGATAAATGAATATGGCGGATTTCAGTATTTAATTTGTGCATGTGCGTAACGCTGGATATCGTGGTGGCCAGCAGCGGTCCGCGCCGCTTCCCTGGCGCGTCGACCCGCAGGTTTGTTCACCCTGGCGGCGTTGCCGCGCGGGGCAGCAAAACAACAATGAGGAGAGTCTCCATGTCCAAAACCACCTATTACGCGCCTCACGGCGGGCACCCGGCACAGACCGAACTGCTCACCGACCGCGCAATGTTCACCGAAGCCTACGCCGTGATCCCCAAGGGCGTGATGCGCGACATCGTCACCAGCCACCTGCCGCACTGGGACAACATGCGCATGTGGGTCATCGCTCGTCCGCTGTCGGGTTTCGCCGAAACCTTTTCCCAGTACATCGTTGAAGTCGGCGCCAATGGCGGTAGCGACAAGCCCGAGCAGGACCCCAACGCCGAAGCGGTACTGTTCGTCGTCGAAGGCGAGGTCAACCTGACCCTGCAAGGCCAGGTGCATGTCCTCAAGCCCGGCGGCTATGCCTTTATCCCACCGGCTGCCGACTGGAAGCTGCGCAACACCAGCGGCACCGAGGCGCGTTTCCACTGGATCCGCAAGCACTACCAGAAAGTCGATGGCGTGCCATACCCGGACGCTTTCGTCACCAACGAGCAGGACATCGAGCCGCGGGTCATGCCCGATACCGAAGGCCGCTGGAGCACCACGCGTTTTGTCGACATGAGCGACATGCGCCATGACATGCACGTCAACATCGTCAACTTCGAGCCGGGCGGCGTGATTCCGTTCGCCGAGACCCATGTCATGGAGCACGGCCTGTACGTCCTGGAAGGCAAGGCGGTGTATCGCCTGAACCAGGATTGGGTCGAGGTCGAGGCCGGTGACTTCATGTGGCTGCGCGCCTTCTGCCCACAGGCCTGCTACTCCGGCGGCCCGGGTCGTTTCCGCTACCTGCTGTACAAGGATGTGAACCGCCAGATGCGCCTGACCCTCAACGCAGCGCATTGATCCGACGGCAGTGCAGGGGCCGTTCTGGCCTCCCCACTGCTGAACGGCGAGTGACAGGAACCGGCGATCATTCGCCGGTTTTCTTTTGTCTGAGGGGCACGGTTGCTGCCTATGCCTAGGACTCTCGCTGACCGAGCCGCGCGATCAAACTTTCAAGGGCCGGACGCTTGTCCTGCCACTCCTGGCGAGTAATGCCTAGCAGCACTACGTCGATTCGCTCGCCGTCTTTCAGAATGTTCTGGCGCCGCAGGCCTTCCTGTACGAAGCCAAATTTCAGGTGCAGCCTGATCACCGCTGTGTTGCTTGCGAGCACCTCGCAGTTGAGTTTGTCCAGAGCGGCTTGATTGAAGGCATAGTCGAGCAACCAGAACTCCATGAGACTGCCCAGGCCTTTGCCTTGAAGCTCGGCGTCCAGGTAGAACGCCCAGTCGGCAGTTTTCTGCAGGGCATTGATGGCATTCAGGGACACGACCCCCAAGGCTTGCCCGGCGTCGACCGCGACAAACACCTCCTGACGCCGGTTGCCTTGAAGGCTGCTCAGCCAGTTTGCATGTTCCTGTTCGCTGATTTCATGGGAGGTGTACATGTACTTGCGCACCTCCTGCTGGTTGCGCAGCGCGCGCACTTGAGCTTGAACGGTGGGGCTGCTAGCAAGCAAAGGAATGAGCTGCATGGGAGGGTCCTGGATTGGAGGCGAGCCTGAGGTGCGATCTTCAGGCGCGAAGATTCTTTCAGACTAGAGATTATTCGGCCAGCAAGCTTGCTGCAGGTGTCGGGAGGTGCTGGAGGTTCGTGGGATCGGCCTGGGCGGCCAGTGCCGGTTTATATGAGGGCTGGGTGTAATCAGGGAGGGAGCGCTGTAGCGCTGCCCTCACATCTCGATGGTTGGAATGGTGGTCTTGCCGCAGCTTATAAGTTGCCCTGCGGTTACCTGGAGCCCATTGCTGGGCTTGATGCTGTAGCCGATAAGAACGCCTGCCATTACCAAGGCCATGTATAGAGCCGTTTTTCTCAAGATCATGCCGATGCCCACTGAATGATTGATCGGAAAGCGTGCAGCACTGATTGCCATTCCGGAAAAAGGTTCCTGCTACAGGTGAGCAACGGATACAGCGTGTGGCATTGGCCAGGGTTGTCGATTGGCTCGCCTTATCGGTAAAGTCCCAGCGCGTCGTCAGCGTGCTTGTCAGTCGTCCTTATCCGCCTGCGGACACAGTCCATGGTTCATTCGGACCACCTTGCCAGCTACGTCAGTGCGAGCCTGGGAGTTGCATCGCCTCGCACCGCGCTACTTGACAACGCGAGTCAGGAAAGCCGGCTCGATCAGGGGGACACCGTCACCGCCGACGATGATAGGGCACTCATCAAGCGGCTAGCAGAGCAGGGCGGTTTCCCAGCGACGCAGCCTGCGCGCAGGCTGGATTTGCCATGAGGTGGTTCGCCAACCTCTCGACAAAATCATCCGTCCTGCTCACATCAGCTTCAGCAATGAATGCCGGGATGCTTATTGGCTCAAGTACTTCTCTGCTTAGCCGCCGATTCTCTATAGCGCCGAGATATCTGCTCGAGTCGTTTCGCCGACGCTGCAGGATCAGTACTTCCATGGAGCCACGAAATGCTTGAAGAACCGTTTTTTCCTTACCAGAGCCTGGCGTCCGACTTGCTCGCTTTCCTGCCTGAGGACAGCACGGACGGCTCTCACGATCTTTCTCATATTCATCGGGTCTGGATGAATGTTCGGCGCCTGCAGGACAAGGAAGGTGGGGACCTGGAGGCGTTGCTTGCCGCAACCCTCTTGCACGATTGCGTGGCCGTCGAGAAAAACTCGCCATTGCGATCGCAGGCATCCACTCTTTCGGCCAATAAAGCAGCGTCTATTCTGCAGCGCATGGGCTGGCCTGCCCCGCGTATTGAGCTTGTTGCCCACGCGGTCCAGGCTCATAGCTTCTCCGCAGGCGTCGAACCCCTCACCCTGGAAGCCAGGATCCTTCAGGACAGCGACCGCCTGGACGCCATCGGCATGATCGGAGTCGCCCGTTGTTTCTACATCGCTGGGCGAATGGGCTCTGCGCTGTACGACATCACAAACCCCACCGCCATCGGCAGGCCCTATCAAGACAAGCGTTTTACCATTGAGCACTTCCACACCAAGCTACTCTCCCTTGCCTCGGGATTTCAGACGGTCGAAGGGGCGCGGTTGGCGGCAGTCAGGCATGCGCGCCTGAAGGATTTCCTGGACGGATTCATGGAGGAGATCGGAGCTCCCGATTAATCGTCAGGCCGTAGGCCTGACGCGGAAGGCCAGGAGCACCGGGCCGAATGGAAAGGTGCTGACTTCCAGCTCATCCAGGGGATTGAGCGTGCGCGTGCGGCCCCCTGCGTTGCTGTAGATCATGTGGCTGCTCGATACCGCGATGTTGATCTTGCCTGCTGCAGCCTGGATCAGAGTGGCCTTGAACCCTTCAGTCACATCGTCACCTATCGTGAGCGTGACGTCGGTGTCGCTAATGACCAGGATCGACTTACCTGAATCCGCCATGGTCAGGGGCCTGCTGCCGGTGATCGAGACATTGGGGTGCACATGGCCCCCAGCGTGGTAGCTGACCATCCTGGGGTCGGCGAAGACGCGGGCGAAGGAGCCGACATAATTGACACTGGCGCGCATGTCATCGAATTGTTCGACCACATAGGTGCCGATGCTGCCCGAGACTTCGCCGTTGGGGTCCATGACCCATTTGCGTCCCACCATCAGCCCGATCTGGGTGTTGGCTCGTACACCGGCACGCATCTCCTCGAGAAACAGCTGGCTGATCTGGCCGCCGCCTTTGCCCTGGACATAGGTAAAGCGTGCTATGGAGTGGCTGTCCCCCGTAGGGCTGCCTTGGGCTGTATCGACCCGGTAGTCGACAAAGTCCGCTGATACGGTGGTGGTCGTGGTGTTGGCGTTAGGTGCCCAGGTGAAATCCAAGACCCTTCCGGTTTTCACCTGTTCCAGCGATGTGGTGGTCTGCGAGGTCGTAGTAGAGCCTGACTGCTTCAAATCATCGTTCATGCTGCTCATCCTTAAGTGAAGTGCGTGCTTGAGTGCGGGCTGAACTGGCCCGACGCCTAAGCTTGTAGAGCATGACTCATGCGGTGCTCGTCAGTAATGGGTTTCCATTGCATCGAAATATGCTCAACCTCCTTTGTGTCATTGCGCAAGTACGCCATCGTCACCCGGCTGCGTATCGCGGCGTTTATCGCCCAGATCGGCCACGAGTCAGGCCAGTTGCAGTGGGTTCGCGAGCTGGGCAGCGACCAGTACTTGAGCAAGTACGACACCGGGACCTTGGCCAAGCGCCTGGGCAACACTCCCGAAGCGGATGGCGACGGCCAGAAGTATCGGGGCAGGGGGCTAATTCAGGTCACCGGCCGGGCCAACTATGCGGCTTGCAGCGAGGCTCTGTTTGGTGATGCGCGATTGCTCAACACCCCGGAGTTGCTTGAGCACCCGGTGTGTGCCTCGATGTCGGCCGGTTGGTATTGGCAGCGGGCAGGCCTCAATACCCTGGCCGACCAGGGTGACTTTCTCACTATCACTCGCCGTATCAACGGCGGCACCAATGGCTTGTCCGACCGCGAGGCGCTGTATAAGCGTGCGCTGAAGGTGCTGTCGTGAGCGCGCTGGGTGCACGTGGACTGATTGGCGCTCTGGTACTGGGGCTTGCCCTCGGCGCCTGGGCTGCTTGGGCCTGGCAAGCCAACCGCTACGGCGAGCAACTGGCCGCCCAGGCCGAGGCGAATCAGCGCTCTCGCGAGCAGGCGGCGGTGGCGGTGATCGATTGGCAGGAACGCCAGCAGGTTGAGCGCCGAGCGCTGGAGGATCGGCTGCAGGTGAATGACGAAACCCACTACAAGGACCTGCGAAATGCTCAAACCGAGCAGGCTCGCCTGCGTGACCGGCTGGCTACTGCTGATGTGCGGCTGTCAGTCCTACTCGCCGCCCCGGGTGGTGGCGGTGGGCTGCCAGCCGACACCGGCGGCGCGGGCGTGGATCATGGAGAAGCGCGAGCCGAACTTGACCCAGCGCATGCTCAACGAATTATCGCCATCGCCGGAGACGGTGACCAGGGACTGATCGCGTTGGCTGCGTGTCAGGAGTATGTGCGGGGGCTGCAAGCGAGCAAAGAGTAGTCAGAATGAAGAGGCCCGGCGATAGTCCGGGCTTATTATTGTTTACGTCTAAAATTAACCTAGGCAACGAGTTTGGAGGATCCTGGATTTTTCTTGAGTGCCTTCATCAGCAGCATTTGTTCATTCAACTCTTCAGCCCAAGGAGCAAAGCAAGGGAGGCATGAGTCGTTGACCCAACGTCAATAAACTGAAAATGTTGCAGTTGTCGGGTCTTGGTGTTTTCGTTTCAAAACTGGGCAAAACTTTGGAGCGTCCCTTCAGACCATTATTAGGATTAGGGAAAAATCCGAGGGTGTAATATTAGGCGGTCTGAGGGACTGTTTCGAAAAAATAACTGCCGTGAATCCCCTAATCAGTTATCCCTTCAGTACTTATAGAAGATGCTAAAAGCCTGGGGGGATATAACCGGGAACATAAGGAATATTTTGGCACTTGCCATGAAATACTTCTCCATTCTGAATTTTGAAAAGCACTATTTTTTTTGCTTTGTTCACCGTTGCTTCAATCTTGCAGTCGGAGCTATGACCGACGTTCTCGTAATACTCGGTATGGGTCAAACCATTACTGCCTTGTGTCATGGATGTTCCGGCTGCCTCAGTTGTCGACCACTGAGAGGATTTGTACCACGTCATTACGACAAGTGTACCTGCATCAGGATCTTGAGTTGCTTTCATCGTATCGGGCCTGCCAAACAGATTCAGCGCCTCTTGGGCATCGCGACCTTCCCAACGACTTTGAGCAATTAAGGAACAGCCGCTGCTTACCATTATGCCTGACACTGCTAGCATTAAAGAAAACGTTTTAATCCATTGATATATCATGGAGTTTACCTTGCCTGGACTTTTCAGGGTTTTTGTTGTTTAACATTTCATCCAGCTCTTCCATTGGGCTCTTCGGCGGTGCTTGTACCTCCGTGATGATCCCGAGCATTTTCATCTGATCAAATTTACCCAGTGACAACATGCCGTTGAAGACTCGATCTTGGGGATTACATACAAAGGCAAATGTATATAAAAGCGCCTTGTCATCCAACGTATGCCACTCATTGGAGACTTTCAAATCCCGGCGTGCGTAGCTCGTTCGTTCTATTGATGTTCCTTTAAGAAAGCGGGCTCTGTGCTTGGAGCACTGGACTTCAACTGAATAGACATCCGCCAATGGCTTGGATGGGTCAGCGAAGACTTGGTTTACGTCTACTGACTGAAGCCCACCCGCCGCTTGACTCCGTGGCGTCATGGACGTGAGATCAGCGACAAACACTATGTTGTTTTTGCCCGTGCCTATGCTATAGACACGCCACCAATCGCCAATGGGGTTCGCTTTGTCAGCTATCGCTGAAGTGGAGGCAGCAAGTAGTAAAGTAATTGGTATGACGTATTTATTTAATTTCAAAAACTCTGGCATGCTGTGTCGTGCCTCCTTGAATATGAATTTGTTATCCATTTACATTAAATTAATCAAGCCAAACAAGCACGCTAAAAAATAGAATTTCTCAACTGAGTATCTCGAGTCAGTGATATTTGCTGGCCAGCACACGCTGCCATGCTCGTAGCGTCTGGCGACTAAATTAAGAAGCAAATTAGCTTCGTTACAATCAAAAAGTAAATAACACATTTCATCGATTATCATCAACTTCGAGCGTTAAACTACCCAGCCAAACGTCCCTTATGATACTGCGCGACTAGTCGAAATGTCCGATTGACTGAAATCTCAGAATGGCAGCACTAGTCGGGACTATGATCCCCGTAGGAGGGGGGGAGTCAACTAGCACAAATGTACTAGTTCGAGCGCTTGAAGAAACCCTGGAAAGGACTTCAAGGTTTGGTGAAACACCCACCACGCACAAACGGAGCAGTTGAGTTCCGTTGGAAGAGATGTCCCTGTTGATCAACCTTGGCAAAGAGGGTTATTGCGAACAAGGGTTGATTAGGCGAAAGCCAGCCGAGGTGGGACTGGCCTGCTCGTCTAGGGGATGTTGGTTTCGACGGTTCAAAAAAAGGCCCCTCACCTGGCAGGGATGTGGGCCTTTTTAGTGGTCGTGGTAACCATGCCCCCTACATTTGGCTACTGGTATCGGTCGTGCTGGTAAGCGTATAAGCAGCGCTTAATTTGGGGGATTGGGGCATGCCAGGCATCAGCGTATTAACGATTAGCGATCAGCCCGGTTTGCCGAGCGCAGAGTCCAAACAGCCTGGCTTTTGCGGTTGAACTCAGTACATAAATCGAGCGACTGGGCTTCTGGTGTTCGCGCCTACCATAATGCAATCTGCTACACGCAGGCCCTGCGAGACGCTGAACTTATTACGAATTGGTCTGTCCCGGAGCTGGTGGACAGGTAGTTAAGAGTTACTGCTCGCATAGCGCCGCTCAAACTCCATCGGGCTGAGATAGCCCAGCGTCGAGTGGCGGCGACGGTTATTGTAAAAGCGGATGTAGTCGAACAGGTCGGTTTTCGCCTCGTGGTAGCTGGCATAGCGCGTCAGGTACACCCGCTCAGCCTTCAGCGAACGGAAGAAGCTCTCCATCGCGGCGTTGTCCCAGCAGTTCCCGGGACGTGAATGGCTGGGCACGATTCGATGTCGTCGAAGTAAGGCCTGGTAGTCGTACGCGCAGTATTGGCTGCCTCGATCCGAGTGCAGCAGCACTTCTTCTTTCGGCTGTCGGCGTGCAATGGCCATCTCCAGTGCGGCGTGTACCAAGGCCTGCTGCATGCGGTGGTGCATCGCCCAACCGACGACGGCTCGTGAATAGAGATCGAGCACGACTGCCAGATACAGCCAACCTTGGGCCGTCCGCACGTAGGTCATGTCCGAGACCCAGTGCCGATTGGCGCGATCCGAGGCGAACTGGCGATCCAGGTGGTTCGGGGCAATCGGCAGAGTATGACGACTGCTGGAAACCAGCCGCCAGCGCTTGCGCGAGCGAACGCGCAGACCGGCTTCGCGCATCAGTCGAGCAACCCGGTGTCGACCACAAGCATGCCCCATGGCCGCCAACTCGGCCTTGATTCGGCGATGGCCATAGATCCCATTCACCTCGTGGTGAATGGTGCGGATCTCCTTGCTCAGACGCAGATTCGCCATCTCTCTCGCCGAAGGTGGCCGCTGCTGCCAGGCATAGAAGCCGCTGCGGGATACCCGCAGCAGCCGGCACATTGGCGCTATGGGATAGCGACCAGCCAACGCCTCGATGGCGCGGAACTTCACTTCGTGGGCTGCGAGAAGATGGCGAGCGCCTTTTTTAAAACATCGCGCTCCATGGTGACCTGAGCCAGTTGCTGGCGTAGACGACGCAACTCCGCGCTCTCACCACGCTGCTTGCCGTTGCCCGGAAAGGCATCGTCACCTTGCTGCTCGTACTGGCGCTTCCATTTGCCCAGCAGGCTTTCAGCGATGCCGAGCGTCTCGGCTACATGACGAAGCGGCGTGCCGGCAAGTACCTGGTCTACCGCCTCGCGTTTGAAGGATTCGGGAAAACGTCGTCTGGTCTGGGTCATGAACACTCCTTGCGGTGGACATTGTCCACCTTAAGTCAGTGTCCACTCAGCTCGGGACAGACCAGTCAGGTGAGGTCCAATCCCTTTAGTCGAGCCAGGCCTTGTTGATGTAACCTGCGTTTTCGCCAATCGTGTGAAGCGCCCCACGGGCGGTCTCGCCCACCCCGGCAGCGTTTTGCCGCTCAGCCCACAGAGTTAGCTCCATCACTGCCGCTTCCAAGGCCAGTTGATTGTGGTAAATCCTTTCCAGCACATTCGTCAGTGAGTATTCGCAGGTCACGGTGATCGACTCCTTTCGAGAATTAGTACAAGCATAGAACCGGCAGTGCCCGTGTCAGGTAGCAATTACAGCTTGCTTAGACATTGCTACAAAGCGAAGAACTTGTAGAGGATTAGCCCGTCTGGCCAGGGCGCCGGTTGACTGCTACGCCCAATCCATCATCGGGGCGATGCAGCAATTACTCCCGTCCAGTAACTGCAGGCCATGGTGTGTGGCAAGAATCGGTCATCCTGAGGTTAGGAAAATACAGGACAGCATCCAGGTCGGGCCACAGGTTTTGGCATTCTGTCGGCAAGGTGCCGTAGGGGGGTAGTTGCGGAAACTAAAGAAATGATGCGGAAACGGTCAGATGGTGACGGTAAGCGCCCGTGAGCAGCAGACACAAAAAAGCCCTGAAAAATCAGGGCTTTCTCGTTGAGATTTGGCGGAGGCGTAGAGATTCGAACTCTAGGACCTGTTACAGTCGGCGGTTTTCAAGACCGACCAACAAGTCTAGAGAATTCGGGCCTTTAAAGCTGTTTCGCGTCCTAATACCGCTTCGAAATAGGGCGGCTACAGGCCTTGATCTACAAGGCCCCAGCTTCCAGTTTTGGAACTCTTTTTCGGCTATTTTGTGGGCTTTGCGAGAGCCCCGATGCGACGGTAAACGCGCTCCGTTATGTCGCCTTTGGTATGACCCAGCAACAGGCTCGCATCTTCCACGTTCGTGATTTCGGAGGCTGCTTTGGGGCGGATATCGCGGAACTGAAACTGACGAATTCGGCTCGCAAGAATCATATCGCCATCCGCCTCAGCAGCTTTTGCCGCCTCATCGCGAGCGTCGTCCCAACGCCTGCGCAGCATGGTTGTGGTAACTCGCCTGCCTTCCTCGGTCAGGATGAGATACGGCGAGCTGTGGCTCTCGTTTCGCCGGAGAATGCTCTGCACAAGAGCTCCGAGCCCCGTCTCTTTCCCCTCCACCTCCAGCATGATCCTGAGCTTTTTATGGGTCTTGTTCTGCACGACCCCTAGCGCCGTTCCATCGATGTCATCCTTCCTCATCAAAAGCACGTCTGCGGGCCGCTGGCCGCTCAGGTACGCGAGGTCCATTGCGACCTTCAGCTCCTGGACAGCCTTCTTGTAGACCGCCTCCCACACTACGTCATTTGCATAGAAGTCTCGCGGGGTCTCCTTGTTCTTGCGAATGCCTTGGCACGGATTCTCCCGGGCGGTCAGCCCCCACTCCCGCGCAATGTTGAAGACGTGAGAGAGGGTGGCAATCTCCCTGTTTGCCCTAACCTTTGCGCTGCGCGCGTCCCGGTACTGTGCGATCTGGGAGGGGGTGATCGCATCAATGGGGGCGTCGTCAAAGTAGGGTCTGAGTTGGCGCAGCTCTGCGCGGTTGTCCTTCTGGGTTCGCTCTCCCTTCTTCGGGATGATGTCTCGCTCGTATCGGTCGAAGATGGCCCGCATAAGGCACAGATCCTGCGGCTTGTCCTTTGCTTCCAGCTCTGCCCACTTCAGGCGCGCCAGGCTCAAATCGCTGCCAAGCGTGACCTCCTTTCCTTTGGGGTCCAGGTAGTAATAGCTGACCCAAACCTTTCCATTCTTTCGCGTGCGCTGCCGCACATACATGCGCGGTGGCAGATTCCGATTTTGCGTTTTGCGGGGGCGCATATCACCTCACCTTTGAGACGTCAGGTATCCACGTTGGGGTGGTCGGCGGGGGTGGTGTGAGCTGGACGACTTCCAGAGGTGTGCCCAGTTTCATGCGAACGTACTGCCGCCCAACCAAGGGGCGACCGCTGCGGCTCTCGACAAAAGTCCAGCCACGATCAACGAGCCAGCGACGTTGCCAGCCCCTGAGCTTGTAGCCAGTCAGGTCGGCCAACTCCTCGTCCGAAAGGATCTCGGTTTCCATGGGGTTCTCCGCGCCGCGCGTGGCGGCAGAAGGTGGGTTAGGGCTCGGCGGGGAACCATTCGGTGTCGTATTCGAACTGGGTAACCAGCTCCGGGGCCAGGCTCGGCAACTGGCGCTCGAATACCAGATAGCCGAACGGCTTTTTGATCCAGTCCGGTGCGGCCTTCATGAATTCGCCTTTATAGATCCGCAGCAGGTGGTCAACTGCTTTCTCGAAGTCCTCCTCGCGATAATTCCCCTCGCAGATGGTGCCGTTGCTTGCCCGCCACACGGTGCGTTTTGGCTGGGCCTCGGCAGCCTTGATCTTCTCAGCCATTTGGTCACGGGCGTAGCGCATCTGGTCCAGGGTTAGGGTGGCGACCCAGGCATCGGTCCCGATGCTCTGGGTGTGGCCGTATTCGCATTTGATTTCGGGCATAGGGATTCCTCGCCCGCCATCGCCGGCAGGCTCCGATTGTTGAGTGGGGTGTTTAGGGTTTGTCTTATCGCCGCCGGCATTGCGCCGTGGCACTGTCTCTGTGTTCGCCCGGTCTATGTCTTGCCTACTGCCGGCTGACTGCTCCCGGGCCGGGCGGACTCCTGTTTGGCCTTCCGACTCAGGTGCTCGCATTCAGCGGCCAGCGCCAGAAGGTTCCGCGTAGTCGGTTTGAAGCCTTCAGTGTTTGGGAAGAACTGGTGCTGGTGCCCCTCGGGATATGCTTCGAACGGACCATGCCACGGCCAGTTCATTGCCCAGTCGGCCCAGCAGGTGTAAGCGTCCTGGCCTTCGCCCCAGTAGTCCAACCCGCCGCCGACGCTCAGGACGTGCCGTACACTCGAACGTTGTTCATATGCCAGTTCTGACGGCTCATCATCACGCCATGCCTTCCCGTAAAGCCCTGGGTAAAGACCTACCAGGCGCTTGCTTAGCTTCTTCTCGACGCGAGCTTTCATGGCCTTGGCCCCGTGTAGATGTTCCATGCGAGGTAGAGCAGGGCGGGGAGGATCATGGCTGCACCTCCCGACGCGCCCACCAGCAGACCGGGCCGTCGTCAGTGTCGTGGATGGCCAGGCAGAACCAGCCATCGCCTTCAGGCTTGCTCGGCTCCCAGTAACCGCAGTGCGGCTCATCGGACTGGAAGTAGCGATCTGCGATCTCTTCCGGTGCGTCGTTCTCCAGACTGATCATGACGAGCTGCAGGCCATGCTGTGCGACCCAGGCCTTGCACTTCTCGCCGTCGCCCTCGTCGAAGTCGGGCAGTTGGGGGTGCTGGAACATTCCGTATTCGTCGCGCACGACCGGCGCTGGTTGGATCAGTTTGATTTCTTCAGGCATGACTTCGTCCTTGGCCGCTATAGCGGCTGACTTGAATGTGGGGGTCGGGGGGGGGGGTGGTGGCAACTTGCCTTGATTGAGCGGGCTAAGCTGACAGGTGTAAAAAGCCGTTCAACTTTGTTCCAGTAAAGGAGCTGATGTGCCGCACAGCATGGATACTCCGATTGCATACGAGCACCGTGGATATACGGTTTTCATCAAGTTTGAATGGGAGCGGCCGAACGACGAAGCTCCTGCAGCTGCGCGAGTCATCCAGGTGGGCGACGTTGCGGGCCTTGGAGATGTTGCAGCAGAGCTTCAGGGCCCATGGGAGAGCTACCAAGCTGCTCTGGAGGAAGCTATTGCTGCAGCTGAGCGCTGGATCAACAGCCAGTTGCCGTAGGGTTACTGCTGGGGAGGGTTGAGGCAGTCTTCGCCCTGTTGTGTTATCTCCCAAAGCGCAGGGCTGCGCTGTACGCGATTGAGAAGACCTAGCTGGGTTAGAAGGTCGAGCCAATGACGGCCAATATCTACACCCCCTGATTCGAAGTCCTCGGCGCACTCTTGGAAGCGTTGCAGCTTGCGGATCACCTTTTGTGCGAAAGGGTGCACCGCCGCAACCGGCGCGGGCTGCTTCTTCAGCTTCATCAGCGCATCAGTGACGTTGCCAAAGCCCAGGTCGCGGGCCAGTTGCCACACTTCGTCGTACAGCTCGGTCTTGTACTTGTCGCTGGTTGTGCTGTCCGCAACCGGCGCGGGCAACTGGCGATCCTCCGGCACTGGTGGGTATCCAGGGAATGCAACCGGCGCGGGCTGCTCGGCTGGGCGGGTGTAGAGAGGAGTAACCTCAACCTCTCCAGGCTTCCATGGATCTCCAATTTCACTTCCGTATTGCAGCCACTTCGCACCTTCGGCCTTGCAGAGATACGCCACCGGCTCGCCCTGGTTCTGCTCAGCTGCCAGAAGCTCGTTCAGTTTGTTATCGATACAGGTCAGGCAAACATAACCACCCATGTCGTCAACACGGAGCGGGGTGTGCTTACGCAGGCCACATCCAGCACAATTGGTGGCTTGCTTGGAGCTGTAGGTGAATCGCTCGCCCAGGGGCTGAGCATTGCCATGCAGCACGGTTACCGTTTCGCCCAGCTCCATCCATGAAGGCAGATTGCCCGGCAGTTTAAGCTCAACCTGCCCCATTCCTGGCGTGTAGGCGCATACCTCGGCTGCTACGGCATTGCCCTGGCGCTGCTCGGCAGGCTTGGCGAGAAGGGCGCGCAGCTCTTTGCGTGCACGCTCCTGGGTTATGCGCAGGCCATCCAGAAGATCAACAGCGAGGTCACGCGGCACGCTGATCATTTCGTTACTCATAGCTCGCGCCCTCGGTGGATTTGTCCAGGGCGGCGCGGGCTTGCCAGGACGCCCACATAGATCGAGTTGAAGCCCAGTAATATGCTTGCGTGGAATCCACCCAGCGGAAATCTCCATCTACGAGAGGATCAATCCCAGTTCGAGCCCACGCCTCAAACTCCGCCCGCTCGTCGCGCTCAACCGGCGCGCTTGGCACCGCGCTGGCGCATAGGGCGGCTTCGATTCTTTGGCGTACATCGCTGGCAATGACAAAGTGAACGTCTCCGATCACCTCCGTCAGCAGCGCATCCCGCTCGGCCAGCTGCGCTTGCAGCCTCTGCGCCTCCTCGAACCAGTCCCGGCGCGAACCCTCGCGGTCCTTGAGCTGGAACTGCAGATCGTCGGTGCGTTGATCTCTTTCGTTCAGATCTGACTGAAGGGCAGCTACTCGCTGCTCCAGGTGTTGAGTTTCTGTGGGCATGGGGAGTCCTTGCGCTAAGCGACTTTCGCGGTTGATGGATGCCAGTCAGCCCAGCCGACCATAGGTGCCTTGGTCTTGGGATTTATCACTGGCTTACCCTCAGCATCTGTCAGCACGGCCTTTGCCCTGATCCGCAGATCTCGGCATGGTCCTGCTTTCCGTGCCAGGTCAATGAACTGCTGCGCGTACTGAGGCGCATCGAACAGCTGGCTGAGCTGCTTTACCTTCTCGCCGTCGAATATGGCTGCAGCCTGCTTTTCCACGGCCTCGTTCCACTCAGCGAGTGTCAGTTCCAGGGGGGGGGGCGCCAGGCTTCCCGCTTGGCTTGGTGGTCTTGGTGATCTTCCTGGCCTCAGCCAGCGCTACACCGGCTGTCATGCCGAAGACTGCAAATGTGCTCATGGTCAGTCCTCATCCAGTCTTTCCAAGCTGCAGAACATCCTGGCCGCCCGAAGCAAGGCCGGCGTTCAGCTCCACACGCTGGCCCGCCAGCAACCCCTCGATCTGCGCGTTTAGATCGAGCTCCACTTCGCGTACTTTCCGTGCTTTGCCGATCTCCTTGCTCGCCAGGTACCGATCAACCAGGGCCTTGCTCTGAGCCTCGACTGCTACCAGGTCCCGCCCATTGGAATGCTGAGGCAGGGCCAGATCCTCCTCGCCGCGAGGAACCAATTCGTGAATCTTGCCGTGCACGGCGGAAACCCACGCGAGCGCAAAGTGATCACCTGCGGTTTCAGGCGAATAGGCGCTGCGCTGCTTGCCAGCCCGCACCCTGGCCACATACTCGCGTCGGGCCTGGGTAAGCTTGGCCAGAAGCGTTTCGTAGGCATACATCGCGATTTCCGGGCCTGGATTTACACCCACGAACAGTGCTCGGTCCACGATGCGACCGGTAGCGCTACACCAGTTCCGGCGAGAGAAAGGTCGAACGCCGAAGGCCTGGCCAATGATCGAGC
The DNA here is from genome assembly GCF_040268305.1 of Pseudomonas sp. W17. Taxonomy (NCBI): domain Bacteria; kingdom Pseudomonadati; phylum Pseudomonadota; class Gammaproteobacteria; order Pseudomonadales; family Pseudomonadaceae; genus Pseudomonas; species Pseudomonas sp. W17. The sequence continues at coordinate 4,585,437 of NZ_CP158490.1, read as the reverse complement.
TGAGATGTCTGTCCCAAGTTGGCCTCCGCTTGGCCCTGGACATCTCCGATTCGACTTCCCCTACATCACTGAGGCGCACATCCATTTCGGTCAGGCGGTACTCGCGCATCAGCGACTGTGCTTGGCGCATGGCCGTGGCCGCCTCGTTCTCGTTCGAGCTCTGGGAGAGCGCCAGGCAGCGCTTAATCTTGCGGATGACCCGTTCGAGCTTGCTTTCGTCTTGCTGTTGTTCGGTCATGTTGTCATTCCTACAGGCAGCCGATGGCCGTGGCCTGGCTGGAGTGATCGATGGGGAGGGGTGGGCGCTTACGGGTAGCGCCGGAGGGTCAGTCTTCGCTGCCGTAGTAGAAGTCGTAGACGTCGACTTCCTGGTACTGGACTTTCACGCCGCCGGTGTAGAGGTTCAGCAGAAGGGCTTCGAGGCCATATTTACAGCCTAGGAAGAGGGTCTTCGAAGGGTCGTAATCATTGATCTTGAGGCTGTAGCACTTGCCTTCTTTATCGAAGTCCATCTGAATGGCGCACGAGTATTTCGATGTGCGCTCTTCGGCATCGACGTACAGGTGCCAGTACCCAGCGCAGACACCCTCTGTGGTTTCGATGATGATCGTGGGGCGATCTTCTCCTCGACTTTCGTCGGTTTCACCGAGGCCTTTCGTGATGGTGTTCAGCAGTTCGGTCAAGGTCATGCTTTGCGGGAGCGGCTTCATCATTTCAGCTAAGCGCTCTTGGATGGCCTGCTTTACCGCCTGGTTTTGCATGTCGCTGAGCATGCCCGAGACTGTCTTCACTACCAAGTCACCGAAGCGGCCAACATCCTTGATATCGGTCGGCATTGCGCCCGCCAACTTCTCCTCGAGCAGCTCCTTGAACTTCGAACGGTAGTTGAACTGGGATTCGATGGCGCGCTTCACCATGTCCTCCACGTTGCTCTGGATGATCGGCTGCAGCTTTTCTGGACTCAGCGCGGCGGCTACTGAATCGGCTACGATCCGTTCGATATTGATGTCGAGTTGCATTGTGGTTCTCCTGGGCATGTGCCGCCCTCCGTGCTGGTGGCGGCATGGTGGCAATTTGGGGTTGGATGGGGTATTACGAGTGACCGGCATGGGGCCGGATCAAGGAGCATGTATGGCTACAAATCGCGAGGTTGCTCTGGAGCAAGCGCTGGTTGCGGTTATCGGTGCCGCGAAGTTCGACGGCCTGGACGAGAAGAATCTCGTTGACCGCGCCACGGCATTGCTACTTGGCGGTAATGCTCTTCGTGTTGTCGATCACCCGCATGTAAGTGATGCCATCCGGGAGATTAGCGAAGCGCATGCAGAGGCTCTTGCCAGGCTGAAGCTTAGGGCCTGAGAGCCTCGTCGCCTGGATCGCGCTTCAGCTCGGCCTGACTGGCGTCCTCGAGCTGGCGCGCAAGCCTTGGTGATATGCGAAAAGCTGGCGCGTCAGGCTTAAGCAGTCGACGCGCTCGCTCATCTGGATCTTGCGCAATCCAAGACATCGCCAGGCCCTGCCATAGCTCCTGGATCTGGCTGTATCCGTGTGAGGCCATCTCTGCCGCAAGCTGCTTGCGAATTCCTGCTGGCATATCGAAATGCATCTTTTCGATGCCCAGGCGATCCGCCTCGGCTTTCTTGCGGTCGCGGTAGTCGGCTGAATGCTTCGCCGCGCCAGTCTTCTCCGCCTTCACGGCCTTCCCCTGATCTCTATGTTGTTCTCGGTAGCGATCATCAGGACGCGCTGCGCGCGCATCGACAATGCCGTGCCGATCTCTGTCGGGTTGAGCCCCTTGTCTGCCTGCTCGCGAACTGCCGGAGCAAGCCTTGCGCGTTCTGCCCGAAGCCTGCCCTGATGCCCTGTAGCGCCAAAGCCGAACCTTTCCCCTGTCGCACCCTGGGCGACTTCCTGAACCGTCCCGCCAGAGCCAAAGAACTGATCCAGCTTGCGATTCAGGTCGTCGATGATTGCATCGCGCGGACTCTGTTGAGGCTGCCCGATCATTTCCCCCAGCCCTCTATCAAGACCTTCACGCCATCCACCCGAGCCTCAAGTACCTGCGCCAGGTTGATCGCAGCCTTGTAGCTGAAGCGGAAGCCTTTCACGCGCCCCGTTGCAATCTCGATGACGTGATACGCATCGACACCTTTGTTCACGACCTGAAACCGTACAGAGCGCTCAGGCGCGGGCTTATTGATCATGCTGTAGAACTCGGCAGTGGCCACTGCAGCTCGAACGCGCATAGCGCTCATGCATTCAACGCGGGATTGCATAGATGGGTGCATGGGTAGTTCCTCGATGGGAATCAGGTAGGGGTTAAACGTGGTACTCGATGGATTCAGCTTTACGCACGATCCGAACTGATGCCGTTCGGCGCTCCGGGGCTCGGCGGTCGCGGCGCATTGGATCGTCGCCGCCGATCACTGCGTGTATTGCGATCAGGCCGGCAAGAGCGATGCACAGCGGGCTGATGATTTGCCGCCGCATTGCCTCGGCGACCAATGCCGCCCTGCGAGGCACGTCGAGCTTGAACATGGCTGCAGCGATGCGTTTCTCTACGCCGCCTTCACTGATGCCGAAGCGGCGAGCAATCTGCTTTGAGGTCATGCCCTGGGCGACATCTAGGACGCACTCCAGCTCACGCGGTGCGAGCCCGCATCCAAGCCGGCCCATCCAGGGGCCGCTAGTGATCGTTTCCATGATCTATCTCGGTTGGGCGCCTTCCAGGGCTTTGCGCAGCTCAAGGACAAGCGCGGTTGGAATTGTGAGGCTGCGACTGTCTTCGTCGATGGCGTCGAGCGATGCAATTAACTTGCACGAGGCTTCATGAACAGCCTCAAGGCGCGGCTTGGGGATTGAACGGCCTTTCATGGTTCCGGCGGTGACGCGCTTCTTGCCGCTGGCCTTGGCTTTCTCAAGTTCGGCGCCGAGCACCTGGCCGGCACTGTCGCCGTGATCTCGTACGACCTGAGCCGCCGTGGTAGCTGATACGTGCCCAGCGGCAACCAGGTTCTGTACATCGGTGTTCGCATTGCCGACCGTGAGCACTTGCTCTACGTGCTGCCTGGTCTTGCCGACTTTCTTCGCGATCTGCTCAGGCGACCACCCGAAAGCCCGAAGGCGCTTGTAGCCCTCGGCGAGCTCAAGAGGGGAGAGCTTCTCGTTCTCCTGACTTGAGATGATCCGTGCAACTCGATCGGCATCGCTGCCTTCGAACATCCGAACATCAACCCAGTATTCGAGAACCTTCGGATCGTCCTTGCTGGGAAGTCGTGGGAGGCGACCGCTCTGGTCAAGCTTGAGCAGCGCACGACGGCGCCGATGACCATCAACAACCCACACACCGCCATCAGCGCGGGGCCTGATCTCAAGCGGTGGGATGACGCCGCCATCTGCGATGAACTCGGCCAAGGCTGAAATGCTGGCCTCCAGCGCCTCGCCCTCGGTGCGAAGGTTGAATCCGGGCTCTTCGTGAAGATCTTCAAGCCGCACCTTGATTGCATCAGCGCGGCGAACCTCGCCGGCCGCGATCATCTGCCTGATTGATTTGGTCATGGTGAATTCTCCGGTTGTCATCCCAAGCAGCCCTCGCGAGAAGGCTGCTCAGTGATGCTTTCCAGTCGGGGCCCGCTACTGGCGTCGGCCTCCGGCTATCTTCTGGTTGTTGATTCCGACCACGACCCCTGTCCGCCGGAAAACTGTTTCTGGTGCTTTACGCTGCACACCCGGGTCAGTTGCCAACCCTCTGAACCATTGAGGCCGGTTCATCGCTGCCTGTTGGGCTTAGTAAACGCCATGTTTATAAACGCGTCAATGATATTTGTTTATTTTTGTTTATTTTTCTGAGAGGCCGCTGAATCGCGGGCACAAAAAAGCCCGCACTTGGCGGGCTCGTGGGCGATTAGCTGGCTCTACCAGAGAACAGAAGACCAGAAGACCTTTCCTTTGATATGAATGTTCTGCTCGACCATATCTTGGGCGGTGTACTCCTCATCCGGATGTTCGTCACGGTTAAAGCTGCGCATGCGGATTCCGCCGCCCGGCAGGCGATAGAGGGTCTTAACTCGCAGCTGTCCGTCGTGATCAATTGCGTACATCTTTCCATCCGTGATCGTGGTGCAGCCCTGATCTACGCCGACAGTGCTTTTGTCTGGAAGAACTGGCTCCATGCTATTGCCGCTAACGGTCACGCAGACTGCATCCTCGGGCTGCACTCCCTGGCGGCGAAGGGTGAGTCTGCCGAAGCGCAGCTTATGCTTGTGAGACTGCTCAACGACGGTTCGACCGCTTCCTGCAGACAGTTCTACTTCCTTGAGGAATGGCACGTACACCTCGTCTTCATCCAGCGGCGTGTCGTCATCCCAAGCATCAATAGGCCCTATCAGGGCTGCGTTCTCCCGAATACCAGGGATGCTTTGGTCTCTTCTTTTTGCGCTGAATAGCTGCGGGCTTGTGTAAAGCAGGTCCATCTCCCCCTGCCCATCAATTAGCCACTCAGGTCGAACCGAGAGGGTAACGCAGACCTGGTGCACGTTTTTCCCTGGCACACCTCTAGAAAGCCAGTTGTTCAGGGCTTGCGGGGATATGGCAAGGGCATCGGCCATCACTTTCGGAGTGACGCCTCGCTTCGTCATGAGCAGGCGAAGCCTGTCACCTGAGTTCTCTGTAGTCATAAACATGAAGTTTACGCGGGTTGCCTTGTTTATTAAATAAACGTATTGTTGAGTTGTGTTTATTCGCCTAAGGCGGAATGTTTATGAAAGTCACCCCTCTTGAGCGAGCCATCCGATCTGCTGGAACAGGCAGGGCCCTGGCAAATCTGCTGGGCGTTACGCCTATGGCTGTTTCCTATTGGAAGTCGAGAGGGGTGCCAGCGCACCAGGTCATACCAATAGAAAAAGCAACAGGCGTTTCGCGTTGCGACCTTAGGCCAGACCTTTACCCGGCAGAGGGTTAGCTCGGCTAGTGGAGGGGATTATGCGCTGCCTGACATCGAGCTGGCAGTGAGTTCGCCCAGCTGTTCAAGCATCCAGTGCCAAATAGCAGGCATAAAAAAACCGCCTGGCAGGGCGGTCTTCTGAAACAACAAACGAGGTCGATTATGCATTTCTCAATCGATGCACGCAACACCCAACCAACTCCGCCAGATCTCAGTAAAAACCAACAACTTGCGCGTCAGTTCGAGGTGCTCGCATGAGCACTATCGTTATGACGGCTTGCTGGCCACTTCAGGGCATGAGCCCGGCACAGAAGTCCGTTCTGATCGCTCTTGCTGACAACTCGAATGATGACGGGGTTTGCTGGCCGTCAGTTGCCACAATCGGGACTCGCACATGCTTGTCTGAGCGCGCCGTCCGCAATGCTCTGCGCTGGCTTGAGGATGCGCAGCTGCTCAAGAGTCACCAGCGCTTCGGGCGCTCGACTTGGTACACGCTGACCCCGGCAGCATATGCCCCCGGCACGATATGCCCCCCGGCACCTGGTGCCCCATCGCCCCGGCAGGAAATGCCCCCCACCCCGGCACCTGGTGCCCCCAGAACCGTAAAGGAACCATCAATTGAACCGTCACATGATGGAGATCGCGTTCCGCGCTCACCGTCTTGCCCGGTTCAGGGCATCGTTGATTTGTTCAATCGTCTGCTCAGTCCTGCCTTGCCAGCGGTCATCCTGATTTCGGAGGCTCGCAAGAAACAACTCCGCGCCCGATGGAGTCAGAGCGAGGTTCACCAGAGTCTTGACTTCTGGACCGATTACTTCGAATCAGTCGCCAAGTCGGATTTCTTGATGGGCCGGCTTTCCGGCAAGCCTGGCAGTACTCCATTTCGCGCCACGTTCGATTGGCTGATCGCCCCAAGCAACTTCGTCAAGGTTGTGGAGGGCAACTATGATGCGTGAGCCCTACAGCCTCGAAGCGGAGCACGGATTGCTGGGCGCAATGCTGCAGCGTCCGGAACTGATCGACACCCTGTCCGACGACCTGAGCCCCGAGTCGTTCTACTTCGCCGAAAACGCCGAGGTGTTCCGAGGCATCCTGGCCCTGCGCTCTGCCGGCAAGGCAGTGGACATGCTGACCGTGGCAGACCACATCGGAATGCTCGACAACGGCGACCGAGCGCTGGGTCACTGCGCCGCCCTGGTAAACAACACTCCAAGCGTTGCCAGCGCTGGAACGTACGCCGGGATTGTGCGCGAGCGTGCAGTTGAGCGTGCCTTATACGACCTGAGTGATCGCACGCTGGAGATTGTGCAGGGCAGTGGTGACATTCAGGACAAGATCGCTTCCGTACAGGCAGCGGCGATGGCTATCGACTCTGGCACCGATGGCGAAGAGGTTGTGAAGGCTGGCGACCTCATGGCTGAACAGCTTGAGGTCTGGCAAGAGCGCCATGATCGCTTGATGCGCGGCGAAACCCTAATCGGGCTTTCGACCGGCCTGGCTGATCTCGATGAGAAGACAGGCGGCTTGCAGCCAGAGCAACTGATCATCGTGGCAGGTCGCCCGGCGATGGGCAAAACAACTCTGGCCATGGGCTTCTTGCTTGATGCGGTTGTTCGCCAAAAGAAATCCGGTCTGGTGATCAGCCTGGAGATGAGCAAGGGCGCCCTGATGGATCGGGCCATAGCCGCTACGGGCAAGATCCCGCTCAACCTGATCAAGGATGGCTCGGCCTGCGAATCTCACGGCGCTGAGCTCTGCGCAGCCGCCGGGAAGATCCAGCACGCAAACCTGTTCATCGCTGATCGGTCCGCCGCCTCGGTTGGCCGCATCCGCTCGATGGCTCGCCGGCACAAGATGCGTTATGGCCTCGATATTCTGATGATCGATTACCTGCAGCTCATGGATGGCGAAGGCGGCAATCGCACGGAACAAGTCAGCAGCATCAGCCGCGGCTGCAAGTTGCTTGCTCGCGAGCTTGGCATTCCTGTCGTGCTGCTCAGCCAGCTCTCTCGTGAGTGTGAGAAGCGCCCCAACAAGCGCCCAGTGAACTCCGACCTGCGCGAATCCGGCGCCATTGAGCAGGACGCCGACGTGATCCTCTTTGTGTACCGGGATGAGGTCTACCACGAGAACAGCGAGTTCAAGGGCGTGGCGGAAATCATCATCGGCAAGGGCCGCGATATTGAAACCGGAACCGTACGCACCGCTTTCTTGGGCCAGTACAACCGATTCGAAAACTTGACCGCCAGTTGGCAGCCACCCCCAAAGCCGACGACATCGCCAGAGCGGTCGCTCGCCTCTCGCTACTCCCGCAAGGAGCTCCCCGCATGACAGACCCGATGCACCTGCAGCCACAGCTGCCCGAATACCGCTACGCGCTCTACTGCAGATCCGATCTGTTCGGATTGTGCGAGAGCCCTCAACAACCGATAGCGCTCTATCGCGATGAAGAGCTCGCCGTCGCCCACGGCAAGCGCATGTGGCCTACCGCCTATCGCGTTGTCGACCTTCATGGAGAAGAAAGTCCATGCGCCAAACCAAGCTGACCAAGGCCGCCCGAGGCCGGGAATGCCAGGTGCGAATTCCAGACGTCTGCAACGGAGACCCTGAAACCACTGTGCTCGCGCATTACCGCCTGGCCGGAACCTGCGGCATCGGCAAGAAGCCGCACGACATGCAGGGTGCCTGGTGCTGCAGCGCCTGCCATGACGCCTGTGATGGCCGTAGCCGCGATATCGACCGCGCCACTGCCCGCCAGCACCACGCCGAGGGCGTCATGCGCACTCAGGCCGCATTGCTTAACGAAGGAGTCCTGATCACATGACAAACACCGCCGCTGTAAAGATCAGCGATGCCGAGATCCGCCGCCAGGCCGAGGGGCGGGCTCGCGACTTGCGCGCCCTGGGCAACCAGGGTCTGTACTTCAGATTCCACAAGTCCCGCGAGCGCGGTTCCTGGTATCTGGTCACCAAGGGCAAATGGCACCTGATCGGTACCTATCCAGAGCTGAGTGCTGCCAAGGTGGCGGCTGCGCTACCGGATATCCGCCTGCGCCTGGAAGCGGGGGAGAGCTCCAGCCTATCGAGCTGGGTGCTGACCGGTGAGCTGCTGGCCTGGTTCGCTGAGCGCATGGCCCGTGACCGCAATCTGTCGGCCAAGCGCAAGAGCACTGCAGCCTCTGCAATCAAGTTGCACCTGATTCCGCGCTTGGGCGGTACGGCCCTGGCTGAAATCGATAAGGCGCTTCTCGACCGTGAGCTGATGTGGCCACTGCAAGAGTCACTGTCTATCGACTACGTGCGGCTGGTGTTCCAACTGCTGGCCCTGTCATTCCGCCAGGCCTTCAAGCTTGGGCTGATTAGCTCCAACCCCATGGCCGGTATCCGCTTTGGGGACTTCTCCAAGGCCAGAGTCACAGTCAAGCCGTCTCGTTTGCGCAGCGTGCACCTGGAGGAGCTCCTGGCGCATCTGCTGCGCACGCTCGCCAACAACCCCCAGCGGGGCGTGCTGGCCCTGATGATGCTGTGCCACGGCACTCGACTGGGCGAAACCCGGCAGGCCCGCTGGAGCCATGTCAGCCTGGCTGAGCGCGAGTGGTTCATTCCAGCCGAGAACACCAAGACCGGCGTCGAGCACCGCCTGCCACTGACTGATCAAGTGCGCTTCCTGCTGATGGCGTATCGCGAGATTCAGCGTAACGAGGGTTATGAAGGGCAGTTCCTGTTTCCGGGTAGGCAGGGTAAGCCCATGAGCGAGGTGAAGGCGTGGGAGGTGTTCGCTGCCATCAGCCAGGGCGAGTGGACCAGTCACGACCTGCGCAAGCTGGCCCGCACCGGTTGGGCTGACCTGGGCGTCGATCACCTAGTGGGTGAGCTGCTAATCAATCACGCAATGGGCCACAACGTGAAGGTGTACATCCAGTCCGACATCATGGCCCGCAAGCGCGACGCCTTGGAGAAGTGGCATGCGTACCTTGATCAGAAGGGTTTGGCGGCGATTCACGGCTTGACCGGCGATAGATCCGTTGATTCAGGGATTCTCCTGCGAGCCGCAGAGCGCGCGGGCTGTGGCGACATTTCGGAATCAACCATAAGCGAGGATTCGAAATGATGATTTTGCTTGAAAGGCACACCGGCCTCGCCGTGAATCCCGCCGATGTCAGTTCGGTAGTGATTCGTAGTTCGAACGGCTGGCAGGTGCTCGACGTGAAGATGTCGACGGGTGAACGGCACCAGGTGCGGCACACCGCCCACTGTTTCGACGGTGACGACATCTATGCCGTGCACAAGCAGCTGCTGGAGGCTAAATGAAGAAGGCGCACGGCCCAGCATTCCGTGCCGCCCTGCTGGACCTGGCCAAGTGCCCGGCATGCCGTGGTCGAGCGGTGATCCAGGGCGTCTTCCATGAGCTGGCCTGCGTGCAGTGCAACGCCTCGGGCTGGGTCACTGCTGATACCGGTGAGGTACTGCCGCTGGAGGTGCTGGTGACGCAGTTGAGCATCCGGCTCCAGGCCGCCGAGCATCAAATCGCACAGTTCAACAGCTCCAGCCCAGCAGGGGTTGAAGCGCAATACAACGAGAACAACCGCCGCGGCGCCGGCGGCACCAACTACACAGGGGATTAAGTCATGATGATTCGCAAGCCGTTGCACCGTCCTCTGGGCGATACAGAACACATGCTGGAGCAATGGGGCTGGTGGCGCATGGATGGAATGGGCATCCCCAGTTACGCCTCACCAATGCTGGCAGTGATGCGAGACGCAATGCCTGTAGCTTCCAAGTCCTACACCATCACCGACGAACTGGCAGGCGCTGTAGACGCAGCCCTGGCCCGGCTCTGCAAGCGGGATCAGCAGATGGGCGACATGATCTGGCTCTATTACGGGGCCAAGTGGCCAGCAATTCGGGTTGGCCGTCATTACCAGGTGAGCGAGATGAAAGCGCGTGAGCTGATCAAGGCCGGCGTGGCCTGGATTGACTGCGTTCTTGAGTCCATTCGAGAGGCAGCTTAAAAAAGGGTTGTCCATATGGAATAGCTCTGTTTTTATAGCACGGTGTTCAGCTGTTACAGCGCGACACCACACATGAAGCCCGGCCATTGCGCTGGGCTTTTTCGTTTATGCAGATGACGCGCCCAGGCAGCTGGGCTAAGTCGGTAGTGGCGTGGATCAAAGCCGTGCGCTCCCTGATCGACTACGCGATGAGAGTCTGGGGTACGTGACCCAGCGAGCCAGACCACTAAGCCGGGTATGCACCGGTCCTCTGCACCCATTTGAGCCTCGGCAATTGCCGGGGCTTTTTCATTCGCGCTCCCAGAAAGGGAGGAATCGAGATGCCGAACATGCCTGAAAAGGATCCTGGTCTGTGGGCCGCAATGATTGCCTGGCTGGTCATGCATCAGCCGCAGCTCTACGCCGCTGGCCTATCGGTCGGTATCGCTGTCCTGCGGGTGATGTACGGCGGCGGCACACGGCGCCAGATGTACCTGGAGGGCGCGCTTTGCGGCTTGGTCACTCTGTCGTTGGTGCCGCTCCTTGAGTGGATGGGCTTGCCTCAGAGCATGGCCACGTTCGCTGGCGGCGCTGTTGGCTTCCTCGGCGTCGAGAAGGTGCGCGGCTACTACGATCGCGCAGCAGCCAAGCGGGTTGAGAGCTGATGGCTTGCAGTGGATGCGCCGCCCGGCGCGAATGGATCAACAAGTGGATGAGGGTTGGATATGAGCGAGCCAAGGAATTCCTCGGAGGTAGCCCTGTGCCGGCTGACCCCAGAGCAGATGGTGATCATCCTGGGGAAGGAGCAGCAACTCCTGGAGATCTTCAAGCAACAACTGGCAGAGCAGGCCAAGACCAACGAACTACTGGCTCTGCTGATTCAGGCGCTGGCAGAAGACCAAGGACTTGATCCTGACCTGCCTGCAGCGTCGTACCTGAACGGTGCCCCGTGCCTCTGAGGCCGCAGCGCCCATGCAGAGCTCAAGGCTGCCGCTCTCTGCATCGAAACGCCAATGGCTTCTGTGATGGGCACGCCGAACTGGCCGCTGAGCTTTCCAGGGCCTGGGCCACTCGCAAGGGGTCAGGTCGAGGCGGACGCCCATGGCGCCGTCTACGCGACCAGATCCTCAAGCGTGACCAGTACCTTTGCCGATGTGATCAGTGCGCGTTGCTCGGAAGGATTCGAGAGGCTGACGAGGTTGACCACATCGTGCCCCTGGCCCATGGCGGAACTGATGATGACAGCAACCTTCGGGCGATCAATCACGATTGCCACAAGAAGAAGACGCAACGAGAGTCGAGATTGATCAAAAAATGATCAAGATCGACTCAATCGAGAATGGTTCTCGTTTGAGAGGAGGGGGTGGGTCAAAAGTTCAGGGCCTTTCGCTCGGACACCGCGTCCCCAGCTTTTTTTCTACTACCGCAAAATTCGAGTTTTCAAAATGGCCCGACCGCGCAAGCCGACGAACGTGCTTGAGCTGACTGGCGCGTTCAAGAAAGACCCCCAGCGCCGCCGCGAGGATGCAGAGCCGGTGGGTGAGCTGACCGCGCCGCCGGCTCACATCAATGGAGCAGTGCTCCACGCCTGGAAAGAGATTGCTAAGTTCGCTCCGCTGGACGTGCTGACCAACTCCGACAGATTGACACTGGAACTGGCCGCCAACCTACTGGCCCAGTTCCGCAACGATCCAATCGAATTCCCTGCTGCCAAGCTGGTTCGGCTTGAGGCCATGCTTGGCAAGTTCGGCATGACGCCGGCTGACCGTTCTAAAGTTGGCGGCGGCAAGAAGGACAAGCCGAAGGGGAACGCTTTCGCGGAGCTGGGCTGATGGCTAAGACAAAATTCCCGCTGATGAAAGCGGCTGAGAAGTACGCCAAGGATGTTGTCGCCGGGAAAATCCTAGTCTGCAAGTGGATCAAGTTGCTGGCCCAGCGTCATCTTGACGACCTGGCTGCCTCAAAGCGAAAGGACTTCCCGTACAAGTTCGACCCAGCCAAGGCGGAGAAGGTCGCCAAGTTCCTGCAGTTGCTGCCGCACACCAAGGGTAAATGGGGTGGCAAGAAGCAGCTGATCAAGCTGGAGCCCTGGCAGCTTTTCTCGGTCTGCGTACCATTCGGCTGGGTCCGCAAGAAGGATGGCACCCGGCGTTACCGCACGATTCTGGTGTTCGTGCCCAGGAAGAATGGCAAGTCCATCATCGGCGGCGGCGTTGGCCTGTATATGTTCGTTGCCGACGGAGAGTTCGGCGCCGAGGTCTACTCTGGCGCCACCACGGAAAAGCAAGCCTGGGAAGTGTTCAGGCCTGCGAAACTGATGGTCGAGCGGACTGATGATCTGCGAGAGCACTACTGCGTCGACGTGAATGCTTCGAACATGGTGGTGCTTGCTGACGGCTCGCGCTTCGAACCGGTCGTTGGCAAGCCAGGCGACGGCTCTTCACCATCTTGCTCGGTGGTGGACGAATACCACGAGCACCAGGACTCGACGCTCTACGACACGATGGAAACAGGGATGGGTGCCCGCGAGCAGCCCATCATGCTGGTCATCACCACGGCGGGCTCCAGCATCGGCGGCCCCTGCCACCAGCTAATCCGTGATTCCGAGCGGATGCTCGAAGGCGTCATTGAGCGTCCGGATCTCTGGCCCGCGCTTTACACCATCGACCATGGCGACGACTGGACCAGCGAGATCGCGCTTCGCAAGGCGAATCCGAACTTCGGCGTATCAGTTGGCGAGGACTTCTTGCTGGCCCGGCAACGCGATGCAATGCAGTCGGCAACCAAGCAGGCCACCTTCCGTACAAAGCACTTGAACGAATGGGTGGGTGCCAAGAATGCATGGCTCAACATGCTGCGATGGAAGGAAGCACCCGCGAGGAAGTCGCTGGCAGAGCTGGAGGGGCGACCTTGTTATGGAAGTCTCGACCTGGCAAGCAAGATCGATATAGCGGCCAACCTGCTGATCTTCCCGCCTCATGGCGACGATCCGTTCTGGCATATCCACGCCAGGTACTACCTACCAGAGGCCAGGGTGCTTGAGGAACTGGACAGCAACACCGCGCGTTACCGTGAATTCGATGCGCTGGGGTTGCTGACCCTCACTGACGGTGAGGTTACCGACTTCGAAGTCATCAAGGAGGACATGCGCGAGTTCGCCGGACGGTTCGATATCACAGCCTATGCCTATGACCCGTGGCAAGCCACGCAGTTGGCCCAGGAAATGGACGCCGAAGGCTTGCCGATGGTCGAGCTTCGCCAGACGGTGCAGAACTTAAGCGAGCCAATGAAGGAAGTCGAAGCCCTGGTTCTGCAGCGCAAGCTTGCCCACGGGGACTGCCCAGTCTTGACCTGGATGGCATCGAACGTCGTCGCGAAGCTCGATGTGAAGGACAACATCTACCCCAACAAGGAGCGTCCGGAGAACAAGATCGACGGCATGGTGAGTTTGATCACTGGCTGTGCAGTAGCGATCAAGCTCGGCATCGACGACTCCGGACACTTTGATGACTTTCTCGCCAGCCCGATCGTGGTTGGCTAACGGGACGACCTATGAATACTGGCCTGATCATTTTTCTGGTGCTTGCCGCCGGCGGCTTGCTGCTGGGCGTTGCTGGCGTTTACGTGCTTGCAGGCCTGGGGTACAGCCTTCTGGCCGCAGCAGCTGCGTTGCTGCTGGCCGCGGGATTCATTCGCAAGGGGCTGATCGGTGGCTAAATCTCTATCTCAGGTTCTTGGTCGGGCCCTGGTAAAGTCTGCCGAGCCGGGGCTGGCCTCTAACTTGGCCGGATGGGCAGGACGAAAGGTTGGCCTGGGCGACGCCGCGTTCTGGAACACCTTCTACGGCGCCGACTCGGCGTCGGGGAAGGTGGTTAGCCAGCAGACGGCGCTGCAGCTCTCGACGGTGTGGGCTTGCGTACGCTTGATCGCCGAGACCATCGCAACGCTGCCGATCGCACTGTATGAGGACAAGAACGGCGCGCCGGTGGTGGCCAGCTCTCACCCGGTCAACTTCGTTATCAGCCAGCAGCCAAACGCTGATCAGACTCCGGTGGAGTTCTGGGAGAACGTGTTGGCCAGCCTGTTGTTGCAGGGAAACGCATTCTGCGAGCCCCACCACAATGCGCAGCAGCTGACCAGCTTGGAGTTCTTGCTGCCACAGAACATGGTGCCCAGGCGTCTTGCCGATGGCTCCATTGAGTACCGCTACACCGATAGTTTCGGCAAGCCTCACATACTGACGGAAGATCAGATGGTGCATGTCCGTGCGTTCGGCATCGATCCGCTCTGTGGTCTATCGCCCCTGGCATATGGTCGCCAGGTGCTGGGTTCTGCTATGGCCGCTGATGAGTCGGCGGCGAAGATGTTTGCAAACGGCATGAAGCTCGGCGGCGTGCTCTCTACAGACCAGATCCTCAAGCCCGACCAGCGCAAGGACATCCGCGAGGACATGATCAAGCAGTTCTCTGGCGCGACGAACCACGGCAAGACCATGGTTCTCGAAGCGGGAATGAAATACCAGCAGGTTGCGATGACCCCCGAAGATGCCCAAATGCTGCAGACGAGGGCTTTCAACGTTGAGGAGATCTGCCGCTGGTTCCGCGTTCCACCGTGGATGGTCGGACACACGCAAAACTCCACCAGTTGGGGCACCGGCATGGAGCAGCAAATGATCGGCTTCCTGTCGTTCACTCTGCTGCCCTGGATCAAGCGCATCGAGATGTGCGCCAACCGACGCCTGCTGCGTCCTGATGAGCGCCGCCGCTTCTACGTTAAGTTCAACCCGGAAGGGCTGCTTCGCATGGACAGCGCCGCGCGGGCGGCCTTCTACAGCTCGATGACCCAGAACGGGATCTATACCCGGGACGACTGCCGCAGAAAAGAGAACCTGCCACCGCAGGGCGGCAACGCCGCGAAGCTCACTGTGCAATCCAACATGCTGCCGATCGACAAACTGGGCGAAGACCCCGGCGGCGCCAACCAGGCGAAGTCGGCGCTACTCGACTGGCTCAACGACCAGCCAAGAGGTAATACCCCATGAGACACAAGGATCGACAGGCTGCGGTCAAGTACCGCTCTTTCGACTATGACGTGAAGGCTGTCGGCGACGACGGCCTTTTTTCTGGCTACGGATCGGTGTTCGGCGTAGTCGACAGCTACAACGAGGTGGTTGCACCAGGTGCGTTCCTGGAGTCGATCCAGGACGCTAAGGCGAAGTCTCGAACCTTCCCAGTGCTCTGGCAGCACCGCACCGGCGAGCCAATCGGCAGCTGGGATATCGCCAGCCTTAAGGAAGATGAGCGCGGCCTGTTTGGCGCCGGCGAGCTCTGGTTGCAGGACGCTCCCTATGCTCGCATCGCGTACCGCGGTATGCAGACCAGATCAATCACCGGCCTGTCGATTGGTTACTACGTGCGGGAGTCGAGCTTCGACGAGAAGACCCGCATCCGGACGCTGACCAAGCTCGACCTGATCGAGATCTCCATCGTCACCGTGCCGGCCAACGACGAGGCGCGAACCGACACCATCAAGTCGAAGCTGGCCCACGGCGGCCTGCCCTCGATGCCTGAATTTGAGCTGCTCCTGCGCGAGGCAGGCTTCTCGAAAACCCAGTCAGCGGTGATTGCCAACCGCGGGCTGCAGCACCTGCTCCGGAGCGAGTCCGAGGGCGACCTGGCAGCAATCGAAATCGTCGAGGCGTTGAAGTCGCGTCCGACACTTTCTCTCCCTTCGCTTTGAGGAATCACTATGCATAACGCCATGAGCAACCAGGCTCGCTCCGAACATCGCCAATTCCAGCGCAAGGAGCACGCCGACGACAAGGTCCAGCTGAAGGCGGTCAACGACCTGCTCGACCAGCGCGATCAGGAGATCAAGGCTTTCGCCACCAAGGCAGCCGCCGAGATCAAGGAACACGGCACCATCCTGGCCGAGACCAAGACCATTCTGGATGGACTGGTCAAGGATGGGCTGGGCCTGCAGGACCGCCTGCAAGAGATCGAGCAGAAGATGGCCCGCCGCTTCGCGGCCAATGACCCGATCGAGGCTAAGTCTGCCGGCGAAGAGTTGTCCGAATCGGAAGACTTCCAGAACCTGCAGACCCGTGGCCGCGGTATCGCGCGCATCGGCCGCAAGGCGGTGACCAATATCACCAGTGCGACCACCGGCACCGGCGGTGTCGGCGCCGGCATTCAGCCGACCCGTGTCCCTGGCATCATCGTCGGCCCAGAGCGCGAGTTCACCATTCGCGACTTGATCATGCCGGGGCGCACCTCCTCGAACTCGGTCGAGTACGTGCGAGAGAGCGGCTTTCAGAACATGGCGGCTCCGCAAGCTGGCGAAGGTGCGCCAAAGGCGCAATCCGACCTGTCCTTCGAGCTGAAGGACACCCCAGTGCGTACGATCGCCCACTGGTTCCGCGCTTCCAAGCAGGTGCTTTCGGATATCCCTCTCTTGCAGAGCTACATCAACGGCCGCGCAATATACGGCCTCAAGTACAAGGAAGAGGAGCAGATCTTGGCGGGTGACGGCACTGGCCAGAACCTCCTGGGCCTGATCCCGCAGGCAACCGCCTTCAACAATGCTCTGCGCAAGACTGGCGACACCAAGATCGACACCCTGCGCCGCGCCATCCTGCAGGTCCGTGTGGCCGAGTACCGCGCTTCGGCAATCGCTCTGAACCCTGTGGACTGGGCCGATATCGAACTGACCAAGGATGCCAACGGCTCCTATATCTGGGTGAATGTTCAGGAAGGCGGCGTGCAGCGCCTGTGGAAGCTGCCGGTGGTGGACAGTAACGCTGTGCCGGAAGGCGAGTTCCTGGTCGGCGCGATGAACATCGCGGCCCAGGTCTTCGACCGTGAAGAGGCTGCTGTCGAGGTTTCCACTGAGGACGGCGACAACTTCCGCACCAACATGGTCACCATCCGCGCCGAGGAGCGCCTGGCTATGGCGGTATATCGTCCGGAGTCGTTCGTACACGGCGAGTTCGAAGCCACCCCATAACCTGTCAAGGAGTGCGCCCGGGAAACTGGGCGTGATTGCAAATGCCAGACATCAAGGTCAAGACCATCAAGGGCTTCCTCAACGAGGGGGCCTATGCGAAGCGAGGCTCAGATATCACCGTTGATGAGATGCGGGCCCGCGACCTGCTGCGCAACGGTTTGATCGAGGAGTACGACGTGAAGAAAGCTCAAGAGCCAGAAAACAAAAAGGCCTCGGAACCGGCTAACAAGGGCGGCAAGGGCGCGGCCACGAAGCCCAAGGAGTGATCCATGTCCGTGATCGCGATCGACTTGGCCATGCACCATCTACTGGCCGAACCTGATGATCAAGCGCTGGTCCAGGCGCAACTCGATGCGGCGGAAGAGGCGGCGATGCAGTTCCTCAACCGTTGCTTCTACCTGGACCAGATTGCGCTCGACGAAGCTCGGGCCGGCGTGCCGGTGGCAATGCAGCAAGCCAAGGACGCGAATGCTGCAGCGGTAGCGGCCGCCGAGGCGGAGCAGGACCACACGTTGCGCTGCCGCCTTCTCGGTCATGCCCGCCAGGCGCTGGCCGACGCCTACGACCAGTGCGACGCCATCGCCTACGGCATGGTGCTCAACCCTGCGATTCAGGCGGCCTGCCTGCTGAAGCTCGGCCACTTGTTCGCCAACCGAGAGGAGGTTGTCACCGGGTCGACAGCTGTCGAGCTGCCGCTGGCGTCCCAGCACCTGCTGATGCCATACCGCATCCGGTTGGGTGTGTGATGCAGGCTGGCAAGCTTCGGCACCGCATCGACATCGAGGAGAAAACGACTCCCCGTGACCCAGCCACCGGTGAATATGGCGAACCCCAGTGGGTGGTGCGTTGGTCGAAATGTCCTGCGCAGGTGGTGCCAATGTCTGCCAGGGACCGGATTGATGCTCATGCCCAGCAGTCAGAAGCCACAGGGCGCATAGTCATTCGATACCGCCCAGGCATCGACTCAACCATGCGCATCATCTACCGCGGCGAGATCTACAGCATCGAAGGCCCGCCGCTTGAAGATCCCAAGTCCGGCCTGGAGTACCTGACGCTATTGGTGTCGAAGGGGGTAAAGGATGGCTGACGGTGTGGAGTTCAGCATTACCGGCCTCGATAGCCTGCTCGGCAAGCTCGAAGCCATCTCCTATGACGTGAAGCGCAAGGGCGGTAGATCCGCGCTGCGCCGAGCAGCCCAGATTATCGCTGATAGAGCCAGGGAGGGCGCCCAGCGAATCGACGACCCGGAAACCGGCCGATCAATCGCAAACAACATCGCGCTTCGCTGGAATGGCCGGCTATTCAAGCAAACAGGTGACCTCGGGTTTCGGATCGGTGTGCTTCACGGTGCCGTCCTGCGCGATGGTGGCGATCTCAGGCCGAACGCTCCGACGCCGCACTGGCGCCTATTCGAGTTCGGTACGGAAAATATGGCCGCAGCGCCATTCATGCGGCCGGCTCTGGCGGACAGCATAAGCCAGGCTACGGCCACCTTTGTTTCGGAGTACGAGGCGGCCATAGATCGCGCAATCAGTCGAGCGCAGAGGAGGACAGCTTCATCATGACAGCTCCCATCTATGAGGTGTGCGCGCAAGATCCAGGCGTGATTGCCTTACTTGGCTCTGGAGCTTCCATGCGCCTCTATTCGTTCGGCGAGGCGCCGGAGGGTGTTGCCAAGCCCTACGCAGTCTGGCAACTGATCAGCGGCAACCCGGAAAATTATCTGGCAGGCCGGCCTGATGCTGACGGCTTCACCCTGCAGGTCGATGTGTACGGCACTACTGGCCCTTCTGTTCGCGCAGTGCGTGATGCCATCCGCGATGCAATTGAATTGCGGGCCTACATCGCTCGCTGGGGTGGGGAGGGCCGAGATCCAGCAACCAAGAACTATAGAACCAGCTTCGATGTGGACTGGATAGTCCAGCGCTGAAGTATCCGAGCCCGCCCAGTGCGGGCTTTTCTTTGTCCAAGGAGTATACCCGATGTCGATTCTTACCCAGGGCACCCAGGTTTATGCGCTGGTGCCACCGTCCTCTGGCACTGGTCCCAGCTCCATCATGGAGATTGAATGTGCGACAGCCTTCAACCCAGGTGGCGCACCAAAGGAGCAGATCGAAGACACCTGCTTGAGCTCCCAGGAGCGGACCTACAAACCAGGCCTACGAACTCCGGGTCAGGCTTCGCTGACCATCAACGCTGACCCGAAAAGCCCGAGCCACATCCGCCTGCATCAGCTCTCTGAGCAGGATGGCGACAGCACTCTCAAATGGGCTGTCGGCTGGTCTGATGGCAAGGCCGAACCCACCGTTTCGGCGGCGGGCGGCCTGGAGCAGGTCACCGTCACGAATGGCGGCACCGGTTACACCGCAGCCCCTACTGTGAACTTGACCGGTGGCGGTGGGTCCGGCGCCACCGCTGTTGCTGTTCTGGATGGCGACAAGGTCTCTGCAATCAACATCACCAGCCCCGGCACCGGCTATACCAGCGCACCCACCGTTGGCTTCACCGGTGGCGCAGGATCTGGCGCGGCGGCTGCTGCCATTGTCAGCCTGGAAGAAGATTTCAACCTGCCGCCTTCCAGGACCTGGTTTCTGTTCCAGGGCTACGTCGCCGACTTCCCGTTCGACTTCGCCGCCAATGCCGTGGTCAGCACTGCGGTATCCATTCAACGCTCGGGCGGCTCCGCCTGGATCAAGAAGTCAGCGTAAGGGAAGCCTATGAACCTTCAGCAATTGGAAGCCTCGGGCGGCCTGGTAGGCGCCGAGAAAGTGAAGAAGCAGATTGTCTGGACGCATGACGACCCTGCAACCGGCAAGTCGATCACTGACAAGTTCAGCGTCTTCGTGATGCCGCAATCGTTCGGCATGATCGAGAAGCTGTTCTCAGATGGCGAGAGCGAGCAGAGCCGCAATGCTCGCTACATCTCGGCCTGCGTCACTCTCGGCGAGAACGGCGAGGAAGCCATCCCTTATGAGTCCGCCTACCGTCTTTCGCCTGGCTTGGGCTGGGCGATGCTCGCCGCCGTTCATGAGGTAAACAGCACCGGGGCCGAACGCGCAAAAAACTGACCGCCGCCGACGAGTTCTGGCATGAGCTTGTGCTGAACGGAATCGGCGGCAGATCAGTGGCGGAAGCAAAGCAGCGCCTGAGTCATGCCGAGGTTATGGCTTGGGTCGCCTACCGCAGTAAACATGGCTCACTCAGCGTTGGCTTTCGCGTTGAGCAGATGGGGGCAATTGTTGCCCAGCAGACCAACAGACTTGCCGGCGGCCAGGCCGAACTTCTCGACTTTATGCCCAGCCAAGCCCGCGCTCCTGTTGATCTGGACGAGGCCATGGATCAGTGGGCTTGACCCTAATGTGATGGAATCCTGATATGGCAACTCGTTCGCTTGGGAGCCTTACGCTCGACCTCATCGCCAGGATCGGCGGCTTTGAGCAAGGGATGGACAAGGCAGCGCGGGTTTCCGAAAAGCGCTTGAAGGAGATCCAGAAACGCGCCGAGGAGGTGGGCAAGAAGATCGGCATAGCCATGGGCTCTATTGCTGCCGCTGCCACCGGCGCCGGCACTGCCGCCCTGGTCATGCTGAAAAGCACCGCAGCCGCGACAACGGAGTCTGACCGCTGGGCGAAGTCGCTGGGCATGAGTACCTCCACGCTTCAGCAGTGGCAGTATGCTGCAGAGCGCGCAGGCCTCAGTGCCGACAACATGGCAGATATCTTCAAGGATATCGGCGACAAGATCGGCGATGCCCTGGTGACCGGTGGTGGCGAAGCGATCGACGCCATCGACAAGCTTGGGCTGTCGCTCGACGACCTGGCGAACATGACGCCGGACAAGCAGCTGCTGGCGATCGCTGACGGCTTGAAGCAGGTCGGCTCGCAGTCCGAGAAAATCAACATCCTCGAAAGCCTGGGCAACGATCTTTCACGGATGCTGCCACTGCTCAACAACGGCGCCGAAGGCTTGCGCAAGTACATGCAGCAGGCCAAGGACTTCGGCATTGCGCTGGAGCCTTCGCAGATCGCCAGCTTGGTCAAGGCCAATGAGGTGATTGAGGACCTGCAGGCCCAGGTGCGGGGGTTGCGCAACGAGTTCGTAGCGGGCCTGGCAGATATCGACCTGAGCCCGCTGCAGCACTCGCTTGATGGCGTCCGAGACATCGTCAACGACCCGAGCTTCCAGCAAGGTATTGCCGACCTGGCGGCGATGGTCGTGAAGCTTACTGGTGCCGCGGCGCTGGGCCTGTCTCAGCTGCCCGACGACCTCAAGAAGATGAGCAGCGACCTGAAGTATGTGCTCAGCTGGTTTTCGACTGATGAGAAAAGCCGGCATCTGGCTGGGGTCAAGGACGAGGAAACCACCAACCGGGCATTGGGCAGCTACAACAAGGCCCAGGGCGGCTGGAACAAGTTCGCTGCAAACCCGACGATGTTCGTCGGTGAGTTATTCGGGCAGGATCTGTCGGCCGCGAAAAAGGCCTCAGATGACCGTCTAGCCAGTTACAAGGCATACACGGATCTGCGCGGCTGGGCGGACGACAAGCTGGTTGAAGGTAACAAGAAGCTGCTGGAAGGGGACAAAGCGCTTGCTGAGCAGGAAGGCAAGCTGACGATCTCTAGGAAGGGGGCGAATGGTGTCACCGACAAGCTGCTCGATTCATATGACAAGCTGGCCAAGCTCGAGAAGGACCGGGCCTCCCTGGTTGCTGCCCAGGCCAAGGATCCAGAAAACGCTGAGCGCTATCGGCGTGCAATCGAGGCCATCGACAAGCAGGTAGCCCAGCTAAACGGAACCACTAAGTCTGCGGCAGAGGCGCAGAACAAGCTCAAACAGCAGCTCAAGGAAGCCTCCGCGACATACAAAGAGCTCAAGCAGTCGTTCGATCCTGTGAGCTTCGCTGCCGACGAGTTTCGTAAGCGTGGCACTCAGCTGGATCTGCTGCTCAAGAACGGCAAGATCACCCAGGACGAGTACAACAAAGGCATCGCCGAGATGGCGAAGCAGTTCAACATCGCTGTGGCCACAACCGATCCGCTTGTGCTGCGCATGAAAGAAATTGCCTCGTACCAGGCGGCCTTGGATACCCAGCTCGGCAATTTAAAGCGATCCGGGCAGCGCGCCGCTGAAGCGGTAGGAATGGGCAGCAGCCGTGCTGCGCTGCAGGACCAACTCAACGGCGTTGATGACACCTACGCCGAAGACCGAAAGGCTCTGGCCGCGCAGTACGCCGACGCCGGCAGCGGCATGTCCGCAGAGGAATACAACCGCAAGCTTGATGCTCTGAAGAAGAACCATCAGCAGATGGCTGACCAGGTCAAGGCCAACTATGCCGAGATGAAAGAGGCACAGGGTGACTGGACCAACGGAGCGCGTGGGGCCTGGGAAGATTATCTCGACAGCGCACAAGATATAGCCGGGCAAACCAGATCGCTATTCAGCAACGCCTTCAGTTCCATGGAGGACGCGATCACTCAATTCGCGATGACAGGCAAGCTGTCCTTTGCCGACTTCACGAAGTCGGTTCTGGCCGATATGGCCAGGATCGCTGCGCGGCAAGCAGCCTCTTCGGCGCTAAGTTCGTTGTTCGGCATGGCGGCATCTGCTGCCAGTTCGTACTTCGGCGGTGCTACCGGAGCTACCCAGGCCGGGTACACCGGGTCCGGTTTCTCGTCGTGGGTTGCCGGTCAGCGCGCCACTGGTGGACCCGTTGCGCCTAACTCTCTGTACGAGGTCAACGAGCGCGGCCCTGAGCTTTACAACCAGGGCGGCCGCTCCTACCTCATGACCGGAGCAAATGGCGGTAGCGTCACCCCGCTGACCTCTGGCGCCTCGCCAGGCGCGCCTGGCGCTGCATCCAGCGGTGGATCCTACATCTTTCCTATAACAATCAATGTCGACGCCTCGGGCGCTGGCGGTGGCGCTGGCGCGAGCCAGGAAGAGGTCGTCGCAGCTGGGAAAAACATTCAGAACGCCGCACGGGTTGAGGCTGAGACCGCAGTCCGAAAAGGGCTCGCCCCTGGTGGAAGTATCTACAACGCAATCAGAGGTAGAGGGTGATGGCAATCGAGACCTTTTCCTGGTGCCCGCGGGTTGATCCCACGGGCACCGTCTCATTTCGCACGAAATCTGCAAAGTTCGGCGACGGCTACGAGCAGGTTGCCCAGGACGGCATCAACAACCGCATGCAGACATGGCCTCTGACGTTTCTTGACACTGAATCAAGGTCTCGCCAGATCAAGAGCTTTCTTGACGCGCATGCCGGAGCTACGCCGTTCTTCTGGACGCCGCCTCTTGGTGAACAGGGGTTGTACCGCTGCAGGTCATATCAAGCTACGGCCCATGGCGCTGGCTTGTTTTCCATTGCTGCAGAATTTGAACAGGCATTCCACCCATGACCATCAGACCAATCGACGTTGGCGAGGAGCCGAACGATGAAACCGGCGACACGCTGCGCGACGGCGGGATCATCATCAACGAGAACTTCGCGGAGTTGGATACCCGGACGGCGGCAGCGCAGGCGAGGGCCGAGCAGGGTGTGGCCGACGCTGCTGCAGCCAAGGCCAAGGCGGATGCAGCAGTTCCTGGTGCAGCGCTGGGTGTCTCGGTGGCTCAGTTGATCAACGGAACGGTACCGGCGGCTCAGCTCCCGAGTTTCGTTGATGATGTTTTGGAGTTTCCAGCGCGGGCCGATTTCCCGGCGACTGGCGAGACGGGCAAGATCTACATCGCAATCAACGACGGCGACAGCCCTACAAATCCGACACGACAGTACCGCTGGAGCGGCGCGGCGTATGTGCTGATCCCGTCTTCGCCTGGCTCTACGGACCAAGTCCCGGAGGGGGCGACAAACCAGTACTTCACAGCGGCCAGGGTTCGCTCGACGACTCTTGCAGGCCTTGGGGCGTTGGTGAATGCCGCTATCGTGGCTGGCGATACAGTGCTGCAGGCCTTTGCAAAGCTGCAGGGCCAGCTGAACGCTAGAGCTATGAAAGGAGTTAACTCCGACATAACTCGGCTCACAGGGCTTACCACTGCGCTTAGTGTCTCGCAGGGTGGCACGGGCGGGAGTGATCAAGCGAGCGCACGCACAGGACTTGGCCTTGGGACGGCAGCAGTTACTGATGTGACATCAAGCAGTGTTGATGAGACGCTTGGTCGCGTGCTGAGGGTCGGTGACTTCGGTGTCGGCGCGATCTCGTCGCCATACCTGCCCCGCATTTCAGACTCCGTAGTGGGTGGAACGTACCGCTTCGATCCTGAGTCCGCCGGCATCCCAACGGTCGGATACGGCTCAGTACACGTGGGGTCATACGATAAACCGACGAAAAATTTTACAAAAATCGTCGTTTATATGAACACGCCTAAAGCGTATTTAATGGGCTCCATTAACGGATCAGCCTATACGCCTGCTGAGTTTTACACTACCGCAAACACCACTAGAGGCTCGGGCGGGGCGCTATCCGCAGCATCACCTATCGTACGGATCGCCAATGTTTCACAAAGCAAGCGCCTTGACTTGTTCGAACAGACATTTGAAGCCGCCGGGGAGTGGGGCGCAGCAAATGATGAGGCTCGCGGCGTCATTGTTGAGCGCGCTGCCGTTGGCGTTTACGTCATTACTGGAAGCCAGGGGCTGGCCCTCGAAGGATGGCGCGTTCTTGATCCATGCTCGCCAGATGGTGGCAGGGCACTCGGAATCACTGAAAGTGAGCAGGACGACCAGGGAACTGTGACTGTGCATCTCTTCAAGCAGCGCTGGACCCTCGACGACGACGGCGAGATGCATCTCGGGAAAGGTGCTCCGCTCGATGTGCCGCTCAATAGCTGGATCGACTTGCGCCTTAATATGCCAAAGGCGGAAGAATCACCTGCACCTTCAGCGCCTGAATCCGAGTAACTACCCGCCAACGAGCGGGATTTTTTTTGCCTTGAGGAAACACCATGCCAATTACGGCCGATATCCAGACCCTGGAGCCTGGCGCGTGGGTGGAGCTTTTCGAGCTCGACGCTACTACCCTGGGCGCTGAGCTGTACCGCTTTCACGGCTACCCGCAGCAGTCGTCGATCTACTGGCAGGGGGTCGAGTATTCGCCCTGGCCAATCAAGGCCGAGGGCTTCGAAATGACGGGGCAGGGCGCGCAGCCGATGCCGACCCTGTCCGTCGGCAACGTCGGCGGGTTCATTACGGCTCTGGTGTTGTACTTCGAGGACCTTGTGGGTGCGAAGTTGATCCGGCACCGGACGCTGGGCAAGTACCTTGATGGCCAGCCGGAGGCGGACCCCGACGAAGAGCTGCCGCCGGATATCTGGTACGTCGAGCGCAAGACGGCCGAAAACAACGAGACGGTGCAGTTCGAACTGGCCTCGGCCCTGGACTTCGCCGGGGTTCAGTTGCCGCGCCGGCAGATCGTGGCCAACGTCTGCTGGTGGCTCAGCTGCGGCGGTTACCGCGGGCCCTACTGCGGCTACAACGGCGGGCCCGTGGCCGATGAGAACGACATCATTGTCACGGATGCCTCCAAGGACAAATGCGGCGGGCGCTTGAGCAGCTGCAAGCTGCGCTTCGGCGAGAACAACCCTCTGCCTTATGGCTCATTCCCGGCCGCCGGCCTGCTTCGGAGCTGATCATGAACAAGTCCACCCGCGCCGCCATCGAGCGGCATGCGCTGGCTGAGTACCCGCGTGAGTGCTGCGGCCTGGTGATTCGCGAAGGGCGAAAGGAAGTCTATGTGCCTTGCCGCAACACGGCCTTGACGCCCAGTGAGCATTTCCGCCTGGCGCCCGAGGACTTCGCCGCCGCCGAGGATCGCGGCCAGGTGCTGGCGGTCGTGCATAGCCATCCAGACTACCCAGCAGCACCCAGTGAGGCAGATCGCGTGTCCTGCGAGGCCTCCGGGCTTCCCTGGCACATCCTTGAGGTCCGCAAGGGCGATGACGAACAGGTGCGCCCAGGCGAGCTTGTGAGCTTCACGCCGGACGGTTACCAGGCCCCGCTGATCGGCCGCAAGTTCGCTCACGGCGTGCACGACTGCCTGAGCATCATCCTCGACTTCTATTGCCGTGAAATGGGCATCGACCTGGGCCAGTACGAACGGGAGGATGGCTGGTGGGAGAAGGGCGGCAACCTGTATCTGGAGAACCTGCCGGCGGCCGGCTTCACACGGGTCAGCGCTCCGCGGCACGGCGACATCGTGCTGATGCAGATCCGGTCGAAGGTGCCGAACCACGCCGGGGTCTACCTTGCCGATGGCAACCTGAAGACCGAGCCCGAACACTTCCCCGCGCCCGGGTCGATCCTGCACCATTTGTATGGGCGGGACAGCAAACGCGACACCTACGGCGGCTACTGGCGAGAAGTAACCGTCAGCTACTGGCGGCATCGGGAGGTCAGGTCCTGATCAAAATGCTATCGTCTGCCGATCTCACAAGGAGCGGAAAACATGCGGATTTTGATTGCGGGGGTGGCGTTGGCGCTGCTGGCGGGGTGCTCGTCACCATCTGACTTGATGAAGGGGGAGCCAGACCTGACAGTGGTATCCAGCAAGTCGCCGAAGGCATTCGCGCTATGTGCTTTTCCTGAGTGGCAGGATCACAGCTCCAGCGCAGCAATGAGCGAAACCGAAACCGGGTATCGGTTGGTGAATGGCTTCGGATCGCAGACGGATGAAGTTCTTGATATTCGCCAGACCAAGACTGGCAGTATTGCCAGCCTGTATCAGAGGGTGGCGTGGTCACAGATTGGTCGTAGTGGAATTCGAGACTCAGTTAATAAATGTCGATAGTCGAAAGGCCGCAAGTTTGCGGCCTTTTTTGTACATCTGGAGGAAACGTGGCTCAGGCATCTGAAAAAATGCAAACCGTCCTGTTATCAGGGTCATTGGCCCAGCGATTCGGCAGACGCCACCGAATGATTACTGGCGGCGGCTTTCGTGATATCCGCGGGTACTTCAAGCAGTTCCCTGGCTTTGAGCAGTACGTGGCAGAAGGCTCAAGCAAAGGCATTCGATATGCCGTGTTCAATGGCAAAGAGAACATTGGAGAGGAAGATCTTGGTAAGCCAACCGGCAGGGATGTGATTCGGATAGTTCCAGTTCTGTCTGGATCTAAGCGCGCTGGACTCCTACAGACCATTGCTGGTGCAGCCCTGCTTGTAGTGTCCTATTTCTTCCCAGCATCGGCTCCATACCTAGCTCCAGCAGGTATAGGCTTGATGGCTGGGGGGGTGATCCAGATGCTCAGCCCCCAAGCAAAAGGCCTAGGCACCCAAGACACCCCCAACAACCGGCCCAGCTACAGCTTCAACGGCGCCGTAAATACCAGCGTCCAGGGCAACCCTGTCCCGTTGCTTTATGGCCGGATGATCGTCGGCAGCGCGGTGATCAGCGCCGGGATCTACTCCGAAGACCAGATGTAAACCGAACCCGCCACCAGGCCCGCCATGAGCGGGCTTTTTTACGCCTAAAGGAAAGCCATGAACCAGCACATTACCGGCAGCAAGGGCGGCGAGTCGAAGCCGCGGCCGTCCGTTGAGGCCCCCGACAGCCTGCAGAGTACCGCGTATGCGCGGATCCTTGACCTGGTGAGCGAAGGCGAGATCCAGGGCCTGGTCGCGGGCGAGCGCTCGGTCTACCTCGACGAGACGCCCCTGGCCAATGCCGACGGCACCCGTAATTTCAGCGGCGTCACCCTGGACGCCCGCACCGGCAGCCAGGATCAGCTGCATATCCCGGGCTTTCCGGCGGTCGAAAGTGAAATTGCGGTAGGGGTTGAGCTGAAGTATGGCCAGCCCTGGGTTCGCGCTGTGCAGAACCTGCAGCTGTCGGCCGTGCGCGTGCGTTTGTCTACCCCGCGCCTGGCCCAGACCAACACCAGCAACGGCGACACCAACGGCTACACCGTGCAGTACAAGATCGAGGTTTCCACCGACGGCGGGGCCTATGTCCAGGTGCTCACCTCGGCGTTCAGCGGCAAGACCTCGACCAAGTACGAGCGCTCCCACCGGGTCGACCTGCCGCCGGCCAGCAGCAACTGGCAGATTCGGGTTACCCGCCTGACGCCGAACAGCACCTCTGGAGCGATCGCAGATAAAACCAGCATCGATGCGATCACTGAAGTGATCGACGCCAAGCTGCGCTATCCGGGTTCCGCTGTCGTCGGCCTGCAGTTCGACGCCTCGCAGTTTCAGTCGATTCCGACTCGGTCCTTCGATCTGCGCGGGCGCATCATCCGCGTGCCGAGCAACTACGACCCGGAAAGCCGGCTGTACTCCGGCATCTGGGATGGCTCGTTCAAGTCCGCCTGGACCGATAACCCGGCCTGGATCTTCTATGACCTACTGCTGCACTTCCGTTATGGCCTGGGCCATCTGCTGAACGAGGGCCAGGTGGACCGGTGGGAGCTGTACCGCATCGGCCAGTACTGCGATCAGTTGGTGCCGGACGGGAAGGGCGGCATGGAGCCGCGGTTCACCTGCAATCTGTTCCTGCAGACCAGGTCGAACGCTCTCGACGTGCTGCAGGACCTGGCCACCACCTTCCGCGGAATGTCCTACTGGGCCGGCGGCTCGGTCATGGCTATTGCCGACATACCCGAGGACCCGGTTTACACCTACTCGAACGCCAACGTGATCGACGGCAAGTTTGGCTATTTCGGCTCGGCGAAGAAGACCCGCTACACCGTGGCCCTGGTGAGCTGGAACGATCCGGCCGACTTCTACCGGCAAAAGGTTGAGTATGTCGACGACCAGGCCGGCATCACCCGCTACGGCATCCAGCAGACCGAGATCACCGCCACCGGCTGCACGTCCCAGGCTCAAGCCCAGCGCATCGGCAAGTGGGCGCTGCTGACCAACCGCCTGGAAACCGAAAGCGTGGGATTCTCCGTAGGCCTGGATGGCACCTTGGCGCGCCCCGGGCAGATCATCCGCATCGCGGACAATGATCGGGCAGGGCGGCGCATTGGTGGGCGCCTGCGCTCCTCCACGCTCGATACGCTGGTCCTCGATGCCGACGTGAAGGCATACCCCGGCGACACCATCACCGTGATCATGCCCACCGGCACGGCTGTTTCCCGGCAGATCAAGTCGGTGGGCTATCCCTTGACCTGGGACCGTACGGGAATCAAGTGGTCAAGCGGCCGGGTGACAATGGATACCACCGGGTTTCCTGCTGAAGTCCAGCAGGTTGTGCTGGCGCAGATGCTGGATGATCTACCGCCCCAGCATTCGATGTGGGCCATTGACTCACCGACCCTGGCCACCCAGCTGTTTCGCGTCATGTCCGTGGCTGAGGACTTTTCCGACTCCGAGATCAAGTTCACGATCAGCGCGGTACGCCACAACGCGAGTAAGTACGGCGCAATCGACAACGGCACGCGCATCGAGCGCCCGCCGGTGACGGTGATCCCGCCGAGCGTCCAGCGGCCGCCGGCGAACGTGACGGTGAGCAATGACCACTTCGTTGACCAGGGCAGCGCGGTCAGCGTCATGACGATTGAGTGGGAGAAGCCCGAGGCGGCGATTGCCTACGAGGTCTACTGGCGCAAGAACGACGGTGACTGGATCTTTGCAGGCCGCACGGGCACCACGTCCATTGATGTGAGTGGGATCTACGCGGGGCGGTATGTGGCTAAGGTGCGGGCCATCAACTCCCTGGACATCGGCTCAGTGTTCGCGACCTCAGTCGAGACCGTGCTGAACGGCAAGACCACGCCGCCGCCGGTGCCGTCGTCCTTCACCGCCGAGTCGATCGTGTTCGGCATCAAGTTGGCCTGGGGCATCCCGGCCGGAGTCACCACCGCGGACCTGCAGCGAACGGAGATCTGGTACAGCCAGACCAATCAGGTGGCCACGGCGACCAAGTTCGGCGACTACGCCTATCCGCAGACCGACCTAACCATCATGGGCCTGGCCGCCGGCGTGCGGTTCTTCTTTTGGGCCCGGCTGGTAGACCGCATCGGTAACGTCGGGGCGTTCTACGGGCCAGTGATGGGCCAATCTTCTGCCGATGCCGGTGTGATCCTTGAGTACCTGAACGACCAGATCACCGAGACGCAGTTGAGCCAGCATCTGGTGGAAAAGATCGACTCGGGTGGTGGCGCGCAGGTTGAGATCGAGGCCATGAAAAGCGAGCTCGCGGCCATGTACTCGATCAAGACCCAGCTCACGGTCGACAACAAGCCATACCTGGCCGGCATTGGTGTTGGCGTGGAGAACAACGAAGGGATCATCACCAGCCAGGTGCTGATCGCCGCAAGCCGATTTGCAATTGTCGACCCGAACGCTGCGGAGATCTATTACCCATTTGTTGTTCAAAACAATGCCGCCTATATCGACACTGCATTCATTCAAGACGGCACTATCACCAACGCAAAAATAGGTGACTACATCGAGTCAGATGGCTATATCGAAGGGCAAAGGGGCTGGAAAATGAACAAAAACGGCACTCTTGATATCAACGGAAACGGAGTTGGCTACAGGCTCCAGATCATGGATCGGGGCGTCTATCTCACCGATACCGAGACCGGCGTCCAGGTCGTAGAACTGGGTCTTCTGTCGTGACCTTTGGGTTCAGGGTCAGGGATAGGGTTACCGGTGAGGTCACCATTGAAGTGACCGATCGCCTGACGCGACAGCTCGGGGTCCTGGATAGCGGGACAGCAGATGGGGCGATCACGGACGACAACCTCCTGCTGGGCGAGCCTTTCTATGTCGTGATTGACCCGCGGCCGAACCTTTGGACGAACTTTGTTCGGCCGATCCCCTCGATCAGCGGCAACAGGCTGTCCTGGAGCTTTCCGAACGTGTACGGCGCACGGACTTCCGTAAAAATCTTGTGGGGTGTCTCTTGAGCGAGATTGGTTTTAGGGTAAGGAACCAAAACAGGGCTATCCAGATTGATAGCCGATTCCGGAATCATTGCCTGCTGAGTCAAGGCCGGGTCGTTCCGGCGACCAGCGGCGAGTTCGGCAACATAAAATACACCGACGTCCCTATGCCTCAATCGAGCACGCCGCAGATAGTTGCGATCAGAGGCAACAATCCAACCTTTTACGTCATGAATGGGCAGTACGTCAGGATTTTTTCTGTAACCAATACCGGCGCCCCCCAAGGCTTTGCTGACTACTACATCTTCGGCACGCCGAACAGCGATGAGGGCGGCAAGCCCGGGATGCGTATCCGGAACAGGCACACTGGGGAGACCGTCTACAACTCGCTGCGCAAGTACATCCGGATTCTGAACAGCTCAGCTCTTCCGGGAGCAAACACCGGCAGCATACCAGTTGGGCGAAAGTGCGCTCTGATCCAGAACACGCGAGGGTATGGAGCAAGGAAGCAGAGGACAGGCCCAAACGGCACTATCGTTATCGAGGACGTCAAGTCGACGTTCATCATCACGCCGACCGACAACACCTGGGAGCATAGGAGCGGGATCGTGGCGAACATCAACCGCCCGTGGGATGGTCAGGGATTCGCCGAGTACAACTTCTCCCAGTTTCAGGCCAGCGTAACAATCATCGACGTCACCGGTTACTGATTCGCTAACCAACACATACCCTTGATGCACCATAACCCGCTATACGCGGTTTTTTTATTGCCTGGAGAAAACACAATGCCGATCACCGAGCAGCAGTTGCTGCAGATCGTTCCCCAAGCCCGCCAAGTTGCGGGCTTTTTTGTGCCTGGAGTTTGACCATGACTATTCAGAACGCCCGCGGCGTCCGCAACCGCAACCCGGGAAACATCGACTACAACCCCCGCAACGACTGGCAAGGCCAACTCGGCAAGGAGCCGAACAGCCGGTTCGCTGTCTTCGACACTGCCGAGAACGGCATCCGTGCCCTGGGCAGGCTGCTGCTCAACTACCGCGGCAAGGATGGCATGCCCGGGGTCGGCGGCCCAGGCATCGACACCCCTCGCGAGTTCATCACCCGCTGGGCGCCTGGGAACGAGAACGACACCGAGGCCTACATCGCCGCAATCGCTAAGCGCCTAGGCGTGAAGGCGAACGATGCGATCGACATCAAGAACCCGGCGACCCTGCGCGCCGTGATGCTCGGGATCATCGTGCATGAGAACGGCGGCAACCCTTACCCGGATGCCGTGTTCGAGGAAGGCCTGCGCAGGGCCTTGAAGTGAGCGCCGGCGCCTGGCGGGCGGTTGGCATTCTGCTGGCCGTCGTCCTGGTGTTGGCCGCCGGTGCCGTCCTGGGAGCCTGGATGACCTCCAGGCATTACCGGCCGCAGCTCGACACTGCCCTGGGCGATCTGGCCGTGGCAAAGGCTGGCCGCAACAACCTGGAAGCCCTGGCGGGTGAGCAGGGCCGGAAGCTGGGCGACCTGGTACTGGCAGGCCAGGAGCGCGAGCGCCGCGCCGCCCAGGCCCAGGCTGATGCCAAGGAGCTGGCCCAGCACGACTACTCCGTGGCGAATCGTCTCCTGCAGGAACGTACCGGCGGTGACCCGGCGCCGGCCGCGGAATTGATCATTGATCAGGAGTTGGGGTTATGAAGTGGTTGCTGCTGGGAATTGTGGTTGCGCTGGCGGGGTGTGCGGCGCGGGAGCCCGAGGTGCGCACCGTTCGCGTGGAGGTGCCTGTGCAAGTGCCGTGCAAGGCGCCAGTGGTGCCTATGCCAGCCTGGGCCACTGGCAGCCTCAAGAAGACCGATAGCTTGGAACTGAAGGTGCGGGCGCTGCTGGCAGAGCGCCGGCAGCGGATCGGATACGAGAGACAACTGGAGGCGGCGGTTTTCGCTTGCCAATAGCGCGGCATCCCATAACAGCGTTGGTCGGCGATCTCAGCAGCCAGCGCGCATTTTCAACGGACCACCTTCGAGCGACTCGAGAGCCAACAGGAACCGTCCCCTGAACAAGCGAGAGTCGAAATGAGTACACCAATTTTTCCATGGATGGGCGGCAAGCGCCGCATGGCCAAACACATTCTCCCGGAGTTTCCTGACCATGATTGCTACGTCGAACCGTTTTGCGGTGGTGCGGCGCTGTTCTTCATGAAGGATCCTAGCCGGGTCGAGGTGATCAACGATTATGACGGTGAGGTCGTCAACCTCTACCGAGTAGTGGCCAACCACCTCGATGAGTTTGTCCGCCAGTTTCGCTGGTCCCTGGTCAGTCGAAAGATGTTCGAGTGGGCCAATATCCAGGCGGTGCCGGCGCTGACCGATATTCAGCGGGCAGCCCGATTCTTCTACCTGCAACAGTTGTGTTTTGGGGCGAAGCCGACAGGCAGAACCTTTGGCACAGCCACTACTGCACCGCCAAAGCTGAACCTTCTGCGGATCGAGGAAAAGCTCAGCGAAGCGCACTTACGGCTGGCCCGCACTACCATTGAGCACCTGGATTGGAAGGCCTGCATCAAGCGCTATGACCGAAAGCACACCCTGTTTTATCTCGACCCGCCGTATTGGGAGATGGCCGGCTATGAGGCAGGTGTATTCAGTTTCGACCAATACCAGGATATGGCCGACCTGGCTCGCTCAATTAGCGGACGGATGGTTATCTCGATCAATGACCATCCTCAGATTAGGGATGTGTTTGCAGGCCTTCGCCTGAAGGTAGTGCCGTTCCGGCATGGTGTGGGTGGCAAGGGAGGAAAGGCAGTAAACGAGCTCGTCTACTTCAACTGGTAGTCGAATCACGCCTTGTGGTTAAAGACAAAGGCCGCCTTTAGGGTGGATTTTTGTTTGTCTCAGTGGCCCGGGGCTTTATTAGTTCCGGGCCTTGATTTCTGACGTTTCCGACGAAAGGACTCACTTTAAACCACTCGAAGGCCTCGGCGGGCTCGCCATGGTGCAGGGCCATCTGTTCGGCGCGCTCTTTGGGCGTTGCCGGGTCGAGCCATTCCCGGGTCAGGTCCGGGGCCAGGACCACCGGGCGGCGGTCGTGGACATCGACCATGCCGCCCTGGGCATTGGCGGTGATGATCACAAAGCCGTCGTGCTCGCCCTGGTTTGGGGCTGGAAGCTGTCCGATAGACGCGCAGAGAATCGGCGAGCCGTCGCGATGCCGAATCAGGTAGGGCTGCTTTTTCGGGCCGCCTTCGTCCACCCATTCGAACCAGTTATCGATTGGGCATATGGCTCGGTGTGGCCAGATCTGGCGGAAGAAAGGCCCATGGGCCACTTTCTCGACCCGGGCATTGATCGGTGCAGCACGATCTGTGGCCCAGTGCGGTCGCCATCCCCAGCGCACGGCGTCGGCATGCAAGGCCTCGCTGGCGACATGAAGGAGGGCGAGTTGCATTGTCGGCGCCGCGTTGTAGCGCCCCAGGGGCTGATCACCGACGTTATTGATCAGGGCCCCGGGCATGCTCAGGGCTGCGACGAAGTCGTGAATGCCGCGATATTGTGAGAGTCGTCCGCACATAGGCATTTCTCCCGGCAGAGGAGAAAGCATAGATCACGGAACGGGGTCGCTCGTAGTCATGCCCCAGGTAGGCACCGACCCGTTCCAGCGCTTGTTGTTTTCTTTCGACACGCACTCAGCATGCGCGCGATTTGCATCTTGCCTGGCCGCATCACGCTCTGCCCTGATCGCATCGATCTGCGCGTTAAGTTCCTGGTTGATCTCGACGAGCTTGGCGATGCTCTGCCGGCATGCAGCCAGGGCCTGCTGCATTTGTTCGCACTCAGCAGTTACAAGCAGCACATGCTGCCTCAACATTTCTTCATGCGTGGGGATGCCCAGCCAATCTGCTGTGTCGTCTTCGGTGTGCACGGTACTACCTCGATCCAGGTGCTGTATGTGCATACAGTAATCGAGGCTTGGACGGGGCGCGATTTGCGCCGACGAACTGTAGGGGGGGAGGGGGTGCAGCTGGGTCGGCAGAACGCCGGGGGCGGTCTACAGCAGTATGCGCAATCGACATATTGCGGTTGCAGTAGATTGAGGCGAAAGCATCTCAAAAAGAACAAAGTATTCGGACGCGTCCAAAAATGCTTGAGCTAGGTCGACGTGGTGAGGTCAGGAGTAAAATCCACCAGACACAAAAAAGCCCTGATAAATCAGGGCTTTCTCGTTGAGATTTGGCGGAGGCGTAGAGATTCGAACTCTAGGACCTGTTACAGTCGGCGGTTTTCAAGACCGCTGCCTTAAACCACTCGGCCACACCTCCAGATCGCATTGCGGGCGCCATAATACCCGAATGAAACACACTGTCAAACTCTCTGCGTCGCGAGTTACAGAGCCTCTGTTATCATCCATGCCACTAAATGTTTCCCCCAACAGGAGTGTCGCCATGCGCGAACAGGATTACGCAGTTAACAACGGCGTGCAGGCCGAGCAGCTAGAGGTTAGCCGCGTCCTGCGCAACACTTACGGCCTGCTGGCCCTGACCCTCGCGTTCAGTGGAGTGATGGCCTATGTGGCACAGCAGATGCGTGTCGGTTATCCGAACATCTTCGTGGTGCTGATCGGCTTCTACGGTCTGTTCTTCCTCACCAACAAACTCCGTGACTCGGCCTGGGGCCTGGTGTCGGCTTTCGCCTTGACCGGTTTCATGGGCTTTCTGCTCGGCCCGATTCTCAACCGCTACCTGGGCATGCAGGGCGGCGCCGAAGTGGTCAGTTCAGCCTTTGCCATGACGGCACTGGTGTTCGGCGGTCTGTCGGCCTATGTGTTGATCACCCGCAAGGACATGAGCTTCCTCGGCGGCTTCATCACCGCCGGTTTCTTCGTCCTGATGGGCGCCGTGCTGGCCAGCCTGTTCTTCCAGATCAGCGGCCTGCAACTGGCGATCAGCGCCGGCTTCGTGCTGTTCTCCTCGGTGTGCATCCTGTTCCAGACCAGCGCCATCATCCACGGCGGCGAACGTAACTACATCATGGCCACCATCAGCCTGTATGTATCGATCTACAACCTGTTCGTCAGCCTGCTGCAACTGTTCGGCATCATGGGGCGCGATGACTGATCCCAGGCGCTAAGCCAACAAGAAGCCCGCATCGGCGGGCTTTTTGTTGCCCAGGTTTTCTTTGGCTGTCCAGCTTTTCGACGCGCTCATACCTGTAGCTGTGCGGTAGTCAGTAGATGGGAGATGGCCAGTGCGCTTTCATTTCGCGACTTTGGAGGGCCTGCAAGGTATTTTTTCGGACCTGGAAAGCTGTCCGGACCGCTGCCTATTCCAGAGGCGGCAGGCGCCGTTTGATCGGCGATT
Source organism: Pseudomonas sp. W17 (assembly GCF_040268305.1). Classification (NCBI taxonomy): domain Bacteria; kingdom Pseudomonadati; phylum Pseudomonadota; class Gammaproteobacteria; order Pseudomonadales; family Pseudomonadaceae; genus Pseudomonas; species Pseudomonas sp. W17. The sequence goes on along the minus strand of NZ_CP158490.1, from coordinate 4,549,335 downwards.
TCTTGACAATCGCGGTGTTGGTTTCGGCGTAGTGATTGAGGTGGTCCAGCAGGCTGTCCAGTTGTTCCATGGAGCGCACCTGGAGACGGGCAATGAAGCAGTCGTCGCCGGTGACCTTGTCGCATTCGGTGAACTCGGCAATCGCCAGGATCTGCCGTTCGACCTCCTGCAATTTGCCCGGCAAGGGGCGGATGCGGACGATGGCCTGCAATTGGTAACCGAGAAACCTGGGGTCGATCTCCAGGGTATAGGCGCTGATGACTCCGCGTTCTTCCAGCCGGCGCAAGCGCTCCGAGACGCTGGGAGCGGACAGCCCGCTGATCTGCGCCAGGGCTTTGAGGGAGCGTCGCGAGTCCTGCATCAGGGCACTGATCAGGGTTTGGTCGATGGCATCCAGCATGGCGATCTCGTTAGGTGAATGGGCTCTTTGGCCTTGATAAAAAAGGTCTGAATCGATTCTAGCCCAGGTTTTGATCTGGCGATGGGCTCTGCTGGCTGGGCATAATTTGCCCACTTGCAAAGGAGCCTGATGATGGATGCACAAACCCGACGCGGATCATTGGAAATGACCGCTGCCATGCTGATTTCCGGAACCATTGGCTGGTTCGTCCTGGTGTCCGGGCAACCGGTGCTGGATGTGGTGTTCTGGCGGTGCCTGTTCGGCGCCGGGACCTTGCTGCTGATTTGTGGAGCTTTCGGCTTTTTGCGTAAGAACATTCTGAGCAAGCGCGCCTTGATCCTCGCGGTGCTCAGTGGCGTGGCCATTGTCGGCAACTGGGTGCTGCTGTTCGGTTCCTACTCCCGGGCTTCGATCGCCATCGGCACCGCGGTGTACAACGTTCAGCCGTTCATCCTGGTGGCCCTCGGGGCGTTGTTCCTGGGAGAAAAGATCACCCCGCAGAAGCTGTTCTGGCTGGGCCTGTCGTTCGCCGGAATGCTGGCCATCGTCAGTGCCCACGGCAGCCAGGGCGAGGAGGGTGGCGACTATCTGTTGGGCATTGCCCTGGCTCTGGGCGCGGCGGCGCTGTACGCCTTTGCCGCGCTGCTGATCAAGCGCCTGAGTGGCACGCCGCCGCACCTGATCGCCCTGATCCAGGTCTGCACCGGGGTGCTGTTGCTGGCGCCCTGGGCCAACCTCGGCGCGCCACCCCAGCAGGCCAGCGCCTGGGTCAGCCTGCTGACCCTGGGCATTCTCCATACTGGGGTGATGTACGTGCTGCTGTACGGGGCGATCCAGAAACTGCCGACGGCCCTGACTGGCGCCTTGTCGTTCATCTACCCGATTGCGGCGATCCTGGTCGACTGGGTGGCCTTCGGGCACCGCCTGGGGCTGCTGCAATGGGTGGGCGTGGGGGCGATCCTGCTGGCCGCGGCCGGCATGCAGCAGGGCTGGACCCTCAAGCGCCGGCGCAGCGTTTTGCAGTAGGCGCTACAGGTTCTGACGGGGGCCTGCAATAGGCTCCCCCGGGCCTGACCGGGGCCCTGGCATGGGCCCTGTACCGGTCGGCGCCTGGCCTTGACAGGCCAACCCGCAGGGCTAGATTTTACCCTGCGCTGAGGCTTTTCCAGCGCACTTGCCCCTTGATCCAGGCCCCTGGGCATCCTGCCCTGGCGCGCCTCGGTCACCCGCAACCACCGGTTCGCGTCGTGCAGCGCCGGGCCGGCCCTGGAGCGCTCATGAGTACTCGACGCAAGGTTCCCGGAATCCGCAACTACGATGGTCCTGCCGGTGGCTGGGGCGCGCTCAAGGCCACTGCGACCGCGGTGCGCGAGCAGATGGACACCCTCAAGGCGCCGCTGACCCTGATGCGCACCAACCAGCCCGACGGCTTCGACTGCCCGGGCTGCGCCTGGCCGGACAAGGAGCACAAGTCGACCTTCCAGTTCTGTGAAAACGGCGCCAAGGCGGTGACCTGGGAGGCCACCAACAAGCGGGTCACCCCGGCGTTCTTCGCCCAGCATCCGGTGACCTCATTGCTGCAGCGTTCGGACTACGAACTCGAAGACCTCGGGCGCCTGACCGAGCCCCTGGTCTACGACCGCGCCAGCGACACCTTCAAGCCTGTGGCATGGCAGGACGCCTTTGCCCGCATCGGCGAGATCCTGCGCAGCCTGCAACCCGAGCAGGTGGAGTTCTACACCTCCGGCCGCGCGTCCAACGAAGCGGCCTACCTGTACCAGCTGTTCGCCCGGGAATACGGCTGCAACAACTTTCCCGACTGCTCCAACATGTGCCACGAGCCCACCAGCGTCGGCCTGCCGCGGTCCATTGGCATCGGCAAGGGCACGGTGTCGCTGGAGGACTTCGACCTCTGCGAGCTGATCATCTCCATTGGCCACAACCCCGGCACCAACCACCCGCGGATGATGGGCACGCTGCATGAAGCTTCGCGACGCAAGGTGCCGATCATGGTCTTCAACCCTTTGCGCGAGCGCGCCCTGGAGCGTTTCGCCGACCCGCAGAACATGGTGGAGATGGCCACCTACGGCTCCACCCGCATCGCCTCGTCGTACTTCCAGGTCAAGGCCGGCGGCGACGCGGCGGCGATCAAGGGCATCATGAAGGCCCTGCTGGCCCTGGAGGACAGCCTCGGACAAGTCCTCGACAAGGCGTTCATCGCCGAGCACACCCTGGGCTTCGAGGCCCTGGTGGCGGATCTGCACGCCACCGCCTGGGGGGACATCGAACAGGCCAGCGGCCTGCACCAGGCGGACCTGGAAATGGTCGCCGCGGCCTACGCCAAGTCCAATGCCACCATCGTCACCTACGGCATGGGCATCACCCAGCACAACGAAGGTACCGCCAATGTGCGGCTGATCTGCGACCTGCTGATGCTGCGGGGCAACCTGGGCAAGCCGGGGGCGGGGATCTGCCCGTTGCGCGGCCACTCCAACGTGCAGGGCAACCGCACCGTGGGCATTACCGAGAAGCCTTCCCCGGCCTTTCTCGACAAGCTGCAGCAGACCTTCGGCTTCACTCCGCCGGCGCATCACGGTCACGATGCGGTGCAAGCCATGCAGGCGATGATCGCCGGCAGCGCCAAGGCCCTGCTGTGCCTGGGGGGCAACTTTGCCGTGGCCCTGCCGGACCCGGGCCAGTGCTTCCCGGCCATGGGCAAGCTGGACCTGAGCGTGCACATCGCCACCAAGCTCAACCGCAGCCACCTGCTGGTGGCCCGGGAAACCTTCCTCTTTCCCTGCCTGGGCCGTACCGAGCTGGATTTGCAGGACGGCCTGCGTCAGGCGATCACCGTCGAAGACTCGATGTCCATGGTGCACGCCTCCGCCGGCAAGCTGGCGCCGGCCTCCGAGTTTTTGCTGTCGGAACCGGCGATCGTCGCCGGCATGGCCCGGGCCACCCTGCCAGGCAGCCGCGTGCCCTGGCTGGAGCTGGTGGCCGACTACGACAAGATCCGCGACCTGATCGAACAGACCGTGCCCGGCTTTGACGACTACAACGCCCGCATTCGCGTACCGGGTGGTTTCCGCATGCCCCTGGCGGCAGCTGAGCGGCAGTGGCTGACGCCCTCGGGCAAGGCTGAATTCTTCGTCTTTCCCGGGCTGCATGAGGACAAGGAAGTGGACGGCGCCGATGTGCTGCGGCTGATCACCCTACGCAGCCACGACCAGTACAACACCACCATCTACGCCCTGGACGACCGCTATCGCGGGGTGTTCGGCCGCCGCGACGTACTGTTCATCAGCCCGGCGGACCTGGCCGCCCGGGGCCTGGCCCATGGCGACCTGGTGGACATCGAAACGGTGATCGGCGGGCGCCGGCTGCGCTACGAGAAGATCACCGCCATCGAATACAAGATCGCCAATGGCACGGTGGGCGCCTACTACCCCGAAGCCAACCGCCTGGTGCCCCTGGACTACCTGGACGTGGACAGCGGCACACCGTCCTACAAATCGGTGCCGGTGCGAGTATTGCGCTCAAGCCCCGCTTGAACGGAGCCACACCGCCTCGCGACTCGTGTAGCCGCTGCCGCAGGCTGCGCACGGTCGCGTAGCGGCCGCGACGATCCGGAAAACGCTGATGGCCGGCGGTAGATCGCCAAGCAAGGTCCTGCGGTCCTTTGCGCAGCCTCGCAGGCTCGGCAGCGGCTACAGGGTCGTGCGCTGTGCGAGGCCAGAGATGCTTGATGGCCCGGGGATTTGGTGAATGGGAGGGCGGCACTTTCCAGGGGGAGCAATCTCCCTTGCCACGGCCACAATCTGCTATTTTCCTGTCGGTGATTTTTCCGACCGCAGCCTGTGGAACCCATGATGACCCAGCCGTCCTCCCTGGCCGAGCGCAAGCCCGAGCCCCAAGCCATCTGCAATCCCATCACCCGTAGCGCGATCTTCATCGTCGCCACCCTGGCGCCCGGCGCCGCTGCCGCGCAAACCGTGCGCGACTGGTGCGCCGATATCGCCGCCTTGACCCGTTCGGTGGGCAAGCGTGTCCCGGGGGGCAATCTGTCCTGTGTCTGCGGTTTTGGCTCCAGCGCCTGGGACCGCTTGTTCGGTGGCCCGCGCCCGGCGTCGCTGCACCCGTTCATCGAGGTGGGCGTGGAGGGGCGCCGCGCGCCATCGACTCCCGGCGACCTGCTGCTGCACATCCGTGCCGAGCAGATGGACCTGTGCTTCGAGTTGGCCACGCAGTTGCTCAAGCCCCTGGGGGATTCGATCAAGGTGGTGGACGAGGTCCAGGGCTTCCGCTATTTCGACATGCGCAGCATGGTCGGCTTCGTCGACGGCACCGAGAACCCGGAAGGCCGCGAGGCGGTGGATTTCACCCTGGTGGGGGACGAGGACCCGCAGTTCTGCAATGGCAGCTACGTGCTGGTGCAGAAGTACCTGCACAACATGACCGCCTGGAACGAACTGACGGTGGAGGCCCAGGAGCGCATCATCGGCCGCACCAAACTGTCGGATATCGAACTCGACGATGCAGTGAAACCCAGCTGCTCACACAGCTCCCTGACCACCCTGGAAGAGAACGGCGAGGAGGTGAAGATCCTGCGCGACAACATGCCGTTCGGCCGCCCGGGCGCCGGGGAATTCGGCACCTATTTCATCGGTTACGCCCGCTCGCCACGGCCGGTGGAGCAGATGCTGGAGAACATGTTCGTCGGCCGCCCTGCAGGCAACTATGATCGCCTGCTGGACTTCAGCACCGCGGTCACCGGCGGGCTGTTCTTCGTGCCCTCCGCCGACCTGCTGGAAGACCTGGCCGAGCGCGCACCCACCGGCCTGTAGGCGCAAAAAAACCGGCCCGCTATTGCGGGCCGGGGTTGCAGGCGTTATCGCCCCTGCTCAGTGGCTGTGCATGCCGGCGGCTTGCATCAGCAGCCGCAACGCGCCGGCCACCAGCCCCAGGCCCACCACACTGGCCAGCCAGATACCCCCCATCCACAGCAACCGCTGCCAGGTGGATGCCGGCCGCGGCGGCCGCGTCGATAGCCTATCCATGGGCCAGCTCCAGCATCAGCGCGCTACTGCAGGCGAGCATCAGCAGTGCGCCGATGAACAGCAGGCTCAGTTGCGCCACAGCCTTGTGCCAGGGCAGGGGTGTTGCTCGATCAATGGTAGCCATCGCCAATCCTCACTTTGCCGCGGAACACGTAGTAGCTCCAGCAGGTGTACATCAGGATGACCGGCAGGATGAACAGGGTGCCGATCAGGATGAACAGCTGGCTGGACAGCGGTGAAGCCGCCTCCCACAGGCTGATGGACGGCGGCACTATGTTCGGCCAGATGCTGAACGCCAGGCCGATGTAGCCGAGGAACACCAGCACCAGGGTGAACACGAACGGCCAGTGGGAATGGTGCTGGCGCAAAGTGCCCAGGAGCCCGAACAGTGCCGCCAGCCCCAGCACCAGCAGGGCGCCGAAGATCACGATATGGGCATGGCTGAACCAGCGGTTGGCGATCTCCGGGTGCAGCAGCGCGGTCCACACGCAGAGCACCGCCACCACCGCGGTCAGCGCGAACGCCAGGGGCCGGGTGTAGTGGCGCATGCGCGCTTCCAGCATGCCTTCGGTCTTTACCAGCAGCCAGGTGCTGCCCAGCAGCGCATAGGCCACGATCAGCCCCAGGCCGCAGAACAGCGGGAAGGGCGCCAGCCAGTCCAGAGTGCCGCCGGCGAACTGCCGATCGACCACCGGGATGCCGCTGATATAGGTGCCGATCACGATGCCCTGGCACAGGGTCGCCAGCAGCGAGCCGCCGATGAACGCCCAATCCCAGATGTGCCGTTTCTCGGGGCTAGCCTTGAAGCGGAACTCGAAGGCCACGCCGCGGAAGATCAGCCCTGCCAGCATGAAGATCAGCGGCAGGTACAGGGCCTCCAGAATCACCGAATAGGCCAGGGGAAAGGCGCCGTACAGCGCCGCGCCACCGAGGATCAGCCAGGTCTCGTTACCGTCCCACACCGGGGCCACGGTGTTCATCATCACGTCCCGCTCCCGGGCATCGGGGATCAGCGGAAAGAGGATCCCCAGCCCCAGGTCGAAGCCGTCCATGATCACGTACATCATCACCCCGAAGGCGATGATCACGCCCCAGATCAATGACAGGTCTATGCCTTGAATCGTCATGTTGGTTGCCCTTGTTTCAGAGGTGGTGGTCGCCGGTGGCGAAGGTCTCGGGGATGGCCGACAGCGGCCGGCGCGGAGTCGGCTCCTGGCCGGGCGCAGTGCTGGGCGGATGCTCGTGGTGGGGCTGCGGGCCTTTGCGCACCAGCTTCATCATGTAGCCGATGCCCACGGCGAACACCGAGAAGTAGATCACCACGAACAGCGCCAGGGAGATGCTCAGTTGCGCCACGCTGTGGTTGGAGGCGGCGTCGCTGGTGCGCAGCAGGCCGTACACCACCCAGGGCTGGCGCCCGACTTCGGTGGTGATCCAGCCCGCCAGCAGGGCGATCAGGCCGCTGGGGCCCATCCACAGCACCAGGCGCAGGAACAGGCGGTTGCGGTACAGCCCGTCGTTGCGTCGCAGCAGCAGGCCCAGCAACCCGGTGAGGATCATCAACATGCCCAGGCCGGCCATGATGCGGAAGCTGAAGAACACAATGGCCGAGTTGGGCCGGTCTTCCTTGGGGAAGCTCTTGAGCGCCGGGATCTGCTTATCCAGGCTGTGGGTCAGGATCAGGCTGCCCAGGTAGGGCACTTCCACGGCGTAGTCGGTTTTCTCGCCGTCCATGTTGGGAATACCGAACAGCACCAGGGGCGAGGGTTCGCTGCCGTGGTTTTCCCAGTGGCCTTCGATGGCGGCGATCTTCGCCGGCTGGTGCTCCAGGGTGTTCAGGCCATGGGCGTCACCGACCACCGCCTGGATCGGTGCCACGATCAGCGCCATCCACAGCGCCATCGACAGCATCTTGCGCACCGGCGGTGTGTCGTTGCCCCGCAGCAGGTGCCAGGCGGCGCTCGATCCGACGAAGAACGCCGTGGCGACGAATGCGGCAATCGCCATGTGCATCAGGCGGAAGGGGAAGGACGGGTTGAAGACGATCGCCAGCCAGTCCATGGGCATGATCCGCCCATCGACGATGGAGAAGCCCTGGGGCGTCTGCATCCAGCTGTTGGAGGCGAGGATCCAGAAGGTCGAGATCAGGGTGCCGATGGCCACCATCACCGTGGCGAAAAAGTGCAGCCCGCGACCCACCCGGTTCCAGCCGAACAGCATGACCCCGAGAAAGCCCGCTTCAAGGAAAAACGCGGTCAGCACTTCATAGGTCAGCAGAGGGCCGGTGATACTCCCGGCGAAGTCCGAGAAGCGGCTCCAGTTGGTGCCGAACTCGTAGGCCATGACCAGCCCGGAAACCACGCCCATGCCGAAGTTGACGGCGAAGATCTTCGACCAGAAGTGATACAGGTCCTTGTAGGTGCTGTTGTGGGTCTTGAGCCACAAGCCTTCGAGCACCGCCAGGAAACTGGCCAGGCCGATGGTGATGGCGGGAAAGATGATGTGGAACGAGACCGTGAACGCGAACTGGATGCGCGCCAGGTCGAGTGCCTGTAGATGAAACATGACGAAACCCTCGTAATGGCTGGGGCCCGCGCAGGCGCCTTCCGGCCGCCGTGAACCCAGGTTCGCGGCGTACGCAAAAGGCTGCGCGGGGCAGGCTGGAGCGGCGCCTTGGCCGCTCCGGCCGGGTCAAACGCCGACGGACTGGATCAGGTTGCTGGCCGCCGCCGGCTCCAGGCGGATGGCGATGAACTTGGAGGTCGGCGTGTAGGTGCGGTCGCCGTAGCTTTCCAGGGGCACCAGGGGGTTGGTCTCCGGGTAGTAGGCGGCCGACTGGCCGGCGGGAATGTCGTAGGCGATCAGGGTGAAACCGCTGACCCGGCGTTCCCGGCCGTCATCCCACAGCGACACGATGTCGACTTTCTGCCCCGGCTCGTAGCCCAGCCGGCGGATGTCGTCCTCGTTGGCGAACAGCACCTCGCGCATGCCGTAGACCCCGCGATAGCGGTCGTCCAGGCCATACAGGGTGGTGTTGTACTGGTCGTGGGAGCGCATGGTCTGCAGGATCAGGTCGGGCTTGACCTTGAGCTTGCGTACCCCGGCGCTGACCAGGTGTTCCGGCAGCTCGCTGGGGATGAACCGCGCCTTGCCGGTGGCGGTGTTCCAGCGCCGTTGGCTGGCGTCGTTGCCCAGGTGGAAGCCGCCGGGGTTGAGCAGCTTGAGGTTGAAGTCGGAAAAACCGGGGATGGTGTCGGCGATCAGGTCGCGGATGCGCCCGTAGTCTTCGATCGCCCACAGCCAGTCGATGGGGTGCTGGCCCAGGGTGGCGTTGGCGATGCCGGCGATGATTGCCGGTTCCGAACGCAGGTGCGGCGACTTGGGTTTCAGTTGGCCATGGGAGATGTGCACCATGCTGAAGGTGTCTTCCACGGTGATGCCTTGCGGGCCGTTGGCCTGGATGTCGATATCGGTGCGGCCCAGGCACGGCAGGATCAGTGCCTCGCGCCCGGTCACCAGGTGGCTGCGGTTGAGCTTGGTGGCAATGTGCACAGTGAGCTCGCAGTTGCGCAGGGCGGCGTGGGTACGCGGGGTGTCCGGGGTGGCCTGGGCGAAGTTGCCCCCCAGGCCGATGAACACCTTGGCCCGGCCCTGTTCCATGGCTGAGATCGCCATCACTGTGTTGTGCCCGTGCTCCCGTGGCGGCTTGAAGCCGAAGCGCGCTTCGAGGGCATCCAGCAGCTCGGTGGGCGCCAGTTCGTTGATGCCCATGGTGCGATCGCCCTGCACGTTGCTGTGGCCGCGCACCGGCGACAGGCCGGCGCCGGGACGGCCGATATTGCCCCGCAGCAACAGCACGTTGATCACTTCCTGAATGGTTGGCACCGAGTGGGTGTGCTGGGTCAGGCCCATGGCCCAGCACATGATCGCGCGCTTGGCCTTGCGGTACATGCGCGCGGCCAGCTCGATGTCGGCCAGGCTCAGGCCGGACTGCTCGACGATGTGGTTCCAGGACGTGGCATCGACCTCGGCCAGGTAGCTGTCCAGGCCCGAGGTGTGTTCGGCGATGAAGGCCCGGTCGAACACCGCTTCGCCATTGTTGGCCAGGGCTTCGCGCTCCCAGCGCAGGAGGAACTTGGCGATGCCGCGAAAGGCCGCCATGTCGCCGCCCAGGGCCGGGCGGAAGTAGGCCGAGGAGGTGGGCTCGGAGCCGTTGGTGAGCATCTCCAGCGGGTGCTGGGGATGCTGGAAACGCTCCAGGCCACGCTCCTTGAGGGGGTTGAAGCAGATCACCTGGGCACCGCGTTTCACCGCCTCGCGCAGTGGCTCGAGCATCCGCGGGTGGTTGGTGCCGGGGTTCTGGCCGATGACGAAGATCGCGTCGGCCTGTTCCAGGTCATGGAACACCACCGTGCCCTTGCCCACGCCGACGCTTTCGAACATACCCACGGCACTGGCCTCGTGGCACATGTTGGAGCAGTCGGGGAAGTTGTTGGTGCCATAGGCGCGCACGAACAGTTGGTACAGGTAGGCCGCCTCGTTGCTGGCCCGGCCGGAGGTGTAGAACTCCGCCTGGTTGGGCGAGTCCAGGCCCTTGAGGTGGCTGGCAATCAGCTCGAAGGCCTCGTCCCAGGTGGTTTCCACATAGCGGTCCTGGGTGGCGTCATAGCGCATGGGGTGGGTCAAGCGGCCCTGGTACTCGAGCCAGTAGTCGCTCTGCGCGGCCAGGGCCGAGACCGTGTATTTGTTGAAGAAGGCCGGGTTCACCAGGCGCCCGGTGGCTTCCCAGTTGACCGCCTTGGCGCCGTTCTCGCAGAACTTGACCATGCCGTTTTCCGGCGACTCGCCCCAGGCGCAGCCGGGGCAGTCGAAGCCGCCGTTCTGGTTGGTCTTGAGCATGGCGCGGATGTTCTTGAAGGCGTTCTCGCTGCCCAGCCAGTTCTTGGTCACTGCGATCAGTGCCCCCCAACCGGCGGCCGCCCCCTTGTAGGGTTTGTATCGATCAACTTCGCTCATGATATTTCTCCAATACAGCGCACGCAGGCAACCGGCCGACATTGAATCGATGTCAGTGATTGTTTGACTGCACAGGCTAAATGCGGTTGTTGTGAACTTGTTTGAGTTCGGTATTGCTTATTGGCGTGGAGTAACTTTCAGGGCTCGTTATATGGGCCACGAATAAAGCCTATTCGTCACCCGTGGCCGCTGTCTAATCGCAATTAATGACCGGCTGATCGAAAGCCTCTATCATCGTTAAAAATCTATATATATCAAATAGTTGATTGTTTGTTTCGGTCTTTGTGGGAAGCGATTTCAGGAGCGATAGATTGTATTGATCAGCCAGTTGTTAATAGCGATTGGACGGGGCTTTTAATGGCTTTTAATCTTGCCGCCAATAACACCTTCTGCAGGTGCTTGTGTGGAAGAACTTCAACTAATCGCGATGGATTCCCACCGTCGAAAGAGGCTCGGATGTCAGATCAGGTATTGCTCGATGGCTTCGCTCGGCGGGTCGACTATCTGCGCATGTCGGTGACCGACCGCTGCGATTTCCGCTGTGTGTATTGCATGGCCGAGGACATGCAGTTCCTGCCGCGCCAACGCATTCTTACCCTGGAGGAGCTGTACCAGCTGGCCGAACGTTTCGTGGCCCTGGGCACCCGCAAGATCCGCCTCACTGGCGGCGAGCCGTTGATCCGCCCCGGGGTGGTCCAGCTGTGCCGGGACATTGCCCGGCTGCCCGGGCTGCGGGAGCTGTGCATGACCACCAACGGTTCGCAATTGGGCAAGCTGGCCGCGCCGCTGTTCGACGCCGGGGTCAAGCGCCTGAACATCAGCCTCGACAGCCTGGACCCGACCCTGTTTCGCCAGCTGACCCGCACCGGCGAGCTGGGCCAGGTGGTTGCCGGCATCGACGCGGCGATTGCCGCCGGTTTTGAGCGCACCAAGCTCAACTGTGTGGTGATGAAGGGGCGCAACGACCGGCAGATCAACGAGCTGGTGGCCTTTGCCATCGACCGCGGCCTGGACATCTCCTTTATCGAGGAAATGCCCCTGGGCACCATCAGCGAACACAGCCGCAGCGATGCGTTCTTTTCCAGTGCCCGGGTTCGCGAGCGGATCGCCGAGCGCTACACCCTGATCGAGTCCGCCGAGTCGACCCAGGGCCCGTCGCGCTACTGGCGCCTGGCCGAGGCGCCGCACATCCGCCTGGGGTTCATCTCGCCCCACAGCCACAACTTCTGCGGCACCTGCAACCGCGTGCGCCTGACCGTCGAAGGCCGCTTGCTGCTGTGCCTGGGCAACGAGCACTCGGTGGACCTCAAGGCCGTGCTGCGCGCTCACCCCGGCGATACCGGGCGACTGCAGCGGGCCATAGTCGAGGCGATGAAGCTCAAGCCCTACAGCCATCACTTCGAACTCAACGACGAGGTGCAGGTGGTGCGCTTCATGAACATGACCGGCGGCTGAACCGCTGCTCATCACGGCTTTTCATTGTGCAAAGGTTCTACCCCGATGATCGTCAGATCCAAACCCAACCTGATCAGCGTGCTGATTTCCCTCAAGGGGTCGATTGCCAAGCGCATCGCCCTGCGCAGCCTACTGGTGACCCTGCTGGCCTCGGCCATCGTGCTGATCGAGACCTTGCACCCGGCGTATTTCTCCAAGGTCAATGCCACCCCGTTCACCTTGCTCGGCCTGTCGCTGTCGATCTTCATGAGCTTTCGCAACAACGCCTGCTACGACCGCTGGTACGAAGCGCGCAAGGCCCTGGGCACGGTGGTGACCGAGGTGCGCTCGATGATCCGCGAAACCCAGGTGCTTGAAGACACCCGGGCGCGCAGCGCGATCCTGCGTGACCTGTGCGGTTTCGCCCATGCCCTCAAGGCCCGGCTGCGCCGCGAAGATGAACTGAGCGCTGCCGAAACCTGGCTCAGCCAATTGCCGCCGGCAAGCACCAGCAACCTGCCGGACAGCCTGCTGCGCCAGATTGCGCGCCAGTGTTCGGACCAGGCCCAGGCGGGGCGGCTCAGCGAATGGCGCTACCTGCTGCTGGCCAATCAACTGGCGGCCATCACCGGCGCGCAATCCACCTGCGAGCGGATCAAGGCCACGCCGCTGCCGTTTCCCTACACGTTGCTGCTGCACCGCACCAGCTACATGTTCTGCATCCTCCTGCCCTTTGCCATGGCCGAGCCCCTGGGCTGGCTGACGCCGATTTTCACCGCCATCGTCAGCTACACCTTCTTCGGCCTGGACGCCATAGGCGACGAGCTGGAAGACCCCTTCGGCCACGACGAGAACGACCTGCCGCTGAGCGCCATCGTGCGCAACATCGAGCGCGAGATTCTCGAAGCCCTGGGGGCCACCGAACTGCCGCCGGCGCTGGAGCCGGTGGACTATGTCCTGAGCTGATCCACTGTTGTTATCCGAGGTTGCACATGAATGAACTCACTCACCTGGACGACCAGGGCCGGGCCAGCATGGTGGATGTCACCTGCAAGGCCGCTACCGAGCGCGAGGCCCAGGCTCGGACCTGGGTACGCATGCTCCCGGCCACCCTGCAACTGATCCAGGACCAGGGGCATCCCAAGGGCGATGTGTTCGCCGTGGCGCGCATCGCCGGAATCATGGCGGCAAAGAAGACCCACGAACTGATCCCCCTGTGCCACCCGTTGCTGCTCACCGGGATCCACATCGAACTGCAGGCACTGCCGCCGGACCGGGTGCAGATCACCAGTTGCTGCCGGCTCAACGGCGCCACCGGGGTCGAGCTGGAAGCCATGACCGCCGCCAGCGTGGCGGCGCTGACGATCTATGACATGTGCAAGGCGGTGGACCGCGCCATGGTCATCGAAGGGCTGCACCTGCTGAAGAAGCAGGGCGGCAAGTCCGGCACCTTTATCGCAGGAGAGGCCCGATGATTCTGGTCAACTACTTTGCCCGCTACCGTGAGCAACTGGGCTGCGGTGGCGAAAAACTGTCCCTGGATGCCAGCCTGCGCACCGTCGAGGACCTGCGCCAGCGGCTGATGGCCCGGGGTGAAACCTGGGCGCAGGTGCTGGGGGAGAACAGCCTGATGTGCGCGCTGAACCAGGAACTGTGCAAGCTCGATGCGGCCATCGAGGACTTCGATGAAATCGCCTTCTTTCCGCAAGTGACCGGGGGCTGAGCATGAGCATCCAGGTGCAGACCCAGGCGTTGAGCCTCGACCAGTTGAATGCCGGCTTGCAGGCCGGCGACGCCAGCATCGGCGGCGTGGTGACCTTTGTCGGTTATGTGCGCGATCTCAACCTGGGGGAGGCGGTGCACAGCCTGTTTCTTGAACACTACCCGGGCATGACCGAGCGCTCGCTGCAGCGCATCGTGGAGCAGGCCCAGGCGCGCTGGCCGCTGAACCGGGTGAGCCTGGTGCACCGGGTGGGGTTGCTGCAGGTGGGTGAGCCCATCGTCTTTGTCGGGGTGGCCAGCGCCCATCGCCAAGCGGCCTTCGAGGCTTGCGCCTTCATCATGGATTACCTCAAGACCCGCGCCCCGTTCTGGAAGCGCGAAGTCACTCCGGCCGGCGAACGCTGGATCGACGGCCGCGAGAGCGACCGGCAGGCGGCCGAACGTTGGGGTGTGGAACGTTGAGCTTATGCCGCTGACAGAGGCTTGAGGGAAGGGGCTAACCACGCCGGATGCCTGTCATCCGGCGTGGTGCATTTACACCGGGCTGTAGATTCGTGGGGCGTTGCGGTGGGGGACGTGGATCAGGTTCAGGCGATGCTTGTTGGCCCATTGCACGGTGAGTGCGGTCGGCGCCGAGAGGCTGACCAGGGTGCCGAGGCGGGCGCGCACGGCCTTGTGGATCAGTTCCAGGCTGCAACGGCTGGTGACCACGGTAAAGCCCTGGCTGCCATCGATCCCGGCCTGCAGCAGCGCGCCAATCAGCTTGTCCAGGGCGTTGTGGCGGCCGATGTCTTCCTGGCACAGGCGCACCTCGCCCTGTTCGTCGAAGTACAGCGCCGCGTGCAGGGCGCCGCTGCTGCGGGCCATGTGCTGGGCCTGTTCGATGCGCTCGCGCAGGCCCTGCAGGTGTTCGGCAGGTGGCAGGGCTGCGGGTTCGAGGATCTGCAGTTGCGGCAGCGCCTGTTCCAGGGCCTCCACTCCGCACAGGCCACAGCCGCTGGTGCCGGCCATTTGCCGGCGATGGTCCTTGAGGGCCCAGAACGCCCGGCTGGAAATTTCCACGTCGGCCTGGCAGGCCTGGGGGAAGTGGCTGAGGCGGATGTCGTAGATTTCGCCGAGGTCATTGACGATGTCGTTGGTGATGCTGAAGCCGCGAATGAAGTCTTCCAGGTTGCCCGGAGACACCATCATCACCGCCTGGCTCAGGCCGTTGTAGGTGATCGCCAGGGCGATCTCGGCGGCCAGCGGCGCCTCGGCCATCGGGCCGTCGGCGCTGTACTCGCGATAGGCCACCCGCTGCGGCGCCGGCGCCGGCGCATTGGCCTCGGGTTGTTGCTCCGTTTGTTCGATCCGGCAAACCATGACCACACCTCGTTGCATTCGATTCGCCCAGGGCCATGGGCGGCCCTGGGGCATTGATTCACTCTTTGATCGCAAACAGCTTCTTGGCTTCGGCGAAGCACTTTTCGGCAATCGCCGAGCGCGGCTCGGTCTTGCGCATCACCAGCCCCAGTGGCGCCAGCACGCTGGCATCCGGCAGTTGGATAAAAGCCAGGTTCTCGATGGGCGAATCCAGGCCACTGTCCAGGGGCATGATCGAGCAGCAGAAGCCTTCGTGGATCGCCTGGAACAGCTGGTAGGTGGAGTCGCTTTCCAGGATCGGCTGCGGGTTCAGCCCGCGGCTGCGAAAGCTCAGGTCGATGGACTTGCGATAGTGCATGCCGGTGCTGAGCATGCCCAGCGGCAGTTCGGCGGCGTCCTCCCAGCTCATCTCGGTGCCTTCGAAATGAAAGTGCCGGGTGTCGTAGAGCAGGCCGACCCGGGTCTCGCCGATCTCGAAGAAGTCCAGGTAGTTGGGGTTGACGTGGTCCAGGTAGCAGACCCCCAGGTCCAGCTGGTTGTTGCCGATGTCCTCGATGATCCGGTCGGAGCTCATGGACGACAGGCTGAACTGCAGTTCCGGGAAGCTCGACGATAGCTGTTGCACGTAGCTGATGGGGTTGAAGCCGCTCAGCGGTACCAGCCCCAGGCGCAGCTTGCCCACCAGTTGCCCGCGGCAGGCGGCGGCTTCGGCGAACAGCCCGTCATGGGCTGCCAGCAGGGTCTTGGCCCAGGCCAGCACCCGCTCGCCGGCTTCGGTGAAGCCTTCGAAGCGCTGGCCACGGGTGACCAGGATCAGGTCCAGTTCATCCTCAAGATTGCGCAGGCGCATGGACAGGGTCGGCTGGGTGATATGGCAGCGCGCGGCGGCCTGGCCAAAGTGCCGGGTCTGCTCCAGGGCGATCAGAAACTTGAGTTGCTTGATGTCCACGGTGGCACCTGTTGTGGGAAAAGTCGGGTTCAGTAATAACGCAGGTGTTGCGCCCATGAAAAGGCCTGGGGCCTTGCCCGGTTGCGCCCTTGGGCACCTCCGGCGGTGTTCAGGCCAGGGGCTTGGGGCCTGCTTCAGACAGTAGTTCAGGGGTATTGAAGTTGCTCAGCCGCGGATCGTCCGCGGCGCAGGGCAGGGGCCTCAGCCCATGGGCGGCCAGGGCCCGCAGCAGGCTGCGCTCGCCGTTGTCCCAGGCCTGGCGCAGGTCGCCCAGCAGCGCCGTGGGGATCAGGCTGAACATGGGTTGCCATTGCCCGGCCTGCTGCACCATCACCGGCCTGGTGTCGTTGCCGCGGGCATCCAGCAGGGCCTGGATCAGCGCCGCGTCGATCTGCGGCGCATCGCAGGCCAGCACCAGCAACCAGGGGTGGCGGGCCGTCGCGAGGCCGGCCAGGACTCCGGCCAGGGGGCCGGGGAAATCCTTCTGCCCATCCTCCACCAAGCGGTCGGCATAGGCCCGGTAGCGCTCGGCGTTGCGGTTGCAGGAAATGATCAGGTCATCGCTCAAGGGCCGCACCACCGCCTGCACATGGGCAATCAGCGGCTGGCCGCGCCAGGCCACCAGGCCCTTGTCCTGGCCGCCCATGCGCGAGCCGCGGCCACCGGCCAGCAGCAGGATCGAGCAGGGCAGGGAACAGGCGGGGGCGGGCTGGGTCGGGGTCATGGCGGGACGCATATCAAGTAGGTGGCGCAAACGATGGCATTGTCCTTCGGGTACGTCCAATCGGAAGTGTTGAATGGCCGATTGACGGGCTTTATCGGCCCCCTGGCAGGGCCCGGCAGGATGATAGAGCGCATCGATAATCCGGTCAGCCAGAACGATTAGACAGCCGCGTCGGCGGGCCTTTAGCCTGGGTTCATGATTTTTAGCCTGCCGGTCGGAGAATGACATGAGCGTGAAGTCGGATGCGTTGTTTGTACCCTTGAACATTGCCGTGCTGACGGTCAGCGATACCCGGGAATATGCCACTGACACCTCCGGGCAACTGCTGGTCAGCCGCCTGCTGGAGGCCGGCCACAGCCTGGCCGAGCGCAACCTGCTCAAGGATGACCTGTACAAGATCCGCGCCCAGGTGGCGGCCTGGATCGCCGACGAGCGCATCCAGGTGGTGCTGATCACCGGTGGCACCGGCTTTACCGGCCGCGACAGCACCCCGGAAGCCGTGGGCTGCCTGCTGGACAAGCACATCGACGGTTTCGGCGAGCTGTTTCGCGCCATCTCGATTCTCGATATCGGCACCTCCACGGTGCAGAGCCGGGCCCTGGCCGGGCTGGCCAACGGTACCCTGGTGTGCTGCCTGCCGGGCTCCACCGGGGCCTGCCGCACCGCCTGGGAAGGCATCCTCGCCGAGCAGCTGGATGCCCGCCACCGGCCATGCAATTTCGTGCCGCACCTCAAACCGGTGCAGGCCTGCGAGAGCCGGGGATGAGCCAGAACCCACTGATGCCGGTGGAAGAGGCACTGGCCAGCCTGCTGGCCATGGCCGACGCCCAGCGCCTGCCGGAGAGCGAAACCCTGGCCGTGGATCAGGCCCGGCAACGGGTGCTGGCCACCGACCTGGTGGCGACCCTGGACCTGCCGCCCTGGCCCAACAGTGCCATGGACGGCTACGCCCTGAACCTGCAGCACTGGGACGGTGCACCGTTGCCGGTAGCGCAGACCGTGTTCGCCGGGCAGCCCGGTGCGCCCCTGCAACCGGGCAGCTGTGCGCGGATCTTCACCGGCGCCCCGGTGCCCGAAGGTGCCGACTGCGTCGAGATGCAAGAGAACGTCGAGCTGCTGGAAGACGGCCGGGTGCGTTTTACCCAGGCCCTGAAAACGGGGCAGAACATTCGCCCCCAGGGCCAGGAGAACCGCGCCGGCGAGGTGTTGCTGCAGGCCGGCAAGCGCCTCGGCCCCTTCGAGCTGGCGGTGGCCGCCGCCCAGGGCTGCACCGAGTTGCAGGTGGTGCGCCGCCCGCGCGTGGCGCTGCTGTCCACCGGCGATGAATTGCTGGAGCCGGGCACGCCCATGCGCCCCGGCTGCATCTACAACAGCAACCGCACCCTGCTCAGGCACTGGCTGGACGCCCTGGGCTGCGAGGTGATCGACGCCGGGATCCTGCCCGACCGGCCGCAGCACACCCGCCTCAGGCTGGAGCAGTTGCAGCATGGCGCGGACCTGATCCTGACCACCGGCGGCGTTTCCGCCGGGGATGCCGACTGCCTCGGGCAGGTGCTCAGGGACAGTGGCCGGCCGCTGTTCTGGAAACTCGCCATCAAGCCCGGCAAGCCCCTGACCGTGGGTTACTTCGGACAGGTGCCGGTGATCGGCCTGCCGGGCAACCCGGCCTCGGCACTGGTGACCTTCGGCCTGTTGGCCCGGGCCTACCTGCTGCGGCTGCAGGGGGTACAGGAGGTGGCGCCGCTGAGCGTCGAGGTGCCTGTGGCCTTCGCTTGGCCCAAGGCCGGCAAGCGCCGCGAGTACCTGCGAGCGCGCCTGGAGAACGGCCGCGCCGTGCTTTATCCGAACCAGAGTTCCGGGGTGTTGCTGGGGGCTTCCTGGGCCGATGGCCTGGTGGAAATCGTCGAGGGCCGGACCTTGCAGGCAGGGGATCGGGCGCCCTTCATTCCTTTCAGCGAGCTGTTCTAGATCTTCCAGTGCCGGGCGCTCTTGGCCAGGCGCTGGTGCATCTCGCCGAGGGTCGCGGCCAGTTGCCGGGTCAGCAGCCGGTAACCATCCAGGGCCGAATACACCGGGGCCTCCAGAGCGTTTTCGGGGTGGCCTTCCACGGATTTCTCCAGGCGCTGGGTGACCCCCGATTGCAGGGCCCGGGCCATGCCGATCAGTTGGACGCGGATCTGCCGGTGCTCTGCCTTGAGCGCCAGTTGCATCTGCGCCATGGCCTGCGGGTCGCTAGCATCGGGGCGGGTGTTGCCGAGGATCTCCAGGGTGCTGATGCACATGCGCAGGTTGCGCTGGATGGCGTCCAGCTCGGTCATGGAAATCCGTACTTCCTTGGACACCGAAGGCATCAGCGAACGCAGTTGCAGCATGGCGCTGTTGACCCGGCCCAGGAGCTTGAGGTGCTCGTCGTCGGTCACCGACTGGCCCTTGATGATCCGCCCGTACAACTGCGCGCAGTCGCGCAGGGCGCTGGCCAGGTTGTAGCGCCAGGAGTACACCGCGTACAGCGGGATGGCGAAGGAAAACGCCAGGGCCAGGGCGATGCCGATGAGGATGTCCACGGCGCGCCACAGGCCGTCGCTGATCTGGTTGTCGCCGTGGCCGGCAACGATGAACACGGTGATCGCCGCCAGCAGCGCGGTGTAGCCGCCCTTGCCGATGGCGTGGTAGGAGAAGTAGCCGCAGACTGCCGACATCGCCAGGTAGGTGACCCAGGGGTGGCCGAAATACGCCTGCTGCACCACCAGCACCAGGCCGACCCCGGCGCCCACCAGGGTGCCGATGGCCCGCTCAGTGGCTTTCTTGCCGATGTTGCCGTGGTGCTGCAGGCCGCCGATCACCACCAGCATGGTCACCGAGGCCCATTCGCCATGGGGCAGGTTGAGCCCGGTGGTCAGGAGGATGGTGGCGATCAGGCCCAGGGCGACGCGCACGGCATGGATCAGCCGGGCGTGGCGGTAGCGCCGGTAGGGGTCGAGCACGGGGCGCAGCAGGCGCCGCAGCCAGGGCGGCAGGTGGAGGTTGCGCAGGGGTTTGAACAGGTCCAGGTCGGGTCCTCCGGTTGGCCTTGGGGCAACTGGCAGCCGCGGGTCGCGCGGCTGCCGGGGTGCTGTGGCATGTGCCTTAGAAAATGTAGTCGGTGGTCAAGAAGCTCGACTCGCGATTGCGGATGATGTCACTGATCAGCGCTTTGTTGCGCTCCTGGAACTTGGTCGCCACCAGGGTGCGGATCGAGAAGGTGCGCAGCGCGTCATGTACCGACAGCGTGCCTTCGGCGGAGTTCTTGCGGCCGTTGAAGGGGAAGGTGTCCGGACCGCGCTGGCACTGGGCGTTGATATTGATCCGCCCGACCTGATTGGCAAAGCAGTCCACCAGCCGGCCGATCTGCGCCGGATCGCTGCCGAACAGGCTCAACTGCTGGCCGAAGTCCGAATCCAGGACATAGTCGATCACCGTGTCCAGGTCGCGGTAGGGCACGATGGGCACCACCGGGCCGAACTGCTCTTCGTGGTAGACGCGCATCTGCGGGTTCACCGGGTACAGCACCGCCGGGTAGAAGAACGAAGCCCGAGCCTCGCCGCCGTGGGCGTTCACCACCTTGGCGCCGTGGGCCTGGGCGTCGGCCACCAGGGCATGCAGGTAGTCGACCTTGGTGTTCTCCGGCAGCGGCGTCAGGGCCACCCCCGGCTCCCAGGGCATGCCCGGCTTGAGGGCCTGCAGCTTGGCGTTGAACTGCTGGATAAAGCGCTCGGCCACGCTTTCATGGACGAACAGGATCTTCAGCGCCGTGCAGCGCTGGCCGTTGAACGACAGCGAGCCGGTGAGGGCCTCGCTGACCGCGTTGTCCAGGTCGGCGTCGGGCAGCACGATCCCCGGGTTCTTCGCGTCCAGGCCCAGGGCCGCGCGCAGGCGGTGCGGCTTGGGGTGGAGTTTCTTCAGGTCGCTGGCGGCCTTGTTGGTGCCGATGAAGGCGAAGATGTCGATCTTGCCGCTGGCCATCAGCGCGCTGACGGTCTCGCGGCCGCTGCCGTAGATGACGTTGATCACCCCGGCCGGGAAGCTGTCGCGGAAGGCTTCGAGCAACGGCCGGATCAGCAGCACGCCGAGCTTGGCCGGCTTGAACACCACGGTGTTGCCCATGATCAGCGCCGGGATCAGGGTGGTGAAGGTCTCGTTCAGCGGGTAGTTGTAGGGGCCCATGCACAGGGCCACCCCCAGGGGTACGCGGCGGATCTGGCCGAGGGTGTCCTGTTCCAGTTCGAAGCGGCTGGAGCGCCGGTCCAGCTCCTTCAGCGCGCCGATGGTGTCGACGATGTAGTCGCAGGTGCGGTCGAATTCCTTTTCCGAGTCCTTGAGGTTCTTGCCGATCTCCCACATCAGCAGCTTGACCACCGCCGTGCGCTGCTCGCGCATGCGCGCCAGGAAGGCTTCCACGTGCTGGATGCGTTCGGCCACGCGCATGGTTGGCCAGGCACCCTGGCCACGGTCGTAGGCGCGCACCGCGGCGTCCAGGGCGGTGAGGGCAGTGTCGGCGTCCAGCAGCGGGGTGCTGCCGAGGATCACTTGCTGGTCGCCGTCGGCGGTGTCCAGGTAGATCGGGCTGCGGACCTGGGCCAGGGGGCCGTTCCAGGTGCGCAGTTCGCCGTCCACCAGGTAGTCGCGCTGCTGCACCGGGTCGGGCAGGCGATAGGCTTCGGGAATCTGGGCAGCGGCGGGAAACAGGTTGTCGAGCAGCGTGGCTGTGGTCATGACTCTACCCCGTGTTGGAAATGGCTCCGGCGCGGATGACAGGTGGCGACATCGCTCCAGGGTTTATACGCCTGAATGGCCCGGCGCTTTAGTGGTTTTTGCGTCTGGCGCCAGGGCGCGAGGGGCCCGGATCAGCCCTGGCGGGGGATCGGAGCGCGGTGGCTGGCGGTTTGAGATTAAACGTTTCAGCCGCTGCCCAGCAACTGCCGGATCAAGGTCGGGGTGCTGCCGGTCCAGCGCTTGAACGAGCGACGGAAATTGGCCGGGTCATTGAAGTTCAGGTAGTCGGCCACCGCCTCGTTGCTCCAGCCCTTGATCTGGTACAGGTACAGGGCCACGTGCTTGCGCACCCGATCCACCTGTTGCTGGTAGCCGCTGTGGTGCTTGCTCAGCTTGCGCTTGAGGGTCGCCGGGCTCATGCCGAAGGCCTGGGCCGTCTGCTCCAGGCTGGGCGGCTGGCGCACCTGGTCGTGCAGGTAGTCATACAGGACGTCGAGAAAGCTGCTGTCGAACCCCAGCTGCTGCAGCTGCTCGCCGGCCTCCAGGCGTGCCACCTGGCCGGCGGTGGCCGAGGCGTTGGGCCAGGGCTGGGTCAGGCAGGCACGGGGGATGCGCATCAGGTCCAGGGGGCGCTGGAACTGGCTGTGTTCCCCCAGGTGCACCCAGTACTGTTCCACATAGCGCGGTTCGGCATGGCTGAACCCGCATTCCCAGGGCAGGCGCTGGCCGCTGAGCCACTGACTGGTGGCCACCAGCGCGGTCATGCTCGCCTCCAGCACAAAGCGCCAGTGCTCGCCGGCGCCGCAGCTGTCCAGCCAGTAGCAATAGGCGAAGTGTTCGTCCAGCAGCAGTCGCGGGCTGGCCAGGGGGCTGAGCAGGGCCTGCTGCTGGATCAGGCTGTCCAGGGCCTGGTGCAGGTTCTGCGCGTGACGCAGGGCGTGGCTGGCGGCGCCGTAGTGGCCGGGCAGCAGGCGCTGGCCGAACAGGAAGCTGCTGTCATCGGCATCCAGCAGGCGCCGGCTGTTGCCGATCAGGGTCAGGAACTGTTGCGGGCTGAGGCGGGTCTGGCCGGCGAGGATGTCCTCGTGGAACAGCCCGGTGCCGCGCAGCAGGCGATGGCTGTCGATGTCCCGGGACAGCGCCAGGTCGATCAGCGCCGCCGGTTGATAGTGCCCGGGGATAAAGCGCGTGTCGGCTTCGTACCAACTGGTCTTCACGGTCATGACGGCGCCTCAGGCGGTTTTCGCCAGGGGTTGCTTGGCCCGGGCCAGGGCTAGGTTGAGGCGCTTGAGCAGCCCCTCCGGGGTTTCCTCCAGGGCCATCACCACCGCAGTGCTGGCCGCCAAGTGCAGGCGCTCGCCGTGTTGCCGGGTCTTGTGTGCCAGGCCCTGCACCGCCTGTTGCAGTTCCAGGGCCAGCAACCGTGCCTGGCTTTCCCCGGTGTTGGGCAGCAGCACCACGAAGCGGTCGCCGGCCAGCCGGCACAGCAGGTCCTGGCGCCGCAGGTTGAGCAGCAGCACATGGCTCAGGGCCTGCAGCACCGCATCGCCTTCGGCATGGCCGTAGTCCTGGTTGATCGCCGCGAAGTGGTCCAGGTCCAGGGCCAGCAGCGACAGCGGCTGCTGCTGGCGGCGGCTGTCTTGCAGGCTGCTGGCCAGCTCGCGCTTGAGGTAGTCGGCGCCGGCCAGGGGCGTGAGCTTGTCGAACTGGCGATGCTCGCGAAACAGTCGCTCCTTCTTTTCCATCTGCGCGCTGATGGCCAGCTGTTCGCGGTGCCAGTGGTAGATGCCGATGGTCAGCAGGATCATGCCGATGGGCATCGGCCCGGACTCCAGCCAGTGGTCCCAGGTGATGCTGTCGGGCAGGCGGATGAACTCGTCGAGGCTGTCGATCCACCAGGAAAAGAAAATGCAGCTCAGGCCCAGGGCCAGGTAGTTGGTGACCCGCCCGGCGGGTCGGCTCTTGAGCACCAGACCGAGCCAGACCAGGGCCAGGAGCGCCGAGCCGCCTTCGCCGATGATGTCCAGCCACTGCCACTCGCTGACCGATTTCAGGCTGCCGCAGGCCAGGTGCAGCAGCAGCCCGGCATTGGCCGCCAGCAACAGCGCGGCGAGTTTCTAGCGGTGGGGTTTGAGCACGGAGAACATGGCCGCGATCCTTTTTGCCAGGAGTGAGAGGTCGCCAGCACAGCAGATGTTTGTGACAGTGGGGTGACGCCGGGGAAACCCGGCGTGAGGTCGAATCAGCTCACGGCGAATGCGTTTTTTCGGCCCGCAGGAGCCGGCTTGCCGGCGAAGGGGCCGGCAAGACCTGCGCCCGACGGGGATGGCTTTCGCGGGCAAGCCCGCTCCTACGGGGCGGCGGGTGCACCACGGATCTGTAGGAGCCGGCTTGCCGGCGAAGGGGCCCGCAAGACCTGCGCCCGACGGGGGATGGCTTGCGCGGACAAGCCCGCTTCCACAGGGGTCAATTCAGCTCATTTGCCGGGGCGAAAGCCGGGCAATGGGGCGTTTTGGCCCGTTGTCGCCCAGGCCTGTCACAGAACCGTCATTCGCCGACCCTAGCGTGCCCTCCCAGTTGCCGGGCCTCTTGCCCGGCGTTAGCGGACTCTTGGGGGAGGACCATCATGTACAAGCGCAGCAGTCCCGGGCTTGTCAGCTTTACCTTGACCGCGCTGGCCATGGCCATCGCCAGTGAACGCTTGAGCGCTGCGGAACCTGCGGCCACCGAGCATGTGGAAGTGGTGGGCCAGGCCGCCAGCATCGACCAGGCGCTCAAGGAGCAGCGGCGCTCGGACAGCATCGAAAGCGTGGTGCACGCCGACGGCGTGGCCCAATTGCCGGACCAGAACGTCGCCGAGGCGGCGCAGCGCCTGCCGGGCATCAGCATCGAGCGCGACCAGGGCGAAGGGCGCTTTGTCAGCGTTCGCGGCCTGGGCCCGGACCTCAACAGCGTGACCATCAACGGCACCCTGGTGCCCTCGCCGGAAAGCGCCCGCCGAGCCGTGGCCCTGGATGTGCTGCCCTCGGAGCTGGTGCAGTCGCTGTCGGTGATCAAGACCCTGACCCCGGACATGGACGCCAACTCCCTGGGCGGCACCGTGGACGTGAAAAGCCTCTCGGCCTTCGACCACAAGGGCCTGTTCTACAGCGGCAGCAGCGAGGCCAGCTACGACCAGAACACCCACCAGACCAGCCCGAAATTCTCCGGCGCGGCGAGCAACCGCTTCAGCCTCGGCGACGGCGTCGACAACTTCGGCGTGGCCGCGGCCCTGAGCTGGCAGAAGCGCGATTTCGGCTCCGACAACGTCGAGACCGGTGGCGCCTGGGACTTCGAGCAAGGCGCCAAGCTGCAGGAGTTCGAGCAGCGCGACTACGCCATCAGCCGCGAGCGGGCCGGCGGCGGCCTGAACTTCGACTACAAGCCCGACGACAGCAGCAGCTACTACCTGCGCACCCTCTACAGCCGCTACAAGGACAGCGAGACGCGCAACTCCACCAGCATCGAGTTCGCCGACCCGCTGGCGGCCGGGGAGCGCGGCGACGCCGAGGCCAAGCGCAAGCTCAAGCAGCGCGAGGAAACCCAGGAGATCCAGTCCTACGTGTTCGGCGGCGAGCGCCAGTTGGGCCTGTGGACCCTCAGCGGCCAGACCGGCTACAGCCGCTCCAGCGAAGACAGCCCGGCGCATATCGCCGGGGCCACCTTCAAGGGCAACAGCGATTTTTCCGACAGCGGCTTCTACGACAACGGCAAGCCGCGCCCGGTGATCGGCGCCGGCTTCTATGACCCGGCCAACTTCACCCTGGACAAGGTCGACTGGGAAAAGCAGAACACCACCGACACCGAGAAAAACCTGCGCCTGGACCTGGCCCGGGACTATGACCTGAGTGGCTACGCCGCGCAGTTCAAGTTCGGCGGCAAGCTCAGCCGACGCAACAAGGACAACGACCTGGAAGCCTGGGTCTACAAGGACTTCGACACCCTGGGCTTTACCGACCAGCAGCTCAACCTCGGGCAGTTCCAGAAGGGCAATGTGGACTATTCCCTTGGCCGCTTCGGCCCGGGCATCAGTGGCGGCGCCATCAAGCAACTGATCGGCGGCCTGAATCAGGCGGCGTTCTACGACGAGGAAGAATCCCGGGTCAACGACTTCAAGATTCGCGAAGACATCAACGCCGGCTACTTCATGAACACCCTGGACATCGACGACTGGCGCTTCATCGCCGGCCTGCGCTACGAGGGTACCGAGTTCGAGGCGAAGGGCACCGGGGTCACCGACGGCGCCTTCACCGCCACCGACACCCAACGCCGCTACCAGCACTGGCTGCCGGGGCTGCACGCACGCTACCAGCTGGACAAGAACACCCAGGTCCGCGCGGCCTGGACCAAGAGCGTGGTGCGCCCGACCTTCGGCCAACTGGCCCCGGGCTTTGTCATCGACGGCGACGAGGCGACCTTCGGCAACCCCGACCTCAAGCCCCTGGAGTCGAGCAACCTGGACCTGGGCATCGAGCACTACATGGGCCGCGCCGGCAGCGTCTCGGCCTTCGTGTTCTACAAGGACATCCAGAACTTCGTCTACAACACCGACCTGGCCGGCACCGGCGCCTGGAGCGGGTTCTCCGAGGCGCACACTTTCGCCAACGGCGACAGCGCCAAGCTGTACGGCCTGGAACTGGCCTATTCGCAGAAATTCGACTGGCTGCCGGCGCCGTGGAACGGCCTGCTGCTGGGCGCCAACAGCACCTTCAGCCGCTCCAGTGCGAGCATCGAGGGCTTCGACCAGAAGGCCGGGGTCAACCGCAAGCGCGACATCGACCTGCCCAACCAGTCGGACACCGTGGGCAACCTGATGCTCGGTTGGGAAGACGACAAGCTCAGCCTGCGCCTGTCGGCCAACTACAAATCGGCCTACCTCTATGAGCTGGCCTCCATCAGCGACAAGGCCCACGACCTGCATGTGGATGCCCAGACCTTCGTCGATTTCAGTGCCAAGTACTCCCTGACCAAGAACCTGCAACTGAGCTTCGAGGCGCAGAACCTCACCGACCAGCCGTACTTCGTCTACACCGGCAACCGCTCCTACAACGCCCAGTACGAGGAATACGGCCCGACCTACAAGCTCGGCCTGACCTTCACCCATTTCTAAGTAGCGGGCCCTTGCCCGACCGCACACCCAAGGATTGTGATGAGCACTGTATCGACCGCAAGAAACCGCCTGCTGGCCCTGTGCATTGGCTTGACCTGTGGCGCCGCCCTGGCTGCCCCCAGCGTGCCCGGCCTGAACCTCAAGCCCTGGGCCGAGCAGACCCCGGGCGTTACTGGCCTGGGTTTCGTGCCCGCCGGCACAGGCGCCGACCGGCTGCTGGCCAGCGAGCGCGAAGGCCTGTTGCTGGTGGACGAACAGGGCCGGCAACTGGCCCGCTTCAAGGGCTCGTTCAACGGCCTGGACAGCCGCGCCGCCGGTGGCCAACTGCTGGTGGCCAGCCTCGACAACCAGCGCCAGCAGGCACTGCTGGTGAGCCTCGACCCGGCCAGCCGCACCTGGGGCCAGCCGCTGTACCTGCCCACTCGGGACTACCCGGTCAACGGCCTGTGCCTGTACCGCGACGAGGCCAGCAACCTGTTCCTGTTCCTGGTGGGCGAGGAGGGCAAGGGCGAGCAGTGGCTGGTGGGCCACGGCGCGCAACTGAGCGCCGAGCCGCAGCGGGTACGTGGCCTGCCCCTGCCGCCGGAGGCCAAGTTCTGCCAGGTGGACGATGCCGCCCAGCAACTGCTGGTCAATGAACAGAATGTCGGCTGGTGGGCCTACCCGGCCCATGCCGAAGCCGACACCGCGCGCCAGCCGGTGGCCCTGCGCGCGCCCTTTGGCGACATCAGGAAAAGCGCCGGGGCCATGGCCCTGGTGCCGGGCGGGGTGCTGGGCCTGGACCCGAAGGCCGCGCAACTGCATCTCTATCAGCAGCAGGAAAAAGGCTGGGTGGCCCAGGCCACGTTGCCCCTGGCCGGCCTCAAGGAACCGGAAAACATCGCCCTGCGCGCCAGCGACAAAGGCCTGCAGGTCTTGCTGCGCGATGACGAGGACGGGCGCCTGTACCAGGGCCAGTTGAACTGGCAGGCCACCCCGGTGGCCCTGCCGCCGGTATTGCCCACCGTACAGGCGGCGGCACAGAGCGAGCCGGTGGGGCGCCAGGGCGATGCCGCCGATGACCCGGCGATCTGGGTCCACCCGCAGCAGCCCTCCCTGAGCCGGGTGCTGGGCACTAACAAGAAACAGGGCCTGCTGGCCTACGACCTGCAGGGCAAGCTGTTGCAGGAGCTGGCAGTGGGGCGCCTGAACAACGTCGACGTGCGGCCCAACTTCCAGCTCGGCGAGCGCCGTGTGGACCTGGCCGTGGCCAGTAACCGCGACCGCAACAGCCTCAGCCTGTTCGCCATCGACCGCGCCAGCGGCGAGCTGAGCGAGGCCGGGGAGGTGCCCACGCCGCTCAAGGAAATCTACGGCATCTGCCTGTTCCAGCCGGCCAGTGGCGAGATCTACGCCATTGCCAACGACAAGGACGGCACCTTCGTCCAGTACCGCCTGAGCGCCCCCGGCGGTACCGCCCAGGGCGAGCTGGTGCGCCGGTTCAAGGTGGCCAGCCAGCCCGAGGGCTGTGTCGCCGATGACCAGCGCCAGCGCCTGTTCCTCGGTGAAGAGGACGTTGGCGTGTGGGCGGTGGATGCCCGGCCCGAGCAGCCGGCGACCCTGCACAGCGTGATCAAGGTCGGCGGCCTGTTGCAGGCCGATGTCGAGGGCCTGGCCCTGTACCAGAGCAACGCCCGGGACTACCTGGTGATTTCCAGCCAGGGTAACGACAGCTACCTGGTGCTGGATGCCGAACCGCCGTTCGCTTCCCATGGCGCCTTCCGGGTCAGCCTGAATGCCCGGGCGGGGATCGACGGCGCCTCGGAAACCGATGGCCTGGAAGTCACCTCGGCCAACCTCGGCGGGCCCTGGAGCCAGGGCCTGCTGGTGGTCCAGGACGGGCGCAAGCGCATGCCCGAGCAGACCCAGAACTTCAAGTTCGTGCCCTGGGCCGAGGTCACCCAGGCCTTGAAGCTGCCCTGAGCCGGCGGTCATCACCTTGTCATTTGAATGTCATCGAATAGCCCCGCCAGCCCAGGCGGGCACCCGAGAAGGAGTTCCACCATGCAGGCCACACTCGAACACATGAGCATCTGGGGGCTGATCAGCGATGCCAGCCTGTTGGTCAAGGCGGTGATGCTGACCTTGCTCCTGGCGTCCTTGCTCAGCTGGTACCTGATCATCCAGCGTGGCGCCGTGCTGCGCGGTCGTGAGCAGCGCTTCCAGGCTTTCATCCAGCGTTTTCGCGCCGCCCCCGAGCTGCTGCCGCTGTACCGCGAAGTGGCCAAGGGAAGCGACGCCGAAGGCGGCGTGGAGCCGATCTTTGCCGCCGGCTACCAGGAGTTCAGCCACCTGCGCGGCCAGCCCGGCGGTGCCGGAGAAGGGGTGCTGGAGGGTGTGGAACGGGCCTTGTACGTGGCCATCAGCGAGCAGGAAACCCGCCTGGAAAAGGGCCTGCAGTTTCTCGCCACGGTGGGCTCGGTAAGCCCCTATATCGGCCTGTTCGGCACCGTGTGGGGGATCATGAATTCCTTCCTCGGCCTGTCCCAGGTGCAGCAGGCGACCCTTTCCACCGTGGCCCCGGGCATTGCCGAGGCGCTGATCGCCACCGCCATCGGCCTGTTCGCGGCCATTCCCGCGGTGATTGCCTACAACCGCTTTTCGGCCCGCAGCCAGACCCTGCTGACCCGCTACTACGCCTTTGGCAATGAACTGCAAGTACGCCTGCATCGCACCTTGCAGGGCACCCCGAGCCACCTGGCCGTGGCCGCCTGAGAGAAGGAGCAAGCCGATGTTGACCCGGCCGCAACGCAAGCACGGACCCAAGGCGGAAATGAACGTGGTGCCCTACATCGACGTGATGCTGGTGCTGCTGGTGATCTTCATGGTCACCGCGCCGATGCTCACCCAGGGGGTGAAGATCGAATTGCCCAAGGTCGCCAGCGAAGCCCTGGCCACCGACAGCCGCCAGCAGATCCTCACCCTGTCGGTGCAGGCCGGTGGCGGCTACTACTGGAACCTGGGCAGCGAACTCGATACCCGCCACCAGACCGATAGCGCCGTGGACCTTGAGCAGATGCGCGCCAAGGTGGCCCAGGTGATTGCCCAGCGCGGCGACACCCAGGTGTATATCCGCGCCGACCAGGACGCCGCTTATTCCAGCGTGGTGGCGGCCATGGCGGCGTTGCAGCAGGGCGGGGTGCACAACCTGGGGCTGGTGACCGAGGCCCCGCAATGACGGCGATGATCATGCACAGCCCGATAGCCCTGCCCATGGGCTCCGCAACTGCCGGCTTCTGGCGCAACAGCCTGGCGGCCAGCCTGGCCCTGGCCCTGCACGCCGGAGTGCTGGTGGCGCTGGTGCTGGGCTGGTCGGTGGACAAGCCGCAGGTCGAGACGCCCCCGGTACTGGCCACCCAATTGGTGATGCTGGCGCCGCGTGCCGCCCCCGCGGAACCGCTGCCGGCGGTGGCCGAGGTGGCGCCACCGTCAACGCCACCGCCCGCGGCTGCGCCGGAGCCGGCCAGGCCCCGGGTTGACCCCCAGGTACAGGCGCAGAAGCTGGAGCAGGCGGCCCTGGCGCGCAAGCGTGTGGAAGACAAGAAACGTGAGCAGGTGCAGGAGCAGCAGCGCGAGCGCCTGGAGGCCGAGCAGCGCCAGCGCGATACCGAGCAACGTGTGGCCCAGGAACAAGCGCAGGCCCAGCGTGCCGAACAGTCGCGGCTGGCTGCCGAGCGCACGCGCCAGCAGGCGGCCCAGGCGGCCGACAGTCGCCAGTACCAGCCCCTGAGCAAGGAGGCCCCGGACTACCCGCAACGGGCCCTGGACAAGAACCTGGAAGGCGACTGCACCGTGGAGTACAGCGTCAACCCTCAGGGACGGGTGGAGAACCCCAAGGTCATCGACGGTTGCCACCCCCTGTTCATGCGCCCGTCCCTGGCAGCGGTGGCGACCTTCCGTTATCAGCCGCGGCTGATCGACGGCCAGGCGGTAACGGTGCCGGCGGTGCGCAACACCTTCCACTACCGGATCAAGTAAGGCGCGGGGCAGGCATGGGCCCGTTGCCATGCAGGCAGCTTCTGGCTGACCGTGCGCGCCCTGGCTGGCCGAGCCTGTCCCCTTGGCTGGCCGCCAATGCCCTCAACCCCGGGGCGAGGGTGTCTTAGTGTGGCCGGGTGTGGTCCGCCGCTGTCGCCGGGGCGGGCCCCTTGCCCTGGCCGCACTGAGGACCGCCGATGCCCACTGTCACTCCCGCCTGTTCGCGCCCGTTGCGGCGCCACTCTTGGCTACCGATTCGTAGCGCCCTGGGCCTGGCCCTGGGTCTGCTGCTGAGCGCCTGCGGCGAGGCTGAACCGCCTGCTGCCGTGCGCCTCGACGCTGTGCGCCAGAGCCCGGCCGACCCGGCCCTGGCCCAGGTCTACGCCAGCAGCTGCCAGCTGTGCCACGCCAACCCGGCCTCCGGCGCGCCCCAGGCCGGCGATGCCAAGGCCTGGGCGCCGCGCCTGGCCCAGGGCGCCGACACCCTGCTGGACCACAGCATCAACGGCTACCAGGGCATGCCGCCCATGGGCCAGTGCATGCAGTGCAGCGAAGAGCAGTTCCTGGCCCTGATCAGCTTCATGTCCGGCCATTCATTCCAATAAAAAGCACAGGTTCCCCCTTCATGGTCATGCACCTTTCCCGACGCCGGCTGCTGCAAGGGGCCGGCGCCCTCGGCGCGTTCAGCGCGCTGTGCAGCAACCCGCTGCTGGCCGAACTGGCCCGCGCCCCGCGGCTGATTCCCTGGCGCAACTGGTCCGGCGCGCAAAGCTGCCTGCCCCAGGCGCGGCTGGCGCCCAAGGACCTGGATGAACTGCGCCAGGTGGTCCGCCAGGCCCCGGGCAAGATCCGCCCGGTGGGTGCCGGGCACTCCTTCAGCGCCCTGGTGCCCACCGACGGCACCTTGCTGTCCCTGGCCTATTTCAACGGCCTGCTGGACCACGACCCCCAGACCCTGCAGACCGAATTCGCCGCCGGCACGCCCATGTCGCTGATGGGCCCGGCGCTCAAGGAGGTGGGGCAGGCGCTGTGGAACATGGCGGATATCGACTACCAGACCCTGGCCGGGGCGATTGCCACTTCCACCCACGGCACCGGGGTCGGCTTCGGTTCCTATTCGTCCCGGGTCTGCGGGCTGCAACTGGTGACCGCCAGCGGCGAAGTGCTGGACTGCGACCTCCGGCGCAACGCCGAGGTGTTCCATGCCGCCCGGGTGTCCCTCGGCGCGCTGGGGGTGGCGACCCGGGTGCGCCTGCAGAACCGCGAGGCCTATCGCCTGCGGGAAAAACAGTGGATCGGCAAGACCGAGGAACTGCTGGAGGACATGGACAACCTGACCCGCGACAACCAGCACTGGGAAATGCTCGTGGTCACCCACTCCGACTACGCCCTGGCGGTGGCCCTGAACGAAACCACGGAGCCGCCGACCCCACCCACCGATCCGGCCGAGGAGGGCGGCAACGAGTTCGTCAACCTGATCGAAAACCTCGACAAGTACGTCAGCGACTTCCCCGAGACCCGCCGCCACCTGCTCAACAGCCTGCGCTGGCTGGCGCGCTTCGATGAGCGGGTGGGGGATTCCTACCAGATCTACGCCAACGTGCGCAGCGTGCGCTTCAACGAAATGGAGTACTCGGTGCCGGCGCACCTGGGGCCGGCGTGCCTGCGGGAAATCCTCGCGCTGATCCGCGACAAGGACCTGCGCACCTGGTTTCCCATCGAGTACCGCTACGTCAAGGCCGACGACATTCCCCTGAGCATGTTCGAAGATCGCGACAGCTGTTCGATCTCGGTGCACCAGCACTACAGCATGGACCACCACAACTTCTTCGCCGCGGTGGAGCCGATCTTCTGGAAGTACCAGGGACGCCCACACTGGGGCAAGCACCACAGCCTCAATGCCCGCACCCTGCAGGGGCTGTACCCGCAATGGTCGGCCTTCGCCAAGGTGCGTCAGGCGCTGGACCCGCAAGGCAAATTCATCAACGCCCACCTGGCCTCGGTGCTGGGTGTGGCGTGAACAGGAGATGCGCACAATGAACCGTCGTCATTTCATGGCCGGCACCCTGGGGGCCGGAGTCTTGCTGGCCGGTGTCGGCGCCTGGCTGCGGCCCGGCGACCGGGGCCTGCCCTACAGCCCGTACTTCGCCGAGCTCAATCGCGAGCTCAAGGCCCACGGGCCGATGCAACCGGTGATGCTGATCGACCTGGATCGCCTGGACCACAACATCGATGTGGTCATGCAGTCGGTGCAGCGCGGCGGCAAGCACCTGCGCCTGGTGGAAAAATCCCTGCCGTCGCCGGGGCTTCTGGCCTACATCGCCCAGCGCGCCGGTACCCGGCGCCTGATGTCCTTCCACCAGCCGTTTCTCAACCACGACGCCGAGGTATTTGCCGACGCCGATATCCTCTTGGGCAAGCCCCTGCCGATCCGCGCCGTCGAGCTGTTCTACCAGCAGCTCAAGGGGCCGTTCGACCCGCGCCGGCAACTGCAATGGCTGCTCGATACCCCCGAACGCCTGCAGCAGTACCTGGCGCTGGCCCAGGGCCTGGGCACGCGGATGCGCATCAACATCGAACTGGATGTGGGGCTGCACCGTGGCGGCGTGGCGGACCATGCCGTGCTCGGGCAGATGCTGGCGCTGATCAGCGCCCACCCCCGGCACCTGGAGTTTGCCGGGTTCATGGGCTACGACCCTTTTGTCGACATGGGCGTGCCGGGGATTCTGGGCTCGCCGCAAAGCCTGTTCGACCAGGTCATGGCGCTCTACAACGGTTTTGTCGACTTCACCCGCCAGCAGTACCCGGCGCTGTGGCACGCCGGCCTGACCCTCAATACCGCCGGCAGCCCCAGCTACCGTCGGCACGAGCAGGAATCCCTGAGCAGCGAAGTGTCGGTGGGCACCGCACTGCTCAAGCCCAGCCACTACGACCTGGCGTCCCTGGAGCAGCATGTGCCGGCCGCGTTTATCGCCACCCCGGTGCTCAAGAGTACCGGGCCGGTGCGGATCCCGGCCCTGGACGACAAGTCGCGGCTGTTCTCCTGGTGGGACCGCAACCAGCGCCAGACCTTCTTCATCTATGGCGGCCACTGGCTGGCGGATTTCGAATCGCCGGCGGGTCTGCAGAGCAACGAGCTGTTCGGTCGCAGCTCCAACCAGGAGATGGTCAACGGCTCCCGCGCCGTGGGTTTGCAAGTGGACGACCAGGTCTTCCTGCGCCCGCAGCAGAGCGAAGCGGTACTGCTGCAGTTTGGCGACCTGCTGGCCCTGCGCGGCGGGCGCATCGTCGAACGCTGGCCGGTGTACTGATCCCACGTATAGCCCTGTAGCCGCTGCCGAGCCCCGGCGAGGCTGCGCAAAGGCCCGCAAGGCCTTGCCTGGCGATCTCCCGCCGAGCCCGCAGCGGCTTCAAGGCTGCTGCGGGTTTCACAGGGCAAAGGGAATGGTCAGCTTGGCCCAGAGCATGTCGCCCTCGGGGCGGTTTTCCACGTCGAACTCCTTGGCCCAGCGGATCTCGGCGCTGGCGTACTTGAGAAAGCGCAGGTGTAGCGCCGGGCCGATGGCGAACACTTGCCCGCGTACCCCGTCACTCACGTCCTCGCCCATGAAGGTCACGGTCTTGCCGTTCTGTTTATCGTCGGTGGTCTGCTTCAGGTAGTAGCCGTTGAGCCCCAGGCTCAGTTCGTCGGTCAGGCGGTAGCTGGCCGAATAGTCCAAGTGCAAGATCTGCCCGGAACGGTAGTGGGTGGCGTGGTTCTCCTGGTTGAAGCTGTAGGTGCTCTTGAACGACAGCTCGGTGCGTTCGCTGGGCAGCCAGGTCATGGAGAACAGCGGCTTGTAGGTGGTGAAGTTGTTGCTGGTGTTGGCCAGCCGGTCGGCATCGTACTGCCCGGTGGGCAGGGTCACTTCCACGGCCGCGCCCAGGGTCAGGTCCGGGCCCATGTCCCACAGGATGATCGGCGCGAAGGTGGTATCGCCCATGCTTTCGCGGCGGTCGCTCTGGCCGTACAGCGACACCTGCTGGCGCAGGTAGGGCTGGGCCACGTAGCCCCCCAGGCGCCCGCCCAGGACCCGCAGCGGGCTCAGGTAGTCCAGGCGCGGGATGATCGCGTCGGAGGTGATCCTGACCTCCTGGACCTTGCCGCCAAAGGAGCTGATGTCGAGCTTCCTGGCCTGGTAATGGTTGTAGTAGAGGTTGAAGGCGAACATGTGCTCCGGGAGCTGGTCGGGGCTCAGGGGCAGCACGTAGAAGCCGTCGGTGCCGGGGCCGATATTGTCGACCCCGGATTCGGTGGCCTGGGCATTCAGGCTGGCGCAGGCGGCCAGGGCCACGCCCAGGTGCAGGGAGCGAGTGAGGCGGGTCGGGTGCATGGTTGGGCTCATTCTTATTGTTAGTGGGGGCGCGGCGGCAGGCACGCCGCCCGCCCCATAGAAATAAGCCCTGGGCCGGGCGCGGGGCAGGGTATTGGCGGACAGGGAGGGGGACTTTGTCGGACACTTTGCAATGCTTTGTTACATTCCCCCGTAAAACCCCAGGCAACGGGATATGCTTGAACCGCCGGTGAAGCCTTGGCACCGGTGCCTGACCGACAATAAAAACAGCCGCTCAAGCGGCCCGGAAGCTCACTCCCATGCAGATCAAAGCCGCCGATGCCCACGACCAGCTGGCCCTGGTTTCACCCTTCCTGCTGCAGACCCTGGCGGATGTCGCCGAAGCCAAGGGCGTCAGCGCCGAGCGCCTGTGTCGCGGCCTGGGCTTTACCCTGGACGACCTGCAGGACCCGACCCTGCGCATCTCCTATCGCCAGGCGGTGGCGATGATCGAACGTGCCCTGGCGGCATTGCCGCAGCAGGGCCTGGGGCTCTGGGTCGGCAGCCGCAATGTGCTGGGCACCCTGGGCCTGCTGGGGCATGCGTTGTCGTTGTGCCGGACCCTGGGCGACGCCTTCGAGCTGGGCATCCGCCATCAGCACACCTCCGGCACCATCGTCAGCGCCGATGTCGGGCGCCAGGGCGAAGAGTTCTTTGTCGAGCTGCAATGCCGCCTGCCCTACGGTGAGGTGCAGATCTTTGCCGCGGAAGAGTTCTTCGCCAGCCTGCTGATCTATGGCCGGGCCCTGGTCAGCGCGGATTTCCAGGCCCTGCGGGTGGAGTTCATGCACGCCGCGCCGGCCTATGCCGAGCTCTATACCCGGTTGCTGGGCCCCCATGTGCAGTTCGGCTGCCTGCAGGCGCGTATGGTGATCGAGGCCCGCTGGTTGCAGGCGCCGCTGCCCAACCATCATCCGGTGGCCCTGCGCCAGGCGCTCAAGCTGCTGGAACTGGAAAGCGCCCAGGTGCACCAGAAGATGGACCTGATCCAGGCGGTGGAGCGCGCCCTGAGCCGGGACCTGCGGGCCGGCAGCCATATCGAGCAGGTGGCGGGGGATTTGAACATGAGCGGGCGCACCCTGCGCCGGCGCCTGACCGAACACGGCCTGACCTTCGAGGCGCTGCTGGAACGGGTGCGCCAGGCGCGAACCCTGAACCTCTTGGGCAACCCGGAGCTGTCCATCGAACGCATCACCGAAGA
Organism: Pseudomonas sp. W17; assembly: GCF_040268305.1. Lineage (NCBI taxonomy): Bacteria > Pseudomonadati > Pseudomonadota > Gammaproteobacteria > Pseudomonadales > Pseudomonadaceae > Pseudomonas > Pseudomonas sp. W17. The sequence goes on along the minus strand of NZ_CP158490.1, from coordinate 4,513,179 downwards.
GGTCGGCTACAGCGACGTGCGCAGCTTCCGCCGGGCCTTCAAGCGCTGGACCGGGCTGAGCCCCAGCGCCTTTCGCGAAGAGGCGGCGCTGCATTGAAGGCCGCCCTGTAGCCGCTACCGAGCCCGCGAGGCTGCGCAAAGGCCCGCAGGGCCTTGCTTGGCGATCTCCCGTCGAACCTTGAGCGGCCTCAAGATCCCCGCGTCTGCTGCGTCGGAATGCCGCCCATGCCGTTCTCAGCCTGCGGCAGCGGCTACACAACCCCGGCCCGGCCTTTTCACCACGGCTTTGCAACGTCGCCGCGCAAGCGGCGACAAGCCTTGCCCGTTTCGACGCTGACGCCGGCAGCCCATGGCGGTAAACTCCTGCGCCTTCATTCAGGAGTTCCCATGAGTTACTACCAGCCCGGCATCCTCGCTGCACCCGTTCCGTCCCAGGCCCGCCACCTGTTCTTTGCCCTTGAGTCCATCGAGGCGTTGCCCCAGGCCCTCGACCAGTTGCTGGCACGGGTGGATGGCGCAACGGCGGTGGCAGGTTTTGGCGCGTCGCTGGTCAAGGCCCTGGGCGCGCGAGTGCAGGGGCTCAAGGCGTTCCCGGCGCTGACTGGCGTGGGCGTGGACAACCCTTCGACCCAGCACGCGCTGTGGGTCTGGCTGCACGGTGATGATCGCGGCGAGCTGCTGCACCGCAGCAACGAGCTGGCGGCCGCCCTGGCCCCGGCCTTGCGCCTGGTCGGCATGAACGAGACCTTCCGCCACAAGACCGGCCATGACCTCACCGGTTATGAAGACGGCACCGAAAACCCTCAGGACGAAGCCGCCGTGGCCGCCGCACTGGCCGAGGGCGAAGACGGCCTGCGCGGTGGCAGCTTTGCCGCGATCCAGCAGTGGCAGCACGACTTCCAGGGGTTTGCCGCGATGCACCAGCAAGCGCGCGACCACATCATGGGCCGGCGCCTGAGCGACAACGAAGAACTGGACGACGCGCCGGTCTCGGCCCACGTCAAGCGCACTGCCCAGGAAAGCTTCGCCCCGGAAGCCTTTCTCGTGCGCCGCTCGATGCCGTGGATCGAAGGTGACAAGGGTGGCCTGATGTTCCTTGCCTTCGGCCACACCCTGAACGCCTTCGAAGCCCAACTGCGGCGCATGAGCGGCCTGGAAGACGGCATCACCGACGGCCTGTACCGCATGAGCCGGCCGATCACCGGGGGCTACTACTGGTGCCCGCCGCTGCACAACGGCCAGCTCGACCTGCGCGCGCTGCAAGCGTCGAAATGAACACCGGGGCCGAGCCGCTGCGGACCGTGCGCTGGGGCATGATCGGTTGCGGCAGTGTTACCGAGCGCAAGAGTGGCCCGGCCTTCTACAAGGTTCCGGGGTCGGCGCTGGTGGCGGTGATGGGGCGCCGGGCCGAGGCGGTGCGCGACTATGCGCAGCGCCACGGCATTGCCCGCTGGTATACCGATGCCCAGGCCCTGATCGACGACCCCGAGGTGGACGCGGTGTACATCGCCACGCCCCCCGACAGCCATTACGCCTACAGCCTGCAAGTGGCCGCCGCCGGCAAGCATTGCTGCGTGGAAAAACCCATGGCCCTGCATGCCGGGCAAAGCCTGGCCATGCAGCAGGCCTTCGAGCAGGCCGGGCTGCATCTGTTCGTCTCCTATTACCGGCGTTCCTTGCCGCGCTTTGCGCAGGTGCGGCAATGGCTGGCCGATGGGCGCATCGGTACGGTCCGGCACCTGCACTGGAGCCTGAGCAAGGCTGCCTCCGAGGCCGACCGTAGCGGCGCGGCCAATTGGCGTACCGACCCGCAAGTGGCCGGCGGCGGCTATTTCGCCGATTTGGCCAGCCATGGCCTGGACCTGTTCCAGTACCTGCTGGGCGATATCGTCGAGGTGGCCGGCTTCAGCACCCGCCAGGCCGGGCTGTATGCCGCCGAGGATGCGGTCAGCGCCAGCTGGCGCTTCGCCTGTGGGGCGCTGGGCAGCGGCGCCTGGAACTTCGTCGCCGACCGCCGGGTAGACCGGGTGGAAATCATCGGCAGCCAGGGGCGCATCACTTTTTCCGTGTTCGACGAGCATCCGCTGCAACTCGAAGCCGAAGAGACCCTGAACCTGTTCATCGACAACCCCGCTCACATCCAGTGGCATCACGTGAAGGGCATGAACGCCCATATCCGCGGCCAGGCCCGGCACCCGGCCCTGGCCAGCGAAGCCCTGAAGACCGACCGGGTGATGGACCGCATCCTGCAGCGCGGCTGATCCCAGGGCGCATGCCTTTCGGGCCTCTTCGCCGGCAAGCCGGCTCCTACGGGTTTGTGGGGCGCATTGCCGGCGTGTTCCTGCGGGCTTTTGTAGGAGCTGGCTTGCCAGCGAAGGCAGCCTTGAGGCGGGTGCCAGTCTTTTGGGCCTCTTCGCCGGCAAGCCGGCTCCTACGGGGTTTGTGGGGCGCATTGCCGGCGTGTTCCTGCGGGCTTTTGTAGGAGCTGGCTTGCCAGCGAAGGCAGCCTTGAGGCGGGTGCCAGTCTTTCGGGCCCCTTCGCCGGCAAGCCGGCTCCTACGGGGGCGGGCGGCTGGTCGCTCAGAAGGTCTTCTTGACGCTGGCCACCCAGGTTGCTCCGCACAGGTCGCTGAAGCCGTAGTTACTGGTGCACTGGCTGCGGGACAGGTCGGTGTCGATGTAGCTCAGGCCCAGTTCCAGCCCGGCCATTTCCCGGGTCAGTTTGGCCTCCCATTCGTGGTAGCTGTCCTCGCCCTGGCCCGAGGCGCGGATCAGCCGCGGGTCCTTGAAGTCCATCTGGCCGTAGCGCAGTTGCAGCCCCAGTTCCAGGGGCAGTCGGGTCTCGTAGCCAAGGTAGCGGTACAGGGTGCTCTGCTGGCTGTCGATGCCGGGGGCATCGTCGGAGTAATAGGCCGCCAGCTTGACCCCGTAGACGCTGAGGATGCCGTACACCTCGCTCTGGTTGAACTGGGCTTCCCGGGGGTAGCTGTACTTCAGGTAGCCCAGGTCCAGGCTGATGTCTGCGCTGGCCTGCCACAGCCAGCCGCCGTAGTAGTCGACTTCCTGGCGGGTCTTCAGGCCACCGCCGAAATCGACGTTGGAGCTCCAGGTGCCCAGGTACAGGCCGCTGCTGTGCAGCAGGGTCACGGCCGCCTGGGCCGCGGGGTCGTTCTGGGTCTGGGAGATGCCGCGGGTGCGGTAGTCGCTGGCCAGGGTCAGCTCCAGTTCCACGGCCAGCTCGTCGGTCAGGGGCAGGGCGTGGCCGGCCTGCGGCAGCAGGCACACGGCGCCCAGGGTGAGCAGGGTGAGGGTCTTCATGGGTATCCCGTTGTTGTGATTGTTATGGGGGAGCGGGCAAGGCGGCGCCGTACCCCGGCGTCACCAGGGCGCGGGGCAGGCGGTGCAACGGTGGCGCGGGGTCAGAGTGGGCGGCTGTAGATCTCGCGGCCGGCGAACCAGGTCTGCAGCACCCGGGTTTCATGCAGGGCCTTTTCGTCCACGGTAAACACGTCGCGGTCGAGGACGATGAAGTCGGCCTGCTGGCCGGCCGTCAGCGAGCCGATCTGCTGTTCCAGGCCCAATGTGCGCGCGGCATTCTGGGTGTAGGCATAGAACAGGGTTTCGCGGTCCAGGCGTTCGTCGGCGTTGAGCACCCCCAGGGGCCCCTGGCGGGTGATGGCCTGAGCCATGGCGTTCCACGGGTTGGGCGAGGACACCGGCCAGTCGCTGGCGCCGGCGATGGTCGCGCCCTGCTTGAGCAGCGAGTGCGCCGGGTACTGGTAGCGGAACGCCAGGGCGCTGACGTAGGGCTTGATCATGTCCAGGGTGTAGTCGTCGGCCGAGGCCCAGAGCAGTTGCATCGAGGCAATCACGTTGAGCGGCTTGAAGCGGGCGAACTCCTTGGGGTTGACCATCTGCAGGTGGGTGATGGAGTGGCTGATGCCGCTCTGGCGATCCTTGCGCGCCTGCTCGATGCCGTTCAGCGACTCACGCACCGCGCGGTCGCCGATGGCGTGGATGTGCACCAGCCAGCCGCGCTGGTCGATGGCGCTGACCAGTTCGCCAAAATGCGCCGGGTCGATCAGCAGTTCGCCGGGTTTGTGCGAGTTGCTGTAAGGCTCGAGCATCGCCGCGCTCTGCGCCGGGTATTCGATCACCCCGTCGGCGAAGATCTTGATGCCCGGCAGGGTCAGGTTGGGAATGCCCTGGAACTGTTGGCGCACTTTGTCCAGGGTGTCGAGGTCGGCCGGCCGGCTGCGGGGGTTGGCCACCAGCAGGGCGGCGACGTGGGCGGTCATCCCGCCGCTCTCGGCCAGGGCCTTGTAGGCCGGCAGCACGCCGACGGTGTGCTCGGTGGGCTTGAGGGCGAACACCGCTTCGCCGGGGGCGGCGTTGGCGGCCGGGTCCATCCAGGCGGTAATCCCCAGGCTGTTGTTGTAGTGCAGGGCCGACTGCGCGGCGCGTAGCATCTGCTCGGGCCCCGGCACCGGCATTTTCGCGGCCACCCGGTCCCAGCCGGCGTCCACCAGGAAACCGTTGGGGCGGCCGTCGGGCAGTTGGCCGATGGTGCCGCGTTCGGCCTCGGGCAGGCTCTTGAGCAGGGCGGCGTCGATGCCGGCGCGCTGGAGCATGAAGTCATTGGCCCAGGCGGTATGGTGATCGCTGCCGGTGAACACCACCGGTACCCTGGCCCATTCACCCTGGTTGAAGCGCTGGCCCAGGGCCTGGGCCTGGGCCCAGTAGGTCGAGCTCATGCCGGCGATGCTGAGCACGTCGGCATGCCGGGCGCTGCCGTCGTCACGCCAGGCGCGCAGGCGTTTTTCCAGTTCGTCGAGGCTGACCACCTCGTCCTGCAGGTTGGCGCCGGTCATTTCCAGGCCGCCGAAGATAGCGTGGGAGTGGGTGTCGATCAGGCCCGGCATCAGGGTCTTGCCGCCCAGGTCGACGACCCGGGTGTGGCTGTCGATCAGTGCCTTGATCTGCGCATCGCTGCCGGCTTGCAGGACCTTGCCGTTCTCCACCGCCAGGGCCTGGACCTTGGGCTGGGCGCGGTCGGCGGTGAAGACCTGGCCGTTGAGCAGCACCAGGTCGGCGGCGGCCATGGCTTCCAACGAGGCAAAACTCATGGCGGCCAGTAACAGCGTGGGGGTCAATCTTTTCATTGAACATTTCCTTGTTATTGCGTCTGATCGCCAGCTTAGGGACTGCCCGCAGCGGGCAGAACGGCTGCTTCACGAAAAACATTTTTGCCTGGGTGGAAAAACCATGGACAAGTTGAATGCCTTGAAGATGTTCGTGGTCACCGCCCAGCTGGGCAGTTTCAGCCGGGCGGCGGAGCAGTTGGGCAAGACCCCCTCGGCCCTGACCAAGGCGGTCAACCACCTGGAGGCCGAGCTGGGTTCGCGCTTGTTCGAGCGCAGCACCCGGCGCATCGTGCTCACCGAAATCGGCCGGCTCTACCTGGAGACCGCGCGCCAGGTGCTGCAGCGGCTGGAAGAGGTGGGCGAGGAGGTGGAGCAGCTGCAGCATGGCCTGCGCGGCAACCTCAAGATCACCGCGCCGCTGGCCTACGGCCAGGCGTTCCTGGATCAGGTGTGTGGTGGTTTTCTTGAGCAGTACCCGCAGATCGACCTGCAAGTGGACTTGTGCGATGAGTTCGTCAACCTGCTGGAAAGCGGCTACGACCTGGCCCTGCGCGAAGGCCATGACGACCTGCCGGGGCTGATTGCCCGGGTGGTCGGAAGCAACCGCCTGGCCCTGTGCGCCAGCCCGGCCTACCTGGCGCGCAAGGGCCGGCCGGTGACCCCGCAGACCCTCGAAGAGCATGAATGGCTGCTGTATCGCCACCCCTTGCTCAGCCGGGAGTTCTGGTGGGCCGAGCGCGACGGCCAGCGCCTGAGCCTGCCCCAGCCCCAGGCACCACGCCTGCGCAGTGACAATTACGACCTGCTGCTGGCCAATGCCCTGGCCGGGCGCGGCCTACTGCACACCCCGTTGTGGAGCGCCGCACCGTACCTGGCCGACGGGCGCCTGGTGCGGGTGATGGCCGACTACGCGATCGACCCGGACAGCTTCGGGCCGCACATCCTCGCGGTCTACCCCAGCCACCGGCGGGCGACCGCCAAGGTGCAGGCATTCATCGACTATGTCAGCGGCTTCCTGGCCAGCCGTGGCCTGGACTGATTGGCGGTTCTTGTCAGATAAATCCGAGAGGAGTACAAATGTACTCCATGACGACTTTATCTCCCCGCCGCAGTGCCATCCTGACCTTTATCCGCGAACGCATCGCCGATCACGGCCAGCCTCCGAGCCTTGCTGAAATCAGCCAGGCGTTCGGTTTCGCCTCGCGCAGCGTGGCGCGCAAGCATGTGCTGGCGCTGACCGAGGCCGGGTTCATCGAGGTCAACCCGCATCAGGCCCGGGGCATTCGCCTGCCCAACCAGCCACGGCGCCCCGAGCTGCTGGAGATTCCGGTGCTGGGGCGGGTGGCCGCCGGTGCGCCGATTGGCGTCGATGCCGACATACACGGCCAGTTGCTGCTGGACCCGGGGATGTTCTCCCGCACTCCGGATTACCTGCTGCGGGTTCAGGGCGATTCGATGATCGACGACGGCATCTTCGATGGTGATCTGGTGGCAGTGCGCCGCAGCAGTGAGGCGCGCAACGGCCAGACCGTGATCGCCCGCCTCGACGGTGAGGTGACCATCAAGCGTTTCGAGCGCAAGGGGCAGGGCATTCGCCTGTTGCCGCGCAACCCGGCCTACCAGCCGATCGAGGTCACGGCCGACCACGAACTGTTTATCGAAGGCGTGTTCTGCGGTCTGGTGAGGCAAGGCTGATGGGCGCCGTGGTCGCACTGGATTCGCTGTTCAATGCCGGGCGGGTGTGGAAAGGCCGCCCGGCCACCGCGCCTGCCAGCCCGCAGCCCACCGGCCATGCCGCCCTGGATGCGGTGCTGCCCACGGGCGGCTGGCCGGAAGCGGCACTGACCGAAATCCTCATTGCCGCCCAGGGTCTGGGCGAGCTGCAATTGCTGTGGCCGAGCCTGGCGCGGCTGAGCGCGGCGGGGGAGCGCATCGTGCTGGTGGCGCCGCCGTTCGTGCCCTATCCCCAGGCCTGGCAGAACGCCGGGGTGGATGTGCGCCAGTTGTCGATCATCCAGGCCGGGGAGCGTGATGCCCTGTGGGCCGCCGAGCAGTGCCTGCGTTCCGGCAGTTGCGGCGCGGTGCTGTGCTGGCCGCAGCAAGCCGACGATCGCGCCCTGCGGCGCCTGCAGGTGGCGGCTGAAAGCGGCCAGACCCTGGCCTTTGCCTACCGCCCCCTGGAGACGGCGCGCAACCCCTCGCCGGCGGCCTTGCGAATTGCCGTGCAAGGCCGTCCCGGGCAGTTGCGGGTGCTCAAGTGCCGGGGCGGGCTGGCCCATCCGGCGCCTATCGCCTGGCCCGCCGGGCACTGAGGTTGGCATGCGCTGGGTCTGTATCCTGTTCCCGCAATTGGCGCTGGACGCAGTCTTGCGTCAGCGCGCCGAGCCCGAAGCGCCCCTGGCGCTGCTCAGCGGCACCCCGCAGCGCCGGGTGATCCAGGCGGTGAACGCCGCCGCTCGCGAACTGGGCCTGCGCCCCGGGCAATCGCTGACCGCCGCCCAGGCCCTGACCAAGGCCTTTGCCAGCGCCGAATACGACCCCCGGCAGATCGAGCACTGGCAGCAGTTTCTTGCGGCCTGGGCCTATGGCTTCAGCTCCCAGGTCAGCGTCGCCTACCCGCGCACCCTGGTGCTGGAGATCGAATCCAGCCTGGGCCTGTTCGGCCCCTGGCCGCAGTTGGAAGCGCGCCTGCGCCGTGAATTGCAGGCCCTGGGCTTTCGCCACCGCATCGTCGCCGCGCCCAATCCGGCGGCGGCCCGAGCCCTGGCCAATGCCTATGACGGCTTGGCGGTGGCCGACTGCGAGGCCCTGGTCCAGGCCCTGGGGGCCATGCCCATCGAGCGCCTGGGGCTGGCCCCGGAGCAGGCCACGGCCCTGTCGCGCATGGGGGTGCGCAGCTTCCAGCAACTGCGGGAGCTGCCCCGGCCCAGCCTGGCCCGGCGTTTTGACGGCAGCTTGCTCAAGCACCTGGATACCCTGCTCGGCGAGCGCCCGCTGGGGCTGGCCTTCTATCAGCCGCCGGACCGCTTCGACCTGCGCATCGAGCTGAATTTCGATGTGCAGTCCCATCAGGCGCTGCTGTTTCCCCTGCGCCGGCTCACCGCCGATCTGGCGGCCTTTCTCTGTGGTCGCGACAGTGGCGTGCAGCGCTTTGCCCTGCACCTGGAGCACGCCGAAGGCGCCGACACCCTGATTCCGGTGGGGCTGCTCAGCGCCGAGCGCGACCCGGCGATGCTGTTCGAACTGGCCCGCGGGCGCCTGGAACAGATCCAGGTGCCGGCGCCGGTGCGCAACCTGCGGCTGGTGGCCGAGGACCTGCCGCTGTTCGTGCCCCAGCACAGCGAGTTGTTCGACGAACGCCCGCAGCAGAACCTGCCCTGGGAGCAGTTGCGCGAACGCCTGCGGGCGCGCCTGGGGGATGACGCGGTGCAGGGCCTGGGGCATCGCGCCGATCACCGCCCGGAGCGCAGTTGGCAGACGCAGACCGATTCGCGCCCGTGCCCGGCCACCCCCGGGCTGCGCCGCCCCGGCTGGCTGTTCAGCGAGCCCCAGGTGCTGGGCGAGGGCTCGGTGCGCATCCTCATGGGCCCGGAGCGGATCGAGTCCGGCTGGTGGGACGGTGCCGATGTGCGCCGCGACTACTACCTGATCGAAACCGCCGCCGGCCAGCAAGGCTGGGCCTATCGTCAGGTCGGCGAGCCCGGGCCGCTGCTGTTGCAGGGCTGGTTCGCATGAGCGCCTACGCCGAGCTGCACTGCCTGTCCAACTTCAGCTTCCAGCGCGGCGCCTCCAGTGCCGCCGAATTGTTCCAGCGTGCCAAGGCCCTGGGCTACCAGGCCCTGGCGATCACCGACGAGTGCACCCTGGCGGGAATTGTCCGCGCCTGGCAGGCCTCTCGCGACAGCGGGCTCAAGCTGATCGTCGGCAGTGAAATGCAGGTCGAGGACGGCCCGCGGCTGGTGCTGCTGGTGGAAGACCAGGCGGGTTACCAGGGCCTGTGCCGGTTGATCACCCGGGCCCGGCGCCGGGCCGAGAAGGGCAGCTATCGCCTGCTGCGCGAGGACTTCGCCGAACCCTTGCCGGGGCTGCTGGCCCTGTGGCTGACGGGCGCCGGCGAGCCGCTGGCCCAGGGCCGCTGGTTGCAGCAGGTGTTCCCCCAGCGCCTGTGGCTGGCGCTGGAGCTGCACTGCGGCCAGGACGATGCCCGGCACCTGCAACAGCAACTGGCCCTGGCCCGGCAACTGGGGCTGCCAGCCGTGGCCTGTGGCGATGTGCATATGCACGTGCGCGGGCGCCGGGCGCTGCAGGACACCATGACCGCGATCCGCCATCACCTGCCGGTGGCCGAGGCCGGGCAACGCCTGTTCGCCAACGGCGAGCGCCACCTGCGGCCGATCGAGGTGCTGCAAGGCCTGTACCCGCAGGCCCTGCTCGACGAGTCGCTGGCCATCGCCGGGCGCTGCGCTTTCGACCTCGGCCAACTGCGCTACCAATACCCAAGGGAACTGGTGCCCGAGGGCCACGATGCCGGGTCCTGGCTGCGGGTGCTGACCCAGCGCGGCATTCTGCGGCGCTGGCCGGCCGGGGCTCGGGCCGAGGTGCTGAAGCAGATCGACAAGGAGCTGGAGCTGATTGGCGACCTGGGCTACGAGAGTTATTTCCTCACCGTGCACGACATCGTCGACTTCGCCCGGCGCCAGCACATCCTCTGCCAGGGCCGGGGTTCAGCGGCCAACTCGGTGGTGTGTTTCGCCCTCGGCATCACCGAGATCGACCCGGACCGCTCGACCCTGCTGTTCGAGCGTTTCCTGTCGCGCGAACGCAACGAGCCGCCGGACATCGACGTCGACTTCGAGCACGAGCGCCGCGAAGAGGTACTGCAGTATGTGTTCCAGCGCTATGGCCGACATCGCGCGGCGCTGACCGCGGTGGTCAGCACCTACCATGGTGCCGGGGCGGTGCGGGATGTGGCCAAGGCCCTGGGCCTGCCGCCGGATCAGGTCAACGCCCTGGCCGACTGCTGCGGCCACTGGAGTGATACGCCGCCCAGCGTCGAGCGCCTGCAGGAGGCCGGGTTCGACCCCCAGAGCCCGGTGCTGCGCCGGGTCCTGAGCCTGACCGGGCAGTTGATCGGCTTTCCCCGGCACCTGTCCCAGCACCCCGGCGGTTTCGTGATTTCCGAGCAGCCCCTGGACCACCTGGTGCCGGTGGAGAACGCGACGATGGCCGAGCGTACGGTGATCCAGTGGGACAAGGACGACCTGGACATGGTCGGCCTGCTCAAGGTGGATATCCTCGCCCTGGGCATGCTCAGCGCCATCCGCCGCTGTTTCGACCTGATCCACGGCTACCGCGGCCAGCGCTACAGCCTTGCCAGCATTCCGCCTGAAGATCCCGCCACCTATGAAATGATCGGCCGCGCCGACACCATCGGCGTGTTCCAGATCGAATCCCGGGCGCAGATGTCGATGCTGCCCCGGCTCAAGCCGCAGAACTTCTACGACCTGGTGATCGAGGTGGCCATCGTTCGCCCGGGGCCGATCCAGGGCGGCATGGTCCATCCCTACTTGCGCCGGCGTAACCGCCAGGAGCCGGAAACCTATCCGTCTCCGGAGCTGGAGGGCGTGCTCAAGCGCACCCTGGGAGTGCCGCTGTTTCAGGAGCAGGTGATGCAGATCGCCATTGTCGCCGCCGACTACACCCCGGGCGAGGCCGACCAGTTGCGCCGCTCCATGGCCGCCTGGAAGCGCCACGGCGGCCTGGAACCGCACCGCGAACGGCTGCGCAAAGGCATGCGCAAGAACGGCTACAGCGACGAGTTCGCGGCGCAGATCTTCGAGCAGATCAAGGGCTTTGGCAGCTACGGCTTTCCCGAATCCCATGCCGCCAGCTTTGCCTTGCTGACCTACGCCAGTTGCTGGCTCAAGTGCCACGAACCGGCGGCCTTTGCCTGCGCCCTGATCAACAGCTGGCCCATGGGCTTCTACAGCCCCGACCAGATCCTCCAGGACGCCCGGCGCCATGGTTTGCAGGTTCTTGCGGTGGATGTGGGCGCCAGCGACTGGGATTGCAGCCTGGAAGTCATCGCCGGGGCTGGCCAGCCGGCCCTGCGCCTGGGGCTGCGGATGATCAAGGGCTTTCGCGAGGACGATGCCCGGCACATCGAGCGTGCCCGCCGGCAACGGGCCTTTGTCGATATCGCCGACCTGGGCGAGCGGGCCCGCCTGGATGTCCGCGCCCAGGAATTGCTGGCCGATGCCGGCGCCTTGCAAGCGCTGGCCGGGGATCGCTATCGGGCACGCTGGGAAGTGGCCGGGGTGGAAAGACAGCTGGGGCTGTTCGCCGGCCTGCCGAGCCAGGAGGAAGCGCCGGTAGCGTTGCCCCGGCCCAGTGTCGGCGAAGACCTGCAGGCGGATTACCACAGCCTGGGCACCACCCTCGGGCCGCACCCCCTGGCGCTGCTGCGCCCGCAGCTTGTGGCCCGGCGCTGCCGCAGCTCGCGCGACTTGCTGGCGGTGGAGCACGGGCGTTCGGTGAGCCTGGCCGGGCTGGTCACCGGGCGCCAGCGGCCGGGCACCGCCAGTGGGGTGACCTTCGTGACCCTGGAAGACGAGTTCGGCAACGTCAATGTGGTGGTCTGGCGCGACCTGGCCGAGCGCCAGCGCCGGGTGCTGGTGGGCGCGCAGTTGCTCAAGGTCGACGGCACCCTGGAAACCGAGGGCGAGGTGCGCCACCTGATTGCCGGGCGCCTGAGCGACCTGAGCCCGCTGCTGGATGGCATTCACCTACGCAGCCGCGACTTTCGCTGAGGGATCGGGCGGTCCGGGGAGTCAAGCAGTCAATGCGCTGGCGCCAAGTTTTTTTATTCCTTTTCGCTCTGATGGCGCTTTGGCATAATCGCCGCCGATGATGCCCCCTGCATCAAGTTTCAGAACGCTCAGCCGACGACTTTCGAGCCTGCACAGACTGTGGCCGCAGACGTGCGGCAGGGCGCAAGTGCATCTAGACAGTGCACCCAAATGGATACTCAAGAAGGAACATAGAGTGAGAGTGATCTCGAAGTTGATGTTGTCCGCTGTAGCACTGGCGGTGCTGGCGGGCATGAGCGGTTGCGCCACGGAAAGCTCCCGGGCCTTGCCGGTGGAGAAGGTCCAGAGCGCCAGCCAGGTATGGACCGGGGCCCGGGTGCCGATGGCCGTGGGCAAGTTCGACAACCGCTCCAGCTACATGCGCGGAATCTTCTCCGATGGCGTCGACCGCCTCGGCGGCCAGGCCAAGACCATCCTCATCACCCACCTGCAGCAGACCAACCGCTTCAGCGTGCTGGACCGCGACAATATGGGCGAGATCCAGCAGGAAGCGGCCATCAAGGGCCAGGCGCAGAAGCTCAAGGGCGCGGACTTCGTGGTCACCGGCGATGTCACCGAGTTCGGTCGCAAGGAAACCGGCGACCACCAGCTGTTCGGCATCCTCGGCCGCGGCAAGACCCAGGTGGCCTACGCCAAGGTGGCGTTGAACATCGTCAACATCAGCACCTCCGAAGTGGTCTATTCGACCCAGGGCGCTGGCGAGTACGCCTTGTCCAACCGTGAAGTGATCGGCTTCGGCGGCACCGCTGCCTACGATTCGACCCTCAACGGCAAGGTCCTCGACCTGGCCATGCGCGAGGCAGTCAACCGCATGGTCGAGGCCATCGACGCCGGCGCCTGGAAACCGGGCCGCTGATCACACAGCTGACAGGGAGAAGTGCAAGCATGACGAAAACGATGATGGCGCGGCCAATGATGGCCGGCGCCTTGCTGGGCTGTGTGCTGCTGGCCGGTTGCAGCGGGCCGAAGACGCTGTACCAGTGGGAAACCTACCAGGCCCAGACCTACGAGTACTTCAAGGGCGAGGAGGCCCGGGAGGCCCAGGTCGAGGCCCTGGAGCGCGACCTGCAGAAGATCAAGTCCACCGGCAAGGCCGTGCCGCCGGGCTACCACGCCCACCTGGGCATGCTCTACGCGAGCCTGGGCAAGGATGACCAGATGGTGCAGCAGTTCAATACCGAGAAGGCGCTGTTCCCCGAATCCGCCTCGTACATGGACTTCCTGCTCAAGAACGCCAAGAAGGGAGCCGCCCAATGAGCCTGATGACCCTGCGCAACCTGCTGGGCCTGTTGGCCGTGAGCCTGCTGGTGGGCTGCGCCGCGCCCAGGAGCGTGGACTACTCGGCCTACAAGCAGGCCCGGCCGAAGTCGATCCTGGTGCTGCCGCCGCTCAATGAATCGCCGGACATCAAGGCCACCTACAGCATGCTGTCCCAGGTGACCTTTCCCCTGGCCGAAGCCGGTTACTACGTAATGCCGATCGCGGTGGTGGACGAAACCTTCCGCCACAACGGCCTGACCAACCCGGCGGACATCCACGGCCTGGCGCCGGCCAAGCTCAACGAGATCTTCGGCGCCGATGCCGGCCTGTACATCACGGTCAAGGAATACGGCACCAGCTACATGCTGATCAGCAGCGCCACCGTGGTCACCGCCAGCGCCACCCTGGTGGACCTGAAGACCGGTACCACGTTGTGGACCGGCAGCGCCCGCGCCTCCAGTGAGGAAGGCAACAACGGCAACAACGGTGGTCTGGTGGGCATGCTGATCACCGCTGCGGTGAAGCAGATCATCAACACCAGCACCGACGCCGGCCATCCGATTGCCGGCATCACCAGCCAGCGCCTGCTATCGGCCGGGCAACGCACCGGCTTGCTGTACGGTCCGCGTTCGCCGAAATACGGCACCGACTGAGGGGCAGGGAGCGGGCAATCCGCTCTTTTTCAGGCGGCGCCTGTCGGCGTCCGCCTGGAACCCGGGCCATCGCCTATTCTGTTTTTTCAGTCGCGCGAAGGGCGTTGCCCGGCGGCATGGCCGACCAGTGGCGAAGCCGATCCCAGCCCTGGTGAAACCATCCGCGTGCTCCGTGCTCAAAGGCTCTGGAGGCTGCGTCGCTGCCTCTTGAAAACCCACGCTGTGCCACGTTTTTCGTAGAGTCCGCTCATGCCGTTCTTATCTGATCATCACGGGTGCCAGGGGTGGAAGGGCGAGATGGCCGAGCGCATCCGTGCCTTCGACTGGTCCGCCACCAGCCTCGGGGCGTTGCAGCACTGGAGCCACAGCCTGTGCAGCACCGTGCAGCTGATGCTCGGCTCGCCGCTGCCGATGGTGATGCTCTGGGGCCCCCTGGGCTACATGATCTACAACGATGCCTATGCCGAGTTCGCCGGCGGCCGCCATCCCTACCTGCTGGGCTGCGCCGTGGAGATGGGCTGGCCGGAGGTCGCCGAGTTCAACCGCGGGGTGGTGAACACCTGCCTCAGCGGCGGCACCCTGTCCTATCACAACAAGGAACTGGTGCTGCTGCGCAACGGGGTGCCGGAAGACGTCTGGATGGACCTCTACTACAGCCCGGTGGCGGGGGATGACCAGGCTCCGGCCGGGGTCATCGCCATTGTCGTGGAAACCACCGCCCATGTGATTTCCGAGCGCCGCCGCCAGGCCGCGGAGGCCGCCTACCGGGCGGAGAACGAGCGCGTGCAACTGGCGCTGAATGCCGGGGCGTTGCTGGGCTCCTTCGTCTGGGACGTCCAGGCCGACGTGCTGTCTTGCGACGAGCGATTTGCCCGGACCTTTTCCTACCCGGCGGACCAGCCCCTGGACAACCTGCCGATCGATATTACCGAAAGCCGCATCCACCCCGATGACCTGCCGCGCATCAAGGAACTGGCCCATTACAGCGTGACCCAGGGCGGGCCCTACAACGCCGAATACCGGGTGCGCCGCGAGGACGGCAGCTACACCTGGGTGCTGGCCTGTGGCCGTTGCGAGTTCGACGAGTCGGGCCAGGCCTTGCGTTTCCCCGGGGTGCTGATCGATATCCAGGAGCGCAAGATCGCCGAGGAAGCCCTGCGCCAACTGACCCGCAACCTGGAGCAGCGGGTGCTGGAGGAGGTCAACGCGCGGCTCAGCGCCGAGGAGCAACTGCGCCAGGTGCAGAAACTCGAAGCCATTGGTGGCCTGACCGGCGGCGTGGCCCATGATTTCAACAACCTGCTGCAGGTGATCGCCGGCAATCTGCACCTGCTGTCCCGCCACGAAGCGGGCAACGCCAATGTGCAGCGGCGCACGGCCGCCGCGCTGACGGCGGTGGAACGCGGCGCCAAGCTGTCGAACCAACTGCTGGCCTTTGCCCGGCGCCAGCCGCTGTCACCGGCCAGCTACAACCCGCGGCACCTGTACGAGGGCCTGGGGGAGTTGCTGCAGCGGGCCCTGGGCGAAACCATTTGCCTCGATGTGCAATTGCCCGCCGAGCCCTGGTGCATCCATGTGGATCGCAACCAGCTGGAAAATGCCGTGCTCAACCTGGCGATCAATGCCCGGGATGCCCTGGGCGGCGAGGGGCGGATCCTCATCAGCGCCGAGAACCAGGTGCTGGATTCGCACTTCTGCGCCGGTAAGGGCATCGCTGCCGGCGAGTACCTGTGCCTGAGTGTGGCTGACGATGGCCCGGGCATGCCCGCCGAGGTGCTCAAGCAGGCCTTCGAACCCTTCTTCACCACCAAGGCCGACGGTCATGGCACGGGCCTGGGCTTGAGCATGGTGTTCGGTTTCGTCAAGCAGAGCGGCGGCCATATCGAGATCTTCAGCAGCCCGGGGCAGGGCACCCGGGTGCAGATGTACTTTGCCCGCAGTGCCGAACCTTCGCTGCAGCAGGCGCCGCGCCCGGGTCAGCGGGCGGGCGGCGAGGAAAGCATCCTGGTGGTGGAGGACAACGCCGAGGTGCGCAGCGCCGCGGTGGAAATGCTCGAACACGAGGGCTACCGGGTGTGCACCGCGAGCAATGGTGATGCTGCCATGCAACTGCTGCTGGGCGGGCTCAAGGTCGATCTGATCTTCACCGATGTGGTGATGCCCGGTCTGATCAAGAGCACGGACCTGGCCACCTGGGCCAAGACCCAGGCACCGCCGATCGCGGTGCTGTTCACCTCGGGGCACACCCGCGACATGATTTCGCGCAACCACCAGCTCAGCCCCGACACCCACCTGCTGAGCAAGCCCTACGGGCCTGCAGACTTGAGCGCCATGGTGCGTTCGGTGCTGGAGGCCTGAGCGGCGCCTGGCGCCAAGTGTGAAGCAGCGCATAAAAATCCCCAGGGAGCGACGACAAACTGGCGTCAAACTTCTACGCTGTATGAAATTGAATGAACTTGTACGTTTTTTCTGCTGACCAAGGACAGGGGCATCGACCGCCTGATCCCATAACAACAAACGTCGTCTTGCGCGGTTTTTCTTCTCAACCTTTTTTGGATGCTCCGCCGTGATCTCCACTCTTGAACTGCGCAGAATCGTTGAAACCAGCTTCCTGCCCCTGCATTGCCAGTGCACCGTCGGCCACGACGGGGCCATGACTGTGCGCATCTGCGACCCCGCCAGCGGGCGCGTCGACCTGTTGGTCACCGGCATCGCCACCCGCGGCCTGACCAGCTCCAGGGCGCTGTCGGAGCTGATTGCCGAGTTGCGCTACGACCTCCAGCACACCCGCCTGAGCACCGAGCAGCAAGCCCGCCGCCAGCACGGTCGCTGAAGCGCCAGGGAACATTGCGTCGGGGGCGAGGCTCGAACCCCGGGTACGCGCGTCGATCTTCCACGGGGCTTGCCTCGGGCCTCGGACCTTGTGTGATGATCGCGCTTCGACTGTTCGCGGTTCTCGACATAAGGCTGGTTCATGACTGCTTCCCGTAGCCCCTCCGATGCTTCCCAGGCGAGCCCTTCGTCCTTTCCAGCCAGCGGTTTTGTCCGGGTGCGCGGCGCCCGAGAGCACAACCTGAAGAATGTCGACGTGGACATTCCCCGGGATGCGCTGGTGGTGTTCAGTGGGGTGTCGGGATCGGGCAAGTCGTCCCTGGCGTTCTCCACCCTGTATGCCGAGGCCCAGCGTCGCTACTTCGAATCGGTGGCGCCCTATGCCCGGCGCCTGATCGACCAGGTGGGGGTGCCGGATGTC
Organism: Pseudomonas sp. W17; assembly: GCF_040268305.1. Lineage (NCBI taxonomy): Bacteria > Pseudomonadati > Pseudomonadota > Gammaproteobacteria > Pseudomonadales > Pseudomonadaceae > Pseudomonas > Pseudomonas sp. W17. The sequence goes on along the minus strand of NZ_CP158490.1, from coordinate 4,496,000 downwards.
GACCGCATCGACGGCCTGCCGCCGGCGGTGGCCCTGCAACAGCAGCGCGGCACTCCCAGCACGCGTTCCTCGGTGGGCAGCGTGACCACCTTGTCGAGCCTGGTGCGCATGCTCTATTCCCGGGCCGGTAGCTACCCGCCGGGGCAGCCGATGCTGTATGCCGAGGACTTTTCGCCGAACACGCCCCAGGGCGCCTGCCCGGAATGCCATGGCCTGGGGCGGGTCTATGAGGTCGACGAAGCGAGCATGGTTCCCGACCCTTCGCTGACCATCCGCCAGCGCGCCGTGGCCTCCTGGCCCCTGGCCTGGCAGGGACAGAACCTGCGGGACATCCTGGTGACCCTGGGCTACGACGTCGACATCCCCTGGCAGCAACTGCCGAAAAAGCAGCGTGACTGGATCCTCTTCACCGAAGAAACCCCCACAGTACCGGTGTACGCCGGGCTGACCCCGGAACAGACCCGCGAAGCCCTCAAGCGCAAGCAGGAACCCAGCTACATGGGCACTTTCAGCGGCGCCCGGCGCTATGTGCTGCACACCTTCACCCACACCCAGAGCGCGCTGATGAAAAAGCGTGTGTCGCAGTTCATGCGCGGTAGCCCGTGCCCGCTGTGCGAGGGCAAGCGGCTCAAGCGCGAGGCCCTGGCGGTGACCTTTGCCGGGCTGGATATCGGCGAGCTGGCGCGCCTGCCGCTGCTGCAACTGGCCGAGGTGCTGCGGCCGGTGGCGGCGGCAGCTTACCTGGAGCAGGCGCCCGCCGATGATCAGGTGCTGAGCCACGCCCAGACCCGTGCTGCGCGTCAGCAGCGCCATGCCCAGGGCGCCCCGGAGCATCGCGGCGCGCCGGATGTGCGGCATACGCCGAACCTGTCCCTGGAAAAGCGCCTGGCCGCCCAGCGCATCGCCCAGGACCTGCTGGAGCGGGTCAGCACCCTGACCGACCTCGGGCTGGGCTACCTGGCCCTGGAGCGCAGCACGCCGAGCCTGTCCTCCGGTGAGTTGCAGCGCCTGCGCCTGGCGACCCAGCTGGGCTCGCAGCTGTTCGGGGTGATCTATGTGCTGGACGAGCCCTCGGCAGGCCTGCACCCGGCGGATGCCGAGGCACTGTTCGAGGCCTTGCAGCGACTCAAGGCCGCCGGCAATTCACTGTTCGTGGTGGAGCACGATGTGCAGACCATGCGCCGTGCCGACTGGCTGGTGGACGTGGGCCCGGCGGCGGGAGAGCGTGGCGGCCAGGTGCTGTACAGCGGCCCGCCGGCCGGCTTGGCCGAGGTGGCGCAGTCCCAGACCCGGGCCTACCTGTTTCCCGAGCAGGCCCCGGCCCGGCGTACCCCGCGCCCGCCCCGGGGCTGGCTGCGGCTGGAAGGTATCAGCCGCAACAACCTCAAGGAGCTGGACGCCGAGTTTCCCCTGGGCTGCTTTACCGCGGTGACCGGGGTTTCCGGTTCCGGCAAGTCGAGCCTGGTGAGCCAGGCCCTGCTGGAACTGGTGGGCGCGCACCTGGGCAAGGCTTCGGCCAGCGATGAGGCGCCGGAGCTGGACCTGGCGGACGACGCACCGGTCAGCAGCGGCGGGCGGGTGGTGGCCGGCATGGAGCAGATCAAGCGCCTGGTGCAGGTGGACCAGAAACCCATCGGTCGTACCCCGCGTTCCAATCTCGCGACCTACACCGGGCTGTTCGATCAGGTGCGCAAGCTGTTCGCCGCCACCGACGAGGCCCGGGAGCGGGGCTTCGACGCCGGGCAGTTTTCCTTCAACGTGGCCAAGGGCCGTTGCCCGGCCTGCGAAGGCGAGGGCTTTGTCAGCGTCGAGCTGCTGTTCATGCCCAGCGTGTTCGCCCCGTGCCCGACCTGCCATGGCGCGCGCTACAACCCCCAGACCCTGGCCGTGACCTGGCAGGGCCTGAACATCGCCCAGGTGCTGCAATTGAGTGTCGAGCAGGCCTTGCCGGTGTTTGCCGAACAACCGGGCATCCGCCGCGCCCTGGAAGTGCTGCGCGACATCGGCCTGGATTACCTGCGCCTGGGCCAGCCGGCCACCGAGCTGTCCGGCGGTGAGGCGCAGCGCATCAAGCTGGCCACCGAGCTGCAGCGCACTGCCCGGGGCGCCACCCTGTACGTGCTGGACGAGCCCACCACCGGCCTGCACCCACGGGATGTGGACCGTCTGCTGGAGCAACTGGACAAACTGGTGGCGGCCGGGCACAGCCTGGTGGTGGTGGAGCACGAAATGCGCGTGGTGGCCCAGGCCGACTGGGTGATCGATATCGGCCCAGGTGCCGGCGACCAGGGCGGCACCCTGGTGGCCTGCGGCACCCCGCAACAGGTGGCAAAGCAGCGTACTAGCCGCACCGCGCCCTTTCTTGCCCAAGCCCTGGGCGGACGTTGATCCAGGGCAAAAGTGGCGACGAACGGTTACCGCTGGTCTGATTGGCGGTCGACAGACCCGGTCCGGCGAGGCCATTCTGATAACCGGCGGGGGCGTGATGACGCCCTTGCTGCCGATCAACCACGGAGGTGTTCCATGCCGGTGACCCACGACCTTTACCAGGACCTGAGCTGCAGTAAAGAAGACATTCAACAGCGTCGGGCCAGTGACCCCCACCTGAATGCGCTGTTCGACAAATACACCAGCATCGACGATCAGGTGCTCAAGGCCGAAGCTGCCGCTGCCGCAGACGACGAACTGAAGAAACTCAAGGAAAAACGCCTGCTGATCAAGGATGAGATCGCCGGGAAACTCACCGCCGGTTCCTGACCCCCCTGTAACAAAGACGCTCGCAGTAGCAAGGAGCTTATTGTGGCGAGGGAGCTTGCTCCCGCTGGGCGGCATAGCCGCCCAGACGCCCGCCGGGCTGTCCCGACCCCAAGCTGCAACGCACCCACCCTCAAGGCGCCAGCGCCTCCTTCAACGACAACCGGGCCATGTGCCTGGCCGTCAGCGACCCCAGGTACAAGGCATCGCCATATTCGCGCACCGTGGTGATCGGCGAGTAGTTGCCGCTGCTGCCATCCTGCAGGTTGGCGATCACCCGGCCCTGGGTATCCAGGCCCAGCACGAAGCCGCGTTTCTCCACCGGCTTGGGCAATACCGTCATCGCCCGCACCAGCATCTTGCGCACGAAGGGGTAGGGCGCAGTGGCGTCGAGCAACGGGTTGCGCGGTGCGTACAGGGCCACCCAGAAACGCCCGGCGCCATTGAAGCTCAGGTTGTCCGGCAGCCCCGGCAGGTTGTCGATGAACAGGTCGTGGCTGCCGGCCTTGTCACCCTTGAGCCAGTAGCGGCTGATGCGGTAGGCGCCGGTTTCATTGACCAGCACATAGGCCTCGTCCGGCCCCAGGGCAATGCCGTTGGCGAACTCCAGGCGGTCCAGCAGCACCTCGGTGGTGCCGCTCTGGAAGTCGTAGCGCAGCAGGCGGCCATCGGCGCCGTGCTCGATCACCGCTTCGCCGTCATGGCCATAGCCCCAGCGGCTGGTGGCGTCGCTGAAGTAGGCGTAGCGCCCCGCGGCATCTACCGCCACATCATCGGTAAAGCCGAACTTCAGGCCCTTGGCCTCGGTGCTCAGGGTCTGCAACTGGCCCTGGCTGTCCAGGGCCAGCAGGCCCTTGATGGCATCGGCGATGATCAGGCGCCCGTCCGGGTGCCGGGCCAGGCCCAGGGGCCGGCCGCCGGTATTGACCAGCACCTTGAGTGCACTGCCGTCGAGGCTGCTCTGGATCACCCGGCCGTCATGCAGGCCGCTGAGCAGTTGTTCGTGTTCCAGCAGCAGGGCTTCGGGGCCGTCGATGTCCCGGGCGCCCACCGGCTGCACGGCCTTGAGCTTCTGGTTCTCGGCAAACGGCCCCTGGCTCAGGGACGGCGCCGGCGCCGGGTTCCAGGCCACCGGCTGGACCCTGGTCGGCATCAGCAGCAGGAAGGCCAGGACGGCCAGCAGCACCAGCAGGACAATCCGCAGGCCGCTGAAGCGGCGGGGGGCAATCTGATTCATGCAATGACTCCTGTCGGGGGCGGCCTCAGGACGGTCGGCCGGGGGCCTCGGTGGCGGGCAGCGGGATAGCTTGCTGGGCCATCTCGCACAATGCCAGCAATGAGGCGGCGGATTCCCGTTCTATCCGTCGCTTGAATAACAGCTGATTGCCCAGGCGCATCAGCAGGTTGTCAAAGCCGTACTCCAGGGTCCGCACGAAGCGCGTGTGCTGCGCCCCCAGGGGCTGGCATTCGTAGGTCACCTGCAGGTGCAGGCCGTGATCGCTCCGGGCACTGGCACGCCAGCGGTGCCCCGGCAGGTACTCCTCGACCTTCCAGCTCAGGTGACCGCTGCGCCCGCCGGCATGGATGTCTTCCTCGAAGCCTTGCCCGGCGAACAGCGGGCCTTCGTCGCCCTCGACCTTGAGCGAGGAGGGGTGCCACTGTGGCCAGAGCCGCGAGCTGGCGGCATAGGCCAGGGTGCTGGCGGCGCTGCGGGGGATGTCGACCTGGTGCTGCATGCGGGTCATGGGCGTGGCCTCGTCAGGGGTGGAAGTGACGGCTGGCGGCTCTTGCGGTTGCCAGTGCAGGGTACCGAACAGCCAGTCCATCAGCGGCAGGACAATATTGAAGTTGCGCTCCTGCATCAGCTCGCGGCGGTGATGCAGTTCGTGCAGGCGGCGCATCTGCCGCACCCAGGGCAGGCGCGCCAGGGGGTGATTGGCGGGCAGGTGCTCGCAGGCATGGAACACCTCGTAGGCCAGGTAGCCGAGCAGGGTGCAACTGGCGAACAGCGCCGCCACGTTGCCATTCCACAGGCGCAGCAGCGCCCACAGGGGCAGGGCGAAGAGCAGGCTGTGCACCACGATCAGCCAGGCCGGAAACAGAATCACCCGCCAGTCCCGGTAGCCTTCATAGGCCATCAGCCCAGGGGCGAAGAAGCTGTGGTGGTCGCCGGTATGACGGGCATAGAACATCCGCGCGAAGCGCTGCTTGTGATGCCCCAGCCAGCGGTGCACCACGTAGATGCACAGGTTGAAGAACAGCAGCGCCACCGGCACCGCCAGCCATTCCAGGGGCTGCACCTGGCTCAGGGTGCTGCATAGCAGGCCGATGCACAGCAGGCCATAGGCCAGGACAAAGCCGCCATGCAGCCAGGGGTTGTAGCGCGGACTGACCGCCGCTCGGTATTGCTGACGAAAGTGCTGGGTGGTTTCTCGCACGGCCCGATTCCCGTTGTTGTTTTTATGGGCTGCAGCGTAGCCGGCGGGTAATTATCCAGCCAATGGATAGTGGGAATGAGGATTATTCATCAGGCTGAAAATGCCCGAGTAAAGTTCATAGAAACGACGGTGTGATGAATGAAAGATTGACGCCAGAATAGTGGCTATTTAGTATTTTGATATTGAATTGATATCATTTCTGCTCGCGCTCTGCTCTTTTGGGTTCCGTTTTGCCTGTCAGGCATCGAGGGGCTGCCAGTTCGACCCTGCTTGCCGAAATCAATTTTTCCTCGCCATGGGCCTTCAGGATGAAGGCTCCAGGGGCTTGTGCTCCTGCATTGCTAAGAGACTGACATGGACGTTCACCACTTCACCTTCCTGGCCCAGCAACCCTCTGCTGTCCTGCAATCCCGTGATTCGTTCTGCGGCTTGTCCAAGCGCAGCCTGGCGTTCGTCCTGGCCAACATGATGTTCTGGCAGCCGCTGGTGGCGATGGCCGACGGCATCGTGGTCAACGGCAGCGGCACAACACTGGGACAGGCGGGCAATGGCGTGCCCATCGTCAACATTGCCACGCCCAATGGCAGCGGCCTGTCGCACAACAAGTTCAGCGACTACAACGTCGGCCAGCAGGGGCTGATCCTCAACAACGCCACCGGCCGTACCCAGGAAACCCAACTGGGCGGGATCATCCTCGGCAACTCCAACCTAGGCGGCCGCGCGGCCAATGTGATCCTTAACGAGGTCAACGGCGGCAGCCCCAGCCAGCTCAAGGGCTACACCGAAGTGGCCGGGCAAGCGGCCCATGTCATCGTCGCCAACCCCTATGGCGTGACCTGCAACGGCTGCGGCTTCATCAACACCCCGAAAGCCACCCTGACCACCGGCAAGCCGGTGATCGAGAACGGCCAGGTCCAGCGTTACCAGGTGGACCAGGGCAGCGTCGCCATCGAGGGCGCGGGCCTCAACGCGAGCAATATCGACCAGTTCGAAATCATCACCCGCAGCGCCAAGATCAACGCCGAGATCCAGGCCAGGCACCTGGCGGTGATCGCCGGGGCCAACGACGTCGACGCCAAGACCTTGAACGCCACGGCCCGCACCGCCAACCCGGCGGATGCGCCGCAACTGGCGATCGACTCATCAGCCCTGGGCGGCATGTATGCCGGGGCGATCAAACTGGTGGGCACCGAGGCCGGGGTGGGGGTCAAGCTCGACGGCAAGCTGATCGCCAGTGGCGGTGATATCCAACTGGATGCCAACGGCCAGTTGCGCATGGCGGACGCCACTGCCGAGAAGGGCGCGGTGGCGATCAAGGCCGGCAGCCTGGAGGCCCAGGGCGCGGTCTACGCCGGCAGCGAGCTCAAGGTGCAGACCAAGGGTGACCTGAGCAGCCAGAAAACCCTCGCCGCCCGGGACCGCATCACCCTCGATAGCGGTGGCCAGTTGACCAACAAGGGCATCATCGAAGCCGGGGTCAATGCCGACAATAGCCGCAACTCCGACGCGGACATCACCCTTACCGCCCAGAATCTGGACAACCGCGGCAAGAGCATCGTCGCCAGTCGCGATCTGACGATCACTACCGCCCAGGCCCTGGACAACCGGGGAGGCACCTTGAGCGGGCAACGTCAGGTGACGCTCGGTGCCGGCACCCTGGACAACCAGAATCAGGGCCGGGTGCTCAGTAGCGATGCGTTGGTGCTGCAAGCCGGGCAACTGCTGAATCACAACGCCTTGATCACCAGTGATGGTGAGCTCAAGGCCAATGTCGGCCACCTGGGCAATCGCCACGGCGAGCTCAGCAGCCTGAGCCAGGTTCGCCTGCAACTGGCGGCGCTGGACAACGTCGCCGGGTTGGTGATGGCCGGTGAAACCCTGGATATCAACGCCAGCGGGGCCATCGACAACCGTGGCGGTGCCCTGGGGGCGGAGCGCTTGCTGAAGGTGCAGGCCGCATCCCTGGACAACAGCAAGGCCGGTAACCTGCGCAGCGAGAAGCGCCTGGAGGTCCAGGTCGCCGGGCGTCTCGACAACCAGGACAGGGGCTTGATTCAGGCTAACCAGGCCATGGAAGTACAGGCCGGGCAACTGGACAACCGCAAGGGCAGGATTTCCGGCAGCGACACCCTGGTGGTGCGCGGCGAGAGTGCGGACAACCGCGGTGGGGTGATACATGCCGATCAGGCCCTGGGCCTGCACAGCCGTGACGTGGATAACCGTGACAAGGGCCGCCTGGAAAGCCGGACTGCCGTCACCGTCGAAGGCAACCGCCTGGACAACAGCGGTGGCCTGCTCAGCGCCACTTCAACCCTGACGCTGAACAGCAGCGAGGTGCTCAACCACGCTGGCCGAATCGCCAGCAAAGGCGAACTCCATGCCCAGGTGGACAGCCTTGCCCAGCATGGCGGCGAGCTGGTGGCCGAAGGCGCTCTGCATCTGCAGGGCCAGTCCCTGGATAACCGGGACCAGGGCCTGGTGGCCTCCCTCAAGGCCCTGACCCTGGACGTCGTCGAGGTGGATAACCGTGGTGGTGCACTGTCGGGCCAGGGGGAAGTGCAGGTCAACGGCCAGGGTCTGAACAACAGTGATGGCGGCAAGGTCCTGGCGGACCAGCGCCTGCTGCTCCAGGTGGCCCGGGTCATCAACCAGAACCAGGGGCTGTTGTTCAGCAAGCAAGGGCTGACCCTGAGTGGCGACAGCCTGGACAACAGCGGCGGCCAGTTGGTGAGTCAGAAGCCGTTGCTGCTGACCCTGAGCGCAGCCCTGGACAACCAGCGTGGCCTGATCAGCGGCGAAGACCTGCTGACCCTCAAGGTCGGCAGCCTGGATAACCGCGGCGGCCGCCTGACCGGTGCCCGGGCCCTGAGCCTCGACAGCCGCGGGGCGCTGCTCAACCAGGGCGGCTCGATCGTCGCCGAGCAGGGGCTGACCCTGGACAGCACCAGCCTGAACAACAGCGACAAGGGCGTGATCAGCGCCAAGGCCGATGCCCGCCTGGGCACCGGCGCTTTCGACAACAGCCAGGGCGGCAGCCTGACCAGTGCCGGGCAGTTGACCCTGACCACTGCCCAACTGACCAACAACCAGGGCCGGATGGGCAGCGACCAGGCCCTCAATGCCAGCATCACTGGTCTGCAGCAGCAGGGCGGCGAGCTGTTCAGCAACGCCGACCTGACCTTGGACCTGAACCATGGCCTGCTGGACAACCAGGGCGGCAACCTGCACACCCCGGGGCAGTTGTTGTTGCGCAACCTCGACCGGGTGGACAACCGCAGCGGTGAAATCTCCGGGGCCAAGGCCTTCAGCCTCAACGCCCGGGAACTGGACAACGGTGCCGGCAAGCTCCTGAGCAATCAGGCCCTGACCCTGCGCATCGAGCAGGCCCTGGCCAACGTCAAGGGGCTGATCTCGGCTGCAGCCATCGACAGCCGCAGCGCCAGTCTGGACAACCGCGACGGCCAGTTGCACAGCCGTGGCGACAGCCAACTGCAGGTCAGCGGGCACGCCGACAACCAGGGCGCAATACTGCTGGCCGAAGGGCAGATGACCCTCAAGGCCGCCAGCCTGGACAACCGCCAGGAGGGGCTGGTGGGCGCCACCCGCGCCCTGGACCTGCAGGTCGGGCGACTGGATAACCGCGGCGGTGAAGTGTCGAGCCGGCAGATCGACCTGAGCGGCGAGCGCCTGGACAACAGCGACCAGGGCCGCCTGCTGGCCAGTGGTGACCTGACCCTGAAGGTGGCCCGGGTGCTCAACCAGAACCTGGGCCTGATTTCCGCGGACCAGGGCCTGAGCCTCAGTGGCATCGGCCTGGACAACCGGGGCGGACAACTGGTGGGGGCCCAGCGCCTGGACCTGGAACTGGGTGAAGACCTCGACAACCGCAAAGGCCGGATCAGCAGCGAAGGCCGTCTGGCGATCCAGGCCCGCAACCTGAACAACGACCGGGGCAGCCTGTCCAGTGGTGGTGCCTTGCAGATCAGCGCCGGGCAGGCCCTGAGCAACCAGGGCGGCAAGTTGTTGAGCGACGCGGGCCTGACCCTGGCCAGTGCCCGGCTGGACAACCAACAGCAGGGCATCATCAGCGCCAAGGGCCGGCTGTCACTCACTACCGGAGCGCTGGACAACAGCCAGGGCGGCAACCTCAACAGCGGTGATGAACTGAGCCTGAACGCTGCCCAGGTCAACAACGAGCAGGGCAGCATCGGCAGCGCCAAGGCCCTGACGGCCTCGGTCACCGGGTTGCAGCAGCAGGGCGGCAAGCTGTTCAGCAAGAGCCGCCTGAGCCTGGACCTGAACCACGGCACCCTGAACAACCAGGGCGGCCTGATCAATGCCCCCGGCGTGCTACTGCTGAGCAACCTCGGCGCGGTGGACAACCGTCAGGGGGAAATCTCCAGCCAGCAGGCTTTCGAAATGGCCGCCCGCAGACTGGACAACAGCGCCGGGCAGTTGCTCAGCAACCAGGCTCTGACCTTGCGCATCGAGGGCGCGCTGACCGCGCTCAAGGGCAAGATCGCCGCCGCCGCGTTGCAGATCGATGCCGCTAGCCTGGACCACAGCGGCTCGCTGCTCAGCGACAGCGAACTGGACCTGCGGGTCACTGGCCCGTTGCGCAACCAGGGCCTGATCCAGGCCGCCGGGCCGCTGCAGATCAGCGCCAACGGCCTGGACAACCAGGGTGGGCGCCTGCTCGGCGGCACCCGTGTGGGCATCGACCTGGGGGCCCAAGGCTCGGACCTGGACAACCGCCAGGGCCTGATCAACACCCAGGGCGTGTTGAGCATTGCCGGGCTGCGGGACCTGCAGAACCAGGCCGGGGAAATCTCCAGCACCCAGGGCTTCAACCTGGCCGGGCGCAGCCTGGACAACAGTGGCGGCAAGCTGATCAGCCACCAGCAGCTTGGGGTCGAGGCCGTGAACCTGGGCAACCAGCAGGGCCTGATATCCGGCTGGCAGGGGCTCAAGGTCAGCGGCGGCAGCCTGGACAACCGCCAGCAAGGTACCTTGTCGAGCCTGCTGGGGGATCTGAATATCGACCTCAGCGGCGCCTTGCTCAACAGTGCGCAAGGCGGGCTGGCCAGCCAGGGTCAGCTGACCCTCAAGGCCGCGAGCCTGGACAACAGCGACAAGGGCATCGTCACCAGCAAGGGCGAGCAGCAACTGATCCTTGGCAGTGGAGGTTTGAACAACGCCCGGGGCGGGCTGATTGAAAGCAGCGCCAGCCTCGACATCGGCGCCGGCGACCTGGACAACCAGGGCGGCCGACTCAGCGCCGTGGGCGGCCTGAACTTCACCGGCAATAGCCTGAACAACCAGGGTGGCAACCTGCGCGGTGAAGGCGCGGTGACCCTCGATCTTCTGGGTGCCCTGGTCAACACCCAGGGCAAGCTGGCCGCCAGCGGCCCGTTGCTGCTCAAGCGTTCCAGCCGCATCGACAACCAGGACGGGCAGTTGGTCAGCCAGAACCTGATGACTCTGTTCAGCAACAGCCTGGACAACAGTAACCGCGGCACCCTGGCCGCCAACGGTGCGCTGCAGGTCAACGTCAGTGGCGAGGTGCGCAACCAGAATGACGGCCTGATCTACAGCCGCGACGCCGGCCTGAGCCTGAGCGCCGGCAGCCTGAACAATGCCAAGGGCGCGATCCAGAGCGCCAAGGCCCAGACCCTGGCAGCGACCGGGGGCATCGATAACCAGGGCGGCAAGCTGATTGCCGAGGATGGAGACCTGGACATTCAAGGCGCCAGCCTGGATAACCGCGCGGGTGTACTGTCCAGCCTCAAGGGGCTGTTCCAGGCCCGGATATCGGGGGTGCTGAACAACCATGGCGGCCAGGCCGAGGCCCAGCGCCTGGATCTGCAAGCCCTGGCCGGTTTCGACAACGGCGCCGGACGCATGGCGGCCAAGGGTGGCGACTTGCTGCTCAATGCCGGCAGCGCCGGGGTGGATAACAGCCACGGCGGGCTGTATGCCAGCGGGCGGGTCAAGGCCAGCGGCAATCAGCTCGACAACAGCACCGGGCAGATCAACGGCCAGCACATCGACCTGGATTTCAACGGTTCCCTGGTCAACCAGGGCGGCCTGATTGAAAGCCGCGAGAGCCTGGCGCTGCGCGGCGCCAGCCTGGACAACCAGGGCGGCAAACTGCGGGCCCTGGCCCCTGGCGGCAAGACCGACCTGCAGATCGGCGGGCTGTTCGACAACCGCAACGGCCTGCTGGAATCCGCCAACACCGACCTGACCCTGGCGGCGTCGGGTTTCCTCAATCAGGGTGGCAGCCTGCTGCACCTGGGCGAAGGCAACTTCGATATCGCCACCGGCAACGTGATCAATGCCGGCGGCAGCCTGGTCACCCGGGGCGGGCTGACGCTGACCGCCGACAGCTGGACCAACAGTAGCGTGATCCAGGCCGGGCGCCTGAACCTCGACGTCAACCACTTCAGCCAGACCGCCGCTGGCCAGTTGCTGGCCAGCCAGCACTTGCAGGCCCGGGGGGGCAACTGGAATAACGACGGGCTGCTGGCCAGCGATGGCAGCCTGGACCTGCAGATCGGCGGCACCTATTCCGGTAATGGCCGGGTATCCAGCCTGGGCACCCTTGGCTTTGGCGCTGCCCTGCTCAACCTTGGCGCCGCGGGCAGCATCGCCGGTGGCGGCGGTACCCAGGTCACGGTCGCCGGGCAACTGAACAACGCCGGGCGCCTGACCTCCAACGCCGGACTCTCGGTGAATGCCGGCGGCGTGCTCAACACCGGCACCCTGGGCGGCGCCCAGGGCCTGAGCCTGACCACCCCGACCCTGGTCAACGACCACGGTTTCGTATTCAGCGGCCAGAACGCCGGCTTCAACGTCAATACCCTGACCAACAGCTATGGCGAGTTCTACAGCCTTGGCGGCCTGACCGTGGCCGGCATGGCGGCAGGCACCTCGGCCCAAAACCTGAGAAACATCTCCGGCAACATCCAGAGTGGCGGCGATATCAATATCGCTGCACTGGATCTGGTCAACGACCGGGAAAAATACGAAGCCAGCCAGCAGATCACCGATGGCCGCATGACCATCCGCTGCGTCCAGCACTGCGGCGGTGGCGCCAGTTGGGTCCGGGGGCCGGTGTTTATCTACCGGACGGTGGAAGGCGTGGTGACCAGCGACTCGCCGCAGTCGACCCTGAACGCGGGGGGCAACCTGACGGTCAACAGCACCAGCTTCCTCAACCGCTACAGCACCGTGTCGGCAGGCAATGACCTGAGCATCACCAGCGGCACCATCACCAACCAGGCCTCCCTGGTGGCGTCCGGTTCTTCCGGCTATGAAGTCGGCGCCGGGGTCAAGATCAATCGCGGGCTGTTCTTCCAGCTGGCCCGTGACGTGCAGGCCTATGACCGGGCGCACCCCCAGGGCAGTGCCTTCAACCAGGAGGACTTCGCCGCCCTGGTGGCCAAGTTCAACCCGGGGATCTTCTATGGCATCGACCGGCCGGTAGAGACCTCGACCCTGAGCTCTTCGGCGGCGCCGGCCATCATCCAGGCCGGTGGCAAGGCCCGGCTCACGGCAGCCAACGACATCAGCAATATCAGCGTGGTCAAGAATGCCATCGCCGTGGGCGGTAGCACCCGCGACACGGCGGTGGGCGCCTCCAGCAAGCCGCTGATGGTAGTGCTCCACTCCCAGCTACCGCCGGATCTGGCGCAGCAGCAGGTCAACCCCCTGAGCCTGCCCAACTTCAGCCTGCCATCCGGGCAGAACGGCCTGTTCCGCCTGAGCGGCCAGGGCGGCGCAGCGCAGCCCTCGGCCCCGGCGCAGAGCTGGAGCATGGGCGGCGCCAGCCTGGAACTGAGCACTCGCCAGGCCGGTCCGGAGCCGGTCCAGCCCCGGGAACTGAGCAACCGGCCGCTGCCGCAAGTGGCCCTGGGCGCTCGCGACCTGAACCTGGTTGATCACCAGGCCACGGGCATCGATGGCCGCGCAGCGACGGTGCAGGTGAACGCCGTGGCCGGGGATTCGCCGGGGGGCGTGCTGCTGCCCACGAGTAGTGCTGGCAATCAGAGCGTCAACCGGGTCCAGGGCCTGCCGGACAGCAGTGTGCGCAGCAATCCGCACAAGTACCTGATCGAGACCAACCCGCTGCTCACCGACCTCAAGCAGTTCATGGGTTCGGACTATCTGCTGTCGAAACTGGGCTACGACCCGGACCAGAGCGCCAAGCGCCTGGGTGATGGTTTTTACGAGCAGCGCCTGATCCAGCAAGCGGTCACGGCCCGTACCGGCCAACGTTTCCTCGATGGCCAGAACAGCGATGAGGGCATGTTCAAGTACCTGATGAACAACGCCATCGCCAGCAAGGATTCGCTCAACCTGGCAGTGGGCGTGACCCTGACCTCCCAGCAGGTGGCGGCCCTGACCCACGACATCGTCTGGCTCGAAGAGCAGGAGGTGAACGGCGAGAAGGTGCTGGTGCCAGTGCTGTACCTGGCCAACGCCAACAACCGCCTGGCGCCCAATGGCGCGCTGGTCCAGGGCCGCGACGTGACCCTGATCGCCGGCAAGGACCTGGTCAACTCCGGGACCTTGCGCGCCAGTGAGAACCTCAGTGCCACGGCGGGGACTGACCTGATCAATGGTGGCCTGATCGAGGCGGGCAATCGCCTGAACCTGCTGGCCGGGGACAACGTGGTCAACCAGTCCGGCGGTATTATCGCCGGGCGTGACGTGACGGTGCGTGCCCTGGCCGGGGACGTGATCAACGAGCGCAGCATCACCACCTTCCAGAGCAACCCGGGCTCCACCACCCAGCGCCTGGACTACGCCGACAACGCCGGGCGGATCGAGGCCCGCAACGACCTGAATGTCGGGGCCGGTCGCGATATCAACAACGTCGGCGGGATGCTGAGCAGTGGCGGCGACACGACCCTGATCGCTGCGCGCGACGTCAACCTGGTATCGGCCCAGGAGCACGACAAGCTCACCCGCGACCGCTACCTCAACGAAAGCATCACCCAGCACGGTTCAAGCGTCAGCGTCGGAAGGGATCTGGCGGTCAGCGCCGGACGCGACCTGACGGCAGTCGCCAGCCAGATCGAGGCCAAGCGCAACATCGCCATGGATGCGGCGGGTGACCTGACCCTGGCCTCGGCGGCGGACGAGCAGCACAGCTACTCCAAGACCAAGAAGGTCACTCGCCAGGAAGACCATGTCAGCCAGGTGGGCACCTCGCTGACCGCCGGCGCCGATGTGGTCCTCAGTGCGGGCAAGGACCTGAGCCTGATCTCCAGCCGTATCAGCGCCGGCAACGAGGCCTACCTGGTGGCCGGCGACAACCTGGAGTTGCTGGCGGCCCAGGACAGCGACTACTCGCTGTACGACATGAAGAAGAAAGGCAGCTGGGGCACCAAGAAGACCCGGCGCGACGAGGTGACCCAGGTCACCAACATCGGCAGCGAGATCACGACTGGCGGCGACCTGACCCTCAAGAGCGGCGGCGACCAGAAGTACCAGGTGGCCAAGCTGGAGAGTGCCAAGGACCTGACCCTGGACAGCGGCGGCGCGATCACCTTCGAAGGGGTCAAGGACCTGCACGACGAAAGCCACACCAAGAGCAACAACAATGCCTTCTGGAATTCCTCCAAAGGCCGCGGCAACACCGATGAAACCCTGCGCCAGAGCAGCCTGGTGGCCGGCGGCAGCCTGACCATCAAGGCCGTGGAAGGCTTGAAGATCGACATCAAGCACATTGACCAGAAGAGCGTCAGCCAGGCGATCGATGCCATGGTCCAGGCCGACCCGCAACTGGCCTGGCTGAAACAGGCCGAGGCCCGTGGCGATGTGGACTGGCGCCAGGTCAAGGAGATCCACGAGTCCTTCAAGTACAACAACTCGGGGCTCGGTCCGGCGGCGCAATTGATCATCGCCATCGCCTTGTCGGCGGTGATGGGGCCGATGATGGCCGGGATGAACACCATGCTCCAGGCGGTGTCGGTCAGTGTGGCCACCAAGGCCACGGTCAGCACCATCGACAACCGCGGCAACCTGGGCAAGGTCCTCAAGGACGTGACCTCCAAGGACAGTATCAAGGGCTACGTGGTGGCGGCGGCCACGGCCGGAGTGGCCAAGGGGCTGAACTATGATCCGGGCGCCATGGGCCTGGATGCCAAGAGCCTGCAGACCGTGGCGGTCAAGGTCACGGCCGATGCCTTGATCAAGACCGCAGTCTATGGCGGCAGCTTCAAGGACAACCTGGCGGCTTCGGCAGCCGGAACTGCAGCCAGCATCGGCGGGGCGTATGGCGCCGGCAAGATCGGCGACCTGGGCCTGACCGAGGGCGGCCTGGCGAAAATCGCCCTGCATGCCGGGCTCGGCGGCCTGCTGTCTGAAGCCATGGGCGGTGATTTTCGCACCGGCGCCATTGCCGGTGGTGCCAACGAGTTGCTGGTGGGGGTGCTGGGGGACAAGTTGCTGTCGGACAACCTGATTCCCGGCTCGCCGGAGTACATCCAGGCCCAGGCCAACCTGATGGCGCTGTCGCAGATTGTCGGTGTACTCGGCGCGTCGGCGTCCGGTGGTGACATGAGCATCGCCGCGGCGGTGGCGGCCAATGGCACTCAGTACAACTACCTGACGCACCAGGCCTTCGATGAGCTGGGCAACTGCCTGTCGGGACGTACCTGCTCTACCGATGAGCAGAAGAAGGCTGCGGTGGCCAAGGCCGAGAAACTCAGCGAGTGGCTGGACTCGGAAATGCGCAGCCTCTGCGACAAGGCGCCGACCAGCGACAGTTGCCGCGCGGCGGTCAACGCCTCGATCAAGTACGTGGCGATGAAGGATGCCTGGAACATCATGAACAAGGATGTGACCCGTTCCTCGAAGAACACCTTCGACTATCTCTACAACACCGAAGGGGCTGCCGGGCGCCTGGTGACCTACTTGAACACCATCGACAACCGGGCCAATTTCTTTGGTGCCAGCCATGTCTACGAGCAGAACATGGGGATTGGTGCCAAGTGGTTCGGTGGGGCGGAAGAGGTGTCCAGGGCCGGTTGGACCGGCCTGGGAGCCGACGATAACCTCTCGTACATAACCTTTGGTGTCGGCCGGCTGATGGCGCCGGTCTATGACTGGCGCAAGGCAGCCGGGGATGCGCTGATCACCGGTGGCTTCGAGAACTTCAAGAACCTCTACAACAAGGCCACCAGCGATCCGGTCGCCTGGGACATCAAGCAATTGAAAGGCGAACAGACTATCCTGCAGCCGATTCATGAGCAGTACATGGGCGACCGGAGTGCATTCACCTGGCTTTCCGGGCTGGTGACCGATACGTCGATCATGCCCGAGATAATGATCGGTGATCGAAAAGGAATGGATGGCGGCGTGGATATTCTGGATTACAAGTCCCGGGTGGAGTTTGGCTGCAAATTGCTGGGCTACTCCAAGAGCCAGGGTTGTGCGCCATGAGTGCGGCGGCTTACCCGCGACGTCGGGTGTTCATGGCGTTTTTCTTCTGTCCGCTGGTGTTGGGGCTGGTGTTCGGCGCCTTCAAGTTCGTCACGCTGCTGGCCCACCTGGCCAGCAACCCGCGATTGCTGGGGGAGGTGCGGGGAGGCGAGTTGCTGCTGATGCCGGTGCTTGCACCGCTGGTGGCCCAGGTGGCGTTTCTGCTGCCGTTCCTGGTCTTCGCCCTGGGGGTGACGCTGATGAAGGTCTACCGCAGCCCGCGCGCCTGTGCGGTGCTGGCCCTGGTGGGCGCAAGCGTGGCCAGCCTATGGGCGCTGATCTTCATCGCCCTGGTGGTCCATGGCGTGAAGAAGGCACAGTTCGCCGACTACCAGGTGGAGATGCTGGTGCTATTCGTGGCTGCCTGCCTGACCTGCTGGCTGGCGGCGCGCCTTTTCCTGCCCGAGAGCAATTCTGGTCCAGGGGTTGCTGACTGACCGCTTGCTCCGGCTGCCGTTATTGACAGCCGGGGCTGGCGCCGCGAATTATCCAGCCCCTGGATAATTTCGATGGGCATTATTCATGAAGCTCAATGTGCAGCGCCTGGACCTCAACCTGTTGCGGGTGTTCGACGCCTTGATGCAGGAGCAGAACCTGTCCCGGGCCGCGGTACGCCTGAACCTCAGCCAACCGGCGGTGAGCAATGCCCTGGCGCGCCTGCGTCGGCACCTGGACGAGCCGCTGTTCATTCGCACCGCCCGCGGCATGCAACCCACCTCCCGGGCCCTGAGCCTGCATGTGGCCGTGCGCCAGGCCCTGCACCTGTTGCAGCAGGGCCTCGATCCTGCTGCGGCGTTCGAGCCGGCGGCGGCCCAGCAACTGTTCACCTTGTCGATGAACGATTACGCCCAGGCGCGCCTGCTGCCGGCCCTTTCCCGACGCCTGCAGCAGGTAGCGCCCGGGGTCCGGCTGGCGGTGCGCAGCGACAGCGCCGACGCCATCGCCGCCTGGCTCGGTGCCGGGATGCTCGACCTGGCGGTGGACTACCTGTATTTCGACAGCCCGGACCTGTGCTACCAGCCGCTGCTTGAGGAGCAACTGGTGGTGATCGGCCGTCGCGACCATCCGGCCTTTGCCCCGGAACTGAGCCTGGAGGCCTACCAGGCTTGCCTGCACGTGGCGATTCCCGATCGGGGTGGGCGCGGCTCGCCCCTGGAAATCGTTCTCGGCTCGGCCAAGGTCCAGCGCCAGGTGCAGGTGTTCGTGCCCAACTACCTGAGCATTCCGCTGATCGTTGCCCAGTCCGACCTGCTGGGCACCGTGCCACGCTACCTGGCGGAGCATTTCTGCGCCTTGCTGCCGATCCGCATCGCCAGCCTGCCGCTGCTGGCGGCGCCGGTGCAGGTCAGCCTGATCTGGCATCGCCAGCAGCAACAGGCGCCGGGCCTGCAATGGTTGCGCAGGGAGATTGCGGCCATTGCCAGTGCTCCATAGTCGCCATGCACTCCGGGTAAACGGGGCGCTGCCCAGGAGGCGCCGACCTCGGCCGACCAGCTCTGGCTCCGGAATTTCTTGAGAAAGTGCCAAGTCTCAGAAATTTCCTACTTCCATTGGCGAAGTGTCTTGAACTCAGTTGAGTTCAATTTGGCTAGCATGGTTTTTTATCCGGAGCCGCGGTGATGTCGACGCTGAGCGTACTGTTGTTGTGTTCGAACGCTTTTCGGGTTCGACATTTTTCAAGAATTCTCGCGTCTTGCGGTTTTGCTCGGGTACAAGTGATCAGCGATGACTGCGACGGCGCTCAGTTCCCGCCCGCCCTGGATGAACTGGACCTGGTGATCTGCGACTCGCTGCACTCCCTGAACGCCATCCCCTACCTGCGCAGGCTCTGCGAGCACCACGGCTTTTTCTCGATGATGGAATGCGAAGCGCTGCAAGCGCCGATCCGTTGGGGGCTGGCGAACTTTCGCGTGCGTTCCGGCAAGTACTGCGTCGGCAGTTACAGCGAGCTGGACACGCTGCAGATCAGCGCCTTGCTGCTCAAGGCGCTGGCCATCAAGCGTACGGTGAAAGGCCATGCACGTGACGATGCTCCAGGGGCGGCGGGAGCTGGTTGCGCCAACAACGACTGGGTGGCCGAACTGGATGTTTCCCAGGCCCTGGAACAGCGGCAGATCGTGCCTTTTTTCCAGCCCCAGGTCTGCATGAAGACCCGGCGCATCACCGGCGCCGAAGTCCTGGCCCGTTGGCAGCATCCTCACAAGGGGGTGCTGGGGCCGCAGTTCTTTCTCGACCTGTTCGACAGCCCGCAGGGCCATCGCCAGTTGTTCGATTGCCTGTTGCAGCAGGGCCTGGCGCTGCAGCGGCAGTTGCAGGGCCACGCCAGCGGCGATGCCCTGATGTTCTCCTACAACATTGAGGCCAGCCAGCTGAGCGATCCGCAATTTGCCCTGCGGGTGTTGCAACAGATCGACGAGGCGCAGGTGCCCACACGCCAGGTGACCCTGGAGATCACCGAGCGCCAGGCTCTGGTCCTGAGCATGCAGTGCATCGAGAACATCAGTGTGCTGGTGCACAGTGGCGTGCGTCTGTCCCTGGATGATTTTGGCACCGGGCATTCTTCGATCATGCGCCTGGCGGACATTCCCTTTGGCCAGCTCAAGCTGGACTCCGGCTTTGTCGCCAACGCTACGGGGCCCAAGGAAACCCGGATCATCGAAGCCATCGTGGGGATGGCCGGTGCGCTGCACCTGGAGCTGGTGGCCGAAGGCATCGAGACCGAAAAGCAACGTGCGCACCTGCAGCGCCTGGGTGTCGATGCGGCCCAGGGCTTTCTGTTTCACAAACCGATGAATGCAGCCGCCCTGGTCCGGGTCCTGACGTTGAGCCGGCCGCCGCAGCGACAGCTCAGCCAGAGCTAGGATGCAGCGCGGTCACTGCGTCTTGAGCATCACATAGGCTTCACCGCCACGACGGTCGTGCATGAGGATGAAGGTCTGCCCGTTGAGGGTGATCTTGCTCGGTACGCTCTGGGCCACCGGGGTGCTGGAGAACTTGCCGGCCACGCTGAGAAATTGCTGGGTCAGCGAGCTGTCGTTCTGGGTCGGGGTGGTGATCGCGCATTCCTTGTTGGCCTGTATCTGCACGCCCAGGCTTTGGTCCTCGTTCATGCCCATCTTGGCGAAGCCGGCATCGGTCAGGTCACTGATGCCATGGTTGCGCGCGGCGGTCTCGGCGCCGGCGAAGGACGGCGCGGACTTCAGGCAGATATCGCGAAAGGCCAGGATGCCGGCGGAAGTGATGGTGGGCTCCGGGTTGATCTCCCGGGTCACGCTGGAGCAGGCGCCAAGCAGCGCCAGGGCGGTGAGGGTTGCGGCAAGTGGTGCGGTGCGGGGCAGAGTGCTCATGGAAATCCTTGGAAGCAGACGGCAAGGGGGGCGGGGAGGGTTCTTGCCGAATGAGGCATCGGCACCCTGGCAGGGTAGGCAGGGGCATCGTTCAGATCAATCTTTTGTGTGAAAACCGCGTGTTGAACGGTTCCGGGGCGCTGCGGCTGGCGCAGTAATTGCCTGCCTCATGGCTCAGTTCAACGATGGGACCTGCGGCCATGCAATTACGAGCGTTGCGTTACTTCCACGAGGTAGCCCGGTGCGCCTCCCTGCGTCAGGCGGCGGAGCGCCTGTACGTGACCCCCACCGCAGTCAGCCGGCAGATCGAGCAACTGGAGCACTTCTTCGGCACCGCGCTGATCGAGCGCGGGCCCCGGGGCATTCGCCTGACCGTGGAGGGTGAATGCCTGGCCGAGCAGGTCACCTCCACCTTGCGCGGCTTCGACCAGGTGCGCGATGTGATCGCCAGCCGGCAGAGCCAGGTAGCGGGTAACGTCAGCATCCATGTGTCGGAAAGTATCGTTTCCAGCGTGCTGGCGCCGGTGCTGGCGGCGTTCAACCGGGCCCATCCGAAAGTCACCTTCAACATCGTCATCGCCAGTGCCGGCGCCACTCTGGATGCCCTGTGCAGCGGCGAGGCCGACCTGGGCCTGGCGTTCTACCTGCCGGAACGGGCCGAAGTGGAGGTGACCGCCCACTGCCAACTGTGGCACCGGGTGCTGGTCAGCGCCGAGCACCCGTTTGCCCAGTGCCCGAGCATTCGCCTGCAGGATCTGGAGGGCCAGCCCCTGGCGATTCCCGACTCGGCCTACGGCGTGCGCCAGGCCCTGGAGGGCGCGGCGAAAAAGCGCGGAGTGAACATCCTTCCGGTATTCACCACCAGCTCCCTGGAGGTGCAGAAAAGCCTGGCCCGCCAACGTGCGGCAGTGCTGATCCTGCCCCAGGTGGATGCCGAGGCCCGGGACCTGGGGGATGGGCTGGTGGCCGTGCCGATCGACGACCAATACCTGGAGCGGATCCGGGTGGACCTGTGCGTGGTGCGCAACCGGCCCTTGTCGGTGGCGACCCTCAGGTGCCAGGAAATGCTTGTCCGGGCGATGCAACGCCATAGCCTGGCGTAGGAGCGGGCTTGCCCGCGAAGGCGTTTCCAAGAACGCTGCACGGCTTACGGACCTCTTCGCCGGCAAGCCGGCTCCTACGGAGGAGGGGCGGTGGTCAGAACAGGTTGAACGGGAAATTCCCCACCAGGCGGAACTCGTCATAGCTGCCGTCGATCTGCCCGCCGCTGGCGCGGTGGTTGTAGACGATGGTGCGCAGCACCGCATCCTTGAGCCGCCCGGACTGCACCACATAGGCCAGCATCAGGCCATTCTCGTTGTGCTTGGCGCCGTCCAGGCCGCGTACGTTGTAGCCGCGGTTGCGGCCATTGCGGTCACCGTCGTACTGGGTGCCATCGATGCCCCAGCCCTTGGCGTGCCACAGGCTGGCGCTCAGCCCGGGCACGCCGTAGGCGGCAAGATCCAGGTCGTAGCGCAACTGCCAGGACTTTTCATTGGGGCCGTTGTAGTCCGAGTACAGGGAGTTGGCCATGTAGTTGCCGGTGGACTCCCACACATAGTCGAAGTACTCGTCGCCGAACACCTGCTGCCAGGCCAGGGTCAGGCTGTGGGCCTGATGGCTGCCGGTCAGCGCCAGACTGAAGGCGTCGTTATCGATGTAGCCCAGGCGCTGCTGGCCCTGGTCCCGGGTGTGGTAGTAGTTGAACGCGGTCTTCAGCGCCAGCCGGCTTTTGTCCCCGGCGCGGTGGGTCAGGCCCAGGTAGTACTGGTCCCACATGTTCTCGAAGCGCGAGGCATAAAGGCTGCCTTCCAGGCCCAGGCCGGGCTTGACCGTCGCGCCCAGGTAGCTGATGCGCTCGCCGCTGTAGGCGCGGTTGCCGAAGGTGGTGGTCAGGCGTTCGCTGCCGGTGCCGGTGCGCGGGATGGCCCGGTCGAAGCTGCCGGCCTGCAGCGACAACCAGTCGGTTTCATGGCTGTACAGGCCCACGCCCTGGAAGCTGGAGGGCAGGGCGCGGTTGTCCTTGTAGCGCAGCACCGGGTTGTCGGTCATCAGGCGCCCGGCCTTGAGTTCGGTGTTGGACAGGCGCAGGCGGACATCGCCGATGCCCAGGCGGCTCCAGGTGGGCAGGGCGTCGCCGTCGCTGTCCACCAGCACCCGGTCGCCGCCATTGGCCACCCGGCCGTGGCCGCGCTCCAGGTTCACTGCGCTGAACAGGCCGGCGTCCACCCCAATGCCGATCAGTCCCTGGGTATAGCCGGAGCTGTACTTGAGCATGCCGGTCTGTACCCAGGTTTCCCGCACCCGGGTGCGCTGGTTGCCGTCGGGTTTCTTGATCGTCAGGTAGGTGTCGCGTTGGGTGTGCTGGTTGGAGTAGTAATGGCGCAGGTTGAGGTCCAGGCTGCTGCCTTCGATAAAGCCCGGGGCCTGGGCCTGCTGGCTTGGGCGCGGGTTGTCCTGGGCCAGCAGGGGGCTGCTGGCGCTCATGGCCAGGAGGCAAAGTACGAGCTGTTTCATGTCGCTTCCCCACAAATCAAAGGCGTCGAACCTCCGCCCGACCGCGGTCATGCGCGGCCGGCAGGGTAGAGGAAGACGCGGTGCCGGAAAAGAGTTTTGGGCAGTGAGGCGAATGCTCAGCGGGCGCGGGCTTCTGCGAGCCGTTGGCCGGGGTTGCTGTGCCCGGGTGTTTGCGGGCGGGTTTCCTTGGCGAACCAGGCGGCGGTCAGGCACACCAGGTTGGCCACCAGCAGGTAGCCCACCGGTGACATTGGGTTGCCGGTGGTGCCGATCAGCCAGGTGATGATGATCTGCGCCGTACCGCCGAAAGCCGCCACGCCAAAGGCGTAGACGATGGAGAAACCGGTGGAGCGCACCGCCTTGGGAAAGCTCTCCACCAGCAGCACGATCAGCGCCGCGCCACTCATGCCGTGCAGCCCGGAGAGCACCGCCAGGGTCAGCAGGAAGGTCGTCGGGCTGGGGTGCTCGGTCATCAATTGCAACGCCGGGAACAGCACCAGCAACAGCACCACCCGCGGCGCCATGAGGATGGTGCGGCGGCCGAAGCGGTCGCAGAGCATGCCGCCGGCAATCGCGCACACCGCCATCGCCGCGCCGGCCACCAGGGTCGAGAGCATGGAGATGCTGGTGGGCAGTTTCAGTTCGGTGAGGGCGAAGGTGGTCATGTAGTTGATGAAGTACTGGGTGATGGTGCTGCCGGAGAGAATCAGCAGCCCCAGCACCAGGGCCCGGCGATGTTCGCCGAACACCTGACGCACTAGGCTGCCGGTGCTGGCTTCTTCGCCCTGGCCGTGGAAGGTTTCCGCCAGGTTGCGGCGGATGTAGATGCCGATTGGCAGCACCAAGAGGCCGAACACGAAAGGCACGCGCCAGCCCCAGCTGTTGAGGTCCTCGGGGGACAGCACCTGGGTCAGGGTGTAGCCCACGGTGCCGGCGGCCATGGCGGCCACACCCTGGGCCACCACCTGCCAGCAGGCGTAGGTGCCGCGCTTGTGCGCTGGCGCGGCTTCGAGGATGTAGGTGGTGGCGGGGCCGGCCTCGCCGCCCCAGGCCAGGCCCTGGATCAGCCGGGTGAGCACCAGCAGGATCGGTGCGGCGATGCCGATGCTTTCATAGCTGGGCAGGATGGCGATGCTGCCGGTGCCCACGGCCATCATCACCAGGGTCAGGAGCATCGCCGGCTTGCGCCCGACGCGGTCGGCGTAGGCGCCGATCAGCACCGCCCCCAGGGGCCGCACGATAAAACCGACGCCGAAGGCGGTGACCGAGAGCATCAGGCTGACAAAGGCGCTGTCGGAGGGAAAGAAGGTGTGGCCGATCATCACCGCAAAGGTGGCGTAGACCCCGAAATCGAAGAACTCCACGGCGTTGCCGAGGATCACCGCGAACACGCTGCGCTTGCCCCCCGGGACATTCGGCGCTTCAGGATCCTGGTGCTGGGAGTGGGTGGAATCGTGACTGTGCATACTGGCCC
Source organism: Pseudomonas sp. W17 (assembly GCF_040268305.1). Classification (NCBI taxonomy): domain Bacteria; kingdom Pseudomonadati; phylum Pseudomonadota; class Gammaproteobacteria; order Pseudomonadales; family Pseudomonadaceae; genus Pseudomonas; species Pseudomonas sp. W17. The sequence continues at coordinate 4,471,938 of NZ_CP158490.1, read as the reverse complement.
CTCGAATTTTTATTCATAGGTTGCCCAGGCCCCGGGCGGCGAGGCCCGGGGCTGGGGTGAAGGTGGCAGTTTCGGTGTGTCAGTGGGACGGCGGACTTGGCCAGCTGTGGATCGCTCCGCGCCAGCTCTCATAGGTCTTGGCCACTTGCAGCAGCCATTGATCGGCAAAGCGCGGGGCGATCATCTGCAGGCCGATGGGCATGCCATCGGCGGCGAAACCGCAGTTGATCGACAGCGCCGGTTGTTCGCCCATGTTCCAGGGCAGGGTGAAGACGATGTGCTCGAACGGTTGCTGCGGGTCGTTGCTCGGCGACGGCCACTGGGCGGGAAAATGGTTGATCTGATTGGTGGGCGACAACACCAGGTCGAACTCGCTGAACACCTGGGCGGCACGCCGGCGCATCTCGAAGGTCTGGTTGAAGCCCTGCACCGCCTCGACCCCGGACAGGTCGGCCCCCGGCGCCGCCCAGTCGCGGATATAGGGCAGCACCTTGGCAAACTGCTCGGCGCCCAGGGCCGAGAGTTCCGCCCATTGTCGGGCGCGCCAGAAACGGTCGAGGCCGTCCAGTTGCGCGCGGTCCATGATCGGCGCCAGGGTGCGCACCTGGGCGCCATGGCTTTCGAACAGCCGTGCGGCCTGTTCCACCGCCGCGCAGACAAAACCCTCCGGTTGCAGCCCCGCGCCGGGCTCCAGCATCAGGCCGATTTTCAAGCCGTTGACCGACACCGGCTCGTCGCTCCAGTCCGTGGTCAAGGGCGGCAGGCTGGTGGCGTCCCGGGCATCGGGTCTGGCCAGGTGGCGCATCAGCAGCACCGTATCCTCGACGCTGCGGGTCATGGGCCCGGCGCAGCGTCCGGTGTAATACGGGTCGATGGGAATCCGCCCCAGGGTCGGTTTGAATCCCACCAGAGCGCACCAGGCAGCCGGCAGGCGCACCGAGCCGCCGATGTCGGTGCCGATGTGCAGCGGCCCGTAACCAGCCGCGGCGGCCGCAGCGGCGCCGGAACTGGAGCCGCCGGTATTGCAGGCGGTGTTCCAGGGGTTGCGGGTAATGCCGTGGAAGCTCGACAGCCCCGAAGACAACATGCCGAAATCCGGCACCGTGGTCTTGGCCAGGATGATCGCCCCGGCTTCACGCATCCGCGCGGCGGGTGGAGCATCCTGCAACGCCGGCTTCAAGGTGGTGGCCGCGCTGCCCAGCGGGATTGGCGTGCCTTGGGTGGCGATCAGTTCCTTGATCGTCACTGGAATCCCGTCCAGCGGGCCGTTGGGGGCGCCCTTGTTCCAGCGCTCGGTGGCGGCCCGGGCCTGCAGGCGCACCTGCTCCGGATCGAAGGCGTAGAGCGCACGGATATGCGGCTCCCAGCGCCCGATATGGGCCAGCAGATGCTCGTAGTAGTCCAGTGGCGAGAGGGTGCGGCTGGCGAATTGCGCCAGCAGCTGGGTGGTGGATAGATCGTGCAAATCAGTCATCGAACGCATCCTTGTGTCGGGCGTCAGTCGGGTTGCTGATGGCCCGACTGTATCGCTTCCACCCTAGCCCAACCATCACAAAGGACGCAGCCTGGTGTTGCGTTTTTGTGAGCACTGCAGCGGCGTATCCCTTGGCCCGATTGAATACGGCCCCACCCAATCGCGACGTTCTGTAGGAGCGGGCTTGCCCGCGAAGGCGGCCTCAGGGTTTGCACAAGGCTCGCGGGCCTCTTCGCCGGCAAGCCGGCTCCTACGGGATTTCGCCCGGGTCAGTGTCGCAGGACGGGGGCTTGGGGGTGGGGGCTGGGGAACGCTTGTTCATAGGACCGGCACAAGCGCAGCACTTGCTCATCGGCAAAGCGTGCGCCGACTACGTGCAGGCCCACGGGCAGGCCGTCGTCGGCAAAGCCGCAGGGCAGTGAAGCCGCCGGTTGCTGGGTCAGGTTGAAGGGGTAGCTGAAGGGCGTCCATTCCATCCATTCCCCCAGGCCCGAGCCCGGTGGGACGTTGTGTCCGGCGGCGAACGCAGTCAGGGGCAGCATAGGCGAGAGCAACAGGTGGTAGCGCTCATGGAAGGCGGCCATGTGGGCCACCAGGGCGGCGCGCGCCTCCAGGGCGGCGCTGTAGTCACTGAGGCTGATGCCTTCGCCCTGTTCGGCGATGCGCAGCAGGCCCGGGTCCAGCAAGGCGCGCTGGGCGGGGCTGAGGGCTGCGGTCAGGCGCGCCGCCCCGGAGAACCACAGGGTATTGAACATCTCCAGGGGATCACTGAAACCGGGATCGACCTGCTCGATCTGTGCCCCCAGTTGCGCCAGGCGCTCCACCGCCCGGGCCACCACTCGCGCCACTTGCGGGTCGATCTTGACGTAGCCGAAGTCCGGGCTGTAGGCGATGCGCAGGCCCTTGAGGCTGGCATTTTCCGGTAACCAGGGCGTGCTGCGCGGTGCGCCGAGCAGGCCGTCACGGGCATCCGGACGGGCCACGGTCTGCAGCATCAGCACGGCGTCATCGACGCTGCGGGTCATCGGCCCCAGGTGCGAGAGAATGTTCATCGCACTGGCCGGCCACTGCGGCACGTAGCCGAAGGTCGGCTTGATGCCGAAGGTGCCGGTGAAGGCGCAGGGAATGCGGATCGAGCCGCCGGCATCGCTGCCCTGGTGCAACACGCCGAGGTTCAGCGAGGCCGCCGCCGCTGCGCCGCCGGAAGAGCCGCCGGCCGTCAGGCGAGTGTCCCAGGGGTTGCGAGTGATGCCGTACAAAGGGTTGTCGGTCACGCCTTTCCAGCCGAATTCCGGAGTGGTGGTCTTGCCCAGCAGCACCGCGCCGGCCGCGCGCATGAAGCCGGAGAAGGGCGCATCGACCTCCCAGGGGCCGGTGGCCGCAGTGGTTTTCGAGCCCTTGCGGGTGGGCATGCCACGGGTCAGGGTCAGGTCCTTGATCGACGCCGGCAAGCCGTCCAGGGCGCCGCAGGGCTGGCCCTTGAGCCAGCGCTGTTCGGAGGCCCGTGCCGCGTCCAGGGCCCCTTGGTGGTCGATATGGCAATAGGCGTTGACCAGCGGATTGAAGCGCTCGATACGCGCCAGGGCGTCTTCGGTGACCTCCACCGGTGACAGGCGCTTGTCACGGTAATGGCGCAGCAGTTCGACGCCGCTCAGGGCGGCGATGTCAGTGGCTTGCTTCATAGCGATTGAGCTCCTTGAGCGGCATTGACCATGGCCCGTAGCAGGACTGCGCAGCCGTCGGCCAGGTCCTGGGGCGCGGCGTTTTCAATTTCGTTGTGGCTGATGCCGCCCTCGCAGGGCACGAAGATCATCCCTGCCGGGCCCAGCTCGGCGATGAAGATCGCGTCATGCCCGGCGCCGCTGACGATGTCCATATGGCTCAGCCCCAGGTGCTCGGCGCCCTGGCGCACGGCGGCCACGCAGGCGGGGTCGAAGTCCAGCGGCGGGAAATCGGCGGTGGCGGTCAGCTCGAACGTCAGGCCGTGCTGGCGGCAGCTGTCTTCGATCACCTGGCGCACTTCATCGACCATGGCTTGCAAGCGGTCGGCGTGCAGGTGGCGCAGGTCGAGGGTCATCTGCACCTGCCCGGGGATCACGTTGCGCGAGCCCGGGTGCAGGCTCAGGCAGCCCACGGTGCCGCAGGCATGGGGCTGATGGGCATGGGCGATGCGATTGACCGCGCTGACCACTTGCGCCGCGCCCACCAGAGCGTCCTTGCGCAGGTGCATCGGCGTCGGCCCGGCGTGGGCCTCGACCCCGCTCAGGGTCAGGTCGAACCACTTCTGGCCCAGGCAGCCCATGACCACGCCAATGGTGGTCTGGCGGTCTTCCAGCACCGGCCCTTGCTCGATATGCGCTTCGAAATAGGCGCCCACCGGGTGGCCGAGTACCGCACGCGGACCGGCATAGCCGATGCGCCGCAGCTCGGCGCCCACCGACAGGCCCTGTTCGTCCTGCTTGGCCAGGGTCTCGGCGAGGTCGAACTTGCCGGCGAACACCCCCGAACCCATCATGCACGGCGGGAAGCGCGAGCCTTCCTCGTTGGTCCAGACCACCACTTCGATCGGCGCCTGGGTTTCCAGGCCCAGGTCGTTCAGGGTGCGGATCACCTCCAGCCCGGCCATCACCCCGTAGCAACCGTCGAACTTGCCGCCGGTGGGCTGGGTGTCGATATGGCTGCCGGTCATCACCGGGGCGCGGTTCGGGTCACGCCCGGCGCGGCGGGCGAAGATATTGCCGATGCCGTCCACGCTGACGCTGCAGCCGGCCTCTTCGCACCAGCGCACGAACAGGTCCCGGGCCTGCCGGTCGAGGTCGGTGAGGGCCAGGCGGCATACGCCGCCCTTGGCGGTGGCGCCCAGTCGGGCCAGGTCCATCAAGGACTGCCAGAGGCGCTCGCGGTTGATCAGCGGGGCATTGCTTTGCAAGGACTGCAGTGGGTCCAGTCGACTGTTCATGGCATTTCTCCCGTCAGGCGCTCAGGGCCAGGTAGCGGTTCTTGATGGTCGGGTCGGCGCGAAACTCGGCGGCGCTGCCCTGGTAGACCACGCGGCCCTGTTCGAGCACGTAGTGACGGTCGGCGAGCTTGTCGCAGACCATCAGGTTCTGTTCCACCAGCAGCACCGGCAGGCCGTCTTCCTTGAGGGTGCGCAGGATTTTCACCAGCTCGTCGACGATCACCGGCGCCAGGCCCTCGGTGGGTTCGTCGAGGATCAGCAGCTTGGGGTCATTGAGCAGGGCGCGGGCGATGGCCAGCATCTGCTGTTCGCCGCCGGACAGGGCGTGGCCGGCGTTCTTGCGGCGTTCCTTGAGCCGAGGAAACATTCGGTAGATGTCGTCCAGCTGCCAGCGGCTGGCCTTGCGCTGGGCGATGCGCAGGTTTTCCTCGACGCTGAGCAGGCGAAAGATGCCCCGGTGTTCCGGCACCAGGGCCAAGCCCTGGCGGGCGATCTCGAAGATCTTCTGGCCCACCAGTTGCTGGCCGTTGAAGTGGATCTGGCCCTGGCGCGGGCAGATGATCCCCAGGATGCTGCGCAAGGTGGTGGTCTTGCCCGCGCCGTTGCGCCCCAGCAGGGTCACCAGTTCACCGGCCTCCACCTTGAGCGAGACGCCTTCGAGCACGTGGCTCTTGTCGTAGTAGGAATGGATGTTCTCGACGGTCAGCATCAGGCGGCTTCTCCCAGGTAGGCGACACGCACACGCTCATCGGCGCGCACCACATCCGGCGTGCCCTCGACCAGGATCTGGCCGTGGCTCATCACGGTGATGCGCTGGCTGATGGACATGACGATGCTCATGTTGTGTTCGATCAGCAGCACCGTGTGGTCGCGGCCCAGGTCGCTGATCAGTTGGGTCATGATCGGAATGTCATCGATACCCATGCCCGAGGTGGGCTCGTCGAGCATCAGCAATTGCGGCTTCGAACAGATCGACATGCCCACTTCCAGCACCCGTTGCTGGCCGTGGGACAGCTCGCCGGCCAGGGTCTGGGCCCGGGCCGTGAGTTGCAGGCGCTCCAGCACCTGGTCGGCCACCTCCAGGTGCTCGCGGCGGCTGTCCACGTGGCGCCAGAAGTTCAGCGCTCCCAGGCCGTCTCGGCCCTGGGCGGCCAGGCGCAGGTTCTCCCGCACGCTGAGGTTCTGGAACAGGCTGGTGAGCTGGAAGGAACGCGCCATGCCCAGGCCGACCCGGCCGTGGGCGGGTTTCTTGATGATGTTCTTGCCGTTGAAACGGATGGCTCCAGCGGTGGCCTGGCGTTCGCCGGTCAGGCAGTGGAACAGGCTGGTCTTGCCGGCGCCGTTGGGGCCGATGATGGTGTGGATGGTGCCGGCCTCGACCTTGAGGTTGACCCCGTTGACCGCGTGGAAGGCACCGTAGGCCAGCTCCAGGTTCTGGGTTTCCAGCAGGTACTGCGCAGGCTTGCTCATGAGCGTTTCTCCTCGGCCAGCAAGGCCGTCTTGCGTGAGCCTTTGAGGCGTTCCACCAGGCTCGACAAACCGCCCCACAAACCGCCGCGCATGAACACCACCACCAGGATCAGGATCACCCCCAGCAGAATCAGCCAGCGTGGCCACAGCTCGGAGAGGAACTCGCCCAGCAGTACGATGGCGCCGGCGCCGAGCAGGGAGCCGAACAGCGAGCCGGTGCCGCCGACGATGGTCATGATCAGGATGTTTTCCGACATCGCCAGGTCGATGTTCGACAGCGGCACGAAGTGCAGGAGCATGGCGTACAGCGCCCCGGCAATCCCGGTGACCGCGCCGGAGAGCATGAACACCAGGATCTTGAAATGCCGGGTGTCGTAGCCGATGGCGGCGGCGCGGGTTTCGTTCTCGCGGATGGCCATCAGGGTGCTGCCGAACGGCGAGGCGATCACCCGCCGGGCACCGATGAAGATCAGCAGGAACAGCACCGCGACAAAGCCGTAGAAATAGCGGGCGTCGGCCAGGGACAGCAGCACTGTGTCACCGATGCGGATCTCCGGGCGCGGCACGCTGAGCAGGCCGTTGTCGCCGCCGGTCCAGTCGCTGAGGGTGTAGGCGATGAAGTAGGCCATCTGGCTGAAGGCCAGGGTCAGCATGACGAAGTAGATGCCGGTACGGCGGATCGCCAGGGCGCCCACCAGCAGTGCCAGCAAGGCTCCCACCAGCGCCGCGCCGAGCAGGGCACTGAACAGCCCCAGCTGCAGATGGATCATCAACAGGGCGGCGCAGTAGGCACCGGCGCCGAAGAAGATGCCCTGGCCGAACGACAGCAGCCCGGTGTAGCCCAGTAGCAGGTTACAGGCCAGTGCGGCGAGGGCGAAGATCAGGATCTCGCTGGCCAGGGTCGCCGACGGCAGCACCAGAGGCAGGCCGATCAGCACCGCGATCACCAGCCACAGCAGGCCGCGCGATTGAGTCTTGGCAAAGGGCAGGGGATTTTTCTCGCTCATGATCATGCTCTCCCGAACAGGCCGTAAGGACGCACCAGAATGACTGCCGCCATGGCGCCGTAGATCATCAGGCTGGCGCCCTGGGGCCAGAGGCTGGTCATCAGGCTTTGCACCACCCCCACCAGCAGGCCGCCCACCAGGGCGCCGCCGAACGAGCCCATGCCGCCGATCACCACCACCACGAAGGCCACCCCGAGAATCTCCGGGCCGACAAAGGGCTGGGCGCCGCGCAAGGGCGCGAACAGCACCCCGGCGATCCCGGCCAGGGCCACGCCGAGGGCGAAGGTCATGGAAAACAGGCGAAAGATATTGGTGCCCAGCAGCGACACGGTCTCGGTGCTTTCACTGCCGGCCCGCACCAGGGCACCGAAGCGCGTGCGCTCCAGCAGCAGCCACAGGCCCAGCCCCACCAGGGCCGAGAACAGGATCAGGAACAGGCGGTAGTAGGGGTAGACGAAGTCGCCGATCACCAGCACCCCGCGCAGCAGTTCCGGCACCGCCACGGCCTTGCCCACCGGGCCCCAGATCATCACGCTGGCTTCCTGGATGATCAGCGCGATGCCCAGGGTCACCAGGATCTGGAACATGTGCGGCAAGTGGTAGATGCGCTGGATCAACAGGCGCTCGATGATCCAGGCCAGGGCCGCCACCACCAGGGGCGCTAGCACCAGGGCCAGCCAGAAGTTGCCGGTCAGGCTGACGGCGGTGTAGCAGATGTAGGCGCCGAGCACGAAGAACGCGCCATGGGCGAAGTTGACGAAGTTCAGCAGGCCGAAAATGATCGTCAGGCCCACCGCGATCAGGAAGTAGATCATCCCCAGCCCGAGGCCGTTGAGGATCTGGAACAGGTACAAATTAAGCATGCAGGAACCCTCGGCAGGGAGCCCTTGGACGGAGCCCGCTGCCTGTAGCCAGCGATAGAAGTGTCGAGCGTCAGGCCAGGGCGCAGCCGGTGGTGCTGACATCCGGGAACGAGCGACCGGCGCTGAGCACTTCGGCCAGGTCGTCCTTGTCGCGCATCGTGGCGGCGGCCTTGCCCACCAGCAGGTAGTAATCCTTGATCACCTGATGGTCGCCGGCGCGGATGCTCTCCTCGCCGGTGGGGCCCTGGTAGGTCAGGCCCTGCATGGCCTTGGCCACGGTAGCGCCGTCAAAACTGCCGGTGGCGGCAATGGTGTCGAGGATGATCTTGCTGCCGATGTAGTCGGCGGCCAGCGGGTAGGTGGGGTTGATGCCGTATTTGGCCTGGGTCAGCTTCACCAGTTCGCGATTGAGCGGGGTGTCCACCTGATGCCAGTACTGCGCGCCGAGGTAGACGCCTTCCAAGACGTCGCTGCCCAGCTCCTGGAACTGGTCGAGCCCGGCGGACCATACCAGCAGCACCTTCATGCGTTCCTTGATGCCGAAGTTCACCGCCTGGCGCAGGGCGTTGGATGACTGGCTGCCGAAGTTCAACAGCACCAGCACATCAGGGCGGGCGGCGATGGCGTTGGTCAGGTAGCCGGAGAACTCCTGCTCCTGCAAGGAGTGGTAGCTGTTGCCGATGTGCTCGATGCCGTGTTCGGCACACACCTGCTTCGCTCCTTCCAGCAAGGCTTCGCCGAACACGTATTGCGGGGTGATGGTGTACCAGCGCTTGGCCTCGGGCAGCAACTTGATCAGCGGCACCATGGTTTCGCGGATGGCGCCGTAGGTTGGCACCGACCAGCGAAAGGTCGAGGCATTGCAGTCCTTGCCAGTGACCTCATCGGCGCCCACCGGGGTCATGAACACCCCGCCGACCTTGCCCACCTCCTTGGCCACTGCCAGCGCCGAAGACGACAGGGTGCAGCCCTGGAAGAACCGCGCGCCGTCCTGGGCAATCGCCTCCTGGACCCGGCGCACCGCCTTGCCGGCGTTGCCCTCGGTGTCGATCACCTTGTAGTGCAGCGGTCGCCCCAGCAGGGTCGGGTACTGCTCCACTGCGAGGCGCGAGCCCATGTCGGCGAACTTGCCGTAGCTGGCAAAGGCGCCGGACATCGACTTCAAACCGTAAAAGGTAAAGGGTTCGGCGGCAAAGGCGTTGCGCACCCCCAGCCCGAGGCTGAGGGCACCGCTAACGGCCAGACCGGCTTTCAACAACGTACGACGCTGCATGGGGTAACTCCCTGGTTTAGTTATTGGCAGGAGTGGCAATGGCGAATCGACGTAGCAGCCTGTGTTCAGGCTTGTTATTGGCAAAGCGGTGGACGGCGGGCGCTATCGGTGGTGGTCGAACTCCAGCAGGAAGTGCTGGGTGACTTCGCCTTCCAGGGCGGTCATGTGGTGCTCGGCGTCGCACATGTGCTCGTGCATCAGCTGGCGTACTGCGCGTTCATCTTCGGCGCGCAAGGCCAGCAGCAAGCGTTTGTGGTAATCCAGGTTGGCGGCGTCGAACTGCTTGCGCTTGGGCTTGTAGGCCTTCTTCAGCACCACCAGGTCGCGCAGCAAATCGTTGAGAAACTGCGCCATGAAACTCAGCAGCGGGTTGGGGCAGGCCCGCCCCAGCAAATTGTGGAACTCCAGCTCGGCGATACGCTGCTCGCGCTGACCGGCCTCGCTGTCCTCGGGGTGGCTGCAGAAGTCGATGTTGTCCTGCAGGGCCTTGAAATCTGCCTCGCTCAAGCGCCCGATCACCGACACCGCCAGCTCCACCTCGATCACCTTGCGCAGCTGATAGACCTGCTCGCCGTCCATGTGCTGAAAGTGCAGGTAGTTGCGCAGCGCGCGGCTGGCTGGCTCGGTGCCGGCCTGGTTCAGGTAAGCGCCGCCGTTGGGCCCGGTGCGGGTATTGACCAGGCCTTCCACCTCCAGCGCCTTGAGCGCCTCCCGGGCCGAGCCCTTGGAGCATTGGAAGCTTTCCATCAGCTCCTTCTCGGTGGGCAAGCGATCCCCGGGGCGCAGGGCATCGGTGACGATGGAACGCTTCACCGACTCGACAATCACGTCGGAAAGCTTCTGGCGTTTGCGGCGAACGGGGCGTTTCAGCATGGGCGGCTATTTATCGTATTAATGCGGATAAATAGTAATAAATAGAGATGAGGGCGGCGCGTCAACCGCCTGGGGTCAGGGGGTGTCGTTTTTGGTGTTGAGGGGTCGTAGCTGGATAACCGAGCGGCCTCCACCCCCGTCCAACCCTCACGAAACCCGCAGGAGCTGGCTTCAAGGTTTGCACAAGGCCTCAGGGCCTCTTCGCCTGCAGGCCGGTCCCTACGGAATTTTGCGCGATGCCGGACGCTTGTGTAGGAGCTGGCTTGCCAGCGAAGGCGGTCGCAAGGCTTGCACAAGGCTGCGGGCCACTTCGCCGGCAGGGCAGGACTTCCTGAGTTTGCTGTAGGACTCAGGAGCGCGAGTGTGGATCAAGCGCGTCGCAGGTTTAATGGCCGGGCTCAGTCGAAGTCGATGATTGAACTGTGGCGGGTTTCGCGGTCGTGCAACTGGTCGATATTGGTTTCGTAGGTGCATTGGCCGCTGCAATGGTGCTCGTAGCTGATGCCTGGCTTGAATTGCAGTTTGAAGGTGGGCATGTCGCTCTGGGGCGCCGGGGTCTGGATGGGGGTGGCCGGTAACGGGGGCTGCGGGTAGCTCAGGTCAAGGCCTTCAGCCTGGGTCGAGAAGGCTGCCGCGAGCAGTGCGCCCGGGAAAAACGCTTTGCAACTGAACATCATTGAATCCGCATTGCCATAAAAGGGTTGCCGATTATAACGAGCCAGGGGCGAAAAATTTAGCCGTAATGGCTCTGGCCCGGATGCCTCGTGGGTTTTTAGGCACCTCGGGCCTTCGTACCGTGAAACATTTGTCACGGGGCAGCGAGACGGGCTGCTCCTACACTGCAAGTCACCTCCATGGTCAAGGACACTCCCCGATGCCGGCAAAATCCACCACCAGCATTCTCGATACGGTTGAGGGCCGGCGCCTGCAAGGCAGTGAGGGCGAGCACTGGCGCCAGTGGGGGCCGTACCTGAGTGAACGGCAGTGGGGCACGGTGCGCGAGGATTACAGCGCCGATGGCGATGCCTGGAGCTACTTCCCCCACGAACATGCCCGCAGCCGCGCCTACCGCTGGGGCGAGGACGGGCTGGCCGGGTTCTCCGACAAGGCCCAGCACTGGTGCCTGGGGCTGGCGCTGTGGAATGAACACGACAGCATTCTCAAGGAGCGTCTGTTCGGCCTGAACAACGCCGAGGGCAATCATGGCGAGGACGTCAAGGAGCTGTACTTCTACCTCGACGGCGTGCCCAGCCATGCCTATATGCGCATGCTCTACAAGTACCCCCAGGCGGCTTTCCCCTATGCCGACCTGGTGGCGGAAAACGCCCGTCGCGGCCTGAACGACACCGAGTACGAGATCCTCGATACCGGGGTCTTCGAGGACAACCGCTACTTCGATGTGACGGTGGAATACGCCAAGCACACGGCCGATGACATTTTCATGCACATCACCGTGCACAACCGTTTTCACCAACCGGCGCGGCTGCGGGTGCTGCCCCAGGTCTGGGCGCGCAACACCTGGAGCTGGGGCGGCGACGCACCGCGGCCGAGCCTGCGCCTGGAGGGCGACAAGGTGCTGGCGCGGCATGGGCAACTGCCCGACCGGCAGATCACCGCCTGGGGGGCCGAGCCCTGCCAGTGGCTGTTCTGCAACAACGACAGCAACTTTCCAAGGCTTGATGGGCTTTCTGCGCCGGGGCCGTTCAAGGATGGTTTCAATGACTACCTGGTGGATGGCCAGGCCAGTGCGGTGAGCTTCGATAGCGGCACCCGGGTGGCGGCGCACTTCGTTCTGGATCTGGCAGGCGGCGAGAGCAAGCGCCTGTTCCTGCGCTTTGCCCCGGCCGGTAGCGAACCGGTCAGTGCCCGCCGCCTGTTCGAGCAGCGTCGGCGCGAGGCCGATGAGTTCTACGGGGCGTTGCAGCAGGGCATAGAAAGCGCTGATGCACGCAACGTGCAGCGTCAGGCCCTGGCCGGGTTGCTGTGGTCCAAGCAGTTGTATTACTTCGACGTCAACCAGTGGCTCGATGGCGATCCCGGGCAGCCGGTGCCCCCTAGCGAACGCGAGCACCTGCGCAACACCCATTGGCGCCATCTGTCCAACTGCGACATCGTCTCTATGCCCGATACCTGGGAGTATCCCTGGTATGCCTCCTGGGACTTGGGCTTCCAGGCGGTGGCCTTTGCCCTGATCGATCCCGGCTTTGCCAAGCAGCAGCTATTGCTGCTGGTGAAGGATCGCTTCATGCATCCCAACGGCCAGTTGCCCGCGTACGAGTGGCGTTTCGACGATGCCAACCCACCGGTGCACGCCTGGGCCTGCTGGCGGGTCTACCAGCAGGAAAAGGCCCTGGCCGGCGAGGGCGACCTGGACTTTCTCGAGCGAATCTTCCACAAGCTGTTGCTGAACTTCTCCTGGTGGGTCAACCGCAAGGACGCAGAAGGCCGCAACCTGTTCCAGGGCGGCTTCCTCGGCCTGGACAATATTGCCCTGTTCGACCGCTCCGCCGCCTTGCCCGAAGGTTTCGCCCTGGATCAGGCCGACGGTACGGCCTGGGTGGCGGCCTATGCCCTCGACCTGATGCGCATCGCCCTGGAGCTGGCCAAGCGCAATGGGGTGTACGTGGACATTGCGGTGAAGTTCTTCGAGCACTTCCTCTATATCGCCGGGGCCATCAACCGCGTGGATGAAAGCGCCGAGGGGCTGTGGGACGAACAGGACCAGTTCTTCTACGACGTGCTGCACCGTCCCGACGGGCAGAACGAACCCCTGCGCCTGCGCTCCATCGTCGGCCTGATGCCGTTGTTCGCGGTGCAGGTGCTGGAGCAGCATGAGCACGAAAACCTGCCGGGTCTGGCCCAGCGCCTGCTGGGCTTTTTGCACCACCGGCCGGACCTGGCGAGCCTGATCTCGCGCTGGTTCGAGCCGGGCAAGGGCAACCGCATGCTCCTGGCGCTGTTGCGCGGCGAACGCACCAAGGACCTGCTCAAGCGCATGCTCGACGAAAGCGAGTTCTTGTCTGCCTACGGCATTCGTTCCCTGTCCAAGGCCTTCGAGCAGCCGTTCGCCATGCAGGTGGACGGCAAGCAGCTCTGCGCCCGTTACGAGCCGGCGGAGTCCGATTCACGGTTGTACGGCGGCAATTCCAACTGGCGCGGGCCGCTGTGGATGCCGATCAACTACATGCTGATCGAATCCCTGCGCGAGTTTCACCGCTATTACGACGTCAACTTCTCGGTGGAGTACCCGCGGGGCTCCGGGTATCTGGCGTCCCTGGAGGAAGTGGCCGACGGCTTGAGCCAGCGCCTGACGCGACTGTTTCTGCTGGACGAGGACGGGCGCAGGCCGTCCATGAGCGGCTACCCGCAGTTGCAGGTGGAGGCCGAGGACCGAGAGCTGGTGCTGTTCCATGAGTACTTCCATGGCGAAACCGGGCGCGGATTGGGGGCTAGCCACCAGACCGGCTGGACGGCGCTGGTGGCGTTGCTGTTACAGCCGGGAAAATAAAGCCGCCCGGCGCTGAGCCGGGCGGTTGTCGTCGAGGGCAGGGGCCGTGAATCAGCCCACCAAGGCGATGTCCTGGGGTTTGGCCCAGGCTTCGATCAGCCGCTCTGGCGTGCAGCAGGTCTTGCGCTTGTAGACGAAGTTGCTGCACTTCTCGGCGAAGCCCTTGCGGTTCTGCACCATGTCCATGTGCATCTCCTCCAGCTCGGCGTTGCGGCAGTGCTGCATCAGTTGCGGGTCGGCGTCCAGCTTGCGTTGGCGCAGGTGCTGGTAGCGCGGGTCGTTGAGAACGCCGTTGGCCCGTTGCAGCAGCCACAGGCCGAACTCGTCCGGGCAGCGCGGGCCGATCTCCTGCACCATGCCCATTTGCAGGGCCTGGAGAGCGCTGATGGGCAGGCAGGCTTCGGTCAACTGCTTGGCCATGGCCTGGCCGACGGCGCGGGGCAGGCTGTAGGTCCAGTACTCGGAGCCGTACAGGCCCATGCTCTTGTAGTGAGGGTTGTACACGGTGTCGGCGCGGGCCAGGACCACGTCCGCGGCCAGGGCCAGCATCAGGCCGCCGGCGCCGGCATTGCCGGTCAGGCCGCTGACCACCAGTTGGCGGGCGGTAAGCAGTTCCAGGCAGACGTCGTCGATGGCCTGGATATTGGCCCAGGCTTCCAGGCCCGGCACTTCGGCGGCCTGGATCACGTTGAGGTGCACGCCGTTGCTGAAGGCACCGCGGCCGCCACGCACCAGCAGCACCTGGGTGTCCCGGGCCTTGGCCCAGCGCAGGGCGCTGACCAGGCGTTGGCACTGCTCGGTGCTCATGGCGCCGTTGTAGAACTCGAAGGTCAGTTCGCCGACCTTGCCCGTTTCGCGGTAGCGGATAGGTTGGTAGGCCTCGGTGCTGAACGGGCTGTTGGCCACCGACCAGTCCAGCACCGGGACATCGGCCAGGCGCTCGCCGAGCACGTGGCGGGCGGGGCGCTTGAAGGTTTCTTCGCCAGGCTGGGGCTTCTGGCGCAGGGAGCCGATCCACAGGCTGTGATCGCCACAGGCCACCAGTACTGCGTCGTCGTGCACCGCCAGCAGTTGCCCGGGCATGCCGGTGCGCGAATCCAGGTGGGCGTCGTAGACGTAGTACTGGCCGCCGGCGAGGCTGGCCAGGACGCCGGGCTGACCGTCGGCGGCATCGATGCTGCGCTTGATGAACTGGGCGCTGTCGTGCCAGCTGAAGGTGCGGTCGGATTGCTTCATGTTCGGTTGCAGGCGCCCGAGGACCGAGGGTTTGTCGTAGTCCAGGGGCTGGGGGGTGTAGCCGTTGCGGAATTTCTCCACCACGTCGCGGATACAGTGAATCGCCGCGTCGCTCACCAGGCCGTTGTACAGCTCGGACTTGCGCAGCCCGGCGGGCAGGTTGAATTCGTGGGTCGACCAGATCGGCCCGGCGTCCATTTCTTCCACCGCCTGCAACGCGGTGACGCCCCAGCGCTTGAGTTCCTTGCTGATGGCCCAGTCCAGGGCGCTGGCCCCGCGGTCGCCGACGATACCGGGGTGGATGATCACCACCGGGCGCTTGGGGTGGCTCCACAGTTGCTGGGGGACCCGATCCTTGAGGAACGGGCAGATCACCAGGTCGGCCTCGGCCTCTTCGATCTGCCGGCAGACCTCTTCTTCGCTGGTGAACAGCACCACGCTGGGGCGGTGGCCGGCCTGGCGCAGGTCGAGCCAGGCGCGTTGGGTCAGGCCGTTGAAGGCGGTAGACAGCAGGATGATCTTCAGTGATCGCATAATGCAGACTCTTCCGTGAGTGATGGCGGTATGGCAGGTGGCTCCGGCTGAGCCGTCCCTGGCCGCGATGGAAGGCGCAAGAGTAGAGGGGCGTTGCGGGGGGGGAACTGACCGAGATCAATCAAGCGTCTCGCCTGAAATGCCAGCCGCCCAGTGGTATTGATTCAGGGCAAAGGCACGGACCAGAGCGGTTGCGGCAGCCAGAAACGACGAATCCCGCCACAGGGGCGGGATTCGGGTACAGCCGGACCTTGCGCGGTCTTAGGCTGGGAACAGCTCGCTCAGTTTCATGGCCAGCATCATGTCGCCTTCGGCGCGCAGCTTGCCGCCCATGAAGGCTTGCATGCCGTCGGTCTCGCCGCTGACGATGCCGTCCAGGGTCTCGCCGTCCATCACCAGGGTAACCTGGGCGTCCGGGTTCTCGCCTTCCTTGAGTTCGCAGGTGCTGTCCTTGACGACCAGCGAGAAGTGCTTGGAGTCATCGATGCGGAAACCGAAAACCAGGTCCAGGCCGGCAGCGGCAGCTGGGTTGAACTTGGCTTGCATGGCTTGTACGGCGTCAGCTACGGAGGTCATGGTTCGATCCTTTTATGGGGTGGTTACAGCAAGGGTCACAGTAAGCCGGGCTCAACGGAAGGTGATGAGCTCCGGGGCCTTCAACAGTTGCAGATGGGCATGACCGTTGAAGGAAGCCAGGGACACCTCGCGACCGCGGAACTTCAGCTGGTTGAGCGAGGTGTTGACGATTTGCCAATTCAGTTCGAAAGCCTGCTGGGCGGGCATCCGGGTAATCAGGTGGAGCAGGGCGGTGATGGTGCCGCCGGAGGTGAACACGGCGATCTTCTGCTGGTTGTTGGCTGCTTCGAGAATTCGTTGCAGGCCGCCCTGGACCCGTTCGACAAAACCCAGCCAGCTTTCCAGGCCCGGCGGGTCGTAGGTGCCGGCCAGCCAGCGCTGGATGATCAGGGCGAAGATGCGCTGGAACTCACCGCGGTTCTGCGCGGCATTGCGCAGGATGTTCAGGGCTTCGGGTTCCTGGGGCAGCAGGTCGGGCAGCAGGGCGCGGATGATGGCGTCGGCATCGAATTCGTTGAAGGCGGAATCTATTTCCAGGGCCGGGCTGTCAAAGCCTGCGGCGCTCATCTGTTCCAGAGCGGCCTGGGCGGTGTGCTGCTGGCGCCGCAGATCCCCGGACAGGCAGCGATCGAAGCTGATGCCCAGCGCTGCCAGGTGCTCGCCGAGCACCGCCGCCTGGCGCACGCCAGTAGCCGACAGCACGTCGTAGTCGTCTGCACCGAAGGAGGCCTGGCCATGTCGAATCAAATAGATGCTGCCCACGTCCGCGTCATCCCGGTACGTTGAAAGTTTTGCGAGGTTATGAGGATGCTGGTGAGCTGTCAATGAAAAAACATACGCTTGTTTGAAATGATTGTTGGAGCTTGGTTACACAAGGTTTCCCGACTGGTGGCCGACCAGTCGCGCCGGTATGCTTTAGCCCATTACGCCGCTCGTTGGCAGCGGTCCATGTTTGAGGAGTCCCTGTGGAGTTTATCGCCGAATACGCCAGTTTCCTGGCCAAGACCGTGACCCTGGTGGTCGCCATCCTGGTGGTGCTGATCACCGCCGCTGCGCTGCGCAGCAAGGGGCGGCGCAAGGGTGTGGGGCAGTTGCAGGTCAGCAAGCTGAATGATTTCTACAAGGAACTGCGCGAGCGCCTGGAGCAGAGCCTGCTGGACAAGGATCAGCTCAAGGCCCTGCGCAAGGCCAAGAGCAAGAGCGAAAAGAGCCAGAAGAAGCACAAGAAACAGCCGGCCGAGGCCAAGCCCCGGGTCTTCGTGCTGGACTTCAATGGCGACATCAAGGCTTCGGCCACCGAAGGGTTGCGCCATGAAATCACTGCCCTGCTGAGCCTGGCAACGCCCAGGGATGAAGTGGTGCTGCGCCTGGAGAGCGGTGGCGGCATGGTCCACAGCTACGGGCTGGCTTCGTCGCAGCTGGCGCGTATCCGCCAGGCTGGCGTGCCGCTGACGGTGTGCATCGACAAGGTAGCGGCCAGTGGCGGCTACATGATGGCCTGCATCGGTGAAAAGATTATCAGCGCGCCGTTCGCCATCCTCGGTTCCATTGGCGTGGTGGCCCAGTTGCCCAACGTCAACCGCCTGCTGAAGAAGCACGACATCGATTTCGAAGTGCTGACCGCTGGTGAGTACAAGCGCACCTTGACGGTGTTTGGCGAAAATACCGAGAAGGGCCGGGAGAAATTCCAGGAAGACCTGGACGTCACCCATCAACTGTTCAAGAACTTCGTTTCCCGCTATCGCCCGCAACTGGCCATTGATGAAGTGGCCACTGGTGAAGTCTGGCTGGGCGTGGCGGCGCAGGAAAAACTGCTGGTGGACGAGTTGCAGACCAGTGACGAATACCTGGCGGACAAGGCCAAGAGTGCCGAGGTCTTCCACTTGCACTATGCCGAGCGCAAGAGCCTGCAAGAGCGGGTAGGGCTGGCGGCCAGCGGCTCCATCGACCGCGTGCTGCTGACCTGGTGGAGCCGCCTGACCCAACAGCGCTTCTGGTAACCCCCCGGCCTTGTAGGCGCTGGCTTTGCAGGAGCTGGCTTGCCAGCGAAGGCGGTCGCAAGCTTTGCACAAGGCCTGAGGGCCTCTTCGCCGGCAAGCCGGTTCCTACGGTGAGAATGGCAGGTCTGCACAAAAAAGCCCTGAACCGGTTTCCCGGTTCAGGGCTTTTTGTTGGCGCCAGGGCTTAGCGGCGACGGAACAGCGGTAGCGGTTCGTCGGTGGCGGCCTGGTAGGTCACCGAGAAGTCCTTGAGGCTTTCCAGGGCTTCGTAGGGGTCCTTGTCGGCCCGCAGAGCATAGGCATCGAAGCCGCAGCGGTGCAGGTAGAACAGCTGGTCGCGCAACACGTCGCCAATCGCTCGCAACTCGCCCTTGTAGCCGTAGCGGTCACGCAGCAGACGGGCGTTGGAGTAGTTGCGGCCATCGGTGAAGGCCGGGAAGTTCAGGGCAATCACCTGGAACTGCTCGACGTCGTCACCGATTTCCTCGGCTTCTTCGTCCGCATCCAGCCATACACCCAGGCCGCCATCGCGGGCCTTGAGGGCGTGAGCATGCTCGCGCCACAGGGCCAGTGGCACGATCAGGTCGTCGCAGTTGGAAATGCCGTCGAGGGTCGCGTCCTTGGGCAGCAGGTGCCAGGTTTCGTCGATGACCTCGTTGTTCTTAATGATTCGCTGCATAGACGCGCTCCTTGAAGAGGTCGATGCCAATACGTTGATAGGTGTCGATGAAGCGTTCGTCTTCGGTACGTTGTTCCACGTACACGTCGATCAGCTTCGAGATCACGTCGGGCATGTCGTCCTGGGCGAAGGACGGGCCGAGGATCTTGCCCAGGCTGGCGTCGCGGCTGGCGCTGCCACCCAGGGACACCTGGTAGAACTCCTCGCCTTTCTTGTCCACCCCGAGGATGCCGATATGGCCCACGTGGTGGTGGCCGCAGGCGTTCATGCAACCGGAGATGTTCAGGTCCAGTTCGCCGATGTCGAACAGGTAGTCCAGGTCGTCGAAACGGCGCTGGATGGATTCGGCGATCGGGATCGACTTGGCGTTGGCCAGGGAGCAGAAGTCGCCGCCCGGACAGCAGATGATGTCGGTCAAGAGGCCGATGTTCGGCGTGGCGAAGCCGTTCTCCCGCAACTCGCCCCACAGGGTGAACAGTTGGCTCTGCTCGACGTCGGCGAGAATGATGTTCTGCTCGTGGGAGGTGCGCAGCTGGCCGAAACTGTAACGGTCGGCCAGGTCGGCGATGGCGTCGAACTGCTTGTCGGTAACGTCTCCCGGCGCTACGCCGGTGGGCTTGAGCGACAGGGTCACGGCCACGTAGCCCGGCTTCTTGTGGGCCAGGGTGTTGCGCGTGCGCCAGCGGGCAAAGCCCGGGTGCTGCTGGTCCAGGGCGGCCAGTTCGGCGTCCTGGTTGCTCAGGGTCTTGTAGTCCGGGTCGACGAAGTGCTTGGCCACGCGATGCACTTCGGCATCGGTCAAGGTGGTCTGGCCGCCGCGCAGGTGGGCCATCTCGGCCTCGACCTTCTCGGCGAACACTTCAGGGGTCAGGGCCTTGACCAGGATCTTGATCCGCGCCTTGTACTTGTTGTCACGCCGGCCGTAGCGGTTGTAGACCCGCAGGATGGCGTCGAGGTAGCTCAGCAGGTCCTGCCAGGGCAGGAACTCGTTGATGAAGGCACCGACCACCGGGGTACGGCCCAGGCCGCCACCCACCAGTACGCGGAAACCCAGCTCACCGGCGGCGTTGTACACAGGCTCAAGGCCGATGTCATGGACTTCGATGGCCGCGCGGTCAGAGGTCGAGCCGTTGATGGCGATCTTGAACTTGCGCGGCAGGTAGGCAAATTCCGGGTGGAAGGTGGTCCACTGGCGGACGATCTCGCACCAGGGGCGCGGGTCGATCAGCTCGTCGGCGGCAACACCGGCGAACTGGTCGGTGGTGACGTTGCGCAGGCAGTTGCCGCTGGTCTGGATCGCGTGCATCTGCACGGTGGCCAGTTCGGCGAGGATGTCCGGGATGTCTTCCAGGGCCGGCCAGTTGAACTGCACGTTCTGCCGGGTACTGATGTGCGCGTAGCCCTTGTCGTAGTCGCGGGCAATCTTGGCCATCATCCGCGCTTGGCGCGAGGTCAGTTGGCCGTAAGGCACGGCGACCCGCAGCATCGGGGCAAAACGTTGGATATAAAGGCCATTCTGCAGGCGCAGGGGGCGGAATTCTTCTTCGCTCAGCTCGCCTGCCAGATAGCGTCGGGTCTGATCACGGAACTGCTTGACGCGGTCCTCGATGATCCGCTGATCGTACTCGTCGTATACGTACATATAGGTCCAGTTCTCAGGCTACAGGCGGCGCTCAAGCGCACTTGGCAAATACTGCGGTGAACGGCTTCGGTACGCTGCTCGGACTGGCGTCCAGCGCGGTTTTCGCCGGTCTCACCTCGTCTTGCCTTCGTTCACGCTTCACGCCACCCATGTAAGCAAATCTGCGCGCACGGCCGCGCACTCCCAACGGAGCCGCCGAACGATACCAGTTTGCGGTTATGCGCAAAAGTGATGTTTGAGTATATGCACAGAACCAAAACGACTAACGGTAGGGGCGTGAGAGTAACCCCATTTGTGGTAGGGGCAATCCTGGTCTTAACTGTGGACGTGTCTTTGAGCAGTCACCGACAAAATCTACTAGAGGCGATGCTATGAGCCATCCAACCAAAGTAAGGAAAAGTGACAGTAGCGTTGATGCTTGGGCCATTCTCTTTCTGATCATACTGGTCGTGGGTACGGCCGTGTTCTGGGTCAGTCACCAGTAGTCGAGCGATAAAAAAGAGCCTGAATTGTCGGACAATCATGACAATTTGCCGCCGTTGGCCAGCACTTTGCCAGTTATACTGCCTGGGCGAAATTCTGGGGCTCTTCTCGTAATGTTCAAGCGTCTGTGCAAGTGGCTGTTGTGCCTGAGTCTGCCGTTCTGGGCGGTCGCTCATGCCACATCGGTGGTGTTTCTCAATCCCGGCAATTCCACGGAGACCTTCTGGGTCAGTTATTCGCAGTTCATGCAGGCCGCGGCCCGGGACCTGGGGCTTGACCTGCGCATCCTCTATGCCGAGCGCGATCCGCAGAACACTCTGCAGCAGGCCCGGGAGCTGTTCCAGGGCCGCGACAAACCCGATTACCTGATGCTGGTGAACGAACAGTACGTGGCTCCGCAGATCCTGCGTCTGTCCCAGGGCTCCGGGATCAAGCTGTTTATCGTCAACAGCCCTTTGACCCTGGACCAGCGGGAACTGATCGGGCAGAGCCGGCAGAACTATTCGGACTGGATCGGCAGCATGGTGGGCGACGATGAGGAAGCTGGCTACCGCATGCTCAAGGAGCTGCTGCACAAGCTTGGGCCGGTCCCAGCAGGGCACGGCATCGAACTGCTTGCATTTTCCGGGCTCAAGGTCACACCTGCGGCGCAGTTGCGCGAGCGCGGCTTGCGCCGGGCCCTGGCCGAACATCCGCAGGTGCATTTGCGTCAGTTGGTCTATGGCGAATGGAACCGGGAGCGCGCCTACCGCCAGGCGCAACAGTTGCTCAAGCGCTACCCGAAAACCCAACTGATCTGGTCGGCCAATGACGAAATGGCCCTGGGGGCCATGCAAGCGGCCCGGGAACTGGGCCGCAAGCCGGGAACGGATCTGCTGTTCAGTGGGGTCAACAGTTCGCCCGAGGCCTTGCAGGCCCTGATCGACGGCAAGTTGTCGGTGCTGGAGGCGGGGCACTTCACCCTGGGTGGCTGGGCCCTGGTGGCGTTGCACGATGATGCCCTGGGGCTGGACGCTCGGCGCTTGGGCGGGCCGGATTGGCAGCTGTCGCTGTTCCAGGCGTTGACCCCGGCCCAGGCCCGGCAGTTGTTGCGCCTGGGGGATCAGGTGGGCACCAGGGTCAATTTTCGCGGGCTGTCCGCCCAAGGCAAGCCGGACAGCTACCGCTATCCCTTCGGGTTGCAGCTGTTGCTGCGCTGACGCCGCTTCAGACCCCCGCCAGGTGCATCGCCAGGTTAGCGATGCCCAGCAGCACCAGAACAAACAGGGTGGTGAACAGAATGCCCAGCACGATGAAGTGGCTGGGCTTGCCGTGGCTGAAGTCGCGGGCGCGGTTCTTCCCGCTCTGTACGCCGAAGGCGGC
Source organism: Pseudomonas sp. W17 (assembly GCF_040268305.1). NCBI lineage: Bacteria > Pseudomonadati > Pseudomonadota > Gammaproteobacteria > Pseudomonadales > Pseudomonadaceae > Pseudomonas > Pseudomonas sp. W17. The sequence goes on along the minus strand of NZ_CP158490.1, from coordinate 4,449,999 downwards.
GGCCAGCACGCTTTGCAGCATCTGCAGGAAGGTCGGAGGCTGATTGTCCTTGCTTGGATCGTCCATAAATCCCTCGACACGATTGGGTGTCAACAGAGCATAGACAATGCCGCCCGGGGTGGCGGGCGGCTGCAAATGGGCTTGCCAGCGAAGAACCCCGGGGGACTGCCTTCGCCGGCAAGCCGGCTCCTTCACAACCTGGGTCAGTTGTCGTAGCCCAGGTTGGGTGCCAGCCAGCGTTCGCTCACGGCCAGGTCCTGGCCCTTGCGTTCGGTGTAGCTCTGCACCTGGTCCTGGTCGACCTTGCCCACGGCGAAGTACTGCGCTTGCGGGTGAGCGAAGTACCAGCCGCTGACGGCGGCCGCCGGGAACATGGCGAAGTGCTCGGTGAGGAACACGCCGCTGCGGCCGGCACGGCCTTCGCTGGCCTCGGGGTCGAGCAGGGCGAACAGGGTGCTCTTCTCGGTGTGGTCCGGGCAGGCCGGGTAGCCCGGGGCAGGGCGGATACCGCTGTACTGCTCCTTGATCAGTGCCTCGTTGTCCAGTTGTTCGTCCTTGGCATAACCCCAGTACTCCTTGCGCACCTGCTGGTGCAGCCACTCGGCGCAGGCTTCGGCCAGGCGGTCGGCCAGGGCCTTGACCATGATCGAGTTGTAGTCGTCGCCGGCATCCTGGTAGGCCTTGGCCACTTCTTCGGCGCCGATTCCGGCGGTGGTGATGAAGCCGCCGACGTAGTCGGTGACGCCGCTGTCCTTGGGCGCGACGAAGTCGGCCAGGGAGAAGTTCGGCTTGCCGTCGGTCTTGATGATCTGCTGGCGCAGGTGATGCAGGCGCGCCAGAGGCTGGCCATCATCGCCGTAGACTTCCAGATCGTCGTCCTGCACCTGGTTGGCCGGCCAGAAGCCGAACACGGCGCGGGCGCTGATCAGCTTTTCGTTGATCAGCTTGTCGAGCATTTCCCGGGCGTCCTTGTACAGCGCGGTGGCAGCTTCGCCCACCACTTCGTCTTCGAGGATGCGCGGGTACTTGCCGGCCAGGTCCCAGGAGATGAAGAACGGCGTCCAGTCGATGTATTCGGCCAGCACCTTGAGGTCGATGTTGTCCAGCACCCGGGCGCCGGTGAAGGTCGGTTTGACCGGCTGGTAGCTGCTCCAGTCGAACTGCGGCTTCTTGGCGATGGCCGCCGGGTAGCTCAGGCGCTCGGTGCGGGCGCTGCGGTTGGCGGTGCGCTCGCGCACTTCCACGTATTCCTCGCGGGTCTTCTGCACGAAGCCGGCCTTGAGTTCCTTGGACAGCAATTGGGTGGCCACGCCCACGGCGCGGGAGGCGTCGGTGACGTAGACCACCGCGTCATTGCTGTACTTGGGCTCGATCTTCACCGCGGTGTGGGCCTTGGAGGTGGTGGCGCCACCGATCATCAGCGGCAGGTGGAAATCCTGGCGCTGCATCTCGCGGGCGACGTGGACCATCTCGTCCAGGGACGGGGTGATCAGCCCGGACAGGCCAATGATGTCGCACTTCTGCTCCTTGGCCACCTGCAGGATCTTCTCCGCCGGCACCATCACCCCGAGGTCGACGATGTCGTAGCCGTTGCAGCCCAGGACCACGCCGACGATGTTCTTGCCGATGTCGTGCACGTCGCCCTTGACCGTGGCCATGAGGATCTTGCCCTTGGCCTCCGGCTTGTCGCCTTTTTCCAGCTCGATGAAGGGAATCAGGTGGGCCACCGCCTGTTTCATGACCCGGGCGGATTTAACCACCTGGGGCAGGAACATCTTGCCGGCGCCGAACAGGTCGCCGACCACGTTCATGCCGGACATCAGCGGGCCTTCGATCACCTCGATCGGGCGGCTGAAGCTCTGGCGCGACTCTTCGGTGTCTTCGACGATATGGGTGGTGATGCCCTTGACCAGCGCGTGTTCCAGGCGCTTGTTGACTTCCCAGCCGCGCCATTCCTCGGTTTCCGCTTCCTTGACGCTACCGTCGCCCTTGAACTGGTCGGCGATGGCCAGCAGCGCGTCGGTGCCGTTGGGCGTGCGGTTGAGCACCACGTCTTCCACGGCGTCGCGCAGCTGTTGCGGGATCTGGTCGTAGATCTCCAGCTGGCCGGCGTTGACGATGCCCATGGTCAGGCCGTTGCGGATTGCATACAGCAGGAACACCGAGTGGATCGCCTCGCGCACCGGGTTGTTGCCGCGGAACGAGAACGACACGTTGGACACACCGCCGGAGCTCAGGGCATAGGGCAGCTCGTCGCGGATATAGGCGCAGGCGTTGATGAAATCAACGGCGTAGTTGTTGTGTTCCTCGATGCCGGTGGCTACGGCGAAGATGTTCGGGTCGAAGATGATGTCTTCCGGTGGGAAGCCCACTTCATTGACCAGGATGTCGTAGGAGCGCTTGCAGATTTCCTTCTTGCGCGCCTCGGTATCGGCCTGGCCGACCTCGTCGAAGGCCATCACCACCACGGCGGCGCCGTAGCGCTTGCACAGCCTGGCGTGGTGAATGAACTGCTCGACGCCTTCCTTCATGCTGATGGAGTTGACGATGCCCTTGCCCTGGATGCACTTGAGGCCGGCCTCGATCACTTCCCACTTGGAAGAGTCGATCATGATCGGCACGCGGGAGATGTCCGGCTCCCCGGCGATCAGATTGAGGAAGGTGACCATGGCCTTCTTCGAATCCAGCATCCCCTCGTCCATGTTGATGTCGATCACCTGGGCGCCGGCTTCCACCTGCTGCAGGGCGACTTCCAGGGCCTCGGTGTAGTTGTCCTCGCGGATCAGCCGGGCGAACTTGGCCGAGCCGGTGATGTTGGTGCGCTCGCCGACGTTCACGAACAGCGAGTTGCGATCGATGGTGAAGGGCTCCAGGCCCGACAGGCGGCAGGCCTTGGGGATGTCCGGGATCTGTCGCGGGGCATAACCGGCAACGGCCTTGGCGATGGCGCCGATATGCCCCGGGGTGGTGCCGCAGCAGCCGCCGACGATGTTGAGGAAGCCGCTCTGGGCGAACTCTTCGATGACCTTGGCGGTTTGTTCCGGCAACTCGTCGTACTCGCCGAACTCGTTCGGCAGGCCGGCGTTGGGGTGCGCCGAGACGTGGGTGCTGGCCTTGTTCGACAGCTCTTCCAGATAGGGGCGCAGCTCGCTGGCGCCCAGGGCGCAGTTCAGGCCCACCGAGATTGGCTTGGCATGGGCCACGGAGTTCCAGAAGGCTTCGGTGGTCTGGCCGGAGAGGGTGCGGCCGGAGGCATCGGTGATGGTCCCGGAAATCATGATCGGCAGTTCGAAGCCCAACTCCTCGAACACGCCCTGCACGGCGAAGATCGCGGCCTTGGCGTTCAAGGTGTCGAAGATGGTCTCGATCAGGATCAGGTCGGCACCGCCTTCGATCAGGCCCTTGGTGGCCTCGGTGTAGTTTTCCACCAGTTCATCGAAGGTGACGTTGCGGTAGCCGGGGTTGTTGACGTCCGGCGACAGCGAGCAGGTGCGGCTGGTCGGGCCCAGGACGCCAGCGACGAAACGTGGCTTGTCCGGGGTCTCGAGGGTTTTCGCGTCCGCCACCTTGCGCGCCAGGCGGGCGCCTTCTACGTTCAATTCGTAGACCAGTTCTTCCATGCCGTAGTCCGCCTGGGACACTTGGGTGGCGTTGAAGGTGTTGGTCTCGAGGATGTCGGCACCGGCATCCAGGTAGGCTTTTTCGATGGCGCCGATCACATCCGGGCGGGTCAGCACCAACAGGTCGTTGTTGCCCTTGACGTCGCTGGGCCAGTCGGCGAAGCGCTTGCCACGGTAGTCATGTTCTTCGAGCTTGTAGCTCTGGATCATGGTGCCCATGCCGCCATCGAGAATCAGAATGCGCTCTTTGAGGGCTTGCTGGAGGGCGTGGAGGCGAGCACTGCGATCGGACATGAGAACTACCTGGTAAGGCCATTACGAAGGGCGGCGATCATAGCAAACCTGCATGGTTTTGCGGCATGCGTGGTTTTTGCATGAATATCGCTCATGTTGGTCGAGGGGTGAGACCGGTAGAATCGCGGCGTTTTTTTCTTTCGGGACCAGGGACATGCCGTTTCGTTTTATCGTCAGCAGCGCGCTGCTGCTTCTGAGTTCAGTGTGCCTGGCACAAGGTCCGGCGCCGGCGATTTCCTATACCCGCGACATCCAGCCGATCTTTACCGAGAAATGCGTGGCCTGTCATGCCTGTTACGACTCCGCCTGTCAGCTCAACCTGGGCAGTGGCGAAGGGGCCAGCCGCGGTGCTTCGAAGATTCCGGTGTACGACGGCGAGCGCAGCAAGGCCCAAGCGCCTACTCGGCTGTTCTATGACGCCACTGGCCAGCGTGCCTGGCAGCAGAAGGGCTTCTATTCGGTGCTTGACGCCCAGGGCAGCCAGGCGGCGCTGATGGCGCGCATGCTGGAGCTGGGCCATCGCACCCCGCTGCAACCCAACGCCAAGTTGCCCAGCGAGATCGCCCTGGGCCTGAGCCGCGAGAACATGTGCCCGCAGCCGGCGGAGTTCGACGCCTATGCCGGGGCTCACCCCAAGGAAGGCATGCCCCTGGCGGTCACCGGCCTGACCGATCAGCAATACCTGACCCTGCAACGCTGGCTGGCCTCGGGCGCGCCCATCGACGAGCAAGGCCTGGCCCCCAGTGCCCGGGAAAGCCTGCAGGTGGCTCAGTGGGAAAACCTGCTCAACGCCCCTGGCGCCCGGGAGAGCCTGGTGGCGCGCTGGCTCTACGAACACTTGTTCCTCGCCCATCTCTATTTTGAAGGCGGCGAGCCGGGGCATTTCTTCCAGTGGGTGCGTTCCCGTACCCCCAGTGGCCAGCCCATCGACCTGATCAATACCCGTCGCCCCAACGACGACCCGGGCACCCAGGTGTACTACCGCCTGTGGCCGGTGCAAGGGGTGATCGTGCACAAGACCCATATCACCTACCCGCTGAGCGCGGCGAAGATGGCCCGGGTCAAGTCCCTGTTCTACAGCGGCGACTGGCAGGTCACGGCCCTGCCGGGCTACGGGCCGGCGCGCCGGGCCAACCCGTTCGAGACCTTCGAGGCGATTCCGGCCAAGGCCCGCTACCAGTTCATGCTGGATAACGCCGAATACTTCGTGCGCACCTTTATCCGTGGCCCGGTGTGCCGCGGGCAGATCGCCACCGACGTGATCCGCGACAACTTCTGGGCGCTGTTCCAGGCCCCCGAACATGACCTGTACATCACCGACCCGGCCTATCGCGGCCAGGCCACGCCGTTGCTGGCCATGCCCGGGCAGAACGACGACGTCGGTAGCGTGCTCAGCCTGTGGCTGGCCTATCGCGACAAGCGCAACGAGTACGAGGCCCTGCGCCGCGATTCCTATGCCGATTCGCCGGCGCCCAGCTGGTCGACCCTGTGGGCCGGCAACGACAACGCGCTGCTGAGCATCTTCCGCCACTTCGACAGCGCCTCGGTGACCAAGGGCCTGATCGGCGAAGTGCCACAGACGATGTGGCTGTTCGACTACCCGCTGCTGGAGCGCACCTACTATCAATTGGCGGTGAACTTCGACGTGTTCGGCAACCTCTCCCACCAGGCCCAGACCCGGTTGTACTTCGACCTGATCCGCAATGGCGCGGAGCAGAACTTCCTGCGCCTGATGCCCGCCGGCACTCGCGAGGATTTCCTCGACGATTGGTACCAGAACAGTGGCAAGTTCAAGATGTGGCTGGATTACGAGTCCATCGACGATGACAAGCGCAGCGCGCTGAAGCTCGACCTCAAGGACCCGAAAAAGGACTTCGCCAACCAGTTGCTGGCCCGCTATGGCGACCTCAACGCCAAGCCGGATCCGATCAACCGCTGTGACAGCGCCTACTGCTCACGCCCGAACATCGACCCGGCGCTGCAGGATGCCGAGCAGGCCCTAAGCCGCCTGGCATCGCGCCCGGCGGCGGGCCTCAAGGTCATCGAACAGTTGCCGGAAGCGACCCTGCTGCGTGTCCAGACCGCCAGCGGCAAGCGCGAGTTCTACAGCATGCTGCGCAACCGCGCCCACAGTAACGTGGCCTTCATGCTCGGCGAGTCGCTGCGCTATCAGCCGGGGCTGGACACCCTGACCATATTCCCGGGGATTCTCAGCAGCTATCCGAACTTCATGTTCAACGTACCGGCCGGGCAAGTGCCGGAGTTCGTCGACGCCATGCAGGCGGCCCGGGACGCCGCCAGCTTCGAGAAGATCGTCGAGCGCTGGGGCATCCGCCGCAGCCATCCGCAGTTCTGGCAGTACTTCCATGACCAGACCCGCTACCTGCAGGAAACCGACCCGGTGGAAGCCGGGGTCCTGGACATGAACCGTTACGAAAACCTCTGACATAGAGCTGTCATCGCCCCCGGACTGCGCCTTGGCGCGGCCCGGGGACGCTCTATACCAAAGTCTATCCCGACAAAAATACTAGGACTTTGTCAGCGGCTTGGATTGGCGTAAACTGCGCCCACGTCTGCGAGGAACCACCATGAGCGCCATAACCATTACCGACGCCGCCCACGATTATCTGGCTGATCTGCTATCCAAGCAGAACACCCCGGGGATTGGCATCCGCATCTTCATCACCCAGCCAGGGACTCAGTACGCCGAGACCTGCATCGCCTATTGCAAGCCGGGCGAAGAGAAACCCGAAGACAAGGCCCTGGGCCTGAAAAGCTTCACCGCCTACATCGACGCCTTCAGCGAAGGTTTCCTCGATGATGCGGTGGTCGACTACGCCACCGACCGCATGGGCGGCCAGCTGACCATCAAGGCGCCCAACGCCAAGGTGCCGATGGTCAATGCCGACAGCCCGGTCAACGAGCGCATCAACTACTACCTGCAAACCGAGATCAACCCGGGGCTGGCCAGCCACGGCGGCCAGGTCAGCCTGATCGACGTGGTCGAGGACGGCATTGCCGTGTTGCAGTTCGGCGGCGGTTGCCAGGGCTGCGGCCAGGCCGACGTGACCTTGAAGGAAGGCATCGAGCGCACCCTGCTCGAGCGCATTCCGGAGCTCAAGGGCGTACGTGACGTCACCGACCACACGCAGAAAGAAAACGCCTACTACTAAGGCGTTCGCTGCGACTTGAAAAAACGGCGCCCCGTGAGCGCCGTTTTTTTATGCCCCTAAGCCAGTTCCCCCCAAAGCCTCCGTAGGAGCCGGCTTGCCGGCGAAAGGGCGCTAGAGCCTTGCACCAATTCCCAGATCGCCTTCGCTGGCAAGCCAGCTCCCGCAAAGGGAGTCAAGGGCGGTAGAGGTGTGCGTGCCCGGCGCGGTACAGCGACGATTCGCTGAATGCATCCGTGGCCAGCACCCGGCCCACCAGGATCAGTGCCGTGCGCCGAAAACCCTTGGCCGCCACCTGATCGACGATGTCCGCCAGGGTTCCCAGGGCCCAGTCCTGATCCGGCCAGGTGGCGCGGTGCACCACTGCAATCGGGCAGTCTGCGCCGTAGTGGGGCAGCAACTCGGCAACGATATTCGGCAGGTGATTGACCCCCAGGTGGATGGCCATGGTGGCGCCGTGGGCCGCCAGGCTGGCGAAATCCTCGCCGGCAGGCATCGCGGTCTTGTCCGCGTAGCGGGTAAGAATCACGCTTTGGGAGACGTCCGGCAGGGTCAGTTCGGCCCCCAGCAGGGCAGCGCAGGCGGCGGTGGCGGTGACCCCGGGGATGATCTCGAAGGGGATGCCCAGCTCCCGCAGGCAGCGGATCTGCTCGCCGATGGCGCCATACAGGCTCGGGTCGCCGGAATGCACCCGGGCCACGTCCTGGCCCCGGGCATGGGCCTGCTTGATGGCCTCGATGATCTGCTCCAGGTGCAGTTCGGCGCTATTGATCACCCGCTCCGCGCGGTGCCCGTCGAGCACTGCCTGGGGGACCAGGGAGCCGGCGTAGATGATCACCGGGCAACGATGGATCAGGCGCTGGCCCTTGACGGTGATCAGTTCCGGGTCGCCGGGGCCGGCGCCGATGAAATAGACAGTCATGGCTGTGTCCTGTGAAAAAAGGTCGGGAGCCGTGCTTCAGATGAAGATTGCTCATGATCGAAGGCGGGAATTATCGGGGATTCTACCGGGCGGCGACCAATGCCAGGGTGGCTTGGGCGTATTTTTGCCGGGGAACAAGCAGTGTGGCCGGGCCGGGTGACAGCTGTTCGGCCAGGGCCAGGGCGGCACTTTCGGCCACGCCGTAGCAGCCGGTACGTTCGAAGGCGATTTGCGAGCGGTGGCTCAGGCGCAGGGCAAAGGGGGCGAGCTGGCCGCTGCTGAAACAGGTCAGCGGCAGTTCCAGTTGCTCCGCCAGTTGCAGCAGGCTGGGTTCGTTGCGCTTGAGGTCGATGCTGGCCAGGGCCAGGACCTGCCGGGCCTGCCACTGGTGCGCCGCCAGGACCTGGTCGAGCAAGGCGCGCAGCGTGGTCACCGGGCAGCCTTTCTGGCAGCCCAGGCCGACCACCAGGGTCGGCGCTGCGCTCACTTCGATCATGCCGAGTACTGGCCCGCGCTCTTGCGCCGGAACAACCAGGCGCTGATCAGCCCGAGGGCCAGCCAGAAGGCCGCATTGGTCAGCTGCGAGGCGATCTTGAATTGCGCTTCCAGTTCTTCCGGGGCCAGCATCGAATGCACTTCCGGCTGCGGCGCGCCGATCACGTGGGGTACGGCGATGATGGCCGCGCCCAGGATCTTCAGCAGCCAGTTGCGGGCGAACACGATCAAGGCAATGCCCACAGCGGTGGAGGCGGCGGTGCCGACCCACCAGATCTGCCGCTGTGCCAGGTCGGCTGCGGCGGTGCCCGGCAGTTCCGGCGGCAGGCCCAGGGTCGGCGCCAGGCAGAAGGTGGCATAGCCGGCCAGGCCCCAGAGCAGGCCCTGGGACGTGCGGTTCGGCGCGCGCAGGGTGTAGAGGCCGGCCAGCATCAGGGCGAAGCCCACGGCCACCACCAGATTGCCTCCGGTGGTGGACAGCACACGCTGCCAGCCGTCTTCCGGCTCCCAGGCTTCGGCATCGTGGCTGTGGGCGGCCATGGCGCCTTCGGCGTGCTCATGGACTTCGGCCGCTGGGGCCTTTTCATAGGTTTCCGCCTGCAGGATCAACGGGGCGACCCAGAAGCTTTGCAGCAGGGTCAGCAGCAGGGCGGCCAAGAGGCCGGTGAAACCTGCGGTTTGCGCGATACGCTTGATCATGTCGGCAGGTCTCAATGGCAAGGGAAGGCGGCGCTGTGGCGGGTGTCGTGGGCCGCGTTGTGCACCGCCTCGATGTGGGAGAAGCCGGCGAAGTACACCAGGCACGCGCCGAGGATCGAGGCGCCGATGGCGGCCACCAGGCGCTGGCTCAGGGTGGAGGTCGTGCTGGCGGAGTGGCTGGTGCTGCTGATGATCGACATGGCGCTTCCCTCTGGAGTGTCAGCGGGGTAGAGGCGCAGGAAAACCCCGCGTGATGGCCACGCAGGGTTTGCAACAGCGCCCGCCCACCGCGGGTTGTTATGTAAGTGTTGCGGGCCGGTCTCCGGGCTTGCGAGGGGCAGGGCTGTGTCATGCCGTGCCGGCAAGTGTCGCCTTCCCATGCCTTGGCACAGTGGATCTGACACTTCGCTCGCTTACCGTTGCGGGGGCAGCACCGGACTGGCCACGGCTTTTGTAGTAAAGCACGTGATTCACCGGTTTCCCGTTTCACCCTGTAAAGGGCACCCGTAACAAGGCGCGTAGGAAATCATGGCCGGGGTAACGTCGTCAATTGCGGACGCTGGCGCATTGCCGATTGACCGTCCCCCGCGCTCTGCGTAGCCTTGCGCCTTCGAGGTTCTTCGGCCAGCGGTCGAAGCTAAGAAGGGAACGCGGTCGATGCCGCGGCTGCCCCCGCAACTGTGAAGGGTTTCATTTCTGCAAGGCCACTGCATTCGCGTCCGGAACGCCTGCGGGAAGGCGCAGAAACCGCCAGTCCAATGACTGGCAAGCCCTCAGCCAGGAGACCTGCCTCGATCCCAGATTCTCACTACAACCGGGCGGGGTGATCCGGTGGCGAAATCTCCGCGCGCCCCTGCGCTGCGGCTCTCGTCCCGTATGCCCGCCACCTTTGCCAAGGGGCATCCGATGAAAACACTGGCCAAACTTCCTGTCACCATCGTCACCGGCTTCCTTGGCTCGGGTAAGACCACCTTGCTGCGGCACATGCTGGACAACGCTCAGGGCCGGCGCATCGCGGTCATCGTCAACGAGTTCGGCGAGCTGGGCATCGATGGCGAGATCCTCAAGCAATGCTCCATCGGTTGCACCGAGGAAGAGGCCAGCGGCCGAGTCTACGAGCTGGCCAACGGTTGCCTGTGCTGCACCGTGCAGGAGGAGTTCTTCCCGGTGATGCGCGAACTGGTGGCGCGCCGTGGCGACCTGGACCACATCCTCATCGAGACCTCCGGCCTGGCGCTGCCCAAGCCTCTGGTCCAGGCCTTCCAGTGGCCGGAAATCCGCAGTGCCTGCACCGTCGATGCGGTGATCACCGTGGTCGACAGCCCGGCCGTGGCCGCCGGCACCTTCGCCGCCTTCCCCGATCAAGTGGACGCCCAGCGCAAGCTCGACCCCAACCTGGACCACGAATCGCCCCTGCATGAGCTGTTCGCCGACCAGCTGTCCAGCGCCGACCTGGTGATCCTCAACAAGACCGACCTGATCAGCCCCGAAGACCTGGCCAAGGTGCGCCTGGAAGTGGCCGAAGAGCTGCCGCCTGCGGTCAAGGTCATCGAAGCCAGCAGCGGTCGCCTGCCCCTGGATGTGCTGTTGGGCCTGGGTGCCGGTTCCGAGGAGCACATCGACGGCCGCCACAGCCACCACGATCACCACCACGACGGCGATGACGATCACGACGACCACGATCACGACGCCTTCGATTCCATCTCCATCGAGCTGCCCCAGGCCGACGAAAGCCTGCTGCTGGACGCCCTGACCCAACTGGTGGTCAAGCACGGCATCCTGCGGGTCAAGGGTTTCGCCGCCATCCCCAACAAGCCGATGCGCCTGCTGATCCAGGGCGTGGGCACGCGCTTCGACAAGCACTTCGACCGCAAGTGGGGCGCCGACGAAGCCCGTACCACGCGCCTGGTGCTGATCGGCCAGGAACTGGACGCCGCCCAACTCGAAGCGCAACTGCGCGCCGCACTCAGCGTGTAACCCATGCACCTGCTCAGGACCCAGCCCGGCGGTTTCGTGTCGGATGACAACATTGCCGACCTGGGACAAACCCCCGCCGAGCTGGTGATCCTGTGCAGCGGCGATTCCAGCCTGGCGCTGCTGGCGGACGCCGCCGAGCAATTGCCCGAGGACTACCCGAGCTTTCGCCTGGCCAATCCGATGCAGGTGCAGAACCACGCCTCGGTGGACCTGTATGTGGACCAGGTGCTGCGCCACGCCAAGGTGATCCTGATTTCCCTGCACGGAGGCATCGCCTACTGGCGCTACGGCGTCGAGCAGTTGGTGGAGCTGTCCAGGCGCGGGGTGCAGTTGATCCTGGTGCCGGGAGACGACCGCCCGGACCCGGAACTCAGCGACTTGAGCACGGTGGCTGCCGGCGAACGCGACCGCCTGTGGCAGTTCCTGCGCCAGGGCGGGCGTGACAACGCGCTGAATCTCTACCGCTGCCTGGCCAGCGGCCTGTTGGGGCGCGACTACCCCTGGAGCGAACCGCAGGCCCTGCCACGCACGGCGATCTATCACCCGCACAAAAGCCAGGCTGCCCTCAGTGACTGGCAGGCCGACTGGCAGCAAGGGCAAGCCGTGGCGGCGCTGCTGTTCTACCGCTCCCACCTGCAGGCGGCCAACACCGGCTTTATCGACCTGTTCTGCCAGCGCTTGCTGGCGGCGGGCCTCAACCCCTTGCCGATAGCGGTGGCCAGCCTCAAGGAGCCCGGCTGCCTGAGCCAGGTGGAAGACTGGCTGGATGAAACCGCGGCCGGGGTGATCCTCAACACCACAGGTTTCGCCCAGTCCAGCCCGGAAGCCCCGCACCTGCGGCCGTTCCGCCGCAATATCCCGGTGATCCAGGCGATCTGCGCCCAGGACAACGAACCGGGCTGGCGTGACAGCGAGCAGGGCCTGGGGCCGCGGGACCTGGCCATGCACATCGCCTTGCCGGAACTGGACGGGCGCATCATCAGCCGGCCCATCAGCTTCAAGGACCTGGCCTGGCGCAGCGAGCGCAGCCAGTCGGACGTGGTCTGCTATCGCGGCCAGCCCGAACGCATGGATTTCGTCGCCGAACTGGCCCGGCGCTGGGTCGAACTGGGGCGCCTGGACAACGGCCACAAGCGCGTGGCCCTGGTACTGGCCAACTACCCGACCCGGGACGGGCGCATCGGCAACGGTGTAGGCCTGGACACCCCGGCCGCCGCGCTGAACATCCTCAAGGCCCTGCACGCCGAAGGCTACCCGCTGCTGGCCGAGCTGCCGGCCAGCGGCACCGAGTTGATCCAGCAGTTGCTGGGCGGGGTCAGCAACGACCTGGACAGCCTCGACCAGCGCCCGTGTCAGCAAAGTCTGGCCCTGAACGACTACGCGGTGATGTTCCAGGCCTTGCCGGAAGCCAATCGTCAGGCCGTGCTAGCGCGCTGGGGCGCACCGCAGCAAGACCCGATGTGCCGCGACGGGCGGATGATGATCGCCGGCCTGCGCTTTGGCCTGACCTTCGTCGGCATCCAGCCGGCCCGGGGTTATCAGGTGGACCCCAGCGCGGTCTATCACGACCCGGATCTGGTGCCGCCCCATGGCTACCTGGCGTTCTACTTCTGGCTGCGCCAGGCCTACGGCGCCCATGCGCTGATCCATGTCGGCAAGCACGGCAACCTGGAATGGCTGCCGGGCAAGGGCGTGGGCCTTTCCGAGCAGTGCTGGCCGGATGCGCTGCTGGGGCCGTTGCCGAACATCTACCCGTTCATCGTCAACGATCCGGGGGAGGGCGCCCAGGCCAAGCGCCGCACCCAGGCGGTGATCATCGACCACCTGATGCCGCCCCTGACCCGTGCCGAAACCTATGGCCCGCTGCGTAATCTGGAACTGCTGGCGGACGAATACTACGAAGCCCAGTTGCTGGACCCACGTCGCGCCCGGGAGCTGCAGCGGGACATCCTCAAGCTGGTGCGCGAGACCCACATCGACCGCGAGTTGCAACTGGGCGAGCAGCTCGACAGCGACGCCGACGCCGCGCTCTGGCTGCCGCGCCTGGACACTTACCTGTGCGACCTCAAGGAATCGCAGATCCGCGATGGCCTGCATGTGTTCGGCGAATCCCCCGAGGGGCGCTTGCGCATCGACACCCTGCTGGCCTTGCTGCGCATTCCCCGGGGCGATGGCAAGGGTGCCCACGCCAGCTTGCTGCGAGCTTTGGCCAAGGCCTTCGGCCTGGGCTTCGATCCCCTGGACTGCGCTCTGGCCGAACCCTGGACCGGGCGCCGTCCGCAGCCGTTGCGGCAGATCAGCGATGGGCTCTGGCGCACCGCCGGCGATACGCGCGAGCGCCTGGAGTTGTATGCCACCGAGTTGATCGAGGCGGCGCTCCAGGGCCCGCTGGCGCAGCTGGATGAACCCGGCTGGGCGCCGGTACAGAGCATCATCGACGGTCTGCGCGAGGTGGTCGCCCCGCGCCTGGACGCCTGCGGCCCCGCAGAAATGCGCGGCCTGCTGGACGCCCTGAACGGGCGTTTCGTGCCTGCCGGCCCCAGTGGCGCGCCAAGCCGCGGGCGCCTGGACGTGCTGCCCACCGGGCGCAACTTCTACTCGGTGGATGTGCGCAACCTGCCCACCACCACCGCCTGGCGCATCGGTTTCCAGTCGGCCAACCTGATTCTCGAACGCCACTTGCAGGATCACGGCGACCACCTGCTGCAATTGGGCCTGTCGGTCTGGGGCACCGCCACCATGCGCACCGGCGGTGACGACATCGCCCAGGCCATGGCCCTGATGGGGGTACGCCCGGTGTGGGCCACCGGCAGCCAGCGGGTCGATGACTTCGAGATCCTGCCCCTGAGCCTGCTGGACCGGCCGCGGGTCGACGTAACCCTGCGGGTGTCCGGGTTCTTCCGCGATGCTTTCGCCAACCTGATCCGCCTGTTCGATGCGGCGGTGCAGGCGGTAGCGGCTCTCGATGAACCCGAGGACTTGAACCCGCTGGCGGCCAGGGTGCGTGCCGAGCGCGCGGCCCTGGAGGCGTCGGGGCTGGATGCCGACGCCGCCTCGCGCCAGGCCGGCTGGCGGATCTTCGGCGCCAAGCCGGGGGCCTATGGCGCCGGGGTCCAGGGCGCCATCGACGGCCGCCTGTGGCAGAGCCGCGAGGACCTGGCAGAGGTCTACCTGAACTGGGGTGGCTACGCCTATGGTGGCAGCGACGAAGGCACTGCCGCCCGCGAGCAGTTCGCCACCCGCCTGAGCCGGGTGCAGGCGGTGCTGCAGAACCAGGACAACCGCGAGCACGACCTGCTGGACTCCAACGACTACTACCAGTTCCAGGGCGGCATGCTGGCGGCGGTGGAAAGCCTCAGCGGCGCCAAGGCCGCCAGCTACCACGGCGACCACAGCCAGCCGGACCTGCCGAAGATCCGTACCCTCAAGGAAGAACTGAACCGGGTGATCCGTTCCCGGGCGGCCAACCCGAAGTGGATCGAAGGGGTCAAGCGCCATGGCTACAAGGGCGCCTTCGAAATGGCCGCGACCCTGGACAACCTGTTCGCCTTCGACGCCACCACCGAACTGATCGACGATCACCAGTACGCCTTGCTGGCCGATGCCTATCTGCTCGATGGCTCGACCCGAGAGTTCGTCCGCCAGCATAATCCCCACGCCCTGCGGGACATGACCGAGCGCCTGCTGGAAGCTCAGCAGCGTGGCCTGTGGCAAGAGCCCGGCGATTATCGTGAAGCCCTGGAAAACCTGCTGCTGGATATAGAAGAAGATTCCTGATCCGGCGCAGATCGCGAGCAAGCTCGCTCCTACAACGGCTATGCCCTACCTGTAGGAGCGAGCTTGCTCGCGAAGGCGTCCTCCCAGACACCCCCTGACCCGACCCAAGCGAGACCCTGACATGAGCGACACCCCACATTTCCCGCTGTCCGCCGTGGTCGGCGCCGAAGCATTGAAACTGGCCCTGTGCCTGACCGCCATCGACCCGAAGATCGGCGGCGTGCTGATCGAAGGCCCACGGGGCATGGCCAAGTCGACCCTGGCCCGGGGCCTGGCGGACCTGTTGGCCAGCGGGCAGTTCGTCACCTTGCCCCTGGGCGCCACCGAAGAGCGTCTGGTGGGCACCCTGGACCTGGACGCCGCCCTGGGCCAGGGCCGGGCGCAATTTTCTCCGGGGGTGCTGGCCAAGGCCGACGGCGGCGTGCTCTACGTCGATGAAGTCAACCTGCTGCCTGACCACTTGGTGGACCTGTTGCTGGACGTGGCCGCCAGCGGCACCAACCTGATCGAGCGCGACGGTATTTCCCACCGCCATTCGGCGAAGTTCGTGCTGATCGGCACCATGAACCCGGAGGAGGGCGAACTGCGTCCGCAACTGCTGGACCGTTTTGGCCTCAACGTCGCCCTCAGCGGCCAGCCCGCGCCCCAGGAGCGCGGGCAGATCATTCGCCGCCGCCTGGATTTCGACAGCGATCCCCAGGGCTTCTGCGCCCAGTGGGCCGAACCCCAGACGGCATTGCGCGAGCGCTGCCAACAGGCGCGGGCCGCCCTGGCCAGCATCCCGCTGGACGACCAGGCCCTGGCGCTGATTACCGAGCGCTGCTTTGCTGCTGCCGTGGACGGCCTGCGCGCCGACCTGGTCTGGCTGCGCGCGGCCCGCGCCCATGCCGCCTGGCGTGGCGCCCCGGCGATTGCCGAGGAGGATATCGATGCCGTGGCCGAGTTCGCCTTGCGACACCGGCGGCGGGAGACACCGCCCAGCGCGCCACAGTCCGGGCAAAGCCCCCAGGCACCGGCGCCAGCCAACGCCAACCCCAGCGAAGGCCAGGGCCAATGGGGCGAAATGCCGGCCCAGGCCCTGCCCACCGGCGCCCGTCGTGAGGTGCCCAGCTGGCCAAAAAAGCCCTAGGCATCCGCCCCCGCACTGACCGGGGGGCGGATGCCAAGCCCCGGGCGGGGCACCTGGATCACGGCCGGCAAGGCAAAAGCCGCGAGGCCAGCGCCGGTTCGGTCAACTGGCCCGGCACCTTGCTCAAAGGCCGTCCACGGTTGCGTGCAGACCTGCTGTTTCGCTTGCGCAGCCGCTCGCCCCATGAGCTGTGGCTGGTGATAGTCGACGCGTCGGCCTCGACCCGCCGGCACAGCGCCCTGAGTGATGCCAAGGGCCTGCTGGCGCAATTGTTCGACGACGCCTACCGCCAGCGTGCACGCCTGGCCCTGCTCACTGCCAGCGGCCGTGCGCCGAGCTGGCAGGTCCAGGGCCTGAAGGCCTCCAGGGACCTGCGGCACTGGCTCGACGGCCTGGGGGCCGGCGGCGGCACGCCCTTGCCCCAAGCCCTGAACGAAGCGGCCCAGTGGCTGGAACAACGCCAACGGCGCCTGCCGGCGGAGCAGCAGCGCGTGCTGCTGATCACCGATGGCCGGCTGAAGAACCTGCCACCGCCCAGGCCCCTGAACTGCCCGACCTTGCTGCTCGACATCGAACGAGGCCCGATCCGCCTGGGCCGCGCCCGCGAACTGGCGACTCGGCTCAACGCTGTCTACCAGCATATCGACTGACTACCTCCCCGACACACCGCACATCCCCCGTAGGAGCTGGCTTGCCAGCGAAAGCGTCCGGCCTGGCGGTGCAAGTCTTCAAGGGCCTCTTCGCCGGCAAGCCGGCTCCTACAGGGATTTGCCTTGGCATGCCGGAGCGGGAAGCGGCTACGCTTTGCGCTGTCTTTCACAGGAGTGACTTCATGCGGGTACTGGTGCGTAACGACAAGGACGATTTCCGGGTCAAGGCCTATGCCGGAACCAACGGGGTGCTGCTGGCCATGGACCTGGATGCGTCGCGGCGCCAGGGCCTGTTGGGTTTTGCCATCGAAAAACAGACCGGCAGCAAGCCCTGGCTGTATCTGTTCAACAGCCTGACTTTCCCCGGCAAGGCCCATACCTTCCCCCAATACAACGCCACCCCCAGCGATCAGGCGCCCCTGCAGAAATTCCGCTGGGCCGACTACGCGGTCAACCCCGGCGCCACCCTCAACTACCGGGTGCACCTGGCCTATGGCAGCCCGGACGCGCCGCAACTGGGCGAGTCCCTGCAGTTGAGCATCACCGCCGACAACGGCCAGCCTCCCGGCCAGCGGGTGATCTTCAACCGTGCGGTGGCTGCCAGCCAGGCGTTCTCGCGCAAGTTTCCCGAGCTGGACGCGTTGCTCAGTGCCAACAAGAACCTGCCCATCGAAAAGTGGCCGGACGCGCCCCGCCAGTGGCTGGAAAACGGCTTGCTGGAGGCGCTGCTGGGGTTCATTCAGCGCGCCACGGACGCCAGCTGGAGCCTGGACATCGCCATCTACGAGTACCAGTTGCAGGCGATCATCGATGCCGTCAATGCGGCCTTCGACCGCGGCGTACAGGTGCGGGTGCTGTACCACGCCGCCCCCGGCGATGCCGACACCACGATGAACCAGGCCAGCCTGCAGCACCTGCCCGAGGCCAATAAGCGCGGGCGGATGACCCACGCGATCTTCCACGACAAGTTCATCGTCCTCGGCCGCCTCGACGCCGCCGGCCAGCGCCAGCCGCAATCGGTGCTCTGCGGCAGCACCAACTTCACCGCCAATGGTGTCTACCGTCAGGCCAACGTGTTGCACAGCCTCGACCAGGTGGACATCGCCACGCGCTACCTGGAGGTGTTCGAGCAGGTCTGGGCGACGCCGGCGGATGTCGGCGCCACGCGCACCTGGCTGACCCGGAACAACCCGATGCAGCCGCAGGCGTCGCTGTTCGCCGGGTTTTCCCCGCGCAGCGGCCAGGGCGACCTCGCGGAGTTTGTCGATATCATCAACGGCGCCCGCCGCGACCTGCTGTTCGTCACCGCCTTCGCCTTGCCCGACAGCATTCTCGATGCCTTGCTCGGCCAGCCCCACGACGATGTGTTGCGCTACGGCCTGCAGAACACCGCCAGCCGCATCACCGGTTTTCACGCCGACCGCACGGCCGAGTTCGCCGCCACCGCCTTGCTCAACAATGGCCTGGAGGGCTGGCTCAAGGAGGGGCTCAAAGGCCAGAAGGGCAACCTGCTGGTGCACACCAAGGCCATCGTCACCGACTTCACCAGCGAGGCGCCGGTGATCATCAGCGGCAGTCACAACCTCAGCGTCGGCGCGAGCCAGAGCAATGACGAGAACTTCCTGATCATCCGCGGCGACACCGACCTGGCGGACCGCTACGGCCTGGAGCTGCTGCGGTTCTACGAACACTACCGCTTCCGCTACTTCGCCAGGCAACTGGCCCTCAAGCAGGTCCAGCCCCTGGCGGTGGACGACAGCTGGAGCAACGCCTACTACCTGGAAGGGGATCTGCGCCAGCTGTCGCGGCTGCGTTTTTCCGGGCGCTGACCGGGGCTGCGAGCAGCCGCCACAAGGTTGGACAGGGCGCGCCCGACTGGGTAGTTTTCACGGACCGCGCACAAGGACCCTGCCATGGCCCCGGACCTGACCTCCATCGAGCTGTTTCTCAAGGCCCTGACCCTGGGCAACCTGTCCCGGGCCGCCGAGCAGTCGCACCTGTCGCTGTCCGCCGCGAGCCGGCGCCTGTCGCTGCTGGAGCAGCATTTCAAGGTGGCGCTGCTGACCCGCACCTCCACCGGGGTATTGCCGACGGCGGCGGGGCAGGCCCTGGCCGAGCACGCCCGCTCGCTGTTGCGGGCGGTGGATGTGATGCACGCCGACCTGGCCGACTTCGCCAAGGGCGCTACCGGCCGGGTCAGCCTGTACGCCAACAGTTCGGCCATGAGCCAGGAACTGCCCCGGCAATTGACCCAGTGGAGCGACCTGCACCCGGGCATTCGCGTGGACATCCGCGAGGAGCGAAGCCGCGAGATCCTCCTGGCGGTGCGTGACGGCGTGGCCGATGTGGGCATCGTCACCACCCGGCCACGGGGCCAGGACCTGCATTTCATCCCTTATTGCCGCGACCGGTTGTGCCTGATCGTGCCCCAGGACCACCCGTTCAAGATGAGCCACGCGCGCTTTCAGGACCTGTTGGGCTATGACTTCGTCGGTCTGGAGGACAACGCCGCGATCACTCCCCTGATCAGCGAGGCGGCCGCGGCGGTGAGCATGCCCTTGCGCCTGCGGGTGCAGGTGCGCAGCTTCGAGGCCGTGTGCCGGCTGATCGCCGCAGGGCAGGGCGTGGGGGTGCTGCCCCAGGGTGCGGTGCAGATCTTTCGCAAGGAGATGGCCTTGCGTTTTATCGAAATCGACGACCCCTGGGCTGACCGCCAGATGTACCTCTGCCGGCGCCAGGAACAGCCGTCCCTGGCCAGCCGCGAGCTGTTCGACTACCTGGCCGGTTGCGAGCAGGCCTCGGCAGCCGCGGGCTAGCCGCCGGTCATAGCAGGACTCTTCCCCCGTGCCTTCGAATTTTGCGAAGGCGGTTTCCATAATGAGCAATTCCCACTGGCCCCGCGCTGTGGCCAGAATGGGCTCGCCCGTGCGCTTGACCTGCCTCCATAACAACAACACGTCAGACCAGGAGAGACGGCTTGTCCAGGATCAATCCCGCTGTAAAACCTCCCCATCGCATTGCGGTGATCGCCGGTGACGGCATCGGCCGCGAAGTGGTCCCCGAAGGCCTGCGTGTGCTGGAAGCCGTCAGCCGGCGCTTCGGCATCGCCTTGCAATTCGATCATTTCAACTGGTGCAGCGAGCACTACCAGGCCCATGGCAGCATGATGCCCGACGACTGGGCGCAGCAGATCGGTGGCCACGAGGCGATCTTCTTCGGCGCCGTGGGCGCGCCGGACATCGTGCCCGACCATATTGCGGTCTGGGATTCGCTGCTGAAGATCCGCCGCCAGTTCGACCAGTACGTGAACATCCGCCCGGTGCGGCTGATGCCCGGGGTGCCGTGCCCGCTGGCCGGGCGGGCGCCCGGGGACATCGATTTCATCGTGGTGCGGGAAAACACCGAGGGCGAGTATTCCAGCGTCGGCGGGCGCATGTGGGAGGGCACCCCGCGGGAAATTGCCCTGCAGGAGTCGGTGTTTTCCCGCCATGGTGTGGACCGGGTGGTGAACTACGCCTTCGAACTCGCCAGCCGCCGGCCCCGGCGCAACCTGGTGGCGGCCACCAAGTCCAACGGCATCGCCATCACCATGCCGTTCTGGGACGAACGGGTGGAGGCGCTGGCCCAGGCCTACCCTCAGGTCGCGACCCGCAAGTTCCACATCGACATTCTCTGCGCGCACTTCGTCCAGCACCCGGACTGGTTCGACGTGGTGGTGGCCTCCAACCTGTTCGGCGACATCCTCTCCGACCTGGGCCCGGCCTGTACCGGCACCATCGGCATTGCGCCCTCGGCCAACCTCAACCCGGAGCGCCTGTACCCCTCGCTGTTCGAGCCGGTGCATGGTTCGGCACCGGATATCGCCGGTCTCGGCGTGGCCAATCCGATCGGCCAGATCTGGTCGGCGGCCCTGATGATCGAACACCTGGGGCAGGGCGATGAACTTTACCAGCGGGCCGCGGCGGCGATTGTCGAAAGCATCGAGACGGTGCTCGCCGAAGGGCCGCGCACCCGGGAAATGGGCGGCACCGCCAGCACCGTGGAAGTCGGGCGGGCGATTGCCGAGTGTCTGGCTGGAAACAGGAGCTGAGCTGATGAGTCTGGAACACTACATCGACAACCAATGGCAAGCCTCGTCCTGGGCCGAGGACATTCCCGTGCAGGACCCCAGTACCGGCATCAGCTATGCGCGTATCGCCCGGGGCACCGCCGAGGACATCGACCTGGCGGTGCAGGCCGCGCAACGGGCCCTGGGGGACAACTTCGACGGGCCCTGGGGCAGCCTTTGCGCCCTGGAGCGTGGGCGCCTGCTGGCCCGCCTGGGCCAGGCGGTGCTGGAGCACCATGAAGAGCTGGCGCAGATCGAGGCCCGGGACACCGGCAAGGCGCTGAAGGTGGCCCGGGCCGACGCTACCGCCCTGGCGCGCTATTTCGAGTACTACGCCGGGGCCGCCGACAAGCTCCACGGCGAGACCTTGCCCTATCAGGCCGGCTACACCGTGCTCACGGTGCGCGAGCCCCATGGCGTTACCGGGCACATCATTCCCTGGAACTACCCGATGCAGATCTTCGGCCGCAGCGTCGGCGCCGCCTTGGCGGCGGGCAATGCCTGCGTGGTCAAGCCCGCCGAGGACGCCAGCCTGTCGCTGCTGCGGCTGGCGGAGCTGGCGGCCCAGGTCGGTTTCCCGGCGGGCAGCCTGAATGTGGTCAGCGGCTACGGCCACGAAGCCGGTGCCGCGTTGTGCGCCCATCCTGGCGTCGCGCATATCTCTTTCACCGGTTCCACCGGCACCGGCGCCCTGGTGGCCAAGGCGGCGGCCGAACGGCATTGCCCGGTAACCCTGGAGCTGGGCGGCAAGTCGCCGCAGATCGTCTTCGCCGACGCCGATGTGGAGCGGGCGCTGCCCGTGCTGATCAACGCCATCGTGCAGAACTGCGGCCAGACCTGTTCCGCCGGCAGCCGCCTGCTGGTGCAGCGCAGCCTGTATGAACCGCTGCTGGAACGCCTGGCCCAGTGCTTTGGCCAACTGCGCGCCGGGCCCTCGGAGCTGGACCTGGACATGGGCCCGCTGATCAACCAGAAACAGCTGCGCCAGGTCCGGGAGTTCGTCCGCGAGGCCGAGGCCGCCGGCATCCCGGTGGCGGCCCGTGGGCAGGTGGTGGCCGAGGCCGGCAGCGGCGGCTACTTCCACGAAGCGGTGCTGTTTCGCGATGTGCCGCCAGACAGTCGCCTGGCCCGGGAGGAAGCGTTCGGCCCGGTGCTGGCGGTAATGCCCTTCGAGGACGAGGCCGAGGCCATTGGCCTGGCCAACGACAGCGCCTTCGGCCTGGTGGCCGGGGTCTGGACCCGGGACGGTGCGCGTCAGTTGCGCATGGCTCACAAGCTGCGCTGTGGCCAGGTGTTCATCAACAACTACGGCGCCGGTGGTGGCGTCGAACTGCCCTTTGGCGGAGTCAAGGCCAGCGGCTACGGGCGCGAGAAGGGCTTCGAGGCGCTGCTGGGTTTTACCGCCTTGAAGACCATCGCCATTCGTCACGACTGAGGGCCGCCACTACGGCGGCCAATAACAACAAAAACAGGAGTCACTAGCATGCGT
Organism: Pseudomonas sp. W17; assembly: GCF_040268305.1. Taxonomy (NCBI): domain Bacteria; kingdom Pseudomonadati; phylum Pseudomonadota; class Gammaproteobacteria; order Pseudomonadales; family Pseudomonadaceae; genus Pseudomonas; species Pseudomonas sp. W17. The sequence continues at coordinate 4,427,669 of NZ_CP158490.1, read as the reverse complement.
CTAGCCCATAAAACTGCCATCGTCACCGGCGCCGGTTCCGGCTTTGGTGAAGGCATCGCCAAGACCTTCGCCCAGCAGGGCGCCCGGGTTGTAATCGCCGACATGAACGCCACGGGCGGCCAGCGGGTGGCGCAGGAAATCCGCGATGCCGGCGGCCAGGCCCACTTCATCGAGGTCAACGTGGCCCAGGACGCCAGCGTTGCCGCGCTGCTGCGCAACACCCTGGAGCAATACGGCGGCCTGGACATCGTGGTCAACAACGCCGGCACCACCCACCGCAACCGGCCGATGCTGGAAGTGGACGAGGCCGAGTTCGACCGAGTGTTCGCGGTCAACGTCAAAAGCATCTTCCTCAGCGCCAAGCACTTCGTGCCGTATTTTCGTGGCCAGGGCGGCGGGGTGTTCATCAACATCGCCTCCACGGCGGCGATCCGGCCGCGTCCGGGGCTGGTCTGGTACAACGGCAGCAAGGGCGCGGTGGTGGTGATGAGCAAGACCATGGCCGCCGAGCTGGGGCCGGACAACATCCGCGTTAACTGCGTCAACCCGGTGGTCGGCGCCACGGCCCTGCTCAGTGAGTTCATGGGCGTGCCGGACACCCCGGAAAACCGCCAGAAATTCATGGCCACCATTCCCCTGGGACGTTTCTCCACCCCTCAGGACGTGGCCAACGCCTGCCTGTACCTGGCCTCCGACGAGGCGGCTTTCATCACCGGCACCTGCCTGGAAGTCGATGGTGGACGCTGCGTCTGATGATCTGTAGAAAGCCCTTTGGCTAAACCCAAACCCAGCTACGGAGTGCAGTCGACATGTGTGGGATCGATAACAACAAGAACCACCCCAATACCAAGCAACTGCTTGAAGGCCTGCCCAAGAACTGGGGCAAGTGGGGCCCGGACGACGAAGTCGGTGCCCTCAACTACCTGCAACAGGCCGAGGTACTGCGGGGCGTGGCCGCCGTGCGCCAGGGCAAGACCTTCACCCTGCAAGTGCAGATCGGCCATCCCGGCGGCGACCCGATGTGGCCGGCACGCAACCCGTCGATGCGTTTCAATACCCTGGACCGCAGCCACTATCAGGCCGGCAAGCAGCCCTCCATGACCGGTGGCGCCGAGTACTGCGACGACGTGATCTTCATGCAGCTGCAGGGCTCGACCCAGTACGACGCCCTGGGCCATGCCTGGTACGACAACCAGCTGTGGAACGGCTACGACGCCAGCAGCACTGTCGGCGGCATGGCCAAGGCCAGTGTGTTGCCGATTGCCGAACGCGGCGTGGTGGGCCGTGCGGTGCTGATCGACATGGCCCGGCACCGCGGCAAGAAGTACCTGGGGCGCGGCGAGACCTTCAACCACCTGGACCTGCTGGCCGCTGCCCAGGCCCAGGGCGTGGCCATCGAGAAGCGCGACATCCTCATCATCCGCACCGGTTCCATGGGCGCCTTCTACGAGTACGGCAAGACCGAGTTCTTCAAGGACCTGGTGGAACCCGGGCTGACCTACAGCCGGGAACTGGTGGACTGGTTCAACCAGATGGAGATCCCCAATCTGGTCACCGACACCATCGCCAACGAGGTGATCACCGACCCGGTGTCCGGGGTGCAGATTCCCCTGCATTGCGCGTTGATGCGCAACCTGGGTATCGCCTTTACCGAGATCGTGCTGCTCGAAGAACTGGCCGAGGATTGCGCCGCCGATGGCCAGTGGACCTTCCTCTACACCGCCGCGCCGCTGAAGATCGTCGGCGGCAGCGGAGCGCCGGTGAACCCCATCGTCATCAAGTAACCGCTGTTTGCTGGTGGCGAGGCAGGCGCAGGGTTTATCCTGCGCCCCCTCACCAAGACCGATAGGGATCATCGACCGATCATGCATGACGACTCACATTCGCCGGACTGCAGTTGCTGCCTGGATCATGCCAGTGCCCATCAGGGGGTGCTCGATACCCTGGAATTGATGGCCGGCCACCCCGAGGCCAGTGAAGACGACATCGTCCGACTGCTGCAGGAACGTGGCTACTCGGCCATCGCCGCAGAAAAACTCAACGTCTTCGTGCCATCGGCCCTGGCCTGGATCGTGCTCAAGCGCCTGGGGGTGAAGCACTTGCCCAATCACTTCATCGCCCTGGATGAGGCGGGCCAGGAGGTGCGGATTCCGGTGGCCGGGCAGCATTATTTCACCGCCGCGCTGACCCTGGCCTACGACACCTTTGAAAACGGCTGGAGCCAGGTCCTGCCGCGCAAGACCTACGAAATGGTTGCCGGCCGCAGCGCTGAAATGGCCATGGCCAACGAGGCGCTGTATGCCGGGGAATCTTTGCAGGGCTCCACTCTGGAACCCTTGCAACTGCTGCGTCTGGATGCCCAGGCCGCGCTGACCTGAGCACCTGGCGCAACACTACCTACACTGATGGGCAGTCACCCCCGCCGAGGGCCCTTGTACACGCGGGCCGCTGGCCGGGACCACCCGCCTTCAGTACAGGAGAACCTCCATGAACCATGAATCCGTTTGCATCGTTGCGGCGGCCCACACCCGCTTTGGCCACCTCGATGGCAGCCTGGAAGACCTGATTGTCCAGGTCACCCGCGACGTGCTGGTGGACGCCGCCATTGACGCCGGGGCGATCGATGCGCTGTTTCTCGGTCAGTTCAACTCCGGGCTGGTGCCTGATGGCTTTCCCGCGTCCCTGATGCTCCAGGCCGACCCGCAGCTGCGCTTCAAACCGGCCACCCGCTGCGAAAACGCCTGTGCTTCCGGCTCGGCGGCGATCCAGGCCGGGATCAACGCGATCCGCAGCGGCGCCGCCGAACTGGTGCTGGTGGTGGGGGCGGAAAAGATGACCGGCAACAGCACCGCCGAGGTCACCCGGGCCCTGGCCGGAGCCGGCTACCAGAACGACCCGCAAGAGGCCGGCCTGAGCTTTGCCCAACTGTTCGGCCAAGTGGCCCAGCGCTACACCGAGCGCTACCAGAGCCCCCTGGCTGCCATGGCGGCGATTGCCGTGAAGAACCACGCCAACGCCATGGCCAACCCCCTGGCGCAGATGCATCGGGCCATGGATTTTGCCCACTGCAACAGCGTCTCGCCCGGCAACCCGCTGATCGCCGAGCCCCTGCGCCTGACCGACTGTTCGCTGATCAGCGACGGCGCGGCGGCGATCCTCCTTGCGTCGCCGCGCCGGGCCCGGGAGTTCCGCCGTGAAGTGGCGATCCGCGCCCTGAGCCAGGTGAACGACTTCCTGCCCATGGCGCGCCGCGACGTGCTGGCCTTCGAAGGCCCGCAACTGGCGATCCAGGGCGCCTTGCACGAAGCCGGCCTGGGGCTGGACGACCTGGCGTTCGCCGAAGTCCACGACTGCTTCACCATCGCCGAACTGCTGATCTACGAAGCCATGGGCCTGGCGCCCAAGGGTGAAGGCCATCGAGCCCTGGACGAAGGCTGGGTGAATGCCGACGGACGCCTGCCGGTGAACCTCTCCGGCGGGCTCAAGGCCAAGGGACATCCGGTGGGCGCCACCGGTGTGTCGATGCATGCCCTGGGCTTTCGCCAGTTGATCGGCGAGCCCATTGGCCTCGCCGCGCGCTCGCCGGAGTTCGGCCTGTTGTTCAACATGGGCGGCATGGCGGTGGCCAACTACGCCTCGGTGTTGCAGGCCGTCAGGGTGTAAGCGTCAGGAACCCTGCGGCTTCCAGCAATCCGCAGGGGGCGCCAGGCTGGCACAGGCCGGTTGAGAGATGTACAGCGGTCCTGGCGGTTTACGGGTCACTGAGCTGTTGCGGGTCTTGATGCAGTGGCGGGTATAGGTGTGCATCTGGTTGAGCCGCAAGTTGCGTAGCCCCTTGGGACAGATCAACAGCGTTTCACCGAAAGAGAACAGCTGAAAACCCTGGACCTCCAGGTGGCGCTGCGAGGTCAGGCGGGTATTCCACATCAGCGGGTCCAGGTCATGCAGTTCGAGATCGTCCAGCAGGACGAAGCGTTCGATTTCGTCCTGGCGTACATCCAGCCCTCCTGCGGCCTTGTAGGTGACCTTGCTCATGGCCCCGGGCAGTACAAACAGAAACGCCAGGGCAAACAGTGCCACCGACAATATCGAATACAGGATGCGTTTATTGAGGCTTCCGGCCTTGTGGTAGAAAATCACGACCGGTAGCAACGTAAGGATCAGGATCAGCAGATTCAATGCCGCCACATAGTGCGGGGAGTCGCTGCTGACTTCACTCACATAGGCATTGAGTGTCACCAGGCTGGGGAAGAGCGCTGCGCAGAGCGTGCCAAGCAGGCAGGTCAGCAACACAAGCAGAAAGTCCATTTTGTCCCTGGTGGGTGTCAGGTTTTCCTCAATTACCTTTTTGAACGCCGGGCGTGACAGTACCCCCCAGCAACTGAGCAGAAACAGCACTAGCAGCCCAAGCAGGGATTGCCCTACCGGCAGCCAGCCTGAGGTGTAGTAAATGACAACGACATATCCCAGGAACCCCACCAGGAACGGGAGTGTCAGCCACACCACTACATCCTTCAGGCGCCCCGGGGTTCTGTGAAACAGGCTGGCGGACAGCCAGAACAGCAGAGTGGTGACGGTCAGCAGAAACAGAAACGCGCTCATGAGCACCAGCACTATGACCAGCCAGATCATCAGCGCTGACTTTGCATCGATCGAAGCCATGAACAGGTCGGTGCGGCCAATCGCCCGGGTGTACATGTACAGGCTGATCAACCCCAACCCGACGGCGCTCAAGCCCATGACCGTGCCGATCTGGCTCCAATAGGTCAGCACGCGCTTGAAATTCTTCCTTAACACCTCTTCAAAGGTGGGGCCTGCGACTTGCATGTGAGCACTCCCTGGCTACGTTGATGGCGCGCGAGTAGACCAAGACCGCAGGGGGTGTGTCGATGTTTTTACGTTTTGAGCCGCAGCCGGGAGTGCCATCCCTGGCACTGTTGCGCTTCAGCGCGGGTATGCCGCCCGGCCATGAACCCGCTCCTTGCGCCCTGCCGTCAGGCGATAGGCGATACCCAGCCAGACAAACCATGCCGGCATCACGCACAGCGCCAGGCGGGTGTCCGGGCGCAGGGCCAGCAGGCACAGGACAAACAGCAGGAAGGCCAGGGCAAACCAGGCCATGGGCACGCCGCCGGGCATCTTGTAGCGCGAACGGGCGTGCAGTTGCGGGTGCTTTTTGCGGTAGGCGATGTAGGACGCGAGGATGGTCGACCAGGTGAAGATCACCAGGATCGCCGACACCGTGGACACCAGGGTGAAGGCGGTCATCACCTCCGGAACCACATACAGCAGCAACACCCCCAGCAGCATCAGCAGGGTGGTGAAGCTCAGGCTGATGACCGGCACGCTCTGGCCCGACAGGCGCTTGAACAGGCGCGGCGCATTGCCCTGGTCGGCGAGGCCGAAGAGCATGCGGCTGGCCGAGAACACGCCGCTGTTGGCCGAGGAAGCGGCGGAGGTCAGCACCACGAAGTTGACGATGCCCGCCGCCGCCGGGAAGCCGGCGATCAGGAACAGCTCGACGAACGGGCTCTTGTTCGGCGACACCTGCTGCCAGGAGGTCACGGCGATGATGCAGGCCAGGGCCAGCACGTAGAACAGGATGATCCGCAGCGGTATGGCATTGATGGCCTTGGGCAGGGTGCTATGAGGGTCGCGGGTTTCCGCGGCGGCGGTGCCGATCAGCTCGGTGCCGGCGAAGGAGAAGATCGCCATCTGGAACCCGGCGAAGAAGCCCAGCAGGCCGTGGGGAAAGGCCGCTTGCCGGTCCAGCAGGTGGCCCAGCGAGGCGGTCACGCCCGAGGGCGAGACGAACGAACTGGCGATCAGCACCAGGCTGACGCCGATCAGGGTGACCACGGCGATGATCTTGATGATGGCGAACCAGAACTCCACTTCGCCGAACAGCCGCACCGTGAGCACGTTGAGGGCGAACAGCGTCAGCATCATGCTGACCGCGGGCATCCAGGCCGGCACCCCGGGGAACCAGTACTGGAAGAAACCGCCCACCACCACGGCGTCGCCCACCACCGCCACGCTCCAGCTCAGCCAGTAGGACCAGCCGAGAAAAAACGCCGCGCGCGGCCCCAGGTAGGCGCCGGCAAAGTCGGCGAAGCTCTTGAATTGCAGGTTCGACAGCAGCAGCTCGCCCATGGCGCGCATCACCAGGTACACGAACAGGCCGATGATCATGTAGATCAGGATGATCGAGGTGCCGGACATGGCGATGATCTTGCCCGAGCCCATGAACAGCCCGGTGCCGATGGCGCCGCCCATGGCCATGAGCTGGATATGACGGTTATGCAGGGTGCGTTGCAGCACGGGGCGCGCAGGGGCCCCGAGGGTATCTGGAGTCATCACAAAACCTCTTGATTTTATAGTTGTCGAGTTTTGGCAGTGCAGGGTGGCTGGGGCTGCGCGCTGTGGTTGTAGGTCGGGGTGGCGCAACCGGTTCGGGTTGGGCCGCTGCGCAGGGGCACGGGGCGTTTTCCCGTGCAGCGGCCATGGGGGTATTGCCTCAGCCGCTGGCCAGGCGGCGCGGGGCGCCTGTGGCGGCGTCGGGGTCCTGGCCGATCAGTTGGTACAGGTCCTTGATGTTGGCCGGGGTCGGCACCAGGTGGATCCGCTCGCCAATGCCGTGTTCGCGCGCCTGGTCGTGCAGGTAGCGCAGGGACGAGAAGTCCTCCAGGGCAAAGCCTACCGAGTCGAACACCGTGACCTGCCGGGCATGCTCGCGGCCCGGTTCCAGGCCCTGGGCGATGCGGAAGTATTCGGTCACCGCAAAGTCCGCCGGCAACTGCTGGATATCACCCTCGATGCGCGTTTGCGGCTCGAACTCGACGATCACCCGGGCATTGCGCAGGATCTCTGCGTGCAGCTCGGTCTTGCCCGGGCAGTCGCCGCCCACCGCGTTGAGGTGCATGCCGGGCTCGATCAGCTCCGGGGTGAGGATGGTGGCGTAGGCCTTGTCCGCGGTCACCGTGGTGACGATGTCGGCGCCCTTGACCGCATCGGCCACCGACTCGGCGATGCGCACCTTCAGGCCCGGCCAGGCTTGCAGGTTGTGCTTGAGCTTGCGGGAGGCGGCCGGGTCGATGTCGAAGATCCGCAGCTCGTCGATGCCGAGCATGTCGTGGAAGGCGATGGCCTGGAACTCGCTCTGGGCGCCATTGCCGATCAGCGCCATGGTTCGGCTGTCCGGGCGCGCCAGGGCACGGGCCACCAGGGCCGAGGTGGCGGCGGTGCGTACCGCGGTGGTCAGGGTCAGTTCGCTGAGCAGCACCGGGTAGCCGCTGTCCACCTCGGCCAGCACGCCGAAGGCCATGACCGTGAGCAACTGCCGGGCCGGATTGCCAGGGTGGCCGTTGACGTACTTGAAGGCGTACTGCTGGCCATCGTCGGCGGGCATCAGTTCGATGACTCCGGTGGGCGAGTGGTTGGCGGTGCGCGGGGACTTTTCGAAGGCTTGCCAGCGCAGGTAGTCGGCCTGGATATAACCGGCCATTTCACGGATCGCCCTGGCGACACCCAGGCGCTTGTACAGCGCCGCTGCCTGATCCACATCGATAAACAAGGTCATGGTGATTTCCCTCTCGGTCGGAACGTTGAACACTGCGGGAGAGCGCGCCTGGCGCGCGCTAGCGGTTGGCATGGCCGTGCAGCACATTGACCGCATTGATGCCGATCTCATCCACCATGTAGCCGCCTTCCATCACAAACAGGGTGGGCGTGCCCACCGTGGCGATGATCTGGCCCATGCCGAGAAAGTCTTCGCTTTCCAGGAGGAAGTGGCTGATGGGGTCGTCCTTGAACGTGTCCACGCCCAGGGACACCACCAGCAGTTCGGGAGCGAAGGCCCGCAACTGTTTGCAGGCCAGCTCCAGCGCTTGGCGGTAGTGCTGCCAGGTGGTGTTCTTCGGCAGGGGCAGGTTCAGGTTGCAGCCTTCGCCGGCCCCGCTGCCGCGCTCGCTGGCATGGCCCGAGAAGTAGGGGTAGGACACGGCCGGGTCGCCGTGTAGCGAGACGAAGAGCACGTCGCCACGGTCATAGAAAATGTTCTGGGTGCCATTGCCGTGGTGGAAGTCCACGTCCAGCACCGCCACCCGCCTGGCGCCCCGGGTGATGGCGTGCTGCGCGGCGATGGCGGCGTTGTTCAGGTAGCAGTAGCCGCCCATGTATTCCCGTGCGGCGTGATGCCCCGGCGGGCGGCACAGGGCGAAGGCGCTGTCCTGGCCTTCATCGATCAGGGCCAGGGCGGTGAGGGCGATATCGGCGCTGGTGCGCACTGCATCCCAGGTGGTGGCGGTGATCGGCGAGCCGGCGTCCATGGCGAAGAAACCCAGCTTGCCGTCGATGAATTCGGGCACCTGCTGGTTGGCCAGGTCGCGCACCGGCCACACCAGGGGCAGGGCGTCGTGGCTGCGGCCGGTGGCGGTCCATTCGCTCCAGGCGTTTTCCAGGAAGCTGACGTAACGTTCGCTGTGGGCCGCCACGTAGCAGGCGCGGTCGAAGCGCCGCGGGCCGATGATCTCGCCAAGCCCCACGTGGCGCACCCGGTCTCGCACCGTGTCGGCGCGGCTGGGTTGCTCGAAGGAGGGCTTGAGCACGCCATCCTTCAATTCGGTGCCATGGTGCAGGCGGTGGGATTCGCTGAAGACGGTAAGCATGCTGAACGCATCCATTGTTATTGTCCGGTGCAAATAGTTTGTTCCGGCATGGCTGCTAATTCTTTGCTTTTTGTTCGGGTGCAATTAGAGTTTTGGGTAATATTTTTCCCGTTGGTGGCTGATTGTGAAAAAAACGACTCGCAGCGTTAACCTCGACGACACCGACCTGGCGATTCTTGCGCTGTTGCAGCAGGACGCGAGCATTTCCAACGCCGAGCTCAGTGAGCGCCTGTCCCTGAGCCTTACCCCCTGCTGGCGGCGGCGCAAGCGCCTGGAGGAGGAGGGGGTGATCAGGGACTACCAGGCCAACCTCGACCGGCGGCTGCTGGGGCTGGACATCCTGGCCTTCGTCCATGTGCGGTTCGCCACCCACTCCGACCAGACCCCGGACGATTTCGAGACAGTGATCATGCGCCTGCCCGAGGTCCAGGCCTGCCACAAGATCACCGGCGACGCCGACTACCTGCTGCAGGTGCTGGCCCGTGACCTGGACAGCTACAGCGACTTTGTCGAGCACGTGCTCAGGCGCCAGCCGGGCATTGCCTCGATCCAGTCCAGCCTGGCGCTGCGCGAGGTCAAGGCCACCAGCCGTCTGGCGATTCCCCAGCCGCTACCCAGGTAGGCCGGCATCAGATTTCCGATTTTTTTATGCCGGGCTATTCAATGATTGCCCTGCAGGTACTTTCGGCGCGGTCGTGCGCTCGCGTTCCAGCGAGGCAGGCAACAGCAGTGTTGAGCAGGCCATGGATGCAGAAGCAGCAGCGCCTGGCTGCGGCGCCGCCCCGGCCCCAGGGCCTACTGAAATTCGCCGGACTCCAGGCAGAAGGCGACCAGGGCCTGGTCGCTGTCCAGGTTGAGCTTGCGGATCGCCGAGATCTTCTGCGCACTGACGGTCTTCACGCTGCGCTTGAGGTTGGCGGCGATCTGCATCATTGATTCGCCGCGCACGAAATGCCGCAGCACTTCGTATTCCTTGGGCGTAAGGCTGCTCAGGCCGTCGGCCATGGAGCGCAGCGGGCTGCTGTTGAGCTCGTTCTGCACCAGGCTCGGCGGGTGGTGGATGCGCCCCTGGCGGACGTTCTCCAGGGCGCTGAGCAGCTCGCTCATGTCATGGCGCTTGGGCAGTACCGAGCGCACGCCGATGTCATACAGTGCGGCCACGATCATCGGGTTGGACATCATGGTCAGCACCAGTACCTGGACCCTGGGGAAGTGCCGGATCAGGTAGGTCACCAGGCGTATGCCATCGCCGAAGGTCGGGTCGCCCTCCATGAAGTAGTCGGTGATGACCACGTCGATCCGCGGGTCATCCGAAAGTTGCTGGACCAGGGCACTGGGGGTGGTGACAGCCGCCACCACCTCGTACTGGCCGGTCTTTTTCAACAGGTCGCTGACGGCAGCGAGCACCAGGGGATGATCGTCGGCCAGGGCAACGCGTATTTTTTTCATGGTGGACACGATCCATTGTCAAAAGGGAATGCGCAGAAATGCGGGTACTAGGAGCGTTCATTCGAGCTGGCTGATGTCTTGCAAGGCGTGCAGCAGCATCAGGCTATGCGCGCGCGTGGTAGCCGTCAAACCGCTCTGGCGCAGGCTCTGTCCCAAGTCGTGGACCTGCAGGATCAGCGCTTCCTGGCCAGCCACCGCCAGAGACCCGCGCACCCGGTGCAGCAACTGGAAGATGCGCTCGTAATCCTCCTCGTCCAGGGCCTGGCGCAGGTGTTCCACGTCCTGGCCCATGGTGCGGGCAAACAGTTCCCGCAGGTTCGGCGGCAGGCCATCAGCAGGCGCGTTGCCAGGCGCGGCTGCCGGCTCGGCGAGCGGCTCAGGGGCGAGGCTGGTGAGCCGTGCCAGGCTGGCCCGCAGGGTCTGCAACGGCACTGGCTTGACCAGCCAGGCGTCCATCCCGCAGGCCTGGCAGCGGGCCTCTTCGTCGCACATGGCATTGGCGGTGATGCCGATGATCGGCCGGTCGTCCCCGGCGGCGCGCAGGATGCAGGTGAGTTCGTAGCCGTTCATGCGCGGCATGTTGACGTCGGTCAGCAACAGGTCGTAGTCGCCGATGCGCCACAGGTCCAGGGCTTCCGCGCCATCGGCGGCCAGGGTATTGCGGCAGCCCAGTTGCTGAAGCTGATGGCTCAGGGTCGCCTGGTTGATCGGGTTGTCCTCGGCCACCAGCACGTTCAGGCCCAAGGGGGCCAGAGTGGCGATGTCCCGGGCCGGCAGTTCCGGTTCGGCAGGAGCGTCGGGCGCGCCGCCCAGGGTGCGTTCCAGCAAGCGGCCGATGGCATAGTAGTCGCCGGCCTCGGCCAGGCCCGCACCGGGGGTGCGTTGCTGGCCGCCCAGGTCGATGCGCAGCAGCCCGGGGGGCAGGGCCTCGGACGCTTCGGGGCGGTCATCGAACAGCCGCAGGAGAACGCCCTGGCCCTGGGGAGGTGGGGCCGTAGCGTCCACGGGGGTGGCCTGGGCGTGCCACTTCTGCAGCCACTGGCAGAGGTTGTCGGTGAGTTCGTGGTGCGGGCTTTGCACGTAGATCCGCGCGCCGCCCAGGTCGGGCTGGTGCTCGGCGTCGGGGTCGCTGGCCACCGGCAGTTCCAGCTGCATGGAGAAACTGCTGCCCAGGCCCAGCTCGCTGGTGAGGTGGATCTGGCTGCCCATCAGCGCCGCCAGCTTGGCGCAGATCGACAGGCCCAACCCCGCGCCGTGGACTGTGTGGGAGTGGGCGTCGATCTGATAGAAGGGGATGAACAGCTGCTGCTGTTCTTCCTTGCCGATACCGATACCGGTGTCCGCCACCTGCAGCGACAGCAGCACCCGTCCCTGGCTGCCGGGCTCGGCCCGGGCGCGCACTATCACCTGGCCCGAGTGGGTGAACTTGACCGCGTTGCTGATCAGGTTGGTGAGGATCTGGCTGATCCGCCCCGGATCGCCGAGCAGGGCTGGAGGCAGTTCTGGATCGACCCAGGAAAACAGCAGCAGGCCCTTGTTCCGGGCACTGTCGACAAAGCTTGCGGTGCAGCGCTGGACCAGGGCCCTGGGATCGAACAGCTGATCCCCCAGGGACAGCTGGCCGGATTCGATGCGGGTGATGTCGAGGATGTCGCTGATGATCTGCAGCAGCAGCCCGGAAGACACCTGGATGCGTTCGAGCAACTGGCGCTGTTCGCGATCCAGGTCGGTCAGGCCCATCAGTTCCAGGGAGCCGAGCACCCCGTACAGCGGCGTGCGGATTTCGTGGCTCATGGTGGCGAGGAACACCGACTTGGCGCCGTTGGCCTTGTCGGCCGCCTGTTTCGCCTGGGTCAGTTGCTGCTCCATCTGGGCCCGCGCACTGAGGTCGGCAAAGGCGCAGATCAGCACATCCTGGTTGCGGTAGCGGGTGGGGGCGAAGGCGATGTAGAACGAGCGTCCGTCGAAGCTCTGGTAGTTCTCGATCTCCCCCGGCTCCCGGGCCCGGGCGATGTGCTCCAGCAATGCCGGGTCCAGACCGCTGGCGTCCAGGCTCTGGCCGACCTGGGTGGTGAACCATTTGAGGGCCAGGTTGTTGGCGAAGACGATCCGCCGGTCTTCGCGGCTGAGCACGCACAGGGCCACTGGTGTGGTCTCCAGCAGGGTGCGGCTGAACTGATGGTTTTCCACCAGCTCGGTGTGAGCCTGTTGCGCCGGCGCTATGACCCGGCGCTGGTACCAGCGCGCATAGACCCTGGCGGCCAGGGGGCTGAGCAACAGCAGCAGGAAGATCGCCGCCAGGGACCAGGAGTGGCCGAGGAACAGGGCGCGGTAGCTCAACAGGTAGTAACCGCTCCAGTGGCCGCTGGCGTCGTTGATCCGGAACACCAGGCCGTCGCTGCGTACGTTGGCCCCCTCGTGCAGCGCCAGGGGCGCCGGTTCATCCCCCAGCAGCAGGCCGTCGAGCCGGCCTTGCAGCCAGAACTTGTCGTAGAAGTGCCGCCGCTGCGGCGTGGTGAAGACGTTGATGCGGTCCCTGTAGGTGAGGCAGGCAGCATAGGTGCCGGAACTCTGCAGGCCGCTGCCGGGGGCAAGGTTGTGCAGGGCGGTGAAGGCGATCATGTGCTGGGGAAAGTCCTTGAGACGGATCCAGCGGATCGCGTCGCTGTCGCTGCTGGTAGCGCTGGCGCGCACCGCATGCAGGCCTGCCAGGACCAGGGGTGTGGTCAGCCGCGGCCAGCGGCTGCCGATGGTGGGCACGGTAAAGCTGCTGCCGGCACCGGCGTCCACCACCAGCAGGGCCGAAGCGGGAAAGCTCGAGCGCACCCAGAAGCTGGAGTAGAGATCGGCCAGGTAGCGCCCAAGGCCGGCTGCTGCGCCGCTCTGGTGGGGGCATTGGGCCTGGTCCTGGCAGACCAGGGTGAAGGGGGTTTCCACTGAGGAGGGGTTGCCCTGGAACAGGGTCGCGCCCACCGCCTCCTGTTGCTCCATGAGGTGGAAGAGCTGCGCCGGATCCTGGTCCGTGTCCCTGTATTGCAGGCGCTTCTCGCCGGCCAGCCGCTGGAGCAGGGCTTGCTGCTCGCTCATGTAGCGGGTCAGCAGTTGGAAGTCCACGGCAATCCGTTCCTGTTCTTGGCGGATGATCCGCTGGCCGCCCCAGAACAGCGCGCCGCCCATGACCAGCAGCAACGGCAGAATGAGGAACAGCACGAGATTCAATCGTCGGAAGTTTTTCGCGATGCGGCGTAGCGGGATGTCTGGCATGGGAGAGAGGAGGCGGGCCGGGTAGGTGACGAAAAGGGTGGAGTAACAGTGCATCCCAGCAGTTGTGTGAAGGCGTCCAGCTCCAATGCAGCGGAAATAAGATACCCCTGGGCACTGTCGCAGCCAATCTGGCGCAGAAATTCCAGGTCACGGGCCGATTCCACGCCCTCGGCCACCACTTCCAGGCCCAGTTGCCGGCCCAGTTGCACCGCCGCCACCAGGGCTGCGGCGCGGGCATCGTCGGCTGCGGCGCCATGCACGAAGTGGCGGTCGATCTTCATCTCGGTAAAGGGCGTGGAGATCAGGCTGTACATGGAACTGTAGCCCATGCCGAAGTCGTCCTGTGCCAGGCCGAAGCCTTTGAGGCGCAGGCGGCTGGCGCCCATATGATACTGCCCGGGGGACAGTGGCCGCTCGGTTTCCAGCAGCTCGAAGCAGATATCGCTGGTGGCCAGCCCCGAGGCGAGGGTGATCTGCTGCAACTGGTCGGGCAGGCCGGGGTCGTCCAGCAGTCCGGTGGGCAGGTTTACCGATACGCTGAGGCGGTGGCCCAGGCGTTGCCAGTGCTGCTGCGCCTGGAGGGCGTCGTCGAGCATCAGCAGCAACAGCGCATGGTCCAGCTGGCAGCGGCTGATGGAGGCAAGGAACGAGTCCGGCATCAGCAGCCCAAAGGACGGACTGTTCCAGCGCACCAGGGCCTCGGCGCCGACGATCCGGCCAGTGCTCAGCGAGCGCCGGGGCTGGAACCGGGCCTTGAGCTCGCGGCGTTCGATGGCCCGCTCCAGGACCTGGCGGTCGAACACCGCCTCGTGCTCGGGCCGGGCTGCCAGCACCGGGTCCTGGCTGTTGCCGATGATGGCGCTGATCTGCTCGACGTGGATCGCTTCCAGGGGCTTGGGGAAGGTGCCGAGTACCGCCAGGCCCTTCTCCTTGGCCATCAGGCTGACGCTGTTCATCAACCGCCGCGAGCAGGACGAGACGATGGCCAGGATCGGCACCTGGTCGACACCGGTCAGGGCATGGATGAACTGCACCCCATCCATTTCCGGCATGTGCAGGTCCACCAGCACCAGGTCGTAGACCTGCCGGTGCAGCATGGCCAGGGCCTGGCGCGCATCGAGGGCGCTGTCCACCCGGCCGAACCCGGCCGTCTGCAACAGGTGCCGGGCCTGCAGGCAGTGGATCGGATGGTCGTCCAGCACCAGGACTCGCAGGGGCTTGAGCATGCTCAAATGACTTTCCTCTTGATGGATTGCAGTACCTCGCTCAAGGCGTCCAGGGGTACCGGCTTGATCAGCAAATGACGAATTCCGGCCGACTCGCAGTGGCTGCGCAGCGCCGGGGAGAGCTCACCGGTGATACCGATGATGGGGCCGCAATACCCCCGCTCGCGCAGGGTGCGGGCAAACGACAGACCGTCCATGTGTTCCATCTGCAAGTCGGTCAGCACGCCGTCGAAGGACAGCAGGTCGGTGCGTTTCAAGGCATCGACGGCGCTGGCGCAGGCCACCATCCGGTTGCCCAGGTAGCGACCCTGCTGAAAGATCACCTGCAGCGACAGGGTGCTGTCGTCCACCGCCAGCAGCTTGAGGTCCAGGCTCGGGGCCAGGGCTTCGGGGGAGGCGAAGCACCGTTCGACGACGATGCCGGACTGGGCCTGGGCCACGGCGTTGCGCAGGCTGTCGAGGCTGAAGGTGCGGGCCACCCAGCTGTCGCCGGCCTGGCGCTGCGGCGGGCCCATGCCGGGGGCGTGCATGAGCACCCGCGGGCCGCTCCAGGCCACTGGCCGCGAGGGGCCGAGAAAGGCTTCCACCAGCACCGCCTTGCGGGTCGGCGGGTCGCGTTCGGCCACGTAGGGAATGGCCAGGGCGCCCCAGCGGCGCAACCAGTGGCAGAGGTTGAGATTCACTTCCTGGATATCCCCGCGCACATACACCGGGGTCACCCCCAGGCGCGGCAGGTCCGGCGCCGGGGCGGCGGTGCAGGGTTCCAGAGCCAGGCTGAAGCTGAAGCTGGAGCCCAGGCCCGGTTCGCTGATGGCGCTCAACTGGCCCTGCATCATCGTCGCCAGCCGTTGGCAGATGGCCAGGCCCAGGCCGGTGCCCGACGCCTTCTGGCCCAGCCAGCTGGGCACCCGGTAATAGGGTTCGAACAGGTTGGCCTGGAACTCCGGGGCGATCCCCGGGCCGCTGTCCACCACCTGAAAGCGCAGGCGGGGCGCCTGGCTCGGGCCCGCCTCGGCATGCAGGCGCAGCACCACATGGCCGGACTCGGTGAACTTGATGGCGTTGCTCACCAGGTTGTTGAGGATCTGGCGAATGCGTTCGCCGTCGCCCACCACTCGCTCGGCGACATTCGGGTCCAGGGTCACGTACAGGCGCAGGCCCTTGCTGCGGGCCCGGGCCGAGTAACTGAAGGCCACTTCTTCCACCAGCCGCACCGGGGAGAAGGGGGCGCTGGTGAGGCTCAGGCGGCCGGACTCGATCAGTGACATGTCCAGGGTGTCGTTGATGGTTCGCATCAGCGCCGAGGATGCTTGCTGGGTGGCTTCCAGGTAGTCGCCCTGCTGGGCGCTGAGGGCGGTGGTGCGGAGCATTTCCAGAGAGCCGAGGATGCCGTACATGGGCGTGCGGATCTCGTGGCTCAGGGTGCTGAGGAACAGGGTCTTCTCGCGGTTGGCCTGGTCCGACAGCAGCTTGGCTTGCAGCAGCGACTGCTCGGCCATCTTGAAGTCGGTCACGTCGCTGATGCAGCACAGCACCGCCGCCACGCCGTTGTAGCCGGTGGGGGCACAGGTCAGCTGGATGAAGGTGCCGTCGTCCAGGGCATGTTCGATGGCATGCACCCGGGCAGGCGGCTCGCCGAGGATGCGCTCGCGCAGGTCGGGCACCGAGGCCAGCCAGCGGCGCCCGGATTCATTGCACAGGATCAGCCGGCCGTTGTCGCGCCGCATCAGGCACAGGCCCACCGGCGCCACCTCGATGAAGCGCCGGTTGAGGGACACGCTGTCTGCCAGGGCGCTGTAGTGGCGCACTGCGGGTTCTACCAGGCGCAGGCGGATGTAGCGCGCGCCGAGAAAGATCACCGCGAACAGAAGCAGGGTCACCAGCAGGGTGGTGTACAGCGGGCCACGGCTGTCGCGCAGCAGTTGGCTGACCGGTGCGTAGTACACCAGGCGCCAGCCGGCGTTGCCCACGGATTTATTGAGCACGATGTAGTCGGGCAGCCCGCCCAGGCGGTGCAGGCCGAAGGAGTCCTCGTCGGCCTGCAGGCGCGACAGGCTGCCGGGCACTTGCCAGTTGGCGCTGTGCAGCACCAGTGCGCCGTCGGCGTCATACAGCAGGTATTTGCCCTGGTGCAGGCCCAGAGGGTCCAGGGCCAGGTCGATCTCGGTGAGCTCCAGGCCCAGCCAGCCCTCGCTGGCGTGATGCTCGTCCACCGGGCGCAACAGGTACACCTGCTTGTTGCCGTCGATGCCGGCCCAGTACCACAGGGTCCGGGCCTCGGGGTGTCGGGCCAGCAGGTCCTGTACCGCACGCTGGTCGAGTTGGCGCAGCCAGGGTGCGTCCACGGCCTTGCTGGGGGGCTGGCCGGTGCCGGTGGCCGCTGGCTCGTAGAGAGTGCTGACCAGGCCCTGTTCCGGCACCAGGTACAGCAGCTGGCTGTGGGTGCTGTCCACTTCCACCAGGTCGCGGGCAGTCAGCACCAGGGCCCAGCGCCGGGAGGGAGTACTGCCGAAGGGCAGTACCCGCAGTTGCTCGTTACTTGCCAGAAAGTTGCGCGCCGTTGAACTAAGGCGCTCATCGCTAGTGCGCACGGCCGAAGAAGAAATGGCCTTCAACAGGCTTTCCCGTTGATTGAAGAATTGTTGTGCGTTAAATGCCGCTGCGTTCATTTGCCGGCGGTAGTTGGAGAGGGTTTCATTAAGTGACCAGTGGACCACGAAACCGGCAATGATCAGGATGCAGGACAGCAGGCTGAACATGAAAAGGCGCAGCAGGACCACCGGGATATAGGACCCGTAGAAGTGGCTGGTAAACGCAGGGAAGTGGGCTTGTGTATGCATCGGCCCATAGTAAGGAGAACTATCTATATCCCTCTTCAGAATATTCTTAATGCCAGGGGCTTTAAGAAGATTCTCATTTTTTAGTTCACCTATTGACTTCAGGCTTTCGACCCTCTTGTGCTCTAACGCAAAGGTTTGAAAGTTATGGTTCTGGTTAAGAAAACGATAAGTCTGGCGGTCAGCTCCGCACTGTCGTTGATGACGCTTGTTGCTCAGTCTGCAACCGCTGCTGATTATGAAAAAATCGATGTGTCCTCGCCCGAAGGTGAATCCCTGACCCTGGATGAGGCGTCTGTCGATTACACCGGCCTTGGGCCGGCGGTGCGGGTCAGCGGCGCTCAGAACCAGTTGCAGGGCCAGGGCTACGATATCCGGGCCACGGCGGAGAGCCGCAACAGCTCGGTGGTGGGCGTGCAGGTGGACGCCGGCGGCAAGGCCGAACTGAGCGGCGTGACCATCAGCGCCGGCGGCTCGGATTTCGCCACCGGGGCCCAGGCCACCGGCGCCGCAAGCCAGTTGACCCTGAACGATGTGCAGATCACCACCAGCGGCAACCAGAGCCGCGGCGTGGTGGCCAGAGCTGGTGGCCAGGTGCGGGTGGCCGGCGGCTCCATCACCACTTCGGGCAACCAGGCCGATGTCTTGTCAGCTTCCGGCAAGGGCTCCAGCATCCAGGCCTCGGACCTGACCCTGACCGCCACTTCGACCGGCTCGGTCAATGCGGTTCGCGCCGCCGATGGTGCGGCCATCGAGCTGCAACGCGTCAGCATCCAGTCCAGCGGCTTCATTGGCGCGGTGGCCGTGGAAGGGGTCGGCTCCTCCCTCAGCGCCGATGGCGTCGACATCACCGCCGAGAATGGCCGTGGCATCGGTGTGACCAGCGCCGCCCTGAGCTTTCGCAACGGCAGCATCAACGCCAAGGGCGACGGCATCACCCTGAGCAGCCTGTACCAGAAACCGGGCGGCACGGCGGTGATCAGCCACAGCCGGATCACCTCGCAGAACGGCGACGGCATCAACGTCAACGCCGACCAGGCCACGGCCGATCTGGACAGCGTGCAGGTCACCACCCTGGGCGACTATGGCGTGGCGATCTGGATGCCGGGCAGCAACACCCGGGTGGACGTCAAGGACAGCATTCTGCAAACCCGTGGCCAGAGTGCGGTGGCCATCGACAACCGTGGCGGCGTGTTCACCATGGACGGTGGTTCCATCAGCACCCTTGGCGACAACTCCCATGCCCTGTACGCCTCGCCGGACACCACAAACAGCCCCGGTGCGGGGTTCAACGTCAGCCGCGTGCTGATCGAAACCAGCGGCCGGGGCTCCGTGGGGGCGCTGGCCCGCATGGCGGGGGCGAGCATCAGCCTGAGCAACAGCAGCATCGTCACCCACGGCGACCTGGGCTATGGCCTGTTCGCCTCGGGCCGCGGTGCCAGCGTGGAGCTGCAGGACAGCGACGTGCAGACCGCCGGCGAGCAGGCTCACGGCCTGGCCATCAGCAACAACGCCACGACCCGCTTCCAGGGCTCGACCGTGGTCACCAACGGCAGCAACGCCCATGGCATCGTCAGTTTCGCCACCGGCGCCGGGGTGGTGAACGATGTGGAGGTCACGTCCAGCCATATCCAGACTGAAGACGGCGCCGGCATCCTGGTCAACGGCGGAGGCCTGACCACGCGCTTTACCGACAGTAGCCTGGTGGGCCGCAGCGGTGGCGAGCAGGGCACCGCGCTGTGGATCACCGACCGCGCCAGCGGGGTGCTGGCCGGTGCGGTGCAACTGGACGCCGTGCGCTCGAACCTGTTCGGTGATGTGCTGGTGGACGGCGGCAGCCTGCAACTGTCCCTGGCCGACCACTCCAGCCTGGACGGGGCGATCAAGGGCGGCAGCCGTGATACCCAACTGAGCCTGGACGACAGCAGTGTCTGGACCCTGCGCGGCGACTCCCAGCTCACCCGCCTGGCCAACAACGGCGTGGTGGAGTTCGCCGATCCCGGCCTGGCGGGGGCCTTCAAGCAGTTGCAGGTCAGTGGCGACCTCGAGGGCGACGGCCACTACATCATGAACACCGACCTGGGCCTGCAGCAGGGTGACCGGTTGATCGTCGGCGGCCAGGTCACCGGCAACAACGACATTCTGGTGCGCAACTCCGGCAGCGAACCGGGGGCCGAGGGCCAGAGCCTGACCCTGGTGCAAAGCGCCGGCGGCCCGGGTTCGTTCAGCCTGGCCAACCGCGGTGGGGTAGTGGATGCCGGGACCTATCGCTACGGTCTTGCGGCCGATGCCCAGGGCAACTGGAACCTGGTGAACGTCGGCCGTACCCAGCCGGCGCCGGGGCCGGACAACCTTTCCACCGGCGCCAGCGCGGCGGTCAACAGCAGCGCCATCGCCACCTTGCGGGCCACCTGGGATGCCGAGCGGGCGACCCTGGTACAGCGCCTCGGCGACCTGCGCCAGGGGGCCGACCGCCAGGGTCTGTGGATCCGTGGTTTCGGCCAGCAGCAATCCCTGGACAACGGCGTTGGCCGGACGTTTTCCCAACAGGTACAGGGCACGCAACTGGGCATGGACACCCGGCTCGACACCGCCGGTGGCACCCTGGTGCTTGGCGCGCTGGCCGGCTACAGCCAGACCGATCGCAACTTCAAGGGCGAGGGCAGCGGCAAGCTCGACAGCTACCACCTGGGCGGCTATGCCACCTACCTGGATGACTCGGGCTGGTACACCGACACCTTGCTGACCCTGAACCGCTGGTCCACCCGCCTGGATGTATGGGGCACCGACGGCGCCAAGGTCTCTGGGCATTCACGCAGCAAGGGCGCGGGCCTGTCGGTGGAAG
Organism: Pseudomonas sp. W17; assembly: GCF_040268305.1. Taxonomy (NCBI): domain Bacteria; kingdom Pseudomonadati; phylum Pseudomonadota; class Gammaproteobacteria; order Pseudomonadales; family Pseudomonadaceae; genus Pseudomonas; species Pseudomonas sp. W17. Next base: position 4,407,382 of record NZ_CP158490.1, on the reverse strand, counting down.
CCGGCAAGCAGATCGATCTGGGCAACCGTTGGTTCGTCGAGCCCCAGGCGCAGGTTTCCATGCTCTATGCCCGCTCCGACAACTACCGCCTGGACAACGGCCTGCAGGTGCAGCCCGGCGATGGGCTGTCGACCCAGATCCGCACCGGTGCCCGGGCCGGGCGCAACCTGCAGCTGGAAGATGGCACACGCTTGCAGCCCTACCTCAAGGCTGGCTGGGTCGAGGATCTGTCGGCGCAGAACAAGGTCCGCACCAACGGCATCGCCAGCCGTCCCGATGGCAACGGCGGTGGCTGGTATGCCGGGGTTGGCGTGACCGGTGAGCTGAGCCGCCAGCATCAGGTGTATGCCGAGGTCGAGACCAGCGAAGGCTCGAACATCGACCGGCCCTGGGCCGCCAACCTCGGTTACCGCTTCACGTTCTGAGGGGTACTGGCGCTCGCCGCGAGCGTCTGGCGCACCCCTTCGGTATAGGACGTTTTGACGATCGGCCCGATCAGGCCTTGCAGGGCCGAGTCGTCGAGGATCAGCGGCGAGCTGATCAGGTAATGCATCTCCACCATCTCGCGCAGCAGCGGGTCGAACAGCCCCAGCAGGCGCAGCAGGGGCTTGCCGATCACCCGCTGCTTGAAGTGGGCACCGCCGTGCTGCCGGATCAGCTCCAGCAGCTCGCGCTGGCTGGTGACCCCGGCGCCACCCAGGTGCCAGGTCTTGCCGAAGGCTTCGGGCTGCTGGATCAAGCGGCAGACCACCGGCCCCACGTCGGGAACGAAGACAAACTCATGGGGCCGGTCCAGGGGGCCTACCAGGTTCGCCGTGCCGCCCTGGACCGCGGCCTGGAACGCGCCGTGCAGCAGGCTTTTATCGACCCCGGGCCCGTAGAAGTCCGGCAGGCGCAGCACCGTGGCCTGGATCTTGCCGTCGGCATGGGCCTTCCATAGCAGGTCTTCCTGGGCCTTGCGCATGCGGCCCTTGAAGCTGTTGGGCTGGCGCGGATGCTGCTCTGCCACCGGGTTGCTGCGAGCCATGCCGTAGGGATAGACGGTGCCGATCAGCAGGATCCGGCGCACCCCGGCAGCGATGGCGCCTTCCAGGGTCTGGCGCAGCAGTTGCGGGTGCAGTTCGAAGCGCCAATAGTCCACCCCTACCAGATAGATCAAGGTGTCGATGCCGGCTGCGGCGGCCTCGACCGAGGCGGGCTGGTCGGGGTCCCAGGTGACCGGCTCGGCCAACGGGTCGGCGCCATAGGCCTTTAGCAGGCTGCTCTGGCTGCGGCCCACCACGCGGTAGGGCTGGCCCTGGCTGCGCAGGGTCCGGGCAATGCTCTGGCCAATGGCGCCGACGGCGCCGAACAAGGCTACTTGGGGCATGACGGGGTTCCTCGTGGATGAACAGAGCTTGCAGAGTGCGAGTTCCTCGGCTAAATGGAAATTGCCTAGACTTCGATGGTTTCTATAAAAAAATGCATAGCCCCACGGATACTCCCCCCCACTGGGACTGGTACCGCACCTTTCTCGCAGTGCTGGACAGTGGTTCCCTGTCTGCCGCCGGCCGTGCCATGGGTTTGACCCAGCCCACGGTGGGCCGGCATATCGACCAGTTGGAGGCGGCCCTGGGCCTGAAGTTGTTCACCCGTTCCTTCGACGGATTCGCCGCCACCGAAGCGGCGCTGGAGCTCAAGCCCTACCTGCTGCAGCTGGCGGCGGGGGAGGCGGCCTTGCGCCGGGTGGCCAGCAGCCATGGTGCCGGGGTGCAGGGCAGTGTGCGGATCTCGGCCAGCGAAATCATCGGGGTGGAGGTCTTGCCGCCGATTCTCGCCACCTTGCGCCAGCAGCATCCGCAGTTGGTGGTGGAGCTGGTGCTGTCCAACCGTGCCGACGACCTGCTGCAACGCCAGGCCGATATTGCCGTGCGTATGTTCCGCCCGACCCAGGAAGCGCTGCTGGTGCGCCGGGTCGCGGACATCGAACTGGGCCTGCATGCCCACCGGGACTATCTGCAGCAGCAGGGCACGCCGCTCTCGCTGGAGCAGTTGGCCGGGCACGCCCTGATTGGCTTCGACCGTGAAACCGCGTTTATCCGCCGCCTGCAACAGCAGTACCCGATGCTGGCCCGGGGCGCCTTCGCCTGGCGCAGTGACAGTGACCTGGCGCAGTTGGCGGCATTGCGCGCGGGGTTTGGCATTGGTGCCTGCCAGGTACGCCTGGCCGAAGCTGATCCACGCCTGGTGCGGGTCCTGGCGGAGCAGTTCGCACCGAATCTGGAAGCCTGGGTGGCGATGCATGAAGACCTGCGCAACAGCCCGCGCTGCGCGGTCACCTTCGCCGCGCTGGTGCAGGGGCTGGCGGCCTATGCCGGGGGCGATTGACCGCCAGGGTGTCGGCATGGGTGCCGGCGAGGGTTGCCAGGTGGCCCCGGTGGCGGTTTATCATACGCTGTATGTTTAGACCCCCAGGAGGCAACGCCCATGGCATTCGGCAAGGTATTCATCGCCACTTCGGTCGATGGTTTCATCGCCCGCAACGACGGTGCCATCGACTGGCTGCCCAGTGGCGAGTCCGGCGAGGACTACGGCTACGGCGCTTTCATGGCGTCGGTGGATGGAATTGTCATGGGCCGTGCTACCTACGAAAGCGTGCTGGGTTTCACCCCCTGGCCTTTCGACAAGCCGGTGGTGGTGCTCAGCCGCACCCTCAGTACGCAGGACGTGCCGCAGCGCCTGGAGGGCAAAGTACGCATCAGCGCGCTGCAACCGGTGGAGCTGGTGGCGCAGTTGCGGGCCGAGGGCTGGAGAACCGCCTACATCGATGGCGGCACCCTGATTCAAGCCTTTCTCCAGGCCGGGCTGATCGATGAAATGACCCTGACCCGGGTGCCGGTACTGCTGGGCACGGGCCGCCCCCTGTTCGGCGCGCTGCCCCGGGACCTGCACCTGCGCTGCGTCGATTCCCGGCGGTATCCGGACGGGCTGGTGAGCACCCGCTACCGGGTGGAACGAGGCGCCGTCCATGACTGACCGGCCCAAGCGCAGCGGCCGCCCTGCCGCAGGGCGTGAGCTGAGCCTGGACCAGGTCCTCGACGTGGGCCTGGAGCTGCTGGAGGAGCTGGGGCCGCAGGGGTTCGGTGGCCGGGCCCTGGCGCGGCAGCTGGGGATTACCCCGATGTCGGTGGCCTACCACGTGGGCGACCAGCGTAACCTGATGCGCCTGCTGGTGGAGCGGGTGCACGCCGAGCCGCTGGCCGAGCCGGCAGCGCAGTGGCCACCCGAGGCAAGAATCCAGGCGCTGCTGGGGGAGTACATGGCCCGGGTCCGCCGCCATCCGGCGCTGACCCTGTGCGTCCTCGGTGACCCGCAGCTGTTCGGCGGCTCCCTGGCCGCCTTCAGCCAGCGCTTGCGTGAGGAAGTACGGGCCTTCGATGCAGACCCGGCGCTGTTCGACCTGCTGGTGGACTACAGCCACGGCCACGCCCTGGCGCTGGCCCTGGCCGGGGAGGGCGCGCAGGCGCTGGAGGGCGCTTTCGAAGCGGGGCTGCGCCGCTTGCTGCGCTAAGCGGCTTTCTACCGGGCGCCGGCGAGCATCGCGGCAAAGCGCCGGGCTGGCCATTCCTTGCGGTCTGACACCTGGTCGTCGCCCACCTCCACGAGGCGCAGTACGCCGTCGGCCCGCAACACCACATCCACCGAGAAGAACCGACTGTCGATCAGTGCCGCGCATTCGTGCACCAGCGCCGGTACTTCACCGCTAGCACCGTAAGCCTGGCCGTTGAGGACGAAGTAGCGGCGCTCGGTGTCATCCAGGTAGTCCTCGCGACGCCTGACGCAGACACCACCTTCGATCTGGCCGCGATACTGGCGCATGCGTTCGATCAGTGGCGCGATATCCGCGGGGGTGTGCACCAGGCTACCGCTGCCGGTGTTCAGCGATTTGACGTAGTCCTTGATGAAATACCCCGGCCAGTGGAGGTCCGCCAGGGCCTGGGTGAAGTTGGCGTCGGCCGCCAGCACCCGGGTTTCGCAAGTGAAGCGGGCCAGCCGCGGATACCACTGGGGCAAGTGATGGCAGTCCCGGTAGTCGGCAACGCTGGTGAAGGCCACGGCGCCCAGGCGTTGCAGATGCTCCACCAGTTCGCGGTAGCCTTCGGGCGTCAGCATCCAGCCGCGGTACAGCACCGGGGTGCCTCCTTCGAGGGCTGGCCGCGCCCGGAAATTGCCGCTCTCGAAATCCTCGAAGGAAAATAGCGAAGCGCTCAGGCCGGCGGCCAGAATCGCCTGGTATTCGTCGAGGTACTGCTCGTCCGGGCGCTTCGGGTCGAAGGGGTCGCTGGGGTAGAGAAGGTGCATGGCGAATCCTGCCAGTGAGGGTTTGCCCGGGCCCATGGGCGCCGGTGAAGTGAGATGGCGGCCGATGATAACGGGATTTTCCAGGGCAATCCTCTCGGCCCGGGCGTTCATTACATCCCTGCACCTTTGTTCACAGAAAATCACCGAGCCACGACAGATTCCAACACCGCTGCTGGGGATACTGGCGCCTGCTCCGCCGGAGCGCCAAGGACCGACGTGACTGGAGAACCCCATGCGTAGACTGTTGACCGCCGTGCTGATCTCGACCCTGGGGGCGGCCTCTCTGGTTCGTGCCGATGGCCCAGCGCCATTTTCCAAGGTGTTCGACGACATTTCGGCCGACCAGCCCGGCTGCGCCGCCGGGGTGATGCGCGGCGGCAAAGTGATCTGGAGCGCAGGCTATGGCGCCGCCGACCTGGCCACCGGAGCGGCGATCCAGGCCGATACCCTGTTCAACCTGGCGTCGGTGTCCAAGCAGTTCACCGGCTTTGCCATCCTCCAACTGCAAGCCCAGGGTCGCCTGAGCCTGGAGGACCCGGTGCGGCGCTTTCTGCCGGAGCTGCCGGCCTATGCCCAGGGCATCAGGATCCGTCACCTGTTGCACCACACCTCAGGGCTGCAGGACTACATGCTGCTGGCCGAACTGGCGGGGATTCCGCTGAGCCAGCGCTTTACCCAGCAACAGGCCCTGGACCTGCTGGTGCGCCAGAACAGCCTGATGTTCCCGCCCGGCAGCGAATTCAGCTACAGCAACAGCGGCTACGTTCTGCTGTCGAGCATCGTCGAGCGAGCCAGCGGCCTGTCGCTGAAACACTACTCCCGGGCGAACATCTTTTTGCCCCTGGGCATGGATCACTCAAGCATCGTCGATCAGTACCCGGTGCAGTTGCCGAACCTGGCCCGGGGCTATGAACCGGGCGGGCAGGGCAAGGCCCAGGTGGCGGTGGATGCGCGCTGGGAGCAGACCGGCGATGGCCAGGTGCACAGCAATGTGGCGGACCTGATGCGGTGGTTGCGCAACCTGTCCACCGGGCGGGTCGGGGGCAAGGCGCTGGTGGAGAACATGCGCCAGACCGAGCCCCTGAACGACGGTGATCCCGGTTATTACGGCATGGGCCTTGCCAACCGCAGCTACCGCGGGCTGCAAGAGCTGTCCCACAGCGGCGGCTGGGCCGGTTTCAACACCGACGTGGCCTGGTACCCCAAGCTCGATGTGGCCACCGTGGTGCTGTGCAACAGCGATGACGGCCGCGCCTCGGAGCGTGGCCGCCAGTTGCTCGATACCCTGCTGGGCTCGCCGGTGCCGTCCGGGGAAGCGGACATTGCGCCGCCGCCCCCGAGCATCCGGGCGCTGCCCAAGGCCTCGCTGAAAACGCTGGTGGCCGGCACCTACCTGGACGATGGCGGCCATCAGTTGCAGCTGCGGCGCAGCGGCAAGGGTTGGAGCCTGGAAACCTTCCCCGACGTCCTGCCGCTGACCCGGCAGAGCGATGAGGTGCTGGTGGCGGACAACGACGGCACCCCGATCTACCTCGCGGCGACCTCGGGAGGGCGGATCGCGCTCAACAACCCGGCCTCGACCTATGCCCTGGCCCCGCCCTGGAAGCCCGATGATATCCGCCCCTACGTCGGCCTCTATACCCTAGAAACCAGCCCCGGACAGCTCAAGGTCCATGCCCGGCAAGGCAAGCTTTATGTACGCATCGGCCTGTACACCTACCCGATGCAGCCCCTGACCGCTGAGCGTTTCAGCGCCGGGGAACTGGGGGTGCTCAGCTTTGCCGAGCAAGGCGCGGTGCTGACCAGCAGCGTGGCGCGCCACTTGAGGTTTCGCAAGGTGGCGCAGTAGTATCCCGGCCTTAATTGTGGCGCCCCTCAAACCCGCCGGCTACGGCCCAGCAACCACAACAGGTAGAAACCTCCCAGCAGGCCGGTCATCAGGCCGATGGGCAGGTTGGCGTGGAACGCCAGGCGCTGGCTCAGCAGGTCTGCGGCCAGGAGCAATACCGCGCCCATCAGCGCGCCCGACCCCAGCGGCACTTCGGCGCTGCGGGTCAGGCGCCGGGTCAGTTGCGGGCCGGCCAGGGCGATAAAGGCGATGGGCCCGGCAGCGGCGGTGGCGATGGCAGTGAGGCCGACGGCGGCCAGGACCATGATCAATCGGGTGCGTTCCACCGCGACCCCCAGTTGGCTGGCGGTGGCGTCGCCCATTTCCAGCAGGTTGATGCGCCGGGCGTGGTACAGGGCGATCGGGGCGATCAGCAGCAGGCCCAGGGCCGCCGGCAGTACATGGGACCAGGTGCGGGTGTTCAGCGAGCCGGCCAGCCACAGTTGGGCGAACATCGCCTGGTCGAGGTTGCCGCTGACCAGCAGGATGCTGTTCAGGCCGGACAGGCTGGCGCCCACGCCGATGCCCACCAGCACCAGGCGATAACCCCCGCTGCTGTGGCCGTTTCGCGCCAGCAGCAACACCAGCAGGGCGGTGCCCAGGCCGGCCGCCACTGCTGCCAGGGACGTGGCCAGGGGGCCGGCATCGAACAGCATGATCTGCACGATGGCGCCACTGGCGGCGCCGGTGGTGAAGCCGATCACGTCCGGCGAGCCCAGGGCATTGCGCGAGATCGACTGGAAGATCGCCCCGGCCATGCCCAGTGCCGCGCCCACCAGGGTCGCGGTCAGGGCCCGGGGCAGGCGCACGCGTTGCAGCACCCGCTGGGCGGTGGGGTCCTGGCCCTGGCCCAGCAGGTTGGCCAGCACCTGTTCCGGGCCGAGTGACAGGCCGCCGGTACCCAGCAGCAGCGCCCAGAGCAGCAGCATCGCCACTAGCAGCACGGCGCAGACCAGGGCCGTGCGCGGTTGCCAGCGCAGCGAGAGCGAGCCCAGGCGCAGGGCCTTGAGCCCCTTCACAGGCGGCTCAGGCGAAAGCGCCTGACCAGTACGATGAAGCACGGCCCACCCAGCAGCAGGGTGATGATGCCGGCGGCGATTTCTTCCGGCGCTGCCACCACCCGGCCGAGCACGTCCGCCCCCAGCAGCAGGCCGGCGGCCAGCAGCGCCGAGTAGGGCAGGATCCAGCGGTAGTCGGTGCCCACCAGCATCCGCGCCAGATGGGGCGCCACCAGCCCGACAAAACCGATCGGCCCGGCCACGGCGGTGGCGGCACCGGCCAGCAGCATCACCGCCAGGCAGGCCAGTAGCCAGGTCAGGCGCAGGTTCACTCCCAGGGCGCGCCCCAGGTCCTGGCCCAGGGCCAGGGCGTTGAGCTGGGCGGCGATCCCCAGGGCCAGGGCCAGGCCCAGCGCGATGGCCAGGGCCGGAACCTGCAGCAGGGCGAAGCCGCTGCCGGACAGCGAGCCCGCGGCCCAGTGGCGAAAGTGATCGAAGACCTCGGGCGGGCTGTTGAGCACGATGATCCCGGTCAGTGAAGTCAGCATCACCGACAGCCCTGCGCCGGCCAGCACCAGGCGCACCGGGTTGGTCCCGGTCTCATGGGCCTGCCCCAGCAGGAACACCACCACTCCCGCCAGCCCGGCGCCGCCGAACGCCAGCCACAGGTACTCGGCCAGGCTGGTCAAGTGCAGCAGCGCCACGCCGCCGATCACCGCCACGGCGGCGCCGGCATTGATGCCCAACAGGCCCGGTTCGGCCAGCGGGTTGCGAGTCACCGCCTGCATCACCGCGCCGGCCACCCCCAGGGCGAGGCCGGCCAGCAGGGCGATCAGGGTCCGGGGCAGGCGCAGTTCACGCAGGATCAGGTGCTGGTCGTTGTGAAGGTCGGGTGCCTGCAACGCCTGCCAGGTCACGCTCAGGGGGATCGCCCGGGAGCCGATGGCCAGGCTCAGCAGGGCCAGCACCAGCAACAGCAGCAGCCCGGCCAGCAGGCCCCAGGTGCGGTGGTGAGGGCGCGACAGCGGTCGGGCCAGGGGCTGGGCAACGAGGTTCATGGCTTAGCGAAAGTGCGCGGCGACGGCATCGATCATCTGCCGTCCCGAGTAATAGTCGATGCGAAACGAACTCGGGCCCAGGGCATACACCCGCCGGTTGATCACCGCTGGCAGGTTGGCCAGCACCGGGTCGGCGAGGAACGCCTGCACGTCGCCGTCCGTGGCGCTGAGCAGGAACACGCTGTCACCGGTGATCGCCGCCGGCAGGTTTTCCCGGGAGATGAACTGGAAGTCCGACGCCCGGGTGACCTTGCCCGCCAGCGCCTCGGGCAGCTCTGCGACCTTGAAGCCAAGAGCGCCGAGCAGCCGGGCCTGGGGGCTGTTCAGGCGGCCGATGGAATAGCTGCCGGCAATGTTGTAGCCCACCACGCTCACCGGCCCCGGGGGCGGGGTGATGCGGGCGGCGGTTTGCGCGGTGTATTGGTCGAAGCGCTGGATCGCCGCCCGGGCCTGTTGCTCCAGGCCGGTGCGCTGGCCCAGGGCGGTGGCGATGTCTTGCCAGCTCTGGTTCGAGTAGTCCACCACCAGGGTCTCCAGGCCCTGGGCCTGCAGCTCGCTGCGGTGGGCGACCACGCTGTCGGCGCCGGTGGCGGACACCACCAGCAGGTCCGGGTCAGCGGCGATCACCGCTTCGATATCGAATTGCAGGTTGCGGTACAGCACCGCTACGCCGCGCTGCCTGGCTACTTCTGCCCACTGGGAAAAGAACCCGCGCTCATCGGTGAGGCGGCTGGGGGTGGTGGCGGCGCTGGCCACCAGCGGCGCATCCATGGCCAGCAGGATCCCGGTGACGCTGGGGCTGGTGGAGACGATGCGGGTGGGGGTGGTGCTTGCCCCGAGGGCCAGCTGGCAACTCAGGGCCAGGACCGCTGCACTGAGCAGCCGGGCGCAAAGGCGTGGGTTCATCATCGATCCATCGGACGGTAAAGGGTGGGGCGCAGGGGCCTGAACAGCAGAACCATATGATAATGCTTCTCATGCAATGCATTCCATATTGTAGAATCCATTCCGCAATTGCAATACTGCAAGCGCTTGTCTCCCAAGGAAAACCCCGCCATGACTCATCGTTTGCACGCCGATGCCGTGACCTTGCGCCACGACGCGCGAATCATTTCCCAGGGCCTGTCCCTGAGCATTCCCGACGGCTCGTTCACGGTCATTGTCGGGCCCAACGCCTGTGGCAAATCCACCTTGCTGGCGGCGTTGTCCCGGTTACTGGCACCGGCTGAAGGGCGGGTGGTGCTCGATGGCAAGGACATCCGCCAACTGCCGGCCCGGGAAGTGGCCCGGCGCCTGGGCCTGCTGCCGCAAAGCGCCATGGCGCCGGATGGCATCAGCGTTGCCGAACTGGTGGCGCGCGGGCGCTATCCGCACCAGTCGTTGCTGCGCCAGTGGTCGAAGGAGGATGAGCAGGCGGTGCGCGGGGCGATGGCCGCGACCCGGGTCGAGGCGCTGGCCGAACGCTTGCTGGACGAGTTGTCCGGCGGCCAGCGCCAGCGGGTGTGGATCGCCATGGTGCTGGCCCAGGAAACGCCGATCCTGCTGCTGGACGAGCCCACCACCTACCTGGATATCGTCCATCAGATCGAGCTGCTGGAGCTTTTGGCCGAGCTCAACCGCCAGGGCCGGACCATCGTCGCGGTGCTGCATGACTTGAACCAGGCTTGCCGCTATGCCAGCCACCTGATCGCCCTGCGCGACGGCGCCATCGTCGCCCAGGGCGCGCCGGCGGCGATCTTCACCGAGGCCCTGGTGGAGCAGGTGTTCGGCCTGGCCTCGGTGATCATCCGCGACCCGGTCAGCGGCACGCCGTTGATGGTGCCCAAGGGCCGGATCGACCCGGCCTGAAGCCACGGCTCAGGGGCGCGCCGGCAACGCTTCCTGGGGCACGCGCTGGCCACCGGTGGCCTGGTTGACCTGGGCCGCTTCATGGAACAGTGCATCGCGGTCTTGCGGGGCCTGCAATTGCCCCAGGTCAGTGACCGTGGTCATCACGCAGACGATCTCCTGCTGGGCGTCGAATACCGGCGCGGCCTGCCCGGTGACGTTGGACAGCAGGTGGCTGGTGAGTTCGGCCCAATGCCGGCGTCGTACCTCGTCGAGCACCGCGGCACTGGGCGGGGTGCCGCGAAAATGCGCCGGCTGCTGCTTGCGCGCCGCGTCGATCACGGCCTTGGGCAGAAAGGCCTGGAACACCAGGCCGCAGGCGGTGTTGTCGATGGGCAGGATGTCCCCCAGGGCCAGGGGGTTGATGGAGAAATAGGCGCTGCGGTACCAGCGCACCAGGGTCGGCCCGCGGTCGGTCCAGATCGCCACGCCCCCGCTGGCGGCATGCCGCTGGGCCAGGGCTTTCATGCGCTGGGCGGCGATGTCCACCGCATCGATGCGCTTGAGCGCGCCAATGCCGATGCTCAGGGCCGCCGGGCCCAGGTCGTACAGGCCACTGAGCGGGTCCTGCTTGGCCAGCCCTTCCTTGACCAGGCTTTGCAGGTAGCGGTGGGCGGTGGAGCCACCCGTGCCGGTGCGCCGGGCCACTTCCCCCAGGGCCAGCTCACCCTCGGCATTGGCCAGGGTGTTGAGAAAACGCGCGGCGATCGACACCGACTGGATCACCCCGGAACGTTTTTCCGGCGGTGCATCCAGGGTCTCGTCCAACGGGGGCTGCGAACTGTTCAACGGCTGGGTCTCCTCACCAATGTCTGGCCGCGTGGGGTACGCAGGCTACGGCCTGCGCGGCGCTGGCGCTAGCGGCGGCCATGATACCGGTTCCACCGCCTGCCTGGGACGGGGGAATGCGCCCGGGCCAAAAGTGTAGATCATTCCAATTTGCAGAATGTATTCCGTATTGAGGAATGTCATGGCAGCGTGATAGCCTAATCGTGAAAGAGGATCATTCTCATTTGGAAGGAAGTTTTGATGGCCCTTACGCACCGCACATTCAGTCACGGTATTGGCGTTCTCACCTTGTCCACCCTGCTGGCGAGCCCGCCGCTGATGGCCGAGGACAGCAGGCAGCCGGACAAGCCGGGGAAAGGCAGCCTGGCCCTGGAATCGCTGGTGGTCACCGGTGAGAAACTCGACCGCGAGCTGAAGGACACCGCCTCCTCGGTGTCGATCATCACCGACCGCGATATCGACCAGAACAAGACCGGCGATGCGTCGGTGTCGGAGGTCATCAACGGCAGCCCCAACGTGATCTACACCGATTCGGTGGGCGCGCCGATCATCCGCGGCCAGGACACCCAGGGCCCGAACAACGGGCAGAACGTGTTCTGGGGTGGTACGGTGCCGCGGGCCACCATCAACCTGGACGGCCACTACCTGAACTACAACGAGATGTTCTTCGGCGCGACCTCGGTCTGGGACCTGGACAGCATCGAGGTGTTCCGCGGCCCGCAGACCACCTCCCAGGGCGCCAATGCGATTGCCGGGGCGATCATCGTCAACACCAAGAACCCGACCTTCACCCCCGAGGCGGCCTACCAGGCGGAGATCGGCAGCTACCACTCGCGGCGCAGTTCGGTGGCGGTGTCCGGGCCCCTGGCCCAGGACTTTGCCGGGCGCCTGGCAGTGGACTATTCGGCCCGCGACACCTTCATCGACTACGACAACCCGAAGTTCCAGGGCGGCAAGACCGACCAGTATTTTCGCAACCTCAATGCCCGGGCCAAGCTGCTGTGGTTGCCCACCGACATTCCAGGGCTGGAAAGCCAGTTCACCTTCGCCCACAACGACAGCAACCGCCCGACCCAGGAAGCCGCCTCGGCGCCGTTCCACAAGCTGGAGCACAGCTCCACCACCATGCCGTCCTGGGAACAGGACACCAACACCAGCATCCTCGACGTCTCCTATGAGCTGGGTAATGGCCTCAAGCTGTTCAACCAGGCGCAGTATTCGCTGTCGTCGGTGCACCGGGTGACCGGGGCGGCGGGCGAGGGCGATGCCGACATCCACCAGAAGAACGCCTCCAACGAGTCGCGCCTGACCTTCGGTGAGAAAGAGGACCTGCTCAGTGGCATGGGCGGGATCTACTACGCCCGCACCCGCACCGACGAAACCCTCAACCTGCGGGGCCGTTCGGCCTTCGACGACACCAAGACCAACCTGGGGATCTTCGGCGAGCTCAACTACCGGCTCACCGACCTGTGGACCCTGAGCACCGGCCTGCGCTACCAGCAGGACCACATCGAGCGCACGGGCAACTCGGTGCTGGCTCCCGGCGCGCTGAACTACGACAAGACCTTCTCCACCGTGCTGCCCAAGGTTTCCCTGGCCTACGCCGCCACCCCGCACTGGACCGTCGGTGGCCTGGTCAGCCGGGGCTACAACCCGGGCGGTGTGTCGCTGAACCTGACGACCCGGCAATGGGCCTATTTCAAGGAAGAGTCGATCTGGAACTATGAGCTGTTCAGCCGCGCGAGCTTTCTCGACGACCGCCTGCTGATCAACACCAACCTGTTCTACATGGATTTCAAGGACGCCCAGTACAACATCCCGGTGGTGATTTCCCCGGGGGTGGCACAGTCCTACACCATCAACGCCGAGAAGGCCCACGCCTATGGCCTGGAGCTGGATCTGGACTATCGCCTGCTGGACAACCTGCGGCTCAAGGCCAGCGCCGGCACCTTGCGCACCCGCATCGACAAGATTTCCAGCAACGCCGACTACGCCCACAACGAGTTTGCCCGCTCGCCGGGCTACACCCTGAGCGTCGGCCCCAGCTGGGACATCACCGAGCGCCTGAACCTCAATGCCCAGGTGCGCTACCTGGACGGCTACTACTCGGATACCGCCAACACCTCGGCCTATTCGATCAAGCCCTACACCCTGACCGATGCGCGCATGAGCTACCGCTTCAACGACCAGGTGCAGCTCTATGGCTACGTCAAGAACGTCTTCGACGACCGCTCGCCCACCTACATGCAGCAGAACCGCGGCATCGGCGGCATCGAGGCCAGCATGACCCAGCCACGGACCCTGGGCATCGGCGTCAAAGGGGCGTTCTGAGGCCCCCGGCAACCCGTCGCCGGCCGCCCCCCGAGGCGCTGCCGGCGTTCATTCGTACACAGGAGATTGGCAACAGATGAGTAACCGCAAACGCCTGCATATCGGCATGTCCCTGGCCCCCACCTGGCTCAGCGGCGATGCCTGGCGCCAGCCCGACAGCAATATCGAAGGCATCTACAGCGCCGACTTCGCCGTGGACATCGCCAAGCGTTCCGAGGCCGCGCACCTGGATTTCGTGTTCCGCCCGGATGTCAGCTGCCTGAACATGGAAGGGCTGGAAAGCGGCTCGGGGTTTGCCAGCCTCGACCCCACGGTGCTGCTGGCCGCCGTTGCCCGGGAGACTTCGCACATCGGCCTGGTGTCCACGGTGTCCACCACCTTCTTCCCGCCCTACGTGGTGGCGCGCCAGTTGCAATCGCTGAACTGGGTGAGCAAGGGGCGCGTCGGCTGGAACATCGTCACTGCCTTGCAGGGCCATGAGAACTTCGGCCTGGAGGCCATGCCCAGCGCGGATGAGCGCTATGCCCGGGCAGCGGAGTTCACCCGCCTGGTGCATGACCTCTGGGCCAGCTATCCCGCCGAGGCGCTGTTGCTCGACCGCGACAACGGCCGCTACGCCGACCGTTCCAAGGTGCATCCGGTGGACCATGACGGGGCGCACTTCAAGGTCCGTGGCCCGCTCAACCTGCCGGCCTACGGCGGCGCGCGCATCCCCCTGATCCAGGCCGGCGCCTCGGACACCGGGCGCGACTTCGCCGCCTCGGTGGCCGACCTGGTGTTCGCCCCGACCCCGGACAAGGACGCTGCCCTGGAGCTGCGTCGCGACCTGTCCCGGCGGGCCCAACGTCACGGCCGCGCGCCCCAGGACATCCGCCTGTTGCCGGGCCTGAGCCTGTACCTGGCGCCGACCCGGGAGGCGGCCCGCGAGCTGTTCATGCAGACCCACGGGCGCCCGGACAATGCGCGCAAGTTTGCCTCGATCAAGCAGATGATCGGCCTCGACCTCAGCGATTGGCCCCTGGACCGGCCGGTGAGCGCCGCGGACCTGCCGGCCCCGGCCGCCAACCCCGACAGTCGCACCCACACCAACCTGCTGCGGCGCCTGATCGAGCGCGAGACCCTGCGCCTGGACGAACTGCTGCTGCGTCCGGAAGTGATTTCTGCGGCCCACTGGCAAGTGATCGGCACTGCCGAGGACGCCTTTGAACTGATCGTCGATTGGGCCGAGGCCGGCGCCATGGATGGCTTTATCGCCGCACCGGGGGGCTCGATCCGTTCGATGCACATTTTCCTGGAACAGGTGATACCGATGCTGGTGGAGGCGGGGCTGTTTCGCCAGCGCTATAGCGGCACGACGTTTATCGAGCACCTGCAAGAGCAGGATTGACCCGGGGCCAGGGACAGAACTCCGGCCTTGGGTGACGGGCGCTATGGTTGTTTCTACACAACGTGCGCCCGGATCATGCCGGGCAATCCTAACCCTGAAGTCAATAAAAGGAACGCTCCATGAAAGTCAGTGCACGCAACGTGTTCAAAGGTCGGGTCAGCCAGGTCGAAGAGGGCTCGGTCAACGCCGAGGTGGTGCTGTCCCTGGACGGTGGCGAGCAACTGGTGGCGGTGGTGACCCTGCAGAGCCTGCGGACCTTGGGGATCGCGCCGGGCACCGAGGCCCTGGCCCTGGTCAAGGCGCCCTGGGTGATGCTGATGACCGATGCCCAAGGCATTCGCCTGTCCGCGCGCAACTGCCTGCAGGGCAAGGTGATCAGCGTTACCGACGGTGCGGTGAATGCCGAAGTGGTGCTTGAGCTAAGCGGCGGCAGCCAGGTGTATTCCATCGTCACCCGCGACGCGGTGACCGAGCTGGGCCTGGCCCCGGGCGTCAGCGCCACGGCGGTGATCAAGGCTTCCCACATCATTCTTGGCGTGTCTGCCTGAGGCTTGCCGGTACTCGCCTCCGCCTTCGTCCAGCAGTCGTTGGCCCCGCGCTCAGTGACTGCTGGATGGCTCGATCGCCTGCGCGCCGTCTTGCTGCTGCGCGGTCTCGGCGTGGTGGGTGGTGCCGATGAACAGGTACATGGCCGGCACCATGAACAGGGTCAGCAGGGTGCCGATGGACAGCCCGGCAAAGATCACCAGCCCCATGTCGTGGCGGCCCGCCGCGCCGGCGCCGGAGGCCCACACCAGCGGCACCACCCCCAGGACCATGGCTGCGGTGGTCATCAGGATCGGCCGCAGGCGCACCGCGGCAGCTTCTTCGATGGCTTCGCGCTTGCTGTGGCCGGCGCGCTGCAGTTCGTTGGCGAACTGCACGATCAGGATCCCGTGCTTGGTGATCAACCCCAGCAGCGTCACCAGCCCGACCTGGGTGTAGACGTTGATCGAGGCAAAACCCATGGTGATGAAGGCCAGGGCGCCGAACAGCGCCGGCGGCACCGAAAACAGAATCACCACCGGGTCGCGGTAGCTCTCGAACTGGAACGCCAGGGCCAGGTAGACGATCAGGATCGAGAACAGCAGCAGGCCGACAAAACCGCCGGATTCCTGGATGAACTGCCGCGACTCGCCGGCATAGTCGGTGGAGTAACCGGACGGAGCCACCTGTTCGAGAATGCCCTTGAGCCTGGCCAGTAGCTCGCCCTGGGACACGCCGCTGACCCCGGACAGGGTGGCCGAGTTGAGCTGCTGGAAGTGGTTGACCGACTCCGGCTCGGTGGAGGTCTCGATATGGGCCACGGTGCGTGCCGGGATCATGGTTCCCGATGGGGTGCGAATGTAGTAGTCGAGGATCTGCTCGGGGTTCAGCCGGTCCACCTGCAGCACCTGGGGAATCACCTTGTAGGAGCGCCCGGCCGTGGAGAAGTAGTTCACGTAGTTGCCCCCCAGGGCCGCCGACAGCGCCGCGCCGACGTCGGCCTGGGTCATGCCCAGGGCGGCGATCTTTTCCCGGTCCACCACCAGCCTGGCCTGGGGTTTGTCGAGCTTGAGGTCGACGTCGGAAAACCAGAACAGCTGCTGCTTGGTGGCTTCGGCCAGCACCGCCTGGGCCACTTCGTTGAGGTTGGCCACCGACTCGGTGGTGCTGATCACGAACTGCACTGGCAGGCCCTGGGCGCCGGGTAGCGAGGGCAGGGGGAAGGCAGCGATGGTGGCGCCGGGCACCTGGTTCCACTTCTGTTGCAGGTCGAGAATCAACTGCGCCTGGGAGCGGTCACGGTCCTCCCAGGACTTGAGCAGCACCCCGCCCAGGCCCTGGTTCAGCGACGGCAGGCCGGTGAGCTGGAACATCTGCAGGTACTCGGGCTCCTTGTTGGCGATCTGGAACGCCTGGTCGGCAATCCATTCCATCTGCTGTGGCGAGGCGGTGGGCGCGCCCTTGATCTGCATGAACACCAGGCCCTGGTCCTCGGTGGGCGACAGCTCGCTCTTGGCGGTCATGCCGCTGGCGGCCACCAACAGGAACAGCAGGAAGCCGAAGGTCACCAGCACCGGCCAGCTGTCCAGCCCGGCGGCCAGCACTCGGTGGTAGCGGCCCCGCAGCCAGTCGAAGTAGCGGTCCAGGCGCTTGGCGAAGCGGCCTTCCTCCTGGCCGCTGTTGAACAGCCGCGAGGTCATCATCGGCGACAGGGTAAGGGCGATCACCGCCGACACCGTCACTGCGCCGGCCAGGGAAAAACAGAACTCCTTGAACAGCGCCCCGGTCAGGCCGCTGCGCAGGCCGATGGGCACGTAGGCGGCGATCAGCACCACGGTCATGGCGATGATCGGGCCGCCCAGCTCGCGGGCCGCCAGCAGCGCCGCCTCCAGTACGCCGCGGCCTTGCTCCTTGATATGCCGGTCGACGTTTTCCACCACGATGATGGCATCGTCCACCACAAGACCGATGGCCAGCACCAGGGCCAGCAGGGTCAGCAGGTTGATGGAATAACCCAGCAGGTACATGACGAAGAAGGTGCCCACCAGCGACAGCGGGATCGCCACCAGCGGCACGATCACCGCACGGAACGAACCGAGGAACAGGTAGATCACCACCGAGACGATGATCATGGCTTCCACCAGGGTCTTCACCACCTCGAAGATCGAGGTGTTGATGAAGGCCGTGGAGTCGTAGACGATCTCGCCGCGCACCCCGGCCGGCAGTTGCGATTGCAGTTCGGGGAAGGCTTTGCGCACGTTGTCGGCGACGTTGAGGATGTTGGCGGTGGGCGCTGCCTTGATGCCGATGAACACCGAGCGCTTGCCGGAGAAAGCCACGCTGCTGTCGTAGTTTTCCGCCCCCAGGGTGACGTTGCCCAGGTCCTCCAGGTACACCAGGGCGTCGCCGTTGTGCTTGACCACCAGGCGCTTGAATTCGTCCACCGTGTGCAGGTCGGTGCCGGCGGTGAGGTCCACGGTGATCATCTGCCCCTTGGTGGAGCCCACGGCGGACAGGTAGTTGTTGTTGCCCAGGGCCGTGGCCACGTCCTGGGCGGTGACGTTGTGGGCCGCCAGCTTGTCCGGGTCGAGCCAGGCCCGCAGGGCGAACTGGCGGCCGCCGAGGATCTCTGCGGTCTGCACGCCTTCCAGGGAATCGAGCTTGGGCTTGACCACCCGCACCAGGTAGTCGGTGATGTTGTTGGTGGCCAGGGTGTCGCTGTAGAACCCCAGGTACATGGCGTCGGTGGTCTGGCCCACCGCTACCGTCAGCACCGGTTCCTGGGACTGGGCCGGCAACTGGTTCTTCACCGAGTTGACTTGGGTGTTGATCTCGGTCAGCGCCTTGCTGGAGTCGTAGTTCAGGCGCAGGGTCGCGGTAATGGTGGAGAGCCCGGTGATGCTGGTGGACGACAGATAGTCGATGCCCTGGGCCTGGGCGATGGCGGCCTCCAGGGGCTGGGTAATGAAGCCGGCCACGGTGGCGGCGTCGGCCCCGTAGTAATAGGTGCTGATGGTGACCACGGTGTTTTCCGTGCGCGGCCACTGGTTCACCGGCAGCTCGAAGATCGAGCGCAGGCCCAGGATCAGGATGAACAGCGAGACCACCACGGCCCAGACCGGGCGCTTGATAAAGGTATCGGTGAAGTTCATGGCGGGCCCTAGTGCTCTTGCGGCGTCGGCGAAGGATCGTTGCGCGGCGCGTGGCTGTTGTCGACTTTCACCGGCGAGCCGTTCTTGAGTTTCATCTGGCCGCTGGTGATCACCAGGTCGCCTTCCTTGACCCCTGACAGCACAGCCACCTGGTCGCCACGGTTGGGGCCGGTTTCGATGAAGGTCTGCTGCGCGGTGAGCACTGCGTCGCCCTGGTCGTTGTTCTTCTGGCTGGCGATGAACACCGTGGTGCCGTAGGGGTTATAGGTGACCGCGGTCTGGGGCAGGGTCAGGTAACGCTGGGTGCCGCCGGAGGCCACCACGGCCCGGGCGAACATGCCGGGCACCAGGCTGCGCTTGGGGTTGTCGATGGTGGCTTCCACCGTGACGTTGCGGGTGTTGGGGTCGAACTGGGTGTCGATGGAGCTGACCCGGCCGGTGAACGTCTGTTTGGGCAGGCCGTCGGCGCTGACCGTAACGCTCTGGCCCAGGGCCACCTGCTGCACCTGGGCCTGGGGCACGTTGAAGTCGATGTAGATCGGGTCGAAGGTCTGCAGGTTGGCGATCTTGTCCCCCGGGTTGAGGTATTGCCCGGGGTTGACCGCGGTGATGCCGATGCGCCCGGCAAAGGGCGCGCGGATGCTCTTCTTCGCCACCAGCGCGCGCTGCTGTTCGGCAGCGGCCAGCTTGGCCTTGAGGTCGGCTTCGTCGGCCTCGACCAGGGCCTGGGACACCGCGCTCACCTTCAGTTGCGCCCGGTCGCGCTTGAGCACCGTGCCGGCCAGGGCCGCGGTGGCTTCCAGGGAGTGCAACTGGGCGATGTCGGAATCGGCATTCAACTGCACCAGCAGGTCGCCGGCGGCCACTTCCTGGCCGGGCTTGAAGCCGATGCTGCGCACGATGCCGCCGACCTCGGTGGTCACGTCCACCCCGCGCACGGTCTTCATCGAGCCCACCGCGGAGACGCTGGGCTGCCACTCTTCGTACTGGGCCTTGAGGGCGGTAACCACCGCGGGCGGCAGGGGCACCTTGGCCTGGGCGATCAGCTTGGAGATCTGCGCGAACTTGACCCCGCCGATCACCGCGACGATCAGCAGCACCACGCCGAGCATGATCAGCATCGGCCGCAGCAGCCGGCGCTTGCGCGGCGCCTGGGGGGCCGTGCCGGGGTGCGCAGGGGAGGGGCTGGAGTGGACATCGGCCATGGCGGATCTCACTTAAGGCAAGGGTGCAGGTCGAGTGGACGGCGCGGCGGCTGCCGGCCCCTGGAGCCGGCCCGGCTGGCCGGCTTGAGCCTGTTCGCGGTGCTGGGCCGCGGGCGGCGGGTACATCTCCTTGAGCGACGGCCAGCCGAAACGATCGGGGCTGCCGAGGCTGTCGGGGTCGACATCCTGGCGCTGCCACCAGCCGCCCCCCAGGGCCTGGAACAGCGCCGTGGTGTCGCTGTAGCGGGCGGCCTGGGCCCGCACCCGGCTGACAATCGCGTTCTGGTAGGTCTGCTGCGCAGTCAGCAGGTTCAGGTAGCCCACCGCGCCCAGGCGGTACTGGGCCTGGGCCAGGTCCAGGCTCTGGCGCGCGGCGGTCTCGGCCAGCACTTGCTGTTGCAGGGCCTCGGCGTCGGCCTGCAGGGCACGCAGGGCATTGGCTACGTCCTGGAAGGCGGTGATCACCGTGCCGCGATAGCGCGCTGCGGCCTGCTCATAGCCGGCCACCGCGGCTCGCTTGCGATGCTCCAGGGCGCCGGCGTCGAACAGCGGCTGGGCGATGGAGCCGGCCAGGCTCCAGACCCCGGTGCCGGAGGAAAACAGTTTGGTGCCCGCCAGCGCCGTGGACCCCAGGGAACCGGTAATGCTGAACTGCGGCAACTGGTTGGCGATGGCCACGCCGATATCGGCGCTGGCCTGATGCAACTGGGCCTCGGCGGAACGCACGTCGGGCCGCTGCTCGACGATGGCCGAAGGCAGGCTCAGGGGCAGTTCCTCGGGCAGGTGCAGGGAGGCCAGCTGGAAGTGTTCGCCACGGTCCTGGCTGGGGAAGCGACCCAGGTAGGCCTGCAACTGGTTGCGGGTCTGGGCCAGCTGTTTCTGCAAGGGCGGCAGGGTGGCGCGGGTCTGGGCCAGGGTCGCTTGCTGGGTCAGCAGATCGCTGTCGCCGATGGCACCCAGTCGACGCTGGGCCTGCAGCAGGTCGAGCTGGTCGCTCTGCAGGCGAATCACGGTTTCGGTGGCGGCGATCTGGTCACGGATCGAGGCCAGGCTGATGGCGGTGTTCACCAGGTTGGCGGTGAGGGTCAGGTAGGTCGCCTCCAGCTGGTAGCGCTGGTAGTCGGCCTGGGCACCGCTGGCCTCGATCTGCCGGCGGGTGCCGCCAAACACGTCGGGGGCGTAGGACACACTCAGGGACGCCGAGTTGACCGTGAAGATCTGCGCCGCAGAGCCCCCGGCCGCTGCCGCACCGCCGCTGGAGCCCAGGGCGCTGGCGGCGGACACCTTCTCGCGGGTTTTCGAGGCCGAGGCGCTGAGGGAGGGAAACAGCGACGCCTGTTCGGCGTACAGCAGTTCATTGGCCTGGCGCAGCGCGGCCTGGGCGGCGTCGATATCCGGGTTGGCCTGCAGCGCTTCCTGCACCAGGGCATCGAGTTGCGGCGAGCGGAACAGCGTCCACCACTGCCCGGGAATGTCCATGCCGTTCACCAGTCGCTGCGCCGCGCCACCGGCGGCGACCCCCGCCGTGACGGTGCCGGGCGGCAGGGGCGTGGCGCTGTAGCCGGCGTCCCGGCTCAGTTCCGGGCGGCTGAAATCCGGCCCCACGGCGCAGCTGGCGAGGGCTGCGATGCAGATCAGGTTCAGGGACGAGCGGGCAAGCAACAGAAGAGACAGGTGCCCAGAGGATTTTCGACCGGTACCTTCGTCCCTGTGAGGACGCCGGCCGCCAGTGGCTACAGGCAGCAGCTGTGGCTTGTTCATATTCTCTCTAATTGAGCAATCAGTGAGTGAGTTCAACAGGAATATGGAGAGCGGCGCGGCGGCAGGGCAGGCGCCCCCCTCAAGCGCTGGGCTGCGTGAGGTGTAGTGAACGTTAATGGATGAGTCGGCTAACCGCCAATAGATGAAATCTTGTGCCGGAAGGTGATCGGTGGGGCTTGGGCTATCCCATTTGCCGCGGGGAGCGGCAAATGGGTATTGCGTGCTGGAGCAGGTGTCTGGGTCAAGCTACCAGTGATCGAACAGCTGTTTGACCTGCATCGGTGCAGTACAGCGCAGCAGGGCCTGGCGAAACCGCGGGTTGGTAAACAGCCGGGCGGTGTCGGCCAGCAGGTCCAGGTGCTGCTGATCGGCGGGAGTGGGCACCAGCAGCACCAGGATATCGCTGACCGGCTGCTGGTCCGGGGCGGCAAAGGCCATGGCGGTCTGCGGCCGCAGGTACAGCGCATGAATGCGATCGAGCTCGGCGAGCCGCGCGTGGGGCACCGCCACCCCTTCACCGATGGCGGTACTGGCGGCCAGCTCCCGGCGCCACAGGCTGGCGGCCACCCACTCCGCCGGCAGTTGCCGGGTCTCTTGCAGGTGTTGGCCGACCTGCTCGAACAGGCGCTGCTTGTTCGTGACATTGACCGCCAGGAGGATGTCTTCGACCTGCAGATAGCGGGCGACTTTGCTCATGGGCTTCTCCGGGGATGACAGGGTGCTTTCTTCAGGTTCGCGCCATGCACTATTCAAGCGTATTTGCAGAGCAAAGGGAGCCATGGGCAGGCAGTCTTTACGAACTCTTTAGGCGGGTGCCTCCTTGGAGAATGCAAGCCTGGCCAAGCCTCGATCCGGCAAGTGTTGCGATGACGGTCGTTACCGGTAGCTTTGGGTCACCTGCAGCCCGGCGTCAGTCCGACGCCGGGCTGGCGACTTCAGCGTGCCGCCCAGGCGTTGAAGCGCTGTTCCAGTTGCTCGCCATGGTCGGCCCAGAACAGCGCATCAACCGGAACCTGTTGCGCGAGGTTCTGCGGCGCGGTGGGCAGTTCGGCTATACGCGCCTTGTCGAGCAGATCCATGGCGGCGAGGTTGGCCGCGCCGTAATCGATATGCTCGGAGAACAGCTTCTGCTGCCCCGGTGAGACGGAGAAACTGATGAATTGGTAAGCCTTGGCTTTTTGCGAGGCTCCACGCGGGATGGCCCAAGAGTCGAATTCGTAGAGACCACCGGACCAGACAATGTCCAGGCCGTATTTTTTGCGCTGCTCAGCCGAGAGGCGGCCGTTGTACACCGAGGTCATCACCACGTCCCCGGCTGCCAGGTATTGGGGCGGTTGGGCACCGGCTTCCCACCATTGAAGGTGGGGCTTGATCTCATCCAGCTTGGCGAACGCACGGTCCTGGCCTGCCTTGGTGGCGAGTACCGAATAGAGGTCATGAGACTCGACACCATCGGCAATCAACGCGAACTCCAAGGTCGACTTGGCCAGCTTGCGCAGGCCTCGTTTGCCGGGGAATCTCTCCACATCCCAGAAATCCTTCCAGCCGGTGGGCGCTCGCGCCAGCTTGTTGGTGTTGTAGGCCAGGACTGTTGAATAGACCAGGAAACCAATCCCGCAGGGCTGGATTGCACCGGGTACGAACTCTGTGCTGTCGAGGCCGAGTTGAACAGGGTCCAGTGTTTCGAACATCCCCTCATCGCACCCTCTGGCTAATTCGGCGGACTCAACTTCAACGACGTCCCAGGAGACGCTGCCGGTGTCGACCATCGCCTTGACCTTGGCCATTTCGCCGTTGTATTCGCCAGCGATGATTTTGCCGCCGTTGCTGCGTTGCCATGGCTGGTAGAAGGCCTTCACTTGAGCGTCCTTGTTGGCGCCACCGAAGGAAACAATGGTGAGGTCGGCTGCAAGCCCAAGGGGGGTGATTATCAAGCCTGTTACCAGGGCGCTGAACTTCAGGATGCTGATCATTATTATTATCTCCTACGCTACAAGGATGTCTTCGAGACATTCCGGCACGCCGGGATCGTTCCGACTGCGTTGCTCAGAACACCGGGGCGACTGTCGCGAAGCCGCACAACCAGAGCTCAGGCTGGATCGGGGGCCAGCGTTGTTGCTCCACCTGCCAACATGGCATGGGGGGGCATGATCTGAATACCTGGCAATCCTGATCCTTGGATCGCCCAGGACTAAACTATTGCGGCAGCGCGTGCCCTTGGCCGAGCAATGGTCGGCGCGCTGGCGGTCATCCAAACCGACGGTCCAGTTTCACGCTCGCTGCAGCCTCGGGTGTCAACCGTCGACCACAGCCGCCTGGCTCGATGGCCTAGCGTGCGGCCCAGGCGGTGAAGCGTTCCTCCAGCTCATGCCCATGTTCGATCCAGAACTCGCTGTCGACTTTCAACGCGACGGCCATGTTCTGTGGCGCGGTGGGAAAGTTGCGCTGGGTTTCGGCTGCGACCAGTGCCAGCGTCTGCCTGTGAGTCGGGCCGTTGTGCATGATTTCGGCGAACTGTTTCTGTTGCGCCGGCAAGCTGGCAAAAGCGATGAACTTCAACGCCGCCGGCACATTCGGGCTGCCCTTGACGATGCCCCAGCTGTCCAGGTCGTAGAGGTTGCCTTCCCACACCAGCGGGAAGTCATAGCCGGCCTGTTGCGCACTGATGGCGCGGGCGGTGTAGACCGAGGTCATGCTGACATCCCCGGCTGCCAGCCACTGCAAGGGCTGAGCCCCTGATTCCCACCACTGGATCTGTTGCTTGATCTGGTCCAGCTTGCGAAACGCGCGGTCTACGCCATCGGCTTTACGCAGCACCTTGTACACCTGGTCACGGGGCACGCCGTCGGCCATCAGGGCGATCTCCAGGGTCAGCTTGGCGCCTTTGTGCAGGGCTCGCTTTCCGGGAAAGGTCTTCAGGTCCCAAAGGTCGGCCCAGCCGGTCGGGGGCTTGGGCACAGCCTTGGGGTTGTAGACCAGGGCAGTGGACCAGATGAATATGCCTACTCCACATTCACTCAGGGCACCCTCGATAAAGTCGCTTTGGGTCACGCCAGGCATGGCCGGCAGCCGTTCGAACAACCCTTCGTCGCAGCCGCGCTGTATTTCGGCATGATCCACTTCGACCACATCCCAGCCGACACTCCCGGTCTCGACCATGGCCTTGATCATGCCGATTTCGCCGTTGTACTCGCCGGCCCGAACGCTAATCGAGTGTTGCCGCTCGAAGGGGGCGTAGAACGCCTGCTGCTGGGCTTGCTTGTTCAGCCCACCGACGGAAACCACGGTCAGGCTGTCGGCCTGGGCCGCGTGGCAGAGCAGCGCCAGGGCCAGGGTACTGAGAGCGATTTTAAGCATGGCTGGTCTTCCTTCTTGTTGTTGTTTTAAAGATCGCGAGGGCCATCCTAGCCAGCACGGCTGCAGCTCATGAGGAATAAAAGGCGCGCTCAACGGGAGTTTTTTTCCCACGGCGTTGCACAGACGTCGCCCCGGTGCCAGCAGGCTGGGTAAGATCCAGAGACTGGCGCAACCCTGTACCGGGCACTGTGCCCGGACCATCGTCGCAGTGCGCCCAGGAGCCCAGACATGAACAACTTCACGGACTATCGCCTGCCTTCCCTGGATGCTCTGCTGGCCTTCCAGGCGGTCGCGCAGTTGCAGAGTTTCGAGCGCGCGGCCGATGCCCTGGCACTCACCGGGAGCGCCTTGCGCAAGCGTGTTGCAGGCCTGGAGCAACTGCTGGGCGTATCGTTGTTCGAGCGCCTGGGCGGCAGTGTGGTGCTGACCGTGCAGGGGCAGGTCTACCTGGAGCAGGTCAGCCCGATCCTCGCGCAGTTGCTGGCAATCCCCGGGCATCAGCGGCCCGTGCAGCGCAAGCAGCACCTGACGGTCAGTTGCCCGCCGACCTTCGCCCGACAGGTCCTTATCCCGCGTCTGCAGGAGCACAGCCTGGCCTGCCCCGACGTCGACCTGCAGATCCAGCTCAGTGCGCCCATGGGCAGTGTCGATGGCAGTGCTTGCGATGTGCTGATCAGTGGCGACAGCGCCGAGGTTGCGCCAGGCCAGCGGCTGCTCGACGAGCAACTGCAGCCCATGGCTGCGCCGGCCTTGCTGGCGCGTTTCCCGGACCTGGACCCGGTGCGGGATTTCGCCCGCTTGCCCTTGTTGCGTTCACCTCTGGAGCCCTGGCGGCCCTGGTTCATGCAAGCCGGCCTGGAACTCGTCGAACCGCGGCAGGGCCCGGCGCTGCTGGACCTGGGAATGATGCTTGAGGCGGCGGCCAAGGCTCAGGGCGTGGTCCTGGCGCGGCCCTCACTGGCACAGGCGTGGCTGGCCGATGGGCAGCTGGTGGCGATTGGCGAGGTGCGCAGCGAGCCCTCATTTCACTATCAACTGCGGGTTCGGCAGGCATCGCCGGCGGCGCAAGCCTTCAGCACCTGGTTGACCCGGGTCTGTCATGAAACCGTGCTTGAGGCGCAGGCACGCTTGAAGCATTCGCTGTAGGAAAGTTACGCCCGATAAGCGCGAAATTTTTTCCCGGTCACGCTTCGGACAGGCCGTTAATCTCGTGCTGAACCTCAATCGGGAGCGGGCCAATGCCCATCATCACCTGTATCGAAGACTTGCGTGTAATGGCCCAGCGGCGGGTGCCGCGAATGTTCTATGACTATGTCGATGGCGGCTCCTGGACCGAGAGCACCTACCAGGCCAATCAGGCCGACTTCAGTGCGATCAAGCTGCGCCAGCGGGTGGCGCGCAACATCGAGCATCGTTCGCTCAGCGCTCGCAGAATGGACATCGACATGGCCATGCCGCTGGCCATTGCGCCCACTGGCCTGGCGGGGATGATCCACGCCGACGGCGAGATCCTTGCTGCCCGCGCCGCCGCCGCTGCGGGCATTCGCTACACCTTGTCGACGGTCAGCATTTGCTCCCTTGAGGACATCGCCCGCGCCACCGCCGCACCTTTCTGGTTCCAGCTTTACGTCATGCGTGACCGCGGGTTCGTCGCCAGCCTTATCGACCGGGCCAAGGCCGCTGGTTGTGATGCCCTGGTCCTGACCCTTGATCTGCAGTTGAGCGGCCAGCGCCACAAGGATCTGAAAAACGGCCTGAGTATTCCACCGCGACTGAACCCCTCCAGCCTGTTGAACATCCTCGGCAAACCGGGCTGGATCAAAGGGATGTTGAGCACCCGCCGTCACCACTTCGGCAACATCATGGGGCATGTGAAAGGCGTGGATGACATGCGCCAACTGGCCGACTGGACCTACCAGCAGTTCGACCCGTGCCTGAGCTGGGACGACATTCAATGGATCAAGGAACGCTGGGGCGGCAGGTTGATCCTCAAGGGCATCCTGGATGTGGAGGATGCCCGCCTGGCGGCCGACAGCGGCGCCGATGGCCTGATTGTCAGCAACCATGGCGGACGCCAGCTGGACGGTGCGCCCTCCAGCATCAGCATGCTGCCGGCGATCGTCGAGGCGGTCGGCGAGCGGATCGAAGTCTGGCTCGACAGCGGTATCCGCAGCGGGCAGGACGTGATCAAGTCCCTGGCGCTGGGCGCCCAGGGGGTCATGCTCGGGCGCGCGCACCTGTATGGCCTGGGGGCGATGGGTGAGGCAGGAGTGGCCAAGGCCCTGGAGATCATCGCCAGAGAAATGGACCTGACCCTGGCCCTGTGTGGGCACACCGATGTGCAGCATCTGGATCACAGCATTCTGTTGCCGGGCAGCTACCCTCTGCCCTAGGCAGTGCGGCTCGCAGTCTGGCATGCAGCCGCCTCGGCCAACCTCTCATAGGGCCTCCAGGAAAGCCTTCAGTGCCTTCAGTTCGCTCCGGTCCAGCTTCAATACCTTCAATTGCGCCGACGTCACGGGAAACAGCGGGTCTTGCAGTTGCCCCTCCTTGGGTACGGGCCTGGGCATGCCTGCGTTGTAGAACAACAGCACCTGATCGAGGCTGCTGGCCAGCCCGTTGTGAAACCAGGGGCCGGTATGGCTCACCAGCCGCAGTGAAGGTGTGCGCATGCGCCCGACATCCTGCGCCAGCCCGGTGACTTCATAGCGCCCGAGGTCTTCGCGCAGGCGCCCATAGAAGGTCAGGCCTGCATTGTGGAAGCGGTCGTCCTGCATCGCCGGGCCGAAGTGGCAGTTCATGCAGCGTGCCTTGGTGCGAAACAGGTGCAGCCCCTGCAATTGCTGGTCGCTGAGCGCCTTCGCCTGCCCCCGTAGAAAACGCTCGAAGGGGGTGCGTTGGGCAACCCGCAGCAGGCCACGCTGATAAGTCGCCAATGCCGCCGCCACCTGCTCGGCACCCAGCGCCTGTCCGGGAAATACCTGGGCGAACTGTGCCGGGTAGTCCGTGGTGTCACGCAGCCGGGCCACCAGTTCTGCGACAC
This sequence comes from Pseudomonas sp. W17, assembly GCF_040268305.1. Taxonomy (NCBI): domain Bacteria; kingdom Pseudomonadati; phylum Pseudomonadota; class Gammaproteobacteria; order Pseudomonadales; family Pseudomonadaceae; genus Pseudomonas; species Pseudomonas sp. W17. Next base: position 4,379,660 of record NZ_CP158490.1, on the reverse strand, counting down.
TGAAGGCCATCTCCTTGGGGTCGACGACCGGCATCAGGGCCTGCATCTCCAGGCTGTCGGCGCGCCCGTCCCAGAACAGCTTCTTGGCCAGGCCGCTGGCCACCAGGCTCGGTGCATTGCGCCGGCCCGCGGCACGGTCATGCCCGAACGAGACCCGACGCCCATCGGCGAACCCCAGGTCCGGTTCATGGCAGGAGGCGCAGGCAATCTGCCCCGAACGCGACAGGCGCGGGTCGAAGAACAGCTGGCGGCCCAGATCGGCCTTCTGCTGCGTGTAGGGGTTGTACGCCGGGGACGGCGCCCGCTCGGGCAAGGGGCCCAGCTCTTGCCAGGCCACGCCGGCATCCACCTGCGGCGCCGGCCACTGCGCGGGGGGCCGGCTGTATAACTCGCGCAGGCAAGACGGTTCGCTCGTGGCGCAGGCCAGCACGTGCTGCGGGCCAATCACCAGCACCATGCCGAGCATGACCTGCAGACTCTTCAGGGGCCGGCGCATTTCAGAACGCGTATCCGACTTCGAGCCAGTACTGGCGGCCCACCTCATAGGTCGAGACCGAGTTGCTGTTGACCGTCTGGTTGGCATTGACCGACTTCTTGTCGAGCACGTTGAACACGTCGACATTGATGAACACGTTCTGGTCCCTGGCGGTGGGAATACGCCAGCCCAGGCGCGTGTCCCAGGTCAGCGCCGCCTGGAATTTCTGTTCCTCCCAGACATCCACCGAGGTGCCCATGTAGTCCACATTGCGCCCCGTGTCGCCAATGCGCTTGTAGCCGGCGCGGTAGCGCCAGAAGTTGCTCCACTGCAGATTGGCCTGGGGGATCTCGGTGATGGTCGTCAGGCGGGCCGTCCAGGGCCGGTTGAAGTTGCTGGCCGGACGGTCGTCATAATTGATGAAGCTGCCCTGGTACTGGATGACGCTGTTCTGGTAGTACAGGTTCTCGGCGGCGACGTAGGTCGGTGCGGAGGCCTTGCTGTCGGTCCAGTTGAGCGCCAGTTGCCCCCCGGTCTGGGTGCCCAGCAGTGTCCAGCGCTGCAACGGTGTCACCGTCAGGGTGTAGGTGTCGGTCTCGCTCTTGCCGTCGTTGGTGTAGGTGGTGTAGTTGCTCGCCAGCGTCGGGTCCGTGGAGGGCTCGCCCAAGGTCTTGCCGGACACCTGCACCACCTGGTCGCGCCCCTTGCGATTGACATACTTGAGGGCATATTCGACCCCGGCCCATTGCTGCACCACGCCCAGCATCAGCTCGTCGTCGTAGGGGATGTCCAGCTGATTGAAGCGCACCTGGTTGGCCGCGTTGGATTTGACCACCCAGGGTTTGTCCAGGCTGTCGCGGGTTTCGTTGAAGCGCAGGCGGTTGCGTCCGTCTTGCAGCTGCCAGCTGCTGACACTGCGTCCGTAGTAACGGTTGACGCCGGCATTGAGCAAGGTGGTGCGGTCACCGAACAGGTCATATTCCAGGGAAAAGCGCGGCGCCCAGGTGGTCTTGTCCATGTAGTCGTCGCTGTCCACGCGCACGCCCGGGCGCAAGGTCAGTTGGCCGAGGGTGATCTCGTCCTGCAGCCAGCTGCCCCAGGAGGTGGTGGTGAAGTCGAATTCGCCGGTGGCGTAGCGGGTACGGCTCTTCATGTACTGGCCCGCCCAGCCGTTCAGGGTCCGGCCCATGTTGCAGGCGACGCTGTCGGTAACCCCGGCGCTGTTGGTGCAGGTTGTGGTCGCCGCGGGGGCAACATAGGTGCTGCTGTCGGTCAGGCGCTCGTAGCGCACGTACTGGCGAGAGAATTCCAGGCCGGTCTGCGGGCGGTGAGTCATGCCCAGCCAGTCGACGCTGCGCCAGTCGGCATTGAGCTTGTACTGCCAGGTACGTTGTTGCTGCTCGATATCACCCCAACCGCCTTCAAGGGTATTGGAGGTGGCCTTGTTGCCGATGCCCCAGTCCTTGGTGGCCGACTTGCGCCAGGTCCAGTAATCGGCAGAGTCCGATTGGCGGCTCTGTTCCTGGCCGCTCCACGCCAGGTTCTGTTCGACGCGCGCCAGGTCGCCATCCCAGACGGTGCGCAGGTTCACTTGGGTGCCGCCGGCCTTGTTGTCATAACCCGAGTTGGCCACGTTGGCACGGAAGTAGTGACTCTCCTCGGGGGCATGGGTCACGCTGGTCTCAACAGTGAGTTGATCGCTGGCTTTCCATACCGACTTGAGGAAGTAGTTGTCGATGCGCCGTTGCTGCTTCTCCTCGTGAAAGCCCATCTCCTCGACATTGTTGTAGGAGTAGAAACCCAGGGGGATGGTCGAGCGCTTCTGGCTGAAGCTGCCAAGCAGGCCGAAATTGTCGGTCAGGTGGCCCTGCAGCGTGCCACGAACGGTGACCTTGTCGAACTTGGGCTGCTCGTCGGGAGAGCCCGAGTTTTCCATGCGCTGTTCTTCGCTTTCGTCGACGTGATATTGGGTCCAGGCGGAACGGGTGGTCTGCACCGAGAATTTGCCGTGCAGCGCCTGGGTCGGTGCACGGGTCTGTGCATCGATGACGCCACCGTTGAAGCCGCCATAGGCCGCTGGCACGTTGCTGTCCAGGACCGTGATGTTCTCCAGCAGGTCGGTGTCCAGTGCCAGGCCCTGGCTGCGCCCCGGTACCGCGTCCAGCAATTGCACCCGGTCTTCGGCCGGATCGATGTCATTGTTCATGTTGATGCCATCGACCAGGAAGGCGTTCTGGTAGAACTGCGCCCCGTTGATGCTGATGTTGGCCGGGCCGATTTCGCCAGGGGTCTTGCTGCTCAGCTGAGCGTCGTCGAACTGCACGTTGGGATGGCTGCGCAACAGGCTGGTGATGTCGCCATTGCCCGCCGGCATTGCTTCGATCGTCGCGCGGTCCACTCGGGTTTCACCCTGGGGCAGCGACAACTCGCCAGGCACCTTGGTATTGCCCAGGCGGACCGGGTCGGTACGCGGGCGAGTCGCCCGTTGCACCATCAGCGCGTCGTCACCGATGTAGATCCACTCCAGCTGGCTGCCCTTGAGCAGTTTCGCCAGCGCCTGCTCGGCGCTCAGTTCGCCCTGCACCGCCGGAGCGTTCAGGTTGAGCAGCAGTTGGCTCTCGACGCTGATCTGCAGGCCGGTCTGCTGTGCCAGCGCCATCAGAGCCGTGCTTAACGGCTGGCGTGCGATGTCGATGCTATGCCGTGTCCGATGGTCACTGGCCAAGGCCGGCAGGGACACCGCCAGCCCCACTGACAGCCACAACAGCCGCGCACTGCGTCGGCAACCCTGAAGTCCCTGTTGGGGGAAAATGGACATGCTCTGGTGAACTCCCCGTTCAGTGCGAACAATACGCACATGCTAATGAGAATAATTATGATTAGCTCAGCGGGGCAATAAACGAACGGCGATCGAGAACTTCCAGAAAATTTTGAAATTTATTGTTTTGCCGGCACTTGCGGCTCTTTGCTGATCAGCGTGAGGTAGGGGCCCCATTGCCGCAGATGCCCGCCCAGCGGAGCGATCGCCAGTTGCAGCGCGCTGACTGGCGAGCGCAGGTTCAGCGAAGCGGTGATGCGCCGCTCGCCCAGAGCAGGGTCCGTCAATAGCAGTACACCGGGGTAATAGTCCTGCAGCGCTTCAACCACCTCGGAGAGTGGCCGGTCATTGACCAGCAACTGCCACTGGCGCCAGGGGGCAACCTGGCCAGGCAATAGCCGACCGCGCTGCGGCGGGCCCTGGTCCAGGCCAAGGCGAAGGCTATCGCCCGGGCCCAGGGCCGGCACCGCGAGTTCGCCGCGCCCATCGCGAACCTGGACAGCGCCGCTCTGTACGGCTACCACCACGGCGGTGTGGCTGAGGTCCACGTCGAACGCGGTCCCTATGACCCTGACCTTGATGTCCGCAGCCTGCACCGTGAACGGGCGCGAGGCATCGTGGCTGACCTCGAAGAACGCCTGCCCCCTGAGCAGGGTGACCGCCCGCGTACCGGGTTCGAAGTCCACTCGAATAGCGCTGTCGCTGCCCAGCTCAATACGGCTGCCGTCACTCAAGAGCACTTGTCGGTGCTCGCCGGCTGGACTGGTATGGGCGGTCGGTGGTGTCGGCCCGGCCAGCAACAGCAGGCAGGCCGCCAGTGCAAGCGCCTTCAGTGCCCGCCGCGGCCTGTTGCGCCGAGCCCGGAGCGGGGTGGGCAAAGGCTGGGGCAGGGGCGGCTCCAGCGGCTCCAGGCCGCCACTGAGCAACCAGACTTTCTTGGCCTTGCGCCAGGCGGCAGCATGGCGCTCATCAGCGGCCAGCCAGCGCGCATGGGCCTGTTGCAGTAAGGCGTCATCCGGCGCGGCGTGGCATTGCAGCAGCCAATCCATCGCCGCCTGCCACACGGGGTCGTCCTTCAGTGAACCGGATACAGGTTGAGGCAAGGGGGTATCAGTCATCGGCCAGGTGCTCCGCACAGTGGGTCAGTGCGTCACGCACCAGCTGGTGCGCCAAGCTGGTGGAGATCTTCAGCTCAGCGGCAATTTCCTGGAAGGTCAGGTGTTGCAGGCGGTGCATGTGGAAGGCCCGGCGCGTGCGCTCCGGCAGCAGTGCCAGCGCATCTTGCAGCAGGCGCAACTGGTCGCTGTGCAGCGCCTGATGCTCCGGTGATGGCGTACTCGAGGGCAGCTCGTTCAGCAGATCGGCGCCATCGGGATGACGATTTTCCAGGGTCGAGCGCCGCAGCAGGTCAAAGGACAGGTTGCGCACGATGCGGTACAGGTAGCCCACCGGGTTGCTCGGCTGGGCGGCGCTATCGGCCTGGCCGCAGAAGCGCAGCCAGGCCTCCTGGACCACTTCTTCGGCTTGAGCCCGACAACCGACAATGGGCGCCGAATAGTCGACCAGCGCGGTACGGTGGGAAAGGTAGAGCTCGAGTTTATCGCTGAGATAAGACACGGCGGCGATCATTCAAGGCGGGATCAGACGAGGGGGCGGGATTCTATCCTTTATTGCAAATGATTATCAAATGCATTTTGTGAGCCTCAATCAGCACCGCCTGGGCAAGCCTCGCGCTGGGATGGCCTGGCTTCAAGGGCCTAAGGCATTCGAAAAAAACGTACTACAAGGGCTTTCTCATTGGGCACAAACCCAATAGTGATTATTCATTTCCTGGCGTGGGTGTCGGATCGACTTCAGAGGAGGAGGAGGAGGAGGAGGAGGAGGAGGAGGAGGAGGGAAACTACAAATAGCTGTCGCGGGCGCTTGGCCGATCGGGCTGGTTGTTCGCTGGGGCGCTGCGCAGCGAGCCACTGAGGTCGAGCTGCTGCCACATCAAGGGGCACCTGGATCAGTGACCCTTCCCGGCAAAAGATCACATGAGCCGGGCTATTCGTGCTTGAGGACGCTTTCTGCTCTATTGCTCCCTAGACCCCGGTACTGGCCTGCATGGAAGACCAGCGGTTCTGCGCCGCTGTAGCGGTATTGTTCGATCTCGCCAATGAAGATCAGGTGGTCACCGCCCTCGTACTGGGTGACGTTGCGGCACACCAGCACTGCCACCACATCGTCCAGCACCGGGGCTCCCGCCTTGCCATAGGAATGAGCTACACCAGCGAACTTGTCGGCTGCTGCCCGTGCGAACTGCTCCGACAGGTGGTGCTGGTGCGCGCCCAGTACGTTGATGGCGAAGTGGCTCGCCGAGCAAAAGGCCTTCAGGCTCGGTGCCGTGCGTGCCAGGCTCCAGAGCACCAGCGCCGGTGACAGCGACAGTGAGGAGAACGAGTTGGCCGTCACACCGACGTTGCGGCCGTCTGCGGTGCGGGTGGTGATCACGGTCACACCGGTAGCAAACTGCCCCAGCACGTTGCGCAGTTCACGGGCATCGCGGACATCGCGGCCCTCGGCATCGAGCAAATCGTGAACTTTGGTTTCGGTGGCAGCAATCATGGTGAGCTCTCCCCTCAAGCTGGCTCAGGCGGCCTGTTGGCTCATTGCGCGTGTTTGCATGCGCAGCGTGAATCGAACCAGCGGTGCGGTCAGCGCCGTCGTCACCAGCGCGAACACCACGAGGATCGTGTAGACCTTTGGCGGAAGAATCTGCATCTGCAGGCCGATTGACAGGACGATTAGCTCCATCAACCCGCGCGTATTCATCAACGAGCTCACCAGCATCGCATCGTGTGGCGCCAGCCCAGTGCCACGCGCGCCCAGATAGCTGCCGCCGAACTTGCCGATGAATCCGCCCACGAGGAATACCCCGCACCACATCCATGATGCCGCGTCGTCTATCGTGCCGACCGACGCATGCAGCCCCGCACACGCGAAGAACACCGGCATCAGTACAAGCTTGACGAAACCTTCGACGTTATCGCGCCACTCCTTCGCGACGCCGGGCACGCGCCGCACGAATAGCGCCGCCGCAAGTGCGCCAAATGCACTATGGAATCCGATCAGCGACGTCGCGAGTGCCGAGGCTATTACAAAGCAGAGCAACACGGCCAAGCGGTCGCGCGTTGCATGCGCAGTCGAGGCGAGCCGCGCAAGCACCGGTCGCACCACAAAGCGCACCAGGAGCGCGCATAGCACCAGGTACACGAGCAGGCTGACGAGCATGTGCGCAAATGCCCAGCCAGGCCCGCTCGATAGCGAGGCAATCGTTGCCAGCAGCATCCAGCCGAGCGCATCCGTCAGCATCGCGGCAGACATTGCGTGCCGTGCGCCGACCATGGCGCCGAGCGCCAGGTCGTCGATGATGCGCGCCATCACCGGCACCGCTGATACCGCAAGCGCGACACCGCAAAAGAGTATGTAGGGCAGCGCCGGCACGTCGCTGGCGAGCGTATCTTTCGAGACGATGGCGACGATCATGCCGATCGCGGCCGGCGCGATGAGCCCGCCCGCCGCGATCGCGACAGGTATGCGCCAGCGCTTGCCGCGCAGCGTCTCGCTCAACTCCATATGCAGACCGATCTGAAACATCAGCAGTATCAGGCCGACTTCGCCGACTTGCGCCATGGCTGACAGCGTACGTGGGCCGAACAACAGGTCGTAGAAACTCGGTGCGATCACGCCGAACAGCGAAGGCCCCAACAGCAGGCCGGCCGCGATCTCGCCGACCACCGCGCACTGGCCGAGCCGTTCGGCAAGGCGGCCGCAGAGGTTGCAGAGCGCGATCACCAGCACGAGTTGCAACAGCCAGATGGTCATCAATACCTCGCAAAGAGCGACACCGACACCAAGCGGGTGGCCGCGAGCCCAAGCGGGCCCGCCGCGCCGTACGCCGTGATCTCCGTGACGCAGCTCGAAAGGTTCGCAAGCGCCGGGCAGCGCGACGCGACCGCTACCGGCTCGGCCTCACGCATTACTGCTCACTCGCGACACGGTCGACCCAGCCGCGGTAGAACGCACGGTACTTGAGCACGAGCTTGTCGTACTTGCTGTACGCGCCGCCGCCGTCGGGCTTCATCCCGTTCCAGATTTTGACGTCGTACCCCGCTGCCTGTCTGGTCTGCAGCCCGAACAGCACGAAGTCGGTCGCACGGCGCAGGACGCCGCCCACCTTCTTGATCGAGATGAGCATGTGCATGATGTTCTTGCCGTCGCTCACCGGTGTCACACACTGGAGCAGTTTGTATTTGACGTCTGCGTCCAGGGCAACGGTCATCACGCACCCGCCGGGGTAGCCATCGAAGTGCAGGTTCATCTGCGACATGTTCAGGCCGAGCGCGCGCGACAGCATGCCGAGGGGGCCGAAGTAGCGGTTCACGTGGAAGTCGATCCCGGCACCGAACCACGCGCCCGCCCGGGCCAGCGACTCAACCTCCGGCCACCGGCTCCAGTCGTCGAAGAGCTTGAGCTCGAAGGCCGAGATCGGGAGCGCGTGCACGGGGGTTGCGTGCTGTGCGTCGTAGAAGTTCTCGACGATCCGCAAGACCGCCGTCGTCGTCTCGAACGCGAAGTGCAGGTGCATGAAGTCGCCGTTGTCGACGTCGGCTGCGGTGATTTCGGGCAGCGGGTGCAGCGGCTGCGGGGAGCCGTACCAGACCCACACGTAGCCGTATCGCTCGGTGGTGACCAACGTCGGCTGGCGCGCCGCGCGTGGCACCGGCTCCAGCTGGCGCACCACCTCGCTGTGGCCGGGGATGTGAACGCACTTGCCTTGCTCGTCGTAGCGCCAGTGGTGAAACGGGCACTGGATGCACCCGTCCTTGATCCGCCCGTCAGCCAGGTTCGCGCCCAGGTGCGAGCAGTGGCGGTCCATCACCACGGCCTGCCCCGTCGCTGCGCGCCACGCCACGTACGGACGGCCAAAGAGCGTCAACTCCTTCGGCTTGTCCCTGAGGTCGTTCGAGCGCATCGCGACGTACCAGCTCGCGGCCACGCGTGTGGTCGCGTCGTACGCCCCCGGGGGATGCTTCTTGACGTTCGCTTGATCCAATTGAATGTTGTTCATCGCGTGTGTGCCGTCCTTGGCCGACTACTTCTTCAGAGCCAAGCCGATGCGGGTGGTGATGTACGCCTTGAGCAGCGCGAACATCGGGTTGTAGTCGAAGTACTTCTTCACCTCTGCCGGCGCGCGGGTTTGCGTCCAGTACATCAGCTTCATCGCCGGTATCAGGCTGTACTTCGAGTTGTTGAGCTGCGGCTTGTCCCCGGTGATGCAGTACCCGAAGCCGAACATCGGCTTGGCGAAGTCTCGTTCGTCGATGAGGGCGTGAATCCGCAACGCGGCCTCCTCGGCCGACTTGTGCCCGGCGCTCACGGCCTCGACCTCGGCTTTGGCGTCGTTGAACAACTGGTAGTACTGCTCCATGTCCGCGCACAGGTACCCGAGGTACGGCGGGTCGTTGTCGAGGTGATCGAGGTCGCCCTCGTCGCGCGACGCGCGAAACCTCGCGTGGGCTTGCACCAGCCGGAACTGCCCGAGGATAGTGCCGACCGCCCACAGCCGGTGGAACGCGTCCCATAGGCGGAAGTTCGAGAACGCCGTGTAGCAGCAGCTGACGAAGTCGTCGTTGTGGTCCAAAAGCTTTTGCTGCAGGCGCTCGATGTACTCGAAGCGCTCGGGGGAGAAGTCGTCGTCGCGTAGCGCCTTGATGAGGCGCGCCGCGAGCGCGTGGATGGTCACCGCGGTGTTCTCGAGCCCCCGGGAGAAGAGCGGGTCGATGAACCCGTTCGCGTGCAGCATCAGGCAGTAGCGGTCGCCGACGCAGGCGTTCGACGAGAACTGCAGGCGGTCGGTCTTGACCCAGTCGCGCACCGGCACGGCGTCCCGGAACTGAGCGCCGATGCTCGGGAACCGCGCGAGGAACTCGTCGAATTCCTGCTGCGCGGGAATGTCGGTTTTCGGGTAGATACGCGGGTCGAGCTGCAGGCCGACGCTCACCAGGTTATTGGTCGAGCGCGGGTGGTTGTTGAACGGAATCACCCAGAGCCAGCCGCCGGTGAACATGTGGTGCAGGGTTCCTTCGTGCCAGCGCCAGCGCTGCCCCTTGACCTTGAAGATGTCGTCGAACGGCTTGACCCCGAGCATGTGCGTGTAGAGGCTGCGCGAGTGCGTCTTGAAGCGACACGGCTCTTCGCGGAGCCCGAACTTGGTCGCCAGCGGCGCGCCGGGTCCTCCGCAGTCGATCATGTACCGGCCGGTGAACCGCTCGCCCTCGGCGGTGGTCACCGCGACGCCGTCCTTGTCCGCGTGATATTCGGTCACGCTTGTCTTCTGGCGGACCGTGCAGCCATATTTGATGGCCGCTTGCAACAGATAGGCGTCGACGTCCTGCCGGTAATAATGGCTCTCCGGCCCCCACGGCAGCTCGGGAATGACGCACTGGGTGAACTCCTTCGGGTCGTGCTCCTGGCCAGGTTTGTGGAACACGAAGCCGAAGTTGCGCTTGATGCCCGTGCTCGACGAAACGTAACGCTGCGTCGAGTAGAACGAGGTGATGTGGCCGAGCTCCGGAATGTCGTAGCGATCAGCGATGATGCGGTTCATGAGAGACGTTTCGGGGATCGACGATTCGCCGATCGTGAACCGCGGGTGCGACGACTGCTCGATGATCAGCACGCGAAACTGTTGTTTGGCCAGGATGGCCCCCATCTGGGTACCGGACATGCCCGAACCGAGGATGATTACGTCGAAGTGGTTGCTATCGTGTCCGTTCGCGGGGCTCTTCTGAGTCATGGGGGCAAACTCTCCTTGTGAAATAACACTGGGTCGCGCGCATCAGGATTCATCGAGCGCGGCGCGGATGCGGGACCGCGCGGCACAGGTGAGCGTGAGTAGATCGCCGAGCATGCTGGGCGCGTAGCCCCCGCTGCCGGTTGTGGGGCCGCTGCGCCCGGCTTCGTATGCCCGCTCCGCCAATTTGAGGTGAGGCGCCCGGAAGCGCAGCAGGACCTTGAAGACCCGCTCGAGGGCCGTCAGCCCAGCCCGGACGTGCTCGCCCTGCGTACCCACCGCTCGCGCCTCGTCGAGCGCGCGGTCGATGAGCGCCGGCTCTGTGGCGAACCGAGCGTAGACCGCCCTGTACGCGGGAAGCACGTAGGGCAGGTACGTCTCTTTGAATTCTCGATAAGCTGGGTCGTCCGATTGCGAGCCCCACAGGACGTGCTCCAGCACGAAGAGGGGCATTTCTACGGCGCCGGGGCCGAGGTAGCTCTGGCCCCCGACTCGAATCGGTTCGTAGAAGGGGCGCAGCTCATCGTAGAAGACCTGGGGCGAGATGAAGCGGTACGCGTAGACGATCGATTCGACCATTTTCTGCAGGTAGGCTTCCAGCTCATCGCACCCTTGCGCGAACGCGGGCGAGCGCAGGGATACATCGGACAGCTCGACGGTCAACGCGATGGCCGCCTCGAGGGCCGCCATCGAGATGCGCACGCTCTCGAGCAGGTGCGCTTCGTCGGGCAGCCCGGTGTAGCTCCGCTGCGCATCGGCCGCCGCCGGGTTCCAGACCGTCACATGCAGGAGTGTCTCGCGCGGCGGCAAGTCGGTCACCCGTGCCAGGTCGAGCAGCACCCGTTCAAGCCCGGGCACCAGGTCCACGGGCTCATGTCCGTGCCGCTTGAGCGACCCCAGGAAGAAACCGATGTCCCGCATCGCGGCGGCGGCTTCGACGAAGCCCCAGCTGGAGGGCACGCCGCGCACCGGGAGGAATTCGCGCAGCAGGCCGACGATGCCGGGCACGTCCTTGTCACGGTTCAGGGCCGGCAGCTGCAGAACCAGCGCGCGTGCCTGTAGCGGATCGCAGGCCGCCACGGCAGCGTGTGTGGCCGCGAATGCGGATACCCGGTTCAAGGTGCGTTCCACTACTGGCGTTCCTGAGCCGCGAGCGTCGGCCCGTGCTGGTTGCGCGACAGCTGCGCGCCGTCACGCAGTGACCGCAGGTAGTCGTAGTTCGTCGGCAGGCTCGTGCGCAGGCGCTCGGCTTCGCGCCGGATGCTGGCGAACATCGCTTCGGCCTTCTGGATCGACTCCGGTCGGTGCTGCAGGAGCGGCAGCGACCGGTCGGGCAGCATGCCCAGGCCGGCAAAGATGCAGTAGTAGTTGCCGTTCAACCAGAAGTTCTTGAATTCGTAGTCGAAGGTCTCGTAGTACGTGGAATCGTCGAACGAGGTGGTGGTCAGTGGCAGCCCGGCCTTGTAGCGCTCAACCTTCTCCTGGATGGCGTCCGAGAGCCGCAGTTCGTGCCGGTTCGCGAGCCAGAACGGCGTGTCTTCGCGCGCCGTAGTGAAATAGTGCGCCTGGACGAAGTCTCGGCAGTCGTCGAACATGTAGACGATCTCGGCGTTGAATGCGTCGCGCAACCGCGGGTCGAACGAGGTGTCGGGGAAGTGCTTCACGAGTTGGTAAAGCGCCGCGTAGATGAAGTAGATTCCCGTCGATTCCAGGGGCTCCAGAAAGCACGACGACAGCCCGATCGAGACGCAGTTGTTGACCCACGCCCGCTTGTTGCGCCCGACCCGGAACTTGATCTGGTTGAGCTGCTGATTGTCCGAGAGGCCCCAGAGTTTGAGGAAGTCGGCGGTGGCCTGGTCGCGCGAGGTGAACTTGCTCGAGAAGACGTAGCCGCTGCCGAACCGGCCCAGCATCGGAATCTTCCAGGTCCATCCCGAGTTCATGGCAATCGCGGAGGTGTAAGGCTCGACCCCCTCGCGCGCGTCGTCGTTGGGCACGGCGCTGGCGACCGCGCTGTCGCACAGCAGGTAGTCGGACATGTCGATGAAGGGTTCCTTCAGGGCCTGATTGATCAGGAGCCCTCGCATGCCGGAGCAGTCGATGAACAGGTCCGCCTCCAGCGTCCGCCCTTCCTTGGTTAACAGGGTGGAGATGTAGCCGCGGTCGTTCAGTTGAACCTCCACGACCTCGTCGACCACGCGATTCACCCCGCGCTCGACGGCCCAGCGCTTCAAGAAGTCGGCCACCAGGTGCGCGTCGAAGTGCCACGCGTGGGACATCTGGCGGGTGCCGTCGGCCAGGCAGGGTGCCAGCTTGCCGTCGAGGGCCCCGGGCTGCGGATAGCACGCGTACGCCATCGGCTGCTGGAAGCCCTGTTCGTGCTTGCGCAGCCAGTAGTGGGTAAGCGGCACGCCGTCGCAGTTCGGCACGCTGCCGAACAAATGGTAGAAGTAATCTTCGCGCGATGGGTCGGGAGATTCTCTCCAGTTCACGAACTTGATCGCGGCCTTGAAGGCGCCGTTCACTTGGGGCATCCACTCCCGCTCCGGTATCCCGAGGAAGTCGAAGAACACCTTCTGCAAACTCGGGATGGTCGCCTCGCCCACGCCGATCCGGGGGATCGCCGCAGACTCGATGAGCGTGATGTTTACCTGCTGTTGGAGCGCCCGGACGAGGTACGAAGCGGCCATCCAGCCCGCGGTGCCGCCGCCCACGATGACGATATTCTTGATCGGCTTGTTCATAACACTCCCTGTTTCGAGGCGGGCTGTCTGTGAAGAGGAGAAGGCCGCGAGTCCCTGTGCATCCGTGCAAGAGGCACATCAATGTGCTTGTCGGATCAGACTCTAGCCTGCCGGAAAAGCGATGCACCTTCCGTTTCCGAATTAGCATTCAAAAAAGCAAAGGCATTTGGTCTAAAGGAAAATATTGCGTAGGTTTTTTGCGCCTGATCAGTCGGCCGCTGAGGGGGGGGCTGAAGTTTGGGCATGCCTTCATCCGCCGCCGATCTTGAGAGAGGCGAGCCGCTCAAAAATGATCGGATCACTGACAGAGCCTGACGGCTTCCTTGTCCCGCTTGTGCTTACGGCCAATCCGTTGGCGTGCAGTCGAAACGTCTTGATGGATGAGAAGCGAGGCCTGGGGATGTGGTTTTCCCAACGCCACCCTCGTTGGATGCTACTGCCACCCTTTTCCTGGACACAGGCCTCTAATGTGGGTCCATTAGAGGCTGCGATGACATGCCCGGGGGTAGAGCCTTTCTAGGTGATCTTGAACCAACTGTCCTTGAGCCAATTGGTCCTGGCCAGTTCGATCACCTCGTCGCCACGCCCGCTCATCACCGCCTTGAGCATGTACAGGCTGAAGCCCTTGGCCTGTTCCAGCTTGATGGCCGGCGGCATGGCCAGCTCCTGGGTGGCGGTGACCACGTCCACCAGCACCGGGCCGTCATGGGCCAGGGCGGTGCGCAGGGCGCCTTCCAGTTCTTCGGAGTTTTCCACCCGCAGGCCGAGAATGCCCATGGCGTTGGCCATGGCGGCAAAGTCCGGGTTGTGCAGGTCGGTGCCGGTGTCCAGGTAGCCGGCGGATTTCATTTCCATGGCGACAAAACCCAGGGAGGCGTTGTCGTAGACCACGATCTTCACCGGCAGCTTGAGCTGGGCCAGGGAGATGAAGTCGCCCATCAGCATGCTGAAGCCGCCATCGCCGGACAGTGAGATCACCTGGCGCTGGGGGAAGGCGGCCTGGGCGCCCATGGCCTGGGGCATGGCGTTGGCCATGGAGCCGTGGTTGAAAGAGCCCAGCAGGCGCCGCTGGCCGTTCATTTTCAGGTAGCGCGCGGCCCACACCGTGGGGGTGCCGACGTCGGCAGTGAAAATGGCGTCTTCGTCTGCCAGTTCGCTGAGCAGCCGGGTCAGGTACTGCGGGTGGATCGGCCGGCCAGCGGGCGAGGGCTGGGCCAGGTCGTCCAGGCCCTGGCGCGCCTTGGCGTAGTGCTTGAGGGATTCTTCGAGAAAGCGGCGGTCGCCCTTATAGGGCAGGCGCGGCAGCAGTGCGGCGAGGGTTTCGCCGACGTCGGCGGCGATCCCCAGGTCCAGTGGCACTCGCCGGCCCAGTGCCTGGGGGTTGCGGTCGATCTGTATGACGCAGGCGTCGCTGGGGTAGAACTGGCGATAGGGAAAGTCGGTGCCGAGCATCACCAGGGTGTCGCAGTTGAGCATGGCGTGGTAGCCGGAGCTGAAGCCGATCAGGCCGGTCATGCCGACGTCGAAGGGGTTGTCCCATTCCACATGCTCTTTGCCGCGCAAGGCATGCACCACCGGTGCGCCGAGGGCGTCGGCCAGGGCCACCACCTGATCGTGGGCGCCGGCGCAGCCACTCCCGCAGAGCAGGGTCACGGCCTTGCTCTGGCTCAGCAGTTCCACCAGCTTGTCCAGGTCGTGGGGGGCGGGCAGGGTGCGCGGTGCGTGCAGGGCCGGCCATGGCTTGCTGGCGGCGGGCACCTGTTGCAGGGCCACGTCGCCGGGGATCACCACCACCGCCACGCCGCGGTTGAGGATCGCGCTGCGCATGGCCCGGTGCAGCACCTCGGGCATCTGCGCCGGGTTGCTCACCAGTTCGACGAAGTGGCTGCACTCCTTGAACAGCTCCTGAGGGTGGGTTTCCTGAAAATAGTCGAGGCCGATCTCCGAGGAGGGGATCTGTGCGGCGATGGCCAGTACCGGCACATGGTTGCGGTGACAGTCGAACAGGCCATTGATCAGGTGCAGGTTGCCCGGCCCGCAGCTGCCGGCGCAGACCGCCAGTTGCCCGGTGGTGGCGGCTTCGGCGCCGGCGGCAAAGGCGGCCACCTCTTCGTGGCGCACATGCATCCATTCGATGGTCTGCATGCTGTGCAGAGCGTCGGTGAGGCCGTTGAGGCTGTCGCCGGTCAGTCCCCAGATACGCTTGACCCCGGCCTGTTCAAGGGTGGTTGCCAGTTGCTGGGCGATGGTGATGTTCGCCATGAAGAGCTCCTGCGGTCCGCTTAAGAAGTCGTGCAATCAAAAGAGGACAACAGGCGAGGGCGGATGATTCCGTGAAATCTTGCAGGCCCTGCCGTGGTGTGGCGACAGAGGCTGGTGTTCAGGCGAAGCGTGCCGGTCGGCAGGCGGCCAGTTCGGCGCAGGTTTGCCCGTGCAGCAGTTCCTGGCTGATCAGGCGTGCCACCGTGGGGGCCAGGGTCACGCCGGCGTGCATCACCGCCAGGTACAGGCCCTGGTAGCGGGTGCTGGGGCCGATGATCGGCAGTTGGTCCCCGGGCATCGGCCGCTGGCCGACTTCCACGCTGCGCAAGGTGATGGCCTGGGCGCCACGGAACAGCTGGCGGATGCTGGCCAGGGCCTGTTGCGCGATGGCCTCGGGCCCCAGTGGACCCTGGGCATCGATATAGTCCTCGGCCAGCAGCAGGCTGCCGTCCGCCGCTTCGCGGATTTCCAGCTGGCTGTTGGAGACCAGGGTCTTGACCAGTCCCGGTGGCGCATTGATGCGGATCAGGATCGACGGCGAGGCCTGCACCGGCAACTGAATACCCAGGGGCGCGAGCAGGGCCGGGGTGGCGCAGCCGCTGGCGAGCAGCACCTGGTCGGCACGGTGGAGCCCGGCGGCGGTGTTTACCCCGAGTACCCGCTGGCCTTCGACCCGCAAGCCAAGTACCTGGGTCTGGTCGAACACCCGGGCGCCGTGGGTGCAGGCCGCATCGAGCAGGGTGCGGGTGGCGGCCACCGGGTCCAGGCTGCCTTCGCCGGATGCATAGCGGGCACGCTCCGGCAGCACTTGCAGGTGGGGTTCCAGTTGGGCAACCCCGGCCCGGTCCAGCCACTGGGACGAGGCCTTGGCGGTTGGCTCGTCGGTATCTGGCGCTTGCTGGTCGGCCGCGCCGTAGGTCAGCGCGCCGGACCAGCGGATCTGCAAGGCCGGCAGTTCGTGCTGCAGGCGGCGGTAGTCTGCCAGCGCCTGGGCCCGCAGGGCGCGGGCGGCTGCCGGGAACTCGCCGTGGGGGTTGATCCAGGCAAAGGAGTGGCGGGTGACGCCCGAGCCCGGGCTGTCCTGTTCCAGCACGGTCACCTGCGCGCCCTGGCGGGCCAGGTGGTAGGCAATGGCGGCGCCGACAATCCCGGCGCCCACCACGATCACGCTTGAAGGCTTCACGCTCACCTCGTTATCCATTCAATGGGGCGTTGCGAAGGGCGCACCTTAACCGTGGCGGATTGCCCCAGCAATTGAACGAGTGTTGTGAAATTGCAAGCGGGCGGGCCAGGACCGCTGCCGCAGGCGCGGCAGCGGTTTGTGCAGTGCCTGGGCTATTGCAGCTTCAGCGTCAACCCCGATGCCTGGGGCAGTGGATTGCACATCAGCCGGCCCACCACCAGGGCGCCGAGCAGGGCGAGCATCCCGGCCACCGTCAGCACCAGGCCGAAACCACCGACAAAGGCCTGCCGGGCCAGGGGCTCGACCAGGGCCCGGGCATCGGGCGGCAAGCCGGCCATCGCGCCCTGCATGTCCCCGGCCACCACCCGTGAGGCAATCTCCGGTGCCTGCTCCAGCCAGTGCCCGGGCACGGCGTGCAAGCTGCCCTGCATGAGCTGCTGGGTATGGCTGGCCAGCAGCGCACCGAACACCCCGATGGCCAGCATGATGGCGCTAAAGCGCATGGTGGTGCTCATGCCCGAGGCCATGCCGGTGCGTTCCCGCGGCACGCAGGCCATGATGTTTTTCTGCGTGTCGCCATTGAGCAAGCCGGCCCCGGCGCCGGTCACGGCGATTGCCAGGGCGAAGTTCAGGTAGCCCCCGGCATGCACGGCCCAGGCGCTGAGCAGGTTGCCGCAGCCCACCAGGGTCAGCCCTGCGGCCATCAGCGTGGCCGGCGCATAGCGCCCGGCCAGGCGTGCGCCGATCCGCGGGCAGATGAGCATGGTCAGGGCGAAGGGCAGCATGCCCAGGCCCGAGGCGATGGCCGAGAAGCCCAGGCCGTTCTGCAGGTAGAAGGGCAGCAGCGTCATCATCACTTGGGCACAGCCGGCGTAGGCGAACATGCCCAGCAGGGCGCCGATGAAGCGCGGGTGGCGGAACAGTTGCAGGTCCACCATGGGCCGGCTTTGCAGACGCTCGATCAGCACGAACAGCCCCAGCAGCGCCACGCCTGCCAGCAGGCGGGTGGTGGTGGCCGGGTGGCTCCAGCCGATGCGGTTGGCCTCGATCAGGCCCCAGATCAGGCACAGCAGGCTGGCGCTGAAGGCCAGGCTGCCCCAGGGGTCGAGGCGCGCCGCCTGGGTATCGCGGGATTCCGGCACGTTGCGCAGCACACTCCACAGCAGCAGCGCACCCACCGGCAGGTTGAAGTAGAAGATCCAGCGCCAGCCGAAGTACTCGGTGATCAGCCCGCCGACCGTGGGCGCGGCAGTCATGGCCATGCCCATGCAGGCACCCCAGAAGGCCCAGGCCTTGGCCCGTTCCACTTCGTCGTGGAAGGTATGGCCGATGGAGGCCAGGGCCGAGGTCAGCAGCAGCGCCGCGCCCACCCCCTTGAGCGCCCGGGCGATGTCCAGCAGCAGGGCGTTGGGCGCCGCGCCGCAGCCCAGGGAGGCGAGGATGAACAGGCCCAGGCCGCAGAGCAGGGTGCGCTTGCGGCCGAAGCGGTCGGCCAGGCTGCCGGCGGGCAGCAGCAGGGCGGCGAAGGCCAGCATGTAGGCGCTGACCACCCACTCGATATCGGCGAAGTTGGCCCCCAGGTCACGGGCGATGCTCGGCAGCGCCACGGCGACGATGTTGGTGTCCAGAACGATCAGCGAACAGACCCCGGAGGCGGTGAGCAGGGTCAGGCGCGGGTTGACGGAGCGGTTCATTGCGTGGCCTGCCGACTGAGGGTGGCGAGGGCGGCCAGGGCGATTTCATCGTCGTGGGCCGGGGTGTCGGCACTGACCCCGATGGCGCCGATCACCTGGCCGTCGACGATGATCGGCTGGGCGCCTTTCATCATCACCAGGCCGGCGCTGAGGGCGGCGGGGCGGCCGCCATTGACGGCGTTTTCCAGATCCCCGGAAGGCCGCTTGAACAGCGCCGAGGTGCGTGCCTTGCCCTGGGCCAGCTCGACTCCGGCCACCACTGGGGCGCCGTCCATGCGCGCGCCCAGTATCGGCCAGCCGCCGTCGTCGACGATTGCCACGGCGCAGGGCCAGCCCTTGGCCTGGGCGGTTTGCTGGGCGGCCCTGAGCAGGCGCTGGGCGTTGTCCAGGGTAAGGATTGCCTTGTGGGCAATGACGGGTTGGCTGTCCTCGGCTGCCGCGGTCTGCAGCACGCAGCAGGTGATCATTACCAGAAACAGGGGTTTGACGCGCATGGCAGAGGCTCTCTACTGTGAATGTTCGCTCAGCTTATCCCGGCCTTTCGCGGTCTTTGTTAGCTGCTGGCGACCAGTTCATTACCTTTGAGCTAATACCCATCATGGAAATTCGTCACTTTCGCTACTTCCTGGCGGTGGCCCGGCAGCGCAATTTCACCCGCGCCGCCGAGCAATTGGGGATTGCCCCGCCCACCCTGAGCCGGCAGATCCAGGACATGGAGAACACCCTTGGCACCCGGCTGTTCCTGCGCCAGCAACGCGAGGTCAGCCTGACCGAGGCCGGCGCCACCCTGCTGCTGGAAGCCGAGGCCACGGTGCGCCAGTTCGAGTTTGCCCAGCGCAATGCCCAGCGTGCCGGGCGCGGCGAGATCGGCCATATCGAACTGGGCTATGTGGCCTCGGCGGTGTATTGCGGGCTGTTGCAGAAACAGGTGCAGGGCTTTGGCCGCGACTGCCCGGACGTCAGCCTCAACGTGCGGGAGTGCCCGATGGCGACGCTGCCGGCGCGGATTGCCGATGGTCGCCTGGACGTGGGCTACATTCGCTCGCCCATGACATTGCCGGAAGGGGTCGAGGCCATTCGCCTGGACGCCGAGGGCTTTGTCCTGGCGCTGTCCGACGAATCCTGGCTGTGCCGCCTGCCGCAGATCGCCTCCGAACACCTGCTCAATGAAACCTTCATTCTTCCGGAGCAGATCAGCGGCACCTTGCAGGTGGCGGCCCAGGGTGCCTACGCCCCCAAGCTGGGGCCCCAGCCCGGCGGCCTGGTGGCGGTACTGGCCCTGGTGTCCCTGGGGCAGGGCGTGGCAGTGGTGCCGGAGTCGGTGGTGGGCCACATCAGCCTGCCCCATGTGCTGTACCGGCCGATTGGCGGCAGCTCGGCGACGTCCTGGCTGTCGCTGATCCACCGGCGTTTCGAGCAGGCACCGGCGGTGGTGCGCTACATCGAGCAGGTACGGCGCGAGTACCGCGGCAAAGCCTGATGGGGCATGTTCAAGCGACGGCCCGGGTCGCATAATCCCCGGGCCATTCCTTTCGCTTCAGGAGCCGCGTCTTCGATGATCGACCACCTTGACCACCTGGTACTGACCACCATCGACCCGATTGCCGCCGAGGATTTCTACGTCCGCGTGCTGGGCATGCAACTGGAAACCTTTGCCGGCGGGCGCAAGGCCTTCAAGTACGGCAACCAGAAGATCAACCTGCATGTGCGCGGCCAGGAGTTCGAACCCAAGGCCCACCTGCCGGTGCCGGGGGCGCTGGATTTGTGCTTCATCGCCAGCGTGCCCCTGGACCAGGTGATTGCCCATCTGCAACAGGCCAACTGGCCGATCATCGAAGGGCCGGTGCCGCGCACCGGCGCCACCGGCCCGATCCGTTCGGTGTACCTGCGGGACCCGGACCTGAACCTGATCGAGATTTCCGAGCAGTTGTAGCGGTGCCGGCCTGCGTCAGAGACGCGGGCCGGATAAAATCTTGTAATGATTTCCCGCTGGGGAATCGCCTTGCCCTCCCTGTAATCTCCAAGTCCGTTTTTTCCTTCAGGACTTGCATGAACACGCTCTCGGAGCCCCCCAGTCGGCGCTCTTTCCTCGCTTTGCCCCATGACTTCTCGCGCCATCCGGCGGCCCTGAGCCCCAGACGCTCAGGCAGCCATTCTCCCGGTTGCACTTGCCTGGCACTTGCCACTTCCTGCCTTTATCCGCCCGTACCCGAGGTTTTGCAGCCCCTGCACCTTGGCGCTGCGTCGCGCCTGGCCGTTTGAATTTTCCGGAGCACTTGAGTCGTCGTTATGGAATGGATCGCAGACCCCACGGCCTGGCTTGGCCTTTTGACCCTGATCGTCCTGGAGCTGGTGCTGGGCATCGACAACCTGGTGTTTATCGCCATCCTCGCGGACAAGCTGCCGCCCGAGCAGCGCGACCGTGCGCGGATCATCGGCCTGTCCCTGGCGTTGTTGATGCGCCTGGGCCTGCTGGCCAGCATCTCGTGGATGGTGACCCTGACCCAGCCGCTGTTCGAGGTCTTCGAGCACAGCTTCTCGGGGCGTGACCTGATCATGCTGTTCGGTGGTGTGTTCCTGCTGTTCAAGGCCACCATGGAGTTGCATGAACGCCTGGAGGGCCATGTCAGCCAGCGCGCCGGCAGTACCACTTACGCCTTGTTCTGGCCGATCGTGGCGCAGATCGTGGTGCTCGATGCGGTGTTCTCCCTGGACGCGGTGATCACCGCGGTGGGCATGGTCGAGCACCTGTCGGTGATGATGATCGCGGTGGTGGTGTCCATCGGCGTGATGATCGTCGCCAGCAAGCCGCTGACTCGTTTCGTCAACGCGCACCCGACGGTGATCATGCTGTGCCTGGGCTTCTTGATGATGATCGGCTTCAGCCTGACCGCCGAAGGCTTGGGTTTCCATATTCCCAAGGGTTACCTGTATGCGGCCATCGGCTTCTCGATCCTGATCGAGGTGTTCAACCAGATCGCCCGGGCCCGGCGCAAGAAATCCATGCAGGGCCTGCGGCCGATGCGCGAGCGCACGGCCTATGCGGTGATGCGCCTGCTGGGTGGGCGCAGGCTGGCGGCGGAAGAAGTGGGCGAGGAAATTGCCGACTTGCTGGAAACTGATGAGGCCCCCAGCAGCGAGCTGTTCGACCGCCGTGAGCGGGTGATGATCAGTGGTGTGCTGCAATTGGCGGAGCGGCCGATCCGCAGCCTGATGACGGTGCGTGCCGAGGTCGACTGCATCGACCTTACGGACAGCCCGGAGAGTATTCGTACCAAGCTGATGCATTCTTCGTACTCGCGCCTGCCGCTGATTCGCGATGGCGCGGTGGATGAGCCTTTGGGCTTCGTGCACAAAAAGGAACTGCTCAAGGAGTACCTGGCGGGCAGCGAGCCGAACCTTGAGCATCTGGCGCGCAAGACCATCAACCTGCTGGACAGCTTTTCGATCCTCAACGCCCTGGAACAGATGCGCCAGGCGTCCACTCACATTGCCTTTGTGATCAACGAATTCGGTGACTTCATGGGCATCCTGACCATGACCGACATTCTCGAATCCATTGCCGGCGAGCTGCCGGATGCCAGCGAGATCGAAGGCCCGGATGTGATCGAAGAAGAGGGCGGGTTCCTGGTCAATGGTGCGCTGAACCTGCCTCAGGTACGCCAGCGGACCGGCTTCGGCGCTGAACCCACCGAGGACTACCAGACCCTGGCCGGTCTGGTGATGAGCCTGCTGGACCGCCTGCCGGTCAAGGGCGATAGGGTGGAGTGGGCGGGCTGGAGCCTGCAGGTCAGGGCAGTGGAAGAGCGCCGGGTAACCCAGGTGCTGCTGTCGCGCAGGAGCGTGGACTGACACTGGGGCCTCTTCGCTGGCAAGCCAGCTCCTACGCGGGTGGTGCGGGCCTGGCGGCTGGATGGAAGGTGTAGCGATCCTTGCCGCCGTGCTTGGATTCGTACAGCGCCTGGTCGGCCTTGATCAGGGCCTGGTTCAGGGTTTCGCCAGGCTCGACCCGGGCCAGGCCCATGCTGATGGTCACTGGGTGCCGGGTCGGCTGGTCGCGCACCACCTGGCACAGCCGCGCGGCCAGCGCCTCCACATCCGCGCGGGGCACGTCGGCCAGGTAGATGGCGAACTCCTCGCCGCCCAGGCGGGCATAGTCGAAATCCCTCATCACTCCCTTGATATCGGCGGCGATGCGCTTGAGCACTTCGTCGCCGATGTCATGCCCGTGCACATCGTTGACCTTCTTGAAGTTGTCGATGTCGACCATCGCCAGGTAATGGTCGTGCTCCCGGGGCAGAGCCTGCAGGCGCTGGCCGGCGCGGGCCATGAACGAGCGGCGGTTGGGGATCTCGGTGAGGGTGTCGAGGTAGGCCTGGTCCAGCAGCAACTTGGACATGATGTAGTTGTGCAGCCGGGCCTGGCGCAGGGTGATGAAGCTGTAGAGGGTCAATGCGCTGAGAAACAGCGCGTACACCAGCACCAGCAGCCCCTTGAGTTCCTGCAGGGTGGTGCTGGTGCGCCAGAACGGATTGAGCACCAGCCAGGTGATGAAGATGGCGCTGACGAACGACCAGCGTCGCAGAGGCATCACCGAGGCGCCGTAGAGCATGCTCGACGCCCCGAGAATCAGCCAGACCGGGCGCTGGTCGATGGGCAGCCCCTCGATCACCAGGCGCACGCCGATGGTGATGGTCAGCACGAACAGCAGGTTGACCCACTGGAAGTGCCGGTCCTGGCGGGTGAAGCCGAGGATGATGGTGGTGAAGGACAGAATGCTCAGAAAGACCATCGAATAGGCGGTGAAGCCCTGCTGCCCGGGAAAGCTGACGATCAGGTCGAAGATCAGCCAGATCAGGATGCTGGCGGTGTAGATCAGGACGCAGAAGCTGCGCAGGCGTTCGAAATCATGTTGCGCGAATTCAAGCTTCAAGGCCGCCGGAGCGGCCTGTTTGAGCACTTGTTCTTCAAGGGTTCTGAACATCGCGGGCCTTGGATGTGAGCTGATGATCCAGCAGCGGCTTGCCCCAGGGGCGATAGCGCAGGGAGAACACCGCGCCGGGGTTGGAGGGGGCGCGACGATCCGCTGCTTGAAAGTGTAGGTCGTCCAGTTCAATCGGCAGGTACCTGCCAGTGACCGGTAGCTTCCAGTTCTCGCACAGAGTGTGGAGCCATATGGCCAACTGGACGTTTTGCGACTGCGGGCTGCGGAGGCTGCCCGGGCTCATGCCGGAGTACGGGGGGCTTGGGCCTCCAGCCAGGTGCACAGGCGGCGGGCGATGTGTTCGCTGGCGCGGCCGTCACCGTAGGGGCTGTACACGCGGCTCATGCGGGCATGCAGCTGTGCATCGTCCAGCAGTTCGCTGGCGTGGTGCACGATGCGCTCGCGATCGGCGCCCACCAGCAGCACGGTGCCGCCTTCCAGCACCGACGGCCGTTCGGTGACCTCGCGCAGTACCAGCAAGGGCTTGCCGATGGCCGGGGCCTCTTCCTGGACACCGCCGGAGTCGCTGAGGATGAAGTGCGAACGTCCCATCAGCCAGACAAAATGCTGATAGTCCTGGGGCGCTACCAGGTAGATGTTCGGCTTGTTCGAGAGCAGGCCGTACACCGCGTTCTGCACCTGGGGGTTGAGGTGTACCGGGTACACGAACTGCACGTCCGGGTAGCGCTCGGCCAGGGTTGCCAGGGCTTCGCAGATATCGCGGAAACCGTCACCGAAGTTCTCCCGGCGGTGGCCGGTGATCAGCACCATGCGCCGGCTGTCGTCGAGCACCGCCAGGGGCGAGTTGGCCGCGGGGCGCCAGTGGGTGTGCTTCTGCCGGTTGCGCATCCACAGTAGCGCGTCGATCACCGTGTTGCCGGTGACCTCGATGTTTTCAGCGGGCACGTTTTCCCGCAGCAGGTTGGTTGCGGACCTGGCGGTCGGGGTGAAGTGCAGGTCGGCGATGACCCCGGTCAGGCGCCGGTTGGCTTCTTCGGGCCAGGGTGCCTGGAGGTTGCCAGTGCGCAGGCCGGCCTCGACGTGGCCAATGGGCAACTGCCGGTTGAAGGCGGCGAGGGCGGCGATAAAACTGGTGGTGGTGTCGCCATGGACCAGCACGATGTCCGGTTTCAGGCGCTCGTAGCTGGTGTCCAGGTGGATCAGCAGTTGCTGCGACAAGCCGTTGAGGGTCTGGCCCTGGGTCATCACTTGCAGGTCCACATCGACCTCGAGCTCAAAGGCGTCGAGTACCTGTTTGAGCATTTCCCGGTGCTGGCCGGTGGAACAGATGTGCAGCTCGATACCTGGCCAGTGCCTTAGAACCCGAGCCAGTGGTGCCATCTTGATCGCCTCAGGACGTGTACCGAAAACCATCATGACCTTGAACAACATGGACCCCTCCCTGGGATTGTGAAAACCGGACCTGGCGTTGAGATCAAAGCAGTGAGAATCACTCTTGTCCAACCAGGAGTGCAGGCGCTGATAGCGCTCAGGTTCGCGGTTTAGCGGGAAAAGGGGGCTTGTATTGATTCCGGAGGCAGCAGGTTTCTCGGCGGAAAGAAAACACTGGGCGCAATGCAAGATGATGTTGCGCAGTTCGGCTGCCCGTTAAGAAGAATCAGGCTGATTTAAGCCATTAAATTGACGCCGGTACCATTTGTCGGGAGGCTTTTAATCAGGCTTAGAGTCTCGTGTCAAAATGACGTCGCGCGCTGCTAGAATGCGCGCCATGACTCACCCCGAGAGTGAGTGTGTTGATGACTGCCTGGTTCGTGGAGTGATGCTGTGGGTCGTGCTTTAGCGGTGTATGTAGTGGGGATGGCCCTGGTGCTGGCGTGTTTTGCCTGGGCAATGGTGACGCTCTACAGCTGAGCGCCGGCGGCGCTCGAGCTTTCCCGGGCAGTGTTCATCGGCCCTTCAATGTTGTTTGCCCAGGCCCATGAGCAGCAGGGCCTGGTCCAGTCATTCAGCCAGGGATTTACTGCCACCCAGGGTGGGCAGGGCTGCTGCAATCGCCCCAGCCAGGCCTCGTGCCGCGGGCAGATCCCGTTCGGCTGCCTGAGCCTGGAACCAGTTCAATACGGTTTCGCAGGCCGGATGCGCGGCGCCGCTGTCGCGTAGCCACAGGGCATAGACCCCGCCGGTCTTGAGCGCCTGGCCAAAGGGGATCAGCAGGCTGCCCCGGGCAATCGAGTCCTGGGCCAGGATCAGGTCCGTCATGGCCACCCCCAGCCCCCGGGCCGCGGCGTCCAGGGCCAGGTCGTCGAGGTTGAACAGCAGATGCTTGTAACTGTGGGGCGTCTGGTCGTCCTGGGCCTGCAGCCAGGCGGTCCATTCCTGGCGGCTGGTAGAACCGTGGATCAGCGCGTGCCCGGCCAGTTCCTCCAGGGAGCGCGGCGGCAATTGCCCGTCACTGAGCGTTGGGGCACACACCGGTACCAGGTATTCGTCGAACAGCGGGGTCAGCGGCCGCTCGTCCAGGCCTTCCGGCAGGTACAGCACATAGGCGTCGCAATCGCCGCCGGGGTCTACCGTGGCCCCGCCCACGGTCTCGATCGACAGGCACAGCCCGGGGTTGGCGGCGTAGAAACCGCTGAGCCGCGGCAGCAACCAGCGCACCGCCAGGGAGACAAAGATGCGGATGCGAAACGGGCGGTCCAGGGGCGCCGGGGCCAGGCGTTCCTGCAGGGAGCCGAGGGACCTCAGGACTTGGGTGGCCACCGTGCAGACATCGCGCCCCTGTTCGGTCAGCGAGACCCTTCGGCTGCTGCGCTCGAACAGGCTGACCCCATAGTGCTCCTCCAGTTGCTGGATCTGCCGGCTCACCGCGCTCTGGGTCAGGTGCAGGCGCGCCGCGGACTCGGTGAAGCTGTGGGTCTGGGCCACGCTGACCAGGGTCTGCAGGGCCTGCAACGAGGGCAGTCGAAGAGGGTTATCCATGCGTTTTCCGAATAGATGGATGAATTAATAACGTTCGAAATAAAGCCGTCATATCCATAGATTGTAGGCATGTGGCGCCGGGTTGAGTGTTCTGTTGAATGCTCCGGGCGCATGGATTGTGCAGGAGTGACAGGCTTTGAACAATGTATGTGGCTGGATCGCCCTGGCAGGGCAGACTTCCCAGCGGCCAACCCTCAAGGGCCTACAGAAAGCCGATTGGCTGATCATTGGCGGTGGCATCACCGGCCTCTCGGCGGCCCATGCCCTGGCGCGGATGTTGCCCCAGCAACGCATCGTCCTGCTGGATCGCCAGCGGGCGGCCCAGGGGGCTTCGGCGCGCAACTCGGGGTTTGTGGTCAGCCATGAATTGCCCGGCGCCGATGAGTTGCTGGGCCGGCCCGGCCACTCGGCCTATCAGCTTGCCTGCGGCATCGGCATCGCTGCCGGTGAAGAGGTGCGCCGGCGCATTGACGAGTTGGGCATCGAGTGCGAGTTCGACGCTGGCGGCTATCACTTCGCCGTGCACCAGGGGCAGCACTTGCAGGATAGCGGCGCCCGAGTCGCTACCCTGAACGCTGCGGGCGCCCAGGCCCAGTACCTGGAAGGCGCGGCCTTGCAGCAGCGCCTGGGCAGCGGCTTCTACCAGCGGGCCATCCACTGCGCCGGTGGCAACGCGCTGCTGCAGCCGGCCAAATACGTCAAGGGCCTGCTGGAGCGCCTGCCGGAGCGGGTGGAGGTGTTCGAGAACAGCCCGGTGCAGGACCTGCAGCCTCTGCCGGGCCGGGGCTGGCGGGCGGTGACCGGGGAGGGCGAGATCCAGGCGCCCCAGGTGCTGGCCTGTGTCGGTGCCTTTCTGCCCCGGCTCGGAGTCCGGCACAGCCGCACCTTCCCCCTGGAGCTGAGCGCCAGCATCACCCGGCCCCTGCAGGAAGATCACTGGCAGCGGCTGCTGGATGAGCAGGGCTGGGGCGTGCTCTCCACCTTGCCCGGGGCGGCCACGGTGCGCCTGTTGCCCGGGCGCCGCCTGCTGATGCGCAACACCGTCGAGTATCGCCAGCGCGATCTCGGCCCGGCGCAGTTGGCGGTGCGCCGCCAGGAACACCTGCGGGGCCTGCAAAAGCGCTTTCCCGGCATTACCGATACCGACCTGCAATACACCTGGACCGGGCACCTGAGCGGCACCCGTTCCGGCGAGCCGTACTTCAGCCGGGTCGCCGAAGGCCTGCACGCGGTGGCCGGCTGCAACGGCTCGGGGGTGGCGCGGGGCACTCTGTGGGGCCGGCTGCTGGTTGAAATGGCCGCCGGCTGCGACTCCTCGCTGCTGCGGGACGTGCTGTCCCAGGCCCGGCCCGGCTACCTGCCACCCCGACCGTTTTTTGACATTGGAGCAAGCTTGCGCATGGGCTGGGAGGTGCAGCGCGCGCGACACGAACGTTAACCGTCGCGGCGAATGAAACGCCGCAATAATAAGAGCACAGAGGGCGGCAACATGATCAATCGCACCACTACGGCACTGTTATCCCTGGCCTTGTGCGCCGCAAGCGTCCAGGCGGCCGAGACCGTGAGCATCGCCAACTGGAGCGGCTATATCGCTCCGGACACCCTGGCCCAGTTCACCCAGCGCACCGCAATCCAGACCACCTACGACGTGATCGACAGCAACGAGACCACCGAGGCCAAGCTGATGACCGGCGGCAGCGGCTATGACCTGGCCAGCCCGTCCAACCACTTTCTGCCGCGGCTGATCCAGGCCGGGGCGATCCAGCCCCTGGATCGCAGCAAGCTGCCCAACTGGAACAACCTCGATCCCAAGCTGATGAAGCTGCTGGAAACCAGCGACCCGGGCAATAGGTACGGCATCCCCTATATGTGGGTGACCGTGGGCATCGGCTACAACGTCGACAAGATCAAGGCGATTTTCGGCGACACCGATGTCACCCAGTCCTGGCAGCTGCTGTTCAAGCCGGAGAACATCCAGAAGCTCAAGCAGTGCGGCGTGGCCTTTCTCGACAACCCGACACAGATGGTGCCCATCACCCTTAATGCCCTGGGCCTGGACCCCCACAGCGAACAGCTGGCGGACCTGAAAAAGGCCGAAGCGGCGCTGCAGGCGATTCGCCCCTCGATCCTCTACTTCCACCAGGCCAAGTACGTCAGCGACCTGGCCAACGGCAACATCTGCGTGGCCGTGGGTTTCAGCGGCGACGTGCTGCAAGCCATGGCCACCGCCCAGCAGGCAAAAAACGGCGTGAACCTCGGCTACAGCATTCCCAGGGAAGGCTCCACCGTGGCCATGGACATGGTGGTGATTCCCAGGAACGCCCCGCACCTGGACAACGCCTACGCCTACCTGAACTACCTGCTGGACCCCAAGGTGATCGCCAACATCAGCAACTTCGTGCAGTACGCCAACGGCAATGCGGCGTCCTTGCCCTACATCGAACCGCAGTTGCGCAGCAACCCGGCGGCCTACCCGCCGCAGTCGGTGCTCGATACGCTGTTCCCGATCAAGACCATGACCCCGGCCGGCATGCGCCTGAGCACTCGACTGTGGACCCGGGTGGTCAGCGGCACATGAGGAGCACGGCATGATTGCAAGTCAGCAACAACGCGGCCACGCCGTGGTGGTGGGGGCCGGGGTGGTGGGCCTGGCCAGCGCCCTGTGGCTGCAGCGCCTGGGCTGGCGGGTGACCCTGCTGGACCGCCAGCCGCCGGGCAGCGGCACTTCCTTCGGCAATGCCTGTACCTTCGCCACCTATGCCGTGGAGCCAGTGGCAACCCCCGGTATCTGGCGCCAGGCCCCGGGCATGCTGTTGCGGCGCGACAGCCCGCTGGCGATCCGCCCGGGTTACCTGCCACGGATCGCCCCCTGGCTATGGCGCTTTTTGCAAAGCTCCAGCGAGCCGCGGGTCAAGGCCATCAGTCATGATCTGCACAGCCTGCTCAAGCCCTGCATGGGCGCCTGGCAGGCGTTGTTCGACGATGCCGGGGCCAACGACCTGGTGCGCCATGACGGCTCGCTGTACATCTTCGAGGCCCACGAGCGGCAGAGCGCTATCGACATGCTGGCCTATCACCAGGGGTTCGAGGTGCCCATGCGCCTGGTGCAAGGGCCGGAGCTACGGGCCATGGAGCCGGCCCTCAACGCCCGTGCGGCCCTGGCGCTGGAACTGCCCCAGGTCAGCCGTACCCTCGATCCCTTCGCATTGAGCCAGCGCTTGCTGCGGTGCTTCGTCGAGCGCGGCGGAGTGTTTCGCCGCGATGAGTTGCAGGGGGTCGAGCGCAGCGCCCAGGACGGCGAGCGGGTGCTTGCCCGCCTCGGCAGTGGCGAGCAACTGCCCGCCGAACGCCTGGTGTTGTGCAGCGGCGCCTGGTCCCGCCGCCTGGCGCAGAGCCTGGGGGACGAGATTCCCCTGGACACCGAGCGCGGTTATCACGTGCTGTTCGATCAGGCTGGCGGCTTGCTCAGCCGCCCGGTGTGCTGGGGCGCCGGCGGTTTCTACCTGACGCCCATGGCCCAAGGGCTGCGGGTGGCGGGCACGGTGGAGTTCGGCGGCCTCGACGCCGCGCCGGACCCGCGCCGCTATCACTACCTGGCCCGGGCGGCGCGACGCTTCCTGACCCTGCACCACGAACCGGTTTCCCGGTGGATGGGCTTTCGTCCCTCGCTGCCGGACAGCAAGCCGGTGCTCGGCCAGTCGCGGCTGCTGCCCCAGGTGCACTACAACTTCGGCCACGGTCACGTTGGCCTGACCCTGGCCGCCATCAGTGGGCAACTGGTGGCGGAACAGGCCAGCGGGCTGACCCCGAGCGTGAACCTGCAACCCTTCCTGGCGGGGCGTTTCCGCTAGTCACGCAGCCGCGGTGGTTATGGAGAAGGGAAACGGTCATGTTCATCTGCTACAACGGCTTTTTCCCTCGACAGACCTGCCCGGCGGCCGGAAAGGCGTCGGGGGACCTACGCTAGCCATGGACGCGCCCCTATGCGAAATGCACTTGTGCTGACTTCCCTGTTCCTGTGTGCCGGCGCAGCTTGCGCCGAAGACCCCGCCTCGGTACTGGGCCATGGCTTTGGTTCCCTGGGCTGCATCGACCTCAAGGACCCCGACAGCAAGGCCACCTGCGGCGCCCGCGCCCTGTCCAACGGCACCGGTTGCCACGGCCTGTCCAGCCAGGGCATGCGCGACAAATGCCTGGATGAAGCGCTGTACCCGCAAAGCAGCGCGAGCCGCAGCCGTACTGCGAAGGCGGCCCAACCAACGGCCCCGGTGCCCGCCCTGTCCAGCCAGCGCCTTGTTCAACCGCCTGCGCCCTTGTTGACGGAGGGCGAGGCGAAGCGATTGGAAGAGGTGTTGGGGGTCAATGGTTCCAGGCGCTGAGCTTGGCTATTGCACCACGGGCTTTTATGCTCCCGGTCCGGTGAATGCACTGACCGGCAGCGGGCTTGAGCATTGAGGCCTGCTGATGCAGCGAACAAGGGCTCGCCTGTTATCCCTGATGCGGATGCGGTGCGCTGGAGGAGGTGACTCAATGGCCGGGCCGACTGTCAGGGTGCTTTTACCGCGCCAGATCGATGGCTTGCTCGAAAACCGGGTGCGGGCCTGTCTGGCCGCAATTGCGGATCAACCCTGGGCCGGTACGAGCTCGTTCTTCATTGGCGGTAGCCCCATGCTGTTTGGGATGGGGGCCGAATATCCAGGGGAGCTGGCGGAATATGCCGGGCTGGCCGGGCAACTGGGATGGCTCCCTGAAGACATTCTGAGCCTGGCGGCCATGGATAAAGACCAGGCGGATCACCAGCGCCTAGGGCAGGCGGCGCTGACCTTGGCCCGTCACCTGGATGGCGTGCTGGCCTTCGGCGCCAGCATCCGTGCCTACACCCGGGACAGCGAATTTCTGGCGGGGCTGGCGATCCTCGAGCATGAGGGCGAGAGCATTTTCAGCGCTGCGGACTTTTCGGCATGGTTGGGCCACCGGAATTTTCGGCTGG
This sequence comes from Pseudomonas sp. W17, assembly GCF_040268305.1. NCBI lineage: Bacteria > Pseudomonadati > Pseudomonadota > Gammaproteobacteria > Pseudomonadales > Pseudomonadaceae > Pseudomonas > Pseudomonas sp. W17. The sequence continues at coordinate 4,348,732 of NZ_CP158490.1, read as the reverse complement.
TGAAATAATCCACGGCACACGCCCGCACTGCCGCCCACCCACTACCTTGCGTAGGCGCTGGCTTGCCAGCCAAGGCGGCCGGGAGATCGCTTTCGCCGGCAAGCCGGCTCCTACAGGGGAGGGTCAGGCTTGCTGGCGGTGCTCGGCGGCGTGCAGGCCCAGGTAGAAGGTCAGGTTGTCGTCGCTGATGCCCAGGGCGCCGAGAATCTGTGCCATGAAACTCACTGGAGCGCTGCCCGGGGCGGTGACCACGCGCTGGTCCGCTACCGCATGGGGCACATCCTGGTAGTGCGCGGCGCCGGCATAACCCACCGCCAGCAGGTTGTCCGCCGAATTGGAGGTGTGCTTGAGCTGGTCCAGCACCCCGGCCCGGGCCAGTTCGCGGGTGCCGTCGCAGATGCCGGCGAGGACCAGCTTGCGCTCCTTGGCCGCGCGTAGCAGTTCGCGGATATCCGGCGCCTGGGGGCTTTGCCAGACCGTCCCGCCGCAGACCATCAAGAGGTCCACCTCATCCAGACGAATATCTTCCAACGCCAGGTCCGGGGTCACCCGCAGGCCGCCCATGGAGGTCACGATGGCGCCCTTGGGTGAGGCGTAACGGCAGTCGAAGCCATAGTAGCCACGGCCGGTGGCGTTGATCAGGGCGGTTTCCCAGTCGGCGAAATTGTCGCAGACAAGGGTAATGGCGCGGGTCATGGGCAGCTGTCCTTGCTGAGGCGAATGAGTATTGGAGGGCGCGCAGAATAGCCCGATTTCAGCGACTCAATGGAACATTTCGTTGCTGGGCAAGGGGGGGAGGGCTGCTGTCGTTGGCGTGTTGCTGACCCCTGCAACAGCGCTTTGTAGGATAAGTCCTTGGCTCCTGAGGATTTATCGACAACGTTCTGTGTTCGGGCTGATAGGTGCCGTGATCGGGGGGGCTTAAAGTCGAAGTTTGGGTCGCCTCGTCCTCAGTGGAAAGAGCGCCAAACGTCGTGGACATTTGAACAGGCACCGTACTTTCATGAAGCGCAACCTTCTGCTCTCGGCTCTTGTCCTGTTGTTGTCGCTATGGGGTGGGGGCCCGGCGTATGCCGGCGGGGAGTTCTCTCCCGAGTCATCGATCATTCAGTTGCCTGCCAGCATTTACATCAGTGCAGGAACCATGAATGGCGACGTCATTGCGACCACCGCAGAGGTGGACTCGACGATGAGGGATCCATGGCCGCAAATATTCAGTTCCGAGCCCATGGTCTACAAGCTTCAAGGCGCTACGCTGGCCCCCGGTTACCACAATGTCTATTTGAGCAATGTGGCTGGAGTCGGATTCAGGTGGAACGCCAAATGGAGATGGCGTGAAAATCAGTCCGGGTCCAGCCAGTATCTGGTGGGGAGTGGAAAGTCACTCGTAAAACTCAGATGGGTCAAGGGTGATGCCTACAAGCAATCCATGTGGCTGGAAATCATAAAGATCGGCGACATCCAGAGTGGGACCTTGGCTGGTAACGGGTCGGTGAACGTTGCGTTCAACTGCGTTGGTATCTGCAACTCCAAAGGCTGGACGGTCTACACCAGCGGCAAAAGCGCAGTGACGGTGCAGCTCAGAGTACCGACATGCAATGTGTCCAGCTCGCAGATTTCAGTGCCCCTGGGGCGAACATCGAACATGACCTTTTCCGGAGTGGGGAGTACCTCCAAAGCGGTGCCCTTCAAAATAAACCTGTCATGTTCGGGAGGGGATGCGGGGGCTTCGATCGGGGCTTATGTCTCGTTCATAGATGTGAACAACTGGGCTAACCAGGGCAGCACCTTGTCGCTGAGCGCCGGGTCGACTGCCTCGGGAGTGGGGGTGCAGATCCTCAAGGGAGCGACTGTTCTCGGCTACGGTTCGGGCTCTGTCAATCGATGGTGGGCGGGGAATATCTCCGCTGGGGTCTCGAGCTACGACATTCCACTGACCGCACGTTATGTCCAGACCGCTTCGCGAGTCACCCCAGGAACGGTCAGTGGGATGGCGACCTTGACGATGAGTTATCGTTGAACGGTTTCGCCGTTCAGGGTCTCGGCATGCGCTGGGGCCTTTTCATCTCATGTAGCGGGCAAGGATAATCCGCGCCGGCCTGTAGCGAACGCCTGCTGGTTCGTTCAGGTAGAAGCAGTTTGGCCCTGGCCGGCTGCCACTCTGATTTTCCCCGCCCCAAGTCTGCCCCCCGAGCAACAGCAGTTACTACGGCTCAAGACCCAGAGCTATGCCCAGGGCCGCTTCCTCTGGCAGCAGACCCTGGCCCACCTGCCGCCAACTGCCAGGCGCAGAAGGTGCAGATCAAGGGCGTGCGCTTCGACTTCTGACCCCACGCAGCTCTGTAGGAGCCCGCTTGCTGGCGAAGGCGTCTCGCCAGGCGCCTCCTTAAATAATTTCTCCCCGGCTATTTACATCCACAGCGTCATTCCCCCATTATTCGCGCCGTCTAAGTTTCGCTGCTGACCAGACAATTCCAGCCACCAAAGGGGTGGTTGTTTTGTTGCGTCCAAGAAAAGCAGTTGAAAAATGACCAAGACTCCTCTGAAAAGAATTCAGCACAAGCTCGCCCGTTCCGGGGTGGCCATCGAACGCCTGAATTCCAATTCCCTCTCTATCTCGTCCACCAATGACGCCGGCCTCAAGGTGGATCTGCTGCTGCCCGACAGTTTTGCCATCGAAGAGAAAGCCATCCTGCAACTGATGGATTTCGCCAAGGTCGCCCACCCCCATGGCGGCGAAGTGAAGTGCGCCTGCGCCACGCCGGATTTCCATACCGGCAGCCCGATTCCGGTGGGCAGCGTGATCGTCACCAGCCACGACATGGTGGTGCCGCAAGCTATCGGCACCGACATCAATTGCGGCATGCGCCTGCACAAGCTGGGGCTGAACTACGAGCAGTTCATGGCGCAAAAGGCCAAGTGGACCGCCCTGGTGCGTGGCGATCTGCTGGAAGGCACGCGCAATATTCCCACCAGCCCCACGGCCATGAGCGCACTGTTTGCTTCGGGGCTGGGGGATTTCTGGGCTCAGGTACAGCAACAGGACCCGATCGGGCTGTTTGCCGGGGCGGATTTCGCCCAGTTGCAGCGTGAGCTTTCGGGCCTGCATGAGTCGTCCTTTGCCCGCGGCAGCGCCGACTATGCACCGGAGGCCCTGCAGGACCTTTCGCGCAAGATCCTTCGCGACCCGGGCCTGGGTTCCCTGGGAGGTGGTAATCACTTTGTCGAGATCCAGGTGGTCACTGAACTGGTGGATCGCCAGGCCTGTTTCGCCCAGGGCCTGTCCGTGGGGCAGGTGGTGATGATGATCCACACCGGCTCTCGCGACGTGGGCTTCTATGTAGGCCGACGCTGGATGGACAAGGCCAAGGCCCTGTGGCCGGCCGGGATCAAGCATCCCGATTCGAAGATCTTCGCCTTGTTTGGCGAGATGGCCGATGAGTACCTGCTGGCCATGCACAGCGCCGCGCACTACGCCGACGCCAACCGCGCACTGATCGCCGAAATGGTGCGCCAGCGCACTCGGCAGGTGTTCGGCGCGGGCATCGAAGCGCCGCTGATTGTCGATGTACCGCACAACATCGTACTGCGCGAGGAAGGCGGCAACGTCCACCGCAAAGGCGCCACACCGGCCTATGCCGGGCAGCCGCTGCTGATTCCGGGGAGCATGGGGCATGACTCCTACCTGCTCACCGGTCTGGGCAACGAACGCTGGCTGCGCTCGGCCAGCCACGGCGCCGGACGCTCCATGTCGCGCAGCGAGGTGGTGTTCAAGGCCAAGAAGGACAAGGCCTTCCTCGGCCTGCAGGGCGTGGAGTGCATCACCACCAAGGAAGAGCGGATGATCGAAGAAGCACCGGGGGCCTACAAGGAAATTGGCCAGGTGATCCAGTCCCAGGTGGAAGAGGGCACGGTGTCGGTGATGGCGCGGTTTTCGCCGATTCTGACCTTCAAGGCGTAAGCGCGCTGGGCGGGGATGGTTTTCGGGTTTGCCGTGCAACGGTGCGGCCGATACATTGTCGCCCCTCCCGGCCTGTTCGCTCCGAGCGGTGCCGTTGCAGTTGTCTGCGGTCGCAAAAGCCCAGGATGCGGTAGCCGCTGGGGTGTTTGTCTGTTTGTGATCAACCTTCGGTGCTTAAGCATGAATCAAGATGAAAACCTGAAGCACGATGCGCTAGCGCCATTGACCGCTGCCAGCGAGTTTGTCGTCGACAAGCAGCCCCTTGCCGAACTGCTTGCGGTGCTTGCCCAGTGTGGCGAGGTGGTGTCCTGCTTCTTCAAGCCTGATCCCGCCATCAAGGTGTTGGGTGAGAGGCCGCGACTGACGGAGTTTCTCGAACGTTTCAGCGGCCTCGCCAGCTCGACGGCCATCGGGCAGATCGAGCCTGAGTTCTGGCCCTTTTCCATGCTCAATCGATACGAGTTCGAGGGCTCGTTGCTGGCGACGCTGCTGCGGGGCGATTGTCATTCGTCCAGCCGTGGAGGGTCCGTGGCCAATGCCCGCCAGGTGGTGTCCGAAGCGCTGGATGCTGTGTTTCCGGCGCCGTTTTCCGAGCTGGTGGTGTATCGGTTCGATAGTCCTGATTGGTGTGAGTTGACCAGGGGGGCGGCTATTTCTTCTGCCTATGTCGCCTGCCAGGGGGCGCGGAATCTGTGGTGGGTGTTGTGCGTGGCTGATGTTGATTGAGGCCCTTTGGGCGCAAGGCTATTTGTGGAGGGAAGCCGTTCAGCCACATGGGTGACACGCACGATGGGACTTCTTGGGTGGGAGCTGGCTTGCCAGCGAAGGCGGCATCGAGGGCGCCACTGGATTGTGTGTTGTAGGTAGTGGTTACTGTGCTGTTTGCCATGGTCGCAAACACTGTGGCGAGGGAGCTTGCTCCCGATTGGTCGGCCGGCGTTCCGGCGTGCAGTGGTTGTAAATCGGAGTCCCTGGTTTAGCAGGTGTACATATCCGTTGCTGCGGGTGGGGCCACTGGCGGTTTCGCCCTTACGGCGACTCACTTTTTTCAAACGCCAAAAAAGTAAGCAAAAACGCTTGCCCCTCCACTCGGTGCCTCGCCTAGGCTCGGCATGCCCTCTCTCCGGCATTGATCCGTGGGCCGCCGCCACCGGCCATCCATGGCCGGATGGCGGCTAACCCGGCGTCCTGCCGGGTTACCCACGGCTCAATGCCTGCGTTCGGCCATCGTGGTTAACGGGGCCCCCAGGATCAAAAGCCAAAGCAAAGCAGAGCGAGAGCCTAGGCTGTACCTTGGGTTAGGGCTCCGGCAGTTGCAGCGCTTGTTGTTCCGCCACTTGCAACACATCGCAGCCGTCCTGCAACAGCAGGGTCGCCACGCTGGAGAAGCGCTTCAGGTCGAGGTGATCGGCATTGCGGCTGGTCATGTCGGTAACGCTGTCCAGCATGTCCCGGGCGGCGCGGATGCGCAGGCCGGCGTAAGTCAGCAGGTCGAGCAGCGGCGCTTGTGGGTTGATGAAGGCGACGGGGTGGTCGGTGGTACTGGAGGAAGTGAACGGTTGGTAATCCATATCAGTGACGCTCCATAACTTAGGTAGCTACCACCAATCGCGGCCAAGCGAAGCAGGGTGGCAACTGTACGCGGGTTGGCCGACCGGGCCTAAGCATCCCGGCACACCCGAAGGTGTCCCACGCACAGTCGCCATAACACGAACGTGCGAGCGCAAAAAAAGCGCTTGCCTTGTTATGGGGAGCGCCTGTGCGCTTAGGATGCTGACGGCCAAGTCAGGTCGCTGAATTGGCAGCGACGGGCTGGACTATAAGTTGGATGACTGGGCAATGCAAGTTGCGTGTAATGCTCGGTGTTAGTGAGTGATAATTGGCATTGTATTCACAGTGTTCAATGATGTTTATTGGGAGTTTGGAGTTGTGGTGTGAGGGGTAATAGGAAGTTACCGTATCTAAGTTTTAATAGGGGTGTTTATAGTATGCTGGACATTATCTTTTCATAGTGTTCTTTTATTTGAGGGACTTCACCTAGATCTGCCGTTTTAATCGCTTCGGCGATCATTTTGTCTGCAAAATGTCTTGGTACGTTCTTGCATCCAGTGATTTCTTTATAATATTCACAGAATATAGAGTAGCAAAACATGGATATCATTTTTCCGTAACAGTCTGTGGCCGGTAAGATTCGCTCTTTTCCTAAATATCGAAGAGGTGCGGTTCTTCTGCTTTTTATTTCTTTTATTAATTTTTTTAGTTGTTCTTTTTTTATCTTGTAGTCTGGTGAGTTTGAAGTGTCCACTAAAGACCAGAAACGTTCTCTGTCGACTCCCTTTATTCTTACGAGTCCACAAAGAAGATCGATGATCACTACACGGTTTATGCTTTTTAGAAAGTTGCTGTATCTGAGTTTGATGTTTTGGATGTGCTTTTCTGGAATTTTGCCATCAGGATGCACTGAGTTTAGTATTGATATTAATAGTTCTGATCTACAAGCATCGTTCTCCCAGCTATAGCCGTGAGTGTAAAGGATTCGGTGGTGTTTAATGAGATCGCCTCTATGTGAGTCGTAATCTCGATCGAATACAGCGATTGAGTTACTGACAGAGTTTTCTGCAATTTTCTCTGCGTATGGGCGCACAAATTCTTTTGAACCTAAGGATTTTATTTTGATTTTTATATTGGGAAGAAATCGTAAAAAAACACTTTTCCAGAAAACTGAGTCAATAGACCAAGTGCATTCATCGTCTTTTTTAAAGTCTGAGGGAGTACCACCTTCCGAATAAACTAAAAAGTCGACGTCACAGAATGCGTGAAAGTTAGATAGTCCGGAGTTTGTTCTTGAAAATATCATTTTATGCAGCGCTCCATATTGATTAAGCTGGTTTGATGTTCACCAACTACGTCGGGCGAGTGCGTTGCAAAAATAATTTGTGCAGATGGATTTAGACTTTTTATATTTTTTGCAAGAGATTCCTGCCATGCAACATGAAGGGAGATTTCAGGCTCGTCAGCCATGTATATAAATGTATTGCCTTCTTGTAGTAGTGCTTCACCTAAGATAATAAGTATTTGTTTTTCTCCAGATGATAGTTCGCTCGGGGTTAGAGTTTTCCCTGAGGTTGTGGTAATTACTATTTCGTTGCGTTCATTGATGTGCAGGGTTTTTCTCTGCATCAGATTGTTAAGGAGGTATATAAATAAATCTTTTGGGGCTAATAATTTCCTTTTGTTTGATGTGATGTCCTCCCAGAAATCGACTGTGCTTTCAATTCTGTGAAGTGAGAATAAAGCTAGTATTTCAGTACTGGTTAGGCTTTGATCTAGTTCCATTTTTTTTCGCAGTCTTTCTAGGATTGCAAAGTGTGTGTCAACTTTTTTTGAGTAGTTTTTCTTGTCTACACGAAATTCGGAAAATATTTGGATGAGCGCTGATTTTTCACTTTCAAGTTTTGATTCGAAAGGGGTAGGGAGTTGCTTTTGTTCATCTTTTACTAAGAGAGATAAAAAAACTTGCTCTTGAAATTTTTCATGTAGCAAGTTTACTTTTTTACTTAAGGCTGAAAGGTAGCGTACTAACCTGTTGGAGAAATCTTCTAGTCTGGAGTCTAGTGGGTCGGAGGGTATTTCATTTTCTACATTGTTTATGCGTTGTACGGATAGCCATGTTAACGAAGTCATCTCTTGTAGGTGGCTCGTTAATGTTTTTCCTGCGGCATTTTTTCCTGCTAGTTTTGTTCTGAGGAAGTAGGTGCCTCTTAAAGCGTTTTCATAAGCATCTGTTTCACTGAGAATATAGGAGTATGGTTTTTCTGAAGAGGTTTCAAATATTTTGTAATCACAATGGAAGAAAGGTGTCTCCCTGCTTTTGGAAACTTCAATGTATGGCTTCTTTCTAGAGCCTGGTTCTTTTAATGTGATTCGAATTTGGTAGAAGTCAAGTGTGGATAGGTAGTGTCTATCCGCCAGGAGTACTCCTGCAATCAATTTCAAAGCGGTGGATTTTCCTGAGCCATTGGGGCCTATTATGAAGTTGTAAGAGTCGTTTGTTTTTATGTGAACTTCGTGATCGCCCCAGAACCCATTAATGTAAACGCTTTCGATAATGTTCATTGATGCTATTAAGTCCATTTTAATAGTTGGTTGGATTTTTTTTGATGGCACATGGCCTATACTAGATGCTAGTCCTTAGCTTGTCTTCCCTACTTTCGTTAGATGTGCGTGAGGTTTATGGGTCTGAAATGGTCTCTACTTTCATCTCTGCGATTCCCATCCCCGATGTCATGTGTTTTTCGACTCTATCATTTTGATTTTATTAGTATTTAGCTTTGACTTGTTGGTCTCGCAATTCTTATGGCACACTCCTAGTCATTCCGCTATTTGAAATTCAATTCCGCTATAACGGATTTGTTGGCGGCGGATGTTGCATCCTTTGAGGTGTTGCTTAGGTGAAAATGGAGAGTTGAAAGCCTAGGCGCGAGTACTAAGCGGTAGTTGTTGGCAGACCAGTCTTTTCTTCTGGTCGGGTTTCTGATGAACACAAAGTTCTCAACTTTTCATTTTCAACCAGGAGAATCGCTCATGAGCATCACCCGTTACGGCACCGGCAGCACCGCAGGCGGTGGCCAGCCGCGTCCTTTCGCTCGCGCGGTCGAGGCCGATGGCTGGCTGCATGTGTCCGGCCAGGTGCCGGCGCTGGATGGCGAGATCATTCACGGTGGGATCGTCGAGCAGACGCATCAGACGCTGCGCAATCTGGTGGCCATTCTCGAAGAGGCCGGGTATGGCCTGGAGGATGTGGTGCGGGTTGGCGTGTGGCTGGAAGACCCGCGGGATTTCTGGAGTTTCAACAAGGTGTTCGGTGAGTACTTCAAGCCCGAACACGCGCCGGCCCGGGCCTGTGTGCAGGCCAGCATGATGGTGGATTGCAAGGTCGAGATCGATTGCGTGGCCTACAAGAAGAAGGCCTGATGGCCACGGTCTGTAGGAGCTGGCTTGCCAGCGAAGGCGCCCCTGAGGGTGGCACAAGGCTTGAGGGCCTCTTCGCCGGCAAGCCGGCTCCTACGGGTCGATAGAGGGGGCGCAGGTAGATGAGCGAAGACAACATCAAGCGTCGGGCCAAGGGCCTGGATCGGGCGTTCGATATTCTCGATTTCCTCAAGGAGATCGGCCAGCCGTTGCGGCCCAATGATATCGCCAAGGGCATTGGCGGCCCCAAGTCCACGGTCTATGAGTTGGTGGCTTCCCTGCTGGAGCGGCGGGTACTGGAACCGGTGGGCCAGGAGGGGCATGTGTACCTGGGCCGCCAGTTGTACTTTCTCGGCCAGGCCCATTTGCGTCATTTCGACCTGAGCCGCGAGGCCGATCAGGCCTTGCAGGAAATCGTCCGCCAGACCCAGGAAACCGCGCAGATGTGCCTGCTCAACGGGCGCAAATACACGGTGGCGCTGATGAAGGAGGGCGAGCGGCACTTCCGCATTTCCTCGAATATCGGCGAGAACGCGCCGATTCCCTGGACCGCTTCCGGGCGGTTGCTATTGGGGCATTTGAGCGATGGGCAGATTGTCGACCTGATCGATGAACGGGACTTCGTTCTGCCCGACGGTGAGCGTCTGCCCTTGGAGACGTTTCTCAAGCAAATCCGTCAGGCCACCGAGGATGGGTTCTTTTCCTTCGACAGCGTGGCCGACACCTTTACCCATTGTTTTGCCGCACCGGTGCGCGATGAGCTCGGGGTGTGCATCTGCACGCTCTGCATCGTCGCGCCCAGGGCCGATGCCCAGCGCAATTACCAGCAATATCGCCGGGTGCTGATCGACAGCGCCAACCGTCTGGCCCGGCGTATCAACGATTGATGACTGTTTCGCGGCTGTGCGCAGCTGCCTTGATAAGGAGTGCCAAGATGTCTTCCGTATTGAACCTGCCACTGGTGGAAAAGGGCGCCGCTGCCCAGGGCGCGAGCCTGTTGCAAGACGTCAGCCTGCCGGCCCTGGTGCTGCACCGCGAGGCCCTGGAACACAACATCCGCTGGATGCAGAAGTTCGTCAGTGACAGCGGTGCCGAGCTGGCGCCCCACGGCAAGACCAGCATGATGCCCGCGCTGTTTCAGCGGCAGTTGGACGCCGGCGCCTGGGGCATCACCCTGGCCACTGCGGTACAGACTCGCGCTGCCTATGCCCATGGCGCGCGCCGGGTGTTGATGGCCAACCAGTTGGTGGGGGCGCCGAACATGGCGCTGATCGCCGAGCTGCTGGCGGACCCGGATTTCGATTTCTATTGCATGGTCGATCACCCGGACAGCGTCGCCGACCTGGGGGCGTTTTTCGCCCAGCGTGGGGTCACGCTCAAGGTGATGATCGAGTACGGCGTGGTCGGTGGGCGTTGCGGTTGCCGCACCGAGCAAGAGGTGCTGGCCCTGGCCAAGGCGATCCAGGCGCAGCCGGCCCTGGCGCTGTGCGGTATCGAAGGTTATGAAGGGGTGATCCATGGCGATCAGGCCATCAGCGGCATCCGCCAGTTCGCCGACTCCCTGGTGCGCCTGGCGGTGGACCTGCACAACGACGGGCTGTTCGCCATCGAGCGGCCGATTATCACTGCCTCGGGGTCAGCCTGGTATGACCTGATTGCCGAATCCTTCGAGACCCACAACGCCAAGGGCCGCTTCCTCAGTGTGCTGCGTCCGGGCAGTTACGTGGCTCATGACCATGGCATCTATAAAGAGGCGCAGTGCTGCGTGCTGGATCGCCGCGCCGACCTGGAGGAGGGCCTGCGCCCGGCCATGGAGGTCTGGGCCCATGTGCAATCGCTGCCGGAGCCGGGCTTTGCCGTGGTGGCCCTGGGCAAGCGCGATGTGGCCTATGACGCCGGCCTGCCGGTACCGCTGCGGCGTTATCGCGCCGGGGCCCAGGCCAGTGCCGGGGATGACGTGGGGGCGTGCAAGGTCACTGCGGTGATGGACCAGCATGCGTTTCTCACGGTGGCGCCGGGAGTGGAGCTGCGCATTGGCGACATCATTTCCTTCGGTACTTCGCACCCCTGCCTGACCTTCGACAAATGGCGCACCGGGTTGCTGGTGGATGAGCGCCTGCAGGTGATCGAGAACCTGGAAACCTGTTTCTGATCGCCGGAGCCGGGGATATGCAGGGTCTGCAGGAGCCGGCTTGCCGGCGAAGAGGCCTCTGGATGGTGCGCAGGCCGTGCGGACGCCTTCGCTGGCAAGCCAGCTCCTACGGGGCTGGGGAGATGTTGGGTCTGTAGGAGCCGGCTTGCCGGCGAAGAGGCCTCTGGATGGTGCGCAGGCCTTGCGGGCGCCTTCGCTGGCAAGCCAGCTCCTACCCGGTGGAATGTGCTTTGAGGGGAGGTCAGGAACATGGACAGGAAGAAACGCATCGCGGCCATCGGCGAATGCATGATCGAGTTGCAGCAGCATCATGACGGCAGCCTGCAACAGAGCTTTGGCGGCGACACCCTGAACGCCGCGGTGTACCTCGCGCGGGAAATGGGCGAGGCCGGGCGGGTGGATTACGTCACTGCCCTGGGCGATGACAGCTTCAGCGATGCCATGTGCCAGGGGTGGGCGGCGGAGGGCATCGGCCTGGAGCGGGTGCAGCGCTTGCCGGGGCGCCTGCCTGGGCTGTATTGCATCCAGACTGACGACCGGGGCGAGCGGCGCTTTCTCTACTGGCGCAACGAGGCGGCAGTGCGCGACTGCTTCACCACGGTGGCGGCCGGGCCGATCCTCGAAGCGCTGAAGCATTACGATGTGCTGTATTTCAGCGGCATCACCCTGGCGGTGCTGGGGGAGGTGGGGCGCGGGAAGTTGTTGCAGACCCTGGCCGAGGCGCGCCAGCGCCAGGCGCTGATAGTCTTCGACAACAACTACCGGCCGCGCCTGTGGGCGTCGGTCGAACAGGCCCGGGCGGCGTACCGCGAAGTATTGCCCCAGGTGGATCTGGCATTGCTGACCCTGGAGGATGAGCAAGCGCTGTTTGCCTATGCGGATGCCGAAGCGGTGTTCGCGGCGTATCAGGGCATTCCGGAAGTGGTGCTCAAGCGGGGCGCCGAGCCCTGCCTGATTCGCATGGCGGGCGGTGCTTTCGAGGTGCCGGCCCAGCGGGTGGAGCAGGTAGTTGACACCACGGCGGCCGGGGATTCGTTCAGCGCAGCCTATCTGGCCCGGCGCCTGCTGGGCGGCAGCCCGGTGCAAGCGGCAGAGGCCGGGCACCGGCTGGCGAGCCAGGTCATCCAGCATCCCGGCGCCCTGATACCCCGCCATTGAACCGGGCGTTGACCTTGCGTGCGCCTTCGCTGGCAAGCCAGCTCCTGCAGGGCAGGTGGAGGTTGTAGGAGCCGGCTTGCCCGCGAAGAGGCCATTGAACCGTGCGTTGACCTAGCGGGCGCCTTCGCTGGCAAGCCAGCTTCTACAGGGCAGGTGGAGGTTGTAGGAGCCGGCTTGCCGGCGAAGAGGCCATTGAACCGGGCGATGACCTTGCGTGCGCCTTCGCTGGCAAGCCAGCTCCTACAGGGCAGGTGGAGGTTGTAGGAGCCGGCTTGCCGGCGAAGAGGCCATTGAACCGTGCGTTGACCTTGCGGGCGCCTTCGCTGGCAAGCCAGCTCCTGCAGGGCCCGGGGTCAGTCGCGGAAGAAGACCTGCACCAGGTGATAGCCGAACTTGCTCTTGATCGGGCCATGCACGGTGCGCAGGGGCTTCTTGAAAATGACCTGGTCGATGGCACCGACCATCTGCCCCGGGCGCACTTCCCCCAGGTCGCCGCCGCGCTTGCCGGATGGGCAGGTGGAGTATTTCTTCGCCAGTACGTCGAAGGCTTCACCCTTGGCGATGCGCTGCTTGAGCTGTTCAGCCTCTTCGGCGGTTTTCACCAGGATGTGGCGGGCTTGGGCTTTCATGGGCGGGTGACCTTGTAGCGGGAAATCGGCGGCCGCGGATTATGCCTGAATTCAGGACGCGCGGCCGATCATCTGACGAATCTTCTGGGCCATTTCCTCAATGGAAAACGGCTTGGCCATCAGGTCCATGCCCGGCTCCAGGAAGCCCTGGCGCTCGGCCGCCTTTTCCGCGTAGCCGGTCATGAACAGCACCTTGAGCCCGGGCCGCTGCTGGCGGGCGATCTCCGCCAGTTGCCGGCCATTCATGCCCGGCAGGCCGACATCGGTCACCAGCAGGTCGACGCGCATCGGCGATTCCAGCAAGGGCAGGGCGCTGCGCGCATCTTCGGCCTCGAAGGCGCGGTAGCCCAGTTCGGCGAGGACATTGAGCACCAGCATGCGCACTGCCGGGTCGTCTTCCACCACCACCACGGTTTCCCCGGCGATGGCCTGGGGCGCCTGGTTGAGGGTGGCGGGTTCGGCGCTGTCCAGTGGTGCGGCGAACAGCCTTGGCAGGTACAGGCGCACGCAGGTGCCCTGGTCCGGTTCGCTGCTGATGGTCACGTGGCCGCCGGACTGCTGGGCGAAGCCGTAGATCATCGACAGTCCCAGGCCCGTGCCCTGGCCGATGGGCTTGGTGGTGAAGAACGGGTCGAAGGCCTTGGCCAGGATCCGCGGGCTCATGCCGGCGCCGTTGTCGCTGACGCCGAGCATCACGTAGTCTCCGGCCTTGACCGGTTCCAGGGTGCTGATGTCGCTGCCGTCGAGGTAGCTGTTGGCGGTTTCGATCAGCAGCCTGCCGCCGTCGGGCATGGCGTCGCGGGCGTTGATCACCAGGTTGAGCAGGGCATTTTCCAGCTGGCTGGCGTCGGTGTTCACCGGCCACACGCCGTCCGCCAATTGCATCTGCAGCTCGATGTGCTCGCCCTTGGTGTGGTTGAACAGCTCTTGCAGCGAGCGCACCAGCTGGTTGGGGTCTAGGGGCTGGCGGTCCAGGGACTGGCGCCGGGAGAACGCCAGCAGGCGGTGGGTCAGGGACGCCGCGCGTTTGGCCGAGGACATGGCCGCTTCGGTGAAGCGGCCGATCTCGGCGCCGCGGCCGTTGTCGATATAGCGCTGCATCAGGTCCAGGCTGCCGATGATGCCGGTGAGCATGTTGTTGAAGTCGTGGGCGATGCCGCCGGTGAGCTGGCCCACGGCTTCCATCTTCTGCGCATGGCGCAGGGCGTCTTCGGCGCGTTCGCGCTCGAACATTTCGTTCTGCAGGCGCTGGTTGGCAGTGGCCAGGGCCTCGGTCCGCTGGTTGACCCGTTCCTCCAGGGTTTCGTTGAGATTGCGCAGGGCTTCTTCGGTCTGCCGGCGCTCGGTTTCGTCGATGACAAAGATGTAGAAACCATTGATCGCGCCGTCGGCGCCGTAACGCGGCAGGTACTTCATCAGGGCATGGCGCGGCCGGCCGTCGCGGTGCGGCGAGTTGGCCTCGAAGCTGCACGGCTTGCCGGCCAGTGCGGCCTTGATGTTCTCGGCGCGAGTGGCGTAGATCTCGTCGCCGACCACTTCGCGGATGCTCTTGCCGTACAGTTCCTGCGGGGTCAGGCCGTACCAGTCCAGGTAGGCGCTGTTGTTCAGGCGAAAGCGTTCCTCGTGGTCGACATAGCCGATCAGCACGGGCATGGCATTGATGATCAGTTGCAGCTCGGTCTGGCTCTGGCGCAGCGCCTGTTCCATCTGCTTGCGTTCGGTGAGGTCCAGGGCCGCGCCGAGAAAACGCGTCGGCCGGCCATGGTGGTCCTTGTAGCAGCGGCCTCGGGCGAACACCCAGCGCAGCTGGCCGTCGGCCAGTTGCAGGCGGTACTCCTCGGCGTACTCGGTGCCGTGGGTGATGCAGTGCTTGATGCCCCGGGCCACCATGCCGCGGTCCTCCGGGTGCACGCCCTTGAGGTATTCGCTGATGGGCAGTTGCCGGGACTGCTGCGGATCGACGCTGTGCAACTGGGCGAAATGCGCGTCGGCGATGAAGCGGTCTTCGCCGATGTCCCAATCCCAGGTGCCCACCGCGTCGGTGGCCGCCAGGGCCAGTTGCAGGCGCTCTTCGGTCTCGTGCTGGGCGCGCAGGCTATCGTCGGAGCGCTGCTGCAGTTCCAGGGCGATGCGCCGGCGCTCGTTGGTCTCGATGGCGGTGACCAGGATTCCGGCGACGTCGCCGCGTTCGTTGCGGATCGGGCTGTAGGTCAGGTCCAGCCACAGGTCGTATTCGCTGCCGTTGGTGCGTTGCAGGCTGAAGCGCTGTTCGCTGAAGGTGCGCACCTGGCCGTTGAGCACGGCGCGGTAGATCGGGTCGGTGAAGTCCATCAGTTCCGGCCAGGTCAGGTGCGCCGGGTGGCCGAAGGCACTGGGGTGCTTGTTGCCCGCCAGCAGGGCGAAGCCGTCGTTGTAGATCTGCGTCAGCTCGGCGCCCCACAGCAGCAGCATCGGCATCGGCGAATGGATCACGATGTCCACGGCGGTGCGCAGGCTCTGGGGCCAGTGGCCGGATTCTCCGAGGGGAGTGGCCGACCAGTCCAGGCGGGCAATCAGGTTGGCGGCTTCGCTGCCGGAGTGGGGGCCATTCATGTCGAAGGTGTCCTGGGTGGTGCGGTATTACGCGGCGACGCCACAGGCTCGCGCACTCGAAAAGTCGCATGGACATGCGGTGCATATTCAAACGGATGGATTGTAGGCGTTTTCG
Organism: Pseudomonas sp. W17; assembly: GCF_040268305.1. Taxonomy (NCBI): domain Bacteria; kingdom Pseudomonadati; phylum Pseudomonadota; class Gammaproteobacteria; order Pseudomonadales; family Pseudomonadaceae; genus Pseudomonas; species Pseudomonas sp. W17. The sequence goes on along the minus strand of NZ_CP158490.1, from coordinate 4,333,154 downwards.
GCGCGCACATTTTCACCCGCTTTTGTGGCGGATGACCAGTCTAGAGGGGCTGAACGGTTATCAGAGTGATGCGTTGGGGATGCGGTAGCCCGTAGGAGCCGGCTTGCCAGCGAAGTGGCCATTGCCGAGCGCGCCGACCTGGGCGACGCCTTCGCCGGCAAGCCGGCTCCTGCAAGGGGCGGGGTCAGCTGCGCAGTTCCTCGCGGTCGCGAAACTGCTCCAGGGCCTCGGGGTTGGCCAGGGCGTCGGTGTTCTTCACCGGCAGGCCGTGCACCACGTTGCGCACTGCCAGTTCGACGATCTTGCCGCTGATGGTGCGGGGAATGTCCGTGACCGCGAGGATCTTCGCCGGCACATGGCGCGGCGTGGTGTTGCTGCGAATCACCTGGCGAATGTGTTCCTGCAAGGCTTCATCGAGCTCCACGCCGTCTTGCAGGCGCACGAACAGCACTACCCGCACGTCCTGCTCCCAGCTCTGGCCGATGGCCAGGCTTTCCAGGACCTGCTCCAGCTTTTCCACCTGGCGGTAGATTTCCGCGGTGCCGATACGCACCCCGCCGGGGTTGAGCACGGCGTCCGAACGCCCATGGATCAGCCAGCCACCCTCGGCCAGTTGTTCGGCGTAGTCGCCCTGGGCCCAGACGCCGGGAAACAGGCTGAAGTACGAGGCCTTGAGCTTGCTCTGGTCCGGGTCGTGCCACAGGCCCACGGGAATGCTGGGGAAGTGCCGGGTGCACACCAGCTCGCCTTTCTCGCCGATCACCGGCTGGCCCTGGTCGTTCCAGACTTCGATGGCCATGCCCAGGCCCTTGCCTTGCATCTCGCCGCGGCGCACCGGCTGTATCGGATTGCCGGCGACGAAGCAGGCGACGATATCGGTGCCGCCGGACATCGAGGCCAGGCACAGCTCGCTCTTGATCTCCCGGTACACGTAGTCGTAGCTCTGCGGCGACAGCGGCGAGCCGGTGCACAGCAGGGTCTTCAGGCTCTCCAGGCGGTGGCTCTGGCGCGGCCGGCTGCCGGCCTTTTCCAGAGCCGCCAGGTACTTGGGGCTGGTGCCGAAGACGCTGATGGCTTCGCGGTCGATCAGGTCCATCAGGTGCTCGTTGCCGGGATGGAACGGCGAGCCATCGTAGAGCACCAGGCTGGCCCCGGTGGCCAGGGCCGAGACCAGCCAGTTCCACATCATCCAGCCGCAGGTGGTGTAGTAGAACAGGCGCTCGCCGGGGCCCAGGTCGGCGTGCAGGCCGTGCTCCTTGAGGTGTTGCAGCAGCACCCCGCCGGTGCCGTGGACGATGCACTTGGGCACCCCGGTGGTGCCGCTGGAATAGAGGATGTACAGCGGATGGGCGAAGGGCACCAGGGTGAATTCGGGCTCGCCGCCGGGGCGGTAGAAGTCGTCCCACAGGCTGACGCTGGCCGGGGTGCGGTAGTCCTCGGCCCGGGCCTGCGAGCGGGCGTAGGGCACGATCAGCAACTGCTCCAGGGACGGCAGGCGCTCGAGGATCTGGTTGACCTTGGCCGTCTGGTCGATGTCCTTGCCGGCGTAGCGGTAGCCGGCGCAGGTGATCAGCACCTTGGGCTCGATCTGGCCGAAGCGGTCGACCACCCCCTGGGTGCCGAAATCCGGCGAGCAGCTGGACCACACGGCCCCGAGGCTGGTGCTGGCGAGCATGCCCACCAGGGTCTGCCAGGTGTTGGGCATGCATGCCGCGACCCGATCGCCGAGACCGACCCCGGCCGCCCTCAGGCTGCGTTGCAGGCCGGCCACCTGGGCCGCCAGTTCGGCGTGGGTCAATTGTTCGCGCTGGCCGTTTTCGTTGATCGCCACCACCGCGACGCTGTCATCCCGACGCTTGAGCAGGTGCTCGGCGAAGTTCAGGGTGGCGCCGGGAAACCACTGCGCGCTGGGCATCTGCGGCCCTTCGCGCAGCACGCATTCAGCAGGCTGGTGGAAGCTGACGTCGAAGACGTCGACGATGGCCTGCCAGAAGCTTTCTCGCTGGTCGATGCTCCACTGGTGCAGGGCGGGGTAGTCGTGAAGATTCAGGCCGTGGCGCTGATTGACGAAGCGGCGAAAGGCATCCATCCGCGTCTTGCCGATGCGCTCGGCGCTGGGTTGCCAGAGTAGGTCGGACATGCAAGGCCTCGTGTTCTTATTGTTGTTTTTTTGGGGGGCTGTTCGCTGGCAAGCCAGCTCCTACGCGGGCCAGCACAGCCGTGTAGGAGCCGGCTTGCCGGCGAAGACGTCAGCCAGAGACGCGCGTCATTGCGCCAGCCACCCGCCATCGATGTTCCACGCCGCACCACGCACCTGGGCGCCGGCTTCGCTGCACAAAAATAGCACCAGTTCCCCCAGTTGCGACGGGGTGACGAACGCCAGGGACGGCTGCTTTTCCGCCAGCAGATCATGCTGGGCCTGTTGCGGGTCGGTGCCGGCCGCGACGCGATCATCGATCTGCTTCTGCACCAGCGGGGTCAGCACCCAGCCCGGGCAGATGGCGTTGCAGGTGACGTTGCTGGTGGCGGTTTCCAGGCCTACCACCTTGGTCAGGCCGATCACCCCGTGCTTGGCCGCCACATAGGCGGCCTTGCCCACCGAGCCCACCTGGCCGTGCACCGAGGCGATGTTGACGATCCGCCCCCAGCCCTTGGCGCGCATCCCCGGCAGCCCCAGGCGGGTGCTGTGGAACACCGACGACAGGTTGATGGCGATGATCGAATCCCAGCGCTCCACGGGGAACTCCTCCACCGCCGCCACATGCTGGATGCCGGCGTTGTTGACCAGGATGTCGACGCCGCCGAACTCCCGTTCGGCGTAGGCGAACATTTCGGCGATCTGCGCAGGGTCGCTGACATCCGCCGGGTGATGGCCGACCTGGCCGCCGAATTGTGCGACCTCGGCGATCGCCTTCGAGGCATCGCCAAAACCGTTGAGAATCAGTTTGGCCCCGGCCTTGGCCAGCACCAGGGCGATGCCCAGGCCGATGCCGCTGGTGGAGCCGGTGACCAGGGCGGTCTTGCCAGAAAGAGTGGTCATGAATACCTCACACAATGCCGGTGGCGTAGAAAGTGGCGATGACGACGAAGACCGCCAGGGTCTTGATCAGGGTAATGCAGAAAATGTCCTTGTAGGCCTCGCGATGGGTCAGCCCGGTGACCGCCAGCAGGGTGATCACCGCGCCGTTGTGGGGCAGGGTGTCCATGCCGCCGCTGGCCATGGCGGCCACCCGGTGCAGCACTTCCAGGGGAATGTTGGCAGCGTGGGCGGCGCTGATGAAGCTTTCGGACATGGCCGCCAGGGCGATGCTCATGCCGCCCGAGGCCGAACCTGTGATGCCCGCCAGCAGGGTCACGGTAATGGCTTCGTTGACCAGCGGGTTGGGGATGCTTTTGAGCCAGTCGGCCAGCACCAGGAAGCCCGGCAGGGAAGCGATCACCGCACCGAAGCCGTATTCCGAGGCGGTGTTCATGGCCGCCAGCAGGGCGCCGCTGACCGCGCTCTTGCTGCCCTCGGCGAGCTTGCTGCGAATCGCCGAGAAACCGCACACCAGCACCATCAGGATGCCTACCAGCAACGCCGCCTGCACCGCCCAGATGGCGGTCAGCTTGGCGATTTCGCTGGTTACCGGCGCCGCCATGCCCGGCAGGCTGAGGCTGTGGGTCTTGCCGTACCACTGGGGAATCCAGTGGGTGAACAGCAGGTTCATGATGCCCACCAGCAGCAACGGCGACAGCGCCAGCCAGGGGTTGGGCAGTTCCAGGTCTTCGGCGGTTTCCGGCTCGTTGCGCAGCTCGGTGCCGTAGCCTTCACCGGCTTTCTGCGCCTTGTTGCGCTGGCGCTGGAGGAACAGCATGCCCGCGCAGAACACAAAGATGGTGCCGATCACCCCCAGCCAGGGCGCGGCCCAGGCGGTGGTATTGAAGAAGGTGCTGGGGATGATGTTCTGGATCTGCGGGGTGCCGGGCAGGGCGTCCATGGTGAAGGAAAACGCCCCCAGGGCGATGGTCGCCGGGATCAGGCGCTTGGGGATGTTGCTCTGGCGGAACATCTCGGCGGCAAAGGGGTAGACCGCGAACACCACCACGAACAGCGAGACCCCGCCGTAGGTCAGCAGCGCGCAGACCAGTACGATCACCAGCATGGCCTGGCGGGTGCCCAGCAGGCGGATGGCCGCGGCGACGATGGAGCGGGAAAAGCCCGACAGCTCGATCAGCTTTCCGAACACCGCGCCCAGCAGGAACACCGGAAAATACAGCTTGATAAAGCCGACCATCTTTTCCATGAACACCCCGGTGAAGGCGGGCGCCACAGCGGACGGGTCGGTGAGCAGGACCGCGCCGAGGGCGGCGATGGGGGCAAAGAGGATGACGCTGTAGCCACGGTAGGCAGCCAGCATCAGCAGCGCCAGGGCTGCCAAGGCAATGATCACACTCATGGTGTGTCTCTCCAGGATTGTTATTGTTGTCGGGTGTTGCGTGTGGAGAGCGTTATAGCGAGAACTGTGCCATCTACTTAAGTTATTGAAATATATGAGTATTTTTATTTTTCTAGGGGCGGTTCGGAGTTGACTGTCTCTTTTTTGAGACTTTTTTGGATTGCTCGGCCTCTTCGCTGGCAAGCCAGCTCCTACAGAGATCGTTCGGAGCGCCGTAGGAGCTGGCTTGCCAGCGAAAAGCGCGGAGCACGCCGGTAACTTCTCTAAATGGAGATTGATATCTCTTTATGGAGACTCAACAATCCCCAGGGCCGCCATCTTCTTGTATAGCGTGGAGCGCCCCAGCCCCAGGCGCCGGGCCGCTTCGTCCACCTTGCCGGCACATTGGGCCAGGGTGGCGCCGATCAGTTGCCGGTCGAAACGCTCTCGGGCGGCGGCGAAGGTTTCCTGGTTTGGCGAATCGCCCGGCACCAGGGCTTCGTTACGCTGCACCGGGCTGAAGCTGCCAATCGCCGCGCGAATATCCGAGGCATTGAGTATCAGGTCGTCGCTGAGCAGCGCCGCTCGTTCCAGGACGTTGCGCAACTCGCGGATGTTCCCCGGCCAGGCATGTTGCGCCAGCAGGGCCAGGGCATCGCGGTCCAGTTCATGCTGGCTGCGCAGTTCTTCGAGAATCCCTTCGCTCAGGGCCGGCAGGTCGTCCAGGCGTTCGCGCAAGGCTGGCACCTGGATCGGCAGCACATTCAGCCGGTAGTACAGGTCGGCGCGAAACTCGCCGCGCTGAATCGCCGCCTCAAGGTCCGTGGAGGTGGCGGCGATGATCCGCACATCGCTGTGGATCACCTCGTTGGAGCCCACCGGCTCGAACTCTTTTTCCTGCAGCACCCGCAGCAGCTTGCTTTGCAGGGGCAGCGGCATGTCGCCAATTTCATCCAGGAACAGGCTGCCACCCTGGGCGATCTGCAACTTGCCCGGGCGGCCCTTGCGGTCGGCGCCGGTAAAGGCGCCGGGGGCGGTGCCAAAGAATTCCGCCTCCAGCAGGGCCTCGGGAATGGCTGCGCTGTTGATGCTGACAAAGGGCTTGTGCGCCCGTGGCGAGGCGGCGTGGATGGCCTGGGCCAGCAGCTCCTTGCCGGTGCCGGTTTCGCCTTGCAGCAGGATCGGCGACTCGGCGCTGGCCCCGCGTCGGGCGCGGCGCTTGACCTCCAGGCTGGCGGCACTGGTGCCGATGAAGTGAGCGAAGTTGTATTTGGTCTGCCGGGACCGCAGCAGGGAGCGGGTAGAGGCCAATTCTTCCTGCATGCTCAGGTAGCGCTTGAGCATCGGCGACAGGCTGCGCAGTTCATCGAACAGGGCAAAACCGATGGCGCCGATCACCGTGCCGGCGTCGTCGTGGATCGGCAGGCGCATCACCACCAGGGGTTCCTTGGGGGTGTCCTGCATGTCCAGCAGGATGGGGCGGCCGGTGCGCACCACCTCCCGCAGCAGGCTACCGGGGATCACGCTTTCACAGGGCTTGCCGATGGCGAAGGCCGCCGATTCCAGGCCGAAGCGCCGGGCGTAGCGCTCGTTCATCCAGACGATATTGGCGTCGCGGTCGACGATCACCGTGCCTTCGCTGGATTGCTCGATGATCTCGAACAGCGAGCGGATCGCCAGTTGGCGCACGCGCTGGTAGTCCTTGAGGCTTTCGCTGTCGTTCATGGCGGCATCCTGGAAATGGGCGCAGGGATTATGCCCGATTTGTAGGAGCCGGCTTGCCGGCGAAGAGGCCTTTGGGTGGGGCGGTGATCTTGCGGGCGTCTTCGCTGGCAAGCCAGCTCCTACGGTGGCGGTGAATGTGTTCGCCCGTGTAGGAGCCGGCTTGCCGGCGAAGGGGCCCTTGGGTCAGCCGGGATGGGCGGCAGCCAGCAGTTCCCGGGTGTAGGGGTGCTGGGGGTTTTCGAACACCTCGTGGCTGGCGCCGCGCTCCACGACCTGGCCGTCCTTGATCACGATCATGTCGTGGGCCAGGGCTCGCACCACCGCCAGGTCATGGCTGATGAACAGATAGGTCAGGCCGTACTTTTCCTGCAACTGACGCAGCAGGGCCACCACTTGCTTCTGCACGGTGCGGTCCAGGGCCGAGGTGGGTTCGTCCAGCAAAATCAGCGCCGGCTTGAGCACCAGGGCCCGGGCGATGGCGATGCGTTGGCGCTGGCCGCCGGAAAACTCGTGGGGGTAGCGGTGGCGGCTGTCAGGGTCGAGGCCGACTTCCTCCAGGGCGCGGATCACCTGTTCATCGCACTGGCGGGCGTCGTACTGGCTGTGCACTTCCAGGCCTTCGCTGATGATCTGCGCCACCGACATGCGCGGGCTGAGGCTGCCGAAGGGGTCCTGGAATACCACCTGCATCTGTTTGCGCCAGGGCCGTAGCTGTTTCTGATTGAGGCCGTCCAGGGCCTGGCCCTGGAAGCGGATGCCACCTTCGGAATCCAGCAGCCGCAGGATCGCCTGGCCCAGGGTGGACTTGCCCGAACCGGACTCGCCGACGATCCCCAGGGTCTTGCCTTGCTGCACGCTGAGGCTGATGCCGTCCACTGCCCGCAGGTACTCCTTGCGCCGGAACAGGCCGCCGCCGATCTGGAATTCGACGCGTAGGTGGTCCACCTCCAGCACGGTTTCCCGGCTGTCGCGGCACAGCGGCTCGCCTTCGGGTTCGGCGTGCAACAGTTCGCAGCTGTAGGGATGCCTTGGCGCGTTGAACAGGGTGTCGCAGTCGGCCTGCTCGACGATTTCCCCGGCTTTCATCACGCACACCCGCTGGGCGATGCGCCGCACCAAGTTGAGGTCGTGGCTGATCAGCAGCAGGGACATGCCCAGGCGCTGTTGCAGGGACTTGAGCAGTAGCAGGATCTTGCGCTGCACGGTCACGTCCAGGGCGGTGGTGGGTTCGTCGGCAATCAGCAGTTCCGGTTCGCAGGCCAGGGCCATGGCGATCATCACCCGCTGGCGCTGGCCGCCGGAAAGTTGATGCGGGTAGGCCTTGAGCCGTTCCCTGGGCTTCTGGATGCCCACCAGCTCCAGCAGTTCGAGGATCCGCGCCTGGGCCTCCTTGCCTCCCAGGCCGCGGTGCAGCAGCAGGGTTTCGCCGATCTGTTTTTCCACGCTGTGCAGCGGGTTGAGGGAGGTCATGGGCTCCTGGAAGATCATGGCGATGCGATTGCCCCGCAGCTGTTGCAGGGTCGCCGGGCTGGCACCGATCAGTTCCTGGCCGCGATAGCGCACGCTGCCGGTGGCGCTGCAGCCGGTCTGCGGCAGCAGTTGCAGGATCGAATGGGCGGTCACCGACTTGCCCGAGCCGGATTCCCCCACCAGGGCCAGGCATTCGCCGGGGCGGATATCCAGGCTCAGGTCGCGGACCACGGTCTGCACGCCGAAGGCGACATTGAGCTGGCGGATTTCGATCAGGTTTTCAGTCATTTCTACAGTCCGCTTCAAGATCGAGGATCAAAGGCATCGCGCAACGCCTCGCCGATGAACACCAGCAGCGAGAGGATCAGCGCCAGGGTGAAAAACGCCGTCAGCCCGAGCCACGGCGCCTGCAGGTTCTGCTTGCCCTGGCCGATCAATTCGCCCAGGGAGGCGCTGCCGGCGGGCATGCCGAAGCCGAGGAAGTCCAGGGCGGTGAGGGTCGAGATGGCCCCGGTGAGAATGAACGGCAGGTAGCTCAGGGTGGCGTTCATGGCGTTGGGCAGGATGTGCCTCAGGATCACCTTGCGGTCGCTCAGGCCCAGGGCCCGGGCAGCCTTGACGTACTCCAGGTTGCGCCCACGCAGGAACTCGGCGCGCACCACGTCCACCAGGGCCAGCCAGGAAAACAGCGCCATGATCCCCAGCAGCCACCAGAAGTTCGGCTCGACAAAGCCCGAGAGGATGATCAGCAGGTAGAGCACCGGCAACCCGGACCAGACCTCCAGCAAGCGCTGGCCCAGCAGGTCGACCCAGCCGCCGTAGTAGCCCTGCAGGGCGCCGGCGGCGATGCCGATCAGGGCGCTGATGGCGGTCAGGGCCAGGGCGAACAGGATTGACACCCGGGCGCCGTAGATCACTCGTGCCAGCACATCCCGGGCCTGGTCGTCAGTGCCCAGCCAGTTGACCTTGCTCGGCGGGCTGGGGGCTGGCTGGGTCAGGTCGTAGTTGGGGGTGTCTTCGCTGAAGGGCACCGGCGGGAACAGCAGCCAACCACCGTCCTTGCGGATCAGTTGCTGCACGTAGTCGCTGCGGTAGTCGGCCTGGAACGGCAACTGGCCGCCGAATTCCTGTTCGGTGTAGCGCTTGAGCACCGGGAAATACAGCGAGCCCTGGTAGCTGACCACCAGCGGCTTGTCGTTGGCGATCAGCTCGCCGCCCAGGGTCAGGATGAACAGGCCGATGAACAGCCACAGCGACCACCAGCCGCGGCGGTTTTTCTTGAAACGGTCGAAGCGCCGGCGCGCCAAAGGAGAAAGCTTGAGCATCAGGCGTTCCTCGCGGCGAAGTCGATGCGCGGGTCGACCAGGGTGTAGCACAGGTCGCCGATGAGTTTTATCAAGAGGCCGAACAGGGTGAAGATGAACAGCGAGCCGAACACCACCGGGTAGTCCCTGGACACCGCGGCCTCATAGCTCATGCGCCCCAGGCCGTCGAGGGAGAAGATCACCTCGATCAGCAGGGAGCCGGCGAAGAACACGCTGATAAAGGCCTGGGGAATGCCCGAGACCACCAGCAGCATGGCGTTGCGGAACACATGCCCATACAGCACCCGGCGCTCGCTCAGGCCCTTGGCCCGGGCGGTGACCACGTACTGGCGGGTGATCTCGTTGAGGAAGGAGTTTTTGGTGAGGATGGTCAGGGTGGCGAAGCCGCCGATCACCAGGGAGCTGACCGGCAGTACCAGGTGCCAGAAGTAGTCGGCGACCTTGCCCAGGGTGCTCAACTGCTCGAAGTTGTCCGAGACCAGGCCGCGCACCGGAAACCAGTTCAGCGAGGTGCCGCCGGCGAACAGCACGATCAGGAACATGGCGAACAGGAAGGCCGGCATGGCGTAGCCGATGATGATCGCGGTGCTGCTCCAGATGTCGAAATGGCTGCCGTGGTGCACCGCCTTGCGGATCCCCAGGGGGATCGACACCAGGTAGGTGATCAGGGTCGCCCAGAGCCCCAGGGAAATGGTCACTGGCATCTTTTCCAGGATCAGGTCGGTGACCATGGCGCCGCGAAAGAAGCTCTTGCCGAAGTCCAGCCGGGCGTAGTTCTTGAGCATCAGCCACAGGCGTTCATGGGCCGGCTTGTCGAAGCCGTACTGTTTCTCGATGTCCTGGATCAGCTTGGGGTCCAGGCCGCGGCTGGCCCGGGAGCCGCTGCTGCTCATGGCATCGGCGGAGCCGCCGACAGCGGCGCCGCCACCGATGCCCTGCAGGCGGGCGATGGCCTGTTCCACCGGGCCGCCGGGGGCGGCCTGGACGATGACGAAGTTCACCAGAAGGATGATCAATAGCGTCGGGATGATCAGCAGCAGGCGCCGCAGAATGTAGGCCAGCATCAGTGGCGCCCTCCGGGTTTGCCACGGCGGATCAGTTCGGCGGCCATTTGTTCGTCGGTCAGCGCGCTGCTGCTGACTTCCCACCAGCTTTCGATGGCTTCATCGTTGCTCGCCGGCACCTTGGGGATGCCGAAGCGGTTCCACCACACCGTGGAGGTGCCGGGCGGGTAGTAGTTGGCAATCCAGTAGTAGTTCCACTGCAGCACCCGGTCCAGGGCATGGGCGTAGCGCAGCATCTCCGGCTGGCTGGTGGCTTTCACCAGGCCGTTGACCAGGCTATCGACGGCCGGGTTCTTGAGCACCATGTAGTTGTTGGAACCGGGGTCGTTGGCCGCGGCGGAGCCGAAGTAGTTGTACAGCTCCATGCCCGGCGAGGTGGTCACCGGGTAGCCGGTGACGATCATGTCGTAGTCCCGGGCCATCAGGCGGTTGACGTACTGGGCGGAGTCGATGCGGCGAATGTTCAGGCTGATGCCGATCTGCGCCAGGTTGCGCTTGTAGGGCAGCAGCAGGCGTTCGATGGAGCCCTGGGTGATCAGGAAAGTGAAGCTCAGGGGCTCGCCCTGGGCGTTCACCAGCTTGTCGCCCTCGGGCTTCCAGCCGGCCTGTTCCAGCAGGGCCAGGGCTTGCAGTTGCTTGTCGCGGATCACGCCGCTGCCGTCGGTTTTCGGTGCCTCGAAAACCTGGGTGAAGACCTCGTCGGGGATCTGCCCGCGCAGCGGTTCGAGGATCTTCAGCTCCTCGGCATCCGGCAGGCTGCGGGCCGCCAGGGCGGTGTTGGAGAAGAAACTCTGCTGGCGGATGTAGAGGTTGCGCATCATCTGCCGGTTGCTCCATTCGAAATCCCAGAGCATGGCCAAGGCCTGGCGCACCCGGCGGTCCTGGAACACCGGCCGGTCGAGATTGAACACATAGCCCTGGGCCGGTTGCGGCGCCGATTGCGCCAGGTGGGCCTTTTGCAGGCGGCCGTCGTTCAGCGCCGGGCTGTCGTAGCCGATGGAATAGCCGGTGGCGGAAAACTCGCGGTTGTAGTCGTAGGCGCCGCCGCGCAGCACCTGGCGGGCGACGTCGATATCGCCGAAATACTCGACGCTGAAATGATCGAAGTTGTACAGGCCGCGGCTGACCGGCAGGTCCTTGCCCCACCAGTCGGGGTTGCGGGCGAAGGTGATGCTGTTGCCCGAGTCGACCTTGGCCACGCGGTAGGGGCCGCTACCCAGGGGCGCTTCATAGCCGCCGCCATTGGCGAAGTCGCGACTCTTCCACCAGTGTTCGGGGAACACCGGCAGGGTCGCGATATCCAGGGGCAGGGTACGGTTTTCGTTGTTCTTGAAGTCGAAGCGCACCACTCGTGGTGATTCCACGGTGACGCCTTTGACGTCTTCGAACTGGGTGCGGTAGCGCATGCTGCCCTGGGTCATCAGCAGGTCATAGCTGTAGCGCACGTCTTCGGCGGTGATCGGCGTATTGTCGGCAAAGCGCGCCTTGGGGTTGAGGTAGAAGCGCAGCCACAGGCCGTCTTCGGCACGCTCCATCTTTTCGGCCACCAGGCCGTAGACGGTGTAGGGCTCGTCCAGGGAGCGCTGGGCCAGGGGCGAATAGACCAGGCCGTCGAGCTGGGAGACACCGATGCCCTTGTCGATATAGGGCAGTACGTGGTCGAAGCGGCCGATTTCGATGGCCGAGCGGCGCAACGTCCCGCCTTTGGGGGCCTGGGGATTGACGTAGTCGAAGTGGCTGAAACCCTGGGGGTACTTGGCCGGTTCGCCATAGACGGTCATGGCGTGTTGCGGTGCGGCTTGGGCACCCGCGGCGCCCAACAGCAGGGCGGTGAAAAGCACGGTGGAGGAAAGCAGTCGCATTGTCAGCCTTAGGAGCCGGGTGATCGATGACCACGATTTGTACGCTAGCGGCGCGTGACTGGCCAGCCGCATCCGCTTTGGGCAGAGCCTGGCGCCCATGCGCAACGGCCCACCAAAAGGCGGGCCGTTGAGCAGACGCAGGCGCTTGGGGATCAGTCCTGGCGGCTGGTGACTTCCAGCAGGTGGTAGCCGAACTGGGTTTTCACCGGGCCTTGCACCACGTTTACCGGAGCGCTGAACACCACGGTGTCGAATTCCTTGACCATCTGGCCTGGGCCGAAGGAGCCCAGGTTGCCGCCGTCACGGCTGGAAGGGCAGGTGGAGTTCTTTTTCGCGACTTCGGCAAAGTCGGCGCCGGCTTCGATTTCGGCTTTGAGTTCGTTGCACTTGGCTTCGCTGGCAACCAGGATGTGACGGGCAGTGGCTTTGGCCATGGATGTTGCTCCTTTCAAGAAAGTTGAGAGCCTACCGGATTCAGGTGGCTATTTCTTCTCAAAGTTCCTTCAAGGCATTGCCGCCTGGCGCCTGCGGGGGATGAGTGGTGAGGGGCCTGTAGAAGCCGGCTTGCCGGCGAAGAGGTCCTTGGAAGAGACGCTGCTCTTGAGGACGCCTTCGCTGGCAAGCCAGCTCCTACGGGGGCGCTAATGCTCAGGCGGGGACGGCTGCGGCCTTGTGCGCGCGCTGCAGTTGCTGGGCGCCATTGCGCAGCAATTGTTCGGTGGCGTCCCAGCCCAGGCAGCCGTCGGTCACCGAAACGCCGTAGCGCAGGTTCGCGCTCAGGGGCTGGCAGCCTTCGAACAGGTGGCTTTCCAGCATCACCCCCATCAGTGAGGTATCGCCCTGCAAGCGCTGCTCCAGTACCTCGTTGAACACCGCCGGCTGGCGCAACGGGTCTTTGCCGCTGTTGGCGTGGCTGCAATCGACCATGATCCGCGCCGGGATCTTCAGTTTCTGCAGCTCCTGGCGCACCTGGGCCACGCTCTGGTGGTCGTAATTCGGCCCGCGATGGCCACCGCGCAGTACTAGGTGGGTGTCGGGGTTGCCCGGGGTCTGGATGATTGCCGGGTGGCCCTGGCTGTCGACGCCGAAGTGGCGGTGCGGATGAGCCGCCGAGCGCATGGCGTCACAGGCGATGGCGACGCCGCCGTCGGTACCGTTCTTGAAGCCCACGGGCATGTCCAGGCCACTGGCCATCTCGCGGTGGATCTGCGATTCGGTGGTGCGCGCACCAATGGCGACCCAGCTCAGCAGGTCTTCGAAGTAACCGGCGGCCATGGGCTGCAGCAGTTCGGTGGCAATCGGCAGGCCCAGGCGCAACATGTGGCGCATCAGTTCCCGGGACAGGGTCAGGCCGCCGGCCATGTCGTCGCTGCCGTCCAGGTCCGGGTCGTAGGCCAGGCCTTTCCAACCCACGGTGGTGCGGGGCTTTTCGACGTAGGCGCGCATCACCAGCAGCATCTGGTCGCTCACTTCTTCGGCCAGGTGGGCCAGGTTGGCGGCGTATTCCAGGGCCGATTGCGGGTCATGGATGGAGCAGGGACCGACCACTACCAGCAGGCGCTGGTCGCGGCCTTCGAGAATGGCGCGTACCGCCTGGCGGTGGGCGGCGACTTGCTGGCTCAGGGCCAGGGATAGCGGCAATTGCTGCTTGAGCTCCAGGGAGCTGGGCAGGCGCCGGGTCAGGGTTTCATTGGCGCTGACGTGGGCGGACAGGGGCAGAGCGGATACGGACGAGTTCATGTGCGGTCTTCCTGGGCGGGCGGCGGGTGGTTTCCCCGCACGCGGCCCTACTGGGGTGTTCGACAATTGGCCGTACTGGCCATAAGTGTGCAATTGCCACCGGTAGGTGACCGATCGGAGGCGGCAGGCTGTCCCGAACGGAGGCTGCTAAATCGCCAGGCGGAGAACATGTCGTAGCGGTAATAGGTGGCGTAGTTCATGGAGCAATCCTCAGTAAGTTCGGTGTGTCGCTGAAAGTCGTGGTTGAAAATGCAGTGCCGGAAAAAACAAAACCCCCGGTCGGGAGGCCGACCGGGGGTTGAGATTTCTCTGGTAGGCGACCCGTTGAAGTGGGCGCCGGTTGGGTATCAGGCGCGCCAGTGGCTAAACCAATACCCAAAATAAAAGCTGGCCGGAGCCCGAGTGCCGTTGACCCAGGCAGCCGCGACCGAGCGCAGTGCGCTGGCAGTGTGGCGATGCAGGGAAGGGGTCTTGGACAACATGGGTTTCTCCGTAAAGTGGGGGCGAGCTTACTAGAGGCCAGTGCCGGGATTCAATCAGTAATTTCTATCGGCGCAGCACGCGGCGGTTATGGATTAAGCCTGCAGGGGATTTATGCCACACTCGCTGCTCCCGCCTGTTCGCCCTCCAAGGAATGTTCATGTCCGTGCTGACCCTCGCTGCTGCCCAAACGGTGTCCATCGCAGGCGATCTACCGGTCAACCTGGCCCGGCATCAGCGGTTGATGCAACTGGCAGCGGCGCAGGGCGTGCAGTTGCTGGTGTTTCCCGAGCTGTCGCTGACCGGCTACGAACCGCAACTGGCAGCCGAACTGGCACTGATGCCGGATGCACCGCAGTTGCAGCCACTGCGGGATCTGGCCCGGGAGCTGGAACTGACGGCGGTGGTGGGGATGCCGATCCGCCTGTCTGTTGACGGGCCGGTGCTGATTGGCGCTCTGGTGCTGGGCGGCGACGGTTCGCTGGCGGTCTACACCAAGCAGCACCTGCATGCAGGAGAAGAGCGCGCTTTTGTCGCAGGCCAGGGCGGCACCCCTTTGCATATCGGTGGCGAAACCGTGGCTTTGGCGGTCTGTGCGGACTTCTGCCACGCCAGCCATGTGCAGGCGGCGGTCGATGCCGGCGCCGGGATCTATGTTGCCGGGGTCTTGATCAGCGAAGGTGGCTACGCCGCCGATAGCGCGCAGCTTCAGGGATACGCCCAGGAACACGGGATGCTGGTGCTGATGGCCAACCACGGCGGCCCCAGCGGCGGTTGGGCCTGCGCCGGACGCAGCGCAGCCTGGGATGGCCGGGGCCGGTTGCTGGGCGCCGTCGAGGGTGTGGGCGAGGCTTTGTTGATTGTCCGGGGTGGTACTGGGCAGTGGCTGGCGCAGGTGCTGGAGGTGAGCCATTGATGGGCGGCTTTTCATTACGCCCGGCGGTTGATTCGGACCTGGCGTTCGCCCGCGATCTGACCCGTTCCACCATGCTCGGCTATTACATTCGCAACGACTTGCTGTGGCAGGACGAAGCCTTCGATGTGGCCTGGGCCGGCCGCAGGAACCTGCTGATCTGCCAGGGTGCCCGGGTGCTGGGGTTTGTCAGCCTGAGCCGGGATGCGCAGGCGCTGTATGTCCGCGAATTGCATGTGCTGGAGGCTTTTCGGGGGCAGGGCGCCGGTGCCTGGACGCTGGAGCAGGTGCTGGAGCTGGCTCGCCAGGAGCGCCGAGGTCTGTTGCGCCTGACCGTGTTCAAGGGCAATCCCGCACAGCGGTTGTATGAGCGGATGGGGTTGCGGGTGGTGGGAGAGGATGATTGCTTCTGGCGCATGGAGCGCTTGTCTGATTCGCTTGCCGGAAGGCTTGGCGACGCCTGAGCACAACGCCGTTCCGCAGGCTTTACTGTGCGTTGGGATCTATCGCGGGCGCATCCTCGAGGATGATGCCGTCCTTCATTCCCAGTAGCACCGCGACCTTGTGCGCTTCCCCTCGTTTGCCTTTCTTGCGGCCTGCCAGCACCTGATAGGTAGTGGCCGGGTCAACCCCGTGTTCACGAGCAAATTGTTGAACCGATTTACCTTGATGTTCCAGCCAGGCCTTGGCTTGTGCGGCAGTGCGGATACCGGGCATAGTTCAAAACCGTTCAAATTTGTTCAATGCTTGAAGAGTATGACACCCCCTTGGGGTGTATCAGATGGGATCATACATCCAAATGAGTGGAATCGGTTCGCGGTTGAGGCAGGAGCGAGAACGCCTGGGACTGTCGCAGAAAGTTTTTGGTGAAATAGGCGGGGTTGAAGCCAACGCCCAGGGTAAATATGAAAGTGGTGATCGTGCACCCAAGGCGGATTATCTGTCCCGGGTGGCGGCAAAAGGGGTGGATGTGCTGTATGTGCTGACCGGCAGCCGGATCCCGATCCAGAGCGGCGGGCTGAGTCAGACCGAGGAAAAGGTCCTGGATTGCTATCGGGCGCTGTTCAAGGAGGATCAGGATGCTATCTGCCGCCTGACCAGTACCCTGGCCGAGCTTTCGGCGATCCAGGGCGAGAGGCGAAAGGCCCAGGTACGAGAGTGAGGGGCGCTGGCCTCTTTCGAGGCGCACGGCGGTTGGACCGTTATTGCGCCCGGATGTTTTTTATATAGCGCTTGTGATTAGGTTTGTACGCCGCTTTTTTGCTAAGGTGTCGGGCAACCTGTAAAGACCATATCGCGAGGTGTCTGCTTGATAAGGGTGCTAGTAGTCGATGACCATGATCTCGTTCGTACGGGCATTACACGAATGTTGGCTGACATCGATGGCCTGCAAGTAGTCGGGCAGGCGGAGTCAGGGGAAGAATCCCTGCTCAAGGCGCGGGAGCTGAAGCCCGATGTGGTCCTGATGGACGTCAAGATGCCAGGCATCGGCGGCCTCGAAGCCACGCGCAAACTGCTGCGCAGTCATCCGGACATCAAGGTCGTGGCGGTCACCGTTTGCGAGGAAGATCCCTTTCCTACCCGCTTGCTGCAAGCGGGCGCGGCGGGCTATCTGACCAAGGGCGCGGGTCTGAACGAAATGGTCCAGGCCATCCGCCTGGTATTTGCCGGCCAGCGCTATATCAGCCCGCAGATCGCTCAGCAATTGGTGTTCAAGTCATTCCAGCCTTCCAGTGATTCACCGTTCGACGCCCTGTCGGAACGGGAGATCCAGATTGCGCTGATGATTGTCGGCTGCCAGAAGGTGCAGATCATCTCCGACAAGCTGTGCCTGTCGCCGAAAACCGTGAACACCTACCGCTATCGCATTTTCGAGAAACTCTCGATCAGCAGCGATGTCGAGTTGACGCTATTGGCGGTTCGTCACGGCATGGTTGATGCCAGCCTCTGAAATGACCGACCAGTTTGATCCCAGTGCCTTTCTTTCTACCTGCAGTGGCCGCCCCGGTGTGTATCGCATGTTCGACAGCGATGCACGCCTGCTTTACGTCGGTAAAGCCAAGAACCTGAAGAGCCGGCTCTCCAGCTATTTCCGCAAGACCGGCCAGGCGCCCAAGACCGCCGCCCTGGTGGCGCGCATCGCGCAGATCGAAACCACCATCACCGCCAATGAAACCGAAGCGCTGCTGCTGGAGCAGACGCTGATCAAGGAGTGGCGGCCGCCGTACAACATTCTCCTGCGCGACGATAAGTCCTACCCCTACGTGTTTCTTTCGGACGGCGACTTTCCGCGTTTCAGCATTCATCGCGGGGCGAAGAAGCAGAAGGGCAAGTATTTCGGCCCTTATCCCAGCGCCGGCGCCATCCGCGAAAGCCTCAGCCTGTTGCAGAAGACCTTCATGGTCCGCCAGTGCGAGGACAGCTACTACAAGAACCGTACGCGGCCCTGCCTGCAGTACCAGATCAAACGCTGCAAGGCGCCCTGCGTCGGCCTGGTGGAGCCTGAAGTCTATGCCGAGGACGTGCGCCACTCGGTGATGTTCCTGGAAGGGCGCAGCAATGCCCTGACCGACGAGCTCTCCACCGCCATGGAAGCCGCCGCCAGCACCTTGGATTTCGAAAAGGCCGCCGAACTGCGGGACCAGATCTCCCTGCTGCGACGGGTCCAGGACCAGCAGAGCATGGAAGGTGGCACGGGCGATGTGGATGTGGTGGCGGCCTTCGTCAACCCGGGCGGCGCCTGTGTGCACCTGATCAGCGTGCGCGGCGGCCGGGTACTGGGCAGCAAGAACTTCTTTCCGCAGGTGGGTATCGAGGAGGACGTGGCCGAAGTCATGTCGGCGTTTCTCGGCCAGTATTTTGTCAGTAGCCCGGAACGCGACCTGCCTTCCGAGTTGATCGTCAACGTGGTCCATGAGGACTTCCCGACCCTGATCGCCGCCATCGACGAGCTGCGCGGGCGCGAGTTGACCATCAGCCACCGGGTACGCGGTACCCGCGCCCGCTGGCAGCAACTGGCGGTAACCAACGCCGAGCAGGCCCTGAGCGCGCGCCTGGCCAACCGCCAGCACGTGGCCGCACGTTTCGAAGCCCTGGCCGAGGTGCTGAACCTGGACGAGCCGCCGCAGCGCCTGGAGTGCTACGACATCAGCCATTCCAGCGGCGAGGCCACTGTAGCTTCCTGCGTGGTATTCGGGCCGGAAGGGCCGCTGAAGTCCGACTACCGGCGCTACAACATCGAAGGCGTAACCGCTGGCGACGACTACGCCGCCATGCACCAGGCCCTGACCCGGCGCTTCAGCAAGCTCAAGGACGGCGAGGGCAAGCTGCCGGACATCCTTCTGGTGGACGGCGGCAAGGGCCAGCTGTCCATGGCTCGGGATGTGCTCAATGAGCTGGCGGTGCCGGACCTGATCCTGCTCGGCGTGGCCAAGGGCGCGACCCGCAAGGCTGGTTTCGAAACCCTGTACCTGAACGACGCAGCCCATGAATTCACCCTCAAGGGTGACTCGCCGGCGCTGCACCTGATCCAGCAAATCCGCGATGAGGCTCACCGCTTCGCGATCACCGGTCACCGCGCACGGCGTGGCAAGACCCGGCGTACCTCGACCCTGGAAGGGGTGGCGGGCGTCGGGCCGAAGCGTCGGCGGGACCTTCTCAAACATTTTGGTGGATTGCAGGAACTGTCCCGTGCAAGCATCGACGAGATTGCCAAAGCACCGGGAATCAGTAAAAAGCTCGCAGAGTTGATTTATGCAAACCTGCACAGCGAGTAGAATGCCCAATCACCTCGTAGCCAGTTGTGCCGATGAATATCCCTAATCTGATCACCGTTCTACGCGTCCTGCTCATCCCGATTTTCATTTTGCTGTTCTATTTGCCCTATAGCTGGAGCTACATGGCCGCCAGTTCAGTGTTTGCCTTCGCGGCCGCCACCGACTGGCTGGACGGCTACCTGGCGCGGCGCCTGCAGCAGAGCACGCCGTTCGGTGCGTTCCTCGACCCGGTGGCCGACAAGCTGATGGTCGCGGTGGCCCTGGTGTTGCTGGTGCAGGAGCATCACAACCTGTGGCTGACCTTGCCCGCCGCGGTGATCATCGGTCGTGAAATCGTCATCTCGGCGCTGCGCGAGTGGATGGCCGAGCTCGGCGCCCGCGCGCAGGTGGCGGTATCGAACATGGGCAAGTGGAAAACGGCGGCGCAAATGCTGGCGCTGGTGATTTTGCTGGCCAATCCCTCGGACTTCAGTTTCTGGGTGCTGGTAGGTTACGCCTTGCTGTTGGCGGCAGCGGGCCTGACCCTGTGGTCCATGCTGCAGTATCTGCGAGCCGCCTGGCCGCACCTGAAAACTGACAACGAGAAAAAATAAGTTTTTTTGAATCAAAGGCTTGACGCGCATTCGGATTTCTATAAAATGCGCAACACCAAGACGTTGCGGGAATAGCTCAGTTGGTAGAGCACGACCTTGCCAAGGTCGGGGTCGCGAGTTCGAGTCTCGTTTCCCGCTCCAAACATAGCGTTGCAGAGTTCCACGAATTCTGTAGCGATCGAAAAAAGGACCTTCGGGTCCTTTTTTCGTTTCTGCGGGTTTCACTGAAATCCAGCACCATCCAGCGCTTTCAAATCCAGGAATTGAGTCCTTCTCAAAAGGCTTGAATCCGGGCAGCGCTGAATCGGTTCGTTGCTGGAGCGGTGATGAACATCCGGCCCCTGGCCTGTTCAGGCACTTACGATGGCGCTCTCGGATAACAGCCAGGCGCTGAATGTTTCAAGCGCCGGATAATGCTGATAGCGCGCTGCGCAGGTCAGATAGTAATTGCGACCGCTTTCCATAGGGCCAAACAGTTTTACCAGTGCCCCGGATTTGATTTCGTCTTGCACCAGAATATCGGGAACCAGCCCAATGCCGACGCCAGCGGATACCGCCTGTATAAGGTGAGCCGTGAGCTCAAAGCTTGGGCCTGTCCGCATTTTCTGGTGGTCCAGCTTGTTGAGGTCAAACCAATCAGACCAGCTATTGGGTCGTGAAACGACATTCAACAACAAATGATTGGTGACATCGTTGAGCGACATCTCAAGGCTGTCCGGCAGCGCTTTGGGGCTGGCGACAACCACCAGTTTTTCTTGTAGCAAAAGGTGCGATACATAGCCCGGCCAGTCGCCTTTTCCCGCGTAGATGATGGCCTGCATGTCGCTCACGCTGGATGGGTTGTCGGCGTGAATGATCCTCGAGTGGACGTGCACCAGGCTCCTGGGATGACGTGCATAAAATTCATGCATTTTGGGCAGCAGCCATTTTGAACCGAAGGTCGGCAGTACCGCGAGGTTCAATGGACCTTCTTCCTCCTTGAAGGCAATTGTCTGCAGGGTAGCGCTTCGAATTCGGCCCAGTGCGGCAGTGAGTTCATGCTGGTAAAGCGCGCCGGCAGCGGTGAGTTCGATTCTTCTTCCCTCACGTTTGAACAGCGAGACCTCAAGCTGTGATTCCAGAGCCTGCACTTGCCGGCTGACAGCGCTTTGAGTCAGGGCAAGTTCGTCTGCCGCTTTGGTAAAGCTGCAATGTCGGGCTGCTGCCTCGAAAGCGATCAGCAGGGACATCGAGGGGGTCAGTCTTCGTGGGTTCATTCATAAAGCTCATGGAAAAGCTGCAGGTTTTACGTTTGTGTGAATTGTCTTGTCCCCACAAAATCGGCGGAAAGGCCTTTGTCCTGAGCCAGGCCTCGGGCTAGGAAGCATACATAACGAGAATGCTCAGATTAGCCGTATCGCCGCTAGGAATTCCACCATGATTGCCAGGTTGCCTCCCCACGAAACTAAAAACGAACCCTGTGAGTTGTTCCTGGCTCGTCTTGAGAAAGAAGGATTCCAGGGTGAAATTGCGCGCGATCATGCTGTGAGGACAGTGCTGGCAACTGACAACTCGATCTATCAGCGTCTGCCTCAAGCCGCGGTGTTCCCCAGAAATGTGCAAGATGTCGAGCTCTTGGCCCGTCTTGCGGCGCTGGCGTCGTTCAGTTCGGTGGTACTCACGCCGCGTGGCGGCGGAACCGGAACCAATGGCCAATCGTTGACGAGCGGCGTTGTGGTGGATCTGTCGCGTCATATGCACGGCATCCTTGAGATCAACGTCGAGGAGCGCTGGGTGCGTGTGCAAAGCGGTGTGGTCAAGGACCAGCTCAATGCAGCGTTGAAACCGCACGGACTATTTTTTGCACCGGAGTTGTCGACGTCGAATCGGGCTACGATCGGCGGGATGATAAATACCGACGCAAGCGGTCAGGGAAGCTGTACCTACGGAAAAACCCGTGACCACGTCCTGGCGCTTTCTACCATTCTGATAGGCGGGGAGCGGCTCGATAGTGCGGTCCTGGAGCGAGATTGCTGGCAGGCGCAAGCGCATCGCGATGACAAGGTTGGGGCAATTTATCGATGTGCTTCGCAGATCGCCGATGATTATGCCGAACTCATCGAGCATACCTTTCCCAAGTTGAACCGTTGCTTGACGGGATATGACCTGGCGCATCTGCGTGAGCCGAATGACCGATTCAATCTGAACAGTGTCCTGTGTGGGTCCGAAGGCTCACTGGGTTTCATTGTTGAAGCCACGCTGAATGTGTTGCCCATTCCCAAGTACTCCATCCTTGTCAACGTACGTTACGCGGGCTTCATGGATGCATTGCGCGATGCCAAGGCGTTGATGCAGCTTGAGCCATTGTCCATCGAGACGGTCGACTCCAAGGTCCTCGGGCTGGCCATGAACGACATCGTCTGGCATGGAGTCGCCGAGTACTTTCCCCAAGACCCCGATGTGCCAACCCTGGGAATCAACCTGGTGGAGTTCAGCGGCGACGATGAGGAAGTGGTTCAGCTGCGTGTTCATGAGTTTGTCCGGCACCTTCAGCAGGACACCAGTGTGGTGCGGTTGGGGCACACCCTTGCCATCGGTGCAGAGGCATTGAAGCGGGTTTACGCGATGCGCAAGCGTGCGGTGGGGCTGCTGGGGAATGTCAAAGGTTCCGCCAGGCCCCAGCCGTTCGTTGAAGATACTGCGGTTCCTCCCGAGAACCTGGCTGATTTCATTGCGCAATTTCGGGCGCTTTTGGATAGCCATGGTTTGGAATATGGCATGTTCGGCCACGTTGACGCCGGGGTCCTGCATGTGCGGCCGATTCTGGATATGAAAGACCCCGCCCAGGCGGCCTTGATCCAGCCCATTTCCGATGCCGTCGCTGAGCTGACGCAAAAGCACGGTGGCTTGCTCTGGGGGGAACATGGCAAAGGGTTGAGGTCGCAATATGTGCCGGACTACTTCGGCGAACTCTATCCGGCGCTGCAGGAACTCAAGTCGGCTTTTGACCCGTACAACCAACTCAACCCGGGAAAAATCGCCACGCCACACACGCTACCTGACGCTCGGTTGACTCGAGTTGATGAGGTCACGTTGCGCGGCGAGCTGGATCGTACGATTGATGAGCGGGTGTGGTTGCATTACGACGCCGCGGTCCATTGCAACGGCAACGGCGCCTGCTACAACTTCGACCCCGATGACGCCATGTGCCCTTCCTGGAAGGGCACTCGAAATAGAATTCACTCGCCCAAGGGGCGCGCTTCTCTGATCCGGGAGTGGCTGCGCTTGCAGGGGCAACAAGGTGTCGATGTGTTGGTTTCACAAGGGGCTCGCCCTTTAGCGGCCACGGTGATCGGCTTCGCCAGGCGTGCAGCCAATACGGTTGCGCACAAGATGGGCCAGAAAGACTTTTCCCATGAGGTCTACGAGGCGATGGCAGGGTGCCTCGCCTGCAAGTCCTGTGCGGGTCAGTGCCCGGTGAAAGTCAACGTGCCCGACTTTCGCTCGCGATTCCTCGAGCTATACCACAGCCGATATCTGCGCCCGTTGAAGGATTACCTCATCGGTTCTCTGGAGTACACGATTCCCTACTTGGCCCGTGTGCCGCGCTTGTACAACGGGATCATCGGTTCTGGGGTGGTGGGTGGGTTTCTGCGGCGCGTTGGCGGTATGGTCGACAGCCCGCTGCTGAGCTTGCTGAATTTTGATGACGTCTGCCGCCGCTGGAAGGTGCGCGTGGCGTCGCCAGCGCTTCTTGAAGGGCTGGGCGAGGCGCAGCGTAAACGCAGCGTTATTCTCGTGCTGGACGCCTTCACCCGTTATTTCGAGACACCGCTGCTCGCGGACTGGATCGAGTTGATTTCCAGGCTCGGTTTTGAGGTGTACATCGCGCCGTTCGCGGCCAATGGCAAGCCGCTGCAGGTTCAGGGCTTTCTAAAGGCATTCGAACAAGCCGCGCATTGCAACGCCCGATCGCTTCGCGAACTGCATCAATATCAGATTCCGTTGGTGGGGCTTGATCCAGCGATGACCTTGGTTTACCGCCAGGAGTACGTCAAGACCCTGGGTGAGGATCAGGCCCCAGCGGTTCTGCTGCCTCAGGAATGGCTTGTGGAGGTGCTTGTGCAATCAGCGGTGAGCGCCGACGAAGGTACTTACTACTTCCTGCCGCACTGCACCGAGAAAACCAACGAGCCGGGCAGTGTGGGCCTATGGCAGACGATCTATGCGCGAGTCGGCTTGAGGTTGCAGGTGCAAGCCAGTGGGTGTTGTGGGATGTCTGGAACCTACGGGCACGAAACACGAAATGCCGAGACGTCCGAGGTTATTTACCGACAGTCCTGGGGGCCATTGGTGGCCCGTCTTAATGGGGCAGGGCGCCTGCTGGCGGATGGGTACTCGTGTCGAAGCCAGGTCAAGCGCAAGGACGGGCAGATTGTCCTGCACCCGCTCCAGGCGTTGCTGAAGTTCCTGCGCGACACCGCCGCCCCATCTTCAGGATGCTGATTGGCGCGAGCCTGAGGCGGCTTGGTCGCCTCGCGTTTCTTAAGGTATTGATTGGAGGCCATCGGCCCAGCGAAAACCGATGTGCGCAGATCGTCGAGCGGTATCAGAACCCATAGAGCTTTGCAGGGTTATCAACCAAAATCTGCTTGATGAGCGCGTCATCGTTTTCAACCCAGTTAAACAGCATCTCCAGCAGACTGGCATCGTTGGGCATGGGTACCGGTATACAAGGATGTGGCCAGTCGCTCGCCCACAGTAAGCGGTTTGGATTCGCTTCGATCAACGCCCGAGCGTAGGGCGTTACGTCGTCGTAAGGGAAGTCCTTCGATGCAGTAAAGCGATAAGCCCCCGAAAGCTTGACCCACACACGACCTTCTTTTAACAGCCGCAGCAGGTCGGTGAATCCTGGATGGCCCAGCCCGCAACTGGTGGGCATGTGCCCCATGTGGTCGATGACGACTGCGACGGGCAGGCTGGCCACGGTCTCGTACAAGTCGGCGAACTCGGTGATATCGATCAGTAGCTGTAGGTGCCAGCCAAGTGGCGCGACTTTTTCTGCCAGCGCTGCAACATCCGATACCTCAACACCGCTTTTGAAGATCAGGTTGACGCGCACGCCGCGCACCCCGAGGCGATGCATTGCCCACAAGGTTTCTGTATCGGTATCGGCATCGATCACCACAACGCCGCGGAATGCGCTGCCCGCTTCTTTCAGTGCCGCGAGCGTTGTGCTGTTGTCCGCCCCATAGACGCTGGGTTGGACGATGACCCCGCGACTTAGCCCCAGGGTTTTTTGGACGCGCTGAAATGCCTCCAGTGGAGCGGGAGGTGGCGTGTAGGAGCGGTGAGGAGAGAAGGGTTGGCCATTCTCGTCACCAAAAACGTGGAAGTGGCAGTCGCACGCGCCGTCAGGCAAGGTGCGTGGCAATGTACGAGGTTCAGGGTCCGGGCCTGCGCATTGCGGTGCGTAGGTCTCTCCCAGCGAACTCATCCGAGTGATTTCCCAGCCTTGCAATCCTCGCAATCCGTTGCGTTCGGCGGAGTTGATGATTTGTTGCCAGGTGACTCGTCTGGCAAGGTCGGGATCGCCGAGCCTGATCGCTTCGAAGATTGCCTGATGCTCAGCCAGTAGCGTCTCGCCAAGGTCGCTGGAGCGAACCAGGTGGTTCTCCAGTAACGCCGCTTCGTAGACGTGGCTGCACAGAAAAATGATGAAGTTGCGAAAGTATTCATTGCCTGTGGCATCGGCAATTGCGCGCTTGAACTGCAGGCTGTGTTCCACCATGTCCTGACGGTTTTGGATACTGGCGCGCAGGGTGTCCAGTGCCGCTTCAATCTTGTTCAACTGACTGAGTGACCGGCGTCTGGCGGCCATGGCGGCCGCGGCGACTTCGAGGTCCAGGCGCAGCTCATACAGTTGACGCAGCTTGGTGCTATCGGTGAGCTCCTCTTGAGTAATCCGGAAGCTGCTTTGGTTGGCTTCGGTTGCAACAAATACCCCAAGCCCCTGGCGACTGACGACGAGGCCGGCCGAATTGAGCCGAGCGACAGCTTCACGCACTACATTTCGGCTAACGGCAAAAGCCTCTGCTAACCGGCTTTCCGTGGGGATGCGATCACCTGGGCGGAGTCGACCTTCACGTATTTCGCTTTCCAGGTGACGAAAAATTTCAACCGAGAAGTGATCGCGTCGGCCAATTGCTTTTATAGTCATTTTACTCAGTCATCAAATGTCAGTTTCAAAAGCTTGAAACGTCAAACGCCCACGTAACGAACATTGCGTGGGCGTTACTCTAACAAATGATGGCTGGCTCAGTGTAATTGCTTGCCCTTGGTTTCCGGGAGGAAGAAGGTCACCACCAGGACAAGGCAGTAGGCTCCTCCCGCGAAGATCGCGATGGCGGTGCCGAGGCTGTATTTGGCGCTTATAAAGCCTACGAGTCCGGGAAACAGAGCGCCTACCGCTCGCCCAAAGTTATAGGAGAATGCCTGGCCATTGGCCCTCACTGCTGAAGGATAAAGCTCAGTCAAAAAGGCGCCCATGCCGCTGTAGATACCTGAAGCTGCGAAGCCCAGTGGAAAGCCGAGAAACAGCATTTGAGTGTTGGTCAAGTTCAGCTGCATGTAGCAGACCACACTGATGGCCGACAGAACGGCGAAGATAATGAAGTTGGGGCGCCGCCCCAGGCGGTCAGACAGGAAGGCGCCGCAGACATAACCAAAGAATGAACCGATGATGACGACCATCAGATAGCTACCGGTGCCAAAGACCGACAGGCCCTTTTCCAGTTTCAGATAGGCTGGCAACCACGTGGTGATTGCGTAGTAGCCACCTTGAACGCCCATGCAGAGCAGGGCAGATAGCAGCGTGGTGCGCAGGAGCGAGGGTGAGAAAATGTGCCAGAAAGGAACCGAGTTGCCTGTTTCGCTCTGGTGCTTTTTAGTCCGCAGGAATACCTCGGGCTCTGGTACATATTTACGAATGTAGAGGACCAGAAGTGCCGGAACGATGCCGATCCAAAACAGCGACCGCCAGGCAATATCTTCGGGAAGCAAGCTGAAAGACAGTGTGTAGAGCAGTGCGGCGGCGCCCCAGCCAATGGCCCATCCGCTTTGCACGATACCCACGGCTTTGCCGCGATGTTGCGCTCGAACCATTTCGCCGATCAGTACCGATCCCACGGCCCACTCACCTCCGAACCCGAGCCCCTGCAGTGCCCGAAGGACAAATAACTGTTCGAAGTTTTGCGCAAAGCCGATCAATACGGTGCAGATCGAGAACCACAGAATACTGATCTGCAGCAACCGCACACGACCGTATCGGTCTGCCAGAATGCCCGCTCCCCATCCGCCAATGGACGAGAAAAGTAACGTCACGGTACTCAGTAGCCCCACTGAACCCTTGTCAATGTGCCAAAGGGTCATCAGCGAGGCGATGACAAAGGTGAACACCATGAAATCCAGGGCGTCCAAGGCCCAGCCACCAAATGCGGAATAGAAGGTGCGTTTTTCAACGGTATTAAGTTCGCTAAACCAACTCATTATTATTCTCCGGGCAGCACCGCAGTTCTGCTTGGTTATTGTTTTTGTTATTTGAAGTCGTACAGGGCGCCAGGGTTATCAACCAGAATGCTCTGTCGTTGGCGTTCGCTGGGCGCCCATGAAAGCAAGCGATCCAGCAATGAACTTGTGTCGGGCGTACTTTCGAGTGCTACGTGAGGCCAGTCGCTGCCCCACACCATTCGTTCCGGGGCAACGGCCAGCAAGGCATGGGCGAGCGCATCTGTATCGGCATAGTCCGGACGTTGATCACTCAGGCGGTAAGCGCCCGACAACTTGACCCACCAACCGTGCTCCGCCACGTTCCTCAGCAGCAACTCAAACCCCGGTTCCTTAATGCCCAGATGGGCCGGGAAGTGCCCGAAGTGATCAATCACGACAGCGCAAGGCAACTTGGCCATCCGAGCCTCAATCTCACTTAGAAGCCGAACATCAATCAGAAACTGCATATGCCAGCCAAGGTCGGCAATTCGATGGGCCAGGTGCTCCATCAAGTCCAGATTCACTCCGCCTCGAAACAGAACGTTGATGCGAACACCACGCACACCCAAGGCATGCATATTCGCCAGTTCGTCGTCGCCAACGTGTTCGTCTACTACCGCGACCCCTCTCAGTTGCTCCTGATGACGTTGCAACACTTCGAGCATGTACCGGTTATCGGTGCCATAGACGCTCGGCTGCACCAAAACCCCTCGCTGCATCCCCATCGCCCGCAACACCTCCAGATACAGCGCCTCAGGTGCCGGAGGCGGGGTGTAGCTACGGTCGGGTACCAGTGGATAGCGCTCAAGATCGCCGGAGATTACGTGTGCATGGGTGTCGCATGCCCCGGCCGGCAGTACGAAGCTCGGGGCGCGGACCTCTGCTCCAGGGGGCGCGCACAAAGGCGGCGAGTCGGTGGCGGGTCGCAAGTGAGACATGGATTTCATCCCCTCGACAGCCTTTCGCGCGTCATCACGGTTGAAAAGCGGCACTTGTTAGTTGTTGGTTGTTGGTTGTCCTACAAGTGCTGGCATGTTGAGTTTTTGACTCTGCCTTGTCAATGCGTGCAGGCGTGGTTTTTTACACGGGGTTGGGGGCGTCATCGGGATGCCTGGTCGAGATTGCTCAGCCCCCAGCCGAACCGGCCCAGGCTGAACAGGGTATTGAGCAACGCCGGCGGGCCAAGCGGCGGCCCGCCTCAGTTCTAAAGCTCGGCCGCTGAAAAAACCGTTGCGCTGGAAGAACCGGTCCAGCTCCCGGGGCAGGGGCTCCACGCCGGTGAAGATCTTCAAGTACTCGGGGATGTAGCGCATGCGCTGCGCCATCGGTTTCTGGGTGTTCATGCTGATGTAGCCGATCTGGGTCAGGTAGATCGAGCGCGCGCGGGTGACGGCGGCGTCATGGGCGAAACCGAAACGGTCGAACATCTGTGCCAGGGCCTGCACCCGCTGTGCATCGGCCTGGCGGATCTCGTGCGCCACTTCGGGGGATTGCAGGGCCCAGCTGCGCATGGCGAACTCGAATTGTGAATCGAACAATTCGGCCCGGGCGCAAATAGAAGGAATCAGCTTGCCCATGGCGCTGTATCAGCAGCTGGCGGCGCGCTTCTAGGGGGGAGCGAGTTCTGCCGTCAGAGCCTCAATCGTTGCAGCGATGCCAGACAGCGGCTTACCTGGCGGATGACATGGGTGGCCAGAAGCGATTGCGCGGGGCATCACAGCCGACGCAGCCGGTGTTTGAATAATCCTCGGAATAATGCTGTGATTGCGCCCGTCACGCCCCCGGGCGGCCCTGCTTTTTTCAGAGACACCGCGAAATGGATAGCCAAGAAACGACAGCCAGGATGTCGCAGTTGCCTCCCGGCGATGACCTGTTCACGCGCCTGCAAGGGATTGCTGCCCAGACCGCACTGGTGTTGGAAACCAACAATCTGCGCGGCGGCAAGAATGCAGGCGAAGCCTTGAGCAGCCTCCAGCGGTTGATTGCCCGGCTGGCCCTGCAAAGTCTGGCGCCCCAGGCTTTTGCCCAGTGGATCATCACCCATGACGGCCTCGACCTTGAGGCGCGCCAGGCGCTGTGCAGCCTGGCCGGCTGTGCGCTGGAGTTCATCGAGATCGATGCCGGCACCGGTTACTACGATGCCAAGAATGTCGGTTTCGATGGCGTCGACCAGGCGCGCTGCCAGTACGTGGTATTCGCCGATGCCGACTGCCTGCCCGATGCCCATTGGCTGGAAGAGTTGCTGCTGCCCTTTGTGCAACCCGAGGCGCCCGTGGCGGTGGCCGGGCGCACCAGCTACGCGCCGAGCGTCGCCGGCAGCGCACTGACCGCCATCGACTTCATGTATTTCCCCAGCCCCTTGCGCCACGGCGCCACGCGTAACTTCTACGCCAACAACGTGGCTTTTCGCTGTGCCACCTTCGAGCAGTATCGCTACGAGCCCCTGGATGGCATCTATCGTGCCCATTGCCAGGTCATGGGCCTGCGCCTGCAAGCGGCGGGGGTGGCGGTGGCCTATGCGCCGGCGGCACACACCGAGCACCGGCTGCCCGACAGCCAGGGCGAGGTGTTCAAGCTGCGCTGGCTCAGGGGCGGCGACAGCGTCGGCCTGACCCCGTATCTGGTGCGCGCCTACATGCCGGGCTGGTTGCAATGGCTCGGGCGCAGTGGGCCGCTGGGGCCTTTGTGCGTGATGGTCGGGCGCCTGGGTTACAGCCTGCGGGCCCTCAACCACCAGGACCTGCCGCCCCTGCACGGAGCCCGGCGCCTGGGGGCCATGGCCATGGTCACTGCCATCTCGTTGCTCGACACTGCCGGCGCAGTGGTGCGTGGCTGCGGGCTGTCCATCGGCCGCTCCAGTGCCCGGCACAGTGAAGCGTTGTCCTACCACCGCAACCTGGATTGATCCGCGTCGCGCCGTATCGTCGCACGCCGTTCGCGTGCCCAGAGGAAGTCCCCATGCAGAACCCTTCTCTTGCCTCATTCGGCCGTTCCCTGGCGTGCCTGGCCTTGCTGGCACTCGGTGCCCAGGCCCAGGCCGCTCCCGGCGAGTTCGCCGGTCGCGGGGTGTACCACTTCGCTTCGGACAGTGGCTGCGCCACGTTCGCCTCCAGCAACCTCGACTGCAACCGCATCGCCCTGGACGTGAGTGATGCGCGGGCCAGTGTCGACCGGCAAACCCATGCCATCGTCATCGACGCCGACAGCAACTACGACAGCAAGACCGTGATCGGCGACATTCTGCTGCACGGCAGCGGCATCGCCAGCGACGGCCAGCGTGTGCCCCTGAGCCTGCAGGTGCTGCTGCGCCGTTCGGGCAAGGTGTGGAAATCCGATACCTATGTGCACGCACCGGTGCGTGGCAAGTTCCGTGACATCAGTCTCGATCCCTATCAGATCAGCGTCCGTGAAGGCACCCGTGAGCGCGTGCTGTTCAGCCCCGAACAGGCGCGCAACGTATTGGCCCAGCCGTCGATCGCGGCGCGCCTGGCCAGTTATTTCGTGGTGGTGCGCCCCAGCGATGCGCAGCACCCGACAGCGGGCGACATCACCATCGGCCTGGGCGTCGGCCGAGTGTCGAAGTCGCTGATGCGTGCCAGCTTCAGTACCAGGCAGCCGGGCAGCGAAGCGCTGGAGCAGGTGTTGCAGCAGGGCACCTGGAACCTCGACCTGCAGGCCCTGAGCGGGCAGATCCCACTGTGGGTGGTGCAGCGCCAGCTGTTTGTCTTTGCGCTGGAGGACAGCCCGTTGCTCAGGGAGGTGCGTCAGCGGGGTTTGAACAAGGGCGACAGCCTGGAGCTGGGCGCGGTCAACGGCCAGGGTTACCTGCGCTACAACGGCCAGGAGGAGAGCTTTCCCGGCGCTGCGGCCAGCGGCACGGCCTTCATGCGTGACAGCTTTATCGGCCTGATCCTGGCCTGGCAGCGCCATTCCCACGGGGCCAGGACGGCCACCGCCAGCGCCGCGCAGCCCGCGCAATGAATGCGGGGCCAGTGGTTGCCGGCGAGGCCAACTTCGACTGCCTGAGCATGCCCCGGCCCCAGGGTCTGGGGGCGCTGCAGGCGCGGCTGGTGGACCGCATCAAGCGCGCCGCCTTGTTGCGCCTGCACCGCAGCCCGCGAGGCGAACGCCTGCTGTTGCGCATGTACCTGGCCGGTGAAGATGCCACCGAGCGTGCGTTGCTCGATGAGTTGTTGCCGCAGTCGCCACCCTGGCTCGAACGGCAGGTAGCACAGCACCTGGCCGATGAGCAGCGCCACGTGACCCTGTTTGCCGAGGCCCTGCGCGAGCGGGGCGACGACGCTCAAGCCCGCCTGGAGCCGGACTGGCTGAGCCGGCGCAAGATCCAGCGCTGGCAGCGCCTGGCCCGTCGTTATGCGGGGCATTTCGAACAGGGCCTGCTGGTGCCGGCCTATGCCACCGGGCTGTGTGCCGAGCAGATGGCCGAGCGGGTATTGACCCGCCATTGTGCGGTGCTGGATGCCGGGCATGGCTTGTATCCGCTGCTGGCGCGGGTGCTGGCCGACGAGAAAGCCCACGTGCGGCTGTGCCAGAACACCCTGCGGCGCATCGTGGCGCCCCATGAGGCGGGCCATCTGGCGCGCCTGCTCAAGGACATTCGCCGCGTCGATGCGAGCTTTGGCGTGACCGGTGCCCTGGCGATGTATGGTGCCGGCTGGCTGCTCGGTGGTCGGGGCCGAGTGGGGCGATGAGTGCACGGATTCTTTACCTGGCGACCGCCGATGCCCGCGGGCACCTGATGCGTGCCCAACTGCTGGTACATGCCTTGCGTGCGGCCGGGGCCGAGGTCGAGGTGCTGACCACCTCGCAGCAGGGGCAGGACTTCCTGCAGCGCTTCGGCATTGCGGCGCAGATTCTCTCGCTGCATTACGCGGTGCAGTTCGACAGCCAGCAGAACATGCTGCGCCAGGCCACCAACCGCAATGTCGCCCACTACCTGTTCCGCCCCGGGCGCATGCTGCGGGACATCCTCCAACTGCGGCGCCGGCTGCGCGGCGTGGACCTGGTGATCAACGATTCCTTCCACCCGGCGCTGCTCTACATGGGCATGCTCCCGGGCTGGCGACGCCAGGTGGTGCACGTGTACGGGGCCAGCCTCAAGGTGGCGCTGCTGAACAACTTTGCCGGCATGTGGCCGCGCCAGTTCGGGCGCCTGTTCGGCTGGATTGTCGGGCGCCAGATCGATACGGCGCGGGCGCGCATCGAGCACGATTTCGCCTATGAAGTCGACGATACCCGGGCCCCGGCACTGTATCGCCTGCCGACCCCGGTGGCCCTGGCCGAAGCCTTGCCGGAACAGGCCGCCGTGGGCGCCGCGGTGTACCTCAACCCGCATTTTCGGGAGCCCGACCTGGCCGATGCCTTGAGCCGTGGCCTGGAGGATGCGGGCCTGGACGCTCACCGCGTGGGCGAGGGTTATGCCGGGCGCAGTGGCTGGCTGCAGGTCGATCCGCTCTGGGCCAGCCGCGCTGCCCGGGCGCAACTCCTGGTCTCGGCACCGGGCATGGCGGCGCTGTCCATCGCCCGGGTCTACCAGCGGCCGATCATCCTGGTGGTGAGCGACCAGCCGGAACAGACCAGCAACGCCGCCCGGGCCCGGCAATTGCAGTTGCTGCACCGGGTGGTGACCTGGCGCGGCGACCCTGCCGATTTTCGCCGTCAGGTGGCCGAGGCGGCGCGGCAGTTGAGCGCGGCGGCGCCAGCGCCCGACGTGATCTCGGGCAACCAGCGGGCCCAGGCACGGATCGATGCCTGGGCCAGCCGCTTGCTCGGCTTGTGAGGGCGCGGCCGTGAGTCGTCACCGCTCCATGCCCGCCCCAGGCCAGCAGCCATGACCGGCACCTTGCAGCGCCTGATAGCCGCCGCCAACCTTCGGCAGGCCCTGGCTGCGGTGTTCGCCCTGCTGTTGGGGCTGGGCGCGTTCATGGGTCTGCAGCGCCTGGTGACACCGCGCTACAACTGGGTCACGCCACTGGATGAGCAGATCCCCTTTATCGCCCAGTCCTGGTTCGTCTATGTGCTGTTCTTTCCCTTTGTGCTGCTGGCGGCGGCCTATGCCAGCCAGGAGGGCTTCAGGGCCCTGCGCAACGCCACCGGCATGGCCTTCGCCGTTGCGCTGTTGTGCTTCTGGCTGTTCCCCGAATATGTGCCGAGGCCGGATATCGCCGCCCTCGACAATGGCTTCCTGCAACAGCGGCTGGGCCGGATGTGGCAGCTGGACCTGGCCTGCAACGGTTTTCCCAGCCTGCATGTGGCAGTCACCTGCCTGGCCTGTCGCGCGCTCTGGCGCCGTCCTTGCAAAGAGCTGAGCGCTGTCATCGGCCTGCTGATCTGCCTCTCGACCCTGACCCTCAAGCAGCACACGCTGATCGATGTGGCGGGCGGCCTGTTCCTGGCCCTGGCCTGTGCCCTGGCCACCCAACGACAAGGAAACCCTGCCCGTGTCCCAACCTGAACCCCGTGCCGGAGAGAATCGGGCCCTGCGTGCCTTTGGCCCCGACGCCGGGCTGTTCCTGCTCAAGCCCTGGATCGGTGGCCTGGCGCTGCTGGTCGACTGGGGGCTGATCGCCGCGGCATTCGCCTGCGCCGCGCTCTGGCCGCACCCCGTCACCTACCTGCTGGCCGCGCTGCTGATCGCCCGCAGCCAGTTGGCGCTGGCGGTGCTGATGCACGAGAGCGCCCACGGCCTGCTGCTGCGCGGGCAGAAAGCCAATGATCGGCTGGGCCAGTGGCTGGCCGCCGGCCCGCTGTTCCTGTCCCTCTGCACCTACCGCGCCGGCCACCTCAAGCATCACCTGCATCCGATGGAGCATGACGACCCGGTGGTGGCGGTCTTCGGCCTGGGGGATTACCCCTTGCCTCGGGGCAAGCTGGCCCTGCGCCTGCTGGCGGACCTGTGCGGGGTGGGCTACTTCATCAGCGCCTTGAGGTTCGCCCGGGGTGACTACCGCGCGATCATGCCCCGGGTCGACAAGTCGCCGCGCCAGGCCCTGGAGGAAGTGCTGTCCATGCTGGTCAGCAACGGCCTGCTGTTCGGCCTGCTGGCCTGGAGCGGCCACCCCTGGCTGTACCTGGGGTTGTGGCTGTTGCCGGCGATTACCCTGCTGCCCTTGCTGGGCCGGGTGCGAGCCATCATGGAGCATGCCGGCCTGCCGGTTGCCGCCGACCAGAGCCGCAACGCCCGCAGCATCGTACGGCCCAGCGTGCAGACCTTCCTGTTCGGCCCCCACGCCATCCACTACCACATCGAGCATCACCTCTTTGTGCGTGTGCCGTTCTACCACCTGGGCGGCCTGCACCGGCAACTGGCCACGGCGCAGTTGCTGCCCGAGGGCAACCTCTACCAGGGGTATGGCGGGGTATTGCGAGATGTCAGCGACCCTGACTGGAGGTCATCGGTGCGCTGAGGCGTGGAGCAAGGGGAGAGCGGACCCGCCATGGGTGGCGGGCCCGTGAGGGCGGTCAGAGCTTGGGCAACTGGCCGATGCGGCCGACCATCTCGGTGACGATCTGCAGGTCCAGGAGGAACTGCTCCACGGTCTTGAACTCGTTGTCGGTGTGGCCGGTGTACTTGACCTCGGGCCGCGCCAGGCCGAACTGCACGCCGTTGGGCAACTCGTGCACCGAGGTGGCGCCGGCGGAGGTGCCGAACTTGTGCGCCATGCCCAGGTTCTCGCTGGCCACCGCCAGCAGTGCCTTGACCCATTCACCCTCGGGGTTGCGGTACATAGGTTCGGCGATCTTGGTGTCGATGTTCACCGCTACCTGGGTCTTCTTGCTCCAGGCCGCCAGCTTGTCGGTGATTTCGCCCTTCAGCACTTGCGGGGTCTTGCCCTTGGGTACCCGCAGGTTGACCGCCAGCTTGAAGGTCTTGTCATCCACGCTGACCTGGGTCAGGGAGGTGGTCAGCGGCCCCATGAAGTCGTCGGAGAAGCCGATGCCCAGCTTGTTGCCCAGGTAGTCCAGGCCCCAGTTGTCGGCGGCGTAGCGGGCACCATCGGTGAAGGCGTTGTGCTTGAAGGCGATCTTGCCGTCCTGGCTGTTGATGAAGTCCAGCATCCGCGCCACCGGGTTGACCCCGGACTCGGGCTCGGAGGAGTGGGCCGAGACGCCGGTGACCGTCAGTTGCACATCCTTGCCCACCACCTTGGCCGCGACCTGGAAGTTGCCGCCGTGCTGCTTGGCATATTCGGCGCCGGCCTTTTGCAGGCTGGCGGCCAGTTCCGCAGGCTGCTCGGCGACCAGGGTGGCTACCGAGGTCGAGGGGATCTGGTTGGTGGCCAGGCCACCGGTGAGGTGGGTGATCTCCGCCCCTTTGCCCTCGGCGGCGCGCCGGGCGAAGCTGGCCATCACCGTGCCGTAGCCTTTCTCGGCGATCACCACCGGGTAGCCGCCGTCCAGCGCCAGGTTGTAGTTGGGCGTCGGGTTGTGTTCGAAATAGTAGGGAATGGCATCGCCGCTGGTTTCCTCGGTGGTGTCCACCAGCAGCTTGAAGTTGCGCGCCAGGGGCAGCTTCTCTTCCTTGATGATCTTCATCGCGTAGAGCGCTACCACGATGCCGTTCTTGTCGTCCTCGGTACCGCGGCCATACATGCGGTCGCCGATCAGGGTGACCTTGAACGGGTCGAGGCGGGTGCCGTCTTCGAGCACCCAGTTTTCCGGGGTCACCGGCACCACGTCGGCGTGGGCGTGGATGCCGACGACTTCATCGCCGCTGCCTTCCAGGGAGATCTCGTAGACCCGGTTGTCGATGTTGCGAAAGTTCAGGTTGAAGGCCTTGGCCAGGTCCTGGATCTTGGCGGCGATCTTGAGGAACTCGGGGTTCTTGTACTGCGGCACGCCGTCGATGTTGAAGGTGGGGATGGCCACCAGCTCGCGCAGGGTTTCGGTGGCGGCCTTGCCGTACTTGATCCGGGCGTAGAGGCCCAGCAGGCGGTGGATCTCGTTCTGCTGTTCGGCGTTCAGGGGCTTGTTGGCCAGGAAGGCCTCGATGGTCGGGGCGAGCTGGTCGCTCTTGGCCAGCGGGCTCTTGGCCAGGGTGCCGAGGAACTGGCGGAAATCCGTGACCGTGGCGTCATTGAAGGTCTTGAGGATGGCCGCGCTTTGTTGCGGGCTAATGTTGGCCTGGGCGATCGAGGTGTAGGACGACAGGCTGGCGAGCATCAGGGTAGCCGCAGCCAGGTGCTTGAGAGAAAAATCCATTGCGGAGGGCATTCCTTTGCAGGGGGTAAGGATTATCTGAGCTGTTGGTCAGAAACCTTGCCAAGCTAACACTGCGAAGGAGCAGGGCGGGAGCCCCTGAAGTGGGATCTGTCGCACAGAAACGCAAAAGCGACGCACAAACGAAACATTCGTCCAGGCAGGAGGCGCCTGCATCGGCGCCTCCTGTGGTGGCTAGTGCATCAAGCCTTGGCGTCCCATGGGCGGTCGCCCTGTTCGTCCTTGATGCGGGTCGGCAGGCCCATCAGGTCCAGCGCCTTGAGGAACGGCTTGGCCGGCAGTTCCTCGACGTTGGCCATGCGCTGCACGTCCCACTCGCCACGGGCCACCAGCAGGGCGGCGGCCACGGGCGGTACGCCGGCGGTGTAGGAAATGCCCTGGCTGTCGGTCTCGGCGTAGGCTTCTTCGTGGTCGGCCACGTTGTAGATGAAGACTTCGCGCGGCTGGCCATTCTTGCTGCCCTTGACAAGGTCACCGATGCAGGTCTTGCCGGTGTAGCCCGGGGCCAGGGAGGCCGGGTCAGGCAGTACGGCCTTGACCACTTTGAGCGGCACCACTTCCAGGCCTTCGGCGGTCTTCACCGGTTGCTCGGAGAGCAGGCCCAGGTTGCGCAGCACGGTGAACACATTGATGTAGTGCTCGCCGAAGCTCATCCAGAACCGCACGTTGGGCACGTCGAGGTTCTTCGACAGCGAGTGCACTTCATCGTGGCCGGTCAAGTACAGGTTTTGCGAGCCGACCACAGGCAGGTCGTCGGTACGCTTGACTTCGAACATGGTGTTGCTGGTCCACTGGCTGTCCTGCCAGCTCCACACCTGTCCGGTGAATTCGCGGAAGTTGATTTCCGGGTCGAAATTGGTGGCGAAATATTTGCCGTGGGAACCGGCATTGACGTCGAGAATGTCGATCGAGTCGATGCGGTCGAAATGTTCCTGCTGGGCCAGGGCCGCATAGGCGTTGACCACGCCCGGGTCGAAGCCGACGCCGAGGATCGCGGTGATGTTCTTCTGCTGGCACTCTTCGAGATGCTTCCACTCGTAGTTGCCGTACCAGGGCGGGGTCTCGCAGATCTTGCCCGGTTCTTCGTGGATCGCGGTGTCCAGGTAGGCCACCCCGGTATCGATGCAGGCACGCAGCACCGACATGTTGAGGAAGGCGGAACCGACGTTGATGACGATCTGCGACTCGGTCTCGCGGATCAGCGCCTTGGTTGCCTCGATGTCCAGCGCGTTGAGCGCATAGGCTTTTATTTCAGCGGGCTGTTTGAGGCTGCCCTTGGCCTTGACGCTGTCGATGATGGCCTGGCATTTGGAGATGTTGCGCGACGCGATAGCAATACGACCGAGTTCGTCGTTGTGCTGCGCGCACTTGTGGGCCACCACCTTGGCGACACCTCCTGCACCAATGATAAGAACATTCTTCTTCAATTTATTTACTTCTCCTCGTGACCTGTCCGCTCAGGAAAGGCTGGACAGGTAGTCTTCGAAACCAAACTCGCGTACCACCTCGATGCTGCCATCGAGTTGTTTCACGACAATGGACGGCATTTTCAGACCGTTGAACCAGTTTTTCTTGACCATGGTGTAACCCGCCGCATCAATGAACGACAGTCGATCGCCGATGGCCAGCGGACGATCAAATTGGTATTCGCCGAAGATATCCCCGGCCAGGCAGGACTTGCCGCACACCATGTAGGTATGTTCGCCCGCGCTGGGTGACAGCTTGGCGTTCAGGCGATAGATCAGCAGGTCGAGCATGTGGGCTTCGATGGAGCTGTCCACCACTGCCAGGTGCTTGCCGTTGTACAGGGTGTCGAGCACGGTCACTTCCAGGGAGGCGCTCTGGGTGATCGCCGCTTCGCCCGGCTCCAGGTAGACCTGCACGCCGTACTGCTGGGAGAAGGCCTTGAGGCGCGCGCAGAAGGCGTCCAGGGCGTAGTCCTCGCCGGTGAAGTGGATGCCGCCGCCGAGGCTGACCCACTCGACCTTGTGCAGCAGGTGGCCGAAGCGCTCCTCGATGGTGGTCAGCATCTGGTCGAACAGGCCGAAGTCGCCGTTCTCGCAGTTGTTGTGGAACATGAAGCCGGAGATCTGCTCGATGACCTGCTCGATCTTGGCCGGGTCCCACTCGCCCAGGCGGCTGAACGGGCGCGCCGGGTCGGCCAGCAGGTAGTCCGAACTGCTGACCTGGGGATTGACCCGCAGGCCGCGCACCTTGCCCGCGCTGGCGTCGGCAAAGCGCTGCAGCTGGCTGATGGAGTTGAAGATGATCTTGTCGCAGTTGGCGAGCATCTCCTCGATCTCGTCGTCGGCCCAGGCCACGCTGTAGGCGTGGGTCTCGCCTTCGAACTTCTGTCGGCCGAGCTTGAGCTCGTAGAGCGACGAGGAGGTGGTGCCGTCCATGTACTGCTGCATCAGGTCGAACACCGACCAGGTGGCGAAGCACTTGAGGGCCAGCAGGGCCTTGGCGCCGGACTGCTCGCGCACGTAGGCGATCTTCTGCATGTTGCTCAAAAGCTTCTGCTTGTCGATGAGGTAGTACGGCGTCTTGATCATTTCAGGGTCTCCGGCAGGGCCAGCCAAAAAGGTACGCATTGTGCCCGCAGTGCCACTAGATCGAAAGCTCGGAAATATATTTTCCATGGTCAACCGTCTGTCCCTTGCGTTGTCGAGCCAGGCATGCGATTCCACACAGACAGCTGCAGGCGGTGCACACTGGCCCGAGCCTCGGTCGATGAATGCTGCGGCGCTGCAACGTTTCGCCGATTCGATGAAAAAAATCCCCGACGGAAACTGCCATGCCTGATCTGCCCGAGCCGTACCACCCTCTTACTGACGATCGGTTCCGCCTGCTGGTCGATGCGGTGGTGGACTACGCGATCTACATGCTCGACGCCCAGGGCCGGGTCGCCAGTTGGAACAGCGGTGCCCGGCGCTTCAAGGGCTACCGGGAGGAGGAAGTGCTGGGTCGGCACTTTTCCTGCTTCTATACCCCCGAGGATCGCCAGGCCGGTTTGCCCCAGAGGGCGCTGGACAGTGCCGCGCAGTGCGGGCGTTTCGAAGGCGAGGGCTGGCGCCTGCGCAAGGATGGCACGCGGTTCTGGTGCCATGTGGTGATCGACCCGATCCGCGACAGCGCCGGCGGGCTGATCGGCTTTGCCAAGGTCACCCGGGACATGACCGAGCAGCGGGCCGCCGAGCAGACCCTGAAACAGAGCGAACAGCAGTTCCGCCTGCTGGTGCAGAGCGTGACCGACTACGCGATCTACATGCTCGATGCACAGGGCCGGGTCAGCAGCTGGAACCTGGGGGCGCAACGGATCAAGGGCTATGCCCCAGAGGAAGTCATCGGCCAGCACTTTTCACTGTTCTATACCGCCGAGGACCGGGCCAGCGATGAGCCGCGCAAGGCCCTGGAAGCCGCCGCTCGCGAAGGCCGTTTCGAGAAGCAGGGCTGGCGCCTGCGCAAGGACGGTACGCGGTTCCTGGCCCATGTGATTGTCGACCCGATCCGCGCCGACTCCGGGGCCATCATCGGTTTCGCCAAGATCACCCGCGACATCACCGAAGTGGTCCAGGCGCAGAAGGAACTGGAGGTCGCCCGCGAAGCGCTGTTCCAGTCGCAGAAGCTCCAGGCCATCGGCCAGCTCAGCGGCGGCATCGCCCATGACTTCAACAACCTGCTGACGGTGATCCGCGGCAACCTGGAGCTGCTGCACAAACGGGTCGGCGATGACCCCAGGCTGCGGCGCCTGCTGGACAACGCGCTGCAGGGCACCGAGCGCGGCGTGACCCTGACCCAGCGCATGCTGGCCTTCGCCCGGCGCCAGGAGTTGAAATCCCAGGCCCTGGACCTGGGCCAACTGGTGACCAGCCTCAGCGGCCTGCTGTGCAGTTCGGTGGGGCCCAGGATTGCCCTGCGGGTGGAGATGGCGCCGGACCTGCCGGCGGTGCAGGCTGATCTCAACCAGCTGGAACTGGCGCTGCTGAACCTGGTGAGCAATGCCCGGGATGCCATGCCCGAGGGCGGTTCGATCCTGATCGAGGCGCAATTGCGCGGGGCCACGGGCAACCTGGCCCGGGGGCAGTACGTCTGCCTGGCAGTGATTGACGATGGCCAGGGCATGGACGAACAGACCCTGGCCTGCGCCGCCGATCCGTTCTTCACCACCAAGGGCCTGGGCAAGGGCACCGGCCTGGGCCTGTCGATGGTCCACGGCCTGGCCGAGCAACTGGGCGG
The DNA here is from genome assembly GCF_040268305.1 of Pseudomonas sp. W17. Lineage (NCBI taxonomy): Bacteria > Pseudomonadati > Pseudomonadota > Gammaproteobacteria > Pseudomonadales > Pseudomonadaceae > Pseudomonas > Pseudomonas sp. W17. The sequence goes on along the minus strand of NZ_CP158490.1, from coordinate 4,292,782 downwards.
GCGCCTGGTGCTCCAGAGCCGCCTGGGCCAGGGCACCCGCGCCGAGCTGTGGCTGCCCCTGGCGAGCGCGGCCAAGGGTTCGCCGGGCACTGAGGCCATGCCGGCCCAGGGCCCGGACCACCCGCCGCTGTGCCTGCTGCTGGTGGATGACGACAGCCTGGTCCTGGACAGCACCACGCTGCTGCTGGAGGACCTGGGCCATCGAGTCATCCGCGCCGCCAGTGGGGCCCAGGCGCTGCAGTGTCTTGAGCAGCACCCGGACATCCAGCTGATGATCAGCGACATGGCCATGCCACACATGGATGGCCGCCAGTTGGCCGAAGCGGTACGGCGCCTGCACCCGCAGTTGCCGATCATCCTGGCCAGCGGTTATGCCCAGCGCCAGGACGGCCCGGTGCCGGAGCTGCCACGGATCTTCAAGCCCTTCAGCCAGGCGCAGTTGAGGGACGCCCTGGCCCAGGTCCTGGCGCAGTCTGCGGCGGTCTGACTGGCGGCAGGCTGCCTAGCGTCCGCTGAGCCGCAGCAGCGGTTGCGCGGTGTCCGCGAAGGTGGAGTGGTCCTGGGGGCTTTGCGGGTCGACGAACTCGCGATTGATCAGGCGCAGGTGCTCGACGGCCTCCTGGTACTTGGCCTGGGCCTTGTTGCGCAAGAGGCGATAGCGCTCGAAGGTGTCGATTTCCAAGTGTTCCTGGTCAAGCAATCCATAGGCCTGGCTATCAAGCGCCTGGGCCTGGCGAAACAGGCGCTGATTCTGTTCGAGGGCGAACTTCCTGCAGGCGCGGATCTGGAAACGCTGGTGGGTGCTGGTGGTCATGGTGCACATCCCTGGTTCAGGTGGTGACGAAAAGCGCCGGCCTCGCAGCGCTGTCGGCTGGCATGTCGCCGTTAACCATCTGACTCGCCCCGGGTGGCAGGGACTGCAAAAAAACGCAGCTGAAAATTTGTTGGATTGAAGCCGGCCCGGCGGGTTGAAAAATCATCTTTTTTGATCGATCGCTGAGCATCGATGGGCTATTTCGTGGCGTGCTCCAGTGCCCTGTCACTGTCCCGACAACCTGCGGCAGGCCGCGGCAGCCGTGGTTTAGCGTGCTCGCGCGCTGCCTCGCTTTTTCTTATCCAGCGAGCACATTTTTAATATTTTTCCTTCGCAGGCGTCTGTCGCACCATCTGTGGCATCCGACTTACCCCCGGGTTCTGAACAGCGTGCGCCCAGCCTTCCGGCCGGCGCCATTCGTCTCGCAGAAGGACACAGACATGACCGTAGAACAACCCATACAAGTGGACACCCTGGTGGTGGGCGCAGGCCAGGCCGGCGTGGCCATGAGCGAGCACCTGAGCAAGCTCGAGGTGCCGCACCTGGTGCTGGAGCGCAGCCGGGTGGCCGAGGCCTGGCGCACCGGGCGCTGGGATTCCCTGGTGGCCAACGGGCCGGCCTGGCACGACCGCTTTCCCGGGATGGAATTCGATGTCGCCGCCGATGCCTTCCCGGCCAAGGACCAGGTGGCGGACTATTTCGAAGCCTATGCGCGCAAGTTCAATGCGCCGATCCGCACCGGCGTGGAAGTGCGCAAGGTACTGCGCAATGTCGGCCGCCCGGGCTTCACCGTGGAAACCTCCGAGGGGCTGATCCAGGCCCAACGGGTGGTGGCCGCCACCGGGCCGTTCCAGCGTCCGGTGATCCCGCCGATTGCCCCGGCCAATGACCGGCTGACGCAGATCCACTCCGCCGAGTACCGCAACCCGCAGCAACTGCCCGAGGGCGCGGTGCTGGTGGTGGGCGCGGGGTCGTCCGGGGTGCAGATCGCCGATGAGCTGCAGCGCGCGGGGCGCCGGGTCTACCTGTCGGTGGGGGCTCACGACCGGCCACCGCGCTCCTATCGCAACCGGGATTTCTGCTGGTGGCTCGGGGTGCTGGGAGAGTGGGACGCCGAGATCGCCAAGCCGGGGCGCGAGCACGTGACCATTGCCGTCAGCGGCGCCCGCGGCGGCCAGACCATCGACTTCCGCGCCCTGGCGCACCAGGGCATCACTCTGGTGGGGCTGACCCAGGCCTTTGCCGGCGAGCACGTGACCTTCCAGGCCGACCTGCTGGACAACCTGGCCCGGGGCGACGAGAACTACCTGGCATTGCTGGACGCGGCGGATGCCTACATTGCCCGCAACGGCCTCGACCTGCCCCTGGAGCCCGAAGCCCGCCGGCGCCTGCCGGACCCGGACTGCGTCAAGCAGCCGATCCTCGAACTCGACCTGCAACAGGCCGGCATCACCTCGATCATCTGGGCTACCGGCTACGCCTTGGACTTTTCCTGGCTGCAGGTCGACACCTTCAGCGAACAGGGCAAGCCCCTGCACCAGCGCGGCGTGTCCCGCGAGCCGGGGGTCTACTTCCTCGGCCTGCCCTGGCTGTCGCGCCGTGGCTCCTCGTTTATCTGGGGGGTGTGGCACGACGCCAAGCATGTCGCCGACCATATCGCCACCCAGCGCAAGTACCAGGCCTACAGCGACGCCCGGCAGCCGGTGGCTACCGCCGAAGCACCGGCCCTCAACCTCAGCCCCGTGGGAGCCCACTGATGCCTACTCATACTCGCATCCGCATGTTCAACACCAAGGACACCTACCCCAACCAGTCCCTGGACAACGACCTGTGCCAGGCCGTGCGCGCCGGCAACACGGTGTATGTGCGCGGCCAGGTCGGCACCGACTTCGACGGCCGGCTGGTCGGCCTCGGCGACCCGCGGGCCCAGGCCGAGCAGGCGATGAAAAACGTCAAGCAACTGCTGGAAGAGGCCGGCAGCGATCTGAGCCACATCGTCAAGACCACCACCTACCTCACCGACCCGCGCTACCGCGAGCCGGTGTACCAGGAGGTGGGCAAGTGGCTCAAGGGGGTGTTCCCGATCTCCACCGGGCTGGTGGTCTCGGCCCTCGGCCAGCCGCAGTGGCTGATGGAGATCGACGTGATCGCGGTGATCCCCGAGTGAGGGGGGGGCCGAAGGTTCCGGCGGCCTTGTGCCGCGCTTGCCACAAGGCCCTGTGGGCCAGGGAGTTTGCATGACTTTTTCCATCGTTGGACGCTGCGCCGAAACCGGCCAGCTGGGCATCGCCATCAGTTCTTCCAGCATCGCCGTGGGCGCACGCTGCCCCTGGGTGCGGGCCGGAGTGGGCGCGGTGGCGACCCAGAACGTCACATTGCCGGCCCTGGGCCCGCAGATCCTCGACCTGCTGGAGGGCCAGAAGCTCGACCCGGCCAGCGCCCTGGACCGGGCCCTGGGCAGCAACGGCTGGAGCCAGTATCGCCAGGTCACGGTGATCGACAGCCAGGGCCGCACCGCGTTGTTCAGCGGCCAGGAAGCCCTGGGCCAGCACAACGCGGTGGCGGGGGAGCAGTGCGTGGCGGCCGGCAACCTGCTGGCAGGCCCGCAGGTGATCGAGGCCATGGTCCAGGCCTTTGAAAACACCCCGGGCATGCTGGTGGAGCGCCTGCTGGCGGCGATGCAGGCAGCGATGGCGGCGGGGGGCGAGGCGGGGCCGGTGCATTCGGCGGCGCTGAGCGTGGTGGACGACCTGACCTGGCCCATCGTCGACTTGCGGGTGGACTGGGCCGACGCCGACCCCATCGGCCAGCTCGCCGGCCTGTGGCAGGCCTACCGGCCGCAGATGCAGGACTACCTGACCCGCGCCCTGGACCCGACGGCGGCGCCCAGCTACGGAGTGCCGGGCAATGAGTGAACAATCGAGCCGCGAGTTGTTGGCGCGGCTGGTGGGCTTTGCCACGGTCAGCCGCGACTCCAACCTGGAGCTGATCGGCTTCATCCGCGATTACCTGGCCAGCCATGGCGTGCACAGCGAGCTGATCTACAACCCGGAGCGGACCAAGGCCAACCTGTTTGCCAGCATCGGCCCCGAGGATCGTGGCGGTGTGGTGCTGTCCGGCCACACCGACGTGGTGCCAGTGGACGGCCAGGCCTGGAGTGTCGAGCCCTTTGTCCTCAGCGAGCGCGAAGGGCGCCTGTACGGCCGCGGTACCGCCGACATGAAAGGTTTCATCGCCTCGGTGCTGGCTGCGGTGCCGGGCCTGACCCGGCGCCGCTTGCGGCTGCCTGTGCACCTGGCCTTTTCCTATGACGAGGAAGTGGGGTGCCTGGGGGTGCGGCCGATGCTTGAACGAATGCAGCAGCGGCCGCACAAACCGCTGCTGTGCCTGATCGGCGAGCCCACCGAGCTGCGCCCGGTGCTCGGCCACAAGGGCAAGCTGGCCATGCGCTGCCAGGTGCGCGGCGCGGCCTGCCATTCCGCCTATGCGCCCTATGGGGTCAATGCCATCGAGTACGCGGCGCGGCTGATCGGCAAGCTGGGGGAGATCGGCAGCCGCTTGGCGCAACCCGAGCACCACGACCCACGTTTCGATCCGCCGTTCTCCACGGTGCAGACCGGCACCATCCAGGGCGGCCGGGCCCTGAACATTGTGCCGGCCGAGTGCCAGTTCGATTTCGAGGTGCGCACCCTGCCGGGCTATGACGCGCAGGCAGTGGTGGACCAGTTGCAAGGCTATGCCCGGGACCAGCTGCTGCCGCAGATGCAGGCGGTGCAGGCCGACACCGGGATCGTCCTGCAACCTCTGAGTGCCTACCCGGGGCTGGCCACCGCTGCCGACAGCGAGGCCGCCGAACTGCTGGCGCTGCTCAGCGGCTCGCGGGATTTCGGCACCGTGGCCTTCGGCACCGAGGGCGGGCTGTTCCACCAGGCCGGGATTCCCACGGTGGTCTGCGGCCCGGGCAGCATGGACCAGGGCCACAAGCCCGACGAGTTCATCAGCCTTGAGCAACTGCACGCCTGCGACGCCCTGTTGCTGCGCCTGGGCGACTGGCTGGAGCACCCGGCCTGAACCGGATGCGCTCCATCCAGGCTCCCTCGCCATGGGGCAGTGCCCATTCGCCGCCATCCGGACCTCCGGATGGCGGCGTTTTGCGTGGGGCGCCAGGCCGTCTGGTTGCAGAGCTTTTTCATGGGACTCGAACATATTTTTAGTATTTTTCCTCTGGCCCGCTGTGACGCACCATCGCTCTGGACCCAATAACCAGCAGGCCGTCGCAACGGCCGACGAGGGAATGCAGCGTGTTCGATCTCGGTTACTGGCAGCAGCGGGCTGCCCGACAAACATTCATTGACCAGGCGCTGATCAGCGGCCAGCGGTTGTCCGCCGAGTCCGGCGCTACCTTCGATGCCATCAACCCGGCCACCCGCCAGGTGCTGGCCCGGGTCAGCGCCTGTGGCGCAGCCGAGGTGGAACTGGCGGTAGCCGCCGCGCGCCGGGCCTTCGAGCATGGGCCCTGGGCGCGCATGGCCCCGGTGGAGCGCAAGAAGGTCCTGCTGCGCCTGGCCGAACTGATGCTGGCCCACCGCGAGGAACTGGCCCTGCTGGACAGCCTGAACATGGGCAAGCCGGTGATGGACGCCTGGAACATCGACGTGCCCGGCGCGGCCAATGTCTTCGCCTGGTACGCCGAAAGCATCGACAAGCTCTACGATCAGGTGGCCCCCGGCGCCCGCAACAGCCACGCCAGCATCAGCCGCGTGCCCCTGGGGGTGATCGGCGCGGTGGTGCCCTGGAACTTCCCCCTGGACATGGCCGCCTGGAAGCTGGCGCCGGCCCTGGCGGTGGGCAACTCGGTGGTGCTCAAGCCCGCCGAGCAGTCGCCGTTCTCGGCGTTGCGCCTGGCCGAACTGGCCCTGGAAGCCGGTTTGCCGGAAGGGGTGCTCAACGTGGTGCCGGGCCTGGGCAGCGAAGCCGGAAGGGCCCTGGGCCTGCACCCGGACGTGGATTGCCTGGTGTTCACCGGCTCCACCGAGGTGGGCAAGTTCTTCATGCAGTATTCGGCGCAGTCCAACCTCAAGCAGGTCTGGCTCGAATGCGGTGGCAAGAGCCCGAACCTGGTGTTCGACGACTGCCAGGACCTGGACCTGGCCGCAGAGAAGGCCGCCTTCGGCATCTTCTTCAACCAGGGCGAGGTGTGTTCCGCCAACTCGCGGCTGCTGGTGCAGCGCAGCATCCATGAACAGTTTGTGGAACGCCTCAAGGCCAAGGCCCGGGACTGGCGGCCGGGCAACCCGCTGGACCCGGCCAGCCGTGCCGGGGCCATGGTCGACGCGCGCCAGACCGCCAGCGTCATGGGGCATATCGCGTCGGCCCTGGAGCAGGGCGCGCAACTGGCCTGTGGCGGCCGGCAACTGAGCATCGATGGCAGCGACAACTACATCGAGCCAACCATCCTCACCGGCGTGGGCCCGACGATGGCCATCGCCCGGGAAGAAGTGTTCGGCCCGGTGCTGGCGGTGACGCCGTTCGACGACGAGGAGCAGGCCATTGCGCTGGCCAATGACAGCGTCTACGGCCTGGCAGCCTCGCTGTGGAGCGACGACCTCAACCGCGCCCACCGGGTCGCCGGGCGCTTGCGGGCCGGCACGGTGTCGGTCAATACCGTGGATGCCCTGGACGTCACCGTGCCGTTTGGCGGTGGCCGGCAGTCGGGGTTCGGTCGCGACCTGTCGCTGCATGCCTTTGACAAGTACACCCAACTGAAAACCACCTGGTTCCAGCTGCGCTGAGCGCTGTGAACCCTCTGCGGCGCCGGGCTGGCGCCGCTGCACCTGCCGCCCCGGCGGCAGGCCCACAACAACAATAAGAACGGAGTGCGTGCCATGACTGCAAATCTCTCCACGGGGGCCTTGAGCCCCACCAGCAAGGGCGGCCTGCGCCGGGTCCTGGGCCTGGGTTCACTGGTCTCGGTGGCTGTCGGCCTGGTGGTGTCCCAGGGGGTGATGGTGCTTATGCTGCAAGGGGCGGGGATGGCGGGGCTGGGCTTCTTCATCCCGCTGCTGCTGGCCTACCTGCTGGCCCTGACCTATGCCCTGTCGTTTTCCGAACTGGCGCTGATGGTGCCCCGGGCCGGCAGCCTGAGCAGCTACACCGAGGTGGCCATCGGGCATTTCCCGGCGATCCTCGCGACCTTCTCCGGCTACATGGTGGTGGCGATGTTCGCCCTGTCCGCCGAGCTGCTGCTTCTGGACCTGATCATCGGCAAGGTCTACCCCGGCGCGTTGCCGCCGATGCTGGTGGCCTATGGGGTACTCGGGGTGTTCACCTTGCTCAACCTGTTGGGCATCGACGTCTTCGCCAAGCTGCAGACGGTGCTGGCGGTGGTGATGGTGGTGATCCTGCTGACCCTGGGCCTGGGCGCCGTGAGCAGTGCCCAGGCCGACCTGCAACTGCCCCTGGGCCAGGGCTGGAACCCCTTGCAAGTCGGCGCCCTGGCGCTGGCGGCAATGGCCATCTGGGGCTTTGTCGGTGCCGAGTTCGTCTGCCCGCTGGTGGAGGAAACCCGCAACCCGGAGCGCAATATCCCGCGTTCGATGATCATCGGCCTGAGCGTGATCTTCCTGGTGATAACCCTCTATTGCCTGGGTGCCTTGCTCTGTGTGCCGCGGGCGCAACTGGCCAGCGATCCGCTGCCGCATTTCCTGTTCGCCACCACGGTGTTCGGCGAGGCCGGCAAGCTGTTCCTGGTGGGGGCGGTGATCACTGCCACCTGCAGCACGGTCAACTCGTCCCTGGCGGCGCTGCCGCGGATGCTCTACGGCATGGCCCAGAACGGCCAGGCCTTTCCCCAGTTCAAGCGCTTGAGCCCCCGTGGCCGTACACCCTGGGTGGCGGTGCTGTTCGTGGCGGCGCTGACCGGGCTGCCGATCCTGCTGCTGGGCCAGGACCCGGATTCCATCAGCCTGCTGCTGTTGGCCGCCGCCCTGGCGTGGCTACTGGCCTATATCGTCGTGCACATCGACGTGATCGCCCTGCGCCGTCGCTACCCCGATGCGCCACGGCCGTTCCGCTCGCCGTTCTACCCCTGGCCCCAGGTGCTGGGTATCGTCGGCATGCTGTTTGCGATCTACCACGTTTCCCCATCCCCCGAGATGACCGCGCGGATCTTCGGCAGTGCCGGCGTGGTGCTGGGGGTGATTTCGCTGATCGCCGTGGTCTGGATCAAGCTGGTGATGCGCAAGCCGCTGTTCGTTCCCGAGCCGCTGCTGCCCGGCGAACCGACCCTGGCAACCCAACCTTCCCTTGAACCCGCCTACCGTGCAGGAGAATGACCATGAGCACCTCCAACCAACAGCCGCAACCGGCCGCGCCCCGCAGCACCCAGGACTACCAGGCCGCCGATGCCGCGCACCATATCCATGCCTTCCTCGACCAGAAGGCGCTGAACGCCGAGGGACCGCGGGTGATCGTCCGTGGTGAGGGCCTGCACCTGTGGGACAACGACGGCAAGCGCTACCTGGACGGCATGTCCGGCCTGTGGTGCACCAACCTGGGCTATGGCCGCAAGGACCTGGCCGCTGCCGCCAGCGCACAGCTGGAGCAATTGCCGTACTACAACATGTTCTTCCACACCACCCACCCGGCGGTGGTGGAGCTGTCCGAGTTGCTGTTCAGCCTGCTGCCCGGGCACTACAGCCACGCCATCTACACCAACTCCGGTTCCGAGGCCAACGAGGTGCTGATCCGCAGCGTGCGTCGTTATTGGCAGATCCTCGGCCAGCCGCAGAAGAAGGTGATGATCGGCCGCTGGAACGGTTACCACGGCTCGACCCTGGCGGCCACGGCCCTGGGCGGAATGAAGTTCATGCACGACATGGGCGGGCTGATCCCGGACGTGGCGCACATCGACGAACCCTACTGGTTCGCCCACGAAGGCGACTTCACGCCCGAGGAGTTCGGCCTGCGTTGCGCTCGCCAGCTGGAGCAGAAAATCCTCGAACTGGGGGCCGAGAACGTTGCCGGTTTCATTGCCGAGCCGTTCCAGGGCGCGGGTGGCATGATCTTCCCGCCAGACAGCTACTGGCCGGAGATCCAGCGCATCTGCCGCCAGTACGACGTGCTGCTGTGCGCCGATGAAGTGATCGGTGGTTTCGGCCGCACCGGCGAATGGTTCGCCCACCAGCATTTCGGCTTCGAGCCCGACACCCTGTCCATCGCCAAGGGCCTGACCTCCGGCTACATCCCCATGGGCGGGCTGGTGCTGAGCAAGCGCATCGCCCAGGTGCTGGTGGAGCAGGGCGGGGTGTTCGCCCACGGCCTGACCTATTCCGGGCACCCGGTGGCAGCGGCCGTGGCCATCGCCAACCTCAAGGCCCTGCGCGATGAAGGGGTGGTGAGCCAGGTCAAGAACGATACCGGCCCCTACCTGCAGCAGTGCCTGCGGGAAGTGTTCGGCAACCACCCGCTGATCGGCGAGATCCAGGGCACCGGGCTGGTGGCGGCTTTGCAGTTCGCCGAGGACAAGGCCAGCCGCAAGCGTTTCGCCAACGAGAACGACATCGCCTGGCGCTGCCGCACCCTGGGCTTCGAAGAGGGGGTGATCATTCGCTCGACCTTCGGGCGGATGATCATGGCCCCGGCCCTGGTGGCGACCCGTGGCGATATCGACGAGCTGGTGGACAAGACCCGGCGTGCGGTGGAACGCACCGTCGGGGAGATAGCCAGCGGCACGCTGCCCACGGCCTGATCGCAGCCACGGCTCGCCCTGACAGCCTGGGCTGAATAAACCGACACCCCGCTAGAGTCAGACTCTGGCGGGGTGTCGGTTTTATCGTCCGGTGCAGGGGAAAGCTTTCCCGCTGCACCGTTCAAGCCACTGCCAATAGCCTGCGAACAGGGCCTAGAACTTGCCGTTCAGGCCGAGGCGGAAGCTGTCGTTGCGCTCATCGGAGCCCAGGGCAGTCTTGTAGGAGAAGCCCAATTGCCAGGCACGGCCAAGATTGAAATCCACCCCCATGTCCAGGCTGGCGAAGTCGCTGTCCTGTGCATCGGGCTTGAGGCGATAGAGGATGCCCTCGTCGCCCTGGTCGGTGTAGCGCATCTTGTAGTCGCTGCTGTCGCTGAAGTTGTGACCCCAGGCCAGGCCAACCTTGGGCGTGACCACGCCGACCCGGGTCATCAGGTCGTAGCCGCTGCGCACGCCCAGGTAGGAGGTGAAGTTTTGCTGCCGTTGTTCCTCGTAGGACAGGCCGAAGATGCCGCCGCCGCTTTCACGGAAGGCATCCAGCCGGGTAGTGCTGGCGTTGAAGCGACCATAGGGGGTCAGCGACAGCGGCCCCTGGCGGTATTCATAGCTGGCGGTCAGCGAGGCGAACAGCTGGTCGGCATCACGCGAGCCACGGGCGTAGTCATTGGCGCTGCCGGTGATGTAGCGGCGCGAATCGAAGCTGATGCGGTTATAGCCCAGCAAACCGTCGAGGTAGAACTGCGAGGCTGGGTTCAGGCTCAGGTAGGTGGCGATACCTATGGCATCCGCATCGCTGCGGGTCTTGTGCTCGCCTATCTCGCTGCGATCCGTGCCGTAGCCGATACCGACACCGGCAATCGCGGTGGGCGACAGGCGATAGTCGGCACCGGCACTCAGGCCCATGGTGGTGAAGCTGCTGTTGCGCGCGCCGCGGGCGTGGGTCGAGCCGGTATTGACGAAACCGTCGCTCCAGAACGCCAGGGCTTCCTGCTGGCACTCGCCCTGTTCCGCAGCGGCTGCGGCTTCGCGTTTTTGCTGCGGGGTCTGGGCGGCCGAGCTGCCCAGTTGCTGCTCGATGGCCTTGGCCATTTCGCCCAGGGGTACATCGCTGCCGTCCTTGCGCAGGCTGGCATTGAACGAGTTGCGGTCGCAGCGCATTTGATGCAGCTGTTCCAGGCGATGGTTGAAGTTATCCATCTGGGTGCTGGCAAAGCGTTCGGCGGTGCGGCTCTGGGCATTCAGCAGGCCAATCACTTCGGCGTCCTTGGACGGGTCCGGACGGGCCTGGATGATAAAACTGACCGTGCTGGCGGCGCTGGAGCCGCTGCCGTTGTACAGGCTGAAGTTGACGATGGCGGTACCGGCAAAGGCCGCCGAGGGCACGAAACGCATCGAGAACGGGCCGCGCATCATCACCCGTCCGGCCGAGGCTGGCGTCACACTGCCCAGGGTTGTGTGGGTGAAGGGGCCGCCGGTGGCGCCCTGGGTCAGGTCGACAGTGGCTTCCTGCCCGGCCGCGAGTATCTGGCTGGAGGCCGGCACGCTGATCGGCACGGCGCTGATGCTGATCGAGTAGGCGCGCGAGCCGCTGGCGCCGTTGCTGTCGGTGCTGGTGATGGTCAGGTTGCTGGTGCCGCTGGCACTGGGCGTGCCGCTGATCACCCCGCTGCTGGCATTCAGGGTCAGCCCGGCGGGCAGGCTGCCGCTGCTGATGCTGTAGGTATAAGGCGCGGTACCTCCGGAGCTGCTGAGGGTGGCGCTGTAGGCCGTTCCGCTGGTGCCGGCGCCCAGAGTGGCCGGGTTGATGCTCAGGCTTGGTGCGCTGATGGTGAGGGTCACGGTGGCCGGGCTGGAGGTGCCGACGGCGTTGGTGGCGGTGTAGGTGAAGCTGTCGCTGCCCGAGTAACCGGCAGTTGGCGTGTAGGTGATGCTGGTGCCGCTGGCTGTGGCGGCGCCGTGAGCGGCGGCGCTGGATACTGCAACGCTGGTGGCCGCGCCACCACCAAGGCTCAGGGTGATGGGGTTGGCGCTGCTATTGGCGGCTACCGTGGCGCTGACCGCGTTGGCCACGGGTGCCAACCCGTTGATCAGCAGGCTGTAGGCCTGGGAACCGGTGGCGCCAAGGTTGTCGGTGCTGGTGATGGTCAGGTTGCTGCTGCCGCTGGCGCTGGGTGTACCGCTGATGAGCCCGGTGCCGATGTTCAGGCTCAGGCCGGCGGGCAGGGCGCCGCTGCTGATGCTGTAGGTATAGGGCGCGGTGCCGCCGGAGGTGCTGAGGGTCACGCTATAGGCGCTGCCCTGGGTGCCATTGCTCAGGCTGGCCGGGGTAATGCTCAGGGCCGGTGCGCTGACGGAGAGGCTCACGGTTGCCGGGCTGGAGGTGCCGCTGGCGTTAGTGGCGGTGTAGGTGAAGCTGTCGCTGCCGGAGTAACCGGCGGTTGGGGTGTAGGTGATGCTGGTGCCGCTGGCGGTGGCGGTGCCATGGCTGGCCGCAGTGGCGATGGCCACGCTGCTGGCGGCGCCACCGGTGATGTTCAGGGTGATCGGGTTGGCGCTGCTGTTGGCGGCCACGGTGGCGCTGACGGCGTTGGCCACCGGCGCCTGGACGCCGATGGTGATCGAGTAGGCCTGGGAACCGGTGGCGCTGTTGGCGTCGGTGGCGGTGATGGTCAGATTGAGGGTGCCGCTGGCCATGGGTGTGCCACTGATGGCGCCGGTTGCGGTGTTCAGGATCAGCCCGGCCGGCAGGCTGCCGGCGGTGATGGCGTAGGTGTAGGGCGCGGTGCCGCCGGTGGCAGTGACGGTCTGGTGGTAGGCCGTGCCGACGCTGCCGTTGCTCAGGGAGCCGGGGGTCAGGGTAATGCTTGGCGCACTGACAGTGATGGTCACGGTAGCCGGGCTGGAGGTGCCGCTGGCATTGGTGGCGGTGTAGGTGAAGCTGTCGCTGCCGGAATAACCGGCGGTTGGGGTGTAGGTGATGCTGGTGCCGCTGGCGGTGGCGGTGCCATGGCTGGCCGCAGTGGCGATGGCCACGCTGCTGGCGGCGCCACCGGTGATGTTCAGGGTGATCGGGTTGGCGCTGCTGTTGGCGGCCACCGTGGCGCTGACGGCGTTGGCCACTGGTGGTAGGGCGTTCATCTGCAAGGTGTAGGCGCGGGAGCCGGTGGCGCTGTTGGCGTCGGTGACGGTGACGGTCAGGTTGAAGGTGCCACTGACAGTCGGCGTGCCGCTGATCACGCCACTGCTGGTGTTCAGGCTCAGGCCGGCCGGCAGGCTACCGGCGCTGATTGCATAGGTGTAGGGCGTGGTGCCGCCGGTGGCGGTCACGGTCTGGTTGTAGGCCGTACCCTGGGTGCCGTCGGGCAGTGTGGTCGGCGTTATCGCCAGGGTGGGCGCACTGACAGTGAGGGTCACCGTGGCCGGGCTGGAGGTGCCGCTGGCATTGGTGGCGGTGTAGGTGAAGCTGTCGCTGCCGGAGTAACCGGCAGTTGGGGTGTAGGTGATGCTGGTGCCGCTGGCGGTGGCGGTGCCATGGCTGGCCGCAGTGGCGATGGCCACGCTGCTGGCGGCGCCACCGGTGATGTTCAGGGTGATCGGATTGGCGCTGCTGTTGGCGGCCACCGTGGCGCTGACGGCGTTGGCCACCGGTGGCAGGCCGTTCATCTGCAAGGTGTAGGCGCGGGAGCCGGTGGCGCTGTTGGCGTCGGTGGCGGTGACGGTCAGGTTGAAGGTGCCACTGACAGTCGGCGTACCGCTGATCACGCCACTGCTGGTGTTCAGGCTCAGGCCGGCCGGCAGGCTACCGGCGCTGATTGCATAGGTGTAGGGCGTGGTGCCGCCGGTGGCGGTCACGGTCTGGTTGTAGGCCGTACCCTGGATGCCGTCGGGCAGTGTCGTCGGCGTTATCGCCAGGGTGGGCGCACTGACAGTGAGGGTCACCGTGGCCGGGCTGGAGGTACCGCTGGCGTTGGTGGCGGTGTAGGTGAAGCTGTCGCTGCCTGAGTAACCGGCAGTTGGCGTATAGGTGATGCTGGTGCCGCTGGCGGTGGCGGTGCCATGGCTGGCCGCAGTGGCCACGGCCACGCTGCTGGCCGCGCCGCCGCTCAGGCTCAGGGTGATCGGGTTGGCACTGCTGTTGGCGGCCACCGTGGCGCTGACCGGGCCGACGGTGGGGGGCGGAATGTTGTAGGTATAGCCGTTGGTCAGGGTCGCGGTGCCCCCTGGGGTGGTGACTACTACGTTAACCACACCTGCGGCGTGGGCCGGGGTGGTGGCGGTGATGGTGGTGGCACTGTTGACGATGTAACCGGTGGCGGCTGTCCCGCCAAAGCTCACCGCCGTGGCACCGGTCAGGTTGGTGCCGGTGAGGGTGACGGAGGTGGCGCCTGCGGTGCTGCCGTTGTTCGGGTTGACGGCGGTCAGGGTCGGGGTCGCGGAGCTGGTGACCACTAGGGTATAGGTGGCGACACCGCCCTGATTCAGGCCGTCATTGAGGGTGATGCTGAATGTATAGGTGCCGGCGGTGGTGGGAGTGCCGTGGAGTAAGGTGTTCGAGCTGCCCGGTGACGGATCAAGGATCAGGCCCGGCGGCAGGCAGGGAGTCACGCCGTCGTAGTCCGGGTCATTGGCGTCGCACTCTACCCATTTGTCCAGTGGTTGCGCGCCACCGACGGAGTTGATGACGATACTCATGGACTGGCCCACTGCCACGCTGGGCAAGGTACTGCCCGTAGCCGGGTTGGTGATCACGGGAGCGGCGGCCATTGTCTGGCTGCTCACGGTCAACATGACCAGGAGCAGGAACAGTGAAATCAGCGGGCGTGTCAGCCAGGTACCTAGCGTGGTCAGTGTTGTTTTCATGAGGGCTTCCTGCCTTGCGACCGGTTTGAGGGTCGTATCCAGCGTAAGTGTTGATAAAGGTCCAGCGGTTACAGCACGGCTACAGCCGGCCCCTTGGGGGCTGGTCATAAACGGTGGTCAGGGACTGTCGACTGCCTCCCGGGCGTCTAGCCGCGCGGGACGCTGCATCTGGGTGTACAGGCCTGTGTCGGCGCCGGCGCGAAAGCCCAGCCGCTCATACAGCTGGCGGGCACGGCTACCCAGTTCGACGCTCAGGCTGCAGGTCTGACCCTGGGCGTCGGCCTTGGCCAGTACCCTGCGCAGCAACTCGGTGCCGATGCCCCGGCCATGCCAGTCCGGCAGCAGAGCAATATCAACTATGCGCACATCGTCGGCCGCGTATTGCACGCACAGGCGCCCGATCGGGCTACCGGCCTGCTCGACGATCAGAAAATCCGCGGTGGCAAAGTGCTTTTCATAATGCTGGCGCTGCAGTTCGGCCTGGGTGTGCAGGAAAGCCCGGCGCTGGGCGTCGTTCCAGCCCGGCACTGCACTGACTTCGGCCCAGCGGCGTGAGGCGTACAGCGTCTGGAGAAATCCCAGGTCGTGGCCGTTCTGCTTGCGCAGTACAGCCACGTTGTCCGCCGGTAAATGGAGAGGGCTGATGTGGGTCATTAGGCTCTGATCGGGTATTCGCCATCCAGGCAGATGCAGTAGGCCAGCGTCTGGAAGGGTTGCATGGTGTTACGCAAGGCCGTCGACGTTGCACCAGTACCGGCGATGCCCACTGTGGTGGCCGCCAGTGTCTGGTTTGTCGCCGTTGGTGCGGTGTTGTTGTACAGGCGTATGTTGCGCGGCTGCGCCAGGTAGGCGGTGTTGTTGGGGATATCCAGAGCGGCACCCGATTCGCTGCCGTCCTTGACCATCACCGAATGGGTATGCGGGGCGAAATTGCTGGGCCCCATGGTTATCCGGTCGGCTCCAAGGGCCGTGCCAACGGGCCTGTCGGTCAGCCCGGGCGCCAGCCCGGCACCCATGGCCACGCGCCCGTTGAGATTGGGCAGCTTGAAGTTCTGGCCGGGGGTACCGCCATACAGGGTGCCAATCACCGAATAGAGCGCAGGATTCTGCTGGACCGTGATGCTCGATCCATCGCAATACGCCCAGTTCTGCGGGACGAAGTTGTAGGGGAACAGTCTGATTTCACCGGTAAACGCATCCATGATCGGTCATTCCAGATTGAGTAGAGAGGGTCACTGGTTTCGGGTCGGATAGAGGCCGACCAGGCAAATGATGTAGTTGATCGCCAATGAGCCCATCAGGTTGCTATGGGGGGCCACGGCGCCAGTGGGCGTGCCCAGTGCCGGGTCGAGAAACTGCGGGTTCATCGGGACGGCGGAGGATGTTCCGGTGCCTGCGCTGTACAGCCCGGTGATGATCCCCGCGCCCGTGAATTTGCCAAAGGTCATGCTGTTGGGCGTCGCGGCAGGGGAGGGGGCCGGCGACGTGGCATCCTGGCCGCTCACCATGAAGCCATGGGTGTGGGGCGCGGTGTTTTCCGGCCTCATGGTCACAGTTTCCACGCCGAATTTCTGGCTCAGCGCCCTGGGGGTCAGGCCCATCCCGGTGCCCTGGCCAACCGGCAGGCGACCTCGGTAGTCCGGCAGGCCGAAGTTGGTGCTGCCGTTGCCGCCGTACAGGGTGCCGAGCAATGAATACAGGGCCTCAAAGCTGCTGATCGGCAGCAACGAACCGTCACAAAACGCCCAATTTTCCGGCGCGTAGTTACCGGCAAACATGCGGATCTCTCCGACAAAGGCTTCAGACATGTCAGTTTCCTTACTTGAGGGTCTGTGGACGGCCGTTACTGGCGCGGCGGGTAGACACCCGTCGTTGCGATGCAGAAGTAGCCGACGATGGAGGGCTGGATGTTGGGCATGGCCGCGCCCTGGGTTGGGGTGACGGTGGCACTGTTGAGGCTGGTCAGGGTGCCGGTTGCCGCGGTGTAGGTCGGTTTTGCCGCAACCCCCTTGGAGTTCGAGCTGACAGCGGGAATGTTGCCGTACGGACCATCATTGCCCGGGTCGTTGGAGACATGCGTGGCATGGTTATGCTGGGCCACCGAGCTTTGCGGCATCGTCACGGTTTCGCTACCGCCTTTGGTGCCCAGCGCGTGCACATCCATGATCGGATCGACGGTGGAGACTTTGTAGTTTTGTCCCAGGGCGACCCGGCCACGCAGATCCGGCAGGCCGAATGTCGTGGTGCCGTCACCGCCATAGGTTTTGCCCAGAAGGGAAGCCAGTGCGACATTGCTATTGATGGGTAGAACCTGGCCCTCGCAAGGCAGCCAACCCTGGGGTGCCCAACCCCAGGGGAACAAGCGAATTTCTCCGATAAAGGGATCCATGTTCTTTTCTCCTTGAACAAGTTTCTGACGCCAGGAATCCGTTTCTCACTAATAGGCTAGCAAGTGCGTAGGCGCACAATAAACAAAAGTGAATTTAGTGTGCAAACGTTATTTCAAGTTGTTTTGTGGTAACTAACGGAGGGGTGTCTATTAGCAGTTAGTTGACGCTGTGGCTAAGAGATTTCAAGAGGGAAGTCTTTCTGAGTGTTACTGGTTGACGCTCGATCTAGGACGCTTTGTCCAACAGGGGCGGGGGTTGGGTGGCTGCTAGGCTTGGGGGGATAGGCTTGGAAGTTCGGTTTTTCGGAATTCTAAGTTTATTGTCAAGGAACTAAGCGTGCTAACGATCTACGCCTAAAGTACGGGTTTACCAGACTGGGGTCTGGCGAATTTACAGCGTGCTTGAAGTGTGGCAGTAACATGTCTTAGTTACCGTCTTGGGGTGGTTATTCCCAAGTTGCTAAGTAGGTTATTCTTTTGGCGCGTGGGAGTTGCGGCAGAGTCTTTTTCTCTAAGGTCATGTTTTATTTGAAGTTGTTGTGGTTTTTTTTTGACGCCGGCGGGACGCCGCTCCCCGGGGAGGAGCGGCGCGCTGTTACCGGATTACAGCCCGGCGTTTTCCGCCGCTACACTTTTCGGCTTGCCGTAGTGCCATTCATAGACCACGAACTTGAAGTCCTTGAGGTCGCCTTTCTCGTCGAAGCTCAGGTCGCCGGTGGGGGTCTTGAAGGTGCCCTTGTGGATCGCCTCGGCGACTTTTTCCGGGTCTTCGCTCTTGGCCGCGGCGATGCCTCCGGCAATCACTTCCACGGCCGAGTAGGACGGCAGCACGAATGGGCCGCTGGGGTTTTCCTTCTTGGCTTCGAAGGCCTCCACCAGGGCCTTGTTGGCCGGGTCCTGGTCGAAGGACTTGGGCAGGGTCACCAGCATGCCTTCGGAAGCGTCCTTGGCGATCTGCGAGATCGAGTCGTTGCCCACGCCTTCAGGCCCCATGAAGCGTGCGGTCAGGCCCTTTTCCTTGGCCTGGCGCAACAGCAGGCCCATTTCCGGGTGGTAGCCGCCGAAGTAGACGAAATCCACATTGGCCTGCTTGAGCTTGGCCAGGATCGAGGAGTAGTCGCGTTCGCCGACGTTGATGCCTTCGAACATCGCCACCTTGATGCCTTCCTTGCCGAGGATGTCCTTGACCGAGCTGGCAATGCCTTCGCCGTACTGTTGCTTGTCGTGCAGCACCGCCACATTGGTCGGCTTGAGCTGGGCGATGTAGCGTGCCGCCGCCGGGCCCTGGGCGTTGTCCAGGCCGATGGTGCGGAACACCATCTTGTAGCCACGGGCGGTCAGCTCTGGGCTGGTGGCGGCCGGGGTGATCATCACGATGCCTTCGTCTTCGTAGATGTCCGACGCTGGCTGGGTGGAGCTGGAGCACAGGTGTCCGACCACGAACTTGACGCCGTCGTTGACCACCTTGTTGGCCACGGCTACCGCTTGCTTGGGGTCGCAGGCATCGTCGTATTCCACGGCCACCAGTTGCTTGCCGTCGACGCCACCCTTGGCGTTGATCTGCTCGATGGCCATGCGCGCGCCGCTGAACTGCATGTCACCGTATTGCGCCACCGGGCCGGTCTTGGCCCCGGCGATGCCGATCCGGATGCTGTCGGCTGCCATGGAATGGCAGGCCAGGCCGGCAAGGATCATGGCGCTGAGCAGTTGGGTGGCTTTGTTATTGATACGACTCATGGGTTGTTCCACTCCTGTGGGTTACGGTTCTAAGGGTGTTGCGGGTGTTGCCTGGACTGCCGGCACCCGGGCGCCGGCAGGGTGTTGTAGTCGGCTTTGCCGCCAGATGTGCTGACCTGCTCAAGGCAGGGCCTTGCCGATCCGGCCCACGGCCTCCAGGGTGGGGCGCGCGGGTTCGGCGCTGGCGTCCAGGGCCTGGGCGATGTCGGCCAGCAGGTCGGCGATGTCTTCCAGCCCCACCGACAGCCGTACCAGGCCCTCGGCGATGCCGTGTTCGGCCCGTTCCTCCTGGGTGTAGGTGGAATGGGTCATGCTCGCCGGGTGCTGGGCCAGGGATTCGGCATCCCCCAGGCTGACCGCGCGGCTGAACAGCCCCAGGGCGTTCATGAAGCGTCGCCCGCTGGCCAGCCCGCCCTTGAGTTCGAAGGCGATCATGCCGCCGGGCAGCTTCATCTGTCTTGCGGCCAGGGCGTGTTGGGCAAAGGATGCCAGCCCCGGGTAGGCGACCCAGGCCACGGCGGGGTGGTCCTGGAGGAACTGGGCGACGGCCTGGGCGTTGGCGCAATGGCGATCCATGCGCAGGGCCAGGGTCTTGAGGCCGCGCATCAGGAGAAAAGCGTCCTGGGGCGAGAGCACCGCGCCGGTCAGGTCCTTCAGGCCCTGCAGGCGGATGCGTTCGGCCAGGGCCTGGCCGGTGACCACGATGCCGGCGGTGATGTCGCCATGGCCGCTGAGGTACTTGGTGGCCGAGTGCAGCACCAGGTCGGCGCCCAGTTCCAGCGGGCGCTGCAGGTAAGGTGTGCAGTAGGTGTTGTCCACCGCCACGAGCAGGCCGGGATGCTGGCGGGCCACCTGGGCCACGGCGGCGATGTCCACCAGTTGCATGTTGGGGTTGGCCGGGGTTTCGAAATAGATCATCCGCGTGGCCGGGCCGATGGCCGCCCGCAGCTCGCCCAGGTCGGTCAGGTCGACATGGCGTACCTTGACGCCGAATTCGCCAAGGCCGTGGTGCAGCAGGGCAAAGGTGCAACCGTACAAAGTCTGGCCGACGATGACCTCGTCGCCCGGGCGCAGCAGGGTCCACAAGGTCGCGGCAATCGCCCCCATGCCGGAGCCGAACGCCACGGCCGCTTCGCCGTTTTCCAGGGCGGCCATGCGCGCTTCCAGCAACGCCAGGGTCGGGTTGCCGATGCGGGTATAGAAGTAGCCGGGTTCTTCACCGGCAAAACAGCCCGCGCCGTATTCGGCGGTGGCGAAGGTGAAGGTGGAGGTCAGGTAGATCGGCGGGATCAGCGCGCCCTGATGCTCCTGGGGGTTGTAGCCGTGATGGATGGCACGGGTGGAAAAACCAAGGTCACTGTTTTTATTGTTCATGGTGAACGCTCCCGGATTTGCTCTAATGCTATGCTCAAATCCGGCGCAATAATTTCCAATATCGGCCCTTTAGAACCGAATAATTGGAATAAATAACCATAAAAATAAGATAAAAAGGTAAGACATGCCCCTCGATCTGGACCGTATCGACAAAGCCCTGCTGATCGCCCTGCAAGACAACGCCCGGCTGACCAATGCCGAGCTGGCGGACAGCGTCGCCTTGACCACCTCGCCGTGCTGGCGCCGGGTGAAGATTCTCGAAGAGAGCGGGGTGATTACCGGTTACCAGGCGATCCTCTCGCCCAAGGCGCTGGGCTATGGGGTCACCGCCTTTGTCAGCGTGATGATGGAATCCCACTCCCAGGACACCGCCCGGGCCTTCGAGCAGAGGCTGCTGGAGATCCCGGAAATCATCGCCTGCCACAACGTCTCCGGGCGCTACGACTTTCTCCTCGAAGTGCTGGCCAAGGACCTGGAATCCTTCGGCGAATTCGCCCGTGAAGTGTTGCAGACCCTGCCGGCGGTGAAGGAGATCTATTCGAGCTTTTCCTTCAAGTCGGTCAAGCCGTTGCGGCAGATTCCGGTACAAGAGTGAGCGCAGGCGGGGCGCCAGCGTCCCTGCGACTCACAAGCAACCTTGCTGTCTGAAACAGGCCCTCAGCGAAGGAGCGCCGGCCAGGGTTCACACCGCGCCCGGGGCCGCGAGGTTGCAATATTGTCCTTTGAAATACAGCAATGGCTGCGCAGCAGTCGCTTGCTGCAGGTTCAGCGCCTTGACTTCACCGATCACGATCAGGTGGTCACCGGCGACGTGTTCGGCATGAATTTCACAATCGAGCCAGTGCAGGCTGCCGGCAATGATCGGGTTGCCCAGCGGCGATTCCTGCCATTGAACTCCCTGCCACTTGTCCGTGCCTTTGCTTGCGAACTGGTTGGAAATCCTGACCTGCTCGCCTGAGAGGATATTGACCATGAAGCGGCCCGCCTGACGAATCTTGGGGTAGCTGGCCGAGCTGGACATGACGCTGAATGACACCAGCGGCGGGCTCATCGACACGCTATAGAACGACTGGCACGTGAAGCCGAGCGGCTCGCCATCAACCTGTGAGGTAATCACCGTGATGCCGGATGCGTAGTGCCCGAGCGCTTCGCGAAAGCGCATTGGCTCGATAGCCGTACTGGGAAGTGACATGGCGGGTCCTGAATATTGGGTACTGTCCGACAGCGCGCAGAGGGGTGAAGCGGCGGCTTTTCAATCCACCGCTTCACCCCTCTGGCACACCACTTGCGGCTTTAGCTCAGCGCAGGTTCGAGAGTTCTATTCGGATGATTTCTGCGCCGGCACTCAAAGCCTTCAGCTTGCCCCTTGCCACGCCACGGGATAAGGGCGCCATGCCACAGTTGGTGCAGGGATAGAGCTTGTCGGCATCCACGAACTGCAATGCCTTGCGCAAGGTGTCGGCCACTTCCTCGGGTGTTTCAATGGTGTTGGAGGCCACATCAATGGCCCCGACCATCACCTTCTTGCCTCTGATGAGTTCAATGAGATCCATTGGGACATGAGAGTTGTGACATTCCAGCGAGACTATATCGATACTGGATTTCTGCAGCTTGGGGAACGCCTCTTCATATTGCCGCCACTCTGAGCCCAGGGTCTTTTTCCAGTCCGTATTGGCCTTGATGCCATAGCCATAGCAAATGTGCACCGCCGTTTCGCATTTAAGACCTTCAATGGCTCTTTCCAGGGTGGCCACTCCCCAGTCATTCACTTCATCGAAGAAGACGTTAAAGGCGGGCTCATCAAACTGGATGATATCCACGCCGGCCGCCTCCAGCTCCCTGGCTTCCTGGTTGAGGATCTTGGCGAATTCCCAGGCCAGTTTTTCGCGGCTTTTGTAATGGCTGTCATAAAGCGTGTCGATCATCGTCATCGGGCCTGGCAGCGCCCACTTTATGGGTTGCTCGGTCTGCTGGCGCAGAAACTTGGCATCTTCCACGAAAACCGGCTTCTGGCGACTGACAGCCCCCACCACCGTGGGGACGCTCGCATCATAGCGATCACGAATCCTGACGGTTTCACGTTTTGCAAAATCAACGCCGCTGAGGTGTTCGATGAACGTCGTGACAAAGTGCTGACGTGTCTGCTCGCCATCACTGACGATATCAATGCCTGCTTGCTGTTGTTCTTGCAGTGACAAGCGCAAGGCGTCCTGCTTGCCTTCAACCAGTTCTTCCTCTTGCAACTTCCAGGGCGACCAGAGTGTTTCAGGTTGTGCAAGCCAGGAAGGTTTAGGCAAGCTGCCGGCAGTTGAAGTGGGTAACAACTTTTTCATCATGGGTGACCTTGTATTTTTGATGAGTCAAAGAGCGTAATTGGCGGACCACTGCTCAAGAATGGTCTGGTATGGCTTGATGAAGTTGTTCTCGACAAACTGCCCTTGCTCAATCGCCAGGCGGCTACGTTCTTCTCGGTCATAGACAATTCGAGTCAATGAATAGTCCTGGTGCTTCAGGCTCGGTTGATAGGATTTGCCTGCCGCAGAGTTGGCATTGTAGATCTCTGGCCGGTAAATCTTCTGGAAGGTGTCCATCGTGCTGATGGTGCTGATCAGTTCCAGGTTGGTGTAATCACTGAGCAAATCGCCGGCAAAGTAGAAAGCCAAAGGCGCAACGCTGTTGGACGGCATGAAGTAGCGAACTTTCAACCCCATCTTGTTGAAGTATTCATCTGTTAGAGAATATTCGTCCTGCTGGTATTCAATGCCCAGTACAGGGTGCTGGTTTTCAGTCCGATGGTAGGTCTTGCTGCTCGAAACGCTCAGGCAGATCACCGGTGGCTTGTTGAAGTTTTCCTTGTAAGTGCTGGAGTTGATGAAGTGCTTGAATAGCTTCCCATGCAGCTCTCCGAAGTTTTCCGGAATGCTGAACTTTGGTCGCTCCCTGTTGTGCTCCGGCAACAGCACGCTGAAGTCGTAGTCCCGTACGTAAGAGGAAAAGTTGTTTCCTACAACGCCCTCAAAGCGTTCGTTGGTCTTTCGATCGAAAATATTGGTTTTCAATATTTCAATCAGGGGGATGGCATGGCCACTGCTTCGAGTGTCGATGTCCATCTCCACGGAGATGATTTCAAGCTCGACTGCATAACGATCGCCCTTGGGGTTATCCCAATGCGCCAAGGCATTGAAGCGGTTGTCAATCATCCTCAAGGTATTGCGCAAGTTCTCTTGGCGACTCTTGCCCCTGGCCAGGTTGGCAAAGTTGGTGGTGATGCGCGTATTCTCGGACGGGTGATAATCTTCGTCGAAGCAAATGCTCTTGATGGTGAATGTGAAATCGTTGTTCATTGTGATCTGGCATCCTGATTTCCGAGATAAGTCCTGAACTTGTTTGTTGGCTTTCAGTGCTTTCCAGTTTTGTTCCTGGCTGCTTTTGCTCGGTAGTCTTTATGTTGTCTATTATTGAGGCGCATCTTATGTCGAGCTATTAATTGAGTACTAATGAATTGATTTCACCAGGTCTTTAGTCACATTCATGATGAGATATTCACTCAATCGCAAAAGCCTATTTGCCCCAGTATTCATTGCCCGGCCAAACCACTGGTTGAGGGTGTGCCTGGGCTCTGGCGCAGTCCGACCCGTGGTGGCTGCGGCAGCACTCGACAGGGCCGCCAGTGCCAGATGGGCCGGGAGCTGGCCCATCAATGCAATTGCTGCTCGTCCAGGTAGCGGTTCAGGCATTCGATGAACGCCTGGTGCTTGCGGGTCTGGCGCCGGTGGGCGGGGTAGATCACATGGATCCTCGGGCCGAACTGCTCCGGGTCCAGCTGCGCCTCGGGCAGCAGTTGCACCAGCTCGCCGCGACGCAGGTAGGGCGCGGCGCTCCACTGCGGGCACAGTTGCAGGCCCAGCCCGGCCAGTAGGGCACCGAACAGGAAATCGTAATTGTCACTGGCCAGCCGCGGCACCGGCTGGGGCACACGCTGCTGCTCGCCATTCAAGGTGAAGCGCCAGAAATGCGGGTTCAGTGCCGGGTGACGGAAGATCAGCCAGTCATGCTCGGCAAAATGCGCCGGGGTCACCGGTAAGGGCTGGCGCTGCAGATAGCGCGGGCTGGCGCAGAGCAGGATGCGGTTGGCCGTCAGCGGGCGGGCGATCAGGTCCGGCAGCTCCACCGGCCCGTCGCGCACGGCCAGGTCATAGCCGCCACTTTGCAGGTCGACGAATTCGTCGGTGAGCTCCACGTCCAGGCGCATCTGCGGGTACTGCTCAAGAAAGCCGTAGCAGGCGCCATTGAGAAAGGCCGGGGCGAAGGAGGGCGGCGCCACCAGGCGCAGGGTGCCGCACATTTCCTGCTGCAGGCGCTCGATGTCTTCCCCGGCCTGTTGCAGTTGGCGCAATACCTGCCGGGCGCTGGCCAGGTAGATATGCCCGGCCTCGGTGAGGGCGATCCGGCGTGTGGAGCGCTCCAGCAAGCGGGTGCCGAGCTGGCTCTCCAGGTGGCTCACTGCCTTGGTCAGGGCCGAGGTGGTCTTGCCCAGGCACGCGGCGGCGCGGGTGAAGCTGCCCTGATCGACCGTGGTCACGAACATGGTGATGGCGCCCAGCTGGTCCATTGCAGTCTTGCCTCTTTGGAAAGGATGGGTTGCGCGAAGCAGTATTCTTAAGCACCGGTGACTTGGCTAGTCTCTGGCGCATTCTGAGCCAAGGGTGCGAACAACCATGAAAAAGACGCTGAATATCACGCTGGCCTCGGCCCTGGCCCTGGTCTCGCTGCACAGCCAGGCCGCGGTGGACCTGGTGCTGCACAACGCCAAGGTGTTCACCGCCGAGCAGGGCCAGCCCCTGCAACAGGCGGTGGCGGTGGAGCAGGGGCGTATCGTCATGGTCGGCAGCGATGCCCAGGTGCTGGCGCTGAAGGCCCCGGGCACCCAGGTCATCGACCTGCAGGGCAAGGTGCTGATGCCGGGGTTCATCGACAGCCACAGTCATGCCATCTTCGGGGGCCTGAAGCTCAAGGCCGCCGACCTGGAAACCCAGCAACTGCCCCTGGACGAGCTGGAACAGCGCCTGCGCGGCTGGCGCGATGACGGCAAGGCGCGGCATGGCGAGATCCTCACCGTCAGCGGTTTTCCCTCGACCTACTGGAGCCAGGTGGACGCCCTGGAACAGCGCTTCAACCAGGGCGAATGGGCCGATGTACCGATTCTGTTCGTTGGCTGGGACTACCACACCGGCTGGGCCAACCGCGCCATGCTCAAGCGCGGCGGCATAGACGCCGCGCGGGTCAAGGCGCTGCAGGGCGAGGCCCAGGCCACCATCGGCCATCACCCGGACAGCAGCCCCAACGGTTTTGTCGCCGATGCCGGGCTCTCGGCCCTGACCTCGCAACTGCCGCCGCCGAGCTTCGAGCAGTTGCTCGACGCCGGGCGCGCCGCCCGCGACCTCAACCTAAGCCTGGGCATCACCGCGCTGATGGACCCGGCGGCCAACGCCACCCCGGGCGACGCGCTGTTCGCCATGCATCCCACGGCCCAGACCGTCGGTGTGCTGCCGGTGTACAAGGCGCTGGCGCAGAAGGGCGAGCTGACCCTGCGGGTCGCGGCCCTGATGGTGGCCAATCCCAAGAGCCGCCCGGCGGACCTGGAGGTGCTGGAGCAGGTGCGCCAGCAGTTCCTCGGGGTGCCGAACCTGAGCCTGCCGGGGATCAAGATCTTCGCCGACGGTGTCGCCGAGTTTCCGGCGCAGACCGCTTCCCTGCTGACCCCCTACAAGAACTCGAAGAAGGACGGCGAACTGCTGATCGACCCGGCGCATTTCGGCGAGCTGGTCAGCGCCGCCGATGCCCGTGGCTGGCTGGTGCATGTGCATGCCATTGGCGACCGCGCGGTGCGCGAATCCCTCAACGGCATCGAGCAGGCGCGGCGTGATCGCCAGAGTGGGGTGGTGCACTCCATCACCCACTTGCAGATGGTCAACCCCAAGGAGTTCGCCCGCTTCAAGCCACTGGACGTGATCGCCTCCATGCAGCTGTACTGGGCCGCCGCCGATGAGCTGAGCATCGATTTGCTCCAGCCCTACATCAGCGCCATGCAGTTCCAGTTCATGTACCCGGCACGCTCGCTGCTGAAGAACGGCGCCACCATCGCCGGGGCCAGCGACTGGCCGGTAAGCACCCCGGAACCCTGGAAGGCCATCGCCCAGGCCATCAGCCGCAAGGGGCCCAAGGGCGTGTTGAACAAGGACGAAGGCATCGACCGGGAAACCATGTTCTACGCCTACACCCGCAACGCCGCGCGGGCCATTGGCCTGGAGCAGCAGATCGGCAGCCTGGCCCCGGGCAAGCAGGCCGACCTGATCGTTCTTGACCGCGATGTGTTCCAGGTGCCCCAGGAGCAACTGGCGCAAACCCAGGTGCTCAAGACCTACTTTGCCGGGCGTGAGGTGTATAGCCGGCCGTGATGCTGCATGGATGCCGGCCGGGCCCGCGATCTTCATCGCGGGCTTTTTTTTGCCTTGTCGACCGCTGCGACGCCTTCGCTGGCAAGCCAGCGCCTACGGGCGAACGGCCTCACGGCGAAACACTTTTCTGCACGGCGATGATTGACGCGGCCAGAGCGTATCCCTATTCTTTGTCGACCAACAAAGAATAGGGAGCAGTTCGATGAAAACCCTCAAGGGGCCCAGCCTGCATCTGGCGCAATTCAGCGCCGAGACGGCGCCGTTCCACAATTTGCCGGCGATTGCCCAATGGGCCGCCGACCTGGGTTTCAAGGCGCTGCAGATCCCTGCCTGGGATGCGCGGTTGTTCGACGTCGCCACGGCGGCCGAGAGCCAGGACTACTGCGATGAACTCAAGGGCCAGCTGGCGCAGAAGGGCCTGCAGATCAGCGAGCTGACCAGCCATATCTTCGGCCAGCTGGTGGCGGTGCACCCGGCCTACGACGCGATGTGCGACAACTTCGCCCCGCCAGCGCTGCGGGGCAATCCGCAAGCCAGAACGGCCTGGGCCATGGAGCAGATGAAGCTGGCGGCCAAGGCTTCGCGACGCCTGGGGCTGAGTGAGCTGGGGACCTTTTCCGGGTCCCTGGCCTGGCCTTATCTGTTTCCCTTTCCCCAGCGCCCCGAAGGCCTGATCGAGACAGCGTTCGACGAGCTGGCGCGGCGCTGGCGGCCGATCCTCGATGCCTGCGACGAGCAGGGGGTCAACCTGTGCTACGAGATCCACCCCAGCGAGGACCTGCACGACGGCACCAGCTTCGAACGCTTCCATGAACTGGTGGACCATCACCCGCGTTGCAACATCCTCTTCGACCCCAGCCACTTCGTGCTGCAACAGCTGGACTACCTGAGTTACCTGGACATCTACCACGAGCGCATCCGCATGTTTCACGTCAAGGATGCCGAGTTCAATCCCAGCGGCCGCCAGGGCATCTACGGCGGCTACAGCGCCTGGGTCGAGCGCGCCGGGCGCTTCCGTTCCCTGGGCGATGGCCAGGTGGACTTCAAGGGGATCTTTTCCAAGCTGGCGCAATACGACTACCCGGGCTGGGCGACCCTGGAATGGGAGTGCTGCCTCAAGGATCAGGAAGACGGTGCCCGGGAAGGTGTCGAGTTCATCAACCGGCACATGATCCAGGTCACCCAGCGCATCTTCGACGACTTCGCCGGCGCGCAGATCGACCGCCAACAGATCAACGCCATGCTCGGCATTGCCTGACCCTTCAGCGAGAACACACCATGAACGCTTTGACTGACACCCTCCAGGCCGACAGCGTCGACCTGGTTCACCGCTATGTGCGCGTCGATGGCCAGCGCATCCACTGTGTCACCGCCGGCACGGGCCGGCCGGTGCTGCTGATTCCCGGCTGGCCGCAGACCTGGTACGCCTGGCGTCAGGTGATCCAGGCCCTGGCTGCCCAAGGCTTCCAGGCCATTGCCGTGGACCCGCCGGGCAGCGGCCAGTCCGACCGCCCTGAGCACGGCTACGACACCGGCCATGTGGCCGGGGTGCTGCACCAGGTGATGGGGCAGCTGGGTTTCGAGCGCTACAGCGTGGTCGGCCACGACGTCGGCATGTGGATCGCCTACGCCTTGGCCAGCGACCATCCGCAGGCGGTGGAGCGCCTGGCGCTGACCGAGGCGGTGATCCCCGGGCTGGCGGATGCACCACCGATTTTCGTCGCGCCGCAGCAGAACATCTTTCTCTGGCACTTCATGTTCAACCAGCTGCGGGATTTGCCGGAAGCCTTGATCGCCGGGCGCGAGCGGGCCTACCTGAATTACATCTTCGACCACTGGTCCCATCGCCGCGAGGCGGTGGCCGCCGAAGTCTACATCGAGGCCTACGCTGCCCCGGGCGGTTTGCGCGCAGGCTTCGCCTATTACCGGGCGATCCCCGAGACGGTGCGCCAGAATCAGCTGCGCGCGCAGCGGCCGCTGACCATGCCGGTGCTGGCCATTGGTGCCGAGCACGCCACCAACGATGCACCTCTGCTGACCCTGCAGGGCCATGCCAATGACCTGCGCGGGGCCATTGTCGAGGACTGCGGGCACTTCATCATGGAAGAGGCACCGGAGGAATTTCTCGCGCTGCTGCTGCCGTTTCTGCAGGAGGGCCGTGACTGAGGCAGGGCGCAGGCAAGGCCACGGCCACGGAAATTGGCCGCGGCCGGCGCAAATCTAATATCATTTCGTCCCGGCGCCCTGCGCCAACCGGCTGTTCGGGCTCAACCGAGCGCCTTCCCTGTCCCGACGAGATACCCGACCCCCATGGCTGGAAGACCCCGCGAATTCGACCGTCACCAGGCACTGCGCCAGGCGCTCGAACTGTTCTGGCGCCGTGGTTTCGAAACCACCTCCATGGCCGACCTGGTGGCGGCCCTGGGCATCGCCTCGGCGCGCATCTATGCCGCCTTCGGCTCCAAGGAGGCGTTGTTTCGCGAGGCCATCGAGCTGTACGAAAGCCAGGAAGGCGGTTTCGCCGACCTGGCCCTGCAAGAGCCCTGCGCCTACGTCGCCATCGAGCGCATGCTGCAAGAAGCGGTGGCACTCTACACCCGGGCCGACGGCCCCCGTGGCTGCATGGTGGTGGCCTCGGCGGTGAACTGCTCAAGCGACAACGACAGCGTGCGCGAATGGCTGGCCGAACATCGCCGGGCGCGTACCGCAAGCATTATCCAGCGCCTGGAAGCCGCGCAGCAGGCGGGTGAACTGCCCGGCCACAGCGATGCAACTTCCCTGGGCGATTATTACTCTACGGTGCTCCACGGGCTGTCGGTGCAAGCCCGCGACGGCGTCAGTGCGGCGCGCCTGCTGCAGGGCGTGGCGCTGGCCATGCAGGTCTTTGCGCGAACCGCCCAAGGGAATTGAAGCGGCGCTGCACCCTGGCTCCGCCTGGGAGCCTTTGCCCGCAATCCGGGAGCAGCGATGCTGGCCCGGGTTGTGCATTTTTCCAGCGGGTCCCGGACCCGTTCCATCATCGAAAGAGTATGACGCCCCCCCATGAGTGATTCCGCGGCGACACCCCAAGGCAACTGGCAGCCGGTCATCGCGCTGGCGTTGGCGGCCTTTGTCTTCAACACCACCGAG
Source organism: Pseudomonas sp. W17 (assembly GCF_040268305.1). Classification (NCBI taxonomy): domain Bacteria; kingdom Pseudomonadati; phylum Pseudomonadota; class Gammaproteobacteria; order Pseudomonadales; family Pseudomonadaceae; genus Pseudomonas; species Pseudomonas sp. W17. Next base: position 4,263,272 of record NZ_CP158490.1, on the reverse strand, counting down.
TTTGTGCCGGTGGGCCTGCTCAGCGCCATTGGCGCCAGCTTCGACCTGCCCACCGAGCGGGTCGGTCTGATGCTCACCATCTACGCCTGGATCGTGTCCCTGACCTCGCTGCCGGTGATGCTGCTGACCCGCAACATCGAACGACGCAAGCTGCTCACGGTGCTGTTCGGGCTGTTTATCGTCAGCCATGTGTTCTCCAGCCTGGCCAGCAACTTCGGCCTGCTGATGCTCAGCCGCATCGGCGTGGCCCTGGCCCATGCACTGTTCTGGTCCATCACCGCGTCCCTGGCGGTGCGCCTGGCGCCGCCGGGCAAGCAGGTGCAGGCCCTCGGGCTGCTGGCCACCGGCACCTCACTGGCCATGGTCCTGGGCATTCCCCTGGGCAGCTTGCTGGGCGAGGCCCTGGGCTGGCGCACCACGTTCAGCGTGATCGCGGCCATGGCCGGCCTGCTGGTGCTGTGGCTGATCCGCACCTTGCCGCTGCTGCCGAGCCAGAACTCCGGTTCCCTGCGCAGCCTGCCGCTGCTGTTCAAGCGCCCGGCGCTGGTGGCGATCTATGTGCTTACCGCCCTGGTGGTGACGGCGCAGTTCACCGCCTACAGCTACATCGAGCCCTTCATCAAGGTGGCGGCGGGCCTGGGGGGCGAAGTGGTGACCCTGGTCCTGTTGGTGTTCGGCGGCGCCGGGATCATCGGCTCGCTGCTGTTCAGCTGGCTGCACCGCCACAGCCCCCAGGGGTTTCTACTGACCGCGGTGGCGCTGCTGGCGCTGTGCCTGAGCCTGCTGTTGCCGCTCAATGGCCACGTCTGGTCGCTGGTGGCCCTGAGTGTGTTCTGGGGCATGGCGATCATGGGCTTCGGCCTGGCCCTGCAATCCAAGGTACTGGTGCTGGCGCCGGACGCCACCGACGTGGCCATGGCGATGTTCTCCGGCATCTACAACATCGGCATTGGCGGCGGTGCACTGCTGGGCAGTTGGGTCGGCGGGCAGCTGGGCTTTGCCTATGTCGGCCTGGCGGGTGGCGCCCTGGCGACCCTGGCCTTGCTGTTGTACAGCTTGGCCCTGGGCCGCATGAGCCGCACCAGCGTGTAGCCGCTGCCGCAGGCTGCGAACGGTCTGGGCGGCACTCCGTCGCAGGGGCGCGGCGCTCTTGAGGCCGATAGAGGTTCGGCGGTCGATCGTCAAGCAAGGTCCTGCGGACCTTTTCGCAGCCTCGCCGCAGGCTCGGCAGCGGCTACAGGGCCGCAGGGTTTCGATAATGCGCGTCGTTCGCCCGAAGGTTACCGGCGTCGGGCTACGGGCCAGCAGGCCACCAGTACGAGCAGCAGCGCCGCCAGCAGGTAGGGCAGGCGTGGCTCCAGCCCGTAGATCAGGGTCCCGGCCAGGGGCCCGACCACTACCCCCAGGCCCTGGGCCGCGCCGATGGAGCCGGCCGTGGCGCCTTGTTCGGCGGCGTCCACCGAGTTGCTGGCCAGGGCGGCGAAGGAGGGGAAGATCCAGCCCATGCCGGCGGCCGAAACAAAGAACCCCAGCCACAGCACCCAGGCCTGGGCCTGGGCCGCGAGAATGCTGGTGACAAAGCCCAGCGCCGCCACCAGGGCGCCGATGCGGATCATCCGCAGCGGCGGCCATTCCAGTTTGCGCACCACCAGTTGCGAGGCGATCAGCGCCACCCCCACCAGGGTCAGGGAAATGCCGGCGGTCTGCGCCGCGTCGGCCGGGCTCATGCCCAGGCGGTCGAGGGCGAAGAAGCCCACGGTGATCTGCGCCATGGCCACGCACAGCATCGAGACGAACGCCACCACCAGCGGCCGGCGCAGGCGCGGGTCGCCCAGGCTCACCGACTTGGGCGGTTGCTTGAGGTGCAGTTCCTGGCGCGGCAGCCGTGCCTTGAGGAAGGCGAAGCCCAGCAGCGGCAACACCGCCAGCGCATAGAACGGCAGGCTCAGGCTGTGGTGCGCCAGCAATGCGGCAAGCGCCGGCCCCAGGACCAGCCCGCAGGCGTTGGCCGCCCCCAGGGACGCCATGGCCCGGGCGCGATGCTCGGGTTCGATGTTGTCGGCGATCAGCGCATAGCCGCCCACCGGGATTGCCGCATAGAACACCCCGATCAGGCCTCGCCCCAGCAGCAACCCGGCAAACGCCAGCAGCGCCGAAGGCAGGGCGTGCAGCGCCACGTCGATAAACAGGCTGAGGGCGAGAAAGGCCAGGGTGAAGCCGCCGGTGCCCAGCAGCAGGATGCGCCGCCGACCGAGGCGATCGCTGGCCCGGCCCCAGGGGCGGGCCAGGAGCATCCAGATCACCCCGGAGACGGTCACCGCCATCCCCGCCTGCCAGGTGGCCAGGCCGAGAATCCGCGCAATGGGGCCGATCAGCGAAACGAACGCCATCATCGCCATGGTGCAGGCCAGGTTGGCCACCAGCAGCGGGCGCAGGTCGAAGGCCGGGGCGGCCTGGGGCGTGTCCAGGGTGTCGAGGGGCAACTGTTGAGCGTTGGTCATGGTTTATCCCAGGGCTGAGTGAGAGGGCAGGCGGCCGTCGACCATCACCAGCGGTCGACCGCGTACCTGTTCCAGGCTGGCGTCGACGCCGTAGACGTCGCGCAGCAGTTGTGGGTTGATCACCTCCAGGGCCGGCCCGGCGGCGGCCAGGCGGCCATGGTGCAGCACCACCACCTGCTGGCTGAAACCCAGGGCCAGGTTGATGTCGTGGACCACCACCAGGGTGATCAACTGGCGCTCGTGGGTGGCCCGGGTGATGGCTTCCACTACCTGGCACTGGTGGTACAGGTCCAGGGCGCTGGTGGGTTCGTCCAGCAGCAGCACCCGGGGCTGGCGCACCAGGGCCTGGGCAAGGCCCACCAGTTGGCGCTGGCCACCGGAGAGGGCGTCGATCGGGCGGTCGGCCAGGGCGGTGAGGTCCAGGTCCTGCAGCACTTGTTCGACCCCGTGCAACACCGCCGCGCTGGGCCGGCCAGGGGCGAAACCGCCAGTGCGATGCCCGGCCATGGCAGCGCTGAGCACTGCTTCGAAGGCGCACAGGCGGGTACATTCCGGCAGGCTCTGGGGCAGGTAGACGATGTGCTGCGCCCGTTCCACCTGGGGCAGGCGATTGAGGTCGACGCCGTCCAGCAGTACCTGGCCCGAGGTCTTGTGCAACCCGGCGATGCCCCGCAGCAGGGTCGACTTGCCCGCCGCGTTGGGGCCGATCAGCGCGGTCACGCTGCCCCCGGCCAGGGGCGGCAGGGCCACGTCGCACAGCACCTGGCGGTTGCCGTAGTGCATGTTCAGGCCGGCGGTGCACAGGCCGGCGTTGGAGGACACAAGCGGCTTCACAGGACACCTCGACGGTTGCGCATGACGATGGCCATGAAGAAGGGAATGCCCACCAGGGCGGTGACGATACCCACCGGAATCAGCACCCCGGGGATCAGCGCCTTGCTGGCGATGGAGGCCATGGACAGGATCAGCCCGCCGCTGAGCACGCTGGCCGGCAGGAACAGCCGATGGTCTTCGCCCACCAGCAGGCGGGCGATGTGCGGGGCGATCAGGCCGATAAAGCCGATGGTGCCGACAAAGGACACCGCCAGGGCCGACAGCAGGCTGATGCGCAACAGTGACAGCAGGCGCAGGCGGCCAACGTCGATGCCGAAGCTGCGGGCCCGTTCCTCGCCCAGGGTCAGGGCGGTCAGGGCCCAGCTCTGGCGCAGGGAGAAGGGCAGGCACAGCAACAGCGCCAGGGCCAGTACCGCGAGCTTTTCCCAGGAGGCCCGGGCCAGGCTGCCCAGGGTCCAGAACACCAGTTGCTGCAGGCTGTCCTGGGTGGCGACGAATTGCAGCAGCGCCACCAGGGCGTTGAAGGCGAACACCAGGGCGATGCCGAACAGCACCAGGCTTTCCACGCCGAAGCCGCGCCAGCGTGCCAGCAGGTACAGCAAGGCCACCGAGGCCAGGGCGAAGAGGAAGGCGTTGGCCGAGATCAGGTACTGCGCCGGCACCCCGGGAAGGCCCAGGCCGAGGACGATGGCCAGGGCTGCACCAAACGCCGCGGCGGCGGATACACCGAGGGTGAAGGGGCTGGCCAGGGGGTTGTCGAGCACGGTCTGCATTTCCGCGCCGGCCAGGGCCAGGGCGGCCCCCACCAGCACCGCCATCAGGGCGTAGGGCAGGCGCACGTTCCACACGATCACCGCTTCCACCCGGGGCATCGAGCCCGGGTCCCAGAGCACCTGCAGCAGGCGCGACAGGCTCATCCCCGAAGGCCCGGTGGTGATGTCCAGGGCCAGGGACAGCAGCAGGGCCAGGGCCAGCCCGCCCAACAGCAGCACCCGGCGGCCATGGCGCCTTTGGTAGTGCCCTGAGGCAACGCGCTCCTGCACGTCGGTAGCAGCCTGGGTCATGGCGCCAGACTCGTGGCAAACACGCCGCTGGCGGGAATCGGCATGAAGCGCTGGTACAGCTCGCGGCGGGTCTGGTCCGGGTCCAGGTCCTTGAACAGTTCAGGGTGCAGCCACTTGGCCAGGGCCTGGACCGCGATCAGGTGCTCCGGCGAGTCGTAGAAGATGTGCCACAAGCCGTGCACATTGCCCTCGCGCACCGCCCGCAACTCGTTCAGCGGTGGGCGCTGGGCGGCCTGGCGCAGGCTGTCCCGAGCCTGTTGCAGGGTGGCGGAGTAACCCAGGGTCACGCCGCCCTGGCCGGCGGCAAAGACCCCGGTGGCCACGTAAACGTCCGGGTCGCTGGAGAGAATGTACTCCACGTTGAGCACACCAATGGGCCCGGGTATGCGCCCGTCGGCAATGTTGCGCCCGCCCGCCAGCTTGATCATCTCGCCGAAGTTGCCGGTGCCTGGCGAGCCGCAGCAGTCCTGCAGCCCGGCGAGCATGTCGATGAAGATCTTCGGCTGCTTGACGGTACCGGCCTTGGCCAGGGTCTGGGTGACCTTGGCCAGGGACTGTTGATAGAAGGCAATGAATTCCTCGGCCCGCTGCTCACGGCCCAGGGCCTGGCCCAGCAGGCGCATGCTGGGCACGGTGTTGCTCAGGGGATGGTCGCTGAAGTCGACGAAGATCACCGCCACCCCGGCGGCCTCCAGCTGTTTCACCGCCTCGCTGTCGGGGCTCGGCCCATGGCCGCCGCTCAGGGCCATGATCGCCAGGTCCGGGTGCACCGCCAGGGCCTTTTCGACGCTGAAGGTCTCGGCCGAGGTGCCGCCCACCAGCGGCACCTTGTCGGCCTGGGGGAAGACCTTGTGATAGGCCTCGTAGCCCTGCACGTCGAGGCCGCGAAAGTCCCCTTGCCAACCGGCGAGACGGGCGAACGGGTTCTGGCCTTCGAGCAGCGACAGGGAATAGATCATCCGGCCTTCGCCGAGCAGGATGTGCTCGACCTTCTCCGGCACCTGGACCTGGCGTCCGGCCAGATCGGTGAGGGTCGCGGCGCTGGCCGTGGCGGCCCATAGCAGGCCCAGGGGCAGCAGGCCGAGCAAGAGCCCGCGCTGGGCGCGGCGCAAGAAATCACGGTGTGTCATGGCTAGTTTCCTTGAACGATTGGACGGCCCGGCGGGCAGCGCGCTTGCGCCACCACAGCAGCAGGCCGGTGAGGTACAGAAGGGGTAACGAAATGCCGCAGAGAAAAGCCAGCCAGGCGCCGGGGGTGCCCAGCAGCAAGTGGCCATGGGCGGCGGAAAACAGCGGCTTGATCGCCATCGGCTGGGCGCCGGGCCAGGTGAAGAGGTCCGGGCGTGCCAGCCAGGCACCGCTGCCGGCAATCAGCAGCAGCGGCAGGCACAGCCAGGCCGCCGCCACGTTGTGCCATTCCCGCAGGCGCCGGTTGCCCCGGCTGCCGGGACGCAGGCTGGCGGCCTTCCACCAACTGCGCCGGCCCGGCCACCACAGGTACAGGCCACTGCCCAGGGAGCCCAGCAGCGCCAGGCCACAGAGCAGCACCAGGTTCGAACCCCAGGCTGGCGGCAGCAGCAGGCTGCGGTGCAGCGCCACCAGCTTGGCCAGCCACAGGTCCTCGAAGACGAAGAAGCCCCGGGGTTCGCCGCTATAAGGATCGATCATGGCGATGCCGGTGCCGGGACGCTCCTTGAGGGCCCCGAAGACGATCACATTGTCCGATTCGAGAAAGCCCTGGCGCGGTGGGGCTGCGCCGAAGACCTTGTGCAGTTGCGGGTAGGCGTCGGAGGCGGCCCTGATCCAGGCGTCCTGTTGCAGCAGCGTGCCATGCTCGCCAGGGGCCAGTTGCAGCATCTGCGCACCGACCTCCCAGCGCAGGATCGGCCCCTTGAGCTCCAGCAGCGAACCACTGAGGCCCAGCAGCGCGAGGAACAGCCCCAGGCACAGGGCCAGCCAGCGGTGCAGCCTGAGCCAGATATTACGCATGGACAGCATTGGCGGCTTACCAGCGATAGCGCAGGCTGGCGATGACACTGCGGTCATAACCGGCGCTGCAATTGGTCAGCGAGCAGCCTTCGTAATAGTGCTTGTCGGTGAGGTTGGTGGCATTCACCGCCAGGCGCAGGCCCTTGGCCGCCGGGATCAGCTTGTCGAAGTCGTAGTGCACCGCCGCGTCCAGCAAGGTGTAGGAGGGCACGCGCTGGGTGTTGGCGGCATCGGCCTCGGTGGAGCCGATGTAACGCACCCCGGCGCCAAAACCCAGGCCGCTCAGGGGGCCTTCGGGCAAGGTGTAGTCGGCCCACAGCGAGGCCATTTTTTCCGGGGTGTCGGTGGGGCGTTTGCCCTTCTCCAGCGGGTTGTTGCTCTTGCTCACCTCGGCGTCGTTGTAGGTCAGCGCCGCCAGCAGGTCCAGGCCCCGGGCCAGGCTGGCCTTGCCTTCGAGCTCGATGCCGCGCACGTTGATCTCGCCGGTCTGGATCTTGTTCAGGCGTTCGGCCGGGTCGGTGGTCAGGACGTTTTCCTGGGTCAGGTCGAACAGCGACAGGGTGATGTAGCTGTCGATGCCCGGCGGCTGGTACTTGACCCCCACTTCCGATTGCTTGGCGCTGGTGGGCTTGTACGGCGTGCCGTAGAAGTTGGTGCCCAGCACCGGGTCGAACGAGGTGGAGTAGCTGATGTAGGGCGCCAGGCCGTTGTCCGCCAGGTACACCAGGCCGGTGCGGTAGGTGAACTTCTCGTCGTTCTGTTTGCTCCCGGTGTGTTCCAGGCGATTGTCGGTACGGGCGCTGGAGCGGTCCTGGCGTCCGCCGACGGTGAGCACCCAGTGCTCGTCGAAGGTGAACTGCTGCTGGGCATAGACCCCGACCTGATCGGCGCGCTGCACAGTGTTGGTGAAGGGGGTGCTGGGGTCGAACACGCCGCCGTGCACCGGGTTGTAGATGTCGATGGGCGAAGCCGAGCCGCCGCGCAGGTAGTAGTCCTCGCGGGTGCGCCGGTAGTCGATCCCCAGCAGCGACAGCATCTGCGTGCTGCCCAGGTTCCAGCGGGCCTGGGCATTGTTGTCCAGGGAGTAGGTGTCGCCGACGATGCGAAAGCGATAGGCATCGCGTTTCAACGTGCGCAGATCGGGCTCCAGAGCTCTACCGCTGGCAGTGTTGGTCAGCAGGTTGACGTGGCCGTAGCGGGCGCTGGAGTTGAGGCTCCAGACGTCATTCAGGCGGTGCTCCAGCAGGTAGCCCAGGGAGTACTGGGTGCGGTCGTTGTCCAGTCCCGGTTCATCGAGGAAGACGTTGTGCTTGACCTTGCCATTGGGGTTGCCAAGCAGGGTGCCCCGGGCCGGCAGGAACACCCGCGGCGCGCCGAACCTGTCCTGGGTGTAGTCGGCCAGGAGGGTCAGGCTGGTGTCGTCGTTGGGCTTCCAGGTAAAGGAGGGCGCGAAGTACTGCTTGTCGTCCTTGATGTGATCGAACTGGGTGCCGCTGTCGCGCTCCAGGCCCACCAGGCGATAGAGGAACTGCCCTTCATCATCCAGCGGCCCGCTGAAATCGAACTGGCCTTGGGCCCGGTCGAAGCTGCCCCCCTGGATCTGCACTTCATGGAAGGGCTTGTCCAGCGGGCGCTTGCTGATCTGGTTGACCACGCCCCCCGGCGAATTCTGCCCGAACAGCACCGAGGCCGGGCCCTTGAGCACATCGATGCGCTCCAGGCCATAGGCTTCGACCTTGGGCCAGGCCTGGGCGGTATTGCCCTTGAGGCCATCGCGGAGCATGCCGGTGGTGACGTCGAAACCGCGGATCGAGATGGTGTCGAAGCGCTGGCTGGCGGCGGTGGTATTGGCCTGGACCCCGGCGGTGTAGCGCAGCGCCTCGTTCACCGATTGCACCTGCTGGGCATCCATCTGATCGCGGGTGATCACGGAAATCGACTGGGGAATTTCGCTCAGGCTGGCATCGGTCTTGGTCCCGCTGAGGCTGCGCTTGGCCACGTAACCGGCCTGCGGCCCGGTGGCAGAGTCGGGCTGGGTGGCGCTGATCACGCTGGTGTCCAAGGTCAGGGCGTGGTCCTGGTCGGTATCGCCATCGGCGGCCAGCGCGGCGCCAGCCTGGGTCAGCGAGAGGCCCAGGGCCAGGCCGTGGATCAGGCACGCCAGCGGGTTGCGGCCCAGAGCCGGACGCGAGACCACACAATTGACGGGACAACCTGAGGTGTTTCGGTGCGCAACGCGGCTACCCATGCTTCACTCCGTGATGGGGATTAAATGAGAATGCAAACGTATCTCATTTGTGAGCTTGGGTTGCGGGCTAAAACTTTGGCTTGAGCGACCATTTCTTTCGTTTGCGGTGCGGCGCGGGGAGGGCGCCCGGATCACCAGGCGCAGCTTTGGATGGAGCAGGCTCGAGCAGGAGCGGGCTCAACGCAAGGACTTGGGCGACACCCCGAAGCGCTTGCGAAAGGCCGTGGAGAAATGCGCCGGACTGTAGCCGACCCGATAAGCCGCGCTGGAGACATTGGTCTCGCCACTGGCCAGCAAGCGATAGGCCTCGCCCAGGCGCTGCTCCTGCAGGTAGGCATAGACGCTGGTGCCAAACACCTGACGGAAACCGGCGGTGAGCTTGCGCGGGTTCAGGCCCACCTGGCGTGACAGCTCCGACAGCGAAGGCGAATCCTGCAATGAGTTGAGCAGCAGGTCACGGGCGGCATGGATGCGCTCGATGTCCGCCGAGCTGCACGGGCTGTCCTGCAGTGGCCTGGATTCGGCCTGGGCGAGAATCCCCTCGACCCCCAGGGCGGTGAGTTCCAGGGCCTTGCCACCCAGATAGAAGGAGCGGGTCGGGCCCTGCAGCGGGCAGGTGAAGATCTGTTGCGCCAGGGCCAGCAGCGGTTTGCTCGCCGGCTGGCAGAACAGCATCGGGCCGCCGCCGCGCTGATCGAGCAGGCGCTCGGGTTCCAGGCCGACATTGCGGATCGAGGGGAAGTCCAGCTGCACCGTGGTGTAGCGCACCGGCACGCCGCTGGCGAACAGGTGGTCGCCGCAGTGCTCGCCCTGGTTGGCCACGGCGCACAGGGTCGGCCCGCGGATCTCCACTTCGGGCTGGCCTTCGACCCGGCAATTGAGCTGGCCGCTGAGCACCAGGATGATTTTCAGGCCTTCCCAGAGCGGCTCCTGCATCCACATCTGGCTGTCCATCAGCACGGTCCCGGTGGAGAGGGTGACCTCCGGGACTACAGCGGCCGACCCGGTGTGCTGCGGGTTGGGAAAGTGCAGGGTGGAATCCCTTTTGACAGGCTGCGGCGCAGCGTTGGGGCTGAGCATGGCGAACTCCCTGTGGACCTGAAAAGAGGCCATACGCTAGCAGGAAATTGCCTTTCTGTAATTAAGAATGATTATCCTTTAGCCTTCGAGCCCCGTCGTGCCTGGCTCTTTCCGGGGCACGCCGCGCAATCAAAAGAAAAAGCCGCGCAAACGAATGTCCTGCCGATTGCCGGGTCCGGCAAATTGCCTATTAATAATCACTCTCATTTCCAGGCGCGGCAGCCTCCCATGGACGACCCCTTGCTCGACAGTGCCGCAGGACCACCGGCGACTCTTCATTCCCGCCAACCCTGACGGCGGATTCCCAGCTCATTCCAGGGGCCTGATCTTTCGGGTCCAGGGCCGCTTTTTGCGTAAAAAACTCAGGAGACAGCATGTCCACTTTCGATGACCTCAAGGATTGCCCCTCTTGGCCCGAAGACTTCGCCCAGCGCTACCGCCAGGCCGGCTACTGGCGCGACGAAACCTTTGGCGACCTGCTGCGCAGCGCCGCCCAGGCCTTTGCCGAGCGTGAAGCGCTGACCGAGGGCGAGCAGCACCTGAGCTACCGGCAACTGGACCTGCGGGTCGACCAACTGGCCGCCGGCCTGTACCGGCTGGGGCTGCGGGCCGGCGACAACGTGGTGCTGCAACTGCCCAACAGTGCAGCCTTCGTCGAAGTCTGCTTTGCCCTTTACCGCCTCGGGGTGCGGCCGATCTTCGCGCTGCCGGCTCACCGGCACCTGGAAATCGGCCGCTTCTGCGAGTTTGCCCAGGCCCGGGCCTACTTCTGCGCCGACCGGGACGCCAGCTTCGACTATCGGGCCATGGCCCGCGACCTCAAGGACCGCAACCCGCAGCTGGAGTGGGTGGTAGTCGCCGGCGAGGCTGAGGAATTCACGGCCTTGCACAGCCTGTATGAGCCTGCGCCTGCGCGCACCTTCCTGTCCCCCAGCGCCGACGCGGTGGCCTGTTTCCAGCTCTCCGGCGGCTCCACCGGGGTGCCCAAGCTGATCCCGCGCCGGCACCACGAATACCTCTACAACCTGAGGGCCAGTGCCGAGCGCTGCGGCCTGTCCGAGGCCAGTGTGTACCTGGTGGCGCTGCCCATGGCGCACAACTTTCCCATGTGCTGCCCAGGGTTCATCGGCACCTTTTCGGTGGGCGGGCGGGTGGTGCTGAGCCCCTCGCCGAGCCCGGAAGTCTGCTTCGAACTGATCGAGCGCCAGGGGGTGACCCACACCGCGCTGGTGCCGCCCCTGGCCCTGGTCTGGCTGGAAGCGGCCCAGGCCCGCGGGCGTGGCCTGGCGCCGTTGCAACTGCTGCAAGTGGGCGGCGCCAAACTCAGCTACGAGGCCGCAAGGCGCATCGAACCGGTGCTCGGCTGCCGCCTGCAGCAGGTGTTCGGCATGGCCGAGGGGCTGATCTGCTACACCGACCCCGAGGACCCGCCACAGCGGGTGCTGCACACCCAGGGCCGGCCGCTGTCGCCGGCGGACGAAATTCGTGTGGTGAACGAGCACGACCAGCCGGTGCCGGTGGGGCAGGTGGGGCAGTTGCTGACCCGCGGCCCCTACACCATCCGCGGTTACTACCGTTACCCCGAGCACAACGCCCAGGCCTTCACGGCCGATGGTTTCTACCGCACCGGCGACCGGGTCATGCTCACCGCCGACGGCTACCTGATGGTGGAAGGGCGCGACAAGGACCTGATCAACCGCGGGGGCGAAAAGATCGCTGCCGAAGAAGTGGAAAACCTGCTGCTCAGCCACCCGGCGGTGGCCGACATCGCCCTGGTGGCGATGCCTGATGCCTTCCTGGGCGAACGCACCTGCGCCTTCGTCATCCCTCGCGGCACCGCGCCCCGGGCCCCGGAGCTGCTGCGTCACCTAAGTGCCCAGGGCCTGGCGGCGTTCAAGCTGCCGGACCGCTTCGAGTTCATCCCGGCCTTCCCCCAGACCGGGGTCGGCAAGGTCAGCCGCAAGCACCTGCGCGAGGCGATCCAGGCCCTGTACTTCGGCGCCCAGGCCGAACCCCTGGAGGGAAGTGGCGCCCGTGGCTGAACGACAAGGACTTTGCGACCTGTTGCACCCGGTGCGCGGGCGCCTGCTGGCGGCCATGCTGTTGCAGGCCCTGGCGGCGCTGGTGGGGCTGTTGCCGTTCATTGCCGTGGCCGAACTGGCGCCGCTGCTGCTGGCCGGTGAGCTGGATGCGCAGCGTGCGCAGTTCTGGCTGCTGGCCGGCGCCGCCGCTTTGCTCCTGCGCCTGCTGGGGCTGGCGGCGGCATTGCAGATCACCCACCTGGCCGACAGCGACCTGCAACGCCAACTGCGCCAGCGCATCGCCGCGCACCTGGCACGGGTGCCCCTGGCCTGGTTCGGCCAGCAGCGGGAGACCGCCGAACGGGCCTTGCTGGATGATGTCGGCGCTCTGCACCAGTTGGTGGCGCACCTGCCCAACAACCTGGTGGCGGCGCTGGTGGTGCCCCTGGCCAGCCTGGTCTACCTGCTCACGGTGAGCCTGCCCATGACCCTGGTGGTGCTGCTGCCACCACTGCTGGCGCTGTGGCGCTTGAGGGTCATGCGCACCCCGGCCTATCAGGCCGAGCGCCAGCGCCTGGGGGCGGCCCTGGGCGACCTGTCCACCGCGACCCTGAACTTTGTGCAGAGCATCGCCATGGTCAAGTCGTTCGGCCGTGCCGAGCGGGTGCAGGCGGATTTCGTCAGCGCGGTGCAGGGTTTCGGGCGTTTTTTCTCCCAGTGGGTGGAGCGCTGGGCGGGCCTGGGGGCGAGTGTCGAGGTGCTGCTGTCGCCCTTGCTGGTGCTGGCCCTGGTGCTGGTGGCCGGGGTGGCGCTGACGGCGGCCGGCTGGCTGCACCCGGTGCAACTGTTGCCGTTCGCCCTGCTTGGCCCGGCCCTGGCGGCGCCGGTGGCGGCATTGGGGCATGGCGCCGATTCCCTGGTCCAGGGCCGGGCGGCGGCGCAGCGCATCAGCACTGTGCTGAGTACCCCGGTGCAGGCGCAGCCGGCATTTTCCCGGGAGCCCGAGGGGCATCAGGTGATCTTTGATGAAGTGGCTTTCAGCTACCCCGACGGCACCCAGGTGCTGCACGGCATCGACCTGTGCCTGCAACCGGGCTCCCTGACTGCCCTGGTGGGGGATTCGGGCGCTGGCAAGTCGACCCTGGCCACCTTGCTGGCGCGCTTTGCCGACGTCAGCGCCGGGGCCATCCGCATCGGCGGCGTCGACCTGCGGGACATGGACAGCGCGACCCTCTATCGCCAGGTGGCCTTTGTCTTCCAGGACGTGCGCCTGCTGCGCAGCAGCGTTCTGGACAACCTGCGCCTGGGGCGTCCCGAGGCCACGCTGGCCGAGGTCGAGGAGGCGGCCCGGGCGGCGCAGATCCACAGTCGTATCACCGCCTTGCCCCAGGGTTATCACACCCAGCTGGGCAGTGGCGTGCAGCTCTCCGGGGGTGAAGTGCAGCGCCTGAGCATTGCCCGGGCGATGCTCAGCCAGGCACCGATCCTGGTGCTGGACGAAGCCACCGCCGCCAGCGACCCGGAGTCCGAAGCGGCGATCCAGCAGGCGTTGTCGCGGCTGGCGGCGGGGCGCACGGTGCTGGTGATCGCCCATCGCTTGAGCAGTATCCAGGATGCCGACCAGATTGCCGTGCTGCAGGCCGGGCAACTGGTTGAATGCGGCCGGCACGAGGCCCTGCTGGAGCAGCAGGGGGTGTATGCCGGGCTGTGGGCGGCGCAGCAGTTCTGCGCCGTGGAAACGGTGGGGGAGCAGGCATGATTGGCGCACTGTTACGCAGTTTGCAGCCGGTCGAAGCCAGCCTGCTGCGCCGGGCCTTGCTGGCCATGGCCGCCAGTGCCCTGGCCCAGGGCGCGGCGCTGGCCCTGTTGCCCATGGCCTTTGCCAGCCTGTTCGATGCCGCTGCCGGGCAGGCGCCGTGGCGATGGGCCGGGGCCTTTGCCGGTTTCGCGCTGCTGTGCCTGGGGTTGCGCCGGCATGCGCAACTGGCGGGCTACCGCGCGGGCGCTGCGGCGGCCCAGTCGTTGAACCTGCGCATCGGCGAACAACTGGTGCGCCTGCCCCTGGAGTGGTTCGTCGAGCGCCGCAGCGCCGAGCTCAATCGGCTGGTGACCCACACCGTACTGCAGATCATGAGCACCCCGGCGCACCTGTTGCAGCCCATGGCCAACGCCTTGCTGACGCCCCTGGCGCTGCTTGTGGCGCTGTTCTTCTATGACCGCACCATGGCCCTGGCGGCCCTGGCCAGCGTGCCCCTGCTGCTGGTGTTCTACCACTGGGGCGTGCGCTGGGGCGGCCAGGCCGAAAGCCGCAGTGAGGCGGCGGCCAACGAGGCGGCGGCGCGGGTCCTGGAGTTCCTGCGCCAGCAGCCGCTGCTACGTGCCAGTGGCCGCACCGGCGAAGGCTTCAGCCTGCTCACCGAGGCCTTGCAGCAACAGCGCCGGGCTCAGCGTCGGGCCCACTGGCGGACCTTTCCGGCGGCCCTGGGGCTGGCGGTGGTGCTCCAGGCCGGCTACACCGCGATGCTGCTGTGCGGCCTGTATGCAGTGCTCGGTGGCAGCCTGGGAGTGGCCCAGTACCTGGCGCTGGCGGTGCTCGCCACCTGCCTGGTGGAGCCCATGAGCACCCTGGTCAACCTCGGCACGACCTTGCGCCAGACCCGCCATGGCCTGAACCGTTTGCGCCACTTGTTGCGCCTGCCGGCGCTGCCGGAGCCGAGCCAGCCCGAGGAACCCCGGGGGCATCAGGTGCAAGTACGCGACCTGGGGCTGGTGCGCCAGGAGCAGGTGATCCTGCAGGGCATCAGCTTCGAGCTGGCGCCGGCCTCGCTGAACCTGCTGGTGGGCGCCTCCGGCTCCGGCAAGTCGAGCCTGCTGCGCCTGCTGGCGCGGTTCAGCGATGTCGATAGCGGCGCCATTTTGTTGGGTGGTGTCGACCTGCGCCAACTGTCCGCCGCGCAGCGCGATCGTTCCATCGCCCTGATGTTCCAGGACTGTCCGCCGCTGGCTGCGAGCCTGCTGGACAACCTGCGCCTGGGCGGCCCCGAGGCCAGCGACAGCCAACTGATGGACGCTGCCCGCGCCACCGGCCTGGACCTTGTGGCCCAGCGCCTGCCCCAGGGCTGGCAGACCCGGGTCGGCGAGGGCGGCGTCAGCCTCTCCGGGGGCGAGCGCCAGTGCCTGGCCCTGGCCCGGGTGCTGCTCAAGGACGCCAGCCTGATCCTGCTGGACGAACCCACCGCGGCCCTCGATGCCATCAGCGAGGCCCGGGTCAACCGTTGCCTGCTGCAACTGGCGCGCAAGCACACGGTGCTGCTGGTGACTCACAAACCGACCCTGGCCCCCAGCGCCGGACAGATCCTCCTGCTGGAGCAGGGCCACCTGGCCCAGCGCGGTACCCACGCCCAACTGATGGCGGCCCCGGGCCGTTATCGCGAGCTGTTCCACGAGCGCGAGGCGATCAATCGCTGGCGCCTGCGCCAACCCCCTTCCGTACCCCAAAGGAACGTCCACCATGACCGATAACCCAGCACTGGCACGCGCTCATCCAGCGCACGCCAGCCTGAGTCATTCACCCCAAGGACTCTGCGAAGGCATTGCCCGGCTGCTCGGCTACAGCGCCGAGGATCTTGAACCCCAGGCCTCCTTGATCGAGCAGGGGCTCGACTCGGTGAGCATCATGCGCCTACCGGCGCTGCTGGCCGCCGAAGGCGTGGCCCTGAGCTTCGCCGAACTGATCCAGCAACCGACCCTGGACGCCTGGTGGGCGCTGATCGAGGCTCGTCGTGGCCTCGCGGCGCCGCGCCTGCAGGCTGTGGCCAGCGCTCCTGCCAACAGCGATTTCGCCCTGACCCCACTGCAACAGGCCTACTGGTTCGGCCGCGATCCGGGCATGCCCCTGGGCGGCGTCGGCTGCCACCTGTACCAGGAACTGGACGGCCGTGGCCTGGAGCCCCAGCGCCTGGAGCAGGCCCTGCGCCGCCTGTGCCAGCGCCATCCGATGCTGCGGGCGTGCTTTATCAGCGACACCTGCCAGCGCATCCTGCCCCAGAGCCCCTGGCCCGGGCTGACCGTCCACGACCTGCGCCAGGCTTCTTGCGTCGGGGCTGCCGAGGCCCTGGAGCAGATCCGCGAAAACCTCTCGCACCGGTGCCTGGAGGTCAGCCGTGGGCAGGTGTTCGATGTGCAGTTGAGCCTGCTGCCCGAAGGTCGCAGCCGCCTGCACCTGAACATCGACCTGCTGGTGGCTGACGTGCTCAGCATTGGCATCCTGCTGCGCGACCTGGCGCTGATCCATGCCGGCCAGGAGCACAGCCTGCCGGCCCTGGACTGGAACTTCGCCGACTACCTGCGGGCCGAACAGGCGGCGCGCGCACCACTGCTGGCGGCGGCCCGGGACTATTGGTTGGAGCGCCTGGAAGAGCTGCCGGACGGCCCGCAACTGCCCCTGGCCCAGGAACCGCAGAACGCCGGCACTGCGCGTTTTCGCCGCCTGGCCATGCGTTTGGACCAGGGCCAGTTGCAGGCCCTGGAGCAGCGCGCCCGGCAGCACGGGCTGACCCTGGCCAGCGTGCTGGCCTGCGCCTATGCCCAGGTGCTGGGGCGCTGGAGCGCCAGCCAGCATTTCCTGCTCAACGTGCCGCTGTTCAATCGCCAGGAACTGCACCCGTGCGTGCCTCATCTGCTGGCGGACTTTTCCAACCTGGTGCTGCTGGAGGTCGACCAGCGCCAGCCCGCGTCTTTCAGCCAGCAGGCCCTGGCGTTGCAGGCTCAATTGCACCGCGACATTGCCCACAGCGCCTGGCCCGGGGTCGAAGTGCTGCGCGAGCGGGCGCGGCTGCGCCAGGGCGGTGGCCAGGGCGCGCCGGTGGTATTCGCCTGCAACCTGGGCCCGGCCTTTGTCGACGCCACCTGCCGCGAGCAACTGGGCGAACCGGGCTGGGCGCTGTCGCAGACGCCCCAGGTCTGGCTCGACCACCAGAGCTACCCGCTGGCCGACGGCCTGCTGCTGAACTGGGACGCGGTGGAGGCGCTGTTCCCCGAAGGCCTGCTGGACGAGATGTTCGACGCCTACCGCGCCTTGCTGTTGTGGCTGTGCGCCAACGACTGGCAGCAGGTGGCGCCCTTGCCGCTGCCGGCAGCGCAACAGCAGCGCCGCCAGCAGGTCAATGCCACCGCACACGCGACCCCGGCGCAGCTGTTGCACCAGGGCTTTTTCCAGCAGGCGCGCCTGAACCCCGAGGCCGTGGCGCTGATCTGCGAGCAGGGCAGCCTGAGCTACGCCGAGCTGGCCCGGCAGGCCCTGCAACTGGCCGGGGCCTTGGGCGAGTGGGGCGTGCAGCCGGGTGACGCGGTGGCGATCACCTTGCCCAAGGGCCGCGACCAGGTGGTCGCGGTGCTGGGGACTCTTGCCGCCGGGGCGGTCTATGTGCCGGTGGGCATCGAGCAGCCGCCGGCGCGCCGCGACATGATCTACCAGCGCGCCGGGGCGCGGGTGGTGATCACCGATCAGGCCCACCGCGAGGGCGGCATCTGGCTCGCCGAACTGCGGGTGGTGACCCTGGTCCAGGCGCTTGTCGCACCGGCGCTGGGGCAACCCCTGGAGATGGCGGCGGATGCCCTGGCCTACGTGATCTTCACCTCGGGCACCACCGGCGAACCCAAGGGCGTGGAACTGTCCCACCAGGCGGCGATGAACACCATCACCGCCATCAACCGGCGCTACCAGGTGAGCGCCGAGGATCGGGTGCTGGGGGTCTCGGCCCTGGATTTCGACCTGTCGGTGTACGACCTGTTCGGCCTGCTGAGTGTCGGCGGCGCCCTGGTGCTGCCGGCGGACGGGCTGCGCAAGGAGCCCCGGGAATGGCTGCGGCTGATCCGCGAGCAGCGGGTGAGTGTGTGGAACTCGGTGCCGGCGCTGCTGGACATGCTGACCCTGCAAGTGCGCGACGACGGCGGCCTGGGAGCCTTGCGCCTGGCCATGGTCTCCGGGGACTGGGTCGGCCTCGACCTGCCACGGCGCCTGGAGCGGGCGGCGGGCCACCGCGTGCCGTTCGTGGCCCTGGGCGGCGCCACCGAGGCGGCGATCTGGTCCAACTACCAGGACGTGGCGCAGGTGCCCGGGCACTGGCGTTCGATCCCCTACGGGCGGCCCCTGGACAACCAGTGTTTCCGGGTGGTGGACAGCCAGGGCCGGGACTGCCCGGACTGGGTGCCCGGCGAGCTGTGGATCGGCGGTGCCGGGGTGGCCGCCGGCTATCGCGGCCTGCCGACCCTCAGCGCCCAGCGCTTTGTCGAGCACGAGGGCCGGCGCTGGTATCGCACCGGCGACCAGGGCCGCTACTGGGCCGACGCCAGCCTGGAGTTTCTCGGGCGCCTGGACCATCAGGTCAAGGTCCGCGGCTTTCGCATCGAGCTGGCAGAAATCGATGTGGCCCTGGAGCGCCACCCGGCCATCGACCGCGCGCTGAGCCTGGTGCTGCCCGGCAGCGAAGCGCAGCTGGCGGCGGTGCTCCTGGCCCGGGAGCCGCTGCCCGAACCCCAGGCCCTGCGCCAGTGGCTGGGGCAATGGCTGCCCGAACACATGCTCCCGGACCTCTGGCTGAGCCTGCCGGAACTGCCCCTGAGCACTAACGGCAAGGTCGATCGCGCGGCATTGCTGTGGCTGCTGCAGGAGCAGCGCCGGGGCATCCAGCCGCAGAGTGCCGAGCCGCCGCAAGGGGAATGGGAAGAGGCCGTGGCCGCGCTCTGGCAGGAGCTGCTGGAGGTGCCGCAGGTGGGCCGGCACCAGGGCTTTTTTGCCCTGGGCGGCAACAGCCTGCTGGCGGCCCGGTTGATCGAACGCATCGCCCGGCAGTTCCAGCTGGAACTGTCGCTCAAGGATTTTTTCAACGCGGCCACCGTGGCCCTGCAGGGGCAGTTGCTTGCCTCGCGCCGGGAACAGCGGCCCGTCAATCAGAACGCAATGGTGGAGGGCGTGTTATGACGCTGCAGCAACTGCAACAGGATCTGCAACAACTGGGTGTGGAGCTCTGGGAAGAACAGGGCCGCTTGCGCTATCGGGCCCCGGCCGGGGTCATGGACGAGGCGCGCCTGCAACAGCTGCGCGAACACAAGGAGGCGCTGCTGCAACAGCTGCAAGCGGCGCAGATGCCGACCCTGGAGGCCGACCATTCGGCCCGGGAAGAACCCTTCCCGCTGACCGACGTGCAGGCCGCCTACCTGCTGGGCCGCACCACGGCTTTCAGCTACGGCGGCGTGGCCTGCCACGGCTACCTGGAGTTCGCCCAGAAGGACCTGGACCCGGTACGCCTGGAGCAGGCCTGGAACCAGTTGATCGCGCGTCACGAGATGCTGCGGGCCGTGGTCCTGGAGGAGGGCTACCAGCGCATCCTGCCCCAGGTGCCGCATTACTCCATCGCCCGCCACGACCTGAGCCGGGACGACGGCAGCGCCTTGCAGGCCTTGCGCGAACGCATGGAACTGCGCCGTGCACCGCCCCAGCAATGGCCGCTGATCGAGCTGTGCGTGAGCCAGGGCCGCGACACCTCGCGCTTGCATCTGTCAGTGGACCTGCTGGTGTGCGACTACCAGAGCGTGCGCATGCTGCTGGCCGAACTGCAGCAGCTGTATCGCGGCGAGAGCCTGCCGGCGCCGGCGCAGATCAGCTTTCGCGACTATGTGCTGGGTGAGCGCCGTCTGCGCGAGCAGCCGCGCTACCAGCGTGATCGCGACTACTGGTGGGCGCGGGTCGACAGCCTGCCGGGAGCGCCGGAACTGCCATTGCTGGGGCCGCCCAGCGGGCCGCGCTTCCAGCGCCGGGCCATGGGCCTGGAGGCCCGGGACTGCAATGCCTTGCGCCTGAACGCGGCGGCGGCCGGGGTCGGTGTGTCGGCGGCAATCCTCTCGGCCTATGCCGAAACCCTGGGCCGCTGGAGCCGGCGCGGGCACTTCTGCCTGAGCCTGACCCTGCTCAATCGCCTGTCCCTGCACCCCCAGGTGGATCGCCTGGTGGGGGACTTCAGCTCGGTGGAACTGCTGGAAGTGCAGACCCTGCAAGGCGGTAGCTTCGGCCAGCGCAGCCAGCAGCTGCAGGAGCGCCTGTGGCAGGACATGGACCATCGCCTGTGTTCGGGTATCGAAGTGCTGCGCGAGCTGGCGCGGCGCAAGGGCCAGGACGCGGCGCTGATGCCCTACGCCTTCACCAGCACCCTGGGTGCCGGCGGCGAGAGCGGCGGCGGGGCCTTCATGCCCGGTGCCGAGCTGGTGTTCGGCATCAGCCAGACGCCCCAGGTGCTGATCGACTGCCAGGTCAGCGAGCGTGACGACGGCTTGGCGATCAACTGGGACATCCGCGAAGGGGTGTTCAGCGAGAGCCTGCTGGATGCGCTGTTCGACACCTTCGAACGCCTGCTCAAGCGCCTGGCTCGGGAACCCTCGGCCTGGACCCTGGATGACTGCCTGGAGTTGCCGGCGGCCCAGCGCCTGCAGCGCGAGCTGGTGAACCAGACAGCCGCGCCTTTGCCCTCCGGCCTGCTGCATGAGCCGTTCTGGCGCCAGGCCGCGGCTGCACCCGAGCGTGTGGCGCTGATCCAGGGCGCCGCGCAACTGAGCTATGGCGAACTGGCCGGGCGCGCAGAAGCCGTGGCCGAAGCCTTGCTCGACGCCGGCTGCCAGCCTGGAGAGCGGGTCGCGGTGTGCATGGACAAAGGCCTGGAACAGGTGATCGCGGTGCTCGGCATCCTGCGGGCCGGGGCCGCCTACCTGCCCCTGGACACCAACCAGCCCGAGGCCCGGCGCCAGTTGATCCTGGATAACGCCGAGGTCGCCCGGGTGCTCAGCCAGTCCTGGCTGAGCGACAGCCTGTGCTGGCCGGCGCGGGTGACCCAGGTGATCGCGGTGGACCAGGGCCCGCGGGCGGCACAACGGGCGTTGCCGAGCCTGGACATCGACCCGCAGCAACTGGCCTACGTGATCTACACCTCGGGCTCCACCGGGGTGCCCAAGGGCGTGATGATCAACCATCAGGCGGCCCTCAATACCATCGTCGACATCAACCAGCGCTTTGCCATCGAGGCCCAAGACCGGGTACTGGCCCTGGCCAGCCTGGGCTTCGATCTGTCGGTGTACGACATCTTCGGCCTGCTGGCGGTGGGCGGCGCCCTGGTGCTGCCGGACCCGCAACGCCGCGCCGACCCTTCGCACTGGGCCGAGTGCGTCCGGGAACACGGGGTGACCCTGTGGAACTCGGTGCCGGCGCAATTGCAGATGCTCACCCACTACCTGCAAGCCGTGCCATCCATGGCCCCCGGTTCCCTGCGCCTGGCGCTGCTGTCTGGAGACTGGATCCCCCTGAACCTGCCGGCGGAGGCCGCCCAGCTACTGCCCGGGCTGCGGCTGATCAGCCTCGGCGGCGCCACCGAAGCGGCGATCTGGTCGATCTACTATCCGATTACCCAGGTCAACCCCCAGTGGCGCAGCATTCCCTACGGCATGCCCCTGGCCAACCAGCGCTTCATGGTGCTCGACGAGCAGGGCCGGGATCGACCGCAAGGGGTGGCCGGCGAGCTGTACATCGCCGGTAGCGGTCTGGCCCTGGGTTACCTGGGGGATGCCGAGAAAACCGCCGAGCGCTTTGTCGACCATCCGCGCAGCGGCGAGCGCCTGTACCGCACCGGCGACCTGGGGCGCTACCTGGACGACGGCCTGATCGAGTTCCTCGGCCGCGAAGATTTCCAGGTCAAGGTCCGTGGCCACCGCATTGAACTGGCGGAGGTGGAAAGCGCGCTGCTCAGCCATCCCCATGTGGAGTCCGCGGTGGTGGTGGCAGCGGGCGAGGGCGCCTTCGAGCGGCACTTGCAAGCCTGCCTGCGGGCCAGCCTGCGGGACACGCCGATCGCCTGGCCGGCGCAGTTGCAGGCGCGCACCCAGGCGGCGGCCGAAGCCGTGCGCGGCGGCTTGAGCGATGCCCTGGTGAGCGAGATGTCGGCCTGTGTCGAGCGCGCCGCACTGCTGTCCATGGGCCTGGCCCTGCAACGCCCCGGCTTGTTCGAGAGCGCCGGGCAGAGCCATGCCCTGGACGAGATTGTCGCGGCTTGTGAGGTGGCGCCGCGCAACCAGCGCTTGATCCGCCGTTGGCTGCAAGCCCTGGCCCGGGAAGGCCTGGTGCACCGGGACCTGCACACGGGTCGTTACTCGGGCCTGCAGGTGTCGGCCGAGGAATACCGCCAGCAATGGCAGCGCATCGATGTCCTGGAACCGTCCGTGGGCTGGGGCGGCGAAGTCCTGCGCTACCTGCGCGAAAGCCAGGAGCAACTGCCGGCGCTGATGAGCGACCAACTGGACCCGCTGCACCTGCTGTTTCCCCAGGGCCGCACCGATACCGCCGAAGGCGCCTACCGCAAGAACCTGATCAGCCAGTACCTGAACCAGGCGGTGTGCGCCGCGGTGCAGGAGATCATCCGCCAGCGTCCGGCCGGCCAGCGCCTGCGCCTGCTGGAAATCGGCGCCGGGGTCGGCGGTACCAGCGCCGACCTGATCCCGGCCCTGGACGGGCTGGCGGTGGACTACCAGTTCACCGACCTGTCGCAGTTCTTCCTCAACGAGGCCCGGGAGCATTTCGCCGCTTATCCCTGGGTCAGCTACGGGCTGTTCGACCTCAACCAGGACCATTGGGCCCAGGGCGTGGCCGCCAACTCCCTGGACGTGATCCTCTGCGCCAACGTGCTGCACAACTCGCGGCACGCCAGCCGGGTGCTGGCGCGTCTGCGGGAGATGCTGGCCCCGGGCGGCTGGCTGATTTTCATCGAGGCCACTCGCGACACCTACCAGATCATGGCGTCCATGGAGTTCAAGGAGGGCCTCACCGCCTTCGAGGATTTCCGGGCCGAACTGGATACCACCTTCATCCGCCGCGAACAGTGGCAGCAGTTGCTGCTGGAGGCCGGAGGCGAGACCCCGCTGTGCCTGCCCGGGGCCGATGACGCCATGTCGCAGATCGGCCAGCACCTGTTCATCACCCGCTTTAAGAGCGAGCGCCAGGCCCTGGAGCCCGAGCAGATGCGGGCCCATCTGGCCCGGCACCTGCCGGAGTACATGATCCCGAGCCACTGGCAGATCCTCGATGAAATGCCCCTGACCGCTAACGGCAAGGTCGACCGCCAGGCCCTGGCGCGGATCGGCGTGGCCGGCCCCGAGCAGCAGGCCAGCAGCGGCGCGGCTCCCGTGGATGAGCTGGAACGCAGCATTGCCGAGGTCTGGCAGACCCTGTTGCGGGTGCCGGCGGTGGGCCGTGACCAGGGCTTCTTCGAGCTTGGCGGCGACTCGCTGCTGGTGGCCCAGGTGGTGGGCCGCCTGCGTGAAGCCTTGCCCCAGGCCCGGCAGTTGCCCTGGAGTGACCTGCTGCGCCAGTTGATCAACCAGCCCACGGTGGCGGCCCTGGCCGATTACCTGCGAGGCCAGGGCGTGGAGGGCGATTCGCCGCTGGTGCGCATCAGCGACAAGGCCCAGGGCCCGACGCGGATCTTCGTCCACGACGGCAGCGGCACCCTGGCGCCGTACCGCGCCCTGTTTGCCGCCCTGGGGGAAGAAGCGCCCCTGGAAGGGCTGGTGCTCAACGATGTGCCGGCTTACCTGGCCCTGGAGCCGGCCACGGCGATCCGCCAGTTGGCCGAGCGTTATGCCGACACTCTGCAGGCCGAAGGCCGGCGCCAGGTGAGCATCGTCGGCTACTGCCTGGGCGGGCTGCTGGCCACCGAGCTGGCGGCGTGCCTGGCGGCGCGCTCCATCGAGGTGCTGCAACTGAGCGTGATCAGCAGCTACCGGGTGCCGTTCATGATCGAGGACGACCTCTTGGCCGAGTACGTGTTCGCCCGGGTGATGCAGGCCGATCCGCTGGCCCTGGGTTACCCCGAGGATGAACAGGCCATGGAACGCACCATCGCCCGGGTGCTGGCGCAGACTCCGGGGCGCGTGCCCCAGGGTTCGCTGCTGGCCTTGAGCGAGGATGCCCAGTGCGCCCCGGCCCTGGCCTGCCTGCGGCGTCTGGCACACAAGACCCCGGAGCAGCGCCTGCAGGCCATTGCCGAGGCCATGCGCCACGCCGGTTCGCAACTGAGCGACCTGCACTGGCTGCGCGAGCAGTTGCAGGTATTGCGCCACAGCCTGGCCGCGGTAGCCCTGCACGAGGCCACGCCGTACCAGGGCGACATGCTGTTCATTCGCCAGAGCGGCGAGGTGCAGGTGCTGCCCGGCATGCACCGTGACATGAGCGCCTACTGGCAGGCCCTGTGCCTGGGTGAGCTGCGGGTAGTGGATGTGCCCGGGGATCATTTCAGTTGCATGCAGCAGCCCCAGGTGCAAGCCGTGGCCCAGGCCTTCGATGCACCCACCGAGGTGGCGGCATGAGGGCAGGGGTGATGGGGCTGGTCGGCGCTTACGGCAGCGTCGGCCGTCAGGTCGCGCAGTTGCTGGCCGGCAAGGTGGCACTGCGCCTGGGTGGACGCGATCCGCGGCAGGCCGAGCAACTGAACCAGCAGTTGGGGGCGCGCGCCGAGGTGCGCGCCCTGGACCTGTGGCAGCCACAGAGCCTGGCGGACTTCTGCGCTGGTTGTTCGCTGGTGATCAACTGCGCCGGGCCCAGCTACCGGATTCTCGATCGGGTGGCCCGGGCCGCCCTGGCCGCAGGCGCCGACTACCTGGATGTGGGGGGCGACGATCCACTCCATGAGCGGCTGGTGGGACAGCTGCCGGCGGGGCATCGGGTGCTGTTGTCGGCGGGCATGCTGCCGGGGCTCTCGGGGCTGTTTCCGCAACTGCTGGCGCAGTCCTTCCAGCGGGTCGATGCCTTGCGCTGCTATGCCGGTGGGCTGGGGCGCTTGTCCGCCACGGCTGCCGAGGATTTCCTGCTGAGCCTGGGCAACGGCTTCGGCCAGGCCCAGTGCGGCTGGTGCGAAGGGCAGGTGGTGCGCAGCACGGCAAGTGCCGAACAGGCATTGCAACGCGACTGGCTGCCACCGGCCGGGGTGCAGGCCTATCCGTACCTGAGCACCGAGCAGCAGCGCCTGTTCGGTGATGTGCCGGTGCGCCACGGTCAGGGTTTCAACCTGTTCGAGGGTGGCCAACTGGCGGCGGCCCTGCAACGTATCCAGGGCTCGGCGCCAGAGGCGCGGAGCAGCGCGCAGAACATCGCTGCGCTGGTGCAGGCCAGCGCCCTGGATGTGGCCGGGCGCCGGCCCTATCAACTGCTGGCAGTGGAAATCGACGGCCTGCGCGAGGGCCGCCAGCAGCAGGCCAGCGCCTGGCTGCGGGCCAGCGACGGCTCGCGCCTGACCGGCAGCGTCGCAGCCTTCTGTGCACTGCAGTGGGCGCATCTGCCTGAGGGGCTGCACTACGCCGCCCAGGTGCTGGACGCGACGGCCTGCCTGGAACAACTGCTGCGCTGGCTGCCGGATACCCGGGTGCACCTGCCCGACTTCGCCGCTGTGGCGCTGGCCGAGCCAGAGGAGGGCGTGCTGTGAGAAAGGTTCCCAGTGCCTGGCTGCGTCGTTATCCGCAGCCGCAACCGCCGCGCTGCCGCCTGGTGTGCCTGCCTCATGCCGGTGGCAGTGCGAGCTTTTTCAACGACTGGCGTGGCCAGTTGCCGGCGGATGTCGAGCTGGTCAGCGTGCAGTACCCGGGGCGCGAAGAGCGCCTGAGCGAAAGCTGGCCCGGCAGCCTGGAGTGGATGGCGGGCACTATCACCCGGGCCCTGTCGGACCTGGTGGACCGGCCCCTGGTGCTGTTCGGTCACAGCATGGGCGCGGCCCTGGCCTATGAGGTGGCGGCGCGCATGCAGCAGCAGGGCTCGGCGCCACAACGGTTGATCGTGTCCGCGCACCCCGCGCCCCATCGCCAGCGCAGCGGCGAACTGCACCTGGGCCCGGACGAGGACCTGCTGGCGGATGTGCGGCGCCTGTCGGACGGTGCGTCGTCGCCCATGGATGACCCGGCGCTGCGCGACCTGTACCTGCCGGCGCTGCGCAACGACTACCGGCTGATCGAGTGCTACCGCGGTGCGCCCGGCCGCGCCCTGGACCTGCCCCTGAGCGTATGCCTGGGGGCCCGGGACACCGAGGTGGACCAGGACGAAGCCTATGCCTGGGCCGAGGTCAGCGCCCAGGTCACCGACTTCCAGGCCTTTCCCGGCGGGCACTTCTACCTGCGCGAGCAACAGGCCGAATTGCTGCGCCACCTGACCCGGCTGCTGGCGGGCCTCGGCGAGCAGCCGTGGCAGTGCTGGCCCTCGACCCCATGAATTTTCCCTTGGTAGACCCCGACATGAAGACACCCGAGCAGTGCAGCGGCCTGGACGACGTCCGCTGCGGTATCGACGCCATGGACCAGCAGATCATCCAGGCCCTGGGCCGGCGCCTGGCCTACGTCAAGGCGGCGGCGCAGTTCAAGCCGACCGAGGACACCATCGCCGCCCCGGAGCGGGTTGCGGCGATGCTCCCGCAACGTCGGCAATGGGCCGAGCAGGCGAGCCTGGACCCGATGTTCGTGGTGCCGCTGTTCGCCCAGATCATCCACTGGAACATTGCCCAGCAAGTGCGCCACTGGCGCCGTCAGCACGGGTTGGATCAAGGAGCCCAAGATGAGTGAATCCTGCCTGTCCGGCTTGACCCGGGCCCTGCGCAAGGGCGAATCCCTGGCCCGACGCAGGGGGCGGGCGGTGCTGGTGGTGTACAGCCTGGCCGCCGAGCGCCTGGAGCCGCTGCGGCTGTTTGCCGCCAACCGCCAGGTGTTCGGCCAGAGCCTGTTCTGGTCCAGCGACCAGGGCGCCCTGGCCCTGGCCGGGTTCGGCTGCACCGAAGAAATCAGCCCGCCGGCCGCCGAGCGTTTTGCCGCCAGTACCCAGGCCTGGCGCCAGTTGTTGCTGCAGGCCCATCAGGTCGGGCCCAAGCGGGCCTACCTGTGCGGCGGCTTTGCCTTCGACCCCCAGGGCCCGCGCAGTGCCCAGTGGCAATCGTTCGCCGCCACGTCCCTGGTGCTGCCGCGGATCCTGCTGCTGCGCGAAGGCGAGCAGCAGCACTGGCTGTTCAGCCTGTGGGTCGAGCCCGGCGCCGACGTGGCTCAGTGCGCCGGTGCCCTGGAGGCGGAATGGGCCCTGTTGCAGGCGCGCTATACCCACGCCCCCTTGGCACAGATGCCCGTTGGCACCCAGGCCGAGGACGACACCCAGGCCGCCGGCCGCTGGCAGGACTGCGTGGCCCGCGCCATCGCGCGGATCCAGGGCGGCGAGCTGAGCAAGGTAGTACTGGCCCGGGAAGTCTGCCTGCGGGCGAGCCGCAGCATTCCTTGCGGGCCGCTGCTGGAAAACCTCAGGGCGGCCTATCCCCAGGCCTTCCTGTTCGCCTTCAGCCGTGGCGACAGCTGCTTTCTCGGTGCCACGCCGGAACGCCTGGTGCGCCTGGCCCGCGGCACCCTCAACACCGTGGCCCTGGCCGGCACCTGCGCGCGCGGCCAGCATGAGCAGCAGGACGCGGAACTGGGCCAGGCCCTGATGGACAGCGCCAAGGACCGCCATGAACACGCCCTGGTGGTGCAGACCCTGCGCGAAGCCCTGCAGCCCTACTGCGCGATGCTGGAGATTCCCCCGCAGCCGCAACTGCACCGCCTGGCCCACGTCCAGCACCTGCTGACCCCGGTGCTGGGACGGTTGCGGCCCCAGGTCGATCTGCTGCAAGTGGTGGATGCCCTGCACCCGACCCCGGCGGTGGGCGGCCTGCCTCGGGGCAAGGCCCTGGGCTATATCCGCGAGCATGAGCAACTGGACCGCGGCTGGTACGCCGCCCCGGTGGGCTGGCTGAACGCCGAGGGCGATGGCGAGTTTGCCGTGGCCTTGCGTTCCGCCCTGATCCGCGGCAACCAGGCGCACCTGTTTGCCGGTTGCGGCATCGTCGGCGAGTCGGACCCGGCGAGTGAGTACCAGGAAACCTGCCTGAAGTTGCGCACCATCGGCGAAGCCCTGCGCCCGCCACCGGCCGCGCCGAGCGTGGCAGCGAGCGGCGGACAGAGCGCCTTGTAGCCCTCGTGCGGACCTCTTCGCTGGCCAGCCAGCACCTACGCAAGCTCCCGTCAGCTGGTGGGGATGGCGTTGGCTGTCGGGCCGGCGAGGTTGTGGCCGGGCTTGGCTCGCAGCAGGGCGTTGATGGCCTGGCCGTAGCCCTTGCCCGCCAGGCTCATGCTGTTGTTGTGGGTGCCGCCGGGCACCAGCAGCAGTTTCTTCGGCTCCAGGGCGGCCTGGAACAATTCCTTGCTCAGGCGCGGCGGTACGTAGTCGTCTTTCAGGCCGTGCACCACCAGCAGTGGCATGCCGATGTCGCGGATCTTGTCGACGGAGTCGAACTTCTGCGACAGCACCCAGCGCACCGGCAGCGAGGTCTTGGTCACCGCCGCGGCGGCATCGGCCAGGGTGGTGAAGGTGGATTCGACGATCAGCCCGCGGGCGGCAATCGGCGTTTTCTCGGCGGCGGCCGTGCGCCCCAGTTCGGCGGCCAGGTCGATGGCCACGGCGCCGCCCAGGGAGTGGCCGTAGATCAGGCGCTTGCTGGCGTCGGGCTGCAAGACCTTGAGCCGCTCCCAGGCGATGCGCGCGTCTTCATACACGCTGCTTTCCGAGGGCAGGTCGCCGTGGCTCTGGCCGAAGCCGCGGTAGTCGATGGCCAGCACCGAGTAGCCCAGGGCGTGCAGTTGCTCGATGCGAAACAACTGGCCGGTAAGGTTCCAGCGCACCCCGTGCAGGTAGAGGATCGCCGGGGCGTCGGCGCGCGTGGCCGGCCACCACCAGGCGTGGAGGTTCTGCCCGGCCTTGAAGCTTTTCGGCTTGAGTTCCAGCTCCTGCACCGTGCTCGGCAGGCCGCGATACCAGCCGGCGGTGCCCGGCTCGATGCGAAACACCAACTTGCGCTCCTGGTGTTCGAGCACCGCGCAGCTCACCGGCAGGCCACCGACCAGCGCGGCCAGGCACAGCAGGGAAAACCAGCGACGGCGCAGGCGCTGGGACAGGGTTGGGGACATGGAAGGCTTCACCACGGAATGATCAGCCAGGAGTTTTAACAGAAGTGTGCGGATGGCTGTAGTGATTTTGCTGCCGTGGTCGCCGCATCGGGCTACCCGATACCAGGTGATTGTCAGCGGCCCGACCCTGCCCGATTGGGCAGGGTGCACCGATTGGGGGACTAGGTCTTAGAAGTCCCAGCGAGTGGTCACCATCACATTGCGTGGGTCACCGTAGTAGGCCGAGTCATAGAAACCGATGTTGGTGTAGTACGACTTGTCGAACAGGTTGTTGACGTTCAGGGTCGCCGAAAGGTTGTCGGTGACTTGGTAGCGCGCCATCAGATCCACTAGCCAGAACGGGTCCTGGGAGAACTTTTCGTAACGGTCCTTGCCACGGTTGTACAGCGTTTGCCAGCCCTCACCCTGCCAGCGGGCGCCACCGCCCAGGGTCAGTTTGTCGAGGCTGCCGCCGAGCTTGTAGCTGCTATAGAAACTGAGCTGATCTTGCGGTTCCCAGGTGGCCACCTTCACCCCGTCGGCATCACGGCTGACCTTGTGGGTATAGCCGGCCTGCAATTGCCAGCCAGGACGCAGCTCACCGGAGATCTCCGCTTCGTAGCCCTTGGTCTTGGTCTTGGTGGCGATATAGGAGAAGTCGACCCCAGGATTGGAGTTGTAGATGGTGTCGGCGATTGGACGGTTTTCCTCGTGTACCTCGAAGTAGGCGAGGCTGGAGTTCAGGCGACCGTCGAAGAACTCGCCCTTGAGCCCGATCTCGTAGTTTTTCCCTTCGTTGGGTTCGAGCATCTTGCGCGTGCGGTCACGGTACTGGGTTTGCGGTTGGAAAATCTCGGTGTAGCTGGCGTAGGCGGAGACATTGTCGTGGAGGTCGTAGACCAGGCCGGCATAGGGCACTACCTTGCCGCTCTCCTTGGTGTCGCTGGTACCGGTGACCTGGAAATTGGCGACGCGGGTGCCGAGCAGCAGCGACAGGTCGTCCATCAGGCTGAAGCGGCCGGTGATGTAGGTGCCGGTCTGGCGCGTGGTTTCATCGTTGATCTTGGTCGGCTGGTTCCACAGGGGCTCGATGGCTTCGCCGTGCCAGTTGTAGAAGTCATAGGCGTTGTCGAAATAGGTGGCGTCGGAATAGTCCTTGCCCTTCCATTCCGAGATCGACAGGGACTGGCCCACTACCAGCTGGTGTTCTCGACCGAAGAGTTCGAAAGGTCCGGATGCATAGACGTCGAGGCTGTCACTGGTGGTTTCGCCAGTGTATTTGCGAGCGTAGATCGAACTGGTGGTAGCGGTGTCCTGGGAGACGTAGCCCAGGGGCGCGTTATAGCCGTTGATCTGGTGGTTGTACTGGGCCTTGGCGACCCAGCCATTGTCGAAGTTGTGCTCCAGGGTGGCGAACACGGTACGGGTGTATTGTTCCCAACTGCTCCACTTCGGACCATTGTTGAACGAGCGAGGCAGGTTCAGATAATTGCCGTCCGGGTCATAGACGGTACGTGTGCCGGTCCAGCTCGAGCCCTTCGGGTCGCTGTCCTGATAGTCGGCACCCAGGGTCAGCAGGGTGTCCGGTGACAGGTCGAATTCAAGGATGCCGTAGTAGACATTGGTCTTGCGCTGGTAGTGATCAAGAAACGATTTCTTGTCTTGGTAGGCGGCCACCGCCCGGCCGCGGACGTTGCCGGAGTCGGTCAGCGGCCCGCTGACATCAATCTGGGTGCGATAGTTGTCCCAGGAGCCGGCGCCGAGCTCGATGCTGCTCTTGAACTCGGACGTGGGCTTCTTGCGGATCAGGTTGATGGTGCCGCCAGGACCGCCGGCACCGGTCAGCAGGCCGGTCGCGCCCTTGAGCACTTCGACGCGGTCGTACAGCGCCATGTCGGTCATGGTCTGGCCGGCCGAGTACTGGGCGTCACGCAGGGTCGGGATGCCGTCGTACTGGAAATTGACGATGGAGAAACCGCGGGAATAGTAGTTGGTGCGTTCGCTGTCGTAGGTGGATACGGTGATACCCGGCGTGTGGCGCATCACGTCGTCTATTGCCGTGAGGCCAAAGTCATCCATCACCTGGCGGGTCACCACCGAGATCGACTGCGGGGTTTCCCGCGGGGTCAGCACCAGCCGGGTGGCGGTGGCGATGGTGCCTGGGGTATAGGAACCGGTGCCTTCGGTAACGCTGCCCAACTGGTTGGCGCTGACCGTGGTCGCCCCCAGCTCGACCCGTTCACCGCCGCTGGCCTGGACCACCCGATAGCCCGCACCCTCGGCCACGGCTTGCAGGCCCAGGGGTTTGAGCAGGCGCTGCAGGCCTTCGTCCACGCTGAAGCGGCCATTGAGGCCGGTGCTGCGCTTACCGGCGCTGAGGTTGGCGTCGATGGCGATCATGCTTGCCGATTGCTGGCCGAAGATGCCCAGCACCTGGTCCAGGTTGCCTGGGGCGATGGCGTAGTCGCGCTGCTGGTGGTCGGTCACGGCGGCGCCGGCTTCGGCGGCCATCAGCGGCAGGCTGGTGCTGGCGATGGACAGGCCGATTAACACCGGGCGCAAGGCCGCGGCAAGGGGCGTAAGGCGAATGTGCATAAGGGAAATCCGTGGGTTGAGAAGGGTTGGCGCTGAGCTGTTTTCCAGCTTCTTCCCTGGTCTTGATGCACGAGATTGAAAAAACTGCCGCCGCTTCGGAAAAAAAACGGAAAAAATCAGCTGGCCTCCACGGTGGCCCAGTAACCCATCACCCGCCGGATGCGAATCGGCAGGGTCCTGGCCAGCAAATCGAGGCTGGCGTCCGGCTGGTCCAGGGAGAACGACCCGGAAACCCGCAACTCGGCGACTTCGGCGGAGCAGCGCAGCAGGCCGGGGTGGTAGCGGTCGAGTTCGGCGATCACCTCGCCCAGGGGGCGACGCTCGGCGATCAGCAGGCCCTGGGTCCAGGCATTGGCCGTGGTGGGCACGGCGGCCAGGGCGCTGATCCGCTGTTGGGCGATATCCACTTGCTGGCCCGGGTCCAGGCTTAGCGCAGGGGCCTGGGCGGTGCTCACCGAGCCACTGCCGGCGAGCAGTTGTACCCGGGTGCCGTTGATGCCCGGCAAGCCGACGCTGAGGATCAACTGCGAGCGCGGGGCGAGCTGGATGTGCCCATCGGTGGTGGCGACCTGCACGGGCGCGGCGTTGCCCAGGGTCAGCAACAGGCGGCCGCTGTTGAGCCGCAGTTGTAGGCCCTGGGGGCTGGCCTTCTGGTCGAGGCTGGTGCGGGTGTCCAGTTGCAGGCTGGCGCCAGCGGCCAGTTGCAGCTGGCGGCGCTCGCCGGTGGCGGTGTGGTAGTCGCTGAACAGTTGCGGCAACAGCAACCGTTCGCGCACGCTCCAGCTGCTGGCGGCGACCACGCCCAGGCCGATGATGCCCTTGAGCAGGGTGCGCCGCCCGGGGTGGCTGCGAGCCTGCAGCAGTTGCCGGGCGTGGGGCGCGGGCAGGCTGCGGGTGCTGTCGCGCAGGTCCTGGCCGATGCCGGCCAGGCGCTGCCAGGCCAGCTCATGCTGCGGGTCGGCCCGGCGCCAGGCCAGGCAGGCGGCCTGCTGCTCGGGGGGGCTGATGCCTGATTGCAGCAGCACCAGCCACTCCAGGGCCTGGTCCAGTACCTGCTGCTCCACGGCGCCCTGATCGTCCACTGGCTGGAAGGCGTTCATCCCGGGTACACCGCCGCGTAGCAGTGGCGGTAGGCCTTGAGCATGGCTTTCTGCACCACGTTGACCGAGAGCTGCAGGCGTTGGGCAATTTGCGGGTAGGTCAGGCCTTCGAGCTGGGACAGCAGAAACACCTCGCGCACCCGGCTGCCCAGGCCGTCCAGCACCTGGCCCACGGCGTCCAGGGCCTCAAGCACCAGCAGCCGGGTTTCCGGCGAGGGCTGGTACTGCGGCTCCAACTGCGCCAGGGTTTCCAGGTATGCGCGCTCCAGGGCCTGGCGCCGGAAATACTGCCCGCACAGGCGGCTGGCCACGGTGTTGAGGTAGGCCCGGGGTTCGCGCAGTACCGGCAGTCGCTCGCTGCGCAAGATGCGCACAAAGGTGTCCTGCGCCAGGTCCATGGCCTGGTCCTGGTTGCCGAGCTTGCGTCGCAGCAGTTGTACCACCCAGTTGTGATGCTGGAGGTAGAGCTCGCCCACGGCGTGCTGTAGCGAAGGGTTGGGCACCATCGATAAGGGTTCCGAGGTCGAGGTGGGTGAAATGGGCGTTTATGGTAATGCTTCTCATTAGTGAGTGCTTGAGTTTTTATTGCCGTTCACCAGGGCTGACTGACACTCGGAAAAGTGAGCAGGGTTGAGGTTTAATTGGTTGCAAGGTACAACTAAATGCCTCACTTGCGAGGTCACGCCCATGCCGAGTTCATCCGCTTCCCTTATCCCATCACTGCGCCAGGCCTCCCGGCAGATGGTCCGCGAGCTGGGCTTCATGCAGGCCACCCTGGCCGCCACCGACTACCCGCCCTCGGCGGTGCACGCACTGCTGGAGATCGGCCAGGGCAATGCCCTGACCGCCGGTGACCTGGTGACCCTGTTGGGCCTGGAGAAATCCAGCGTCAGCCGCCTGGTGCGCAAGCTGGTGGACGCCGGCGAGATCAGCGAGCAGGCCCATGACCAGGACGCCCGCTCCAAGAAGCTGCAGCTCAGCGCCCGGGGGCGCCAGACCCTGGCCGGCATCGACCGTTTCGCCCAGGCCCAGGTGGCCGCGGCCCTGGCCCACCTGAGCCCGGCCCAGCAGCGCAGCGCCTGTGCGGGCATCGCCGACTACGCCCGGGCATTGCGTGCGGTGCGGCTGGGAGACGTGCCCGAGCCGCCCGAGCGCTGCTCTATCGCCCGTGGCTACCGGCCCGGAGTGATTGGCCGCATCGCCGAAATGCACGCCCGTTACTACGCGGATCTGGCGGGTTTCGGCCAGCCCTTCGAAAGCCTGGTGGCGCGGGACATGGCCGAATTGATGGGGCGTTTGCACAACCCGCGCAATGAAGTCTGGGTGGCGCTGCTGGGGGAACGGATTGTCGGTTCCATCGCCATTGATGGGGAGGGCGAGGGCGGTGAGGCGCTCCTGCGTTGCTTCATTCTCGATGAGGCCGCCCGCGGCCAGGGGCTGGGCCGGCGGCTGCTGGTCGAGGCCCTGGGCTTTTGTGACCAGTGGGGTTTTGCCGCCACTCGGCTGTGGACCTTCAAGGGCCTGGATGCGGCGCGCGCGTTGTATGAGGAACAGGGCTTTGTGCTGGTGCAGGAGCAAGAGGGCGAGCAATGGGGCGCGCCAGTGACCGAGCAGTGTTTTGTGCGAGCAAGGGTGGCGCAGCGCGACACCATCCGCTGAGCGCTGTAGCCGCTGCTGAGCCTGCGAAGCTGCGCAAAGGCCCGCAGGGCCTTGCCTGGCGGTCCCGAGCCGAGCCTGTGGCGGCCCTGAAAACCTGCGTCTGCTGCGTCGGAATGCCGCCCAAGCCGTTCGCAGCCTTGTGCAGCGGCTACAGATAGCCGGTACTGGTGGTAGGGTTAGCCCCCTGATGATTATCGATCTGTGGAGAAGCATCCCATGCAAGCCATCAAGCTCAGCCTGCCGGCATCCCTGGACAACCTGAAGCGCGTGGAGCTGGCAGACCCCGGCCAGCCCGGCGCCGGGCAGATCCGCGTGCGTATCCATGCCTGTTCCTTGAACTTCCACGATTACGCCGTGGTGACCGGCGCGCTGCCTACCGCCGACGGGCGGATTCCCATGGCCGATGGCGCCGGGGTCGTGGAAGCGGTGGGCGAGGGCGTCAGCGAGTTCGAGGTGGGCGATGCGGTGGTGTCCTGCTTCTTTCCCCATTGGCACGATGGCGGCCCGGCGATCGCCGATTTCAGCACCACTCCGGGCGATGGCGTCGACGGTTACGCCCGTGAAGTGGTGATCCAGCCCAGCCACTGGTTCACCCATGCGCCCAAGGGCTACAGCCATGCCGAGGCGGCAACCCTGACCACCGCCGGCCTGACTGCCTGGCGCGCACTGGTGGTGGACGGCGCGCTCAAGGCCGGGGAAACCGTGCTGGTGCTGGGCACCGGCGGGGTGTCGATCTTCGCCCTGCAACTGGCCAAGGCCATGGGCGCCACGGTGATCGCCACCTCCTCCTCGGACGCCAAGCTGGCCAAGGTGCGCGAGCTGGGGGCCGACCATACCCTCAACTACCGCACCCACCCCGAGTGGGGCGCTGAAGTGCTCAAGCTCACCGGCGGCCGCGGCGTCGATCACGTGGTGGAAGTCGGTGGCCCGGGCACCTTGCCGCAGTCGATCAACGCGTGCCGCATTGGCGGGCACATCGCCCTGATCGGCGTGCTCACCGGCTGGGCCGGACCGGTGCCGACCGCGGCGCTGATGGCCAGGCAACAGCGCCTGCAGGGGCTGATCGTCGGCAGCCGCCAGCAGCAGATCGAAATGGTCCGGGGCCTGGAAGCCACCGGCATCAAGCCGATCATCGACAGCACCTTCCCCCTGGCGGATATCGCCAAGGCCTTCGCCCATGAAGCCTCGGGCGCGCACCTGGGGAAAATCTGCCTGAGCCTCTGAAGCGATGCCGCAACCCGGGCCCAGCCTACTGATCGGATCCCCTGGGGATCCGATCTCCGTCGCCGCTGCTGCAGGTGGCGACAGAAGGCGCAGCGCCTGCCTGCCCCAGCCAGCCACTCACAAACAGTTGATCCATGCTAATGGATCCAAAAATAAAGCCATTATCTAAAGGCTTCACCTTTTACAGCGTGAAAAGTCGATAGTGCGCGATAATCGCCCATAAAAAGCACTATTCGCGTGTCTCTCTATTGTTTGTGGATCCATTAATTGATTGATTAGGCCCCTGGCGATGGCAGGAACCTTCCTGGCCGTCCCCGCATAACAATTACAAGAAAAGGGTTTCGTCATGCGCGTTCTCCCAAGGGCACGGGCCGTTCTCGGTCCTGCGTGCCACCTGCCTGTGTGCCTGTCCGTCCCCGCGCTTTGCGCGTCCAGCCCGAGCATGGGAGGACGGCCATGAACCACGATCTCAAGCAACGAGTCGACCAGGGCCCGATGGGCTCCTTCCAGTGCCTGGCGATCGGTATCTGCATTGTCCTCAACATGATCGACGGCTTCGATGTGCTGGTGATGGCCTTCACCGCCGCTTCGGTGTCCGCCGAGTGGCAGCTCAACGGGGCGCAGATCGGCCTGCTGCTCAGCGCCGGGCTGTTCGGCATGGCCGCCGGTTCGCTGTTTATCGCGCCCTGGGCCGACCGCCTCGGACGTCGGCCGCTGATCCTGTTCTGCCTGCTGCTGTCGGGGGTCGGCATGCTGCTTTCGGCCGGCAGCCAGAGCCCTTTGCAACTGGCGCTGTTGCGCGGCCTGACCGGCCTGGGCATCGGCGGCATCCTGGCCAGCAGCAACGTGATCGCCGCCGAGTATTCCAGCCGCCGCTGGCGCGGCCTGGCGGTAAGCCTGCAATCCACCGGCTATGCGCTGGGCGCGACCCTGGGCGGGCTGCTGGCGGTGTGGCTGCTGACTCATTGGGGCTGGCGCTCGGTGTTCCTGTTCGGCGGCATCGTCACCTTGCTGGTGATCCCCCTGGTGCTGCTCTGGCTCCCCGAATCCCTGGACTTTCTCCTGGCCCGGCGGCCGGCCGATGCCCTGGTGCGAATCAATCGCCTGGCCGGGCGCCTGGGCCATCCGCAACTGCTGCAAATGCCCGCGGCAGCGGTACGCGAGCAGGGCGCCGGCAGAGGTTTTGGCCAGCTGTTCGCCGGGCCGATGCGGCGCACCACGCTGCTGATCTGGTTGCTGTTTTTCCTGGTGATGTTCGGTTTCTACTTCGTCATGAGCTGGACCCCGAAACTGCTGGTGGCCGCCGGGCTCTCGGCGCAGCAGGGGATCACCGGCGGGGTGCTGCTGAGTGTCGGCGGGATCTTCGGCGCGGCGCTGATTGGCGGCTTGTCCTCGCGCTGGCCGCTGACCCGGGTGCTGTCGCTGTTCATGCTGGTGACCGCCGGGCTGCTGGTGCTGTTCGTCGGCTCGGCCTCCTCGATTGCCGCGGCCCTGGGCCTGGGGCTGCTGATCGGGCTGTTCGCCAACGGCTGCGTGGCCGGGCTCTACGCCCTGTCACCGGTGGTCTACGACGCTTCGGTACGGGCCACCGGGGTCGGCTGGGGGATCGGTATCGGGCGCATTGGCGCGATTGTCTCGCCCACGGTGGCCGGGGTGTTGCTGGATGCCGGCTGGCAGCCGCTGCACCTGTACGGGGTGTTTGCCGTGGTCTTCGTGCTGGCGGCGGGTTGCCTGTTGTTGCTGCGCCCGGCGCCGCCGCAGGCGCAAGCGGCCCTGGCTTAGCCCGCGGAACCGGATAAGGCGGCGGGCGCTTTTTCAAGACTGGCCGTCGATGATCGCCGCGGCCACGGCCTGGCGGAACCAGCTCAGGGCGGCGGAGCTGTCGCTGTTGGGGTGCCAGTGCAGCGAGACTTCGAACTCCCCCACGGAGAACGGCAGTTCCAGTTGCCGCAGGCCGCCTTCGAGGGTGAACAGGCGGGCGATCTGCGCTGGCAGCACGGTCAGCAGGTCGGTGCCGGGCAGCACTTTGGGCAGCACCGAGAAGTGCGGCACGTGCAGGCTGATGCGGCGCCGGGCACCCATCTGCTTGAGCACGTCCTCGACGCTGCCGTGGCCGGTGGTGCGGGTCACGGCGATGTGCCGCTCGGCGAGGAACTGCTCCAGGCTCAGCTGGGTGCCGATGCGCGGATGACGGTCGCTGAGCAGGCACACGTAGCGCTCGCGGATCAGCACCTGGCTGCGGGTGCCGGTCAAGGGTTTGCGGCAGATCAGCGCGTCGACTTTAGCACTGCTGAGCCACTCGCCGGCCTGGTCCACCTGCAGCGGCAGGACTTCGACTTCGGCCTCGGGGGCCTGCTGGTTCAGGCGCGCCAGGATCAGCGGCAGGAAGCCCATTTCGCCAAGGTCGGAGAGGGCGATGCGAAAGCGCCGTTCGGTGGCCGCCGGGTCGAAGCGCCGGGTGCTGTGCACGGTGTTCTCGATCCGCGTCAGGGATTCGCGAAAGGCCGGGTACAGCTCATCGGCCAACTGGCTGGGCTGGATGCCGTCCCGGGTGCGGCTGAACAGGCCGTCGTCGAACAGCTCGCGCAGCCGCGCCAGGCCGTAGCTGACCGAGGGCTGGGTGACGAACAGGCGCTCGGCGGCCAGAGTCACGCTGCGGGCTTCGTAGAGGGTGACGAAGGTGCGGATCAGGTTCAGATCGATGTGGCTCATGCTGCCTCATGGATATAGACGGGTCTTATTTTTAATAGAGATAGTATCGATTTGATCAATTACGTGGCGGCTGCAAGAGTAACTCAAATTCTAAAAAACAGCGGCAAAGGTCCATATGAAAACCGTCCATAGCGCCTCCTACGACATCCTGCGGCAACAAGGCCTGACCACCGTGTTCGGCAACCCGGGTTCCAACGAGCTGCCCTTTCTCAAGGGCTTCCCCGAAGACTTCCGCTACATCCTCGGCCTGCATGAAGGCGCGGTGGTGGGCATGGCCGACGGCTTCGCCCTGGCCAGCGGCCAGCCGGCCTTCGTCAACCTGCACGCCGCGGCCGGCACCGGCAATGGCATGGGCGCCCTGACCAATGCCTGGTACTCCCACAGCCCGTTGGTGATCACCGCCGGCCAGCAGGTGCGCTCGATGATCGGCGTCGAGGCGATGCTGGCCAACGTCGATGCACCGCAGCTGCCCAAGCCCCTGGTCAAGTGGAGCGCCGAGCCGGCCTGCGCCGAGGACGTGCCGCGGGCCCTGAGCCAGGCGATCCACATGGCCAACCAGGCGCCCAAGGGCCCGGTGTACCTGTCCATTCCCTACGACGACTGGGCCCGCCCGGCGCCGGCCGGGGTCGAGCACCTGGCCCGGCGCCAGGTGGCCACTGCCGGGCTGCCCTCGGCGGCGCAATTGCGTTCGCTGGTGCAGCGCCTGGCGGCAGCGCGCAACCCGGTGCTGGTGCTGGGGCCGGATGTGGATGGCAGCCAGAGCAACCACCTGGCCGTGCAACTGGCGGAGAAACTGCGCATGCCGGCCTGGGTCGCGCCGTCCGCTTCGCGCTGCCCGTTTCCCACCCGTCACCCGAGCTTTCGCGGGGTGCTGCCGGCAGCCATTGCCGGCATCAGCCGCTGCCTGGCGGACCATGACCTGATCCTGGTGGTGGGGGCCCCGGTATTCCGCTACCACCAGTTCGCCCCGGGGGACTACCTGCCCGCGGGCACCGAGCTGCTGCACATCACCTGCGACCCCGGCGAAGCGGCGCGTGCGCCCATGGGCGATGCGCTGGTGGGGGACATCGCCGAGACCCTGCAGGCCCTGGTCTGGGCGCTGCCGGATTGCGACCGACCGCAGCCCCAGGCCTTGCCGCCGGCTGCTCCGGTCGAGGAGCTGGGCGGCCTGCTGCGCCCGGAAACCGTGTTCGACGTGATCGATGAGCTGGCGCCCAAGGACGCGATCTACGTCAAGGAGTCCACCTCCACCGTAGGCGCCTTCTGGCAGCGGGTGGAAATGCGCGAACCCGGCAGCTACTACTTCCCGGCCGCCGGTGGCCTGGGCTTCGGCCTGCCAGCGGCGGTGGGGGTGCAACTGGCCCGGCCGGAGCGGCGGGTGATCGGGGTCATTGGCGACGGCTCGGCCAACTACGGTATCACCGCGCTGTGGACGGCCGCCCAGTACCAGATCCCGGTGGTGTTCATCATCCTCAAGAACGGCACCTATGGCGCCCTGCGCTGGTTCGCCGGTGTGCTGCAGGTCAGCGACGCCCCGGGCCTGGACGTGCCCGGCCTGGACTTCTGCGCCATCGGCCGCGGCTATGGCGTGC
The DNA here is from genome assembly GCF_040268305.1 of Pseudomonas sp. W17. NCBI lineage: Bacteria > Pseudomonadati > Pseudomonadota > Gammaproteobacteria > Pseudomonadales > Pseudomonadaceae > Pseudomonas > Pseudomonas sp. W17. The sequence goes on along the minus strand of NZ_CP158490.1, from coordinate 4,223,619 downwards.
ACTCGGTGCAGGCCAACACCCGCGAGGCGTTCGCCCAGGCCCTGAGTGAAGCCCTGGCAGGCGACCGCCCGGTACTGATCGAGGTGCCGACCCTGACCATCGAACCTTGAGGGCTGCCTTGTCGCCGGGCGCGAGCCCGGCCTTGCCAACCGCAACCTGCGGACTCACCAGAAGAATAAAAAGAGGTGGTTATGAACACGACTTCGGTCACTGCTGTGATAGATGACGCGCCCCAGCCGGCGCGTTCCGGTTCCACCCACGCCGACATCGGCACCTTGCTCGACCATGGCCCCTTCACCGGCATGCAGAAGCTGGTGGTGTTGCTGGCGGCGCTGTCCATCGTCATGGACGGCTTCGACGGCCAACTGATCGGCTTTGCCATTCCGCTGATGATCAAGGAGTGGGGCATCACCCGCGAGGCGTTCGCTCCGGCGGTGGCGGCCGGGCTGATCGGCATGGGCATCGGCAGTGCCTGCGCCGGTCTGTTTGCCGACCGGTTCGGCCGGCGCATGGCGATCATTGCCAGTGTCTTCGTGTTCGGTGCGGCCACTTGCGCCATTGGCCTGGCGCCCAATGCGCTGGCGGTGGCGGCCCTGCGTTTTATCGCCGGGCTTGGCATCGGTGGCGCGCTGCCCAGCGCCACTACGGTGACGGCCGAGTTCACCCCGGCGCGGCGGCGTACCCTGGCGGTGACGGCCACCATTGTCTGCGTGCCCCTGGGCGGGATGCTGGCGGGGTTGTTCGCCTCCCATGTGTTGCCGCTGTACGGCTGGCGCACCCTGTTTTTCATCGGCGGCAGCCTGCCCATCGTCCTGGGCTTTGCCTTGCTGGCGACGCTGCCGGAGTCGCCGCGCTTTCTGGCGCGCCGGCCCCAGCGCTGGAACGAGCTAGGCACCTTGCTCGGGCGCATGGGCCGGCCGATGGCGGCGGGGGTGGTCTACACCGATGCCCTGGAGCAGAAGAGCGAGAAGCAGGGTGGTTTCCGCGCCTTGTTCGCCCTGGGCTACGGGCGTGACACCCTGGCCCTCTGGGTGGCGTTCTTCATGTGCCTGACCGCGGTCTACAGCGCCTTCAGCTGGCTGCCCACCATGCTGCTGTCCGAAGGCCTGGAGCTGTCGGTGGCCGGTTCCGGGCTGACCGCCTACAACCTGGGCGGGGTGATCGGGGCGCTGGTGTGCGCGGTGGCCATCACTCGCTGGGGTTCGTTCTGGCCGCTGCTGATCTGCTGCGCCGGCGGCGCGGCCAGCGCCTTCCTGTTGCAGGTGGTGGACATCCACCAGGACACCGGGCTGCTGATCTTCGGCTTCGGCGTGCACGGCCTGTTCGTCAACGCCGTGCAGTCCACCATGTTTGCCCTGTGCGCCTTTATCTACCCCACCAGTGTGCGCGCCACCGGCACCGCATCGGCCCTGGCCTTCGGGCGCCTGGGGGCGATCCTCAGTGCCTTCGCCGGAGCCCTGGTGATTACCCAGGGCGGCGCCAACGGCTACCTCACGCTGCTGGGTTCGGTGATGGTCATGGCGCTGCTGGCGCTGCTGATCGTGGGCCGGCACATTCCCCGGCGCCTGCCGGGCCAGTCATGAACGCGGCCCGGTGCGTGAACCGGCCACTCAAACAGGAGGTTCGATGAACATCACCATTCTTGGCGCGGGCGCCATGGGTTCGCTGTTTGGCGGCCTGCTGGCGCAAAGCGGCCAGCAGGTAACCCTGCTGGACATCAACGACGAGCACCTTGCGGCGATCCGCAGCGACGGCCTGCTGCTGGCCACCGACAGCGGCGAGCGGCGCATTACCGGCCTGCACGCCTGCCGTCCGGAGCAGGCCACGGGGCACCCCGACCTGTTGCTGGTCTTCACCAAGACCCTGCACACCGACAGTGCCTTGCGCAGTGTGGCCGGGCATATCGCCGGCCACACCCTCGTACTGACCCTGCAGAACGGCCTGGGCAATGCCGAGGCGCTGTCCCGGCATGTGGCCCCGCAGCAGGTGCTGATCGGCATGACCAACTGGCCCGCCGACATGGTCGGGCCGGGGCAGGTGCATTCCCACGGCCAGGGCATGGTGCGGGTGCTCGCCCTCGACAGCCGCGAGCGCAATACCAGCCAGGAGGTGGCGGCGGTGCTGGACGCTGCCGGGCTGAACTGTGCGGTGGACCCGCAGGTCTGGACCTCTATCTGGGAGAAGGTGGCCTTCAACGCCGCCTTGAACAGCCTGTGCGCCGCCACCGGCTGCACCGTGGGCCAGCTGGACGCAGCGCCGGAAGGCGTGGCCCTGGCCCGGTCCATTGTGCTGGAGGTGGTGGCGGTGGCCAGGTCCCAGGGAATAGAGCTGGATGCCCAGGGCTGCCTGGACAGTGTGGCGTTCGCCATTGCCCATCACCGCACCCACAAGCCTTCGATGTTGCAGGACGTGCTGGCAGGGCGGCCCACGGAGATCGGCTCCATCAATGGCCAGGTGCTGGAACGGGCACGGCAGGCGGGGGTGCCCGTGCCCCACACCGAAACCCTGCTGGGCCTGCTGCGCCTGATCGAAAAACGCGCCGCCTCGTAGGAGCCGGCTTGCCGGCGAAGAGGGCCTTGGGGCTTGCCAGCTCCTGCACCCACCGGCTTTTGTGTGACACATCGGTTTATGAATGCTGTTCCATGAGGAGATTTTCCATGAGTGATTCCAATGCGGTCTATCGCGACCTGCACCTGCAACCCATCGCCGGACAGTGGCGCGCCGGCGCCTCCGGCAAGACCCTGGTGGTGAGCAATCCATTCGACGGTGCACAGCTGCTGGAACTGGCCCAGGCCAACCGCAGCGACCTGGACGCGGCCTACGCCAGGGCCGCCCAGGTGCAGCCGCAATGGGCGGCCCTGGGCCCGTCCCAGCGCGCGGCGGTGCTGCACCAGGCGGTGGCGATCTTCGACCGGCGCCAGGAGGAAATTGTCGACTGGATCATTCGCGAATCCGGCAGCACGCGGATCAAGGCCCTGGCCGAGTGGGGCGCGGCGCGGGCCATCACCCTGGAGGCGGCGTCCTTCCCGGCGCGGGTCCACGGGCGGATTGTCGAATCCGATGTGCCGGGCAAGGAAAGCCGGGTCTACCGCAGCGCCCTGGGGGTGGTCGGAGTGATCAGCCCGTGGAACTTCCCGCTGCACCTGACCCAGCGCTCCATCGCCCCGGCCCTGGCCCTGGGCAACGCGGTGGTGGTCAAGCCGGCCAGTGATACGCCGGTGTGCGGCGGCCTGCTGCTGGCCAGGATCTTCGAGGAAGCGGGCCTGCCCGCCGGGGTGTTCAGCGTGGTGGTGGGGGCCGGTAGCGAGATCGGCGATGCCTTTGTCGAGCACCCGGTGCCGGCGCTGATCACCTTCACCGGCTCGACCCCGGTGGGGCGCGGCATCGGCCGCATCGCCAGTGGCGGCGAGCACCTCAAACACGTGGCGCTTGAATTGGGGGGCAACAGCCCGTTCGTGGTACTGGACGATGCCGACCTGGAACAGGCAGTGAACGCCGCGGTGTTCGGCAAGTTCCTGCACCAGGGGCAGATCTGCATGGCGATCAACCGCATCATCGTCGACGAGCGCCTCTATGACGCCTTCGCCCAGCGCTTCGTGGCCCGGGTCAAGCAGCTCAAGGTGGGTGATCCGCAATCGCTGGACACAGTGATCGGCCCGGTGATCAACGCCCGCCAGTTGCAGGGCCTGCAGGACAAGATCGCCCTGGCCCGCGAGCAGGGCGCCGAGCCACTGTACGAGGGCGGGCAGAACGGCAACCTGCTGGCGCCCCATGTTTACGGCGAAGTGCGTGCCGACATGGACCTGGCGCGCAATGAAATCTTCGGCCCGCTGGTGGGGCTGCTGCGCGCCCGGGACGAAGCCCATGCCCTGGAGCTGGCCAACGACAGCGAATTCGGCCTGGCCAGCGCGGTGTTCACCGGCAACCTGGAGCGCGGGGTGAACTTCGCCCGGCAGGTGCGCGCCGGCATGACCCACATCAACGATGTGCCGGTGAACGACGAGGCCAACGCGCCCTTCGGTGGCGAGAAGAACTCAGGCCTTGGGCGCTTCAACGGCGACTGGGCGATCGATGAATTCACCCGGGACCACTGGATCAGCCTGCAGCACCGGCCGCGTCAGTATCCCTTCTGACCCGGCACCTTTAAATAACGCCCGGCCGCCCTGGCCGGGCTTTTGAGCATCCGTGAGCGCGCGGGCCCTTGCCGGCCTGTCGGGCACGGCTGCGCCTATGAAAAGCGGAGAACAATAATAATGAACACCCGTCATCCGATGCAGTGCCGTTCCCTGGTGGGGGCTTGCTTGTCCGTGGGCCTGTGCGTGCCCGCCTGGGCCGCCGACGACAGCGGTTTTTTCGAGGGGAGCAAGACCGACCTGCTGCTGCGCAACTACTACTTCAACCGGGATTTTCGCGATCATGACGCGCCCAAGGGCCAGGTCGAGGAGTGGGCCCAGGGCTTTATCCTCAAGTTCAGCTCCGGCTACACCCCGGGCACCGTGGGCTTTGGCCTGGACGCCATCGGCCTGTTCGGCCTCAAGCTCGACAGCAGCCGCGAGACTAGCGGTTCGGAGTTGCTGCCGGTGCACGACGACGGGCGCGCCGCGGACAATTTCGGTCGCGCCGGCGCGGCCCTCAAGGCGCGGATTTCCGCCACCGAGTTCAAGGTCGGCGAGCTGCTGCCGGACATTCCACTGCTGCGTTATGACGACGGCCGCCTGCTGCCGCAAACCTTCCGCGGGGCCATGCTGGTCTCCCGAGAGATCAGCGGCCTGGGGCTGCAGGCCGGGCAGTACCGTGCCGTCAGCCTGCGCAACTCCTCGGACATGCAGGACCTTTCGGCCTGGGCCGCGCCCGGGGTCAAGTCCGACGGCTTCAACTACGCCGGTGCCGAGTACCGCTTCAACCAGCAGCGCACCTTGCTCGGGGTCTGGCATTCGCAGCTGGAAGACATCTACCGCCAGAGCTACTTCAACCTGCTGCACAAGCAACCGCTGGGGGACTGGACCCTGGGGGCGAACCTGGGCTACTTCATCGACCGCGACGATGGCAGCGCGCGTATCGGCCGGGTCGACAGCCACACCGCCTATGGTCTGTTCTCCGCCTCTCGGGCCGGGCACACGCTGTACCTGGGGTTGCAGAAAGTCAGCGGCGACAGCCCCTGGATGTCGGTCTACGGCAGCAGCGGCCGGACCCTGGGCAACGACATGTTCAACGGCAACTTCAGCAACGCCGGCGAGCGTTCGTGGCAGGTGCGTTATGACTATGACTTCGCCGCCTCGGGGATTCCCGGGCTGCTGGCCATGGTGCGCTACGGTCGTGGCGACAGCGCCACCACCAAGGTTGGCAATGACGGCCATGAGTGGGAGCGCGATACCGAGATCGGCTACACCCTGCAGAGCGGCACCTTGAAGAACCTGAGCCTGCGGCTGAACAACGCCACCAACCGACGCAGCTTCAACAGCGACTTCGACCAGACCCGGCTGATTGTCAGCTACCCGCTGTCGCTCTGAAAACCCTGTAGCCGCTGCCGAAGGCTGCGAACGGCTTGGGCGGCATTCCGACGCAGCAGGCGCAGCGATTCCACGAGCGCTGGAGGTCCGGCGGCAGATCGCCAGGCAAGGTCCTGCGGACCTTTGCGCAGCCTCGCCGAGGCTCGGCAGCGGCTACAGAGGTAAGCGCCGCTTCGTGCTGCTTCGTATGGCTACGGCAATCTCGGGGTGCGTGTTGCGGGGGGGCTTGCGTTACTATGGCCGCCCACGTTTTCAGGAAGCTGCCCGGATGAGCAAACCCGGTCAAACGGTGCTGGTTGCGCTGCGCAAGATGATTGCCTCGGGCGAGTTGGCGGCAGGCGAGCGCTTGATGGAAGTGCCCACCGCCGAGCTGTTCGGGGTGTCACGCATGCCGGTGCGCATGGCCTTTCGCACCCTGGAGCAGGAAGGCCTGCTGGTGCGGTTCGGCGGTCGCGGGTTTCAGGTGCGTTCGGTGAGCGCCGAAGACATCGCCGGGGCGGTGGAGGTGCGCGGGGTGCTGGAAGGCCTGGCGGCGCGCCAGACCGCCGAGCGCGGGCTGTCGGCCGAGGGCCGGGCGACTCTCGAACGCTGCCTGGTCGAGGGCGATGCGCTGTTCGACAAGGGCTATGTCAACGAAGAGGACCTGGAGCTCTATCACGACCTCAACATGCGTTTTCACCAGGTGATCGTGGCGGGCAGCGGCAACCCGGCGATCGCCGATGCCCTGGCGCGCAACGACCACCTGCCGTTCGCCTCGGTCACCGCCCTGGCAGTAGACCGCCAGGACATGGCCCGGGAATACCGGCGCTTCAACTATGCCCACATGCAGCATCACTCGATATTCGATGCCCTGGTCAATGGCCAGGGCGCGCGGGCCGAGGCACTGATGCGCGAGCATGCCAATGCCACCTTGCGCTATGCCGAGATCTTCGGCTCGGCCGTGGCCGACGAGCGCATGAGGCTGATCCTGCGCCCGCAGTGAGGCTCTACAGATCCAGCACCAGCAATGGGCTCCTGGCCCGGGAACAGCAGGGCGTGAACTGATCGTTGCGCGCCTGCTCGTCCTCGGTGAGGAACAGGTCGCGGTGTTCCGGTACCCCTTCCAGCACCCGGGTCAGGCAGGTGCCGCAGATCCCTTGCTCGCAGGAAATCGGCACTTCGATGCCCTGGTCCTGCAGCACCTGGACCACGCTGCGATCGGCCGGTACCTGGAACACCTGGCCGCTGCTGGCCAGCTTCACCGCGAAGCTGCCGTCGGTGCTGTGGTCGATGGGCGCAGCGCTGAAATATTCGCGGTGCAGGCATTGCTCCTTCCAGCCCTGGGCCCGGGCGTTGTCCAGCACGTGTTGCATGAAGCCACCGGGGCCGCAGACATACAGGTGCACGTCGTCCCGGGGGCCGGCCAGGGCCTGGGCGATATCCAGGGCGGTGTCCGGTTGTTCGTCGAAATGCAGGCTCACCCGCTCGGCAAAGGGCGAGGCCTGCAAGCGCTGGACGAAGGCCGCGCGCTGGGCCGAACGAGCGCAGTAGTGCAGCTGGAAATCCGCGCCGCTGTGGGCCAGCTGTTCGGCCATGCTGAGGAGCGGGGTAATGCCGATGCCGCCGGCGAACAGCAGGCTGCGCCGTGCTGCGTGCTCCAGGGCAAAGAGGTTGCGTGGCTCGCTGATGCGCAGGCGCGTGCCCACCTCCAGTTGCTGGTGCAGGCTGCTGGAGCCACCGCGGGAGGCAGGGTCTTTGAGCACGCCGATCAGGTAGCGGTGGCGCTCTTCAGGGTGGTTGCACAGGGAGTATTGGCGCACCAGGCCGTTGGCCAGATGCACGTCGATATGGGCGCCGGCGCTGAAGGCGGGCAGGGGGCTTGCGTCGGCCGCGGCCAGTTCGAAGCTGCAGATGTCCAGGGCTTCGTCGTGGCGCGCTGCCACCAGTACGTCGATCATCATCGGTCCTCGCCGGTGGCCGCATCCGGGCCGCCAGCCTGTCGGGTTCGGGGGGTTAACGGCTTGTGGCGATCAAGGGTTCCTGGGGCTCGCGCTCCCGGGCGATCAGCCGCTCCAGGACCCGGCGCGACTGCACGCCGCCGGCGTCGATATTGAGCTTGAGCAGGTTGCGCTGGGGCTGGGCGAGAAGGTTCTGCTGCTGGCGCTCAAGCATCTCCAGGTCCTCGCTGAAGATCTTGCCCTGGCCTTCGCGGATGCTCTCGGTGAGCGCCCGGTCCTGGGGGTTGAAGTTGCGCGCCATGCCCCAGAAGTACCAGATCGAGGTGTCGCTTTCGGGGGTGATGAAATCCACCACGATGCTCGACGCCTTGTACTGCGCAGGGGCGTCGTAGCCACCGTGGCCGGCATGGGCCACGCCGACTTCGATCAGCACATGGCTGGGCGGGCTGAAGCGGCAGATCTGCCAGCGGTCCACCGGCACGTCGTCGGCCAGCTGATTGCCACGCAGGGCCATGCGCCAGAAGGGCGGCGGCATGACGTTGTGCATGTGCCGGGCGGTGACCACCTGATCGCCTTCTACCGTGGTCTGCGGTGGCGCCTCGTCGATTTCCTTCTGGCCGATGCTGGAGGCATGCACGTAGGTTTCGTGGGTCAGGTCCATCAGGTTGTCGATCATCAGCCGGTAGTCGCACTGGATGTGGAACAACCCGCCGCCATAGGCCCATTGATCGTTGTCGGCCCATTCCAGGTGATGGATCAGCGCCGGGTCGGCCAGGGCCTGGTCGCCGGGCCAGACCCAGATGAAACCGTAGCGCTCCACCGCGGCGAAGGTCTTGTTGCAGGGGAAGCCGCGCACCCGCTGGCCGGGCATTTCCACGGTCTTGCCGTCGCAGCCCATCACCAGGCCGTGATAACCGCATACCAGGTTGCCGTTCTCGACATAGCCCAGGGACAGCGGTGCGCCGCGATGGGGGCAGAAATCCTCGACGGCAGCTACCCGACCTTCATGGGCGCGGTAGAACACCATGTGTTCGCCGCAGATCTGCCGGCCCAGGGGCTTGCCCTGCAATTCATCGGGGGTGCAGGCAACGTACCAGGCATTCTTGGGGTACATGACGTTTCTCCAGGCGTTTGTTGTTTTTATTTAATGGATCCATTAAATGGTTGGCGCTCTGGGAGTGTCAAACAAACATGCTGATTTAGTGTTCGATAATCGGTCGCTGTAGGGGTTTTGGATCCAGTGAAGGGGATTTATGGATCCATTGTTCGCGCGTCAAGGCGCGGCGCGCCGAAGGGCCGGTGGGCAGTTGCGGGGCGAGGCTGGTGGGCAGGCCGCAGCGCCAGGGGGGATCTGGCGGCTGCGGTGTCGGGGACGAAGTGGGGGGGGGGGCAGAATCAGCGCCGTTGCAGGCTGTCCTGCAGGCGCTGGATGCCGTCTTCCAGCAAGGCCCGCGGGCAGCCGAAATTCAGGCGCACGAACTGCCCGCAGTCGTCTCCGAATTCCAGGCCGGCGCTGAGGCCGACCTTGGCTTGTTCGAGGAAGAAGGCGTGGGGGTCGTCGAGGCCCAGGGCGCTGCAGTCGAGCCAGGCCAGGTAGGTGCCCTGGGGCGCGTGCATGCGGATGCCGGGCAGGCGGGTCTGTACCGCGTGCAGCAGGTAGTCGCGGTTGGCCTGCAGGTAGCCCAGCAGGGCCTGGAGCCAGGGGTCGCCGTGGGTCAGGGCGGCCAGGGTGGCTTCCAGGCCCAGGGGGCTGACGCTGTCTACCATGCCGGCGCGGGCATTGTTGAAGGCCAGGCGGGTGGCAGGGTCCTGGATGATGGCGAAGCAGGTCTTCATCCCGGCGATGTTGTAGGCCTTGCTGGCCGACATCAGGGTGATGGTGCGCCGGGCGATTTCCGGGCTCAGGGAGGCGGTGGGGATGTGCCGGCGGCCGTCGAAGCACAACTCGGCATGGATCTCGTCGGAAATGATCAACGCACCCTGGTCCAGGCAGGCAGTGGCCACCGCCAGCAGTTCGTCCCGGGGGAAGACTTTGCCCAGGGGGTTGTGCGGGTTGCTCAGGAGCATCGCGCCGGCGCCTTGCAAGGCCTGGCGCAGGGCGTCCATGGGGGTGTCGTAGGTGCCGTCGACGGTGAGCTGGAACGGCACTTCGACCTTGTCCAGGCCCCAGTTGCCCGGGGCCAGGCGCAGGGGGCGATAGTTGGGGGTTTGCAGCACCACCTTCTGCTGCGGCTGGACGAAGGCGTGCAGGGCCATGTTGAACCCGGGCTCGACCCCTGGGAGGAAAATCAGCTCGTCGGGCCTGACGCGCCAGGCGTATTTGTCCCACAGGTCGGCGACCACCGCCTCGCGCAATTCGTCCCGGGCCACGCTATAGCCCAGCAGCGGGTGCTCCAGGCGCTGGCGCAGGGCCTGGAGGATGCCATCGGCCACGGCGAAATCCATGTCCGCCACCCACATCGGCAGGACATCCTCGGGGTAGCGGCTCCATTTGGTGCTGCCGGTGCCATGACGGGGGTGCAGGGTATCGAAATCGAAGCTCATGAACGGATCTCGTCGGGTCGCGGGGGAGAAAGGAACTGATTCTAGCCTCACCTGGCGCTGAACCGGCCGGCCCGGTTGCGGCTTTTTTACCCCGGCTGTCCTCTAGGCAGCTTTTCCCTTGCCTGTGCCTCACAAAAACCTCGTTTCGCAACGCCCCGGGTTAGGGAAACAATGAACCCCTGCATCCGCCTGCCCGACTGCCACGGGCGCTCCTGCGGTGCACTGCCGATCGATTTGTTCTTCCTACAAAAACAACAGGGAGCAAGCGATGAACTGCCATTCGCGCATGACCACGGCCGGTTGCTCCGGACGGGTCGCCACTACACCAAACGATCAGGGCCGCAGAGCCCGCAACGGTGATGATCCGGCTACGCGGCCTGCGCCGCGCGAGCCCTTGCGCCGCTGACCAAGACTCGTAGTGCCTGGTGCTGTACCGCCCGTTGCATACGGTCGCTTCCAGGCTCTTGTTGTGCGGGTTCGTGCGGGCGAGCCGGCTTTCTTGAGGATGGGTTTCATGTCCAACACCTTGCGTTGCGGCGTTGCGTTGTCGTGGGTCTTGCTGTGCACCGGGGCTTACGCCCAGCCGCAGAACCTCACGGTCATTTCCTTTGGCGGAGCCACCAAACAGGCTCAGGAGCAGGCCTACTTCCAGCCATTCAACCAGAGCGGGGCGGCCCGGGTAGTGGCCGGCGAATACAATGGCGAGCTGTCGAAGATCAAGGCCATGGTCGATGTCGGCAAGACCAGCTGGGATGTGGTCGAAGTGGAGAGCCCGGAGCTGCTGCGTGGCTGTGACGAGGGCCTGTTCGAACCCCTGGACCTGGCCCGTTTCGGGGACCCTGCGCAGTACGTGCCCGGCACGTTGACCGAATGCGGGGTCGCCACTTATGTGTGGTCTATGGTCATGGCCTTTGCTCCGCAGAAGCTGGCGAAGGCGCCGCAGTTCTGGGCGGATTTCTGGAACCTCAAGGACTTCCCCGGCAAGCGCGGCTTGCGCAAGAGCGCCAAGTACACCCTGGAAATTGCCTTGCTGGCCGACGGTGTGGCGCCTGCCCAGTTGTATCAGGTGCTCAACACCCCCGAGGGCGTGACCCGGGCCTTTGCCAAGCTCGACCAGATCAAGCCCTATATCCAGTGGTGGGAAGCCGGGGCTCAGCCGCCGCAGTGGCTGGTGGCCGGTGACGTGGTGATGAGCGCAGCCTACAACGGGCGCATTGCCATGGCCCAGAAGGAGGGCATGCAACTGAGTATCCTCTGGCCCCAGAGCCTGTACGACCCGGAGTACTGGGCGGTGGTCAAGGGCTCGCCGAACAAGGCCCTGGCCGAAGCCTTCATTCTGTTCGCCAGCCAGCCCCAGGCGCAGAAAGTGTTCTCTGAAAACATCCCCTACGGGCCGGTGCATCGTCAGGCGCTGCCATTGCTGCCTGAGGCGGTGCAGCGGCAACTGCCGACCTTCGAGGCCAATTTGAAGGGCGCCAGGGCAGTGGATGCGGGGTTCTGGGTCGATCATGGCGAGGAGCTGGAGCAGCGTTTCAACGCCTGGGCCGCTCGCTGATGGAAAGGCCGTAGGAGCGAGCTTGCTCGCGAAGATCGTCAACGAAAACGCCGCGTTCACTCAGTGACCGCGGCGTTTTTGAGTGCAGCGCGAGCACGCTCGCTCCTACAGGGGGCTTTGGCTGGTGGGTGCGGGCTGGGTCAGCCAGTCGATGAATACCGCGAACAGCTCGGCCTGGGAGTTGATGGTCAGTTTGGTGTAGAGGTTCTTGCGGTGCATGCGCACGGTTTCCGGGGAAATCTCCAGCACCTTGGCCGTGGATTTTACCGAGTGCCCCCGCAGGATCAGGTGGGCAATTTCGCGCTCGCGAACCGTCAGCAGTGGCTGGCCAAAGCTCATGAACGCCGCTTCGATCTGCTGGTTGAAGTTGGCCGGTGCCGGGGCGGGCAGCGCGTCCTGACTGGCCTGGCGCAACAGCGGTTGCAGGCCGCTACCGCCGAAACGACGGATCAGCTCGCGCACCAGCGGTTCCACCGCCCGCAACAGCGCCAGGGGTTCGCTGGCGAAGCGCTCGCCGCTCAGGCCCTGGAACATGCACAGGGAAATCTTGCTCTGGGGATCGAGGTCGACGATGTAGTAACTGTCTTCCGCGCCCCCGGTCTTGAGGTAGTAGGTCTTGTAGTACTCGCTGCTGAAGAAGTCGTCCGGGGCGATTTCCGACAGGTGATAGAAACCTTCGGCCAGGCCGTTTTCCACCGCCAGGCAGAACGGATCCAGCAGATAACCGCGGGAAAAGTAGCGGTTGATGATTTCGTCGCGGTAGGCGCCGACTATGCCCCGTTCATGCAGCAATTGCGGTGGCATGCCCTTGCGTTCCAGGCTGATCATCATCGATTCGATGGGCGTCAGCGCGTTCAGCGCCGTCGCCAGGTGCTGCAGGAAGGTGCCATCGTCCACGCTGCCGAAGGCCTGGGCCAGGCAGGCGTGCCAGGCCTGCAGGGCAGGGAGGCTGAGGGGGGCGGTAGAAGTGTTTGCAGGTGCGCTCATGCCCGGCAGTCTAACGGTCGGGCGCAGGCCCGGTAAGACCCCGGGCCGATATTCGCGCAGCCAGCGGCTAGGGGTCATTGGCCCAGGTACTGGCCGTTCTGGCGCAGTTCGGCGGCAGCTTCGAGGATGCAGTCGCGCAAGGTGGCGACTATTTCGTCGATCTGCTGGCGAGTGATGATCAAGGGGGGCGACATCACATTGAGATGGCCGATGGGGCGCACCAACAAGCCTTTGGCCTGGGCCCGCAGATGGATGCGCTCGGCGATGTTCAGCCCGTCGGGCAGCAGCGCCTTGGTGCGCTTGTCGGCGACGAATTCGACGCAGGCCATCAGCCGCTTGCAGCGCACGCTGCCTACCAGGGGCAGTTCGGCCAGGGTCTGCAGGCGCTGCTCCATATAGATGCCGACCTCTTCGACATGGGCCAGCAGGTTTTCCCGCTCGATGATCTCGATGTTCTTCAACGCCGCGACGCAACTCACCGGGTGCCCGCTGTAGGTGAAACCGTGGGTGAAGCAGCGACCCTTGCCCGGCTCGCCGATGACCTGCCAGATGCGCTCGGAGAAAATGCACGCGCCCAGGGGCAGGTAGCCCGAGGTCAGGCCCTTGGCAGTGGTGATGATGTCCGGCTGCATGCCGAACACTTCCTCGGAGGCGAAGAAAGCACCCAGGCGGCCGAAGGAGGTCACCACTTCGTCAGCGACATACAGCAGGTCGTAGCGCTGGCAGATTTCCCACATGCGCCGGTGATAACCCTCGGGAGGAATGATTACCCCACCGGAGCCCATGATGGGTTCGGCGAAGAACGCCGCCACCTTGTCCGGGCCCAGGGTGAGGATCTTGTCTTCGAATTCCGCTACTAGGAACTCGAGGAAGTCCGCTTCGCTCATGCCGGCCGGCGCCCGGTAGTAGTTGGGGCAGGAGATGTGGTGAAACAGGTCGCTCATGAAGTCGAATTCAGGCGCTCGGTCAGCGGCTTTGTTACCGATGGACATGGTCAGGAAGGTGGAGCCGTGGTACGCGTTGTGCCGCGAGATCACGTGCTTCTTCTCATGCTTGCCGCGACTGTTCTGATAGAACTGCACCAGGCGGTAGGCGGTGTCCACCGCGGTGGAGCCGCCGGTGGTCAGGAACACGTGGTTCAGGTCCCCTGGCGCCAGGCTTGCCAACTTTTGGCAAAGCTCGATGGCGCTGACATTGGCCATGTCGCAGAACGGGTTGGAGTAGGCCAGTTGCCGCACCTGGTCGGCGATGGCCTCGGCCATTTCCTCGCGGCCCAGGCCGATGTTGGTGCACCACATGCCGCCTACGGCATCCAGGTAGCGGGTGCCGGCGGTGTCATAGATGTAGGCGCCGTCGCCGGCAGCGATATTCAACGACCCCTGCTCGCGGTGTTCGTCGAACATATGGAAGCCGTGCATGTAGTGCGCCTTGTCGGCGGCCACCAGTTTCGAATCGTCGAACTGCTGGAAGAAGGCGTCGGGTTGGATAGCCATGGGCTTCACCTCGGGTAGCAATATGGGGTGGAAAGTTCTGTGGGGGCGGGGGGCTCACTTGCCGATCTTCACCATGTTCCAGGTACGGGTGATCAGCCGGGTGCTGGCGGGCGTCTGGATCTTCTGGGTGAACAGCCGCTCGCGGGTCTGGGCATCGGGGTAGATCGCCGGGTTGTCCCGCACCTCGGCGCTCAACAGTGGTGTGGACTTGAGATTGGCGTTGGCGTAGCGGATGTAGTCGCTGACTTCGGCCATGACCTTAGGTTGCAGCAGGTACTGGATAAAGGCATGGGCGCTGGCCACGTTCGGCGCGTCGGCGGGGATATAGAAATCGTCGAACCAGATCAGCGAGCCTTCCCTGGGAATGAAATAGTCGAGCTTGACCGGTGCCCCGGCCTCGTTGGCCCTGGCCTGGGCCGTGGCGTAGTCGCCGGACCAGGTGGCGCTGACGCACAGGTCGCCATTGGCCAGGCCATTGAGGTAGCTGGTGGAGTCGAACTTGCGGATATAGGGGCGCACCGCCATCAAGGCATCCTGCGCCGCTTTCAACTCCTCGGGGGCGGCGCTGTTGGGATTGCGCCCCAGATAAGCCAGCACCAGCGGCAGAATGTCGGTGGGCGAATCCTGCAGCGTCACCCCACAATCGGCGAAGCGCGACACCACCTTGGGATCGAAGAGCATGGCCAGAGAACCGATGGGCGCGTCCGGCATGCGCTCGCGGACCTTGTCGACGTTATAGGTCACGCCATTGCTGCCCCAGGTATAGGGCGCCGAGTACTGCACGCCCGGGTCGTAGCTTTCCAGGCTCTTGAGCACCTGCGGGTCGAGATTCTGCCAACTGGGCAGCAAGGCCTTGTTCAGCGGCTGGAACACCCGCGCCTTGATCAAGGGCGGCACCAGGGCCGCGTTGAGCACCACCAGGTCGTAGCCGGAGCGCCCCGGCAGCAGCTTGCCCTGGACGGTTTCATAGGAATCGAAGGTGTCGTAGATCACCTTGATCCCGGTGGCCTTCTCGAACCCGGCGAGGGTGTTCTCGCCGATATAGTCCGACCAGTTGTACAAACGCAGGGTCTTGTCTCCAGGCTCACCGGCCTGGGCCCAAGCCGCCGTCAGTGCCAGAACCACGCCAAACATCGCAGGGAAAGCTGTACGCATACTTCAATTCCGCCTTGAACGTGATGGAAGGAGCCCGGGTCGAGCCGTTGGCGTAACTGTCCGCGAACGCCCCGGCCCACGCCATAACCCGATCGGGTAGGTGGGCAAACACAGAAGGGGGCAGCTATCTGGATGGGTTTGTGCAATCATCCCGCCTCGTTGGCGAACACTAGGCTGTTCGCCCGACGGATTGGCTCAGCCCGGAAACCTGTAGAAACAGCCCGGCAGAAAAAATCTCGAATAGGAGTTGCCAGGAATGGAAAACACGTCCATAATTGCGACCATTCCTCAGCGAGGAAACGGAAAAACTCTTTAGAAATCAAAGAGTTACGAGATGAAGTTGATCTCGTTAGCCGTTCCAGTTTGTACGTGTCCAGTGTTGTGTTTCAGGCATTGGACATTTGGGGCCGAGTAGCAAAATGGTTATGCAGCGGATTGCAAATCCGCCTACGCCGGTTCGATTCCGACCTCGGCCTCCACCCTTGAAAACCCCGTAGATTAACGTCTACGGGGTTTTTTATTGCCTGGGATTTGGGCTGTCACTTCCGCAATTCGTTTGTTTTTAGCATCGAACTGACAGAGTCCTTTCGCTCCATTGGGTACGAGTTGGTGGTGGAGATTGGCTAATACACTTGCCGTTTTGCGATGAGCTGCTTTGAGCCCTAGTCAAAGCGGAATTCAAGCTAAGTTCTTAGGAACGACCGCTTTCGGCTGATTGTGTTGAAAAAATCGACGTTGGTATGCTCACCCCCTCTCATCGACTTGTTTTGGATAGGTGCTCATGTTGACTGGCTTGAATCACCTTACGTTGGCGACTGCGAACCTTCCTCGCAGTATCGAATTTTATGTGGGGCTACTCGGTTTTAGGCTGGCTGCTCGCTGGGAAACGGGGGCCTATCTTACCCTTGGCTATCTCTGGCTTTGTTTGTCTTTCGATGAGAACTATGCATCGGAAAAACACCCTGATTACACTCACTATGCGTTTTCGGTGGGGCAGGACGATTTTGAAGGAGTAACTGTTTGCTTGCGGTTACGGAACGTTATCGAGTGGAAAACCAATTCGAGCGAGGGTGACTCGTTTTATTTCTCAGACCCCGACGGGCACCGACTGGAAGTGCATGTCGGCAGTCTGGCTTCGCGGCTTGAGCAATGTCGGCGCCATCCATACGCAGGTATGGAGTTCTTTGACTGACAGTTTTCGATCGATTTATTGAGCAAGTAGCTCTCCTACCGGGCTTGCGGCAAAATATACACATCGGCCAGCGGGAGCGTACGCAGCATGATGGGACAGTTATCGAGTGGGCAGGATCGACTGTTTTACTCGTTCAACCTTGAAGATCACATCCCAGCAAATCATCTTCTGCGCAGCATTGATCGGTGTCTCTATCTGGGCGACCTGCGCCATTATCTCACCGATTTCTATAGCCCGATTGGGCGCCCTTCAATTGATCCTGAACTGATGATTCGCATGCTGGTCGTGGGTTACTGCTATGGCATTCGCTCCGAGCGGCGGTTGTGCGAAGAGGCCCATTTGAACCTGGCGTATCGCTGGTTCTGCCGGTTGAGCCTTGAGGATGAAGTCCCCAATCACTCGACGTTTTCCAAGAATCGACACGGCCGTTTCCGGGACAGCGGTTTGTTTCGGTGGCTGTTTAATGAGGTGCTGCGTCGCTGCATGGACGCAGGTCTGGTCAAGGGCGAAGGCTTTGCAGTGGACGCCAGCATCATCAAGGCGGACGCGAGTCGGCAGCGTGGTGTACCAGGCGATGGAGAGGTCAACTGGAGCGATCCAACGCTCAGTACGCGTGCCGTACGTGAATACCTCGAAGCACTTGATGAAGAGGCGCTGGCTGAAGCACCTCCCAAGCGCTTATCGCTGACTGATCCTCTAGCCCGATGGACGGCTGCTCCGGGTGGCCCCGCCTTCTTTGCATACTCCACGAACTACATGATCGACACTGAGCATGGCGTGATCATGGATGTGGAACCAACACCTGCCAATCGAACGGCCGAGGTCGAAAGTACCAAGACGATGATTGATCGGGTCGAAGAACAATTCGACATTAAGCCAGATCGCCTCATCGGCGACACTGCTTACGGTACGGCGCCGATGCTGGCCTGGATGGTGGAGGAAAAAGACATCGAGCCGCATGTGCCGGTGTGGGACAAAACCGAGCGCAAGAACGACAGTTTTTCGAGCACCGATTTCCACTGGAATGAAGAGGCTGAGGAATACCGCTGCCCGGCCGGCAACCCATTGCGCAGCGAATGGCGAGCCTTCAAAAATGAGCGTTCACACGTCACCAAAGCCAACACCATCATCTTCCGATCCAGACAGACCGACTGCGCTACGTGTCCGATGAAAGCCAAGTGCTGCCCGAACACTGCGTTTCGCAAGATCGCCCGCAGCGTCCATGAAGCTGCTCGCGATGTGGCTCGGCGCATTGCAGCAACACCGGCGTATCAGCGCTCTCGCCACGAACGTAAAAAGGTCGAAATGTTGTTTGCCCACCTCAAGCGCATCCTGAAATTGGATCGCTTGCGACTACGTGGCATGAGTGGCGCGACGGATGAATTCACGCTGGCCGCTGCGGTGCAGAACCTGCGACGGCTGGCCAAATTTTCATCTCAAGGGCCACCAGTCACGGGATAGGTGCGCCTGCACCAAGCAAAAAACCTCAAAATAACCCAATAACAGAGCAGCAAAGGTCACCGAAGGTCCGAAAAACCACTCAATGTGGTGAGTAGGTTCTCCAGTGGTGGTCGAGCCTGAATTCAGGCGATCTGAAAATCCGACTTTTTCAACAGAATCGGCCACCAGCGGTCAATCCAAGAGTCTACGAAATTGGGGGCTATCCGGACGCACTGTCGAGGCGGCGGCGTCCGACGCATAAACATTCAGGGTTAACACCCCGCGAAATCACAATGACCTTCACAAGGATAAATAAGCACAGCATGGAAGATATCTCTGATTTTACCGAGGCCGAATTCATTTCCTTCGTCAAAGACATCCGGGTCGTCAACAAGGGCGGGACGGCAGATGAGCTAGGTGAGTTGCTTGAAAGGTTCAGTAATCTCGCAGGCCATCCAGATGGCTACGACCTGATTTTCCACCCTGAGCCCGGTGCGGATCATTCCGCCGAGGGTGTTACTGAGACAGTGAAGCAGTGGCGCAAAGCCCAGGGACTGCCGGGATTCAAGAACGACTGATTGAGGCGCCAGTGATATCAATCTAAGGCTTGGCTCGATCCCACCGACAGGCTGCCAACCGGCTGATATTCGTTGCACTTGTCTGACCTTGGTCGATGTCGCCGTCGGCGTTCAGGTAGATATCGGTAGTGGGCCATTGCGGGCTGATGCTGATGCAATGATTACGCCTGGTGATTTTGCTCCACCACGAAAACTCCATAAAGAACTCCTCGTCCGGGAACAGTGCGCCATGATCGGTTGCGCCGCCTCCGGGAAGCATTCCTCCTTTATCAATCCGATCCTGGACATTCCAGATGTACCTGAGCGCGTCCTGGCCTGAGGGCGAGTAGTGGACATTCACCCTTGGCAACGCGAAGTCCCAATGAGTGGCCAGCCACAACAGCAGCGCTATCCAGAGCAACGTTACGTACCAGGGCCGGCGCGTGCCTGCGTGGCGGGGCAAGAATTTCATCTCCATCCCTTGGGCGTTTTTTGGGGGAGGGGGGGCGGGTTGAGAATGGAGACGGTAGTGTTGCAGCCGGTCATTGTCCACTTCCGGCTGCTGTGTGGCGTCTTGTGCTGACTGTCAGCACAAGACGCTTTGAGCCCGGTGCCGATGGTGACCGCGCTGACCTGCACTTTTTCAAAGGCCTTGTGACGCGGCCAGTGCCTTGAAACACTTAACAAAACACCGATCGCCAGAGTAATCAGAGACCCAGAGCAGCTCATTCGGCCGACGCGACTGATGCTTTGCTGCCCAAGCGAATCAGTTCATTGGAGAAACACAGGCCGAGGATGATCAGTGCCGCTCCTGCATACAGGCTTTCACGGGGAACTTCATTGAGCGCCACAAACGCCAGCAGCGCGGCGAACAGCGGCTCGGTCAGCTCCAGGGCTTGCACTTGGGATGGCTTGAGATATTCGATGGCCTTGGTAGTGCAGAAGAAGCCCAGGATTGTCGGCAGCGTGGCCAGCGCCAGCAGGGCGGCGATCGCCAGCGGCGACAGCTCGCCCATTGTGAATCCATCGGCTGCCGCTGGCAGCAGCAGGTACAGGCCGCCGAAGAACAACAATTGGCGAGTGAAATGCAGTCCTCCCGACACCCCCATGCGCTTCATGGCAACCGAAAAGGCCCCATAGCCGCAGCCGGCCATGGCGGCAAGCGCCGCACCTTGCAGGGTAAAACCCTGCTGCAGGTCGCCGCCGAAGATCACTGAGATCCCGGCGATGGCCAGTGCGGCGCCAACGGTGGCGTTCGCGGTGATGGGATCCTTGAGGAAAATGCGCCCCAGAATGATCGAGGAAATGGAAGCGCTGGCCATCAGGACCACCACCACACCTGCTGCCGCGTAGTGTCGATAGGCGGAGGTTTCGAAGTGGAACAGCACAAAGATGCCAAGAAATGCGCAGATAGCTGCCTGGATCCATTGGCTCGATTTCTCCGGGCGCTTGAGGAAAAACAGCAAGATTGATAGCAGCACGCAACCCAGTAGGGTCTTGATGACAGCGACACTGCTCGCGGTGAAATCATTATTCATGAGGACTTTGCTGAGTACACCGATCGTTGCGTTCAGTGCCGCAGCGCACAGTGCAAATATGACGCCTTTGCTGAAAGTGGATGGCATCGATGACGATCCCTGTCGCTGAATGGTTGTTCGATAGAATGCCGCCCTGCATCGGCGGCGCACAGTTTGAGTGGACGAAACTCCCGGCACTCCCGGTGGTGATGGGGGGGTAAGTGAGTTCGTCCGGCAGGACACTGCCGACCTTGAAGGGAGAGGTCAGCCGGCCTGACCCTTGGCCATGCAATGAGCGTTGACGAAGGTTGCAGTGTGCTGCAACGACTGACGTATATCCGGTTTGGCTATGCCATGCCTGCTAGCAAATTGCTCGACGGCCGCGGTATCAAAACGAGTGGTCTGGATGAAGTCCAAGGCTTCGGGTTGGGTATTCATGAATCGCGCGACGGGAGGAATGCTCAGTAGCCACTTCAGCAGTCGGAGCGAAACGTGATGCTTGGGAGACTTCAAGCCCAAAGGTTGTGCCACCTGCACCAACATTTCTCGCAAGTTGGGCGTTTGCGCATCCAGCGCCAGCAGTTCCTGGCCCGCCATGGCCGGATCAAAAGCACTCGCCGTCATCAGCTCCACCAGGTAGTCCACGGTGACCAGTGGCAGCCAGTGCCTGGCGGTACCGGGCACGGCCGTGAGCTTTCCCTGCACCAGGTTGCGTATCAGCGCCACCAGCGGCTGGCCGTCGAGGATATGCCCCGTGCGGCTGTGGCCACACACTGTCGCGGGGTGGACAACGGTCAGCTCTCCGCCCTTGGCGGACATGGTCTCCAGGGTCACAAAATGCGCTTCCAGCTTGCTCGCCTCGTAACCACCGACATGCCGGTAAAGCGCAGGCCAATCGGTCCGCTGCGGATGGTGAGGATCGATGCCGATGCGTCGCAGGTGTTCATGATTTTGCAGCATGTAGCCGCCGATCATCACCAACCGGCTGTTTTGCTCAGCCGCCAGCAGCGCCACGCGCTTGGCTCCTTCCACGTTCACCGCACGAGACTGTTCCAAGGTAAGCCCCCAGGCGAAGTGGGCACCCAGGTGGAAGACGACTCTGGCGTGCCTCAACGCTTCTCGGTCGGCAGGACTCAGCCCGAGCTGATCCCGTTCCAGATCGCCGGCCACGGCCAATACCCGGGAGGCGCAGCCGCCCAAATGGTCGACTTGCTCCCGCAGTGCCGCGAGTCGCTCCGGGCGACGCATCAGCACCCGAACGGTGTGACCTTTTGCACTCAGGTGTGCCAGCAAATGTTGACCGATGAAGCCGGTACCCCCGGTGACAAAGCACTCCACGCTCATTTCCCTGTTCCTTGTTGAAGGTGAGAAACCAAGCGTAAACTATCGACCCAACTCTATGGTCAAGTGGTGTTTTCATGAAAATTGGTGAAATCGAGGCCCGCAGCGGCGCCAGCCGTCATACGCTGCGTTACTACGAGCAAATCGGCCTGATCTCATCGCAGCGGCGAACGAACAACTATCGTGTTTACAACGCACAAACTCTGCAGGATCTTGACTTCATCCAGCGCGCGCAAAGCATGGGGTTTTCCCTGGGGGAAATAGGCGAGATTCTCGATGCGCAGCGCAACAAGCTGATCGACTGCGCCGAGGGCGCCAAGCTCATTGAAAAAAAGATGGCAGAAATCAAACAGAAAATCGCCAACTTCCAAAGCATTTATCGGTATCTGGATGAAGAGCGTGCAAAGCTCGAAGCCAGTGCTGCCGAGCAACTAGCGCTGCAGCGGTTGAACGACGCTTCCAGCTGAGCGCTCAGCTATTTTTGGCGGCCAGTTGTCGCCATATCAGGGCTTTTGTTTGCGGTGTCTCCATTGGCGGCAAGGCGTCTCGCTTGCGCCGGGTCATGCGCAAATTCGAGATGGCGCGAGAGCATGTCATCTACAACGGCCCCCGACATCCCCCTTTGACTCTGTGCCTCAGGCATGCAAATGCTTTTTCAAGAACGACCGAGTTCGTTCGTGAGTCGGGTTTTGCAGGATTTCTTGTGGCGCGCCTTCTTCGACCACCACGCCACCGTCCATGAAGATGATCCGGTCCGCCACTTCGCCGGCAAAGCGCATTTCATGGGTGACGATCAACATGGTCATGTGTTCGGCGGCGAGTTGCTTCATGACCTGGTTGACCTCTTCCACCAGCTCGGGGTCCAGCGCCGAGGTGGCTTCATCGAACAGCATGACCTTGGGGCGCATCGCCAGGGCCCTGGCAATGGCCACGCGCTGTTTCTGCCCGCCGGACAGGCGAGAAGGGTACTCGTCGAACTTGTTGGCCAGGCCGACCTTCGACAGGTACTCCATGGCCAGCTCGCGAGCGGCTGGCCTGGTCAGCCCTTTGAGCTTGATCGGGCCGAGGGCGATGTTTTCATGCACGGTCAGGTGCGGGAACAGGTTGAAGTGCTGGAACACCATGCCCATCTGCTGGCGCACGCTATTGATGTGCTGTTCAAAGGCTCGACCTTTCAAGGGGCGGTTGACGTGTTCGCCTTCCAGCCAGATCTCCCCCTCGTTCAGCACTTCCAGGTGGTTGATCGAGCGCAGCAGGGTGCTTTTGCCCGAACCACTGGGGCCGATGATGGCGATGATCTGTCCGCGCGAGACAGACAGATCGATGCCTTTGAGCACTTCAAGTGCGCCATACGCCTTGCGCGCGCCCTTGACTTCAACCATGAGCTTTTCGGTGGTCATCGTGACATCTCTACCTTATTTTCAAGAAGGTGCAGGCCAGCTTCCAGGACAAGATTGACCGCGTAATAAATCACCGCGACGGCCAGATAGAACTCGAACGGGCTGTAGGTTTCGCTCACGGCGCGCTGGGCGCTGTAGACCAGTTCGGCGATGCCGATGATCGACACCAGGGAGGTGTCCTTGAGCAGGACGATCAGGTTGTTGCCCAGCGGGGCCAGGGTATTGCGTAGTGCCTGTGGCACCACCACGTAGCGTTGCGCCTGGCTGCGGCTCAGGCCAATGGAGCGCGCACCTTCAATCTGCCCGGGGTCGACCGACAGGACTCCGGCCCGAATCACGTCGGCGTTGTAGACCGCAAAATGCAGGCTCAGGCCGATGATGCCGGCCGCGAGGGCCGGGATATCGATCCCCACTTGCACCAGGCCGTAATAGATCAGGTACAGCTGAAGCAGCAGGGGGGTGCCCATCAGCAGCCAGGTCATGAAGCGTATGGGAAGGGATACCAGTTTGGGGGTGTAGAGCACGATAAGGGCGAAGGCTATGCCCGCTATCAGGCTCAATACGCTGGAGCAGAGGAACAGGACGATGGTCCACCAGAGTCCGGTTGCCAGCAGCTCGGAATAGGGGGTGAGAATACTGAGATCGAGGCTTTGCATTGACGCGTCTCACTTTGCCGCGAAGCGTTTGTCGAGGTGGTCAACCAGCAATCTGACCGTGTAGACCATGGCGATATACAAAATGGCCGACACCATGAAGATCTCGAATGGCTTGTAGGTGGAGCTGATAAAGCGCTGTGCTGTATAGGAGAGTTCCACCACCGAGATGGTCGACACCAGGGCCGAGCCCTTGATCAGCGCGACCGCATTGACCCCCAGTGGCCTGATCATCAGCTTGGCGGTTTGCGGCAGGGTGATCAGCCACAGGGTCTGGCCCTTGCCGAAACCGATTGAACGGGCCGCTTCGACCTGGCCGGGATCGACGTTGCTGATGGCGCCGCGAATGGATTCAGCCATGTAGGCCGCGATGTTCAGGCCCAGGCCGATGACGCCAGCGGAAAACGGCTCCAGCTCAAGGCCGATCTGCGGGCCGCCAAAGTAGAGGAGGAAGAGTTGGACCAGGCAGGGCGTGCCGCGAAAAACGCTGATGTAGACCCTGGCCAGGCAGCGAAGCAGGAAAAAGCCGGACAGCCGGGCCGCCACCAGCACGATGGCGACCAGCAGGCCCAGCAGCAGTGCCAGTAGCGAAACGTGCACCGTGACCCAGGCCGCCTCCAGAAAAAACGGCAGGGTGCGCTGTATGAGTGTCAGATCCATGGGCAGGCTCGAAAAGGTCAGGTTGACCGGCCCGACCCCAGGTCGAGCCAGGCTGAAGATGAGTCAGCGAATGTCCTTGCCGATCCACTTCATCGAGATCTTTTCGTAGCTGCCATCGGCGAGCATGTCGTTCAGTGCCTGCTGCATCGCCGCCTTGAGCTCGGGGTTGTTCTTGCGCAGCGCAATGCCCATGCCTTCAACCCCACCTTCACTGTCGGGTGGCGTGATGATGCGCACTTTCTGCCCGGTTTCCTTGACGGCCACCAGTACCGGAACGCTGTCCATCACCAGCGCGTCGAGGCGTCCGGCTTCCAGGTCGACCAGCATCTCGGGAAG
This sequence comes from Pseudomonas sp. W17, assembly GCF_040268305.1. NCBI lineage: Bacteria > Pseudomonadati > Pseudomonadota > Gammaproteobacteria > Pseudomonadales > Pseudomonadaceae > Pseudomonas > Pseudomonas sp. W17. The sequence continues at coordinate 4,199,342 of NZ_CP158490.1, read as the reverse complement.
CCCTTTATAGGTTTTCACCTTCAAGTTGCCCCGCGCCCTGGCCCATTTGTCGTGGGCATCGCCCAGGGTGACGCCCACCTTCACATCCTTCAGGTCATCCAGGCTGTTGATCGGCGAATCCTCTTTCACCACGATGGTGCGGCCGGCGTGGTAGTAGGGGCCGACGAAGTCCACGGCCCTCAGGCGCTCCGGGGTAATGGTCATGGAGGCGATGATGGCGTCGTATTTTTTTGCCAGGAGTCCGGCGATTATTCCGTCGAAGGGCGTGGTGACGATGCTGACTTTCACCCCGAGCCGTTGGGCCAGGGCTTCGCTGATGGAGGCGTCGAAGCCGACGATCTGGTTCTGCTCGTTGGCAAAGCTGAAGGGCGAGTATTGCCCGCTCATGGCGATGCGGATTTCTCTGGATTCCCGGATCGATTGCAAGTCATCAGCCTGAGCGGCTGCGGGGCAGAGGAGCGCCGCGGCGGCGACGGTGGATGCGGCAAGCAGACCCTTGAGCGTTCTGGTTAGCATGGGATGGCACCTTTGAAGAATTATTATTTTTTGTTGTGGGCTCTTCACCCTGGCCTCGGGAAAAGCTTTGCACAGGTCATTGCGCAAAGCACCCGGCAAGGTGTCCGCGTGCCGGACACATTGCCGGAGTTGGCCGACACTATGTCGGCCAGCCCGGTTTGGAGCGCTGCGGCCTCGATCCTGATGCTCTAGCGCAGTGCTGCCTTGAAGCTTTCGTCCAGGACCTCAAGCAGGAAGTCGGCGTTCTTCTGGCTGAAAATCATCGAGGGGCGCATTTTCAGTACGTTGTCGTAGGGGCCTTCGGTGCCGATCAGAATGCCGCGCTCCCGGGCACCATCGGCGACCCTCCTGGCCAGTTGCGTAGCGGGAGCCTTGCTCTTGCGATCGGTGACCAGTTCAATCCCGAGGAACAGCCCCAGGCCGCGTACGTCGCCAATGGCATCGTAGCGCTGCTGCAGCGTGCGAAAGCCATCGAGCAAGTAGTTGCCCACCGTCAGTGCGTTGAGTTTCAGGTTGTCGCGTTCAATCACATCGAGAACGCTGAGCCCCACGGCACAGGAAACCGGGTTGCCGGCGAAGGTGTTGAAGTACTCCATGCCATTGTTGAAGCTATCGGCGATCTCGCGGGTGGTCACCACTGCCGACATCGGGTGGCCGTTGCCAATGGGTTTGCCCATGGACACCGCATCGGGCACCACGCCCTGGGTTTCAAAGGCCCACCAGTGGCTGCCCACTCGACCAAAGCCGACCTGGACTTCATCGGCCAGGCACAGGCCGCCCTCGGCACGCACCATTGCATAGACTTCCTGCAAGTAGTTTTCCGGGAAAAACAGTTGCCCGGCGACGCTGGGAATGGACTCCGCGAGAAAGAACGCCGGGGCCCGGCCCTGCTTGCGCATGCTATCGATCTGCTCGGCGACACTTTGCGCGAAACGCTTGCCCAGCTCCTCGAACGGCCAGTGATCCGCGGCGCGGTAGGCATCCGGCACGGCCGCCTCGAATACGTGTTCTGCACGGCCTTTGCCGGCCTTGCGCTTGTACTTGTAGGGGCTGAGGTCGATCAGCTCCTGGGTGGTGCCGTGGTAGGCCCAGTCCAGCACAATGGCATCGTTGCGCCCGGTGTGATTGCGCGCCATGCGCAGCATCAGGCTATTGGCTTCGCTGCCTGAACAGCCGAAGGAGGCCACCGCCAGGCCTTCGGGCAAGGTCGCGGTGAGCCGCTCGGCGTACTCCACGATGCTGTCGTGAAGGTAGCGGGTGTTGGTGTTCAGGCGTGAAGCCTGGCGCGCCAGGGCCTGTACCACGTCGGGATGGGAGTGGCCCAGGTGGCAGACGTTGTTGAAGCAGTCCAGGTAGGCCCGGCCAAAGTTGTCTATCAACCAGACTCCATCACCGCGTACGAACTTGATCGGGTCCGAGTAGGAAATCGATAAGTTGGGCAGCAGCAGTTGTTTACGCTTGGCCACGATCTCTGCTTTGCTTCTGCCTTCCTGGCTGTAGGTTTCCGCAGGAATTCCGGCCAGGGTCGATGCATCCGGGAACAGGTCGGCCCACACCTCAAGGTAGGCGCGCTCACCGACGCCGATGAACTCGCTCGCTTGCAGCTGGGTATCGGTGGACATCTGGAAGTGCACATGGGGTAGCCAGCCGCCGTTTTCCGTGTCCGCGCCCATGTGGCCCACCAGGGCGCCCGCCTCAAGACGGTCCCCGGGGTTGAGGCGGGTCAGCGCTTCGTGGGCCATGTGCCCCCACAGGGTCAGGAACGGCGGGCAGCCCTCAGGCGAATGCTCAAGCATGATCACGCCGCCATAGCCCAGCGGTTCACGCTCGACCTCGACGCTGCGCACTACGCCGGCAAGCGGTGTGTACAGCGGCGTTCCGGCCGGCATGATCAAGTCGACGCCCAGGTGAATGATCCGACGTTGCCCTGCAATGAAGCGCGATTCAAATGCCGCATCGGTGTAGATGGTCCGTTCTTCGCCCCAGGGGCCGATGCCCAGTGGCACTTGATGTTCAGCCGCGAAATCGTTCCACCATTTCGCCGCCTCTGCCGGACGTTGCTCGGCGGAGGCGACCGTCAGCACATGGGCGGCATCGGCGAACGGCACAATGGCCTTGTTCAGGGTCGCCGCCGCCGGATGCACGATGTCCGCGAAGGAGTGGTGGTTTTCATCCACCCAGCGGCGAACCGCCCCGGCACCTTCTATCGCGTCATAACCGCAGGCCTTGCGCAGGATCGCCGTCGCCAGGCGCGGGTTCATGCGGTCCATTTTTTCCAGCAGGCGCCAGGCCGGGGCTTCGCTGATGGCCAGGTAAGGGTTGTCCTGGGTCTGCTCGTGGCGCGAGGCCGACAAGGTGACGCTGATGACCAGGCGCATGGCGATCAGGTTGAACAGCACGTCCAGTTCTTGCGGCTGCAGCGGGTAGCGCTCGTGGAAGCCGGCGGTGAGCGCGGCGGCCGCGCCGATGGGGTCCTCCATGTCGAGAATGGAGTAGGCGCAGGTGATGGCGACTTCGGCAATCAGCACCGTATGCACGGCATCGCCAAAGTCGATGATGCCCGAGACCTGCTGATGAGTCTGCGGGTCGACGAGGATGTTCCAGTCATTGCCGTCATTGTGAATGACCTGCGTGCGCAACCGCGCAAGCCTGGGTTGTACCGTGTTTTCGAACGCGGAAATGAAGCGCTCCAGAATGGCTCGTCGGCCAGGATCCTTGACGAAATGCAGGCGCGATCTGGAGCGCGCGGCGTGCCGCAGGTCCCAGTCCAGGTCGCGCACCGCACCGGGATGCATGAAGCCCTGCAACGCACGATCCATGTCGGCGAACGATTGGCCCAGGCTGCGCATGAGTTCGAACGTGCGCTTGACCTCGGCCAGGGGAGTACCGTGCAGCCAACTCACCAGGCGCACCGCATGGGTTTCACCGGAGGGCGCCATGGCCGAGGCGAGGAAGCCACCGGCAAGGCTCTTCTTCAGCTGCGGCACGGCAAGCTCGGGGTTGTAGTTGGCGAGGTGGCTGAGGATGGCCGTCTGCAGCTCGCTTTCAGTACGCGGTTCACTCGAATTGACCACCTTCAGAATCCACCCCGCATCGCTTGCAGTGTTCAACCGGTAGTTGCAGTCGCGCTCGCCATCCAGGGGCGAGGCCGTGGCGACGACATTGAAAAGCTGCTCGGCCAGTTGTTCGGCATCGCGGGGCGAGAACTGCGGGGCGGGATGGGAAAGGTTGGTCATGGTAATGGTTTTCCAAGTTATTGTTTTCAGTTAGCTTGGCATGCGAAATCCTTGACGGCAGTAGGTATGCGGTCGGTGTTGGCCTGCATATTGTCGGAATCGACCGGCACAAATTCGGTAGTCAAAGTGAGGAGTCTTGATGCGCGACCTGGACGTGAAAGATCGCGAAATACTGGACATTCTGTCTAAAGAAGCGCGGATTGCCCTGAAGGCCCTGGCCGCGAGAATCGGACTGTCCAGAAGCGCTACCAGCGAGCGTGTCCTCAACCTTGAGCGCAATGGCGTGATCAGGGGCTACCGGGCGGATATTGGCGAAATCGACGCCAACGTGATTCGCGCCATGTTTCTGGTGTGCCTGAAACGCACGCCGGCCATCAGCCTGCTGGACATGCTGGCCCAGCACTCCCAGGTGCGACGCATCTCTTCGGTCAGTGGCCAGCTCGATCTGGTGATCGAGATCGAATCCCGCACCATTGATGACCTGAACCGAGTCCGGGATGCCGTAGCCAGTCATGAGTCGGTCGAGGACATCACCACGGCGGTGGTGCTTCGGCGCGACATCGACCGGCAGACTTCCTGATTCTGCGACGCGAAGAGCGGGCGGGATGTGCCTGCGGGAAGTGCCGGGCGCAGCCGCAAAAGCTCTGAAATGCTCGCTTGGCGCCCGTCCCCGGTAGCCGGATGTGGGAGGGCGGGCCCATTCCCTTGCGGCAATCGGCCGCTTCCCACCCTGTACAACGTGCATCGCAAAATCATAAAATGAGAAGCATTATCATTAATGCGAATCTGCCATGCACAACCACAGCCTCTCTTCGCCCGTCGCCCAGTTGTATGCGAACCATCACGGCTGGCTGCGGGGCTGGCTACACCGGCGCCTGGGGCACAGTGCCGATGCCGAGGACCTGGCCCATGACACCTTTATCCGGGTGCTGCGCTCCCAGGAGGATGTGCGTGAGTTGCGCCAGCCCATGGCCTTTCTGGCCACCATTGCCAACGGCCTGCTGATCAATCGCTGGCGCCGCCAGGCGATCGAACGGGCTTATCTGGAAGCCCTGGCGGCGCGGCCGGTGGGGGAGGAGCCTTCGCCGGAGGAGCGGCATCTGATGATCGAGACCCTGTTGCAGCTGGATTCGCTGCTGGTGGGCTTGTCGTCACGGGTGCGGCAGATTTTCTTTCTGTCCCAGCTCGATGGCCTGACCTATCCGCAGATCGCTGCGCAGTTGGGCTTGACCGTGGCCCAGGTGCAGCGGGCCATGGGCAAGGCGTTCAGTGTCTGTTACGCGAGCCGTTTTGAATGAGTGGCGCTGCGGTCGATCCCCGAGTGCGGGACAACGCCATCGATTGGCTGGTGCGGATGCAGTCCGGGCTGATGAGCGCCGCGGACCATCAGGCCCTGCAGCAGTGGCGGCAAGCCAGCCTCGAGCATGAATACGCGTGGCAGCGGGTCAGCAGCCTGCCGCTGATGTTGCAGCCAGGGGCCAATCTGTTGGCCGATGCCACGGCGCGCCGGGCATTGCAAGCGGCGGGCGCCGATCCGCAGCGACGGCGACAGGTGCTCAAGTGCCTGCTGGCCCTGGGGCTGTTGGGGGGCATTTCCTGGCAGGGGGCGGATTCCACCCTGGTGCGCTCAGCTCTGGCCAGTTATCGCACCGGCGTCGGCGAGCGACGCCATTGGGCCCTGGCCGACGGTGGCTCGCTATGGCTGAACACCGCCAGTGCGGTGAACCTGGACCTGAGCGCCCGGCAGCGCAGCCTGCAATTGATCGAGGGCGAACTGGCCCTGGACACCCCGGCGGCCTCTGCATCCCTGCAACTGTCGACCTCGGATGCGGTGCTCTATAGCCGTGGTGCCAACCTGCTGGTGCGTCACGATCGCCTGGGCACCCAGGTGACGGTGTTGCGCGGGCTGGTGCAGGTGAGCGCACGGCAGCACCCAGCACCGCTGGCGTTGCAGGCCGGCTGGCAAACCCGAGTCGATGGCCGGGGAGCAGGGCGGCCAAGCCCCATCGATACGTTTCTGGCCCAGGCCTGGATGCGCGGCATCCTGCCCGCCGAGCGCATGCGCCTGGATCAGTTGCTGGCAGAGCTGTCGCGCTATCGCCCGGGCTTCTTGCGTTGCAGCGAAGCCGTGGCGGGCCTGCGCGTAACCGGCAGTTTTCAGTTGGACGACACCGATGCCGCCCTGGCCCTGGTAGCCAATACCTTGCCGGTGCGCATTGAGCGAAGAACCCGTTACTGGGTGACCGTGGTGCCGGCCTGACACTTTTTTTTCACCGGCGCGATAGTTTTTTCGATCTGGCTTGGCCTTCAGGTATTACCCACCGGCACAGGTGGGTTTCGATCCCTAGGAGCCCTGCATGATTTTCCCTGCTCGTGTCTTGCGTACCCATACCTTCGGCCTGCTGTTGCTCGGTTTGCAGCCGCTCTGTAGTGAAGTGGTGTTGGCTGCCGGCGAGCGCCACTACAGCATCGGCGCCGGTCCCCTGGACCAGGTGCTGTCGCGCTTTGGCGCCGAGGCGGGCATCAGCATGGCCGGCAGTGCGCTGCTCACCGCAGGCAAGACCAGCCAGGGCCTGCAAGGGGATTTCAATACCGAGGCGGGCTTGAACCAGCTGCTGTCGGGCACCGGCCTGGGCTACGTGCGCCAGGCCGACGGCGGCTATGCCTTGCGCCTGCGCTCTGATGCGGTGTCGCTGCCGACGCAGAAGATCAAGGGCGAGAACCCTGACGAGGAGGAGGTGTACCGGGCGCCGCGTTCGTCGGTGTACATCTCCGCCGACGACCTGCAGCGCTTTGGCGTGGTGTCGGTGGGCGACATGCTCAAGGGCCAGCCCGGGGTCCAGGTCGGTGACAGCCGCAATGGCGGCGGCCTGGATGTGAACATCCGCGGCATCCAGGGCCAGAGCCGGGTGGCGGTGACGGTGGACGGTTCGCAGCAGGCGCTGGATGTCTATCGCGGTTATGCCGGGACTCAGCAACGCAGCTACATCGACCCGGACATGATCAGCGACATCGCCATCGACAAGGGCCCGAGCCTGACCTCCAGTGCCATAGGCGGCACGGTGAAGATGCGCACCCTCGGGGTCGGCGACATCCTCAAGGACGGTCAGAATATCGGCCTGCGGCTCAAGGGTGATGTCTGGAACAACGGTGTGGCCCCGGCCTCCCGCGATCCGCACTCCAAGACCCAGGACCTGTACTCCGAGCCGCATCAGAGCCGCGGCGGGCTGTTCGGCTCGGAGGCCGAGGCCGGCAGTGCCGCGTTCGCCTATTCCCATGAATTCTTCGATGTGGTGGCGGCCTACGCCCATCGCAACCAGGGCAACTATTTCGCCGGCAAGAAGGGCCAGGATCGCTACCGCACCTATGACCGTTACGGCGATGAAGAGACCAGCGTCGCCACCACCTACAACGCCGGGGAAGAAGTGCTGAACTCCTCGTCGAAGACCGAATCCTGGCTGCTCAAGACCACCCTGCGCCCGGCGGACGGCCACACCTTCGACCTGGGCTACCGGCGCTACGACGGACGCATCGGCGAGATCATGCCCTCGGACATCTTCCGTTTCGGCACTGGCGGCATCTACCAGTACCCCCTGGGCCATACCCAGATCGACACCTACACCGCGCGCTACAACTACCTGCCTGCAGGCAACCCGCTGGTGGACCTGAGCGCCGACCTGTGGATGACCGATGCGCAGACCAGCCAGTTGACCGCCGTCTCGGCGCCGGCATCCCAGGCCTACCGTTCGGACCGCAACTGGAGCCGCCAGGCCGATCGCCGGGTGGGCGGTGGCCTGGCCAATACCTCGCGTTTCGAGACCGGCTACGGCGACTTGAAGCTGGACCTGGGCAGCTCGTTCCAGCTGGAGGAACTGCGCCCGCAGAAAAGCGTGGCCACCACCCAGGACGATATCAACGCCAACCGCATGCTGCGCGAAGGTTCGCGGCAGGAGTTCAGTTTCAACGGCAAGCTGGAGTACAAGCCGGTGGACAGCCTCACCCTGTGGGGCGGAGGGCGCTACACCCACTATCGCAGCAAGGATCACGTGCCCACGGCCACGGCGCGTCGCGAGGAACGTGACCTGCGCTACCTACGGGTTTCCAACGGCGACAATTCCGGCAACATGATGTGGTTCCCCGACCAGAACGGCCAGTACACCGACGCCACCGACCCGCGCCTGAACAACGGCATCGTCTTCCAGAACACCAACTTCCCCTTCGAGGGCGTGCGCTACAACGACTTTGGCGCCACCGACTCCACGGTCTATCCGTCCGAGGTCGGCGAAGTGGTCACCGGCTACAACTACTCCGGCAAGAACAGCAACAGCGGTGGCGCCTTTGCCCCGGCCTTCGGTATCAATATCGAAGTGCTGCCGGACACCTTCGTATATGCCTCGTATACCCAGGGCTTTCGCATGCCGTCGCTGTTCGAAACCAGCCAGGGCGTGCAGCAGACGATGCCCGGCAAGGGCCTCAAGCCCGAGCGTTCGAGCAACTGGGAGATCGGCGCCAGCACCCTGCAAAAGGGCCTGTTGGTGGATGACGACTCGGCGGCGTTCAAGCTGGCCTACTTCAACAACACCATCAAGAACTACATCACCCGCTACTACGACCCGAGCCCGGGCCTGTGGGGCCTGATGCGCTTCAGCAACACCGACAGCTACAAAACCAGCGGTCTGGAGCTGCAGACCCGCTACGATGCCGGGCGGGTGTTTGCCGACCTGTCGTCCACCTACTACCTGAAGACCGAAACCTGCGACGCGGCTTTCGCGGCCACCCTGCGCGCCACCAGCAACCCCTACCAGAAAACCGCCGACACCCCGGACTGCACCCCGGGCAGCTTCATGGGCTCCTACACCAACACCCAGAACCCGCCACGCTTTGCCGGCAATCTGACCACTGGCCTGCGCTTCTTCGATCAGAGCCTGACCCTCGGCACGCGCATCACCTACACCTCCGGCCCCACGGTTACCGCCGACAAGCCCTGGCAGACCGGCGCCACCACGCCGCAACTGAACTACCGCGAAGTGGCGCTGGTCGATCTGTTCCTCAACTACAAACTGAAGGAAGACGCCAGCCTCAACGTGTCGCTGCAGAACCTCACCGACCGCTACTACCTGGACCCGCTGGCGCAGAGCTTCATGCCGGCACCGGGGCGCACGCTGCGGGTGGGGATGCAGGCGAAGTTCTAGGATGCGGGCGGCCCTCTCCGGACCAGGCAGCAAGGTGCGGCCTTGCTGCGCCGGCCTTTTACTGCGGCGGGTCGACCCAGTAAAGTAGGCCGCTTTCGCCCCCATTGGCCGGCACTCGCCCCTGACCTGAGCGGTATTGCCAAAGGGATCTGGCCCTCGCTGCGTTACAGATAAGGATATCCAATGAAGACCCTGGTAAAGCGCCTCCGCCCCCTGGCTGTTCTGGTTTCAGTCACGCTCTTGAGCGCCTGTGCCCCGCTGGGCAGTTCCGACCTCAATGGCAGCGCCACGCAGAACCCGACCAACCAGCTCCTGGAGATCATCGATGGCGCGACCCGGGACGGTATGTCCGTGGTGCTGGTGCCGGCGCTCATGCCCAACAAGAGCGTGACCGACCTCTCCAGCTATTCCCATCGCGTGATCTTCAGCAACAAGGACCAGCCGGGCCAGGGCTACATGCAGTCCTTCGCCAATAACGACCTGGAGAAAATCAAGGAAACCGTATTTCTCTGGGACTTCCTTGAAGTGCACATCGTCCCGCCGGGAACCTACCTGATGTCCGGCGGCATTGATTACAGGATCGACAGCAGCCTGGCCCAGGTAGGCGCCGCAAAGGGCCAGCCGGCCAGCAGTGCCCGTGGTTCGGTGGACATGTCTGCGGTGCTGTATCGCCAGTTCGTCAAGGAACAATACTGGCGCGACGCTTCCTACGCGGATACCACCCACACCCAGAATGTCTGCAGTACCGTGCATGTCGCCTCCGGCCAGTGCGTGGCCTGGCAAGAGCAGCAATACAACACGCGCCGGCAGGTGTCGGAAGGCGGTTGGACCGAAGGCACCAAGATCCGTGATGTCCAGTCCGTCAAGTTGAAGGCTCAGATCCCCGACGCCTACGCGCCCCTGGCCTTCAGTATCCAGCCCGGCCAGATACTGCTCAGCGACCGCTTCCACCTGAAAACCCCGGCCGTGAGCTACGACAAGAAGACTTGCAAGGCTATCGACCCGCAGAACATCAAATGCGCACTGCGGGATATCCAGGTCTACGTGAGGCCGGCCCCCGTGGAACTGGTCAAGAAGTTCAGCGACAAGGAGCTGGCGAATGTCAACGACACAGGACGCCGGGTGCTGGCGCGTATCGAACCGATGAAAACCCGCCTGCAAGGGGACACCGGCATGGAAGACCTGGTGTGGGGCATCCCGGTTTCCCTGAAGAAGACCGCCAGGTAAGGGGGCTTGCCTTGGGGCGCGGAGAACAGCGCGCAGCGCCACGGGCCATTGCTAGTTGAAGGCGCTGCGCAAGGCTTTGATGACCTGTTCGATGGAGGGCCCTTGAATGGCCGGCGGTTGCGGGTTTTCGCCGAATTCGCGCCAGATGAACAGGGTCAGTTCCGCCCCGTCAGTCAGTGACAGGGCGTTTTCCTCATGGGCGAAAGTTTCAAGCAGCCGGTAGCGCTGATCACTCCAGAACAGCTCCTCGACCCAGGGGTACACCGGAATAAAGTGGAAATGGATGGGGTAGCCGGGGGCATGGCCGTACCGGCTGATGTACAGCCACTTGGGTTTGAGCTGCAGCTCCAGGTTTTTCTGCACCCTGGCGAGCAGGCCGCCCAACTCCGTCAGGGCGCTCTCGGGCAGCTCGGCCAGTGAATTGACCCGGGATCGCGAGCCCAGCATCAGGTAGCCGGGCAGGGCGGACGACAGGTGATGATTGAGCACCCAATGGTCGGTTTGCAGAATGATGAACTCGGGGGCTATGCCCACCTGCTGGGCGGTGTTCAAGGCATGGACTCCTGTTCGGGAAGGTCGCTCTTGTATTCGCCCCACTGCATGTACGCGTAGTACCGGGTCATTGCTTCGAAGTGGCTGGGGGCTTGCACTTCCCACACAAGCCGGGCGTCGGGGTGAAGCAGTTTGCGTGCGGTGTTTCCCTGTGGGCCGCTCAGACAGAAGGTCTGGCAGTCATCCGGTTCCATCCAGAGTTGGTAGTTCATCTCTTGCGCTTCTGAGTGTGGGGGAGGCTATCGTCGTTGTGGCTCGAGCAACCTAGATCGAGCCGACCGAACGCAGGTATTTCCGTGCCTGAGGGCTGGAGATCTTTTCGGGTTCAAGCACATACAGCGAGCTCCAGAGCGGCGGTAAACCCAGTTCCTCCATGTAGGACGTGAAGCTGTTGAAAGGCTCGGTGCCAATGACCTCGGCGCTGAGCCAGAGCAACTCGCACTCCTGGCAAAGGTGCAGGATTTCCTGCGTTGCCCGCACTTGAACCTGGGTTACTTCGCCTTGTTCACATTCCGGACACAGCATTTTTTCACCTCCCCAATGGGCGCGCAGTCTATCACTGACCAGGTTGCACGCGGCCAGCAACGAAGGTCTGCCTGCGCTCAGAAACCCGCCATGGAGGACGCTGCTTTCGACCCTGTCCGGAGCGGGCCTTTGCGGCACCCGCATCCCCGGCCCCGGTCGCATAAATTTGAAATGCCCGGCATTGCTCGCCAGAATCGCCCCCCGATCCGGCACAAGGTGCCGGACCTTGGTGGTGAAAAGGGGCAGCAGTTGAATCAGCAGACATTGTCCATGCGCCTGGCGCGCGTGGCGGCGCATGTACCAACCGGCGCACGCCTGGCCGATATCGGCTCGGATCACGGCTATCTGCCGGTGGCCTTGCTGCTGCGCGGCAGCATCAGCGCGGCGGTGGCCGGAGAGGTGGCGTTGACGCCGTTCCACGCGGCCCGGCGCACGGTGCGCGACAACGGCCTGGAGCAGCAGGTCAGCGTGCGCTTGGCCGATGGCCTGGCGGCGATCGAACCGGGCGACGCCATCAGCGCCATCAGCCTGTGCGGCATGGGCGGCGAGACCATCCGTGACCTGCTGCAAGCCGGCAAGGCGCGCCTCAATGGCCAGGAGCGGTTGATCCTGCAGCCCAACGGGGGCGAGCAGCCCCTGCGCCAGTGGCTGATGGACAACGGCTACCGCATCCTGTGCGAAGAGGTGCTGCGGGAAAACCGTTTCGACTACGAAATCATCGTCGCCGAGCGCACAGGGCCGGTGAGCTACAGCCCCCGGGAGCTGTACTTCGGCCCTCTGCAGCTGCAGGCCCGCAGCCCGGCGTTCCTGGCCAAATGGCAGCGCCTGCTGCGCCTGAAACAGCGCACCCTGGAAAACTTCAGCCGGGCACAGGCGGTGCCCGAAGAGAAGGTGCAGGACATGGCCCGGCAGGTGCGCTGGATCAACGAGTTGCTGGGCTGAGTGCGCCAGGCGGCCGCTTGCCAGGGCCCGGTGCCAATCACCGCCGGCCCGTACGACAAGCTACCGAGCCGCGCAATGTCCCACGCTCAGCGCGTTGCCGGCTCCAGGCCTTATGCCTGGGGCTGGATGGCCGGCGGCGTCGAGACCTGTTGCAGGAACCGTTCGATCAGCCATCGCGCCGCCGGGCCCGGCGCCGGTCAGGTTGGCATCGCTGGCAGCCAGGGGATGATCCGGCGCGGCCACCGGAATCAGCTTGACACTGCCTACACCGATTCTTTCGATCCCGTCGATGCTTTCGTTCATCGGCCCACTGATGCCGACGACTGCGCCGCGCTTGATGACCTGCCAGCGGGGGCCGGTTCCCTCGCGGCAGCCGCGGGTGGCCAGTTGGCGAGGGCTTACCGGCGTGCCTGATGCCGAAGGGGCCGTTGCAGTCAGCCCTGCACTGTCCAGAGCATGGTCTGCACCTGGATGTGGGGGTGGCTTTGCAAAGGCTCCCACTCATCAATGAACGCGAACCCCTGGCGCAGATAGAAACTCGCGGCCCTGGCATTGGCGGGGGAGACGTCGAGGAACACCCGCTCATGGCCTTGTTCCCGTGCGCGCGACTTCACCGCTTCCACCAGCCGGGCCGCCACGCCGGAGCCACGGGCCGCGGGTGCGACCCACATACCGATCAGGTTGTAGCGGTTTGCCTCACTGACCGCGGCGCCGATCATTCCCAGGGGCTGGCCATCCTCGATGGCCAGCCAGAATGCGCTGGTCGCGCCCGAGGCACGTTCCTGCCACTGCTGGTCACTGTATCGGGCGGCACTCTGGTAGCTGACCCCGAACGCGGTCGGGGCGTCCTGCAGCGCGGCGAGACGAACTTGCTTCAACAGCCTCCAGTCCTTGGTTTGCGTCGGTCGAATATCCATGGCGGTCTTCAGGTCGAGTGAGGCAGCAACCTCTCACAAGGCTGGCGCAGGAACAAGCGCGCCTTGCCCGGTGCTGCGCTTGCCGGCGGCCTGCGCTTGCCATTTGCCAGCATCTTGTCGCTGATGAAACGCTGGCTATATGATCGCGCGTCATGCCATTGGCCACTTGCGTGGCCGGCGTTTCCTCATCGGTTCTACAGGGATGTTCCAGGGATGAAAATCAAGAGCAATACAGGTCTGCACAAGGAAGGCCGGCTGGCTGCGCGACTGGCCGGTTGGCTGCTGGCGCCGTGCATGCTGGCGGCTTCGATGCTGGCCCAGGCCGGTGCGCCGATCCCTCCCGGCGCAGTGCTGGCGGTGATGCAGAACGTCGAGGTGCCAGACCAGGATGAAGAGGTGGAGCTGGAAGACGGCGTTACCGCCACCTTCTGGTACGGCCAGGAGCTGGACTTCGACGGCAAGCACTACTACGCCACCTTTGTCTGGCACACCCGGGACCGCGCCGCCCGCGAGGGCGAGGATTTTGCCGCGCCGGAGGTTCAGGTACGGCTGGCCGATGCCACCTTCGAACTCACCAACCCAGGCCAGAAGCAGGCCTATTCCATCCGCAGCATCGAACGCAAGATCGGCTTCTTCGGCGGCCGCGAGAAGCCCGAGGAGGTGGACACCAAGCGCAAGGCCGTTGAGCACCGTACCGCTGACGGCCGCCTGCTGCTGGCGGTGCCCACGGCCACTTTCGACGATGGGGTGATCACCAGGGGCTACACCATGCTGGTGTTCAATCCGAACAAGAAACCCGAAGACGATGGTTGGGTCTGGTCCTATGTTGGCCAGGTGCGCACCGGCGAGGACAACTCCGCGGCCTGCGACGACGGCGCGGTCATGCCCTGCATCGGCAGCGACGGTGAGCTGAGCTTCGTCGCCGGCCAGGAGTCGCTGCCGCAGGTGCAGGTCAAGGTCAGCGGCACTACCTTCGAGGGCCCGGGAAAGGTCCGTTCGCTGGCGGCCGCAGACAACCTCACCTATGTCTACGACAGCAAGACCCAGCAGTACGTCAGCCGCTAGTTGCGGCAGCGACGGCCAGGTAGCGCAGCCTTGCCAAACCCACGATCCTCCAGGGAGGATCGTGGAGCGCTTTCACCCCGGTCCGGCACAGCCATCATCCAAGGAAACGGCGAATGAATACGCGTATCGACATGCTGATGAACCCGGGTCCGGAGGTGCGCGCTGCGATCCTCGAGCCCTTGCGGGCCCACAACCGGGCCCAGGCGGGCGATCCCAAGCCCGAGGCCATCGCCCTGGTGGTTCGCGACGAGCACAGCGGTGAGATTCTCGGTGGCCTGCAGGCGGAGATTTTCTATCGCTGGATGTTCATCGAGCTGCTGGCGGTCCCCGAGCAGACACGGGGCCAGGGCACGGGCTCGCAATTGCTGAACATGGCCGAGGAGCTGGCCCGGGAAAAGGGCTGTATCGGCATCTGGCTCGATACCTTCGACTTTCAGGCGCCGCAGTTCTATCAGCGGCACGGCTTCAGCGAATTCGGCCGGCTGGAGGATTTCCCGCCGCAGCACCAGCGTTTCTTCCTGCACAAACGCCTGGCCTGAAATCGTCCCGGGCCCTGTCGTCCTTGCCCAGCTATTGCCGCTCCCCATCGGCACTTGACGCATCCCGAGCGGCGCCGCTTCAGGCATGGGGCGGTGTGCTGCTTGTGTTCCTGAGCCACTTGCGCACGCGGCCCCGGGCGTTGGCGTAGGGCGCGGCGGTGTTGAGCTGGATCATCCGGCCCAGGGTCCACTTGCCGTACCAGGGGCATTGGTAGAGCGCGGCGTTGTCACGTGACTGGATCAGGCTGACGATCCGCTGCCGGGCCGCGTCGAGGCGTTGCCGTCGTTGCGGGTAGGGAATGGCCTCGTAGTCCCGGTAGAACTTCTGCGCCAGCCGGCCCAGTTCGTTCCACTTGAAGCCCTCGGCTGGAAAGGCGATCGGCCGCCCGGCCAGGTCCTTGTCCAGCCACTCCAGGACCTGATCGCTCCAGCCCAGCAGGTAGGCTACGAGCTCGCTGACGCTGATTTGCGTGCCCTTGACGTGGCCTTCCAGGCTGCGTTCGTCGACCCGGGCCAGGGGCACCTGGTCCAGCGCCGCGTTCAAGGCGTTGAAGTTGCTGTCGATGGCCTGGAGCAGTTGCTCTCGGTCCTGGGGAATCGCCATGCTCATTGTCCCGTTGCTGGCAAAGCGTGGAGTGTGCCATCGATTGGCCGGTGATCACTGCGCTGCATCAATCACTGCCTGGATACGCCAGTGCTTGGGTTATGCTGGCGGCCGATCAACCGAACCAGAGGCACAGAACATGACTCGCCGGCCGTTGCTGGAGCTTGATTTGCACGACCTTGGTACGGCCCGCGAGCTACACGTGGCCTTACGCGATGCCTTCGGTTTTCCCCAGGCCTATGGCTGCAACTGGGACGCCTTCTGGGACGCCATTTCCGGCATGGTGGATATGCCACTGCAGTTGCGGATCCGGGGGTGGGAGAGCTTCTCCCAGCGTTTGCCTGACGACGCGCGGCTCATGGAGCGATGCCTGCGGCGGTTGCAAACCCAGTACCCGGCCTGGGCCGCTCAGTTGCAGTTCGATTGAGCGGGGTGGGGAAGAAAGCGTTCGGGCAATTTACTAATGCCGCGTAATCCTCTATAAATTTTCCCTTAGGCGCCAATCTGTTTGGCGCCAGCGGGTGATAACAGGAGGATGCTATGTCACCGTTAAACGTGTAACCGCAACGTTTTGCCCCATCGCCACACCCTCGTTTGAACACCTCGAAACACGCTGGTCCCAGCGCTGGCAGGAACAAGGCATCTATGCCTTCGATCGCAGTGCCCCCCGGGACGCGATCTACTCCATCGACACACCGCCCCCTACGGCCTCGGGCTCGTTGCACGTCGGCCATGTGTTCAGCTACACCCACACCGATATCATCGCGCGCTTTCAGCGCATGCGCGGCAAGGTCGTGTTCTACCCCATGGGCTGGGACGACAACGGCTTGCCCACCGAACGCCGGGTCGAGAACTACTACGGCGTGCGCTGCGACCCCCAGGCGGCCTACCAGCCACAATTCCAGCCACCGGCCGAGGTCGCCACGCGGCGCGCCGATTATGCCGCGATCAGCCGGCGCAACTTTATCGAGCTGTGCCATCAGTTGACCGCTGTCGACGAGCAGGCCTTTCGCAATCTGTTCATGCAGCTGGGGCTGTCGGTGGATTGGAACCTGAGCTACGCCACCATCGGCGAGCGCGCACAACGGATCAGCCAGCGGGCCTTGTTGCGCAACTACCGGCGCGGCGAGCTCTACAGCCAACAGGCGCCTTGCCTGTGGGATGTGACCTTCCAGACGGCTGTGGCCCAGGCCGAGCTGGAGGAGCGCGAGCTGCCCGGGGCTTATCACGACCTGCCGTTCCTGGGTATCGATGGCCCGGACCTGAGCGTTGCCACCACCCGTCCCGAGTTGTTGGCGGCCTGCGTGGCGCTGGTGGCGCACCCGGACGACCCGCGTTACCAGGGCCGCTTTGGCCAGCACCTGCGTTCACCGTTGTTCGAGGTCGAGGTGCCGTTGCTGGCCCACGTCCTGGCCGACCCGCAGAAGGGCAGCGGGCTGGCGATGGTCTGTACTTTTGGGGACCTGACGGATGTGCTCTGGTGGCGCGAGCTGCAGTTGCCCACACGCTCGATCATCGGGGCGGACGGCCATCTGCTGGCCCAGGTGCCTGACTGGCTGGCCACACCGGCCGCGCGCCAGGCCTATGAGGCGCTGGCGGGGCGCAGCCTGCCCCAGGCGCGCAAGTTGTTGCTGGCGCTGTTGCGCGAGTGCGGCGCCTTGCTCGGCGAGCCGCGGCCGATACGGCACGCGGTGAAGTTCTTTGAGAAGGGTGACCAGCCCTTGGAAATTGTCGCCACGCGCCAGTGGTACCTGCGCAACGGCGGGCGCAGCGAGGCGCTGCGCGAGCAACTGCTCGATCGCGGTCAGGCCCTGGCGTGGCATCCGCCGTTCATGCGCAGCCGCTACGAACACTGGGTCGGCGGTCTCAATGGCGACTGGCTGATCAGCCGGCAGCGGGTGTTCGGCGTGCCGATTCCGTTCTGGTATCCCCTGGATGCCCAGGGCGAGCCGGACTACGACAGGCCGATCCTGGCGGACGAAACCTCGCTGCCGGTGGATCCGACCCAGGACACGCCGGCGGGTTACCGACCCGAGCAACGCGGCCAGCCCCATGGCTTTATCGGCGAGCGGGACATCATGGACACTTGGGCCACCAGTTCCCTGACCCCGCAGATCGCTGCCGGCTGGGAGGAGGGCGACGACTTGTTTGCGCGGGTCTACCCCATGGACCTGCGCCCCCAGGGCCACGACATCATCCGTACCTGGCTGTTCTCTAGCCTGGTGCGCAGCCACTTCGAGACGGCCACGGTGCCCTGGCGACATGTGGCGCTGTCGGGCTGGATCCTCGATCCGGACCGCAAGAAGATGTCCAAGTCCCGAGGTAATGTGGTCACGCCCCAGGGGCTGCTGGAGCAGTACGGTAGCGATGGCGTGCGCTATTGGGCGGCGCTGGGACGCCCGGGCAGCGATACGGCCTTCGAAGAGCTGCAGATGAAGATCGGCCGGCGCCTGGCGCTCAAGCTGTTCAACTTGTCGAGGCTGGTGTTCGGGGTGCCGGGTGATCCGCACGGTCCGGTCGAGCAGCCGCTGGACCAGGCCATGCTGCAGCGCCTGGGGGAGGTGACCGGCACTGCCGAGGCGGCGTTGGAAGGCTATGACTACAGCCGTGCGCTGATGAGCATCGAGGGCTTCTTCTGGTGGTTCTGCGATGATTATGTCGAGCTGGTCAAGCGCCGTGCCTATCGCCCCGAGGGGCACTCGGCGCGCAACGCGCTGGCGGCGGCCTTGAGTGTGCTGCAACGCTTGTTCGCGCCATTTCTGCCCTTTGTCTGTGAGGAAGTGTGGCACTGCTGGCAACCGGGTTCGGTGCACCAGGCCCCCTGGCCCGAATCACGGGTCGCCGAAGACTTTGTCGAGCCTGTGCTGCAGGCGGTCAGTGCTACCCTGGCGGCGATTCGCAAGGCCAAGTCCGACGCCTGCCAGTCGATGAAGGCCGCGGTGGCGCGCGTCGAGCTGGTGGAACGTGGGCCGTTGCTAGACAACCTGCAATGGGCTCGACAGGACCTGATCGAGGCGGGGCAGGTGGCAAGCCTGGTGTTGATGGCCGGTGAAGAGCGGGAGGTGCGCGTCTGGTTGCAGGAAGCACCGCGATGACCCGCAGCCTGCCCGCGCCGTTTGCGCGGGCAGGCTAGGCTCGGGAGCGTCCAGGGCTCATTATTGCGCGGGTGGTAAAGCCATCCGCTTGCTCGTCGTGGGCGGTTTGTTTGCAGGAGAAGTGCGTGACTATCAAAGACCATCCACAGGACTACAGGGACCTCAAGCGCGCCGTCGCCTTGCTGGAGTCGCCTTCACTGACGGCGCGCCTGTCCGGGCTGCTGGGTTCGCCCATCGAAAGCGCGGTCAAGGCGCTGCCGGCAGTGGTGGCGAAAAAGATCAACGGCGCGGTGGTGGCGGCCCTGCACAGCTCCGCCGATGCGGCGCTGTGGAGCCTGGACAACGCGCCCAAAAAACCGGCATCGACCTTGCTGCACAAGATGTATGCGGCCACTTCCGGCGCTGTGGGCGGGGCCTTCGGTTTCGCCGCGCTGTTTGTCGAGTTGCCCATTTCCACCACCATCATGATGCGCTCGGTGGCCGATGTGGCCCGCAGTGAAGGCTTCGATCTGGCGGATTTTGCCACCAAGCAGGCCTGCATCGAAGTGTTCGCCATGGGCGGCAACAGCCAGGCCGACGACGCCACGGAAACCGGCTACTACATCACCCGCAGCTTCACCACCCAGGCCATGCAGCAACTGTCCAAGGAGCTGGCGGCCATTGCCGCCAAGCGCGGGGCCGGGGCGGTGGGCAACTTGTCGCCGGGGCAGGTGGGCAAGTGGCTGGCCCTGCTGATCGAGAAAGTCGCTAGCCGTTACGGCGTGACCATCTCCAGCAAGTTCGCGGCCCAGGCGGTGCCGGTGATCGGCGCCTTTACCGGCGCCACCATCAATGCGCTGTTCACCGACTTCTACCAGGACATGGCCCGTGGGCACTTCACCGTCAAGCGCCTGGAGCACAAGTACGGTTTTGAGCAGATCAAGGACGAGTATGCGCACATCCTGCGCAAGCAGCTGGCAGGCTAGGGCGGTATCCACATGAGCGACTTTCCCGTTATCCGCACCCCGCGCCTGATCCTCAGGGAACTGTGCCCGGCCGATGTCCCGGCACTGTTCGCGATCCACAGCGACGCCGATACCATGCAGTGGTTCGGCACCGACCCCATTACCGACTACCCGCAGGCCGAGCAACTGCTGGCGCTGTTTACCAGCTGGCGCAGCCTGCCCAACCCGGGGACGCGCTGGGCCATCGAGCGCCACAACCAGCCGGGTTTGCTGGGTACCTGCGGCCTGTTCAAATGGAACCGGCAGTGGCGCAGTTGCGCCGTCGGCTTCGAACTGGCGAAGTCGGCGCAAGGGCAGGGGCTGATGGGGGAAGCATTGCAAGCCATTGTTGGCTGGGGGTTTGAATACATGGCATTGAACCGCATCGAGGCCCAGGTACACCCGCAGAACCTGGCGTCGCTCCGGTTGCTGGAGCGGGCAGGGTTTGTCCGCGAAGGGGTTTCACGGCAAGCGGGTTACTGGCTGGGCGCCCATCATGATCTGGTTCAGTACGCGCTGCTGCGGGCAGAGTTTACAGCGCGATGAGCCTCCCCAATCGCCCGTGTACTTGATCCAGACCGTGCACCCTTCATAAAACTCAGGCGTTGCGCAGGATCGCGGCGGCCTGCTTGACCTTGTTGTCTTGAACCAGTTGAAACAGACCACGTTCCACATCGGCGACGCGAGCCTCTGGCAGGTAGCTCCGAGCTATGTCAGCCAGGCGTTCGCACCAGCCCTCGTAAGCGTTCGAATTGGCTTTACTGATACGGATCCGGGTCGGGTCCTGTTTGATTGCCGCCAGGACGGTGTCGCTGTGGACCTGCTGGATTTTCATGATCTGCAGGTCCAGGGTGGCCGACTGGAGCGGGTCGAGAAACATGCGGATCTTGCTGACAAACGACACACTGGAAAACTGCGGCATCTTCAGGCTGGCGATCTCGTAAAGTGCCGGGCGCGGTTGCTCCTTGAACAGCGCCGAGGCCTGTGCGATCTGCAAGTCTTTGACCCCGGAGCGGAAGCGGCCAACACGGACATTGGCCAAGCCACCCATTTGAGTGAACCCCCAATAGAGAACATTCGATAGCCCGTCCTTGACGGTGTTCAGCGAGTCGCTAAGGAGTTGTTGGCGAATCCGGGTTTCCAGTTCGGACATGGACAGCCGCACAACGGGCGTCTGGCGGGCAAAGTCAAAATGCGCAGTGGGGAAGGCATAGCCTGCTACCGCATCGGCCAATGTTTTCGCTTGCTCAGGACTCAGTGGCATTACGTGTTCCTTGCGTCGTTATAGGGGGGATGGCGGGCGACCTTTCAGCTGTTGCCCGGCTCCGGCACATCGCTGTCCGCGACGGGCTCCAAGTCGTGATAGGAAGGAAAAACCTTCCTGTTAGTGATCTTCAAGGCGGTTGGTTGCTCGAGCCCGTGGGTTTTACTGGAGTCCCAGGTGCGCCGTTCGCCGCAGTAGGTATGCACCACCTCCGAGTTGTCCCAGAACAGGCGCTCCAGCAGGGCTTCGTACTCGGCCAGCCACGAATCATCGAAGATGTAACTGCCTTTGGGGTAGGTGGCGAAGTGCACCATATGCCCGAAGTAGCAGTGCCCCCGGCTGTTTGGCAGCACGCTGAAAAGCGCCCTGGTGATCTGCGCCCCCGTCACTGGCAGGCTTTGCAGCACCGCACGATTGTGCGCTTCGGCAGCCGGCGAAGGGTCAAAGCAATGGATGTATCCATACAGGTTGCCGCTCATGGGGTCAGTTGCCTGCGTTATGGGTTGATTGGCGGCATCCGTTGTTGCGGGCCAGTCGATCGATCGCTTGCACGCCGGCGCGCATTTTTTCCACGGCGCTGGCATTGGCCGAGTGGATGTGAATACGCGGCGGATGAAAACCATTGAGGGCCACGGCCTCTTCGATCCACAGGATCACGTCGTAACCGGTGCCGCGCTGATCATCTCCGAGGTCGTGGTCGAGGCTGATGTCCTCGACGCCACCGGCTTTTAGCAGCGCGATCACTTCGTCCGGCCAGTAGGCGCGAACCCAGCCTTGCGGGGTTTGGCGTTCGTCGTCGAGGTAGATTTTCATGGGCCTGTTTACTCTTTCAGATGCAGTTCAAGCATCGGCGTCGTTCGCGATGACATGCAGCACAAGGCTTAGCGAGTCGTCGGTGAGCAGCGGTGGGTGATCCTGTTGCAGCTTGTCGATGAAAAAAAGCGCACCCGGCGCTGTTTCAGCGGGCATGGAGAGGCAAGGGTAGAGTCGGTTTTTACTGGCCTCGGCATACTGGATATGAACCTCGCTGTGCTCAATCCAGATCCTGCTCGATTGACCGGAGCAACTCAGGAACACGGTGCTTAAACTTGATTGCTCCTGCTCCAGCGGCATTGATTGAGAGTCGCCGTGCCGGCCTTTGCGAATGGCTCGTGCCATGGCATTGAATGCTTTGGGTGTGCCAAAGAAATGCAGTTCCTGCCCGTTCAATCTTGCCAGCACGTCAAGTTTCCTTTCATATCGCGTCGGTCAACGCTGGGTCATTGCAACCTGCGCCGGAGCGCTGACAGGACCGAGTCAGCGTGGCAGAGTGGCCTGTCCAGAGGAATGGCGCCGGCTGTTTCAGGTGCCAAGGTGATCGTGCTGGGCACGCCCTGGTCGCAGAGCTGCTGTTGAGCTTGCAACAGGACTCGGCGGCTGCCTGTAAGCCAATGCTTGTTCTGCTCTGACAGCAGTGCAGCGACTTGCGGTGGGTGGTCTTTAACGGTGGATGTCTGGATGAATTTTCGCCCAGCTGTATACCCCGATATTGAGCAATAAGCCATTGCCGGGCTCAAGGTTGCATTGTTTCTCCGGCACTGGATTAGTCCGCCGCACTTGTGTAGAAACGCTCCTTCCTTCAACCCGGCACCCGTTGCCACCCCAGGTAGAACCCCATGCGGCCCAACGCCGAACTGCGATTGTTTGCACTGCCCCTGTGCGCTGGCCTGGTCTACGCCGTGATCAAGGGCCTGATCAAGGGCTGGAATGGCACGGAGCTGTTTTCCGGGTTTCTGTTTGGCAGTGTGATCGCCATGGTCCTGGGCATTCCCCTGTTGCTGTGGACTGAGCGGCGCTGCCCGCAGGCCAGGGCGCGCTACCTGTGGATCAGCCTGATCCTGAGCCTGGTGGCCACGGTGCTGGTGCGTACTTCATGGATGCAGCTGTTGCTGTTGCCGCTGGCGGGCGGGCTGGCCTTGGCTGGCGTGTACAGCCTGCTGAGCCGTGGGATTGATCAGCTGTCGGTGCCGCCCCATGGGCGAGGGCCGGGCTTGCGGCGGCTGCTGGTGGTGCCGCTGTCGGGGGCGCTGACCCTGGGGGGCGTCGCGGTAACCCTCTATCCCAAGGGCGCGGAAAGCCTGCCGGTATTCTTGCTGGGGGCCATGATCGGTGCCTGGATCAGCATGCTGGTCAGTTGGCCGGTGCTGTGGCTGGTGGAGCGCTTTCTCGCCACTGGCTGGCGCTATGTTATCGGCGGTGGCCTCAGTGGCGTGCTGATCTGGCTGCTGTCCGGCGCCCCGGGGCTGTTCGCCGGGTCCCTGAAGGGGGCTTCGGGGCTGGACTACTGGATCCCCTTGCTCAACCGTGGGATCTTTCCGTTCCTGCTGCTGGGGCTGCTGGGCGGTGGGCTGTTCACGGTGCTCCACGGCATCGGCCCGCGCCGCCGTCGGGCCGCTTACGACTGAATTACATTGCCCAAAGGTCCTGCCTGATGAACCTCAGCCCCATCACCCACGTCGCCTTCGAGGACGAAATGCTCTGCCTGAGTTGGGCCGACGGCTTGCGGCTGCGCCAGCCCCTGAGCCGTTACAGCCGGCTGCGGGAGGCCACGCCCGAGCAGCGGGCGGATTTTGCCATCGCACCTCGGGGTTGGTCCGTGTCCTGGCCGCACCTGGGCGAGCCGGTGCTCAGTCTCAACGCCATCGACTGGATCTGGGAATGCCTGTGCGATGAGTCCATGGCTCGCCTGAAGGCCCTGGACTGGCAACTGCAGCAACTGCCGGCGGACGACCAGGCCATCGTCGCGCTGTGGCGGCTGGAGGCGGACGGCTACAACGGCGGCTTCCTGCAGTTCTTCTGCAACTGGGGGCAGCAGACCTGCGAGCTGGCGCTCAGCACCCTGGCCGCGATCGGCGCGCGCAACACTCGGGCCCTGGTCAGCCGCCAGCGCCAGCTGATCGCGCACCTGGAAGGCCACCCGCAACTGGAGCAACTGTGGGACATTCCCGGGCTGCTGAGCGACGAGGAACATGAGCTGATCAGTGGCGAACTGGACGAGCAACTGTGGTCGGCGATGGAGGAGGTCCCGGCCTTGGCGGTGAAGTATTTTTACGTTGGCTGAGGGGCCTGGCGCCGTGTTCTAATGCCGCGCCTCGTCTCGGCAAATGGACTTCACCCCATGTCTGAACCCCGCATCCGCGCGCTCGCGCTGTGCATCTTCCATCACCAGGGCAAGATCCTGGTCAATCAGTTCTTTGATGCCGACAAGCAACAGATGCTGTTTCGCCCCCTGGGTGGCGGCATCGACTTTGGCGAGCACAGTGCCCAGGCAATCGTTCGGGAAATACAGGAAGAGCTGGGGCTGTCGATCAACAGCCTGCGCCTGATCGGCACCCTGGAAAGCCTGTTCACCTATGCCGGCAAGCCCGGCCATGAGTTCGTCCAGGTCTACGACGCCCGCTTCGACGACCCGAGTGTCTACCAGCGTGCCCAGCTCGATGCCCGGGAAAGCGATGGCGCGCCCTTCGTGGCCCGCTGGCAGGGCAGCGCCAGCTTCACCGAGCAGACGCCGCTGGTTCCCGCGGGCTTGACGGACCTGCTTGGCTGACGGGCACTGATGCTGCTTGGTGCCCTGCCGGGCGGGGTGGCCCGGCAGGGCCGCCGGCTCAGAAGTCCCAGCGGGTGCTGAGCATGAAGTTGCGGGGTTCGCCGTAGGCCGCCGAGTTATAGAAACCGACGTTGGTGTAGTAGGACTTGTCGAAGATGTTGTTGACGTTGAGGGTCGCCGACAGGTTCTGGGTGATCTGGTAGCGGGTCATCAGGTCCACCAGCCAGTAGGCCTCCTGGGAAATGTCTTCGTTGATCTTGCGCGGTGCGTTGTAGACCGAATACCAGCCCTCGCTCTGCCAGCGCAGGCCGCCACCGACGGTCAGCTTGTCCAGGTCGCCCTTGAGCTTGTAGCTGGTGTAGAGGTTGACCTGGTCCTGCGGCTCGAAGGTGGAGATCTTGTCGCCCTCGTCATCACGCACGATCTTGTGGGTGTAGCCGGCCTGCACTTGCCAGCCCGGGCTCAGTTCGCCGGAAATCTCCAGTTCGTACCCCTTGGTCACGGCCTTGGCGCCCTTGAAGGCGTAGTTGTCGGGGGTGGGCGACTGGTTGTTGTAGGCATCGTCCGGCACCGAGCGGTTGGTCTCGTGCACTTCGAAGTAGGCCAGGCTGCTGTTGAGGCGGCCTTCGAAGAACTCGCCCTTGAGCCCCAGCTCGTAGTTCTGGCCTTCGTCCGGGTTGAGCAGCTTGCTGTCCTTGTCTTTGTTCCAGCTTTCCTGGGGCATGAAAATGTCGGTGTAGCTGGCGTAGACAGAGAAATTGTCGTTAAGGTCGTAGATCGCGCCGACGTAAGGCACGAAGCGTCCGGTTTCCTTGTAGGACGGGGTCAGGCCGGTGAGGTGATAGTTGACCACGCGCCCACCCAGAAACAGATTCAGGTCGTCCATCAGGTTGAGGCGGGTGGTCATGTAGGTGCCGGTCTGGCGCACGGTGTCGTCGGTGCGCTGGGCCGGCAGCCCCCAGATGGGCCGTTCGATCTTGCCGTGCCAGTTGTAGAAGTCCACCACGTTACCCTGGCCCCCGGGGAAGTCCGGGGACCAGTAGCCCTTGCCGGTCCAGCGCGAGTTGGCAATGGAGCCACCCAGCACCAGTTCATGCTCGCGGCCGAACAGATTGAAGGGGCCGCTCAGGTACAGGTCGGCGGAATCGCTGGTGGTGTCGCCGGTGTACTTCTGTGCGTTGACCTTGGCCGTGCCATCGGTCTGCGGTTCGTCGAACTGGATCGAGCCGAGTTCGGCGTGGTAGCTGTTGATCTTGTGGTCCAGTTGCAGCTTGGTGACCCAGCCATCCCCCAGGTCGTGTTCGAGCATGGCAAAAGCGGTGCGGGTGTACTGCTCCCAGCCGCTCCAGGTCGCGCCGTTGTTGTAGGAGCGCGACATGCTGTTGTGCCCGCCGGTGGCGTTGATCAACGGGAAGGTACCGGACCAGCTGGAGCCTTTGGGGATGTTGTCCTGGTAGTCGCCGCCTACGGTCAGCAGGGTATCGGGGGACAGGTCGAATTCGAGGATGCCGTAGTAGGTCGCGGTCTTGCGCGAATAGTGGTCGAGGAACGACTGCTTGTCCTGGTAGGCGGCCACTGCGCGGCCGCGAACATTGCCGGTTTCGGTCAGCGGCCCGCTGACGTCCAGTTCGCTGCGGTAGTTGTCCCAGGAGCCCATGCCCAGGGAGGCGTGGCCCTGGAACTGGGCGGTGGGCTTCTTGCGCACCAGGTTGATGGTGGCCCCCAGGGAGCCGGCGCCGGTCAGCAGGCCCGTGGCCCCCTTGAGCACTTCCACCCGGTCGTAGATGGCCATGTCGCTGAGGGTGTTGCCGGCTGAATAGGCGACGTTGCGCACGGTGGAGGGGATGCCGTCGTACTGGAAGTTGTTGATCGAGAAACCACGGGCGTAGTAGTTGGTGCGGTCGGTGTCGTAGGCCGAGACGGTGATCCCAGGGGTATGGCGCATCACGTCGTCGACGTTGTTGAGGCCGAAGTCTTCCATGTGCTGGCGAGTGACCACGGTGATCGACTGCGGTGTCTGCCGCGGGGTCAGCACCATGCGGGTCGCCGTGGCGATGGTGCCTGGGGTGTAGGAGCCGCTGCCTTCGGTAACGGTGCCCAACTGGTTGCTGACGATCTGGGTGGCCTCCAGCTCCACGGCCTGGCTGCTCTGGGGCAGGCGGGTCAGCAGCACCGCGTTGGCACCGTTGCGTTCAAAACCCAGGCCGGTGCCGGCCAGCAGCTTGCCCAGTGCCTGTTCCGCGCTCATGCGCCCGCTGACCCCCGCCGACTCGATCCCCTGGGCCAGTGCCGCGGAGTAGGCGATCTGCAGACCGCTCTGGGTACTCAGTTGGTCCAGGGCATTGGCCAGGGACTGGCGGGCGATGACAAAACTGTAGGTGGCGGTTGCCTGATTGCCGGTAGCGGTGGTGGGCTCGACCGCCATCACGGGGTTGCAGGCCAGGCAGATGGCCAGCGCGAGGATACTGCGGGCCGGGGTGAGTGTTGGAAGGTGCATGGAAGTCCCGTACGAAATAGGAATGATTTGCATAAGCAAACACCCTGACGGGTTGGCCTTGGCAAAGCCGTAAAACTTTTTTTAAGTCCCCCGGGCAGTGTTTCAGCGCAGTACCAGGATACCGCCCGGCAGGCGGGTGAGCTCGGTGGCGGTGACTTTGCTCAGGGCCTGGACAATCGCCTGCGGGTTGTCGAGCTGGTAGTTGCCGCTGACTTTCTGCTGCGCCGCGTCGGCGTTGAACAGCAGGATCGGCGCGCGATGGTAACGCCGCAGCTCTTGCAGAACCTGGGCCAGGGGCGCGTCCTGGAAGGACAGGCGGCCGTTGATCCAGGCCAGTTGCCGTTCGCTGCCCTCGGGGTTCAGGGGCAGCAATTGGTGGCCCTGCAACTGTTGCCAGTTGCCGGCTTGCAGCAGGCTCTGCTGGCCGTTTTCGTCGGCCAGGCGTACCCGGCCTTCGCGCACGGCCACGGTCACCCCGTCGGCCTGGCGGCTGACGCTGAAGCGGGTGCCGACCACGGTCACCGTGGCGCTGCCGGCCTCGATGGTCAGCGGCCGGGACGGGTCGTGGAAGGCCTCGACATAGAGCTCGCCGCGCAGCAGCTGGATACGCCGCCGGGCGTTGCTGAAGTCGCTGCTGATGGCGCTGTCGCTGCCCAGCACGATGTGCGAACCATCGGCCAGGTCGAAGCGCTGGAGTTCGCCCACCGCGCTCAGGTGATCGGCCTGCAGGCGCAGTGGCAGGTCGCTGAACCAGCCGGCACCGAGCATCACCAGCACCGTGGCCGCAGCGGCCAGCCAGCGAGTGCGGTGGCGTTTTCTGCGCGGTGTGGCGGGGAGCGGGGCAGCGGGCAGGTCCAGGCCCAGCGCCAGTTGTTCCAGGGCCTGTTCGAAGGCGCTGGCCTGCCATAGGTCCTCCAGGGCGCGGTAGGCCTCGGCGTGCTGCGCATGGCTGTTGCGCCACTGTTCAAAGCGCTGGCGCAGCGGCAGGTTGTGAGTCATGGCCTCACGCTGGGTGAACCAGTAGCTCGCCTGCTCGCGAATGGCGTCGCCTGGAAGGGCGCTGAGGTGTTCAGTCATCGGGGTTCTGCCGGTCGGTGGCTTTGATGCAGGCATTGAGTGCATGGCGCAGGTCCTTTTCCACCGTGCTCAGGGAAACCTGCAAGCGCTGGGCAATCTGGCTTTGCGAAAGATCGTGCAGTTTATGCAAAACCAGGATTTGTTGCTGGCGCTTGGGCAGGGTGGCCAGTACCTGTTGCAGCAAGTGCAACTGCTGCTGGCCCTGGACATGGCTTTCCGGCCCGGGGGCAGCGGTGGGCACCTCGCTGAGCTGGCTGGCATCGGTGGGCTGGTACTCGAAGCGGCGTTTGCTGCGCTGGCTGCGCAGGTGATCGAAGGCCAGGTACTGGGCGGTCTGATAGAGGAACGGCTGCAAGTGCTCGATGGGGCGGGCGTTGAGCGCCTTGGCCACCCGCAGGTAGGTCTCCTGGGCCAGGTCCTCGGCCAGGTTGGCGCACCCCACCACCCGCGCAAGCATGCGGATCAGCCCCCCGCGCTGTGCAATGAACAGCGCGCTGAGTTGTTGCTGGTCGTCTCCGGTTTCCATCGCCCACTGCTCCCACTACCTGATACGGCTCAGCGTGAATGGCTGGGCATTCTAATGAGAATTCTTATCATTACCAGCGAATTTCCACAGAAGCCTTGTCCTGGGCTTTGTGCAGGGCTTGCGGCACCAGGGAATGATTCGCGCGGCCCATGGTCGATTCAACATGGCCCCCGGTGACCCGTTCGCTCCCCCTCGACGCGCCATCGTGCCGGCCATGCTGTAACCGGTTGCGCCGCTCTGCCGCCAGGTACGTTCAGGGGCGGCGCTGGCAGGGGGTAAAGGTTTTTCGGGAAGGATCGATCATGCGCTGGATTGTCAGGACCCTGTGTTTTGCCTTGTTGTTGCACGCAGCCCAGCTCTGGGCTGCCGACCCCCAGCCGGCGGTCCAGGCCGCTGCCCAGGACAAGGCCCAGGCGCTGGAGCAGAAGGCCGCGGACAAGGAGAGCCCGAAGGCCGAGCCCCAGGCCGCACCCATCACCAAGACCGAAGTGCAGGCCGTGGACCCGGCAGGCCAGGCCCCGGTGGACGACGCCATCACGTGCCTGTCGCGGACTATCTACTGGGAAGCCAAGGGCGGTGAAAGCGCCGATATGGAGGCCGTGGCCAATGTGGTTCTGAACCGCCTGGGCCATGAGGGTTTTCCCGGGACGGTGTGCGAAGTGGTCAAGCAGGGTTCGGAAAAAAGCCCCTGCCAGTTCTCCTGGTGGTGCGATGGCCGGCCCGACCAGGTGGAAGAAGAGGGCCGCTACACCATCGCCAAGGAAATTGCCCGCAAGGCGCTGAACCAGCAGCTCAAGGACCGAACCGGCGGCGCTCTGTTCTTTCACGACCGCAGTGTTTCACCGGACTGGTCCCGGGCCTATATCAAGACCACCGAGATCGGCAGCTTCAGCTTCTACAAACCCAAGGACGTCGCGGCGCGCTAGTGGCGTGGGTTTGAGTCGTGGGTAGGGGCCTGGTCGTCCTGGCGCAGCAAGCGTTTGCCGAGGGTGGTCAGCCGATGGCGGATGGGCTGGCTGAACATTTTTTGCGAGACCTGGTGCAGCAGGCTTTCGCACAGCTCGCGATCCAGCGGGAAACCGGCTTCCAGCCATGCCACAGCACAGTGCTCCCAGTATTCGGAGCCGGACCCCAGGGCGGTCAGCAGCAACTGGCGCAGGCACAGCGGTTCACCCGGCGGGGGCTCTATCCAGAGCCCGGCGAGGGCGCCAGGCAGGTCGGCCGCGACCGATTCGTAGGGGCGTTCAAGCAACGGCAGGAGCCAGACGTAACTGAAGTGCCGGGTCATGACAGGGGCATTCCTCTGGGCGCGGCGTGGCTTATTGCACTTGGTCGAACTGATCGGTGATTGCATACCAGTCGGCCTTCATGGCCACGCAGTAATGCTGTTGCCTGGGGGCTGCGAAGGGCGTGTCCAGGGTGGCAATGGCGATGGAAATCCACTGGCGATATTCGCCCTGGGTGTCCTGCCAGAACAACGAAGAGCCGCAGTGGCAGCAGAACTGGCGCAGCACGCCAGGGGAGGATTCGTACACCTTGAGCGCCGATCTCTGGTCGCGGATTTCCAGATTCGCACGCGGCGTACTGGCGTAGGAAGCAAAGGCCGCGCCGTGGCCCTTCTGGCACTTGTGGCAATGGCAGTGGGTGACGGCTTTCAGCGCGCCGCACACTTGGTAAGTCACCGCGCCGCACAGGCAACTGCCTTGATGCTGGTTTTGCATGGTCAGGGTTTCCGAAGTTTCAGGGCCAGCATTGCCGCGAGTGGGTGAACCCTTTATAAAACGCCGGCTGCTGATCGCAGCAGCTGCCCAGGAACCCGACCCGCAAGGAGCGACATAGTGAGTCAATCGCCTCACCCCCTCAACACCTGCATAGGGCGCGTGCGCCTGCCGGGTCTCGCCGGCCTGTTGCTGGCGCTGGCCGGCTGCGGCGCCCTGACCGATGTGCGGTCCTTTTCCACGCCCTATTCCACGCCGCCGGGTGGCGAAACCGTGCGCCTGCGGGTGATCAGCGACGGCATGGTGCGCGGTGTGCCCAGGTCCGACTGCGTGGATTTCCGCCTGCCCGGTGCCGGGGTCGTGGTGGCTGCCCGGGACGGCTACGCCAACCGTAACGGTGAAAGCCTGGGCATGGCGGCGCCGCAGACTCCCGCAGTGCCCGGTACCCGCACCGAAGTGCTGGTGCCGGCCGGGCAGCCCATGGCGTTCCACTACCTGGGCAACCAGTGCTACAACCTGTTCAGCTTCGTGCCCAAGGCAGGCATGGACTACCAGCTGGAAGCCTCGGGGATGTACAAGTGCGCGGTGATGCTCAAGCAGGCGCCGCTTGGCTTGAAGGAATATGCCGCGGCCCCATTGAAAGACAGCAAGCTGTGCCGGGTGACGGACAACCTGTAACGCCCCGGGCCTGAACCCGGGCAGAGGAGAGAGGCACCATGCAGGCCTTGGAAAACCGCATTCCACCCCCCCCTTGTCGCGGCCCTGTTCGCCGTGTTGATGGGGCTATTCGCGCGCAGCTTGCCGGGCCTGGATCCGGGCTTGGGCACACGCCTGTTGCTGGCGCTGCCGCTGGTGATGGCCGGGCTGCTGTTTGTCCTGGCCGGAGGGCTTGCCTTTCGCCGGGCCAAGACCACGGTCAACCCGCTGAAACCCGCCAGCGCCTCGGCCCTGGTCACCTCGGGGATCTACCAGTACACACGCAACCCGATGTATGTCGGCTTTGCCCTGTGGCTGCTGGCCTGGGGGCTGTACCTGGCCTCGCCCCTGGTGCTGCTCGGCGTGCTGGGGTTCGTCCTGTACATGAACCGCTTTCAGATCTACCCCGAAGAACGGGCGCTCGGGCAGTTGTTCGGGGCTGATTTTGCGGCGTATCGCCAGCGTGTGCGGCGCTGGCTTTAGGCGGTACGGCTGTTCAAGCCGCCACTTGCGCCTGCAGTTGCAACTGGCCATCCACTTCGCGGGTCAGGCCGCTGGCAACGAACAGCGGTACCAGCAATTTGTGCAGTTGGGGGTCGACGAATTCCTTGACCGTTGCCAGGTCCAGATCGCCGCTCGCCGGCAGCTCGGCCTTGGTGAAGGACAGCCAGGCTTTCTTCAGGGCCTGCAGCACATCGCTGCCGGCGGTGGAGGCGAAGCGCCGGTTGGCCACCCGGCCGGCGAAGTTGAAGGTGTGCTGGTAGTCGTAGCCGCTCTCGTCACCCTGGCTGGCGACGCAGCGACCACAGGAGCAGGGGCCATCGGCGAAGGCCGCGCGCAGGTAACTGTTGAAATCGACGATGGGCTTGAGGGCCAGGCGCTTGTCGACTTCGAACAGGTCCCCGGTCATTTTTGTTTCACTGCTCAAGGTCATTTTCCTCACTGTCAGGCGGTGTATTTCTCAAGGGGCGCACCATACCAGCCGCATCGGCCCAGGGGTACTTTTCTGGCATTGTTCGCGGCTTGAGAGAGGGGGGACATTTGCTAGGATCCATCGGCTTTTATGGCGGGGCGACGGGCAGCACCCGGCCCCTGTGTCTTGATCTCATCGAGGAACACCCATGTCGATCTACGCAATCACCGTTCCCTGTTTTGCCCAGATGCTGCGCGCCCTGGAGGGCTTTCTCGCCAAGGGCGAAGAGCAGGCCCGGGAGCGGGGGTTCGAACCCCAGGTGCTGTTGCAGTCGCGGCTGGCACCGGACATGTATGACCTGGCGGCCCAGGTGCGTTTTGCCTGCACCCAGGCCCGGGAAGCGGTACAGCGCCTGAGCGGGCAGCCTGTGACTGCATTGCAGGCGCCGGCCGGTATGGCCGAGGCCAGGGCACTGATCGAAGACACCCTGGCGTTCCTGGCGGCGGCGGACCGCGAGCTGATCGACAGCAGTGGCCAGAGGGCCATCGCCATCGAGCTGCACAACGGTATTGCCTTCGACATGAACGGCGAGGAGTTCGCGCGCAACTGGGCGACGCCGCAGTTCTATTTCCATCTGGTCACGGCCTACAACATCCTGCGGCACAACGGTGTGCCCCTGGGCAAGGCCGATTATGCCCAGCACATGTTCGCCTACCTGCGCCAACCGCAAGAAGCCTAGCCGCGCTGGCCGCAGACTCCCCGGCCAGCGTCAGGTCAACGCCGATGGCCGCATCCCCCGGCGCTCCAGGTCCTACAGCGCCGGCCGCGGCAACTGCACCCATTCCTGCACTGCCGGCCGTTGCCACTGGCGCCGGGCATAGTCCACCAGGTTCGCCGGCACCGGGTCACCGTTGAGGATCAGCCGGTTGAGCATCAGCGCCAGGTCGACATCGGCGATCGACCACTGGCCGCACAGGTAGTCGCGGCCATCCGCCAATAGCTCCTGCGCGGCCTCCACCAGGGTGTTAGCCGCCGCTTGGGCCTGGGGCGACAGCGGTTCGCCCTTGCAGCCGTAGAACACCACCAGGGTCGTGCGCTCCTGGCGGATCGGCAGCAGGTCGCTGCGCAGCCAGGCCTGGACCTGGCGGGCCTTGGCGCGCTGGCGCAGGTCCTGGGGATAGACCGGGTTGTGCGGGAACAGCTGTTCCAGGTATTCAGCGATGGCCGAGGACTCGGACAGGGCAAAATCGTCCAGCACCAGGGTCGGCACGCGCTGGGTCAGGGACAGGCGGGTGTAGGCCGGCTCGCGGTTCTGCGCGGCGTCCAGGTCCAGGGGCAGCAGGTCGAAGTCGATACCCTTTTCCCGCAGCACCACGAACACGGACAGGGCATAGGGGCTGGTGAACTGGGCATCGACGTACAGGCGCGGGCGGGAAGCGGTCACGGCGGTATCTCCAAGGGGGGAGCGCCCACGCTAGGAGATCCTGGTCGATAAATAAAATGCAGGTTTTTTATCCGTGCATTCCTCGTAGGAATACTGGCGTTCCGGCCTCCGTGCGCGATGCAGCCGTGGCGATGCGGTTCTGCTATCGCGGGCGGGCGTCGGAGGCGGACCGGGGCGTGCAGCAGTGGCTAGCGTCGGTTATCGAGTCGGCCCACGGTGGGCCCACCCGGGGCGCGGAAAAACCTGGCTTCAGCGCGTTGCAGTTGATCGACTGGCCTCAGCGGCGGGCGCGCCCGTGCCGCGCGAGTGGCCAGCATTGGCAGGCACATTGCCTTGATCGAGAAGGCAAAGTACTGGCCCCGGGCAGTCCGAAGTGTCGCCAAAATCACTTTATTTTCAGGTGGTTAGGTGACCGCAAAATGCGCCATGTGTTGATTACGCTGACTTCGTTTGCCCTGTTGGGCGGGGCTTCTGCGGCCCAGACCCGGGAGCTGGCGGCCAATGACCGGTATGTCTGCAGCTGGGGGGCGGGCACTGCCGCCAGGGCCCAGGAATTGAAGTTGTCCGGGGTGTCGCTGTATGCGGCGCGGCAGAAGATCCAGACCTACAAGTTCAGCAAGGGCTGGATGCGCATGATGGCCCTGGGCATTACCGAGCAGACCTACGACAGCCCCTCGCGGATCAAGCCCGAGGCATTGCGCAAAAGCTTTAACGAGGATTGCCTGAGGTACAAGTTGGCTCGCCGCTGAGGGGGGCGCAGATCTGCACCGGGTCGCAGGCCTGTAGCTGGCCCGGGCGCCCCGGCAGGAGCCTGAAGGGGGCGCAGCCTCCTGCGGCAGTGTCTGATCTGCCTGTTTGGTCATGAATGGAACTTGTGATCATCGCGATTAAAATGAGTTTGTCTCACCAAGGGCCGAGTGCCGACAATGGCTCCCATCAAACACAGGGGAGTTGCATGTCATGGCTTTGGCCCATTCTCTAGGATTTCCGCGCATTGGCCGCGACCGTGAACTGAAGAAAGCGCAAGAGGCGTTCTGGAAGGGCGAACTCGACGAAGCCGGCCTGCGCGCCGTGGGCCGTGATCTGCGCAAGACTCACTGGGAGCTGCAGAAAAACGCCGGCATTGACCTGCTGCCCGTAGGCGATTTCGCCTGGTACGACCAGGTTCTGACCCATTCCCTGATGTTCGGCGTGATTCCCCAGCGTTTCCGTCCGCAGAATGCCCCAGCCACCCTGCAGACCCTGTTCGGCATGGCGCGTGGCGTCAGCGACGGCTGCGGCGGCGGTGCCCACGCCCAGGAAATGACCAAGTGGTTCGACACAAACTACCACTACCTGGTGCCTGAATTCGGCGCCGACCAGCAATTCCAGCTGGGCTGGGAGCAGCTCTTCGAAGAGGTCGAGGAGGCCCGGGCCCTGGGGCACGCCGTCAAGCCGGTGCTGATCGGCCCGCTGACCTACCTGTGGCTGGGCAAGGCCAAGGGCGCCGAGTTCGACAAGCTGGAGCTGTTGGACCGCCTGCTGCCGCTGTACGGCCAGATCTTCCAGCGCCTGGCGGCCCAGGGCGTGGAGTGGGTGCAGATCGACGAGCCGATCCTGGTGCTGGACCTGCCCCAGGACTGGAAAAACGCGTTCGAACGCGCCTACAACCAGATCCAGCGCGAGCCGCTGAAAAAACTCCTGGCGACCTATTTCGGTGGCCTGGAAGAGAATCTCGGCCTGGCCGCGAACCTGCCGGTGGATGGCCTGCACATCGACCTGGTGCGTGCTCCCGAGCAGTACCCGACCATTCTCGATCGCCTGCCGGCCTACAAGGTGCTGTCACTGGGCCTGGTCAATGGGCGTAACGTCTGGCGCTGCGACCTGGAAAAAGCCCTGGCCACCCTGCAGCACGCCCATGAGCGCCTGGGTGAGCGCCTGTGGGTGGCGCCTTCCTGCTCGCTGTTGCACAGCCCAGTGGACCTGGACCGTGAAGACCAGTTGGACGCCGAGCTCAAGAGCTGGCTGGCCTTCGCCGTGCAGAAATGCCAGGAAGTGGCGGTACTGGCCCAGGCGGTGAACCAGCCGCAGGCCCAGGCGGTGCTCAAGGCACTGGAGCAGAGCCGCGCCGTACAGGCCAGCCGCGGGGCCTCGCCGCGCATCCACAAACCGGCGGTACAGGCTCGGGTGGCGGCCATCACCACCAAGGACAGCCAGCGGCGCTCGGCCTTCACCCAGCGCATCGCCAAGCAGCGCGCCGGCCTCGACCTGCCGCTGTTCCCCACCACCACCATCGGTTCGTTTCCGCAGACCGCCTCGATCCGCCTGGCGCGCCAGTCGTTCAAGCAGGGCAAGCTGAGCGTGGCCGAATATACCGAAGCCATGCACAGCGAAATCCGTCACGCGGTGCTGGTGCAGGAACGCCTGGGCCTGGACGTGCTGGTGCACGGCGAGGCCGAGCGCAACGACATGGTCGAATACTTTGCCGAGCAGTTGGACGGCTATGTGTTCACTCGTTTCGGCTGGGTGCAGAGCTACGGCTCCCGGTGCGTCAAGCCGGCGCTGATCTTCGGTGACCTGAGCCGCCCCAAAGCCATGACCGTGGAGTGGATCCGCTACGCCCAGGGCCTGACCGACAAGGTGATGAAGGGCATGCTCACCGGCCCGGTGACCATGTTGATGTGGTCTTTCCCGCGCGAAGATGTGAGCCGCGAAGTGCAGGCCCGGCAACTGGCCCTGGCGATCCGCGACGAAGTGCTGGACCTGGAAGCCGCCGGCATCAGGATCGTGCAGATCGACGAAGCCGCGTTCCGTGAAGGCTTGCCGCTGCGCCGGGCGCAGTGGCAGCACTACCTGGACTGGGCCACCGAAGTGTTCCGCTTGTGCGCCTCTGGCGTGCGTGATGAAACCCAGATCCACACCCATATGTGCTACAGCGAATTCAACGATGTGATCGAGTCCATCGCCGCCATGGATGCGGACGTCATCACCATCGAGACCTCGCGTTCGGACATGGAACTGCTGGACGCCTTCAAAGCCTTCGCCTACCCGAACGAGATCGGCCCGGGCGTCTATGACATCCACTCGCCACGGGTGCCGGATGCCTCGGAAATGGCCAACCTGCTGCGCAAGGCCGCCCAGCGCATTCCTGCCGAGCGCCTGTGGGTCAACCCGGACTGCGGCCTGAAGACCCGCGGCTGGCCGGAAACCGAAGCAGCCCTGGTGCATATGGTCACCGCGGCCCGTCAGTTGCGTAAAGAACTGGCCTGATCGGTCAACCCCGCCACCGGAGCACGTCGGCGTGCTCCGGTTTTCTGCTTCCAGCATGGCATCGGGGGCAAGTGGTGCGAGGGCGAGCAAGCAGGTGGCGGAGGCCGGCGCGGCGCATCTGATCCGTATTTTTCTTGAGCATCTGCGTCTGTTATCAGAACAGCCATGGTTTGAAAATGGCGCGCCCGGCCGGCTTTACGGCTGGAGACCGGGCCCGCTGCACCGCATACCTACTGTTCAGGAGGCCTGATGACTAAGATGGCGTTTTTCTTGTTTGGATTTTTAGCCTTGACCATCGCGCTCGGTGCGCTCGCGACTATCTCTCCGACCTGACCCCCGAGCCCTTTGCGGCTCTTGCTTCATATCCCCACGCAATCAGTGGCAGCCCGGCAAGCGCTGCCACTGCCTTGTACTTATTTGGAACACTTTCGTGCCCCGACCACGCAGAGGATCACCGCCACGGTGACCCCGAGCATGCCCAGGCTGACGTGCTCGTGGAGCAGGCCGGCGGCCAGGGCCAGGCCGAAAAAGGGTTGCAGCAACTGCAACTGGCCGACGGCGGCGATCCCGCCCTGGGCCAGCCCGCGGTACCAGAAGACAAAACCGATCAGCATGCTGAACAGCGATACGTAGCCCAGGCTGACCCAGGCCGGCAGGCTGATGCCGCTAAAGGAGGCGGGCATGCTGAACAGGGTCAGTGCGGCCATCAGTGGCAGCGACAGCACCAGGGCCCAGGAGATCACCTGCCAACCGCCCAGGGTGCGCGACAGCTTGGCGCCTTCGGCATAACCCAGGCCGCATACCAGCACGGCCAGGAGCATGAGCAGGTCACCCTCGGGTGAAGCCGTGAGGCCCTGGGACAGGGCATAGCCCACCACCAACAGGCTGCCGAGCACCGAGAACAGCCAGAACACAGGGCGCGGCCGCTCGCCGCCGCGCAGTACGCCGAACACCGCGGTGGCCAGGGGCAAAAGGCCGAGGAACACGATGGAATGGGCCGAGGTCACGTACTGCAGGGCCAGGGCCGTGAGCAGCGGAAAGCCCAGCACCACGCCCAGGGCAACGATGGTCAGGGGCAGGAGTTGGGCGCGGCTCGGACGGCGCTGCTTGAACAGCAGCAGGATGCACAACGCCAGGAGCCCGGCGATGGTGGCCCGGGCCACGGTGAGGAATAGCGGGTCGAACTCCAGCACCGCGACCCGGGTGGCCGGCAGTGAGCCGCTGAAGATCAGCACGCCGATAAAGCCGTTGAGCCAGCCACTGGCGGTTTTTTCCAGGGCTGGGGATTGCAGGGTCGATGTCCGTTCCATTCGGGGAGTGCTCAAGAAGTGGAGGCCGCAGCGGCGGGGCTTGTGTCGCGCCCATCCTAGGATTGAAAATCAGCACAATCAAAAAATTGTCATGGATACAGCGCCTATGGCCCGTGCCCGCTACAAACAACTGGTGGACACCTTTGCCGCCGATATCCGTACCGGCATCCTTGCCCCCGGCACCCGCCTGCCCACCCATCGTGAGCTGGCGGCGCGGGAAGGGCTGGCCCTGGTCACTGCATCGCGGGTGTATGCCGAGCTGGAAGCCATGGGCCTGATCAGCGGTGAAACCGGGCGTGGGACCTATGTCCGGGAAACTGCCTTGCCGCCAGGGCAGGGCGTGGACCAGCCCGCTACGGCACCGGGCACCCTGGACCTGAACTTCAACTACCCGGCGTTGCCCGGCCAGGCCGAACTGCTGCGTAGCGCCTTGCGCCAGTTGGCGGCGACCGGCGACCTGGAAGCCTTGCTGCGCTACCAGCCCCACGCCGGGCGCAGTCATGAGCGGGCCACGGTAGCGCGCTACCTGGCAGGCCATGGGCTGGTGGTGGAGGGCGAGCAGGTGCTGCTGGTCAGCGGCGCCCAGCACGGTCTGTCGACCACCCTGATGGCGTTACTCAGGCCCGGTGATGTGGTGGCGGTGGATGCCTTGACCTACCCCGGGTTCAAGGTGGTGGCCGAGGCCCACGGGCTGGAACTGCTGGCCATTCCCCTGAGCGAGCAGGGGCCGGACCTGGAGGCCTTCGAGCGCCTGTGCCAACGGCGGCGGGTGCGCGCGGTATACGCCATGCCGACCCTGCACAATCCCATGGGCTGGGTGCTGGACCTGGCCTGGCGCCAGCGCCTGGTGGCGATTGCCCGGGCCCACGGGCAACTGATCATCGAAGACGCCGCCTACGCCTTTTTGGCCCAGGATCCTCCCGCGCCGCTGGCTGCCCTGGCACCAGAGATTACGGTCTACATCTCGGGGTTCTCGAAAAATGTGGCCACCGGCCTGCGGGTCGGTTATGTGGTGGCGCCGCCGGCCTGGGTGGCGCTGATCGAGCGTGCGATCCGCACCAGCACCTGGAACACCCCGGGGGTGATGACCGCCATGGCCTGTGCCTGGATCGAGGACGGCACGGTGGCGCGCCTGGAGCACCAGAAGCGCGAGGATGCCCAGGCCCGCCAGGCCCTGGCCCGGGAAGCCCTGGCCGGGCTGGCCTATGTCAGCCATCCGAATTCCTACTTCCTCTGGCTGCCCTTGCCCGAGGAAGTCCGGGCCGATCAGGTAGCCATGGCGCTGCTGCGGGAGAAGGTCTCGGTGTCCACCGCCGAGCCCTTTGTCGGCGCCGGCCCGGTGCCCCACGCCATTCGCCTGGCGTTGGGCTCGGTGGCCATGGCCGATCTGGGCGTGGCGCTAGCCAGGGTCCGGCAGGTGATCGGCCGTTACGCCTTCTGAAGCGGCAAGTGTCAAAGCTTGAACTGGGTCACCAGGGCATTGAGGTCCACCGCCAGGCGTGACAGCTCCTGGCTGGCGGCATTGCTCTGGTTGGCCCCGGCCGAGGTCTGGGTCGACAGGTCGCGGATATTGATCAGGTTGCGGTCCACCTCGCGGGCGACCTGGGCCTGTTCCTCGCTGGCGCTGGCGATCACCAGGTTGCGCTCGTTGATAGTGGTGATGGCCTGGGTGATCTGGTCCAGGGCCAGCCCCGAAGCGCGGGCGGCTTCCAGGGTCAGGTGGGCGCGCTCGTTGCTGTTGCGCATGGCACTGACCGCACCTTCGGTACCTTCCTCGATGGTGTTGATCATGCTTTCGATTTCCTGGGTCGACTGCTGGGTGCGATGGGCCAGGGCCCGCACTTCGTCGGCGACCACGGCGAAGCCGCGTCCGGCGTCCCCGGCCCGCGCGGCCTCGATGGCGGCATTGAGCGCCAGCAGGTTGGTCTGTTCGGCAATCGAGCGGATCACTTCCAGCACCTGGCCGATATTGCGCACGTCCACCGCCAGGTTTTCCACCCGCTGGCAGGTCTGGGTCACGTCTTCGGCCAGTTGGCCGATGGAGTCGACGGTGTGCTGTACCTGCTCGCGGCCGTGATGGGCCGTGCGGTCGGTTTCCTGGGAGGCTTCGGAGGTGCTCACTGCATTGCGCGCCACTTCCTCCACGGCGACGGTCATTTCATTGACTGCGGTGGCCGCCTGTTCCACTTCATTGCTTTGCTGGTGCAGGGTCTGGCTGGAATGCTCGGTGACCGCGTGCAGTTCCTCGGCGGCGGAGGCCAGCTGGTTGGACGAATCGGCGATCCGCTGCAGGGTGCCGCGCAGGCTGGCCTGCATGGTCTGCAGGGCGTGCAGCAGGCGCGCCGGTTCGTCCTTGCCGCTGACTGCGATGCTCTGGCCGAGATCACCGCGGGCGATGGTTTCCGCTACCTCCACGGCCTGGCCCAGGGGGCGCACGATGCTGCGGGTCAGGAACAGGGCCAGGACCACGGTCAGGGCCACCACGACCAGCATGATCAGCAGGACCATGCCCACCGCACCTTTGAACACCTGGTTGCTTTGCGCCGCCGCGGCGATACCGCCCCGGGTGTTGACGTCGATGATGGTCAGCAATTCCTTGAGCATGGCGTCGGCATTGGCCAGGAACGGGCCGCCGTCGACGATGTCGATCGCCGCTTCCTTGTGGCCCTGGCGCATCAGGTCGGTGATCCGGTGCTGGTCCTTGAGGTACAGCGCCTCGGCTTCGACAAAACGCTCGTAGGCGGCGCGTTCGTCCTCGACGTTGATCAGTTTTTCATAGGCCTGCTGTTGCCGATCCTGCTGCTGCTCCAGCTCGCTGAGGCGCGACAGCAAGGCCTGCACGTCACCGCTGTCGCGCACCACCAGCATGCGCAGGGTCAGGGTTCGGATCTGGGTGCTGGTCAGGGCCAGGGCATTGGCGGCAACGATGGATGGCTGCCAGTTCTGGTCGACCTCAAGGGATTGCTGGTTCATGCGTTGCATTTCCAGCAGGGAGAAACCTCCCAGGGCCAGGGCCAGCAGGGCGATCAGGGCGAAGCTGAACCCTGCGCGGCGGGAAATGTTCATCGTTCTCAAGAGCATGACTGTGTTCCTTGTGGCGGCAAAAAGTACAACCGGCG
This sequence comes from Pseudomonas sp. W17, assembly GCF_040268305.1. NCBI lineage: Bacteria > Pseudomonadati > Pseudomonadota > Gammaproteobacteria > Pseudomonadales > Pseudomonadaceae > Pseudomonas > Pseudomonas sp. W17. The sequence continues at coordinate 4,158,550 of NZ_CP158490.1, read as the reverse complement.
AGGCGAGTCGCGGTTTGCATCGGTGCGGTGCGCGGTGGGGCGAGGCCCCACGGCACCGTCGGCTTTTTGCACACAAGGCAGGCGGCAGGCGCATCTGATCGGCGCCTTTGTCCAGTGCTTTCCAGGATCGACAGGTTGCACGGCCTGCCTGGAAAACCCGCCAATGATAGCACGGTGACATCTATCGCGGGCGCCTGGCCCGCGGCTTTCACCGGCCTTCGGTCTGGAGAAAGCCCTGGATGGAGCGGGCGCTGGTGGCCGGGTCGACCTGCATGAAGCAGTGCTGGCCGTCGATCACCTGGGTGCTCAGGTTCCGGTTGATGGCCGCCCAGCGCTTGATCGAGCGAGCCACGTAGGGGTAGCTGTCGCGGCCGTGGATCACCAGGCTGGGGGTCTTCACCTGGCGCAGCGAGCGCCACAGGCGGCGGGGAAAGGAGCTGTAGATATCCACTTCGCGCTCGGGGGCGCATTTGAGGGACACGCCTTGTTCGTCGTCCTTCAGGCCGTGTTCGACATAGGCGGCCAGGGCCGCGTCGCTCCAGCCCTTGAAGATGCCCCGGTTGGCCAGCGCGGCCTTGGCGGCGGTGCGGTCCGGCCAGCGCCGGCGGCGGGCGGCGGCCTTGCGCGCGAGGCTGTGGCGGCGGTTCAGGCCCAGGGCCGACAGCACGCCCAGGGAACCGATCATGGAGGGGGTGAAGATCACCGGGTCCAGCATCACCGCCTTGCGAAACAGTTGCGGGCGTTCGGCGACGATCAGGCAGGTGAGCACCCCGCCAAAACTGTGGCCCAGCGCATAGCGCGGTACCTCGCCATAGGCATCGAGCCCGGCTTCGAAGGCCTCGGCTGCCAGTTCGGCGGTGCGGTTCCAGCCCAGGAACGGGCCGCCGTGGTCGGTATCGCCGTGGCCCTGGACGTCACTGAGCCACAGGTCGAAGGACTCGGCCAGCAGCGCCAGCATCGGCTGATAGGCCATGGAGCAGAAACCGTTGCCGTGCAGGAAGTGCAGCAGCGGCTTGCCCGAAGGCGCGGAGCGCAGGCCGCGCAGGGTGAAGCCTTCGGGACAGGGGTAGGACCAGGGAAGCAACTGCATGGGGCCTCGGGGCAAACGCTGAATACAGCCGGGCATTGTCGATGGCCCGGCCCTTGAGTCAAGGGCCGATCCTGACCGAGTCCAGCACTACCCGGTCTTGAGCTGGCGAAACGACAGGCTGATGCGCTCGCCGGCGTTCGGCGCCTTGGGGATCGCGTGCAGCCAGTGTTTCTGCAGTTCGTCCGACATGTGCAGTAGCGAGCCGCTGGCCAGGCTGTAGTCGAAGGTGGCGCCGCTTTCCTTGTGGCGAAAGACCATGGCCCGGGCGTGGCCCAGGGAGACGATCACCACCCCGGTGCCTGTCACCAACTGTTCATTGGCGTCGGAATGAAAGCCCATGGAGGATTGGCCGTCGGGGTAGCAGTTGAGCAGGCAGTTGTTGGGGCGAAAGCCCAGCAGTTGCTCGATGGGCCCGCACAGCTGCTCCAGCGCTTCGGGCATCGGCACGGCGGGGTAGGTGATCTGGGAGTAGTCGTAGGGTGCGCCGAAACTGGCGGTCTTGCGCGCACGCATGCGCTCGTCCCACAGCACGGAGTCCTTGAGGTGGTTGAACAGCCGATGCGGGTCGGCGATAAAGTCGGGGAAAAAGTCGATTTCGGGTGGAGTCATGGGAGTACTGCCTGTCGTGAAGGACAGCGCCTGCGGGGGCAGGGCGTGATCCTTATCGGTCCTTGATGGGGGCCTGGAGTGTGCCGCCTGCCACCGACTGGATAAACTGTGCGGCCTTTTGCCCCAGGTCCGCCTGGGAAGCGCGGATCAGCAGGACCAGGGGCGCCAGGGACAGTGGCTCGATGTCCAGCCGTTGCTGGCGGCAATTGCGCAGTATCAGGGTCAGCTCGGTCCACTGGTCATCGTCGGCGGTCCGGCTGTCACCATCGGAATCCACATTGCAGCCAGCGCCCCACAGGTATTCGGCCACCCGGTAGAACGCCGGGCGTGGTCCGGGCTGTTGCAGAAGCAGGGCATGTGGCGAAGGCATGGCGTGAAGCTCGGGCGAGGTGGCGTTCCAGGTCGGTAACGGTATCTCGCCGCTGGCGTGCGGCGCAACTGCGAAGAGGGCAGGCGCCGGAGCGTCCGGCCGGCTTGCTCAGCCGCCGTTGGCGCTGAGGATGCTCGCCACCTGGCGTGGCTGGCAGTTGAGGTAGGGCGAGGTTTTCAACCAGCGCTGGTCCGGGTACCAGGAGAACATGAACTGGCCATCCTTGAGCTTGTCTATCACCTGGCGCGCCACTTGCGGGCGCACCGCGGGGCAGCCCTGGCTACGGCCGATGCGGCCCTGGCGCTGGCTCCACAAGGGGTTCACGTAGTCGGCGGCATGGATCACGATGTCGCGGTCCCGGGCCCGGTCGTTGAAGCCCGGTTCCAGGCCGTCCATGCGCAGCGAGTAGCCATGGCTGCCTTCGTAGCTTTCCTGGGTGCGGAACAGGCCCAGGCTGGATTGGTAGCTGCCCAGGCGATTGGAGAACTGGGTCGCGAAGTTTTCCCCGGATTTCTGCCCGTGGGCCACCAGGTCGCGCAGCACCAGTTTTTTGGTCCGCAGGTCGAAGATCCACAGGCGCCGTTCGGTGGAGGGCTTCGAGTAGTCGATCACCGCTAGGTGGCGGGCTTGTCGGGCGCCGCTGCCTACCGCGCACTGCATGGCGCTCAGGGCACTTTTCAGGGCCTGGGGATTGAGTTGCGGGGCGGCGTGGGCGAGGCTGGCGTACAGCGTGGAGCTGGCGACGGGCTGGACTTTGCTGGCGGCGAAGGACGAAATGGAAAAGGCGCCCAGGGCAATGGCCACCAGGCAGAACCGGCACAAGAAATTCAACATGTATAGAGCATCCCCATGGTCACTTTGGCTCCTGACTTCCTGTCGTTCCCCCGGCAGTCTGGTCTATATGTTTAATGCCCAGGCCCGATTGTTTTCCGCATCTGCCGTAATGGTTGGCCGCCCGCTGGGCGCCCACGGATTGGAGTAAAGCAGTTGTTCAAAAAACCCGCATGTTACTTGACCCTGTGCCTGCTCGCTGCGCCATTGGTCGCGCTGGCCGATGAACTGCCACAGCTGTCGGCGAGCCCGATGCAAACGGCGCTGACGCAACTGGCCGTGGCCTGCCCGGCCCTGGCGCCGCGGCTCAATACCCCGGCCCAGCAGCTGTTGCAGGGCTTCTACCAGCAACAGGGCGAACAGCAGGTATGGTCCGTGGCGGGCCGCCTGGCCAGCTTGCAGGCGCAGTTGGCGCAACTGGTGGACGACGGGCTGGACCCGGGCCACTACCGCCTGCCGCAGGCGAGCCCGGCAGGAGATGGCCTGTGCAGCGATATCGATATCACCCATCAGTACCTGCAAGCCCTGCAGGACCTGCATTACGGGCGCCTGGCGCAAAGCCGTTTCGAGCCTATGTGGCGGGCCCAGCCGCTGCCGGACGATCGCCAGAGCGCGCTGCTGGCGATTGCCGTGCCGGGCATCGCCCACATCGCCACGGCCTTCGAGCAGGCGCGCCCCAGCCTCGCGCAATACCGCAACCTGCGCCAGGCCTATGCCCATGAGCGCCAGCAACCCTTGCCCCAGTGGCAGGCCGTGGCCGGCGGCCCGTTGCTGCGCCCGGACATGCAGGACAAGCGGGTGCCGGACCTGGCCCTGCGCCTGTACCACGGCGGCTACCTGCAAAGCCCGGTGGTCAACCCGGACAACGCCTACAGCGGCGAGCTGGTCAGCGCGGTGAAAAACTTCCAGCTTGGCCATTCGCTGCAGGCCGACGGTGTGGTCGGCGCGGGCACCCTGAAAGAGATGAACATCAGCCCGGCCGAGCGCCGCGAACAGCTGCGTATCAACCTCGAACGCCTGCGCTGGCTGGCCCAGGATTACGAGCCGAACCTGGTGCTGGTGAACGTCGCCGCCGCCCAGCTGACCTTCTATCAGCATGACGCGGTGGTCTGGCAGACCCGCACCCAGGTCGGCCGCGCGGAGCGCCAGACGCCCTTGCTCAAATCCCAGGTCACCCGGCTGACCCTGAACCCCACCTGGACCGTGCCGCCGACCATCCTCAAGGAAGACAAGCTGCCGGAAATCCGCCGCGACCAGGGTTTCCTCAACCGCCAGAACCTGCAGGTGCTGGATGCCAATGGCCAGCCCCTGGCGGCCGAGGACATCGACTGGGACCGCCCCGGCAACATCCTCCTGCGCCAGGGCGCCGGCCCGCGCAACCCCTTGGGGCGTATCGCCATCCGCTTCCCCAACCCGTTCTCGGTGTACCTGCACGACACCCCGAGCCAGGCGCTGTTCAGCAAGGGGCCGCGGGCCTTCAGCTCCGGCTGCGTGCGAGTCGAGCAGGCCCTGCAACTGCGCGACTGGCTGCTCAGCCCGGCGGAGCGGTTGCGCACCAACGAGCTGTTGGCCACCGGCCTGACCCACGAGTTCCGCCTGGCCAAGCCGGTGCCGATCCTGCTCAGCTACTGGACGGTGCAGGCCGACAGCCACGGGCAACTGCTGTATGCCCCGGATATCTATGGGCATGATCAGGTGCTGTCGACTGCGCTGGGCAGCAAGATCTGATGTGGCTGTGTGGGTGAAGGCAAACCCTGGCCAGGGAGCTTGCTCCCGCTGGGTGGCGTAGCCGCCCCGAGGCCCTCATGGCGCTCTAGTGGACGCAGGCTCTCTCGCCACCGTCGCCTTAGCGCGAGCAGAAAAAACGCCGCGGTGCCTGGATGGGCGTCGCGGCGTTTTCCATAGCGGGTTTCAAGGCTGCACAGGCGCCAGCCGGTCGTAGATCACATCCAGGGCCGGGCCCAGGTCGCCGTCGCCCTGGGCCACGGCCCTGATGCCCTGGGGTACCGGCAATGACGGATCGCCATGCATCCCGAACGGCGGCGGCAAGCTTGCCACCTTTGCCGGACGCTCATAGATCACCCGGCCTTCCTTGACGGTCTTGAGCACTTGGATCTCGCTCAGGGTCTCGGGTTTGACGGTCAGCGGGTTGGCCGAGAGCACCGCGAAATCCGCCAGCTTGCCCGGGGTGATGGAGCCTTTGCGGTCTTCTTCGAAATGCTGGTAGGCCGACCACAGGGTCATGGCCTTCAGCGCCTGCAAGGGCGTCACCCGCTGGTCCGGGCCGAGTACGTAGGCGCTGCGGGTGGTGCGGTTGACCGTGGCTGCCAGCACTCGCATGGAGTCCGGCAGGGCCACCGGTGCATCGTGGTGGGTGGTGAATTTCATCCCGGCCTGGAGCACCCACTGGGTCGGCGAGATGTTTTCCGCGCGTTCGGGCCCCAGCACCGACTGGCGATGCCAGTCGCCCCAGTAGTAGGTGTGCATGGGGAACAGGGAAGGGAAGATCTTCAGTTGCTTGAGTTCGGCCACCTGGTCCTTGCGCAGGGTCTGGCCGTGGATCATTACCGGCCGCACATCGACCCCGGGGTAGGCCTGTTCCGCGGCATGCATGGAACCGAGCAACTGGTCGATGGCGCGGTCGCCGTTGGTGTGGGAAAGGATCTGCCAGCGGTTGGCCAGGGCCTCTTTATAGATGGCCAGGGCGTCGGCGTCCTTGACCACGCCGTAGCCGGCATAGCTGGCGTCCTGGCCCTGGGGCGGCTTGAAGTAGGGCTGGCTCAGCCAGGCCGTCTTGCCCTGGGGCGAGCCGTCCAGGGTCAGCTTGACCCCACCGATGCGAAAGTGCTGGTTGTACACCACCGGCTGGTTGCTCGGGTGATACCAGGGGGCGACCATCAGTTGCTTGACGCCGGGGGTGAGGATATCCGGGTAGGAGACGATGTCCGCCAGCAACTTGCCATCGCCCGCGGCCTTGATCGCGGTCTTGACCTGGTCCGGGGAAGAGCGGCCGTCCTGGATCGTGGTGTAGCCATAGCTGACATACAGCTTCTGCCCGGCGCTGAGCATGTCCACCGCCTGGTCGGCGGTGAGCTTGGGGAAGATCTTGATCAGGGCGTTGAAGAAGGCGTTTTCCTCCAGCACTCCGTTGGGTTCCTGGCTGCCGTCGACGCGGCGGATCACCCCGCCTTCCGGGTTGGGGGTCGACGCGTCGATCCCCGCCAGTTCCAGCGCCTTGCTGTTGAGCACCCCCAGGTGCGAGGACTGGTGGACGATGGCGATGGGCAGGTCGCGGGTCACGGCGTCCAGGTCGGCCTTGGTGGGGTGGCGCTGTTCCTGCAGCTGGGAATCGTCATAGCCAAAGCCGAACAGCACGCCGAACTGCTTGGGGATCGGCGACTGCTGCTCAAAGCTGCGCAGGGTTTCCTGGAGCCCGGGGATGCTGTTGTTGGTTCCATCCGGTGGCGGCAGCAGGTTGGCGCTGGCAGCCTGGAAACCCACCATCGACACATGGCCGTGGGGGTCGACGAAGCCCGGTAGCAGGGTCGCGCCCTTGAGGTCGAGCATCTGCGTGGCCGGGCCCTTGTTCTTGAGTACGTGTTGTCGGTCACCCACGGTGAGGATCTTGCCGTCCTTCACCGCCACTGCCTGGGCCTTGGGGTGCTGGTCATCGATGGTGATGATCGGGCCGTTGAACCAGATGGCGTCGGCCACCGGCGGCGTGGCCGCCAGGGCACTGGCACTGGCGAGCTGGAGCGCTGCCACGAGCAGCGCGAAGGAGGTCTTTTGCATGTGCGTTCTTCCTTGAAGCGGGCAGGAGCGCACTAGCCTAGCCGCAAAGCGCCGCCGCGGGCGAGTGGCTTGAGGTATGGTGTGCGGCCTTTTAGCTGCGACTCAAGGCTTGTCATGCCATTCAACAAACGCCAGCAGGCGGCCACGGAGCGCCTGCTGGCCGCCACCCTGACCGAAGCCTGCGAAGCCGCCAAGGCCGAAATCGTCGGTTTTTCCTGGCTGACCCACGAAGTGGACTACGCCGCCTTTGCGGCGAGCCTGGTGGTGGTCTGGGTCTTCGACACCCAGGCCCACAAGGAGCAGGCCCTGGCGGCCGGGCAGGGCGCGCGGATGCTCGAACTGACGGCCCGGGCCCTGGAAGAGGCCGATGTTCACCTCGACGCCCTGGAAACCCGTGTGTTCTTCGACAGCGAAGAGCAATGCCGGCGGATCAATGGTGGCGATTGGGCGCAACGCCTGAAGCGCCTGCGCCCGGGCCGGGGTTGAGCCATGGCCAAGGAAATCGACAACCCCTGCATCGCCCTTTGCCAGCTCAGTGGCGACCTGTGCCTGAGTTGCGGGCGCAGCAAGGACGACATCCGCAAATGGAAGCGCATGAAGCGCCCGGAAAAAATGGCCGCCGTGCAGCGGGCCGGCATCCGGCTCAAGGCCTTGCAGAAAAAGAAGGGCTGATCAGGTATCGCTCTGGAATTGGCCGGCGCCCAGGCGCCGCACGCTCAGCCAGAAGTCTTCCCCAGGTTCGTACTCGGCCAGAGACAGGCGGTGCACCTGTCCCTGCTCGTCCTCCACCGTCAGGCTGGTCTCCCAGTCGAAATCCGGGTTCTGGGAAATGGTGTAGGACGGGTAAGGGCTGTTGATCTCGAAATGAATCGAGTAGACCTCCAGTGGCGGGCACGACAGCAGGCCTTGTGCGTACAGCTGCCAGACCTTGCGCATGCCGGGCACGCACAGGCGCTCGGCAAAGGCCAGGGCCTGGGGGATGTCGTCCCAGGCGGCCTGTACCCCTTGCTGCGCGGTCGCGAGCCGGCGCTGGGGCGGTTCGTTGCTGGGGTGCTGGACGTAGACCAGGCGGCTGCCGAACTGCAATTCGCATTGCAGCACGCCGGCAGTGGTTTCCCAGTGGCCCAGCAGCGATTCCTTGAGCAGGTCTATTTGCATCGCGCCTGAGGGCTCAGGCCGTTTGCCGGCGCATGGCCAGGATGGTGGTGCCAAAGAAGATAAAGGTGGAACCCACCACCCGGTTGACCCACTTGGACAGGGCCGGCCGGGTCAGCACGCCCTTGGCCCGGGAGGCCAGCACCGCGTAGACGCTGAGGGAGGTCAGGGACAGCGCCATGAAGATCAGGGTCAGGATGAAGAACTGCGGCAGCAGCGCGGCGTGCTGGTCGATGAACTGGGGGAACAGGGCGGTGAAGAAGATGGTCGCCTTGGGGTTGGTGGCGGCGGTCAGGAAGGCCGACTTGAACAGCTTCAGGCGCGGCGGCTTGCCGACCTTGGTGCTGTCTGCGCTGGCTTCGCTCAGCAGTTGGCTCTTGCTGAACAGCTGCTTGGCACCCAGGTAGAACAGGTAGCCGGCACCGACGATCTTCACCGCGTTGAAAATCCATTCGGAACTGGCGATCAGTGCCCCGAGGCCGAGCATGGCCGCGGCAGACATGCAGAACAGCCCGCTGACATTGCCCAACGATGACCAGATAGTGGACTTGGCGCCGTAGGCCACGCTGTTGTGCAGCGCCACCAGGGTAGCGGGGCCGGGGCTGGCGATGGCGATGGCTGCCACCAGGGTGTAGGTCAGTATCGAGTGAGCATCCATGGTCCGGACTCGTCTTGCAGAAAAAGGGGGCTTGATTCTATCGGGGCCAGGGCGAGCTGTATGCCAGAAATTGACGGCTTTATCGAAGGGCGCGAACGGCGCAGGCCACCGCCTTCGAGGCGCATCGGTGCCCATTGTCAACCATTGCTGCAATCGATAGTTATCATCAAAAAGTGCAGGTTCCGTTTTTCCGGCAAAGGAGGAAGATAGCGCTTACACCGTGCTTGCTGCAGAAGGAAACACCCGATGAGAATCTCGACTCTAGTGACCCTTGTGGTGCTTTTGATCGCGGGAACCGGGGCTTCTGCGGCCACCCTCGCCACTGACGACGCCTCCTGCCACTTCCTGCCCATGGCCGACAGCAGCACCGACCTGCAACACGCGCAGTCGGTAGGCGTGCTGTACAGCGAAAACACCATCAGCACCCTGCAATACCTGGAGCACTACCATGCGGTGGCGCTCAACGGGGCGAAGAATGCCGGCCTCGATCCGCGCATCAGCCAAGCCTTCGTCAACAGCTCGGACCCGAAACGGGCAATCGACTGGCTGATGGCTTCGCTGCACAAGCATTTCGGTTCGGTGACCGTCTATGACAGCCTTGACGCGGTGGTCCAGGCCCACCCCGATGTGGTGGTGATGCTCGATACCTACAACCAGTTGGTGACCAAGCGCAACAGCAAGGTCGAGGCGCGCTTCATCGCCAAGTTCTATGACGCCAACCTGCAGTACATCGGCCAGGCAGCCGGGATCCAGGCCAAGGAACTGCCGTCGGTCTGGGTACGGGGCAAGGCGGCGCCGGAGATCGCTGCGCAGATCAACCAGCAGACCGAGTTGCAGGTCGATGCCCTGAAGCAGTTCGACGCATCGCTCAAGGCCCTGGTGAGCCAGGGCGAAGCGGGGCAGATGGCGGCCAACAAATGAGTTGCAGGCAGGCCTGATGAAAAAAAGCCCCGAATGTTCGGGGCTTTTGCTTTGTGCCTGGCCGGGGGCAGCCTGTGGCGCGGTGCCTAGGCCGAGGCCAGAACCCCCGCGACCAGCAGCGCTATGCCCAGGTACCAGCCCCAGAGAAAGGGCCGGGCTTGCGGGTCTTTCCTGGCGTAGACGTACACATAGAAGGGAATGAACAGGCTGAGGATGGCATTGCCCAAAGAATTCTTCAGGGCCACGCAGAAAATCGCGAACTGCATCGCCACCGTAAGTGCCAGCCCTGACAGGATCAGGAACATAACCATTGAATCGTCTCGCTATCGAATGAAGGTCGGTCACCCCCTCTGGTGCGTCGCGGCCCGGATGCGGGCAGCGGCGCGCCAGAGGGAGCGGTGTGACGGGTTATCGACACGGCGGTGCAAAGCAATAGGCAAGGGTGCCGTCATCGACCCTTCATTCACTTGCGAGCGTTCACTGCTGGTGCCAGGCCGGGTTTCAGGCGCCGTTGCCCAGGGACGCCATGTCGATCACGAAGCGGTAGCGCACATCGGCCCGTTCCATGCGTTCGAAGGCCTGGTTGATGTCCTGCATGGCGATCATTTCGCAGTCCGGGAGGATGTTCTTGCGCGCGCAGAAGTCGAGCATTTCCTGGGTCTGGGCGATGCCGCCGATGGGTGAACCGGCCAGCCGGCGCCGTCCCAGGCACTTGGCTCAGGGCGCGCCGAACATCGCGGTCCAGTAAATGCCGGCATCGCTTTTCGGGTCCACCGCGTAGGCCGCGCCCAGCTCGCTGTAGGCCGGGTTCATCAGGTTGGCGCAATGCCCGGGGCTGGCCAGCCAGCCGTCCACCACCTTGCGCACCGTGTCCTGGCCGGCGGCGATATTCTCGCCCACCTGCTGGCCGGCATAGCCTGCCAGTTCCGCGCGGTCACCCGGGGTGCGGCCGTCGTGGTCCTTGTGGTCGAAGTAGTTCTGGTTGGCCATGGCCCGGCTGTGTTCCTCGGCGGTGGTGCCCAGGGTGGCGTTCCAGGCCAGGGGCGCGGTGGCGGCAAAACCCTGGCCACCGCATTGCCGGGGCTGGCCGCGGGCACTGTTGATCTGCGCGAGCAGTTGCTGGCCCTCGGCCTGCCAGTCCCCCAGGCGCGCGGACAGCAGCGGTCGCGCGAGCACGATGCGCCACTGGTTGGCCTGGCGATTGACACCGATATCGACGAACTGCGGGTCCAGCACCACCTGGCAGAAGCTCTCGCGCACCGCCTGCATCGCCGCCTGGGCGTTCCGGGGGCCGGACAGGCTGATGGCCTGCACGTTGACCATGGGGTAGGCCGCTCGGGCGAGAGCCTGTTGCAGGTCACCGACGTTGTCCACCGGCAGGATCAGCCGTGGGTCGCCGGTCAGCGGCGGCAGCTCCGAGGAGGCCTGGTTGGCGCAGCGTTGCGGCTGGCTGCGGTAGGCATTGATCGATTCGATCAGTTGCGACTGGTCGTCGGCGGCGGCGCCGGTGGCCGCCAGCAAGCCCAGGGCAAGGGCTGCGGCGGGCAAGAACAGTGAGCGCATGGGCATGCAAGTCTCCCGGGAAATGGACAGCGCCCATGATGCACCCGGCGCCGGGGCATTTCATCCGCCGGTGGATGAAATCGGTGTTAGCCGCTGCGCCTCAATAAAAGTCGTAGTACAGCGCCCATTCGCCGCTGCCGGGATGCTTCCAGAACATCAGGCTGCCGCCGTGCACCACGTTGAGGTTGATCTTGGCGTCGGAGGAAATCTGCATCACGAATTCGAAGCCTTCCCCGGCATCGATCCCCGACTGGCAGAACGAGGGGTAGCCCCCGAGCTTGTGCTGGTAGCAATGGCTCACCAGGTCGTAGTAGCACTCGATCTGCCCGGAGTTTTCCAGTTCGAGGATTTCCCGCTCCAGGTCCTCTGGCACGCCACCGCCGTCCCACAGCGGAAAGTCTGCGGGCACTGCCTCGGGCTTGAGCGGGAAGGGCTTGAGAAAGGCCTCGGGGGCAGTCAGTTCCTTGCGCACCAGCACATCCTCGGCACGGTATTCACGGATCAGCCAGCGCTCGCCCATGGGCTCCAGGGGCTCGGGAAAGGGGTTGGCGACAAACACCGTGAGCACCCGCACGCCTTCCAGCAGCGGGCTGTGGAAGGGCAGCGCCGGCAGATAGAGCTGGGCGAACGGCAGCAGGGTTTCCCCGGCGCTGTTGCGCGGTAGCTCTTCATCCTCGCGAAACAGAAAGACCCGGCCCAGCCAGCTTTCCTCGTCGCTGCCGGAGGGGCGAAAACCGCCGGGAATCAATTGCAGCGCCGGCTTGGCCAGGCGGCGCTGGATTTCCTGAATGTCCATGGTCAGGGCGGGTGTCCTGTTCAAAAGAAAGGGAGCGGCAATGTATCAAAAGTCCTCTTGCCTGGGGACCGTGGTGGGCTCAACGCAATTGCCTCGGAGTGGCGTTGAGCAACTTGCGCATCAGCCGGCGCAGGGCCGTGGCGTCCTGGTATCCCACCTGTTCGGCCACGTGCTCCACCGAATATTTGCTGCTTTGCAACAGAGCCCTCGCCCGGTTCAGTTGCACATTCTGGATCAGGCGCAAGCTGCTGTGGCCGGTGACCTTGCGTATCTGGCGCCCCAGGGTCCGTTCGGACATGCTGAACTGTGCAGCCAGTTCGCCGACGCTGGGCAGGTTTGGCAAGCCGGCTTCGATATGGGCGGTAAGCCGGCTGATCAGGGTGCTGCCCTGGGCCATCATTGCCGGTACCCGAAACGGTGCCTGCAATTGCCGCCGATCAATCAGCAGCGTCTGCCCCACCGCGTCTGCCAAGCTCGTGCCGAAACGGCTGCGCAGCAGATGCAGCATCAAATCCGATTGGCCAAATGCTGCTCCGGCGGTGGTTAGCGGAGGGTCGACCACAACCATCTGGTCCGGATCCACCTTGGTGTCGACGGCCCACTCTTGCAGCAGCGGCGCCAACCACCAGGAGGTCGTAACCCGGCGCCCGGGCAGGAGCCCGGCGGCCTGCAACAGGAAAACGGCGGAACAGGATGCCGCCACTTCGCCTCCGAGTTCCAGATGATCGCGCAATGCATCCAGCAACGGGGCAATGTCTGCTTGCAGCAGGCGCTGGGCGATGGCCTCGGGGGTGTCAATGCCCAGCCCCGGCACTATCCAGCAGGACCGATCATCGCCCCTGGGATCCAAGGCCTCGACCTCGAGCAGCAGGCCCTGGCCCAGGGCTACCTGGCCACCCTGCAAGGCACAAACCCGCCAGCGCGGAGCCCCGAGCCCCAGGCGTGGGGCCAGCAGCGCGGCGCTGGAAAGCATGTCCAGGGTCAGGGCGACGCTGGAGGCAAAGGAACCGGGTAGGAGCAAGACGGTGAAATCGTTCATTGGCGGATTATGCATGAAAGATGTCGAATCGGTCGCTGTTGGCCAGGAATGAGCACAGGCTCAATAGCCGCTCCTTTTCTGTGTAAGTGGTGATGCCGATGCCTAATATTCTGATCAAGATCCCCCAGGGCGCTTTCGATGCCCGGCAGCGTGCCAAGGTCTTGCAAGAGGTTACCCAAGTGGCCCTGACGGTGGAGCAAATAGGTGATGACCCCCGTCAGCGGGCGTTGTGCTGGGTACTGCTGGAAGAGCTGGCGCCGGGCTTCTGGAGCTGTGGCGGTGCCGACTCCAGTGCCCAGGCGGTTCCTTGCATGGTCCGGGTCAAGGTCCCGGCGGGCGTGCTCGATGCTGCCCAGCGCCAGGCCTATGTCGAGGGCTTGCATCAGGCGCTGGCCGCCTGTCTGGCAGAGGACGATCCGCGAATGCTGATGACCTCGATCCTGCTGGATGACGTGGCTGATGGCACCTGGGGGGCCAACGGTTCGTTGTGGCGGCTGGCGGATTTTGCCCGGGCGGCGGGCTATGGGCACCTGTCCCACCTGCATGCGCGATAGTTCCGGCCGCCTTCCCAGGCCCTCGGCTCAGGTGTCTCTACCGTGAGCCGCTGCCGCGAGCTGGCTGGTATCGACCCGCACGAAGACCGAATCGCCAATGGCGGTCAGCACATCGCCGGCATACACCTCGCAGATCACCTGGCTCTTGCGGCCCACTTCACCCTCGACCCTGGCGCGCAGGGTCAGGGGCACGCCCATGGGGGTGGGCTTGATGAACTTGATGCCCAGGTTGCCGGTGACGCAGTCGATGCGTGGCAGGCTGCCGGGCTCGCGCTGTTCGTTGCGGTAGTGGTAGGCCATGGCGGTCCAGTTGGAGTGGCAGTCCACCAGCATGGCGATCAGGCCGCCGTAGACCAGGTCCGGCCAGCCGCAGTACTTGGCGTCGGGCAGGTGCTCGGCCACCACGTGTACACCGTCCTCGTGCCAGTGGCTCTTGATGTGCAGGCCGTGATGGTTGCTGCTGCCGCAGCCGAAGCACACGCCTTCGGGGGCGGTGGTGTCTTGCAGTGAGGTCGGGTGCATGGTTGTTCCTTGTTGTTCTTGGGGGCGCGGCGCCGGGTGCTTTCCCGGCGTTGCAGCGCAGCATCCTATCCAATTTGCCTGAACGATCGAAGGCCGGATTGCAGCTAGCTGGGGTAGTGCATGGTCAGCACGGCCCAGCGCAGGTTCTCGACCCCAGGTACTTCGCCAATATCGCGGGAGGCGTGTTCGACCCAGCCGGTGTATTCCTCGACCGCCTTCAGATGCTTTGTCCATTTATCCTCTGTGAAGCCGACGCCGAAGATGATCACGCTGCCGCTGGCGACCTTTTCTTCCTTGGCCTTCAGGCGTGTCATGTACCAGTAGTCGTCCGATGCCGAGATGAACAACTTGCCTTGGTTGGCGTTGGCAAAGGGCGCCTTGAGTTCGATGAAGTGGAAGCGCCGCTTGTCTGCGTCGCGGATCCACAGGTCACATTGCTTATGGTGAATGTCCATGTCGGACCAGCGCTGGTCCAGGGCGACCTTGTATTCCACGCCCACGTCGCCGAGCCAGCCGTCGCGTGGCCCGGCCAACCCCCGGTGCTGGATCAGCCAGAAATAGAATTCGAACTTCAGCCAGCCCTCGAAACCATTGCCGAGCACGCTGAGGGCCGAGGGAAGGTGCGGGCGCTCCTGTTCCCAGGACTTCAGGAACGCGCGGAACTCTGTTGCAACACTGTCGATACCTGGCATGGCCGTCCTTTGCAGTAAATGGGTGAAGGTGGTGTTGTGGCGCGGCGCCATCATGCATCAAGGTCGCCTCTTGGCGAAGGCGCATTTGCCGCTTTGAATGAGGGGCGGCCAGCGTCGTTGTGACGCATTGATTGCGGCAGGTGTCGTACAGCGTCGAGGTTTTCCCGGGCGGGCGGCTCGTGGCTCCGGCCAAGACAGGCTGATGCCGTAATGATATTCTTGCGCTGAATCGGTTCATCGTTTGTGCAGAAATACCTTACCCGTGCTTAGCTTCAAGTGGCCTGTTCGGGTCCCTTGCAAGGCTGTGGGAGTGTCTGCACGACCCCGCCGAATGTAATGTCAGGCAGTGTTCGTTTACCTCTTTGGTTGAACCCGACCCCTACTTTCCTGTTGGCCCCCGCCAGTGCGGGCGTCATTCTTGTTCGTCCGGCAGTTTGCGGCGCGCAAGGTCGGGCAGGGGGAAACTGCCTGTTGGTTGCGTCCCGTGACGTGCCCTGAGAAACACTGTCACTCAAGTAGCTGAAGCCAAGAACGACAAGAAGTCAGCGCCGGAGCGATATAAAACTGAGGTCGAGCCTGTCTCGTCGGCCTTGTGTGCCCACCCTCCAGTTCTTTTGAATGTGTTGGTCCAGGACCTGCGAAATGACTGTTTCGCAATCACCGGAGTACGCAGGATCGAGGATGGGGCGGCGGATGGCGTTCTATCGTAGGTACTCAGAATGTTTAAGAAAGTGAACACGGCCCTGATCGGGCTGGCGATGTCGATAGGCCTCACGACCGCGCACGCGGCTGAGCCGAAGAAAGTGGATGTGCTGCTGATCGGTGGCGGCATCATGAGTTCGACCCTCGGGGTCTGGCTCAATGAGCTGCAGCCGGATTGGTCGATGGAGATGGTCGAGCGCCTGGACGGCGTCGCAGAAGAAAGCTCCAACGGCTGGAACAACGCCGGTACCGGCCACTCCGCTTTGGCCGAGCTGAACTACACGCCGGAAGGCAAGGACGGCAAGATCGAGATCGCCAAGGCCATCGAGATCAACGAAGCGTTCCAGATTTCCCGGCAGTTCTGGTCCTGGCAGGTCAAGAACGGCGTCCTGAAGAACCCGCGTTCGTTCATCAACTCCACCCCGCACATGAGCTTTGTCTGGGGCGATGACAACATCAAGTTCCTCAAGGCCCGCTACGAGGCCCTGCAGGCCAGCCCGCTGTTCAGCGGCATGCAGTACTCCGAAGACGCCGAGCAGATCAAGAAGTGGGTTCCACTGATGATGGAAGGTCGTGACCCGGCGCAGAAGATCGCTGCGACCTGGACCCCGATCGGCACCGACGTCAACTTCGGCGAGATCACTCGCCAGTTCGTTGCCCACCTGCAGGCCCAGCCCAACTTCGCGCTGAAACTGTCCAGCGAAGTGCAGGAAATCGAGCGCAATAAAGACGGCTCGTGGCGCGTGACCTACAAGAACCTCAAGGACGGTTCGAAAACCGAGACCGACGCCAAGTTCGTGTTCATCGGCGCCGGCGGCGGTGCCCTGCACCTGCTGCAGAAGTCGGGCATTCCTGAAGCCAACGAATACGCCGGCTTCCCGGTGGGTGGCTCGTTCCTGGTGACCGACAACGCCAGCGTGGCCGAGCAGCACCTGGCCAAGGCCTACGGCAAGGCTTCGGTCGGCGCGCCACCGATGTCGGTTCCGCACCTGGACACTCGTGTGCTGGACGGCAAGCGGGTGATCCTGTTTGGCCCATTCGCTACCTTCTCCACCAAGTTCCTCAAGGAAGGTTCGTACTTCGACCTGCTGACCAGCACCACCACCCACAACTTCTGGCCGATGACCAAGGTAGGCATCGAGCAGTACCCGCTGGTGGAATACTTGGCCGGCCAACTGATGCTGTCGGATGACGACCGCTTTGCCGCGCTGAAGGAATACTTCCCCAACGCCAAGCAGGAAGACTGGCGCCTGTGGCAGGCCGGCCAGCGCGTGCAGATCATCAAGCGTGACGAAGAGAAGGGCGGCGTGCTGAAACTGGGCACCGAGATCGTGGCCTCCGAAGACGGCAGCATCGCCGGCCTGCTGGGCGCATCCCCAGGTGCTTCGACCGCCGCGCCGATCATGCTCAGCGTGCTGCAGAAAGTCTTCAAGGACCAGGTAGCGACCCCGGCCTGGCAGGAGAAGCTCAAGCAGATCGTGCCGAGCTACGGTACGGCCCTGAACGACAGCCCTGAGCGTGTGGCCAAAGAATGGGCCTACACCGCTGAAGTGCTGCAACTGACCCCGCCACCGCCGGTCAAGGGCGCGGCGCCTCAGGCTCCGGCCAGCCTGGCCAAGCCAGAGAGCAACCCAGCGGCCGACATGGCGCTGTAAGCCCTCGGCCCCGCCCGCGTTCGTCGGGCGGAGCACCGCGGATGCCCCGGTGCATCCGTATCCTGTGCCGGTTGCGGCCATGGCCCCGCCATAGCCGCAGCCAGCCAGTCTCTTGCTCCCGATCCCATTCGCGCTTTTTCGCCGATGCACGCACCCGATGCGCTGCCCGGTTGTGCGCCTGTGTCACCCGCGCCGGGTTATCATGGCGCGCCCGCCGTAGCCGGGCCTGCCCCAACCCTCGGAGTCACCGCCTCGATGTCCAGCATCACCCTGTTCCAAGCCCCGCCGCCCGAAGCCATCCAGAGCCAGATCCAGCAGATGGTGGTGGACTACATCACCGACGTCAGCGCGGTGGCCATCGCCCCGAGCAACCCGCTGTACAACCTGTACCAGTACGGCGTCGGCTATGAGGTGCACCTGTACCTGCAGGCCATGGACGGTTCCCGGGGGATCGCGGTGGAGCTGGTGGTGGCCACCGACCCGCAGGCCCCGGACCAGGTGCTGGGTTTCACCCTGTACCTGCCGGTCAAGGACGATCCCCAGGCCTGCGCCGTGGCGTACATGGCGGTGCTGCAAGGCCACCGGCGCCAGGGCATTGCCCGGCAGATGCTGCAAGCCATGCTGGCGCGTTACCCCCATGCGGAACTTGCCTGCAACGTGGCCAAGGTGGGGTGTTTCGAGGCCCTGGGCTTCCAGCTGCTGGGCGCCCGCGGCCCGCAGGTGCTGATGAACACCCGGGACCATGGCAGCGACGGCCTGCTGGCGGTGCTGGATGTGGCACCGATCTACCAGTCGGTGGAAGTGCGGCAGATCCACACCTACCTGCTGGCCCAGCACGGGCGCAAGGCCATGCTGGAAGCGGAGAAAAAGCGCGACCGGCAGTTGGACCAGATGACCCGCCAGGCCCAGGCGCTGGTGCGCGAGCGCCTCGGGGAAGCGGCCTTGTACCGCTCACGGGCGCCGCAGCTGATCAACTGATCGGGTTGCTTGTTTTTGCCCGAGTGTCTGTGTAGCTTGGCGAAAACACGCAATAACGGGCGTAAACATGCAAGGTCAACACCCGCCAGCCGAGCTGCCATCCTTGCGTCGGCAAAAAATCCTTCTGCTGCTGGAGCGCGACGGCAAGGTCATGGCCGCCGAACTGAGCCGGCATTTCGCGGTGTCCGAAGACACCATCCGCCGCGACCTGGCGGAGCTGGATGCCGCCGGCCTGGTGCAGCGGGTCCATGGTGGCGCGCTGCCGCGGCCCAAGGACAGCGGCAAGGACTATTTCACCCGGGTCGGCGAAACCAATGAGGCGAAACTGCGCCTGGCGCAATATGCCGTGCAATGGGTGCAGGACGGCCAGACGGTGCTGTTCGATTCCGGCTCCACCACCCTGCACATCGCCCAGTCGCTGCCGGCGGGCATCAGCCTGACCGCGGTCACCGCCTCGCCGATGATTGCCGTGGCCCTGGCCGAGTACCCCAAGGTCAGGGTGATTCTCGCCGGTGGCCAGCTCAACCCGGCAACCCTGTCCGCCAGCGGCCATGCAGCACTGCGCATGATCCAGGGAATCAAGGCCGACCTGATGTTCACCGGCGTCTGCGCGATCCACCCGGAGATCGGCATCAGCTCCCTGCATTTCGACGAGGTGCCGATCAAGCAGGCAATGTTCGACAGTGCCAGAGAGGTCATCGCCGTGACCACCGCCGACAAGCTCGGGGCCATGGAACCCTTCGTGGTGGTGCCATGCAACCGTTTGCACCGGCTGGTGACCGAGCAGGAGGCGCCGGGTGTGGACATCGAAGGTTATCGGCAGTTGGGGATCGAGGTGCTGCAGGTCTGACCCGGCAGCGACCCCCGTTCCGGCGCCGCTTGCAGTAGATGGGGCAGCGCCTCGCGGGGGGGGGGAGCCGTTTTGAAACTCTGGTGCAGCCGTTGCCGGGGGCGGTGCAATTGCATGGGTCAATTTCTGGATGGCGGCGGGGTCAGTGCCTGGCTCATCCACTGCGCCATCTGCCGCAAGCGGTCGCTGAAACCGGCGCCGGCGGGGGCCATTGCCTCGGCGGCCTGGCGGAACTCGTCGATGGGGCCTGCCATTTCCGGGTAGTACTGCACAAACAGCCGCACGTGCTCATCCAGGCTCTGGGGCCAGCTCGGCTCCTGCTCCTGGCGCAGCAGGTTGGTGGCGCGAACGAGTTTGCGCGAGGCCTGCCGTTGCAGCCGGAGGACTTCGGCGGGCATCTGTTCGCGGTCGATGCGCTCGGCGTAGTCGTCCAGCACTGCGAGAAAGTCACCGTTCACCGCCAGGGCAATCTCCCGGCTGGGCCTGAAAGGTGCAAAGCGCGAGCGCAGGTCTTCGCCCCACAGGCAGCGGCAATGGTGCTTGAGCCAATAGCCCCAGCTGTCGAGGTTCCGCGTTTCCAGCACCTGGTTGAGGTCGCCGATATCGAAATCGATCTTCGACACTAGCGGGTGGCGCGCTTGCAGGGCTTGGCGCAGGTTTTCCAGATGCTGGCACGCGGCCGGGTCGGCGGGATCTTGCAGGATCAGGCACAGGTCCAGGTCGGAAGCTCCAGGCCGGGCTGTGCCACGGGCGACGCTGCCGTACAGGTACAGGCTATGCAGCGGCGGGCTGGCGGGAGCGGTGAGGGCGGCGCACAGCTCGTCGAGCAGGGCTCGGTACTCGGGCTGCAGGGGTGGTTCGGCAGGAAGGGCGATCAAGCCGTCGGCATCGACGCCGAATGCGCTATCGGGTGACATGGGGTGGCCTGTAATGCGGGTTCAGCGGCCACCTTAGCAAAGTCTGCCCGGGCCGTAGGAGCGGCCCGGGCAGGGTTGGGTCCAGCCTCAGTTCTTGAAGGCCGAGTGCTTGCGGCCCTGGTCGAGGAAGGCGAACACCACCACCAGCACCGCGGCGACGGCGAGAATGATCACCACGCCGTCGGTGGAGTGGGTGGCCGAGGCCGTGACCAGGGACAGAGCGCCCAGCGGCGCCAGGCCACCGGCGATGGCGGTGCCGATCTCGCGCCCGGTGCCGAAGCCCGAAGAGCGGGTCGCGGTGGGGAACTGGCGGCTGAGGAAGGAGCCCTGTGGGGCGAACATCATCGGCGCCAGAATGCCGGTGCCGACGCCGATGGCGATGTAGATCATCAGGCTCTCACCGGTGTTGAGCAGGGCCAGGAAGGGGTAGGCGAACAGCACCGAGAACAGCCCGCCGAGGATCAGCACGGTCTTGCTGCTCCACTTGTCGCAGAGCCAGCCGAAGAACGGCACGGCGACGATGGCGATCAGGCTGGCGATGGTCACCGACAGCGAAGTGACGTGCACATCGACGTTCTTGTACTGGGTCAGGTAGGCCAGGGAGAAGGTCTTGAAAATGTAGCTCAGGGCGTTGTAGCCCACCGCCACGAAGAACACCACGGCCAGGCCCTTGAGGTCGTTCTTGAACAGCGCCTTGAGCGGCGAGGCCTTGGCTTTCTGGCTTTCCTTGCTCAGTTCCTTGAACTCCGGGGTTTCCGGAATGCTGTTGCGCACCCACAGGCCGACGGCCACCAGGACGATGCTGCAGACGAACGGAATGCGCCAGCCGCCGGCCAGCAGGAAATCGTTGCCGTTGATGGTCAGCAGGTAGATGGTCAGCGACGACAGCAGCAGGCCTAGGTTCAGCCCCAGTGCCGGCCAGGCGCCCTGGCTGCCGCGCTTGCCTTCGCTGGCGTGTTCATAGGAGGTGACCGCCGCGCCGGACAGTTCGGCGCCGGCGCCCAGGCCCTGGATGATGCGGATTGCCACCAGCAGGATCGGCGCCCAGATGCCGATCGACGCGTAGCTGGGGATCAGGCCGATCAGCGCGGTGCACACGCCCATCAGGCAGAAGGTCAGCACCAGTACCTGCTTGCGGCCGAACTTGTCCCCCAGGTAGCCGAACAGGATGCCGCCGAAGGGGCGGGCGATAAAGCCGATGGCAAAGGTCGAGAAGGCCATCAGGGTGGCGCTTTTCGGGTTGCTGTTATCGAAGAAGATCTTCGAGAAGACGATGGCCGCCATGGTGGCGTAGAGGTAGAAGTCATACCACTCCAGCATCGAGCCGAAGATGGTGGCCGCTGCGACCTTGCGCAGGCGTTTCTTGGTTTGCTGTGGGGTTTCCGCTGCAGTACTGCTGGTTTCAACTGCGGTCATATCCGTACATCCTCATGAATCATTGTAGTTATTGTCGAGTTGACGCGAGCCTTGCGCGACGCGCCCTACGGGGCGGCCAAGGGGTATTGCGGCGACACGCGGCCCGCCTGGCAGTGCCGGGGCACTGCGCTGCAAGGTGATGGCGCGGGGTGTTTCAGGCGGCCTGGAAAATCCGGTCGGCAATCATCGAGCCAATGGGAATCGCCGAAGTGGCGGCGGGCGAGGGCGCGTTGCACACGTGCAACATGCGCGGGGTTTCGGCGAACAGGAAATCGTGCACCAGGCTGCCGTCGCGCATCACCGCCTGGGCGCGGATCCCCGCCTCATAAGGCAGCAGGTCTTCCACTTGCAGGGAAGGGCAGTACTTGCGGCACTGCTCCAGGTAGCCGGACTTGAACAGTGAGTTCTTCATCTCGGTGGTGCCGGAGCCGAGGTTCTGCCAGATGGTTTTCCAGAAACCGGGGAAGCTGGCGTACTGCGCCACGTCGCGCCAGTTGATGGAGAACTTCCTGTAGTTCTCCCGGCCCAGGCCCAGTACCGCGTTGGGGCCGACGGTAACGCTGCCGTCGATCATGCGGGTCAGGTGCACCCCGAGGAACGGCAGCTCCGGATCGGGGATCGGGTAGATCAAGTGATTGACGATGTTGTTCTTCGACGCCGGCAGGCGGAAGTACTCGCCGCGAAAGGGGATGATCTGGTGGTCGATCTTCACCCCGGCCATCACCGCCAGGCGATCCGATTGCAGGCCGGCGCAGGCCACCAGCTTCTTCGCCCGCCAGCTGCCGCCATGGCTGCTGACGGTGACGCTGTCGGCGCTTTCCTGGATCGCGGTGACGGTCTGGCTCAGGCAGATCTCGCCGCCCTCGCGGCGGATCACCCGGGCCATGGTGTCGCAGACTTCGCGGTAGTCGACGATGCCGGTGGCGTCGAGGAACAGCCCGCCAAGACCGACGATATTCGGTTCGCGCTGGCGCAGTTGCTCGGCGTCCAGGCGCTCCACCTTCAGGCCGTTCTGTTGCGAGCGCTGGTACAGGGCCTCCATGCGCTGCACTTCCAGGGCGTTGGACGCCACCAGCACTTTGCCGCAGACCTCGAACTTGATCCCGTGCTCGCTGCAGAACTGCTTGGTGGCCTCGGCGCCACGCTTGCACAGGTCGGCCTTGAGGCTGCCCGGGGCGTAGTAGATGCCGGCGTGGATCACCCCGCTGTTGTGCCCGGTCTGGTGCTTGGCCAGGACGTTTTCCTTTTCCAGGATGACCAGCGAAGCGCCGGGCTGGCGCTTGAGGATCTCCATCGCCGTAGCCAGGCCGACGATGCCGCCGCCGATGATGCAAAAGTCATAAATCATTGTTCTTAGGTACCTTGGATCCAATGCGTTTCGGTCTGGTTATCAGGTTGTCAGACTAACTAATCCGACAAAAAACCGCAGGCCGTGGCATGCGGCTTCAAGCGTGAAGCTTTGGTCAATCGATAGTCGGCAGTTCCAGGCCCAGGCGCTTGGCCGAAGCCCGCAAGTGGGCGTCGGCGCAACCGGCGGCGGCCTGGCGGTCGCCAGCGGCAATCGCCTGGTACAGCGCCTGGTGTTCCTGGGTGGCATCGGCGGAACCGCCCACCATGCGCAGCGCCGAGTTCTCCCAGGCGGCCTTGCGGGCGCTGGTCAGCTGGCTGCGCAGAAAATCATGAAAGGCCACGAAATAGTCGTTCTTGCTGGCCTCGGCGATGGCCCGGTGGAACTCCACGTCGGCCAGCCCCGCGGCTTCGAAATCACTGCGCTTGTCGTGCATTTCCTGCAACGCGCCCTGCATCCGTTGCAGGTCGGCGGCGTCGCGGCGCTGGGCGGCGATCGACGCGGCCTGGGTTTCGATCCACAAACGCATCTCGAACATCTGCGCCAGGTCCGGCAGGCGGCCATCGCCCTGGGGGAAACGGAACACGGTGCCGGCGGGGGTCTTGGAAATGTACGAACCCAGGCCACGCCGGGCGATCAGTACGCCGTCGGCCTTGAGCTGGGCGATGGCCTCGCGAATCACCGAGCGGCTGACGTTCAACTGCTCGGCCAGTTGCTGCTCGGTGGGCAGGCGCGATTCGGGGGCCAGGCGGCCGGAGTCGATCTCGGTGCGGATCGCATTGACCACACGCACAACGAGAGAGTCGGGTCGCTGGAGTTCAAGCATGGGTGGGTAAAACCTTGGTAGTCAGGTTGTCAGACAATAGCCGTTGGGAATTTTCGCTGTCAAGAAAAACCCACGCCAGGCAGGCGTAGGCGGGGGCCACAAACCCGCACTCAGGCCGTCAGGGGGCAGCTGAAAATCAGGTCGTCGAAGTCTTCGCCACCCATGCGGAAGGCCCCTTCGTCACGTTGCTGGAAGACGAAACCGCATCGCTGCAGAACCTGGCAGGACGCAGCATTGCCGTCGGTGACCGTGGCCACCAGGCGCTTGATCCCCAGGCTGTGGCGGGCGTATTGCATCAGCGTGCGCAGGGATTCCGTGGCCAGGCCCTTGCCTTGATGACCGGGGGCCAGCAGGTAGCCGACCTCGGCTTCGGCGCCGGGCCGGTCGCTGACTCGCAGGCCGGTGAAGCCCAGCTCCTCGCCGCTGTGGCGATCGCGGATCACCAGGCACAGCCAGTGGTCGCAATCCATGTCCCAATGGGGCAGGCGCGAGGTGAAACGCTCCTCGATCTGCATCCGGGAGAGCGGATCGCAGACATAGCGCAGGTTTTCCGGGTCGCTGTGCAGGGCCAGGAACAGCTCCCAGTCATGGACGTTCAGGGGGCGCAGGTTCAGGCGAGGGGTGTGCAGTTCCAGCATGGGGGCTCCCGATCCGTGGGCAGGAAAGATTTTGGGCACTTTACAGGAGAAAAGTCTGACCGCTGCGCTGCTTATTTCGCATAAGATCCCGGGCCTGGGTTTTCAGGGATAGGGCAGGTAAGCGTGAACTGGGACGATCTGCGGTTTTTCATTGCCGTCGCCAATGCCAGCAACATCACCGACGCCGGGCAGGCGCTGAAGGTGTCGGCCTCGACGGTCTCGCGCAAGATCCTGGTGCTGGAGCAGGCCTTGAGCAGCGTGCTGTTCCTCAAGACCACCCAGGGCTACTTCCTCACCGAAGCCGGCCAGGCCCTACTGCCCATGGCCCTGGAGATCGAGGAGCGCTTGCGCCTGATGGAACGTCAGTTGTCCCGGCCAGGCGCGCGCATGGCCGGGGTGGTGCGCATCGAATGCCCGGAGTTGATGGGCAGCCACCTGATCATTCCCGCACTGGCGCAGTTTCGCTTGCAGCATCCGCAGATCAGCTTCGATTTCGTCAATGCGGCGCGCTCGGTCAAGCTCACCCAGAGTCACAGTGACCTGCTGCTGCGCCTGCAACGGCCGGAAGCCGGCAACTTCACCCTGCGCCGGGTCGGCGAGTTGACCCAGGCGCTGTTCTGTTCCCCAGGTTATGCCGCGGCCCATGGCTGCCCCGAGAAGCCTTCGGAGCTGCGCCAGCATTCGCTGATCGGCTGGAACCAGACCCTGGCCCACATGCCCCTGGCCTGCTGGCTGGACCAGCTCAGCGGTAATCAGCCGTTGTGGATGCGCACCGGCAACCTGGAGGCGCAGCTCAAGGCGGTGCAGGCGGGCCTGGGGATTGCCGCCTTGCCGGCCTATATCGCAGAACCCCTGGGCCTGCACCGGGTCTTGCCCCAGGCTCCGGCCCACCGCGCGGATATCTGGCTGCTGCGCAACCTGGCGACACAGGGCCAGGAGCGGGTCGAGCGGGTGGCGGAATTTCTCTGCGATCTGCTGGCGCGCCAGGGCTTGCAGGGTGAGGGCAAGGCCGGCTGACGCGCTAGGCGCCACGCAGCAATAGCCACCCGGCCACCGCCATCAGCAGCAAGCCGAATAGCGCATTCTGCGCCAGCAGCAGGCGAGGGCGGTCGTGCATCAGCCGCTGCAGGCTTGAGCCCAGGCTGGCCCACAGCAGGTGGCCGAACAGGTTCACCGCGATCAGCGCGGCGCTGAGCGCCAGTATCACGGCAGTGCCCGCATCGGCGCCCGGGCTGAAGGTGGAGAACATGACCAGCAGCATCACCAGACCCTGCACATTGCCCAGTTGCAGCATCACGCCATCACGAAACTGCAGGGCTTCACTCTGCTCGCCAGGCTTGCGCAATGGCCGCAGCAGCAGGCGCAGGCCCAGCCAGAAAATGTACAGGCTGCCCGCTACCCGCAGCCCCCAGAGCAACCCTGGGTAAGCCGCCAGGCTGTGATACAGCCCCAGCCCCACCAGTAGCGCCAGGAGCAGGTAGGTCAGGTCCAGCCCGCAGATGAAGCGCAGGGAACGCCGCACGCCGCTGCGGGCGCCGGAGCTGGCCACCATCAGGTTGCCGGGCCCGGCGCTCAGGGCCATGGGCAGCATGGTGGACAGCCACAGCGGCCAGTTGATGTCGTGGATCGGGGGCACGGGCGGCTCCTGGAAGGCAGTGCGGATTGCACCGGCGCCAGCTTAAGGCGCCGCCACGCGTGGGGTTAGGGGCAGGGATGGAAAGCCGTTTTGCATCGCTCCAGTCTTTGCCGGGCGGGCGCCTCAAGCTTCGGCCGAAGCCTGCAGCGCAGCCTGTAGCCACTGCGAGAAACTGCGGGTCAGCGGGCTGCTTTCACTGTCGCGGTGAATCAGCCAGGCCCAGGTCGGGCCGCGCACGCTCTGTTCGCACAAAGGGCTCAGCAAGCCCTGGCTCCGGGCCTGCTGGCTCAGCAGCTGGCTGACCAGGGCAATGCCGTGGCCGGCGCAGGCGGCGTCCAGCAGCAGGCCCGGGTCGGAAAAGTTCAGGCCGTTGCTGCGTTGACCAATGTCGCTGCCGCCTTCCACCAGCCAGTGGCTCCAGTCCATTTCCCGCTCGCCATGCAAGGTGGTGCGCAGTGCTTCGGGTTGCGCCAGCACGCTGGGGTGGCAGGCGGGGTAGAGGCGGTCGCTGTACAGCTCCAGGTAGCTGCATTCGGCCTGGGCGCTGAGGTCGTCGCGCAAGGTCAGGTCGATGGTCTGGGTGCTCATGTCCGGTGGCTCGAAGCTGGTGAATAGCCACAGGTCCACCTCCGGGTGCAGGCGATGGAATTCCCCCAGCCGCGGCAACAGCCAGTGGCGGGCAAAGGCCGGGCTGGTATTGACCACCAGCTGGTTGGGCTTGCGGTACTGCTCCAGGCGGCGGATGCCCACCGCCAGTTGCTGCAATAGCGACTGGGTGGTGCTACGCAGGTCGTGCCCGGCGTCGGTGAGGGTCACGCTGCGGCCGCTGCGATGGAACAGCGGCTGTTCGAGGAAGGTTTCCAGGCTGCGGATCTGCTGGCTGATGGCCGATTGGGTGAGGTGCAGTTCCTGCGCCGCCTGGTGAAAACTGCCCAGGCGCGCGGCGGCTTCGAAGCCTCGCAGGGCATTCAGAGGTGGCCAGTGTTTGAGCATGATTGATAAGCCTGACTGATCAGATGTGCGCTAAATCTATCGTTTGTTGGCGGTTTTTCAAAGCCATAGCATGGGCGCTGTGTTTCAACCTTGTTGGTTGATTGATAACAAAACCTTACTTGAGAGGTGCAGGGCCCATGCAAGGCAATGACAGGCAGGACAGTGGCTGGCGGATGCCCGCCGAGTGGGCGCCCCACGCGGCGACCTGGATGGTCTGGCCCCACAACCGGGGGGTGTGGGAATCGGTATGGGGCGTGACCCTGGCCGAGGTGCAGGCAGACTTCGCCCGGGTGGCCAATGCCATCGCCGGTTTCGAACCGGTGAAACTGGTGGTCGATCCCGCTGCCCTGGACAGTGCCCGACGCCTGTGTGGCGCCAATGTCGAGCTGGTCCCCCTGGCGGTGGACGACAGCTGGTGCCGGGATTCCGGCCCGAGTTTCATCTGCCATCCGCAGCAGGGGCTGGCCGGGGTCAGTTGGCGCTTCAACGCCTGGGGCGGCAAGTCCGAGCACAGCCTGGACCGCAGCCTGGCCCGGCGCCTGCTGGACCAGCTGGGGCTGCCTTGCTTCGGCACGCCCCTGGCCAACGAAGGCGGGGCCATCCATGTGGACGGCGAGGGCACCCTGATCACCACCGAATCGGTGCTGCTCAACGCCAACCGCAATCCGGGCCTGGGCAAGGCCGAGGTCGAGGCGATCTTCCAGCGCCTGCTGGGTGTGCAGAAGATCATCTGGCTGCCGGGGGACCCGGACCAAGTGACCGGGGACATGACCGACGGCCATGTCGACGGGGTCTGCGCCTTTGCCCGCCCCGGGGTGCTGCTGGTGGATGCCACCCATGACCGGGGCTCGGTGTACGCCGAAGTGGTGCGCGAGAACCGTCGTGCCCTGGAGCTGGCGC
Organism: Pseudomonas sp. W17; assembly: GCF_040268305.1. Classification (NCBI taxonomy): domain Bacteria; kingdom Pseudomonadati; phylum Pseudomonadota; class Gammaproteobacteria; order Pseudomonadales; family Pseudomonadaceae; genus Pseudomonas; species Pseudomonas sp. W17. Next base: position 4,131,099 of record NZ_CP158490.1, on the reverse strand, counting down.
GGGATGCCCGCGGGCGCGCCTTCGAGCTGATCGAGCTGTTCGAGGCCAGCGCCGCGGTGGACCACCGGGCCGAGGTGTTCTGCGCCTCCTACACCAACTTCTACCTGGCCAATGGCGCGGTGATCATGCCGGCCTACGGCATCGCCGCCGACCAGCAAGCGGCCCAGGTGCTGGCCCGGGCCTTCCCCGACCGGCAGGTGGTGCCGGTGCGGATCAACCATCTGGCCCACGGCGGCGGTGGCGTGCATTGCATCACCCAGCAGCAACCCCAATGGCCAACGAGGGCCCAGGCATGAACCCATTGACCGTCGCGACCACCCAGATGCCCTGCACCTGGGACCTGCCGGGCAACCTCGAGCGCGCCGAACAGCTGGTGCGCGAAGCGGCAGCCCGGGGCGCCCAGGTGATCCTCCTGCAAGAGCTGTTCGCCACCCCGTACTTCTGCATCGAACAGCAGCATCGGCACCTGGCCCTGGCCGAGGAATACCCCGCGAGCCGGGTGCTCCAGCGTTTCGCCGCCCTGGCCCGGGAGCTGGGTGTGGTGCTGCCCCTGAGCTGGTTCGAAAGGGCCGGTACGGCCTATTTCAATTCCCTGAGCGTCGCCGATGCCGACGGCCGCTTGCTGGGGGTGTACCGCAAGACCCACATTCCCAACGCCGTGGGTTATCAGGAGAAGGAGTACTTCAGCCCCGGCGATACCGGTTTCAAGGTCTGGGACAGCGCTTTCGGCCGCCTGGGCATCGGCATCTGCTGGGACCAGTGGTTCCCCGAGACCGCCCGCTGCCTGGCGCTGCAAGGCGCCGAGGTCTTGCTGTTTCCCACCGCCATCGGCAGCGAACCGGGCAGCGCCGGGTTGGATTCCCGGGATCACTGGCAGATGACCATGCGCGGGCACGCGGCGGCCAACCTGCTGCCGGTAGTGGCGGCCAACCGGGTCGGCCGTGAAGTGGCTACCGGTGACCCGGCGTTGCACATGGATTTCTACGGCTCATCGTTCATCTGCGACCACAAGGGCCGGCTGCTGGCCGAGGCCGATCGTGACAGCACAGGGGTCTTGCTGCAGCGCCTGGACCTGGCCGCCATGGCCGAGGAACGTCGCACCTGGGGCATCTTCCGCGACCGTCGCCCGGAGATGTACGGGCCGCTGCTGAGCCTGGACGGCCAACACCTTCACCCACGCTGGAACCCTCGGGAGGCATGACATGCAGACCACAGGCAAACGCTGGAAACGCCGCTGCGCGGGCATGCTGGCCCTGACCCTGGTAGCGCTCCAGGCCCAGGCCGAACCCGAGGACAAGACCCTGCGCCTGTACAACTGGGCCGACTACTTCGCCGCCGATACCCTGGCGCGCTTCACCGCCGAAACCGGGATCAGGGTGATCTACGACGTGATGGAGGGCAGCGAAGTGCTGGAAGCCAAGCTGATGACCGGCGGCAGCGGCTACGACCTGATCTTTCCCGGTGACACCGTGGCCGAGCGCCTGATGCGCGCCGGCAGCCTGCAGACCCTGGATCCGGCCCGGCTGACCGGCCAGGACGACATCGAGCCCGGCCTGCAGAAGCTGCGCGCCCAGTACCCCGAGGCCCGCCAGGCCACGGTGCCCTACACCTGGGGCACCATCGGCCTGACCTACAACACCCGGCAGATTGCCGAGCGCCTGCCCGACGCCCCGGTCAACAGCCTGGACCTGCTGTTCAAGCCGGAGCTGGCGGCGCGCTTCGCCGATTGCGGAATTTCCCTGATCGACTCGCCGGATGAGGTGCTGGCGGTGGCGCTCCACTACCTGGGGCGCGACCCGCGCAGCGCCCGGCCCGAGGATCTGCGGGCCGCCGGCGAGTTGCTGGGCAAGCTGCGGCCCTATATCCGCAAGTTCCAGTCGCAGCCGGTGACCGACCTGGTCAATGGCAACCTGTGCCTGTCCCTGGGCTACAGCGGTGACATGACCCAGGCCCAGCGCGCCGCCGACGCCGCAGGCAAAGCGGTCGAGTTCCAGTACCGCATTCCCCGGGAAGGCACCACGGTGTGGATGGACACCATGGCGATCCCCAAGGATGCGCGGCACCCGGAATACGCCTATGCCTTCATCAACTTCGTGACCCGACCAGAGAACATGGCGGCCATCAGCAACTTCACTGGCTACCCCACGGCCAATGCCCGGGCGCGGCCAAGTGTCGACCCGCAGATGGGCAACAACCCGGATATCTACCCGGATGCCGCCACCTTCGAACGGTTGATTCCCGGCCGCGACATTCCTCAGGCCGATATGCGGGCTCGAATGCGCACCTGGACCCAGTTCAAGACGGCCACCGCTGCCCGCCACTGACCGGGCGCCATGCGGTTCGCCGACACGCCGGCTCCTACACTCCCGGGTAGGAGCCGGCGTGTCGGCGAAGGCCCGCACCGCACCCCCGAACCTTTTCATGCAATACCTTCGACAAGAGAACCGTCCAATGCCCACCCGACGTCAACTGATCAAACAGGCCTCGTTGCTGGCCGCTGTCGCCGCCATGCCGGCCCTCGGCCTGGGGTCGCGCAGTGCCCGGGCCGGGGAGCAGGGCCACTGGTACCTGCCCGATGAAGGCGACCACCAGCAGCGAGCCTTCATGGCTTTTGGTGCCCAGGAGGCCATCTGGGAAGACTTTACCGGCGACGTGCAACAGGCCCAGGGGCGGATCGCCCGGGCAATTGCCGCCTATCAACCCCTGACCCTGTTCTGCCGGGCAGAGGAGCGCGGCCTGGCCGAGCAGTTTTGCGGCTCGCACAACATCACTTTTGTCAGCACCGAACTGGACGACATCTGGATGCGCGACATCGGTGCCAACTTTGTCGTCGATGGGGAAGGCGGATTGGGCGCGGTGGACTTCAACTTCAATGGCTGGGGCAACAAACAGCGCCACGCCAGGGACGCCCGGCTGGCGCGGCAGATGGCCGACGCTGCAGGCGCCCGTTATCTGCGCAGCGAACTGGTGGGCGAGGGCGGCGGCATCGAGGTGGACGGCCACGGCACCGGGATCATGACCCAAAGCAGCTGGATCAACGGCAACCGCAACCCGGGCTGGAGCCAGGCCGAGGTCGAAGAGGAACTCAAGGCTTGCCTCGGCCTGCGCAAGATCATCTGGCTACCGGGGATCAAGGGCCGGGACATCACCGATGCCCATGTCGACTTCTATGCGCGTTTCGTCAGGCCGGGGGTGGTGGTGGCCAACCTCGACAACGATCCCGACTCCTATGACCACTCGGTAACCCTCGAGCACCTGGAGATCCTGCGAGCCGCCAGTGACGCCGATGGTCGCAAGCTGCAGGTGCATACCCTGTCGCCGCCGATGAATCCCCGGCAGAACCGCTTCAGCCGGGGCAACCCGGACTTCGCCGCCGGCTACATCAACTATTTCCTGATCAATGGGGCGGTGCTCTCACCGCAGTTCGGTGACCGGCAGGCCGACGCCAAGGCCCACAGCCTGCTCGCCAGCCTGTACCCCGGGCGGCAGGTGATCCAGCTGGATATCGACGCTATCGCCGCAGGGGGCGGCGGCATTCACTGCGTGACCCATCAGCAGCCCGGGCTGTGAGGGTTTGGGCAAAGTGGTCTGTTACAGATGGCAGAATTGGCCTGATAAAATCCGCCACTCACGCACTAACCTGCGCACTCTTCAATAACCGGGGCTGATCCCGGTGTGGATGATCAAGAGGAGCGCGCAATGAGCGATCAACAACCTGCGGTGACGGTACGGGCGATTCAGCCTGGGGATTACCAGCAATGGCTGCCGCTGTGGCTGGCCTATCAGGATTTCTATCAGGTGACGCTGAGCGAAGAGGTCAGTCGCCGCACGTTCGAGCGTTTCCTCGATTCGCGGGAACCGATGTATTCGGCGGTGGCGGTGCAGGGCGATGAAGTCATCGGCTTCGTCAACCTGGTGTTGCACCGTTCGACCTGGGCCGTCGGCGACTTCTGCTATCTGGAAGACCTGTACGTGGCCCCGTCGATTCGCGGCAGCGGGGCGGGGAAACTGTTGATCGAGTGGGTGCAGGCCTTTGCCCGGCAACACCAGTGCGCTCGTTTGTATTGGCATACCCAGGAGAGCAACGAGCGGGCGCAACGGTTGTATGACTGGGTGGCGCACAAGCCGGGGGTGATCGAGTATCGGATGGAGTTGTAAGGGCCTGGCTGGATGCCCGTTGCTGCAGCAACGGCCACCCAGCCAGGATCAAGGCCTATGCCCCATGCCGAAATACCAGTGCCTTGAGCCCGCACTGCGGATCCGCATCGGGAAACTCCGGCGGGTTCTCCAGCCGCTGTTCAAAGCGCAACCCCGGCGCCGCTTCGGCCATCCCCTCCAGAAGAAAATCCACGCTAAACGCCGGATCATTCATGCACGCCAGTACGCAACCATCGGCCGTGAGCAACTCCGGCAGGCGCCGCAGCACCCGCGCATAGTCCTTGCCGAGGACAAAGCTGCCTTTCTGGAACGACGGCGGGTCGATGATCACCAGGTCATAGGGCCCGCCCTGCTTGACCTTGCTCCAGGACTTGAACAGGTCATGGCCGAGGAAGCTCACCCGGCTGGTGTCGTGGCCGTTGAGCCGGTGGTTGTCGCGGCCGCGGCTCAAGGCCGCCCGGGACATGTCGAGGTTGACCACCCGCTCGGCGCCGCCGGCAATCGCCGCCACCGAGAAGCCGCAGGTATAGGCAAACAGGTTCAGGACATTCTTGCCCCGGGCATTGGCCCGCACCCAGTTGCGCCCGTAGCGCATGTCGAGGAACAGCCCGTTGTTCTGCTTGCTGCCCAGGTCCACCTGGTAGCGCAGGCCTTCCTCGGTAATGGTGCAACTGTCGATGGCCTCGCCCAGCAGCCACTCGCCACGGCTGTCGGGCAGGTAGCGGTGTTGCAGCATCAGGCTGCGGGCGCCGCTGGCCACCCATTGCGGGTTCGAGCCCAGGTCCGCCAGCAACTGCTGCAGGGCTTCGAGTTGCCCGGCTTCGGGTTCTTTGAACAAGGACACCAGCACCACCCCCTGCAGCCAGTCCACGGTCAGCTGTTCCAGCCCCGGCCAGCAGCGGCCGCGGCCATGGAACAGGCGCCGGGTTTCGCTGGGCGCGGCGGCCAGGGCGGTCAACAGATGCTGGTTGAGGGTGGCGAGGGCGAGAGGGGTCATCAGCGGGGCCGGTCTTTTTTTCGGGGCGGCATTTAAACACGGGTAGCAGCCCGCCCGCCAACCTGGAATGGCTGCCGGCTGGCGGCCGCCTGCTGCCGGGCCAGGGGCTTGTCGGCACGTGTTTCAACGCGGATCTCGACAGCGGTAGTGATGGCGGGCAACTGCACGCCAAGGGCGACGAGCTCGAACCGTGCCGCACGTCGAGCAGGCTGCGCCCATTCGCTCTTGCCCGTTGCCCCCCGCTAGAGAATGGCGTTTGCCCATTTCTGGGTGCCGGCCAGGCGGCGTTTGACGCTGTCGATGCGCCATTGGCCGGCAACCCGCTTGACCACAAAGCGATGCTCGTAGCACAGCGCCCGGGACGCCGGGTCGCGCACCCGCACTTCGGCCTGGGCGGGCTTGAGCAACTGGCAGCCCAGTAGCTCGTCGGCCTCGGCGTGGGTCGTGGGGTAACCATAGGAGGCTCGCGGATAGGCCCGCGGTCGCTGGGTACAAAAACGTTCAAGCAACTGTTGCGGTTCGGCCCAGAAGGCGGCGTCGAGCGCCTCGTGGCCCAGGGCATTGCCGCGCTGTTCCCAGGCGTACAAAGCCAGGGTATAGGCCCGCACCTGGGTGACCGGATCTGCGCTGCTGTCAGTGCCAGGCACCAGCGGCGGCCAGGGCAGGGAAGGGGCCGGTGCAGGCGCTGGCAGTGCCCCGGTACCGGCCTGCTCCAGCTGTTGCATGACCTGGGCATGGCCATTTTCTTCGGCCAGGGACCAGGCGTTGCGTTGCTGGAAATCCACGGGCGAGGGGTTGGCGCCGGCCTTGAGCAGCAAGGCCACCATTGCCTCGTGGCCAGCCTGGGCGGCGTTCATCAGGGCGGTGCGTTGCAGTTCGGGGCTGGCCTGTTCGAGCGCTGCGCCATGGGCGATCAGCAACTCGGCCAGGGCGGTGTCGCCGTGGCTGGCGGCCCAGGCCAGGGGGCTGTAGCCCAGGGCCTTGCACGGCTGCAGGACATTCGCGCCGCGCGCCAGCAGCAGCGCCACGGCCGGTCGGTGCCCGGCGATAGTGGCGGCCAGCAAGGCTGTGCGGCCGGTGCCCTTGTGCTGCCATTCAAGGTCCGCACCCGCATCCAGCAGGCGCTCGAGAGCAGCAAGGTCGCCGCGCGCGGCGGCTTTTTCCAGGAGATGGGACAAGGTCGGAAATCCGTTCGGTCAGGGGGCAGATGCCGCCGCATGGTAGCGCTCTGGGGCCAGGTTCTGCCACGCCCGGGCGACTCCACGCCCTGGTTCCGGCCGGCCGGGCGCGCTGGGCTGTACTGCGATACGCGACGCCGGCGTGGGCGGTGGGCTGTTTCGAGCGTCGCGGGTGGGAAGGGGGGAGGCTCATGGACGCCTTGTAAAGGCTTGCGTAGGATGGCGCGTTCGCGCTCTACGCCGATGCCGCCAGCGCTGCAGCCTCCCTTGCCAACAGGAGTCCATGATGTTCAAGGCCATTGTGATCGACAAAGACACTGCAGGTTATCGCGCCCATCTGCGCGAGCTGGAGGAGGCGCAACTGCCTGAGGGCGATGTCACGGTGCGGGTGGCCTACAGCACCCTGAACTACAAGGACGGCCTGGCAATCACCGGCAAGAGCCCGGTGGTGCGGCAGTTTCCCATGGTCCCCGGTATCGACTTGGCAGGCACCGTCGAAGCCAGCAGCCATCCGCGCTTTCGCCCGGGTGAACAGGTGCTGCTCAATGGCTGGGGCGTGGGCGAGAGCCACTGGGGCGGGCTGGCGCAGAAGGCCCGGTTGCAGGGCGACTGGCTGATCCACCTGCCTGAAGCCTTCAGCGCGCGCCAGGCCATGGCCATCGGCACCGCCGGCTACACCGCCATGCTCTGCCTGATCGCCCTGGAGCGCAGCGGCCTGACCCCCGAACACGGCGAGGTGCTGGTCACCGGTGCCAGCGGCGGGGTCGGCAGTTTTGCCATCAGCCTGCTGTCGCGCCTGGGCTACTCGGTGATCGCCGCCACCGGGCGTCCGGAGGAGGCCGACTACCTCAAGGCGCTGGGCGCCAGCCGCATCATCGAGCGCGCCGAGCTGTCCCAGCCGGGGCGTCCGCTGGCCAAGGAACGCTGGGCGGCGGCCATCGACTCGGTGGGCAGCCACACGCTGGCCAACGTCTGTGCCGGCACCGCCGCCGATGGCCTGGTGGCCGCCTGCGGGTTGGCCCAGGGCATGGATTTCCCGGCCTCGGTGGCGCCCTTCATCCTGCGTGGGGTGAGCCTCTTGGGGATCAACAGCGTGACCCGTCCCTATCACGAGCGGGTGCATGCCTGGGAACGCCTGGCCGCCGAGGTGGACCAGCAGCACCTGCAGCGGATCACCCGCGAAGTGGGTCTGGAAGAGGCCCTGACCGTCGCCCATGAGTTGCTTGAAGGCAAGGTTCGCGGGCGGGTGGTGGTCGACGTCAACCACTGATATAAACCCCGGGCCGCGCTGTCGGAACGCCGTGCGCGGCCTGGGTTGCTACATGTTTCAGGTCCGACGCGAGCCCCGTGCCACGGGGCTTCTTCGCGGCCCTTCGTCCTCTTGATCCGAGGTTGCCTGTTTCATGTCCATTTCCCCTCAGCGCCCCCTCTGGCAGGTGTACCTGGTCTTCCTGCTGCCCATGGTGCTGTCGAATTTCCTGCAGTCGTTTTCCGGCACCCTCAACGGTATCTACATTGGCCAGTTGCTGGGCACCCAGGCGTTGGCGGCGGTGTCGGGGATGTTCCCCATCGTGTTCTTCTTCATTGCCCTGGTGATCGGCCTGGGGGCCGGTGCCTCGGTGCTGATCGGCCAGGCCTGGGGTGCCCGGGAGCTGGATGCGGTGAAGTCGGTGGCCGGCAGTACCCTGATGCTGGGGGCCTTGATCGGCCTGCTGGGGGCGGTGCTGGGCATGCTGTTCGCCCGCCCGGCCCTGCAGGGCCTGGGCACACCGGCGGATGTACTGGACGACGCAGTGGGCTATGCCCGGGTGATGATGCTGATCATGCCGCTGCTGCTGGTGTTCGTGCTCTACACCCAGTTGCTGCGGGGTGTCAGCGATACCCTGTCGCCCCTGCTGGCCTTGATGGTCTCGACCCTGGCGGGGCTGCTGCTGACCCCGGCGTTGATCCTTGGCTGGCTGGGCCTGCCGCCCATGGGTATCCAGAGTGCGGCCTTCGCCGGGCTGGCGGGAAATATCCTGGCCATGGGGTTTCTGGTCTGGCGCCTGAGTGGCCGCGACCACCCCCTGGCCCCGGACCGGGCGCTGTTAGCGGCGCTGCGGCTGAACCGGGCGATACTCGGCAAGGTGCTGCGCATCGGCCTGCCTACCGGGGTGCAGATGGTGGTCATCTCGCTTTCCGAACTGGTGATCCTGGCCCTGGTCAACCGCCACGGTTCCCAGGCCACGGCGGCCTATGGCGCGGTGACCCAGATCGTCAACTACGTGCAGTTCCCGGCGCTGTCGATCGCTATCACCGCCTCGATCCTCGGCGCCCAGGCCATCGGCGCCGGGCGCCTGGAGCGCATCACCCCGATCCTTCGTACCGGGCTTGCGATCAACCTGTGCCTCACCGGCGCCCTGGTGCTGCTCGGCTACCTGATTTCCCACTGGCTGCTGGGCCTGTTCATCATCGACCCGGCAGCCCTGGTGCAGGCCCAGCACCTGCTGCACATCATGCTCTGGAGCATCCTGGTGTTCGGTTTCCAGGCGGTGGTCGGCGGCATCATGCGCGCCAGCGGCACGGTGCTGGTGCCGGTGGCGATCTCGATCTTCTGCATCCTCGGGGTGCAGGTGCCGGTGGCCTATGTGCTGGACGCGCATTTCGGCCTGCAAGGGGTGTGGATGGCGTTCCCGGTGGCCTACCTGACCATGCTGGTGCTGCAGGTCTGCTACTTCAAGCTGGTGTGGCGCCACAAGGAGATCCAGCGCCTGATCTGAAGCCCGCGCTCAAGCGCCGCCGGCCAGTGGCTGCCGGGGCGGGCGCAGGTCGCGAACCACCAGGTACAGCAAGGGGCCGATGGAGACGAAGACCGCCGTCAGCAGCAGATAGGGCAGCACCGAACGCCAGGAGCGCCCACGGGCGCGGGCGTCTCCCAGCATCCACGCAGCCGCCAGCAGCGCCATCAGGTACAGGTCGATCACCACTTGTGCGGTGTCCGGGCGCGACAGCAGTTGCAGGCCGAATTGCAGCAGCGACTGTTCGGCCTGGAACAGGCAGTACAGGGTGTAGGCACTGAAGCCCAGTAGAGCCAGCAGGGCGGGGTAAGGGTGGCGCATGGCGCAGTCCTCGATCAGGGATGGGCAGGGTGTACGGCGCGGCGGTTGCGGGTGGCCAGGCCCAGCAGCAGATACAGCAGGCCGGCTGCGCCACAGCCAAAGATCAGGCTTTGCGACAGCAGGGAGTCGAACAGGTACAGCGGGTCGTCGCGCAGGCGTTGATGCAACCCGGCATGCACCAGGGCGAGCGCCGCCAGCCACTGGCGGGCAAGCTCGCGCACGCGACGGCGCCGGTGGCCGCACAGCTGGGCCAGCCCGGCACACAGGGGGACGTGCAGGGCAATGAACAGGTGCTGCCCGAGCATGGGGTCAAGGTCGCGCAGGCCATACAGCAGGCGCCATTCACGCTGCGCCACGGCATCCAGCTCATGGCCGGCGAACAGCCCGATGCAGAGTCGCCAGAGTGTGTTTTTCACGGTGAAAATCCTTGAACAAGCGGGAGCGAACAGGCTAAGTGGCAAGCCTGTTGTCACTCAATGACCCCCCAGGTCATAGACAGTGGGGCGCTTCAGGCTGTCAGCTGGGGCGGCGCGACTTTCACTTTCAAGGATTGAACAGCGATGACTTCCAACCAGCAGGCTCCCGGCGCAGGCCGGGTGATCCGCGTGGCCGGGCCCGATGATGTGCCGGCCATGCTCGAGTGCGACACCTATGCCCAGGCCCACGCCAGCCGGGGCGATGCCGTGCGTGTGGCGGTGGGCCGTGGCCAGGGTTGGGTGGAGGTGGCGGCCGGCCGGGTCGTCGGCTGCCTGCTGCTGAACCATGATTTCTTCGACCATGGCTTCGTGTCCCTGGTGGTGGTGGCGCCGGGGCAGCAACGCCAGGGCGTGGCTCGGCGCTTGCTTAGCGCCGCCGAGCAGGCCTGTCGTACGCCCCGGCTGTTCATCTCCACCAACCAGTCGAACCTGGCGGCCCGGGGCCTGATTGCCAAGGCCGGTTTCCAGCCCAGTGGGGTGATCGAAAACCTCGACGAGCAGGACCCCGAGCTGATCTTCTGCAAGCGTGTGGGCTGAGCCGGGATGCCTGTGCCCGACAGCGGTCGCGCCGCCATGCCCTGCACCCTTGAAGTTCCCCGCGCCGGGTCCTTGCCGGTGGGCGCACAGTTGCGCCAGTTACGGCGCCAGGCGCGCTTGAGCCAGTTGGATCTGGCGTTGCAGGCGGGGATTTCCCAACGCCACCTGAGCTGCGTCGAGACCGGTCGCGCCCAGCCCAGCCCGGCCTTGCTGGATGCACTGCTGACCACCCTGGACACCCCCTTGCCCCAGCGCAACCGGGTGTTCCTCGCCGCAGGCTATGCGCCGCGCTACGCCGCCTTGCCCCTGGCCGACCCCGGCCTGGCGCCGGTGCGCGCAGCGCTGATGCACCTGCTCAAGGCCAACAACCCGGCGCCAGCGATCGTCATCGACAGTGGCTGGCAAGTGCTGGCGGCCAATCAGGCTACCGCGGCGCTGTTCCAACTGCTGGGGTTGTCGCAACACGCCATGGAACAGGGCTTCAACCTGTTGACGGCCCTGCTGGAGCCCGGTGGTTTCGGTGACTGCCTGATCAATGCCGAGGAGGTGCGCCAGGTGGCCTGGCAGCGGGCCTCCCGAGAAGCCATGGGCGACCCCGGCTTGGCGGCGCTGTTGGCCGGCCTGCCGTTCCCCGGAGAGTCGCCGGCGACCCCGAGTCCGGCCGAGCCGTTGCTGCTGACGCGGGTGCGCGGGCCCGGGGGCGAGCTGCGTTTTCTGTCCACCTTCACCACCTTCGGCATGCCCCAGGACATTACCGTGGCGTCGCTGCGCATCGAACACCTGATTCCCGCTGACGAGCCGACCTGGCAGGCCCTGACCCTGGCCTGCGAACGCCTGGGCGAACTCGAACCGGGTTAGATCGCCAGGGCCTGGGCCGGCAGCCCCTGGGCGCTCGCCAGCGCCGGCAGTGCCCCGGCCAGCACCATGCGGGTCAGGGTGGCCGCGACGCTCTGGAAGTCCCTGCTGGAGGGCTGGGCTACGCCGCTCATCAGGGCGATCTGCCAGCCCAGGGCGGGGTAGGTCTGGGTCGCCGCTCCTATGAACAGCAGCAGGTGCTCCGGGGCAATGGCGCAGATCAGGCCGCGTTCGGCCCAATTGCGCAGGCAAGCGATTTCACTGCGGTTCTGCGCCTCCAGGCTTTCACGCCAGGCCTCTGGCAATTGCTGCGCGCCGTGCAGCAACTCGCTGCAGAGAATCTTCGAACGCAGGGGGAAATCCTCGACGATCTGCATCCGCGTCTCGATGTAGGCCTGCAACGCCTGCGCCGGATCGGCCTCCGGATGCAGCAGCCGCGACGCCTGGTGCAAGGGTTCCAGCAGGGGCTGCAGGACTTCGGCGTAGAGGTTTTCCTTGGTGTGGAAGTAGTAGTACAGGTTGGCCTTGGGCACCCCGGCGCGCAGCGCGATATCCAGGGTCTGGCAGGCACTGAAGCCCTTGGCGGCGAACTCGTTGCGGGCGGCATCGAGGATCAGTTGCCGATGCCGCAGGCGCGAGCGGCGTTCCTGGCGGGCTGGCGCTGGCACCCGGGGCGCTGCCGAGTCGGCCTCAAGCGCCTGCGGGGTCAGGTAAAACGGGGTGGACGAGGGGCAGTGCATGGGCAAATCTCGGGGGTGTGAAATCGCAATATAAAAAAGTATATAGCGAAACACCTGCCTCAGGCGCCGGCGCTGCTGTCTCGGCTGTTTCGTAGAGGGGCGAACAGAGGAGGCAAGGCCGGAACGGTGAGTCGTTCCGGCTGGCGGCAGGCTCAGGCGCGGCGCTTGCGCAGCCAGCGTCGGGCCAGGTAGCCGTAGACCCAGAGGTTGATCAGCAGCACCAGGCTACCCAGCCACAGCTGAATGCCCGGGGTCAGCCCGGCGGGGTAGATCAGCGGAATCAGGTAATGCTCGATGAAGCCGGCGCCGTAGCCGTCCTGGCCGGCGGCGTGGCGCAGCAGGTTTTCCCAGCGGGTCAGCGGGCACTCCAGGTGCAGCACTTCCACTGCCACGCCCCAGGCCGCGGCGGGCAGGTGCAGCAGCATCAGCTGCGGGTGGCGCAGCACCAGCAGGCCGCCCAGCAGCACGAAGACGATAAAGGAGAGGTGAAACAGCACCAGGCTGTCGGCGGCAATACGGTAGAGCATGGGGGTTCCTTGTAGGGGGCAGATCCGTGGCGCAGGCGCCGGGGCGCAATATACCGAGGGCCGGTGGGCGGTGGCAGTGTTTCTTCGTGGTGCAGGAAAAAAGTCCGGCTCGCAATCGATCGGGCCCGCCTTTGCGCTACCTATACTGCCGGAACGCCAGGGCGACCTGTCGAGCCTGGCGCGGCCTTTGCGGGAGGTACATGCCTTGCGGCCAACGATGCTCTGCTGCCGCCACGGGGTCCTGGTGCTGGTCCAGGACCATGACCGGGAAGGCCTGCAGGCCCAGACCCGACGGGACCTGGGCGCGGCCTTCGATCAGGCCTGGGCCAGGCAGTTGCATGACCCCGAGCATGGGGTCATGGCCGGGGTGTATTGCCTCGGCCAGCAGCTCGAACGCCAGCTGCAGGCGCCGTTGGTCAATGATGACGCCGGCAATGGCCGGGGGCCCTGAACCCGTCCTGGCGGTTCAGCCGCGGGTGGCCTCGGCACCAGGATCCAGCGGCACTTCGTAGTCACTGACCCCGGCCGCATGGCGCCCGGCGATGTAGCCGAAGGTCATGGCCGGCCCCAGGTTGATACCGCCTGAGGGATAGAAGCCGCCCATCACGCTGGCCATGTCGGTGCCTGCGGCATACAGCCCGGGGATCGCCGTGCCGTGCGAATCCAGCACCTGGGCCTGGGCGTTGGTCTTGAGCCCGGCAAAGGTGCCGAAGCTGCCGGGCAGCACTTTCACCGCGTAGAAAGGCCCCTGTTCGATGGGCGCCACGCAGGGGTTGGGCCCGGGATACAGGGCGTCGCCCTGCTTGCGATTGTAGGGCGTCGAGCCGCGGCCGAACTCGGGGTCCTGGCCGTTGCGGGCATGCTGGTTGAATGCCTGCACCGTGGCCGCGAGGCCCTGGGGGTCGATGCCGCACTGGCTGGCCAGGGCCTGGATGGAGTCGGCCCTTACCAGGTAGCCGCTGCGCACCAGCGGCCCCACCGGCAGGGGGAAGGGGCGGGCATAACCCAGGCCGTAACGGCGCTGGAAGCGGTGGTCGCAGATCAGCCAGGACGCCACTTCCTCGCCCGCGGGAACCGCCTCCAGCATGGCCGCGGTGTAGTCGTAGTAGCCGTCCGCCTCGTTGACGAAACGCTTGCCGTTGGCCAGCACGCCGATCAGCCCGGGTTTGGCCCGGTCGATGATGTGGGGAAAGTGGCCGATGCTGCCGTCGGCATGCCGCACCCGAGAGACGGGGGCCCAGGCCACCGGGCTGGCAAGGTCCGTGGCCAGCACGGCACCGGCCTGTTCGCCGAGGCGGATGCCGTCGCCGCAGCAACTGCGCGGCGGCAGAGCCAGGTGCTCGTCCGGCCCCGGGGCGCGGGGAAACAACGCCTGGCGCCGGGGCAGGTCATTGGCGAAGCCGCCGGCGGCCAGCAGCACTCCGCGCCGGGCGCGGATTTCCCGCGGCCCCTCAGGCGTGTCCACCAGGGCGCCCTGCACGCCCTGGCTATCGCGCAGCAGCGAGCGGGCCGGGGTGGACTCCAGCAAGTTGACCCCCAGGTCCTCAGCGGACTTGCCCAGACGGCCGATCAGCGCCACACCGTTGACCAGGTGCATGGCCCGGCCGTGTAGCGCCAGGTCCCGCAGGTGGCGGGCAAAGCGCCCGGCCACATGCAGCAGCGACCTGAAGGATCGGGTCATGCTGAGAAAGGCCCCCAGGTCGGCCCCGGCCATGATCGGCATGCCCAGGAACGAGGTTTCCCGCAGGGTCTTGCGCAGCCGCTTGAGCAGTGGGCCGATGGCCCGGGCGTCATACGGCGCGGCGATCACCTGATGGCCCTCGATCCCGGCCCCGGGCACCTGGCCGTGGATATCCGGGATGCCATTGCCGTCGACGAATTGCAGGGCCGTGTGCTGTTCGAAGAAGGCCACCATCTGCGGCCCGTTATCCAGAAAGGCGTCGATGCGTGCGGCATCGTAGCGCTCCCCCAGCTCATGCTTGAGGTAGGTGCGCGGTTGCTGCGGGTTTTCATGGATGCCGGTGCGGCGTGCCAGGGGATTGCCCGGCACCCACATCCAGCCGCCGGACCAGGCGCTGGCACCGCCAAAAGTGGAATCCTTTTCCACAACTATCACCTTCAGGCCATGCCACGCAGCGGTCACCGCACAGGCCAGGCCGGCGGCGCCGGAGCCGATCACCAGCAAGTCACAATCCAGGGGCGGGAGGGTTGCAGTGGTCACGTTGCTCACAGTGGCAGGGCCTTTTTTGAATTATGATAAAAGTGGAATCAAGTTCCATTAATATGAAAAACTATTCCACACTGCCTGGGAAGCTGTCAAACCGCGAGGAGGACCAGGCAGGCTCATTAGTGCAGGGGAGCAGAAGGCGCTTTTAGTTACGGGGGCACCTTCTGGAGGGGCTGCCGGAAGGGCAGGAAGGCGATATCGCTCAGGCGGGAAAGTCAGAGTGGCCAGCAGGCCTCTTTGTGCTGCTCAAGGACGCAAGGCCGCTGCACAGAGGTGCTTGCGCTGCGGGTGGGTGCCGGGCAAAAAAAACGCCGCGTTCCCAGGCAGGGAACGCGGCGTTGTTCAAGGCAGCAGGGCAGGGCTCAGTTGACCACGCGGTAGCACGGTACGTAGGCGGCGCCGCCGGGCAGCTTCATGCGGTGCTGCTCGACGAAGGCTTTGAGCAACTGGTCCAGGGGCTGCATGATCGCCGGGTCGCCGTGGATGCTGTACGGGCCTTTCTGCTCGATCAGGCGGATACCCTGGTCCTTGACGTTGCCGGCGACGATGCCGGAGAACGCACGACGCAGGTTGGCCGCCAGTTCGTGGGGCGCCAGGGCATGGCTCAGTTGCAGGTTGGCCATGTTTTCGTGGGTCGGATCGAAGGGGCGCTGCAGGCTCTCGTCGATCTTCAGCAGCCAGTTGAAGTGGAAGGCGTCGTTGCGTTCGCGGCGGAACTGCTTGACGGTCTTGAGCCCCTCGGTCATCTGCCGCGCCACTTCCGGCGGGTTGTCGATGATGATCTGGTAGTGCTGGCGCGCCGCTTCGCCCAGGGTTGCCAGGACGAAGGCGTTGAGCTGCTCCAGATAGGGCGCCGCGCTCTTGGGGCCGGTGAGGATCACCGGGAAGGGCAGGTCGCGGTTGTCCGGGTGCATCAGGATGCCCAGCAGGTAGAGGAACTCCTCCGCGGTGCCGGCGCCGCCGGGGAAGATGATGATGCCGTGGCCGACGCGGACGAAGGCTTCCAGGCGCTTCTCGATGTCCGGCAGGATCACCAGCTCGTTGACGATGGGGTTCGGCGCCTCGGCGGCGATGATCCCCGGCTCGGTCAGGCCCAGGTAGCGGCTGCCGCTCATGCGCTGCTTGGCATGGGCGATGGTTGCGCCCTTCATCGGGCCCTTCATTACGCCCGGGCCGCAGCCGGTGCAGATGTCCAGCTTGCGCAGGCCCAGCTCGTGGCCGACCTTCTTGGTGTATTTGTATTCCTCGGTATTGATCGAGTGGCCGCCCCAGCACACCACCATCTTGGGCTCCACGCCGGGGCGCAGGGTGCGGGCGTTGCGCAGCAGGTGGAAGACGTAGTCGGTGATGCCCTGGGAGCTGTCCAGATCAATGCGCTGGCTGTCCAGTTCGTTCTCGGTGTAGACGATGTCGCGCAGGGCGCTGAAGAGCATTTCCCGGGTGCTGGCGATCATCTCGCCATCAACGAAGGCATCGGCCGGCGCGTTCAGCAGTTCCAGGCGCACGCCGCGATCCTGCTGGTGAATGCGCACTTCGAAATCGTGGTAGGCGTCGAGGATGGTCTTGGCGTTGTCGACGTGGGCGCCAGTATTGAGGATGGCCAGGGCGCACTGGCGGAACAGGGTATAGATGCTGCCGGAACCGGCGGCGCTGAGCTGTTGCACTTCACGTTGCGAGAGGGTCTCCAGGCTGCCTTTCGGGCTCACCGAAGCATTGATCACTTGTCTTTGCGGCATTCATCCATTTCCTGAAAGCGTCGCCACCGCACCATGCGCGGCCAGTGGCGAAAAAATAGCGGGGCAGTGAACAGAGCCACCGGTACGGGGCTTGGTTTCCAGCGGCAGGGCAAGAAAGCAAACGTCGTCGCGAGATTGTTCGCTGCTTGAATCTACCTCATGCGGGCCCGGCGTGGCGGGAAAAATGACGATCCGCCCTGGTCGTGGCGGATTTTTCACCGGCCTTCAGCACAGGCTGGCCCGGTTCGGGTCCAGCACCGGCGCAGCCCCGCCCTGGGCCAGGCGCTCCATCAGGGCCGGGTAGCCCTCGGCCTGGCCCCAGGCGTGTTCGGCCAGGGTCAGGCCGATGATCTGCAGAAAGCTGAAGCGCCCGCTCAGCAATTGCCGGGGGCCGGCAAAACCCGGCGCGGGGATGAACAGCAGTGCCTGCAACAGGCTGTCGCCGCCATTGATCGGTTCGCCGGTACGCATGCGGTCCCATTCGCCCAACGGCGGCTGCTCGCCAAAACGGCCGGCGGCCAGCAGCAACTGGTAGGCGCAGAAATTGCGTAACAGGCGCAGGGCCCAGGGTGACTGTTCGCGGGTTTCCAGCAGCAGCTCGTGGCCCATGCCGGATTCGCCATCGGCATCGGGCCGGGCATCTTCCCAGGCATTGGACAGGCCCGAAGTGACGTACAGCCAACTGCTGCGCCCGGCATTGGGCGGTGATTCGAAGACCCCGTGGCTGAGCCAGCGCGGATCGACGTCGTGCTGGCCAAAGACCTGGCTGAACAGCGCCATGTCCAGGGGATAGATGCCCGGGCCCAGTGCGCCGAACAGCGCCGGGTAGATCTGTTCTTCACGTTGCGCCCAGGCGGCTTCGAGCCATGAAGAGTCGGGGGATTGCGGCATGTGAAAGCGTCCTTGAACAGAAGCGGCGGCCCGGCTTGAGCCGCCAGGGAATCAGGCAAAGGCCTGGCGCAATAGTTCCGGCAGCAACTGCCCGGCCTTGCCCTCCAGGCTGTATTCCTCGGCTCCGGTGCAAGCCTGGGGCTGGGGGTTGATATGCACCACGCAGGCGCCGTGCTGCAGCGCCAGTTGGGGAATTCGCGCCGCCGGCTGGACCAGCCCGGAGGTGCCCACCGACAGCAGCAGATCGCATTCTTCGGCGGCGTTGAAGGCGGCCTTGAGGGTTGCCTGGGGCAGGGGTTCGCCGAACCACACCACCCCGGGGCGGATCTTGCCGTTGCAACCGGTGCAGCGCGGCGGCTCCAGGCTGGCGCCCTGTTCCGGCAAGTCCGGCAAGGGCAGTTGGCCCTTGAACGGGCGGTTGCAGGCAAAGCACTTGGGGGTGTGCAGGCTGCCGTGCAGGTGCAGCACCGAGGGGCTGCCGGCGCGTTCGTGCAGGTCGTCGACGTTCTGGGTGATCAGGGTCAGGCGCGGCACCCGCCGGGCCAGTTCGGCCAGGGCCAGATGGGCTGGATTGGGCTGGGCCTGGAGCACTTTCTGGCGTCGCCATTCATACCAGCCCCAGACCAGCGCCGGGTCTTCGCGAAAGGCTTGCACGGTGGCCAGGCGCGCCGGGTCGAAGTGTTCCCACAGGCCGGTCAGGGCGTCACGAAAGGTCGGGATGCCGCTTTGCGCCGAGACCCCGGCACCGCTGAATACCACCACATGCCGGGCCTGGGCCAGGCGCTTGGGATCGAACTGCATGGTTGAAGATGTTCCTGCCGTGGGTGAAAGAACGGGGCGCCCGCTTCCGCGTGCGGATCGGACCGGTACTAAAAACGCGCCGGCCTTGCAGCGTAAATGAATTTATCGTCAAGGCGCCGCTCATAACTCTTGTCAGCGGTCCTGTGTGTAGCCGCCTCAATCCGTCAGGGAGTGTCACCCTCATGAACCCAGCCACGCCAGTCAATCCCGGCGCCCAATCCCGTTTGATCCTGGTGGTGGAGGATGAGCCGACGGTGCTGGAGTTTCTCTGCGAGATCCTGCAGGACGAAGGGTTTGCCACCCAGGCGATGGACAGCGCGGATCGGGCCTGGGAATTCCTGCAGGAACAGGCCGCGGACGTGGCCCTGCTGCTCACCGATATCACCATGCCCGGTACCCTCAATGGCGCGAGCCTGAGCAATTTGTGCGGCGAGCGCTGGCCGCAGTTGCCGATCGTGGTCATGTCGGGTTTCGAGACCCCCGAGAGTTCCGGGGTGCGTTATCCGGTGTCCTTCATCCGCAAGCCCTGGACCATCGGGCAGATCCTCGACTGCGTGGAAGGCGCGTTGAAATCGGCCCAGGGTTGAGGCGTGGCGCCTCACCCCGGCCAATCGCCGGTGTTACTCCTTGACGCTCATGAACTCCTTGGCCCAGACGATGTACTCCTCGGGCTGGGTGTAGGTGTGGGCCAGTTCGGTGGCGCTCAGGTCCGACGCCTGAGTGAAGGTCTGCCGCTGCTCGCGCAGGCAGTCGTAGGTGGCCTTGATCGCGGCGAAGTAGGCGGCATGACCGTCCACGGCGATCTTCACGCCCAGCTCGGCCAGGCGCGCATCGTCCCGTAGCGCCGGGTTGCCGTAGGTCACCAGCATCAGCGGCACGCTCAGGTGCTCGGAGATCTGTTCCAGCTGTTCGAAATCACGGATGCCCACCATGCAGATGGCGTCGGCGCCGGCACGCTCGTACTGCTGGGTACGGCTGATGATTTCCTGCACCGGAAGGATGCCGGCGTTGGTCCGGGCGATGATCGCCAGTTCCGGATCAACCCGGGCTTCCAGGGCGGCGCGGATCTTGCCGACGCCTTCGGCCACCGAGATGAGATCGGTGGATTTGCGCCCGAACTGGGCCGGCAGCAGGGTGTCTTCGATGGTCAGCGCGGCAATGCCGGCGCGTTCCAGTTCGACCACCGTGCGCATCACGTTCAGCGCGTTGCCATAGCCGTGGTCGGCGTCGGCGATGACCGGCAACTGCGCCACGCGGCCGATGCGGGTGGCCTGTTCGGCGAATTCACTGAGGGTGATCAGGGCGAAGTCGGGGGCCGCCAGCACTTGCAGCGAGGCCACCGAGCCGCCGAGGATGCCCACTTCGAAACCCAGGTCGGCGGCAATACGGGCAGACATCGGGTCGAATACGGAAGCGGTGTGGTAGCAGGAGTTGGAAGCGATCAGTTCACGGAAACCGCGGCGCAAATCTTGATGGGAAAGCCTGGACATAACAGCTCCGAGATAGGATCGAGAGATCGACCTTGAGGTCGAGTCAAATTTTGCAATCAGTTCCCTTGGCGAGCCGGGGAAAGAGCGGCTCACAGCGAAACGTTAGTTGGGCAGATGAAGATGAAACAAGGTGGGTAGCAAGGCGTCTTTATCCCGTTCGGTTGCGCGAACCGACGGGTTTATTATGCGAGGCCGACATAGCAGGACGAGGCTATCACGCTCCAGGGCCGTAGATGATGAGGATTTTGCATAGCATTATGCCGGACCGGCATTGGCATTTTTTTCTAACTGAATATTACAAGCACTTGCTAGGGGCGTTTCAGGGGCATGTCGAAGGTCGGCGGGGGCTTGTCGAGCGCTGGCAAATCCACCAAGCTGCCGCGCCTCGAATGGCAGCGTTAACGCTGCGCAACGGCTTAGTTCAAGGATGCAGGCAATGGCGCTCAGGGTGTTGGTGGTGGGTGGTTATGGCAATTTCGGCAGCATCGTCTGCCGCTATCTGATCCATACCCCTGGGGTGCATCTGCTGATTTCGGGGCGCGACCCGCACAAGCTCGCGGCCAAGGTTCAGGCCTTGCAGGCTGAGGGCGGGCAGCCCTGCGAAGGCTGGTGCGGCGATGCCATGGGGCCGCAATGGGCACCGGCGCTCAAGGCCCTTGAGGTGCACTGGGTGATCCATACCGGCGGGCCGTTCCAGGGCCAGTCCTACGCGGTGGCCCGGGGCTGCATCGAGGCCGGGGTCAACTACTGCGACCTGGCCGACTGTCGCCAGTTCGTGCGCGGCATTGGCACTCTGGATGAGGCCGCCCGGGCCGCCGGGGTGACGCTGCTCAGCGGCTGCAGCTCGGTGCCGACCCTGTCGGCGGCGATGATCGATGAACACCGTGAGCGTTTTTCCCGCATCGAGCGCATCGAGCACGGTATTTCCTCCTCGGCGAAGATGCCCGGCCTGTCCACCATCCAGGGCGTGCTGGCCTATGCCGGCAAACCCATCCTGCAACTCAAGGACGGCCGGCCGCACCCGGTGATCGGTTGGCAGGGCCTGACCCTGCGCAAGCTGCCCAGGCTGGGCACGCGGCTGGTGGCCAATGTCGATGTGCCGGACCTGGATTTGTTCGCCGAGCGCTACGGTGCCCACACCTTGAGCTTCCAGGCCGGCGCCGGGCTGAAGATCGCTGGGTTGGCCAATGCGCTGTTGGCCCAGGCGGTGAAGCTCGGCCTGGTGCGCGACCCGGCGCCCTGGGCGGCGCGCCTGCATCGCTGCGGCACCTGGTTCGAAGGTTTCGGAGATGGGCTCAGTGCCCTGTACATCGACGTGCACGGCCTGGGCCAGGACGGCCAGCCACTGTCGATGAGCGTGCAGCTCACCGCAACCCATGACCACGGGCCGGAGATTCCCAGCTGCGCGGCGGTGGCGGTGGTGCACAAGCTGCTCGCCGGCCATGTGCCGGCCCCGGGGGCCCGGTCCAGTGCCGGCGAGGTCAGCGTGGAGGAGTACCTGCGGGCGATCGACGATCCGGATCACCTGCAACTGCAAGTGAGTTTCTCGCGCCCGCCAGTTTAACCCCCGGTCACCACAGCAGCGGCTTGGCGAAGTCTTTCCAGAACAGCCAGCGCTGCACTTCAAGGTGCTCGCCGGTGCCGATCTGCCAATCCGGGCGCCCGGCGTCCAGGTCAAGCTTGACGATGATCCCGGCATAGGTGGCGGCCACCAGGGTCTTGCCATCGGGGCTGATGTCCATGGCGGTGAGGGTCGAGCCGATATAGTGCTGCCAGCGCTCTTCGCCGTTTTCACTGAAGGCCCGCAGGTAGCCGTAGGCGTCGCCGATGATGAATTCGTCGCCCCGTGACGCCGCGGCATACACCCGGGCGCCTTCCTGCAGCACCGGGGTGCGCGCATCGTCGCTGTAGAAATCGGTGGACAGCCCTGGCAGGTCGGCCACCGCCACTCCCACGCTGGCGCCACCATAGAAGTGGCAGGCGTTGAGCAGCAGGCGATCGCCGCGCTGGTTGAAATGGGCGAAATGCGGGTACTCGCTGGCGGGGCCGATCTGCGCTACCCGTTGCAACCTTGCATCGAACACCAGGTGCGAGCTGCTTTGCTCGCCCACGGCGATCCACTGGCCATCGGGCGACACCGCGCCATGCTCCATGCTCAGGCCGATGCCCAGGTCCTCGGGGGCGACGCCATCGGCCAGCTCTTGCTGCAGGTCTTCCAGGCTCGGCAGCAGGCGCGTGGCGCCCTCGGCCTGCAGGACGAAGATGCCGTCGGAGCTCACCAGCAGTACCCGGCGCCCGTCGGGGAAGGGAATCAGGCTGCTGGGGTTAGGGCGCCCGGTGTCTTCAAGCGCCACCCCCGCCGGCAGGTTCGCGTGGGGATCGGGCCAGGCAAAACTTGCCACCTCTGGCCCGTTCCAGCCGTCGGTGAGCTGGATGCCATCAGCCCGGGCCCAGGCGAAATAGCGCCGCTGGGGGCACATGCCGAAGCCTTCCACCTGCTCCAGAGGCTGGATCCTTGCGTCGTCGATATGCACCACTTCGCCAGCCTCGTAAGGTGCGCCGATGCGCGCCAGCAGGCTGCCGTCCGGCAACAGGGCCAGGGTCGGAATCATCCGTCCCTGGCTTTCCAGGCGTGGCGACAATGGGAAGTGCGCTGGCGGCCAGTCCTGGCGGAACGCCTGGCGCCGGGCTGCGTCGTAGGGCTCCTGGTTGCTCGCTTCCAGGGCCGCCTGCCAGTCTGGCAGCAGGTGCTCGGTGTCGGGCAAGTGCGGTTCCTTCAAGCCCTTCCAGCCGTCGCGGTTGCCGGTCTCGACATAGCGATTGATGTCACGGGCATAGGTCAGCACGGCTTGCTGCCATTGCTCTTGCGGGGAGTGGTTCGAATTCGACTGGGACATGCGCGCAGGACTCCTTGTGGCGCTGGGAAAGGCGTAGCAGACCGGGGATGGACCGGAAAAGCGCGCAGTTTATCCCTCGGGAGCGAGTTTTTTTCAGGTTTTTCCAGTGCTGCCGTTCAAGGCGCGTAGGTACTGACCCGGTTGCGCCCGGCGCGCTTGGAGGCGTACAGCGCCTGGTCGGCCCACTCGATCAGGCAGCGATGATCCCGGGCCGGACGGTCGAGGCAGGCGATGCCCAGGCTGATGGTGAAGGCGATGGCCTGGCCGTTGTGGATCACCTCCTGCTCTTCCACCGACTGGCGCAAGCGCTCGGCCAGGGTGCGGGCCCCGGCAAGGTCGGTGTGGGGCAGGAGAATGGCGAACTCCTCGCCGCCATAGCGCCCGGCCACATCGCTGTCGCGCACATGCTGGTGGATCAGCTCGGAGACGCGCTTGATCACTGCATCGCCGGCCTGGTGCCCATGGAGGTCGTTGATCG
This sequence comes from Pseudomonas sp. W17, assembly GCF_040268305.1. Classification (NCBI taxonomy): domain Bacteria; kingdom Pseudomonadati; phylum Pseudomonadota; class Gammaproteobacteria; order Pseudomonadales; family Pseudomonadaceae; genus Pseudomonas; species Pseudomonas sp. W17. Next base: position 4,108,013 of record NZ_CP158490.1, on the reverse strand, counting down.
ACTTGAAGTGATCGATGTCCAGCATCAGCAGGGCAATGCTGCTGCCGTGGCGGCTGTATTCGAACTGCAGGCGCTGTTCCCAGTGGCCGCGGTTGTAGAGCTGGGTCAGGTGGTCGGTGCGCGACAGGTGCTGCAACTGCTGGTTGGCCTTCTGCAAGGCCAGGCTGTTGATTGCCACGTCGGTCAGGTCGTAGATCACCAGGCAGACGTGGTGGATCTCGCTGTTGGAGGAACGCAGCGGCAGCAGGGTGGTGTTCTGGTACATGAACTCGCCCTGGCCGGTGATCGGCTGGTAGTTGTTGAAATGCACCAGGTACGGCCGCTGCTTCCAGATGGTGAAGGCCGGCGTGCCGAGGGCCACCACGCGCCCCACCTTGCGGGTGAACCAGGGGCGCTCGACCTCGGGGAACAGCTCGAAGAACGACTGGTCGATGGCCTGCTTGGAGGGCACCCCGGAGCGGTTCTCCATGAAGCTGTTCCACACCTGGACCCGGCACTCCAGGTCGAGCACGACGATACCCACGTCGATGCTCTGGACCACCGCCAGCAACCAGTGCAGTTCACTGAAATCCATTCTCTTGGGCATGGCTCAACTCATCAGGTAGGCGAGCTTCTGTTCCAGCAAGGCCATGGAGCCTTCGGTGAACAACAGCAACAGGTCGAAGTGGATGTTCTGTTCTTCCAGGCTGTAGCTGATCTCCACCGCCTGGGTCTTTTTCCAGCGCTGCTGGTTGAGCACGATCAGCTCGTCGATGGTGGTGTGTTCCCCCAGTACCTGGGGATGGCCCACGGAAAAGAACACATCCAGCTGGTCGGCGATGCTGCTCAGGCAGGCGCCGATCAGCACGCTGGAGAGGTCGATCAGCACTTCCATTTCCTGGTAGGGGTCGGTGCCTTGCTCTATCAACTGGGCGATGTCGGCCACTTCGGAGTCGTAGAACATCAGCAAGGCTTCGCCGGCGATGCCGCTGCCGATGTAGCTCTGGCAGATGGCGGTCAGTTGCCGGGCGCGGTTGGCATCGGCCAGCAGCATCTGCAACTCGCCGGCTTCCAGCACATTGACGTGGGGAATCGGCAGGTGCACGAAGACATCCAGGACCTTGGCGATCAGTGCCGCGGCGTAGCCCATGGAAACGTTGACGGTTTCCCGGAAGGCGTCGCGAAAGGTCACCACCGGTGCTGGCGAAGGGGCTGCCAGTGGCTTGGCGTCAGTGCTGTCCAGCAGTTGCAGTTCGTTGAGCAGGGCGCGCAGTTGCTGCGGGTCGAAGGGCTTCTTGAGGAAGGCCCGTGCGCCCAGCTCGCGGGTGCGGCGCACGGCTTCTTCTTGAATGTCGCCGGAGATGACAATGATCTGCGCCTCAATGCCTTCTTCCTGCACCGCACTCAAGACCTGGTAGCCGTCCATCACGGGCATGGTCAGGTCCAGCAGCGCCACCTTGCCCAGCCCGCGGCGCAGGGCTTCCAGGCCTTCGCGCCCGTTGCAGGCCTGGGTCACGGACACCCGCCACTCGCTGGGCAAGGTCCGCAGCACCTGCTTGCGGGCCATGCTCGAGTCATCGCAGATGAGGAGGGGGATCATCGGTATCGGACGCTCATTCGAAAAAACCCGTAAGGGATAGTGTTCGGTAATAGGGCGAGTTGCCGCTTTATAGTTGTGCTGTATCGGGCTGTCCGTGCCGCGCCGCACTATAGTTCCCTCGGCAATAAAAGAACAAGTAGTGATGGCTTCGGTTATTTGCTCCAGATCATTGTCTGCTGCAATTCAAGCAGGCCTGGGCATGTAACTTAGAGTTGTTGCAGGGCAGCAGTTAAAAGGCCGCGGCGGCCCGTGGGGTGGGCTGTGGCAAAAACCTGAGAGGCCTCTGTAAGCCTTGATGTAGACCGATTTTTCTATCGGGGTAGGGGATGTGCGCCTGTTTTCTGACGTTTGAAAAATGACACTTGAGGCATAAGTTTCAAACTTTCGGAGTCTTCTTGTTGATTGTTGCCGGAGGTTCTGCGAGTGGTTCGTTTCAATGGTTGTTAAGAGTGCTGGAACTGTGTGGGTTGAATGTGTCGTGCAGCGGCTCTTATAAACAACCCAGGGCCGCTGTTGTATTGATTCGAATATTAAAGAACGGGCGCAAGGCTGTTGGAGCGAGTGCTCCAGGGGCGTAGTTGTCGGGCTGCATATGCAACAAAACCTTACCGCGAACCTGGTTGTGCCAACCGCTCGAAGGGCGCCAGCCCCGGTCGTGCGCGGCCTGTGGCAAACCGACGACCAGCGCGGCGCCGTGGGCAAAAAAATGTCAGATTTTGAGTCCCGGCCTGGACCTTTTCCCGCAATGCGCAATCATTACTGCGTGGAAAACATAAGGAGAGACGCATGTTCATTCGGTCATTGACCTTCGCTACTCTGCTCGCTGTTGCCGGCCCTGTCCTGGCGGCCGACAACGACGGCCCATTGACCCAGGACCTGGGCAAGTCACGGCCACTGATCGTGATTGCCCCCAGCACCGTCGATCCGACCCTGGTGAGCCTGAAGAAGTCCCTGGAAGAGCCGGCTACCCGTCAAGCCTTCAACGAACGCAACATGGTCCTGTACACGGTGATCAACACCATTGGCCAGCGCGATGGCAAGGACATCGACCCGCAATCCACCATGGCCCTGATCCGCAGCCTCAAGCTGGGCGCCGGGGCGCAGACCAAAGTGATCCTGGTAGGCAAGGACGGCGAGAAGAAGCTGGAGCACTCCGGGGCCATCGAGCTCAAGGAAGTCTTCAGTGCCGTCGACCAGTTGCCGGCGGCGGAGAAACAGGCCGCAGCGCCGGCTCCGGCCCCCGAGCCGGAGACCAAGCCGGCCAATGCCAAGGCCGGCAAGGCGGCCAAGCCCGCCGCAGCGCCCAAGGCGCTGGACGACTGAAGCCCATGGGCGGAGGCCGGGGCAGGCGCTGACCGCCCCGGTGCCTGCCGACTGCATTGCCCCGCCTCGCCCAGGCTAGAACGCCTCCAGGGTCTGACGCAGCCCATCGACGATCATCTCCACTTCCTGCCCATCGATCACCAAGGGTGGCAGCAGGCGGATGGTGGTGCCCCGGGTGACATTGATCAGCAGCCCGTGGTCACGGGCGGCGACCTGCACCAGCTCTCGGGCCGGCTGCCGCAGTTCGATGCCCACCATCAGCCCCAGTCCGCGAATCTCCCGCACTGCCGGATGTGCCGCCAGTTCCTCGCGCAGCCGCCGCAGCAGTTGGGCACCGCGCTGTTCGGCGTTGGCCAGCAACTGCTGGTCCTCGATGACGTCCAGTACGGTGCAGGCCGCGCGGCAGGCCAGGGGGTTGCCGCCGAAAGTGCTGCCGTGGCTGCCCGGGGTAAACAGCTGGGCAGCCTTGCCCCGGGCCAGGCAGGCGCCGATGGGAATGCCGTTGCCCAGGCCCTTGGCCAGGGTCATCACATCCGGCACCACGTCTTCGTGCTGGCAGGCAAACCAGCGCCCGGTGCGGCCGATGCCGCTCTGGATCTCGTCGAGCATCAGCAGCCAGTTGCGCCGGGTGCACAGCTCGCGCACGGCCTTGAGGTAGCCGGGTGGGGCCAGCTGGATGCCGCTTTCCCCCTGGATCGGCTCCATCAATACGGCACAGATGCGTGGAGCATGCTCGGCGACGGCCGATTCCAGGGCGGCCAGATCGCCGAAGCGCACCTTGAGAAAACCGCCTGGCAACTGGCCGTAGCCCAGGCGCACTGCCGGGCCGTCGCTGGCGGCCAGGGTGGCCAGGGTCCGGCCATGAAAGGCGTTTTCCATGACCACCACCAGGGGCTGCTCGATGCCTTTGTGCCAGGCGTGCAGGCGTGCCAGCTTGAGGGCGGTCTCGTTGGCCTCGGCCCCGGAATTGTTGAAGAACGCCCGGTCCATGCCGCTCAACTGGGTCAGCTTGGCGGCCAGTTGCTGCTGCCAGTGGATGTCGTAGAGGTTGGAGCTGTGCAGCAGCAGGCCGGCCTGTTCGCTGATGGCGCCGACCAGCCGTGGGTGGCTGTGGCCGATACCGGTCACCGCGACCCCGGCGATGGCGTCCAGGTATTCTCGCCCGGCCTGGTCCCAGAGACGGCTGCCCAGGCCTTTGCAGAAGCTCAGCGCGAGGGGTTGGTAGGTGCTCATCAGGCAGGCGGCGGTCATGGCGGGCGGCTCCATCTTGGGGGTGTGCTATCAGTATCGTTAGCCATCCAGGCTAGATAAACTCGCTATTTCTTTGATCATCTTGAAGTCAGGGTTGATAATGGATCTGTTCCAGGCAATGTCGGTGTACGTCAAGGTGGTGGAGGCGGGGAACATGACCGCCGCGGCCCGGGAATGCGGCATGTCCACCACCATGGTGGGCAATCACCTGCGGGCCCTGGAGCAGCGCCTCGGGGTGCGTCTGCTCAACCGCACGACACGGCGCCAGCGGCTTACCGATTTTGGCCGTGATTACTACCAGCGCTGCCTGGCGGTGCTGGGGCTGGTGGCGGACTCCGAGCGCCTGGCGGAGCAGGCCCAGGGCGAACCCACCGGCACCTTGCGCATCACCGCACCCCTGACCTTCGGCACCGAACGCCTGGCGCCAGCGCTGGACGAGTTCCGCCAGCGCTGCCCCCAGGTCAAGGTCGAGCTGACCCTGGCCAACCAGCGCTTCGATCTGACCGATGGCACCTTCGATGTGGCTGTGCGCCTGGGCAACCTGGACAACTCCTCGCTGATAGCCCGGCGCCTGCAGGACTACACCCTGACCATCTGCGCTGCGCCGGAGTATCTGCAGCGCTGCGGCACGCCCCAGGTCCCCGAGGACCTGCAGCGGCACAACTGTCTGGCATTCGCCTATCCGGCCGGTGATGAGTGGAGCGCCACCGCCACCCTGTGGCCGTTGCGCGGGCCTGAAGGCGATGTGCAGATTCCGGTGTCGGGGTCATTGCTGACCAACACCTCGTCCGGCCTGCATCGTGCGGCGCGGGGTGGCCTGGGGCTGGTGATGATGCCCGATGCGCTGGTGGAGGAAGACCTGCAGCAGGGCCGGCTGGTACCGGTGCTGCAGGACTATCAGTTGCCCTTTCGGACGATGCACCTGCTCTATGCCCAGGACCGCTATCGCTTGCCCAAGCTGCGCAGCTTTGTCGACTTTGCCCTGGAAAAATGGGGGCGTCAGGCCGACTCGCTGGCCAGCAGCATCATCGCCGCCGACAGCGTGTGACCATCGGTGATCTGGCCGGCGGCGATCATTGCCAGCAACTCCTGGCGGCTGGCCCACAGCACATGGTCCACTTCGCCATCGGTGGCGGCGGCCTGCTGCTCGGCGATCTGCACCTGGCACACCGCCACGGCGCTGGCGATCAGCGAGGTGTTGCTGTGCAGCAGCCCCAGCTGGCGTACCTCTGAGGCTTGCCAGCCGGTTTCCTCCAGCAGTTCCCGGGCCGCCGCGTCGCAGGCGCTTTCCCCGGCATCGATGGCGCCCCGGGGAAACTCGATGGACTGGCCACCGATGGCCCGGCGCCGCAGGTTGACCAGCATCAGTCGGCCATCGGCCAGGGTCGGCACGGCCACGACGCCGTTCACCGCCTGGGCTTCCTTGATGATGAAGTAGCTGTTTTCACGGACCACCTTGAAGTACGGGGTTTGCAGCAGGCACTGGGTGTCGGGGGTGGAACTCATGGGGCTATCACTCCAGGAAACAACGATCGAACAAATACAGCTCGGCGGGCTTGAGCTGCTCCACGGTGGCCTGGGGCCGGCCGCCGTCGCCGCTCTTCTTGCGCCCGGTGTCGCGCAGGTAGCCGGCCTCGCTCATCTTCAGCAGGCGCTGGCGGATGCTGGTCTTGAGCACCGGACGCTGCAGCACCAGGGAGAAGATGCTCACCGCCTCGGGGGCGCTGAACTCGTTGCCGAGAAACATCAGCGGCAGGCTGCTGTACAGGGATTTGGAAAACAGCCGCTCGTGCACCTGGGCTACCAGGGCGTTGTGGTCGAAGGGCAGCTTGAAGGCACCGCTGGCCACCTCGTCGAGGGCGAAGAAGCCCTGTTGCGCGGCGGGCTCCACCGGCTCGCTGAGGATTCCCAGGTAGAAGGTCGAGGACGACCAGCAGCGCGGGTCGCGAAAGGCGTCGCCCACCGTGCCCACCTGTTCCAGCCAGGCCAGGGGCATGTCCACCTTGCTCGAACGGCGCAGGCGTTCCACCGCGTCATTCAGGCTGCGGTCTTCGACGTCGCCGTTGACCACGATGCCCGGCAGCGCCCAGTGCCCGGCGAAGGGCTCAGCATCCCGTTGATGGAGGAGGATCTGCAGCTCGCCGCGTTCGCGGTGATAGCGCAGCAGGCACAGGTCGATGGTGTGCAGGTAGGCGCTGGGGAGGGTGGTGCGGTCGTGCATATCAACTTCCGTGGACGGCGTAGAGGCCGTAGTTTAGCGGATTCATTCCCGGGGCCAGCCATTGCCCGGGCGGCGTTTCGCCACGGGCCAGGCATTGGCGCAACACGCTGCTGCGCACCCCGGGCTGCTCTTCGATGCAGAGGACGGAAAAGCGCCGCAGCAGTTCCTCGCCGCGATGGAACCTGGGCAACTGGCGCGCCACGTCTTCGCCCACCACCAGGGCGATGCGTTTGCCGTCCAGGGCCAGGTCGTCAGCCAGGCGTTGCAACAGGGTGAAGCTGTAGACCGGGCCCGGGTCGGCCAGGGCCAGTTGCCGTTCCAGGCGGCTGACTGCCAGCTCGGCGTCGCACTCTGGCTGCAGGTGCGCGGTGATTGCCTGCAACCAGCTGGCGCGCTGCTCGAAGTCGGCCATGCGCTTGCCGTCCGGGTGGCGGAAGCTGGGCACCACCAGTACCCGGCGGGCATGGCGGGCGGCTTCGAGCATCACCTGGGCGTGCCCGGCATGGGGCGGGTTGAAGGCGCCGCCATAGAGGGCCAGTTCAAACATCTGCTTTTCCTCGATTGGTACATGACATGTACCTTAGCATCGCTTTTGTCAGTGGGAAATAATCTTCTGCACCTTATTTGTGCGTGTTTATTGAATTTGGTTCGAGAAAAATAAAACGTTCAGGGCCTTGCTATGAAAGTACATGACATGTACTTTGTGTTCCATGCAGAGGAGAGACCCAGCATGAGCAGCCAAACGATGAAGACCGCTTCCTTCGATGTCGATGCACAAAAGAGCTTCACCCCGCTGTGCCCGGACGAGTTGCCCGTGGCTGAAGGCGACCGCATCGGTGGCGAGCTGAATTTCATGGCGACCCTGGCCAGCCTGCGTATCGGCAGCAAGGACGCCCACAGCCCCCAGGCGCCCTGGGTGGTGGCCGGGCACGCCCAGATGCTCCAGCCCACGGGCCTTGAACATGCCGATCTGACCTGGGTCAGCCACTGCGTTCCGGGCACTGAAGGCTTCACCCTTTTGGACGAACTGCCTGCGCCCTATGACTACGACTACTTCGTGTGGAAGGGCGTGGAGCCGGACCTGCATCCCTACGGCGCCTGCTACCACGACCTGCACGGCAAGCTGTCCACCGGGGTCATCGAGTACCTCAAGGGCCAGGGCGTACAGCAAGTCATAGTCGGCGGCCTGGCGTTGGATTTCTGCGTCAAGACCACTGCCCTGCAACTGGCCGCTGCCGGTTTCAAGGTGCTCATTCACCTGCCGGCGTGCCGGGCCATCAGCGCCGAGGGCGCTACCCAGGCCATCGCCGACATGCAACAAGCGGGCATCACGGTTGCCGCGACCCGCGAAGAAACCGCCAGATTGGCCAAGGTTTGAGGAGTCACCATGGAAAGTGCATTTGACCGCAACAACGGCGTGATCCAGAGCCTGCTGGATACCGACTACTACACCTTCACCATGATGCAGGCGGTGTTGCACCAGCACCCCAATGTGGACGTGGAATACCAGTTCATCGTTCGTTCCAGAGAGTCCCTGGTGCACCTGATCCCCGAGATCCGCCAGGAGCTGGAAAAGCTTGCCGGCCTGCAGATGCGCGAAGGCGAACAGCGCTTTTTGTTCAACAAGCGCTTTCGTGAATACCTGACCCCTGACTTCGAACAGTTCCTCGGCCTGTTCCGCTTCAACCTGCGCTACATCCACGTGGCGGCGGTCGACGGCCAACTGAGCATCCGCGTCCGTGGCCCGATGCTGCACTGCATCATGTTCGAACAGCCGGTACTGGCCATGGTCAGCGAGCTGCGCAACCGCGACAAGTACCCGGAGGTAGAGCTTGAAGACGTCACTCGCCGGCTCTACCAGAAGTTCGAATGGCTGGAGAAAAACGCCAGCCGCGACGAGCTTGCCCAGTTCCGCGTTTCGGATTTCTCTACCCGCCGGCGCCTGTCGTTCAAGGCCCAGCGCGAAGTGGTGAAGATCATGCGCAGCGATTTCCCCGGGGTCTTCGTCGGCACCAGCAATGCGCACCTGGCCTATGAGTTCGACCTGCCACTGATCGGCACCATGGCCCACCAATGGCTGATGGTGCACCAGCAACTGGGGCGGCTGCGCGAGAGCCAGAATGCGGCCCTGGAGAATTGGGTGCACGAGTACCGCGGGCGCCTGGGCATTGCCCTGACCGACTGCATCAGCACCGATTTCTTCCTCAAGGACTTCGACCTGTACTTCGCCAAGCTCTACGACGGCCTGCGCCAGGATTCCGGGGACCCGATCCTCTGGGCCGACAAGGTCCTGGCCCGCTACCGGGAACTGGGCATCGACCCTCGGACCAAGGACCTGATGTTTTCCGATGGCCTGAACTTCGAGAAATGCCTGCCGATCCTGCGCCACGTGCGTGGCCAGGCCCGCTTCGGTTTCGGCATGGGCACCAGCCTGGCCTGTGATGTGGAGGGCGTGGAGCCGCTGAGCATCGTGATGAAGCTGGTGCGGGTGCATGGCGAACCGGTGGTGAAGTTCTCCGACGACCCGATCAAGAACGTCTGCGAAGATCCGTCGTTCCTCCGGTACGCGGCCCAGGTGTTCAACGTCGATCTTGCCCACTCGCCCCTGGAGGCCTGACATGAGCAATTCAACCCAAGCACGCATCGCCCGGGAACTGGGCATCGACCGGCAACTGGTTCGCGGTGGCGAGGCCGCCGAGATTGCCCGGCGTGTGGCCTTTATCCAGCAGGTACTGCGCGAGTCTGGATGCAGCACCCTGGTACTGGGCATCAGTGGCGGGGTGGATTCCCTGACCGCCGGCCGCCTGTGCCAGTTGGCGGTGGAGCAGATGCGCGCCGCGGGGCAGGAGGCCCGTTTCATCGCCATGCGCCTGCCTTATCGGCAACAGGCGGATGAAAGTGATGCCCAGGCTTGCCTGGACTTCATTGGCCCGGACGCGGTGAGCACTTGCAACATTGCCGACAGCGTCGAGGGCCTGATGAACCAGGTGCGGATCGACGGCCTGCAGCCTTCGCCGGCCCTCACGGACTTCGTCAAGGGCAACGTCAAGGCCCGGGCGCGGATGCTGGCCCAGTACGCGGTGGCCAACTTCAGCAACGGCCTGGTGGTGGGCACCGACCACGGCGCCGAGGCCCTGATGGGTTTCTTCACCAAGTACGGCGACGGCGCCTGCGACCTGGCCCCGCTGTCGGGGCTGACCAAGACCCAGGTGCGGCTGCTGGCCGAGGCCCTCGGCGCGCCAAGGCATCTGGTGTACAAGGCGCCCACCGCGGACCTGGAGGAACTGGCGCCGGGCAAGCTGGACGAAACGGCTTACGGTTGCAGTTACGCAGAAATCGATGCCTACCTGATGGGCCAACCGGTGCCCGATAGCGTGCGCCAACTGATTGAAAGCGCCTACCGGCGCACCGCTCACAAACGCGCCTTGCCCCGCAGTCCCGCCTGAGCCGACGCCTTCGCTGGCAAGCCGGCTCCTACTCCATCACCCCCGGCCGTAGGAGCTGGCTTGCCAGCGAACAACCGCGCCAGCCAAGCGCGGCCACCCGCCCTTCAATCCGGCCATTTCCTCAAGCTCGCCCGGCATTCTTCGATCAGCTCGGGCATATGCTCGCGCACGTCCTGCCAACCCAGCATGCCCAGCAGCTCACGCGCTTCCTGGCGCAGGGGCAGCCATTGCGGGTGTTTGAAACCGTTGTCCTCCAGCGTTACCCCGTAGGCCTCTCGGCACAGCGCTTCACAGCCGCTCAACAGGGCTTGCAGGCGCGGGTGCAGAGTGGGCGCCAGGTACGCCGGAAAGTGCTTCACGAAGCCCTCGAGGTAATCCAGGTGGTTGGACCACAGGCCACAGTCGGCGCAGCAGCCGACCTCCGTGCGCTGGCGGTCGGCCTCCAAGGCCAGGAACTCCAGGGCCGGGCCCAGCTCTCCCAGCAGGATGATCTTTCGGTACTCGTCCTGGCCGTACCAGGTCCAGACGTTCGAGGCGAGGGGGGAGCTGCAGCGAGTGGGTGCTTCACTCATGCTGTCCGCCTTTATCCTGCGTTGTCGGTGCGGGCTGCCAGCCCTCGGGCCAGCGGTCGCTGAACGAATGGCTGTGCGGCATCAGCGCCGGGTCGCGGTTGTCATCGAAGCAACCCAGGAGCAAGGCAATGGTCGGCTGATCATCGATGGCCCCCAGGGAGCTGCCGCAAGCCCGGCAAAAGGCCCGGCTCGAAGAGTCTGACGACCTGAAGGTCGCCGGAGCGCCGGCGGGGCCGGTCCAGGTCACCCGCTCTCGGGGGAATTCGACCCACGCCAGCGTCAGCGCGCCACTGTGGCGCTGGCACAATTGGCACGAGCAGGTATGGGGATTGGCGGCAGGCCCGCGGGCTTCGAAGCGGACCTGGCCGCACAGGCAGCCGCCCTGGTGCAGGCTGGCAGTCATCAGCGTGGGTTCTCCTGAGGAATCAAACGGTCCTTTTCCAAATCGCGCAGCAGTTCATCGAGCATCTCTCTGCGACTTTCGATCTGCACCGGCGGTACATACCAGGCCGCCACACTATAGCCTTCACGACGGTAGTCGTAGGTCTTGAGCAGTTGGCCGTCCTTGAGCAGGCTGCCGCGCAAGTTGCTCTGGTAGGAGTAGGGCATGGGGAAGGTCAGCAGGGTGATGGCATTCAACGCGCCAAGCAGTCCCGCACTCTTGCCTCCAGGCTCGCTGATCAGGAGGCTGTAGCCGCTGCGACTATAGCCACCATCGAGAAAGGAGAAGGCTCCAGTTTGACGCAGGGCGGCGATGGTCTCCCGTTGCTCCTGTTCGTCGAAGCGACTTTTCACCGGGCCCAGGTCCAGGGTCAGCGGTACATAGGGATGTTGACTGCGGTAGTCCAGCGGCGCCATTCGGGTGCCACAACCGGTGATGATCAGTGCGCTGCACAGCAGGGCGGTCAAACCTATGGGGTTCATTGGGCCTGACTCGCGGTTGGCAACAGTTGATCCTGACGCAGATCGCCAGCAAAGGCGCGGGCGATGCGCTGGATATTCTGCTCTTGCATTTCACCGCCTTGATCCAGCAGCCAGGTGTATTTATGCGTCAGGTTGCGATAGCTGTAGCGCTTGAGGAGCTTGCCCTCGTGCAGCAGGCTGATGTCGGTGTGGGTGTCGATGCCATTGGAGAGCGGCATCAGGAACAGAGTGGCGGCACTGAGGAAGATCAACGGCATTGGCGGCATGTCCCGCTCGGACTTGAATTGAATTCGGGCGCTGTAGTCGCCAGCTTGTCCGGCGCCGGTCTGGACATCTTCGAACACCCCGGTGGCACGCAAGGCGTTACGTAACTCAGCGGCGCGTAATGGGTCATCGACCATCACATGCAGGGGCATCAAATAGGCTTGGCCATCCGTCAGCGGACGGTCCGGCAAGGTGTCGGTTGCCGCGCAGCCCGCGAGCAGCACAAGGGCGCAAAGGCTCAGGCAGGATTTCATGGATGAATCTCCGCAGTGGCGTTGGCTGGGCTGGTTTGCTTGTCGACGGGAAGGATGAAGGGCTTGGCCTTGTCCAGATCCAGCGGCATCCATTGCAGCTCCGGCAGCCCCGGTACCTGGCGCTGGGCAATCACGGCGTCACGGGGCATCTGATTGCTCCAGGCAAAGAAGCACTGGGTCACTTGGCTGCAGACCGAGCGAAACTCGCCGATGTAATACGCCTTGCCCGCCTCCAGGCGCAGCGGCAGTACGAACTCTTCGCGCGCTTCCTGGGATTGCAGTCGTGAGCCGAGCCCCGGGGTGTAGACCATGGACCAGAACTGGAAGTTGTAGAACTCGTAGTCACCCGGTTTGAGCGGCATGACAAATACACTGCCGGCGGCGCGGGGTTCATGGATGTCCTCAGGCGTTGGTCGTGGGTCGCCCTCCCAGAGTGCCGCGGCGCCATTGATTGAGCCGCGCTTGCGAATCAGCAGGCGCAGGTTGGTGGCGGCACCGCCGCCGCCCAGGTACTGCGGGCCAATAGCGCCCACCAGATAGGTCGTGGGTTCGTTGGCTGCGGGTTGCAGAGGGGCGCTGACGATGGCGGCGGGTTGGCTGATGCAGCCAGAAACTATGCTGGTGGCCAGCAGCAAGGACGAAGCCTTGAGTACGCGGAACATGGGGAACCCTGAAAGTGACTTTGGACAAGGCGCAGGCAGGGAGGGAGGCATGAGTGTCTGTACATGGCCTTCCCTGGCGCCGCTCGTGAGCGGCGCGATGGTACGAGAACCTTAGGGCTTTGTGTAGCGCGTTACCCGGAATGACCTGCCCGGCGGCGCTATTGACCGAACCCCGGCGCTGCCTCTTCGACCTTTCTTTTGTACTGCACCTTGGCCTGGTCGGGGTTGCAGGACAGCAGGGCATCGACCTGGACAAAACCCTTGGACAGCACCTGCCTTTCTCGCCACAGGTTGCCGCACGCGCCGAATACCCCGGCGCTGAGCAGCCAGCCCAGGGCGAACCAGTGGTGGCCGGCGCCTGTATCAGGGATCAGCAGGGTCAGGCCCAGGGCAGCCAGGGTGAGGCCGGTCACCCAGTACAGGCTGACGCAGTACGACCAGAGTACGGTGAGAAAGCAGGCGGCAAAATTGAAGCCGATGGCCACGGCTTCCAGTTCGCCCTGGGGGTTGCGATAGAGGCGGTAGAGGCGTTTGTGTTGTTCCTCTAGGTCCTGGTTGATCCGCTTCTCACGCTCGGCGATCTGGATTTTCTCCGTAGCGCTGAGGTCGCTGTCATCGAAGATTTCCTTGAAGGTTTCTTCCAGAAGGTAATAGCCGGTGTAGGCGCTGGAATGGCCTGTGAGGTACAGGGCGTCGACGCGATAGCGGCGGTTGAGCTTCAACTGGGTGTCGCCACTGAAGAAGCTGCAGGCCGAGGTCTGGATGTGCAACCAATGCTTGCCAAAGCTGTATTCGATATAGGGCTTGCCGCCGTTCCGAACCCAGCGGCGGTCGAAGTAGCCTTCCAGTTGCTCCACCTGTACGCCCGTGATGTCGGTCCTGGGTTGCGCCTGGGCGTTGAGCCATTTGGCGATGCACCAGCCACCGACCATCAGGCAGAGGAAGGTGCACAGGATGACCTTGGCAAACAGCGGGCCATCCAGCAGGCAGATGAGGATGAGGCAGGGGAGCAGCAGGATGCCCGAGAGGACGCAGGTGGTTTCAACATCAGCCTTCCAGGCGCGGGTCAGGTCTTGATTGATGCGGTCGATTCTTTCCTGGTCGAGGACTCGGATAACGGCGGTCTCGCTGGGCCCAAGCCTCAGGCTTGGGCGGGTCTTTACAAGACGAAGCACAGGGACCGCCCGCGAGTTCGGGGCGGCCCATGCCTTCGAGGGGCGGGCAGCCTACTGAACAAAGGCCCGGCTCATCAAGCTTTGCTGGCGCCTCGGCTGCCGCCCGACTCGCGTCGTGCCCTCAGCGCAGTTTCTCCAGCATCTGGTAGTACCACATGCCCGCCGCGAGCATCGGGTTGCCCAACTGGTCGCCGAAGGGCACACGGATGTGCTGGCAGGCGGCGAAGGTGTCGTAGTGGCCGAGGTGGCCGGTCAGGGCCTGGGCCATGATCTCGCCCATGATGTGGGTGGTGGCCACGCCATGCCCGGAGTAGCCCTGGCAGTACCAGACGTTGTCCGAGAGCTTGCCCAGCTGCGGGATGCGGTTGATCACGATGCCCATGGCGCAGCTCCACTGGAAATCGATGCCTACGCCCTTGAGCGCCGGGAAGGTGCGTTCGATGCACGGGCGCAGTTCGCCGGCGATGTCCCGCGAGTCCTTGCCGCTGTAGTTGGCGCCGCCGCCGAACAGCAGGCGGCCGTCGGCGGTCATGCGGTAGTAGTCGAGCACGAAGCGGCAGTCGTAGACCGCCAGGTCCTCGGGGTTGAGGCGCCTGGCCAGGTCCCCCAGGGGCTCGGTGGTGACGATGCCGCCCATGGCCGGGAAGATCTTGCCCTTGAGTTTCTTCGGTTCCAGCTTGTGGTACACATCGCCCGCCAGCAGCACTTGCCGGGCGTCGATGCGGCCCTGGGCAGTGACCACCGCCGGGCGCTCGCCGTGGACGATCTCCAGCACTTCGCTGTGTTCGAAAATCAGCGCCCCCAGGCTTTCGGCAGCCCTGGCTTCGCCGATGCACAGGTTCAATGGATGCAGGTGCAGGTTGCGGGTGTTCTTGATGGCGCCGTGGTAGAGCTCGCTTTCCAGCAGCCCGCGGACCTGGGCCCGGTCCAGCAGGCTGACCTCGTCGCCCATGCCGCGGCGCACCGCTTCTTCGTAGTCGGCGCGCAGGCCCGGCAGGTGGCTGGGTTTGTAGGCCGCGTGCAGGTGGCCGTGCTTGAGGTCGCAGGCAATGGCGTATTTTTCTACTCGCTGCTGGATGATCTGGTGCCCGCGCCAGCGCAGGTGCCAGATGAAATCGTCCACTTCCTCGCCCAGGTGGCGGCGCATCTGCTTGCGCATGGCTTCATCGCCGGAGAGGCTGCCGGTGACCTGGCCGCCATTGCGCCCGGTGGCGCCCCAGCCGATCTTGTGGCTTTCGACGATGGCGACTTTCAGGCCGCGCTCGGCCAGTTCCACCGCGCTGGCGACGCCGGTGAAGCCGCCGCCGATGATCACCACATCCACTTGATGGGTGCCTTGCAGGGTCGGGTAGTGGGTTTCCTGGTTAAGGGTGGCGCTGTAGTAGCTGGGGCAGCGCTCGGCTGCCGGGGTCCGCGGATCGAAGGCGGCTGTCATGAGTAGAACCTCGCAAAAAAGTGAGCCGGGCCGCTGCGGGCAGGCAGCGGCCAGGGCTTTGAAATCGGTCGATGGGCCGGCGGGTTCGGCACGCAGTGGATGCGCCTGAGCCCTGCACGGCAGATCGGCAACGGACCTCAGGCCTGGGTCAGGTACCAGCGCCAGTCCTGCTCGCCGACTTCGGCCATGAACTGGCGGTACTCGGCACGCTTGACCGCCAGGTACACACCGAGGAATTCGGAGCCCAGGGCATCCCGTGCCCAGGCCGATTGCTCCAGGGCCACCAGCGAGGTCAGCCAGTCGGTGGGCAGCAGTTCGGTGGCCTGGGCGTAGCCATTGCCCTGTACCGGCTCGCCGGGGTCGAGGTTTTCCCGCAGGCCGCGATGGATGCCGGCGAGAATCGCCGCCGCTGCCAGGTAGGGGTTGGCGTCGGCACCGCAGATGCGGTGCTCGATGTGCCGGCTATTGGCCGGGCCGCCGGGCACCCGCAGGCTCACGGTGCGGTTGTCGACGCCCCAGGTGGGGGCCAGGGGCGCGTAGCTGTTGCTCTGGAAACGCCGGTAGGAGTTGGCGTTGGGGCAGAACAGCAGCAGCGACTCCAGCAGAGACGCGAGCATGCCGCCCACCGCCTGGCGCAACAGCGGGGTGCCGGCCGGGTCCTGGCTGGCGAACAGGTTACGGCCCTCGGCGTCGGCGATGCTCACGTGCATGTGCATGCCGGTGCCGGCCAGGTGATCGAAAGGCTTGGCCATGAAGGTGGCCTGCATCCCGTGCTTGTGGGCCACGGCCTTGACCAGGCGCTTGTAGCGCACGGCCTGGTCCATGGCTTCCAGGGCGTCGCCATGTTCCAGGGTGATCTCCACTTGCCCGGGGGCGTATTCGGAGATCGCCGTGCGCGCCGGAATGCCTTGCAGCTTGCAGGCGGCGTAGAGGTCGGCGAGGAACGGTTCGATCTGCTCCAGCTCGCGCAGGCCGTAGACCTGGGTGCTGCGCGGGCGACCGCCATCGGCGTCCAGCGCCGGTTGCGGCCGGCCATTGCCGTCGCGCTTGGCGTCCAGCAGGTAGAACTCCAGCTCGCAGGCCATCACCGGGTGGTAACCCTCGGCCTTGAGCCCGTCGATCACCTTGATCAGCAGGTGGCGCGGGTCGGCGATGCTGGCGGGCAGGCCCTCCTGGGGGTGCATGCTGACCTGCACCGCGGCGGTAGGGATCTGCCGCCAGGGCAGGCGTACCAGGCTGCCGGCCAGGGGGTAGGCACGGCAGTCGATATCGCCCACATCCCAGACCAGGCCGGAGTTCTCCACGTCGTCGCCGTTGAGGGTCAGGCCAAGGATGGTGCTGGGCAGGGGCCGGCCGCTTTCGTACACCGCCAGCAGTTCTTCGCGGTGCAACAGTTTGCCCCGGGGCACGCCGTTGGCGTCGAGAATGAACAGCTCGATCATGTCGATATCGGGGTGGGCGGCCAGGAAGTCACGGGCTTCATCGAGGGCGGCAAATTTCATCGGATTCTCGCTTGCGCCATTGGGGCGCGCAGGTTTTCAGGTCCTGCAACGATGCCGCGCACGGCTCGGTTGCAAGGGCAGAAATCAGTTCTGGGGCGTTACGCGCAGGGGCGCGCGATCAGGCCGCAGGCGAGCGATCCGGAGGACGTGAGGAGTGGCGCAGACGGGAGCGGCACAAGGCCATGGGCAGGTTGACCAGAAGCTTCATGGGCAGGACCTGTCCAGCAAGTACAAGCCGATAACGGCGGCGCGGTCCTCATGAACCTCATGAGGCGTGACGGGGCGTGAGCGGGGCAGCGAGAGCCGAGCGTCGACATCACCACCGCGGCCACAGTGCAGGGGCGCGGGAGCTGATCTGTCGAATCCGTGATACGGGCTCAGGGGGCACATCGCCGGGTGATCTCGCTGTCGAGTTCGTGGTGATTATTCTTGATAGGAACCGGGCACTGGCAGGGCGAATACAGGGCGCCGCAGGCTCAGGTCGGATCAATACTGCAAGAATCCGCCAGCCAATGTAAGGGGGGTAAAGGGCCCAAGGCCCCTGGCGAGCGCCCCTCAACCATGGGCAGAGGCGCGTGCTAGAGCGGTACGTCCTTATCGGCAGAAGTGTCTGATTTTTTTTACAGCGCTTCAGTAGACACCGGGCAGCAGGCGCCAGCTGCGGGCGCGATAGGCCTCGTATTCCTCGCCGAAATGCTTGAGCAACAAGGCCTCCTCGGCGTGAATCCGCGCGATCAGCGGGACCAGGGTCAGTGCTGCCAGCAACAACCCCAGCCCCGAGCGAAACGCCAGGGCCCAACCCAGGGCATTCACCAGCAGGCCCAGGTAGCTGGGGTTGCGCAGGTGGCGGTAGAGGCCGTCCACCACCAGGCGGTGGTTGGGCTGGATCGCCACCAGCCCGCTGAAGCGCCGGCCGAGGATGAACACCGGCCACAGCCGCAGCCCGCCGCCGAGGATGAACAGCAAGGCCCCGAGCCAGCGCAGGCCTTCGCCGCCGAAGGTGCAGAAATCGATGCGGTCGCTGTAAGCCGGGACAAAGCCGCTCAACAGGCCGATCACCCCGAACACCGGCAGCACCCAGCGGTTGCCCTGGTCTTCCTGCTCGCCGCTGCTCAGGTTGACTTCGCTGTACAGCGCGGCGACCACCATCAGCAGGGTGGCGATGGCGATCAGGGTCAACTGTGGATGGCCGAAGAAGGCGGAGAAACCGCCCATGCCCCAGATCGCCAGGCCCAGGTAGGCGAGGGCACCGAGGATGCTGGAAACGGCCAGCCTGAGGGAGATTTTCATGATGCGCTGCGCCAGTAGCGGGAACCTGTGCTGAGTGTAGGAGCCCGCCTGCGGGTGAAGGCGTACGTTCGTCCGCTGCAAGGTTCAGCCCGCGGTTTTCTGGGTCAGGTGCCCCGCCAGAAAATCGATGAAGGCCCGGGTCTTCTGCGGCACCCGCCGCGCCGAGGGGTAGACCACGTTGATGCTGATGGGCGGCGCCTGCCATTCGCAGAGCACCGGCACCAGGCGCCCGGCCGCCAGGGCGTCCTCGACGATGAAATCCGGTAGCAGGGCGATGCCCATGCCGGCCTCGGCGGCCTGGGCCAGCAGGTCGCCGTTGTTGGCGTGCAGCGGCCCAGTGACATGCACCCGCTGCACGTCACTGCCGTTGCTCAATTGCAGGCTGACGCCGCTTTGCAGGTAGCCATAGTTCAGGCACTGGTGGCTGCTCAGGTCCTTGGGCTGGTGCGGGATGCCGGCCCGGGCCAGGTAGGTGGGGGAGGCCACCATGATCCGCGGTGCCGGTGCCAGCTGGCGGGCCACCATGGACGAGTCCGGCAGGCTGGCAATGCGCAGGGTGACATCGAAGCCGCCGCGCAGCGGGTCCACCTGCTGGTCGCTGAGCACCAGTTGCAACTCAATCAGCGGATGCTGTTCATGGAACAGCGGCACCAGCGGCCCGAGCCGACGCAGACCGAAGGACATCGGTGCATTGACTCGCAGTACTCCGCGCAGTTCGGCGATGCCATCGCGCGCGCGCTGTTCGGCCTCGTCCACCGCGGCCAGCACTTCTCGAACGCTTTCGTAGTACTCGGCGCCAGCTTCGGTCAGGCGCAGGCTGCGGGTGGTGCGTTGCAGCAGTTGCACGCCGATGGATTCTTCCAGCGCCTGGATCTGTTTGCTGACCTTGGAGCGGGGCACGTCCATGGCGCGGGCGGCTGCGGCAAAGCCGTTTTCGTCGACGGTGACGACGAAGGCGCGCATGCATTCGATACGGTCCATGATTGTCCCTGTTTTAGAATCAATGATTCTCTATTTTAGGTAATTGTTCCTTTTTCTGCCAGGCCCTAGATTAGCCACCAAGCCGGACGCCACGGGGCGCAAGCAGCGCCATCAGCCGGTCATGTTCGACCCTCACTCTCTGACTGCAAAAGGAACGCGCCATGTCCATTCGTGAATTGCTCAACCCGACCAACTCCGCCCTGATCCTCATCGACCACCAGCCGCAGATGGCCTTCGGCGTGCAATCGATCGATCGCCAGACCCTGAAGAACAACACCGTGGCCCTGGCCAAGGCGGCCAGGATCTTCAACGTGCCGAGCATCCTCACCTCGGTGGAGACCGAAAGCTTCAGCGGCTACATCTGGCCGGAACTGCTGGCGGTGTTTCCCGGCCAGCAGCCCATTGAGCGCACGTCGATGAATTCCTGGGAAGACCGCAAGCTGGTGGAGGCGGTGAAGGCCACCGGGCGCAAGAAACTGGTGATGGCGGCGCTGTGGACCGAGGTCTGCCTGACCTTCCCGGCCCTGGAGGCCATGGCCGAAGGTTATGAGGTGTACATCGTCACCGACGCTTCTGGCGGCACCAGCCAGGAGGCCCACGACATGGCCGTGCAGCGGATGATCCAGGCCGGCGCGGTACCGGTGACCTGGCAGCAGGTGCTGCTGGAGTACCAGCGCGACTGGGCGCACAAGGACAGCTACGACGCGGTCATGGGCCTGGTACTGGAACACAGTGGTGCCTATGGCATGGGCGTGGACTACGCCTACAGCATGGTGCACAAGGCCCCGCAACGTCAGCTGTAGGCGCCTGCTGGCCGGCGAATGCGATCGCACCCACCGCTTCGCTGGCGAGCCAGCCCCTACGGGCCTTAACTGTGATGCGCGAATGCACCTCCTAGCAGACACTGGAGCCTTCTGATGAACATCGAACTGACCGACGGTGTCGTGACCCTGCTGGTCCGTCACCGGATCAAGCAGGGCCAGGATCAGGCCTATGAAACCTGGCTGCGGCAGATCATCGCCAAGGCCCGCAGCTATCCGGGGCACCTGGGCATCGACGTGGTGCGTGGCCACAGCGGCGGCCTCGGGTTGTTCACCAGCGTGCTGCGCTTTGCCAGCACCGAACAGTTGCAGCACTGGCTGGATTCCGCCGACCGCCGCGAGCTGGTGCAGCAGGCCCAGCACCTGCTGGCCGACGGTGACCAGACCGAAATCAACGCCGAACGCGAATTCTGGTTCACCCCTCAGGACGGCGGCGCACCGACCCCGCCACCGCGCTGGAAACAGGCGTGTGTGACCTTCCTGGTGATCCTGCCGCTGAGCTTCCTGGTGCCGCAGTTGTGGAAGCCGGTGTTTGCCCTGCTGCCCTGGCTTGGTGGCTATGTGCCGGCCACGGTGCTGATCACCCTGAGCATCGTGCTGCTGGTGGTCTACGTCTTCATGCCCCGGGTCACGCGCCTGTTCCGCCGCTGGCTGCAACCGCGCAGCGCGGCCTGATTCCTTCCCGACCTTCGTTTGGAGCAATGCCATGAAACCCGATGCAATTGCCGACCTGATTCTGTTCAACGGCCGCCTGCACACCGTGGACCGGGCCCGGCCCCGGGCCAGTGCGGTGGCGATCAAGGACGGGCGCTTCATCGCCGTGGGCAATGACGCCCAGGCCATGGCCCTGCGCGGTGCCGGCACCCAGGTCATCGACCTCATGGGGCGCACGGTGATCCCCGGGCTCAATGACTCGCACCTGCACCTGATCCGCGGCGGCCTCAACTACAACCTGGAACTGCGCTGGGAGGGCGTGCCGTCCCTGGCCGATGCCCTGCGCCTGCTCAAGGAACAGGCGCTGCGTACGCCGGCGCCGCAATGGGTACGGGTGGTGGGCGGCTGGAACGAATTCCAGTTTGCCGAGAAACGCATGCCGACCCTGGAAGAACTGAACCAGGCGGCGCCGGATACCCCGGTGTTCGTCCTGCACCTGTATGACCGCGCCTTGCTCAACCGCGCCGCGCTGCGGGTGGTGGGCTACGACCGCAACACGCCGAACCCGCCGGGGGGCGAGATCGTCCGCGATGGCAACGGCAACCCCACCGGCATGCTGATCGCCCGCCCCAACGCGATGATTCTGTATGCGACCCTGGCCAAGGGGCCCAAGCTGCCCCTGGAATACCAGGTCAACTCGACCCGCCAGTTCATGCGCGAGCTCAACCGCCTGGGGGTCACCAGCGCCATCGATGCCGGCGGCGGCTTCCAGAACTACCCCGACGACTATCAGGTGATCAACCAGCTGGCGGCTCAGCAGCAACTGACCGTGCGCATCGCCTACAACCTGTTTACTCAGAAGCCCAAGGAAGAACTGGCGGACTTCAAGCACTGGACCTCCAGTGTCACCTACGGTCAGGGCGACGACTTCCTGCGGCACAACGGGGCAGGGGAGATGCTGGTGTTCTCCGCCGCCGACTTCGAGGACTTCCTCGAACCGCGTCCCGACCTGCCGCAGAGCATGGAGCAGGAGCTGGAACCGGTGGTGCGCCACCTGGTGGAGCAACGCTGGCCGTTCCGCCTGCACGCCACCTACGATGAATCCATCTCGCGGATGCTCGATGTGTTCGAAAAGGTCGACCGCGACATTCCCTTCAACGGCCTGCCGTGGTTCTTCGATCATGCGGAAACCATCAGCCCGAAGAACATCGAACGGGTGAGGGCCCTGGGCGGCGGCATCGCGATCCAGGACCGCATGGCCTTCCAGGGCGAGTACTTCGTCGAGCGCTACGGCGCCAAGGCCGCCGAAATGACCCCGCCGATCCAGCGCATGCTCGCCGAAGGCATTCCGGTGGGCGCCGGCACCGACGCCACCCGAGTCTCCAGCTACAACCCCTGGACCTCGCTGTACTGGATGGTCAGTGGCCGGACTGTCGGCGGGCTGGAGCTGTACCCCCAGGGCCTGAGCCGCGATACCGCGCTGGAGCTCTACACCCACGGCAGCGCCTGGTTCTCCTCGGAACAGGGCAAGAAGGGCCAGATCAAGGTCGGGCAACTGGCGGACCTGGTGGCCCTGTCGGCGGACTACTTCAGCGTCGAGGAAGAGGCGATCAAGTGGATCGAATCCCTGCTCACCGTAGTGGACGGCAAGGTGGTCCACGCGGCCGGCGACTTCGACAAACTGGCTCCACCGAGCCTGCCGGTGACTCCGGACTGGTCGCCGGTGGCCAAGGTGCCAGGGCATTGGAAGCCCAACGCACCGCTGCAGAACCAGGTGCACCAGTGCAGCGGACCCTGCGCGGTGCATGCCCACGGGCACCAGAAAGCGCGCATGTCCAATGTGCCGGTGAGTGACTTCCAGGGGTTCTGGGGGGCGTTTGGGTGTTCGTGTTTTGCGTTCTGAAGCAAACCCTTAAAAGGCGGCAGGGCGGTAGACCGTCCTGTCACCTGTTATTTGGGAAGATCTCCCGGCTGCAGGAGGGGTAGGATGCGTGTCAGTCGATGCCAGGAGGCGTATACGCCTGTTCGATATGGCCGATGTTCTTGTTCAAGATAGGCTTGGAAATTCTGAGGATCAGTGATTCAACGTGTTTTGGGAAATCCAACCAATCGGAGCTGCCGACGTCGTAGGCTGAGATGTAGCGAACGATTTCGTAGCGTTTATCGGGCTTCTTCTTGATCCCTGCCGGGAACTGGATGTCTACGTCCCGGCGAATGGCCGAGTAGGTTTCTTTCAACAGGTTGGTGGCTTTGCCTAGGTAGATGAGGTTGGCCATCGAGTCATAAAAGGCATAGATGCCTGCCCGCTCTTCGTGGCCCTTGAACAGGGTTCTCAACTGAGCCATCACCGGCTGGTCTTGCTTGAACTCGGCGAACTCCACCACTGACTGGAATTCAGGCGTAAAAGCACAGTGTATGAAGTGTTCAACTGTGAGGTGCTGTGGCTGGCATTGGCCAGAACACCAGTCCGCGATCTGCTTGCTGCTGTACCCGGTATGGGAACAGGCAGTTTCTATGTCTCCCGAGTAATACTGTTCAATGATGTAACGCAAAACACCGCAGCGATCAGTCACAAAAAATCCTTTTCCCAGATTTGGCTTAGCTATCGAGTAGACCTCCTGATGGTTGTACTGAGTCTCAGCATGATCCTGAAAGTCCGTATTCCAACCTTCAGGTCGGCTTGAATGGACGAATGATACTAATTAGCCATTATGGTGTCCAACCCTTAGCAGATGGCGCTTTTGAAGTGGTTTCGGTGTCCGGAAAAGGCAATTCAAGTTCGTTGCAGACAATAAAAAGGGGCGCTGAAAGTTCAGCGCCCCTTGTTGGCTTATACCCAGTGTTAACTTATCTCAGCAAAACCGATCAATAACCCGAACTTCCGATTTATCCCGCAGCGATTGCCATTCGGCTTTCAGGGTCTCCAGGACCCGGCCGATGAAGTCCTTGTCGGCGGCGGCTTTCTTGCCGACGTAGCCCTGGCCGCGGCGGTACATCTTCAGGCGGGCTGCCAGCTCCCGGTTGTTCTGGTCGAACTCTGCTTCATGGCTATGGGGCGACAGGCAGTCGATATGCACTTGGCCCGACTTGGCGATCCACAGGATGTGGCTGTCGTGGCTGTCTTTCTGTGCGGCGAACATACGTGCCAATTCATCAATAGTGGGTTGGTTATTAAGATTCATTTGTAGCCCCCTTGACCATTTATCGATCTATCTAAGTTGATTCGCTAATTCATCTTGCTACGTCGGTAAGTTGAACCCTGATACCGGAAACAGGGCGACAGAGGGTGTCTGTCGGATACAGATAAGGCCCAGAGCCTGATGCGTGTAGTTGCCTTGATTAACTGCTACGCAATAGCGTCACAACGAAGAGAAGCAGCGTAAACCTGGATGAAGCTGCCGACATTCCCACCATCGGCCACAAGCATCTTGAAGAGTTTTCGCCGGCTTCCCGTCGTGGTACTGGACGGTCAATGCCAGGTCAGTTTCATCAATCTGCCTTGTGGGCAGTACACATCCGGGTCACAACTCGGCGGTCAGACGAGCTTGCTCATAACACCTTTGCCTCGTCCCCCGATCGGGGAGACGTCTGCATCATGCAAGGCCGAAATCCTCTCGTCAACGGTTTTGTAGTGAAAATTTTCAGGCACTACATATTGTCTGACAAAAGCCGAAAAGCCATCATCCGGCCCCCCCAACGCAGGGCTGGGCAGGTAGAATCGGCGCCTTGAAATGTTCTGAGGTTGCAGCGGTGGATGTACAACAAGGCTTCGTCCTGACTCGGCACTGGCGCGATACGCCGGCGGGCACGCAAGTCGATTTCTGGCTGGCCACCGACCAGGGGCCGCGCCAGATCCGCCTGCCGTTGCAGACTTGCGTGGCCTTCATCCCGGCGGCGCAGCGCGCCCAGGCCGAGCGCTTGCTGAGCGACGACCCGGATGTGCAACTGCGCCCCTTGCAGCTGCGTGACTTCCACCAGCGTCCGGTGCTGGGCCTGTACTGCCCGCAGCACAATCAGTTGATGCGCCTGGAGAAGACCCTGCGGCGCGCCGGGGTGGAGGTGTTCGAAGCCGATGTGCGGCCGCCCGAGCGCTACCTGATGGAGCGCTTCATCACCGCGCCGGTGTCCTTCGGCGGCCAGCCCGGCCCCGATGGCTTGTTGCTGGAAGCGCAGATGAAGCCGGCGCCAAACTACCGGCCGAGCCTCAAGCTGGTGTCCCTGGACATCGAGACCAGCGAGCGCGGCGAGTTGTATTCCATTGCCCTGGAAGGTTGCGGCCAGCGCCAGGTGTACATGCTCGGCAAGGCCCGGGACGACGACAGTGCGGTGGATTTCGACCTGGAGTTCTGCGCCAGCCGCGAGCAGTTGCTGGAGAGGCTCAACCAGTGGCTGGCCGAGCATGACCCCGACGCGATCATCGGCTGGAACCTGGTGCAGTTCGACCTGCGCGTACTCCACGAACATGCCCGGCGCCTGGCGGTGCCGCTGCGCCTGGGGCGTGGTGGCGAGGAAATGCAGTGGCGCGAGCACGGCAGCCGTACCCACTATTTCGCCTCGGCCGCCGGCCGCTTGATCATCGACGGCATCGAGGCGTTGCGTTCGGCGACCTGGAGCTTTGCGTCCTTCAGCCTGGAAAATGTCGCCCAGGCCCTGCTGGGGGAGGGCAAGTCGATCGACAATCCCTACCAGCGCATGGACGAGATCAACCGCATGTTCGCCGAGGACAAGCCGGCCCTGGCCCGCTACAACCTCAAGGACTGCGAACTGGTGACGCGGATCTTCGCCAAGACCGAGTTGCTGACCTTTCTTCTGGAACGGGCCACGGTCACCGGCCTGCCCGCCGACCGCAGCGGCGGTTCGGTGGCGGCCTTTACCCACCTGTACATGCCGCTGATGCATCGCCAGGGCTTTGTCGCCCCCAACCTGGGCGAGCTGCCGCCCCAGGCCAGCCCCGGCGGTTTCGTCATGGATTCGCGGCCCGGGCTCTACGAGTCGGTGCTGGTGCTGGACTACAAGAGCCTGTACCCGTCGATCATCCGCAGCTTCCTGATCGACCCGGTGGGGCTGGTGGAAGGCCTGCGCCAACCGGACGAGCAACATTCGGTAGCCGGCTTTCGCGGCGCGCGTTTCTCCCGCACCCGGCATTGCCTGCCGTCGATCGTGACCCGGGTCGCCGAGGGCCGCGAAGTGGCCAAGCGCGAGCACAATGCGCCGCTGTCCCAGGCGTTGAAGATCATCATGAACGCCTTCTACGGCGTGCTGGGTTCCAGCGGTTGTCGCTTCTTCGACCCGCGCCTGGCGTCCTCCATCACCCTGCGTGGCCACGAGATCATGGCCCGCACCCGGCAACTGATCGAGGCCCAGGGCCATCAGGTGATCTACGGCGACACCGATTCCACCTTCGTCTGGCTCGGCGGCCTGCATGACGAGGAACAGGCAGGCCTGATCGGTCGTGCCCTGGTGGCCCACGTCAACCAGTGGTGGCGTGATCACCTGCAGCAGCAATACGGCCTGGAAAGCGCCCTGGAGTTGCAGTTCGAAACCCACTACAAACGCTTTCTGATGCCCACCATCCGTGGCGCCGAGGAGGGCAGCAAGAAGCGCTACGCCGGCCTGGTGCAGCGCGCCGATGGCAGCCAGGAGATGGTCTACAAGGGCCTGGAGACGGTACGCACCGACTGGTCGCCCCTGGCCCGGGAATTCCAGCAGGAGCTGTACCAGCGCATCTTCCACCGCCAGCCCTACCAGGACTATGTGCGCGACTACGTGCAGCGCACCCTGGCCGGGCAACTGGATGATTTGTTGATCTACCGCAAGCGCCTGCGCCGGCCCCTGGACGACTACGAGCGCAACGTGCCGCCGCATGTCCGCGCAGCGCGCCTGGCGGACGAATACAACCGCGAGCAGGGCCGCCCGCTGCAGTACCAGAACGGCGGCTGGATCAGCTACGTGATCACCCTGGCCGGCCCCGAGCCCCTGGAAAACCGCCGCGCGACCATCGACTACGAGCACTACCTGACCCGCCAGTTGCAACCGGTGGCAGATGCCATCCTGCCGTTCGTGCAGGACGATTTCAGCACCCTGGTGGGTGGGCAGATGGGCCTGTTCTGAGAGGCCTCAGTCGTCCACGGCTTCGCACAGGCCACTGGCACCGTGTTTGTCGCTGTATTTCACGGTCACCGAATCGTCGTCCTCGACGCTGATGGTCAGGGTTGTTTCCGGCGTCTTGACCTGGAAATGCCGGTCATCCACGGCGCTGCTCTTGACCGCCTTGCCATTGATGTAAATCGGTCCGCCCTGGTCGGCACTGACGGCCAGATTGCCGGGGCAGGAAACGTTGAACAGCGGTACACCTTCGGCGTGGGCGGCGCCGGTGAAGATCATCAAAGTGCCCAGCAGCAGGATTTTGCGCATCGCGGACTCCTCGTGGAACAGCCTTGGGGCAGAGGCTTGAGCGAGCTTTGCAGCCCCGGATTGATGCTTAGCCTATCTGCTGCCAGAGCCGTGCGCGAGTGGAATATTTACCCCGGGCCAGAGCGCTTTTCGGGCTTTTGTCGGACAAAAAAAACCGTGGACTCGCGGTTGACGAGTGTGTCAGGTTTCTTGCGCCTCAATGGGCGAGTGATAGGACGATCTCGCAGGCGGGGTCGTTGCTGTTCTATCGGAAATTTTTTGTCTGGAACAAGGACGTAACAATGTCAAACGCACTCTCCAAAGCACTCCCTGAAACCATCGGCTACGGGATCGACCCGAACGCAGCGCTCAGCACTGCCTACCAACAGGTCCAGGCCTTCAGCCACCTGTATGACCGTGGCGGCAGCGAGCTGGTGAACGGCAAGCCATCCTTCACCGCCGACCAGGCGGCGGATTCGATCCTGCGCAAAGGCCTGTCCTGGCACGACCAGAACGGCGACGGCAAGATCGACCTGAGCTACAGCTTCCTCACCGAAAAACCGGCCAACTACAACCCGGCCCTGGGCAGCTTCAGCGAGTTCAGCGCACTGCAAAAAGCCCAGGCGCTGCTGTCCCTGCAATCCTGGGCGGACGTGGCCAACGTGACCTTCACTGAAGCGGCCAAGGGTGGCGACGGCCACATGAGCTTCGGCAACTACAACGTCAGCACCGGCGGCGCGGCCTTTGCCTACCTGCCGTCCGGCAGCAGCTACGACGGCCAGTCCTGGTACCTGATCAACGACCAGTACCGGGTCAACGAAACCCCGGGCAACGGCAACTACGGCCGCCAGACCCTGACCCACGAAATCGGCCACAGCCTGGGCCTGTCCCACCCGGGCGTGTACAACGCCGGCAGCGGCAGCCCGACCTACAACGACGTGACCTACGCCCAGGACACCCGCGGCTACAGCCTGATGAGCTACTGGAGTGAGAGCAACACCGGGCAGGACTTCAGCAAGGACGGCGGCGGTGCCTACGCCTCGGCGCCGTTGCTGGACGATATCGTCGCGGTGCAGAAGCTCTATGGCGCCAACCTGGAAACCCGTGCCGACGACACTGTCTACGGCTTCAACTCCAACACCGGTCGGGACTTCTACAGCGCCCACAGCGCTTCGGACAAGCTGGTGTTCGCGGTCTGGGACGGCGGCGGCAACGATACCCTGGATTTCTCGGGTTTCACCCAGAACCAGAAGATCAATCTCAATGAAGGGGGCTTCTCCGATGTCGGCGGCCTGGTGGGCAACGTGTCCATCGCCCATGGCGTGACCGTGGAAAACGCCATCGGCGGCTCGGGCAATGACCTGCTGATCGGCAACGCTGCGGCGAACATCCTCGAAGGCGGTGCCGGCAACGACATCATCTATGGCGGTGGCGGTGGCGACACCCTGTGGGGTGGGGCGGGGGCTGACACCTTCGTCTACGGCGCAGCCGCGGATTCGACCTTCGACGCCCCGGACTGGATCATGGATTTCGTCAGCGGCGAGGACAAGATCGACCTCACCGGGATCCCGCAATTCGCCTCCGGTGGTGCCACCCTGAACTTCGTCAGCGGCTTCACCGGGCATGCCGGCGACGCGATCCTCACCTACTACGCCGAAACCAACCAGACCAGCCTGATGATCGACCTGACCGGTCATGGCGCGGTGGACTTCGCCGTGGGTACCGTGGGCCAGGCGGCGGTCACCGACATCATCGCCTGATCGACCCTGGGTAACGGGAGCGGCGCCTCAAGGTGCCGCTCTTTGGCGAATTTCAGTCACCGCCCCCGCCGCCACAACCTCCGCCCCCGCAGCCACTGCTGTCGCCCCCACCACCATCGCTGCCGCCACCGTCGCCATCACCGCCGAAACGCGAGCTGTCGCTGTCGCTGCTGCTGCCGGAAGAGTCGCTGTCCAGGGAGCTGCTGTGCAGCTCGCTGCCGCAGTGCACCAGGGTGGCGCTGCCGCCGTTGTCGGTCAGGCGGCGCAGGGACTGGCAGTCGGCGACGTAGTGAAAGCCCCCGGCGATCTTCAGCTTGGCGTCCAGGGCGAACAGCAGTGGCAGGCGGCTGGGCTGGGCCGGGTTGATGTTCTCTTCCAGGCAGGCCTGGCGCCAGACCCGGCGCAGGCCGTTGTCGCTTTGTTGCGCGGCGTTCTGGCCGAGCACCGCCGCCGGGGTGTGGTGGAGGAACTGGCCGAAGGCCTGGTTGCAGAACTGCTGGTAGTCCCGGGTATGCAAGATGAATTCGTGCCACAGGTCGTCCACCACCTGGGACGGCATCGACACGTAGCGCTGGCCACTCTTGAGGTAGGCGAGAAAGAACTGGCGCAAGCCCTGGGCCACCAGCTGGCAGTCCTTGAGGTTCAGGTGTGGGTGCTGGGTGCGCAGGGGCTCGAACAAGCGCGGCGGCAGAGTGAAATTGCGGATGTGGGCTTCCCGACGCAAGGCCGTGAGGGCTTTCTGACGGCGCCAGAACACCAGGATCAGGGCCAGGGCCACCACTGCGGGCAAGATCAACAGCATGTTCGGTCTCCGCCGGAAAAAGTGCCGAGACAGTGGCGCAATGCGGCGTTTTATTCAAGCCATCGCCGTGCGCCTGCCGCCGGTGGTGGGGATCGGGGACACAGGCCGGGAAAAGTCCATCAGGGCCAACCAGCGCTTCTATCTTCTGCTTATTGCCGGACCACGACTTGGCTGGCCAGGGTTTACACACCACACGGAAGTCACCCCATGAAAGCACGCAGAACCCCCATTGCCGTTGCCATCGGTCTCGCCGGCCTGTGCCTGTTGCCCACGGTGCAGGCCGACCAGGGCAGCGACACGGTGGCCCGCCTCAACCAGTTGTACAACGACACCCGCCAGGATTGCGGCGGCCCGTCGAAACCGGCATTCCTGTGTTCCGGAGTGCTGTTTCGCGCCACCTGGCCGTCCACCGACTACCAGTTCTACAGCATCAGCCCGAAAAGCCAGGCCAGCGGCGGCGTATCGGCGTCCTACCTGCGCAAGGATTCGAAGTTCCGCAAGCTGGCCTACGGACTGCAGAGCGGCTTCATCTTCGACACCATCTTCGGCAACCCCAAGGATCACCAGGACTATGCGGTGCTCTGTTCCTTCCCCATCGACGCTGCCACCGACGACCGCGGGCAGCAGGGCTGCACCGACTCGCGGCGCACCCCGGGCAATGTCGAGAAGTACTGCCACGAAATTGGTGTGACCACCGCCGAGCAATGGGGCGCCAACTACCGACAGAACCGTGGCGACCACTCGCGCCAGTGTTCCTTCGATGTACGTGACGAACGCAACAGCGCCGCCGGCCCGGCGTTCTACCAGAGCATCCGTTCCATGGCGCAGATCGCCGCAGAATCCTTCGGCACTCAGAATGAGCTGCGCCTGGCCAAGTGGGAGGAAAAACCGCCGCAATCGCCCTCGATCCTGGCCCTGTTCTACACCGAGGATGGCGGCCTGGAAGGTGCGCGGCTGAACCAGATCCAGTGGTACAAGGCCGTGCAGCAGTATCTGCCGGTGATCAACATGAAGCTGCCGCAGACGCCCCAGCAGGACGCGAGTTTCGTCTACGACAACAAGAAGCAGGTGATCTACCCGATCACCGAGAAGAACAGCTGCGATCGCTATGTGCAGAGTGCGGTGTGGATCGAACGTGATGACCCGGGCTTCGGCAAGAAAGTCATGACCCTGGAAGTCACGCCCACCGATTGCGGGCGCAACGTCAAGGACAACCAGACCAACAACTTCTTCAACGAACTGGCCAGCGACCACTACCTGGACGCCCAGTGGAAGAACAACCCGGACAACCGCGACAGCAGCGTGGGCAGCATGCGCCGGCAACTGGTCTGCCACTTCAATATTGCGCGCAACAAGCCGGAGTGGAACCTGGAGCCTTCACGGCCCTACACCTCCAACGAAGACTCCATCGCCAAGGGCTGCAACAACACCTGAGGCCCGCCAGACCGCCTTCGCCGGCAAGCCGGCTCCTACGGGCTCCCCGCACTATCACCGGCCACCGTAGGAGCTGGCTTGCCAGCGAAGAGGCCCGCCAGACCGCCCCCGTCGGCAAGCCCGAGCACGCTGCTCAGTTGTGGTTGATGTCGACGTCCCGGGTTTCCCGCAGGCACAACAACCCCACCACCAGGCTGACCCCGGTAATCAGCACCGGGTACCACAGGCCATAGAAGATATCGCCGGTGTAGACCACCAGGGCAAAGGACACGGTCGGCAGGAAACCGCCGAACCAGCCGTTGCCGATGTGGTAGGGCAGGGACATGGAGGTGTAGCGGATACGGGTCGGGAACAGCTCCACCATCAGCGCCGCCAGCGGGCCGTAGCACATGGCGGCAATCAGGATCAGCGCGACGATCAGCACCACCACCATGGTCTTGTTGACGTT
Source organism: Pseudomonas sp. W17 (assembly GCF_040268305.1). Taxonomy (NCBI): domain Bacteria; kingdom Pseudomonadati; phylum Pseudomonadota; class Gammaproteobacteria; order Pseudomonadales; family Pseudomonadaceae; genus Pseudomonas; species Pseudomonas sp. W17. Next base: position 4,076,822 of record NZ_CP158490.1, on the reverse strand, counting down.
CTGGCTGTCGGCCTGCTGCGGATAACCGGCCAGGGTCACCGCGCCGCGCAGGGCGGCCTCGTCGAAGCCGTTGATCTTCAAATCACCGACGCTGACCTGCACCGGGCTGCCGGCGGGGGCGGCGATGCTGCTGTAGGGCAGGCCCTGCTTCACCAGGAAGGTCTTGACCTTGTCGCAGGGGCTGTCGAAGCGCGCCTTGCCCACCGGGTCGAACTGGAAGGTACAGGTGGCCGGGTCGGCGGTGACGCTGATGGGCGCCTGGCGGCTGGCCTGGTCGATGGCCGGGTTGGCGTAGTGGGCCAGGGCCTTGAAGATCGGGAAGTACAGCAGCGTGGCCAGCAGCAGGCCGAGCATCAGCACCGGCTTGCGGCCAATCTTGTCCGAGAGCCAGCCAAAGAAGATGAACATCGGCGCACCGATCACCACGCTGATGATCAGCAGGCTGTTGGCCAGGGCCGGGTCCATCTTGAGGAACTGGGTGAGAAAGAACAAAACGTAGAACTGCGCGGCATAGAAGGTCACCGCCTGCCCGGCATTGATGCTGAACAGGGCGATCAGCACCACCTTGAGGTTTTCCCACTTGCCGAAGGATTCGCGGATCGGCGCCTTGCTGGCGCGGCCTTCCTCTTTCATTTTCAGGAAGGCCGGCGACTCGTGCAGGCTCATGCGGATCCAGGTGGAGATGCCCAGCAGCACGATGGACAGCAGGAACGGCAGGCGCCAGCCCCAGACCTCGAACTGGTCGCCGGTGAAGTAACGGCAGGCCAGCACCACCAGCAGCGACAGCAGCAGGCCCAGGGTCGCGGTGGACTGGGTCCAGCTGGTGTGCAAGCCGCGCTTGCCCTGGGGCGCGTGCTCGGCCACGTAGGTGGCGGCGCCGCCGTACTCGCCGCCCAGGGCCAGGCCTTGGAGCATGCGCAGGGCCACCAGGATGATCGGCGCGGCGATGCCGATGCTGGCGTAGTTGGGCAACAGGCCCACGGCGAAGGTCGCAACGCCCATGAGGATGATGGTGGCAAGGAAGGTGTACTTGCGCCCGATCATGTCCCCCAGGCGGCCGAACACCAGGGCGCCGAAGGGGCGCACCACGAAGCCGGCGGCAAAGGCCATCAGGGCGAAGATGAAGGCCGTGGTGTCGTTGACCCCGGCGAAGAACTGCTTGCTGATCACCGCCGCAAGGGCGCCGTAGAGGAAAAAGTCGTACCACTCGAACACCGTGCCGAGGGACGACGCGAAGATGACCTTCTGGCTGCCCTTGGCAGTGGAGTCCTGCAGGGGCGCGTTCAGGGGCTGTGCGTGTTCTGACATAGGGGGCTTCCTTACAGTGATTATTGTTGTTGTTCCACTGCCGACGCCGTTTCCGGCGCCGCTGTTGCAGATTCACCGCGACCGCACGATGAACCCTCGTTTCCCTCATCCGTAGGAGCTGGCTTGCCAGCGAAGAGGCCCGTAAGCCAGGCGCCGGCCTTGGGGGTTCCTTCGCCGGCAAGCCGGCTCCTGCGCTCATGCCGGGGTGGCGGGCTCCTTGTGCTGGACGGTGCTCCTGGGGACGCTGGCAAGGATCAGTTCAGCGGCCTTTTCAGCGATCATCAAGGTCGGTGAGCAGGTATTGCCCGAGGTGATGCGCGGCATGATCGAGGCATCGGCGATGCGCAGCCCCGCAATGCCGTGCACCCGCAGTTGTGCGTCCACCACCGCCTGGGCATCGCTGCCCATGCGGCAGGTGCCCACCGGATGGAAGATGGTGGTGCCGATGCGGGCCGCCGCTTCATGCAGTTGTTCCTCACTCTGCAGCTGCGGCCCGGGCAAGTATTCGCTGGGCTTGAAGGGTTGCAGGGCCGGGGCGCTGACGATGCGTCGGGTCAGGCGGATGGCGTCGGCGGCGACCCGCAGGTCCTCGGGGTGGCTCAGGTAGTTGGGCTGGATCAGCGGCGCATCGCCGGCCTCCACGGAACGGATCTCGACCCGGCCACGGCTCTGCGGGCGCAGGTCGCAGACCGAGGCGGTAAAGGCCGGGAAGGCGTGCAGCGGTTCGCCGAAACGCTCCAGGGACAGCGGCTGCACGTGGTACTCCAGGTTGGCCCGGGTCTGTTCCGGGCCCGAGCGGGCAAAGGCGCCAAGCTGGCTGGGGGCCATGGACAGCGGGCCGCTGCGGTCATACAGGTAGCGCAGGCCCATGCCCATCTTGCCCCACAGGCTGCCCGCGATCTGGTTCAGGGTGCGGGCGTTCTCCAGCTTGTAGATCAGGCGCAGTTGCAGGTGGTCCTGCAGGTTGCCGCCCACCCCGGGCAGGGCATGGCTGACGCCGATCCCCAAGCGTTGCAGGAGCGGCGCCGGGCCGATCCCCGAGCGCTGCAGGATGCTCGGCGAGCCGACGGAGCCGGCGCAGAGGATGATCTCGCGGCGCGCCTTGAAGTTCTCCAGGCGCCCCTGGCAGTTGGCGCGCACTGCTGTGGCGCGGCCGTCCTCGAGGATCAGCCGCTGCACCTCGATGCCGGTCAGCACCACCAGGTTCGGGCGCTGGGCGATGGGTTTGAGAAAGGCCTTGGCGGCGTTCCAGCGCACCCCGGCCTTCTGGTTGACCTGGAAGTAGCCGCACCCTTCGTTGTCGCCGCCGTTGAAGTCGTCGATGTTGCGAATGCCGCTCTGCTCGGCAGCGCTGCGAAAGGCATCGAGGATCGGCCACGACAGGCGCTGGCGCTCGACCCGCCATTCACCGGCGGCGCCGTGCAGTTCGCTGCCGCCGGCAAAGTGGTTCTCGCTTTTCTTGAACAGCGGCAGCACCTGGTCCCAGCCCCAGCCCGGGTTGCCTTCAGCGGCCCAGCTGTCGTAGTCGGCAGCCTGGCCACGCATGTAGATCATGCCGTTGATCGACGAGCAGCCTCCCAGCACCTTGCCCCGCGGGTAGCTCAGGCTGCGGCCCTGCAGGCCGGGCTCGGCCTCGGTCTTGAAGCACCAGTCGGTGCGCGGGTTGCCGATGCAGAACAGGTAGCCCACGGGGATGTGGATCCAGGGATAGTTGTCACGTCCACCGGCTTCCAGCAGCAGCACACGGTGCTGGGGGTTGGCCGACAGGCGATTGGCCAGAAGACAGCCGGCTGGGCCGGCGCCGACCACGATGTAGTCGTAGGCGTCAAAGGCAGGGAGCATCCTTAACCTCGTTTTTCGTTCTTATTGGGAGCCATCCTAGTTGTTAGCTTTCGTTAAAAGAATGTTAGTTTTTACCCACCCGCTGTGCGTTTTCTAACAGCGTTGGCCTTCGACTCCGGCAAGGAAACCCCATGTTCGACTGGAATGACCTGCGCTTCTTTCTTGAGCTGCAACGCAGCGGCCGCCTGCTGACCGCCGCGCGACGGCTGAACACCACCCACGCCACGGTGGCCCGGCACATCGAGGCGGTGGAGAAGGCCCTGGGCACCGCACTGTTCGTCCAGCACGCCCAGGGCTACGAACTGACCCCGGCCGGCGAAGCGCTGCTCAAGCACGCCGAGGCCATGGAAAACGTCGCCTTGCTGGTGCAGGAAGAGATCACCCAGTCCAGCGCGCCTTTGGGCAAGATCCGTGTCGGGGTCACCGAGGGCCTGGGGGTGAAGTTTCTCGCCAGCCGCATGGTTGGGCTGTTCGAGCGGTATCCGGGGCTGGAAGTGGAACTGGTGGCGGTGCCGCGCTTTGTCAGCATTCTCAACCGTGAGGCGGAGATCAGCATCCACCTGGAGCGACCCAGCGCCGACATGCTGGTGACCCGCAAGCTCACCGACTACCGCCTGGCGCTGTACGCCAGCCAGGCCTACCTGGACCGCGCGCCGCCCTTGCGCAGCCGCGAGGACCTGGGCCGGCATGCCTGGATCGGCTACGTCGATGATCTCTTGTTCAGCCAGGAGCTGATGTTCCTCAACAGCTTCTGCCGCAACCCCCAGGTGGTGTTCCACAGCACCAGTGTCATTGCCCAGCAGGAAGCGGCCCGTTCCGGCCTGGGGATCGCCGTGCTGCCGTGCTACATGGCCGCCGCCGACCCGCAACTGGTGCCGCTGCTGCCGACGGAAAGCATCCAGCGCGCCTACTGGATCAGCACCCGCCGCGAGCTGCACAAATCGGTGCGGCTGCGGGTGGTCTGGGATTACCTGGTGGAGCAGTGTGCGGCGCAGCAGCAGGTGCTGCTGGGGCCTGAGATCTAGCCTGGATCAGAGGATCGGCCCGCAATGGACCGAGCTGCGGATCGGTGCCCCGGGCGTGATATCGACGAAGCGCGAGCCGTAGGACACTGGGTTCAGCGGGCCACCGTCCAGGCCCATGCCGAGGCCACCGGCGCTGCGGGTTTCGCCTTCCTGCATCAGTGGATCAAGGCATGCGCGCCAGTCCAGCAGGCGCAGGGTCACAGCCTGGCGGCGTTCCAGGTCGCCGGCCAGCAAGGGGCTGGAGCGGTGCCACAGGTACTTGCTGAACAGCAGGGCGTCGCCGGGTTCGAATGAGTCTTCGATGCGCTGTGCTTCGAAGCTGTCGGTGAGCATCCCGGGTGTGCAGTAGGTCTGGTGCAGGTGCGCGGAAAATTCGGCCACCGACTCGCCCCGTGCCAGTTTGCCTGCCAGCAGGCGCGAGAACTGAAAATTCTCCTGGGCCGAGAATTGCGACAGGGGCACCCAGGCCATGCCGCCACCTTGCACTTCGGGGCGTATCGGCTGCAACGGCATCCACAGGCTGAAGGCCGGGTCCTGGGGGCGGATGTAGCGAAAGTTCAGCGAGTCGTAGTGCCAGGCAAAGCCCGAGCGTCCCACCCCCAGCTCGAAACTCTGGGCCTCGCTCATGATCAGGCGGCAGCCGCTGAGGCGGGTCAGCACCTGGGCGAAGGCCGGTTGCCGGTAGAGGCGTTCGAGGATGCCGACCTGGGTCACCCGGTGGGTCAGGCGACTGAAACCGTCGCCATGGGCCGAGGTGCCCGAGGAGGTCGGGCGCAGTTGGCTGTTGGCCAGCTCCCGCAGTTGCAGGATGGCCGCAGGCGTCAACAACCCCCGCAGCTTGATGAAGCCACGCTCCTTGAAATGCCGTAGATCGTCCTGATCCAGGCGTAGCGGGTTGACCAGGGCAGGGGCGGTGTCAGGCAGGACCGGTGGCAGGTTCACGGGGGTATTCCATTACCAGGGGACAAGGCCCTTGAGTATGGACAGTGCGCGCTGGGGTGGCAGGCTGGATTCGACCTTGAGCAACGCCTTTGCGACATCGTGGAGGACGGCGCCTTAGTCGTCAGGCCGGATGTAGCGGTCCCGGGCCTGGAAGGTCGGTGCCACCACGGCGCTTGTCAACGAGCCGGCCTGGTGCCGGGGCTGCCGGCAGGCTCGCGGACCGCTTGCTGGCGAGTTCCCAGCAACAGCCCCATGGCCAGCAGGCTGGCGCAACCGGCCAGGGCCATGGCCAGGCGAAACCCGCTGGTCATGGCGGCGCCATAGAGGTCGGCGAACAGCGGGTCGTGCAGCGGCAGGCGGTGTTCGGTCACCGCTTGCCGGGCCAGTTCGGCGGCGCCGTCGAACCCGGCCGTGGCGCCGGATTCGCTGAGCACTTGCACTGCCCGGGTGCTCATCAGGCTGCCGAGCAGGGCGATGCCGACGCTCATGCCGGTCTGGCGCAGGGCGTTCATGCTGGCCGAGGCGATGCCGGCGCGCTCTGCCGGTGCGCAGGCCATCACCACCAGCCCGGTGGCCGGCACCGCCAGGCCCATGCCCAGCCCCAGCAGACCGAACAGCGAACCCACCAGCCAGTAGGGCGTGTGGGCATCGAAGCCGGCCATGGCGCTCATGGCCAGGCCTACCAGGCCATAGCCGCCAACCATCAGCCAGGGCAGGGGGATGCGCCGGTGCAAGCGGCCAAAGAGCATCGATACAACGCCTGTGACCACGAACTGCGGAAGCATGCGCAGGCCGGTGTCGGCGGCGGACCAGCCCTGGATCTGCTGCAGGAAGATCGAGAAGAAGAACAGGCTGCTGTAGCAGGAAAACCCGAGGATGAACGAGGCCAGGTTGGCCACCGCAAAGGGCCGCTGGCGAAACAGGGTGACGGGCACCAGGGGCCGCTGCACTCGACGCTCGACCTGGATCAGGGCCAGCAGCGCCAGCGTCGCCAGCAGCAATGAGGTGAGCGCCTCGCGGCTGCCGAAACCGTCCTCGCCAGCGACGATCAGGCCGTAGGTCAGGGCCCCCAGGCAGAGCACGCTGAGGATCTGGCCCTGGGGGTCGAGCGCGGCGTGCTGGGGGTACTTGCGCTCGCTGATGCCCCAGCCGCCCAGGGCCAGGGCCAGCAGGCCGATGGGCAGGTTGATCAGGAAAATGCTCTGCCAGCCCAGGTGCTCCAGCAACAGGCCACCCAGCAGCGGGCCGAGGATCAGGGCCAGGGCGCTGAAGGCCGACCAGCCGCCGATCACGTGGGCCCGTTGCCGAGGCTCGGGAAAGGCGTGGCTGAGGATCGGCATCGCTCCGGGAATCAGCAGGGCCCCGGCCAGCCCCTGCACTGCGCGCCCGGCCAGCAGCAGCGAAAGCTCCTGGGCCAGCGCGCACAGCGCCGAGCCGAGGCAGAACAGCAGCACACCGATCAGCCAGCAGCGTTTGTGACCAAAGCGATCCCCCAGGGGGCCTGCCGAGAGCATGAACGCCGAGAGGCAGATGGCGTAGGCATTGACCACCCATTGCAGACCGCCCAGGTCGGTGGCCAGGGCCTGCTGCAAGGTTGGCAGGGCGACGTTGACGATGCTGATGTCGAGGGACGCCAGGAAGGTCCCGAGGTAGGCGGCGGCGACCAGGGCCGGGCGACGATAGCGCTGCATGATGTATCTCCCGCAAGGTCTGGAATGGGCTTGCAGGGCGAGCATAGTATTTCGACTGACCGTCGGTCAATGGGGAATGAAAAAGATTCTCAACTCTCTTTTCCCCCACAAATCCCCTAGAATGGCGACCTTTGTCGAACAGCCCGGATTCGTTCATGAGTGTCAAAACCTCCCCGGTTGCCAAGCGCGCTGCCCAGCCGCGGCCGCGCACCAAACCGGCCGAAGTACGCCTGGAAGAGCTGATGGCCGCCGCCCAAGACCTGTTCCTCAGCCAGGGCGTGGAAGCCACCACCATCAGCGAGATCGTCGAGCGCGCCGAGGTGGCCAAGGGCACCTTCTATCACTACTTCCAATCCAAGAACGACATGCTGGTGGCCCTGGGGCAACGCTATACCCAGCACTACCTGCAGCGCCTGGAGCAGGCGGTGGCGGCCTGCCCCGAGGACGACTGGGTGGCGCAGCTCAGCAGCTGGATCCGCACCAGCGTGCAGGCCTACCTCGACACCTACCGCCTGCACGACATCGTCTACCCCAACCACCATCATCACGACCGCGGCAACCCGGAAAAGAACGCGATCCTCGAGCAGTTGCTGGGCCTTCTTGAAGGCGGCCAGCGCGCCGGCTGCTGGTCCCTGGCCCAGCCAGGGGTGATTGCTTCGCTGATCTACGCCGGGGTGCATGGCGCCACCGACGATGTGATCGCCGCCGGCGAGGACGATGGCCGAGCCCTGGCCGAGGCCATTGTCCAGGCGTGCCTGCGCATGCTGGGTCTGCCTCCTTCTTGATGTTTCCACGGGTAAAAGGAACGACCCTGCAATGAAAAAGATCAACCTCATTCTCGGCGCCGCGCTGGCGCTGTACCTGGCGTACCAGGCCTATGGCTCGTTCTACTACGGCACGCCGTATCAGGGCCGCGACTACAGCGCCGACCAGGCCTTCTACTACCAGAAGTACCGCTTGTTCAGCTGGCGCGCCTGGATTCCCACCATGACCATGCCCGGCGATGGCGACAGCTCGCGCTACAGCGTTGGCGGCTACCTGCGGGTGTTCAAGGCCGACGGCACGCTGGTAGGGCAGTCCTATGACGGCTGCATCGCGGTGGTGGAAGTGTTCTGGTACGACGACGCAGTGGGTGGCTTCGGCTGCAGCGAGCACTTGATCGCGCTGCCCACGAAGGCCACGACGGGCTGAGCGCCCAGTCGCGGTTTGCGGGCCCTGTCGATCGCTTCAGGCCCCGGCCTTCCACAAGCCGAACTTGCCCGCCAGATCCAGCTTGGGATCACGCACCCGGGTCAGGTTGATCGCGGCGCCGGACCAGCCGCCCTCCATCTCTTCACTCAGGTGGTATTTCAACAGGTTGTACTGGATCGCCGTCCCCCCCAGTTGCTGGTAGCCGATGCGTGAGGTCACCGCCTCCAGCAAGCTGGAAATCAGGTATTGCAGCGGCGTTTCGTAGGCCTTGATGGCGATGCCGTAGTCGAAGCTCTCGGCGTTGCTTTCGCGAAAGCAACCGAAGAACTCCTGCTTGCTCATGCTGCTGGACATGGCCGTGTTGTAGCTCTGGCGACAGGCCTCCAGGTCGGCGGCGCCGGGCCGGGGCAGGGCCAGGTGGTTGTTGAGGTTCTTCAGGGTCACACAGCCCTGGGTGGCAATGACCTCGGGCATCAGGGTCACGTCCAGTTCGCCGGCACGGTCGGGGATGTTGTGCCAGGCGTTCAGGCTGTTGCGCAACGGCTCCAGGCTGCTGCCGGGGTAGCCTCGATACCCGTACACATAGGCTGGCGGCAGCACCAGGCCCATGACCGAATTCATCTGCGACACCGTCAGGTTCTGATAGTCGCGTCCATAGATGCGGGCGCTGTACTCGTCCAGGGAGTGGCGCAGCACCGAGGGCTTGAGGTTGCGCACGGACTTGCCGTTCTCCAGCGCCTCGAACAGGCTCTTCTCGTTGAGTTGGGACTTGACCTCCACGGTGGCGATCACCCCTTCGATCAGGTACACGTCCGCCGAGCCGAAGGTGCGCAGGGTGGGGAAATCGTTGCGGTAGATGATCAGGTCGATCTGCTTGGAGATGCCCCCTTCGGAGTCGATGATCTGCCCGGCACCAATGCTGATGTTGCTCGGCAGAAAGCGCTTGAGGACGTCACGGATGAAACTCTCCCGGGCGTCACCGAGGACGCCGGAGTGGCTGGCGATGGTGCTGCTGACGCTGAAGCTGCTTTCCAGGACCCGGGCGATGGATTTCGCCCATTTGCTGATGATTGCCATGGGGCTTCCTTGGGGATCAGGGGACGAGCAAGTCGAAATGACCTGTGGCCAGAGCTTCGCCGTTGACCAGCAATCGCACGCCGTGGCGCCCCGGATAGTGGCGGCGGGTGGTCAGTTCGCGGATCTGCTGGCTGCGGCCAAGCTCCACCTGGGCCAGGCCTTGCAGGGTGAAGGTCTTGAGCTTGAACACCTTGCTCGCGGTGGCGCCGGAGGCCTTGACGTAGTCGATGGCGTAATCCACCACCAGGCGCTGTTCGTGCGAGCAGGTGGAAACCAGGGTCAGGGACAGGTTGAGGCTGTCCCCCAGGTGCAATTGCCCGGGGGCCACCTGGAAGCGGCAAACCTGGACCTCGGCCCGGGCCCCGGCGCCGATCAGCGCCAGGGCCCGGCGGTCGCCCTGCTTGATCAGGCTGCGCAAGGCATGACGGGCGATCCAGGCACTGTGCGGCTGCTCCAGGGGCCAGCCTTCAAGACGTTCCAGAACCCACTGCGGGTGCTCTTTGGTGATGTCGTTGAGGTGGTTGGCCACCGACTTGCGCACGTACAGGCTGGGGTCATTGCGCAGGCGTTCGAGGATCGGCGCCGCCAGTTGCGGGTCGGCCTGCAACTGTTCCAGACGGAACGACCAGGGCAGGCGCGGGCGGCTGCCTTCGCTGGCCAGGCGGCGTACGTGTTCATCGCTGTCCGTGGCCCACTCGTGCATCACGGCCAGCGTGCGCTGGCAATCCTGGCGCAAGAAGTGGCGCACGGCGAACTCCGATGAGCCGAAGCCGGTGAAATACTTCAGTGCCGCCATGGACAGCTCGAAGTCATGCAGGCCGTAGCTGGCCACGTAGTGGGGCAGGAAGATGCACACGAAGCGGCTGTTCAGGCGCGGCGCCAGGGCTTGCAGCAGCTCCAGGCTGCTGGGGTAGTCCAGGCTCAGTACCTGGTGCAGGCTCTCGCTGACCCGGGCCAGGCGCTGCATCAGCGACAGCTCGGCGAGGCCGTGGCCGGCCCGTTGCAGGAACCCCTGACGATCGAAGGCCGGGTGCACCGCGTGCATGGCGTCGGCGATATGCATCAGGCGCTGCTGGTTGAAGATTTCCTTGAGGGCGGGGGCCTGCTCTTGGGTAGAACTCATGGGGCATATCCATTCAAAGCCGGGGCGGCGTCCACTCTACACGCCCTCTGCTGACAGAATCTGTCGGTAGCCGCCGGAGGACGTGTTGCGTCATGCAGATCGTTTTCCGGTGTTGCTGAGGCCGCCTTCGCCGGCCAGCCGGCTCCTACGGTGTGTCGTACCGGCCTGTAGGAGCTGGCTTGCCAGCGAAGGGCGCGGGGCCTCAGCGCATCGGCGGCAGCGGGCTTTCGATCTGTTCGTCCTGTTCGTCGGCTTCGAACAGCCGGGCCAGTTCGGCGCGGGCTTCCTGGGCGCTTTGCAGGACCTTGGCGGCGTCGTCGTAGACGGCGTGCTGGGCCGCCAGCAGTTGTTCGTCGTGCTGGGTGAAACGCTGGATCCGCGAATCGGCCTGGGCCTGGCTCAAGCCCAGCCCCACCAGGGTACGGCGGCTCATTTCCAGGCTGGAATAGTAGGTCTCCCGCACCGCCTGGGCCCCCAGGTCCACCAGCCGGTGCACGTGCTGGCGGTTGCGCGCCCGGGCGATGATCTTCAGGTGCGGGTAGAGCCGGCTGACCTGCTCGGCAGTCTTGATATTGGTTTCCGGGTCGTCGGTGGCAATGACGAAGTACTCCGCTTCGCCGACCTTGGCCGCGCTGAGGATCTCCGGGCGCAACGGGTCGCCGTAGAACACCGGCATGCCGCCGAAACTGCGGATCAGTTCAATGGTTTCCACCGAGGTGTCCAGGGCCACGAAGGGCACTTTCTGTGCCCGCAGGATCCGCGCCACGATCTGCCCCATGCGGCCCATGCCGGCAATCACCACCCGCGGCCCGTCGGAATCGATCCGGCGATACTCAGCGGGCATTTCCACCGGCTTGGCCTTGGGTTTCAGCCAGCGGGTGCAGGCCAGCAACAGCAGTGGGGTGAGGGCCATGGACAGGGTGATGGTCAGCACCAGCAGGTCATACAGGCGGGGCTCGAACAGGCCCTGGTCGCGGCCGATCTTGAACACCACGAAAGCGAACTCGCCGCCCGCCGCCAGCACCACCCCGAGGCGCACCGCACTCTCGCGTCCCAGGCCACCGGCCAGGCGCCCGACCACGAACAGCAGCGGCAGCTTGAGGGCGATCAGCAGCAGGGTCAGGCCCAGCACCGCGATGGGCGCGCTGAGCAGCAGGCTGATATTGGCGCCCATGCCGACGCTGATGAAGAACAGCCCCAGCAGCAGGCCCTTGAAGGGTTCGATCTGCGCTTCCAGCTCATGGCGGTATTCCGAGTCTGCCAGCAGCAGGCCGGCGAGGAAGGCCCCCAGGGCCATGGATACGCCCACCAGGTCCATCAGCCAGGCGGTGCCGATCACCACCAGCAAGGCAGTGGCGGTGGAGACTTCCGGCAAGCGGGTCTTGGCCACGATGCGAAACACCGGGCGCAGCAGGTAGCGCCCGCCCACCACCACCACGGCGATGCTGCCCAGCACCTGCAGGCCGTGGCGCAGGTCCTCGGCGCTGCTGGTGTGGTGATCGCCACCAGCCAGCACCGGGACCATGGCGATCAGTGGAATGGCGGCGATGTCCTGGAACAGCAGGATGGCGAAGGCCATGCGCCCATGAGGGCTGTTCAGTTCCTTGCGTTCGGCCAGGCTTTGCAGGCCCAGGGCCGTGGACGACAGGGCCAGGCCCAGGCCCAGCACGATGGCGCTGTTCAGCGATTGGCCGAACAGAAACAGCGCCACCACGCCGATCACTGTGCCGGTCAACAGCACCTGGGCCAGGCCGACGCCGAACACCGCCTTGCGCATCACCCACAGGCGCTTGGGCGACAGCTCCAGGCCGATGATGAACAGCAACAGCACCACCCCCAGCTCGGAGATATGACTGACGCTTTGCGGGTTGCCCACCAGCCCCAGCACCGACGGGCCGATCAGCACCCCGGCCAGCAGGTAGCCGAGCACGGCCCCCAGTTGCAGGCGCTTGGCCAGGGGCACGATGAGCACCGCGGCGCAGAGGAACACGACGGCGGCTTGTAGCAGGTTGCCTTCATGGGGCATCGGGGGGACTCCAGGGAGAACGGGGCGCCGGTGATGATAAAGGCTCACCGGTGACAATCAGCCGATGGCTGTTGCCAGTTTGCGCCCGGATAAAAACGGCGTGGATGTTCTGAGACTGGCGGTGCGTCCTGCAAGGCACGTCGGAGTAGGAGGGAGGCTGGAGGGGGAGAGGCTGAAGGGGCGCGCCGGTCAGTGCGGCCACTGCTCCAGCAGGATCGCCACGAATTTTTCCGCGGCCGGCGACAGCGATGCGCCGCGGCGGTACACCAGGCCCAGGGTGCGATTGACCACCGGCTCGGTCAGCGGAACGCTGACCAGGGTCGGGTGATCGGCGGCGGGCATGGCCAGGCTGGGCATGGCCGACACCCCGAGCCCGGCCTCCACCATGCCCAGTGACGTGGACAGGTGCTGCACCTCGTAGAACCACTGGGGCCGCCAGCTCAAGCCGGACAGGGCATGGTCCAGCAGCATGCGGTTGCCGCTCAGGCGGCCGACGCCGATCAAGCGATAATCGCTGAGTTCCGACCAGGTCACCGAGCTGCGCTCGGCCAGTTCATGGTCGCGCCGGCAGGCCAGGACAAAGGGTTCGTTGACCAGTGGCACGAACTCGATGTCCGGGTGCTGGCCGCTCATCATGTTGATGCCGAAGTCCGCTTCGCCGCGCAGCACCGCTTCAAGGCCCTCGTTGGCGCTGAGGTCGAGCAGGCGGATGCGGATTTTCGGGTAGCGCTGGTTGTACAGGCGGATCACCGACGGCAGGAAATAGAACGCCGCCGTGGGGATGCAGGCCAGGGTCACCTGACCGATCTGCCGTTCCGCCAGCTCACGGATGTTGAGGATCGAATCGTCGAAGTCGTCCAGCAGGCGGCGGGCCTTGGGCAGGAAGTCGCGGCCGACGCTGGTCAGGCTGACCTTGCGCGTGGTGCGATCGAGGAGGGCGGTACCCAGTCCCTCTTCGAGCTTTTTCATGCGCCGGCTCAGGGCCGGTTGGGACAGGTGCAAGGCGTCGGCTGCTTCGTGAAAACTCCCCAGTTCGGCGATTTTCACGAAAGATCTTATGTCCTGAAGCTCATATTCCATGCGGGTTACTCAAGGCGGGAGTCGGGTGGGGCGCTGGCGGACACGATATTTAACTCATGCGCGAAACGCAATAATCTCTCTGATATTTGCATTGGAAACACATTTTAATCCCTGACACTCTTGTGCCCAGAACATCAATTACCTCGATTGATCAACAAGAGTCAGTGTTCATGCAACGAATTCCTTGTGTGTTGATGCGCGGCGGCACCTCCAAAGGGCCGTTTTTTCTGGCCTGGGATCTGCCGGTGGCAGTGTCCGAGCGTGATGAGCTGTTGCTCAACCTGATGGGCTCCGGCCATGAGCTGGAAATCGACGGCATCGGCGGTGGCAGCCCGCAAACCAGCAAGGTGGCGATCGTCAGTCCGTCGCTGCACCCGGAGGCGGATGTCGACTACCTGTTCGTCCAGGTCATGGTGTCGCAGCGGCGGGTCGATACCGCGCCCAACTGCGGCAACATGCTCTGCGCCGTCGGGCCCTTTGCCATAGAGCAGGGGCTGGTCAAGGCCACGGGTGCTCAGACCCAGGTGCGGATTCGCAACCTCAACACCGGCACCTTGGTCAACGCCCAGGTCCAGACCCCCGATGGCAAGGTCAGCTACGAAGGCGACACCACCATTGACGGCGTGCCGGGCAGCGCGGCGCCGGTGGCCCTGACTTTCCTCGATGCCGCCGGGAGCAAGACCGGCCAGTTGTTCCCCACCGGCCAGCCTCAGGACCTGATCGACGGCATTGCCGTGACCTGCATCGACATGGCCATGCCCATGGTGCTGGTGCAGGCGGCCTGCCTGGGCAAGCGCGGCGATGAAAGCCCCGCCGAACTGGACGCTGATACGGACTTTCTCCAGCGCCTGGAGAGCCTGCGGCTCAAGGCCGGCCTGGCCATGGGCCTGGGGGATGTCAGCGACAAGGTGATTCCCAAGCCGGTGCTGGTGTCCCCGGCCCGGGCGGGGGGCACCCTGGCGGTGCGCTATTTCATGCCCCACAACTGCCATCGGGCCCTGGCCATCACCGGCTCCATCGGCCTGGCTACCGCCTGTGTCACCGCCGGCAGCGTGGTGGCCGAGATGCTCGGCGGGATCAGTGAACCGCGTCTGCATCAGGTTCGAATCGAACACCCCAGCGGGGCGATAGATGTCGTATTGTCCTACAGCGGAACCAGCCCCGAGACCATCCGCGCCTCGGTGGTCCGCACCGCCCGCCGGTTATTTTCCGGGTATGTCTACGCGCCTGCTGCACAACGTCTAGCCGGTTAGTCGACGCGCTGTCGATCCTGGTTGCATCAGTACAATTCTAAAAATGGGTGATGCCATGAAAGTTGTTAAATCGCTCTACTTCCAGATCCTCTGCGCGGTGTGCCTCGGGGTACTGGTGGGGCACTTCTGGGCCCAGCAAGCCATTGCCTTGAAGCCGCTGGGCGACGCCTTCATCAAGCTGATCAAGATGATGATCGCTCCCGTGGTGTTCTGCACCATCGTCACCGGCATCGCCGGCATGAGTGACAAGCGTTCCCTGGGTCGGCTGCTGAGCAAGACCATGCTGCTGTTCCTGGGCCTGACGCTGATCAGCCTGTTCATCGGCCTGGGGGCGGTCTACCTGTTCCAGCCCGGCGCGGGGATGAATATCGACCCCACCCGGCTGAACACCCAGGGCCTGTCCCAGTACACCGAGTCGGCGGCCAAGCTGGGGGTGGTGGAATTCTTCCTGCACATCATCCCCGAGACCTTCATCGGCGCCTTCAACAAGGGCGAGGTCCTGCCGGTGCTGTTTATCGCGGTGCTGTGCGGGTTTGCCCTGTCGTCCCTGGGCGAGCGTGGCAAGCCGGTGCTGGAGGTACTGGAGTCGGCCTCGCAGATGGTGTTCAAGATTTTTTCCTACCTGATGCGTTTTGCCCCCGTCGGCGCCTTCGGGGCCCTGGCCTTTACCGTGGGCCAGTACGGCATCACCTCCCTGGGCGCCCTGGCCAAACTGATCATGACCCTGTATGTCGCCTGCGGCTTCTTTGTCTGCGTGGTCCTGGGGGGCATTTGCCGGGCCAACGGCTTCAGCCTGTGGAAGCTGCTGCGCTACCTGCGCGAAGAGTTCCTGGTGGTGCTTGGCACCTCGTCCACGGAGCCGGTGATGCCACGCATGCTGGAAAAACTCCAGGCCCTGGGCTGCCGCAAGAGCGTGGTGGGGCTGGTGCTGCCCACCGGCTATTCGTTCAACCTCGACGGCACGGCGATCTACCTGTCCCTGGCGGCGATCTTCATTGCCCAGGCGTGCAACATCGACCTGAGCGCCGGGCAGGTGGTCACCATGCTGGCGATCATGCTGCTGTCGTCCAAGGGCGCCGCCGGAGTGACCGGCAGCGGTTTCGTGGCCCTGGCCTCGACCCTGACGGTGATTCATGACATCCCCCTGGCCGGCCTGGCGTTGCTGATCGGCATCGATCGCTTCATGTCCGAGGCCCGGGCCTTGACCAGCCTGGCCAGCAACGCCGTGGCAACCGTGGTGATCGCCATTTCGGAGCAGGCCTGCGACCGCCAGGTGCTGTTGCGCACGCTCGATGGCCAGCCCCTTGCGGCCCAGGCCGCCGCTGCCGACGACACCCCGGCGAGCGCGCTGGCGAACAAGCTCGGCTAGACCCGCCAGGCCGCACCGCTTCACCCCAAGTACCGACTCAACACCTGTGCCGGGCGCCCTTGATCTGGGCCTCCGGCGCTCGGGTGGCCGTGCGCCCGCGCGTCGGCCACGCTCATCATAAAAACAAGAGAATCGACTTATGCTCGCTTTACTCGGCCTCGCCATGGTGGTGGTCTTCACCTTCCTGATCATGACCAAGCGCCTGTCGCCCATCGTGGCGTTGACGCTGGTGCCCATCGTCTTCGCGGTGCTCGGCGGGTTTGCCGGCACCACCGGCAAGATGATGCTCGACGGCCTGAAAATGGTCGCGCCGTCGGCGGCGCTGTTGCTGTTCGCCATTCTGTTTTTCGGCCTGATGATCGATTCGGGGTTGTTCGACCCGCTGATCCGCAAGATTCTCAAGCGGGTCAATGGCGATCCGACCAAGATCGCCATGGGCACCGCGCTGCTGTCGCTGGTGGTGGCCCTGGACGGTGACGGCACCACCACCTACATGATCACTTGCGCGGCCATGCTGCCGCTGTACAAGCGCATCGGCATGAACCCGATGATCCTCGCCACCATTTCCATGCTGTCCTTGAGCATCATGAGCGGCATGACCCCCTGGGGTGGGCCGGCCACGCGCGCCATCGCCGCCCTGGGCCTGGATGCCGGCGAGTACTTCGTGCCGCTGCTGCCGACCATGATCGGTGGCGCCGCCTGGGTGGTGTTCACCGCCTACCTGCTGGGCCGGGCCGAACGCAAGCGCATCGGCAATACCCAGCTGCAAAGCGGCGGTGGCGACTGCTACATCAAGGCGATTCTCGAAGACACCCCGCACAAGCGGCCCAAGCTGGCCTACGTCAACCTGCTGCTGGTGATGGCGGTGATGACCGCGCTGGTGCTGGGCCTGATGCACTCGGCGGTGCTGTTCCTGATCGGTTTTGTCCTGGCCTTGATGATCAACTACCCGCAGCTGGATATTCAGAAGGAGCGCATTCTCGCCCACTCGGGTAACGCCATGACCGTGGTGCTGCTGGTGTTCGCCGCGGGGATCTTCGCCGGGATTTTCTCTGGTACCAAGATGGTCGACGCCCTGGCACAGACCCTGGTGGACTGGATTCCGCCATCCTGGGGCCACCTGTTCCCGCTGGTGGTGGCGCTGACCAGCATGCCGTTGACCTTCGTCCTGTCCAACGATGCCTACTACTTCGGCGTGGTGCCGATCCTGGCCAACGCGGCGGCGGCCTATGGCATTTCCCCCCTGGAAATCGCCCGGGCCTCGATCCTCGGCCAGCCGGTGCACCTGATGAGCCCGCTGGTGGCCTCGACCCTGCTGCTGGTGGGCATGGTGGACCGTGACATTGGCGACTTCCAGAAAGCCACGGTGAAGTGGGCCGTGCTGACCTCTCTGGTGATTACCGCCCTGGCCTTGCTGACCGGCGCCCTGACCCTGTTCGTCTGATTCGTTCGAAACCCTCTTTGATGGCCCGGCGCGCTTGTCTCAGGGGCGCCAGGGACAACTGCGCCTTGAATAACAATAACGAGAACTACCTCATGAGCTATTGGCACACTCGCACCCTGATTCTGTCCAGCCTGAGCCTGCTGCCCCTGGCGGCGGCCCAGGGCGCTGGCTTCATCGACGACAGCAGCCTCAAGCTGCAACTGCGCAACGTCTATTTCAACGAGAACTTCCGCGACGAACACGGGCTCAGCGCCAAGGCCGCGCGCACGGCCAAGAGCGAGCGCACTGAATGGGCCCAGGGTTTCCTGCTCGATTATCAGTCCGGATTCACCCCGGGCACCCTGGGGTTCGGGGTCGATGCCCTGGGACTGCTGGGGGTTCGGCTCGATTCCGGCAAGGGGCGCAGTGGCACGGGGCTGCTGCCGGTGCACGACGACGGTCGCGCCGCGAGCGAATTTGCCAGTGCCGGCGCCACGGCCAAGGTGCGGCTGGCCAAGACCACGCTCAAGTACGGCACCCTGCTGCCCAAGACCCCGGTGCTGGTCTACAACGATGCCCGTCTGTTGCCGCAGACCTATCAGGGCACCCAGCTCACCAGCACGGATATCGACGGCTTGAGCTTGACCGGCGGCTATCTGCAGCGCTTTAAACTGCGCGATTCCACCGACAGCGTGGGGCTGGTGCCCGACGGCTACAGCGGCGGCCAGTCCGGGGACTTCCGCTACGGCGGGGGCGAATACAAATGGAGCAAGACCCTGCGCCTGAGCTATTTCCATGGCGAGCTCGAAAACTTCTATCGGCAGGATTTTGTTGGCCTGCAACATGACCTGGCGCTGGGGCAGGGGACCTTGACCAGCGACCTGCGCTACTTTCGCAGCGCCGATTCAGGCGCGGCGTTTGACGGCAAGATCGCCAACCGCATGTTCAGCGGCCAACTGACCTACGCGATTGCCGGGCATTCCCTTGGCGGCGGCTATCAGCGCCTCAGTGGCGATGCCGGCTTGCCGTATATCAGCGGCGCCACGGTCTACTCCTTCAGCAACGCCGGCATCGGTAAGTTCATCGAGGAGGGCGAGAAGACCTGGATGCTCGGCTACGGCTACAACTTCGCCGGCCTCGGTGTCCCCGGCCTGACCTTCAGTTCCCGCTACCTGAGTGGCAATGACGGCAAGTCCAATACCCGGGTCGATGAGTGGGAGCGCGACAGCGAACTGGCCTACGTGCTCCAGCAGGGCTCGTTCAAGGGGCTGGGGGTGAAGCTGCGCAATTATGTGTATCGCTCCGACTATGCCCGTGGACGCGACAGCAACCGCCTCTACATCACTTACGACATTGCCCTCTGGTAGCGCAGTTACAGTGGCTTGAAGCGCCCATCCCACTGCGGGTCCAGGCGCTGGATGCGCGCAGCCAGCGGTGGGTGGGTGGCCATCAGGCGGCCCAGGCGCAGTTTCACCCCCTGGTGAAAATACAGGTGGCTGTACTGCGCGGCGGCGAAGGCGCGCAGGCGTGAGCCGGCGCTGCTGCCGCCGATCTTTTTCAGGGCCCCGGCAATGCCCTGAGGGTTGCGGGTGAACTGCACCGCCGAGGCATCGGCGAGAAACTCGCGCTGGCGGCAGATGGCGGCCTTGATCAGGTTGCCCAGCAGGCTGCCCAGGGAACCGAAGATCAGCAGGGCCAGGCCCAGCACGGCGAACACGATCTGCCAGAAGAAGCGGTGGCGGTCACTGCCCAGGTGCTGCTTTTCAGCCTGGCGCAGCACCGCGATGCCGGCGAGGCTGAACACCAGCAGGCCGTGGATCACCGCCAGCAAGCGGGTGTTGAGGCGCATGTCGCCGTTGTGAATGTGGCTGAACTCATGGGCGACCAAGCCCTGCAATTCGTCGCGGTCCAGATGGACGAGAGCTCCGCGGGTGATGCCGAGTACGGCCTGCTGCGGGGTCAGCCCGGCGGCGAAGGCGTTAATCCCGTCTTCCGGCAGCACATACACCGCAGGCATGGTGGCGCCCGAGGCCAGGGCCATTTCCTCGACGATATTGAGCAGTCGCTGTTCCTCGCTGCCCCGCGGCGAATCGTTGATCAGGCGTCCGCCCAAGTGCTCGGCGATCACCTTGCCGCCGGCCCGCAGGCGCCAGGTCTTGTACCAACTGCCCAGCAGCACCACCAGCAGCATGAGCAGTGCCACGACTGCAACGACGATCCAGTTCAGCACCTTGGGTTGGCCATACTCCTGGCTCAGCTCGCGCCATAACAGGCCCAGCCCCAGGCTGCTGAGGCTGACCAGGGTGGTCACCGCCAGTGTCATCAACAGCAGCAGTTTGAGGGTGTGGCGCCGGGCACGGGCCTGGTGTTGAAAGAACTTCATGCAGGTTTCCGGCGGCAGGTGCAGTTACTGGAAGGAGACTTTGCTGGCGTCTTGAATGCGCGCGCTGTCGGCAAATTGCAGCAGGGCGGCATCGGCCCGGTGGCCGAACAGCCCGGCGAAAAACAGCGCCGGCACCCGCTGCTTGCACAGGTTGTAGTCGGTCACTGCATCGTTGAAGGCCTGGCGCGCATAGGCGACCTTGTTCTCGGTGCTGGTCAGTTCTTCGCTGAGTTGCGCCATGTTCTGCGAGGCCTTGAGTTCCGGGTAGGCTTCCAGGCTCAGGTGCAGGCGGTCGAGGACCTGGTCCAGGGCACCCTGGTCCTGGCCCAGGCGGGCGATGCTGGCGCTGTCACCGGGTTGCGCAGCAGCCGCTTGCAGGCTGTCCCGCGCGCTGTTGCGCGCCTCGGCCAGGGCAGTCAGGGTCTGGCGCTCGTGCTGCAGGTAGCCCTTGACGGTTTCCAACAGGTTGGGGATCAGGTCGTAGCGGCGCTTGAGTTGCACCTCGATCTGGGCGAAGGCATTGCGCAGACGGGTACGCCGGGTGGTCAGGCGGTTGTAGAGGCTGACCAGGTACAGCGCCAGAGCGGCGAGCAGCACCAGGGCGACGATATCGGCGGTGGCCATGGGATGTCCTTATCGGGTGAGGCGTGGGGGCGGCAATGGTAACGGAATCTTCCTGTTCGGTGACACACCTTCGCCGGCGACCCGTCAATGATTGCCAAGGGCCGGCAATTCTGCGAAAAAGCGCTCGGCTTGTGCGGGGGCCGAAGGGCACCGCTGCCTTTTATTCAATGAACCAGGAACAGGTGATGGACAAGATCATGCTCAGGTTGACGGTGGTGGACGACTATCCGCCGGTGGCCAGCGAAGGGGTCTGGGCCGAACGCCAGCCGGATGGCCTGTACCGTATCGCCAACCTTCCGTTCTACTCCCAGGATGCCTGTTACGAGGACGACGTCGAAGTCCAGGTGGAGGCCGATGGCCTGAAGTGGTTCAGGCGGGTCGGGCGCAGCAGTGGCAACAGCACGTTGCGCCTGGTGTTCTTTGACGTTGGCAGGGCCCGGACCCCCGAGGTGCTGGCGCGGATCAACGCCCTGGGCTGCAGCTGGGAAGGCATGAGCAAGGCGTTCTTTGCTGTCAATGTGCCTGCCTCGGTGTCGCTGGACAGCGTGCTGGAGTACCTGCAGGAGTGCTTTGAGCAGGACTGGCTGGATTATGAAAGCGGGCTGTTGCGCCAGTGACCGCGAATAAGGAGCAAGGAGCGATGAGTTTGAAATTTCATGCCACTGGCTACAGTGCCTGCACTGAAGACGAGGTGCAGATCCTGGGCTTTGCCGACGACGGGCAGCAGCCCGGGCACTACCTGCTGTTGCAGCGCGCCGAATGCTTTGACGAGCAGGACCGCCAGTTGGGCATGGACACTTACCATGTGGAACTGGGCGGCCAGGCAGTGTCCGGCTATGGCGGCATCCGCCAGGTGCTGCTGGCCCCGGGCCGCCTGACCCTGCATTTTGGCGATTCCCAGGCCTGGTGCCGGGGCTTGCCCAGCCTTGAGATCAGCTGGAAGCCGGGGCTCGCCAGCGTCGAGGAGGTCGCGATGGCGCTGGGGGCGATCTTTCTCGATACCGATACCCTGATCGAGGTGGCGCCACAGTGATTGCCAAGCCGGGGCAATTCTGCGAAAAAGCGCGCCGCAGTCCCGTGACGGGGCAATGCTTGAACGGGAGTGAACCATGAGCGACGAATTGCGGGTCATCGATATCCAGCCGGGCGACGGCAAGGCTGTGGTCAAGGGCGCCTTGATCACCACCCAGTACCGGGGCTTTCTGGAGGACGGCAGCAGCTTCGACTCCTCCTATGATCGTGGCAAGCCGTTCCAGTGCGTGATCGGCACCGGCCGGGTGATCAAGGGCTGGGACCAGGGCCTGATGGGCATGCAGGTGGGCGGCAAGCGCAAGCTGCTGGTGCCGGCGCACCTGGGTTATGGCGAGCGTTCCATGGGCGCCATCCCGCCCAATTCCAACCTGATCTTCGAGATCGAGTTGCTGGAAGTGCTGACCCGGGACGATTGAAGGCTTGAGGAGCGAGGGGCCGATGCGTGCCAATAAAGCCTGTCCGGTGGTGCTGCGCCATTCCACCGAACTGGAGATCCTGGCTTTCCGCCATCCACTGGCCGGCCTGCAACTGGTCAAGGGCACGGTGGAGCCGGGGGAGTCCACGGCTACTGCTGCCGTTCGCGAGCTGGCGGAAGAGGCCGGTGTCCAGGCCGGGGAAAGCGGTTTCCTGGGGCTCTGGCATTCGGGTTTCTGCGGCCAGGTGTGGGCCTTCCATGAATGCCGGGTGCCAGCGCCGTTGCCGGAAAGCTGGAGCCATTTTACCGCGGATGACGGCGGCCATCGGTTCGAGTTTTTCTGGCAGCCCCTGGCCAGCCTGCCGTCGGAGCAATGGCACCCGCTGTTCCAGGGCGCCCTGAGATTCCTGCGCCAACGCCTGCTGGGCGAAGGCGCCGAGGCCTAGGCAGCGGCTGATTGCCTGAGACGGTAGTGATTGTTGCCGCTGCGCCGGGCCTCGTACATCGCCTGGAAGCCGAACATGCCGTAGATCGCCTCCGACCAGTACAGGCGCTCGGTATCGACCTCCCGGTCCCAGGTGTCGATCCGCGCAAAATACTGGCTGCGCTTGAACCGTTCGGCATCGTCGGGCCGGCTTGCGTCGTCGAGGGCAGGGGAGCAAGATGCGCTCTATATAGGTATAGGGGGTATAGGTATGTCGCATACTCATGCGCAGAAAGATGAGCTGCTCAAGCGGGTCCGGCGCATTCTCGGCCAGGTCCAGGCTGTGGAGCGAGCCCTGGAAAGCGGGGCCGACTGCGGCAAGACCCTGCACCTGGTGGCCGCCACCCGGGGCGCCATCAGCGGCCTGATGGGCGAGATCATCGAAGCCCATGCCCTGGAGCACGTGGCCAACCCCGAGCTCAGCGATGCCGAGCGGGCCCGTGGCGTGGATGAACTGCTTGAAGCCATCCGCCGTTATTCCAAGTAGGAGCCGCTCATGAACCTGTCTCAGCAGGCTGCACACCTGGCCCACGATCATCAGTTTCTCGGTGCTGATCACGACGACAACGCCCGCCGTACGCTGTGGGTAGTGCTGTTGACTGTGGTGATGATGGCGGGGGAGATCGTCGCCGGTTACCTCACCGGTTCCATGGCCCTGCTGGCCGATGGGCTGCACATGGCCACCCACGCCGGGGCCCTGGGCATCGCGGCGGCGGCCTACGGTTTTGCCCGGCGCAATGCCGGCAACCGGCGTTTCAGTTTCGGCACCGGCAAGGTCGGCGACCTGGCGGGCTTTGCCTCGGCCATCATTCTCGGCCTGGTGGCGCTGGGCATTGCCGGCGAATCCCTGGTGCGGCTGTTCCAGCCCACTCGCGTGGCCTTTGGCGAAGCCACGCTGATCGCCGTGGCGGGGTTGCTGGTGAACATTCTCAGCGCCTGGCTGCTGGGCGGGGGGCACGACCATCATGGCCATGGCCGTTCCCACGGCCACTCTCATGATCACGAGCATCACGAGCATCACGAGCATCACGAGCATCACGAGCATCACGAGCATCACGAGCATCACCAGTCGCACCAGACCGGGGGCGACAACAACCTGCGTTCGGCCTATGTGCATGTTTTGGCCGATGCCCTGACGTCGGTGCTGGCCATTGCCGCGCTGCTGGCCGGGCGCTACCTGGGTTGGGTCTGGCTCGACCCGGCGATGGGCATTGTCGGCGCGCTGGTGATTGCCCGCTGGTCCTATGCCTTGATCAAGTCCAGCGCCGCGGTGCTGCTCGATGCCAGCGATGAGCAGGTGGCCGGGCAGATCCGCGCATCGGTGGAAGGGCCGGGGGATGCCAGTATCGTCGACCTGCACGTGTGGCAGGTGGGCCCCGGGGCCCGGGCGGCGATTGTCAGTGTGGTGGCCCGGGCCTCGCTCAGTGCCGAGACCGTGCGTGCGCGCCTGGCCGCGCTGCCGGGGCTGTCGCACCTGACCCTGGAATTGCGCAGCGTCTGAAGCCGGGCGCCTCAGATAGCGCCCGGGCGGTACAGTTCCAGCAGCGAATAGGCCAGCCCCACCACGGCCACTGCCAGCAGCACCAGGCTCGACACCCCCGTCACCAGGCGCTTGTACTTCCGCGAGAAGCCCTGGCGTGCCACCAGGATATAGGCCCCCAGCACCGCCAGGTCGATCAGTACCCACACCAGGGTCAGCAGCAGTGCGCTGTGTTCGAAGGTACGGCCGACCTGGATGAACTGGGGGAAGAACGAGACAAAGAAGATGATGTCCTTGGGGTTGCCGATGCCCACCACAAAGCCGGTGGCCAGGCCCCTGCCGCGCCCGGCCAGGGGCTTGGCCGGTGCTTGCGCAGCGGGTTGGGTGGCCGCCTCGCGCAACCCCTGCACGGCCAGCCAGGCAATGAAGCAGCAGCCCAGCACGCTGATCCAGTGGATCAGCCGTGGGTCCAGGGCCAGCCCGCCGGAGAGCATCAGCACCGCTAGCAGGGCCAGCAGCAACGACGCTGCGTTGGTGCCCAGGGCGGTCAGCAGCGCCTGGCGCGGGCCGGCGTTCATGCTGGTGCTGACGATCAGCGCCACCACCGGCCCCGGGGTCGCCACCAGCATCAGCACGCTCAGGGTATAGGCCAGCAATAACGACATGTTCACATCCACCCGGCAACTCCTCGGTCATTGGCAAAGGCCCTAGCCTGAAGGCTTGAGCCTGCGTTGAAAAACGCAAAAAGCTGTGACTTACTATGATTTTTAATCATGCTGAGTGTTTGCCGATGGTCGAGTCCCTGCCGCCGCTCTATGCCTTGCGCGCCTTTGAAGTGGCGGCCCGTTCCAGCTCCTTCACCCGGGCCGCAGAGGAGCTGTCCCTGACCCAAAGCGCCATCAGCCGGCATATCCGCACCCTGGAAAGCCAGTTCGGCTGCCGCCTGTTCGAGCGCCACGGCCCCAGGTTGGTACTCACGGACGTTGGGCAGCGCCTGGCCCGGGAGCTCAAGGCGGGGTTCCGGATCATCGAGGACGCCTGTCTGCCGCTGCGCAGCGGCAGTGGCCAATTACGCCTCAAGGCCCCTTCGACACTGACCATGCGTTGGCTGCTGCGGGCCCTGGACCAGCTCAAGCACCAGCAGCCGTCGCTGGCGGTGCAACTGGCCAGCGTGTGGATGGATTTCGATCATGTGGATTTTCATGCCGAGCCCTATGACTGCGCGATTCTGCTGGGCAACGGGCAGTTCGGCGCCGGGGTCGAGGCCTGCAAGCTGTTCGATGAGTGGCTGATTCCCATCGGCCCTCCGGAGGCTGTGGATGCGCCGCCCTGGACCCTGGAACGGCTCAGGGAGGCGCCACTGATCCACCCTTCGGCGGACCGCCGCGACTGGCGGCGCTGGCTACAGGCCCAGGGCCTGCTGGAGCAGGTACGGCTGGACCGGGGCAACGTCTTCGACACCCTGGACCAGGCGATCTGCGCGGCCATGCGTGGCCACGGGCTGTCCATCGCCGACCTGTACCTGGTGGCCGAGGACATCCGCCAGGGCCTGGTCAGCCTGCCGTTTCCCCGTGCGCTGGCGTCGGGGGACGGCTATTACCTGGTGTGGCTGCGGGACAGCCCGCGCCGGGAACAGATCGACGGCCTGCGCGCCTTTCTGCTGGAGCAAGTGGTATCCATCGATGACCTTGAGCTGGGTGACCTGACGCCTGGCGCGGGCTGATGGCGGGGCCGCTTCAACGGCGCAGCATGACCCAGTCGCGGTGCAGGTCGGCGCCGCAGGGGAACAGGGTTTCGCCGCCCCTCACAAAGCCGTTGCGCTGGTAGAAACGGATCGCCCGGGCATTGTGTTCGTTGACGGTCAGGCGCTGGGTGTCGTCTTGCGGTGCGTTGCGCAAACATAGCGGCATGGCTCTGCTCCCTGAAGAAAACCGCCAGCATAGCCGGCCTGTGCGCGCTTCACTGGCCTGCCAGCCGGCGGCTACAGGATGATGTAGTCGTTGTGCTGCACGATGCCCTGGTGAGGGCCCTTCACCAGGTGCACGTAGCGGCCGTCCGCCAGGTCGATGGGCAGGCAGTCGTCGACGTCCAGCAGGGCATCGGTGTGGGATTTGTGCCAGTGGGCAAGCATCTGCTGCTTGCCTTTGGCCTTGGCCTGCGCCTTGTCCCGGGCCACCACCAGCAGGTAACGGTGGGCTTCGCCGAAGGTCGCTGCTTCATAGCCGCCCAGGTTGATGAAGTACAGGCGCGGCGCATCCGCCGCCGGGGCCAGGGCGCTGAGTTCGAGCCTGTAGTCTTCGATACCGTCCACCCGCATCCATGAGTCGATGTGCAACCCCGCCGGGCTTCCGAACCAGTCTTCGCGCAGTTGCGGGTAGGCCGCTTCGAGGCTGTCGGCGACCACGAATTGCACATCATGGACTTCGATTTTCGCTCTGGGGTGCTTGCCCCCCAGCATCACCACAAACAGCATGCAGGCTCCTTGTTCCGGGCTAGGTGGTGGCGCGTGCCGCCACCGCGGGCGCACGTTTTACCTCAAGCCGGGCGCCGGGCCAAGGCCGACGGTTTCAGCGGCCATGCAACCGGCGGCTGTCCGCAGGGGCCTGGCAACGCTCTTGCAGTCCATAGTCGCGCAGCACCGTCGCCACCCGCAGCCGGTAGTCGGCAAATACCTCACCGCGGCCCCGGGCCTGCGCCTGGCGGTGGCATTCCAGGTTGCGCCACTGGGCCACGGCCTGCTCGTCACGCCAGAACGACAGGGACAGCAGTTTTTCCGGCTGGGCCAGGCTCTGGAAGCGTTCGATGGAGATGAAACCGTCGATCTCCTCCAGCTGGTTTTTCAGCCCGGCCGCCAGCTCCAGGTAGGCGTCGCGTTGGCCCGAAGCTGGCAGCACTTCGAAGATCACCGCGATCATTGTTCGGCCTCCCCGCGGTCGCTGAACAGCGGAATACGGCCGTTGACCGAGGCCTGGTACTGCCAGTCCAGGGCCAGTGCATCCAGGCCGGGGCCCTGCAGCAGGGCGTGCAACAGGCATTGGACTATGCCCAAGGCCAGCTCCCGGCCCGGGCAGCGGTGGGTTCCGGCGCCGAAGCTGAAGCCCTGATGCGCCGGGTTGCTGCCGGTAATGGCGGCTAGCGCCGGGTCCTGGTTGGCCGCGGCCAGCAGCACCAGAATGGTTTCGCCGGCTTGCAGTTCCACGCCGTGCACGGTGCAGGGCGCGGTGACGAAGCGCCGGGTGTTCTGCACCGGCGGGTCCAGACGCTGGCGCTCCAGCAGCCAGTCGCCCAGCAGGCCCGGTTCCTGGCGCAGGCGCTGCTGCATGGCCGGTGCAGCCAGCAGGGCGACCAGGCTGTTGCCGACCAGGCCGGCGCAGGCGTCATGGGTCTGCGCCAGCAGGCCCGCCAGATTGGCCCGCAGGTCCGCTGGAGCAAGCTCACCACTGCGGTCGAGAATCTGCCGCAGCAGCGGGCTGTGTTGCGGGGCCTGCACCAGGGCCTGCATTTGCGCGTCCAGCTCCAGTGCTGCCCGGTCGGCGGCCTGCAATCGGGGCTGATCGCTCAGGGGCGAGAAGCAGGCGACGAATTCCCCAGTGCGCCGGGCGAGTGTTTCGCACTGTTCGGCGGGGACGCCAAGCAGGCTGGCCAGCAGCGCCACCGGCAGTACGAACTGCCAGCGTTGCAGGTCGCCAGCGCAGGCCGGAGCCACAAGGGCCGGTTGCCACCGGGCCAGATGGGTCTCCAGCCCGGCGGTACAGAGGCCCTGCAAGGCCGGTTCGATGGCCGCACGCGGGCAACGCTGGCGCGGGCCATCGTTCATCCGCATCAGGCGGCCGAACAACTGCCCGGCCGGCCTTCCGGCAATGGCCTGGGGTACCGGCTCGGTACTGGGACGCACCTGGCAGGCCGGGTGGTCGAGCACCGCTGCCACCGCCGCGGCGCTGCTGGCGACCCATAGCCTGAGGGCGCAATCGTAGGTCAGGCCGCCCCGGGCGCGGAGGCGGGTGTAGTAGAAGTACGGGTCTGAGTGAGTAGCAGCGCTGATCGCGTCCATGATTTATCTCTTTGTTCGGCAGATATCCAGGCTGCTACTATCCTGACCCTTTCGAAGACACGATTCGTCAGGGAGCGAAATATGAATGTAGTGCAGAACGACGTCGGGGTATCCCAAGTGGCGGCGGCCATCGCCGAGCCGGCGCGCACCCGCATGCTCTGTGCGCTGATGGACGGCCACGCACGCACCAGTACCGAGCTGGCGGCGATTGCCGAGGTCAGCACCTCCACCGCCAGCGCCCATCTGGCCAAGCTCAAGGAGGCGGGGCTATTGCGGGTGCAGGTCCAGGGCCGGCACCGTTACTACTGCCTCGGCGACCCGCTGGTGGCCCAGGCCCTTGAGGCGCTGATGGTGATTGGCCAGGGCCGCGCGCCCCGCTTCACCCCGCGCACCCCGGACCGCCTGCAGTTCGCCCGCACCTGCTACGACCACCTGGCGGGCACCCTGGGGGTGCAGCTGCACGACCGGATGTTCGAGGCCGGCTGGCTGCTGGCGGCCGGGGAGGGCGAGGCCTACCGGGTCAGCGACAGCGGCGAAGAATTTTTCCTCAGCCTGGGGATCGAGGTGGCCGGGCTCAAGGCCTTGCGTCGACGCTTCGCCTGCCCGTGCCTGGACTGGAGCATGCGCCGTCCGCACCTGGGGGGCGCCCTGGGGGCGGCGCTGTTGCAGGCCTTGCTGGAGCGCAAATGGCTGATCCAGGACCTGGACAGCCGTGCCCTGAGCCTGACCGGCACCGGCGGTCGCTACATCAGCAAGCGCTTTGGCATGGCCCTGATCCAGCCGGCCCGGCCGCTGTCGTCCTCGGCCGTCATTGAATTGCAACGCCTCGGCGGCTGACGTCTGCAAGCTTCTGTTCCAGGGCCTGGGCCACTTGTTGGCGAACGGGGCATGTCGGGCAGTGGTTGGGCGTCCCTGACTCTGGCCCAGATGAAGCTGGTGCTGGATAGGTGGTGGCACCGCTAGAGCGTCAGAGGCTGATCGAAGTGCGGGGGCCGGCTCAGGGCTAATGGCAGGCCCGTCCTCAAGCCCGGGGCTGGACGCGTGTGGCAATAGTGGTAAAGCTGTGCGTCCTTCAACGTTGGCAGGGCCTTGCATGCTCATCGTTTTCAGCGGCTTGCCGGGCACCGGCAAGACCACCATCGCCCGTACCCTGGCGCCACACCTGGCGGCCACCTACCTGCGCATCGACAGCATCGAACAGGGCCTGCGTGACGCTGGCCTGGCGCAGGTGGGCAAGGCCGGCTACCAGATTGCCCTGCAACTGGCCGAGGCCAACCTGGCCCTGGGCAACCGGGTACTGGCCGACTGCGTCAATCCGGTGCAGGAAAGCCGCCAGGCCTGGCAGGACCTGGCCAGCAGGCAGGGGGTGAGGCTGCTGGAGATCGAGGTGGTGTGCTCCGATCTTGCGGAGCATCGGCGCCGGGTCGAGACCCGCCAGTTGGACGTGCCGGGCCTGCGCCCGCCCAGTTGGCAATCGGTGCTCGAGCATGACTATCAGCCCTGGGCGAGCTCGCCTCTACGCCTGGATACCGCGCAGCTCTCACCGCAGCAGGCGCTGGCCCTGATTCTGGCGTGCCTGCAGGGCGCCTGAGGTTGGCCGGGAGCAGCGGCGCCAAGTCTTTGAACCTTGATGGTGCGCTGATGGTCAGTGCTCATGGCCCCGCGATGGTGCCTCGAGGCCGCGCTGTGGGGCGGCATTGGCCGGAAAACTCCCGATAACGGGGCAAAACATTCAGCGCGGGGGCTTTGTGCACCGATTCTGTTCGCGCAGAGCCACGAGCGGCGCCGGCTACGCTGCTGGGGCTTTGCTGCTGGGTGTTCTCCAGCTTTCTCTGTGTCTCTTTTTTGAATCTATTTGTCGCTAGGCGGTCATTTTTGCCACGGGCCACCTCCGGGGCGGCGCACCGTGCATTTGCGGCATAGCGATTGCTATCACTCTTTCAGGGGGGCTGTGCCCCTCACGCTCGAAGCCGGGTCACGCACACACAGGGTTCAAATAAAAAGCCGTTCACGTCACGGCAAGGAGTTGGCTATGTCCCGCGCTTTCTTTGATGAAATGTATGCTGCCGATGGCGTCTGCCGGCCTCACTACCAGGGGTTTGCCCGCTGGCTGGCGGACACTCCTCTGGAACTTTTGGACCAGCGCCGGCGCGAAGCCGACCTGCTGTTCCACCGCGCCGGTATCACCTTCACCCTGTACGGTGACGAGCAGGGCACCGAGCGCCTGATTCCCTTCGACATCATTCCCCGCAGCATCAAGGCCAGCGAATGGCGCACCGTGGAGCGCGGCTGCATCCAGCGGGTGCAGGCGCTGAACCTGTTCCTCGCCGACCTCTATCACGGCCAGCGGATTCTCAAGGAAGGCATCATCCCCGCCGAACAGGTGCTGGCCAACGAGGGCTACCAGGTGGCGATGCAGGGCCTGGACCTGCACCGCGGCATCTATGCCCATATCGCCGGGGTCGACCTGGTGCGCGACGGCGACGGCAGCTACTACGTGCTCGAAGATAACCTGCGCACCCCCAGCGGTGTCAGCTACATGCTCGAAGACCGCAAGATGATGATGCGCCTGTTCCCCGAGCTGTTCGCCGCCCAGCGCATCGCGCCCATCGACCATTACCCGAACCTGCTGCTGGACACCCTGAAAAGCTCCAGCCCCCTGGATAACCCGACCGTGGTGGTGCTGACCCCGGGGCGCTTCAACAGTGCCTATTTCGAACATGCGTTCCTGGCCCGGGAGATGGGCGTGGAACTGGTGGAAGGCGCCGACCTGTTCGTGCGTGACGACCGGGTGTACATGCGCACCACCGCCGGTGCCCAGGCGGTGGACGTGATCTACCGACGCCTGGATGACGCCTACCTGGACCCGCTGTCGTTCAACCCCGATTCCATGCTCGGGGTGCCCGGGCTGATCGCCGCCTACCGCTGCGGCAACGTGGTGCTGGCCAATGCCGTGGGCACCGGGGTGGCCGACGACAAGTCGATCTACCCCTATGTGGACGAGATGATCCGCTTCTACCTGAGCGAGGAGCCGATCCTCAAGAACGTGCCCACCTGGCAGTGCCGCAAGCCCGCCGAACTGTCCCACGTGCTGGCCAACCTGGCGCAGTTGGTGGTCAAGGAAACCCAGGGTTCCGGCGGCTACGGCATGCTGGTGGGGCCGGCGGCCACGGCGGCGCAGATCGAGGAATTCCGCGTGCGGATCAAGGCCCGGCCCGAGGCCTATATCGCCCAGCCGACCCTGTCGCTGTCCACCTGCCCGACCTTTGTCGAAAGCGGCATCGCGCCGCGGCATATCGACCTGCGGCCGTTCGTGCTTTCGGGCCGGGAAACCCGCCTGGTACCCGGCGGCCTGACCCGAGTCGCGTTGCGCGAGGGCTCGCTGGTGGTCAACTCGTCCCAGGGCGGCGGCACCAAAGACACCTGGGTGGTGGAGGACTGAACCATGCTTTCAAGAACCGCAGCCGATCTGTACTGGATGTCCCGCTACCTGGAGCGTGCCGAGAACCTGGCACGCATGCTCGAAGTCAGTTATTCGCTGTCGCTGATGCCACAGGCCGGGCGCGGCGACGGCCAGGCCGAACTGGCCATGTCGCTGCTGGCCGCCGGCACCCTGGACGATTACCACCAGCGCCACGGCGAACTCAACAGCGAGCGCATGCTGCATTTCTTCGCCCTCGACGAGAGTAACCCGGGCAGCATCTACTGCTGCCTGCGCGCGGCACGCAGCAACGCCCACGCGGTGCGCGGGCGGATCACCGCCGACATGTGGGAAAACATCAACGCCACCTGGCTGGAGATGCGCAACATCGCCCGCAACGGCCTGGGGCGCTACGGCATCAGCCAGTTCTGCGAGTGGGTCAAGGAGCGTTCGCACCTGTTCCGCGGCGCTACCGCCGGCACCATCATGCGCAACGATGCCTATCGCTTCATCCGCCTGGGGACCTTTATCGAACGCGCCGACAACACCCTGCGCCTGCTGGATGCGCGCTATGAAATGTTCGGCGAGGAGTCCGAGGAGGTCAGCGACGATTCGGCCCGCGGCTACTACCAGTGGAGCGCCTTGCTCCGCGCCTTGTCCTCCTTCGAGGCGTTCAACGAGATCTACCGCAACGCCCCGGGGGCCGAGCAGGTGTCCGAAATGCTGCTGCTGCGCGCCGATGTGCCGCGCTCGCTGCACGCCTGCGTCGAGGAGCTGGACCAGATCCTCGCCGCCCTGCCGGGGGACAACGGCCGCCCGGCACAGCGCCTGGCCGCCGAGCTGAATGCGCGGCTGCGCTACACCGGGATCAACGAGATTCTCGACTCCGGGCTGCACCAGTGGCTGACCGACTGCATCGCTCAGATCCGCCACCTGGGGCAAACCGTGCACGAGTCCTATCTGGAGGTGGTATGAAACTGTCCATTCGTCACGACACGACCTACAGCTACACCGATGAAGTCTGCACCAGCATCCAGTTTCTGCGCCTGACGCCCCAGAACAGCCTGCGCCAGCAGATCCTCCAATGGCACCTGGAGCTGCCGCGGCGGGTGCGTGCCCAGCGCGATCCCTACGGCAACATCCTCCACGTCATGACCCTGGACGAGCCCCACGGCGCGATCGTCCTCAGCGCTTTCGGCGAAGTGCAGATCGACCCGCTGCGCGAAGTGGAGGGCGACAGCCAGTCGCCGCTGCCGTTCCTGCGCAGCAGCCACCTGAGCAAGGCCGACCCGGCCCTGAGCGACTTTGCCCGACAGCATTGTGGCGAGCGCCGCGATCGCGCCGCGCTGATCGAGCTGATGCAGGCCCTGGCCGAGCACATGCCCTACAGCCCTGGCTCCACCGGGGTCGGCAGCACCGGCGCGCAAGCCTTTGCCGGCGGTGCCGGCGTCTGCCAGGACCACACCCATGCGTTCCTGGCCTGCGCCCGCAGCCTGGGCATACCGGCGCGCTACGTGTCTGGCTACCTGTGCACCGAGGACCAGAGCCACCTGGCCAGCCATGCCTGGGCCGAAGCCTGGCTGGATGACGGCTGGTACAGCTTCGATGTGACCAACCGCCTGGACCGCCCCGAGCGCCACCTGAAACTGGCGGTGGGCCTGGATTATCTGGACGCCTGCCCGGTACGCGGCATGCGTCGCGGTGGCGGGGCGGAGCAGATGCACGCGCAGGTGCAGGTGCGGGTCAACTCGCAGCTTCAGGTGCAGACGCAGTAGTCCTGGCAGCGGCCCATGGAGGGGACAGAGGTCCTGGTGTTCGGGACCTTTGTGACAGTTCCAGCTTGAGAAAGGGCTCTGATTCCAGGTAGCAAATTTTCTTTTATGGCTTAAGGCTATTACTCGGATCCTATGCTTCACTGCCCTTACTTCTCTCTGCACCCAAGCGGTCAAGGATGGCGGTATGTTGTCTCGGTGGATTCTGAGCCTGTTCAGCCTGATTGTTGTTGCGCCAACCTTTGCAACTGCTTCCTGCCCTGCACCGAGTACTGTCAACCATTCCGGTGGGCATCTGCGACTGCTTGAGTTCAAGGACGGCAGTATCGCCATGCGAATCCCACTGGAGGTCAACTCCGATGGTGCACAGGCTTCCTACGCACAAGGCAATCACGGTTTCTCCTATCTTGGCGACGGCATGGTGCTCTGGAAAGGCAATGGAGCCTCTGAGTCCTGCACAGCTGCCGGCAATCGTTGTTCAGAGTACTTTGCCGAAGCTGACAGGCTGCATTTTGGCCGCGCGTCAAAGCAGTTCTGTGTCTTTGCCTTTGCTGTTGACGGGCTCCATGGCGCCGAGCCCGTAGCCTGTAAGTCCGGAGGTATCGAGGGATACATTGTAGGTGGAGGGCTGGGGGCTCCCCGCCAGGGTCCCACTCTGGCGACCGTAGAGGGCATTTCCCTGGTGCCCTATATTTCTCTGACGTCATTGATGCTTCGGGACGATCAGCAGAGGGCGCGCTCCCTGGACGCAGCGATTGTGCCTTTCATCGTCGCGCCACGTGTTGCAAGAAATCGCCTGGGGCAGGTCGCCTCCCTGCAGTTCAACGGCCGAGAGGTTCTAGCTGTGGTGGGGGATATCGGTCCGAGGTTTGGCGAAGCCTCTATTGCCGCTCATCAACTGCTGCGTTACGGCGCGCTGAAACAGCAACTGCCTGGGCCGATCTCTCTGGCTCAACGCTGTACGGCCATCGAAGCCGGCCTATTGCCGCCTTTTCTGTCCAGGCCTGACCTTAAACAGGACAGCTGTGAGCAGACCCGAAACAGACCCCGGGGCGCCGCTGATATCAGGATCCGCGCCGCCATCGAAGAGAAGGTCGAGGTCATTATCTTGAGTGACGCCCGGCTCAAGCAGGAACAGCCTCCTTACGGTGCCTTGTTGGAGGCTGTGAGCCAGGAAAATCTCCAGCGTGCGGTGGATCAGCGTCATACGGGCATGTCGGTGGCAGAGATGCGCCAATGTCTGAAATCGTCCGGGCTTTAAGTGCTGAAAGGGAGTTCCACGTTATGCCGTCGATGCTTATCAAAATCCTGGGGGGGCTGCTGATTCTTGCAATGGGCGGGTGCAGTTCTCCGTGTTTTCAGCAAAAAAAGTGCGGTTCCTGGGGGCCCGGCTCGGCTATTTCCGCTGACCAGACGTTCAGTGAAATGATCCGTTTGGCAAGAGCGACAGCTGCCAGGCAAGATCCCATTACGCTGGATGAGGTCAAGCAAGAGTTGGTAGCGGTGAAGCTCAAAGTCTCGCAGGCCGCGGATCAGAAAAGCGGCCAGAGAACGGCCTATCAGGAAACGGCGTTGGTGGGCGGTGCGTCGGCAACAGTTGGCCAACTTGCTTCCAAGACAGGGTTGCTAAACACCGGCCTGGGGTTGGCTCTGGGGGCGTTGGCTCTGGACAGTTTCTATGCCCCTGCAACCACGCTCGACACTCATGAGACGGCGTTGACCTCACTCAGGTGTGTTGCAGACGTGCTGGATCCCTTGACTGAAGCGGCCCGTGTACAGGCCGCTAGTTCTGCGTTGGATGACATCAAGGGCGCGGCCCAGGCAGCCGTGCCCGACAGCATTTCGCGGATCAACGATATTTTTGACCGCTATCGCAGCCTGATACGGGGCCAGAGGCCCATGGCGCCGAGCCAGGCCGATTTCAAAAGGTATGCCGAGCAATACAACAAGGACAGCGAACTCAAGAGGAGCAACATTGCTGGACAAGAGGAAGAACTCCTGGCTGCACAGAGACATTATGAACAGAAGAAGAGTCTTTCCAATATTCAGCCTCTGAAGGAGGAATCCGAGAGTGATCTCCAAAAGAGGCAATT
Organism: Pseudomonas sp. W17; assembly: GCF_040268305.1. Taxonomy (NCBI): domain Bacteria; kingdom Pseudomonadati; phylum Pseudomonadota; class Gammaproteobacteria; order Pseudomonadales; family Pseudomonadaceae; genus Pseudomonas; species Pseudomonas sp. W17. The sequence continues at coordinate 4,041,717 of NZ_CP158490.1, read as the reverse complement.
GGCAGCCGACAACGAATTGAAGAATGCCCAAACCGATCTGGACAACGCCATAAAAGCTCGTGACCAGGCGGTGGAGCAAGCGGCCTTCATCAGTTTGAAATCCGACCTTGAGCCTTGTGTGAAGCTGATTGGCAGTTGACCGGGTCCTCAGTCGCGGCCCATGGCTTGGCGGCGATATTCATCCGGGGTGGTGCCCATCATCCGCCGGAACATACTGATAAAGGCCGAGGCGCTGCTGTAGCCCAGGTCCAGGCCGATGCTTTCCACGGTCCGGCCCTGTTCCAGCAGGGCCAGGGCCTGCACCACCTTCAGGCGCTGGCGCCATTCCACCAGTGACATGCCCAGCTCGCGCTGGCTGCGCCGCATCAGCGTGCGTTCGCTGGTGTTGGCGGCATGGGCCAGTTGCGGCAGCGAGCGCGGGTCGCCGGGGTTGGCCTTGAGGGTGCGCAGCACCGGGCCCAGCAGCGGGTCGTCGGAAGAGGGCAGGTAGCTGCCGGCGCAGGAGGCATGCCCCAGCTTGTCCACCAGCACCTGCAGCAGGCGCTGTTGCTCGTCGCTCTGGGGCAGGCCCGGTGGCGCCTGGCGCAAGTCGTCCAGGAGCGCCAGGACCAGCGGGCTGAGGCTCAGGGCGCAGTGCCGGGCGGGCAGGGCGGTGCACAGCTCGGGCGCCAGGTACAGCGAGCAGTGGCAGGCTTCGTGGCGGTTGAAGCCCATGTGCTCGACATTTGGCGGCAGCCAGATGCCGTACTGCGGCGGCGCCAGGTAATGGTGGTCGCCCAGCTCGATTTCCATCACCCCGCTGTAGGCATAGACGAACTCGCCCCACGGATGGCGGTGGCGCGGGTAGGTGGCGTGGGCCGGCAGGTTGGCCGCGCGAAAGAAGATCGGCGCCGGCAGGGCTTCGCTGAAAGGCGGCAGGTGCAACTGTTGCGCGGCTTTGTTCACGGCGGGCACCGGTTGGCGGATAAGTGTTATGGGCTGGCGGATTAAAACTATATCTAGGAAAACTGTCAGGCGGACAATCCTTCATCACTTTTTTTCGATGAAGGATCTGCCATGGCCACTCGCCAACCCCTGGATGCCACCGCCTGCAGCCTGATGGTCGGCCTGTGCGCGATCTGGGGCCTGCAGCAGGTGGCGCTCAAGGCCACTGCGTCGGACATCGCCCCGGTGCTGCAGATTGCCCTGCGTTCCGGCGGCGCGGCGCTGCTGGTGGGGCTGCTGATGTGCTGGCGCGGCGAGCGCCTGGGGCTGGGCGACGGCCATTGGCGCCCGGGCCTGCTGGTGGGCGGGCTGTTCGCCCTGGAGTTTTTGCTGGTGGGTGAAGGGCTGCGCTACACCACGGCCTCGCACATGGCGATCTTTCTCTATACCGCGCCGATCTTCGCCGCCCTCGGGCTGCACTGGCTAATGCCTTCCGAGCGCCTCAAGCCCGCGCAATGGCTGGGTATTAGCGTGGCCTTTGGCGGCATCGTCGTGGCCTTCAGCGGTCCATCCCCGGCCGGCCACGGCGGCGGCAGCCATGTGCTGCTGGGGGATTTTCTCGGGGTGCTCGGCGGGGTTGCCTGGGGCGCGACCACCGTGGTGGTGCGCTGTTCGCGGCTGGCCTCCAGCCCCACCACCCGGACCCTGCAGTATCAACTGCTGGGGGCCTTTGTCTGGCTCGGGCTGGCGGCGCTGCTGACCGATCAGACCAGCATCCATTTCACTCCGTTGGTGGTCGCCAGCCTGGGTTTTCAGGTGTTGGTGGTGTCGTTCGCCAGCTTCCTGATCTGGTTCACCCTGCTGCGCCGCTACCCGGCCTCGCGGCTCGGGGTGCTGTCGTTCATGACCCCGCTGTTCGGCATCGGTTTCGGGGTCTGGCTGCTGCATGAGCCGCTGGAGCCGAACTTCATTTTCGGCGCGTTGCTGGTGCTGGCGGGGATTGTCATGGTCAGCGGCTACGAGTGGCTGCACCAGCGGCTCAAACGCAACGCCCAGGTCGCTGCTGCGCCGGCGAGCCTGCCCGGGAGCGGGCCACGCGCCTGAGGCTAGGCCCACTGGCCGCGGCTGGCGTCGGCTCGCCCGTGGTCTTGAGCGTGTCGTGCCCGCAGCAACGGTTGCGGACAAGGTTTCGGATCAATCGTTTATGTTATAAAGTAACGAAAAATTGTCCTGCTTAGCCAAGCTGACGCCCACTCTCTGAACCTGACGCTGCGATCCCTCCCTATGATTTCTTCAGCCCATCCTCCCGTGCGCCTCGGCGCGCGCTTGCTGAGCATCGACGCGCTGCGCGGCCTGGTGATGCTGTTCATGCTCCTGGACCACGTCCGCGAAACCTTCTTCCTGCACCGGCAGGTCAGCGATCCCATGGACGTGGCCACCACCGAGCCCGGGCTGTTTTTCAGCCGTACCCTTGCGCACCTGTGTGCGCCGGTCTTCGTGCTGCTGACCGGGCTTTCGGCCAGCCTGTTCGCCCACAAGCACGGCAATCGGGCCGAGGCCAGTGCCTTCCTGTTCAAGCGCGGGTTGTTCCTGGTGCTGCTGGAACTGACCCTGGTGAACTTCGCCTGGACCGGGCAGATGCCGCCGAGCGTGATCTACCTGCAGGTGATCTGGGTCATCGGCCTGAGCATGCTGGCGCTGTCGGCGCTGCTGTGGTTGCCGCGCGCGGTGCTGCTGGTGCTGAGCCTGCTGCTGATCGGCGGGCACAACCTGCTCGATGGCGTGCATTTCGCCGCGGGCGAGGCGCTGCAGGTGCCTTGGGCGATCCTGCACGACCGGGGCTGGATCGAGTTCGGCGATGCCTTGCGCCTGCGCACCTCCTATCCGCTGTTGCCGTGGATAGGCGTGATTGGCCTGGGCTATGGGCTGGGGCCGTGGTTTGCCGCCGAGGCCGATAGCGCGCGGCGTCAGCGGCGGTTGCTGCTGTGCGGGCTGGCGGCGCTGGCGGGGTTTGTCCTGCTGCGCCTGCTCAACGGTTATGGCGAGCGGCCCTGGGTCAGTGGCGACAGCGGCCTGCAAACGCTGATGAGCTTTTTCAACATCACCAAGTACCCACCGTCGCTGCTGTTCATCGCCCTGACCCTGGGTGTGGGGCTGCTGGTGCTGCGCGCCCTGGAGCGCTGCCAGGCACGCCGCTGGGTCGCGGTGCTCGGGGTGTTTGGTGGCGCGCCGATGTTCTTCTACCTGCTGCACCTGTATGTGCTCAAGGGCCTGTACCTGCTGGCCGTGGCGCTGCTGGGGCGCAACCAAGGGGCCTACTTCGGCTTCGACTCGCTGGGCTGGCTATGGCTGATCACGCCGCTGCTGGCGGTGCTGCTCTACCCGCCGGTGCGGGCCTTTGCCCGGCTCAAGGCACGGCGTCGCGACCTGGGGTGGCTGAAGTACTTTTGAGGGAGGGTTCGCCGGTACGCGTTGCGCAGCAGCCGGCTGGCCGGCGAAAGCATCCCCCCGACGGTTGTCAGGGCCGCGCCGCGCGAATGGCCTCGCGGATTTCTTCCTGCAACTGGCGAGCGCCGCTGCAGGCCGGGTCGGCGGGGCCGTACTTGCAGGATTTATCCAGCACCTTCAGCGCCAGATCGGCGTCGGGCGCTACGCCTATGCCCCGGCTCAGGTGGAAGCCGTACATGGTGCAGGCCCACGGGTCATCCAGCTCACAGGCCTTGTTGAAGGTCTGCACTGCACAGTGCCGGGTGCCCTGGCTGTCGGCGTCGGCCGTGAGCATGCCGGCGGCGCGGTTGGTGCAGCCGGAGACCAGGCCCAGGCTGCAAGCGCGCTGGTACAGCGGTTCATAGCCTTCGGCCGGCCCTTTGGCCTGTTGCAGGGTGGTTGCCAGCCAGTAGCAATCGTTGCCGTCGCCGGCTTCGCAGCGCTGCAGGCAGGCCCCCAGCTGCTCCGGTGTTTCGCAGCGGTTGGCCTGCGTGGCCCGTATCGCGGCCCTGGCCGGCATGTTGTCGCCGGGGCATTGCCTGGCCTGGGCCTGCCAGTCCTGCCGGGCCTGGACGTTGGCGTACAGGGCAGCGATCAGTTCCTGGTCGGTGGGCGCGGCGCTGGCGGCAATGCTCGACAGCAAGGCCAGGCCGAACAGGCAGAAACGGTAGAGGCGATGCATGGGGCAGTGTCCTTTCCAGGGGGCGTGGGCGCGGGGGTATCTTAAGGATTTTCGCCAATAGCTCCAGGCTGCCGAGGGGGTGGCGAGACGTTTTTTTTCAATTTGCCCCCGGCAGCTCTCTTGTGGTCCCGGGGTTTTACTCTGTACTGTATATAAAAACAGTATCCGGGCCCGACCATGCAACTGATCGACAAGCTGAGCATCCTCGCCGACGCCGCCAAGTACGACGCTTCCTGCGCCAGCAGCGGCGCGCCCAAGCGCAGTTCCGAAGGCAAGAGCGGGCTGGGTTCGAGCAATGGCATGGGCATCTGCCACAGCTATACGCCGGACGGGCGCTGCGTCTCGCTGCTCAAGGTGCTGCTGACCAATTTCTGCCTCTACGACTGCCAGTACTGCGTCAATCGCCGTTCCAGCGACGTACCCCGGGCACGCTTCAGCCCCGAGGAAGTCGTGCGCCTGACCCTGGATTTCTACCGGCGCAATTGCGTCAGCGGGCTGTTCCTCAGCTCGGGGATCATCCGCTCGGCGGACTACACCATGGAGCAACTGGTGCAGGTGGCCAGGCTGCTGCGCGAGGAGCACGAGTTCCGTGGCTACATCCACCTCAAGACCATCCCCGACGCCGACCCGTTGCTGATCGAGCAGGCCGGGCGCTACGCCGACCGCCTCAGCGTCAACGTCGAGCTGCCCACCGACCAGGGCCTCAAGGCCCTGGCCCCGGAAAAGCACCTGGGTTCGATCAAGCAGGCCATGGGCACCATCTATACCGGCGAGCAGACGGTGCTCAACGAGCCCCGGGCGCCGCGCTTCGCCCCGGCCGGGCAGAGCACCCAGATGATCGTCGGCGCCGATGACACCGACGACAGCACCATCCTCCATAGCGCCGAGGCGCTGTACGGCAACTTCCGCCTGCGCCGGGTCTATTACTCGGCCTTCAGCCCGATTCCCAACAGCCCGAAAAGCGTACCCCTGGCCGCGCCACCGCTGATGCGCGAGCACCGCCTGTACCAGGCCGACTTCCTGCTGCGCGGCTATGGCTTCAGCGCCAACGAACTGTTCCAGGGGCCGGGGCACCTGGCCCTGGACATGGACCCCAAGCTGGCCTGGGCCCTGGACAACCGCAGCGTGTTTCCCCTGGACCTGAACCGTGCCGAACCGGCGCTGATCTCGCGCATTCCGGGGATCGGCCTGCGCACGACCCAGCGCCTGGTGGAACTGCGCCGCGAGAGGCGTATCCGCTACGAGGACCTGGCGCGCATGCGCTGTGTGCTGAGCAAGGCAAGGCCCTTCTTTATCACCAGCGACTATCACCCGCAGCAGGCGGAGACCAGCAGCGCGCTGCTCTACCAGCAACTGCGGGAACGCCCGCAACCGCAGCAGATGGGGCTCTGGGGATGATCAGCCTGGACTGTGACGACTTGTTCGACACCTGGCGCCAGCAGGCGCGCTGGCTGCTCAGTCATTCCATCGATCCGAGCCGGGTCAGTTGGTCCGGGACGCAGGAGGCCGATCTGTTCGCCAGCGATGAGGCTTGCCCTGAGCAGCCCGGTCCGTTTCGTGCGCGGATTCCCCTGGCCCTGCTGGAGCTGCTGGAACGGGCCGGCTGCTATCGCGGCGAGCAGCGCTGGAGCCTGTTGTACGAGGTGCTGTGGCGGGTCAGCCATGGCGACCGCACGGCCATGCTCAGCGGCGATCAACTGGGCAGCGAGTTGCAGCGGCGAATCAAGCAAGTCGACCGCGAGGCCCATCACCTGCATGCCTTCGTGCGCTTCGTCAGCTTGCCCGCGGGCCGCTCACAGCTGGCCGAGCAGCCTGAATACGTGGCCTGGCACGAGCCGGCCCACGACATCCTGGCCCAGGCCAGCCGGCATTTCATCGGGCGCATGGGGCGCCACCGCTGGATGATCGCCACGCCCCGGGACGGGGTGTATTTCGACGGTACGCAACTGCACCACCAGCGGCGCTGCCCCAGCGCCTGGCGGCAACTGGCCCAGGCCGGTGAAGACCCCGGGGGCGAGCTGTGGCTGGCCTACTACAGCCATATCTTCAATCCGGCGCGGCTCAACCCCCGGGTGATGCAGGGGCATTTGCCGGCGCGCTTCTGGAAGCACCTGCCGGAGGGGCCGTTGATTCCGGCACTGATCAACCAGGCTCGCCACGGCAAGCAGCGCGACGGGCAGGCCAGCCAGGTGGCAGCACGGCCAGGCAAGCGGATCGGCCAGCCGCGCGGCGATTGCGCTGGGCAGGGCCCAGGGCCTTCCCTGACAATGGGTGGCTTTGAACAATGAGGCAGGCAGCCAATGGATGACGGCGTGGATGACGGCAAGGGCATTACCGAGGAATTCTGGTCGAAGGGAGTGACTGACGACGCGAAGATGATGTGGCGGGTGGGCAGCCGCGGCGTGACCTTCCTGGCGGCGCTGCTGCTACCCAAGACCGGGTTCAAGGTCGTGGACATCGCAGTTGGAGTGCTGACCATGCTGATCCCCTTGCTGGTGATCGAGACCCAGAGGGCCTATTCGAAGTTTTCCCCCGGGTTTCTCGCCTGGGTGATCCGCATCAGTGTGTTTGCCAGCGGTGTGGCCATGGCCAGCCTGGGGCTGGTGGTCTACTTCGGGGTCGTGATGCCTTTGGTTTCAGCGGTGGGCATGTATTTTTTTCAACAGAGCGCCAGCCTCCAGTCCCAGGGGCAGAGCGGGGTGGAACTGGTCGGTTTCTGGTGGATGGCGGCTGTCACCGGCTTTGCCGTGGTGTATGCAGTGTTCAAGAATTTTCGCGAGACCAAGGTGTTCGAGATCGTCTATCACCTGCCACGCAACGGCGTGAGGCAGCTCATGCAGGAGCGGCCGCTGCGCGCCAGTAACTGGCCGATGTTCGTCTGGTTCGAGCTCTGCGTGTTGATCGCGAGCTTTTTCTACACCTTGATGGCATCCCAGGCCGCGCTGCTGGTGGTGGATGGGTCGCGACGGGTACTGGCGCTGCTCGGTATCGGCCTCTAGCACCGAACCTGCCTTCGTCATGACGAAGGCAGGTTGCGTAGGCCGCGTCGGGCTCAGCCCCGGCGCGGTTCGGCGGTCATCAGAAGCTGTACTTGAAGCTGGTCATCAGGTTGCGCGGTGCGCCGTAGTTACCGTACAGGCCGGCGTTGCTGTAGTACTCGCGGTCGAACAGGTTGTTCAGATTGAGCGAGGCGCTGAGGTTGCGGCTGATGTCGTAGCGGGCCATCAGGTTGGTCACCGCGTAACTGCCCTGGGTGAATGTGTGCAGGTCGTTGCCGACCTTGCTCTGCCAGTTGATCCCGCCACCGACGGTCAGCTTGTCCAGCGGGCCGTGCAGGCGGTAGCTGCTGAAGGTCTTGAAGCTGTTGCGCGGCAGGCCGGTGTTGATCCGCTGGTTGTCGGCGTTGGTGGTGACCGAGTAGGTGTAGCCGGCGGACGCCTGCCAGCCTTCGGCCAGTTCGCCGTTGAACTCCAGTTCCACGCCCTTGGACGTAGTGTCCTGTTCGGCGCTGTAGACGTTGTCGTGCTTCCAGATTGCCAGGTTGTCCTGTTGCAGCTTGTATAGGGCCAGGCTGGAGTTCAGGCGGCCGTCGAAGTGGCTGCCCTTGATCCCGACTTCGTAGCCCTTGCCCTCCATCGGGTCCAGGGGCTTGTTGTCTTCGCTGCGCACCCAGGAGGCCTGCGGGTTGAAGATGCTGGTGTAGCTGGCATACACCGACCAGATCTCGTCCAGGTCGTAGACCACCCCGGCGTAGGGAATGAACACGCCGTTTTCAGCGCGATTGACCTCGCTTTCGGTACCGCCGTAGGGGCGCTCGTGGGTGTCACGTTTCCAGTTGATGACCCGGCTGCCGAGGATTACGGACAGATCGTCGGTCAGGCTCAGGCGCGAGGTCAGGTAGGCCGAGTACTGGTTTTCATCGATCGACGATTTGCCGCTGACGTTGAAGTCCGGTTTCGGCGAATGGCCGTCCCAGTCGTCCAGGTCGTCGATGACCCCGGCCGGGGAAGCGGCGTAGTCGTAGCGCCAGCTGCCCCAGCCGGGGGTGCGTTCCTTGTACTGGGACAGGGTCATGCCGCCGATCAGTTCGTGCTCGCGGCCCAACAGGTTGAAGGGGCCGGTGAGGTACAGGTCGAGGTTGTCCTGGCGCGGCGTGCCGGAGAAGCGTACCGGCAACTGAGTGGTGCCGCTGCCGTCCTTGTGCACCTGGCCCATGGCGAAGTTGAACACCTCGTCGAACTGGTTTTCCGCGTGGGTGTACTCGATCTTGCCGCTCCAGCCGTTGCCCAGTTGTTGCTCGATGGAGGCGAAGTAGCTGGTCTGCTGGTGATCGTTGTAGGACCAGTCCGGCGCGGTGTTGGTGGAGCGCTTGAAGTGAGTGCGCTCGCCACTGCTGAAGCGTGTGGGCAGGCCGGTACGCAGCGGTGAATCGACGTCGGTGCGTTGGTAACTGAAACCCAGGGTCAGGAGTGTGTCCTCGCTGAGGTCGAACTCACTGATGCCGTACAGCAGTTGGGTCTGTTGCTTGAAACGGTCGACCCAGGCGCTTTCGGTCTTGTAGTCGGCCACCAGGCGCCCGCGGACATTGCCGCTGTCGGTGAGCGGGCCGGAAACGTCGACTCCACCGCCATAGCGGTCCCAGGTGCCGGCCTGGCCGGTGATACTGGCCTGGGCCTCGCTGGTAGGGCGCTTGCGGATCAGGTTGATGGTCGCCGACGGGTTGCCCATGCCACTGATCAGGCCTGTGGCGCCGCGCACCACTTCCACCCGGTCGTACATGGCCATGCTCTGGGAGTAGTTGTCCAGGCGGGTGTTGGTGGGGACGCCGTCGATCTCGTAGTTCTGGATGGCGAAGCCACGGGACCAGTAGCTGTCGGTTTCCGCCCCCAGGCCGTCGCGGGTGACGATGATCCCCGGGGTGGCTTCCAGGGTGTCGGTGAGGGTGCTGAGGTTCTGGTCGTCCAGGCGCTGGCGGGTCATCACGGTGATCGACTGCGGGGTCTCCCGGGGCGTCAGGTTCAAGCGTGTGGAACTGCTGGAGGAGTAGGTGGTGTATTCGCCGGTGCCTTCGGTGGTGGAGCCCGGCGCCTTGCCGGAGATCGATACCGGGCTCAACTCCAGGCTGGCACCGTTGCCGCGGGGTTGCAGGGAGTAGTCGCCGTTGGCGCCGCGCACCGCTTGCAGCCCGGTGCCGCTGAGCAGCAGGGCCAGGCCGCTGTCGACATCATGTCGGCCGCGCAGCCCGGGGCTGCTGCGGCCCTCGGTCAGGCTCGCCGGGTAGGACAGCAAAATGTGCGCGCTCTGGCCGAAGCGGGTGAGGGCGCTGGCCAGGTTGCCGGGGGCGATATCGAACTCGACTTGGGCCTGTTCTGCTGCGAGCGCCCAGGTGGGCAACAGCACGGTCGCGGTGCTTGCGCCAAGGCAGACCAGGCCCTGGGCCACGGCGCCGGCCAGATTCTGCTTGAGTGAAAAGGTTCGGTGGCGGCGCTGCGTTACTGCAGATGACATGTGTTGCTCCCCATGCAAATGAATGTTCTGGGGGGTAAGTCTCGCCAGCACGAAAAACAGACCACCTTGTTGCAACAATATTTTCAGCTCAGGGCGGTACGGGGCTTGAGGGTGACCCAGTAGCGAGTGAACTGGCGCACCTCCAGTTGCAGGGTCCGGGCCACGGCGAACAGCACGCGGTCGGTGTCCGCCAGGGGGAAGGTGCCGGAAACCTTCAACTGGGCGAGGCTTGGATCGCAGCCCAGGTGCCCGTGACGGTAGCGGCCCAGTTCTTCCAGGAACTGCGCCAGGGCCTGGCCCTGGGCCACCAGCATGCCTTGGCTCCAGGCTGGTTGCGTGGCGTTCTGTGCCTGGCGCAGCAGCAAGCCCTGGCGGTTGAAGCGTGCCTGTTCACCGGCTCCCATGGACAGTGCTGGCTGCCCGCCATCCCGGGGGCGCAGGGTCAGGTTGCCCTGGTACACCGCCAGTTCGGTGCGCCCGGCCAGCTGGCGCACACTGAAGCGTGCTGTGCTGGTTTCAATCCAGCCTTCGGCGGTTTCCACCTGGAGGGCCGGGAGCGAATCCTGGCGTGCCAGGGTCAGCAGCAGTTCGCCACGCAGCAGCTTGATGCGCCGTTGCTGGCGGTCGAAACGCAGGGCAATGGCGGTATCGGTGTTGAGCTGGACCCGGGTCTGGTCCGCCAGGGTGATACGCCGCTGTTGGCCGACCCGGGTGCTGTAGTCGGCACTCCAGTCCTGTACCAGGGCTGTGTCCCGCGCGGCCCAGGCACCGGCGCCTGTGACCAGCAGCAGCCCCAGTTGCTTGAGGGCACGACGGCGGCCGAGGTTCGGCACCAGGGTGGCCCGGGCCAGCTCGCTGTGGCCCTGGCTGCGCACCTGCTGCAGGCGTTGAGCTAGGGTTTCGGCCCGCTGCCAGGCTTTTTCGTGCAAAGGGTGGGCCTGGCGCCAGCGGTGCCAGGCGGCGAGGGTGGCGGCACTGACCTGGGGTTCCTGCAGGTCCAGTTGCCATTGCATGGCCTGTTCGGCCATGGCGATGTCGATGGACTGGGGTTCTGCATTTGCGTTGCTGCTCAGCGGATGATTCACAGCGAGCCCAGGCTGTCGTCGAGAAGGATGCACTGGGCACCGGCCTTGATGATGTAGCGCTTGACCGTGGTCACCGAGACTTGCAGGCGCTCGGCGATCTGCTCATGGCCCAGGCCCTCGAGTTGCCACCAGAGGAATGCCTGGCGCACCGCAGGTTCCTGGCGTTCAAGCACGGCGTCCAGCTGCATCAGGGTTTCCAGGAGGATGGCCTGGGTTTCCAGGTCCGGCACCACGTGCGCGGGGACGTACTGCAAGGCCTCCAGATAGGCCCGCTCCAGCTTCTGGCGCCGGTAGTGGTTGCTCAGCACGCTCTGCGCCACCTTCGCCAGGAAGCTGCGGGGCGCCTGGATCTGCACCGGCTCAGGCTTGGCCAGTAGCCGCAGGAAGGTGTCCTGGGCCAGGTCGGCAGCGCTGTGGGAACAATTCAGTCGCAGGCGCAGCCAGTTCTTCAGCCACTGATGTTGCTGGCGATACAGCTGGGTCAGATCGCTGGCTTGGGCGGGAGCAGGCATGACGGAAAATTACCGGGGTCGGGAGGTTGCGAATGATAATGCTTATCATATAGGCCGTTGCCAGGGCTCCGCAAGAAAAGTCTGACGCCGGTCAGCCCGGGAACGAAGAGGCAGATTCGAGGCATGAAAAAGCCCGCCCCTGGCAAGCAGGGGCGGGCTCGGCTGAAGCAGGGGGGATCAGACCTTGACGATCCAGCCCGCTGGCGCTTCGACGTCGCCGGTCTGCACACCGGTCAGCTCTTTGTAGAGCTTCTGGGTGATCGGGCCGACTTCTTTTTCGCTGTAGAACACGTGCAGCTTGTTCTGGTACTCGATGCCACCGATCGGCGTGATCACCGCGGCAGTACCGCAGGCACCGGCTTCCTTGAAGTCCGCCAGCTTGTCGATGAACACGTCGCCTTCGACCACTTCCAGGCCCAGGCGGGTCTTGGCCAGCTCGATCAGCGACAGGCGGGTGATGCCCGGCAGTACCGATGGCGAGTTGGGGGTGACGAATTTGTCGTCATGGGTGATGCCGAAGAAGTTGGCCGAACCCACTTCCTCGATCTTGCTGTGGGTCAGCGGGTCGAGGTAGATGCAGTCGGCGAAGCTGGCCTTCTTGGCCTGGGCGCCGGGCATCAGGCTGGCGGCGTAGTTGCCACCGACCTTGGCCGCGCCGGTGCCCTGAGGCGCCGCGCGGTCGTAGCTGGAGATCAGGAAGTTGTGCGGGGTCAGGCCGCCCTTGAAGTAGGCGCCGACCGGGATGGCGAAGATCGAGAAGATGAACTCCGGCGCGGTGCGCACGCCGATGTTGTCGCCGACGCCGATCACGAACGGGCGCAGGTACAGCGCGCCGCCGGTGCCGTAGGGCGGGATGAAGCGTTCGTTGGCCTTGACCACGGCCTTGCAGGCTTCGATGAACTGTTCGGTGGAGACCTGCGGCATCAGCAGGCGGGCGCAGCTGCGCTGCATGCGTGCGGCGTTCTGGTCCGGACGGAACAGGTTGATCGAACCGTCCTTGCAGCGGTAGGCCTTGAGGCCTTCGAAACATTGCTGGCCATAGTGCAGGGCGGTGGAGCCCTCGCTGATGTGCAGCACATTGTCTTCAGTCAGGGTGCCTGCGTCCCACTCGCCGTTACGCCAGTGCGACAGATAGCGCTTGTCTGTCTTGATGTAGTCAAAACCCAGCTTGTCCCAATTGATGCTTTCGTTACCCATGACACCCTCTATCGCTTAACAACCGTCGGAACGGCTCAAGGCTTCTGACGTTTTTTTGGATGGGCACAACAATACTGCATTCCGGGGGCGTGCCGCATCCCGGACGATGGGAGGGGGCGCAAAAAAACTTAGCCTGCTTATGAAGCTTCCCCCCTAACAGCCCCATACCCCTGTAGGAGCGAGCTTGCTCGCGAAGGCCCCGGCGCGAACGCTTGGCTATCCCCGCCAGCTCTTTCGCGAGCAAGCTCGCTCCTACCTGGGCACTGTCCTGTGTGCCCCTTGAATGGTTACAGATGCAGGGCGTGGCCCAGTGCCCGCAGCGCTGCTTCCTGGACCGCTTCACCCAGGGTCGGGTGGGCGTGGATGGTGCCGCCGATGTCTTCCAGGCGCGCGCCCATTTCCAGGGATTGGCCGAACGCCGTGGACAACTCGGAGACTCCGACTCCCACTGCCTGCCAGCCGACAATCAGGTGATTGTCACTTCGGGCCACCACCCGCACGAAACCGCTTTTCGATTCCAGGGTCATGGCCCGGCCATTGGCCGCGAACGGGAAGCTGCTGACGATGCAATCCAGGCCGGCAGCGCGGGCCTCGTCCGGGGTCTTGCCCACCACCACCAGTTCCGGGTCGGTGAAGCACACCGCGGGAATCGCTGCCGGGTTGAATTCCCGGTGCTTGCCGGCGATCAGCTCGGCGACCATCTCGCCCTGGGCCATGGCCCGGTGCGCGAGCATCGGCTCACCGCTGAGGTCACCGATCGCCCAGACGTTGCGCATGCTGGTCTGGCAGCGGTGGTCGATCTTGATGGCCGCGCCGTTCATGTCCAGGTTCAGGCTTTCCAGGTTCCAGCCCTGGGTGTTGGGCTTGCGGCCCACCGCCACCAGTACCTGGTCGGTGGCCAGGTTCAGGGTGTCGCCATTGGGTTCGCGTACCTGCAGGCTGCTGCTGGCGGCATCGAAGCCCAGCACGCTGTGCTTGAGGTAGAGCTTGATCCCCAACTGCTTCACCGACTCCAGCACCGGCTGGGTCAGTTCGCCGTCGTAGGCAGGCAGGATGCGTTCCTGGGCCTCCACCACGCTGACCTCGACCCCGAGCTTGCGGTAGGCGATGCCCAGTTCCAGGCCGATGTAGCCGCCGCCGACCACGGTCAGGCGCTTGGGCAGGGTCTTGGGTGCCAGGGCCTCGGTGGAGGAAATGATCGGCCCGCCGATGGGCAGCATCGGCAGGTTGACGCTTTTCGAGCCGGTGGCCAGCAGCAGGTGCTCGCACTGGATGCGGGTATCGGCGCCTTCGATCTCCACGGTCTTGCCGTCGATGACCCTGGCCCAGCCCTGAATCACCTGGACCTTGTTTTTCTTCAGCAGCGCGGCGACCCCGGTGGTCAGGCGGTCGACGATGCCGTCCTTCCATTCCACGCTCTTGCCGATGTTCAGGGTTGGCGCCGCCACTTCGATGCCCAGGGCCGAGCCCTGGCTGTGGTGGCGGGTCTGGTGGAACTGCTCGGCGACATGGATCAGCGCCTTGGACGGGATGCAACCGATGTTCAGGCAGGTGCCGCCCAGGGACTGGCCCTCCACCAGAATGGTGGAGATGCCCAGCTGGCCGGCGCGGATGGCCGCCACATAACCGCCAGGGCCGCCGCCGATGATCAACAGTTGGGTATTGAGAGTCTGTTGCATGCCTGCTCCTCTGAAAGTCAGTCCACAAACAGCGTGGCGGGTTGTTCGAGCAGGCCGCGAATGGCCTGGATGAATTGCGCAGCGTCCATGCCGTCGACCACCCGATGATCGAAGGAGCTGGAGAGGTTCATCATCTTGCGGATCACGATCTGGCCCTTGATCACCATGGGCCGCTCGACGATGCGGTTGACCCCGACAATCGCCACTTCCGGCAGGTTCAGCACCGGCGTGCTGACGATCCCGCCCAGCGCGCCGAGGCTGGTGAGGGTGATGGTGGAACCGGAGAGTTCATCCCGGGCGGCCTTGCCGCTGCGAGCGGCCTGGGCCAGGCGTGCGATTTCCTCGGCGTTGCCCCACAGGCTGCGGGCTTCGGCGTGGCGCACCACCGGCACCATCAGGCCGACGTCGCTCTGGGTGGCGACCCCGACATGCACCGCGCCGTGGCGGGTGATGACTTGGGCTTCGTCGTCATAGCGGGCGTTGATCTGCGGGAAGTCGCGCAGGGCGACGACCATGGCCCGCACCAGGAACGGCAGCAGGGTCAGCTTGCCGCGGGTGGCACCGTGCTTTTCATTGAGGTGGATGCGCAGCTCTTCCAGGGCGGTGACGTCCACTTCCTCGACATAGCTGAAGTGCGCGGCGCGATGCTTGGATTCCTGCATGCGCTGGGCGATCTTGCGGCGCATGCCAATGACCTGGATCTGCTCTTCATCATGGCGCTCGGCATAGCCGGCCCCCGGCGCCGAGTAACCCTTGAGCGGCTGGCTGTCCTGGGCCAGGTAGGCGTCCAGGTCTTGGTGCAGGATGCGCCCGGCGGGGCCGCTGCCTTGCACCAGGCGCAGCTGGATGCCCAGGTCCAGGGCATGCTTGCGCACCGCCGGCGAGGCCAGCGGGCGTTCGTCGGCTTCCCGGGCCACCGGTGCCTGGGGCGCTGGGCGGCAGGCTGCTGCTGGACTGGCGACGGGTTTTTCCGCTTTGGGGGCTTGGGCCACTGGCGCGGCGGCCACGGGCTTATTAATAGCTGCCGGCTCTTTTGCCGCCGGTGCGGCTGCCTGGGCGGATTCCTTGAGGTTGCCCGCGCCTTCGACCTCGATGCTGATGAGGATGCTGCCCACCGCCATCACTTCACCGGGCTCGCCGCCCAGGGAGATGACCTTGCCGTGCACCGGGGAGGGGATGTCGACCATCGCCTTGTCGGTCATCACGTCTGCCAGAACCTGATCTTCCACTACCTGATCGCCGACCTTGACGTGCCACTGCGCCAGTTCAACTTCCGCGATGCCTTCGCCGATGTCCGGCATCTTGATAACGTGCGTGCCCATTCAGACCTCCATGACCCGTTGCAGCGCCGCGCCCACTCGGGACGGCCCTGGGAAATATGCCCACTCCTGCGCGTGGGGATACGGCGTATCCCAACCGGTGACGCGCTCGATCGGGGCTTCCAGGTGGTGGAAGCAGTGTTCCTGCACCAGCGACACCAGTTCGGCGCCGAAACCGCAGGTACGGGTAGCTTCATGCACCACCACGCAACGGCCGGTCTTTTTCACCGACTTGACGATGGTGTCCAGGTCCAGGGGCCACAGGCTGCGCAGGTCGATGACCTCGGCGTCGATGCCGGTTTCCTCGGCCGCCACTTGCGACACGTAGACGGTGGTGCCGTAGGTGAGGATGGTCACGTCCTTGCCCGGGCGGGCGATGGCCGCCACGTCCAGCGGCACCTTGTAGTAGCCGTCCGGCACCTGGGCCGCCGGGTGTTTCGACCAGGGGGTTACCGGGCGATCGTGGTGGCCGTCGAACGGGCCGTTATACAGGCGCTTGGGTTCGAGGAAGATCACCGGGTCATCGTTCTCGATGGAGGCGATCAACAGGCCCTTGGCGTCGTAGGGGTTGGACGGCATCACGGTGCGCAGGCCGCAGACCTGGGTAAACATCGCCTCGATGCTCTGGCTATGGGTCTGCCCGCCGTAGATCCCGCCGCCGCAAGGCATGCGCAGGGTCATGGGCGCGGTGAACTGGCCGGCGGAGCGATAGCGCAGGCGCGCGGCCTCGGAAATGATCTGGTCCGAGGCCGGGTAGACGTAGTCGGCGAACTGGATTTCCGCCACCGGGCGCAGGCCGTAGGCGCCCATGCCGATGGCCGCGCCGACGATGCCGCTTTCCGAGATCGGCGCGTCGAACACCCGCGAGGTGCCGTACTTGGCCTGCAGGCCTTCGGTGCAGCGGAACACGCCGCCGAAGTAGCCCACGTCCTGGCCGAACACCACGACGTTGTCGTCACGCTCGAGCATCACATCCATAGCCGAGCGCAGGGCCTGGATCATGGTCATGGTGGTGGTGGTCATGGCGGTGTCCAGCTGGATATTGTTGTTGTGATCGTTCATTTCAGATCCCCAGTTCCTGGCGTTGGCGTTTCAAGTGCTCGGGCATGTCCTTGTAGACATCCTCGAACATGGTCGCGGCGCTGGGGATCTGGCCGCCGGCGAGGGTGCCGTACTGCTCGGCTTCCTTCTGGGCGGCGATGACCTGGGCTTCCAGCTCGGCACTGACCGCGGCGTGTTCCTCTTCGGACCACTGGCCGATCTTGATCAGGTGCTGCTTGAGACGGGCAATCGGATCGCCCAGGGGGAAGTGGCTCCAGTCGTCGGCCGGGCGGTATTTCGACGGGTCGTCGGAAGTGGAGTGCGGGCCGGCGCGGTAGGTGACCCACTCGATCAGGGTCGGGCCAAGGTTGCGGCGGGCACGTTCGGCGGCCCAGCGCGAGGCGGTGTAGACGGCGATGAAGTCGTTGCCGTCGACCCGCAGGGAAGCGATGCCGCAGCCCACGCCGCGTCCGGCGAAGGTGGTGGCTTCACCGCCGGCGATGGCCTGGAAAGTGGAGATGGCCCACTGGTTGTTGACCACGTTGAGGATCACCGGTGCGCGGTACACGTGGGCGAAGGTCAGGGCGGTGTGGAAGTCCGACTCGGCGGTGGCGCCGTCGCCGATCCAGGCCGAGGCGATCTTGGTATCGCCCTTGATCGCCGAGGCCATGCCCCAGCCCACGCCCTGCACGAACTGGGTCGCCAGGTTGCCGGAGATAGTAAAGAACCCGGATTCCTTCACCGAGTACATGATCGGCAGCTGGCGCCCCTTGAGCGGATCGCGCTCGTTGGACAGCAGCTGGCAGATCATTTCCACCAGCGGCACTTCCCGGGCCATCAGGATGCTTTGCTGGCGGTAGGTGGGGAAGCACATGTCGTCGAGGTTCAACGCCAGGGCCTGGGCACTGCCGATGGCTTCCTCGCCCAGGCTCTGCATATAGAAGGACATCTTCTTCTGCCGTTGGGCGACCACCATGCGATTGTCGAAGATCCGCGTCTTGAGCATGGCGCGCATGCCCTGGCGGAGGATCTCCACAGGCACGTCCGCGGCCCAGTCGCCCAGGGCGTTGCCCTGATCGTCGAGCACGCGGATCAGGCCACGGGCCAGGTCGGCGCAGTCGGCAGGTTCGATATCGATAGGAGGTTTGCGGGCCAGGCCGGCGTCGTTCAGACGCAGGTAGGTGAAGTCGGTCTTGCAGCCGGGACGGCCCGAGGGTTCGGGAACGTGCAGGCGTAGCGGTGCATACGCTGGGGTCATGGCTTTCTACGCTCGATCTTGTGGATTTCTTGTAATTGGGCGCGCTAGCTGACAGTCATTCCCTGGGTAAGAGAAATCTTGTCCTACAAACATCATAGGCCGGGCGTAGAAGAATATTTATCTCTGTTTCATTGCGCTGGACGGTATTTGCAGATAAAAAATCTGCATAAACATAAAAAACAGGTTGTTTTGTCTCATGCGCAAACTGGACCGTACCGATATCGGCATTCTCAACAGTCTTCAGGAGAATGCCCGCATCACCAACGCCGACCTGGCCCGTTCGGTGAACCTTTCTCCCACCCCGTGCTTCAACCGGGTCAAGGCCATGGAGGAGCTGGGGCTGATCCGCGAGCAGGTGACCCTGCTGGATGCCGACCTGTTGGGGTTGCACGTCAATGTGTTCATCCACGTCAGCCTGGAGAAGCAGGTGGAAGAGGCCCTGCAGCACTTCGAGGAGGCCATCGCCGACCGCCCGGAGGTGATGGAGTGCTACCTGATGGCCGGTGATCCGGACTATCTGATCCGGGTGCTGGTGCCCAGCATCCAGTCCCTGGAACGCTTCATGATGGACTTCCTGACCAAGGTCCCCGGGGTGGCCAATATCCGTTCCAGCTTCGCCCTCAAGCAGGTGCGCTACAAGACCGCGCTGCCCTTGCCGGCCAACGGCCTGACCCTGGGCACCTGAGGTTCAGGCCGGGACTTCGCTCCACAGCTGTTGCAGTTGCTTGAAGTCCCAGGCCTCTTGCGCTTCCCGGGCGACGATGTGTTCCTCGCCCTGCAGCCGTGAAAGGTCCAGGACCCGTTGCGGCAGGGGCATCTTCGAGCGTGTGGAAAAGAACACCTTGACCTTGGGCAGCAGCAGCGACTCGCTGTTCTGCTCCAGGACCACCGCCAGCTTGCCGCTGTTCAGGCGCACCAGGGAACCCACCGGGTAGATGCCCACGCACTTGACCAGGGCCTGCAACACCCGCGGGCCGAAATGCCCGGTCCAGCCGGACATGCGCTGCAAGGCTTCGGCCGGGTCCCAGCCACGGTTGTAGGGGCGGGTCGAGGTCACGGCGTCATACACGTCGCAGACCGCGCCCATCTGTGCGAACAGACTGATCTGCTCCCCCGCCAGGTGGTGCGGGTAGCCGCTGCCGTCGATCTTTTCGTGATGGTGCAGGCACACATCCAGCACCAGCGCGTCCAGCTGCGGGTTCTGGCGCAGGATGGCACCACCGGCGGCAGGGTGCAGCTTGACCCGCTCGAACTCGTCGGCGGAGAGTTTTTCCGGTTTGTTGAGGATGCTGTCGGGGATGGTCAGCTTGCCGATGTCGTGCAGCAGCCCGGCGACTCCGGCCTGGTGCACCTGCTCCACCGGCAGCTCCAGTTGCCGGGCCACCGCCACCATCAGCGCGCAGACCGCCACCGAGTGCATGTAGGTGTAGTCGTCGGCGGTCTTGAGCCGGGCCAGGCTGATCAGCACGTCGGGGTGGCGCAGCAGCGAGCTGGAGATGTTGTGCACCAGCTCGTCCACCTGGACCAGCTCGATGGCCTGGCCCATGCGCACCTCCTGGAACATCTGCATCACCGCCTTCTTGGAGTGGGCGCAGATCTTCAGCGCACGCTGGATTTCCTCGGCCCGCTCGACCCGCAGCGGGGCTTCGCTCTTGAGCGGCGGCTGGGCGGCCGGCGCGCTGGGCTGCGGGTTCGCCGGCAGGTCCAGGCCCTTGTCCGAGTCGATCCACAGGCTGCTGACATTGGACTGGCGCAGGCGCTGCAGGTCGGCGTGGCTATTGAGCACGAAGCCGGCTTTCCAGAACGAATGGTCCAGCCACGAACCGCAGAACTGGTGGATATACATGCCCATCTGCAACTGCTGCACGGAAATGAGTTTGAGCACGGTCGAGCCCCCCACCTGATTCAGACCGGCCCGGGCGCCAAGAGGCGGCCCGGGCTGGCTGATCGATAACGCTCCTTGCCGTTACTTATCCTGAACCGCTTGACCGGTCACGCCCGGTCAGAGGGAGAAGCGTGCCACCAGTTTGTTCAGACTGACCGCCAGTGACGACAGTTCACTGCTGGCGATGGAAGTCTGACTGGCGGCGGACGAGCTTTGCAGCGACAGGTCGCGGATGCTCATCAGGTTCTGGTCCACCGAGCGTGCCACCTGGGCCTGTTCCTCCGAGGCGGTGGCGATCATCAGGTTGCGTTCGTTGATTTCGCTGATGGCCTGGGTGATATGACCGATGGCGGCGCCGGCCTCGTGGGCGATGGCCAGGGTCTGGCTGGCGTCCTCGCTGCTTTGCTGCATAGACAGCATAGCCTTGCTCGAACCGCTCTGGATGCCCTGGATCATCTGCTCGATCTCCTGGGTCGAGAGCTGGGTGCGGTGGGCGAGGGCGCGCACTTCATCGGCCACCACGGCGAAGCCGCGGCCCTGTTCCCCGGCCCGGGCGGCCTCGATCGCGGCGTTCAGGGCCAGCAGGTTGGTCTGCTCGGCAATGGCGCGGATCACATCCAGGACCTTGGTGATGTCCTGGGCCTGCTGGGCCAGGCCGGCCATTTCCAGCCGGGTGTGTTCCACGGTGCCGGTGAGTTTCTCGATGGAGTGGATGGTCTGCTCGACCCGCTCCTTGCCCAGCCCGGCCGAGCGCTCGGAGGCCTGGGTGGATTGCGAGGCGGACACCGCGTTGCGTGCCACTTCCTCCACCGCAGCGGTCATTTCATTGACCGCGGTGGCGGCCTGGTCGGTCTCCATGCTCTGTTGCTGGATGCCGGCGTTGGACTCGCGGGTGATGGCGCTCATTTCCTCGGCGGCGGAGGCCAGTTGGGTGGAGGAGTCGGCAATATGGCGGATGGTCGACTTCAGGCTGTCGAGCATGGACTGGGTGGATTTCTGCAGGTCGGTGAGTTCGTCCTGGCCGCTGACTTCCACTTGGGCGCGCAGGTCGCCCTCGGCGATTTTCTGCGTGGTGGCCAGCAGCGATTGCACCGGGCGGGTGATGCTGCGGGTGAACAGGGTGGCGATGAGCATGGTCAGGACAATCGCCAGGACGATGATCAGCGAGGTCAGGGTCAGGCCGCTGTCGAATTGCTCGCCGGCCACGGTCGCCGAGTGTGCGGCACCGCTCTCGTTGATCTTGATCAGGGCCTCGATGGCGCTTTGCAGGGTATTGGCCAGGGGCACGGTGACCTGATTGATGTAGTCGCTGCTCTGTTGCGCGGTGTTGGTCTTGCTCGCATCGATCAGCACCGCCAGCTTGTCCAGGTAGTCCTGGGCGCCGCGCTTGACCTGTTCAAAGGTGGTTTTTTCCTCGGCGCTGGAGACCAGCGGCTCGTAGTCCTTGATGGCCTGGGCCAGGATGGTTTTCAGGCTAGCCAGCTTGTCCAGGGATGCGCCTTTCTGGGCATCGTTCTCAGTGGCGTAGTGCAGTGCCTCCAGGCGCACGCGCAAGGTGCCGGATTCGATTTTCGTGGCTTGCCTGACGCTGGGCAGCCAGTTGGTTTGCAGATCCAGTGCCGCGTCGTGAATCTGCCCCATTTTCCACAGTGCCAGCCCTCCCAGACCAATCAGCAGTACACAGATGGCGCCGAAACTCAGTAGCGCCCTTGAAGTCAGTTTCATGTTTCTTGTCACCATAAAGGCACCTTGCAGGTTGGAGTGATATAGCCAAGTACGTTTCGACTCCTTGTCGCCTTGATAGCACTCTGACTCCAAATAGATGAAAAATCTGTAGAGATGTAAAAAAATATTTCTGCGAATGGTTTTTTGTCCTGCAAAGGGACAGCTCCAGGCCGGGCGCCCCACCGCGCTTGACCTTCATCAAGGCGCTTTTCGCGGTTTTGCGGCACCCTTGGCGCCTCTCCAATGGAAAAGGAAAAGGCCCATGAATACGCCTCTGACAACGGCGCCCGCGGCCAAGGCCGTATTACCGATTGGATTGCTGATCGCCGTGCTGGCGATGGTTGCCGTGCTGCTGTTGCCACTGCCCGCCGACCTGCCGGTGGCGGGGCACCGGATGCTGGCGATCCTGGCCTTTGCCGTGGTGGTGTGGATCAGCGAGGCGGTGTCCTACGAGGCCAGCGCGATCATGATCACGGCCTTGATGGCCTTCCTCATCGGCACCGCGCCCACCCTGCAGGACCCGAGCCAGCTCTATGGCAGCTCGGCGGCCATCGGCCTGGCCCTCACCGGGTTCTCCAACTCGGCCCTGGCTCTGGTGGCCGGTGCCTTGTTCATCGCCGCCGCCATGACCCACACCGGCCTCGACCGGCGCATCGCCCTGGTGACCCTGACCCGGGTCGGCACCAGCACCCGGCGCATCCTTATCGGCGCCATCGCCGTGACTATCCTCCTCAGCCTGCTGGTGCCCAGCGCCACCGCGCGCAGTGCCTGCGTGGTGCCGATCATGATGGGGGTGATTGCCGCGTTCGGCGTCGACAAGCGCTCGAACATCGCCGCCGGGCTGATGATCGTCGTGGCCCAGGGCACCAGCATCTGGAACGTCGGGATCCAGACCGCAGCGGCGCAGAACCTGCTGACCGTGGGCTTCATGGACAAGATGCTCGGCCAGCGCGTGGCCTGGCTCGACTGGCTGATCGCCGGCGCGCCCTGGGCGGTGATCATGTCCCTGGTGCTGCTGTGGCTGGTGCTGAAACTGCTGCCGCCTGAAACCGACAGCATTCCCGGCGGCAAGGAATCGGTGGCCCAGTCCCTGGCGGACATCGGCCCCATGACCGGGCCGCAGAAGCGCCTGCTGGCGGTGTCGGTGCTGCTGCTGTTGGCCTGGTCCACCGAAGGCAAGCTGCACCCCTTCGACACCACGACCACCACCTACGCCGGGCTGGTGATACTGCTGCTGCCGCGGATCGGCATCATGACCTGGAAGGATGTGCAGTCGCGCATTCCCTGGGGCACGGTGATCGTCTTCGGGGTCGGCATCAGCCTCGGTTCGGCGCTGCTCAGTACCCAGGCCGGGCAGTGGCTGGGGAGCCAGGTGGTGGCCCATACCGGCCTGGACCAGGTGGGGCCTTTGGCGGTGTTCGCGATTCTCGCGGCGTTCCTGATCCTCATCCACCTGGGGTTCGCCAGCGCCACGGCGCTGACCTCGGCCTTGCTGCCGATCCTGATCGCCGTGCTGCAGACCCTGCCGGGTGAGTTCAGCCGCCTGGGCATGACCATGCTCCTGGGCTTTGTGGTCAGCTACGGCTTCATCCTGCCGATCAACGCGCCGCAGAACATGGTCTGCCTGGGTACCGAGACCTTCAACGCGCGGCAGTTCGCCCGGGTCGGGCTGCTGGTGACGCTGATCGGCTACCTGCTGATGCTGGTGTTCGCCATGACCTGGTGGAAATGGCTGGGCTGGATGTAGGAAAAGTAAATCCCTTCACAGTGACCCGCTGAACACCCGGGTCACGCTGCCGGCCAGGCGCACCTTGCCCTGGCCGTCCCAGCTCACCGTCACCGGCCCGCCATCGCACAGCACCCGCACCGGGCTGTCCAGCAGGCCGCGGCGGATGCCGTTGACTGCCGCTGCGCAGGAGCAGGAGCCGGAACCCAGGGGGATGGCGCCATTGCGCTCCCAGATGCGCAGGCGGATGGTCTGGCGGTCGATCACCTGGATGAAGTGCACGTTGGTCTTGTGTGGAAACAGCGGGTCGCTCTCGATCTGTGGGCCCAGCGTGGCAATGTCCAGCGGTGCCAGGTCGGCGACGAAAAAACTGCAATGGGGATTGCCCATGCTGCACGCCGCCGGTGTTCCCGGCAGTGGCAGGTGCAGGCTGTCCAGCTCTCGGACCAGGGGAATGGACTGCCAGTCGAACGACGGCAGGCCCATTTCCACCGACACCGACCGATCTTCAAGGCGCAGGCATTGCTGCAGACCGCGGGCGGTTTTCACCTGTACCGAGGTGATGCCGCTTTCCTGCATCAGCAGATCGGCGGCGCCCCGGGTGGCACTGCCGCAGGTGTCCAGGCTGGAACCATCGGCGTTGAAGAAGGTCAGTTGCGCCGCGCTGTCGCTGCAATCGCCGAGCACCACCAACTGATTGAAACCGATGCCACGCCGGCGGTCCCCCAGGGCCCTGGCTAGCTCGCGGGTGATCGGGTTGGTGCGGCCACGGGCATCGATCAGCACGAAGTCGTCACCATTGGCGTGCATCTTCACAAAGTTCAGGGGCATTCGGGCTCCAACAGGCGAGGGCAGGAAAGGGCGGGGGCCAGCGCATGCAGGATTCCGAAAAAAAGCCACCGACGCCAGCGCCTTAAAATAAAATTCATCCTGCAAGCCCCGGCATTGCCTGGATGGCGGGATTTTCCGGCACACTGCCGGACCACCGGGAATATCGCCGACCGCCGCAACAGCGGCCGGCACAGCACAAGGTCATGGCATGGATCACTACGCCCCGCGCAACTGGCAGCCCCACGAAAAGCCCAGTTTGCCCGGCTCTCCCTCGACACCGTTGCATCCCACCCACAAGCGCCTGGCCTATGCGCTGGTGGGCTTGCTGGTGGCCATCACCGGTGGCCTGGGCAACTCGTTGGTGATCGCCAACCTGCCGTACCTGCAGGGGGCGCTGGGGGCGACCACCGCGGAAATGGCCTGGCTGCCGGCCGCCTACGTGATGACCAACGTGTCGATGAACCTGTTGCTGGTGAAGTTTCGCCAGCAGTTCGGCCTGCGCGCCTTCACCGAAGTGTTCCTGGTGCTCTACGCCCTGGTGACCTTCGGCCACCTGTTCGTCAACGACCTGAGCTCGGCCATCGCCGTGCGCGCGGCCCACGGCATGGTCGGCGCGGCGCTGAGCTCCCTGGGCCTGTACTACATGGTCCAGGCCTTCCCGGCGAAGTGGCGGCTCAAGGCCCTGGTGCTGGGGCTGGGCGCCTCGCAACTGGCCTTGCCCCTGGCCCGGCTGTTTTCCGAGGACCTACTGCAGATTGCCGAATGGCGCGGCCTGTACCTGTTCGAGCTGGGCCTGGCGCTGACCTCCCTGGGCTGCGTGTTCATGCTCAAGCTGCCGCCGGGGGACCGCTTTCGCACCTTCGAGAAACTCGACTTCCTGACCTTTGCCCTATTGGCCACTGGCGTGGCCCTGCTGTGCGCGGTGCTGTCCCTGGGGCGCATCGACTGGTGGCTGGAGGCGCCGTGGATCGGCTACGCCAGCGCCGCCTCGATCGTGCTGATCTTGGCCGGGCTGTGCATCGAACATAACCGCAGCAACCCGATGCTGATGACCCGCTGGCTGGGCAGCGGGGCGATGATCCGCCTGGCCCTGGCAGTGATACTGATTCGCATGGTGCTGTCGGAACAGTCCACCGGCGCCGTGGGTTTTCTCCAGGCGCTGAACATGAGCAGCCAGCAGATGCGCATGCTATACGGGGTGATGCTGCTGGGCAGCATTGCCGGGCTGGCCACCAGCGCCCTGACCATCAACCCGGCGCACCTGCTGATGCCACTGGTCATTTCCCTGGCGCTGATGGCCGTGGGGTCGGTAATGGACAGCTTTTCGAGCAACCTCACGCGCCCGGCCAACATGTACTTCAGCCAGTTCCTGCTGGCCTTCGGCGGTACGTTCTTTCTTGGCCCGACCATGGTCCTGGGCACCCGCAACGTGCTGACCAACCCGCGCAACCTGGTGAGCTTCTCGGTGCTGTTCGGCATCTGCCAGAACCTCGGCGGGCTGATCGGCTCGGCCTTGCTCGGGACCTTCCAGATCGTGCGCGAGAAGTACCATTCCAGCCATATCGTCGAGCAGTTGACCCTGCTCGATCCCCAGGTCCTGGCCCGGGTACAGAGCGGCGGGGCGGCCTACGGCAAGGTCATCGCCGACCCGGACCTGCGCACCCTGCAAGGCATACGCAGCCTGGCCACCGCGGCCACGCGCGAAGCCAACGTGCTGGCCTATAACGATGTATTCATGCTGATTGCAGTGATTGCCGTACTGACCATGATCTGGATATTCATTCGCAGCCTGTGGCTGATGAGCACGACCCAAGCGGTCGCGCCCGCCGCCCCGGCTCCCGTTCAACAAAGTGGTGCCTCTTCTTCATGAGCGAAACCGTCAACCCCACCACCAACGCCATTGCCTCGACTCCCGAGCCCAGCGGCCCGCCGACCATGCCGGCCACCGAGCCACGGCCGCTGGCCGTGCGCATCATCTCGTCCCTGGGCTTTGCCGCCATCGCCATCGTTGGTGTGCTGATCGTGCTCTACGCGTGGCAACTGCCACCCTTCTCCAGCGCCATCGAAAGCACCGAGAACGCCCTGGTGCGGGGGCAGGTGACCATCATCGGCCCGCAGCTCAGTGGCTACGTGTTCGAGGTGCCGGTGCAGGACTTCCAGCAGGTCAAGGCCGGCGACCTGCTGGTGCGCCTTGACGACCGTATCTACCAGCAGCGCCTGGACCAGTCCCTGGCGCAACTGGCGGTGCAGAAGGCGGCCCTGGCCAATGCCCTGCAACAGCGCAACAGCGCCGAAGCCACCATCAAGCTGCGCCAGGCGGCCCTGGCCGACAGCCAGGCCCAGGCGCGCAAGAGCGCGGCCGACCTGCAACGCAACGAAGCACTGATTGCCGACGGCTCGGTGTCCCGGCGTGAACTGGACGTGACCCGCGCGGCCAATGCCCAGACCGTGGCCGCTGTGGCCCAGGCCCAGGCGCAACTGGAAATAGCCCGCCAGGACCTGCAGACCGTGATCGTCAACCGCGGCTCCCTGGAAGCGGCAGTGGCCAGCGCCGAAGCCGCGGTGGAACTGGCGCGGATCGACCTGTCCAACACCCGCATCCTCGCCCCGCGGGACGGCCAATTGGGGCAGATCGGCGTGCGCCTGGGGGCCTACGTCAACTCCGGCGCCCAGCTCATGGCCCTGGTGCCGAACCAGCTCTGGGTGATTGCCAACATGAAGGAAACCCAGATGGACAACGTCCGGGTCGGGCAGCCGGTGAGCTTTACCGTGGACGCCCTGAACCACCGCAAATTCACCGGCAAGGTGCAGCGGATCTCCCCGGCCACCGGTTCCGAGTTCGCCTTGCTGCAGGCCGACAATGCCACCGGCAACTTCGTCAAGATTGCCCAGCGGGTGCCGGTGCGGATCACCGTCGACCCGGACCAGCCAGAGCTTGAACGCCTGCGCCCGGGATTGTCGGTGGTGGTCAGCATTGATACCAGCCAATAGCCGACACACCACCTCACGTAGGAGCCGGCTTGCCGGCGAAGGGGCCGGCAAGATTTGCACCGATGCTGCAAACGCCTTCGCTGGCAAGCCAGCTCCTACAAGGGCTGGGTTTTCCCAAGGCTCGATGCTTTGCGTAGGAGCCGGCTTGCCGGCGAAGCGGTCCGTAAGATTTGCAGCGATGCTGCCGACGCTTTCGCTGGCAAGCCAGCTCCTACAGGCTGAGGTTTAGACCGCCTGCATCGGCGGCAAGGTGCCCAGCAACGAGACCGCCGCCACTGCGGCCACACCCAGCAGCCATTCCACCTGCACGCTGTTGCGCAGGCTGGCAAGGCGCTGGTCGCAGCCGCGAATCCGCAGGCGGTTGAACAGTGCCAGCGCGAGCATGCCCGCCACCAGCAGCACCTTGATCAGCAGAATCAGGGCAAAGCCGCTGAACAAGGGCGTCGGCCACCATTGCCCGGTGAGCACCCGCACATTGATCAGGCCGCTTGCCAGCAACCCCGTGACCACGCCGTACCCCACACCGCTGAAACGCCGCAACAGCGGTTCCACTGAGGCCTGTGGTGGTTGCCGCAACACCAGCAGCAACACCAGCAAACCGCCAAGCCAGATGCCCACGCAGCTCAGGTGAACGACCTGGTTGAGGATCAGCAACTGCCCCGCCAACCCATCGAGCATGGCACCGTGGCCCACCGGAGCCAGGGTTGCCAGGAGCAGGGCGCCCAGGCCCAGTTGCAGTGGCAGGCGCCGGCCCAGCGGGGTCAGCAGCAGGCCCAGCAACAGCAGGTTGAGCGACAGATGCCAGCTCCACACCTGGCCGAAGAAGGTCTTGCCCAGCACCAACTGCACGGTCGCCGGGTCCAGCGCTGCCGGCCAGGAGCCGGCCATGCTGGCGGTGATCAGCAACAGCCAGCACAGGCCGCTGCAAAGGCCGGCCAGTGCCAGCCAGCGGCAGAGCCGATCGAGCTGTCGATGCACGGCGCCATGGCCGCTCTGCGCGGAATCACGGCCCAGCAGCAGCGGGCGAAACACCCAGGCCCCGACCAGGGTCAGCACCACCGCAAAGTGCACGAAGCGGCACAGCACCAGCCATGACGCCATGGATTACTGGCTCACCTTGAAGCTGTAGCTGCCTTCGCTCTTGTGGGTGTCCACCGACACCGCGTGCCATTGCACCTTGTACTCGCCGGCGGGCAGCGGCGTGGCGACCGGGGTGACCACCAGGGTCTTCTTGTCCGCGCCTTCGGTGGCGACGCTTTTGACCTCCACCGGGGCGCCGTCCTTGCTCAGCTTGACCTGGGTGAAGGCCGCTTCCACGCCTTCGGTGAATACAAGACGCAGCTCGCTGGGCGCGCTGACAGTGCCTTGGGCCGCCGGGGTCGAGCTTTTCAGGTGGGCGTGGGCGAACACCGAACTGGCGGCCAGCAGGGAGGACAGCAGGGCGGTGGTGGTGAAGAGGTTTTTCAGGGACATGGCAGGTTTACCTTTAAAGAGAACGGGGCTCATTGGTCTTGCAACTGCATGTGAATGATCGGAAACGGCCGGCCTTCACCGTCGGTTTCCGAACGGCCGCAGTCGACGAAGCCATAGCGACGGTAGAAACCATGGGCCTGGGGGTTCTGTTCATTGACGTCAACCTTGAGGCCGGGACGGCGTACGTGATCCAGAAGCTTTCGACCGATACCCCGGCCCCGTTGGGCCGGTTCGATGAACAGCATTTGTACCGTGTCGTCGCTGGTGGCGATAAAACCGCCGGGGCTGGCGTCGGGGTTCTCCCAGACCCAGGCCTTAAGGGCCGGCAGGTAGCTGTCGCGTACCAGCGGGTACAGGCGCTGGATATCGTCTTCAGCGATAAAGTCATGGGTGGCGCGGACCGAACGCTCCCAGAGCGCGGTCAGCAGGGCGTCGTCCGCAGCGACGCGAGGGCGAATCTTCATGGGTGTCTTCCATCAGTATCAGGACAGATGGCCGGCGGTGGGGCAGGGCCGGCATTCGGGCAGAGACCTGTATGCCCGTGTCGCGAATTAACGCCTGGACGGAGCACCGCAGTGGCTGCTGCAAATGAGCGGGAGGCCGATCCTACCCAATATGGCCGGGTGGTGAAAGACCGACGCAGGCCGGCGATGTCGCAGGCCTGGCAGCTCCCCGCAGCGGGCGGGCGGATGCTAGTCTTGCCCCAGACTGTTTTCGTAGGAGCCCTCATGGGCAATCACAAGATCGAGATTCGTCGCAGCAACGTGGAAAAAATCCTCCTGGGTGCCGAGAAAATCTTCGCTGAAAAGGGCTATGCCGGCACCGCCATGGCCGACATCGCCGAAGAAGTGCAACTGCCGCGCTCCAACCTGCATTACTACTTCAGCACCAAGAACGAGCTGTACAGCGCTGTGCTCCTGGACCTGCTGGATGTGTGGAAACAGGACGCATTGTGCTTCGAGATGTTCGATGACCCGCGGGTGGTGCTCAGCAGCTACATCCGCGCCAAGATGCAGCATTCACGCAGCCGGCCCTATGGCTCCAAGGTCTGGGCCAACGAAATCATGCACGGCGCGCCGACCCTGGGCGAGACCCTGGATGCCAGCCTGTACGACTGGGCGAAGATGAAGGAAGCGAAGATCCGCCAATGGGTGGAGGACGGGCGGATCCTGCCGGTGGAGCCGTCGAGCCTGCTGTACATGATCTGGGCCTCGACCCAGCATTACGCCGACTTCGACCATCAGGTGATGATCCTCAACGACCATCAACCGTTGTCGGATTTGCAATTCGAGCGGGCGGTGCAGACCGTCACCAGCGTCATCCTGCGGGGCATCGGCCTGGAACCCTGAACCTGCATCGCCGCTTCCCGTAGGAGCTGGCTTGCCAGCGAAGGGGCCCGCAAGACCGCCTTCGCCGGCAAGAGCAGGCCTCTCTCAAACAGCTTCGCGGTAGGGATTGCGCGGATCATGCAGCCAGTCGAGGAACGGTTTGCCCGAGTCCTGGGGCACCATCTCGATGCAGTCCTGCACCGGGCAGGTGATCTGGCACAGGTTGCAGCCCACGCATTCGTCGTCGATCACTTCATATACATGGGTGCCGTCGGCTTGCCGGAGGCTGGCAATCGCCTGGTGCGAGGTGTCTTCGCAGGCGATATGGCAGCGGCCGCAGCCAATGCAGGCCTGCTGGTCGATCCTGGCGATCACCTGGTAGTTGATGTCCAGGTACTTCCAGTCGGTGGTGTTGCCCACCGCGCGCCCGGAGAAGTCCTGCAGGCTGCGATAGCCCTGGCTGTCCATCCACCGCGACAGCCCATCCTTCATTTCCTCGACGATGCGAAAGCCATGCAGCATTGCCGCAGTGCACACCTGCACGGCGCCACAGCCCAGGGCCACGAACTCGGCGGCGTCGCGCCAGTTGCTGATGCCGCCAATGCCGCAGATCGGCAGGCCGGGGGTCTGCGGGTCGCGGGCAATCTCGGCCACCATGTTCAGGGCGATCGGCTTGACCGCCGAACCGCAGTAGCCGCCGTGGGTGCTCTGGCTGCCCACCATCGGGTGGGCCACCATGCGCTCCAGGTCGACGCTGGTGATGGAGTTGATGGTGTTGATCAGCGATACCGCGTCGGCCCCGCCACGATGGGCGGCGCGGGCGGCAATGCGAATGTCGGTGATGTTCGGCGTCAGCTTGACGATCACCGGCAGCGAGCAGTAGGTCTTGCACCAGCGGGTCACCTGCTCGACATACTCCGGCACCTGGCCCACCGCCGCGCCCATGCCCCGTTCCGGCATGCCGTGGGGGCAGCCGAAGTTCAGTTCGATGCCGTCGCAGCCGGTGGCTTCTACCAGGGGCAGGATGGCTTTCCAGGATTCTTCGACGCAGGGCACCATCAGCGAGACGATCAGCGCCCGGTCCGGCCAATCCTTCTTCACCTGGGTGATTTCCCTGAGGTTGATCTCCAGGGAGCGGTCGGTGATCAGCTCGATGTTGTTGATCCCCATGACCTCGCGGTTGGGCCCGAAGTGCGCCGAGTAGCGCGACGACACGTTGATCGCCGCCGGGTCTTCACCCAGGGTTTTCCAGACCACGCCGCCCCAGCCGGCCTCGAACGCGCGAACCACGTTGTAGGCCTTGTCGGTGGGCGGCGCGGAGGCCAGCCAGAACGGGTTGGGGGCTTTGATACCGGCGAAGACAATCGACAGATCGGCCATTTACGCAGCCTCCACATTGAGCATGAGTTGGGCATGCATGGCCTCTGCGGCCAGCTTGCCGTGTTGCACCGCCTGCACGGTGAGGTCCTGGCCGAGGCTGACGCAGTCGCCGCCGGCATAGACTCCGGGAATGCTGGTGCGCAGGTGTTCGTCGACCTGGATACGTTCGCCGCTGCGTTGCAGCTCCCGGGCCAGCGGGTCGCTCAGGGCTGTAGCGTCGAAGCTCTGGCCGATGGCCTTGAAGATGGCATCGGCGGCCAGTTCGAAGGTGTCGCCGGTGGTTTGCAGGCGGCCTTCCATCATGCGGGTACGGGCGAAGCGCATGCCGCGCACCCGGCCCTGGTCATCCAGCAGCACTTCTTGCGGCGCGGCCCAGGTCAGCAGGCGTACCTGATTGGCCTTGGCGATGTCCTGTTCATGCTTGGTGGCGCCCATGTCCTCGACGCCCCGGCGGTACACCAGGTTGACGTCACTGGCACCCAGGCGCGCCATCTGCACCGCCATGTCGATGGCGGTATTGCCGGCGCCGAGCACGATGCAGCGCTCGGCCAGGGGCAGTTGGCTGAGGTCGTCGGCCTGGCGCAATTCGCGAATGTAGTCGGTGGCGGCCAGCAGCCCGGGGGCGTCTTCATGCTCCAGCCCCAGCTGCTTGCTGGCGGCCAGCCCGAGGCCGAGGAACACCGCGTCGAACTGCTGGTGCAGCTCGGTCAGGCTCAGGTTGGCGCCCAGCTTGTGCCCGTGGCGGATCTCGATGCCGCCCACTCCGAGGAGAAATTCCAGCTCCTGCTGGGTGAAGTCATCCACCAGCTTGTACTTGGCGATCCCGTATTCGTTGAGGCCGCCGGCCTTGTCCCGGGCTTCGAAAATCACCACTTCATGGCCATGCAGGGCACAGCGGTGGGCGCAGGACAAGCCCGCCGGGCCGGCGCCGACCACGGCGATGCGCTTGCCAGTGGGCGCGGCGCGCTGGAACGGGTGCTCGTTGAAGTGCGCGTTGTCCAGGGCATAGCGCTGCAACAGGCCGATCAGCACCGGCGCGCACTCCTGGGCGTTATTGCGCACGCAGGCCTGCTGGCAGAGGATTTCCGTGGGGCAGACCCGGGCGCAACTGCCGCCGAGGATATTGGCCGAGAGAATCTTCTGCGCCGCGCCCTGTACGTTGTCGGTGTGGATATTGCGGATGAACGAAGGAATGTCGATCTCGCTGGGGCACGCATTGACGCAGGGCGCGTCGTAGCAATACAGGCAGCGCGAGGCTTCCAGGTGGGCCTGGCGGGCGTTGAGTGGTGGCGCCAGATCGCTGAAATGACCGGCCAGGGTGGCGCCGTCCTGGGTCGGGTGGGGCAAGTGGTTCAAGGTCTTGATCACGGTATTGGCCTCACGGTTTTTTTTAGCGGCTGCCTCTGATGGGCATGTTTTCCAACTCCACGTAGGAGCCGGCTTGCCGGCGAAGAGGGCCTTGGGCCTGGTGGTGCCCTTGAGGACGCCTTCGCTGGCAAGCCAGCTCCTACACAAGCCAGCTCCTGCGATGGGGGAGGAGTGGGGTCAGCGTTTGACGGCGCTCGGCTTGTGCCGCTCGGCGCGCTTGCTCAAGAGGTCGAACACCGCCGGGTAGGCCGGGCGCTCGATGTAGCGCCCGGCGCCGCGTTCGGCCCGCAGGTCGCCGTCGGCCCACACCAGCCGGCCTTGGCTGATGGTGTGGCTGGGCACGCCGCGCACGGTCTTGCCCTCGAAGATGTTGAAGTCCACCTGCTGGTGGTGGGTCTTGGCGGAAATGGTGCGGCTGCCTTGCGGGTCCCAGAGCACCAGGTCGGCGTCGGCGCCGACGCGGATCGCGCCCTTGCGCGGGTAGAGGTTGAAGATCTTCGCGGTGTTGGTGGAGGTCAGGGCGACGAATTCCTGCATCGACAGGCGCCCGCTGTTCACCCCTTCATCCCACAGCACGGCCATGCGGTCCTCGATGCCGGCGGTGCCGTTGGGGATCTTGCTGAAATCATCGCGGCCGGCGGCTTTCTGTTCGGCGCAGAAGCAGCAGTGGTCGGTGGCGGTGGTGTGCAGGTTGCCCGATTGCAGGCCGCGCCACAGGGCCTCCTGATGGCCACGGGGGCGGAAGGGCGGGCTCATCACGTAGCCGGCGGCGGTCTGCCAATCCGGATCGCGGTACACGCTGTCGTCCAACAGCAGGTGCCCGGCCAGCACTTCACCGTAGACCGGCTGGCCCTTGCCCCGGGCATAGCTGATTTCGTCCAGGGCTTCCTGGGTTGAGACGTGCACCAGGTACAGCGGCGTGCCCAGGGTCTCGGCGATGCGAATGGCCCGGCTGGCGGCTTCGCCTTCGACTTGCGAAGGCCGCGACAACGGGTGGGCTTCCGGCCCGGTAATGCCCTGGGCCAGCAGCTTGCGTTGCAGGTGATACACCAGCTCGCCGTTTTCCGCGTGCACCGTGGGTACCGCCCCCAATTCCAGGCAGCGCTCGAAGCTCGCCACCAGGGTGTCGTCGGCGGCCATGATGGCGTTCTTGTAGGCCATGAAGTGCTTGAAACTGTTGATGCCGTGGTGCTGCACCAGCTCGGCCATTTCCTCGCGTACCTGCTCGCTCCACCAGGTGATGGCCACGTGGAAGCCGTAGTCGCTGGCGGATTTTTCCGCCCAGCCGCGCCACTGATGGAAGGCTTCCAGCAACGACTGCTGGGGGTTGGGAATCACGAAGTCGATGATTGAGGTGGTACCCCCCGCCAGACCCGCCGCCGTGCCGCTGAAAAAGTCTTCGCTGGCCACGGTGCCCATGAAGGGCAGTTGCATGTGGGTATGGGGGTCGATGCCGCCGGGCATCAGGTATTGGCCGCTGCCGTCGAGTACTTCACAGTCGGCGGGAATATCCAGATTTTGGCCGATGGCGCGAATCACACCCTCTGCGCAGAGCACATCGGCTTTATAACTTTCATCATGGGTAATAACGGTGGCGCCACGGATCAACAGAGACATTCCGAGTTCCTCGCAGGCATGACCGACTGCTGTCGGTTCTAACTTTTTTATTGAACGCACTGATAACTTAAACAATCCTGTCATCGGTGACAGGATTAGAAGCTAGTCGCACTTCAAAGAAACAGCAAGAATATTTTTTATAAGCTTATATAAAAGATAAGTTATTGAAATTAAACGATTAAAAGTTCAAATCTGCAAAATGGTGCAGCCTCTCACCATTTTGACGCACTTGACAGGATCTAAAAATAGTCGAGATTTCCTATGTCAAATCAGCCGTTTGAGGAGGCGCTGCGAAGAGCAGAAGACAACTAAGAAAATAAACGTGCACCGCTTTGGGACCTGATCGAACGGACAACTTGCCAAACACCCGGCCTGAGTGAACCGGCAACTAACCGAAGGCTTCAAAGTTGAATGAATAAAACTGAATCACATCAGTTGTTTACATGGATTCCGCACACTGTGCAGTCGCGTACCCGGCAGTAGTTGGCATCGTAATTGAGTGCCGCCGCAGATCGCTGGCCAGGAGGGCGGAAGTCGTAAGTTCTCCGGCCATCGTCCGGCGCGCTGTCCCTTGGTGCGCCGGCCTGATGAGCAAAATAATCAGAACAACAGTGGAGCGGCCATGCAACAGATCAGATCCCAGGTGACCGAGCGCGCCGGCTTGTACGAGCTGGACGCCGGCAGCGACGTACTCGACAGCCCCCGTTACAACCACGACATCGCACCGACCAAGGTCCAGGAGCGCACCTGGAACAAATGGCACATCACCGCGCTGTGGGTCGGCATGTCGATCTGCGTGCCCACCTACACCCTGGGCGGGGTACTGACCGCCTACTTCGGCCTCAGCGTCGGCGAGGCGCTGCTGGCGATCCTCCTGGCCAACATCGTGGTGCTGATTCCCCTGACCCTCAACGCCTTTGCCGGCACCAAGTACGGCATTCCCTTCCCGGTGCTGCTGCGCTCGTCGTTCGGCATCATCGGCTCCAACGTGCCGTGCCTGATCCGCGCCCTGGTGGCCTGCGGCTGGTTCGGCATCCAGACGATGTTCGGCGGGCTGGCGATCCACCTGTTCCTGGGCTCGATCTTCGAGGGCTGGAAGGCCCTGGGCGGCACCGGCGAGGTGATCGGCTTCATGATCTTCTGGACCCTCAACCTGTGGGTGGTGCTGCGCGGCGCCGAGTCGATCAAGTGGCTGGAAACATTGTCCGCGCCGCTGCTGGTGGCGGTGGGCATCGGCCTGCTGGTGTGGGCCTTGCCCAGCGTGTCGCTGACTGAGCTGTTGGCGATCCCGCCCAAGCGTCCCGAGGGCGCCAGCGTCACCGGTTACTTCATGGCCGGGCTGACGGCGATGGTGGGCTTCTGGGCCACCTTGTCGCTGAACATTCCCGACTTCAGCCGCTACGCGAAAAGCCAGAAGGACCAGATCCTCGGGCAGATCTTCGGCTTGCCGCTGACCATGTTCCTGTTCGCCGCCCTGGGGGTGGTGATGACCGCCGCCTCGGTGAAACTGGTGGGGGTCACGGTGTCCGACCCGGTGAGCCTGATCGGCCATATCCAGAGCCCGGGCTGGGTGGCCCTGGCCATGGCGCTGATCATCATCGCCACCTTGTCCACCAACACTGCGGCCAACATCGTCTCGCCCACCAACGACTTCCAGAACCTCGCGCCGAAGCTGATCGGCCGCACCACGGCGGTAATCCTCACCGGCCTGGTGGGGCTGGCGCTGATGGGCCACGAATTGCTGAAAAAGCTCGGCCTGCTGATTTCCGACGTCAGCCTGGAGAGCGTGTATTCCAACTGGCTGCTGGGCTACTCCAGTCTGCTGGGGCCGATTGCCGGGATCATGGTGGTGGACTACTTCATCATCAAGAAACAGCGCCTGGACCTGGCCGGCCTGTACCGCGACGACGTCTACCCGGCGTGGAACTGGCACGGTTTCATCGCCTTCGGCGTGCCGGTGGCCCTGACCCTAATGTCCCTGGGCAGCAGCGCCTTCAACTGGTTCTACAGCTACGGCTGGTTCACCGGCTCGGCCCTGGGCGGGTTGATCTACTACGGCCTGTGCACCTGGCGCAGCCCCCAGGTGGCGACCGCCAAGACCCCAACATGAACACCCAACCAGCGTGCTCGCGGGCACCACCCCCGTCCCGTAGGAGCTGGCTTGCCAGCGAAGGCGTCGGCACGGGCGATGCACCTCTTGCGGGCTCCTTCGCCGGCAAGTGGTACGCCGCCCGGCCGGCTCCTGGGCAAGAGCAGGTTTTTGCTAGGCCGTTATCCCGGGCGATTGCGCCACGCATCCCCCGACAAAACCAGAAGAAACGCCTGAGGAAATCACCATGAACGCTGCCGTCGAGGTTCTGCAATCCAGTCATCAGCACATCAACCGCGACCGCCTCTGGCAGTCGCTCATGGAGTTGGCCCGGCTCGGCGCCACGGTCAAGGGCGGGGTCTGCCGTTTGGCCCTGACCGACCTCGACCGCCAGGCCCGGGACCTGTTCGTGAAGTGGTGCGAGGAGGCCGGTTGCACGGTCACGGTGGACGGCATCGGCAACATCTTCGCCCGCCGCCCCGGGCGCAATCCGCAGCTGCCGCCAGTGATGACCGGCAGCCACATTGACACCCAGCCCACCGGCGGCAAGTTCGACGGCTGCTTCGGCGTGCTGGCCGGAGTGGAAGTGCTGCGCACCCTCAACGACCTCAAGCTGGAAACCGAGGCGCCCCTGGAAGTGGTGGTGTGGACCAACGAAGAAGGCTCGCGCTTCCCGCCGTGCATGATGGGTTCCGGGGTGTTCGCCGAGAAGTTCACCCTGCAAGACACCCTGGCCAAGACCGACGCTGAGGGCGTCAGCGTCGGCGAGGCGCTGAACGCCATCGGCTACGCCGGCACGCGCCCGGTCAGCGGGCATCCGGTGGGTGCCTACTTCGAGGCGCATATCGAGCAGGGGCCGATTCTTGAAGACGAGCGCAAGACCATCGGCATTGTCCTCGGTGCTCTGGGGCAGAAATGGTTCGACCTCAAGCTGCGGGGTGTCGAAGCCCACGCCGGCCCGACCCCCATGCACCTGCGCAAGGACGCCCTGGTGGGCGCTGCCGCCGTGGTCGCGGCGGTCAACCGTGCCGCCCTCGGCCACCAGCCCCACGCCTGCGGCACCGTCGGCTGCCTGCAAGCCTATCCAGGCTCGCGCAACGTGATCCCGGGGGAGGTGCGCATGACCCTGGACTTCCGCCACCTGGAGCCGGCGCGCCTGGATTCGATGATTGCCGAGGTGCGCCAGGTGATCGACAACACCTGTGAAGAACACGGCCTGAGCTTCGAACTGACCCCCACTGCGGACTTCCCGCCGCTGTATTTCGACCCCGTCTGTGTCGATGCCGTGCGCGGTGCCGCCCAGGGGCTGGGCCTGTCCCATATGGACATCGTCAGCGGCGCCGGGCACGACGCGATCTTCGTCGCCGAACTGGGCCCGGCGGGGATGATCTTCGTGCCCTGCGAAGGTGGCATCAGCCACAACGAAATCGAGAACGCCGACCCCGACGACCTCGCCGCCGGCTGCGCCGTGCTGCTGCGCGCCATGCTCGCCGCCTCCCAATCCATCGCCCAACGCCAACCGTAGGAGCCGGCTTGCCGGCGAAGAGGTCCGCAAGAAATGCGCCGCCCATGGCGACGCCTTCGCTGGCAAGCCAGCTCCTACCGGGGGGGGAGGTGATTCCGCGAATCCGCCCACGCCACTATTCCCGTAGGAGCCGGCTTGCCGGCGAAGGGGCCCGCAAGACCTGTATCGCCAGTGCTGACGCTTTCGCTGGCAAGCCAGCTCCTACAAGGGCATCGTCAGCCGCTGGTCCTGGCGTACACTGGCGAACTTTTCGCACGGGATATCGACTATGCACAGGATGGCGCTCTGTTTGGCCCTGGCTCTGAGCCTGGGGGGTTGTATCGATTACAAATGGGGCCACGACTGGAAGGCCGACAGCCTCGGCGGTTGGCAGGACGCCAGCAAGGGAAAATATGACCAGGGCACTTCGTTCAAGCTGGCCTGCGGGCCCGAGCCGCTGTATGTGAAGCTGACCTCCGCGCCGTCCCACCATCTGATGTCGCTGCTGTTCATTCCCCTGGTCCCGGCGGCCACCGGCGATGACAACCATCTGAGCATCAACACCCGCCACCCCAGCCTCTCGGTCTGTTCGGCGGCGCAGAACCCCCTGGTGATCAAGCTGGACAACCGGGTGATCAGCCATATCGGCTACGCGGCAGGTGACCAGGCGGGCAGTTGCGAGCTGCGGCTGGACGAGCGCGAGTTGCAGGGCGAGCGGGTGTCGATCGAGGTCAATCAGGCCGTGCTGCCTTGCGCCGTGGCCCCGCTGACCTTGAAGAAAAACGGCTTCTTCTGCCTGCGCAAAACCGAGTTCGGCGGTTCCAAGCCTTGTGACCGTTAGGGGGCAGTCGCACGAACCTAAGCTAATTCCTAAAAAGTATTTATTTTAGATTTGTTAGATCGATTAGCTTTTAGCGACTTTCCTGTCTCCCAGAAGGTTCGCCCCCATGCGCCTGCCCTTTGCTTTGCGTCGCAGCTTGTCGATCACCGCCCTGGCCGGTCTGGCGCTGGGCATGGCGCTCAATGCCCAGGCCGACACCAACCTGCGTATCGGCTACCAGAAATCCTCGACCCTGCTGGCGCTGCTCAAGGCCCAGGGCACCCTGGAAAAACAACTGGCGGGGCAGGGCGTCAACATCACCTGGCACGAATTCACCAGTGGCCTGCCGCTGGCGGAATCGCTGAACGTGGGCAACGTCGACATCAGCGCCGATGTCGCCGACACGGTGCCGGTCTTCGCCCAGGCGGCGGGGGCCAAGCTGACCTATTTCGCCACGGAAACCCCATCGCCTGCGGCCCAGTCCATCGTCATCCCCAAGGATTCGCCGCTCAAATCCCTCGCTGACCTCAAGGGCAAGCGCGTTGCCGTGACCAAGGCCGCCGGCAGCCATTACCTGCTGATCGCCGCCTTGCGCCAAGCCGGGCTGAGCTTTGCCGATATCCAGCCGGTGTACCTGACCCCGGCCGATGGCCGCGCGGCGCTGGAAACCGCCAAGGTCGATGCCTGGGTCACCTGGGAACCCTTCGTCGCCAGCGCCCAGCGCCAGCAGGGCGCGCGGGTGCTGCACGACGGCCAGGGGCTGGCCAGCTATCGCCGTTACTACCTGGCTTCCAACGACTACGCCAAGGCCCATCCCGAGGTGCTGCAGCAAGTGTTCGCCGAGTTGCAGAAGACCGGCACCTGGGTCAAGGCACACCCGGCCGAGGCGGCAAAACTGCTGGGCCCGCTGTGGGGCAATCTGGATGTGCCGACGGTGGAACTGGCCAACAGCCGCCGCACCTACCAGGTGGAAGCGGTCAAGCCCGACGCCTTGGGCGAGCAGCAGAAAATCGCCGATGCCTTCTACCAGGAAAAGCTCTTGCCCAAGCCAGTGGATGCCCGGGCCGTGCAGTTGTGGAGCCCCAAATCGTTGTAAGTGACCGTTAGATCGCTTTCGCCGGCAAGCCGGCTCCTACAGCGAACCTGGCCCCCTTTTTTTCTTGTTCACCGCCGGCCACGCCATCCCGCGCCCGGCGTCAGGAGTTCCCGTGTCTGCCGTTCAACCCCAAGAGGCCTTTGCCGTCCCAGCCTGGTCCAGCCCGCTCGCGGAAAACCCCGAGGTGGTGCTGGAGTTGCGCAACCTGACCAAACACTACTCCCGCCGCCGTGGCCAGAGCGCGCCGCCTGCGGTGCAGCAGGTCAGCTTGCAGGTGCGCCGTGGCGAGGTGCTGTGCCTGATGGGCACCTCCGGCAGCGGCAAGTCCACCTTGCTGCGGCATATCAACCGGTTGATCGAGCCCAGCAGCGGCGAGGTGCTGATCGACGGTGCGGCCATCAGCCAACTCTCGGCCCAGGAACTGCGCACCCTGCGTTCCCGGCGCATCGGCATGGTGTTCCAGCATTTTGGCCTGCTGCCTCATCGCAGCGTGCGCGACAACGTTGCCTTGCCCCTGGAACTGCGCGGCGAGCCCGAGGCTCTGCGCCATGCCGCGGCGGATCTGCAGTTGCACGCCATGGGCCTGGACGGCTGGGGCGATCACTATCCCCATGAGCTGTCCGGCGGCATGCAGCAGCGGGTCGGTCTGGCCCGGGCCCTGGTCAGCGAGCCTGACATCCTGCTGATGGACGAACCTTTCAGCGCCCTGGACCCGACCATCCGCCGCGACCTGCAAAGCCACTTTCTGCAGGTGGTGCGCGAGCGCGGCATCACCACCTTGCTGGTGACCCACGACCCGGCGGAAGCCCTGCGCCTGGCGGACCGCATCGCCGTGCTGCGCCACGGCCAGCTGATTCAGGTTGGCACCCCCGAGGAATTGCTGAAGCAGCCGGCGGATGCCGAAGTGGCGGACTTCTTCCAGGAACACGGCGCCCGCAGCGCCACGCCGATGGCGACGATTGCCCCGCGCAAGAGCGCGACGACCCCGGCGCCGTTCAGCCCCGGACTGTCCTTTGCTCAGGCCCTGCTGCTGGGGCCCGCCGCCCTGGCCGCCAGCGGTCGCGGTGGCCTGTACTGGCTGGGCTTCGCCCTGGAATTGGGGGCGGTCGCAGCCTTGGGGCAAGGGCTGGCCACGGCCAGTTTCGCCTGGGCCGCCCTGGCGCTCATCGGCTTGCTGTCCAGCCGCCTGTTGAGTGTGGCCCTGGCCCGCCGTCCCAGCCGCCTGAGGCGTTCGGACTGGCGTCTGCCGTGGCTGGTGTTGCTGCTGTCCCAGGTCCTGGTGCTGTGGCGGGTGTTGGCCGTCGACGCCACTGGCCCCTGGCTGCAATTTCCCGCCGACCGCCAAGTGCTGCTGGGCACCGCCGCGGCCATCGATCAACTGATTGCCTGGTCCCAGGTGACGTTCGAAAGCACCTTCGTCGGCGTGATAGTCGCCGTGCGCACGGTGATCGAAAGCATCGAAAGCCTGCTGGGCTGGCTGCCCTGGCCGGTGCCGGCCCTGGCCCTGGTGCTGCTGGCCTGGCGCAGCGCCGGCGCCGCCCTGGCCCTGACCAGTGCCGCGGCCTTGCTCTACATCGGCCTGTTCGGTTTCTGGGAGCGGACCATCGCCACCCTGGCCTTGGTGGGCTCCTCGGTGCTGATCTCGCTGTTGATCGGCGTACCCGCCGGCATCCTCCTGGCCAAGCGCGCCCTGGCCCGGCGCCTGATCACTCCGCTCCTGGACGTGATGCAGACCTTGCCCACCTTCGTGTACCTGATCCCGGCGGTGGCGTTCTTCTCGGTGGGCAAGACCCCGGCGGTGATCGCCACGGTGATCTTCGCCCTGGCGCCGATGATCCGCCTCACTGCCCTGGGGATTCAGGAAGTGCCCAAGACCGCCGTCGAAGCAGCCCTGGCCCACGGCGCCACGCCGTGGCAGGTCCTGACCAAGGTCGAACTGCCCCTGGCTGCGGGCTCCTTGCTGCTGGGGATCAACCAGACCCTGGTGATGAGCCTGTCGATGGTGGTGGTGGCGGCGCTGATCGGCGCCGGCGGCCTGGGCTACGACGTGATGACCGCGCTGCGCAACATCAAGGGCGGCGAGGGCATGCTGGCCGGCGCCGCGATCGTGTTCTGCGCGCTGATTCCCGACCGCATCATTCAAGCGACCCTGCGCCAGCGGGATCGCACATTGCATCAATCATGAGGTGTCCCTTGAACAAGTCGTTTACCCGTACCCTTGGCGCTGCCGCGCTGCTGTTGGGGTTGTCCCTGCCGGTGCTGGCCAAGGACAAGATCGTCATTGGCGAGCAGAACTGGACCGGTGCCATCGCCATCCAGAACATCCTTGGCGAAGTGATCAAGAGCCGCCTCGACGGCGAGGTTTCCTACCTCGCCGGTGACGTTCCGGTGCTGTTCGCCGCCGCTGCCAAGGGCGACGGCTCGGTGGACGTGCTCACCGATATCTGGCTGCCCAACCAGTCCGCCGCCTGGGCCAAATACGTCACCGGCGGCACCCGTTCCCTGGTGCCCAATAAGCAGCCGTACCTGGGGGTTCAGGGCTTCTACATCCCCGGCTACCTGCAAGACAAATACGGCGTGAAGTCGGTCTACGACCTGCAAAAGCCCGAAGTGGCGAAACTCTTCGAACCCCTGGGCGGCGGCAAGGCGCAACTGCTGGTGGGCCCGGCGGGTTGGGAATCGACCTACATCGGCGAGATCAAGGCCAAGGATTTCGGCTTTGCCGATAAATTCGAATCGGTGTCCACCGAAGCCTCGGTGACCTACGCCAAGCTCGCCGCGGCCTACAAGGCCCAGCGCGGCGTGGTGTTCTACGCCTACACCCCGGACTGGATCTTCTCCGCCTTCGACCTGCGCCGCCTGGATGAACCGGCGTTCGACGGCTACGCCCAGGACAACAAAAAGGGCGACCCGCTGTACAAGGCCGACGGCTGCTGGAAATTCATCAGCCCGACGGTGGATGCCGATTGGCTGAGCAAGAGCAAGATCACCTGCGCCTACCCGGATGCACGGGTCTATGTCCTGGCCTCCAGCGCCTTGCAAAAACGCGCACCACGGATCGCCGCGTTCCTGGAGAACTTCAGCATCGAACCCCAGGCTTTGAATGACCTGATCCTCAAGATCGAAAAGGAACAGCAACCGGCGGCGCAGGCGGCCAAGGAATGGGTCGCGGCGCATCCGCAGATCGTTGATGGCTGGCTGGGTGCCAGCGGTGAGAAAGTGGGAGTGGCGCAATGAGCGGGGCGCCGGTGAATAGCCTCGAACAGGCGACCTTCGGCGCTGGCTGCTTCTGGGGCGCGGAAGCCGCGTTCCGGGCGCTGCCGGGGGTAGTGGATTCCCGTGTGGGCTACGCCGTGGAAGCGGGTGACGAGGCGTTGCAGATTGAAGTGGTGCAGGTGGATTTCGACCCGCAGGTGCTGGCGTATTCGACCCTGATCGAACACTTCTGGGGCCTGCACGATCCGACGTCGGTGGACCGCCAGGGCGAACATGGCGGGGTGAAATATCGCTCGGCGATTTTCCACACCAACGCCGTGCAGGCCGAACAGGCGAGGGCGGCCAAGGTGGCGCTGCAAGACTCTGGCCGCCTCAACAAACCCGTGGCCACGGTGATCGTGTCCCTGGGCCGCTTCGACCTGGCGGATGAAGCGCACCAGCGTTACCTGGAGAAGAATGGCTTGAGCAGTTGCCACATCTGATCGTTTGCAGGTGCGCCGGTTTTTGTAGGCGCTGGCTTGCCAGCGAAGAGGCCCGTAAGACCGCCTTCGCCGGCAAGCCGGCTCCTACACAACCCTCCACTGAATCACTTCCAGCACCGCGCAGCCTTCTCGTGTCAGCAGGTGTACGCCACGGGTGATGCGGGTCAGGTCGCAATCGCTGATGTCTTTCAGTTTCAGGGTGGACAGGCTGTCCATCAGGTCGCGAACCACGGTGAAACGGTGGGCGGCGCTGCTGGCCAGGTCGCTCAAGGGGGCGTCGGTATCGAGGTAGAACACCGGGTGTTCGGTGTCGTGGGTGTCGATGGGGGTGAAGCGGGGGAGGTGATGGTCAGTCATAGGTACGGCTCCTGCTTATAGAGCAATCGTCTTTTTGCCGACCGTGAGGATTGGGGCAGTGATGCGCGAGCAGGCTGGCCGGGGATAGGGCAACAGCACACCTTGAGGTGTCCCGCGCACCACCGTCATAACCTTTGATCGCAGGGACAAAAGCGACTGCGAGGATGTTTGAAAGTGGATGCGTTCCTATATTCGACCGGCCAAGGTCGCTCGCGGATTTTGCCGCGTGGGCGAACTATAGGGGGGATGCCAGAGCGGTGCAATTGGGCATTGAAGGTGATGTTTGAGTGGTTGTGTCGACTGTTGGTGGCTGGTTTTGATGGGGTACATATCCATTGCTGCGGGTGTTGCGGCTGGCGGTTTCGCCCTTACGGCGAGTCACTTTGGAAAAGCCCCAAAGTAACCAAAGGGCTCCTGCCCCCGCATCCGGCGCCTCGCCTAGGCTCGGCGTTCCCTCGCTCCGGCATTGCTCCGGGGGCACGCCGCCACAGGCCATCCATGGCCTGATGGCGGCTAGCTCGGCATCCATGCCGAGCTGCCCCCTGCGCAATGCCTACGCTCGGCCTCCTGAAGGGGCAGGAAGATCAAAAGCAAAAGCAAAAGCAAGATCAAAAGCCCAAGCGCGTTGTACGCGCTTCCGTAGGAGCCGGCTTGCCGGCGAAGAGGCCCGCAAGACATGCGTCGCCCTGGCGGACGCCTTCGCTGGCAAGCTGAACTGGTCAAGTA
Organism: Pseudomonas sp. W17; assembly: GCF_040268305.1. NCBI lineage: Bacteria > Pseudomonadati > Pseudomonadota > Gammaproteobacteria > Pseudomonadales > Pseudomonadaceae > Pseudomonas > Pseudomonas sp. W17. The sequence continues at coordinate 3,997,411 of NZ_CP158490.1, read as the reverse complement.
ATCCTGGACACCGATTAAGGTTCTACGCCGCCAGTTTCTCCATCGCTACCGGCGACCAATAGTCGTTATAACTGTGAGGCCTGATGGTGTTGTAGCGCATGACGTAGCGCTGTACATCCGTTCGGGCCTCATGCTCCGAGCTGTAGCCTGTTTCAGGTACCCACTCCGACTTCAAACTGCCAAAGAAACGCTCCATCGCAGCGTTGTCCCAGCATTCACCTTTACGACTCATACTTTGCCGGTGCCCAAGTTCCAGCAGCTCATTCCTGAACTTATGGCTGGTGTACTGGCAACCTTGATCGGAGTGAAACAACACGTCTTTGGGACGCCCCCGTAGCTCGACGGCCATCCGCAAGGCTTCACAGGTCAGCGAGGCATCAGAGATCATCGAAAACGACCAGCCCACGATCCTGCGGGCGAACAAGTCCAGAACTGCGGCAAAATACAGCCAGCGCTTGCCGACCTTGATGTACGTGACGTCGCCGCACCACACCTGATTCATCGCCGTAACCTCAAACTGACGCTTGAGCACGTGGGGCGCCACCAGCGCTTCCACGCCGGAGGACTTGTACTTGTGGCGTCGACGCTGACGACTGGCGATACCGGCTTCTCGCATCAGGCTGCGAGCCATGTACCGTCCGACACTATGCCCATTGGCTTGCAGCACCTTGGCCAGGGTGCGCGAGCCGGCAGATGCCCTGGAAGCCTTATGGTGCTTGACCAGCAAGGCTTTGAGCTTCTCTCGTTCGGGCCGAGCTCGGCCTTGGCGCTCGCGCCATGCGTAAAAGCTGCTGCGGCTAATTCCCAGCACGCGGCAGCACTTGTTCACGCCGTATTGCTCACCCAGCTCATCGATCAGCGAGAGTGATCTTTGGCGTCCAACAGCAGGAGAGCACTGGCCTTTTTTAGGATTTCGATATCCTGATCTTTTTGCCTGAGCAAGGCTTTGAGTTGTTGGATTTCTCGCTGATCGGCGGTAATCGCTTTGGCCCCGACCGGAATCGATCCCTGGCGCTCTTGACGAACTTGTTCAACCCAGCGACGCAGCGCCGTAGGACCAACACTCAAACTGGCGCAAACCTCGGGAACCGATAGTCCCTCGTCCAACACCATGCTGGCCGCCTTGAGCTTGAACTCACCCGAATAAGAATTACGCATATCCAAACACCTCTGATTTGGGCGCCATCATAGCGCCCGATTTGGGTGTCCAAAATTATTAGGCCAGTTCAAGCCAGCTCCTACAGGGGGGCGGTGCACACCGATCAATCTCCAGGCCGGCCGGCAGGCCGCCGTCAGATTTTGCCTTTGCTTTTGATCTTGCTTTTGATCTTCCTGCCCCTTTAGACACGATGGCCGAACGCAGGCATTGATCCGTGGGTAACCCGGCAGGACGCCGGGTTAGCCGCACTGGGCCAGGGATGGCCCATTGCGGCGGCCCACGGATCAATGCCGGAGTGAGGGCATGCCGAGCCTAGGCGAGGCACCGAGTGGAGGGGCAGGAGCCCTTTGCTTACTTTGGGGCTTTTCCAAAGTGAGTCGCCGTAAGGGCGAAACCCTAAGCGGCCGTAACCGCAGCAAAGGATATGTACCCAGAACTCGCGGTAAGAGCGAATCACTTTGGCAAAGCCGGAATGCCGGTCCAGCCCAGAATAACCAAAAGGCTCCTGCCCCAGCATCCGGCGCCTCGCTCCGGTCTCCTGACGGGAGAGCAAAGCCAAAGCCTGAACCCTCACCCTTTCAATCAAAACCCTCAAACGCCCTGCAAGACCCTCAACGCAGCCTGAGCCAAAAAGCCCGATCGGCTTTTCTGTTCCGGATGATGTTTCACATATTCATCAATTCGATTCAGCAAATAGCCCGGCAGCGTGATGTTGAGTTTTTCCGCCTTGCCCATGTAGCGAGTGATGTCGATATCAATCACGGCCCAAGTGCAGCCTTGATACTGGGGATTGGCGGCGTGGAGGGTCACTGTGCGCGCGGTGGGGATGGCTGCTCCTTCTTCGGCCAGTAATTCCAGGTGGCCTTCGATGGCTTCGCGGGCCATGGCCATGGCGTCGTCGAGGTCGTCACCGGCGGAGAAGCAGCCAGGAATATCGGGTACTTCCACACCCCAGGCGTGTTGGTCGTCACCGGGGAGAATGGCAATGGGATAGAGCATGGACTGATCCTCCTTCGGACCTGGGAGCGTCGAGCCTGGGTGGTTAGAGCCGGGCTTGTTTCAATATGCTGCTTACCGTTTTGGCCAGTAGATCTTTTTTGGGATGGGGAATGGTGACCAGGCCTGGCTTGGTTGGGTGTTTGAAGTGGTGGTGACTGCCCTTGACCCTGACCAGATACCAACCATCTGCTTCGATCTGGGCGATGAGTTGCCGGCTGTTCACATCGCTTTCAACTCCCTGTTGTGGTGGGTATGATAACTACTTTTTCGCGCTCAACACTATCAGCAACGGTTGGCGACGCATAGGGCGAGGCGGTAAACCTCAAGCTTTTAGCTTGCCGCTTGCCGCTACAAACTTGACGCTGACTCTCCTCCACCCAACGCCACCACCAACCCCACACTGGCCTGCAACTCCCTTGTCTGCACCGCCTGCAACCCCCGCTGGGCCTGCAAGGCTGCGGTCTGCGCCGTCACCACATCCAGATAACTCACTGCTCCGGCCTGATAGCTGTTCATCGCCAAGGTCTGCGTGTGCTCGGCAGCATTCACCGCCGCCTGTTGGTCCAGCGCTTCCTGGTGCAAATCCCGCAGTTGCCCCAGGTTATCCTCCACCTCGCGCACCGCCCGCAGCACTTGCCCACGGTAATGGGCGGCAGCCTCTTCAAACTCGGCGTGGGCCTGGCGCTCATTGGCGCTCAGCCGCCCGCCGTCAAAAATCGGCAGGTTCACCAACGGCCCCAGGGCCCAATAGCGATTACCCGCCGCCAACAGATTGCCCACGCCCTGGGTCTGGCCGCCGAGCATGCCGGTCAGGCTGAAATCCGGATACCAGGCGGCGCGGGCGATGCCGATGCCGGCATTGGCGGCGTAGACCCGGCGTTCGGCGGCGGCAATGTCCGGCCTTCGTTGCAGCAGGGTGCTGGGCAGTTGCTGGGGAATACTCGGCAGGCTCAGCAGTTGCGAAGAGGGCGCCAGGCTGAAGCGGCTGGCCGGTTCGCCCACCAGTTCGCCAATCGCATGTTCGGTGAGGTTGCGCTGGGCGCGCACTTCGTCCAGTTCCGCCTCGGCGCTGGCCAGTTGGCTCTGGGCCCGGGTCAGGTCCAGTTCCGAGGCGATCTGCCCCTGATAGCGGTCGCGGGTCAGTTGCAGGGCCTGGGCGTAATCCTCCAGGGAGTGGCTGAGGATGCGGCTCTGGGCGTCCAGGCCATTGAGTTGCACATACAGACTCGCCAATTGTTTTTGCAGGCTCAGGCGCGCCGCCGCGAGGTCGTCGCCGGAGGCCTGGGCCTGGGCATCGCCGGCTGCGGCTTGATTGCGAATCCGGCCCCAGAGGTCGAGGTCGAAGCTCAGGGCAAAACCGGCGCTGTTGCTGTTGTAGATCGACGGTTGCGTGCTGCCGCGCAGGGGGCGGCTGTCCGACTGGCGCTGGCGCAACGGTTGGGCGCTGGCGCTGATCTGCGGGAACAGCCCGGCCTGCAGCTGGCTGGCGTAGGCCTGGGCGCCGTCGTAGTGGGCCAGGGCCGCCGCCAGATCCGGGTTGGCTCGGAGCAGGCGTTGTTGCAGGTCATCCAGACGCGGGTCCTGGTACAGCAGCCACCATTGCTCGGCGAGGCTTTGGGGCGCGGCGGCCGGGTGCCAGGGGCCGTCGCTGCTCTGTTCGCGGTAGTGCGCTGGCAGGTCAATGGGCGGCACCTGGTAGTGGGGCGCCAGGGAGCAGCCGTGCAGGGCCAGCAACAGCAGGGCGGCGAGGGGCTTAAGCCTTGGGCGCATGTTCGCCTCCCGCGTCGGCCAGTTGCACCAGGTCGCCTTCGCGCAGGGCGTCCGGCGGGTTGTCGATGACGTGATCGCTGGCTTGCAGGCCCTGGTCGATCACCAGCCGCTCGCCCAGGTCCAGGCCGATATGGATGCTGCGCAGGTGCACGTGGCGGGAACCGTCGATCACCGCCACCTGGGTGCCCTGGGCGCGGAAGATCAGGGCGCTGGCGGGGATGCTCACACCGTGGGTGTCGGCAGGGATGGCCAGTGTGGCTTCGGCATACTCACCGGGCATCAGCGCGCCGTCCGGGTTGGCGGCGACGAACTGCGCCAGCAGGGTGCCGGAGCGTGGGTCGATGGCGGTGGAGTCGCCCAGCAGTTGCGCGCTGAAGTGCTGGCCGGGGTGCTCGGGCACCGTCAACTGCGCTTGCAGGCCGGGGCGGATCACGCTGGCGTAGTTCTGCGGAATCGGCACGTAGAGCCGCAGTTTGTGGGTGTCCGCCAGGTCGAACAGCTCCGGGTCGCTGTCGTTGTCGGCCTTGATCAACTGGCCGATGTCGGTGTGGCGGGCGGTGATGGTACCGGCGAACGGCGCACGAATGGTCTTGTAGTCCTCCAGCGCCGAGAGCCGCGCATAGTCGGCGGCGGCCGCCTCGGCATTGGCTTTGGCGGCGGCTGCGTTGGAGGTCTTTTCATCGGCTTCCTGGCGCGATACCGAATGGCTGGCCAAGAGGTTCTGCCAGCGCTCGGCGGTGGTCTGGGCCAGCCGGGCATTGGCTTGTTGCTGGATCATCCGCGCCCGGGCCTGGGCCACTTGCTGGTCCAGGTCGGGGCTGTCGATATGGGCCAGCACTTGCCCGGCGCTCACCTTGGCGCCTATGTCCTGGGTCCAGTCCTTGAGGTAGCCGCTGACCCGGGCATGGATCGGCGCCTTGCTCCAGGCCTCCAGGTGTGCCGGCAGGCGCAGGGTGTCGCCCAGTAGGTTGTGCTGCGGCTGGAACACCAGCACCTGCGGTACGGCGGCGGTTTCGGTCCAGGCAACGACGGCCCGTTCATGCCGGGTACGTGCGGCCAGGCCGCTGGCCACCAGCAGGGCGGCCAGGCTCAGGCCGCCGATGCCCAGTAGCATCAGGCGTTTGCGCGAAGGGGTGTGATCAGGCGACATGGGTGTTTTCTCCAGCAACAGCGGATTGGGGACGGCGGCCGTGGACCAGGCTGAAGACCACGGGGACAAAAATCAGGGTGGCGACGGTGGCGAGGAGCAGCCCGCCGATCACCGCGCGGCCCAGTGGGGCGTTCTGTTCCTCGGACAGGGCCAGGGGCAGCATGCCGATGATCATCGCCAGGGCGGTCATGCACACCGGGCGAAAGCGCGTGTAGCCGGCTTCCAGCGCGGCCTTGAGGGCATCGCCGTGTTCCGCCAGGCGCTCGCGGCAAAAACTCACCACCAGGATCGAGTTGGCGGTGGCCACCCCCATGCACAGGATGGCCCCGGTCAGCGCCGGCACCGACAGCGAGGTGCCACTCAAGAACAGCATCCAGACGATCCCGGCCAGGGCTGCCGGCAGCGCGGTGATGATTACGAACGGATCGACCCAGGACTGGAAGTTGACCACGATCAACAGGTAGATCAGCACCACCGCCCCCAGCAGGCCCAGGCTCAGGCCGCTGAAGGCTTCGTGCAGGGCGTCGATCTGCCCGTGCAGACTGACCGTGGCGCCCTTGGGCCGTAGGGCCGCGGCGTCGTCCAGAACCTTTTGCATGTCGTGGGCCACGGCACCCAGGTCGCGGCCCTGCACGTTGGCATACAGGTCCAGGGTCGGCTGGATGTTGTAGTGGCTGACCACCGCCGGGCTCTCGACCCGGGAGATGTCCGCCAGGCCGCCGAGGATCTGCGACTGGCCGTTGCTGCCGGTGACCGGCAGCGCCTCCAGGGCCGGCAGGCTGTCCAGGCGGTACTGCGGGGTGGCGGCGACGATGGAGTAGGACACGCCGTTCTTCGGGTTGAGCCAGAAGGTCGGCGCCACCTGGGAGCTGCCGGCCAAGGACGCCACCATGCTGTTGGTCACGTCACGCTCGGTGATCCCCAGGCCGTTGGCCCGCAGGCGGTCGACCTTGACCTGCAGTGACGGGTAGCCGGTGGACTGCTGGATCCGCAGGTCGGCAATGCCCGGCACATGTTGCAGGCGCCGTTGCAGTTCCAGGGCGAAGGCGCGGTTGGCCGCGTCATCGGGCCCGGAGATTTTCACGTCCAGCGGGGCCGGGGCGCCGAAGTTGAGGATCTGGCTGCTGATGTCCGCCGGCAGGAAGGCGAACTGGCTGCCGGGGAAGCTTTCCGGCAGGGCTTCGCGCAGCTGTTTCTCCAGCTCGGCGCTGGGGGTGTGGCCGGGCTTGAGGGTGATCTGGATGTCACCGTCCTGGGGGCCGATGGTGCCGCTGTTGCTGTAGGCCATGTCGATGCCGCTCAGGGGGATGCCGATGTTGTCGATGATGCTGTCCAGTTGCTCGGCCGGGATCACTTCGCGAATCCGCCCTTCGATACGGTCGAACGCCGCCGCGCTTTCCTCGATCCGCGTGCCCAGGGGCAGCCGCACATGCAGGGCCAGGGCCCCGGCGTCGGTGGCGGGGAAGAAGTCTTGGCCCAGGCTCGGCAGCAGGGCGAAGGAGGCCAGCACGCAGGCCAAGAAGCCGATGATGAAGGTCTTGCGTCTGCCCAGGGCCAGATGCAACAGGCCGTGGTAGGTGTCGCGCACAGTGGAGAAACGCGCCTCAAAACCTTGTTGAAAGGCCAATAGCCCGCGCACCAGGGCATTGCGCGGCTTGGTGTGCTGTTCGCCTTCGTGGTGGTTGATGAAGGCGTCTTCCGGGTGATGCCCGGGCCCGGCTTCTGGCGTGTGCGGCTTGAGCAGGTACATGGCCAGTGTGGGCACCAGGGTCCGTGAGAGGATGAACGAGCTGGCCATGGCGAAGATCACCGCCAGTGCCATGGGCCGGAACAGGTAGCCGGCGATGCCCTGCAGCAGGAACATCGGCACGAAGACGATGCAGATGCACAGCAGCGAGACGAAGGCCGGGCCGACGATCTGCTTGGCGCCGTCGAGGATGGCCTGCTTGACCGCCTTGCCCTGCTCCAGGTGCCAGTTGATGTTCTCGATGGTCACGGTGGCGTCGTCCACCAAGATCCCCACCGCCAGGGCCAGGCCGCCCAGGGTCATCACATTCAGCGTCTGGCCGCTGAGCGCCAGCAGGGCAATGGCCGAGAGCACCGCCAGGGGAATCGAGGCGGCGATGATCAGTGTGGAGCGCCAGCTACCGAGGAACAGCAGGATCATCGCGCTGGTCAGCAGGGCGGCGATGATGCCTTCCTGGGCCACGCTGCCCACCGACTGCTTGACGAACACCGAGGCGTCCCCCAGCAGTGAGGTCTTCAGCGCTGGCGGCAGGGTCTCATTGATGCGCGGCAGCATCTGGCGGATGCCGTCGACGATCGACAGGGTGGAGATATTGCCGTTCTTCAGGGCCGGCATCAGCACCGCGCGGCGTCCGTCGACCCGCACGATGTTGGTCTGCGGCGGCGAGCCGTCGCGCACGTGGGCCACCTGGCCGATGGTGATCAGCGCGCCGTCCACGGTCTTGATCGGCAGGTCGTTGAGCTCCTCGATGGCGGTCGGGCTGTTGTTCAGCAGCACCGTGTATTCATCGCTGCCCAGCTTGGCGGTGCCCACCGGGATGATCTGGTTCTGCGCCGCCAGGGCATTGCCCACGTCCTGGGCCGACAGGCCCTTGGCGGCCAGGGCTTGTGGGTCCAGGTCGAGGGTGATCTGCCGCTGCTTGCCGCCCATGGGGGTGGGCATGGCCAGGCCGGGCAGGGAGCTCAGGGGCAGGCGGATGTTGTTCTGCACCAGGTCGCGGATCTTCGCCTCCGACAGGGTCGGGCTGGAGAAGGCCATCTGCAGGATCGGCACCGTCGAGGCGCTGTAGTTGAGGATCAGCGGCGGGGTGATGCCCGGCGGCATCTGCTTGAGCACGGTTTGTGAAACGGCTGTCACCTGGGCGTTGGCGGTGCGGATATCGACCCCGGGCTGGAAGAAGATCTTGACGATGCCCATGCCCGGCAGCGACTGCGATTCGATGTGCTCGATGTCGTTGACCGTGGTGCTCAGGGAGCGCTCGTAGGTGTAGATCACCCGCCCGGCCATGGCATCCGGTGACAGGCCGTTGTACTGCCAGACCACCGCCACCACCGGGATGCCGATATCCGGAAACACGTCGGTGGGGGTACGCAGGGCCGCCAGGGGCCCGATGATGCAGATGAATATCGCCAGCACGATGAACGTGTAGGGCTTGAGCAGTGCGGTCTTGACCAGCCCGAGCATGCCGAAAACCTCCGAGGGAGTGGGGTTGCAAACCTCGGCAGCCTGCAGCGACCCACCTAACACGCGGCTTTCAGCCAGGTGAAGGAAGTTTTAGGTAAGGCCTGTATTTCCTTTCATGTGGATTCATTTGTTCTTGCTTCGGGGCCTCGACAAGCTTGATGGCTATCGGTGCCGGCGATTTTTCCGGGCCTGCGCCGCACTCATTACTGTCATTTGCGAGGTTTCTTCCATGTCCCTCAAACCCTTGTTGCTGCTGCCGGGCCTTGGCCTGGTGTGCCTGCTTTCGGCCTGTGCCGGGCCGCTGCCCAAGGCCGATCCTCAGCAGGCCTGGATCGATCTTTCTCCGGAGTCGCCCAACGACTTGCTGGCCGACAGCGTCGATGGCAAGCGCCTGAACGATGGCCGCTACTTCCAGGTCAGCCCCGGCCAGCACCGCTTGCGGATGGCCTTGCTGCAAGGGGCCAACGGCAACTCGGCGCAACCCGACTGCCTGGGGCACCTGGACTATGCCGGGTTCCAGGCGGGGGGGCATTACCGACTGGTGGAGTCCAGCCAGGGCCAGGACGTCAGCGCCGCTCTGCTGGACGCCCAGGGCCGGCAGGTGGCCCAGAGCCGGCCGTTCAGTTGCCTGTAGGGCTTCTTTTTTCCATTGCCAAGGTAGATTTTCATGACACTCAAACCGCTGCTGCTGATACCCGTCCTGGGCCTCGCGTGCCTGCTCGGCGCTTGCGCCGGGCCCATGCCTCGACCCGATCCCAGCCAGGCCTGGATCGGCCTGCAGGAAGAGGCGCCCAACGACCTGATGGCCGAACGGGTGGACGGGCAGAAGATCGACGATGGTCGCTATTTCCAGGTCAAGCCCGGTGCTCACCGCCTGGACGTGACCCTGTTTGAAGAGAACGTCGGCGACTCCAACCAGCAAGACTGTGACGGCCACATCAGCTACGGCGGCTTCAAGGCCGGGGAGCATTACAAACTGGTGGAGTCGAGCCTGGGGAACGAGGTGTCGGCGCGCCTGTATGACGCCAAGGGCAAGCAGGTAGCCAGTACCCACGACTTCAATTGCATGCCCGGCTGACGGGGCTGTTTACCGCGCTCAAACAAGGACATTTCGCTCACCACAAAGAGACGGGCCTGACTTCAGGCCCATGGCGAGCCACGGGATGATAGGGGCCTGTCTCCCAGCAAGCGGGCGTGCGTCATGAAGCAAGAGGCTGAAGCGGCGATCTACTCCACCGAAGTGGCATTTGGCGAAGTGGCGCAAATGATCACCGCCGCGCGGCAGCGGGCAGTGCGCGCGGTGAATACTGAACTGGTGGAGCTGTATTGGCAGGTCGGGGCCTATATCAGCCGCAAGATCGAGGCGGCGGAATGGGGCGATGGCGTGGTCCGGCAATTGGCGGATTACCTGGCGCGGCAGCAGCCGGGGCTGCGGGGTTTTACCCGGCGTAACCTGTTCCGCATGCGTCAGTTCTATGAGGTTTATCGAGGGGAGGAGAAAGTGTCAGCAGTGCTGACACAATTACCCTGGACCCAGAACCTGATCATTCTTGCGCAAGGTAAATGCGCGCAAGAGCGCGAGTTTTACCTGCGCATGGCCATTCAGGAGCAGTGGTCGACCCGCGAGTTGGAACGGCAGATCAAATCCGCGCTGTTCGAACGCACGCTGAGCCACCCGGCCAATGCCACGGCCACCTTGAAGCAAACCCGTCCCGAGGCCCTGAAGGTCTTCAAGGATGCCTACATGGTGGAGTTTCTCGGCCTGGCCCAGGGGCATGACGAAGCCGACCTGCACCAGGGGCTGGTGCGCCAACTCAAGGATTTCCTGATCGAGATGGGGCGCGACTTCTGCTTTGTCGCTTCAGGCTATCCGCTGCAGGTCGGCGGGCGAGATTTCGCCCTGGACCTGCTGCTGTTCCATCGTGGGTTGAATTGCCTGGTGGCCGTTGAACTCAAGGTCGGGCGCTTCGAGCCGGAGTACCTGGGCAAGCTGGACTTCTACCTGGAGGCCCTGGATCGCCAGGTGCGCAAGCCCCACGAGAACCCGGCCCTGGGCGTGTTGCTCTGTGCCAGCAAGGAGGACGAGGTGGTGGAATATGCCCTCAACCGTTCCCTGTCACCGGCGCTGATCGCAGAGTACCGGACCCAGTTGCCGGACAAGAAGCTGCTGCAGGCCAAGTTGCAGGAGTTCTATGCCCTGGACACCCAGGCGCGGTGAGTCGGGCGGCCATGGTGTCCGGGGCGCTGCACTGCCTTGGTGAGTCGAATGCCCAGCCTGGCGCCGACCTCTGGCTCATTCCGACTCGCTGCCGAACCAGTCGGCCAGGCGCGCGCTGGCTTGTTCCCGGACCTCGGCGTTGATGTGGGCGGCCACTGTCACCACTGAGCCGGTCAACAGGCCGAGATCATCCACGTACCCGGCCCCGGGGAGCAGGTCGGGGATCAGGTCCAGCGGCAGTACGAAGTAACCCAGGGCGGCATAGATGGTGGTCTTGGCCCAGATCGGGGTTTGCGGCCGTTGCGCGGCGTAGTAGAGCCATAGGGCTTTCTGGATCAAGGCCCGGCCGATGCGCGAGGCGTAGCGGCCGATCTTGCGCCAGAAACAGAGTTCAAGGGACTGGGCGGTGGACATGGCGCACTCCTGAGAGACATGGGTCCAGGTCATGGTCGCCACCCGAGCGCTGGACCGGCAGAGGCCAATATTTCCCCGGTCGTTCTCAGCGTAGGAGCCGGCTTGCCGGCGAAAGGGCCGGACCAGGCGCCGTGAATCTTGCTTCAGGACAGGGGCGCCTGTGAGTACGCCTTCGCTGGCAAGCCAGCGCCTACGTGTGGGGCGTACACGGTGCTGCAGGAGCCGGCTGGCGAAGGGGTCAAGGGGCAATCAGCCCCAGGGCGCCGCCGGCCAGCAGCAGGGCAGCGAGGATCCCGGTGATGGCGAACAGCTGTTGCAACCGCGGGCCGGCCAGGTGGCTGGCTACCTGGCGTCCCAGCACCAGCCCCAGGACCGCCCCCAGGGCAAAGGGCGCGCCCACCGCCCAGTGCATGATCCCGCTGAGGCTGGCGGTGACCACGCTGCCCAGGGAGACCAGGGCGATCACCGCCAGTGAGGTGGCGACGATGCTCTTGCTGTCCAGGTTGGTGTAGCGGCTCAGGGCCGGGATGATGACGAAGCCGCCACCCACCCCCAGCAGCCCGGAAAGCAGCCCCGAGAGCATTCCGGTGAAGGTCAGCGCCCGGGCGCAGGGCAGGGTCCAGCGCAGGCGGCCCTGGGCCGGGTTGAGCACGCAGGGCATGAAGGCCGGGCGCGGCGCCGGCTGGCCCTGTTTCAGTTCCAGGCTGGCCTTGCGCAGGATGCGCCCGCAGGCGTACAGCAGCACCAGGGAGAACAGCAGCGCCAGCGGCAGGTTGGGCAGGCGGTGGGCCAGCCACAGGCCCAGCGGCGCCATGAGGATGCCGATGCCGGCCACGAACCCCGCCGCGCGGTAGCGCACGATGCCCTGGCGCAAGCCCAGCACCGCGCCGACGCTGGCTGCCAGGCCCACCGCCAGCAGGCCGATGGGCGCGGCCTCGACCATGCTCAGGCCCAGGCCGAAGACCAGGAGCGGCACGGCGAGGATGCCGCCACCGGCCCCGGTCAGGGCCAGGATCGCACCGATGATCGCCCCCAGCCCGGCGCCCAGAAGACTGTGTTCGCTCATGCTTTCGGGGTGTCCGTGGCCAGGGTCGGGTGGGCCAGCCATTCGTGGCCCTTGAGCATGCCGCGCCAGTACAGCGGTGGCAGGATCCGTTCCTTCAGCCACCAGGCGCGACGGGTTGGCTGGCGCCCGTCCAGCAGCCAGCGCGGGAAACTCGGAGCCAGCTTGCCGCCATAGGTGAATTCGGCGAGGACGATCTTGCCCCGTTCCACGGTCAGCGGGCAGGAACCGTAGCCGTCGTATTCGGCCAGGCGGGTCAGGCGCTTAAGGGCAACCAGCACATTGTTGGCCACCACCGGTGCTTGTTTGCGTGCCGCTGCGGCAGTCTTGGCATTGCTGGTATTGGTGGCGTCCCCCAGGCCGTGGATGTTCACGTAGCGCTTGTGGCGCAGGCTGCCCGGGTCGACGTCGATCCAGCCGGCGGCGTCCGCCAGGGGGCTCTGGCGGATGAAGTCCGGGGCGCACTGGGGAGGCACCACGTGCAGCATATCGAAGGCCCGTTCCAATGTTTCCTGGCGGCCATCGGCCAGGGTGCGGACAAAGGTCGCGCGTTTGGCCGGGCCGTTCACCGCCACCAGGTTATGGCCGAAATCCAGTTCGATGGCGTATTTCTTCACGTATTCCATCAGCGCCGGCACGTAGTCGGCGACGCCGAACAGCACACCGCCGGCATTCAGGAAGCGCGGCTTGATCGGCCCCAGGCGGCCGTGGCGCAGCCAGTGGTCGCAGGACAGGTACATGGCCTTTTGTGGCGCTCCGGCGCACTTGATCGGCATCGGCGGCTGGCTGAACAGCGCCTCGCCCTGCTGCAGTTGCTGCACCAGTTGCCAGGTGTAGGGCGCCAGGTCGTAGCGGTAGTTGGAGGTCACGCCGTGGGTGCCCAGGGCCTGGGGCAGGCCGTCGATGGCGGCCCAGTCGAGCTTGAGCCCGGGGCAGACGATCAGTTGGTCATAGGCCAGCACCCGGCCGTCCTCCAGTACGAGGGCGTTGTGTTCCGGGTCGAAGCGGCTGACCGCGTCCTGGATCCACTTGACCCCTTGGGGCATCAGCTCGGCCATGGCGCGCTCGGTGGACTGGGCGCTGAATACTCCGGCGCCCACCAGGGTCCAGCCGGGTTGGTAATAGTGGTGCCGGGCAGGGTCGATGAGTGCCACGTCCAGGTGTGGATCGCGGGTCAAGAGGCTGGCAGCAACGGCGATGCCGGCGGCACCGCCACCGACGATCAGCACCTGGTGGCTGCCGTCGACAGTGGGCAGGGCCGGGTTGAAGGGGCGCATGGCAAGGTCTCCGTGTGGAGTAGGTAATAGTTATAGGGTGTTCAGGGGAATCTTCAGGTAGCTCACGCCGTTGTCCTCGGGCTCGGGGAAGTGCCCGCTGCGCATGTTGACCTGCACCGAAGGCAGGATCAGCACCGGCATGTCCAGGGTCGCGTCGCGGGCTTCGCGCATGGCCACGAAGCTGTCTTCGTCGACCCCCTGGTGAATGTGGATATTGTTGGCGCGCTGCTCGGCGACGGTGGTCATGTACTGCAGCTCGCGGCCGTTGGGCAGGTAGTCGTGGCACATGAACAGCCGGGTTTGCGGGGGCAGGGCGAGGATCTTGCCGATGGAGCGGTACAGGGTCCGAGCATCGGCCCCGGGGAAGTCGCAGCGGGCGGTGCCGTAGTCGGGCATGAACAGGGTGTCGCCGACAAAGGCCAGGGTTTCGTCGCCGACCTGCACCAGGTAGGTCATGCAGGCCGGGGTATGCCCCGGGGTGTGCATGGCCCGCGCGGTGAGGCCGCCGATGGCGAATTCGGCGCCGTCTTCGAGCAGCACGTCGAACTGGCTGCCGTCCCGGGCAAAGGCCGGGGCTTCGTTGAACAGCGCGCCGAAGGTCTTCTGCACCCGGGTGATCTGGTTGCCGATGGCCACCTGGGCCCCGAGCTGCGCCTTGAGGTAGGCGGCGGCCGACAGGTGGTCGGCATGCACATGGGTTTCCAGGATCCAGTCGACCCGGGCGTCCAGCTCTTTCACCCGGGCGATCAGGCGATCGGCGGACTCGGTGTGGGTGCGGCCGGATTTCGGGTCGTAGTCCAGCACGCTGTCGATCAATGCGCAGTGGCGGCTGGCCAGGTCCATCACCAGGTAGCTGATGGTCCAGGTATGGCTGTCGAAAAAGGCTTCTACACGCAGCGTGTCGCTGATGATCATGGGGCACTCCAGGCAATGAAGGTGAGGGCAGTCTGCGCTGACGCTCGTTTCTTGAAGTGTCAATAAGCGTGCCAACCCGAAACGGCGTCGTTTGGCGCCTGTTCATTGGTTTAGACGGTTTTTCAGCCCCCTGGTGATGTGTTGTCGCCAGGACTGTCACCCGGGATTGGCAGTCATTTGGCAGTTACTGGCAGAAAATGGCAGTGACGGCGCCCATGCTTTAAGCTGCCGCCTCTGCCCCGGAGTTGCCCATGTCCCTGATTGCCACCGACCTAGTCCCGCCACCGATGTCCGCCCTGGTGTCCTACCTCGAACACGACCCGCAGCCCACCATAGTGCTGGACACCGACTACAACATCATCGCCGCCAACACCGCCTACCAGCGTCAGTTCGGCGTTGCCGGCAAGCCCCACGTGGGCGCCAAGTGCTACCGGGTGTCCCATCAGTTCGCCGTGCCCTGCGACCAGGCCGGCGAGCATTGCCCGATGCGCAAGGCCCATGACAGCCGCGTGCCGGAACGCATGCTGCACATCCACCACACGCCCCGGGGGCCGGAACATGTGGACGTGGAGCTGCGGCCGATCATTGGCCAAGACGGCACGGTGGTGGCCTATGTCGAGCGCCTGAGTTCGGTGGCCGTGGCCTCGGTACAACCCCAGCAGAAGGGCCTGGTGGGGCGCTCGCCGGCCTTCAACGAAGCCTTGAGCGCCTTGCAGCGGGCGGCGCCGGCGCCGATCCCGGTATTGCTCCAGGGTGAATCCGGCACCGGCAAGGAGCTGTTCGCCCGTGCCCTGCACGACGGCAGCCCCCGGGCCAGCGGGCCACTGGTGGTGGTGGACTGCACCGGGCTTACCGAAAGCCTGCTGGAAAGCGAATTGTTCGGTTATGAAAAGGGCGCCTTCACCGGTGCCCTGCAGCGCAAGATCGGCCTGGCCGAAGCCGCCCATGGCGGCACCCTGTTTCTCGACGAGATCGGCGAAGTACCCCTGGCCATGCAGGTCAAACTGCTGCGCTTGATCGAGTCCGGCAGCTTTCGCCCGGTGGGCAGCCTGCGCACCGTGCACTCGGATTTCCGCCTGGTGGCGGCGACCCACAAGCCGCTCAAGGAAATGGTCGCCGCCGGCACCTTCCGCCAGGACCTGTACTACCGCATCAGTGCCTTCCCGATCCGCCTGCCGGCCTTGCGCGAACGCAGCGACGACCTGCCACTGCTGATCGACAGCCTGCTGCGCCGGCTTGACCCCGGGGTAGTGCCGCGGGTCGATCCCCAGGCCCTGGCCCAACTGAGCCTGTACACCTACCCGGGCAATATCCGCGAGCTGCGCAACATCCTCGAACGGGCGCGGCTGTTCAGCGACGACGGGGTGATCCGCCTGGCGGACCTGCCGCCGGAGCTGCGCAGCACGCCGGCACCAGCGCCCCCCGGCCGCCGCCGCGGCAACAAGGACCTGGAGCAACTGGCCCATGCCCTGGAGGTGTTCGAGGGTTCGCGCAGTGAGCTGGCCAGGGCCCTGGGCCTGAGCGAGCGGACCCTGTACCGGCGGCTCAAGGCCCTGGGTCTGTAGCGGCGGGCGAGGCTGGCAGGGCCGCCTCAGCCTGGGGCGGGGTGGTTCTGGAGGGGCAGGTCGCAGGCCATCACCCACATGCCGATCTGCTCCAGGTCGGTGCTGAACGGCACCTCGTCGACCTGCCGCAGGCCGGCGCTTTCATAGAAGCGCCGGGCGCCGCTGTTGCTCTTGAGCACGTCCAGCCACAGGCAGGGCTCACCGGCAGCGCTGGCCCGTTGCAGCACATGCTCCAGCAACCGGCGGCCATAGCCCTTGCCGGCCTCGGACTTGAGCAGATAGATCTTCTGCAGTTCGGCCCCGCGCCGGGCTCCATCGGGCAGTGGCCGGTTCCAGTTGAGCTTGGCAAAACCGATGGGCTGCTGCTGCGGGTCCAGGGCCAGCAGCCACAGGTGCAGGTGCTTGTCGGCCAGGGACTGTTCCAGGGGGGCGGGGGCGAAGTCCTGGGCCAGGAACTGCTGCATGCCTTCGGTGCTCCAGATCGCGGCGAAGTGCTCGCGGTAGGTGGCGCAGCCAATGGCCTGGAGGGTGTCGATATCGCGGCTGTCGGCTTCACGGATGGTGATCATGCGTCATTCCTCGAGGGGCGGCTGGCCGGTGTCGCCGGGCTGGCGGCTGGCCCGCAATCCGGACGGGGCAGCTTACTCCGTTGCCCAAAGGGGCTCCAGCGCTCGCGCCGGGGCACGATGGCGGCGCGCCGTGGTCGTAGTTGCAGCCCCCTTTTTTCCGGCGTGCGGGATGTTTGGCGCAGCGTCGGGTTCTTCCGGAGATGCCATGAGCCAGGCCGTACTTGCCACCGAAACCAACCGCCGCCAATTGCAGCAGATCATCTCCGGCCTGTCCGACGGGGTGATCCTGATCGAGACCGACAAGGCCCGGACCCTGCTCTGGGCCAATGAAGCGGCCCTGGCCATGCACGGCGTCAGCACGGTCGAGCAGTTGGGCGGCAATCTGCGCGAATACGCCCGGCGCTATGCCTTGCGCTACCGCAACAACCATCCACTGGGCCTGGACAGCTACCCCATCAACCGGGTGGCTGCCGGAGAAACCTTCAGCGACGTGGTGGTGGAGGTCCAGGCCGAGATCGATGGCGAACCCCGGCACTGGGTGCACCGGGTGCGCAGCATGATCCTCGAGGACCGTAATGGCGCGCCGGAGTCCCTGGTGCTGATCCTCAGTGACGCCACCGACTGGGCCAGCGCCGAGCAGCGCTTTGAGAAGACCTTCAACGCCAACCCGGCGCCGGCGGTGATCTGCCGCCTGGGGGATTTGCGCTACATCAAGGTCAACCAGGGCTTCCTGGAGATGACCGGCTATGCCCGGGACCAGGTGATCGGCCGTTCGGTGTACGAGCTGGACGTGCTGGAAGACGCCGAGCACAAGGAACTGGCCGTCGAGCGCCTGGGGCAGGGCGCGACCATCCCGCAGATGCAGGCCGAGCTGCGCCTGCCCGAGGGCGGCAGCAAACTGGTGATCGTCGCCGGCCAGCCGCTGGACATCAACGACGAGGACTGCATGCTGTTTTCCTTCATGGACCTGGAGCCGCGGCGCAAGGCCGAGATCGCCCTGCGCCAGAGCGAGGAGCGTTTCGCCAAGTCGTTCCGCCTGACCCCGGTGCCGACCCTGGTGTGCAGCGCCGAGCAGCAGATCGTCGATGTCAACGAAGCCTTTCTCGACACCTGCGGCTACAGCAGCGAAGAGCTGCTGGGCAAGACCGTGCAGGACATCGGTTTTATCGCCGAGCCCCAGGCAGCCGAGCAGTTGTTCGGTCGCCTGGAGAAGAGCGGCAACGTCATGGGCCTGGACCTCAAGGTGCGCAAGAAGGGCGCCGAGCAGGTGGACTGCGTGGCCTACGCCGATACCGTGCTGATCCAGGACAGCCCCTGCTACCTGCTGGTGCTGATGGACATCAGCGAGCGCAAGCGCTCGGAGCTGGAGCTGGTGGGCGCCATCGAGGAGGTGATGCGTGATGCCTCCTGGTTCAGCCAGACCCTGATCGAAAAGCTTGCCAATGTGCGCAACACCCGCAGCGCGCAAGCCCCGGGGGTAACCTCTGCTGAGCTCACCACCCGCGAGCGCGAGGTCCTGGGGTTGATCTACCAGGGGCTGGCGGACAAGGAAATTGCCGCGCAACTGCAGTTGGCCCCCAACACCGTGCGCAATCACGTGGCCACCCTGTACTCCAAGCTCGATGTGCACAGCCGCGGCGAGGCCATTGTCTGGGCCCGGGAGCGCGGGCTGTTTGCCGGCAGTGCCGGCTGACCCGGTGCAAATGCACCAGTGCAACCAGTGCAAATGCGCCTTTTGCCCGGGGGCGGGCCTTTCTATCCTGTGATTCTGCGCAGGGCTCTGTATCGGGCCTCTGCCATTCATGAACCGCAGTAGAAGGAGCGCCAGCATGGCTAGCGAACAGATCAAGGGCACAGTGGGCAAGGTGGCCGGCAAGGCCGAGGCCGTGGTGGGTGAGTGGCTGGATGATGAGCAGCTGCAAGCCCGCGGCATGGCCCGGGAAGCCGCCGGGCAATTGCAGGAAAAGTACGGCCAGGCCCTGGACCAGGGCGCGCGCTGGGTGCGGGACAAACCGCTGTTGAGCGTGGCCCTGCTGGCCGGCGTCGGGCTGTTGGCGGGCCTGCTGCTGCGGCGCCACTGAAATGCCGGCGGCCATCACCCTGGCGCAGTTGCGCGCTTGTATCGAGCAGCGCCTGGCGCCCCTGGCCTGCAGCTTCAGCAACGCCGGTGACGGCACCCTGACCCTGCGGGTGTTCGAGCCGGCCAGCGGCCGGGTCGACCTGGTGGTGACCGGGCTCAGCGCCCGGGCGCTGCAGAGCGAGGCCGATGTGCAGAAGATCATCGACGAACTGCTCTATGAGCTGGGCAGCAACTCCCTGGGCCAGCTCGATCTGGCGCCCTGAACCCGGCCTTGCACCGGGGCCGGTCGATGGCGACAGCCCACGGCCTGAACTATAAGCAAAGGGTCGACGGTCGGGTTCCCGGCCGTCATCTCCAGCCTTTTGCAGGTGCCCGGGCATGCCTTCAACCCTGTTGCCGCGCCGTATTTTCCTGATCACCCCGCTTTTCTGGATGGGCCCATGAACGCCCGGGCCCAGGGCTTGCCCCGGCGCCTGGAAAACATCGTGCTGGTGGCGGATCTGGCGGGCACTGCGGTGTTTGCCGTGGAGGGTGCGATCAGCGCCATGCGCGCCCAACTGGACCTGCTGGGGGTGATGGTGATCGCCTTTATCGTCGCCCTTGGCGGAGGGGTGACCCGTGACCTGCTGATTGGCGCCACGCCGCCCAAGGCCGTGGCCGACTGGCGGTACCCGGCGCTGGCGCTGCTGATGGGCGGGCTGGCCTTCGTGGCACGGGACTGGGTGCTGGGGTGGTCCGGGCCGCTGCTGATTCTGCTGGACGCCGCGGGGCTGGGGCTGTTTGCCGTGGCGGGCACGCAGAAGGCGCAGAACTTCGGCATCTCGCCCTTTGTCTCGATGCTCATGGGCACGGTGACCGGGGTGGGGGGCGGGGTGATTCGCGACATTGTCCTGGCCCGCATTCCCCTGGTGCTGCAGGTCGACCTGTATGCCAGTTCGGCTTTTGTCGGCGCGGCCAGCCTGGTCATCGCCCGGCGCCTGGGCGTGCCGCCTTTATGGTCGGCCTGGCTGGCGGGCACCGTCTGTTTCGCCCTGCGCATGCTCTCGGTGCGCTACGGCTGGCAACTGCCCAAGGCCTTGTAGCCGCTGATGCAGGTTGCGAACGGCTTGGGCGGGATTGCGACGCAGAAGACACCGGGAGCGTGAGAGCGCGGAAGGTTTGGCGCAAGATCGCCAAGCAAGGCCCTGCGTACCGAACGCGGCCCGGCCTTTTCGCAGCTTCGCAGGCTCAGCAGCGGCTACAGGATCACAGGGTCACAGGCACCGGATCATGGGGGGGTGGAGGCCGGGCTCAATTGTCGGCAATCAGGCTCGGCCGGCAGTCCAGGCTCAGGCGCGCGCCGCCGCGTTCGCTGCTGCCCACCTCAAGCTTGAAGCCATGCAGGCTGACAATCGCCGCGACGATCGACAGGCCAAGGCCAAACCCGCCCTGGGCATTGTTTTCATCCACCCGGTAAAAGCGCCGGAACACCGCCGTCCGTTCCGCTGCAGGTATTCCGGGGCCTGAGTCGAGCACTTCCAGGCGCGGGCTGCCGTCGTCGTCGATCCCCCGCAGGATCACTTCGCCCCCCGGTGGGGTGAACTTGATGGAGTTGCTCAGCAGGTTGGCCAGGGCCTCGAACAACAGGGCGCGGTCACCGGTGAGGCTGGGCAGGCTCGCCGGTACATCCAGCACCAGGGTCAACTGGCCTTCCTCGGCCAGGGGCAGGTAGAAGTCATAGAGCTCGTGCAGCAGGGGCAGGGGGTCGAGCACCAGGAAGCCCGAGCGCCGCTGCTGGTCCTCCAGTTCGGAAATCCGCAGCAACCCGCGAAAGCGCGCCATCAGGGTGTCGGCCTCGGCCAGCAGCTGGTCCATCTGCTGGGCCTGGGGCGAGCCTTCCTCGGCCTGTTGCTGCAGGCGATAGAGCTGGGCCCGCAGGCGGGTCAGCGGGGTGCGCAGGTCGTGGGCGATGTTGTCGCACACGCCCTTGACCTCGTGCATCAGCCGTTCGATGCGTTCGAGCATGGCGTTGACGATGGCCGCCAGCATGTCCAGCTCGTCGCGCCGGTCCGACAGCGGCAGGCGCCGGGTCAGGTCGCCGGCGACTATGGCTTCGGCGCTGGCCTGGATCTGGCGGATGCGCCGCAAGGGCCGGCGGCGCAGCAGGTGCCAGCCGGCGGCGCCGGGAATGATGGTCAGGGAAATGCCCCAGAGCAGGGCGTGGAGAATGATCCGGGTCACCGCGAACAGCGAGCCGTTGTCGCGCACCAGCACCAGCCAGCGGCCATCCCGGGTGTGGGTGGCCACGGCGTCGCAGCTGTCGCGGGGCAGGCTCGGGTCGTCGGAGTCGATGCAGTTCTTCAGTTCGTGGATCTTGCCGTCCAGGGGCAGGTCGTCGGGTATCTGCCGGATCGGCCCGCTCAGGGGCCGGCGCTGCTCATCGAACAGGCCGTAGGCGTCGATGGCGCGCATGTCGAAAGTCATGCTGGTGGTCAGGGCTTCCACCAGCTGGTCGCCCTCGAAGCGCGCGAACAGGTGCTGGCGCTGCATCAGCGAGTGCTTGGCCAGGCTGTCCAGGTAGGTGGAGACCTCGTAGTACAGCACCCCCATGAGGATGCAGCTCCAGGCCACGAACAGCGTGCTGTAGAGCGCCAGCAGGCGGCTGCTGGAGGAACGCCAGCCTTTAGAGGGGTTCAGCAATGACATAACCCGAGCCTCGCACGGTGCGGATCAACGGGGTCATGCCGGGCGGGTCGATCTTCTTGCGCAGGCGGCCGATGTGCACGTCGATCAGGTTGGTACCGGGGTCGAAGTGATAGCCCCAGACCTCCTCGAAGATCATCATCCGCGAGAGAATCTGGCCGGTGTTGCGCATGAGGAATTCCAGCAGCTTGTATTCGGTGGGCAGCAGGCTCAGCAACTGGTCGGCGCGGGTAGCCTCGCGGCTGATCAGGTTCAGTTCCAGGTCCGCCACCCGCAGGCTGGTGTCGAAATCCTTGACCGTGTTCTTGCGCCGCAGCAGCACTTCGACCCGGGCCGCCATCTCGTCGGAGGCGAAGGGCTTGGTCAGGTAGTCGTCGCCCCCGGCCCGCAGGCCGCGCACCCGTTCATCGACGTCGGAGAGGGCGCTGATCATCAGGATCGGCGTCGACACACCGATGGTGCGCAGGGTGGTGACGATGGCCAGGCCGTCCAGTTCCGGCAACATGCGGTCCAGGGTGATCAGGTCGTAGTCGCCGCTCACGGCGCGCACCAGGCCCTCGCGGCCATTGTCCACCCAATCCACGTCGAGGCCGTGGCTGCTCAGTTCGGCGACGATTTCCCGGGCGGTCACGGCGTCGTCTTCGATGGTCAGAATGCGGGTCATAGGCGTTACCTGTTTGGCGGTTCGTGACACAGGCGGGCATTTTGCCAAGAAACGGCGGCCGCAATTCTAAAAAAACTTTCATCTGCGCCTCCAGGCCTCTGTCCAGACCTTGAACAAGCCCCTGCCAGAGGCCGCGCTGCCTGATATTATCGCGCCACTTTTATGGCCAGGAGGCACATCCATGACGGGCCTGCCCCGGGTTGGCTGGAAGCCAATGTCCTTTCTCTGCCTGATGGTGCTGTGCAGCAGCGCGGTGTTGGCGGCCAACCAGCCCTGTTCCGGGCGCAAGGGCGGCATCGCCCGTTGCGACGGCGAGCTGTTCCTGTGCAACGACGGTTCCATCAGCGCGTCGAAAAAGAACTGCGCCCTGATGTCCGGCCAGCGCTCCACTACCCCCCGGGCCGAGCCCCTGCTGCGCGATGCCCAGGGCTGCAGCTGTGGCAGCGGCAGTTTCTGCACTGGGCCCCGGGGCGGGGTGTACTGCCTGACCCCCAGTGGCAACAAGAGCTACAAGCGACATTGAAAACCCGATTGACCTTCTGTGTATCAAGGTGTTGTGCAATGAACTACGCATCACGTTTCAAAGGCCTGCTGTGGCTTTTGGTGGCCAGCCTGCTGTTGAGTCTCGCCGTGGATCTGGCGCTGCGCCTGCCGGGTTATCTGGAGGCCTATGCTGCCGACCCCCGCTATGCGCGCTGGATGCTGGCGTATCGCGGCCTGGACGTCCTGGTCATCGCCCTGATGGCGGTGGCCGTGCCGGGAATCATGCGGCTGCTGGATTTTCGTCGTTCGGCCTGGCTGGCATTGCCGCTCTTTACCTTGTGGGGGCAGGGCATCGCGCAATTGACCCTGGTGGGCAACCTGCTGCTGGCCCTTTGGATCCTGGTACTGGTGGTGCACCTGTGCTGGACCCGCGGCCGGGAGCTCTACCGGAGCCGGCAGGCCTGAGCACCGGGCGGGCCGTGCAGAACGCCCGCCCGAAAACTCCCGGGCCGGTAAATTGCACGATCCGGGATTATCTGCTTATCGCAACTCATTGAAATAAAAGAGTTTGTAAAGTTCGTGCAACTGGCACGGTGGCTGCACTTGTCCCTTCGAGACGTGTAACACCATTTTTCATGCCTGGAGCTGAACAACAATGAAAAGACCCTCTGAACACCTGCTGGCCACCGCAGATGCCTCGAGTCATCACTCGGGCGTGTCCTGGGCGGCGATCTTCGCCGGCGCCGCGGCGGCCGCCGTTCTTTCGCTGATCCTCCTGTTGCTGGGCTTCGGCCTGGGCTTTTCCGCGGTTTCGCCCTGGGCCGGCAGCGGCATCAGCGCCAAGGGCCTGGGCATTTCCAGCATTGTCTGGCTGGCCGTGACGCAGATCATCGCTGCCGGCCTGGGCGGTTACATCGCCGGGCGCCTGCGGGTGAAGTGGGCCAACCTGCATGGCGATGAAGTGTATTTCCGCGACACCGCCCATGGCTTCCTGGCCTGGGCCGTGGCCACCCTGGTCACCGCGACTTTGGTGGTGGGGTCGGTCAGCAGCGTCATCAGCGGCGGCGTGCATGCCGGCGCCCAGGTGGCTTCCGGCGCCGCCGGTGCCATGACCCAGGTGGCCGGCCATGCTGCCGCCCAGGGTTCCCAGGATGACTACGGCTACTTCGTCGACAGCCTGTTCCGCGACGATCGCCCGGCGGCGGTCAGCGATGATGCGGCCCGGGGCACGGTATCGCGGATCTTCGTGCGCACCCTGAGCAACGACGGCCAACTGGCCCCTGAGGACCGCAGCTACCTGGCGCAACTGGTGGCTCAGCGCACCAACCTCAGCCAGGCCGATGCCGAGCGTCGGGTCGATGAAGTCTTCGCCAAGACCCGCCAGGCCGTGGAAGAGGCCAAGCAGGCCGCCAAGGAAGCTGCCGACACCGCAGCCAAGGTGGCTGCCTGGTCGTCGCTGTGGATGTTTATCGCGCTGTTGTGCGGGGCCTTCTTCGCCAGCCTCGCGGCGACCTTTGGCGGTCGTCGTCGGGACGCCGTGGTCTGGCTTGAAAGCGATGTCCAGCCGCGCACCGTAGCCCCCACCCCCGTTCACTGATCCAGGAGATTTCCCATGCGCTCATTACTCTTGTGGTTCCTCGGTGTGCCGATCCCGGTGATTATTCTGATCGCCCTGTTCATGCACTGATTCAAGCTATAAAGCCCGGTCCGAACGGGCCCGGGCCTTCCCGAACGCCGCTGCCGGCCATTGCCGCCAGCGGCGTTTTTGTGCGCGGTATCGCAGTTTTGCAAGGGCTGGCCACCGCCCCGTGCGAGGCAGCCGTTTGCTTGGCCCAGATCAATATCCGTGTCCGACAAACCGACTAGATTGGCCCGCGCTCGGTTCTGACAAACAGCTTGGGACCGGGACGTTGCCCGGTCCCGACCGCAGCAGCATGGACGGCGGGACGCCGGCAACCCCATTCATTTTTCACGGATGAACCCACAATGCGTCAGATAGACCGCAACTTCGATATTCAGCCGCTGCAGCATGCGGACATGACCATCAGCCTCAATGGCCAGCCAGTCACTGCCGCCCTGGGTGAAACCGTCCTCAGCGTGATCCAGGCCACCGGCCTGCGCCAGGTGGCGCGCAACGATCACGGGCAACTGGTCGGCGCCTACTGCGGCATGGGCGTGTGCCATTGCTGCCTGGTGCAGATCGACGGCCGGCACAAGCGCCGTGCCTGCCAGACCCTGGTCAAGCCGGGGATGCAGGTGCAGACCCTGAGCAACCGCATCACTGAAACGGAGCCCACGTTATGAGCCTGAACCCGGTGATCGTCGGCGGTGGGCCGGCGGGCATGGCGGCCGCCATCGAACTGGCCGAGCACGGTGTGCGCAGCACCCTGATCGAAGAGGCCTCGCGCCTGGGCGGCGTGGTCTACCGCGGGCCGCTGCGCGACGGCGTGCAGCTGGATTACCTGGGGCCGCGCTACTGCGAAATGCTGGCCAAGCTGCACGGCGATTTCGCCGACCACGAACAGATGATCGACGTGCGCCTCAACAGCCGGGTAGTGGGCGCCGAGGGCACCCAGAGCCTGGTGCTGCTCGATGGCGAAGAGCAGGTGCAGCAGGTCAGCTACGAGCAGTTGATACTGGCCGCCGGCTGCCATGAGCGCAGTGTGCCGTTCCCCGGCTGGACCCTGCCCGGGGTCAAGCTGCTGGGTGGCCTGCAATTGCAGATCAAGAGCGGGGTGGTCAAGCCCCAGAGCCCGGTGGTGATCGCCGGTACCGGCCCTTTGCTGCCCCTGGTGGCGTGCCAGCTGCATGCTTCCGGCGTGCGCGTGGCGGGGGTCTACGAGGCTTGTGCCCTGGGCAAGATCGCCAAGCAGAGCTTGGCCATGCTCAACAAGCCGCAACTGTTTCTCGACGGCCTGAGCATGCTCGCCTACCTCAAGCTGCACGGCATCGCCCTGCGCTATGGCTGGGGCGTGGTCGAAGCCCAGGGCCAGGACGCCCTGAGCGTGGTCACCGTGGCGCCGTACTCCAGCGACTGGCAGCCGGACATGGCCAAGGCCCAGCGCATTGCTGCCCAGACCCTGGCGGTGGGCTACGGCTTCATCCCGCGCACCCAGTTGAGCCAGCAGATGGGCCTGGAACACAACTTCAGCGACGACGGCTACCTGCGCGCCAGCGCCAACGCCTGGCAGCAGAGCAGCGAGCCCCACGTGCACCTGGCCGGCGACATGGGCGGCATCCGCGGCGGCGAGGCGGCCATGCTCAGCGGGCGTATCGCCGCGCTGTCGATCCTCATGCAGCGTGGCGTACTGAGCAACGAAGCGGCCCTGCAACGGCGCCAGGGTTACGAGCGCAAGCTGGCCTCGATCCTGCGTTTTCGTGGTGCGGTGGACCGCTATACCGCGCGTGGCGCCGGGCAGGTAGAGCTGCCCAAGGGCGACACCGTGATCTGCCGTTGCGAACACACCACCCGCAACGACATCGAGCGTGCCCTGAGCCAGGGCGTGCAGGACATGGCCAGCCTGAAAATGCGCACCCGGGTGAGCATGGGCGACTGCCAGGGGCGCATGTGCGTGGGCTACTGCAGCGACCGCCTGCGCCAGGCCACCGGGCGCAAGGACGTGGGCTGGATCCGCCCGCGCTTCCCCCTGGACCCGATTCCATTTTCCGCGTTCCCGCCATCTGACCAGGAGGTCTCCCAGCATGATTAAGCATTACGACGTGGTCATTGCCGGTGGCGGTGTGATCGGCGCTTCCTGCGCCTACCAGTTGTCCAAGCGCAAGGACCTGAAGGTGGCGCTGATCGACGCCAAGCGCCCGGGCAACGCCAGCCGCGCTTCGGCCGGCGGCCTGTGGGCCATCGGCGAGTCGGTGGGGCTGGGCTGCGGGGTGATCTTCTTTCGCATGATGTCGGCCAACCGCAAGCGCGAGGCCCAGGGTTCGGCGGTGGTGGTGGATTCCAGCACTCCGCACATCCTGCCGCAGTCGTTCTTCGACTTCGCCCTGCAGTCCAACGAGTTGTACCCACGCCTGCACCGCGAGCTGATGGGCCTGCACAACATGGATTTCAAGTTCGAGCAGACCGGGCTCAAGTTCGTCATCTATGACGAGGAAGATCGCCTGTACGCCGAGCACATCGTCGGTTGCATCCCGCACCTGAGCGACCAGGTGCGCTGGCTCGACCAGGCGGCCCTGCGCGCCTCGGAACCCAATGTCAGCCATGAAGCCCAGGGCGCCCTGGAGTTCCTCTGCGACCACCAGGTCAACCCGTTCCGCCTCACCGACGCCTACACCGAAGGCGCACGCCAGAACGGCGTGGATGTGTACTTCAACACCAACGTCACCGGGGTCCTGCACCAGGGCAATCGGGTCAGCGGGGTGAAAACCGACGTTGCCGGATTGTTCCGCTGCACGACCCTGATCAACGCTGCCGGCGCCTGGGCCGCCGAGCTGAGCCTGCAGGCCACCGGCATCGAGATTCCGGTGAAGCCGGTGAAGGGCCAGATCCTTCTCACCGAGCGCATGCCCAAGCTGCTCAACGGCTGCCTCACCACCAGCGACTGCTACATGGCGCAGAAGGACAACGGCGAGATCCTGATCGGCAGTACCACCGAGGACAAGGGCTTCGACGTCACCACCACCTACCCGGAGATCAACGGCCTGGTGCAGGGCGCAGTGCGCTGTGTACCGGAGCTGGCCCATGTCAACCTCAAGCGCTGCTGGGCGGGGTTGCGCCCGGGTTCGCCGGATGAGCTGCCGATCCTCGGGCCGATGGATGGGGTCGAAGGCTACCTCAATGCCTGTGGGCACTTCCGCACCGGCATCCTGACCTCGGCCATCACCGGCGTGTTGCTGGACAAACTGGTGAACGAAGAAGCCCTGCCGCTGGACATCACCCCCTTCCTGGCCCGGCGCTTCGCCACTGCCCCCGTGAAGAAACAGCCCGAACCGGCCTGACCGCTGCTGTAGGAGCTGGCTTGCCAGCGAAGGCGTCTTCGAAGGCGCTGCAAGGCTTGCAGGCCTCTTCGCCGGCAAGCCGGCTCCTACGGGGAGGGTGTGGCTCAGGTGGCGGGGGTGGCGAGGAACACCGGCAATTGTTCGGCGTACTCGGCAAAGCCGCGTACTGCCGGGAATTGTCCGGGGTTGAACTGGTCCGCCACCATCATCTGGCTGAAACTCCAGGCCACCGCCAGGCTGATGCCGGCCTGGCCCAGGGAACCGTCCCGGGGCAGGGGTTGTTTCTGCAACTCCTGCTCCAGCTCGCCATAGGCGGCCTGTAACTGGCCGCCAACCCGCTCCAGCCAGGGGCCGTGCTGTTTCTCCGCGGGGCGCAGGTTGCGCTCGTAAACGATCTGTACCGACTTCTCGCAGGCCGCCAGGGCCAGGCCGACCAGCCGCAGCTCACGCAGGCGCTGGGGCAGGGCGGTGGGCATCAGGCTGCGTTGCGGGCCGGCCAGGGTTTCCAGGTAGTCGATGATCAGGCTTGAATCCATCAGCACTTCACCGCCCTCGCAGACCAGGCTCGGGGCCTTGACCACGGGGTTGATCGCCTTGAACTGCTCGAAGGTGCTGAACACCGAAAGCGAGTGATGCTCGAAGGGCAGGCCCAGGCTCTTGAGGCTGATGGCGACGCGGCGCACGTAGGGTGAATCGAGCATTCCAATAAGCTTCATCACGTATTTCCTTGTCTTGAACGGCACAACGGATGGGAAAGGCGCGGTCAATTTAGCGGTATTGAAGCAACCTTGCACAGTGCAAACCTGTAGCCGCTGCCGCAGGCTGCGAAGAAGACGCGGGAGGCTTGAGGGCGCCCGAGGTTCGGCAGGAGGCCGCCAAGCAAGGCCCCTCGTACCGAACGCGGCCCGGCCTTTCGCAGCTTTGTAGGCTCAGCAGCGGCTACAGGGGTGCAGGAAGGCGTTCTGAGCCGGCGCCTACCGCCGCCGTGGCCGCAGGCACCACCAGGCCAGCCCCAGGGCCAGGCTGAACAGGCCGGTCAGGGCCTGCAGCGAGCCCGCCGGGCTGTCCGCCAGCAGGCTGGCCAGCAGCCCGCAGCCGGCGGTCATGGCCATCTGGATAAAGAAGAACAGCCCCGAGGCGGTGCCGGCCACCGCCGCATAGGGCTGCAGAATCGCCAGCTGGCAGGCGGGAATCGCCAGGCCCACCGAGAGCATCAGCGCCAGCATCGGCAGCACGATGGCCCACAGGCTGTCGGGCCACAGGCTGCGGGTGAGCAGCAACAGGCCGGCGCCGGCCAGGTTCAACAGGCAGGCCGCGGTGATCAGGCGGTCGGCACTGTGGCGTACCCCCAGGCGCTGGAACAGACGCGACCCCATCAGGTAGCCGGCTACGGTGGCGGCGAACACCAGGGCGTAGGCCGTGGGCGACAGCCCCAGCTGGCGCTGCAACAGGGCCGGCGATTGCACAATGAACGGGAAGTAGGTGCAGTACAGGCAGCCGATGGCCAGGGAATAGCGCATGAAGTAGGCCTCGCCCAGCAGGCGCAGGTACAGGCGCGGCAGGCTTTTCACGGCCACTGGCGCGAGCTGCGGCGGGCGGGTTTCGGCCAGCCGCTTGAACATCAGCAGCCAGGCCGTCGCGGCCACCAGGCTCAGGCACAGGAACAGGCCACGCCAGCCCAGCAACTGGTCGATCAGGCTGCCCAGGGGCGGTGCCAGCATTGGCGACAGGGCAATGCCCATGGACAACAGCCCCAGCAGCCGCGGCTGCTCCTCGGGCGGGCAGCGGTCGCGGACCATGACCCGGCCCACCAGGGTGCCGCAGCAACCGCCCAGGGCCTGCAGCAGGCGGGCGGCCATCAGTACTTCGACACTGGCGGCCAGCATGCAGGCCAGGCTGGCCGCGAGAAACAGCGCTGTGCCCGCCAGCAGTACCGGGCGCCGGCCATAGCGGTCGCACAGCGGGCCACCCAGCAGCATCGACAGGGCATAGCCGAGCATGTACAGGCTCAGGGTCAGTTGCAGCTGGGCGTCGCTGGCCCCCAGTTGGTCGGCCATGGCCGGCAGCGCCGGCAGGTACAGGTCGATGCTGATCCGCGGCAGGCAGACCACCACCAGCAGCAACAGGGTCCATAGCCAGGGGGCGAGGGGGCGTTCAACAGCGATGGAGTGGGTGGTGATGGGGCTGGCGGGCGGCATGGCAGGCTCGGGGCAGAGGGCGATGGCGCTGAAATTAAGGGGTTTGTGGTTTAATGCCGAGCACCATTTAGGCCGCTTTTGACTGGACCACTATGAGCCGTGGAAAACACCCCGTGCCCCTCGACCTGCCGCTGCCCCAGCACTGCGATGAAGCCCCGGGCAAACAGGACAGCGCCTACAGTGCCCTGCGCCAGGCGATCCTGGAAAAACGCCTGCCTGCCGGCTGCCGCTTGCCCTCGACCCGCACCCTGGCCCAGCGCTGGGGCCTGTCCCGGGGCACCCTGGAAGTGGTCTTCGACCGCTTGCGCAGCGAAGGTTATGTGAGCCGGGCCAGCGGTTCCGGGACCCGGGTCTGCGCGGTGGTGCCGGACCTGTACCTGAGCGCCCCGGCACGGGCGGCGGCACCCATCGTCAGCGAGAGCGAACCACCGTACCCGCCGCTCAGCGTGCGGGCCGGCCAGCCGTTTGTCGCCCGGCTGGCCGACCCGGCGCTGTTTCCCCTGCAACGCTGGACCCGCTCCCTGACCCGGGCCCTGGGCAATACCTCGGCGCAGTCGCTGTGGGACGCCGACCCCGGCGGCCTGCCGGCCCTGCGCCAGCAGATCGCCCAGTACCTGGGGCAGCACCGGGGCATCGCCTGCGAGCCGCAGCAGGTGATGATCACCACCGGCATCCGCCATGGCCTCGACCTGCTGGCCCGCAGCCTGCTGCAAGCGGGCGACAAGGTCTGCCTCGAAGACCCCGGCTACCTGTCGGCCAGGCGCCTGTTCGCCCTGGCCGGAGCGCGGCTGGTGCCGATTGCGGTGGAGGAGGACGGGATCGATGTACAGCAGCTGCAACACCACCAGGATGCCCGCATGGTCTATGTCACCCCGGCCCATCAGGCGCCCCTGGGCATGACCATGCCGGTGTCCCGGCGCCTGGCCCTGCTGGAGTGGGCCAGGCACAGCGAGGCCTGGGTGGTGGAGGACGACTACGACAGCGAATTCAACTACCAGAGCGCGCCCCTGGCGGCCCTCAAGTCCCTGGACCGGGACGACCGCGTCATCTACTGCGGCAGCTTCAACAAGACCCTGTTCGCCGGCCTGCGGGTAGGGTTCATGCTGCTGCCCGAGCGCCTGCGCCCGCGGTTGCTGGCCACCTTGCAGGACACCGGGCGCTCGGTGGGGGTGATCGAGCAACTGGCCCTGGCCGACTACATCGCCAGCGGCGCCTTCCTGCGCAATCTGCGGGCGGCGCGCCAGGCCTATCAGGAACGCCGCGACCTGCTGCTGGCGATCCTCGCCAGTGAAGCACCGGGCTGCTACAGCATCAGCGGCCAGCAGGCCGGGCTGCACCTGCTGCTGACGTTGCCGCCGGGCAGCGATGAGGCGCGCTTTCGCCAGCGGGCGGCCCAGCAGGGCCTGCTGTTGCAGGGCCTGGCCGAGCACTGCCAGCAGGTGCGCCGGCCGGCGGCGGTGATCGTCGGCTACGCGGCTCTGAGCCTGGCGCAGATCCGCTTCAGCGGCTCGCGGCTGGCGGCGCTGCTGGTGGCCGAGGCAGGGCCTGTAGAGGGCCGCTGACTGTCATCTGGCTGTCATGTGGCTCAGGCACCCTCGGCGCCCCGGCCTCCGGCCTTTGTGGATTACAGGGACGTCATGATCATTGTCACCGCCGGCGCGGCTTATCTGGATATCGACGCCTACGCTGGCTGCATTGCCTATACCGAATGGCTCAACCTCAGCGGCCGCCCGGCCCGGGCCCTGAGCAGCGCGCCGCTCAATGAGAGCATCCCGGGCACTTTCCGCCAGCGTCTCAAGGGGCTGGACGCCCATGTTCCACAAGGGACCGAGCAGTTCGTGCTGGTGGACATTTCCAACCACCTGCACCTGGACCCGCTGGTAGACCTGGACCGGGTGGTGGAGGTCATCGACCATCACCCGGGGTTCGAGGCCTTCTGGGCCGAGCGCCTGGGCCAGCACGCGGATATCCGCCAGATCGGCGCCGCCTGTACCCAGGTCTACCAGCGCTGGCGCGACTCCGGATTGCTGCCCAGGATCAGCCGCGACAGCGCGCAACTGCTGGCGGCGGGCATTCTCGACAACACCCTGAACTTCACCGACCAGGGGTGCACCGCGGCGGACCGCCAGGCCTACGCCGACCTGGCCGCGCTGGCCGGCCTGGGCCCCGACTGGCCCGAAGACTATTTCAAGCAGTGCCAGCAGCAGATCGAAGCGCAACTGCCCGAGGCCCTGCTCAAGGACCTGAAAGTGTTCGAAGCGTCCAGCAACCTGCCGCGGCGTTTCGCCCAACTGACCCTGTGGCATGCCCAGGGCCTGCTGGTGCGCCAGCGCAGCCTGATCGAGCAGGTGCTGGGGCAGTGGGGCGATGAATGGCTGCTGAACCTGATCAGCCTCGGCGAAGGCACGAGCTACCTGCTGACCGGCAGCCCGGGCAGTGCCCGCAAGCTGGAACGGCTGCTAGAGTGCAGCACCCTGGACGGCGTGCATTGCCCGGGCCGGCCGATCCTGCGCAAGGAACTGCTGCGCAAGGGCCTGGCGCTCCAGGCAACGTCCTGACCCCGGAGAGCCCCAATGGACCTTGAACAATGCTTGCAGCAGGTGCATGACGAGCAGAGCTTCCTCGACTTCGTCCAGGCGCTGATTGCCGACCGCCGCCAGGCGCAGCGCATGGCCCAGGCCGGCGAGGCCGACAGTTGGCAGAACCATTGCATCGAGGATTTTCTCGACGGCGCCCACGCCTGGGCCGAGGCCACCGGCATCGGTGCCACCCAGGGGCTGGTGGAGGCTTCGCCCTGGCAGCGCTTCGCGGTGTTCCTGTACTGCGGCAAGATCTACGAATAGCGCCGCGCCAGCCGAAGGGCTAGTCGTCGAAGCCGCCCTGTTCGTGAATCTCGTCCATCTTCAATTCCAGGCGGTAGGCCACGGCAATGAACAGCGCCTGGCACAGGCACAGGGTGGCGCTCAGTGAGCGGAAGGCGAAGGAGCTGCCCTCGTTGACCAGCAGCACGCTGTTGGCGCGCTTGGCCAGGGGCGACAGGGTGCTGTCGGTGATGATCAGGGTCTTGGCCTGGTTGTGCTGAGCAATGCGCAGGCAGTGCTGGGTTTCCTTGGCGTAGGGGGTGAAGCTGATGGCGATCACCAGGTCGTTGGGGCGGATACTGCGCATCTGCTCGCGGTAGCTGCCCCCCAGCCCCGACACCAGGTGGATGCGCTTGTTGGTGTGCTGCAGGTTGTACACCAGGTAGTCGGCCACGGCGAAGGAGCGGCGCACCCCCACCACATAGATATTGTCGGTGTTGACCACCAGGTCCACGGCCTGCTCGAAGGCCGCGTCGTCCAGCTCCAGGCCCAGGCGCTCGATCCCCGACAGGGTGGCGCTGATGCAGTCGCGCGCCAGGTCGCCGTCGCTGGCCTTCTGCGACTTGTTGGCGATCAGGCTGCGGATGCGCTGCTGGTAGTTCTGCACCGGCGTGGCCTTGTGGGTGTAGGCCTGGCGGAACAGCGCCTGCATTTCACTGAAGCCGCTGAAGCCGAAACGCTGGGAAAAACGCACGATGGCCGAAGGGTGCACCTCGCACTCGCGGGCGATGTCGCTGATCCGGTCGACCATGATCCGGTCGCTCTGCTGGCTCATGTAGCTGGCGATGCGCTTGAGCTGGCGCGGCAGGCTCTCGTACTCCTCGGTGATCAACTGCAGCAGCCGCTCGGCATTGGCCGGAGGGCTGGCAAGGTCGCTCTCGGGCGTGCGATCGGACAGGGCCGGCTGATCGGTGCGGGACATAACGGATCCTTCTGAGGGTACTGATGGGAGCGACCGCGGGCGTCGCCCCCTGACAATAAATGGGCTGCGGGCAGTCTACAGGGTCGGCGCCGGGAAAATCTTGAGGGGCCCGGCCCCGGGCGCCTTGCTGAAACGATGCACGGCGCAGCCTTGGGCATTGCAGAAAAGTTTAATGGAAAAAATATTCCACGTAAAAAATTTATAGAATAAATATTGATTGGTGCCGGGAGACGTTCTAGTCTGCATCCACCAAGTAGGCCTGCCGGGGCAGTGCGCGACGGCAGGCAGCGGCTGATAAAAATAACAGGAGCCAGCATGGGCCAGACTCGTTTTGCCAGTGGGCGTCAATTGGATCTGATCTGCCTCGGACGCCTGGGCGTCGACCTCTACGCGCAGCAAGTGGGGGCCCGGCTGGAGGACGTCGCAAGCTTTGCCAAATACCTAGGCGGCTCGTCGGCGAACATTGCCTTTGGCACTGCGCGGCTGGGCCTCAAGTCGGCGATGCTGAGCCGGGTTGGTGACGACCACATGGGGCGCTTCTTGCTGGAGTCGCTGGTGCGCGAAGGCTGCGACGTCAGCGCCGTCAAGGTCGACCCGCAGCGCCTCACCGCCCTGGTCCTGCTGGGCCTCAAGGACCGCGAAACCTTCCCCCTGGTGTTCTACCGCGAGAACTGCGCGGACATGGCGCTGTGCGCCGCCGACATCGACGAAGCCTTCATTGCCTCCAGCAAGGCCCTGCTGATCACCGGCACCCATTTCTCCACCGACGGCGTCTACCGGGCCAGCCTGCAGGCCCTGGACTACGCGCAAAAGCACGGGGTCAAGCGGGTCCTGGACATCGACTACCGGCCGGTGCTCTGGGGCCTGGCGGGCAAGGCCGACGGCCAGACCCGGTTCGTGGCCGACCCGCAGGTCAGCCAGCATGTGCAGGGCATCCTGCCGCGCTTCGACCTGATCGTCGGCACCGAAGAGGAATTCCTGATTGCCGGTGGCAGCGACGACCTGCTGACGGCCTTGCGCACCGTGCGTTCCCTGAGCGCCGCGACCCTGGTGGTCAAGCTTGGCCCGCAAGGGTGCACGGTGATCCACGGCGAGATTCCGGCGCGCCTGGAAGACGGGGCGATCTACCCCGGCGTGCGGGTGGAGGTGCTCAACGTACTGGGTGCCGGCGATGCCTTCATGTCCGGCTTCCTCAGTGGCTGGCTGGAAGAGGCCAGTGACGAGCGCTGCTGCCAGTTGGCCAACGCCTGCGGCGGCCTGGTGGTGTCGCGCCACGCCTGTGCCCCGGCGATGCCGACCCGGGCCGAACTGGACTATCTGTTCAGCAGCCCGGTGCCCATCACCCGTGCCGACCAGGACCCGGTGCTGCAACGCCTGCATCAGGTCAGCGTACCGCGCAAGGCCTGGAAGCCGCTGTTCGTCTTTGCCTTCGACCACCGTGGGCAACTGGTGGAACTGGCGCAGCAAGGTGGGCGCGAGCTCAAGGCCATCGGTCAGCTCAAGCAACTCTTCATAGAAGCGGTGCAGCGGGTCGAAGCCGACCTGCGGCGCCAGGGCATCGAGGCCGATGTCGGCCTGCTGGCCGACCAGCGCTTCGGCCAGGAAGCGCTGAACGCCGCCACTGGGCGCGGCTGGTGGGTGGCGCGCCCGGTGGAAGTGCAGGGCTCGCGGCCCCTGGCGTTCGAGCACGGGCGCTCGGTGGGCAGCAACCTGATCGCCTGGCCCCAGGAACAGATCATCAAGTGCCTGGTGCAATTTCACCCGGACGACGAACCCCTGCTGCGCCTGGAGCAGGAAGCGCAGATCCGTGGCCTTTACCAGGCGTCCCAGGTCAGCGGGCATGAACTGCTGCTGGAAATCATCCCGCCCAGGGACCTGCCCGGGGCTCATCCCGAGGTGCTCTACCGCAGCCTCAAGCGCCTTTACAACCTGGGCATCTACCCCGCGTGGTGGAAGATCGAGGCGCAGTCGGCCGAGGAATGGAAAAAGCTCGATGAGCTGATCCAGGAGCGCGACCCCTATTGCCGTGGCGTGGTGCTGCTGGGCCTGAATGCCTCGGCCGAAGCCCTAGCCGAGGGCTTCCGGCAAGCGGCCGACAGCCGCACCTGCCGGGGGTTTGCCGTGGGCCGCACGATTTTCCAGGAGCCCAGCCGAGCCTGGCTGGCGGGGGAGATCGACGACGACACCCTGATCCGGCAAGTGCAGGGCACCTTCGAGCAACTGATCAACGCCTGGCGCAGCGCCCGCCCTGTGTAGGAGCCGGCTTGCCGGCGAAGAGGGTCTTGAGCCAGGTGCCAGGTTCGCCGGCGCCTTCGCTGGCAAGCCAGCTCCTACCAGTGCGAGGCCGTTCTCCACGCTTTCATGAATAACAACAAAAGGTGCAGCCATGCCCGCGATCCGAATTGGCATCAACCCGATCTCCTGGAGCAACGACGACCTGCCGGCCCTGGGCGGTGAAACGCCCTTGAGCACCGCCCTCAGCGAAGGGCGCGAGATCGGTTACCAAGGCTTCGAACTCAACGGCAAGTTCCCCAAGGACGCCAAGGGCGTGGGCGATGTGTTGCGCCCTTATGACCTGGCGCTGGTCTCGGGCTGGTACTCCAGCCGCCTGGCCCGGCGTTCGGTGGCCGAGGAAATCGACGCCATTGCCAGCCACGTTGAACTGCTCAAACGCAACGGCGCCTCGGTGCTGGTCTACGGCGAAGTGGCCGACTCGATCCAGGGCTTGCCGGTGCGTCTGATCGAGCGCCCGCGCTGGCACAGTGCACAGGCCTGGCAGGATTACGCGGACAAACTCACGGAGCTGGCGCGTTTCACCCTGTCCCAGGGCGTGCGCCTGGCCTATCACCACCACATGGGCGCCTACGTCGAGTCCCCGGCGGACATCGACACGCTGATGCGCCTGACCGGCGAGGAAGTCGGCCTGCTTTTCGATTCGGGCCATTGCTACATGGGCGGCGGCGAACCCCTGGAGGTGCTGCGCCGGCATATCGGGCGGGTGTGCCATGTGCACTTCAAGGACGTGCGCAAGCCGGTGGTGCAACTGGCGCGCAACAACCTGTGGAGCTTCCCCGACTGCATCGTCAACGGCACCTTTACCGTGCCGGGCGATGGCGACATTGACTTCGCTCCCTTGCTCGATGTGCTGCTGGACGCTGGCTACCAGGGCTGGCTGGTAGTGGAGGCCGAGCAGGACCCGGCGGTGGCGCCGAGCTACGTCTATGCGAAAAAAGGTTACGACACCCTGCGGGCCCTGCTGGATGCCGCGCTGCAACGCAGGAGGGCTGCCCAATGAGCCTGCTGGTTAAAAGCGCTGCAAAGGGCCGGACCATGGTCCAGCTGCAAGAGGGC
This sequence comes from Pseudomonas sp. W17, assembly GCF_040268305.1. Classification (NCBI taxonomy): domain Bacteria; kingdom Pseudomonadati; phylum Pseudomonadota; class Gammaproteobacteria; order Pseudomonadales; family Pseudomonadaceae; genus Pseudomonas; species Pseudomonas sp. W17. The sequence continues at coordinate 3,960,904 of NZ_CP158490.1, read as the reverse complement.
GCCCTGGAATACGTGGGGTTCAGTGCCTACCGCCTGGGCCTGGGGGAAAGCCTGCCGGTCAGCGCCGGCGACAAGGAGCTGTGCCTGGTGCTGCTCAGCGGCCGCATCGATGTGCAGGGCGAAGCGTCCCAGGGCGCCTTCCAGTGGCCCAACCTGGGTGACCGGCAATCGGTGTTCGAAGACAAATCCCCCTTTGCAGCCTACCTGCCGCCGGGCAGTCGGGCCCGGGTCACCGCCTTGAGCGATGTGCAGATCGCTGTGTGTGCCGCCCCGGGGGCAGTCGATAACGACCTCGGCCCACGGCTGATCCGCCCGGAACAATGCAAGCGCAGCGTGCGCGGCAAGGGCGCCAATACTCGCTACGTCTGCGACATCCTGCCCGACAGCGAGCCGGCCCATTCCCTGCTGGTGGTGGAGGTGCGCACGCCGTCCGGGCATTCCTCCAGCTACCCACCGCACAAGCACGACACCGACGACCTGCCGCACCAGAGCTTTCTGGAGGAGACCTATTACCACCAGCTCAACCCGCCCCAGGGCTTTGTCTTCCAGCGGGTCTACACCGACGACCGCAGCCTGGACGAGGCCATGGCGGTGGAGCACCACGACCTGGTGGTGGTGCCCAGGGGCTACCACCCGGTCAGCGTGCCCTATGGCTACGAGTCCTATTACCTGAACGTGATGGCCGGGCCGAAGCGGGTCTGGCAGTTCCATAACGACCCCCGGCACAGCTGGCTGCTGGATCTGTGAACGACGCACCTTTGCCGATTTTCGGGGAGCTGGAACATGACTCAGCCTTTGCGTTTTGCCTTGAACCGAATGGTCGCACCGCACCTGCCTCTGGCGGATTTTCTTGACCTGGCACTGGCCTTGAAGATCGATGCAGTGGAGCTGCGCAATGACCTCAAGGGTGTGGAGATCGAGGATGGCACGCCCCCCGAGCAGGTCCGCGAGCTGTGTGAGCAGCGTGGCATCCGGCTGCTGTCGATCAATGCCCTGTACCCCTTCGACCTGTGGGATGAACAGCGCCGCCAGCAGTTGCTGCACCTGGCCGGTTATGCCCGCGCCTGCGGTGCCGAGGGCCTGGTGTTGTGCCCGCTGAACGACCCCGGCGACCGGCGCAGCGCGGGCCAGCGGGCCCAGGGGCTGGCGGCCGCCCTGACCCGGATCGCGGAGGTTCTTCGCCAGCATGGCCTGCACGGTTTTGTCGAACCCCTGGGGTTTGCCGAGTGCGCCCTGCGTGACAAGCGCAGCGCCGTGGACGCGATCCGCGCCGTGGGCGCGCTGGATGTGCTGAGCCTGGTGCACGACACCTTCCACCACACACTGGCTGGCGAACCCCAGCTGTTCGCCGAGCTCACCGGGCTGGTGCATCTCTCCGGTGTCGAGGGGCCGCCACTGCCTCTGGCAGCGCTGCGGGACGGTCATCGGGTGCTGGTGGGCGCGGCGGACCGGCTGGGCAACACGACGCAGATCGCCGCGTTGCTGGCGGGCGGTTACCGCGGCTACCTGTCCTTCGAGCCCTTTGCCGCGAGCGTTCACGAGCGACCGGACCTGCAGCAGGCTCTGGAGCGCAGTATCCAGCACCTGCGCCAGGCGCTGGCCTGACCCCCTTGTAGGCGCCGGCAAGCCGGCTTCTGCACAAAGAACAGTGAGAGTGCTGTATGGCCATTGAAGGAACACAGATGAGCACGATTCGACTGACCATGGCCCAGGCCCTGGTGAAATTCCTCGATAACCAGTACGTCGAGGTGGACGGGCAGCAGAGCCGGTTCGTTGCCGGGGTCTTTACGATCTTCGGCCACGGCAATGTGCTGGGCATCGGCCAGGCGCTGCAGCAGGACCCGGGCCAATTGCGGGTGCACCAGGGCCGCAACGAGCAGGGCATGGCCCATGCCGCCATCGGGTTTGCCAAGCAGCACCTGCGGCGCAAGGTCTATGCCTGCACCGCTTCGGTGGGCCCTGGCGCGGCCAATATGCTGACCGCCGCGGCCACCGCCACGGCCAACCGCATTCCCTTGCTGCTGTTGCCCGGCGACGTGTTCGCCAGCCGCCAGCCGGACCCGGTGCTGCAACAGATCGAGCAGTTCCATGACCTGGGCATCAGCACCAACGATGCCTTCAAGGCGGTGAGCAAATACTGGGACCGGATCAACCGCCCGGAGCAGTTGATGAGCGCGGCGCTGCAGGCGATGCGGGTGCTGGCCGACCCTGCCCAGACCGGCGCGGTGACCCTGGCGCTGCCCCAGGATGTGCAGGCCGAGGCCTACGATTACCCGCTGAGCTTCTTCGCCCGACGGGTGCATCGCATCGACCGGCGGCCCCCCACCGAAGCGATGCTGGCGGACGCCGTGGCGCTGCTGCGGGGCAAGCGCAAGCCGTTGCTGATCTGCGGTGGCGGGGTCAAGTACGCCGCGGCCAACCAGGCCCTGCAGGCCTTTGCCGAGCGCTTCGCGATCCCGGTGGCCGAGACTCAGGCCGGCAAGAGCGCGCTGCTGTCCAGCCATCCATTGAACGTGGGCGGCATCGGTGAAACCGGCTGCCTGGCGGCCAACCTGCTGGCCCGGGAGGCCGACCTGATCATTGGCGTCGGCACCCGCTACAGCGATTTCACCACCTCGTCCAAGTGGCTGTTCCAGCACCCCCAGGTGCAGTTTCTCAACCTCAATATCAACCCCGGCGATGCCATGAAGCTCGATGGCGTGCAACTGCTGGCCGATGCCCGGGCCGGCTTGCAGGCACTGGGCGAGGCCCTGGCCGGCAGCGCCTACCGCGCCGGCTGGGGCACTCGGGTGGCCGAGGCCAGGGCGCAGCTGGATGCCGAGCTGGAGCGGGTCCACGGCGTGCATTATCAGGGTGAGGATTTTGTGCCGGAGGTCAACGACGCGCTGGACCCGGCGGTGCTGCGCGAGTTCATCGAGCTGACCGGCTCCTGCCTGACCCAGAGCCAGGTGCTGGGGGTGCTCAACCAGACCCTGGCCGACGATGCGGTGATTGTCGCCGCTGCCGGCAGTTTGCCCGGGGACCTGCAACGCAGCTGGCGCAGCAAGGGGCTCAACACCTACCACGTGGAATATGGCTATTCGTGCATGGGTTATGAAATTGCCGCGGCCCTGGGGGTCAAGCTCGCCGCCCCCGAGCGCGAGGTCTATGCCCTGGTGGGCGACGGCTCCTACCTGATGCTGCATTCGGAGCTGCTGACCTCGATCCAGGAGCAACGCAAGATCAACGTGGTGCTGCTGGACAACATGGCCTTCGGCTGCATCAACAACCTGCAGCTGGGCCAGGGCCTGGACAGCTTCGCCACCGAGTTCCGCTACCGCAACCCAGACAGCGACCAGCTCGACGGTGGCCTGATCCCGGTGGACTACGCCATGAGCGCCGCGGCCTACGGCTGCAAGACCTACAAGGTGAGGAACCTGGAGCAGCTCCACGCCGCCCTGGCGGACGCCCGGCTGCAGCGGGTCTCGACCCTGATCGATATCAAGGTGCTGCCCAAGACCATGCTCCACGGCTACCTGTCCTGGTGGCATGTGGCGGTGGCCGAGGTCAGCGGCAGTGAGAAGGTGGCCGCCGCGGCCGCCGCCATCGATCAGCAGTTGGCCAAGGCGCGCCAGTACTGAAACTCCCCAACCGAACAACCACAGGAGTACACCCATGTCTTTGCAGCTAGGCGTTATCGGCACTGGTGCCATAGGTCAGGATCACATTCGGCGTTGCAGCCAGACCCTGCAGGGCTGCCGGGTGGTGGCGGTGACCGACATCGACCCGCAGCAGGCGGCCCGGGTGCTGGCCGGGCTCACGCTTGAGGCCGAGGTCTACCCCGACGGCCATGCCCTGATCCAGGCGCCGGAGGTCCAGGCGCTGCTGGTGACGTCCTGGGGCCCGAGCCACGAAGAGTTCGTGCTGGCGGCCATCGCCGCCGGCAAGCCGGTGTTCTGCGAAAAGCCCCTGGCGGTGACCGCCGCCGGCTGCCGGCGCATCGTCGAGGCCGAGATTGCCCACGGCCGGCGCCTGGTGCAGGTGGGGTTCATGCGCCCCTACGACGCCGGCTACCAGGCGCTCAAGGCGGTGGTGGACAGTGGACGCATCGGTGAGCCGCTGATGCTGCACTGCGCTCACCGCAACCCGCGGGTGGGGGAGAACTACAAGACCGACATGGCCATCACCGACACCCTGATCCACGAGCTGGATGTGCTGCGCTGGCTGCTGGCGGACGACTATGTGTCGGTGCAGGTGCTGTTCCCGCGCAAGACCGGCAAGGCCCACGCTCAACTGCGCGACCCGCAGATCGTGCTGCTGGAAACCGCCCGGGGCACGCGGATTGACGTGGAGATCTTCGTCAACTGCCAGTACGGCTACGACATCCAGTGCGAAGTGGTGGGTGAGAGCGGCATCGCCCGCCTGCCGGAGCCGCCCCAGGTCCAGCTGCGCAGCGCGGCCAGCCTGTCCAGCGCGATCCTGATGGACTGGAAGGAGCGCTTCATCGCCGCCTATGACGTCGAGCTGCAGGCCTTTGTCGATGGCGTGCGCGCTGGCCGGGTGGGTGGGCCCTCGGCTTGGGACGGCTTGGCCGCGGCGGTGGCGGCCGACGCCTGCATCGAGGCCCAGCAGAGCGGGGTGATCGTCCCCATCAGCCTGCCCCAGCGCCCGGCGCTCTACGCCTGAACCCCGGGATTTCTGTAGGCGCCGGTTTGCCAGCGAAGGTGTTTTCCAGGGCGCTGTAAGGCGTGCGGGCCCCTTCGCCGGCAAGCCGTGTCCTGCGGGAAGCGAGGGATCTGGCTGCTGGAAATGCAATTGCAGTAAAATTCTAAAATGAGTTGATATAGAAATTATTTTCCAATAAAGTCGTTTCCAGGTAGCCGACCCTACAAGGTTCCCATGGCCTTCAAGCCCCGCTTGAGCCCTGGAGAACCCACCAACAAGAACAAACAGGTGCCGTCGATGAAAACCTTCCGCTCTGCTCTGCAATGGCTGTCCCGTACCCGGGGCGCCGCCTCCCGCGATCTGCCCGTCACTCCCTGGTCCTCTCGTTTATTGACCCTGCTCAGCGGCCTGTGTGTCGAACACCAGGGCGCGCTGCTGGGCTGCATGCCCGGGGCCCCGGTCCTGTATTCGCCGGCCTGAGCACGGCCACCCACCAACAAGCATGTGGAGAACGACTCTTAATGAACATTCAGAACCGAGTGGCGTGTCTTGCCCTGTCGCTGATGCTGTTCAGTGGCGCGGCGCTGGCCCAGGTGCGCATCGGCGTGAGCATGTCGCAGTTCGACGACACCTGGCTGACCTACCTGCGTGAGTCCATGGACCAGAAGGCCAGGTCCATGCCCGAAGGCGTGCAGTTGCAGTTCGAGGACGCCCGCAGTGACGTGGTCAAGCAGCTGAGCCAGGTGGAAAGCTTCATCAGCCAGAAGGTCGACGCCATCGTGGTCAACCCGGTGGATACCGCCGCCACTCGCAAGATCACCGAGGCGGCGGTCAAGGCCGGGATTCCCCTGGTCTACGTCAACCGTCGCCCGGACGACCTGAACCTGCCCAAGGGTGTGGTCACCGTGGCCTCCGACGACCTGGAGGCAGGCAAGATGCAGATGCAGTACCTGGCCGAGAAAATGGGCGGCAAGGGCAGCATCGTGATCCTTCTCGGCGACCTGGCGAACAACTCCACCACCAATCGCACCAAGGGGGTCAAGGAGGTGCTGGCCCGGTACCCCGGGATCAAGGTCGACCAGGAACAGACCGGCGTGTGGCTGCGGGACAAGGGCATGACCCTGGTCAACGACTGGCTGACCCAGGGCCGCGAGTTCAATGCGGTGGTGGCCAACAACGACGAGATGGCCATCGGTGCGGCCATGGCCCTGAACCAGGCCGGTGTGGCCAAGGGCAGCGTGCTGATCGCCGGGGTCGACGGCACCCCCGACGGGCTGCGCGCGGTGCAGCGCGGCGAGCTGGCGGTGTCGGTGTTCCAGGACGCCAAGGGCCAGGCCGACGGCTCGGTGGAAACCGCGGTGAAGATGGCCAACAAGCAGCCGGTGGACGCCGCGGTGTGGATTCCCTACCGCCTGATCACCCCGGAAACGGTCGCCCAGTTCAAGTAGGCGCCGGCCCTTCAATCACACACGGGCCGGGCGGCGCTGGCTGCCCGGCCGCTGGAGTAGCTGATCATGAACGCTTGTGCTTCTGCTTCGAGCCTGCACTCCCTGAGCCCGGCCGTGGCGCCCCAGGAGCCCTACCTGCTGGAAGTGCTGAATGTCAGCAAGGGCTTTCCCGGGGTGGTGGCCCTGGCCAACGTGCAACTGCGGGTACGCCCCGGCACGGTCCTGGCGCTGATGGGCGAAAACGGTGCCGGCAAGTCGACCCTGATGAAGATCATCGCGGGCATCTATCAGCCCGATTCCGGCGAACTGCGCCTCAAGGGCCGGCCGGTGACCTTCGCCACGCCGCTGGCGGCGCTGCAGGCGGGGATCGCCATGATCCACCAGGAACTCAACCTGATGCCGCACATGAGCATCGCCGAGAACATCTGGATCGGCCGCGAGCAACAGAACCGCCTGGGCCTGATCGACCACCGGGAAATGCACCGCTGCACCGCCGCCTTGCTGGCGCGCCTGCGCATCGAACTGGACCCCGAGGAGCAGGTGGGCAACCTGAGCATCGCCGAGCGCCAGATGGTGGAGATCGCCAAGGCGGTGTCCTATGACTCCGACGTGCTGATCATGGACGAGCCGACCTCGGCCATCACCGACAAGGAGGTGGCGCACCTGTTCTCGATCATTGCCGACCTCAAGGCCCAGGGTAAGGGCATCGTCTATATCACCCACAAGATGAACGAAGTGTTCTCCATCGCCGATGAGGTGGCGGTGTTTCGCGATGGCGCCTACATCGGCCTGCAACGGGCCGACAGCCTGGACGGCGACAGCCTGATCTCGATGATGGTGGGGCGCGAGCTGAGCCAGTTGTTTCCCCAGCGACAGCAGCCGGTGGGCGAGCGCCTGCTGCAAGTGCGCGACCTGCGCCTGGACGGGGTGTTCGCCGGGGTGTCGTTCGACCTGCATGCCGGGGAGATCCTCGGCATTGCCGGGCTGATGGGCTCGGGGCGGACCAATGTCGCCGAAACCCTGTTCGGCATTACCCCAAGCGATGGCGGTGAGATTGTCCTCGACGGCCAGCCCCTGCGCATCGGCGACCCGCACCGGGCGATCGAGAAGGGCCTTGCCCTGCTGACCGAGGATCGCAAGCTCAGTGGCCTGTTCCCCTGCCTGTCGGTCCTGGAAAACATGGAAGTGGCGGTACTGCCGCACTACGCCGGCGGCGGTTTTGTCCAGCAGAAGGCCTTGCGCGCCTTGTGCGAGGACATGTGCAGGAAGCTGCGGGTCAAGACCCCGTCCCTGGAGCAATGCATCGACACCCTGTCCGGGGGCAATCAGCAGAAGGCCCTGCTGGCGCGCTGGCTGATGACCCAGCCGCGGATCCTGATTCTCGACGAGCCGACCCGGGGCATTGACGTGGGGGCCAAGGCCGAGATCTACCGCCTGATCGCCAGTCTGGCCGGTGAGGGCATGGCGGTGATCATGATTTCCTCGGAATTGCCCGAGGTGCTGGGCATGAGCGACCGGGTCATGGTCATGCACGAAGGGCAGCTGATGGGCACCCTGGACCGTAACGAGGCGACCCAGGAACGGGTCATGCAACTGGCTTCGGGCCTGAACTAGACGACATTCAACCCAAGGGTGGTGGCTGGCAATGAACGCGATAATCGACAACAAACCCGCGGCGGTGGCAGTCAAGCCCCGGCGACGACTGCCCACCGAGCTGAGCATCTTCCTGGTACTGATCGGTATCGGCCTGGTGTTCGAGCTGTTTGGCTGGATCGTGCGCGACCAGAGTTTCCTGCTCAATTCCCAGCGCCTGGTGCTGATGATTCTCCAGGTCTCGGTGATCGGCCTGCTGGCCATCGGCGTGACCCAGGTGATCATCACCACTGGCATCGACCTGTCTTCCGGTTCGGTGCTGGCCCTGTCGGCGATGATTGCCGCAAGCCTGGCCCAGACCTCGGACTTCACCCGGGCGGTGTTTCCATCCCTGACCGACCTGCCGGTGTGGATCCCGGTGCTGGCCGGGCTCGGGGTCGGCCTCCTGGCGGGGGCGATCAACGGCAGTGTGATTGCCCTGACCGGCATTCCTCCCTTTATTGCCACCCTGGGGATGATGGTCTCGGCCCGGGGGCTGGCGCGTTACTACACCCAGGGGCAGCCGGTGAGCATGCTCTCCGATTCCTACACCGCCATCGGCCACGGGGCGATGCCGGTGGTGATCTTCCTGGTGGTGGCGCTGATCTTTCATATCGCCCTGCGCTACACCAAGTACGGCAAGTACACCTATGCCATCGGCGGCAACATGCAGGCGGCGCGGACCTCGGGGATCAACGTCAAGCGCCACCTGGTGATTGTCTACAGCATTGCCGGGCTGCTGGCGGGGCTGGCCGGGGTGGTGGCCTCGGCACGTGCGGCCACCGGTCAGGCGGGGATGGGCATGTCCTACGAGCTGGACGCGATTGCCGCGGCAGTGATCGGCGGCACCAGCCTGGCCGGCGGGGTGGGGCGCATCACTGGCACCGTGATCGGCGCGCTGATCCTCGGGGTCATGGCCAGTGGCTTCACCTTTGTCGGGGTCGATGCCTACATCCAGGACATCATCAAGGGCCTGATCATCGTGGTGGCGGTGGTCATCGACCAGTACCGCAACAAGCGCAAGCTCAAGCGCTGAGCAGGGGAGAGGCGCCGGCTGGTGCAGGAGCCGGCGTGCCAGCGAACACGCCCCCGAGCCCTGGCCCGCTCCAACGGTCTCTCCGCCGGCCGGTGCCCCTGGAAATCGTTGAAAACGGCCAGAATCCGCCGTCCGGCACTGCCGTTTGTCTTCTAACAGACCCATGGCTATGGAATTTTTTGTTATAAACGCACTCCAATAAACGCCACCAAAGCCCGCATTTGCGGGCTTTGTGCGGTTTGTCGGACAGATTCGCTGTCATTTCAGTTGCTGCGCCCTCAAACCGGCCTTAGACTGCCGCCCCTCGTAAATTGAGTGCCGGGTGGCGCTTGGAAGGTATGGCGCCTTTCTGATGACCTGACGGGTCAACCGGAAACAGTTTGAATTCGCCTTAATGCACGTATTTTTTATAGAGAAATCAATGACCAAGGAAAAGTTGCTGGCCATGCCGGCGGATGACTACATGAATGCCGAGCAGCACGCTTTTTTCAGCGACCTGTTGCAAGCCATGAAGGTGGAAACCCACGAGCGCATCGAACAGAACCGGATCGCCATTGAAAGCCTGGACACCCCGGCTGACCCGGCCGACGCCGCTTCCGTCGAAGAAGAGCGCACCTGGTTGGTCAACGCCATTGATCGCGACCAGCGCATGCTGCCGCAACTGGAACAGGCCCTGGGCCGGATCAGCGACGACAGCTTCGGCTGGTGCGACGACAGCGGCGAGCCGATCGGCCTCAAGCGCCTGCTGATCAGCCCCACCACCAAGTACTGCATCGAGGCCCAAGAGCGCCACGAGCAGATCGACAAGCATCAGCGTCAAGCCTGATCGCCAGCCCCCGCCACAGCGGGGGCTCTGTTTTTTTGGGCAGTGCCCGCCCGCACATTCTCTTGATCTGCTGCAAACCCGCGACTAAGGGACCATGGATAATGGCCCTCTAGTGGCGTCTAATGCCGCAAACAATTAGAACGATGTGGGGTGACACAGATGTCAAGAGATGGATCTCTAGCGGCGCCGGTCGCGCAGCCGCTGGCAACACCCGAAACCGCCGCCCGCTGGTGGACGCCGTCCTTGCAGAGCGCGGCGCTGATGGCGCTGTTCGCCGGCCAGGCCCTGGGCGGCTGGTCGCTGTACCTGTGCCTGCCCGTGGCGGTGCTGGTGATCTGGCTGCCGCGGTTGCGCGGGCGCGGGCGGCCCCTGGTGACGAACGCGACGGCTGACCAGCAGTTGTCGGCGCTGACCCGCGACCTGTCCTACAGCACCACCCATAACGCACTGTCCGCGGCGGGCGTGGCCTACTCGGTGACCCAACTGGCAGGCAAGCTGCAATCCCAGCTCGACGCCGCCGCGCGCATCGTCGGCAACGCCGAAGTGATGATCAAGACCGAGCAGGTCACCTCCCAACTCAGCCAGCAGGCCCTGGGCGCCGCCAGCGAGGCCCACGCCAGCAGCGCCGAAGGGCGCACGGTGCTGGGGGAATCCATCAGCCGCATGCACCTGCTCAGCCAGCGCGCCAATGGCAGCCGTGAGCTGATCGAGGCCCTGAGCCAGCGCAGCGAGGAGATCCAGCGGGTGACCCTGGTGATCCAGTCCATCGCCAGCCAGACCAACCTGCTGGCGCTGAATGCGGCCATCGAGGCCGCCCGGGCCGGGGAACACGGGCGCGGTTTCGCGGTGGTGGCCGATGAGGTGCGCGGGCTGGCCGGGCGCACCGCCGCGGCCACCGACGAGGTCGGGGTGATGGTGGCGGATATCCAGCAGCGTACCAGCGACGTGGTGGAGCAGATCCGCCAGCTGGCCGACGACCTCAACCTGGGGGTCGAGCAGGTGGAGCACACCGGTCGTCACCTGGACAACATCGCGCGCCTGGCGGCCGGGGTGGAAGGGCAGGTCAGCGAGATCGCCCGGGGCGCCGAGACCAACCGCGAGCAACTGGACAGCCTGTTTCATGCCGTGGAGCAGATGCGCAGCGACCTGGCGGTCAGCGACCAGCAGACCCGCAGCCTGGCGCAGGCCGCGGTGCAGATGGAAGGGCAGGCGGAAACCATCAGCGAACGCCTGGCGGCGGTGGGCCTGGATGACTATCACCAGCGCATCTACGACCTGGCCCGCGAAGGCGCGCGGCGCATTGCCGAGCAGTTCGAGGCCGATCTGGAGCAGAACCGCATCAGCCTCGACGATCTGTTCGATCGTCACTACCAGTTGATCGCCAACACCGACCCGGCCAAATACCAGACCCGCTTCGACCGCTACACCGATCAGGTGCTGCCGCCGATCCAGGAATCCCTGCTGCCGCGCCACGATGGCCTGGTGTTCGCCATCGCCTGTACCCAGGAAGGCTACGTGCCGACCCACAACAAGGTTTTTTCCCAGCCGCTGACCGGCGACCCCGAGGTGGACAACCTGCATAACCGCAGCAAGCGCAAGTTCGCCGACCGCACGGGGATCCGCTGTGGCAGCCACCAGCAACCGCTGCTTCTGCAGACCTATACCCGGGATACTGGCGAGCTGATGCATGACCTTTCGGTGCCGATCATGGTCTGCGGCCGGCATTGGGGCGGGCTGCGCCTGGGTTACAAACCCGAGCAGGCGCCAGGCTCGGGCAAGGGCTGAGGCCTCCATTGTTACGCTATCGGTAACGCTGCAATGCAGGAACAGGCTGTTCCAGGGGCCGGCAAGTTAGTTAGTATGCCAACATCGTTAGGCAGCTAACTAATTTTCTGGAGGTAGCGCCATGTACAGCAAAGTCGATGTAGCGGTGATGATTGGCAGCGGCGTGCCAGCCAGCCTGCGGGCCGAGGGCCGTCGTGCGTGCTGGGTGGTTCTGGTCAATGGCGAACAGCGCGGCACGGCCTTTGCCAGCCGCGCCGAGGCCGAGGAGTGCCGGCTGGCCTGGCAGCAGCAGCTGCAGGTGCTGCTGCCCGGCGGCCGGCACCTGCGGCATTCGGCTTAACCGGCCTGGTGCAGGCGCAGGTTGAGCTCGTCCACCACGGGCGCCCAGTCGGCGTCTTCGCGCAGTTGCTGTTTGAGAAAGGCCGCTTGCTGGGGCGTCCAGAAGGGGGCGTCGATCATTTTCAGGTCTTCGTCCAGGGGCGAGTGCCGGGCGATGAAACCATCGATGGCGGCGGGGCTGGAATCCAGGCCCAACTGGTCGAACAGCCCTTCGAGGTTATGGGTGGGCGCTTCCATGGTGATCTCCTTGGGTGACGGGCAGCACCGGCGCTGCCTCAGTGCATCTGAGGCATGGCAGGCGCGCAAGTTCGATCCAAGGGTTCAGGCCAGGGTGCCGCTCTCGGCCTGGAACAACGCCGTCTGGGCCATGGACAGGGCAGTGCTGTAGGCCATGACCTGGGCCCGGGCGGACGACAGGGCCATGGCCCGGCCGGTGTCGGAGCCGGAACTGGCTTCCTTGACCGTGGCCAGGCGGGCCTTGGCCCGCTGCAGTTTCTGTTGCAGCAGCTCGATCTGCTTTTTCAGTTGGCGGATGCGTTTCTTCTTCGCCAGCAACAGCGCCTCTTCCGGGGTTTGCGCGCTGGAGCGGCTCAGGACCAGGGTCTCGCCATCGTCCGAGGCTTCCAGTACCGCAGTGCTTGGATCCGGCTTGAGGAAGTCGGCCAGGCGAGATGGGGGTTTCAAGTCGATCATCATGATGCTCTTAAACGGATCTCGCCTTTGTATCGGTCGCGCTGTCGGATCCTTGACTGGCGCTGTCTGTCAGGCGTTCAGGGCGCCCTGGTCGATGGCCTGCTTGAGGGCCTTGGCCGACGCTCTGGCTGCCGCGGCAGCGTCTTCCGGGGTCTTGAACCAGCGATCGCGTTCCACCTGGTGGAAGGTGACCTGGGTCAGTGGGGGTTTGGCGCGCATGGCAATCACGGCCTGGAACTCGCCTTCGACTTCTCTGCACTCGCCACGAATGAAAAACTCGCCAATATCTAGTTCGGTCACTTCTAGCCTTCCCTTGGAGATGAGTGAGTGCTTGAACGCCCCCCAAGAGGGGGGCATTCAATCAATGGCGGAGTATGGCAGTTGTTGGGTGATGGCGGGCTGAGTTATATCATTTGGATTCTAGGTGGCGATTATTCTGATGATCTAATCTGAAACTTCCTGCTTCTGTTGCTGGGTAATATTACCGGCTGCGCGCCAACTCCGGCTTTTGCTGAAGTGGGTGCGCGCGAATCAGGTGTGCGCTTTAAATAGTCGAAATGCACAAAGTTGCTCTAGAATTGCCTCTGCAACCCGAAGTGGCTGCCGACCGGGGGAATCGTGACCCGGGTGCATCCGGCCAGCAGGCCTGTTCCAGCACCCACCCCCGACGACGCGCCGCCACGCTTTGCGGGTCAGAGCTCACTCCTCACGCCTTCGACATGTGCCTGATGCATCGGCGAAATGCCCCTTGCTCAGTGCCGCCGCCAGCGTCGTGGCCAGGAGTGCCAGCTGCACTTGTGTGTATTGGGTAACCGATTGGGGTGACTACGCCGTCATGGCGGTTTTTTCGTGCCGTCCGTTTTTCTCCGGGCGACATCATTTTGAGTATCGGGGAGTGTTCCTTGGCAGTAAGTAATCTTGAAATGCATGCATTGTTCGTGTTGGGTGATTTGCGCGCAAAGCTGGTCAAGCAGTTCCAATCTCGTTTTGTCTACCTCACCGAACAGTCCGCCGAAGGCATCTACGTCGCCGAGATCGACACCGAGGCGGCCCTGGTGGTGGACGACAAGCCGCGCCTTGAACTCAAGGTCGGCGATCATTTTCGCGCCGCCGTGCTGCCCAGCCGTGAAGGCGGCAAGATGGAGATCCGCTTTCGCGAGATCAAGCTGACGGTCTACGGCCTGGGCGACTACGCCTTTGTCAGCAGCCCCCTGGGGCAGGGCATCCTGTTCAAGGAAGGCCATTCGGTGGTGACCGTGTTTGCCGCCAACGAGCAGTTGCAGGAAGGCCTGACCAAGACCCTCAAGGCGGTGACCGCCAAGGCCGCCAAATGGCGCAAGGGCGAACTGGTGAGCTTCAAGGCCAGCGAGTGATGAGCCAGGGCCGCGCCGCGTTTCACCATGAGCATCAACAGGCCGCAAGCGCTGAAGCCCAGCGCCTGTTCGCGCAGAAGACCGTGCTCCAGGGCGCCTGGCTGAACTGGGTCGCCGCCCAGCTGTACAACCTGCGTCCGGCGGCCTACGCCAGCATGGTGCGCCGCGAGTTGCAGCGGTTGCAGGAGCCTCCGGCCTCTTGAGCGGCCATCCGGGAAGGGCCTGGGGTTGAAACTACTGAACCTCTACTACAGTCAGTTGACTTAATGCTTTGGGGGCCGTGCGCTTAGGCGCTGCCTGCCCCTGTGGCCCAGGTCCTGACCCAAGAGGTGTACCCCGATGAAAGGAATCCGCGCGCTGCTGGCCAGCAGCCTGTTGAGCCTTGCCGCCCTGAGTACGGCGCAGCCGGTTGTGGCGGCGCCGCAACCGATTCATTTCGCCGACCTGAACTGGGAAAGCGGCAGCCTGATCACCGAGATCCTGCGGATCATGGTGGAGCAGGGCTATGGCTTGCCCACCGACACCTTGCCCGGCACCACCATCACCCTGGAAACGGCCCTGGCCAACAACGACATCCAGGTGATCGGCGAAGAGTGGGCGGGGCGCAGCCCGGTGTGGGTCAAGGCCGAGGCCGAAGGCAAGGTGCAGGCCCTGGGGGATACGGTCAAGGGCGCCACCGAAGGCTGGTGGGTGCCGGAATACGTGATCAAGGGCGACCCGGCCAAGGGTATAAAGCCCCTGGCGCCGGAGCTGCGCAGCGTGACCGACCTGGCCCGCTACAAGGACGTGTTCAAGGACCCGGAGAGCCCGGACAAGGGGCGTTTCCTCAACAGCCCGATCGGCTGGACCTCGGAGATCGTCAACCAGCAGAAGCTCAAGGCCTATGGCCTGCAGGACAGCTACGTGAATTTTCGCAGCGGTTCCGGAGCGGCCCTGGATGCGGAGATCAGCTCGGCGATCCGTCGCGGCAAGCCGATCCTGTTCTACTACTGGTCGCCCACGCCGCTGCTCGGGCGCTTCAAGCTGGTGCAACTGCAAGAACCGCCCTTTGACGCCGAAGCCTGGAAGACCCTGACCGACGCCGCCAACCCCAACCCCCGGCCAACCCGTTCCCTGGCCTCCAGGTTGTCGATCGGGGTGTCCACGCCATTCCAGAAGCAGTACCCGCAACTGGCGCAGTTCTTCGCCAAGGTCGACCTGCCCATCGAGCCCCTGAACCGCGCCCTGGCGCAGATGAGCGAGAACCACAGCGCCCCGCGGGACGTGGCCCGGGCCTTCCTCAAGCAGCACCCTGACGTCTGGCGCACCTGGGTGCCTCGGGACGTGGCGGACAAGATCGCCGCCACCTTGTAGGCGCCGGCGTGCCGGCGAATGGGCCCTTGAACCTTGCGCCCGGCGGGTGCAGGGCAGGGGGTCAGAAGCGGGTCTGCACCGCCACCTCGAAGGTACGCGGCTGGCCCAGGTAGTACGCCGGGGACACATGGGCGAACTGGCCATAGACCTCGTTGGTCAGGTTGCGCACGCGGCCGGTCACTGTGGTGTGGCTGTCGACCTTGTAGCGCAGGAAGCTGCCGTACAGGGTGTAGGCGGGCATCCGCAGGGTGTTGGCGTTGTCGGCGTATACCGAGGCCACGTAGCGCGCATCGACCCCGGTCTGCCAGTTGGGCGACAGGTCATAGGTCAGCCACAGGTTGGCCAGCCGGTCCGGTACGTTGGTCGGCGTGTTGCCCTTGCGGGAGACCACCGCGCCGCTGGCGATCTTCTCGTTGAACTCGCCGTACTCGGCATCTACCCAGGCGAAGTTGGCTTGAGCCAGTAGCTTGGGGGTGATGTGCAGGGAACTGGCCAGCTCGATGCCCCTGGAGGTCTGCTGGCCCACCGGGATGCTGTTGGCCGGGTCCAGGGGATCGGTGACGGCAAAGTCCTTGCGCTCGATGCGATAGGCGGCAACGGTCGCCGAACCCCGTCCTTGCAGGTAGTCGAACTTGCTGCCCACTTCCCATTGCTTGCCCGTGGATACCTCGAAGTTCTGAGTGCCACTGGGCTGCTCGGCGGCGGTGCTGTACTGCACGTAGACATTGGCGTTGGGCAGGAACTGCCAGGTCAGGCCCAGGCGCCCGGTGACCGGTTCCCAACTGCGCTTGAGGTGGCGCGGGTTGCTGGCGGTGATCAGCCGGTGGTTGGTCACGTCCAGGCCGATGGCGTCGTAGCGCAGGCCGCTGAGCAGTGACAGCTCGTCGGTCAGGGCCAGGCGGTTCTCGACGAACAGGGCGCGGGTGGTGACCTGGTTGGTCTTGTCCTTGGCCCAGCCCTGGCGGGTGCCCTTCAGGTCATAGAAGTACCCCGGCTGGAAGTTGCCGGGATCGATGCTGTTGCTGGCCGGCACGTTCCAGGGCGAGTTGGTGGTGCTGTTGACCTTGTACTCAAAACCCCCGGACCAGGTGGTGTCGAGGCCGAACAGCTGATCGTCGTGGCGCAGTTCGAACTGGTTGCCGTCCTGCTGGCCCTGGTGCCGTACCAGGTAGGCGGTCGAGCGGTTCACCCGGCTGTTGTCGGCGTTGTACTGGTAGGTCTCCAGGTTGCGATAGTCGCGCTGGCTGTCCAGGTGGTAGAGGGTGTTGCGCAGGCTGGTGCTGGGGTTGATCCGGTAGTCGATGATCGAGCGCAGCCACACCGTGCGTTGCTCATACAGGCCATCGGCGACGTTGTAGTTGTTGAAGCGGTTGTGCTTGTCGATCTTCAGCTCACCGGCCTTGGGGCTTAGCACCGGGGTGCCCCAGTAGGGGCTGTCCTCGTGTTCATCCTGGTATTCCACCGCCAGGGTGTGGGACAGGTCCGGGGTCAGGTCGCTGAGCAGGGAGAAGGCCAGGCTCCAGGCATCCCTTTCCTGGCGGTCGATGTAGCCGTTGCTGGTGTTGTGGCTGACGTCCAAGCGCGCGTAGTGCTGCACCTCGGCGCCGGCCGGGCTGAGGGCGTGGTTGACCCCGAAAGCGGTCTGCGTGGTGTCGTAGCTGCCGTAGCCGAGCAGGCCTTCGGCAGCCTGTTCGCGGCGGTCCGCGAGCTTGGTCACGTAGTTCAGCGAACCGCCCACGGAGCCGGCGCCATTGATCAGCGACGAGGGGCCGCCCACCAGTTCCACCCGGTCGTAGATCCAGGCGTCCACGGGCCGGGCCAGGCCGGTGGCGACGTTGATGCCGTTGAACATCTGGGTGATCTGGCTGCTGGTGAAGCCACGGTAGGAGACGAAGCCGCCGAACCCCGGCGGCGCACTGGCGTTGACCCCGGGCAGGGCGTTGGCCGCTTCCTGGAAGGTGCGGGCGCCGCGTTGCTCCAGGTCCTGGCGGCTGGCCACGGCCACCGAGGCCGGGGTTTCGCGCAGGCTCAGGCCCAGGCGCGAGGCCATGCCGCTGGACTGGTCCAGGTTCAGGCCCGGCTCGGCATCGGCCTCATCGGCGCCGATGGTGGTGGGGGCCAGTTCGAGGCTCGGCTGGCCCCAGGCATTGATCGACAGGCAGCCCAGCAGGCTCGCCAGCAAAGGAAGGTGTTTCATCGGTGCATCCTGAATTCTTGGCTAGGAAAAGGCCCACGAACGCGCGCCGCGCGACAGCGCAGTGGGCAGGTTGAGCACGAGCAGGAATCAGGCGAGAGGCGGTGCCCGGGGATGGGCCGCGGGCCAGGTGGAGCGGGCGGGGAGGTCGGTCTTGGCCAGGGTGCGCGCAGGCGGGGCCTGGGGCTGCGGCAGCAGGGCCAGGGTGAGGCTGGAGTTCAGGGCCGGGCCCATGCCGCCGGTGGAGCACAGCGGGCAACCGAATGCCTTGGAGAGAGTGGGCAGGGAGCCCTGGTCGGCCGGTTTCTGCAGCGGCGCCTGGGTGGCAGGGTCGACGCTGCAGAACTGCCCGCCGATGCCGTTGAGCTGCATGCCGAGCATCTGCCCGTGGCCGATGCTGCAGGCGAACACGTTGAACAGGACGCAGCAATAGAGCATCCAGGCAACGAGCGAGCGATCAGAACGGGCAAATTTCATGGGGCGGCACTTTATCATCGAAGGCGACGAACGTACTTACAAAAACGGTCAATCGAGTCCATTCTTCAGCGACATTTTCTGCACGGACGTCTGAACATGAATCTTCTGCTCGCACAGGGGGTGGCTGGCAGCTTCCTGTTGATCAGTCTGATCCATCTGTACTGGGCTGCGGGTGGCAAGCGTGGCAGTGATGCGGTGATCCCCGAGGTGCCGGGGCCGGGGCCCGGCATGACCCAGCCGGCGTTCCGCCCGCCGGCCCTGGCCACGATGCTGGTGGCAGTGGCTTTGTTGCTGGTGGCGATGCTGGTGTGCCTGAGGGTCGGGCTCTACCTGCCGACGGTGACCCACCCGTCTCTGCAGTGGGTGATCAGCGCCATTGCCTTGCTGATGTTCGCCCGGGCCATCGGCGACTCCGAGCTGGTGGGTTTTTTCAAGGAAGTCCGGGATTCGAAATTCGCCCGCCTCGACACCCTGTTCTATTCCCCCCTGTGCGTGGTGCTGGGGGCCGGGTTGCTGGTGCTGGCCTGGGCCTGAGGGCAGTCACCTGGCGCTGGCCAGTGCAGGAACTGGCTGGTGCAGGAGCTGGCTTGCCAGCGAAGGCGTTTTCGAAGTCACCGCAAGGCTCACGGACCTCGTCGCCGGCAGCCGGCTCCTAGGTGCAGCGGATGTGCTCAGTTGCCGGTTTCGCTGCGTTTGCTGCTGATTTCCGCCGGCACATCGTCGCCGGCCATGCGCTTGCGGAACAGCGCGGCCCGCGCCAGCAGCAGGGTGGTCACCGGTACGGTGATGGACATCAGCACCGGGATCAGCCAGGCGTGCAGCACCGGCCCGGACTTGAGCGCGGAAAAGTACAGGATCGATGCCAGGGCCACGGCCCAGGAGCCCATGGTGGAGGCCAGGGCCGGCGGGTGCATGCGCTGGAAGTAGCTTTTCATGCGCAGGATGCCCAGGGCCCCGATCAGGGCAAACACACTGCTGATCACCAGCAACAGGGCCACCAGCACTTCCACCCAGAGTGGCAATTGTTCCAGGCTGTTCATTCGATCACCTCGCCACGCAGAAGGAATTTGGCCAGGGCGAAGGAGCCGACAAAGCCGAACAGGGCGATCAGCAGCGCCGCCTCGAAGTAGGTGTCACTGGCGTAGCGCACGCCCAGCACCAGCATCATCAGCATCGCCAGGATGTACAGGTAGTCCAGCGCCAGAACCCGGTCCTGGGCCGAGGGGCCCTTGAACAGGCGCACCAGGGTCAGGACCATGGCCAGGGAGAAAATGAACAGACTCAGCAAGATCGCGTTGGTCAGCAGGACACTCATTCGAAAATCTCCATCAGCGGGCGCTCGTACGTGGCCTTGAAGTGCTGGATGAATTGCGCCTCGTCCTTCAGGTCGAAGACGTGCAGCAACAGCAGACTGCGGTCCAGGGACAGCTCGGACCAGACCGTGCCCGGCACCACCGTGGTGATGGTGGACAGCGCCGCCAGGCCATTGGCATCCCGCAGGTCCAGGGGGATCTTGACGAAGGCCGAGTGCACCGGGCACCGGCCGTTGTTGAGCACGCCCCAGGCCACCAGCAGGTTGGACACCAGCACGTCGCGGCCCACCACCAGGAACAGGCGCAGGATGGTGCCCGGGCGGCGGATGCGGATCGGCAGGGGCCGCAGGGGCTGCATCAGCAGCGGCGCGAGAAAGCCCAGCAGGGCGCCCAGCAGCAGGTTGCCCGGGCTGAGGGACAGGTTCAGCACCAGCCAGAGCAGCCACAGTGCCAGGGACAGGAATGGCGCGGGGAACAGGCGCTTCATGGGTGCACCTCCACTGCCGCTGCGGTCTTGGATTCAGGGCTGAGCACGGTGCGGGTGCCCAGCACCGCCATCACGTAATGCTCCGGGTGGTTGAGGCTGTCGGCGGTGGCCTGGGTGAAGCGCAGCAACGGCTCGGCCTTGAAGCTGAGCAGCACGCAGAGCCCCAGCAGCGCCACGATCGGCAGGCACTCCAGGCGCCGCAGCACCGGCGAAGGGCGTTCCTCCGGGGTCCAGAAACGCTGCACACCCAGGCGGGCAAAGGCAATCAGCGAGGCCAGGCCCGAGAGGATCAACAGCGCCAGGAAGCACCAGGCCGCCGGGGTGATCGGCGCGCCCTCGCTGGCCCCCAGGCCCTCGGGGTTGAGCAGGGCGGCAATCAGGTTGAGCTTGCCGATGAAGCCCGATAGCGGCGGCATGCCGATGATCAGCAAGGCGCAGGCGATGAAGCTCAGGCCGAGGAAGGCCATGGTCCAGGGGATCACCTGGCCGACCACCACTTTCTGTTCATCGTCGAGGTTGCTGCCCCGTGGCGGGTGCAGCGACTCCATGGGCCGCGGCAGGATCTCGCCTTCATCCTCCAGGGGGATCTCGTTGGCCGAGCGCGAGCGCTCGATCAGTTCTGCCAGCAAAAACAGCGCGCACATCGCCAGGGTCGAGCTGAACAGGTAGAACAGCGCCGCGCCGGTAAGGGCCGGCTGGGCGAAGCCGATCACCGAGATCAGGATGCCGGCCGACACCAGGATGCTCAGGCTGGCCATGCGCTCCAGGCGCTGGGCCGGAAGAATCGCCAGGGCCGCGCAGAAGATCGTCGCCATGCCGCCGTACACCAGCCACTGGCTGCCGAAATAGGCCGAGGCCCCGGCTTGCCCGGAGAACAGTAGGGTCCACAGGCGCAGTACGGTGTACACACCGACTTTGGTCATGATGGCGAACAGTGCCGCCACCGGCGCGCTGGCCGAGGAGTAGGCGGGCACCAGCCAGAAGTTCAGTGGCCACATCCCGGCCTTGGCCAGGAAGGCGATCGCCAGGATCGCCGTACCGGCGTGCAGCAGGCCGCGGTCGGCTTCCGGCACCAGGGGGATCTTCATCGCCAGGTCGGCCATGTTCAGGGTCCCGGTGACCCCGTAGATCATCGCCGTGCCGATCAGGAACAGCGACGAGGCCAGCAGGTTGATGGTGATGTAGTGCAGCCCCGAAGACACCCGCGCGCGCCCCGAGCCGTGCAGCATCAGGCCGTAGGACGCCGCCAGCAGCACCTCGAAGAACACGAACAGGTTGAACAGGTCGGCGGTCAGGAAGGCCCCGTAGAGGCCCATCAGCTGGATCTGGAACAGGGCATGGAAACTGGCCCCGGCGCCGTCCCAGCGGGCCATGGCGAACAGCAGCGCGCTGACCCCGATGATACCGGTGAGCACCAGCATCAGCGCCGACAGGCGATCGACCACCAGCACGATGCCGAACGGCACCTGCCAGTTGCTGGGCAGGTACACGCCGAAGGAGCCGGTGGCGCCCTGGACCTGGGTCCAGTACAGCAGGTAGCCCGCCAGGCACAGGCCCAGCAGGGTGGAGAGCAGGTTGATCCGGGCTTTCAGCGGGCGATGCTTTTCCCCCAGCAGCAACATGATGCCCGCGGTCAGCAGCGGCAGGAGGATGGGGGCGACGATCAGGTGCGACAACGGATTCATTCCTTGGGCTCCCGGCCATCGACGTGGTCGGTGCCGGTCAGGCCCCGGGAAGCCAGGAGCACCACCAGAAACAGCGCAGTCATGGCGAAGCTGATGACGATGGCCGTGAGCACCAGCGCCTGGGGCAGCGGGTCGGTGTAGTGCAGCAGGTCCTGGGGCACCCCGTCCTTGACGATCGGCTCCTTGCCGATGAACAGGCTGCCCATGCTGAAGATGAACAGGTTGACCGCATAGGACAGCAGGCACAGGCCCATCACCACCTGGAAGGTCCGCGGGCGCAGCACCAGCCAGACTCCGGAAGCGGCGAGGACCCCAATGGCGATTGCGATGACTTCTTCCATCAGGCGGCTCCGTTCTGAGTCAGGGATTTGGCCTGGCTGGCCGGCTTGTGGGCCCGCACCGACTGGTGCGCCAGGGCCGTGAGGATCAGCAGGGTCGCACCCACCACCACGGCGTACACGCCGATGTCGAAGAACAGCGCGCTGGCGATGTGGATATCACCGAACAGCGGCAGGTCCACATGCAGCGTGTGGGTGGTCAGGAACGGGTAGCCCCAGGCCAGGGCGCCGAGGCCGGTGGCCAGGGCAACCAGCAGCCCGGTGCCCATCCAGCGCAGCGGCCGCAGGCTCATCTGGGCCTCGACCCACTGGGTGCCCGCCACCATGTACTGGAGGATGAAGGCTACCGACATCACCAGCCCGGCGACGAAACCGCCGCCCGGCAGGTTGTGCCCGCGCATGAACAGGTAGAAGGACACCACCAGGGCAATCGGCAGCAGCAGGCGCACCAGCACCGCCGGCACCATCATGAAGCCCAGGGCGGTGTCGCTGGCCTGGCGCGGGTTGACCAGGTCGGTGACCACGTCCGGGGCCAGCAGGCGCTGCTGCGCCGGCAACTGCATGCTTTCCTTGGGCGGGCGGAAGCGGCGCAGCAGGGCGAATACGGTCAGGGCCACCGCCGCCAGCACGGTGATCTCGCCCAGGGTGTCGAAGCTGCGGAAGTCCACCAGGGTCACGTTGACCACATTGGTGCCGCCGCCTTCGGGCAGGGCGCGGCTGAGGTAGAACGAGGAAATGTCGTTGGGGGTGGGGCGGGTCAGCATGGCGTAGGACAGCACTGCCATGCCCAGGCCCACGGCCACCGACAGGCTCAGGTCACGCAGGCGGCGGATGCGCGCCTTGGGCACGCTGCTGGGCAGGGGCGAGACGTCCTCGATCCGCCGTGGCAGCCAGCGCAGGCCGAGGAGGATCAGCACCGTGGTCACCACTTCCACCACCAGCTGGGTCAGGGCCAGGTCCGGCGCCGAGAACCAGACGAAGGTCACGCAGGTCATCAGCCCGCAGACGCTGACCATGGTCAGGGCGGCCAGACGGTGGTACTTGGCTTGCCAGGCGGCGCCCAGGGCGCAGGCGATGGCCAGCAGCCAGAAGGTCACGAAGACGATGGAACCGGGGATCTTCGGCCGGTCGCCCCAGGTCAGCTGGCTGTAGAGCATGGGGATCAGCCCGGCGATCACCGCCGCCAGGATCAGCACGAACAGCTGGGTCTGCAGGCGCTTGGTGCTCAACCGGCGTTCCAGGCGCCGGGCCAGGCGGGTCATGCCCACCAGGCTGCGCTCGAACAACAGCTTGCCGTTGAGACGGCCCACGCCCGGCGGGTAGGCGAAACGGCCCGCCACCAGCGGCTTGTGCAGCAGCAGGTAGAGGACGATGCCGCAGGACATGGCGATCAGGCTCATGATCATCGGGGCATTGAGGCCGTGCCAGATGGCCAGGCTGTACTCGGGCAGGGTTCCGCCCACCACCGGCAGCGCCGCGGCGGCCAGCAGCGGGCCGATGATCTGCGCCGGGAAGATCCCCACCAGCAGGCAGGTGAACACCAGCAGTTCAACCGGGGCACGCATCCAGCGCGGCGGCTCGTGGGGCGTGTGCGGCAGGTCGGTGGCCGGTTCGCCGAAGAACACGTCGACCGTGAAGCGCAGGGCGTAGGCGACGCTGAAGGTCCCGGCGATGGTAGCGATCACCGGCAGGGCGATTTCCACCCAGGCGCTGGAGTTGATGAACACCGTCTCGGCGAAGAACATCTCCTTGGACAGGAAGCCGTTGAGCAGCGGCACCCCGGCCATGGAGGCGCTGGCCACCATGGCCAGGGTCGCGGTGTAGGGCATCAGCTTGATCAGGCCGTTGAGCTTGCGGATGTCACGGCTGCCGCTTTCGTGGTCGATGATCCCGGCCGCCATGAACAGCGAGGCCTTGAACGTGGCGTGGTTGAGAATGTGGAACACCGCCGCCACCGCGGCCAGCGGGCTGTTCAGGCCCAGCAGCAGGGTGATCAGCCCCAGGTGGCTGATGGTGGAATAGGCCAGCAGGCCCTTGAGGTCGTTCTGGAACATCGCGCAGTAGGCGCCCAGCACCAGGGTGCAGGCCCCGGCGCCGCTGACGATGTAGAACCATTCTTCAGTGCCGGACAACGACGGCCACAGGCGGGCCAGGAGAAACACCCCGGCCTTGACCATGGTCGCCGAGTGCAGGTAGGCCGAGACCGGGGTCGGTGCGGCCATGGCGTGGGGTAGCCAGAAATGGAAGGGGAACTGCGCGCTCTTGCTCAGGGCGCCCAGCAGGATCAGGGGCAACAGGATCGGGTAGAGTGCGTGGGCGCGTATCTTGTCTCCGGCAGCCAGTACCTGGTCCAGGTCGTAGCTGCCCACCACATGGCCGAGCAGCATGACCCCGGCCAGCAGGCACAAGCCCCCGGCACCGGTGACCATCAACGCCATGTAGGCGCCGCGGCGGGCATCGGAGCGGTGGTGCCAGTAGCCGATCAGCAGGAAGGAGAAGAGGCTGGTGAGCTCCCAGAAGAACACGATCTGGATCAGGTTGCCGGAAATCACCAGGCCGAGCATGGCCCCCATGAAGGCCAGGAAGAAGGCGAAGAAACGCGGCACCGGATCTTGCGGCGACATGTAATAACGCGCGTAGAGCGCCACCAGGCTGCCGATGCCCAGCACCAGCAGCGAGAACAGCCAGGCGAAGCCGTCCAGGCGCAGCACGAAGTTCAGCCCCAGGCTCGGCAGCCAGGCATACTCCTCGCGAATCACCCCGCCATCGGCGATCTGTGGGTACAGCAGAGCCACCTGGATGGTGCCAATGAGTGCCACCAGGCCGGCCAGCAGAGATTCGGTGTTACGTGCGTTGTGCGGCAACAGGGCCGCCAGACAGCTGCCGATGAATGGCAGAAGCAGTAGAACTATCAGGGACATAGGCTTCTAATCTGCGGAAAAGTATGACGCATAATACGTGCCAGGCCCTGGATCACCAACCGCCATGCGCGGCCCGGGCCCCCTAAGAAATGTTACATACGCTTTCAAAGGTAGGAGACAAATGCCTGATGCGCCCGTTCACCGGGTGCTGTGGGGCAAATGCCCTGCCCAGCTCAAGCCGCCACAAGGATCGACAAGGGTGCACATGATTAAAGGATCGGCCTTGGGCCGGCTGTTTCGACGGGGCGCGTTCGCCGTGCTGTTCACCGCCTTTGGTGCGGCATCGGGCATTGGCCTGGAGCATTATCTGGACCGCCCCGACATGCTCAAGACCCGCCAGGCGCTGGTCATCGAAGGCCCGCAGGGGGATGAGCGCAACTATGTGTTGCCGCCGGGCACGGTGCTCTATTTCGACCGCGCCTTTGCCGAGGGGCATGCGCTCTACCACGCCTACTTCTACTATCACGGCGAGCCTGAAAATGACCGGGTACTGCTGGAGCCCAAGCACAAGGGCTCCCTGACCGTCCCCACCTGGCTCTATGCCCCCGGGGACCCCGCACTGTAGGCGCTGGCCTATCAGCGAGAGCGCCTGCAAGAGCACCTTCGCCGGCAAGCCGGCTCCTACAGTCCCCACCACTACCCCAGCCAGCCGTAGGCGCTGGCTTGCCAGCGAAAGGGCCCTCAAGAGCTCCCTCACCAGCAAGCCACCCCCCGCAGCGGGCCGTTGCTCAGGACTCCACCGCCTCGCCGCTCTGCTGTCCGGCTTCTGCCTTGGGCTTCCATTCGCTGATGATCACCGCCAGCACGATCAAGGCGCCGCCCAGCAACGCCAGCCCCGGCAGGCGCTCCCCGGCGATGCGCCCGACAATCCCGGCCCACACCGGCTCGCCGGCATAGATCAGGGTGGCGCGGGTCGGCGAGACGCTTTTCTGCGCCCAGTTCATTGCCAGCTGGATCACCGCGCTGGCAGCCCCCAGGCCCAGGGCGCTGGCCAGCAGCAGCCAGGAAAACCCCGGCAGCGCTTCCCCGGTCGGCCACACCATGGCGAACGCCAGCAGCGAGGTGACCGCCAGTTGCACCACGGTGACCCGGCGCACATCCACCCGCCCGCCGAAGCTGCTGATGAGGATGATCTCTGCGGCAATGGCCACGGTACTGATCAGGGTGGCGATCTCCCCGGGGCTGAAGTCCAGGGACGCGCCATTGGGCCCGGACAGCAGCATCAGCCCGGTGAACGCCAGCATGATGCCGATACTCGGCAGCAACCCCGGGCGCTTGCCCATGAACAGCCATTGCAGCAACGGCACGAAGGGCACATAAAGGGCGGTGATGAACGCCGACTGGCTGCTGGGAATGCTTTGCAGGCCCACGGTCTGCAAACCGTAGCCGAGCATGATCGCGGTACCGATAAAGGCCCCGGCGCGCAGTTCGAACAGGGTCAGGCCGCGCAAGTGGCGCAGTGAGAATGCACCGACCATGCAGGCCGCTGCGGCAAAGCGCAGGCCGACGAAGAACATCGGCCCGCTGACGCTCATGGCGTTCTGCACCAGCAGGAAGGTGCCGCCCCAGATCATGGTGATCAGCACCAGCACGGCTTCGGCCTTGCTCAACTTGAACTGGAATCCGCGGGAGGGCGTTGCTGTCATGGCCTTGCGTGCTACCTGAGGGGGACGCACAATGCGCCGGAAGTTGGGCAGTATACTGCGCAGGCCCCGGGAGTGAGCAATATAGTGCACAAAGAAAACGTCCAGCGGGCCTCGGTCCTGCAACATGTCAGCCTCAACGTCCGCCGCCTGCGCAATGCCGCGGGCTTGAGCCAGAGCGCCCTGGCGGAAAAATCCAATGTCAGCCGGCGGATGCTGGTGGCGATAGAGGCGGGGGAGAAGAACGTCAGCCTCGGCACCCTGGACCGGGTGGCCGAAGCCCTGGACGTGGCCTTCAGCGACCTGATCCAGGCCCCGGAATCCCGGGATTCGAGCCGCATCAACGAGCTGGCCTGGGCCGGTGCTATCCCCGGCAGCAAGGCGCTGCTCCTGGCCAAGGCCGAGGCCACCCGTGAAGTGGAGCTTTGGGAATGGCAGCTGGAGCCTGGCGAGGTCTATCACTCGGAGTGCGACGCCGAGGGCTGGAGCGAGCAGATCTACGTCTTCGAAGGCTGCCTGACGGTGTTCTTCGGCGACACTGAACGGCGCCTGGAATGCGGTGACTTCTTCATGTTCGCCAGCCACGTGCCCCACGGCTACCGCAACGACGGCACCCGGGCCACGCGCTTCGTGCGCAACGTGGTGATCTGACGCCCCTTGGCCCGGCAAGCGCTGTTTGCCCAGCAACAGCAGTTGGACATTTTGCCTGTTTTCAGTTGATGTCTTTTAGCTGAATTATCAAGCAAGCTACTGATATTAAAGGATTTTATATTTAGGCACGACTTCTGCAATTGTCCTGGAAAGAACCCCGCGACGGGTGTTCATCTTGATGTTCAGGAAGCGGAGTCGGCCCATGACAGCCCCAGCCCAACCCTCTCGCAGTGCCCATCTCATCCAGACCGATGCGCAAGCCATCAGCGTGGCCCGGGCCCTGGCCCAGCGCTTTGCCGTGGAGGCGGCGCTGCGTGATCGCGAGCGGCGCCTGCCCCGGGCTGAGCTCGACGAATTTTCCGCCAGCGGCCTGTGGGGCATCACCATCCCCAAAGAGTACGGCGGTGCCGGGGTGTCCTATGCCACCCTGGTGGAAGTTATCAAGCTCATTTCCGCCGCCGACCCGTCTCTCGGCCAGTTACCGCAGAACCACCTGGGGGTGGTGGACATCCTGCTGCAGACCGCCAGCGAAGAGCAGAAGCGCCATTACTTCGCCAAGGTGTTGCAGGGCTACCGCTTCGGCAATGCGTTTTCCGAAGCCGGCAGCAAGCACGTCGGCGCCTTTGAAACCCAGATCCGTTTCGACGGCGAACAGGCGCAGATCGACGGCGAGAAGTTCTACTGCACCGGGGCGCTGTTCGCCCACATCGTCCCGGCGGTGGCGGTGGACGAACACAACCAGGCGCACATTGCCTTTATCGAGCGCGACAACCCTGGCCTCACGGTGATCGACAGCTGGGACGGCTTCGGCCAGCGCACCACCGCCAGCGGCGGGGTCAGCCTCAAGGCGGTGCGGGTGCCGCGCAGCGCGGTGATCCCGGCCCATCGGGCCTTCGACCAGCCCACCGCCGATGGCCCGATCTCGCAAATCATCCAGGCCGCGGTGGACACCGGCATCGCCGTCGCCGCCCTGGAAGACGCCAAGCACCATGCCCGGCAATCCCGGCCGTGGATCGACAGCGGCCTGGACCATGGCTGGCAGGACCCGTTCACCATCGCCGCCATCGGCGACCTGGAATGGCGGGTGCACGGCACCGAGGCGATCCTCGCCAAGGCCGCCGAGGCGGTCGATCAGGCCCTGGCCCAGCCCGGTGAAGACAGCGTCGCCCAGGCCTCCCTGGTGGTGGCCCAGGCCAAGGTGCTGTCGGCGGAGAGTGCCTTGCTCGCCGCCAGCAAACTCTTCGAACTGGCCGGCACCCGTTCGGTGTCGGGCAAGTACAACCTCGACCGCCACTGGCGCAACGCCCGCACCCACACCCTGCACGATCCGGCGCGCTGGAAATATCACCTGATCGGCAACTACCTGCTCAACGGCATCAAGCCGGCCCGCCACGCCTGGAACTGAAGGACTGCGCCATGAATGCACTGACCCGCCCCGACACCCCCCAAGCGGCCCTGGAACACAACGCCCAGGTCCTGCAGCGGGCCCGCGTCCTGCTGCAGCAAACCCTGGATTTCATCCGCGAGCAGGCCCGGCCCTGGAGCGGCAGCGGCCTGGCCAGGGCCAGCGACGACCCCTATGTGATCAGCCGCTTTGGCGACCTGAACATTCGTATCGACCTGGCCGCGGCCCTGCAGGAGCGGGCCCAGCGCCAGATAGAACAAGAGCCGGACCCGGCGGAAGTTGCGGTGGCCCTGGCCGAGGCGGCAATTGCCGCGGGCCAGGCGCTGCTGGCGGCCAGCGACGCCGAGTTCGAACTCACCGGTCAGCGCAGCCCGCAGCCCCAGACGCTGGATGACCCGCTGCGCTGGAAATACCAACTGATCGGCAACTACCGCCTCAATGGCGTGCCACCCCAAGGTTTCAGGAGTGTTGTGTGATGTCCCGTGAAATCCGCCTCAATGCCTTCGACATGAACTGTGTCGGTCACCAGTCGCCGGGCCTCTGGGCCCACCCCCGGGACCGCTCCTGGCAGTACAAGGACCTGGAGTACTGGACCGACCTGGCGAAAATTCTTGAAAAGGGCAAGTTCGACGGGTTGTTCATCGCCGATGTGCTGGGCATCTACGACGTCTACAACGGCAACGGCGAGGCAGCGATCCGCCAGGCCGCCCAGGTCCCGGTGAACGATCCGCTGCAGCTGATCCCGCCCATGGCCCTGGTCACCGAGCACCTGGGCTTCGGCCTCACCGCGTCGCTGTCCTTCGAGCACCCGTACCCCTTCGCCCGGCGCCTTTCCACCCTCGATCACCTGACGAAGGGCCGCGCCGGCTGGAACATCGTCACCTCCTATCTGGAGAGCGGGGCCAAGAACATCGGGCAGCAGGCCCAGACCGAACACGACGCTCGCTACGACTACGCCGAGGAGTATCTGGAGGTCTGCTACAAGCTCTGGGAAGGCAGTTGGGAAGACGGCGCGATCCTGCGCGACCGCGAGCGACGGATCTTCAGCGACCCGAGCAAGATCCACGAGATCCGCCATGTCGGCAAACATTTCCAGGTGCCGGGCATCCACCTCTGCGAGCCGTCGCCGCAACGTACCCCGGTGCTCTACCAGGCCGGGGCGTCCAGCCGGGGCAAGCAGTTCGCCGCCGAGCAGGCCGAATGCGTGTTCGTCGCCGCGCCGTCCAAGGTGCTGCTGAAAAAGACCGTGGCCGACATCCGCCGCCGGGCCGCCGAGGCCGGGCGCGATCCGTCGAAGATCCTGATCTTCAATCTGCAGACGGTGATCCTGGGTGAGACCGACGCCAAGGCCAAGGCCAAGTTCGAGGAATACAAATCCTGGGTCAGCTACGAGGGCGCCATGGCGCTGATTTCCGGCTGGACCGGCATCGACTTCAGCCGCTTCAAGCCCGACGAGCCCCTCAAGCACGTGCACACCAACGCCATCCAGTCGGCGGTGGAAGCCTTCTCCACGGCAGACCCGAACAAGGTCTGGACACCCCATGAACTGGCGGACTGGGTGGGCATCGGCGGCTTTGGCCCGTTGTTCGTCGGTAGCCCGGAAACCGTCGCCGACCTGCTTCAGGAATGGGTGGAAGAGACCGACGTCGACGGCTTCAACCTGGCGTATGCGCTGACCCACGAAAGCTTTATCGACGCCGTGGAACTGCTGGTGCCGGAGTTGCAGAAACGTGGCGTCTACAAGACCGAATACGCCCCGGGTACCCTGCGGGAAAAACTCTTCGGCGCCGGCCCGCGCCTGCCCGAAAGCCACCCGGGCAGCGCCTGGCGCAACCTGGGCGGGCAACGCCAAACAGCCGCGCAACGTGCCAGCGCCTGAACCCCGCGTCCTGTAGGAGCTGGCTCGCCAGCGAAGGGGCCCACGCCTTCGCCGGCAAGCCGGCTCCTACAAGCGAAAAGGCCCACAAGGCCCCCCGTTCATTTCCAGCCAGCGGACCACCGCACGCGATTGCCAAGAGATCGAGGTCAACTCATGAGCGTGCATGAACTCAAGCGTGCGCCGAGCGCGGATTCGCCAGCGCCCCAGGCCCGGCTGCAGTTGAGCGGGGCCCTGGAGCGGTTGCGCCACTGGGCCCAGGTCAGCCCGTTGCACAACGCCTTGCGCCACAAGCGCCACGGCCACTGGTACGCCTGGCGCTGGATCGACGCCCTGCGGGACGTCGAGCGCCTGGCCGACGGCCTGCGCCAGCAGGGCCTGACCCCGGATTCGCGGTTGGCAGTCAGCGCCCGCTTCGAACCGGACCTGCTCCTGCTGGCCCTGGCGGCCCACAGCCTTGGCGCCGAGGTGCTGAGCCTGGACGACGAGCTGCCGCCCCAAGCCCTGCGCCAGACCCTGTGGCGCCTGCAACCGAGCCACGCCTTCGTGCATTCGCGCCAGCAGGTGCTGGATTGGGTCGCCGCCAGTGAAAACGCTCTGGCCCCGCAGTTGCTGATTGCCGGGCAAGCCTTGCCGCGCCTGCCGGAAGGCGCGCATCTGCCCCTGCTGGAATTGCGCGAGCTGCTGGGCCGGGGCGAGCCACCCCGGCGCCAGGCCAATTGGCGCGCCCCGGTCGGCAGCGGCCAATTGTGGAGCGAGGAGGGCACGCAATGGCAGGAGGGCCTGACGGTGCTGCTGGAGCAATGGCTGGGCAGTGGCCAGTGCCTGGCCTTCGCCGAAAGCCGCGGCTCGACCAGCCGCGACCGGCGGGAGGTGGCCCCCAGCGGCCTGCTGCTGTCGCCCCAGCGCCTGCAACGCCTGGCGGACGAGATCGAGAGCCGCCTGGCGCCCCCCGATAGCTGGCGCCGACGCCTGTGCGAGTGGGCCTTGGCCCATCCCCAGGGCCTGTTGGCGCGCCTGCTCAAGCATCGGGTGCGCCGCCTGCTGGGCTTTGCTCGCCTGCAATTCATCTGGCAGGCCCCCCAGGCCACGACGCCACCGGCCACCCCGGCCTGGATCGTCGAATTCACACGGAACATTGCATGAGCCACGTCGAATCCATTTTGCAAGTCAGTGACATCTCTCTGTCGTTCAAGGGGGTCAAGGCCATCAATCAACTGTCGTTCGAGGTGCGCCGGGGCGAGATCTGTGCCCTGATCGGCCCCAATGGCGCGGGCAAGAGTTCGCTGCTCAACGTGCTCAACGGGGTCTATCGCTTTGACGCCGGGAGCATCGTGTTCGAGCGCCAGCCGTTGCAGCGCATCGACCCGCTGGACGCCGCGCGCCGGGGCATCGGCCGCACGTTCCAGAACAACGCGCTGTTCAAGAAGATGAGCGTGCTGGACAACCTGCTCACCGGCCTTTCGCGCCACTCCCGCGCGCGCTTCATCGAACAGGCCCTGGGCTTGCCCCGGGCCCGCCGTGAAGCCCGGGCATTCCGCCAGCTGGCCGAAGGCATCCTGCAGTTTCTGGAATTGCAGGCATTGCGCGATGTGCCGGTGGGCAACCTGGCCTATGGCCTGCAAAAGCGCGTCGAGTTGGGCAGGGCGCTGATCGCCGGGCCCAGCCTGTTGCTGCTGGACGAACCCCTGGCCGGAATGAATGCCGAGGAGAAGCAGGAAATGGCCCGCTTCATCGCCGACATCAACCGTGACCTGGGCACCACCGTGGTGCTGATCGAGCACGACATGGCGGTGGTCATGGACCTGTGCGACCACGTGGTGGTGCTCGACTACGGACGCAAGGTGGGCGATGGCACACCGGCCGAGGTCCAGGCCAACCCCGAGGTGATCGCCGCTTACCTGGGGGCCGTGCACTGATGGCATTCTTCTTCGAAACCCTGCTCGGCGGTCTGCTGGCCGGCACCCTGTATTCACTGGTGGCCATCGGCTTCGTGCTGATCTACAAGGCCAGTGGCGTGTTCAATTTCGCCCAGGGCTCGATGCTGCTGTTCGCCGCGCTGACCTTCGTCAGCCTGCACGAGCAGGGCGTGCCTTTCGCCCTGGCACTGTTGCTGACGGTGCTGGTGATGATCCTCGGCGCCTGGCTGATCGAACGCCTGGTGCTGCGACCCTTGGTCAACCGTTCGCCGATCACCCTGTTCATGGCCACCCTGGGCCTGTCGTTCATCATCGAGGGCCTGGCCCAGGGCCTGATGGGCTCCCAGGTGCGGGCCCTGGACCTGGGCATCGACGATGTGCCGCTGTTCCTCGGGCCGCTGATGGTCAGCCAGTTCGACCTGATTGCCGCGGCCACCGCCCTGGTGCTGGTGACGGTGCTGGCGCTGCTGTTCAACAAGACCCGCATCGGCATCTCGCTGCGGGCGGTGGCCGACGACACCACGGCGGCGCTGTCCATCGGCATCAACCTCAACCGCATCTGGCAGATCGTCTGGGCGGTGGCCGGGGTGGTGGGGCTGGTGGCCGGGCTGCTCTGGGGGGCACGCCAGGGGGTGCAGTTCTCTCTATCGCTGGTGGTGCTCAAGGCGCTGCCGGTGCTGATCATCGGCGGCTTCACCTCGATTGGCGGGGCGATTGCCGGCGGCCTGATCGTCGGCGCCGCCGAAAACCTGGCGGAGGTCTATATCGGCCCGCTGATTGGCGGCGGCATCAGTCCCTGGTTCGCCTATGTCCTGGCCCTGGCCTTCCTCTACATCCGCCCCGCCGGCCTGTTCGGCGAGCGGGCCATCGAGCGAGTGTGAATTGATGTCCCTTCTTCTGACGCGGCAAACCGCCCCCTTGCTGCTGGTCCAGCGCCGCCTGCCCTGGGGCCTGGCCGGCCTGTTGCTGCTGGCCTTCGGCGTGGTGCCGGTGCTGGGCAACGACTATTGGCTCAACGCGATCCTGATTCCGTTCCTGGTGCTGTCCCTGGCCGGGCTCGGGCTCAACCTGCTGACCGGCTACACCGGCCAGACCTCGGTGGGCGCCGCCGGCTTCATGGCCGTGGGGGCCTTTGCCACCTACGGTATTCTGCTGCGCCTGCCGCAGCTGGGGCTGCCCCTGGCCCTGCTCGGCGGCGGCCTGATCAGCGCCCTGGTGGGCTGGCTGTTCGGCCTGCCCAGCTCGCGGATCAAGGGTTTCTACCTGATGGTCAGCACCCTGGCGGCGCAGTTCTTCCTGGAGTGGCTGTTCGTCAAGTTTCCCTGGTTCTACAACTACGGTTCCTCGGGCACCATTTCGGCGCCGCAGTTGAGCCTGCTGGGCCATGACCTGAACCACCCCCAGGGGCGCTACCTGCTGACCCTGGTGACGGTGCTGCTGTTGACCTGGGTCGCGCAGAACCTGGTGCACAGCCAGGTCGGGCGCAACTGGATGGCGATCCGCGACATGGACACCGCCGCCGCGGTGATCGGCATCCCGGTGGCCCGCTACAAACGCCAGGCGTTTGCCGTCAGCTCGTTCTACCTGGGCATCGCCGGTGCGTTGTGGGCCTTCGCCTACCTGGGTACCGCCAGCGCCAGCAGCTTCGATATCAATCGTTCGTTCCAGATCCTCTTCATCATCATTATCGGCGGCATGGGCAGCGTGGCCGGCAACTTCGTCGGCGCGGCCTTCATCAGCCTGTTGCCGATTCTCCTCAGCCATGCCGGGCAGGCACTGCTGGGCGGGGCGGTGGACGCCGGGCAGTTGCAGAACCTGCAGAAAATCATTTTCGGCGTGCTGATCATCCTGTTCCTGATCAAGGAACCCGAGGGCCTGATCCGCTTGCTGGGCAACCTGCGCGAGCGCCTGCGGCACTGGCCGCTGCGCTTCTGAATTCCTCCTCCCAGAACAGAGAGACAACATGCGTGCATCCTTGAAAGCTTCCCTGGCCGGCGCGGCGTTGCTGCTGGCGGCGGCCGTTGCCCCGGCAGCCCAGGCCGGGCCGGACCAGCAGTTCTTCCCCCTGGCCACCTACCGCGTCGGCGCCTATGCCTCCAGCGGGGTGCAGGTGTGGGCCGGGATGATCGACTACCTGAACTACATCAACCAGGTGGAGGGCGGCATCAACGGGGTCAAGCTGGTGTGGCAGGAGTGCGAGACCGAGTGGACCGCCGAGAAGGGCATCGAGTGCTACGAGCGCTTCAAGAACGGCCTGGATGGCGCACCGGTGGCGGTCTACCAGCCCAACGGCGCACCGGCGGCCTATGCCCTGAGTGAGCGTGCCGAGGTGGACAAAATCCCGCTGATCACCCTGGGCTACGGCCGCACCGAAGCCACCGACGGCACGGTGTTCCCCTACAACTTCCCGGTGATGCTGACCTTCTACAGCGAGGCCTCGACCCTGGTGAACTACATCGCCCAGCGCGAGGGCGGGTTCGACCGGCTCAAGGGCAAGAAGATCGCCACGCTTTATCACGACTCCGCCTATGGCCGGGAAACCCTCGGGCCGCTCAAGCTGCTGGCCGAGAAGTACGGTTTCGAGAACATCCAGATCCCGGTGGCCGATCCGGGCAACGAGCAGTCGGCGCAATGGCGGCAGATCCGCCAGCAGAACCCGGACTGGGTGTTCCTGCGCACCTGGGGCGTGTCCACCCCGGTGGCGGTGAAGACCGCCGCGCGCTTCGGCTTCCCGGTGGACCACATCATCGGCGATATCTGGGCCAGCTCCAGCGAAGACGTGCTGCCGGCCGGCGCCGCGGCCAAGGGCTACCTGGCGCTGACGCCCTACCCGGCGGGCAGTGACTTCGAGATCCACAAGCGCCTGAAGCAGTACATCCTCGATACCGGCAAGAGCGACCTCAAGGACCTGAAAAATTTCGGCAGCGTGTACTACAACTCCGGCCTGGTGAACGCGGCGGTGGCGGTGGAGGCAATCCGGACCGCCCAGGGCAAGTTCGGCAAGCGCCCGCTCAATGGCGAGGAAGGGCGCTGGGGCCTGGAACACCTGAACATCGACGACGCCCGGCTCAAGGACATGGGTTACCTGGGGTTGATGCAGAACCTCAAGCTGTCCTGCCGCGATCACGAAGGCGGTGGCGCGGCCCGGGTGCAGCAATGGGACGGCGCCAACTGGACCCTGATCAGCGAGTGGATTGCCGCCGACCGCGCGCTGCTACGGCCGCTGATCGACGAAAAGGCCGCGGCCTTTGCCAAGGAGAAGCGCCTGGTGCCCCGTACATGCAACGAGGGTGACTGAACCATGAGCCACAGCGCTACGGCCGCGACGGCGGAGACCTTGCTGCAGGTACAGGACATCGAGGTGATCTACGACGGCGTGATCCTGGCGCTGGCCGGGGTATCTTTGAGCGTGCCCCGGGGGGCCATCGTCGCCTTGCTGGGGGCCAATGGCGCCGGCAAGAGCACCACCCTCAAGGCCATTTCCGGGCTGGTGCGGGCCGGGCGTGCCGAGCTCAGCCGCGGCGCCATCGCCTTTGCCGGGCAGGACCTGGCCGGGGTCGACCCCAGCCAGCGGGTGCGCCATGGCATGGTGCATGTGCTGGAAGGGCGCCACGTCTTCCCCCAGTTGACGGTGGAAGACAACCTGCGCGCCGGCGGCTTTGTCCGTGGCCTGGGCCGGCGCCAGCTGGAACAGGACCTGGAGCGTATCTACAGCTGGTTTCCGCGGCTGCTGACCAAGCGCCGGGTGCGCGCCGGGCTGACCTCCGGTGGCGAGCAGCAGATGCTGGCCATCGGCCGGGCGTTGATGACTCGTCCTACTTTGGTACTGCTGGATGAACCGTCCATGGGCCTTGCGCCTATTATCGTCCAGGAGATTTTCCAGATCGTCGCCCAGCTCAATCGCGAGGCGGGGGTGAGCTTTCTGATCGCCGAGCAAAGCATTAATCTGGCGCTCAAGTACGCTTCCCATGCCTACCTGCTGGACACCGGCCGCGTGGCCTTGTCCGGCAGCGCCGAGCAACTGCTGGCCCGGGGCGACCTGCAGGATTTCTACCTGGGCAAACACTGACCGTGAGCATTCCATGAGCCAAACCCACACCGGACAGGCAACCCCTGCCACCCGTGATGCGCCAATCCTGATTGTCGGCGGCGGCCTCAGCGGCGCCTTGCTGGCCGCCCAGTTGCTGCGCCTGCCGGGCCAGCGACGGATCCTGGTCATAGAACCGCGCAGCGAGCTGGGGCGCGGCGAGGCCTACAGCGCCGTGGAGCTGGGGCACACCCTCAATGGCAACGCCGCGCGCATGAGCGTCGACCCGGACAACGCCGACGACCTGACCCAATGGCTGGCCCGGCACATCGCCGAGGGCGGCTGGCCCGAGTCGGACCGCCAGCATGTGCCGGTCAGCGAACTGTTTCCGCCCCGCGGGCTGTTTGGTGTCTACGTCCAGCAGCGCCTGGCCGAGGCCCAGGTGCAGGGCCGGGCGCAGGGCTCCTCGTTGAGCCATGTGCAGGGCGAGGCGGTGGACCTGGAAACCGGCCCTGACGGCGTGCTACTGACCCTGGCCGATGGCCGGCAACTGCCCGGCGCGGTGGCGGTGCTGGCCACCGGCATGTTCCCGGCGGCGCGTACCCCGCAGACCCGTTCCAGCGGCCTGAATGCCGCGGCGCTGGACCCCTGGGATGTGGCGGCCATGGCCCGCCTCGATCCCCGGGCGACGGTGCTGATCATCGGTTCCGGGCTGACCATGGTGGACGCCGTGGTGTCCCTGGAGCAGGCCGGGCATCGTGGGCCGATCGAGGTGTTTTCCCGGCATGGGCTGCTGCCACACGTGCGCCGCCAGCCCCCGGCCTGGGAAGACTTTCTCGGCGCCGACCCGAGCATCCGCAGCCCTCGGCAACTGCTGCGGGCGCTGCGCCAGCAATGCCGCGTGGCCGAGGCCCAGGGCATCGACTGGCAGGCCCCGCTGGACACGGTGCGGGTGCATATCGGGCGCCTGTGGAGCCAGGCCAGTGAGGTGCACAAACGCCAGTTCGTGCGCCATGTACGGCCCTGGTGGGAAAGCCATCACCATCGCTCGCCGCCCCTGAGCGCCGAGCTGGTGGCGCGCCTGCATGAAGAAGGGCGGTTGCGGATTCATGCCGCTTGCTACCAGGGCCTGGAGCCGGGCGACGAAGGCCGGCTGGCGATCCGCCTGCGCTACCGCGGCAGCCAGGACAGCGTGCGCATGGCGGGCGATGCCCTGATCAACTCCAGCGGCATCGAATACGACTGGCGCCGGGTGGCGCGGCCCTTGCCGCGCCAGCTGCTGGCCCGCGGCCTGGTGACACCCGGGCCTTTGGCCCTGGGCATCAGCGCCGCACCCGATGGTGCCGTGCACAACGCCCAGGGCCAGGCCTGCGAGCGCCTGTTCGCCATGGGGCCGCCCTTGCGTGGCCTGTGGTGGGAAAGCACCGCCGTCACCGACGTCGCCCTGCAGGCCAAGGCCCTGGCCGCGCGCCTGGCCAACCACCAACCGTAGGAGCTGGCTTGCCAGTGAAGGCGCCCGCAAGATCGCCTTCGCCGGCAAGCCGCTTCCTACAGTGCCACCCAGCGCTGTTCGGCTGCGGCAGTGCGGATCGCCGCGGCCAGGCGCTCCACTTCCCAGGCTTCAGCGAAATCCGTGCCGTCCCGGCCCTGGCCGCACAGGGCCATGATCAATTCGTGAACTTCCAGGGTCTTGAGTTCGTTGTAGCCCAGCTGGTGCCCCGGGGCCGGGCTGAAGGCCGCGTAGCCGGGCAGGGCGGGCCCGGCCAGCAGGCGCTGGAAACCCTTCTGGCCGACCCGGTACAGGCGCAGTTCGTTGAGGCGTTCCTGGTCGAACGCCAGGGTGCCGAGGGTGCCGCTGATCTCGAAGCTCAGGTGGTTCTTGTAACCATGCTTGATCCAGCTGCTGCTCAGCGTACCCCGCGCGCCATTGGCAAAGCGCAGCAGGGCATGGGCCTGGTCATCCACGGCGATGGCGCGGCGTTCCTGGCTGCCGGCTTCGGTGGGGCGTTGCAGGTGCACGGTCTGGGTATCGGCGCACACCGCCTGCACCGGCCCCATGAGAAAGCGTGCCATGGCCAGCAGGTGGCTGCCCAGGTCCGCCAGGGCGCCGCCGGCGTGCTGCGGCTCGCAACGCCAGGACCAGGGGGCATTCGGGTCGGCCATGAAGTCTTCGCTGAACTCGCCCTGGAAACTCACCAGTTGCCCCAGTTCGCCGTTGCCGATCATGTCCCTGGCCTGGGCGATCACCGGGTTGTGCTGGTAGTTGTAGCCCACCCGGGTCACCACCCCGGCGGCCTGGGCCGCGTGGTGCATCTGCCGGGCCTGTTCGACGCTGACCGCCAGGGGCTTTTCGCAGTACACCGCCTTGCCTGCGGCCAGCGCCGCCATGGCCATGGGGAAGTGCAGGTGGTTGGGAGTGGTGATGGCCACCAGGTTGACCCGGGGGTTGGCCACCAGGGCCTGCCAGTCGGCATGGGCCTGGGCAAAGCCCCAGGCGCCGGCGCAGTGTTCGCCGCGCTGGGCGTCGGCGTCGGCCAGGGCCGCCAGGTGCAGGCGCACCGGCAATTCGAAGACCGCGCCGGCACTGCGAAACGCCAGGGCGTGGGCACGCCCCATGAAACCGGTGCCGATCAAACCAATGCCGAGCTCGTCCATAACCGCACCTGCAGAATTATTGTTCTAGGGAAGGTTAGTTATGGAATAAATATTCTTTAATTGCAATTGGTGGAATTAAAATTTTGAAAGGCGCCTGTAGGAGCCGGCTTGCCGGCGAAAAGGGCCGCCTGAGTTGCGCCGGGCTCAAGGCCCTCTTCGCTGGCAAGCCAGCTCCTGCGGGAAATGAAAAAGGCAGCCCGGAGGCTGCCTTTTTTGTGGTGCAAGCGGGCCTCAGGAGAGGAAGCCGCCGTCCACATTGAGCGAGACACCCGTGGTGTAGCTGGAGGCGTCGCTGGCCAGGTAGAGCACCGCGCCGGCCATTTCGCTGGGGTCGGCCACGCGCTTGAGGGGGATCTGCGCCAGGGCTGTCTTGAGGATGGCGTCGTTCTTGACCAGGGCCGAGGCGAACTTGGTGTCGGTCAGGCCCGGCAGCAGGGCGTTGCAGCGGATGCCGAACTGCGCGCATTCCTTGGCGAAGACCTTGGTCATGTTGATCACCGCGGCCTTGGTCACCGAGTAGATGCCCTGGAAGATCCCCGGCGAGATGCCGTTGATCGAGGCCACGTTGATGATGCTGCCGCCGCCGTTTTCGCGCATCAGCTTGCCGGCTTCCACCGACATGAAGAAGTAGCCGCGGATGTTGACGTCGACGGTCTTCTGGAAGGCCCCCAGGTCAGTGTCCAGGACGTTGCAGAATTGCGGATTGGTCGCGGCGTTGTTGACCAGGATGTCCAGGCGCCCGAACTGTTCGCGAATGCCGGCGAAGACTTGGCTGATCTGCTCCATTTCACCGATGTGGCAGGCAATGGCGGTGGCCTTGCCGCCGGCGGCGATGATCGCGTCGGCCACGTGCTGGCAACCTTCGAGCTTGCGGCTCGACACGATGACATGGGCGCCTTGCTGGGCCAGCAACTTGGCAATGGCCTCACCGATGCCGCGGCTGGCGCCGGAGACGAATGCGATCTTGCCGTCGAGGTCGAACAACTGAGTCTTGGACATGGTTTTTCCTTGTTTGGGCTGTCGAGCGCCGGGGCGCGGTCAGAGGCTGGATTTGTGAATGACCTGCAGGCTCATCTGCTCCAGCAGTTTGTTCATGTGAATGAACTGCGCGAAGCGTTTGTCCTGGGTCTGGCCATGGTAGAAGCGGTAGTAGATCTGCTGCACGATGCCGGCCAGGCGGAACAGGCCGTAGGTGTAGTAGAAGTCGAAATTGCCGATTTCGATTCCCGCGCGCTCGGCGTAGTAGTCGACGAACTGCTGGCGGGTGAGCATGCCCGGGGCGTTGCTCGGCTGGCGGCGCATCAGTTGCACCGGCGCCGGGTCGCCGGCCTCGATCCAGTAGGCCAGGGTGTTGCCCAGGTCCATCAGCGGGTCGCCCAGGGTGGTCAGCTCCCAGTCCAGCACGCCGATGATCTGCATCGGGTTCTGTGGGTCGAGGATCACGTTGTCGAAGCGGTAGTCGTTGTGCACGATGCTAGAGGTCGGGTGGTCGGCGGGCATCTTCTCGTTGAGCCAGGCCTTGACCTTTTCCCAGTGCGGTGCGTCCGGGGTCAGGGCCTTTTCGTAGCGGTCGCTCCAGCCCTTGATCTGGCGCTGCACATAGCCTTCGGGCTTGCCCAGGTCACCCAGGCCGCAGGCGCTGTAGTCGACCCGGTGCAGCTCGACGAAACGATCGATGAAGCTCTTGCACAGGGCCTCGGTCTGGCCGGCATCCAGGCCCAGCTCCGGCGGCAGGTCGGAGCGCAGGATGATGCCCTTGACCCGTTCCATGACATAGAACTCGGCGCCGATCACCGACTCGTCGGTGCAGTGCACGTAGGCTTTGGGGCAGTAGGGGAAACCGTCCTTGAGCTGGTTGAGAATGCGGAACTCGCGGCCCATGTCGTGGGCCGACTTGGCCTTGTGGCCGAAGGGCGGGCGACGCAGGACAAACTCCTGCCCGGGGTATTCCAGCAGGTAGGTGAGGTTCGAGGCACCGCCCGGGAACTGGCTGATCTGCGGCGTACCGCTCAGGCCGGGAATGTGCGCCTTGAGGTACGGGTCGATCAGGTTGGCATCGAGTTCCTCGCCGGAGCGAGTGCGGGTGGACTGGTCTGTAAGCGCCATGCTTATCCCTTCTGCTTATTCTGGAGGCCAGAGATTATTGGCTAATCTAATGCGCCTACCGGCCCCTCACAATCGCGGCGGGCCTTTATAGGTGCGCGTGTTGCCGGACAATCATTGCTTTTGATACATGCGTTTGAATTTAGCCCCGTGTGTCTACGACCCGATGAGACCAAGCCGGCTCCTACACCAGTCATGCAGGCACAGAGGTTGTCCGCCCCACGAGCATAGGCGTTGACTCGGGGCTGGGTCAGTTCGGTGCCGGCAGGGCCAGCGGGGTCAGCAGTGGCCGGCCTTCGAAGTGGGCCAGCAGGTTCTGGCCGACCATCGCCACGGTATCGCGGCTGGCCTGGGGCGAAAGGCCGGCCACGTGGGGCGTGAGCACCACATTGTCGAGCACCTTGAGGGCGTCCGGCACTTGGGGTTCTTCATCGAACACATCCAGGGCCGCGCCGGCAATCCGCCGCTGCTGCAGGGCCTGCAGCAGGGCGTTGGTGTCCACCACGCTGGCCCGGGCGATGTTCACCAGGAAACCTTCGGGGCCAAGGGCTTCCAGCACCGGCTGGTCCACCAGGTGCCGGGTGTCGGCGCCCCCCGGGGTGGCGATTACCAGGACGTCCGAGTCCCGGGCCAGTTCCACCAGGGTCGGGCAGAAGCGGTAGGGCTGGTCGGGGCGTGGCTGGCGGCTGTGGTAGCTCACCGGCATGTCGAAACCCAGGGCGCAGCGCCGGGCGATGGCCTGGCCCACGGCGCCGAGGCCGAGCACCCCCAGGCGCATGCCGGCCAGGGACGGGCGCAGCACCTTCGGCCAGTGCCCCTGGCGTACCGCTGCGTCGGACTGGGGAATGCCGCGCACCAGGGCCAGCAGCAGGGCCAGGGCATGATCGGCCACGGACGAGGCGTTGACCCCGGCGCCATTGGTTACCGCGATCCCGCGATTGCTCGCCGCTTGCAGGTCCACTTGCTCATAGCCGGCGCCGATCACGCAGATGATCTGCAATCGGGGCAGGGAGGCGATTTCCGCCGCGCTCAGCCCCAGGGGGCCACGGGTCAGCACCGCATCGATCTGCGCGGCGTGGTCCCGGATCGCCTGGGTCCGGGTCTGCGGGGTGGGCGCCAGGATCAGCCTGAAACCCAGGTCTTCGAGGTGCGGCAGGTAGGCGTTGACGTTTTCAACCAGGACCAGAACGGTGGCGCGCATGGCGGACTCCTCGTGGGTTAGCGGGGCAGGGGTTGGCGCAATTGAAAGATGTTGCCTTCCGGGTCGATGCCGTCGCAGGCCCGGGCGTCCTTGAATTGCCATTCGCGCTCGGCCTCGTACACCCGGCCACCGGCCTTGGCAGCGCGCTGCCGGGCCCGGGCCAGGTCGTCTACCTGGAACAGCGGCTTGCAGGCGCAATCGCTGCGGGGCAGCGGCGGTTCCTGGAGGACGATGCGCGCAGCAATCGCTGGCGGCACCTGGACCAGGGTCAGCTCGAAGCCCTGGTGGGCCAGTTGCTGGTAGTCGGCTTGCTGTTCGGTGATGGGCCAGCCCAGCAGTTCGGCATAGAAGCGGGCGAGGGAAGGTGGATCAAGGCTGTAGAGGAGGCAGCCGGCGATCGTCGTGGCGCTCATGGAG
Source organism: Pseudomonas sp. W17 (assembly GCF_040268305.1). Taxonomy (NCBI): domain Bacteria; kingdom Pseudomonadati; phylum Pseudomonadota; class Gammaproteobacteria; order Pseudomonadales; family Pseudomonadaceae; genus Pseudomonas; species Pseudomonas sp. W17. The sequence continues at coordinate 3,918,463 of NZ_CP158490.1, read as the reverse complement.
GGTTCCATACGGGCAGGGGCGAAGGCTCAAGGGTGCGGGTTGCGAGGGATTTTGGCAATGCTCGCCGGCACCGTTCCCGGGGGCATCACGCCATGTTCGGCGTGCCCGGGGCGGTGTGGGGACGATGGGGTCAGAAGGTTACGTCGGCGGTCGTGGCCAGGCGCACGAAGGGGCCGTTCAGGGTGGCGTTATGGTGGGCGATGATGGTTCTTGCCCCGATCAGCGGCGTGTCCATGCAGGTATGGGCGTCCTCCACCAGCACGGCGGCAAAGCCCAGGTCGCCGGCGGCGCGGCAGGTGGTATCGACGCAGTACTGGGTCTTCATGCCGGCGATCACCAGTTCATTGACCTGGGCCTCCTGCAGGCGCTCGGCCAGCCCGGTGCCGATAAAGCAACTGGGGCGGGTCTTGTCCAGTACGCAGTCCAGCTCTTCATCCACTTCCAGAGTCGGCAGCAGTTGCCAGAAGGGGCTGCCAGCGGCAATCGGGGATTCGGCGGGGCCGGTATGGCGCACGGCGAAGATCGGCGCTCCGGCCTGGCGGGCACGGCGGATCAGTTGGTTGATGTTTTCCAGGACCTGCTCGCGCTTGTAGGGCTTGTCCGGTCCATTGAACAACCCGACCTGCATGTCGATCACCAGCAGGGCACGCTTGGCGTTGGATAAAGGCATTTTGTCTCTCCTTGTAGTGCCAGCTGGACGGAGAAACAAAAGGCCCCGTCCATTGCTGGCGGGGCCTTGGTTCTACTGTGCTTGTGTCATCCCGCACAGCCACCACACGACCCGCCGGAGGCAGTCGTGGTGGTGGAGGTAGGGTTCAGCGCGTAGATATTCATGGGGTCCGATCATGCCGCCTGCCCGTGAGGCTTGTCAACGCGGCCCGCTAGGGGCCGGCTTGCCGGCGAATGGCGTCTTCAGGCGGGCGCCTTTCGCTGGCAAGCCAGCTCCTGCGGAACCCGGATTGAGCGGGAGAGGGCCGGACCAGACGCTTTCCCATCAAACGAAAAAATACCTGCAGCGCATAAACCGTTCCTCAGCTGAGTCTATGCAGCGCCCTTGGAATCCCGGACAATCGCGCCCCCTCTTTTCGCTCGGGCACTGCCTGTCGGGTACTCCGATACGCCCGGGTGAATGGCAAACGACCGGAATGTGGAGATCCCACCGGATGAATGATCAGGCCAACAGCGTTGATCAACGCTTTGAAACCGCGGCCCCAGCGACCCTGACCCGCTGGAACCGCCAAGACACCACCTGGATGCTCGGCCTGTTTGGCACGGCCATCGGTGCCGGTACCCTGTTTCTGCCCATCAATGCCGGCATCGGCGGTTTCTGGCCGCTGTTGATCCTGGCGCTGCTGGCCTTCCCCATGACCTTCTATGCACACCGCGGCCTGACCCGCTTCGTGCTTTCCGGGCGTGACGGTGCGGACATCACTGACGTGGTGGAAGAGCATTTCGGCCTCACCGCCGGTGCCCTGATCACCTTGCTGTACTTTTTGGCGATCTTCCCGATCCTGCTGATCTACAGCGTGGCCCTGACCAACACCGTCGACAGCTTCATGACCAACCAACTGCACATCGCGCCGCCACCGCGGGCGATCCTGGCCCTGGTGCTGATCTTCGGCCTGCTGGTGGTGGTGCGTTGCGGCGAGCAGGTGATCGTCAAGGCCATGAGCCTGATGGTCTACCCGTTCATCGTGGCCCTGCTGTTCCTCGCGGTGTTCCTGATCCCGCACTGGAATGGCGGCATCCTCGCCACCGTCAGCGATGTCCCGGCGCCTTCGGCCTTCCTGCATACCCTGTGGCTGGCGATTCCGGTGATGGTCTTCTCGTTCAACCATTCGCCGATCATCTCGGCCTTTGCCGTGGACCAGAAGCGCCGCTATGGCGTCCACGCCGAAGAGCGCAGCTCGCAGATTCTCTCCCGCGCCCACCTGCTGATGGTGGGCATGGTGCTGTTCTTCGTCTTCAGCTGCGTACTGACCCTGAACCCGGCGCAGCTGGCGGAAGCCAAGGCGCAGAACCTGTCGATCCTGTCCTACCTGGCCAACCACTTCCAGAATCCGACCATCGCCTTTGCCGCGCCGTTGATTGCCTTCGTGGCCATTGCCAAGTCCTTCCTGGGCCACTACATCGGTGCCAGCGAAGGCCTCAAGGGCCTGATCGGCAAGAGCGGCCGGCGCCCGGGCACGAAAACCCTGGACCGCGTCACCGCCGCCTTCATGCTGGTGATCTGCTGGGCCGTGGCCACCCTCAACCCGAGCATCCTGACGATGATCGAGACCATGGGCGGCCCGGTGATCGCGGCGATCCTGTTCCTGATGCCGATGTACGCCATCCGCAAGGTGCCGGCCATGGCCCGCTACCGCGGCCAGGCTTCCAACGTCTTCGTGACCCTGGTGGGCCTGGTGGCCATTACTGCCCTGGTGTACTCCCTGGCGTCCTGACAGCCTTCCGGTAGGAGCCGGCTTGCCGGCGAAGAGGCCCGCAAGCCAACTGCAAGGTGCGCGGACGCCTCCCTGGCGAACCCGCTGCTGCACACAACGCCGTCGGTACTTCACTGTACCGGCGGCGTTGTCGTTCAAGGCATTGATCAGGATTGTTTGCTGCCTTGAATAAAGGGCTAAGCTGGTGCTCTTATTGCTGCCAGGAACCCGCCCATGGCCATTCCCGCCCCTCTGGCTGCAAGCCTGCCCAAACATGTTTATTCCGTTGGGCGACACCCCCTGAATCTGGATTTTGCGTTGTCACGGATGAACCCGATTGGCCACTGAACCCCTGACCCACCCAACCGCTGCACCCAAGCGCACCCGCGACCTGCTGGCCGGCCTGTCCATTGCCGGCCTGTTGTTGCCGGAAGCCGTAGCCTATTCCAGCATCGCCGCCTTGCCGCCCCAGGCCGGGGTCATTGCCCTGTTTGCCGGGTTGCTGTGCTACGGCCTGTTGGGCACCAGCCGCTTTGCCATTGTTTCTGCCACTTCATCGTCGGCCGCGGTGCTGGCGGCGGCCACCCTGTCCCTGGCCGGTGGCGACGCCCAGCTGCGCCTGAGCCTGGCCTTTGCCCTGGTGCTGCTCACTGGGGTGTTCTTCCTCCTGGCCGGGCTGTTCCGCCTGGGCGGCGTGACCGCCTTCATTGCCAAGCCGGTGCTGCGCGGCTTTGCCTTCGGCCTGGCATTGACCATTGTCCTCAAGCAGTTCGCCACCGTGGTCGGGGTGCACCTGAGCACCGGTAACCTGGTGCGCTTCCTGCCGCAGTTGCTGGAGCAGTGGCCGCAATGGAACTGGGCCGGCGCCGCGGTGGCGGCGGTGGCGCTGCTGGTGCTGGGGATCTGCTCGCGAATTCCCTATGTGCCCGGCGGGCTGGTGGCGGTGGTGATCGGCATTGGCGCCGGCCAGTGGTTCAACCTGCCGGCCCATGGCGTCGACCTGATCGGGGTCATCGAACTCAAGCTGGAGGTGCCGAGCCTGCCGCAACTGCCTTTTGCCGACTGGCTGCGCCTGGGGGAGCTGGCGTTCGCTCTGGTGATGATCCTGTATGCCGAATCCTATGGTTCCATCAGCTCCTTTGCCCTGAAGCATGGCGACCGGGTTTCCTCCAACCGCGACCTGCTGGCCCTGGGCGCTTCCAATCTGCTCTCGGGGCTGTTCCATGGCATGCCCGCAGGGGCCGGCTACTCGGCCACCTCCGCCAATGAAGCGGCCGGGGCGCGCTCGCGCCTGGCAGGGCTGACCGCGGCGGCGGTGATGCTGCTCATCGTGCTGACCGTGCTGCCCTATATCGCCCTGACCCCGGAGCCGGTGCTGGCGGCGATTGTCATGTACGCCCTGGGCCATGGCCTGAGCCTGCAACCCCTGGGGCGCTACTTCATCTGGCGGCGTGACCGGGTGCTGGTGATCTGCGCGGTCAGCGCGGTGCTGGTGCTGGGGGTGCTGGACGGGCTGCTGCTGTCAGTGGGCATCAGCATCCTGTTGCTGCTGCGGCAGATGTCGGCGGCGGATATCCAGATCCTCGGGCAACTGGGCAGCGGCCACGACTTTGTCGATCTCAGCCGTCATCCTCAGGCCCGACAGGTGCCCGGCGTGCTGATCCTGCGGCCGGGGGAGGCGCTGTTCTTCGCCAACGCCGAACGCATCCTTGGCGGCGCCCTGCGCCTGATCCGCCACGTGCAGGCACCGATCCACAGCATCATCCTCAGCCTGGAGGAGTCCCCGGACCTGGACGGCACCAGCATCGAGGCCCTGGACGAGTTCTTCCGCCAGGTCAGCCTGGAGCACAAGCACCTGGCCCTGGCGCGGCTCAAGCACGAGGCCAAGGACGCCCTGGCACTGCTGCCGTCGAGCCGCGAGTACCAGGTGCTGCTCAGCGGCACCAGCGTCGACGACACGCTGCAGGAGAGCCTGCGGGGCTGGAAGGCCGGGGCTATTTCCCAGGCATAAAAAAACGCCGCGTATCGTGGAATACGCGGCGTTCCTTCTTACAACGCTACAGCCTTAGGCTTGCACCACCGGGATGTTGGCGTTGGCAGCCGCTTCACGGAACTCGGCGATCTGGTCGAAGGACAGGTAGCGGTAGATATCGGCCGCCATGCTGTCGATCTTGCCAGCGTATTCCATGTACTCCTCGACGGTCGGCAGGCGACCCAGGATCGAAGCCACCGACGCCAGCTCGGCCGAAGCCAGGTAGACGTTGGCGCCATCACCCAGACGGTTCGGGAAGTTACGGGTCGAGGTCGACACCACGGTGCTGTTCGGCTCGACGCGTGCCTGGTTACCCATGCACAGCGAGCAGCCCGGCATTTCCATGCGTGCGCCGGCCTTGCCGTAGATGCCGTAGTAGCCTTCTTCGGTCAGTTGGTGAGCGTCCATCTTGGTCGGCGGCGACAGCCACAGACGGGTTGGCAGCTGGCCCTTGACCTGATCCAGCAGTTTACCGGCAGCGCGGAAGTGACCGATGTTGGTCATGCACGAACCGATGAACACTTCGTCGATCTTCTCGCCAGCAACGCTGGACAGCAGACGGGCGTCGTCCGGGTCGTTCGGCGCGCACAGTACAGGCTCGCTGATGTCGGCCAGGTCGATTTCGATGATTTCGGCGTATTCGGCGTCGGCATCGGCTTCCATCAGTTGCGGGTTGGCGATCCAGGCTTCCATCGCTTGCGCGCGACGTTCCAGGGTACGTGCGTCACCGTAGCCCTCGCCGATCATCCAGCGCAGCAGGGTGATGTTGGACTGCAGGTACTCGGTGATCGACTCTTTCGACAGCTTGATGGTGCAACCGGCAGCCGAACGTTCGGCCGAGGCGTCGGACAGTTCGAACGCCTGCTCCAGGGTCAGGCCTTCCAGGCCTTCGATTTCCAGGATGCGGCCGGAGAAGGCGTTTTTCTTGCCTTTCTTCTCGACGGTCAGCAGGCCGTTCTGGATGGCGAAGTAAGGAATGGCATGGACCAGGTCACGCAGGGTGATGCCAGGTTTCATTTTGCCTTTGAAGCGCACCAGGATCGATTCCGGCATGTCCAGCGGCATGACGCCGGTGGCAGCGGCGAACGCCACCAGGCCGGAGCCGGCCGGGAACGAGATGCCCATCGGGAAGCGGGTGTGGGAGTCACCACCGGTACCGACGGTGTCCGGCAGCAGCATGCGGTTCAGCCACGAGTGGATGATGCCGTCGCCCGGACGCAGGGAAACGCCGCCGCGGGTCATGATGAAGTCAGGCAGGGTGTGGTGGGTGGTCACGTCGATCGGCTTCGGATACGCCGCGGTGTGGCAGAAGGACTGCATCACCAGGTCAGCGGAGAAGCCCAGGCACGCCAGGTCTTTCAGTTCGTCACGGGTCATTGGACCGGTGGTGTCCTGGGAGCCCACGGTGGTCATCTTCGGTTCGCAGTAGGTGCCAGGACGAACGCCTTTGCCTTCTGCCAGGCCGCAGGCCTTGCCGACCATCTTCTGCGCCAGGGTGAAGCCCTTGGTGCTTTCAACAGGGGCTTCGGGCTTCTTGAACAGGTCGAACGCAGGCAGGCCCAGTTCGGCGCGAGCCTTCTCGGTCAGGCCACGGCCGATGATCAGCGGGATACGGCCGCCGGCACGGACTTCGTCGAGCAGGACCGGGGTCTTCATTTCGAAGGTGGCCAGGACTTCGTCGGTCCCGTGCTTGCAGACTTTGCCTGCGTGCGGGTACAGGTCGATCACGTCGCCCATGTTCATCTTCGACACGTCGAATTCGATCGGCAGGGCGCCGGCGTCTTCCATGGTGTTGTAGAAGATCGGGGCGATCTTGCTGCCGAAGCAGAAGCCGCCGGCACGCTTGTTCGGAACATAAGGCACGTCGTCGCCGAAGAACCACAGCACCGAGTTGGTGGCCGATTTACGGGACGAACCGGTGCCGACCACGTCACCGACGTAGGCGATCGGGAAGCCTTGACCGCGCATTTCTTCGATCTGCTTCATCGGGCCGGTCTTGCCTTGCTCGTCCGGAACGATGCCGTCACGGGCCATTTTCAGCATGGCCAGGGCGTGCAGCGGGATGTCCGGGCGGGACCAGGCGTCTGGTGCCGGGGACAGGTCGTCGGTGTTGGTTTCGCCGGTGACCTTGAACACCCGCAGGCTGATCTTGTCGGCCAGTACCGGGCGATTCTTGAACCACTCGCCGTCGGCCCAGGATTGCAGTACGCCTTGGGCGTGAACGTTGCCGTTCTTGGCTTTTTCCGCGACGTCGTGGAAGGCGTCGAACATCAGCAGGGTGTGCTTGAGTTGAGCGGCGGCCACTGGCGCCAGTTCGGCGTCGTCCAGCAGGTTCACCAGGGTCACGATGTTGTAGCCGCCCTGCATGGTGCCCAGCAGTTCAACGGCGCGCTTCTTGTCGATCAGAGGGGAGGAGGCTTCGCCTTTGGCCAGCGCGGAGAGGAAACCGGCCTTGACGTAGGCGGCTTCGTCGACTCCTGGTGGAACGCGATTGGTGATCAGGTCAACGAGGAAAGCTTCTTCGCCAGCCGGGGGATTCTTCAGCAGCTCGACCAGGCCTGCAGTTTGTTCGGCGTTAAGCGGCTGGGGAACGATACCCAGTGCTGCACGCTCTTCGATATGTTTGCGGTAGGCTTCAAGCACAGTTATTACCCTCATCAGTGGTCCCAAATGGGTGTCCGGGACGCTCATCCCGAAATTGCCGTACTCATGCGCTGCGTGGCGTTGTGGGCCACTTAGCCAGAATTACCGACAATTCCTTACAGAAGCTGCTTTCAAAGTTTTACGCCTGCAGAACGGGGAGCTGATGAGGGTTGGCGTTGGGTTTTTCCCCGCTGGAAAAACCCCTCGCCAACACCGCTCTGAAGGAACGACTGTGCTCGTGACGCTTTGAAAACAGCTTCAAACGGACATTGGCGCCTAAAAAGGCTGGCTGATTCTACGGTAAAAAAAGCCTCAACGTAAGTTGCTGTATTGAAGTTTGAGGGGTGATCAATCTTAGACAAAGGGCTAACATTGCCCACTGTTTTGCTTTTGCGTGCGTCGTCTATCTATGCCCAATCAGACCATCAAAACCCCCTGCGTCGGCCTCTGTTCCACGGTTTACGGCGATCTGGTTTGCCGTGGCTGCAAGCGTTTCCACCATGAAGTGATCAACTGGAATGGTTACAACGAGGAGGAAAAACGCGCGGTCTGGCTGCGTCTTGAGCACCTGCTGGTGCAGGTGATGGCGGCCAAGCTGGAAGTCTTCGATCCGGTGCGCCTGCGCGAGCAACTGGAGCAGCGCAAGATCCGCTTCGTGCCCCATCAGTCCGAGTATTGCTGGGCCTACCAGCTGATTGCCCGTGGCGCGCGAGTGATCAACCAGCTCGATGCCTATGGGATGGTGCTGCTGCCTGAGTTTCGCGACTGGGCCCTGCCGGAGTTGCGCGACGCCATTGATCGGGAATTCTTCCTGCTGTCCGAAGCCCACTACCAGCGCTACATCGCCCCCGGCTTTCTCAAGGATGCCCTCGGCTGAGTGCTTCGCCACGCGAATAACTCCCACGCAAATGCCACTGCAGGAGCTGGCTTGCCAGCGAAGACGGCCGCCAGGGCGGTGCAAGGCTTGCGGGCCTCTTCGCCGGCAAGCCGGCTCCTACGGGGTGAGGTTGATGGGGCTCTGTAGGAGCTGGCTTGCCAGCGAAGGCGTCGTCATGGACGACGCAGATCACGCGATGGCGTTGCGGGGAGGGGGCTCAAGCCTTGGCTGCCAGCTCTTCCAGGTGATCCATGATGTCCGCCGGCTTGAGCACCAGCACGTCGCTGTCCAGGGAGTCGAGCACCACTTCGGCGGTGTTGCCGATCAGTGCCCCGGAAATCCCGGTGCGGGCCACGGTGCCGATGATGGTCAGCACGGCGCCAAGCTTGTGGGCCAGGTGGGGAATCAGCACATCGGCCGGGCCTTCCTCGATATGCAGGTGGGCGTCGTCGATGTCGAACTCGGCCTGGAACGCCTTGCACTGCTCGCGATAGCGCGCCTCGATGGTTTCCTTGAGCTGGAACACCGGGTCGGCGGCCGACAGCATCGGCGACGGGTGAGCGCTGATCACATGCAACTGGGCCTTGGCCAGGCTGGCGATATCGAAGCCGTGGTCGACGATACTGGCGTGCAAGGCCCGGTGCTCGCCGTCCATGTTGCCGACGTCGATGGCGGCCATCACCACGCCGCTGGCCCAGGGCGTGGCGGTCTTGACCAGCAGCACCGGAGTCGGGCAGTAGCGCAGCAGTTTCCAGTCCGCCGGGGTCAGCAGGGCTTTCTTCAGGGGGGCGTCCGGCAGGTGCTGCTTGATCACCAGGCCGCAGCCCTCGGCCTGCTGCACATCAATGATGGTTTCGTGCAGGCTTTCGTTCCAGGCCTGCTCGGTGGTGACGCTGTAGCCTTCGCCGGTGAGGCTGCTCTTGAGTACGCTCAGCAGCGCCGAATGCTCGTGCTTTCTGTCGCAGACCAGCAGGTGCAGGTGGGCCTGGGTGACCCCGGCAATCAGCTTGGCGCGCTTGAGGGCAAGGCTTTCGCCGGGCGTGGGATCGATGACCACCAGGATACTGCGGATGCTTTGCATGATCGGGATCTCCAGGAAGGGATGAACGGTTAGGGTCTGTTCCCGTTTGGCCCAGCAACGCGGCTCGTCACCAAACGGGAACAGACCCTAGCGTGCACAACTATAGTTGCTGGCGCCCGGGCCGGATGTTGATGCATGTCAATCGCGGCCGCTGGTGGTCTGCGGCCCGGCCGGTATAATCGCCGGCCTTTCGCTATGAAGCCTTTTGTCCCGTGAGCCTCATGTTAACGATCACTGATAGTGCTGCCTGCCGCTTTGCGGTGGTGGCTGATTGTTCGGAAATGCGCCGATGAACTTTCCTGAAATTCCCGACTTTCTTGGCTGCCGCACGCCCGACGCCTGGGTCCAGGCGGCCCTGGCCGACCAGGAAACCCTGCTGATCGACCACAAGAACTGCGAGTTCAAGGCCGCCAGCACCGCCTTGAGCCTGATCGCCAAGTACCACGCCCATGTCGACCTGATCAACATGATGTCGCGCCTGGCCCGGGAAGAGCTGGTGCACCATGAGCAGGTCCTGCGCCTGATGAAGAAGCGCAAGGTCGAGCTGCGCCAGTTGCATGCCGGGCGCTATGCCTCGGGCCTGCGCAAGGTAGTGCGCAGCCACGAGCCGGTGAAGCTGGTGGACACCCTGGTGGTGGGCGCCTTTATCGAAGCCCGCAGCTGCGAGCGTTTCGAAGCCCTGGTGCCGCACCTGGACGAGGAACTGGGCAAGTTCTACTTCGGCCTGCTCAAAAGCGAGGCCCGGCACTACCAGGGCTACCTGAAGCTGGCCTATCAGTATGGCGACGCCAAGGACATCGCCCAGGTCATCGACCGGGTGCGGGCGGCGGAGCAGGAACTGATCGAGTCGCCGGATCCGGAGTTCCGTTTTCACAGTGGCGTGCCGGCCTGGTGAACGACTGCCCTTGTGTAAAAGCAGGGGCAAATTGTTAAAAACTCTTAAAAGAATGAAATATCGCGCAAAACCGCTGCAAGTCCCGGGTTTTGTGGCTTGCGTTATCCTTTCCTTAACCTCTTGCCCCCTATAATGCGCGCGCACAAATTGTGCGTTCACAGATTGGCAAATATGGAAAACCTGGGTCTTGGCAAGGTGTTGCTGGTGGAAGATGACGAGAAGCTCGCCGGGCTGATCGCGCATTTTCTGTCCCAGCACGGCTTTGAAGTGCTGACGGTCCACCGCGGTGATACCGCCCTGGCGGCATTTCTCGAATTCAAACCGAAACTGGTGGTGCTCGACCTGATGCTGCCCGGCCAGAGCGGCCTGCACGTGTGCCGGGAGATCCGCGCCGTGGCGGACACCCCCATCGTCATCCTCACCGCCAAGGAAGACGACCTGGACCACATTCTCGGCCTGGAATCCGGCGCCGATGACTACGTGATCAAGCCTATAAAACCGGCGGTGCTGCTGGCGCGCCTGCGGGCCCTGCAACGGCGCCAGGTGCCGGAAACCACCACCCTGCGCGGGGCCCTGGCATTCGGCGTGCTGAGCATCGACCGCAACAGCCGCGAGGTGCGCCTGGCGGGCGAGCCGGTGGAACTGACCACCATGGAGTTCGAGCTGCTCTGGCTGCTGGCCAGCGCGCCGGGCAAGACCCTGTCCCGGGACGACATCCTCAACCGCATGCGCGGCATCGAGTTTGACGGCCTCAACCGCAGTGTCGACGTCTACATCAGCAAGCTGCGGGGCAAGCTCAAGGACAACCCGCGCGAGCCGGTGTGCATCAAGACCGTGTGGGGCAAGGGCTACCTGTTCAATCCGTTCGCCTGGGAGGTTTGAATGCTGCGTCTGTTTCTGGGGCTCTACCTGTTCCTGGCCCTGGGCTTCGCCGGGGCCATGACCGCGGTGCAACACATCTTCATCAACTACCTGGCCGCCGACCTGATCGAGTCCTACAACCGCGATGCGGTGCGCGGGCCGGCCTACAGCCTGAGCGAACAGTTGCGGCCGTTCGACGAGGCCGGGCGTCAGCAGCAGCTGGAGCAGCTCAAGCCGCACTACGGGCTGCTGCTCAAACTGGTGCAGGCCGACGACCTGGACCTGAGCGTGCGCGAACAGGCCCTGCTGGATTCCAACCAGTTGGTGGTGCGCGAGGAGTTCACCGAATTCATCGGCAGCATCGACGGCGGCAAGCAACTGTTGAGCATCAAGCTGCCGGAAGACCCGCCCCTGACCCTGCTCTACAACATCGCCGCCTATGCCTTGCTCGGCGCGCTGCTGGCCATCGTCCTGTACTTCTGGGTGCGCCCGCACTGGCGCGACCTGGAGCGTCTGCGCCTGGCCGCCGAACGTTTTGGCGACAACGACCTGGGCACCCGGCTGCACCTGTCGCGGCGTTCCAACATCCGCGACCTGGCCCAGCACTTCAACCGCATGGCGGCGCGCATCGAGGGGCTGATCGCCAATCAGCGGGAGTTGACCAACGCGGTGTCCCACGAACTGCGCACGCCCATCGCCCGGCTGTCCTTCGAGCTGGACCAGTTGCAGCAACAGCCAGATCCGGATGAAAACCGCGAGTTGATCGCCGACATGTATGCCGACCTCGGCGAGCTGGAGGAAATGGTCTCCGAACTCCTCAGCTACGCCAGCCTGGAACATGGCGCGGCCACCATCAACCGGGAAAATATCCAGGCCCAGAGCTGGCTCGACAGCGTGGTCGGCAGCGTGGCCCTGGAGGCCGAGGCGGCCGGGGTGCAACTGCTGATCCGTTCCTGCCAGGTGGAGTACGTGCGCATCGAACCGCGCTTCATGGCCCGGGCAGTGATCAACCTGCTGCGCAACGCCATCCGCTACGCCGACCGCCGGGTCGAGGTGTCCCTGGTGCGCCTGGAGCATGGCTACGAAGTGCGGGTCAACGATGATGGTCCCGGGGTGCCGGTGGATGGCCGGGAGAAGATCTTCGAGCCGTTTTCCCGTCTCGACGCCAGCCGTGACCGGCGTACCGGCGGTTTCGGCCTGGGCCTGGCGCTGGTGCGGCGGGTCTCGCAATGGCACGGCGGCAAGGTCGAAGTGGCGGATTCGGAGTGGGGCGGTGCCTCGTTCCGCATGACCTGGGCCCACCTCGACTGAGGTTCGCGCGCAGCCCTGAACCTGCGCAGCAACGCGGCCCGTGATCACGGGCCGCGCGTTCCCTTTCTTAGAAGCTGTACTCAAGTTGAGTGGCGATGCTGGTCTGCATGCGCCGGTCGACGATCGGGCTGTCGCCGGCTTCCTTGCTCAGGTACTTCATCGACAGCAGGGTCGAGACCTTGGTCTGCTCATTGAGGGGCAGGGTCCAGGCCAGGTCGGCACCGCTGCTGACCCGTCCACCCTTGGCCCGGTAGGCGCCGAAGCGGCTGTGGGCCGCCTGGGTGTCGCTCACCCCATACCAGGTCTGCATGTAGTCGGCGTTGCCGAACAGGCTGTTGAGGCTGGCATCCAGGCTGCCGAAGCGGCCCTGGTAGAGGTTGCTGCCAATGCTCAGTTCCAGTGCGCTGTAGGCCGAGCCGGTGTCGCGGTTGTCGTTCTTCTTCACCGCGTGGGTCAGGGTGGCGCCCAGTTCGAACGGCCCCAGGTCATAGCCCAGGTGCGCGCCGAACTGTGCCCGGGTCTTTATTTCGCCCATGCCCCTGAGGCGCTTGGAGCCCTGGCCCAGGTGGTTCTTGTCGCGCCGTGATTCGCTCGGGCCGACCCAGGTACTGAACGACAGGTCGCCCCATTCGTTGCCCCAGCCCAGGCCCTGGTCGGTATTGAGGAACACGCCCCAGGGGCTGATGATCTCGCCGCCGAGAATCGGCGCCAGGGCGCGTTCGTCACTGCCGCTGTAGCGCGGCACGCTGGCCACCCCGGCGTGCACGCCGTACTTCCAGTCTTCGGCGTGCAGCGTGCCGCAGACCGTGCTCAGGCCCAGGGTGCCGGCCCACAAGGCGGCGGTGGTGGAGTGTTTCAGGGTTTTCATGAAGGGTCAGAACCTCAGATGGTTGGCGTTATAGGTGCGTTTGAATGAGTAGCCCAGGACGTTCACGCCGTTGACCTGGCGGCGCACGGTGTCGCCCAGGCCCGGGCCGTTGCCGGCGATCACCGCGTGGGCGTTGTCCACCGGGGCGAGGATGTAGTCGGTGAGGGGACGGCCTTGCTGCAGGCTGCGGATCATCAGGAAGCCGTCCTCCAGGGCGATGTCCATGCCGTTGATGGGCGGTTCGCCGGGGGCGTCGCTCAGAGCCTGGTAGGTGCCGACCGTGGCCAGCCAGTTGTCCGTCAGGGGCACCGGTTCGATCCGTTCTCCCACCGCCAGCAACTGGCCGTGGCTCTTGGCGGTGAACACCCGATGGCCCTGGACCTGCATCACGTCCAGTTGCAGTTGCCCCAGCGGGCCCAGGTCCTGGGGCCAGAGCCCGAGGCGCTTCTTGCGCACCCTTAGCCAGCCCTGTTCGTCCCGCAGCAGTTCGTAGCGCTCGCCGGCCAGCTCGGCGTACAGGCGCTGGTGCTGGTCGCGGATCCGCAGCACACCCCAGCGGGTGGCATAGAAGCCCGCCAGGTGCCGGCGATCCGCCGCTTGCGGAACCCGACGTTGCTGGGCCTGGGGGGCCGTGGCCGGTGGCGGTGGCGGTGGCGGGGCGCCGTGGGCCTGCAGCAGCATGCGCAGTACCTGGGGCACCAGGGGCTGGGCCAGGGCCTCGCCGCTGTCGGAATTGCTCATCACGATCACCGCCAGCTGCTGCTCGGCCAGCACGCTGATCCGGGCATGAAAACCCTCGCCGAAACCGCTTTGCTGCCAGGTGCGCATATCTGGCCGGACCCATTCCTCGCCGCAGGGCGACAGGAACCAGCCAAGGCCTACCTGGCAGTCGAAATCCAGCGGGTTGCCGGCGTTCTGCGTGCGCACCATTTCGTCGATGGATGCCGCCGAGAGCAGTTGGCGGTCCTGGTACCGGCCCTGGGCGAACAGCATGCGCACATAGCGGCTCAGGTCCCGCGGGCTGCTCCACAGGCCCTGGGCGGAAAGGTCGCGGACCAGCGCATCGCTGCTGACACCGTCTTCATAACCTCTTGCCCGGTAGGGCTGGGCGCGGCTGTCCCCGACAAAGCTCGACTGGCTCATGCCCAGTGGGCGCAGCAGGCTCTTCTGCAACTGCTGTTCGAAATCCACGCCGCTGCTGCGCTCCACCGCTGCCCCGAGCAGGGCATAACCGAGGTTGGAGTAGGCGGTCTGGGTTCCCGGAGCGTTGCTCAGCCACAGCCCGCTGAGCTTTCCCGGCAGTTCGTCGAGGGCGTTGGGGGTGCGTGCGTCGCGCAGGTATTCGCTGGGAATGCCGCCCTGGTGGCTGAGCAGGCGGCGCAGAGTCACGGCCCGGTCGGCGGCGTTCTGGTCCTCGTGGAAGCGCGAGCGGACGTAGAACTCCCTGAGGGTGTCCTGCAGCGGCGCGTCCAGTTGCAGGCGCCCTTGTTCCACCAGTTGCATCACCGCCGTGGCAGTCAGCAATTGCGACAGGGCGCCGGCGCGAAACGCGGTGTTTTCGGTCACTTGCAGGCCCCGGGCCTGGTCGGCGAAGCCAAAGCCCCGGGCCCAGATCAGTTGCTGGCCGTCCACCAGGGCTATGGATAGCCCGGGCACCTGATGTTCGGCCATCTGTTGCGGGATGTACTGCTTCAGGTAGCCGATGATGCTGGCGTAATCGCCGGGCGCGATGGGCGGCGGCGCCGGAGGCTGGCCGTTGCAGCCGAGGTTGCTCAAGAGCAGGCCCACCAGCGGCAGGCCGAGAAGTTTGCGGGACATGCAGCACCCGAGGGCCAATTGGATCAGCGGATGCTAGGGAAGGGGGGCGTGGCAGTCTTTGACAGCTTTGTCGGGAAACTGTCAAAGACTGTTAAGCCCCGGTTGCGCTCAGGCCTCCAGCCCCAGGCGCTGGTGCCACTGGGCAATCGATTCCTCGGGGTATTCGGCGAACTGCAGGTCGTGCGCCCCGGCATCGACCTCGACCCAGGGCGCCCTGGAGTCGAGCATCAGGTGGGTGTGTTGCGGCGGCACCGGCAACGGGGTGTCGATGGCCGAGGCAAAAGGGTGGATCAGCTCCGGCCATTGTGGGCTGAACAGCCACAGCCCGGAGCCGCAGCGCCCGCAGAAGTGCCGTTCGGCGCTGCTGCTGTGGGCCCGGGCGGCACCGGCGGGCTTGAGCCGGGCATGGTAGATGACGATGTGCTTGCGCCCACGTACCTTGAGGCTGGCCGCATCGCCCCCCAGGTTGATGGCGTAGCCGCCACCGCCCTGGGTCTTGCGGCAGATCGAGCAGTAGCAGCGCTGGTAGGGATAGGGATGGCGGCTGGACAGGCTGAAGTGCACGGCGCCGCAATGGCAGGAGCCCTGGAGTTGCATGGGGTACCTCCACGAATCAACGGGTGGATGGCACAGGCTAGCCGCTGTGCGAGCAGCTGTCGTGGCGCGGTGCTGATGAAATTTTCACATGTGGCCGGCTAAGCTGCGCGCCTCTTTGGGGAGTAGCCTGCCATCGCGCCCTGCGGTGGCGCCCGTATCAACATTCTCGGCAACCTGCCGTGGTACGGGCACCGTTTCGGTTGGTGAGACCATCGACATACCTGCGCTGAAGTCGGGCGCGTGGGCATGTCGTGGACTCAAGCCCGACCGGAAGACTCAACGTGAACCCAGCCTCGATCATCTTTCTTGCCTTCGCCATGTCCACCGATGCCTTCGCCGCCGCGGTGGGCAAGGGTTCGGCCATGCTCAAGCCGCGCCTGCTGGAAGCTTTGCGCATCGGCCTGATCTTCGGCGTCATTGAAGCCATCACCCCGGTGGTGGGTTGGTTCATCGGCCAGGCCGCGACTCAATGGGTGGCCAACTGGGACCACTGGATCGCCTTCAGCCTGCTGCTGTTTCTGGGCCTGCACATGATCTACAACGGCACCCGCCAGGAGGCTGAGGCCGAGGAAGAAAAACCGCGCCAGCACGGCTTCTGGCTGCTGGCGGTGACCGGCTTGGCCACCAGCATCGATGCCCTGGCGGTGGGGGTGGGGCTGGCGTTCGTCAACGTCAACATCTGGGTCGCGGCCAGCGCCATCGGCCTGGCCACCATGACCATGGTCACCCTGGGAGTGATGCTGGGCCGCGCCATTGGCACGGTGATGGGCCAGCGCGCCGAAGTGCTGGGCGGGGTGGTGCTGATCATTGTCGGCTCGGGAATTCTCTACGAGCACCTGTCGGCTGTGGCTTGACTTCAGTATCGGCGGCGGGGCCCGGTTCTGCGGGCAATGCGGCCGCGCCTCGGGCCGAGGCGCGGTGCGCTCTGGCGTTACAGCGCCAGGCTGTGGATCACCTGGGTGGCGTCATCGGGGTCGATGGCGCTGCGCATGCCCAGCTGTTTTGCCAGGCGGCGCATGCTGTAGTTGGCGGCGGAATCCACCGAGTACATCTGCTGGAAACCGTTGTTGCGGGCTTCGTCGATCAGGTGCTGCATCAGCAGCGCGCCGAGGCCCTTGCCTTGCCACTCATCGGCGATGGTCACGGCGAACTCGCAATGCGAGGGCTGCTCGTCGACCTGGGCGTAGCGGCTGATCCCCACTTCCCGCAGTTCGCCGTTGTCGTGGACCAGGGCCACATAAGCCACCCGCTGTGGCGTGCCGACATCCATCAGTTGATTGAGCAGTTGCTCGCCCACTTCCTTGATCTCACCGAGAAAGCGCTGGTGCCGCGTGGCCGGGGAGAGGTTTTCGATAAAGGCCTTTTCCCGCTCCCGGTCCTGGGGCCGCAGCGGGCGGATCAGCACGTGGCTGCCGTCGTTCAGGGCGTCGATCCAGTATTGGCCTTGCTGCGCCGGGAACGACGGGTGGGCGAGGGTATCGAGAGCGGTGCTGGGCATGGTCAAGTCTCCGCGGAGCCAAAGGGCGGGCTGCGCACACAGCCCTGATTGGCTTCAGGTTTACTCCGCTGGCGAGGCGGGCACTTGATCGGTATCAATGTCTTCGCTTGCGCGGCCGGCCAGGGCGATCACCGGTTACACGGCTTGCGGGCTCTGGGGATCGGGCATCAGCGTCGCGATCAGCGCCCGCACGCTGCCGGGCAGGGCCTCCAGTTCGCGGACGATGATGCTACGTTCGCGCACGGCCCAGCTTTCATCCAGCTTCACCGTCACCAGCTGCATGGTGCGGCTGTGCCGCAAGGCCGCGGATTCGGGAATGATGCCGATGCCGACCCCGGCTTCCACCATGCGGCAGATCGCTTCGAAGCTCGACACCTGGATGCGCAGCGAGAGTTGCTTGCCCAGGCGTTCCACATGCTCGCGCAGGAAGGTCAAGAGGGTGCTGCCTTCATGCAGGCCGATGTGCTGGTAGGCCAGGGTCTGTTCCAGGGTCACCGAAGCCTGCCCCGACAGCGGGTGGCCCACGGGCACCATCAGCACCAGGTGGTCGGTGCTGAAGTGCAGCACCTGCAGGCCGCTGGCTTCCACCGGGCCGGCGATGATGCCCATGTCGCTGGTGCCGTCCAGCACACCGCGAACGATGTCCCGGGACAGGCGCTCCTGCAGGTCCACCGTGACTCCCGGGCGTACCGAGAGAAATTTCGCCAGCACTTCCGGCAAGAATTCGGTGACCGCCGTGGTGTTGGCGAAGATGCGGATGTGCCCGGAAGAATCGCCGCCGTACTGGGTGAATTCGCTTTTCAGGTAATCCACCTGGCGCATGATCAGCCGCGCGTGCTGCAGCAGCCGCTCGCCGGCGGGGGTGACTTCCACGCCGCGGCTGTCGCGGTACAGCAGGCGGGTTTCAAGCTGGCCTTCCAGGGCCTTGATCCGCGCGCTGGCGGCCGCTGGCGAGAGGAAGGCGCGGCGCGCGCCCTGGGTCAGGCTGGGGGATTCGGCAATATGGATAAACAGGCGCAGGTCCGCCAGATCGAAATGCATGTCCGGGCTCCTGAAGGCAGGGGTAGGGGCGAATGGCGTTCAGCATAAACGAACGCCGGTTTATAGAAATGCAAATTCTCCATACGCGCCAGCCCCTTGCATGATGGCCGCCATCACCTTCGTGCCACAGGACCCTGCCACCATGAGTGCCACCGACCCCAGCGCCTGGATCGGCCGCAGCCAGCGGATCGACGACCACCTCAGCCATAACCTGCTGGCCCGCATCGCCGCCACGTTCGGCCAGCCCGCCCCGGCCCCGGGCGAGGCCCTGCCGCCGTTGTGGCACTGGTGTTTCTTCCAGCAGCCACAGCCGGCCTCGGCCCTGGGCGGCGACGGGCATCCGGCGCGGGGCGGTTTCCTGCCGCCGGCGGCCAACCGCAACCGCATGTGGGCCGGTGGCCGCCTGGCGTTTCACCGGCCGCTGCGGGCCGGCGCCGAGGCCAGTTGCACCAGTACCATCCTCCAGGTCGAGGAAAAGGCCGGGCGCACCGGCAAGCTGCTGTTCGTCACCCTGTGCCACGAATATTTTCAGGACGGCCAACTGGCGCTGCGCGAAGAACAGGACATCGTCTACCGCGAAGCGTCCCCGCCGAAAATGAGCAGTGGCGAGCTGCTGTCCGAAGGCGACTGGCGCGAGCCGGTGGAGCCCACGCCGACCTTGCTGTTTCGCTACAGCGCGGTGACCTTCAACGGCCATCGCATCCACTACGACTATCCCTACGTCACCGCCACCGAGGGCTACCCGGGGGTGGTGGTGCACGGCCCGCTGATCGCCACCCTGAGCCTGGGGGCCTTCTGCCGGGCCCACCCCGAGGCGCGCCTGCGCCATTTCGCCTACCGCGGCCTGCGGCCCTTGATTGCCCCGCAGCCTTTCGAGGTCGGCGGGCGCATCAGCGCCCCTGGCCACGCCGAACTGTGGGCCGGCGACGGCTCCGGGCTGGCCCAGCGCGGCGAAGTGCAGTTCGACTGAATTCCAACAATAAGCAAAGGCGGAGTGCCGATTGATGACCCCCCATGACACTGAAGAACTCAATGCCATCCGTGAAGGCGTGCGTGCCCTGTGTGCCGAATTCGACGCCGCCTACTGGCGCGGCATCGATGAGCGCAAGGGCTTCCCGGAAGCCTTCGTCAAGGCCCTGACCGAGGCCGGCTGGCTGGCGGCGATGATCCCTGCCGAATACGGCGGCTCCGGCCTGGGGCTGGCCGAAGCCTCGGTGATCCTCGAAGAGGTGAACCGCTGCGGCGGCAACTCCGGCACCGTGCACGGGCAGATGTACAACATGTTCACCCTGCTGCGCCACGGCAGTCAGGCGCAGAAGCGCTACTACCTGCCCAAGCTCGCCAGCGGCGAACTGCGCCTGCAATCGATGGGCGTCACCGAGCCCACCACCGGCACCGACACCACCAAGATCAAGACCACTGCCATCCGCCGCGGCGACAAGTACGTGATCAACGGGCAGAAGGTGTGGATCTCGCGCATTCAGCATTCCGACCTGATGATCCTGCTGGCCCGCACCACGCCGCTGGCCGAGGTGCGCAAGAAGTCCGAAGGCATGTCGATCTTCCTGGTGGACCTGCGCCAGGCCATCGGCAACGGCCTGACCGTGCAGCCCATCGCCAACATGGTCAACCACGAGACCAACGAGCTGTTCTTCGACAACCTGGAACTGCCCGCCGACAGCCTGATCGGCGAGGAGGGCAAGGGCTTCAAGTACATCCTCGACGGCCTCAACGCCGAGCGCACGCTGATCGCCGCCGAATGCATCGGCGATGGCCGCTGGTTCATCGACAAGGCCAGCGCCTATGCCCGCGACCGGGTGGTGTTCGGCCGGCCCATCGGCCAGAACCAGGGCGTGCAGTTCCCGATTGCCGAGGCCCATATCGAGATCGAGGCCGCCGACCTGATGCGCTGGCGCGCCTGCGAGGAATACGACAGCGGGAGCAACGCCGGGGCCAGCGCCAACATGGCCAAGTACCTGGCGGCCAAGGCTTCCTGGGAGGCGGCCAACGCCTGCCTGCAGACCCACGGCGGCTTCGGCTTTGCCTGCGAGTACGACGTCGAGCGCAAATTCCGCGAGACCCGGCTGTACCAGGTGGCGCCGATCTCCACCAACCTGATCCTGTCCTACGTCGCCGAGCATTTGCTGGAGCTGCCCCGCAGCTTCTAAGGAGCCCCCATGAGCCATACCCAAGATCTGGCCGGGTTCCTCGCCGGCCTGCGCTACGCCGACCTGCCGGAAAGCGTCCTGCTGCGCACCCAAGAACTGTTCCTCGACTGGCTGGGCTCGGCCCTGGCGGCCCAGGGCGCGCACCCGATCCCCTTGTTCGAGGCCTATGCCCGGCACATGGGCCCGGCCAGTGGCCCGGCGCGCATCCTGGTCAATGGGGCCGGCAGCTCGGCGTATTTCGCCGCCCTGGTCAACGCTGCCTCGTCGCACCTGGTGGAGCAGGACGACCTGCACAACAGCTCCGTGCTGCACCCGGCCACCGTGGTGTTCCCTGCGGCGCTGGCGGCGGCCCAGGACCTGGGCAAGTCCGGCCGCGAGCTGCTGCTGGCGGCGGTGGCCGGTTATGAGGCAGGGATCCGCATCGGCGAATTCATGGGCCGTTCCCACTACCGGATCTTCCACACCACGGCCACCGTCGGCACCCTGGCCGCTGCGGTGGCGGTGGGCAAGCTGATGGAATTCGACAGCGAGCAGTTCATCAACCTGCTGGGCAGCGCCGGGACTCAGGCCGCCGGGCTCTGGGAGTTCTTGCGCGACGCCGCCGACTCCAAGCAACTGCACACCGCCAAGGCCGCCGCCGATGGCCTGCTGGCCGCCTACCTGACCCGGGACGGCCTGAGCGGTGCGCGCAATATCCTCGAAGGTGAGCAGGGCATGGCCGCCGGCATGTCCCGGGATGCCGAACCGGCACTGCTCAGTGCCCGCCTGGGCAGCCGCTGGGCGCTGCTGGAAACCTCGTTCAAGTTCCACGCCTCGTGCCGCCACACCCATCCCGCCGCCGATGCCCTGCTTGAGGTGATGCAGCGCGAAGGCCTGGAACACGGGCAGATTGCCCGGGTGCTGACCCGGGTGCACCAGGGCGCCATCGACGTGCTGGGCCGGGTCCAGGTGCCGCAGACCGTGCACCAGGCCAAGTTCTCCATGGGCACCGTGCTCGGCCTGATCGCCGTGCACGGCAAGGCCGGGTTGCCGGAGTTCCAGCGCCATGGGCTGAACGACGCCCGGGTCGCGGCGTTTCGCGACAAGGTCGGCATGCAGCTGGACCCTGAAGTCGATGCGGCCTATCCAGCGCGCTGGCTGGGCCGGGTCGAGGTGCAGTGCGTGGACGGCCGCACCCTGCACGGCGCCATCGATGAGCCCAAGGGTGACCCGGGCAATGGCCTGTCCCGGGCCGAGCTGGAAGACAAGTTCCAGCGCCTGCTGCAGTTCTCCGGCGCCCGCACCCCGGAGCAGGGCAATGCCTTGATCCGCCGGGTCTGGGCCCTGCGGGACGCTGCCGACCTCAACTCACTGCTCTGAATGCCCGACATCGAACAGGGCGAGGACCGAACATGACTGACAACACAGCACAGCCACGGCCCCTGGACGGCATCACCGTGGTCAGCCTGGAGCACGCCATTGCCGCGCCGTTCTGCACCCGCCAGCTGGCGGACCTGGGCGCCCGGGTGATCAAGGTCGAGCGCCCCGGCAGCGGCGATTTCGCCCGGGGCTACGACCAGCGGGTCAAGGGCCTGGCCTCGCACTTCGTGTGGACCAATCGCTCCAAGGAAAGCCTGAGCCTGGACCTCAAGCAGCCCGAAGCCGAGGGCCTGCTGGACAGCCTGCTGGCCGGGGCCGACGTGTTGGTGCAGAACCTGGCACCGGGGGCGGCGGCGCGCATGGGGCTGTCGTTCGAGGCGCTGCATGAGCGCTTTCCACGGCTGATCGTCTGCGATATTTCCGGCTACGGCGAAGGCGGCCCCTATGAGCGGAAAAAGGCCTACGACCTGCTGATCCAGAGCGAAGGCGGCTTTGTATCGGTGACCGGCGGCCCCGAACCGGAGCAGATGGCCAAGGCCGGTTGCTCGATCGCCGACATTGCCGCCGGCATGTACGCCTACAGCGGCATTCTTTCGGCCTTGCTGCTGCGTGGGCGCACCGGCCTGGGCAGCCGCATCGACATCAGCATGCTGGAAAGCCTGGTGGAGTGGATGGGCTACCCCCTGTACTACGCCTTCGAAGGCGCCGAACCGCCACCCCGGGCCGGCGCGGCCCATTCCACCATCTACCCCTACGGGCCGTTTCCCGCGGGTGATGGCGGCACGGTGATGCTCGGCCTGCAGAACGAACGGGAATGGGCGGCCTTCTGCGACAAGGTGCTGGAGCTGCCCGAACTGGCCACGGACGAGCGCTTTGGCGCCAACTTCAAGCGTTCGGCCAACCGCGAGGCGCTGCGCCAGATCATCGTCGAGCGCTTTGCCCGGCTCAGCGTCGCCCAGGTGATCGAACGGCTGGAGCAGGCGCAGATCGCCAACGCCCGGGTCAACGATATGCAGGGCGTGTGGCAGCACCCGCAACTGGCGGCCCGGGATGCCTGGCGCCAAGTGGATAGCCCGGCTGGCCGCCTGCCGGCGCTGTTGCCACCGGCGCGCAACAGCGCCTATGCGCCGCGCATGGACGCAGTCCCGGCGCTGGGCCAGCACAGCGCAGCGATACTCGCCGAGCTGGGCCTGAGCCCGCAAGGCATCGAGCAACTGCAGGCCCGCGGAGTCATCTGAACCCCAACCTCGCCGTAGGAGCCGGCTTGCCAGCGAAGGGGCCCCTGAGATCGCCTTCGACGGCAAGCCGGCTCCTACGGAGGGCAGGGCAACACCAGGCTTTTGCCGTAGGGGCCGGGCAGCAAGCCTGGCCGCCATTGGTCTTCCAATAACAAGGATCCGAACATGTCCAACCCCATTGTCCGCTCCGCGCTGTTCGTCCCCGGCAGCCGCCCCGAGCGTTTCGCCAAAGCCCTGGCCTGTGGCGCCGATGCGGTGATCGTCGATTTCGAGGACGCCGTCGAGGAACCCCTCAAGGTGCAGGCGCGAGAGCACCTGGGGCGCTTCCTGCTGGCGCAGCCCCAGGTCCGGGCCTGGGTACGAATCAACGCACCCGAGCACCCCCAGCACCTGGCCGACCTGGCGTTCTGCCAGGCCCATGCCGGGGTGGTGGGCATTCTCCTGCCGAAAGTCGAGAGTGCAGCCCAAGTGGCGCGGGTGGCCGCCAGCGGCCGCCTGGTCTGGCCGATCATCGAAAGTGCCCGGGGCTTGCTGGCCCTGGGCGAGATCGCCAGCGCTCCCGGGGTCCAGCGCCTGTCGTTCGGCGGCCTGGACCTGGCCCTGGACCTCAACCTCAGCAGCGGCTCGGCGGCGGCCCAGTTCGCCCTGGACCAGGCGCGGCTGGCGCTGATCCTGCACTCCCGGGCGGCGGGGCTGCAGGCGCCGCTGGACGGGGTGTTTCCCGGCATCGCCGACAGCCAGGGCCTGGCCGCCTCGGTCCGCCACGCCTACGCCATGGGCTTTGCCGGTGCGCTGTGCATCCACCCGGCCCAGGTGCCGGTGATCCACCAGGCCCTGGCGCCCAGCGCCGAGGAATTGGCCTGGGCCCAACGGGTGGTGGAAGGCGGGCGCGAGGGTGCCGGGGCCTACCAGGTGGATGGGCAGATGGTCGATGCCCCGGTGCTGCTGCGGGCCCAGCGCTTGCTGGCGATGGCCTGAGCCAGCGCCCGGGCCGCGGCGCAGGTAGAATGGCGCGGTCTTTTTATCGAGGTGGCACCATGCACGGCTCAGCCCCATACACCTGCGGTAGCGTCCGATGAGCAGCCTGGAGCGGGCCATCGCGCTGGCCGCCCAGGCCCATGCCGGGCAAGTCGACAAGGGCGGCGCGCCCTATATCCTGCATCCCTTGCGCGTGATGCTGCGCCTGACACACCCCGAGGCGCGGATTGTCGCGGTGCTGCACGATGTCCTGGAAGACTGCCCCATCACCCCGGAGCAGTTGCGGGGCGAGGGCTTCAGCGAAGAGGTGCTGGCGGCGCTGCTGGCGCTGACCAAGGTTGCAGGCGAGGACTACCCGGCGTTCATTCGCCGCGCAGGCGCGAACCCCCTGGCGCGGCAAGTGAAGCTGGCGGATCTGGCGGAAAACAGCGACCTGTCGCGCATCCCCGAGCCGGGTGCCGAAGACCTGCGGCGCCTGGAGAAGTACCGCCAGGCCACGGATTACCTGAACTCACTGGCGTGCGACTGAGCTCGTGATACCTGCGCCCAGCAGCGGCTCAGGCCTGGTCGTCGTCGCTGAGCTCGCCGGCAAACCCCCAATCGCTGCCGTCGATTTCCTGGATCACGATGTGGGTATGCTCGGGCTTCTTGCCCAGCACCCGCACCAGGGATTCGGTGAATTCCTTGACCAGTTGGGCCTTCTGCTGGCGCGTGGCGCCCTTGGTGATCTGCAGGTTGATATAGGGCATGGATCGACACTCCAGGTGATGGTGCATGGACGGGCGGCAGGGCAGCCTACGACAGCCGCTGCCCTCCTGCCAGCCAGGGGCCTTGGTGCGTCAGTTGCTGTAGCTGGACAGCGCCACTTCGGCGGTGCGTGCCGGTGGCTTGCGCCCACGGGTGCGCCAGTGCTCGATCAGCGCCCGGCCATGGGCCAGGCCGGCCTGCAGCGCGGCTTCAGTGCTGGCGTAGTCGTTGCCGTAGGGCGGGCAGGCGAAGTGCACGGAAAAGCACGGGTGCTGGCCGTGGCCGGTGAGGCGGCCGACGTAGCTGTAGCTGGAACCGGACTGATGGGGATCAAGGCTGGGAGAGCTCGGTTCACGAATGATCATCACGTAGATGTCGTGGTCGAATTGGGTGTCTTGATACCAACTGCTTGAAGAATCCATGGTCCACCTCCTTGTCCGTGAGCCTTCGCCGTGGCCGGCGTCGGCATTGTGTTCTGTGCGGGTCTAGCGGTTTGCGGGTGACGCCTGGGGGGCGTCGTGCAGCCCGGCGGGGTGGCGGAACACCCCCTCGGGCAGCCGTTTTTCCAGGGCCCGTGCGGCCCTCAGTACCAGGGCGTCGCGGCCGAAGCGGGCGACGATCTGCAGGCCGATGGGCAGGCCCGCCTCGCTCAGGGCGCAAGGCAGGCTCAACGCTGGCTGGCGGCTGAAATTGAACGGGAAGGTGGTGGGCTGCCACATGGCGCTGATCTGTTCCGGCCAGTCCGGCGGCAGCAGGCGTTCCACGGCGAAGGGTTCGACCACCGCGGCAGGGGTCAGCAGCAGGTCGTACTCACCCAGGAAAGCGTGAAGCTTGTGCGCCACCTGATGGCGCTCTTGCACCGCACAGGCGTAGTCCAGGGCATTGAGCTGGCGCGCGCGGACCTGGGCCTGCTGGAGAAAGTCCCCCACCAGATGGCGGTCCTCGGCGGGTATTTCCTGGGCCACGGCGCAGGCCACTTCCACCGGCCAGGCCCGCAGGTAGTTCGGCGCCGGGTTGCCGATGTCCGGCGAGGCCAGGACCAGGGTGGCGCCTGCTTCCTGTAACAGCCTGGCAGCGTTCAGGCAGGCTGCGGCGATCTGCGGGTCGACATGGGCGGCGTAGCCCAGGTCGGCGCTGAAGGCGATGCGCAGGCCGGCGACGCCGTCCTCGATGGAACTGAGGAAATCCCTGGGCCCATGGGGCCAGGCAAAGGGCTCGCCGGGCTCGTGCACGGCCATGAGCTCCATCAACAGGGCAATGTCGCGCACGTGGCGGGCAATCGGGCCTTCGGCGGCCATGCCGCCAGGGTCGATGCTCGGGCAGGCGGACACCAGGCCATGGCTGGGCTTGAACCCGACCACGCCGCAAAAGCTCGACGGGGTACGGATCGAACCGGCGGCATCGTTGCCTGTCGCGGCCGGGGCATAACCGGCTGCGACCCCTGCAGTACTGCCGCCACTGCTGCCACCGGCATGCAGGGCCAGGTTCCACGGGTTGCGGGTGATGCCGGTCAACGGGCTGTCGGTCAGGGGCGTGCTGCCCAGTTCCGGCAGGGTGGTCTTGGCGATGAAGATCGCCCCGGCTTCACGCAGGCGTGCCACCAGGCTGGAGTCCCGGGTCATGGCCGGGCGGTTGGCCAGGGCCCGGGAACCACTGCGGGTCTGCCAGCCCTGTACGTCGTTGTTGTCCTTGACCAGGATCGGAATGCCATCCAGCCGGCCCATGGGTTGCCCGGCGGCCCAGCGCGCGGTGGACGCCTGGGCAGCGCGCAGCGCAGCCGGGTCCTGGCGTTCGCAGAGGGCGTTGAGCTGTGGCTCGTGGCGCTCGATCTGCGCCAGCACGGCCTGCAGCACGTCCACCGGGGTGAACTGCAAGGTGGCGAAACCCTGCAGCAGCGCCTCGATCGACAGGTGCGGCAGGGCCGCTTGGCTGGAAGTGGGCAACGGCATATTCGGCTCTTCGTTCAAGCACGCCGGGCGCGGGCTGCGCCACGGCGTGGAAAGGCGGCATGGACGCCGTTGGCGGCGTCCTGGCGGGCCTTCGCAGTGAATGACTCAGCGGCCACTGGTGACCTTGACCCAGGTCCGGGTCCGGGTGCGCTCGGCCTTGGCCGGCAGCGGGGCCAGGGGGTAGAGGCGGGTCATGGTCTCGGCGCTGGGGAACAGGTCCGGGTTGTCCAGCAGCGACTGCTGGATGAACGGCTTGGAATCGGTCACGCCGTTGGGGTAGCCGACGTAGTTGCTGATGGAGGCAATGACCTTGGGTTCCATCAGGTAATTGAGGAAGGCGTGGGCGGTGTCCACGTGCTTGGCGCCGGCGGGAATGGCCACGGTGTCGATCCACACCAGGGTGCCTTCCTTGGGAATGCGCATTTCGATGTGCACGCCGTTCTTGGCTTCGTTGGCGCGGTTGGCCGCCTGCAGGAAGCCCCCGGAGTAGCCCACGGCCACGCAGATGTTGCCGTTGGCGATATCGCCCATCCACTTGGCGCTATGGAAGTAGCGCACGTAGGGACGCAGCTTGAGCAGCATGGCCTCGGCCTTGCGGTAGTCCTCGGGGTTCTGGCTGTTGGGGTCCAGGCCCAGGTAGTGCAGGGCCAGGGGCAGCATTTCGGTGGGCGAGTCGAGGAAGGTCACGCCGCACTGGCTGAGCTTCTTCAGGTTCTCTTCCTTGAACACCAGGTCCCAGCTGTTGACCGGCGCGTCGCTGCCCAGCAATTCCTGGACCTTGTCGCGGTTGTAGCCGATCAGGTTGGTGCCCCACATGTAGGGGATCACGTAGCGGTTGCCCGGGTCGCTCTGCTCCAGCAGCTTCATCACGGCCGGGTCGAGGTTCTTCCAGTTCGGCAACTGCCCGCGGTCCAGGGGCTGGAAGGCGCCGGCGCTGATCTGCTTGCTGACGAAACCGCTGGAGGGCACCACCACGTCATAGCCGCTGTTGCCGGTCAGCAGCTTGGCTTCGAGCACTTCGTTGCTTTCGAAGATGTCGTACTTGACCTTGATCCCGCTCTGGGCCTGGAAATCCTTGATGGTGTTGGGAGCGATGTACTCCGACCAGTTGAAGATGTTCACCGTGCGCTCGGGGGCGGCCTGGGCGGTGACAGAGGCGGCCAGGGCCAGGGCTCCGAGGGTGCAGGCCGTGGCGAGGCGAGAGAGGGCGGTGTGCAACGATTTCATATGACAACTCCATGTCCGAAATGAGCGGAACCATCCGAGGCGGACATTTTTCGTCGGATAGGTCGCAGAGAGAATGCTTGCAACGGTCAATAGGGGATATTTAGCGTCAATCTTCGGCGCAGTCCGAGAGCGGCCCGAGCTGGCCGGCCAGCTGGCGGAAGCGCCCGGGAGCGACGCCGCTCCAGCGTTGGAAGGCGTGGCGGAAACTTGCGGTTTCCTTGAAGCCCAGGGCTTCGGCGATGCGGTAGATGGGCAGGCTGTGCTGGCCCAGCAACTGCTGGGCGCGGGCGTAGCGCAACTCGTCCAGCAACTGCTGATAGCTGGTGTCCTGGGCCCTCAGGCGCCGGCGCAGGGTGCTGGGGGAGCAGTGCACCTGGCGCGCCAGGCTGTCGAAATCCGGCACCGCGTGCAGCTGTTCATTGAGGATGCGTCGCACCTGGTCGATCCAGGTCGGCCGCGCGCTGAGCTCCTCGTTGAGGCGGATGCAGCGTTGCAGCATGTCGTTCTGGGTCACCAGGTCCGCCAGGGGCAGGCGCCGGTCCAGCCACTCCAGGTCGAAGCCGATGGCATTGCGCCCGGCATTGAACTGCACCGGGCAATTGAAGGCCTGCTCGTAGCTGTCCATATAGGGCTGGGGGCCGTGCATCAGTTGCACCTGGCGCAGGGGCAGGGAGCAACCCAGCAGGTCCTGGCAGGTGACCCGGTAGGACGACATGCAGAAATCGGTGTTGAACACCTCAAGTTCGCTTTCGCTGTACTGGTCGGCGGTGAGCCAGGCCAGGCCGTCGCGGACCTCAAGGTCGAGGCGGAAGAAGGTGCCCAGCAGCAAGGGGTAGCGCAGCGCCAGGGACCAGCCTTCGCGCAGGGTGGCGCTGGTCAGCAGGGTCAGGCCGAACATGCCGTAGGCGGAAATGTGCAGGTTGCGCCCCAGCACCAGCCCCAGGTCCTGGCGAAACTGCACGGCGTTGCTGAACACGCGCATTTCCTGGCTGATATTGATCAGGCTGTTGGGCAGCTCCAGGTCCGCCAGCTGGATGCCGCTGCCCTCCAGCAGCACCTGGGCGGGTACGTCGCTGTCACGGAAGGCGTCCAGCACCGCTTGGGTGGTATGCAGGGTGGTCAAGCGAAGGGCGGTCATCGACGATCTCAGAGTGATATCGGGAGGCGTGACTTTAGGGGTTACGCGCTCGCGGTTCAATTGCCCCTTGCCGGCGCTGGCGGGGCGGCGCTGCGCTCGGGGGCCTTTGGCCGGCAAGCCGGTTCCTACATGGGGCGGGGCGTTCGGTGGGGGTGAACGCGGGTATCAAAAATTCGAAATTCTCTATACGCCATGCCTTAGGCACTCTTCCCTCAATCACAACAATAAAAAGGTGAAGTCCATGTTCAAGCTCTCAAGAGCGCTGTTCTGTGCCGCCGCATTGCTCGCTGCCGGGGTGGCCCAGGCCGCCGAATCCACCGGCAACCCGATCATCATCAAGTTCGCCCACGTGGTGGCCGAGAACACCCCCAAGGGCCAGGGCGCGCTGCTGTTCAAGAAGCTCGCCGAGGAGCGCCTGCCGGGGCGGGTCAAGGTCGAGGTCTACCCCAACTCGTCGCTGTTCGGCGATGGCAAGGAAATGGAGGCGCTGCTGCTGGGGGATGTGCAGATGCTGGCGCCGTCGCTGGCCAAATTCGAGCAGTACACGAAAAAGATCCAGATCTACGACCTGCCGTTCCTGTTCGACGACCTGGCGGCGGTGGACCGCTTCCAGGCCGCCGAGGGCAAGCAGTTGCTGACCTCGATGCAGGGCAAGGGCATTCTCGGCCTGGCCTACTGGCACAACGGCCTGAAGCAGTTGTCGGCCAACAAGCCCCTGCACGAACCCAAGGACGCCCGTGGCCTGAAGTTCCGCGTGCAGGCCTCCAGCGTGCTCGAAGAGCAGTTCAAGGCGATGCGCGCCAACCCGCGCAAGATGAGTTTCGCCGAGGTCTACCAGGGCCTGCAGACCGGCACCGTCAACGGCACCGAGAACACCTGGTCGAACTATGAAAGCCAGAAGGTCAACGAGGTGCAGAAGTACTTCACCGAGTCCAACCACGGCCTGATCGACTATATGGTGATCACCAACGCGAGCTTCTGGAACGGCCTGCCGGCGGACGTGCGCGGCGAGCTGGAAGCCATCATGGCCGAGGTCTCGCTGGAGGTGAACAAACAGGCCGAGGCCCTGAACCAGAGCGCCAGGCAGAAGATCGTCGAGGCCAGGACCAGCGAAATCATCGAACTGACCCCCGAGCAGCGCCAGGCCTGGCGCGACACCATGCGCCCGGTGTGGAGCAAGTTCGAGGGCGAGATCGGCGCCGACCTGATCAAGGCCGCCGACGCCGCCAACCAGCGCCACTGATACGCCCTCCCGGCCGTCCGCGGCGGACGGCCACTGCCCGTTTCGCGAGGTATCTCTATGCAGTCCCTGAGACGTATCTGGGAGCACCTGGAGGAGGGCCTGATTGCCCTGCTGCTGGCGACCATGACCCTGGTGACCTTTGTCTACGTGATGCTCAACAACATCTACACCCTGTTCTTCGCCCTGGCCGACAAATGGGCCGCCAGCAGCGCCTTCTTCAACGCTCTGGGCGACGCCACCATGGGCCTGGCCCAGGACATGACCTGGAGCGTGGCCCTGACCAAGGCGATGTTCGGCTGGCTGATCTTCTTCGGCATCTCCTATGGTGTGCGCACCGCCGGGCACCTGGGGGTGGACGCCCTGGTGCGCCTGACCCCGCGCCCGGTGCAGCGCTACCTGGCGTTGCTCGCCTGCCTGTGCTGCCTGGTGTACGCCGGGCTGTTCATGGTCGCCAGCTTCAAGTGGCTGAGCGCGATCATGGCCGCCCATATCGGCGCCGAAGACCTGGACCGCTTCGGCATCCAGGTCAGCCATATCGTGGTGATCGTGCCCATCGGCTTCGCCCTGGTGCTGATCCGCTACCTGGAAATCTTCTACCGCATCTTCACCCGACGGCAGTTCGGCCTGGGCCTGGCCGACGAGGCGGGCGAGGCCAGCAAGCTGGCGGGCAGCCATGAGGAGCGTCACTGATGGCCGTGCTCTGTCTGTTTCTGCTGCTGTTCGTGTTCATGTTCCTCGGCGTGCCCATCGCCATTGCCCTGGGCCTGTCGGGGGCGGTGTCGATCCTGATGTTCAGCCAGGACTCCCTGAGCTCCCTGGCGATCAAGCTGTTCGAGACCTCCGACGCCTATACCTTCCTGGCGATTCCGTTCTTCCTCTTGTCCGGGGCCTTCATGACCACCGGCGGCGTGGCCCAGCGCCTGATCGACTTCGCCAACGCCTGCGTCGGCCACATCCGTGGCGGCCTGGCCATTGCCGCGGTGCTGGCCTGCATGCTGTTCGCCGCGCTGTCCGGTTCCTCGCCGGCCACCGTGGCGGCGGTGGGCTCGATTGCCGTGGCGGGCATGGTGCGCTCCGGCTATCCCAAGGAATTCGGCGCCGGGATCATCTGTAACGCCGGGACCCTGGGCATCCTGATTCCGCCGTCGATCGTCATGGTGGTGTACTCGGCGGCCACCGAGACTTCGGTGGGCAAGCTGTTCATGGCCGGCGTGGTGCCCGGGTTGCTGCTGGGCCTGCTGCTGATGGTGGCGATCTACATCGTGGCCCGGGTGAAAAAGCTGCCGGCCCAGCCACGGGCCACCTTTGGCCAGTGGCTGAGTGCTGCGCGCCGGGCGTTCTGGGGCCTGTTGTTGCTGGTGATCATCCTTGGCGGCATCTACAGCGGCATGTTCACGCCCACTGAGGCGGCGGCGGTGGCGGCGGTGTACTCGGCCTTCGTCGCCCTGTTCGTGTACCGCGACATGAAGCTGCGGGACTGCCCCAAGGTGCTGCTGGAGTCGGGCCGGCTGTCGATCATGCTGATGTTCATCATCGCCAACGCCATGCTCTTCGCCCATGTGCTGACCACCGAACAGATCCCCCAGGAAATCACCGCCTGGGTGATTTCCGAAGGCCTGACGCCGATCGGTTTCCTGCTGATGGTCAACGTGGTGCTGCTGGTAGCGGGCAGCTTCATGGAGCCCTCGGCGATCGTGTTGATCCTGGCGCCGATCTTCTTCCCGATTGCCATGAAGCTGGGGATCGACCCGATTCACCTGGGCATCGTCATGGTGGTCAACATGGAGATCGGCCTGGTGCACCCGCCGGTGGGCCTGAACCTGTTCGTGACCTCGGCGGTGACCGGCCTGACCCTGGGCCAGACCATCCGCGCGGCGATGCCGTGGCTGATGATCCTGCTGCTGTTCCTGATCCTGGTGACTTACGTGCCGCTGATCTCCCTGGCCTTGCCCAACTGGCTGGGCATGTAGCGCCCCCATCGCTGGCAAGCCAGCTCCTACAGGCGCGCATAACCCCGCAGGAGCCGGCCTGCCGCGAACCGCGCAGCGGCCAGTCCGCACCGGGTCAAGT
Source organism: Pseudomonas sp. W17 (assembly GCF_040268305.1). Classification (NCBI taxonomy): domain Bacteria; kingdom Pseudomonadati; phylum Pseudomonadota; class Gammaproteobacteria; order Pseudomonadales; family Pseudomonadaceae; genus Pseudomonas; species Pseudomonas sp. W17. The sequence goes on along the minus strand of NZ_CP158490.1, from coordinate 3,886,401 downwards.
GCGCGGTGTTCAGGCCGTCGGCACGCGCCACAGGTACCAGGCAGCAGTGGTGCGCCAGGGGCTCCAGGCCTGGCCGATCTGGCGCAGCTGCCGGGGGCTGGGCTGTTTCTCCAGGTCTTTCAGGCGGCGATAACCTTCGCGCACGCCAAAGTCATCCACGGGCAGTATGTCCTCGCGCTCAAGGCTGTAGATCAGCAGCATCTCCACGGTCCAGCGGCCAATGCCGGGCAGCTGGATCAGGCGCTCTATCAACTGTTCGTCATCCAGGCCGCGGGCGCTGGCGGCATCGGGGACGCGGCCGTCCAGGGTGGCCTGGGCGATGCCCTGCAGGGTCGCTACCTTGCGTGCGGAAAAGCCGCAGCCGCGCAGGCTCTCCAGGCTGGCATCGGCCAGTTGCCCGGGCGTAGGGAAGTCCTGCCCGGGAAACAAAGCGCGCAGGCGGCCGAGTATCGCGTCGCCCGCGCGGGCATGCAGTTGCTGGTAGGCCACCGCGCGCACCAGCGCCTGATAAGGCTCGCGCTCCGGGCGGGGCTGATGCAGGCAGGGGCCGACGGCGGCGATCAGCGCGGCCCAGTCGGCATCCAGTGCGGCAAGAAAACGAGTGGCAGGGCAGGTGGGCATTGGTGATCCGGAACAAGTGGCGGGGCGAGCGGCAGATTAGCCCGCCGCCCCAAGGCTTGCACCCTGTCTCTTGCGCTGGAACTCGCGGCCCGGGCCTTGCACCCGGGCGCAGGGTTTTCAGTCCTTGGCCGCCGATAGGTAGAGCCGCTCCAGCACGTAGTGCAACGAGGCTGCCAGGGTTTGGCCATGGCTGAGTTTTTCAAAACTTTGGTAGTCCAGGGCCAACCCCGGCACCTGGGCCAGTTGCGCCTGCAACTGGCGGGCGCGCTGGTCGGCCTCGGGCCCTGCTGGCTGGCGCGGGTTGCCCGGCTCGGCGCCGCCACGCATCAGCAGCAATTGCGCATGATGGCCCTGCAGGCGCTCGGCCAGGCCCTGGGCCTGGGGCAGGATCAGGCCGTCGCCCCACCACAGCGAAGGGCTCGCGGCAGCGTAGTGGCGAAACGCCTGGGGCTGGCTGAACAGCGCCTGCAGCACCAGCAGGCCGCCATAGGAGTGGCCCCACAGGGTCTGTTGCGCGGTATCTATCGGTGCCTGGGCCGCCACGGCCGGGCGCATGCGTTCGCGCAGCAGTTGCAGGAAGGCTTGCGCGCCGCCGCTGGGTTGCCCGGTCAGCGGGTCTTGCTGCTGCGCCTGGCCCGGTTGCTGCGGGGTGTAGTCATAGGTGCGGGCGTTGCGCTCGATACGCAGCGGGGTCTGGTAACCCACTGCCACCAGCAGCGGCGCCTGGCCCGGGTCCAGGCGCTTGAGCTGCTCGGGGTCGAGGGCGCCGATGGCGGCGTTGCCATCGAGCATCCACAGCACCGGGTAGCCCTGTGGCGGCGGCGCCTGCAACGGCTTGCCGATCCACAGTTGGTAGTGCCGCTGGCCATCGGCGGAATCCAGTTGCAGGCTAGTGAAGCGGTAGGGCAGGTCCTGGCGTTGCAGCAGGCTGCGGTCCATGGGCTGGTCCGGGGCGGGGGCGGCCAGGGCCGCTCCCGCAAGGCCCCAGGCCAGGGCCAGGGGCAGGAAAAAAGTTCTCATCAGGCGTTCTCGGCAGGCTCTTGGTGATGGCTCTTGGTAATGGCTCAGAACGAAGCGGTCAGGCTGGTGTACAGGGTGCGCCCGGGTTCGTTGTAGGTGGCGGCGCCGGCCCCGGCAATATTGTTCACGCCCTGGGCATTGCCTTCACGGAACAGGCGTTTGTCGAACAGGTTGTCGACCCCGGCGGTCAGGCTCAGGTTGCGGGTCAGGGCGTAGGTGCCGCTGACCCCGGCAATGGCGTACGGCGCCAGTTGCTGGGTGGCGCTGCCGGTGACGCGGTCGCCGTGGTAGTCGTATTTCTTCGGCGTCTGCTGGCCGTACCAGGCCACGGTCGCCTGCAGCGACAGGTCCTGGGTGGCCTGCCAGTCGAGTATCGAGTTGAGGGTGTAGCGCGGGGTCACCGAGAGGTAGTCGCCGGTTTCCTTGTTCTTCGATTGCAGCATGTAGGTGAAGTTGTTGTTCCAGGTCAGCTGGCTGGCCAACGGAATGGTCAGGGTGCCTTCCAGGCCTTCCACCAGGGCCTTGGGCACGTTTTCCCACTGGTAGATCGCCGAGTTGCGGTAAGCGCCGCTGCCGCCGCTGGCACGACTCACCGGCGCCAGGCCGGATTCCACCTTGTTCTTGTAGTCGTTGCGGAAGTAGGTCAGCCCGGCCACCCAGCCGTCGGCCTTGTATTCCAGGCCCAGTTCCTTGTTGACGCTGGTTTCCGCCTTGAGCTTGTCGTTGCCCTGCAAGTAGCAGCTGGTGCTCTGGCCGTAGCAGCCCTGGCCGCGGCTGTAGAGCAGGTAGTCGGAGTTGAGCTGGTACAGGTTCGGCGCCTTGTAGGCGCGGGCGATGCCGGCCTTGAGGGTCAGGGTGTCGCTCAGGGCGTGGGACAAGTTGAGCGATGGGCTCCAGTTGTCGCCGACGATGCTGTGGTGGTCCAGGCGCAGGCCCGGGGTGAGCATGGTGCCCGGCTGCAGTTCGATGTTGTCTTCGGCGAACAGCGAGAAGATCTGCGCGCTGGACTGGGTGCTGCGGTTGCTTGAGCTCAGGCCGCCCACGGCGCCGCCTTCGCTGGTGCTTTGGGTGTTGGCGCTGGGGTCGTCGAGCTTCTGCTGGGACCATTCGCTGCCCAGGGTCAGGGTCTGCTCGAAGCCGGCACGCAGGGGCAGGTTGACCTCGCCATGGGCGGTCAGGTCGCGCAGCACCGCGGTGTAGAACTCACTGTTGCTGAAGATGCCTTCGGTGCCGCCGGCCAGGCCTTCGTTGATCCGCGTGTTGCGGGTCTTTTCGTATTGCAGGTAGGCCATGGAACTGCCGAAGTCCCATTCGCCGCGATGGGTCAGGGCATAGGTTTCGCGGTAGCTGCGGTTGGTCTCGTGGCCCAGCAGGTTCTGCACATTCTTGTTGCTGTTGGTGTTCTGGGTATCGCCGGTGTAGATGTTGCCCTGGCGGCTGAAGCCGGCTTCGAAGTCCAGGCTCTGGTCTGGAGTCATGCGCCAGCTCAAGAGGCCGTTGAGGTCCTTGTTGCGTACGCCTTCGCGGCCGGCGGGCAGGGTGCCGACCTGGTTGCCGGTGCGCAGGGATTCATGGCCGGCGTTGATGTCGGCGTCGTCGGAATCGGTCTTGGCCACGTTGCCATACACCCGGTAGCTCAAGGTGTCGGTGAGCGGGCCGTTAAGGCCGAAGCTCATACGCTGGGTGGCGCCTTCGTCCTTGTGGGTCGGGAACGAGCTGTAGAGCGTGGCGTTGCCGTGGGTCTGGCTGCCGGCCTGTTTGGTGATGATGTTGATCACCCCGCCAGCGGCGCCGTTGCCGTAGCGGGCCGCCGCCGGGCCGCGGATCACTTCGATGCGTTCGACCTGGTCGGCCGGTACCCAGTTGGTGTCGCCGCGGCTGTCACGCTCGCCGCGCCAGCCGTAGCGCACCGAGTTGCGGCTGCCCACCGGCTTGCCGTCCACCAGGATCAGGGTGTTTTCCGGGCCCATGCCGCGGATGTCGATCTGCCGGTTACTGCCGCGCTGGCCGCTGGTGGAGTTACCAGTGAGGTTGACCCCGGGCATGGTGCGGATGATCTGCGACAGGTCGTTGGCCGGCGGGCGCTTCTGGATGTCCTCGGCGGTGATTACCGAGACCCCGGGGGCCTGCTTGGTTTCTTCCTTGGCGGTGGCCACTACGCTCTGCGGTTCCAGTTCCAGGACCGGCTGGGTCGAGCCTTCGTTGGCGGCCTGCACGGCCTGGCTGAGCAGGCAGCAGCCGGACAGCAGGAAAGGGGCGAAAGGACGCATCGAGCGCATGGACATCGGTGATCTCCGGACAGAAGCAGAAACAGGAAGATCACGAATGATAATGACTGCTATTTGCGAGTAAAGCGCATTAACTTTCTAAACACTTCCAGGCCTGTTTTGCACGCAGGCGCTGTTGCTGCCGGGCCTAGGCGGCGGGCAGCAGCAGGTGCATGCACAGCCCGGGGTGGCCGTTGCTGGCCCAGATCCGCCCCTGATGCAGCTCCACGGCGCGCCGGGCAATGGCCAGGCCCAGGCCGAAGCCGTCGCCCTGGGCCGAGTCCAGGCGCTGGTAGGGTTGGAAGATGCGTTGCAGGTCCTGTTCGGCGACCCCTGGTCCCTGGTCTTCCAGGCACAGGTGCCAATAGGCGCCTTCGCGCCAGCCGCGCAGGCTCACCCGGCCGCCGGCGGGGGAGTAGCGGATGGCGTTGCGCAGCAGGTTCTCCAGGGCCTGGGCGATGCTGTCCAGGTGCACCTGGACCCGACACTCGGCGTCCAGCAGGCAGGGCAGGCGCTCGACTGGCCAGCTGCTTTCGAAGCAGGCGTCCTGGCGCAGGGCTTCCCAGATCGACAGCACCTGCACCGCTTCGGTGGGCAGTTGCGGGCGCTCGGTGTCGAGCCAGGCCAGGTCCAGGGTGTCTTCCAGCAGGCGCTGCATGTCGGCGATTTCCCGGTCCAGGCGCTGGCGCAACTGCTCCGGCGGCAACCGGCTGTCATGGGCGATGCGCAACCGCGCCAGGGGCGTGCGCAGCTCATGGGACAGCGTGCGCAGCAGCAGGCGCTGCTGGGCCAGGCTCTGGCGCAGGCGCTCGGCCATGTGCTCGAAGGCCAGGGCCAGTTCCCCCAGTTCGTCGTGGCGGTTCACCAGGGGCGTGCCCAGGCCCTGGCTTTCCAGGTCGTCGGCGCGCAAGGCATCGGCGCGGTCGCGCAGGCGGTTCAACGGCAGCACCAGGTGGCGGTAGAGCAACAGGCCGAGCAGGGCGGCCAGCAGGGTCGGCACCACGCCATGGCTGAGCACGTGGGTCCAGGGCGTCAGGCCACTGGGCAGCAGGCGCTCGGGCAGTTGCAGCACCAGCCGGCCTTGCTCCGGGTGCTCGGGGAATTCGATGCTGACGTAGGGCAACTCGTCCTGCAGGCGCCGGCTCATGGGCCAGTCGAGCTTGCGCATGAAGGTCAGGTGGCTGGCTTCCTCGGCGGTCAGCGGCGTGCTGCCCAGGCTCTGCAGGCGATCGCCGATCACCGCGACCCAGGTGTCTTCCCGGGTTGCCAGTTGTTGCTGGAACTCATCGACCGCGGCCACTCCGCCCTGGCGCCAGGCGTGCTCGGCCTGCTGGGCGTAGCTGGCCAGGTACTGGCGGTCGGCGGGGTCGAGAAAATAGGTGCTGCGCTCGGCCGACAGGCCCCAGGTCCAGATGATCCAGGTCAGCAGCAGGCAGAAGCCGATCTGCAACAGCGCCAGTTTCCACAGCAGGGGGTGACGGCGCATCAGTGGCGTTCCGCTTCCACCAGGATGTAGCCCGCGCCGCGCACCGCCTGGATCTGCAGGTGCTGCACCCCGAGCTCCGCGAGTTTGCGCCGCAGGTTGCACACATGCACATCCAGGCCGCGATCGAGCCTCGTGTAGATGCGGTGCAGCACGTGCTGATAGAGAAACGGCTTGCTCAGGGTTTCCCCGGGGTGCTCGCGCAGGGTCACCAGCAACCGGTATTCGGAGCCGGTGAGACCCGCTGCGCGCCCCTGATGCAGCACGTCCTGGGCCTGTTCGTCGAAGTCGAGGTGCGGGTCCTGGCGCGTGGCCTGCTGTTGTTGCACCCGGGCCATGCGCCGCAGCAGGGCGTCGGCGCGGGCGTCCAGTTCGGCCAGGCTGAAGGGCTTGGGCAGGTAGTCGTCGGCGCCTCGGGTAAAGCCGGTGATGCGGTCCTGCTCGGCGCCCAGGGCCGACATCAGCATCACTGGCGTGCCCTGTTCCTGGCGCAGGGTTTCCAGCAGGGCCAGGCCGTCCATGCCCGGCAGCATGATGTCCAGCAGCACCAGGTCGAAGTGGCCGGCGCGCACCGCGGCCAGCCCCTGGCGCCCGTCGGTGCAGGTGGTGACGGTAAAGCCGCGCTGGCGGAAATGCAGGTCCAGGTCGTCGCGCAGTCGGGCGTCGTCTTCCACGAGGAGCAGGTTGGGGGTCATGGGGCAGAGCACTTGAATGGAAATATTTAATGAGAACGTTTTACATTTGCGAATATTGCAGCAATGCCCCTGGCTATGCAATTGCCATGATGGGCGGGCATGACCGGGATCAACTGAACAAGAAGTTGAATATTCAACAAGGTGTTGATATTTTTCCTGGCCGTTCACCTTGGTAGTCACCCATGAACCGATCTTGCGCTTCCCTGCTTGCCGAACGTCAGCTGGTGCTGCAGGTGCTGCACAGCACTTTGCAGATGCTGGGCAGTGTGGTCGGCCGGCATGTGGAGATTGTCCTGCATGACCTTGACCGTCCCGAGTGCTCGATCGTCGCCATCGCCAATGGTCATGTCACCGGGCGCCGGGTAGGTGACCCGGTGCTGGTCGGGCCGCGCCAGGACCTGGGTTTTGCCGCGGTGCGACGCGCCCTGCAAGACCGCTCCGCGGCGACCCCGCTGGTGCTGGAGAACTACCCGACCCTGGCCCCCGACGGCCGCGAGTTGCGCAGTTCCACTGTGATCTTTCGCGACAGCAGCGGGCAGCCCTTCGCCAGCCTGTGCAGCAACAGCGACCTGAGCGGCATCGCCGCCGCTCATGCCTGCCTCGGGCAATTGCTGGGCCTGGGCAGCGCGCCTGCGCCGCGCCGCGACGAAGCCCCCGACATGGAACAGTTGCTGGCCCAGATCATCCAGGGCGCCTGCCCGGGAAACGGGGCGCGCATGAGCAAGCCACACAAGCTCGACGCCGTGCGCCAGATGCAGGAGCGCGGGGTGTTCATCGTCAAGGGCGGGATCGAAAAGGCCGCCGCGGCCCTGGGGGTGACCCGCTACACCATCTACAACTACCTGGAACAGATCCGCGCCCAAGGCGCCGAGGAATGACCGCGATGCAGCTCGATATCTATCAAGTAGATGCCTTTACCTCCCACGTCTTCGGTGGCAACCCGGCGGCGGTGTGCCCCCTGGATGCCTGGTTGCCGGACGAGGTCCTGCAGCGCATCGCCCTGGAGAACAACCTGTCGGAAACCGCCTATTTCGTGCCCCGGGGCGAAGTCTTCGAACTGCGCTGGTTCACCCCCACGGTGGAAGTGGACCTGTGCGGGCACGCCACCCTGGCGGCGGCCTGGGTGCTGTTCGAGCAGTTGGGCGAGCGCCGCGACGTGCTGCGCTTTGCCACCCGCAGCGGCGAGTTGCGGGTGAGCCGCGAGGGCGGCCTGCTGTCCATGGACTTTCCCGCCAAGCAGCCCGAAGCCGCGGCGATTCCTGCGGCCCTGCTGCAAGCCCTGGGGTTGCCGGCGGCCGCGGCCCTGTACCGCACCGACGATTACCTGCTGGTGGTGGACGACGAAGCTCTGGTGGAGGCGCTCAAGCCCGATTTCGCCGCACTGGCCGCCTTCGATGTGCGCGGCATCGCCGTGACGGCGCCGTCTCGGGCATTCGATTTCGTCTCGCGCTGGTTCGGCCCGCGGGTCGGGGTCAATGAAGACCCGGTCACCGGTTCCGCCCATACCTCCCTGGCGCCTTACTGGGCCGCGCGCCTGGGCAAGCGTCAGTTGCGGGCGCAGCAGGGCGGGGCGCGCAAGGGCCAGCTGCAGTGCCAGGTGCTGGACAACGGGCGGGTAATCATCAGCGGCTACGGCGCCTTGTACCTCAAGGGCAGTATTTTCCTCTGAACCGGCTGCGGCGCCGCTCTGCCATGCAGGCCTGGTGCCTGCAGGCGGATTTGTCTCGGCAGTGCCGGCGGGAGTAGAGTCGCGTTTTTTTCGCCTGCTCAGGATGCTCCAGACCATGCAACGGACGCGCACCTTGCCCCGCCTTTCCACCTCAGCGCTGTTGGCCTTGCTCCTGGGTTTGAGTGCCGGCGCTGCCCAGGCAGCGAGCCTCAGCCAGAGCCTGCTGGAGTGCCAGCCGAGCTTTTTCAAGGCCCTGTATCAGCAGCGCGCCGAGCTCGGACAGGTGGTGAAACTGGCGGAGAATCAGCGCCAGGGCATCGCCTGGATTCCGGTGGCGGAGCGCCGCGACAGCGCCTCCGCGCTAATGGCGTTTTCCCGGCCGCTGCTGGATCAGGGCCTGCCCCTGACCGCCTACTACGACCGTCAGTTCGACCTGGGCGAGCAGGGCACCTTTCACTTCTGGGGCTTTGAAATCGATGCCAGCCGCGAGGCCGTCATGGCCGCGCTGCCCCAGGCCGGTTGGCAGGAGACTGGCGAATACTTCGTCTCCCGGCCGCAGATCAAACTCAACGCCGCGACCCCCTGGCAGGACAACCCGGCCGCCGCTTCGGGCATCGCCCCGGCGCCGGGCTCCGCGGAAAAGATCCTCATGCTCAGCCAAGAAGACGGCAAGACCCGTTTGCTCTGCTCGCTGCAGGGCACTGTCGATCAGCCATTGCTGGAGCAGGAGCGGCCGGACCTGGCCCAGGGAGCGGGCCGATGAACAAGCTGTTGAGCTTGAGCGCGGCGCTTTTGCTCGCCGGTTGCGCGCATTCGGGTACCCCCGGGGAGGCCCCGGCGCCGCAGCGTCCGGACGGCATGTTCAAGGTGCTGGAAAGCCCGGAACTGGCCACCTACTTTGCCGCCAACTCGCTGGCCCTCTACCAGAACAACCCGAACCTGCGGCAGTTCTATCTGGTCAACAACTACGCCAAGCCTGCTGCGCTGGGCGGTGGCAAGCCGCCGATCTACAGCTCCCGCGCGACCCGGGTGATCAACTGCGAGAAGGATGAGTCGGCGCAGTTCGGCCGGGTGTACTTCTCCGAGCCCTTCGCCCAGGGCGTGGAGGTCATGCGCAAGGAAGATCTTGCGCAATGGGCCGCCTTTCCCCGTCAATCGTTGATCGGGGAGCTGCGCAACATGGCCTGCGCGGTCGATCCGACCCGGCTCAAGCTGGCTCCGGCACCGAGTCGGTGAGCGGTGTCAGCCGGGCCTGTTGTTCAGCCCGGCCAGGCCATGATCAGCATGGGCGGTGGCCTGCCTGATTGAAGCGCGCGCCGCACGCCGCCCAGGCGGCGTTCTGTCCAACTGTTGAGCACCAAGGAAGTTTCGATGCTGGAAAGCAACCGCACCATCACCCTCTCTGGCGAGCAGGCGCTGCAGGCCCTGGCGGAGCTGGAGTTCGTCTTGATCTCGTTGCACAAGATGGGCGCCTACTACATGGATAAACCCGTGGCCGACTACCAGCGCGCCACCACCGATTTCATCGATAACCAGCAGGTCACCCAGCGCCTGGCCCAGGTGCGCAGGATTCTCAGCGAACCCTTCGACCGTACCCTGGGGGAGGACGACATGGACGACATCGAGCGCCATGTGGAGGGGCTCGAACTGTGGCGCCCCGAGTAGCAGGGCGAGGGCTGCCCGCCGATTTATCAAGGAACCTGCCATGTCCAGAATAAGCATCGCCGCCGCGACTCCCACCACTGACCTGGCGCTGGTCAAGTTTCTCCATCAACGCCTGGGCCTGTCCCTGCGCATTGCCCAGGGCTATCTGCGCCGTGGCGCCGAGGGTTTCTTCTACAGCGCCAAGCTGTTTCACAACGACCATGTAGAGCGCGAGCAGGAACTGCGCGACATCCTCGCCTTCTGCAACAACGCCCAGGTGCCGCTGCTGATTGTCGAAAGCGACCCCGATGAGGAGTGGAACGGCGTTGCGCCCGAAGCGCTGGAGGACTGCGCGATGCCCCAGGAGCACTTGTTCAATCTGCTCCAGGCCTATGAAGAGGACTATCAATAAGGCCCGCGAGCGGGCCTGTAGCGCCCAACCGAATGCGAGGTTTTCCTAAAGTTCTGGGTGCCGGGGTCGAGACGTTGGTGCTGTTCGTCTTTCAATAAGGATATTTCGTGTTCAGAACCCTGCTCGGGGCCGCCGCCCTCATCGCCACCCTGGCGCTGACCGGCTGTGTCTCCTACAACGTCACCGGCCCGCTGGGCGCGCCGTTGCACCCCGCACCCATCAGCAGCCCGCGCACCGCACAAATCGCCGATGTGCAAGTCACCGCCAGCGGTATCGACGACGCCACGCGCACTGCCATCAGCCGTTCCCTCACGGCCCAGCTGACCCCCTACGTCAAGAGCGCCGGCTACTTCCGCCAGCTCAGCGAATTCCCCACCCGCCTGGGCGAGGAAGACGTGGTGCTGAAATTCAACATGACCTCCCTCAAGGGCCATCGCGCGCCCCATCCGGGCTACCTGCCCGGGGCCTTGCTGACCCTGACCGTGTGGATCTGGGTCAACGGTCCGATCTACGTCGATACCTTCGACCTGGCCGGCGACCTGTCGATCGTCGACCGCAACGGCAAGGAACTGGCCAGTGCCAAGGAGCAGCTCAAGTTCGAGCGCAACGTCGGCCTGTACGGCCGCGAATACTGGGCGCCGACCCAAGGCGCCAAGCAGCTGAACGAACTGGTTGCCAAGTTGCTGGACAACGCCACCGCCCGGTTGGCGCAACACTAAGGAGAGTCCCATGTCGGGTTTCATCAAGTACACCCTGGTGCTCGCGGCGGTGCTGCTGAGCGGCTGCGTTTCCTACTCGCAACACGAACTGAGCGCTGTCGGCACCTGGCCGCCGGTGGCACAGACCGCCGAGCAAAAGCCCAGCGCCTTTGTCCGCACCACCGCCATGTACCAGGTCAACGGCGGCCCGGCCAATGCCGCTGCCGGCGCTCCGGCGGCCGCCTGGGAAACCGTGGTGGCCGATGCCTTCCGCCAGTCCGGGCGCTTTGCCCGGGTTAGCACCGACAAGGTCGAGTCGGACCTGTACGCCGAAGCCACCCTGTACAACAACGAACAGTTCAGCATGGCCTCGGCCATCATCACCGGCGCCACCTTCTTCATCATCCCGTCCACGGCGAAAAACACCTTCACCCTGGAGACGGTGTTCAAGGACAAGGACGGCAAGGAACTGGGGCGGATTCGCAAGAGCGAGTCGGTGCGTACCTGGATGCAACTGCTGCTGATCGTGGCGATTCCTTTCCAGGCGGATACCCGCGACGTGGTCCAGCAACTGGCCCGCAGCACCCTGGATGAAGCGGTGCAACGCCAGTTGCTGTAACCCCCGCGCAGCACCTAATGGCAGGTATGAAAACGCCGCTGGCCCGGGTAGGGCCAGCGGCGTTTCTTATGGGGCGGGTGCGGCCCTGGCGGGAGGTCAGCGTTGGGTCAGCCAGTAGTCGTGCAGCGCCCGCGCCGCCGGTTCGATGGCCGCCACTTGCTGGCGATGCTGCTCCAGATCCAGGTCGGCCGGCAGTTCGAAGTTGTCCTGTTCGGCACAGTCGATAATCGTCTGCAACAGGCCGGTCTGTGGTGCCGGCATCTGCGGCCAGTTGCCCACGGCCACGCCACGGAGGTAGCCAAAGCACCATTCTTCGGCCAGCAACAGGTCCTGGCCCTGGTGTTCGGTGGTTTCGAAACGTGCATGGAAACCCTGGGCATCACTGGCCAGTTGTTCGGCCAGGGTGTTGATGTGGCGCACGCACAGGTCGATGAACTGCCGGCACTCTTGCGGGGTTTCCCAATTGGGGTTCTCGCCGCCCCAGATCGCCGGGAACCATTCGGCGATATCCACCTGGGTCGGGCACGACACCAGCGCGGTGAAATAGCCGTCCAGCTCGCAGGGGTTGAGTACCGAGTGGTCGTCGCCGTACTTGAGCAGGGTGTCTTCGAGGGTTTCGAAGTCGGCGGCGTTCAATGGGGTGTTTTGCATGAGAGAAGTCCTGGAAAAAGCAGCGGCAAGTTTCCGGGTTCAGGCCCCGGGCTGCAAGCCTTGAACGGTATGGGCGGCGCTTGAGTGCGCGGCCCTCAGGTGCCGCGCAACAGGTCCTGGGAGTCCAGCAGGCGGTAGGCGATTTCCGGGCGCTGCTCCATGGCCCGGCGGATGGCGGCCGGGATCGATTGCCGGGTCTTGCGGCACAGGCCGGGCAACTCGCCCAGGGAAATGGTGATGCCGCGCATGCTGCGGACCACGTTGTCACTGGGGCTGATGTGGACGCGGATGCCCAGTTGTTCGTACATCCGCCGCTGCATGTGTTCCAGGTCCGCCAGGTCCTTGAGGTTTTCCAGGCGTTCGAGCAGGCGCTTTTCCTCCTGGCGCGTCAGATTGAGGATGCGCAGGTCGGCTCCGGGGGTGTCCAGCAACTGCTCGCGCTCGCAAATGCAGGCGCCGGGCGGACAGGGTTGGCGGATCGCGGGGCTGGGGTTCATGGTGATCCATCATAGCGATCCCGTAGCCGCTGTCAGAGAAAATTCTGTGCCCGGTGGCATCTGCCTCTAGGGCCCCTTGGATCAGGCGATGCGAACGGTGCAAGGCTGCGGTTGCCGTCCGTTCCCGCTTCACCGCCAGCACTGGCACCGGTAGGGCCAGGCTGGCCAACGAAGGCCCCTTGAAGAACGCAGCAGGTCATCCCGGAGCGCACCCCGGCGCTGTGATCGAGATCAACCTCCTCCAGCCCCAGGGGGCTTAACCTGCAGGCTCCTTCATCCAGGTTCCGGGAGCCGCCATGGCCAAGCCCTTTCCCCTGCGCCCCAAACACCCCGAGCGGATCTGCTGGGGCTGCGACCGCTACTGCGCGGCCAGTGCCCTGGCCTGCGGCAATGGTTCTGATCGCACCATGCACCCGGCGGAAATGCTCGGGGAGGACTGGTACCTGGACGGCGATTGGGGCATCGAGATGCCCGCCGACAGCGAGCCGGCCCCACAGCAGCAGTCGCGAGGGTCGACCGCCGTTTAAATATTACCCGGGTATTATTGCTTGCCTTATTAATACCCGGGTAATATGCAGCCTCGTTTCCTTGAGGCCATAACCATGTCCGACTCACTTACCCGACCCGTCACTGCGTTTCAGGCCCAGCAGGTGCTGGCGGCCGGCCCGTTGCTGGAGGTCGCGCTGGCGGTCAAGCGTGCCAGCGAAGAGGCGGCGCCGCAGCCGTTGCTGGTGTTCGACGATGCCAGCGGCCGGGTCATCGACCTCGACCTGCGGGGCACCCCGGACGAAGTGTGCCAGCGCCTGGCCGCCACGCCGGCGCCGGGCAACGGGCGCTATCGCCCGCGCCCGCCTGCTGCTGCGCCGGTCGAGGGCGAAGAGGCTGCGCCCCGGGGGCGGGGGCGACCCAAGCTGGGGGTCATCGCCCGGGAAGTGACCCTGTTGCCGCGCCAGTGGGACTGGCTGGCCGAGCAGCCCGGTGGCGCCTCGGCGGTGCTGCGCCGGCTGGTGGACGAAGCCCGGCGCCATGGCGCCGAACCGCAGCGCCAGCGGGCCGCGCAAGAGGCGGCCTACCAGTTCATGCTGGCCATGGGCGGCGATCTTCCCGGTTATGAAGAAGCCACCCGAGCGCTGTTCGCCGCGGACCTGGCGCGCCTGCAACAGTGCATCGAGGACTGGCCGCAGGACATCCGTGCCTATGCCTTGCGCCTGGCCGGGGCGTAATCGCGGGGGCTGGCTTGTGTCCCGGGGCCCAGGCGTTTTATGTTCCTTGTCGGTCAACAACGACGCCTTGCCGATTCTGGAGTGCCTATGAACCTCGCCACCCTGGCGCTATTTATCCCGGCCTGTTTCGCCCTGAACATGGCCCCCGGGCCGAACAACCTGCTGTCGGTGCGCAATGCCAGCACTTACGGTTTTCGCACCTCGTGCCTGGCGGGCATCGGCCGCCTGGCAGCGTTCGCCCTGATGATCGCCCTGGCCGCCGCCGGCCTGGCGGTGGTGCTGCAAGCCTCGGAGCTGTTGTTCTACGGGATCAAGATTCTCGGCGCGGGCTACCTGCTGTACCTGGCCTATCAGCTGTGGACCGCGGCCCCCCAGGTGCAGAGTGCGGAGCGCAGCCGGGTGTCCGGGCTGCTGGCCCTCAGCCGGCAGGAATTTCTGGTGGCCATCGGCAATCCCAAGGCGATCCTGATCTTCACCGCGTTTCTGCCGCAGTTCGTCGAGCCCGGGGCGCCCGTGGGTTCGCAGTTCCTGGTGCTGGGGCTGTTGTTCCTGCTGCTGGAGTGGATCGCCATCAGCGCCTATGCGCTGATGGGCCTGCACATGCGCCGCTGGTTCAGCGAGCCTGCGGGCAAGCGCCTGTTCAATCGTTGCTGCGCGGCGTTGCTGTCGGCGGCTGCCTCGGTGCTGTTGCTGGCCCGGCGCGCCTGAAGCCTGGAGCAAGCCTCTCCCCGCAACGGGGAGAGGCCATGGCCATCAGTGGATGGAGAAGTACGGGTCCCAGGAGCAGTAGGCGATCACCTTGTTGTTGCTGTCCAGGATCATGAAGGCCCAGGTGTAGGTAATGCGCGAGCCGACCCGGGTGGCGTTGGCCTGCCAGTAGTAGTTCTGCACGCTTTGCGCGATGGGCTGCCCGGCCGGGTTGTCCTTGTCGATGATGGGCAGCGGCGTGCTGTCCAGGACCACCGGCGTGACGTCGGTCAGATAGGGCGGATTGCCGGCACTCGGTACCGGGTTGGTCTGGGTGTACTGGTACAGCAGCACCGCGTTGTACATGCCCTTGGACAGGCTGGTGGCGCGCCAGCGGACAATGTCCCCCTGACGCAGGTTGACCGCCAGTTCGGAGCCGCCGTCCGGCCCGTCGGTGTTGTCGCGGCGGGCCACCATGTAGACCACCTGTTCGGACAGGCGCTGGCCGTTGCTGTAGTAGTTGTAGAGCTGGGTGGGGGTGGCGCTGTGCTGGCTCAAGGTCAGCGTGTTGCCGCCGTCGAAGGTCTTGCCGTTGCTTTCCAGAATGGTGTCCACGTCAATGGTGACAAGGATATCCACGATGTTTTCGTTCATGTCCGGCTCCCTGTTGTCGCGCTATGGGCCTGGCGATCCAGGCCCGGGTGTCATCGGCTATGCAGCGTGCGACCACCGAGCATCCGGGCGCGGCGCAACAGCTGTCGGGCACCGGGCGAAATGCACTTCCATGAGGTCGCCAGTGGAATCTAGAAGCTCAAGACTGTTAGTCAAATGGGCCGGTCAAAAAAGCGCCGCGAGGGCGTCCTGGCCGCTTCGGGCTACAAGCCTGTAGCACCCGTGCCAAGGCCCAGGTGCTGATCGGCCCCGGGCACAATGTGCAGCGGGCGATCCCGGATCGCCAAGCGGCAGGCCCCGGGATCGGCCGCGACGGTTTATCATGCTGCGCCGCCGCCCGTTGCCTGTGCGACAAGGGGCTGCTCCATTCGCCCACCCTGGAGGCGCCCGCCATGCCTGATCTGCCCAAGCCTGCTGCCATCCCTGAGTTCCCCGTGTGCCACGCCCGTGGCGGCACCTCCACCGGGCTGATCCTGGCCCGTGAAGCGCTGCCCCGGGACGAAGCCCTGGTGGAAGAGTTGCTGCGCCACCTGATGGGCGTGCCGCTGCAGGGCGATTGGCCGGGCAATACCCAGATCACCGGCCTGGGGCGCGGCGGGCCCACCAGCAACAAGGTGTTCATCGTCGAGCGACGCCCCGGCGAGACGCGGATGATCAGCACCCTGGCGCAACTGGCGGCGGGCAAGAGCGCCATCGACTGGAGCGTCAACTGCGGCAACATGTCCGCGGCCCTGCCGTTGTACGCCTTGCAGCGCGGCTGGCTGGAACCCGGGGAGGGCGGTGGGCAGATCGAGATCTACAACAGCAACACCCAGACCACGATGTATGCGCGCTTAGGCTTCGCCAATGGCCGGCTGCTGAGCGACACGCGGATTCCCGGGGTCAACGGGGTGTTTCCCGGGGTCGACCTGTTTCTCGACAAGCCGGTGGGGGCCAAGACCGGCGCGCTGTTCCCCACTGGCAAACGGGTGGACCTGCTGGACGGCATCGCCGCCACCTGCATCGACGTGGCGGTGCCCATGGTCATCCTGCGCGCATCGGACCTGGGCCAGACCGGCGAGGAAACCCCGACCCAGCTGGACGCCGACCCGCAATTCAAGGCGCGCCTGCTGGAACTGATGGTGCTGGGCGGGTTGCGCATGGGCTTGCGCAAGCGCGACGGCAGCCTGATGAGCGCCGACGAGCTGCGGCGCAGCGAAACCATCCCGAAGATCTGCATCGTCAGCCCGGCGCGGGAGGGTGGGGATATTGCCACCCGTTACTTCACCCCGCAGAACGCCCACCCGTCCCTGGCGGTGTCCGGCGGCTGCTGCCTGGCGGCGGCGTGCCTGGCCGAAGGCACCGTGGCCCATGCCTTGTTGGCGCGGGCACCGGTGATAGGCGAGGAGCCGGGTGAATACCCGCTGGCGATTGAAAACCCCGCCGGGGTGCTGGAGACCCTGATCAATGCCCGGCAGGTGGCCGGGGAACTGCTGATCGACGGCGCTGCCTACCGGCGCAGCGCGCAGATTCTGTTGCAGGGCAGCACGCCGCTGTACAACGCCTCGGCGGAACTGATCGCCGCCCTTGGCGCCTTGTAGCCACTGCCGCAGGCTGCGAACGAGCCGCAGGCTCGCCAGCGCTCTCCCAACCGCAGCGTGGGCAGGGCCCTGAACAGCAAAACCATATCAGCGAGCCTCGCCGCCATCGGGAAGAAACTGCGGCACCTTCTGCCGCAACAACTGGATCAGCTGCGGGTCCATGAAGTCGTAATCATCGGGAATGTTCAGGCAGACAATCTGCTGGTTGTTCAACTGCGCCTTGAAGCGCTTGCGCAGTTTTTCCCGGTGGCGGGTTTCCATCACCAGAATCAGCCCGGCCCATTGCACCAGCTCCGGGCCCAGGGGCACTTCGGCATCGTGATTGAGGCCCGCCGAAGCGGTCTGGATGCCCGGCCAGTCGGCAAACACCTGCTCGGCGGTGGGGCTGCGCAGCTTGTTCTGGCTGCAGACAAACAGGACATTGAGCATTGGGCCGAACTCCTTGGCACAGACGCCCGGCTCGTAGAGGGCAGGGCAAAGGCGCTGATTTTTCGGGGCTTTTACCGTGCTGTCCAGCAACTTGTGGCAGGCCGGGTGAATGGCGTGGGTCAGCGCCAGTTGCCCGTCAAGGGCTGTGGCTGCGAAACTGCCGGCCCCTTTACTTGCATCGCCCAGGCCATGTCCGCAGCCCCGTTCACCTCACCCCATCTGGGCCTGGCCCTCAGGCGTTGGCGCCTGTTGCACCGGGTCAAACAGCAGCACGCCGCCGAGCTGTTCGGCGTGGCGCAGTCGAGCATTTCCCGCTGGGAAAACGGCCAGCAGGCCATGGAGCCGGCAGAGCGCGCGCGCCTGGAACAACTGCTGGCAGCCAACCTCAGCGCCGCCGCCGATCAGGCCCTGGCGCGGCTGGTGAACGACAGCCCGCGCGCCGTGCACCTGGTGTGCGACCTGACCCACCGCCTGCTGGCCTGTTCGCCGACCCGCGCCGGGCAGTTCGGCGTGCCCTTGAGCGAGCTGCTGGGCCAATCCCTGTGGGGCTTCTGCACCGAGGAAATCGTGCGCAAGGAAGCCGCCCTGGATGACCTGGGCTGGCGCGAAGTGCTGGCGCCGCCGTCCCTGGAATTCTTCAGCGGCCGCAACGATTCGGCCATCGTGCCCATCGCCCCCAGCCAGTGCCGCTGGACCCGCCTCAACCTGTCCGACGGCAACGCCGTGCGGCTGGTGGAAACCCTCTGAAATGGGGCCACGGATATTTTATCCGTGGCCCCGGCAGCACCCCTTGGCTAGTCTGGTTAGCCATCGCTCGCCGCCTTTCAGTGCCGGCTGTGTTTTGCCCAACCGCGCAGGTATTTCCATGAACAGTGAACTTCTCAGTGGCCGCCTCGACTTTCTCCGTGAAGCGGAAAAACTCAAGGACGTGCTGCGCAGCGCCCACACCTCCAGCGGCCGCCAGGAAAGCACCGCCGAGCACAGCTGGCGCCTGTGCCTGATGGCGCTACTGTTCGAAGACCAACTGGGGGACCTGGACCTGCTGCGGGTGCTGAAGCTGTGCATCGTCCACGACTTGGGGGAGGCCATTCACGGCGACATCCCGGCGGTGGCACAGGCGGCGCACCCGAACAAGAGCCAGCAGGAACGCGACGACCTGCAATACCTCGCCCGGGCCCTGGACGCCCCGGCCCGCCAACGCCTGCTGGACCTGTGGGATGAATACGAGGGCGCCGCCAGCGCCGAGGCGCGCACGGTCAAGGCCCTGGACAAGCTGGAAACCCTGCTGCAACACACCCAGGGTCAGAACCCGGCGGGTTTCGACTACCGCTTCAACCTCGATTACGGTCGCCGCTACACCGACGCCAGCCCGCTGTTCCAGGCCCTGCGCCAGCAGATCGATGCCGACACCCAGCGCCGCCTGGACGCCCAGGCTCAGGCCGCGGGTCAGCATCGGCTGCGCTAAACAAGCCTGGGCGCCGCTCACCAGATCCAGGGAGGTTCCCAGGGGGCAGGGCGCCCCGCGCAGAAACCTTGCAGGCGTCATGGTTTTTTTCTGCCAGGGTCATCAAGCGGGTCTATTTTTACCTTCGCTTGCCGTTCACTACGCTTTTCATACGCACGTCCAGCCTCGGGCCCATATCGAGCAGCCGGGTCGGGATGACCGAAGGAGTGACCCATGTCCAACGAATCCAAGTGCCCGTTCAAACACACCGCCGGCGAAGGCACCAGCAACCGTGACTGGTGGCCCGGCCAACTGAACCTGAAGATCCTCCACCAGCACTCGCACCTGTCCGACCCCATGGCCGAGGATTTCGACTACGCCGCCGAATTCAAGACCCTGGACCTGGCCGCGGTGAAGCGCGACCTGCTGGCGTTGATGACCGACTCCCAACCCTGGTGGCCGGCGGATTTCGGCCACTACGGCCCGCTGTTCATCCGCATGGCCTGGCACAGCGCCGGCACCTACCGCATCGCCGATGGCCTTGGTGGCGCCGGGGGCGGGCAGCAGCGCTTCGCCCCGCTCAACAGCTGGCCGGACAACGTCAGCCTGGACAAGGCGCGGCGGCTGATCTGGCCGATCAAGCAGAAGTACGGGCGCAAGCTCTCCTGGGCCGACCTGATCATCCTCACCGGCAACGTCGCCCTGGAATCCATGGGTTTGAAGACCTTCGGCTTTGCCGGTGGCCGACAGGACGTCTGGGAGCCGGAAGACAACGTCTACTGGGGCAGTGAAACCACCTGGCTCGACGACCAGCGCTACAGCGGCGACCGCGAGCTGGAGAACCCCCTGGGGGCGGTGCAGATGGGCCTGATCTACGTCAACCCGGAAGGCCCCAACGGCAACCCCGACCCGCTGGCGGCGGCCCGGGACATCCGCGAAACCTTCGCCCGCATGGCCATGGACGACGAAGAAACCGTGGCCCTGATCGCCGGTGGCCACACCTTCGGCAAGACCCACGGCGCCGGCCCCGCGACCCACGTCGGGCTGGAACCGGAAGCGGCCGGCCTGGAAGAACAGGGCCTGGGCTGGAACAGCAGCTTCGGCAGCGGCGTCGGTGGCGACGCCATCACCAGCGGCCTGGAAGTGATCTGGACCACCACCCCGACCCGCTGGAGCAACGACTTCTTCGACCACCTGTTCGGCTTCGAATGGGAGCTGACCACCAGCCCCGCCGGCGCCCACCAATGGCAACCCAAAGCCGGCGCCGGTGCCGACAGCGTGCCCGACCCTCACGACCCGAGCCGACGCCGCACGCCGTCGATGCTCACCACCGATCTGTCGCTGCGTTTCGACCCGGCTTACGAGGCCATCTCCCGGCGCTTCCACCAGCACCCCGAGCAACTGGCCGACGCCTTCTCCCGGGCCTGGTTCAAACTCACTCACCGCGACATGGGCCCCCGGGCCCGCTACCTGGGCCCGGAAGTGCCGGCCGAGGAACTGATCTGGCAAGACCCGATTCCGGCGCTGAACCACCCGCTGATCGACGCCCAGGACATCCAGCAGCTCAAGGGCCAGATCCTCAACTCGGGCCTGTCCGTGGCGCAACTGGTGTCCACCGCCTGGGCCTCGGCCTCGACCTTCCGCGGCTCGGACAAGCGCGGCGGCGCCAACGGCGCACGGATTCGCCTGGCCCCGCAAAAAGACTGGGAGGTCAACCAGCCGCAGCAACTGGCCCAGGTGCTGCAAAGCCTGGAAGCGATCCAGAGCGCCTTCAACAGCGCGCAGACGGGTGGCAAGCGCGTGTCCCTGGCCGACCTGATCGTCCTCGGCGGCTGCGCGGCGGTGGAACTGGCGGCAAACAATGCCGGCTACAGCATCAGCGTGCCCTTCGCCCCGGGGCGCATGGACGCCAGCCAGGAACAGACCGACGTCGAATCCTTCGCCGTGCTCGAACCCGTGGCCGATGGCTTTCGCAACTACCTCAAGCCGGTCAGCGGCGTCACCGCCGAAGCCCTGCTGGTGGACAGAGCGCAACTGCTGACCCTCACCGCCCCGCAACTGACCGTGCTGCTGGGCGGCCTGCGGGTGCTGGGGGCCAACGTCGGGCAAGCGCCCCACGGCGTATTCACCTCGCGCCCGGGCACCCTGAGCAACGACTTCTTCGTCAACCTGCTGGACATGGGCACCCAATGGAAACCCCAGTCCGAGGCCCGCGACCTGTACGAAGGCAGCGACCGCGCCACGGGGCAATACAAATGGAGCGGTACTCGGGTCGACCTGCTGCTGGGTTCAAACTCGCAACTGCGGGCCCTGGCCGAGGTGTATGCGGCGGCGGATGCGGGTGAGCAGTTCGTGAAGGACTTTGTCGCGGCCTGGGACAAGGTGATGAACCTGGACCGGTTCGATCTGCGCTAAAAGGGGAGCAAACCGGGTAATACGACAACGCCTCCCTAGGGAGGCGTTTTTACTGGCCCGGCTACTGCGTTGCCCCCACCCGTTGCACCTCCGGGAACAGTTGGCCCAGGGTGCTGCGGGCCTGGGCCGCATTCAGGTAGGCGTAGAGCAGGTCGGTCAGGGCTTGGAAATCCAGGCGCTGGCCATCGAGCATCGGGTTGAACAGCCACAACCGCACGCGCATGCCCGCGGCCACTGGCCAGGCATGGGGCGCGGCCAGGGACTTGAAGCAGGCTGGCGCCAGGGCCGGTGCACGGCTGCCGGCCATCACCGAGAACACCAGCCCCAGGCTCAGGTGGCGCTGCTCCAGTTCGAAACCATCGAAACATACCCAGGGAGTGGGTTCGGGCGCATTGGCGAACTGCAGGGTGTCGGGGGTCAGCACCAGCACCTGCTGGCCATGCCGCCGACGCAGGGCTTCGGCCGCCGCCAGGCCCACAAGCCCGGCGCCCAGCATCAGCGCCCCGGGCAGCCAGAACCACAGCTGGGCAGAGCGCAACTGCCAGGCCGAAGGCAGGCTGGCCAGCCAGCCGCCCACCAGCACCAGCAGCAGGGAAAGCAGGGCCAGCATGACTGCTTGCCCAAGGGCGCGCTCACGAATCTCGCAGCGGTGCCGGGGGCCGTCGGCATCGGCCTGCAGTTGCAGCAACAAGGCTTCTTTTTCGGCGTTATCCACGGCCTTGCAACTCATCCAGCTGTTGCTGTGCATTGGCCGCCTGGCAGTAGGCGTCCAACAGCGCGGCGATGTCATCGATGGCCAGTTTGCGCCCCCCGCTCATCAACCCGGCGGAATGAATGCGAATGTGAGGTTCGGGGCTCTTGAGCGCCATGGCCTGGTTGCCGAACACCTGGCGCACGGGCCTGTGGGTCGGCAGCGGGCTGCCCGGGCGCAGGGTCAGCTGCTGCAGGGTCAGCAGCCCCTCATCCTTGACATGGACATCCACCACGTCCGTCAGGTTGACCGGGGCACTCAGGGAATCCACGAACAGCTGGCGCCGGGTCAAACGCATGAAGGCATGCTGGCCGGCGTGGCGATGCTGCCAGGTCACCAGGGCGAACAACGCGGACAGAAACAGCCCGCAGAGCAACATGCCGGTCTTGCCCTGCTGGATACCCCAGGCCAGCATGCCCAGCGAAATCAGTGTGAACAGCGGCCCCAGCAGTTGATAGCGGCGCGTGTTGGTGAATTCGCTCTGCTCGGGCACACGCTGGATCACCTGCTGGAGCTGGGCGATCACCTGTTCGCGCTGAGCGTCGCGGGATGCATCGGGTTGCAGCGATGAAGTCATAAACAAGTCCTTGATTCACAGAAAACAAAGCGGTCGAGCGCCTGGGTGCCGGCGCTCCCCCAGGGCTTACCGGGCCTTGAGGTAGTCGGTAAGGAACGCCTGGGCATCGCCCTGGCTCGACAGGTTCTCGTCATAGCGCACCCGCACTGGCGCGGCTTCACCCGGCAGGTACAGCTCGCCCCAACCCTCCTGGAGCACCAGCACCACGAATTTCTGCCCGTCGACGGTCGTGGCGTAGCGGGTATCCTTTGCGGTCTTTTCCACGGCCATTTTCTGGATGCGCAGGTTCCAGTCGTGATCCACGTCCGCCACCTGCACCAGCGCCTGGTGCTCACTGCGCTCACCGACGCGCAAGGTCCAGACCTTCACCCCCTGCTGGCCAACATAGGCCGCCAGTTTATCCGCCACCTGGGGTCGCTCATCGGCCTGGGCCAGGCCGCTTCCCAAGGCCAGCGCCATGGCCCACACGGCCGTCCATTTGCAATAAAACTGCATGGTTCCCACTCCTGACATCTGAAAAAGCCGTTCATTGAAGTCGGCACCTGCTGCCCTGCCAAGCGCTTTGGTCGTCATTCACAAGAAAAATTCCGCAGCTCACAACCACCGCTGCGCAAAGTGTGAGTGAGTTACCATTGGCAGCCGTAGCAACCACACCCATGGACCCGCTTTGCCGATGGAATGCTGGAGCCCCTACCTCGATACACAATTCTGCTTCGACCGGCCGGTTGACCTGGCCCGCGCCGGGGTGTTCGACCCCAGTGCCCGGCGGGTGATGGGCAGCGCCGTCGGCCACTACCGCGCCCGTACCGTGCGCCCGCACTTGCAGTACTTCGACTGCAACCTGCAATTCCCCGATCCGCTGCGCATCCACAAGGTGTTGCCCGACAGCCTGTGCATCGTCCAGGTGCTGGCCGGGCAATGGCAGCACCGGATCGACGGCCAGCTCCACCACTACACCCCCGGCGCGCCTCAGGCCCTGGGCCTGAGCGAGACCATGGAAGCGCTGGACCAGATGCCCGCCGGCAGCCACGCCCGCATGGCCGGCCTGCGCATCGCCGGCAGCTATTTGCGGGAACTGGCCGAGGAAGACCCGACGCTGCAACCCTTGTTTGGCCTGCTGGACGACGGCATCCGCTTTCGCCAGTTTCAACGCTGCCGGGCGCTGGGCAGCTTGCTGGAGCGGCTCTACCAAGCGCCGTACCAGGGCGCCCTGCAACGCCTGCACCAGGAAAGCCTGAGCCTGGCGGTGCTGGTGGAACTGGCGGTGCACCTCCAGGGCCAGCGCCCTGCGGCGCCCACGGTGCGCGGGCAACTGGACCTGGCCCACGAAGCCCGCCGCCAGCTCGATGCCCACCTGCTGGACCCGCCCGGCAGCCAGGCGTTGGCCCAGCAACTGGGGGTAGGGGAGACCACTCTGCGCCGCGCCTTTGCCCAGGTATTCGGCCAGTCGATGCTGCAGTATGTGCGGCGCCAACGCATGGAGCTGGCGCGCACCCTGTTGCGCCAGCGCAAATGGCACGTGGCGCAGATCGCCTACCGCCTGGGCTACGCCAACCCGGCCAACTTCAACCACGCCTACAAGGCCCACTTTGGCCATCCGCCCGGCGCGGAAGGCTAGCGCAGGCGCACCCCAGCCCCTTGAGGAACAACCCCCATGAGCCAATTGACAGCACTGATTGCCCAAGCCAAAGCCGGGCTATCGGTCCAGCAAGACATTCCCCAGGAACGCTGGGAGGCCATTGCCACCCAGTGCGGCGCCGAGGAAATCGCCGAGATCAAAACCCGCATCGCCTCACTCAAGGCTGCCCGCGAAGCGGTGGAAGACTGGGACGGCGACACCCGCGATGACCTGTACTTCGCCATCGCTAATTTTACCCGCCTGCTGGAACTGGCCACCGCCCACGCACAAGGTGAATGAACCTGCCGGCTGAGCGCACAACGGATTATGTCGAGAGCAGCCAGGGCGCCGTGGGCCCACGCAACCACCTGGGCAACGGTACACCGGAGAGGAACAGCCCCTGTTTAACGAACTAGTGTTTTTGCCCGAAGACCCCGACCAGGGCTCCGCCTACCTCGGCGGCAACCCCTACCTGCCTGAGTCCATCCCGTGGCCCACCGACTCGACGGGCGCCCCCTTGCTGCACCTTGCCAGCCTGCCGGCCAGCGTTATCAATCGATACCTTGCCGGCATGCAATTGAATGAAGAGCTGGTGGTTTCGCTGTTTACGCCTTACTCAAGCGTCAGCGATGCCTACATCGAGCAAGCCATGCAAGAGGGCGGCAAGGTGCTGGCCTACAGGCCCGCGGCGCGACAGGTGGATGGTTACGGACAGCCCATCACCCCGGCGCGGCGAATCGCAGTGGTTGCAAATCCGCGGCAGGACAGCGACGAAAACGGCCTGGCCAAGATCGCCGGAATACCCGCCTGGATTCAGGGTCAAGAGACACGCCCAGGCTTGAACTATGTGCTGCAGATCAACAACTCCCGGCTGAACAGGGCCGCTCCAGGGCACAAGGGCATTTTGGTCGGCGGAACCGGCTACCTGCTATTGAAGCAAGGCATTGAAGACGAAGACCTGATGGCCGGGGCCCTGATCATCCAGAGTTCATAAGAAAGGGGTGCGGGTCCTCAGCGTCATGAGCCTGGACCGGTTTGATCTGCGTTGAGAGGGGGGCACACCGAGTAAAACGACAACGCCTCCCTAGGGAGGCGTTGTTGCAGAGCGGTCGCGGCCGCCAGACGCTTTACTGCGCCTTGAGGTACTCATTGAGAAACGCCTGGGCATCGCCATAGCTGGACAGGTTGCTGTCATAGCCCACCTTCAGCGGCTTGGCCTCACCCGGCAGATGCAACTCGCCATAGCCTTCCTGAAGCAGCAGCACCACGAACTTCTGCCCGTCCACCTGCGTGAAGTAACGGGTGTCGCGATCGGTTTGCTCCACGTTCATTTTCTGAATGCGCATGTTCCAGTCGTGGTCGGCGTCTTCCACCTGCACCAGCGCCTGGTTGGCGCTGCGCTCACCGATGCGCAGGGTCCAGACCTTCACCCCGTGCGGCCCGGTGTAGGCCAGGATTTTGTCCGCCACCTGTGGCCGTTCCTCGGCCTGGGCCAGCCCGATTCCCAGTACCCACGCCATGACCCATGCGGCCGCCCAACGGTAATAAAGCTGCATCCTTCTAGCTCCTGAACATAAAAAGGGGCGGTTATTGAAGCCGACCCGTGCGGCGCTGCCAAGCACCCAAGGCAACAGGCGGGATAAAAAAAGCCTGCGTGCACACTCTTTGCGCCCCCGGCTAAGTACAGGTCGCAACCGTGGCAAGGCAAAACCTCGCCAGCGGTAGTCTAGGACCACTACCTGGGAGACTTTCGATGATTCGACGCGCGTGCTTGGTCGCTCTAATGACAATGACTGCATCAACCGCCTTTGGCGGCCCTGGCTACGATCATCTCTATGCGTTCGGTGACAGCTACTCCGACAACGGTGCGGGTGAAACCTTCACCCGAACCATGGCCGCGCAGAAGGTCAAAGATGCACAGGCGCTACCCGGTTCGTTGTATTGGCAGGGACGCTGGAGCAATGGTCCCACCGCGGTCGAGCACTTGGCGCAGGCCTTGAAAATCCCCTTGACCGACTACGCCATTGGCGGCGCCAAAAGCGGCAACGGCAACTACTACGCCTGGATGCAGCCCTCTCGCGACACCGGGGTTTTCGGCCAAATCGCCGATCACCTGAAAGCCGCTAAAACACACAAGGCGGATCCGGATGCGCTGTATTTCATTTTCATCTCAGCCAATGACTTTTTTGAATGGGCCGACTTCTCGCACCCAGAAGCGATCGACGTGCTTGGCCAGAACAGCGTGGCGAACATACAGAAGAGCACCGAGACGCTGATCGCTGCAGGGGCGAAGCACCTGATGGTGGTGGGGACCACGGATTTGAGCCATGTGCCGGCTGTGGTGCAGGGCAATCAAGTCAAGAACGCAACGCAATACCAGCAGATACTCGAACAAAAACTGCCCGCCGTGCTGACAACACTGGCTAACGCCCATCACGTGAGTATTGGCTACTTCGATCACCTGACCTTCAGCAACGCGCTTCGCGCGGCACCCGAGGTGGCGGGCCTGAAGGATCTGGATACCCCGTGCCAAGCCACCTATCCGGACGTCAAACCCGTGTGTGCGGATCCCGATGCCCATTACTACTGGGATGAATGGCACCCTACCCGCAAAGTCCACGCCCTGGCCGCCGAGGCGATGCTTGAAACGCTGAAAGCGAGCCGTTGAGGTTCGCTATCGGTCATAGCCGGTAGTCCCCCCCAGGCCTAGAGGCCAGCAACCCGTTCTCCAGTGGTATGCAGGACATGGGTTTAGCGCCACTCTTGAGGTCGTTGTTTGGGCTTGAACCCGATAAAGTGACCCGCCTCAAAGCGCCTAACGCACAAGCCGCGCCTCTGCACATTCCAGCCCGCGATCGCGCCCCGATTCAAAGGCTGCATTTTCAGGACGAATACCCCATGAGCCAACTCACCGCACTGATCGCCCAAGCCCAAGCCGGGCTTTCGGTCCAGCAAAACATTCCCCAGGAACGCTGGGAGGCCATCGCCACCCAGTGCGGCGCGGCGGAAATCGCCGAGATCAAAACCCGCATCGCCTCACTCAAGGCCGACAGGGAAGCCGTCGAAGATTGGGACGGCGACACCCGCGATGACCTGTATTTCGCCATCGCCCACTTCACCCGCCTGCTGGAACTGGCCAGCGCCCACGTACAAGGTGAATGAGCATGCCGATTGACCGCACAACGGATTATTTCGAGAGCAGCGACGGCGATGTGCGCCTATGGATAGAGCAGGGCAGTGCCATTCATCTCAAGGCCATCAGCCCGCACAACGACCCCGTGGAACTGACGGCAGAACAGGCCCTGGAACTGGCCCAGGCACTGCAACGTCTGGCCAGCCGCCTTGCCGACTGAATGAGCGCCACGCTTTGGCTGACGCACCCCTGGCGCCCGAGCCCACTCAGACAAAGTCCGCCGGCTCGAAGCGCTCGCGGGTGTCCATGCGGATAGCACGCAGGCCCAGCGTCTGCAGATGGGACTCATACAGCCCCAGGGCGCAATAGCTGACCAGCAAGCTGCGACGGCGCGCACCACTGGGGTTCAGACTGGCCCCATGCACCAGATCAGCATCGAACAGCAGCACGTCCCCCGCATCACCCGCCAGATGCACCACCCGGGATTCATCACTGAAATCGAAGGGCGCCAACTGCTCCCCGGGGCGATGACTGCCGGGCACGATGCGCGTCGCGCCATTGGCCGGCCCATAGTCATCGAGATAAACCAGCGCCGTGACCCGGTCACCGAGGCGCTGGTCCGACAGATCCCGGTGCAATACTTGATGACCGCCCCCGGCCAACGGCTCGCGGCCCTCCACCTGAGCCAGAAAAAAGCCTTCCCCGATCAACTCCCCGGCCACCGCCAACACCGCCGGCAAGCGACACACCGCCTGCACCCGCGCATCCAGATCCACCAGCGCATGACGCCAGTCCGGCCCCCGAGGCACCGGCCATTGCTCGGGCCCGATCACCCCCGCCTCAAAGGTGGCCCGCAGCTCATCCAGCCAGCTGGCGGGCACCGCCTGACGCAGCAACTGGTAGCCGTTTTGATGAAGTTGTTCGCGGTCGATCATGAGGGGGCAGATGTCCTTATCCGGGGTGGGGGAGAGCATAACGGCTCGCTAATCCGAGCGACATAACCGGCTACGGTTTAGCGGTTGCCGCAGGGTGAGAAGACCGCCTAGTCTGCTGCGGTCGCTGCAAAATCAGCGACCGGGCCTGAGAACCCGATCAGATACAGGCACATTGTTGATCAGGGAGTTTCAATCATGTCTGCCGGGAATCTGTCCGTAATTTGCTGCTGTTCCATTCACCTTCCCCCGCTCAATAGCCTCTGCTGCCAGACCCTGGCGGGAGGTGCACGATGAGCCATTCAAACTCCATCAAAACCCAAGGTTTTGTCACCTTTGGCCAATGTGCAGATCCTGAACTAACGTTGTTTCGCGTCAATGCGGATGTGCCTTTGCAGCAGGCGTTGGAGCAGGCTTCGACGTTGCTGTACTACGCTAAAAAACTTGCGCTGGATGCGGCTATGGAAGAGCAGGGGGAGCGGTATGCGTGGGCTGCGCACTTTTTGGCAGAGATGGGCAAGGCGGTGATTGATGATGTGTGTTTGGGGTTGGGGGTAGACGGATTGAGGGAGAGGCGCTGAGTTAGGGCTACCCGTACTAAGTAGATATAAGCGCCGCTTATTGTTGGTTGATAAGCGGCGTTTTTTGATTTGAGTAGGTAGCTTTCGGCCTGAAGCGGATGTTCGTGCGTAACCTGTTCGGCCCCGAATGGCTTCGATTACATTTCGTCATCGCTGCAGTGTGCAGCGGCTATTAACCAATCACGCAATTGCCGTGCGGCCGCAGTGAGGGGCCGATCCTTACTTGTAACTATGTAGTAATTCTTTTCAGTGCGCAGTTTGTGGGGAAATAACTGGACCAGGTTGTTTTTATTCAGATCTTCCTCGACGAGCCATGGACTTGTTAGCACCAGACCCTGACTTCGTCTGGCCGCATCGATGGCCGTCTCCGACTGGTCGAAACGTAGATGGCTTGTCATGCAATCGAAAGTAAGGCCGAGCTGTTCGAGCCATCGAGACCAATTTGCGTGCGAGGTTGTTATTAGCAGAGTCGCCCGCGTCATATCCTCCACGGTTACCGCTTTTAGCCACTCCCGATAAGCGGGGCTGCAATACGCGCTCACTTCGTCAGGCAGCAGCAACAAAACATTCAAATTACCATCCTGGCCGTCGAAGTAGCGGACAGCCAGATCGTATGTGGGGGAATTGAAATCCACGTTGTCTGCTGAAGCGCTGAGATGAAGGTTCAGGCCAGGATATCGACTGGTCAGTAAGGGCATGCGTCTTGCAAACCAAGTGTTGGCGAACGCTGGCGGCATGCTCAGACGCACTTGCGATTCAAGTCGACGCTGTACCGTTGCATTGGCTTGGTCAATCTGCTGCAGCGCTGGCTTTATCTGTTCCCAATAGAGCGTCGCATATTCAGTCGGTTGTAATTTGCGAACGGTGCGTACGAACAAAGGAACGCCCAGCCAATCCTCAAGTTTACGAATCTGCTGGCTCACTGCACCCGGCGTGACAAACAGTTGTTGAGCTGCCAGCGCCGCGCTACCCGTCTGCATAACAGCGTCAAAGCAGGCAATGGCCTTGAGCGGAGTATCAGATCGCATAGATTAGTAATTCTCTCTTATAGCGATAAAACAGATGGTTTGTACGGCATAAGCGACTCCCTGACAATCACATCTTCAATCGTAGAGCTATGTAGGTCCAAGACATGAACATTCTGATCATCCACGCTCATCCCGAACCCAAATCATTCAACGGCGCCATGACGCGGACCGCTGTGAGCACTTTTGAAGCGCTGGGGCATAACGTCCAGATCAGCGACTTGTATGCCATGGGTTGGAACGCCACGCTTCACTCGAACGAGTTCGGCGATCGTGCTGATGCAAACTATTTTGATCCGTCCAATGAACAAGAGCATGCGCAGGCCAATGAGACAGTGTGCCGCGAGGTAGAGCTTGAGCAATCGAAAGTCGCCGAGGCTGATCTGGTCATTTTTCAATTCCCGATGTGGTGGTTTTCCATGCCAGCCATCCTCAAAGGATGGGTCGATCGGGTCTTCAGCCGTGGTTTCGCGTATTCGTCTGGGCGAAAGTATGAAACCGGTCCTCTTAAAGGCAAACGAGCAATGCTAAGCCTTACCACAGGTACGGCCAGCACACTGTATGAGCCAAACGGTGTTGATGGTGACCTGCACCATATTCTGTGGCCCATTCATAATGGGATTCTTGCTTACACCGGTTTTACTGTACTGCCACCTTTTGCCGCATGGATGCCTGCGCGAGTGAGTCAGCTGCAGCGCGAACAGTACCTTCAGGACTACGTTAAGCACTTGTCTGATCTGGACGAACTCCAACCCTTGTTCTTCCATCCCCGTCGAGATTACGACGAGCATCAACAACTCAAGCCAGGGGTCATCGCTCGGTCCGGTGTTCAGTGGAACCCGCGCGCAGAACAGACCTTCGAGGAGGCGGCAAGCAGTTTTGCGCAGTGCCGTATTGAAGATGAAAAGAACGCACAAACTGCACGCTTCAACCAGATTAACTCTTCACTGGAGGATCCACAGTGAAAGGCTATTGGATCATTCTTGGAACGGATGTAATCGACGCTGATGCACAAAAAGAATATAGCCAGCTTTGGGCGCCGGTATGTAAGAAATATGGCGCCAGCGTCCGGCTTTTAGATCCAGGCGCGCTGCTGGAATCAGTGACCACCAAACGTGTATTGGTTGTCGAGTTCCCGAGTTATGAACAGGCCAAGGCCTGCAGTATTGACCCTGATTACGCTAAAGCCAGGTCGGTTGCGTTTCGCGCTTATAAGCGAGAAATGATAATTATCGAAGGTAACTTGGCTTAAATTTTTGCAGGGCTGTTACATGAGCAAGCCAGTTGATGGCACGGCCGCGGGAATCATAGTTTTGCCACGCCTAGTCTGGGGAGCGCAACAGGTCGCAATGAAGGCAATTGCTGAGGACGTGTCACTCATGATGCAGGTCTCACTACGATCTGGAATCGCGGCAGTTCTGGTATGGCTCGTAGGCCGGTGGATGCTGCGCAAGGCTTGGCTGCCAGGTGTCTGGCGACGCTCCGGTCCGGTCGTAGGCGCATTGTTCGTAGCGGAGTTCCTCTTTATCGCTGAAGGCTGGCGCTGGACGAGCCCATCGCACATGGCTTTATTCCTTTACACCGCACCACTGTTTGCCGCTATAGATCTGCATATCCGGTTGCCGGAGGAACGCTTGAGCTTGCCCCAATGGCTTAGTATGGGCATGGCTTTTCTTGGAATAGCGGTAACGTTTTTGTTGCCTCGGGAGAACGCAGGAGGTGCTGCCGTTTAGCACCGCTTGTTTGGTGATTTTCTCGGTCTGTGCGCTGGTATTTCCTGGGGGTTCACTACGGTCGCCGTGCGCTCCAGCAGATTAGCTGAAGCTCCAGCTACGCAGACCCTGTATTACCAATTGGTCGGCGCCTTCCTGTTAGTACTCCCCTTGGCTTTGTTGGCAGGGCAAACCTCTGTGAAGCTCAGTCCACTAACATGGGCCATGTCTAGGGTTCCAGACGCTGGTCGTATCATTCGCCAGTTATTTAGTTTGGTTCTGGATGCTTCGCCGTTACCTTGCAGCACGCCTTGGGGTGATGGCTTCCATGACCCTGCTGTTTGGTGTGCTGATGGGATATCTCTGGCTGGATGAGCATACGGCGGTGGGTTCCTACTGGGTGCAGGATTGGCCGTGGCAGGTCTGCTCGTGGTTAACGTGAGCAAAGGGACGATTGCTCCTTAAATTGTAAGAGCAACGTCAAACCGGGACTGCTCTTCATCAATGGTTGCTTTTGGCCGAGAGTCTGTCGCGAACGGCAGCTCGTGGCCGGTAGCAGCCGTTCGGTTAACCCCCCTCAACATCCTCCTCAAAACGTCGGCGGCGTTATCACCCACAACACCACCGCATCCTCCTCCCCAGGATTCCCATACTTATGCGGTTCCTGGCTGGAGAAACTAAAGCTATCCCCCTCACTCAGCTGAAAATACCGTTCCCCCACCCACAGCTCAAAACTCCCCGACAGCACATACCCGGCTTCTTCGCCCTCATGGCTGTAACTCTCCTTGCTGTACGTCCCCGGTGGAAACCGTGAGTGCAAAAACTCCAGCTGCCGGGTCGGTTGCGGGGTTAACAGCTGATCAATAATCCCGTTCTCATAATTCACCTGCAGCCGCTGTTTCTTGCGCACTACATAGCCCTGATCCTCGGGCGCGGTCTGGGTTTCGCTGGCGAAGAACCATTGGATGGTCACGCCCAGGCTGCGGGCGATGTTGAACAGGGCGGGGATGGAGGGGTAGGCGAGGTTGCGTTCCAGTTGGCTGATGTAGCCGGCGGTGAGTTCGCTCTGCTGGGCCAGTTCGCTCAGGGTCAGGCCACGGCGTTTGCGCAGGCCGCGGATACGGGTGCCAAGAAACTGTGGGCCGCCGGGGGCTTGGTTGTCGCTGCCGGGCTCGGGCGGCGTCTTGCTGCTTTGATTCATGGCGGGCTCCAGGCCTGGAAGGCGGGCGCGTCCGGGCACCCGTCCTGCAAAAGCCCTGGAGTATAAAGCAGCCTCAAAGCGCCCAGGCGACTTTCAAGCCTTCATGGATGGCTTCTTCCACGGTGCGCGGTGCCAGGCAGTCGCCGATGCGTTGGAAGGGCACCAGGCCTTTGAGTTGTTGGCCGAGGTCGTCTACGGATTGGTGGCCTTGGCACAGCACCAGGCTGTCGACGTTTTCCAGGAGCATGGGTTCGCCGCTGGCGGTGTGTTGCAGGTACACGGTGCTGTCGTCGCAGCCGTAGAGGCGGGCGTAGGGGATGATCGGGATCGCCAGTTTGTGCAGTTCGCCGGCCATCTGGTCGCGCACGTACAGCGGCAGGCTTTCGCCGCAGTGGGTGCCGTTGACCGCCAGTTGCACCTGGTGCCCGGCGCGTACCAGGCGTTCAGCGATGCCGGGGCCGATCCAGTCGCAGCGCCAGTCGACCACCACCACGCTGCGGCCCAGTTGCACTTCATCGCGCAGTACTTGCCAGGCGTCCACCACTTGCAGTTCGCCGCCGCGTTCGAAGTTCGGCCAGTAGGGTTGGGCGCCGGTGGCGATGATCACGTGGTCGGGCTTTTCCCGCTCGATCAGGGCGCGGTCGACCCGGGTGTTGCGCACCACTTCGACCCCGGCCAGCTGCATTTCCCGTTGCAGGTTGGTGCTGGCGCCGCCGAATTCGCTGCGCCGGGGCAGCAGTTGCGCCAGTTGAATCTGGCCGCCCAGTTGCGCGCTGGCTTCGTAGAGGGTCACGCGGTGGCCCCGTTGCGCGGCCACCGCAGCGGCTTTCATCCCGGCTGGGCCGCCGCCCACCACCATAATGCGTTTGCCGCGGGTGCTGGGTTTGGGCTGGCCGTAGAGCAGTTCGCGGCCGGTTTCCGGGTGCTGGATGCAGGAGATCGGCAGGCCCTTGTGAAAGTGGCCGATGCACGCCTGGTTGCAGGCGATGCAGGCGCGCACGTCTTCGGCGTGGCCGCTGTTGCTCTTGTTGGGCATCTGCGGGTCGCAGATCAGCGCGCGGGTCATGCCGCACACATCGGCCTGGCCCTTGGCGATGATCGCTTCGGCTTCCTGGGGCTGGTTGATGCGCCCGGTGACGAACAGCGGGATCGACAGTCCGGCCTTGAAGGTGCCGGCTTCCCGGGCCAGATAGGCCGCTTCCACCGCCATGGGCGGGACTATGTGCACGGCGCCGCCGAGGGAGGCGGAGGTGCCAGCGACTATGTGCACGTAGTCCAGTTGCCCTTGCAGCAATTGCACGGCGGCCAGGGATTCGTCTTCGGTGAGGCCTTCGGGGTCGCGTTCATCGGCGGAAATGCGCAGGCCGATGATGAACTCGGCATCGGTGCTGGCGCGCATGGCGTCGAGGATTTCCCGGATAAAGCGCAGTCGCTGTTCCAGCTCGCCGTTGTAGCCGTCACTGCGGCGGTTGACCCGGGGGTTGATGAACTGCGCCGGCAGGTAGCCGTGGCTGGCCACCAGTTCCACGCCGTCCAGCCCGGCCTGATGCAGGCGTCGGGCGGCGTCGGCGTAGCCCTGGATGATCTCGTCGATCATGTCCTGGTCCAGGGCCCGGGGCATGACCCGGAAGCGTTCGTTGGGCACCGCCGAAGGGGCGTAGGCCACCGCCAGCAGGCCGTCGGCGGACTCCATGATTTCCCGCCCCGGGTGGAAGATCTGCGACAGCACCACGGTGCCGTGGGCGTGGCAGGTTTCGGCCAGGCGTCGGTAGCCGTCGATGCAGGCGTCGTCGGTGGCCATCAGCACGTGGCTGGTGTAGCGCGCACTGTCGTGGACCCCGGCCACCTGCAGCACGATCAGGCCGACGCCGCCTTCGGCGCGGGCGCGGTGGTAGGCGATCAGCTGTTCGTTGACCAGGTTGTCGGTGGGCATCGAGGTGTCGTGGCCGCTGGACATGATGCGGTTCTTCAGGCGTTTGCCACGGATCTGCAAGGGTGCGAACAGGTGCGGGAAGGCGCTGGTCATTGCGGTGACTCCAGGCGGGCCAAGGGCAGGGGAGCGCAGCCTTGGCGTTGTTATTGTGGGCCTATCAAAATTTACCGCCAGTAAAAAATCAACTTGTTTTTTTACTAAGGCTTGCCGTAGCTTTGGCCTGCGCCCGCTTTTGGCGCGAACCTCACAACAATAAAAAAGGGCTGTGCCGGCGCCTGCCGGTGTGGCACCGCGACGAGGATTCACAGATGAAAGCGCTCACCCGCAAGCACGGTTGTTCTTTCCTGGCCCTGAGCCTCGCCCTGGGTCTGACCCTGGGCCAGGGCACTGCCCAGGCAGCCCCCGACATGGTGGTCGTGGCGTACGGCGGAGCCGGACAAAAAGCCCAGGATGTGGCGTTGTTCCAACCCTTCAGCAAGGCCGATGGCAGCAAGCTGATCCAGAGCGAATACAACGGCGAAATGGCCCGGATCAAGGTCATGGTCGACACCGGCAACGTCGATTGGGACGTGGTGCAGATCGAAGGCCCGGACCTGATGCGCGGCTGCGAGGAGGGCATGTACGAGCCCCTGGACTGGAAAGCCCTGGGCCGTGCCGAGCAGCTGATTCCAGATGCCGCCCAGCCCTGCGGCTCGGCGGTGCTGGTGTGGAGCGTGGCCATCGCCTACGACCGCAACAAGCTGGCCAAGGCCCCGGCGTCCTGGGCGGATTTCTGGGACGTCAAGCAGTTCCCCGGCAAGCGCGGCTTGCGCAAGCGCGCGGTGTACAACCTGGAATTCGCCCTGATGGCCGACGGGGTCAAGGTCGAGGACGTGTACAAGGTCCTGGCCACGCCCGAGGGGGTGGACCGGGCCTTTGCCAAGCTCAGCGAACTCAAGCCCTACATCCAGTGGTGGGAAGCCGGCGCCCAGCCGGGGCAGTGGCTGGCCGCCGGTGATGTGGTGATGACTTCCACCTACAGCGGCCGCATCGCCGTGGCCGCCCAGGCCGGCGCGCCGCTGGCGGTGGTCTGGCCCGGCAGCCTGTATGGCATGGACTACTGGGCGATCATCAAGGGCTCGAAACACGTGGATCAGGCCAAGCGTTTCATCGCTTTTGCCAACACCCCTGAAGCCCAGGTCGACTACGTCAAGCAGATCCCCTATGGCCCCACCAACACCCTGGCCGCAGCCAAGCTCGACCCGGCGCTGGCGCAGTGGGTGCCGACCTCGGAACAGAACCTCAAGGGGGCACTGGCGATGGACGTCGGGTTCTGGGTTGATCATGGCGAGGAACTGGAAGAGCGCTTCAACGCCTGGGCCAGCAAGTAAGCGCAACGGGCTGGACGTCTGCGGGCGTCCGGTCCTATTGTTTGCGGGCTCTTTTTACCGGCCCCGTTTGCCCGCCCAACTGCCTGGAGGACTCCAATAATGAACAACATCGCTCCCAGCCCGTACGCCAGCGCCGAGCGCAGCGCCACCGAACAGCGCCTGCGCGAAGAGTTGGCGGCCTGCTACCGCCTGATCGCGCACTTTCGCATGACCGACCTGATCTTCACCCACATCTCGGTGCGCCTGCCCGGGCCCGAGCATCATTTCCTGATCAACCCCTACGGCCTGATGTTCGATGAAATCACCGCCTCCAACCTGGTGAAGATCGACCTCAATGGCGAAGCCGTGGAGCCGTCGCCGTACCCGGTGAACCCGGCAGGTTTCGTGATTCACAGCGCGATTCACGGCGCTCGGGAAGACGCCCAGTGCGTGCTGCACACCCACACCAAGGCCGGTTGCGCGGTGGCGGCGCTCAAATGCGGCTTGCTGCCGGTGAACCAGATCTCCATGGAGTTCTATGGTCGCGTGGCCTACCACGACTACGAAGGCGTGGCCCTGGACCTGGGCGAGCAGCAACGGCTGGTGGCTGATCTCGGCGACAAGAGCGTGCTGATGCTGCGCAACCATGGCCTGCTCACCGTGGGCGAAACCGTGAGCCAGGCGTTTTTGCGCATGTACTACCTGGAGAAGGCCTGCGAGATCCAGCTGGCGGCCCAGGCGGCGGGGGAGATCGTGCTGCCGCCGGACGCGGTCTGCGCCCACACCGAACGCCAGTTCAACGACCCGGGCCGGCCACTGCAGGAAGGCGAACTGAACGACCCGGACGCCATGCAACTGGCCTGGGCGGCGCTGTTGCGCCTGCTGGAGCGCATCGCCCCCGACTACCGCGCCTGAAGGGGGACGGCCTGAAGGCGGGACTGGATGCTCGCGGGACGCTTGTTGTACAGTCGTTCAGTTTCAACTTCCCGCCACTGTCCAAGGAACCCGCCCCATGAGCCAGGAAGCGCGCTTTTCCCGCCTGGAACCCGACCTGCGCAAGGCCGAGCTGATCGAGGCGACGCTGACCTGCCTCAAGCTCCACGGTTTTCAGGGCGCGTCGATCCGCAAGATCTCCGCCGAGGCCGGGGTTTCGGTGGGGCTGATCAGCCATCACTATTCCGGCAAGGACGAGCTGGTGGCCGAGGCCTACCGCGCCATCACCGGGCGGGTCATGACCCTGCTGCGCGAGGCCATGGAGCAGGCCGCGCCCGACCCCCGGCAGCGGCTGTCGGCGTTCTTTCGCGCCTCGTTCTGCGCCGAACTGCTGGACCCGCGGCTGCTGGATGCTTGGCTGGCGTTCTGGGGCGCGGTGAAGACCGCCGAGGCGATCAATCTGGCCCATGAACATTCCTACGGCGAGTACCGCAACGAGCTGGCCAGCCTGCTGACCCGGCTGGCCGCGGAGCAGGGCTGGGAACACTTCGACGCCGATCTGGCGGCCATCAGCCTCAGCGCCTTGCTCGACGGCCTGTGGCTGGAGTCCGGGCTCAACCCGGGGACCTTCAGCCCGCAGCAGGGCGTGCAGATCTGCGAAGCCTGGGTCGAGGGCTTGCTGGCCAGCCAGGGGCGTGGTTTCAGTGCTCGGACAGAGGGCTGTTGATCGGTTGTTCAGTAATGGCTAGGCTGCTGCGCTGTAGGTGGTTTCTCTAATAAAAATAATCAGGAACACAGGCGATGACTCCTCGGGTATTGATCGTCGACGACGATCCGCTGATTCGCGAGCTGCTTCAGGCTTATCTCTCTCAGGAAGGCTACGACGTGCATTGCGCCGCCACCGCGGAGCAGGCGGAGAGCTTTCTCGGCCAGCACACGGTGGACCTGCTGATGCTGGACATCCGCCTGCCGGGCAAGGACGGCCTGACCCTGACCCGGGAACTGCGGGTGCGTTCGGAAGTGGGGATCATCCTGATCACCGGGCGCAACGATGACATCGACCGCATCGTCGGCCTGGAATGCGGCGCCGACGACTACGTGATCAAACCCCTCAACCCCCGCGAGCTGGTGTCCCGGGCCAAGAACCTGATCCGTCGGGTGCGCCAGGCCAGCCCGCCCCAGGCCCCGGCCAACAGCCCGAGCCCGGTCAAGCAGTTCGCCGACTGGGCCCTGGACACCGACCGCCGCCGGCTGATCGACCCGCGGGGCGCTGAAACCCTGCTGACCCACGGCGAATACCAACTGCTCAGCGTGTTCCTGCGCAACAGCGGCCATACCCTGAGCCGCGACCAGTTGATGGACCAGATCCGTAACCGTGAATGGGTGCCCAGCGACCGTTCCATCGACGTGCTGGTGGGCCGCTTGCGGCGCAAGCTGCACGACGACCCGGCCGAGCCGGAGCTGATCATCACCATCCACGGTGCCGGTTACCTGTTCACCGCCAGCGTGGCCGCCTGAATTGCTGCGCCGTGCACTGAGCCTGTGCCTGATCCTGCTGGCCGGCCCGACGTTCGCTGAACCCCAGCCCGTGCTGCGTTATTGCGACTACCCGGTGTACCCGCCGATTTCCTGGAGCGACGGCAGCCAGGTGCGTGGCCTGGCACCGACGGTGGTGCGCCAGGTGCTGGGGGACCTGGGCTATCAGGTGCAGGTGGTGGTGCTGGGCAACTGGAAGCGCTGCCTGCTGGACGCCGCCGCAGGCCGGGTGGATGTGGTGCTGGCCTACAGCACCGGCCAGCGCCAGCAGGACCTGCTGTTTTCCCGGGTGCCGGTGCTGCGTGAGGAGGTGGCGCTGTTCGTCAACCGCCGCAACCTGCCGAGTTTTACCCACTTGCAGGACCTGACCGCCTACCGCGGCGGCCTGCTGTTCGGCGAGAGCTACGGCCAGGATTTCGATCGCGAAGTGGTGCAGCACGGCAATATCGAATGGGTCTCCAGCAGCCAGCAGAATTTCGGCAAGCTGATCCGCCAGCGCATCGATTTCATCCCCCATGAACGCCGCACCGGGCAGCTGTTCATCGAGCAGTTGCCGGGGGCCCAGGACATCATCGCCTTGCCCCAGGCGGTGAGCGTCGACTACCTGCGCCTGGCGGTGTCGCGCCACTCGCCCCTGGCGCCGCGCATGGCCGAGATCGACACCCAGTTGCAGCGCCAGGTGGACAGCGGGGCGATCCAGCGCTGGCTGGCGCAAAGCCAGGACGACTACCGCGCCATGCTCAAGGCCCAGGTCGAGGGCCGGCCATGATTGCGCTGCGGCCCAGCGGCCTGTTGCGCCGCCTGCTGCTGTTTATTTTGCTGTTCAGCCTGTGCTTCACCGTGCTCGCCAGCAGCGTGCAGCTGTACTTCGAATACCGCCGGGAAATGCGCGACATCGACAGCCGCATGGAGCTGATCCGCGCCGGTTACCTGGGCAGCCTGGAACGCAACCTGTGGGACCTCAACCAGGAGCAGCTGACCGTGCAGTTGCAGGGGCTGGTGGACTTTTCCGATGTGGCTCGGGTGCACCTGATCAGCAACGATTTCGACTTGCAGCAGGGCAGCGCCGAGCTGATCGGACCGTTGCGGGTCGAGCGTTTCCCCTTGAGCTATCAACCGCCGTCCGGGCCCTTGCGCTAGTTGGGCGAGTTGCAGGTCAGCACCGACCTGGGGGCGGTGTACCGGCGCCTGTACGCCACCGGGCTGGCCAGCCTGTTGTGGATGAGCGTGTTTCTCTGCGGGTTGGCGGTGGCCTTGTCCGGGCTGTTCTACCGGCTGGTGACCCGGCACCTGCAAGTGATGGCCGATTTTGCCCGGCGCGTGGCCGCCGGCGAGCTGCGCGAGCCCCTGCACCTGGACAAGCGCCAGCGCCCCGGCGGCGACGAGATCGACACCGTAGCCCGGGCCCTGGACGACATGCGCCGGGCGGTGCTCGATGATGTACAGCGCCGCGAAGCCGACCGCCTGGCCCTGCAGGACAAGCGCGACGAATTGCAGAAAATGGTCCAGCGCCGCACCGCCAGCCTGATGCACGCCAAGGACGAGGCCGAAGCTGCGAACCTGGCCAAGTCGCGCTTTCTGGCGACCATGAGCCATGAACTGCGCACCCCCTTGAATGGCATCCTCGGCATGGCCGAACTGCTGCGTTCGGCGCCCCTGGGCAGCCAGGATCGCCAGCGCTTGCAGGCCCTGCACCAGGCCGGGGAGGGGCTACTGAGCATCCTCAACGAAGTGCTGTCCTTTGCCCGGTTGGAGGAGGGCGAAAGCCGCCCGGAAGTGCGGGACTTCTCCCTGCGTCAGTTGCTGGAAGAAGTCACCACCTTGTTGCAGCCCCGGGCCGAGGCCAACCGCACCCGCCTGGAATTGCACATCGACGAACAACTGGCACCGCGCCAGCAGGGCGCCGAGCAGTACCTGCGCCAGGTGCTGAGCAACCTGCTGGCCAACGCCATTCGTTTTACCGAAGACGGCTGGGTGCGGGTCGAAGTGCAGGTGCTGCACAGCGCCGCCGAGGGCCAGCGCCTGCGTTGCTGCGTGCGCGACAACGGCATCGGCATTGCCGCGTCGATGCGCGAAAAGATCTTCGAGCGTTTCGTCCAGGCCAGTGATGAAGTCAGCCGCCGCTATGGCGGCACTGGCCTGGGATTGGCCATCTGCAAGCACCTGCTGCAGCAACTGGACGGACGCATCGGCGTCGACAGCGAGCTGGGGCAGGGCAGTTGTTTCTGGTTCGAGCTGGTGCTGGGGGTGGGTCAAGAGCCTTTGCCGTCGCCACAGCTTCAGGTGCCGGCGCAGGGTTTGAAGATCCTGGTGGTCGAAGACGTGGCCCTCAACCGCGAAGTGGCCAGCGGCCTGCTTGAGCGTGACGGCCATCAGGTGTGGCTGGCGCAAGACGGTGAAACGGCCCTGGCCCTGTGCCGGCAGCAAGCCTTCGACCTGTTGCTGCTGGATGTGCACTTGCCGGGCATCAGCGGGGTCGAGTTGTGCCGGGACATCCGCCGCCGTCCCGGGCCCAATCGGCAGGTGCGGATCTTCGCCCTGACCGCCAGCGTCCAGCCGTCTGTGGTGCGCAGTTATCTGCAGGCCGGGATGCAAGGCATTCTCGGCAAGCCGTTGCAGTTGGCCAGCCTGCGTCAGGCGCTGGCCGGGCAGTTGCAGCCACCGCCGTTGCAGGCCCCGCAAGGCTTGCTCGACCAGGGCTTGCTGGACACTCATCGCAGTCTGTTGGGCGAGCAGAAGTTGCAGGACCTGCTCCAGATCCTGGCCGATGCCCTGGATCAGCAACAACCACTGTTGGCCGACGCTCTGGCCGCCGAAGACTGCACCGAGGTCCTGCACCTGGCCCATCGGCTGGCGGGTAGTGCCGACTCCCTGGGGTTTTGCGCGCTGGCCCGGGTGCTGCGGGAGTTGGAGGAGGCGGCGCAGCAGGCGGATCGCCCGGCTCTGGCGTCCCTGGCGGCGAGGCTGCAGCGGCCTTGGCAAGAGTCTCGGGCCTTGCTGCAGCGCTTGCTGGCGGCCTGACGTACAAAATCCTTACGACTTTTTACATCTTCGATCTTTTGCTTCAACCCGAACTTACATGGCTTTCCAATAATCGCTTGAGCCGCGCCCGCCGCGGCCTTCGAAGCTTATTGGAGATAATAATAATGAACTGCCTGCAAGCTGCTTGTACCCCACGTCCCGTCCCATCGCCCCGCGCCCTGCGCCTCACCGACTGCTGAGGTGCACCATGACGACCAGTACTGAACGCAAAGGCATCCAACTGACGCGCTCGCTGAAGAGCCGGCACATTTTCATGCTGTCCCTGGGCGGCGTGATCGGCACCGGGCTGTTCATGGGCTCCGGGGTCACCATCAACCAGGGCGGGCCCTGGGGGGCGATCCTCTCTTACCTGGTGGCCGGCTTCTTGATGTACTTGGTGATGGTCTGCCTGGGCGAGCTGTCGGTGCAGATGCCGGTGTCCGGCTCGTTCCAGGCCCACGCCACCAAATACATTGGCCCGGCCACCGGCTTCATGATCGGCTGGGTCTACTGGATGAGCTGGGCCACCACCGTGGGCCTGGAGTTCACCGCGGCCGGCATGCTGATGCAGCGCTGGTTCCCTGGCGTGCCGATCTGGTACTGGTCGGCGCTGTTCGTGGCCTTGCTGTTCGGCATCAACGCCCTGGCCACCCGCGCCTTTGGCGAGGCCGAATACTGGTTTGCCGGGATCAAGGTGCTGGCGATCCTGAGCTTTATCGTGGTGGGCGCGCTGGTGATCTTCGGCGTCATCGACCTGCCCAGCGGCGCCCCGGCGCCGATGTTCGACAACCTCAAGGGCGACTCCCTGTTCCCCAACGGCCTGCCGGCGGTGTTCGCGGTGATGATGACCGTGGTCTACGCCTTCCAGGGCTGCGAGATCATGGGCGTGGCTGCCGGTGAAACCGACCAGCCGGAAAAAAGCATCCCCCGCGCCGTGCGCAACGTGGTGTTTCGCGTGCTGATCTTCTACGTGCTGGCAGTGATGGTGCTGGCGGCGATCATTCCCTGGCAGCAGGCCGGGCTGGTGGAGAGCCCCTTCGTCCAGGTGTTCGACATGGTGGGCATTCCTTACGCCGCCGACCTGATGAACTTCGTGATCCTCACGGCGATCCTCTCGGTGGGCAACTCCGGGCTGTATGCCTCCACGCGCATCCTCTGGGCCATGTCCAAATCCGGCATGGCGCCCAAGGCCCTGTCGCCCCTGAGCAAACAAGGCGTCCCCCTGCGCGCCCTGTTCATCACCCTGTGCTTTGCCCTGATCTCGCTGATGACCAGCTTCATCGCTGCCGACACCCTGTTCATGGTGCTGATGGCGGTGAGCGGCATGGCCGGCACCGTGACCTGGATCGTCATCGCCCTGGCCCAGTACCGCTTCCGTCGCCAGTTCCTGCGCGAAGGCGGGCAACTGGAGCAGCTCAAGTACCGCGCGCCCTGGTTCCCCCTGGTGCCGCTGCTGTGCATCGTCCTGTGCAGTTCGCTGTTCGTGTTCCTGGCCCTGGATGAAACCCAGCGTCCGTCGCTGTATTGGGGGGCCGGCTTCATTCTCCTGTGCTATGGCGCCTACTACCTGATGCAGCGCAAACGCCAACTGCAACCTGCAGCCGCTGTGTAGGAGCCGGCTTGCCGGCGAAGAGGCCCTTGAAGCCTTGCATCGCCTGGGCGGGCGCCTTCGCTGGCAAGCCAGCTCCTACAGCAGTCAGATATACCGTGCAGTTCCCTGTAGGAGCCGGCTTGCCGGCGAAGGGGCCCGTGAGCCATGCAGCGTCTGGGCGGACGTCTTCGCTGGCAAGCCAGCTCCTACAGCAGTCAGATATACCGTGCAGTTCCCTGTAGGAGCCGGCTTGCCGGCGAAGGGGCCCGTGAGCCATGCAGCGTCTGGGCGGACGTCTTCGCTGGCAAGCCAGCTCCTACAGGGCGCGCGTACCACGCAGGAATCAGGCCGGCCGCAATACCCGAACAGGAGCAAGCTCCGTCGCCACACAGGCTCTGCACCGTATGGCTTTGTCGAGGGTTGTTCGAAGTTGTAACAGCAACCTCGTCACCATCTCCATGGCGCTTATTTTTACAAGTAAAAACAATTAGATAGATCGATTTTTCGGCTGCACCCAGGCACTCGCACAAGCAATTGCCGCCTTGTTGAACACTCGTTTAGTATGGCCCTCACGTCACCTCCCTCACGCCAACCACAATAATTCGAGGACGCACATGACCCCTTCATCGTCGCTGCTCAGCCGGGTCGAAGCCGGTGTAGCCTGGATCACCCTCAATCGCCCGGAGCAACGCAACGCCCTGGACATCCCCACCCTCAAGCAACTGCATGCCTTGCTGGAGCACTGCAACAGCGACCCGGCGGTACGGGTGCTGGTGCTGACCGGCAGCGGCCGCAGCTTCTGCGCCGGGGCCGATCTGGCGGAATGGGCCGAAGCCGAGGCCCGGGGTGCCCTGGAAAGCTACGGCTGGACCGAAACCGCCCACGCCTTGATGACCTGCCTGCACAGCCTGGACAAACCCACCATCGCCGCCATCAACGGCACGGCGGTGGGCGGTGGCATGGACCTGGCGCTGTGCTGCGACCTGCGGGTGGCGGGGCAGTCGGCGCGCTTCAAGGCCGGCTACACCA
Organism: Pseudomonas sp. W17; assembly: GCF_040268305.1. Lineage (NCBI taxonomy): Bacteria > Pseudomonadati > Pseudomonadota > Gammaproteobacteria > Pseudomonadales > Pseudomonadaceae > Pseudomonas > Pseudomonas sp. W17. The sequence continues at coordinate 3,842,753 of NZ_CP158490.1, read as the reverse complement.
GCATGGCCTACTCGCCGGACGCCGGGGCCAGCTGGCACCTGCCGCGCTTGATCGGCAGCGAACAGGCCAAGCGCCTGCTGTTTCTCGATGAGTTGTGGAGCGCCGAACGCGCCCTGGCCGCCGGTTTGGTCGGCGAGGTGTGCGCCGACGAGCAATTGATCGGCAGCGTCAGCGAGCTGGCCGCGCGCCTGGCCACGGGCCCGACCTTCGCCTTTGCCCAGACCAAGAAGCTGATCCGCCAGGGCGCCGATCGCAGCCTGGCGCAGCAACTGGCCGCCGAACTGGCCGCCGGCCTGCTCTGCGGGCGTAGCGCCGACGGCGCCGAAGCCCTGCGTGCCGTCAGCGAAAAACGCCCGCCACGTTTCCAAGGGTTGTAGGGGCGGTCGGGCGGCGTTCCGCTTGCCGGCGAAAGGGCCCCTGGGCCATGCGCCCATTTTGTAGGAGCCGGCTTGCCGGCGAAGGCGCCCGCAAGAACAGCGCCTGATTCAAGGGTCTGTTCGCCAGCAAGCTGGCTCCTACGGGAAGGTTTTTTTGCCAGATCGTCCTGCCAGATCACTGGTTTTTTTGCACCGTCAATCACTCACAGGTAGCGCCATGAATTTCCAACTCAGCCAAGAACAAGAAATGTTGGTGGACGCGGTTCGCAGTTTTGTCAGCAAGGAGTTGCTGCCCCACGAAGAGGCGGTGGACCGCGCCGATGAGGTCAGCGCCGACCTCGCCGGGGAGATCCGCAGCAAGGCCATCGCCGCTGGCTTCTATGCCTTCAACATGCCGGAAGAAGTGGGCGGCGGCGGCCTGGACTACCTGTCCCAGGCGCTGATCGAGCGCGAGCTGGCCAAGTGTTCCTGGGCCCTGCATGTGTTCGTTGCCCGGCCGTCGAAAATCCTCATGGCCTGCACCGGCTCGCAGATCGGCGACTACCTGCTTCCCTGTGTGCAGGGGCGCAAGGTCGACTGCTTCGCCCTGACCGAACCCGGCGCCGGTTCCGATGCCAATGCGATCAAGACCCGCGCCGTGCGCGATGGCGGCGACTTCGTGCTCAACGGCAGCAAGCACTTCATCAGCCACGCCGGGCATGCGGATTTCGCCATTGTCTTTGCGGTCACCGGCACCTATGAGCACAACGGCCGCCAGCGCAACGCGGTGACTTCGTTCCTGGTGGATCGCGACACCCCGGGCCTGACCATCCGCCGTGGTCCCAAGTGCGTGAGCAACCGCGGCTACCACACCTTCGAGATGTTCTTCGATGACTGCCGGGTACCGGCCAGCAAGGTGCTGGGGGAGGTGGGCAAGGGTTGGGAAGTGGCCAACGCCTGGCTCACCGCCGGGCGAGTAATGGTCGCCGCCAACTGCGTCGGGCAGGCCCAGCGCGCCCTGGATGCCTCCTTGCAATGGGCGGCGGACCGCAAGCAGTTCGGCCAGGCCATCGGCAGCTACCAGGGGGTGTCGTTCAAGCTGGCGGACATGGCCACGCAGATCCGCGCCGCCGAGCTGCTGACCCTGCACACCGCGTGGAAGATGGACCAGGGCAGCATGACCGACGGCGAGGCCGGCATGGCCAAGCTGTTCGCCAGTGAAGTGCTGGGTCGGGTGGCCGACGAGGCGGTGCAGATCTACGGCGGCATGGGCCTGATGGACGAAGGCCCGGTGGAACGCATCTGGCGCAATGCGCGGATCGAGCGGATCTGGGAAGGCACGTCGGAGATCCAGCGCCACATCATTTCCCGTGAACTGCTGCGGCCGCTGATGCGCTGAGCGCCCTGGAGAATTGCCGTCATGTCCCAGACTTTGCGTGACAATCTCAAGCGCCTGCTGGCGCCCCGGCATCTGGCCTTTGTCGGCGGGCGCAGCATGGCCCGGGCCCTCAAGCGCTGCGCCGAAGGCGGTTTTGCCGGGCCCATGTGGCTGGTCAACCCGCAGCATGCCGAGCTCGATGGCGTGCCGTGCGTGGCCAGCATCGAACAGCTGCCCTGCGGCCCGGATGCGGTGTTCGTCGCCACCAACCGCGAGCTGACCCTGACCTGCGTCGCGGCGCTGGCGGCCAAGGGCGCGGGTGGGGCGATCTGCTACGCCTCGGGCTTTGCCGAAACCGGCGCCGAGGGCCAGGCCCTGCAACAGCTACTGCTGCAGGCCGCGGGCGACATGGCGCTGTTGGGCCCCAACTGCTACGGCCTGCTGGACTACCTGCACAGCGCCGCGCTGTGGCCGGTGGCCCATGGCGGCCAGCCGGTGCCGCGTGGGGTGGCAGTGCTGACCCAGAGCGGTAACTTCGCCTACAACCTGTCCATGAGCGACCGCTCGCTGCCGGTGGCCTACATGGCATCGGTGGGCAATCAGGCGCAGCTGGGCATTGCCGAGCTGATGGACGTGCTGCTGGACGAACCACGGGTGACCGCCATCGGCCTGCACCTGGAAGGCCTGAAGAACGTGCCGGGTTTTGCCCGGGCGGCGCATAAAGCCCTGGAGAAGGGCATACCCATCATCGCCCTGAAGACCGGGGTGTCGCAGATCGGCGCCGAACTGGCCTTGAGTCACACCAGTTCGCTGTCGGGTTCCGATGCCTTGTACGACGCGCTGTTCCAGCGCCTGGGGGTGATCCGGGTCAGCGGCCCGGTGAGTTTTGTCGAGACCTTGAAGGCCGCCTCCTGCGGGCAGTTGCCGGCTGGCCCGCAGTTGATGGCCCTGGCCTGTTCCGGGGGCGATGCCGGGCTGATCGCCGACTACGCCGAGCGCAACGCCCTGCAGCTGCCCAAGCTGGATGCCGGGCAATGCGCCGAGCTGGCCCAGGTGCTGCCGGGCTACGCCAACCTGGTGAACCCGCTGGATTTCACCACCGCCATCTGGGGCGACGCTACGGCCCTGCAAGCCATGCTCGACACGGCCCTGCGTACCGAGGCCGACAGCGCCATGCTGGTGCTGGATTACCCGGCCGAGTTCACCGGCGAGCGCGAGGAATGCGACCTGCTGCTGGAGCTGTTCTGCGCGGCGCTGCAACGCCACGGCAAGCGCGGTTTTGTCACTTCGGCCTTTCCCGAACTGCTGCCGGCCAGCGCCCGCGAGCGTTTGCACGGCCACGGCATTCCCGCCTTGCAAGGGGTGGAGGATGGCCTGGCGGCCTGGGGCCGGATCGTCGCCTATCAACAGCGGCGCCCGGCGTTGCTGGCCCTGGGGGAGTCGGCCCTGGTGCCGCTGTGCCCGCAGGCTCTGGACGGTAGCGCTGTGCTGCTGGACGAGTGGCAGTCCAAGCAGGCCCTGCGCGCCTTTGGTCTTCGCACCCCGGACGGCGTGTTGACCACCCCTGGGCAGGCCCTGAGCGCGGCGGCGGGCATTGGCTACCCGCTGGTGCTCAAGGCGGTGAGCGCCGAGCTACCGCACAAGACCGAGGCCGGGGCGGTGGCCCTCAATCTCAAGGACCCTGAAGCCCTGAGCGCCGCATTGCGGCTGATGCGCACGCGGATTGCCGAGCATGCGCCGGGGCTGGCCTTTGAACAGATCCTGCTGGAGCCCATGGCCGCGGCGCCCCTGGCGGAACTGATTGTCGGCATCAAGCGCGAGAACGACTTCGGCCTGGCCCTGGTGATCGGCGCCGGCGGGGTGTTGGTGGAACTGCTCAAGGACAGCCGCAGCCTGCTGCTGCCCACCACCGAAGGGGCGATCCGCCAGGCCTTGTTGAGCCTGCGCAGCGCCGCCTTGCTGCAAGGCTTTCGCGGGCGCCCCGAGGCCGATCTTGAAGCCCTGGTGGCGGCCATCGGCGCGGTGGCGGACTACGCCTGCGAACACGCCGGGCAACTGCTGGAACTGGATGTGAACCCATTGTTGGTCGGTGCCGAAGGCACCGTCGCGGTCGATGCGTTGATTCGCCTTGGCCAGGCTTGAGGAGAGAGACATGCACGATCAGACCTTGACCGGTGGCCAGGCCCTGGTGCGGCTGCTGGCCGGCTACGGCGTCGACACGGTGTTCGGCATTCCCGGGGTGCACACCCTGGAGCTGTACCGCGGGCTGCCCGGCAGCGGCATCCGCCATGTGCTGACCCGCCACGAGCAGGGCGCGGGCTTCATGGCCGACGGTTACGCCCGGGTCAGTGGCAAGCCCGGGGTGTGTTTTGTCATCAGCGGCCCGGGGGTGACCAACGTCGCCACGCCGATTGGCCAGGCCTATGCCGACTCGATCCCCCTGCTGGTGATTTCCAGCGTCAACCACAGTGCCAGCCTGGGCAAGGGCTGCGGCTCGCTGCACGAAACCCAGGACCAGCGCGCCATCACCGCGCCCATCACTGCTTTCTCGGCCCTGGCCCTGAGCCCGGAAGACCTGCCGGAACTGGTAGCCCGGGCCTTTGCCGTGTTCGACAGCCAGCGCCCGCGCCCGGTGCACATCAGCGTGCCCCTGGATGTGCTGGCGGCCAAGGTCGCCCGGGACTGGACCGGTGAAGTGCGGCGACGCCCCGCTCGCGGCCCGGCTGCGGCGGCGGATATCCAGCAAGCGGCGGACACACTGCGCAAGGCCAAGCGGCCGATGATCATTGCCGGCGGCGGCGCGCTGCACGCCGCCGAGCAACTGCGGGCCCTGAGCACGCGCCTGGGCGCGGTGTTTTTCAGCAGCGTCGCCGGCAAGGGCCTGCTGCCGGATGAAGCGCCGCTCAACGCCGGGGCGACCTTGTGCGTGGAGCCCGGCTGGCAGCTGATCAGTCAGGCCGATGTGGTGCTGGCGGTGGGCACCGAGATGGCCGACACCGACTATTGGCGCGAGCGCCTGCCGCTGAACGGCGAGCTGCTGCGACTGGATATCGACCCGCGCAAGTTCAATGACTTCTATCCGTGCGCGGTGGCCTTGCACGGCGATGCCCGCGCCACCCTGGATGCCTTGCTCCAGACCTTGCCACCCACACCGGCCGACGCGGGGGCGGCGATTCATGCGGTGGCCAATCTGCGCCAGGCGGTGCAGAACGGGCAGGGGCCCTTGCAGCAGATTCACCGCTCGATCCTGCAACGCATTGCCGCCGAACTGCCAGAGCACGGCTTTATCGCCAGCGACATGACCCAGCTGGCCTACAGCGGCAACTACCTGTACCCGACCCGGGCGACCCGCAGTTGGCTGCATCCCACCGGTTACGGCACCCTGGGCTACGGCTTGCCGGCGGGCATCGGCGCCAAGCTCGGTGCCCCCGAGCGTCCCGGGCTGGTGCTGGTGGGCGATGGTGGTTTTCTCTACACGCTGCAGGAGTTGGCCACGGCGGTGGAGGAACTGCGCAGCCCGCTGGTGGTGCTGCTGTGGAACAACGATGCCCTGGGGCAGATCCGCGATGACATGCTGGACCTGAACATCGAGCCCATTGGCGTGCTGCCGCGCAATCCGGATTTTGCCGCCCTGGCCCGGGCGTTTGGTTGCAGCGTCAGCCAGCCCGCCAGCCTCGATGAGTTGCAACAGGAACTGCGCAGCGGCTTTGCCCGCAACGGCGTGACCCTGATCGAACTCAAGCACGCCTGCGCGCGCTGAACATCCCTTTTTCCTGGAGCTTGTGCATGCGCTTTTCTCGACTGACCCAACGTATTGCCGGAGACGGCGCCGCCGCCTGGGACATTCATTACCGGGCCCTGGCCAAGCGCGAACGTGGCGAGGAAGTCTGGCTGCTGTCGGTGGGCGACCCGGATTTCGACACCCCCCGGCCCATCGTCCAGGCGGCCATCGACAGCCTGCAGGCCGGCCACACCCATTACGCCGATGTGCGCGGCAAGCGCGCCTTGCGCCAGGCCATTGCCCGGCGTCATCAGCAGCGCAGCGGGCAAGTGGTGGATGCCGAGCAAGTGGTGGTGCTGGCCGGTGCCCAGTGCGCCCTGTACAGCGTGGCCCAGTGCCTGCTGGACCCGGGTGACGAAGTGATAGTGGCCGAGCCGATGTACGTCACCTATGAAGCGGTGTTCGGCGCCTGCAATGCCCAGGTGGTGCCGCTGCCGGTGCGGGCCGAGGACGGCTTTCGGGTGCAGCCCGAGGCGGTGGCCGCGCGCATCACCGGCAAGACCCGGGCCCTGGTGCTCAACAGCCCGCACAACCCCACGGGCGCGAGCATTCCCCGGGCCACCTGGGAGGCCCTGGCGGCGCTGTGCATCGAACATGACCTGTGGCTGATCTGCGACGAGGTCTATAGCGAACTGCTGTACGAGGGCGAGCATGTCAGCCCGGCCAGCCTGCCGGGCATGGCCGAGCGCACCGCGACCCTCAACAGCCTGTCCAAGTCCCATGCCATGACCGGCTGGCGCCTGGGCTGGGTGGTGGCACCGACGGCCCTGGCCGCGCACCTGGAAAACCTCGCCCTGTGCATGCTCTACGGTTCACCGGAATTCATCCAGGACGCCGCCGTGGTGGCCCTGGAACAGCCCTTGCCGCAGTTGCGGGACATGGCCAAGGCCTATCGTCAGCGCCGGGACCTGGTGTGCGACTGCCTGGCCGATTGCCCCGGCGCCCGGCCGTTGAAACCCGATGGCGGCATGTTCGTCATGGTCGATATCCGCGCCACCGGGCTCAGCGCCCAGGCCTTCAGCGAGCGCCTGCTGGATGAGCAGGGCGTCTCGGTGCTGGCCGGCGAAGCCTTCGGCCCCAGCGCCGCCGGGCATATCCGCCTGGGGCTGGTGCTGCAGCCGGATGACTTGCGCGAAGCCTGTCGGCGCATCGCCTTGTGCGCCCGGCAGTGCCTGGCTGAACGCGATGCCCCTGTTACTGTGCAACCTGTCTGAGGAAGCTTCATGAATGTGTTGATCGTCCACGCCCACCCCGAACCGCAGTCCTTCACCGCCGCCTTGCGCGACCAGGCCCGCAGCACCCTGGAGGCCCAGGGGCACCAGGTGCAGGTCAGCGACCTGTACGCCATGAACTGGAACCCGGTGGCCAGCGCCGCGGATTTTGCCTCCCGGGATAATCCGGAATACCTGGTGTATGCCCTGGAACAGCGCCTGGGGGTGAAGAACCAGAGCATTGCCGCGGATATCCAGGCCGAGCTGGACAAGCTGCTGTGGGCCGACCTGTTGATCCTCAACTTCCCGGTGTTCTGGTTCTCGGTGCCGGCCATGCTCAAGGGCTGGATCGACCGGGTGCTGGTGTCGGGGGTGTGTTATGGCGGCAAGCGTTTCTATGACCAGGGCGGGCTGGCGGGCAAGAAAGCCCTGGTGACCCTGACCCTGGGCGGGCGCGAGCACATGTTCGGCGAAGGCGCGATTCACGGCCCGCTGCAAGACATGCTGCGCCCGCTGCTGCGCGGCACTTTGGCCTATGTCGGCTATGACGTGCTGGAACCCTTCGTGGCCTGGCACGTGCCCTACATCAGCCAGGAGGCTCGTGAAGCCTTCCTGCACAGTTACCGCCAGCGCCTGCAGCACCTGGCGGACGACCAACCCCTGGTTTTCCCGCGCCTGGACCAGTTCGACGAAGCCCTGTACCCCTTGCCGACCTGAAATCCCCACCGCCGATACGCCTTCCTCCGTAGGAGCCGGCTTGCCGGCGGACAGGCCCTTGAGCCTTGCGCTGCTCTTGTGGCCGCCTTCGCTGGCAAGCCAGCTCCTACATGGGCATTCCCGGCGATAGGGCGTTCTTCGGGGGCGCTGCGCAGGCTGGCCGTTAGGGGCGCGGGCCGGTCCACGCCGCGGGGTTGACCAGGTTCGGTGGGCGCTGGCCGGCCAGGGCCGCCAGGAGGTTGTCCACTGCGCAGCGGGCCATGGCTTCGCGGGTTTCGTGGGTGGCCGAGCCGATGTGCGGGGTGGCCACGACGTTGGGCATTTGCAGCAGCGGGGAGTCGTGGTCCAGCGGCTCGCGTTCGAAGACGTCCAGCCCGGCGCCGCGAATCCGCCGTTGTTGCAGGGCTTCTATCAGCGCCGCTTCATCCACCACCTTGCCCCGGGAAATATTGATGAAGATGCTTTCGGGGCGCATCAGCGCGAACTCCCGGGCGCCGATCAGGCCCTGGGTACGTTCGGTCAGGGGCAGGGTCAAGCAGATGAAGTCGGCTTCCTCAAGCAGTTGATCCAGGCTCCGGTACTGGGCATTGAAGCGTTGCTCCACCGCGGGCTTGGGCCGGGTGCTGTGGTAGATCAGCGGCATGCCGAAGCCGAAATGCCCGCGCTGGGCCAGGGCTTCGCCGATGCGCCCCATGCCGATGATGCCCAGGGTCTTGCCGTGGACATCCGTGCCAAAGTGCGCCGGCCCGATGTTGCGCTGCCATTGCCCGGCGCGCACCAGGTTGGCCAGTTCCACCACCCGCCGGGCGGTCGCCAGGATCAGCGCGAAGCCGGTGTCGGCGGTGGTCTCGGTGAGCACGTCGGGGGTGTTGCTGAGCAGGATGCGGCGCTGGGTCAGGTAGTCGATGTCATAGTTGTCGACCCCCACCGAAACGCTGGCCACCGCCCGCAACCGGGGCGCCAGGTCCAGCAGTTCGGCGTCCAGGCGCAGGCTGGCGCCCAGCAGCCCATCGGCGCTTGGCAGCGCCTGGCGCAGGGCATTCAACCCCGCCGCGTCGAGGGTTTCGATCAGGGTTACCTGCGCCTGCTCCTGCAGGCGCGCCATCAGCGTTGGGGAGAGTTTCTTGTACAGCACCAGGTGTTTTTTCATGGGGTTCTCTAGACCGTTTCAAGGGTGGGCCAGGCGCCGGCGCAGGGGCAGGGCCTTGGCCTGCGGCTGGTCGGCACCGGGTTTGAGCAACAGGGTCAGCAGTACCGAGAGCAGCAGCGCGCCGCTCATCAGCAGGTAGGAGGCGCCGGGGGAGCCGGTGGCGCTGTTCAGGTAGCCCACCAGGTAGGAGCCGCCGAAGGAGCCCAGGGCGCCCATGCTGTTGATCAGGGCCATGGCGCCACCGGCGACGTTGGCCGGAAGGATCTCCGGAACGATGGCGAAGAATGGCCCGTAGGGCGCATACATGCAGGCCCCGGCGATCACCAGCAGGCTGTAGGACCACCAGAAGTGCTCGGCCCCCAGCAGGTAGGAACCGTAGAAAGCGATGGCCGCCACCAGCAGCGGCGGCCAGACGAAGCGCTTGCGCTTCTGGGTGCGGTCCGAGCCCCAGGACACCGCCAGCATGGCGATCACCGCCGCCAGGTAAGGCAGGGCCGAGAGCCAGCCGGCTTCCACCATGTCCATCTGCGCGCCGTGCTTGAGGATCGACGGCAGCCACAGGACAAAGCCGTAGACCCCGATGCTCCAGCAGAAGAATTGCAGGGCGAGGATGATCACCTTGGGCGAGCGGAACGCCTCGGCGTAGTTCTTCACCGCCTTGATCCCTTGCTGTTCGGCGGCCAGGGCACTTTCCAGGTCGCGTTTTTCGTCCTGGCTCAGCCACTGCGCCTGGTTGGGCCGGTCGTCGGCCAGGCGCCACCAGATAAAGGCCCAGATCACCGCCGGCAGGCCTTCGATGATGAACATCCAGCGCCAGCTGAAGTGCTGCACCAGGTAGCCGGAGACCACCGACATCCAGAGCATGGTCACCGGGTTGCCGAGGATCAGGAAGGTGTTGGCCCGGGAGCGTTCGGCGCGGGTGAACCAGTGGCACAGGTACACCAGCATCGCCGGCATCACCGCGGCCTCTACCACCCCCAGCAGGAAGCGGATGCCGATCAGCATGTAGGCGTTGGCGACTATCCCGGTGAGGGTGGCCAGGCCGCCCCAGAGGATCAGGCTGACGAAGATCAGCTTCTTCACGCTGCGCTTTTGCGCGTAGATCGCCCCGGGCACCTGGAAGAAGAAATAGCCGAGGAAGAACAGCGCCCCCAGCAGCGAGGACAGGCCGGGGGTGATCTGCAGGTCGTCGGCCATGCCCGAGGCCGCGGCGAAACCGTAGTTGGCGCGGTCCAGGTAGGCCAGGCTGTAGGTGATGAAGACGATGGGCATGATGTACCACCAGCGGCGGGTGGCGAGTTTGAGCGTGTCCATGAAAGTTCTCCTGAGCTTGTTGTTTTTGTCGCAGCAGGTGGTTCGTGGTGTTCGGTCACTGCAGGAGCCGGCTGGCCGGCGAAGGGGCCCTTGGGGCGTGTGTCGCCGGGCGGGCGTCTTCGCTGGCAAGCCAGCGCCTACAGGGCGCTGGCGGTTTTCAGGCTGGGCGTGTGCTCCGGTAGTTCGTGGCGCAAGGGCAGGCCTTCCATGTCGCCACGGCTCTGCACCGCGCGGCTGCCGATCCAGTTGGCCCGCTGCACCGCTTCGAGGATGCCGCGGCTTTCCAGCAGGGCGCTGATCAGGCCCACGGCAAAGCCGTCGCCGGCGCCTACGGTGTCCACCACCTGGGCCACCGGCACGCCGTCGACGAAGCCGGCATCCAGCTGGGTGCGGTAGTAGGCGCCGTGGGCGCCGAGCTTGATCACCACGGCTTCGGCGCCCTGGTCCAGGTAGAAGGCGGCGATGTCCGCCGGGTCGTCGCGGCCGGTGAGCAGGCGGCCTTCGGCGAGCCCCGGCAGTACCCAATGGGCCAGCGCCGCCAGGCGGTTGATCTCGCGGATCATCAGCGCTTCGCTGGGCCACAGGGCGGGGCGCAGGTTGGGGTCGAACGACACGCTGTGCCCGGCGCTGCGCTGGGTGTGCATCAGGTGGCCGGACAGCTCCCGGGCCGAGTCCGAGAGCGCCGGGGGAATGCCGGTGGCGTGCAAGTGGCGGGCCCGCAGCAGGGCCGGGTCGACGTCGCCGATGGCCAGGTGGCTGGCCGCCGAACCGCGGCGGAAATACTCGACCCGCGGGTCGTCGCCGCCGTCTTCCCGGGACTTGAGCTGAAAGCCGGTGGGATGGATCGGGTCGCAGCGCACGAAACGGCAGTCCAGGCCTTCGGCACGCAGGGTGTCGAGCACGAAGCGCCCCAGGGAGTCGTTGCCTACCCGGCTCAGCCAGGCCACCTTGAAGCCCAGGCGTGCCAGGCCGATGGCCACGTTGCTGTCGGCCCCGGCGATGCGCTTGTGGAAGTGCTGGACCTGGGCCAGGTCGCCGCCGTGTTCGGCAACGAACATCGCCATGGTTTCGCCGAACGAGAGGATATCGATATCAGGCATCTGCATGCTCCAGGCGCGATTGGCCAAGGTGGGCCAGCAGGCTGACCTGCTCGGTGGTCACTTGCAGCAGGTCGGTGCCTTGCAAGGGGTATTCCACGGCCCGGGTAATACCTTGAGTCATGTGCCGCAGCAGTTGTTCCCATTGATGCAGCTCCGGGGCGCCGGGCGGTATGGCCACCAGCTTGCCGTCGACCCGCAGGCGCACCGCCTTGCAGTGCACGTAGGCCACGTGCCGGCCCAGCAGGCGCGCGGCGTTGAGCGCCGATTGCTCCTGCCATTGCCAGTTGCCGATGTCGAAGGTCATGCGCAGCGGCAGGTTCAGCGCCTCTACCGCGCTGAAAAAGCGCTGGAACGGCTCGATGCGCCCGCCGTGGGCGGTCTGGTCGTTCTCCACCAGCAGGGCCAGGGGCTGGCGAAACAGCAGGCTGGCCAGGCTGCGCAGGTCGTGGTGTTCGCGAAAGTGCCCCAGGGACACCTTGAGCCGCTTGGCGCCGAACTCCCGGGCCCGTTGCAGGGTGGCGCTCAGGTCCGGGTTGGGCTCGCTGCGCTCGGCCTGCCACAACTCCAGGGGCGAGGAAAACACGCTTTCCAGGCCGTGCTCCGCAGCGCTGCGGGCCAGCTCGGCGGGCTGCTCATGGGTCAGCAGTTCTTCGCGCCATTCGATGCAGGACGCGCCGGCGGCGGCCACCAGGGGAATGAAATGCGCCTGACCCTGTGCGCGCACAAGGTCTGCGCCGTAGCTGGACAAACTGATGGAGACGGGGGATTGCTGCATGTTCCTGACCTCTGAAACCGGTTTCATTTTTGTTCGAGAAAAAAGTGGTGGGCTTTGCCCCCACTGTTACAACCGGGTGGAGCCGCGCACGATCAACTGCGCCGGAAAATCCACCACTCGCGCCGGGGCATCGTCGCCCCGCAGGCGCTTGAGCAGGCATTCGAAGGCACTGGTGCCTATGGCTTCGGTGGGCTGGGCCAGGGCCGTGATGCCATTGCCCACCAGGGGGTACCAGTCCAGGTCGTCGAGGGCGATCAGGCCCACGCCTTCGAACAGCGGGCACTCCAGCTCACGCAGGGCGCGGGTGACGGCCAGGGTCGCCACGCCGTTGGCGCAGAACAGCGCCTTGGGCCCGGGGCCGGGGGCGGCGAGAAAGGCTTGCAACTGGCTGGTCAGGTGGCTGCCGGTTTCCAGCAGTTGGCCGCGCAAGGCCGGACGGCGCTCGATCTCGGCCTGGAAACTGGCGCTGCGCTCCAGCCGCGAGCTGGTGCCGTCATGGGGTTCGCTGACCAGCAGCAGGTCGCGATAACCCTGCTGTTGCAGGTGGTCGAGGGCGCTGCGCACCGCCGCCGGGTTGTCCAGGCCCACCAGGTCGGCCTGCAACTGCGAGAGCTTACGGTCCACCAGGACCATGGGCATCTCTTCCTGCAATTGCTGCAACTGTTCCAGGTGGTGGCCCAGGGTGTTCACGATCAGGCCTTCGATGTTGTAGGCCCGCAGGTTGGCCAGGTGCCGGGCTTCCTGTTCGTCGTCGCGGTCGGTGTTGCACACCACCAGGCTGTAGCCGTGCTGGCGGCAGGCGGTTTCCACGCCATGCATCACGGCAATCGAATAGGGGTTGCGGATATCGGCCACCAGCATGCCGATCAGGCGGGTGCGCCCGCGCTTGAGGCCGCGGGCCATCTGGTTCGGGCGGTAGCCCAGTTCGCTGATGGCCTGATCGATGCGCAGGGCAATGGCATCGGAGAGCAGGGCCCGGTCCTCGCCGATAAAGCGCGACACGCTGGCCTTGGAGACCCCGGCGCGGCGGGCGACATCGAGCATGGTGACGCGGCTGCGCTGGGCGGCGGAAAACTGATTCACGGGCGACGACCTTGTTTTTGGAATTATGGGTTCCAGTTGTGCTGAAACCGGTTTCAGGAAACCGCAAAAGCGCTTCGGCCGTCAATAGTGCAGAGGCAGGAAATAGCATCCACGCAGGTCGGTGGCTGACCAACGGTCGCGTTCAGCGGCGGCCCAGGTACTGTTCCAGGTAGGCCAGCAGGGCGCTGTACAGGGCATCCACTTCAGGGGCCAGGCCCCTGGCACGCAGGCAGCCGTGCACCAGCCCCAGGCCCGGGTACAGCTGGCTTTGCCCACCGGCTGCGAGCAAGTGCTGGTGATAACGCTCGCCGTCATCGCGCAGCGGGTCGAACTGTGCCAGGGCGATAAAGGCCGCCGGCAAGCCGGCGAACTGTTGCGCCAGCAGCGGCCGGGCATAGGCCGAGCGCTGCTGCGGGCCGGGCAGGTACAGGGCCTGGAAACAATCCAGGTCGCTGCTGCTGAGCAAGGGCGCGTCGGCGCACTGGCTGCGTGAGGGCAGGTTGGCGGCGCCACCCAGGCCGGGGTAGACCAGCACCTGGGCCGCCGGCCCGGGTTCGCCGGCATCGCGCAGGGCCAGGCACAGCGCCGCCGCCAGGTTGCCGCCGGCGCTGTCGCCCATCAGCACCCGGCGCTGCGGGTCCAGTGGCAGGGGCAGCAGCCCTTGTTCCAGGGCCCACCAGACCCCCAGGCAATCGTCGAAGGCGGCGGGGAACGGGTGCTCCGGGGCCAGCCGGTAGTCCACGGCGATCACCAGTATTCCCAGCTCGCTGGCCAAGCGGGCGGTGATGAACTCGTGGGAGTCCAGGCCCCCCAGCACCCAGCCGCCGCCGTGCAGGTACAACAGCCAGGGCCAGCCCGAAGGCGCAGCCGGGCGCTCGGGGTGATACAGGCGCAGTGGCACCCCGGAAAGTTGCAGCTCCTGTACCGCCAGCCCGGCAGGGCGAGGCGGGGTGAAGGCCCGGCACATGCGCTCGTAGCTGTCGCGCAGGCCCTGGAAGCTGCTGTCGACGCTGGTGTAGCTCAGGGTTCGCTGGACAAAGGCCGCCAGCTCGGCAGAAAGCGGGTAATGGTTCATGGACAGTCCTGGAGTGTGGGAGCCGGCTTGCCGGCGAAGGGCCCGTGAGACCGCCTGCGCCGGCAAGCCGGTTCCTGCAGAGGGGGCTACAGGCTCGCTTTGACCGCTGCCACGCCATCGCGGCCGTCGAAGGTGGTCACCCCCGCCAGCCAGCGCTGCAGGTCCTCGGGATGCTCGCGCAACCATTGCCGGGCCACCTCCTGGGGCGATTGGCGCTGCATGATGGGCACCATCAGCTGGCTTTCCTGGGCTGCGGTGAAGCTCAGGTTCTTCAGCAGCCGGTCGACGTTGGGGCAGCGCTCGGCATAGTCCGGGGCGGTCACCGTGGACACCGTGGCCGCGCCTTCGTTGGGCCCGTACACGTCCTCGCTGCCGGTGAGGTAGGTGATGGCCAGGTTGATGTTCATCGGGTGCGGGGTCCAGCCGACGAACACCACGAACTCCTTGCGGTTGATCGCCCGCTGCACCGCCGCCAGCATCCCGGCCTCGCCGGACTCGATCAGCTTGAAGCCCTTGAGGCCGAAATGGTCGGTGTCGATCATGGTCTTGATTGTGGTATTGGCGCCGCTGCCGGGTTCGATGCCGTAGATCTTGCCCCCCAGCTGCTCCTTGAAGCGGGCGATGTCGGCGAAGGTCTTCAGGCCCGCTTGCGCCACGTAGTCCGGCACTGCCAGGGTCGCCTGGGCATCGGCCAGGCTGGGCTGGGCCATGACCCTGACCTGCCCGGCGGCCAGGAAGGGCGCGATGTTCTGGTCCATGGCCGGTTTCCAGTAGCCGAGGAAGATGTCCAGGCGCCGGTCGCGAATGCCGGCGAAGATGATCTGCTGCACCGCGCTAGTCTGCTTGCTGTCGTAGCCCAGGCCGCCGAGCAGCACGTCGGCCATGGCGCTGGTGGCGATCACGTCGGTCCAGTTGACCACGCCCATGCGCACGGTCTTGCAGGCGGCGGGCTCGGCGGCCCAGGTCGGGGCACTCAGCAGGGCGCTGGCGCAACAGGCCAGGAAACAACGCTTGAACGGTGTTTTCATCGGAGGCTCTCGTGGGGCAGTGGTTTTTGTTCGGGCGGCGTCTTGTTGCGCCGTGTGCGCCACCCTACAGCGCCCCGGTGCCGAGCCAAAGGCACTGGAGCGACCGCCCGTTGCACTGTGGCGACCTCAGGCCCACAGGCTCATCCAGGTGGATGCCAGCAACAGCAGGGCCATGCCCCGATTGAATGCCTTCAGCGCCTGGGGCGAGCGTAGCCAGCGCGCCGAACCGGCCCCCAGCAGTGCCCAGGCGCCCAGGCACGGCAGGGCGATGAGGAAAAACACCAGGGACAGCCACAGCGCCCGCCACTGTCGGTCGGCCTCGGTACCGGCGAACACGCTGACCACCGCCAGGGCCATCATCCAGGTCTTGGGGTTCACCAGTTGCAACGCGGCGGCGCCGGCCAGCCCCAGGCGGCGCGGCTGCCCGGCACTGGCATCCAGGGCGCTGGCCGGGGCCTGCCAGATCTGCCAGGCCAGGTAGCTGAGCCACAGCAGCCCGAGCCACTGCATGGCCTGCTGCACCTTGGGCCTGCCGGCGAGCCAGTCGCCCAGGCCGGCGCCCACCAGCAGCACGATCCCGGCCGCGGCCAGCGCCGCGCCGAGGATGATCGGCGGCGCCGCCCGCAGGCCATGGCGGGCGCTGTTGTTCAGCACCAGGATATTGGTCGGCCCCGGGGTGATGGAGGCGACGAAGGCAAACAGCACAAAGGGCAGCAGGGTCGAGAGAGGCAGGGGCATGGCGGGCAACTTTGGGAAGTGATCGGCAGTTGATCCTGGCCCAGGTGCTTTCAGGCGTCTGGAAGCTTTGTGCAGCGCTTGCGATACAACGCCGGGCTCAGCCCGTAGGCACGCATGAACCAGCGCCCCAGGTGGCTCTGGTCGGCAAAGCCCAGGGCTGTGGCGACCTCGGCCGGCGCTGCGCCTCCGGCCAGCAGGCGGCGTGCCCGGCTCAGGCGCAGTTGCACCAGGTAGGCATGGGGTGGCAGGCCGAAGGCGGCCTTGAAGGCGCGGCTGAGGCGAAAGCGGTCGACTCCGCAGGCCTGGCTCAGGGCTTCCAGGCTCAGGTCCTGGGCCAGGTGTGCATGCAGGTAGTCCCGGGCCCGTTGCGCCACTAGCGGCAGGCGCGGGTCCTGGTTGTAGCGCCGGCGCCAGTGCAAGTGCCCGGTCAGTTGTTCCAGCAACTGGTCCAGGGCGCTCTGGCGGACGATGCGCAACTCGCCATGGTGCAGGCTGTGAAAGGCCGCGCTGGTGGCCCGGGCCAGGCGCGGATCGCTGGCCAGGGTACTGCCGAATGCCAGCTGGGCATTGGCCGGCGCCTCGGCGAACAGCGCCCCCAGTTCGCGCTCCAGCCACGGCGGGTCGAGGTACAGCATGCGGTAGGTAAAGCCGCCCTCGGTGGGGGCCTCGCCGTCGTGGATCTCCCCCGGTTCCAGCAGGAACACCTTGCCCGGCGTGCTCTGGTGCCGGGCCCGGCGGCAGTTGAACTGCTGCACCCCTTGCTCGGTGACGCCCACCAGGTAGCTGTCGTGCCAGTGCGGGTCATAGGCGTGGCCGGTGAAATGGGCCCTCAGGGTCTCGATGCCGGTGTCGGCATCCTGGGCCAGGTCGATCCAGTTGGGCGTGGTCATGGGGCGGTCCGTGGGGCGTGGCGGCAACCCTGGCAGTTAACGCCGCTGCCAGGGCTGGGGTCTAGAAGTTTTGTGCAGCCTCAACTGAACAGCCCGGCGGCGATATTGATCGAGAAACCGAGGATTGCGGTGTTGAACAGAAAGCCGATCAGCGATTGGGCGAGGACGATCTTGCGCAGCTCGCGGGTGGCCACACCGACGTCCGAGGTTTGCACCGCGACGCCGATGGTGAAGGAGAAATACAGGAAGTCCCAGTAGTCCGGGTTGGTCGGGCCTTCGGCGAAGCGCAGCGCCGGCTCCTTGCCGTCCCAGGTGTAGTACAGGCGCGCGTAGTGCAGGCTGAAGATCACCCCCACCAGCAGCCAGGAGCCGATCACCGTCAGCCCGGTGAAGCCGTAGTGGACCAGGCGCTGGGTGCTGTCCAGGTCCTTGCTGCCCACCAGCTCCAGGGTGATCGCCACCAGGCTGGCGATGGCCGCCACACAGACGATCAACAGCACCAGGCCGGCGTTTTCATCCTCGGCTTCGGCGATGCGCCTGACTTCATCGGCCCGGGCCCGAACGGTGAGCCAGAACATCATTGCCAGGTAGCTCCAGACAGCGGCGTTCCAGCCAATGAGGATCTTGCCGGTCAGGGTCTGGGCAGGAGCGAGCAGACCAATGGCGCAGCCGATCAGGACGCCGATGGTCAAGCGGGGGTGGGTGCGGATGACGACGGACATGGGCATTTTCGCGAGAGTGGAAGTGGCCAAACCTTAGCATGACGCCTGGCTCCCGGGCCCGCCCGAATCACGGAATGGCGAACGTGCACCCGCATCCCCGGCCGCCCTCGAACTCAGGCCGGCGGGGCAGGCTGCTATCAGAACTGATAAGTGAAGGCTGTCTGAATGCCGGTCACATCATTGCCACCTGGCTGCTGCGCCCAGAACACGCCCGTATGCACGGCGCTGTGTTCGTTCAGGGCATAGCTCACTCCTGTGCCTGCGCCCAGGCGAGCGTCGTGCTGTTTTTCGGCCTGGTAGGTGTAGCGCCCCAGGTACTCCATTTGGGCTTGAAAGGCATCGCGCTTGTTGCGCAGGTCCTGGGTCAGCTCCAGGTTGGCACTGAGTTCCAGCTGCCGGGTGAGCTTTTTGGCGCCCCGCACACCGAGGTTCAGGCTGGTGGTCGTGCGGCCCATTTTCGCGTAGCTGGCTGCAAACACCGCGCCGCTGTTTTCACGATAGCCCTGGCGGCTGACCTGAGTCTGGCTGAGGCCCAGATACGGCGTCAGGGTCATTGCATTGAGCATCACGCCGTAGGCGCCTTCGATGCTCAAGGACTTGCCGCGCAGGCTCGAACGCCCTTGGCCGGCCTCGGTGTAAGCCAGTTGTTCGCGTGTGATGTCGACCTTGGAAGACACATAGGCTGCGGCCACACGGCCCTGCCAACCCAGCCCGTGGCCTGTTTCATCAACGGCGGCGAAGAGGGCGACCGCCGGTGCTACCGACCCTGCCTTGGTGTAGTTGTCCGGCAGTTGCCGATCGAGGTCCTGATCCAGGGTGACGCCAAGGCGCAGATGCTCGGTGGGACGAACCCCCAGGGTCAGGCTCATGCTGGTCTGCCTGGCCACGCTGTTGCGGCTGTAGCTTGGGCCCACACCGATACAGAACGAGCCACTGTCGATCTGGCATTCCTGGCTCATCAATCGAGCCAGCTGTTCGCTGCGCAAATCGAGCATCCCCCAGGCCCGATCGGCGTTCTTGGCCATGGCGGTGCGGGTGTTGTCCAGGTCGACAAGGTGGGAGCCTGTTTCGGTGATTTTCCATAGCGCGGCGTGCATGGCTCCTTCACCCGTAAGGCTGAGGCCCACGACAACATTGCCGTCAGCGGAGACGCCGGTCGCCGCTGACGTTTCACCGCCCAGGGTGCCCAGGTCGACCATGCCGCTGGCATCGGTGTGCCTGAATGCATGGACATAGCCAGTGGCCGTCGCGGCTACACCTACGATGACGCTACCGTCGGAGGAAGTGCCATAAGCGAAGGAATCGCTACCCCAGGAGTCCAGGCCGACCATGCCGGCAGCGTCAGTGTGCTTGAACGCTTGAGTGCCGCCTGTAGCTGTCTGGGCCATTCCCACGACAACATGGCCGTCAGCGGAGATGCCGAATGCCTGTGAGGTCTGCCCTCCCAGGGTGCCCAGATCGATCATGCCGTTCGCGTCGGTGTGCTTGAAGGCGTGTTGCGTGTCTGTGCTGGCATCGATATCAGCGTATCCCACGACGATGCTGCCGTCCGCGGACACGGCGGTGGCAAAGGAGTAGCCGCTGTTGCCCGCATCCAGGGTGCCCAGATCGATCATGCCCATCGCATCGGTGTGCTTGAACGCACGATAGTCGCCATTGGTGGTAGTCGAATCGCCTACGACAACGGAGCCGTCAGCGGACACGCCCGTGGCCTGTGAGGTAAGTCCTCCCAAGGTGCCCAGGTCGATCATGCCGGTGGCGTCGGTGTGCTTGAAGGCGTGAGCGTTGTTACTGGAGACGCCGGCGAATCCCACGACCACCTTGCCATCAGCGGATGCGGCCTTGGCATAGGATTGAACGCCACCCAGTGTGCCCAGATTGACCATGCCGGTCGCATCGCTGTACTTGAACGCATATTGATTGCCGTTCGCGAACGCCGTGCCGACGATGAAATGGCCGTCAGCCGATACGCCATAGGCTACCGAGCCATCAGCGCCCAAAGAACTCAGGTCGATAGTAAGGTCGGCACAGGACTGTGCTGAATAAATCATTCCATAGATCAGTGTTAGTGCGGCTGTTGCAAAAGGCGATTTCAATGTAATGAACCTGGCGATAAAGGAAGTGATTACAGCGGCCTGAGTAATCGAAGTTTTTTTATGGGCGAGCAGGCTACTGCCGAGGTAAAGGCTTGGTTTACGCAGTGATGAGGGCGTGATGCCCGGATGGCTTGGGGTTTGGGGCCGGGCGGGGCGCGATGGCGTGAGTCGAAGTTGTCTTGCTTACATGCGATTAGTAACTGGGTGTTTAACTAATTGCTGTGTTGGATATGAACTTTGTGTGTTGAATTAGTTTAGTTATTAGTTGCGGATGAAGTCTTTAGGAAAATTCTGAAAGCTGGTTATTTCGGCAGCTCAATCTATTTTAGGCTGCCGATACACGCATCTTGTGAAAGTTATTGTTTGGCCATGATTGCCAGGAACAATTCTGATTCGAGTTGCTCCTGCAACCACTCCTGCAAGGAGCGGTAAGGCGTCTGGGCAAACCACTCCCGGTCCACATGGGCAAACTGGCGAACAAACGGCAGCAGCGCCATGTCCGCCAGGCTCGGATGCGCCGCCAGCAGATAGCGGCGCTGCTGCAACAGGGTATCCAGGCGCGCCAGAAACGCCTCGCCCTGGGTCCGGTAGTGCTCCATGGGCGCCTCGGGGTAGCGCTCGGCGTACTTGTAGCGATTGAGGTGCACCTTGAACACCTGGTCATTCTCGGCAATCAGTGCCGCCATCTGCGCCTGGGCCGTCGGGTCCGCCGTGAGCTGCCAATCCTCGGGGTCATGCTGGGCCAGGGCCCAGTGCATGATCTCCAGGCTTTCATCGATCACCCGATCCTCCAGTGCCAGCACCGGTACCGTGCCCTTGGCCGACAGCGCGAGCATCTCGGCCGGCTTGGCCTTGAGGCTGACTTCGACAATCCGCAATGGCACCCCGGCATAGCGCAGTGCCAGCCGCGCACGCATGGCGTAGGGGCAGCGGCGGAAGGAGTAAAGGGTCGCCCCCGGCGTTTGCAGCGTGCTCATTTCACCTCCAGGGTGCTCAGGCCATTGCCCTGGCGGCTGACCTTGATCTGTACCGGAATCCGTTCATGCATTTCCTGTACGTGGGAGATCACCGCCACCTTGCGGCCCTGGGCCTGCAGGCCGTCGAGGGCATCCATGGCCAGTTGCAGGGACTCGGGGTCGAGGCTGCCGAAGCCTTCGTCGATGAACAGCGATTCGATCTTCAGGGTGCTGGAAGCCATGGAGGCCAGCCCCAGGGCCAGGGCCAGGGACACCAGGAAGGTTTCGCCGCCGGACAGCGAGTGCACCGAGCGCAGTTCGTCGCCCATTTCGGTGTCCAGCACCAGCAGGCCGAGCATGCTGCCACCGCGCTTGAGGCGGTAGCGGCGCACCAGTTGGCGCAGTTGGGCGTTGGCGTGGTGCACCAGCAGGTCGAGGTTGTAGGCCTGGGCGATCTTGCGGAACTTGTCGCCTTCGGCCGAGCCGATCAGGGCGCTGAGCCGGGCCCAGCGCTGCCACTGGGCGTAGGCCTGTTCAAGGCGTTGGTTGAGGGCCTGGTTGGCGGCCTGGCGGCGCTGGTCCTCGCTTTGCCGTGCACGCAGGTCCGCCACCTGTTGTTCGCTGGCCTGGGCCTGTTGCTGCAGCTGTTCCAGGGCCTGGGCCAGTTGCTCGGTCTCCAGGTTGCCGTTGTGCTGGGCCTGATGCTGTTCCAGGCGCTGCTGGCGTTCCTGCAGCAGCACCTTGGCCTGCTCGATGGCCTTGTCGTTGTCTTGCAGGCGCTGGCGCAGTTGCTGCACCTGTTCTTCGTCCAGCTCCAGCAACTGTTGCAGGCCGGCGTCATCCAGTTCGGGGTGCCCGGCGCGCCACTGCTCGATGCTGGCGGCCAGTTGCTGTTGTTCGCTTTCCAGGGCTTGCAGGCGTTCTTCCCGGGCCTTGAGCTCGGCGCCCAACTCGATCGCTTGCTGGTGCAGTGCCTGCTGCTGTTGCTGGGCCAGGGCCTGGGCGCTGCGGGCCTGGTCCACGGCTTGCTCCAGGTGCTGCTGCCAGTGCTCGGCGCTGGGCTGCTGGCCCAGCAGTTCGGCGAGCCTGTGCTGGCAGGCCTGTTGCTGCTGGTGCAGGGTGTCGAACTGCTGTTGGGCCTCGGCCAGTTGTTGCTGGCGGGTCAACTGGCGGTCCTGTTCCTTTTCCAGGGTCAGCTGGCGCTGTTGCTGTTCTTCGGCCTCTTCCTGCTGCTCGCGCAGTTGCTCGATGCGTTGCAGCACCTGCTGGTCGAGCTGCATGAAGGTGCTGGCCGGGTCGCGGCGCAGGCCGTCGAGGACCTCTGCCGGCAGCAGGTGGCTGAAGCTGGCCAGTTCCTCGTCCAGGCGCTGGCGGTCGGCGCTCAGTTGCTGCTGTTGCTTGTCCAGGTGCTGGGCGGCCTGCTGGCTGGCGTCGATTGCCGCCTGCAGCTGGTTTTGCAGGCGCGCGGCATCTTTTTGCAGGGTCAGCAGGGCGCCCTGGCGGTTTTCGTCCTGGGTGATGCTCTGCTGCAGCTGGGCGAGTTGCTGTTGCAGCCAGGCGTCGCGCTTGGGCGGGTCCTGGTCCAGGAGGCTGGCGCTCAAGGGGTGGGCTTGCAGGCTCGGGGCCAGGGCCTGCTGCTGGCTCGCCAGCTGTTCCTGCTGCTGGAGGAATTCCTTCTGCTGGGCGATCAGCCCCTGGACCTGGGCCCGCAGTTCGTTGAGCTGTTCCTTGAGGCTGTCCACCGTCTTGCGGGCGCTGGCTTCCTCGTTCTCGTCGTGGCGCCCGAGGCTCTGCAGCAAGGCTTCAGGCTGGTGGTAGGGGTGCTCGACGCTGCCGCACACCGGGCACGGCTGGTCGCTCTGCAATTGCCCGCGCAACTCCTCGACGCTGGCGCTGCGGGCCAGCCGCTGGCGCTCCAGCAGGGCCTGGGTGACGCTCAGGGTCTGCTCGGCCAGCACCAGCTCGGCCTTGGCCTGCAGGCCGACCTTGTTCAGCTCCTCGCGCTGGGCGGCCACCGCCTGCTGCCTGTCCTGCAGTGCCTGGCCGCGCTGGTCCAGTTCGCGCTGCTGGGCCCAGAGCCGGGCCAGCTCTTCGACGGCGCGCTGCTGCTTGCGGTTGTCCTGGAGCAGGGTGCCGAGCAACTGGATCTGCTCGGCCACCGCCTGGGGCTCGGCCCCGGCTTCGCTGTAGAGCAGTTCGAGCTGCGTGCGTTGCTCGCTCAGTTGCTGGGCGGCGCTGCTGGCGCGCTGTTCCAGGGCCGGCAGTTCGGCCTGGCCCTGGTGCAGGCGATTGCCGATCAGCATCAGCTGTTGCAGGCGTTCACGGTAGGCGTTCCAGGCGTCGCTCAAGGGGGCGAGGGCGACGCTGTGGGCCAGTTGCCCGGCGATCCGCTCCAGGCGTTCGCCCACCAGGCGCTGTTTTTCCAGCAGTTGCTGGATGCCTTGCTGGCCCTCGGTGCTGGCCTGCTCGGCGCGGCTGCGTTGGGCCTCGGCCTGGGCCAGGCTCTGCCCCAGGCGCTCCAGGTTGGCCTGTTCAGCAAAGGCTTCGCGCAGCAACGGGGCGCTGGTGCTGTGCTGTTCCTGGGCCTGGGACAGGGCCGTGCCGGCGTCCTGCAGTTGCTGTTGCAGGCGTTCCTGCTGTTGTTGCAGGGCGCCTTGCTGTTCGACCTGCTGCTGGATCTGCTGGCGCAACGGCAGCAGGCTGGCGCCCAGCTCTGCCTGGCGCAGGAACTGGTGCCGCTGCGGCGCCAGTTGCTCCAGGCGTTGCAGGCGCAGGCGCTCCGGGGCCAGGGCCTGGGCGTCCTGTTCGGCCGCTTGCAGTTGTTCGGCGGCGCTCTGCCGGGCTTCCTGCCACTGGCGCAGTTCCTTGAGCCAGACGTGCTGGGCTTCCAACTGCCTGAGCTGGGCCTGTTGCTCCTTGAGCTGTTGCTGGGCCTGGCTCAACTGCTGTTCAAGCTCGGCCCGGGCCTCGGGCTCCAGCGGGCTGATGCCGCTGGCCTGGGCCTTGAGCTCCTTGTGGGCGTCTTCGGCTTCCTTGCTCTTGCTGTAGGCGCGGCGCCCCAACTGGCTGTAGACCGCAGTGTTGGTGAGCTTTTCCAGCAGCTCGCTGCGTTCCTTGTCGTCGGCCTTGAGAAAGGCGCTGAACTCGCTCTGGGCCAGCATCACCGCCCGGGTGAACTGTTCGAAGTTGAGCCCCAGGCGGGCCTCGATCAGTTGCTTGTATTCGCTCTTGCTCTGGTTGCTCAGCAGCTGTTCGCTGTCCAGGTCAGTGAGGTTCTGCCGGCTGCCTTGCAGCTTGCCGGTGGCTTTGTCGCGGGCGCGGTTGGTTTCCCAGCGGGCGCGGTAGCGACGGCCGTCGATGCCGACAAAATCCACCTCGGCATAGCCGCTGCCGGTGCCGCGGCGCAGCAGGGTGCGCGGGTCGCTGGTGAGGATCTCGCTGTCGACCTCGGGGACCTTGGTCTCGCGGCCGATATTGTTCAGCCGCGGCACCGCGCCGAACAGCGCCAGGCACAGGGCATCCAGCAGGGTGCTCTTGCCGGCGCCGGTGGGCCCGGTAATGGCGAACAGCCCGGCGCTGGCCAGGGGCTCGGCGGTGAAGTCGATCTCGAAGGGGCCGGCCAGGGAGGCCAGGTTCTTCAGGCGGATGGCCAGGATCTTCATGGCTGTTCACCTTCTTGCTGGACGTCCTGCAACAGCAGGGCGAAATCCTTGAGGGTGGCTTCGTCCACCTCGTTGGCGTAAGCGTCGCGCCAGGCGCGGCGGAACAGCTCTTCGGGGGTCAGCTGGTCCAGCTCGATCAGCTCGGCACTGGCCTCTTCACCGTCGCCTGCGCCCTTGCCGGCGTATTCGGCGGCGATCCGCACCAGGCGCACGGCCTTGCCTTGCAGGGCGCTTTCCACTTGCTGGCGCAGGTCCGGCTGGGGCTCGTCCAGGCGCACCCGCACTTCCAGCCAGGGCTGGCGCTGCTCCTCGGCCAACAGGTCGATGTCCGGCAGCTCGCCGAGCTGGGTCAGGAGTTCTCCCAGGGGCGCCGGGCCCAGGCGTTGCAGGTTCACCGCGCGGGGAATCAGCCGCGGTTCGACGCTGACCAGGGTCTCGCCGTCCAGGCGCACGTCGAGAATCTGGTGCTGGTAGCCGATCTCTGAGAACGACAGCGGGATCGGCGAGCCGCTGTAGCGGATGCGCTCCTCGCCGTTGACCTTCTGCGGCTTATGCAGGTGGCCCAGGGCCACGTAGCTGATGTCCGGGCCGAACAGGCTGGCGGGCAGGGCCTCGGCGTTGCCGATGATCAGGCTGCGTTCGGAATCTTCCGAGACCGAGCCGCCGGCCATGTGCGCATGGCTGACGGCGACCAGGGCCTGGCCCGGCTGGCGCTTGGCGTTGGCCGCGGCGATCAGCCATTCGTGGACCTGGGCAATGCCCTTGAGGTAGTCGTCGCCCAGCTGGCGGCCGGTGACTTCCGCCGGCCGCAGGAACGGCAGGGCCAGGCACCAGGCGGAGACCTGGCCGCTGGCGTCGGGCAGCGGCAGCAGCAGGCGCTCGGCGTCCAGCTGGCCGTCGTCCAGCCACAGCACCCGGCCCAGGGCGTGGGTGCGTAGGCGGCGCATCAAGGGCGCCGGCAGCTCGATGCGCGAGCCGGAGTCGTGGTTGCCGGCGATCATCACGATGGTCAGGGCCGGCTGCTGCTCGTGGGCGCTGACGATGAAGTCGTAGAGCCGCTCCTGGGCGCTGACCGGCGGGTTTACGGTGTCGAAGATATCGCCGGCGATCAGCAGCACATCGGGCTGTTCGTGCTTGAGCTGGCGCAGCAGCCACTCCAGGAAACAGGCGTGTTCGAAGTCGCGTTCCTGGCCGTGGAGGTTCTGGCCCAGGTGCCAGTCGGAGGTGTGAAACAGACGCAAGGCAGGCTCCGCATGCAAAAGGCTTGGCCGCACATAAGGGTGACCGCGGCGAAAGGGCAGAGAGTTTACTGGCAAATGCGTGTTCATGCCCGGCGCTGCGGTAAATGCAGGCGAGATTGGCCCAACGGCTTGGCTCCAGGTAGGTGGCTGTAGGAGCTGGCTTGCCAGCGAAAGGGCCCGCCCGGGCGCTGCATGACTTACGGGCCTCTTCGCCGGCAAGCCGGCTCCTACGTGGCAGGGGGCTGCGCGGCTGCTGTCACTTGGGGTACAGCGGCGGCAGGCTGGTGGTGTCCGCCACCGGGTCCTGGACCCGTTCGTCGATCGGGATGGCGCGTATCGCTCGCCATAGTTCCTCGCCCTGCCAGTACTGGCCGGTCTCGCTGTAGAGCGCGCCGTTGAGGCCGTCCAGGGCGTCGGACAGCGGCACGAAGCGCGCGGCCATTTCGGCCAGGGTTTCGGGCTGCTGCCGGGCCCAGGCGTCCAGGGCCTGGCGGGTGGCCTGGGGGTCGTTGGCCTGGCAGGCACGCTTGAGGTCGTCCAGCAGCGAGCGCGGGCTGGGGCCGGTCTGGGTGGCGCGCAGCACCGCCGGCTGCCAGCGGGCGCGCCACCACAGGCCGAAGCCCAGCAGGGTGGTGCAAGCCAGCAGCAGGGTGCTCAGTTGCCACAGCCACAGGTTGCCGCTGTCGGGCCCGGCCGGGGCGTTGCCTGCCGGGGTGTCCACCACCAGGCTCGGGTTGTTCGCCACCTGCAGGGCCCGGGCCGGCAGGCTGGTGCTTTCCAGGCGGTCTTCGACGGTGTTCCACCAGGTCACTTCAATGGCGGGCAGTTCGACGTTGCCGGGGCGTGTGGGCACCAGCGCCTGGCGATCTTCGCGAATGCCCAAAAGGCCCTGTTCAACGTGCTGGTTGCTCAACTGCGGCTGGTCCGGGTAGCTGCGCAGGCCATTGACGTCGGCCAGGGGCAGCGGCGGCAGCTGGGCGCTGGACAGGCCTTCGGCGCGCAGGGTCAGGCTGCGGGTCAGGGAGTCTCCTACCTGAGGGTGCTCGGGCTCCGGGTTCCAGCTTTCGCTCAGGCTCAGGCTGCGGGCCGGCAGCCAGGGCGCGTCGGCCGGGTAGGTGGCGGGCTTGGCCTTGACCTGCAGGCTGATGTCACTGGAGCTGACGTGGATCAGCTTGCCGGCCCGGGGCGTCTGCGAGCTGGTTTCCTGGCCCGGGTCCGGGTTGGCCAGGGTGGCGCTGAAGGTCAGCGCGGGAATCTGCAACGGCCCGCTGCGCTGGGGATAGAGCGCGTAGCGCATCTCGATCACCCCGTGGCGCACGCCATTGATGAGCTTTTCGTAGGTACGCGGCTCGCCCAGCTGTTCCACCCGGGTGTCGCTCAGCAGCAGCGGGCTCAGGCTGCTGTCGTCGAACAGCGGCACCGAGTGGTAGATGTGCAGGGTCAGCAGGGCCTGGGCCTGGACATAGACGCTGGGCTGGTCGAGCTCGGCTTCGATGAACACCGGTTCCAGGCGGGCGTTCTGGTCCTGGGCCGGGCTGGTGTTGACCTGCAGGCTCAGGGGCTGGCTCTGCAGGCTGCCCAGTTGCAGCGGGGCGATTTCCAGGGTGCCGGTGTGGCGCGGCAGCAGGGTGACGATCCAGCGGGTACTGGCGTGGTTGTCCCCCAGGCCGTTGAGCTGGTTGACCTGGCGTGTGCCACGCACCTCGAATTGTGCCTCCAGGGGCGCCAGGTCCGGCTTGCCGAACTGGGTGACATCGGTGGACTCCAGGGTCAGCTCGACGGTTTCCCCGGAATTGACCTGGCTGCGGTCCAGGCTGGCGAGCAGGCCGGCAGCCTGGGACTGGCCAGTGCAGAACGCGAGGGCAAGCAGTAGGGCGGTGCAGCGGGTCATCGAGTTTTTCCCTGATCCTGATGTTGTTGCTGTTCGTACCAGAATTTGCGCCTGAGCAATTCACCCGGGTCGTCGGGGATCTTGCGCAGCCATTGTTCCAGCGCCTGCTGGTGTTCAGCGTCCAGGCTGTCCTCCACCGGGCGCAGCGGGGTGGTGGTGTGCTGGTCGTCCAGCTCGCTGCCGGGCACTTCACTGTGGCCGGCGGCCTGTGGATCCGGCGGCGGCGTGTCACCTTCGTTGGCCGGCGTCTGTGCAGGGTCCTGCGGGCCATTGCTGCCCGGTGGTGGCTGGGTGGCCGCGCCGCTGGGGCCCGGGCGGGTGTCGTCGCCTTCGGGGGTGTCCGGCTTCTTCGCCGGTGGCGGTGTTTGCGCCTGGGCCTGTTGCTGTTGCAGCAGGCTCTCCACCAGGGCCTTGTTCTGCAACGCCGGTTGCAGGTCCGGCTGGCGTTCCAGGGCCTGCTCGTAGGCGTCGATGGCGGCTTCCAGCTCGCCGCTGCGGGCCAGGGCGTTACCGCGATTGTAGTGGGCGCGGGCGTCGTTGCCCTCGGCGAAACGCTCGGCGGCGGCAGTGTAGTTGCCGGCTTCGTACAAGGCCACGCCTTGCCATTGCGGGTCCTGAAAATGCCGCGCGGCCTCCGCCGGGCGCTGCTGTTGCAGAAGCCGCTGGCCCTGCTGGTCGGGGCGCAGCCACAGGTCATTGAAGTCGAAGGCGTAGCTCGGTTGTGGCACGGCGAACAGCAGCAGGGGCAGGCAGAACAGCCAGCCCCGGCGCCCGGCGCAGGCGGCCAGCAGCAACAGCGGCAGCAGCAGCCAGTAGCCCTGGTCGGCCCAGGTATCCAGGCGCAGGGTCTGGCCGTCGCTGCGCAGGCCTTGCGGGCCGCCCAGCAGGCCCAGGCCGCGCAGGTCGCTGTCGTCCAGGCGCGCCTGGCGGTAGCGCCCGCCCACGTCGCCGATGAAGTGCTTGAGGTCCGGGCTGTCCAGGCGCGATACCAGGATCGCGCCCTGGTCGTCCTTGAGGTAGCTGCCGTCTTCCAGGGCCACCGGGGCACCGTCGCGGCTGCCGAAGCCGAGCATCAGCAACTGCGGGGCGTCGCCCTTGAGCGCCTGGCGGATGCCCTGGCGTTCCTCTTCGTTGAGGGAGGAGGCCATCAGCAGCACCCGGCCCTGGCCCAGGGCCCCCTGGTCCAGCAGCTTCAGGGCCTTGAGCAGGGCCAGGTCGGCGCGCTGGCCGGCCTGGGGCATGATCGATGGCTTGAGGGCGTCCAGCAGGTTGCGGCTGGTGGCCAGGTCATCGGACAGCGGCACCAGGGTGTGGGCGCTGCTGGCGTAGACCACGATGGCGGTCTGCGCGTCGCTGCGCAGTTGCAACAGGTCCAGCAGCTTGTGCCGGGCCTGCTCCAGGCGATCGGGCGGCACGTCGTTGGCGAGCATCTGTGGGGTCAGCTCCAGCAGCACCACCAGCGGGTCGGCGGGTTTCTGGCTGGTCTGTTCCACCCGCTGCCAGCTGGGGCCCAGCAGGGCCAGCACTGCCAGCAGCCAGGCCAGGCCCAGGGCCACCCAGGGCAGCTTGCTTTCGCGGCCATTGCCGCCGCTGAGCAGGGCGGCGTGAAAGGCCGGGGGCAGGATCATCTGCCAGCGCCCGGCGCGTTTCTGCCGGTGCCAGAGCTTCCACAGCAGCAGCGCCAGCAGGGGCAGCACCAGCAACCAGCCGGGGCGGAACCAATGGGGCCAGAGGCTGATCATCGACGCCTCCGCAAGCGCAGGCGCTTGAGCCGCTGGCGCCAGTCATGGGCAGGCAGCAGGAAGTTCGACTGGGTGAAGAAGCGTTGCAGCGGGTTCTGCGGCCAGCGCTCGCGCAGCACCAGCAGCACGCTGAGCAGCAACGCCGTGGCCAGGGGCCAGTGGTACAGGGCCTGGGCCGGGCGTGCCTGGGTCGGTTGCTGGGCCACCGGTTCCAGTTGATCGAGGGTTTGCTTGATCGCTTGCAGCTCCTGGCCGTCCCGGGCGCGGAAGTAGCGCCCGCCAGTGACTTGCGCCAGCTCCTTGAGGGCCGGTTCGTCCAGGTCCAGGCTCGGGTTGATGCCCAGCACGCCGAGGGTGGCGCTCTGTTCCGGGTCGGCGCCGATGCCGATGGGGTAGATCTTCACCCCTTCCTCGGCGGCCAGCCGGGCGGCGGTGATGGGGGCGATCTCGCCGCCGTTGTTGGCGCCGTCGGTGACCAGGATCAGCACCCGGCTCTGGGCCGGGCGCTGGCGCAGGCGCTTGAGGGCCAGGCCGATGGCGTCGCCGATGGCGGTGTTCTTGCCGGCGATGCCGATCTTCGCTTCATCCAGCCAGACCCGCACCGTGTGCCGGTCGAAGGTTAGGGGCGCCTGCAGGTAGGCCTTGCTGCCGAACAGGATCAGGCCCACCCGGTCGCCTTCGCGGTGTTCGAGAAAGTCCCCCAGCAGGTGCTTGACCAGGTTCAGGCGGCTGACGTCCTCGTCCTGCCATTGCATGTCGGGGAAATCCATGGAGCCGGAAACGTCCACCGCCACCAGCAGGTCGCGGCCGCTGGCGGCCACCGGCAAGGGTTCGCCCAGCCATTGCGGGCGTGCGGCGGCCAACAGCAGCAGGAGCCAGAGCAGGATGAAACGCACCTGCTGGCGCCAGGCTGGCAGGTGGGCGCGGGCCCGGCGCTTGGACAGGCCTTCCAGGTCACTGAGAAAACTCACTTTCAGCGCCGGCTCGCCGCTGTCGGCCACCGGCAGCACCAGGCGCAGCAGCCAGGGCAGCGGCAGCAGGACGAAGACCCAGGGCCAGGCGAACTCAAACATGCTTGCGAATCCAGGTGTCCACCGCCTGGGTCAGGCCGGCGATGGCTTTGTCGTCGAGCTTGCACTCGGGCTTGTAGGCGCCTTCCACCAGCACCATCCAGCGGGTCAGGCCGGCGGCCGGGCAACGGTTGTCGAGGAACGCCAGCCATTTGCGCCCGTTCAGGGTGTGGCTCTGGCTGTAGGGGTAATGGTTGCGGCACAGGCGCTTGAGCAGGGCATTCAAGGCCTGCAGCCAGGCGCCGGCGGGGGCACCGTCATAGGGCTTGGGCAGCAGCGCCAGCTCTGCCAGGGCGGCCAGGCGCACCGGGTCCAGGGGCTGCTCGCTGCGGGCGCGCACGGCCTTGCGCGGCCACAGGTGGCGCCAGTGCCAGAGGGCCAGGCCCAGCAGCGGCAGCAGCAGCGCCAGCAACCACCAGCCCGGGGCCGGCGGCCACAGGCTGACCGCGGGCGGCGGCAGCAGCGGTTGCAGTTGTTCCAGGCTGCTCATCGGCCGGCTCCGGGGCGCTGCGGGTTGAGGTATTCGCGCAGCTGCTCGACCATCTCGCTCTGGGTGCTCAGGGGCATCAGCAGCACCCGCAGCTTTTGCGCCAGGCGTTCCCAGCGGGCGATGCGCGCTTCGCTCATGGCGCGGTAGGCCTGGCGCAGGTCGTAGTTCAGGGTGTCCAGTTCCAGCTGGGCGCCGCGTTCGGCGAAGCGCAGCAGGCCGGCGGCGGGCAGGGCGTGGTCCAGCGGGTCGGAAAGGGGCATCAACAGCAGGTCGCAATGGCGCGACAGCAGGCTCAGTTGCTGCTCGGCGGCGTCGCTCAGGGCGCGTTCGTCGCAGATCACGATCACCAGGCTGCCGGGGCGCAGGACTTCGCGCCCGCGCAGCAGCGCGGTGCCCAGGGCGTCGCGCTGGGGCCGGGCTTCGCTGTGCAGCGACTGGTTGACCCGCACCAGGCGGTTGAGCAGCTGCAACAGGCTCTGCTTGCTGCGCCGCGGCTTGATCTCGTAGTGCTCGTCGTCGCCGTAGACCAGCCCGCCGACCCGGTCGTTATGGCCCAGGGCGGCCCAGCCGATCAGGCTTGCGGCCTGGGCGGCGAGCACCGACTTGAACATCAGCCCCGAGCCGAAGAACAGCTGGCGGCTCTGTTCCACCATGATGAAGATCGGCCGCTCGCGCTCTTCGTGGAACAGCTTGGTGTGCGGTTCCTGGGTGCGCGCGGTCACCCGCCAGTCGATGGTGCGCACGTCGTCGCCGGCCTGGTAGACCCGCACCTGGTCGAAGTCCACGCCGCGCCCGCGCAGCTTGGAGTGGTGCAGGCCGATCAGCGGGCTGCGCTGGCTGGGGGTGGAGAACAGCTGCACCTCGCGCACGCGATGGCGCATCTCGATCAGCTCGCCGAGGGTGATGCGAATGCCGGGTTCGGCAACGGGCTGGGTCATGGGCTTCAGGCGACGGCAACGACGTCGAGGATGCGCTGTACCACACGGTCCTGGTCGATGCCGGCCGCTTCAGCCTCGAAGGACAGGATGATGCGGTGGCGCAGTACGTCGAACAGCACGGCCTGGATGTCTTCGGGGCTGACGAAGTCGCGGCCGGCGAGCCAGGCGTGGGCCCGGGCGCAGCGGTCCAGGGCGATGGAACCGCGGGGGCTGGCGCCGTAGGCGATCCACTCGGCCATCTCCGGGTCGAACTTGGCCGGGGTGCGGGTGGCCATCACCAGTTGCACCAGGTATTCCTCCACCGCATCGGCCATGTACAGGCCGAGGATTTCCTTGCGCGCGGCGAAGATCGCCTGCTGGCTGACCCGGCGCTCGGGCTTGGTCTCGCCGTTCAGGGCTTCGCCGCGGGCCTGCTGGAGGATCCGCCGCTCCACGGCGGCGTCCGGGAAGCCGATCTTGACGTGCATCAGGAAGCGGTCGAGCTGGGCTTCGGGCAGCGGGTAGGTGCCTTCCTGCTCGATGGGGTTCTGGGTCGCCATCACCAGGAACAGCGGCGACAGTTCATAGGTGCTGCGCCCGACGCTGACCTGGCGCTCGGCCATGGCTTCGAGCAGGGCCGACTGGACCTTGGCCGGAGCGCGGTTGATTTCGTCCGCCAGCACCAGGTTGTGGAAGATCGGGCCTTGCTGGAACACGAAGCTGCCGGTTTCCGGGCGATAGATCTCGGTGCCGGTGATGTCGGCGGGCAGCAGGTCGGGGGTGAACTGGATCCGATGGAATTGCGCTTCAATGCCTTCGGCCAACTCCTTGATGGCCTTGGTCTTGGCCAGCCCCGGAGCGCCCTCGACCAGCATGTGGCCGTCGGCGAGCAGGGCGATGAGCAAGCGCTCGATGAGTTTTTCCTGGCCGAGAATCTGCGTTGAAAGAAAGGTTCGCAGCGCCAAAAGCGCTTCACGATGTTCCATCGGTGACTGTTCCTGGAGAGGGTGCGCCCCGGGCGTTGAGGGAACGTCGGGGCTGGGGGCGATACTTTAATCCATAGCGGGGGTCGGCGACTAACGGGGAAAACCTGATTTGGCGAATTAGTCGAAAAAAATCCGTGTTTTATTCAGCACCACGCGTGCGCCCCGCTAGGAGCCGGCTTGCCGGCGAAGAGGCCGGCAGGGTTTGCGGCGGGGCCGAAGACGCCTTCGCTGGCAAGCCAGCTCCTACGGTCGAGCGCGGTGCTGGGGTTCTGGTCGGAGCCGGCTTGCCGGCGAAGAGGCCGGCAAGGTTTGCGGCGGAGCCGAAGACGCCTTCGCTGGCAAGCCAGCTCCTACGCTCGGGCGCGGTGTTGGGGTTCCTACCGGGAAGGGCGGCGGGTCAGGACAGCAGGCTGATGTAGGTGCCGGTGCCCTTGAGGATGTTCTGCAGGGTTTCCTCCACTTCGGCCAGGTCCGAGGCAGCAGTGCTGTGGCGGATCTCCAGGTGGTCGGCGCCGTTCAGGGCGTCGGCGTCGGCCGCGGCGATTTCGATCAGCAGGGTGGTGGGGCTCAGGGTCACCTTGACGCCATCGAGGGTCGAGGGCTCGCCGTCGAGGGTGATCTCCAGTTCGTCTTCGTCCGGGTAGCGGCTCATCAGGAACATCTCGCCCTGGGTGCTGTGGCAGCAGAGCATGGCCATGTTGTCTTCTTCGTCGTCACAGGGGTTGGCGATCAGGTGGGCGGTGGTCATGTGCATGGGGGCATTCCTGAGAGAGTGGCCGGGCGGGCAGAAAGGAAACAATTCTGCCAGCCCGATGGAATTTCTGCTGGCTTGTCTGTCAGAGAACAGGTCGTGAACACAATCGCTGCGGCAGTCACTTTTGGTACGCAAGTACCGTGAATCCGGGGAAAAAAACCGGTTTTTCCACCGCGGCTGCTAGTGTTGCTCAAAGCGTGAGCGTTCTGCTGCGTGCCGTTGACCGAATATGTCGCAGCATCGCAAGCAGCTGTCACATCGCACTCGTTAAGCTGCGCAGCGGACAATTTGTTCTTAGTGCAATAGGTTGCGTCTGATTTGTGATGGTCACCTGTAAAGGCATTGCGCTCGGTTTCCCGGCTAGCGTCAGTCGTTTTTGCAGATGCCCATCCCCGGAAGGTGAATGTGACCTGTGCGTCTCGTCCAGCTTCACCCACCTGTCATCCTGCTACCTCTGCCCGAGACCAGGAGCAGGATGCAGCACCGCCCCGCGAGGGGTTTGCACGCGACGCTTCCATCAATAACAAGCCCAAGCGGAGTACCACAGATGGCGTTCTTCACCGCAGCCAGCAAAGCCGACTTCCAGCACCAACTGCAAGCGGCACTGGCGCAGCACATCAGTGAACAGGCACTGCCACAAGTGGCGCTGTTCGCTGAACAATTCTTCGGCATCATTTCCCTGGACGAACTCACCCAGCGTCGCATGTCCGACCTGGCGGGCTGCACCCTTTCTGCCTGGCGCCTGCTTGAGCGCTTCGACCACGGGCAACCGCAGGTCCGCGTCTACAACCCCGATTACGAACGCCATGGCTGGCAGTCGACCCACACTGCTGTGGAAGTCCTGCACCACGACCTGCCGTTTTTGGTGGACTCGGTACGCACCGAGCTCAACCGTCGCGGCTACAGCATCCACACCCTGCAGACCACCGTGCTCAGCGTACGTCGTGGCAGCAAGGGCGAGCTGCTGGAAATCCTGCCCAAGGGCACCCAGGGCGAAGGCATCCAGCAAGAGTCGCTGATGTACCTGGAGATCGACCGTTGCGCCAACGCCGCCGAACTCAGCGTGCTGGGCAAGGAGCTGGAACAGGTACTGGGCGAAGTGCGGGTCGCCGTGGCCGACTTCGAGCCGATGAAGGCCAAGGTCCAGGAACTGATCCAGAGCATCGACAACAGCCAGTTCCCGATCGCCGCCGAAGAAAAGACCGAGATCAAGAGCTTCCTCGAATGGCTGGTGGGCAACCACTTCACCTTCCTCGGCTATGAAGAATTCGTGGTCGGCGCCGACCAGGACGGCGGGCATATCGAATATGACCCGAACTCCTTTCTCGGCCTGGCCAAGCTGCTGCGCGCCGGCCTGACCAGCGATGACCTGCGCATCGAAGACTACGCCGTCAACTACCTGCGCGAACCGACGCCGCTGTCCTTCGCCAAGGCCGCGCACCCGAGCCGTGTGCACCGTCCGGCCTACCCGGATTTCGTCTCGATCCGCCAGATCGATGCCGACGGCAAGGTCATCAAGGAATGCCGCTTCATGGGCCTGTACACCTCTTCGGTGTACGGCGAGAGCGTGCGGGTGATTCCTTACATCCGCCGCAAGGTCGAAGCCATCGAGCAGCGCTCGGGCTTCCAGGCCAAGGCGCACCTGGGCAAGGAACTGGCTCAGGTCCTGGAAGTGCTGCCCCGGGACGATCTGTTCCAGACCCCGGTGGACGAGCTGTTCAGCACCGTGATGTCCATCGTGCAGATCCAGGAACGCAACAAGATCCGCGTGTTCCTGCGCAAAGACCCCTACGGCCGCTTCTGCTACTGCCTGGCCTACGTGCCGCGCGACATCTATTCCACCGAAGTGCGGCAGAAGATCCAGCAAGTGCTGATGGATCGCCTGCAAGCCACCGACTGCGAGTTCTGGACCTTCTTCTCCGAGTCGGTACTGGCCCGTGTGCAGTTGATCCTGCGGGTGGACCCGAAGCAGCGCATCGACATCGATCCGCTGCTGCTGGAAAAAGAAGTGGTGCAGGCCTGCCGCAGCTGGCAGGACGACTACGCCAGCCTGGTGGTGGAAAGCTTCGGCGAAGCCCACGGCACCAACGTGCTGGCGGACTTCCCCAAAGGCTTCCCGGCCGGCTACCGCGAGCGTTTCGCTGCCCATTCGGCGGTGGTGGACATGCAGCACCTGCTGAGCCTCACCGAAGCCAACCCGCTGGTGATGAGCTTCTACCAGCCCCTGGGCCAGGTCTCCGGCCAGCGCGAGCTGCACTGCAAGCTGTACCACGCCGACACCCCGCTGGCGCTGTCCGACGTGCTGCCGATCCTGGAAAACCTCGGCCTGCGCGTGCTGGGCGAATTCCCGTACCGCCTGCGTCACAACAATGGCCGTGAGTTCTGGATCCACGACTTCGCCTTCACCGCCGCCGAAGGCCTGGACCTGGATATCCAGCAGCTCAACGACACGCTGCAGGACGCCTTCGTCCATATCGTGCGTGGCGATGCCGAGAACGATGCCTTCAACCGCCTGGTGCTGACCGCCGGCCTGCCATGGCGCGACGTGGCGCTGCTGCGTGCCTACGCCCGCTACCTGAAGCAGATCCGCCTGGGCTTCGACCTGGGCTACATCGCCAGCACCCTGAACAACCACACCGACATCGCCCGCGAGTTGACCCGGTTGTTCAAGACCCGCTTCTACCTGGCGCGCAAGCTCACCAGCGACGACCTGGAAGACAAGCAGCAGCGTCTGGAGCAGGCGATCCTCACCGCCCTGGACGACGTACAGGTGCTCAACGAAGACCGCATCCTGCGGCGCTACCTGGACCTGATCAAGGCCACCCTGCGCACCAACTTCTACCAGACCGACGCCAACGGCCAGAACAAGTCGTACTTCAGCTTCAAGTTCAACCCGCACGCGATCCCAGAGCTGCCGAAACCGGTGCCCAAGTTCGAAATCTTCGTCTACTCGCCGCGTGTCGAAGGCGTGCACCTGCGCTTCGGCAACGTTGCCCGTGGCGGCCTGCGCTGGTCCGACCGTGAAGAAGACTTCCGCACCGAAGTCCTGGGCCTGGTCAAAGCTCAGCAAGTGAAGAACTCGGTGATCGTGCCGGTGGGCGCCAAGGGCGGCTTCCTGCCCCGTCGCCTGCCACTGGGCGGCAGCCGGGACGAGATCGCGGCCGAGGGCATCGCCTGCTACCGCATCTTCATCTCCGGCCTGCTGGACATCACCGACAACCTGAAGGACGGCGCCCTGGTGCCGCCGGCCAACGTCGTGCGCCATGACGACGATGACCCCTACCTGGTGGTCGCGGCGGACAAGGGCACTGCGACCTTCTCCGACATCGCCAACGGCATTGCCATCGACTACGGCTTCTGGCTGGGTGACGCCTTCGCCTCCGGTGGTTCGGCCGGTTACGACCACAAGAAGATGGGCATCACCGCCAAGGGCGCGTGGGTTGGCGTGCAGCGCCACTTCCGCGAGCGCGGCATCAATGTCCAGGAAGACAGCATCACCGTGGTCGGCGTCGGCGACATGGCC
Organism: Pseudomonas sp. W17; assembly: GCF_040268305.1. Classification (NCBI taxonomy): domain Bacteria; kingdom Pseudomonadati; phylum Pseudomonadota; class Gammaproteobacteria; order Pseudomonadales; family Pseudomonadaceae; genus Pseudomonas; species Pseudomonas sp. W17. Next base: position 3,806,107 of record NZ_CP158490.1, on the reverse strand, counting down.
GGCGACGTGTTCGGCAACGGCTTGCTGATGTCCGACAAGCTGCAACTGGTGGCGGCGTTCAACCACCTGCACATCTTCATCGACCCGAACCCGGATCCGGCCACCAGCTTCGTCGAGCGCCAGCGCATGTTCGCGCTGCCGCGTTCGGCCTGGAGCGACTACGACACCAGCATCATGTCCGAAGGCGGCGGTATCTTCTCCCGTAGCGCCAAGAGCATCGCCATCTCGCCGCAGATGAAAGAGCGCTTCGACATCCAGGCCGACAAGCTGACCCCGACCGAGCTGCTCAACGCCTTGCTCAAGGCGCCGGTGGACCTGCTGTGGAACGGTGGTATCGGCACCTACGTCAAGGCCAGCACCGAGAGCCACGCCGATGTCGGCGACAAGGCCAACGACGCCCTGCGCGTCAACGGTAACGAGCTGCGCTGCAAGGTGGTGGGCGAGGGCGGCAACCTGGGCATGACCCAGCTGGGTCGTGTGGAGTTCGGCCTCAATGGCGGCGGTTCCAACACCGACTTCATCGACAACGCCGGTGGCGTGGACTGCTCCGACCACGAAGTGAACATCAAGATCCTGCTCAACGAAGTGGTGCAGGCCGGTGACATGACCGACAAGCAGCGCAACCAGCTGCTGGCGAGCATGACCGACGAAGTCGGCGGCCTGGTGCTGGGCAACAACTACAAGCAGACCCAGGCCCTGTCCCTGGCTGCGCGCCGTGCCTACGAGCGTGCCGCCGAGTACAAGCGCCTGATGAGCGACCTGGAAGGCCGTGGCAAGCTGGACCGCGCCATCGAGTACCTGCCGACCGAGGAGCAGCTCACCGAGCGCGCCGCCACCGGCAAGGGCCTGACCCGTCCGGAACTGTCGGTGCTGATTTCCTACAGCAAGATCGACCTCAAGGAAGCCCTGCTCAAGTCCCTGGTACCGGATGACGACTACCTGACCCGTGACATGGAGACCGCGTTCCCGCCAAGCCTGGTGGCCAAGTTCTCCGAGGCCATGCGTCGCCATCGTCTCAAGCGCGAGATCGTCAGCACCCAGATCGCCAACGACCTGGTCAACCACATGGGCATCACCTTCGTGCAGCGCCTGAAGGAGTCCACCGGCATGAGCCCGGCGAACGTCGCCGGTGCCTATGTGATCGTGCGGGACATCTTCCACCTTCCGCACTGGTTCCGTCAGATCGAAGCCCTGGACCACCAGGTTTCGGCTGAAGTGCAACTGGCATTGATGGACGAGCTGATGCGCCTGGGCCGTCGTGCCACCCGCTGGTTCCTGCGCAGCCGGCGCAACGAGCAGGATGCGGCGCGCGACGTTGCGCACTTCGGTCCGCACCTGGCGGCGCTGGGCCTGAAGCTCGACGAACTGCTCGAAGGCCCGACCCGCGAGGGCTGGCAAGCCCGTTACACCGCCTATGTCGAAGCCGGTGTGCCGGAGTTGCTGGCGCGCATGGTTGCAGGCACTACCCACCTGTACACCCTGCTGCCGATCATCGAGGCCGCTGATGTGACCGGCCACGATGCGGCGGAAGTGGCCAAGGCCTACTTCGCCGTGGGCAGTGCCCTCGACTTGCCGTGGTACCTGCAGCAGATCAGCGATCTGCCGGTGGCCAACAACTGGCAGGCGGCGGCGCGTGAAGCCTTCCGCGATGACGTGGACTGGCAGCAGCGGGCGATCACCATCAAGGTCCTGCAGATGGCCGATGCGCCGGATGACATGGAGGCCCGTGTGGCTCTGTGGCTGGAGCAGAACGCGAGCATGGCCGATCGCTGGCGCGCCATGATGGTGGAAATCCGTGCCGCCAGCGGCACCGACTACGCCATGTATGCGGTGGCCAACCGCGAGTTGCTGGACCTGGCCATGAGCGGTCAGTCGGTGCTGTAACGGCCTGACCCCGCCCAGAACCAAAAAAGCCCCGTATCTTGCGATACGGGGCTTTTTTATTGCCTGCCGGTTTGTGCCGGCTGGCGGGTGGCTCGGCTCAGTGGGCCGCCGAGGCGTCCTGCTCGACCACCATGTCCAGCACATAGACGCTGGACGGGGCATCGGCGGGTGCATTCTTCCACTCGTACTGCTTGACCCGCAGCACATTGCGCACGCCGTCCTGGTGCTCGTAGCCCTCGATGGACTGGTACAGCGGGTGCCAGGTGTCCTGGGTCGGCAGTTGCAGGCCGGCGTCGTCGTAGCGGCGCTCACGCACTTGCAGGCACTGGAAGTCGGGGATCAGCGGGTGGCTGCACTTGACGGTCTTGGCCGCCACTTCCAGGAAGCGGGTCTGGCCCTGGCTGCCGTAGCGGGTTTGCGGGGTGGGCTGGCCTTCGAACGTGAGCAGGGTGCCGTCCTGGGTGGCCAGTTGCAGGGTCGGGGTCGACTGGTCGCCGCCGAAGGTGGTGCGCAGGTCGCCCTTGAGCAGGTTGGCGATTTGTGCGTCCAGGGCCATCAGTTTCGGCTCGCAGGCCATCAGGGTGGCGGCCAGTGGCTGTACCTTGAGCACGCCATTTTCATGCTGGAAGCCGCCGAACTGGCGGTTGCAGCCGCCGCTGATGCTCAGGTTCTGCCCGGCGAAGGTCAGGCGCAGCTGGCGCTCGATGCCCTTGTCCAGGGCGGCGACGGGCTTGCCCGCCGCATCGCGGGCCGCAACCAGCTGCCAGTAGTAGGCGGACAGCGCAGGCTGGGCGCTGACGGAGGCAGAGCTGACGGGCATGGAAGAAGATCCTTCAGGGGTGGTGGAAGCCGGGGTACAGGCCTGGAGCAGGGCGGCACAGACGGATACGAGGAGGATGTTTTGCTTCATGGTTCGCTCTTTCAGCCTTGATGGAGTATGGCCTGCCGCATGGGGGGCAGGCCCAGGCCGGTAACCTGTGGCAGTGAGGTCGTCGGGCCAGTGCTGCGTGGGCCGAAAGCCGCCGCAGGGCGACCTCCGCCGTTACCGATTGCGATGTGACAGCACTGTGCCAGTTCGGTTTCATCGTCGGGGGTGCCCGGGAGTGTTACCAAATCTTGCACGCTGCCGATGAGCGCCGTTGCCTGCTTCCGGCCGGGCGCTGCGGGCCAGGTGTGGACGCCCGCCTTACCAGAACCAGTAAGGCAGGAATTTGGGAGTGGGTTCTTTGGCCAGTTCCAGATGATAGGTGATGGCGTTGAAGAAGAACCCATCCAGCAAGAGAAAGGCCGCCACGCCGAATGCCAGGACGATGACCTCGTAATGCCGGTGCCCGGTGTACTGCCGGCCGATCCAGTAGCGTACGCCGCTGAGCAGGGCAAAGCTTGAAAACACCCCGGCGAAGTCGGGCTGCAGGGGCCGGGCGGCAAAGCTGTTGTAGCCCAGCACCAGCAGCGCCAGGAACGCGCCGATGGTCGGCAGGTTCAGGCTCAGGCGCAGCAGGCGTCTGCGGGTGGCGCTGAACAGGCCGTTGGGGTCGATGAAGATGTAGGCCGCCAGCAGGGAAATGGCCGGGGTGATGGACAGCACGTAACGCGCCTTCTTCGAGTTGGGGATGGTGAAGAACACAATCAGCACCACGAACCAGGCGCCCAGGTGCAGCAGCAGGCGCGGCGCCGACAGCGACGGGGCGCCGAGCCACTGGCGGCCGCTCCTGGCCATCACGCAGAGGGCGTAGAACGCCGTGAAGCTGTAGGTGATCAGCCCGGCGCTGAAGTAGAAGTAGTAGCGCGGCGAGTGATCGCTGGCGATCCGGCCCAGGCCCTGCATCTCCAGCACTTGCTGCATGAAGGCATCGCCGCCCTGCACGTGGGCGGCCCAGGCCAGTAGCGCGACCCCGGCGGCGAACAGCAGGCCGCTCACCAGCGAGAACCCGACCAGGGTTCGCCACTGCCGGCTCAGCAGGTAATAGCTGCCGACCACCAGTGCCGGGCCGATCATGCCGATCGGGCCGCGCAGGGCAAAGCCCAGGATCAGGCCGAGGAACACCAGCGCCAGGCGTCCGCGTTGCTGCTTGAGGTCGGCGGAGTAGGCCAGGTAGAAGCAGCCCGCGGTGATCAGGGCGGGGTAGATGTCCAGGGCCAGGGAGTTGACGCTATCCACGAAGGCCCAGGTGAACAGCGCAAAGAGCACGCCGCACAGGCCCCATTTGCGCTCATGCAGGGCCCCCAGCTTGTAGATGAACACCAGCATCAGCGACGCAGCGATGCAGAAGGGCAGGCCCATCGACAGCACGGACAGCTGGCCGAAGGGCAGCGACGCCAGATAGACCAGCACCGTGTTGGCGATGGTGTAGTCGGGGTAGGGCTGCAGATCGTCGGCAATGGGGAACAGCGTCATGCCGTGCTGCAGCATGTAGTCGGCAAAGTCGACGAAGCGCGTGGTGTAGTTGAGGACTGCCGGTTTGTACTGCAGCGCCATGAACAGCGCGAGGGCAATCAGGAAAATGCTTTGGCAGGGGCGCTGCAGGATCAGCTTTTTATAGTCTTCCATGCGTCCAACACGCAAAAAAACACCAATGATAGGGTGGCCGGCAGGCGAACGCCATCCACGCGCCGTGTTCGGGGCCGTTGCCGGCACCGGGGTTCAAGGCTCGGCAATCTAGCGCGCCCGGGGTTAACGCCCGGTATACGGGCAGGGGCTGATCAAGGGGGCGCGGCGCAGTGCGCGATTGGCCACGGGGCGACCGTCGCCCGCTGCCTTCGCCGCTGTCCAGGCGGGCCCTGGGACGGGCCCGGTGGCGGGTAGCGGCCCGGCAATCGGCCGCCCGCGGCGCCGTTCAGGGCCGTTGCGGTTTGACCGAGGTGCCAAAGGTGTTGCCCATGCGCACGCCGGTGGCCGCCGGCGTCGAGAGCCCGACCTGATTCGGTGGGCGCTTGTTCACCGGGTCCTCCAGGGCCTGCTGGTTGGCCTGGGCCGCCTTCACTGCGTCCGGGTTGTTGCCCATCTGTTTGCTCAGGCAGTTGTAGTCGGGGGCCTTGTAGCCGCCGACGCTGACTTCCACGCAGCCCTCGCTGGCTTCTTCGGCATGCAGCGTCCAGGGCAGGGCGCTGAGCAGCCACAGGGCTGCGCTGTATCGGCTTAATCGTTTCATCCTGGCCTCCTGGCTGGCCCGGGGAATCGGGCTTCGATGCCGGCCGAGTGTAGTGCAAAGCCCGGCCTGAAAAAGTGATGGTTTTTTTGCCGTGGCCGTAACACCAGATTCATAAACTGGCCTCAGGATGACGCTTTTCAGGGATTGGACCGCAGTGCAGCGACGCAGAGCGCAGGTCGGGCGATGGACTTCATTGCACGGGGGCTTGGCGACCTGTGTGGTGGCGCTCGGGCTGCTGCTGTGGATGCCGGCGGGCTGGGCCCAGGGCCCTCCCGGCGGGCCGCCGCGGGTGGATTCACAGGCCCTGCTGGCACTGGATATACCGGCGCAGAACCTGGCGGATGCCCTGGAGCTGTTCAGCCGCGCCACCGGGATGGCGGTGCTGGTGGACCGGGAGCTGACCCGGGGCCGGCGCTCGGTGGGGATCAACGGTCACTACAGCGCCCGGGAAGGCCTGAGCCGGTTGTTGGCCGGCAGTGGCCTGATGGCCCGCTACGCCCGCAGCGATGCTTTCACCCTGCAGGTGCCGCAGGCCACACAGCCGGCCGTGCAGCCCGGCGCGGCGGGCAGTCGTGCGGCGCGGCTCAACAGCAGCTACGCCAGCGCCCTGCAACGGGCGGTGGAACGCAGCCTGTGCGGCTCGGCGCTGACTCGGCCGGGGAGCTTTCGCGCCTTGCTGCAACTGTGGATCGGCGGCGACGGAGCGGTGCAACACAGCCGCCTGGTGAGTTCCACCGGCGACCTGCAACGGGATGAGGCGCTGGTGCAGCGCCTGGCCCAGACCCGGGTCGAGCGCCAGGCACCGAGCTCGTTGCGCCAGCCGCTGACCTTACTCTTGATACCGGACACGACAGGGAAACGCATGGACTGCAAGGAATGGGAAGGAGCTTCCGGGGTATGAAAAATACCGGACACAGTGCGATGGTCAGGCTGTTCCTGACGTCCTACGAGGATTTTCGGGTGCGCTTGCGCAGGCGCCTGGGGTCCGAGGACCTGGCCAACGACGTCCTGCACGAAACCTACCTGCGGGTCGACCGCATGGAAGAGCCGCCGAACCTGGCGCAACCCAATGCCTACCTGTACCGCATGGCGCTGAACATTGCCGCCGACCGGCGCCAGTCCGATGCCCGCCTGCTCACCGGCGATGAGGTCGAGGAGCTGTTGCAGATCGCCGACGAAGCCCAGGACCCCTCGCGGGTAGTGGGTGGCCAGAAGGAAATCCAGACCCTGCTCAAGGCCCTCTACGAACTCCCGGCGCGGCGCCGCAAGATCTTCATTGCCGCGCGCCTGGAAGAGGCGCCGCACCTGGAAATTTCCCAGCGCTTCGGCATTTCCACACGGATGGTGGAGAAGGAACTCAAGGCGGCCCTCGGCCATTGCGCCCTGCGCCTGGAAAGAAAAGTCATTCAGCGGTTCGGTCCCGGGGCCGGAAAACCGTCCTAGACAAAGAGCCCTGATCAATCCGTGAGTACCTGCGCGCTTGAACATTTTTAGCATCTCCACACCCCAGGCCTCGGCGGACCAGCAGTTGCTGAGCGAAGCCCGGGACTGGCTGGTCCTTCTGACGTCGGGGCGGGCCACCGCCGCCGATGCCCGGGCGCTGCGCCAATGGTGTGGGCAAAGCCCGCAGCACGCGGCCGCCTTCGAGCAGACCAAGGCCCTGTGGCATTGCCTGCAACCGGCAGCGGCGCTGCTGGAGCAGCAAGCGCGGCCGCGGCACTTTGGCCGCCGGGCCTTTCTTGGCGGCGCCCTGGCGGCCTCGGCGGCGCTGTTCATGGTGCGGCTCACGGTGCCGGGCGGCTTTGCCGGATTGACCGCCGACTTTGCCACCGAAGTCGGCGAACAGCGCCGGGTGGATCTGGCCGAGGGCGTGAGCCTGGAGCTCAACACCCAGACCCGCATCAGCCGGCGTGACCTGGGCGCGGGCGAGCAGGGCATCGAACTGCTGGAAGGCGAAGTGGAAGTCTTCAGCCAGCGCCTGCAGCCGCTCAAGGTCCAGGCCGGCGAGGGCTGGCTCAGCGCGCGCCAGGCGCGCTTCAACCTGCGCAACACCGACCACCAGGTGTGCGTCACCTGCATCGAAGGCAGCCTGCAAGTGGACGTGGCCGGGCGCAGTATTGGCCTGGACAGCGGCCGCCAGCTGACCTACGACCCGCGCAGCATCGGCGAGCCCCAGGTGGTGGACATCCACAGCGTGATCGCCTGGCGCGAACAGGTCCTGGTGTTCGACAACGCCAGCCTCAACACGGTGATCAGCGAGATCAACCGCTACCGCCCGGGAATGCTGGTGCTGCTCAATGCCGAACTGGGCAAGCGCAAGGTCCAGGCGCGTTTCAACCTCAACCAGCTGGCCGGCGTGGCCTTGCTGATCCGCGACGCCTACGGCGCCAAGTGCACCGAACTGCCTGGCGGCGTGGTGCTCCTGAGCTGATCCGCGAAACACCAACAGCCCCCTGTAGGAGCTGGCTTGCCAGCGAAGGGGCCGGCGCTATTTGCCGAATTCTCAGGGCCTGGCCGCTACGCGGTTCGCCGGCAAGCCGGCTCCTACGGGAGAGGGTTATTGCAACGGCCCCAGCACTTGCCGGTAGCGCTCTTCGCCCTGGGGCGTCTGGCGCACCAGGCGGATCTCCAGGCCCAGGGGGCTGTCCTGGCGGTTGCCGCTGAGCTGGCGCCAGCCTTTGTCGGCATCCCAGACCCGTACTTGCAGGTCGCTGACCCGGTTCAGCACCGCCACGCCGTCGCGCGGCGCGGGCAAAGGGTAGCGGTCGCGGGGCTCGGCCACGGCGCGGTACAGGGTGTCGCCCTTGAGCCACCAGCGCACCCGTTGCAAGCCATCCCCCGGGGTGGCGGCGCTGCGTATCACCTCCAGGCGAAAGCCCTTGCTGTCGGAGCTGCGCACGCTCAGCGGGGCCGGGCTGTCGGGCTCGGCTTCTTCGCTGTCGCCCAGGGCCGGCTCGCGCAGCTGGGTGCCGGCACGCAGGGCCACGTCACGTTCCAGCTGGTTGAGGGTGCGCAGCAGTTCTTCGGTCTGTTCGGTGCTGGCCTTGAGATGGCTGTCGGCCCGAGTGACGCTGTCCAGGCCGCGCCAGGCAATCAGGCTGACCACCGCCATCAGCATGATCGCCACCATCACTTCGATCAGGGTGAACCCCTGCTGCCGACGCTTCATGGCTGGGTCACCACCCGCAGTTGGCCGGCGGCGCTGCGTTCCAGGCTCAGGCTGTGCTGGCCGTCGGACAACACCAGGCGCAGCGGCGGGTTGATCCATTCGGCGTTCAATACCAGGCGCTGCCTGGGTTCGATGCGCACTTGCAGCGCCGGGGTTTCCCAGGCCCGGGGGCGCAGTTGGGGGTCGCCACGCAAGTCATCGATGCCGCCTCCGGATTCGCTGTGGCGGCTGAAGGCAAAGCCCTTGGCCGTGGCTCGCCAGGTGATCGGCCGACCATCGGCGCGGGCTTCGGCCTGGGCCACTTGCAGCAGTTGCGCCAGGCGCTCGGCGTCCTTGCGCAGCAGCTGCAGCGGGTCGGGCTTGATGCTCAGGCCCACGGCCGCGCTGGCAATGCCAATGATCACCAGCACCACCATCAGCTCGATCAGGGTGAAGCCTTGTTGCTTGCCTGCCTGCATCGGATTGCACTCCTTGGCCCTCGGACCAGCCTGCCAGACGCAGATGATCGTCCGGTGAAATAAAACCGTGAGAATTGAGCGGTAGGCTGGGGGTACGGACAAACAGGAGGTCCCCCCGATGCTACGTGCCATGTCATTCGCCCCGCGCCTTGATGCCCCTCGACTGCTGCAGTACGCGGCCTTGCTGGCGGCCCTGGGTGGGGTCGCCACCTGGTCGTCGCTGCTGCTGACCCCGGCCGAATCCCAGACCCCGGCGGTGGCGCCCCAGGTGCTGGCCGCGCGTTCCGACAACCCGGCCCTGCAGTGGTTTGCCAACCAGCCGGCCCAGGTGCAGATCAAGGTGTCCGGGGTCATGGCCGGGGCCCGTGGCGCGGTGGCGATCCTGCATCTGAACGATGGCCCGCCGCGCAGCTTCCTGGCCGGGGAAACCCTGACCCAGGGTGTGCGCCTGGCTGCGATCGAGGCCGACGGCGTGCTGATCGAGCGCGGCGCCGAGCAATCGCGGATCAAGGTCAGCAAGCTGCCGGACTCGCCGGAGCTGCCGCGGTTGACCCGCTAAGCCTCATTGGCGTTGTACCTGCGGCCGGCTGACCAGGGTTTCCAGGCGCGCAAGCGGCGGCGCCTCGCGGCTGCGGTCGCTGACTTGCACCTGCACCCGCACCAGCCCCGGCGCACTGCCCGGGGCGATGCGGGTTTCGCAGCGCAGCTTGAGCCGTCCCTGGTCGCAGTCGAGGTTCTTCACGCCGCTGTTCAGGCGGCCTTCCAGGCGCACTTCGGCGACCCGGCTCTGGGCCGCCAGCAAGGCCAGGGATTTGTCCCGCAGCAGGCCATTGCTCTGGGTCATCAGGCCCGCCACGCGCACCGCCGCAGCCATCGCCACGGCAATGATGGCCAGGGCCACCAGCACTTCGATCAGGGTGAAACCAGCTTGTTTGCGCAGGGCTTGCATGGGCCGCTCGAGACCGGGAAACAGCCTCGCAGACTAGCCTGCGGGCTTGACCGAATGGCGACCGAAACTCCCGAGGTTTTTCAATACCACTGACATATCTTCTTGCAACACTGCGCGACGAATCGAACTTACGCCAAGGAATGTCGAGATGGATATCGCGCCTGTAACATCCCCGCCCCGAGGCCTGCGCGGCCAGCGTGGCTTCACCCTGATCGAGATCATGGTCGTGGTGGTGATCCTCGGGATCCTGGCAGCCATGGTGGTGCCCAAGGTCCTGGATCGCCCGGACCAGGCACGGGCCACGGCGGCCAGGCAGGACATCGCCGGGCTCATGCAGGCCCTCAAGCTCTATCGCCTGGACCACGGCAGCTACCCGAACATGAACCAGGGCCTGAAGGTGCTGGTGGAGCGCCCGGCCAATGCCAAGGACAGCAACTGGCGCTCCTACCTGGAACGTCTGCCCAATGACCCCTGGGGCCGCCCGTATCACTACCTCAACCCCGGTGCCAACGGCGAAGTGGATGTGTTTTCCCTCGGCGCCGATGGCCAGCCCGACGGCGACGGCGTGAATGCTGATATCGGCTCTTGGCAACTATAGGGCCGGTCGTGAAAGCCCATTCGCCCAGTGCGGCGAAGCAGCGTGGCATGGCCATCATCAGCGCCTTGCTGATCGCCGCGGTGGTGGCGGTGATCGCCGGGGGCATGCTCACCCGGCAAACCTCTTTCACCCGCGCGGTGGAAGCCGAACAGGCGCGTATCGTCGCTGCCGGGGTGCTTCAGGGCGGCCTGGAGTACAGCCGGCAACTGCTCTGGGATGCGCGCCAGCGTGATGTGTTGACACGCCTCGACCAGGCCTGGGCGCGGCCCATCGGCGACCAGGCCCTGGGTGGATTCAACGTCGGGTTCCAGGGCCACCTGCAAGACCTGCAGGGCAAGTTCAACCTGCGCAACCTGGTGTTCAACCAGCAGGTGGATGCGGGGCAACTGCAGAGCTTCCAGCAGTTGTGCCAACTGATCGGCATCGACGGCGCCCTGGGACGGCGCATCAGCCAGCGGGTGATCGCTTCCTACCCCCAGCGCCTGCAGGCGCCAGCCGCCACCAGCAGCCATGGCAGTTTCAACAGCGGTCGCCAGACCTCGGCAGGCGCTGCGGCGCAGACCCTGGCGCCCAGGCAGCCGATGCTGCGCAGCCTGGACGACTTGCTGGGCCTTGAGGGCGTGACCCCGGAACTGCTGGCGCGCCTGGAGCCGTACGTGAGCATCCTGCCGGGCAATACCTGGATCAACGGCAACACCGCCAGCGCCGAGGTGCTGGTGGCGGCGGTGCCGGGCCTGGATCTGTCCCGGGCCCGGGCCCTGGTGGCCGAGCGTGACGCCGGGCACTGGTTCATCAACCGTGGCGACTTCGTCAATCGCCTGCGCCTGCCGCAGTTGCAGGTGGACCAGATCAAGGTCGGCATCACCAGCGAGTGGTTCCTGCTTCAGGGCCAGGCCCGCCGTGATCAGCGCCGGGTCAGCCTGCAAGCGCTGCTGCACCGTCCCGAGGACCGCATGCCCCAGGTGATCTGGTCGCGGGTGGGCGCATGAGCCGCCTGCGCATCGGCCTGCCGCCCCTGGATTTGTTGCTCGGCACCGAGCAGCCGCAGCAGTGCCGAGTGGATTTTGCAAGGCTCGATCGCGGCGGGCGGGTCACGGATACCGGTTGCTGTGCCCTGGGCCAGCTGGGGTTGCCGGGCAAGGGGGACAAGCCCCCCGCAGTGGAGTGTTTCCTGCACCCACTGGACAGCCTGCTGACCCAGATCCCATTGCCGCAATTGTCCGCTGCGCGGATCAAGGCCGCGGTGGCCTGCGCTGCCCAGGCGCTGATCCTCGGCCCCGGTGAACAGATGCATGTGGCCCACGGCCCCCGCGATGCAGAGGGTCAGGTGGCGCTGAGCTGGCTGCCCCGGGAACGCCTGCAGGCCCTGGGGCGGCTGCTGGAGCAGGCCGGGTTGAAGCTCGCCGGCCTGTACCCGGCGCCCTACGCCTTGGCGGTGCCGCCCCCGGGGCAGGTCAACCTGTGCCTGCTGGACGAGCAGTTGCTGGTGCGCCACAGCGCCACCCAGGGCAGCGTGCAGCCCCTGGTGGCCGAGACCCTGGAGCAGTTGCGCGCCAGCGCCAGCGAGCTGTGCTGGATCGGCGAAGTGCCAGCGCTGCCGGGGCAACCATTGCCAGCGCCAGAACCCCTGCCGGCGCAATTGCGCTGGAGCGGCACGCCGCCTTCCTGGGGCCTGCACAGCGGCGCGCTGGCCGGCACCCGCGCCCCCCAGGGCTGGGGCCGGGCCCTGGGCTGCTGTGCCCTGGCGGTGGCGGTCTGGGTGCTGGGCCTGAACCTGTACGCCGCCCGCGAGGCAGAGCAGGGGCAGCGGCTCAAGGCGCAGATGAGCCAGCGGGTAAAGCAGGTATTCCCCGAATTGCCGGTGGTGCTCAACCCGCTGCAACAGGCTCGCCAGCAATTGGCGGCGCGCCAGAGCGGCGCTGCGGCGGACCCCAGCCAGGGCTTCGCCCACCTGCTGGCCCAGGCGGGGCTGGCCATGCCGTTCATGGTGGGCAGCGTACAAAGCCTGGATTTTTCCGGGCAGCGCTTGCAGCTCCAATTGTTGCCAGACACCCCGAAAACCGCCGACAGCGCCTGGCAGGGGACCCTGATCCAGGCCGGCTACAGCGTGCAGGCCCAGGGCAATGGCTGGAGCCTGGCCCCGGGGCAGGCTCCAGCCGAAGAGAGCACTGGCGAGGCAACGGGAGAAGACAATGAATAAGGCCATGCTGGCGCCGTATCGGGCGCGCTGGTCGCGCCTGCAGGCCCAGGCCCTGGGTCACTGGAACGGCCTGGCCCTGCGGGAAAAGCGCTTGCTGGGGGCCTCTGCCCTGGGGTTGCTGGGGCTGTTGTTGTGGTTGCTGCTGATCCAGCCGCCGCTGAAGAAGATCGACTACTGGCAAGCCGAGACACCCAAGCTGCGCTCCCAGGCCGAGGCCCTGGAAGTGCTGCTGCACGAGGTCGCGGCGGGCCCTCGCAATGCCCCGGGCGAAAGCCTGGAACAGGCCCTGCGCCAGGCCCTGGATGCGGCCGGGCTCCAGGGTCGCTACCAGTTGCAACACGCGGATCAAGCCGGCCCCGAGAGCTGGCGGTTGACCTTTGAGCAGGCCCCGGCGGATGCCGTGGTCGGCTGGCTGCTGGGGGCTCCCCGGCAGTTTTCACTGCAGGTGGTGGAGGCTCGTCTGCAACGCGCAGACGCGGCCGCCGCCCAAGACTCGGCAGGCACACTGTCCGGGACCGTTCGCATGGATCAGGCGCAGGGCGCTAAGGAAGCTTCATGAAGTGGTCAGGTTCCAACTACGTGCGCCAGTGTCGCAAGGCCGCACCTTTTCTGCTGCTGGCGCTGGGGGCTTGCAGCAACACCACCTCCACCACGCCGCCGCCCTTGCTGGTGGACAGCGAGCTGGGCCAGCCCCTGGCCGACACCCGGCGCAGCGGCGATCTGCTGGCGGACCGCGAGCGCTTGCAGGCGCAACAGGCGCAGCGGCCGAAAGTCCTGCACCCGGTGACCAGCAGCCGCGCCCAGGGCACGTCGCGCAGCACCAGCGTGCCGCGCAATCCACTGGGTGACCAGCCGGTGCAGTTGAACTTCGTCGACGCCGATATCCAGGCGGTGGTGCGCGCGCTGTCCCGTTCCACCGGCCAGCAGTTCCTGGTAGACCCGCGAGTCAAGGGCAACCTGACCCTGGTCAGCGAAGGCCAGGTGCCGGCGCACCAGGCCTACGACATGCTGCTGGCGGCCCTGCGCATGCAGGGTTTCTCCGTGGTGGACGTGGGCGGGGTGGCCCAGGTAGTGCCCGAAGCCGACGCCAAGCTGCTGGGCGGGCCGATCTACAGCGCCGACAAGCCGGCGGGCAACGGCATGCTGACCCGCACCTTCCGCCTGCAATATGAAAATGCGGTGAACCTGATTCCGGTGCTGCGGCCCATCGTCTCGCCGAACAACCCGATCAATGCCTACCCGGGCAACAACACCATCGTGGTCACCGACTACGCGGAGAACCTGCAGCGGGTGGCGCAGATCATCAACGGCATCGACACCCCGAGCGCCATCGACACCGATGTGGTGGCGGTGCAGAACGGCATCGCCGTGGACATCGCCACCATGGTCGCCGAACTGCTGGAAACCCAGGGCGCCGACCAGACCCAGAAGATCAGCGTGATCGGCGACCCGCGCTCCAACTCCATCATCATCCGTGCCGGCAGCCCGGAGCGCACCGAACTGGCGCGCAACCTGATCTACAAACTGGACAACGCCCAGAGCAACCCCAGCAACCTGCACGTGGTGTACCTGCGCAACGCCCAGGCCGGCAAGCTGGCCCAGGCCCTGCGCGGGCTGCTCACCGGGGAAAGCGACAGTGCCGGCAGCGACGGCGCCCGGGCCATGCTCAGCGGCATGGGCGGCAACAGCCAGGGCGCCCAGGGTGCGAGCCAGAACAGCAGCGGCACGCCCACCGCCAGTGGCAACCTCAACAACAGCAGCGGCAGTGGAGCCTACGGCCAGGGCAGCAGCGCCGGCCAGGGCGGCACGGGCCAGCAGAATGACCAGAACACCGCCTTCAGTGCCGGTGGCGTGACCATCCAGGCCGATGCCACCACCAACACCTTGCTGATCTCGGCGCCGGACCCGCTGTACCGCAACCTGCGGGAGGTCATCGACCAGCTCGACCAGCGTCGCGCCCAGGTGGTGATCGAGAGCCTGATCGTCGAAGTCAGCGAAGACGATGCCAGCGAGTTCGGCGTGCAGTGGCAGGCCGGCAATCTCGGCGGGCGCGGCGGCTTTGGCGGGGTCAACCTCGGCGGCAGCGGGCTGGTGGGCACGCCGGCGAGCAAGACCAGCATCGACGTGTTGCCCAAGGGCCTGAACGTCGGCGTGGTCAGCGGCACGGTGGACATCCCGGGGATCGGCAAGGTGCTGGACCTCAAGGTCCTGGCCCGGGCCCTGAAGAGCAAGGGCGGCACCAACGTGTTGTCGACGCCCAACCTGTTGACCCTGGACAACGAGGCGGCGAGCATCTTCGTCGGCCAGACCATTCCCTTTGTCACCGGCAGCTATGTGACCGGCGGTGGCGGCACCAGCAACAACCCGTTCCAGACCGTGCAGCGGGAAGAGGTGGGCCTGAAGCTCAACGTGCGGCCGCAGATCTCCGAAGGCGGCACGGTGAAGCTGGACATCTACCAGGAGGTCAGCAGCGTCGACCAGCGGGCTTCGGTGGACGCCGGCACCGTGACCAACAAGCGGGCGATCGACACCAGCATCCTGCTGGATGACGGGCAGATCATGGTGCTCGGCGGCCTGCTGCAGGACGGCTACAGCCAGAGCAACGACGCAGTGCCGTGGCTGTCGAACATCCCCGGGCTCGGGGTGCTGTTTCGCAACGACAAGCGCAGCGTGACCAAGACCAACCTGATGGTGTTCCTGCGGCCCTACATCATTCGCGACAGTGGCGCGGGGCGCAGCATTACCCTCAATCGCTATGACTTCATGCGCCGGGTACAGGGCCAGTTGCAGCCGGAGCGCAGTTGGGTGATGCCGGATATCCAGGCGCCGCAACTGCCGGCGGCGAGCAAGGCGATCCCCGGGGCAGTGCCGGTGTCCCTGCAGGGCGTACCGCAGACGCCGCGGGCGCCGATTCGCGCGGTGCCGGTGCAATGAACGGGGCAAAGGGGCCCCAAATCCGGGCTGCCAAGCCCTTCGTAGGCACCGGCTTGCCGGCGAAGAGGCCCGTGGATCGAGCGCTGATCTTGCTGGCGCCTGCGCTGGCAAGCCAGCGCCTCCTTATGGAGGATGCCCCCATTCTTTTCCAGGCCGGCGGGCATCGCGGGTTTCACCGTGGCAACCCACGCAATGGCGCCGCACCCCACAAGGAGCCACAGCCATGACCACCCAGTTGCCCTACGCCTGGGCCAAGTCCCAGCGCATCCTCCTGCGCCACACCGAGCAGGGCGCGGTACTGCTGGTGTGCCCCTCGACGCCTGGCTGGTCCATCAGCGAAGCCCGCCGCCAGTTCGGCCCGGCGCGCCTGGAGCGGATTCGCGACGAGGAACTCGACGGCCTGCTGGCCACCGCCTACGCCGACACCGGCAGCGCAGCAGCGGTGGTCGGGGCGGCGGAGAACGAGGTGGACCTGGACCGCCTGATGCAGGACATGCCGGAAATCACCGACCTGCTGGACACCCAGGACGGCGCCCCGGTAATCCGCATGATCAACGCCTTGCTCACCCAGGCCGCGCGGGACGAGGCCAGCGATATCCATATCGAACCCTTCGAGACCCATTCGGTGGTGCGCTACCGGGTCGACGGCACCCTGCGCGACGTGGTGTCGCCACGCAAGGCGCTGCACGGCGCGCTGGTGTCGCGGATCAAGATCATGGCCCAGCTGGACATCGCCGAAAAACGCCTGCCCCAGGACGGGCGCATCGCCCTGCGGGTGGCCGGGCGGCCCATCGATATCCGTGTGTCCACGGTGCCCACCGGGCATGGCGAGCGGGTGGTGATGCGCCTGCTGGACAAGCAGGCCGGGCGCCTGCAACTGGAAACCCTGGGCATGGACCCGGACCTGCTGGCGCGCCTGGATACCCTGATCCGCCAGCCCCACGGCATCGTCCTGGTCACCGGGCCCACTGGCAGCGGCAAGACCACCAGCCTCTACGCGGCCCTGGCCCGGCTGGATGCCAGCACCAGCAATATCCTCACCGTCGAGGACCCGGTGGAATACGACCTGCCGGGCATCAGCCAGATCCAAGTCAACGCCAAGATCGACATGACCTTCGCCCTGGCACTGCGGGCGATCCTGCGCCAGGACCCGGACATCATCATGATCGGCGAGATCCGCGACCTGGAGACCGCGCAGATCGCGGTCCAGGCCTCGCTCACCGGGCACCTGGTGCTGGCGACCCTGCACACCAACGACGCGGTGTCGGCGGTCAACCGCCTGATCGACATGGGGGTGGAGCCGTTTCTCCTGGCCTCGTCGATGCTCGGGGTGCTGGCCCAGCGCCTGGTGCGGCGCCTGTGCAGCCAGTGC
Source organism: Pseudomonas sp. W17 (assembly GCF_040268305.1). NCBI lineage: Bacteria > Pseudomonadati > Pseudomonadota > Gammaproteobacteria > Pseudomonadales > Pseudomonadaceae > Pseudomonas > Pseudomonas sp. W17. The sequence goes on along the minus strand of NZ_CP158490.1, from coordinate 3,789,391 downwards.
AAGGAGCAGGACCCGGCCAACCCCGGCACCTGGCGCCCGGTGGGCTGCCCGGCCTGCAACCACATCGGCTACAGCGGGCGAACCGGGATCCATGAGCTGTTCTGCATTGATGACGATGTGCGCAGCCTGATCCACCAGGGCGCCGAGGAGCAGGCCCTGCGTGCCGCCGCGCGCCGGGCGGGGATGTTCAGCATGCGCGAGGACGGTGAACGCTGGGTGCGCAGTGGCGCCACCGCGCCGGAAGAAATCCTGCGTGTGACACGGGACGCCTGATGAATCGCTATCGCTATGAAGCCGCCGACGCCCTCGGCAAGATCGAATCCGGGCACCTGGAAGCCGACAGCCAGGGCGCGGCCTTCGCCAGCCTGCGCAGCCGCGGCCTGACCGCCTTGCTGGTGCAGCTCGATGGCAACGGCGGCGACGGCGGAGCAGGGGGGCTGCTGCGCCCCAGGCTCTCGGACAACGACCTGGCCTGGGCCACCCGCCAGCTGGCCAGCCTGCTGGGGGCCAGCCTGCCGCTGGAGGCCGCGCTGAGCGCCACGGTGGAGCAGGCCGAGCGCAAGCACATCGCCCAGACCCTGAGCGCGGTGCGCGCGGATGTGCGCAGCGGCATGCGCCTGGCCGAGGCCCTGGCGGCGCGGCCCAGGGATTTTCCGGAGATCTACCGGGCGCTGATTGCCGCCGGCGAAGAGTCCGGCGACCTGGCCCAGGTCATGGAGCGGCTGGCGGACTACATCGAAGAGCGCAACGGCCTGCGGGGCAAGATCCTCACCGCCTTTATCTACCCGGGGGTGGTGGGGCTGGTGTCCATCGGCATCGTGATCTTCCTGCTCAGCTATGTGGTGCCTCAGGTGGTCAGTGCCTTCTCCCAGGCGCGCCAGGACCTGCCGGGGCTGACCCTGGCCATGCTCAATGCCAGTGATTTCATCCGTGCCTGGGGCGGCCTGTGCTTTGCCGCCATGGTCGCCGGGTTCTGGGGCTGGCGGGTGTACCTGCGCAACCCCCGGGCGCGCTTGAACTGGCACAGCCGGATCCTGCGCCTGCCGCTGATCGGGCGCTTTGTCCTGGGGCTGAACACCGCGCGTTTTGCCTCGACCCTGGCGATCCTCGGCAGCGCCGGGGTGCCTTTGTTGCGGGCCCTGGAAGCGGCGCGCCAGACCCTGTCCAACGACCGCCTGAGCCAGAGCGTGAGCGAGGCCACGGCCAAGGTGCGCGAAGGCGCCAACCTGGCGGCGGCGCTGCGGGTGGAGAAAGTCTTTCCGCCGGTGCTGATCCACCTGATCGCCAGCGGCGAGAAGACCGGCGCCTTGCCGCCGATGCTGGAACGGGCGGCGCAGACCCTGTCGCGGGATATCGAGCGTCGGGCCATGGGCATGACCGCCTTGCTCGAACCCTTGATGATCGTGGTGATGGGCGGTGTGGTGCTGGTGATCGTGATGGCGGTACTGCTGCCGATCATCGAGATCAACCAACTGGTCACCTGAACCGCACAACCCGACCTGACCCGGTCCGGCCCGGTCTGGCCCGGTCCGTAGGCGCTGGCTTGCCAGCGAAGGCGTCGGCAGCGGCGATGCAAGGCTGGCGGGCCTCTTCGCCGGCAAGCCGGCTCCTACGAGAGCGCAGCGGTGGTCCGAAGCACAGGGCAGGGCAGCCATAAAATTTCGCGCCGCCTGCCTCACTCCCGACCGGGCAACGGGCCAACCTCGGGTTCCTCGTTCTGTCATGTTCAGACCCGGTGGCCAGCCCCCTCGGCGCTTGCAGGGCAATGCCGCTTCCAGCCCCGGCAACCTGGCGGTCATTTTCCCGGGAAAGGCGCGAAAACCTCCGGCAAACACCCGAGAATCTTTTGCAAAAACAGCCGCTTTCTCCCGAGGTTTTTTCCTTTATCTGTCACCGGAAACTGCGAACTTCTCTCCCCATGGCCTCACCCATCAAGCCGTCTGGATCAAGGCTTCTGGCCCGAGTGCCATGGCGTCATGCAAGAGCTATTCACCCAACGTACGAACACGACGAAAGGAGATTCTTCATGTTTAAGCGCAACGTTCTCGCGGCATCCCTGACCCTGGCTGCCCTGTGCTCGGCACAGGCTGCAATGGCTGATATCAACGGCGGTGGCGCAACCCTGCCACAACCGCTGTACCAGACCGCTGGCGTACTGACCGCCGGCTTCGCTCCCTACATCGGCGTAGGCAGCGGCAACGGCAAGGCTGCCTTCCTGAACAACGACTACACCAAGTTCGTGGCCGGCACCACTGGCAAGAACGTGCACTGGGCCGGTAGCGATTCCAAGCTCAGCGCAGCAGAGCTCAAAGGTTATCAAGACAATCACCAAGCGGCCTGGGGCAAGCTGATCCAGGTGCCTTCGGTAGCCACTTCGGTTGCCGTTCCATTCAACAAGGCCGGCACTGCTGCCGTTAACCTGAGCGTCAACGACCTGTGCGGCGTGTTCTCGGGCCGTGTTTCCGACTGGAGCCAGATTGCAGGTTCGGGCCGTACCGGCGCCATCACCGTGGTTTACCGCAATGAAAGCAGCGGCACCACCGAGCTGTTCACCCGCTTCCTGAACGCCAAGTGCGCCGAGACCGGCACCTTCGCCGTGACCACCAACTTCGCTTCCAGCTACTCCGGCGGCCTGCCTGCCGGTGCGGTTGCCGCTGTTACCAGCCAAGGCGTCATGGACGCGCTGAACGCTGGCGACGGTCGCATCACCTACATGAGCCCGGACTACGCCGCGCCGACCCTGGCCGGCCTGGACGACGCTACCAAGGTGGCCAAGGTGGCTGGCGTTTCCCCGGCGCCTGCCAACGTTTCCTCGGCTATCGCCGCGGTTGCCGTGCCTGATACCACTGTTCGTGGCGACCAGAACCTGTGGGTTCCTGTCTTCACTTCCCAGGCCAACATCGACGCCAACCCAAGCGACAAGAGCCTGCGCCTGTACCCAACCAGCGGTTACCCAATCCTGGGCTTCACCAACCTGATCTTCAGCCAGTGCTACGCCGACGCTAACCAGACTTCGCAAGTACGGGCTTTCTTCAGCCGTCACTACGGTGCCCTGGTGAACAACGACACCGCCATCAACAACAACCGCTTCGTGCCTCTGCCAGCTGCCTGGAAAACCGCAGTACGTGACTCGTTCGTCACTGCCTCAAGTGGCCTGAGCATCGGTAACGCCAGCGTCTGCAACGCCATCGGCCGTCCGCTGTAACTCTCGCGTCCGATACCTGCAGCACCCGGATCAGCAACGGTTTCGACCGTTGCTGATTTTTTTCATGCTCGGCACAACGGTCCGGCACGAGTGCTCGCCCGTCCTGATACGACAGGAGTCATGTCATGTTCAAAATGCATTGGTTAGCCACGTCACTGGTGGGCAGCGCCTTATGTGCCCAGTTGGCCCTGGCGGATATCAACGGTGGCGGGTCGACGCTGCCGCAGTCGTACTACCTGGCGCCCGGGGTACTGACGGCGGGTTTTGCGCCCTACATCGGCTCTGATCTCGGGGACAAGGAAGCCTTTCTGAACAACGACTACAACCGCCTGATTCCGGGCGCCCCTGCCCGGAACGTGCACTGGGTGGCCACTGAATCGAAGTTGAGAGGCAGCGAGCTCGACGGCTACTCCATGGCCCATGGCGCGAGCTGGGGGCCGTTGATCCAGGTGCCCGTCGCCGCCACGGCGGTGGCGATCCGCTTCAACAAGGCCGGCATTGGCAACCTGGACCTGAGCGTCAATGACGTGTGCGGGATCTTCTCGGGCCGGCTGGACCGTTGGGAGTACCTGTCGAGCGGTGCAGGCACTTACGGACCACTGACGGTGGTCTACCCGCAAGGGCCCAGTGGCACCACCGAGCTGTTTACCCGTTTTCTCAATGCCAAGTGCTCTGAACCGGCCGGGCCTTTCGCGGTGACCCGGTTCTTCGCCAACGCTTATCCAGCCTCGGTGCCACAGACCGCCAAGAGCGCGCAGGGCAGCCCCCAGATCATGGAAGTGCTCAATGCAACCCCGGGGAGTGTGACCTTCATCGGTTCGAGCCACGCATCCAGCACCCTTGCCGGGCTGGAAGATGGCAGCAAGGTAGCGCGGGTAGGGGGGATAGCCCCAACACCGGCGAACATCGTCAACGCCATCAGCCTGATCAGCCCGCCGACGGCGAACCTATCGACCGGCCCGTTCAGCGACCCCATCAGGTGGGTACCGGTGTTCGCCGCTTCGTTCGATGGCAATGACCCCTCGGTGGTGCCATTTCCCAGCGTCGGGTATCCGATCCTGGGCTTTAGCACCGCGATTTTCAGCCAGTGCTACGCCGATGCGACGCAAACCGCCCAGGTGCGGGCGTTCTTTGCCCGCCAGTACGGTTCGCTGGTCACTAACGATGCGGCACTGCTCAACAACAACCTGCAACCCTTGCCGGCGATCTGGAAGGCTGCGATACGGAACGCCTTCGTGACGCCCGCCAGCCTGCGCAGTATCGGCAACCCCAATATCTGCAACGCCATTGGCCGACCTTTCTAGCCGGCCAGCGCCGCTTGCCCCTGCCTGCCGCCGTGGCACGCAGGGGCAGGGGCGACACCCTGCACCCCAAAGATGAATTTTCCGTGACATCCGTTCGGTCGCGCCTCGCGCCAACGGCCTATCCCCTAAAGCAGTGACGCGCGCCCTGGGCCCTACAAGCGTCGCGCTCCCGTGGGCGTCATAACAAAGGATGAGTAGTAATGGTTCGCTGCAAACCACCGGTCAAATCCCCCGCGCTGCGCCCTGATGGCGAGCTGCCGATCCTGCGACTCAAGCCCCTGGCCCAGGCCATCGCCCTGCTGATGGTGGCGGGCAGTGCCCATGGCGCCACGGCCTTCAGTTCCGGCTGGTTCGCCGACAAGGGCGCGTCCCAGGCCGCCACCGCCGCGCGCACCAACGGCCAGGTACCGGGGATCCCGCCGCTGTCCCAGCAGACCCGCGCCAACCAGCAGTTGCAGCGCTCCCTGAGCAACCTCAATTCCAGCGTTGCCGCCATTGCCGCCCAGCAAGCGGCCCAGGCTGCCGCACGCCAGGCCGCATTCGGCACGGTGAGCACCATTCCCGATGGCCTCGGCGAAGGCGGGCTGAAGGTCGACAACAGCCTGACCCAGGGTTGGCTCAATGCCAAAGGGCCGGTGCAGAGCCAGTCCGGTGGCAAGACCACGGTGACCATCGAGCAGACCGCCGACAAGGCCATTCTCAACTGGGAGACCTTCAACGTCGGGCGCAACACCACCGTCGATTTCCAGCAGCAGTCCAACTGGGCGCTGTTGAACAAGGTCAACGACCCCAATGGACGGCCCAGCGAAATCCAGGGCCAGATCAAGGGCGCCGGTACGGTGATGATCATGAACCGCAACGGGGTGATCTTCAGCGGCACCAGCCAGGTCAATGTGCGCAACCTGGTGGCGGCCGCGGCCACCATCAGCGACGAGCAGTTCACCCAGCGCGGGCTCTATGTGGACGCCAACGGCACCCAGCCGACCTTCAGCGATGCCCTGGGCAAGGTCCAGGTGCAGCGCGGCGCGCTGATCCAGACCCACCCGGCGGCCACCTCCACCGAATCCGGCGGCTATGCCTTGCTGCTGGGCTCGGAAGTGGAGAACGCCGGCACCATCGTCACTGCCAAGGGCCAGACCACCCTGGCGGCCGGCGACAGCTTCTACATCCGCCGCGGGGTCGGCACCAGCGGCAACCAGCACTCGACGACCCGGGGCAATGAAGTTGCCACTTCGCTGAAGGCCGGCAGCAGCGCCGGCAAGGTCAGCAACAGCGGCCTGATCATGGCCTCCACGGGCGACATCACCCTCACCGGGCACCAGGTGGCGCAGAACGGCGTGGCCCTGGCCAGCACTTCGGTGGACACCCGCGGCACCATCCATTTGCTCAACTCCGCCAGCGACAGCACCGCCAGCGTGACCCTGGGGCAGGGCAGCACCACCGCAATCCTTCTGGACAGCAGTGGCAGCAGCGCTCTGGACAGCCAGCGCAACAACGGCCTGATCAACCTCGACGGCACCCCGACCAACCTGATCACCGGCCAGTTCAACAACCTCAGCAGCGTGGCCGACCGCAGCGACCAGTCCCGGGTGGAGATCGTCAGCGGCGGCACCGTGGATTTCCAGGATGGCTCCATCACCCTGGCCACCGGTGGCCAGGTGACGGTCAGTGCCGGGCAGCGCAGCCTGGTGCGCGATGGCGCGGTGATCGATGTGGCCGGCGCCGTCGGGGTCAAGGTGGCGATGGAGTCCAACAACATCAAGATCAACGTCCAGGGCAACGAGCAGCGCGATTCGGCGGGCAACCGCGACAGCGGCCAGTTGATCAACAACGACGTCTGGGTCGACCTGCGTGAGCTGGTGTTCGTCCCGGCAGGCACCAACGGCTACGCCACCGATCGCTGGTACACCGCCGGCGGCCTGCTGGAAGTGGGCGGCTACCTGGGCACCCAGGGCCACAACATCGGCGAGTGGATGGCCCAGGGCGGTACCCTGACCTTCACCGGCAAGGACGTGGTGACCCAGTCCGGCGCCCAGTTGAACCTCTCCGGCGGCACCGTCGATGTGCAGGGCGGCTACATCCAGCAGACCTGGCTCAAAGGCGCCGACGGGCGCTTGTACGAGCTCTCCAGGGCGCCGGGGGACCTGCTCTACACCGGCATCTACAAGGGCTATGTGGACAGCAGCCCGCGCTGGGGCCGCACCGATTACTACTACAACCCGCTGATCGCCCAGCAGCGCCGCTACGAGGCCGGCTACAGCGTGGGCCGCGACGCCGGCAAGCTGGTGATCGGCACCAGCAACGCCGTGCTCGAAGGCCAGCTGGTGAGCGAAGTGTTCAAGGGCGACCGCCAGACCCAGGCGCCGAACATCAACCTGGACGGCTACCAGCAATCGCACAAGGCCGCGGCCCAGCGCGCGCAACTGATCATTGGCAACTACACGCCGATCTACAACAAGGCCAGCGGCACCCTGCGCTACGCCCTGAGCCCCAGCGTGGACAAGGTGCTGATCGAGGCCAACCAGCAGAAGATCGCCGACGGCCTGGACCTCGCCACAGCCCTGCCGGCCAACCGCCAGGGCCAGCTGGTGCTGGACAGCGACCAGCTCAACGGCTTCCAGCTGGGGGCGATCAAGGTCGGCGCCAGGCAACAGATCCAGGTCAACGGCGCGCTGAAGGTGGCCGATGGCGGCGACATCACCCTGTTCGGGCCAGAGGTCAAGATCAACGCCAACCTCACCGCCCACGGTGGCAGCATCAACGCCGGCAACGTGCTGAACCAGGTGGATGTGAACCGCAATTTCGTGGTCGGCGATGTGATCCTCGCGCCCACCGGCGGCGCCCAGGCCCGGGTCGATGTGGCCAGCGGGGTCAAGCTGGATGCCAGCGGGCGCTGGAACAACCTGGCCCTGGACCCCTCGGACAGCAGCGGCCTGGCCTTTATCAACGGGGGCAAGGTGTCGCTGCGCAGCAGCGGCGACCTCAACCTGGCCAACGGCACCCTGGTGGATGCCAGCTCCGGCGCCAGCATTGCCTATGACGGTAAGACCAGCGGTGGCAAGGGCGGCGACGTGACCCTGGCCGCCGACGGCAAGCTCGACCTCGATGGCGAGCTGCGCGGGTATGGGGTCAACGGAGGTGGCACCCTGGCCCTGCAGGCGCACAAGGTGCTGATTGGCGCCCATGATCCGGCCCCCGAGGCCGGCACCCTGCAACTGGCCGGGGATTTCTTCAACAAGGGCTTCGGTGCCTACGACATCACCGGCAACGAAGGGCTGACCGTGGCCGAGGGCGCCCAGGTCGAGGTCAAGATGCCGGTCTACCGCTTCGCGGCCCAGGCTGGCAGCAGTGCTACTGGCAGCGATCTGGCCAGCGTTCTGCAGCCATGGCTGCCGGAGCTCTACCCGCAGGACGCGGCCAAGGGCGTGCTGACCCAGCGCCGTGGCGCCGGGCTGACCCTGAGCGCCGGCAACCAGTACTCCACGGCTGCCCAGTTGGCCACCACGGCGCTGAACGTGGGGCAGGGCGCGGTGATCAGTGTCGACCCGGGGCAGGCCATCAACCTGCGCAGCGTCGGCCAGTTGACCCTGAACGGCACGCTCAATGCCTGGGGCGGCAGCGTCAGTCTGGGCGGCCTGACGGTGGCCAGTTCCGAGGCCGCCAATGCCGCCGGTCACGGGCGCTCGATCTGGGTCGGCGAGCAGGCGGTGATTGATGTGGCGGCGCGGGCGGTGAGCGCCGTGGACAACCGTGGCCGCCGTTATGGCCAGGTGCGCAATGGCGGCAAGATCGCCATCGGCGGCGAGATCGACCTGGCCACCGGTATCGCCAAGGCCAGCGACCTGTTTGTGGTGGTGCGCGAGGGTGCGCGTCTCGACGCTTCCGGCGCCCAGGCGGCCCTGGACATTCCCGGCCAGGGCCGGGTGCAGGTGGCCAGCAACGGTGGCAGCATCAGCTTCGCGTCCAACAACGGCCTGTACCTGGACGGCAGCTTCGTCGCCCGGGCCGGGGGCGCCGGCGCTGCCGGGGGTACTTTGTCCCTGGCCCTGGAAAGCCCGTACTACATCAAGAACGCGGTCAACGACCGGGTGCTCAAGGCCCGGGAACTGGTGCTCAGCCAGACCCACCAGGGCAGTGCGCTGCCCGCTAGCGCCGACGCCGCAGCCGCCAGTCTGGAGTATGGCCACGGCCGCCTCGGGGTGGATCAAGTCACCGCCGGCGGCTTCGACAACCTGGCACTGCTGAGCAACGGCCTGTTGAGCTTCGATGGCGATGTGTCGCTGAACATGGGCCAGAGCCTGCGCCTGTACAGCGGTGCCCTGAACCTCAGCGAAAGCGCCGCGGCCAATAGCCGGGTCGACCTGTCGGCACCCTACCTGCTGCTGGCGGGCATCCTCGCGCCGCTGGAAGCCAAGGACCAGTACGTGCGTCCGGTCTCCACCGGCACGCCGTCGCAACAGGCCACCCAGGCGCAGTTCAATGCCAGCGGCAACCTGATCGATGTGCGTGGCAACGTGGTGTTCGGCAGCAAGGGCACGTTGCGCCAGGCCGACAACAGCCTGCTGAGCGTCGAGCGCCGCGGGTTCGACCATGTGCAACTGACCAGCCAGGGCGACCTGCGCTTTCTCGCCGGGGCCGGGGCCGATGTGATCGCCAAGGGCATCAGCACCCAGTTGCTGACCCAGGGCGACATGACCCTGCGGGCCGCGCAGTTGTACCCGGGTACCGAGGTCGGGGCCCGGGTGATTGCCGGCTACCTCAACGATATTTCCGGCACCAGCATCAACTTCGACCCCACGCGCACCCTGGCCATCGGCCGCACCGGCCAGGGCGAGGCGCCTGTGCCGTACTCGGCCTTCGGCCGCTTGCAGCTGGGCGCGGCCAACATCCAGCAGGGCGGGGTGGTCCGTGCGCCCCTGGGGCTGATCGAGATCGGCAACCTGGGCGCGAGCAAGGTCGAGCTGCTGCCCGGCAGCCTGACTTCGGTCAGCGGCAAGGGCCTGGTACTGCCTTACGGCGGCACCGTCGATGGCCAGGTCTACAAGTACAACGGCAAGACCGTGACCTTCCTCGGCCAGGGCGCCCTGGTGAATGAGAACAGCGACCTGAGCGTCGGGGTGATCCTGGGCGGCAAGTCGGTGCAGGTACAGCCCGATGCCACCGTGGACCTGTCCGGTGGTGGCGAACTGCTGGGCGCCGGGTTCATTTCCGGGCGCGGCGGCTCCACCGATGCGCGCTACAGCCCGCTGGTGCAGATCGGCGCCAACGGCAGCTTCATCCTCCCGGGCCTGGGCAGCAACCCGATCTACGCCATAGTGCCCGGGGTGCAGCCGGGCTATGCGCCGGTGGCACCGGAGGGCGGCGCGGTGGACCCGCTGATCGGCCAGCAGATCACCATTGGCGCCGGGGTTCCGGGGCTGGCGGCGGGCACCTACACCCTGATGCCGTCCACCTATGCGCTGATGCCGGGGGCCTTTCGCGTCGAGATCAACGGCCTGGCCGGGCTCGGCACCGAAGGCGCGACCCAGCCGTTGCGCAATGGCTCCTGGTCCACCGCCGGGCGCTTGTCGATCGCCCATACCGGGATCAGCAACAGCGTCGCCAGCCAGTTGATCCTGACCTCGGCCGACACCCTGCGCCGCTATTCCCAGTACAACGAAACCGGCTATGCCCAGTTCGCCCTGGCCGATGCCGCCAAGCTCGGGGTGCCACGGCCGATGCTGCCGGTGGACGCCAAGACCCTGAAGCTGGCCCTGGAGCCGGGGGCCGGTGCGGATGCCTTCTCGTTCAAGGGCATTGGCCGTTTCGATGCCGCTGCGGGGGGCTATGGCGGCACCGTCGCGGTGTTGAACATGGGCAGTGGCAACATCGAAGTGGTGGCGGCCGGCAAGTCGGCCACCCAGGGTTTCAACGGCGTTACCCTGGATGCCGACAGCCTCAACGCCATGGGCGCAGCGCGCCTGATGCTGGGCGGCCTGACGCTGGTCAAGTACGGCCAGGGCGGCAACTACATCACCGTGGCCGAAGGCGTGAACACGCCCAAGGGCTCGATCACCTTGCGCGAGGGCGCCACCCTGGCCGCGCCGGAAGTGTTCCTGGTGAGCAACACCGGCGAGATCGTCCTGGAGCAGGGCGCCTCGATCAATACCCTGGGCCGAGGCAAGGCCAGCTATGACGCCCGTGACGGTTTCACCTACCAGGTGGCCAATATGCTGGCGGTGTCCAACGGCCTGCTCAACGTGATCAGCAAGGCCCAGGCCGGCGGACAGACCAGCGGTGGCATCCGGCTCGGGGTGTGCGCCAGCGCGCCGTGCAGCGGGCAGACCGCACTGTATTCCGATGGCAGCCTCGTTGCCCTGACCGACAACGCCTTCGAGCTGGGTGACCAGGTGCGCTACGGCACCCGCCACCTGAACCTGGGCCTGAACAACATCAACGTCGGCAGCCCGGAGGCGCTGGCGGCAGCGGCGGCGGGCAATCGCCTGCCCAGCGGCATGACCCTGACCCAGCAACTGCTCGACCGCCTGCTGCGCGGCGATACCCAGTTCGGCGCCCCGGCCCTGGAGACCTTGCAGCTCTCGGCCCGGGACGGCTTCAACTTCTACGGCAGCGCCAGCCTGGACACCTACGACCCGGCGACCGGTAAGTCGCTGCTGAGCAACCTGATGCTCTCCACCCCGGCGATCTACGGTGCCGGGGGCGCCAATGATGTGGCCAGCATCCACACCGCCAACCTGATCTGGCAGGGTTCCGAGACCCCGGCAGGCGCGGTGGTGGCCGGCGGTGCCGGAACCGGCAGCGGCCGCCTGCAAATCAATGCCGAACGCATCGAGTTCGGCTACGGGGCCTTTGCCCAGCCCAGCACCACCAAGAGTTTCGACCGCCTGGCCCTGGGTTTTGCCAACGTCGACCTCAATGCCAGCCAGCGCATTACCGCCAACCACAAGGGCAGCCTGTCGGTCTACCAGAGCCAGGGTGCCTTCGATCCGCTCAAGGGGTTTGCCTACAGCGGCGGCAACCTGAATATCCTCACCCCACTGATGACCGGCGAGGCCGGCTCGGTGAACCGCATCACCTCTGGCGGCGCCATGGATATCGGCGCCTCGGCCGGCCCTCGTGGCCAGGCCAATGGCCAGGGCGCGGAACTGTCTCTGCAGGGCGACAGCATCCGCCTGGCCAGTGCCGTGGTGCTGCCCAGCGGCAAGGTGACCCTGGGGGGCCGGGGTGATGTCAGCCTGACCGATGCGGCGCTGATCGATGTGGCTGGCCGCACCATCGCCTTCAATGACCTGAGCAAATACGGCGCCGGCGGCGAAGTGCTGCTGCAGAGTGCTATCGGCAATGTGCTGCAGGCCACGGGCTCGACCATCGACCTTTCGGCCACCCATAACCAGGCCGGCAAGCTGCGGGCGGTGGCGCTGGACAGTGCGGCCGGGCGGGTAGACCTGGCGGGCAAGGTCCTTGGCGGCAGCAGCGGCTACTACGATGCCGGCGGCACCCTGGTGCCGTTCCTCGGCGCCACGGTGGAAATCCAGGCCCAGCACCTGGGCAGCAGCGGCACCCTGGACGAGCAGTTCGCCGCCCTCAACCAGCGCCTGAACCAGGGCCAGGTCTTTGGCGCACGCAGCTTCCAGCTCAAGCAGGGCGACCTGACCATCGGCGACGGGGTCAGGGCCAGCACCGTCAACGTCTCGGTGGACAACGGCAGCCTGCGGGTTACCGGGCGAGTGGACGCCAGCGGCGAACGAGTCGGCAGTATCAACCTGGCGGCCGGCAAGGGCCTGACCCTGGACGGCAGCGCGGTGCTCGATGCCCACGGCAGCAAGCTGCGGGTGGACAGCTACGGCAAGATCATCGACTCACCGAACCGCGCCAGCGTGATGCTCAGCTCGGGCCAGGGCCGCCTGACCCTGGCCGACGGTGCGCGTATCGACCTGCGCCACGGCACCGACGTGGCAGTGGGCAGCGCGGCGGGGCAGAACGACGGCCGCAGCCGCGGCACCCTGGAGCTGAACGCGCCGCGCCTCGTCCAGGCGGACCAGAGCAGCAACGACATCGACATCGATGCCCGCGGCCCGCTGGATATCCAGGGCGCGCGCTCGATTGCGGTCAACGGCATGCTCCGCTACGACGATGCTCCGGAAAAAACCGACGCCACCGCCAGCGGCCGCCCTTACCAGGAAATCACCCAGGCCTACCTGGATGCCAAGCATGCCCAGAGCACGGCCTTTATCAACGCGGCCCTGCAAAACAGCGACCTGCTGCAGAACAAGCTGGCCGGCCTGAACAACGCCGGCTATGCCGACGCCTTCCATCTGCGGCCCGGGGTCGAGATCGCCAGCAAGAGCGCAGACGGCGACCTGGTGGTGCAGGGCGACCTGGACCTGTCGGGCTATCGCTATGCCAGCCTCAACCCCCACAGCCAGAAGACCTCGGTCTACGGTTCCGGCGAGGTCGGCAGCCTGACGCTGCGCGCCGGGGGCGACCTGAATGTCTATGGCAGTATCAACGACGGCTTCGCGCCGCCGCCTGCCACCGTGGACGACAAGGGCTGGGTGCTGCTGCCGGGCGTGGACTTCACCGGTGGCACTATCATCGTGCCGGGCAACGGCGTGACCCTCGCCGACGGCACCGCCTTCCCGGCGGGCAGCACCCTCAACTACGACCTGCCGATCAAGGGGCTGACCGTGGCCGCGGGCACGCGCCTGCCGGTCACGGCGACCCTGGACCAGACCCTGGTACTGCCGGCGGGTACGGTACTGGCGGCGGCGATTCGCGATGCCTCGGGCAACCTGCTGTTCGCCGCCGGGACCCTGCTCGGCGAGCCCCGGACCCTGGTCGCCGGCACCCGTCTGGAGGCCGGGACGCTGTTGACCCAGGGCACCCAGCTGCGGTCCATGACCTGGCCCAAGGGCGTGCCGCTGCCGCAAGTACACCTGGCCAATGTGAACAACAATATCGTCATGCTCGACGGCAGCAAGGCCCTGCCCAAGGGCGGGCTGATCCCGGCCGGCACCCACGTCAAGCTGCCGAGCGGCGTCGACTCGGTGCAGTTGCGGCCCGAAGACGTCGGGCGCCAGGGCAAGCTCTGGGCCATTGCGCCGATGCTTGCCGAAGGCTCGCAATCCTGGTCCCTGCGCCTGGTGGCCGGGGCCGATACCAGCGCAGCCGACAGCCGCATCGTGCAGGCCAACCCTCGCAGCGGTGACTTGCATCTGGCGGACAGCCATTACGGGATGTTCGCCAAGGAACTGCCCAGCCAGGTGGTGCGGACCTGGACCCAGGTGGCGGTGGATGACCTGGCCGGCGTAGGGATAGTGGTCAAGGCCGGCGATCCGATCGACGAACAATTGCTGGTGGATCTGGGGCAGACCTCGATCGAGCAGTTCTGTGCCGACAGCCCGGCCTATTGCGCGATCAAGGCCAGCTACGCCTGGACCCAGCTGGCGGTGGACGAGCTGGCGGGCGCCGGGGTGGTGGTCAAGGCCGGCGATCCGATCGATGAGCAACTCCTGCTGGACCTGGGGCAGTCGTCCGTCGCGGCCTTCTGTGAAGAGTCGCCCGCCTTTTGCATGGCCCTGGACAGCAAGACCTATGGCGCAACGCCGTCCAGCAGTCGCTTCAGCGTGATCCGCACCGGCACCGGCGACCTTGAACTGCTCAGCGCCGGCAACCTGAGCATGGACTCGCTGTACGGGGTCTACACCGCCGGTACCTCCTCCACGGCGACGACGGCCGGCGATCCCTACAACCAGCCACGGGCCCTGGGAACGGGAGCCACGGTGCTCAATGACCCGGGCAGTTACTTCGAGCAGTTCGTCAATGGCAGCGGCACCAGCCTGTACCGCGCCTGGTACCCGGAGGCGGGGGGCAACCTGCGGGTCAGTGCCGGTGGCGACCTGACCGGCAACATCAGCAGTACCGCCAACGACAGCCGTGCCTGGCCCAACCCCAAGGACAACGGCCAGGACTCGGCCGAAGTGGGCAACTGGCTGTGGCGCCAGGGCAGCGGCGATGTCGCCACCGGCGGTTCGGCGCAACCCGGCGCCTGGTGGATCAACTTCGGCACCTATGCGGCCAACGGCAGCGCCGACCGGATGCTGGGCTTTACCGGGTTCGGCACTCTGGGCGGCGGCAACCTGGAGCTGAATGTCGGCGGTGACGCGGGCATCCTCCAGCGCCTGACGGACAGCGCCGGCGCCTCCACCGTGGCGCCCCGCAGCCAGGGGCTGGTGCTGGCCGTGGGCAGTACCGGCCGGGTCGCCAGCGATGGCAGCCTGCAACTGACCGGCGGTGGCGACCTGCGGGTGAACATTGCGGGCGCCTTGAACCCGGCCAGCAACCTGGTCATCGAGCATCGCAACGGGGTGGTGGTCAACCTGCGTGGCAGCAGCCATTTGCAGAGTGCCTCCCTGGGCAGCATCGACCTGCACTATGGCGGCACCGCCGTTGACCACAACCCCAGCGAAGCCCGGGCCTTCGACCCGTTGCGCGCCACCCGTGGCCTGGCCCAGGGCGGCCTGACCCTGGTGCCCGGCGATGCCACCTTCAACCTGCAGAGCCGCGGCGACCTGGTGGTGCAGAACGTCGAGGACCCGGGCCGGGTCCGCCAGTTCAACACCGCGCTCTTCAGCCGTGGCAGCCAGCAAGGCAGCGGCCTGAGCTGGTTCACCCTGTGGACCGAGCGTACCGCCATCGACCTGATGTCCCTGGGCGGCAACCTGACCCCGCTCACCAGCCCTGGCAGCACCGATCTGGCGGTGGTCTATCCGTCGATCCTCAGGGCCGTGGCAGCCAGCGGCAGCCTTTACTATGGCAAGGCCGCCAGCGCGCAAGTCGGCGACCTCAACTACCGGGTGCCGCTGTTCCTGGCGCCGGGCGCCGCAGGGCAGTTGCAGTTCCTGGCCCAGGACTCGATCTACGCGGGCGGTTTCACCGTCAGCCAGTCGGGCGCCGCGGCCGCTTCGGTGGCCACGCCCTGGCGTCCGGCATTTGTCGGCAGCATCGAGGGTGAAGTGGTGGCCAGCAACCTGTCGGTCAACGGCAACCCGGTCATCGGCTCGATCCTGCCGTTGTTCGCCTTCGGTTCCGGCAGCGTCTCCGGGCTGGTTGCCGGCCCGGCCGATCCGGCGCGTTTCTATGCGGTGAACGGCGACCTGATGGGGGTCAACAGCGGCCGGATCATCACCTTCGGCCAGGCGGCCTCCCAGTTGCACTCGGGGCAGACCTGGTACGAGGGCAGCCGCCCGGTGTGGATGATGGCCGGGCGCGATATCGTCAGCAGTGGCCGGACCTTCGGCGTCGAGGACCCGGTCAATGGCTCGACCTCCCAGGGCAACCTGTTCGTGCACAACAACCCCAGCGACATCTCCGTCGTCAGCGCCGGGCGCGACATCCTCTACAGCAACTTCAACGTCGCCGGCCCCGGCACCCTGGAACTGACCGCGGGGCGCAACATCCTCATGGAGGACAAGGTCAGCGTCACCAGCATCGGTGCCGTGGCGCCGGGGGACCGCCGGCCTGGGGCGAGCATCGTGATGCAGGCCGGGTTCGGCCCCAACGGCCCGGACTACCGGCGCTTCGTCGAGGCTTACCTGGACCCGGCCAACCTCGCCCAGCCGGGCGAAAGCCTGTCGGGCGCTAGGGTGGCCAAGACCTACGAGGGCGAACTGCTGGACTGGCTGGCCGAGCGCTTCGGCTTTGTCGGCGACAGCGCCCAGGCCCGGGCCTATTACGCGGCCCTGCCCGCGGAACAACAGCGGGTGTTTGCCCGGAATGTGTATTTTGCCGAGCTCAAGGCCGCCGGCCGCGAGTACACCGAGGAAGGCGGCATGCGCCAGGGCAGCTATGCCCGTGGCCGTGCGGCGATTGCCGGGCTGTTCCCGAGCACCGACGTGGCGGGCAACCCGATCACCTACCAGGGCGATATCACCCTGTTCGGCGGTGCCGGGGTGCACACCGACTTTGGCGGCAACATCCAGATGCTGACCCCCGGCGGCAACCAGACCTTCGGCATCGAGGGCACGGCGCCACCGGCCTCGGCGGGGATCATCACCCAGGGCGCGGGGGACATCCAGTTGTACTCCCTGGGCAGCATCCTGCTGGGCCAGAGCCGGATCATGACCACCTTCGGCGGCTCGATCATGGGCTGGTCGGCGGCGGGCGATATCAACGCCGGCCGCGGTTCCAAGACCACCGTGGTCTATACACCGCCCAAGCGGGTCTACGACAACTGGGGCAACGTCAGCCTGTCGCCGTCGGTGCCCAGCACCGGGGCGGGGATCGCCACTCTCAACCCGATACCCGAAGTGGCGGCCGGCGACATCGACCTGATCGCGCCCCTGGGCACCATCGATGCCGGCGAGGCGGGGATCCGGGTCTCGGGCAACGTCAACATCGCCGCTTTGCGGGTGGTCAACGCGGCGAACATCCAGACCCAGGGCAAGTCCAGCGGGGTGCCGGTCACGGCGGCGGTCAACACCGGCGCCATGACCTCGGCCAGCGCCGCCGGCTCCGCCGCGTCCCAGGCCGCGGAAGATGCGGCCCGCAACCAGCAGGCGGCGGCCAAGCAGGGCCGGGCGTCCATCGTCACCGTGGAAGTGCTGGGCTTTGGTAGCGAACCGGTGCAACGCCCCCGTGAAGACGCCAGCCGCGCCCCGGGCTACAACCCCGACAGCCCGGTGCAGGTGCTGGGCGCCGGGCCCTTGAGCGACCAGGCCCGGGCGCGTTTGACCGACGAGGAGCGCGGGCAACTGACGCTGTAGGTTCTCTCGTGGTAGCAAGGCTTGGGGGCGATCGTTGATCGCCCCTTTTTTTTGAAGCAGGGGAGGTGCTATTCCAGGTGGGAATGCAATGAATAAAAACAATGAATTTTAATTATCAAACCGCAGGGCCTAGCCTGTCCCGATCCTTTGAATGGAGCCCTGCCATGACCTCATCCTCGGTAAACCCGGCTGAAAAATTCGACCGCTCGCGGGCCGACGAATACGCCCGCCAGAGCCGTATCGCCCTGGCGGGCTACGACGCCTGCCATGACCTTGCCGCCTGCATGTTGGCGGCCAGCCTGGGTGAGGGGCGTGCGGCCCACATCCTGGCCGTGGGGGCCGGTGGCACGGCCCAGGAGATTATCGCCATGGCTTCCCTGGAACCGGGCTGGCGCTTTACCGCTGTAGACCCCTCGGCACCGATGCTGGAGACAGCGCGCCAGCAGTTGCAGGCGCAGGGTTTGCTGGAGAGGACCGAAGTGCGTCTGGCCACGGTGGACGAACTGGCGGCGGACGAACCCTTCGACGGGGCCACGCTGATCGGCGTGCTGCACCATCTGCCCGGTGATGAAGCCAAGCGGCAATTGCTGCGGGCCATCGCCCGGCGCCTCAAACCCGGCGCGCCGCTGATCGTCGCCGGCAATCACTACGCCTACGCCAGCCAGCCCCTGCTGCTGGCGGCCTGGGGGCAACGCTGGCGCCAGCAGGGCGCGACGGCGGATGAGGTACAAGCCAAGCTGGGGAAAATCCTTCAGGGCGCCGACCCGCCCCATTCCGAGGCGGCGGTGCAACGGTTGCTCGAAGAGGGCGGTTTCAGCGCGGGAACACGTTTCTTCAGCAGCCTGTTCTGGGGCGCCTGGCTGAGCCGCAAGAGTCGCTGAGGGGCCGCTCGAACATGCCTGGCACGCCTTCAGGCCGGCAAGTTCCACAAGGTCATCACTCATGGAGTGTCGCCGCATGCCGGGCCAGCCCGCGAGGCCGGTATCGCCTTTGAGCATCTGCTGTGCATGAGCAATGTGCCGCCACTGGCGGCCTCGCCCCCCTGTCGGGCAGCCCAGGCGCAGATTGCCGCGCGCCTGGGCATCAATGATCACGCGCCGGTCCTGCTCCTGGCCTGTTCCAGGTTGGCCGCGCCCAGCCAGTAGAACAGCCCGCCGGCGACTATGAACGCTCCCAGCATGTAGAAGATCCAGTGCGCCGGGTGGCTGGCCAGGAGCATGCCGCAGAGTATCGGGCCCAGTGCGCCGCCGAGGTTGGAGAGGTTCTGCGCGCCGTAATACAGGCCTCGCAGGTGTTCGGGGGCGATCAGGTCGATGAACATGTACTCGGCGGGAAATACGATGATTTCCCCCAGGGTGAACACCACCATCGACAGCACCCACAGCGCCAGGCTGGTGGCCAGGCCGAAGCCGCTGACCCCCAGCAGGAACAGGCCCAGCCCCAGCGCCAGCCAGCGGCTCAGGTGGCGCTGGGTAATCCTGCGGCCGATGGCGTATTGCAGGGCGATCACCAGCAGCGCATTGGTCGCCACCAGGGTGCTGATGATGCGATAGGTGGCCTCCGCCGAGGTGGTGACCACCAGGTACTGCGACAGGTACGCCGAGAACTGGCCAAAGACCACGGCGCTGAGCAGGCCGCCCAGGGTGAAGCACACCAGGCGGTAATCCCTTAGCAGCTGTTTGCCCAGGGCCGCGAAGGATAGCGGCGCTGGCGTCGGGCCGGCGGCGTTCAGCTGTCTGTCGCCCCAGCGCATATGGATCGCCAGGAACCCGGCGCCCAGGGCGGCGGAGATCAGGAACGGCAGGCTGATGTCCAGGCGCGCCAGCCCGGCGCCGAGGAACGGGCCCACGGCGTAGCCGATATTGGTCAGGGTGTATTTGATCGAGAAGGCTTCGCTGCGCTGTTCCACCGACAGGCGCTGGGCAAAGCCGGCCTTGATCGCGATGTCGATCACCGCATAGGCCAGGTTGACCAGCACCAGGCACAGGTAGAACAGCCACAGCTGGTGTGCACCGAAGGTGCCGATGAAGCCCAGGGTGAACAGCGCGCAGCAGGCCAGGATCAGCCGGTAGCTGGGCGTGCGGTCCACCAGGAAACCACCGTAGAGGCTCAGCAGCGAGCCGAGGATCATGCTGCTGCCGATCACCAGGCCGATGTCGCTCACTTGCAGGCCGAAAGCACTGCTCAGGTAGATCACCAGGTAGGGCAGGGTGATTGCCCGGGCCAGGGTCAGCACCAGGGTGCCGGCCAGCAGCAGGTTGATTGCTTTCGGGTAGCTTTTCAGGGTGCGCAGCATCCGTGCCTCATCGGTCTGTAACGGCGTTTTTGAGAATGGCAGCCAGCTTACTGGGGAATCTGGTTCTGTTTTATGATGTTTTTTACCCAGTGAATGGAATCAGATTCATGAATAAGAGGCGCCGATGTTTTCTTCCGAACGCTTGAAGGGGATCGATGTGTTTGTCTGCGTGGCCGACTGCGGCAGCTTCAAGGCCGCCGCCGAACGGCTCAACCTTACGGCTTCCGCCGTCAGCAAGGCCATCGCCCGGCTGGAAGGGCGCCTGCAGGCGCGGCTGTTCCAGCGCACCACCCGCAGCCTGGCGCTGACCGACGCGGGCACGGCCTTCTACCGCACCTGCAGCGGGGTGCTGGCAGACCTGGAAGAGGCCGAGCTGGCGCTGAACGCGGAAAACTCCGAGCTGCGGGGGCGGGTGCGCATCGACCTGCCCGGGACCTTCGGCCGCTCCCAGGTGCTGGGCGCCGTCCTGCGCTTTGCCCGGGAGCATCCGGGCTTGCAGCCGCACATCACCTTTTCCGCTCCCGGTGTCGAGCCGCTTGAAGCCGGTGCGGACATCGCCGTGCGCCTTGGCGGCTCGGGACAGTGGCCGGCGGCGCTGGGGCACCGCTGCCTGGGCCGCGAATGGCACCTGTTCTGCGCCTCGCCCGATTACCTGCGCAGCCATGGCGTGCCGCTGACCGACCAGGACCTTGAGCGCCATCAGTGCATTGCCTATGGCTGGGTGGATGGCCGGGTCAGCCCCTGGAACTTCGCCAGCGGCCGCCCGGGCGAGAGTGAGCGCCGGGTGATGTCCGCCAGTTGCGTGGTGGGCGATGGCGAGGGGCTGTTGATGGCGGTGCAGCAAGGCTATGGCATTGCGCAACTGCCTTCCTGGCTGGTCAAGCGCCAGTTGGAGGACGGAAGTCTGGTGGAGGTGCTGCCGCAATGGGCCAGCGAAGGGCAGGCGATCCATCTGCTGTGGCTGAAAAGCCGGCAGGGGTTGCCCAAGGTCAGTGCATTGCTGGAGATGCTGGAACGGAATCTGCGGGGATAACGATGAGAAAAAATGGCAGGGGCGGCTGGATTCGAACCAACGCATGGCAGGATCAAAACCTGCTGCCTTACCGCTTGGCGACGCCCCTGTAGCTGTTGCGACGTTACTTGCCTGAACTGCCGGCCCGGGGAGGACCGCTGCAAGAACGGGCGCAAATTTATCAACTTATGTGCCGGCTGTGAAGCCCCCCATGCAAAAAAATGAGTTTGAAAACAGCTGCTTAGTCTTTTTCAGGGCGATTTTATCCGTCCCGGGGTTCAAGGGACCAGGTAGCCGGGCTGTGAATCCTTCAGCGGCCGGGCCATGTCCAGTGCGCGGCGGATGGCCCGCAACTCCGCCCCTTCAAGGGCGCGCCGGCCAAATTGATAGTCGTCGCCCCCCGGGCCCAGGTGCACCGAAAGCAGCCCGAACAGCTGCTCGCCCACTGCTTCGATGAACATTTCCATATAGCTTTCGTAACGGCCGTAGGCGCACAGGTAGATCAGCCCCTGGACCTCGGCGCGCTCGCACTCGTGAATGTCATCCCAGGTCAGGCAACTGCCCTGTTCGCCACTGATCAGCGGCAGGTGCCAGGCGTTCGGTGCGAGCGGTTGGGCGCGCAGGGCCTCCGGCAGCGGCTGGCAGGACAGCACCTGGAAGCGGTACCTGAGCCTGCCATGGTGGTTGGCATGCCGTGGCGCGGGCGGCTTGGCGGCCGGGCCGGTGATCCGCACGTGCAGCAGGTGGCTCAGGGCGATTTCCGAGGGTTGCTCGTTCCAGCCATTGAGGTCCGCCAGCGGCGGGCACCAGATCAGTTGCAGGGTTTCACCGAGCACGATGCCGTCCTGGCGTTGGAAGAAGGCTGAGCTTTGCTCGCCCACCACTGGCAGCAGGTCGCGCAGCTGCAAGGTCGGCGCGCCGTAGTCGATGCCCAGGTCGGTGGACCAGAACAGCGGGGCGCAGGTTTTCAGGGTTACCGGCATGGACACGAGCCTGTGATGGGGAGGGGGAGGATTCTTCGGTAACTGGCGCCGGATGTCACCTCTGTCTGACTCAATCGGCTACATCCGCTGGCTCAATGTGACCGTGACAGGCCGCTGCCGCGCATTAGTATAGGGAGCCTTGGGCAAGACCTATAAGAACAGCAGAAGGACACACACGCATGCGACGCTGGAACGGCTGGGGGGATGCATCCACGGTGGTCGAATTGCCGGCCCAGGGCGCGGGGTTTCTCGCCGAGCGCCTGGGGCCGGGACGCAGGTTGCCGGAGGCGACCCTGGAGCAGGCCCTGGCCCGGGTGCCGGCGTCGCGCCTGCAAGCCCATGACTTGTACAGCATCAGCGCCGAGGACCGGCTGCTGCACGCCCGCGGCCAGAGCCTGGCGGACTGGCTGGCACTGCGCGAGGGCGAGCTGGGGGCCTACCCGGACGCCGTGGCGTTCCCGGAAACCGCCGAACAGATCCGCCAGTTGCTGGCCCTGGCCGAGGACCGCGACCTGTGCCTGATTCCCTACGGCGGGGGCACTTCGGTGGCCGGACACATCAACCCCGGCTGGTCCGAGCGGCCGGTGCTGACGGTGTCCCTGGCGCGCATGAGCCGCCTGCTGGACCTGGACGAAGACAGCCTGCTGGCGACCTTCGGTCCCGGGGCCAGTGGCCCTCAGGTGGAAAGCCAGCTGCGGGCCCGGGGCTACACCCTGGGGCACTTTCCCCAGTCCTGGGAACTGTCGACCCTGGGTGGCTGGGTCGCCAGCCGCTCCAGCGGCCAGCAGTCGTTGCGCTACGGGCGCATCGAGCAGCTGTTCGCCGGCGGCACCTTGGAAACCTTTGCCGGGCCAATGCCCATCGCCACCTTTCCGGCGTCCGCAGCCGGGCCGGACCTGCGCGAGGTGGTGCTGGGCAGCGAAGGGCGCTTCGGGATCATTTCCGAGGTCAAGGTGCGGGTCAGCCGCCTGCCCGATGACGAACGTTTCTACGGGGTGTTCCTGCCCGACTGGCAGCAGGCCCTGCAGGCGGTGCGCGCCCTGGCCCAGGCCCGGGTGCCGCTGTCGATGCTGCGCCTGTCCAATGCCCTGGAGACCGAAACCCAGCTGGCCCTGGCCGGCCACCCGACGCAGATCGCCTGGCTGGAAAAGTACCTGGCCTTGCGCGGCGCCGGGGCGGGCAAGTGCCTGTTGACCTTCGGCGTGACCGGCAACCGCCGGCAGAATGCCCTGTCCCTGCGCCAGGCGCGCCAGCACCTGAAGGCTTTCGGCGGGGTGTTCACCGGCACCCTGCTGGGCAAGAAATGGGCGCAGAACCGCTTTCGCTTTCCCTACCTGCGCGAAAGCCTGTGGAACGCCGGCTACCTGGTGGACACCCTGGAGACCGCCACCGACTGGAGCAATGTCGACCGCCTGCTGCAACGCATCGAGCAGAGCCTGCGTGACGGCCTGGCCGCCGAGGGCGAGCAGGTGCATGTGTTCACCCACCTGTCCCATGTCTATGGCGAAGGGTCGAGCATCTACACCACCTACGTGTTCCGCCCGGATGCCCAGTACCCGGCGACCCTGGCCCGTTGGCAGGCGCTCAAGCACGCTGCCAGCCAGACCATCGTCAACCACCGCGGCACCATCAGCCACCAGCACGGCGTGGGCAAGGACCATGCGCCGTACCTGCTGCGGGAGAAGGGCCCGCTGGCCATCGATGCGCTGCAGGCCCTGAGCCGCCACTTCGACCCGGCCGGGCGCCTCAACCCCGGCACCCTTTTGGAGCCCCGTGAACCATGAGCCAGGACTGGAATGCCCAGTGGCGCCAACAGGCGCTGCCCGGGCTGGCGGCGCAAGCCTGGGACCTGATCGTGATCGGCGGCGGCATCAGCGGCGCCGGCATCCTGCGCGAAGCGGCGCGGCGTGGCTGGCGCTGCCTGCTGCTGGAACAGCGAGACTTTGCCTGGGGCACCTCCAGCCGCTCCTCGAAGATGGTCCATGGCGGCTTGCGCTATATCGCCAAGGGCCAGTGGCGCCTGACCCGGGATTCGGTGCGCGAGCGCCAGCGCCTGTTGCAGGAGGCCCCGGGGCTGGTGGAGCCCATGAGCTTCCTGATGCCCCATTACCGCGGCAAGTTTCCCGGGCCCAGGGTGTTCGGCGGCCTGCTGGGTGTGTATGACGCCCTGGCCGGGCGGCGCAACCATCGCTTCCACGATGCCCGGCAGCTGGCTTTCCTGGCCCCGGGGGTCAAGGAGCCGGGGCTGTTGGGGGGGACCAGTTTTCTCGACGCCCTGACCGACGATGCGCGGCTGGTGATGCGCGTGCTGGCCGAGGCCCGGGCCGATGGCGCCCAAGTGTTCAACGGCGTTCGGGTCACCCGCCTTTTGCGCGAGAACGGGCGGGTCTGCGGGGTGCAGATCGAGGACAGCGAAGGCGGGCAGCCGCAGCAGGTGCGCTGCGCGGCCCTGGCGGTCGCTACCGGCGCCTGGGCCGAGCGCCTGCGCCCGGCGGACCGCGTGCGCCAGCTGCGGCCCTTGCGCGGCAGCCATCTGCTGCTGCCGGGCTGGCGCTTGCCGGTGGCCCAGGCCTTCAGCTTCATGCATGCCGAGGATGGCCGGCCGGTGTTCGTCTTCCCCTGGGAGGGCGCCACCGTGGTCGGCACCACCGACCTGGATCACCGCGATGACCTGGACCAGAGCGCCAGCATCAGCCAGGAAGAGCTTGAGTACCTGCTGGCCGCCTGCGCCCAGCAGTTTCCCCAGGCCCTGATCACTGCCGGCGACGTGCTGTCGACCTGGGCCGGGGTGCGCCCGGTGGTGGCCAGCAGCGACGGCCAGCAGGGCAAGCCTTCCAATGAAACCCGCGAGCATGTGCTGTGGCAGGAACCCGGCTGCGTGACCCTGGCCGGCGGCAAGCTCACCACCTTCCGGCCCCAGGCCATCGAAGTGCTGCAGGCCTGCGGAGCGATGCTCGGGCGTGAAGTGGTGGACGACGGCGCCCCGGTCTTCACGCCTGTGGCGCCCCTGGAGATCCCCGGCCTGAGCGGCGCCCAGGTGCGGCGCCTGGCTGGCCGCCACGGCCGCCATCTGCCGCGGCTGGCGCAGTGGGTGGCGACCCTGGGCGGCGATTGCGTCGGCGCCAGCGACACCCTGTGGGCCGAGCTGGCGTTTGCCGCCGAGGCGGAAATGGTCCTGCACCTGGACGACCTGCTGCTGCGCCGCACCCGCATCGGCTTGCTGCTGGCCGAGGGCGCCGCCCAATACCTGCCGGCCATCCGCCGCCTGTGCCAGCCACAGCTGGGCTGGGACGACGAGCGCTGGCAGGCCGAGGAACAGCGCTACCGGGCCCTGTGGCAACGCCATCACAGCCTGCCGCCACTCGCCTAACGATGCTCAACCAAGAGAGCCCCATGGATAACCACAACAACAATAAGCAGGACTACCTGCTGGCCATCGACAATGGCACCCAGAGCGTTCGTGCGCTGCTGTTCGACCTCAAAGGCAACCTGCTGGGCAAGGGCAAGGTGGAGCTTGAAGCCTATTTTTCCAGCCGGCCCGGCTGGGCCGAACAGCACCCGGACTACTACTGGGCCAAGCTCGGCGAAGCCTGCCAACTGCTCTGGCAGCAGACCGGCATCGACCGTTCGCAGATCCGCGGCGTGTCCCTGACCACCCAGCGCGGCACCCTGATCAACGTCGATGCCCAGGGCCGCGCGCTGCGCCCGGCGATCCTCTGGCTCGACCAGCGCCAGGCCGAGGTCGAAGGCAAGATCAAGGGGCCCTGGGGCTGGTTGTTCAAGTTGATCGGCGCCGAGGCCACGGTGGATTATTTTCGCGCCCAGGCCGAGGCCAACTGGGTGGCTCAGGAGCAGCCCGAGGTGTGGGCCGCCACCGACAAGTTCCTGTTGCTCTCGGGCTTTCTCACCCATCGCCTGACCGGCAATTTCGTCGACTCGGTGGGCTGCTGCGTGGCCTACCTGCCGTTCGACTACAAGCGCCTGCGCTGGGCCGCCCCCAGTGACTGGAAGTGGCAGGCCCTGGCGGTGCGCCAGGAGCAGTTGCCGACCCTGCTCAAGCCCGGGGAGACCCTGGGCCGGATCACCGCCGAGGCCAGCCGCCATACCGGCATACCCGAAGGCCTGCCGCTGATTGCCGCGGGTGCCGACAAGGCCTGCGAAGTGCTGGGCTCGGGCGTCCAGGACTCCACCACCGCCTGCCTGTCCTACGGCACCACGGCCACCATCACCACCACCCGTTCGCGCTAC
Organism: Pseudomonas sp. W17; assembly: GCF_040268305.1. Lineage (NCBI taxonomy): Bacteria > Pseudomonadati > Pseudomonadota > Gammaproteobacteria > Pseudomonadales > Pseudomonadaceae > Pseudomonas > Pseudomonas sp. W17. The sequence continues at coordinate 3,763,579 of NZ_CP158490.1, read as the reverse complement.
CTGGAGGTGGTGCCTTTGATACCGCCGTACCCGGCGGCGGTGCCGGACCACTACAACTGCGAGGTGATGATCTTTCGCGGCTACTGGATGGTCAGCTGGTTCAAGCAGCAGTTCGGCCTGCGCGAAGTGCAGCAGGCGGCGGAGCAGGGGCTGGAGCCGGAGCAGCTGTTCGACGCCCTGGTCCAGGCGGTGCCGCCCGGGTCCATGGGCCTGACCCTGCAACCCTACTGGTCGCCGGGCATCCGCGAGCCGGGCATGGAAGCCAAGGGGGCGATGATCGGCTTTGGCGACGTGCACACCCGGGCGCACATCTACCGGGCCATTCTCGAAGGCCTGGCCTATGCCCTGCGCCAGGGCATGGAGCGCATCGAAAAGCGCTCCAGGCTGAAGATCAGCCGCCTGCGGGTGGCCGGCGGCGGCTCCCAGAGCGACGCGGCCATGCAACTGACGGCGGACATCTTCGGCCTGCCGGTGGAGCGGCCCCATGTCTATGAAGCCTCCGGGCTGGGTGCGGTGATCGCCTGCGCAGTGGGCCTGGGGCTGTACCCGGACTTCGCCACGGCCATCAGTGCCATGACCCGGGTTGGCGCAGTGTTCGAGCCCCAGCCCCAGGCGCAGCAGATGTACCAGCGGCTGTACAGCGAGGTCTACCTGCGCATGTACCGCCAGCTCAAGCCGCTGTACCAGAGCATTCGCGAGATCACCGGTTACCCGGCTTAGCGAAAGCGCCGGCCAGTGGCCGGCAGGGGGGCGAACCTCTGCGGGGTAAAAAGTCCTTCCAGGCGCCAGGGCTGATCTATCGTGATCAAGGGGCAGGGCCCCTTCGCCCCCCACGCCTGCGAGACGAGCATGTTTCCTGGCGAAAAAAGCCAAATTCCCCTGTGTTCTCTTCGTTCTTTCCTACGTCGCACCTTGCATTGCCCTCTTTCTGCCGGTCGGAGTTTTCTCGATGTCTTCCCCAAAATCCTTGCCTACGGCCCTGTTGGGCCTGGCCCTGGCCTGCCCGGCATTTGCCGAAAACCGTGCCCTGGAGCTGGCTCCGGCGCAGGTCCTGGGCCAGGAACAGGGCGGTGAGGGGCAGCCGGCGCAGGAAGCCGCGGCGCGGCTGGCCCAGGTGCCCGGCGGCACCAATGTGGTGGACATGCGCCGCCCGCTGCAGGGCCGGGTGGCCAGCAACCAGGATGTGCTGGCCTACCAGCCGGGGGTCTATGCCCAGTCGGCGGGCAACGAAGGGGTGAAGATCTCGATCCGCGGCTCGGGCATCAACCGCGCGCCGGGTGCCCATGCCTCGGGGTTGTATACGATGCTCGACGGCTTGCCCCTGACCGGCCCCGGTGGCACGCCCTATGAATTGCTGGAGCCCTTGTGGGTCGACCACGTGGAAGTGCTGCGCGGCGCCAACGGGTTCGACCGTGGCGCCCTGGCCCTGGGCGGGGCCATCGACTACGTCAGCCACACCGGCTATGACGCACCGCTGTTGCAGGTGCGCTACGCCACTGGCAGCCACGGTTATCAGCAGCGTCAGGTCAGTTCCGGGCAAGTGCTGGGGGATTTCGACTATTACGTGTCATTGACCGACTCCAATGCCGACGGCTACCAGGATCACACCCGCAGCCAGAGCAAGGGGCTGATCGGCAACTTCGGCTACCGCTTCAACCCGAACCTGGAAACCCGCTTCTACCTGCGCTACCGCGAGACCGACAACGATCTGGCCGGGCGCGTGACCAAGCGCTCCATCGAACACGACCCGCGGGCGGCCAACCCGGCCTACGTCAGCCGCGACGACCGGCGCAAGCAGCCGGGCAGTACCTTTGTCGGCAACAAGACCACCTATTACCTGGACGACGATTCGAGTATCCAGGCCGGGCTGGTGTACCACGACTACCCCATGGACCTGCGCGAAGGCCCCAACCGTCTGAAGGTGGCCTACAGCGACGTCAGCGGCACCCTGGACTACAAGCGCCGCGACAGCCTCTGGGGCCTGGAAAGCCGCAGCACCCTGGGCCTGCGGGTGACCAAGCACCTGCCCAATGACGGTGCCAGCGAGTTCGTGCGCATTCCCACCGGCAATACCGCGAACTACGCGCCGGGCACGCGGATCCGCAACTTCACTTACCAGGGCTCGGACACCGTCCTGCACGTTGGCAATGACCTGGAGATCGCCGACGACCTGTGGCTGACCACCGGGCTGGCGGCCATCTACACCCGCCGCGAAAGCGCGGTGACCTACCCCGAGGGCGGCGGCAAGACCAGCCTTGGCGACTGGGACTACGCGCCGCGCCTGGGCCTGCGCTACCAACTGAACCCGGATCTGCAACTGTTCGCCAACCTCAGCCGCTCGGTGGAAGCGCCACACCCCTGGTCGCTGATCTACAGCGCCAACCAGCGTTTTCCGGCCGGCAGCGGCGTCGCCACCGGCGCCCAGCGCGACCCGGTCAAGCTGCGCAATCAGACCGCTACCACCCTGGAACTGGGCGGGCGTGGCGACAGCAGCCTGGGCCAGTGGAGCCTGGCCTGGTACTACGCCCAGGTGCGCCACGAACTGCTTTCGGTGCTGCCGGATGCCAACGCCATCACGCCTTACGAACTCAACGCCAGCCCCACCGTGCACCAGGGCGTGGAGGCCAGCCTGCACAGCGAGCTGTGGTCGCGCCCGGGCGTCGGCCGCCTGAGCTTGCGCCAGGCCTATACCTTCAGTGATTTCCACTACCGCGACGATCAGCGTTTCGCCGACAACCGCCTGCCGGGCCTGCCCATGCACTACTACCAGGGCGAGCTGCGCTACGACTGGCCCCTGGGCTTCTTCGCCGCGGTCAATACCCAGCTGGTGTCCAAGGTGGCGGTGGATTACGCCAACAGCTACTACGCCGATCCCTATGCGCTGTTCGGCGCCACCCTGGGCTACAACGCGCCGAAGAACGACTGGCAGACCTGGGTCGATGTGCGCAACCTGACCGACAAGCGCTACGCCGCCACCGTCACTCCAGGCTACGACGACAAGGGGCAGGATCTGGCGCGCTCGACGCCGGGGGAAGGACTGGGGGTGTACCTGGGGGTGTCCTGGAGCCTGCGCTGAAAGCAGGGCCGCGAGCGGGCTCGGCCCCAGGCTCAGTTGCGAAAATACAGCTCGTCCAGCTGCCGCCGGCGTATCACCAGGTACTCCTCCCAGACCTTGGGGAAATCCTCGTCCCGGGTCAGGGGGAAGGTCAGGTAGTAAGTCCGACCGCTGACACTGATGTACTCCCGCACCCGCTTGTACGCCGGCTGTTCCAGCAGCGAGATGTATTCGTCATAGGCGTAGTGGTAGTGGGAAATCGTCACCCGATGGGGCGCGATCATGCAGCGGGAGAAGTCGATCACCCAGCCATGGCTCATGTCGCTGCCCAGGTAGCCGTAGACCCCATCCTCGGAGAGGCTGATGGCTTTTCGTGCCTGTACGCCATCCTCATCGTTGACCAGCACGATCTGGCTTTCGAAATAGCGGATGGCCTGCTGCTCGGGGCCGCGCAACTGCAGGTTCCAGCCGACGGCGCCCATGCGAAACTCGCCCTGCTCGGTATATTCGGCAGTCCAGCCGTTGGCAAGGGTAATGCTGTGTGTGGTCATTGTCGTCCTGGTGATGGCTGTCCCTGAAGGCTGGGGATTGTACGTCAGCCGCTGTGCGAAACGGCAGGGCCCGTGGCGCCCGGTCAGTCATGCCAGCATGCGAGCTGTCCTGTGACTGTGGCCGTGCCCTGGCTAGTTCGCCAGTGCGTGGCGCAGATGCGCCAGGGCCCGGGTTTCGACCTGGCCCTGGTCGCTCCCCGGATTGAAGACCGCGCAGCAGGCGCTGGTGCCGGCGACGTTGGTGCGATAGACCGCCAGCGTGCTGCCGGGGCCGCTGCCGGTGTGGCCGTAGAGCGTCAGGCCAGACTCGACACTGCCCACCATCAGGCCCATGGCATAGCCGGGAGCGACCCAGGGCCGGCCAGCCATCGGCCCGCCCAGAACCTGGGCCTGCTGCATGCCTGCCAGCAGTGCCGGGGGCAATAGCGCGCCGCTCAACAGCCGATCCAGCAGCAGCGCCGCCTCCGCCAGGGGCCCCACCAGCAGGCCGTGGTAGACCCAGCCGGGGTGGTAGTCGCCCAACTGGCCCAGGTCCACATCCCGCAGGTCTTCGCGGGTCACGGCGAGGCGCGTGCGAGACACGCCCAGGGGCGCCAGTACCCGTTGTTGCAGGGCAAGGTGCAGGGGCAGGTCCGTCGCCTGCTGGATCAGCTGCGCCACGAACAGGTAGCCCACATTGGAGTAGCGCCACTGGCTGCCGGGGGCGTAGCGCAGGCGGCTGGCGTCCAGGCGCTGCAGCATCTGTGCACCGGGCCATGCATCCTCGTTGCGCAAAACCGCGTTGTGGTAGTCGCTCAGCTCGCTGTAGTCCGCCAGCCCGGCCTGATGCCGCAGCAACTGGCGCAGGGTGAAGGGGCCCTGGGGCAGCGGCTCATCCAGCCCCAGCAGGCCGTCGCGCACCAGGGTCAGGGCCGCTGCGCAAAGCACGGTCTTGGTGAAGCTCCACCAGGGCACCAGTGGCTGGGGTTGCTGTGGGGCCAGCGGTTGGCCGTTGTGGATCAGGGCATGAAGCACGGAGGGGATGTCCTTGATGGGCTGTGTTGATGCGCGCTGTTGGGGCAATCAGGCCGTGAGCGGCCCTGCAGGGTACGGCATAATGCGCGGCCGTTTTGGCTAAACCTAGGAATTGATCAGGAGGATCAGGCTGGCTATGTACAGACTTGGGCACATGATAGACAACCAGTGGGTTGAGCACAGCTATCCGCCGGTATTCGTGTTGGCCCCCATTGGCGAGGGGCAGCGCGTGGTGGCGGGCGTTCCAGGCTCGGACCCGCAGGTCCTGCTCAGCCTGCTGGGCTGCCTGGCCGAACCGCTGGTGCTGTTGTTCGTGCTGCACACGCCCCGGGACGAATCGCAAGCCGGACGCTACTGGAGCCCGCAGCTGTCGCGTGAAGACGTTCAGGATTTCATCTACGACTTCAAGCCACTGCTCTGTGGCGACAGCCGTTTCGACCTGTGGGTCCACTCGCCCGAGCAACAGGCCACCGTGGTCTGGGACCGGCACAACCTGATCTATGGCTACGGGCCGCTGGAAGACTACGCCACGGCCCTGCGCGCACTGGGCTTCGACCATGGCGAGCCGCAGTTGCCCGTGCCCCATACCCACCACTACCACCCGCAGCTGGATGACCTGTGCCGGCAGTTGCTCACCCACTTCGATTGGCAGCACTCGCCATTGCGACCAGAGGATGAGCAGTGAGGGAGTGAGGTTAAGTCCAGGGTTTGCAGACCCTGGGCCGGAGCCGGCATGAGGGGGGAAACGCCCGGATCAGGCTTGAATCGGCTGGCCGATGCAGCGCTGGAAGAGCTGTTCCATAGGCTCCAGATGGCCGTTGTAGGCAGCGATATTGGCCAGGATCCACTCATCGCTCTCGATGCTCCACCAGCTGATTTCAAATCCGGCATTCATGATCAGGTGTTCGAACAGGATGCGTTGTGCTCGGCCATTACCGTCGCGAAATGGATGCACTACATTGAGTTCGGAATAGGCCTGGGCAACAGCGGCTATCAGTTCTGTACGCTGCATGCCGTCGAACCAGTTGGCCGCGGCCATGATCTTGAAGATCTTGCCGGCTTCTTTCTCCATGTAGGCCGGTTGGCAGAAGCGTGTGTCCTGCTTGGATATGCCCACTGTTCGAAGTTCTCCGGCCCAGTCATACAGATCCGCGAACAGAGTCAGGTGAATGCTCTTGAGATAGTTCAGGTCATAGGGTGGAGGGCTGAACTCGAGGCTTTCTGCAGCCAGGGTGGAGAACAGCTGTTCAGCGGTGCTCAGGCTCAGATCGTTGCGAATGCCGAGTTTGTTACGCAGCACAACAGAGTTGGGGTAACAGTAGGGATCCTGGCCAACTCCATATTTGTCGGACATCAGGCTTTGGACTTGGTGAAGGCCTTCAGCAGTTCCTCTCGCGAAGGCAGGGCACGCTCAGCGTCTGCGGGAGAGACCTTGAAGCCTTCCAGGCGCAGGCTGGCTGCGTAGTTGGATTTGCGGGTCTTGGCGGCGTAAGCCTTCTTGGCTTCCAGGCTGATGGTTCCCATGGGGAGGTCTCAATGGCGTGAGTGGACGAATTATAGTCGATCTCGCTAGAGGGCCGCAGCGCTAGCCCTTTGCAATCAGTTGTCCGAGCCTGGTGCAGGTCAGTCAAATGGCAAGTGGATTACCCGCGGCGTGAATCGGGGCCGTTGCGGCCCCGGTCCCGGTTTGTCACTGGCCGCTGTGCAAGGCCGGAGTCCGTGGTGGGATAAGGCGCTTGCTGCCGGTGGATTCGAAGGCCGACGCCAGGCGCAGCAGGCTCGAATCATCATAGGCGCGGCCGGCGAAGGTCAGGCCGACCGGCATGCCGATGTCCGCCATGACGCCCATGGGCACGGTAACGGTGGGCACCCCCAGGTGGCGGATGGCGAGGTTGCCGTTGGCGACCCACACGCCATTGCTCCAGGCGATGTCTGCCGACTCGGGGTTGATATCGGCATCGGCCGGGCCAACGTCGGCCACGGTGGGGAACAGCACGGCGTCCAGCCCCAGGCGGTCCATCCAGTCTTCCAGATCGATGCGCCGGGTCTGCTCCAGGCCGCGCAGGCCGTCGGCCAGGGTGGCGATCTGGTCCCAGGTCTTGAGCCCGCGCTTGGCCATGTTCACGTATTCGTCCATGCCGGCGGCCAGGTCGTCTTCGCGGTTGGGCAGGGTGCCGGGGTCGTGGGGGAAGATCTGCGGCCCGTCGACATCCGCCAGGCGGTTGAGCTTGGGATCGTCGTTGGCCCGCAGGAAGTCGTCGAAGGCCCAGCCCGAGAGTTCCCACAACTCGTCGTGGAGGAACTCCTTGCTGACCAGGCCGCGGTTGTACACGGTCGGCGCGCCGGGGCGGTCGCCCTCGCAGTTGGACACCAGGGGGAAGTCCACTTCCAGCACGTGCGCGCCGGCGGCTTCCAGGGCCTGGCGCGCCTGTTCCCAGAGGCTGATCACCGAGGGCCGGGTATGGATGCGCTGGCCGGTGGGGCCGCCGATGCCCGGTTTCTCGCTGGTGCCGGCCTCAGGGTCGGCATTGATGTACATGCGCGGCACGCCAAGGCGCTTGCCCTTGAGCGCCGCGGCGCCGGCCGCCAGCTGCGGGTAGGAGGCCGGGCGCACCGAAGCGACGCTGGGGATCGGCACCCAGGGCTGCAGGCGCCACAGGTCGCCGCGGGTGTCCGGGTCTTCGGCCACCACCACATCCAGCACTTCCAGGAGGTCGGCCATGGTCCGGGCAAAAGGCACCACCACGTCCATGGTCGGGGTCAGCGGCCAGTTGCCGCGCACCGAGATCACCCCGCGCGACGGGGTGTAGGCGCACAGCCCGTTGTTGGAGGCCGGGCCACGGCCGCTGGACCAGGTTTCCTCGGCCAGGCCGAAGGCGGCGAAGCTGGCGGCGGTGGCGGTGCCGGCGCCATTGGACGAGCCCGAGGCGAAGGGCGCAGTCAGGTAAGCGGCGTTGTACGGGCTTTCGGCGCGGCCATACACGCCGCGCTGCATGCCGCCGTTGGCCATGGGCGGCATGTTGGTCTTGCCCAGGCAGATGGCCCCGGCAGCCCGTAGGCGCTCGATGGTGAAGGCGTCGCGGTAGGCCACCAGCTCGGCGAAGGCCGGGCTGCCGGAAGCAGCCGTCAGGCCCTTGACCAGGTAGCTGTCCTTGGCGGTGTAGGGAATACCGTCCAGCGGGCCCAGGGTCTGGCCCTTGGCGCGGCGCTCATCGGCGGCCCGTGCCTCGTTCAGCGCCTCGGGGTTGCGCACCACCACGGCGTTGAGGGCGGTGGCGGTGTTCGGGCCGTCATAGGCCTCGATCCGCGCCAGATAGGCCTGGACCAGTTCCACCGAGGTGGTCTGCCCGGATTCCAGGGCGGCGCGCAGGTCGGCAATGGAAACTTCGGTGACTTCGATCATGCTGCTACCGCCGTTGGCTGGTGGGTGATGAGGTGCAGAGGGCGCAACGGGGCGCGGGTTTTCGGGTATTGGCTGTGCATGGTGATTCTCGTGGTACGGCTGGGCACGACAAGGGTGGCAAGGAAAACTGTGGGCCTTTTTAGCATCTAGTGCGGGGCAGAGGAATCGGCTTGATGGATTATTGCTTCAGGCCAACTGCGCCAGGGCCTGCGGGCTCCACGTTGAACTCGCCAAGGTAGTCCAGGGTTGCCGTGCTGGCGGGCTGGCGTTGATTGGCGCCGCCGGAGATCGATTTGCGGTCACCGTAAATCGACTCGCAGCCAACGATGATGAAATGGCTGTAGCCGGAGTCGATGCGCGTGCGCAGCTGGTGTTTTTCGGCGTCGCTGCGGATCAGCGATTCCAGGTATTGCGGGCCGTCTTCACTGCCGATCAGCTCGACGAAATCGGAGTCCATGTAGTACCCCAGCTCCTGTTTGAGGCGCCAGCTGGGGTTGCGTGCCTCCCAGGCGCTGAACTCGGCATCGCTGACATCAGCCGCGGGTTCGGGCTCCCACTGTTCGAAGGCAAACCGTTCGGCCTCTGCCTGGTCCGGGAACCGGGCAGCGAATAGGTAGAAAGGAAAGTAGGGATCGGCTTCTGACATGGACGGCTAGGCTCCTTGGTTCAGATCAGGCTGGCGCGCTGCAACTGGCTGACATGACCATGGCCGGCGGCGCTCAAGCGCGCGGCCAGGTCTTCCCGGGCCTGGGCCCCGCCGCTGCGCACGTACTCCAGCTCCGCGGCGGTGATCAGCACCACCGGCACCAGGGTTACGGGGGACAGCGGCATGTCTTCCAGGCGTGTCGGGAAGTCCGGGGCCGGGCCGCCCACCAGTACCCCGGCGCAGTCGTCGGCGCTGATGAAATGCGCTGGCAGTTGCTCGCTCATGGCGCGGGACTGGCTGACCCCGGGCAGTTCCAGGGACAGCACCCCGTAGCGCTGCAGGCGTGCAGTGAGGCCACCGGCATCGGCCGTGGTGTTGGCCACGCAGCGCAGCAGTTCGAAAGCCCAGCTATCGGCGAACGGGTAGACATCACCCACCGCGCCCTGGGCATGGGGTGGGATGTCCGGGGTTTCGACGAACAGTTCCATCTCGAAACCATTGCCCAGATCATCACCTGTGACCCCATCGAACGGGTCGGACAGGCCCTCGGTGGCGAGAATGATGCCGTTGTTGCGACGCACGATGCGATAGGCCTGGCGCGTGGAGGGCCAGTGCGAGCCACCCATGAAACTGGGGCTGATGGCGAAGCCCAGGACGTCTTGCTCACAGTGACCGACCGCTTGCCAGTGGCGATCGAGGCAGGCGGCACCGGCCTCCATCAGGGCAATGCCGGCCAGCTCTGCTTGGGTTGGCTGGTACTGGGCGTAGGGCTCCTCTGCGGCGGCCGGCTCGCCGGCGGGCAGGGTGGGCTCGGCCTTTTGTGGCGCCGGCTTTTTGAAGACGCTGAGCAGTTTTTCCAGGAAATTCATCGGGCGATCCTTGCGGGGCAAGTGCGTTGCACAAGGCGCGCAGCACAGGGGTAGAGAGAGGGGGCACATTGTGACGGGTTTGCCGTGCCCATGGAAACCGACGGATGCAAGTTGCACGAAGCCTTGCCTTGCCGGTGTGGCTGCCCGAGAATCCGCCCCGGTCCGCTACCTAAGGAAAGTGATCAGCATGTCTTACCCGAAGAAGCTAAGTCCGGAGTTTTCCGGGGCACTGAGAACCTTCAGTTTCTGGGTCGCCAACGGCACCTTGGGCTATCCGTTGCTGGAAGGCGTCGACTACCGCAGTTGCCTCGGGGACGAGCCGAGCATGCTGGAGATGGCCTATGCCATTTTTGCCAATGTGCTGGAGCTGGACGAGCAGGGCGTACCGGTGAATGCCAAGTACGCCGAGCACCGGGCGGCGCAGTACATCCGCCAGTATTGCGATCCGGGCTACCGGGCACAGCCGGCGTTCGAGGACTGGGAGCAGGAGCTGTACGGCCCGCCCGACCGGGACGACAGCAAGCCCTGGCCAGCCGGTGTGGCCTAGGTTTTTCGACGGCTGGATACAAGCCTCGGGCACTATGGCGTCGAAACGACGACCCCCCTCATCAAGGATTATGAATGTCGCTGATTTCGCAACGTGTAGAGCTGGCCCGCCAGGGTGCCAACGACAAGGTGATTTGCCGCATGGCCTCGGGCTGGGCGGTGATGGGCGATGTGCAGTTTCTTGAGGGCTATTGCCTGTTGTTGCCGGACCCGGTGGTGGCCAGCTTGAACGACCTGGATGCCCAGGCCCGGGCCACCTACCTGCTGGACATGGCCCGCATCGGCGATGCGCTGCTCGAGGCCACCGGAGCGCTGCGCATCAACTATGAAATCCTCGGCAACTCGGAGCCTGAGTTGCATTGCCATATCTTTCCCCGCTACGCCTCGGAGCCGGAAGGCAAGCGCCGGATGCCGGTGTGGTTCTACGACTGGAAGACCGCGCCGCCCTATGTCGAGGCCGAGCACGGCCCATTGCGCCAGCAGCTTGCCCGGATACTGGCTGGCCAATTGTAGGAGCGAGCTTGCTCGCGATGGCCTCTAACGAAAACGCCGCGTTCACTGGGGGAACGCGGCGTGCTTGAGTGCTTCGCGAGCAAGCTCGCTCCTACAAGGGGCTGTTGATCAGCGGTTTACTGCGCTCCACTTGGCTCGCGCTGCGTGCAGCTTCTTGTAGCTGTCGATCAGCCGCAGGTGGCGGTCCAGGCCTTCGAGCTGCAGGTTGGTCGGGGTCAGGCCGTAGAAGCGCACGCTGCCTTGCACCGAGCCGATCACCGCGTCCATCCGTTCGTTGCCGAACATGCGCCGCAAGTTGGCCTCGTAGTCACCCAGCTCCAGCTCGTCGTCCAGCTCCACTTCCAGCACCGCGTTCAGGGCCTGGTAGAACAGCCCGCGCTCGACGGTGTTGTCGTTGTATTGCAGGAACATCTCCACCAGCTCCTTGGCCGGGTCGAACTGCCCCAGGGCCACGTGGATCAGCAGCTTCAGCTCCAGGATGGTCAACTGGCCCCAGGCGGTGTTGTCGTCGAACTCGATGCCGATCAGGGTGGTGATGTCGGTGTAGTCGTCCAGTTCGCTTTCTTCCAGGCGCTCCACCAGCGAGCGCAGGCCGTCTTCGTCCAGGCTGTGCAGGTTGAGGATGTCTTCACGGAAGAACAGCGCCTTGTTGGTGTTATCCCAGATCAGGTCGTCCACCGGGTAGATTTCCGAGTAGTCCGGCACCAGGATGCGGCAGGCCGTGGCCCCCAGGTGTTCGTACACCGCCATGTAGACTTCCTTGCCCAGGCCCTCGAGGATGCCGAACAGGGTCGCGGCCTCCTCGGCGTTGGCCGCCGCTCTTTCACCGCTGCTGCCCTGGCTGGTGAAGTCCCACTCGACGAATTCGAAATCCGCCTTGGCACTGAAGAAACGCCACGACACCACGCCGCTGGAGTCGATGAAGTGCTCGACGAAGTTGTTCGGCTCCATCAGCGCCTGGCTTTCGAAGGTTGGCTGCGGCAGGTCGTTCAAGCCTTCGAAACTGCGGCCCTGGAGCAGTTCGGTGAGGCTGCGCTCCAGCGCCACCTCGAAGCTCGGGTGGGCGCCGAACGAGGCGAACACGCCGCCGGTGCGCGGGTTCATCAGGGTCACGCACATCACCGGGAACTCACCACCCAGGGACGCATCCTTGACCAGCACCGGAAAGCCTTGTTCTTCCAGGCCCTGGATGCCGGCCAGAATGCTCGGGTACTTGGCCAGCACTTCCTGAGGCACATCCGGCAGGGCCATCTCGCCTTCGAGAATCTGGCGCTTGACCGCCCGCTCGAAGATCTCCGACAGGCACTGCACCTGGGCTTCGGCCAGGGTGTTGCCGGCGCTCATTCCGTTGCTCAGGTACAGGTTCTCGATCAGGTTGGAGGGGAAATACACCACCTCGCCGTCGGACTGGCGCACATAGGGCAGGCAGCAGATACCGCGCTCGATATTGCCCGAGTTGGTGTCGTACAGATGGGAGCCGCGCAGCTCGCCATCCGGGTTGTAGATGGCCAGGCAGTGCTCGTCGAGGATCTCCTTGGGCAGCTCATCCTTGCGCCCCGGCTGGAACCAGCGCTCGTTTGGGTAATGCACGAACTCGGCGTTGGCGATCTCTTCGCCCCAGAACTGATCGTTGTAGAAGAAGTTGCAGTTCAGGCGCTCGATGAACTCGCCCAAGGCCGAGGCCAGGGCGCTTTCCTTGGTGGCGCCCTTGCCGTTGGTGAAGCACATCGGCGACTGCGCATCACGGATATGCAGCGACCAGACGTTGGGCACGATATTGCGCCACGAAGCGATTTCGATCTTCATCCCCAGGCCCGCGAGGATCCCGGACATGTTGGCGATGGTCTGCTCCAGGGGCAGGTCCTTGCCGGCAATGTAGGTGCCTTCGCTGGAGCCCGATTGCGGCATCAACAGCGCCTGGGCATCGGCGTCGAGGTTTTCCACTTCCTCGATGATGAATTCGGGGCCGGTCTGCACCACCTTCTTCACCGTGCAACGGTCGATGGAACGCAGGATGCCCTGGCGGTCCTTGTCGCTGATGTCCGCCGGCAGCTCGACCTGGATCTTGAAGATCTGGTTGTAGCGGTTTTCCGGATCGACAATGTTGTTCTGCGACAGGCGGATATTGTCGGTGGGGATATTGCGGGTCTGGCAGTACAGCTTGACGAAGTACGCCGCGCACAGCGCCGAAGAAGCCAGGAAGTAATCGAACGGACCCGGCGCCGAACCATCGCCCTTGTAGCGGATAGGTTGGTCGGCCACCACCGTGAAGTCGTCGAACTTGGCTTCAAGTCGAAGGTTGTCGAGAAAGTTGACCTTGATTTCCATGGGGGGCACCGGCATCACAAAGCAAAAAATGGCGGGCATTATCCGGGTTTTTGCGCGGGAAGTGTTGTGGTTTTCGGCGGACGGGTGGATCGCCAGGGCTGGCTGCCGGTCGCAGACACCGGCGCCCGGCCCCGGGCATCACTCAGGCATTCAGACTTTGAGGATGAAACGATTGGATATCCGCGAATAGCCCAGGGGCAATAACTCGGCTTCGTGCTCCTTGATCAGCTCATGCAGCGCGTTGGCGGTTTCGGCCACCGGCCTGGCTTGCTCCCTGGCCTGTTGCATGACCTGGCACGACTGCCTGAACAGGTTTTCGTAGGCGGGCGAGTTCAGGGACAGGCAGCCAGGGAAGCGCGCCGCCTCAAGTGCTGCATCGAACTGGCGGGCGTCGCCACTGTGTTCCAGGTCGTGCAGCAGCTTTTGCAGAAAGGCACTGCCCAGGTTGGAGCCGCTGAGCCAGACCCGATGCCATACGTTCCACAGGTGAAAGTCGCTGAAGGCTTCATAGGAGCAGGAAACCAACTGGTCATTGGTTGCCACCGCGTTCAGGCAATGGCGCTCGACTTCGATGAACTGTTCCCGTTGCCAGCGGTTGCTGCGGGCGGCGTCCAGCACCTTGGGGGCCAGCCTGAGGATGGACTCGAAGGTGGTGATCAACCCCCTGGAGAACAGCGGGTCGATAAAGCCTGTGGCTTGCGGCAGCAGGCAGAAGCGATCCCCGACATTTTGCACGCTGCGGTAGTTGATGCGCGGCGCGTAGATCCACTCCCGGGCATTGACCGCATCCTTGAAGTGTTCGCCGATGGCCGGGTACTTTTTCAGCAGTTTGCGAAACTCGATCTCTGGCGCTTCGGTGGGACGGTACTTGGCGTTGTTGAACTGGAAGCCGATGCTGCACAACTGATTGGTGCCCTGCGGGTGGTTGTTGAAGGGGATGACCCACAACCAGCCCTCTTCGAAAATGTGGTGCAAGGTGCTCTTGAACAGTTCGATGGGGGAACGAGTGCGGGACAACGGAGCCAGGGCATCTTCGTAGCTCTTCACATTGAGCATGTGGGTGAAGAATGAGCAGGTGTCGGTCGCCAGCCCTTCGGTGGTGCGCAAGCCCAGTTGGCGGGAAAGCGGAGAGCCCTGGGCAGCAGCGTCAATGATGAACGCGGCCTTGACGGGGGCGGCGTTGGACAATGCCACCTCGACCCCGTCGTCGTTGAGGCTGATCGACTCGATCTTGATGTTCTGTCTGGATTCGGCGCCGTGTTTCAGGGCAATCATCAGGGCGAAATAGTCGATGTCCTGCCGGAAAAGATGGGCTTCCGGCACCTTCAGAGGCGGGGCCACAAGGTGGTCGGGGGACGACGGCACATTCTCTTGATGCCAGGCAAAACTGAAGCCCAGCTTGATCCCGCAGGCGCTCGAACCGACGTGCTGGATGATCTTGTCGGGGTGCGAGAGGTAGGCGATTTCAGGGATGTCGAAGCGCTTTGAGAGCAAGCGCAGCAGAAAACCGCTTTCCGGTGTCGCCGCTTCGCCGACGGAGAATCGTGGGTGCTGGGCCGAGTCGAGGATCAGAACGTTCAACCCGGACTTCGCGAGGACGGCGCCGGTCAGCGCGCCGGCGATACCACTACCGATGATAATGACGTCGTACTGATTCATGATGTCTGGCTCTTGTCCTGCAAGGTGGTGGCTCTGGAAAGCGCTGAATGCATTGCGGTATCGAAATGCAGGGTGGCCAGGGTCTGTGGTATTTCCTTTTCAAACGGCACGTCCCAGTAAGGCGTGCTGCCGATCGAGCGTTTCAACTCATTGATGAACAGGCGAGTCTTGGCCGGGACAACGCTGCTGCGTGCCCTCAGTGCGTAGATCGCTCCCTGTTGCGGATCGGCCTCGCAATATTCATCGAGTAGCGACACCAGTTGGCCGCTGGCGATCTGTTCATGCACCAGCCAGGTGGGCGCGTGGATGATTCCTATGCCCTGAAGGGCGCCGTCCACCAGCAACTCGGAACTGTTGACCGATAGCCGGCTGCTGGGCATGAGCTTCTTGAGCAGGCCATCGACCTTGAATTGCCAGGTCAGTGAGAAGTTGCTGCAGGTGCTGTGGATCAGGCAGGCATGTTGGTACAGGTCTTCAAGAGTTTGCGGACAGCCGTGTTGCCGGATGTATTCCGGGCTTGCGCAGAGCACGCGCCGCATATCTGCAAGTTTCGTTGGAATCAGATTACTGTCCGGCAATATGCCCAGCTTGATACAGATATCGACGTTATCGATGCTGGGGTCGAGAGCTTTGTCGTTAAGCGAGAATTCAATTTTCAAACCGGGATGATGGTTCAGTATTCTGCTCAATAAAGGCGCTACATGGCGCCGTCCAAAGGCCACGGGTGCTGAAACCTTGAGAACGCCAAGGGTCGATGCAGTGTGTTCTTTTACTTCTGATCTAGCATGCCCAATGCATCTCGAGATGTTCTTTGCATGTTCGAGAAAGAGCAGGCCTGTTTCGGTAAGTATCAAGCATTTTGTCGATCGATTGAATAGACAAGTTTCAAGTTCTTTTTCGAGGCTATTGATTCTGCGCATCACTGAAGAAGGTGGGATGCCAAGTAGTCTTCCTGTTTCGGAGAAACTACCCGTTTTAGTTACGGATATATAAAGGTCTATGTCATTGACAACGCCTAGCGCCTTCATTCCTAAATCCTTTTAGAATTTTTAGTGTCTTATTTTTGTAAAGGCAAATTACAAAGAGATCATGACAGCCTCCTTAGTACGGCTAGGCTTTTTGTTTGTCAAGCAGTGCTGGGGCCATGATTAGTTGGCTTTGGGAAAATTGATTCATAACATTTCAGGCGCCACAGCTCTACCCGGCGCAGAGCGGAACACCGTCCAAGTGCAAGGCTTGGTTTGCACTATCTGGATACAAAAATAGTTCTAGTGGCTAATTGCGCAGAGCGTCAAAACTATGCTTGGGCGCTCGAAGATGACTTTCTGAAGGCCGTCATATAGGCCTGTGGAACATCGTTAAGTTGTGTTGGTTTCGATGTTGTCGGGGCTGTTTTGCCTTTGCGGATATGCAAAGGCCTTTTGCAAAATCGACTATTCACAAGTGCATTCTTATTGAGGATTGTAGACGGGTTTTCCCAACCCACGATTGTCGAGTGCAGGAGCGTACGTCTATGGACGGAGAGGAAGTTAAAGAAAAGATTCGTCGCTACATCATGGAAGATTTGATCGGGCCAAGTGCAAAGGAAGATGAGCTTGATGACCAGACTCCACTACTGGAGTGGGGCATTCTCAACTCGATGAATATCGTCAAGCTGATGGTCTACATCAGGGATGAAATGGGTGTCTCGATTCCAAGTACCCATATCACCGGAAAATATTTCAAAGACCTGAATGCAATATCCAGGACTGTCGAGCAACTAAAGGCCGAGTGCGCCTAACAGGGAGTGGGCAATGAGCGATCATGATTATGATGTAGTGATTATCGGTGGCGGGCCGGCGGGTTCGACCATGGCCTCCTACCTGGCAAAAGCCGGTGTCAAATGCGCGGTGTTCGAAAAAGAACTGTTCGAGCGCGAGCATGTTGGCGAGTCGCTGGTACCGGCCACCACTCCGGTGCTGCTGGAAATCGGGGTGATGGAAAAGATCGAGAAAGCCAACTTCCCGAAGAAGTTCGGCGCTGCCTGGACCTCGGCAGATTCCGGCCCCGAAGACAAGATGGGCTTCCAGGGACTGGACCACGATTTCCGTTCGGCGGAAATCCTCTTCAACGAGCGCAAGCAGGAAGGGGTCGATCGCGACTTCACGTTCCACGTCGACCGCGGCAAGTTCGACCGCATTCTTCTGGAGCACGCAGGTTCGCTGGGGGCCAAGGTCTTCCAGGGCGTGGAGATCGCTGACGTCGAGTTTCTCAGCCCGGGCAATGTCATTGTCAATGCCAAGCTGGGCAAGCGCAGCGTCGAGATCAAGGCGAAGATGGTGGTGGATGCCAGCGGTCGCAACGTGCTGCTGGGGCGCCGGCTGGGCTTGCGAGAAAAGGACCCGGTCTTCAACCAGTTCGCGATTCACTCCTGGTTCGACAACTTCGACCGCAAGTCGGCGACGCAAAGCCCGGACAAGGTCGACTACATCTTCATTCACTTCCTGCCGATGACCAATACCTGGGTCTGGCAGATCCCGATCACCGAAACCATTACCAGCGTGGGCGTGGTTACGCAGAAGCAGAACTACACCAACTCCGACCTCACCTATGAAGAGTTCTTCTGGGAAGCGGTGAAGACCCGGGAAAACCTGCATGACGCGCTGAAGGCATCGGAGCAGGTCCGCCCGTTCAAGAAAGAGGCGGACTACAGCTACGGCATGAAAGAAGTCTGTGGCGACAGCTTCGTGCTGATCGGCGATGCCGCGCGGTTCGTCGACCCGATCTTCTCCAGCGGCGTCAGCGTTGCACTCAACAGTGCGCGCATCGCCAGCGGCGACATCATCGAGGCGGTGAAGAACAACGACTTTAGCAAGTCCAGTTTCACTCACTACGAAGGCATGATCAGGAATGGCATCAAGAACTGGTATGAGTTCATCACGCTCTACTACCGCCTGAACATCCTCTTCACCGCGTTCGTTCAAGACCCACGCTACCGCCTGGACATCCTGCAATTGCTGCAAGGGGACGTCTACAGCGGCAAGCGCCTGGAAGTGCTGGACAAGATGCGCGAAATCATCGCTGCCGTTGAAAGCGACCCGGAACACCTCTGGCACAAGTACCTGGGCGACATGCAGGTTCCTACCGCCAAACCCGCGTTCTAAACACTAAACACCCAGTCGAAGGAGATGACTGAATGGATGCTCGTGCGCCCATGGATTTTGAACCCATTGCAATCATCGGGAGTGGATGCCGCTTTGCCAAAGGTGCATCGACCCCCGAGGCATTCTGGGAGCTCCTTCGTGCTGGGACCGATTTTGTCGGACCGGTTCCCGCAGAGCGCTGGGACACAGCGGCGATCTACGATGAGAGCGCTGCTGAAACCGGTACGACCTACTGCAAGGTGGGGGCGTTCCTCGAGCACATCGACCGCTTCGATGCGCATTACTTTGGCATCTCGGCCTCTGAAGCCAAGGAAATGGACCCCCAGCAGCGCCTGCTGCTGGAGGTCGCCTGTGAAAGCGTGGCCCGTGCCGGCCTGACCCGCGAGCAGCTCAAAGGCAGCAGGACCGCGGTCTATGTCGGCATGCTGGGCATGGATTACCTGGCACTGCATTCCCGCGAGGCCGGCATCGAACAGATCAATCCCTACTATGCCGCCGGCAAGGAATTCAGCTTCGCCGCCGGGCGTATTGCCTACCACCTGGGTGTTCATGGGCCGGCAATGACCGTGACCACTGCATGCTCTTCTTCCCTGGTGGCCATGCACCTGGCCTGTCGCGCCTTGCAGGCAGGGGAGGCGGACATGGCCCTGGCCGGAGGGGTGAACCTGATGCTGGCGCCGGACCTGACGATCTACATGAGCCAGATCAGGGCGATCTCGCCCAGTGGCCGCTGCCGGGTATTCGATGCGGCGGCCGACGGGATCGTCCGAGGCGAAGGCTGCGGGGTCACGGTGCTCAAGCGCCTGGCAGATGCCCTGCGCGATGGCGATCCGATCCAGGCGGTGATCAGGGGCTCGGCGATCAACCAGGATGGCGCCAGTGCCGGCCAGACCGTGCCCAACGCCAATGCCCAGGCTGCGGTGATCAGCCAGGCCCTGAAAGTGGCCGGCTTGAGCGTGGACGACATCGACTATGTCGAGGCCCACGGCACCGGTACGCCCCTGGGCGATCCGATCGAACTCTCTTCGCTGGACAGTGCCTTCCAGGGGCGTGGGCGGCCGCTGTGGGTGGGCTCGGTCAAGGCCAACATGGGCCATCTGGATGCGGCCGCCGGAATGGCCAGCGTGATCAAGACCATGATGGTTCTCAAGCACGCCGAGGTGCCTGCGCAACTGCATCTCGCACAGTTGAACCCACTGGTGGACTGGAAGCGTTCCCGGCTGGCGGTGCCCACGGCGATCGAGTCGTTGCCCGACCGGCCGCGCCTGGCTGGAATCAGCGGTTTCGGGCTCAGTGGCACCAACGTCCACATGATTCTCGAAGATGCCAGCGCCTATCGGCAGGCACAGCCGCAGCAGGAACCTTCGGCACAGGGCCGGCCCTGGGTCCTGCCGGTATCGGCCAGGTCCGCGCAGGCCGTGGTGGAGCAAGCCAGGGCCTATGCCGTTCATCTGCCGCAGCAAGACGATGGGCAATTGCAAGCCTTTGTCGCCAGCGCCATTCATCGTCGTGATCACTTTGCCTACCGGTCGGCCGTGGTGGGTGCGAACGCCGCGCAATTGAAGAGCCAGCTGGAGCAGTTGCCGGCCCCGACCTTGGCCTGCACGACGGACGAAGAGGATCGGCGCGGGCCCGTGCTGGTGTTTACCGGGCAGGGCGCCCAGTGGGTGGGAATGGGCCGCGACCTGCTTGAACGGGAACCGGCCTTCCTGGCGATGATCCGGCGTTGCGACCAGGCGCTGGCCCAGTGGGCAAGCTGGTCGGTGGAGGCCGAGCTGCGCAGCGACGCCAGTGGGTCCCGCCTGCACCTGACCGAATTTGCCCAGCCCTGCATCTTTGCCATCCAGGTGGCGATCAGTGAATGCCTGCGCCAGTGGGGTGTGATCCCGGCGGCGGTGGTCGGCCACTCCATGGGGGAAGTGGCCGCGGCCTATTGCGCCGGAGCACTGGACCTGGAGTCGGCGGTGCGGGTCATCCACCATCGGGCCCAGGCCATGAAGGACACCTTGGGGCAGGGGCGGATGCTGGTGGTGGGCTTGCCCGCGCCGACGCTCCAGTCGCGTCTGGCGAACAACCCGCAACTGGAACTGTCGGTGGTCAACAGTCGAAACAGCTGTGTGGTGTCCGGCAGCCCACAGGCTGTACAGGCTCTGGATCAGCAACTGCGTGACGAAGGCATCTTCACTTACCTGATGCCGGCGGAATATGCCTTCCACTCCTGCCAGATGGATGAGTGCCTGACGCAGATCCGCGCGGGACTGGAGGATTTGCCGGTGGTTGCCGCGCACACGCCCTGGGTTTCCACCAGCGCGATGCCCGAGGAGCCGATCCTGGCAGATGCCGACTACTGGGCGAGGAATGCCCGTGGCATTGTGCGCTTCGATCGCGCCATCGAACAGTTGATCGAGCAGGGGCACCGGCTGTTCGTCGAGATCGGCCCGCACACCGTGCTGGCGGCGTCGATCAACCAGGCCCTGGCCGACAAGGGAACCCAGGGGCTGGTGTGCGGCGCCTTGCACAAGCAGGGCGACGCCGCCCTGGAGCTGGCCAGTATTGTTGCCCGCTTGTACGAGTGGGGCGCGGGTCCCGACTGGCAAGCCTTCCAACCCAGGGAGGCGGCGCTGGAGCTGCCGGCCTATCCCTGGCAGCAGGAGCGTTTCTGGTTTGCCCCGGCGCCGCGGCCGCAGCCGGCAGGGCTCGTGTCCCAGCTGCGGGCGCAGGTACTGGTGTATGACGCCCAGGGCAATCTCTGCGCCCAGGCCAACGATGTGGCGCTGAGCGTGCCGCAGCTGGCACAAATCGCTGTGCCGGCACCGGCCAAGGTGCCCGCAGCGGCGCAGCCGGTGGGGGATGTGCGGGCGCAGATTGGTGCACTGCTGACGCAGATCATCGGCGTGGCCTGTGCCGACCCGGACCCGGATCGAGGCTTCTTCGAACTGGGCCTGAGCTCGATTTCCCTGGTTGAATTCAAGCGCATGCTGGAGCGCCAGTTCGCCCTCAAGCTGTCGGCGACCGTGGGCTTCGACTATCCCACCATCAACCGGCTGGGCCAGTACCTGGAAGGGCTGCTGTCCCGGGAGCCGGCCAGCACCCCGGTAACGGTCGATGCCGGGGCGACCGACGCCGCGGGGAGCGTCGCCGTGGTGGCCATGGCGTGCCGGTTTCCCCAGGCCGACAGCCCCGAGGCACTCTGGAAGCTGATACTGGAACAGACGGACACCGTGGGGCCGGTACCGCCGTCCCGGCTCGCCGGCGCCAAGCCGGAGGAAACATTCCCGCGGTTTGCCAGCCTTATCCAGCGCCCCGAAGGGTTCGACGAAGCGTTCTTCCGCATTTCCCCCAAGGAAGCCCGGAGCATGGACCCCCAGCAACGGCTGTTGCTGATGGTGGCCTGGGAGGCTCTGGAACGGGCCGGTATCCCTCAGGAGAAGCTGCTGGAACAGAGGGTCGGGGTGTTTGTCGGGGCCAACTCCCACGACTACGAAACCCGGGTCCTGGGTAGCGCGCAAGGCGTGGATGCCCACTACGGCACTGGCAGTTCGTTTTCGGCGATCTGCGGGCGCCTCTCGCATTTTCTCGGCGTGCGTGGGCCGAGCCTGACGGTGGACACCGCATGCTCGTCATCGCTCACGGCCATCCATCTGGCGTGCAACAGCTTGCGTGCCGCGGAGTGCGACATCGCGATTGTGGGTGGGGTGAATGTCATCGCCTCGGCGTCGATCTTTCAATCCATGGGGCAGGCCGGCGCATTGGCCCCGGACGGCATCAGCAAGGCCTTCGACGACAGTGCCGACGGTTACGGTCGAGGGGAGGGCTGCGGCGTGGTCATTCTCAAGCGCCAGGCCCAGGCCGAGCGGGAGCGTGACCCGATTGTCGCGACGATTCTAGGTTCGGCGGTCAATCACGACGGTGCCTGTGCCGGGCTGACAGTGCCCAATGGTCCGGCGCAAGAGGCGCTGATCAGCGAAGCACTGGCCAACGCCGGCGTGCATCCGGGGCAAGTCAGCTACGTCGAGGCCCATGGCACCGGCACGGTGCTGGGTGACCCCATCGAGCTCAACGCCCTGCACAACGCCTATCGCCAGGCCGGCCCCGACAGTCCGCCGCTGACGGTGGCCTCGGTCAAGGCCAATATCGGGCACCTCGAGGCGGCAGCGGGCATCGCTTCGCTGATCAAGGCCTGCCTGGTGGTGGAGCACGGCCGGATTGCCCCGCAAGCCCATCTGCAGCGGGCCAACACCCGTGTCGACTGGGCGGCCATGAACCTCAAGCTGGCGCATCAGGCCATGGACTGGCCGGGCCGGCCGGAGTCGCGGGTGGCCGGGGTCAGTGCCTTTGGTTTCACCGGGACCAACGTGCATGTGCTGCTCAAGGGCTATACGGCGCCCGCGACAGCGCCTTTGCCACCCGCCACAGCGCCAGTGGCCTTGTGCCTGTCCGCGGCCACCCCGGCGGCATTGGCGGAGCTGGCCCAGCGCTATGTGTCCTTCCTGGGCGCTACCGAGCACTGCCCACAGACCATCTGCTACAACGCGCTGATGCGGCGCACGGCGTTCAAGGAACGCCTGGTCGTCCACGGCCAGGATTGCCGCGAGCTGGCTCAGGCGCTACGGGCCTGGCTGGCCGGCAGCCCCATCGCCAATGACCGCAAACCCGCGGCCGGCGAACCCTGGGCAACCCTGGCCGAGGCCTTTGGCCGCGGCGCCCAGTCGCCGGGTCCCGAGCGCTTGCCGGATGGCTGTCAGGCCATCGTGTTGCCCACCTATCCCTGGCAGCTCAACGACTACTGGATCGATGCTGGCCAGCCGGCTACGGCGGTGCAGCCCGCCCGGGCAGCCTCGGGCCATCCTTGCCTGCAGAGGCTGGTACGGCCGGCCGGGCAGCTCTGGTACTGGTCGGGGGCTCTGGCTCCCCAGGCCGGGCATTACGACCCGCTGGGCGAACAGGGGTACAGGGTCAAGACTCACCTGTTGCTGGATGCCGTGCTCCAGGCGGTGCGGGAAACACCGCGGGGCGTGCAGCAGATCCGCGACTTGCAGATTGCCCAGCTGCGTCTGCGCGGCGAACAGCACCTCACTTCGCACCTGAGCATCCACCTCACCCAGGCCCCTGACGCCTGCTTCGAACTGGCCTTGCAAGGGGCCGGCGACGAGCGCCGCCAGGTCTGCAT
Source organism: Pseudomonas sp. W17 (assembly GCF_040268305.1). NCBI lineage: Bacteria > Pseudomonadati > Pseudomonadota > Gammaproteobacteria > Pseudomonadales > Pseudomonadaceae > Pseudomonas > Pseudomonas sp. W17. The sequence goes on along the minus strand of NZ_CP158490.1, from coordinate 3,740,682 downwards.
GAGCGGAACCCTGGTTGACTGTACAGCGCAGTTGCAGGAGCAAACCCTGCGCGGGGTGTCGATGCTCGATGAGCCTTCACCGCCGGCGCCGGACGTTGGCCTGTGCCCATGGTCCGGGTGTGCGGCCACGGGCGGGCAGCGGGCCTTGTACCGCTTTGCCCACTCCCTGACGGCGGCCGAGCGCCAGACCCAGTTGCTGGCCAGTGTGGTCGAGCTGTTTGAAGGCGCCCACGCCGCCGCGCTGGTCGGGTTCTCCGGGCTCCAGGTATGGGCAGACCTGCCGGCGCAGGTATGGATTGTGCTGGCCGGCCATGACCTCGACAAACCCGACAGCCTGCAGGTAGTGGATGCCCGGGGTTGCCAGCTGGCACTGTTCGAAGGTCCGCAGTTTGGCCATCCTGGTTCGTGGTACTTGCCCGACCTCCAGACCGCACCCCTCGACCTGCCGATGATCGCTCGCCAATGGCAGGACTATCCGATGCCGGGCGAGGGCGCTCGGCAACGCGAGGGCTACTGGATGGTGCTGGCCTGGAGCACCGCCGAGGTCCAGCCACTGGCTGCGGCGTTTGCGGCTGAACAGCGTCCGGTCGAAGTCATCGAGCTGCACGCCGGGCAACAACCTCTGGCCCGCAAACTGTCCTCGGCGTTGCGCGGGGCAGTGGCCGATCCGTCCTGCCTGGGGGTGATCGTTGCCGGCGTTGATGCTCAGGAGGCCGACGGCCTCGGTATATCCCTGGTGGCCTCTGCGGCGCTGGTACAGGCCTTCGCCGGTGCTATTGCCAGCGTCGGAACACCGGCAAAGCCGGTCTGGTTCGCCCTTCATGCCAGGGATGCTGCATTGCCGGCCATGGCCGCTGTCCAGGCCACCTGGCAGGGCGCCGCGCATATCTTCGCCCTGGAGCATCCTGCCTGGTGGGGCGGCCTGGTGACTTTGCAGGGCCGCGACAGAAGAAGCTACGCCAGCCTCTGCCGGCTGTTGCACGGCCAACCTGGCCATGATCACTTTGCGATCAGCGGCGCCCGGGTCGAGGTGCAATACCTGGTGGAGGATCAAGCCGACCCGCTACAGCGCCTGGAGCCGCCGGCGCTGAACGGAACCGTTGTGCTGCATGCCGTCCCGGGATCTGACCTGGAGCCTGTGCTGACGGCGCTCGGGCAGCGGGGTGTGCAGCGTCTGCTGCTGCTCTGCGAGGCCCCCGGGCAACTGCACATGCCTGAGCGGATGCCCGAAGCGATGGCGATCAGCAGCCTCTCGGACCTGAGCCGGGAAAGCCTGGCTGACACCTTCGCGACGCTGCGAGCGCAAGACCGCATCGCCGGCTTTATCCACCTCGATCTTGACTGGCGCACGGTTGCGCTCAAGGAGCCAGAGTTTGTCGTGCGAATGCAGGAAGGCGTTCGGCCGCTTGAGGTCTTGCAGCAGGTTCACCAGCTGATCGAAGACCCCGAAGCGTTCTTCCTGATCCTGGGCAGCGTGTCTTCCCTGCTTGGCGGGGCCGGCTTCGCCCGCTCGGCGATTGCCGATGCGTATGCCTCGTGGGTGCATGCACAGCGCCGGCGTCAGGGGTTGAACTGCCAGCTGCTGCACCTGACGCAGAGCGAACAGGAGCTTGAGCAGGACGCCGCAGCCCGCACGGCCATGCAAGGCAGCGGCCTGCAGCCTTTGCAGCGCTCGCAGATAGTGCAAGCCATAGCCCGCGTGCTGGGTGGCCAGGGCCAGTGCGGGCTGCTCAATGTCGACTGGCAACAACTCAGAGGGCTGTACTTGAGCGTGCTGCCCTGGCCCTTGCTCGAACACCTGGGTGTAGCGGATAGCGCAGTGGATCAGCGTCTGGCCGAGCTGATTGGCCTGCCACCGCTGCAGCAGCGCCGGGCCATGCAGGCGCTGGTCTGCGAGGTAGTGGGGCAAGTGTTCGGCGTTGCCGATGGCCTGGAGCTCGATGTCAGGAAGGGCTTCTTCGACATGGGCATGTCCTCGGTCATGTCGCTGGACCTGCGCTCACGGCTGGGCCGGGCGTTGAGCATCGACCTGCCTTCGACCTTCGGCTTCGAATACACCTCCATCGAACAGGTCACGGACTACCTCATGGGCCAGCTCCTGGTGCCTGAAACCCGGGAGCCGGTGGCGGCGCCCGAACCTGTGTCGCCAGCGTCGCGGCATCAGGACCTGCATGAACTGTCGCGGGCCGAGCTGATTGGTGCTCTCGAAGACGAGCTGCGCGATATCGCCAATTACTAGCCCTGGGGCTGGATGACAACTGCCAGAGAATCACTGATCGAGGCCTTTATGGATAACGATGTCCGCGATGTAAGCAAGGAACAGCTGCAAGAGAGTCTTGCTCAGGCAATCACCACCATCCGTGCGCTCAAGGAAAAGGTGGCCGGCAAGAGCTCGGCGCCTGTCGAACCGATCGCCGTAGTGGGCCTGGGGTGCCGGCTGCCGGGCAGTGCCGACACACCGAAGCGGCTGTGGAGCCTGCTGAAAAATGCCACCGATGCGGTGGGCGACATGCCCCGCGATCGTCTGTACGGCACCGACTATTACCATCCTGATCCCCAGGCACCCGGCAAGGCCTACGTCATGCGCGGTGGCTTCATCGAGGGGGTGGATCAGTTCGACCCGGGCTTCTTCGGCATTTCGCCCAAGGAAGCCGAAGGCATGGACCCCCAGCAGCGCCTGGCCCTGGAGGTTGCCTGGGAGGCCCTGGAGAACGCCGCGATTGCCCCCGACAGCCTGCATGGCAAGAAGCTCGGCGTGTTCATGGGGGTCAGTACCAATGATTACGTGCGTCTGCGCCAGCAGTTGGGCGCGGTCGAGGACGTCAACGCCTACCAGTTCTATGGCGAAACCAGCTTCGTGGCCGGGCGCATTGCCTACACCCTGGGCTCCAGGGGCCCGGCGGTGGTGCTCGACACCTCCTGCTCCTCATCCCTGGTGGCCCTGCACCAGGCCTGCAACAGCCTGCGCAGCCGCGAGAGCGAGCTGGCGCTGGCCGGTGGGGTCAACCTGATCCTGTCGCCCTACGGTTTCATCCTGGTCAGCAAGCTGCGGGCCGTGGCCCCCGATGGCCGCTGCAAGACCTTCGACGCGGCGGCCGATGGCTACGGGCGCGCCGAAGGCTGCGTGATCCTTGCGCTCAAGCGGCTGAGCGATGCGGTACGCGATCAGGACCCGGTGCTGGCCGTGATCGAGGGTAGTGCGGTCAATAACGACGGTGCCAGCAGCGGCATCACCGTGCCCAACATCCACGCCCAGGAAGAGGTGATCAGGCTGGCGCTCGGCCAGGCCGGGCTCCAGGGCAGCGAGGTCGACTATGTCGAGGCCCATGGCACCGGCACCGCTTTGGGCGACCCGATCGAACTGCACGCCCTGCATGCGGTACTGGGCAAGCAGCGGCCCGTGGATGCGCCGCTGCTGGTGGGCTCGATCAAGGCCAACATGGGGCATCTCGAACCGGTCGCCGGGGTGACCGGGCTGGCCAAGGTCCTGCTGTGCCTGCAACAAGAGGCCCTGGTGCCCCAGGTGCACTTCAACACGCCCAACCCGCGGATCGAATGGGATCGCCTGGCCCTGAAGGTGGTCACCGAACCCACGCCCTGGCCACGCCAGGGCAAGGCGCGGCACGCCGGTGTCAGTTCGTTTGGTGTCACCGGCACCAACGCCCATGTGCTAGTGGGCGACGCGCCGCTGCGCGAACGTGCCCAGGGGCGCGACAACCCCTGGCAGCTGATCACTCTGTCGGCCAAGGGCGAGACGCCCCGGCGCCAGATTGCCGGACGCTATGAACGTTTTATCGCCGACAACAGCCAGCTCGAACTCAAGGACCTGTGCTACACGGCGAACGTCGGGCGGGCGCACTTTGGCCATCGTTTCGCGGCCGTGGCCGATAGCCGTGAGGGGCTGCGCGAGCAACTGGCAGCCTATGCGTCACGCAAGGTGGTGGGCCATGTATTCGAAGGGCCCTGCCAGGGAGCGGCGGCGCCGCTGGTGATGCTCTTTCCGGGGCAGGGCTGCCAGTACCGGGCGATGGCCCAGGCACTGTATGACAGCGAACCATTCTTCAAGGCGCAGATCGATGAATGCCGCGCCCTGTTGCAGCCGCTGATGGATGTGGACCTGCTGACCCTGGTGCTGGACGCGGGTGCGGCCAGTGACAGCTACCTGCAACAGACCCGTTATGCCCAGCCGGCGATATTCGCGGTCGAATATGCCCTGGCGCGGTTGTGGATGCATTGGGGGGTCGCTGCCGATGCGCTGTTCGGACACAGTTTCGGCGAGATCAGTGCAATCTGTGTGGCCGGGGCGGTATCCCTGGCTGACGCGCTGCGTATGGTGGAGGCGCGTGGGCGCCTGGCCCAGCAACTGATGACGGCCGGCGGCGTGATGTACGCACTGGGCATGAGCGAGGCGCAACTGCTGGAGCTGCTCAAGGACCGGCCCGGCAGCGCGATCGAACTGGCGGCGGTCAACAGCCCGCAGGACGTGGTGGTGGCCGGGCCGCAGGCCGAGGTCCAGGCGCTGGCCGAAGCGGCGCTCGCCAGCGGTTGCAAGGTCAAGAAGCTTGCGGTTTCCCATGCCTTCCATACCGCAGCCACCGAGCCGATGCTTGAAGCGTTCCGCCAGACGGTGGCGCAGATCACCTTCAGCGAGCCGCGCTTGCCGGTCATCAGCAGTGTCACTGGCCGGGTGCATACGCTCTCCAGCCTGAGCTCGCCCGATTACTGGTGTACGCACACCCGCCAGGCCGTGAGGTTCAGCGAAGGGGTCAACACCCTGATCGCAGAGCTGGGGGTGAAAACCTTCCTTGAAGTGGCCTCCGATGCTGTGTTGACGCCGCTGATCGGCCGTCACCCCCTGGCGGACGACAGCCTGGTCCTGGCCAGCCTGCGCCGGGCCGGCGATCCGCCCAGGGACCTGCGCCTGGCCGCCGCGCAGCTCTACGTGGGCGGCCATAACCTCGACTGGGCCCGGCTGCACGAGCATGACGGGGCCTTGCGCCAGGCCTTGCCCGGGTATGCGTTTCAGCGCCAGCGCTACTGGTTCGACAACGCTAGCGGCTCGCCCCTGCAACAGGTCGCTGCGGGAGCGGTCGGCCGGCTGCTGGGGCACTCGGTCAACGCACCCACTCCGGCATTCGAGTCGACGCTCGATAGCGCGCTCCTGCAGGCCGTGGGCGGCGAGATCCGCGATGACCTGGCGCTGCTGCGTCCTGACCGGTTGCTGGCAGCCCTGAGCGATGAGCTGGCCGGCCACTTGCAGCTGGACACCTATGGGGTGAGCCTCGCCAGTATCACCCCGGCCCTGGCGTTCCATGTCGATGACCAGTTGCATCTGTTCACCGAACTCAAGCCGCTGTCCGGGGCGGCCTGGGAGGTCAACTGCTCGGCCCTGACCGCAGCGGCCAAGGTTGCCGGTGCCAATTGGCAGCCGGTCCTGTCGCTGACCCTGGAAGGCCTGCCGGCGGCTGTCCGGGGCGGCCTGCCGGACCCGGGCCATGCCGCCACCCAGGACGCAGGCTTTGTCTACCACATGCAGTTGCCGGCAGAACCCGATCCGCACGGCAATCGCCTTGGGCAGGTCCTCGAGTACCTGGGGCAGGCGGTGCCGGGCGATGTGCCGGGCTCGATAAGCGGCATCCGCCGCTGGGTCGCCAGCCGGTCCGCTTCGCCCCGGGCACAAAGCCTGGTGATTGCCACGAGCCAGGCACATCCGCAGCAGTTCGACTGCGCCTTGTACGATGCGCACGGCCAGTGTGTAGGCAGCCTGGAAGGGCTGACCCTGGCTGCCGCCCCGAGTGAGGAGGCGCTGCGTGGCATGCTTTACCAGCCCGACGTGCTCTACAGCCTGGATTGGCTCGAACGCCCTCGCCAGCGCGCCGAAGTGCCGCAGCAGGGCCGCTTGTTCACCCTGGTCAGCCGCTCGCCGGAAACCGCCGCTCCCCTGGTCGAACACCTGCAGCGTGGCGGGCATCGTGCCCGGGTCCTGTGCCCGCAGCAGTTGCTCGATAGCGCGCGGAGGGTGCTGGCCCAGGACCCGAGCCAGCCCTTGACCGATGAAGGCGAGGCCTTGGCCGCCGATATCATCGTGCTCGATGGCAAAGACATCGAGGATGCCGGCTCGACCACGCTGCAGAGCCTGTCGAGCCTGCAGGCGACGCTGTTCCACCCGTTGCTGGAGATGGTCCAGGCGCTCATCGAACTGGGCCCGCGCGGTGGCCGGTTGTGGCTGGTGACCCAAGGGGCAAACGCCGTTGGCCTGGATCGCGACCAGCCCTTGCAAGTGGCGACCGGGCCGTTGTGGGGGCTGGGCAAGACGCTCGCCCTGGAGCACCCCGAACACTGGTGCGGGCTGATCGACCTGGCCCCCGACGATCCTCACTGGGCAAGGGCGCTGGCCGAAGAAGTCAGCGACCCCGATGGCGAGGACAAGATCTGCCTGCGCCCGGGCAAGCGTTATGTCCAGCGCCTGAACCATTTCAGCGCTGCGCAGTTGCCAGCACAGGCCTATGCACCTTGCCCGCAGGGCAGTTACCTGATTACCGGCGGCATGGGTGGAATTGGCCTGGCCATGGCCCAGTGGCTTCTGGATAAAGGCGCGGGCGCTGTGCTGATCACCGGCCGGCGGCCACTGGAGGATGTCGCCACGGGCCTGGAGCGCTTCGGCGCTGCGGCATCGCGGGTGAGTTACGTCCAGGCCGACATCACCTCGCCCCAGGACATGCAGCGGCTGTTCTGCGGTCTGGAGGCGTCGGGCGCGAGCCTGAAGGGCATCTTTCATGCCGCCGGGATTTCAATTCCGCAGGATCTCAAGGACGTCGACCGTGACAGTTTCGACCAGGTGATGCGGCCCAAGGTCGAGGGCACCTGGTTGTTGCACGAACTGTCCCTGGGGCTGGACCTGGACTTCTTTGTCCTGTGTTCGAGCATCGCCAGTGTCTGGGGTTCGCAGCATGTCGCCAGCTACGCAGCCGCCAATCAGTTCCTCGACAGCCTGGCGTGGCAGCGTCGGGCCATGGGCCTGAGTGCCCTGGTGATCGACTGGGGGCTATGGGCCGGCGGCAGTCACCTGTTCGACGAGCAGGTGCTGAATTTCCTCACCAGCGTTGGCTTGAAACAGATCGCCCCGGTACAGAACGTCGGCCTGCTGTCGCGGATTCTGGCCAGCGAGCTGCCCCAGATGGTGGTGTCAGGGGTGGACTGGAATCGCTTCAAGCCACTGCTCGAATCCCGCGGCCCGCAACCGCTGCTGCAGTACATCCGCAGCCAGGCTCCGACCGCCAGGGCCGGCGACAGCAGCAACGTGGAGATCCTGCAGCAACTGGCGGGCGCCGACGAAGCCGCTGCCCTGGCATTGCTGGATGACTACGTGTGGGAGCAGTACGCGCAGTTGCTCGGGGTCAAGACCGAACAGGTGCGGGCCAAGCTCGAGGATGGCGGCAGCCTGATGGACTACGGCCTGGACTCGCTGCTGGTGATGGACATGGTCGCCCGCTGCCGGCGCGATCTGAAGCTGGAGATCAAGGCCCGCGAGTTTCTTGAGTGTCCGGGCCTGATGTGGCCGGACTTCCTGGCCCGTTCGATAAAGGAACAGGGCTGCGTGGCCGAGGCCTGACGGGCCGCGGGCAGTGCAACCCAGACCCATGATCTGTGATTGAGGTGGTTATGAACGATGTGCAGTCTGGCAAGGCGCCAGAGCATTACGACATTCTCTTGGCGGGCAACAGCATCAGCGTGATCATGCTCGCCGCCTGCCTGGCCCGGAACAAGGTCCGGGTCGGTTTGTTGCGCAACCGGCAGATGCCCCCCGACCTTACCGGTGAGGCGACGATTCCCTATACCTCGATGATTTTCGAGCTGATTGCCGACCGCTATGGCGTGCCGGAAATAAAGAATATCGCCCGCACCCGGGATATCCAGCAGAAGGTGATGCCGTCTTCCGGGGTCAAGAAGAACCTCGGGTTCATCTATCACCAGCGCAGCCGGGCGGTGGACCTGGGCCAGGCGCTGCAATTCAACGTGCCCTCCGAGCATGGCGAGAATCATCTGTTCAGGCCCGATATCGATGCCTATCTGCTGGCGGCGGCCATCGGTTATGGCGCGCAGCTGGTGGAGATCGACAACAGCCCCGAGGTGCTGGTCGAGGACAGCGGGGTCAAGGTAGCTACGGCACTGGGGCGCTGGGTCACTGCCGATTTCATGGTTGATGGCAGCCAGGGCGGCCAGGTGCTGGCGCGGCAGGCGGGCCTGGTCAGCCAGGCTTCGACGCAGAAGACCCGGACCCTGGAATTCTCCACTCATATGCTCGGGGTGGTGCCGTTCGATGAGTGCGTGCAGGGCGACTTTCCCGGCCAGTGGCATGGCGGCACTCTGCATCACGTGTTCGACGGGGGCTGGGTGGGGGTCATCCCGTTCAACAACCATCAGCACTCGCGCAACCCTTTGGTCAGCGTACTGGTTTCACTGCGTGAGGACCTCTGCCCGAGCATGGACGGCGACCAGGTCCTGGCCGGCCTGATCGAGCTGTACCCCGGCCTGGGGCGGCACCTGTCCGGCGCCCGGCGGGTGCGCGAGTGGGCGTTGCGCCAGCCGCCCCGGCAGGTCTATCGCACGGCGCTCGAACGCCGCTGCCTGATGTTCGATGAGGGCGCCGCGAGCAACGATCTGTTGTTCTCGCGCAAGCTGTCCAATGCTGCGGAACTGGTTCTGGCCCTGGCGCACCGGCTGATCAAGGCGGCGCACAGCGGTGACTACCGCAGCCCGGCCCTGAATGATTTTGTCCTGACCCAGGACAGCATCATCAGCTTGAGTGACCGGATCGCCTCAGCGGCTTATGTGTCGTTTCGCGACCCCGAGCTGTGGAATGCCTTCGCCCGTGTCTGGCTGCTGCAGTCGATTGCCGCCACCATCACCGCGCGCAAGATCAACGATGCCTTTGCCAAGGACCTGGACCCGCGAGTGTTCGATGAAATCGACCAGCTCGCAGAGGACGGTTTCTGGATGCCTCTGTATCAGGGGTACAAGGATATTCTCAACACTACGCTGGGCCTTTGTGATGACGTCAAAAGCGCCAAGGTCTCTGCTGCGCACGCGGCGAGCAGCATCTTTGCGGAGCTTGCCAACGCCAGTTTTGTTCCGCCTATTTTTGATTTTGCTAATCCTCACGCTCGTGTCTATCAACTGACCACCTTGAGAAAGCTCAAGGCGCTCTGGTGGGGCCTGATGCAAGTGCCCTCAGAGGTCGGACGGCTGATTTTCTATCGATCCTTCAGAAAACCTTCCCTGCGCAAGGAGAGTTGAAATGGACTTCAACTACGACGATACCCAGAAAAAACATGCGGCCATGATCGCCCAGGTGTGTGCCGAGCAACTGGCGGCCTGTGGCAATGAACACTCGCGGTATTTCACCGCCCGGCAATGGGCGATCTGCGGCGAGGCCGGATTGCTGGGGCTGTCGATTCCCCGGGAATACGGTGGCCAGGGCCTGGGTGCGCTGTCGACGGCCATTGCCATGCACGCCTTTGGCCTGGGTTGCACAGACATGGGCCTGGTGTTCGCGGCGGCGGCCCACCAGTTTGCCTGTGCGATGCCGATCGTCGAGTTCGCAACAGCGGAAACCAAACGCGATGTATTGCCCAAACTCGCCAGCGGTGAATTCATCGGCTCCAACGCGATCACCGAACCCGAGGCCGGCTCCGACTCCAGCAATTTGAAGAGCCGTGCCTGGCCCCAGGCCGATGGCAGTTATCGCCTTGACGGCCACAAGAGCTTTGCCGGCAATGCGCCGATTGCCGACATCTTCGTGACCTATGCCACCACCCAGCCCGAGTACGGTGCCCTGGGGGTCAGCGGTTTTATCGTCCACCGCAGCAGTACGGGGCTCAGGGTCAGTGAGCCCCTGGACAAGGTATGCCTGAGAAGCTGCCCCGCGGGTGAAGTGTTCTTTGACGATTGCAGGGTTCCTGAGGTCAACCGCCTGGGTGAGGAAGGGCAGGGCCGGCAGGTGTTCCAGAGTTCCATGGGCTGGGAGCGTGCCTGCCTGTTCGCAGCGTTCCTGGGGATGATGGAGCGGCAACTGGAACAGACCATCGAGCATGCGCGCACCCGGCGCCAGTTTGGCAAGCCGATTGGCGACAACCAGGCGGTTTCGCACCGTATCGCGCAAATGAAGCTGCGCCTGGAGTCGGCGCGGTTGCTGCTGTTCCGGGCGTGCTGGGGCATGGACCAGGGCGATCCGGGGCAGCTCAACATTGCCCTGTCGAAACTGGCCATCAGTGAAGGGGCGCTGGCATCGAGCATCGATGCGGTGAGGATTTTCGGCGGCCGGGGCTGCCTGGAGTCTTTCGGGATCGAGGCGATGCTGCGCGATTCCATCGGCACTACGATCTTTTCCGGCACCAGCGACATGCAGCACGAGATCATTGCCCGGGAGCTGAAGCTATGAAGCTGCTCCATGAACGGATGATGCACAGCCTTGCCCGCTACCCGCGGCAGACGGCGGTGGTGGACGAGCAGGATGCCTTGAGCTACGAGGCGCTGGAGCTCAGGACCCGGGAATTCGTGGCAATGCTCTGTGCCCTGGGGGTCGGCCAGGGGCAGCGGATCCTGCTCTGGGCGCACAAGTCGGTGGACCTGGTGGCGGTCATGCAGGCAGCCCTGCGGCTGGGGGTGGTGTATGTGCCGGTGGACCCTCTGAGCCCGGTGTCGCGCCTGGAAAAGATCGCCGGGGATTCCCAGGCCGTGCTGGTTCTCTGCACCGCAGCACGCCAGGAAGAACTCGCCGGCTCCGCGCTTGCCCAGGTGCGCAGCGTGGTTCTGGACGACCCGGCCAGCGCCGGCTACTGGCGCAACATCGATACCGGCTCCAGCGTAGTGCCGATGCTGGACATCCAGCCGGACGATCTGGCCTACATCCTCTACACCTCCGGGTCCACCGGCGTGCCCAAAGGGGTTGCGCTCAGCCACGGCAATGCCCTGGCCTTCGTCGACTGGGCGTGCGAGCGCTATTGCTTCCAGCCTGGCGAGCGTTTCGCCAACCATGCCCCCCTGCATTTCGACCTGTCGGTCCTGGACATCTACTGCGCGCTCAATGTGGGCGCGACGGTGTGCCTGGTTCCCGAGTCGATCGCGTTCTCGCCGCGGCTGCTGACCGACTTCATCCGCCAGCACGAAATCAGCATCTGGTACTCGGTGCCCTCGGTACTCATGATGATGATGCAAGACGGCGACTTGCTCAGCGATATCCAGGACACCCTGCGGGTACTGTTGTTCGCCGGCGAGCCTTTTCCGATCAAGCACCTGCGTGACCTGCGCGCGGCCTATGCCGATGTGCGTCTGGCCAATCTCTTCGGCCCCACGGAAACCAATGTGTGCACCGCATTCGAGGTCGGCGCCATCGATCCCGAGCGCGTGCTCCCGGTGCCCATCGGCACGGCCGCCTCCGGCAACCAGGTGTGGGCGCAAAAGCCTGACGGCAGCCGCTGCGCAGTGGGTGAAGAAGGTGAGCTAGTGGTGCAGGGACCTACGGTCATGCTGGGCTATTTCGCCAAGCCGGCTCAGGAGGGGCCCTACAAGACCGGCGATATGGTCAGGCAGCGGCCGGACGGCAACTACGAATACCTGGGGCGTCGTGACGACATGCTCAAGGTGCGTGGCAACCGGATCGAGCGCGGGGAAGTCGAAGCCGCGCTGCTGGCCCATCCCCAGGTCAGCGAGGCCGCCGTGCTGGTGGTCGGGGAGGGGATGAACGCGCAGTTGTGGGGCGTGCTGGTCGCTCACACCCGGGACGCTCTTTCGCTGATCGACCTCAAGCGCCACTGCGCCCAGCGCCTGCCTCGCTACATGATCATCGACAAGGTGCTGTGCCTGGACGCACTGCCACGCAACGCCAATGGCAAGGTCGATCGCTTCGCCCTGGCCAGGCAGGTGGAGGGCTGACCCATGGGAACTCCATCACGCGTGGCCAAGGACGCCTGGTTTCCCTATGCCAGCCGGCCTCGGGGCAAGATGCGCCTGTTCACCTTTCCCTATGCCGGGAGCGGGGCCTCGGTCTTTCATCGCTGGTTCCTGCCCCTGTACGACCAGGTCGACCTGTATGCCTTGCAGTTGCCGGGCCGCGAAGGTCGCAGCCAGGAGGCCTGCTACAGCGACATGCAGGCGGCGGCCAACGACGTGGCCGACTGCCTGGAGCAGTTTGGCGATGACATCCCCTGCTGTTTTTTCGGCCACAGCATGGGCGCCTTGCTGGCCTTTGCGGTCGCCGGTGTGCTGCAGGAGCGGCGGTTGCCGATGCCGCAGCAACTGATGCTCTCGGGCATGGTTGCGCCCCATGTGCGGCAACGGGTAGCACCGCTGCACCAGCTGCCGGCAGAGCAGGCCATCGCCGCGCTGCAGGCCATGGGGGGCGTGCCGGCGGTGGTGCTGGCCGAGGAGGACCTGATGCAGATGTACCTGCCTATCATTCAGGCCGACATACAGATGGTCTACTCCTACGCCGGTGCCCAGCCGCAGCCGCTGGACACCCGCATGATCTGCCTGAGCGGCGCCCAGGACCTGATTGCGCCGCCTGCGCAGATGCAGCAGTGGCAGCGCTACACCCAGTGCGGCTTCGAGCAGTTCGTGTTTGCCGGTGGCCATTTCTTTCTCGACGCCCAGGTCATGTCGCGGGTCAAAACAGTGCTGGGCAGCGCCCTGCACAATCAGCCTGGCAGTCTGGCGGTGTGAGCCGACTATTGGGCAATGGCCGCGAGGCCGGACCTGGCGAACAGCTTGAAGTGGGCTTTCAGGGCGTTGGCGTCGTGTTGCAGGACGGCTTGCAGCGGGCTGGGCTGCTGGCGATCTATCACCGCCAGCATCAGGCAGGGCGCGATGATGCTGATGGTGCAACGCGCCAGCGCCGGGTCACCGATCGGAAAGCCGGTGATCTCGCTGATGAGCGCTTCCAGCAGACGGAATTTGGGCATCACTTCTTCTTGCACAAGGCTGGTGAAATGGACAGTGGGCGCCAGTATTTCCCGTGCACAGACTTTGCTTTGCCAGCTCTGCTCATCGAGCACCCGGGTGACGATGGCATCGATGAAGCTATCGAGCTTGATCAGCGCCGGCTCTTCGCTTTGCGCCAGCTGCGACAGGGCTTCGAAGCTCACCAGCTGCTTGTGTCCCTCGATCAGCACCGCCTTGTACAGGGCTTCCCGGCTACCGAAGTGGTAGTTGATGGCGGCGAGGTCGGCGCCGGCTTCTTCACAGATGAGCTTGCTCGCGGTGTTGGCATAGCCATGCTGGGCAAACAGGCGGGCAGCCACTTCGAGAATGCGGATTTTAGTGTGTTCGCCGTCGCTTCTGCTGGTTCTGCGTCGCGTGTTCATGATGTTCCTCGTGGTCTGAGCGGGGGGTTGCTTCATGGCCAGTATCTGTTATTTTCTAATTTAAATTCAAATTGAATTTTAATTAGGCCTTGGCAAACAAAGGACTCATGGATGAAGAAGCAGTTGATTGTAGGGGTTGCCGTACTGCTGGTGGCCACAGCGGGTGTTTCCTGGTTTCTCCTTCGCCCCGAGAAGCAGAACGACCACCTCAAGCTCCATGGCAACGTCGACATTCGCCAGGTGTCACTGGCGTTCGACGGCAGTGAGCGAATCGCCGCGCTGTATGCCGAAGAGGGCGACCTGGTGCAGCCAGGCCAGGTCCTGGCGGAACTCGACACACGCACACTGCGCCTGGAAATAAATCGCTCCAAGGCCAGGATCGGCGCCCAGGAACAGGCGCTGCTGCGCTTGAAAAATGGCACACGGCCTCAAGAGGTCGAGCAGTCCAAGGCACGTTTTGATGCCGCCCAGGCGCAAATGCAGCTGGCTCAACTGCACATGCAGCGCCTGCGCAGGATCGCCGACGACACCCAGGGCAAGGGCGTCAGCCAGCAACGCCTGGACCAGGCAGCCGCCCGCTTGCAAGTGGCCAAGGCCCAGTCGCAGGAGCAGCGCGAATCCTGGACCCTGGCCAAGATCGGCCCACGCAATGAAGACATCGAGCAGGCCACGGCCGACCTGCAAGCCTCCAGGGCCGACCTGGACCTGCTGGAACATTACCTGGCGCGCGCTCAGCTCAAGGCGCCGACCCAGGCCCGGATCCGCACGCGCCTGCTGGAGCCGGGGGATATGGCCTCGCCGCAGCGCCCGGTGTTTGCCCTGGCCCTGACCGACCCCAAGTGGGTACGGGCCTATGTCAACGAGCGCCAGTTGGGCCACATACGTGCGGACCAGATGGCGCGGGTCTACACCGACAGCTTTCCTGACCAGGCGATCGACGGCAAAGTCGGCTACATCTCCTCGGTTGCCGAATTCACCCCCAAGTCGGTGGAAACGGAAGACCTGCGCACCAGCCTGGTCTACGAGATCCGGGTGCTGGTCAAGGACCCTGACGATCGCCTGCGGCTCGGTATGCCGGCGACCGTCTACCTTGACCAGGCACCGGTGGCCGGGGCCACGCCATGAGTGCGCCAGCGGTAACGGTTCAGGCTGTTGAACTGGTCAAGCGCTTTCGCAGTGGAACGCGAGAACAGTTGGCTCTGGAGCAGGTTTCTCTGGAGGTGCCCAGTGGCAAGTTGAGTGCCCTGGTGGGGCCGGACGGGGCCGGAAAAACCACCCTGTTGCGGATGATTGCCGGCTTGCTCAAGGCCGACGAAGGGCTGTTGAAGGTGCTGGGGCTGGACGTCGCCGCAGATCCGCAGCAGGTGCAGGACCTTATCAGCTACATGCCCCAGAAGTTCGGCCTGTACGAAGACCTGACGATCCAGGAAAACCTCGAACTCTACGCCGACCTGCATGGCGTGCGCGCCCAGCAGCGCGAGGAGCGCTTTTCCCGGTTGCTGCAGATGATGGACCTGACGCGTTTTCGCGACCGGCTGGCCGGACAGCTTTCCGGCGGCATGAAACAGAAACTGGGGCTGGCCTGTACCCTGGTCCGTTCACCGCAACTGTTGCTGCTGGACGAGCCCACCGTGGGGGTGGATCCGCTGTCGCGGCGGGAACTGTGGAGCATCATCGAACAACTGATCGAGCAGGAAAACCTCACGGTGCTGATCAGCACTGCCTACATGGACGAGGCCCAGCGTTGCGCCCAGGTCTTTGTGCTGTACCAGGGGCGGCTGATCGCCCAGGGGCCACCGGCGCAGTTGTGCCATCTGGCGCAGGGCCTGTGCTATGGCGTCGGCCCCGAGGCCGGCACCCCGGCCAGGCTGTTGCAGGCGCGCTTGCTTGACGACAATGAACACATCATCGATGCCGTGCCCGAAGGCGGCATGGTTCGCTTTATCCGCAGCGCCCAGGTGCCTCTGCAGGCCATTCCATCCCTGGCTGGCCAGGCCTCTCCCCAGGCGCTGGAGGCCCGCCTCGAAGATGGCTTCATGGTGTTGCTCCGGCAACAGGTTGGCAGCGTTGCAAGCCTGGACGAGCCGGCGCAGGCGCCCGCCAGCGACGGCCAGGGCGACGCTGCCTCTGGGCGTGCGGTGGTCATCGAGGTCCGCGACCTGGTGCGCAAGTTCGGGGACTTCACCGCGGTTGCCAGCACCTCGTTCGAGGTGTTGAAGGGCGAGATATTCGGCTTGCTGGGCCCCAACGGAGCCGGCAAGACCACCACGTTTCGCATGCTTTGCGGTTTGCTTCCCGCCTCCAGCGGGCACCTTGAGGTGGCTGGCGTCAACCTGCGCACCGCACGTGCGGCGGCGCGGCGCAAGATCGGCTACGTCTCGCAGAAGTTCGCCCTGTACGCGAACCTGTCGGCCCTGGAGAACCTGCGCTTCTTCGGCGGCGCCTATGGCCTGCACGGCGCGAAGCTGAAAGCGCGGGTGGCGTTGATGCTCGAACAGTTCGACCTCGACGAACACAAGCACCTGCGCAGCGGCGAGCTGCCCGGTGGCTACAAGCAGCGCCTGGCCATGGCGGTCGCGTTGCTGCACGAGCCGCAGATCCTGTTTCTCGACGAACCCACCAGCGGTATCGACCCCTTGGCCCGCCGGGCATTCTGGCGCCGTATCACCGCCCTGGCGCAAAGCGGCACGACGATCGTGATCACCACCCACTTCATGGAAGAGGCCGAGTACTGCGACCGTATCGTCATCCAGGATGCCGGACGGCTGCTGGCCCTGGGCACTCCGGAACAGGTACGCCACCAGGGCAGCGAGTCGCTTGCCGACATGAACAGCGCCTTCATTGCCGTGGTCGAGCGTGCTCGGGCCCAGGCCAGCGCCCCGGTGCAGTGAGGAATGACCATGACTGACTCCAATCGATCCGCCTCAGGGTTCAGGCGCAGGCTCATTGCGCTCACCCGAAAGGAGTTGCGCCAATTGATGCGTGACAAGAGCAACCTGGCGATAGGCATTGTCCTGCCCATCGTGCTGATCCTGATATTTGGCTACGGCCTGTCCCTGGACATTCGCAACACGCCGCTGGCCGTGGTCCTGGAAGACAGCTCCCCCAGCGCCCGCAGCGTGGTGGCGAAGCTTGCGAGTTCGGACTACTTCTCGGTGGTCCAGGTGACCAGCATGGCCGAGGCCCAAGCGCTGATGGACAAGCGTCGGGTCGACGGCATCGTGCGCGTGCCGGCGGATTTTTCCAGGCGCCTCGAACAGCAGGATGCGCGCTTGCAATTGCTCCTGCATGGCGCCGATGCCAACAGCGCGGCGACCCTTGGACGCTATGTCAGGGGCGCGCTGAATGTCTGGCAACAGCAGCAGTTCGACCGCTCCCGGCAGCCCCAGTCGGCCGGTCGGGTGCTGGTCGTCGAACGCATGTGGTTCAACGCCGCCAACAGCAGTACCTGGTACCTGGTGCCCGGGCTCATCGCCCTGATCATGACCCTGGTGGGTGCCTTCCTGACCTCTCTGGTACTGGCCCGGGAGTGGGAGCGGGGCACGCTCGAATCACTGTTCGTCACCCCGGTCAGGTCGATCGAAATACTCCTGGCCAAGATCATTCCCTATTTCCTGGTGGGCCTGCTGGGCCTGGTGATGTGCCTGGTTTCGGCGCGGTTGCTGTTCGAGGTACCGATCCAGGGTTCGCTGGTGCTCCTGCTGTTGAGCTCCATGCTCTACCTGCTGGTCACCCTGGGCATTGGCCTGCTGATTTCGGCGAAGACACGCAACCAGTTCCTGGCCAGCCAGATCGCGATCATCTTCAGCTTCCTGCCGGCGCTGATGCTCTCGGGGTTCCTCTTCGATCTGCGCAATGTGCCGACGTTCATCCGCGTGGTGGGCTCGATCCTGCCGGCGACTTACTTCATGGAGCTGGTCAAGACCCTGTTCCTGGCTGGCAACAACTGGCCATTGATTGCCAAGAACCTCGCAATCCTCGCGGCCTACGCCGTGTTCCTGTTGAACGCTGCACGCCTGTGCACCCGCAAGAAGCTGGATTGAAGCCATGGACAAGCTGATGAATTTCCTACGCGAGTTGCTGTTCCTGTTTCAGAAGGAGTTCCTGGCCATCGTCAAGGACCCGGCCAACCGGGTGATCCTGATTGCCCCGGCGATCGTCCAGTCATTGCTGTTCGGCTACGGCGCCACCTACGACCTGAACTACGTGCCCTATGCCGTGCTGGATCAGAGCCAGGGGCGCGCTTCGACAGAGCTTTTGGCACGCTTCGATGCCTCCGGGGTATTTGCCCGAGTGTCGACCCTGACCAGCGTCGATGAGATCGCCCCGGTGATCGACCGGGGCAGTGCCTTGCTGGTGCTGCATATCGCCGCAGACTTCGACGAGCGCCTGAGCCGGCATGAAAACGCCGGCTTGCAGTTGATCCTGGATGGGCGCAACTCGACGACCGCGGGAATGGCGGCCGGGCATATCGCCAACCTGGTGGCTGACTTCAACCAGCAGTTCCTGGCGGTGGACAACGCGCCGGTACGCCTGGAGACCCGTGCCTGGTTCAACCCCAACCTGCAAACCCGCTGGAACATAGTGCCGGGCCTGATCGCCGCGCTGAGCATGATCCAGACCCTGATGCTGGCGGCGTTGTCGGTAGCCAGGGAGCGCGAGCAGGGCACCTTCGACCAACTGCTGGTGACTCCGCTGACGCCTTTCGTGATCCTGCTGGGCAAGGCCCTGCCGTCGGTACTGATCGGTCTCTTGCAGTCCAGCCTGATCCTCCTCATCGGCCTGTTCTGGTTCAAGATCCCCATGATCGGCTCCGTGCTGGACCTGTACCTGGGGCTGTTCGTCTTCACCAGCGCCTGCGTGGGCATCGGGCTGTCGATCTCGGCGCTGTCGGCCAACATGCAGCAGGCCATGGTGTACACCTTCGTGCTGATGATGCCGCTGATCCTGCTCTCCGGCCTGATCACCCCGGTGCACAGCATGCCCGAGGCCCTGCAACTGCTGACCTATCTCGATCCGCTGCGCTTTGCCATCGACCTGGTCAGGAGGATCTACCTGGAGGGGGCAACGCTGGCGGATGTGTCCTGGAACCTGGTGCCCATGCTTGCCGTTGCGCTGGTGACCCTGCCGCTGGCTGCGTGGCTGTTTCGCAATCGATTGGTGTGATAAGGAACGTCATGAAAACTACTCACTATGGATACCTGCGTAATGGGCTGACGCTGGCCATGCTGCTGGCCATGCTGCTGGCCATCACCGCCTGCACCGTCGGGCCCGATTTCAAGGCACCGGCAGTTCCCAGCCCGGAACGCTGGACGGATTGGCACAGTGGCCCGCCATCGTCTTCGGTGCCGGGCAAAGCCCCGGCGACCACCTCGCAAACCGCAGACGGCAACTGGTGGCAGGTGTTTGGCGACCCGGTGCTGGACCAGCTGCAGGCCCAGGTGCGCGAAGGCAGCCCGGACCTGCACACGGCCTTGCTGCGGTTTGCCCAGGTGCGGTTGCAACGCCAGATAGTCGCTTCCCTGGAAACGCCCGAAGTGTCCTTTTCCGCGGCGGCTTCGCGAAACCGGCAAAGCCGGTATGCGCCGAACAATCGAATGCTTGAAGCCTTGGGCAGCGACAGTGATGCCCTGGAAAAGGTGCTGACCGACCCTTATAGCCTGTACCAGGCCGGGTTCGACGTTTCATGGGAGCTGGATCTCTGGGGGCGGGTGTCACGCCTGGGTGAAGCCGCCCAGGCCGAGGTCGATGGTGCGGCCGCGACCCTGGACGACGTGTTGCTCAGTGTCTCCAGCGAGCTGGCGCGAAACTACTTCGAAGTGCGTACCGCACAGCGCCAGACCCGTCTTCTGGAGCAGGAGGCACAGATCCTGGCCGCGCACCTGCAAGTGATTGCCGTCCAGGCCCGGGAGGGCGAGGAAGACGGGTTCGCGGTGGAACGCCAAGAGGCACGGCTGGCCTCGCTGCATGCACAGATACCGGCTTGGAAGGCGCTGCACACCCAGGCGGGCAACCGTATTGCGCTGTTGCTGGGGGAGCATCCCGGAGCCCTGGAAACCTTGCTCGCGGAGCGGCCTGATAATGCCTTGAGCCGCCCGCTGCCCAACCTGCAGTTGGGCCTGCCTGGCGACCTGGCCCGGGAGCGTCCGGACATCCGTGCGGCCCAGGCCCGCTTGCACCGGGCGACGGCGGGCATCGGAGTGGCCGAGGCCGAACTGTACCCGAGCGTGATGCTGGGGGCCGACTTCGGCTTCGAATCCTACAAGAGCGGCCAGTTTGCCGACTGGAGCAGCCGCACCTGGTCGGTAGGGCCGCGCCTGGACCTGCCGCTGTTCGACCGTGGGCGGCGCAGCAAGACCGTGGTCCTGCGCACACTCGAACAGCAAGAGGCGGCCGTGGCATTTCACCGGACCGTACTGGCAGCCTGGCAGGAAGTGGACGATGCGATGAGCCGCTACCACAACGAATACCAGCGTGCCGCGCACCTCAAGGACAGCTATGACAGCAAGGCCCGCACCTATGAGTGGACCCGCGTCCGGTACGCGGCCGGGGAGGCCAGCTACCTGGAGGAACTGGAAGCGCAGCGCACCGTGCTGGAGGCGCAGCGCGACCTGGTCAATAGCGACAGTCAACTGCGTACTCACCTGATCAGCATTTACAAATCCATGGGTGGGCATTCCACCTGAGCCCCTGAAACGCTGCCTCTGGCAGCACTCCCCACAGACCCACTTTCCTAACGGAATAGGAAGCCATGCAAATGGATGACCTCTACAAGATCGCGCTTTTTTCGTCCCTGATACTGGTAGTGCCGGGGCCCTCAAACACCTTGCTGCTGGCCTCGGGCTTCAAGTTCGGCGTGTTGCGCTCGCTGCCACTGGTGTTGATCGAAATGCTCGGCTACACCGTTTCGATCTGCACCTGGGGCTGGGGGCTTGTACTGCTGTCCCACGACTACCCGTGGCTGATCCACCTGATCAAGCTGCTGTGCGCCTTGTACATCGCGGCGCTGGCCTTGAAGACCTGGAAGACCTCCACCATCGGAGCCCAGCACACCGAGCGCTTTGAGAGCTGGCCACGGCACCTGTTGATTGCGACCTTGCTCAACCCCAAGGGGCTGATCTTCGCCAGTGTGATCTTCCCGGCCAGCTCGTTCGCCAGCCTGGGGGATTTCCTGCCGTCATTAAGCGCTTTCTTCCTGGCACTGGCGCCAATAGCCTTGCTCTGGGTCTCGCTGGGGGCGGGTATTCGAGCCCAATACCTGGGGCGGGTTTCTGGACCGCTGTTTTCCCGGGGCACCGCCGTCGTTCTGGCGCTGTTTTCCGCCACCCTCACTTACACCGTGGTTCGTGCGGTGTAGGTGTTTTTGCCGCGGCTTTCAGCGCCCAAGTGAGGCTAGGGCAATGGCGCTGTTGAGAGAGGCCCTTGTACCCCCGTGTTCCAGCACCGCTCTGTTGTCGCCAGCACCCGGGGGGCTCATTCCACGTAGCGCAACCACACATGGGTGCGACCGCTAACAGCCTCGACAACCGTTGAAACCACGGCTTGCCGATCTTCCTCGGGGGTGTTGCAGAGCGCACAAAAATCGCTCTCCACCGCGCTGGCTACCCTGTTCAGTGACATTGTTGATGTGTCCTTGAACGCTGACATGCCCGAGCCGGCCTTTTCCATCTACCTCGCGTTTGATGCCGGAGAGTATCGTCACCCGGGGGATGGGCAAGATGAATGGCCTTGGGAAAAGTGGACGCGGCCGGCGCTTGAACGGATTCTGCGCGCAGCCGATGAGGGGGCGTCGGCCGAGGTTTAGCCGGCCTGGGTCGCGGCCAGAACCGCCGGCGAACCCACGCGGTTTCGCTACGGCTCCAGCATCAAGCGGCGCCAAAGAATCGGCGGCGCGACAGCATCGGCCGGCGCTTGCGGCTCCAGCTTTTCCGGTGCCTGGGCTGGCGTTGCCTCGCTGGGCCCAGGCGCTCTTGTCGACTCAGCCGGGTCATCGGTAGGTGGTGTGGTCATTGGATCCTGACCACCACCTTGCCCTTGGTTCGTCCCTGCTCGACGTACTGCAGTGCTTCTGCCGTTGCATCAAAGGCGAAGCTGCGGTCAACCACAGGTTTGATGATTCCGGCCTCGATCAGCGCGGTGATCTGTTGCAGCTGGGCGCCATCGGCCCGCATGAACACAAAGGCGTAGCGGATGTCCCGCTGGCGCGCCTTGCGCCGGATACCCAAGCTCAAGAGGCGCATGACCTGCTGCAACGGCCAGGCCAGCCCTTGCTGCTGGGCGAACTGCACAGTGGGTGGCCCAGAGATGGAAATCAGCTGGCCGCCGGGCTTGAGGACCTTGAGGGATTTTTCCAGTACGTCGGCACCGAGGCTGTTCAACACCAGGTCGTAGTCATGCAAGAGGCTTTCGAAATTCTGCTGCTTGTAGTCGATCACCTGATCGGCGCCCAGGGCTTTGACCCATTCGACATTCGCCGTGCTGGTGGTGGTCGCGACGAAGGCGCCGAGGTGTTTGGCCAGCTGGATGGCAATGCTGCCGACTCCGCCTGCACCGGCGTGGATCAACACTTTCTGGCCCTTTTTCAGCTGGGCGGTTTGCACCAGCACCTGCCAGGCGGTGAGCGCGACCAAGGGGATCGACGCGGCCTCGATCATGCTGGTGTTGGCAGGTTTCAGGGCGACTGCCTGTTCGTTCACGGCGATCCATTGGGCGAACGTCCCGATCCGTGTTTCAGGCGGGCGCGCATAGACTTCGTCTCCCGGCTTGAAGCGTTGTACTTGAGGACCCACCTCAACCACGACGCCCGCCAGGTCATTACCCAGTATCAGCGGCAATGCATAGGGCAGGATCAGCTTGAATTCTCCGTTGCGGATCTTCGAGTCCAGCACGTTGACGCTGCTGGCGTGGATCTCGATCAACACGTCGTGGGCACCCACCGCGGGCGTGGGCACTTCGCCAATGCGCCCGCTGTGCTGGCCATAGCGATCAATCAGAAAGGCTTTCATCGTGGTGCGGCTCTTGTCAGTTGGAATAGGTGTGGGCGGTGCTTGGGTGGGGTTGCTGTCATGGGGGCTCAGTCGTCAAGGAACACCCGGACCTTGGCCACGAAGTCCGCGTGGTACTGGAAAATGCCGCCGTGCCCGGCCTCCTCATACATCACTAGCTGTGCGTTGGGGACACGCTTGGCCAGGGCATGGGAGTTGACGCTGGGCACCATGATGTCGTTGTCGCCATTGACGATCAGCGTCGGCGCACGCAAGCGCCCGAGATTCTGCGGCGCCTGTCTGCCCCACGCGGTGATGGCTTGCAACTGGCGCAGGAAGGCGCCGGGCGTTGGGCCCTTGTCGCGATGCTTGCTGCGGGCTTTCAGGCGTTGCAGATATTCCGAGGCGGCTCGACGACCATTGGGCGTCGAGGTAAAGAACAGGTAGTACTTGGGATCGCGCAAGGTCAGCAAGCCTTTGAGCATCAAGGGCCAGGTCACCGAGCCGACCTTGTCGATGCCGGTGCCGCCGGCCGGTCCGGTGCTGGTGAGAATCAAGCGGCGCACCAATTGGGGGGCTTGCAGGGCGATGTCCTGAGCGACGAAACCGCCGAGTGAGAAGCCCAGGATATCGACGCTCTTGAACCCCAGGGCCTGTATCAGGTCAATGGCGTCTTGCGCCATGTCGCCGACCGTCAGGGGGGCGGTTCCACCCGAGCCGCCGATGCCGCGATAGTCGGTGGTGATGACTCGCCGGGTCTGTGCCAGCCCATCGATTATTGCCGGGTCGAAGTTGTCCAGCACCGCGCCCCAGTGGTTAAACAGCACTAGGGGCACGCCGCCCGCGGGACCGGTATCGCGATAGGCGAAGGGAATGCCCCTGACCATGATCGACTGGTTCGTCGCGTTGATGAACGACGTCTGCAAAGCCGGGGGGAAGGTTGTCTGTGTTGGATTCATTGCTACTCCGAACAGCGGGCCGGATTCGTCGCAGTGCCTGCCGCGAATCCGCCGCGAATGCTCGCTACCTGAAGATCACTCTTGGGTCTGGTAACGCTGGGCAACCTCGGATTGACGGATGTGCCCCAGCAGGCCCTGACGTGCGCTCTGCAGGTCATCCCAGCGTTCAGCCTGTTGCAGTGGCGGGATGGTCACCGGTTCGCGCCGATCGAAACCGACCAGTGCGGCATCCACCAGATCGCCCACTTCCATGATTTCGTCCAGGGTATTGATATCG
The DNA here is from genome assembly GCF_040268305.1 of Pseudomonas sp. W17. Lineage (NCBI taxonomy): Bacteria > Pseudomonadati > Pseudomonadota > Gammaproteobacteria > Pseudomonadales > Pseudomonadaceae > Pseudomonas > Pseudomonas sp. W17. The sequence goes on along the minus strand of NZ_CP158490.1, from coordinate 3,717,101 downwards.
ACGCCGGAGCGGTCCCAGATTTCCGTGCGGGTGGCGGCCGGCAGCACGGCCTGCACGTACACGCCCCGGGGCGACAGTTCCAGGCTCAGGCCCTGGGACAGGAACAGCACGAAAGCCTTGGTTGCACCATAGACCGTCATGCCGAACTCCGGCGCCAGGCCGACCACCGAACCGATGTTGATGATCGCGCCGTCACCGGCTTTGGCCAGGCGCGGGGCAATGGCACTGGCCAGCCGCACCAGTGCCGTGGTGTTGAGGGCAACCAGTTGCGCAACGCTGTCGGTGCTTTGCTCGACGAAGTTGCCGGACAGCGCGGCGCCGGCGTTATTGATGAGGATGCCGATACGGGCGTCGTCGCGCAGGCGGCTTTCAACGGTTGTCAGATCGCTGAGTTGGGTCAAGTCCGCCGTCATGACATCGACGGCGACCCCGTGTTCGCTGTGCAAGCGGGCGGCAAGTGCGTCCAGGCGTGCCCGGTCGCGGGCAACCAGGACCAGATCATGGCCACGTTGCGCGAAGCGCTCGGCGTAGATGGCTCCGATGCCAGTGGAGGCGCCAGTGATGAGAACGGTAGGGCGAGTGTTCATGGGATCATCTCTCTTTCAGAATGGGTGAAAACGGACAGCTCGGTTTCTGCTTGCTCAGCTTGCGCTGGCGCTCGATTCAGCCAAGGTCGGGTAGTCGATATAGCCCGTCGCGCCGCCACCATAGAGCGTGGCGGGATTGAAGGCGGACAGCAGCGCGCCGCTTTGCAGGCGCTCCACCAGATCCGGGTTGGCAATGAACGGGCGACCGAAGGCGATCAGATCGGCCTGGTCTTCGGCCAGCCTCGACGTCGCCAACTCCAGGTCATAGCCGTTGTTGGCGATGTAGGTGTTTTTGAAGCGCTGGCGCAGGGCGCTGAAGTCGAATGGCGCCACCTCGCGCGGACCGCCGGTCGCCCCTTCGACCACATGCAGGTACACCACACCCAGGGCATCAAGTTGATCGACGAGGTAATTGAACTGCGCCTGCGGATCGCGGCTGGAAACGTCGTTGGCTGGCGACACCGGTGACAGGCGTACCCCAGTGCGATCCGCGCCGATTTCGTCGATCACGGCTGCCGTCACCTCAAGCAACAGACGGGCGCGATTTTCAATCGAGCCACCGTAAGCATCGGTGCGCACGTTGGCGCTGTCCTTGAGGAACTGATCCAGCAAATAGCCATTCGCGCCGTGAATTTCCACGCCATCGAACCCGGCAGCGATAGCGTTTGCCGCGGCTTGGCGGAAATCGGCGACGATCCCCGGCAGTTCGTTGATGTCCAGTGCGCGGGGCTCGCAGGCGTCTTCAAAGCGGTTATTGACGAACACCTTGGTGGCCGCACGCAGCGCGGAAGGGGCCACGGGGGCGGCGCCGTATTCTTGCAGATCAACGTGGGACACGCGGCCGACATGCCACAGTTGCACAAAGATCTTTGCGCCCTTGGCGTGGACGGCGTCGGTCACCGTGCGCCAGCCATCAATCTGCGCCTGGGTGTAGATCCCGGGGGTGTCCTGATAGCCCTGGCCCTGTTGGGAAATCTGCGTAGCTTCGCTGATCAGCAAGCCTGCGCTAGCGCGTTGGCTGTAATAGATCGCCGCGAATTCGCTGGGAACAAAGCCTGCGCCCGCGCGGTTGCGGGTCAGTGGCGCGAGGACGATGCGGTTCGACAGCGTGAGGGCGCCAAGGGTGTAAGGGGTGAACAGATTCTGATCGGTCATCTGGTGTCTCTTCCGTGCCCGTGGGTGGAGGTCGGTGGTGCGTGCAATTATGATGATGATCGAAATCTAAACTGTCAACGGTTTTGATTATGATCGACATCTATGTATCATTGGCCCCATGATTTCCCAATGAACATGAGGTATTGCACGTGAGAGTGAGCAAGGCCCAGGCGCAGGCCAATCGAGAGCACATCGTTGAAACGGCCTCAGAGTTGTTCCGTGAGCGCGGCTTTGACGGTGTGGGTGTGTCGGATCTGATGGCGGCGGCCGGTTTCACCCATGGCGGCTTCTACAAGCATTTCGGCTCGAAGGCCGACCTCATGGCCGAGGCCTCGGCCTGCAGCCTTGCCAAGTCGCTGGCAGGCGTGCAGGCGCTGGATGTGCCTGGCTTCATCGACGTCTATGTGACCAGAGAACATCGCGACGGACGTGGCAGCGGTTGCACCATGGCCGCGTTGTGTGGCGATGCGGCGCGCCAATCGGAGGATGTGAAAGCGACATTTGCCGAAGGGGTCGAGCACACCCTGCAAACCCTGGGGGACAAATACCCGGCCCGGCCGGATGCCGCTGCGGAGGAGGGCAGACGGAAAATGATCGACCTGCTGTCCCGTGCGGTGGGTGCGATTATGTTGTCGCGTGCCTGCCCGGATGATTCAGCGCTGGCGGATGAGATTCTTGAGGTGTGCCGCGCTGAGATGTTGGCGTCGTTGCCGGTTGATAAAGGCAAGCCGGCATAAAGGGGGCCGCACACGTCTTTTCTCCGAACGTCATTCCACGTAGCGCAGCCACAAATGGGTGCGACCGTGAACAGCCTCGACAACCGTTGAAACCACGGCTTGCCGGTCCTCCTCGGTAGTGTTGTAGAGCGCACAAAAATCGCTCGCCACCGCGCTGGCTACGCAAAGGTCGGCAGGCCCTGCACGCAGGAAGCCGAGGTAAGACGCGCCCACCCCGATCAACTCATAGCCATGGGCCTGGGCGAAATGGCGGGCCACCGCAAAGTTTTGCGCGGGGCCCAGGTCGCAACTGAAGTAGCCGTTGGGAAAAGCGGCGAGCGCCTGATAGGACTGCTCGACGGGCACCAGGAGTGCCGAGAGGGGCTGGTCGAGCAGTGATACAGGGTTTTGCTGATAGTCCACCCATTCGCGCAGGGCTGGCTCATCAAGGGTCAGGCCGTGGGCGCAAGCGTCTTCGAACGAGCTGCCTGCCACCAGGTCAGTGAAGTTGCGCAAGCAGATCGCGAACTCGGCCTTGGTGGTGGGGTAGCCCAGGTATTCACCCTGTTCGAAGCACTCTGCAGGTAGCTGGGCGATCTCCTGCTCCGAGGCATCGTCCAGCCCCAGGTTGTTGCGGGCATGCCCGGAGGTGTAGCGGGCCTGGGGCAGATCATCCAGCGAGAGAAGGGGCTGGAAACCCGGGTGGTCGCCAGCGATCTTGCGGTAGGCGTCGATCAGCTCATCCAGGCTGGAAATGGCGCTCAGGCTGTATTCATCGCAGGTGCCAGCGGCGGGGTTGCCAGGCATTGCGTTACCGCGAAATTGGATATCCATCGAATGGCTACCGGCTCCATGTGGGTGTTCAGGCGAATGAGCAACGCTCGGTCGAACGTACGTGAGCCTGCTGCTCTCGCTGTTCGTGCCAGGCCTGTGAGTTCATTTCAAGCCCGGGGCCTAGCTTAAAGAGAGCACATCCTGCCTGGGCATGAAGAAGCGTGCAAAGAGTTCGGACTGTGATTTGATGTTCAACTTGGCGTAGATGTTGCGGCGGTGCACTTTGATCGTCTCTGTGGAGAGGGAGAGCTTTCCTGCGATTTCCTTGTTGGAAAAGCCACTGAGCAGCAGCCTGAGCACATCACGTTCCCGCGTGGTTATCTGGGTACCAAACTGGGTGATCGTCTCCGGCCATTGCGGCGGTTCGCTGAGGCTTTTTTCCACATCGACTTCGAAGCACATACGCTGATGCATGAGTGCCGTGACCCACGGCTTGATGATGTCCAGCATGGTGATGTGTTCCTGGCTGAAATGGGCGTTGCTGCCAATGGAAATGCACAGTGTTCTGTCAGCATCGAGCTGGATGTTGTATTGCACTTCATCTACGCAAATATATTGTGCAAAGTACTTGTGGTAGTACTCGGTTTCAACAAAGTACTCCGGCGCTATATCCAGTAGATGAAAGAAGCCGCTCTGCGGGTTTTCTCGATTGGCGATATAGAAGGGGTCCAGCAAATACAGGCCTTTTACATAGAGGTGAATGAACGCATCCACTTCTTCTGCATCTGCCACCTCGGGTAGGCTGACAACTTGCACTTGTTGATTGCTGAAGATCAAAACCACCCAGTTATCAATCTGCACATATTCATTGAGTGTGCGGATAAGTGAGCTCCAGAACTCTGGGCGATTCAACTGCAGAATCAGTTTTCCAATCGAACGGTGCCAGGCCAGGCTATGAAGATCGAGTGGCATTTTCTACCCCTTTAGGGTTAGGGAATGGTCGGCCGGAGCTAAGTAATCGTAGGTATTTACTATTGGCTGATGCCCGGTATATTCGCTGGCACAGGTTTACGACCGCCATGAGGGCACGTCGTCTGGACAAGGATGTTGCATGAGAAAGTCACGTTTGCGAACCATTTTTTCGGCTGCGTTTCTCTATGCCGGAATAAGCACAACGGCGGGTGCCGCAGAGCCTGCCATGTACCTCTACAACTGGTTCGGGCTACTCGCACCAGAGACTCCAAAGGAGTTCGAACAGGCCACCGGCACCCGTATCCACATGGATGCCTTCGACAGCGCCGATATCATGCAGAGCAAGGTCATGGCCGGGCATACGGGGTATGACGTGGTGGTGGCGACCTCCAATGTACTGCCCAGCCTGATCCAGGCTGGAGTCCTGCAGCCACTTGATTCAGGTCAACTCAGTAACCTGTCCCATGTCGATCCCGCTATCCTGGCGCAACTGGCGGTCAATGACCCGGGCAATCGCTACGCCGTGCCCTACTTGTGGGGCACCACCGGCATTGGTTATGACGTTGATAAAGTCAAGGCGGCCCTGGGCGACAATGCCCCGGTCAACAGTTGGGACCTGATCTTCAAGGAAGAGAACATCAGCAAGCTGCAGTCTTGTGGTGTGGCCATGCTCGACTCGCCCAGCGAGATCATCTCGATTGCCTTGAATTACCTCGGGCTGTCCAGCAATAGCAAGAACCCGGATGATTACCAGAAGGCGCAAGCGCTGCTGTTGAAGATTCGCCCCTATATCCTTTATTTCGACTCTTCCAGAATCGACACCGACTTGGCGGGCGGCAACATCTGTGTCGTTGTGGGCTGGGCCAATGGCGCCCTGGCTGCGCAAGCCGCCAATGAAAGTGCCAATACCGGGCGCAGGATCAACTACAGCCTTCCTCGTGAAGGTGCGCTGGTCTGGTCGGAAAACCTGGTGCTGTTGAAAGATGCTCCTCACCCCAAGGAAGGGCTGGCCTTCATCAACTATATGTTGCGCCCGGAAGTGATTGCCAAGACCTCGAATCACACGCTTTATCCTAATGGCAATAAAGATGCCACCGAGTTTGTCGAGCAGAAGTTGCGCGATAACCCCTGGATTTATCCAGACAAGCAAACCATCGCCACATTGGTTCCGCTTGAGCCGCTACCTTTGAAACTGGAAAGAATCCGTACTCGGGTCTGGACCAAGGTGAAGAGCAGTATCTGATCTGAGTTGACTCTTCGCTTGCTGCTTCATGCACATCTTCATTGTGTGTGAGCGTATTGTTCAAACACTCGGAGACATGTACGCGTCTTGTGCAAGATGAACTTTTGCGCAAGGCGCTGCACGACCGTGCCCATTCAACAGGTTATGCAATAAGAGAACAGTGGATGTTCAGCCCAGCCAATGCACCCCGGTTCAGCCTGACAATCGACGGTTTTGCGCACGACTTCAAGGTGCGCGCATTCACCGGAGAAGAGGCGATCAGCAAGCCTTATTTCTTCAATGTGGAGTGTGTGAGCGAGCGACCGGATCTGGATCTGCAATGCCTCTTCGATGTGCCGGCTTTTCTGGCATTCGACACTTGGGGCAATGGCATTCATGGGCGCATCTATCACATTGCGCGAGGTCCAGACGCTCAAGGCTTGACGCACTACAACCTGGCCCTGGTGCCGCACCTGTCCTACTTGCGTCACCGTATCAACAAGAGGATCTATCAGCAGTTCTCGGTGCCCGCTATCGTCGCCCTGGTCCTGGAGGAGCATGGGATTCTGGGGGATGCCTACCGCTTTGAGCTCGGGGCGAGTTACCCCGAGCGTGACTGCTGCACCCAGTACGATGAAACTGATCTGCATTTTATTCAGCGCCTGTGCGAGGAAGAGGGAATTCACTTCCACTTCCAGCACAGCACTCAAGGCCACGTACTGGTCTTTGGCGATCAGCAGGCAGTATTCCCTCCGATCGGGCCGACCACGGCTTTTGCCCCCGGGCACGATGGGCTCGCCACCCTGTTACCGGTCGGTCACGGCACGCCGACAAGCCTGCGTGCCAGGGAGTCGCGCCAGGTTGAAGGACAAGGTACGCAGAGCGGGCTGCTCAGTGGTCATGTCCTGGAAACCTCGGGCCAGGGCAGCGACCTCTGGCTACTGACTCAGGTCATTCATGAGGGCAAGCAACCACAGGTTGCGGGTGAGAGCGTCGCCAATGTCAGCCCTGACAACCAGGATCAACTGCGTCAGGGGTATCGCAACCGTTTCACTGCGCTTGCATTGGACCTTTGCTATCGCCCGCCTTTGGCTCATGAGAAGCCTCTGGCGCCAGGCAACCAGACGGCGCTGGTCATTGCCCTGGAAGACCAGGCGAACTCGCGTGGTCAGCGCTTCGAAAGGGTCAAGGTCAAGTTTCCCTGGGACCGCGAAGGTCGGTTCGACGACAAAAGCAGTTGTTGGCTGGCTGGTACTGCCAATTGGCGTTGTGAAGTGACGCCGCTGCGACCCGGTGTGGAGGTCAAAGTCGCATTTCTTGAAAACGACCCCGATCAACCGCTGATCAGCGGTTGCCTGTGTTGCGGCTGATACACCATTGCCCTGAGCGCGCATCAAGCCGCCAGGGAGCATTCCCGAACCGCGCTCGATAGTGAATCGTCGGTTGCCATCAGTGGGCTGATCCCAGGCCTCGGTCCTGACGGCAGGGCTTTCTCATGAGTGTCTGGCCGCGTAGGTATCGCCCGTCAGCAGCATGACGCCTTCTGTTGAGCAGACGCGGGTGATGCTGTTGATCACGACGTTAAGGCCGCTGGAATGCGGGAACAGCGAAAACAGCAACTCGAAATACAGGTAGTCCTGGACCAGGCGCGCCGCCAGATCGGGATGGTCCTTCAACAGCGTCCTGAAGCTTGGGTAGCCCAGCGCTGCAAGCTCCGGGATGTCGACAAAACCCTGGTCGATATCGTCGGTTTTGCATTCGGCGGCAAAGGTGTCCGCGCCGTCAAGAAAGCGTTGCGGCAGATCGCCGTGGTGGATGCGCAGTTCATAGGGTGTTACCGGGATCGTCAGTGCCTCACCGAAGCCCAGGTTGCGATAGCCGACGGTTTGTGGGTCGATGATTTGGCCGGCTGAGGTGAACTTCATGATGGGCTTCCGGGGGGCTCGGGGGGTGAAGGACTGTCGCTATCTTCGAGCGTGCGCGCTTGGGATCTAACGGTTGCGACGTAGTAAAGGATATAGCCCGAATACACCAGCGAGCCTGCTGCCACTTCGTTGTCGAAGCACTGCTTTAGTTCATCCTCATCCGTAAAACCGTATTCCACGAGCCTGTTCTCGGCAAAGCCGGCCAGCCTCGATAGGGTTACGCCGTCGATTTCGCCCTGCTCGCCAAAGTCAAAGCTCACCGTTGCCGTTGGCAGGTGAACGGCGCAGCCATAGCCGTGCTTGAAGTAACGAATACCGCCAGCCAGTTCTCCTTGATCCGGGATATCGGTTCCCACCCAATCGGCGTTGCTGGCAGGGAGGGGAATGGCGGATTGTTGCATCAGTTCGACAGCCGTGCGGATGCTGGCTTGGTAGTCGGAAACAAGATGGGCGAGGTGCGGGTTCATGGGCATTCCCGTCGAGGTTGAAGGGGCGGGGAGCCTGGTTTTCCCCAGAAGCGCTTGATCAGTTCCTGCATCACGTTGTAGTACCGGCAGCGCAGCCAATTTTGACATACCCTGAGAATCGACCTTGGGGTGCCTGGCCTCTATCTATGGGTTGCATCTTTCAGTGATGAGTTTTTTGGTTCATTGGTGGGCTCGGAGCACATTGCCATTATCTGAGCTATAAACATCTCAATGGAGAGTGTTTTAGAGGGATCTACCAATGAGTAGCACTACGTCGACAATCCCGAGTTTCAACATTTCGCCATATCAAATTGAACTTTTCGGTTGTTCTGTTCTAACCGCCATGCTTTCCCCGGCAGCCATAGTAGATCAAATACTAGTCGGCGATATGCTCCCTGATTACATAATGGCTAGTCAGGAATATTACTTTACGGGTGATGTATGCTCAATCTGATTTATATGTAGGTCACTCTTGCAGCTATGTGGCCAAGCGTCAGATGTACCTTCCGAAGAAAGGAGTCATTCATGAAAAGCGTCGCACTGATAACGATTCATGGCATGGGGAAAATTAAACCGGGGTATTTTCGAGATCTTGAAGAGGGGGTCATCGAGAAGCTCGGGAGTAAGCGGTGGGATAAAGTATCCTTCAAGAACATACAGTATGCCCCTATTTTACAAGGCCCTCAGGATAAATTATGGGATGCCATGTTGAAGGAGAAAACCAATGAGCTTGATGCACTGAAAATACGACAGTTTTTTCTGTTTGGTTTTGGGGATGCCGGCTCTTTGGAATACAGTGCGCAAAAGGACCCTCGAAAATATCTTGATGTCCAAAAAGAAATCCAAAATGTTTTGCTGTCTGCATTCAAAGAGTGCGGTAGTGATCCGAATACGCCAATAGTCTTGATTGCTCAGTCTTTGGGCTGCCAAGTCATATCGAATTATCTATGGGATGCCCAAAATGGAAGGTATATATTTTCATCGCCCAATACCGGTCCGGAGGCGAATTTTCTTAAGCTGAAGTCGCTCAATAATCTAATTACAACGGGGTGCAATATCCCCATCTTCGTTTCAGGTCTGGACGCAAGGGTTTGCTTTGATCCGCCAAGCCCCAATTTTACCTGGGATAACTACTATGATCAGGATGACGTATTAGGCTGGCCATTACGCCAACTTGGAAAGAATTACAATATTGTTCATGATCATTCGATTAATGCCGGTGGCATACTTTCGTCATGGAACGTCGCGAGCCATGGTGAGTATTGGTCTGACAAAGATGTAATTTCCGCAGTGTCGACAAGACTAATGGAATACCTGTAGATGTATTTTAAATGCCCCGGCGCCCAGGTTTGTCAATGGAGTCCACGCTGGGGCAACGGTATACCTGAAAAGCTCTGATGAATATCAAACTATGTGAGGGACAGGTTATGTTTTCAACGCCTCAGAGTCCTGAAATAGATAACAATACGATAAAGTTGCAAGTGGGCATAATAGCTATGGTGCTTGCGAATGTAACGGACTTTCTTTCGGGAGGGGACATAACTTCTATAAGTGCTTCGTATCATGAGAGTGAATGGGGGCGCAATTTGTTTGTTGGATTGCTTTTTGCGATATCTGCTTTTATGCTCGCGTACAATGGCTTTTCGCGAAAAGAGATGTTGCTTAGTAAAGTGGCGGCCGTTGCCGCATTTGGTGTTGCAACATTTCCATGCGGGTGTAATGGATATATAGAAACCATACCTCATGTGCACTATGTTTCTGCTGCTGTGATGTTTTCCATATTGGCTTATTTTTGTTACTTGTTTCGTGGGCGTGCTGAGTCCAAGGGGCATGTTGAGGCAAGGCGGCGATCGGTGATTTATACTTTCTGTGGCGTCGCAATAGTTTTGTCAATGCTGGTGATGGTTGTTGATCATGTTTTTAATGAAGCGTTGTCTGGCTTTAACTCGAGGCTTACTTTTTATTGTGAGCGGGTCGGTCTGATCGCATTCGGCATATCCTGGTTGACCGCCAGTAAGTTGCTTCCGGTCATTTCTGCGGTCGACGAGAGGACTCATCCATTTAAATAGACTTTTCAGTTGGAAAGTCACATGTTGGAATCATTAACTACGCGGAAAGAAACGGATGTTTGACGAGCTGATATTTACCGGTAAAACGCCTGCAAAAGATGATGCCTATGCCGGTGGTGGGGCCTGCCTGCCCAAGGAGCTGGCTTGGCCCTGTTCGCCTGATGGAGTGCCGCTGACACACCTGGTGGCCTTTCCTGGACGTTGGTTTTCAGAGGCCCTGATCGATAGGAGTTATTGGGTTTCGGTTTTTGTACCGTACTTGCCGGGCGAGGTCGGCCACTATCGAAAGTTGCGTGCCGTCCAGGGACGCTCGCAAGCGGTTGTCATGGGCTATGTTCGAGCCGGTTCCGAGCGGAATGACGCTCTTCAGCCGATTTCAGATCGCGGGGCGGTACGGCTGGGGGTGAACTGCGACGTGGACGATGACGAGAACCTGGCCTCGAAGTTGGATGGCGTGGACGCTTGGCTGCAGGCGCCTGTTTCAGCGGAGGCAGGGCGCAGAAGGGTATCCATTTATGGGGGCGATCTGGATAGAGCGCTGCCTGAGCACAAAGGCGTGCTTTCGGATGGCATGGGGTATCTGTTTCTGGATGAGGATTTTTCAGAGCGGATAGGCGCGGGGATTGGTCGGTTTTTTTTGCAGTTGGGGTAGGGGAGATGGCGCTATCGAAAGCAACGGCCAGGCCAGCGATTTTCGCTGAAAGGGCGTTTGACTGCGTGAACGGGCGCTGCTCGATGAGATGCTTCTAGATCGACGGAGAGGGCCAATGCTCTATCCCTTGGTCGGGGCCTGACCTAAGTATCTGTGGCCCTTGGCGGCTAACCGTTTGGACTCACCTGTGTCGATGCTTTGTCGTTTGGGCTGACCGCTTTTGGTCGATTGTGTTGAAAAAATCGACGTTGGTATGCTCACCCCCTCTCATCGACTTGTTTTGGATAGGTGCTCATGTTGACTGGCTTGAATCACCTTACGTTGGCGACTGCGAACCTTCCTCGCAGTATCGAATTTTATGTGGGGCTACTCGGTTTTAGGCTGGCTGCTCGCTGGGAAACGGGGGCCTATCTTACCCTTGGCTATCTCTGGCTTTGTTTGTCTTTCGATGAGAACTATGCATCGGAAAAACACCCTGATTACACTCACTATGCGTTTTCGGTGGGGCAGGACGATTTTGAAGGAGTAACTGTTTGCTTGCGGTTACGGAACGTTATCGAGTGGAAAACCAATTCGAGCGAGGGTGACTCGTTTTATTTCTCAGACCCCGACGGGCACCGACTGGAAGTGCATGTCGGCAGTCTGGCTTCGCGGCTTGAGCAATGTCGGCGCCATCCATACGCAGGTATGGAGTTCTTTGACTGACAGTTTTCGATCGATTTATTGAGCAAGTAGCTCTCCTACCGGGCTTGCGGCAAAATATACACATCGGCCAGCGGGAGCGTACGCAGCATGATGGGACAGTTATCGAGTGGGCAGGATCGACTGTTTTACTCGTTCAACCTTGAAGATCACATCCCAGCAAATCATCTTCTGCGCAGCATTGATCGGTGTCTCTATCTGGGCGACCTGCGCCATTATCTCACCGATTTCTATAGCCCGATTGGGCGCCCTTCAATTGATCCTGAACTGATGATTCGCATGCTGGTCGTGGGTTACTGCTATGGCATTCGCTCCGAGCGGCGGTTGTGCGAAGAGGCCCATTTGAACCTGGCGTATCGCTGGTTCTGCCGGTTGAGCCTTGAGGATGAAGTCCCCAATCACTCGACGTTTTCCAAGAATCGACACGGCCGTTTCCGGGACAGCGGTTTGTTTCGGTGGCTGTTTAATGAGGTGCTGCGTCGCTGCATGGACGCAGGTCTGGTCAAGGGCGAAGGCTTTGCAGTGGACGCCAGCATCATCAAGGCGGACGCGAGTCGGCAGCGTGGTGTACCAGGCGATGGAGAGGTCAACTGGAGCGATCCAACGCTCAGTACGCGTGCCGTACGTGAATACCTCGAAGCACTTGATGAAGAGGCGCTGGCTGAAGCACCTCCCAAGCGCTTATCGCTGACTGATCCTCTAGCCCGATGGACGGCTGCTCCGGGTGGCCCCGCCTTCTTTGCATACTCCACGAACTACATGATCGACACTGAGCATGGCGTGATCATGGATGTGGAACCAACACCTGCCAATCGAACGGCCGAGGTCGAAAGTACCAAGACGATGATTGATCGGGTCGAAGAACAATTCGACATTAAGCCAGATCGCCTCATCGGCGACACTGCTTACGGTACGGCGCCGATGCTGGCCTGGATGGTGGAGGAAAAAGACATCGAGCCGCATGTGCCGGTGTGGGACAAAACCGAGCGCAAGAACGACAGTTTTTCGAGCACCGATTTCCACTGGAATGAAGAGGCTGAGGAATACCGCTGCCCGGCCGGCAACCCATTGCGCAGCGAATGGCGAGCCTTCAAAAATGAGCGTTCACACGTCACCAAAGCCAACACCATCATCTTCCGATCCAGACAGACCGACTGCGCTACGTGTCCGATGAAAGCCAAGTGCTGCCCGAACACTGCGTTTCGCAAGATCGCCCGCAGCGTCCATGAAGCTGCTCGCGATGTGGCTCGGCGCATTGCAGCAACACCGGCGTATCAGCGCTCTCGCCACGAACGTAAAAAGGTCGAAATGTTGTTTGCCCACCTCAAGCGCATCCTGAAATTGGATCGCTTGCGACTACGTGGCATGAGTGGCGCGACGGATGAATTCACGCTGGCCGCTGCGGTGCAGAACCTGCGACGGCTGGCCAAATTTTCATCTCAAGGGCCACCAGTCACGGGATAGGTGCGCCTGCACCAAGCAAAAAACCTCAAAATAACCCAATAACAGAGCAGCAAAGGTCACCGAAGGTCCGAAAAACCACTCAATGTGGTGAGTAGGTTCTCCAGTGGTGGTCGAGCCTGAATTCAGGCGATCTGAAAATCCGACTTTTTCAACAGAATCGGTCAGAAGTTGCCTGTCGTGCTGACCGCCTGTTGTTGACCGAGGTAAGCATTGACGTAAAATCGCCGCCCCAAAAAATCAGCTTGCATAGCGAGAAGGAGCTTCGATGCAACGGGTGATGATTGTTGGTCAACCTGGATCAGGCAAAAGCACTTTGGCGCGTGAGCTTGGTCAGCGCACGGGCTTGCCGGTCGTTCATATCGACACTATCCACTGGCAGCCAGGGTGGATCGAACGAAGCCCGGACGAAAAGACGCGGCTTTGTCTCGATGTAGAGGCTCGAGATCGCTGGATATTCGAAGGCGGCCATTCAGCCACTTGGGACAACCGGGTGGCCCGTGCCGATCTTTTGATATGGATTGATCGTTCGGCGACGCTTCGATTCTTGCGCGTACTGCGCAGAACGCTGTTCCAACGCGGTCAGTCTCGGCCCGACTTGCCGGAGAACTGTCCCGAGCTGCTGGCGAACCTGCCGGAGTTTTTTAGATTCATGTGGCGGACGAAAAAATCAGCGCGAGAAAAAATGCAGCATCTTGTAGCAACAGCGCCATCAGCTTGCCGCGTGGTTTGTCTGCGGTCTAATCGGGACATCGGCATTTTTCTCGCGAGTATGGGAAGTTCGACTGTCCAAGCTCTGCAGGATTGATCGACGGTTGACTGACTGCGGAAACTGCCGCTTACGAGCGGCAGCTCCTGGCCGATTGTTACCTGTCACGATCGGCCGCAATCGATCCATAGCAGACGTTTTCGCGCGTCGAATGCAGAGGGCTCAGCTTCTATATTTCAGCGCCTCCACCAATGCAGAAAAGGCGGGAGACGTTTGTCGCCTGTTCGGGTAATACAAATGGTAACCCTGAAACTCAGGGCACCAGTCGGCCAAGACTTCTTTGAGCCGGCCGTCAGCCAGATAGGGTGCTACCAATTCCTCTGGTACGTAGGCCAAGCCAACGCCATCCACGGCGGCATTGAGTACGTGCATGATGCTGTTGAAAACAAGTTGTCCATCTGCCTTGACGGTAAAAGCCTGGCCATTACTTTCAAATTCCCATGCGTAGATCGCCCCTGATGGTCTGTGTCGGATATTCACGCAGTCATGCCCGGTCAGCTCATGGGGGGTTGTTGGTGCCGGGTTGCGTTCGAAATATTCTGGAGAGCCCACTACAGCCAACCGCCAATCTGGGCCTATGCGAACGGCGATCATGTCTTTGCTGATCGATTCGCCCATGCGAATGCCAGCATCGAATCGTTCCTCGACCACGTTGGTGAATCCATAGTCGATGTAGAACTCCAGTGTGATATCCGGGTAGCTCTTCAGGAAGCTTGCAAGCATCGGCCGAATGCACAACTCAATCTGATCATCAGTACAGGAAATACGAATCGTGCCACTGGGCTTGTCCCGCAGCTCGCCCAGCGCTTCAAGCTCGGCGGTGATCTGATCAAAAAGCGGAGCGATCGAGCGCATCAATCTTTCTCCCGCCTCTGTGGGCGACACATTGCGTGTCGTGCGGGCCAGCAGTCTTATCCCCAGTCTTTGTTCAAGTGCCCGGATCGTATGACTCAGCGCAGAGGGAGTAATGCCCAGTTTAGCGGCGGCTTTCGTAAAGCTTTGATCCCGCGCCACCGCAAGAAAAGCTTGGAGATCGTTGACTTTAGTACTGGCCATTGCTGAGTTTTTCTCAAAACCACATGAAGATTACGCCTACTAATCAAGATATTTCGAATCCGTCAAGCTCTGTCACATATCTGGAACGGAGTACTGATGATGAGCGAGACACCTGTAACCCTCCTCGAAGCTGCAGAAGCCTTGAACTCTCCAGGGCTTGATCGGCGCGCATTCGTAAAGGCCGGCGGCGTCAGCATTGCGGCCCTGGGCGTCCTTTCAGCCGCAGGCGGTGCTGCCTTAGCAACTGACTCGAAAAGCGCTGTCAGCCCGCCGGAAGGCGCCAACAATTTTTACAAAAGTGACAAGGTCACTGTGCAAAAGGTGACCTTCAAGAGCTCATACAGTCTTCAAATTGTGGTCAATCTTGTAACGCCCAAAAATCTGGATAGAAACGCTAAAGCGCCTGCAATTGTTTGATGAGAGGTTTTTGAATGACGGCTCAAGTATTCGACACCCCGGCAGGTGAGGCCCTCGGCACGCCGGGGACTGGTGAACTGCCGGCTTACTGGAGTGGCATCTTTGCGATGACACTGTGCGTATTCGCGTTGATCGCCTCGGAGTTCATGCCTGTCAGTTTGCTCACGCCGATTGCATCGGATCTGCAAATCAGTGAAGGACTGGCCGGGTATGGGATCGCCATCTCCGGCGCCTTCGCGGTGCTGACAAGCCTTGCGATTTCCAGGCTAGTGGGTTCAATGGACCGCAAGACGCTGTTGCTTGTACTGACCGGGATTATGTGTGTGTCGGGGCTGGTGGTCGGTCTGGCGCCGAACTATACGGTATACATGATTGGTCGTGCGCTGATCGGCGTGGTGATCGGTGGATTCTGGTCGATGTCGGCGGCAATGGCCATGCGCCTGGTACCTGCCCATAGCGTGACCAAGGCTCTGGCAATCTTCAACGGCGGCAATGCTTTGGCAACCGTAGTGGCCGCTCCGCTGGGAAGCTATCTGGGGAGTGTCATCGGTTGGCGGGGTGCTTTTTTCTGCCTTATTCCGGTGGCGATTATCGCGTTGATCTGGCAGTGGATCAGCCTGCCAGCCATGGCGCCGGCGCCGCGCAAACCGGGCGCTGGCAATGTCTTCCGATTGTTTAAGAGCCCATTGGTCAGTTTCGGCATGTTGAGTGTGGGCATTTTCTTCATGGGGCAGTTTGTATTGTTCACCTATCTGCGCCCGTTCCTGGAAACCGTCACAGGTGTAGATGTATCCCTGTTGTCGATGGTCCTGCTGGTCATCGGCGTGGCGGGTTTTGTCGGGACTATGCTGATCGGCACTTTCCTGAAAACCGGAATGTACCGCGTCCTGGTCTGCATTCCACTCTTGATGGCCGCGATTGCACTTTCTTTGATTGTCCTTGGCGGCGGAGTCGTGGCAGCTTTTGTACTGCTTGGGCTGTGGGGCCTGATCGCGACGGCGGCACCTGTGGGGTGGTGGTCGTGGTTGGCCAAGGCGTTGCCCAAGGATGCTGAAGCCGGTGGCGGCTTGATGGTGGCAGTCATTCAGCTATCCATTGCGCTGGGCTCTACCCTCGGTGGGCTGCTGTTCGACGGCAGCGGTTATCGCATGACATTTCTCGCAAGCTCTGTCTTGCTGGTACTCGCGGCAGTGATGGCCTTTTTCACATCGCGAAACCAGGTTTAATAGAAGGCAGATTGAGTAAGGCAGGCAACTGTCCACAATTTGTAAGATCGAATTTGATCCAACATCCGCTATTGGCCGTTTTCAACCACTTTTAAAAGACTTCTTTCCCCCTAAAAAACAAATCATCGCGCCCATTTGAAGCGCTCCGCGCCGCCCAGCAGTACGGAGTGCAACGCATCAGGCTTGCAGCCGCCAGCTCATCACACCCAACAGGGCGCAACTATCACGCAGCACGATTGCCGCTACGTTGGAGATCTGTTGCAGATTGGCGTCGTCAGCATTCCTCGGCTCTGCGCGGGAGAGGCTTTCCAGCAGTTGAGTCACGGCCAGTAAAGGTGCCGCACCCTTGGCATGGAGCACGTCCAATGGTGCGCTCTTGCTTATGAAACAGAGCCCCCGTCCGGGCGGCGCATTTTCAAGCCTTCCCCATTACAACAATTCCCTCCCGCAGGAGTCGGCTTGCCGGCGAAGAGGGCGGTCTGGTCGTGCGCGGAATAACGACAGCCCAGCGCTGCACTGGCGGCTGTCTTCGCCGGCAAGCCAGCTCCTACAACGCTCGCGCGCTTCCCTCGTGAATGAAGCTTTTATGACAAAAGTTCGGTAGCACATGGCCACGCGCGTCTTGGGTATGTAACGCGCTTGAGGGGGCCGCCAGGCCACTTTTTTAAGCCGAGGCGGGACGCCGGGAGTGAGGCTATGGGGACTATGGAACGCTACTCGAAAGTGGGCATGCAGGAGCTGGATCAACGGCTATCGAAGATTGTCGAGGCCGCGCGCAAGAAGCCGGTGTCGGTCTATCGCTACGGCGCGCCGTGGGTCTGGATCGTCTCCCAGGATGATTGGCAGGGCGCCTTGAAGGAGGTGGCCAGCTATATCCCGCCGGGGCATTCGCTGGTGCTGCTGCGCCCGCAGATCGATGAGTTGCTGGATCAGCACCGCGACCTGCTCCAGGGCCTCAACGCCGAGCCGGGGATGCTGATTGCGCCGCGCACGGTGATGCACATTCTGTTGTTGCAGTTGCTGTATTCGGTGCCCAGCGAGCAGCAACTCTATGAGCAGCTCAGCTACAACCTGCTGTTTCGCTGGTTCGTCGGCCTGGACCTGAATCAGAAGGTCTGGAGCTTCGGCGTCCTCAGTCGCGATATCGCCACGCTGTTGAACAACCCGCGGGCGGTGCAGTTGATCCAGAAAATCATCGGTGAAGTGTTCTGCGGTGCCTTGCTGCAAATGCCCGAGTTCTCGTTGAACTTCGCGCTGTTGCACACCTGGCTGGCTCGCCACGAAAACACCTCGATCACCAGCAATTGAAGCGGCCAAACGCTGTGCAGACGGCGACGGCAATGCGCGTGCGCGCGCCAATTTTCAGTTTTTTAGGGGGCGGTGTGGAGCATCTGGGCAAATCAGGGCGACCGGGCAGTGGCGGGCGCTGGTGGCCGTTGTGCGGTTGGTTGGCACTGGCGGCGCTGGTGCCGGCGGTGCAGGCCGAGGAGGGCGAGCCGGCCCCGGTCGAAGCCTCGGCCGCGGCGCGGTTGGTGGACGTCAATGAGTACTTCGTGCGTGGCAATACGGTGCTCGATGCCCGGGCCATCGAGGAGGCGGTGTATCCCTTCCTTGGCCCGCAGAAGGCCCTGGCCGATATCGAAGGCGCCCGGGATGCGCTGCAGAAGGTCTATCAGGAGCGCGGCTACCAGTCGGTGTTCGTCGAGCTGCCGGAGCAGAAGGTCGAGGACGGCATCGTCTACCTGCAGGTCAGTGAAACCAAGGTCGGCCGGGTGCGGGTGGTGGGGGCCAAGCATTATTCGCCGGTGGAGATCCGCGACCAGGTGCCGGCGCTGAAAGAAGGCGAGGTACCGGACTTTGCCACGGTGCAAAGCCAGCTGGCCGGGCTCAACCGCGGCGCCGGGCGCCAGGTCATGCCGCTGGTGCGCGAAGGCCAGCGCCCGGGGACCATGGATGTGGACCTGCAAGTGGAAGACCAGAACCCCTGGCACGCCAGTGTCGGCCTGAACAACGACTACAGCGCCGACACCGAGAAGCTGCGCACGGTGGTCAACGTCGGCTACGACAACCTCTGGCAGCTGGGCCACAGCATTTCCCTGACCTATTTCACCGCGCCCCAGGACACCGACAACGCCAAGGTCTGGTCTGGTTCCTACACCGCGCCGCTGAGCGATCGCTGGGCCTTGCAGTTCTCCGGCTACCAGTCCGACAGCAACATCGCCACCATCGGCGGCAGCAACGTGCTGGGCAAGGGCCATTCCTACGGGGTGTCGGCGATCTACACCTTGCCCGCCGCGGGCAACTGGGCCAACTCGCTGTCGGTGGGTGTGGATTTCAAGGACTTCGACGAAGAGATGCGCTTTGGCCGCAGCAGCGACCAGATTCCGTTGAAGTACGCCCCAGTGACCTTTGGCTACAACGGCTATCGCTATAGCGAGAAAGCCCAGCTGGGCCTGGGCCTGAACCTGATCGTCGGCACCCGGCGCTTCTTCGGCTACGGCAGCGACGCCGAGGAGTTTCACTACAAGCGCGACGAGGCCAGCGCCAGCTTCTCGGTGCTCAAGGGCGACCTGAATTTCACCTACACCTTCGCCAACGATTGGCAGTCGGCGTCCAAGGCGGCGTTCCAGCTGGCCTCGGGGCCGCTGGTGTCCAACGAGCAGTATTCCGCCGGCGGCGCCACCTCGGTGCGCGGCTACCTGGCCGCCGAACGCACCGGGGACGAGGGCTACCTGTTTTCCCAGGAGCTGCGCACGCCGTCTTTGGCCAAGTTCCTCGGCAGCTACGTGCAGGAGTGGCGCTTCTATGCCTTTGCCGAAGGCGCGCACCTGTCGCTGCACGACCCGCTGCCCGAGCAGGAGGACGAATACAGCCTGGCCAGTGTCGGCCTGGGCACCCGCGTCAGTTTGAGCAAGTGGCTGTCCGGCAGCCTGGACTGGGGCTACCCGCTCAAGGACGGCCCCAACACCCAGAAATACGACCCGCGCCTGCACTTCAGCGTGCAAGCGACGTTCTGACTTTTTACGGAGACCCTTCACATGCAACGCTTATTCCTGAGCCTGTTGATCTGCCTGGGCTTCGTGCTCCCGGCCACGGCCCATGCCTGGTGGCAGGACGACTGGCATTACCGCAAGCAGATCAGCGTGGACACCACCCCGCAAGGCGCGGCCATCAACGAGGCCTTGGGCCGCACCGCGCTGCTGGTGCGCCTGCACACCGGCAACTTCACCTTCGACGGGGTCAAGGAAGACGGCGCCGACCTGCGCTTTGTCGCCGCCGATGACAAGACCGTGCTCAACCACCAGATCGAAAGCTTCGACCCACTGATGGGCATGGCGCTGATCTGGGTCGATGTGCCCAAGGTCGAGGGCGGCCAGCGCCAGGACATCTGGATGTACTACGGCAACCAGAAGGCCCCGAGCACCGCCAATGGCCAACTGACCTTCGACCCCAGCTACACCGCGATCTACCACTTCGACGGCAGCAACGGTACGCCGGCCAAAGACACCACCGCCTACGGCAACACCGCGCAGAACGCCACCGGCGCGGCGATCGACGGGGTGATCGGCCGCGCCCTGCAGTTCAGCGGCCAGCCGCTGCTGCTGCCGGCCAGCCCGTCGCTGCAGCACAACGCCGGCGGCGCCTTCACCTTCAGTGCCTGGGTGCGCCTGGACCAGGCCAGCGGCGAACAATTGCTGCTGGCTCGCCGCGAAGGTGCCGGCAGCCTGCTGATCGGTATCAACCAGGGCATGCCCTTCGTTGAAGTGGACGGCCAGCGCGCCGCCTCCACCCAACCGCTGAACCCGGGGCAGTGGCAGCACCTGGCCCTGAGCGGCGAGGGCAGCCGACTGGCGCTGTATGTCAATGGCCGCGAAACCGCGAGCCTGGCCCAAGCCATTCCAACCTTCAATTCACCGTTGGCCATCGGCGCCGACTTGCCAGCGGCCGCCGGGACCGAGGCCAGTCACTTCCAGCCCCTCACCGGGGCCCTGGACGAGCTGCGCCTGTCCAAGGTGGCGCGTCCGGCGGCGCTGATCCTGGCCGATGCCAGCGCCCAGGGCGCGGAGTCGAAGCTGGTGGCCTATGGCGTCGATGAAGAACAGTCGGGTTTTGGTTTCGGCAGCCTGGGCTTCCTGCTCAAGGCGGTGCCGGTGGATGCCTGGGTGATCATCCTGGTGCTGGTGGGGATGATGATCCAGTCCTGGGTGATCATGCTGCGCAAGAACCGCATGGTCAGCCGGGTCAGCGCTGCCAATGCGCTGTTTCGCGAGCAGTTCGCCAAGGTCGGCACCCGCCTGGAGATGTTCGCCGACGACCAGGTGCTGGCCAGCCGCCTGGAGCATTCCTCGCTGTGGCGCCTGTACCTGGTGGCGGTGAAAGAAATTCGCACCCGGCGCGAGCAGGGCGCCGATACCTCGTCGGTGTCGGCGGCCACCATCGAAGCCATCCGCTGCTCCATGGATGGCGTGCGCACCCGGGAAAACCAGCAGCTGAGTTCCAAGCTCTCGACCCTGTCCAACGCCATTGCCGGCGGCCCCTACATCGGCCTGTTGGGCACGGTGCTGGGGATCATGGTGGTGTTCCTCGGCACCGCCATGGCCGGTGACGTCAACATCAACGCCATCGCCCCGGGCATGGCCGCGGCCCTGCTGGCCACCGCCATGGGCCTGTTCGTCGCGATTCCGGCGCTGTTTGGCTACAACCGCCTGATCACCCGCAACAAGGAAGTCGGCGCCGACATGCGGGTGTTCGTCGACGAGTTCATCACCCGGCTGGCGGAGCTGCATGGCGAGAGCCAGCACAGCGAGAACGCCCACTGGCGGGTCAGCCACAGCAACGCGTCGGTTCCGGCCTGAGGAGAACTGCCATGGCTTCCGTGAATGCCTCCCATGACGACGAAGACGATGCCGCCGTCGACAGCATCAACATCACGCCCCTGGTGGACGTGCTGATGGTGGTGCTGGTGATGTTCATCCTCACCGCCACCGCCCAGGTCTCGGGCATCCAGATCCACTTGCCCAAGGCCAGCGCCTCGGTGTCGCTCTCCGAGGCCAAGACCAAGGCCATTTCGGTGAACGATGGCGGCCAGGTGTTCCTCGACGCCTACCCGGTGACCCTGGGCGAGCTGGAAGAGCGCCTGCGCATCGAGAAAGCGCAGAACCCGGACTTCCCCATCATCGTCCGCGGCGATGCCACGGTGCAGTACCAGAAGGTCATCGAAGTCCTCGACCTGCTGCGCCGCCTGGAGTTGTCCCAGGTCGGCCTGGTCACCGGCAAACCGAGCCAGGGCTGAGCCATGAGCGCACATCAACCGTTCGAGCTGCCGCCGGTACAGAACAAGCCGCGCGCCCTGCGCCTGCTCAAGTGGGGCGCGGGGCTGCTGCTGGGTGCCGTGGCGGCCTGGCTGCTGTGGCAGTGGGCCAATGACATGGCCGGGGTGCGCCGGGAAGCGCCGAAGGTGCCGACCATCATCCCGCTGCCGCCTCCGCCGCCTCCACCCCCACCGCCGCCGGAGAAACCCAAGGAGCCGGAGCCGGTGGAAGAAAAGATCCCGGAGCCCGAACCCACGCCCACCCCCGAGGAGGTCAAGCCGGAGGAGGAAGCACCACCATCGCCGGCGGACGATCTGGCCAACCCGATGCAGATCGATGGCGACGCCCAGTCCGGCAACGACGGCTTCAACGTCGGTGCCGGCAAGGGCGGCGGCATGGCCGGCGCCGGTGGCGGCGGGCTGGGCACCGGGACCTACAAGCAGTACCTGGCGGCGACCTTCCAGCGCGCGCTGCGCGAAGACCCGGAGTTGCGCAAGAAAGCCTATGCCTTGCAGGTGGACCTGTGGCTGGGCGCCGACGGGCAGGTGACCCGCGCCGAGCTGGCCGGCTCCAGTGGCAACCCCGAGACCGACCAGCAAGTGCTGGCGGCGCTGCGGGCCACGCCGCGCCTGAAAGAGCGCATGCCGGCCTCCCTGACCTTGCCGGTGCGCCTGTCCCTCAAGGGCCGGCGACCGGAATGAGCGAACCCCTATTTGCAGTTTCTACAGGAGTTGTGTGCAGATGATTTCCACCGTGAATCGATTGACCCTGGCGCTCGGCATGGTCGCCCTGACCCTGGCCGGACAGGCCACGGCCGCCGCGGCCGCGCCCTCGGAGAACGCCACGATCAACCTGATCCGTCTGTTGGTGCAGCAGGGGGTATTGAAGCAGGAGCAGGCCGACGGGCTGATCGCCCAGGCCGAGAAAGAAGCCCAGCAGGCCCGCGCGGCCACCGCCGTGGCGGCAACCGGCGCGGCTGCGGCGCCCGGTGATGTGCGGGTGCAATACGTGCCGGCCATCGTCCGCGACCAGATCCGTGATCAGGTCAAGGCCGAGGTCATGGCCACTGCCAAGCAGGAAAACTGGGCCCAGCCCAACACCTTCCCGGACTGGATCTCGCGCATCAGCTTCGACGGTGACATCCGCCTGCGCGACGAGTCGCGGTTCTTCGCCGACAACAACAGCAACGAGATCGTCGACTACGCCAAGCTCAACGACAGTGGCCCCTACGACGTCAACAAGGACACCAACAGCAAGCTGCCGCCGCTGCTCAACACCCGCGAGGACCGTGACAACCTGTTCCGCCTGCGGGCACGCCTGGGGATGAAGGCGGTGATCTCGCCGGAATGGACCGCCGGCATCCGCATCGGCACCGGCTCGGACAACAACCCGGTGTCCACCACCCAGACCCTGGGCGGCGGCTTTGGCAAGAAGGACATCTGGCTCGACCAGGGCTACCTGACCTGGAAGGCCACCCAGGACCTGACCCTGACCGGCGGGCGGATCGCCAATCCGTTCTATTCCACCGACATGCTGTATTCCAACGACCTCAACTTCGACGGCGTGGCGGCGATCTTCAACCACAAGCTGAGCAGCGACTGGGGCCTGTTCGGCACCCTCGGCGCCTTCCCGGTGGAGTACACCAACGACACCGCCACCAGCAACGGTTTCGACAAGAACGAGAGCGACACCAAGTGGCTGTTCGGCGGGCAGGTCGGCGCCAACTGGAAGATCAACCGCAGCAACAGCCTCAAAGGTGCCTTGGCCTACTACCGCTTCGACGACATCGAGGGCCAGCGCTCAAGCCCCTGCGCGCCCTGGGCTGGGGCCCCGGGCTGCGACACCGATGGCTCGCGGGTCGCCTTCATGCAGAAGGGCAACAGCGTGTTCCTGCTGCGCGACATCACCCCCAACCCGGCCACGCCGGGCCTGACCCCGCAGCCGCAGTTCGTGGGCCTGGCCTCGAAGTTCGACGTGCTCGACCTGAACCTGGCCTGGGACACCGAATTGCCGGACGACCTGCGCCTGCGCAGCCAGACCAACTTCATTCGCAACCTGGCCTACGACAAGGGCGAGATGCTCAAGCGCAGCGAAGGCGAGATCGTCAACAACATCAACAGCCAGGGCCAGTTCGAAAGCGGCGGCAACGCGCTGATGGTGCAGTTCACCCTGGGCAACGCCCTGGAGATGAAGAAGTCCGGCGACTGGAACCTGCTGGCTGGCTACAAGTACATCCAGCCCGACGCCTTGCCCGACGGCTTCAACGACTCCTCGTTCCACCTGGGGGGCACCAACGCCAAGGGCTATTTCCTGGGCGGCAACTACGGCATCGACAAGAACATCTATGCCACGGCCCGCTACATGAGCGCCTCGGAAGTCTACGGGCCGCGCTACGAGGTGGACGTGATGCAGCTTGAACTCAACACGCGCTTCTAAGCGTCAGGAGGAAGGTTATGAACAGCCGAGCGAGGGCAGGGGCGGTCAGCCTGTTGCTGGTCTGGGGCGTGCTGGCCAGTGTCGGCGCCAGCGCCGAAGGCATGGAGGAGCGTCTGCGCACCCAGTTGCGCAGCACCACCCAGCAGCTGCAGGCCCTGCAAAGCGAGCAGGCCCAGGCCGCGGCGGCGCGGGTTGCCGCCGAGAACGCGGCCAGGGAGGCCCAGGCCCAGGTCAAGCAACTGACGGCCGAGCTGGCCAAGACGCGCGGTGTGGCAGAGCAGTTGGCCGGCCAGCAGCAGAACCTGCACAACCAGGCCCAGGCCCAGGCGGCCGCCAGCAGCGAGCAACTGGGCAAGTTCAAGAAGGCCTATGAGGACCTGCTGGTGCTGGCCCGGGGCAAGGAAGCCGAACGGGCCAGATTGCAGGCGCAATTGAGCGAGCGTGACACACAAGTGCAGCAATGTGCGGTCAAGAATCAGCAGATGTACGGCATCGCCAAGCAGATCCTGGCGGCCTACGAAAACATCGACGTGGCCGAGGTGGTGAAAATCCGCCAGCCCTTCGCCGGCAGCGCCCGGGTCAAGTTCGAGGAACTGGCCCAGGGCTTTGGCGACGAGCTTTACCAGACCCAGTTCGACGCCCCGCGGGCGGCGAGCACCCACTGATCACCAGGGAAGAGATGACCATGACCTTGATTAACAGCGTCACCACCGAAAGCCTCACCGACCTGCTGCAGGGCGCCGGCTACCGGGTCAACCAGACTGAACAGAACGGCATCGTGCAACTGCTCAGCGCCAGCCAGGGCATCGGCTACGCCGTGCGCTTCGGTAACCCGGGCAGCGAAGCCGGGCACTACGTGGACTTCACCTACAGCTGCGCGCTGCGGGTGCAGGGCGAATTGCCGGCCGGGCTGGCGGAGCTGTGGAACGCCTCGCGGCGCTTTGCCCGGCTGTCGCTGCAGGGCGAATTCCTGGTGATGGAGATGGACGTGGTGGTGGCCGGCGTCGGCGAGACCCACCTGCGCAGCCAGCTGGAGCTGTGGGATCGGTTGCTGCAGGAGTTCATCGTCTACTTGCGTGAATACAGCCAGCAGGCGGCCCAGTTGCAGGCCCAGGCCGAAGCGCCCCAGGCGGCGCAAAGCCAACCCCGGGAAGAGGCGGCCACCCTGTGAAAAAGCCCACCCTGGTGGTCGGTGCCGGGGCACTGACCTTGCTCGGCCTGGCGCTGGGCCTGGCCCTGCGCCCGGGCAACGAGCCGGTGGCGGCGCAGCAGCCGGCCCCGACCCTGCTGCAACAACAAGTGGCGTCTACGCCCGCTGTGGCGCGCCTGGGCAATCAGCAGGTGGCGGCCGAGGAGCTCAAGAGCCTGTTCGCCAGCCTGCCCGAGGAATCCCGGGGGCAATTGCGCGGCAATCGCCCGGCGCTGGAAGCCTGGATTCGTTCACGGCTGGCGGAAAAGGCCGTGCTGGAACAGGCCGATGCCCAGGGCTGGCGCCAGCGCCCGGAGGTGGAGCAGCAGACCCGCGCCGCCACCGAACAGATCGTGTTTCGCGACTATCTGCAGTCGGTCAGCCAGGTGCCGGCGGACTACCCCAGCCCGGCGGAGTTGCAGCAGGCCTATGACAGCGGCAAGTCGGCGTGGATGACACCGCCGTTGTACCGGGTCAGCCAGATCTTCCTTGGCGTCACCGACCCGCAGGCCGTCGAGCCGGTACGCCGCCAGGCCCAGGAGCTGAGCCGCAAGGCCCAGGCCGCGCCGGGGGAGTTTGCCGCCTTGGCGGCGCAGTACTCTCAGGACCGGGACAGCGCCCAGCGCGGTGGCGACTCCGGCCTGCAGCCCTTGCAGCAACTGCTGCCGGAGGCGCGCAGCGCGGTGGCCCGGCTCAAGGTGGGCGGGGTGTCCGAGGTGGTGCAGAGTGCGGCGGGTTTCCACGTGCTCAAGCTCACCGAACAGCAGCCGGCACGGACCGCCAGCCTGGACGAACTGCGTGATCGCCTGACCCAGGCCCTGCGCGCCCAGCGCCAGGAGCAGATCGCCAAGGCCTACCTGGAAGGCATGCTCAACACTGCGACCCTGAGCATCGATGGCGCGGTGTTGAACCAGGTCCTGGAGGACAAGCTGTAGGAGCTGGCTTGCCAGCGAAGGCGATCCCACGGCCTCGCCGTCCGCCCGCCAAGGAAGCAACATTCAACAAGACAGGGAGTCACCGATGTCATTTCTCGAACCAGCTCCACTCCAGGGCTTTGCGCCATACACCGCGCCCCAGGAACCCCGGGAAGCCTGGCTGGCCCTGGCCGCCGGCATCGAACCTGCGGTGGCCCAGTATTTTCTGGTCAGCGCCCGTTGCGGCTGCTTCATGCAGGCGGCCCGCAGCCTGAACATCAAGGCCACGCTGCTGCGCAAGCAACTGGCGCAGTTGGAGGAGCACCTGCGTCGTTCGCTGTTCTGCTACCAGGGCAATGCCTTGAGCCTGAGCCGCGAAGGCCTGCAACTGCAGGCCCAGCTGATTGCCCTGGCCCACCAGCGGCGGCTGCCGGTGATCGAGCAACCCCTGATCCGCGTGGCCGTGGCGGAAACCCTCCTCCACGACATCCTTGGCCGTGACCTGATCGCCTTGCTGCGGCGCAACGCCAGCGCCCGGCTGGAAATCATCTCCATCGACAGCGACCTGTCCCTGCAGGCCCTGAGCGCCGACCTGGTGCTGTGGCTGGCGGCCGAGGATTCACCCCTGCCGGGCCCCAGCTTCGCCACCCGCGAGCCCATGCCCCTGGCGCGCATCGACTACCTGCCGCACATCGCCAAGCGCTACTCCCGGGTCGCGGCCCGCCCCGACAGCCTGGACGACCTGGCGGACTACATGCTGGTGCAGTGGCAGCACGACCGTCATATCGAGCCGTTCCGGCCCTGGAACAGCCTGGTGGAACAGCGCCTGGCCGGGGTGGTGCAGGTGCATTCCTATGAACTGATGCTGGAGATGATCCGCTGCAGCGCCTGCATTGGCCTGCTGCCGCAGTACATAAGCCGCTTCGACCGCGGCCTCACCGCTTTGCCGGGCCTGTTCGAGGAAAGCATGCAACGCCGCGCCTGGCTGGCGGTCAATGCCCAGGTGGAGCATGAAGAGCAGGTACAGCAACTGGTGGAACTGATCCTCAACACCTTCAGCGAACGCCAGGACTGGTTCGTCTGAACGGACCCGCCCGCTCTTGCAGAGATTCACCCCCGCGCCCACGAGCGGGCACCCACCGCTATTCCATGTAGGAGCCGGCTTGCCGGCGAAGGGGGCCGCAAGCCCTGCGCAGGCTCCAGATACGCCTTCGCTGGCAAGCCAGCCCCTACCAGGGGCACCCACCGCTATTCCATGTAGGAGCCGGCTTGCCGGCGAAGGGGGCCGCAAGCCCTGCGCCGGTTCCGGAAACGCCTTCGCTGGCAAGCCAGCTCCTACGGGTGTGCCTGCGCGACGGTTCCTTGGCGGCGAACGAGCACCATTGCCCTCGTCATCCAGAGGCGCATGCCCGTACACTCGATGGCCACTTCGACTTCAAGGATGACCTCGCCATGCCCAACGCCCATCCCACCATCGTCATCGAGCGGTGCAACGAAGCTCATATCGACGGCCTGACGGCGCTGTACAGCGAACCCAGTGTGGCGGCCCAGACCCTGCAACTGCCTTATCAGTCCCGCGAGTTGTGGCGCAAACGTGTCGGGCTGGGGCAGGAAAACGAGGGGCTGGTGGCCCTGGTTGCCCTGCACCAGGGTGCGGTGATCGGCAGTTGCAGCCTGCTGCAGGTGGCGCGGGTGCGCCGGGCCCATTGCGCCGATATCGGCATAGGCGTATCCCCGGCCTGGCAACGCCAGGGCATCGGCAGCCGCCTGCTGGCGGCCGTGCTGGAGGTGGCCGACAACTGGATGAACCTGCGCCGGGTGGAGTTGACGGTGTATGCCGACAACCAGGCCGCCATCGGCCTGTACCGCAAGTTCGGCTTCGAAGCCGAAGGCCAACTGCGCGACTACGCCGTACGCGACGGCGGTTATGTCGATGTGCTGAGCATGGCGCGCTTGCGTCGTTGAGGCCGGGTTCGTGTAGCCGCTGCCGCAGGCTGCGACCGGCTCCGCAGCAGAGGCAGGGATCCAGGCGATCGCCATGCAAGGCCCTGCGGGCCCTGACGTTCACTCCAGCAAAGCGAAATCCACCGCCGCCCGGGCATGCAATTCGGTGGTGTCCAACAGGGGCAGGGCGCTGTGCTCGGGCTTGAGCAGCAGTCCGATTTCCGTGCAGCCGAGGATGATCGCCTCGGCACCACGGGCCTGGAGCCCGTCGATCACGTGTTGGTATAGCCGCCGCGAGCTCTCGCTGACAACGCCCACGCACAGTTCCTCATAGATGATGCGGTGCACCGCCTGGCGCTGCGTTGCATCGGGCACCAGTACCTTCAGGCCCTGGTCTTCCAGGCGGCCTTTGAGGAACGCCTGCTCCATGGTGAAGGCTGTGCCCAGCAGCCCCACGCTCAGGGTGCCGGCTGCCTGGGCGGCCTGCACCACGGGGTCGGCAATATGCACAAAGGGCACTCCAATGGCGGCCTCTATCTGCCCGGCGACCTTGTGCATGGTGTTGGTGCAGAGCACCACGCATTCGGCGCCGCCGGCTTCCAGGCGCCGGGCTGCCTCCACCAGGATCGCCGCCGCGTCGTCCCAGCGCCCGGCATGCTGGGCCTGTTCGACAGGCCCGAAGTCGACGCTGTACATTAACAGCCGTGCTGAACGCAGCGGCCCCAGTCGATCGCGAACCTGCTGATTGATCAGGCGATAGTATTCGGCGCTGGACTCCCAGCTCATGCCGCCGATCAGGCCGATGGTGCGCATGGGCAACTCCTCTGTGGTGCGGTTGGGTAAGCCCCAGTTTCACGCCGCCACGGGTGGCGATCTATCAGGAAATTTCACATGCCCCAGGTGCTCGAACATCGCCTGCTGGACGGCCGCCTGCTGTTGCAACTGCTGCCGGCCGCGGCCTACAGCGCCCGCGATCCGGCCCAGTGGCAGACCTTGGGGGTGACCCTGGAACGTCAGCGCGGGGTGCATGCCATCGACTCCGACCGCCGCGAGGATTTCGATACCTGGCCCGGCACCCTGGCCCTGACGCCCGCAGGCATTGAGGTGTTTTCCGAATCCGCCATGGGCGGCGAATACCTGCTGCTGCGCTGGCAGGGCGCGACGCCGCTGGTTCCTGGCCAGCGCCGGATGCAGAGCCCGGGGCATGCCTGCGCCCTGGCCCTGGGGCGCGAAGCCAGGCGCCTGCTGCTGGCGCCCGAGGCCGATGAGCTGGCTCTGGAGCAATGCGCGCTGGCGTTTCTGGGGTTGGGGCAGCCCGGTCGGGCGGCGCCAGCCCCGGCCCCGGATCTGGGGCAGGTGCTGCAACAGATGGCCGATGAATACGCCCGGCCCCTGTCACTGGCGCAACTGGCCCTGACCTACGGCCACAACGAACTGCGCCTGCTGCGCGACTTTCGTCGTGCTGTAGGCATCACGCCCCATGCCTGGATCACCGAGGTGCGGCTGCAAGCGGCCCGGCGGCTGCTGGAGCACACGGACCTGTCCCTGGCGGCGGTTGCCCAGGACTGTGGTTTTGCCCATCAGTCCCACCTGGGCAGCGCCTTGCGCCAAGCCACCGGCCTGACGCCGCGTCAGTACCGGCTGCAGTTTCAGTGCCGAGCGGCGGATACCCTGGTAACGCCTCGCCGGTGATCGTCGCCAGCCTCCCGCAGGATCATCATCGGTGGGCGCAGCTACAGGGCTCGGCGAGCCGGCGGGCAAACAACTCAACGCCCGACACCGGCATCTGCCATGCTCAGGGCCGGCGACCTGCTGTTCGCAAAGGTCGAAGCCTGGGACACAGCACAATGGACGATATCCAGCAACTGGGCGAGATGCTGCGCCACTACGCGGCCTGTGAAGCCCACAAGAAGCAGCTGTTCGACAGCCAGTCGGTGGTCTGGGCGCGTCGCATTCATCAATTGTTCGGGCAGATCGAAGACTGGCTGGCGCCGGTGTTGCTGCCGGACCTGCTGGCGTTGCAACGCGAGCCCTATGTGGCCTTCAGCCCGGCGGTGCCGCTGGAGGTCTCGACCTTCAAGAGCGAGAAGCTGACCATCCATATCGCCGGCAAACCGGTGGAGTTCGTGCCGGATGTGATGGGCCCCCAAGGGCAGATTTCCCTGGCGGTGATCGGCCTGACTGCTGCGCGCCTGGGCAGCGTGTCCCTGGTCGGCGAGGCTTCGGGCGGCTGGCAATGGCGCAAGACCAATGGCTTGAAGGACCCTGACGTTTTTTCCTTTGATGGCAATTTCCTCGCCGCTCAGTTGCAGAGCCTGATCCCCCGCGAGCGCGCCTGACCCGGCATGGCTCCGGGGCCGGTGCTGGCTGGCCAGCGTCGGCGTTGGTTGAGGGGGTGCAAAGCGTGCGGGCTTCTTCGCCGGCAAGCCGGCTCCTACCGGCGGCAGCCTGCAGGAGAAAGTGGGTTACATGTCCAGGTTGATCCAACCCGGCTTGGCTTCCTCCGGTGCCACGGCGTTGATTTTCTTGCCCGTGGCCAGCTCCACCCGGCGGGCTACGTCGGGGTCGTCGGCGAAGGGGATCAGGCTGGCGTCGTCCAGGCTCTTGGCACTCTGGTGACGCAGGCAGTACTCGATGCAGAGGTAGAGAAACGCCACCCCCAGCAGGTTGAGCAGTATATCCATGGGTTTTCAGGCTCCCTGAAACGCCACACGCCGGCCACGGGGGCCGGCGTGGGGCAGGTGGGTCAGGCGATCCGGGCGTCGCTCAGCGCCAGGCGCTCATCGGCAACGCGCACGGTGCGCCAGGTGTTGTAGGCCATCAGCAGCATGCCGCTGAGGAAGAACACGCCGCCGGCGAAACGCACCACGAACCCCGGATGGCTGGCCACCAGGGCCTCGACGAAGGAGTAGGTGAGGGTGCCGTCTTCGTTCACCGCGCGCCACATCAGGCCCTGGGTGATGCCATTGACCCACATCGAGGCGATGTACAGCACGGTGCCGATGGTGGCGAGCCAGAAGTGCAGGTTGATCAGCGGCACGCTGTACATCTGCTCGCGGCCGAAGACCTTGGGCACCATGTGGTAGATGGCCCCGAAGGTGATCATTGCCACCCAGCCCAGGGCCCCGGCGTGAACGTGGCCGATGGTCCAGTCGGTGTAGTGGGACAGGGCGTTGACGGTCTTGATCGCCATCATCGGGCCCTCGAAGGTGGACATGCCGTAGAACGCCAGGGACAGCACCAGGAAGCGCAGGATCGGGTCGGTGCGCAGCTTATGCCAGGCCCCGGAGAGGGTCATCATGCCGTTGATCATGCCGCCCCAGCTGGGGGCCAGGAGGATCAGCGACATGGCCATGCCCAGGGACTGGGCCCAGTCGGGCAGCGCGGTGTAGTGCAGGTGGTGCGGGCCGGCCCAGATGTACAGGGTGATCAGCGCCCAGAAGTGCACGATGGACAGGCGATAGGAGTACACCGGGCGCCCGACTTGCTTGGGCACGAAGTAGTACATCATCCCGAGAAAGCCCGTGGTCAGGAAAAAGCCTACGGCGTTGTGCCCGTACCACCACTGGACCATGGCGTCGGTGGCCCCGGAATACACCGGATAGGACTTGAACCAGTCCACCGGGATCGACAGGTGGTTGACCACGTGGAGCATGGCGATCACCAGGATGAAGGCGCCGAAGAACCAGTTGCCGACGTAGATGTGCTGGCTCTTGCGCCGCACCACGGTGGTGAAGAACACAATCGCGTAGGCGACCCAGACCACCGCCATCCACACGGCGCCGGCGAATTCGATCTCGGCGTATTCCTTGGTGGTGGTGTAGCCCAGGGGCAGGGTGATCAGCATGATCACGATCACCGACTGCCAGCCCCAGAAGGTGAAGGCGGCCAGGGTGTCGGAGTACAGCCGCACCTGGCAGGTGCGTTGTACCGCGTAGTAGCTGGCGGCGAATTGCGCGCTGCCGGCGAAACCGAAGATCACCAGGCTGGTGTGCAGCGGCCGCAGCCGGCCGAAGGTGCTCCAGGGCAGGTCGAGGTTCATCTCCGGCCACACCAGCTGCGAGGCAATCCACACCCCCATGGCCATGCCGATCACGCCCCATACCACTGTTGCGACGACGAATTGGCGAACCACCTTGTAGTTGTAGGCCTGTCCGATTGTTGCTGAGTTCATGGTCAATGCTTCCACGGTTGCAAAGTCTTGCCAGGCCACCCGGTCTGGCACGGGGTGCACTGTAGGAATCAGCGGGGAAACAAAACAGGCTCAGAAAAACCACATTAATACGGATCAGATTTTCCTCATGCCTACGGTGGTGCAGCCTTGGCTGATATGGTTTTTTAGTTTTTACCTGAATCTGTAACGTTCTGCGCCGTACGCGCATAGTCGCCCCCTCACAACACGCGCCGTTTAGAGCACGATTAGCTTCGATGAGGTAGGGACATGTATCAGTACGACGACTATGACCGGGCCCTGGTGCTTGAGCGGGTGGCGCAGTTTCGCGACCAGGTCGAGCGCTTCATGGGCGGCCAACTGAGCGAGGAGGAGTTCCTGCCCCTGCGCCTGCAGAACGGCCTGTATATGCAGAAGCACGCCTACATGCTGCGGGTGGCGATTCCCTACGGCACCCTCAGTGCCCGGCAGATGCGTACCCTGGCCAGCATCGCCCGGGACTTCGACCGCGGCTACGGCCACTTCACCACCCGGCAGAACCTGCAGTTCAACTGGATCGAGCTGGCCCAGGTGCCGGATATCCTGCAGCGCCTGGCCGAAGTGGAGATGCACGCCATCCAGACCTCCGGCAACTGCGTGCGCAACATCACCACCGAGGCCTTCGCCGGGGTCGCCGCCGACGAATACCTGGACCCGCGCCCGCTGGCGGAGATCCTTCGGCAGTGGTCCACCATCAACCCGGAATTCCTGTTCCTGCCGCGCAAGTTCAAGATCGCCATCTGCTCGGCCAAGCAGGACCGCGCGGCGATCATGATGCATGACATCGGCCTCTATCTTTACCGTGCCCGCAACGGCGAGATGCTCCTGCGGGTGATAGTCGGCGGCGGCCTGGGGCGCACGCCGATCCTCGGCCTGCAGATCCGCGACGGGCTGCCCTGGCAGCACTTGCTGTCCTATGTCGAAGCGGTGCTGCGGGTCTACAACCGCTACGGCCGGCGGGACAACAAGTACAAGGCGCGGATCAAGATCCTGGTCAAGGCCCTGGGCATCGAGGCCTTCGCCAGGGAAGTGGAGGAGGAGTGGCAGCACCTCAGGGACGGCCCGGCGCAGCTCACCGAGGACGAATTCCAGCGGGTGGCCAGCGCCTTTGTGCCGCCGATCTACGAGCGCCTGGCGGACACCGACCTGGAGTACGGCAGCCACCTGGCCGAGTCCCCGGCCTTTGCCCGCTGGGTGGCGCGCAACGTGCACCCGCACA
The DNA here is from genome assembly GCF_040268305.1 of Pseudomonas sp. W17. NCBI lineage: Bacteria > Pseudomonadati > Pseudomonadota > Gammaproteobacteria > Pseudomonadales > Pseudomonadaceae > Pseudomonas > Pseudomonas sp. W17. The sequence goes on along the minus strand of NZ_CP158490.1, from coordinate 3,683,707 downwards.
AGGTGCCGGGCTACACCTGCGTGGTGCTGTCGACCAAACCGGGCCCGGCTTCGCCACCGGGGGACGTCACCGGCCAGCAGATGGACGCGGTGGCCGAATGGTCCGAGGACTACGGCTTTGGCGAGATCCGCATTGCCCACGAACAGAACATCGTCCTGCCGGATGTACCCAAGTCGCGCCTGTTCGAGCTGTGGCAGCGGGCCTGCGAGCACGGCCTGGGCACCGCCAACGCCGGGTTGCTGACCGATATCATCGCCTGCCCGGGCGGTGACTTCTGCGCCTTGGCCAACGCCCGCTCGATCCCCATTACCCTGGCCATCCAGCAGCGCTTCGACGACCTGGACTACCTCCACGACCTGGGGGACATCAGCCTGAACATTTCCGGCTGCATGAACGCCTGTGGCCACCACCACATCGGCAATATCGGCATCCTCGGCGTCGACAAGAACGGCAGCGAGTGGTTCCAGGTCACCCTGGGCGGGGCCAAGGGCCGTGACAGCGCCCTGGGCAAGGTGATCGGCCCGTCCTTCAGCGCCGAGGAAATCCCCGAGGTGATCGAACGCATCATCGCCACCTTCGTACGCTACCGGGAAAGCGACGAACCCTTCGTCGAGACCCTGCAGCGCATCGGCCTGGAGCCGTTCAAGGAGCGGGTCTACCCCAAGGCCCTGGAGGCGCTGGCATGAACAACCTGCTGCGTTTGCACGAAGGCGAGGCCCAACTGGTGGAAGACGATGCCTGGAGCCTGGTGCGCGGGGTCGACGACGCCTTGCCGGGTGGGCCGCTGATTCTGCCCCTGGCCCTGTGGCTGATGCGCCGCATCGAGCATCACCCGGCCCGGGACGGGGTGTGGATCGGCCCGGACGACGAGGTGGAAAGCCTCAAGCCCTGGCTCAAGCTGATCCCGCTGATCGCCGTGGACTTCCCGAGCTTTCGCGATGGCCGTGGCTACAGCCAGGCCTACCTGCTGCGCACTCGCCTGGGCTGGATGGGCGAACTGCGAGCGATTGGCGATGTACTGCGTGACCAGTTGAGCCATATGCGCCAATGCGGTTTCGACAGTTTTGCCGTGCGTGAAGACAAGTGCGCGCTGGACGCACTCAAAGGGTTGGCAGGGATGAGCGTGCTGTATGGGCGCTCGGTGATCGAGCCGCGGCCGCTGTTCCGTCGGCGCTGAAGGTGGCGCGCGGTTGCGCTGGTTAATGTAATTTCTAGAATAAATAGTCGTTTAAAATCAATAGATTAAAATTGATAGTTAATCCTGTTTGATTGGTTTTGGTGGGGCTTGGGTAACCGAGCCCTCCTCGCCATCCTGCCTATTGCAACGCCGGGTCCCCGGGGTTGAGTTGCTTCCATTGCTGTATCAGTGCCTGGGCGCTGGGATAGTTGGCCGGTACGCCGGATCGGTGGCAGATCGCTGCGCTGCAGTTGTTCCTGCAACGCCTGGGCGGCCGCCAGCCGGGGCGGTTCGGCCAGCAGGAACCAGGCGAGCCCGCCGAGCACCAGCAGCAACAGCAGGGCGCCGAAGGGGAACAGGTAGCGGTGGGGCGAAGGTGCAGTTGAAGCAGGGGGTGTCGAGCGTGGGTTATTCTTCTTCGGCTTGGGCATTGCGACGTCCGTATCCAGAATGCGGTGCCTTGATCGGCACTCTCAGGCTCGATGGAGCTTTAACGGCAGCTGCCGGTCTGTCAAATCCGGGCTGTGAATCAGCCCGCAAGCCGTGACAAACAACCCGCGCCGGCGGGGCAAAGCGCCGGCTTTTGGCTATACCTTAATTTCCCCTAGCCAGTCCCTGGCTGCTGCACCTACAGGAGTTACACATGAAGCTTGCTCTGACCCTCAGCATGCTGTGCCTTGCCACCCTCGGGATGGTGGGCTGTTCCAGCAAAGTGCCCCAGCCTGACGAGTACTCCGGGTTTCTCAGCGACTACAGCCAGCTCAAGGAAGCCAAGTCGCCCTCCGGCGTGGAGGTGATGCGCTGGATCGATCCCAAGCTCAAGTTGAGCAACTACAGCAGCGTGTACATCGAACCGACCCAGTTCTACCCGCAGCCGCAGCCGACGGCGAAGATCCCCCAGAGCACCCTGACCGCCATCACCCGTTACTACGACCAGGCACTGCAGCGCGAGGTGAGCAAATCCCTGCCACTGGCCACCGGCCCGGGCCCGGGGGTGATCGTGGTGCGCGCGGCGATTACCGCAGTCACCAGCAAGACCGAGGGCCTGAAGCCCTATGAAATCATTCCCGTGGCCCTGGTGGCGGCGGCGGTGAGCACCGCCAGTGGCATCCGCGACCAGGAAACCACCCTGGCCACCGAGGCGGCGTTCCTGGATGGCAGCACCCACGCGGTGATTGCCGAAGTGGTCCGCAAAGGCACCGGCAAGCCCCTGGAAAACGACACCCAGGTGATGCAGGCCAGCGACGTGAAGAACGTCATCGACGGCTGGGCCTATGACATGCACCAGTCCTACCTGCAACTGAAGAAAAAGTGACCGACCGTTGATGGCCGCGGCTCTTGAAAGTGCCGTGGCCGTCGTTCGGTTTCAGTACTGGCTGCGCGCCAGTTTGTTGTAGTGGTAGAGCATCTGGTCATACCCCTGGGTCACTGCGTGGTAGTCGTCGCTCAGGCGTTGCGGCTCAGCATGTTGCTGCCAGTCGCGGTGCAGGGTGTCCAGCGCTTTGAGGTACTGTTCGCCGGGCTGGGCGATCAGTTGCCAGAGGTACAGCACCTGCTCGGTGTTCTTGTCCGGCTGGCCTGTTTTCAGGTACTGCTGCCGAGCGTCCCAGGTCTGGCGCAACTGCCGGGTGACCTGCGCCAGTTGGTCCGGGGTCAGGCTTTGCTGGCGTACGCCAGCCTCGACAAATTCCACGGTGCTGCGGGCCTGGATCATGTAATCGAGCAATGCCCAGTGGGCATTGCGCCCCAGGCGTTGCTCCAGGCGCAGCAGTTGCTGGCTGCGCGGTTCGATATCCAGGGCCGGGAGCAGCCGGCGCACGGCATTGGAAGCTTCCAGGTAAGCCTCGCTCTGTTGCGCCAGTTGGCGGGCAAACTCATCCAGTTGCGCCTCGGTCAGGGGGCGCCCGATGCCCATTTTGCGCACGAAGGAATCCTTGGTCAGGGCCGCGAAGGGCCCGAGCACTTGCACATAGCGCACGGTGGCGGGGAGCAAAGGGCTGTCCGGGGCCAGGACCTGCAGCTTGTCGATGATTCTGCCGGGGCAGTTGAGGCGGTACAGCGCGTCGATGTCCTGGTGGCTGTAGTGATACAGGTCGTAGGCTTCGGGCGCCTTGGCCCGGGGCGCACCCTCGGCCATGAAGGCCTGGTGGGCCAGGCGCCAGGGCACATCCACTTGGTTCATGCAATTGACGATCGGCGCCAGGGCATTGGCCTGGGCGGTGCTCGGGCTGTCCTGGTGGTCCAGCCACAGGTCGAGGCGCCCCAGGGGCTTGCTGGCCCCGGCCAGGCCGACCAGCGTCAACCCCAGAACCAGGCTGATGGGCAGCAACCAATTGGGGTTCATGGCGGCCCCTCCTGGCCGTACCACTGACGGGCGGTGGCCGGGGCCGCGCAGCCCTCGGCATTGGCGGGCATGCGCGCGCACAGGCGTTCGCTCCATTGCTGCAGGCCCTGGTTGGGGTTGAGCGTGCGCTGGCTGGTGAACAGCTGGAGGCTGCCCAGGCCTGCCACCAGCACCATGCAGCCCAGGCCGATCAACAGCCGCCGGCGCCAGGGAGCGGGTTTTTCCCAGGAAGCCTGGGCCTTGAGTTCGCGGCGCCGCAGGCTCGCCACCCCCAGCAGCACGGCCAGGTAAGTGGCGGCGCTGACCGGGCCGCAGAAATATCCCAGGGCACTGCTGATCAGCAGGGCCGGCAGCAGGTCGCGCAGGATCAGCACCTCACGGTCCGGGTCGAGCCAGTGCGGCAGGCGCGCGCCGAGTGCCTGGTCGCGTACCCAGAGGCGGTGAGCCAGAGGCTGCCAGAGCCACCCCAGCAGGGCCCCGGCACCGGCAAAACAGGTGCTCCAGAACAGCGTCACGCCAATGATTTCCCCCAGGCTGCCGGCTTGCGGCGCATAGCGGGCCACGGCCCCCGCCAGGCAGGCGAAGACAATGCCCAGGTACCTGGGCCAGGCGTTGAAGGCGAACTCCCACTCGCGCCAGAAGAACGGCGTGCCGCCGGGCATGCCGGCCGAAACCTCGGGGTGATTGGCGTGCAGCCGCGAGCTCAGTTGGCGGCAGCAGGCCCAGTCATCGGGGCGCAGGCGCCGGGCGAAGTTGCGCCGGCGGGTGAAACTGATGGGCGCCAGCAGCAGGTAGGCGGCGCGCTGTTGCGGGCTGGCCGGCGCCTGGGTGGCCAGGGCTTGCTGGCGGGCAATGAATACCGGTGCTTCGTCACGGGCTTTGAGGCGCTCCCATTCCAGCGCCGGACAGGAGTTGTCCGCACCGTTGTGCCAGCCCTGGCCGGCACACACCGCGGCGAATCCCGGGCTGGACCAGTAGGGGCTGTTGAGCAGCAGCTCCACCAGTTGCAGGTTGAACCACTGGCCCTGGTCCAGGCTGTTCAGCCAGGGCTGCTGCTGGCGTTGCGCGTAGGCCTGGAGCAGAGCCTGGTCGTCGCGCTGGGTCAGGGCGTCCTGCAGGGGCTGCAAGAGCTTTTCCTGGCACTGTTCCAGCAATGCATCGATCAGGTACTCCGGCAGTTCCAGGCGCTGCCAGGCGCTGAGCCAGTGGAATGTGGCAAAGGCCCAGGCCAGCAGCTGTTGCGACTGGTCCGGGCGTTCCACGCAGTGGCGCAACAGGCCCAGCTCGAACTCCAGCAGGCAGTCGCTCTGGATCGCCTGCTGATAGAGCAGGTCCAGTTGCTCGATGCGGATGCCCTCCAGCAACGGGGCGACTCGCTGCGCCGGCGACAGCGGCTTTGGGCCCCGCGGCGCCTGCCCGGCCAGCGGCGCCGGGTCTTCGTCCGGGTGTGGATCCTGCTCCTGCATGCCCAACCACCGGGCCTGCTCCAGCGCCGATTCATAGGCTTCGCGCAGGCGCTGGAACGCCACCGGGTCTTCATCCGGGCGGGTCTGCTTGAGCAGCCTGGCGTAGTGGCGTTTGATGGTGCGGGTATCGGCAGTGGCCGGCAGGCCGAGCAGGGTCCAGCAACTCATTGTGCGGTACGACTCCATGAAAGACCGCCGCGCCCGGGCAGTGGCGCGCTGAAACTGCGCACCCTACCGGTTTCCTGAAAAAAAGTCCCAGGCCGGATGAGGCCCGGCTCGGCTTCGTCTCTGTGGTCGGCGCACCGGTGGAGTCAGTAGAGAACTACCATTGGTTTAGAGCGGGCGAGGCCGGCGCATTTGGGGATGGGCTGTCAGTTAATGTTACTTATGATTATTTCCGCAAAGTTTAAGTGGTTAAGATTGTGTGATTTATTGATTTTAAAAAACTATATAAAACATATAGATACAGTTAAGAAATGAAGTTATTTATTGTTTCTTATGAGCTTCTTGCACTGATGTCAGGGAGGAATGCCCCGAATGCCCGTAGTAGAGCGTACGACTTCTTTCGCCGGCTACAGCCCGGCTCAGGTACTGGATTTCTGCCTCGAAGGCGCCAACTTTCCAAAGATTTTCCCCGAGCGTGTCACGCCCTTGGGGGGGCTCGATATCAATGACCTGCGCATCAGTGTCGGGCGCCAGTTCAGCTTCTTGCACTGGATGTTCGGTGTCATACCGGCGAAATGGACGGTGGTTATACGTGAGGTCGGCGACCGGCATTTTGTCGACGAGATGCTCAAGGGGACGCTGCGGGCCTTTCGCCATGAGCACCGGGTCGAGGCCGCCGAAGGGGGCACCCTGTACACCGACCGGGTGACCTACAGGGCCATCGGTGGTGCACCTTTGGAGTGGTTGATGGTCAATGCCTACATGGCGCGGATTTTCGATGTCCGGCACCGCAACATGCTGCGGTTGCTCAGTTGATTGCCGTGCCTTGCCCTGTTTTCCAATGCCAAGGAGCATGCCCATGAGCAAGAAGATACTGGTGGTCCTGACCAGCGTGGCCAAATACCCCAACCTGGCCCGCGCCACTGGCCTGTGGCTGGGTGAGGCGGTGCATTTCGTGAAGAAGGTCGAGGCGGCGGGCTTCGAGGTGGACTACGTGAGCCCCAAGGGTGGCTACGTACCCATCGACCCCCATAGCCTGGCCATGGCCGACGACACCGACTGGCAGTGGTACCAGGACAGTGCCTTCATGAGCCGCCTGGGCTCGACCCTCAAGCCTTCCCAGGTCAGGGCCGGGGACTATGTGGCGATCTATTACGCCGGTGGCCACGGCGTGGTCTGGGATTTTCCCGATAACCCGGAACTGCAGGCCCTGAGCCGGGAGATCTATGAGCAGGGGGGCTATGTCAGCTCGGTGTGCCATGGCGCGGTGGGCTTGCTCAACATCAAGCTGGGCGACGGTAGGCTGCTGATCGCCGGCAAGCAGGTCACCGGTTTCTCCAATGAAGAGGAGAAACTCGCCGAACTGGACCAGTACGTGCCCTACCTGACGGAAACCGAACTGGTCAAGCGCGGTGCCCTTTACCAGAAGGCCGCCGCACCCTGGGCGCCGTTCGCGGTGGAGGATCAGCGGGTGATCACCGGGCAGAACCCGGCGTCCGGTGGCCCGGTGGCCGATCTGCTCCTGGCGCACCTCAACAAATAACCGTAGGAGCCGGCTTGCCGGCGAAGGCGGCCTTGAGGCTTGCGCAAGTCTCGAAATCGCTTTCGCTGGCAAGCCAGCTCCTACACCGAAACACCCAAATTCACCCCTGTAGGAGCCGGCTTGCCGGCGAAGGGGCCCTTGAGGCTTGCGCAAGGTTTGAAAGCGCCTTCGCTGGCAAGCCAGCCCCTGCATCCGGTAATGCCGGTGTCGGGGCGGGTTGTTGGACAATTTGCCCGTGGGGCATAGGTGCCCGGGCCGTTTCATGCTTAACTTCGGCCTCTCAGGAATTTCTCATTGCTGTTCCATCATCACTGTTCAATAAGGACTCCGTTCATGGCTCAAGTCACTCTCAAAGGCAACCCGGTGCAGGTTAATGGCCAACTGCCGCAAGTCGGTTCCAAAGCCCCAGCGTTCACCCTGGTGGGCGCAGGCCTGGCCGATGTTTCCCTGAGCAGCCTCGCCGGCAAGCGCAAGGTGCTGAACATCTTCCCAAGCGTCGACACCCCGACCTGTGCCACCTCGGTGCGCAAGTTCAACGCCCAGGCCAACGAACTGGCCAACACCGTGGTGCTGTGCATCTCTGCCGACCTGCCATTCGCCCAGGCACGCTTCTGCGGCGCAGAAGGCCTGGAAAACGTGCAGAACCTGTCGACCCTGCGTGGCCGCGAGTTCATCGAGAACTACGGCGTGGCCATCGCCGACGGCCCGCTGGCCGGCCTGACTGCCCGCGCCGTGGTGGTGCTGGACGAAAACGACAAGGTGCTGCACAGCGAGCTGGTCAAGGAAATCGCCGAAGAGCCGAACTACGACGCGGCCCTGGCCGTGCTCAAGTAACAGGTTTTACAATTATTCACGGCCTGGCTCTGTCCAGGCCGTTTTTATTTGTGCTTCAGTGGCTTAGCACCGCTCCTTGAAACGTCAGTCAAAGGTAAATTGCCGGTAAAGGCGCTTTGCTAAAACGGTTCCAGTGCTTATCTTTCAGCCTTCTCAAAGAAGCCTCCCACGCGCCCAATGGTTGATCACTCCATGCAATCCTCTGTCTCCCGCAACTCCCGTCGCTGGCTGTTCGGCCTGTTCGTCCTGCTGCTGGTCGTTGGCCTGTGCTGGAAATTCTGGCCGGCCAGTACCCACCAGGAGGCCGCCGGGCAGAAAGCCGCGGCCGGGCATACCGGGCGCAGCGGTAGCATGCGCCCCGGTTTCGGCGGCGCCAGCGGGCCAATCCCGGTGCGGGTGTCACCGGTGACCCAGGGGGATTTCGCGGTGTACTACAAGGCCCTGGGCACGGTGACGGCTCTGAACACCATCAATGTGCGCAGCCGGGTCGCGGGGGAACTGGTCAAGGTCAACTTCGAGGAAGGGCAGATGGTCAAGGCCGGCGACCTGCTGGCACAGATCGATCCGCGTCCGTACCAGAACGCCTTGCTCCAGGCCGAAGGCACCTTGCTGCAGAACCAGGCCCAACTGAAGAACGCCCAAGTCGACCTTGAGCGTTACCGCGGGCTGTACGCCCAGGACAGCATCGCCAAACAGACCCTGGACACCGCCGCGGCGCTGGTGGGGCAGTACCAGGGTACGGTCAAGACCAACCAGGCGGCGGTCAACGACGCCAAGCTCAACCTGGAGTTCACCAACATCCGCGCGCCGATCGCCGGCCGCCTGGGCCTGCGCCAGCTGGACGTGGGCAACCTGGTGGCGGCCAACGACACCACCGCGCTGGTGATCATCACCCAGACCCAGCCCATCAGCGTGGCCTTCACCCTGCCGGAAAACAGCCTGGAAACCGTGCTCGCTCGCTACCACAGCGGCGCCAGGCTGGCGGTGGAAGCCTGGGACCGCGGTGACCTGAAGCTGCAAGCCACAGGCGTGCTGCAGAGCCTGGACAACCAGATCGACACCACCACCGGCACCCTGAAGTTCAAGGCGCGCTTCGATAACCGCAACCAGGGCCTGTTCCCCAACCAGTTCGTCAATGTGCGGCTGCTGGCCGATACCCTGAAGAACGTGGTGCTGGCGCCCTCGGCGGCGATTCAGTTCGGCACCAACGGCACCTTCGTCTACGCCCTGGATGGCGACAACAAGGTGAAGATCCGCCAGCTCAAGGTGGGCGCCAGCAACGGCGACTCGACGGTGATCCAGGACGGCCTCAAGGCCGGTGACCGGGTGGTGATGGAAGGCACCGACCGCCTCAAGGACGGCAGCGAAGTGGAAGTGGTCAACGACAGCATCGACGTGCCCACCACCCCCACCGAACACCTGCAAGGGCAGCCCGCCGGGGCACCGGCCGCAGACGGCAAGCCGGTTGATGGCAAGGCGCAAAAGGTCGGCGCATGAATTTCTCGCGGCTGTTCATCCTCCGTCCGGTAGCCACCACCCTGAGCATGCTGGCCATTGTCCTGGCCGGCCTGATCGCCTATCGCCTGCTGCCGGTGTCGGCCTTGCCCCAGGTGGACTACCCGACCATCCGGGTCATGACCCTGTACCCCGGGGCCAGCCCGGACGTGATGACCAGCGCGGTCACCGCGCCCCTGGAGCGCCAGTTCGGGCAGATGCCCGGCCTGACCCAGATGGCCTCCACCAGTTCCGGCGGGGCCTCGGTGCTGACCCTGCGTTTCAGCCTCGATATCAATATGGACGTGGCCGAGCAGCAGGTGCAGGCGGCGATCAACGCTGCCACCAACCTGTTGCCCAAGGACCTGCCGGCGCCGCCGGTGTACAACAAGGTCAACCCGGCGGATACCCCGGTGCTGACCCTGGCCATTACCTCCAAGACCATGCTGCTGCCCAAGCTCAATGACCTGGTGGATACGCGCATGGCGCAGAAGATCGCCCAGATCAGCGGCGTGGGCATGGTCAGCATTGCCGGTGGCCAGCGCCAGGCGGTGCGGATCAAGGTCAACCCCGAGGCCCTGGCGGCCAACGGTCTGAACCTGGCGGACGTGCGTGCCCTGATCGGTGCCTCCAATGTCAACCAGCCCAAGGGCAACTTCGACGGCCCGACCCGGGTCTCGATGCTCGACGCCAACGACCAGTTGACCTCGCCCAAGGACTACGCCGAGCTGATCCTGGCCTACAACAATGGCGCGCCGCTGCGCCTGAAGGATGTGGCCGAGATCGTCGATGGCGCGGAGAACGAGCGCCTGGCGGCCTGGGCCAACGAGAACCAGGCGGTGCTGCTCAATATCCAGCGCCAGCCCGGGGCCAACGTGATCGAGGTGGTGGACCGGATCAAGGCGCTGCTGCCGAGCATCACCGACAACCTGCCGGCGGGCCTGGACGTCACCGTGCTCACCGACCGCACCCAGACCATTCGCGCCTCGGTCACCGATGTGCAGCACGAACTGTTCATCGCCATTGCCCTGGTGGTGATGGTGACCTTCCTCTTTCTGCGCCGGGCCAGCGCCACCATCATTCCTTCGATTGCCGTGCCGCTGTCGCTGATCGGCACCTTCGGCGTGATGTACCTGGCCGGTTTTTCGGTGAACAACCTGACCCTGATGGCCCTGACCATCGCCACCGGCTTCGTGGTGGACGATGCCATCGTCATGCTGGAGAACATCTCGCGCTTCATCGAGGAGGGCGACAGCCCGATGCAGGCAGCGCTCAAGGGCGCCAGGCAGATCGGCTTCACCCTGATCTCCCTGACCCTGTCGCTGATCGCGGTGCTGATCCCGCTGCTGTTCATGGCGGACGTGGTGGGGCGGCTGTTCCGCGAGTTCGCCATCACCCTGGCGGTGGCGATCCTGATTTCCCTGGTGGTGTCCCTGACCCTGACCCCGATGATGTGCGCGCGGCTGCTCAAGCGTGAGCCCAAGCCTGAAGAGCAGGGGCGCTTCTACCGCGCCAGCGGGGCCTGGATCGACTGGCTGATCGAAAGCTACGGGCGCAAGTTGCAGTGGGTACTCAAGCACCAGTTCCTGACCCTGATGGTGGCCATCGGCACCCTGGGCCTGACCGTGTTCCTTTATATGGTGGTGCCCAAGGGCTTCTTCCCGGTGCAGGACACCGGGGTCATCCAGGGCATTTCCGAGGCGCCGCAGTCGGTGTCCTTCGCCGCCATGAGCCAACGCCAGCAAGACCTGGCCAAGATCATCCTGCAGGATCCGGCCGTGGAAAGCCTGTCGTCCTACATCGGGGTGGACGGCGACAACGCCACCCTCAACAGCGGCCGCCTGCTGATCAACCTCAAGCCCCACAGCGAGCGCGACCTGAGCGCAGCCCAGGTGATCGCGCGGATCCAGCCCGAGGTGGACAAGCTGCTGGGCATCCGCCTGTTCATGCAGCCGGTACAGGACCTGACCATCGAGGACCGGGTCAGCCGCACCCAGTACCAGTTCAGCCTGTCGTCGCCGGATGCCGAGCTGCTGAGCCTGTGGAGCAATCGCCTGGTGCAGGCCCTGGCCCAGCGCCCGGAGCTCACCGACGTGGCCAGCGACCTGCAGGACAAGGGCCTGCAGGTGTTCATGGTGATCGACCGTGACGCCGCGTCCCGGGTCGGGGTTTCGGTGTCGAACATCACCGACGCCCTGTACGACGCCTTCGGCCAGCGCCAGATCTCCACCATCTACACCCAGGCCAGCCAGTACCGGGTGGTGCTCCAGGCCCAGGCCGGCGAGCGCATCGGGCCCCAGGCCCTGGAGCAGATCCACGTCAAGACCACCGACGGCGGCCAAGTGCGGCTGTCGAGCCTGGCCCATGTCGAGGAGCGCCAGGCGCAACTGGCCATCGCCCATATCGGCCAGTTCCCGGCGGTAATGATGTCCTTCAACCTGGCGCCCGGTGTAGCCCTGGGGGAGGCGGTGAATGTCATCGAGCAGGTGCAGCAGGAGATCGGCATGCCGGTAGGGGTGCAGACCCGCTTCCAGGGCGCGGCGGAGGCCTTCCAGGCCTCGCTGTCGAGCACTTTGCTGCTGATCCTGGCGGCGGTGGTGACCATGTACATCGTGCTCGGCGTGCTCTATGAGAGCTATATCCACCCGATTACCATCCTCTCCACCTTGCCCTCGGCGGCGGTAGGGGCCTTGCTGGCGCTGATCCTCAGTGGCAACGACCTGGGCATGATCGCCATCATCGGCATCATCCTGCTGATCGGCATCGTCAAGAAGAACGCGATCATGATGATCGACTTCGCCCTCGACGCCGAACGCCACCAGGGCATGGCCCCGGAACAGGCTATCTACCAGGCGGCGCTGCTGCGTTTCCGGCCGATCCTGATGACCACCCTGGCGGCGCTGTTCGGCGCCGTGCCGCTGATGCTGGCCACCGGTTCCGGCGCCGAGCTGCGCCAGCCCCTGGGCCTGGTGATGGTCGGCGGCCTGCTGGTGAGCCAGGTGCTGACCCTGTTCACCACGCCCGTGATCTACCTGTACTTCGACCGCCTGGGCCGGCGCTTCGGCAAGCGTGAAGACGCCCAAGAGGTGGAGGCATGAAGGGCCGCAGCCTGCCTCAAGCCTGGAGCGTGTCGGCATGAACCTCTCCGGCCCCTTCATCAAGCGCCCGGTGGCGACCATGCTGTTGTCGCTGGCGATCATGCTGCTGGGCGGCGTGAGCTTCGGCCTGCTGCCGGTGGCGCCGCTGCCGCAGATGGATTTCCCGGTGATCGTGGTCCAGGCCAGCCTGCCCGGGGCCAGCCCCGAGGTCATGGCCTCCACCGTGGCCACGCCCCTGGAGCGTTCCTTCGGCGCCATCGCCGGGGTCAACACCATGAGCAGCCGTTCCAGCCAGGGCTCGACCCGGGTGATCCTGCAGTTCGACCTGGACCGCGACATCAACGGCGCGGCACGGGAGGTGCAGGCAGCCATCAACGCCTCGCGCAACCTGCTGCCCAGCGGCATGCGCAGCATGCCCACCTACAAGAAGGTCAACCCGTCCCAGGCGCCGATCATGGTGCTGTCGCTGACCTCCGATGTGCTGGAGAAGGGCCAGCTCTACGACCTGGCCTCGACCATCCTGTCCCAGAGCCTGTCCCAGGTGCAGGGCGTGGGCGAAGTGCAGGTCGGTGGCAGCTCCTTGCCGGCGGTGCGCATCGAGCTGGAGCCGCAGTTGCTCAACCAGTACGGCGTGGCCCTGGACGATGTGCGCAATGCCATCGCCAATGCCAACCAGCGCCGGCCCAAGGGCTCGGTGGAGGATGACCAGCGGCTGTGGCAGATCCAGGCCAACGACCAGTTGGAAAAGGCCCGTGACTACGAGCCGCTGATCATCCACTACAACAACGGCGCGGCCCTGCGCCTGAAGGACGTGGCCAAGGTCAGCGACGGCGTCGAGGACCGCTACAACAGCGGCTTCTTCAATGACGACGCGGCGGTGCTGCTGGTGATCAACCGCCAGGCCGGGGCCAACATCATCGAGACGGTGAACGAGATCAAGGCTCAGTTGCCGGCGTTGCAGGCGGTGCTGCCGGCCAGCGTCAAGCTCAACCTGGCCATGGACCGCTCACCGGTGATCAAGGCCACCCTGCACGAGGCCGAGATGACCCTGCTGATCGCCGTGGCCCTGGTGATCCTGGTGGTGTACCTGTTCCTCGGCAATTTCCGCGCCTCGCTGATCCCGACCCTGGCGGTACCGGTATCCCTGGTGGGCACTTTTGCCATCATGTACCTCTACGGTTTTTCCCTGAACAACCTGTCGCTGATGGCGCTGATCCTTGCCACCGGGCTGGTGGTGGACGATGCCATCGTGGTGCTGGAGAACATCTCCCGGCATATCGACGAAGGTATCGCGCCGATGAAAGCGGCGTACCTGGGGGCCAAGGAGGTGGGCTTCACCCTGCTGTCGATGAACGTGTCGTTGGTGGCGGTGTTTCTCTCGATCCTGTTCATGGGCGGGATCATCGAGAGCCTGTTCCGCGAATTCTCCATCACCCTGGCCGCGGCCATCGTGGTATCGCTGGTGGTGTCCCTGACCCTGACCCCGATGCTCTGCGCGCGCTGGCTCAAGCCCCACACCCCGGGCCAGGAGAACCGCCTGCAACGCTGGAGCCGGCGCAGCAACGACTGGATGATGGGCAAGTACGCCACCAGCCTGGACTGGGTGCTGCGGCACAGGCGCCTGACCCTGCTCAGCCTGCTGCTGACCATTGGCGTCAACGTGGCCCTGTACGTGGTGGTGCCCAAGACCTTCATGCCCCAGCAGGACACCGGCCAGTTGATCGGTTTTGTCCGCGGCGACGACGGCCTGTCCTTCAGCGTGATGCAGCCGAAGATGGAAATCTTCCGCCGCGCCGTGCTCAAGGATACGGCAGTGGAAAGCGTGGCCGGCTTCATCGGTGGCAACAACGGCACCAACAACGCCTTCATGCTGGTACGCCTGAAGCCGATCAAGGAACGCAATATCTCGGCGCAGAAGGTCATCGAGCGCCTGCGCAAGGAAATGCCCAAGGTGCCCGGCGCGCAACTGATGCTGATGGCCGACCAGGACCTGCAGTTCGGCGGCGGCCGCGAGCAGACCACCTCGCAGTATTCCTACATCCTGCAAAGCGGTGACCTGGGCGAGTTGCGCCAGTGGTACCCGAAAGTGGTGACGGCGCTGCGCGCCTTGCCTGAGCTGACCGCCATCGACGCCCGGGAAGGCCGCGGTGCCCAGCAAGTGACCCTGATGGTGGACCGCGACCAGGCCAAGCGCCTGGGGGTGGACATGGACATGGTCACCGCGGTGCTCAACAACGCCTACAGCCAGCGGCAGATCTCCACCATCTACGACAGCCTCAACCAGTATCAGGTGGTGATGGAGGTCAACCCGAAATACGCCCAGGACCCGATTACCCTGAATCAAGTGCAGGTGATCACCGCCGACGGCGCGCGGATTCCGCTGTCGGCCATCGCCCACTATGAAAACAGCCTGGAAGACGACCGGGTCAGCCATGAAGGGCAGTTCGCCTCGGAAAGCATTTCCTTCGACATGGCCGAGGGCGTGACGGTGGAGCAGGGCACCGCCGCCATCGAACGGGCGATCGCCAAGCTGGGCATGCCCGAAGACGTGATCGTCAAGATGGCCGGCACCGCCGATGCCTTCGCCGCCACCCAGAAGAGCCAGCCGTTCATGATCCTCGGCGCGCTGCTGGCGGTGTACCTGGTGCTCGGGGTGCTCTATGAAAGCTACATTCACCCGCTGACCATCCTCTCCACCTTGCCCTCGGCCGGGGTTGGCGCCTTGCTCTCGATCTATGTGCTGGGCGGTGAGTTCAGCCTGATCTCGCTGCTGGGGCTGTTCCTGCTGATCGGGGTGGTGAAGAAGAACGCGATCCTGATGATCGACCTGGCGCTGCAACTGGAGCGTCACCAGGGCCTGGACCCGCTGCAGTCGATCCGCAGCGCCTGCCTGCAACGCCTGCGGCCGATCCTGATGACCACCCTGGCGGCGATCCTCGGCGCCTTGCCGTTGCTGCTGGGCGGTGCCGAAGGCTCGGAAATGCGCCAGCCCCTGGGCCTGACCATCATTGGCGGCCTGGTCTTCAGCCAGGTCCTGACCCTCTACACCACCCCGGTGGTCTACCTCTATCTCGATCGCCTGCGCCACAAGTTCAACCACTGGCGTGGGGTCCGTACCGATGCTGCTCTGGAAACGCCGCTATGACCGACCAATCGTCCCGTCCCGTTACTCTGCTGTCCGCCCAGCGCCTGGCCATGGCCCGGGGCTCGCGGGCCTTGAGCCTGGGCCTGTGCGTGCTGCTGCTCAGCGCCTGCGCCATCGGTCCCGACTACCAGCGGCCCCAGGTGGCCGAGCCGGTGCACTACAAGGAAGCCGAAGGCTGGCGCCAGGCCAACCCCAGCGACGCCCTGGCCCGTGGCGCCTGGTGGGAGCTGTACGGCGATGCCCAGCTCAATGGCCTGATCGACAAGCTCAACAGTTCCAACCAGAGCGTGGCCCAGGCCGAGGCGCAGTTCCGTCAGGCCCGGGCTCTGGTGCGCAGCTCCCGGGGTTCGTTCTTTCCCAGTGTCGACCTGAGCGCCGGCAAGACCCGCGCCAGCCAGGGCACCGGCAGCAGCAGTTCGGCCCTGAGCAGTTCCAGCAGCGGCATTCGCGACACCTACAACACCCAGTTGGGGGTGAGCTGGGAAGCGGACGTGTGGGGCAAGTTGCGCCGTGACCTGGAAGCCAACGAGGCCAGCGCCGAGGCCAGCTTCGCCGACCTGGCGGCCATGCGCCTGAGCCAGCAGTCCGAGCTGGCGCAGAACTACCTGCAACTGCGGGTGATCGATGAGCAGAAGCGCCTGCTGGAGGCCACGGTGGCGGCCTATCAGCGCTCCCTGACCATGACCCAGAACCAGTACCAGGCCGGGGTCTCCGGCAAGGACGCGGTGGCCCAGGCCCAGACCCAGCTCAAAAGCACCCAGGCCGACCTGATCGACCTGATCTGGCAGCGGGCGCAGTTCGAGAACGCCATCGCCGTGCTGATCGGCGTGCCGCCGGCAGAGTTCAACCTGGCCGAGAGCAAGACCATCCCCGTGCTGCCCCAGGTGCCGTTGGGCGTGCCGTCGCAACTGCTGGAGCGGCGCCCGGACATCGCCTCGGCGGAGCGTTCGGTGATTGCCGCCAACGCCAAGATCGGCGTGGCCAAGGCCGCCTATTACCCGGACCTGACCCTGAGCCTGGCCGGCGGCTACAGCAGCAGCACCTACGCCGACTGGATCAGCCTGCCCAACCGCTTCTGGTCGGTAGGGCCGAAACTGGCCATGACCCTGTTCGACGGCGGCCAGCGTTCGGCGGAAGTGGACCGCACCGAGGCGGTGTACGACCAGACTGTGGCCAAGTACCGGCAGACCGTGCTCGACGGTTTCCGCGAGGTGGAGAACTACATGGTCCAGCTCAAGGTCTTGGAGGACGAGGCGGGGGTGCGCCAGCAGGCCCTGGATTCGGCCCGCGAGGCCCTGCGCCTGACCGAGAACCAGTACAAGGCCGGGCTGATCGCCTACCTGGATGTGGTCACCAGCCAGACCACAGCCCTGAGCAACGAGCGCAGCGTGCTCAGCCTGTTGCAGAGCCGGCTGATCGCCAGCGTGCAGTTGATCGCCGCCATGGGCGGTGGCTGGGATGGCCAACTGCAGGCCAGCGAGCAGAAATAGGCCCTTGAAGGCCTTGCAGCAAGGTGGCTGCAAGGCCTGCTCGACAGCCGCAGGCAGAGTGCATCCGGAGCCGTTTGCAACTGCTCACGACTTTCCGCAAAGCCCATACCCACAGGGCTTGTAGGGATATGAGACAGCCGAAAACGGCGTTCTGTCCGACTAATGGCTTTTTGCTAACTTTGTAGATGCGTTCTTCCACGCAATCAGTACAATCTGCGGTTTTGCCCGCCGCGCAGGGATGTCGGCACAACGGCCAAGAGACGCCTCATGCTCATCGGTAGCTACTCCTCCGCACTGGTCCTGATCTCCATTTTCGTGGCGATCCTCGCTTCCTATACTGCCCTTGACCTGACCGGGCGCATTGCCATCACCACCGGCCGTGCCGCTTATCTATGGATGATGGGCGGAGCCCTGGCCATGGGCGTCGGTGTGTGGTCCATGCACTTTATCGGCATGCTGGCCTTCAGCCTGCCCATCGATCTGGGCTACGACATCCAGCTCACCGCCTTGTCGTTGCTGATCTCCATCCTGTCCTGCGGCTTTGCCCTGTGGCTGGTGAGCCAGCCGCGGCTGCCGCTGTGGCAGTTGCTGTTCGGCGCACTGGTCATGGGCTCGGGCATCAGTGGCATGCACTACACCGGCATGGCGGCCATGCGCATGCAGCCGGGCATCGACTACGACCCGAGCCTGTTCGGCGCCTCGCTGCTGATTGCCTTCGGCGCGTCGCTGGCGGCGCTGTGGATTGCCTTTCGCCTGCGCCAGAACACCCCTTACGTACGTCTGGCCCGGACCGGCGCGGCGATTGTCATGGGCTTTGCCATCGTCGGCATGCATTACACCGGCATGGCCGCGGCGCGTTTCGCCGATGGCAGTTTCTGCGGCGCCCTGGGCAACGGCCTGAGCGGCAAGGGCCTGGACAACCTGGTGCTGATCACCACCCTGGCGGTGTTGATCATCGCCTTGCTGACCTCGGTGCTGGATGCGCGGCTGGAAGCCCGCACCGCGGTGCTGGCGCAATCGTTGACCGAAGCCAACAAGGAACTGACCCAACTGGCGTTGCACGACACCCTGACCGGGCTGCCGAACCGCATTCTGCTGGCCGATCGCATTGACCAGGCGATGCACCGGGTCACTGCCCATGGGGGCTGTTTTGCGCTGATGTTCATCGATCTGGACGGTTTCAAGCCGGTCAACGACGCCTTTGGCCACCACATGGGCGACCAGTTGCTGCGCGAAGTGGCCCAGCGCCTGCGCGAGGATTTGCGCAGCGAAGACACCCTGGCGCGGATCGGCGGCGATGAGTTCGTGCTGCTGGTGCAACTGGCCGAGCCGGACGATGCCCTGCGCCTGGCGGCACGCCAGGTGGGGCTGGTATCGCGCTCGTTCCGGGTGGCCGAGCACGACCTGCAGATTTCCGCCAGCATCGGCATTGCGGTGTACCCGGGCAATGGCCTGAGTGCCCAGGAACTGCTGATGAACGCCGATGCGGCGATGTACCACGCCAAGGGCACCGGCAAGAATGGCTACAGCTTTTTCGATGCCTCGATGAACAGCAATGCCCGGCGCCAGCTGCAATTGCTGCAGGATCTGCGCAATGCCCTGGAGCATCATCAGTTCCGCCTGCACTACCAACCCAAGTTCGACGCTGCCAATGGCCTGCCGGTGGGGGCCGAGGCGCTGCTGCGCTGGGAGCATCCCCAGCATGGTCTGTTGCTGCCGGACAAGTTCATCGAACTGGCGGAGAAGACCGGGCTGATCATTGCCATCGGCGAGTGGGTGCTCAACGAGGCCTGCCGGCAGATGCGCGAGTGGTACGTCCAGGGCTACACCGACTGGCGCATCGCGGTAAACCTCTCGGCCTTGCAGTTCTGCCATGCCGGGCTGGTCAGGAGCGTGGCCAGTGCCCTGGAACGCTATCACCTGCCGGCCAACAACCTGACCCTGGAAATCACCGAAACCACGGCGATGAACGACGCCGATGTCAGCATGCTTGTCCTGCAACAGCTGGCGGACATGGGGGTGGACCTGTCCATCGACGATTTCGGCACCGGCTATTCCAGCCTGATGTACCTCAAGCGCCTGCCAGCCAACGAGCTGAAGATCGACCGCGGCTTCGTCCGCGACCTGGAGCACGACAGCGACGATGCCGCCATCGTCTCGGCCATTGTCGCCCTGGGCCAGGCACTGGGCCTGCGGATCGTCGCCGAGGGCGTGGAAACCGGGGTGCAGCAGACCTTCCTCACCCAACTGGGCTGTGATTCCCTGCAAGGCTATTTCCTTGGCCATCCGCTGCCGCCCGAAGGTTTCATGCAGGGCATCCACCGGGGCGAAGAAAAAGCCTGAGCCTCTCGCCTTGCCGGTTGCGGTCGCGATCTGGCGGCAGTTCGCAGGGATATGGCCGCCGCCGAGGCTCCAGCCGGTTTGCGCCGTCGGTGCGCGGGGTACCGTGCACTTCTACTGGCTTGATGTGGCACATTTGCGCAGTTTTCATCGCCGCCCGCGCGGTGTTTAATGGCTCGCGTTGAAATGTTCAGTGAGGGAGTCGGCAGCATGGATAAAGTCATCGTCATCACCGGTGGCGGACGGGGTATAGGCGCCGCCACGGCAGTGTTGGCCGCGCAGCAGGGATTCAAGGTGTGCATCAACTACCAGGCCGATGAGCAGTCCGCCCTGCAGGTGCTCGAACAGGTTCGCGCCCTGGGCGTGCAGGCCATCGCGGTGCGCGCCGACGTCAGCATCGAGGATGAAGTGATCGGTCTGTTTCAGCGGGTCGACAGCGAACTGGGGCGGGTCACGGCCCTGGTCAACAATGCCGGGACCGTGGGCCACAAGTCGCGGCTGGATGAAATGTCCGAATTTCGCATCCAGAAGATCATGAAGACCAATGTCATGGGGCCGATCCTCTGCGCCAAGCACGCGGTGCTGCGCATGTCGCCGCGCCATGGCGGGCAGGGCGGCAGCATCGTCAACGTCTCCTCTGTGGCGGCGCGCCTGGGTTCGCCGGGGGAATACGTCGACTACGCCGCCTCCAAGGGCGCCCTGGACACCTTCACCATCGGCCTGTCCAAGGAAGTGGCGGGCGAGGGCATCCGCGTCAACGCGGTGCGCCCGGGCTATATCTACACCGACTTTCATGCCCTGAGTGGCGATGCCGACCGGGTCAGCAAGCTGGAATCGGCAATCCCCATGGGCCGCGGCGGGCGTCCTGACGAAGTGGCCGAGGCGATTGTCTGGCTGCTGTCGGACAAGGCCTCCTACGCCACTGGCACCTTCGTCGACCTGGGCGGCGGGCGCTGAGCCCTCGCAAGTCCGCGGCCTATCCCGTTGGAGCCGGCTTGCCGGCGAAGAGGCCCTTGAGTCTTGTGCCGCGCTTGCGGACGCCTTCGCTGGCAAGCCAGCTCCTAAGGTTTCCTCAACGGGCGCGGCGGCGGCCGGGGCCGATCAGCAGGGCCAGCAATAGCCCCAGTACGCTGATGCCAAAGCTCATCAACTGTGGCATCAGGAACCCCAGGGTTTCCCCCGGGCGGTTGCAGCTGTAGCCATATCCATCGCCTTGTTCATGGGCCCAGACGCCCGGTGTGGCGCTCACGTCCACGGGCGCCGAAGGTGCAGGTTCCTCATTGGAAATCCCCAGGTTCGAATGGCTCGCGCTGCGCCTTTCCAGCTGTTCGATGGCCTGCAACTGGGCGTCGTTGCAGCGGTTCTGCGCCCAATTGCCGACCACCACCAGGGCGGACAGCAGAAGTAGCAGCGGCACCGGGTAATAACGCCGGGTCCGCAGCAGGGGCGCTACCACTAGCCCGGCCAGGAAACCCGCCAGCAGCAGATTGACCCAGAACCACGGGCCGCCTTCCCAGCTCGGCGGTATTAACTGCACCAGCAGCGGGGGCAGCACAGCGCGGGCGAACAGCAGGCACAGGGCGGCCGCGAGCAGGGTGATCAGCAGGGTCTTGATCCAGGATTTCATGGCGACTTCATCGTTCTAGTGAGGGGGAGGCAAAGTGTGCGCATCAGTCCTGCGCGGCCAGCTCGGGTATCGGCGGCGGGGTAAAGCGCCGGGCGTATTCGAGCATCTCCCGGGGGAAGATCATGTGTTTCACCGCGCTGTCGTCCAGGCCGAACAGGTAGGCCACCGCCGCAGCCTCGAAGGCCCAGTAGCCGAAGTAGGAACCCTCGTCGCCTTGCATGTGAGAGTCGTGCCAGGGGGCCTGTTCGAACGCTTCGTACCACTGGTTGCAGTACTCCACCAGCAGCTCCCGAGGCTCGTTCGGGTCTTCGCTGTAGATCGCCCAGATCAGGGGCGTGTAGACGGGGTGGAACCACTCATCAACGTTTTCACGGTCCGGCAGGTAGGCCTTGAGCAGATCCTCGATCAGGGTGTCCTGGCCGTTAAAGCCGGCGCGGTCCTGCAGCAGTGCCATGCGCGGCAGCAGGTCGCTGCGCTGCAGCAGGATGCACAGGCTGATGACCTGGACATATTCCTCGTACTCGTCGGGGTAGTCTTCGATGTTCAGCGGCGCGATATCCGGTCGTTCTTCATAAACCTCCATCTTGCGCTGGTAATCTTCGTAGCCTTCGATCACCCCATCCAGCTCCCGGGCCAGTTGCTCCATGGGCGCACCGCCGGTGTAGCCCAGGATCAGGTGGTGCAGGCGCGCGCTGCGCACACTGGAAGCCTTGAGGGAGGCTTCCTGCTCGGGGCTGTCGGCCATCATCGAGTGGGTCTGCCAGTGGGCCTCTTCGCCGGCCAGGCTTTCGAGGAAGTCGTGGTACTGCTTGTGGCTGAGAAACACCTGTCTGCGGTTCATGTCGGTGCCTTGTCTCAGTACACGGGAATCAGGGTGAAGGGCGCCTTGCGCTGCGAGGCTTCCAGCAGCAGGGTCGCCAGGTCGACTTCGGCGGGCTCCAGGTCAAGCTGCTCCAGCTCTTCTACCAGTTGCTGCGCATCGGCGGGCAGGGCAACGATCGGCAGGCGCAGGTAGGGCCGCGGGTCTTCGCCGTAGTAGATCTTCACCGGGCCCTCGGGGATGCCTTCCAGGCGGGCAAAACCCTCTTCGTCGAGGTTGCCCTCGGCTTGCGAGCCATCACTGAACACTGCTCGGTAGGCGGCGCCGGACACTGGTTCCAGGTTGGGGTAGTGCAGGTTCAGCTCCAGCCAGTGGCCCTCACCGGTGAGGTGTTCCAGGCCCTGGTTGATGTCCTGGGCGATGCTCGCGGCGTCGTGGGCGCCGGGTTGTGGCGCGGCGGTGAGGGTCGTTGGGCGCGGTTCCAGGGAGGACTGCGGCTTGGGTGCCAGGGCCGGGCCGCGGCTGTGGGCGGCGGCCGAGTTGTTGCGTTGCTCGGCGATCCAGGGGGCTATGCGTTCTTGCACCGACACCATGAGGAACTCGGTGTGTTCGCAGGCTTCGTTGAGGTTGTGCAGCACCAGGCGCTGCTGCTGGGGCGTCAGGCCGTTGAAGGTGCTGGAGGCGCTCACGCCGCGGATGATCTCGGGCAGTTCTTCGGCCAGGCGCACGGGGTCCAGGCACTTTTCCAGCAGCTGTTCGGGGCTGGTTTTCAGGCGGCAGGCCAGCAGGGTGTAGCGGATCATGTCGAAGAGCTTTTCGGCGTGGCGCTGGGGTGCGCGGTTGATCAGGCGCAGAAGGGTCTTCAGGCCTTGTCCCGGGCCGGGGATCCAGCCGATCAGGGCCAGGGCCAGGTCGAAGAAGGCGTCTTCCTCGTCCTTGGGGTTGTTGATGGCGTCCAGCTCGAAGATCGCCTGGATGCAGTCGTAGGCGTTGAGTTCCTGGGTCAGCAGTGGCAGACGGCCGCGTTCGATCGCCTTGAGCAGTTCGGCCTTGGCCTCTGGGTAGTCGTCGTAATACAGGTCTTCGACCATGACGTGTTCCTTTCCCTGGAAAATTGGAGCGCGGATGCTGAATGAGTTGAGGGGAGGTGGCAAGGGGATTTGGTTCTTTCATGGGGCGCGTGGGATGGGGTACCTATCCATTCCGGCGGGTGCGGCTACTTGCGGTTCCGCTCTTGCATCGACTCACTCGGCCTGGAGATTGGGTGGTGTGCAGCGCCCCGTAGGAGCTGGCTTGCCCGCGAAGGCGTCCGCTCAGGCGCTGCATGGCTCACGGGCCTCTTCGCCGGCAAGCCGGCTCCTACAGGTGTGGATGGGGCGGTTGTGCTTAAAAGGACCGAATGATCCGTCCCAGGGTTTCCATGGCCTTTTCCGCGGCTTCGTTCCACGGGCTGCCGTAGTTCAGGCGGATGCAGTTGCGAAAGCGCTGGGTCGGGGAAAAGATCGGCCCCGGGGCAATGCTGATGCCTTGGGCCAGGGCCATCTGGAACAGTTTCAGCGAGTCCATCTGCGGCGGCAGCTCCAGCCACAGGAAGTAGCCGCCTGCCGGCTGGCTGACCCGGGTCTGGGCCGGGAAGTAGCGGGCGATCGCCGCCAGCATGGCGCTCTGCTGTTCTTCCAGGGCATAGCGCAGCTTGCGCAGGTGGCGGTCGTAGCCACCGTGTTGCAGGTAGTCGGCAATCGCCGCCTGGGCCGGCATCGAGGCACACAGCGAGGTCATCAGTTTCAGCCGTTCGATCTTCTGCGCATAGCGCCCCGCCGCGACCCAGCCGATGCGGTAGCCCGGCGCCAGGCTCTTGGCGAAGGAGCCGCAGTGCATCACCAGGCCCTCGGTGTCGAAGGCCTTGGCCGGTTTCGGCGCCTGCTGGCCGTAGTACAGCTCGGCGTAGACGTCGTCTTCGATCAGCGGCACCTGGTGCTGGCGCAGCAGCTCCACCAGCTCCTGTTTCTTCGCCTCGGGCATGCTCGCGCCCATGGGGTTCTGGAAGTTGGTCATGCACCAGCAGGCCTTGATCGGGTGCCGCTCCAGGGTCTGGGCCAGCACCCCGAGGTCGATGCCGTCGCGCGGGTGCACGGGGATTTCCACCGCCTTGAGCTTGAGCCGCTCCAGCACTTGCAGGCTGGCGTAGAAGGCCGGAGCCTCGATGGCCACCAGGTCGCCGGGCTCGGTCACCGCTTGCAGGCACAGGTTCAGCGCCTCCAGGGCGCCGTTGGTGATCAGCAACTCCTCCATGGGCAGCATCAGCCCGGCCACCATGTAGCGCAGGGCGATCTGCCGACGCAGCTGCGGATTGCCCGGCGACATGTCGGTGACCACCACCCGCGGGTCCATCTCGCGGCTGGCGCTGGCCAGGGAGCGCGACAGGCGCTGCAGGGGGAACAGGGTCGGGCTGGGGAACGCCGAGCCGAAAGGCACGGTGCTCGGGTCCTTGATCGAATCGAGCACCGAGAACACCAGTTCGCTGACATCGACTTCGGTGGATTCATTGACTTCGCTGCTGATCACCGGTTCCGAGAACGGGCTCGGCGCGTGGGCATTGACGAAGTAGCCGGAGCGCGGGCGGGCGCGGATCAGGCCGCGACGCTCCAGCAGGTAATAGGCCTGGAACACCGTCGACGGGCTGACCCCGTAGGTCTGGCTGGCGTAGCGCACCGAAGGCACACGCTGGCCCGGCCCCAGGACCCCGGAGCGGATCAGTTCGGCGATGTCATCGGCGAATTTTTCGTAGCGTTTCATCTGCGGTTGAGGATCCAGTCTGGTCATCGGGTCGACATATCTGCGGTGGCGAGGGAGTGACGAGCGCCGCCAGCGGGCTGGCGGCGGGTGTCCGGTTCATTGGCTCCGGGGCCGGCCCCGGAGGGAGCCGGCTCCCTCGCCAGGGCATTCTAGAGGCTCAGCGGTTCATCGGCGCGACAAAACGACTCTTGGCCACGGCGTAGACGCCCGGGTCATCGCTGTCGCTGACCTTGAAACTGATGGCCTGGGAGCTGCTCTGCGCCTTGTCCTGGGTCATCGCCACGGACACCGGCAGGTCGGTGATTTCACCGGGGGCCAGGCTCAGCTCGGTCTTGCCCTGCAGCTCGAAGCCTTCGCCATCCACCAGGGCCAGGTGGTACTGCTGGCGTTCCTGGGTCTTGTTGATGATCTTCAGGCTGTAGATGTTCTCGATCTGGCCCAGGGCGTTCTCGCGGAACAGGCCGCGGTCCTTGCTCACGTCCAGGGACACCATCGGCCGCTGCACCAGGGCCAGGGCCAGGGCGCCGATCATCACCAGCAGCACCAGGCTATAGCCCACCAGGCGAGGACGCAGTAGGTGGGTCTTGCCGCCTTGCAACTCGTGTTCCGAGGTGTAGGCGATCAGGCCGCGGGCGTAGCCCATCTTGTCCATGATCGAGTCGCAGGCGTCGATGCAGGCTGCGCAGCCGATGCACTCCATCTGCAGGCCGTCGCGGATGTCGATACCGGTAGGGCAGACCTGTACGCACAGCTGGCAGTCGATGCAGTCGCCGAGGCCGACATCGGCAGGCTTCACATCACGCTTGCGCGGGCCACGGCTTTCGCCGCGCACCGGGTTGTAGGAAATGGTCAGGGTGTCCTTGTCGAACATCACGCTCTGGAAGCGCGCATAAGGGCACATGTGCATGCACACCGCCTCGCGCAGCCAGCCGGCGTTGATGTAGGTGGCCGCGGCGAAGAACAGCACCCAGAACAGGCTCAGGCCGCCGATCTGCAGGGTCAGCAGTTCCTGGGCCAGGGGGCGGATGGGGGTGAAGTAGCCGACGAAGGTCAGGCCGGTGAGCAGGCTGATGCCCAGCCACAGGGTGTGCTTCATGGCCCGGCGGGCCAGCTTGTTCAGGCCCCAGGGCGCGGCCTGCAGCTTGATCCGCTGGTTGCGCTCGCCCTCGGTGACCTTTTCGCACCACATGAACAGCCAGGTCCACGAGCTTTGCGGGCAGGTGTAGCCGCACCAGACGCGGCCGGCGAACACGGTGATGGCGAACAGGCCGAAGGCGCAGATGATCAGCAGCGCCGAGAGGAGGATGAAGTCCTGGGGCCAGAAGGTTGCGCCGAAAATGTGGAACTTGCTTTCGGCCAGGTCCCAGAGCACGGCCTGGCGGCCACCCCAGTTGAGCCACACGGTGCCGAAGAACAGCAGGAACAGGAAACCTGCGCCGCTCATGCGCAGGGTGCGGAACAGGCCGCTGAAACTGCGGGTGTAGACGTGTTTGTCAGTGGTCTTCGTCTTCATCTGTGTAGGGCGTGAAGGTTCGAAGGTTTCTACTAATCGGACGGGGATTCTTTCGCTCATGGTCGTTCGCTCATCAGCCTCCATCAGGCCGGGCAACTATGACCACGGATCTGTTTGCATAACAGACTCAGGTATTTGATAAAAAACCGGATCAGATGGCCCTTTGCAGCGCCCCTGCGACAACTTGCCGTACCCCCTCAGGTGCCACCAGGGAGGGCTGCAGGCCGTGCCGGCACAGGGCCGCGGGGCGGGCCCTGATCCAGGTCAGTCAAATCACCGAATCACCTTCACTGGCTTTCAGATGGCGCCGGCCGTCGGTGGCGCCTGCTACGGTCAATGCGTCGGCTTCTGCTTCGGTGATGTAGACCCGCTCGCCACCCAGGTCCACCGCCGACATCGACTTGGCGCTGTCGGTGATGATGGTCACGGCGCTGGCCGGGAGGTGCTGGTGCAGGGTTTCGGTGTCGAAATAGCAGGTCTGGTTTTCGATGCGCAGGCTCATGGTGGTTACCTCAAGGCAATGGCTATACAGGTTAGGGCGCAGGGGCTGGCCAGGGTTCGACCACGGCGATCAACGGTGGCTGGGCAGACGTTGGCGGGTGGGGGCGCAGGCTTGTGCAGGAACTGGCTGGCCAGCGAAGGCGTCCGTGGGGTTGGCAGCCGGCTCTTGGGCCTCTTCTCCGGCAAGCGGTTCCTGCGGTGGTGGTGATGGCGGCACCTTTTGCTGGCGGGCGCGGTCCATCGCTCAGGAACCCGCGAAGGGACGAGGAGCGATCGCATGAACACCTGGTGGCAAGAAGTCTGGCTGACCCTGCAAGACGAATTCGCCGATATCGGCGATGCCCGGCAACTGACCCAGATCACCCTGCGGCTGCTGGTGGCGGCCCTGCTGGGGGGCATTCTGGGCTTTGAACGCGAGCACCAGGGCAAGGCTGCCGGGGTTCGCACCCATATGCTGGTGGCCATGGGCGCGGCCTTGTTCGTGCTGGTGCCGAGCCTGTCCGGGGCCCAGGCCGATGCCATGAGCCGGGTGCTCCAGGGGGTCATCGCCGGGATCGGTTTTCTCGGCGCCGGGACCATCCTCAAGGGCCGTGAAGAAGACCAGGGCCAGCACGTCAAGGGCCTGACCACCGCCGCCGGGCTGTGGATGACCGCAGCCATCGGTGTGGCCGCCGGCATGGGCCGCGAGGCCACGGCGGTGCTCAGTACCTTGCTGGCGCTGATGGTCTTCAGCCTGATGCCGCTGATTGTCCGGCGCCTGGAAAAGCGCCAGGACAGCTGATGCTCCGGGCCTCTCCACGCGGCTGTCTATGCTTGCTGACTGGGCGGGCGCCCGGGCTCAGGCGCTGACCACCACCGGCGGCATGGTAGTGGGCGGGTCGCCCTTGGGTGGCGGGGTGGTTTCCGGCGGTTCCTGCTCCGGGATCGGTTCAGGCTCGCTGGGGGGCAGGGTCGGTTGGTCGATGTTGGGGTCGGGGGTTTCTGCCGGGATCGGGATATTCATCGCGCTGGCCTCCTTTGTGCTTGCAGATGCACGGGCTCTTCTGGTGGACCGCAGCGGCGCGGATTTGATTCCCGCCGCTTGGCCGACCAATCGCGGTGAACTTTCGCCGCAGGCTTTGGCTCGGAACCTAAGTGCATTGATTCACCGGGGCCGCGGCCCCGCCACCAGAGCGTCGAAGACGTGAAAAAGGGGTGATGCTCGATGACTGTAGAAAAACCGACCGAACAGCAATACCAGGCGCACCTGCCGTTGTCCCAGGCCCTGCTGCTGCCGCGCATTGCCATCGAGAGCATCCGCCCGGTGCTCGACGGCGGCCAGTTCGCGGTCAAGGCAGTGGCCGGCCAGGAGGTAGAGGTGGCGTGCAAGGTATTCGCCGACGGCCACGACAAACTGGCGGTGCGGGTGCGCTGGCACAACGAGCAACAGGACAGCTGGGCCAGCCAGGCCCTGGAAGACCAGGGCAACGACGGTTGGCAGGGGCGTTTCACGGTGCCCGAAGTGGGGCGCTACCGCTTCTGCATCGAAGCCTGGATCGATCAGTTCGCCAGCTTCTGCTACGAGCTGGAGAAAAAGCACCTGGCTGGGGTTGCGGTCAGCCTGGAGCTGCAGGAGGGCCGCAGCCATGTGCAACAGGCCGCCGAGCGCAGCGAAGGGCCGCTGCGCGAGCAGTTGCTGGCGTTGCAGCGCGAGCTGTCCGGGTTGCTGGAGGCCGAGCAGGTGGCGCTGTTTCTCAGCGAGTCCAGCGCGCGCCTGATGGCCGAGGCCGATCACCGGCCCTACCTGAGCCTGAGCCCCGAGTACCCGCTGGATGTGGAGCGGCTACAGGCGCAGTTCGCCAGTTGGTACGAGCTGTTTCCCCGCTCGATCACCGACGATCCGGCCCGCCACGGCACGTTCAACGACGTTCATTCGCGGCTGCCGATGATTCACGACATGGGCTTTGACGTGCTGTATTTCCCGCCGATCCACCCCATCGGCCGCAGCCACCGCAAGGGGCCCAACAACTCGCTGAGCGCAGGCCCGGACGATCCCGGCAGCCCCTATGCAATCGGCAGCGAGGAGGGCGGCCACGAGGCCATCCACCCGCAACTGGGCAGCCGGGAGGACTTCCGCCGGCTGCTGGCGGCGGCCGCCGACCACGGCCTGGAGATCGCCCTGGACTTCGCCATCCAGTGCTCCCAGGACCACCCCTGGCTTAAGCAGCACCCGGGCTGGTTCAACTGGCGCCCGGACGGCACCATCAAATACGCCGAGAACCCGCCGAAGAAGTACCAGGACATCGTCAATGTCGACTTCTATGCCGCCGAGGCCATTCCCAGCCTGTGGCTGGAACTGCGGGACATCGTCATCGGCTGGGTCGAGGAGGGGGTCAAGACCTTTCGCGTGGACAACCCCCACACCAAGCCGCTGCCGTTCTGGCAGTGGCTGATCGGCGAAGTGCGCCGCCAGTACCCGGAGGTGATCTTCCTCGCCGAAGCCTTCACCACCCCGGCGATGATGGCGCGCCTGGGCAAGGTCGGTTACACCCAGAGCTACACCTACTTCACCTGGCGCAACACCAAGAGCGAGTTGTCCAGCTACCTGGCCGAACTCAACCAGCCGCCGTGGCGCGACTGCTTCCGTCCCAACTTCTTCGTCAACACCCCGGACATCAACCCGCAGTTCCTGCATGACTCGGGGCGCCCGGGGTTTCTGATCCGCGCGGTGCTGGCCACCATGGGATCCGGGCTGTGGGGCATGTACTCCGGGTTCGAGCTGTGCGAATCGGCGCCGGTGCCGGGCAAGGAGGAGTACCTGGATTCGGAGAAATACCAGATCCGCCCCCGGGACTTCTCGGCGCCGGGCAACATCATTGCCGAGATCGCCCAGCTCAACCGCATCCGCCGGCAGAACCCGGCGCTGCACAGCCACCTGGGGCTCAAGCTGTACAACGCCTGGAATGACCACATCCTGTATTTCGGCAAGCGCAGCGGCGACAACTTCGTGCTGGTGGCGGTCAGCCTCGACCCGTTCAACCCCCAGGAGGCGCATTTCGAATTGCCGCTGTGGGAAATGGGCCTGGCCGATGACGCCCAGACCCAGGGCGAGGACCTGATGAACGGCCACCGCTGGACCTGGTACGGCAAGACCCAGTTCATGCGCATCGAACCGGCGCAGCCCTTCGGCATCTGGCGCATCACCGCCACGTAGGAGCCGGCTTGGGCCCATGGGCCTTGTGCAGGCCCGGCCGACGCCTTCGCCGGCAAGCCAGCTCCCACGGTGGGGCGTGGTTTGTGGCAGCTGCGAATTCAATTTTTTCAGGAGCCCGACATGGCCAAGAAACCTCGCCCCACGACCTTTATCAAGGACCCGCTCTGGTACAAGGACGCGGTGATCTATCAGGTACATGTGAAGTCCTACTTCGATTCCAACAACGACGGAATCGGCGATTTTCCCGGGCTGATCGCCAAACTCGACTACATCAAGGACCTGGGGGTCAACACCATCTGGCTGTTGCCGTTCTACCCCTCGCCGCGGCGTGACGATGGCTACGACATCGCCGAGTACCGCGGGGTCAGCCCCGACTACGGCACCCTGGCTGACGCCCGGCGTTTTATCGCCGAGGCCCACAAGCGCGAACTACGGGTGATCACAGAACTGGTGATCAACCACACCTCCGACCAGCACCCCTGGTTCCAGCGGGCACGCAAGGCCAAGCCGGGTTCGGCGGCGCGCAATTTCTACGTCTGGTCCGACGACGACCAGAAATACGACGGCACGCGGATCATCTTTCTCGACACCGAGAAGTCCAACTGGACCTGGGACCCGGTGGCCGGCCAGTACTTCTGGCACCGCTTCTACTCCCACCAGCCAGACCTCAACTTCGACAACCCCCAGGTGATGAAGGCCGTGCTCTCGGTGATGCGCTACTGGCTCGACATGGGCATCGACGGCCTGCGCCTGGACGCCATTCCCTACCTGATCGAGCGCGATGGCACCAACAACGAGAACCTGCCGGAAACCCACCAGGTGCTCAAGCAGATCCGCGCTGAAATCGACGCCAACTATCCGGACCGCATGCTCCTGGCCGAGGCCAACCAATGGCCGGAAGACACCCAGCTGTACTTTGGCGATGTCACAGGCAGCGACGGCGACGAGTGCCACATGGCCTTCCACTTTCCGCTGATGCCGCGCATGTACATGGCCCTGGCCCAGGAGGACCGCTTCCCCATCACTGACATCCTGCGCCAGACCCCGGAGATCCCGGCCAACTGCCAGTGGGCGATCTTCCTGCGCAACCACGATGAACTGACCCTGGAAATGGTCACCGACCGCGAGCGCGACTACCTGTGGAACTACTACGCCGCCGACCGCCGGGCGCGGATCAACCTGGGGATCCGCCGGCGCCTGGCGCCGCTGATGGAGCGTGACCGGCGGCGCATCGAGCTGCTCAACAGCCTGCTGCTGTCGATGCCCGGTACCCCGACCCTGTACTACGGCGACGAGATCGGCATGGGCGACAACATCTATCTGGGGGACCGGGATGGCGTGCGTACGCCGATGCAATGGTCCATCGATCGCAACGGCGGTTTCTCCCGGGCCGACCCGGCCAGCCTGGTGCTGCCGCCGATCATGGATTCGCTGTATGGCTACCCGTCAGTCAACGTCGAGACCCAGTCCGGCGATCCCCATTCGCTGCTCAACTGGACCCGGCGCATGCTGGCGGTGCGCAAGCAGTCCAAGGCCTTTGGCCGCGGCACGCTGAAGATGCTGTCGCCGAGCAACCGACGGATCCTGGCCTATACCCGGGAATACACCGGGCCTGACGGCAAGCAGGAGATCATCCTGTGCGTGGCCAACGTCTCGCGCAGCGCCCAGGCCGCGGAGCTGGACCTCTCGGCGTTCGCGGGCATGGTGCCGGTGGAGATGCTCGGCGGGAACGCCTTTCCGCCCATCGGCCAGCTGAATTTCCTCCTGACCCTGGCGCCCTACGGTTTCTACTGGTTCGTCCTGGCGGCGGAAAACCAGATGCCCAGCTGGCACGTGGAACCGGCCCAGAGCCTGCCGGACTTCACCACCCTGGTGCTGAAGAAACGCCTCGAAGAATTGCTCGAAGCGCCATCGCGCACCACCCTGGAGCAGGAAGTACTGCCCAACTGGCTGCCCAAGCGGCGCTGGTTCGCCGGCAAGGACAGCGCCATCGACCAGGCGCGGATCGCCTACGGCGTACGCTTTGGCGACCCGCAGCACCCGGTGCTGCTCAGCGAGATCGAAGTCACCAGCGCCGGGCGCAGCGAGCGCTACCAGTTGCCGTTCGGCCTGTTGGCCGAAGAGCAGATCAACAGCGCCTTGCCCCAGCAACTGGCCATGGCCCGGGTGCGTCGCGGGCGCCAGGTGGGGCTGATCACCGACGCCTTCGCCCTCGACAGTTTCGTGCGCAACGTGCTGCTGGCACTGCAGGGCGCCACCTGCCTGGACAGCGAGCAGGGCCAGATCCGTTTCGAGGCCACCGCGCAGCTGGCGGCGCTGGGCCTGGGGGCCGACGCCGAGGTGCGCTACCTGTCGGCGGAGCAATCCAACAGCTCGGTGGTGGTGGGCGGCAGCCTGGTGCTCAAGCTGATCCGCAAGGTGGCGGGGGGCATTCACCCGGAACTGGAAATGGGTGCCTTCCTCACCGCTGCCGGCTTTGCCCACATCTCGCCGCTGCTGGGCTCGGTGCTGCGCCGCGATGCCCAGGGCGAAGACCATCTGCTGATGATCGCCCAGGGCTATCTGAACAATCAGGGCGATGCCTGGGAGTGGACCCAGAACAACCTCGAGCGGGCGATCCGCGACGAGCTGGCCGAGGCCATGTCCGAGCAGGAGCAGCACTACAACGCCCTGGGCGAGCTCCAGGATTTCGCCGGCCTGCTGGGCCAGCGCCTGGGGGAAATGCACCTGCTGCTGGCGGCCCCCAGCGACAATCCGGATTTCGCTCCCGAGCACGCCACCGCCAAGGATGCCCAGGCCTGGAACCAGCAGGTTGCCGAGCAACTGGAGCGCGGGTTGCAACTGCTTCAACAGCGCCAGGCCGAACTCGCGGCAGGGGAACAGAAATTGCTCGGCAAATTGTTGCAGCATAAGGCGCTGATCCTGGGTCACATCCAGCAACTGGCCAAACAGTTGGTGGGGGGCGTGCGGATTCGTGTCCACGGCGACCTGCACCTGGGGCAGGTACTGGTGATCAAGGGCGATGCCTACCTGATCGACTTCGAGGGCGAGCCGGCCCGGCCCCTGGCCGAGCGCCGCGGCAAGCACAGCCCGTACAAGGATGTCAGTGGGGTCCTGCGTTCCTTCGACTACGCGGCGGCCATGGCCCTGGAGGCACCGGCGGTGGACGGCGCGCAAGGCGCGGCGGCGGGGCGGCGCAAAGTGGTCACGCGCTACCTGACCGAGGCGCGCCACGCCTTTGTCCAGGCGTATCGGCTGGCGACGGCTAATCTTGCCCATGGCTGGCAGGACCCGGCGGCCGCGGATGCCGCCCTGGCACTGTTCAGCCTGGAGAAGGCCGCCTACGAGCTGGCCTATGAAGCGGAGAACCGTCCCGCCTGGTTGCCTGTGCCATTGCACGGCCTGGTGGGGCTGTTACGTGAACTGAAACCCTTTTCCGATATTGAGAGTGGTGGAGAGCAGTCATGAGTTTCTCGAACAAGGAACAGGGAAAGCAGCAACCGGCATTGCTTCCTTCGGCCAAGGCCATCGACGCCCTGGTACGGGCCGAACACCGCGATCCATTCGCCATTCTCGGGCCCCACGGCGATGGCGCCGGCGGGCAATTCATCCGCGCTTTCCTGCCCGGGGCGCTGAGTGTGCAGGTGCTCGACCGCGACCAGCAGCAGGTGCTCGGCAGCCTGCAAGCCGGTGAGGTGCCGGGGCTGTTTGTCGGGCACTTTCCCGAGGCCCGGCCCTATCTCTTGCGCATTCAATGGGCCGGGGGCGAACAGGTCAGTGAAGACCCCTACAGCTTCGGCCCCCTGCTAGGGGAGATGGACCTGTACCTGTTTGCCGAAGGCAATCACCGCGACCTCAGTTCCTGCCTGGGGGCGCAACTGACCACCGTGGACGGCATCGACGGCGTGCGTTTTGCGGTCTGGGCACCGAATGCCCGGCGGGTCTCGGTGGTGGGCGACTTCAATATCTGGGACGGGCGCCGGCACCCGATGCGCCTGCGCCATCCCTCCGGGATCTGGGAGCTGTTCATCCCGCGCCTGCAAGCGGGCGAGGCCTACAAATACGAGATCCTCGGGCCCCAGGGCATCCTGCCGCTCAAGGCCGACCCCATGGCCCTGGCCACCCAGTTGCCGCCGGACACCGCCTCCAGAGTCGCGCCGCCCCTGACCATCGAGTGGCGGGACCAGGAGTGGATGCTGGCCCGAGGCGAGCGCCAGCGGGTGGACGCGCCGCTGTCGATCTATGAGCTGCATGCCGGTTCCTGGCAGTGCGAAGTGGACGACCTTGGAGAAGTGGCCCGCCAGTACAGCTGGGCCGAACTGGCCGAACGGCTGATTCCCTACGTCAAGGACCTGGGGTTTACCCATATCGAACTGATGCCGATCATGGAGCACCCGTTTGGCGGCTCCTGGGGCTACCAGCCGCTGTCGCAGTTCGCCCCCAGCGCCCGCTACGGCAGCCCGCAGGATTTTGCAGCCTTCGTCGACGCCTGCCATCAGGCGGGCATCGGGGTGATTCTCGATTGGGTGCCGGCGCACTTTCCCACTGATAACCACGGCCTGGCGCAGTTCGACGGCACTGCACTGTATGAGTACGGCAACCCCCTGGAAGGCTTCCACCAGGACTGGGACACCCTGATCTACAACCTGGGGCGTACCGAAGTGCACGGTTTCATGCTGGCTTCGGCGCTGCACTGGCTCAAGCATTTCCACGTCGACGGCCTGCGGGTAGATGCCGTGGCCTCGATGCTCTACCGCGACTATTCGCGCAAGGCCGGGGAATGGGTGCCGAACCGCCACGGCGGCCGGGAAAACCTCGAAGCCATCGATTTTCTGCGTCACCTCAACGACGTCGTGGCCCTGGAGGCCCCGGGCGCCCTGGTGATCGCCGAGGAGTCCACCGCCTGGCCCGGGGTCAGCCAGCGCACCGACCAGGGCGGCCTGGGCTTTGCCTATAAATGGAACATGGGCTGGATGCATGATTCCCTGCATTACATCCAGCAGGACCCGGTGTACCGCGCCCACCATCACAACGAACTGAGCTTTGGCCTGGTGTACGCCTGGTCCGAGCGTTTCATCCTGCCGATCTCCCACGACGAAGTGGTGCACGGCAAGCACTCGTTGATCGACAAGATGCCCGGCGATCGTTGGCAGAAGTTCGCCAACCTGCGGGCCTACCTGAGCTTCATGTGGGCCCATCCGGGCAAGAAGCTGCTGTTCATGGGCTGCGAGTTCGGCCAATGGCGCGAGTGGAACCACGACCAGCAACTGGACTGGTACCTGCTGCAGTACCCCGAGCACCGCGGGGTGCAGCAACTGGTGGGGGACCTCAACCGCCTGTATCGCCAGTACCCGGCGCTGCACGACCAGGACGACGTGCCCCAGGGTTTCCAATGGCTGATCGGCGACGATGCGATCAACAGCGTCTATGCCTGGTTGCGCTGGAGCAAGAGCGGCGAACCGCTGCTGGTGGTGGCCAACTTCACCCCGGTGCCACGCCAGGGCTATCGCGTCGGCGTACCGGTGGCGGGGCGCTGGAGCGAGTTGCTCAACAGCGATTCGCAACTGTATGCCGGCTCCAACTACGGCAACGGTGGCGAGGCCTTCAGCGAAGAGCAGAGCAGCCATGGCCAGGCCCTGTCCCTGGTACTCAACCTGCCGCCGCTGGCCGTACTGATCCTGCGCCCTGACAGTTGACCCAGGCGTCCTGTAGCCGCTGCCGAAGGTTGCGAACGGTCTGGGCGGCAGTTTGTCGCTGGGGCGAGGGGGGGGCGAGGACGCCAACGGCTCGTCTGGAGATCGCCCAGTCAACCCGTTACAGGGAGTCGGCGGCCTCAGGCGGGAACGCCTGGGTCAGGCCACCGGGGCTTTCACCCTGGTCCGGGGCGAAGGCGGCGATGTACACCAGGCCCGCGACGTTTGGCGCATGCCCGACCTGGCTGATCACCGCGCCGCCGTAGGAGTGCCCCACCAGCAGCACCGGCCCCGGTTCCAGTGGGCGGCACCGCCCCAGAAACCGGGGACCAGGACAATCGTGGGTTGCTCGCTCATCGCTTGATTCCTTCTCTGGGCGCAAGGTTGGGCCGCAGGCGGGCGCCCCCAGGCTCGGGTTCGGGGAAAAGCGTGGTCGACTCTGGCGGGAATACGGCTATTTATTCATGAACTCTGATGTGCGGCCCCAGGCGGCAGGTGCACTTCCACCGCCAGTGGCAGGTGATCGGAGAGATGGGTCCAGGGCTTGTTGCCGAGGATCTGCGGGCGGTGGCTGTGGGCGTTGCGCAGGTAGACCCGATCCAGGCGCAGCAGTGGCCAGCGGGCCGGGTAGGTCTTGGCCGGGCGGCCATGATGGCGTTCGAAGGCTTCGTGCAGGTCGTTGCGCCGGCCCAGGGTGGCGTTGCCGTGCATCTGCCAGTCATTGAAGTCGCCGGCGATGATCACCGGCGCCTCCTCGGGCAGGGATTCGAGCAACTGGCCCAGCAGCGCCAGCTGCAACTGGCGATGGCTTTCCAACAGGCTCAGGTGCACGCAGATGGCGTGGACCTCGGCATGGCCGGGCACATCCAGCACGCAGTGCAGCAGGCCCCGGCGCTCCGGGCCGGTGATCGAAACATCGAGGTTGCGGTACTGGCGGATCGGAAACTTCGACAACAGGGCGTTGCCGTGATGGCCGTCGGGGTACACCGCGTTGCGCCCGTAGGCGTAGTCGCTCCACATGCTGTCGGCGAGAAACTCGTACTGTGACTGCTGAGGCCAGTTGTCCAGGCGCGAGGCATGGCGCTCGTGCTCGCCCAGTACTTCCTGGAGAAACACCAGGTCGGCCTGGGTGCTGCGCACGGCCTCGCGCAGTTCCGGAAGAATGAAGCGGCGGTTCAGGGCGGTGAAGCCCTTGTGAGTGTTGACGGTCAGAACGCGTAACCGCTGGACCGCCTCGGGGTTGGGCTGGCGGGTGGAATCGCTGCTCACGCGGGCTCCTTGGAATCAGTGGCGGTTACAGATGGGACTGGCGACCGGTGCGTGCGTTCAGCTTATTTTCCACCCGCGCAGGCCTACATCAGGATGATCTCGTAGGGCAGGCGCAGGCGCTCCAGCAGCACCGGCGACAGCGACGGCTCCAGGCCGATCTCCGGCTCGCCCTGCAACTGGCTGGCATAGGCGTGGGCGGCGTGGCGCTTGCGGGCCACGGTCCAGGTGTCCAGGCGCAGCTTGCGCGCACGCTGCCAGGGGATCTGGTGCTCCTCGCGGGCCGCCCAGTGCCAGGCCCAGATCGGAATCTCATGAAAACGCGCACCCACCAGGCTCGCGGCCTTGGCCGTGGCCCGGCCCACGGCTTCGTGGTCGAGGTTGCCATCGGCGCGCCAAGTGCTGAACACCACGTCGGTGTCGCGCAGGTAGCGGCAGATGAAGGGCACCAACTGCTGTTCCCGTTCGCTCAAGGCGCTGTCGGCAAAGCCGCCGCGGATCCACTTCAGGCTGTGCAGGGGCAGGCCCAGGCGACGCAGAGCTTCGGCGCTTTCCTGGGGCCGGAACACGCTCAGGCGGCGCTTGGGCCACAGCTCCGACCCGGGATGGCTGGCGCTGCCGTCGCTGATGGAAATCAGTTGCAGAGGGTGGCCGTGGTGGGCCAGCACTTGCAGCAGGCCGCCGCTGGCGACCACTTCGTCACCGGGGTGAGGGGCGACTATCACTGCCCGGGAGCCGGCCGGAACCAGGTTGGCCAGATTGATGGCCGGCACCTCGGCCAGGCTGCGGGCACTGTTCCAGACTTGGCTGGGCCAGTTGCTGTCGATTGCGGGTATGGCTTTCATGGGGTGTCACATCCCTGTTTTCCGGGCCACGGCAAGAGCGGTTGAACCTCCGTTCAGTCGCGACCCTGGGTTTGCACGCACGCTGATTCCTTGGCACCTGCCTCAGCGTGAAGTACCGGTGCCCCATACCTTTGGAGCACCGCGATTCGGGGGTAATCATACACAGCCTGGAGCTTTCCACGCAGTGCCAGCCCAGGCTTATTTGCTGATTACCAAGCCCGTCACAGGGTAGACGGCAATTCTCCCCCCGGGGAGGCGCACCGACCAATGCCATGCCGTACTTCACAGCCCTGCGCAAGGTTCACTCAGGCGCTTGAGGTAATCGCCGAACCCACCTTTGGCCCGCGAATCCAGGCGCCCGCTGGTAATCACTTGCGGATGCCGGCTCCAGGCGATGCTGGCGCCGCAGCGCTGCAACTGTCGCACCAGCTGCACATCCTCGTGGCAGGTCAGGGCCTCGAAGCCGCCGGCGCGGACATAGGCTGCAGCGCTGATGCCGAGGTTGGCGCCATGGATGTGCCGGTGGCCATCGCTGTCCTGGTAGGCGTCGTGATAGCGGATCCGGGCCTGGGGTTCGAAGCCTTCGCTCCAGCGGTCGACGGTGACGGTGCCGCAGACGGCGTCGGCGCCCAGGGCCAGTTGGGCCACCAGCCAGTCTTCGGGTACGCGGCTGTCGGCATCGGTACAAGACAGCCAGCGGGCGCCGGCCTGCAGCAGCAACTGCGCGCCCGCGGCCCGTGCCCGTCCGACATTGCGCACCTGCAACTGCAGGTGTTGCACGGCGAACTGGCGGGCAATGTCCAAAGAACCGTCGGAGCAGCTGTCGAGCACCACCAGGATCGCCACGTCCTCATTGAGTTCGGGGTGGCTGGCGGCTTTCAGGGCGCAGCGCAGGCACTCGGCCAGCAGTTGCTCCTCGTTATGGGCGGGTATCACCACTCCGATCATCGCAGGCCCTCCAGGGTCGCGACCGAATCCGCTTCGCGGCCCCAGAGGTCGAGGAGAAAGTCCGCTTCCTGGTGCTCCAGCAA
Organism: Pseudomonas sp. W17; assembly: GCF_040268305.1. Lineage (NCBI taxonomy): Bacteria > Pseudomonadati > Pseudomonadota > Gammaproteobacteria > Pseudomonadales > Pseudomonadaceae > Pseudomonas > Pseudomonas sp. W17. The sequence goes on along the minus strand of NZ_CP158490.1, from coordinate 3,645,326 downwards.
GCGTGGCAGTTGCAAATGGCGATGGAGCAGTTCGTGCACTTGTCCGGCATCCAGGGGGCACTCGGCAATGGGCGGGCGCCAGTGGCAGGCCAGTAGCTGGCCATCCGCGGCCAGGGAGCCCAGGGCCCGTGCCACCAGTTGCGCCAGGTCGGCGGCGTCCAGGTAATAGCCGATCTCGCTGATGACGATCAGATCGAAGGGCCCCTTGGGCCAGTCCTGGGGCAGGCGGCCGTGTTCCACCCGGGCGTGGGGGAAGGAGCGCAAGCGCTGCCGGGCCAGGTCCACCGCGTTGCGCGCGGTGTCGTAGGCCAGCAGGCTGTCGCAGCGGCTGGCCAGTTCGGCGCTGAGTTCGCCGTTGGCACAGCCGGGTTCGAAAATGCTCCGGTAGTGGCGGCGCGGCAGGCTGGCCAGGGTGATTGCACGTTTGCGCTGTTCATACCAGCGCTGGCGAAAGGCCCAGGGGTCCTGGTCCCGGGCGAACAGCCCTTCGAAATAGCGACTGTCGACACTCATAGGAACACCACCTCAAAAGGTTGCAGCAGACGCTCGATGATGTGCGGTGCCAACACGGGCGCCAGGCCGATCTGCGGGTCGCCCTCCAGTTGGCTGGCAAAGGCGTGGATGGCATGGCGCTTGCGGGCCACCTGGGCAGGGCTGAGCAGCACCTTGCGGGCCCGCTCCCAGGGCAGCTGCCGGCCCTCGGGATCGGCCCAGTGCCAGGTCCAGATCGGCAGTTCCTTGAGGCTCGCACCCGCGGCCCGGGCGGCCAGGGCGCTGGCCCGGCCCACGGCTTCGTGGTCGCAGTGGCCGTCCTCGCACCAGGTGCTGAACAGCACGTCACCGGCGCGCAGGCAACCCTGGATGAACTGCGTCAGGGCGGCTTCGTCCCGGGCGACGCGGCTGTCCTCGAAGCCCGCGCGCAGCCAGGTGAAGCGCTGCAGCGGCAGGCCCAGGCGGCGCAAGCCTTCGGCGGACTCCTGGGGCCGTACCTGGCTCAGGCGCTGTACCGGCCAGCGCAGGGAGCCGGGATGGCTGGCGCAACCATCGGTGACCGAAATCAGCAGCAGCTCGCGCCCTTCGGCCGCCAGCAGTTGCAGGAGGCCGCCACAGCCGAGGATTTCATCGTCCGGGTGCGGGGCCACAATCACCGCCCGCGCTCCTTGCGGGACCAGGGTTCGAATATCCACCGCGGCCATGGCCTGCAGTTGCGAGGAAGCCTGCCAGGCCCGCAGCGAGGTGCCGCGACCGACAATCGGATTGGCTTTCACAGTTGCCATCCTCCCGGGTCCGCTGCAGCGTGGGCGGCGTTGGCGAGCTGTTGCCCGAGAATGGCCAGGTCACGCTCGGCATGGCTCTGGCGGATGAACACCGGCAGGTCCGCCAGCAGCCGGGCGAAGTGCCGGTCCAGGCAATAGGGGCCGGCGCCCAGCGCCCGGCCGACGTGGTGCAGCACGCTGTCGACGCTGGCCTCGGTCACCGCCCGGGCGCGCCGGGCCAGCAACTGGCACTCAGCCTGGGGCGCCTGATCCAACTGCCGGGCACTGTGGCGCAGCACACAGGCGGCCTGATGCAGGGCGCTGTCCACTGCCCCTAGGTGGGCCAGGGCATGGGGCTCGTCGCGTTTGGCGCAGTGTTCGCGCAGGGGGCGTGCGATGGCCTGGGCGGCCCCCAGCCAGCAGGCGGCGATGCCGATGGCGCCTTGCCAGAAGCCTGGGCGCTGCAGGTAGTCATCCGGCCCGCCGACCCATTGGCCACGAGCCTCGTGGAAGTCAACCCGCTGGCTGCCGGTACTGGCCATGCCCACCGCTTGCCAGCTGCCGCTCTCGACCTGCACCCCGGGCTGGTCCAGGGCCACCGCCACCAGGCGTTGGTGGCCATCGGCGTCCCAGGCGGTGAGCAGGGCATGGCTGAGCACCTCGGCCCCCGAGCACCAGGCCTTGGTGCCGCTGAGCCGGCAGTGCGGGCCATTGGCAACGGCGTGCACCCGGGCCTGGGGCGGCTCCGCGGCCCAGGTACCCCAGGTGGTGCCGGGTGGCCCGGGGCAGCCCAGTTCCGCCATGATCGCCAGGGCGTCGGTGTGCCCCTCGTAGAGCTTGCACAGGCCCAGGTCATGGCCGGCGACCCTGGCCAGGGCCTGCCAGCGTTGCAGGGTGGCGCCCCCGGCGGGCAGTGGCAGGCGGTCGAGCCCGGCGCCCACCAGGGCGTCCAGGCACAGGCCCAGGGCGCGGGTGTCGGCGTGCCCCAGGTCGGGGGCGTGATGCAGGAAGCCTTGCAGGTCCATGTTCAGTCTTCTTCCTCATGTTGCAGTTCGAACAGCAGCAGGGAGCGCCCGGTCACCGAATACTCGTGGCCGAAGGCAAAGCGTTCCTGGCCGCGCACCGCCGGCTGGTTGGTGTCGAGCATGCAGGTCCAGAACTCCCCGGCGGGCACCTCAGGCAGGCGGAAGTTGACGATGTCGTGGTGGGCGTTGACCACCAGCAGCAGGGTGGCGTCGGCCCCGGGGCGGCGGATCCCGGTTTCCTGGGCGCGGCCGTCCAGCAGCATGCCCAGGCAGCGACCATGGGGGTCCTGCCAGTGCTCGGTGGTCATCTCGCTGCCGCCGGGGGCCAGCCAGGTGACGTCCTTGACCCCGATGTCCTCGTTGTAGCTGCCCACCAGGAAGCGCCCGCGCCGCAGGATCGGGTAGCTCAGGCGCAGCTTGATCAGGCGCTTGACGAACTTGAGCAGGGACTTGCCGTCGTTATCCAGCTCCCAGTTGACCCAGCCGATCTCGCTGTCCTGGCAGTAGGCGTTGTTGTTGCCGTGCTGGGTGCGGGCGAATTCGTCGCCGGCCACCACCATCGGCGTGCCCTGGGCCAGTAGCAGGGTGGCGAAGAAGTTGCGCATCTGGCGCAGGCGCAGGGCGTTGATCTCGGGGTCGTCGCTGGGGCCTTCGACGCCGTGGTTCCAGGACAGGTTGTTGTTGCTGCCGTCCTGGTTGTTCTCGTCGTTGGCTTCGTTGTGCTTGTCGTTGTAGGACACCAGGTCGTGCAGGGTGAAACCGTCGTGGGCAGTGACGAAGTTGACCGAGGCGTAGGGCCGGCGGCCGCGCTGGTTGAACATCTCGCCGGAGGCGGTCATGCGCCCGGCAAAATCCGCCAGCTGGCCGTCATCGCCCTTCCAGAAGGCGCGCACGGTGTCGCGAAAGCGATCGTTCCATTCCACCCAGCCCGGTGGGAAGTTGCCCACCTGATAGCCGCCGGGGCCGCAGTCCCAGGGTTCGGCGATCATCTTCACCTGGCGCAGCACCGGGTCCTGTCGGCAGGCCACGAGGAAGCTGTGGCGCTCGTCGAAACCGTCGTGGTAACGCCCGAGAATGGTCGCCAGGTCGAAGCGGAAGCCGTCCACGTGCATTTCCGTGGCCCAGTAGCGCAGCGAGTCGGTGACCATCTGCAACACGCAGGGGTGGCTCAGGTCCAGGGTGTTGCCGGTGCCCGAATCGTTGATGTAGAAGCGCTTGTCGTCAGGCATTAGGCGGTAGTAGGAGGCGTTGTCGATGCCGCGCATGGACAGGGTCGGGCCTTGCTCGTTGCCTTCGGCGGTGTGGTTGTAGACCACGTCCAGGATCACCTCCAGCCCGGCTTCGTGCAGGTGGGCGACCATTTCCTTGAATTCGGCGATCTTGCCGCTGGCCAGGTAGCGCGGGTCGGGGGCGAAGAATGCGATGCTGTTGTAGCCCCAGTAGTTGGTCATGCCCTTGTGCAGCAGGTGCTGGTCGTTGACGAAGGCGTGGATCGGCAGCAGCTCCACCGACGACACCCCGAGCTTGCGGATGTGCTCCAGCACGTCGTCCACCATCAGACCGGCGAAGCTGCCCCGCAGGTTCTCGGGCACCGAAGGGTGGCGCATGGTGAAGCCACGCACATGAGTCTCGTAGATGATGGTCTTGTCCCAGGGCACGCTGACCCGCTGGTCGTTGCCCCAGGTGTGGGCCGGGTCGATGACCTTGCACTTGGGCACGAAGGGCGCGCTGTCGCGCTCGTCGAAACTGAGGTCGGCATCCGGGTGGCCGATGGTGTAGCCGAACAGCGCCTCGGACCATTTCAGCTCGCCCACCAATTGCTTGGCATAGGGGTCGATCAGCAGTTTGTTGGGGTTGAAACGGTGCCCGTTGGCCGGGTCGTAGGGGCCGTGCACGCGGTAGCCGTAGATCAGCCCCGGGTGAGCGTCGGGCAGGTAGCCGTGGAAGATTTCGTCGGTGTATTCCGGAAGTTCGATGCGTTCGAGTTCCACTTCGCCGGCATCATCGAACACACAGAGCTCGACCTTGGTGGCATTGGCCGAGAACAGCGCGAAGTTGACCCCCAGGCCGTCCCAGGTGGCGCCGAGGGGGAAGGGCAGGCCTTCACGAATGCGCGAGGGTTCGCTCTCGGGAGTGGCGGCGGGCTGCTTGGATCTGCTCATGGTTGCTCCTGCAGTGAGACGGTGACGGGCCGGGCCCTTTCTTCAGGGCGAACGCGACCCTTATGGCGCGTGGGCGCGCCACGGGTTGACGAGGACGAGATGGCCGGCGGGTGTCAGTTGGCCGGCGGTTTGCGCGGCGCCCGGGGCTTCTTCGCCGCCGCGGGTTTTTCTCCCGGGGGCACTACCACGGCGGCGGCCGACTTGGCCTTGGGCTTGGCCGCGCTCTTGGCGGCGGGCTTTCCGGTCGCAGGCTTGGCCTTGCCGGCCTTGGGTGGCGTGCTTGGAGCCAGGGCTTCGGCCTCGGCGAGCTTGCGGGCCATGTCCCAGTGCCGGGCTTCCTGGCCCTCTGGCTTACCTTCCGACTCCCAGATCTGATAAGCGAATTCACGAATGCGTTTGTCGTCGGTACTCATCGCAATGCTCCTGGACTGAATTCAAGGTTGAATCAAAAGGTTGAGCGCAAAGTCTTGCAGTGCGGCGCTAAGCATCAGCTCCCTGTGGGGTGTGACTGCCACCGTGGAAAAAAGTCCATTCAGCTTTTGCCCCGAGGCGTCGAACGGTAGCTGCACCCGGGTATCGCCCCACAGCGGCGCCTCGATCAAGGGCATTGCGCGATCCCCCAGCAGGCCGGCGACCTGCACCGGCACTATCACCACTCCCCGTTGTGCACCGTGCTCGCGCATGAACGCCAGGACCCGCCCGGCATGTTGGCCAAGCACCGGCAGCGGCTGGTAGCGGCCCCGGCGAAACAGCTCCGGGTACTGGCCACGCAGGTTCAGGGTGCGGGCGATCAAGGCTTGCTTGATGCGTCCGTCGTGCCACTGGGCCAGCCACTGGCGTGGTTCGCCGCCGCGCTCCAGGGCCGCCTGCCGGGCCGGGTAATCCACCGGCCGGCGGTTATCCGGGTCCACCAGGCTGAAATCCCAGAACTCGTTGCCCTGGTACAGGTCGGGGACCCCAGGCACGGTCATGCGCAGCAAGGTTTGCGCCAGGCTGTTGAGGGCGCCCGCCGGGGCAATGGCCCGGGCCGCCGCGGCAATCGACTGGCGCAATGCCAGGCCCTGGGGCGCCAGCAGCAGGGCCTGGACAAAGGCCTGCACGGCCTCTTCGTATTCTGCGTTGGGCGCCGCCCAGCTGCTTTGCAGCTTGGCCTCGCGCAGGGCCTTGAGCTGCCATTGCCAGATCCTTTGTCCATAGTCTTGCAGGGCCGCCTGATCCTCGGCAGCCAGTTCCAGGGGCCAACTACCCAGCAGGGTCTGGTAAAGGATCAGTTCGTCCCCCGCCGAAGGCGCATCCGCCTGCTGGCGCAGGGGCGCGGCCAGGGTGCGCCAGTGCTCCACCTGGGCGGCATACCAGGGGGCCCGCTCGCTGAGCACTGCCAGGCGCGCGCGGCTGTCCTCGCCCCGTTTGTGGTCGTGGGTGGCGCTGGTCAGCAGGTTGTCGGGGAAGCTGGCCAGGCGTTGCTGGCAGGCCGTGTGGAAGGCGGCGATCGGCGCACTGAACTGTTCGCTGTTGAAGCCCACGTCGTTGCGCGCCAGCAGTACCGCCGAGCGGTAGAAGGCGGTGTCTTCCACGGCCTTGGCCGCGGCGGGCGAAGTCAGTTGCTGGAAACGCACGCAGGCGTGGCGCAGCAGCTTGCGCCCACGGCCCGGTGGCTGCTGGCGCCAGCCCTGGCCGCCGAGCCAGCGCTCCAGGCAGTCGAGCACCGGCCTGTCGGCCTCGCCCAGGCTCTGTCGCGCGCCGTCCAGGGCCTGCTGGAACAACTGCTGGTCCTGCTGCCCGCGGCCACAGGCGCTGATATAGGTGCGGTACACCGGGAAGTGCACGATCAGTTCCTGCAAGGCGCGGCGGATGGCCCCCAGGGTCAGGTCGCGGCTCATCAGGTCCAGGCGCGCCACCTGCAACAGGGCCTGGGCCACGCTTTCAAAATCGCTGGCCAGGGAGCCGTTGAGAATCTGCTGACGGGCCAGCAGTGCCTCTTCGGCGAACGCCGCGGGGCGCTGGCTGTGCCGGCTCCACAGTTCGGCCAGCACCGGCTGGCCTGCAGGGGCCTGCTGCAGCAGCGACAGTTGGTTCATGAACTCATAGCCGGTGCTGCCATCCACGCCCCAGTCGCGGTGCAGGGTTTCCCCGGCGCCGAGGATCTTCTCGACGTAGATCGGCAGGTGCTGGCCCGGGCGCAGGCGGTCGATCCGGCGCCGCAGCTTGCGGCAATAGCTGCGAGGGTCGGCCAGACCGTCGATATGGTCGATGCGCAGGCCGTCCACCAGGCCACGCTGGATCAGCTCGAAGATCTTGCCGTGGGTGGCTTCGAACACCGCCGGGCGCTCGACCCGCAGCCCGCCCAGCTCGTTGACGTCGAAGAAGCGTCGCCAGTTGATGTCGTCGGCGGCGGTGCGCCAGCTGGCCAGGCGATAGCTCTGTTGCTCCAGCAGATGGTGCAGGCGCTGGAAACCTTCGTCGTGGCGTGAGTCGTAGCCTTGCAGGTGGGCGGTGACGGCCTGGTGCAGCGCCGGTTGCTGCAACAGTTGGCCCAGGGCCTGCTGCAGCGGTTGTGCCTGGGCGTGGGCGTCGCCGCTGAAACGCAGGGCGGCAAAGCTGTCGGCCAGGGGCTTGAGGGCCTGGGCGGCATCCGGCGGGCCGGCGAGGCGCAGCAGTTCCCCGAAGTCGGCGGGGCAGATGGGGAAACAGTGTTCATAGTGGCGAACATGGAAACCGCAGCGATCGTCGTCCAGCTGCAGTTGCAGGCTGCCTTCCTGCAAGGCCTGCCCATAGTCGCTGCCGAGGAAGGGCAGCAACAACTGGCCTTCCATCAGCGGGTCCGGGGAATGCCACTGGATATCGAAGAACTCACCGTACGGGCTCAGACGCCCCCATTGCAGCAGGTCCAGCCACCAGGGGTTGTCATTGCCGCCCACCGCCATGTGGTTGGAGACGATATCCAGGATCAGGCCCATGCCGTGCTGGCGCAGGGCATCCACCAGCCGTACCAGGGCCGCCTCGCCCCCCAGCTCGGGGTTGACCCGGGTGGGGTCCACCACGTCGTAGCCGTGCATGGAACCGGCCCGCGCGCAGAGCAGTGGCGAGGCGTAGAGGTGGCTGAGGCCCAGGCCGGCGAAGTAGGGCACCAGGGGCAGCGCATGATCCAGGGTGAAGCCCTGGTGAAATTGCAGGCGCAGGGTGGCCCGTGGCATTGGTGTGGCTGGCGGGCTCATCGGTCACGCTCCAGGGCCTGCTGCCGGGCACAGGCCAGCAGCTCCAGGCGCCGCGCCGCGTCGCTGTCGTCCAGCAGGCGCCGGCTGGCAGTGGCCAGGCGCCGGCGCCAGTTGGGGTGGCTGTCGAGGGTGCCGGGCAGGTTGGCCTGTTCGTCGATGCCCAGGGCGTCCTCCAGGGGCAGCAGCACCAGGGGCGCCCGGGTGTGGCCGAGGAAACGCACGCTGGCGTCTACCACCTGGTCGGCCTCGTGGCTTTCCTCGCGAAAGTTCTGCGGGTCCTGGGCCAGGGCGTGGCGCAGGCCGTTGCGTTCGTGCTGGCGGTGTTCGCGCCAGTGCCGCGCCGCCGCTTCGTCCACCAGGCCCAGGCGCTGGTTCCAGTCGATATCGCGGCCATGCCACCAGCCGTTGAGGGTCGGCAGGTCATGGGTGCTGGTGGTGGCCAGGGCATTGTCCGGCCAGTCGAGGATGGGCTTGAAGTGGCAGCCGTGGTCCTGTTCGAACAAAAGCACACGCATGCCGAGCATGGCCCGGGCGGCAAGTTTTTCCCGCAGCCCGTCGGGCACTGTGCCCAGGTCTTCGCCCAGCACTATGGCCTGGTGGCGATGGGATTCCAGGGTCAGCAGGCGCAGCAGGTCGTCCACCGGGTAATAGAGGTAGGCGCCATCGCTGGGAGGCGCGCCCAGGGGAATCACCCACAGCCGTTGCAGGCCCATCACATGGTCGATGCGCAGGCCCCCGGCATGGGCGAAGTTGGCCCTGAGCATTTCGATGAAGGCGCGGAAACCGTGGCGTTGCAGGCCTTCCGGGGAAAAGGCCGATATCCCCCAGCTCTGGCCCTGGCGGTTGAGGATGTCCGGTGGCGCGCCCACCGTCAGGTTGGCCAGTAACTGCTCCTGCCGGCTCCAGGCCTGGCTGCCGCCGCCGTCGGCGCCCACCGCCAGGTCGGCGATCAGGCCGATGCCCATGCCGCCGCTGCGGGCCGCGCTTTGCGCTCGCTCCAGGCTGCGGGCGATCAGCCACTGGCAAAAGGCATGGAAGCCGATTTCGTCGGCCTGTTCCTCGGCGAAATGAGCCAGGGCCGGGCTGGCTGGATCACGCCACTGCGGCGGCCAGTGACGCCAGTCCAGGTCCTCGCCACGGGCGGCGCGCTGGGCCTGGATGGCTTCGAAGCGGCAGTGGTTTTCCAGGGCCTCGCCGGCTGCCCGGCGGTAGCTGGCGAAGTCCTCGTGCAGCGGGTGCTCGCCCTGGCAGAAGCCTTCATACAGCGCCCGCAGTGCCCGCAACTTGGCCTGGGCCGCCATGGGCCAGTCGATCAGCGGCAACTGTTCCAGGTCCTGCAGTTGTTCGCCCAGGCCACAGGCTTCGATCGCGGTGCGCCAGGCGCGGTCGCCGAGGATCGCGCCAGGGGCGGCATACAGGCTGTTGAGGAACAGCCGGCTGGAAGGCGAATAGGGGCTGTAGCGCAGTGGGTCGCTGCTGAACATGGCGTGCAGCGGGCTGATGGCCAGGGCATCGGCGCCGCGTTCGGCGGCCTGGCGCGCCAGTTCTTCAAGGGCCTGGGTATCGCCGAAGCCATCATCGCCGGGGCGGCGCAGGGCGTACAGTTGCACGCTGAGGCCCCAGGCCCGCGGGGTGGGCTGGTGCACGGCGTCGGCCACGCTGAAGCAGCGTTCGGGGGCCACTGCCAGGACAAAGTGTTCGTCGTCGATACTCACGGCGTGGTAGCCCACCGGAATCGAGCCCGGCAGCCGGCTCTCGGCATCCAGGTCCAGGTGCAGCGGGCTGCCATCCTCCAGCCGCAGGACACAGGCCGTGTGCGGGGGGAAGTAGCGCGCCAGGTCCAGGCTCTGGCCGTGGTCGGCGGTCAGCAGCGGTGGCAGGTGCCGGCTCTGTTGCACCCCTTGCAATTGCAGCAGGCTCTGTTCGACCTGCTGCGGGTCTTCGGCCGGATGCCCCAGGCCGGCCAGGACAGCCCGCAGGACCCGGTCCTCGACCTTCTGGGCACGGCCGTTGGCATCGATCCAGTCCACTGCCAGGCCGGCGCGGCTGGCAAGCAGTTTCAGTTGCGCATCGCTCATAGGCATTCTCCATCTGGGTCGGTCGGGGAAGAGGTGGGGGCCAGCAGCACCAGCACGCTGTAGGCGGGCAGTTGGCCCTGGCACCAGTAGTTGAGGGTGTGCGGCGGGTATTCGAAGCACAGCTGCGGCGCGGCCTCGGCGGCCAGTTCGACCTGGTGCGGGCCGAGGTTGAGGTCGATGCGCAACAGGCTGCCGTCCCCCAGGCGCCAGCGCGCACTCAGGGCGCCCTCGGCCAGTACCTGGCAGCCCAGGGCATGGGCGCCGGGCAGGCGCGGAACCAGCTCGCGGTGGCGGATCTGCAACAGGCTGCGGTACAGCTCGCGGGTGGCCTCGGCCTGTCGGGACTGGGCCCGTGGGCGCGAGGCCTGGAAGGTCGAGGCGGCGTTGGGGTCGGGAATGCGCTGGCGCTGCCCGGCGTCGGCGAAGGCACTGAAGGCGGCGAATTCGTTGCGCCGGCCCTCGCGCACCGCTTCGGCCAACTGGCCCTGATGGCTGGTGAAGAACAGGAATGGTTCCTGGGCGGCTACTTCGTCGCCCATGAACAGCAGCGGAATCATCGGTGACAGCAGCAACAGCACCGTGGCCGCGTGCAGGGCCTGGGTCGGCGCCAGTTGGTTGAGGCGTTCGCCAAAGGCCCGGTTGCCGATCTGGTCATGGTTCTGCAGAAACAGCACAAAGGCGCTGGGCGGCAGGTGCCCGCTGGGTTCGCCGCGGGCCTCGCCATGGCGGTTGGCATGGCCCTGGAAGGCGAAACCCTGGCTCAGGCAGCGGGCCAGTTGCTCAGTGGGCTGCTCGGCGAAGTCGGCGTAGTAGGCGTCGGTTTCGCCGGTCAGCAGCACATGCAGGGCGTTGTGGCCGTCGTCGTTCCACTGTGCGTCGAAGCCTTGTTGCAGCAGGCTGGCCTGATTGAACTCGTTCTCCAGGTTGAGCCACACATGGCGATCGGATGGCACTGCCTGGCGGACCCGCTGCGCCAGTTGCCGCAGGAAATCCGGATCGTCGATGGCGTGCACCGCGTCCAGGCGCAGGCCGTCGAAACGGTACTCCAGTAGCCACATCAGGGCGTTGTCGATAAAGAACTCGCTGACCTGCGGGCGGCGAAAGTCGATGGCAGCGCCCCAGGGGGTGTGCAGGTCCTGGCGAAAGAAGCCCTGGGCGTACTCCTGCAGGTAGTTGCCGTCGGGGCCGAAGTGGTTGTAGACCACATCGAGGATCACTGCCAGGCCCAGGCCATGGGCGGTATCGATCAGCGCGCGCAGCTCGTCGGGCGAACCATAGGAGGCTTCCGGGGCGTAGGGCAACACGCCGTCGTAGCCCCAGTTGCGTTCGCCGGGAAACTCCGCCAGGGGCATCAGCTCGATGGCGGTCACCCCCAGTTCCACCAGGGCCGGCAGGGCTTGCTGCACCGCCTGATAGCCGCCCATGACCCCCACGTGGAGTTCGTAGATCACCGCCTCGTGCCAGGGCCGGCCGCGCCACTGCGGGTGCTGCCATTGATAGCGCTCGGGGTCCACCACCAGGCTTGGCCCGTGGACATCACCGAGCTGGGCCCGGGATGCCGGGTCGGGGACCTGGATCCGCTCGTCGATATTGAAACGGTAGGCGCTGCCCGCGGGGCAGCGCGCCTGGGTCATGAACCAGCCTTCGGGCTGGGGCTGCATGGGCAGCGACTGGCCGTCCGCCAGTTCGACGCTGACGCAGCGCGCATCCGGCGCCCACAGGGCGAACCGGGTGTGCTCGGCATCCAGCAGCCGCGCGCCATGAGTCCAGGTGTGCAGCGTGCTTGAGGGCATCGGTCCTTGCCTCTTACTGTCGGGCGGCCTGTCCCAGGGCCTTGGCCACCAGTTGCTCGTAGAGTTCGGCGTAGGGTTCCACCGCCTTGCACCAGTTGAAGGGCGCGGCCATGGCCCGGCAGCGCATGGCATTGAGCAGCGCCGGGTAGGCGAACACCTTGAAGGCCCGGGTCAGGGCTTCCTGGTAGCTGGCCACGGTGGATTCGTCGAAGAGGAAACCGGTGACGCCATTCTCGATGGTGTCTGCCAGGCCGCCGGTGTTGCGCGCCACCGGCAGCGAGCCGAAGCGCTGGGCATACATCTGGCTCAGGCCGCAGGGCTCGTAGCGCGAGGGCATGAGCAGGAAATCGCTGCCGGCGAACATGCGCCGGGCGTCGGTCTCGTTGAAGCCGATGTGCACCCCGATGCGGCCGGGGAAGCGCCGGGCCAGGGCGCGCATGGACTGTTCTTCCTCCGGCTCGCCGCGGCCGATGATGGCGATCTGGCCGCCGGACTGCACGATGAACTCGGCCACCGCTTCGGTCAGGTCCAGGCCTTTCTGGTAGACCAGCCGCGAGACCACGGCAAACAGTGGGCCGCTGGAGGCGTCGAGGCCGAACATCTGCCGCACATGGGCGGCGTTGGCTGCCTTGCCGTCCCAGTCGCCGATGCTGAAAGGCGTGAGCAGGTGCGCGTCGGTGGCGGCGTCCCAGCTTTCATCGATGCCGTTGGGGATGCCGCTGAGCAGGCCCTGCTGGGTCTTGCTGGCGAGGAAGCCGTCGAGCCCGCAACCGAAGGCCGGGGTGGTGATTTCCTGGGCATAGGTGGCGCTCACCGTGGTGATGTGGCTGGCGTAGGCCATGCCGGCCTTGAGGAACGACAGCTTGCCGTAGAACTCCATGCCTTCCTGTTGCAGGGCATGCTCGGGGATGCCCAGTTCCGGGCACGAGGCCAGGCTGACCACGCCCTGATAGGCCAGGTTATGAATGGTGAACAGGGTCGGCGTGCGTTGCCCGCGCCAGTGCATGTAGGCCGGCGCCAGCCCGGCGGGCCAGTCATGGGCGTGCACCAGGTCGGGGCACCAGTGGATCTGCGCCAGGTTGGCCGCGATGTCGGCGGCGGCCAGCCCCAGGCGGGCGAAGCGGATATGGTTGTCCGGCCAGTCGCGGCCGTTGTTGGCGCCGTAGGGCGTGCCTTCGCGCTCGTAGAGTTCCGGGCAGATCAGCACGTAGATCACCAGGCCGTCGGGCATGTCCATGCGCCCGATCTTGCAGGCCGGCAGTGCCGCGTGGCCACCCAGCTCCCCGATGATGTGGATCGGGTTCTCGCTATGCAGCACCTGGGGGTAGCCGGGGATCAGTACCCGCACATCGTGCAGGTGGGCCATGGCCCTGGGCAGGGCGGCAGAGACGTCGCCCAGGCCGCCGGTCTTCACCAGGTCGGCGATTTCCGAGGTGACGAACAGCACTCGCTTGCGGTTGGGATTGGGCCGCGCCAGCGGCAGCACCGTCTTGTTCCCAGGGACCGGAACCGAGGGGGCGGCGCGGTCGCCGGCCTGCTGTTGAGGGTGATCTCCCTGAGTGTCCAATACGGCGCTGATCATGTGTCTCTCCCGTTTTATTGATCTGTTCTGGTGTCTCGAGCGCCGCGCGTGGCCAATTCCTGTGGCCGGGCGCAAACGCGCCACACGTCGATCAGCCTGCGCTGCTCGAGCGTGGAAGCAGAAAGGGTGGAGGAGCCGTTGCAAGGAATGCACCAGTGGCAGCGACCCTACCTTTAACCTGACCTTGGGCCGAAGCGAAAAGTTTCGACTTTTTCTCGGTGAGTGTGACTGCCCGGTCACAGTGCGAAATTCAGTCTAGGACAGAACCTAGAGCGGTGCCGGGGGAGGTGGGCGTTTCCCGGGGTTGGCAGGGCGGGTGGCGAATGCGTCCCGACGAAAGGTCGGCCATGCACTGCCCGGGAGCGGGGCCGTTGCGGCCCGGGGGCGAAAATGGGGAGGGGCTGCCGGGGGCCGGTGCCGTTGTGGTGCGGCGCCGCCCAAAGAACGGGCACAGGCGGGCTCCTGCGCCCAGCGTCCCTGCGAGCCTGGTCGCCGCCAAGCCTGCGAAAAGCTGCGCAGGACCTTGCCTGGCGATCGCCACGGGGGGCTTTCAGTTGAGCAGGCGGATCGGCTGGCCGGCGTGCCAGGCTTGCAGGTCTTCGATCATCTGGCCGAAGAACTGCTGGTAGTTCTGCCGGCTGACATAGCCGACATGGGGCGTGGCCAGAACATTGGGCAAGCGCCGCAAGGGGTGGTTGGCAGGCAAGGGTTCCTGCTCGAATACATCCAGTGCGGCCCCCGCCAGCCGGCCCTGTTCCAGGGCGGCAATCAGCGCGGCTTCATCGACAATCGGCCCGCGGGCGGTATTGACCAGCAGCGCCCCGGGCTTCATCCACGCCAGGGCCTGGGCGTCCACCAGGCCACGGCTGCGCTCGCTGAGCACCAGGTGCACCGAGAGCACATCGGCCTGTTCGAACAGTTGCTGCTTGTCGACATAGGTCACGCCGGCGGCGGTCGCGCGTTCAGCGGTGAGGTTCTCGCTCCAGGCAATCACCCGCATGCCGAACACCTGGCCGAATTGCGCCACCCGTTGGCCGATGCTGCCCAGGCCGAGAATGCCCAGGGTCTTGCCGTGCAGATCACCCCCCAGGCCCTGTTGCCAATCGCCTGCGCGCAGGGCGCAGGCTTCGCTCAGCAGGTTGCGGCTCAGGGCCATGAGCAGGGCCCAGGTCAGCTCCGGCGCGGCGTGCTTGTAGCTGTCGGTGCCGCACACCTGGATCCCCAGGGCGCTGGCCGCCTTGAGGTCGATGGCGGCGTTGCGCATGCCGCCGGTGAGCAGCAGCTTGAGCTGCGGCAGGCTGCGTAGCAGGGTTTCATCGAACCGGGTGCGCTCGCGCATCACGCAGATCACCTGGAACGGTTGCAGGCGCCGGGCCAGGGTGGCGGGGTCTGCCGGGTAGTCGTGAAGGAAGCTGACCCGGCCGATGCTATCGAGCACCGACCAGTCCACTACCTCGCGCGCTACGTCCTGCCAATCATCGATTACCGCAATCTCTAGTGCCATGTTCGGGCTCCTGGCTCAGGGTTGCTTCAACCAGTCCAGCAGGGCCTGGTGGAAAGGCTCGGGTTGTTCCATTTGCGGTGCGTGGCCCAGCCCCGGGAACTGCACCAGGGTCGAATGGGGGATGCGCTGCGCCACCTGCTTGCCCAGGTCCTGGTAGTGGCCGATGCGCGCCTTGACCTCGGGCGGCGCGATATCGCTGCCGATGGCGGTGGTGTCGGCGGTGCCGATCAGCAGCAGGGTCGGCATCTTCAGGTCCTGGAATTCGTAGTACACCGGCTGGCTGAAGATCATGTCGTAGATCAGCGCCGAGTTCCACGCCACCAGGCGCTTGCCGGGGCCCTGGTTGAGGCCGGCGAGCATGTCCACCCAGCGCTGGTACTCGGCCTTCCAGCGGCCGGCGTAATAGGTCTGCTGCTCGTAGCGGCGGATACCCTCGGCGGTCTGCTTCAGCTCGCGCTGGTACCACTGGTCGACGCTGCGCCAGGGCACGCCCAGGGCTTTCCAGTCTTCCAGGCCGATGGGGTTGACCAGGGCCAGTTGCCGTACCTGATCGGGGTATTGCAGGGCGTAGCGGGTGGCCAGCATGCCACCGGTGGAATGGCCCAGCAGGCTGGCCTGGCTGACGCCAAGTTTGGCCAGCAGTTGATGGGTGTTCTGCGCCAGTTGCTGGAAGCTGTACTGGTAGTGTTCGGGCTTGCTGGAGGTACAGAAGCCGATCTGGTCCGGGACTATCACCCGGTAGCCTGCGGCGCTCAGGGCCTTGATCGAGCCCTCCCAGGTGGCGCCGCAGAAGTTCTTGCCATGCATCAGTACCAGGCTGCGCCCGTTGGCCGGGCTCTGGGGCGGTACATCCATATAGCCCATCTGCAGTGCCTGGCCCTGGGACACAAAGCTGAAATGCTGCAAGGGATAGGGGTAGTCGAAGCCCTGCAGTTCGGGACCGTAGACCGGCCCCTGGGCGGCGAGGGCAGGCAGGGCCAGGGGCAGCAGCAAGGCACTGAGCCAGCGAGGGGTAGCAAGGGGCATAAGGACACTCCGCAAGGTTGCGGGCGATGCTGTAGCCGCCGGATTAGGGCGACGTTAAGCCACAGGCAAACCCTGGGCGTCGGCTTGCCGACAAGGAAGGCCTTGAGGCAGGTGGTTGCGGGGGCGGGCACTTTCGCTGGCAAGCCAGCTCCTGCGCGGTGATGGGGAGCTGCGGGCGCTCAGCCGATCCAGCCCAGGGTCAGCCACGCCAGCACGGCGTAGCGCGCGCCCTTGGCCAGGGTGACCAGCAGCAGGAAGCGCTTGAGGGGTTCGCCCATGACGCCGGCCACCAGGGTCAGCGGATCGCCGATCAGCGGCATCCAGCTCAGCAGGAGCGTCCAGTGGCCATAGCGTTGGTAAGGCCCCCGGGCCCGCTCCAGGTGACGCGAGCTGACCGGAAACCAGCGGCGCTCCTTGTAGTGTTCCAGGCGCTGGCCCAGCCACCAGTTGACCAGCGAGCCCAGGACATTGCCCAGGGTCGCCACCAGCCACAGCCCGAGCACTGCCAGTTGGCTGTTGTGCAGCAACCCCACCAGCAGCGCTTCCGATTGCAGGGGCAGCAGGGTGGCGGCGCCGAACGCCGCCAGGAACAGGCCGAAGTAGGCGCCGAAGATCAACGGGCCGGGTAGTCCGCGACGACCACGTCCTTGCCCTCGCGGGTCAGGCCGATGACCTGGAAGGCATCGGCGCCCATGCCGTCCATTTCCATCCCGGGGGAGCCCATGGGCATGCCCGGGGCGGCGATGCCCAGCAGGTCATCGCGCTTGCGCAGGGCCAGCACCTGTTCGGCCGGCACGTGGCCCTCGACGAACTTGCCGTCGATCACCGCGGTATGGCAGGAGCCCAGGCGCGGGGCGACGCCGAGCCGCTGCTTGACCGCGCTCATGTTGCTTTCCACGTGGTCGGTCACGGCAAAGCCGTTGTCCTGCAGGTGCTCGATCCACTTTTTGCAGCAGCCGCAGTTGGCGTCGCGGTGCACGTCGATGGGAATCAGTTCTCCAGCCTGGGCCAGGGAGCTGATCAGCAGGGCGGACAGGGCCGCCAGACGCAGTGAGGTGTTCATCGAAAGTCTCTTTGTCGCTGATCAATAAGGAAGGGTGGCATGGCCGGCCACCCGCGGTTGCACGCTCGGGGTGGTGCATTTTGCGGTTTTTTTCGCTGGCCGCCGCTGGCTTTTGTTTCAAGGTGATACCAAGGCCGGCCAGCGGTTGTGGCCTTCAGAACCACAGGCGCAGGCCCAGGACCAGGCGCGGGTCGTTGTCCAGCTCGGCCTCGTCCCGGGCGTAGTCGGCGCTGCGGCCGTAGCTGCGGTTCCAGGTCACCCCTATATAGGGAGCGAACTCGCGGCGGATCTCGTAGCGCAGGCGCAGGCCGATCTCGCTGTCCGCCAGGCCTGCGCCCAGGCCCCGTTGCCGGTCATTGCGGCTATAGAGGTTGACCTCGGCGGAGGGCTGGAGGATCAGGCGCTGGGTCAGCAGCAGGTCGTAGTCACCCTTGAGGCGCAAGGCGGCCTGGCCGTCCTCGCCGAGGTAGGCGGTGACCTGGCTTTCAAAGTTGTACAGGGCCATGCCTTGCAGCCCCAGGGCGGCCCAGGTCTGCGGCGTGCCGGGCTTGAAGTCCTGGCGCAGGCCGCCCACCAGGTCCCACCAGGGGCCAATGGCATGGCCCCACAGGGCTTGCAGCTCGGCGTGCTCGGTGACGCCCCGGGTGCGTTCGCCTTCACTGCGCAGCCAGAGCCGGTCGCGGTCGCCACCGACCCAGCCCTCGACCTCCCAGGCGACGCTGCCACCCGGGTCGGCGTCCTGCCATTCCAACTGGTCCACCAGCAGGAAAGTGTTCAGCGACGGGCCGTGGATGTGGCCACCGGGGCCCTGGTAGACCGCCGCCCGGTCGGCATCGGTCAGCACCGGGATCGGTGTGCGGCTTCGTGTGGGGGCTGGCGCCTGCATGCCGGGCATCTGTGAGTGGTCCATGACGCCCATGGCGATCCCGGGCACGCTGGAATGGTCCATGCCCGGCATCGATTCGCCCTGTGCCGGTGCCCAGGGCCAGGCCAGCAGGAGCAGGGCCAGGCCAACGCCGGGCTGCCGGGTGAAGCGGAGGTAATCAAGCTTCATGGTGGCGTTCCTCCTCGACCCGGACTTCGCGGAACATGCCGCTTTCCATGTGGTACAGCAGGTGGCAGTGATAGGCCCAGCGCCCCAGGGCATCGGCGGTGACCCGGTAGCTGCGGCGGGTGCCCGGCGGCATGTCGATGGTGTGCTTGCGCACCTGGAAGCGGCCATGTTCGTCCTCCAGGTCGCTCCACAGCCCGTGCAGGTGGATGGGGTGGGCCATCATGCTGTCGTTCACCAGTTCGATGCGCAGCCGCTCGCCATACCGCAGGCGCAGGGGTTCGGCTTCGGCAAAGGGAATGCCGTCGAAGGACCAGGCGAACTTTTCCATGTGCCCGGTCAGGTGCAGGGTCAGGGTCCGGCTCGGTTCGCGGCCGTCGGGGTCGGCGAAGGTGCTTTTCAGGTCGGCGTAGCGCAGCACCCGGCGGCCGTTGTCGCGCAGGCCGATGCCCGGATCGTTCAGGCGCGGCATGGGGTTCACCGCCTGCATGTCCACCAGGGGGTTGTTGGTTTCCGAGGTCGGGTGGCTGATCGTGGCGTTCATCGCGCCGTGATCCATGGCGGCCATGGCGCCATGGTCCATGCCCGGCATTGCCCCGTGATCCATGGCACCCATGGCCATGTCCGTCATGCTCAGCAGCGGTCGCGGGTCCATGGCTGGTGCCTCGGCCACGAGCCCGGGGGCACTGGCCAGGGTGCCCAGGGCATAGCCGCTGCGGTCCATGGCCTGGGCGAACAAGGCGTGGGCTCCGGCACCGGGTTGCACCAGCACGTCGAAGGTTTCGGCCACGGCAATGCGCAGTTCATCTACGGTCACGGGCACCACGTGCTGGCCGTCGGCGGCGACCACGGTCATCTGCACCCCGGGAATGCGCAGGTCGAAATAGCTCATGGCCGAGGCATTGATCACTCGCAGGCGCAGGCGTTCGCCGGGGCGGAACAGCCCGCACCATGGCTGGCCCGGGGCCTGGCCGTTGAGCAGGAAGGTATAGGTGGCGCCGCTGACATCGGCGAGGTCGGTGGGGGTCATGTTCATCTGCGCCCACATGCTGCGTTCGGCCAGCGTGGCCGCCCAGCCGTCGCGGCCGACGTCCTCGATGAAGTCGCCCAGGGTGCGCTTGTGCTGGTTGTAGTAGTCGGACTGTTTCTTCAGGGTGCGCAGGATCTGCCCCGGCTCCTCGTCGCTCCAGTCCGAGAGCAGCACCACGTAGTCGCGTTCGTAGCTGAAGGGCTCCGGTTCCCGGGCGTCGATCACCAGCGGGCCATACACCCCCAGTTGCTCCTGCAGCCCGGAATGGCTGTGGTACCAGTAGGTGCCGTGCTGCTTGACCGGGAAGCTGTAGCGGTAGAGCCCGCCGGGCTCGATGCCCTCGAAGCTCAGGCCGGGCACGCCGTCCATGTCGGCCGGCAGGATGATCCCGTGCCAGTGGATGGAACTGGGCTGGTCCAGGCGGTTGCGCACCCGCACAGTCACCCGGTCGCCTTCGCGCCAGCGCAGCAGGGGCCCGGGCAGGCTGCCGTTGATGGCCATGGCCTTGCGTGGCCGGCCGCTGAAGTTCACCGACAACTGCTGGATGCACAGGTCGAAGTCGCTGCCGGCCAGGACCTCGGGCTGGCCCGGGCTGCTGACGGCCCAGACCGGGTTGCGCCACAGGCCGAAGCCGGCGAGTACACCACCGGCAGCCAGGGCCTTGACGAAGGTGCGGCGGGAGGGGCTGTGGAACGAGGAGGGGCGCGGCATCGGAGGCTTCCAGTCAGTCAGCGGATTGGAGCGGACTCTAATCGGCGCTGGCTGTCAGGAAACTGAGGTGGGCATTACAGATTTGTCAGTCGTCGGGCTGTTCCAGACGCTGCTTGAGGTTGCCCAGGGCCTGGCTCGAAAGCTGCTCCATGCGTGCTCGCAGGCCACTGAGCTGCAGGTCGGTGGCGTATTCCAGGGTGCGCCGGAACAGTGTGCCGTCGCCCTGCTTGCTCAACTGGTAGTGGATCGAACCGTCCAGCGCGGCGGAACTGAATAGGGTCTTGAACTCCTTGGGAAACACCGCCACCAGCACCCGGTAGCTGATGGGCAACTGCACCCCCAGCAAGTCCATGGTTTCACTGAAGCGGTGGCCGGCGGGCAATGAACCGCACAGGCCGGTATCGGCACGCAGGCTGGAAGGTTGCCACTCCGGCCAGCGGTCCGGCTGCGTCACGTAGTAGTAGACGGTGTCGATACTGGCCTGGATAAACAGTTCGTGGCTGATCTGTTCATGCAACAGATGTGTCTGGCGCTGCCCCATGAGGCACCTCACGTCCTTGTGACCGGAGCCTGAAATATAGCCCCGCCCCGGCGGGCTGCCAGGGGCGGGGGCAGACCGTTCAGCGGACTTTGAAGCGGCTCATCAGGTGGCTGACCTGGGCATTGGCCTGCAACAGGCTCTGGGTGTTACTTTCCCCGGCCCGGGCGCTGTCCACCAGCTCCTCGACCATGTGTCGGATGCTCACCATGCTGCGGTTGATCTCCTCGGTCACAGCGCTCTGCTGTTCGGCGGCGGTGGCGATCTGGGTGCTCAGGCTGTTGATCTGGCTCACCGAGTCGGCCATTTCGTCGAGCCCGCTGTTGACCCGCGCTGTGGCGTCCGCCGCTGACTGGCAGCTGGCCTGGGTGTTTTCCATGGCGCTGACCGAGGAACTCACGCCCTGGGTCAGGCGCGCGAGCATTTCGTTGATCTGCGAGGTGCTGTCCTGGGTCCGCGCGGCCAGGGCCCGCACTTCATCGGCGACCACGGCGAAGCCGCGGCCCTGTTCTCCGGCCCGGGCGGCCTCGATCGCGGCGTTCAGGGCCAGCAGGTTGGTCTGCCCGGCGATGGCGCCGATCACCCCGAGGACCTCGGTGATGCGCTGGGCGTCGGCTTGCATGGCCTCGACCTTGTGGGTGGCATCGGCGACTTCGTCGATCAAGGCGATGACGCTGCCGGAAGCTTCGCCCACCACCACCCGGGAACGTTCTGCGTGTTCGTTGGCGCGGCGGGTGAAGTCTGCGGTCTGGGCGGCGTTGGCGGCAACGCTGTCGGCGGTGCTGCTCATTTCGGTAATGGCGGTCACCGTCTGATCGGTTTCCGAGGCATGGCGCAACAGGATCTGCTGGCTGTGGGCCGAGCTCTGCTGCAACTGCCCCAGGCTCCCGGCCATGGCCTCGGTGGCCTGGGTGACCTCGCCGATCATCTGCTGCAGGTACTGGATAAAGCGGTTCACCGAGTGGCCGATGGCCCCCAGTTCGTCCTCGGCGCGGATCACGATGCGCCGGGTCAGGTCGGCGTCGCCGGTGGCCAGGGCGTCGATATTGCCCTTGAGGATCTTCATACGCTGCACCAGCTGGCGGATCGCATAGACCTGCAGCAACACCAGCAGGATCACCATGGGGATCTGCAACAGGCTCAGGGTGCTCAGCACGTCGTCGCGCTGGGCGGTGATCAGCTGGGTCGGCAGGGCGCTGGCGAGAAACCAGGGCGTGCCTTCGATGGCGCGCATGAAGAAGGTGCTGGGCACCCCGGCGTTGTCGAACTCGACGCGCTGTGCCCCCTGGTCACGCTGCTGCAGGGCGGCCTGGACTTGGGCGGCGAAGGGGGAGCCGGGGCTCAGGTCGCGGATGTTCTTGAGCACGATCGGGCCGTTGATCCGCGAGCTGTTGCTGATGATCTTGCCGTCGGCTTCGACGATCAGCATCTCGGCCTTGAGTGCCTGTTCCTGGCGTGCCACCAGGTCGTTGAAGAAACCCAGGGTCACGTCGATGGTGGCCACGCCCCAGGGCTGGCCGTCGCGGCGGATGGCCATGGCGCAGTTGGTGCGCGGCTCGGCGCTGGCATCGTCCTTGTAGGCCGCAGCCCAGGCGCACTGGCCGGGGGCGGTCTGCATGCCGCCCAGGTACCAGGGCTGCTCGTAGTAGTTGGGCGCCGGGTCGCTGTTCCAGAAGGTGTTGACCACCAGCTTGCCGGAGGCGTCACGGTGCCAGAAGGTGCTGTGTTTGTTGCGCCCCGGGGTGCGCTGGCCGGGCAGGGGCCAGATGCCGCCGCCGAAGACTTTCTGTTCACCGTACTGGTCCACCAGGCCCGGCAGGACCTTGTCGATGCTGTCGCTGTCGAGCAGGGGAATGGTCTGGGTGATGCTGCGTTGCTGGGCCTGGACCTTGTTCAGTTCGCCCTGGATGCGCTGCGCCACTTCGGCGATGCGGTTGAGGGCTACCTGTTCTTCGGTATGACGCAGCTTGGGCGCTACCAGTTGGCTGATGCCCACCACCGTGAGTATCAGCATCAAGACAATGAACAGGACCAGAAACAGCGTGTAGCGGGCTTGAATCGTGCGCAAAGCGGGCATGGGACCTGTCCTTACCGAGCGATTTTTATTATTCGGGAATGCGATGCCTTGTCAGGGCATCCACAGGATGTCGGCGCGGTTTTTCCGCTCTTTAGTACGATCGTCCAAAAAAAGGCATGCCCTGGAAAAAAAACTGCGCCCAGGGATGGTGGGGTAGGGCAAAGGCGCCCGGTCAAGGGCAAGGCCAGGCATGAAAAGATGACGCCTTGATGTGCGGGAAAACTTCCCGGGCCTTTTAAACAGGGCCTTTGCGGTAATTGTGTCGAGTTTGTACAAAAATTGTAAATTCAGGAAATAAAGCGTTGTTGGTGCTTGCCACGGCGTTGATACTTGCGCCCATTCAGATGTTTCAACACGGCTTACATCCTTGTACAGGCACCTTGTCAGAAGTTTCATGGTGCTGAAAAAGGTGATTGGAAGGCCGGACTACAGGAGTTACAGCATGGCAATCGGATACGTCGGCGGATGGACCAGCAAGGCTGGGCTGCTGGTGCAGGAAAGCCCGGGCAGCTCGTCCAAGCCGGTTTCCCAAAGCGCCAAGGTACGGCAGATGCTCAGCCTGGTAGGCCAGAACCCTACCGTGCTCGACATCCGCAAGATGGATCAGTTGAAGCTGCACAAGCAGATCAAGGGTTTCGATCCGACCAACGTCACCGCCAAGTCCCTGGGCGGCATGAGTACCTTTCTCAAGAACAATGGCCTGATTTCCGATGTCACGGCGCTGAACCTGATCAACGCGGGCGATCAGTTCGACCGTTTCGGGATTCCGAAGAACCCCGATCAGCCGTTCAATGCCCTCGAGTATTTCGCCATGAAGCTCGATGACATCCAGAACAACAACCTCAAGGGCAACAAGTACGCCAACTACCTGATCCCCGAGTACAAGAAAGCCATCTATGTACTTCAGGGGCTGCAGAACTATGGCAAGGGCAACGGCACCACGGTGACTGACAAGAACGTCTCCACCAAGGCCTGATCCCCATGGCGCGCACTGCCTGCCGGTGCGCGCCATAGCTGCCTTCAACGCCCCAGCAAGCCCATTACCTCTTCGGCATACCGGGTTCCGGCGGTGGTCTGCGGGCTGAAGATCTGCTCCAGTGACGCCAGTTCCTCGGCGCTCAGCCTCACCTCCAGCGCCGCCACGTTCTCTTCCAGATACCGCCGTTGTTTGGTTCCGGGAATCGGAATCAGGTAATCGCCCTGGGCCAGCACCCAGGCCAGGGCCAGTTGTCCGCTGCTCACCCCCTTGTCCGCCGCCAACTGCTGCACCTGTTGCACCAGGCGCAGGTTGTGCTGGAAGTTTTCGCCCTGGAAACGTGGGTTGAAACGCCGGTAGTCGTCGGCGGCGAAGTCTTCCGGGCTTTTCAGGGCCCCGGTGAGAAACCCCCGGCCCAGCGGGCTGTAGGGCACGAAGGCGATGCCCAGGCGCTGGCAGGCGGCGAGGCAGCCGTTGTCTTCCTGATCCCGGCTCCATAGCGAATATTCACTTTGCAGGGCGCTGATCGGATGCACCTTGTGCGCCCGCTCCAGGGTTGCCGCCGAGGCTTCGCTCAGGCCCAGGTAGCGCACCTTGCCGGCCTGGACCAGCTCGGCCATGGCGCCGACGGTTTCCTCGATAGCAACGTCCGGGTCGACCCGGTGCTGGTAGTACAGGTCCAGGGTGTCCACCCCCAGGCGCCGCAGGCTGCCGTCGATGGCGGCGCGGATGTATTCCGGCCGGCCGTCGACCCCGCGGGCCGCCGGGTTGGCCGGGTCGCGGACAATGCCGAACTTGCTGGCCAGGAACACCTGTTCGCGCTTGCCGCGAATGGCCCGGCCGATCAGCTCTTCGTTGCTGTGGGGGCCGTAGATGTCGGCGGTATCGAGCAGGTTGACGCCCAGTTCCAGGGCCCGATGCAAGGTGGCGACGGCTTCCCGGGGATCGTTGCCGGTGGTGTAGAAATCGCTCATGCCCATGCAGCCCAGGCCAATGGCGGAAACCTGCGGGCCGTCCTGGCCCAGTTGTCGAGTGCGCATCGATGAATGCTCCGGTAAGGGGAAAGAGCCTGCAGTGTGCTACTCGACAAAAAACCGATAAACAGGCTAAAAGCGCTATCACTATTATTAAATTCTAAATAATCGGCAGGTTTGCTCCATGGATCGTTTCAACGCCATGCGCGTCTTTACCCGTATCGTCGAGCTGGGCGGCTTTGCCAAGGCTGCCGACAGTCTGCAGATGCCGCCGGCTTCGGTGACCATTCTGATCAAGCAACTGGAGGCCCATCTGGGGGTGCAGTTGTTGCACCGCACCACCCGCCAGGTCAGCCCGACCCTGGACGGAGCCGCCTATTACCAGCGTTGCGTACGCTTGCTGGCGGACCTGGAGGAGAGTGAGGCGGCGTTCTCCCTGGCCCGGCACAACCCCCGTGGCCTGTTGCGTGTCGATATGCCGGTGGGCATCGGCCGGTTGCTGGTGATACCGGCGCTGCCGGAGTTTTCCGCGCGCTATCGGCAGATCGAACTGGAGATCGGCCTCAATGACCGCCCGGTGGACCTGATCCGCGAGGGCGTGGACTGTGCGCTGCGCGGCGGCCCGGCCCTGGACGAGAGCCTGGTGGCGCGGCCGCTGGCGCAGTTGCAGCAAGTCACCTGTGCCAGCCCCGGGTACCTGCGCCAGCGGGGGGTTCCCCGTACTCCGCAAGAGCTGCAAGGGCATCAGATGGTGGAGTATTTCTCCAATGTCAGCGGCAAGCGTTATGGCCTGGAATTCTTCTTCGCCGGCCAGTTGCAGCCGGTGCAGTTGCCCAAGCGGGTGGCGGTGAACAGCGCCGATGGCTACCTGGCGGCCTGCGAAGCCGGCTACGGGCTGATCCAGACCCCGTACTACCACGTTGCCCGGCAGTTGCAGGACGCGACCCTGCAGCGGGTGCTGGAGGACTACCCGCTGCCTGCATTGCCGCTGACCGCGCTGTACCCGCCCCAGCGGCACCTGTCGACCCGCCTGCGGGTATTCATCGATTGGCTGGTGGAGCTGTTCGCCCGCCCGGGCAATCACATTTCTTGCCCCTGAATGGTCGGGCGCCAGACAGCAAAACGCCCGCGACAAGGCGGGCGCTGGTGGCGAGATCGGGCGGCTCATGGGGCCGATGGGCTGTCCGGATGACTCAGCGGTGATAGTAGCCCGGGCCGCCGTCGTAGTAGCGGTGGTGCCCGCCATCGTGGGGCATGATGATGCAGCCCGACAGGGTCAGCATGGCCAGCAGGGGAATCAGCAGCGTGATTCGACGAAACATGGATCAATCCTCAAAGGGCACGGGGAACACGGCAGGACGACAAGGAAGAAAAAACTCCTTCGCGCCTGTACCATGTGACCCCGATTTGCCCGGCACATCCCCGAATCCGGGTATGTGCTTGGCATCGATCTTGATACACGGCAGATACAATTTCAGCTTCAGGACCCGGCAATGACTCAGAAACAACGCTTGATCTACTCGATTCTGATTTCCCTGGTGGTACTGGGAATCATGCTTGGCCTTTCCTACCTGCAGAACAACGGCATCATCAGCGAGAAGCTGTTCCAGTACATCGCCATTGGCGTGGCGGTGGTCGTGGTGGTGATCAACGGCGTGATGCGCCGCAAGGTCAAGCCCTGAGCCCGGGCTCGACGGCCTCAGGAGAGACCGTCGAGCACCGCTGCGGCCTGCTGGTGCAGGCTGTAGCTCTTGTCTGCATTGAGGGTCAGTACACCCTCGCTGCACAGCCGCTTGAGCACCTCCCGCACACTGAGAAAGGACAGGGGAATATCCAGTTCCAGCAGTTGGCTGTGGATGCCGCGCACCCCCAGGGAGCGGTCGCTCTGGGCCGCGGTGAGCAGGGCGTCGATGACTTTCAGGCGAATCAGGCTGGTACGCAGGCCGAAGCTTTTGAGCAGGTGCTTGATTCGTTCATTACTGTTGCGCTCGGCGTTCTTGCCGAAGACACCGGCGCCGGCATTCAGGGAAGGCGTGCTGTTCACGGTGTTGCCGTCCATTGGCAGTTGCGGGTTGTACATGCAAAAACTCCTTATCAGAGCCTGATCAGGAAAAGAATGATGGATGCTCTAGTAACTAGACGAACGAGCACGGCAAATCATGAAGTCCTGAATGTAGAAAATTTGTCGGTATCAGGTCGCTGACATGTGATGGCGGGGCTTTTGGCCTTTGCGGATTAAATTTTTTTCAAGCATTTCGTCTTTATGGGCAGGCAGGCGTCGGGTGATCCGTGCGCGGCTGGATTCCCAGACTGGCGGCGTTGCCAACCGCTCCTGCACACCAGTCCTGGTTCTGTATTTTTGCATCAGGAGTCGGCGTGATCATTTCCAGGCAGTTACCGAGTTTTTGCCTTGCAGCCCTGTTTCTAAGCTTCAGCGGTGGCGCCCATGCCTTGGCGCAGCCCGAGCAGACCCGCGCCGAGATTCGCCGCACCAGTTTTGGTGTGCCGCACATCCATGCCGACGACGAGCGCGGCCTGGGCTACGGCATCGGCTACGCCTACGCCCAGGACAACCTGTGCCTGATGGCCAATGAGGTGCTGACGGTCAACGCCCAGCGCTCGCAATACTTCGGCGCCGAGGGCCAGACCCTGGAACAGCGCGACAACCTCAGCAGCGACCTGTTCTTCAGCTGGCTCAACACTCCCCAGACCGTGGCGGCCTTCTGGCAGGCCCAGACCCCGGCGATGCGCGAGCGCATGCAGGGTTACGTGGAGGGCTACAACCGCCAGCTGGCGGAGCGCCAGGCCCAGGGCCTGCCCGAGCAATGCCGGGGTGACTGGGTGCGGCCGCTGGCCACCTCGGACCTGGTGAAACTGACCCGACGCCTGTTGGTGGAAGGCGGTGCCGGGCAGTTCGCCGAGGCCCTGGCCGGGGCCACGCCACCTGGAGCCACGGCCCAGGCCGGGCTGCCGGCCGAGCACTGGCAACTGGCGGCGGCACGCCAGCAGCGTTTCGCCCTGGACCGTGGCAGCAACGCGGTGGCCATCGGTAGCGAGCGTTCGTTCAACGGCCGTGGGCTGCTGCTGGCCAACCCGCATTTCCCCTGGGTCGGCGGCATGCGCTTCTACCAGATGCACCTGACCATTCCCGGGCAACTGGATGTGATGGGCGCGGCCTTGCCCGGCCTGCCGCTGATCAATATCGGCTTCAACCAGCACCTGGCCTGGACCCACACCGTGGACGCCTCCAAGCACTTCACCCTGTACCGCTTGCAACTGGACCCCAAGGACCCGACCCGCTACCTGCTGGACGGCCGTTCGCTGCCCCTGGAGCGCCAGACCCTGACCGTGCAGAGCAAGGGCCCGGACGGCCAGTTGCAGCCGCGTACGCGCACGCTCTACAGCTCGGTCTTCGGCCCGATCGTGCAGTGGCCGGGGGAACTGGACTGGGATCATCAATATGCCTACAGCCTGCGCGACGCCAACCTGGACAACAGCCGGGTGCTGGCCCAGTGGTACGCGATGAACCAGGCCAGCAGCGTGGCCGGCCTGCAAGACAGCGTGCACCAGTTGCAGGGCATTCCCTGGGTCAACACCCTGGCGGTGGACGACCAGGGCCGGGCGCTGTACATGAACCAGTCGGTGGTGCCCAACGTCACCCAGGCCAAGCTGGCGCAGTGCAGTGATCCGCGGGCCGGCACCCGGGTCATCGTTCTGGATGGCTCGCGCAGTGCCTGCGCCTGGGATATCGACCCGGCAGCGGCGCAACCGGGGATCTTCGCCGCCAGCCAGTTGCCGCAACTGGCGCGCAACGACTACCTGCAGCATTCCAACGATTCGGCCTGGATGGTCAACCCGGCGGCGCCGCTGCAAGGCTTTTCGCCGGTGATCAGCGAGCAGGACGTGCCGCTGAAGATGCGCGCGCGCTTTGCTCTGGATCGCCTGAGCCGGATGCACAAGGCCCAGGTCAGTGACCTGCAACACCTGGTCACGGACGATCAGGTGTACCTGGCCGGCCAGGTGATGCCCGATCTGCTGCAGTTCTGTGAGCAGGACCTGGGGGCGGATGCCCAGCGCCTGGGACCGGTGTGCGCCAGCCTGAAAGTCTGGGACCGCAGCGCAGGGTTGCAGGCCGGCCTGGGCTTCGTGCACTTCCAGGGCATCATGCAGCCGCTGTTGCAGGACCCCAGCGTGTGGCGCGTGGCCTTTGACCCGAAAGATCCCCAGCACACCCCACGGGGCCTGGCCATTGGCCGGCCAGCGGTGGCCCGGGCACTGCGCGAGTCGATGCTGGCTTCGGCGCAGCAGGTCGCCGAGGCCGGGCTGGGGAGTGACGTTCGTTGGGGCGATATCCAGCAAGTCAGCCAGGGCGGCCAGCCGACCCCGGTGCCCGGCGGCCCTGAAAGCCTGGGGGTGTACAACGCCATCCAGAGCGTGCCGGCGGCCGATGGCAAGCGTGAAGTGGTCAGCGGTACCAGCTACCTGAACGTGGTCAGCTTCGACGAGCAGGGGCCGCGCGCCCTGGGGCTGCTGGCGTTCTCCCTGTCCAGCGACCCGGCCTCAGCGCATTTTCGCGACCAGACGGCTGCTTTCGCCCGCAACCAGTGGAGCGTGCTGCCCTTTACCGAAGCGCAGATCCGTGCCGATGGCCAGTATCAGTTGCAGGTGATCGAAGAGCCGCGCAAGGAGGCGGTACTGGCGCGCCAGTAACGATTGAGCGTGAGCATCAAGAGGAGGCCGCCCCGGCAACGGGGCGGCCTTCAGCTTTTTGGCGGGGACTGGGGCAGTGAGTTGATTACCGGGTTGCCATCGCGATTGCGCGTCAGGTAGACCGGCAGCACCTTGGGCAGCGAGGTCAGCAGGCTCTTGATTTCCCGGGTGTTGTAGATGCCGCCGACGCGGATCTTGCCGGTGTTGGCGTCGGCGACCTGCACCGGAGTGTCCAGGTAGCGGTTGATCAGCGGCAGGGCGTCGGTGAGGGCCAGGTTGTCCAGCACCAGCTTGCCTTCGCGCCAGGCCAGGGAGCTGTCGTTGCTGTAGGTCTGGCTGATCTGCGGCTGGTAGTCGCCGGCCTTGTAGCTGGCCTGCATGCCCGGCTCCAGGCGGAAACCTTCGCCGGGCAGGGCGGTGTTGCTGCTCACCAGGACCGAGCCCTGGAGCAGGGTGACCCGCACCTGGTCCTCGTACATCCACACATTGAACTGGGTGCCGGTGACCTTGACCTGGCCATTGGCGGCCTTGACCACGAACGGGTGGCTGGCGTCGTGGCTGACCTTGAAGAAGGCTTCGCCTTTTTTCAGGGTGACCCGGCGCTGGTCCTTGTAGTTGCTGTAGGTCAGGGTGCTGCCTAGGTTCAGTTGCACCTGGCTGCCATCGGCCAGGGTCACGCTGCGCAGGCTGTCGCCGGCTTCGAATCGCTGGTAGGAGGACGGCACCCAACCCAGTTCCCAGCCGCTGTAGGCGGCCAGGGGCAGGGCGCACAGGGCGATGGCCGCCGCCACGCCATACTGCTGCCAGGTGCGCCGGGGAACGAGCTTGACCGGTGCGGGGGCTGGTGCGGCAGTGAGGGTGGAAGGGGGCAGTTGATCGGCCACTTCCCAAATTTCCCGCATCGCCTCGTATTCGAAGGCGTGCAGGGGGTCGGCATCATGCCATTGCTGAAAGGCCAGACGCTCCGCGTCGCTGCAGTCGGGTTCATGCAGGCGCATGCACCATTGGGCTGCCGCTTGGGTGATGGCGTCGTATTCGGCTTCTGAGAGGATCTGTTCGCTCATTGACTCTTCCTGATTTCCCGCATTCTACCCTCCGCGGCAAGTCTTGGAGAACAACCGTCATGGCTAATGAGCATCAAAGTGAACTTATTTTCATCTGGCACGCCCTAAAACCAGGCTCTGTATCGAAAGTGAATACACAAGGAGATGGACCATGTTGAAGAAGACGCTTGCCGCATTGCTTGCCACCGCCAGCCTGCTGGGCGCTGGAGCGGCCCTGGCCGACCGTCCGGGGGCCGGTTGGATCACCATTGAAAAAGCCATTGAAACCGCAAAGACCAAAGCCGGCTACGTGGAGATCTACAAGATCGAAGCGGACAACGATGGCTATTGGGAAGGCGAAGGGCGCAAGTCCGATGGCAGTGTCTATGAGTTTCGCATCGACGGCGCCTCGGGCAATGTGCTGCGCGACCAGAAGGACTGAGCCAGGCTGATACAGCCCCCTGTGCCTTGCCACGGCAGCGCACAGGGGGCTTTTTCTTGCTCCAGGGGGATGGTTGTTCCGGCCATCCTGGCACCTTCCCTGCAAGGCGCCGGCAGTGGTTGACAGGGTTGGAGTGCGGCGTTGTTTAATCGCCAGGTTCACACGCTGTCGCCCCCTCCAATAATTACTCTGGAGCTTCAGATGTCTGCATCGTCCGTGGTTGTTGAAACACCGCCCCAATACCTTTCTTTACCGGCCCTGGTGCAGTTGCTGGAAACGATTTTCCAACGCCACGGCTGCCGCGCCGAAGTGGCCCGCTGCCTGGCCGAGAACTGTGCCGGCGCCGAGCGCGACGGAGCCCACAGCCATGGCGTGTTCCGCATTCCCGGTTATGTCTCGACCCTGGCCAGTGGCTGGGTCGACGGCCAGGCCGTGCCGGTGGTGGAGGATGTGGCGGCGGCCTTTGTCCGGGTCGACGCCGGCAACGGCTTTGCCCAGCCGGCCCTGGCTGCCGCCCGCGAGCTGCTGGTGAGCAAGGCCCGCAGCGCCGGTATCGCCGTGCTGGCTATCCGCAATTCGCACCACTTCGCCGCACTCTGGCCGGATGTCGAACCCTTCGCCGAGGAAGGATTGGTGGCCCTGAGCGTGGTCAACAGCATGACCTGCGTCGTGCCCCACGGCGCCGACAGGCCATTGTTCGGCACCAACCCGATCGCCTTCGCCGCACCCCAGGCCCAGGGCCAGCCGATCGTCTTCGATCTGGCCACCAGCGCCATTGCCCATGGCGACGTGCAGATCGCCGCGCGCAAGGGTGAGCGCCTGCCGCCGGGCATCGGTGTCGACAGCCTGGGCCAGCCGACCCAGGACCCCAGGGCGATTCTTGAAGGTGGCGCCTTGCTGCCGTTTGGCGGGCACAAGGGCTCGGCTCTGTCGATGATGGTGGAGCTGCTGGCGGCAGCCCTGACCGGGGGCAACTTCTCCTTCGAATTCGACTGGTCCGGCCACCCGGGGGCCAAGACGCCCTGGACCGGCCAGTTGCTGATCGTCATCGACCCAAGCAAGGCTGCCGGGCAGAGTTTTGCCGAGCGCAGCCAGGAGCTGGTGCGGCAGATGCATGCGGTGGGGCTCAAGCGCCTGCCGGGGGATCGCCGGCATCAGCAGCGCGAGCGTTCGCAGCACGCGGGCATCGCCATTCCCGCCGAGCAGCTGCAGCAATTGCGGGCGCTGGCCCAGGACTGAAGGCATGAAAAAGGCCAGGCCGCCATTGGCGTACCTGGCCTCAACGTTGCGCGGGGGCTTAGGAACGACGGCCCAGCAACAGGCCTACCACCAGGCCGAAACCGGCGGAGATGGCCACGGTCTGCCACGGGTGGCCACCGATGTACTGCTCGGTGGCATCCACCACCGGCTTGCTGCGCTCGCGCACATTGCTGACCGAATCCAGCGCCTGCTTGAGCTTGAGGCTGACTTGCTGGCGCAGGCTCTCACCTTCTTCGCCCACCAGGCTGGCGCTGCCCTTGAGCAGCTTTTCCGATTCTTCGATCAGCGCCTGCAGTTCGCTGAAGGCCTGGTCCTTGATTTGATCGTTTTCCGCTTGCGCGGCAGATTTACGAGCCATGAAGTTTTTTCCTTGGAAATATCGCCGCTGGTGCACAACACATCCGCCAGCGGCTACAGGTGAATGGGTAGCAAGCAATGGAGTCCGGCGCGGGGGCAAAAGTTGCAGTTGTTTTACGCCCCGTTGGCGACCCCGGGGTAAAACCCGTAGCCCCTACAGTGTAAGATGGCGCCTATTTTACGCAGCAGGAATTTCCCATGAGTTTCAATCTGGCTAACAAGACCCTGGCCGAGCGCGCCGCCATCGAGGACGAGAAGTCCCGTCTGTTCGACCTGTGGCAGAGCAACCTGGGCAAGGCCAAGGGCGAGGCCGCGCGGCTGTTCGGCGAGCGTGGCAAGCGCAAGGGCAAGTGGGCCGAGTGGGTCCGCGCCGAGCTCGACGGCATGTCGCCGCCGGAGTACTCGAACATGGTGCGCAGTGAAGTCAATCGCCTGATGGCGGCGAACAAGTAAGGGCAAAACTCTCGACAATCGCCTCGCGTACCTTCACCAGCAGCGGGTCGGTCTGCGGGCTGGTGCGCCAGCCCAGCTCGATCGGGTAGCGCGGCAGGGCCAGGGGGCAGGGCAGCAACTGCAGCCCGGTGAGTTCGGCGATGCGCCGGGCGGCATGGGCCGGAATGGTCGCCACCGCCTGGCTGCCCTTGAGCAGAAAGGGCAAGGCGGCAAAGTGCGTGGTCGAGGCGCACACCTGGCGGCTCAGCCCCAGGTTGGCCAAGCCTTCATCGGTAATCCCGATAAACCCCTGGGACGACACCAGCAGGTGTTCCCGTGCGACAAACTCCTCAAGACTGATCTGCTGTTGCCCGGGGGCCAGGCTGGCCGGGTCTGCCAGGCACAGGTAATGGCCTTCCCCCAGCACCTGGCGGCTGAGCAGGCGTTCGGCAAAGCCGCCGGCACTGATGGCCAGGTCGACGCTGCGCTGCAACAGCGCCTCGGCGACGATCTGGCTGTGGCTCTGGCGAAAGATCAGCCGCAGCTTCGGCGCCCGCCGGGCCACGGCCTCGATCATCTGCCGGCCATAGGCAATCTCGAAATCATCCGACAGCCCCAGCGTTACCGAACGGCCCTGATAGTCGGCGGTGTCGGGGGCGACCATGGCCAGGCTCTGGCGGCATTTGTTCAAGGCTTCGCTGACCACGGGCTTCAACTGATTGGCCTTGAGGGTCGGCGCCAGCCCGCGCCCGGTACGCACGAACAGCGGGTCGCCATACAGCTCGCGCAGCCGGCGCAGGGCAGCGCTCATGGCTGACTGGGTCACCCCCAGGCGCAAGGCGGCGCGGCTGGCGCTGGACTCGTCATGCAGCGCCTCGAAAGCCTTGAGCAGGTTGAGGTCGACACTGGCGATATTCATCTGGTTCATATCATTAAGCACTGGAGTGGGGTTTATCGATGATCAGGGGCCGCAGCAGAATGGGCAACACCTGATTGCTCAAGGAGTCATCCCATGCCCAAGTCCGTTGTCGCTGCCCTGCAGATCGGGGCCTTGCCTGAAGGCAAGGCCGCCACCCTGGAACAGATCCTCTCGTACGAGGCCGCCATCATCGAAGCCGGCGCGCAGTTGGTGGTGATGCCCGAAGCGCTGCTGGGGGGCTACCCCAAGGGCGAAGGCTTCGGCACCCAGCTGGGCTATCGCCTGCCTGAGGGCCGCGAAGCCTTTGCCCGCTACTTCGCCAATGCCATCGAGGTGCCTGGGGTGGAAACCGATGCCCTGGCCGCGCTGTCCGCCCGTACCGGCGCCAACCTGGTGCTGGGTGTCATCGAGCGCAGTGGCAGCACCCTGTACTGCACTGCGCTGTATTTCGACCCGCAGCAGGGGCTTTCGGGCAAGCACCGCAAACTGATGCCCACTGGGACCGAACGCTTGATCTGGGGCAAGGGCGACGGCTCGACCCTGCCGGTACTGGACACCCAGGTCGGCCGGGTGGGCGCGGTGATCTGCTGGGAAAACATGATGCCGCTGCTGCGTACCGCGATGTACGCCCAGGGCATCGAAGTCTGGTGTGCGCCCACGGTGGACGAGCGGGAAATGTGGCAGGTGAGCATGCGCCATATCGCTCACGAGGGGCGCTGCTTCGTGGTCAGCGCCTGTCAGGTGCAGGCCTCGCCCGAAGAACTGGGGCTGGAGATTGCCAACTGGCCGGCCCAACGGCCGTTGATTGCCGGCGGCAGCGTGATCGTCGGGCCCACGGGGGACGTACTGGCCGGCCCCCTGGTGGGCCGGGCCGGGCTGATCAGCGCGCAGATCGATACCGCCGACCTGGTGCGGGCGCGCTATGACTACGACGTGGTCGGCCACTACGCTCGCCCGGATGTGTTCGAACTGACGGTGGACCAGCGCCCCCGTCCCGGGGTGCGCTTTACCTGAGCCGGCGCCATTGCTCGCGGGTGATTTCCCAGATGTCCACGGGGAATCGCCCACTGACGAACTCACCGTCCTCGGAGCGGATCAGGCGCATGCCCGCGCGTTCGGAAATCCGCCGCGAGCCCTGGTTCGGCGCGGCCTTGGGCACCCGCATCAAGGGCCGTTGCAGTACCTCGAACCAATAGTGGTCCACCACCTTGCAGGCCTCGCTCATGTAGCCCTGGCCCTGCCACGGCGGGGCCAGCCAGAAGCCGCGGTTGTTGTCGGCTTCGTCCATCAGGCTGATGCTGCCGATCATCTGCCCGGGGTTGCTGCGCAGGCGCAGCGTCCAGTGCCATTGCGTACCCAGGGCCATCGCCGGCAGCGCCATGTCCCGCAGGAAGCTCAGGGCGCCGTCGGCCGGGTAGGGCCAGGGCACCAGGGCGTTGAGGTAGCGCACCACCTCCCACTGGGGGAATAGCTGCTGGATGGCGTCGGCGTCCGCCAGTTCCAGGGGGCGCAGCAGCAAGCGTTCGGTGCACAGCGCGGGCGTGGGGTGTGAGTCCATTGGCAAGCGATCCAAGGTGGCAAGAAGGCGTTGCATAGTCCCTGCAATGTCATCGATCACGCAAGCCGTGATGGATTTGACGCGGCCCGGGCGCTGCCGTTGAATAGCCCCCTGGTTCAGCCCCGCGACTCCTGGAAACCCTCTGTGCTTAGAAACGTCACCGACATGGACCTGCGCCTGCTGCGGATTTTCTCCGTAGTGGTCAAGTGCGGCGGTTTCACCGCGGCCCAGGCCGAACTGAACATGAGCCAGTCCAATATCAGCATGCACATCTCCAGCCTGGAAAAACGCCTCGGCTATCGGCTGTGCGAGCGCGGCAAGGGCGGCTTTCGCCTGACCGAGAAGGGCCAGCGGATCCTGGCGGCGGCCCAGGCGCTGTTCGGCGCGGTGGAGGCGTTCAAGAGCGAAGCCCAGGAGTTGTCCGGGCGTTTGGTGGGGGATCTGTACCTGGGGCTGGCGGACAACATCGCCACCTTGCCCGCGGCACGCATCGACGCGGCCATCGCGCGCTTCTATCGCCGCGAGCACGACCTGCACCTGCATGTGTTCATCAATTCGCCCACCGAGCTTGAGCGGGCGGTGATCGACGGCCAGTTGGACCTGGCCATTTCCTATTTCAGCCGCAGCCTGCCGACCCTCGACTATCAGCCACTGTACGCCGAGGAAATCGCCCTGTTCTGCGGCGCCTCGCACCCGCTGTTCCCTGTCCTGGAGCCAGAGCTTGCGCACATCAAGGCCTGTGACTGGATCAAGCACGGTTTCCTGCCCGCCAACCAGGTGCTGCCGGTAACGCCCCAGCGCGCCTCGGCCACCGCCTACCACATGGAGGCGGTGGTCCACGGGGTACTGGCGGGCACCCACCTGGGCTACCTGCCCAGCCACTATGCCCAGCCCTGGGTCGCGGCCGGGCAGATGCGCGTGCTGCACCCCGAGACGCTGCGCTACGAGGTGCAGCACAGCATGATCACCCACGCCGGGCATGCCCGTGGCGAAGCGCTGAAGGCCTTTATCGCCGACCTGCTGGCAGAGCATGGCGGCTGATCCCGCGCTTCAGCCCAGGCAGCGGGTCAGGTGCTTGATCGACTGATAGGCAGCCAGCCCCCAGGGGCCCAGTTCCCGCCCGATGCCGCTGCCCTTGGTGCCGCCCCAGGAGGTTTCGACGAACACCGCCTGTAGTGAATTGATCCACACGTGGCCCACGTCCAGAGCGGCGGCGACCCGTTCGGCGCGCGGCAGATCGGCGCTGATCACAGTGGCCACCAGGCCGAATGCGCTGTCGTTGGCCAGGGCCAGGGCCTGTGCTTCGTCACTGAAACGGCGCATGCACAGCACCGGGCCGAAGATCTCCTCTTGCCACAACCTGCTGCTGGTGGGCACATCGGTGTACACCGTGGGCGCCACGAACCAGCCCGGCCCGGGCAGGGCATGGCCGCCCACCAGGCATTCCAGGCCCTCGTTCCTGGCCTGTTCCAGGTAGGTGCACACCGTACGCCACTGGGCCTGGCAACTCAGGGGGCCCATGTCCACTTCCTGCTCCAGGGGGTTGCCGACCCGCAGGGCCAGCAGGGCACTGCGCAACCGCTGCAGCAAAGCATCGGCAATCGACTCGTGGACCAGCAGCCGCGAGGTGGCCGAGCACATCTGCCCGGCGTTCCAGCAAAAGCCGCCGATGATCCAGTGCACTGCCTGGTCCAGGTCGGCGTCGGCGAACACCAGGATCGGCGACTTGCCCCCCAGCTCCAGCGTCAGTGGCCGGCAGAAGGCGGCGGAGCTGGCCATCACTCGCTGACCGGTGGCAGTGCTGCCGGTGAACGACAGCTTGTCCAGCCCCGGATGCTGGCTCAGGGCTGCGCCGGTTTCTCCGGCGCCGGCCACCAGGTTCAACACGCCCGCCGGCAAGCCCAGGGCGTCGGCGATTTCGCCGTAGACCTGTTCGATCAGAGGCGTCACTTCCGAGGGCTTGAGCACCAACGTGCAGCCCGCGGCCAGGGCCGGGGCCAGCTTCCAGGCACTGGTGACCAGGGGGAAGTTCCAGGGCACGATCAGCCCCACAACGCCCAGGGCCTCGAACCTGCAGTGGGCACTGAAGCCCGGAGCCTGCAAGGGCACCGGTTGATCCTGGCGGGCGTCCAGCTGGGCAGCGAGGCCGGCGTAGTAGTCGAAGGTGGCGATGGCGTCGTCCAGGTCCAGTTCGGCTTCGTGCCGCGGCTTGCCGTTATTGCGCATCTGCAGGGCGATCAGCCCTTCGCGGCGTTGCTGCAGGTGCCGGGCGAAGCCTTGCAGGTACTCGGCACGCCGGGCGCCGCTGAGGCTACGCCACCCGGGCAGGGCCCGGCGCGCGGCCTGCACCGCCAGGTTCACCTGATGGGCGGTGGCCGCCGGTACCTGGGCCATGATTTGGCCCAGGGACGGGTCATGCACCGGCATCGGCGCACCGTCGCCATCGACCCAGTGGCCGTCGATAAACAGGGCCGGTTTCATGGGCGGGCTCCTGGCAGGACGCCGTGCACGGCGTTGCGGAAGATCTGGCTGTAGTCGGCGGCGCTCAGCGGTCGGGCATTGGTGTCGGAGGACGAAATATCCGCCAGGGCCTGGGCCCCGACCCACTCGGCTTCATGGCTGTCCAGGCCGATATCCGCCAGGCAGTGGGGGATGCCCAGCTCGGCGCGCAGGGCCAGGATCCAGTCCAGGAACCCCTGGAAATCCCCCCGGGGCAAGTCCAGGTAACGGGCCAGGCGCCCGATCTCCTCGGCAATCACCGGCTGGTTGGCCACCAGCACATAGGGCAGGAGGACGGCATTGAGCAGGCCGTGGTGACGGTGATAGCGGGCGCCCAGCGGGTGGGCCAGGGCGTGGACGCCACCCAGGCCCTTCTGGAAGGCCACCGCAGCCATCGCCGAGGCCACCAGCATGCCTTCC
Organism: Pseudomonas sp. W17; assembly: GCF_040268305.1. NCBI lineage: Bacteria > Pseudomonadati > Pseudomonadota > Gammaproteobacteria > Pseudomonadales > Pseudomonadaceae > Pseudomonas > Pseudomonas sp. W17. The sequence continues at coordinate 3,607,625 of NZ_CP158490.1, read as the reverse complement.
CGGGCGTCCAGGTCCTGGCCGTGGCTCACTGCCCGGCGCAGGTGCTGCTGCACCAGGCGCATGCCTTCCACGGCAATCGCGCTGGACATCGGGTGGTACAGGGGCGAGCAGAACGCCTCTATATGGTGGGTCAGGGCATCCATGCCGGTGGCGGCGGTCAGCGCGGGCGGCAGGCCGCGGGTCAGCAGCGGGTCGAGGATCACGCAGGCGGGCAGCAGTTCGGGGTGGCTGATGACCCGCTTGACCTGCTGCTGGCTGTCGGTCAGTACCGCTTCGCGGCCCAGTTCGGAGCCGGTGCCGGCAGTGGTGGGCAGGGCGATCAGGGGCGGCAGGCCCAGGCGCGGAAAGTCACTGAGGCTCGGGTAATGCTCGATCACCCGGGACCACTCGAAACGCTGCAGCCCTTGCGGGTCCACGGCGGCCAGGGCGATGCCCTTGGCGGCATCCATGGCGCTGCCGCCGCCCAGGGCGATCAGCGAGTCGTGGCCGCCGGCCCTGAAGGCTTGGACGCCGCGCTGCACATCGTCCAGGCTCGGGTTGCTGGCCAGTTCGGCAAATACCGCAAAGCCCTGGCGGCTCTGCTCCAGGTGTGCGGTCAACAGGCCAAAGGGTTCCAGTTCGAGCATGCCCGGGTCGGTGACCAGCAAGGGCCTGGCCATGCCCAGCAGGGCGCAGCGCTGGGCCAGGCCGTGCAGGGCCTCGGCGCCGCAGAAGATCTCGGTGGGGTAGTTCCAGTAGTGGATGGACGGGGGCATCGATGGTCTCCAGAAACATCAGGCGTGAAGCGGCCGGCGCAGCAGGCGCCGGGCCAGTAGCGGGGAGGGAATGCGCTGTCGCTGACAGCGCATGAGGATTCAGCCGCGGTCGGATGCGCTGCTGTCGCGGCGCAGGTAGGGCTTGGCCAGGACCATGTAGATCAGGCCCAGCACGGCCAGGGTCGAGAACACCAGCACCACTGCCCAGACCTGGAACCAGGGCGCTCCGGGCGGCGCCAGGGATTCCCGCGGCCAGGCCACGTTGACGCTCTCGAACAGCAGCCAGACAAAGGCCGCGAGGTTCACCGGCAGGCCCCAGCGGCCGAGGTTGAAGACCCCGGCGTCGGGCCGCCAGCGGCCACGCAGGCGATGGACCAGGGCGCAACCGATCACGATCAGGAACACCATGAAGAAGCCCCCGCTGCCGAAGGCGATCAGGGTGCCCACGGCCGTGGCGTTCAGGCCCAGGGCCAGGCCGAAACTGGCGAACAGGGTGCAAACGAGCATGGCGGCGAAGGGTACCTTGCGCCCATCCACCCGGCGCAGGAACGCCGAGGCGGGCAGGATCGAGTCCCGGGCCATGCCGAATACCGCGCGGCCGATATAGGTCTGTACCGAGACCACGCAGGCAATGAACGCCACCAGCACCACGCCGACGAAGGGCCGCTCGGCCCAGGCGCCAAAGGCATCCACCACCGCCGGGGTGACCGGGTCCACCACCTGGCCGGCCACCAGGCCCGCGGTGTCGGTGAACGACAGGGTCACGGCAAAGGCGGTGAGCATCACCGTCAGCCCCACCAGCAGCATCGAGCGCAGGATGGCCCGCGGCGTGGAGGTGCGGGCATCGGCGGTTTCCTCGGACACCTGGGAGCAGGCATCGAAGCCGAGAAAGGCCCAGCCGCCCACTGCCATGGCGGTGACGAAGCCACTCAGGTAGGTGCCATCGCCGCTGACGCTGTTGCCCAGGCCTTCCAGCAGCAGCGACCAGGAGTGGTTGCGAAAGAACAGCAGCAACAGCACGCCGATGCCGATGGAGGCGATGGCTTCGGCGATGATCCCGGCGTTGACGAAGTACTTCAGCGGGTTGATCCCCAACAGGTTGACCCCCAGCCCCAACGCCAGCAGCACGGCGCCGCTGGCCACCTGGGCATTGGCCGAAGGCGGCGTGCCGGTGACGAACAGCCACAGCCAGAACCCGCCCAGGTAGGCCACGGTGGTCAGGGAAGCCAGGGCCGAGGCCAGGTACATGAAGCCGGTGAACCAGGCCCAGCGGTCTCCAGCCAGGCGCTTGACCCATTGATAGCAACCGCCGGCCAGGGGGTACTGCGAGGCGAGTTCGGCATAGACCAGCGCCACCAGCATCTGCAAGGCCAGGCACAGGGGCACGATCCAGACCCAGGACGGGCCGGTGCTCATGGCGCCCAGGGCCATCACCGAATAGATCCCCACCACTGGCGAGACCGTGGCAAAGCCCACGGAGAACGACGACCACAGGGACAGGCCGCGGTGCAGCTCCTGGCGATAGCCCTGGTGGTGCAGCAAGTGTTCATCGGTGCCCGGAGCGGGCAGGAAGTCAGTCATGGCGCACCTCGTTCAAGGGGCGGGCGCCACGATGCAGGCCGACGCAAGGGCGGCGTGATGGGGTAGTTGACATAGCGGTTCCTGGAGTCGGCAGATCAGATTGTTATTGGGATGGCCTTTAGCTGTTGTTTTTGGCGTACCGACATTGCCTGGCCTGCAGCAGCAGGCCAGGACGAGCTTACGGCGGGCAAACATCAAGATGAATACATGGATTGGTAAGCTGGCATCTGCATTTGCTGATGTTTTGCAGGGGCCGGCGACTGCCCGGCCAGCGCCAGGCATCGAGGGGATATCAGCGGGAAGCGTGGTGCTTGCCCAGCTCCAGCCGTTCACCGAGAAAGTCGACGAACACCCGCAGCTTGGGCAGCAGGTGACGGCTGCTGGGCCAGAGGATGGAGAACTTGCCGCGCTCTTGCTGGTAGTCGTCCAGCACCGCGACCAGGCTGCCATCGGCCAGGGCCCCGCAGACCACGAACTCGGGCACGTAGGCGATGCCCAGGCCCTGGGTGGCGGCGTGGATCAGCGATTCCAGGTTGTTGCTGGTCAGGGCACTGCCCAGCACCAGCGGCGGGGCTCCGTCGGGCAGGCGCAGGCTCCATTGCTGCAGCAAGCTGCCGCCGGGGAACTTGTAGCGCAGGCAGGCGTGCTGCTCCAGGTCCCGGGGCGTGCGCGGGGTGCCGCGCCGGGCGAAGTAGCCGGGGGCGCCGACCAGCACGAAGCCGAAGGGCCCCAGGTTCCTGGACTTGAATTGCGAGTCCGGCAGCTCGCCACTGCGGATCACCGCGTCCACGCCTTCGGCGATCACGTCGATCAGCCGGTCGTTGAAGTCCAGGTCCAGCTCGATGTCCGGGTAGCGCGCGGAAAACTCCGGGAGGATCGGCAGCAGCATCCGATAGCCGATGGCCGGCAGGCTGACCCGCAGCCGGCCCCGGGGCTTGTCGCTGATCCGCGCCAGTTCGGCCTCGGCCTCCTGGACTTCGGCGACGATGCGCTGGCCGCGCTCATAGAACAGCGCGCCTTCATCGGTCAGGCTGATGCGCCGGGTGCTGCGGTTCAGCAGGCGCACGCCAAGGCGCTGCTCCAGGCGCGCCAGGGCCTTGCCCACCGCGGAGGCAGACAGCCCCAGGCGCTCGCCGGCGCCCACCAGGCTGCCGCTCTGGACCACGCTGACAAACACCTGCAAGCCGTTTAGGTTGTCCATCGTTCACCTCGATTGCAGCGTTTTTGTCCGTAAAGAGCGGAAGAGTGCCCTGTTTTTCAGTGATTGCGGCATACCTACCATGGATTTTTCTTAGCCCACCCCTGGTTGCCAGGGCTTGAGAGGTCCGTGTGAATCCCGAACTCGAATTACCCCTGGGGCAGGCCGCCCAAAGTCGCCGGCAGTCCGCCCATGGCGTGCTGGCCGCGGTGTGCCTGGCGGCCCTGATGCTGCCCCTGACCTTTGTCGGGGTAGCGGTGGCGACCCCGGCCATCGGCCATGAACTGGGGGGCAGCCCGCTGGCCCTGAGCTGGACCACCAATGCCTTCATGCTGACTTTTGGCAGCGTGCTGATGGCCGCCGGCACCCTGGCCGACGAATTTGGCCGCAAGCGCCTGTTCAGCCTTGGCGTGGCGCTGTTCGGCCTGAGCTCCCTGGCCCTGGTGTTCGTACCGTCGCTGCTGTGGCTGAACCTCCTGCGCGGGGTCCAGGGGCTGGCCGGTGCCGCCGCCCTGGCCGGTGGTTCGGCGGCCCTGGCCCAGGCCTTCGACGGCCCGGCGCGAACCCGTGCCTTCAGCCTGCTGGGCACCACCTTTGGTGTCGGCCTGGCGTTTGGTCCGATCCTCGCCGGGATCCTGGTGGAACAGGCCGGCTGGCGCGGGATCTTTGTCTCCGGGGCGCTGATCGGCGGCCTGTCCCTGGCCTTTGGCGTGCCGCGCATGCAAGAGTCCCGCGACCCCGACGCCCAGGGCGTGGACTGGCCGGGCACCCTGAGTTTCACCCTGGCGCTGGTGCTGCTGACCTGGGGCATCCTGCAGGCCCCGCAAAACGGCTGGAGCAACCCTTGGGTTCTGCTGTTGCTGGCGGGGGCGCTGCTGGCGCTGTGGCTGTTCATCGTCGTCGAGCGGCGTGCAGCGCGGCCGATGCTGGATCTGTCGCTGTTTCGCTATCCGCGTTTTGTCGGGGTGCAGGTGCTGCCCATCGCCACCTGCTATTGCTACGTGGTGCTGCTGATCCTGTTGCCGATCCGCTTTATCGGCGTCGAAGGCTACAGCGCCATCGATGCCGGGCTGCTGATGCTTGCCCTGTCGGCGCCGATGCTGGTGGTGCCGTTCGCTGCGGGCTGGCTCAGCCGCTGGTGCAGCGCCGGCAACCTGTCGAGCCTGGGCCTGTTGCTGGCTGCCGCCGGGCTGTGGTGGCTGAGCCGGATCGCTGCGGGCCAGGCGCCGGCTGATCGGATCTGGCCGCTGCTGCTGATCGGCCTCGGCAGCGGGCTGCCCTGGGGGCTGATGGACGGCTTGTCGGTGAGTGTGGTGCCCAAGGAGCGCGCGGGCATGGCCAGCGGCATCTTCAGCACCACCCGGGTGGCCGGCGAGGGCATTGCCCTGGCCCTGGTGGTGGCGCTGCTGGCGGGGCTGCTGCAGCACGCCCTGGCGGATCAGGCGCTGCCCGCCGAGACGTTGATGGGGGCTGCCCGGCAACTGGCCGGGGGTGACCTGCCCGGTACTCTGGCGGCCTTGCCGGCGCTGGGCCGGGAGGGGTTGCTGGCCCTGTACGGGCAGGCTTTCAGCCAGTTGTTGCAGGTGCTGACCCTGATGACCCTGCTAGCGGCGCTGGTGGTCTGGGTGACGCTGCGCCAGCCGCGCCAGCCAGGGCCGCCAGCGGCTTGATCAGCGGAACTCGAAGAATTCGTAGTGCAGGTTGCCTTGGGGAATCCGGCACTCGCTCATCAGTTCCCGGACCTGGCCCAGCAAGCCCTTGGGCCCGCAGAAGCTGACCTGGATCTGCTGCGGATCGGTTTCGGCCGCGGTGCGCTTGAGGGTCTGGGCCAGGGGCTCGGTGCCGCCGCAGTTGGCCACGAAGTTCACTCCCCGGGCCTGGGCCATGCCCTGCAGGGTGTCGACACTGGGGAAGGCCCGGGACGGGTTGTAGCAGTACACCAGGGTGGCCTTGTCGAACTGCCCGGCAGCTTCATCCTGCAGCCAGGAAATAAATGGCGAGATGCCCACGCCACCGCCGATCCAGATTTCCCGGGCAGCCGCCTGCGGCCGCTTGAAACGCCCATAGGGCGCGTAGATGTCCGCACGCATGCCGACCTTGACCTGGCGGCGCAGGCGTTGGGTGTAGTCCCCCAGGGCGCGGATCACGAATTCGATGCGCCCGTCATGGGCCTGGGCGCTGGCGATGGTGAACGGATGGGGTTCGCGCAGGCCTTTTTCCTGCATCGAGAGGAAGGCGAACTGCCCGGCCTTGAAAGGAAAGCCCCGGCCCTGGGGAATCAGCTCCAGGTGCAGGGAGTTCTTCTCCACCCGGACCGCCGTCACCTGGTATTCGCCGGCCTTGGCCACCAGGGGGTAGAGCAGCAGCTTGTACAGGGCGCCGAGCACGCCGAGGACGCAGAGCAGAGCCAGCCAGATACCCGAGGGCGAATCCAGGGTGATGGGCGATTTGAAGCTCAGCCAGTGCAGGATGACGATCAGGAACAGCGGGCCGGAGAGCTTGTGCCACCAGCGCCACTGGCTGTAGGGAATGTTGCGGTTCAGTGCCAGCAGCACGATCAGGCCCAGGGCCACGTAGCTCAGCTGGCGGACCAGGCGCGTCCAGTATTTGGACAGTTCGAGGATCGGCACGCTGTTCCATTCATCCAGGTTGGCCTTGAACACCAGGTGGTAGCTGGCGAATGCCAGGGCCCAGATGCCCAGCCATTTGTGCGCCTCGTAGACCCGGTCAAGGCCGCCGAACAGCCGTTCGACCCAGCCCCAGCGGCTTGCCAGCAGGCAGGACATCGCCATGTAGGCCAGGGCTGCGGTGCCCAGGATCATGCTCAGGGTGGCCGAGGTCAGCCAGGTGGCGGAAGGGATCTCCAGCAGCAGGGTGACCGTGGTGATCAGCAGGATGCCGACAAGTGTGTGCCAGGTTTTCAAAGTGCATGACTCCGGTGAGGAAATGCCGTCATGGCGCAGCAAAGGGCGCGATGCATAAAGTGGATATGACAGGTTCAAAGCCAAAGGCTGGGTGGAATGTTAACGCTTTGGCGAGTATTCGTGGTGATCTGGGTCATCGGCCTGGCGCCGATAAAGTGTTGAAAATGATCGACTATCACTCGCATTCCGATTCCCCGGCCACCGCTTGCGCAGGCGCTGGCAGGCGGCCAAGGGCCCCTGAACCGGGCAGTGCTCTTGCGGGCGCCTTCGCTGGCAAGCCAGCTCCTACAGGGTTGTGGGAAAGGTCAACGCGCTTGTAGGAGCCGGCTTGCCGGCGAAAGTCCCCCTGAGCCGGGCGTCAGCCTCTTAACCGCCTTCGTTGGCAAGCCAGCTCCTACAGGATTGTGGGAAAGGTCAACGCAGTTGTAGGAGCCGGCTTGCCGGCGAAAGGGCCTCCAAGCCGGATGCCAGCCTCGTAAACGCCTTCTACAGGTGTTGCTTGCGGCGGGTGGCGGCTTCGCGGACGGCGGGGATGATCCAGCGCCCATAGTCGATGGTGTCGTAATAAGGGTCGTAGCCACGGTTGAGGAAGGTGGTCACGCCCAGGTCGACGTAGTCCAGCAGGGCCTGGGCCACGGTCTCCGGCGTGCCCACCAGGGCCGTGGTGTCGCCGTAGGCGCCAACGGCGCTGGCGGTGGGCATCCACAGGGCGCGGTCATGGCGGTCGCCGCGGGCTGCGGCCGCCAGTAGGCGTTCGGAGCCGGTGCCCTTGAGGCGCTTCTGCCAGGGGCTGCCGGCGGCGAACTGCGGGTTGGCGCGGATCTGCGCCAGGATCTGTTCGGCCCGTTGCCAGGCCAATTTCTCGGTGGCCCCCAGGATCAGTCGCACCGAGAGGCTGACCCGGGGCGCGGCCACCCCCGCGGCGCTGGCCGCGGCCTTGAGTTTGCCGATCTGTTCGGCTACCCCCTCCAGGGGCTCGCCCCACAGGGCGTAGAGATCGGCGTGCTTGACCGCGATCTGGTAGGCGATGTCCGAGGAGCCGCCAAAAGAGATGGGGATGTGCGGCTGCTGCAGCGGCTTGACCGGGGAAAACGCGCCCTTGAGGTTGAAGTAGCGGCCTTCGAAGTCGAAGGGTTCTTCGGCGGTCCAGGTGCGGCGCACGATCTCCAGGTACTCGTCGGTGCGTCGATAGCGCTCGGTCTTGTCCAGCAGGGTGTCGCCTTCCTGGGGCTCGGCAGTGATGCCGGTAATGGCATGCAGGCGGATGCGCCCTCCGCCGGTGGTGTGGTCCAGGGTGGCGAAGGCCCGGGCCGCCACGGTGGGGGCGCTGAGGGCCGGGCGGTGGGCAATCATGAAGCCCAGGCGCTCGGTGTGGGCCGCGGCGTAGGCGGCAATCTGCAGGCTGTCGGCGCTGCCCGGGCCGCTGGCGATCAGCACTCGGTCAAAGCCCGCGTGTTCGTGGGCGCGCGCGTGCTCGCGGATGAATGCCAGGTCGAAGTCCGGGCTGCGCACGCCGCGGGTTTCGGACCATTGGCGGGGAAAGATCATGCCGACGAATTCAATGCTCATGGGGAGTGTCCTGAGGTCGCAGAAGAAGGAAAGTGCCTAGAAGCGGTAGTCCACCTGGGCCAGCACGGTGCGTCCGGGCATGGGCTGCAGGAAGGTATTGGTGGAGCCGGCCAGGCCGCTGACGAAGTTCAGTTCGTTGGTCAGGTTGAGCACCCGCAGGGTGGTGCTCCACTGGGGCTGGCGGTAGTACAGGGCCAGGTCGAGGTTGTATTCGTCGGGGACCTTCACCGTCTTGCTCAGGTTCAGGTACCAGCTGCTGGTCCACCAGCCGGAGAGCTCGGCGCCAAAGCCCGAGTCGAAGCGGTAGTCGAGGTAGCCGCTGGCGGTGTACTCGGGGATCTGCACCGCGTCGAAGCGCCCGGAGGGCCGCTGGTTGAGGCTGTTGTTGTCGCCGAACACGGTGCCGTTGTCGGGGATGAACCCGGCGGAGGCGAAGCCGGCCTGGGAGGTGAATTCGTTGTAGGCGCTGAGCCGGGACAGGTTGAGGCCGCTGCGCAGGTGCGGGTCTGGCTGGTAGCGCAGGGTCGCCTCGGTGCCCTTGATGATCAGCCGGGCGATGTTGTTGTTGCTGTCCGGGGACTGGTCCCGGGCCTGCTTGAAGGTGGCCAGGGTCATGAACAGCTGGTCGGGGATGGCTTCGACCTTCAGCCCCAGTTCATGCAGCACGCTCAGGCTCTGGAACGCCAGGGGGTTGAGCTGGTTGGCGCCACTGCCGCTGCCCCAGCCCAGGCCGTTGGAGAAGAACCCGGTGTTGACCGCCAGGGAGCGGTCGAAGGTGTAGTACAGCGTGCTGTTCTCGCTGGGTTTGACGTAGGGGCTGACCTGGAACGCGAACAGCCGGTAATTGTGGCTGTCGCGCCGGTCGCTGCCACCTGCAAGGACGAAGGGGTTGTCGATCCGGGCGTCGATCCAGCTGCGGCTGGCACCGATGTTCAGGCCCACCCGCTCGCCCAGGCGCAGGTTGTGCTGGCTGAACAGGGTCTTGGTGGTCCAGGTGCTTTCGGCGGTGTAGGGCGCCAGGGGTTCGGCGTACAGGCCGTGGCCGGCGGGGTACATGGCCGCCAGGTTGAGCCAGCCGTAGTAGTTGGAGTATTGCGGCACCCCGGGTTGGCCGATCCAGGCGCCGTTGCCGCCGGCCGGGTTGCTGCCGGTGAGCCCCAGCAGGTCGCCGGGGTTCTTGCCCGAAGGGTCCAGGGTCAGGTCGTAGGCGTTGATGGTGGAGCCGAAATGATTGTTGGCGGCGATCGACTGGTTGAACTCGCGGCGGTAGATCAGCCCGCTGTTGCTGTCGTCCCGCAGGGCCAGGCCGCCGATCCGGGTTTCATTGCCCGAGCGCAGCTCGAAGCGGTTGTCCAGCAGGTTGTCCCGGGATTGCACCTGGAACGCCCCGACCGCGTCGGTGAGGTCCCGGGAGCGCTGGTAGAAGGTGCTGTTGGCCAGGGTCACGCTGGGGGACAGGTCGCCCTCGATGCGCAGTTGGGTGGTGAAGCGCCGTGAACTGCTCTGGTCTTCGCCGCGCTGGCCGGCCTGTGGCGACAGGGAGGTCAAGCCGTTGCCCGCCAGGCTCGGGTCATAGACCCAGCCGCGCAGGGTGCCGGGGCTGGCCTGGGTGTTGGGCGAGGCCGCCTGGAAGCTGCCATCCACGACGCTGTACTGGCCCTGGGCGTTGCGCTGGCGCTGCACCCAGCCCAGGGTCGGGGCATTGGCGGCACCGGAGGCCAGCACCGGCGACCACAGGCTGTTGCCGTTCTGGATAATCGGCGTGGCGCGGCCGGCATAGTACTTGCCGCTGTCCACCAGTTGCTGGGTGGCGCGGTTCCAGCCGTGGGTGATGTTGTAGTCGTAGTAGTTGTCGTAGCTGGCGTTCCAGTCCACTCGCAGGTTGTCGTTGCGCCAGGCCAGGGCCCCGTAGAAGGCATCGAAATTGTTGTCGACGTTGTCGTAGTAGTCCTGCTGGCGCTGCTGGGTGATGCTCACCCGGTAGGCCAGCTGGTCGCTCAGGGGGCCGGTGTTGTCGATGCTGAACTTGCGCGAGTCCCGGGACTGGCCGTCCGGCACCCAGGCACCGAGCTCGCCGCTCAGACGGGTCTTGAATTCGCTGAAGTTGGGTTTCTTGCTCAGGTAGTTGACGTAGCCGCCGCTGCCGGACACCGAACCGTAGGTCACCGAAGAAGGCCCGGCGACGATGTCCGCGCCCTCGTAGGCGTTGAAGTTGGCCGGATGGCGCACGCCATAGGCGCGCTGGCCGTCCTGGAACACTTCCGAGCCCTGGGCGCGGAACTGCGGGGCGATACCGGCGTTCTGCCCGCCACCGCGGGTGATGCCCGGGGCGTACTTGACCAGGTCGTCGGCGCTGCGGATCGGGTCGTTGGCCAGTTGTTCGGCGTTGACCTGGGTGACCGAGCGCGGGGTGTCCAGGACCTTGGTTTCGGTGCCGCCATACACCGAGGTCGGTGGCCGGGTGGGCAGGGCATCGTCATCGGCCTGGCTGCTGGCCTGGACGGTGACGGTTTGCAACTGGGTATCGGCGGCGAAGAGCGGCGGCGCCGGGGAAGAAAACACCACTACGGCCAGGGCCGGGCCGAATGCGGGGCGAGCGAAGGCGTTGGAGGGCATGGCACATGAGCCTCATATTGAATCGCATGAATGTTCTGTAGGAGCCGGCTTGCCGGCGAAGAGGGCCTGGAGGCTCGCGGTGCTCTTGCGGGCGCTTTCGCTGGCAAGCCAGCTCCTACGGTCGGGCGGTGGGTCAGGCGCTGTTGTTGAGCCACAACCTTTCGAAACGCCAGGTGCTGAACAGCGACTGTTCTTCCCGGGCGCCGCCCACACGGGTGGAGACGCTGTCCAGCAGGTCGGCGTAGCCCCAGATCAGCATGCCGCCCCGTTCGTACTGGATCTGCTGGGCCTGGTGCACCAGGGCCGTGCGTCGTTGCAGGTCGGGTTGGGCCATGGCCGCGAGAAACACCTCGCTGAACTGTGGGTCGTTGAAGTGGGTCTTGTTGGACACGGCAAAGGGCGCGTCGGTGTGGATCGCGCTGGCCAGGAACGGCGCGCCGATGCTGCCGCCGGTGCTCAGGGTCCAGTCGTTGCGTTGCGGGCCCTGGAAGGTCGCCAGGTCCACCTGGCGGACTTTGAGGGTCACGCCAATGCGCTTGGCCTGTTCCGCCAGCACCAGGGCCGAGGTCAGGGCCGGCCCCGGGGTGGTCACCAGCTCCAGCTCGAGGTTTTCCTGGCCGGCCTCCTTGAGCAGTTGCGCCGCACGCTGCGGGTCGTGGGGGCGGGGCCCCAGGCTGTGGTTGAAGGTCGGGTCGCTGGGGGCATAGAGGTCGTTGGCCACCCGGCCCTGGCCGTTCAGGGCGCGGCGCACCAGCTCCTCGCGATCCGCCAGCAGGCGGAAGGCCTGGCGCACCCTGGGGTCGTTGAACGGCGGCTTGTCCAGGTTCATGTCGAAGGACAGCCAGTTGCCGGTCACCGATTTCAACAGCCGCACCCGCGGGTCGCGCTGCAGGACTTGCAACTGCTCGGTGGGCATCACGTTGGCCATGTCGATCTGCCCGGAACGCAGGGCCGCCAGGCGCGCCACCTGATCCTTGAAGTCGATGATCTCCAGTTCGTCGGCGTAGGGCTGGCCGTCCTTGTAGTAGTTGTCGAAGCGGGTGAACAGCGAGCGCTGGCCGGGGGTGAAGCTTTTCAGCTTGTAGGGGCCGGCACCCACCGGGTTGGTCACCGGGTGATAGTCCACCGGGACGATGCCGCCGAAGTTGACCCAGGTTTCCGCCAGCGGCATGTAGCTGCGGCCCTCGCGAAAGCTCAGGCGCACGGTGCGCTCGTCGAGCTTTTGCAGGTTGTCGCGATCGACCCAGTGCAGCAGCGCCGCGTAGGGTGAGGCCAGTTGCGGGTCGGTGAGGCGGCGGATGGAGAAGATCAGGTCATCGGCGTCGATGCTTTTGCCGTGGTGGAATTCCAGGCCCTGGCGCAGGCGCAGGGTCCAGCTGCTGGCATCGGCATTGGGTTCGGCGAACTCGGCCAGGGCCAGGCGCGGTTGCATCTGCTCGTCCCATTCCCAGAGTTTGCTGTACAGCGCAAAGCCTCGGACGATGCCGCTGCCGATGGGCTTGTGGGCATCCAGGTTGCCGCTCTGGTTGCCGTCGAGAATGCCCAGGCGCAGGCGCCCACCGTAGCGTGGTTGATCGCTGGCGAGCGTGCCCGGGGCGCTGGCATTGTCCGCGTCGCAACCGGCCAGCAGGCCGCTGCCCAGCAGCAGGCCACCGCCGAACAGCGCGCTGTGGCTCAGAAAGCGGCGGCGACTGAAACCCGAGTAATCCTGGCTCATGACATCAGGCTCCAGCCGGGCCGTTGGCGCTGCGCAGTTCCAGCGGCGCTTGCGGCTGACGACTCAAGGCGGCGCGCTCGGCGCGAAAGTGCGGCAGGATGTGCTCGCCCAGGCGGTAGGCTTCCTCCAGGTGCGGGTAGCCGGCGAGGAAGAACAGGTCGATGCCGATGGCGTGGTACTCGCGGATACGCGCCACGACGTTTTCGTAGCTGCCCACCAGGGCGCAGCCCGGCGGTATGCCGATGTAGCCGAAGCCGGTCCAGACATTGGGGTGGATGAAGAAGTCGTCGAAGCCCTGGGTCTCGTTCTTCTGTGCGAAGCCGTTCTCGTAGCTGAGCTTGCGCGCGGTGCGCAGCCCGGCATGGGCGGCCACGGCCTTGACCGCGCCCTTGGCGATGCCCTCGTCGAAGAAACGCTTGGCCTCGGTGCGCGCCAGTTCCTCGGTTTCCCGGGTGATGACGTCGATCGACAGGCCGAAGCGGATATCGCTGCGGCCGTACTGCAAGGCGCGCTCACGAATATCGGCGATCAACGCGGCGATCTCGTCCGGGTGCTCGGCGCGCATCAGGTAGAAGTCGGCATGCTTGGCGGCAAATTCCCGAGCGGCGATGGACGATCCCGCGGTGCAGATCAGCGGCAGCTCGGCCTTCTTCAAGGGGCCGCGCAGGCCGCCGCCTTCGGCGCGGTAGAACTGGCCCTGGTAGTGGAAGTTCTCGTTGTGCCAGTAGCCCTTGACCACGTCCATGAACTCGGTGGCGCGGGCATAGCGTTCATCGTGGTCGCTGAAGTCGCCGACCTGGCGCTGAATGGCGTCCGAGCCGCCGTTGATGATGTTCCACACCAGGCGGTTGCCGGTGGCGCGCTGGTAGGTGGCGGCCTGCTGCACCGCAACCCAGGGCGTGTAGTGATAGGGCTGGAAGGCGGTGACGAACTTCAGGGTGCGGGTTTCCCGGGCCAGCAGCGAGCACACGGTCCAGGGCTCTTCGCCGGAGGGCGCGTTGACCATCAGTGCGCCGCCGAAGCCGTTGATTTCCGCGGCCCGGGCGATCTGCCCCAGGTAGTCGATGTAGGTGAAGTGGTCGCCGACGCTGAAGCCTGAGACGGCACCGGTGCTGGGCCCGCCGCGGTGCCAGTCGCCGCGGTTGCGCGGGTCGCCGGGGAGGAACTGGGTTTCGCCATGCAGGGGCAGGCGGGTGAAGAATTCGATGCTCATGGCAGGGCCTCCTGGCTATTGCACGCTGGGGTTGCAGATGGGGGTAATGGCTTGGCCGTTGATCACCTTGTGGGCGAACGGCACCGAGTCCTTGAGGGAGGCATTGACCGTTTCACTGTGGCCCAGGCCCTTGTACAAGTGGCCCTCGACCACCGAGCCGGCCTTGCAGGCGTCCTGCATCAGGGCCACCTGGGTGGCGGCGGCCGGGGTCTTGTCCTCGGCGCCGGTGCCGATGAACACCGGCTGGGCGGTTTTCAGGGTCGGGTAGGACACTTGTTTCTGCCAGGCCGCCAGTTGGCTGCCCTGATAGTCCTTCTTGGCGTTGGCCGGGGTCAGGCCGACCCCCACCACGTCGCTGACCAGGGACGCCAGGCAACTGGTACGGGCCTGTTCGAACAGCGGCAGGGCCTTGTCGGTGTAGAAGTCCTTGGGGTTGATGCTCGGGTCGTACTGCTGGGCGGCCAACAGGGTGTAGAAACCGTAGGCCAGGGAGGCATCGACCTTGTTCGGGTCCTGCTCGCCGACATTCTTCGCGCCGATGGTGTAGATCACCCCGGTGCCGATGCTGCCCTTGACCCCCAGGTCCGGTGCGTAGGTGGAGGCGTAGGCGGCCGAGGCGAAGGCTCCGGCGCCGCCCTGGGACTGGCCGACGATCAGTACCTTGTTGGCCAGCCCGGGCACCCCGGCGACCACGGCTTTGGCGGCGTCGAGAATGCCGTAGGCGGCCATGCGGTTGTTCAGCAGCGGATGGCCGCCGGGCACGCCCAGGCCCTGGTAGTCGGTGGCGACAATGGCAAAGCCTTCGTCCAGCCAGCGGCTCAGGTACTGCACGTCACGGTAGGAACGGCCTTGCCAGGACGGCGCGCAGACATCCGCCACGCCCACCGTGCCATGGCCCCAGGAGGCCACCGGCCAGCCGCCGGCCGGGGCCTTGCCCTTGGGCAGGAACAAGGTGCCGGAGACCACCACCGGGGTCTTGCCGTCGATGCCGTCGGTGGAGCTGTAGAGAATCCGTTGCGCGCTGGCGGCGTTGGGCAGGCTCAGGGTGGCTTCCAGGGGTTCGCTGCGCAGCAGCTTGCCCGGGGTCGGGGGAATCGCGTCCTGCCAGGTGTAGAAGGCCGAGACCCGGCCGTCGCCTTGCAACGGATCGGGCTTGGGCGCGTAGGTCGGGCCGGCCAGGGCCGACAGGGAGAGCGCCAGGAGGCTCAGGCCAAAGGTGAATTTTGCGGACAGTTTCATCAAGAAGACTCGTGCTCAGGGTTCAGGGATGGGTGGCGACCTGGCCGCGCAGGGCGGGCCAGTAATCACTCAGGTGCAGATCGATCAGTGCCTGGTTGGTGAAACCGGTGGCCAGGGCCGGGGTGATGTCGTAGGGCGTGCGGATCAGCTGGTTGGTCAGGGCGTAGTCGCTCAGTGCCTGATAGTGGGCCTTGAGCTGCTGGTCGCTCTTGGGCGCCCAGCGCTCCTTCCAGGCCACCGGGTCGCCCTGGTCGTCGCGGCGCAGCACGCTCTCGGCAGTGCCGGCCCGGGAGGACAGCTGGTAATAGGCGTCCTGGTTCTGTTCCTGGGAAATCCACCAGGCCGCCTTGACCCAGGCGGTGGCCAGCAGTTGGGTAACTTCCGGGTGCTGTTCGATGAAGCTGTCGGTGCCCCAGAGGTCGGAGACCAGGCGCCAGTCGTTGGCCCCTTGCTTGGTGGACCAGATGATCCGGCCCACGCCCTTGTCTTCCAGGGCATAGGCCTCACTGAGCAGCACCGCCGCGTCGACCTTGCCGGCGGACACCGCCGCCGCGCCGACCTGGGGGTTGAGGTTGGCGATCTTGAAGTCGTCGAGCTTCAAGCCCTTGCTGGCCAGGAAGTTGCTGAAGGCAAACTCCCAGGGCCGGCCGCGATGCAGGGCCAGGCGCTGGCCCTTGAGGTCCTCGATGCTCTCGGCCGTGGACTGGGTGGGCACCACCAGGTAGATATTGTTGCCGCTGCCGCCGGGCACGATCAGCTTGCCGGGCACACCGCCGGCGCCGGCGATCACCGACGGCAGGTCGCCACGCACGGCGAAGTCGATGCTGTTGTTGCTGAAGCCTTCGTTGATCTGCGGCCCGGCGCCGGCGTGGGGCAGGGCGATCCACTGCAGTTTGATGCCGCGCTGGCTCAGTTGCTGTTCCAGCCAGCCATCCTCGATCACCCGCCCGGCGATGCCGCCGAACACCGGCTTGCCGCCCTGGGTGAAGGCGACGATGGCAATCTTCACCGACTCGGGGGCCGGGTTGGCCAGGGCCGTGACACTGATCAGCAGCCCGGCCATAACGGCCAGGGTATTGCGCCATAAACCTTGCATTGCACTCTCCCTCAAAAAATAAGCCCTCAGCCCCGCCAGCCCTGCGACAGATATCGCGGTGTTCTCCTGTAGGAGCCGGCTTGCCGGCGAAGAGGGCCCTTGAGCCTTGCCTCGCCCTTGCGAGCGCCTTCGCTGGCAAGCCAGCTCCTACGAAGGGCGGTGGTGGGTACTGGTGTCGGAAGGGATAGAGCAGATTGCATGCCAGGGCCGCTACAAAGCGCTGCAGGCCTTGCCTGGCAAGGGCTTCAGGCAGATCGACAGGCCCTGGCCCAAGCCGCCGCTGCTGATCTGCGAACAGGCAGGTGCTGGCCGATTGCTGCTCCAGCAGCAGGTGGGGAGCACCCTCCAGACATATTCACAAAAGGAATATCTAAAGATTAATTAATAATTATTTAGTCTAAATATCTTCGTGCACTATTGAGCCCGCGCTTTTACTGCCAGGAATGCACCATGTCGCTGATCACTCATCCAAACGCCCGTGAATTGACCAAGTCGGTACGGGCCACCGTTCTGGTGTTCAAGGACCCGCGCTCCCAGGAATTGCTCAGTCGCATCGAGCGCCTGGCCCCCAGTGAGGCCAATACCCTGATCATTGGCGAGACCGGCACCGGCAAGGAACTGGTGGCGCGCCACATCCATCACCTGAGCCGCCGCGGGCGCGAGCCCTTTGTCGCGGTGAACTGCGGGGCCTTTGCCGAAACCCTGGTGGAAAGCGAACTCTTCGGCCATGAGAAAGGCGCCTTTACCGGTGCCACCACCCACAAGGCCGGCTGGTTCGAAGCGGCCAACGGCGGCACGCTGTTTCTCGACGAGATCGGCGACTTGCCGCTGAACATGCAGGTCAAGCTGCTGCGGGTGCTGCAGGAGCGAGAAGTGGTGCGCCTGGGCTCGCGCACGCCGATCCCGATCAATGTGCGGCTGGTGGCGGCCACCAACGTCAACCTCGCCGATGCGGTGGTGGCCGGGCATTTTCGTGAAGACCTGTTCTACCGCCTGCACGTGGCCACCATCCGCCTGCCGCCGCTGCGCGAGCGCCCGGGGGACATCCTGCCCCTGGCCGAATTCTTCCTTGAGGAACACTGCCAGCGCCTGGGCTACAACCGTGCCTCGCTGACCGAAGAGGCTGAACGCAAGCTGCTGGAGCACAGCTGGCCGGGCAACATTCGCGAACTGGAAAATGCCATCCACCACGCCTTGCTGGTGTGCCGCCAGCAACGGGTGGCACCGGGGGATCTGCACCTGGTGGACATGCGCTCCTCCGGCATCCGCCAGGAACAGGCGCCCCTGGCCGTCCCGGGGCCTCAGGCGCCGGCAGACCTGGGCCGGGCCTTGCAGGCGCTGTTCGAGCAGAACATTCCCGACCTGTACGAGCACATCGAGGAAACGATCTTTCGCGAGGCCTATCGCTACTGCCATGGCAACCAGTTGCAGACCGGGCGCCTGCTCAACATCAGCCGCAACATCGTGCGCGCCCGGCTGGAAAAGATCGGCGAGTTGAACAAGCCCCTGGCGACTTCCGCTTCCTAGATCCGCTTCCTGGACCCGAGAACCGGCCCGGGGCTTTTTTTGCACGGCCCGGTTGACGCCTGCCGGCTTGATCTTTAGTCTTTGGAACGATCATTCCAGAAAGGTAATAGCCGTGCGTCCCAAGGAGTTCGACCCCGAGCAGATTGCCGATGCGGCCATGCAGGTGTTCTGGCAGCGCGGTTACGCCGCCACGTCCATTCAGGACCTGGTGGAAGGCACCGGCCTGAGCCGCAGCAGCCTGTACAACGCCTTCGACAGCAAGCACGGCCTGTACACCTGTGCCCTCAAGCGCTACCAGCAGATGACCAGCGCCAATATCGAGCTGCTGGGCGCCGACGCACCCGCCAGGGAACTGGTCCGGCGATTGCTGATGCGCATCGTCGACAACGAGCTGGAAGACACCCGGCGCCTGGGCTGCCTGGCGGCCAATGCCTCCCTGGAAATGGCCGGGCAGGACGCGGCGGTGGGTCAGCTCGTGGCGCAGAATTTCCAGCGTATCGAGGCGGCCCTGGAGCAGGTGCTGCGTCGCGGCCAGGAGCAGGGGGAGATCGATCCGCAGAAGAATCCCCGGGCCCTGGCCAGCTTTGTGGTGTGCACCGTGCAGGGCTTGCGGGTGCTGGCCAAGGGCAGCCTGGCGGAGCAACGACGCCAGCGCCTGCTGGATGTGGTCGAGGTGGTCCTGGCCAGCCTGTAGCAGCCGGCGTGCCGGCGAAGGGCCCCTCACAATCTGCATCAGGTTCGAGGGCGTCTTCGCTGGCAAGCCAGCTCCTAAAGGGCTGGGCTTTTTTTTGCCTTTTATTGGAATGATCATTCCATAATTAATTGAACACGGGAGAGACACAGATGGCCAAGCAACCAGGATCCATTGCGGTATTAGGCATCGGCATCATGGGCGCCGCAGTGGCGCGCAATCTGCGGCGCAAGGGCTTTGCGGTACGGGCCTGGAACCGCACGCTGCAACGGGCCCAGGCGCTGATCGCGGACGATATCCAGGTATTTGCCGAGCCCGCCGAGGCGGTACGCGGGGCGCAAGTGATCATCACCCTGGGCAAGGACGGCGCCGCCGTGCTGCAAGCCATGCAGCAGGCACGGGACGGTTTCGAGCCTGGGGCGCTCTGGCTGCAGATGGCCACCGTGGGGATCGAGGCCAACGACGAACTGCAAGGCTTTGCCCGGGATGGCGGGCTGGTCTTCTACGATGCCCCGGTGCTGGGCACGCGCCAGCCTGCGGAGCAGGGCCAGTTGGTGGTATTGGGCGCGGGCCCCGAGGCTCATCGGCCGGCGTTGCAGTCGCTGCTGGAGGCCATCGCCAAGCGTGTGCTCTGGGTTGCCGAACAGCCGGGAGCCGGCAGCCGCCTGAAGCTGGCCCTCAACAGCTGGGTGCTGGCCCTGACCCACGGCGCCGCGGAAAGCCTGGCCCTGGCCAAGGGGCTGGGGCTGGACCCGGCGCTGGTGGTGGAACTGGTCAGCGGCGGGCCCCTGGACAGCGGCTATTTCCAGGCCAAGACCCGGGCCATGCTCAGTGGCGACTACAGCCCGAGCTTTACCCTGGCCAACGCCCTGAAAGACGCCGAATTGATGGTGGCGGCGGCCGCCAGAGTCGGGGTCCGGCTGGATCTGGCCGAGGCCGGAATCCAGCGTTTCCAGCGCGCCCTGGAGCAGGGCCATGGCGACAAGGACATGGCGGCCTCCTACCTCGGCTGAGCGGTTTCTTCTAGCGCTGATGCAGGCGCTGGCTTGCCAGCGAAGGCGCCCGTGGGTCGGGCGCAGGGTCTGAGGGCCTTTTCGCCGGCAAGCCGGCTCCTACGGGAGCCTGCGCGGTGTATCTGCCTGCTGTAGGAGCTGGCTTGCCAGCGAAGGCGCCCGTGAGTCGGGCGCAGGGTCTGAGGCCCATTCGCCGGCAAGCCGGTTCCTGCGGTGATCTCTGGTTTTCTTGTGTGAGCATTCTTTCATGAACATTTGCGTACCTTTGCCGACCGCCTCCAGCAGGTTGCCGGTCTGGCGCCTGCTGGCCTTTACCCTGGCCGGTTTCATCGCCATCGTCACTGAGACGCTGCCTGCCGGGCTGTTGCCGCAGATCAGCCAGGGCCTGGGCATCAGCGAGGCCATGGCCGGGCAGTTGATCAGCCTGTATGCCCTGGGCTCGGTGGCGGCGGCGATTCCGCTGATCGCCGCCACTCGCAGTTGGCGCCGTAGGCCCTTGCTGTTGCTGGCCATCGGCGGCCTGTTGCTGTTCAACAGCCTGACCGCGTTGTCGACCCACTACCTGCTGACCCTGGCCGCGCGCTTTGCCGCGGGCATGGCGGCGGGGCTGGTCTGGGGCCTGCTGGCCGGCTATGCCCGGCGTCTGGTGGTGCCCGAGTTGCAGGGCCGGGCCCTGGCGGTGGTGGGCGTTGGCCAGCCGATCGCGCTGTGCCTGGGGGTGCCCCTGGGGGCCTGGCTGGGCACCCGCATGGATTGGCCGCAGATCTTCTGGGGGCTGTCGCTACTGGCTCTGCTGCTGTGGTTCTGGGTGCGCCTGGCAGTGCCGGACTACCCCGGCCAGCCGGCCCACCAGCGCCAGCCGATCGCGCGGATCTTTCTCACCCGGGGCCTGCCCCAGGCGCTGCTGGTGATCTTCGTGTGGATCCTGGCCCACAACATCCTCTACACCTATATCGCGCCGTTCCTCGCGTCCCTGGGCCTGGCGGCCTCTCTCGACCGGGCGCTGCTGGTGTTCGGCCTGGCCTCCCTGGTGGGGATCTGGTTCACCGGGCTCGGGGTCGACCGCTGGCTGCGCGGGCTGACCCTGTGCAGCCTCGCCGGTTTCGCCCTGGCGTGCCTGCTGCTGGGGATCGCTGCCAGCCAGCCCTGGCTGGCCTGGCTCGGCATTGGCGCCTGGGGCCTGACCTTCGGTGGCGCCCCGACCTTGCTCCAGACCGCCGTGGCGGATGTGGCCGGGGAGGGGGCGGATGTCGCGCAATCGATGCTGGTGACCATCTTCAACCTGGGCATTGCCTGCGGGGGTATGGTCGGCGGCCTGCTCTTGCAACGCTATGGCGCGGCGTCTTTTCCCTGGGCCATGGCCGCCCTGGCGCTGGTGGGCCTGATGCTGGTCTGGGGCGCGCGCAGCCACGCCTTCAAGCCGGGTCAGCGCTCTGCCTGCTGCGCCTGAGGTTGGGCGTCGCGAGCCTGTTGCAGCAGGCTCGCCCATTCATTGGCGAAGCGGTGGCAGTCCCCGGGCCAGCGTGCGGTCAGCAGATTGCGGTCGCGGACCACAAAACCGCGCTCGGGGTGCTCTGCCGAATCCCGGCGGGGCAGCCAGGGGATGCCGGCACGCCGCTGTTGCGCCGTGCCGGCATTTGTCACTTGGCCGCGGCGGCGCGGGTGCGTTCGATGTCCTGCACCAGGCCGTCGATGCGTTGCAGTTGCTCGCGGTTGTCGTGGTCCCAGGGGTGAAAGCCCGGCTTGAAGAACTGCAGCCAGGGCAGGGCGATCCGCGGGAACACCCCCTTGGGGCCGTAGAGGTACTTGACCACCTGCCACAACCCGCGCCAGTGGCCGCCGCGACGGCGGTCGGCGATCAGCATGCGCACATGGAAGTCGAACACCACCAGCCAGAAGCCCAGGGTGGTGAACAGCATGCTCGCGGTGCGGATCAGGTAACGCTTGGGCCCGGGCTTGATCACGCTGTTCCAGACGTCGTAGGACACGGCCTTGTGCTCGGTTTCCTCGAGGGCGTGCCACAGCCACATCTGCCGGTAGCCCGCCACCGAATTGCCGAAACGGCTGGGGTCGCGCAGCAGCAGGTCGGCGAGGATTGCCGTGTAGTGTTCCAGGGCTACGGTGATCGCGAGGTTGAAGGCCGGCGGGAAGTGCTTCTTCTGGAAATCGAGGAAGAAGCGCAACCGCCGGTCCAGCAGATGGGCCGGCAGCCCGGCGTCCTGCAGCAGGTCGTTGTAGCGCAGGTGCTCGCGGCTGTGCATGGCTTCCTGGCCGATGAAACCCTGGATCTGGCGCTTGAGTTCGGGGTCGTGAATCTGTTCGCGGTAGTGGCGCACGCTGTCCATGAAGAACAGCTCGCCGGAAGGAAACAGCAGGGACAACGCATTGAAGAAGTGGGTCACGTGGCTGCCTTGCTCGTGCCAGTCGCAGGCGCGTTCGGCAGGCAGTTCGACCTTGATGTCGCGGCGGATGGGCAGCATGGCTGTCGCTCCTCTAGACATGAAAAAGGGTGGGCGGCGCTACAGGCCGCGTTCGTCCTGGGGCTCGTAGACCGCCGGCCGCGTCTTGCCCGGCTTGGGCGCCATGCGCCGGCTGGCCCATACCACCAGGGCCTGGTAGGCGCTGGGCAGCAAGCGGATGAACAGGTCGAGCAAGTGCGCGTCGCGGCCGATCAGCACCCGGCGCTTGTTCTTGCGCACCCCCAGCAGGATCACCTTGGCGGCGGTTTCGGCGGAGGTGATGAAGAGTTTTTCGAAGTCGTCCCGGGCCTGCTGTTCGTTGTCGATCAGGAAACCCTTGACGTTGTCGCTGATGCGGCTGGTGCGGGCGATATCGGTGCGGATGCCCCCCGGATGCACGCAGGTGGCGGAGACCCCGTGGCCTTGCAGATCGAGCTCCTGGCGCAGGGATTCGGTAAAGCCGCGCACGGCGAACTTGGTGGCGTTGTAGCCGCTCATGCCGGGCTGGGAGAACAGCCCGAAGACGCTGGAGGTGTTGATGATATGGCCGTCGCCGGATTGCCTGAGGTAGGGCAGGAAGGCCTGGGTGCCGTGGACCACGCCCCAGAAGTTGACGTCCACTATCCACTCCAGGTCCGCCAGGCTCGAACCTTCCACGGTGCTCGACAGCGCCACCCCGGCGTTGTTGAAGATCAGGTTGATCTGGCCGTGTTCGGCGGCGCTGGCGGCGGCCCAGGCGAACATCGCCTCGCGGTCGCCGACGTCCAGTTCCTGGCTGCTGATGCGCAGCGGCAACAGGGTCGCGGCCCGGGCCTGGGCCACGGTCTGTGCCAGGCCCTGGGGGTTCTTGTCGGCCAGGGCCAGGTGACAGCCCTCACGGGCCAGGGCGACGGCGAGGGCGCGGCCCATGCCGGAGGCGGCGCCGGTGATGGCGGCGACTTTACCGTTAAAGTTTTTCATTGAGAGCGGCCTCTTCAAGGTGCAGGGGACGCGCGGCGGCCGGTGCGGCGGCGGGCTGGGCGTGGGGCAGGTGGCTGGCCTGGTAGTCCTGCAGCTCGAAGTGCTGCAAGGTCTTCTTGAAGCTCCAGGTGGAGCCCGGCCAGAGGGTGGTGTTCTGCCCGCTGCGCGGGTCCAGGTACCAGCTGCGGCAGCCGCCAGTGGACCAGATGGCCCCGGCCAGGCGCTGCTGCAGGCGCTGGTTGTACTGGCTTTCGACCTGGGGCCGGACTTCGATGCTGGCGATACGTTCGCGCTGCATCTGGCCCAGGGCCTTGAGGATGTAGTCCACCTGGGCCTCGATCATCAGGATCATCGAGTTGTGCCCCAGGCCGGTGTTGGGGCCGACGATCATGAAGAAATTCGGAAAGCCCGGCAGGCAGGTGCCCAGGTAGGCGTGGGCGCCCCGGGCCCAGCTGTCCATCAGGTCCTGGCCATGACGGCCGAACAGCAGGCCTCGGGGAATCGGGTCGGTGGCCTGGAAACCGGTGCCGAAGATGATGCAGTCCACGGGGTGGCGGTTGCCGTCTGCAGTGATCACCGCGTCGCCGTCGATGCGCTGGATGTCATCAGTGATCAGCCGCACGTTGCCCCGGGTCAGGGCCGGGTAGTAGTCGTTGGAGATCAGGATGCGCTTGCAGCCGATGGTGTAGTCCGGGGTCAGGCGCTGGCGCAGCACCGGGTCGGGCACCTGTTTGCGCAGATGACGCAGGGCCACGCGCTGCACCACCTTCATCAGTCTGGGCCGGCGGGCGAAGGCGATCACCCGGCTTTCCAGGGCCCAGTACAGCGCCGAGCGCACCAGCCGCTGGGTGAAGGGCAGGTGCTTGAAGGCCCAGCGTTCCACCGCGCTGAGCTCGCGGTCGGGCTTGGGCATGATCCACGGCGGGGTGCGCTGGAACAGCTTGAGTTGAGCTACCCGCGGGGCGATTTTCGGCACGAACTGGATGGCGCTGGCGCCGGTGCCGATCACCGCCACCCGCTTGCCTTGCAGGGCGTAGCGGTGATCCCACTGCTGGGAGTGAAACCGCTTGCCGGTGAAAGTGTCGAGCCCGGGGATGTCCGGTATCGCCGGGCGCGACAGGCCACCCATGCCGGAGATCAGTACCCGCGCACTGACTTCCCGACCATTGCTGAAGCGCAGGTGCCAGCGCTCCCGGGCTTCATCGAAGACCGCCTGTTGCAGGCCCATGTTGAAGTGCAGGTAGGGCGCCAGGGCGAAATCCCGGGCGCAGTTTTCCAGGTATTCGCGGATTTCCGGCTGGGGCGCGAACTGCCGGGTCCAGTTCGGGTTGGGCGCAAAAGAGAAGGAATAAACGTGGGATTGCACGTCGCAGGCGCAGCCGGGGTAGTGATTGTCGCGCCAGGTGCCCCCCAGGGACGCGGCGTGTTCGGCGACGAAGAAATCCTCTATCCCCGCTTGCTTGAGCTTGATCGCCATGCACAGCCCGGCGAAGCCGGCGCCGATGATGGCGATGTCAACGACCTCGGGGTCGTTGGGTGGCGAGTACGCATTCATGGTGTGTACCTCGATTGTAATGATGCTGCTGGGTGACTTTCGTCAGTGGGTGAAAACTCAGGATTGCACAATTTAAAATAATGTTTTAAAAATTAATTTAAATAAATTGCCTGAAAATGTCACCTGCGCTGGTCGCCTGTGGATTTTGCGGGGCTCATCCAGGCCATGGGTGAGGCGTCACAGGCGGCACCAGGCCAGGGCGACACGCCACACCGCCAGGTCATTCCGATCACGGGCGAACGGCGCAGGGAAGCTGAGGGGGCGGGTTATGGAGTGGTTGGTAGCGGCAGCGGTATTCCTGGCGGTCAGTGCGGTGCTCTGGGTGGTGAGTTTTCGTATCAACCGCCGGATTGAAAGCCAGGTTCCGATCAACGGACGCTTTCTCGAAGTCGGTGGCGAGCGCATTCACTACACCGATGAGGGCAGGGGCCCGGCGCTATTGATGATCCATGGCCTGACCGGCTGCGGGCGCAACCTGACCCACTCCCTGGCCCCGCAGCTGCGCGAACGCTTCCGAGTGATCACCATCGATCGTCCCGGTTCGGGCTATTCCACCCGGGCCCGGGGCGCCGCGGCAGACCTGCCGGCCCAGGCCAGCCTGGTGGCCAGGTTCATTCGCACCCTGGACCTGGGCCAGCCGCTGGTGCTGGGGCATTCCCTGGGCGGTGCGGTGGCGCTGTCCCTGGCCCTGGACCATCGGCAATCGGTGTCCGGACTGATCCTGGTGGCCCCCTTGACCCATCCGCAGCGCATGTTGCCGCTGGTGTTCCTGTCCCTGGCAGTGCGCCCGGCTTTCCTGCGGCGCTGGATGTCCCTGACCCTGGCGGCGCCCATGGCCATGCTCGGGCGCCGTGGCCTGGTCAAGTCGGTGTTCGCCCCGGACCCGGTGCCCGAGGATTTCGCCGAGCGTGGCGGCGGGTTGCTGGGGATGCGTTCGGACAGCTTCTACAACGCCTCCAGCGAAATCGCCGTGGTCAACCGTTCGCTACCGGGCATGGTCAAGCATTACCCCAGCCTGAAGCTGCCGGTAGGGCTGATCTATGGCTCGGCGGACCCGGTGCTCAGTTACCGCCGGCACGGTGAGTCAATGGTCGGCAAGGTGCCGGGGCTGTCCCTGGAGATCGTCCAGGGCAGGGGCCACATGTTGCCCATCAGCGCAGTCGAGCGGGTGGTGGCCATGGTCCAGCACGTCGCTTCCCAGGCTGCGCCACAACGCAGCGCAACCATCCTGCACCCGCCGTTCGCGGCTTCAAGAGCAAGTTGAGGGCGTGGTGGGGGGCGGTTTCGAGCGCCCCTGCCGCGGCGTCGACAGCAGCTGTAAATGCTTCACGGGCGACATTCGAAACAAGCCGAAAAAATAGTTGACGAGCTAACGAACCCGAGCTATTTTTTTAAAAAAATGTTTTGAATGTTTTTTTTGAAAGTGCAATTGAGCGATTAAAAATAATGAAAATAACGCCATTTCACGCTTTTGTTTTTTCATCCCTTCACGCTCTGCACAGCGCAGCCGCGCTGTCCTTTATAGCACCTGTTTCGACTGCCACCCTGCGGAGGCTGCCATGACTGTTTCCGTGGCGGCACCCGGCGTCTGGACCGATAGCAAGCGTCACCTGTGGTGGCTGGGCACCTTGCCCATGATCACCCCTCTGCTGTCGGGGATCTTCGCCCTCACCACCGGGGTGCAAGTGTTCTGGTGGAGCGGGGTCCTGGTGATCTTCGGCCTGATCCCGCTGATTGACGGCCTGATGGGGGAAGATGCCAGCAACCCGCCTGAATCCGCCGTTCCCGATCTGGAAAAACAACCCTACTACCGCTTTATCGTCTACAGCTGTGCCGTGCTCTCGGTACTGTCTTTGGTGGTGACCGCCTGGATGGCCATCAGCGGGGTGGACTGGATCATCGCCGGCGGCCTGCTGCAACTGAGTGAACAACTGCACCTGCAAGGCAGCCTGGCGAGTTTCGCCGCCTTCCTCACCGAGCGTGCGCAACTGCACGGCAGTATCGGCTGGTTCACCTACCTGGGCATGGCGATGTCCACTGGCGCGGCCACCGGCATTGCCATCAACATCGCTCATGAGCTGGGGCACAAGAACCGCGGGATGGCCAAGTTCCTGGCCAAGCTGGCCCTGGCTTCGACCTTCTACGGGCACTTCTTCGTCGAGCACAACCGCGGCCACCATGTGCGGGTGGCCACCCCGGAGGACCCGGCCAGTTCGCGCCTGGGCGAATCCTTCTGGAGTTTCCTGCCGCGCACCGTGTGGTTCAGCCTGAGTTCGGCCTGGCATCTGGAAAGCCAGCGCCTGGAAAAACTCGGCCTGCCGACCCTGCACTGGAAGAACGGCGTGCTCAGCGCCTGGTTGTACAGCGTGGTGCTGTGGGGCGTGCTGATCGCCTGGCTGGGGGCGGCGGTGATTCCCTTCCTGGTGATCCAGGGGATCTACGGTTTCTCTCTGCTGGAGGTGGTCAACTACGTCGAGCACTACGGTCTGCTGCGCCAGAAACAGCCCAACGGCCGCTATGAACGCTGCTCGCCGCGCCACTCCTGGAACAGCAACCGGATCGTCACCAACATCTTCCTGTTCCAGTTGCAGCGCCACTCCGACCACCACGCCAACCCGACCCGTGCGTATCAGGCCTTGCGTCACTTCGACGAGTCGCCACAGCTGCCCTATGGCTACGCCACCATGATCGTCTGGGCCTATGTGCCGGCCCTCTGGCGGCGCCTGATGGACCACCGGGTGCTGGCGCACTACTCGGGTGATGTACGCCTGGCCAACATGCACCCGGCCAAGCGTGACGAGCTGCTCAAGCGCTACGGCTTCAGCAACACCGATTCAGACACCGCTCTTTAGTTGTACCGCTCACCCCTTCAAGTGCTGGTGAACCGGTCGTGTTCGCCTGTGATGTGCCCGCTTGAAGGGTGAGCAACGCAGTAGGCAGTCCTTAAGCAAGTTGACCGACAACAACAATAAGCAACTGTAAGGAAGTCACGGATGTCTATTTCACCGCTATTCACTGCCCAGTTGTTCGTGGTCCTGGTGGGGATCTCCCTGATGGGCGCCGTCGAAGCCGCGCGCATTGAACCGGCCAATACCGAGTTCACCGCCAAGGGCCCCATCAGCTTTGCCAAGAGCATCATCAATGCCGACTGCACCATCCAGGTCAGCGGCAAGGTCAGCCCCGACGGCAGCTTCGCCAGCGTCGAGAAAGTCGACTTCAGCGGTGGCCTCAAGTGCGGCCAGGTGGAAGCCACGCACCTGCCCTGGAAGCTGATCGCCAAGGACGAAACCAGCGGCGCCATGTCGGGTATCCAGGTCACCGTGCACGCGCCCCTGGTGGGCGGCGACTGCGGGCCGTCCACCGCCGAAGGCAGTTGGAACAACAGCACCGGAAAACTCGAAGCGGCCCAGGTCAGCCTCGACGGTGGCTGCACCATCAAGACCGTATCGATCCAGATGCCACCCACGTTCCGGGTTGCACCCTGACGCGCACGTCACACCTTTATCGAATTGAAGATTTGGCTGGAAAGGGAAGCTCGGTCGCTGTTCTCCGTGTTGTCTCGCTCAAGGCCATTACCCCGGCGAAATGAATCGCCATACATGTGAGGAAAAACAACAATGAAAGGCATCAAAACTCTCGTGTCCGCCACCGCCATCGTTGCCTGCTTGGGAGCTGCTTCCATGGCCAGCGCTGCATCCATCGCCATTGATGGTGCGAACCCGGATGGTCCGTTCACTACCCCAGGCGGCACCATCACCGTGCGCTCGCCGTCCTCGTTCAACCAGCCCGTGACCTGCAACATCAACTTCAGCGGCAACATCGCCGGCGGCGTGGCCAGCATCACCGGCGCCACCGTCAGCGGCAGCAACGCGCTGTGCAACCTGCCGAAGATCACTGGCTTGCCATGGACCCTGAGTGCCTCCAGCACCACCGCCGGTACCGTGACCAATGTGGGTTACACCATTTCCTTCTTCCCTGCCACCAACTGCGGTCCGACCACCATCAACGTGGCCTGGAGCAACGTGACTCACTCGCTGAGCCTGAGCACGCCTCAGACCCTGAGCGGTGGCTGCTCCGTGGATGTACTGAACGCCAAGCCGTCGCCACAGGTCAGCGTGATTTAAGCGTTATCTGGAACCAAGGGCTGATCACCCGCTGAAGGACACCGCCTCGCAAGAGGCGGTGATCTGCAGATCAGGAGGGCCCTGTAGTGTCGGTTGCTATCGATAATAATAAGGAGTGGGGCATGAATAATAAGAAACAACAGTTGCAGATCGCGGTGGCACTCGCCCTGTTGGGGGGCTTTGGTGCGATCGGCACTGTTCAGGCAGGCGGCTTCACCACGCCTACCTACGGCGCTCCCGGATGGGGCCGGGCCTTCGGTGGTGGTTCATTGTTCAAGAACGACCCCAGTGCGGCTTACAACAACCCGGCGGCCATGGCGTTTATCGATCAGAACGTGGCACAGATGACGGTCGACTACGCCCGCATCAAGATGAAATACAAAGGCGATGCCTACGATTATCAAGGGAATCCGGCCACCACCTTGCCGGTGGATGCGTCCGGCGTCCCCACCGGTGGCCCGGTGCCCCTGGAGGGCAATGGTGGCCAGGGCGGCTTCACCGCCTGGTTGCCGACCGGCTTCATGGTAATGCCGATCAACGATCAGTTTGCCTTCGGCCTGAGCCAGGTCGTGCCCATGGGCATGCGCAGCACCTGGGACAACGACAATTCCAAGATCCGCGACTTTTCGGTGGATACCAAGATCGAGACCGTGGGCCTGACCGGCTCGCTGTCGTTCAAGGTCAATGACGACTTCTCCCTGGGTGCCGGGGTCATCGTCCAGCACAGCAAGGGCTTTGTCAGCCAGAACCTCAACCTGACCGGTGCCGCGGCGGTATCTCCCGGCCTGGGCGGGATTCCGCTGCCATCCGGCGTCGGGGCGAACCTGATGCGGGTCAAGGTGGACAATACCTCGGTAGGCTGGTTCACCGGCGTGGTCTGGAAACCCACCGACCGCGACACCCTGGGCCTGAACTACCACGCCAAGATCAAGAACAAGATGGACGGCAAGTACAACGTGCGTGCCGACGCGGTAGGCCGCCAGTACATGACCCAACCGGCCGGGCCCAATGGTGAAAGCCTGGTGGAACTGGCCTATCCCGGCCTGAAGCTGAACCCGGATGGCGCCAACGCCAGTGCCCAGCTGGACATTCCAGCCTCCGCCGGGCTGGACTGGGTGCATGTGTTCGATGACCGCTTCACCCTGGGTGCCAGCATGCTGTGGACCCAATGGTCGTCGTTCAAGGACCTGACCCTGAAGTCCGATGGCAATACCCTGGTCTCCATCCCGTACAAGTACAAAGACACCATGATGTATTCCCTGGGTGGCGACTACCGCTTCACCGACCAGCTGACCCTGCGGGCCGGTGTGGC
This sequence comes from Pseudomonas sp. W17, assembly GCF_040268305.1. NCBI lineage: Bacteria > Pseudomonadati > Pseudomonadota > Gammaproteobacteria > Pseudomonadales > Pseudomonadaceae > Pseudomonas > Pseudomonas sp. W17. The sequence continues at coordinate 3,578,076 of NZ_CP158490.1, read as the reverse complement.
GTACGACCAGACACCAACCCGCAACAGCACACGTGACCCGCGGATTCCCGACAACGATCGCTGGTTCACTTCCCTGGGCTTCGGCTATGACATCAGGGCGATCCCCGGCCTGACCATCGACGGCGCCTATTCCCGGCAATTCGTCAAGGAAGCCAAGATCAAGACCCAGAACGTGGACCGTCTCGGTGCTTCGCGCCTGGATGGCAAGGTCGACGCCAAGGGCGAGGTGGTGAGTCTCTCCGCGACCTATCACTTCTGAGGGTAAAGGCTTTACCCACGCCTCGAGATAACGGCAGTACAAAGGGATTGTGCTACTGCCGTCGGCGGGACGGGTCACCCCAGGACCCGTCTTGACCTGCCATTTCCCCAAGCCCTGGCTGACATCGTTCGGCCGTTGTGCGTTGCTGAAATCACTCAAAACAATATTTAAAAATAAAATTTGAAACGCGGCAATTTCCTTTGTAGGGTGATCTTCGAGGGGCCGGCACAACGCCCAGGCTCCAAGTGGTTGTCTGCATAGAACAAGAGAGGTATTCCATGATTGTCTGGTTATTGGTGGGACTCGCCGCTGCGTTCGCACTGGCCTATCGGCAGGCCCCGGCATCCTGGTGGCTGGGCTCGGCCCTGGTCTGGCTGGGGGCAGGGCACTGGTTGGGCCTGGTGGGCTCGCTGGGCATCACCCTCGCGGCGCTGCTGGTGGTGCTGCCGGCAGCGCTGCTGAGCGTCAAGCCGCTGCGTCGGGCCTTGCTCACCCGTCGTGCCCTGGCCATGTTCCGCAAGATCATGCCGGCCATGTCCGACACCGAGCGCGCGGCCATCGAATCCGGCACGGTCTGGTGGGATGCCGAGCTGTTCAGCGGCAAGCCCGACTGGTCGCGCCTGATAGGCGCCGCGCCGGCCAGCCTGAGCGCCGAAGAGCAGGCGTTCATGGACAACGAAGTGGAAACCCTGTGCGATATGGCCAACGACTGGGAGACCACCCAGGTCTGGCAGGACCTGTCGCCCAAGGCCTGGCAATACACCAAGGACGCCGGCTTCCTGGGGATGATCATTCCCAAGCAGTACGGCGGCAAAGGTTTCTCCCACTATGCCCATTCCCAGGTGGTGATGAAGCTCTCCACCCGCTGCTCGGCGGCGGCAATCTCGGTGATGGTGCCCAACTCCCTGGGCCCGGCCGAACTGCTGCTGCACTACGGCACCGAGGCCCAGCGCCAGCATTACCTGCCGCGCCTGGCCCGGGGCGAAGACATTCCCTGCTTTGCCCTGACCAGCCCTTATGCCGGTTCCGACGCTGGGGCGATCCCCGATGTCGGGGTGGTCTGCAAGGGCCAGTTCGAGGGCCAGGAAGTGCTGGGCTTCCGGGTTACCTGGGACAAGCGCTACATCACCCTGGGCCCGATCGCCACGGTGCTGGGCCTGGCGTTTCGCGCCGAGGACCCGGACGGCCTGCTGGGCACCAAGGGCAGCCTGGGGATCACCTGCGCGCTGATTCCCACCACTCATCCCGGGGTCAATACCGGGCGGCGCCACTGGCCGCTGAACGCGGTGTTCCAGAATGGCCCGACCACCGGCAAGGATGTGTTCATCCCCCTGGAATGGGTGATCGGCGGTGGCGACCAGGTGGGCAACGGCTGGCGCATGCTGATGGAATGCCTGGCCGCCGGGCGCGCCATTTCCCTGCCCTCGGCCAACGTCGGCCTGGGCAAGGTGGCGGTGCGCGGCACCACGGCCTATGCGGCGATGCGCAAGCAGTTCGGCCTGCCCATCGGCAAGTTCGAAGGGGTGCAGGCGCCCCTGGCCCGCATGGCCGGGCACCTGTATGCCTGCGACGCGGTGCGCAAGGTCTCGGTGGCGTCCCTGGATGCCGGCGAGAAGCCCTCGGTGATCTCGGCCATCGCCAAGTACCACGTTACCGAGCGCGCCCGGGCCATGGTCAATGACGGCATGGACATCGTTGCCGGCAAGGGGATCTGCATGGGGCCCAACAACTTCCTGGCCCGGGCCTACCAGCAAAGCCCGATCGCCATTACCGTGGAAGGTGCGAACATCATGACCCGCTGCCTGATCATCTACGGCCAGGGGCTGATCCGTTGCCATCCCTACGTCTTTCGCGAGATGGAAGCGGCCCGGGATACCGGGCGCAAGGGCCTGGAAGCGTTCGACAGCGCGATGTTCGGCCATATCAGCTTCGTCTTCGCCAACACCGTGCGCGCCGCGGTGCATGCGGTCACTGGCGGGCGCCTGATCAAGGCCCCGGGCAACACTGACAAGGCCCTGGCCGCCTATTACCGGCAGATCCAGCGTCTGTCGGTGGTGCTGGCCCTGGCCTCGGACATTTCCATGGGCGTGCTGGGCGGTGCCCTCAAGCGCAAGGAAAGCATCACCGGGCGCCTGGGGGACATTCTGTCCCAGCTGTACATCCTGTCCTGCGTACTGAAGCGCTTCGAGGACGATGGCCGGCCGCAGGCCGACCTGCCGCTGGTGCACTGGGCCGCCCAGGACTGCCTGCTGCGGGCCCATGAAGCCCTGGCCGAAGTGCTGGACAACTATCCGTCCAAGGCTGCCGCGCGGATCATCCGTGGCCTGAGCTTTCCCCTGGGCATTCCCCAGCGCAAGCCGTCGGACCGCCTGCTGGCGCAAGTCGCCGAACTGGTGCAGACCCCGGGCCCGACCCGCGACCGCCTGCTGGCCGACTCCTACATCCCGCAGCCGGACATCGACAAGCTGGCCTATGGCGAACTGGCGTTCCGCCTGCAGCCACAGGTGGACCTGATCGAAGCGCGGCTCAAGCCGGCGATCAAGCAGGGCAGCCTGGCGCCGTTGCCGATCTCCCGCGAGGCCTTCGTGATCTGGCGGGTCAAGGCCCTGGAGCTGCAGCTGATCAGCCCGGACGAGGACGAACTGCTGGGGCGCTATGTGGAATACGGCGACCACGCGATCCAGGTCGACGACTTCCCCCAGGACTTCGGTCTGCTCGAAGCCCTGCAACAGCGTCAGGCGCACTTCGAGCAAAGCGCCAAGCCGGCCTCGCGCAAACGCGCGGCCAGCAGCGAAGACGCAGTGGCCGCCAGCGATTCGGCCTATTGACCCTCTACAGGATTGGATCGGGATCTCTTTATGTCTGACGGTTATCTTTCGTTCGTCAATTCCGGCTGGGGCCGCTGGCTGGCCCAGCGCACCGGCCTGCCGCAACCGGTGCCGCTGCAACGGCACCGCGAGGGGCAGGGCGGCAACCTGCTCAACCCGGTGGTCCTCGCCGCAGCGCCCGAGGGGCGCCTGCTGGGCGAGCTGCAACGGATCTTCGCCGCCACCGACACCGTGGCGGCCCAGGCCGCAAGCATCACCGCGCCTTCCACGGTGAAGGTCCAGGGCCTGGTGTTCGATGCCAGTGGGGTGGCCGACATCGCCCAGCTGGACGAGCTGTACCGCTTCTTCCACGCCAATGTGCGGCGCCTGACTGCCCACGGCCGGGTGCTGGTGCTGGGTACGCCGCCGGAGCACTGCAAGGAACTAGCCCAGGCGGTGGCGCAACGGGCCCTGGAAGGCTTCGTGCGTTCCCTGGGCAAGGAGCTGCGTCGGGCCATCACGGTGCAGTTGCTGTACGTCGAGCCCGGCGCCGAAGCCGAGCTGGACAGCAGCCTGCGGTTCTTCCTGTCGCGCCGCTCGGCCTATGTATCGGGGCAGGTGGTGCGCATCGGCGAGCCGGTGGAAGTGCCCCGGCACATCGATTGGCAACAGCCCCTGGGCGGGCGCCGGGCACTGGTCACCGGGGCCTGCCGCGGCATCGGCCTGGCCATTGCCAAGGTCCTGGCCCGGGAGGGCGCCCAGGTGGTGTGCCTGGACATTCCCCAGAGCGAGGCCGAGCTGCAGCAGGCGGCTGCCGGGATCAAGGGCTGCGCCCTGGCCCTGGACATCACCGCGGCCAACGCCGGGCAACGCCTGCTGGAGTTCGTCGGCGAGCACGGCGCCTTCGATATCGTGGTGCACAACGCCGGCATCACCCAGGACAAGACCCTGGCGAAGATGACCGAGGCAGCGTGGCGCAAGGTCATGGCGGTCAACCTGGAAGCGCCGCTGCTGCTCAGCCAGGCGCTGCTGGAAGGCCAGGGCCTGAATCCCGGCGGGCGCATCGTCTGCGTCTCGTCGATTTCCGGGATCGCCGGCAACCTCGGGCAGAGCAACTACGCCACCTCCAAGGCCGGGGTCATCGGCCTGGTGCAGAACCTCGCCCCTTTGGCGGCGCGCCAGCAGATCACCGTCAATGGCGTGGCCCCGGGTTTTATCGAAACCCAGATGACCGCGAAGATCCCGCTGATGATCCGCGAGGCCGGACGGCGCATGAACTCCATGAACCAGGGCGGGCAGGCCGTGGATGTGGCGCAAACCATCGCCTGGCTGGCCCATCCGGCCTCCGGCGGGATCAATGGACAGGTGGTCCGCGTCTGCGGGCAAAGCCTGCTGGGGGCCTGAAGCATGAATGCCGACTCTGCCATTCGCATCATCGAGCCGCCTCCGTCCCGGGGACAGTTGCTCTACGACGGCATCCGCAGCCTGCGCAAGCCCAAACCAGACGCTGCCCCCAAGCTGCCCAGCGAGCGCCTGGTGCGCCCGGCGGTAGAGCTCAAGGCCGACGAAATAGCCCGCTACGCCCAGGCCTGCGGCTTTCGCCGGGAACATGGGGTGCCGCTGGCGTTTCCCCACACCCTGGCGTTCCCGCTGCACCTGTTGCTGCTGACCCGCCCGACGTTTCCCTACCCGGCCAGCGGCATGGTCCACCTGGCCAACCGCATCCGCCAGTACCAACGGCTGGAGGAGGGCCAGGCCCTGCGCCTGGAAGTGTTCGCCGAGCGCTGGCTGGCCCATCCCAAGGGCCAGGCGCTGTCGATTGCCACCCGGGCCCACAGTGGCGGCAGCCTAGTCTGGGAAAGCGACAGCCTGTACCTGCGCCGCGGTGTAGCCGGGCCCATCGGCGAGCCCTGGGAGGGCTTGTTGCAATGGGATGAGCAGGCCTTGGTGCGCACTCAGCGCTGGAGCCTGGGGGGCGACCTGGGACGGCGTTTTGCAACGGTCAGCGGCGACTTCAACCCGATCCATACCTCATGGCTGGGCGCCCGGCTTTTCGGCTTCCGCCGGCCCATTGCCCACGGCATGTGGACCCTGGGCCGGGCCCTGGCGGCCCAGCAACCGCCCCATCCACTGGCGGCGGCCCAACTGGACTGTGAGTTCAAGCTGCCGATCTTCCTGCCGGCGGCGGTGACCCTGTGGAATCGCCTGCCGGACGGCCCGCGCCATGAGTTTGAAGTGCGCAACAACGCGGGGGACAAGCCCCACATGCGCGGTCTATTTATCTGGGGAGCTCGTTGATGGCTGAGTACAGTTTCAATCCGGCGCCGGTACGCCGGGTGGCGATCCTGGGCGGTAACCGGATTCCATTCGCCCGTTCCAACACGGTATATGCCAATGACAGCAACCAGGACCTGCTGGTGGCGGCGTTGCAGGGCCTGGTGGATCGCTACGGCCTGTCGGGCCAGCGCCTGGGGGAGTTCGCCGCGGGGGCGGTGATCAAGCATTCGCGGGATTTCAACCTGGCCCGGGAAAGTCTCTTGTCCACCACCCTGTCGCCGCAGACCCCGGCCTATGACCTGCAGCAGGCCTGCGGCACCGGGCTTGAGGCGGCGCTGCTGGTGGCCAACAAGATCGCCCTGGGGCAGATCGAAGTGGGCATTGCCGGGGGCGCCGACACCACCTCCGACGCGCCCATAGGTATTAACGAAGGCCTGCGCCGCACCTTGCTCCAGGCCAATCGCGCCAAGGGCACCGGCAACAAGCTGCGCAGCCTGCTCAAGGTGCGCCCGGGGATGTTCTTCAAGCCGTTGCTGCCACGCAACGGCGAGCCGCGCACCGGGCTGTCCATGGGCGAACACTGCGAAGAAATGGCCAAGCGCTGGCAGATCAAGCGCCTGGCCCAGGATGAACTGGCCCTCACCAGCCACCACCAGTTGAATGCGGCCTACCAGCGCGGCTTCTTTGATGACCTGATCACCCCGTACCGCGGCCTGAAACGCGATAACAACCTGCGGGCCGACGCCAGCCTGGAGAAGCTCGCCGGCCTGGGCCCGGCCTACCACCGCCACAACGGCACCCTGACCGCCGGCAACTCGACCCCGCTCACCGATGGCGCCTCGGTGGTGCTGCTGGCCAGCGAAGACTGGGCGGCGGCCAACAACCTGCCGGTGCTGGCCTACCTGCGTACCGGGGAAACCGCCGCGGTGAACTTTGTCGACGGCAGTGAAGGGCTGCTCATGGCCCCGGCCTATGCCGTGCCGCGCATGCTCGCCCGGGAGGGCCTGAGCCTGGAGGATTTCGACTTCTACGAGATCCACGAAGCCTTTGCCGCCCAGGTACTGTGCACCCTCAAGGCCTGGGAGGACGCTGATTACTGCCGGGACAAGCTCGGCCTAGACGGACCGCTGGGCAGCATCGAGCGCAGCAAGCTCAACGTCAACGGTGGCTCCCTGGGCTGCGGGCATCCGTTCGCCGCCACCGGTGGGCGGCAACTGGCGACCCTGGCCAAGGCGATCCATGAGCGCGGCGGCGGCCGCGGGCTGATTTCCATCTGTGCAGCAGGCGGGCTGGGCGTAACCGCCATCGTCGAAAAATAAAATAACAAGGAGACTGCCAATGAGTGTCGTGAGCCTGCAACCCGTCGAGCGTATCTGGCTGAACGCTTACCTGCCGGGAGTGCCCAGCGATATCGAAGCCGAGATCGACCGTTACCCGTCGCTGCGGGAAGTGTTCCTCGAACACGTGGAAAAGTATCGCCAACGGGTGGCCTATGTGAGCATCGGCACCGAGATGGGCTACGACCTGTGGGAGAAGCGGGTATTGGCTTTCGCCGCCTGGTTGCAGTCCAAGGGGGTGAAGAAGGGCGACCGGGTGGCGTTGATGATGCCCAACTGCCTGCAGTACCCGATCTGCCTGTTCGGCACCCTGCTGGTGGGGGCCGTGGTGGTCAACGTCAACCCGCTGTACACGGCTCACGAACTGCGGCACCTGCTCAAAGACAGCGGCGCCGAGACCGTGGTGATCTTCGAGAATTTCGCCCACACCCTGGAACAGGCGATGCCGGGCAGCCAATTGAAGAACATCGTGGTGGCCGCCATCGGTGACCTGCTGGGCACCTTCAAGGGCGCAGCCCTGAACTTCGCCTTGCGCCATGTGCAAAAGCAGGTGCCGAAATTCAACCTGCCGGGGGCCATCCGCTTTCCGGCGATGATGAAGCTGGCCAGCGTACTGGAGCACCGCCCGGTGGAACTCAAGCAGGACGACATCGCCTTCCTGCAATACACCGGCGGCACCACCGGCGATGCCAAGGGCGCCATGCTCACGCACCGCAACATCCTCGCCAACCTGATGCAGGCCAAGGCCTGGGTCGGTGACCAGCTGGACGAGAACCAGCAGGAAACCAACGTCACCCTGTTGCCGCTGTACCACGTGCTGTCGCTGACGGTGAACTGCCTGATGTTCATGTGCCTGGGCGGGCGCAACATCCTGATCGCCAACCCGCGGGACGTGAAGCGGGTGCAGATGATCCTGCGCAAGGAAAAGTTCAGCGGCATCGTCGGGGTCAACACCCTGTTCAACGGCCTGCTGGAAAACGAGGAGTTTCGCGGCCGGGATTTCTCCGACCTGAAGTTGGCGATTGCGGGCGGCATGGCCACCCACACCTCGGTGGCCCGGCGCTGGAAGGAAGTCACCGGGGTGCCGATCATCGAAGGCTACGGCCTGACCGAGTGCTCGCCGGTGGTGAGCATCAGCCCGATCGACATTGCGCGCATGCGCGAAGGCGATTTCACCGGGACCATCGGCGTACCGCTGCCTTCGACCTGGGTGCGCTTCGTGCGCGAGGACGGCCAACTGGCCGAGCTGGGCGAGGAGGGCGAGCTGCAGGTACGCGGGCCGCAGGTGATGAAGGGCTACTGGCAGCGCCCGGAGGAAACCGCCAAGGTTCTGGACCGCCATGGCTGGCTGTCCACCGGGGATGTCGGGGTGATGAACGAGCAGGGCTTCATTCGCCTGGTGGACCGCAAGAAGGACATGATCCTGGTCTCCGGTTTCAACGTGTACCCCAACGAGATCGAGGATGTGGTGGCCCTGCACCCCGGGGTGGCGGAAGTGGCGGCGATTGGCGTCGAGGATGATGTGACCGGCGAGAAAGTGAAGATCTTCGTCGTGCGCAAGGACCCGGCGCTGACCCAGGACCAGTTGCTGGCCCACTGCCGGGAATACCTCACCGGCTACAAAGTGCCGCGCTATGTAGAGTTCCGTACCCAAGAGCTGCCCAAGACCACCGTGGGCAAAGTCCTGCGCCGCGCCCTGCGCTGACCCGCAGGAGCCGGCTTGCCGGCGAAGAAACCCCTGGGCCTTGCGCCGTTCCCGAGGGCGCCTTCGCTGGCAGGCCAGCGCCTACAAGGCGTTGGGCAGGCGAACCTGGCCCGGTTGCAGGCCGAACACTTCCACGCCCTCCGGGGTCGATTGGCCCACGGTCACCGGCACCCGCTGGCCTGGTTGATCGGCCGTTGCCCGGTATTCCACGCTCATGCCGTCGGCGTCGCGCTGGATCGCCGCAGGCGGCAGCACGATGGCCTGGTCGTTGCGGTAGGTGACGATGGTCAGCCGCGCGCTCATGCCCAGGCGCACCCGTTGCAGTTGTTCGCGGCTCAGTTTGGGCACCGACAGGGTCACCGGGAATTGCGCTCCGGCACCTGCGGTTTCGTTGGGCAGGGCCAGGCTGCTGACGATATCCACCACGCCCTCCAGGCGTTCACCATCAAAGCCGTCACCGAGAATTTCCACGCGCTGCCCCTGGTGCAGTTGGTTGATGTCCAGCTCCGACACCTTGCTGACGATCTTCAGCTGTTCGATGTTGGCCAGGCCGAACAGCACTTGCCCCGGGCTCAGGCGTGAACCGGTCTGCACCGGACCGTTGGCGGCACCGGCGGTGTTCGGGCCCGCGCCGCCATTGGGTGGCGGCACCACGATGCCGGCAAAGGGGGCGACCACGTTCTTGTGCTCCAGCAGTTTGCGCAGGGCGTCGTACTTGACCGTGGCGTTGGTCAACTCCATTTCGGCAATCTGCCGGTATTCCCCCGTGCCCTGGTTCAGCGCCTGCTGCAATTCACTCTGGGCGGCGGCCAGGTCCAGGCGCTGCATCTGTGCCTGTTGCTCCTGGTCGTTGAGCTCGTTGCGCGGAATGATTCCGCGCTGGAACAGGTTCTGGCTTTCCCGCAGCTTGCGTTCGGTATTGGCCAGGGACATCTGCGAGTTGCGCAGGGTACGGCGGGCCCGGGTGACCACGGCGCCGTTGTTCCAGTCCTGCAGCTCCTGGACGGTGCGGCGGGCCTTGAGCAAGGTGGAAAGGGCTTCGCGCGACTGGATCTCCACCAGCCCCGGGTCCATCTGCAAAAGGACCTGGCCGGCCTCTACGCGCTGGCCCTGTTCCACCAGGCTGGCCTGCACATTGCCTTCGAACGGGGCGGTGAGGACCACGGTCTTTTGGGGTTCGATCTTGCCCACCAGGCCGATCTGGTGAGTCAGTACCGTGCCTTGCACGCTGACCCAGCGGGCCTCGCTGGCCGGAGTGCTGGCGGGGGACTGCAGTGTGACCAGGGCCGCGGCGCCCACGGCGAGGGCGACGGCCAGGGCCAGCGCTTGCAGGGTATGGCGACGGCGCTTGCTCGCCTGCGGCTTGTCAGAAGTCATTGAGCGCAATGTCCCAGCTCTCCAAAGTCATGCCCAGGGTCAGGTCCAGTTGCGTCTGGGCGTTCAGGTAGGCGATCAGCGCATTGAGCCGGGCATTCTCGGCGTTGCGCAGGTCACCCTCGAAACTCAGCACCTGGAAGTTGCTGGAACGGCCGGCACTGAGCTTTTCCCGTTCGATGTCCAGCTTGCGCTTGGACAGTTCGCTGGCGCGCTGGGCAATCTCGTACTGGCGCCAGCGGGTGCCCAGGTCGCGCACCACGTTGTTGACGTCACGCTCCAGCACCTGGCGGGCATCGGCCAGGAGGATTTCCTGGTTCTCCACATTGACCCGGGCGTGGACCTCGGCCTGGCGGGTACTCAGGTCGCCAATGGGAATCTGCACCTGGACCCCGGCGTAGCTGTCCCAGCGCCGGTCCGAACCGTTGCTGGTGTCATTGTCATAGCGGCTGCGGGTCTGGTTGGCCCCGGCCACCAGGGATACGTCCCAGCGCGACTGGTCCTTGGCGATCACCAGGTTCAGGTCGGCCTGCTGGCTGCCCAGCAGGGTAGCCAGGTATTCGGGTTGCTGGATCTGCGCAAGGCGCAGGGCCTCGCGCTGGTCGATGCTGATCTTGGCCGCCTGCAGGGCCTCGCTGGCGTGGATCCGGCTGGACATGTCCAGGGCCAGCAGACGCAGCAGCGACAGGCGGTTGACGTCCACCTGGTTGCGCGCTTCCTCCACCCCCAGCTCCTGGCTGGCGATGTCGGCTTCGGTCTGCACGATCTCGAACTCGGCCATGCGCCCGGCGCTGATCAGCGCGCGGTTGACTTCCAGCAGGGCATTGGCGCGCTTGAGGGCTTCCTGGGCGATGGTCAGCTGTTCCTGGGAACGCAGCAGCTCGCGGTAGGTGGTAATGATCGCGGTGATGGTCTGGGCGACCCCGGCCTTGAGGTTGAGGCGATTGCTTTGTTCGGTGATGCGCGCCAGGCGCAAGGGCGCGGTGGTCACGTCCCAGCCGGCGCCGCGCAGCAATGGCTGGATGATCGCCAGGTCCAGGCCGTCGCTGCGCTGGCGGCCGGCCCGATCGGCTTTGTTCAGGTCCTGGATCCAGGCCATGCTCAGGCGTGTGCCGTACTCGCTCAACAGGCTGGTGGCCGGGGCCATGTTGAGGTTCTGCGTGGTGTCGCTGCTGCCCCGGGTGGTGCGGTAGTTGCCGGTGATCAGCAGCTTGGGGTTGAACACATCCTCGGCCACCCGCAGGTCGAACTTCTGCGCCACCCGCTGCAGGTACGAACTGCGGATGCTGCGGTTGTTGCGCAAGCCCAGGTAGACCGCGTCTCCCAGGGTCAGGTCGGTGACCTGCTGGCTGAGCAGGGCGCTGCGCGAATAGTCGCTGCGCATGGTGGGAGCGGAAGGGCGATCCACCCGCTCATCGGCGCTGAGCGCCGGCAAGTACAAAAGGCACAGGCAGGCGAGTGTTCGCAGGCGCCAGTCATTCATCGCGCAACGCCTCCACCGGTTGCAGTCTGGATGCCGAAATGGCCGGGTACAGGCCGAAAAACAGGCCCACCAGCAGGGTGCTCCCGATCCCCAGCGGCAGTGCGGCTCCCGCCAGTGAGAAGTGCCAGCCGGACATCCGGGCGTAGATAAAGGCCGAGGCGACCCCCAGTATCGCCCCCGATAGGGCGCCAACTGCGGTCAGGCTGACCGCCTCCAGCAGGAACAGGTTGCGGATGTCCTTTTGCCGGGCGCCCAGGGCCATGCGGATGCCGATCTCGCGGCGGCGCTCCGAGACATTCATCAGCATCACGTTCATCACCCCCACGCCACCCCCCACCAGGGAAATGCCGCCCAGGGCCATCAGCAGGTAGCCAAAGGTGCGGCTCTGCCGGGTCATGCCGTCGATGATCTGCTGCGGTACCTGCACTTCCACCTCACGTCCGCGCAGGATCTTTTTCAAGGCCTGGGTCATGGCCGCGGCGACCTGCTCCATGTTCTGGCCACCGGCGACCCGGGTCACCACATTGTCGATCTGTGGCGAAGGGAAAATCCGCCGCATGCTGCCCTGGGGCAGGAACACCGAGTCATTGGCCTGGATTGGCACCAGCACCGCGCTGGGCTGGTTCTGCAGGATACCGATGACCAGGAACAGGTAGTCGTTGATCCGCACCCGGTCCCCCAGTTGCAGCGGGGCCCCGGCGGCGCCCAGGGTCTGAGCCACCTGATGGCCGATCACCGCATAGATTTCGTTCTGATCGAAGTCCGAGAGAAAACGCCCCTCACGCAACTGCAGGCGCATGGCCGGCGCCAGCTCGGCGGTCGCGCCCACCACACTGGCGTTGGCGGAGCGGCCATTGCGGATCAGCGTGGCGCTGAGCAACACCGTCGGGGCAATGTTGATCAGGCTCGGCACCGCCTGGCTCAGCGCCCGGGTGTCCAGGGCCGCGGGCAGCGGCGTGCGGCTGTCGGCGCTGGCGGGAAAGCGGGCCACCAGGGTGTCGGTGCCCATGTTCTGGAAGATCGCCGCGGCGTCCTCGGCGGCGTTGTGGCCGATGTTGATCAGTGCCACCACCGAGGAACTGCCGATGACGATGCCCAGCAGGGCCAGGATCGAACGCTTGCCCAGGGTGCGCAGGCTGACGAAGGCTTCGTGCAGCAGCTGGCTGGCGCTTTGCTCGACCTTGAGGCTCATGCCGGGCAGACCTCCTGCACCACGCCATTGGTGACACGGATCTGCCGTTCCAGGCGCTGGGCGATATTGGGGTCGTGGGTGACGATGATCAGGGTCACCCGGCGCTCGCGGTTCAGCGCCAGCAGCAGGTCCATGATGTCCTGGGCGGTGTGGCTGTCGAGGTTGCCGGTGGGTTCGTCGGCGAGGATCACCGAGGGTTCGCCCACCAGTGCCCGGGCGATCGCCACCCGCTGGCGCTGGCCGCCGGAAAGGTCCGCCGGGCGGTGGTCGGCGCGTTGCCCGAGGCCTACCTGGTCGAGCATGTGCATGGCCCGCTCCAGGGAATCACGCCGGGCCACGCCGCGGTAGCTCAGGGGCAGGGCGACGTTGTCCAGGGCGCTGAGACGCGGCAGCAGGTTGAAGCTCTGGAACACGAAGCCGATCTGCTGGTTGCGGATCGCCGCCAACTGGTCGGGGCTGGCGCGGAAGATATCGTGGCCGGCAAAGTGATAGTCGCCGCTGTCGGGCAGATCCAGCAGGCCGAGAATGTTCAGCAGGGTGCTCTTGCCGGAACCGGAGGCACCCAGGATGGCGCAGCTTTCACCGGCGTCGATGCAAAGGGAGACGTTCTTGAGAATGTGGAGCGGTTGCTCCGCCAGCCGATAGCTCTTGCCTATGCCCTGCAGGGAGATAAAACCTTGGTCGATTATCGTCTCTGTCATCGCTTACCGCGCCGGCTGGCTCGACTGGCTGCTTGAACAACCACGGGGCGCAGGGATCACGCAACAGGGGTATTCAGGGGCAGGGCCAAGCTCTGGTTTTATTTATTATTTTAAAAACATTGTTTGAATAGTAACTGCGTTCATCCTGCCACGCCAGCCGTCTGAACCGGGTAATTGAGGGCTTTTTCCAGGTTTTTTTGCGGAGAAACCCGTGGGTCACAAAAAGGCCGGTGGCCACCGTGACGGTCCCTCGGGCGCTTGCTTTTAGGGCTTCTCGCAGGTATAAAAAATCAAATTTTTTTTTAAAACACTGTTCGAACGGTCAGTTTTTCATCCCAGCAAAGGTTAGTCCTCCATGGTCGCCAAGAAACTCAGTGCCCCCAATGTCACCAAGACCCGACTGCTGGAAGCGACCGAGGCATTATTTATCAAGTACGGCTACGACGCGGTGCTGCTGCGTCAGATTACCGAGCGGGCCAAGGTCAACCTGGCGGCGGTGAACTACCACTTCGGCGACAAGGATTCGCTGATGAAGGCCCTGTTGATGCAGCGCCTGGGGCCACTCAATGATCAGCGCCTGGAACTGCTGGCCAAGTGCGAGGAGCAGGCCGAGGGCCCGCTGGACTGCGAAACCCTGCTGGGGGTGCTGTTCGCCCCGGCCATGGGCCTCGAGCGCAGCGACGAGAGTGGCGGCGTGGAAGGGCGCTCGTTCATCCGCTTCCTTGGTCGGGTCTACAGCGATACTTCGCCCTTTATCCAGGAATACCTCAAGGAGCATTACCAGCCGGTGTTCGAGCGCTTCTTCAAGGCCTTTGCCCTGGCTTTGCCGGATCTGCCGCGCAACGAGCTGGGGGTGCGCCTGCAATTTGCCCTCAAGGCAATTTCCGGCGTCATGGCCGGCACCGAGCTGCGCCTGCTGATGCAGGCCATGAGCCTTGGACGCCCGGCCACCGATGCTGAAGTCATGGCCAAGCTCATCAGCCTGGTGTCGGCGGCGATTCGCGCCCCCATGCAGGACCCCGATTCCGAGCAGGCCCTGGAGAAAGTCCTCGATACCCAGCGCCTGATCCGTCAGCAATCCCATTCCCTGGCCGGCTGATTCCCGGCTGAGCCGCCCGGCCCCGACAGCGCAGCAGGATCATTCGGAGCGTCAATGATTCTCGGGGCAGGTGCCCACATCTGCTAGGTTCTGCTCCTTGCATCTGCCTTGGAGCATTCGCCATGAGTTCCTCCCAACAGCATGTTCTGGCCGTCAACGGCATCGAACTCAGTGTGCGGGTCAGCGGCCCGGAACACGGGCAGCCGGTATGGCTGCTGCACGGTTTTCCCGAGTGCTGGCATTCCTGGCGCCATCAAGTGCCGGCCCTGGTGGCAGCGGGATTCCGGGTGTTCGTCCCGGAAATGCGTGGCTATGGCCGCAGCTCGGCTCCCGAGGCGGTGCAGGCCTACGACCTGCTGACCCTGTGCGCCGATATCCAGCAGGCCATGCACGCCTTCGGCCAGCAGCGGGTGTGCATCGTCGGCCACGACTGGGGCGCCCCCGTGGCCTGGCACCTGGCGCTGCTGGAGCCGCAGCGGGTGGCGGCGCTGGTGACCCTGTCGGTGCCCTTTGCCGGGCGGCCGAAGCGCCCGGCCAGCGAGATCATGCGCCAGGTGCACGGCGAGCATTTCAACTACATCCTCTACTTCCAGCAGCCGGGAGTGGCCGAGGCGGAACTGGACGCCGATATAGACGCCAGCCTGCGGCTGTTCATGGGCAATGTCGGTGCATTGCTGCAACCCAAGCCGGCCGATGCCCGGTTGTTCGACGGGGTGACGGTGCCCGCAGGGTTGCCGCAGTGGTGCAGCGAGGAGGATTTCCAGGCCTATCGCCAGACCTTCGCCGGGCGCGGCTTTCGCGGTGCCCTGAACTGGTACCGCAATTTCGAGCGAACCTGGAAGCGCACCGAGTTCCTGGCCGATGCCCGGATCCAGCAACCGACCTTGTTCCTGCTGGGCGACCAGGACCCGGTTGGTGTACTGGAAGCCCATACCCTCAAGCGCATGCCGGGCAAGGTGGCGGACCTTGAGCAGCACCTGCTGGCGGACTGCGGGCACTGGATCCAGAACGAACGGCCGCAGCAGGTCAATACCCTGTTGCTGGATTTCCTGCAGCGCCGGTTCACCTAGGGAGCCCGCCGCCCCGCAGGAGCTGGCGTGCCAGCGAACGCGCCAGCAGGTGCGGCGCAAGGTGTTCGCCGGCAAGCCGGCTGCTACGAGGCCGGGTGGTGCCAGCGAAGGGGGCCGATCAACCGAGCATTTCCCGCATCCGGTGCCAGAGCATGCCCAGGGCCAGCAGTGGTGCCCGTAGGGCCGGGCCGCCGGGGAAGGTCATGTGCGGCACGCCGCTGAACACGTCCAGGCCGCGACTGTGGCCGGCATGGATGGCTTCGGCCAGTAGCCGCGCAGTCCAGTGGGTGACGTTCAGGCCATGCCCGGAATAGCCCTGGGCGTAGTACACATTGGGGTACTGCGACAGGCGCCCGACCTGGGGGAAGCGATTGGCGCTGATGCCGATCTTGCCGCCCCACTGGAAGTCGATCGCCACATCCTGCAACTGCGGGAAGACCTTGAGCATCTTGGGTCGCATGTAGCCGGCAATATCCGCCGGATCACGCCCCGAATAGTGGCAGGCACCGCCGAACAGCAAGCGCCGGTCCGCGGTCAGTCGGTAGTAGTCCAGGCCGACTTTCTGGTCGCACAGCGCCAGGTTGTCCGGGATCAGTTGCCTGGCCCGGGCCTCGGCCAGCGGCTCGGTGGTGATGATGTAGCTGCCCGCCGGCAGTACCTTGCCACTGAGCCGCGGCTCGAGGTCTTCCAGGTGGGCATTGCAGGCCAGCACCAGGTGCCCGGCGGTGACAGTGCCGGTTGCGCAGCGCACCTTCACACTCTCGCCGTGGGTCAGTTCCAGCACCGGGCTCTGCTCGAAGATCCTTACCCCCAGGGACGCTGCCAGCCGCGCTTCGCCCAGCACCAGCTTGAGCGGGTGCAAGTGCCCAGAGCCCATGTCCACCAGCCCCCCGGCATACACCGAGGAAGCCACCACCTGCTGCATGTCCTGGGGCGCCACCAGCCGAGTGGGGTGGCGGTAGCCCAGCCTGACCAGGCTGTCCTGCTCGGCCTGGAAGGCGGCGAACTGGGCCGGGGTGTTGGCCAGCTCACAGAAGCCCCAGCGCAGGTCGCAGTCGATGGCATGTTCGCTGATGCGCTGGCGTACCACCTCCACCGAGTCGATGCCGGCCTGCTCGAGGTATTTCACCCCTTCCTGGCCGACGTAGCGGGCAAAGCCTGTGACCTCGTGGCCAATGCCGCGGATCAGTTGGCCGCCGTTGCGCCCGCTGGCGCCCCAGCCGATGCGCCGGGCTTCCAGGAGGATCACCGAGAGCCCGCGCCGGGCCAGCTCGATGGCGGTGTTGACCCCGGTGAAACCGCCGCCGATCACGCAGACGTCGGCGCTCGGTTGGCCCTCCAGCGATGGGTAGCCGGGCAGGCTGCCGCCCGAGGCGGCGTAGTAGGAGCGGGCATGCCCGTTGGCGCTGCCCGAAAGGTTTGGCTGGATCATTTGTTGGACTTCACTTTGCTCCAGGAGCGGGTCATCAAGCGCATGATGGCCGGCGACTGGGTGGTGGAGATGTACAGCTTGTCGAGCACGGCCTGAGGTGGATAGACCTCGGGGTTGTTCACCAGGTCGGCCTCCATGTACTGCTGGGAAGCCGGGTTGGGGTTGGCGTAGCCGACATAGGCGCTGACCTTGGCGATCACTTGCGGGTCCAGCAGGTAGTTGATGAAGGCGTGGGCTTCCTTGACGTTGCCGGCATCGGCGGGAATCGCCAGCAGGTCGAACCACAGGTTGCTGCCTTCCTTGGGAATCGAATAGGCGATGTTCACCCCGTTCTTGGCTTCCTTGGCCCGGTTGGCGGCCTGGAACACGTCGCCGGAGTAACCGAAGGCGATGCAGATATCACCGTTGGCCAGGTCCGAAACGTACTTGGAGGAGTGGAAGTAGGTGATGTAGGGGCGCAGGGTCAGCAGCTTGGCCTCGGCCTTCTTGTAGTCCTCGGGGTTCTCGCTGCGCGGGTCCAGGCCCAGGTAGTTGAGCACCGCCGGGAACACTTCATCCGGCGAGTCCATCATCGACACCCCGCACTGCTGCAGCTTCTTGAGGTTCTCAGGCTCCAGCAGCACCGCCCAGGAGTCGATGTGGTCGATGCCCAGTACCTGCTTGACCTTGTCGACGTTGTAGCCGATGCCGTTGGTGCCCCAGAGGTAGGGCACCGAGTACTGGTTGCCGGGGTCGTTCTGCTCCAGCAGGGCCAGCAGCTTGGGGTCCAGGTTCTTCCAGTTGGGCAACTGCGAGCGGTCGAGCTTGAGGAACGCGCCGGCCTTCACCTGGCGCGCCAGGAAGTGGTTGGAGGGCACTACCACGTCGTAGCCGGTGCGCCCGGCCAGCAGTTTGCCCTCCAGGGTTTCGTTGGAGTCGAAGACGTCGTAGATCACCTTGACCCCGGTCTTGCCCTGGAAGTCGGCGAGGGTGGTCTGGCCGATGTAGTCGGTCCAGTTGTACACGCTGACACTGGGTTGTGCCTGGACGGCGGTGCTGCACAAGACCGCCAATGCTGCCGGGATCACTGCTTTCAAAAGACGCATATCGACACCTCTTCGGGTTGTTTTTGTTGATTGCAGAATGCGGGTTGTCAGACGCTGAGCAGCAGGAACTCGCGTTCCCAGGAGCTGATCACGCGCTTGAAGTTCTCGTGTTCGGCACGCTTGACCGCCACGTAGCCGCGCACGAACTTGCGCCCCAGGTACTGCTCGATGGTCGGGCAGTCCTCCATGTGTGCCAGGGCGTCCTCGATGGTGATCGGCAGGCGCAGGTTGCGCCGCTCGTAGGCCCGGCCTTCCACCGCGGCGCTGGGCTCGATGCCCTCGACCATGCCCAGGTAGCCGCACAGCAGGCTGGCGGCAATGGCCAGGTAGGGGTTGGCGTCGGCGCCGGGCAGGCGGTTTTCCACGCGCATGGCGTCGGGGCTTGCGGTCGGAACCCGCAGGCCCACGGTGCGGTTTTCCTCACCCCATTCGACGTTCACCGGGGCCGAGGTGTCCGGCAGGAAGCGGCGGAACGAGTTGACGTTGGGGGCGAACATCGGCAGCAATTTGGGGATGTACTTCTGCAGGCCGCCGATGTGGTGCAGGAACAGCTTGCTTTTCTCACCGTTGGCATCGACGAAGATCGGCTTGCCGGTGTCGATGTCCACCACGCTCTGGTGCAGGTGCATGGCGCTGCCGGGCTCGTCGGCCACCGGCTTGGCCATGAAGGTGGCGGTGACGTTGTGCTTGAGCGCCGCCTCGCGCAGGGTGCGCTTGAACACGGTGATCTGGTCCGCCAGGTCCAGGGCGTCGCCGTGGCGGAAGTTGATTTCCATCTGCGCCGGGCCGTCTTCGTGGATCAGCGTGTCCAGGTCCAGGCCCTGGGCTTCGCACCAGTCGTAGACATCTTCGAACAGCGGGTCGAATTCGTTGGCGGCATCGATGGAGAACGACTGGCGACCGCTTTCCGCGCGGCCGGAGCGGCCCAGGGGAGCCTTGAGCGGCAGGTCCGGGTCTTCGCAGCGCTGGGTCAGGTAGAACTCCATTTCCGGGGCGACGATCGGCTTCCAGCCCTTGTCGGTGTACAGCTGCAGCACTTTCTTCAACACGTTGCGCGGCGACAGTTCGATGGGGTTGCCGAATTTGTCGAAAGTGTCGTGGATGACGATGGCGGTGGGTTCGATGGCCCAGGGCACCAGGTAGATCGATGACGAGTCGGGGCGGCAGACCATGTCGATATCGGCCGGGTCCAGCAGTTCGTAGTACAGGTCGTCGTCGACAAAATCCCCGGTTACCGTTTGCAGCAGGACACTTTCCGGCAGGCGCATGCCTCGCTCATGCAGGAACTTGTTGGTGGGTGCGATCTTGCCGCGGGCAATGCCGGTCAGGTCGCTGACCACGCACTCTACTTCGGTAATCTTGTGATCTTTCAGCCAGGAGGAAAGCTGATCGAAAGGGGCGTTCATAAAGACCTCGATTATTGGTTTTATCTGCTCCGAGGTGAGCGGGAGTATCCCGGCAAGGCTTCCCCTGCGGCGCATTGGCGACTATCTTGGGCGAGCCTTGTTGTTCCATCTATCCACTTTAAGCAGAACCAAAACGCACCAAACGAGTGCGTAAGGTCCCCCGATGACAGCGTCCAATCCGCTTCAGGTCCAAGCGTTCAACACCTTCGATGTCGCCGATCAGATCCGTGCCACCCCGGGTTGGGTCCAGCATTACCAGCAGATGTCCCCTGGCCATTTCAACGGCCTGGTGCGCTACCTGGATCTGCAGGGCGTGGAGATCTACGAGGAATGCATGAACACCCGGGTCGAGCAGAATTTCAGTGCCCCCCAAGGCGCCCTGGCGTTCTGTTTCGACCGCAGCGACAACGCGCTGTACGTGCTCAACGGCGAGAGCCGCAACATCTGGATCACCCCCGAGAACTACCAGGAAGTGGCGGTGGTGTTCGGCCCCGAGTTCGTCCGCGGCCACGGCCTGGGTGTGGAGCGCCTCGACGGGCTGTTCATGGCGCCCCTCAACAGCCAGCAGAACGCCTTGTTCTGCCGCTGGCTGAGTTCGACCCTGACCCGCCTGTCCCAGACACTCGACCCGCCCAGCCGCGAAGCCCTGACCCAGCAACTCCTGGAGGACTGCCTGTACATCCTCGACAACGCCTGCGTGCGCCTGGACCGCGGCGGCCTGCAACGGCGCAGCGAGGAGCGGGGGATCATGCAACGGGTAGCGCAGTGGGCCGCCGACGTGCCCGAGGAAACCCTCAACCTGCTGGAGCTGTCCCAGGTAGCCGGAGTGTCCCTGCGCCAGTTGCAGAGTGCGTTCAAGGCCTTTACCGGGATGGCCCCCAGCCAATGGCTGCGCCTGCGCCGGCTCAACAGCGCGCACCGCGAACTGCTCAGCCGAGGGCCGACTGAGACCACGGTGGCCGAGGTAGCGATGCACTGGTCGTTCTGGCACCTGGGGCGGTTTTCCAGCAGTTACCGGGCGCTGTTCAAGGAGCTGCCGAGCCAGACCTTGAAACGCAGTGCCGTGGCGCGTCGCTAGGGCGTGCGCCCGGGCCTTGCGGGCAAGCCCTCAGTACACTTGCAATGACTGGTTGAGGTCGCGCAGGGCCTGATCCAGCCGGGCCACGGCGGTGGACAATTGCTGCTCCTGGGCCGCCTCGGCCACCAGCTCTTCCAGGCTGACGCACAGCTCCAGCAAACCTTGGGTATTGAGCAGGTAGGCCGTGCCCTTGAGCTTGTGGGCGATGGCTTTCAGGGCCTGGCGATTGCCACTGGCCAGGGCCTTGCTCAAGGCCTGCAGTTCCTCGTTGTTGCTGTTGATCACGTGTTCGGCCAGAGCGGCGTGGATGTCGCCGTTCAACGACGGCACCGCGCTCTGCGCCTGGGGGGGCGTCAGGCTCAGCTTGGGGATCAGGCGGTTCAGCCCGGCAAGGCTGATCGGCTTGGTCAGGGCACTGTCCATGCCCGAAGCCAGGCAGCGTTCCAGTTCCTCAAGCTGGGCGCTGGCGGTCAGGCCGATGATGGTGCAGGGGCGCACCCCCATCTGGCCCTCCATGCGCCGGATCGCCTGGCTCATCTCATGGCCGCTCATCTGCGGCATGTTGCAGTCGGTGATGATGATATCCACGTCATGCTCCTGCCACATGGCCAGGCCTTCCAGGCCGTTGTAGGCGATCAGGGCCTCGTGTCCCAGGTAGTTGATCTGCTGGTTGAGCAGGTACTGGCTGGGCAGGTGGTCTTCGACGATCAACACGCACAGGGGCTGGTCGGTGCTGTTGAGCACCGCTTGTTCCGCGCTGTCGGTGGCGCTGCTGCGCTCGTCGGCAACGCGCTGAAAACAGGCCTTGAAGGTCATGCGGGTACCTACGCCAAGTTCGCTCTGGACCTGCAGGCTGCCGTTCATCAACTGGGTCAGCGAATGACTGATGGACAGGCCCAGCCCCGACCCGGCGTTGGGGTTGCTGACCACGCTGTCGACCTCGAAGAACGGGGTGAAGATCTTCTGGATCTGCGAAGCCGGAATGCCCGGGCCGGTGTCGATCACTTCGACATGGAAGTCGAGAAAGTGTTGATCTTTCACCTGGCCCACGCAACGGATATGGATCTCGCCCTGTTCGGTGAACTTGATCGCGTTACTCAGCAGGTTGGAGATGATCTGCTTGAACTTCAGGCCATCGATCCACACTTGCGCGGTGGCCCAGGCATCGAACTGCAGGTGGATGTCCAGGTGCTTCTGGCGGGCCAGGCCATCGAAGACATTGGCCACCGATTCGATCAGGTCCTTGAGGCTGGCGGCTTCCGGGCGCAGGGTCAGGCGCCCGGATTCGATCCGCGAGATATCCAGGATATGGCCGATCAGCGCCAGCAGGTTCTGCGCCGACTCGTAGGCGATATGCACGGAACGGGTATTGAGTTCGCGGTCGTTGTCACGGGTCAGCACCAGCTCCAGCATGCCGACGATGGCGCTCAGGGGGGTACGGATCTCGTGGCTCATGGTGGTCAGGAACACGGTCTTGCTGCGGCTGGCATGCTCGGCGGCTTCTTTGGCATCGCGCAACTGGTCGAGGATCAACTGGCGCTGCAGCAGGTCCAGGCGCTTGCGAATGATCCGTCGTCGCTGGCTCAGAATCCACCAGGCCGCCAGCACCAGCATCAGGCCCAGGCTGCCCAGGATTTTCCAGGTGAAGGCCGTCACACCTTTCCAGTAGCTGTCGTCGGTGCTGCCGCTGGCGCGCCAGCGACCCAGGATCTGCAGGTATTCCTGAGGGCTGATCTCGGCCATGGCCTGGTCGATGATGGCGATCAGTTGCTGCTGGCTTTGCGGTGCGGCGAAGGCGATCCGGGCTTCCTGGCCTTGCATCATGCCGTGAATCTTCAGGCTGTTCTGGAGCCTGAAGGACAGGTAGTAGTTGGCCAGGTTGGCTGGTGCCAGGGTGAAGTCCGCCTTGCCTTGGCGCACCCGGTTGAGGGCCTCGGCAACGGTGGATGTCTGCTGGACCCATAGCCGTGGATAGCGCTCGCGCAGGTCCTCGCTCTGCAGGTAGCCGGAGGCGAGCGCCACGGAGCCGATGGAGTCGCGGTTCAGCGGTGCCAGGGGCGGTGCGTCGGTCTTGCGCACAATCACATAGGGCGTAGTGACGATGGGCCGGGTGTACAGGTAGGACGCACGCCTGGGGTTGGCGCGGGCCAGTATGCTGAGGTCCGCACGGCCTTCGCGCAGGCGGGTGTCGACCTGCTTGAGCGAGCCGACCCGGGAGACCTCGAAGCGCAGCCCGCTCTTGCGCCGGATGAGGTCCAGAAGGTCCGAAGCGATGCCGTTGAACAGCCCGCGGCTGTTGAAAAACGCATAGGGCGCCAGGTCGTCGCTGATCACCAGCCGCACCGGCGGTGCATGCTCCAGCCAGAGACGCTGATCGGCGTCCAGGCGTTCGCGAAAACTGTTGGAGTCGCAGTTACCCGTACCGCCCCACATCTGCAGCGCCGATATCACCTGGCAGCGCTTGATGCCGCCCAGGGCTCGCTCGAGCAACTGTTGCAGGTGGGTATTGTCACGGGCCACGGCAAACCCGACCCGGATTTCCGGCAACCGTGCACTGTGGCTGATCACCAACTGGTCGCTGAACAATTGGCTGGATAGATAGCCGGTAGACAGCGAGTCCCCCAGGTAGATATCTGCGTCGCCATCGAGTACCGAGCCCATGGCGGCGCGGGGGGAATCGTACAGCTGGATCAGGCCCCGTCCGCCGGTGCGCAGATAGAGCTCCAGGGCCATGCCGCGGGTGGCGGCGATCCGTGTTCTGGAGATGTTCGCGCGGTAGTCCCGCAGGTCACCGCTCTCGGCATACAGGGCCAGTTCGGTGACCGCGTAGCTCGGGCTCAGCCGGACCTGGTAATCCTCTGCTTCCACCTGGGTAGCGCTGTCTACCAGATCGACCTCGCCCCTGCGCAAGGCGTGATAGGCGGCATCCGTATTGGGGTAGGTGCGGACTTCCACGGGGATCGCCAGCTCGCGCTGCAATGCCCCCAGATAGTCCGCTCCTATGCCTTCGAGTTCATGGCGCTGATTGATTTCCCGGTAGGGGGGCAGGTCGCCACTGACGATGCCGACCAACAGGGCCTCTTTGTTACGCAGCCAGGTCTGTTCATCGATGCTGGGGCGAATATCGAGGAAGTCCAGCGGCTGGCGGGCACGGATCTTCACCCTGTCCTGCGCGAATACCGGCAGGGCCAACCACAATATCAGTATGAAAAACAGCGGACGTGGCAGTAACCTCACATCAGGTTACTCAGACCAGTTCGTTCTGCCTGGCGATGTTCACCAGATCCACCACCGAAGTGACCCCAAGCTTGCTCAAGATATTGATCTTGTGGCCGCTGACGGTCTTGTTGCTCAGGTGCAGTTTCTCGGCGATCTCAAGATTGGTCAGACCCTCAGCGAGCAGCTTGAGGACTTCCAGTTCGCGATTGGTCAGCGCCGCCAGGACGTCGCTGCTGTGTTTGCCGCGGCCGCCATCGCTGAACGGCATCGACTTCTTTGGGAAGAAAACATAGCCCTCGACGATGGTGTCCACTGCCTTGAGCAGTTTGGTCAGGGGTTCGTTCTTGCTCACGAAACCACTGGCTCCGGCCTGCAGGCAGCGCATGGCATAGGTGTCGACGGACTGGGCGGTGAACACCAGCACTCGCACATCCAGGTTCGCCTGGGCGATGCGCTTGAGCACCGTAAGGCCGTCCATTTTCTCCAGGCTGACATCCAGGATCACGATGTCGGGCCTCAGCGACAGGATCATGTTCAGAGCGCTGATACCGTCGGCCGTTTCGCCAACAATGGTGTAGCCCTGGGTCTCCAGGGTTTTGCGAATCGCCTCACAGACGACCGGGTGATCATCGACGATCAGTACACTTTTACTCATGCCAGGTTATCCAGAATCAAAATATCTAGGTAATTAAGTGAGCCAATAACGGTCAGCGCCTTGATGAAATCTGAGGCTGGTTGAGAATTTTCTCTGACCTAGGGCGGATTTGCGGAAAGTTCAAATAAGAAAATGATGCCGAATAAGCCCTTCAGGGTCATCAGAATGTCACTGGCAGGCTAGCAGGAAGCAACCTGAGTACTGCCAAGAAAATTCCTGTTTTCGAATCCATTGCTTCGGGTTGACGGGCTCTTGGCGCCGATCTCGATTGGGTAAATGCAATTCAAGACTATTCCTAAAGCCCATCCACAACGCAGAGCCTATCTTGCCCTGGCATTCAGCCAGGCACAGGGCGAGCCTGAGTGGCGGGCGGCATTCTAGTGCACTGTGCCAGCAGTGTGATGGCCCACTATTTTCCTGAGGTCGAACCAAGCGATGTTGAAGTTAAGGGTAGGGGTACTGGAGCAACATAATATTGTCCGCCACGGCCTGTTCAAGCATCTGTCCGGGCAGTCGGTTCTGTGCCTGAGCGAGTTCTTCAATTTCGCCGACATGTTGGAGGCCCTGGAACAAAACCAACTGGACGTGCTGATGATCGGCCACCTGATGGATCGCGACCCGGTTCATCTGGTACGAAACTTGATCACCCGCTACCCCAATCTGAAAATTCTCGTGCTGCTGAACCGTCCCGACCCTGTAATTGCCTCGCAGCTACAGGCCGTGGGCGCGCATGGGGTGATGGCCAAGACGCAATCTTTGCCGGACTATGCTGATGCGCTGCGAAGCCTGGCCCGTGGCGAGCGCTATGCCATGCTCAGCGATGGCCAGGCAAGCATGGAAAAGCCCTCCAACGACGACTAGCCGAACAGACTGCGTAGCCCACGATTCAAGATTTTCTTTGGAAAACTTCAAGACGTTTCTTGTTATGGCGAGGCGGCCGGCGCTCTAGAGTACCCGGCACTGGTGACCTGAAAGACTGTCGCAAGGCCGTGACAGTCGGTGGGCAAGGTCCACTCGGACTAGAGACTTGAGCGGATGGAATATCCAGTTCTGAAGACCACCATCGAACGTTCTGGAGGCGCTATGTCACTTGCCGTCAACAAACCCTTGCGCATCGCAGTGCTGGACGATCACGCATTGATTCGCATGGCGATGCAGCTACAGCTGCAGAGCGTGGCGGATTTCCAGTTGGTGGGTTTGTATGCCAGCAGCGGCGAGCTGATATCGGCTCTGCGTGATACCGAACTGGACCTGCTGGTGCTCGATTACCAGCTGCAGGAATGCGACTTGGATGGCCTGCGCCTGATCCGCCTGTTGCGCAATAAATACCCGCACTTGCTGATCCTGGTGTCCTCAGCCACCGAGACGCCGTTTTTCGTCAAGCAGATCATCGATATCGGAGCCAATGGCTTTCTCGGAAAATCACAGTCCCTGGATGATCTGATTCCGGCCATCCGCACGGTAGCCAGCAAGCGGCTCTATCTGTCGCCGTTGCTGGCTTTCGCCCTGCAACACCCGCCAATCGGTCCCGCCGCCGAGCCGGGCAGTCCGCCATTGACCAGCCTTGAGACCCTGTCCCCCAAGGAGAACGAAGTCTTGCGCTGCTTTCTGGATGGCCTGCGGATCTCGCAGATTGCCAGCAAGTTTTCCCGCAGCATCAAGACCATCAGCGGGCAGAAGCAGGCCGCATTCAGAAAGCTGGGGATCCGCACCGACGCCGAGCTGTTCAAGGTGCAGCGCAAGCTGGACCTGCATATTGCTTCCCGCGAGCCGGCGCAGGACGCCTTTCATGATGAGGCCAGCGAGCCGACGCTGCCGCCCACCCGCAGCACCCTCTAGAGTGGCAGCGACAGGCGTGAGCACTGATGCTCGTTTCCTGGCCTTGAGCTATTGAGGCGCCCCGTGTCCCTTGCTTGCGCCGAACTCATCGTCCACTACAGAGCCGCGACGGCAAGCATCAAGAAGGTTGCGCTCACCGTCCTGCTTCAAACCCCAGCATTCAGCGCGACCGCGGTTTTCGAGCACATCGAGGGCAGGAGCGCTGCGGGGCCAGTCACTCACTCAGCCCGGCGGCAGCAAGCGCAGCGGATCCACCGGCACGCCGTTGGCACGGATCTCGAAGTAAAGCTGCGCGCGGTCGGTGTCCTGGGAACCGGCTTCGGCGATCTTCTGGCCCTTGATCACCATCTGCCCTTCCTTGACCAGCAGCCGGCTGTTGTAGGCGTAGGTGCTGGTGTAGGAGGGGCCGTGCTGGAGAATCATCAGGTTGCCGTAACCGCGCATGTAGCCGGCGAACGCCACCTTGCCGCCCAGGGTGGCGTGGATCGGCTGGCCCTGGGTGGTGGCGATGCGGATGCCCTGGTTGAGCTTGCCGGTGGGGGAGAAGCGCCCGATCAGCACTCCGCGCAACGGCCAGCTCCAGCCCTTGAGGGTGACCTTGGGCATGGGGGCAGGGGCCGGGGGCGCTGTTCGGCCCTTGCTGGCGGTGGTTCGCGACTTGCTGCTGACCACCCGGGTGGTCCTGGCCGCGCCGCCCACCCGCAGCACCTGGCCGACCTCCACGGTATAAGGCGCCTTGAGGCCGTTGAGCCGCGCCACCTCCTTCCAGTTGGTGCCGTTGCGGCTGGCAATGGAATACAGCGTGTCGCCGCGCTTGACCCGGTACTCGCCGGCCTTGAGGGGGCCGGAGTTGGAAGGGCTGGAGCTGCAGGCTGACAGGGTCAGGAGCAATGCGATGAAAAGCAATCTTGCGAACACGCGACATCCACTATGTCTTGACGGGGCCAAGGGGCCCGAAACTTCGGCGTTAGCCAGGCCGATAAAGCCGGCAACTATACCTGTTTGCCGATGAAGAGGCGCGTTATAGACCGCTGCCACAGCGGTTAAATTCAATCCGGATGTCACAGGACGCTGATCTTTCCTGCGCCATGAACGCCCACGGCAATCTTTGTGAACCCTCGTCGCCTGCACCGCACTAAGGCAGTACAGACCGGGAGGAATCTTATGCAAGTGCAATACCTGTTGATCGTACTGGCCGTGATCGTGCTGCTGGCCGAGATCTGGGCCATCAGAAGCCTGCTGCGCAGCGGCGCGCGGGCAGAAAACAAGGGGCTGTGGATCGTGGTGATCATCTTCGTGCCGCTGCTGGGGCTGTTGCTATGGCTGATGGTCGGCCCCAAGGCCCTGAACCGGGACGCGCCGGCCGAGCGCGGCAGAAGCTGAAAACGGGGGAGCAAACCCGCGCAAGGGTTGATCACGACATGCCAAGAATTCTTACATCCCATGTGGACGAAGCCGAGCTCACCGAGCACAACGCCAAGATGTTCGGCTCGCCCAAGGAACGGCTGGACTTCTATCGCCGGGAGATCCAATACGAAACCAGCATCCTGGCCAACCGCACCGATGCCTACCTGACGGCCCAGGCATTCCTGGTAATCGCCTTCGCTTCGTGCATGGCCAATCTCAATCCGGAATGGGGCAAGCTGTTTACCCTGTCCGTGCCGCCTTTCCTGGCGTTGCTGGGGATCCTCAGCTCTCTCAATGCCTGGCCTGGCATCAGGGCCGCCTACGAGATCATCGATCACTGGCATTTCAAGCAGAGTCACCTGCTGCACAGCGAACCGGTGATGGGCCTGGCCTATGACGAATCGCCGCTGTTCTGCGAAAGCGAGTCGAGCCACAAGGGCTATCGCAAGTCGTTGCTGTTCTCCATGCGTTCGCCCTGGTTGTTCGCGGCGTTCTGGCTGCTGCTGGGGATTTGGGCGGTGTATATCCAGGTGACCAATCCGGGCTCCTGAGGGCGCAGGCTCGCTGCCTGCGCTGCGGGACACAACGCTACCGGCTTATGGGCGCCAGCTGGCCGGTGTGCCGCGCAAGCGAACGCGGCACCTGGGTGCCACGCTCGCCGGTCACTCAGTGCGGAGCGCGGGGAATGGTCTTGAGCAGATCTTCGGGGCTGATATGGCCGACCACGGCCTCGGCGGCGCTGCCCGGTAGCGGCAGGTCGAGGATATGACCCTTGATCTTGCCCACCACATGCATTTCGCACGGCTTGCAGTCGAATTTCAGGGTCAGCACTTCATCGCCGTGTACCAGTTGCATCGGTGCCACCTTGGTGCGCACGCCAGTCACGCCCTTGGCTTGCTTGGGGCACAGGTTGAAGGAGAAGCGCAGGCAGTGCTTGGTGATCATCACCGGCACGTCGCCGTGCTCTTCATGGGCCTCGAAGGCCGCGTCGATCAGTTGCACCCCGTGACGGTGGTAGAAATCCCGGGCCTTCTGGTTGTAGACGTTGGCCAGGAATGACAGGTGCGATTCCGGGTAGACCGGCGGCGGGCTGCTTTCGGCCTTGCGCGAGCCCCGTGGGTGGGCAGCGATGCGTGCGGCGTCCAGGGCTTCGATGACTTCCCGGCGCAGGGCCTTGAGCTGGGAGTTGGGGATGAAGTAAGCCTGGGGCACGTCCAGCTTGATGCTCGTGGCATGGTAATGGGTGGTGCCCAGCTGGCCCAGCAGATCCTGCAGTTGCCCCAGGGCCTGTTCCGGCTTGTTGGCCACGCCGAACGGGCCATCCAGGGCGACGCTGGCGCTGATGCCTTCCTCGCTGGTGGCGGTCAGTTCCAGCCGTGCTTCGCTCAGGCGGGCCAGCCAGGACAGGCCGATGCGCCGCTCGGCGGAAGTGCGGGTCAAGGCTTGCTGCCAGTTGTGGTCGAGGTTGCGGCTCAGCGGGTGGTTGGGCCGCAGACGGCTCAGGGCTTCGGGCATCTCGTTGGGTTCGACCCGATAGCGGTAGCGTTTCTCGCCATCTTCTTCGAACTCGCCACGGGCCTCGGCGATGTTGGCGCGGAAACCCACCACCTCACGCTTGACCAGCAGGTTCAGGCCATCGCCATTGGACAACGGCTCGAAGGTCACCACCTGCAGGTCGCGCTTGCCGACCTTTTCCACGGTGCCTACCGGCAGCCCGGTGAAAGTCGGCGAGTCGAAGGCGCCGATGTCGATCTTGCGCTCGCTGACAAAGTAGTCGGTGCTGCCGCGGTGGAAAGTCTTGTCCGGATCGGGGACGAAGAAGTGCGCGGTGCGGCCGCTGGAAGCGCGGGCCAGGTCCGGACGGTCTTCGAGAACGTCATCCAGGCGCTGACGGTAGTAGGCCGTGATGTTCTTCACATAGGCCATGTCCTTGTAGCGCCCCTCGATCTTGAACGAGCGCACGCCGGCTTCCACCAGGGCGCGGATGTTGGCGCTCTGGTTGTTGTCCTTCATCGACAGCAGGTGCTTTTCATAGGCGATCACGCCGCCGTGCTCGTCCTTGAGGGTGTAGGGCAGGCGGCAGGCCTGGGAGCAGTCGCCACGGTTGGCGCTGCGGCCGGTCTGGGCGTGGGAAATGTTGCATTGGCCGGAGAAGGCCACGCACAAAGCGCCGTGAATGAAGAACTCGATGGCGGCATCGGTTTCAGCGGCGATGGCACTGATTTCCTTGAGGTTCAGCTCGCGGGCCAGTACCAGCTGGGAGAAACCAGCCTGGTCGAGGAACTTCGCCCGCTCCAGGGTGCGGATGTCGGTCTGGGTGCTGGCGTGCAGCTCGATGGGCGGGATATCCAACTCCAT
The DNA here is from genome assembly GCF_040268305.1 of Pseudomonas sp. W17. NCBI lineage: Bacteria > Pseudomonadati > Pseudomonadota > Gammaproteobacteria > Pseudomonadales > Pseudomonadaceae > Pseudomonas > Pseudomonas sp. W17. The sequence goes on along the minus strand of NZ_CP158490.1, from coordinate 3,548,293 downwards.
CACCCCCAGGTCCTGGACGATCAGCGCATCGACCCCCGCGTCATACAGCTGATGGATCAGCTTGCGCGCCGGTTCCAGCTCGTTGTCGTGGAGGATGGTGTTGAGGGTGGTGAACACCCGGGCGTGATAGCGGCGGGCGAACTCCACCAACTGGGCGATCTCGCCCACCTCGTTGCTGGCGTTGTGGCGGGCGCCGAAGCTCGGGCCGCCGATGTACACCGCATCGGCGCCATGCAGGATGGCTTCGCGGGCGATGCTCACATCGCGGGCAGGGCTGAGCAGTTCCAGGTGATGTTTGGGCAAGGACATGTTTTTTTAGTCAGGCTTATCAGGGTCAAGGCGCGCATTGTAGCGGCGAAACGCTTGCCCGGCACCCGTGTGCTGCCAGGTGGCGGCCACGCCTTGCGCGTGGCCGCCGATTGAAGCGCTGCCTCAGGCCTTTGCGGCCATTGCCGTGACTTCCACGCGCATGCCTTCCACCGCCAGGGCGGCCACGCCCACCGCGGCACGTACCGGCCAGGGCTTGGCGAAGAAACGCTGGTAGACCGCATTGAATGCCGCACGATCGGCCATGTCGGTGAGGTAGATGGTCAGGTGCATGACCCGGTCCATGGAACTGCCGGCGCGCTCCAGGGCCACTTTCAGCGCCTGCAGCGTGCATTCGCTCTGCAGGGTGATGTCCCCCAGTTCCAGGCTGCCGTCGGCGCGGGTGGGGATCTGGGTGGAGACCAGGATGCCGTTGAAACCGACCACGTCGGAGGAAATGGAATCGGCGTCCGGGTCGGGGGTGAAGACGAGGTCTTGGTTGGCCATGGGGGTCTCTTGTTCGAGGGGAAAAAGGTTCGCAAGGATGAGTGGGTGTCGACTGAAGTTCAAGTTGTGAGGGGCTTTTTGCGGTCCTCATTCCATGCATCGTCCAGGTCTCGCTTCCAGGCGGCAATTCGTCGTGGGTCACACAAAGCCTTGGCCAAGGCCTGGTGCACTTCATAGTTGGGCTCGGTTTCACTGAGCCCGTCGGTCCAGTCCTTCACCTGTTGATAGATACCTTGGATCGTCGTTGGGGCATCGTTTTTTCGCTGCCGGGTCAGGATGGACTTGAACAGCTTGCGGTTCTCGCCCTTGAGCTCTCGGGTCCAGCGATCTTCGAGGTTCAGGAGGGTGTTCAGGTTGGCCACTCTTTGTGTGTCGGCGGTGCGAGTGCTGCTGAGGGTGATGCCAAGTTTGTCGTCATCGAATTCCAGCTTCAAGGTTCCGGCAGGGTTGCGCTTGTAGGGGTGGAACCACTCCTGGAACGAACCAGCGCTGTGTACCGCACGTGCAGCCTTGTTCTGCGGCCCGTTGCACTCGCCGCAGATGGGCACCAGGTTTTCCGCGCACACCGAAAGCAAAGGGTAGGCGCTCTTGGGAATCCAGTGATCGACCGAGATATTGCGCAGTTCGCCACCACACATCACGCAGACATGCCGGGCGTCCAAGTGCTTGTCGCCCTTGTGAAACTTGAGAAACTCATCGCGGAAATCTTCATATTTCAGTAACTGCTTCTTGTCGCTGGTCGGCGTGCCGTTGGACAGATAGGGCAGCCCGTCCTTCAGCCCCTTGTTGTAAAAGGCCTCCATCAGGTCCTGGAGATTTTTCTTGTGGGCATCGCCTTGGGGATCGCCGGTAAAGGGGTACTCCAAGGGAATGGTCGCGGTGATGGGTGGCGACTCGAAATATGCTCCGATCCGGGTAGTCGCATGAATCCATTCCTGCAAGCGAGCCTTTTGAGTGGTGTCGAGTCCAGCCAGATGTTCGGCGCGCTCCAGAAGCTTGCGCTCCTTGAGCTTCTTGTTCAGAAAGCCCCAGAGCCACAGGCCTTCTTCTCTACTGGGCATCTCTGCTTCCAGCTGTGCCTGGGTCAGATCTGTCACCCCAGTGGTGGGCCGGCACAGCCACAAGGCGAACTCCTGAATCAGGACCTGGCAGGCGCTCAAGGCCCTGGAGCAATCGATGGGAGATATCGGCTTAATCAAGGGCACCATCCGGGTTGGATTTGCTGAGTTTGTGTTTGTCGATCAGATCCTGCAAACCCGCTTTCAGGTCGGATGCCCCGACCTTTTCGATCAGAGCATGGATGGTCCGAGTATCCTGATTCTCTTCCCAGCGGTTGAGCCGGGTGCGTAGTTCGGAGCGATAGAAACCGGTGCCCAGCCGATTGATCACCGCTTTGAGCTGTTCCACGTCCTGGTCGGTGGGGGTCTGCACCTGTTTGACATACTCGAGAAAGGCCTCGATACGCCGCTGCGCACGGCTACCGATACTGTCTTGCGTGTGAAACAGATTCATCATCAGCGCCCCGGGATCGGTGGCGAAGGTGCGGGTGCCAACCTGATTGGCTGAAGAACTGCCGTCCGCTCCCTTCTTGATAAAGATGATTTCTTCATCGAACACATCCGACAGCACGATGGCCGAATGGCTGGCAATCAGCACACTGCTGGCATCCTCGCCCATGGCTTGCTCGATATTGCTGACAATCTCGCGCTTCCAGGCGTCGTTGAAGTGGGTTTCCGGCTCATCGAGCAGCAGCAGGGCATCCTGCTGGCCCGCCAGCAGATGGAACAGCGCCCAGCGTCGTAGCACCATCTGCTCGCCATCGGAAAGGTCGGAGTAGCTCATGACCCCACTGTCGTTGGCGAACTCGTCCTCAGGCTTTTCATTACGCCGCAACGACATTTCGATGTCGTCGATCAGGCCAACGGCCAGCCACCGGGACAACTCGTTGAAACGGCTGAACGCACTCTGGTTTGCCTCTCCCAGCATCAGGGTCAGGGCCTGATCCTGAGTGGCCGCCTGCGACAGTTGCGGGTTCAGGTACTGGCTTTTATCTACGGCTGGAACCGGGGCGTCCACATCAAAGTGCAATACCCGCAGGCGATCGCCGGGATCGGGTAGGGCAAGCACCTCGCCGGCCACCAGCAGCAGGTCGTGCATTTTGCTTTGCAAGGCCCGCGGTGCCGCCAGGGCCCGGTGCAGGTTCAATCGCAAGCGCACACTGACGAGCCGATGCCAGCCGGCCTTTGCGAATAACCCGCTTAGCCCGCGATCGTCACCTTCCTGCGGGCGTTGCTGCATTAGGTCCTGCAGGACCACGGCCAGCAGCGCGGCATCCGGACGGCCGTCACTCAGCAGGATCGGACGATCGAGCTGGTCACTGGCCTCGTCGTTGCCATGGGGCAGGGGAGACTGATCCTGCGGTGCAGACTCGGTGCCATTCAATGACGCCTCGTCCTGGTAGGTCCAGCCAACAGGACGTTCCAGTTCGAAGGGGTATTGCTCATCGGGCTTGAAGCGCAAGGCGCTAGCCACCTGCTCCAGGGGCGGGCGCCAGATGTCCTGCCATGGCCTCCAGGAGCCGGAGGTGTAGGCCAGCACCTTGGGCAGCAGGTCCGTCACGGTTTGCGGATAATCCCCTTCCTTGATTCGTGGCGTGAACAGTGGCAACCGCTCTGTACCTAGATGTTCGATGAGTGCCTCGAAATCTGCGCTTCCTGCGTTTTTTGCAATGGGCTCGCCTTCTGACTGCCACAGGCTGGTGGACGCAGCAGTTCCTGAACTCTTGAAAATCACGCTGCGCAGCTTGCCGCTGGTGGCCGTGCCCAGTTCATAGACCAAGGTGAAGGCGAAGCCAGGCAGCCGGCCATCGGCCAGGGCGATATAGATCGAGGCGATGGCGCGCAGCAGATGGCTTTTACCACTGCCATTGAGGCCCACCACGAAATGGATGGCGCAAGGTTGTGGCTGATCCTGGACCAGGGCTTCCCAGGGCGCGTCCTGAGCGAAACACACCTTGAGCTGGCTCAGGGGGGCGTAGAGGTTCAGATTCAAATAACGCAAACGCATTTATTGTCCCTTGTTCGAACGGCTGACGCTGTCGCGAAAGCGCTTTGCATCCTGCATGGCGCTGTCTTCCTCGACGCGCCCCGAGTCGTTGATCCGATAGCTCCTGAATGCCGTCATGAACTCACCCTCGGTGCCTGTACCTGCTCCCGGAATGCTCATTTTGCGGATCAGCCCCAGCGCTGCGATCTGCTCCAGGGTTCGGTGCAGGGACACCGTCGATAGCCCTGATTGATGTTGCGCAGACGCTAGGCTGTGGCAAAAGGCCTCGACCGCATCCTGATCATCGATCACCAAGGGGAACGGCATTTCACCCAACGCCTTCCACACCTGGCCCTGGAAGCCCGAGAGCTGGGCAGCGACGGTCGAGCGTGCACCGCGCGAGACAGTGCTCACGGGCTCAAGAGCCTCGAGTAGCACAGGGCGCGCCTGGCTTGGCGACAATGGCTGCGCAACGTTCCGGGTTCGCTGCTGAGCCCGCCATTTAGCCGAAAGACTGGAGGAAAAGGCCTCCGTCAGCATGGCCTCGCCAAGCCGCCGAGCCGTTTCCAGGGCATCGTTGATCCGCTCGATCGGGACTTTACACAGCAGGTTGACGATCAGCTGTTGCTGGTCGAGCGGTGGCAATGGCAGCTCAAGGCGCTCAAAGAAAGAGCGGGAGATCCGTCCGGGGATGCTTCTGAGTACTGATGCCGGCACGTGCTGGCGCAGCCACGACAACCTCATGAAGCAGGCCAGATAGTCTGGCCGTAGAACCTTGGTATTAGGGCGCAGCACCTGGAAGGACGCCGTGGCGAGAGGCGTTGTGTACTCATCAGGGGGGACTGCGAAGGCAATGCCCTGCGACCTGAAGCTCTGAGTGAGTGTAAACAGCACGTCATCGGCCTGGACTTCGGCACAGGTGGGGGGCAGTTCTTCGAGCCGGAGCCTTTGTGACTCTATCTGACCGGTTATGTGGTCAAGGCTTCGCGGGGAAAACAGTTCTGTCCTGGAAGGCCCCTGGTACTTCTTGGGATGGGCGCCAGGAGGACTGAACCCGCAGATGGAAGATAACTTGACCCTGGGCCAGGCCTGAGCCTTTTCTCCTGAAACCAACAGTTGCAAGGCCAGAGCATCGGATAGGTCAATGACTTTGTTCAGTGCGTCCTGATAAGGCTCCAGCGAGGCTTTCTGCAGCAGTTGGACAAGATAGTCCTGCTCATGCAGCGGGGGGACTGGAATGGACAGGTTCTTGAAAAAACTGAGCGGAATGCTCAGTTGGCTTTGCGTGCCTCTATTGGTGTTCACCGCTGCTTTCTGGACCCAAGGCTGCTGGATGAAGTGCAGCAAGAAGGCAGGGCGTATCTGCGGACCGGCGCGCAGGGCCAGGAAGTATTGAGCAAGGCCCAGTTCGGTGACCAGCCCCGAGACTATTGTCGCTTGCATGGCGTCTCGGCCACGGGTGGCGATCAACACATCCCCATTTTTGAACAGCACGCCCTGGCGGGAAGTCTCGCCATAGGCCTGAATGCTGGAATTCAGGCTGGGACCAGTCAACTCGGTGATGAGTGACTTGGGAAAGAAGGTCACTGGGGTCTCTGGCTCCGGGCGCTGTATGCGCGGATTCAGCTCGCAAACGTCCAGTAGCCCGACTTCTTTCCAGGAGGGGGGCAGGGTCATTGCACCTCTCCGATCTCGTCTCGCAACTGGCGCAGTTGTTCGATGACTTTAAGTTCCAACTGCTCTAGCTCATCGATCAACTGCAAGGCTGTGTTCTCACCGGCGGATTTGGGTTGTTCAATGACCTTGTAATCATCAATGTCCAGGCTCCAGTCCTTGGCCTCGATGCAGTCCGGGTCCAGCGTATTGGGAAGTAGAGCTTCGGAACCTCTTAACTTGCGACGTACAGGAACCAGCCACTGTTTGACCTGGGTGCTGCTGCGCTCGATTACGTTTTGGAGGGACGCCCAATAAGGATCTTGTTCGGTACTGGCCTGGAAATATCGCTCCTTGCTGAGCTCCCAGAGCCTAGTGTCCTTTTGACGTCTTCGGAAATGCACGAAGGCATCGAACAAGTCATTGTCCGCGTCAGCGGGCAGCTCCTTGCGCTTGTGGTCTATCGAATACCCATCCTGAGTCACTTCATAAAACCAGACAGCGTCAGTTTGTGGTGGTGCAACGTGTGGCGTGGCCAGCGCTTGATGGTCGGCCACCTTGCGCACCACCAGTATTGCCGCCTTGATCCCGGTGTAAGGATTGAAAATCGCTCCCGGCAATAGAATCACGGCTTCCACTGAATGCCTGGAAAGCAGTTCGCGGCGCAGGTCGATCTGGGCTTGCGAACGGCCAACCAACAGGTTCTGAGGAATGATCAGCGCCGTGCTGCCGCCAACCTGCAACAGGTTCAAGGCGCGCCAGACAAACAGCAGCTCAACCTTATCGGAACGCTTGCCCTGATCGTCCCTGGCGTAAAAGGGCAAGTAGTTCGCGCCAGCAGCTTCCTGCGGGTCGATCCGGCCGCCAAATGGCAGGTCGCTCAGGACAAAGTCGTAACGCTCGTTCAACCAGGGCTCCGCCGCCCCTTGAGAGCCACCGATGATCAGGCTGTTGCCTTGCATGCACTGTGGCGACTCGATGTCATGCAGCAGAAGATTGACCCAGCCAATCCGAGCCAGGGAGTGGCTGAGGTCGATGCCCACCAGGGAATGGCCGTCATGGATCTTTTTTTGGGTGGCGGCCGTTAGCCTGGCATGCCTGGACAGCATGTATTGCTGGGCACTTACCAAAAAACCGGCGGTGCCAGCAGCCGGGTCGATAATCCGGTGTCCGGGCCTGGGATCCAGCAGGGCTACCATGAACCGGGTGATATGTCGCGCGGTTACAAGAGGGCCGATGTTGCTGCTGGTCGAGCCTTGGGTAAACAGATACTCGAACACTTCCCCGGATAAAAACCCTTCCGGGCGCTCTTGCCCAGGGTAGGGGAATAGCTCGTCAATGGCGTGCACCAAGCCCGTGAGAGCCTGGCTTTTGCTCGGGTCGAGCTGAAAGTAGGCGTCACTCAGCATGCCATTCAAACCCAGACGCTCGGCCAGTGATGAGTATTTGCCGATTCGCATTTCCAGGCTGCGTAGCCACGGAAAAATCTGGTCATTCAAGTAAGTGCCAGGGTCTGGGTGCAGCAGCAAGGCTTTCCAGAACGAGCGGTGCTTGTTCGGGGGAGCTATCTCATCAGGTATGAGCCGTTGGAAGACCGACGACCGTCCATCTTCATTGTCCGCAGAGGCAATGCCATCCAGGTGCTTGAGAAATATCAGGCAGGCAATCTGTTCCAGCGCCACGTAGGGCGAGGAGGCCAATCCGGCCCCGGAAACCAGGTCCCAGAGCGAGGCAACTTTATTCTTGATCTCAAGAGGCAGCATCGTAGTCCTTTGCGATAGGGGCTGCTGTGCAGCAAAACGGCGACAAGTATAAGAGGGGGCAATGCAATGAGCGGGGTAAGTTGTGGGTGTTTCGTACCAGGCCCAGGGCAGTCTATTTCCCTTTTTCGACCTGGAACAGTTGCAGTAAGCCTTGCAGGGTGCTGTCGACGAAGCGCTGGTCGGTGGTGCCGGCGGGAAAACTCAGGACGCCATGGATTACCAGCGACGCCAGGCCGTGGGTATAGGACCAGCCGGCCAGGGCGGCTCGACGGACCTCGGGTTGTTCCATGTCCAGCTCGAGGATGTCCGCGATAATCCGGCGCAGTTCGCCGAAAGCCTGGTCGCGGGCACCATGCAGTTCAAGGGGCATTTGGCCCTCGGCAAACTCGGGGCCGAACATCAGCTGGTACAACGCCGGGTTGGCGCGGGCGAAGCTGAAATAGGCCAGGCAGGTGCTGCGCAATACCTGCAAGCCGCTCTCGCAGCCGTGCCTGGGCAGCACCTGGGCCAGCTCGCGAAACCCTTGAGCCGCCAAGTGGCCAATGAGTTCCGCGCGATTGGCGTAGTGGTGGTAGGCCGCCGTGGCGCTGACCCCGACCCGTTCGGAAACCGCCCGCAACGACAGCTTGTTCGGGCCAACTTCCTCGAGCATGTCCCGGGCCGCATCGAGCAGTTGCGGTGCCAGATTACCCACGTGGTAGGCGTCCCGCGACCGCGGGGAGTGCTTGGTCATGTCTGGAGGGCCCCGAATGGCTTCGACTGGATGGCGGAAAAACGCCGGAATCCTATCATAGGTAACAATCTTGACGATGCTAAGATTGGCTCGTAGGCTGGGCGCCACAACAACAAGACAACCCCAGGATCAACCCCATGCCCGAACTCAAGCTTCAGCCTCATGCCCACGCCTCCTTGCAACGCTGGCACGCCATGGTTGCCGCGCAAGACCTGCGTGACTTGCCCGAACTGCTGGACCCCAAGGTGGTGTTTCGCTCGCCCATGGCTCATACCGCCTACCCGGGAGCCCAGGTCGTGGCGACCATCCTTGGCACGGTGCTCAATGTCTTCGAGGCATTCGCCTATCACCGCGAGCTGGCCAGCACCGATGGCCTGAACGTGGTGCTGGAGTTCAGTGCTCGAGTCGGCGACAAACAGGTCAAGGGCATCGACATGATCCGCTTTGACGAGGGCGGCAAGATTGTCGAATTCGAAGTCATGGTGCGCCCCATGAGCGGATTGCAGGCCCTGGGAGAGGAAATGGGCAAGCGTTTGTCCAGCTATCTTGCCGTCAGCAAGGGCGCGCTGCCGGCGCCCTGATACTGCGGGTTATTCGAGTGTTTCACCGGCGTCCAGGGTCAGCCATGTCGCCAGCACCCGCCGGTCCAGCTCTTCCCAGTCGGCCATGCCCAGGACCCGGGTGGTGTTCAGGCCACGCAGGTAGCCACGCAATTGATAGGCGGCGATCCGCAGGCTTTGCGGTTCGGCGCTGCTGTCACCCAGCACCTGTTCGTACTCCACCAGGTAGTCCGCCACCCGCTCACGGAATTCCGGGAGGACGGCGTCGCGAATCAAGTCAAAGGTGCGCATGGGGAATTCCTTTTTTTAGTTGTAGTCGGGCTGTCAGGCAGTCTGCCCGGGGGGCAACTATCGGTTCAAGTAATAGTGACAATCAAGCAACGCAAGTTCTGCTTTGGGCGCTAACCATGGACAATCGCCCCCGACCCAAAACCATGACCGCAACGGCAGCGCCCGTGACGCTGCACCGTTGCGCACCGAACCAGGCTGTACATTTTCAGGACTTACCGATGCGCCCTCTATTTGCTCCCGCCATGACCCTGGCCACCTTGCTGCTGGCCGGTTGCGCCACCGCGCCCAACGACCCGACCCTGGTCATGCAGACCCGGAAAACCCCGGCCGAATATGCCGAGTGCGTGGTGCCCAAGCTGCAAGGCAACGCCCAGAGCCCGACGGTTTCCCAGACCCAGCGCGGTTTTCGCATCGTCGTTGCCAGCAAGGTGGCGGCAGACAACGTACTGGAAGCCTACAAGGCGCCCAATGGCGGCAAGGTGTTCCTCTACGAGCGGCATTTGCTGGCCTCCAGCTTCGCCCCGTCGAGCTTCGAACAGACCGCACAAGACTGTCTGTAAGCCGCCCCTGGGGCTCATTGCGTCCTGGCGCGGGCGGTCCGCCGACAGCGTTCGGAACACCAACGCACCTGGTCCCAGCAACGGGCCCAGCGTTTTCGCCAAGTGAAGGGCCGGCCGCACGCGGCGCAGTCCTTTCTTGGCAGTTCGGACTTCTTCATAGGGCTTGCCCTGCATCCAGACGCGCCAGCAACTCCTCGCCGCGTTGCCAGATGGCTTCCCGGCGTGGCTCGTCCATGCGCTGCAGGTTGCGATAGCTGATGGCCAAGCGTGGATTGCCGCCCAGTTGTGTTTCGTGACGCATCAGGAAGTGCCAGTACAGGGCGTTGAACGGGCAGGCATCGTTGCCGGTGGCCTGGTCCACCCGGTAGCGGCAGCCGCCGCAGTAATCGGACATCCGCTGGATGTAGCGACCGCTGGCGCAGTAGGGCTTGGAGCCCAGGTAGCCGCCGTCGGCGTGCATCACCATGCCCAGGGTATTGGGCAGTTCGACCCAATCAAACGCATCCAGGTAGACCGCCAGGTACCAGTCGCAGATGGCTTTGGGCGCAATCCCGGCCAGCAGCGCGAAGTTGCCGGTGACCATCAGCCGCTGGATATGGTGGGCATAGCCCAGTTCCAGGGTCTGCCCGATGACCTGGGACATGCAGCGCATGTCGGTGGCGCCACTCCAATAGAACTCCGGCAGCGCCCGGGTATTGCCCAAACCGTTGAGTTCGGCGTATTCAGGCATGCGCAGCCAGTAGATCCCCCGCACATATTCGCGCCAACCGATCAACTGGCGGATAAACCCTTCCGCGGCATTCAGGGCAACCCGTTTCTCGCGGTACGCGCGTTCGACATCACGACACAGCAGGCGCACATCCAGCAGCCCGATATTCAGCGCCGCACTGATGCGCGCGTGGAACAGAAAGGGCTCGCCCTCGGCCATGGCGTCCTGGTAATCGCCGAAGGCGGCCAGGGAGAAGTCGAGGAAATGCCGCCAGAGTTCCTGTGCCTGCTCGTGAGTCACCGGATAGTCGAACTGCTCCACGTCGCCGTAGTGATCGCTGAAGCGTTGGCCCACCAGCTGCAGCACCTCGCGGGTGATCCGGTCGTGGGCGAAGCGGGCCTGAAAGGGCCCGCGCAGGCCGCGAGGCAGGGCCTTGCGGTTGTCGGCGTCGAGATTCCAGGTGCCGCCGCAGGGGCGGCCATCGGGTTCCAGCAACAGGCGGCTTTGCTTGCGCATCTCGCGGTAGAAGAACTCCATGCGCAACGACGGGCGAGCGGCGGCCCAGTGGCGGAACTGCTCCCGTGAGCAGAGGAAACGTCGGTCCACATGCCAGGTCATGGGCAGGCCGCAATCGCGCAGCGCCTGTTCGAGCCGCCATTCGCCGCACTCGGTGACATGCACCTGATCCAGGCCAAGGGCTGCCTGCCAGCGCCGCAGCTCGCCCGGGAGACTGCCACTGTTGTCGGGATCGTCCAGCTTCACGTAGATCACCCGCCAGCCTTGCTCGCGCAAGCGCTCGGCGAAGTGGCGCATGGCACTGAAGATCAGCACGATTTTCTGCGGATGATGACGGACATAACGCGCTTCGCTGTCGACCTCGGCCATCAGCAGGGCGTCGCGGGCTGGGTCAAGCGCCTCGAACAAAGCCAGGTCGAACGACAACTGGTCGCCGAGCACCAGGCCCAGCCGCCCGGCAGAGGAAACGGCTACCACGGCAGACGCTCGCTATCACAGGCAAACAGCCGGCCGCTGTCGGCCGGCGTCAGGCCATCGCTCAGGACGTTCATGTTCAGGTAGTCGCTCATTGTGTTGTTCTCGCAGGCACCCGCCACAGCGGGTCTGATTCCTTGCGCTTGCAGGCAAAATTCATGATTTATATTTGTACATAAGATCTCATTTTGTACAGGTTTTTGAGCGATTTTCTGTTGGAAACTTTCCAGGGTGAGGTCGCCGCTGTAGTCGGCTCCGGGTTACTCAACCAGGATGTTGAGAGTGTCAATGATGGCAGTGAAGGATCTGGAGGTGCTGCCGTTGACACCGGGTCACCGAACAGCATCGATTTGAACTAGTGGTTTTGCAGGCACTCAACGGCAGAAGGGACAAGATTTCTTCGTGCAGATGGGTCGCCACCAGGGAAAAACCATGAAGTCCGACGACGATTTCCGGCTTGAAGCGTACAAGCTGCTACTTGAGCTGGATGCCGCAACGACGAGCATGATGATGCTGGTTTCCGCACGACAGGCCTGCGGACCTGAGTGGGCGAACGCAACCCGCAGGCATCAGCAGGCTTATGAGGCGTGGACGCTGTTTCTCGAAAGTCGGGCCTCGGAGCCCTGTTTGTAAGGGCCGGAACGGGGCCGCAGCCAATAGCGCTTCTATACGCGGATATAGCCCTCACGCCGATCATCGGCGAGCAGGGGGGGCTGCTCTTTACTGCCGCAGTCTTCATTTGTGTACCTCGGCGCAACCGCGCTTGGCCAGCCTCTATGACGGGCTCCAGGGCGAGTTGAACCTGGCGGCCCTGAAGTCGGTAATCATTGGGCAAAGGCGGCCGAGGCACTGTTTTTTGGTGAAGTGATGCGACGCCGGAGCGTCCGGCGCTGGCAGTCGCTTCCTGGTGATTCTGCCCCTGGTGAGTGATTTATTCCCCCCCCATACCCGTTGTGGTGCTCGCCTGGGCCATCACCCTCAGGGCTGATCGCCTTGATCCAGAGCCTTGAAACCCCTAGTCGTCAATATATTGGCCTATTTTTGGCTGTGTAACTGAACAACAGTAAATCGACGTAATATTGACGAAATGGCATTTTTATCCCAGTATCCCGGCCCTGAGCGCTTGATTTCATTGATGTTTTTTTGACGTCAACGTTTCGAAAGTTCTGCCAAAAAGGCGGTTTAGCCTTTGAAATAGAGCAAGTACCCAGGGAGATATTGGCCATAGAGGCTAATAGCCATGGCGTATTCAGTGGGTGCGCTAGCCTCAAACGGCGCAGCAGCGATATTTTTCTTCGGGATGATCTATGTCTACTGAACGGATACTGGTGACAGGGGGCGCGGGCTTTATCGGTTCCCACCTGGTCGATGCGCTATTGGCCAAAGGCTATGGGGTCCGGGTTCTGGATGACCTTTCCACCGGCAAGGTCAGCAATTTGCCGATGGACAATGCGGCTTTGGAGCTCGTCGTCGGCGACGTCGCCGAGGTCGCGACCCTGGCTGAAGCCATGCAGGGCTGTGGTGCGGTGGTGCATTTGGCAGCTGTTGCATCGGTCCAGGCTTCGGTCGAAGACCCGGTGCGTACTCACCAGAGCAACTTCATCGGCACACTGCGGGTGTGCGAGGCCATGGTCGCTGCCGGTATCCGCCGAGTCGTGTTCGCCTCCAGTGCGGCGGTCTATGGCAATAACGGCGAGGGCACGCCGATTGCCGAAGACACCCCTAAATCTCCCCTCACACCCTACGCGGCGGACAAGCTCGCCAGCGAGTACTACCTGGACTTCTACCGCCGCCAGCATGGGCTGGAACCGGTGATCCTGCGCTTTTTCAATATCTTCGGCCCGCGCCAGGACCCTTCATCGCCGTACTCCGGGGTGATCAGCATTTTCAGCGAGCGGGCCAAGGCCGGGCGGCCCATCACCCTGTTCGGCGATGGCGGGCAGACCCGCGACTTCGTCTATGTCGCGGACCTGGTGAAGATCCTGGTGCAGGGCCTGAAATGCCCCACGCCGGCAGCCGATGCCACCAATGTCGGGCTCGGCGGGGTGACCACCCTCAACGATCTGATTGGCGCCCTGCAGCAGATCAGCGGCAAGCCGTTGCAGGTGAGCCACGGCGCGACCCGCTCCGGGGATATCCGCCATTCCAAGGCCGACAACCGCCGCTTGCGCGAGCGCTTCGACCTGGGCACGCCCAGCAGCCTGGCCGAAGGCCTGGAACGGCTTTACCGCAGCCTTTAGTTCGTTGCCTTCGGGGCGCCCGCCATGGCGGCTGCCCTAGAGCCTGATGTTGTGCAGATTGATCTACTGAAGAGTGAGTTATGGATATCGAGTTTCGCAGGGGGCATGTCTGCAAAGTGGTTCGACGCCTGTTTACCGCATTGGCCCTGTGTGCCACCAACACCCTGGTGCAGGCCGCGCCCACGGCGCCCGCCAGCGTCGGGTTCTGGTACGCCGAGCAGCCACCCTTGCAGGAGCTGGCGCAGTTCGAATGGGCAGTGGTCGAGCCCGGCCATATGGCCAGCGCCGATGTCGCCACCTTGCGCAAGCTCGGCAGCCAGCCGTTCGCCTACCTGTCGGTAGGGGAGTTCGACGGCAACCGCGCTGCCCTGGCCAAGCAGGCCCTGGCCCAGGGCGCGAGCCCCGTGCGCAACAAGGCCTGGGACAGCCAGGTGATGGACATCGCCACCCCGGCCTGGCGCGAACACCTGTTCAAGCGTGCCAAGGCGCTGCAGGACCAGGGCTACGCCGGCCTGTTCCTGGACACCCTGGACAGTTTCCAGTTGCTCCCCGAGGCCGATCGCGAACCGCAACGCAAGGCCCTGGCCTCGTTCCTGCGGGAACTGCACAGCCGGCTGCCCAACCTCAAGCTGTTCTTCAACCGGGGCTTCGAGGTACTGGGCGAGCTCGATGGCGTCGCCTCGGCCGTGGCGGTGGAATCCATCCACGCCGGCTGGGATGCCTCGGCCAAGCGTTACCGCCCGGTTTCCGAAGCCGACCGCACCTGGCTTGAAGGCGAACTCAAGCCGCTGCGCGCACGCAACATCCCGCTGGTGGCCATCGATTACCTGCCGGCCAACCGTCGGGAAGAGGCACGCAAGCTGGTCCGGCAATTGAGCCAGGAAGGCTTTATCCCGGTGGTCACCACCCCGGACCTCAACGCCCTGAGCATGAGCACCGTGGAAGTCCAGCCGCGGCGCATCGCGATGCTCTATGACCCGCGCGAAGGGGAACTCTACGATCACGCTGGGCACCGCATGCTCGGTGGCCTGCTGGAATACCTGGGTTACCGGGTGGACTACTTCCCGGTGGACGACAGCCTGCCTGCCTACAGCTTTGCCGGCCTTTACGCCGGGGTGCTGCTGTGGATGACCAGCGGCCCGCCCGAGGACAGCCGTGCCTTCTATAGCTGGGTCGGCCAGCGCCTGGATGAGCAGGTGCCCCTGGCGATCATGGCCGGCCTGCCGATCGAGGACCGGGCGCTGCTCAAGCGCCTGGGGCTGAACCTGGCGGCGCCGGGGGCTCGCGATGCCCTGCATGTGCTGAGCCAGGACAAGAGCCTGATCGGCGCCTTCGAGGCCCCGGTGGTGGCGCGCAGCCGCGAACTGACCCGCGTGAGCCTGCTGCCCGACGGGCCGAAACCAGCCATGGTGCTGGGCGATGACAAGGGCGGCAAGTACGTCCCGGTGGCCACCGCCGCCTGGGGCGGCATGGCCCTGGCCCCCTATGTGGTGGAGGCCAATGTGGAGCGCAGCCGCTGGATCCTCGACCCGTTCGCCTTTATCCAGAAGGCCCTGCGCCTGCCGTCCCAGCCACGCCCGGACACCACCACCGAGAACGGGCGGCGGATCGCCACGGTGCATATCGACGGTGACGGTTTCCCGTCCCATGCCGAAGTGCGTGGCACCCCGTATTCCGGGCGCCAGGTGCTGGACGACTACATTCGTCCTAACCCGTTCCTGACCTCGGTCTCGATCATCGAAGGCGAAGTCGGGCCCAAGGGCATGTCGCCGTTCCTGGCGCGAGAGCTGGAGCCCATCGCCCAGGAGATCTTCGCCGACCCCAAGGTCGAAGTGGCCACCCACACCTACAGCCACCCGTTCTACATGCAGCCGGAGAAGGCCAAGAAGGACGAGGATTTCCACGCCGAATACGGCCTGCGCCTGAATATCCCGGGGTACAAGACCCTGGATTACAAGCGCGAGATCCTCGGCTCGCGGGACTACATCAACAGCCGCCTGACCACCGCGCAGAAACCGGTGAAGCTGGTCTTCTGGCCGGGGGATGCGCTGCCCAGCGCCGAGACCATCAAGCTGGCCTACGACGCCGGGCTGAAAAACGTCAACGGCGGGCAGACCATCCTGACCAAGGCCAACTCATCGCTCACCGGCCTGTACCCGCTGTTGCGGCCGACCTCGGGCGGCTTGCAGTACTACGCTCCGGTGATCAACGAGAACATGTACACCAACCTCTGGAAAGGCCCGTACTACGGCTTTCGCGATGTGATCGACACCTTCGAGCTGACCGACAGCCCACGGCGCCTGCGCGGCATCCACCTGTACTACCACTTCTATTCGGGCACCAAGCAGGCGTCGATCAAGGCCATGACTGACATCTACCAGTTCATGCGTGGCCAGCAGCCGCTGTCATTGTGGATGAGTGACTACCTGGACCGGGTCCACGGCCTGTACCAGGCAAGCCTGGCGCGGACCGCCAATGGCGACTGGCAGGTACGCGGCATGGACGGCCTGCGTACCTTGCGCCTGGACCCGGCGCTGGGTTGGCCGGACCTCGGCCGCTCGGTGGGGGTGGCCGGGGTGCGCGACTTGCCCCAGGGGCGCTATGTAGCCTTGAGCAGCGATCATGCGCTGTTGGCCCTGCGCCCCGAGCGCGATCCGCGCCCGGCACTGGAGCTGGCCAATATTCCCCTGCGCGACTGGCGCTATGTCAATGACCGGCAGGTGAGCTTCTCCTTTGCCGGCCAGTTCAACCTGGAATTCTCGGTGCGTTCGGCCAGCGCCTGTCGGGTCGAGGTCCAGGGCCAACGCTACGCCGGCAAGTCCGAACAGGGCCTGTGGCATTTCCAACTTCCCATGAAGCAGGTGAGTGATGCCCAACTCCTCTGCAACTAAGGCCAAGGCGCCCAGCGCGCGGCTGCTCAACCCCTGGGCCTTGCTGCTGGTGGCAATCGCCGTCGGCGTGCTGCTGTGGGCAACCTTTCGCAATGAAGAGGCGTTCCGCCCCAAGGGCGGGCAGCCGGACGAAGTGTCGGCCAGCTACGCCGAGGTGCTGCTGGCCGCACACCCGGAAAACAATGAGCTGCGCACCCAGCTGCTCGACCTGCTGATTCAGCTGGGGGACTACCCCAAGGCGGAAAAACACCTGGCCCAGTGGCAGCGGCCCGATCCGGCGCTCAAGGCCTACTACCGCTTGCAGCTCGATGCCCTGGCGCTGAACAACAGCACCGACAGCGCGGCCCTGCAGGCCCTGGCCGAACGTTTCAAGGCCTTTGACTACAAGCCGCTGCCATCGCCGCAACTGGAGCGCCTGGCCACTTTGGCCCTGAGCGCCCAGGCCCCGGGGCTGGCGGCGGATGCCTATGCCGAGCTGGCGCGGCGCGACCCGACACGGCGCGAGCAGTGGCTGCCTGAAGCCGCCAAGTGGTACCAGGCCAGCGAACAGCCGGGGCGCGCGGCCGATCTCTATGTGCAGTTGCTCGATGCCAGCCAGACCCCCGAGGCGCGTCGGCAGTTTCTGCAACAGGCCTTCACCACCCTGGTGGCGGCCGATCGCGGCGATCAGGCAGTGGAGCTGCTGGCCCGAGAGCTGGCCGCACAGCCGGACGTGGAATTCGAACCGGCGCTGCTGGACCGCGGCGTGGATGTGGCCGTGGCGCACAACCGCGTGGACCTGGCGGAACAGTTCTTCAGTGCCTGGCGCAAGGTGCAGCCCGACAGCCCGGAAATCCTCGCCAAGGAATTCAAGCAGCGCCTGGCCTTCGGTGACCTGGCCGGCGCCCATGCGGTGGGCCTGCAACTGCTCGAACAGCGGCCGGATGACCCGCAGTTGCTGGAGCAGATGGCCCATCTCGCCGAATGGCAGGGCGACTCGGCCGCCGCCCTGGGCTACTGGATCAGCCTGAGCACGCTAAGCAAGGACCCGGCGCAGTTCGAGCACACCTGGCGCCTGGCGATGCAGACCTACGACTTCGACCGGGGCATCCCACTGCTGGCGGGGATCATGGACAGCCGCGCCCTGACCAACGTCGAGCTCGATGCCCTGGTCTACGCGCAAGAGTCCAGGGGGACACCCGAGGAGGCAGAAAAGTGGCTGCGCCGCTATGTCGCCAAATACCCGAAACAGCGTCTGGCCTGGGTGCGCCTGTTGCAGAACCTGGAAAACACCGAGCAGTACCCGCAGCGCCTGGTGGTCTGGAACCAGTTCGCCAAGCGCTATCGGCTGACCAGCACCGAACGTGTGGACTGGGCCAACAACCACCTCAAGCTGTTCGATAGCCAGGGGGCCTGGAAAGTCATCACCGCGGTGGATGGCAACAAGATCAAGGACTTCAACTACTGGCAGTCCCGCGCCGCCCTGGCCTGGGACCTGGAACTGGACGACGAGCTGCAGCTGGCGCTGGAGAAGATGCTGGCGATCAAGGGCTCACTCAATACAGGCGACGAAAGCGAGCTGATTGCCCTGTATCGCACCCGCGATCCGCGCAAGGCCCTGCAATTGACCGTCGACAGCTGGCGCCAGGGCCACAGCCCGCAGCGCCTGGTGGCCGCCCTGCAACTGGCCCAGGAACTCCAGGACTGGCCTCTGGTGGCCGATTTGCTCAAGGAAGCCGAGCAGTACCCAGGTGCCAGCGACCAGTCCCAGGTGCTGGCCGCCCGCGCCGCGCTGGCGGTGCAGCAGGGCCAGACCGATCTGGCCCTGCACCTGTATCAACAGGGCTTGAGCCGCTTCCCGGACGACAACACCTTCCGTGAGCGGCTGCTGTGGCTGTATGTCGATCTGGGCCGCACGGGCGAGATCAAGCCGCTGTTGCAGCAATGGCGCTCCCTGGCCCGCAGTGACAGCAGCCTGTGGCTGCCGTTCGCCGCCGCCAGCCAGTTACTCGGGCGCAATACCGAGGCCCTGGCCTGGTATCGCCTGTACTTGCAGGCCAACCCCCGGGACTGGATGGTCCAGGCCGCCTATGCCGATGCCCTGGAGGGCGCCGGTTATGCCGACTCGGCCCAGCGCTTGCGCCTGCGGCTCGATCGCCAGGTCAGCCCGGAGCAGATCCGCGCCACGCCCCAGGGCTATGCCACCTGGCTGCGCCTGCTGGCCAGCAGCTATTCGTCACGCAAGGCGCAGAACAAGGCCATGCAATGGCAGGACGGCTCCAAGCCGATGCTGCAGCTGTGGTTCGATCAGTTCCTCGCGCGCCTGGATGACCTCAATCAGTCGGCGCAAAAGGATGAGTGGCTGGCCTGGGCCCGCAGCCGCGGCCTGAAGGTCAGCCGCTACGAGCAGATCCAGGAAGCCCTGCGCGGCAGCAATCGCCAGGCCCTGGAGCGCCTGGTGGCCAGCGGCGATCTGGACCCGGCGCAGCAGGTCGAGGCCTTGAACAGCCTGGGCCGCAGCGGCGAAGCGCTGGCGGTGGGCCTTTCGGCACTGGGTGACGAGCAACCGGCGGCGCTGCGCGAGCAACTGCGCCGCCAGGCCATCGAGATGACGGAGCGCACGCCCCAGGGTATGCAAATCGCCTGGGAGCGCCAGGACTACGGCGGCCTGGTGTTCAACGGCCCGCGCCTGACCGCGGCGCGCTATCTGAACGACAACTGGTACGCCAAGCTGGTCCTGGAGCAGGGCCGCTACAGCGGCGATGTGCTGGATGAGTCGCGCCTGGGCAATGAGACCAACACCGAACTGACCTTGCAGCGCCAGCTGGAGAACGGCAACTACAAGCTGATCTTCGACAGCAGCCTGCGCAAGGACGATGACCGCAACGGCCTGGGTGCCAGCCGCACCTGGCAACTGGACAGCGGCAACGAGCTGGACGTCGGTGCCGACTGGCACCGCAAGAACGAGGACAGCGGATACATGCGCACCTTCGGCCAGCAGGATGATGTCTGGGTGGGCGGCCGGCATCGCTATTCGGCCCGTGACCAGTTGTCCTGGAGCCTGGCCCAGCGCTGGTTCTCGACCCGCGGCGGCGATGACCTGGGCAGCGGCCAGGCGTTGAAGATCGAGTTCGACCACACCTTGCAGTTCGAAGGGCCGAACTGGGAATTGCGCAGCGGTATCGACTACCAGCAGAACAGCCTGAACAACCGCTCGCTACCCGACCTGGCCAATACCCTGGGCGGAGGCATCGATCTGGCCGGGGCCGATCTCGACAATCCGGAGCAGATCACCAGCCAGACCCTGCTGCAGAAGCGCTACGGCCAGCTGTTCTTCGGCAGTTCCTGGCGGCGCGGTTTCCCGGGGGCGCTGAACCGCACGCGGGGGCAATACACCTGGCTGGTGGATGTCAGCACCGGCTGGCAGTGGACCGACAACACCATCAACTACGCCATCAGTACCGGTGTCGGCACCGAGGTGATAGGGGATGACGAATTGGCAGTGACCCTTGGCTACCAGTCCGCGCCGCAAGGCGGGGCAGGCAAGTCCGGGGGCACTGCAGGTGTCAGCTACAGCGTGCGTTTCGGACGCTGATCATGGAATTCAAAGAGGAGTAAACCTTATGCAATCCATTCGTTGCGTGAGTCTGGCAATGGTCGCCTTGCTGATGGCCGGGTGCAGCAGCTTCACCGGGCAAAGCAGCCCCGAGTTGTCCAAGAGTGCGCGCTGGGGCGTGCTGCCGCTGGTCAACTATTCCCAGACACCCCAGGCCGGCGAGCGCAGTGAGCAGATTCTGCTCAGCGTGCTGAGCAGCCGCGGCCTGCAACCCCAGGTCTACACCGGTACGGCGGGGCAGGGCGAACAGGCCCTGCTCGACGACAACGAGCGCCTGGCCGGGGCCATGGACTGGGCCCGGGAGCAGAAGCTCGACTATGTGGTGTCCGGCAGCGTCGAGGAGTGGCAGTACAAGAACGGCCTGGATGGCGAACCGGCGGTGGGCATCAGCCTGCGGGTGGTCGAGGCCGGTACCGGCAAGGTGCTGTGGAGCAATAGCGGGGCCCGCGCCGGCTGGTCCCGGGAAAGCCTGGCCGGGGCCGCCCAGAAGGTTCTCGACAAGCTTGTCGGTGGCCTTCGGATCGAGTGACTGCCATGAACTCTCCACACATGGACTATGCGCTGGCGCCCCGCGCCAGCGGTCCGGCGTCCTGGCTGGAAACCTTTCTGGTGACCGCCCTGGTCATCGGCGTCGGCCTGTGGCTGGCCCCCGAGGACCCCTTGCAGGTGCAGGGCGAGTTTCCCTGGTCGGTGCTGGCGCCGCTGCTGCTGGGGGTGCGCTACGGGTTTGTCCGCGGCCTGATCAGTGCCAGCCTGCTGGTAGCGGCGTTCTTTGCCCTGCGTCATTCGGGGCTGGCGAGCTACGCCCAGGTCGCGCCGTCCTACATTGTCGGCGTACTGGTCTGCGGCATGCTGGTGGGCGAGGTGCGCGACCTCTGGGAGCGGCGTTTGCTGCGCTTGCAGATGGCCAACGAGTACCGCCAGTACCGGCTCGATGATTTCACCCGGGCGCACCAGATTCTGCGGGTCTCCCATGACCGCCTGGAGCAGCGCCTGGCGGGCAGCGACCAGAGCTTGCGCAGTTCCCTGCTGGGCTTGCGTGATCGGCTGCGTGCGGCGCCCAATGGCGGCGACCCGCTGAGCCTGCTGGCCGAGCCGGTGCTGACCCTGCTCGGCCAGTACGGCTCGCTGCGGGTGGCCGGGCTGTACCGGGTGGAGCAGGGCGCCAGTGCGGCGCCACAGCTGAGCCTCTTGGCCTCGATCGGCACCATGGGGCCCCTGGACAGCCAGGACCTGCTGGTGCGTATGTGCCTGGAGCGCGAGGAGCTGGTGAGTGTGCGTGAGGAGCTGCTGGATAGCGGCGCCCAGGCCTCGGTGTCGTCCTTGCAGGCCTGTGTTCCGCTGGTGGACACCCAGGGCCAGGTGCTGGCGATTCTGGCGGTGCGGCAGATGCCGTTCTTTGCCTTCCAGGAACGCACCCTCAGCCTGCTGGCCCTGCTGGCCGGACATATCGCCGACCTGTTGCACCCGGACCCGCAGGTTTTGCAACTGCAGAGCGCCGATGCCCAGCACTTCACCCGCCAACTCAAGCGTTCACTGGTGGATGTCGAGCGCCACGGCCTGTCCGGTTGCCTCTATGCCTTCGAGCTGACCCAGCCCAATGATGAACTGGCGCGGCTGTTCGAGCGTAGCCAGCGTGGCCTGGACCTGCACCTGAGCCTGGCCAATGCACGCGGGCACGAACTGTTGCTGGTGCTGTTGCCGCTGACCAGCGCCGAGGGCGCCCAGGGCTACCTGGCACGCCTGGGCAAGCTGGTCCACGAACACTTCGGCATGAGCGTGGAGCTGGCCGGCCTGGGGGTCAAGGTACTGCCCTACGACCTGGAGTCGGCCCGGCAACGCGATGGGCTGCGTAACTTCCTGTACAACGAGTGTGGCCTGAATGATCAGCAAGTGGCTGTTTAGCGGAGCGCTGTTTTTCGAGATCGGCAGCTGGGCCAGCCTGACGGCGCAGTTGCCCGACCTGCAGACCGCGCTGCTGTATGCAATGACCCATGGCATCGCCTGTGGCCTGCTGACCGCGGCGGTCTGGCTGCTGCTGCCGGCGCGTTATCGCCGGCCGTTGCCATGGAGCCCGCTGTTCATCTTCAGCCTGGCGTTCTTTGTGCCGCTGATCGGGGCCGTCGGGGTGATTGCCGCGATCTTTCCGGCGCTGTACCTGCCGCGCAAGCGCGAGGCGCAGACGTGGCAGGCGGTGGGCATTCCCGACCTGCCGTTTCGCGCTCAGACTCAACTGCATTCGCCCACCTTCGGTGACAGCGGGCTGCAGGATGTCTTGCGTCATGCGCCGGACCCCGACCAGCGCCTGGCGGCATTGCTCGCCACCCGGCGGATGCCGGGCAAGGAAGCGGTGCCGATCCTCAAGCTGGCCCTGGGCGACCCGAGCGACGATGTGCGGCTGTTGGCGTATTCGATGCTCGACAAGCAGGAAACCGACATCAACCAGCGGATCCAGTCCTCCCTGGAACAACTGCCTGGCGCGGCGCCGCAGAAGGCCGGAGCCTTGCACGCGACGCTGGCCCGCTGGTACTGGGAACTGGCCTACCTGGGCCTGGCCCAGGGCAGTGTGCAGCAGCACGTGCTGGGCCAGGCCGGCGAGCATGCCGAACAGGCGCTGAAGCTGGGGGAGGGCGGCGAGCTGCTGTTGCTGGCCGGGCGCATCGCCCTTGAACGCGGTGACGTCGGCAAGGCGCGCCTGCACATGCACCAGGCCGAGGAGGCGGGCATGGACCCGGCCAAGGTCCTGCCGTTCCGCGCCGAAATCGCCTTTGAAACCGGCCGCTATGCCGAGATTCCCGGGCTGCTGCGAAGCCTGCCGGCGCAAATGCAGCAACGTCCGCCCTTTGCCGGGCTGGTAAGGACCTGGACATGAAGAAAACCCCCGACTCTACCCCCATCGCCGATGTCTGCCTGCTGCTCGAGGGCACCTGGCCCTATGTGCGTGGTGGCGTGTCCAGCTGGATCCACCAGATGATCCTCGGCCTGCCGCAGCTGCAGTTTTCGGTGCTGTTCATTGGTGGCCAGCGCGAGGCCTATGGTCAGCGCCGCTATGAGATTCCGGCCAACGTCGTGCATATCGAAGAGGTGTACCTGGAAGAGGCCTGGCGCAACCCCAGGCACAAGCGCGAGGCCCACAGCGCGTCCCTGGAGGAACTGAGCAACCTGTACCGCTACCTGCACAACCCGCAGAAGCCCGCCGCCGAGCTGGGCATCGAAGTGCTGGCATCCCTGGCCCAGGGGCGCATCACCCTGGATGACGTGCTCTACAGCCGGCCCAGCTGGGAAGCGCTGACCGAAGGCTACGAGCAGCACTGCGCCGATCCGTCCTTCGTCAACTACTTCTGGACCCTGCGCACCATGCAGTCGCCCTTGCTGATGCTGGCCAATGCCGCCCGGCACATGCCGCGGGCCCGGGTGCTGCACTCGATTTCCACCGGCTACGCCGGGCTGGTGGGCTGCATTCTCAAGCAGTTGTGGGGCTGCCAGTTCCTGCTCAGCGAGCACGGGATCTACACCAAGGAGCGCAAGATCGACCTGGCCCAGGCCAGCTGGATCGCCGAAAGCAGCAACCAGGCGCTGAACGACAGCATGGATTCCGGCTCCGGCTATATCCGCATGCTCTGGGTGCGTTTCTTCGAACGCATCGGGCATCTGGTCTATGAAAGCGCCGACCAGATCATTGCCCTGTACGACGGCAACCGCCAACGCCAGATCAAGGACGGCGCGCCCCCCGAGCGCACCCAGGTGATCCCCAACGGCATCGACCTGCAGCTCTGGACCCAGGCCCTGGAGGCCCGGGCCGAAGGCATTGCGCCGGTGGTCGGGCTGATCGGCCGGGTGGTGCCGATCAAGGACGTCAAGACCTTCCTGCGGGCCATGCGCGGGGTGGTCAGCGTGATGCCCGAGGTCGAAGGCTGGATCGTCGGGCCGGAAGAGGAAGACCCGGAGTACGTCGCCGAGTGCCGCAGCCTGGTGGCGAGCCTGGGGCTGGAGCAGAAGGTACTGTTCATGGGCTTCCAGAAAATCCAGGACATCCTGCCGCAACTGGGCCTGATGGTGCTGACCTCCATCAGCGAGGCCCAGCCCCTGGTGATTCTCGAAGCCTGGGCTGCCGGCACGCCGGTGGTCAGCAGTGACGTGGGCTCCTGCCGCGAGCTGATCGAGGGCGGCGAGGCGGCCGACCGGGACCTGGGGCGGGCCGGGGAAGTGGTGGCGATCGCCGATCCGCAGGCCACCTCCCAGGCGATCATCGACCTGCTGCGCAGCCCCGAACGCTGGCAATCGGCCCAGGCGGCGGGCCTGTTGCGGGTACATCGCTACTACAGCGAGCGCTTGATGCTCGACCGCTATCGCACGCTCTATCACACGGCCATGGGCACCCCACACAAGGAGGCTGTGTAAATGGCCGGCATCGGTTTCGAACTGCGCAAGATTCTCTCCCGCGACTCCTACACGGCGACCCTGCACGCCTATGTCTATGCCGGCCTGATCAGTTCCGGGCCCTGGGTGCTGTCGATCCTCAGCGTGATGCTGGTGGGGGTGATCAGCCTCGGGCTGGTGGTGCCGGAGGTCCTGATCCGCCAGTTCCTGATCACCGTCACCTACCTGATGGCCACGTCGCTGATCCTGACCGGCGGCCTGCAGCTGTTTTTCACCCGTTTCGTGTCCGACCGCCTGTTCGAGCGCAAGTACGAGCAGATCCTGCCGAACCTGGTGGGCGTACTATTGCTGGTGACCCTGGGCTCCGGGGCGCTGGGCATCCTGCTGCTGGTGACGCTGTTCGACCAGGCGCTGATCTACCGCCTGCTGACCCTGGCCAACTTCGTGGTGCTGTGCAACCTGTGGCTGGTGATCATCTTCCTCTCGGGGATGAAGGCCTATAACCGCATCCTCCTGGTGATGCTGGTGGGGTATGGCTTGATGGTCGGCAGCGCCTTCTACCTGCGCTACATGGGCATGGAAGGGCTGTTGCTGGCGCTGCTGCTGGGGCACAGCACGCTGCTGTTCCTGTTTCTCTACGACATCCTGCGCGAGTACCGGGCCGAGAAGCTGGTGGCCTTCGACTTTCTCGACCGCCGCCAGGTGTTTGTCAGCCTGCTGCTGACCGGGCTTTGCTACAACCTGGGGATCTGGATCGACAAGTTCATCTTCTGGTTCAACCCGGAAACTTCGAGCCAGGTGATCGGGCCGATGCGCGCGTCAATTCTCTACGACCTGCCGATCTTCCTCGCTTACCTGGCGATCATTCCCGGGATGGCGGTGTTCCTGGTGCGCATCGAAACCGATTTCGCCGAATGGTACGACCGCCTGTTCCGTGCCGTGCGCGATGGCGAGACCTTGCAGCACATCGGTTCGCTGAAGGCCGAGATGACCTTCTCTATCCGCCAGGGCCTGCTGGAAATCTGCAAGGTCCAGGGGCTGACGGTGGTCCTGCTGTTCCTCTTCGGCCCGCGCCTGCTGGAGTGGCTGGGGATGTCCAGCTACTACCTGCCGCTGTTCTACATCGACCTGATCGGGGTGAGCATCCAGGTGGTGTTCATGGCGATTCTCAACGTGTTCTTCTACCTCGACAAACGCGCCATCGTGCTGGAGCTGTGCCTGCTGTTCGTGGCCCTCAATGCCGCCCTGACCCTGCTCAGCCTGCACCTGGGGCCGAGCTTCTTCGGCTATGGCTTTACCCTGTCGCTGCTGATCTGCGTGCTGCTGGGGCTGACGCGGCTGTCGACGGCGCTGGATGACCTGGAGTACGAGACGTTCATGCTCTCGCGTTGAGGCGTGCACGATCACCCATCCAGGCTCGCGTTGATGGACCTGCGCCGGGGCAACGGGTCACGGCTGTTTCAGGTAAGCGTCTTTTATTCGCTCCAGCGTGCCGTCCTTGCGCAGCGTCTCGACTGCCGCCTTCAACTGGCGCACCAACACCGCGCTGCACTGTTTGGAGCAGGCCAGATACAGATCGGTCTTCATCAACGATGGACTGACCTGTAACTTCCTGCTTGACACCTTGCGCCAGATAGCTTGCGTTTCAGGAATGCCATTGAACCAGGCATCGACACGCCCCATCAGCAGCAACTGCGCCGGATTCTCACCAATCTCAAACGGATAAATCTGGGTATCGCTAAAGCCCTCTGCCCGCAGTTTTTGCTCTTGGGCGCTGCCGCGGCCAACGGCGATACGGGCAAAGGTTTCCCGCGCTTGCTGCATGCTCTGGACGCGTTTATCGAGGCTGAAAAACGCTCTGTCCATGGTCATGATGGGCGCGATCCAGGTGTAATCAGCCTCTCTTTCTGGCGTGCGCGACAGGGGAATGATCAGCTTGTCGACGCCTTTGCGTACGCTTTGCTGGGCTCGTGCCCAAGGCACTTCTATAAAGTGCAGCGTATATCCGGCTCGGGTCGCCGCTTCCAGCGTCGCGTCGCCGAGGATGCCATGCAGGCCGGACGGGTCCAGCATCGATAAAGGCGGCGCTTCGGCGATGTACAGGTCGAAGCTACGGGACTCGGCGCCAGACACTGAGGGCACCCAGGCCGTCAGAACGAGCAGCGTCGTCAGGATCAGCGCCCCCCGCTGGCGCAACGATTGACTCCTATGACTCATGGCAGTAACTCAACAAACAGTGGCATTTCATGCTCTCGGATTAACGCTGCGTATTCGACACGTACAGAGACCAACCCGCAACGACCTGCAAAACGTGCCGCCAAGATTAGAGGGTTATGCGCAGAGATGGATGGGGTCGACGGATTTTTTGACCTCTGATAGCCATCACGGTTCAGGGCGCGCACAACCGGTGAGGGCATTGACTGGTGCGCTGATACTCAGGTTGAACAGCCGTGGGCAGCGCTGTATCAGTAGCCTCGCCACCTCGCCACCTCGCCACCTCGCCACCTCGCCAGCCAGGGGTCAGGGGTCAGGCTCTGCGCATGCGCCTGATGCGCATGCAGGGGTTTTACGGGACAGCCTTAAGTTTTAGTTAAAACGCTTCAATCAAACTGCTGATTATCATTCGTAATTGGCTGACTCAGACTGCGTTCGTGTCTCCACGCCCCCTGGAGCAAGCAACGAGCGGTCTATGCCAGTCAATACTGCAACAACCCGCAGCCTGTCCTCAGCGGATGTTCCGCTATGACGGCGCTGTCTGCCCCATCATCCGCGGCCGATACGGCCGTTCACTCAGCCTTGGCCTGCTGCCATCTGCTGCTGCAACTGACCCAGGAACGCGTACCGCAAGCCGCGGCCCCGCAATCCCTGGACCCTGACCCTTCGCGGGACCTGCGCCAGGCGGTCAGGGACTATGCACGCAACGCCGGTGTCGATCTGCGCCTTGAACGCCTGGCACTGACCCGGCTGACCCCGAAGATGCTGCCCCTTGTCTGGCGCAACCAGAGCGGCGAATTCATGTTGCTGGCGCGGCTCTCGGACACCCAGGCGCTGGTGCAGCGACCTTTGATGCCGACCCCGGACATGCTCGATCGCCTGCAGTTGGCCGAGCAGTGGAGCGGGGAGGTGATTCGCCTGCGCCAGAGTGGTTTGCGCTTCGATCTGTCCTGGTTCGTACCGGAGCTGCTGCGCCATCGGCGGATACTCGGCGAAGTGCTGCTGTGCTCGCTGTTGCTGCAGGTGCTGGCCCTGGCGACGCCGTTGTTCTTCCAGGCGGTGATGGACAAGGTCATGGTGCACCGGGCGCTGTCGACCCTCGACGTGCTGGTGATGACCCTGGTGGTGGTGGGCCTGTTCGAGGTGCTGCTCAAGGGCTTGCGCGAATACCTGGCGGCGCACACCGCCAATCGCATCGACATCGGCCTTGGGGTCAAGCTCTTGCGCCATCTGCTGGGCCTGCCGCTGCTGTACTTCAAGCAACGCCAGGTGGGGGCGATCATCACCCGGGTCCAGGAGCTGGACAGCATCCGCGAGTTCCTCACCGGCTCGCTGCTGACCCTGTGTGTCGACGTGGCCTTCACCCTGGTGTTTTTTGCGGTCATGGCCTGGATTTCCTGGCCGTTGACCCTGCTGGTGCTGCTGACCTTGCCCCTGTATGCGCTGCTGGCCTGGTTCAGCACCGGCCCGCTGGAGAAGCGCATCGAGCGCCAGTTCTACAGCGCGGCGCGCAACACCGCCTTTCTCAACGAAAGCGTCAGCAGCAGCGAAACCATCAAGAGCCTGGCGGTGGAGCCGCGCATGCAGCGTCGCTGGGAGTCGCAGACGGCGCAGATGGTCGAGGCCGGGTTTGCCAGCCAGACCCTGGGCAGTGCCATCAGCCAGACCGTGATGCTGTTGCAGAAAGTCACTGCGGTGGCGGTGATCTGCTGGGGCGCTAGCCGGGTCATCGACCTGCAAATGAGCATCGGCCAGTTGATTGCCTTCAACATGATGCTGTCCCACGTCAGCCAGCCCGTAGCCAAGCTGATCGAGGTCTGGCAGCAGTTCGTCCGGGTGCGGGTGTCGGTAGACAAGCTGGGCGACATGCTCAACCTGCCGGTGGAGCAGGCCGAGGGGGATCTGCGCCCGGCACAGGCGTTGCGTGGCGAAGTGCGCATCGAACAGTTGGTGTTCCGCTACCGTCCGGAACTTGAGTGGGTGCTGCGCGGCCTGGACTTGCAGATCGCCGCGGGGCAGACCCTGGGCATCGTCGGGCCGTCCGGGTCCGGCAAGAGCACGCTGACCCGCTTGCTGCAGAAACTCTACACCCCCGATGGCGGGCGCATCCTGATCGACGGCTTGCCCCTGGATCAGTTGCAGCCGGCCTGGTTGCGCAGCCAGATTGGCGTGGTGCTCCAGGAAAACTACCTGTTCAACCGCAGCGTGCGCCACAACATCGCCCTGCGCCATCCCACCGCCTCCCTGGAAAGCGTGATCGCCGCGGCGCGCCTGGCCGGTGCCCATGATTTCATCCTGCGCCTGCCCCTGGGCTACGACACGGTGCTGGCCGAAGCCGGCAGCTCCTTGTCCGGCGGCCAGCGGCAACGCATCGCCATAGCCCGCGCACTGATGGGCGACCCGCGCATCCTGATTTTCGACGAAGCCACCAGCGCCCTGGATGACGAATCCCAGGCGCTGATCCAGGACAACATGGCGAGCATCGCCCAGGGACGCACGGTGATCATCATTGCCCATCGCCTGTCTGCGGTACGGCATTGCCAACGCATCATCGCCCTGGAACAGGGGCGTATCAGTGAATCGGGCAGCCACCAGCAACTCTTGGCCAACGGCGGTTGCTACTCGCGCCTGTGGGCGCTGCAACAGGCGCTGTGCAAGGAGGCGTCATGAGGTACGGTGCACTGTTGTCTCGCTGGCGCCGCGCCTGGCAGCGCCTGGGTGACGCGCGGACGCTGCTCAAGCGCAGCCGCGACGAATACGAGTTCCAACCCGGCTACCTGGAAATTGTCGAGCGGCCACCCGCGCCCTGGGCACGTGGCACGGCACTGCTGCTGATCCTGGCGATCCTGCTGGCCCTGGGCTGGGCGATCCTCGGCTTTCTCGACATTCATGCCAGTGCCGCCGGGCGCCTCATGGTCTCCAGCTACACCAAGGTGATCCAGGCGCACGAGGCGGGTGAAGTTCGGGCCATCCATGTGCGTGACGGGCAGCGGGTCAAGGCCGGCGAGGTGCTGGTGGCGCTGAACCCGATCGGCATCGACGCCGAGTTGAGCGAGTTGCGCACGCAACTGGACTTCAAGCGTCTGGAACTGGCCCGGGCCCGTGCACTGCTGACCCCGGACCCCTTGCACAGCTACCAGACGCCTGCTGGCCTGGATGCACAGCAGGTCGCGGCGGCCCGGGAGCAACTGCTCAGTACCTGGAAGGAAATCAGCGCCAACCTGGACAGCCTCAACGCCGAAATCGCCATCAACCAGGCCAATCAAAGGGCTCGGGGCAGCGAGATCAGCGCCCTGGGCAAGCTGGCCAGCAATGTGCGCAAACGGCTCCATGCACGCCGGGCGATGGCCGCCGAACAGCTGATGCCCCTGGTGGAATTGCTTGAGCAGGAAAAGGAGCAACTGGACGTCGAGCGTTCGCTGGCCCAGCAGCAGGCCGAACTGCAGGTGCTCAAGGCCCAGGCGCAGAACCGTCGGGAGCAGCGCGACAGCTTCATGGCCAGGACCCAGCGCGAACAGCATGAATTGCTCAACCGCAGCCAACAGGAGATCGCCGTGCTCGAGCAGCAACTGATCCGTGGCCGCGACCGGCAGCGCCTGCAAACCCTGCTGGCGCCGGTGGACGGTGTGGTCCAGCAACTGGCGGTGCATACCCTGGGCGGCGCCGTGCAAGCGGCGCAGCAGTTACTGGTGATCGTGCCCGAGGGGGCCGAGCTGGATGCCGAGGTCATGGTGCTGAACAAGGACGTCGGTTTCGTCAGGGCCGGCCAGCCCGTGGAGATCAAGGTGGATGCGTTTCCCTATACCCGCTACGGCACCTTGCGCGGCACCGTGGCCCATGTCTCCGGTGACGCCATCAAGGACGAACAGCTGGGGCTGGTGTTCCCCACGCGGATTCGCCTGGAGCGTGCGGCCATTGCCGCAGGGCAGGGCTGGATGCCCTTGCAGGCGGGGATGAGCGTGACCGGCGAGATTCGCACCGGCGAGCGGCGGGTGATCAATTACCTGCTGAGCCCGATTCGCGAGTATCAGTCCGAAGCGTTGCGGGAGCGTTGAGCATGACCCGCGCTTTCGATGCCGCTTCTGAACCCTCACCGACAATGCTCGACACCGGCCTGCACGCCCTGGCCTGGGCCGCCCGGCGCTTCGACCTGAGCATCAGCGTGGCGCAACTGACTCACCGCCTGGGACGGGTTGAAGGTCCGGCCGACAGCCTTGACCTGCGGCGCTGCGCCGGCTGGATCGGCCTGCGCGCACGGGCAGTGCAGAGCCGGGTGCAGCGCTTGCATCACCTGCCGCTGCCGGCGCTGCTGGACACCACTCGGGGCTGGGCGGTGCTGGACGCGGTGGAGGGCGACCGGGTCCGGGTGTTCTGGCCGCTGCAGGGGCAATGCCAGACCCTGTCGCGCCAGGAGCTGGCGACGCTCTGGCAAGGCCATGATCAGGGACAGGGAGAGGTGTTGCTGCTGGCGGAGCGGCATGTGCAGCTGAAGACGGGTGGTTTCGGCGTCTCCTGGTTCCTGCCGTCGATCCTCAAGCATGGGCGCCAGTTTCGCAGCGTGCTGCTGGTGTCGCTGATGCTGCAAGGCGTAGCGCTGGTCACGCCGCTGCTGTTCGAGAACATCATCGACCGGGTCCTGGTCAGTCGCGGCCTGTCGAGCCTGCAAGTGCTGGGGATCGCCATGCTGGCCCTGGCGCTGTTCGAGCCCTTGTTCGGCCTGTTGCGGTCCTGGCTGTTCAGCAATGTGGCGAGCAAGATCAACGCCGAGCTGTCCGCGCGCCTGTACCAGCATCTGATCCAGTTGCCGCTGGGTTATTTCCAGCGGCGCCAGAGCGGCGAGATCATCGCCCGGGTCGGTGAGATGCAACAGATCCGCCAGTTTCTTACCGGCTCGGCCTTGACCCTGGTGCTGGACCTGGCGTTCTGCGGGTTGTTCATCGCCGTGATGTACAGCTACGCACCGCTGCTGACCTGGGTGGTGGTGGGCTCCCTGGCCCTGTATTTCCTCTTCTGGCTGTGTGTGGGCCCCTTGCTGCGCAGCCGGGCCTTGCGCGAATACGAGTTGAATGCGGCCAACACGGCGTTTCTCACCGAGACCGTGACCGGCATCGAGACTATCAAGACCGGGGCCATCGAAAGCGCCTTCCAGCAGCAGTGGCAGCGCCAGTTGGCGGCTTATGTGCGTGCGGCGTTCCACACCCGCATCGTCGGGATCTGGGCCGGTCAGGGCATCGGCCTGATCCAGAAGCTGACCGCGGCGCTGTTGCTGTGGTGGGGCGTGATGCTGGTGCTGGATGGCCAGTTGAGCCCCGGCCAACTGGTGGCCTTCAACATGCTGGCCGGGCATGTGGTGGAGCCGATCCTGCGTCTGGCCCAGGTCTGGCAGGACTTCCAGCACACGCTGATTTCCCTGCGCCGCCTGGGGGACATTCTCGACAGCGACTGTGAAAGCGGCAGCGGCGGTCTGGCTTCGGTGCCGGCGTTGCAGGGCGGGGTGAGCTTCCAGGGGGTGCGTTTTCGCTACGAGGAAGACGGCCAGGAAGTGCTGCGCCAGCTGGATCTGGAGATCCGGCCGGGCGAGTTCGTCGGCATTACCGGGCCCTCCGGTTCCGGCAAATCGACTCTGACCCGCCTGCTGCAGCGCCTATATGTGCCCCAGCACGGCCGGGTGCTGGTGGACGGCATCGACCTGGCCATCGCCGACCCGGTGGCCCTGCGCCGCAACATGAGCGTGGTGCTCCAGGAAAGCGTGCTGTTCGCCGGCAGCGTTGCCGAGAACATCCGCCTGTGCCGGCCTCAAGCCACCGACGCCGAGGTGCGGCACGCCGCCAGTCTGGCCGGGGCGACGTCCTTTATCGAGGCCCTGGCCCAGGGCTACGAGACCGAGGTGGGCGAGCGTGGCGGCCAGCTCTCCGGCGGCCAGCGTCAACGCATTGCCCTGGCCCGGGCCCTGTTGACCAACCCCGGCATCCTGTTGCTGGACGAAGCCACCAGTGCCCTGGACTACGAGTCGGAGGCGGCGGTGATGGCCAACCTGCAGGGCATCGTCCGCGGCCGCACGGTGATCAGCGTCGCCCATCGCCTCAATACCCTGCGCCATGCGGACCGGATTCTGGTCATCGATCAGGGCCGGGTGCTCGAACAAGGCACACACCAACAGCTGCTCGCCCTGGACGGGTTGTATGCCCGGCAGTGGGCGCTGCAGATGAAGGATTGACCCCACCGACGGCAGGAGGACTCGCCCACCCGTCATGTCTCCCCACCCCGCAGTTCCATACCCATAGGCAGCCCTTCGCGAGACGCAGGGCTTGGCTCAAAACAGACAAAGGATCATTGCAATGGCTTTTATGTCCAAGGACTTCACGCGCCTGCTCAATTCCCTGATCGACCAACAGATCAAGACGGCAGGGCGGCAAACCGAATGGTTCAACATGAGCGCCGACGAGCGTGCCGCGTACATCGGCCAGGTCGGCGACCGCTTGCTGGACATGCAGCAGAGCACCCTGAGCGTGCTGGCCGCCCAGCACTACCAGATGCAGGACAACCCGGTCTCGGTGGGCGACCAGTTGCAGGTGCTGCAACAACGCCGCAAAGAAATGAACACCATCGCCGACACGCCGGCCACCATTGCCTACAAGCAGCAACTGGACCGTGACATTGCGCTGTACAGCCGCCAGCACACGGCGATCAGCCACTATGACAGCACCTGGAACAAGGCCCTGCGACTGCTCAGTCCCGGTGGCGCCAAGGCCGAGGTCCTGCAAGCCGATGCGCCGGCCAAGCAGAAAGAGCTCAAGGGCCGAATCAATCGCCTGGAGAAGCACCTGAGCCTGCAGGTGGCCGACTCCACCTTCAGCCAGACCTATGTGACCCTGTTCTCCGAGCTGCAGGCCTACAAGGAGGTGAGTACCCGCTACAACGCCTGGCTCAAGGCCGCCCCGCAGCAGCAGACCGCGAGCCTGGACGCACTGGCCAAGGCGCCCCGGGCCTCCGACGAGCTGCCGGTGAACCTTTCACTCTTGATGATGGAAGAACGCCCGGGCTATATCCGCATGAACGTGGCGCTGGTCAATGCCAGCACCGATGGCCGCTTCAAGGACTTCTACCTGGAGCACGGTCGGCTGGTGGTGCCCACCGACGGCGTGCTGAATTTTTCCTTTGGCACCGCTGCCCGTTCCCTGGCCTGGCAGCAACAGTACCGGCTCAAGAGCGAGCCACCGTCCATGCGCTCGCCGACCTATGCACCGATTCGCTCGGTGCTGGTCAAGACCGGGTTCGTCGAGCAGTACTTCGCCAACCACCTGGTGTCGGAAAGCTCCCTGCGCGAAGGCTTCAAGGCCCAGGTGCTGAGCAACGGCCGCAAGCTGCTGTTGACCAACGTCGATCGCAAAGTGCCCAACCAGGTCGGTATCCAGGTCTCGGGCCAGTCGCCCGGCACCAGCGTGAGTCGCGAAGTGCCCTTGGCCGGCGCCTTGAGCGAGCTGATCAATCAGAACGCGGACATCACCAGCTTCCAGACCCTGGGTGTGGAAGACTATCGGCAGAACAGCTACCACCCGGACCGCGACGGCCTGTTCGTCAATATTCACGAGCTGGAGCGCTCGGTCGGCTTTGCCGAGCACCAGTACCTGCTGGAAATGCCCCAGGGTGACGCTTACCGTTCGGCGACGCCTTTTGCCGTGATGACCGTCGAGGGCGACAAGGTCAGCAGCAGCCACCTGAGCAAGGCCCAGACCGAGATTCTGTATCAATACAACGCGGCGTTTTTCGAGCGCCTGGAACAACTGCGCGGCGAGGGCTTCAAGGCCAGCCGGCTGTTCGAAGGCAGCAGCGAGCGCGCCACCTTCGTGCAACAGTTGACGCGCCTGCTCGAACGCAACCACATCACCCCGGCCGGGGTGCTGCTGGCGCAACATAGCCGCCCGAGCCTGCGGGATATCAAGGGCAACAACCTGAACAAGGTGCTGTGGGAACAGGCCTTCGCCGCGTCGGTGTGGCAGAGCCACGACAACGATGAGCTGCTGTTCGGCCTGGGGCAGAATCTGCTGAAGAACCAGGCACTGGACAAGGTCCTGCAGGGCGGTTATCTGCAGAGCGACATTGCCCAGGCCAAACTGCTGCTGGCCCCTCTGTACGAACAGTGGCGTGCCCAGGCGATCGAGGTGGAAACACAGCGAGTGGCCAGCGCCAACGCCGGGCAGCATCCAGGCAACCCGAAGGTGCATGTCTTCGATCAGGTGGCAGTGGAGCGCGGCCTGGACAGCAAACTGCTGAACCTGTTGTTGAGCGGCCCCCAGGGCCTGGCGCCGGCCGACGGTGCCTTGCGGCCGACGGTCGAGGCGCTGTTGTCCGGCGACCAGGGCCGCAGCCTGCGCAAACAGGCGTTGTTCCATGCCCTGCGCCCCGTGGCCGACAGCTTTTCCAAGGCCGCGGTGCCTGTCAATGCCCATGTCGCGCTTGCGCCAAAAACCGGCGCCGACAAGGTCATGATCAACAACCGGCTGAACCAGCCCGACCCTTACCTGATCCTCAATACCCACCCGGAGCAGGCCCGGACCGATGCCGCGTTGCTGATCCAGGACGACAAGTACCGCAGCTACAGCCAGTTCCGTCCCGATCCGAACAATGAAGCCACGCGCTACATGAACGACCTGGACACCCCGTTCGTGGGGGGCATCTCCGGGACCACCCAGACCGTCAGCAATGCCTTGCCGGAGTTGTTCGGCAGTGCGCCGAGCGTCAAGCAGTACTGGCAGTTCCAGATGGCCAACGCGGCCTTCATGATCCGCAACGGCTATCACTCGTTCTTCGAAACCCTGTATGTCGCCGCCCGCTATGAACCACAAGGGCCGGACAGCATCGGCAAGGACCTGCTGCAGACCTTCGACCGCTACCGTGCCCAAGGGCGCCGGGAGGCTTTGCATGGGGAGCTGTACGACGCCGTGATGGCCCGAGTGTTGCCTATCGTCAATCAAGGCTTGGCGCCGAGCGAGGAGTTCCATCCACCGCGCTTCACCGACCTGGGTCCGCTGCCCGCGCTGTTGGGGCAGGCCGCCAGGGACCAGCAACTCAAGAGTGGACTGGCAGGGCACGGGGCAGGCTTCGAACCGCGCCAGGGCAGCGCCGACATTCATCAGTTTGCCGCCGACCCGGTGCAGTTCGCCCAGACTCACACCCTCAGTGCCGAGGCCCTGGTCAAGGCGGGGCGCTTGCCGGCCCAGGGCAACGTGCAGTTGGTGGAAGTCGCGCCCAGGCTGTATGAGCTCGAATACACCGAGCACAGCGCCAACTCCGTGAGCGCCGGGAGCCCGGACAGCGTGCCGGCGTATTTCCTCGGCTACAACGGGCCGAACCAGGCCAACGCCGCGCCGGCCTATGTGGACATTCCCAAGCAGGCGCGCGCGGGCAGCTTCCTCTTTACCGGCACCTTGTCGGGCTGCTCGCTGGTGGTGACCAGCCTGGACGCCACTACCTATCGGGTCTATCACGACGGTCGGGTCAACAGTTCGCTGCTGTACGACAACGTGGTGATGGCGGTCGACTACAAGGACTACCAAGTGGCCGGCACCGCCGAGGGCCTGGCTGCGGCGTACATGCAGGTCGTCGACGGCCAGTGGCAGTTGGTGTTCCAGCGCCAGGAGTACCAGCGCGAAGGGCAGATGGTCTGGCTGAAGTTGCGCGAGGGTGCAGAGCCTCTTTCCATCCAGACCGCCGACAGCCAGGTGCAGGAACGCAACCGGACCCAGTTCGCCGAGTACCGCGAACAGGTGCACCAGAACCTGAAGAAGGTGGCGACCCAGTTCGGCGTGTCCACTGAAGGGGTGGCCGATGGCGTCTACAGCGGCGGCGACTTTTCTCCCGAGCACCCGGCCATTGCCGCCTGGAATCGGCTGCGCGATGCGGTCCAGGCCAAGGTCAGCGCCGACATCGAACAGCTCGGCAACCAGCGTTATCAACTCCAGGAGCAGCGGCGCGAGGCCAGCGACAAGCGCCTGATCGACCAGCAGATCAAGCAGCTCAACCTCACGCAGGATTTCTATCGGGCGCAGTACGAACCGGTGTTGCGTGAGGCCGCTTCGGTGGAAAAGACCTGGCTCTGGCAGCAGATCCAGGCCAAGCAGGGCAGTGCTGCGGTGGTGCGCACCGACGACACGGCGATCCAGGGCGGGGGCGATGAGCGCAGCACCAGCGTGGGCGAGCGCTACGCCATTGCCGAGGCCTATCAGCGCGGGGCCCGGGGCACGGCATTCAGTGACGGCGTGCGGGATTTTCGCGAGATCAAGATCCCCGGGCTGGACGACAAGAAGTCGGCCCTGGAGATGAAGCGCCTGTTTCTCGACGGCCAGCTCACGCCTGGGCAGCGTGGCGCCCTGAGTGCCCGCATCAGCGAGACCAGCCTGGCCGAATACATCGACAAAGTGCTGCGCCAGACCGCGACCCTCAGTGAGGACTTCCGGGGCGCCGGCAGTGTCTTCGGCCAGTTGGCGCCCCAGGACTTCTACCTGTCGCTGGTGGGGGACCGCTCCGGAGGCCGCTGCTACCCGCTGGTCAGGGCCATGGCCGTCGCCCTGGCCAGGGGTGGTGAGGCGGGGGTCAACAGCCTGGTGCAGAAGCTGTTCCTGGCCTCGGCCGATCCCCAGGCGGGCAGCTCGACCTTGCTCAAGAACAGCCTGATCCGGCTGCATTCCAATGTCGACGCGGTCCAGGCCTCCAAGGCGCTGGGGCAGTTCCAGTTGTCCGACGTGGTGGCACGGTTGGCCAACAGCAGCAGCGACTCGATGTTTGCCCTCAACACCCAGAATCACTCGATGATGGTGGGCAGTACCCAGGGCCCCGAAGGCCGTCGCTACTACTTCTATGACCCGAATGTGGGGATCTTCGCTTTCGACTCCAGCAAGGGCTTGGCCAAGGCCATGGAGCAGCACCTGGTACGCCGCAAACTGGCGGCGCACTACGGCTCGTTCGGCAGCCAGTCGCAGCCGGCCTTCAACCTGATCGAGATCGACACCCACAAGATGGCCGAGGTGCCGGTGGGCAGCGGGCTGAACGTTGCCGATCTGTCCCGTCCCGAGGAGTTGGCCGGCGTCATCGGCCAACGCCGCCAGGTGGAGCAGGCGGTGGGTGCCCAGCAGCGCGTCAGCCAGGACCTGCGCCTGGGCGCGGCGCTGACCACGTTCGACGCCGAGCAATGGGGGGCTCGCTTCGACGCCGCCAGCACCCGGCTGGCCCGGGAACACCAGCTGAGCAGCCAGTGGATACCGATCATCGCCAACACCGAGCCACAGCCGGAGGGCGGCTATCGGGTGCAGTTCATCAACCGCGACCAGCCCGATCAGACCCGCTGGCT
The DNA here is from genome assembly GCF_040268305.1 of Pseudomonas sp. W17. Classification (NCBI taxonomy): domain Bacteria; kingdom Pseudomonadati; phylum Pseudomonadota; class Gammaproteobacteria; order Pseudomonadales; family Pseudomonadaceae; genus Pseudomonas; species Pseudomonas sp. W17. The sequence continues at coordinate 3,510,509 of NZ_CP158490.1, read as the reverse complement.
GAGCACCGACGATGGCACCTTTGTCGAATTCCGTCGTTTCGTCGATGAGCACATGAGCGTGCTCAACGAGCACTTCACCCTGGAGCATGGGCAGATCCGGCCCCGCGGCGGTGTCGGCGAAGTGGCGCATGTGGACGGCCTGAACGCGGGCTTTGCGGTCCAGACGCTGATCCAGTGGTTTGCCGACAAGAACCGCAAGGATGCGGCCCAAGGCGTGGTTTCACCGGACCTGGCCACCGCCCTGAAGATCCATAGCTACCTGGGCCTGGCGCAGATTGGCCATGGCACCTTGCAAGATGTGGCCAAGGTCACCCAACTGGTGCAAACCGCGTTGCGCGGCGAAGCCCTGGCCGCCGAGTCCTCGCTCAAGGACTTTGCCTCGACCCTGGGGCACACGGTCAACGAGGGCGCAGGCGTGCTGTTTGGCGGGGCCATGGTCGGCCTGGATGCCTATGAGCTGGCCCATGCCGAGAACGATGTGCAGAAAGCCGTATTCGGCACCCAGCTGGCGTTCGACTCGGCGAGTTTTGTCAGTGGCGCGGCGGGTATCGGTGCCGGGCTGATCGGTGCCTCGACAACGGCCGCGGTGCTGGGGGGCGCTGGGGTGATCCTCGGTGGCCTGGCGGTAGGCTTCACGGCACTGGCCCAGGCCTTTGGCGCGGTGGCCGAAGACGCCAAGGCGGTGGGACGTTACTTCGACACCCTGGACAAGGCCTACCAGGGCAACGGCTACCGTTATGACGAGAAACAGCAGGTGCTGGTGCCGCTGCCCGGGGCGGTGGTCAAGCGCCTCGATCTGCGGACCAACGAGGTCGGTTTCGACAGCCAGTACATTTACCGCACCCACCACGGCTCCACCGGTTCCGGGGCGATCAACTACTTCTTCTGGGTCGGGGACTTTCCGCGGATGATCCACGACCGCGCCCAGGCGATCGAGGTGCGCAGCGGCATTGGCCACGGCGCCAAGCCGCCGAAACTCGAACACGGCGACAACAGGACGGTGATACTGCCGGGCACGCCCAAGTCCTACATCAGCTACGAGTACATGATCCTGCCGGGGGCCACCACCCGGCATGACACGGGTTTCGATGTGATTCGCAAGCTCGAGCAGGACCGGCGCTTCGACTACGACTTCTACATCTTCCCGAGCGAGGAGACGATCCGGCGCATTCACCAGGAGTACGTCGAGACGCCGGTAGAAGTGCTGCTCGATGGGCACAGCCGGCAATTGGTGATACCGCAGCTGCCCAAGGAGCTGTACGGCTACCTGCGCTACGACATCCAGGGCGCAGGCGGCGAATACCTGATCGGCCTCAACGAAGGCACCGAGGTCAGGCTCAGCAACGAGGCCGGCACTCAGCCGTCACGCTGGATCATCGACAGCAGCCAGCTTGAAAGCGACAGCATCACCGTGGCGAAGGACCACTTGCTGGTGGGTGGGGTCAAGGTCAAGCTCGATCCGGCCCAGAGCGGGCAGGTGCTGCTGGTCAACGCCAAGGGCGAAGTACGGGCAGCCGATTTTGCCGGCCAGACCACTTACGTGGTGAAGGAAGACGCCAGCCAATGGCAGGTACCCGGGCAGTGCATCGAACAGCACCTCAAGGAGCTGGCCCAGGCCCATCAGTTGCACGGCCAATACGTGCTGGTGGAGAACTACAAGCACGGTGAGCGCAATGTCGGTCGGGCGTACTACGACGTCGCCAAGGACCGCATGCTGTTCACCGACACCGATGTGCAACAGGCTCGCAACGCCCAGTTGGGGGCGGTCATCGGCGAGCATGCCTACTTCGTCGATGCCGAGAACGCCGCCGCGTGGCGGGTCGATATTGCCAGCGGCAAGGTCGATGCGCAGTTCGCCCCTTCGTTCAACCAGAGCGCCGGCCAGATCAGCCGGTTCTGGCAAGAGGGCGATGCGGTGTATCTGGCCCGTCGTTATCAACTCAAGGAGCGGGAAGCCGAACTGAGCTTCCGTATCCTCGGTGACCGGATGGAGCTGGTGGGGGTGGTCGGCGATGAGTCGCTGCTGCAGCTGTCGGCGCGCACCGACCAGCATGGCGACGGCCTCAAGACCCTGCTCAAGGGCTACGAGACGCAGGCCACCGAGCGCGATACCCCGCTGTACAGCCTGGGTGCCCCCATGCTGGAACCGACTGCGGCAGAACTGATCACGGTGTTTGGTCTGGATAACGCCAAGGTCGCGCACCGCTACTGGGTGCGCAGCAGCGACGGCATCGTGATCAAGCCGAACCTGGCGCCACCGGCCGGGCAGGCGCCACGTGCCGATGCCCCGGGGCAGGTGCAAAGCGCCTGGCAGATTCCGGCCGACCTGGTGTTGGCGGGCAGCCAGGCGCAGCCCGGTGGCCAGGAAGTGTTTTACTTCTACAGCAAGGCGCAGCAGGTGCTGTTCCGCCAGGAAGGGCCGGGGCAGAAGGTGCTCGATGCCGGCCAGCCAAGCGCCTTGCGGCTGAGCACGCCGCCCCTGGCCAATGTGCTCAATCTCAATGGCCATCTGCTGGCCGTGACCAACGACGGGCGCATGGCCCGGATCGAGGCGACGGGACGGCTGAGCTATGAGGCGGTCAACGAGCATTGGCTCAAGGCCCACAGTAACTGGTGGAAAAACCTCGCCGAGGTCGCCGGCAGCAATGCCACCCTGGCGGTATTCGGGGTCAAGGCCGCCGACGGCAAGAGTGCGCTGCCGGTGTGGTACCACAACGGTCAGGTGGTGGTGGCATCGTCCGCGCTGCAAGGCAAGCCGCTGCAGTTTCTCGGCTTCGACAGTGCCAGCGCCAGTGCCCGGCTGTTCGAGCCCGAGAGCGGCAAGCTCTATCTGCAGCCGCCGCTGACAGCGCAAGCACTGGCCACCGCGTTTGGCAGCGACGAGGTGCTTGAGGCCTCGGCGCAATTGCCGGCCGCCATTGACTGGATGCCCAAGCAGCCACTGCGTTCGGCAGTCCAGGTCGATGCCGGGTTGCGCCTGACCACGGTGCAAGGCGAAGTGCTGCTGCGCAGCAACAACGGCGATGTGCAACTGGTGGCCGTGGACAAGGGTTGGCAACAGGCACATCTGGGCAATCTGCCCCAGGCCCTGGCAACGGTGGCTGGCCAGTGGGGCGCCAAAGGCGTGTTGAGCTTGCAGGACGGCGACACCCGCGGCTGGTTCGATATTGCCAGTGGGCAGATGTTCGCCAGCAACGGCATCCCTGGTGGCAGCGACCTGCGCTTTATCGGCGTCGCTGCCGGGACGCCGAACTCGGCCTATGTCTACAGCCCGACGGCGCAGGCGCTGTATCAGGTCAAGGACGGCAAGGCGCTGCAGCTGGGCCATTACGCAAATGTCGAGCGCATCGGCTCCTCGCTGCTGCTTCAGGGAGCCAGCGGCAATGCTCGTCAGGATGACCTGGCGCCGCCGTTGATTGCCGGGGTCGACAGCGTGGTGCTGCACGGCGGCGCCGGGGATGACACCTATCGTTTCAGCCCGGCGATGTGGGCGCATTACCGCTCGGTGGTCATCGACAACGATGATCCGGGCCTGGCCCTGGATCGGGTGATCCTGCCGGTGGCCGATGGCAAGAATATCCTCGTCAGCCGTCGGGGCGAGGATGTGCAACTGACCGACACGGGCAATGGCACCGCCCTGGTGCTGCGCCAGGTGCTGGGCAGCCAGGCGGCCGCCCATGGGCATTTGCTGATCGAGCTCAAAGGCGACTCGTCGATGCTCAGCGTCGAGCAACTGCTCAAGGGCTTTGGCCCGAGTGGATCGGCCGGGGACAGCGTGTTCGAACTGGCCTGGAGCCAGCGCGAGACGCTGCCGGCGGCGAACGCTCTGAGCTCGGCGGCGGATGTGCCGGACTCGGCGACGGATGGTCGGGGCCCCAGCCTGGCAAAACTCAGCGGGGCCATGGCGGCCTTCGCTGACACCGGCGGCGCTCGCGAACAGCTGCCGAAAAACCATCAGGCCGCGCAGGCGGTGCTGGTGCCTTCACTGACCTGACCTCGCAGGAGAAACACGGGAGGGGCGCAAAGCCCCTCCTGTCTGCGGCGCCCTCTTTTCCCGGTGTTAGATCCAACCATGAGCAAACCCATGATTTCGCGGCAGCGAGCCCTTGCCGGCTGGCTGCTTGCCGTCCCGCTGCTGGTGGCGCCTCTGGCGCAGGCGACCTCACAGCACCTGCAACACCTGTCACAACCCCGACCCGAGGCACTGCCCAGCGACCTGTGGCGGGTGTACCTGGATGCCCGGCAGAACAACAGCGAGCTGGCAGCCGCCCAGGCCGATCAGGCGGCCCGTGCCGAGGCGGTGCCCCAGGCCCGGGCCGGCCTGCTGCCCACGCTGTCCGCCAGTGCCGATCTCAATGCCACCAGCACCTCCCTGCAGCAGCCGCGGCAGGACACCCGACGCAGTGCCACCAGTTATCAGGCCGTGCTGAACCAGCCGATATTTCGCGCCGATCGCTGGTTCACCCTCAAGGCCGCGCAAGCACAAGACCAGCAGGCCCAACTGGAGCTGGCCGCCGCCGAGCAGAAACTCATGTTCGACAGCGCCCAGGCCTACTTCGGCCTGCTCAAGGCCCAGGACGCCCTGGCGGCGGCCAAGGCCGAAGAAGCGGCGCTCAAGCGCCAGCAGCAACTGGCCGAACGGGGCTTGCAGCTGGGCCTGTCGGACCGCACCGATGTGCTGCAGGCCCAGGCCGGGCATGACACGGCGCGGGCCAACCGCATCGTGGCGCAGAAGCAGACCGACGATGCCTTCGAAGCCCTGGACACCCTGACGCATCAGCAGTACCAGGCAGTCCAGGGGCTGCGCCACGACATGCCGGTGCTGCTGCCCGAACCCAACGACGCCCGGCGCTGGGTGGACACGGCGGTGCGCCAGAACCTGACCCTGCAGGCCAGCCAGTTTGCCCTGGAGGCGACACAGCAGACCCTAAGCGCACGCAAGGCCGGGCACGCGCCGACCCTGGACGCGGTGCTGCGCTACCAGACCGGGGACAACGACGCCCTGGGCTACGGCAACAGCGATATCCGTGGCAATGGCTACGGTGGCAATGTCGAGCAGCGCACGGTCGCTCTGCAGTTGAACATTCCGCTGTTCAGTGGCGGCCAGACCCGCTCCCAGGTGCGCGAAGCCCACCAGCGGATGAACCAGCGCGAGTACCTCAACGACGGCTTGCGGCGTCAAGTCGTGGAGCAGACCCGCAACCTGCATCGCGGTCTCAACAGTGGTGTCGATCAGGTGCAGGCGCGGCGCCAGTCGATCATCTCCAACCAGGGCGCCGTGCTGGCCTCGCAGATGGGCTTTCAGGTCGGAACCCGCAATATCGTCGATGTGCTGGAGGCGCAGCGTCAGCTCTATAACGCCGTGCGCCAGTACAACAACAGCCGCTATGACTACATTCTCGACACCCTGCGGCTCAAGCAGGCGGTGGGGACATTGTCGCCCCAGGACCTCAAGGCGCTTTGTGATTACCTCAAGGCCGACTACGATCCGGACCGCGATTTTCTGCCGCCGGAGTTTCCACGCCGGCTGGCTAAGCGCTGACAGGACCTGGCAACGCCCCAGGCAAGGGTTGGCGGGCACGGTTTTTTTAAGGCAAAGGGGCAAACGGTTGTACGGTTTTTTGGACTTCTTCGACAGTCACAGGCGCTGCTGTTATGCCCTGGGCGTGGTGATCGCGGTCGGCGCCGCAGTGGCGCTGGGCAACTACTACCGAGTGCAGGTCGAAGACGTCTACCGCGCGAGCATCCAGATGCAGACCCGGGAGCAGGCCCAGGACCTGGAACAATGGAAATCCAACGGTTTTGCCATTGGCGCACTGTCGATCCTCGGGCGTCACAACCCCTCGCTCAAGCGCATTGTCCTGGAGCCCAAGCCCTCTGCGGATCTGATGGAGCGGGCCACTATTCCCCTCAAGACCCTGTCCCTGGTGGTGGACGCCAACCATGCGTTTGTTCTCAACCGGGAAGGGGTGGTGGTAGCGGCCCATGACCAGCAGGGGCAGACGCCCCTGGGGCTGAACGTCGCCTTCCGCCCCTACTTCAAGGTGGCCCTCGATGGCGGCAGCAGTGTCTACGGTGCCATCAGCGCCACCACCGGCACTCGCATGTTCTACATGGCGGTACCGATCTTCGAGTCGCGTACGCGCCAGGACAAGGTGATCGGGGTGCTGGTGGCGCGTTTTGATGCCGACAGGCTCGATGCCAGCCTGAGCAAGCCGTACAGCGACGATCTGAAGATGATTCTGTCCCCCAGCGGCGTGGTGCTGGCCGCCAGTTCCCCGGCCTTTATCCTCAAGTCCGATCGGGCCTGGCCCTGGAACCGGTTCACGGGGGAGATCCGCCGCCAGTTCAGCGACTATCCGTTTGCCAACGGGGTGCCCGAACGCTTGCCCTTCGATGCCCATCAGTCGGTGATCGAGCTGGACGGCCGGCGCTATAGCCTGTCCCGGGTGGATTTCGACTGGAATGACCCCAGCGGTCCCTGGACCCTGATCACCCTGGGCGACCTGGATACGCTGTTGCCGGGGGAACAGGTGCTGCTGATCGAGGGGCTGAGTGCCCTGGTGTTCTTGCTGTTGCTGTGGGGCGGCCTGCGGCGTCTGGCCGATGCCCGGCGGCACAAGCGCGACGTGGCGCAGATCGAGCAGAGCGAACAGCGCCTGGACATGGCCCTGCAAAGCGGGGCCCTGGGGCTGTGGGACTGGAACCTCAGCCTGGGAACGGTCATCAACAACGATGTCTGGCTGCAGATTCTTGGCTACAGCAAACAGCAGATGGAACAGGCTTTCGGCCATGGCCTGGAGCGCTGGACCGCTCTGGTGCATCCGGACGACTACGAGCCGGTCATGGCCCGGCTCAAGGCGCACCTGAACGATGAAGTCGGCGAGTACCGCGCCGAATACCGCATGCGCAACAAGGCAGGGCAATGGCTGTGGGTGCTAGACATCGGCAAGGTCATGCAGCGCGACGCCAATGGGGCGCCGACGCGGGTCACCGGGGTGCTGCAAGACATCAGCGAGCGCAAGGCGGTGGAAGCGCAAATCCAGCAGTCACGACGGGATGCCGAGCGGGCCACCCAGGCCAAGTCGGAGTTTCTCGACTGCATGTCCCATGAGATCCGCACGCCGCTGAACGCGATCATCGGCATGGCCCACCTGGCACTGGACCTGCCGCTGGAGCCGGTGCAGCGCGACTACATCGAAAAGATCGACCGTGCGGCCAAACACCTGGTGGGCACCATCAACGGCGTGCTCGACTTGTCGAAGATCGAAGCCGGCAAGCTGAGCATGGAACAAGTGGGCTTCGATCTGCGGGAACTGGTGGACGATGTGTTGCTGCTGGTCCGCCAGCGCGCGGAAGAAAAGGCGCTGCGCCTGCAACTGGATATTCCCGCTTCACTGCCGTGCCGTTATGTCGGTGATCCACTGCGCCTGGCCCAGGTGCTGACCAACCTGGTGGACAACTCGATCAAGTTCACCGAGGCCGGCCATGTCTGTATTGGGGTATGCCTGGTGCGGCAGTGGGATCATCAGGTCCTGCTGTGCTTCAGCGTCACCGACACGGGGGTGGGCATCAGCGACGAGCAGCAGGCCTGCTTGTTCAATGTCTTTGTCCAGGCCGATCGGTCCATCAGCCGGCGTTACGGCGGCAGCGGCCTGGGGCTGACCATCTCGAAGAAAATCGTGCAACTGATGCAAGGTGATATCTGGGTGAAAAGCCAGCCAGGGCAGGGCGCAACATTCAAGTTCAGCGTGCGGTTGAGCCTGCCGCCGTTACCGCTTGAGGAAAACTGCACCGCGCCTACGGCGCCAGCGAACGGCGCCGCAGCGGGGCAGGGCGCTATCAATGACCCGGTACGCTGGCTGGCGGGGACGCGGGTGCTGGTGGTCGAGGACAACGGGCTCAACCAGGAAGTGTTGCAGGGCCTGCTGCAGCGCGTTGGGGTCCAGGTGGTGCTGGCGGCGAACGGTGCGCAGGCCCTGCGTTTGTTGCTTGAGGAGGGGCGCTTTGACGCTGTGCTGATGGATTGTCAGATGCCGGTCATGGACGGCTTCGCCACGACCCGCAAGATTCGCGGGTATCCGCACCTGCGGTGGCTGCCGATCATTGCCGTGACCGCCAGTAACCAGACCGATGTGCAGGGCAGGGCGGTGGCGGCCGGCATGAGCGATCTGCTGAGCAAGCCCCTGGAGGTCGCGGCGTTCTATCGGACCCTGGTGCGCTGGATCAAAGCGACGGACATGCCGCTAGCGCAAGTTCCGGCGCCTGCGGGTACCAGCGTCTTGAACTCGATTTATGAAGGCATCGACACCGCGCGCGGGCTGGCGGTGGTGAACCAGGACCTGGCCCTGCACCGCAAACTCCTGGCCGACTTTCGTGACAGCCAGCAGCAGGTCATCGAGCGCTTGTGGCAAGCCCATGCCGCAGGCGACTTGGCCGCCATCGGCTTTCTGGCCCACAGCCTGCAGGGCAACGCTGGGAGCATCGGTGCCACGGCGGTCAAAGAGGCCGCTGGACAACTGGAGGAACAGGCGGGCGGGCCGGCAGCGCTGGGGCCGCTGATCGAGCAGCTGGCGCGGTGCCTGGAACCGGTGCTGGCCGGCCTGGCGTCCCTGCCAGTGGCAGCTGGCGGGGATCTGGCAACGCAGCAGCTGGGGCTGGACGCTGAGCAGGTGTTGGCACTGGAGCGCTTGGCCAAGCTGCTGCGCAGTCATAATGCCCAGGCCCTGGCGCTGATCGATGAATTGTACGAGCAATACCCCTGTGGTCCTCTGCGGGCCATTCAAGAGCGGATCTACCGGTTGGAGTTCCAGCAGGCCCATGACCTGCTTGTCGACTTCCAGGGCTAGCGGGTGTCCTGGGTCAGGGCCTGATAGCGGGCCATGCGGTCGGTGCAGTGCTCGACCAGGCATTGATGCAAGGCGCGCAACGACGAAGTGATCTGCGAGCGGTGCGAGACCACCAGATTCAGCGGCGCCGCGTCGGACTGCCAACCGGGCAGCAGCGGCAACAGGCGCCCGGCGAGCAGGTCCTCCACGACATTGAGCAGCGGCAGGTTGACCACGCCATGGCCAGCCACGGCCCAGCGCCGCGCTGCATCGCCATCATCACAGCAAAAATGCCCTTGCACCGGCACGTCCTCGACCTTGCCGGCCCCATGGAAACGCCAGCGGCTCTCCGGGCGGCCAATGCTGTGGCAGATGATGCATTCATGTTCGCTCAGCTGTTCCGGCGACTCAGGCTGGCCATGCTCGGCCAGGTAATCGGGCGCGGCGCAGGCGATGAAGTAATGCTGCTTGAGCACCGGCAGCTCGACCAGATCCAGGGCCTGGTTCTTGCCGTAGCGCAACGCCGCATCGAAGCGGCCCTTGAGCAGGTCCTCTTCCTTGTCGCTCAGCGCCAGCTTGATGTACATGCGCGGCCGTTCCTGCTTGAGCCGGGCGAGCATGTCCAGCAGCAGGTTGCGGCCCAGGTCGGAAGACACCGTGAGTTCCAGCATGCCGTCATCGTGGCGCAACGAGCGCTTGCCGTTGGCCAGGATCTTCAAGGCGTGCTGGGCACTTTCCAGGTAGCGTGCGCCTTCGGGGGTGAGCTTCATGGTGCGGGTGGAGCGGGTGAACAGCCGCACGCCGAGGCGGTTTTCCAGGCGCTTGAGCCCCAGGCTGGCGGCAGCCGGGGTGATCGACATGACGCGAGCGGCGGGGGACAGGCCCTGAAGCTCGGCGATCAGAATGAACAGCTCCAGATCTGCGAAGTTAGGCATTGGCCAGGCTCACCATCCGTTCACCGGCCGAGAAAACTCTGTGACGAACTCAGCAAGGCCGCCGACAGTAGCTCCGGGTCGCCGGCGATGCATTGCTCGAACCCGGGCTGGCGATACATCTGGCCCACGGCTTGCGCATGTCGACTGTGGAGGTCCTCGGTGCTGGCCTGGAGCAGGCTCAGGTGGTAGTTCAGCGCCAGGGCGAACAGACGGGCCGACAGGGACAACTGCTCGCAGGTGTGCAGCTCGCCAGGGCCCTTGAGCAAGGCATCGGCGTGGGTGATTTTCCAGGCAAGGTTGAGGATCGGGTCTTCCGGCTCGGCGTGGGCGAGAATCTCCTCAATCAGCAGCCTGCTGTGACCCAGGGCCTGATCGATACGGCTGCCCGGCTGATTGAGGCCCATCAGCGCCAGGCAGGCAGCGCTACGCAAGGCCGCGGGGTCACGCCGGCTCGGGCTGCTGCGCAGCAGAATCGACAGGGTATCGAGCAGGGCCTGGAGGCGAATCTGCGGATTGCCGGCCAGTTGCAGGGTCAATGCACTGACAAAACCGTCGCGCATGTCGCTGCCGGCGCAAGGTCCGGCAACGGCTTGCAGGCCATGCAGGGGTTTGTTGCGGTAGCCCAGTTGCGTTGCCACCCGGGCCAGTACCACCGGTGGCGAAATCGGCTTGGCGATGTAATCGGCGGCGCCCAGCAGCAGCCCCAGGCGTTCGTCTTCGACGCTGCTGCGCGAGGTCAGGAAAATGACCGGAATGGCTGCAGTCGCCGGGTGACTCTTGAGCTCGCTGAGCACCTGGAAGCCATCCATCTCGGGCATCAGGATGTCGAGAATGATCAGATCGGGGCTGGCACTGCGAGCCAGGGCCAGGCCGCGCTCGCTGTTCTTCGCCAGCAGCACTTCATACTCGGTGGTCAGGGTTTTCGACAGCACGATCAACGATTGCGGATCATCGTCGATGGCCAGGAGCGTATAGGGCTTGGGAACATGCTCTGCGGGCATGACGAGGGGCCTGAACAAAATAGGCCGGCAGTCTAGCGTATTTGGTTTATGGGCACCTAGCGTCCAGCTGCCGCAGTCGAAGAGAATGAATCGCCTGCTCATCCTCCGAACAACAACCGTTTTTGCCGCCAGGCCGGTGCGCTGGTGGGAAAAAGCACTTCGCTCGGCCGGAAGCGGGCGATGCCGCAGGCAGCGGCAATACGCTGGCGTTGCTGGCCCCGGACAAGCGCTTGCTGAAAACTGCTTTCGCGCTGCGCCAGCCCCAGCACATAGCCCACGCCCGTCTGGAAATCACCTCCATGGGCCTGCCACCAGGCTGCGATCAACTGCGGGTCGGGCCAGGGTAGATTCTCATCGGGGTCCATGGCGACATTGGCATCCTCAGGGTCGTCGTTCGGGCCTGCATCGAAATCCGGCAGGTCCTGCAATTCCAGATCGAGTAACGCCAGGTCTGCCCCAGTAATCTGGCTGAAGGCCTCGCCGGCGACGCGGGCATGCGGCAGGTCGCTCATCTGCTGGATCAGCCAGGGCACGCTGACCGGGTCGCCCAGCAGCCCAACGGCCTGGATGCCGACGCGCTGTTGCTCAGGGTTCTGTATCAACTGACGTATCCAGGCGATGCTGTGCTCACGCCTTTGCCAGGCCAGCAGTACACAGAGCGCGCGGTACTGGAACTGGCCCTGTTGCTCGGCGAACTGCCGCAGCGGCTCCAGCGCTTCCTCGTCGCCCATCTGCGCGGTGGCCCAATTGGCCCAAAAGCGCGTGGCGGTGTCTTGGTGTTGCCGATGGCTTCGAATGGTCGGCATCAGGTCACGACGGCGCAGCTCGCCGGCAGTGCGGGCGGCACGTGCCAGCACGCTTGGGTCGGCGTGGGAAAGTCCGGTAAGCAGGGCTGGGCCGGGGTCGTGGCGGTGCATGCCACAGGCGGCCAGGCCGAGGCGCAGAAACAGGGGGTCGGGGGAGGCGAGCAGGCGATCGACCCAGGGCGATACCCACTTCCAGTCGAGCCAACCCAAGGCCATCAGGTAGCCGCTCTCCGTTTCTACGGCACTTCGCAAATGCTCGCTGAGCCGTGACAACACCTGTGCGTTACCCGCCTCGAAGGCCAGCACCACACTGGCGAACAGCTCGCCAATGGCGTGTGGCCCAAGTTGAGCCAACAGGGTTTCCAGGCCGCAGGTGCCGGCGACGCGAAGGCCGTCAAGGTGGGCGTCGATGCGCTCGTCGAGTTGGCTGAGGTGGTCGAAGTCGTAGTGCGGTGCGCCCAGGGCATAGTCCCGCAGGACGGCGAGGAAGCTGGCTTCTTCGACATGTTGATCCAAAATCAGCGGAATCAAGTTCGAGTACATTTCAAGGTCTTGAGAAATAGTGCGTTAAGCAAGTTTCCTCCAGCTCTGCCCGTCATGTACCAAGATATCCTTTTGGCCAACAGACCAAAGCGCCCCGTTTTTAGCGGAAAGACAGTAGCAAGTATTGGGCTTTGGCATGTTCCAGTTGACTGGCCGCAAAGAACTTTCATCGAGAACGTATACTTCGAACAAGGTGGCTAAATATATTTTTCCTTGGTGTTCAGCAATGCTCCAGAAATCATCGGTGAACTCGTCGAGATCGATGATTTCCCATGTATCCGCTCTACCACGCAGCAAAGTGCCTTGGCGGCCACATAAATAACAATAACCATCAGAGGCGCATATCAATGCAGTTATTTTAAAGTTGGTTGGACTGTCGACTTGCCGCCAGTTGCCTTGCTCCCGCAGCCATATTTCTCCCTTCCAGCCGGCGGCATAGATTTCATCATTGGAGAAACCGCCCAGTGCTTCGAAGCCAAAAACACTGTCTTTACTTGTAGGCTTTGGGGCATGTATAGGCTGCCAAGCAGAAGATCCATGGCGTACATACACTTCTCGGGACACTCCGCACAAGTAGGTATATTCGCCTATCGAGCTTATCCCTCTGAGCATTAGCGGTGGCGGATCCATTTCCGACAAGCTGAGGGTCGAGCCGAGATAGCCTTCCCCAATTTCACCCTCTTCGGATATTGCCAGCATCTGTTGTGACCGGTCGGTGGTCATGGCAACGGTATCCCAAGTCGCCTCGCCAACTTCTCGCCACTTTCCAGAGTTGTACTCCAGGAAAATAGTGTGCGAAACGTCCTGGGCTTCTAGTCCGATTTCCCGAAAAGCGAAAAAAGATTTCTGTGCGTCTACGGCGGCAACATAAGCGTAGTAATAATCTTCCAGCCATTCGTCAGCCATATGAATATCCGTTTATTGGGTGGTGGCTCAAGGGGAGGGTCTTCTCGCGGTACGGTTCAATACCGCTGGTTTACTTCTTCCGCTTGGTGAATGTTTTACTTTAGGGGGCTGCGTATTTGGCGGTAGCATTTTTTTATGCCCGTCGGCCAACTGTGCCGTGAGGCAGCGTTCGCTACAGTTTGACTCGGGAAACGCGCCACGAGTACTTTGGGCCGCCATGGAGGCCTCTTTACTGAATTCGCGCATATCACCTTTCTTGACCCCAGCGATAACCCCCAGAGCTTTATGCTCGCTGTGTCGTACACCATGGCTCCCATGAGTGTTCCCCCAGCCCTCAACGCACATACAAGGCGCTGTATCTTTCGAATACTCTTCCCAGCCGGGCTGGCGCTTGTTGTTACTGAACGCTCCTACAGAAAATGAGCTTTTCGGTATGACATGGTCAGGTGTTTGTGCTGGACAGCATCCGGCTATACCTGCTTCGTCCTTAGGGCGGTAGGGTACTAACTGACAGCGGCGAGCCGACAAGCATTTGTTTGCTTTGGCTCTTGTCGCTGCTTTGCTGGCCCAAGCGCTTTCATTGACCATTGCACCGCTCAGCTCGGCCTCTTTACAAACATTCTTTTCACCGTACGGTTTGTATTCCTGGCAGGATTTTCTTTCTCTTTTTTTCTCCCTTTTGCATTTTCCCTGGGTGCTCGGCGACATCTTGGAAAGGTGAGGCCAGGGAGGGGTATTACCTGGCTGTGAAGCATGGTTATGCGTCGTCATGTCAAGGTGCCGTACTACGTTTTGACCTTCGAACTTCACATTCATCGACCAGGAAGTGAAGTACACCTTCCCCTTGATCTTGCTAGTGATGACCCCCTTCTTGGGCGCATTCCCAGCCTCATCCCCATAACTTGTCTTGAAGTAACTCTTGTCCTTGAGCATCACCTCTTTGCGGGTGATCTTGACCGTTCGTGTGCCCCGGGTGGTGTCCTTGGACATACCCGTATTGGGGTAGGGAATGGGTACCCCTATCGGTGTCGGCGGAGCCACAGGCGGGGTGAAGCAGACATCCGGAAAGCAGGCGACGGACTTGCCATCGGCCGCCTTGCAGGAAATCTCCATATTGTTGGCATACACCTCGTTGGCCATCAGGCAGCCCTCACGGTCTGGTAGCTGAGCAGGGCGGCGGCGCGTTGGCCGGCGTCGTTGCCGAGGTGGCAGAGGATATTCGGGCCGTCACCGTAGCCCTTGCGGCTGGCGGCCAAGGCCACGGCCAGCATCGTCGGGCCAATGGCGGCGCCGACTTCGCCAATGCAGTCGGCCGGGTGCCAGAGGTGGAAGAACTCCTTGCGCACCCGCAGGGTACGGCTCAGGGCCAGGGAGGCTTCCTTGAAGTAGTACTGCTCGCCGGAGATGTCGGTGAGCCGATAATCCATTTGCTCCAACCCACAGCCAACCTCGCTCAGGGCAGCGCGTACGGCTTGAGTCAGGCCTTCAGCACGCAGGGGAGTACCTTCGGCCTCCACGGTGGCCTTCTCCACGCCGAACCCCAGGCTGAGGCAGGCCAATTGCGGTTCTTCGCTGGCAACGGGGGCGGCCAGCACCACGGCGGCGGCGCCTTCGCCGGGGATAAATCCGTTGGAGTTCTGGCTAGTGAGCAGGCGTTCGCGTGCTTCGAAAGCGGCCAGCGTCGGTCCATTCAAGAAGGAGTCGACGCCGGCAATCAGCACGTGGCGATGGCCGCCCTGGTAGATCAGCGTACGCGCATCAAGCAGGGCCACGGCAGCGCTGACCCGCCCATAGGCGATGACGTTGGAACTGGGATGAAAGCGCAGGCCCAATTCGGTTTCGATGGCGTGCAGCAGCCCCTTATCGAGGCCGTCGAGGCGGCCGGGGCGCTCGACTTCCGCCACCCCCAGCAGCAGCGGGGTCTTTTCCGGGTCGACGTTAGGGGTGCTTTGCAGCGCCTCGGCGATGGCACAGGCGGCCATCTTGATCAGCTTGCTGCGCCCACGCCAGGGCTGTTCCAGAGGCACGCTGGCAGCGATCAGCCATTCGCCGCCGCAGTCGATGAAGCGGGTTTCCTGGAAGTTATCGATAGCGCAGCGAATCGCCGCGCAGCTCGCGGGTGCGCTGAGGCCAACGGCGCTGACCATGCCGGAACCGATGATGCAAAGTGCAGTAGTCATCAGTCTGTCTCCTCGGGGGCGTGCCTGGCTTTTACCAGGGAGGAGAGCGACGGGTAGTAATCCTTGCCCAGTTCGTGGGCGCGCCACCAGCCAGTGGACACAGTGCCGACCAGCACCTGAGCGATCTCGAACATGTTGTGTCGTAGCGCACGGGAGACACGCCAGGTCAGCTGCACCTGGAGTGCATCTGTGTCGATCAGCAGGGTGTCGATCACCGCTTGCACAGTCTCGTGACCGCCTTTTTTCAGAAAGAAGGTCACCGGCACGTCCATTTCGGGGATGCGAAAGCCCGCGCGCTCCTGGCGTGTGAGGTTGAGCAGCAACACATCCTCGCCGCCACGCAGGTAAGGAATCTGCTGATCGTCAGGGGCCGCCTGAAAGTAGCGACGGTCGAAATCTCCCGGCAGAAACGGAAAGCGGTCGGCCAGCCAGGCATCGTCGTAAGTGCCAGCGAAGCGAGCACGTTGCGGCCAACTGCGGCCGATGGGGCCAAGGGCCATAGGACGGAAGTCGCCAGAGGGACTGTCGATCGCCTTGCCCAATTCCTCGGTGCTCGGCATCGGCATGCCGACGATGGCAGCACTCCCCATGCTACTTGGGAACCAGCCACAACCGGTCGGATTGTCCAGGTAGCAGTGACGCAATTCGGAGTCTTTCGCCATCGGATGGCTGCCGCCAAAGGCCTGGGCATAAGAGATGTCCTGCTCGCTGAAGGGCTGCGGCAAGCCGGGAGAAACGCCCAGTAGCCCCAATTGCCATTGTCGGGGGCCGAGGACGGAAAAGGCCTTGCTCATCTGACCGACGCGAATGCCCGCTGCCAGCTGCCTAACGGGTCGCCCGCCTGGGGCATAGGCCTTGCCGCGCACCAGCACGTCGCAGAACGGCTTGACCGGTGCGAAGTCCATTTCCTGCAGCGGGGCGCTGAGACCGGGTTCGCCGAGGAATGTATCGGCCATCAGCAGCGGTTGCTGGGTCTCGGCGAGGGTCGCCGTGCGGCCGTCCAGCGGCAGATTAAACGTGCCTTTGGCCACCACCACCAGGGATTCGCGGCCATCGGGCTCCATGCCCTGGGTATAGGCAGCAAGCAGTTTGCTGGCGTTGAGCAGTTCCATAGGCGACTACCTGTCTAGTTGATCTGCACCGAACCACCCTTGATGCGGTTGACCCCGCTGGAGCGACTGGACAGGTAAGCGCCCTGGATGATCACTTTGCCCGCGCGGGTCAAGGTGATGCTGGCCTTGCCGCAACGCAGCACGATCTCGCGTTCGGCGCGCAGTTCCAGGCGCTGGTCGTCCAGTTGCACGCTGGCAACCGGTTCGGGCACCATGGCCTGGCTCAGCAGGCGGCCGATCACTAGCGGGCGGGAAGGGTCGCCATCTTCGAACATCAGCGCCACTTGGCTGCCGATGTCTTCAGGGGAGAGCAGGGTGGTGCTGCGGGCGGCGATGCTCTGTTGCTCGGAGCAGCCGGGGTAGGTCACCCAGGGCGCACTGGCCTGTGGCAGGTCGAGCAGTACACCGACGACTACGCCATCGATACGGGCCTGCGTGGGCAGTGAGTATTGAACCGTCATACGCGTTACTCCTAGTTTTGCAGGATCTTGCGTCCCTTGATCACCACGTTCTTGTTGGCCTTGATGTTGATCGCGCCAGAGCCGTCTATGGTGATGTCCTTGCCGCTGATGCTGATGGTGCCGTCCTTCTTCATGACGATGCTGGCTTTGCCGGTCATGATGGTCACCGAGTCACCGGCATCGATGACAAGGTTCTTGCCCACCCTCAGCTCATCGTCCTTGCCGATATCGGTCGTGCGTCCTGCGCCGACCTGGCGCGATTCGTTGTCTTTTACCGTCGTTGAAAGATTGGCTCCGACGTCCACCGAGCGGTTGGTGCCCACATTGGTCGACTGGTAGAGGCCCACGTTGACGTTTTGGTAGGCCCCGACATTCACCGTTTGAAAGGCGCCGATGACAACTTCCTGCGCGGCGCCGATGGCGATCGTCTCGTTGATACCTACCGCATGGGTGCGTTGCAGGGCCACGGTCGCGGTTTCGCTGGCGCCCACGCTGATGGTGCGGTTGAGGCCTATGCTGATCGTCTCGTTACTGCCGACGCTTTCGGTACGGTTGACGCCAATGCTGATGTCCTCGTTGTTGCCCACGCTTTCAGTGCGGTTGACGCCGATGGTGATGGTCTCGTTGTGATCGACGGTTTCGGTGCGGTCGTGTTTGACATGCACAGTCTCGTCGTTATCGATGGTCTTGCTGCGGTCGTGGCCGACCCAGTGGGTCTCGTCGTTCTCGACCTCGATGTCCTGGTTCTTCTCGGCATGGATAAACAGTTGCTCCGCACCTTTCTTGTCCTCCATGCGGATTTCATTGAAGTTGGCCGGTGAGCCGTCCTTGCTCGAACGGCTTTTCACCCCGCTCTGAGTGGCATTGGCCGGTAGCGTGTAGGGCACGGTCTGTTCGGCGTTGTAGACGCGGCCAGTGATGATCGGCCGATCCGGGTTGCCTTCGATGAAACTGACGATCACTTCCTGACCGATCCGCGGGATCTGCACCGCCCCCCAGTTCTTGCCGGCCCAGGCCTGGGACACGCGCATCCAGCAGGAGCTATTGGCATTGGACTGGTCGTGGCGGTCCCAGTAGAAATGCACTTTGACCCGGCCATACTGGTCGGTCCAGATCTCCTCGCCATCGGGGCCGACCACCACGGCGGTCTGCGGTCCGCGAACAATGGGCATGGGGGTCAGGGGAAGAGGGCGGAAGGCCTGGCTGGCATCCATGCAGTCCAGCTCGCTGGTGAACTGCTCGGACAGGTCCAGCTGCGCATTTTCATAGAGTTCCTGGCGGATCTGATAGCGTGCGAACACTACCAGGTATTCGCGGTT
This sequence comes from Pseudomonas sp. W17, assembly GCF_040268305.1. Taxonomy (NCBI): domain Bacteria; kingdom Pseudomonadati; phylum Pseudomonadota; class Gammaproteobacteria; order Pseudomonadales; family Pseudomonadaceae; genus Pseudomonas; species Pseudomonas sp. W17. The sequence continues at coordinate 3,492,418 of NZ_CP158490.1, read as the reverse complement.
CTGGTCCTCGCGCTCGTAGCCGGTCAGCTTGAACAAATGGCCGCAGCCCAGCCCGCGGGCGCGGCCGCGCAGCTGCACGCGCTCGAACTGGCTGTGAATGGCTTCGATGCGGGTACGCGCGTAGTGCTCGCCATCGTTGCTCTGAACATATTCACCGGGGTAGTCGTAGAGCGGGTGGTCGCCGTTGCTGTGACTGCGCGACACACTGGAGCGCACCTCCAGTCTGGCGCGGGGGCGCTTGAAGTCGTAGTCGTTTAGCTCCAGAGAACCGGGTTGGACTTCCCGCTCCAGTTGCCAATCGTAGAAATGGTCGCGCTCGCGCATTTGCCGATCGGGCGGGTAGAAGGGCACCGAGTCATAGTCGGCCACCGTGGAGTGGGCGCCATAGGCGTCGGCAAGCACCAGTACATGACGCGCCTGCTCATGGCGAAAGTAGTAATAGATGCCTTCGTGCTCCATCAACCGGCTGACGAAGTCAAAGCTGGTTTCACGGTACTGCACGCAATATTCCCATTCGCGGTAGCTGCCGCTCAGGCTGTCTTCGAAATCGGAGAAGCCGAGGTCGCGGAACACCTGCTTGATGATCTCCGGCACCGTTTTGTTCTGGAAAATCCGGCAGTCCGAAGTGCGCGTGAGCAGCCATAACCAGGGCCGTAGGTTGACGCGGTAGCCGGCGAACTGACCGTGGCCGTTCACTTGCCGGCAGCTGCAGACAATGCCGTGGAAATAGCGTTTGCTGCCGTCGTGCAGCTCCAGGGTCAGGCCCATCGGCTTGCCCAGCAACTGGTCGAATGTGATCGCTCGGTTTTCGGAGGTGAGGTCCAATTCGTAGTGGAACAACCGCCCCAGCTCTTCGTTGCCTTCCATGCTCTGCAGCAACAGGACATCGCCGCCGAGGGGACTGTCGACCTGCACCAAACGGTTGTTTTGCGTTATTGCCATAAACGACTTCCTCTGGCTCGTGTTCGGGCGTCAGTCGTCCGTCTCGCGGGGTCAGGGGAAATCGTGTCCATCCATCGCGGTACATCCACCACAGAGATGATCTCCATATCGGCCTCATAGGCACTCAGTCAAAGCGAACGTACGAGTCAATCCGGCTCCTGCGGATTAACCTTCTGTCCAGAGCCACTTGGGCATCACCTCTAACAATTCCGGTTAAAGTCTTAGCGCGGTTTAATCCTAGTCAAGAAACTCTCCGACCAATGGAGCGAACACCGAGCCGTTTCAAGATAGGTGACCGACGGTCATTTTTTACCTGGCTACGAGCGCGACGACATGCACCGGGAGGTGGCGCGTCATCAAGGCAACTCGCCGTTATAGCTGGCTTGGCGGCCCATGAATGGGAGGGGTTGTTCATCTATAGCGGCCCAAGCTCACCACCATCTGCGCCTCAGCGGGTTGCCCATGGCCAAGCACCTGGGTGAATCGAAGCAAAAGCTGCTCCAGCTCATGGCGCTAAGTTGCCCGATTCGCTTGAATAACGCCCCGCGTCGCCTTGCCAAACAAGTGCGCAGCCAAAGAATAAAACGGAATATTTCGAAAGGACCCGGCATGTCGTTATCCCGCTGTCTATCTGGCCTGTCCAACTTGCTGCACTACCGCCGCGAATGGTTGCGCGCCGACCTGCGGGCCGGGTTGTCCGTGGCGGCTATCCAGATCCCGATCGCCATCGCCTATGCGCAGATTGTCGGCCTGCCACCGCAGTACGGGCTTTACGCCTGTGTGCTGCCGATGATCGTCTATGCCTTGATCGGCAGCTCGAGGCAACTGATGGTCGGCCCCGATGCCGCCACTTGCGCCATGCTCGGCGGGGCCGTGGCGCCTTTGGCCATGGGCGACCTGCAGCGTACCGTCGAATTGTCGATGATCGTCACCGTGCTGGTGGGCCTGATGCTGATTGCCGCCGGGATCGCCCGGGCGGGTTTTATCGCCAGCTTCTTCTCGCGGCCGATCCTCATCGGCTACCTCAACGGCATCGGTCTGAGCCTGATCGCCGGGCAAATGGGCAAGGTGGTGGGTTTCAAGATCGAAGGCGACGGCTTCATCCTGGGGCTGGCGGACTTTCTCCAGCGCCTGGGGGAGATCCATGGCCTGACCCTGGCCGTCGGCCTGGCCAGCCTGGGCCTTTTGATCTGGCTGCCGCGACGCTATCCGCGCGTACCTGCGGCGCTGCTGACGGTGGCGCTGTTCACCTTACTGGCCGGGCTATTGGGCTTCGACCGCCTCGGAGTGGCGATCCTCGGTCATGTGCCGGCCGGGATGCCGGAGTTGTCCTGGCCCAAGACCACCCTGGAGGAAAGCAAGAGCCTGCTGCGCGACGCACTGGGCATCGCTACCGTGAGTTTCTGCAGCGCCATGCTCACTGCCCGCAGCTTCGCCGCGCGCCATGGCTACGCGATCAACGCCAACCATGAATTCATCGCCCTGGGCCTGAGCAACCTGGCCGCCGGTGCCTCCCAGGGCTTTGCCATCAGCGGTGCGGATTCGCGTACCGCGGTCAATGACATGGCCGGAGGCAAGAGCCAACTGGTGGGCATCATCGCCGCCCTGGCGATTGCGCTGATTCTGCTGTTTTTCACCGCGCCCATGGCGTGGATTCCGCAGCCGGCTCTGGGCGCGGTGCTGTTGATGGCGGGCTGGGGCTTGCTCGACGTCAAGTCCCTGAAGCAAATCTACCGACTCAGCCGCTTCGAGTTCTGGCTGTGCCTGCTGACCACCGTCAGTGTGCTGGGGCTGGGCGTGCTGCCGGGCATCATGTTCGCCGTGACCCTGGCCATCCTGCGCCTGCTGTACAGCATCTACCAACCCACCGATGCGGTGCTGGGCTGGATGCCGGGCATCGAAGGCCAGGTGGACATCCGCCAGTACCCGCAAGCCCGCACTGTGCCCGGCCTGGTGGTGTATCGCTTCGACGACGCGATCCTGTTCTTCAACGCCGACTACTTCAAGATGCGCCTGCTGGACACCGTGCAGCGCGAGAGCCAACCCGAGGTGGTGCTATTCGATGCCGAGGCGGTGACCGATATCGATGTCAGCGGCATCGCGGTGCTGCGGGAAATCCGCGAGACCCTGGCCGCCCAGGGCATCTACTTCGCTATCGCCCGTGCCCGCGGTACTTTCCTGGCGATGCTGGAACGTTCGGGGATGACCCGGGAAATGGACAGCCAGTTGCTGTTCGGTTCGGTACGTTCGGGCATCAGGACCTACCGCATATGGCGCAACAGCATGCGCGGCAAGCAATGAAGCAGAGGAGGGTGACCGGCAGGGAGCGGCCCTGCCGGCGCTTGATCGAGGCTCAGCCAGGCTGGCACGGCATCACTGGGTGATGGTCATGCTGCTGGTGGCCTGGACCGAACCATAGCGGATGCGCGGATACGTCGGGTCGGCGTAGCTGAAATCCATCACCGTGCCGACGGAACCGAAGTACAGGGCCTGGCAATTGAAGTTCACCGCGACCTGGCCGCCGTAAGGAGTGACTCCGATGGCGACCTGGGTCGGCCCGGTCCATTCGATCTTGCAACCCAGCGTACCGCCTGCTGCGCCGGCATTGTATCCACGACAGTTCAAGGTGGCGTTGCCGTTGCTGGTATTGGGAAAGCCCGCCCATTTGGCGATGGCCAGGTTGGCCGAGCATGAAGTGTTGACGCTGCTGGCTCCCGGGGCGAGCTTGTAGACCCCCGACGGTGGCGCAAGCGTTGCCGTGACAGGCGTCAATGGCAGCGCGGCAAGGCTCGATGCCGCCTGGTTTTCCACCACCGTGGTGGGGGACGGCGGGAGCTTGCACACCACCACGGCGCCGACGTCGTCGGACTTCTTCAACTCACCCAGCGCAGTGATATCGGCGCCGCCCTTCGACTCGCAGAAGAGTTTGCGCAACTGGGCTTTTTCTTCGCTCTCAGCCATGGACGAGGCCTGGGCCAAAGGTGCAAGTGCCAGGCCAATGACTGCAGCCATCAGCACGCTTGAACGTTTCATGATCGATTCCTTATCGGGTTATGACTGGCTGCACCCTATGAGTCCCAGGCGGTTTTTTTCATGACAAAAGCTCGGGTGTTTCGCGCAAGCAGGGGCGCTGGGGTTTTGTCCTTTCGGGGCTTGACCTGATGCCGCTATCTGCTGTTGAATGCGCGCCCTGAAGCCTCTGCAACCTTTTCTCCAAGTGGTGAAGCCAGTGCCCTACGCCAGCCAACACGCCTGATACCGACGACGGTCCATCCTGCCTGATGGCTGCCCGTGCCTATGCACGGCGGCGCTTCATTGCCATGCCTGCCTGATCCTGTCGTTGGTTTTTCTCTATTTTCGAGGACAAACCCATGCACACGGATATTCGTGCCACCGCGCACAACCTGGAACTGCTCAAATACCCCCGTACGCCCCACCTGCAAGGCTCGCGCCTGCAAGATGGCGACACTGACACTGGCCAGGTGCGCTATGGCGCTCTGGCCGGACAGTGGCTGGTGGTGGAAGAAAAACTCGATGGTGCCAACGCGGGCATCAGCTTTGGCGCAGGCGGCGAGTTGCTCCTGCAATCTCGCGGTCACTACCTCACCGGCGGTGGGCGCGAGCGCCAGTTCAATCTGTTCAAGCAGTGGGCCTCGGCCCATGAGCACTGGTTGCTGGAACGCCTGGAAGATCGCTTCGTGCTGTATGGCGAGTGGCTGCACAAGAAGCACTCGGTGTTCTACGACCACTTGCCACATTACTTCTGCGAGTTCGATGTGTGGGACCGCGCCACAGGGCTGTTCCTCTCCACCGCGGCGCGCCGGCGCCTGCTAGAAGGTGGGCCGGTGCTGTCGGTGCCTGTGCTGTACGAAGGCCCGGCACCGCGCCGGCATGCCGAGCTGCTAGCGCTGGTGGGCGATTCGCTGGCCAAGACCGCGCACTGGCGCCAGGTGTTCGAGCAGGTGGTGCACCGCGAAGGCCTCGACCTGGCCCGTGCCTGGCGCCAGTGCGACCGCTCCAGCCGCATGGAGGGCCTGTACCTGAAGCTCGAGGACGAGCAGCAGACCCTCGGCCGGCTCAAGTGGGTACGCCAGGACTTCGTCCAGGCCATCCTCGATGCCGACCAGCACCATGCCAACCAACCCTTTATCCCCAATCAACTGGCCGCCGGCGTCGATCTCTATGCCCCGCGCCTGTCCATGGACTGGCAGGGCCCACGCCACGGCTACTGAAGGAGCATCCCGAAATGGATATTCAACAACTGCGACAACTGGTGCCTGAGCCGGGGCGCGATATGGACACCGCCGCCTGCCTGTCGGCCATTCCGGCCCTGGCGCGCCTGGCCGACACACCGCAAGACCCGATCTACCACGCCGAGGGCGATGTATGGATTCATACCTGCCTGGTGGTCGAAGCATTACTGGCCCAACCCGCCTACCAGCAGGCCAGCGCCGAACAACGCTTTGTGCTGTTCTTCGCGGCCCTGTTGCACGACATCGCCAAGCCCGACACCACGGTGATCGACCCAGATACCGGGCGTATCGGCCAGCCCGGTCATTCACGCCGGGGGGCGGTGGATGCGCGGCTGCTGTTGTGGCGCGCCGGTGTGCCGTTCGAGCTGCGCGAGCAGATCTGCCGCATCATCGCCGTGCACCAAGTGCCGTTCTTCGCCCTGCAGGGTGATCGCAGCGGCCGCAGCCCTGAGTTCCTGTTGCACAAACTGTCCTGGGAACTGCCGCTGTGGATGCTCTGTGCCATCGCCGAGGCCGATATGCAGGGCCGCAACTACGCCGGCAAGGCCGATGTACTGGACGCCATCGAACTGTGGCGCGAACTGGCGCAGGAGGAGGGCTGCCTGCACGGACCGCGGGCCTTTGCCGACGACTACACACGCATTCAGTACCTGCGTGGCGCCCGGGTACATCCCGACTACCCGTTGCACGCGCCCCAGGGTTCGTCGGTGGTGATGCTCTCGGGCCTACCGGCCAGTGGCAAGGACACCTGGACCGCACAGCATCACCCGGAGCTGCCGGTGGTGTCGTTCGACGACGCCCGCCAGGCCCTGGGCCTGCGCCATGGACAGAATGAAGGCGCCGCTGCGCATTACGCCATCGACCGGGCCAAGGTCTTGCTGCGAGAGCACAAACCCTTTGTGTGGAACTCGACGCACCTGTCGGCGCAGATGCGCAACCGCACCCTGGACTTACTCTACGGCTACGGCGCGCAAGTGGAGATTCTTTACCTGGAGCGCCCCGAGGGCGAGATCATGCGGCGCAACCAGCAGCGCGACACCTCGCTGCGCAACGATGATATCCGTCGCATGCTGTTCAAGTGGGAAGTGCCGCTGCCGACCGAGGCGCATCGGGTTGTTTATCAGGCGGTGACGGGGTGAGTGGTCCAGGGGGACATGGCGACGCGAGACATGAAGCGTTTCAAACCCTATCCGCTTGAAAAACAACAAACTTGAAAGTTACCGCCAGAAATCACCAGGTAAATAAAAATGTCAGAAACTGCAGAAAAAATAAGTGAGGTATTACAAGCTTTTCACAGTTTTGAAGATGGCTTGCTATTGTCGTTCGAGTTTAATTATGCGCCAGGCGAGCGACTCGCAGCACAGGTTGTATTTCATGCCAGAGATCATCGTATTGATGGGAATGTTTGGAAGAGAGTCAGAGTGGTTGTCCGTGGCGTCGAAGAGCTGAGTGCGAAAGTTAGCGGTCATCAATTCAATTCAATTTGCTCGGGGGTTCGGTTGTTGAAATTTGACGAGTACTGGTGTGTCGATATTGATGGGAATTACGCGTTGGATGCCGATCCAGCATCTATTGATGAAGTGCGCCAAGAAGGGGGTCTATATGTTATTGGTCGTGATATTGAGGTTTATGAGCTTGAGGGCTAGGCGATCCCAGTGAAAGTGGTTGTAGCCAAGAACGTACCCTCGTTGATTGAACTTCCTGACGTTCCACCCGGACATCCTGCAACGGATGGAGTATCCCCTGGAAATGAAGCTTACCGATCTCTATAACAAGGTAATCAGTAAAGAACCGTATAATGATATGGACGTGTTCTTCGAGAGCTATGAAAGCTTTGAGGAGATTCCGCTCGTATCAAGGTATGGTCGCTTAAAGCACTTGATGGATGAAATGAGCAACGATGGGGTATCTGACTTCCTGACAGGGCTCGCTTTGTTTGTTTTAAATACTTTAAAAGTCTTGGAGACCTCAACAGGTAAAGATATTTTTTCGCCGTGACTTTTACAGACTTTGAAGGACTGGAGCAACAAGGTGTTCTCATACCCAATATTTTTATTTACGCAAAGCCAGCCTCAGTCAGCTTTTTGGAAAAAGTACGAGAACATGATAGAGGACTTTCGTCAAAGGAGATGAAGGAAGTGAAAAAACATTTTTCCACCTGTGGGGCAGAAACTGCTTTTGATTTTTATGAAAGTCGATCTTATGACGCAGCTTGCGCTGAAGAAATTGTAAGGGTCTTTGCTGTACCCAGTTCACAGTCGGCTTTGACGATCATTCAACCGGCTCTGAAGCAGAAATGGCTGTCTGCGTAACCCCAACTGCTTCTGGCATTCCAACGGGGACATGCCGAACCAGCGATTGAATGCTCGGGAAAAGGTACTGACGTCGGCGTAGCCGAGCAGTTGCGCCACGTGGGTCATGCTGATCGAGGGGATTTTCAGGTAGTTGTGCACCATTCCCTGGCGGGTTTCATCCAGCAGTCGCTGGAAGGAGGTGCCTTCCTGGGCCAGGCGGCGTTGCAGTGTGCGTGGGTTTATCGCCATGCAGTCGGCAACCCGCTCGATCGTGGCCCTACCGCTGGGCAACAGGTTGCGCAGTAATTGCCTGACGTAGCCCGGCATTTCGTCCGCGGCCAGGCGCTCCATGCCGCTCAGATGTTCAGCCATCAGTTGGTGCAGGGTTTCATCGGCAAGACTCAGTGGCAGCGTCAGCACCGAGGCGTCGAATAGCAGCCCGGTGTGGGCCGCGGCGAAGGTTGGCGTAATACCCAGCGCCCGCCGATAGGCCGACTCATCGCCAAGGGGAGGGTGGCGAAGCAACACGGCCTTGGGTTGCCAGTCTCCACCTGCCAAGGTACGCATCAGCCGCAGGCCGACACCACAGGCCAGCTCTTCTGCCTGGGGCAGCCCGGGTACGGTCTGTTCACCGGCCCGATAGCTGAGGAGTGCCATACCGTCGACGACATCCAGGCCGATTTGCGCCGCGCCGTTGTAAACCCCGTAGTGGGTCCGCAGTTCGAACAGCGCATCACCGACGGTCCTGGTGTTGTGGATCAGGTAGAAAATATCGCCAAAGACATCGATCCCCTGGTAGAGCCCATACTCCAGGCCGAACAACGCGTTGCTGGAGCTCTGTTGGCAGAGTTCCAGCAACGCGCAGTAGCGACGGAAGGACAAGATATCTTCCGGACGGCGCAGGGATGCCGGCGGCAGGGAAGCGCAGCGCAACATATGGGTCGGATCCAGCCCCTGGCGGGCGGCGAATTTGTCGAAACCCGCAAGGCCGAGTGCGCGAATGAAAGGATTGATCGCCATGTTCCGCCACTTCTATTGCCGATAAGGGTGTTGTAGACGCTGCTTCCACTTTTGCGGGCTCATGCCGTTCCAGCGGTGGAAGGCCCGGGAGAAGGCGCTCAGGTCCGCGTAGCCGAGCAGGCTGGCCAGCTGCGTCAGGCTGATCGACGAGTCGCAGATATAGCGCGCGGCCATTGCCTGGCGCGTCTTGTCCAGCAGCTCCTGAAAGCCAGTGCCTTGGGCCTGAAGATAGCGCTGCAGGGTACGCGGGCTGATCATCATGTACTCGGCGACCTGGCGTATCGTCACCTGGCCGCCGGCAAGCCGGCTGCGCAACAGTTTCTGCACGTAGGACGGCAGCTCCTGCAGCGTCACCCGGGCCAGCTCGTCGATATGCTGCTGGACCAGTTGCTGGCATCTGGCATCCGTCGGGCCCAGTGGGGTCGCCAGCAGCGACTCATCGAACACCCAGGCATTGACTGGGCTGTTGAAGCGCGGAAGCACACCCAGCAGGGCCCGGTAGGCTCCACGGTCCGCGGCGGCAGAATGGCGCAACATCAAGGCTCGCGGCTTCCAGGTGTGCCCCAGCAAGTCATGCAGCAAGTGCGCGGCCACGCCCATGGCCAGCTCCACGGTCTGCCGCACCGAGGTCAGATCGCCGTCGGTGATGTCGTACAACAGCAGGGCACTGCCGGCCTGTCGTTCGAGACGCACTTCCGCGCCATCGCTATGGACATGGAAATAACGCGTCAGCAACGTCAGCGCTTCCCCCAGGCTGCCGGTGCTGCGCATTGCATACAGCAGCGGCCCCAGCCCTTGCGGCCCTTGGCGCAGGCCGAACTGCAGGCCGAACAGGGGATTGTTCGCACGCTGTGCGCACAACTCGATCAAGGCATTGAACTGCACGCCGGAAAGCTGCCCGGGTAGTGGGTCTGCGGGCAGCTTGACCTCAGCCAGGGCCCGGGCCGGATCGAGCCCCAGGCTGCTGACAAACTCAGTGAACCCAAGCAGGGCGGTGCCACGGACAGTAGATGTCATCTCAAGCCCTCGTATGAGCCATGGAGCGTGGCCAGGCGCGCGGTTGCCGGCCCGACTCCCGTCTGTTGCCAAAGCGCGCGACCCGAGCACCTGGCAGGATTTGCACAATAACTGGCGCGATCTGCAAAGCTTTTACCCCTGCCGGCGACCAGACTCGAATCACCAATAACAAAAGACCTGCGTTCAGCCCGAGGCTGGATGATGGAGGTATTCGATGCGCCGGTTCCTGTCCGCTTTCCTGGTTGCCGCCCTGATCTCGGGCGCCGTCTATTTTCAGTTTCAGCCTTCGAACAAGACGATTCACCATCAATCCAAGCACCCTCCGGTTGCCAGCATCAGCGAAGCGCTCGGCCATTTCTGAGGGCGCGCACTCAGACCCAAAGAGCCGTTTCCGACGTGGGCGTACACTCGTTCGACACGCCGGAACACAGGGCTCCATGCAAAAACATCTGCTCCAGTGTGCGGGCTGAATTGGCATTGGCCGCGCGGCCGCGTTGTTCGGCATCGACCATGCCGTAGATCAGGGTGATGAACAGCTCGCTGAAGATCGCCGCGGTAATGTCGATACGAAACACGCCTTTTTGCTGGCCGCGCAGGAAAAACGCGTCCAGCGCTTCGATGTAAGGCCGCCAGCGCGCGTCGCCGCGTTCGAAGTCGAGGAAGTCGGGGCGGTATTGCACCATCAGGAACGCCAGCAGCTCACGATGGGCCAGGTGTTCTCTGATCAAGCGGCGCAGTGCCTCCAGCGGCTCGGCGTGCTGCAACCTGGCGCTCTTGATGATCCGCTCGAGCGCGCCCTCGGCGTACGCCTCCAACTGGTGTTCCAGGTTTTCCCGTGTGCCGCAGTAGCGATGCAGTGTCGCCTTGCTTACCCCCGCCAATTGCGCCAGCTCCTTCATGGTGGCACGCGGTCGATTGACCACCGCCAAGGTCAGCGTCTTGAGCAGATGTTCATCATGGGAAGTCGGGGTCATCACCAAGCCTCGGATGGATTTTCCGGATGGGCACCTGCGCAGGTCACTATCCAGGTTCTGAAATATGACAAATACAATCCATATGAGTCATTATTGACTCATTAGGATTTGGAAAGTAGCATTCGAGTCGTTTTCAATCAAGCCTCGGGTGATTTATGGGCAATTTGCGTGCAATAGGGATGGCTGGCTCGTTGGCAGCAGCCATTGCGCTGGCCGGATGCGGTCCGGCGAATGAACAAGAGAGCGTGGCCGAAGTGGCGCGTCCGGTAGACGTGGTAGCGGCGGTGACCGAACCCCTGGCCCTGACCTCGGAGCTGCCGGGCAGGGTCGAGCCCATGCGTGTGGCGGAAGTGCGTGCACGGGTGGCGGGGATCGTCATGAAAAAACGTTTCGAGGAGGGAGCTGATGTAAAGGCCGGCGACCTGCTGTTCCAGATCGATCCGGCGCCGCTCAAGGCGGCGGTATCGCGGGCCGAAGGCGAGCTGGCGCGTGCCCAGTCCGCGGTGCAGGAGGCGCAGGCGCGAGTCAAGCGCTACGAGCCGCTAGTGAAGATCGAGGCGGTCAGCCAGCAGGACTTCGACAGTGCCACCGCCGACCTGCGCAGTGCCCAGGCCGCGACCCGTTCGGCCCAGGCCGATCTGGAAAGCGCCCGGCTGAACCTGGGTTATGCCTCGGTCACCGCGCCGATTTCCGGCCGTGTCGGCCGCGCACTGGTAACCGAAGGCGCTCTGGTCGGCCAGGGTGACGCCACGCTGATGGCGCGGGTTCAGCAGCTCGACCCGGTGTATGTCGATTTCACTCAGTCGGCGGCGGATGCGCTGCGCCTGCGGGAGTTGCTCAAGGACGGAAAACTCTCCGGCGACGACAACAAGGTGCTGTCGATCCGCGTTGAAGGCACGCCTTTCGAGCGCCAGGGCTCACTGCTATTCACCGATGTGGCCGTGGATCGCGGCACCGGGCAGATTGTCCTGCGCGGCAAATTCGACAACGCCGACGGCACTCTGCTGCCGGGCATGTACGTGCGGGTGAGCACACCCCAGGGAACGGATAACCAGGCGATCCTCGTGCCGCAGCGCGCGGTGCAACGCACCAGCGATGGCAGCGCCCAGGTGCTGGTGGTCGGCGCGGACGAGCGGGTCGAGGCGCGCGCGGTGCGTACCGGCACCATGCAGGGTTCTCGTTGGCAGATCAGTGAAGGGTTGAAGGCGGGGGACCAGGTCATTGTCGGTGGTCTGGCCGGCCTGCAACCGGGTGCCAAGGTCACGCCTAGCCAGTCGCAGGCCCACGCTCAGTTGCCTGAGTCGAAACAGTAAGGCCGAGTTCGCCGCGAGGATTTTCCGATGTCTCAATTCTTCATCAAGCGCCCGAACTTCGCCTGGGTCGTGGCGCTGTTCATTTCACTGGCGGGCCTGCTGGTCATTTCCAAGCTGCCGGTGGCGCAGTACCCCAGCGTCGCGCCGCCGCAGATCACCATCACTGCCACCTATCCCGGCGCCTCGGCGAAGGTGTTGGTGGACTCGGTCACAACCGTGCTCGAGGAGTCGCTCAACGGTGCCAAGGGCCTGCTCTACTTCGAGTCGACCAACAACTCCAACGGCGTGGCCGAGATCGTGGTCACGTTCCAGCCCGGGACCGACCCGGACCTGGCCCAGGTGGACGTGCAAAACCGCCTGAAGAAGGCCGAGGCGCGCATGCCGCAAGCCGTGCTGACCCAGGGCTTGCAGGTCGAGCAGTCCAGTGCCGGCTTCCTGCTGATCTACGCGCTCAGCTACAAGGAAGATGCGGAGCGGAGCGATACCACGGCGCTGGGTGACTACGCCGCGCGCAACATCAACAACGAGCTGCGGCGCCTGCCCGGCGTCGGCAAGTTGCAGTTCTTTTCCTCCGAAGCGGCGATGCGCGTCTGGATCGACCCGCAGAAACTGGTGGGCTACGGGCTGTCCATCGACGACGTGAGCAATGCCATTCGTGGCCAGAACGTCCAGGTGCCGGCCGGTGCCTTCGGCGCCGCTCCGGGCAGCTCCCAGCAGGAGCTGACCGCGACGCTGGCGGTCAAGGGGACCCTGGACAATCCGGATGAGTTCGGCCAGATCGTGCTGCGCGCCAACGAAGACGGCTCCCTGCTGAAGCTGGCCGATGTCGCGCGCCTGGAAGTCGGCAAGGAGAGCTACAACCTTTCCTCGCGCCTGAACGGCAAGCCGACCGTGGGCGGCGCGATCCAGCTGTCGCCTGGCGCCAACGCCATCGAGACCGCCACCCTGGTCAAGGCGCGCCTCGCCGAGCTGTCGGCCTTCTTCCCCGACGACATGGAGTATTCCGTACCTTACGACACCTCGCGCTTCGTCGACGTGGCCATCGAGAAGGTGATCCACACCCTGATCGAGGCGATGGTCCTGGTGTTCCTGGTGATGTTCCTGTTCCTGCAGAACGTGCGCTATACGCTGATTCCATCGATCGTGGTGCCGGTGTGCCTGCTGGGTACGCTGCTGGTGATGTACCTGCTGGGCTTCTCGGTGAACATGATGACCATGTTCGGCATGGTCCTGGCCATCGGTATCCTGGTGGACGACGCCATCGTGGTGGTGGAGAACGTCGAACGGATCATGGCGGAAGAGGGGCTCTCTCCGGCCGAGGCCACGATCAAGGCGATGCAGCAGGTCTCCGGGGCCATCATCGGCATTACCCTGGTGCTGTCGGCGGTGTTCCTGCCGCTGGCGTTCATGGCCGGTTCGGTGGGCGTCATCTACCAGCAGTTTTCGGTATCGCTGTCGGTATCGATCCTGTTCTCCGGTTTCCTTGCCCTGACCTTCACCCCGGCGCTGTGCGCCACGCTGCTCAAGCCGATTCCCGAGGGGCACCACGAGAAGCGCGGCTTCTTCGGCGCCTTCAACCGGGGTTTCGCCCGCGCCACCGAACGCTACTCGTTCCTGAACACGAAGCTGGTGGCGCGTACCTCGCGCTTCATGCTGGTGTACGTCGGCATCATCGCCGTACTCGGCTACTTCTACCTGCGCCTGCCGGAAGCCTTCGTGCCTTCGGAAGACCTGGGCTACATGGTGGTCGACGTGCAACTGCCGCCCGGCGCAGCCCGCTCCCGTACCGACGCCACCGGTGAAGAACTCGAGCGTTTCCTCAAGTCCCGCGAGGCGGTGGCCTCGATGTTCCTGGTCTCGGGCTTCAGCTTCTCCGGCCAGGGTGACAACGCTGCGCTGGCCTTCCCGACCTTCAAGGACTGGTCGCAACGCAGTGCGCAACAGTCGGCCGAGGCGGAAATCGCGGCGGTCAACGAACATTTCGCAGTGCCTGGCGATGGCTCCATCATGGCCGTGTCGCCACCGCCCATCGATGGCCTGGGCAACTCCGGCGGTTTCGCGCTGCGCTTGATGGATCGCGGCGGCCTTGGCCGCGAGGCGTTGCTGCAAGCCCGGGATACGCTGCTCAGCCAGGTCTATGGCAACCCCAAGTTCCTCTACGCAATGATGGAAGGCCTGGCCGAGGCGCCACAGCTGCGCCTGGTGATCGACCGCGAGAAGGCGCGCACCCTGGGTGTGAACTTCGAGACCATCAGCGGCACGCTGTCCTCGGCTTTCGGCTCGGACGTGATCAATGACTTCACCAACGCCGGGCGTCAGCAGCGCGTGGTGATCCAGGCCGAGCAGGACGCACGGATGACTCCGGAGAGCGTGCTCAAGCTGTATGTGCCCAACGCCAAGGGCGACCTGGTACCGCTCAGCGCCTTCGTGACCATGAAGTGGGAGGAGGGGCCGGTCCAACTGGTGCGCTACAACGGCTATCCGTCGATCCGCATCGTTGGCGACGCCGGGCCCGGTTTCAGTACCGGCCAGGCCATGGAAGAAATCGAGCGCCTGGCCTCGCAGTTGCCGGCCGGTATCGGCTACGAATGGACCGGCCTGTCCTACCAGGAGAAGGTTTCCAGCGGCCAGGCGACGCAACTGTTCGCCCTCGCCATCCTGGTGGTGTTCCTGTTGCTGGTGGCTCTTTACGAGAGCTGGGCGATCCCCCTGACGGTGATGCTGATCGTACCGATCGGCGCGATCGGCTCGGTGCTCGCGGTCATGGTGGTCGGCCTGCCCAACGATGTGTACTTCAAGGTCGGCCTGATCACCATCATCGGCCTGGCGGCGAAGAACGCGATCCTCATCGTCGAGTTCGCCAAGGAACTGTGGGAGCAGGGCTACAGCCTGCGCGACGCGGCGATCGAGGCGGCTCGCCTGCGTTTCCGGCCAATCATCATGACCTCCATGGCCTTCATTCTCGGCGTGGTGCCCCTGGCGCTGGCCACCGGTGCCGGCGCGGCGAGTCAGCGCGCGATCGGTACCGGGGTGATCGGCGGCATGCTCAGCGCGACCTTGCTGGGTGTGCTCTTCGTACCGATCTGCTTTGTCTGGGTGCTGTCATTGCTGCGAAGCAAACCGGCCCCCATCGAACAACCGGCCCTGGCCCAGGAGTGATTCCATGCGTATATCAGCCTTTTCTACGCTTCTGATTGCCATGGCGCTGGGCGGGTGTTCGCTGGCGCCCACCTATGAACGTCCTGTCGCGCCGGTGGCCGACAGTTGGAGCGGCCAGGCCCATCAGCGGGGCAGTGCAGTCAACGAGATGGTCTGGCAGACCTTTATCGTCGACCCCGACCTGCGCCGCCTGGTCACGACCGCGCTGGACAACAACCGCTCGCTGCGCCAGACGCTGCTGGACATCGAGCAGGCCCGGGCGCAGTACCGGATCCAGCGTGCCGACCGGGTGCCGGGGCTGAACGCGGGTGCTTCGGGCAATCGCCAGAGAGTACCGGCCGACCTGTCCAACAACGGCAGGTCGGGCGTGGTCAGCAGCTATCAGGTGGGCTTGTCGCTGCCTGAATACGAGCTGGACCTGTTCGGTCGGGTGAAGAGCCTCAGCGATGCCGCGTTGCAGGAATACCTTGCCACCGAAGAAGCCGCGCGCGCTGCGCAGATCGCCCTGATCGCCGAGGTCAGCCAGGCTTACCTGATTCATGATGGCGCCCTGCGCCGCCTGGACCTGACGCAACAGACCCTGGTCAGCCGCGAGTATTCTTTCGCCCTGATCAGCCAGCGTCGCTCGGCCGGTACCGCGACCGCGCTGGACTACCAGGAGGCCTTGGGTCTGGTGGAGCAGTCCCGCGCCGAAGAGGAAAGCAATCAACGGCAGAAGCAGCAGGCGTTCAACGCGCTGGTTCTGCTGCTCGGCACCGCGGACGCCGCGAAGTCGATACCTCAAGGCGTGCGCAAGGAACCGATGCTGGTCCAGGACATCGCGCCGGGCACCCCCTCGGCGCTAATCGAGCGGCGCCCGGACATCCTCGCTGCCGAGCACCGCCTGCAGGCGCGTAACGCCGATATCGGCGCGGCGCGCGCGGCGTTCTTTCCGCGTATCAGCCTGACCGGTAGCTTCGGCACCTCCAGCGCGCAGATGTCCGGTCTGTTTGATGGCGGTTCGCGCTCCTGGAGCTTTGTGCCGAACCTGTCCCTGCCGCTGTTCGACGCCGGTCGCAACAGCGCCGGCCTGAGCCTCGCCGAAGCCCGCAAGGACTCCGCCGTGGCGGCGTACGAAGGCACCATCCAGACGGCGTTTCGCGAAGTGGCGGACGCCCTGGCGGCCACCGATACCCTGCGTCGGGAAGAGGCGGCCCGACGTGCCCTGGCCGACACCAGCAGCGAGTCGCTGAAGCTGGCCAAGGCCCGGTATGAAGGGGGCGTGGACAGTCACCTGCGTTATCTGGATGCCCAGCGCAGCAGCTTCGTCAACGAGACGCTGTTCATTGAAGCCAGCACTCAGCGGCAGATTGCCCTGGTCGACCTGTTCCGCTCCCTGGGCGGGGGCTGGCCGTCTGCACAACACCAGGCCGAGCAGGCCAGCAGATAAGGGTCGGCAATAATTTCCTCGGTTGGCGCATCCAACCGAGCTTTAGCCCCGTGGACCTTCAGGTCGCGGGGCTTTTTTTTGCCTGCGCCATGGCTGGAGAATGGCGCAGTAGAGCGGGGCAGCGATGTCGATTGATAAGCCTGGAGCAGGCTACTTGGGACTCACCGCCGCGGCTGCGCCATGCAGGAACATCTGCTCCAGTACGTTGGCTGAGTTGGCGCTGGCCGCGCGGCCGCGTCGTTCGGCATCGATCATGCCGAAGACCATGGTCAGGAACAGTTCGCTGAAGACCGCAGCGGTGATGTCGATGCGAAAGGCGCCCGTTTGCTGGCCACGCAGGAAGAACGCATCCAGGGCATCGATATAGGGTTGCAAGCCTGTAGCTTCACCACTTATGCCGAAGGTGTCGGGGCGATACTGGAACAGCAGGAATACCAGCATTTCGCGGTGCGCCGGGGCCAGGTGTTCGTTTATCAGGCCACGCAGTGCTTCCTGAGGTTCATCCTGCTGCAGATTGGTGGCAGCGATGATCCGATTGAGCACCGTATCGCCGTGGTTTTCAAGGATCTGCACCAGATTGTCGCGAGTGCCGCAGAAGCGGTGCAGGGTGGCCTTGCTCACCCCGGCGGATTCAGCCAGTTCCTTGAGCGTCGCCCGAGGGTGGTCGACAATGGCCAGCGCCAGCGCCTTGATGAGTCGTTCGTCTTGAGGAGTCAGGGACATCAGTCGGTCTCGGATCAAATTTCAATGGCTGGTATTGTGCAGGAAAAGCTCATTGCTTCAACCAAAAGCGATGAAGATACTTCATCTGAGACATTATTTCCTCAGACCATCCATAAGGAAATCTCTCCTCTCGTTCCCGTACCCGTAACCGCGCACTGACCTCCAGGGCGCGGTTTCGCCGCGGCTGGACAATTGCCATGGTCAGTTTTTTTGAGCGTCATGATCTGCATATTCTGTGGCGTGATCTGCAAAGCTTTTGCCTGTACCAGCCCCCAGAATCGAAACCCTCAATAACAAAAGACACTGCATTTGGCCCCGGCCGAATGACGGAGGTTTTCGATGCGCCCATTCCTTTTTTCCTGCCTGGTCGTGATGCTGGTTTCACTCGCCGTCTACTCCATTCACTCGTCTTACTCGCTGGCTTCCTTTGGCTCTGTGGCTTCGGGGGCCGCCGCCGGCTCCCCGCAGAATTACCCCGTTGCCAGCATCGGCGAAGTCTTCAGGAACTTTTGACGACCAGGGCCCCATGAGCCCACGAGCGCATGCGCGGCGATAGCCCCGATGAAATGCACAACACCCGTTCGCAATCCTGGTAACGCCAATTAAGGATCTCCCATGTGCGACCTGATCCACTTCCGTCTCGAAGGTAGCCTGGCCTTGATCGGCCTGTCCCGTCCGCCGGTCAATGCACTCAGCCAACCGCTGCGCGCCGCCATCATTGAGGCGTGCGAGCGCGCGGCGGCTGACATCAGGGTGCAGGCCATCATTCTTTATGGCGAGCATGGCCTGTTCAGTGCCGGTGCCGACATCGGCGAATTCGGCACCGAGGCCTGTTTTGCCGAGCCGGACCTGCCCAGCACCCTGGTCCGCCTGACCGAAATCCCCAAGCCCCTGGTTGCCGCCATGGGCAAGCTGGCGCTGGGCGGCGCCCTGGAGCTGGCCCTGGCCTGCGGATACCGGATGGGGGAGCCGGGCACCCGGGTGGGCCTGTCGGAAATTAACCTGGGCCTGCTGCCCGGGGCCGGCGGGACCCAGCGCCTGCCCAGGCTGATCGGTGCCGAGTCGGCGCTGAACCTGATTCTTTCGGGTGAACAGATAGACGCCGAACGCGCCCGCATGCTGGGTATCCTTGACCGCATCGCCAGCAGCGCCGAGCAGTTGCTGGATGAGGCATGCGCTTATGCCAAAGAGTTGATCGAGTGCGGTGCACCGGCGCGACCGGCGGAGGCCTGGCCGAAGCCGGCCGAGGACCTGCCGGACGACTTCCTCGCGCGCTACCGCGCCGAGCACGAACCTCGCTGGAAAAGCCGCCTGGCCCCGCGCCTGGTGCTCTCGGCGCTGGAGGCCGCCTGCCTGTTGCCACTGGAAGAGGGGCTCGCCCGCGAGTTGGCGCTGTTCAAGCAGGCCGAAGCGTCCCGCCAGTCGAAGGCGCTACGCCATGTATTCTTCGCTGAGCGCGAGGCCGGGCGCGTTCCAGGTATCGGGCCGGACATTACCCCGCGCAAGCTGGACAAGGTTGCGGTCATCGGCGCCGGCCCCCTGGGTGCCGGCATTGCCATGAGCTTTGCCAACGTCGGTATCCCCGTGGCCTTGCTGGACCCCGAGGGTGGCGCGCTGGATCGCGGCCTGATGCAGATCCGCAAGCTCTACCAGGCCAGCGTCAAGCACGGAAAAATGAGCGCCGCACAGCTGCAGCAACGCATGGACCTGCTGTTCGGCACCCTTGACTACGAAGATCTGGCCGACGCCGACCTGGTTATCGAAGCGCTGTGCGAGAAGCCGGACGTCAAGCAGCAGGTGTTCCTCAGCCTGGAACAGGTCTGCAAGCCAGGCGCGATTCTCGCAACCGGCACGTCGTCGCTGGATATCGATGCCATCGCGGCGAGCCTCGATCGCCCGCAGGATGTGATCGGCCTGCATTTCTTCAGCCCGGTCAATGTCATGCGCCTGGTGGAAGTCGTGCGCGGCAAGGCCACCGCGCCAGAGGTGCTGGCCAGCGCCATGCAGATCGCCAAGCGGATCGGCAAACTGCCGGTGATCTCCGGCGCCGGCCAGGGTGCTATCGGCGAGCGCATGTTCGAGCCCTATGCCCGCGAAGCCCATCGCCTGGTACTGGAAGGCGCAACGCCGGCGCAGGTCGATAGCGTACTCACCGGCCTAGACCTGAACATGGGAGTGTTCAGCATGCTGGACCTGGCCGGCATCGACGTGGGCTTCCTGACGCGCGCCGCCACGGCCCAAGATCAGAGCTACTGCTGTATCGCGCAGGAACTGTGCGCCCTGGGGCGCTACGGGCAGAAGACCGGGCGGGGCTTCTACCTCTACGAGGGCCAGAACCGCCAGGAAGACTACGAGGTAACCGCGCTGGCAGAACAGCTTGCCGGTGAGCTTGACGTTCCCCGGCGCGCCATCGGAGACCTGGAAATACATGATCGCTGCCTGTTAATGCTGATCAACGAGGGCATCCAGCTACTGGACGAGGGTATCGCCCTGCGGGCCAGCGACATCGACCTGGTGTGGATCAACGGCTACGGTTTTCCCGCCCATCTTGGCGGCCCACTGCATTACGCCGAGCAACTGGGGCTGGACCAGGTACTTTCCGGCATCCTCCACTATTGCCAGGCTCTCGGTGAGTACGGCCAGATGTGGTTCCGCCCGGCGGCGCTGCTGGAGCGCCTGGTCGCCGCTGGCAAGACCCGCATCGAACGAATCTGAAGATTCCCCCTTTCTCCGGGGGAGGGTGAGGCCTGGGGGCGACCACGCATCAACCTCAGCCTGGCCCGATCCCGAAGGAAGAGGGTCCAACCTGCCTGCACAGCACCCTGCGCATTGTCTGCGCAAGACGTGCCGCCATTCTTTATCGAGGTGTACCGATGAGTCACGATTTCGCCCAGAACTTTTCTCTCGCTGACCGAACCGTGCTGATCACCGGCGCATCGAGCGGTATCGGTGCGCACCTGGCGCGGATAGCCGCTCGCGCCGGTGCCCGCGTGGTACTGGCGGCGCGGCGCGTCGATCGGCTCGAGCAAGTGGCCAGGGATGTCGAGTGGGAGTGCGCCCAGGTGCTGTCGGTCGCTCTCGACGTCACCGATCGGGCCAGCGTCGAGGCAGCTTTCGACGCTGCCGAGGCGCGTTTCGGAGTGGTCGATGTGGTGCTCAACAACGCTGGCATCGGTAACGGCCAGCGCCCGCTGGAGCTCGCGCGCTACCGGATCCGGGTCAACGCCATTGCCCCGGGCTACTTCAAGACCGAGATGAATGCCGCGTTCTTCGAGAGTGACAAGGCCAAGAGCTACATCCGTGACCTGATTCCCATGCGCCGCCTGGGCCAGCTTCATGAGCTGGAGGGACCGTTCCTGCTGCTCGCCAGCGATGCCGGTGGGTTCATGACCGGGAGCGTACTGACCGTGGATGGAGGCCATCTGGTCAGCAGCATTTGATAGGCCTGTTGATGTTCGAACAGGACTCAGTGACTGGCCACCAACAGTGCCAGCGCCTTGCAGGCTGTCTCGGTTTCGCTCTCCAAGCGCGCCAGGTCGTCATGGGCGGACCAGGCAATGATCATGCCATCGACCAGGTGAATGAGCAGGCGGCTTACGGCCTGTAGAAAGGGCTTTTCGAGCTGCGCCCCCATGGCGCGCTCCAGGGCCTGCTCCGTCGCGTCTATGGCAACCGAGTAGATCTTGTTCGCCAGCTCGGGATTGTTGCGCATGGCCCAGAAAAACAGCTCGGTTTGCGCCCTGGCCACGTCGGGGTGGCTGGTAAGCCAGGCGATCAATTGGCGAAGCACCTCGGCAGCCTTTTCCGCGGCCGTGGTACCCGTGGGTACGTGTTCTAGGGCTTGATGGGGCAGATCGAAAAGCGACTCATAGACCGCATAGAAGAGGTCGTCCTTGGTATGGAACACGTAGTGCAGCGACGCCAGCGGGCAGCCGGCGGCAGCGGCGATGCGCCGCGTGGTTGCATTGGCGACGCCGTGTTCGGCAATCACCTTGACCGTCGCCTCGACGAAATCCTGCCTGCGTAATTCAGCGCCCATTCTGGTCATGGATCAGCAATCTCCCCTCGTTCGCTCGCGCCGTACCTGCGGCTTTGGCGGTGTCAGTGCTGGCGGATGCTACAGCAAGCGCTCCGGGCGCGTCAGGGCCTGCGGAGCATCACAGTGATGTGTATGCCTGTTTGAACCAATTTAGGTAACAAGTGTTTCGTGAATTCCCATTATGGTGCGATCCGACGAAACAAACCGTGGCAGGGCAGGACAGCATTTCGTCCGCCGTCTCCATTACCCGAACTTAAACACTTGATACGAAAAGAGGAATCCAAAGCCATGGAATCTTGGCATCAGGTTTGCCTCTTGATCAATGGACTTGGTCATTTGATCAAGTCGGTTGACTAGATTAGCCCCGGCAACGTGTTGCGGCTTTCCCGGAGCGCACGCTGCCGCTCGAGGCCCATGAGGATCTTCCAATGAAAGACGTGATTGAGTACCCGGGTGCCGGGATTTCCATCGGTGGTGGAACCAGGCAATTGATCCTGGCATTGGCCGTATCGGCTGTCATGTGCAGCGCTCAGGCAGCGGACAAGGATCCGGCGTCACTGGGCAGCAAGCTGACGCCCTTGGGTGGGGAGGTCGCGGCCAGCGCCGATGGGGTGATTCCGGCCTGGACGGCACCGGGCCCGCAGGCGGTTGGCTGGAGCCATGGCCAGCCGCGGGGCCAACACTGGAAGTTCAAGGGCGACAAGCCACTCTTCAGCATCGATTCGGGCAATGTCGCGAAATACGCGAGCAAGCTCTCTCCGGGCCAGGTGGAGCTGTTCAAAAAGATCCTGGGTTATCGCATGGACGTGTACCCGACCCGTCGCAGCTGCGGCGTACCGGATTTCGTCGCGGACAACACCAAGAAGAATGTCGGCTTCGCCAAGCTGGACGCCGATGGCCTGGCACTGCAGGAAGCCTACGTACCCGGCATTCCGTTCCCGTTCCCGAGCAACGGCGCCGAGGTGATGTGGAACATGAAGATGCGTTACCGCGGCGTTGGCTTTGAAATGTCCAAGACCGTTTCCGGCATCTCGCCGCGCAAAGGCAGTGAGGACTGGCTGCGTACCTCGACCGACTGGTTCATGTATACGCCGTGGGGAGAAAAGGGCAGCGCGTTGTTCTCTTCGGTCGATCGCCTGGAAGTCGCCACCTACTTCTCCTACTACGATCCCGCCGCCCTTGCCGGGCAGGCCGGCGTGGTGACGACCAAGGCCGGCGAGCAGGCCAGCACCTTCTATTACTTCCCCGGTCAGCGCCGTGTGCGTCGCATGCCGGCCTATTCCTATGACGCGCCGCAAATCGGCCTGGACAACCAGTACACCATCGATGAGTCGAACGTGTTCTTCGGGCCGATGGATCGCTTCGACTGGAAGCTGGTCGGCAAGCAGGAGTTGCTGGTGCCTTACAACGCCTTCGGCCCCTACGACAATTTGGCGAAAATCGAGGATGTGGCCAAGCGCGATTACATCGCCCCCGAATCCCGTCGCTATGAATTGCATCGCGTCTGGGTGGTCGAGGCCACCGTGCGTCCGGGCATGCGCCACCAGGCACCGAAGCGCCTGTTCTATATCGATGAGGACAGCTGGAACGCCCTGATGGCGGTCGATTACGACAAACAGGGGCAAATATGGAAAGTCCGTGAAGGCTACACCATTCCTGTCTACGAGACCGGTACCTGCGACATGGAAGCTCAGGCGCAATACAACCTGGTCGACGGTCGCTACCTGTACGACATGACCTCCATAGGCGTGGGCAAGAACGACCACCGCTGGCTCACCGAAAGTACCGGCAACCCGCGACTCAAGCGTGACTTCTATACCTCCGACAATCTGCGCGCCACCAGCGAACGCTAACCGCGGCCTATCGAGAACTGACATGAAAAGAATAATTACCAAAGTCTCAGGTCTTGTCATTGCGTGTGCAACCCCTCTGGCCATGGGGTTCACGTTTGAAACCGAAAACATCCGGGGCTCGTTCGACTCCACCATCGCCATGGGCATGGGCCTGCGTACCGAGTCCCCAGGCTGCAACCTGATCACCAGTGGCGCCAGCGGACACCATCCGCCCAGCGGCTGCCTGTCGCCCAGCGCGGGCATCGGCGACCAGGGCAACATGAACTACGACAAGGGCGACCTGTTCACCAACTACCTCAAGGGCACCCATGAGCTGCTGCTGAAGTTTCCCGAGGACTACACCTTCATGGCGCGCGGAAGCTGGATCCGTGACTTCGCCGCGACCGACACCAGTGGTGCGTTGTCGGCCACCAGCCCGGAGAGCGTGGGCAGCGACGGCCTCACCAGCAGCGCCCGCGACGATCTCAAGTTCAAGGCGCGCCTGCTGGACCTGTGGGTGAGCAAGAGTTTCGACGTCGGCAAGCAGCACGTCCGGGCCAGGCTCGGCAACCAGGTGATCAACTGGGGCGAGAGCCTGTTTGCCGCCGGCGGCATCAACAACACCAACTCCTACGATGTCATGGCCCTGTCGCGGCCGGGCACCCAGCTCAAGGAAGCCTTGTTGCCAGCGCCGATGCTGAGCCTCGCTTCGGGCCTGGGAGCTGGCGTCAACATCGAGGCTTACTGGCAGTTCGGCTGGAATAAGAGCGAGATGCCGCCAGTGGGCAGCTACTGGTCCACCACCCATGCGCTGGGCGAGGGCAGGGGGGCTTATGGGTACGACGAAAAGGACGCCCGCGACAGCGGCCAGTGGGGTATCTCGCTGCGCTGGCAGCCCCAGGACAGCGACCTGAACCTCGGCCTCTATGTGATGCGTTATCACGACAAGCTGCCGTCCCTGACCATGCAGGTGCTGGACCCGGACACCTTCGCCCTGGCGCAGAAGTGGGAGTACCCGGAAGACCGCATGCTCTATGGCATCAGCGCCAACATGCCGATCGGCGACTGGGCCGTGGGCACCGAGCTGTCGTACCGCCCCAAGGATGCGGTACCGCTCAACCCTGTGATCGATGCCTGCACCAGCAACGGTGGCAAATGCTGGAAGGATGAGAAGAAGTTCCAGTGGCACCTGACCGGTATCTACAGCCTGACCCCCTCCAACTCGCCGAGACTGCTCGACTTCAGCGGCGCCAGCACCGGCACGCTGCTGACCGAACTGGTCGTCGTCAAATACCCGGGCTTGCATGACAACTACAACGGCGAACCGATCTCCGCCGGCTTGAACACCTGGCAGCTGGATCCGGCCACGGCGCCGACGGCCAAGGGCAACAAGACCTCTTCGGGGATAAGCCTCGACTTCAGCCTGACCTACGACAACACGCTGATCCCGGGCTGGCAGGTCACGCCGGGGGTGTTCTATTCGCAGTCGCTCAAGGGCCGCACGCCCAACCTGTCGGCGACTTTCACCGAGGATGCCAGCAGCATGAACCTGTACCTCAACTTTGTGCGCAACCCGGCGAGTTGGCAGGTTTCCTTCAACTACGCGAAGTTCTCGGGGGGCAAGACTCCCTACGACCAACTGTTGCGTGACCGTGACTACGTCGGTCTTGTGGTTTCCCGAACTCTGTGAGGCGTGCAGTGAACAATTCCGTAAAGATGTCGGAGAAAAAGGTGCGTGGCGTGCTGCCACGCATCGAACAGTGGTTGTTTACCCATCGGCTGCTGACGCTGGTGAGCCTGGGTGTCTTCACCCTGGCCATGGCCTGGTTCGCCGTGCAGTTGCGCATGGAGGCCGGCTTCGAGAAGCAGCTGCCGATCGGTCACGAATACATCGAGACCTTCGAGGCCTATCGCAACGACCTGCTGGGGGCCAATCGCCTGACGGTGGTGGTCAAGGCACGCCAGGGCACGATCTGGAGCAAGGAGGGACTCAAGCGCCTGTACGACGTCACCCAGGCGCTGATCTTCCTGCCCAATGTCTCGCGCAGCAGCGTGCGTTCGTTGTGGACACCCAATGCCTTCGTCAACGAGATCACCGAGGAAGGTTTCCGTGCCGATCCGCTGGTGCCAGGCACGGTAACCCCGGAAAACCTCGATGAGGCGAGCATTGCGATGATCGCCGACTCAGCGGCCCAGGGCGGCTTCATCGGTACCCTGGTCGCCCGTGACCAGAGCAGCGCGATGATCACCGTCGATCTCAATGAGTTCGATGCCAACGGCGAGCGCCTGGACTATGTGGCCTACAACCGGGTGCTGGAGCAGCAGATCCGTGAGAAATTCGAGGACGGCAACTTCGACATCCAGATCATCGGTTTCGCCAAGCAAATCGGCGATATCGCCGACGGGGCTTCGGCGGTACTGGAGTTCTGTCTGCTGGCCCTGCTGCTGACGGCACTCGCGGTCTACTGGTACTGCCACTCGCTGCGTTTCACCCTGTTGGCCCTGGGCTGTTCGCTGGTGTCGCTGGTCTGGCAATTCGGCAGCCTGCGCCTGCTCGGTTACGGTCTTGACCCGCTGGCGGTGCTGGTGCCGTTCCTGGTATTCGCCATCGGCGTGTCCCATGGCGTGCAGCAGATCAACTTCATCGTCCGCGAAATCGCCTGCGGCAAGTCCATTGAGAGCGCGGCGCGTGCCAGCTTCCGCGGTTTGCTGATCCCTGGCACGCTGGCCCTGGTGACGGCATTCGTGTCCTTCGTGACCCTGCTGCTCATCCCGATCCCGATGGTCCGCGAGCTGGCGATCACTGCGTCGCTTGGGGTGGCCTACAAGATCATCACCAACCTGGTGATGCTGCCAGTGGTGGCCTCGATGTTGCGGGTCGACGGCGGTTATGCCGCCGCCGAGGAGCTTTCCCGCCAGCGCCGGGCCCGCTGGTTGCGAGGCTTTGCCCGACTGTCCGAATGGCACAACGTGCGCTGGGTGTTGGGCATGGCCTTGCTGATCTTTCTCACGGCAGCCTGGCAGAGCCATGACCGGGTCGTCGGCTCCCTGCAGGCCGGGGCCCCGGAGTTACGCGAGGAAGCCCGCTTCAACCGCGATGCGGTGGCTATCGCCAGCAATTACGACATCGGCCTGGACTGGCTCAGCGTGGTCTTCGAGGTCGTTCCCGACACGTCCGGCGCAAGTCCGGCGGACGCCTGCGAAGACGTTGCCCTGGGCCAATATCAGGATCGTTTTGTCTGGGCCATGCAGGGCGTGCCCGGGGTGCTGTCAGTGACCTCGTTCTCCAACAGCATGCGCCAGTTCAACGAGGGCTATAACGAGGGCAATCCGAAAATGAACGCGGTGCCCATCGACCCGGCGAACTACTCATCGATGGCGGCCGAGGTGGCCCGTGTCCCCGGGATGATGCGCCCCGATTGCAGCATGACCGCCGTGCACCTGTTCCTGGCGGACCACAAGGCCACGACCATCCACCGGGTGATCGCCGCCGCCAAAGCATTCCGTGCCGAGTTCAAGCAGCCCGGCGTGAGCGTGCGCCTGGCGTCCGGCAACGCCGGGGTGATTGCCGCGATCAACGAGGAAGTGGAGCACAGCGAGCTGCCGATGATGCTGTACGTCTATGGCGCCATCGCTCTGCTGGTGTTTGTCGTCTACCGCGACTGGCGCGCGGTCCTGGTGTGCTGCCTGCCCCTGACCCTGGGCACCTTCATCGGCTACTGGTTCATGAAGGAGCTGCAGATCGGCCTGACCATCGCGACCTTGCCGGTGATGGTATTGGCCGTCGGCATCGGCGTGGATTACGCCTTCTACATCTACAACCGCCTGCAACTGCACCAGGCCCTCGGCCAGCCGATCACCAAGGCGGTCGAGCATGCGTTGCTGGAGGTCGGGGTGGCGACCATCTTCACTGCGATCACCCTGGCAGTGGGGGTGGCGACCTGGGCGTTTTCCGACCTCAAGTTCCAGGCCGACATGGGCAAGCTGCTGGCCTTCATGTTCCTGGTCAACATGGTCATGGCCATGACCGTGCTGCCAGCGTTCGCCGTCTGGCTCGAGCGGGTATTTCCGCGCCGGCGCCCCGTGCGCATGATCGGCGCCCTGGCGCACTGAGGAGAGCACTATGCGAAACCTGATTTGCCTCATGGCGACCCTGTTCGCCAGCGCGCTACCGCTGGCCACAGTGCAAGCCGCACCGGTACAGCCAGAGCCGGCGACCCGGACAGCCAACGCCACGGCGGCCACCATGCTGGGTGCCAGCTGGGCCCAGGAACGCCTGGTCGCCGTTGGCGACCATGGCACGGTGTTGCTGTCCGACGACAAGGGCCACAGCTTTCATCAGGCGGCGGCCGTGCCGCTGTCCACGCCCCTGACCGGTGTCTCGTTCGTCGATGCCAGGCAGGGATGGGCGGTCGGCCACTGGGGCGCCTGTACGCCACCGCCGAGCGCGGCCAGGTGCTGCGCTCCGATGACCAGGGCAAGCACTGGCGTTACCTGGATAGCGGTTATGCCGGCACCCTCTGGACGGGAGCGGTGCTGGCCGATGGGTCGCTGCTGGTCGGCGGCCAGCGGGGTACGCTGCTGCAGGGCTCCGCGGACGGACTGAACTGGAAGCGCGTGCCCCTGAAGAGCAAGAGCTCGATAACCGGCATCGCGGTAGCGGGGCAGCAGGTCGTCGTGGTCGGCCTTGATGGGCTGATGGTGAGCAGCAGCGACGGCGGGCTGAACTTCCAGGAACAGCAGAGTGCCGAGGGTGTTTCGCTGACGGCTGCGCTGTTGAACGGCAACGGCTCGCCCATCCTGTTTTCGCGACGGGGGGTGGTGTCCATGCAAGGCCAGGAGGAGAGGGCGATACACCCGAGTGAGTGACTCCGCGGTACCTGTTCCAGGTGGACCGGCGCGGCGCTTCAGGCGTCGAGCCAGGTCCTGATCTTCATCCTTCAAGGGGCCCGTGCAGTACTCCACTGCAGGCGTGTCCCCTTCTTTTTAAACCTTGCCAGGTAGGGCTTTTCTGCCTGTGTCGACGAGGGCCCAGGCTCTTTTTCCGGTCTGATTTCGCGGGCATTTCGCGCTTGTAGATTGCCCGTAAATGCACCCGCGATTAATTCACGTAACACATGTTGCGTTAAATAAATCACCTTGTTAGAGTCGATCTCAAATAACAAGACGCAGGAGGTTGCACATGAAAGCTCGCATCACTGGATCGCGCTCGGGAGCACTCCCCGGCGGATCGCTCGGCTTCAATCGTCCCGGCGCGCGTCGCGCGGCGGCTCGCAACACGTTCTCGCTGGAGGTGCTCTGATGATCTCGCTCAAGCCCACCCTGACCTTGCCCGCTGCCGGGCTGTCCGGTTTCGAAACCCCGCTGAGCGAGGAAGAAGCTGCGATCCAGGCTTCCGTGCATCGTTTTGCCAAGGACGTCTTGCGGCCGCTGGGTCGCGAGCTCGATCGCATGAGTTCCGAGGAAGTCGTCGCCCCAGGCTCGCCTTACTATTCGTTGTTCGGCGAGTTCGCCAAGCTGGGGCTCGACCCGGCATTGCTGGCGGAGCTGCCGCCGGAGATGGCGGTGCGGATCGAGTCGCTGATCGGCGAAGAACTCGGCTGGGGCGATGCCGGCCTGGCGGTTTCTCTCGGCTGCGCCGGCTTTCCGCTGCAGATGGCCCTCGCCGCCGGTAATACCGAACTGATAGAGCTTTGCCAGGGGCGGATCGGCTGCTGGATGGCCACCCAGCCCGATCGCGGCAGTGACAACCAACTCTTCGATATAGCGCGCGACTGGCCCGCGGGGCAGCAGGCCAACATCGGCAACCTCACCGCCAAGGTGGTCGGCGACGAGATCATCATCAACGGCCAGAGTTCGGCCTGGGTCTCCAACGGTGCGGTGGCGCAGGTGGCTTTCGGCTTGATGTGCGCCGATTACGGGGATGGTTTCTACGACCGTGACGGCTTGCCCCATGGCATTGCCGTCATCATCCCGCTGGATCTCAAAGGCGTGTCCAAGGGGAAGCCGCTGGACAAGATCGGTCAGCGCTCTCTGCCCCAGGGCGAGATCTATTTCGACAGCGTACGGGTGCCCCGGCGCTATGCCATCGCCGAGCGCGATGCTTATTACGGTGCCGTCAGCTCCTCCTGGTCCTATGCCGGTACGCACATGAGCCAGGTGTTCACCGGCGTCGCCCGGGCGGCCTTCGAATATGCGCTGCAGTACTGCCACGAGCGCCGGCAGGGCGGGCGGATGTTGATCGACCACCAGATGACCCGCCTGCGCCTCGGCGAAATGCTGCGCAGGGTCGAAATCGCCCGCGCAGTCGCCCGGCGTTCGCTGAGCTTCGCGCGCCTGTCACCGCAGACCCATCCTTACGCCACTGCCTCCGCCAAAGTCACGGTGACCGAAGAAGCGATGGCCGTGGTCGAGGAAACCTTCCGCCTGTTCGGCGGTAACGGCACCACCCGGGAATACCCGATCGAGAAATTGTTGCGCGACACACAGTCCGCGCTGATCGAGGACGGCGAGAACCGTGTCCTGACCATGCGCCTGGGGCTGCTGGCCCAGCAGCTCTACGCCGAAGGCTGGGCGAACAACTGATCCTGAAGGATCACCCGGCAACACTCATCCAATAACAACAATGAGGAACACTCCAATGGCTAAATATCCTGTCGTTGTCTATGGCGCCAGTGGTTACACCGGCATGTTGATGATGGACTGGTTGATCGACCAGAACATTCCGTTTACCGCGGTCGCACGTAACGCCAGCCGTGCCCAGGAAATGATGGCGCAACGTGTAGTCGGACTGGAGTCGGCCACTTACGAAATCCTCGAGTGCCCGCACGAAGTCCAGGCTCTGAGCGCCGTGTTCAAGGGCGCGCGCGTGGTCTGCAACACGGTCGGCCCATTCGTCAATTTCGGGTTGACGGCCGTCGAGGCGGCGTTGAATGCCGGCTGCCACTACCTGGATCCCGCCGGCGAGCAGCAGCATATCCTTGCCCTGCGCGATCAGTTTGGCGAAAAATTCCGTCAGGCCGGGCTGCTGCTTTCTCCCTCTCTTGCCTACATGTACACCTTCGCTGAAATTGCCGCCGAACTGGCGCTGGAAACCCCGGGGGTCGACTCCCTGGAAACCGCGACCCTGACCCGCGGGCCTCGTGGCCGTGGCGCCGGTGTCACCGTGGGATCGACCGCCACGATTTTCGAGGGCTGCCGCCATGACTCCTTTTACCTGTGGGAGAAAGAGCTGGTCATGTACGCCCCCAATGCCAGCTTCAATGTCGTTTCGCCCGACCTCATGGAGTCGGTGTTCTGCCTGCCCTGGGGCGGCACTTCGCTGCCCGTGTACTTCGAGCGCGACGCACGCGTTCGCAGCTGCATGTCCTGTGTCGGTTTCTACGACAACCCGGTGATGAAAGTAGTCCATGGACTGAACGAGAAGTGGGATGCCGAATACAAACACTTGCCCAAGGAACAACAGGACGCCGTCATCCAGAGCCTGGTGAGTTCGACAACGCCGAGCATG
Source organism: Pseudomonas sp. W17 (assembly GCF_040268305.1). Classification (NCBI taxonomy): domain Bacteria; kingdom Pseudomonadati; phylum Pseudomonadota; class Gammaproteobacteria; order Pseudomonadales; family Pseudomonadaceae; genus Pseudomonas; species Pseudomonas sp. W17. The sequence continues at coordinate 3,461,913 of NZ_CP158490.1, read as the reverse complement.
CCCCCTCGTGAACGCGGCACCTTGCAGCGCACCGTGGACTTCGCCATCGGCCGCGGTCAGTTGACGGCGGTGCGTGCCACCGTGCACGGCATCACCCCCTACATCGCCACCGGCGCCCTGCATGCCGCGGCAGTGACCAAGCTGCTGGACAACGACACCGCCAAGGTTGGTTTTGCCTCGGCCTCGAAGGCTTTCGGCCATCGCTACCTGCTGGGTTTCCTCGAGCAGCGTGGCCTGGCCCGCGCAACCATCACCCAACTCTGAAGTGACAGACATGGCGATTATTGATTTCTTCGACCGTGGCTGGCGGATCAATCCGCAGGGCGCGGCTTATATCCAGGACGATCGTGTGTTCACGTTCACCGAAGTCCGCGATCGGTCATGCCGTATCGCCAACGCCCTGTTGGCCGAGGGTTTGCCCAAGGGCACCAAGGGGGCGATCTGGTCAACCAACGATGTGGTGGGCTGGACCTGCACGCTGGGACTCTGGCGCGCCAACCTGTGCTGGATTCCCGTCGGCGCGCGCAACAGCGCCGAAGAGAATCGCTACGTGCTCGATGCGTTCGACTGTGAGGTGTTGTTCTTCCAGAAAGAGTTTGCCGCGGTCATCGACTCGCTGCGCGCGAGCCTGCCGAAGATCAGGTTGTGGATCTGCCTCGACGGCGACCTGCCCGGCGCGACTTCTCTTTCGGCCTGGAGCGATGCCCAGGCGAGCAGCGTGCCCCAGGTCGACTATGAGATGGACGACGTGGTGGCGATCTCGCCCACGGGGGGAACCACGGGGATGCCGAAGGGGGTGATGAACACCCATCGGAGCGTGCAGACGTTCTGTGCCCACTTCATGATCAACTTCCCTTATGAAGACGAGCATCGTCCCATCAACCTGGCGGCGGCGCCGATGACCCATACCGCCGGCACGCTGTCTCTGCCGTGTTCCGCGCGGGGCGGCACCGTGGTGGTGATCACCAAGCCGGACCCGGCGCTGATGCTGGCGATGATTCCCAAGTACAAGGTCACCGAGACCTTCCTGCCGCCCACGGTCATCTATCGCCTGCTGGATGTGCCCGATCTGGCGCAGAAGGTCGATTTCAGCTCGCTGAAATACTTCCTCTACGGCGCGGCGCCGATGTCGGTGGAGAAGCTCAAGCAAGCGATCGAGACCTTCGGTCCGGTGATGGCGGGTGGCTACGGCCAGACTGAAGCGCCGGCGTCGATTTCCAACCTGCCGCCGAGCGAGCACCTGCATGGCGGCCAGTTGGCGTCGGACGAGCGGCTTTCTTCGGTGGGGCGTCCCAATCCGCTGATCCGGGTCGAGATCATCGACGACGCGGGCAAGATCCTGGCCCAGGGCGAAACCGGCGAGATCTGCGTGCGCGGCGACCTGGTGATGAAGGGGTACTACAAGGCCCCGGAAAAGACCGCCGAAACCATCATCGATGGCTGGCTGCACACCGGCGATATCGGCCACCTCGACGCCAATGGCTACCTGCACATCACCGATCGCAAGAAGGACATGATCATCTCGGGTGGTTTCAACGTCTATCCGAGTGAGGTCGAGCAGGTGCTCTGGGGCCACCCGGCGGTGCAGGACTGCGCGGTGATCGGCGTGCCGGACGAAACCTGGGGCGAGAGCGTCAAGGCGGTGGTCGAGTTGAGTTCAGGCCAAAGCGTCAGCGCCGAAGAACTGATCAGCCTGTGCAAGGCCAGGCTCGGTTCGGTCAAGGCTCCCAAGAGCGTGGATTTCATCGATGCGCTGCCACGGAGTCCGGTCGGCAAGGTATTGAAGAAGGATCTGCGTACCCGTTACTGGCAAAGCGTCGATCGTCAGATCTGAAGTCGAGGAGTTATCTGATGGAACCCATTTACATTGCCGGTATCGCTATGACCCAGTTCGGGCGGCATCCGGAACGCAGCCTGCAGAACCTGGCCCTGGAAGCTCTGCAGGGCGCGCTGGCGGATGCCAACGCACAGCGCTCGGACATCGGCGCCGTTTTCTACGCCGGCATCACCAACGGCCCGTTGCAAGGCCAGTTTTCCATCCCGGGGCAGGTGGTATGCAGCAAGATCGGCATCGAAGGGGTGCCGGTCTATAACGTCGAGAACGCCTGCGCTTCCGGCAGTACCGCGGTGCACCTGGCGGTGCAGAGCCTGCGCGCCGGCGCCACCGATGTGGCGCTGGCGCTGGGCGTCGAAAAGATGAACGTACCGGACAAGCTCAAGGCCCTGTCACTGTTCGAGACGGGCTGGGACGTTTCCACCGCCAAGGAGAACTACGAGATCCTGGTGAAAATGGGAGAGGGCATCGTGCCCCCGGCAGGGTCGGAATCCGATCGTCCATACAGCAAGTTCATGGCCATCTATGCGGCCATGTGCCGTTGGCACATGAAGACTTACGGCACCACTCAGCGGCAGATCGCAGCGGTGTGCGCCAAGAACCACCAGCATTCGGTACACAACCCTTATTCCCAGTTCCGCAAGACCTTCAGCATCGAGGAGGTGCTGGCCGCGCCGCCCATCACGTATCCGATCACCTTGCCGATGTGCGCGCCGCTGTCCGACGGCGCGGCCGCCGCCATCCTCTGCACGGAGGCGGGCCTCAAGCGCATCGGTGCCGATCCCAAGCGCTGCGTGCGGATCACCGCCAGCGTGATCCGCAGCTTCACCCTGCGAGACCTGAGCGAACCGGAGAAGCATGTCAGCCTCCTTGCCGCCCGCCAGGCTTATGAGATCGCCGGCCTGGGGCCGCAGGACATGCACGTGGCCGAGGTGCATGACGCCTCGGCGATGGGCGAGATCATCCAGTCGGAAAACCTTGGACTGGCGCCCCTGGGGCAGGGTGGTGTGTGCGCCGAGCGCGGCGATTTCACCGTAGGTGGGCGGATCCCGATCAATCCCTCTGGCGGGCTGGAATCCAAGGGCCACCCACTGGGCGCCACGGGCATCGGCCAGTTGTATGAGCTGACTACCCAGTTGCGGGGCGAGGCGGGTGCGCGTCAGGTCGAGGGCGCGCGTCATGCAATCCAGGAAAACGGTGGCGGGCTTCTGGGGGTCGAAGAAGCTGCCGTCGCCATTCACATCTTGAGTCGATAGGAGAACAGTCCATGTCCACGACCCGTCGGGGCGATGAAATCAAGGCCACCTCTGGCCCGGGGCAGTTTCGCAGTCTCGGCGGGTGGATGGAGCGACCGGACGATCTGCAACCGGAACTGGAGGGTAATGTCAGCGCCGACGTCATCGTGGTCGGCGCCGGCTTCGCCGGCCTGTCCACCGCGCTGGAGCTTACCGCCCTTGGCGCCAGGGTGATCGTTCTCGAGCGAGAGTGCGCCGGTTTTGGCGCCAGTGGCCGTAATGCGGGTTATCTCGCCGGTAGCCTGGGGATCGAGTTCGAGATGTTCCTCAAGCGCGTAGGTCATGAGAAGGCGAAGAAAGTCGTCGCCTTCTATGACGAGGGCGTTGCCTACGTGGAAAGAAGGCTGCGCGAACTCGGTATCGACTGCGACTACAACGCCTCCGGGATCATTCGGGCGGCGGTTCATCCCTCACAGGAAAAGAAGTTGCGCGAGAGCATGCAGATCGGTCTCGAGCTGGGCTCGTCCGCGTGCTTCCTCGACCAGGCCGAGATGCGCGCTCGTGGCATACCCCCGGCGTTTCTCTTCGGCTGCCTGCAGCGACACGGCGGTACGCTGGATCCCGGCAAGTACGTGATGGGACTGCGTCGCGAGGCGCTTCAGGCCGGTGTGAAGATTTATGAGAACACTGAGCTGCTGTCCTACAGCGAAGGCCCGATCATCCAGTGCAACACCGCGCGGGGCAGTGCCAGCGCCCCGTATCTGGTGCTCGCCACCAATGCCTATACACCGCAGCTTGGCCTGCTGCGTGACAAGGTGGTGCCGTTGCGGGTATCGGCGATCGAGACCCAGCCGCTGTCTCCCACGCAGCTGGCCTCGTTGGGCTGGCCAGGCCGCGAAGGTCTGGTGACGCCTCACTGGACCATGGAAAGTCATCGTCTGACCGCTCGCAATACGCTGGTTGTCACGACCAAGCGACTCAGCTATGTGTATGGATCCCAGACACCGAATGTGCCGGACAGTGTTGCTTATCACGCACTGGCAACAGCACTCGAAGACCGCTTCCCAACCTTGCGCGGCCTGGGTATCCAGTCATGCTGGAGTGGCTACATCAGCCTTGCCTACGACGCACTGCCGGTAGTCGGTGAAACGGGAGAACAGGGCAATATTCTCTACACCGCCGGGTGCTCCGGGCATGGCGTCGCCACCCAATCACTCATGGGCCACCTGCTGGCCGAGCGAATTGGCGGCATCGAGCATCCGTTGCTCGCGGCCCTGCGCCACAAGACCCCCTCGACGCTGCCCGAGCCGTTGCAGTGGTGCGCCATCAACCTGGCTCTGGGCCTGGTGCAAAGGATGGACGAGCACGTCAATCGCAAAGCACGCCGTGTTTCCAATCAGTAACTAACAGACTTGTCGATGTTCAAGATTCGACAGATGGCTGGACATATAACAACTACTTGATGCACTTGGCTGCGCACCCTGGTTTTTAACTTGATGACTTCGCCTGTTGTGTTCTGGCGAACTGAAAGTTGCTGTCGGGTACAACGCCACTGTCACTCTTCTATTGCCGAAATGACACTCATCAAAGAGTGATCACTTTAATAAAAAATACGTGAGGCACCCTGGATGAACAAGAAGCCCACCCCTGACACTCCGCTCGATTTAAGACGAAGGCAACTGCTCAAGTTTGTCGGCGCCTCGGCAGCGGTAGGAAGCCTCGGCCTGAAAGCGGGGCTGGCAAATGCCGCTGAAGGGCCAGGAAAAACAGACTCCGCCACTGACAGGGGAGATGTTCTGGACGTCGTCATCATCGGCGCCGGGCTGGCCGGCCTGACCGCCGCCCGCGACCTGCAACAGGCAGGTTGCCGCTCATTCGCGGTCCTCGAGGCCAGGGATCGGGTAGGGGGCCGAACCCTCAATCACGACCTGGGCTCGGGTTATGTGTCCGAAGCCGGCGGCCAGTGGATCGGGCCTGGACAGACCGCCGTGGCGGACCTTGCCCGCGAACTGGAGGTGGGTACCTTCCCCACCTATTACGAGGGCAGCACGGTCATTCTTGGCGGCGACGGGCGGGTCGAGATCGACCTGAAAGGTACCTTCGGCACCGATGAGACGCTCGCTGCGAAGCTCAGCGAACTGTCACGCGACGTGCCTTGCGGCGCGCCCTGGAAGTCTTCGAAGGTGGCCGAGCTGGACAAGCTTTCTGCAGGCGATTGGCTGTCCAGGCAGGCCATCAAGCCCGAGGACCGGGCGGGGTGGAATGCCAGCTTCCTCCTGACTTGCGGCGTGGCGCCAGCGAAGATGGGGTTCCTGCATTTCCTGTCGATGATCAACTCGGCCAACTGTGAGTACATGCAGCTCGACTCGATCAAGGACAGCGCCCAGGGCACCCGGTTTGTCGGTGGTTCGCAGATTCTCTGCATCAAGATGGCGCAGCAACTGGGTGACCGGCTGCGCTTGTCGTGCCCGGTCCGGCAGGTTTGCGACTGGGACCGCGAAGTCGTCCGGTTGCAAACGGACCAGGGGGAGATCCGTGCTCGCCGGGTGATCATGGCCATCCACCCCGCATTGTGCCATCAGCTGCGGTTCGATCCGCCGCTGCCCGAAGGGCGCGCGGCGCTGCAACGCGCCTGGCCCGCCCACTCCCCGGCGCGCAAGACGTCCATGGTCTATTCCCGTCCATTCTGGCGGGAAAAAGGCTTGAACGGACATGTCATACAGGCGGGCGGCCCCGTCATCTGGGCCTACGATAATTCCCCGCCGGGGGGCGAAATCGGCGTGATCAATGCCTTTGTCACCAACGCCATGGTGTCCTCCGACCTGAAGGAAGCACAGCGCGTGCTGGCCCAGATTTACGCCAGAGCACTGGGCGACGAGGCGTTGAAGCCGGTGTCGTATCGCGAGCATGACTGGGGTCAGGCCGACCCCTGGACCCTCACCTGCGTTTCCCCCATTCCGCCTGGTTTCTGGAGTACCCATGGCGAGGCCCTGCGTCCTCCCTGCGGCAATCTCTTCTGGTCGGGTACGGAGACCGCCGATATCTGGGCGGGCTACATGGACGGGGCCGTGCGCTCAGGCCATCAGAGTGCCTTGCAGGTGCTCAATGCCCTGCGTCGGGCGTAGGAGGCGAAGATGAAAAGAAAGATTGTGCTGGGGGTTGTCGCCGTCGTTGCCGTCTTGCTGGGCCTGTATGGCCGGGATTTGCTCGACCTCTATCGTTTGCAGAACTACATCAGCGCCTCGACCGAGACCTACGAGGCCGACGGAGGCCCATGGCCGCAACTGACCGACGTCTGTACCGGTTGCCATGGAACCAAAGGCAGCTCGCAACATCAGCGCTACCCCAGCCTCGCGGGGCAGCCGGCCCCGTACCTGGCGGCGCAGTTGCACAACTTCGCCAGCGGGCAGCGGATCAACCCGAACATGGCGCCGCTGGCGATGACCCTGAGCCGGGAGGAGATCGACCGACTGGCCAACTACTACGCCAAACAGCCTTTGAGCCGCGACTCGTCCTTTCAGCCCGAGCCAGGCCTGCGGGACAAGGGGCAGAAACTGGTCGCCACAGGCGGCTGCGTGGCCTGCCATGGCGAGCGCCTGATGGGCCGCGAACAGTTCCCGCGTCTTGCCGGGCAAGGGTTCGACTACCTCCGGGTGCAGCTCGATGCCTTCGCCGACGGCCGGCGAAAGGACCTGACCGGGGCAATGGGGGCCATTGCCTCGACCTTGTCAGCAGACGAGCGCAAGGCTATTGCCAGCTATCTCACAAGTTTGCCTGCGCAATAAGACAACGAATCGAACATCAATAAAAACATTGAGAGTATGTGTCATGGAACTCAGGAATATTGTTATATGCGCCGCTTGTTTCATATTGGTTTCGGCGGGACTGGTTTATGGGCTCAAGCTCCTGCGCAAGCGTAACTATCTGCTTGGCCTGGAATGGCTGGTCGTTGCGTTCTCGGCGACCAATGCTTTGCTGTACTTCTCATTGGGATCGGAAACGGCTTATTTGTTTTCGTATTTCTGCGATGCGTTTTCCAGGGGCGTCGGAATTCCAGTCATCACCATCATTGGCTTCATGGCGGTCACCCATGATTACAAACCGTCGGTCTTCAAGGATGTCATGCTGTTCGCGGGCGGTATGCTGGTCACCCTTGCTCTTGTCCTCTCTGCCCATGCCCTGGGCGGGTTGCTGGCGTACTTCTACGTCGTCATGTGGACTGCCTTCTCCCTCTATCTCGTTTACCTGGTCCTGCGTCTGCTGAGTGCCGGGGAACACATCCTGGCGCTGGGCCTGTTCCTCGGCATGCTGGCGGCGCAGACGATTGCCTGCATCTACGATTTCTACAAGATCCCGGGGGACGAGACCAACGTGCTGCTCAACTTCTATGTGCTGGCGCTGCTTAGCTGGGCCTGCCTGTTGGTCCTGATGTACTACGCCTATAGCGCCCTGGAGCGCACCAAGGAATCGATGCCGCTTCTGCAGCCACGCTGACGGGTCGTTTTTTCAAGAACGGGCCTGCTGGCGCCCCACGTGCCGCGGTGTGACAGACCCACCGCGGCACGTGGGGCGCGAGCATGTTGGATGTGAAGCTGGTCGCGTCTGTCCGCATGCAGCCACCTGAGCCTGAGCTCGGGGCAACGTGGGGCGCGGATATCCATGATGTTTTGTGCCCGCAGGAACGTCAGGGCAGGGCGGAAGTCGAGGAGGGAAGGCAGGGAGGAAGGCAAGGAGAGGTGAGCATCCTTGCCCACGCTCACCCACAGCGGACTACTTGGCCCCTGGTGCGGGTGCCAGGGTGCCCAGGTAGTGGGCCACTGCCTTGATGTCGTCCTCCGACAACGTACTGGCCAGGGCGTTCATGGCCTGGGTGGGGTCCTTGCGCTGGCCCTGTTTGAAGGCGGTAAGCTGATCCGTCAGGTAGAGCTGCCCCTGGCCGGCGATCCGCGGCGCCGACGGACCGCCCGAGAGGCTTTCACCATGACAGGCCACGCAGCCAGTGGTGGCAACCTTGGCCTTTCCCCGTTGCTCGAGGAGCTGGTCGCTTGCCGCGGCCTCGGTCTGGCCGGCTGTCTGCCGGGAGAAATAATCCGCCAGGAACTTGATCTGCTCTTGCGTCAGATTCGCCGCAAGCGGGCTCATTTGCGCACTGTGCCGGCGCCCTTGCGCGAAGGCCTGCAACTGCGCCTCGATATAGGCTGCGGATTGTCCCGCCAGGGAGGCATATCGGGTGTTTGCCGGCTGACCCCTCGCGCCATGGCACAGGGCGCAGGTGTCCTGAAGCTGCGGCCAGGCGCCGCCGTTGGCCAGGTACCTGGCATTATGCTCGTCGAGGGTATTCATGAAGCGGTAGCCGGCCACCAACTCCGGGCCGTAGAGTGCACCAGCCCCAGCCAGCGCCGTGGCCACCACCACCGTGCCGATCACTATTGTTCGTTTCATCAGGCGCTCCTCCGGTCTTGGACCAGGGCCTGGAGCGCTTCCAGCGCGGCCCGGTGGCCGGCACGGACCGCGCCGTCCATCGAGCCGGCCCAGAGATCCGCGGTTTCAGTGCCGGACCAAATCAAGCGACCGGTCGCGGGGTTCAGATGCTCGCCCCATTGCGTCCAGAAACCGGGCGGCATTGGCGAGATACAGGTGAGGGTCCAGGGGTCGACCTTGCCCCAGTCCTGGTCGTGGAACTGGACTGGGTGCAAGGCTTCGCCCCCCAGGGCCTGGGCGTAGATCGCCGACAAGGTGCTCTGCGCGGCTTGCGGATCATTGGGCAGTTGCCCGGTCCTGACGAAACCGCTGAGGACCCCGAGGCTGCCATCCGGAGGCGAATTGTCATAGGCCAGGATCAGCGGCCCTTCGACCTGGATGATCTGGCCGTTCAGGCCCTTGTCTCTCCAGAAGGGGCGTTCATAGACATGCACGGTCTTGCGCATGGGCGCGTGGGCCGGCCAGAGTCGCTGCAGCTGTGCACGCCCGGTGGGGAGGGGCGGGTCGAAGGTGATCTGGTTGCACAGGGCCGGGTTGACTGCCGCAATGACCTGCCGGGCGCGGATGATGCCGCGGTCCGTATGCAGTTCGACGACGTCGCGGTCCCAACCGACGATCTTGCGCACCGGGCAAGACAGCTTGAGTTTGTCCCCCAGGGCTTGCGCCATCTTGAGGCTGAGTACCTGGGAGCCGCCAACAAAACGTGTCTCCTGGGCGCCGCCCTTTATCCCCTCGAGTTTCTCCAGGCTGCAATCGGAAGAGTTGATCATCGACAGGTAGTGCAACAGTCCCATACCGGCTGGAGTGGTGCCGAAGGTCAGGCTCACGGACATGTTGAATCCGATCTGGTCCTGGTTGCTGATGCCTTGCCTGACCAGCCACTCGCCAACCGAAAGCTTGTCGAGGGCGGCGGCATCCGCTGCCTTCCAGGGTGCTTTGCTGGGGACGCCCCTGGCCAGCTCGTTTAGCTTGCCGACCAGCTCGGTGTTGGAGTTCGGGCCGTCGGTCACGTCCTCTTCCACCTTGGTGTCATCCAGCAGATAGACGGTTTTGCCTTGGTAATAGGTGGGGAAGGTGCCGACCTCAAGCTGGCGTGCCAGGTCGGCGATGGCTGTTTGTCCTGGCCCGATCCACTGGCCGCCCGCTTCAGAGACCACGCCATGGCCGAGGTCATGGTTGTAGGTACGTCCGCCGACGCGATCGCGGGCCTCAAGCACGGCGAAAGACTCGCAGCCGGCGCTGAGCAGGTCCCGTGCCGAAGTCAGGCCCGCCAGGCCGCCACCGATGATCGCTACGTCCACTATGCCGTCGCGATTGTCTTGTAGCGCCTGCGCCGCGGCACGCGTGCTCAGCGCAAGGCCTCCAACCACTGCCGCGCTGCCAAGCGCTTGCAGCAGCAAGCGCCGCTGCGGTGATTGAAGGGGTGATTCATTGTCGGTCGAATGCATGTTTGTCCCTGCCAGATCTGAGTTTTATTATTAAAAACAGGTGTTATGCAAAATAGCGCATAATCTGATCCGGACAAAGGGGAAAATCGCCGCGAATCAGGGACAGGGCAAGGGGCGTCGAGCTATTGAAGCCTTGACTGAGTAGGCGTGATGGAGCAAGGGGGGAGGAGGGGCCGCAACGACCTGGATGGCAGCGCTATTTCGAGGCGCAAAGCCTGCACAAGGCCGGAAGCGTGCCGGCCTTGTGCTGGTTCTGAGGAAGCTCCGTGAGCGATTCCGGCAAGGTTACGGCCTCATTGCTTCCGGGCGTTCTTGCCGTTCGATGGCACCGCCGGTGAGATCAGGGTGATGACCGCATCGAGCAGGGCCTGGCTTCTGGCGGGGGTGAACCTTTCGGGCTCGATCGGCAACATCATCATCCAGCCGTCGCTCATGGCGCTGATCTGATCGGCGAGCAGATCCGCTTCGATGTCGCTGCGGATCTTGCCTTGTTTCTGTCCCTTCTCCAGCATCGACGTGAGTACCTGGCGAAACAGTGCGTAGCGTTGCTTGATGATGCTCGCGAACGCTTGTTCGTGCCTGGCATGGGCCAGCAATTGGAACCAGGCGAGCCAGCCATTTGGTTCATCGAGGCGCATCCAGTTCAGCCATTGTTCGATGAGCGACTTGATGTCGACCTGTTCCTGGCTGCCTTCCAGCAAGGTGTCGATCTGGTCGAACAAGCTCTGGGCGACAGCCGTGACCATCTCTTCCTTGTTGGCGAAGTAGTAGGTCACCGCACCCGTGGTGCATCCGGCGTGCTGCGCCACTTTGCGCATCGAAGCGCCGGCGTAGCCTTCCTGGGCGATCACGGCGATCGCCGCTGTGAGCAACTCGGTTCTTTTCTCGTCGCGGTTGCCAACAGGGCGCCCGCGCCGTACGGCAGGCTTGGGTGGGGAGAGGTGAGAATCATGCATGGGAAATGGGTAACTTCGCTGGCTCGATTATCTGGAGCACCATCGGTTTGAAAATGGTGCCTTCTGGCTGTGGAGCAGCATAGGGAATTTGCTCGCAGAAAGCACACGGGAAAGCAGCGCAGCGGCCAGGGCTGGAGTCCGACGACTATTCGTCATCCGCGCGGAAGATCGTCGGGGTGATATCGGTGAACTCGAAAGGGCGCGAAGATACTTCGCCGCCCCTTGGTCTCTTGAGGCATCGACGCCCTCGGATCAATCCTGCCCGCAGCCGATGACCGCCACCGCGCGTATTTCCACGCGCAATGCGGGAAGGGCCAGTTGCGTGACGCCAACCGCGCTCCAGGATGGGTAACGATCGGGGAAATACTTGTCCTTGATCTGTCCGAACGTATGGATCTCGCCCTGCAGATCGATATGGAAGGTCATCAGCTCGACCACGTCGGCCAGGCTTGCACCCGCTTCCTCGAGAATGCCGCTCAAGGCCTGGAACGCCAGGTGCGTTTGTGCCTCGATGCCTTCGGCCGGAGTCATGGTTGCGTCGACGCCAACCTGGCCGGACACCCAGATCATGTTCCCCACGCGGGTCGCCTGGGAGAAGTGAAAGTTGTCGTAAATGGCCTGGGTATGGCCAGGGTTGATGGACTGTCGACGCAAGTCTTGGGTGATCATGGACGATCTCCTTATTAGGCTTAGGCGATTTGCCGGAACGTGGTGTGGCGAAAGGAATCCCCAGCCTTCAGGTCTGCCAGTTCCTGGGTGAAGAGCACGCCTTGCTGCGGATAACCGGCTGCGCTGTGTTCCGGCAGCGGGCGGAAGGTTGCGTCGTCGCCGAAGAAGCGGAAGACAAAGGTGTGACGATCCGGGAAGGTCTCATCGACCGGAGCGCCACCGTGCAGCGCGCCGGGATGGAGCACGACTATGTCTCCAGGCTCGGTCGCCCAGGAGAGGATTTCGTAAGCATCGGGATCCTGCTTGCGCTGGGCCTCGACATCGGGAAGCCGAGGCAGTGCGTTGCCGCCATGCAGGGGCTGGGTCGGGTCGTTCGGATCGAGGAAGGTGGTGCCGTCGTAACGTGGCCCTTTGTGCGAGCCGCGAACGATCTCCAGGGCATTGCGCTTGGGCACCGACTCGAAGCTGATCCAGGCATTGCCCCAATGCAGGCCAGCCCAAGGCAGATAGGACGTGTCCTGGTGCCAGAGCGTACGGGAGCCGCGGCCGCCCGCCTTGAGAAACACTTCCTCGGCGAAATACCAGACATGTTCAGAGCCCCAGAGCTGCGCAAACAGCTTGCCGAAGGGCAGGGAAGCGACCAGTTCCTCGAGCCGGGCCTTGGCCTTGGGGTTGGCATTGTCGACATGCGATTGCTGCTCGGTCCCGTCGAACATCCTGAAAGCATGCGGGCCGTGATTCTCGACAGCCCAGTCGTAGGCGGCCCGGCACTGGGCCAACTGTTCTTCGTTCAGAAAACCTTTGATCAGGACGGCCCCGTCTTCCAGGAACGCCTTGCGCACAGAGTCTTGCATGAGAGCTTCCTCCTAGGAAATGCCACTTGGCGTTCTGGATCCTAGCAAGCCGCTTTATTTTGCGCAACGAGTGTTATTATAATTTGAAAAAGGCGTCGACAAGAGCAGATTCCCAGGCCTGGCTAATGCTTGTCGAGTTCATCGGCCCGCTGACCTTCGGCGGCTCGGAGTACGAAACCTGCTGCGATTCTGAGCGGTAACGCAAACGCTGTCAGAGGGAAGGCGGGTTCGGCTGCAAGGTGCCGAAGATGTCGCGAATTCGGAGCGGGTAGCCGAGGGCACTGGGATGCATGCACTGGATGGAAGCGATAGCCCAGGCGGACAACCGTATTTTAATCAGGACTCTTACCCGGTTTTTATGGACAATTTAGATCTCGTTAATGTCTTGCTCGTTGAAGACGATCGGAAGCTGGCGGCGCTGATCGCAGAGTTTTTGCTCCGGCACGGTTTTGAGGTGCGGGTGGTCCACCGGGGCGACCAGGCGCTGGCGGCATTTATCGAGTTCAAGCCGAACGTCGTGCTGCTTGATCAGATGCTCCCAGGCCAGAGTGGGCTGCAAGTGTGCCGCGAGATTCGCAACCTGTCCGATACTCCCATCGTCATCCTGACCGCAAAAGGGGATGACCAAGACCATGTTCTCGGCCTGGAGTCCGGTGCCGACGATTATATGATCAAGCCTTTCAAACCCTCTGTGTTGCTGGCTCGGCTACGCGCCTTGCAACGCCGGTTGGCACAAAACTCAACGACACTCGATGTCCTGGAGTTCGGACGGTTATCGATCGACCGCGGTTGCCGGGTGGTCAGCCTGGCCGATGAAAAAATCAACCTGACCACCATGGAGTTCGAATTGCTGTGGGTGCTGGCCAGTGCGGAGGGCAAGCTTCTTTCTCGCGACGACATCCTCAACCGTATTCGCGGGATCCCGTTCGATGGGTTCAACCGTAGTGTCGATGTCTACATCAGCAAGTTGCGCGGCAAACTCAATGACAACCCCCGGGACCCGGTATGCATCAAGACTATCTGGGGCAAGGGCTACGTTTTTAATCCGTTTGCGTGGGAAGTCTAGATAGCGCTACGCCAATCATGGCTATTGGCTTGGCGAGAGAGACTTGGCTCAACCATTAATAGATGCAAGGTAGGACATGAAAAAGGTTTTTTTATTTTTGCTGTTTTTTGTCTGGATTCCGACATCTGTGTATTCGCTTTACTGCTGGAAAATGGCGGATAGTTGTTCGATGCAGGGAGTAGGACTGAAGCAGCAGAGTTCGGTATGTTGTGTCCCAGAACCTCATCAATGATCACCGGCTTTGTCATGTACACAGCACGGTCATGGTCGAGGCACTTTTCCACCAGACCGGGCATTCGCCTGGTTGACAAGCATCCATGCATAATCGGCTTCTGCAGTGCTCGGAAAGATGGGGAGCGAGGATATGACGTAGTCTTTAATTTAACATAATATACATTATGCGTAGATATGACATATTCATGTGGGTCACGCTACCCAAGAATTACCCAGGCTCAACTGCAACGCTTCCTACCCTCAGGACAGCTTCTGAAGCCAGGCTTCGATCACTCTGCTGTCGCTCGCGTCTGGGCCTTCGCAATGACATCCTGGACAAACGAATCCTGATTCCTTTGCTCCTTGTAGCCAACCCAGGACTTCACCGGCCCAGGGCCGAAAAATTTCCAGCTGCGTGACTCTCGCGGATTCCGACTGCGGATGAACACGTGGTGTGTGTCTTTCGAGATTCGTAACGCCTGTCAAAGTTCGAGCGGGAGAATTTCAAACTCAGGTGGTTGCTGACTGTGGCCCACCTGCATATCAAACTATTGAAGGTGGGCTTTGGGTAATTGCCGGGACGGCCAAGAAATCTGCCGACAGAGCTCTCTGTATCGATTCACGTTGGAAACTGCAGAGTCTAGCGTTGTTGTTTTGTATTTGTAGTAGTGGATTATATTCGCCTGGGCCGGTCCGACATTGCCGAAGTATTCTTCCCAGGCATTACTCTTGGTGAGCAAGTCAGAGAGCATGGTTCTCAAATCGTTTTCCGTCCAGGCTGTCTTGTAGCCTTTAACCTCACCAGGGGCCGGGCTGTTATGTTTTACATAATTAACCAGCAGGTACTTTCCTTCGTAGGCCATAAATACCGTATACACGGTCCCTTGAGGGGCTGACTGCCTGTACCAAGGGATCACGACAAAATGATGAACCACTGGTCCCGTACTAAAGTGCCAAACAGCTGTCTCCGAGTGCAGGCCGCGAAATAAAAGAGCCTGATCGATTTGGTACTTCATGCTTCCGTTATTTGTAATGACATCGTTTCCAACATCATTTTGCACCTTCCCGTAGACAGCGCAGCTCATTTGAATGGGCACGGAAGGACAATCCTTCAGCCCCATGAGTGTTGCGTTGTTTTCTATTGCCTTGACCAGATCTTCCCCTGTCATGTTTCTTGGCTCCTGCCCGGTTGTTCAATATGTATTTTAAATAATCGGTATTGCTGCCCCTGGTGAGGATAGCTTCGATCTGCCCTTTATCAAATACACCTCGCCGCGGGTCTTGCCGAGTGCTGCCGGGTGTCGAGATATGGCTCGCGGAATGAATATTTAGTTTAGTTATATTGGATGTCAGAAGTTACTCATGACCTTTCCCCTTCGAACAATGGTGAGCAGTGTCGCTTTATCGGCCCTACTGGCCACTTCTCTGGCAACGGCCGAACAAGGTCCTTCATTCAACTGCAGTGAGAAGATGACCGGGTCGATAGCCGCACTGATCTGCCAGAACCCTGGTCTCGCGGCACTGGACCGCAAGTTGGCCACTATTTATCGCGACGCCATCAGTGTCACCGTCTTCCAGACCGAACCGCCCTCCCTCACCGCCTTATATAAAGGCCAGCTCTGCCAGCGGCTCACGTTACCTAGGGCAGAACGAACGCTTCTGGAAGCATCAGGCCGCCACGTCCTGGGGGGTTAGTTCCTGACAATACCCGGCGTCCCGGGCGACTGCTGGCTGGCCCGATCCGGATGATCGCGCTCGATGAACCGCCGCAACCCTTCCTGAGTTTCCGGTTGATGGATCGAGCGGTTGAAGCACTGCGCTTCGATCTTCAAGCCCTCCGCCAACGGCAAGCCATAGCCGCGCACGGCTGCTTCCTTGTCCGAACGCATCGCCGGTTGCGGCAGGCCGGCCAGGACATGGGCCAGCTCCAGTGCCCGTTTCAGAGAGCGCCCACTGGGCACTATTTCGTTGACCAGGCCGATGCGGTACGCCTCCTGGGCGTCGATCACCTTGCCCGTGAGAATCAGCTCCATGGCCCGGCCCATGCCGATAATCCGTGGCAGGCGCTGGGTGCCGCCATCCGCCAGGCCGATATTCCAGCGCCGGCAGGTAACGCCGAACGAGGCGTGTTCTTCAGCGATGCGGATGTCGGCAAAACAGGCCCACTCCAGGCCACCGGCATAGGCCACGCCGTTGACCGCGGCAATGATCGGCTTGTAGATCTCGGTCCAGCGGCTGGGGCCGATGATGCCCGGGCGTTCGCCACGGTCGTGGGCTGCCATTTCCTCGGCGCTGCTGGGCACCAGTTGCGCGGCCGCCTTGAGATCGCCGCCGGCGCAGAAGGCTCGGTCGCCGGTGCCGGTGATGATTGCCACCAGGGCGTTGTCATCCTCGCGAAAACGCGTCCAGGCCTCGATCAGCTCGCGGTGGGTCACCGGGCCGATGCAGTTGCGCTGCTCGGGACGATTGAAGCGGATGATCACCACGGGCCCGGACTGCTCATAGGCTATTTCGCTGAAAGTCATAAACGCTCCTGTTTATGTGTGTCCTGCGGTGAAACGGCTGCGCAATCCAGTATAGGCAGTGCTAAAAGTGAGGTTATGGCGATTTTCAGGTCACTCCGGGCTTTCTTGACAAGGAAAAAGACTGGTATGAATTCAGAGACCCGCGCCTTCTCGACCGAATAAAACAGGAATCAGCACCATGAAGGTAATGAAGGTATTGCCACTGCCCAGGAAAGCCGTGCCTAGGGCCTTAGTCCTGGCCCTCAGCAGTATCATCCTGTCCCTGCCCCTCGCCCAGGCCTGCACCCGGCTGACCTACCTGGGAAGCAACCAGAGCGTGATCACCGCCCGTTCCATGGACTGGAAAACCGACGTGGCGACCCATCTGTGGATCTTCCCGCAGGGCATGCAGCGTAATGGTGAGGTGGGAGCCAACTCGATCAAGTGGACCTCGCGCTACGGCAGTGTGATTGCCTCGGGCTATGACATCGCGACTACCGACGGCGTCAACCAGGCAGGCCTGGTGACCAACCTGCTGTGGCTGGTGGAGTCCCAGTACCCGGTACCCGACAACGGCAAGCCGGGCCTCAGCATCGCCGCCTGGGCCCAGTATGTGCTGGACAACTACGCCACCGTGGCGGAGGCCGTGGACGCGCTGAAGAAAGAGCCCTTTACCCTGGTGACGGCCAATGTCCCCGGGGACACGCGCCTGGCGACCCTGCACCTGTCGATTTCCGACGCCACGGGGGACAGCGCGATCATCGAGTACATCAAGGGCAAACCGGTGATTCACCATGGCCGGGAATTCCAGGTCATGACCAATTCCCCGACCTTTGATGAACAGCTGGCCCTCAATGCCTACTGGAAATCCATTGGCGGCACTGTCATGTTGCCGGGCACCAACCGCGCCGCGGATCGATTCGCCCGGGCCTCCTTCTATGTCAACGCTATTCCCAAGGACGAGAGCCCGCAGGTCTCCCTGGCCAGCGTGTTCAGCGTGATCAGAAACGTCTCTGTGCCTTACGGCATCTCCACCCCGGGTGAACCGAATATCTCCTCCACTCGCTGGCGCACTGTAGTGGACCATCAACGCAAGCTGTACTTTTTCGAGTCGGCACTGACCCCCAATACCTTTTGGGTCGACCTGAAGAAGATCGACTTCGCAAGCACTACGGGCCAGGTGAAGAAGCTCGACTTGGGCAAGGACCAATCCACCACCTATTCCGGCGAAGTCTCCGGCGACTTCAAGGTCACCCCCGCCTTCAAGTTTCAAGGTGCCTGAGCGGTTTCTACGCTGCCGAGGCAATGTGCCCCGAGCGCCCGAGGCCACAAGGCCCGGGAGCTCGGGGTATCGCGAGGGGGCTACGGGACCAGGGTCAGTGGCGGCTGCAGGGTGATATCCAGCGTGGCCAGTGTGCAATTGCCAGTGAGGGCCTGGTTGAAGGCACTCAACTTTTGAAGGGGACCGTTCCAGGTCACGAATATGTCATTGGCCCCGCAATTGCTGGCAGGTACGAAATTGGAGACGACAAAGCTGACGCCCTCCAGCTTCAAGGAAAATACGTTTTCCGGTTTCAAGATCCAGGGCAGATTCTTTGCCTGCAAGGACTTGCAGATTCCGCTACCGCTGATGAACACACTGTGGATCTTGGCTTCATCCTGAGTGTTGATCGAACCGCTCAGGCTGATGCCACAGGTGACCTGTGCCTGAAACGACGACGGCAGTTTTATCGAGAGGGTGCCATTGTTGCCGTAGAACGGGCCCTGGGGTGAAAAGTGTGGTGCAGCGGCCACCAGGGTCGTGGAGCACAACCCTATGACAAGCGCACTTGCGATCATCAGGCTATTCAAGCTTTTCATTGTTGTTCCTCACGCATAGGGCGAAGTGTTTCGCCGGGGTAATGGCCATGATCGAGAGGTCATGAAAACGGCAGGACGTCCCTTTCCAGCCAAGCTTCAGGTCGGTTGCATTTCACGGGAGCGGCCAAGGCGCCAAGGAAAGTCCTCCGCCCTGGGCGAAATTCAAAAACAGCATTGAAATATTTTTTTGAATCAAATAGCTGGCAATCTCCGATCGGTCAAGGCTCCCCATCGGCCTTCAACCCTGTGGCAAGCCTGCCAGGGGGCCTGTTAGGCTAACCCGCCCACCGCGTCGCCGCGGTCTCTACAGCCCTTCGCGGAACCGCACCATGTCCTCCACCGCCCAATTCTGGCGCGACCCGAACCTGCCTTACGTCGAAAGCCGCCGGGCCTGTGACAGCCGCGCCAACTACAAGGCCCACAGCCATCCGACGGTGTCCATCGGTGCCGTGGACCGGGGTGTCAGTGTGTTCAGCGGCGGCGCCCAGGGTCCGACCCGGATCCAGGCTGGAAGCGTGGTGTTTGTCCCGGCCGATTGCGCCCATGCCTGCAATCCCCTGCAAGGCAGCGCCTGGAGCTACCAGATGCTGCACCTGGACCCGCGCTGGGTGGACGCTGTGCGCGAGGAAGCTCAGCAGCATGGGGCGGCGCTTTCCCAGGTCGTGCTGAGCCACGACAGTGGCCTCTACCAGGCTTTTTGCCGGCTCAACCAGTTGTTGTTTTCCAGCGCCGGTTGGCAGCACAAGGAGGCCGCGCTGATCGAGTTCATCGGTGGCTTGGCCACCCGGGAGCAACCGGTGATTGCCCTGGCGGCCGATCCGGCCCGGGCCAGCGCAGGTGTGCGCCGGGTCGTGGATTTCCTCCAGTGTGATCCGCAGCAGGCTGGGCCTCTGGAGCACTTGGCGGAACTGGCGGGAATCAGCCGCTACCAGTTGATCCGCGCCTTTCGCGCGGCCACCGGGATGACGCCCCATGCCTACCAGTTGAACCAGCGGATCATCCAGGCCCGCGCTTCGCTGCAGGCCGGGGAAGCGTCGGCAGCTCTGGCCCAGCGCCTGGGCTTTGCCGATCAGGCGCATTTTCAGCGAGTGTTCAAGGCTCATGTCGGCGTAACCCCGGGCCTGTACAAGGCCTGAGGCCGCGCAATTTTCTTCAATACCCCGGCTCTCTCGGCGCCGCAGACTTCCAGGCTTTCACGTCACTGGAAGGCTCTACACATGATTCAACAGTTCCTGCTGGTCGCCGCCGCGCACTTTCTCGCCCTGCTCTCCCCCGGCCCGGATTTCTTCCTGGTAGCACGCATGTCCATGGCCGCGGGGTGGCAATCGGCCACCGGCGCCTGCCTGGGCATCGCCCTGGCCAATGGTGCCTTTATCGTCCTGGCGTTTGCCGGGGTCTCGGTGTTTCGGGCAGGCAGCCCGCTGTTCCTGGCGATCCAGTTGGCCGGGTGCGGCTACCTGCTTTATATGGGCTGGCTGTTTATCCGTCATGCCGGTGCCAGTTCCCTGGCCGCGGTGTACGGCAACGACGAAGCCCGGCCGCTGGGCCGGGCCACCTGGTGGCGTGGCCTGGGCATGGGCTTTCTCTCCGGCATCCTCAACCCTAAGAACGCTCTGTTCTATGTCAGCCTGGCGTCCCTGGTGGGGGCCCAGACCAGTGCCGGCTGGAAGCTGGTCTATGGCTTGTGGATGTTCAGCGCCGTGCTGTTGTGGGACGTGCTGGTGGCCCTGGCCATTGGCAACCGCCGGGTGCGCGAGCGCTTTGCCCGGGCCCTGCCCTGGCTGGAACGGGGCACCGGGGTGGTGCTGATCCTGCTGGCGCTGCTGGTGATCGGCGCCACTGTGTGGCGTCACTGAACCACGCCCCGGGCAGTGACTTCCGACTGTCATTACAAATAAACAACAAAGCAATAATCTGCCGAAAGCGCCGCTGCCGATATTGTCGCAACGGTGAACGGGCCTGCCGGGCATTGCCCGGTATCTGCCCCGCCGAAACAGTGCAAGGAGGACCTGCCATGCAACAACAGCCACGCCTGGGGTGCGGTGTCGCGATTGTCCGGGACGGCCAGCTGCTGCTGGTCAAGCGCCTGCGCGACCCGGAAGCCGGTTGCTGGGGCCTGCCCGGAGGCAAGGTCGACTGGCTGGAACCGGTGGAACAGGCCATGCGCCGGGAAATCCACGAAGAACTGGGGCTGACCCTGCAAGGCGTGAGCCTGTTGTGCGTGGTCGACCAGATCGACCCGCAGCGCCAGGAGCACTGGGTATCACCGGTGTACCTGGCCTCGGCCCCGGCCATGCCGGCGCGCAATTGCGAGCCGCACAAGCACAGCGATGTGGCCTGGTTCGAGCTCGACCGCCTGCCCCAACCCCTGACCCAGGCCACCCGAAGCGCCGTGCGCGCCCTGGTGCAGATGGCCGCCCTGGAAAGCTGAGCAGCCACGCCCCGGCCCTTCCCGACCTGCGACCGATGGCCGCAGGCATTGGTCTAATTAGCCCGCCGCCGCTTTCGTCTGTTTGTTACCATGCGCGGGTTTTTGCCTGTCTGGCTGTTCAAAGGGCGTTATTTCATGAGTGTTCTGCTGACTCGCCGCACCCTGCTCACCAGCGCCGGAGTGCTCGGCCTGGGCCTGCTCGCCGGTTGCGACAACAGTCCCCGACTGTCCTTCAAATACGGCAAGGACCTGAGCAATCAGATTCTTGGCCGCACCTTCAAACTCACCGATTCCCAGGGCGAAACCAAGTCGCTGTCCAGCTACCGCGGCCTGATGCCGATGATTTTCTTCGGCTTCACCCAGTGCCCGGCCGTGTGCCCCACCACCCTGGCCCGCGCGGCCCAGGCCAAGAAGCTGATGGGTCGTGATGGCGACCGCCTGCAAGTGGTGTTCATCACCCTGGACCCGGAGCGCGACACACCCGAAGTGCTGGACGCCTACGTCAAGTCCTTCGACCCCAGCTTCGAGGCGCTGTACGGCACCCTGGAGCAGACCGCTGCCACCGCCAAGGAATTCGGCGTGTTCTACGAAAAGATCCCCAGCGGCTCGACCTACACCCTGTCCCACACCGCCACCAGTTTCGTCTTCGACTCCCGGGGCACCTTGCGCCTGGGGCTTTCCCAGTCCCTTACCGCCCAAGAGTGCGCGGAAGACCTGCTCACCGTCATGGAGGTTTGTTAATGCATTCCCTACAGCGCCCATCCCGTCTCAACACTGCCCTGCTGCTGGTTTCCCTGCTGGGCCTGGGCGGCACCGCCAGCGCCGCGACCCAAGTGGACAACGCCTGGGTCCGCGCCACCGTAGCCGGCCAGCACGCCAGCGGCGCCTTCATGGACCTCACCGCCAGCAGCGACAGCAAGCTGGTTGAGGTGCAATCGCCAGTGGCCAAGAACGTGCAGATCCACCAGTCGAGCATGCACAACGACGTGATGAGCATGCAGCAAGTGGACGCCGTGGCCCTGCCAGCCGGGCAGAAAGTCAGCCTGGACACCCACGGCTACCACGTGATGCTCATGGAGCTCACCGGCCAGATCAAGGCCGGCGACAAAGTGCCCCTGACCCTGACCGTGGAAAACGCCAAGGGCGAGAAGGAAACCATCAAGGTCGAAGCCGAGGCCCGAGCGCTGAATGCGCCGGACCACAGCATGATGAAACACTGAAAACAAGTAGCGCAAATGGCCCCAGGGCCAGTTGAAAAAGCCGCGTTCTCGTAGGACGCGGCTTTTTTTTGTCCGAGGCAAACGTCCCGATCTGGAAAACCCGACAGTCGCCAATCTCTTGAATGCTTGGCCGACTATTTCCCGCAACCGACTCATGTGCGAATCTACGCACCATTTTTTACTAATGGCACATAGCTATTTTTTGCCGGTGCGCTGGCCTGCTAGCCAGGATTCAAAGCAAGAGCTGAAAAACAATTATCAAGGATTCGATATGTCGCCAGACCGCACTGTGATCCATGTTCTTTTTTTCGTCGGAAAATCGGGACAGCCCACCGTATTGCCATTAACCGATGCTTATGAGGTGGTGGTCTATCCCTCCGAGGGACCGCCTGACATCCCCCCTTTCACTCTGGAAATAGCCCCTTCATCGAGCACCTCCAGCCGACAGCAGTTGGACGTAGCCTCGTTCACTACCCTTTACGGCGAGAATGGCAGTGGCAAGACCGAGATGTTGCTGGGGGTGTGCGAAGGACTGGCTGATTGGGAGTCTAAATCCAAAGTCAGCATTCTTTGGGAAACGGAACAGGGGCTGTACCTATCGAAAGGTCTTTCGCTTAACAAGACCAGGCTGCTCTCCAGCCTGCAGATCACTCAAGACAAGTTTTGCGTACCGCCCGAATTTTCGGCAGTTTTCTACTCGACCTCTCCGTTTGAAAAGGTCAGACGCGCACTCTTGCGTCGTAGAAAAGTAAAAGATGTCAGCCCAAGGTTTGGTCTGGTCGTGGAGTCGGAGATGGTTGCGGCATTTAATGCCTATCCCTTTCTCAAGGACAAAGCCACCTTCGTCTCCGAGGCGACGGCGGAAATAAAACTCAAGCCGGCTTCATTGGTTGACTTGGTGAAGTCATATTCCGCGGACGGAGCCAGAACCTACAAGGCCCTGGAGCCGGAAATGAAGACCCGGCTTCATGAGATCGACAGGCGCTCATCAGTACAGACGAGGTTTATCTGCTCCTTTGCCGTCCTGGAATGCCTGGACAGAGTAACTGATGAACAGCTTCATCTGTTGATTGATACGTTGCTGGCAATGATCAAAGTTCACGGCCCGTGGCTCAACGACTTGCTGTTGGTTGACTTCCCTCAACTGCTTCTGCTGGCAGGAAACGATTTCTTGGCCGAGCAATTGCTCAAGGCCCGCAACGCGCTGGATGTAGTCCGTCCCTTGTTCAAAAACGTCAATACTTGGAGGCGACTGGCCTCTTTGGCCTATTTGGATGAGCAAGCCGGTCACCAGATCCGTCAACATGAAGGTGTGTTTTCCGAAGTGGCTGCACTCGGTTTGCTCAAGTTCTCCTTCAAGCAACTGAGCTCCGGCCAGGCCAGCATGATGTCGCTGTACTGCTCCACCGCCCGGGCCTTCGGCGAGTTCGAGCGCGAGTCGCAGGATAGGTTGATGCTGCTGTGCATCGATGAAGGCGAGATGTTCATGCACCCCAAGTGGCAACGCATGTACATCGACAGCCTGCTGAAATTCATCGGGCAATTCGGTTCCCTGGCGAAAAGAACCCACGTGTTCATTTCCACCCATTCACTGATCGTCGCCGCCGAT
The DNA here is from genome assembly GCF_040268305.1 of Pseudomonas sp. W17. Lineage (NCBI taxonomy): Bacteria > Pseudomonadati > Pseudomonadota > Gammaproteobacteria > Pseudomonadales > Pseudomonadaceae > Pseudomonas > Pseudomonas sp. W17. The sequence goes on along the minus strand of NZ_CP158490.1, from coordinate 3,438,533 downwards.
ACACCCGCCGGCCGCCTGTTCGACCTGGACAACCAGCAACTGACCAATGCCTTCGGCTACACCCCCAAGCAAACCTTGAACTCGGTATTCGCGGTGGGAGATTTCACGGGCGAGTTCAACCTGAACCTGCTTACCAAACTCTCAGATGTGTTGAACCGCAAGGATCAAGACTTGGAAAGCATCAGGCACGCCTGGCAGATCGCCGACACACTGGCCAACGATGAGCTCAGGCACCATGTACAACAACAGTTGAGCGTGCTGATCGGAGGCCCGCATGCTCAAGCTTAAGGTGGATCCGACCGCTAAACAGCGGCACCTGCAAACCTTGGGCGAGCGTTTTGACAAGGCCATGAGTGCCTGGAAGTCACCCTTCGCCGGTTATCCGCCCTTCACATCAGACTTGAAGAAGGTGTTGCAGAGCGAGCGCGATTTCATACTTATCGGCGATGTCAGCCGGCTACACGGGGTGATCCAACAGGTCAAACACAAAGCTGGGCCCCTTGATCATTACTTGCGAAATCGACCCAGCGCAAAGTCCGGCGCTCGGCAGGCCGATATGGAGAAGTTGATCACCAAGCTGGGCGAAATCTTCGACTACAGCAATTTCATCTACAAGGGCGTCGGCTGGAACGCCTACAAGCTGGTAGCCAGTTATGCACTGCGCATCTGCCCTTACTGCCACCTGCACCATGTGAATTACCACGGCCAGAGTGTCGGCACCCCCAGGAAACTGGAAATGCGGCCTCCCCTTGATCACTTCTTGCCCAAGTCGATCTACCCCTATCTGGCGGTGTCACTGTACAACCTGGTGCCCTCTTGTCACCCGTGCAACTCCTCGATCAAGGGGGATGACGACCCCGCCCATACAATCCCCCATCCTTTTGACCCCACCGCCCCCCTGGACATGAGTTTTACCCTCAAGGGGTCGGCGCTTGGGGTCTCTGGAATCACCGAGGAAGAACTTGAGCTGACCGTCACTGGTAACGGGGCCTGGGGCGAGTTCACCACATTCTTCCACCTGCAGGAGCGCTACCAGTGGTACGCCCCGGAGGTGACCGACATGCTCAAGCGCAAGCAGTTTCGGGATGAGAGCGATGCGGTGGTTCAGTCGTTGATACGTGCGAATTTCATCCTTGGGTTTGCCCCGCACGACTTCGAAAAACGTGCCCTGGGCATCTGCCTGCGGGACATCGCCAAAAACCTGAAGGTGCTCTGAGCCTCAATATATCGCCCGCGCCAGCCAAACGGTGAACCCGCAGCAGTCCGGGTCTTCGCTGATGTGCTGCACCACCTCGAAACCATGGGTGTCGAGCAAGGTGCAGTATTCCCCCGGGGAGAGGCTGGCGTGGTACAGGGCTTCGCCCTCGAATTCGCCGATGGCCTCCCCTGCCTCGGGGCCGCTGGTGAACATCAGGGCACAACCCGGGCCGGCGTGGCGTTCGAAAACGGCGAACATGGCGCGCTGATCATCCGGGCTCAGGTGGAACAAGCTGTTCCAGGCGAGGATGCCGGCAAAATCCTGGTCCAGGGCGAGGCTGCGCATGTCAGCGTGGATCCATTGCTGCCCGGCAAAGCGCTGGCGGCACTGGTCCAGCAAGGTGGCAGAGCTGTCGACGCCGGTGACTGCACATTGGTGTTCGATCAGGTTGCGCGCAATCGGCTCGCCACCTCCGCAACCCAGGTCCAGCACCTGGCCGCCCTGCCCCATGACCCGGCAAAAGCGCTCCAGCCATACTTGCTCTCCCTCGAAGGCCTCGGGGTTGGCCCTGCGACGCTGGTCCCAGGCCCGAGCATGACGCTGGTACAGATCGACGATATGACGGGCGGACTCGTGCATCCACAGGTTTCCTTGTGCGTGTGTGGCCGCGAATTACAGCACAACGGCGCTTGGACCGGGCGCCAAACCGTTCAACTGCGCCCTGCCAGCTCCAGCAACTGCCCGCGCAGCCAGCGGTTGGCCGACTCGTTCTGCACTTGCTTGCTCCAGTACAGGTTGAGGCAGACCTCAGGCAGGGTCAGGGGCATGTCGAGAATCCGGTTGCCCAGCCCGGCGTTGATCAACTGCGCATTGTTGCGGGTCAGGGTCAGCAGGCCATCGCCCTGGGCCACCAGTTGCGCGGCGGTGAGAAAGTGCTGGCAGTGCTGGCGGATGCGCCGTACCACCCCCAGGTGCCCCAGGGCCAGGTCTTCGACGCAGATGCCCCGGCGCCTGGAGGTCACCGCCACATGCTCGGCCGCCAGGTAGCGTTCCACGGTCAGTTCGCCGCTGAAGCCGGGGCCGGCCATCACGCAGAAGGAATCCTGCAGCAGCAGTTGCTGTTGCAGTTGCGGGTCGGTGAGCCGCGACAGTTCGATGGCCAGGTCAATGCGCCCGGCAATCATCTCCAGCTTCAGGTCGGCCCAGTGCACGCTGGTACTACGCACTTCCAGGTGCGGGGCAACACGGTTCAGGTGCGCCAGGATCAAGGGCAGGATCACCGGTTCCAGTTGCTCGGGCATGTTCAGGGTGAAACGCCGGCGGTCCCGCAACGGGTCGAAGGCCTGGGCCGGGTTGAGGCTGCGGCGCAGACCGCTGAGGGCGTCCTGGATCCCCGGGGCCAGTTGCTTGGCCAGCGGCGTGGGGGCCACGCCATAGCCCTCGCGGACGAACAGCGGGTCGTCCAGCTGGGCGCGCAGGCGCGCCAGGGCGTGGCTGATGGCCGACTGGCTGAGGTGCAGCACCGAGGCGGCGCGGGTCAGGTTGCGCTCCTGGTACACCACCTCGAAGACCCGGAACAGGTTCAGGTCCAGGCGGCTCAGCCCTGACCATTCATGCGGTGAGTTCATGGTTGTGCCCTCGCAGTCTCGACCCGCAGCAGGCTAGCAGCGGGCCGGCGCCGGCAGAACCATGTAGCGCATTCATGAATCTCGATGAATAACCGTCGGTTCTGTGGTGCCCCGGGCGCTGCCTAAGATGGCCGTGCCGATAACAACAATTCAGGAGGCACCATGGACCTTGCGGCCTATCAGCAGCACCTTCACGCCCTGCAGCAGGCCGCCTGGCCCGAAGGCGCGCCGCGTACTCCGCAGTACCCCCTGGGCCAGCAGCCCCTTACCGAATACCTGCGGGCCTGGGCGCAGTCGCAAGCCAGTGCCGTGGCCCTGGACTTCTATGGCTATCAGTTGAGCTTTGCCGAGCTGGACCGGCTGTCCGACCGGTGCGCCGCCTTGCTCGGCGAGCTGGGAATCGGCCCCGGGGACCGGGTGGCGGTGTACCTGCCCAACTGCCCGCAATTGCATATCGGCTTCTGGGGCATTCTCAAGTGCGGCGCCGTGTACGCGCCGGTCAGCCCCCTGGCGCGCACCCTGGAGCTGGAGTATCAGCTCAAGGACAGCGGCGCCCGGGTGATCCTGTGCTTCGACCAACTGCTGGATGTGGTGCAGGCGGTCAGCGACGCCTGCGAGTTGAGCGCGATCCTGGCCACCAGCCTCAGCGAGTTGTGCCCGGCCACCCCGAGCATTCCCCTGCCGGACCTGCTGCGGACGCCCAAGCGCCTGGCCCCGGGGGTGACCGACTTTTTCCCCGCCCTGGAGGCCTGTCGCGCCGCCACCCCGGCCCACCGTCCTGCCCTGGGCGATATGGCCGCACTGAACTACACCGGTGGCACCACCGGCATGCCCAAGGGCTGCATTCATAGCCACGGCGACATGCTCTACACCTGCGCCAGCTTCGTGCCGGTGGCCTTGGGCCTGAGGCAGGACAGCGTGCTGCTCAATTTCCTTCCCGAGTTCTGGATCGCCGGGGAAAACGCCGGCCTGCTGTTTCCCATCTACGCCGGCTGCCGCCTGGTGCTGCTGGCGCGCTGGGACGCCCTGGGTTTCATGGCGGCGGTGGCGCACTACCGGGTCAGCCATTGCGGGCTGCTGGTGGACAGCGCCGCCGAAGTGCTGGAGCACCCAAGCGTCACCGACTACGACCTGAGCTCCCTGAAGGCCACCGGCTGCATCTCCTTCGTCAAGAAGCTCACCCCGGACTATCGCCAGCGCTGGCGCGCGCAAACCGGCTGCACCCTGTTCGAGTTCAGCTTCGGCATGACCGAAACCCACACCTGCGACACCTTTACCGCCGGCCTGCAGACCGACGACTTCGACCTCAAAAGCGCGCCAACCTTCGTCGGCCTGCCGGTGCCGGGCACCGAGTTCAAGGTCTGCGACTTCGACAGCGGCGCCCTGCTGCCCCTGGGCTCCGAGGGCGAGTTGTGCGTGCGCAGCCCTTCCCTGCTGCAGGGTTACTGGCAGCGCCCGGAGGCGTCCGCGGCGGCCCTGCGCGACGGCTGGCTGCACACCGGTGACCTGGGGCAGATCACCGGACAAGGGTTTATCCGCTACCTGGGCCGGCGCAAGGAAATGCTCAAGGTCAATGGCATGAGCGTGTTTCCCAGCGAGCTGGAGGCGCTGTTCGGCCAGCACCCGCAGGTGCTGGCCAGCGCAGTGATCGGCCGCGCCGATGAACGTCGGGGCCAGCAGCCGGTGGCCTTCGTTGTGCTCAAGCCCGATGCGCCCCAGGACCCGCATGCCCTGGCAGCCTGGTGCCAGGAGGTGATGGCCGCCTACAAGGTGCCGCAGATCCGCCTGGTGGCCAGCCTGCCCATGACCGCCACCGGCAAGGTCAAGAAGAACGAGCTGGAACAACAGCTCTGAGCCCTTCCTTTTCAGCATTGCGAGAATTGCCATGTTCCAGAGTCTGTTGATCGCCAATCGCGGCGAGATCGCCATCCGTATCGCCCGGGCCTGCGCCGACCTGGGCGTTCGCAGCGTCGCGGTATTCGCCGAGGACGACGCCGCCAGCCTGCACACGCGCAAGGCCGATCTGGCCCTGCCCCTCAAGGGCCGCGGGGTGGCGGCCTACCTCGACCGCCAGCAACTGATCGCCCTGGCCCTGGCACAGGGCTGCCAGGCGATTCACCCGGGCTACGGCTTTCTCGCGGAAAACCCCGACTTTGCCCGGGGCTGCCTGGAAGCCGGGCTGACCCTGATCGGCCCCGGCCCCGAGGTGCTGCAACTGTTTGGCGACAAGGCCGCGGCCCGTGCCCTGGCCGAAGATTGTGGGGTGCCCTTGCTGGAGGGCATCAACCGAGCAGTCAGCCTGGAACAGGCCGCAGCCTTTCTCGAACGCCATGGCGCGGTGATGCTCAAGGCCCTGGCCGGTGGCGGTGGCCGGGGCATGCGCGCAGTCACCGAGGCCGGGCAACTGCAGCAGGCGTTCATCCGTTGCCAGTCCGAAGCCCAGGCGGCCTTCGGCAATGGCGCGCTGTATGTCGAACAACTGCTGCAGCGGGCGCGGCACATCGAGATCCAGGTGCTGGGAGACGGCAGCGGCGCGGTCAGCCACTTGTGGGAGCGCGATTGCAGCCTGCAGCGCCGGCACCAGAAGCTGGTGGAAATCGCCCCCAGCCCGGACCTTGCCCCGCCGTTGCGCCAGCAGTTGATCGACGCCGCCCTGGCCCTGGCCGCGCGAGTGCGTTACCAGGGCATTGGCACCTTCGAATTCCTTCTCGACCAGGAACACCCGGAGCGCTTCTATTTCATGGAGGCCAACCCAAGGATCCAGGTGGAGCACACGGTGACCGAGGCCATCACCGGCGTCGACCTGCTGCACACCCAACTGCGCCTTGGCGCGGGCGCCTCCCTGGCCAGCCTGGGCCTGAGCCGGCCACCAGAGCCCCAAGGCTTTGCCGTGCAGGCGCGGATCAACCTGGAACAGCCCCTGGCCGATGGCGGCATGGGACCGGTGGCCGGCACCCTCAGTGCCTATGAAGCCCCCAGCGGGCCCGGGCTGCGGGTCGACGGCTACGGCTATGCCGGTTACCCGGTGAACCCCGGCTATGACTCGCTGCTGGCCAAGCTGATCGCCCAGGGTACGGATTTTCCCGCGGCCCTGGGCCGGGCCTATCGTGGGCTTTGCGAGTTTCGCCTGGAGGGCGTGCCGAGCAACCTGGGGCTGTTGTTGAACCTGTTGCGCCATCCGGCGGTGCTGGACTATCAGGTGGACACCAGGTTCGTCGAAGCCCATTGGGCCCAGTTGCTGCAAGATTGCGCCGGGCAACACCGGCCGATGTTCTTTGCCCGGCAGGCCGCCACTGCGCAGAGCACTCGCAGCGATGTCCAGGCGCCCCCGGGCACGGCGGCGCTGAACGCCCCGAGCACCGGGGTGCTGGTGAGCCTGGAAGTGGCCGTGGGTGATGAGTTGCGGATTGGCCAGCGGGTTGCGGTGCTGGAAGCGATGAAGATGGAGTTCGAGGTCAAGGCGCAGAGCAGCGGTATCGTCCGGGCCTTGGCCGTCCAGGTTGGCGAGGCACTGGGCGAAGGCCAGCCCCTGCTCTTTCTGGAGCCGGCGGAGTTTGCCGACCAGGGCCAGCACAGCGAAGAGCAACTGGACCTGGCACTGATTCGCGCCGACCTGGCCGAAGTCCGCGAACGCCATGCCTTGCTGGAGGATGCCCAGCGTCCGGAGGCGCTGGCCAAGCGTCGCCGCAACGGCCAGCGCACCGCCCGGGAGAACCTCGAGCACCTGCTGGACCCGGGCAGTTTCATGGAGTACGGCGCCATGGCCCTGGCCGCCCAAAGGCGTCGGCGCAGCGTCGAGGAGTTGCAGGCCCTGAGCCCGGCGGATGGGCTGGTGGGAGGCATAGGTACGGTGAATGCCGGGCTGTTCGACGGCCAGGACGCCCGTTGCCTGGCCCTGGCCTACGACTACACGGTGTTCGCCGGCACCCAGGGGGTGATGAACCACAAGAAGACCGACCGCCTGCTGAGCCTGGCCCAGGAGTGGCGGCTGCCGGTGGTGCTGTTTGCCGAAGGCGGCGGTGGCCGGCCCGGCGACAGCGACTTTGTCGGGGTCGCCGGCCTGGATTGCCATACCTTCGCCGCCATGGCCCGGCTGTCCGGCTGGGTGCCCACGGTGGGCATCGCCTCGGGGCGCTGCTTTGCCGGCAATGCCGCCCTGCTCGGCTGCTGCAACCTGATCATCGCCACCCGGAACGCCAGCATCGGCATGGCAGGCCCGGCGATGATCGAAGGCGGCGGCCTGGGCAGCTTCACCCCGGAACAGGTGGGACCGGTGTCGGTACAAGGCCCCAACGGAGTGATCGACGTGCTGGTGGCCGACGAAGCCGAGGCCGTGCAGGTGGCCAAGCAGTACCTGAGCTATTTCCAGGGGCCGCTCAAGGACTGGCGCTGCGCCGACCAGCGTGAGCTGCGGCATTTGATTCCGGAAAACCGCCTGCGGGTCTACGACATCCGCCGGGTCATCGAGACCCTGGCCGACCGCGACAGCGTGCTGGAGTTGCGCCGGCAATTCGCCCCGGGGCTGATTACCGCGCTGATCCGCGTCGAAGGCCGGGCCTTCGGCCTGCTGGCCAACAACCCGGCGGTGCTGGGCGGCGCCATCGACGCCGCGGCCGGGGACAAGGCCGCACGTTTCATGCGCCTGTGCGAAGCCTTCGGCCTGCCGCTGGTGTCCCTGTGCGACACCCCGGGGTTCATGGTAGGGCCGGAATCGGAGCAGCAGGCCACGGTGCGCCATGTGTCACGGATGTTTGTCAGTGCCGCCAGCCTCACGGTGCCGTTCTTCACCCTGGTGCTGCGCAAGGGCTATGGCCTGGGCGCGCAGGCCATGGCGGCGGGCAGTTTTCACAGCCCGTTGTTCACCGTCGCCTGGCCCAGCGCCGAATTCGGCGCCATGGGCCTGGAAGGTGCGGTGCGCCTGGGCTTCTCCAAGGAACTGGCGGCCCAGCCCGACCCGCAGTCGCAACAGGCGCTGTTCGACAAACTGGTGGCCAAGGCCTACGCCCGGGGCAAGGCGCTGAACATGGCCAGCTACCTGGAGATAGACGCGGTGATCGACCCCCTGGAAAGCCGAGCGTGGCTGCTGCGTGGCCTGCAGGCCGCACCGCGCCCGGTGCCCTGGGCCGAGCGCGCCCAGGGTTTTGTCGATACCTGGTAGCCCTGCCTCTCCATCGTAGGAGCAGGCCGCTGCTCAGGCGTTGGCATCCCAGGCGACAGGGGCTTGTTCGAGGAACTGGCGCAGTTCGGCCAGCAGGGTGCTGCTGGCGTGGCTGCTGGGCCGGCTGGCGACAAACCTCAGGGCCGGCATGATTTCCTGCACGCCGTCGTAGTGCCATTGCCCCGGGGTGCGTTCGGCTTCCTGCAGGGCCCGGGCGAAGATCGCCAGGTCGCGCCGGGGCCGGGCAATGCCGCTGATGCGCTCGACCCAGCTCTCGTAGCGCTGGCGAATCTCCACCCGCCCCTGACGGACCATGGCCAGCACCCCGCAACGGCTGCGGTTGTGCACCGCCACCGGCGACAGGCCGCAATACTCGCCCAAACCGTCCCAGCCCTGCTCGGGCAGGACAAACACCGCCAGATCAATGGCCGGGTACTCCTCGATCACCGTGCCCGGATCGGCCAGCAGCGCCTCGCTGCGTTGCAGCGCGAGCATGGCGGGAGCGTACAGGGGCGCATAGCGCCGGGTGTTGTCGAGTACATCGGCCATCTGCGGCAGCAGCGCGGCGAAGCGTGTCAGCAATTGCCGGTCGTTGCTGGCCTGTGGGTCGACGCGCACCCGGGCCGCCAGGGCATGCAGGGCAAAGGCGCAGTGCAGGGCCTGGGCCGAAGTGCCCCGGGAGAAATCACCGAGGCGGGCAATGTCGATCAGCAACTGGCGGTGCCCCAGGGCATGCTCCGGCGTCAGGAAGGCATACACCGAGGCCAGCCCGTCGAGGTCGAAATGATCGCTGGTGATCACCTGCGCCCGGTCCACCGTCAACCCCTGCTGGAGAAAGCCCAGGGCACTGGTGGTGGAGAGATTGGCCTTGTGCTCGACAGGCGTCTTGTTCGCCGGCCAATGGGACAGGGTCAACAGGGTCGCCGGGGTATCGATGGAATCCAGGGAGATGTTCTCGCGGTGTGTGCTCTGGCCAAGGGGCAGGAAGCCATAGCGGCTTTGCCGGCCCAGGCGCAGGGCTGGCAAATCCAGCTCCAGGGGCGGGGCCGGCGTTGCCACCGGCCCTGGGGGCGCCGCCGGCGCAGGCGCGGTTGCACGGGTCAATTCGCCCTGCCCGCCCAGGCGATAGCCGAGCTGGCAGATATTCTCCCGGCGCAGGTCCCAGGGGTTGCCGTTGCGCACCGCGCAGCCGGGCCCGCCGACAACGCTGAGCAAGTCAGTGAAGCGGTTGTCGGCAATGCCGATCACCCTTCCTCCCAACTGCCTGAGCTGCAGGTGGTGCAAGTGCGGGGCCAGCCCCGGATCGAGGATCAAGGCCGGTTGCGGCGCATCAGTGGCAAGGCTGTTCATCGTGGTTTCCTTACAGGTCAATGACGCCAGGCGCACGCCCGACAGGGTTCAGGCTTGGGCCAGGTGCGGTGAACCGTTGCGCCGTACCTGGCGCACCGAGACAAACAGCAGCGCCGACAGCCCGGCGTACAGGCCGAACAGCCAGGCCGCAGCCTGGGCCGCGCCAGCAGTCCCGCCCGTGGAGGTCAGGCCTGCCAGGTTGACGATCATTCCCGCCAGCGCCGCCCCCAGGGCAGTGGCCACCAGTTGCACCGTGGTAATCGAGGCGCCGGCCAGTTCCTTCTGATCCTGCGGGGCCTGTTCCAGAACCCGGGACAGCAGGTGCGGCCAGGCCAGGCCGATACCGACGCCCACCAGCAGCATGGCCAGGCACACCGCCCCCAGGCTCAGGGCCGGGGTGGCGGTGGCAGGCATGAACAGGCAGGCCAGGAGCAGCCCGGCCACCACCAGGAACGGTCCGATGGCAATCGCCCGGGCCGCGCCCCGCGGGCCAAGGCCTGAGCTGAAGATCGCCCCCAGGGTCCAGCCGGCGGCCATCAGCGCGGCGATATAACCTGCCAGCAACGGCGTCTGCTGATGCAGCACCTGCAGAAACAACGGTACGAAGACCTCGCTGGTCATGCCCACCACCAGCAGGGCCATGGAAATGTACAGCGCCAGCAAGGCACTCCCGGCCTTCAGGCTATTGCGCGGCAACAAGCGCGCGCCGTCGCGGTTCTCCAGAGCGAATACCGGCACCAGCAGAACCAGCCCGGCTCCCAGCCCCAGGGCGTTGTACAGCGGCGATGGGGTGATGCTGCCGATGGAAATGGCCAGTACCACGGCGGTCAGCAACAGCAGTTGCAGGGCGGGAATCGGGCTACGGAGCGCGCTTTCCCGACTCTTGCCCGGCAACAGTGCAACGGCCAGCAGCATGAACAGCAAGGTGCAGGGCAGCAGCACCCAGAACGCCGCGCGCCAGGCCCCATGTTCGGCGAAAATTCCGCCGACCGCCGGGCCGATCAGGGTCGCTGCGCCCCACATGGCGGAAATCAACGCCATCGCCCGGGGCCACAGCGGCTCGTCGAACACCAGGCGGATCATGGCGTAGGGCAACGCGAACAGCAGGCCGCCCCCCAGCCCCTGGACGCTGCGCCCGAGGATCAGCCCGCCCATGTCCGCCGCCAGGGCGCACAGGCTGCAACCGAGCATGAACACCAGGCCCGCCAGGCCGTACGCGGCTTTGGGCCCCAGGAGCGCCAGGGCCCGGGTGGAGAGCACCGAGCCGATGATCGAGGCCACCACGAACAAGGTGGTGTTCCAGGCGTAGTAGTCCAGGCCGCCAATGTCCTTGACCACCGAGGGCAACAGGGTGGTTACCAGGTAGACGTTGATTGCATGCAGGGCCACGCCACCAGCCAGGGCCGCAGAACGCAGCCCGTTCTTGCCCAGTAACAGTGCCGACCATCCGCTTGTCGATGCCATGCCGTTCTCCATGTGTGTTGTTCGCTGTTGGGCGAATGTAATACACAAGCAAATACTTTGATAATTGTTTTTTCCAGCCGTTCCGGCAATTCCCCCCAACAGCAGGCATTGGATCGACAAGCTGCGAGCCCCTGCGCCCGAGCCTGTTATGCTTGCGTGGTTGCCGGCGTCATGGACGCTCCTGATACCCCACCTGTGCATTGGTTAATGGCCCAGATGTCTTTGATTTCCCCCTCCACAGAGAAGAAAAGCCCCGGGGCTACCGCCGAGCGGATCCTGTTTCTGCTGAAAACCCGCGGCCCGTTGAAAACCGCCGATCTGGCGCCGCTGCTCAAGGTGTCCCAGGAAGCCGCGCGCCAGCAATTGCAGAAGCTGGTGGACAGCGAACTGATCGTCGGCCAACTGATGCCGGCCCAGGGCGCCGGGCGGCCCTCACAGAAATGGGTGCTCACCGAGCTGGCCCAGGCGCGCTTTCCCGACACCCACGCCAACCTGACCCTGCAGTTGATCGATTCGATCCGCGCGGTGTATGGCGCCGACGGCGTGGAGCGCATCGTCAGCGATATGGAGCGGGCCAACAGCGCCGAGTACCTCAGCGTCTGCGCGCCGTTGCCGACCCTGGAGCAGCGGGTCCGGGCCCTGGCGCAGATCCGTGAAGTGGCCGGCTACATGGCCAGTGTCGAAGCCGACGGCGATGCCTGGCTGCTGATCGAGAGCCATTGCCCGATCTGCGTCGCGGCCCAGCAGTGCCAGGGCTTCTGCCGTTCCGAGTTGCAAGTGTTCCAGGCCGCCATCGGCGAGTTGGGCCAGGTACAGCGCGTGGAACACCTGATTACCGGCGATCGACGCTGCGTCTATCGCATCCGTGCCACCCCAGTGAGTTGATGCCCGTGCCCCTGCCAGTCCTGTCCCGCCTGCTCAAACAGGGCGCGCTGATCCTCGGCGTCGCCACCCTGACCCTGCTGGCCTGGCGGGCTTACGACAGCGAGCGCGGCCCGGCGCTGCAGCCCTGGCACCTGAAGGTGCCCCATGAACTGAGCGTGGAGCAGTTGGACCACGCCGACTGGGGCGCCTGGCTGCAGGCCGAGGACCGGGTATTCACCGAGGTCCGGCAGCAGGTCAGCGAGCGCCTGGACCCCGGGCAGGTACCGCCCTTCAACCGCTACCGCCAGGACAGCCGGGCCTACCCGCCACGCTTTGCCACGAACTGGAACCGTTCCTACCTGTTGCGCCCGGCGGGTACGCCCCGGGGCGTGGTGGTGCTGCTGCACGGCCTGACCGATTCGCCCTACAGCCTGCGGCATGTCGCCCAGCGCTACGTCGAGCACGGCTACCTGGCCATCGGCTTGCGCCTGCCCGGCCATGGCACGGTGCCGGCGGGGCTGACCGATGCCCAGTGGCAGGACTGGCTGGCCGCCACCCGCCTGGCCCTGCGTACCGCCCGGGCCGAAGTGCCGGCGCCGGCTCCGCTGCACCTGGTGGGCTACTCCAACGGCGCCGCACTGGCGGTCAAGTACACCCTGGATGCCTTGAGCGACCCGCAGTTGCCCCAGGCCCAGCGCCTGGTACTGATTTCCCCGATGATCGGCGTCGCCTCGTCCGCCCGTTTTGCCGGGCTGGCCGCCTTGCCTGCAGTGTTCCCGGCCTTCAGCAAGGCGGCGTGGCTCAACCTGCGGCCCGAATACAACCCGTTCAAGTACAACTCGTTTCCAGCCAATGCCGCGCGCCAGTCCTGGCTGCTGACCGACACCCTGCAAAAGCAGCTGCTGGCCCTGGTGGGCGATCCACGGCTGGCCCGGTTGCCACCTATCCTCAGCTTCCAGTCGTTGACCGATGCCACCGTCAGCACCCCGGCCCTGGTCAGTGGGCTGTACCGGCAGCTGCCGGCCAACGGCAGTGAACTGGTGATCTTCGACCTCAACCGCGAGCGCGATTTCGAAGGGCTGCTGGACCCGGCCAGCGTCACCTCCCTGGCCAGCCTGCTACCGCCCGCGCCACGCAACTACACCACCCGCATCCTCAGCAACGAAGGCACGGGCAGCGCGGCACTGGAAGAAGTGAGCACCCCCGCCCTGAGCCCGGACAGCAGCCGGCGGCCCCTTGGCCTGGCCTACCCGCCGGGGGTGTTTTCCTTGTCCCATGTGGCATTGCCCTTCCCCGTCGATGACGGCCTGTACGGCACCCAGCCCAGCCCCGATGAGGATTTTGGCGTGCACCTGGGCACCATTGCCGCCCGTGGCGAACGGGGTGTGCTGGTGGTGCCCATGGATGAGCTGATGCGCCTGAGCGCGAACCCGTTCTACCCCTACCTGATCCAGCGCATCGAGGCGCAGATAGATAAAGCAACAGTTCATTGATTGATCCCGTGAATGCCCGAGTGGTAGTTTCGCCGCCCCCTACCCTCCTTGATTTCCGAGGGGGCGCAACTGCCGCCATGGCAGGGAAAGCCCATGATCTACATGCTTCAATCTCCGGCCCTGGGCCTGCCAACGCCCAAGCACCGCACCCTGAAAGCCGCCGCTGTGGCCCTGCTGATGCTGGGCGCGGCCGCCAGTGCCCAGGCCGACCAGCAACAGGACTTCTGGTACGTACAGACCAGCGTGTACACCAACCACTGGAGCAACGACCCCGACCACAACAACCACCAGGACCTGATCGGCCTGGAGCGCAACTACGCCGACGGTGAACTGTGGGGCGTGAGCACCTTTCGCAACTCCTTCTCCCAGCGTTCCTACTACGCCTATGTCGGCAAGGCCTGGGAAAATGCCGACTGGCCGGTTTACGCCAAGCTCAGTGGCGGCCTGATCCAGGGCTACAAGGGCGACTACAAGGACAAGATCCCGCTGAACCACTTTGGCGTGGCGCCGGTGCTGATCCCGGCCATCGGCACCCATTACGGCCCGTTGGGCGCAGAGCTGGTGGTGCTGGGGGCCGCGGCGGTGATGGTCAACGTCGGCTACCGCCTCTGAGCACCCGGCCCTCGCACAATCGTACAAGACGCCTCTGCACTCCCCTTCCTAGACTCCCCGCTGAATGACCACCGCGCCGCGGTGGCCCGGCGTTGCCATCGTTGCCAGTCCCGGCACACTTGGAAAGGGATCTTCCAATGCACGGTTTTCAACCCTGGAACCCGCAGTTCTATATCAACCCGCTGTACCTGCCGGCTTCCGGCGATGCCCCGCACCAGGTGTTCAACCCGGACACCCGCGAGCCCATCGGGCTCAACCCCAGTTGTACCAAGGACGATGTGCACACCGCGGTGGCGGCGGCCAACGTTGCCCACACCCTGTGGCGCCTGCTGGATACGGATCAGCGTCAGGCGCTGTTGCTGCAACTAGCGGACAGCATGGCCGCCGACAGCGAACTGAACCGGCAGATCATCCGGCAGATGACTCGGGAACTGGCGCTTTGCGTGGCCGAAGCCCGGGCCGAGCTGGATCACTGCGCAGCCGTGTTCCGCTATTACGGGGCACTGGCCGACAGCGATGTCCCGGCCCCGAGCCCGAGCGGTGCAGCGCAGTGCCGGCTACGGTACGAGCCCTATGGCGTCAGCGTGCATATCCTGCCGTTCACCCTGGGCATTGCCCTGCTGGGGCGCACGTTGGCCGCGGCCCTGGCGGCCGGTAACAGTTGCCTGGTCAAGCCGGCGCAGAACGCCAGCCTGTCCACCCTGGCCTTCATGCAGCACTTCGCTGGCCTGCCGGCGGGGCTGGTCTCGTGCATTCCCGGGGACGCCGCCACCGGGCAATGGCTGCTGCAGTCCAGCGGCACCCATGCCGTAGCCTTCACCGGCAGTGTCGGCGCTGCCAGCGCGGTGGCGGTGACCTGCGCCGAACTGCTCAAGCCCTGTGCGATCGAGAGCACCGGCCGCGGCGCGATGATCGTTGCCCAGGACGCCGACGTCGCGCTCGCCGCCGCCTACGGAGCTCGCGCCGCCTTCAGCCGCGGTGGCCAGAGTTGCCTGTCGATCCAGCATTTTTTCGTCGAGGCGCAGGTTCATGACCAGTTCGTCCGGCACTTCATCGAGCACACCCGCCACCCGGGCCACGACTCCAGCAGCGCTGTGCGGCCGCTGATCAGCCAGGCCGCACGGCACAAAGTCCGGCGGCTGGTGCGTGACGCCCTGGCCAAGGGCGCCGCACTGCTGGCCGGAGAACAGGCACTCGAAAACCCGCTGCCCGGCAGCCTGCAACCGCCGGTGATCCTCACCGAGATCGACGACGACATGGTCATCACCCAGGAAGAGTGCCTGGGCCCGGTGGCTGTCATCCGACGGGTGAGTGACCTTGGCGCAGCCGCGCAACTGGCCAACGATTGCCCGGCAAGCTTTGAGGTGACCCTGTTCAGTAAAGATCCGGCGCACGCGGTGCAGCTGGCCCAACGCTTACTGAGCGCCCGGGTGCGGATCAACCCGCCGCCCGTGCCGAACCACCCCGACAGCGAGCACCACTGGACCCTGTCGCAATTGGCCGGCGACCTGTCTCCCAGGGCCCTGGATGCTTTTCGGCGGCCCAAGCGCCTATTGCTCGGTGCTGCAGCGGCCCCGGCCACGCAGCAGGCGCCGGTGCAAGCCTTTGCCGCAGGGCTGCCCGAGTGATGAGCCAGAGGTTGGAAGAGCACGCGGCGACGGTGCTCCTAGGCTTATTGTTGGTCTTCGCAGCCCAGGCCCTCGCGCTGGCTTTTTTCATCCGCCAGGCTCTTGCCGGTGCGGGCCATGACCCGCCGCTGCAAGGCTCGCAGCTCGGCGCCATCAAGGCGCTTGCAGCTGTTGATTTCCCAGGTATCGCCCGTGTTCAGGCTGACCGAGAACAGGCCCCAGTACTCGGTGGCCCCGGCCTTGGGGTCGTTGTAGCCGAGGCTGAAGTCGTAGTACCCGGGATGGGGCGGCTTGCCGTTTTCGTCCTGCAGGTCGCCGTCGATGAACACCCCGGGGCGCTGCAACTGATAGTCCTGGTGCTTGAGGGCCACCCGCAGGACCTGCTCCGCCTGTTCGCGGGTCAGGCCGCTGTCCTTGATCCGCGCCGGCTGCAGGCTATCGGTGGCGCAGGCCACCAGTGTGGTGCAGGCCAGGGACAGGCCAAGCACCCAGGAAGGACTCTTGAGTTTCAGCACGCCATGCGCCCTCTGACCGCGATGATGATGTCCGCCAGGTAGCGGGCGAAGCCATCCCGGCCGCCGGTCTTGGCGTTGCCGGTGTTGTAGCCGCTGCGTACCAGCGCCTGGGCGAATGCCATGGGGTCACGCTGGCCACGTACTGCCGTGCCAAAGCTCGAAGCAAAGGACTGGGCGGACTTCTGGAAGGAGTCGAACTTGGCCACCTTGATGCTGGCGTTGCCCAGGGGCGCCTCGGCGCCGATCTGCAGGGGGGCCGGTGCGTGCATGGAAAAGTAGTTGTTCAGTTCCCGGGCAATGCGCCCGGTGCCGTACTGGCTTTCCTGGGCGGCCAGGCCCAGCAGGTTTTCCACCGGCAGGTCCAGCTGGTCGGCAATCGGCTGGCACACCGCCTTGTACTTGCTGACAAAGGTCACGGCACTGATGTTGTTGCAGAGTCTGGCGCTCACGTTTGTTCCCTCGGTTGACCGGTCAATTCCATTTACTGCGGTTTTCGCCGCGTGATTATAAAGCAACCCGGGGCCCACGCTGTCGAGTGCGTCACAGCCTGAAGGCAGACGCGTTGACCGGCTACTGCGAGAACCTCCTGGCATCACGGGAATTCACCATAAATTTGACGATTTTTTCTTGTTTGCCGCTCTACATTGCGCGCAGTTTTCATTTGCAAATGATTCCTATTGTTCGAGCTGCCCGACGGCTCGATTCTTCCGGCTTGATGCATCCAAAAACCACCGCAGGAGCTGCCTTCTCCATGACCCCACGTATCCCCTCACGCTTGAAAGCCGGCCTGCTGGTCGGTGCCTTGCTGACTGCCGGCCATGCCTATGCGGCCGATGCCGACGGCCTGCTGGTGTACAACGCCCAGCACGAAAGCCTGACCAAGGCCTGGGTCGAAGGCTTCACCCGGGACACCGGGATCAAGGTCACCCTGCGTAACGGTGATGACAGCGAAATGGGCAACCAGCTGGTGCAGGAAGGCCAGGCTTCGCCGGCGGACGTGTTCCTCACCGAGAACTCGCCGGCCATGGCCCTGGTGGACAACGCCGGGCTGTTCGCCAAAGTGGCGCCGACCACCCTGGAGCAAGTGGCCGCTGCCTATCGTCCAACCCACGGCAACTGGGTGGGCATCGCCGCGCGCTCCACGGTGTTCGTCTACAACCCGGCCAAGCTGCAGCAGGCCAACCTGCCCAAGTCCCTGCTCGACCTGGCGAACCCAGCCTGGAAAGGCCGCTGGGCCGCATCCCCTGCCGGAGCCGACTTCCAGGCCATTGTCAGCGCAGTGCTGGAACTCAAGGGCGAAGCCGCCACCCTGGAATGGCTCAAGGGGATGAAGAGCAACGCCAGCCTCTACCGGGGCAACAGCGCGGTGCTCAAGGCGGTCAACGCCGGCCAGGTGGACAGTGGTGTGATCTATCACTACTACAGCTTCGTCGACCAGGCCAAGACGGGGGAAAACAGCAAGAACACCGCCCTGCACTACTTCAAGCACCAGGATCCAGGGGCGTTTGTCAGCCTTTCCGGCGGTGCGGTGCTGGCTTCCAGCAAGCACCAGGAGCAGGCCCAGGCTTTCCTCAAGTGGATCACCAGCGCCAAGGGCCAGGCAGTGCTCGGTAGCGGCAAGTCCTTCGAATACGCGGTCGGCCTGGGCGCGCAGTCCAATCCCAAGCTGGTGCCCCTGGCCGAGCTGGACGCGCCCAAGGTTGACGCCGCCAGGCTCAACAGCAAGAAAGCCGTGGACCTGATGACCCAGGCCGGCCTCCTGTAAAGCCATGGCCGACGACCTCTCACGCTTGCCCGCCGGGGACACGACCCGGGTCGCTGCGGCGACCCACACCGGCTATCGCCGCCACGGGCCGGGGCGGCGGGCCGCTCCCTGGCTGTTGGGCGCGGCGCTGCTGGTGTCGCTGTGGGCGCTGCTGCCCCTGGGATTTGTCGTCGGCATCTCGATCCAGACCGGTTGGTCGACCATCGCCGAGCTGGTGCTGCGCCCGCGAGTCGCACAGCTGCTGGGCAATACCTTGTTGCTGCTGGTGCTGACCCTGCCGCTGTGCGTGCTGCTGGGGATTGCGCTGGCCTGGCTGACAGAACGCAGCGACCTGCCCGGGCGGCGCATCTGGTCGCTGCTGGCCGTGGCGCCCCTGGCCGTGCCGGCGTTCGTCCACAGCTATGCCTGGGTCAGCCTGGCGCCCGCGCTGCACGGCTTGCCGGCGGCGGTGCTGGTGTCGGTGATTGCTTACTTCCCCTTTGTCTACCTGCCGGCGGCGGCCACCCTGCGGCGGCTGGATCCGGCCCTGGAAGACGTGGCCGAGGCCCTGGGGCTCGAACCCTGGGCCCTGTTCCTGCGGGTGGTGCTGCCACAGTTGCGCCTGGCCGTGGGCGGCGGCGCATTACTGGTGGGCCTGCATTTGCTGGCCGAGTACGGCCTATACGCAATGATCCGCTTCGACACCTTTACCACCGCCATCTACGACCAGTTCCAATCCACCTACAACGGCCCGGCGGCGAACATGCTGGCGGGCATCCTGGTGCTGTGCTGCCTGGTGCTGCTGGGGGGGGAGTCCGCCAGCCGTGGCCAGGCGCGCTATGCCCGGGTCGGCTCGGGCAGCCCGCGGCCCCAGCGCATCCAGGCCTTGTGCGGCGTGGCCCGGTCCGCCGGGCTGTTGCTGGCGGTGCTGACCAGTGCTCTGGCCCTGGGCGTACCCCTGCTGACCCTGGGCAACTGGCTGCTGGCCGGCGGCCTAGAGGTCTGGCAGGTGCCGGAGCTGCTGCCCAGCCTGCGCCAGACCCTGATGCTGGCCAGCCTGGGGGCGCTGTTGACCACCTGTGCGGCGATCCCCGTGGCCTGGCTGTCGATCCGTGCCCCGGGGCGCCTGCTGCGGCTACTGGAAAGCTGCAACTACATCACCAGTTCCCTGCCCGGCATCGTGGTGGCCCTGGCCCTGGTGACGGTCACGGTGAAATTTGCCAGGCCGATCTACCAGACCAGCTTCACCGTGCTCCTGGCCTACCTGCTGATGTTCCTGCCCCGGGCCCTGGTCAGCCTGCGGGCGGGTATCGCCCAGGCACCGGTGGAGCTGGAAAACATCGCCCGCAGCCTGGGCCGCTCGCCGCTCCAGGCGCTGTGGCGGGTCACCCTGCGCCTGGCGGCACCGGGAGCCGCAGCCGGCGCGGCGCTGGTATTCCTGGCCATCAGCAATGAACTGACCGCGACCCTGCTGCTGGCGCCCAACGGCACCCGCACCCTGGCCACCGGCTTCTGGGCCAGGACCAGCGAGATCGACTACGCCGCCGCGGCGCCCTATGCCCTGATCATGATCCTGCTGTCCCTGCCGTTGACCGGCCTCCTCTACCATCAATCCAGACGTACGGCGGGCCGATGAACGCTCTCGAACTCCACGCAGTGCACAAATCCTTCGGCGGCGTGCCGGCGGTGCAGGACATCAGCCTCAGCGTGCCCGCCGGCAGCCGCACGGCTATCGTCGGCCCTTCGGGCTCGGGCAAGACCACCTTGCTGCGAATGATCGCCGGCTTCGAGTTTCCCGATCGCGGGCGCATCAGCCTCAATGGCCAGGTGCTGGCGGACGCTCAGGGCGCGGTGCCGGCCCATCAGCGGCTGATTGGCTATGTACCCCAGGACGGCGCACTGTTTCCGCACCTCAACGTGGCGGCCAATATCGGCTTCGGCCTGACGGGCAAGAACCCGCAGAGGCAGCAGCGCATTGCCGAGCTGCTGGACATGGTGGCTCTGGATAGCAGCCTGGCCGCCCGTTGGCCCCACGAGCTTTCCGGCGGCCAGCAGCAGCGGGTTGCCCTGGCCCGGGCCCTGGCGCAGCGCCCGCGGCTGATGCTCCTGGACGAGCCCTTTTCCGCCCTCGATACCGGCCTGCGGGCCTCGATGCGCAAGGCCGTGGCGCGGCTCCTGGCTGAGGCCGGGGTGACCACTATTCTGGTCACCCATGACCAGGCCGAGGCCTTGTCCTTTGCCGACCAGTTGGCAGTGATGCGCCAGGGCCGGCTGGTGCAGGCCGGTGCGCCGCTGGAGCTGTACCAGCACCCGCGGGATGCCCAGACTGCGCTGTTTCTCGGCGAGGCCGTGCTGCTGCCGGCGCAGCTGGACCAGGGGCTGGCCCAATGTGACCTGGGGCAGGTGCCGATCCGCGATCGCTCGCTCAAGGGCTCGGCGCGGATCATGCTGCGCCCCGAGCAGCTGCAGGTGCTGGCAGACGACGGCGATGGCGCCGGCAGTTGCCCGGGAGTGGTCAGGGACTGCGACTTTGCCGGCAACACCTGCACCCTGAGCATCGGCGTGGCCGGTGCCGGGGGCCATGAACAGCTGGTGCCGGTCCGCAGTTCCGGCCTGCATGCGCTACCGGTCGGCAGCCGGGTGCGCATCCGCACCCTGGGGCATGCCCATGTGCTGGGGGCGGCCCCTGGTGCTTGAGTGAAGGATGCTGCCCTTGATCATGGTCACGCGCGGCAATCGCTCCGATACTTCAGCCATGCCGCTGTACAGCGTGGCTACCGGCTCCACCTTGAACAAGGAATGAACCATGACTGATTCTGCCAGCCAAGCAGAGGAATACCTGATGATGCAGGCCGCGCACTGGTGCATGCGCCTGCGCGAGGCCGATTGCAGCCTGGCCGAGCGCCGGGCATTCGAGGACTGGCTGCAGAGCGACCCGAGCCATGCCTTCGAGTACGCGAAGATGCTGGAAGCCTGGGACCTCACCGGGCAGTTGTCGCCCACCCTGCCCTCGCTCTGACCCTGCCACGGCCTACAGATCGAAGCGGTCGATGGCCCGGCGCCGCTCGTTGTCATCGCGCAGGTCATAGCTGGCGGTGGTCTGGATGTTGCTGTGGTGAGCCAGTTTCTGCGCCAGCGACAGGTCGTGTTCCTCGATCACCCGGGTGATGAACGAGCGCCGGAAATCATGGGGCATGATCCGCACGCCCACCTGGGCCCCGCGTTGCCGGGCAATGTAGTAGATGGCGTGCTTGGTGATGCGCTCGCGAGTGATGTGCCCGCCCCGGCGGATGCGGTTGAACAGAAACGGGTCGTCTACCAGGCCCGCGGGCAGATGCCGGCGGCGCAGCTCCAGCCAGGCCTGCAGCTTGTCGAAAGCCCAGGTGGGTGCGTACTTGATCAACTGACGATTGCCCTTGGCCAGCACCTGCAGGCTGCGCTCGCTGAAATCCACCTGGGCCAGGTCCAGGTTGACCGACTCGGACTTGCGCATGCCCGAGCCATAGAGCAGCGCAATCAGCGCTGCATCGCGCACGCCCTGGGGGCGCGGGTCGGAAGCGCACACGGCCATCAGTTCATGGATCAGGCCGCGCTTGAGGTTGCGTCCGCGGGCCAGGCGCGTGCCGCTGATGGCCTTGACCGAACGCATCTTCAGCAGGTGGTCCTGGCTGATCAGGCTGGCCCGCCACGCCTCGTTCATCACCCCGCGCAGGGCATTGACGTACAGCGATGAGGTATTGGGCGCATAGCCGTCTTCGCGCAAGGTGGCCACCAGAGCCGTGACATGCTCGGGTTGCAGCAGGTGCCAGGGGATTTCCTCCAGGTTCTGCTCGGCGTAGCCCAGGCGGTCGGCGGCGTCCTGCAGCACATAACGCAGGGTCGACTGGCTGGAGGGGGCCAAGCGCTTCAGGTACAGGCTCAAGGGGTTGGGCGCGTCAAGGCCGGCGGCGCGGTCATGGCCCGGCGGGTTCATGGATGCTCCGCTGGGCAAGGTTGTACCGGGTAGCACCTTGGCGAGGTGAAAAAAACACTCCCGCAGGCCCCTTCAATACCCATTGAAAACTGGTTACAAAAGCCGCCAGGCCTGCGCACTTCGATAACTTTGGAAACAAACTGAACACTAGCTGTCTGGCTCGCAGAAAAACGGACTTTTACCTTATTTTTCATATTCGTTTCACAATTTTCGGCTTAATCTCAGCCCCCGACAGACAACCGTCCGAGTGCAGTTTGTTCTCAGGTTGTAAAGATAACACCTTGATCCACCTTTACTTTTCACAAACCTAGTCTTTACTGATTCGCTGCATGGAATGCCCTGTTGGCTCAATAACTGGATGCGCCTTGATGACTGCAAGACCTCCCCGCTTTCCATGAACTGTCCGTTCACCCGCAGCAACCCGTATTCCAGTAATTCGCATTGTGTAAACCCGAGGTAACCATGAACCAGGCTTTCCTTCCTTTCTCGCGCCCGAGTATTGGCGAAGAAGAGATTGCTGCAGTGGAGCAGGTTCTGCGCTCCGGCTGGATCACCACCGGCCCGAAAAACCAGGAACTGGAACAGCAGTTCGCCGAACGCGTCGGCGCCCGCCACGCCGTGGCACTGTCCTCCGCCACCGGCGCCATGCACATCACCCTGCTGGCCCTGGGCATCGGCCCCGGGGATGAAGTGATCACCCCGTCGCAGACCTGGGTCTCCACCGCCAACATGATCTGCCTGCTGGGTGCCACCCCGGTGTTCGTCGATGTCGACCCCGACACCCTGATGAGCGACGCCGCCACCATCGAAGCCGCCATCACCCCGCGGACCAAGGCGATCATCCCGGTGCACTACGCCGGCGCAGCCTTCGACCTCGACCCGCTCTATGCCCTGGCCGACAAGCACGGCATCGCGGTGATCGAAGATGCCGCCCACGCCGCCGGTACCACCTACCGCGGCCGCGCCATCGGCGCCCGGGGCACGGCGATCTTTTCCTTCCACGCGATCAAGAACATGACGTGCGCCGAAGGCGCGATGTTCGTCAGCGATGACGAAGCCCTGGCCAACCGCGTGCGCATGCTCAAGTTCCACGGCCTGGGAGTGGACGCCTACGACCGCCTGACCCATGGCCGCAAGCCACAGGCCCAGGTCATCGAGCCCGGCTTCAAGTACAACTTGGCGGACATGAACGCGGCCATTGCCCTGGTGCAACTGCAACGCCTGGACGAGATCAACGCCAAGCGTGAAGTGCTGGCCAAGGCCTACCTGCAGCGCCTGGAAGGCTTGCCGGTACAGCCCCTGCTCCTGCCCCAGTACCCGCAGCAGCATGCCTGGCACCTGTTCATCCTGCGCATCGACGCCGAACGCTGCGGCCTGGACCGCGAAGCCTTCATGAAAGGCCTGCAGGAACAGAGTATCGGCACCGGTATCCACTTCATTGCGACGCACCTGCATACCTATTACCGACAGCGCTTCCCTGAAGTGCAGCTGCCCCATACCGAATGGAATTCGGCGCGGCTATGCTCGATTCCACTGTTTCCGGACATGACCCTCGACGATGTCGAGCGGGTGACCGGTGCCATTGCAAACCTTTTGGACTGAAGCCTTTGAAACCTTATCCGATTCAGTTCGTGTCGATCGTGATCCCGGTCTACAACGAAGAACAGAGCCTCCCCGAGCTGTTGCGGCGCACCGAAGCGGCCTGCCGCCAGCTCAAGCACGAGTTTGAAATTGTCCTGGTGGACGACGGCAGCCGTGACGAGTCGGCGAACATCCTGCAAGCTGCCGCCGAGCGCGAAGGCAGCCCGGTAGTGGCGGTGATCCTCAACCGCAACTACGGCCAGCATGCGGCGATCATGGCCGGCTTCGAGCAGTGCCGTGGCGATGTGGTGATCACCCTCGACGCCGACCTGCAGAACCCGCCCGAGGAAATCCCGCGCCTGGTGGCTCAGGCCGAGCTGGGCTACGACGTGGTCGGCACCGTGCGCAACAACCGCCAGGACTCGGCGTTCCGCCGCTGGCCGTCAAAACTGATCAACCTGGCCGTGCAGCGTTCCACCGGGGTTGCCATGAGCGACTACGGCTGCATGCTGCGGGCCTATCGCCGCACCATCATCGACGCGATGCTGGCCTGCACCGAGCGCAGCACCTTTATCCCGATCCTGGCCAACAGCTTTGCCCGGCACACCACCGAGGTGCTGGTGGAGCACGCCGAGCG
This sequence comes from Pseudomonas sp. W17, assembly GCF_040268305.1. NCBI lineage: Bacteria > Pseudomonadati > Pseudomonadota > Gammaproteobacteria > Pseudomonadales > Pseudomonadaceae > Pseudomonas > Pseudomonas sp. W17. Next base: position 3,414,688 of record NZ_CP158490.1, on the reverse strand, counting down.
CGAGCACGGCGACTCCAAGTACAGCCCGATGCGCCTGATCAACCTGATGTTCGACTTGATCACCTGCATGACCACCACGCCCCTGCGACTGTTGAGCATCATCGGTTTCGGCATGGCCGGCCTCGGCGCGCTGTTTGCCCTGATGCTGATCGTGCTGCGCCTGATCTTCGGCGCCACCTGGGCCGGCGACGGCACCTTCGTGCTGTTCGCGGTGCTGTTCGTGTTCACCGGTGGCCAGTTCATCGGCATGGGTCTTTTGGGTGAATACCTGGGACGCATGTACAGCGACGTGCGGGCCCGCCCGCGTTTCTTCATCGAAAAAGTCTTGCGCAGCCAGCCTGCGGCCCCGGCCCCTGCTGTGACTGTCGACGGTTTAACTTCCACTCATACTGATCAGGTTTCGCCATGAGCAATAAAGCTGTTGTCTTCGCCTACCACGATATTGGCTGTGCTGGCATCGAAGCCCTGCTCAACGCAGGTTACGAGATCGCCGCCGTGTTCACCCACGCCGACGACCCCAAGGAAAACACCTTCTACGGCTCGGTGGCCCAGCTCTGCGCCCGCAAGGGCATTGCCGTGCATGCCCCGGAAGATGCCAACCACCCGCTGTGGATCGAGCGCATCGCCAAGCTCAACCCCGACTACCTGTTCTCCTTCTATTACCGCAACCTGCTGAGCGAGCCGCTGCTGGCCACTGCCAGCAAGGGCGCGTTCAACCTGCACGGCTCGCTGCTGCCGCGCTACCGTGGCCGCGCGCCGGCCAACTGGGTGCTGGTCAAGGGCGAAACCGAAACCGGCGTGACCCTGCATCGCATGGTCAAGCCTGCCGATGCCGGCGCCATCATTGCCCAGGAGCGTGTGGCCATCGAGCGCAGCGACACCGCGCTGAGCCTGCACCACAAACTGCGTGACGCGGCCGCCAGCCTGCTGCGCGACACCCTGCCGGCACTGGCCCAGGGCAAGATCACCGAAACCGCCCAGGACGAGTCCAAGGCCAGCTACTTCGGTCGTCGCACCGCGGCGGACGGCAAGATCGACTGGCAGCGCCCGGCCGAAGAGCTGTTCAACCTGGTGCGCGCCGTGACTCAACCCTACCCGGGCGCCTTCTGCGCCGTGGGCGAGCACAAGCTGATCGTCTGGAGCGCCGAAGTCGCCAAGGGCAACGAAGGCCAGGCCCCGGGCCGGGTCATCAGCGTCGACCCGCTGCGCATCGCCTGTGGCCAGGACTCCCTGGTGATCACCTCCGGCCAGCGCAACGCCAACGGCCTGTTCCTGGGTGGCCCGCAACTGGCCAACGAACTGGGCCTGGTGGACGGTTCCCTGCTGCGCGGCGCCGAATCGGGGCGCAAGCCACGTCGCACCCGCGTACTGATCCTGGGCGTCAACGGCTTTATCGGTAACCACCTGTCCGAGCGCCTGTTGCGTGACGACAAGTACGACGTCTATGGCCTGGACATCGGCTCCGACGCCATCGAGCGCCTGCGCAGCCATCCGAACTTCCACTTCGTCGAAGGCGATATCAGCATTCACTCCGAGTGGATCGAATATCACATCAAGAAGTGCGACGTGGTCCTGCCACTGGTGGCCATCGCCACCCCGATCGAGTACACCCGCAACCCGCTGCGCGTGTTCGAGCTGGACTTCGAAGAGAACCTCAAGCTGGTTCGCTACTGCGTCAAGTACAACAAGCGCGTGATCTTCCCGTCGACTTCGGAAGTCTATGGCATGTGCCAGGACAAGAACTTCGACGAAGACACCTCCAACCTGATCGTCGGCCCGATCAACAAGCAGCGCTGGATCTACTCGGTCTCCAAGCAGCTGCTGGACCGGGTGATCTGGGCCTACGGCGCCAAGGGCCTGAACTTCACCCTGTTCCGTCCCTTCAACTGGATGGGCCCGCGCCTGGACCGCCTGGACTCGGCACGCATCGGCAGCTCCCGGGCCATCACCCAGTTGATCCTCAACCTGGTGGAAGGCACCCCGATCCGTCTGTTCGACGGTGGCGAGCAGAAGCGCTGCTTCACCGACATCGCCGACGGCATCGAAGCCCTGGCACGCATCGTCGACAACGAAAACGACTGCTGCAACGGCCAGATCATCAACATCGGCAACCCGGACAACGAAGCCAGCATCCGTCAGCTGGGCGAAGAGCTGCTGCGCCAGTTCGAAGCTCACCCGCTGCGCGGCAACTTCCCGCCGTTCGCCGGTTTCCGCGATGTGGAGAGCAAGGCGTTCTACGGTGCCGGCTACCAGGACGTGGAACACCGCAAGCCAAGCATCGACAACGCCAAGCGCCTGCTGAACTGGGAGCCGACCGTGGAAATGAGCGAAACCATCGGCAATACCCTGGACTTCTTCCTGCGTGAAGCGATGCTGGAAATCGCCGACCGCGCCAAGCAAGAAGCACGCTGATGCAGGCAGGTCTGCGCATTGATGTCGATACCTACCGCGGCACCCGGGAGGGGGTGCCACGGCTGCTCGAATCGCTGGATGAAGCCGGGGTCAAGGCCACCTTCTTCTTCAGCGTCGGGCCGGACAACATGGGGCGCCACCTGTGGCGCCTGATCCGTCCGCAGTTCCTCTGGAAAATGCTGCGGTCCAATGCCGCGGGCCTGTACGGCTGGGACATTCTCCTGGCCGGCACGGCCTGGCCGGGTAAACCCATTGGCCGGGACCTGGGGCACTTGATGCGCCAGACCCTGGCCGCCGGTCATGAAGTCGGCCTGCACGCCTGGGATCACCACGGCTGGCAGGCCAATACCGGGCGCTGGAGCCAGGCACAGCTGGTCGAACAGATCCGCCGTGGCGTCGACAGCCTCAACGATATTCTCGGGCAAGCGGTGAGCTGCTCGGCGTCCGCCGGTTGGCGCGCCGACGAACGCGTCATCGAAGCCAAACAGCAATTCGGCTTTCGCTACAACAGCGACTGCCGCGGCCAGAGCCTGTTCCTGCCACGCCTGGCGGACGGCAGCCTGGGCGCACCACAGATTCCGGTGGACCTGCCGACCTTCGACGAAGTGGTCGGGCCGGTGGTGGCCGCCAAGGATTTCAACAGTTACATCCTCGACCGGTTCAGCCCGGACAAACTCAACGTCTATACCGTGCATGCAGAAGTAGAAGGGATTCTCATGGCCAACGATTTTCGCCAGCTGCTGGCCAGCGCCAGGCAGCGCGACATCCACTTCCAACCCCTGGGCGACATGCTCCCGGCGGATCTGGCCAGCCTGCCCGCGGGCAAGGTGGTGCGCGGTGCGCTGGAAGGCCGTGAAGGCTGGCTGGGAGTGCAAGGCGCATGACCAGACGTTGGGCTCTGCCGCTGCTGCTGATCGCGTTCGGCCTGTTCTACCTGCTGCCCCTGGCCACCCACGGCCTGTGGATTCCCGATGAAACCCGCTACGCGCAGATCAGCCAGGAAATGCTCCTGACCGGCAAATGGGCGTCGCCGCACTTCATGGGCATCCGCTATTTTGAGAAACCGGTGGCCGGCTACTGGATGATCGCCATCGGCCAGGCGCTGTTTGGCGACAACCTGTTCGGCGTGCGCGGGGCCTCGGCCCTGAGCACCGGCCTGAGCGTGGTCCTGGCCTACCTGCTGGCCCGGCGCCTGTGGAACGATCCGCGCAAGAGCCTGGCCAGCGCCCTGCTCTACATGAGCTTTACCGTGGTCGCGCTGCAGGCCGGCTACGCCAACCTCGATCCGCAATTCACCTTCTGGGTCAACCTGAGCCTGGTGGCGCTGTGGTTCACCTTCGACTGCCGGACAACCCGCGGCCAGGTGCTGGCCTGGGTGGCGCTGGGCCTGGCCTGCGGCATGGGCTTCATGACCAAGGGCTTTCTGGCCTGGCTGCTGCCGGTGCTGGTGGCCCTGCCCTACGCCATCTGGCAGAAGCGCCTGCGCTCGCTGCTGATCTATGGCGGCATCGGTGTGCTGGTGGCCATTCTCATCAGCCTGCCCTGGGCCCTGGCGGTGCACTCCCAGGAACCGGACTACTGGCGTTTCTTCTTCTGGCACGAGCACATCCGCCGTTTTGCCGGTGATGATGCCCAGCACGCCTCGCCCTGGTGGTACTACCTGCCGTTGCTGGTGGGGTTCAGCGTGCCCTGGGTGCTGCTGCTGCCGGCCGGCCTGAAGCAGGCCTGGCAACAGCGGCGCCAGAACAGCAGCGGCTTCCTGCTGCTGTGGCTGGTGCTGCCCCTGGCCTTCTTCAGCCTGAGCAAGGGCAAGCTGCCGGCCTATATCCTGCCGTGCCTGTTGCCCCTGGCGTTGTTGATGGGCAACACCCTGGTGGACCGCCTGGCTGCCGGCAAGACCCGGCTGCTGGCATTCAACGGCGTGCTCAACCTGGTGGCCGGCCTGCTGGGGCTGCTGGCCCTGGTGTACTTCCAGATGAAAAAGCCGGTGTATGTGGACGAGCCGCAGCACCTGGTGCTGGTGTATGTGTTGCTGCTGGGCTGGATCCTCAGCAACCTGCTGCAAGCCATGCGCCCCCTGACCCTGTGGGCGGCGCCGGCCCTGGGCAGCTTCCTGCTGGTGGCCCTGGCCCCGGCAGCGCTGCCCAACTCGGTGGTCTACAACAAGATCCCCGACCAGTTCATCATCGATCACGTGGCCGAGCTGGGCCAGGCCAAGGCCCTGCTGAGCAACGACCTGGGAGCTGCTTCCGCCCTGGCCTGGCGCCTGCGTCGCCCCGACGTGACCCTGTACAACACCGAAGGCGAAGTGAAATACGGCCTGGGCTACGAAGACGCTGCCGCGCGCAAGGTCGACCTCAATCAGGTCCAGCCGTGGATCGCCGAGGCCCGCAAGCAGGGCTCGATCGGCGTGGTGATGCGGGTCAAGAGCAGCGACGAGGAACATGAAGTCGAGCTGCTGCCCAAGGATGCCAAGCGCTACGAGCAAGGCAATATCGTGATCTTCATCATTCCCCAGGGCCAGCCATGAGCCTGCTGCTTTTGTTGCTGGCCTGCGGGCTGACCTGCCTGGGCCAGGTGGCGCAGAAGTTCGCCGTGGAAAGCTGGCGCGGCCGGCCTTCCAGCGCCCTGCAGAAACTGCGCTCGGGCTGGCTGTGGCTGGCTCTGTTCAGCCTCGGCCTGGGCCTGCTGGTGTGGCTCCTGGTGCTGCAACGCATGGAGGTGGGCGTGGCCTACCCGATGCTCAGCCTGAACTTCGTCTTCATTACCCTGATTGCCCACTTCGTGTTCCGTGAGCACATCGACCGGCGCCACTGGTTCGGCGTGGCCCTGGTGATCGGCGGCGTGCTGCTGTTGAGTCGCCACGCATGAGCCGGGCCAAGGGGTTTGCCTTCGCCCTGGGTAGCGTGGCCCTGGTCAGCGGCGCCCAGCTGGGCATGCGCTGGAGCATGACCCGCCTGCCCGCTCCGGATCAGTGGTTGCCGGCGTTGAGTGCCGGCAGCGTCGACCTGGCCGCCCTGGCGGTGGTGGCCGCGGCCATCGCCGCCTATGCGCTGTCGATGCTCTGCTGGCTGCTGGCCTTGCGCGACCTGCCGCTGGGCCGGGCCTATTCGCTGCTCAGCATCAGCTACGCCCTGGTCTACCTGCTGGCCGCCAGCCTGCCGTTGTTCAACGAACCTTTCACGCTTTCCAAAACCCTCGGGGTGGCCCTGGTCATCCTCGGGGTCATCACCATCAACTCTCGATCTGCACCCGCGACAAGTCCCAGGAATACCCCATGAAAATCAGTGTATTTGGAAGTGGTTACGTCGGCCTCGTACAGGCTGCCGTGTTGGCTGAAGTCGGCCACGATGTCATCTGCATGGACATCGACGAGCAAAAGGTCAAACAGCTGCAACAGGGACACGTGAGCATCTTCGAGCCGGGGCTGGCCAGCCTGGTCAAGGAAAACCTCGAAGCCAAGCGCCTGCACTTCACCCACGATGAAAAACTCGCGGTGCAGCATGGCCAGGTGCTGTTCATCGCCGTGGGCACGCCTTCCAGCGAAGACGGCTCGGCGGACCTGCGCTACGTGCTGTCAGTGGGCGACGCGGTGGCCCGCCACCGTGAGCAGCCGGTAATCCTGGTGGAAAAATCCACCGTACCGGTGGGCACGGGCGACACCTTGAAGGCCCACATCGAGAAGGTCCTGGATGGCCGTGCGCTGCAATTCGATATCGTCTCCAACCCGGAATTCCTCAAGGAAGGCTCGGCGGTCACCGACTGCCGCCGGCCGGACCGGATCATCATCGGCTGCGAGCGCGAAGAAGTGCGCGATGTGATGCGCGACCTGTACGCACCGTTCAACCGCAACCATGACCGCATCATGTTCATGGACCTGCGCAGCGCCGAGCTGACCAAGTACGCCGCCAACTGCATGCTGGCGACCAAGATCAGCTTCATCAATCAGATCGCCGAACTGGCCGAGCACCTGGGGGCCGACATCGAAGCGGTGCGCCTGGGCATCGGCGCCGACACCCGCATTGGCTACCACTTCATCTACCCGGGCTGCGGCTACGGCGGCTCGTGCTTCCCCAAGGACATGCGTGCGCTGATCCACAGTGCCCAGCAAGCCCACTGCTCCAGCGACCTGTTGCAAGCCGTGGAAGCCATCAACGAGCGGCAGAAGCACAAGCTGTTCGAACGCATCAAGGCGTTCTACAAGGGCGACCTCAAAGGCAAGACCTTTGCCCTGTGGGGCCTGGCATTCAAGCCCAACACCGACGACATGCGCGACGCCCCGAGCCGGGTGCTGCTCGATGCGCTGTTCGCCGCCGGTGCCCAGGTGCGGGCCTTCGACCCGGAAGCCATGCAGGAAACCCAGCGCCTGTACCCGGACGAGTCGCGCCTGATGCTCATGGGCACCCCGGAATCGGTACTGGTGGGCGCCGACGCCCTGGTCATCTGCACCGAGTGGCAGCAGTTCAAGGCACCGGATTTCGACCTGATCCAGCAGCGTCTCAAGGCGCCGGTGATCTTCGACGGGCGCAACCTGTACGACGCCGAGCGCCTGGCGCGCAACGGCTTCACCTACTTCCCGATTGGCCGCGGTGAATCGCGCAACCTGCCGATCCCCCACCAGCAGTGGTCTGCTGAGGCCTGAATGAACACCAGTCACTCCTCCCCTTCGAACACTCTTCTTTGGCAATCGTTGGGGCTGGGGTTGCTGGCCCTGCTGCTGTTCTGCGTCGGCGCCGACCACCAGTCGGCGATCGGCTTCGATTCGCGCTTCGTGCTGTTTGCCAAGGAAATGCTGCGCCACGGGCCGGGGTTCTTCCCCACCACCTACGGCCAGCCCTACGCCGACTACTCCAGCGCCTCGACCCTGCTGGTCTGGCTGTTCTCCCTGCCAGGGGGGCAAGTCACCAGCCTCACCGCCTGGTTGCCCACGGCCATCGCCTCGGCCTTGATCGTCAGCCTGATCTATCGCCTGTTGGCGCCCTATTCCCGCACCTGGGCCCTGCTTAGCGTTGCCCTGCTGTTGCTCAGCAACACCTTTATCAGTGAAACCCGCGCCGTGTCCCTGGACCAGATGCTGGCTGCGGTGTCCCTGGCCGTGTTCTACCTGGGCTACGCCCATGACCATTTCGGTACCCACCGGCGCCTGGGCTGGATCTTCCTCCTGCTGGTGCTGGGCTTTGCCATTCGCGGGCCCATCGGCCTGGTGATTCCCACCGGCATGCTGTGCAGCTACTACCTGCTCAATGGCCAGTGGCGGCGGCTGTTCAGCGTCGGTTTCAGCGCCCTGGCGCTGCTGGTGGCCTGCGTCGGCCTGCTGCTGTGGCTGGCCAAGCTCAGTGGCGGCCAGGCCTTCGTCGACGATGTCATCCGCATGCAGTTCATGGGGCGCATGGACGGCAGCGAAGGCTCCAGCGATGTCTTCTATTACTTCACCAGTTCCCTGGGCAACTACGCCCTGGCCTACCCCCTGGCGATCCTGGCGTGGCTGGCCGTGCTGCTGACCCGCGCCACGGAACAGGGCCCGGGCCTGAAACTGTTGCGCCTGTGCACCGCGGCCGGGTTGATCGTGATGATCGGCCTGTCGATTCCCCAGGCGAAAAAGGCTCGCTACCTGCTGCCGATGCTGCCCATGGCGGCGATCATTGCCGCCTATCCGTTCCAGGCCGGCCGCGGACGGCTGCTGGCCTGGCTGCGCGGGGCGATCCAGGGCCTGTGGCTGCTGCTGCCGGGGCTGCTGATCATCGGCTTGCTGGTGCTGCGGCGCAAATTCCCCGAGCAACTCGACTCGTTGACGCCGATGCTGCTGGTGCTCGGCCTGTTGCAGCTGTTGTCCCTGGGGCTGCTGTTCAAGCGCCAGTGGCGCGCCGTGGGCCTGGCCTACAGCGCAGTGCTGGCAGTCTGGGCCTGTTACATCGGAGTCTTCGAACCGGTGGAGCACCGTCTCTATGACACGCGCACCTTCAGCCACAGCGCCATGCAACTGATCGAGGCCGACCCGGCACCGGTGGTCCTGCACCGCATGGGCAAGGACGCCAAGGCCATCAAGTTCATGGTCAACCTGGACCGGGATCTGCAACCGCAGTTCACCGAAAGCCCAGGCGCCCTGGCCCAGGTACCCGGCCCGGCCTGGGTCATCCTCGATCAGAGCGACCTGGCCAGCCTGCAAGGCACGCCGCTGGTGGCACTTGAGCCAGTGCTGAGCGGGCGTTTCGACAAGAACGACTTCGTCCTCCTGCACCTGCCCGGGCCAACCGCCGCGCCCCGCTGAAAGCGTTGCACGGCCCCTGCCCGCTGCCTACACTCGCGCCCATGACTATTGAGATCCGCCGGGCGCGGGTGACCGACGCCGACTTTCTTCCCGCCATTGAAACCTGCGCTGCCGAACTGTTTCGCTCCGATGCGCAACTGGCCTGGCTGGCAGACGCCGCAGTGGCCGACGCACCGAGCCACCGTGCCAATATCCAGCGCCACCCGGTCTGGGTGGCGGTGACGGCGGATGACATCCCTTGCGCCTTTCTCAACGCCGAAGCCTGCGACCGGGAACTGCATGTGTGGGAGATTTCCGTCGCCCGCGGCCACCAGGGCCAGGGCATCGGCAAGCGCCTGCTGCAGGCGGCGCGGCAATACGCTCTGGAGCAGCAGCTTGAAGCCCTGACCCTGAGCACCTTCCGCGAACTGCCCTGGAACGAACCCTTCTACCAGCGCCAGGGCTTTGTCACCCTCGAACAGGCGCAACTGGGCCCACGGCTGTGCCAGGTGCTGGCCGATGAAGCCCGGTACGGCCTGCCCGCGGCGCGCCGCTGCGCCATGCGCCTGCCCCTGTAAAAAGCCGGTTGCGGAGCTGGCTGTAGGAGCTGGCTTGCCAGCGAAGGCGCCCTCAAGTGCACCACAAAATCCAGAGGCCTCTTCGCCAGCAAGCCGGCTCCTACAAGGGCCGTCGTACTTCAGTGCAAAATAAATGCACTGAAGCAGCATTATTATGAATTTGTCAGGCGCAAGATTCCTCGGCACACTGTGCCGGTTCCTCCCCCAAATGTTGGAACGTTCAAGGGCTTTCTGGTCATCCAGGCAAGCCCTTCTTTTTGCCTGTCGTTCTGGATTGGAAAGCGTTTACCGATGTTCGCCCGCTGGAAACCCGCCGCCATCAATACCCGCCCACTGGAATGGAGCCGCGCCGCCATCGGCATGGCCCTGGGCACCCTGTTCAGTGTTTGGCTCTGTGCCCAGGTCTTCGGCATGCCGGTGGCCCTGCACCTGATCGGCCCTCTGGGCGCGTCGGCGGTGCTGCTGTTCGCGGTGTCTTCAGGCGCCCTGGCCCAGCCCTGGTCGATTCTTGGCGGCTACCTCTGTGCCGCCGTCATGGCCTTGGCGGTGGCCCATGTACTGGGCCGTACCTTGGGCAGTGCCTGCCTGGCGGCGGGCATGGCCCTGGTGCTGATGTGCTGGTTGCGCTGCCTGCACCCGCCGGCCGGCGCCCTGGCCCTGACCCTGGTACTGGCGGACCCGGCCAGCGTGGCCTTGGACTGGTACGAGCTGGGGCCGGTGATGCTGGCCGCTGCCAGCCTGTTGCTCAGCGCCCTGGCCTACAACAACCTGACGCGCACCCGTTACCCCAAGGGCCCCAGCGAAGCTCCGGCGCTCCTGCCAGCAACCGCTGCCGGCGACAGCCTGGCGATCACGGCCCAGGACCTGAAACTGGCCCTGGCGGAGATGGAGGAGTTCTTCGACGTCACCCCCGAAGACCTCGAACAGCTGATTCATGCCAGCGAAGCCCACGCCCGGCGCCGCAGCATCGGCCAGGTGCTCGCCTCACGCCGCTGACAGCCAGCGCCAGGAGCCGGCTTGCCCGCCAAGGCGCCCTCAAGGACAACCCATCACTCAAGGGCCTCCTCGCCTGCCAGGTTGCCGGGTTTCAGACCATCGGCGACCAGCGCTGGGACCAGTCGGTGTCGCTTTCGATCACTTCCCGCAGTACCGCGAACGCCTGTTGCAGCTCTGGGGTATCGCGCTCGCGGGCGTACAGCAGGTAGGTGGGGAAGTTGAACTCCGGGGCTTTTTCCACCCGCTCCAGCACACCGCTGTCCAGGTAGCTCTGCACCACCCGTGTGCGGAAATAGCCGCTGCCACCGGCATCGAGGATGAACTGCAGGGCCAGCGGCCCGAGGTTGAAGCCCACTGCCGCCTTGGCCTGCGCAGGTAGCGCGGCGTCGTGCTGGCGGCGAAAGTCCTCGCCCCAATCGATGTACACATAGGGCTCGGGGCGCCCCGCCAAGCGCACCTGGATCAGCTTTTCCTCCAGTAACTGCTCCACCTGCAAGCCCGGCGAGTACAGCGGCTGGAACACCAGCGCGGCGTCCAGCACGCCCAACTCCAGTTGCCGTTGCAAGCTGGCACCTTCGCCGATCTGAGTGCGCACGGCGTGGTTGGGCAACGCCTGGCGCAGGCGCCGCACCCAGTTGAGCATCAGCGGGTTGCACAGGCTCAGCTCGCCGCCGATGTGCAGCACATTGCGGTAGCCGGCCAGCAGCGGCAGGTCGCGCTGGGCTGCTTCCCAGGTCTGCACCAGTTGGTTGGCGTAGCTGATGAAGGCCTCGCCGTCGGCGGTGGGCCGGGCGCCAGCGCGGTTGCGCACCAGCAGCTTGCAGTTGAGCTGGCCTTCCAGGTTCTGCACCCTGGCGCTGATGGCGGTCTGGGTCAGGTGCAGGCGCTCGGCAGCAGCGATCAGGCTGCCGCTGCGGACGATTTCCAGGAAGGTGCGGGCCAGATCGATGTCCATGGTGCCTCGCCGGCAGAAAATTCGAGCGCCATTGTAGCGGCGCTCGCGCCACGACGCTTCTAGGCTGCGGACATTTGCCGCGCCGGCACCGCCAGGCTCACCGCCCGCACCGAGGCCCCGGCCGGCAACCCCAGGGCCCGGGCGCTGTCACGGCTGACAATCAGGGTGCCGGCGGCGACCCGCGCTGCCGCCACGCTGATCCGGCAGTCGGCGAACTGGCGGTTGTGGACCAGGTAGGGCTGGGCCTGTTCCCCCGGGGTGCCGATGCTCAGTTGCAGCACCTGGCTGTCGCGCACTGCGCGGATGTCGCCGGTGGCGCATTCGATCAGGGGCCCGCCGTCGAAGATGTCGATGTAATCCTTGAAGGCAAAACCCTCGGCCTTGAGCATGCCCAGGGCCGGTTCGGTATTGGGGTGCACCCGGCCGATCACTGCCCGTGCCGGCTCTGGCAGCAGGCAGGTGGGCAAGGGAAACTTGGGCATCAGCTCGGCGATAAAGGTCTTGTTGCCAAGGCCGGTGAGGTAGTCGGCGTCGGCGAAATCCATCTTGAAAAAGTGCCGCCCCAGGCCTTCCCAGAACGGCGACACACCCTGCTCGTCGGAATAGCCACGCATCTCGGCGATCACCTTGTCGCCGAACAGCTCGCGGAACTCGGCCAGGAACAGGAAGCGCGCCTTGGACAGCAGGCGCCCGTTGAGCCCCTGGCGGTGGTCGGCATGCAGGAACAGCGAGCACAGTTCCGAATGGCCGGTCATGTCGTTGCCCAGGAACAGGGTCGGCAGTTGCTGGTTGATCCCCAGGTTTTTCGAGGCCGCGACAAACAGCCCGACCCGATAGTTGTACCAGGGCTCGCGCAGGCCAACGGCGCCGGCCAGGGCACAGATGCCGACCACCTCGCCCTGCGCGCTTTGCAGCACGAACAGGTAGTCGGCATCGGCGCGCGAGGCCTGGCCGGCGAAGGTCTGCTCGGCCCATTGCAGGCGTGACCGCAGGCGCCCGGCGTCCGCCGGCAAGGTGGTCAGGCCGGCACCGGCACTGTGGGCCAGGGCCAGCAGCGCCGGCAAATCGGCCAGGGTGGCGGGACGGACGATCATCGCGAGAGCTCCAGCTGAGGTTGACGTTCGGGCAGGTAGATTTCCGCCAGCATGCAGCGGGCGCTGCCGCCGCCGATGCGTTCAATGGTGTCGATGTTCACCGGCACCGGCTGCACATGGCGTTCGATCAGCCGGCGCTGCTCGGCATCCAGGGAGCGCCAGGCACTGCGGGACATCACCAGCAGCGGCTCGCCGGCACTGTTGTGGACTTCCAGCATATTGCCGGCGAAGGACTCCAGCTGGGCCCAGGTCAAGGGCAGCAGTTGTTTGCCGCTGCTTTCCAGGCGCTGGCGCAGGGCCGCCCGCTCCTGTGCATCGTCCAGGGCCAGCAGGCAGGCCACCGCCAGCTGGCTGCCGACGCTCATCATCACGTTGGTGTGATAGATCGGCTCACCCTGGCGGTCCCGGGCATGAAAGGCACACAGCTCGTAACCCAGGTGCGCCACCAGCTGGTCCAGGGCCCGGGCGTGGGTGCGGGTCGAGTAGCCGGCGTAGCAGATGCGCTGCTGGCGATCCAGGACCATGCTGCCGGTGCCTTCGAGGAACAGTTCCTCCTGCTCCAGGGAGGTGAGATCCAGGGTGCGGTTCACCTGGTACTGCTCGTGCAGGTGCGCCAGTACCCCCTTGTAGCGCTCCAGGCGGCGGTTGCGGCCCTGCATCGGGTACAGCACCAGGGTGCCGTCGGGGTGGCTGCTCCAGCAGTTGTTGGGAAAGATCGAATCCGGGGTATGGGGTGCGGCGCCGTCTTCATGGACCAGCACCCGGACCCCATGCTCGCGCAGCGTCGCGACGTAGCCGTCGAACTCCTGCAGGGCCTTGGCCTGCACGTCTTCGGCGGCACCGGGCGGGCGCTGGAAATGGTTGTTGCCGGCAGTGTCCTGGTTGAACGAAAAACGCGTGGGGCGAATCATCAAAACGCTATGGGTAGTCTGCATGGGGCACGCAATCAATGAGGTTTCAGAGGGGCCCATTGTGTTTTTTTGTCGGGACAAAACCCGGCTGAACGGCGGGCCTGCACGGCAGGAAATGGCTGAAAGCACGGGTTGCCCCAGCCGATTTCGCCCCCCCTGAAAAACATCGATATGCGACCTGCAGGAGCAGGCTTGCCAGCGAAGGCGATCTTGCGAGCGGTGCAAGGCTTGCGGGCCTGTTCGCCGGCAAGCCGGCTCCTGCGGCGGGGGGCGTACAGGGGGTTATTCCATGCCGGTCTTGACCATCGCCAGTTCAGGGTGGCTGACCAGTTTGTCGATGTGCAGATCCGGGTCGTCGAACCAGACTTCGGTCAGCACCCGGTAGTGCTCCATGTCCCGGCAGCGCATGCGCAGGCTGTAGTCGAAGGCGCCGCTGATCAGCCGGCATTCCAGCACCTGGGGGCAGGCCCGGACCTTGGCCTCGAAGGCTTTCTGCGCCGCCCGCCCGCTCTGGTTGGACAAGGCCACCAGCACCAGCAGCGACAGCCCCGGGGTGAGTTTCTTTTCGTCGAGGATGGCCCCGTAGCCACGGATGACCCCGAGCTGCTCCAGCTTGCGCACCCGTTCCAGGCACGGCCGGGGGGTCAGGTGCACGCGCTCGGAGAGTTTCTGGTAGGTGATGCGCCCTTCGTGGCGCAGAACCTCGATGATCGCCTGGTCGATTCGATCAAGCACGATCGACAGGTCGCGGATGTCCGCCATGGATGTCTTCCCTCACTTCAAACGGCCGGATAGAAACTGCTGCAAACGTTCACTCTGCGGCTGGTCGAGAATCGCCGGGCTACCCTGCTCCTCGACCCGCCCTTGATGCAAGAACAACACCTGGCTCGACACTTGTCGGGCAAAGCTCATTTCATGGGTGACCATGAGCATGGTCCGCCCCTCTTCGGCCAGGGCCTGGATCACCTTCAGCACCTCCCCCACCAGTTCCGGGTCCAGCGCCGAGGTCGGCTCGTCGAACAGCAGGATCTGCGGCTCCACCGCCAGGGCCCGGGCGATCGCCACCCGCTGTTGCTGGCCACCGGACAGGAACGCCGGGTACTGCTCGGCCACCCGTTGCGCCAAGCCCACCTTGTCCAGGTAGGCCCGGGCACTGGCTTCGGCCTCCTTGCGGCCAATGCCCAGCACCCGGCACGGCGCCAGCATGATGTTCTCCAGCACGCTGAGGTGGCTCCACAGGTTAAAGTGCTGGAACACCATGGCCAGGCGCGTGCGCAGGCGCTGCAACTGGGCCGGGCTGGCCACCTGCATGCCGCCAGGGGCCTCGCGGGTGACAATCGCCTCGCCGTCCAGGGCAATGGCCCCGGCATCGGCCCGCTCCAGGAAGTTGATGCAGCGCAGCATGGTGCTCTTGCCCGAGCCACTGGCGCCGATCATGCTCACCACGTCTCCGGCCCGGGCCTTCAACGAGACGCCCTTGAGCACCTCGTTGTCACCAAAACGCTTGTAGAGATTTTCAACGGTCAATTTGTACATCGCAGACTCCTGGAACCCCGCCGCTGGCAGCAAGGTTCTGGATAGGAAAAAGAGGAAAGGAGCGTCAGTGAGCCGGGCCGAGGAAGCTCAGCCAGCGCCGCTCCGCCAGGCGGAAGGCCGCCACCAGGCCGAAGGACAGCCCCAGGTACAACAGGCCGGCGATGCCGAAGGCCTGGAAGGTCATGAAGGTGGCGGCATTGGCGTCCCGGGCCACCTTGAGGATGTCCGGGATGGTGGCGGTGAAGGCCACCGAGGTGGCGTGCAGCATGAGGATCACCTCGTTGCTGTAGTACGGCAGCGCCCGGCGCAGGGCCGAAGGCAGGATCAGCCGCCAGTACAGGCGCCAGCCGCTCAGGCCATAGGCGTGGGCTGCCTCGATCTCGCCATAGGGAATGCTGCGGATGGCCCCGGCGAAGATCTCCACGGTGTAGGCGCAGGTGTTCAGGGTGAAGGCCAGCAAGGTGCAGTTCATGGCATCGCGGAAGAAGGCTTCGAGCAACGGCTGCTGGCGTATCGCGGCGATGCCGTACAGGCCGCTGTAGCAGATCAGCAGCTGGATGTACAAAGGCGTGCCGCGAAACACATAGGTGAACAACTGCACCGGCCAGCGCAGCAGCGCCCAGTGCGAGGTGCGCGCAATGGCCAGGGGCAGCGACAGGACAAACCCCATGGCCAGGCTGGCCACCAGCAGCCACAGGGTCATGGCCAGCCCGGTAAGGCTCTCGCCGTCAGTGAACAGAAACGGCCGCCAGTATTCCTGGATCAGTTCGATCATCGCGACAGCCCTCGCACGCCCTGGTTGTAGTGCCGTTCCAGGCGCCGCAGCAGCTGGTTCGAAGCGCTGGTGATCAGCAGGTACAGGGCCGCCGCCAGGAGCAGGAAATCCAGCATGTTGAAGGTGCTCTTGCCGGCTTCCTGGGCCACCTTGACCAGGTCGGTGAGGCCGATGATCGACACCAGCGCCGTAGCCTTGAGCAGCACCAGCCAGTTATTGCCCAGGCTCGGCAAGGCGAAGCGCATCATCTGCGGGAACACCACGTGGCGAAAGCGCTGCATGCGGCTCAGGCCGAAGGCCGCCGCGGCTTCCTGCTGGCCCCGGGGCACGCTGAGGATTGCCCCGCGAAAGGTCTCGGTGAAATAGGCGCCGTAGATGAAGCCCAGGGTCACGATCCCGGCCACGAAGGGGTCGATCTCCATATAGGGCCAGTCCAGCAGTTCGGTCAGGGCCGTGAGCCAGCCCTGCAGGCTGTAGAAGATCAGCAGCATCAGCACCAGGTCCGGTACGCCGCGGATCAAGGTGGTGTAGCAGGTCGCCGGGATCTGCAGCAGGCGCAGCGGCGAAAGCTTGGCCGCCGCCCCCAGCAACCCCAGGAGCATGCTCACCAGCAGCGCCAGGGCGGAGAGTTTCAGGGTCATCCAGGCGCCGTGCAGCAACAGCGGCCCATAGCCTTGCAGGACCTCGAGGTCCAGGCCCAACAGAGTCAGAAAGGTATTCACGCCAATCACCTTGCTCGGGCCACGGCCGGGCCCGGGATACTGGGTAACAGTCCCGGGGCCCGCCGTGGGCGATCAGTTGTTGTAGAGGTCGAGGTCGCCGAAGTACTTGCGCTGGATCTGGGCGTAGATGCCCTTCTCATGCAGCGCCTGGATGGCGCCATTGAGCATGGCCTTGAGCTCGTCCTGGTCCTTGCGCAGGCCAATGGCGATCTCCGACGGCACCAGAGGGTCGCTGATGCCGACGCTGTTCTCGAAGTCGGCGCCCTGGGGTGATGCGAGGAAACTCATCTGCGCTTGCAGCTTGTCCTGGATCGAGGCGTCCAGCCGGCCGTAGACCAGGTCGGCATAGACCTGGTCCTGGTTCTGGTAGGCCCGCAGCTTGACCCCCGCCGGGCCCAGCTTGGCCCTGGCGTAGGTTTCCTGGACGGTGCCCTGCATGTAGCCCAGGGTCTTGCCCTTCAGCGATTCGCCGGTGGGTTCGAGGCCCGAGCCCTTGCGCGTGACGATGGCCGTGGGGCCGGCGTACAGCCGGTCGCTGAAGTCGATCTGCTTGCGCCGCGCATCGGTAACGGTCATGGAGGACTCGATGGCGTCGAACTTGCCGGCCTTGAGTGCCGGGATCAGGCCGTCGAAGTCGTTGCTGACCCACACGCACTTGAGCTTGAGCTCGGCGCAGATGGCGTTGCCCAGGTCGACACCGAAGCCCTGCACGCCGCCGCCTGCCGTGGTGGATTCAAAGGGCGGATAGCTCGGGTTGACGCCAAAGCGCAGTTCTTTCCATTCCTTGGCGCTGGCGCCCATGGAAACGCACGCAATTGCCAGTAACGGCACAGCCAGCCAGTGTTTAGTCATCTTCAGAGTCCCGGATTATTTGGATTTATAGCGGCCCGGCAGCAATGCCAGGCCCCACTTGTGACAGGGGCAGAGAGTGGATGCGGGGTCGCCGCAGTCGGGTTCTTGTTGTTATTGGCCGGGTTTGGCGCGCAGAGCCGAACCCGTTCCTGGTCGCCGCGGTCTACGCTGCAACGGAGCGCCAGAATGCCAACTGCCGAAGTGGCCCAGGTGTCGTAAGGGGCGCCTGAAACAGCCGGGATCGGCTGATCACGGCTATTTCACAGCCGATTCTGTCGTCAAGGCTCTACACCTTGGTCCAGAGCGGTTGCGCAAGGCCAGGGGGTGTTTTTTTGTCATGCAAAAATGCACAGTCGACCTGCAGCTTTCCGGGTTGTAATTGGCAAATTTGCACTGCTACGATCCGCCGATGCTCGCGCGCGAGCCTCATATAAAAAACAATAAAAGCAGGGAGTTAGTGATGACTGCTCAGGTTTCATCCCAGGCGAGCCGGGCCCCCGACGCCACCCCGGACGAAGTGTTGGTCGAGGTGCGCAACCACATCGGCTACCTGACCCTAAACCGCCCCGACGGCCTCAACGCCATCACCCTGTCGATGGTCCGCACCTTGCAGCAGCACCTGGACCACTGGGCCCAGGATCCGTTGATCCACGCCGTCGTCCTGCGTGGCGCGGGGGACAAGGCTTTCTGCGCCGGCGGCGATATCCGCTCGCTGTACGACAGCTACCACAGCGGCGACAGCCTGCACCAAGACTTCTTCGTCGAGGAATATGCCCTTGACCTGACCATCCACCATTACCGCAAGCCGGTGCTGGCGCTGATGGACGGTTTTGTCCTGGGTGGCGGCATGGGCCTGGTGCAAGGCGCCGACCTGCGGGTAGTCACCGAGCGCAGCCGCCTGGCGATGCCGGAGGTGGCCATCGGTTACTTCCCGGATGTTGGCGGCAGTTACTTCCTGTCGCGCATACCCGGTGAGCTGGGGATCTATCTCGGAGTCAGCGGCGTGCAGATCCGCGCCGCCGATGCCCTGTACTGCGGCCTGGCCGACTGGCACCTGGACAGCAGCAAGCTGGACCTGCTGAACCAGCGCCTGGACCGCCTGCACTGGAGCGACTCGCCCCTCAAGGACCTGCAAGGCCTGCTGGCCAGGCTCGCGGTGCAGACCCTGCCCGATGCGCCCCTGCAAGCCTTGCGCCCGGTCATCGACCACTTCTTCGCCCAGGCGGACGTACCCAGCATCGTCGAGCAACTGCGTACCGTCACCATTGCCGACAGCCATGAATGGGCGCGCAGCACCGCCGACCTGCTGGAAACCCGCTCTCCCCTGGCCATGGCCGTGACCCTGGAAATGCTGCGCCACGGCCGCCAGTTGAGCCTGGAACAATGCTTCGCCCTGGAACTGCACCTGGACCGGCAGTGGTTCGAGCGTGGCGACCTGATGGAAGGCGTACGCGCCCTGATCATCGACAAAGACAAGACTCCGCACTGGAATCCGCCCACCCTGGCGGCCCTCGACGCCGATCGGGTGGCGAGCTTCTTCAGCGGTTTTGACGGCAGCGGGAGCTGAACTCATGCACGACATTGAACTGACCGAAGAGCAAGTGATGATCCGCGACATGGCCCGGGACTTCGCCCGAGGCGAGATCGCCCCCCATGCCCAGGCCTGGGAAAAGGCCGGCTGGATCGACGATGGCCTGGTGCGCAAGATGGGCGAACTGGGCCTGCTGGGCATGGTGGTTCCCGAGGAATGGGGCGGCAGCTACCTGGACTACGTGGCCTATGCCCTGGCAGTGGAAGAAATCGCCGCCGGCGACGGCGCCACCGGTGCCCTGATGAGCATCCACAACTCGGTGGGCTGCGGGCCGATCCTCAACTACGGCAGCCAGGAACAAAAGCAGCAATGGCTGCCGCGCCTGGCCGCTGGCGAAGCCATCGGCTGCTTCTGCCTGACCGAACCCCAGGCCGGCTCCGAAGCCCACAACCTGCGCACCCGCGCCGAACTGCGGGACGGCCACTGGGTAATCAACGGCGCCAAGCAGTTCGTCAGCAACGGCAAGCGCGCCCAGCTAGCCATCGTTTTTGCAGTGACCGACCCGGAACTGGGCAAGAAAGGCCTGTCGGCGTTCCTGGTGCCCACCGACACCCCGGGCTTCATCGTCGACCGCACCGAACACAAGATGGGCATCCGCGCCTCCGACACCTGCGCCGTGACCCTCAACCAATGCACCATCCCCGAGGCCAACCTGCTGGGTGAACGGGGCAAGGGCCTGGCCATCGCCCTGTCCAACCTCGAAGGCGGGCGCATCGGCATCGCCGCCCAGGCCCTGGGCATCGCCCGCGCTGCCTTTGAAGCCGCCCTGGCCTACGCCCGGGAGCGGGTGCAGTTCGACAAGCCGATCATCGAACACCAGAGCATCGCCAACCTGCTGGCCGACATGCACACCCGCCTGAATGCCGCCCGCCTGCTGATCCTCCACGCCGCGCGCCTGCGCAGCGCGGGCCAGCCGTGCCTGTCGGAGGCTTCCCAGGCCAAGCTGTTCGCCTCGGAAATGGCCGAGAAGGTCTGCTCCTCGGCCATGCAGATCCATGGTGGTTATGGGTATCTGGAGGACTATCCGGTAGAGCGCTACTACCGCGATGCGCGAATTACCCAGATCTACGAAGGCTCCAGCGAGATCCAGCGCCTGCTGATTGCTCGCGAGTTGAAGCATTACCAGTTGTAGGCATTGACGCCGAAAACAAAAAATCGCAGCCGGGGCTGCGATTTTTTTGGCTATTCCCTCGTAGGAGCCGGCTTGCCGGCGAACAGGCCCCTGAGTCATGCGCTGCCCTCGGGGACGCCTTCGCTGGCAAGCCAGCTCCTACGTGGCTAGGACGCTGCGGTTACTGGTCCTTGAACTGCGGGTCACGCTTGGCGATGAAGGCGGCCATGCCTTCTTTCTGGTCCTGGGTGGCGAAGGCGGCGTGGAATACCCGGCGCTCGAAGCGCACGCCCTCGGACAGGCTGACTTCAAAGGCGCGGTTCACGCTTTCCTTGATCATCATGCTCACCGGGATCGATTTGCCGGCAATCACCGTTGCTACTTTCAGGGCTTCTTCCACCAGTTCATCGGCCGGCACGATGCGTGCGACGATGCCGCAGCGCTCAGCTTCCACGGCGTCGATAAAACGCCCGGTCAGGCACATTTCCATGGCCTTGGCCTTGCCTACCGCGCGGGTCAGGCGCTGGGTGCCGCCCATGCCCGGCAGCACGCCGAGGTTGATTTCCGGTTGGCCGAACTTGGCGTTGTCGCCGGCCAGGATGAAGTCGCACATCAGCGCCAGTTCGCAACCGCCGCCCAGGGCGAAGCCGTTGACCGCGGCGATGATCGGCTTGCGCCGGTTGGCCACGCGGTCGCTGTCGCTGAACAGGTCGTCGAGGTAGATCTGCGGGTAGCTCAGCTCGGCCATTTCCTTGATGTCGGCACCGGCGGCGAAGGCTTTCTTGGAACCGGTGATGACGATGCAGCCGATCTGCGGGTCGGCTTCCAGGCGATCCAGGGCCTGGTTCACCTCGCCGACGATCTGTGCATTGAGGGCGTTCAGCGCCTGGGGGCGGTTGAGAGTGATCAGGCCGACCCGGCCCTTGATGTCCAACAGAATGGTTTCGTAGCTCATGAATCAGCTCCTGCTAAAAGTCAGAGATTGCGCGAAATGACCATGCGCTGAATGTCGCTGGTGCCTTCGTAGATCTGGCAGATGCGCACATCGCGGTAGATCCGCTCCACCGGGAAGTCGCTCAAATAGCCATAGCCACCCAGGGTTTGCAAGGCCGCGGAACAGACCTTCTCGGCCATTTCCGAGGCGAACAGCTTGGCCATCGAGGCCTCCACCAGCGCCGGCTTGCCACTGTCGCGCAGGGCCGCGGCGTAGTGCACCATCTGCCGCGCCACGGCGATCTGGGTGGCCATGTCCGCCAGGCGGAAGGCCACGGCCTGGTGCTCGATGATCGGCTTGCCGAAGGTTTCGCGCTCGCGGGCGTAATCCCGTGCCGCTTCGAATGCGGCCCGGGCCATGCCCACCGATTGCGAGGCAATGCCCACGCGCCCGCCTTCAAGGTTGGCCAGGGCGATCTTGTAGCCCTCGCCCTCCTCGCCCAGGCGGTTGGCCAGCGGCACCTTCACATCCTCGAAGAGGATCTGGCAGGTGTCGGAGGCGTGCTGGCCGAGCTTGTCCTCGATGCGCGCGACCTTATAGCCCGGCGAGTCGGTGGGCACGATAAAGGCACTGATGCCGCGCTTGCCGGCCGCCGGGTCGGTGACCGCGAACACGATCACCACCCCGGCGTTCTGCCCGGAGGTGATGAACTGTTTGCAGCCGTTGAGCACATAGTGGTCGCCGTCGCGGCGGGCCCGGGTTTTCAGGCTGCTGGCATCGGAGCCGGCCTGGGGTTCGGTCAGGGCGAAGGCGCCGAGCATGGCGCCACTGGCCAGGGGCTTGAGGAAGCGCTCCTTCTGGTCATCGTTGCCGAATTTGAGGATCGGCACGCAGCCCACCGAGTTGTGCACGCTCATGATGGTGGAACAGGCGCCATCACCGGCGGCGACTTCCTCCAGGGCCATGACATAGGCCAGGTAGCCGGTGTCGCACCCGCCCCACTGCTCGGGCACCAGCATGCCGAAGAAACCCAGCTCGGCCATCTCGGCAATGGCTTCCTTGGGAAAGCGGTGCTCGCGGTCCCAGTCGGCGGCGAAAGGCTTGAGGCGCTCCTGGGCGAATTGCCGGGCCGCGTCGCTGATCTGCAGTTGTTCGTCATTGGGCAACATCGGGATTCCTCGTTACAGGCATTCAACGGCCATGGCCGTGGCTTCACCACCGCCGATGCAGATCGCGGCCACGCCACGCTTGAGGCTTTGCTGGCGCAGGGCCGACAGCAGGGTCACCAGGATCCGCGCACCGGAAGCGCCGATCGGGTGGCCCAGGGCGCAAGCGCCGCCGTGCACGTTGACCTTGGCGTGGGGGATTTCCAGCTTGCTCATGGTGACCAGGCTGACCACGGCGAAGGCTTCGTTGATCTCGAACAGGTCGACCTCGTTCAACGACCAGCCGGTCTTCTTCATCAGCCGCTCGATGGCACCCACCGGGGCCACCGGGAACAGCCCGGGGGTATCGGCGAAGGCCGCGTGGCCGTGGATCACTGCCAGGGGCTTGAGGCCGCGCTTGTCAGCTTCGGAGCGGCGCATCAGCACCAGGGCCGCGGCGCCGTCGGAGATCGAGCTGGAGTTGGCCGCAGTCACGGTGCCACCGTCGCGGAACGCCGGTTTCAAGGTGGGGATCTTGTCCAGCTTGGCCTTGGGCGGCTGCTCGTCGTCGCTGATCAGCTTCGACTCCTTGCCGACCATCACCTGCAGGGGAACGATCTCGTCCTTGAACAGGCCGTCCTTGATCGCCTGCTGGGCACGGGTCAGGGAAGCCACGGCGAAATCGTCCTGGGCCTGGCGGGTAAAGCCGTTGGCCTCGGCGCAATCCTCGGCGAAGGTGCCCATCAGGCGGCCCTTGTCGTAGGCGTCTTCCAGGCCGTCGAGGAACATGTGGTCCAGCACCTTGCCGTGGCCCATGCGGTAGCCGCTGCGAGCACGGTCCAGCAGGTACGGGGCGTTGGACATGCTTTCCATGCCACCGGCGATCACCACCTCGGCACTGCCGGCCAACAGCATGTCGTGGGCCAGGATGGTGGCCTCCATGCCGGAACCGCACATCTTGTTCAGGGTGGTGCAGCGGGTGCCCTTGTCCAGGCCGGCGCCCAGGGCGGCCTGACGGGCCGGGGCCTGGCCGAGGCCGGCGGACAGCACGCAGCCGAACAGCACTTCTTCGACCGCCTGCGGTGCAATGCCGGCGCGCTGGACTGCGGCGCGAATGGCTTCGCTCCCCAGTTGCGGCGCGCTGAGGCCTTTGAGGTCCCCCTGGAAACCGCCCATGGGGGTACGGACGGCGCTGACGATGACAATCGGATCTTGGGCAATGGACATGATGAATCCTCCTTATTTGGCGGCCATGCGCAAGGCGCCGTCGAGACGGATCACCTCGCCGTTGAGCATGCTGTTTTCAATGATGTGCCGCACCAGCGCGGCGTACTCGGCGGGCTTGCCCAGGCGTGGCGGGAATGGCACGCCGGCGGCCAGGCCGGCCCGCACTTCGTCGCTCATGCCGGCCATCATCGGGGTTTCGAAAATACCCGGGGCGATGGTCATCACCCGGATGCCGAAGCGTGCCAGCTCCCGGGCCACCGGCAGGGTCAGGCTGGCGATGGCACCCTTGGAGGCGGCGTAGGCCGCCTGGCCGATCTGCCCGTCGAAGGCGGCGATGGACGCCGTGTTGATGATCACCCCGCGCTCGCCGTCGGCATTGGCCGGGCTTTCGGCAATGGCTGCTGCTGCCAGGCGCAGCAGGTTGAAGCTGCCGATCAGGTTGACGTTGATCACCTGGCTGAAGCTGGCCAGGGCGTGGGGGCCGTTCTTGCCGAGGATTTTCTCGCCACGCACAATGCCGGCGCAGTTGACCAGGCCGTTGAGCCCGCCAAAGGCCTTGACCGTGGCCTGCACCGCCGCTTCGGCCGCGGCTTCCTGGCTAATGTCGGCCACCACGCTCTGGCAGCCCAGCTGCTGGGCCTTGGCCGCCACGGCCTCGGCATTGAGGTCCACCAGCATCACCCTGGCGCCGGCGGCGACCAGCATTTCGGCGCTGGCGGCTCCCAGGCCGGAAGCGCCGCCACTGACGAGAAACACCTGGTTTGCAATGTCCATCATTCAAATCCTGTTCATGCGGTAGCTGTTGACGCCGCGGCCTCTTGAGCCTTGGCGATTTCCTGGTTGCGCAAGATAAAGCGCTGCAATTTGCCGCTTGGGGTCTTCGGCAATTCGCTGACAAATTCGATTTCACGGGGGTAGGAATGAGCCGCCAGGCGCTTGCGCACGTGCTGGCGCAACTCCTCTGCCAGCTCATCGGTGGCGCGGTACTGCTCGCTGAGCACCACGAAGGCCTTGACCAGTTCGGTGCGCTCCGGATCGGGCTTGCCGACCACCGCCGCTTCCACCACGGCCGGGTGTTCGATCAGCGCGCTTTCCACGTCGAACGGGCCGACCCGGTAGCCGGAGGTGGTGATGACATCGTCACTGCGGCCCACGAAGCTGATGCTGCCGTCCTGGTTCAGCTCCACGGTGTCGCCGCTTAAGTAGTAGTGGCCGACGAAGGCCTTGGTCGGCACCCCGGCGTAACCGGCGAACCAGCACATGGGCGACCGGCTGCGGTCGATGGCCAGAATCCCCGGCTGGCCGACGCCCAGTTCCTGGTAGTGCTCATCCAGCACCACGATGCGGTGGCCCGGCGAGGCGAAACCGGCGGCGCCGACATGCACCGGGTGCTCCAGGCCGTGGTGGTTGCACAGCACCATGCCCAGCTCGGTCTGACCGTAGTGGTCGTGGATAACCACGCCCAGTTGTTCGGCGAACCAGCGGATGACTTCGGGGTTGAGCGGCTCGCCGGCGCTGCTGACGATACGTAGGCGGCCCTTGATCGAACGGGCGAACTGGTCGCCGCCAGCGATCAGCAGGCGGTAGGCAGTGGGCGAACCGGTGAGGTTGGTGATGCCGTACTTGTTGATCACCCGGCAGGTGCTTTCCAGGGTGAAGGGGCCATCGTAGAAGGTGATCGGGTGGCCCAGGCCCAAGGGGCCGGTGACGCCGAAGTAGATGCCGTAGGCCCAGCCCGGGTCGGCGACGTTCCAGAAGGCGTCTTCCGGGCGCAGGTCCACGGCGTCGCGGGTGTAGGCCTGGAACGCGACAATCGCTTTGAGCGGTACTTCCAGGGCTTTCGAGGGGCCGGTGGTGCCCGAGGTGAACATCAGCAGGAATGGGTCTTCGCCGGTCAGCAGCACGGGCTCGCACTGGGCCGGGTACTGTTCCAGCTCGGCCCAGAAGCTGAAGTCACCGCGCACGATGCCCTGGCCCTTGGCGCCTGCGACCGTGACGATGGTCGGGCATTCGGCGACTTCCGCCAGCTTGGGTCGGTTCACCGCGTCGCTGACCACCAGCTTGGCCTTGGAGCTGTTGAGACGGTGCTCGATGGCCTTGGGGCCGAAGGCGGTGAACAGCGGCTGGTACACCGCGCCAATGCGCCAGGTGGCCAGCACCGTGATCAAGAGTTCGACATTGCGTGGCAGCAGCCCGGCGACCTTATCGCCCTTGCCGACCCCCTGGGCCAGGAAGAAGTTGGCCAGGCGCCCGGCCTTGTCCTGCAGTTCAGTGAAGGTGTAGCTGGCGCTGCTGCCGTCCCGGCCTTCCCAGAACAGCGCGATGCGCCCGGGCAAGGCATGCCGGTCGCAGCACTCGACACAGGCATTGAGGGCTGAGAGCGAGCCCGCCAGGGCCGACTCCATGGTGTGCTGATAATCGAATTCCTTGATAGCAGACAGGTAGTTGCGCATTGCCAGAATCCCTCACTGTTCTTATTAGGATGGGAACCTCATGAAAATCAGGGAAATACTGGCGCCAGAGCCCTCGCGGAACAATGGTCAAAGCTATCAAGTTGCGTGACCGGTTTGGCCAAGAGCACGCCCCGCCACGGTTGGCGGCGGCACCTGAAATTGCCGTAGGCGCTGGCTTGCCAGCGAAGGCATCGGCCCGGGCGGTGCAAGACTTGCGGGCCTCTTCGCCGGCAAGCCGGCGCCTACGAGAGGTGCGGGTCGTTGAGGATCAGGCTGCGGTAATGCCCGGGGTTGGAACCGGACCATTTGCGAAAGGCCTTGTAGAACGAGCTGGTGTCGGCAAACCCCAGGCGCCCGGCAATCTCGGCAAAGCTGATCTGCGGCTCGGCCAGCCAGACAATCGCCAGTTCCTTGCGCACGCTGTCCTTGAGCGCCTGGTAGCTCTGGCCCTCTTCGGCCAGGCGCCGGCGCAGGGTCGAGGCGGACATGCACAGGCTCTGGGCCAGGCTTTCGCTCTCGGGCCACTGCTCCCCTGGCAGTTGCCGCAACTGCTGTTTGATGCGGCTGGCCAGGCTCTCGGGGTCGCGGTACTTGACCAGGATGTTGGCCGGGGCATGGGCCAGGAAGCGCTTGAGCTCTTCCTCGCTGCGCTTGATCGGCAGGTCCAGGCAGTCGGCGGCGATGATCATCCGTGTGCGCGGCCGTTCGAAACGCAGGTTGTCGGAGAACATCACCCGGTAGTCGTCACAGAAATCCGGCTGCGGGCCGCGCAGCTCGATGGCCAGGATCGGAATGCGCCGGCCCGCCAGCCAGCAGGCCACGCCGTGGACAATCATCCAGTAGGTGAAGTAGGTAAAGGCCCGCCGCGGCTCGTGTTCATCCTCCAGCAGGACGATTTCCGCCAGGCTCTGCTGATGCACCAGCTGCGCCGGCATGCGCTCGAACATCAGCGTCAGAAAGCCCAGCACCGAGTCCAACCCGCTGGCCAGGGTCGGCTGGGCCATGGCCGAGCGGCAGAGAAAGGCCAGGCTGCCGGACTTCAGGCGGCGCGGGTCCATGCCGAAGAACTCATCGTCCAGGCGCCGCGCCAGCAGGCGCCAGAGCCGTGCATAGGCACTGGCCGGTACCCGCGCCGTGCCCTGCTGCAGGCCCGCCGGGTCGATGCCGACCTTGTGCAGCACTTCATCGGTGGCGGCGCCCGGGGCGCAGCTTTGCAGCAGTGCCTCGCGCACCAGTTGCATGGAGATGGTGTCTTTTTCCGACATCGCGGCCAACGGTTTACTCAATCCTGGGATGGCCATCTTAGGCAGTGACCGGGAAAAAGCCAGTGGGCTTTGGGCTAAGTGGTAGCCCCTCCTGCCGGCCAAAACCAATACGCATCTGCAAGGCCGCGAACAGGCCCAAGCGCTAGCGAGTCCCGCAGAACGTCTGCCCAAGCCAATGGCCCTTTGACGGGCCAGTGCAAAAAAGTATCAATTCAAGTGTCAGGGATGATTTGTCAGCACCGCGTTTGAGGGCTGTAATCAGCCCACCTTCTTCCTCGGCAGAGGAAGACATAACAACAATAACCGTCCTTCTGCAGCCCTTACCGGCGCAGGACAGGAGTGAACGATGAAACCCTGCAGCAAAGCCCTGCTCCTCACCACCTGCATGACCCTCAGCAGCGTCACCCTTGGCGCCCAGACCCTGACCATCGCCACCGTCAACAACAGCGACATGATCCGCATGCAACGCCTGTCCAAGACCTTCGAGGCCGAGCACCCGGACATCAAGCTGAACTGGGTGGTGCTGGAAGAGAACGTGCTGCGCCAGCGCCTGACCACCGACATCGCCACCCAGGGCGGGCAATTCGACGTGCTCACCATCGGCATGTACGAAGCCGCACTCTGGGGCGCCAAGGGCTGGTTGCAACCGATGCAGGACCTGCCGGCCAGCTATGAGCTGGACGATGTCTTCCCTTCGGTGCGCGAGGGCCTGTCGGTCAAGGGCACTCTCTACGCCCTGCCGTTCTACGCCGAAAGCTCCATGACCTACTACCGCACCGACCTGTTCAAGGAGGCCGGCCTGAGCATGCCCGAGCGGCCGACCTGGGAGCAGATCGGCGAATTCGCCGCCAAGCTCAACAAGCCCGACCAGGAGCAATACGGTCTGTGCCTGCGGGGCAAGGCCGGCTGGGGCGAAAACATGGCCCTGATCACCACCCTGGCCAACAGCTACGGGGCGCGCTGGTTCGATGAACAATGGAAGCCCGAGTTCACCGGGCCGGAATGGAAGAACGCCCTGACCTTCTATGTCGACAACATGAAGAAGTCCGGCCCGCCCGGGGCTTCGAGCAACGGTTTCAACGAAAACCTGGCGCTGTTCAACAGCGGCAAGTGCGCGATCTGGGTCGACGCCAGCGTGGCCGGCTCTTTCGTCACCGACAAGAGCCAGAGCAAGGTCGCCGACCATGTGGGCTTCACCTACGCGCCGCACCAGGTCACTGACAAGGGCAGCGCCTGGCTGTACTCATGGTCCCTGGCGATCCCCGCCAGTTCCAAGGCCAAGGACGCCGCCAAGACCTTCAGTGCCTGGGCCACTTCCAAGCAGTACGCCGCGTTGGTGGCCGAGAAGGATGGCATCGCCAATGTGCCGCCGGGCACCCGCGCCTCCACCTACAGCGAGGCCTACATGCAGGCCGCGCCGTTCGCCAGGGTCACCCTGGAGTCGCTTAAGGTCGCCGACCCGAGCAAGCCCACCCTCAAGCCGGTGCCCTACGTTGGCATCCAACTGGTAACCATCCCCGAGTTCCAGGCCATTGGCACCCAGGTCGGCAAGTTGTTTTCCGCCGCCCTGATCGGCCAGACCACGGTGGACCAGGCCCTGGCGGCCGCGCAGCAGAGCACCGAACGGGAAATGAAGCGCGCCGGCTACCCGAAATAACCCGGCACTCCCTGTAGGAGCCGGCTTGCCGGCGAAGAGGCCCTTGAGTCTTGCGCAGTGTTCAAGGACGCCTTTGCTGGCAAGCCAGCGCCTACGGGCAGCCCGGCCGTGCCAGCGCCGTGTCGGGCCCCCCTGTACCCAACTGGTTGTGAACCTTATGAATACCTCGACTGCCAAGCTGCATGTGCAACCGCAGGCGGCGCCTCGCAAAAGCCGCCTGGCCAACCCCGGCTGGTTCCTGGTCAGCCCCTCGGTGGCGCTGTTGCTGCTGTGGATGATCGTGCCCCTGGGCATGACCCTGTACTTTTCAGTGATCCGCTACAACCTGCTGTATCCCGGCGAGAACCAGTTCGTCGGCCTGGAGAACTTCAGCTACTTCCTCAGTGATTCGGGCTTTGTGCCCGGGGCCACCAACACCCTGTTGCTGGTGGGCAGCGTACTGCTGATCAGCGTGGTGTTCGGGGTACTGATCAGCGCCTTGCTGGAGGCCAGCGAATTCCTCGGCCGGGGCATCGTCCGGGTGCTGCTGATCTCGCCGTTCTTCATCATGCCCACGGTGGGCGCGCTGATCTGGAAGAACCTGATCTTCCACCCGGTGTCGGGGATCCTCGCCGCGCTGTGGAAACTGTTCGGCGCCCAGCCGGTGGACTGGCTGGCGCACTACCCGCTGCTGTCGATCATCGTCATCGTTTCCTGGCAGTGGCTGCCGTTCGCCATCCTGATCCTGATGACCGCCATGCAGTCCCTGGACCAGGAACAAAAGGAAGCCGCACGCCTCGATGGTGCCGGGCCCATCGCCATCTTCTGGCACCTGACCCTGCCGCACCTGGCCCGGCCGATTGCCGTGGTGGTGATGATCGAGACCATCTTCCTGCTGTCGGTGTTCGCCGAGATCTTCACCACCACCAACGGCGGCCCGGGCTATGCCTCCACCAACCTGGCGTACCTGATCTACAACCAGGCCCTGGTGCAGTTCGACGTCGGCATGGCTTCGGCCGGCGGGCTGATCGCCGTGGTCATCGCCAACATCGCCGCGATCATCCTGGTGCGGATGATCGGCAAAAACCTGACTGACCAGAGCTGAGGTGGCCGCCATGACCCTGCAACAATCCCGACGCCTGCAAAGCCTGCTACTGGGCACCCTGGCCTGGGCCATCGCGATCCTGATCTTCTTCCCGATCTTCTGGATGGTGCTGACCAGCTTCAAGAGCGAGATCGACGCCTTTGCCACGCCGCCGCAATTCATCTTCACGCCAACGCTCGAGAACTACCTGCACATCAACGAGCGCAGCAACTACCTGGCCTTCGCCTGGAACTCGGTGGTGATTTCCTTCAGCGCTACCGCCCTGTGCCTGCTGATCGCGGTGCCGGCGGCCTACTCCATGGCCTTCTTTGAAACCCGCAACACCAAGCGCACCCTACTGTGGATGCTCTCCACCAAGATGCTGCCGCCGGTGGGCGTGCTGATGCCCATCTACCTGCTGGCCAAGAGTTTCGGCCTGCTGGATACGCGCATCGCGCTGATCGTGATCTACACCCTGATCAACCTGCCGATCGTGGTGTGGATGGTTTACACCTACTTCAAGGACATCCCCCGGGACATCCTCGAAGCCGCCCGCCTGGACGGCGCCACACTGGCCCAGGAAATGCTGCGGGTGCTGATGCCCATCGCCAAGGGTGGCCTGGCCTCCACTGCACTGCTGTCGCTGATCCTGTGCTGGAACGAGGCCTTCTGGTCGCTGAACCTGACCTCTTCCAACGCCGCCCCGCTGACCGCGCTGATCGCCTCCTACTCCAGCCCCGAAGGGCTGTTCTGGGCCAAGCTCTCGGCGGTCTCGACCCTGGCCTGCGCGCCGATCCTGATCTTCGGCTGGATCAGCCAGAAGCAGTTGGTGCGCGGCCTGTCCTTTGGCGCGGTGAAGTAACTCTGAAATTGCGGAGACATCCCATGGCTCACCTGAAAATCAACAACCTGCAAAAAGGCTTCGAAGGCTTTTCCATCATCAAGGGCATCGACCTTGAGGTGAACGACAAGGAGTTCGTGGTCTTCGTCGGCCCCTCGGGCTGCGGCAAGTCCACCCTGCTGCGGCTGATCGCCGGGCTGGAGGAAGTCAGCGGCGGCAGCATCGAGCTGGACGGTCGCGACATCACCGAAGTCAGCCCGGCCAAGCGCGACCTGGCCATGGTGTTCCAGACCTACGCCCTGTACCCGCACATGAGCGTGCGCAAGAACATGTCCTTCGCCCTGGACCTGGCGGGGGTCGACAAGGCCCTGGTGCAGCAGAAGGTCGACGAAGCGGCGCGCATCCTGGAACTGGGGCCGATGCTCGAACGCAAGCCCAAGCAGCTGTCCGGCGGCCAGCGCCAGCGCGTGGCCATTGGCCGAGCCATTGTGCGCAACCCGAAGATCTTCCTGTTCGACGAGCCGCTGTCCAACCTCGATGCCGCCCTGCGGGTACAGATGCGCCTGGAACTGGCGCGCCTGCACAAGGAACTGCAGGCCACCATGATCTACGTGACCCACGACCAGGTGGAAGCCATGACCCTGGCAGACAAGGTGGTGGTGCTCAATGGTGGCCGGGTGGAACAGGTGGGCTCGCCCCTGGAGCTCTACCATCGCCCGGCCAACCTGTTTGTCGCAGGCTTTCTCGGCACGCCGAAGATGGGCTTTCTCAAGGGCCGCATCAGCCACGTCGACGGCCAGGGCTGCGAGGTCCAGCTGGATGCCGGGGCACGCCTGCGCCTGGAGCAGAGCGGTGCGCAACTGAGCCTGGGCAGCGAGGTGACCCTGGGCATCCGTCCCGAGCATCTGGAGCTGGGCGAGCCTGGCCCGGGCAGCCTGGCAGTCACCAGCGACGTGGCCGAGCGCCTGGGCAGCGACACCTTCTGCCATGTCCGCAGCAGTTGCGGTGAAGCCCTGACCCTGCGTATCCGCGGTGACCTGGCGAGCCGCTACGGCGAACAGCTGCACCTGCACCTGGCCCCCCAGCACTGCCATCTATTCGATGCCCAGGGGGTCGCCGTGTCCCGCCCCCTGCGCGCCGCCGCCTGATCCCAGAGAGCCCTGCATGAAACTCAAACGCTTGAACCTCAGCCAACTGCCGCCCCAGGTGCGGGTACCCGCCTACACCGTCGCCGCCACCCGCCAGGGCATCGCGCACATTGGCGTCGGCGGCTTTCACCGGGCCCACCAGGCCTATTACACCGATGCCCTGATGAACCTGGGCCAGGGCCTGGACTGGAGCATCTGCGGGGTCGGCCTGCGCTCCGAAGACCGCCGCGCGCGGGACGATCTGGCCGGCCAGGACTACCTCTACACCCTGTACGAGCTGGGCGATGGCGACGGCCACGAGGTGCGGGTGATCGGCGCCATCAGCCAGATGCTGCTGGCCGAGGACGACGCCCAGGCGCTGATCGACAAACTGGCCAGCCCGGAGATCCGCATCGTCTCCCTGACCATCACCGAGGGCGGCTACTGCATCGACGACAGCACGAGCGAGTTCATGCTGCACCTGCCGCAGATCCAGCACGACCTGGCCCATCCGCAACAGCCGCGCACGGTATTCGGCTTTCTCTGCGCGGCCCTGGCCCTGCGCCGGGCCGCGGGGATCCCGGCCTTTACCCTGATGTCCTGTGACAACCTGCCCCACAACGGCGCGGTGACCCGCAAGGCGCTGCTGGCCTTCGCCGCCCGCCGCGACGCCGACCTGCATGACTGGATCGAGCGCCACGTGAGCTTTCCCAACGCCATGGTCGACCGCATCACCCCCATGACCAGCACCGCCCACCGCCTGCAACTGCACGATGAGCACGGCATCGACGATGCCTGGCCGGTCGTCTGCGAGCCCTTTGTGCAGTGGGTCCTGGAAGACAAGTTCTGCAATGGCCGGCCGGCCTGGGAACAGGTCGGCGTGCAGTTCACCGACGACGTCACGCCCTATGAAGAGATGAAGATCAAGCTGCTCAACGGCAGCCACCTGGCCCTGACCTACCTGGGCTTTCTCAAGGGCTACCGCTTCGTCCACGAAACCATGAACGACCCGCTGTTCGTCGCCTACATGCGCGCCTACATGGACCTGGACGTAACCCCGCAACTGGCGCCGGTACCGGGCATCGACCTGGCGGCCTACAAGGACACCCTCATCCAGCGCTTCTCCAACCAGGCGATCGCCGACCAGCTGGAGCGGGTGTGCAGCGACGGTTCGTCGAAGTTTCCCAAGTTCACCGTGCCTACCATCAACCGGCTGATCGCCGATGGTCGTGATACCGAGCGTGCGGCCCTGGTGGTGGCGGCCTGGGCCCTGTACCTCAAGGGCGTGGACGAGAATGGCCTGAGCTACCGGGTTCCCGACCCGCGGGCCGAGTTCTGCCAGGCCCTGGTGGCCGACGATACCTTGCTGACCCAGCGTTTGCTGGCGGTGGAAGAAATCTTCGGCTCGGCGATTCCCCATTCCAGCGCGTTTGTCGATGCTTTCGAGCGCTGCTTCAACAGCTTGCGCGAACATGGCGTGAGCAAGACGCTGGAGCGGTTGTTGGCCAGGCCCGTGTAGCCGCTGCCGCAGGCTCGGCAGCGGCTACAGCTCGACAATAATCACCCACACCAGGAGCGACGATGACTCAACCCGCGCTTTTTCTCGGCCTCGACTGCGGCACCCAGGGCACCAAGGCGCTGATCCTCGACAGCCGGAGCGGCACCGTCCTGGGCCGGGGCGCTGCGCCCCACAGCCTGATCAGCGGCGCCAATGGCTGCCGCGAACAGGATCCCGCGCAGTGGCTGCAAGCCTGCACCAGCGCCACCCGGCAGGCCTTGCAGGCGGCCGGGGTGGATGGCCGGCAGGTGCTCGGTGTCGGGGTTTGCGGCCAGCAGCACGGTCTGGTGCTGCTGGATGACCAGGGCCAGGTGCTGCGCCCGGCCAAGCTGTGGTGCGATACCCAAAGCAGCGCCGAAAACCAGCGCCTGCTGGACTGGCTGGGGGGCACCCAGGGCTCCCTGGAGCGCCTGGGGCTGGCCATTGCCCCGGGCTACACGGTGTCGAAACTACTCTGGACCCGGGAGCAGCACCCGGAACTGTTCCAGCGCATTGCGCATATCCTGCTGCCCCACGACTACCTCAATTTCTGGCTGACCGGGCGCTGCTGCAGCGAGTACGGCGATGCCTCGGGCAGCGGCTATTTCGATGTGCGCAGGCGCGACTGGGACCGCGCCCTGCTGGCCCATATCGACCCCAGCGGGCGCCTGGAGCGGGCCTTGCCGCCGTTGCTCGAAGCGCACCAGCCTGTGGGCCGGATCCTTGCGCCGGTCGCCCGGCAACTGGGGATCAGCGCGGATGCCTGGGTGGCCAGCGGCGGTGGCGACAACATGCTGGGGGCCATCGGCACCGGCAATATCCAGCCCGGAATCATCACCATGAGCCTGGGCTCCTCCGGCACCGTGTATGCCTACGCCGAGCGCCCGCTGATCAGCCCCGAGCCTTCGGTGGCGACCTTCTGTTCGTCCAGCGGTGGCTGGCTGCCGCTGATCTGCACCATGAACCTGACCAACGCCACCACCCTGGTGCGCGAACTGCTGGGCCTGGACCTTGCCGCTTTCAACCAGCGGCTGGAGCAGGCCCCCATCGGGGCCGAGGGGCTGTGCCTGCTGCCGTTCTTCAACGGCGAGCGAGTGCCCGCCCTGCCCCAGGCCCAGGGCAGCCTGCACGGTATGACCCTGGACAACCTGACCCCGGCCAACCTGTGCCGCGCGGTGGTGGAAGGCACCACCTTCGGTTTGCGCTACGGCCTCGACCTGTTGCGCGCAGCGGGCCTGCACAGCCAGAGCATCCGGCTGATCGGCGGCGGTGCGAAAAGTCTGCTGTGGCGACAGATGGTCGCCGATATCATGCATGCCCCGGTGATCTGCCCCCGCGAGGCCGAAGCCGCCGCATTGGGCGCGGCGATCCAGGCAGCCTGGTGCCATGGCCGGCTGGATGATCCGGACCTGGACCTGCACCAACTCTGCGAGCGCTGCGTGCGCCTCGACCCGGGCAGCGAAACCCAGCCCCGGGCCGAACACGTGGCGGCCTACGAACCGGTGTACCAGCGCTATCGACAGCAACTGGCAAGCCTTTGAAGAGCGAATGACTATGTATCTGGTGTGTGGCGAAGCGCTGTTCGACTTTTTCAGCGCGGATGAGGCCGGGGCCCCGGCCAGTAAAGTGGCGTTCCAGGCGATCGCCGGGGGCTCGCCGTTCAACGTGGCAGTGGGCCTGCGCCGCCTGGGCGTCGATGTCGCCCTGCTGGCCGGGCTGTCCCGGGACTACCTGGGCCAGCGCCTGCGGCGGGTGCTGGAAAACGAAGGCGTGGATACCCGCTACCTGCGGGAATTCGACGCCCCCACCACCCTGGCCATGGTGGCCGTGGGCGCCGATGGCTCGCCCCACTACAGCTTTCGCGGCGAGGGCTGTGCCGATCGCCAGTTGCAAGAAGAGCACCTGCCGCAGCTCGACGCACAGGTGCGCGGGCTGCATATCGGCTCGTTTGCCCTGGTGGTGCAGCCGATTGCCGATACCTTGCTGGCCCTGGTGCGCCGTGAGCGGGGGCAGCGGCTGATCAGCCTGGACCCCAACGTACGGCTCAACCCGCAGCCGGATATCCAGCTGTGGCGCCAGCGCATCGCCGAACTGGCCGGCCATGCCGACCTGATCAAGGTCAGCGACGAAGACCTGACCCAGCTGTACCCCGGGCAGGCGCCCGAGACGCTGATCCGGGGTTGGCTGCAAGGCAATGCCCGGCTGGTGTTCCTGACCCGTGGCAGCCAGGGCGCGACGGTGTTCAGCCGTGGGCATGGCAGCTGGTCGGTGGACGCGCCCCGGGTGGAGGTTGCCGACACCGTGGGCGCCGGAGATACCTTCCAGGCCGCGCTGATCACCTGGCTGACCGAACAGGGCCTGGATTCCCCCCAGGGCCTTGAACAGCTCGATCGCGAACAGACCGACGCCCTGCTGCGTTTCGCCGTCAACGCCGCGGCCCAGACCTGCACCCGCACCGGCCCGGACCTGCCGTACCGACATCAACTCCCGTAGCCGCCGGCTTGCCGGCGAAGAGGCCCGCAAGCCTTGCGCAATTGCGGCTACCGCCTTCGCTGGCCAGCCAGCTTCTACCAGAGTCGTCGGTCAGAGCAGCGAGAAGTTGTAGCTGACGATCAGGCGGGTTTCGTCCATGTCGCGGGCGATCTTCTGGTAGTTGCTGCGGTAGGTGGCGTTGCGCAGGCGCAGGCTCACGTCCTTGAAGGTGCCGCTCTGCACCACGTACTTGAGCTCGCTGTCGCGCTCCCATTCGCGGCCTTCGCGCAGGCTGCCCGGGACCTTGATGTGGTCGCCGCTGACGTAGCGGGTCAGGAAGCTCAAGCCGTTGAGGCCAATGGCCTTGAAGTCATAGTCATAGCGCAGTTGCCAGGAACGCTCCTGGATCGCAGCGAAGTCGTTGACCTGCACATAGTTCACCAGGTACGGGTTGCTGCCATCCAGGTAAGGCATGGAGTTGTCGCCGTACATGCGCTGCCAGCCGGCACTGAACACGTGCCCGGCCACGCTGTAGCCGAGCATGGTGCTCAGGGCGCGGTTGTCGATGCCGCCGGCGCGCTCGGCGCCGGTGTCGGCACTCTTGAGCAGGCGCAGGTCGCCTTTGAGCACGCCGGGCCCCAAGGGCTGGTTGGCCAGCAGGCCGACAAAATGCTGACGGTAGATGTCTTCCAGCTCGGCGTAGTGGTACTGGCCGGTCAGGCGATCGTTGAACTTGTAGTCCACCCCATAGGTGTCGAAGTGATCCGCCGTGGTGTTGCAGGCGTAGCGCTTGTTCTTGCAGTGCACGCGGATGTCCTGGGCATCGCTGGAGTCCCGCGCGGTGTAGCGGTTCAAGCGGGCCGCGGTCAGGGTCAGGTCCTTGACCTCCCGGGAAGTCAGCACCGCGCCGTTGAACATGGTGGGCAGCAGGCGCCCGTCGTTGTACTTGAGCAGCGGCAGGTCCGGCAACTGGGCGCCGTACTTGAATACCGTCTGCGAGACCCGGACCTTGGCGGTCAACCCCAGCTTGGCGTACTGGTCCGCCGAGCCCCGCGGGTCGTGACCGCTGGAGGGCAGCAGGCCGCTGTTGCTGCGGTCGGGGCTGGAGTCGAGCTTGATCCCCAGCATGCCCAGGGCGTCCAGGCCGAAACCCACGGTGCCCTCGGTGTAGCCCGATTGCAGGTTGAGAATAAAGCCCTGGGCCGATTCTTCACGCTTGGATGCGCCCTGGTCGGTGCTGGTGTGGCCGTCGCGAAAGTCCCGGTTGAAGTAGATCGTGCGCGATTCCAGCTTGGCGCTGCTGTCTTCGAAAAAACCCGCCGCATTGGCCAGAGGGGCAAAACCCGCGCACAGCACGGCAGCGCCGAGGCCCAGCAATGGGCACGGATTGAGTAAGGGGAAAGGGGGACGCATGAACAGGCTCCAGCAGCAAATCAGTGACGCGAGGTAAAGAAAAAGACCCAGGTGAAATTCATCCAGCGAATCTGTGATCGCCAGCTGAATTGATTGAATCAATGAAGACCGGCAATGATGGCAGATAGCCCCTACCCTCCCAACCCGACTTTAGTCTGACGCCCGCCTGGTCATAACCGGCGCTACCCGTCCCGCCTTGCCAGCCATATCTTTGAAAAAACCGATCAATTTCAACAGTTTTCAAGCTGCAGAAAAGCGTCAAAAAAACTGTCCGACTGCTCAGCTTCACCTTCGGAACCCAGGATGCCGTAGCAGGTAATGTCAAAAAGGCATTAGCTTTTCGTCTCACCGCACTACCGTTCGTCGGTTTTTTCAGTCATTTATTAACAAAAACCAACTATTTGACGCTTTCCATGATGACTATCATGAAGACTCTTAACTAATTGATTTTAAACATTATTTTATTCATCGAAAAATAAACAAAACACAGCTGTCATTTATGTAACACAGCAAAACGTCAATTAAACGTCTCTACGTTATGGTAGTGTCAAAAAAAGAGCGTGATAGCGGCAATGTGCCATACGCCTTTTCAGAAGGTGAGAACCACCCTCACCCCAACACTCATCATGGACGAGGTCGTTCCCTTGGAAGTCAGCGTTTTTGGTACTGGCTATGTTGGCCTGGTGCAAGCAGTTGCCCTGGCCGATGTCGGGCATAACGTGGTCTGTGTCGATATCGACAGCCACAAGATCGCCCAGCTGCAACGTTCTATTCCGCCGATTCACGAGCCGGGCCTGGCGACCCTGATCGAAGAGAATCAAAAGGCCGGCCGATTGCACTTCACCACCCAGGCCAGCGATGCAGTGGGCCACGGCAAGGTGATTTTCATCGCGGTCGGCACTCCCTCCAACGAAGACGGCTCCGCCGACCTCGACCATGTCCTGGCGGTGGCGCGCAACATTGCCTGCCTGATGTTCAGCGACAAGACCCTGGTGATCAAATCCACGGTGCCGGTGGGCACCGCCGATCTGGTGATCGAGACCGTCGCCGAACAACTGGCAGACCTGGGCAAATCCGAACTGCGGGTGCACGTGGTCTCCAACCCGGAGTTCCTCAAGGAAGGCTCGGCCGTGGCCGACTGCATGCGCCCGGACCGGATCATCGTCGGTTGCGCCGACGACCTGCCCCGCCAGCAGTTGAGCGAGCTATACGCGCCCTTCAACCACAACCATGACCGCCTGATGTTCATGGACAACCGCAGCGCCGAGCTGGTCAAGTACGCGGCCAACGCGATGCTCGCCACCCGCATCAGCTTCATGAACGAGATGGCCAACCTGGCGGAACGCCTGGGGGTGGACATCAATGCCGTGCGCAAGGGCATCGGTGCCGACCCGCGCATTGGCTACCACTTCATCTACCCCGGCGCCGGCTTCGGCGGCTCGTGCTTCCCCAAGGACCTGCGGGCGCTGATCCACACCGCAGAAAGCCACGGGCTGGAACCGCACATGCTCAAGACCGTGCGCGACGTCAATGAGCAGCAGCGCCATGTGCTGTTTCGCAAGCTCAAGGCGCACCTGGGGGACAACCTGCAGGGCAAGGTCATCGCGCTCTGGGGCCTGGCCTTCAAGCCCAACACCGACGACATGCGCGAAGCCACCAGCCGCTACCTGATGCAGGCACTGTGGGAAGCCGGGGCCAAGGTCCAGGCCTACGACCCGGAAGCCATGACCGAATGCCGGCGCCTGTACGGCTACCGCGATGACCTGCAACTGTGCGCCACCCGTGACGACACCCTGCAAGGCGCCGACGCGCTGGTGATCTGCACCGAATGGAAGGCCTTTCGCGTGGTGGACTTCACGCTGCTGCGCGAGACCCTCAGGGATCGCCTGGTGGTCGACGGCCGCAACCTCTACAACCCGCAACAGGCAGCGGATGCCGGCCTGCATTACCTGAGCATCGGCCTGCCCTACCGTGTACCGGAGGCATTGCGCGCATGAATATCCTGATCACCGGGGCCGCCGGATTCATCGGCGCCCATACCGCACTGCGTTTGCTCAAGGATGGGCACCAGGTCACCGGGCTGGATAATTTCAACGACTACTACGACCCCCAGCTCAAGCGCGACCGGGTGCGCTGGGTGGAACGCCAGGTAGGGCACTTTCCCCTGCAGCGCCTGGACCTGGCCGACAGCGAGGGCCTGGAACGGCTGTTCGCCGAAGTACGGCCCCAGGTGGTGATCAACCTCGCCGCCCAGGCCGGGGTGCGCTATTCCCTGGAAAACCCCAAGGCCTACCTGGACAGCAACCTCAGCGGTTTCCTCAACCTGCTGGAGATGTGCCGGCGCTACCCGGTGCAGCACCTGATCTACGCCTCGTCCAGTTCGGTGTACGGGGCCAACCAGCAGACCCCGTACAAGGTCAGTGACAACGTCGACCACCCGCTGTCGCTGTATGCGGCCAGCAAGAAAGCCAACGAGCTGATGGCCCACAGCTACAGCCACCTGTTCGGCGTGCCCGCCACCGGCCTGCGCTTCTTCACGGTGTACGGCCCCTGGGGCCGGCCGGACATGTCGCCGATCCTGTTCGCCGACGCCATCAGCCAGGGCCGGCCGCTGAAACTGTTCAACTACGGCATGCACCAGCGCGACTTCACCTACATCGACGACATCGTCGAATCCCTGGTGCGCCTGCTGGGCAAGCCGCCAGTGCGCGATCCGCTGTGGGACCGGGAACAGCCGGACCCGTCCACCAGCATGGCGCCCTGGCGCCTGTTCAACATCGGCGGCCAGCGCCCGGTGGAGCTCAAGGACTACGTGGCGACCCTGGAAA
This sequence comes from Pseudomonas sp. W17, assembly GCF_040268305.1. NCBI lineage: Bacteria > Pseudomonadati > Pseudomonadota > Gammaproteobacteria > Pseudomonadales > Pseudomonadaceae > Pseudomonas > Pseudomonas sp. W17. Next base: position 3,374,946 of record NZ_CP158490.1, on the reverse strand, counting down.
AACTCCTCGGCCATAAGGCCCAGGTGGAATACCTGCCGCTGCAGCCCGGCGATGTGCTCAACACCTGCGCGGATGTCAGCGCCCTGGAAAACCTCACCGGTTTCGGCCCCCAGGTGCCCCTGGAGGAAGGCCTGCGCGAGTTCGTCCAGTGGTACCTGAGCTACTACCCGGGCGCGGCGTCCTGAGCCGCGACAGCCGAACGTTTTTACCCAACCCCTGCAATGGAAGTATTCCCGGTGGATATGGATAGACCTCTCTCATCGCCCGCAACCGAGGTGCCCGCCCCGCTGCACATCGACCGGCGCAACGATCCGTTCCGGCGCAAGGTCCAGGCCGCCATCGACCTGCAACAGCACGGCTGGATCACCGGCCGCGACGGCGGGCGGCCCTGGACCCTGTCGCGCAGCAAGCGCCTGACCTCGGCGCTTTTGGCCGCGGTGCTGCTGGTGTTGCTGTCGCCGGTGCTGCTGGTCGTGGCCTTGCTGATCAAGCTCACCAGCCCCGGCCCGGTGTTCTTCGTGCAATTGCGCACCGGTTTTCGCGGCCGGCGCTTCGGCATGTACAAGTTCCGCACCATGGTGGTCAACGCCGAGGCCCTGAAGGATTCGGTGCGCCACCTGAACAAGCACGGCGCCGACTCGGTGGATTTCAAGATCGACCGCGACCCTCGGATCACTGGAATCGGCGGTTTCCTGCGCCGTACCAGCCTCGACGAGCTGCCCAACCTGATCAACGTGGTGCTCGGCCAGATGCGCATCGTCGGCCCGCGCCCCACCTCGTTCCATGCCCAGACCTACAAGGAACACCACCTCGGCCGCCTGAGCATCTACCCGGGGATCACCGGCCTGTGGCAGGTATCCGGGCGCAGCGACGTAGATTTCGACGGCCGCGTGACCCTCGACATGACCTACATCTTCCAGCAGAGCCCCTGGCTCGACCTGAAGATCCTGATCAAAACCCCTTTCAAGGTCCTCAATGGCCACGGAGCAAGTTGAAATGGCGGCAGCAACCTTTGCCAGTCTGAAGATCCAGAGCCCCAGCGAAAGCAACCTGGCGGTGACCGTACTCGACCAGGAACTGCGGGTCATCCTGCTGACCGCGGCCAACCGCAACAGCGGCGTCACCAGCAGCAGCCTGAGCATGGCCAACGAACTGGCGCGCACCAGCCGCGGCCGGGTGCTGGTGGTGGACACCAGCCTCTCGGACAGCAGCCTGACCCGGCGCCTGGCCCTGGATGAGCGTCCCGGCTTCCTCGACCTGGCACTGGCTGAAACCCCGCCGCCCCTGGCCTCGTGCATCGAGAGCAGCGACGCGGTGAATTTCGACTTCCTGCCCCTGGGCCGCCGCCAGCAGTACAGCGAGCGCCTGACCCCGGAACTGCTGCGCGAACTGCTGCAGGCCCTGGCCGAGGAATATCGCTTCGTGATCATCGACGGGGACCCGGTCTACAGCAGCGGCGACATCCTCACCCTGGCCACCCAGGTCGACGGCGTGGTGCTGGTGGTGCGCAGCGAGGAAACCCGCTGGGAAGTGGCCCAGGCTGCGGCGCAGCGCTTGATCCAGGCCGAGGCCAAGTTGATCGGCAGCGTGTTCAACGCCCGCAAGTACTACATGCCCAAGTGGGTTTATGACCGTCTCTGACCGGCACAAGGACCGTGTAACCATGAACAAGCCAAGACTTTCCCTGCTGAGCCTGTCACTGCTGCTGGCCCTCGGCGGCTGCGTCAATCGCGAGCCGCAGCAGATGCCGGTGCAGATCCTCAGTGCCCCGGCCGACCAGGCCCAGCTCACCGAGGTGATGCCCATCGAGCAGGTGCTGCGCCCGCAGGACGTGCTGGACGTGATCTTCCATATCGGCACCACCAGCCAGCAGCGCTACCTCGTGCAGCCTGGCGACCAGGTGGATGTGACCTTCCTCACCGCTCCGGAACTGGGCGGCAGCAAACTGGTGCTGCCCGACGGCAGCATCGACATGCCCTACGTGGGCAACATCCAGGTCGCCGGGCTCTCCGCCGAACAGGCGCGCCAGGTCCTGGAAACCCAATACGCCAAGGTGCTGAAGAAGCCGCAGATCAACTTTTCGATCTCCCACGCCATGGCCCAGCTGGACAACCTGCGCACCAGCCTGACCAACCCGGCCACCGGGCTTAGCCGCGAGATCGTCGTGGGCTCCGACGGCCGCGCCAGTTTCCCGCTTCTGGGCAGCCTGTCGTTGCAGGGCAAGAGCCTCAGCGAGCTGCAGACCCTGGTCAACCAGCGCTATGCCAAGGAGGTGGGTTCGGTGAGCGTCGATGTGCTGCTCAAGACCACCGCCTCCAACGAGGTGTTCGTCATGGGCGAAGTCGGCCAGCCCGGAGCCTACCCGATCCGCCGGCCGATCTCGGTGCTTGAGGCCCTGACCCTGGCCAAGGGGGCCGGCCCCACTGCACGCCTGGATTCGGTGGTGATCATGCGGCGCAAGGGCAACCAGGTTGAAGCCCGGGTCTACGACGCCGACGCGGCGCTGGACGGCAAGGCCCTGCAATTCGCCTACCTGCAGCCCGACGACATGCTCTACGTGCCCAAGACCCGCCTGGCCAAGGCCGGCGCCCTGAGCAAGCAGTTGGCGGACGTAATCATGTTCCAGGGTGTCGGGTTCAGCTTCGGCTACCGCGTCGACAACAAAGAAACGAACAACAACTGAGTTCCCTCTTGATGACCAAGATCGAAAACTACCTGCACGAGTTCCTGCTCGTGTTCTTTGTCAATCGGCGCCTGATCAAACGGGTGTTTCTGGGTTTCGCGGTGATCGCCCTGCTGCTGCCCCTGGTGCTCAAGCAGAGCTTCGAGATCACTGCCGAAGTCATCGTGCAGTCCAAGAAACTCTCGCAGACCGACGCCAACACCGTGCTCGCCCCGGACTCCGACAAGTTCATCCCGCCGTCGCTGGCGGACATGGAGACCGAGAGCAACATCCTGCGTTCACCCACGCTGATCCGCGACACCATCGACCAATTGCGCCGCGAAGGCCAATTCGGCGGCAGCGAGGGCCTGTTGACCCGGCTGATCGTCAAGCCGATCCGCAATGGCCTGATCGCCCCCCTGCGCAACCACGTGATCAACCCGGTGCGCGGTTTCTTCGGCCTGGCCGTGGACCCGGTGCGCGATACCAGCCTGGATGCCTTCACCGACCAGGCGGTCAAGGACCTGAAGATCGGCACCCTGCCCGGCTCCAACGTGATCTCCATCGTCTACGCCAGCCCCAACGCCGCCGAAGGCACGCGCTTTGTCGAGCGCCTGCTGGCCAACTACCTGAAGAACCGCCAGGACCTGCAATCCAACGAACTGCCCGAAGCCTTCTACGAACAGAAGAAGGCCCAGTACCAGTCGCGCCTGGATGACCTGGAAGGCAAGCGCCAGGCCCTGCTGGAAGCGGCCCACGCCTCCGACCCCAAGGAAGAGATCACCTTCCGCCTGAACGCCATCAACACCGAAGAGCAATCGCTCAACGGCTACCGCGACCAGGCCCTGGAGAACCAGCGCCGCCTGGATTACCTGCAGAAGAACCTGGCTGCCGCGCGCAAGGCCGGCCTCACCGACTACACCTTCCCCTTCGCCTTCGCCAACACCGTGGACAACGTTGCCTACGAAGACCGCGAGATCAAGCAACTGGGCGAACAGCTGACCAACCTGGTGAGCCAGTACGGCACCACCGCCGACACCTACCGCGCCGACAGCGTGCCCATGCAGCAGCAGCGCGAGCAGATCGTGCGGGCCCGGGCGCAGTTCCTCAAGGTGGTGGAAAACCGCGTGCGCGAGCGCAGCAGCGACTTGCAGATCACCCAGTCGGTGATCGCCCAGAAGACCGCGCGGATCAACGACTACAAGGCGCGGGTGCGCGACCTGCAAGAGGTCCTGAGCAAACTGCGCCAGCTGGACACTGAAATCGATGCCTTGCACAAAGCCTTCTTCACCTACACCCAGCGCTACGAAGAGAGCCGTGGCGAGCGCCTGATCAGTGGCGAGCTGTCCAACGCGCGGGTCCTGAGCCAGCCTTACGAACCCAGCGAAGCGGCGTTCCCCAAGCCGATGCTGATCATTCCCCTGGGCCTGCTGACTGGCCTGCTGCTGGCCATTGCCCTGGGCTATGTCTACGAGTTCTTCGACCATCGCTTCAAGCACCCGGCCCAGGTCAGTGATCACCTCGGCCTGCCGGTGCTGATGGTGCTCAACGCGGTCGAGCAGCCCCAGGTCAACCCGTACCCGCGCTGGACCTGGCGCTGGGCCTGGCATTGGGCCAAACAGTGAGCGACCTGAGCATGGCCGCGCAGCCTATCGTGCACCTGATCCACAGCGGCGGTTTCTACGGTGCCGAGCGCATGCTGCTGGATCATTGCCTGGGCACCCCGGGGCAGCATCGGGTGGTGTTCATCAATGCCCCCGACACGTTGCTACAGCGTTTCGCCGAGGCCGGCGTGGCGAGCCACAACTGCCACTGCCTGCAGGAACTGCTGGCGCACCTGCGGCAACAGCCGGGGCTGCTCAACGCACACAACTTCAAGGCCCAGGTGTTTGCCTGGGTCTGCGCCCGGCGCCTGCGCCTGCCCCTGGTCATGACCCAGCACGGCTTCACCCCGCGCAGCCTGAAACAGAAGTTCTACACCTGGCTCAGCCTGCGCCTGTGTCGCAGCCGCCGGGTGCGCCGGGTAGCCTGCGTGGCCCAGAGCATTGCCCTGCTGCACCTGGAGGCGGGGGTCGCCGAGGGCAAGCTGCGGGTGATCCCCAACGGCCTGCCGGAGCCCGCCCTGGAACTGCCGGCGAGCCTGGACGGGCCGCCGCTGCGCGAGCCGGAAGTACGCCGCGACGAAATGGAACCCTTGGTGGGTTTCGTCGGGCGCCTGAGCGCGGAAAAAGGCCCGGACCTGTTTCTCGATGCGCTGATCGGCCTGTGCCAGCAGCGCCCTGCGCTCAAGGCCGTGCTGCTGGGCGATGGTGAACAGAACCAGGCCCTGCGCGAGCGCATCAACGAAGCCGGGTTGGCCACGCGCATCCTGCTGCCGGGCTATCAGAACGACATGCAGCCCTGGCTCAAGCGCCTGAATGTGCTGGTACTGAGTTCACGCACCGAAGGCACACCGATGATCCTGCTCGAAGCCATGCAGGCGGGCACCCCGGTGGTGGCCTTTGCCGTGGGCGGGATTCCCGATGTGCTGCAGCACCGGCACAACGGCCTGCTGGCCAAGCCCCTGGACAGTGTCGGGCTGGGGCGCTGCATCGGCCAGTTGCTGGACGATCCGGTACTGGCCGGGGAGCTGGCCAAGGCGGCCCAGGTCACCCAACGCAAGCACTATCACTTGCCCACCCTGGCTCGCCGCTGGGATGAGCTGTACCGCGTCGCCAGAGAGAGCTCCCGAGTATGATCGCCGCTCCGTTCCTGGGTTTGCTGCTGGGCCTGGCCGCACTGTTGCTGCTGGCCAGCCCCTGGCCGTTTCTTGCGCCGCTGGTGGTGGTCGGGCTGTTCGGCCTGGCGCTGCTGTACCGGCGCCCGGGCTGGGGCCTGCTGGGGATCTGCGCCCTGGTGCCCTTCGAAGGCCTGTTCAAGGACAGCGCGTTCTCCGGGGCCAAGCTGCTGGGCGCCTCGCTGATCCTGATCATGCTGTTCAAACTGTTGCTGCGGCAGATCCCCGACACCCGCCTGCGCAGCAACCTGTGGCGGGCCCTGGGGCCATTCCTGCTGTGCCTGCTGCTGAGCATGCTGTACAGCGAGAACCTTCTGGTGTCCCTGGACAGCCTGCGGGAGCTGGCAGTGGGCCTGGTGCTGTTCTTCGTCACCCTGCTGATTGCCCGGGAAGTCAACCTGCTGATGCTCTGCCGCCTACTGGCGGTGAGCGTGGCCATCACCTGTGTGATCGCCCTGGTATCGGCCAAGTACCAGGTGGGCGGCCGGGCCATCGGCCTGTTGCAGGATGCCAACTACTTCGCCCTGCTGATCGCCATGGCGGTGCCGCCGGCGATCTTCCTCGCCCTGCGTTCGCCCCATTGGCCGGTGCGGCTGTTCTGGGTCGGCATCAGCCTGACCCTGATGGCCGGGATGACCAAGACCGACTCGCGCTCGGGCCTGCTGGTGGTGCTGTTCACCATTGCCATCGGCGTCTGGCACTACCGCGACCGGCTCAAGGGCCTGCGGCCCAAGCACCTGGGCTTCGCCATGTTCGCCGTGGCCATCGTCATTCCCCTGGGCATTGCCGTGCTGCCGGCGGAGTACGTGGCGCGGATCCAGTCCCTGAGCATGCTCAAGTCCGGCGCGCACTCGGCGGACACCTCCCTGGGCCGGCGCACCTCCTACCTGGTGGTGGGCGGCCAGATGATCCGCCAGAACCCGCTGCTGGGCTCGGGCCTGGGGACCTTCCCGATCCACTACGCGCAGACCGGCTTTGCCAGCAGCTTCTCGGAGAACATGAACGAGCCGGACCTGTTCCGCCGGGCTCACAACACCTACCTGGAGCTGTTCAGCGAGCTGGGCATTCCCGGCGGCCTGAGCTTCGTGGCGCTGATGCTGATGGGCCTGCGCAACTTAGAACGGGCGCGCCAGGGCTTTCTTGCCCGGGGCCAGCGCGAACAGGCCGATATCGCCACCCACCTGGGCCTGAGCCTGTTGGCCATGGCGGTGTTCCTGCTGTTTCTCAGCGCGCCGAACCACAAGTACCTGTGGATCTTCCTGGCCCTGTCCAGCGTCCTGCGCCTGCAGGCCGAAGAAGTTCCCGTGCCGCGCCCGGCCCCGGCCTGACAACCCCGCGTGGTAGCCACTGCCCCAGGCTGCGACAAGGCCCGAAGGGCCTTCTGGCCCCCAGGAGCAGCACCGACAGAACAGCAACACCGCGCCCTCACCCGGCGCCCACGACAACAACGCAATCTGGCCAAGGGAGGCAAAGATGCAAAGGATCAGCGTGATCGTGCCCATGTACAACGAGGCGCGTCACATCACCCGCACCCTGGACAGCGTGCTGCGCGCCGCCCGGGCGGCGACCCTGGACTGCGAACTGATAGTGGTGGACAACGGCTCCACCGATCAGGGGCCGCAACGGGCCCGGGAGCTGGGCGCGCGGGTGCTGCTGTGCCCGGGCATCGGCATCGGCGCCCTGCGCAACCGCGGTGCGGCGGTGGCCACCGGCGATAGCCTGGCGTTCCTCGACGCCGACATCGAAGTGCCCGGCAATTGGCTGCAGCTCTGGCAGCAGGCCCAGGCCGAGCAGCGTGCCGAGGTCTTCGCCCTGGACTGCGCGGCACCCGCCAGCGCCCCCTGGTTCGCCCGGGCCTGGCAGCGCCGCAGTCTGGCCGGCGACCCGCAACCCCGGCTACTGCCGTGGATGCCCACCCCCAACCTGTGCCTGCAGCGGGCCTGGTTCGAACGGGTCGGCGGCTTCAACGAACAGCTGCGCACCGGCGAGGACAAGGATTTCGGCCTGCGCCTGCACGCTGCCGGCGCCCGCCAGTTGAGCCTGCCCCAGCCCCAGGTGCTGCATTGGGGCTACGAGGCCAGCTGGGCCGAATGGGCCGGCAAGGAACGCTGGCGCCAGGGCAGCCACGTGCAATTGCTCAAGGGCAGCGGCCTCAGCCTGCGCCTGTTGCGCTTCCCCCTGTTGTGCCTGGCCTGCGCCCTGCTCAGCCTCGTGGCGCTGCTGTGCCTGCTCGCGGGCCTGCCCGGCGCCGCGGGCCTGTGCCTGCTGCTGGGAGCGCTGGCGCCCCTGGCCCTGGCAGTGCGCCAGGGCCTGCGCCAACGCGACCCGCTGTTCGTCCTGCAACTCTGGCTGCTGCACTGGGTGCGCCTGCACCTGGGCGCCCTGGCCCTGGTGCAGGCCCTGTTCAACCGTTCTGCCGAGAGACCTGACCGTGGCTAAAACACTTTTCTGGCTGTGCCTGCTACTGCCTTTCTATGCCTGGGTCGGTTACCCCCTGCTGCTGGCCCTGCTCAGCCTGTTCGTCAGGCCGCGGCCGGTGCAGGAAGGCGCGCCGCTGTCGGTCAGCGTGATCATCGCCGCGCACAACGAAGGCCCGCACATCGAGCACAAGCTGCGCACCCTGTTGCAGCAGGACTACCCGGCCACCGACCTGCAGATCATCCTCGCCAGCGACGGTTCCAGCGACGACACCGTGGCCACGGCCCTGGGCGTGCGCGACTCACGGATCGTGGTCCTGGACCTACCCCGGGTGGGCAAGGCCGGGGCACTGAACGCCGCGGTGGAACTGGCGCGCAACGATATCCTGGTGTTCACCGACGCCGATAACCAGTGGTCCCACGACACCCTGGGCAAGCTGCTGGCGCCCTTGTCCGACCCGCAGGTGGGGGCCTGTGGCGGGCACATGATCATCCCCGACCCCGGGCACAACCTGAGCCTGGGAGACAGCCTATACCGGCACTACGAGGCCTGGTTGCGCCAGGCGGAAAACCGCACCGGCTGCATGGTCTCCGCCGACGGCGCGCTGCTGGCCCTGCGCCGCGAACTGTTCCAGCGGATTCCGGCCGAGGTCAACGATGACTTCTTCATCAGCACCTGCGCCCCGGTGGCCGGCAAGCGGATCGTCTATGTCGAGGAGGCCCAGGTGCTGGACCAGGGCGTGGACGAAGCCGGCAAGCAGTACCGGCGGCGCCTGCGGGTCACCGTCGGCGGCCTGCAGAGCCTGGCCCAGCGCCGCGAGCTGATGAACCCACTGCGCCACGGCGCCTACGCCATCGCCCTGATCAGCCACAAGCTGATCCGCCGCCTGGCCCCGGTGCTGTTGCTGCCACTGCTGGTCAGCAGCCTGCTGCTGTGGAATGCCGGCGCCTTCTACAGCCTGGCCCTGCTGGCCCAGGTGCTGGGTTACGGCGCCGGGATCATGGGCCTGCTGGACCGCCGCGGGCGCCTGCCCAAGGTGTTTCGCCTGGCCGGTTTCGTACTGGTGACAATGGCCGGCATGAGCATGGGCCTCTGGCAATTTCTCCGCGGGCAGCGCTATGCCCTGTGGAACCCACAACAGAACCGCTGACATGAACCTCAAACTCAACCTCAAGCGCCTGCTGGGCAGCGTCTACTTGCACAGCGTCGGCCGCGCCCGCCTCAGCGAAGCCGGGGTGGTGCTGATGCTGCACCGGGTGCTGGCCGACGAGCAGGCCGCCCGCCGGCCGCACCGGGCGCCACTGTGCGTCGGCCAGCGCCAGTTCGAGCACCTGCTGCGCTGGCTGCGGCGGCATTTCGACTGTGTGCCGCTCAATCACCTGCTGCAATACCCCGGCGGTGACCGGCCGCGCCTGGCCCTGACCTTCGATGACGGCTGGCGCGACAACGCCGAGGTGGCCTACCCGCTGCTAGAGCGCTACGAGGTGCCGGCGAGCATCTTCCTCTCCACCGACTTCATCGGCAGCGCCCAGGGCTTCTGGTGGGAGTCCATCGGCGAAACGCTCTGGCTGCGGCCCGCAAGCGTCGCGGCCAGGCCGCTGCTGGAACAGTTGCAGGCGCTGCAACTGGCACCTGCGGCCGAGCTGTTGCAGCCAGGCGACAGCGACGCCCGCAGCCGGCTCCTGGGGCGCTACCTGCAACGCTTGAAGACCCTGCCCGGGCCCACCCTCCAGGCCCTGGCCGACAGTTGCCCCAACGAGCACGGCCCCCACAGCCTGGACTGGGCCCAGGTGCAGCGCCTGGAGCGTTCGGCGCTGGTGCGCTTTGGGCCCCACGGCGCCAGCCATGCCATTCTCACCGGCCTTGACGAGGCCGCGCTGAAAGCGGATCTGCAACGCTCCCATCAGGCGTTGCAGAACCATTGCCAGGCGCCGCTGGGGGTCTATTGCTACCCCAATGGCGACCACAATGCCCAGGTGCGCGCCGCCGTCGCCGGGCTGGGTTATCGCTACGCCCTGGGCACCCGCCCCGGGCTGATCGAGGCCAGTGGCAACCCGCTCCTGGCCTTGCCACGCATCGACGTCAGCCACGCCAGCGCCGCCCGCCCCGGCCTGCTGGCCTGGCGCCTGCTGCAGGGAGCCCGGGCATGAAGCGCGGCGGCTACCTCTGGCACCTGGCCCTGAGCATGGGCACGCGCCTGGCGATGATCGGCCTGCGGCTGCTGCGCAACGTGCTGCTGGCTCGCTTGCTGGGCCCGGCGGATCGCGGCCTGTTCGCCCTGCTCAGCACCCTGCCGGACCTGATTACCGCCCTGACCAGCGGCGGACTGAACACCGCGGTCGGCTATGAAGCCGCGCGCCAGCGGCCCATGGGCCTGCTACTGACCCAGGTGCTGGTGTACGGCTGCCTGCTGGCCAGCCTGCTGACCCTGGCCGGGCTGGCACTGATGAACACCCTGGGCAGCCAGTGGGAACTGAGCCTGCAACTGGGGGACCTGGCCTGGCTGTTGTTGCTGGCGGTGCCCATCACCGTGCTCAAGAGCGGCCTGCTGACCCTGCACAACGCCGATGGCCGGGTCGAAGCCTTCAATGCCCTGCGCCTGCTGGAATCCCTGGTGCCGCTGCTGCTGTTCGTCGGCCTGTGGTGGATCTGGCGCGACCAGCCGCTGTCGGCGGCCCTGGTCAGCTGGCTGGGGGGCACCTTGCTGGTGGTGGTGGTTGGCTGGTGCTGGTTGCGACGCTTCCACGACCTGGGCCTGCGCTGGCAGGCCGGGGAACAGGGCAAGCTGCTGCGCTACAGCGCCCAGAGCCACCCCGGGGTGCTGTCGCAACAATTGATGCTGCGTTCGGACTACCTGTTCATCGGTGCCCTGCTCGACCCCGCGGCCCTGGGCTGGTACGCCATGGCCAGCGCCGCCGCCGAGCTGCTGCTGATCATTCCCGAGGCGGTGACCACGCCACTGATGAAGCGCCTGCTGCAACAGGGGTCGGGCATCGAGCAACTGACCGCCCTGGCCCTGCGCCTGACCGCCACGGTGATGCTCGGCGCCTGCCTGTGCATGGCGCTGATCGGCCAGTGGCTGATTGTCACCCTGTTCGGCACCGACTACGCCCCGGCCTACGGTGCCCTGCTGGCCTTGCTGCCCGGGCTGTTCGGCCTGTGCTACGCGAGCATCCTGCGCCTGGACCTCTTGGGCAAGCAGCGCCCCGGCACGCTGTCGCTGCTGCTGGCCGGTGGCGCCCTGCTGAACCTGGCGCTCAATGCGCTGCTGATCCCGTCGCTGGGCATCGTCGGCGCCGGCCTGGCCTCGTCCATCGCCTACCTCGCGGTGAGCCTGGCCATGCTCGGCCTGTATTGCCACCTCAGCGGTGTGGCCTGGTACCGCACCCTGATCCTGTTACCTGGAGACATCGTCTACGTGCGCCAGTTATTGCGCCCTAAGGAAAGGCTTCAATGAAACCCTGTTCCCTGCTCGCCCTGATGCTGATCTCGGCGGCCACTGCCCTGCACGCCGCGCCCCTGCAATGGGGCGATATCCGCGACGGCAGCCTGTACCTGCAAGCCGAGGCCGGCGACACCCTGCACCTGCGCTGGAGCCCGGCCTGGCAGAGCGACGCCAACCAGGAGCAGCTGTACCTGCTGCACCCGGACGGCCAGTTGCTGCAACAGCTGGAGATTCGCGCCGACCAACCCTACGGCCAGCGGGAAGTCCAACTGCCCGCGGCCCAGGGCGACTACCGGCTGCAGGTACCGGGCTACAGCTTTCGCAACTTCAAGGTCAGCCACGACAGCGCCACCCGGGCCCAGTTCGAACCGGCCAAGGTGCATTTCAGCGCCGACGTGCCCAGTGGCGTGGAGCTGTATTTTCGCGTGGCCGCCGGAGAGCAGGCGGTACTGGCGGGCAAGTATTACGGTGGGGTCAGCGTGCTCCAGGCCACGCGCCTGAGTGACCACCAGTTGCTGCGCCTGAAGCTGGTGGAGCACCCGCAGTACGGTCAGTTCGACCAGATCCAACTGCCGGTGGCCCAGCAGGACGAGGTCTGGCGCCTGTCCCTGGGCGGCTCGGGCAAGGTGGCGTTCTGGCTCGACGGCACCGCCAACCTGTTCGCCCAGGACCTGCGCCAGTTGCACCCGCTGCAATGGACACCGGGCCGGGTCGAGCTGAGCCTCAAGCCGCAGATGCGCGGCCCGAGCCCGCACCTGGGGATCGCCCTGCCCTATGCCCAGCCGCCGCAGTCGACCTTTGAACTGCTGCGGGCCCTGGGGCCGCGGGCGGCCAACTTCTACAGCTTCGTCGATGTGATCCAGCAGGAACCCCAGCGCGAGCTGGGCTTTCGCCGGCTGTACCGCGAAACGTTCAAGATCGACCGCGACATCACCCTGCTGGCGGGCACCGGGCGCCGTGCGGTGCTGGCAGCCGACAGCCAGAGCTTCGCCGGCCTCGACGCCTGGCTGGCGGACAGCGTGCGCCTGGGCAACCAGGGCCTGCACTACCTGGCGTTCGCCGACGAACCCAACCTCAACTACCCCAGCTACGCCGTGTTCGCCAGCTACTTCGGGCGCATGCTGGAGCACGTCAAGGCCAACCCCGACGCCCGGGCCGCAGGTGTGCGCATTGCCATGCCGGTCAGTTCGCGGCTGCTGGACGGGCCGTTTCGCATCGGTGCCGGGCAGCGCCGCGGCATCGACTGGGCGCGCCAGTTGCTGGAGGCCCACGGCGCCGATATCGACGCCATGGCCTGGCACGAGTGGATGGTCCGCGACCTGCTGGCCACCCGCCACTACCGCGCCAGCGTGCGCGCCGCCGCCGACCTGGTGGGCCTGGATGACCTGGGCCGGCCGCGCAAGGCGCTGTTGCTGAGCCAGACCAATATCTCCAGCGGCCCGGACCTGAGCCCCTATCAGCAGGACACTCACTACGCCGCCCTGTGGTGGATGTCGGTGGTGGCCAATGCCTCCCAGGACGGCCTGCTGGACATGCTCAACTGGTTCCAGGCCGCCGATGAGCCCGAGTACCCCAAGGGCATGCTGGCCCAGCACGACGCCCAGCGCTTCAGCCTGAAGCCGGTGGCCGTGGCCCAGCAATTCATCCAGCAGCACTGGCTGGGGCAGGTCCAGGCGCTGGACAACCCGGCCTTCGAGGTGGATGCCCTGGCACTGCGCGATGGTCCGCGCCACAGCCTGCTGGGCGTGACCAAGACCCCGCGCGCACAAACCATCGACCTGGACGGCGCCGAGCAGATCTGCCAGGCCGGCCCGAGCCTGGAGCTGCTCGGCGCCGACGGGCACAGCCGCTCCGCCGCCGTGCAGTGCAGCAATGGCCGGGCCCAGTTGCAGGTGCCCGGTGAAACCCTGTTTGCCTTGACCTGGAAAACCCTATGAGTCGCTTGACCGGCCTGTTGGCCAGAATCCGCCGCAAGGGCCTGCGTGGCAGCTTGCGGGTGCTGCGTGAACGCTTCTTCTATTACCACTGGGAACTGCTGACCCTGGAACGTTCCCTGGCCTTGCCGGTGCCCTGTCCCATCAACCCCGGCCGCTGGCCCCAGGTGCCCATCACCCGCGAGCTGCTGCCGGCCTTCGACAAGTACTTCAAGGCGCAACTGCCGGCCATTCGCGGCCTGCTGGACAAAGGCAGCCGCGGCAGCGCACACCTGGATGAAGACGGCAACGTGATGATGATGGTGTGGATCAGCGAGCGCGATTACTACGACGACCAGTTGTACCGCTGCTGGATGCGCATCCCGCCGGGCTGCCTGTATCAGTTCGCCGGAGAGTGCGCGGTGCCGTATCGCGGCTCGGGGGTGGTGATCCTGGCGCAGAAGCTGCTTTGGGACGAATACCGCGAGCGCGGTTTCAAGGCCATCCGGGCCCTGGTCAACGTGCGCAACGAGCCGGCGCTGAAGATGCACATGCGCCTGGGGTTCCAGGAAGTGGGTGAATCCCTGCATGTCTACTGCCTGTTGCGCTGCCTGCACTTCCACCGCCGCCGGCCCTACCACCAGACACGCCTGCACCACCTGCGCCGCGGGCGCCTGGCACAGCAGCCCAGCGGTTCCAGCCCTATCGACAAGGAACGTTCGTGAGCCTGCGTTGGCAATGGTGCGCCAGCCTCTGCACCCAGGACTTTCCCGTGGCGGCCTATGAGCAACTGCGCCAGCAAGTGCCACAGGCCACGCCGTTCAATCGCTTGAGCTGGCTGCAGGGGGCGGAACGGGCCCTGGATCACCGGCACTTGCAGATCCTCCTGGGCTGGCACGGCCAGCGCCTGGTGCTCTGCCTGCCGCTGACCCTGGGCCGCGAAACCCGGGCCGGCCTGCGCCTGCAGGTGGTACGCCACCTGGGGCATCCGCTGAGCGATCGCCTGGCGCTGCTGGTCGCGGACCCGGCGCAAGGCGCCATGCCCGAGGTGCTGGAGCAGATCCGCCGGCAACTGCCCCATGACCTGCTGCAACTTCATGAACTGCTGGACGCCGAGGGCCTGCTGGCGCCCTGGCGCCGGGCCAGCTGGTACAGCGAACAGGCCCTGAGCTGCCGGGCGCCGGAACACCTGATTGTCGACAGCGACCGCGAGGAAGCCACCGGCACCTTGCGCTACGAGCTGCGCCGGGCGAAGAAACGCTGCGCGGAAATCGACGCTCGGGTGATCCGCATGGCGCCCCAGGCCGACGGCATGGACGGGGTGCTGGAGATGCTCCGCGAGGTGGAACAGGCCAGTTGGAAAGGCGCAGACGGGCTGGGGATCTTCTCCGGGGAGCTGCGCTGGCAATGGATGGCCAGCGCCCTGCGCGGCCTGGCCGCCGAAGGTTGTGTGCGGGTGGTGATGCTGGAACACCAGGGCCGTTGCATCAGCTATCGCCTCGGCCTGCTGGAGCGCGGCCGCCTGTACGACTACAACATCGCCTTCCTGGCGCAATACAAGAACCTGGGTAGCGGCCGGCTGCTGCTGGATGAGTGGATCCGCTGGGGGCTGGACGAAGGCTGGCAGTGGGTCGATGCCTCGCGGGTCAGCCTCAGCCGCTCCAGCCATCAGTTGCATGAACGCATGAGCGGCCTGGTGGAACACCAGCGCTGGAGCTTCTATTCCTGGCGCCCGCGAGCGCTGCTGGCCGGTACCGCCGAACGCATCTGGCAGTGGCTCAAGCCGCGCCTCAAGGCCTGGCGCGAACGGCGCCAGGCCAACACCGTACAAGGATCCCGCCCATGAACCGCCCCCTGACTGCCGCCCGGCTCCACCGGGTCATCGTCAATGCCGACGACTTCGGTCTCGACCTGGACTACAACCAGCTGACCCTGCGCGCCTTCAAGCGAGGGGTGATCAGCTCGGCGACCCTGATGGCCAACATGCCGGCGTTCAACGACGCCTGTGAACTGACCCAGCAGCACGGTTTGCTGGGACGCATCGGCCTGCATTTCAACCTCACCTACGGCGCGCCACTGAGCCCGGCGATGCGCCACCAGCCGTTGTTCTGTGACCCTCAGGGGCAGTTCGACCTGAACCTGCGGCGCTCGGCCCTGCGCCTGCCGGCCGCGGCGGCCGAGGCGGTGCGCGAGGAGTTGCAGGCCCAGTGGCAGCGCTGTGTCGATCAGGGTGTGCGGCCCAGCCATATCGACTCCCACCAGCACGTGCACAACCTGTGGCCGGTGGCAGCCATCGTCGCTCGCTTCGCCGTGCAGCAAGGGGTGCCGGTGCGCCTGGCGCGCAATGTGGGGGGCAACATCGGGCCCCTCAAGCGGTTGTTCAAGAGCGCGCTCAACCTGCGTATCCGCTGGTTGTGCGGGGCCGGGGCCCAGAGCGTGTGCACGCCCAGGGACCTGCTGGAAGGTTTTCGCCCGCCCGGCGTGATTGAAGTGGTGGCCCACCCGACCCAGCTGGCCGAGGGTGATTTCGGTGACGATTACCTGCCGGCGCAGCAGTCTCTGGAGCAACTGCTGCAACAGGCATTGCCCGGGTATCAACGCATTGCCTACAGCGAGCTGTAAAAAACATTAGCTCCCTATGCAATTTAATCGGCAATTAATCCGGCAGGCTAAAAGTGTCATTGACCGCGCTAGCTCAGAACAATCTGAAGCGCTGCGCGGCAAGTTCTAACGCCTGATTGGCGCGGAACTGACGTAGCCTGCATCGGAGAATTGCCATGAACCTGCGTATCGGTTTGACTGCCACCGCCCTGCTGTTGAGTGCCCTCAGTGGCCTGGCCCAGGCAGACAGCACCACCGCCGTGCCCTACCACTATGGAATGCCGCTGCATGTGGGCAAAGTGATCTCGATGACCGAACCTGCGACCCAGGAGTGCAAAGTGATCACCGCCGACATGAAGTTCATCGACAACCAGGGCAAGCCCGAGGAAATCACCTACAGAAAGATGTCGGATGCGTGCACCACCGATAATTGAGGCTGTGCAACACGCTCACACGGGGCCGCGCTGCGGCCCCTCATCACGCCCGGTGCCGATCGGCAAGCCGGGTTTCGCGGCGGCCTGGCGGCCCCGCTGTTGAATTCCCTACTCCCGAAGGCGCCTAGAATGCACGCCGCAGAGGGGCAACCTGGCGAGGGTTGTGCGCCAGGTCGTAGCGCAATTCGGCAATCAGCTCGTTGATTTCCCGACAGCCGTTGAGCTGCGAGGCGTCGATGCCGGTAACCACCAGGTCGACCCGGTCGGTTTGATGGTCGCCGAAGACCTTCACGGTCATCGACAGGTCGGGGCTTAGGGTGCATTGGCAGCGTTTGGGCAGAAAGCTGCTTTCAATGATATTTCGCAGTTCAAGGGCAGATAGAAACATGGCGACTCTCTCCTTTGTTCGAGACGGCCAATCAATAGGCAAACAACCTGACAACAATGACGTCCGTGTTCGGTAGTGATCCGGGCCCGGTCTTGATCCTTGCAGACGGAGCCAAGCTACAGACTAAGCCGCTTTCCCGAGGCTGCTAAATTCGATTTCGCTCTGAGCACCGGGGTTTTTCGCTTGGTTGGCTGCCAGCCCATACCGGCCGCCGGCCTATCCCTCCATTTGCGTGCAACTGGTCTTGTTTCAAGGTTTTGCTCAATCGCGGGCCTGATTGATAAAGCAGCAGGAAACGTGCCTGGCCGGCAGCGCCACAGGACCCTGCGAAATCGGCACGCGGCGTACGAGCAGCCGTGCAAAGTGCAAGAAAGCCGGCGGTGGGCCTTGCAAAATGCCCTGCTACCCAGGACGTTTGCATTGCGCCTCGGGCGCCGGTCAGAATGCCCGGGCCGGACTTTCCCCAAGGCGCCCACTCAAACGGGTGTATCGCGCTTTCAATCAGCCAGGAGGCTTCATGCGTCTGCTCCCCCTTGCCAGCGTCACCCTGCTTTCGGCTCTCTGCGCCCAGGCCTTTGCCGCCAAGCTCGAAGACACCGCACCCTACCCCAAGGCCGAAGACGGCTTCACCCGCCAGGTCATCCACCTGCCCAAGCAACAGCACGAAGACCGCTACAAGGTCGAGATCCTCGCCGGCAAGACCCTCACCGTGGACTGCAACCTGCAGCGCCTGGGCGGCAAACTGCTAGAGAAGAACCTCGAAGGCTGGGGTTATCCCTACTACCGCCTGGACCAGGTCAGCGGCCCGATAAGTACGCGGATGGCCTGCCCCGACGGCAAGACCCGCGAGGATTTCGTCCCGGTGACCGGTGACGGCTTCGTCTTGCGCTACAACAGCAAGCTGCCGATCGTGATCTACGCGCCCAAGGACGTGGAAGTGCGCTACCGCCTGTGGAGCGCCGCGGACAAGACAGAAAACGCCCGCCAGGAATAAGCCATCCCCCCAGCCGGAGTGCCGCCCTTGATTACCTGCCATGTCAAATACGTGATCGACCCCTACCAACTGGCCGAGTTCGAAGCCTACTCCAAGGCCTGGATCGCGGTGGTGAGGCGGCTGGGCGGCACCCACCACGGCTATTTCCTGCCCTCCGAAGGTGCCAGCAACATCGCCTACTGCCTGTTCAGCTTTCCTTCCCTGGCGGACTACGAAGCCTACCGCCAGAGCGCCCTCAGTGACCCGGAAAGCGTGGCCCTGGTAGCGGCGGTGGTGCAAAAGCGCTTCATCCTCAGCTACGAACGCAGCTTCATGCGCCCTCTGCTGTCGTAGGAGCCGGCTTGCCGGTGAAGAGGCCCGAAAGGTTTGCATCGCCGCACAGGGCGCCTTCGCTGGCAGGTCTGTTCCTACAAGGCGGCGTTGCTCAGGGCGGCGCGTTCGGCGACGTGGCGCAAGCTGTCAAAGTTGATGTTGGCCCCCGAGTCGATCGCCACCAGGGTCTGGCCGCGGACGCCGCTTTGCGCCACGTATTCCTTGATGCCCGCCACCGCCAGGGCGCCCGAGGGTTCGGTGATGGAGCGGGTATCGTCGTAGATGTCCTTGATCGCCGCACACAGCTGGTCATTGCTGACGCTGATCACTTGATCCACGTGATGCCGGCAGATCTGGAAACCATGCTCACCGATCTGTGCCACCGCGACACCGTCGGCAAAGGTTCCCACTTCAGGCAGCACCACCCGCTGCCCTGCCGCGAGGGCCTGTTGCAGACAGTTGGAATGTTCGGACTCGACACCAACGATGCGGATCTGTGGCCGTAGGTATTTGACATAGGCGGCGATCCCGGCGATCAGCCCGCCACCGCCGACCGGAACGAAGATCGCGTCCAGTTCGCCCTGCTGCTGGCGCAGGATCTCCATGGCCACGGTGCCTTGCCCGGCAATCACATGGGGATCATCAAAGGGTGAAACAAAGGTACTGCCGGTGCGTTGGGCCAGATCCAGGGCATGCTCCAGGGCGAAGGGAAAGCTCTGGCCATGCAGGATCGCCTCGGCGCCGCGGCTGCGCACCCCCAGCACCTTGAGTTCCGGGGTGCTGGCGGGCATCACGATGCTTGCCTTGATCCCCAGTTCCCGCGCCGCCAGCGCCACGCCCTGGGCATGATTGCCGGCGGACGCGGTGACCACTCCGCGCAGCTTCTGCTCCGGGGTGAGGTGCGCCAGGCGGTTGTAGGCGCCACGGATCTTGAAGGAAAAGGTCGGTTGCAGGTCTTCGCGCTTGAGCAGGATCTGATTGCCCAGCCGCTCGGACAGCGCCGGCGCCGCCTGCAACGGCGTACGGATCGCCAGGTCGTAGACCGGCGCCGCAAGAATCATCTTCACGTAGCGCTCCAGCAACGCCATGTCGGCACTGGGCTGGGGGGTGGCAGAACGGCTGGGGCGACTCATGGTGGATCTCCTGGCTGTGTACGAAGCCCGGGAGACAGAGAGAAAAAACCCGCCTCCAGGGCGGGTTGGGTGCAGTCGTCAGCAAGCCCGCCAATAAGGAATGGCGGTAATAATGCTTGGCTGGAAACGATATGCAGGGAAAGTCATGGCTGGAAATTACTCGCGCCAGCAGGGTCCGGTCAACGCTTTTTTCCCGGCCTCCTTGAACGGCGACGTCTGTCATTGGGCACCGTGGCTTGAAGCCAAATATACGAAACATATATGATTCGTATATTTCCTCAAGGGAGGCCCCCCATGGGCATCGTCAAGATCTCCGATGAACTGCACGAGCAGATCCGCGTGGCCAGCGCCGCCATGGACCGCTCGATCAATGCCCAGGCCGAGTTCTGGATGAAGATCGGCCTGCTGGCCGAACTCAACCCTCACCTGGCCTACAACGACCTGATCAACAAGCTGTTGCTGAACAAACCCGACCTGCTCAGGGGGCGCGCATGACCCAGGCCCTGATCAAGACCCCGGAACAACTGGCGCTGATGCGCGAAGCCGGGCGGCTGCTGGCCCAGGTGTTCACCTATCTCGACGGTTTTGTCGCCCCCGGCCTGTCCACCCTGGAGCTGGACGCCGCGGTGGAACACCTGATCCGCCATGAACTCAAGGCGCGCCCGGCCAGCAAGGGCCAGTACAACTACCCCTACTGCATCAACACCTCGATCAACGAGGTGGTGTGCCACGGCATGCCCCACCCCAAGGCCGTGCTCAAGGACGGTGACATCATCAATATCGACATCACCCTGGAGAAGAACGGCTACATCGCCGACTCCAGCAAGATGTACCTGATCGGCACTGTCGGGCCCAAGGCCCGGCGCCTGGTGGACACCACGTTCGAGGCCATGTGGGCGGCGATCAAGGTGGTGCGCCCCGGCGCCCGGCTGGGCGATATCGGCCATGCCATCCAGGCCCATGCCGAAGCCAAGGGCTACAGCGTGGTCCGTGAATACTGCGGCCATGGCATCGGCCGGCAGATGCACGAAGAGCCGCAAATCCTCCACTTCGGTCGTCCCGGTACCGGCCTGGAGCTGCGCGAGGGCATGGTCTTCACCATCGAGCCGATGCTCAACCAGGGCAGCGCCCGGGTCCGCGGGCTCAAGGATGGCTGGACCGTGGTCACCCGCGACAACGGCCTCTCGGCCCAGTGGGAACACACGGTGGCGGTGACCCGGGACGGCTTCGAGGTGCTGACCCTGCAACCGCAATGAAGGCCCCTACCAGGCCTGGCCGCGCCGCTTGAGCTCCAGGCGGCGGACAAACTCCTCCAGCACCAGGGCATAGAGATCGTCCTGCAGGTAGGCATCCTCGATGCCGGCGTCGAGGTTGGGGTTGTCGTTGACCTCGATCACCACCACCTTGTCGCCGGACTGCTTGAGATCGACGCCATACAGGCCGTCGCCGATCAGGTTGGCGGTCTTCACCGCCAGATCCACCACCGCCCGGGGCGCTTCGTGGATCGCCAGGGTGCGGCACTCGCCGTTGATGTCCTGGCCCTTGGCCTTGTGGTTGTAGATCTGCCAATGGCCCTTGGACATGAAGTACTGGCAGGCAAAGATCGGTTTGCGGTTGAGCACGCCGATGCGCCAGTCGTACTCGGTGTAGAAGAACTCCTGGGCCAGCAGCAGTACCGAGTGCTCGAACAGCTCGGCGGTGGCTTCCATCAAGGCCTGCTGGCTCTCGACCTTGATCACTCCGCGGGAAAAACAGCCGTCGGGGATCTTCAGCACCAGGGGAAAACCCAGGCGCTCGCCGACCCGTTCGAAATCCTGCGGTCGCTCCTTGTAGAGAATCTCGGTGGCGGGCATGCCCAGTTGATGGCCCTTGAGCAGGTCGCTGAGGTAGACCTTGTTGGTGCAGCGCAGGATCGACGCCGGGTCGTCCATCACCACCAGCCCTTCGCTCTCGGCCTTCTTGGCAAAACGGTAGGTGTGGTTGTCGACGCTGGTGGTCTCGCGGATCAGCAGCGCGTCATATTCGGCCAGCCGCGAATAGTCCTTCTTCTCGATCAGTTCCACATCGATGCCCAGGCCCTTGCCCACGCGAATGAAACTCTCCAGCGCCCGAGGGTTGGAAGGCGGCAGCAGTTCCTGGGGATCATGGAGAATGGCCAAGTCATAACGGGCCACTTGCCGGGAGCGCGGAACCCGCCAGACCTTGCGGCTGAAACTGTCCAGGGAGTTGGCGAACTGATCTTCCTGATCTTCGCGCAACTTATGCAGCGCCCCCGACTTGACGCCTTCGATGTGCCAACTGTTAGTTCGCTTGAAATCAACTAACAGGATCGGACAAGGGAAGAGTTCAAACAATTGCCGAGCCAATTCCTGCAAGGGCTCTATATGAGTTCGACCGAAGTAGAGGGTCAGCGTAAAGCCTTCGGTATCGCGGTAAAGATGATTGCTCAGGGCCTTTTCCAGGCTCTTGTCGAGATCGTCCAGGGCCAACCCGTAAAGCGCCTTGCGGGTCAGTTCGCTGATGGTGCGCACCGAGGGAATCACCCGGTGGCCGCGGGCTTCAGCCAATAGCGAGCAATAGTAGCCATGCCCCAGGTACTTGTAGCTGCGGCACAGGTTGATCACCTGGACGCGCTTGCCGGGCGCGCTTTCGCGGCTGTGTTCGAGGTACTCCTGGGCCGTGAGGATGTCGTCGCTGGGAAAGTACGAGGCCCAGTCTTCCTTGCGTTCGACAATAATGATTACCTGGCTTGAGGTTTTGTCCAGCCGTGCAATATTAGTTGAGGAAGTGATTGTCGCCGGCAAACTTTGCCCGGATACTTCTCGCCAATGACCTTGTACCGCTGACATAAAGTTCGCTCTCGCTGAAGAACCTGACCCTTTCTATTAAGCACGAACTTTTTTTGAAGTCTCGTTTCATTACGCAACTTTTACGGCGGTCATATGGATCTTGTCTTTCGCACTGCAACCCTCGAGGACTTGCCGGCGCTGGTGGCGCTGGAAGAGCAATGTTTCACCAGCGACCGGCTGACCCCGCGCAGCTTCCAGTGGATGATCAGCCGCGCCCATGGGCAGCTGCTGGTGGCCGAACAGCAGGCGCAGGTGCTGGGGTATGCCCTGGTGCTGTTTCATCGCGGCACCTCCCTGGCGCGCCTGTATTCCCTGGCCATCGCCGAAAGCGCCCGGGGCCTGGGGCTGGGCAAGCGCCTGCTGCAACGCATGGAGGCCTGTGCCCTGGCCCATGACTGCGCCTACCTGCGCCTGGAGGTACGCACCGACAACCCTGCGGCCATCGCCTTGTACGAGCGCAACGGCTACCGGCGTTTCGCCCTGGTCCCCGACTATTACCAGGACCACGCCGACGCCCTGCGCCTGGAAAAGCGCATCCTCCAGCACCGCGAGACCCGTAGCATCCGCGTGCCCTATTACCAGCAGACCACCGACTTCACCTGCGGCCCCGCCTGCCTGCTGATGGCCATGGGCGCCCTGCAACCTTCACGGCCCCTGGAGCGTCGGGAGGAACTGCAGATCTGGCGTGAAGCCACCACCGTCTTCATGACCTCGGGCCATGGTGGCT
Organism: Pseudomonas sp. W17; assembly: GCF_040268305.1. Lineage (NCBI taxonomy): Bacteria > Pseudomonadati > Pseudomonadota > Gammaproteobacteria > Pseudomonadales > Pseudomonadaceae > Pseudomonas > Pseudomonas sp. W17. The sequence continues at coordinate 3,352,294 of NZ_CP158490.1, read as the reverse complement.
GCAGCCCCCAGGGCCTGGCCCTGGCGGCCTGGCGCCGCGGTTTTGCCGTGCGCTTGCAGGTCAACAGCAGCGGGCCGCTGTTTCTCAACGGCGTGCGCGACGAACATAAAAAGGACGTCATGCGCCTGGTCCACGATGAGTTCTGCAAGGAACTGGATGCCAGCGAAGTGCAGCAGGTGCTCGGCGGGCCGCTGGACCTGCCCGGCCTGTTGCGTGAAGGCGGCCAGCCCCTGGTGCTGATCAGCAGCTATCGCCTGACCCGCTCCAAGGCGCCGCACTGGGTGATAGTCACCGACTGCGACCAGGACTTCGTCTACCTCCACGACCCGGATGTCGACCACAGCCAGCACCGCCAGCCCCTGGACTGCCAGCACCTGCCGGTGAGTCACGGCGAGTTCGCCAAGATGTGCAGTTTCGGCAGCAGCAAACTGCGCGCCGCGGTGATCCTCTTCCCCGCGCGCGCCCACCCGTAGGAGCCGGCTTGCCGGTGAAGAGGCCCGCAGCCTTGCGCGGCCCCTGCCAGCGCCTTCGCTGGCAAGCCAGCTCCTACAGCAGCCAGATACGCCTCGCAGCCGCCCCCCGTAGGAGCCAGCTTGCCGGCGAAGAGGCCCGCAGCCTTGCGCGGCCCCTGTGGGCGCCTGCAAGGGAGCCCGGGGCTATTGCAGGCCGACTTTGTACAGCGTGCCCTGGTCCTCGTCGGTGAGGATGTAGAGGTAGCCGTCCGGGCCCTGGCGCACATCACGAATACGCGCCTTGAGCCCGCCCAGCAGGCGTTCCTCGTGCTCGACCCGATCACCGTTGAACTGCAGCCGGATCAGCTCCTGGCTGGCCAGGGCGCCAATGAACACGTTGTGCTGCCAGGGCTTGAAGCGGTCGCTGTCATAGAAGGCCATGCCGCTGATGCCGGGGGACTTCTCCCACACATGGTGCGGCGCCACGGTGCCGGGCGCGGTCTGGCCCACGGCCTCGGGGATCGGCTGGCCGGAATAGTTGATGCCGTGGGTCGCCAGAGGCCAGCCGTAGTTCTTGCCGCGCTCGATGATATTGATCTCGTCGCCACCCTTGGGCCCGTGTTCGTTCTCCCAGAGGGTGCCGCTCCAGGGGTTGAGCGCCGCCCCCTGGGGGTTGCGGTGGCCGTAGCTCCAGATCTCCGGGCGCACCCCGGCCTGGCCGACGAAAGGGTTGTCATCCGGCACCCGACCATCCGGGTACAGGCGCACGATCTTGCCCTGGAGCTTGTCCAGGTCCTGGGCGGTGGGCCGGTCGTTGTTTTCTCCCAGGGTCACGAACAGGTAGCCGTCGCGGTCGAACACCAGCCGCGAACCGAAGTGATTGCCCGTGGACAGCTTGGGTTCCTGCCGGAAGATCACCTGGAAATCCTTGAGCCCGCTCAGGTCATCGCTCAAACGGCCACGGCCCACGGCGGTGCCGGCAGTCCCGCCCTCGCCGCCACCTTCGGCATAGGACAGATACACCATGCGGTCCTGCTTGAAGTCCGGCGACAGCGCCACATCCAGCAAGCCGCCCTGGCCCTTGGCCCAGACCTTGGGCACCCCGCTCAGGGGCGCCGAGAGCTTGCCGTCCGCGCCGACCAGCCGCAGGTTGCCCGGGCGCTCGGTCACCAGAATGCCCTGGCGGTCCGGCAGGAATGCCAGGGCCCAGGGATGGTCAAGGCCGGCGGCCACCGGAGTCAGGTTCAGCGTGCCCTGCTCACTGGAAAAAGCCTGGGGTGTGGCGGCCATGGCGGGCACGGCACTGCCCAGCAAGACGCTGGAGCACAAGGTGGCGATAAGGGTTTTACGCAACATGCTCGCTTCCTTTTGTCGATCGAGAAAATCCTCGGTAGCAGGTTTCGCACCTGCCGCCAGGGTGGCAGGACAGTGCTTCAGCGCCGGTTGCCGGGATCGCTGTCGCGGGGGCTTTGCACCCGGGGATCAGGGTTGGGTCGCTGCACCCCGCCACGCGGGTAGCCATTGCCGATGCCACCGTTCTCAAGGGTTGGCGGGCGACCGGTCGGAGCGGTGCTGGGGCCGCGCACGGGCGGGCTGCTGGGCTGGGTGCCCTGCATGCTGTTGGGGTTGGCGCGACGGATGGGGTTGCTGTAGGGGTCGTTGTTGCCGCTGCTGGGCAGGTTCTGCGCCAATTGCAGGGGGTGTTGATGGGGGGGAGGTGCTTCAGGGGCGCCAGCCCAGGCGGCGCCGCTGGTCCAGACCAGCGCGATGAGTGCGGCAAACCCGCGAGCCAGACCGTTCATGAAAAGCCTCCTGAGGAGCGACAAGGTATCGAATTCGATTCCACGCTACGCCCAGGGTTCGGCTTTGTTAACTAAATAATCCTTCAGAACATGTAACACCCGGTATCCACGGTGCCTTCATCTGCAAGCGCTGGCTGGCCTGCGAACGGGCCCTTTGGCCATGCCTCTGGCTCAAGGATGCGTTCGCCGGCAAGCCCGCTCCTACACCGCGGGGGTGCAACGTCAGATATAGATGAACAGCAACAGCAGTGCAGCGAAGATCGCCCACTTTTCCAGGTAGTAGCGCGTGCGGTTGCGCTTTTTCAGTTCTTTGCCCCGCAGGCGGATCTTGTACAGCTTGTTGAAGGCACGGTTCAGGCCACCCGTCTTGTCACCGGCATCGTTGGGCGCGCCGGCGGCGGACATCACGGTACGGCTGAACCAGCCATTGAACGCAGCGGCCCAGCGGTACTTCATCGGCCGCTCGACATCGCAGAACAGAATGATGCGGTTCTGCTCGGTGGTGTTTTCCGCGTAGTGAATGTAGGTCTCGTCGAACATCACCGCTTCGCCGTCGCGCCAGTGATAACGCTCACCGTCGACCTCGATGAAGCAGCCTTCGTTGTTCGGCGTGGAAAGACCCAGGTGGTAGCGATAGGAACCGGCATAAGGGTCGCGGTGACGAACCAGGCGCGAACCAGGCGGCAGCTCGGCGAACATCGCAGCCTTGATCGAACCGATACTCTGCACCAGCTCGGTGGTGCGTGGGCACAGCTTCATCGCCGAAGGGTGACTGTCGCCGTACCACTTCAGGTAGAAGCGTTTCCAGCCGGTCTTGAAGAAGGAGTTGAAACCCACATCGTTGTACTGGTCCGAGCGCTTGATCTCGCCGGCCTGCAGCAGGCTCTGGCCTTCGGCACGGATCTCTTCCCAGTGTTCCTGCAGCTTGTTCATCTCCGGGAAGTCGGCCGGGTCCAGGTACGGCCGGTTGGGGTACTTGGAGAACAGATACAGGAAGCAGTTGATGGGCGCCAGGAAGGTCGAGTGATCGCTGAGCTGGCGGCCCAGTTTATGGCGCACGCGCCCCCGCAGGTGTACGTACGCAATGGATAAAACGTATACAGCGGCAATGATGAGTTTCACGGAAATCGTCACACGTCAGAAGAGAACATGCTGCGCCTCTGAAAGCCCGGAAGGCCAAAGGCAAATTGCAGCGTCTGAGTTGAAAAAAGCGTAACCGGCGACACTCTTCGTCGCAGGTTCGACCCTCGGCATCTGGCCGTCGGCTGGCATTTTAGCCACAGTTTGTAACCAATGGTTAACTCATATTTGTTAAAAGCTGCGCTCCTTTCGTTGAAAGATGCGGGTATTGCGCCGGCTGTTGATTCAGCTCAACAAAAGCCGCTCGGTGCCGGTAGCGACCCGCAAGGGACTGTGTTGCCGGGCCTTGCCGAGGTATCCTGCGCGCCGCTGCCCTCTCCTCTTCGGCAAGGATTCCCGACTTGATCGACCCCAATCTCCCGCCAACCCTGGTGCTGCTGCCGGGCATGGATGGCACCGGCACCCTGTTCGAACCGCTGCTCCAGGCCTTGGACCAGCATTGGCCGGTACAGGTCTTGCATTATCCCGGCGATCAGCCCCTGGGCTACCCGGCCCTGGTGGAGCGGGTGATGGCGCAATTGCCGACGAACCGGCGATTCATCCTGTTGGGCGAGTCCTTTTCCGGCCCGGTGGCGGTGAGCGTGGCCGCCCGCAATCCCGAAGGGCTGATGGGCCTGGTGCTGTGCAGCAGCTTTGTACGCAATCCGCGCCCGCGCCTTGCGCCTTTGCAGCCCCTGCTCAAGGTGCTGCCGGTGCAGCGCCTGCCGTTCTGGCCCATGGATGCCCTGCTGCTGGGCGGCTTTTCCACCCCGGCACTGCGTCAGGCACTGGCGGCGGCGATCGCCCAAGTGGCGCCGCAGGTACTGCAGGCCCGGTTGCAGGCGGTGATCGCCGTGGATGTACGCCAGGCCCTGGCTACCACCCGAGTGCCGCTGCTGTACCTGCGGGCCCACCAGGATCGCTTGGTGCCCCCATCGGCGTCGGCCCTGGTCCGGCAACTGCGCAGCGACGCCCGGCTGGTGGAGATCAAGGCGCCCCACTGCCTGCTCCAGGCCGCGCCGGCCGCGGCAGCGGCGCAATTGCAGCACTTCCTGAACGACCTGCTGGAAGCGGCTACCATGCCCGGCAGGGGTTGAGCATCGTCTGCCCGCGCTAAAATCCCTGCCCCTGTGTCATACAACTGCTCGTTTACATATGCGACAATGCGCGCAAATTTCAACATGCACCCCGCACTCTTCGCTCAGCAACCTGGCCTTTCGGCCGGAATGTTGCGCTCGACGTACGCCCGCTGGCTCAGTTCCACACCCATACCGGTCCGACCTGGAAGGCTCCAGATCGCGCCCTGTGGATTTAAGGTCGGCGCTAAAACATTGGTAGGTAAGTAATTGATCTCCACAGCTAACATCACCATGCAGTTCGGCGCCAAGCCGCTGTTCGAGAACGTTTCGGTCAAGTTCAACGGCGGCAACCGCTACGGCCTGATCGGCGCCAACGGTTGCGGCAAGTCGACCTTCATGAAAATCCTCGGTGGCGACCTCGAGCCGTCCGGCGGCCAGGTCATGCTGGAACCGAACGTACGCCTGGGCAAGCTGCGCCAGGACCAGTTCGCCTACGAAGAATTCACCGTGATCGACACCGTGATCATGGGCCACGAGGAGCTGTGGAAGGTCAAGGCCGAGCGCGATCGCATCTACTCGCTGCCGGAAATGACCGAAGAAGACGGCATGGCCGTGGCCGAGCTGGAAACCGAATTCGCCGAGATGGACGGCTACACCGCCGAGTCTCGCGCCGGTGAGCTGCTGCTGGGCCTGGGCATTCCCCTGGAACAGCATTTCGGCCCGATGACCGAAGTCGCGCCAGGCTGGAAACTGCGAGTTCTGCTGGCGCAGGCGCTGTTCTCCGATCCGGAAGTGCTGCTGCTGGACGAACCGACCAACCACCTGGACATCAACACCATCCGCTGGCTGGAAAACATCCTCACGGCGCGTAACAGCACCATGATCATCATTTCCCACGACCGGCACTTCCTCAACAGTGTCTGCACCCACATGGCCGACCTGGACTACGGCGAGCTGCGCCTGTTCCCGGGCAACTACGACGAATACATGATCGCCGCGACCCAGTCCCGCGAGCAGCTGCTGTCGGACAACGCCAAGAAGAAAGCCCAGATCGCCGAACTGCAGACCTTCGTCAGCCGCTTCTCGGCCAACGCCTCGAAAGCCAAGCAGGCCACGTCCCGGGCCAAGCAGATCGACAAGATCCAGCTGGCCGAAGTCAAGCCGTCTAGCCGCGTCAGCCCGTTCATCCGCTTCGAACAGACCAAGAAACTGCACCGCCAGGCGGTGACCCTGGAGCGCATGTCCAAGGGTTTCGACGGCAAGACCCTGTTCCAGAACTTCAGCTTCACCGTCGAGGCCGGCGAGCGCGTAGCGATCATCGGCCCCAACGGCATCGGCAAGACCACTCTGCTGCGCACCCTGGTGGGCGAGCTGACCCCGGACGCCGGCACAGTGAAGTGGACCGAAAGCGCGGAGCTGGGCTACTACGCCCAGGACCACGCCCATGACTTCGAAGACGACGTCAGCCTGTTCGACTGGATGGGCCAGTGGACCCAGGGCGAACAGATGATCCGCGGCACCCTGGGCCGGATGCTGTTCTCCAACGACGAGATCCTCAAGTCGGTGAAGGTGATTTCCGGTGGTGAGCAAGGCCGCATGCTGTTCGGCAAGCTGATCCTGCAAAAGCCCAACGTGCTGGTGATGGACGAACCGACCAACCACTTGGACATGGAATCCATCGAGGCGCTGAACCTGGCCCTGGAAAACTACCCGGGCACCCTGATCTTCGTCAGCCACGACCGTGAGTTCGTATCGTCCCTGGCCACCCGCATCATCGAGTTGAGCCCAAGCGGCGTGACCGACTTCAGCGGCACCTACGACGACTACCTGCGCAGCCAGGGCGTGATGTTCTAAAGACAGCGGCAAGCAGTAAGCGACAACAAAAAAGCCCCGTCCAGTGTGACGGGGCTTTTTTGTATCTCCCCCGCTCGCAGGTGCCGGCTTGCCGACGAAAAGGCCCGCCAGCCTTGCATCGCCCAGCGGGCGCCTTCGCTGGCAAGCCAGTTCCGGCACGAACCCACAGGCCTCTGTAGGAGCCGGCTTGCCGGCGGAGAGACCCGCAAGACTTGCACCGCTCCTGCCAGCGCCTACCGGGTGCGGGGAATAGATAGTTAGCCTGCTTTCTTTTACATTCACGGCACGCGATGATGCAGGCCTCTAACCGCCGCCCGCGAACGAGCCTTCATGCCCGAGCCACAAACGCCCGCTCAAAGCTCCATGGCGATCACCCTGCAGATCGTCTCCATCGTCTTCTATACCTTTATCGCCTTCCTTTGCATCGGCCTGCCGATCGCGGTGTTGCCGGGTTATGTCCACGAACAGCTGGGCTTCAGCGCGGTGGTCGCCGGGCTGACCATTGGCGCGCAATACCTGGCCACCCTGCTCAGCCGGCCCATGGCCGGGCGTATGTCGGACACCGTGGGCACCAAGCGTTCGATCATCTATGGCCTGCTGGGGATTTTGCTCAGCGGGGTGCTGACCCTGGTTTCGGTGCTGCTCGTCCAGTGGCCGCTGCTGAGCCTTGCCGTGCTGCTGGGCGGGCGCCTGCTGTTGGGGGTGGCCCAGGGCCTGATCGGGGTCGGCACCATCAGCTGGTGCATGGGCCAGGTCGGTGCGGAACACACGGCGCGGTCTATTTCCTGGAACGGCATTGCCTCCTACGGCGCGATTGCCATTGGTGCACCGTTGGGGGTGCTCATGGTCCAGCAATACGGTTTCGCCAGCCTCGGCATCGCCTTGTCGAGCCTGGCGATCCTGGCGCTGCTGCTGATCCGCAACAAGCCTTCGGTGCCGGTGATTCGCGGCGAGCGCCTGCCGTTCTGGGCCGTGTTCGGGCGCATTGCACCCTTTGGCGCCAGCCTGAGCCTGGCCTCAATCGGCTACGGCACCCTGACCACCTTCATCACCTTGTTCTACCTCAGCCGCGGCTGGACCGGCGCGGCCTATTGCCTGACGGTGTTCGGCGTGTGCTTTATCTTTTCGCGGCTGCTGTTCATCTCCTGCATCAGCCGTTTCGGCGGCTTTCGTTCGGCCATCGCCTGCATGTGCGTCGAAACCCTGGGCCTGGCCCTGCTGTGGCTGGCGCCCTCCACCGGCTGGGCCCTGGTGGGGGCCGGGTTGACCGGCTTCGGCCTGTCGCTGGTGTACCCGGCCCTGGGAGTGGAGGCCATCAAGCAAGTGCCCAACAGCAGCCGTGGCGCAGGCTTGAGCGCCTATGCGGTGTTTTTCGACCTGGCACTGGCCATCGCCGGGCCGTTGATGGGCGCGGTGGCGTTGAACCTGGGGTATTCGTGGATTTTCTTCTGCGCCGCCCTGCTCTCGCTGACCGGCCTGGGCCTGACCCTGATGCTCAAGCGCCGGGCCGGCGCCTGAGTCATTGATCGGCGGTCTGCATCCCGGCCCGGCTTGGCCGGCCCAGGGTATGGGCGAAGAAATTGCCGGCTTCGAGAATCAGGTTGCGGTGGATGTCTTCACGGTCGACGCCGTCGGCATCGGTGCACAGCGCCGGCATCGCAGCCATCTGCTGCGCGGAGCAAGGCGCCATGAACACGAAATGCCCGGCGCCGGCCAGCAGCTTGAAGTCCGGGGCCACCGGCAGTTTGCGCGCCAGCGCCGCGGCGTTCTTGTCCAGCGCCACCAACTGGTCGCCATCACCACTGTAGAGCAGCACCGGCACATGCACCCCGGCCAGGGTCTGGCGACCGAACTTGAGGCTCAGGGGGGCCAGCAGCATCAAGGCATGCACCCGAGGGTCGGCCACCGGTTGCAGGTCGTCGCGGTCGACGATCAGTTCGCCCTGGGTGTTGCAGGCATCCCGGTCATTGGGGCGCTCCTGGCAGTAGCGCCGCAAGCGGTCCAGGTCCGGCGTGGCGCCGGAGAGAATCAACGCAGTCTCGCCACCGGCGGAATAGCCGATCACCCCCACCTGGTCGGCATTGACGAAGGGCGACAGCATCGGGTCGCCGAGGGTTGCGGTGATGGCTTCGGAAATCTGGATCGGCCGCCCGTACAGATTGCTCAGGGTACCCAGACGGCTGTGGTCTTTGGAGTTGTCGCCAGGGTGAATCACCGCCACCACGACAAAACCCTTGCGTGCCAGAGAGGTGGCCAGGTCATGCAGGGCCAGAGGGGTGCCGGTGTTACCGTGGGACAGCATCAGCATCGGGAAGCGGCCGATGGCGATCTTGGCATCCCGCGAGGCCGCGATCTGATAGCCCTCAAGCTGGCTCCCGTGCTCGATACCGGTGGATGGGTAGAAGGCGATGGCGCGCATCGGTTGCCGGTCCAGGGGGTCGAGAAAACTCATCTCGTGAAAGCCCACGCTCCAGTGCGGATGCGGCCCAGGGGCGGCCTGCACCGAAAGCAGGCTGCTGAGCAGGCAGATCAGTAACATTGCACAAAGACGTTTCATCGCACGCCCACCTTTGCCGCCGGATCGAGAAAGCCGTTCTCCCCTGCCATCCCTTGCCGCCAAGGCCTTGCAGCTGTACCACGCCGTAGCCAGGGATGCACAAGCCGGGAGCATTGCTCCGTGTGTTGCATAACCCGGGCCAGAAACCCTGAACACCACAATAAAAAAACTCCGCACCCTGCCCACTTCATGCGGTGAGCAGAATACAGAGTTTAGTGGCCCTTGCCGTGCAGCAAAGGCTCTTTACACAAGCCTTACGCGGCAGCGAAGAGTTGCTGGCTGATCTGCGCCTGGGCGTCGCTCATGGCTTTGCTGCGTACTTCCTCGCCGTAGGCCAGGCCATGGGCGCGAACGAATTCGACATCGGTGATGCCGAAGAAGCCGAACAGCACTTTCAGGTAGTCCTCGTGAGCCACCCCAGTGGCCTGGCCCACGTGCAGGCCGCCGGAAGTGGACACCACAATCACTTTCTTGCCGCCGCACAGGCCTTGCGGGCCGGCTTCGGTGTAGCGAAAGGTCTCGCCAGCCACGGCGATGCGGTCGATCCAGGCCTTTAGTTGGGTGGGGATGGTGAAGTTGTACATCGGCGCGGCGACTACCACGGTATCGGCAGCCTTGAATTCGGCCAGGGCCTGAGCGCTGAGCTGGGCCTCATGCTTCTGCGCGGCGTCACGCAGCTCCGCGGCGGTACCGGCAGCCACCAGGGTGGCGGCGGAGAAGTGGCTGATGGCGTCATTGGCCAAGTCGCGGTAGGTCACCACGGTGGCCGGATGAGCGGCTTTCCAGGCCTCGACCACACTGTGGCTGAGCTGACGGGAGGCCGAGTTGTCACCAAGAATGCTGGAATCGATATGCAAGAGTTTCATCTGGGATCTCCAAGTGAGGACCGCCACTGGGCGATCGGATGTGGGCAATCCTACAGATGAAACCAATAGCTGATTAGCCGGTATAAATGCGATAGTTCGTCCCACCAGCAGGACAATCGAGCGAAAAACCATCATGCAAGACCTCAACGACCTCTATTACTTCGCCAAGGTGGTGGAAGCCGGTGGCTTCGCCGCCGCCGGACGCCTGCTGGGCATTCCCAAATCGCGGCTGTCACGGCGTATCGCCGAGCTTGAAGAACGCCTCAACGCCCGGCTGCTGCAACGCACCACCCGGCAACTGAGCCTGACTGCCGTGGGCGAGCGTTACCTGCGCCACTGCCAGGCCATGCTGCTGGAAGCGGAGATGGCCGACGAAGCCGTGGCCAGCATGGCCAGCGAACCCCGCGGGCGCCTGCGGGTGTCGAGCCCGGTGGGCCTGGCCCACGAACTGCTGACACCGCTGGTCAGCAGCTTTCTGGAGAAGTACCCCCAGGTGCAGCTGGAAATGCTCCTGCTCAACCGCCGTGTCGACCTGATCAACGAGGGTGTGGACGTCGCCCTGCGGGTGCGCGAGCTGGGCGACGAAGACCCGCTGCTGGTGACCCGGCGCCTGCGCCGGGCCCAGACGGCGATCGTGGCGACCCCAGACTTCCTCCGGCAGTACCCGGTGGAGCACCCGGAAGACCTGCGGCGCGTGCCGATTCTCGGCGCCCTGGAGGCCGACCGCCTGGTGCACCTGCGCCTGCTCGACCAGCAAGGCCAGGCCTGCGACCTGGCCCTGGAAGCACGCCTGGGCATCGACGACTTCATCGTGCGCCGTGCCTGTGCCCTCGCTGGCCAGGGCTGCACTGTGCTGCCCATGCTGTATTGCGAGGAGGAACTGGCCAGCGGCCAGTTGGTGCAGATGCTGCCGCAATGGTCATTGCCCGGCGGCTGGCTGCAGGCCGTGTATCCTCACCGCCGGGGTGTGATGCCGGCCGTGCGCGCCTGGATCGAGCACCTGAGTGAATCCTTCGAACGCTGCGGAGAACGACTGCTGTGAAAGCCCGAACCTTGAATGAAGAGCAAGTGGCGCAATTCTGCCTGGGCCTGCCGGGTGCGCGGGAAGACTACAAGTGGGGCGGTGTGCGGGTGTTCTCGATTGCCGGCAACAAGATGTTCGCCGTGCAGCACCTGCGGGGCGACTCGCTGGCCTTCAAGGTCGATCAGGAGCTGTTTCTCGGCCATGTCGACCGCCCGGGCATTGCCCCGGCGCCCTACCTGGCCCGGGCGCACTGGATCATCATGAACACCCCCTACCCCCTGGGCGCCTCGGAGCTCGAGGCGCTGCTGCAGCGCTCTCACCAGTTGGTGGTGAGCAAGCTGCCCAAGCGGGTTCAGGTGGGTTTGCTGCTCTAGAACAGGCTCAGCAGGCTGCTTTCCAGGAACAGCCGGTCGATCCAGAACACCTGGTGCAAGGCCACGATCAGCCAGAACACCAACTGGTAGGAGACCTTGCGGGTCTTGTGGCGCAACAGCTGCTGGGCCAGCAAGGCCCCGGGCCAGCCACCGGCCAGTTCCAGGGCATGCAGGACGTTCTCCGGGGTGCGCCGGCCCTCGGCCTGGGCCCGGCGCTTGTCGTGCCAGTAGACCAGGAAGGCCAGCAGGCTGACCGCGCCATAGGCGATCAGGGGAATGAGCGAAATCCCCTTCCACCACAGCGACAGCGAACCGAACAGCGGCAACCCGCACAGCAGTACGAACGCCAGCAGCTTGGCCCGGGGATGCTGGAGCCGCGCAGCACTGGCCGAAGGCGCCGGGCGCCGGGCCGTACTCATGGCTTGGCCGCCGTCCAGTCGACCCAGCCGAACTGCCAGGTCGCCAGGATCAACAGGCCGAAGGCAATGCGATACCAGGCGAAGGCCGCGTAGCTGTGGCTGGCGATGAACTTCAGCAGGCCCTTGACCGCGATCATGGCGAAGACAAAGGCGGTGACGAAACCGATGGCGAACACCGGGAAGTCATCGGGCTGGAACAGATGGCGGTACTTGTAGCCGGAATACACCGCGGCGCCGACCATGGTGGGCATGGCCAGGAAGAACGAAAACTCGGTGGCGGTCTTGCGCGACAGGCCGAACAGCAGGCCGCCGATGATGGTGGATCCCGAGCGCGAGGTGCCCGGGATCATCGCCAGGCACTGGGCGCAGCCGACCTTGAGCGCGTCCTTCCAGGTGATGTCGTCCACTGTCTCGGCATGCACCTGGTGCTGCCGGCGCTCGGCCCACAGCATGATGAGGCCGCCGACCACCAGGGCCGTGGCCACGGTAACGGGGTTGAACAGGTAGGCATGGATCAGGTCGGCGAAAATCACCCCCAGCACCACCGCCGGCAGGAAGGCGATCAACAGGTTGATCGTGAAGCGCTGGGCCTTGGGCTGGGTCGGCAGGCCGATCACCACATCGAGGATCTTGCGGCGAAATTCCCAGACAACCGCAAGGATCGCCCCCAACTGGATAATGATGTTGAAGGCCATCGCCCGCTCGCCGCCAAAGTCGAGCAAGTCGGCCACAATGATCTGGTGCCCGGTGCTGCTGATGGGTAAAAACTCGGTCAGGCCTTCGACAATCCCGAGTATCAATGCCTGTGCGGCGGTCCAAAGATCCATCGATTCCCCCATGAGGCGATGCTCGTGGCATGCCTCTTTTTAATTGGTCAAAGCATTTGCTGCGTCGAGCGTAGCCGAGAAATCGGCGCTCGTAAGATCAACACAAGCCCATGAAAATTATGTGAAAAGTTCAGAAAGGTTCAGGTTTTCGGTAAAGGCGCCGAAATCCTAACAGACAGGCGCAAAACACGCCGCGATGTTATTGGACTTCCGTAGGGTTGGCGTTGGAAGGCCAGCGTGCTTGGATGCTCCGGGCCTTTTATGACAAGAACAAGAATCTGGAGTGACCGGATGATGAATAGCTTACGCAAGATGTCCATCAGTCAGCGCCTGTGGCTGATCCTGATCGTGGCGGTGCTGACCCTGGTGACCCTGGGCGTGATGATGCTCAAGCAGATTCATGGGGACCTGTACCTGGCCAAGGCGCAGAAGACCCAGCACGTGGTGCAGACCGCCGCCGGCGTGCTGAATTACTACCAGGGCCTGGAAGCCGCCGGCAGCCTGACCCGCGACCAGGCGCAGAAGCAGGCGCTGCAGGTGATTCGCGGGCTGCGCTACAACCAGAATGACTACTTCTGGATCAACGACCTGACGCCGGTGATGATCATGCACCCGGCCAACCCCAAGCTCGACGGGCAGAACCTGGCCGCGGTGAAGGACCCGGACGGTTTCGAGGTGTTCAACGAGATGGTGACCCTGGCCAAGGCCAAGGGCGGCGGCATGGTGGACTACCGCTGGCCCAAGCCCGGCGCCGAGCAACCGGTCCAGAAGACCTCCTACATCCAGCTGTTCCAGCCCTGGGGCTGGATCATCGGCTCCGGAGTCTATATCGACGACCTGCAGGACGAGTTCTACGCCCAGGTACTGCGCGCCTCCTCCATCGGCCTGGTGATTGCCCTGCTGATGGCCGCCCTGGTGGTGCTGATCGTGCGCAGCATTGTCAGCCCGCTGCGCGAAACGGTGCACGCCATGGCCAACATCGCCAGCGGCGAAAGCGACCTGACCCGCAGCCTCGACACCCATGGCCAGGACGAGGTCACCGAACTGGCCCGGCACTTCAACGGCTTTACCGCCAAGTTGCGCGGTGTGGTGATGCAGCTGCAATCCAGCGCCGCAGCCCTGGAACAGTCCTCCAGCGAACTGGGTAGCAACGCCAACGACGCCCAGGAGCGCAGCCAGCAGCAATCCCAGCAGATGGAACAGGTGGCGGCCGCCATCAGCCAGGTCACCAGCGCAGTCCAGGATGTAGCCCGCAACGCCGAGCACGCCGCCACCGAGGTGCGCGAGGCCGAGGCCCAGGCCCAGCAGGGCCAGGTCAACATCGACGGCAGCTTGCAGCAGATCGACCAGCTTTCTATGACCATCGACCAGGCGGTGGAAGTGATCCGCACCCTGGCGGCGGAAAGCACCCAGATCGGCACGGTGCTGGAGGTGATCCGCTCGATTGCCGAACAGACCAACCTGCTGGCCCTGAACGCTGCCATCGAGGCGGCCCGGGCTGGGGAGCAAGGGCGCGGCTTTGCCGTGGTGGCCGACGAAGTGCGCCTGCTGGCCCAGCGTACCCAGCAGTCCACCGCGGAAATCCAGGGCATGATCGAGCGCCTGCAAAACCACTCCGAAGCGGCGGTCAAGGTCATCGGCGATAGCAGCCGAGCCTCGCAACTGACCATCGAGCAGGCCGGGCTGGCCGGCGCCAGCCTCAACGCCATCGGCCAGGCACTGCGCAACCTCAACGGCCTGAACGCGACGATTGCCAGCGCCACCCTGGAACAGGCCCATGTGGTGGAAGATATCAACCACAACGTCGGCCAGGCAGCCGGCCTGTCCCAGGGCACGGCCCTGGCGGCCCAGCACTCCAGCGCCGCCAGCCGCCACCTCAAGGAGCTGTCGGAGCAGCTCAACGGCCTGTTGCGCCAGTTCCGCGTCTGACCCCTCGCTGAACCCAAGGCCCCGGACTGACGCCCAGGGCCGACTCTGGGTACAATCGCCCCCCTCCTCCATTTCCCCAAGGAACCGCCATGTCCGGGCTTGAACTGTTTGCTGCCGCCCTCGGCGTGATCGCCGTCTGGCTGACGGTCAAACAGAACCCCTGGTGCTGGCCCATCGGCCTGGTCATGGTGCTGCTGTACAGCTGGATCTTCTACGAGGTCAAGCTCTATTCCGACATGCTCCTGCAGGTGGTCTACGCGGTGCTGCAGCTCTATGGCTGGTGGCAGTGGACCCGGGGCGGCGAACAGCACCAGGGGCGGCCGGTCAGCCAGCTGCAGTCCAGCGGACTGCTACAGGGCCTGGCCCTGGGCGCAATGGGCAGCCTGCTGCTGGGGGCTGCCATGGCCCACTGGACCGACGCCGCGCAGCCCTGGCTGGACGCTGCCTTGACCGCCTTCAGCCTGGTGGCGCAGTGGTGGATGGCGCAGAAGCGCGTGCAATGCTGGCCGCTGTGGATTGCCGTGGACGTGATTTTCGTCGGGCTGTTCGTCTACAAGGAGCTCTACCTGACGGCGGCGCTGTATGCCCTGTTCACCCTGCTGGCCGTCCAGGGCTGGCGAGCCTGGCGCGCCGACCCGGCCCTGCAGTCGTGAAGGTCCTGGTACTGACCGGCCCCGAATCCAGCGGCAAGAGCTGGCTGGCGAGCGAGCTGCAAGCCCACTTCGGTGGCATCCAGGTGGGCGAATACGTGCGCCACTTCATCGAGCAGCAGGGCCGCGACACCTGCCTGGCGGACATTCCCGAGATCGCCCGGGGCCAGCTCGCCTGGGAAGATCAGGCCCGCGCCGAGCAACCTGGACTGCTGATTCTCGATACCCACCTGTTAAGCAACCAACTCTGGAGCCAGACCCTGTTCGGCGACTGCCCGCCGTGGCTGGAACCCCAACTGCTGGCCCGCCACTACGACCTGCACCTGCTGCTGTCGCCAGAAGATGTGGCCTGGAGCGACGATGGCCAGCGCTGCCAGCCACAACTGGCAGAACGCCTGGCGTTCTTCGAGGCTACCCGCCATTGGCTGGAGCAACACCGCCAGCCGTACCGCATCATTGGCGGCGACTGGCAAGCCCGCCGGCAACAGGCCTTCGAGCAGGTCCGGCAACTGCTGCAAGCGTGATCGGTGCAGTGCCGCAGGACCACAAGTGTCCATCCCTGAAACACCTGCCTGGCCATCAGGCCGCCATTTTCCGCGGTGGCGCCCACGGCCGGGCAAACTGTTAAGCCCCTGATACACCCCCGCAGCAACCCCTGTTCCAGAGCGTTGCCCCGGTTATGGCCAATGGCCGTCGGGGGTAGGTGTCTCATCCCTGAAACAGTCCCGAAAGCCGACGCCCCGCAGCGTTCGCAAGCCGTTGAATCTTAAAAAGAAACAAAAAGCGGCACGGCTTCTGCTCTCTTCCTCGCAACGCCGGCTAGGGCCAGCACTGAGAAGAAGGAATACCGCCGTGGGGACGCTGAATAAAAGTTTCACCCGCCTACTGCTGATCAGTTGTGCCGTCAGCGCGGTGTACAGCCTTCCGGTGATGGCTGCGGGGAATGGCGAAATCATCATCCAGCGCACCGTCCAGGCGCAGCCCATCGGCCGCGCACCTTTGCAAAAAGATCCCAACCCCGTCGAGGTCAACACCAACCCGTCGGTCCTGGTCAATCAGATGACCAGTAATGAAATGAGCGATGGCGACTTTGCCGGAATCAAGACCGGAGCGCTGGTCCGCGGCACGGTGCTGTCCGGCAGCGCCGGTGTACCCGGCATGAATGTGCTGACCAACAACAACGGCCTGCCCGGCATGTCCGCCGGCCATGGCGGCGGTGCGGGCGCCAGCATCTCCAACTCGATCAACCGCAGCATCAGCTCCGGCATGGCTCCCTTGAGCAACATTGGAGGGCAATAACATGAGTCGCTCCCTGCTGTTCCTCGCCTTGCTGACCTGCACCGGGGCCATGGCCGACTCGGCCAGCCCAGTCACCGCTACCTCGAACATCCAGAACTCCGGCGCAGACTATACCGGCAACTTCAACGTCAACCAGGCCGCCGGCGACCAGCAGCAACAGACCAACGTACGGGCCATTGCCATAGGCACCAACGCCACGGCAACCACCAGCGTGACCCAGAAGATCACCACCGCCGCCAGCCGCGCGGTCAACGCCAGCAGCACCATCGGCGGCAACTCTTTCAGCAACGGCAACGGCGCACTGGGCGTGAACCAGTCGGCCGGGGCCAACAACCAGATGGCCAATGCCCTGCGGATCAGCATCAGTGCCAATCCGCAAAGCATTGACGACAGCGCCCTGTCGCAACAGAACGTGGCGCTGTTACCAGACTCAGGAGCAACTGGCACTCAACAAGGCAGCCGCCAGGTCGTTACCAGCGACCAGGCCTTCACCGGCAGCCGTGGAGTGATTCAGGTGAACCAGAGTGCCGGGGTGGGGAACCGAATGGCTAACACCCTGAGCATCCGGGTCGCAGATTGACCCCTCGTAGTGCAATTAGAAAGTACCAACACTTAACCAACTAATAAGCACCGGAGAAACACCATGAAACCTACAATGGCTCTCAAACCACTGGTTTTCGCACTGGCCGCAGTCATGGCAATGGCTGCTCAGGCAGGTGGTAACGATCATGGTAACAACGGCGGTCATGGCAACGGCCATGGCGATCACGATCAAGGTCCGGACCTCAGCACTCTGCTGCAAATCACCGCTGGAGCCGGTGCCGCAGTCATCGATGTGCAGAACAGCAACACCAACGTAGTGAAAAACCAGGGCACCAACAACAACGCCAAGGCCGACAACTCCCTGAACAACTCCAACGGCAACATGGGTGCCAACGTCGCCGCCGGCGACGGCAACCAACAAGACAATGCCGCTGCCCTGGCAACCGCTGACGAAAGCTTCATCTTCGGCAGTGCCGTGGCCGCTTCCAGCGCCACCCAGGTCAACAACAACAACTACGTGAAAAACTCCTCGACTCAGAACAACGCCGTGCTCAACAACTCCGGCAACAACGGTTCCGGCAACATCGGCATCAACGTGACCGCCGGCGACTTCAACCAACAGAAAAACAACCTGGCTATTGCCGTTTCCGGTGGCCGCGTAGCCACTGCCGCTGCTTCGGCCAACCAGCAATCGACCAACCTGGTCGTAGACAACAAAGGTGTCCAGGCCTACAAAAAAGACACCCTCACTGGCGGCTTCGTAGCCTCTGGCACCTACAAAGGCACCGGCAGCGGCAAAATCGAAGGTGGCGACGATCATGGCAGCGGCCATGGCTATGGCGACAACAAAGGCCACGGCAACGACGATCAGAAACTCACCTTCAAAGAACAAGGCACTATCGAACTGGCTGGCTACTGGACCCAGCAAGTGCTGACCAAAGACGGCTGGAAAAACCCAGTGGTCAACAACGCCAGCATGACCAACTCGATGAACGGCTTCTCCGGCAACGGCGGCGCCAACGTCTCGGCCGGTGTGGGCAACCAACAAAGCAACTCGCTGTCCATCGCCGCTGGCTGCAAAGCCTGCATGTAATCGCGATCGTAACGAAAGCCCCGGAAACGGGGCTTTTCCACAGTCCGACCAAGGCGTAACGATCATGCGTACTGCGATCCTCTCTCTCCTGCTGTGCCTCTGCGCCCCCGTCCAGGCCGCACAGATGGCGGTGGCCGGCCTGCCCGGTGGCA
Organism: Pseudomonas sp. W17; assembly: GCF_040268305.1. NCBI lineage: Bacteria > Pseudomonadati > Pseudomonadota > Gammaproteobacteria > Pseudomonadales > Pseudomonadaceae > Pseudomonas > Pseudomonas sp. W17. Next base: position 3,334,255 of record NZ_CP158490.1, on the reverse strand, counting down.
ACCTGATCTTCAAACAGGTGCAGAGCGTGCGCGAGCGCAAGTTCAGCGACATCGTCGAGCAGAAAACCGACTTCAGCTGCGGCGCTGCCGCGCTGGCGACCATTCTGCGCCAGGCCTACTGGCTCGATGTCGATGAAGAGCACGTCATCAAGGGCATGCTGGTGAACTCGGACCAGAACCTGGTGCGTACCCAGGGGTTCTCCATGCTCGACATGAAGCGCTACGTGGAAAGCATCGGCATGCGCGCCCGGGGCTACCGGATTCCGCCAGACAAGCTCGAGGCGGTGACCATCCCGGTGGTGGTACTGATGGAGATTCGCGGCTACAAGCACTTCGTGGTGATGCAGCGGGCGCAGAAAGGCTGGGTCTATATCGGTGATCCGGTGCTGGGCCACAAGCGCTACACCCATGATGACTTCGTCAAAGGCTGGAACGGTATCGTGTTCGCCATCATCGGCCCTGGCTACGACAAGGCCAACGCCTTGCTCGACCCGCCAGCCCCACTGACCGCGAAGAACAAGCTCGATAACTTCTACCCGGTCAGGGACGCGGACTTGATGGACTTCGGTTTCATCCAGAGCGACTTCTTCTAGAAGCGCAAACACTATAAAGGGGCAGGACGCTCCGGGAGCAGCAAGCAGATGAAGACTTCATACTGGCTGGCAGCCGCCTGCCTGGCAGCAGCTCTTCCAGCCCATGCTGGTTTCAAGCCCGAACTCATCCAGGATCAGGAGTTATCGCAGTTACGGGGCCGTTACGTGATGCCGGGGCGGATTATCAGCTTCGGCATTGTCATGAGCAGTACCTGGCGCAACGCCAGCGGCGATCTGATCGGCGCGTCCACTTCGCTGCAGATCCAGCAAGCCACGATCAAACCGGAATTCTACGTCTCCACCATCAGCCAGGCCGGCAACGGCACTACGCCCCCGCCCGGGACCGGCAACGTGATCGGCGGCGCAGGGCTGGCCAGCGGCCAGGGCGTAACCCAGAGCGTAAGGGCCGCCGGCGACGGCAACTCGGCCTACAACAACATCAATATCAATGTCACAGAAGCCAATCAGGCGCCGGCACTGGCGGCCGGTGTGGGGCAGGCATTGATCAGCGGCCAGACCATCACCGGCAGCAACGCCGCCGGCAGTGTGGCGGTGTCGGCCCTCAACGGTGGCATCCAGATGGCCATTCAGGCCAGCGGCAACCAGGGCAATGCCTTGCAGCAAGTGGCCCAGGGCAATTTGCTGCAGAATACCCAGTTGATGGGTAACAGCAACCTGGTGAACAACATGACACAGCTCAATGTGGTGCTCAGGAACAACGGTCCCAGCACCGGTGCTTTGGACTGTAATTTGAGTACGCTCAACGCTCTACGCAAATTCTGATCTTGAACTACGCTGATTCTCGACCATTGAGGTTCACAAGGGACGGTTTATTTCATGTATCGATCGGTTTCACTGCGCGCAATAGTCTGTTTAAGCACTCTATTCCCGGCGGCGCTGGTACAAGCGGCGCCGGACGCCGATGTAGAGACCCTGAAACGAGAGCTTCTGGAACTCAAGCAACGTTACGAAGTACAGCAGAAGGCCCTCGCAGTGCTGGAACAACGGGTTCGCCAAGTAGAGGATCAACCGGCGGCTCCGCCCCCCAAGCGCCTGGCCAAATCACCTGCTGACCTGAAGGGCAATCAACAGGTCGCCGGTACTGGGGCCGGTGCCGCTTCCGGAGGCGCTGCAGGAGGCGCTTCCTATGGCCAGTCCCTCAAGGATGATTCGGAACCGGCACAAAGCGTCAGCAACCTCTACGACGAGGCCAGTGGTTTCTTTGGCGGCGGCAAGTTCAGCGTCGAGACCGGCTTGACCTATGCCCGCTACGATGCCCGCCAACTGACAGTCAACGGCTTCCTGGCGCTGGATTCGATCTTTCTCGGCAACATCAACCTGGACCGGATCAAGTCCGATACCTGGACCCTCGACCTGACCGCGCGCTACAACCTCAACAACCGCTGGCAATTCGATATCAACGCACCCGTGGTCTATCGCGAATCCACCTTCCAATCCGGTGGTGGCGGCGGCTCAGGCACCCAGACCACCGAAGAGTCGGTCACCCGCGACCCGACCCTGGGTGACGTGAACTTCGGGGTGGCCTACAAGTTCCTCGACGAATCCGAGTTCTGGCCCGACGCGGTGGCAACCTTGCGCGTCAAAGCCCCTACCGGTAAGGACCCATTCGGCATCAAGCTGGTGCAGTCCTCTGCCAACAACAACCTCTACGTGCCTGAAAGCCTGCCCACCGGTAATGGCGTCTGGTCGGTCACACCGGGCATCTCCCTGGTCAAGACCTTCGATCCGGCCGTGCTGTTCGGGACCCTGGCCTATACCCACAACCTGGAAGAGTCCTTCGATGACATCAGCTCGACAGTGGGCAGCAAGACCCCCGGCAAGGTACGCCTGGGCGACAGCTTCCAGATCGGCGCCGGTGTCGCCTTTGCGCTCAACGAGAAGATGAGTATGTCCTTCTCGGTTTCCGACCTGGTGCAGCGCAAAAGCAAGCTCAAGCAGGACGGTGGCGACTGGCAGTCGGTGGTATCCAGCGATGCCAACGCCGGCTACTTCAACGTCGGCATGACGATTGCCGCCTCCGACAACCTGACCATCGTACCCAACCTGTCCATCGGCATGACCGAGGATGCTCCGGCCTTCACCTTCAGCCTGAAATTCCCCTACTACTTCTGACCCACCGGCAAAAACGCCAAGGCCCGCTGCGATTCCCCAATCGCAGCGGGCCTTGGCGTTTCTCCCCGCCCTAGCGGATCTGGTGCTTGTGCAGCAAACGGTAGAAGGTCGGGCGCGAGATCCCCAGGACCCGCGCCGCCACGCTGAGGTTGTCGCTGTGCCGGTTCAACACGTCGCACAGGGCCTGGCGCTCGGCGCGGTGCTTGTAGTCTTCGAGGGTGCCCATGGGCAGGTCCTGGGCCTGCAGGCTGAGCAGGCCCAGGTCGCTGGCCTGGATCTGCCGCCCCTCGGCCAGCACCAGGCCGCGCCGCACCCGGTTGGCCAGTTCGCGGACATTGCCCGGCCAATCATGCTTGCCCATGGCCACCAGGGCATCCTCGCTGAAACTGCGGGGCCGGCGCCCGGTTTCCTGGCTATAGAAGTGGGCAAAATGGCTGGCCAGCATGCCCAGGTCGCCATGGCGCTCGCGCAACGGCGCGGTGATCACTTGCAGCACATTCAGGCGGTAGTAGAGGTCCTCACGGAAGCGCCCGCTGGTAATGGCCGCTTCCAGGTCGACGTGGGTGGCCGCCAGAACCCGAACATCCACCGGAATCGGCTGGCTGCCCCCTACCCGTTCGATGTGCTTTTCCTGCAGGAAGCGCAGCAGATTGGCCTGCAGCTCCAGCGGCAGGTCGCCGATCTCGTCAAGAAACAAGGTGCCGCCATGGGCCGCCTCGATGCGCCCGACCTTGCGTTGATGGGCGCCGGTAAAGGCGCCCTTCTCGTGCCCGAACAGTTCGGACTGGATCAGGTGTTCGGGAATCGCTCCGCAGTTGATGGCGACAAAGGGTTTGTCGTGGCGCTGGGACTGACGATGCAGGGTACGCGCCACCAGCTCCTTGCCGGTGCCGCTTTCGCCTCGGATCAGCACGGGCGACTCGGTGGGCGCCAGCTTGCCCAGCAGCTTGCGCAAGTCGCGGATCGGCCGGCTATTGCCCAGCAACTCATGCTCGGGCTGGTCCACATGGATCGAGCCCTGTCCCCGCAGGCGCGCCATGCCGAACGCCCGGCCGAGGGTCACCTGGACCCGCGACACGTCGAACGGCAGGGTGTGGAAGTCGAAAAACCACTCGCAGACGAAATCCCCGACCTTCTGCAGGCGCAGCACTTCCTGGCTCAATACTGCGATCCACTCGGTGCCGCTGCGGCTGATCAGGTCCTTGACCGCCTCCGGGCGCTCCAGGTGAAAAGGCTGCAGGCGCAGCAGGCCGACATCGCAGGAGCGTTCGCGGGCGGACTCCAGGTCACAGCTGTCGACATCCCAGCCAATGGTGCGCAAACCGGGTAACAGGCGATGGCAATCGTCACAGGGATCGACCACCAGCAAACGGCGCTGCACAGGGGCTTCGAGCATGACTGTTCCTTGGCGCCAGGGTATGGAAAAGTTATTAGAAACAGTGATTTGGAAAACCTGGCTGTAACATTAGCAAGAACTTGACGGTGGAATGTATCAATTGCTTATAGCGCTGATTACCAAAGGAACTAACGTGGGACTCCAAGCTGTTCACGAGCGACTGATTGTCGCAGTTGTTTTATCCAGCCCCCGCAACTAAGGGCCCGGCCACAAGGCCTGTGCACGAAAGTTGTAAAAACTTGTTTTTCAGTGTGACCCGAGTGCTACCTCGGTGCATCAGTACAAATGACCAGCCGAACGGTAAGCCCAACCGACGGCACATCATTTGATTGGGCACACAGAGAGAAGACCCCATGAACGCCCCGCTCCGTATCAACGAAGCACTTTTGATCGCCGACCGCGCATTCCAGCCTTTTCAATGCGTGGCCTGGGCTCCACAGGACGGTAATGGCGAACTCAGCCTGACCGTCATCGACCGCACCAGCACCCGTATTGGCCACACCCAGATTCCCAGCAGTGCCTACTCCGATCCAGCCCAGCTGGAAGACCTGCTCAAACAGGCCCGCGCCGAACTGAGCCAGGACGGTTATACCTTGCAGTCCTGGGCCATGCCCAAGTAAGCGATGCTGTTAACGGATCACCCGAAGGGGTGATCCGTTATTTAAAGCAAACAACTAAGCACCCTATCTATCCTGCCCTCCTCTACAACTTCTACCTTCCGGGTATTAGTTGCTCTTGTCGTTATCCAGCCCGGCTTCCGGTTTCACTTCGAAAGCGCCCTCATTTTTGCCAAGGTCTTCATGCCCGGCCCATCAAGGGGTCGCTGATGCTGTGTGCTCCGGTTTCCAGGCGCCCGGCGATCCGGCGCAGCCAGCCGCCGTCGCTGCGCAGCGTCAGGTCGTACCAGCCGCCACTGCCCTCGCAGGCAAACACCTGGCGCACCTCGCCCCGGGCCGGTACCGCCAAGGTCCATGGGCCCTGCTGGGTGTAGGGGCAGCGATCGATACTGATGACCACCCCGTGTTCCCCCGGATTGCTCAGGGTCAGTTGCAACTGGCTGTTGCTGGTGGTCACCAGCAGTTCGGGCTGCAGGGTTTTCAGGTCGCCGTGGAAACTGCGGTGAAACCCGTTGGGGCCCAGGACCCAGAGCTGATAGCGCTCCACCACCGGCCAGCTGTCCTGCAGGGCCTTGCCGGCTTCCACGGTATAGCGGCGGGGAATCTCGCTCAGGTGCAGGCCATCGTAGACATGCAATACCGCCCCTTGCTCCCCAGTGTTCTGCAGGCTCAGCGACAAGGTGCGAGCCTTGCGATCGGCCTGGCTGTCCACATGCAGCCGATAGGGCAAGGCCCGGGAAGGCCGGGCCAGGCGCTGCTGCTGCGGCGCCAGTTGCTGGCCGGCCGAGGGCAGCGGTACCGGCAGCAGTTTTTCCTGGCGCTGGCGCAGGCTGTCGGCGGCCTGGCGGGTAGTGGTCTGCAGCGCGGGAAGGGTTTCATGGTTGGGGTCGGCAAAGTTGAACGCCGAGGTCAGGTCGCCGCAGACTGCCCGCCGCCAGGCGCTGATGTTCGGCTCTCGCACGCCAAAGCGTTTCTCGAGAAATTGCAGCACCGAGGTATGGTCGAACACTTGCGAGTTGACCCAGCCACCACGGCTCCAGGGCGAAAGCACCAGCATTGGCACCCGCGGCCCCGGCCCGTATACGCCGCCATCGGGCAAGGGTTGCTGGGTCGAGCCCGCCGGGGCCGGGTGGGTGAACAGTTCGCTGTCGAAACCCAGGGTGGACTTGCCGGCAAAGCTGCCGTCCTTGCGCCGCGAAGGCGCCGAGGGCGACGGCATATGGTCGAAGAAGCCGTCGTTTTCATCGTAGGTCACCAGCAGTACCGTCTTGCTCCAGACCTCGGGGTTGCTGGTCAAGGCCAGGAGAATTTCCTGGGTGAACCAGCCGCCCTGCACCGGACTCGAAGGCCCGGGATGCTCGGAATAGGCTGCCGGCGCGACAATCCAGCTGACCTGGGGCAGCTTGCCGGCCTGCACGTCGTTGCGAAACCCGCCAATGATGGTCGAAAGGTTGCTGCCGCTGCTGGCCGGCAGGGTATTGCCATTGCCCTTGTACAGCGGCGCCACGGCGTTGAGCCCGTCGCTGTAGGGCACGAAGGCATTGAAATCCTTCGGCGGCTGGGCCGGGTTGCCGACCTGCACGCTGGCGGCCCGGTACTGCCGGAACCCCGCCAGCGGGTTGTCGCCGAAGTTGTCCGGCAGGTGCTGGTACACCTTCCAGCTCACGCCCTGCTCTTCCAGGCGCTCGGGGTAGGTCTTCCAGCTGTAGCCGACATTCACCGGCCCCGGGCCGTCCCATTCGTTGACCACCGCCGCCACCTTGGCTGCGCTCGCGCCATTGCTGCCAGTCCAGAGGAACAGCCGGTTGGGGTTGGTGCCGGCGTGCACCGAGCAGTGGTAGGCGTCACACAGGGTGAAGGTGTTGGCCAGGGCGAACTGGAAAGGCAGTTCCTGCTCGCGGTAGTAGCCCATGGAGGTATTGGTCTTGTAGGTCGGCCAGGAGCTGATACGCCCCTCGCCCCAGGCCGAGTGGGCGTCCGCCCAGGAATGCGGGGTGCCGCTGACGCGCTGGGCGTTGCCCTTGCTGCTGTCCAGGTGATAAGGCATCACCAGCCGGCCCTTGCCCTGTTGCTCCCACACTTCCCGTTGACCGGCCTGGGGGATGGTGAAGCGGTCACTGAAGCCGCGCACCCCGGGAAAGGTGCCGAAGTAGTGGTCGAACGAACGGTTTTCCTGCATCAGGATCACCACGTGCTCGACGTCCTTGATGGTCCCGGTCCGGTTGTTCGCCGGTATCGCCAGGGCCTGGCGGATGGATGCCGGCAATGAGGAAAAGAAAGTACCGATGGCGGCCGCTTGCAAGAGCTTCCTGCGTGTAAGACTGGGCATGGGTTATTGAGTCCTTATGGTTGCAGCGCGATATATAACGCTGCCCCCAAGGTATTGGGCGCAAATAACAATGCAGTGACATTGCCATTGCAGTTGGTTCATGAAACGTACAACTACCCGGCACTGTCCTACCTTGCCAGTTCGGCAATAACGCATTGCCAGGTAACGCAGGAAGAATATTTCATGAATAAAACACCCGAGTTCAAGAAACGCCCGGTACATTTCGCCGGCGCCTTAACTTTTCGCTGGCGAAATGCACTAATGAGCGGGCCAGAAAACAGGCTTCGCACACTCCCAGGGCTGTATCCGTTTTACCGGAGAAAGCACAGTGCTATTGAAGGCTATCGGCTACTTCATTGCGCTGGACCCGCAGCGGGTTGAATAGCAGGCGAATGAACTGCGGATCTCGGGCCAGTTTGTAATCTTCACCGACGAAGTATTCTTTGGCGGCCGGGTCATTCTTGCCGATATATAAGATCCAGGCCGTGGTAATACCGGCAAACTCATCTTCCCTGACGCTTCTGACCGGGCTGAAATGAGTGGCGTTATGGGCGGTTGCGCTCCAGCCCGGCACGGCCTTGATCAGCCCGCCCTGCCACAGCCTTGGCCAGGCCCAGGCCGGGACCACTACGTCCGCTGCGCCGGTGAGCACCAGGGTCGGTGTCTTCACCGTGGAGCCAAGGCCGATCGGCCCGGGTTCGATCGGCAGCGAGCCGATATAACGCAACTGCGGGTCGATGCCCTTCAAGGTCTCTGGCAAGAGGCTTGCCGATAGAATCGATGCACCTCCTCCCGCCGAATGCCCCGCCACAATGGTGCGCGACAGGTCGACCTTGCCGAACAATGGCGAGGTCGGGTCCTGGTTGAGCTTGCTCAGTTCCAGGGCGCCGAGCACATGCATGGTGGGGGCGGTGTTGATGAAGTCCGAGGAGATGATCACAATGAAGCCGTAGCTCGCCCACAGCCGCAGCAGATCTGTGTACTGCCCCTGGTTGGAGAGAATACCGCCAACGAAGTTGACCACTGGCAACTTGTCCAATTGCTTGATATTGGACGGGTAATAGACACTGGTGGAGATCGGATTGGAGAATCCGTAAGGAAAGGACTGATTGCATTGCAGGCTGTTATCCAACAGCATGATCCGCGCCAACACCCCCAACAACCCACGGCAATCACTCAGAACAGCATTGGTGCTGACTGCATAGGGCCCCGGAGACTTGGCATATTGATCATTGGCCAGCCCAAATGCCGGAACCAGTTGCGATGCAATAGCCAACTTGCCCCAAATAACCAACATCATGGCCAGGCCGAACTTTGTAGCCAGGTTGCGAATCCACTTCATCGATAATCCCTTTATCTGTCTGCTTTCCCTGCAGGACCGAATACCTGTACCTGGCCATGCTCCCTGTATTGCAAATATCTTCAAACTTGCAGTGCACGTCATTCAACTGCAATAGCGCTGAAACATTCTCTGCTTAGTTGCATTGAATACGTTCGCGACCCTAGATCAGGACAAATTCGCAGGTCAATGACTCTTTAACATCCGGGCCGTGATAAACCCGGGCTGCAACGCCCGGGGCCTCTCCTCGGGCATCACAGCTGGCACCCCGTGGATGAGCGGGCTAGACCAGCCCGCCAAAACGCCGATAGTAGCTTTCGCCGACATCCGGCAACGGGCCATCGGCGTTCTCCAGGGCAGTGGCCAGCCATTCTTCAGCCCGGGCCTGGATCAGGCGATAGATGTTGCGACACAACTGGCGCGCCGCGCGGCCTTCCCAATCCCCGGGCAGCAGTTCGTCGGGCAGTTGCGGATCGCGCAGCAGCAGCTTGCGGTACTCATGAATCAGCAGCAGCCGGGCCAGGAAGCAATCCTGGGGCTGCAACTGCTCCTGCTCGCGCAGGGCCTGCCAGAGCGGGCGGAACAGCTGGATGAACTCGCTGTAGTGGGCTGCCAGTTCATCGATGTTCCAGCTTTCCCGCACTTGCAGGCGCAGGGCCCTGGAACTCAGGACATCCTGGGGCGTGGTCTCGAAGACGATGGTGTCTTCCTGGGCGCCAAGCTCCACCAGGGTGGCGTTGATATCGGCCCGATCACTGCGCGGGCAGGCCAGCAGTACCGGCGACATGGCGCCGAACCCCTGCCATTCCAGCTCTTCGCGCACCTGCTTGCGCAACTCGACAGACAGTTGCGAGAGCATCACCAGGCACCAGGCGCCGTCCCAGGCCGGCACTCCGGCGCTGTACACGCGCTTGAAGGCCTTGTCGAAGCGCCGGCGCCCGGTCAGGGTCAGGCTGTAGTAACTGCGCCGGCCGACCTTTTCAGCGCTCAGCCAGCCCTCTTTGCTCAGGCGGAAGATCGAGGTGCGGATCAAGCGCTCGTTGATCCCCATGGGCTCCAGCAATTGAATCAGGCTGCCCAGCCACACCGTGCCGCCGTGGGGCTCGATGGCATCGCCGTACAGGGTGATGATCAGCGAACTGGCGCGGATCGGAGTCTGCTCCTGGAAACGTTTGATCAGGTGGTTCAGTGGCGCTAGGGACGACATGGATGTACCGGTAAAAAAGGAAGGAATATAGCGGGTTTCAGGCAGCTATAGCGCCCTGGCAGGTTCATGGGCGAGCCTTGGGGCGCAGCGCACTGTTGCCGATTCGCGGGCGTCCGGGCTCTGCCTCCCGCAGCGGCTCGCAAGGCCGCATCTGCTCCAGGCAACGCCTGGCCAGCTGTTGGTATTCGCGGGTCCCCGCCTGCTTCCAGGCCAGCTCCGCATCACTGAGCGGGCGGCTGACCCGAGCCGGCGCCCCCATGATCAGCGACTGTGGCGCACACTCGAAGCCAGCCTTGACGAAGGCTGCCGCGGAAACGATGCAACGGGGCGCGATATGCGCGTTGTCCATCACCACCGCATTCATGCCCACCAGGGCGTCGGCGCCAATTCGACAGCCATGCAGGACAGCGCCATGACCTATATGGCCGTTGCGCTCGACCACCGTATCGCTGTCGGGAAAACCATGCATCACACACGTATCCTGCAGGTTTGCCCCCTCCTCCAGAACGATCCGCCCAAAATCGCCCCGCAAGCTGGCCAACGGGCCGACGTAACAATGGGCGCCGACAATCACATCACCAATCAGCACCGCTGAAGGGTGCACATACGCGCTGGGGTCGACCACCGGGGTCAATCCATCGAGGCTGTAACAGGTCATTGAGAGGTTCCTTGAAGAACACGCCATCTGAAAGCAGGAAATACGATGAACTGCGGATGGCAGTTTGTATCATATTATTGGCCAGGCACAAGACAGGCGCCGCCGCAATCAGCCAGCCTGGCTGCTCCACAAAGACTTGTCAGTCCCTAATTATCAACGCCTTAGGCAGCCTGTAGGCTTTTGTCGTGAGCCTGGGGCTACAAAAAAAGCTGGACCGACACTCAAAATCAAGACACATTAAATTCACTTAACAATTGCTTTTATGTATCGCATTGGCGATATACTCGACGAAAACCGGCCAACCAGCCAACCCGACCACCGGCCACCCCGAGGACATTCACCATGCCTCAACGCCTTGCCTCCACGCCTGTCGGTGGTGTTCGCCTGATCGCCCAGCACAGAGCGCCCCGTCCATGAACTTCAGCACCATCCTGTTCTCCATCAGCGAGGGCGTGGCCCTTCTCAGCCTCAACCGCCCCGAACAGCTCAACAGCTTCAACCCGACGATGCACCGCGAGGTTCAGGCAGCCCTGGACCTGGTGCGCAATGACCCGCAGGTGCGGGTCCTGCTGCTGACCGGGGAAGGCCGGGGCTTCTGTGCCGGGCAGGACCTGGGCGAGCGCACCGTGACACCCGGCGGCGCCGCGCCGGACCTGGGGGCCTCCATCGAAACCTTCTACAACCCCCTGGTGCGGGCCCTGCGGGACCTGCCGCTGCCGGTGATCTGCGCGGTCAACGGGGTGGCCGCCGGGGCCGGGGCCAACCTGCCCCTGGCCTGCGATCTGGTACTGGCCGCACGCTCGGCAAGCTTTATCCAGGCCTTCTGCAAGCTCGGGCTGGTTCCCGATTCCGGCGGTACCTGGCTGCTGCCGCGCCTGGTGGGCATGGCCCGGGCCAAGGCCCTGGCCCTGCTCGGCAACCGCCTGAGTGCCGAACAGGCCGAGCAGTGGGGCCTGATCTACCAGTGCGTGGATGATGCCCAACTGCGGGACCAGGCCCTGAGCCTGGCCCGGCACCTGGCCACCCAACCCACCTACGGCCTGGGCCTGATCAAGCGCAGCCTCAATGCCAGCCTGCACAACAGCTTCGATGAGCAACTGGACCTGGAGCGCGACCTGCAACGCCTGGCCGGTTGCAGCGAGGACTACCGCGAAGGCGTCAGCGCCTTCATGGAAAAACGCAGCCCTGTGTTCAAGGGCTGCTGACCACGGCGACTCCAAGGAGGCCCCAGCATGACTGAACATGACGCCATGGAACTGGCCCGGCGCTGCGCCCGGACCCTGTTCGAACGTGACCCGGCAAGCAACGCCCTGGGCATGCGCCTGTTGTCGGTGGCGCCCGGTGCGGCGCGCCTGGGCATGAGCGTGCGGGCCGACATGCTGCAGGGCCACGGCACCTGCCACGGCGGCCTGATCTTCACCCTCGCCGACTCGGCCTTCGCCATTGCCTGCAACAGCCATGACCGGGCCACGGTGGCCCTGGGTTGCAGCATCGAATACATCGCCCCGGCCCAGTTGGGCGACACCCTGACCGCCGACTGCCATGAACAGAACCGCGGCGGCCGCACCGGCCACTACGCGGTGCGCGTGGAAAACCAGCAGGGCCGGCTCATCGCCCTGCTCCAAGGCAAATCCTACCAAGTGCACGGCCCGGTGCTGACACAGGAGACCTCCCATGAATGACCCACTGCTCATCGATGCCGTCCGTATCCTCATTGGCAGCGCCGGGGCCGCTACGCGCTGTGCACCATGTGCATCGGTGTCGACCCGGGCATCGCGCTGATCAGCGAGCGGCTGCAGCACAGTAAAAAGACTCCCCCGGGGCTCGCCTGCGCCCCGGGGCATGCACTCAGAGCCCGCCCGCCGGCGGGCTACAAGACAACAACAATTCGAGTGACACCATGAACATGCCGATTGCCGGAACCGTGCCCGACGCGCTGCTGGACCCGATGGAAACCGCCAGCATCGACCACCTGCGCCAGCACCAGCTGGAACGCCTGCGCTGGAGCCTGAACCACGCCTACGACAGGGTCCCGCTGTACCGCCAGCGCTTCGACCAGCTCGGGGTGCATCCCCGGGACATCAAGCGCCTGGAAGACCTGGCGCACCTGCCCTTCACGACCAAGGCCGATCTGCGCGACCACTACCCCTATGGCATGTTCGCTGTACCCATGGACCAGGTGGTACGCCTGCACGCCTCCAGCGGCACCACCGGCAAGCCCACGGTGGTCGGCTACACCCGCAACGACATCGACACCTGGGCGCAGGTGGTGGCGCGCTCGATCCGCGCCGCCGGCGGCCGGCCCGGGGACAAGGTGCATATTTCCTACGGCTACGGCCTGTTCACCGGCGGCCTGGGGGCGCACTACGGCGCCGAACGCCTGGGCTGCACGGTGATCCCCATGTCCGGCGGCCAGACCGAGAAGCAGGTGCAACTGATCAAGGATTTCCAGCCGGACATCATCATGGTCACCCCCTCCTACATGCTCAACATCGCCGACGAGATCGAGCGCCAGGGCCTGGACCCGCACCAGCTGGCGCTGCGCCTGGGAATCTTCGGTGCCGAACCCTGGACCGACGAACTGCGCAGTGCCATCGAACAGCGCCTGGGCATCACTGCCCTGGACATCTACGGGCTGTCGGAAATCATCGGCCCCGGGGTGGCCATGGAATGCGCGCAGACCCGCGACGGCCCTACCCTCTGGGAGGATCACTTCTACCCGGAAATCATCGACCCGATCACCGGCCAGGTACTGGCCGATGGCGAACTGGGCGAGCTGGTGCTCACCTCCCTGACCAAGGAAGCGCTGCCGATGATCCGCTATCGCACCCGCGACCTGACCCGGCTGTTGCCGGGCACGGCGCGGCCCATGCGGCGCATCGACAAGATCACCGGGCGCAGCGACGACATGCTGATCATCCGCGGGGTCAACGTGTTCCCCACCCAGGTCGAAGAACAGGTGCTGAAGGTCGGGCAACTGGCCCCCTGCTACGAGATCCACCTGTACCGCCACGGCAACCTCGACAGCGTTGATATCCACGTCGAGCTCAAGCCTGAGCACCAGCAACTGGGGGACGACCAGCAGCGGGCCCTCTGCGGCGATCTCAGCCGCCACATAAAGACCCATATTGGTATCAGCTCACGTATCGTTTTGCAGCCGGCATTCAGCATCAAGCGCTCCGAAGGCAAGGCCTGCCGGGTAATCGACAAACGCAACCGCTAATCCATCCTTCCTGGAAGCCCCGCTGATGCGGGGCTTTTTTTTGCCTTGGCAAAGGCCCAGGGGCGCAATGCGATACCAAAATCAAACATGACACGTTATTTTATGTTTGATATTAATTTGCGTATCACATATAAACATTCCCATGCCCAGCCACACCTTCACACCGGGAGACGCCACATGTACGCACAGTTGGTAGAAACGGGGGTCAAGCGCGTCACGCCACTGGCCGAGATGTCCGAACAGGAACGCAGCTTCCAGCAAAGGATCGACGACGAGATCAAGATCGAAGCCAAGAACTGGATGCCCGAGGCCTACCGCCAGACCCTGATCCGGCAGATCTCCCAGCACGCCCATTCGGAAATCGTCGGCATGCTGCCCGAAGGCAACTGGGTCACCCGTGCCCCGACCTTCAAGCGCAAGCTGCAACTGATGGCCAAGATCCAGGACGAAGCCGGCCACGGCCTGTACCTGTACAGCGCCATGGAAACCCTGGGGGCCGACCGCGACGAAGAAGTGGCCCGGCTGCACAGCGGCAAGGCCAAGTATTCGAGCATCTTCAACTACCCGACCCTGAACTGGGCCGACATGGGCGCCGTGGGCTGGCTGGTGGATGGCGCGGCCATCGTCAACCAGGTGGTGCTGCAACGCACCTCCTACGGCCCCTATTCCCGGGCCATGGTGCGCATCTGCAAGGAAGAGAGCTTCCACCAGCGCCAGGGCTACGAAATCCTCCTGACCATGATGCGCGAGGGCAACCAGGCGCAGCGGGACATGGTCCAGGACGCCATCAACCGTCTCTGGTGGCCGGCCCTGATGATGTTCGGCCCCAGCGACGAACACTCCCCCAACAGTGCCCAGTCCATGGCCTGGAAGATCAAGCGCCAGAGCAACGACGAACTGCGCCAGCGCTTCATCGACCAGACCATCCCGCAACTGGAGTTGCTGGGCTGCACCTGCCCCGACCCGGAGCTGAAGTGGAACGCCGAGCGCGGCCATTACGACTTTGGCGAAATCCAGTGGGAAGAATTTTACGAAGTGCTCAAGGGCAACGGCCCGTGCAACCAGGAACGCCTGGACACCCGCCGCCAGGCCATCGAGGACGGCGCCTGGGTGCGGGCTGCCGCCGTGGCCCACGCCGCCCGAAAGGCCGCCAGCGACGCCGCCTGAGAGCCCGTTCCCCCCCGGCCATTGCCCCCAGGGCAATGGCCCTCCAGCCCTGATGTGGAGTCACTGCAATGTCTGAATGGACCCTCTACGAGGTTTTCGTGCGCAGCAAGCACGGCCTCAACCACAAGCATGTCGGCAGCGTGCACGCCGCCGATGCCCCAATGGCCATGGCCAACGCCCGGGACCTCTACACCCGGCGCAGCGAAGGCGTGAGCCTGTGGGTGGTGCCTTCGGCGCAGATCGTCGCCTCCTCGCCGGACGAAAAGGAGCCGCTGTTCGACCCGGCGGACGACAAGGTCTACCGCCACGCCAGCTTCTACCAGTTGCCCCCCGAAGTCGGACACATGTGAGGCCGGCCATGAACCCTGCAAACGATCTGCTCAACCACCTGCTGCGCCTGGGCGACAGTGCCCTGGTCCAGGGCCAGCGCCTGTGCGAATGGTGCGGCCGGGCCCCGGCCCTGGAAGAAGAACTGGCACTGATGAACGTCGGTCTCGACCTGGTGGGCCAGGCCCGCAACTGGCTGGACTATGCCGCCGAACTGCTGGCGGACGGGCGGGATGCCGACCATCTGGCCTTTCGCCGCGACGAACGCGCCTACCGCAACCTGCTGCTGGTGGAACAACCCAATGGCGACTTCGCGGTGACCATGCTCAAGCAGTTCTTCTACGACGCCTGGCACCTGGAAACCCTCCGTGGCCTGTGCCTGTCCAGCGATCCACGCATCGCCGGGGTCGCCGCCAAGGCGTTCAAGGAAGTCACCTACCACCTGCGGCGCTCCAGCGAGTGGGTCGAGCGCCTGGGGGATGGCACCGAGGAAAGCCACCGGCGCATGCTCCAGGCCCTGCCGCGGCTGTGGCGCTTTACCGGGGAACTGATCGCCACCGATCCTGCGGAGAACGCGTTGCACCAGGCCGGGCTGCTGGCAGACCCGGCTCAGGTCGCCACCGCCTGGCAGGACAGGGTCGCCGCGGTGCTCGCCCGGGCCACCCTGCCTGTGCCCGAAGCGCCCAGCCACTTCTACCTGGATGCGCGCAAAGGCCTGCATACCGAACACCTGGGCCTGCTGCTGGCCCAGATGCAATCACTGCCGCGAGCCTATCCCGATGCGGTCTGGTGAGCTGATCGGCAGCGACCTGGGGGCACGCGACCCGTTGCCCGGGGACCTGGACACCGCCTGGGCCACCCTCGACCGGGTCATGGACCCGGAAGTGCCGGTGGTCAGCGTGCTCGACCTGGGCATCGTGCGCCACCTCGACTGGCACCAGGGGCACCTGCAGGTGGCGGTCACCCCGACCTACTCCGGCTGCCCGGCCACCGAGGTGATCGAAAGCGACATCCGCCAGGCCCTGGAGCGCGCCGGCTTCAAGGCCCCCAGGCTGCTGCGCCAGCTGACCCCGGCCTGGACCACCGACTGGATCACCGAGCGCGGGCGCCGGCGCCTGCAGGCCTACGGCATTGCACCCCCCTCGGGCAGCAGCAAGCGCAGCCTGCTGGGAGAAACGCCCCAGGTGCTCTGCCCGCAATGCGGCAGCGCCCACAGCGAGCGCCTCAGCGAGTTCGGTTCCACCGCCTGCAAGGCCCTGTATCGCTGCCGTGATTGCCTGGAACCCTTCGACTACTTCAAGTGCATCTGAGCGGCCCGGCGCCGCAGTGGAGAACCACCATGAGCCAGTTCCACCGCCTGACCATCAAGGACCTGCGCAATGAAACCCGCGACGCGGTGTCCATCGCCTTCGAGGTTCCCCCGCACCTGCAGCAGCAGTTCCACTTCACCCAGGGCCAGCACCTGGTGCTGCGCACCGAGCTTGAAGGCGAGGAAGTGCGCCGCTCCTATTCGATCTGCACCGGGGTCAACGACGGTGAACTGCGCATCGCGGTCAAACACGTGGCCGGCGGGCGTTTCTCGGCCTTCGCCAATGAACGATTGCAGCCCGGCCACAGCCTGGACGTGATGCCCCCGGCCGGGCGTTTCCATGTGGAGCTGGACCCGGCGCGGCGCGGCCATTACCTGGCGGTGGCGGCCGGCAGCGGTATCACGCCGATCCTGTCGATCATCAGGACCACCCTGCAAACCGAGCCCCACAGCCGGGTCACCCTGCTCTACGGCAACCGCTCCAGCAACTCGGCGCTGTTTCGCGAACAGCTTGAGGACCTGAAGAACCGCTACCTGCAGCGGCTGAACCTGATGTTCGTGTTCAGCCGCGAACGGCAGGACATCGACCTGTACAACGGGCGCATCGACCAGGACAAGTGCCAGCAGCTGTTTTCCCGCTGGCTCGACGTCCAGCAACTGGAGGCCGCGTTCATCTGCGGCCCCCAGGCCATGACCGAAACCGTGCGCGACAGCCTCAAGGCTGCCGGCATGCCGGCCGAGCGCATCCACTTCGAGCTGTTCCACGCCGGCAGCGACGGGCACAAGCGCCAGGCCCGGGAAACCGCCCATGCCCTGGATGCCCGGCACAGCCGGGTCACCGTGATCAGCGACGGCCGCGCCCTGGCCTTCGACCTGCCGCGCAACAGCCAGAGCATTCTCGACGCCGGCAACACCCAGGGCGCCGAACTGCCCTACTCGTGCAAGGCCGGAGTCTGCTCCACCTGCAAATGCAAGGTCATCGAAGGCGAAGTGGAAATGGACAGCAACCACGCCCTGGAAGACTACGAAGTCGCGGCCGGCTACGTCCTCTCCTGCCAATCGTTCCCGCTCAGCGACAAGGTGGTACTGGACTTCGACCAGCTCTGACGCCGGCGCTCCCCGCAGCCGCCCGTAGCCGCTGCCGAGCCCCAGCGAAGCTGCGAAAGGCCGCGCAGCGCCTTCACGTACCAGCAACAACAAAAACAAGAGAACGCGCCATGACCCCACAACAGATCGCCCGCATCACCCGCCATCCGGACTTCATCCAGCTGGTGCGGCGCAAGCAGCGCCTCTACTGGTCGCTGACCCTGATCATGCTCCTGGCCTACTACGGTTTCGTACTGCTGGTGGCTTTCCACCCCGGGCTGCTGGGGCGCTCGTTGGCCGGCGGAGCCACCAGCGTCGGCATGCCGGTGGGCGTGGCTATGATCGGCCTGGCCTTTGCCCTCACCGGCTTCTACGTCTACCGCAGCAACCGCCTGCTGGACCCGCTGAACGACAAGCTCAAGCGCGAGTGCCAGCCATGAAGCGCCCGCTCGCTCTATTCCTGCTGCCCTGCCTGCTGGCCACCGACCTGGCCCTGGCGGCCGACACGCCGGCGCGGCCATTGAACTGGAACGCCATCGGCATGTTCCTGGTGTTTGTCCTGATGACCCTCGGCATCACCCGCTGGGCCGCCCGGCGCACCCGCTCCGCCAGCGACTTCTATACCGCCGGTGGCGGCATGAGTGGCTTGCAGAATGGCCTGGCGATCGCCGGTGACATGATTTCCGCGGCGTCCTTCCTCGGCATCTCGGCAATGATGTTCCTCAATGGCTACGACGGTCTGTTGTACGCCCTGGGGGTCCTGGCCGGCTGGCCGATCATCCTGTTCCTGATCGCCGAACGCCTGCGCAACCTGGGCAAGTACACCTTCGCCGACGTGGTTTCCTATCGCCTGGCCCAGACGCCGGTGCGCCTGACCTCGGCCTTCGGCACCCTGAGCGTGGCACTGATGTACCTGGTGGCGCAGATGGTCGGCGCCGGCAAGCTGATCGAGCTGCTGTTCGGTATCAGCTACCTCTATGCGGTGATGCTGGTGGGCCTGCTGATGGTCTGCTACGTGACCTTCGGCGGCATGCTGGCCACCACCTGGGTACAGATCATCAAGGCGCTGATGCTGCTTTCGGGCACCAGCTTCATGGCCTTCATGGTGCTCAAGCACTTCGGTTTCAGCACTGAAGCGCTGTTCGCCCAGGCCAGCGCGGTGCACGCCAAGGGCAGCGCGATCATGGCCCCAGGCGGGTTGCTGTCGAACCCCATCGATGCCATTTCCCTGGGGCTGGGCATGATGTTCGGCACCGCCGGCCTGCCGCACATCCTCATGCGTTTCTTCACCGTCAGCGATGCCCGGGAAGCGCGCAAGAGCGTGTTCTACGCCACCGGTTTCATCGGCTACTTCTACCTGCTGCTGATCATTGTCGGCTTCGGCGCCATCGTCATGGTCGGTACCGAGCCCGAGTACCGCGATGCCGGCGGCGCGATCATCGGCGGCGCCAACATGATTGCCGTGCACCTGGCCCAGGCGGTGGGCGGCAACCTGTTCCTGGGCTTCATCTCGGCCGTGGCCTTCGCCACCATCCTGGCGGTGGTGGCCGGGCTGGCGCTGTCCGGCGCCTCGGCGGTCTCCCATGACCTGTACGCCTGCGTGCTGCGCAAGGGCCAGGCCAGCACCCGGCAGGAAATGCGCGTCTCGCGGATCGCCACCCTGTGCATCGGGGGGCTGGCGGTGCTGCTGGGGCTGTTGTTCGAATCGCAGAACATTGCCTTTCTCTCGGGGCTGGTGCTAGCCATCGCCGCTTCGGTGAATTTCCCGGTGCTGTTTCTTTCGATGTTCTGGAAAGGCCTCACCACTCGCGGCGCGGTGGGCGGCAGCCTGGCTGGCCTGGTCTCGGCGATTGTGCTGCTGATTCTCAGCCCGGCGGTCTGGGTCAATGTGCTGCATCACCCCCAGGCGCTGTTTCCCTACGCCAACCCGGCGCTGTTTTCCATGAGCCTGGCGTTCTTCTGTGCCTGGGCCCTCTCCGTCAGCGACCGCTCGCCCCGGGCCGAACTGGAGCGCGGACGCTACCTGGCGCAGTTCATCCGTTCCATGACCGGCATTGGCGCATCCGGCGCCACTCATCACTGACCCCATCCATGAGCGCGGGCTGCCGCGCTCGAACCCGGTTCACCCTCTGGAGGAATCCCCATGCCACAGGCTCCAACCCTGCAAAGCTTCATCGCCGGCCGCTGGATCGGCCAGCATCCGGCCCAGTCACTGCGCAGCGCCATCGATGGGCATGAAGTGGCGCGCACCCACGAGGAGGCCCCGGACTTCGCCGAGGCCCTTGCCTTTGGTCGCCATCAGGGCGCCAAGACCTTGCTGGCCCTGGATTTCCAGCAGCGGGCCCAGCGCCTCAAGGCCCTGGCGCTGTATTTGAGCGAGCGCAAGGAGCAGCTCTATGCCCTGTCCCATCACAGCGGCGCGACGCGAGCCGACAGCTGGATCGATATCGAGGGCGGCAACAGCACCCTGTTCAGCTACGCCGGCCTCGGCGCCCGGGAGCTGCCGTCGGGCAACCTGTTGCACGAAGGCCCGGCGCAATCCTTGAGCAAGCTCGGCAGCTTTGCCGGCAGCCACATCCTGGTGCCCCGGGGTGGCGTGGCGGTGCACATCAACGCCTTCAACTTTCCGATCTGGGGCATGCTGGAAAAATTCGCCCCGTGCTTCCTCGCCGGCATGCCCTGCATCGTCAAGCCGGCCAGCGCCACCAGCTACCTGACTGAGGCCGCGGTGCGGCTGATGCATGAATCCGGGCTGCTGCCCGAAGGCAGCCTGCAATTGGTGATAGGCGCTACCGGCGACCTGCTGGACCGCCTGCAAGGCCAGGACCTGGTGACCTTCACCGGCTCCGCCAGCACCGCTGGACGACTGCGGGCCAACCCGCACCTGATCCGCCATTCGGTGCCCTTCAATGCCGAGGCCGACTCGCTGAACTGCGCGATCCTGGCCCCGGACGTAAGCCCGGACGACGAGGAATTCGAGCTGTTCATCAAGGAAGTGGCACGGGAAATGACGGTCAAGGCCGGGCAGAAATGCACTGCCATCCGCCGCACCATCATCCCCGCCAAACAACTGGATGCGGTGGCCACCCGATTGCTCGAGCGCCTGTCGAAGGTGGTGGTGGGCGACCCGGCGGTGGAAGGCGTGCGCATGGGCGCCCTGGCCTCCCATGAACAGCAGCGCGATGTGGCCGAGCGCCTGCAAAGCCTGCTGCACAGCAGCGACCTGCTGTTCGGTGCCCGGGACGGCTTCGAGCCCCGAGGCGCAAACGTCAGCCAGGGCGCGTTCTTCGCCCCGACCCTGTTGCTGGCGCGCGATCCCATGGCCGAGGGCGGCGCCCACGACATCGAAGCCTTTGGCCCGGTCAGCACCCTGATGGCCTATGACGACCTGGACCAGGCACTGGAGCTGGCCTCTCGCGGCAAGGGCAGCCTGGTGGCCAGCCTAGTCACCAAGAACCCGGCCATTGCCGCCCAGGTCATTCCCCGGGCTGCGGCCTGGCACGGTCGCTTGCTGGTGCTGGACCGCCACTGTGCTGGCGAATCCACCGGCCACGGCTCGCCCCTGCCACAGCTCAAGCATGGCGGCCCGGGCCGCGCCGGGGGTGGCGAAGAGCTGGGCGGCCTGCGGGCGGTCAAGCATTACCTGCAACGGGCGGCGATCCAGGGCTCGCCAAGCATGCTGGCGGCGGTAACCGGCGAGTACGTGCGCGGTGCCCAGGTGATCGAAACCGAGGTCCACCCCTTCCGCCGGCACTTCCAGGACCTGCGGATCGGCGAATCCCTGCTGACCCACCGGCGCACTGTGACCGAGGCCGACCTGGTGAACTTCGGTTGCCTGTCGGGGGACCATTTCTATATGCACTTCGACGAGATTGCCGCCAGGGAGTCGCAGTTCGGCAAGCGCATCGCCCATGGCTACTTCGTGCTCTCGGCGGCGGCCGGGCTGTTCGTTTCCCCGGGCCCCGGCCCGGTGCTGGCCAACTACGGCCTGGACACCCTGCGCTTCATCACCCCGGTGGGCATTGGCGACACCCTGCAGGCGCGCCTGACCTGCAAGCGCAAGATCGACCAGGGCAAGCTCAGCCCCCAGGGCACGCCGCAAGGAGTGGTGGCCTGGGATGTGGAAGTCAGCAACCAGCTGGGCGAGGTGGTGGCCAGCTACGACATCCTGACCCTGGTGGCCAAGCGTACTGAGTGAAACCGTTGAAGACCGCGCAAGACTCGAGGCCCTCTTCGCCGGCAAGCCGGCTCCTACAACAGTTTCGCGCCGCCAGCCCCCCCCGTAGGAGCTGGCTTGCCAGCGAAGGCGTGCTTGAGGACTGCGCAAGACTCAAGGCCCTCTTCGCCGGCAAGCCGGTTCCTACAACAGTTTTGCGCCGCCAGCCCCCCCGTAGGAGCTGGCTTGCCAGCGAAGGCGTGCTTGAGGACTGCGCAAGGCTCGAGGCCCTCTTCGCCGGCAAGCCGGCTCCTACAACAGTTTCGCGCCGCCAGCCCCCCCGTAGGAGCTGGCTTGCCAGCGAAGGCGTGCTTGAGGACTGCGCAAGACTCAAGGCCCTCTTCTCCGGCAAGCCGGCTCCTACGTAAGGTCGTGCACTGGCGGCCGCTGGGGCGCTGGCGAAGTTTGTCGCAAAAGATTTCATCAATTCTTGATTCTCAATCCGCCATGGGGCAAGTTGCGCGCTTCTCACTACAAGGAGCCGCCAATGTCCGGTTCAATGGCCCAGGCGTTCGCCCACAATTTTCTCGGCCAATCACCCCGCTGGTACAAGGCAAGCATTGTCGCGTTCCTGTTGCTCAACCCTCTGCTGTTCTTCGCTGTCAGCCCGGCCGCCGCCGGCTGGTGCCTGGTGATCGAATTCATCTTCACCCTGGCCATGGCCCTCAAGTGCTACCCCTTGATGCCCGGCGGCCTGCTGCTGGTGCAGGCACTGGTGCTGGGCATGACCACGCCCCAGGCGCTGTATGACGAGCTGGTGCACAACTTCCCGGTGATCCTGCTGCTGATGTTCATGGTGGCCGGCATCTACTTCATGAAGGAGTTGCTGCTCTACCTGTTCTCCCGGCTGCTGCTGGGGGTGTGCTCCAAGGCGCTGCTGGGCCTGCTGTTCTGCTTTCTCTCGGCCTTCCTCTCGGCCTTTCTCGACGCCCTGACCGTCACCGCGGTGATCATCAGCGCCGCGGTAGGCTTCTATTCGGTGTATCACCGGGTGGCGTCCGGCAATGACCCGCGCCAGGACAGCGCCTTCGCCGACGACCAACAGTTGCCTGCCCTGCATCATGACGACCTGGAACAGTTCCGCGCCTTCCTGCGCAGCCTGCTGATGCATGGCGCCGTGGGCACCGCCCTGGGCGGTGTGTGCACCCTGGTAGGGGAACCGCAGAACCTGCTGATCGGCCATGAAATGGGCTGGCACTTCGCCGATTTCTTCAGCAAGGTGGCACCGGTTTCGATGCCGGTCCTGGCGGCTGGCCTGGTGACCTGCGTACTGCTGGAGAAGCTGCGCTGGTTCGGCTACGGCACCCTGCTGCCGGACAACGTGCGCCAGGTGCTGGCCAACTACGCCGCCGAGGACGATGCCCAGCGCACCTCGCGCCAGCGCGCGGCCCTGCTGGTGCAGGGGCTGGCGGCACTGATCCTGATCGTCGCCCTGGCCCTGCATGTGGCCGAGGTCGGGCTGATCGGCCTGCTGGTGATCGTACTGATCACCGCCTTTACCGGGATCACCGACGAGCACCGCCTGGGCAACGCGTTCAAGGACGCCATGCCCTTCACCGCCCTGCTGGTGGTGTTCTTTGCCGTGGTGGCGGTGATTCACCAGCAGCAGCTGTTCACCCCGCTGATCCAGTGGGTGCTGGCGCTGCCGGCGGACCAGCAGCCGGGCATGCTGTTCATTGCCAATGGCCTGCTCTCGGCCATCAGCGACAACGTGTTCGTGGCCACCATCTACATCACCGAAGTGAAACAGGCCTTCATCTCCGGGCAGATGAGCCGCGAGCACTTCGAAACCCTGGCGATCGCCATCAATACCGGTACCAACCTGCCGAGCGTGGCTACGCCCAACGGCCAGGCGGCCTTCCTGTTCCTGCTGACCTCGGCGATTGCGCCGCTGGTACGCCTGTCCTACGGACGGATGGTGTGGATGGCCCTGCCCTACACCGTGGTGATGGGGCTGCTGGGCTGGTACGCGGTGAGCTACTGGTTGTAACCGCTGCTTGGGGCGCCCCGGGACTGCAGATGGGGCGCAATGGGTGCAGGACTGGGGGCCGTGGCCCGGCGCGATGCCGGGCCACGGCCCTCAACGCATGAGGATATAGCGTTCGATGGCTTCGGCGGCGCCGTCTTCCAGGTTGCTGCCGGTGATCACATCAGCCTGGCGCTTGACCTGTTCTTCCGCCTGGCCCATGGCAATCGACAGGCCGGCACGCTGGAACATCGCCGGGTCGTTGCCGCCATCGCCCAGGGCCGCGGTGCGCTCCAGCGGCACCCCCAGGTATTCGGCCAGGGTCACCAGGGCCTGCCCCTTGTCCGCCTGCAAGGCAGTGAGATCGAGGAACCTGGGTTGGGAACGGGACGCCTGGGCCTGCCCTGCAGTGGCGGCCTGCAAGCGGGCCTCCAACTGCACCAGCAAGCGGTGATCGCTGCTGGCGGCGACGATCTTGTCGATGCGCGGCAGGTATTCCTCGAAGCTGTCCACCACCTTGGGGGCGTAACCCAGCGCCTGACGCTCCAGGGGCATCAGGGCACCGTCCAGGTTGCGCAGCAGCCATTCGTTGTCGGCAAACACCCAGGTCTCGACCTGTGGGCAGGGTTCGAACAGCAGCAAGGCGGTGACCGCCGCTTCCACCGGAACATGGTGACAAGCCAGGAAACTGCCATCGGGCTTGACGATACTGCCGCCGTTGAAGCCGGCAGTGGGCAGGTCGACGCCCAGGGCCTCGATCTGCTGCAGCATGGCCCGCGGCGGCCGTCCGGTGGCCAGGCTGAAGGCTACCCCGGCCTCGCGCAGCGCACGGACCGCGTCCAGGGTGCGGGGGCTGAGGCTGTGGTCGGGGCGCAACAGGGTGCCGTCCATGTCACTGAGGAGGAACTCGATAGGCCGCGCCTGCACGCCACTCACCCCAGAGGTCGCCATACGCGGCCATCCCGGGCCAGCAGTTCATCCCCGGCTGCCGGGCCATCCACCCCCGCCGGGTAGCTCTGCAAGCTGGCGTCCTGTTGCCAGGCATCGAGGAAGGGTTGCACCGCGCGCCAGCCGTTCTCGATGTTGTCGGCGCGCTGGAACAGGGTCTGGTCGCCGATCAGGCAGTCGTAGATCAGGGTTTCGTAGCCGGTGGAGGGCTGCATCTCGAAAAAGTCGCGGTAGGCAAAACCCAGCTCGATGTTGGCCATGTCCAGGCTCGGCCCGGGCTTTTTCGCCAGCAGGTCGAACCACATGCCTTCGTTGGGCTGGATCTGGATCCGCAGGTAGGTCGGCAACAGGCGCTCGACCTCGGTATCGCGGAACTGTGCATAGGGCGCCGGCTTGAAGCAGATGACGATCTCGGTGTCGCGCACACTCATGCGCTTGCCGGTGCGCAGGTAGAACGGCACCCCGACCCAGCGCCAGTTGTCGATCATCACCTTCAGCGCAACGTAGGTTTCGGTGCTGCTGTCCGGCGCCACGTTGGCTTCCTCGCGGTAGCCCGCCAGGGCCTTGCCGGCCACTTCACCGGCGCTGTACTGGCCGCGCACCGAGTTGGCCCGGGCCTCTTCCACGGACCAGGGGCGGATAGCCCCCACCACCTTGGCCTTTTCGCCACGTACCGCATCGGCACCAAAGGCTGCGGGCGGCTCCATGGCCACCATCGCCAGCAACTGGAACAGATGGTTGGGCACCATGTCCCGCAGGGCACCGGTGTGTTCATAAAAGCTGCCACGGGTTTCCACGCCGACGGTTTCCGCCGCGGTGATCTGCACGTGGTCGATGTAATGGTTGTTCCAGAATGCCTCGAACAGGCTGTTGGAAAAACGGCTGACCAGGATGTTCTGGACCGTTTCCTTGCCCAGGTAATGGTCGATGCGATAGATCTGCTTTTCGCTCATGACCTTGAGCAGGCAGCCGTTGAGGGCTTCGGCGGTCTGCAGGTCGGAACCGAAGGGTTTTTCGATCACCACCCGGCGAAAAGCCTGCGGCCCCTCCTCCAGCAACCCGGCGCTGCCCAGGCGGCGCACCACTTCACTGAAGAAGCGCGGTGCGGTGGCCAGGTAGAACACCGCGTTGCCGGTGCCGCTGGCGGCAATCCGCGCCGCCAGTTCGGCATAGGTGGAGTCGTCGAGAAAATCGCCCTGGACATAGCTGATGCCCCGGGTCAGGCGAGCCCAGACGGCGGCATCCACCGCCGCCCCCTGGCCTTGCTTGTTGAGCACTTCATCGCGAAGGAAGTCTTCCAGCAGCGTGGCGAACTCGGCGTCGCTCACCGCGTTGTGGTCGACGCCGACAATCCGCAGCCCCTCATCCAGCAAACCGTCGCGGCTGAGGTTGTACAGCGCCGGCATCAGCAGGCGCTTGACCAGATCACCGCGGGCGCCGAACAGGAACAGCGTGGTCGGCGGCGCCGGCAACGCCTTGGACTTCTTTCGCGTGGTGGTCATTTTTTCCCGGTCTCCACATGGCCGCCAAAGCCGAAGCGCATGGCCGACAGCAGCTTGTCACCGTAGGTGCCCTGGCCGCGGGAGCGGTAGCGGGAGAACAGCGAGTTGGACAGCACCGGCACCGGCACCGATTGCTCCATGGCCGCTTCGATGGTCCAGCGCCCTTCGCCACTGTCGGCCACCGAGCCGGAGAAGCCGTCGAGCTTCGGATCGCCCGCCAGGGCATCGGCGGTCAGGTCCAGCAGCCAGGAGGACACCACGCTGCCACGGCGCCAGACTTCGGCGATATCGGCGACATTGAGATCGAAGCGCTGGTCTTCCGGAAGGCTTTCCGAGGCCTTGGTCTTGAGGATGTCGAAGCCCTCGGCGAAGGCCTGCATCATGCCGTACTCGATGCCGTTGTGGATCATCTTGACGAAGTGCCCGGAGCCGGCCGGGCCGGCGTGGATGTAGCCGCGTTCGGCGCGGTCGTCATCGGCGACCCGGTCCTTGGTCCGCGGGATGGTGCCCATGCCGGGCGCCAGGGCAGCGAACAGCGGGTCCAGGCGCAGCACTTCGGCGGCGTCGCCGCCGATCATCATGCAATAGCCACGCTCCAGGCCCCAGACGCCACCGGAGGTGCCGACATCGATGTACTTCAGGCCCTTTTGCGCCAGGTCGCGGGCGCGGCGGATGTCGTCTTTATAGTAGGTGTTGCCACCGTCGATGATCACATCGCCCGGCTCCAGCAACTGGCTGAGGGTGTCGATGGTGTCTTCGGTGGGTGCGCCCGCGGGCAGCATGACCCAGACCGCACGGGGCTTTTCCAGGCCCGCCACCAGGGCCGGCAGGTCGGCGACGCCCTTGGCGCCTTCAGCGGCCAGGGCGCTGACGAAGTCGGTGTTGCGGTCAAAGACTACGGTCTCGTGCCCATTGAGCATCAGGCGCCGTGCAATGTTGCCGCCCATGCGGCCCAGTCCAATAATCCCCAGTTGCATGTGCTGATGCTCCTACTGCAAAAATTCTGATCAAAAAAAGTTATAGCCCAGTGGGCCGGGGCAAAATCCCGAGGGGCGCAACTATACAAGGCAAGAAGCCCCAAGACAGCGCAATCTTCAGGCAGATTCCGAGTTTTTTACCCCCGACGGCGCGAATTACCCATCGACCGACCCCAGCCAATTCCCCTGACGGCCAGCAGAACAATGAAGATTAGTCCCGTGCCAGCCCCTGAAGTTTCCCTGGCCCTGGGTGGATAACGCTGCAAGTCTGCGCGAAGACACAGCGACCGCGAAAAATAAAAAAGTTCCCTTTGCCCGAAAAAGAAATAAAATTGCCGCCGATAGTGCTTTGCGCAAGGGATGCGGCCAGCGAAGCATAGTTGAGACACGCCATTTGCGAGGTGAAGCAATGGGCACAGTACTACCGGCACGACCAGCACAAACCCTGTACGTCACCATTCGTCGTGACGAATTGCGTCAACTCAAAGACGAACGCGATCAACTGCAACGGGAGCTCGCACAATTGCGCCTGCAGTTGCAAAGCCAGGGTCAACCGGCGCCGCTACACCTCTCCTCCGCGAGCTGAGCCTCGCCCCTGAACGCAGGCCCGACCTGCGTTCAGCCCCGCTGTAGGTCCCGGGCCAAGCCGCCGTCCCTCGTCATACCGCCACAGCCTCCCGTTGCAGACCACAAAATAGCGACGTTCAGCTGACAAAGTTTTCACACTTGCCTGTCGATACTCCCGGCCATTGTGGCCGTCTTGTTACAAGACGGCGCTCATTCGCGACGCCCTGGGCGCGCAATGAATCTGGATTCCTGGGGAGCGCTCAATGGCATTGTTCAAACGCAGTAGTGCATCTGCGAAAGGTTTTGACTGGATGGGCCTGCTCTGGCTGTTCCTGTTCTTCTGGTATTTCTCCGGCATCACCCAACTGCTGATCCAGCTGACCGACACCTCCGGCTTCACCGGTTTCCGCCAGGCGTTCTTCATGAGCGCCATCTGGCTGGCACCGATGCTGCTGTTCCCGGCGCGTACCAAAGTCATGGCCGCCGTGATCGGCGTGGTGCTCTGGGCCTGTTCCATGGCCAGCCTGGGCTACTTCTTCGTCTACCAGCAGGAGTTCTCGCAAAGCGTCATCTTCATCATGTTCGAGTCCAACCCCTCGGAAGCCGGTGAATACCTGACCCAGTACTTTGCCTGGTGGATGCTCCTGGCGTTCCTCGCCCACAGCGCATTCGCCTTCTTCCTCTGGACCCGCCTGCGCCCGGTCTACCTGCCTCGGGGCCAGGCCCTGGTGGCGGCGACGGCAATCCTGGTGGCCATCGTCGGCTACCCGCTGGTCAAGCAGATCTCCCGCGCCGATACCCTGGCCGCCGGCCTGGAGAAATTCGAAACCCGCATCGAGCCCGCCGTGCCCTGGCAGATGGTGATTGCCTATCGCCGCTACCGCGAGCAACTGGACGGCATGCAGGGCATGCTCGCCAGCGCCAGCAAGATCGCCCCCCTGACCAACCTCAAGGACAGCATGGCCAACCAGCCGGCGACCCTGGTACTGGTCATCGGCGAATCCACCAACCGCCAGCGCATGAGCCTGTACGGCTACCCGCGCCAGACCACACCGGAGCTGGACAAGCTCAAGGACCAGCTGGCGATCTTCAACAACGTCATCACCCCGCGCCCCTACACCATCGAGGCGCTGCAGCAGGTACTGACCTTCGCCGACGAAGAAAACCCCGACCTGTACCTCAAGAGCCCGTCCCTGGTCAGCGTGATGAGGCAGGCCGGCTACAAGACCTACTGGATCACCAACCAGCAGACCATGACCAAGCGCAACACCATGCTCACCACCTTCTCCGAACAGGCGGACGAGCAGGTGTACCTGAACAACAACCGCAACCAGAACGCCCGCCAGTACGACGGCGACGTGCTCGAACCGTTCTCCAAGGCCCTGGCCGACAGCGCACCGCGCAAGTTCATCGTGGTCCACCTGCTGGGCACCCACATGAGCTACCAGTACCGCTATCCGCCCAGCTTCGACAAGTTCAATGATCGCCAGGGCGTACCGGCCGGCGTGCGCGACGACCAGTTACCCACCTACAACAGCTACGACAACGCCGTGCTGTACAACGACTTCGTGGTCTCGAACCTGATCAAGAACTACGCCAAGACCGACCCCAACGGTTTCCTGCTGTACCTCTCGGACCACGGCGAGGACGTCTTCGACTCCGCCGGCCATGACACCCTGGGGCGCAACGAAGCCCGGCCGACGGCGCCGATGTACACCATTCCGTTCATAGCCTGGGCCTCGCCGAAATGGCGGGAAACCCATGACTGGAGCTTCGCTTCGGACCTCAGCCGCCCCTACATGAGCTCCCAGCTGATTCACACCTGGGCGGACCTGGCGGGCCTGAGTTTCGATGAGCTGGACCACAGCCGCAGCCTGGTGAGCGACAGCTTCAAGCCACGCCCGCTGCTGATCGGCGACCCCTACTCGCGCCAGAGCAAGCCCTTGATCGACTTCAGCCTGATGAAACCCAAGGCTCCGGTCGAAGCCACGGTGGTACAGAAGTAAGCCCCCTGTCACGCTCGCAGGATCCGGCTTGCCGGCAAACAGCCCCGAGAACCCTGGCCGGTTCCCGGGGCTTTTTTTTGCACCAGGCCGCGTCCGCAGGCGGCGCCTTCAAGGAGGTGCCCTTCCCGGCCAGCGCGGCCAAGCGCCAGCAAAGACACATGATGTCGAAATTGTAATCAGCACTTCAGGCTGACGTTAACCCTCGCTTAATACACTTCGGTGAAACTTTCGCCCATCACTTCTTGTGCAGGGACGTAACAAGTACCGAACATTCTTAAGCAGGAAAAACAGCATGAAACTTTCAACTTTGGTATTAAGCGGCCTGATTCTGGTAGGTTCCAGCGCGGCCTTTGCCGAAGGTGGCTCGGAAAATATGCAGCGCTTCTATGACAACTTCCGCGTTAGCCAGCAGCAACTTAATGGCGACAAGACCGAAAACACCGCAAAAACCGAAAAGCAGAAATCCGAGCCCAACTATTCCGCCTCGGATGCCAAGCAACAAGAGCCTGGTGCCTGACCCCCAGTTCCAGCGATACCCATTCCCGGCAATCTGCTCCTTTGCCAGGAGTGGATGTTTGGCGCCCTTGCGGGCGCCTTTTTCATAGGGGCTGCCCTCCTTCTCTTGCACCCGCATGACAGGCAGATGACAACCCGGTCATCTGCCGCCCGCAGTGCCCCGGCTCAATTAGTATCGCCGCACCATGCCGCTCGCCACTGATCGGACAGCCTGGTTAATCAGTTGAATTAGCTGGGTTATTTTATTGACCCTATAGCTACTACAGACTTTAACCTGCGCTCGCTCGACAGCCCCGACAGCTTTGAAGAGGATATTGCAATGCGCATTCTGGTGATTGAGGACGAACCCAAGACGGCCGACTACCTGCATCAGGGCCTGAGTGAAAGTGGCTATGTGGTGGACCGGGCGAACAATGGCGTGGACGGCCTGCACCTGATTCAACAACAGCCCTATGAATTGGTAATCCTGGATATCAACCTGCCCGGCAAAGATGGTTGGCAAGTTCTTGAACAACTGCAGGGAAACTATCCCGCACGGGTCATGATGTTGACTGCCCGCGGGCGCCTGGAAGACAAGGTCAAGGGCCTGGATATGGGCGCCGATGATTATCTGGTCAAACCCTTTCAATTTCCCGAGTTGCTGGCCAGGGTTCGTACCCTGATGCGTCGTAGTGAAGTCATTGTCCAACCGGAAGTTCTGCAAGTTGCCGACCTGCAACTTGACCCGCGCCGTCATCGGGCTTATCGCGGCAGTCGACGTATCGACCTGACGACCAAGGAGTTCACCCTGCTGCATGTATTGATGCGCCACAGCGGAGAAGTACTGACCCGCACCCAGATCATTTCCCTGGTCTGGGACATGAACTTCGACTGCGACACCAATGTGGTGGAAGTCTCCATCAGCCGCTTGCGGGGCAAGATCGACGACGCCAGTGACGTCAAGCTGATCCATACCCTGCGCGGTGTCGGTTATGTCCTGGAAGCACGCCCATGACAGCGCGCCCCGCCGCCGCGGCCAGCAGCCTGTCCATGCGCCTGGGGCTGACCGTCGCCCTGATGGGCGCGGCACTGGTGGTGCTGCTGGCAACCCTGGCCTACCTGGCGTTGAACCATGAGCTGGACAACCTGGCGCGCAAGGGCCTGGACAGCAAGCTGGAGCAGATCCGGCACAGCCTCACCAGCGATCTCAAGAGCAGTGACCTGGCGGCCCGCCCCCATTCCCTGCTGGACCTGGTGATGGGCCACGACAACCTGCAATTGAGCATCCTCGGCAGCGATCCGCTGGCCGAACCCCTGCTGATTGTCGGCGGCATGGCCCAGGAGTCCCTGCCCGAGCCCCTGGGCAATATCGGTGGCGATGGCTATGTCGACTGGCGCGACAGCCGCGGCAACCCCTTGCTCAGCGCCCTGCGGCAGATGAGCCTGCGCAACGGCGAGCAGGTCCAGGTGGTACTGACCTTGGACCGCAGCAACGATCAGGCGCTGCTCAGCGCCTACCTGCGCTCCACGGTGATCGCCCTGCCCCTGTTGCTGCTGCTGATCGGTTTCGGCGCCTGGTGGCTGGTGCAACGGGGCCTGCTGCCGCTGCAGCAGTTCAGCCGGGTCGCGGCGCGGGTGACCACCCAGGACCTGACCCACCGCCTGAAGCTGCAGGGCCTGCCCCGGGAGCTGGCGGAGCTGGGCCAGGGCATCAATGTCATGCTGCAACGCCTGGACGGCGGCGTGCAGCGCCTGTCGCAGTTCTCCGACGACCTGGCCCACGAGTTGCGCTCGCCCATCAGCAACCTGATGGGCAAGGCCCAGGTGACCCTGTCCCGAGAACGCCCGCCAGAGGAGTACAAGGCGGTGCTGGAGGCCAGTATCGAAGAGCTGGAGCGGGTCACGCGGATCGTCGCCGACATGCTGTTCCTGGCCCAGGTCAGCCAGCCGGCGTCCCAGGCCCGGTTCGCCCGGGTCTCGCTGGGGGAAGAAGCGCGCCGGGTCATCGACCTGTTCGCTCTGAGCGCCGAAGAGAAGCAGCTGCAACTGCAGCCCAGTGGCGATGCCTGGGTGCTGGGGGACCGGCTGATGATCCAGCGGGCCATTTCCAACCTGCTGTCCAACGCCATTCGCCACAGCCCGCCGCGGGGGCAGATCAGCCTGCGGGTGGAGCAGACCATGGAGGCCGTGAGCCTGAGCGTGGGCAACCCCGGCCCGGGCATCGCTGCCAGCCACCTGCCCCATCTGTTCGAGCGCTTCTATCGGGTCGACAGCAGCCGCACCCGGGCCGAAGGCGGCACCGGGCTGGGCCTGGCCATCGTCCGTTCGATCATGAACCTGCACCAGGGGCGCACCGAGGTCAGCAGCATCCCGGAACTCCTGACCGAGTTCCGCCTGGTATTCCCCCGGCTCGACCCGGCGCAGCACGACCTCTAGAGCAGCCAGGCACCGGC
Organism: Pseudomonas sp. W17; assembly: GCF_040268305.1. NCBI lineage: Bacteria > Pseudomonadati > Pseudomonadota > Gammaproteobacteria > Pseudomonadales > Pseudomonadaceae > Pseudomonas > Pseudomonas sp. W17. The sequence continues at coordinate 3,301,741 of NZ_CP158490.1, read as the reverse complement.
ACCGGCCCCCAGCAGCACCAGGGCCCAGGGCGGCACCCGGCCGCTGCGCAACAGCAGCAGCGCCAGCAACACCGCCACCAGTTCCGGCGCGCCGGTCACGCTGCTGGTCCACAGGGGTTGGTACAACGCTGCCGCCAGCAGGCCCACCACCGCGGCATTGACCCCGGCCAGGGCCGCCTGGATGCCCTGGCGGTGGCGCAGCCGCTGCCAGAAGGGCACCACGCCGATCACCAGCAACAACCCCGGCAGAAAGATCGCCAGCAGGCACACCACCGCCCCACTCCAGCCATCGATGGCCGCGCCGAGAAAGGCCGCGACGCTGAACAGCGGGCCGGGCATCGCCTGGGCGCTGGCGTACCCGGCCAGGAACAGCGGGCTGCTGACCCAGCCGGGCTCCACCACCTGCGCCTGCAACAGCGGCAGCACCACATGGCCGCCGCCGAATACCAGAGCGCCGACCCGGTAGAAACCATCGAACAGGCTCAGCAGGCGCCCCGGCCAGAGCAGCACCAGCCCCGGCAACAGCACCAGCAGCAATAGCGCCAGCCCCAGGCAACACGCCCCCTGGCGGCGACTCGACCCAGAGGAAGGGCTCTGGACCTGCACCTGGAACACCGGCCTGATCAGCCAGCGGCCCAGCAGCGCCGCCAGCAGCATCACCAGCAATTGCCCGCCCAGGCCCGGCCAGCGCAGCACCAGCGCCGCGGCCAGCACTGCGATGACGATCTGCAAGGCGCCCCGGCACAGGCTGCGGGCCATGCCCCACAAGGCCTGGGCCACCACCGCCACCGCCACCAGTTGCAAGCCCTTGAGCGCCCCGGCCGGGACCCCGCCCTCCAACCCCAGGGCCAGCAGTGCCAGGGCCAGGGCCGAAGGCAAGGTAAAGCCGGCCCAGGCACACAGGGCCCCGGGCAGGCCACGGCGAGACAATCCCAGGGCGATGCCGACCTGACTGCTGGCAGGTCCGGGAAGAAACTGGCACAACGCGACCAGCTCGGCATAGGCCGCCTCCCCCAGCCAGCGCCGGCGCTGGACGAATTCCTGGCGAAAGTAGCCCAGGTGCGCCAGCGGCCCGCCAAACGAACTCAGGCCCAGGCGCAGAAACACCAGGAAGATCCGCCAGGGTGTTTCTACCGGGACCGGCGCGCAGGGGCTGGGGGCGTGCATTACAAGGCTTTGCTCCAGAACAGCATGCGCCCGTGAGCCGGGTCGAGCATGGCATTGGCGAAACCGCAGGCGCGATAGGCGGCCTGGGCCTGGGCATTGCCCTCCAGCACTTCCAGAGTGACCTTGCAGCAGCCCCGTTGCCGGGCGATGTCCTCGACCTTCTGCAGCAGGCGCTTGCTCAGGCCCTGGCCGCGGTAGCTGTCCAGCACCACCACGTCATGGATATTCACCAGGGGCCGGCAGGCAAAGGTGGAGAAGCCTTCGAAGCAGTTCACCAGGCCCACCGGCTGCCCGCCGGCAAAGGCCAGCACGCTGAACGCCTGGGGCCGCTTGGCCAGCTCCGCCGGCAACTGCTGGAGCCGGTCTGCGTCCAGGGGCTGGCCGCCGCCCATGGGGTCCTCGGCATAGTGGTTGAGCAACACGCCTATGGCTTCGGCATGCACCGGGTTGCTGTAACTGGCTTGCAACACCACGACATCGGCAACGTCCATGTTCATCCTCGATCAACGTATTGAAAGTGAGCGCTCAGGGCTCAGGCAGCCTCGATTGTAGGCTGGGGGATTTGACCAAACGAAGATTTTTAACCCGCGCACTACAGAAAAAATCCTAAGCAGCGGCCGGGATCCACGGCAGCCGGAAAGGTTTCCCTTCAGGCCGCGGGCCCACCGGCAAAACGCTGCAACTGCATTTCCTGCAGGCGGCTGAGGGTGCGGCGGAAAGCGAACTCCAGGTAGCCCTCGGTGTACAGCTGTTCCATGGGCACCCGGGCTTCCAGGTACAGCGGCACCTTGCGGTCGTAGCACTCGTCCACCAGGGCGATGAAACGCCGCACCGCGTCGTCATGTACCGACAGTTGCGGCAACTCACGATCCCCGGCCACCACCCGCTCGGCACCATCCTCGGTGCCCCGGGCAATGCGTGCGGGGCGCTGGCAAGCGCTGAGGTTGGGCACATCGCTCAGGAGAATGGCCTGGAAGCGGTCGCACAGGGCCATGAAGTCCATCGCGGAAAACGGCTGTTCGCACAGTTCGACGAAGCTGCACCACACCACCGTCCCGCACGCCTTGACCACCTGCAACGGGCGATAGCCGAGCAACAGCGGCTCGCTGCTCGCCGGCTGCCCGGCACTCAAGCGCTCGAACACCGGCCCCAGGGCGCTCGGCTGGCCCTCGGCGCCAAGCCAGTAGCGTTGCTCGGCGGCGCCCGGGTGCAAGCGGTGATCCTGCTCGCCGTCCACCGCCACCACCTGCATGTGCTGGCGGATGGCGCTGATCGCCGGAACGAAGCGCTCGCGGTTGAAGCCATCGGCATACAGCTGTTCCGGGGGCTGGTTGGAGGTGCAGACCAGCACCACGCCCTGGTCGAACATCACCTGGAACAGGCGCCCGAGGATGATCGCGTCACCGATGTCATTGACGAACAGCTCATCGAAACACAGCACCCGCACCTCTTCGGCCAGCTCCCGGGCCAGGGCCTGCAAGGGGTCGGCAATACCGGTCAGCTGGAACGAACGCTGGTGCACCCAGCCCATGAAGTGATGAAAGTGCTGGCGCCGCGCCGGGACCCGCAGGCTCTGGTAGAACTGGTCCATCAGCCAGGTCTTGCCCCGCCCAACCGCCCCCCACAGATAGACCCCGGGCACCGCCGTGCGCCCTTGATGCAGGGCTTCATGGCATTGCTGCAAGGCCTGCACCGCCCGCGCCTGCGCTGCGTCGGCGACAAAGCCCTGCTGCTCCAGGGCGTACTGGTAGGCGCTCATGGGGGAATCGAATGGCATGGGGCTCGGGCCTCCTGGCAAAGAGCCGCAGTATGCCAGCATGAGCCGCTCCAGGCCGACCTGTAGCCGCTGCCGAGCCCGCGAAGCTGGGAAAAGGACCGCAGGGCCTTGCCTGGCGCTCTCCCGCAAGACCTTGGGCATGCTCAGGTTTTTCGCCGCCTGCGCCAGCGGCTACATCAGCGGGAAATATCCAGGCGTTCGATCCGCCCCTGGGCGTCCAGGCGGAAGGTATGGCGCAGGGCCTGGGGGCTGCCGGGGAAGTCACCGCATACCCGGCTGTCGAGCAGCACTTTGCCGGTGCGCTGCTGGACCCCGAGGATTTCCAGGCGGCACGCGCCTTTGCCCATCCAGCGGGCGATCTGCTGGGGCCCCACGCAGTGCTCGCGTTCATCGAAGACCTGGGCGCGGTCGGCGAAGATCGACGCCACCACTGCGCTGTCGCCGCTGTTGATGGCCGTGACATAAGCGGCGATGGCCGGGGCCAGGGAAGGGTCTGTGGCCGACATGACAAAAGCTCCTTGCTGTTGAATGAGCGGGCCATGCTAAAGCCCCCGCGTGTCATTTCCTGTCAGCAGTGAAACGGCCCTGCTCGTCGCTGTGCATGCGTTTGCGCCAGGCTCGCAGCCAGTCGCTGCGCCGCCCCGGATACCGCTCGCCCTGCTCCTGGGCCGCAGCAATGCGGTCGGTGCGAAAGGTCCGGTAATCCTCGCGCAATTCACACCAGGCCACGATCACCCGGGCCTCGTTGAGAAAGCCCAGGGCCAGGGGCCAGACCCGGCGCTGGCTGGGGTTCTGGTTGACGTCGGCATAGTCGATCAGCAGCTTGGCCTGAAGGCGGATCGCCTGGCGAAACACATTGAGCGACACCGGGTTGTCGGGGAAACCGTAGCCCGCCGGGCCGGGCAACAGGGTCGGATTGCGCAGTGCGTCCTGAGCCGCGGGGGCCAGCACCGCGGCGATCTTGGCCATGGCATCGGCGGCGGCCTTGCTCAGTTCCTCGTCGCCGCGCTGGTCGACGTAGCGCAGGCCCAAAACCACGGCCTCGGTCTCGTCGGCATTGAGCATCAACGGCGGCAGGAACAGCCCGCTGCGCAGCACGTAGCCTATCCCGGCCTCACCGTAGATCGGCGCGCCCAGGGCGGTCAGCTCGGCGATATCGCGGTACAGGGTGCGCTCGGAAACCTCCAGCTCCGAGGCCAGGGTCGCGGCGGTCACCGGACGGCTTTTGCCCCGCAGCATCTGCAGCAGGGTGAGTAAACGACTGGCTCGCGACACGCAGGTGCACTCCGGAAAAAACACCGGCGCAGATTACCAGAGCCTCCTGACAGTTTCTGTCAGGAGGATGGGGTTGGCGGGACGTTACCAGGCATGGCTCTGCCTGGGTCTTGTAGCCGCTGGCGCAGGCGGCGAAGGCACTGCGTCGCAGGGCCGCAAGGCTGCTGATGCGCCCAGTGTTCGGCTGGGGGCTGCCAAGCAAGGCCCTGCGGGCCTTCGCGCCGCCTCGCTGGGGCTCGGCGGCGGCTACAGGGGCCGCAAGAGCCCCCGGGGCGTCAGTAGGCCATGGTCCAGGTCAGGGTGTAGGTGCGGCCCCGGCCCTGGTAGTCGTAGAGGTAGTCCGGGCCGTAGGTCGGCGAGTAGAACAGTTTGGCGCGCTGGCCCCAGACGGTGCTGTACTGCTTGTCCAGCAGGTTCTGGATGCCGCCGCTGAAGGTGCCGAACTCGGTGTCGTGGCTGCCCAGCAGGTCGAAGGTGGTGTAGCCGTCGATGGTGTTGGGCGCATCCACGCTGTGGGTGGCGTCGATCTGCTTGACCGCGTCGTCCTTGAGGGTGAAGGCGTGGTTGCCCTGCAGGCGCACGCTGCTGCTGTCGTCCTTCCAGCCGACGAAGGCGGTGAGTTTCGACAGCGAGGCATAACGGGCGTCGCGCTTGCTCCAGCCGCCGTTCTTGTTCTCCTCCTCGGAACGCACGGCATGCAGGGTGCCGCCCAGCTCCCAGCCGTTCTGGAAGTGCCGGGTCAGGGCGCTCTCAAAGCCGTAATCGCGGCTTTTCTGGTCCTTGACGTCGATGGTCAAGGTGGCCTGGTCGGTGGTGATCACCTTGTCCGACCAGATGTAGTACAGCGCCGCCTGGGCATCCCAGTCGCTATCGGAGAAGCGCCAGCCGGTCTCCACCTGGCGGCTCTTGATCCCCGCCAGGGGGTTGTCGTCCACGCTCAGGCCCGGCTTGCCGTAGAACTTGGCCGGGTCCGGCAGATCGAAGCCCTCGCCGTAGTTGACCCACAGCTGGTGGCCGTTCTTGAAGTCGTAGATGGTGCCCAGGTTGTAGAGGTTGACCGCATAGTCGTTGCTGCCGCCGGGTACGTTCTTGAACTGGCCCACGTCCACGTCCATCTGCTGGCGCCGGTAGCCGCCGGATACCGTCAGGTTGTCGGTGGCGTGCCAGTCCAGCTGGGCATAACCGGACAGGCCGTCGACCCGGTAGCTGGGATAGCGCGGCGCCTTGCTCTGGGTCACCAGGTCGAGGCCGCCGCTGCCCGAGGAGATGCCCTGGTCGAAGGTGCTCTGCTGGGCATTGAAACGCTCGCGGTCCAGGTCCACGCCATAGGTCAGCTTGAACGCCTCGAACTCCTTGGCGAACAGCGCCTTGAGGCTGGTGACTTCGAAATTCTGCTGGGATGCGGCGAAGTACACACCCTTGGAGCCTGCGGGGCTGCCGCTGTTGTAGTAGGGGAACGGGAAGAAGTTGTCGTCTTCCTTGCGGTACGAGGCCTGCAGGTAGAAATCCTGGCCCAGCACGTCGCTGTGGTGGTAGTTGGCGTTGAGCAGCAGGCGCTTGGTACGCGGTTCCAGGTCGGTGGAATAGCCGCCGCGCAGCTCGGCGTCTTCCAGGTTGGACGGCGCCTTGTACTTGAGGTTGGGGAAGTAGATCCCGGTGCTGCCATGGTTGCCGGAGTCGTAGTACTGGGCCAGCAGGTCCAGGCTCTGCTCTTCGTTGAACTGCAGGGCCAGGCTGCCCATCAGGTCCAGGGTACGGTTGTACTGCAGGTCGGTCTGGGTGTTGTCGATGAAGATCTGCTTGCCGGCACCGTCATAGAACGCCTGGTTCTGCTCCCCCGCCACCGCCAGCCGGCCGCTGATGGCCTCGTTGCCGCCACTCACCGACTGGGCGATGCGGGTCGTCAGGTCGTCACTGTTGTTGAAGCCGCTGCTGGCCCCCAGCTGGGTCTCGAAGCGCGCCGGGCCCGGTTCGCCTTTCTTGGTGACGATATTGATGATGCCGCCGGTGGCGCCGCCGCCGTAGATGGCGCTGGCCCCGGACAGCACTTCGACCCGCTCGACGTTGAACGGCGAGATGCTGTCGAACTGCCGGGACAGGCCCCGGGAGCTGTTCTGGCTGACCCCGTCGATCATCACCAGCACGTTGCGCCCGCGCATGTTCTGGCCGTAGTTGGTGCGCCCTTCCGGGGCCAGGTCGAGGCCCGGTACCAGCTTGCCGATGGCTTCCTTGAGGCTGACCCCGGTGCTCAACTGCTCGCGCAGCTGGCTCTGCTCCACCACCCACACGGTGCCGGGAATCTCGCTGATGGCGGCGCTGGTGCGTGACGCCACGGTGACCTGAGTCGGCTTGAGGTTGAGGCTGGCGGCCGGCACGCCAACCCGACGCAGGATCACCGTGTGCCCGTCGCTGAACGACCAGCTCATGCCACTGCCGGCCAGCAGGCTTTGCAGGGCCTGGGCCACCGTGAGCTCGCCGTTGAGGGCGGTGGATTGCAGGCCCTCGACATCGCTGGTGGTGTACAGCAGGCGCAGGTCGGCCTGATCGGCGAAGCGGGTCAGCGCCTGGTCCAGGGGCTGGGCCGGCAGGTTCAACGAGACCCGGCGCTCCTGGGCGCTGCCGGCCTGGCTGACCGTGGCCGCCTCCTGGGCCTGGGCCAGGACCGGGCTCAAGGCCCCGGCGAACAGGGCCTGGGCCAGTAATGTGCGGCGCATGATGTGGTGACCGCGCCCCAGTGTCGACAGCTTGAACATTGCTTTCACGTGTTCCTTCCCAGCCGGTTGAAATGACGTCAATGAGAATGATTGTCTTCTCAGTCTCACTACGACGATTTCTCCCAGGGGAACTTGCAGTGCCCAGGCAAAAAAAATTCGACTCAGTGCAGGACCGCCAGCCATGGCAGGTAGGTGACGTGCAGCGGGTAGCGCTGCTGCAGGGCCTTGAGCGAGCCTTGCGGATCATGCAGGTTGAACACGCCGCTGATGGCCAGGGCCGCCAACTGACCGTCGGAAATCAGGATGCGCCCGTGCTGGTAGCGCTCCAGTTCACCTATCACCTCACCCAGTGGGCGGCCGTTGAAGATCAGCTTGCCGCGCTGCCAGGCGGTCAGGCTGGCGGCGTCCACGGTCTGCTGGGCCAGCAGCGGCTGGCCGGGCTGGTATTGCAGGCGCTGGTCGGCCTGGAGCAGCACTGGTGCGTGGTCACCGCTGAACTGCACCTGCCCTTCGCGCACCACCACCGTCAGTTGGTGGCCGTCGCGGCGCACGCTGAAGGCACTGGCAGCGCTTTGCAGTTGCTGGGCCTGGGCCTGGACCACGAAGGGCCGCTGCGGGTCGGCCAGCGGTTCGAACAGCGCTTCGCCGCTGCGCAGGATCACCCGGCGCTCATCCGCCGAGTAGGCCACCGACAGCGCACTGGCGCTGTTGAGGGTGACCCGCGAGCCGTCCGCCAGGGTGATGCTCTGTTGCTGGCCGACCCCGGTGTGGTAGTCCGAGGTCAAGGCCGGCCACTGCTGCCAGCCCAGGCCCGCCCCCAGCGCCAGCAGCAGCGAAGCGGCCAGCGCCGGCCAGAAGCGCCGTGGCCGGCGCACCATGACGGGCGGCGCCTGGTGTTGCCGCGCGGTCTCTGTCTGCCCCAGGTCACCCCACAGTTGCTGGGCCTCGGCGGCCGCTGCGGCATGGGCCGGGCTGCGCTGGCGCCATTGCTGGAAGGCCATGCGCTGGGCCGGCGTGGCGTTGCCGGAGTGCAGCAGCACCAGCCAGTCGATGGCGGCGTCTTCGAGGCTTTCGGGGTGGTCGGTCATGGCATCGGCGGCAGGCAAGAAGGAATCATTCATGGTGGACTTTCAGCCAGTCGCGGCAATGGCGCAGGGCCTGGCCGATGTATTTTGCCACCATGCTTTCGGAAACGCCCAGGCGCAATGCGATCTGTGCCTGGGTCAGGCCTTCCAGGCGATTGAGCAGCAAGGCCTGGCGGGCGTTGTCCGAGAGTTGCGCCAGGGCCTCGTCGAGCACCGCCAGGCGCTCCTTGGCCAGCAGCACGGCTTCCGGTGCCGGGGCCGGGTCCACCGCTTCGGTGTGCTCCTGGCCGTCGGCGAGGTTGGCCGCCAGGCGCTGCTCGCGGCGCAGGGTGTCGATGGCCAGGTTGCCGGCCACACGGAAAATGAAACCGCGATCGTTGTGCACCTCCACCGTCTGCGGATCGACCTTGAGCAACTTGAGGTAGGTCTCCTGGGCCACGTCCGCCGCCCGTTGGCGATCGCTCATGCGCCGGGTGAGAAACTTCAGCAGGTCGTCGTAATGCTCTTGAAAGCTGCGCAGCAGGCTGGGGGTCGGCAGCATCGGGGGGGCGGTCCGCAGATCGGGGAGGCGGATTATTCCATAAAGGCAAATGAGAAACAGTATCTTTCGTATCTTTTCCAACTTGGCTTTTTCCGCCTGTTTGCCCTTCTGGCTGCGGCGCCTTTCTGGCATCCTGCGCCTCCTTTTTTCTGACCGGGTGCGCACGTCTTGTCCATGACATGGCGTTGCGGCCCAAGTCCCGTCCACTTTCCGACGTGTGCCCCCGTAGTTTTCACACGTCACTGGCAGGCCTTTCCCCATGACCGCACCCGACCGCTCCCCTCCCCGCTACAAGTCAGACCTGATCTATGGCCTCAACGACCGTCCGCATTTCAGCGCGGCGATCTTCGCCGCCCTGCAGCATGTGCTGGCCAGTTTCGTCGGCATCATCAGCCCGACCCTGATCTTCGGCGGGGTCCTGGGGCTGGAAAGCGAGCTGCCGTACCTGATCAGCATGGCGCTGTTCGTCTCCGGCCTGGGCACCTTCGTCCAGGCCCGGCGCCTGGGGCCCATCGGTTCCGGCCTGCTGTGCGTGCAAGGCACCAGCTTTTCCTTTATCAGCGTGCTGCTCAGTGCCGGCTTCATGGTCAAGGGCCGGGGCGGCGACACCAACGAAATCCTCTCCACCATCTTCGGCATCTGCTTTGTCGCAGCCTTTATCGAGATGTTCCTCAGCCAGTTCATCGGCAAGTTGCGCAAGCTGATCACCCCGGTGGTGACCGGCACCATCATCACCCTGATGGGCCTGTCGCTGATCAAGGTGGCGGTCACCGACATGGCCGGCGGCTATGGTGCCAGTGACCTGGGCGCGGCGAGCAACCTGGGGCTGGCGGCGCTGGTGCTGCTGACCATCGTGGTGCTCAACCGCTTCAACCACCCGATGCTGCGCCTGGGCTCCATCGTCATCGGCCTGACCCTGGGCTTCGTGGTGGCCTGGATGCTCGGCCGGGTGGACATGGCCGCCATGCCCGAGGTGCCCCTGGTGAGCGTGCCGGTGCCGTTCAAGTACGGCTTCTCCTTCGACCTGATCGCCTTTATTCCCCTGGCGGTGATCTTCCTGATTTCCCCCCTCGAAGCAGCCGGCGACCTGACGGCCAACTCGATGATTTCCCAGCAGCCGGTCAAGGGCCCGCTCTACATCAAGCGCATCAAGTCCGGGCTGCTGGCGGACGGTTTCAACTCGGCGGTGGCAGCGGTGTTCAACAGCCTGCCGATGGTCACCTTTGCCCAGAACAACGGGGTCATCCAACTGACCGGCGTGGCCAGCCGCTACGTGGCCTACTTCATTGCCGGGCTGCTGGTGCTGCTGGGCCTGTTCCCGGTGATCGGCGCGGTGCTGCAACTGATGCCCAAGCCGGTGCTGGGCGGCGCCACCCTGATCATGTTCGGTACCGTGGCCGTGGCCGGGATCAAGATCCTCGCCGAGGCCGGGCTGCACCGGCGCAACGTGCTGATCGTGGCCATCTCCCTGGGCATGGGCCTGGGCGTGGCGGCGGTGCCGGAAGTGCTGCGCGAGCTGCCCAAGGCGCTGCACAACATCTTCGAGTCGCCGATTACCGTGGGCGCCTTCTGCGCGATCTTCCTGAACATCTTCCTGCCGGAGGAATTCCTTGAGCTGGAAGAAGACGAGTTCGATCCGGAAGCGGCGACCCTCAAGGTCATGCAAGACCCGGACATGAGCGGCAAAGCGAACTCCTGAGGCTCGCGGGCGTCTATGCTGCGTGCGCTGGTGACGGGCCCTCGGCCGTGGAAGGCTGGCCGGGGGTTTGCCTGGCAAGGCCCTGCGGGCCTTGTCGCAGCCTCGCAGGCTCGGCAGCGGCTACAAGGTGCCGGCCAGCCATTCATTTCCATTGCCAGCAGGTATTGCATGCGTAGATTGATCGCCTTGACCCTGATACTGCTCAGCCTGAGCGCTTGTGCGCTGTTGCCCAATCGCGATCCACTGGCGATCAATGTGGTGGGCATCGAGCCACTGCCGAGCCAGGATCTGGAAATGCGTTTCGCGGTGAAACTGCGTCTGCAGAACCCCAACGAAAGCCCCATCGACTACAACGGCGTGGCCCTGGACCTGGAAGTCAACGGCCGCCCCCTGGCCTCCGGGGTCAGCGACCAGCAGGGGCATATCGGCCGCTACTCGGAAGACATCCTGGTGATCCCGGTCAGCGTCTCGGCCTTCTCGGTGCTGCGCCAGACCCTGGGCCTGAGCCAGACCCAGAGCCTGGACAACCTGCCCTACGTGCTGCGCGGCAAGCTTGCCGGCGGGCTGTTCGGCACCCAGCGCTTCATCGATCGCGGGCAGCTCAGCCTGAGCAACCCTGGCGCCTGGTAACTAGAACACTGACCAGCCGATACGCTGGCTGAGCAGTTCCAGGGCCGCCATGCCCACCAGCGAGTTGCCGGCGCTGTTGAGCTCCGGCGACCAGACGCAGACCGTGAACTGCCCCGGCACCACCGCCACAATTCCCCCGCCCACCCCGCTCTTGCCCGGCAGGCCGACCCGATAGGCGAAGTTGCCGGCCTCGTCGTAAAGGCCGCTGGTGGCCATGATCGAGTTGACCTGCTGGGTCTGGCGCCGGGTGAGAATCTGCTCCCCGCTGTGCTTGCAGAAGCCGTCGTTGGCCAGGAAACAGAAGGCCCGGGCCAGATCCACGCAGCTCATGCGCAAGGCGCAGTGGCTGAAGTAACTGCGCAGCACCGCCTCCACATCGTTGTGAAAGTTGCCGAAGGACTGCATCAAGTAGGCCATGGCCGCGTTGCGGGCGCGGTGCTGGTACTCCGACTCGGCCACCCGACCGTCCACCATCACCTGCAGGTTGCCCGACAGGCGCCGGACAAAGTCGCGCATGGACAAGGCCGGCGCGGCAAAGCGCGACTGGTTGATGTCGCAGATCACCAGCGCCCCGGCATTGATGAAGGGGTTGCGCGGCCGGCCACGCTCGAATTCCAGTTGCACCAGGGAATTGAACGGCTGCCCCGAAGGCTCGTGGCCCAGGCGCTCCCAGATCGCCTCGCCGGAATGACCGATGGCCTGCACCAGGCTGAAGACCTTGGAAATGCTCTGCACCGAGAACGGCGTATCGGCGTCACCGGCGCTGAACACCTGGCCATCGTTGCCATACACGGCAATGCCCAACTGATTGGCCGGCACATCCGCCAGGGCCGGAATGTAATTGGCCACCTGGCCTTGGCCGATCAGGGGGCGGACTTCATCGAGAATCTGGTTCAACAGGTCTTGCATGTTCTGGCTCATTACCGATACGACTGCGGGGCTATGGCAGCTAGACGCACGCCAGGGCCGGCGCAGCACAGTCCACCGGCAAATGCCCCCCTGTAGGAGCTGGCTTGCCAGCGAAGGCGTCAGCAGATTCGCCACATGCCTTTCGGGCCCCTTCGCCGGCAAGCCGGCTCCTACGGTTGAGCGCAGGCCTTGTAGGAGCTGGCTTGCCAGCGAAGGCGTCAGCAGATTCGCCACATGCCTTTCGGACCCTTTCGCCGGCGAGCCGGCTCCTACGGGTGAGCGCTGGCCTTGTAGGAGCTGGCTTGCCAGCGAAAGCGTCGGCAGATTCGCCACATGCCTTTCGGACCCTTTCGCCGGCGAGCCGGCTCCTACAGCCAGATGGCGTCCCAGAGGGGGTAATCGTGCACGCGGGTGACCAGGCCGGCGCGAATCGGGTTGGCGACTATGTAACGGGAGACTCCCCGCAGGTTCTCTTCCCGGCGCAGTGCGCGGTCGTGGTAACCCTTTTGCCAGACGCGACCGGTTCGCTGCAGGCAAGCATTGATGTCCCGTGCGCTGCGGGATTTGATGCCGCGCATCAGGGCCGATAGCGAACCCGTCCCCAGCGCCAGCAGCCAGTGGAAATGATCAGGCATCACCACCCAGGCCAGGGAACTGGCACGACCTTCAAGCTGGGCCTGGTGCAGTTGTCGCACCAATAGGCGGCCGATACGCCAATCACCAAAGAATGGTTCGCGGTGGTGGGTCACAGCAGTGAGCAGGTAGACCTGGCCGGTTTGAGAGTAGCGCCCGGTACGCAGCCGGTTGCCGTGAAAGCGCTGGGGCATTGCGATGCCCTCCGTGTGACGGATACACAGCTCAAGGCTAACCCGTGGGTACGGGTGCGCCGGGGCATTGTGGATCCGGGTATTTCTGGGAGGGCCCCTTCGCCGGCAAGCCGGCTCCTACGGTTGAGAGCTGGCCTTGTAGGAGCTGGCTTGCCAGCGAAGGCGGTGCAAGGGTTTCTGAAGATGTCACCCAAGCCGTGGCGAATTCTCCAGCAGGGTCCGGGTGTAGATGTGCTCGGGCCGGTCCAGCACGGCGTCCACTGCGCCCTGCTCCACCACCCGTCCCTGCTTGAGCACCAGCACCCGGTCGGCAATGGCCCGTACCACGCCCAGGTCATGGGTGACGAATAGCAGGGTCAGGCCTTCGTCTTGCAACTGGCGCAGGAGCGCGAGGATCGAGGCCTGTACCGAGACGTCCAGGGCCGAGGTGACTTCATCGCAGATCAGCAGCTTGGGTTCGCACACCAGGGCCCGGGCAATCGCCACCCGCTGTCGTTCGCCCCCGGACAGGCTGTGGGGATAGTGGTCCGCCAGGGCCGGCGACAGCGACACCCGTTGCAGCACCGCATGGACCCGCGCCCTGGCCTCGGCCCCCTGGATGCCGAAAAAGTGCTCCAGGGGTGCGCTCAGGGTCTGGTACAGGGTGTGCCGCGGGTTCAGCGCCCGGTAGGGGTTCTGGAAAATGTACTGGATCTGGTGCCGCAGCCCTTTGCTCCGCTGCCGGGCCGACAGGCTCAGAGGCTGGCCGGCATACCGCACCCGGCCTTCGGCGTGCTCGCCAAGCCCGGCCAGGGCCCGAGCCAGGCTGGTCTTGCCGGAGCCGGACTCGCCCACCAGCGCCAGGCACTCCCCCGCCACCACTTGCAGGCTGACGTCGAACAGCACCTGGCGGTCATAGGCCAGGTTCAGGCCCTGGACCTCCAGCAACGGCCGTCGTTCGCTGCCGGACACAGCCGCTTGCACCGCCACCACGGGCGCTGGCGTGGGCAACGCCTGCCGATAAGGGTCGATACAGGCCACCTGGACATCAGCGGCAAGCCCTTGCAGCAACGGCTCGCCCGCTGTGCATTGGGCACGCTGGCGCGGGCACCGGGGCGCGAAGGCACACCCCGCCGGCCGCTGCCCGGGCGCCGGGGCCTGCCCAGCTATCGCCAGCAGGGGCCGGCGCTGGCCGACATCGGGAATCGCCGCCAGCAGGCCCCGGGTATAGGGGTGGGCCGGCTGGCGAAACAACGCCTCGCGGGAGGCGCTTTCGACGATCCGCCCGGCGTACATCACCAGCACCCGGTCCACCAGGTCCTTGATCACGGCCAGGTCGTGGGACACATAGATCGCCGCCACACCCAGGCTTTTGCACAGGTGGCGCAAGGTGCCGAGGATGTGCGCCTGGGTGGTCACATCCAGGGCCGTGGTGGGCTCATCGAGCACGATCAGCCGGGGCCGCAGGACAAAGGCCAGGGCCAGCATCACCCGCTGCTGCTGGCCGCCGGACAGCTGATGGGGAAAGCGCCGCAGGAACTCGCGATCCGCCGGCAAGCCCACATCCTTGAGGGTGTCGCGGATCCGCTGCTGCCGCCCGTGGCGGTCCAGGTGCGATGGATGCACCGCCAGGGTTTCCTCCAGCAGGTCGGCAATGCGCAGCGCCGGGTTCAGGGCGGTGGCCGGGTCCTGGGCCACATAGCCGATCAGGCCGCCCCGGGCCCGGCGCAGGTCCTGCGCCGAGAGGTCCAGCAACGACTGCCCGGCCACCTCGACCCGCCCTTCGACAATCCGCGCGCCCCGCCGGGCATGGGCCAGCAGGGCCGTGGCCAGGGTGGTCTTGCCCGAGCCCGACTCCCCCACCAGACCAAGAATTTCCCCCGCGGCCAGGCTGAGGCCGACTCCGGACAACACCTCCACGCCACCCGCCAGCTCCACCCGCAATCCCTCAACCTGCAGCACCCGGGCCTCTCGGGTCACTTCCACCACGGCGTTCATGGGCCTTTCTCCCCGATCCGCGCCTGACTGCGGCCGATGCCCTCGGCGAGGATGTTGGTGCCGTAGGCGAACACCCCGATCAGCAGCGCCGGGGCCAGCACCGCCCAGGGCTGGACCAGCAGCCCTGCCTGGTTCTCGTTGATCATCAGCCCCCAGTCGGCGGCCGGCGGCGCCACCCCATAGCCGAGGAAGCTCAGCCCCGACAGCATGCCCACGCCCCAGGTCAGCATGTTGCCGAAGTGCACCAGCAACGGCGTGAGGATGTTCGGCAGGATTTCCCCAGAGAGGATCCGCCAGCGTGAATAGCCCATCATCTGCGCCGCCTCGACGAACTCCTGCCCCGCCACCGCCACCGCGCTGCCCCGGGCCAGGCGCACCACCCCGGGGGTGAAGGCGATGGCCACGGTGAGCACGATCAACCAGGGCGCGCGCCCCAGCATCGAAACGATCAGCAGCACCAGGATCAGGTCGGGAAAGGCCAGGGAAACATCCGCCAGCCAACTGATCAACGTGTCCAGCCGGCGACGCGAAAGGCCGGCCAGCAACCCCAGGGCGCTGCCCACCAGCAGGGCGATGGAGGCCGCCGCCAGGGACATCCACAACACCGACAGGCCCCCGCTGAGCAACCGCGAAAGCACGTCGTGGCCAAGAAAGTCATGGCCGAGCCAGGCGCCGGCAGCGGGCGCGCCGTACACCGGGCCCAGCATGTCGGTGCTGCCATGGGGCGCCAGCCAGGGCCCGAACAGCGCCAGCAATACCACCAGCAAGGTGATGAATGCGCCCTTGCGGGTTTGCGGTTCGCCCAGCCACAGGCGCCAGCGGGAAATGCGTAAGTCGTTCATGGATAGGTTCTCATGCCACAGGTTCAGGGAGCCTTGGGCGCCGAGCGGCGCCACCAGGGCTGGAGGCCTCGTCGGTTGCGGCGGATCAGGCCGGCCCGCCGCGCCGTACGCAACTTGGGGGTCAGCAGCACCGTGGCCAGGTCTGCCAACAGGTTGATCAGCACCACCCCCAGGGTGATCACCAGCACGATGGCCTGGATCATCGGCAGATCGCGCATCTGGATCGCCGAGTTGAGGGCGGTGCCGATCCCCGGATAGCTGAACACCACCTCCGCCAGCAGGGCCCCGCCGATCAGGGTGCGCAGGGTCAGGGCCAGCCCCTGCACCGCCGGCACCAGGGCATTGGCCAGGGTGTGGCGCCAGACGATGCGCCACTCAGGGATGCCCCGCAGCCTCGCGGCGATCACATAGTCCGATTCCAGGGCCTCGATCATTGCCGCGCGCACCATGCGCGTCAGGTAGGGCAAGGCCGACAGGCTCAAGGCCAGCACCGGCAGTACCAGGAACTGCAGCTGGCGCCACAGTGCCAGCTGGGGGTCGAGGATCGACACCGCCGGCAGCAGGTCCATGTGGGGCATGGAAAACAGCAGCACCAGGCCAATGGCCAGGAGAAAACCCGGGGTAGCCTTGAGGAAGATCAGCAACGACAGGCTCCAGCGGTCCAGGCGGCTGTCACGACGCAGGGCCAGGGTCACCCCCAGCAGCAGCGCCGCGGGCACCACCAGCGCGATGACCCCGGCCAGCAACGCCAGGGTGTAGCCCAAGCGCGCGAAGAGGACGTCGGCCACAGGCGCGCTGGAATCCAGGGACTGCCCCAGATCGCCTTCCAGGGTCTGGCCCAGCCAGTGCAGGTACTGCTCCAGCAGTGGCCGGTCCAGCCCCAGTTGCCGTTGCAGGGTGAGGATGCTTTCCAGGGGCGCGTCGGGGCCAAGGATCACCCGCGCCGGGTCCGAGGGCAGCGCCTGGGTGGCGATGAACACCACCAGGCTGATGACCCAGGCCGTGAGCAGGCCGTAGCCCAGGCGGCCGACGAACCAGGACAGCCAGGCCGGGGTACGGGGCGTGTTGCGGCAGGTGTCAGGCATGGTTCAACCACATTTCGTCAAAGCGCCAGGAGGCGAAGGTCGTCTGTTCCGGCACCAGCCCGCCAACCCGCACCGAGGCCGCGTCCAGCACATCGTTGAAGCCCCAGATCAGCAGCCCGCCGCGCTGGTGCTGGATGGCCTGGGCTTCGTGCACCCATTGCCGGCGCAGTTCCAGATCGGGCTGGGCCAGGGCCTGCTGGTACAGCTGGGTGAATCGCGGGTCGTGAAAGTTGCTGCGGTTGTAGATGGCCTGGGGGGCGTCGTTGTGCAGCGCCGAGGCAAGAAAGCCCCGGGCCGGCGTGGCCCCGGGCGACAGCAGCCACTGTTCGCGCTGGGGGCCGTTGAACACCGAAGCGTCAACCTGGGTCACCTTGACCTCGACCCCGGCCCTCTTCGCCTGCTGGGCGAACACCAGCGCCGCGTTCACCCCCGGGCCCGGGGTGGTGGTTAGCTCCACCCGCAGGTCGCTGTGCCCGGCCTGACGCAACAGCGCACGGGCCTGTTCCAGGTCATGGGGCCGCTGGGCAATGCCGTGGTTGTAGGTGGGGTCGTGGGGCGAATACAGGTCATTGGCGACTCGGCCGAAACCATTGAGCCCACGGTCCACCAGCTCCTGGCGGTCGGCCAGCAGGCGGAATGCCTGGCGCACCCGCACATCCTGGAACGGCGCCTTGGCCAGATTGAGGTTGAAGCCGGTGAAAGAAGTACTCGGCGAGGCGTAGAAGCACAGCCGCGGATCGGCCTTGAGCAGCGCGCTGTGCTCGGCCTGTACGCCGCTGGCCACGTCGATCTGCCCGGCCCGCAGCGCCGCCGCCCGCGACACCTGGTCCTTGAACTCGATGATCTCCAGTTCGTCGGCGTAGGGCTGGCCGGGCTTGTAGTAGTTCTCGAAACGGCTGTACAGCGAGCGCTGGCCTGGAATGAAGCGCTTGAGCCGGTAGGGGCCGGCGCCCACCGGGTTGGTCTGCGGGTGGTAGTCGGTGGGCACTATGGCACCGAAGCTGATCAGGGTTTCGTCCAGGGGAAAGAAGCTCTGGCCCTGTTTGAAGCGGATTTCGATGGTGCGCTGATCGAGCTTGCGCAGGGCCTGGCGATCGATGGCCCCCACCAGCCCGGCAAAGGGCGAAGCCAGTTGCGGGTCGGTCAGGCGCAAGATGGAAAACAGCATGTCGTCGGCGCCGATGCTCTTGCCGTGGTGGAACTCCAGCCCCGGCTTGATGCGGATGGTCCAGACGCTGGCGTCGGCATTGGGCTCGGCGAACTCCGCCAGGGCCAGCCGGGTGCTGACGTCCGGGTTCCATTCCCAGAACTTGCTGTACAGCGCCCAGCCGCGAATGATCCCGCCGCCCACCGGTTTGTGGGCGTCGAGATTGCCGGACTGGTCGCCATCGATGATCCCCACCCGCAGGCGCCCGCCGCGCACCGGGGTGCCGGGCAGCAACGGCGCGGCACCGGGCGGCACACCGTTGTCACAGCCGCTGAGCAGGCTGCTGCCCAGCAACAGGCCGCCACCGGCGGCCAGGGAATGGCCGAGGAATACCCGGCGGGAAAATGCCTCGCTCATGGCTCGCTCCTCAGGCCTGCTCGGTGGCCTTGGCCGGTTGCCGGGCCGCCAGCGTGGCGCCCAGGCGCGGCACCTCGAAACCGTGATCCAGCTCCAGCAGCGGGAACAGCAGGTCCGCCACCCGGTGGGCCTCGTCGATCAGCGGAAAGCCCGAAAGAATGAAGGTCGAGGTGCCCTGCTCTTCGTATTCGCGAATACGCTCGGCCACTTGCCGCGCGCTGCCCACCAGGTAGGTGCCGGCGGCGGGCCCGAGAATGTTGAAGCCGAACAGGCTCGGGCCGAGCCAGACATTGGGGTAGATCTCCAGGTCCCGGGCCTTGGGCAGGCGGCCGGCGCGGATCGCCTCGACATTGCGCTGGATCTGCGGGTCGTCGCTGTGGAAGCTGTCCAGGGTTTCCCCCGGCGGCAACTGGCGTTCGATGGAAGCCCGGGCGGTCTGCAGCGAGGTGCGCTGCAGCAGTTTCTCGGCGTGGGCCCAGGCCTCCTCCTCGGTTTCCCGGACGATGATCTGCAGGCGCGTACCGAAGCTCAGCTCACGGCCGATCTTCGCCGCCTCGGCGGCCACCTTGCGGAATTTCTCGCCGAGTTTCGGCGGCGTGTCGGCAAAGCTCAGGTACACATCCAGCAACTGCACTGAATGGGCCACTCCCGGGCCGGAGGTGCCGGCGCCCCACAACGGGATGCCGGGGCGTTGCTTCGGCGCGTGCCAGCCGCCCAGGGGATGGCCGGCCGCGGCCGGCGAGCGCGGCGCCAGCTTGACGTAGCGGCCGTCGTAGCCGTCGGTGTCCCCGGCATAGAAGCCCTGGAACGCCCGCCAGTACTCCAGGCTGAAGTCATAGCGCTCATCGTGGGGATAGTGCACCCCTAGGGTGGCCAGCCCGGCGTCACTGCCGTTGACCACGTTGAACAGCAGGCGGCCGTTGGAGAACTGATCGAAGGTCAGCGCCCATTTGGCCAGTACCGCCGGCGACAACTCCCCCGGGTGCTGCGCCACCAAAAAGCGCAAGCGCTGGGTGGCATCGATCAGCGCCGCCGAGACCGCCAGGCTTTCATTGGGGCTCGAACCCAGCAGCGAACCGTAGTAGCCCAGGCGATCGCTGGCCACCGCCAGTTGCTTGAGGTGCTGGAAATCGGTGTTCCAGCGCCCTTCCGGCTCCCAGGGATAGGGGCCGTCGGGGGTGGTGAGGTACCAGAGAATCTTGACTGCCATGTAGCTGTTCCTTGAATGATTGAAGCCTGTACAGCCTCAGTGCGCCTTCGCCGCCCGTAGGAGCAGGCTTGCTGGCGAAAAGGCCCTCAAGCCCTGCATCGCTCTTACGGGCGCCTTCGCTGGCAAGCCAGCTCCTACAGCAGGCAGGCATACCCCGCAGCCCCTGCAGGGGGGCGGGCCACGTCATTGCGCGGGGTCATCGACGGTCGATGGCGGGCACCAGCCCCAGTTCCGTGGCGCGCTCGTACAGGCCGCTCATCTTCCATTGCTGGGTCAGTACGCCTGGGCCATAAGGGCGGGAGCCACCCAGGGCGTCGGCCAGCAGTTGCAGTTGCGCGCCCTCTTCCAGCAACAGGATGAATTCCGCCGTGGCCCGCAGGCCCTGCTTGCCCCATACCGTGGAGCCGCCGTTGGCTTCGAGAATCGCCAGGTTGAAGGGGTTCTGGGCAATGCTGTCGAGGATGAAGTCCACCTCGGGCTGGCGCCGGTCGATGTACACCGGCAGCTCCCGGGCCAGCTGGTAGCGCTGCACCGGTACATAGTGGAACGGCAGCGTGCGGTGGGTCTGGGCCCAGGCTCCCAGGTACGGCGAATGCACGTGGGACACGGTGGTGATGTCGGAGTGTTGCTGGAACAGCTTGGTGTAGCGACCGAGGCCGCCCTTGCCCTGGCCCAGGATCACCTTGCCGGCAAAGTCGGTGACTGTGGCCTGCAACGGTTTGCGGTAGTTCCACGGGCCGCCGTAGTTCACCGAGACCAGCAGTTCCTGGCCCGGTACCCGCTCGATGAAGCCCACGGTGCCGTTGGCGGTGATGGTCTGGGTTTCGCGGAACACGGTGAACGCCTGTTCGGCCTCCAGCAGCACCTGATCGATGAAGGCCTGCAGTTCCTGGGTAATGGGTTGTTCGTTGATCAATACGGTCATGGCAATTCTCCGGGTTCAGGCGCGGCGCTGGGCCAGCAGTTCATGGGCGGCGTGCAAGGGACGTCGGTCGACCCAGTCGGCAATGGCGAAATCCCGTTCGAGGAAGCCATGGCGATAGAGGAAGTTTTTCTGGATATCGAGGAACTCCAGGCGCTGTGGCGACAGGTCGGGAGCCAGGGTGGTGTGGAAGTCGCCGCGGTAGGCCTCATTCACACCGGCACTGCCGGCCCGGGTTTCCTCTTCCAGGATGGCGTTCAGGGCCGGCCGGTTGTGGGCCGCCCAGTCGGCGGCGCGCAGGGTCTGGGCGAGAAAGCGCACCACCAGGTCGAAGTGATTGTCCAAGAGGCTCTGGTGCACGGTGATCGGCCGTGGCGTGCCGTTGTTGATGCGGTAGCGCGGCTCGGCGACCAGGTCCAGGTCGATGCCCACCACCAGCCCCAGGCGCCGCGCGGCATCGGCGGCGGCAGCTCCCTTGACGTAGACCGCATCCACCTCACCGCGCACCAGGTAGTCCAGGCCGGACCACAGGCGCTGCAGCCCTTCCTGGGGCGAAGCGGCGCGCTCCTGGTCCTGTAGCGCCACTTCCACTAGTTGCACGTCGTCGAAACCCAGGCCCGCCAGGCTCAGGGCGCCTTTGTAGCCGTGCAGGCTCATGGCCCGGGCGATGCTGCCCGGGCGGTTCTCGCCCCAGGCCGGCAGCGCCAGGCGCTTGCCCTTGAGGTGCTCGGGGCGGCTGATGCCGGAATCCGGGCGCACCAGCAAGGTTTGCCATTCCTCGATCCAGGTCAGGCCGATCAGCCGGCTGGGGGAACCGGCGGCGCGGGCAGCCAGGGCCGGCACGTTGCCGCCCTCGCGAAACAGCCCGGGCAACTGGTGATCGTAATGGTGATGGCCCAGTTGCCGGGCTTCCTGCAGGGTCGCGACCGGCAGGCCGTCGGCGGCAAACTCCTCGCTGAGCCAGCCCAGCTTGTAGGCGATCCCGGAAGCGGTGGGCACCGGGCAGCGGGTGAACCAGATCTGCTCCAGCCGAGGCTGGGCAGCGGATAAGGGTAAAGAGGCAGCAAGCGTCATGGACCGGTTCCTGTGCAATGGCAGTTGCCGGAGCCATTGCAGCGCCCGTGCCAACCGGGCAAAGCCCCGAATTACGGGGCCTGGGCCGCTGTCGGCGAAAGCCGCGCGATGCCAATTGCTGCCCGACCAGCAGCATTGCGCGGCGACTGCTGCTGTTGGAGCAACGGGCCGACGGGCATTGCTGCTGGAGCAGCAACAGACGTTTTAGCGCCAGCTGCCCCCCCGTCTGCAAGCCTTGCTACACAGGGCCTGCAACGGATTTTCAGCACGCTGAAAAGGCCCTGGCGCAGAACTTGCTCAAGCCTCCTCAAACCCAGCCCTTTTTCGTAGGAGCTGGCTTGCCGGCGAAGGCGTCGCCAAGACCGGCGCCAGGCTCAAGGGCCCCTTCGCCGGCAAGCCGGCTCCTACGGATCAGGCCGATACACACGCCCCTGTAGAAGCTGGCTTGCCAGCGAAGGCATTGCCAAGACCGGCGCCAGGCTCAAGGGCCCTTTCGCCGGCAAGCCGGCTCCTACGGATCAGGTCGATACACACGCCCCTGGGGGCAGATTTCTTCAGATAGAGGTACCAGCATGAGTAGCGTTCAAGCCCTTCCTGTCACTCCGGTCCGTGTCCTGGGCAGCGAGGCCGAAGCCATCGCCGTGGCCCGGGAAATCGCCACGGAAATCGCCGCCATCGCCGCCGACAGCCAGGCCAACGGCCAGTTGCCGCGGCGCCAGGCGCAGTTGCTGTCCGACAGCGGCCTGACCGCCATCGGTGTGCCCAAGGCCTTCGGTGGCCTGGGGGCCTCGGTGGCCACCATCGTCGAAACGGTGCGCCTGATCTCGGTGGCCGATGGCGGTGTGGGCCAGTTGCTGCAGATCCACAACGTGATGCTGCGGGGCATCTTCAACGGTTACCCGGATGCCGTGCGCGACCGCGTGGTCAGCGACGTGCTGGCCGGCAAGCGCCTGGGCAATGCCCTGGCGGAGGTCGGCGGCAAGAACAAGTTCGCCCTCAAGACCCGTATCGAGCGCCGCGCCGACGGCAAGCTGATCCTTAACGGCAGCAAGTTCTACTCCACCGGTTCCTACCTGGCCGAATGGATTTCCCTGACCGCCGCCAGCGAAGAAGGCGGCGCCGGGGTGCTGCTCAACCGCAACGCCCCGGGCCTGACCCTGGTGGACGACTGGCATGCCTTCGGCCAGCAGAATTCGGTCAGCGGCACGGTGCTGTTCGACAATATCGAACTGGACGAAGACTTTGTCTCGCCGCGCAAGGGCCCGATGAAACGCACCGGCCTGACCTTCCCGCAGATCCTCCATGCGGCCATCGACACCGGGATCGCCGCCGGAGCCCTGGGGGCCGCGGTGGACTACCTCAAGCAGCACGCCCGGCCCTGGGTGGAAAGCGGCGTCGACCACGCCAGCGAAGAGCCGCACATCATCAAGCAGATCGGTGAATACGCCGTGGCCCTGCGTGCTGCCGAATCCTTGCTGCGCGATGCCGCGCGGGTGTTCGACGAACACGAGCAGGACCCGGACAACAAGGAACTGCAGGACCAGTTGATCCTGTCCGTGGCCACCGCCCGGGCCCACTCCGACAGCGCCTCACTGAAGATCTCCAGCGACATCTTCTCGCTGTTGGGGGCCAGTTCCTCCCTGAGCAAATGGAACCTCGACCGCTTCTGGCGCAATGCCCGGGTGCACACCACCCACGACCCGATCCGCTGGCGCCTGCACCACGTGGGCAACTACTACCTCAACGGCGTCGACCCGGGCGAATACACCGCGATCCTCAACGCCAAGGAGCAACAGGGCGCGACCCGCCCGACCCCATAACCCAACCACCGCCGCCTCCCGCGTAGGAGCTGGCTTGCCAGCGAAGGCGTCCTCAAAGCCGGCACAAGGCTCGGGGCCTCTTCACCGGCAAGCCGGCTCCTACGGGGAGTGTCCGACTTTTTTGAACGAGCCCTGCATGATCGAAAAACACCCTCTTTTGCGCGCGCTGGCGATCTACCGGGAAGTGCCCTGGCGCTTCACCCTGGTGGCGCTGCTCTATGTCGCCGTCAACCTCGGGCTGGTCTGGCAGCAGTGGCTGATCGGCCATGCGGTCAACGATGTCAGCAGCGGACAGGCGGTAAAGCACCTGGCCGACGGCAGCCTGGATGCCAGCCTGGGCTGGTACTGGCTGTGGCTGCTGCTGGCGGTGGCCCTGGGCCGCGGCCTGTTGCAATACGCCGCCACGGTGTTGTCCCTGGTGCTCAGCCAGGAACTGCTGACCCGCCTGCGCGAGCGCATCCTGCAGCAGGTCCAGGGCCTGCACCTGGGCTACCACTGGCAGCACGGCATGGGTGAAATGATCACCCGCACCACCCGCGATGCAGACAAGGTCCGCGATGCCCTGATCAGCTTCTGGCGCCAGGTGGTGGAAACGCCCCTGGTGGTGCTGGCCACGGTGGGCCTGCTGGCCTGGTACAGCCCCTGGCTGGCAGTGGTGCCGCTGCTGCTCACCGCCTGCGGACTGTGGATCTTCGTGCGCCAGACCGAGCACCTGGTGAGCCTCGACCGCGCAGTGGGCGCTGCCTACGACCGGGTCAACCAGGACCTCAGCGAGGGCATCGCCGGGGTGCGGGTGATCAAGTCCTTCGCCCTGGAGCACAGCCGCATCCAGGGTTTTGCCACCCAGGTCGGGCTGTTCGCCGAGCACGCGCGCCGGGCCCTGGCCTATTCCAGTTCGCGTATCCCCCTGCCCCAGGCCGTGGTCGCCCTCAGCCACGTGTGGATCCTGGTCTACGGCGCTCATCAGGTGGCGGCCGGGCAGCTGGGGATCGGCGAGCTGGTCAGCGCCCTGCTGATCGTCACCACCCTGGTGTTTCGCATCGAAGGCATCGGCCGGGTGATGCAGACCTTTGCCGATGCCCGCTCCAGTGCCGAGCGCATCTGGCAGTTGCTGGACGAGCCGCTGCACATCCGCAGTGGCAACGCCCGGCTGCCCCAGGCGCCCCTGGGGTTGCGCCTGGAGGGGGTCAGCGTCAGCGCCCCCGGCGGTGGCCGGAAGATTCTCGATGACTGCTCCCTGAGCCTTGAGCCCGGCGAGGTGGTGGCCCTGGTGGGCGCCACCGGCACCGGCAAAAGCCTGTTGGCCAGCCTCCTGCCGCGCCTCACCGAGGCCGGTGCCGGCCGGGTGCTGCTGGGCTCGGAACTCAGCGGCTGGCAGGACGTGCGCGACCTGGACCTGCAACAGCTACGCCGCCGGGTGCATGTGGTGCCCCAGGAAAGCTTCCTGTTTTCCGACACCCTGGCGGCCAACCTGCGCCTCACGGCCCCCGACGCCAGCCACCGGCAGCTGCGCCAGGGCCTGGCCCTGGCAGCCGCCGAGGATGTACTGGAACGCTTGCCCCAAGGGCTGGACAGCCGCCTCGGCGATCGCGGGGTCACCCTCTCCGGTGGCCAGCGCCAGCGCCTGAGCCTGGCCCGGGCGCTGCTGGGGGAGCCGGACATTCTCTGCCTCGACGACGCCACCAGCGCCCTGGACGCCATCAGCGAACGCCAGGTGCTGGACAACATCCGCCAGTTGCGCCGAGACCAGGGCCGGGCCACCACCTTGCTGGTGATCTCCAGCAAGCTCTCGACCATTCTCCTGGCGGACCGGGTGTTGCTGCTGCAGGACGGGCGAATCCGCGCTAGCGGCCGCCACGCCGAGCTGCTCAAGACCAACGCCCACTACCGCGACCTGCTGGGAGTCGACCATGGCTAATCCAATCGCCGGTAAGGCCCTGAGCGATATCGAAATCGAGGAAATGCTTGCCCGCCAGGCCCTGGACCGCAGCATGCTGTCGCGCCTGCTGCCCCTGCTGCGGCCGATCCGCGGCCCGATCCTGACGGTGATCGGCATCGAGTTGCTGCTGGTGTTCACGGTGTTCCTGCGGCCCTGGTTCGTGCGCGAACTGCTGGACCGCGGGCTGGTCCCTGACCAGGGTCACTGGCTGCTGGACGAGTCCCTGGTGCTGTGGCTGGGCCTAGGGCTGGCGGCCAGCTGGCTGGGGCGCTTCGTCCTGGCCGGGCTGTCGCAGTTCGTCGCTGGCAGCGCGGCGATCCGGGTGCTCAACGACCTGCGGGTCAAGGTCTTTGCCCATATCCAGGCCCTGAGCGTCAGCTACTTCGACCAGACCCGCGCCGGGCGCATCATTTCCCGCGCCGACCGCGACGTCGACAGCCTGGAGCCGCTGCTGATCCAGGGCCCGCCGGAGCTGCTGGGGGCCCTGCTGCGCTGCGGCCTGGCGGCGCTGATGCTGTGGCGCATCGACCCGCGCTTCTTCCTCAGCCTGGCGGCCACGGTGCCGCTGCTGGCGCTGGCGACCTGGGGCTTCAAGCGCATCTCCCAGCGCAACTGGGCCAGGGTCGCGGAGAACCGCAGCCGCTTCACCGCGCACCTGGTGGAAAGCGTCAGCGGCGCGCGCATGCTCCAGCAATGCGGGCAGCAGGAACCCAACCTGCAGCGCTATCGCGGCCTGCTGGATGACTTCAACCAGGCGCTGATCCGCGGCAGCCTGCGCTCCAGCTGGTTCGCCCCATTCACCGCGCTGCTCAGCACCGCCGGCATGGCCGCGCTGCTGCTGGTGGGCAGCTATGGGCTGGCCGACAACCAGATCAGCGTTGGCCAGATGGCGGAAAGCCTGTTCTACGTGTTTCTGTTTCTGGGCCCGTTGCAGGAGCTCTCTGACCTGTTCGAACGCTACGCCACCGGCTCGGCCTCGGCGCAGCGGATCTTTCTGCTGCTGGACACCCGGCCCCAGGTCCTCGACCCGGCCCAGCCCCAGCGCATGCAGCGGGCCCGGGGCGAGGTCGGCTTCGAACAGGTGCGGTTCGCCTACGACCCCAGGAGCAAAAACGCGGTGATCCAGAACCTGGACCTGCAGATCAAGGCCGGCGAAGTGCTGGCGATTGTCGGCCCCTCGGGCCATGGCAAAAGTACTCTGGTGCAGTTGCTGACCCGTTTCTACGACGTTCAGGGCGGCGCCGTGACGCTCGACGGCGTGGACATCCGGCACCTGGCCCAGCACGAACTGCGCCGGGCCGTGGGCGTGGTGCTGCAGGACAATGTGCTGTTCAGCGGCACTATCCTCGACAACCTGCGCCTGGCAGCCCCCGGCGCCGATGATGCAACGCTGATTGCCGCGGCCCGAGAGCTGGGGGCCGACGAGGTGCTGGAACGCCTGCCCCACCAGTACCACAGCGAGGTCGGCCCCCTGGGGGGGCACCTGAGCCATGGCCAGCGGCAACTGGTGTGCCTGGTACGGGCCTACCTGGCCAACCCGGCGGTGCTGGTACTGGACGAAGCCACCTCGGCGGTGGACATCCACACCGAGCGGCGCATCCAGCGCGCCCTGCGCCGGCTGTGCCAGGGGCGCACGGCGATCATCATCGCCCACCGCCTGGCGACCATCCGCGACGCCGACCGGATCGCGGTGATCCGCCACGGCCAACTGGTGGAACAGGGACCGCATCAGCAGTTGATCCGGCAGAACGGCGCCTATGCGGCGTTGTACCAGGCCTATCTGCGTAGCGCCGACCAACCCGGCGGCGCAAACCCCGCGGCCCCTTTCGCGGGCAAGCCGGCTCCTGCAACAGCACCGCCGGTATCGCGCCAGCTGTAGGCGCTGGCTCGCCAGCGAAGGCGCCCGCAAGGACAGCACAAGGCTCAAGGGCCTGTTCGCCGGCAAGGAGGCGCTGGGTTGTTGCGCGCTCAGCAGCGGTTGCTGCCGGGGTGCTGCTACAGCAGCACCAGGGCCCTGTGCCAGGCCGGCTGAAGCCCCCGAACCCCCGCCATGCGGGGCTGCGACGGCCATGGCATGGCCGTTGCAATTACCCCCCTGACAGGCGTCTTCGCACCCGCGCGGCGCAACGGGTTACTGAATCAGGAGCACCCATGAGCACTGAATTTTTCTGGCGCCTGCCGCTGGGCACCGACGGCCCGCAGTTGAGCACCGACAAGCACAATCGCGGCAACCCCCACCCCCGTGCCGGGCATATCGCCCCCGGGCGCCTGGCCAACGGCGAGCCCGACGGTTTCACCTACATCGACTACATCGCCCAGGTGGCCAAGGCCGCCGAGCTGGCGGGCTTCGAAGGCGCCCTGCTGCCTACCGGCCCCGAGCCCTGGGTGGTGGCCGCGGCCCTGGCCCGGGAAACCCGGCGCATCCGCTTTCTGATCGCCTTCCAGGCCACCTGGACCTTGCCGGCCTACGCCGCCCAACAGGCGGCGATCCTGCAGAACCTCAGCCACGGCCGCCTGGACTGGAACATCATCACCGGCGGCAACCCGGTCAGCCAGCGAGCCAATGGCGATTACCTGGACCACGACCGGCGCTACCAGCGTACCGGCGAGTTCCTCGACATCATCCAGGGCCTGTGGCAGAACGAACGCTTCTCCTATGACGGCGATATCTACCAACTGGAGAACGGCGCCCTGCCCCCGGGCCTGCAGCAGGAGCGCAAGCCGGGGGTGTATTTTTCCGGTTTCTCCGATGCGGCCCTGGACGTGGCGGCGCGGCACGCCGACGTCTACCTCAACTGGGCCGAGCCCATCGACCAGCTCAAGCCCCACATCGAGCGAGTTCGCGAGCTGGCGGACAAACAGGGGCGCACGGTGCGCTTCGGCCTGCGGGTCGATCTGTTCGCCCGGGAAACCGAAGAGCAGGCCTGGGCCGACCTGCGCCGCCAGTTCGACAAGCTCGAAGGCAAGGGCAGCCTGATCGCCAAGAACTTCACCAGCGGCTCGGATTCGGTGGGCGCTGCGCGGCAGACCGCCTACCACCAGAACGTCGACCGCTTCGACGACCTGATCCTGGGCCCCAACCTCTGGGCCGGCTTCGCCAAGGCCAAGCCGGGGCCCACCGTGGGCCTGGTGGGCAGCCACCAGAACGTTGCCGAGCGCCTGGCGGAGTACCGCGATGCCGGTTTCTCCACCTTCATCCTGGCGGGCAACCCGCACCTGGAAGAAGCCCTGCGCATCGGCCAGGAAGTCCTGCCCCTGGTGCAGCAACGCCCCGTCGCCCAGGCGACGCCGCTACAGGCTCGCGCCTGAGCCTATAAGGAGCCCGTTTATGTCCCATCCTCTGGATACCCTCTGGTACACCCGCTGCCCGGTCCCCACGGGCTTGGGCATTGCCGTGCAGAAAGGCTGGCTGCAAGACAGCCTCGGCGCCCTCGGCACCCAGGTGCGGTCGCTGCGCGAGTCCAGCGACCAGGCCGTGCGCGAGTCGCACTTCGATCACAGCCTGCGCAACTCGGTGCGCCACGGCGGCAGCATCCCGGCCCTCTGGGCCCGGGCCCAGGGCCGGGAAACCCGGCTGATCGGCCTGTCCTGGGCCGATGAGGTGCAACTGATCCTGACCCCTGCCGACAGCGGCATCCACCGCATCAAGGACCTCAAGGGCCGACGCTTCGGCCTGCCGGACTGGGCCGGCGCACAGATCGACTTCACCCGCGTCCAGGCCCTGCGCGGCCTGGAAAACGCCCTGGGCCTGGACGGCCTGCAAGTGGGCGACCTGCAACTGGTGAACTACCGCTACGGCGGCACCTTCAGCGACCCCCAGGTGCAGACCCTGGCCGACACCCCGGTCAGCGCCCAGCCCAGCAGCGGACGCAACCTGGAACTGCAGGGCCTGCTGCGAGGCGAAGTCGACGCGATCTTCCTCAAGGGCGCCAGTGCCGCCCGCCATGCCCATGAGTTCGGCCTGCGCACCCTGATCGACACCGGCGCCCACCCCGACCCGCTGATCCGCTGCAACAACGGCACCCCGCGCACCCTGACGGTGGACAGTCATCTGCTGGAGCAGCACTTGGATGTCGCCACCGGGATTCTCGGCGCGGTGCTGCGGGCCGAAGACTGGGCCCGCCACCACCCGGAAGACACCCGCCGCTACCTGGCCCGGGAAACCAACAGCAGCGAGTACTGGACCAGCGCCGCCTATGGCGAGGATGCCCACCTGCGCCTGCGCACCGGCCTGGAAGAACAGGCCATCGACGCGCTGCAGGATTTCAGCGCCTTCCTGCGGCGCTGGCGCTTCATCCCGCAGCAGGTGGATGTGCGCCAATGGATCGACCGCCGGCCGCTGGATGCGCTGCTGGCTACCCCTACCGCTCTGGCCGGCTGACCGCGCCAGGTTTCATGGATTCGAACTGAAGACCCTTATGAGCAAATCACTCGATACCCTCTGGTACACCCACAGCCCGGTGCCCACCGGGCTCGGCATCGCGGTACAGTCCGGACGCCTGGCAGAGGCCTTCCTGCCGTTCGGCACCAATATCCAGTCCCTGCGCGAATCCAGCGAACGCGAAGTGCGCGAGGCCCACTACGACCACCACCTGCAGAACTCGGTGCGCCACGGCGGCAACATCCCGGCCATCTGGGCCTACTCCAGCGGCGTGCAGACCCGGGTCCTGGGCTTGTCCTGGAGCGACGAGGTGCAGTTGATCCTGACCACCGCGGAAAGCGGCGTGAAGAGCATCCGCGACCTGAAGAACCGGCGCTTCGGCCTGCCCAAGTGGGCCAACGTGCAGATCGACTTCACCCGGGCCCAGGCCCTGCGCGGCCTGGAAAACGCCCTCAGGCTCGAAGGCCTGGAAGTGGCCGACGTGGAACTGGTGGACTACCCCTACGGCGGCACCTACAGCGACGAGCAGAAGCAGCACCTGTACGGTTCCGAAGTGAGCCTTGGGGTGACCCGCTTCAGCCGGCGCAACAACGAACTGATCGGCCTGCTGCGGGGCGATATCGACGCGATCTTCCTCAAGGGCGCCCACGCCGTGCACCTGGCCAACGAGTTCGGCCTGCAGGTGGTGGTGGACACCGGTTCCCACCCCGACCCGCTGATCCGCTCCAACAACGGCACCCCGCGTACCCTGACCGTGGACACCCACCTGCTGCGCGAGCACTTCGACGCCAGCGTGAAGATCGTCGACACCGTATTGCGCACCGAACAATGGGCCTGGGCCAACCCCGAGGAAACCCGGCGCTTCCTGGCCCGGGAACTGAACACCAGCGAGTACTGGGTGGCGGCCGCCTATGGCGAGGATGCCCACCGACGCCTGCGCACCACCCTGGATGCGCGATCCATCGAGGCCTTGCAGGACTTCACCGATTTCCTGCATCGCTGGCAGTTCATTCCACGGCGTTTCGACGTGCGCGAGTGGATCGACTTCAGTGTGCTGGAGACGGTCATCGGCTCCACCTCCCGCGTGGCGGTATAACCCCACGAACTGACGGTGGAACCCGTAGGAGCTGGCTTGCCAGCGAAGGCGCCAGCCCAGGCGATGCATGCCTCACGGGCCTCTTCGCCGGCAAGCCGGCTCCTACATAAGCAGGTACACCGCATCCCTGCGTAGGAGCTGGCTTGCCAGCGAAGGCGTCAGCCCAGGCGGTGCATGTCTCACGGGCCTCTTCGCCGGCAAGCCGGCTCCTACACAAGCAGGTGCACCGCATCCCCCCTACGAGTTGGGGTTGACGGGGCTGGGCCGGTGTTGGTGCAGCAACAGTCAAGCGGGCAATCGGTGCTGCTCCAGCAGCACCAGCCAAGCAACTTCTGCTGAATCCTGCGCAGGATGTTTTAAACCTCTGGCCCGCAACTTTTCACGCCTGCCAAACCCCTCTCTAAAACACTCAAACGAATTTAAATTAAGCCTTGTTTTTCAATGACTTGATCAAACTAACGCTTACCCATAAAACCCACTAAGCCTCTTGGCACGTTCTCTGCTCTAGCCCTCTTAGCGAAACTTTAAATGGGGGAGTTCAACATGCATAAGCTTAATCCGATCACCAAGAGTCTATGGCTGGCGCTGGCGCTCACCGGGGGCACATTCAGCCAAGGCCTGCTGGCCGCTGAAACCACAGGCACCGACACCACCGGGAACAGCAGCGAACCCGCCCTGAAGACCGTCACCGTCACCGCTCAGCACCGGGAGGAAACCCTGCAAGAGGTTCCGGTGGCGGTGTCCGCCGTACAGGGCACCAGCCTGGTGACCGACGGGGTGCGCAACATGGGCGACATCACCACCTTCATCCCCAATGCCTCGGCCAAGAACCCCGACGGCGACGGCCGCCCGCGCTGGTACATCCGCGGCCTGGGCACCGGTGATACCGGGGCGGCCACGGTGTTCCCGGTGGGCATCTACGCCGATGACGTCTACCTCAACGCGCCGATCGCAGGCGGCGGGCCGCTGTTCGACCTGGAACGCATCGAGATTCTGCGCGGCCCCCAGGGCACCCTGTACGGCAAGAACACCACCGCCGGTGCGGTCAACGTGATATCCAAGAAGCCGACCTTCGACACCGACGGCTACGGCACCCTGGGCATCGGCAGCAAGAGCGAACGCATCCTCAATGGCGCCATCGGCGGCGCCCTGGTGGATGACCGGCTGGCGGCGCGGCTGTCGCTGTATTCGGAAGAACGCGACGGCTTCCAGAAGAACCTCACCGACGACCATACCTACGGCGACGTCGACAAGAAGGCCGTGCGCCTGCAGTTCCTGGCCAAGCTCAACCCGGACCTGGACGCCCTGCTGAAGATCCACGCCCGGGAATACAAGGGCGACGGCAGCAACGGCTCGCTGCCGGTGGGCCGTTACTACAACGTCGGCTACCAGCGGCCCGACGGACGCAACATCGCCCTCAACGTCAACGAGGATGCCAAGCTCGATCACGACGGTACGTCCCTGACCCTGAACTGGCACCTGGGGGACTACACCCTGACCTCCATCAGCGCCTACGACTACATTCGCGGGCAGTCCACCAGCGACGCCGACTACACCCCCTACGAGGTCAACGGCGCGGCCATCAGCGACAACCGCTACAACCAGTACTCCCAGGAACTGCGCCTGGCCTCGCCGCAGCAGGAAACCCTGCGCTGGCTGGCGGGGGTGCACTACTTCCATGAGGACCTGGACAGCTCGGCCAAGCGCCTCATCACCCCGGGCCCCACGCCCAACGGCACCGGCTCCAACCAGACCGGCGGCGCCACCGACTTTCGCGACCTCAACTACCAGCACACCACCGACAGCTACGCGCTGTTCGGCAACCTGACCTATGACTTCACCGACAACTTCACCGTGACCGGCGGCCTGCGCTGGACCCAGGAAAAGAAAGACATCGACCTGGACCTGACCCAGCTCACCCGGGCCACGGCCAACGGCCCGCTGATCCCCCTGGGCGCCGCCGGCAGCAACGGCAGCCGCGACGAGAGCAAGACCTGGGAAGCCTGGACCTACGATCTGACCCCGGAATACCGGATCAACGACAACGTCCGGGTGTTCTTGCGCTACGCCCACGGTTTCCGTTCCGGGGGCTTCAATACCGGGCTGTCCACCAGCCTGGCGCAATTGACCACGGTGGACCCGGAGAAACTCGACGCCTACGAGATCGGCCTCAAGTCGGAATGGTTCAACCATCGCCTGACCGCCAACGCCAACGTCTTCTACTACGACTACTCGGACATCCAGGTGAACCTGCTGACGGTCAACAACGGCGTGCTCACCACGGCCTTGACCAATGGCGCCAAGGGCAAGGTCAAGGGCGCGGAACTGGAGCTCGAAGGCCAGCCCACCGACTATCTGCACCTGCGGGCGGCGATCTCGTTCCTGGATACCGAGTACACCGACTTCAAGAACACCAACCCCAACACCGGCGCGGTCACCGGCGACTACAGCGGCAACAGTTTCGTGCGCTCGCCGCGCAACGTGGTGTCCCTGGGGGCCGACTACACCATTCCCCTGGAGATCGGCGGCAAGCTGGTGGCCGGCGGCGACGTGAGTTTCCGCGACAAGGAATACTTCCTCGCCGACCGCCAAAGCAGCGCCGACAAGACCCTGAGCCAGCCCCACTACACCCTGGCCAACACCCGCCTGACCTGGTTCAGCCCGGATGAAAAGCTCAGCGTCACCGGCTTCGTCAACAACCTCACCGACCGCCGCTACCAGGTCCATGGCCGGCCCAACGGCACCCTGGGGCAATACGTCATCACCTACGGCGACCCGCGCACCGTGGGCCTGAGCGTCACCAGCCGCTTCTGACGCCCGCGGCAGGCCACCCGAACCCTGATTTCCGGGCCGCCGGTATCGCCCACCACCGCACCCACCCTGTAGGAGCCGGCTTGCCGGCGAAGAGGCCCGCAAGCCTTGCACCGTCCATGACGACGCCTTCGCTGGCAAGCCAGCGCCTACAGGGGCGGTTGGGGTCATTCATTTCAGAAGGAATCAAAGATGTTCCATCGCAATCCGTTGGCCGGCGCCGTGGCGCTGGTCGTCGGCAGCCTTGCCGTGCCCGCGTTCGCTGCCCAGACCTCAAGCAATGCCCCCGGCGCCAGCGCCGATCACCTGGACACGGTGGTGGTGCTGGGCACCCGGCGCAGTGATGTAACGGCCCTGGAAAGCGCCGCACCGGTGGACGTGCTGTCCGCCCAGCAGTTGCAGCAGACCGGGGCCAGCGACCTGTCCGGCGCCCTCACCGCCCTCTCGCCTTCGTTCAGCTACCCGCAGTCGCCCCAGGGCGCCTTCGCCGGCTCCATCGCCCAGGGTGCTTCCCTGCGCGGCCTGGCGTCGGACCAGGTGCTGGTGCTGGTCAATGGCAAGCGCCGCCACACCAGCGCCAACGTCACCCGCCAGAGCCTGGTCAACGGCCGCGGCGCCGCCGCGGTGGACCTGAGCCTCATCCCCCTGAGCGCCATCGAGCGAGTGGAGATCCTGCGCGACGGCGCGGCCGCCCAGTACGGCTCCGACGCCATCGCCGGGGTGATCAATATCGTGCTCAAGGAAAAGGACGACGGCGGCAACCTCGGCTACCGTTTCGGCGGCTACGACAAGGGCGACGGCCTGCAGCGCAAGCTCAGCGGCTGGAAGGGCTTGAGCCTGCCCAACGATGGCTTCCTGACCCTGAGCTTCGATGCCGGCAGCCAGGACCCGGCCAGTGACACCAACCCCGACAACCGGATCTTCTACCCCGGCTCCACCAGCACCAACACCCCCCGGGAACAGAACAACCGCTACCGCACCTGGCGCTGGGGCTCGGGCAATGTCTCGGACCAGTACAACTTCGCCGCCAACAGCGAGTTCGGCCTGGGCGAGGGGCTGACCGCCTACGGTTTTGCCACCTACTCCCACAAGAACACCGACGCCGAAGGCTTTTTCGACCCGCCCACCACCTTGCGCAACAACTACGGCAGCGACACCCTGCAACGCTACCCCGACGGCCGCCTGCCGATCACCCGTTACTCGCTGGAGGACTATGCCCTGACCGGTGGCCTACGCTACGAGGACGAGCGCCTGGGCAAGTTCGACCTGGCGCTGAACCATGGCGACAACAGCCTGAAATCCGCCGACCGCAACGCCATCAACCCCAGCTGGGGCGAGGCCAGCCCGGCGAAGATCTACACCGGCAAGCGCGAGGCCGACCAGACCAACCTGACCCTGGACTGGGTTCGGGACTTCCCCACCGACCTTCTGTTCAAGCCCCTGACCCTGTCGGCGGGCCTGGCCTGGCGCCAGGAGAACTACGAACTGAGCGCCGGCGAAGCGGCGGGCTGGCAGAACGGGCCGCTGTTCAATACCGTGGACCCGGTCACCGGGCGGCGCATTCCCGGCTACTACTCAGGAATCACCCAGGTCGACGCCGCCACTCTGGAGCGCAAGGTCTGGGGCGCCTACATCGACGTCGAAGGCCAGGTCACCGAGAAATTCCAGGCCGGGGTGGCGGTGCGCACCGAGCACTACTCGGACTTCGGCGACACCACCAACGGCAAGCTGTCGCTGCGCTACGACTTCACCCCGCAGCTCGCCGCCCGGGCCACCGCCAGCACCGGCTACCGGGCGCCGTCCCTGGTGCAGAGCGGGTTGTCCTCGTTCAGCGTGCAAGTGGTGGAGCAACCGCCGGGCAGCGGCAACTACGTCGAGGTGCAGCAACGCACCCTGCGCGCCGACAGCCCGGAAGCCAAGCTGCTGGGGGGCAAGGCGCTGAAACCCGAAGAATCCACCAACTACTCCCTGGGCCTGGTCTGGCGGCCGCTGGCCAATGCCTCGGTGACCCTGGATGCGTACCGGATCAACATCGACAACCGCATCACCCTGTCCGACCAGTTGCCGGCCTCGGTGGTCACGCCGATCTTCGCCGGCACCCCTTACGCCAACATCCAGAGCGCGGCGTTCTACACCAACGTCGCCGACACCCGCACCGATGGCGTCGAGCTGACCGGCAACTACCAGCTGGACCTGCAGCAATGGGGGCGCCTGAACCTGTCCAGCGGCTACAGCCAGAACAACACCAGGATCACCGCCCTGCGGGACGTGGGCAACATCGCCGGCTCGCAGATTGTCGGCCGCACCACCCAGGGCCTGATCGAGGACGGCACCCCGAAGAACAAGCTGACCCTGAGCGCCAACTGGCTGTACGACAGCTGGGGCCTGACCCTGGCACAACGCAGGTACGGGCAATGGAAGAGCCTCAACGCCAGCAACCCGACCCTGGACCAGACCTTCAGCGCGCAATGGGTCACTGACCTGGACATTTCCTACAGCTTCGACAAGTCGCTGAAGCTGTCGGTGGGCGCCATCAACCTGTTCGATACCCACCCGGACAAGGCATCCGGGGCGCAGTTGTATGGCGTGCCGAAATACTCCATCACCAGCCCCGAGGGCGCCCAGGGCGCGTTCTACTACACCAGCGTCAGTTACGACTTCTGAGACCTGACTGCTGCCGGGGTGTTGCCCTGGCAGCAGTGGCTGCTGCCCAGGCATCAGTTTCGCTGGCACTCCAGCGCCCACAACCCACTCACACGCCGCTCCTCCCGTAGGAGCCGGCTTGCCGGCGAACAGGCCGCAAGCCCTGCATCGCCCCGGCCGACGCCTTCGCTGGCAAGCCAGCTCCTACAGCCGCCAGATACATCCCGCAGGCCCGCCCGCCCCGTAGGAGCCGGCTTGCCGGCGAACAGGCCCGTAAGCCTTGCATCGCCCCGGCCGACGCCTTCGCTGGCAAGCCAGCTCCTACGAGCGCGCGATGGCACAGGTCTTGCGATAGGCATCGGGTACTTCGCCGATATAAGAACCGCCATGGCTCATTCCTTGCGCTGCACGATCACCTCCCTGACCTGGCTGGTCTCGCCCCTGGCCCTGTTGCTGCTCTGGACCCTGGTGGCCCAGGCCGGGATCTTTCCGCGCAACCTGCTGGTACCGCCGGCCCAGGTGCTGCACACCTTCGAAACCCTGCTGGCCAGCGGCGAGTTGCTGGAGCATTTGCACAACAGCCTGTCGCGCCTGGGCCTGGGCTTTGCCCTGGGGGCCCTTGGCGGCCTGGTGTTCGGGGTGCTGATGGCCCTGTCCAAGACCGTCGAGGCGTACTGCGCGCCGCTGTTCCATACCCTGCGGCAGATCCCCAGCATCGCCCTGATCCCGATGTTCGTGCTGCTGTTGGGCATCGATGAAACCTTCAAGATCGTCATCGTCGCCAAGACTGCGTTCTTCCCCGTGGCCCTGGCCGCCAGCGAGGGGGTCAAGGCCATTCCCCGCAGTTACTTCGAGGTGGCCGACGTCTACCGCCTGCGCTGGCCGACCCTGGTGCGCCAGATCGCCCTGCCCGCCGCGGCGCCACCGATCATCACCGGCCTGCGCATCGGCCTGACCCGCTGCTGGGTGGTGCTGGTGGCCACCGAGCTGCTGGCCGCCGACAGCGGCCTGGGGCAGATGATCGAGATGGCCCGGCAGATGCTGCGCATCGATGTGGTGATGGTGGGGATAGTGGTCACCGGTGTGATCGGCTTTGCCCTGGACTTTTCCTTCCGCCGCCTGGAACAGCGCGTGCTGCGCTGGCAAACCCGCTAGGAGCCCTTGCATGACCACTTTACTGGCCAAGTTTCGCGGTCTGTTGCTGCCCCTGCTGCTGATCGGCGGCTGGGAATACCTGTCCCGCCAGGATGCCGCCGGGGCCTACGCCTTCGTGCCGCTCTCCACCATCGCCAGCGCCTTGCTGGAGCTGCTGGGCAACGGCGAGTTGCCGGTCAACCTGCTGGCCAGCCTGGGCCGGGCCAGCGGCGGCCTGCTGCTGGGCACCCTGGCCGGGGTCATGCTGGGAGCCCTGATGGCCCTCTCGACCCTGGCCAACCGCCTGATCGGCCCGCTGTTCCATTCAATCCGCCAGGTGCCGATGCTCGGCTGGATTCCGCTGATTGCCATGTGGTTCGGCAACGGTGAGTTTTCCAAGATGCTGATCGTCAGCCTCGCGGCCTTCTACCCCATGGTGCTCAACACCTACCAGGGCTTTTGCCAGGTGGAACGGCGCTACCGCGAGGTCGGCCAGGTGCTGGTGCTAAACCCGGCGCAGCGGCTGCGGCACATTCTGCTGCCGGCGGCCCTGCCGAGCATTGCCACCGGCCTGTTGCAGGCCCTGGCCTTTGCCTGGGTGACAGCGGTGGGCAGCGAGCTGTTCCTGTCCTCCGGGGCCGGCCTGGGCAACCTGATGATGAACGCCGAAGCCGGCTCACGCATGGAAGTGATAGTGCTCTGCGTGCTGTGCATCGGCCTGTGCGGCTACCTGATGACATTGCTGCTGACCCTTCTGAGCCGCCGCCTGCTGCGCTGGCGCCCTACCCGTTAAGGCCTCCCCATGAATGCGATCGCCCAACACGCCCCGCTCCCCACTCATCTCCACGCCCGGACCGGGGCCCTGCAGATCCGCGGCCTGAACAAGAGCTACCGGATCCAGGGCCAGGCCCTGCCGGTGCTGCAAGGCATCGACCTGGACGTCCAGCCCGGGGAGTTCGTCAGCATTGTCGGTGCCAGCGGCTGCGGCAAATCCACCCTGCTGCGGCTGATCGTCGGCCTGGAGGGTGACTATCAGGGGCAGATGCTGCTGGACGGCAAGCCAGTGACCGGCACCAGCCTGGAGCGGGGCATCGTGTTCCAGGACCATCGGCTGTTTCCCTGGATGACCCTGGCCCAGAACATCGCCCTGGCACTGAAAAACCACCCCTTGTCCGAAGCCGAGAAACGGCGCCGGGTGGCCGAGCACATCGCCCTGGTCAACCTGCAAGGCTTCGAGCAGGCCTACCCCCATCAGCTCTCCGGCGGCATGGCCCAGCGCGGCGCCATTGCCCGGGCGCTGATCAACCAGCCCAAGGTGCTGTTGCTGGACGAGCCCCTGGGGGCGCTGGATGCCCTGACCCGGGTGCGCCTGCAGCACGAACTGCAACGTATCTGGGTGCAGCAGCGCTGCACGGTGATCATGGTCACCCATGACATTGAAGAAGCCCTGTACCTGGGGGACCGGGTAATCGTGATGGACGCGCATCCGGGGCGGATCAAGCATGAGATCCGCGTCGACCTGCCCCATCCCCGGGACCGCTCTTCACCCGTGTTGCAAGGCTACAAAGAGCAGTTGCTGGAGGAACTGGTGGGGCATTGATCGTCCAGGCACCCCGGCGCTGCGCCGGCTCCTACGCAGGTAGCGTCGCGATTACGCCGGGGCCGTAGGAGCTGGCTTGCCAGCGAAGGCGCCCGCTGGGGCGGTGCAAGGCTTGCGGGCCTCTTCGCCGGCAAGCCGGCTCCTACGGGGGCGCCACCGGTGTCGCGCCGGACCCACCGGCGGGCCTCAGGCGTGGGACCAGCGGCGATGCAGGCCACGGGCCAGGGCGTCGAGGGCAAAACCCAACACGCCGATCAGCAGCACCATGGCCATCAGTTCCGAATAGGCCAGGCGGTCCCGGGTGTCGAGGATGAAGTAGCCCAGGCCGGCGCTGACCCCAAGCATTTCGCAGGGCACCAGGACGATCCACAAGATGCCGATGGACAGCCGTACCCCAGTCAGCACATGCCCCAGCACCCCGGGCAGGATCACCTTGCGCAGGGTCTCCCAGCGGGTGGCGCTGAGGCTGCGGCTCAGTTGCAGCCAGCGCGGGTCCAGCTGGCGCACGCCGGCCGCGGTGTTGAGCAGGATCGGCCACAGCGCGGCGAACGCCAGGAGGAAGTAGATCGGCTGGTCCCCTACCCCCATCAGCATCACCACCACCGGCATCCAGGACAGCGGCGAGATCATCCGCAGAAACTGGAACGCCGGGGTGGTGGCTGCCTCCAGGTGCCGGTAGCTGCCCACCAGCAGGCCCAGGGGCACGCCGATCAGCAAGGCCAGGAGCAAACCCACCAGGATCCGCTTGAGGCTCACCAGCACATGCTCGTACAGCTCGCCACGCCCCAGCAGTTCCAGCAGGCTGGCGAAGGTCGCCTCGGGAGAAAAACGCGCCGCCAGGCCGTTGCCATCACCCAGCAGGTGCACCCCCAGCCACCAGCCCAGCAGCAGGCCCGACAGCCCGGCAAGCCCCAGGAGCCAATGGCTCAGGGAAGAAGGTTGCTTGCCCATCAAAGACCGAACTCCTCGCTGCGCTCGAAGCTGTCCGCCAGGCCGAAGGCCTTCAGCCCGCCCACCGAGGCGATGGCGTTGCGCACGAAGCGATCGTCCACCAGGTCCTTGGCGGTGTGTGCCGGGTCAAGGCCGGCCAGAAAGCCCTTGTCGCCCTCGATCAGGGTGTCCTTGAGGCGCTTGACCAATTCTTCGGTGTAGCTGGGGAACGGATACGGCTGGAAGTCGATGCGCTGCTCGTCCCAGTGGTTGTGCTGGATCGCGCCGCTGGCCAGGTAGGCCTCGCGGTCGGCCACCGCCGGCGCCAGCACCCGGTTGAGCACCTGGGGCGCATGGGGCGTGTAGCGGTTGGCGCCATCCTTGGACAGCAGTTGCGCGGCCTCGGCGCGGTGGTCGCGGGTCCACAGCTGGGCCTTGACGATGGCGTTGACCACCTTCTGCGACCATTCGGGACGGTTGTCCAGGTCATGCTCGTGCATGAACACCACGCA
Organism: Pseudomonas sp. W17; assembly: GCF_040268305.1. NCBI lineage: Bacteria > Pseudomonadati > Pseudomonadota > Gammaproteobacteria > Pseudomonadales > Pseudomonadaceae > Pseudomonas > Pseudomonas sp. W17. The sequence goes on along the minus strand of NZ_CP158490.1, from coordinate 3,261,577 downwards.
GCAGGCGTGGTTGCGCCACACATCCCCGGTAAAGCGCTGCACCCGGCCCACCTTGAGTTCCTCGGCCAGGGCATTGAACGGCTCGGCGACGATGTAGCCGGCAATCCGCTTGCTGGCCAGGGCTGGCGGCATGTCCGAAGGCGGCAGCACCACCAGGTTGACCTCGTTGGCCCCCAGGGCACTGCCGGCGGCCTTGCTCACCGGCACCAGGCCGTTGTCGCGAAACAGTTGCTGCACCACCACGTTATGGATCGAATACCAGAACGGGATCGCCACCGACTGCCCCGCCAGTTGCTTGACCTCGGTAATGCCCGGGGCCACGGTCAGGCCGGAACCGCCGACGTGGTTCCAGGCCACCACCTTGGCCGGCACCCGGCTGCCGTAGCGGGCCCAGACGGTCATCGGCGACAGCAGGTGAATCACGTTGACCTGCCCGGAAATGAACGCCTCGATCACCTGGGCCCAACTGCGCAGCAGCACCGGGCGCTCGGCCTTGATGCCCTCGGCCTCGAACAGGCCGTTGTTGTGGGCCACCAGCAAGGGCGTGGCGTCGGTGATCGGCAGGTAGCCGATGCGCACCGGCGCGTCCGGTTCCTGGGCGGCGCGGGCCTGCAGGCTGTTGAGCAGCGGCAAGGCGCCGCCGGCAGTCAGCAGCGCGCTGAGCTTGAGAAAGTCACGACGGGTATGAGTGAAGTCGTCCAGGCACATGGTCAATCTCCGACGGTGCAGGCAAAGGGGAAGTGTGGGGGTTGCGGCTCGCCCGCCGAAGGGTCTTGAGAATCTCGATGCGCAGCGCGCCCAGTTCCTCGATCCGCTCGGCACGCGGCGCCGGCAGGTCGATGTGCCACTGGCCAAGGGTGCGCGCCGGGCTGTTACCCAGTAGCAGCACCCGATCGGACAGCAGCAGGGCTTCGTCGATGTCGTGGGTGATCAGCAGCGCCGCGGTTCGGTGCTGGCCGATCACCTTGAGCAGCAGTTGCTGCATGTCGGCGCGGGTCACCTCGTCCAGCGCGCCGAAGGGTTCATCCAGCAGCAGCACCTGGGGCTGGCGCGCCAGGCAGCGGGCCAGTGCGGTGCGCTGGGCCATGCCGCCGGACAGTTGGGCCGGATAGCGCTGGCGGGCGTGCTCCAGGCCCACTGCGGCAATCGCCTGGTCGATGCGTTCCTTGCGCTGGCGCGGGCTCAGGTGCGGCTGGCGGGCAAAATCCAGGCCAAAGGCGACGTTGTGCTCCAGGTTCAGCCAGGGCAGCAGGCTGGGGTCCTGGAATGCCACCGCGACCCGCGGATGAGGGCCGTCGAGGGGCTCACCCAACAGGCTGACCTGCCCGGCGTGGGGCTTCTGCAGGCCGGCCAGGACCCGCAGCAGGCTGGATTTGCCGACCCCGCTGGGGCCGAGAATGGACACCACTTCGCCGGCCTGCAGGTGCAGGTCGAAATCCTCCAGCACCGTGTGCCAGCCTTGCGCCGCGGGGTAGCCGAGGCTGATCGCCTGTGCGTTCAACAGGCCGCTCATGCTGCCGCATTCCGCGCCTGGCGTTGCAGTTCGGCGCGCAGTTGCACCAGGCTCGGGGTGACGATGGGCACGAAGGCCGACTCCCGCCAGCGCCGGGCAAAGCCGCTGCCGAACTCGCTGAGGTAGGCCTTGCCGCCGCTGGCCTGCAGCTCCAGTTGCACGGCGTTGGCGGTGGCTTCCGCCAGGGCGATGCGCACCCGGAACAGCGCCCCGGGTTGGCTCAGGAAGCGCCCGTCGAGCAGGCCGCTCTTGAGTTCGCCGACGGTCTGTTCCAGGTGCTGGCGTTGTTCCAGCAAGGGTTCGTGGAGGATCGAACGGGCGCCCTCGACGTGCTTTTCCACCTCGCTCAGGGCCCGGCGCGCCAGGCCGATGGCCAGGGCACATTGCAGGCCGAGAAAGGCCGGGCGCACCGCCGGCAGGAACACTCGGGCATCCTCGTGCAGCAGCCAGTCACGGGCCACCGCCACCTGGTTCAGTTCCAGGGCAGCGGTGTTGCTCGATTGCAGGGCCATCAGTTGCAGGTCATCGGAGCGCTGCAACCCGGGCAAGGCATCGGGGATCGCCAGGATGAACGGCGCGCCGCCCTCCTCGCGCTCGATGGCCGCCGCCACCACGAACCCGCTCTTGCGCAGGTTGGTGACCCAGTGCAAACGACCGTTGAGGCTCCAGCCCTGCTCCTGTTCCCGGGCCCGGACCTGCAAGGCCTCGATCCCCGAGAGAAACTTCATGGCATTGGACAGCCCGGTGGCACCGGCCAGCTCGCCGCTGAGCAACGAGGGCAGCAGGCGCTGGCGCAAACCGGCATTGGGGCTGTGCAGCAGGTATTCGATAAAGGCTCGCTGGCCCCAGCAGACAAAGGCCGCCGCCAGGGAATGGCTGGCCACGCTGGCCATGACTTCCAGAGCATCGGTCAGGTCGCCGCCGCTGCCGCCCTGAGCCGGGTCGATACCGACCCGCAGTACCTCGGCGCCCGCCAGCCGGGCGAGGACCTGCTGCGGGTCGCACTGGCCCTGGTCGAGTGCCTGGGCCTGGGCATCCAGCCATTCACTCAATTGCGCATCGAGCATGTGGTTTTCTCCTTGAAAGGGGGCGCCGCGCAACCGCCGGCGCCCTGGCTCATTGACCTTGCACTGACCAGCGATACTTGGCCAGCTCGGGGTTCAGTTCAGTGCCGGCGAACACGTTGGCGAAGTTGCACAGGGTGGCCAGGCTGATGCCCAGGATCACTTCCAGGGCATTGCCTTCGCTGTATCCTGCCGCCTTGAACTGGGCATAGCCGGCGTCGCTGACCTTGCCCCGGGTGGCGATCACTTCCCGGGCAAATGCCGCCAGGGCTTCCAGCCGGGCTTCGGGCAAGGTGCTCTGCTCGCGCAGGGCGCTGACCACCGGGTCCGCAAGTTTGGCCTTGTTCAGGGCCACCGAGGTATGACCTGCGACACAGAAATCGCAGCCATGGGTGGTGGCGGCCACCAATTGCACCACTTCACGCTCCGCCAGGCTCAACTCGGCCTTGCCGTTGAGGGCGGACACCGTGACGTAGGTTTCCAGGGCCGCCGGGGCATTGGCCAGGATGCCCAGCAGATTGGGGATAAAGCCCGAGTTCTTCAGCGCGTTCTCAAGAAAGGGCCGGGCGGCTTCTGGAGCCGTGTGCAAGGTGTGTAGAGTGACGCGGGACATGGAGTGGACTCCTGCTGTGTAGGTGTGCGTCAAGTCTGTTGGTTATAAGAATTCCGATCCATATTCTAAAGTAGCGATTACTTGCTTCTGAGTGTTTCCCTTAGATGATTTCGTCAAGCCCACTGGTTGATTGGTTATTAGAAGGCCTGGAACTCGATGCCAGCCTCTTTCACGTCGGACGCTACTGCGGAGGCTGGCACGCCAGCACCCAGGGCCTGGCCCGGGCCAGTTTCCACCTGATCGTCCAGGGCCATTGCTGGCTGCATATCGACGGCGCGCCCCAGGCCCTGCGCCTGGATGCCGGGGACGCGGTATTCCTGCTGCAGGACCTGGGCTACCGGCTGTCCAGTGCCCAGCAGGCTGAAGCGGCGCTGCAACTGCCGCGCACGCCCATGGCGCCCCTGGAGCCTGGAGCCCAGGACGGGGTGGGGCTGGTCTGCGGCTTTTTCCATTTCAAGCCCGGGCTGTCCTCGCTGATCATCGACAGCCTGCCGGGCTGGCTCATCCTGAGGGCCGGCGACCCGTCCCTGAGCGCAGCCCGGGCGCTGTTCCAGCTGATTCTCGAAGAATGCCAGCGCACCCCGGCGCCCTCCTCGGCGCTGCTGGAACGCCTGAGCCATCTGCTGTTTTTGTATGTGCTGCGCCAACAGGTCAACGCCAACCAGGACCTCGGCGGCCTGGTGGCCCTGGCCCGCCACCCGGGGTTTGCACCGCTGCTGGAGCAGTTGATCCAGCGCCCCGGAGAAGCCTGGCCCCTGGAAAGCATGGCGGCCCTGACCGGGCTTTCGCGCTCGGCGTTCTTCAAGCGGTTCAATGAACTGGCCGGGCAATCCCCGGGGCAGGTACTGCTGGCCTTGCGCATGCGCCACGCCTGCCAGTTGCTCAAGGCCAACCAGACAGTGGAGCAAGTGGGCGCCGCCGTGGGCTATCAGTCGATCGCCGCCTTCACCCGGGCCTTCACCAAGGCCGTGGGCCTGCAGCCCGGGGCCTATCGCAAGCAACACGAAGGGCGCTGAAACGCGCCCCGAATGTACTTAGCGGCGATGGGCCAGGGCCCGCACCAGGCGGTCGCCGCAGCTCTGTACCCCCTGTACCAGCAGCACCAGGACCAGCACCGTGGCCACCATGATCTGGTTGTTGAACCGCTGATAGCCGTAGCGGATCGCCAGGTCCCCCAGGCCGCCACCGCCGATGACGCCGGCCATGGAGGAAAAACCGATCAGCATCACCAGGGTCAGGGTCAGCCCTGCCAGCAGGGCCGGCAAGGCCTCCGGCAGCAAGGCCTTGAAGATCACATGGCCGATGTGCCCGCCCATGGCCAGGATCGCCTCGACCCGACCGCGGTCCACTTCATCCAGGGCGTTCTCGACGATTCGCGCAAAAAACGGAAAGGCGCCGATGGTGATGGGCACCACCGCCGCAGTGCTGCCCAGGGTGGTGCCCACCACCAGCCGGGTCAGGGGGATCAGCGCAATCAGCAGCACCACGAAGGGCAGCGAGCGCCCCAGATTGACCAGCCCGCCCAACAGCCGGTTGAGCCTTGGCATGGGGTACAGGCCGCCCTTGCGGCTGATGAACAGCAGCACCCCCAGGGGCAGGCCGATCAACAGGGTGAACAGCGAGGCCAACAGCACCATGTACAGGGTTTCACCCGTGGCAGTCAGCAGCAGCTGCGCCAGTTCCTGCCAATCGAGGCTGCGGTTCACAGGCGTTCACTCCGAATTCCTCGCTGGGCCAGGGCCGTCAGCAGTTGTTGGAATTTGCCGGCGTCGGCGGGGGCGGCGGCGATGCGCAGGCGCCCTACCCGCCGGCCGCCTACCGCTTCGACACCACCGGCCAGGACCTTGAGCTCCAGCGCCTGCTGGCGGCTCAGTTGTTCCAGCAGCGGCGCCGCGCGCTGGTTGTCGAAAAAGGTCAGTTCGGCCTGGGGCTGGCTGCCGTTGAACGGCAGGTTGTAGCCCGGCAATAGCGCCCGGCCCAGGGCCGACTGCGGGTTGCTCAGCAGCTCGGCCACCGCCCCGCTCTCCATCAGCCGGCCGCCCGCCAGGGACGCGGCGTGGCTGCAAATGGCCTTGACCACTTCCAGCTCGTGGGTGATCAGCACAATGGTCAGCCCCAGCTCGCGGTTGATCTGCGCCAGCAGTTGCAGGATCGACGCCGTGGTTTCCGGGTCCAGAGCGCTGGTGGCCTCATCCGACAGCAGGTAACGCGGCCCGGCGGCCAGGGCACGGGCGATGCCCACCCGCTGCTTCTGGCCACCGGACAGTTGCGAAGGATAGGCCTGGGCCTTGTCGCCAAGACCCACCAGTTCCAGCAGTTCCAGAACCCGCGCGCGGCGCTGGCTTTTGCCCAGGCCGGCAATTTCCAGAGGCACCGCGACGTTGTCCTCAACCGTGCGCGAATGCAGCAGGTTGAAGCCCTGGAAGATCATGCCGATGCCCTGGCGCTGCCGGCGCAGCTCGCTCGCGGACAAGGCGCCAAGGTCCTGGCCGTCCATCAGGATGCGCCCGCTGCTGGGCCGCTCCAGCAGGTTCAGGCAGCGCAACAGGGTCGACTTGCCGGCGCCGCTGCGCCCGAGAATGCCGTACACCGCCCTGTCGGGAACCGTCAGCGAAACCCGATCCAGTGCCGCGGGCTGGCCTTCGCCGTAGACCTTGCAAAGCTGCTGGACCTCGATCATGGCTGGCGGTCCGTGACGGGAATCACCGAGCCCGAGTAGGTGCGGGTAATGAACGCCGCTACTTCCGGCGAGTTGAGGTCCTTGGCCAACTGACGGATGCGCGGGTCATCCTGCAGCTTGGGGGTGGTCACCAGGATGTTGGCGTAGGGATTGTGCTCGGCCTTTTCCAGGCCCAGGGCATCCTTGGCCGGCACCAGCCCGGCCTCCAGGGCGTAGTTGCCATTGATCACCGCCAGGTCTACGTCGTCCAGGGCCCGGGGGATCTGCGGCGATTCGATCTCCAGGATCTTCAGCTGTTTCGGGTTGTCGGCGATGTCCCTGGGGGTCGCCTGATCCCGGGCCGGGTCGGTGAAACCGGGCTTGAGGCGGATCAACTGGTAGCTCTGCAACAGGTACAGCGCGCGGCTGAGGTTGGTGACATTGTTGGGCACCGCGACGCTGGCGCCCTGGGGCAACTGCTCGAAGCGCTGGTGACGCTTGGAATAGATCCCCAGGGGCTCGATGTGCACGCTGGCAGCCACGGCGAAGGGCTGGCCCAGGGCCTGTTCCTGAGACTTGAGGTACGGCAGGTGCTGGAAGTAGTTGGCGTCCACATCGCCGTGGGCCAGCAGTTCGTTGGAGTTCACGCCATTGGGAATCTCGATGATCTTGAGCTGCAATTGCGGGTCGAGTTTTTGTACGTAGGCGAGGATCTCGGCATGGGGCACCGGGTCGGCGGCTACCCGCAACGGCTGCGCCGCAGTGGTCGGCAGGGCCGCCCCCAGGCTGGCCAGCAACGCCAGGGTCAAGACGGTGTTCTTCAGCATGGCAGTGTCCTTGAGCAGCGGATGAAGGTCAGGCACTCAGTGCCTTGGGCACCAGGGCATCGGGGTAGAAACGCCGGGCCACGTCCGGATGCGAACGCAGGCGGCCCTTGAGGTAGTTCCAGCCCACTTCGCGAAACAGCGGGTTTTCGGGATCGCTGGCCGGGCCCCGGGCTTCGCGCAACAAGGCTTCGGGCAAGGGATACAGCGGCACCCGGGCATCGAGTTGGGCACCGAGGAAAAACGCGATGGACAGCCGCTGGCGATCCGCGGGCGGCGACTGCACCCGGTGCACGGTGGCGCGCAGGTAGCCGTGGGTGGCCAGTTCCAGCAGCTCACCGATGTTCACCACCAGGGTGTTGTCCCGGGGCGGCGCGTCGATCCAGCGGCCCTCCTCTACTTCCACCTGCAGGCCGGCCTGCTGGTCCTGCAGCAGAAAGCTGAGGAACCCGGAATCCTTGTGGGCTCCCACGCCCTGGTTGCTCTGCCCCGGCGCGCGGCCAGGGTAGCGGATCAGCTTGATGTGCTCGTTGGGCCGTTCGCCGTACAGCCCATCGAAGGCCTGTTCCGGCAGTGACAATGCCTGGGCAAAGCCGCGCAACAGGCGCAGGGACATGCCGGTCATTGCCTGCTGCCACTCCAGCAGCACGGGCTTGAACGCCGGCAGTTGCGCCGGCCATTGGTTGGGGCCCTGCAATCGGGTCCAGGGCGGGCTGTGGGGATCCAGGGGCAAGGCCTGGCGCTCGGCCCCCAGGTCGAACTGTTCCCGCAGGTCCGGCTGGCCCCGGGTGATCTCCGAAGCCGCCTGGTTATAGCCGCGAAAGTGCGGCGAGTGGATCATGCCCACGGCCGCCTTGTCGGCCTCGGGCAAGGCAAAGAACGCCCGCGCCTGGTCCTGCACCCGGCGCAGCAGGCCACTGTCGACTCCGTGCCCGGTCAGGTAGAAGAAACCCACGTCCCGCGCCGCCTGGCGCAAGCCGTCGAGAAAGATCCGACGCTGCTCCGGGTGGCCCTGCAATTGGCTCAGGTCCAGGACCGGCAGCGCGGTGATATCCAGCGAGTGCGGCATGCTTCACTCCCCTGTGAATGGACGATGTCCGCAGGTGCGGCTCAGAGCTTGGCGATGGAGACTTCGGTGGACTTGACGAAGGCGATCACTTCGCTGCCGACCTTGAGTTCCAGGTCGCGCACCGAGCGGGTGGTGATCACCGAAGTGACAATGCCCGAGGCGGTCTGCACGTCGATTTCCGAAACCACCTGGCCTTCGTGGATCTCCTTGATCACGCCCTTGAACTGGTTGCGTACGTTGATCGCTTGAATGGTCATGCTGAAAAGTCCTTTGCTGGCACCGGGCTCAGGAGTTGAGCGGCTGGGGCTAAACATGCGCCTTTGGCAAAAGCCTTAAAAGGAATAAATAATTAGATAGTTATTTCTTTTTTGAATATGAAAGATCCAGCCTCCCGCCCTCGCGCAGCCTTGACCCTGCCCGCCGGCTTTGCTTCCCTGTGCCCTGCACTGATCACTCTCGACAGATACCAGGAGGTAAGCATGCGCACGTTGATGCTGGCAGACACGCAGGTTCCGGTGATTGGCCAGGGCACTTGGCGGATGGGCGAGGACCGCCACCTGCGGAATCAGGAAGTCGCGGCCCTGCGCACCGGCATCGACCTGGGCATGACCCTGATCGACACCGCGGAGATGTACGGCGAAGGAGGCGCCGAGGAAGTGGTCGGCCAGGCCATTGCCGGGCGCCGCGACCAGGTGTTCCTGGTGAGCAAGGTCTACCCCCACAACGCCAGTCGCAAAGGCCTGCCCCTGGCCTGCGAGCGCAGCCTGAAACGCCTGGGCAGCGACTTCATCGACCTGTACCTGCTGCACTGGCGCGGCCAGTATCCCTTGGCGGAAACCGTGGACGCCCTGGAGCGCCTGCGCGAAGCCGGCAAGATCCGCCGCTGGGGAGTCTCCAACTTCGATGTGGCCGACCTGGACGAACTCGACTCCCCGGCCTGCGCTACCAACCAGGTGCTGTACAACCTGGAGTCCCGGGGTATCGAGTTCGACCTGCTGCCCGCCTGCCAGCAACGGCGGATGCCGCTCATGGCCTATTGCCCGATCGGCCAGGGTGGCGCCTTGCTGGCCGAACCGGTGCTGCTGCAGGTCGCCCAGCGCCATGGGGTCACCGCGGCCCAGGTGGCACTGGCCTGGCTGCTGCGCCAGGACGGCGTGCTGGTGATTCCCAAGGCGGTGCGCCCGGCACACATCCGTCAGAATGCCCAGGCCGGCCAATTGCAATTGCCCGACGAGGACCTGCAGGCCCTGGATCAGGTGTTTGCTCCGCCACGGCGCAAGCAGCGCCTGGAAATGGTCTAGGCACAACACCGACGCAACGAGCATTTTTCAAACCGCGAAGGCTGCACGATAGTCATTGAAAAAATGAACAGGCGAGGAAAGTTGCGAGGTTCGACGGATAAGGAAGTGCCTGAACACTGTAAGTGCCACAAACCTACTGTGTACCCGGCGATTTAAGAATTGTCTGATCCCTGCTTGGCATGCCCCCAATTACAGTTGGCGCATGAGATTAAAAAGCTACCTGCATCAGATCAATCCCCTATTTTCCAGTCCTGAAGCAGCCCGCCGGCTGCTTCGTGTCGTGGCGCTGATTTTTCTGGTCGGCCTGTTCGGCGCGGTCTACAACTTTCTTCGCTCCAGCCTGCACAACGAACTCTCACAACGGCAAAGCTACATGAGCAGCGCCATTGCCGAGGCCCAGGCATTCTTCACCAGCCGCTCGGCCTTGTTGGAAAGCCTGAGCCTGGCGGCGGTCTACAACCCTGGGAAACACATCAGCCCCCCGAGCGCCAGCGGCGTCTCCCAAGAAGAGACGTACCTGCAACTGGGTGGACCGCAAGGCAACCAGTGGGGAATCTGGCTAACCCTGCGCATGCGCAACTACCTGCGAAACAAGCAACTGAACCTGCTCTACATTCCCGGCACCCGCGATCTGCAGGTGCAACGCCTGTTCAGCACCCGGCCGCAAACCAGCGATCTGCCCGGCGGGTTGCTGGACAAGCTGATCGCTCTGAAGCCTGAGCAGATCCCTGTCGGCGTAGAACTTTGGCTGATGGACAACTCCGCGGCGGGCGCCCATCTGTACATCTTCACGCGCCTCGACGAACGCTTCACCCACTCCGGCTGGCTCGGCCTGGAGATGGACGGCAAGAGCGTCTCCGCCGCCCTCAGCGACCAGAGCGCCGGGGATTTCATGATGTTCAATTCCCAGGGCGGGCTGATCTTCAGCAGCGTGCCCAGCGCCCAGCTGAGCGCCGAAGTGCAGCAGATCCAGGGCGGCAGTTTCTTCGGCTTTCTCGGCGGCCGCTGGTGGCCCGACCATCTGGTGATCCGCAAGCAGCTGGGGGCCACCGACTGGCAGCTGGTGTACTCCTTCGACCTGCAGAACCTGCTCAAGAGCCTCTGGCCGCAGTTGCTGGCGGCGCTGCTCATCAGCCTGACCGGCATGGCTCTGATCGGCCTGCTGACCCACTGGGTCGAAGTGCGCCTGATCGCCCCCGCCCTGCACCGGATCCAGGCCCTGGTCGAAAGCGAGGCCTTCAGCCGCGACGTGATCCAGATCGCCCCGGTGGCACTCTGTGTATTGCGCCGCAGCGATGGCCGGGTGGTGCTGGAAAACACCCTGTCCCAGCAATGGCTGGGCAACGGCAGCGAACGCGACCAGCTGTGTTCCGGGTGGATCGAGCAGGCCTTCGACCCGGCCCGCCCCAACAGCTCGGACTACTTTGAAACCGCCGACGGGCGCCATCTGTACCTCAGCTCCGCCCCCACTCGCTACAACGGTGAGGACGTGCTGTTCTGCGCCTTCAGCGATATCAGCGCTCGCAAGCAGATCGAGGCGGCGCTGGAAGAAGCCAAGCGCCTGGCCGATACCGCCAATGAAGCCAAGACCCTGTTCCTGGCCACCATGAGCCACGAGATCCGCACGCCACTGTATGGCGTGCTCGGCACCCTGGAGCTGCTGTCGCGGACCCAGCTGGACAACCAGCAGAAGGATTACCTGCAAGCCATAGAAGGCTCTTCCGGTACGCTGCTGCAGTTGATCTGCGACGTGCTCGACGTGTCCAAGATCGAAGCCGGGCAACTGGCCCTGGAGCTCAGCGAATTCTCCTCCCTGGATCTGGTGCACGAGATCATCCAGGGCTACGCGGCGGCCGCCCAGGCCAAGGGCCTGCAGTTCTATGCCTGTGTCGACCCGCAGTTGCCGGAGATCCTGCTCGGCGATGTCACCCGGATCCGCCAGATCCTCAGCAACCTGCTGAACAACGCGGTCAAGTTCACCGATACCGGGCGCATTGTCCTGCGGGTCCGCACCGAAAGCCGCGATGGCGAGCGCAGCAACATCCTCTGGCAGGTTTCCGACACCGGCCGGGGCATTGCCCAGGACGACCAGACACTGATCTTCGAGCCCTTCTACCAGACCGAAGGCAACACCAACGTGATCGCCGGCACCGGCCTGGGCTTGCCGATCTGCCAGCGCCTGACCCAATTGATGAACGGCAATATCCGCATGGTCAGCGAGCTCGGCCTGGGCAGCAGCTTCACCCTGACTCTGCCGCTGGAGGCCTCGGCAGTGCAGGGCGACACCCCGCTGATAAGCCCATTGCTGCCGGAGATGGTCTATGTGGTGTCCCCGGTGCGTGAGCTGGCCGAATCGGTGGCGGGCTGGCTGCGCCGCTGGGGTGCCCGGGCCCAGTTCAGCCTGCCGAGCCCGTCCGACCGGGCCCGGGGCAATGTACTGATCGAACTACACCCCGGCAGCGTGGAGCAGCGCCTGGAACCCGACTGGCAGGGCCCCCTGGTGCTCGCCAGCGGCGATGGCCATAACGAACCGCGGATCGACGGCGGCAGTTGGCAGATCAACACCAACAACCTGCGGGCGATCCATCAGGCCGTCAGCCAGGCCCAGGGGGTCTGGGTGGCCCAGAGCGAGGATCACTCCGATCACCGCGAGCTGAAAAAGCTCAGCCTGCATGTCCTGGTGGCCGAAGACAACGTGATCAACCAGTTGATCCTCAAGGATCAACTGGAAGAACTGGGGTGCAGCGTGGAGCTGGCCTCGAACGGTGAAGAGGCCCTCTGCATCTGGAAGGCCGGTCGTTTCAACGTTGTGCTGACCGATGTGAACATGCCGAAACTCAACGGTTATGAACTGGCCCAGGAGCTTCGGCGTCAAGGCTGTTCGATCCCCATCATCGGGGCAACGGCCAATGCAATGCGCGGAGAAGAAGAGCTCTGTCTTGCAGCCGGGATGAACCACTGCCTGGTGAAGCCCTTTGCATTAAGAGCGTTGTTCAACTATCTGGCGCCCTATGAAAGAGCCCCCCATGAAGTCCTGTAGCATTTTGATCGTCGAAGATCAGCCGTTTCAGTACATGTACCTGCAACACTTGTTCAACGAGCTGGGACCCTACCAGCTGGAGGTGGCAAGCAGCGGCAAAGAAGCCCTGGAACGCCTCAAGCAGCGGCACTTCGACCTGGTACTGACAGACCTGCTGATGCCCGGCATGGATGGCGTGCAGTTTATCCAGAGCCTGGCCACCCATCGCGTGCGCCCGGCCCTGGCCATCATGAGTGCGTCATCCCGGCGCATGCTGATGGGCGCCAGCCTGGTGGCCCGCAACCTGGGGCTGAAGGTCATCGGGTTGATTTCCAAACCCGTGAACCTGGCTGCACTGCGTGCACTCACCGCTCAGTTGCCAGGGCTCGCCAATGACAGCAGCCCCCCACAGATCGGGGTCGAATGCAGCCCAGAGACCCTGCGTGAAGCCCTGCGCAACGGGCAGATCCAGGCCTGGTTCCAACCCAAGAAAGCCTTGAACAACGGTCGCATCGCCGCCGCCGAAGCCCTGGTGCGCTGGATCCACCCACAACACGGCATGCTCCTGCCTTGCGACTTCCTGCCGGCACTCACCGTGGCCCGCCTCGAAGAAGATCTGCTGTGGCTGATCCTGGAACAGGCCTTGGAAGCCCAGGTGCACTGGCGCGAAGACGGCTATGACATCCCGGTGTCCATCAACCTGCCGACCCACCTGCTCAACAGCGCCGACCTGGCCGACCGCCTGTACGACTTCGTGATCCAGCACAACGGTGTGCCGGCCAGGATCTGCTTCGAACTCATGGAATGTTCGACCCCGGAGCACATCAGCAACTTCTACGCCGGAGCCTGCCGCCTGCGCATCAAGGGCTTCGGCCTGTCCCAGGACGACTTCGGCAAGGGCTACAGCTCCTACATGAACCTGGTGTCGACACCCTTCACCGAATTGAAGATCGACCGAGGGCTGGTCCAGGGCTGCCACAACAATGAAGAAATAGCCCAGGCCCTGACCTGCATCATCGCCCTGGGCCGGCAACTGGGCCTGACGGTCGTCGCCGAAGGCGTGGAAAGCGCTCACGAACTGGCTCTGTTGCGCAAGATCGACTGCACCCAGGTGCAGGGCTTCCTGATTTCCCATGCGGTCTCCTCGCAACAGTTTCAGCAACTGCTGGCCCAAGACGGGCCGGCCACGGTGTATTAACCGATGAACCCATTGCCTGCCCGCGCAACAGTCACTCATCGCTGACGGTCCTGCCCCAGAGATAGGAATCTCGGCAGGGCCCTTATATGTGTTTGGGAAATCAGTGATGAAAGAAAGCAGCACCTTGCTGCAGAACCTGGCTCGCAGCTTGCCTCGATTGAACATGGGCATACTGTTGGGCCTGGCGCTGCTGCTGTTCGCCACCTTGTACTGGACCCTCGAGCGTCTGTTCGATGAACATAACAGCAACGTGCGCTTACATTTCGCCCAACTGATGGAGAACATCCAGGAGCAGGAACTGTTTCTCAAACGCCTGGCCGCGCGCTATTCGATCGACGCCCTGAGCCTCCACGCCCCTCATCACCTGAACCTGCAAGCCTTCCCGCCCACCGCAGGCCAGCAATCCCCCTTCGCAACGCCCTTCAGCCCGAGCTTGTGCCCCCAACAGCCGGCGGCTGGCGAGCTGCCCAGGATGTTCGCCCTGGAGCTACAACTGTCGAGCTTCTACAGCGCCTTCTGGTCAGGCTCGCACCATGTCGCTCCGCGAACCTTTGTGTTCAACACCTTCGGCCATTTCGACATCAGCCACCCCGGGGAAAACACCACGCCCGACACCAAGGTGGCAAACCAGGTGCTGCACCAGCAGTTCGTGAAGAGCGACGGCTTTGCCGACCACCAGATCCATTGGCAACAGTACAGGCCGCCCGCGTCGGAAGCTCCACCGACCAGGTTCCTGGCGTACACCAACCTGCATGAGCCGGCTGCACCGCTGGATGTTCAGGGAGGCAACGACTGGAGCGTGGTCGCGTCACTGCTGAGCCTGGATGACCTCAATCACCTTGAGCACACCAGACACTGGTCGATCTACGACGACTTCACCCTCATCGAGCCTTCCGGCACCGCCCTCACCGGCGACCCGGCGCCTGCCGACGTGCTGGGTGAAGGCCTCAACTTCGGCATCCAGGGGATGATCGTCAAGGTGACCAGCCAGACTCCGCAGCTGTGGACCGGGCTCTATGCAATCAGCTACAGGAACTACCTCGACTACGCGCTGTGGGCCATGCTGAGCCTGCTGGCCCTCGGGGTAGGCAGCATCGCCTGCGGCTGGGCCACCAGCCGCTGGTACCGCAACAAGGTGGTGGTCCCGGCACAACGGGCGCAGCAATGCCTCAATGAAAGCGAAGACTTCAACCGTGTGGTCATCGACACCCTTCCCTCGGGGCTATGCGTGGTGAGCCGCGACAACCTCCAGGTAATCCTGCAGAACCGTCAGGCCGAGCAATGGCAAGGCACGGCGCAACTGCTGTCTCGGCTGGCCCAGGACCGCAGCCTGATCGACGGCGGCGAAACCAGCCTCGACATCGACGGGCGCTACCTGCAGGTAGAGTTCGTCTCGACCCGCTACCAACGCCAGGATGTGCTGGTGTGTGCCTTTAACGATGTCACCCGGCATGTGGAAGATGCCAAGGCGCTGGACCGGGCCAGGCGCTCGGCGGACGCCGCCAATGCCGCCAAGACCCTGTTCCTGGCCACCATGAGCCATGAAATCCGCACCCCGTTGTACGGCGTGCTCGGCACCCTGGAACTGCTCGGCCTGACCCGCCTGGACAGCCGCCAGAGCGACTACCTGCAGACCATCCAGCGCTCCTCCAGCACCCTGTTCCAGTTGATCAGCGACGTGCTCGACGTCTCCAGGATCGAGGCCGGGCAGATGAGCATCGATCCGCTGGAGTTCTGCCCGCTGGACATGCTGGAGGATGTCTTGCACGCCCACGCTGGCTCTGCCCAGCGGCGCGGCCTGCTGCTCTATGCCTGCATCGACCCCAACCTGCCGGACCTGTTGCTGGGGGACGCCGCGCGAATCAGCCAGATTCTCAACAACCTGCTGAGTAATGCGATCAAGTTCACCGACAGCGGCCGAGTGGTGTTGCGGGTCCGGGTGCTGGAATTGCGCGACCAGCAAGCCCGTATCGAATGGCAGGTCACCGATACCGGGATCGGCATTTCAGCCCAGCAGCAACCCCAGCTGTTCGTCCCCTTCTTCCAGGTACGCGACGCCTCCAACGAAGCCGGGGCCGGCCTCGGGCTGGCGATCTGCGAGCGCCTGTGCCAGATGATGGGTGGGCAGATGCAGGTGACCAGCGAGCCGGGGCTGGGCAGTAGTTTCTCTTTGCGCCTGACGCTGCGCTGCCTGCCAGGAGGGCTGCCGCCATTGCTGCCATGGCCCGAAGGTGCGCCAGTGTATGTCAGGGCTCCGGTGCCGGAGTTGCTGAAAAACACCTGTGACTGGCTCGGCCGCCTGGGAGTGCCGGCCTATCCAGCCCCCCTCGGCTGGAACGACGAGCCGCAGACTGGCGTGCTCATCGACATGCTGCCCCGGGATGGCCTGGCCTCCTGGCCTGGCCCATGCGTCAGTGCCGTCTCCGGGGGCCGTAGTGGTCGCCTGCCGCAGGCCACCTCCTGGCAAGTCGACGCCCATGATATTCGCGCCATCGCCCAGGCCGCGGTGCTGGCCCACCAGGGCCTGCCCCTGTGTCAGACGCAGCAGAGAGCCGGCCGCATGGGCCAACTGAACCTGCGCATCCTGGTGGCCAAACATAGCCCGATCAACCAGGCAATCATCAAGGAACAACTGCAGGCCCTGGGCTGCCAGGTGACCCTGTCGGCCAATGGCAGGCAGGCCCTGGAACACTGGCAGCCACAGCGCTTCGACATCGTGATCACCGACCTCAATATGCCACTCATGAACGGCTACGAGTTGGCGCGGGAGCTGCGTCGCCGTGACCCGCAACTGCCGATCATCGGCGTCACCGCCAACGCATTGCGCGAGGAAGGCATCCGCTGCCTCACCGCCGGCATGAACACCTGGATAGTCAAACCCATGAACCTGCAGACCCTACGGGGGCATCTGTCGAAGTTGTGCCCGACCGGCACCGCGACCGCACCGCCCAGCATTCCGCCGGCCGCACCGTCCCGGCCTCCCCCCGACACAGCGCAAGGCGACCGGATTCAAGTCACCGAGAAAATGCGCCCGCTGTTTCTCAGTACCATGCACGAGGATCTGCGGCGGCTGGCCGAGGCGCTGGACAGCGGCGCCGGCAAGATCGCCGCCGCGCGGCTGCACAGCATCGCCGGCGCCATGGGGGCGGTGCAGGCAGCCCCACTGGCCAAGGCGTGCGCCGAACTGGAGTGCCGATTGCTGGAAGGTGCTCTGACTGCGGATTTGCAAGCCCAGGCCAGGCAACTGATGCAACGCTTGTCCAGACTCCTGTTGCCCCTTGAATAATGACCTGCTGGGTTTAATGTACCGACGGTCCCTAGCTCCTTTACTAATTTGCGTATTGCAAGGGTGTGTTTGCCATGGAAAAACTGAAAGTAGTCATCGCTGACGATCACCCTATCGTGTTGCTCGGTGTGCGTGAGCTGATGGAGCGTGATGATCGCTTTGAGATCGTCGGCGAAACCCTGTCTTCCCAAGGCCTGATCCAGAAGCTGGAAAGCTGCCAGGTGGATGTGGTCATCACCGACTACAACATGCCCGGGGACTCGCCCTACGGTGATGGCCTGAAGCTGGTGGAATACCTCAAGCGCAACTTCCCGCACGTGCAGGTCCTGATCCTGACCATGATTTCCAATCAGTTGATCCTCACCCGCCTGCGGGAGTTGGGCGTGGTCGGGGTGATCCAGAAGAGCCAGTTGCACGAGGAAATCCAGGTCGCCCTCAAGGCCATTGCCCAGAAAGCCGTGTATCGCAGCCTGGAGCCGGCCCCCAATTCGGTGCTGGAATCCAATGTCGCCATCGACGAGCGCATCTCCACCCTGTCGCCCAAGGAATTCGAGATTCTGCGCCTGTTCGTTTCCGGCAAGAGTGTCAGCGAGATCGCCCGCAGCCAGAACCGCAGCGCCAAGACCATCAGCGCGCAGAAGATCTCCGCCATGCGTAAACTGGAGGTGCAGAGCGACCAGGATCTCCTGACCTACTGCATTGGCCGCAATATATTCAACTGATTTCCAGCCCAAGGAACTGCCTGAAAATGGATTTGATTTCACCCGAAGCCGCCGACCTGCTGGAGCTGCAACGCTTGCAAGGGGCCTGGGAACAGATCGCGATGGAAGACAGCGGCGTGCTCAACCCACCGGACGAACACAGCGCCCCCGGCGCCCTGACCTTTATCGAAGGGCAGGATTTTCGCGTGGTGACCCCGGCCGGTGAACTGCTGCTGGCCGGCACCTTTACCCTCGACAGCAGCACCCATCCAAAGTCGATCACCTGGACCGACTCCATGGGCGCGGACGCCGGCCAGGCGCTGCCGGCCAGCTACCAGCTGAGCGACGATGAGTTCGTATTCATCGCCGCCGATGCCGGCCAACCCCGGCCAAGCCATTTCCACACGGGCCCGGGCCAGACCCTGCGCCGCTTTGTCCGCGCTCGCCAGGCCTGAACCGGCGCAACCCTCCTGCCCCCTAGCCGCCAGCCGGCGGCGCATCCAGGGCCCACCAGCTCGGCAGCAGCTGGCGGACCCTGGGTTCGGCAAAGCGATCATCGATCAGCATCAGCACCCCACGGTCGGACTGGCCACGGATCACCCGCCCTGCCGCCTGCACCACTTTCTGCAGGCCCGGGTACAGGTAGGTGTAGTCATAGCCGGAGCCGAACAGCGCCGCCATGCGCTGCTTCATCTGCTCGTTCAGCGGGTTGAGTTGGGGCAAGCCGAGGGTCGCGACAAAGGCCCCGATGAGTTTCGACCCCGGCAGGTCGATACCCTCGCCGAAAGCACCGCCGAGTACGGCAAAACCGATACCCTGCCCCTCTGGACGAAACTGCTGGAGAAAGTCCTGGCGCGAAGCCTCGTCCATGCCTCGGGACTGGCACCAGAGCACAATGTCCGGGTGCTCGCGCGCCAGTAACCCGGCCACCTGTTGCAGGTAGTCGAAGCTACTGAAGAACGCCAGGTAGTTGCCCGGGCGCGCCGCGAACTGCCGGGCCATCAGCTCGACAATCGGCGCCAGGGAAGCCTGCCGGTGGGCATAGCGGGTAGAAATGCGGCTGATAATCTGCACCTCCAACTGCCCGGCGTCGAACGGCGATTCCACATCCAGCCACACGGTGTTGTCCGGCAGCCCCAGCAGGTCAGCGTAGTAACCCCGGGGAGTGAGGGTGGCGGAGAACAGCACCGTACTGCGGGCCGCCGCCAAGCGTGGCCCCAGCAGCGCCGCCGGCACCACATTGCGCAGGCTCAGGCGCGACAGGCTGCGCTTGGCGCCCAGGGCGCGCTTGCTGATGTCGAAGATGAACTGCTGCTCATCGAACAGCTCCGCCACCCGGGCAAACTGCAGCAGGTCGAAATACAGGCCCTGCAAACCGCTGTCCAGGCCCCGGGGCTGTTCGTTGAAATAGTCCCCCAGGGCCGCTACGCACAGGGCCAGGGCCTTGAGCAGCGCGGCAGGTAGCTGGGCATAGGCCTGATACTCGACCACCTGCTCCTTGTGCAAGGCATTCCACTCGCGATTGAGCCGCTGCAACGGGCTCTTCAAGGCCTGGGGCGCGCTGCTGCGCACGCTGGCCAATTGCTGCTGGTCCAGGCTCGCGCTGTACATGCCACGCCCGCGCTCCACCAGGTTGTGGGCCTCGTCCACCAGCACCGCCACCTGCCACTGGTTGGCCTGGGCCAGGCCGAAGAGCAAGGCGCTGAAGTCGAAGTAGTAGTTGTAGTCGGCCACCACCAGGTCACTCCAGCGAGCCATTTCCTGGCTCAGGTAGTAGGGGCAGACCTGATGCTCCAGGGCCACCTCGCGCAGCGCCTGACGATCCAGCAATGGCACCAGGCTGGCGGCCTGGCGTGCCGCCGGCAGGCGGTCGTAAAAGCCCTTGGCCAACGGGCAGGACTCACCGTGACAGGCCTTGTCCAGGTGTTCGCAGGCCTTGTCCCGGGCCACCAGCTCCAGCACCCGCAACGCCAACCCCGGCACCCCGGAGAACAGCACCCGGGCGGCATCCAGGGCCAGTTGTCGGCCCGGGGTCTTGGCGGTGAGAAACAGCAGTGTGTCCAACTGCTGCGCAGCCATGGCCTTGAGCATGGGAAAGATCGTGCCCAGGGTCTTGCCGATGCCGGTGGGGGCCTGGGCCAGCAGGCAGCGCCCGGTGCTCACCGCCTTGTACACCGACTCGGCGAGCGGGCGCTGGCCGCGACGAAACTCGGCGTGGGGAAAGCGCAGGTCCCGGGTGGCCTGGTCCCGGGTCGCGCGATGGTGCATTTGCTGTTGCGCCCAGTGCAGGAACAGCGCGCACTGGCGATTGAAGAACTCTTCCAGCGCCTCGGCGCTGTGCTCTTGCACCAGCGCGGTTTCGCCTTCGCTGAGCACATCGAAATACACCAGCGAGACACGGATGCTCGGCAGTTGCAGGCGCTGGCACAGCAGCCAGCCATAGACCTTGGCCTGGGCCCAGTGCAATTGCCGATGGTTGTCGGGCATGCGCTCAAGGTCGCCACGGTAGGTCTTGATCTCCTCCAGCAGGTTCTGCGCCGGGTCGTAGCCGTCCGCCCTGCCCTTGACCAGCAGCTCGGCGTATTGCCCCTCCAGGGCCACTTCACTCTGGTAGCCGGGATTGCGTCGCGAAGCCACGGTACGGTGCCCGGCAATGCCCTCCAGCGCCGTGGGCGATGGGGTGAAGCGCAGGTCCAGATCGCCGACCTTGGCGCTGAATTCGCACAGGGCGCGCACCGCGATGCGATAACTCACGCGCTGGAGTCCTGCCACTGCACGTAGCACACCGCCACCGGCATCCGGTGTTCCTGGCAGAAATCCAGCCAGCGCAGCTGGTTGTCCTGCAAGCGATCCCCCGGGCCCTTGACCTCGATCATCCGGTAGCGCTTCTGCTCGGGCCAGAACTGGATCAGATCCGGCATGCCGGCGCGGTTGGCCTTGATGTCCAGCAGCAGACGCTGGAACCAGTGCTTCAGGTGCTCAGCGGGCAGGCAGTCGAGGGCCTGATCGAGCAACTCTTCGCTGAGCGCACCCCAGAACACGAAGGGCGACTGCAACCCCCACTTGGCCACGAAGCGCTGGCGGATGCTCTGCCGGTAACGGCCATCGTCGAGTTCTGCCAGGCAGGCCTGGAACAGTTCGCTGCGCCGCTGATAGAAGTCTTCGCTGAACAGGTCCACCGGCCCACGCTGGAACGGGTGGAAAAACGCACCGGGCAAGGGGGCAAAGATCGCCGGCCAGCACAGCAGGCCGAACAGCGAATTGATCAGGCTGTTCTCCACGTAGTGCACCGGCGCCTGGGGCTGGTGCAGATGGGCCTGGACATGCAGTTCCACCGCCAGGCCGTCGGCGTCACGCGCCAGGCACAGGTCCAGGCGCTGCACCTCGCGGTTGGCCGCCCGGGGCGCCGGCGGCCCGCCCAGCTTGCGCCGCAGCCGGGGCATGATCCGCAGCAGATGCTGGGCCTCGGCGGCGCTCTCGGGCGCGGCAGCGGCCTGCTCGGCCAGCGCCAGGGCGGCCTGGTATTGGGCGCTGCGCTCCAGCACCCGGATCAATCGCGATCGCGCGCCCGGGTAGGCGCACTCCTGGTAGATCTGCCGGGCCAGCGCCCACTGCGCCAGGCGCTCGCACTGCTGGCCGAGCTGAAACAGCAGCTTGGCCCGGCGTTTTTCCAGCCAGGGGTTGAGGGTCTGGAAGCGGGCAATGTGCGCCAGCACCTCGGGCAATTCGGCACCGGCCTCGAACGCTTCCTGGCACTCATGCAGATAGAGGAAGCCGTCCACGTCTTCGCGGCTGCGCAGGCCACGGGCATCGGCACTGATCTCGACCTTCTCGTAGCTGTAGATGCCCAGGTCCGCGAGGACGAATTCCGACCAGTCCTGATACAGGTTGCCAAAGAACATCAGGCGCAGGCGATCGCACAGCGGCATCAGCGTCAGGCTCAGTAGCCGGTCGGGCAGCGCCGGGCACCACTGGGCGAATGCCTGGGGCGCCAGGCCCTGCTGGGTCAGCTCTTCCAGCCACTGGTCTTTCCTGGCCTTGGCCGCAAGCCCGGTGAAGCACTGCAGGATCTCGGCCTTTTGCAGCAGGCCGAACAGCTCTTCCAGGCAGAGCGGCGCCTGCTCATCGACCCAGCCCAGCGCCAGCAACGGCTCCAGGGCCACGGCGCTGTCGCCGATCTCCGGGTAGCTGAGCTTGCTCAGGCGAAAGTGCCGGCCCTTGCGCATCACCATGCGCACCAGCAAGGCCTGGGAAGGCTCGGCCAGTTGCGCGAAATCAAGGATGAAGCGCTGTTCATCGGCGCTCAGCACATCGGCATAGCGCAGCTGCAGCCAGTTCAATACCTGGCGGAAGTTGTGCAGGTAATAGAGGGGGTTTTCGAGGGGATTGGAAGTCACTGAACGCAAGCGCCACGGCTGATCGGATACTGGTTATGCATACAGATAACAGCCGGCGACCGGGTCTGGCAAACACTATTGGATAAATGGCACAGCGAAGTTTTTTACAATTCCCTGGCGAACTTTCGTCGTCTTCACTACACCAAGGGCCCATGGCTATAGTGTCCGGCGCCAATGCGCGTACGCATCATTGATGAGAGGTCTGTATGAAAATGAAGAACCTGGGATTGTTTCTGGCCGCTTGCGGCGCCATGGCCTTGGCCGGTTGCGCCTCGCCCACTGTGGTGACCCTGCAGAACGGCACCCAATACCTGACCCGGGACCAGCCCAAGACCAAGACCGCCGACGGCTTCTATGAATTCCAGGACATTTCCGGCAAGACCATCCGGGTCAAGGCGGACGATGTGGCCACCGTCCGCCAGGAAAAATGATCCGCTGCGGTTGAAGTCAGTGCGACCAGGGAAAGGGCCCCTGCCCTGGCTCGCAGAAAATCCCCAGGGGCTTGCCGCGCCTGGACAATTCGTTACGCACCTGCTGGCAACGCTCGCGCTCCCGGGCCTCGGCGTTGTCGATGCTGATGTTGCCGGTGGTATCCGGCCTCTTGTCGTCCCCCAGACGCACCTGGGCCCAGGGTTGTTCGGGTTGCACATGGAAGCGGCTCGGGGCCGGCTCCTCCTTCACTTCAGGCGCCGGCTGGCCGGCCGGCAACTGGTCCGGGGTCACCCCATAGCGCTTCAAAATCGAGCTGTGAGGCAATTCCTCGGCGGATGCCATGACCACCCACAGGGCCAGCACCACACCGCTCGCATACCTCTTGCTGTTACTCACCGTCAAAACTCTCCTGTCATTGCCGTAGCGTGAATGCCTGCCTGTACTAACGAGCTGACACGTTTCAGCTTTACCGCTATTGGAGTCGCAAATCGACTGGCAGGTCACTTCCCCCCCGGCAATGAACGGTGCGAGGCCCATTGCAGGCCTCGCGCCGCGCCGGCATCAGGCGAGAACGATGCCGGAACCGTTGAGGTGCTCCAGGCTGACCCCCACCAGGGTCACCGAGTCCTGGCCGAAGGTCAGCACCGTGTCGTTACCACTGCTGCTGGCATGAGCCCGATAGTCCTGGTCCGGCAGCACGCCGCTCACCCCCATGAACAACAGCTTGTCGCCACCCTGGTAGCCGAGGATGCGGTCCTGGCCGAAATGCCCGGTGAACAGAAAGGTATTGTTGCCGCCTCCGGCTTCCATCAGGTCGTTGCCGGCACCGCCAACGAACACGTCATTGCCCTGGCCGCCGATCAGGTGGTCGTTGCCGTCCAGGCCGAACAGCCAGTCGCCGCCGGCATGGGCCTTGAGCACATTGTCGCCCGCATCGCCCCTGACCGACGAGGCGTACTGGGTAACCTGCCCGCCGGCCTTGAGGCCCTGGTCGGTGACCTGGTGGATCACATCGTCCTTGAACAGGCCCCAGAGAAAGCCCGGCTCCTTGCTCTGGATCGCGCCAATGTCGCGGGTCATGCTGATACCGCCATTGGCGTCGTGCAGGTACAGGGTCCCGGCGCCGTCGCTGGCAAAGCTGTAGTTCTTGACCGACTGCTGCAGGTCCAGGGTGTTGCTGCCCTGGCCGCCGAGGATGATGTTGTAGCCGCCGCTGTCGCGGAACGTATCGTTGCCGGCACGGCCTTCCAGGTAGTCGTTGCCGCTGCCGCCCTGGATAAGGTCGTTGCCGTCGCTGCCGATGATGAAGGTGCTGCCCTTGTGGGTCTCGGCATTGCGGTTGAGGTCCTGGACCCAGGTACTGGCCCGGGCCGGGTCCGACAGGTTGGCTACCACGATGGTGGAGTCCTTGCTGGTGAAGTCGTAGAACTTCGACTCCAGCACCCGGCTCAGGCCGTCGCCGTAGCCGGTGGGCAGGTGGGAGAGCCAGGTGGGAATGTTGAGGATCGAGAACGGCAGCACATTCCACAGGGTCGAGGCGTAATGGTCGTTGAAGTTGACGATGTTGTTGGTCGCCGAGTCCTGGTGGGCGTCATGCACCCCGAGGGACGACAGGTTGAAGGTTGAGCCGTCCAGGGCGCGGAACACCGGGTCGTTCTCATAGCCGATGTTCAGCACCTTGTCGCTGGCGCTCTGGGTCGGCGAGGCGTAGGCGATGTAGCTGGAGTCCTTGTAGAACCCCGACCAGCGCTCGCTGCTCAGGTCCGCCAGGCTGTTGACCCCCAGCCCGCCCAGGCTGTGGCCGCTGACCAGGACATCCTTGCCCGACAGGCCATTGGCCTGGGCGAAAGCCGCCACATCTCCCAGCAGCTTGCCGAACGCCTCGCCGGCATAGTTCTTCGCATAGTCCTTGGGCCCCAGGGCCGCCAGCAGGTCGTTGATCACATCACCGATGGTGTCACTGATCACCGATTCCCGTGGCCCGCTGGTGCCGCGAAAGGCAATGCCGATGGACTCCAGGTGGCCCTGGGCATCGTACTTGCCGAGGATTTCCACCTGGGCCGTGCCGTAGCCGGCCTTCTCGCCAAAGAAGGTTCCCCGGCCATCGACCTTGCCGTCGTAGCCCAGTTGCTGGGCGCTGATGGTGGACCAGCCGGCCTGGTGCAGGGCATCCAGCGCGGCCTTCTCGGAGTCGGGGTTCCAGGGAATGCCGGGGATTACCCCCTGGGAATTGCCGCTGCCGATCAGCGCCGTGACCAGGGTCGCCGGCAGGCCCAGGCCGAAGCCGTTGTGCTGGTAGCCCTCGGCAAAGCCGTTGTCGATGTTGTGGTAGGAGTACAGGGTGATCGCCAGCGCATCGGAAAACAGCGCTTTGGAGTCACTTGCAGTGAAGTTCTTGTAGTCAAACACACCCATGGTATTGCCTCTTCTGTTGTTGGAATTGTCAGAGCAAACGCATGCCGCCCAAGCCCCATGGCGGGACTCGGGCAACTCGGTGAAGGGCCGGGGGACTGCTGGCTACCCGGCCTTCAGAACTGCCAGTCCAGGGTCAAGCCGACCCCATGACTCTTGTCCCGGGCCCCCAGCAACCCGTTGTAATCCAGGTTGACCCGAGTCCCTCGGCCCACGGCCATGCCGGCCCGGGCGCCAATGACCGCGGCGTCGCGATCCAGGGACAGGCTCTGCACCTTGAAGCCCTGCCCGCCCTCGACGAACCCCAGGTTCATCGTGGCGTCGGTGGGGCTCAGGTGGTGCTGCCAACCCAGGGTAGCCGACAGCTCCAGGCTTCGGGTCGAGCTCAGTTGCAGGCGTTGGCCAGCGCGCAGGCCCAGGGTCGTGAGCCAGGCCTCGCGGTGGTCAGCCGCGCCCCTCAAGGCCGCGTCGCCGCCCTTCTCCTTGAAGCTGTCGCTGGCCACATTGACATAAGCCAGGTTAGCGAAGGGTTCAAGCGCCAGGGGTTGCAGGTCCAGGCTCCAGGCGGCCTCGGTAAACAGCTGGGCGCTCTGGGCGTCACGCTTGGTCTTGAGCCGCTCGGATTCCCCGGCAAACTGCAACTCGCGCTTGACGTCGATGCGGTGCCAGCTGTAGGAACCGCCCACACTCAGGCGCACGGCATCCAGTTGCTGGCCGACATAGGCCCCCAGGTGGTAGCTGTCGACCTTGGCCGAGGAATGGGTACCGTCGCCCATGTTCAGGGAACTGTCGCTGTAGCCACCGAACAGCCCCAGGCGCCGGCCCTCGCCCACTTCACCATCCACCCCGGCCAGCAAGCCGCCGATGGAGGTGTTGTAGCCGGCCTGGGAATGCCCGCCATCGGCCTTGCCCCAGGCGCCCAGGACCTTGAACCAGGCGCCTTCATCAAGGCTCTGGGTGCCGTTGCCGACAGCCCCGGCGTCCTGGCGCAGGCGCTCGCCCATGGTGTCGCGCAGGTGACGGCCCTGGTTGATCAGGACACTGGCCACCGCCGGGTGGATCTCCCCGGACAATTGCTGGAAGGCCTGCTGGGCACTGGCGGCAGTCGGCGCCAGCAGCAGGCTTTCGAACAGCGGGCTGCCGGCCCCCAGTTGCTCGGCGGCAGCCGCCACCGCCACCTGGTTGTCGGTCAGGCCGACACTGGCGAACGAGCGTGCACTGCGCTGTACCGCCAACTGCACACCAGTGGCCGAGTAGTCCAGGCTGCCGGCAAGGAACAGGTAGCTGGGCAACACCGTGCCGAAGCTGCCCTGGACCCCGCCCGCCGCATCGAGGATGTCGAACTGGCGCCCCAGCACGCTGCCGCTGCCAGTGCCCGAAGGCTCCAGGACCATGGCCAGGTTGGCCCCGGCAATGGTCACCTGGCCGCTGCTGACGATCCGGTCGCTGGCGGTCGGCGACACCTCCACGGCGTAGGTCGAGCCCGGCTGGAAGGTCACGTCGCCGGCCACGTTCAGGGTGCCGATGGAGTTGCCTGGGGCTACCGTGGCCCCGGCGTTGGCCGTCAGCCCGCCGATCCGGCCATTGCCGCCGAGGGTTGCGCCCTGGTTCACCGTCACCGCCGACGTCAGGCTGCCGTTGACCGCCAGGCGGCCCTGGTTGACCAGGGTCGGGCCGGCGTAGCTGTTGTTGCCGCTGAGCACCAGGGTGCCGATGCCCTCCTTGGTCAGGCCGCCATGGCCGCTGATGTCGTTGCTCCAGATGTCGAAGCCGCAGTTGAACTGGGTACAGCGCCGCTGGGTGGGCTTGCCGGCGTCCAGCAGCGCTCCCACCCCCGGCAGGTTGGCTAGCCACTGGGACGAGCCATAGGCGCCATCGATCCGCAGTTCCTGGGGGATGTCCTGCTCGGTGACCAGCATGCCCGGGCCGCGAATGCCCTTTTGCAGGTCGATCATGCCCCAGCCATACAGCTCGTCGATGCCCGGCGCGCCCATGTCCCGGGCGGTGGTGCGCAGCACCCCGGCGATCTGCGCCGCATCCATGTAGGGAAAGCGTTCCATCAGTACCGCTGCCGCACCGGCGGCATGGGGCGCGGCCATCGAGGTGCCGTTCTTGTTGGCGTAGCCGACCGTCATGTCTTCCAGGCTGGTGCCGCCGATCACGGCGCTGTAGATCCGTGTACCCGGGGCCGAGACACAGAAGCTCGCGGTGTAGCCGCAGCGTGAGGAAAAGGTACTGATGGTGTAAGGCTCTGCGCTGCTGGTGTCCGGGTTCTGCTGCAAGGCCGCCACTGTCAGCCACTGCGGGGCGATTTCCGGGACGAAATAGCCCAGCCCGGCGATGGCGTCCGGATTGTTCAGGTTGTAGTCGTTGCCGGCGGCGAAGATGGTCAGCACGCCACTGCGGGCCGCATTGATGGCACCGTCATAGGCACCGCCTTGCAAGGTGCCGAGCAAGGGCCGGATCTGGCTGAACTGGGCCTGGGCGTCACTCAGGCCGAAGTGCGGGAACGCCGGATCGCGCCCGCCCTTGGCGAATGCGTCGGTGATGCCGATGCCCCAGCTGTTGTTGATGATCCGCGCGCCACTGGCTACCAGGCCGTCCCAGCCGGCCTTGTACACCGCCCCATCGTTGCCCAGGATGATGCCGTCCTCGGGGCCGGGGTCGCCGTTCTCGGCACTGATGATCTGGGCGTCGAAGGCCACCCCATGCATGGCGCCGCCATCGCGGCTGCCGGCGGCGATACCGCCCACGTGAGTGCCGTGGGAACCGAGCTTGCCGTCCGAGCCTACCGAGGGCGTGCCGTCATAACGGAAGGCGTCTCCAGCCTTTACCGGAATGTAGGGATCGGTGTACTGGCGGATGCCGCTGGTCACCAGGGTGATGACCTTGTCGCTGCCGGCGAACTCGGGGTGCTGGGCATACACCGGCTGGTCGAAGATCCCCAGCTTGATGCCCTGGCCGGTGTAGCCGGCGGCATAGGCACTGTCGGCATGTATCGCCCCCAGGCCCCAGTCGGCCTTGAATTCGGCGCTGCGCCAACTGGCGGCGTCGCCGAGCTTGCCGGTTTCCACATAGGGCGCCGCCTGGGCACCAGTGGCCAGGGCCAGGCAACCGGCCAGGGCGCTGGCCAGCGGGCTGTACGCCCAGGGTAGCTGCCGGCAGCGAGGCCATCCGGAGCGGGTATTGCGAAGATGCGGTTGTCCAGGTTGAAACTGCTTCACTACGACCATCCTTAGTTGTATGGGCAATCGACCGGCGCGACGACGCTCTGCGCCGGGGTATGGCGACCGGCGCTTCAGAAGCGCCAGTCGAGGTTCAGCCCCACGTTGTGGAACTGTTCGGCATTGCCCAGCTGGCCCTGGTAATCCAGGCTCAGGTCCAGCTGGGCGGTGACTCCAAGGCGCGCCTGAAGCCCCAGCAGCGCCGCATCCCGGGACGCGCTTGCGCTGTCCACGGCAAAGCTCGGGCCGCCGCTGGCGAATGCCAGGTGCTGGCTGGAAGTGTCATGCCCCAGGCGGTGCTGCCAGGCCAGGCTGCTGGACAGCTCCAGGGGCTGGCCGCGGCTCAGGCTGAGCCGCTTCAGGCCCCGGGCCCCCAGGCTGCCCAGCAGGGCCTCGGCGCTGTCCTCCCCGGCGCGCAGGGCCGCGGCGTCGCCCTTCTCGTGGAAGGCGTCACGCTGCAGGTGCAGGTAGGCCAGGTTGGCGAAGGGCTCCAACGTCAGGGCCGGTAGCTGCAGCCGATACGCTACCTCGCTGAACAGCTGGCTGCTGCGGCCGTCGATCCGGGCCTTCTGCTTGGCGCTGGCTTCGGCGTATTGCAGGTCGCGGCGCACCTGGGCGCTATGCCAGCTGTGGCTGGCCCCCAGGCTCAGGCGCAGGTCGCCCAGGTCGCGCCCGGCATAGGCGCCCAAGTGGTAGCTGTCGATCTGCGCGCTGGAGTGGCTGGCGCCGCCCATGCGCAGCGAGGTGTCGCTGTAGCCGGCGGCCAGGCCGACCCGCGTGTCCGCGTCCAGGTCGCGGTCCAGCCCCAGCAGCACCCCACTGCCCTTGCCCTGGTAGGAACTGTGGCCCGAGTCGCCGTCAGTGCGCGCCTGCCCACCCAGGCCCTTGATCCAGAAACTCGCCTCGCCCTCCCCGGCATTTGGCCCCGGGCGCTGCAAGCGCTGGCCAAAGGCCTCGCGCAGGTCGCGGCCCTGATTGAGCAGGGTCTGCTCCAGGGCCGGGTAGATCTCCCCGGACAACTGTTGCAACGCCCCTTGAGCCGAAGCCGGCGAGGCCGACAGCAGCAGGCTTTCGTAGACCGGGTCGGCCGTGCCCAACTGCTCCACCGCCGAGGCCACCGCGCGCTGGTTGGGGCTGGCGGCCACGCTGGCAAAGGTCGCGGCGCTGCGCACCAGGCCCAGTTGCACGCCGCTGGCGGAGTAATCGACCACCGCGCCGAGAAACAGGTAGTTGGGTTGCACCAGGGCGAACTGGCCATCGATACCGCCCGCGGCCTGCAAGATGTCGAACTGGCGCCCGACCAGCCCCCGGACCTGCCCGGCGCTGAGCAGGTTGGCGTTGTGTTCCAGGCTCAGGCTGAGCTGGGCGCCCTCCAGATGCGCCCGGCCGCCGGCGACGATACGGTCGCTGGCGGTCGGCGACAGCTCCACGGCGTAGGTCGAACCTGGCTGGAAACTCACATCGCCGGCCACATTCAGGGTGCCGATGGAGTTGCCCGGGGCCACGCGCGCGCCGCGGGTCGCGGTCAGCGCCGCGACCTGCCCGCTGCCACCCAGGCTCGCGCCACTGTTGACCGTGACCGCGGATGCCAGGCTGCCATTGACCACCAGCAGCCCGCCATCGACCGTGGTCGGCCCGCGATAGCTACTGTCACCGCTGAGCAACAGCCAGCCGGCCCCGGACTTGACCAGGCTGCCCTGGTACAGGCGCTGCGCGGCCGCCGCATCCCGGGCCATGCCGACCGCGTAGTCGGTCAGTTCCTGCTGGCTGGCCTGGGCCCCCGGGCCCTGCTCCCAGCCACGATCCTTGAGAGTCTGTTGCCAGGCCTGGTGCTCGGCGGCATCCTCCACCTGGCGCTGGGCCAGGGCCTGGTCGGAGATGCCGTTGCTCCACACATCGCCCTGCCCGGCCTCCAGGTTGACCTTGAATGCCCCCAGCAACTGCCCGGGCCCGTGCAATGCCCGGCCCAGGTCCGGCACGCCCCAGCCCACCAGGCTGCCAGGGGCCTGGGTCAGCGAGCCATCGAGCTGGCGGGCGGTGGTCAGCAGCACCTGCAGGGCCTGCTGGTTGTCCAGATAGGGGTAGCGCTCCATCACCAGGGCCAGGGCCCCGGTGGCATGGGGCGCGGCCATCGAAGTGCCGTTGTAGGTGGCGTAGCCGCCCCCGGGCACAGTGCTGGTGATGGCCGCGCCGGGCGTGGCCAGGCACCAGTACTTGGCGATCCCGCACTGGTTGTATTTCTGCTGGTTGTTCTTGTCCAGGCCCGAGACCGCCAGCCAGTGCCCTTCCAGCTCCGGCTGAAAATACGGCAGTGCCGATCGCACGCTGGCATTGGCATAGCCGCTGTTGCCGGCGCTGAAGACGTTGATCACCCCCTGGCGCGAGACCTGCGCCGCCGCGTCGAGCCAGGTGTCCTGGCCGAAGTGCTGGGCATAGGCGGCGTGCAGGCCCTGGAGGGTCTGGTAGCTGACGTCCTTGGGCTGGCTGCCCCAGCTGTTGTTGATGACCCGCACCCCGGCGTCGGCCAGGGCACCGTACACCGCCTGGAAATAGCGCGGGTCGGGGCCCGGGCCGAAGAGCATGCTGTCATTGCCGTTGGTGTTGCCGACGTAGACCTGGGCATTGAAGGCCACCCCGTGCATGCCATTGCCGTCGCGGGCGGCGCCCATGGTGCCGGTGACGTGAGTGCCGTGGGTGTCGTTGTTGGCGTTGAGCACCCCGGAGACCTGGAACCCGCTGCCGTCCTGGTAGCTGCCGCTGGCGATCACCGGGTGAAAGCGCAGGGACGAGGCTTCGGCATGGGCCGCATCGAAGCCCGAATCCAGGGCACCGATCTTGACCCCGCTACCGGTAAGGCCGGCGGCGTAGGCCTGGTTCGCCTGCATCCGGTCCAGGCCCCAGTCCTGCAGGTATTCGGCGGAGCGCCAGCTGGCGGCATCACCGGGGCGACCGGTTTCCTGGTAGGCCGCCTGGGCCCCAACCGGCAGGTTCACGGCAAACGCCAGGAACACCCCGGCCGCCAGCACATTGAGCTGATGAACATTCACATCCATGTTGATGACTTCTCTTGTTGTTGTTCTGGGATCGACTTTCCGTAACCGATCAGCAACCACGGCTTACTTCATGGGACTGGCTCCTTGAGGGTTCGCGCCCCACGCCCAGGGGCGCCTGCTGCGGGCAAAGCTGTCGCCGCCGCAGCCCTTTTCAGGGGGCTGCGGGGCCTCTAGCGCTGGATATCGGTGAGGGTCAGGCGAAGACCAGGCCCGAGCCCGAAAGGCTGTCCATGCCGACCCCCACCAGGGTCACCGAGAACTCGCCGACACTGAGCAGGGTGTCGTTGCCGTTCTGCGACAAATGCTGGCTGTAGTCGTAATGGGCGTCGACCCCGGGCACGCCCATAAAGACCAGCTTGTCGGTGTTCTGGTAGCCGTGGATCAGGTCGAAGCCGAAGTTGCCGCTGAACAGGAAGGTATTGCCCCCGCCACCGCTGGAGTGCATGACGTCGTTGCCGGTGCCGCCGACGAAGGTCACGTTGGCCTTGTCGCTGCTCAGCAGGTCATCGCCGCCATGGCCGAACAGCCAGTCGCCATCGACGCTGGCTACCAGCGCATTGCCGTAGGCATCGCCGTTGAGGGAATGGTTGTAGGCGGTCCACTGGTTGCCGTTCTGCAAGCCGTCGGCGGTGACGCTGTGGCTCACGTCCTTGCCAAACAGTTGCCACCAGCTTCCGGTCTCGTGGCTGACCAGGGCGCCGACGTCCCGGGTCATGCTGATGCCGCCGTAGGCATCACGGATATACAGGGTGCCGTCGCCGTCATTGGCGATGGAAAAGTTCTTCAGCGGCTGTTGCAGTTCCAGCACGTTATGGCCCTGCCCGCCATGGATGATGTTGTAGCCGCCGTCATCGCGGAAGCGATCATCGCCGGCCCCGCCATCCAGGTAGTCGTTGCCCTTGCCGCCGTGCAGCAGGTCGTTGCTCTGGGTGCCGATGATGAAGGTGCTGCCGGTGTGTTTTTCCGCGTACAGGTTGAGGTCCTTGACCCAGACCTGATCGCGCTTGCCCTCGGACAGGTTGGAAATAACCACCGTGGAGTCGCGGCTGGTCAGGTCATAGAAATCCGAGTTGATCAGGCGGTTGAGGCCGCCGGCGTAGTCCACCGCACTGTGGGCCGACCAGGACTGCGGATTGAGGATGCTCTGGGGAATCAACTTGCCCAGGAACGATGAATAGTGATCGGTGAAGCTGACGATGTTGTTGGTCGCCGATTCCTGGGGCTTGTCGTGGGTGCCCAGGGACGAGGCGTTGAAATGAGTGCCGTCCAGGGCGCGGAACACCGGGTCGTTTTCATAACCGATGTTCAGCACCTGCGAGCTGTTGGCGCTCTGGGTCGGCGAAGCGAAGGCCACGTAGCTGGCGTCCTGGTAGAAGCCGCCCCAGTGATCGCTGCTCATGGCCGCCAGGCTGTTGACCCCAAGGCCGCCCAGGCTGTGGCCGGTGACCAGCACATCGCTGCCGCTCAAGCCCTGGGCCGCAGCAAAGGCCGCCACCTTGCCCAGCAGGTTGTCGAAGGCCAGGCGGCTGTAGTTGTCGGCAAAGCCCGACACAAAGGCCGCCTGCAGGTCGTTGATACCGTCCTTGAGGCTGTCGGTGCCGCGAAAGCTGATGCCGATGGACAGCAGTTGCCCGGCCGCGTCGTATTTGCCCAGCACCTCGACCTGGGCGTCGCTGACAATCGCCTGCTCGCCGGAAATCGTGCCCTGGGCGCTGACGTTGCCCTGGTAGCCCAGCTGGCTGGCGCTGATGGGGCGCCAGGCGGTGCCCGGCAGCGCCTCGCCGGTGGGTGTGGAGGCGTACAGCGCCAGAGTAATGGCTTCGCTGTAGAGGGCCTTGCCGTCACCGCCAAGGGCGGTCTTGTAATCGAAGATACTCATGCTCATTCCTCTTTTTTATTGTCCCTGAGCCTGCGGTCGGCAAGGCCTCCTAAGGCTGCGCGCGCTGGCCGAAAGCCTCGTCGACCCTGGCCAGATCCTCTTCCCGCAGAGTGCCTGCGTAGTAGTGCAGCTTGGTCCAGGCCATCAAGTAGTCATAGCGCGCCTGGGCCAGGTCGCGGCGGGTGGTGTAGAGCTGCTGTTCGGCGTTCAGTGCATCGAGGTTGACCCGTTCGCCCCCCAGGATGCTCTGCTTGGTCGAGACCACCAGGGCCTCGGCCGAAGTCAGGGCTTTCTGGTAGGCCCGCAACTTGCTCACCCCCGATAGACAGGCACTGAATTGGCGGCGGAGTTCAATCAGGGTTTCCCGGGTCTTGCCGTCCAGTTCGTACTCGGCCTGTTCCATGGAGCGGCTGGCCTGGCGGGTCGAGGCCGAGACCCCGCCCCCGGCATACAGCGGCACGCTGACTTCGATACCGATGGTGTTGGTGTCGTAGCGCTGGTTGTAGGTGTTGCCGCTTTCCGATTCGTTCTGGCGCAGGGTGGCGTAGGCGCTGAGCTTGGGCAGGTGCCCGGCGCGGTTGCGTTCCACCTCGTAGCGCGCGACCTCGACCCGCTGGCGCTGGGAAGCCAGCACCGGGTTGTTGCTCAGGGCCATCTCGTGCCAGGTGTCGTAGTTGGCCGGGGTCAGGGAGAAGGACTGGAAGTCTTCCTGCAAGGGGTCCAGATCCCGCACATCGAGGTTCGGCTCGCCGGTCAGGGCCGCCAGCTCGCGCAAGGCCGCGTCCTGCTCGTCCCGGGCTTCGATCTCTTCGGCGGTGGCCAATTCGTAGCGCGACTCGGCTTCGAGGATGTCGGTGCGGGTGCCCTCGCCCTGCTGGAACATGTGCCGGTTCTGCTGGAACTGCTGCTCGAAGGCCTTTTTCTTGGCCAGGGCGATGTCGATCTGGTCCTGGGCGAACAGCGCCTTGGTGTAGTAGCTCAGCACCCGCACCAGCAACTCCTGGCTCTTGCCGCGAAAGTTCTCGTCGGCAAACAGCGCCTGGGCCACGCCCTTGCGGTAATTGGCGTAGGCCTCGTAGTCGATCAGCGGCTGCTGCAGGGTCAGGGACGAACCGTAGCTGTCGTAGTTGCGTTTTTCGGTAATGGTGCCGCGCACCGTATCCAGGTAGCTGACCTTGGAGTTGTTATGGCCCTTGTTGTAGCTGTAGCCGACCTTGGGCAGCAGCCCGGCACGGCCGATGGCGCGATTTTCAAGGCCGGCGTCGCGCTCCTTGATGGCGCCGAGGAACACCGGGTCGTTGCGCAGGGCCTGTTCGTAGATCTGGAACGGGCCCACCGCCTGGGCCGTCTGGCAGGCCAACAGCGCCAGAGCCGCCGCGAGAATGGAAAGCTTACTCATACGACGCGACATCCTTATTCTTCGGTCAGTGCAGAACCTGCCCGGTCGAGCAGTGGCTTGAACAGGTAATTGAGCAGGGAACGCTCGCCAGTGCGCACGAACATTTCCGCCGGCATGCCGGGCTTGATCACCAGGCCGTTGAGCTTCTCCATGGCCTGGTCGCTGACACTGCTGCGCAGCACGTAGTAGGGCATGCCGGTTTTCTCGTCGAGCATCTGGTCGGCGGAAATCAGGCTGACTTCGCCCGGCACCCGTGGCGTGCGGCTCTGGTTGAAGGCGGTGAACAGGATGTCCACCGGCAAGTGGGTGCCGACCTTGTCCACCAGGTTCACCGGCAGCCGCCCTTCCACCTCCAGGTGAGTGCCCTGGGGCACGATTTCCAGCAGGGTCTCGCCCTGGCGCACCACCGCGCCCTCGGTGTGCACCCCGAGATTGACCGCAATGCCGTCGGCGGTGGCGATGATCTCACTGTGCTGCAAATCGAAACCGGCAGAGGTTAGTTGCTGCTCCAGGGTCTGGGTCTTGAGCTGGGCTTCGGCCAACTGGCTGCGCACCTCTTTCTGGTACTCCTCGCTGTGCTGTTGCAGCTTGAGCCGGGATTCGAGGATGCCCTGCTCCACTCGCCCGCTTTCCCCGGTGTTCTGCGCCAGTTCCTGCTGCACCTGGGACAGTTGGCGCTGATATTCCAGCAGGCGGTTGCGCGGGATGTAGCCGTTGTCCGCCAAGGGTTGCAGGTTGCTCAGTTGCTGGCGCAGGGATTCGGCCTGGCTACCGAGGTCGGTGCGGGCCCGGCGCATGCCGGCCAGTTGCGCGGTGGCGCCTTCGATATTGGCACGGATGCCCGCCTGCTCCCGGGAGAATGCCTCGCGCCGGCTGCTGAACAACTGGCGCTGGCCTTCCAGCACCAGGGCCAGGCGCGGATCGTCGCTGTCGCTCAGGGGCGCGGGGAAATCCACCTGCTTGAGGTTGTCGCGCTCGCTGCGCCAGCGCGCCAGGCTGGCCATGGCCATGCGGTACTGGGCTTGCAGCGATTGCACGTCCGCCGCCACCTGGGTCTGGTCCAGGCGAAACAGCGGCTGGCCCTGCTTCACGCTTTCGCCCTCGCGCACCAGGATCCGGCTGACCACTCCGCTGCTCATGGACTGCACCGCCTTGCGCTTGCCGGACACCACCACCGTGCCTTGCACCGGAATGCCCTGGTCCAGGGGCGCCAGCGCCGCCCAGACGAAGAAACTGCCCGCCCCCACCAGGGCCAGGATCCAGCCCATGCGGGCGAAAAAGCCCGCGTCACGCTCGACCCGTTCCGGCGCGTACCCCTCTTCGATCATCATGTTGCTGTCCTTGCTCATGCGCCTGAATTCCGTGTCGGAGCCTGGTATTGCCGGCTCATGCTGAGGCCGCCGGGTGCCGCTGCAACGGGCTTGGGCGCCTCCTGGGCCTGGGCTTGCTGGCCGCCGGCAAGGGCCTTGAGCACTTCCTGGCTCGGGCCGAAGGCCTGCAAGCGGCCTTCGTTGAGTACCAGCAGTTTGTCGGCCAGGGCCAGCACCGAGGACCGGTGGGTCACCAGCACCACGCTAGTACCCCGGGCCTTGAGCTGGGCAATGGCTGCCGCCAGGGCACTTTCGCCCACGGTATCGAGGTTGGAATTGGGTTCGTCCAGCACCACCAGGCTCGGGCTGCCATACAGCGCCCGGGCCAGGGCCACCCGCTGCTTCTGGCCACCGGACAGGCCGCTGCCGTCATCGCCGAGCACGGTGTCGTAGCCCTGGGGCAGGCGCAGGATCAGCTCATGCACCCCGGCCATCTGCGCGGCCTGGACCACCTGCTCCGGGTCGGCCTGGCGAAAGCGTGCGATGTTCTCGGCGATGCTGCCGGTAAACAGCTCGATATCCTGGGGCAGATAGCCGATGTAGGGCCCCAGTTCGTCGCGGTTCCAGCGATGGATATCGGCCCCGTCCAGGCGCACGGTGCCGCCCAGGGTCGGCCATACGCCCACCAGTACCCGGGCCAGGGTCGACTTGCCGGAACCGGAGGCCCCCAGCACGCCAAGCACTTCGCCGGCATTGATGCTGAAGTTCACCTGTTGCAGGGTCGCCATCCGCCGTCCGGGTGGGCCGGCGCTGACCTGCTCGAAGCTCACCTGGCCCTTGGGCGCCGGCAAGGACATCGCCGTATCGCTGGGCGGGAACTCGCGCAGCAGTGCATCCAGGCGGCCATAGGCCAGCTTGGCCGAACTCCATTGTTTCCACACCGCGATCAACTGGTCGATGGGGCTCAGCACCCGGCCCATGAGGATCGAACCGGCAATCATCATCCCGGCGGTCATGTCGCCCTTGATCACCAGCAAGGCACCCAGGCCCAGCACCAGGGATTGCAGGCACAGACGCAAGGTCTTGCTCAGGGAGCTGATCACCGAGCCGGTATCGCTGGCCTGGTTCTGCAGGCCGAGGAAGCGCGAGTGCACGGCGAACCAGCGTTTGCGCAAGGCGCCAAGCATGCCCATGGCCTGGATGGTTTCGGCGTTGTGCAGGTGGCTGGTAGCCAGCTGGGTGGAACGCTGCGAAAAACCGCTGGCCTCGGCCAGGTCCTTCTTGGTCATCGCTTCGTTGAGGTACGCCAGGGCAATCAGCAACAACGCGCCTACAGTGGCGAACACTCCGAGCCAGACGTTGAAGGCGTAGATCACCAGCAGGTAGATGGGGAACCAGGGTGCATCGAAGAAGGCGAACAGTGCCGGCCCGGTGAGGAACTGGCGAATATGGGTCAAATCCCCCAGGGACTGCCCCGCATGGCCCTCGCCCCGCGACAGGTTGCGCTCGAACGCGGCCTGGTAGACCCGCAGGTTGAAGCGGCGCTCCAGCTGGCTGCCGATGCGGATCACGATAAAGCTGCGCAGCACTTCCAGAAGACCGATAAAGACGAAGAAGCCCACCACCATCAACGACAGCATCACCAGGGTGGTTTCATTCTGCGACGACAGTACCCGGTCGTAGACCTGCAACATATAGATGGAAGGCACCAGCATCAGCACGTTAATCAACGCAGTGAAACAACCGACACTGATGAGGATGCCCTTATATTCGCCCAGTGCCTTGAACAGTGGTGCAGGATGATTGTTCTTCACCATTTCTAACATTTTCCCTGAGCTGTTAATCCGCGCCCGCTAGCGTGGAACCAATGTAGCCTACAACTAACAACCCGCACTACTTAGTTGCTGAATCCTGCGGACACGAATAATTCGGACAGCTGTATCCAACAGCAGCCCGAACATGTTCCTGCCGGCCAAGAGAGTGGCGATATAATGGCCGTCGTTTATTAGACGAACACACTCATCGTTTAATTAGCGGCGCGTTGTAACACAATCAGACCGTCGGCTTTCAGGCGGGCTTCGTAGAGGCCCTCTTTCTGGCGACTGAAGAAAATGATTTTCGAGCCTTCGCGGCCGGTAATGGCAATGCCATCGGGCTCCGGGAACCAGCCCACCGCGGCTTCCCCGAGCCATTTCGACAGGCAGTCGGCGCCGTCGCCCAGGGCGGCGTTGTGCAGCAGGTCCAGGGTGCAACCTTCAGCGGGTGCGGCTGCCTGTTGCAGTTGCCAATGTCCAACCAGTTCCGAGGGGTCCGCCAAGCGCAGGCTGCTTGCCATGGTGATTGCTCCATAAAAGATCATCAGTGTCGCCAGCAGCCATCGGGCCGCCCGGCAACAGGAAATATGCAGGGTCATAGGGTGCTCCGTTCGCCCGGTAGACTCGCTCAGGCCAGGGCCCAAAGCAAGAACGCAGAGCCGCTCGACTGCGCGGCCCTGTGCTCATTTCACTCAGGCGACGATGTCGCTGACCGCTGCCTGGCCCACGGTGCTGACCAGGAAGTCCGCCACGCCATGCCCGGAGAAGTCCACGGACAAGGTGCTCACGCCCCCGGAGGTGGTGAGGATCGCGTCACCCGCCGCGCCGGTGAAGGCGTTGACGAAGTGCAGGCCGGCGCCCTTGGTGATCCCGGTCAGATCGATCTTGTCCAGGCCGCTGACAAAATCCATGATCTGGTCGGCCGCACCCGGCTTGGAGTCGGTGCTGGCGGCGAACACGAAGGTGTCCGAGCCCGAGCCGCCCCACAGCTGATCTGCACCGCCGGCGCCGTAGATGATGTCGTTGCCGGCACCACCCTTGAGCACGTTGGCGGCGTTGTTGCCGATCAACAGGTCGTTGCCCGAACCGCCGATGGCGTTCTCCACGGTCACGCCCTGAGCGATGGAAACGTTACCCACCATGCCGCCAACGTCGGAGAACGAGGCTTCATTGAGGTTGATCTTCTGGTTCTGGGTGAAACCGGAGAAATCCAGGGTATCGTTGCCGCCACCGTCCCACACCGAGAACACCAGCTTGTCGGAAGACGAGCTGGCGCTGTAGAAATCACGCCCGGTGTTGGAGTTGAAGCCGTAGGTGGTATCGCCGGCACGGGTGCTGTAGTTGGCACCGTAGAGTTTCTGGATAGCCGCGATATCGTCCATCAGCGGGCCGGACGAATAGGCTTCGACCCCGCCCTTACTGAAGTTCTGGCTGGTATTGCTTTCACTCCAGTAGCTCATGACGCTGTAGCCACGGGTGTCCTGGCCGTAGCTGGCGTCCTTGTAGCTGGGGTTGCCTTCGCCGGCGTTGTAGTCGCCAGGGTGAGCCAGGCCCAGGGTGTGACCGATCTCATGGGTCAGGGTCTGACGGCCATAGTTGTTCAGGTCGGGGTTCTTGTTCTGGGTGTAGCTGCTGTTGATCAGGTACCACGAGGTGCCGTCGTAGCCGGCGCCGGTACCTGGCAGGTAGGCAAATGCCGCCGCGCCATCCTGGCCACCGCTGTAGTTGCCGAAGGTCATGTGGGCGTCGCCACCCGAGGCTTTCTCGGTAAACACGACGTTGGCCACGTCAGCCCAGGACTGCATGGCCAGGACTGCCTGGGCCTTCTGCTGGGCGCTGAACTGGCTGAACCCGGAGATGCCATGCTTATACATGGTGCTCGAGGAAGCCGAGGTCAGGAAGGTATAGGTCAGATCGATCTTGCCGTTACCGTTCAGGTCCTTGTAGGCAGCGCCGTCACGCAGCAGTTGCGTGGCGGCCTGATCGACCGAGAACGAAGGTTTGCCATTGACCGTGAGATTGCCGCCACGATCGTATTGGTGGCTGAAGCTATTGATCTGGTTATACGCCGAACTTGCTGCGGCCAAAGGCACCAGTTGTTGTTCGGCAGATGCAATAGCGTTCTCTGTTACTTTCGACATAAACACACTTCCTTGTAATCAATGGAACAGTTTTTGTCAGATAGCGACAATCCCTGGCGAGATCGTCCTATCACTCGCCCTAAGCAGGCGCAAGAAAACTGACACAATTTGAAATCAGGCGTCCACTACTTTTTTGACGTCAAATCTCACTGTTCCAGCGAACTCCAGCAAACAATGACTGTACAGTCGAAAGATTCTTTTCCAACTGATTAACGGCAGTCATTGTCCGACAATCTACAATTTAATTATTAAATATCCATATAAACAGTTATGTCGACCGCGTCGCACTTCTTAGTCCGTTAACTTCTGTTCCAACCAGTTAGTTCCAATGTTTCCAGCAACACTTGCGCAGTCAGGGCCGGCACTTGCACGCCGTCGGTGCTGGTCATGGGCACCCCCGCCAGCAGGGCGTTGATGATGGCTTCCTCCACCGCTTCGGCGGCTGCGCTGAACAAGGGCGAGATGTGATCGTTGTTGAGCATCGCCAGCGGCGTGCTGAAACCCAGGCCCTTGCGCCCGTAGTCCGCCGTCGGCAAGTCCCGGTTTCCCGTGGCAAAGGCCAGGAAGATATCGCCGCTGGAATCCTCGGTGCCTCCGCCGGTGCGGGCGATGCCGATGGATGCGCGCTGGGCCAGGCGCTGGCACTGGTGCGGCAACAGCGGCGCATCGGTGGCCAGTATCACCACGATCGAGCCCATGCCCGGGGTCCCGCGCTCGGCAAACGGCGAAGGGATATGCCCCAGCCGGCGCCCCACTGGATAGCCATCGACCCGCAGTTCCTCGCGTTTGCCGTGGTTGGCCTGGACCAGGGCACCGACGGTGTAGCCGCCCTGCTCGACCGTCAGCCGCCGCGACGCCGTACCGATGCCGCCCTTGAACTCATGGCAGATCATCCCGGTGCCGCCGCCGACCGCACCCTCGGCCACCGGCCCGGACTCGGCGCAGGCCATGGCTTCGCGCACCTGCTGCACCCCCACATGCTGGCCCCAGATGTCATTCAACAGGCCGTCGTAGGTTTCCATCACCACTGGCATGCACCAGTACACCGCCGGGTCTTGCAACGCCTCGCGCTCCAGGGCGATCAAGGCATCGCGCACCACGCCCACACTGTGGGTGTTGGTGATCGCCAGCGGCGTGGTCAGGGTGCCGGCCTCGCGAATCCACTCCAGGCCCGTGGCATCGCCATTGCCGTTGAGCACATGGCAACCGGCAAAGCACGGCTGCTGGCGGGCGTGCCCGGCGCGGGGCTGGACCAGGGTAACCCCGGTGCGCACCTGTTTGCCGTCCACGCTGGTATTCAAGGTGCTGTGGCCAACCCGCACCCCGGGAACATCGGTGATCGCATTGAACGGGCCTGGCGTCCCCAGGCCCAGGCGGATGCCCAATTGACGTGCTCGCATAACCACTCCTTACAGTTTCTGAAACGCCGGGCTGTACCGGCCGTTGGTGCCATAAAGAATCACCGACAGCGCCAGCAGCCCGATGATGACCATGATGTCCCGCAGGGACGCTTCGAGGAACAGATTGACCAGCAGGTAACCCGCGCCGAGCACCGCCAGCAAGGCCGGTAGCGGCCATAGCGGCATGCGGTAGGGATGCTCGCGGTCGCGCAGCAGTACCCGGCTCATCAGCGCGCTGAGGGCGACGATCAGGTACACCAGCATGATCAGCAGCACGCTGAAGGACGTCAGGTCCGCCAGGTTCGAGCTGAAGCTCAGCACCGCCGAGGGAATGGCCAGGAACAGGGTCGCCAGCCAGGGTGAATCCCAGCGCGGGTGAATGCGGGTGAACAGGCGATTGACAGTGGGCGTCCACAGCGCATCGCGGCCACTGCTGAACACCACCCGACCGATCTGGATGACGATGGCGACAATGGCATTGAACACCGAAAGGAAAATCCCGCCGCTGACCACCCGGGCCAGGGTCTCGTTGCCATGGCTGGTGAGCAGGTAACCGATGGGGTCGGGGCTGGCGAGCATCGCGCTCAAGGATGGCGCGCCGATCAGCAGCGCGGTGAGCGGCACCAGTTCGATGATCACCACCAGCACCAGGGACCACAGCACCGCCTTGTGCACCCCGCGGCCCTTGCATTTCATGTCTTCGGCCAGCAGCACCGCCGGGCCGTAGCCGTTGTAGGAAAACAGGCCGATGCCCACCGCGCCGATCACCAGTGCCCAGGGCGCCAGTTGCA
Source organism: Pseudomonas sp. W17 (assembly GCF_040268305.1). Taxonomy (NCBI): domain Bacteria; kingdom Pseudomonadati; phylum Pseudomonadota; class Gammaproteobacteria; order Pseudomonadales; family Pseudomonadaceae; genus Pseudomonas; species Pseudomonas sp. W17. The sequence continues at coordinate 3,220,078 of NZ_CP158490.1, read as the reverse complement.
AGGCGCCGTGATCGACGATCTGCGGTTGCAGCAGAATGCTCACCGGCTGCGAGGCATTGCCGAAGCCGAGCCAGACAATCACCAGCAAGGCCGCCACTTCCAGCAGCAGGCACGTGCCGGTGATCCAGGCATTGAGCTTGATATTGAGGATGCCCAGCAGGTAACTGCAGACCACGATCACCAGGGCCACGGTCTGGGAATCGAAGTTCGTGCCCAGGGCGTTGTTCAGGTAGGTGGCGGCACCAGTGGCCAGCACCGGCGGAATGAACAGCAGCATCACCAGCACCGTGAGGAAGGTGGCATAACCGGCCATGCCGCCGAACACTCGCTTGGCGTATACATACTCGCCGCCAGCGCTGTTGTGGGCGCGGCCCAGCTCGGCGTAGCAAAAGGCGAACATCAGGGCCAGCAACCCGGCCATGACGAAGGCCAGGAACACCCCGCTACCGGCCTGATGGATGGCGAAGGGGGCGATCACGAACACTGAACTGGCGGGGGTCACACCGGACACGGTGATGGCCACCACATCGAACACACTCAAGGTAGGTTTCAGCGCACCGTCGGGCGCAGAGGGAGAGCTCATATCGTTATCCTCGTGTTTATTGTTGGTCTGAGGCAGAAACGAAATTCATCGGGCGGGTGCGTTCTGGGGCGCACTTGCTGGGAGCTACTCTAGGCAGATGCAGACCATCACCCAATTCCCCTATTGGAGTACTCCCCTTGACGACGGCGGTTAAATCGACGAAACCGGGCCACGACATTTCAGCGGATCAACGGAGCAACGCCTTTGAGTAACCTGTTCAGGGAAGTGGGCCTGCATGCCGGCCTGGGCCGCACCCTCACATTGATCGGCAATCCACGCTTCTGGAAACAGCTGATCCTGCTGCTGCACCAGGCTACGCCGTTCGACAACGCCCTGGCGATCTTCTACCCGCTGGACGGCCCGCCCCGGGCCCTGGAGGAATATGACGCCGAACCCAGCAGCAAACCGGCGTCCATGCTCACCTACCTCAACGGCCTGTACCTGCTGGACCCCTTCTTCCAGGCCTGTCGCGAAGGCTACCCCAGCGGCCTGTACCGCCTGGAAGAGGTGGCCCCGGACCATTTCCGCCAGAGCGAATACTTTCTCAGCTACTTCCACGACAACGTCCTGGAAGACGAAGTGCAGTTGATTCTGCAACTGCCCGAGGCTGGCACCCTGTCGCTTTCCCTGGGCAGCCAGCGCGTCTTCAGCCACGACGAGATCGGCCTACTCACCACCTTTTCAGCCTGGGTACTGCCGCTGATGGAGCAGCACTGGCAACACAGCCAGGCCCGCCCCCAAGGCCCTGCGCCCCAGGAAATGGCCAGCCAGATCCGCGACGCCCTGAGCCATTTCGGCAGCGCCGTACTTTCGGAGCGGGAGCTGGAGATAGCCCGCCTGATCCTCCGGGGATTTTCTTCAAAGGCCATGGCGGAACGGCTGAAGATCTCGCCGGACACCATCAAGGTCCACCGCCGCCACCTCTACGCCAAGCTGGATATCTCCAGCCAGCCGGAGCTGTTCTCGCTGTTTATCCAATCCCTGGGGCACGACCTGGAAAATCCGTGATTGCCGGTCTGCCAGCGGCCATCTGCCGCCCGTCATCTGCTATCCGCTATCTGCTATCCGCTATCTGCTATCTGCTATCGGTAGGAGCTGGCTTGCCAGCGAAGGCGCCCTCAAGTTCGACGCATGCCTTACGGTCCTTTTCGTCGGCAAGCCGGCTCCTACAGACGAAGGCGCATTCAAGAGCGACGCATGCCTTGCGGTGCGGCCGCCGGCAACGACGGCGGCCGCAAGGGCCATGCCGTCAGGCGTTCAGGGACCGGGCGCGGAAATCCCGGGGCGATTGTTCGAAATGCTTCTTGAAGGTGCGGCTGAAATGCGCCGAATCGGTGAAGCCCCATTTGAAGGCAATGTCGGTGATGGATTCGTTGCGCAGGTGCGGATTGCTCAGGTCCGCGGCGCTGCGCTTGAGCCGCGAGCGCTGGATGAAGCGGCAAACGCTGTCCCCCTGCTCCTCGAACAGCCGGTACAGCTGGCGCACCGAGATATTCAGCTGGCCGGCCAGTGATACCGGAGTCAGGCCCGGCTCATTGAGGGACTGGCTGATCAACTGCCGCGCCTGATCACGCAGGCATCCGCCATGCAGGCCCTCGTCAAAGCCATCCAGGCTGTTGACGGTCTGGCGCAAGGTCGGACCGAGCAAGGCAATCAGGGCTTCCTGCAAGGCCTGCCCTTCCTGCTGGGCCGCACAACCCTGCAATTCGCCGGCGCAGATCTGCTCCACCAGCAAACGCATCAGGCGCCCGCTGGCGCAATTTTGCGACAGCTTGCCGAACTTGCGCTGCTGGGCCGGCAGGTGACGGTAGACCTCCTCCCGGCACAGATGGAACGAAGCATGCTCGATCAGGCCATGGGGCACGATCTCGCAGGCTCCGGCGGAGTCCAGCAGCGCCATGTCCCCCGGGGCCAGTTCGACACTTTCGCCGCCCTGGCTCAAGCGCGCATGGCCGCTGCGCTGGATGATGAGGAAGCAATGGCGATCGTCCTCATGATCGACCTTGGTGCTCTGGCGGGAGATCAGCCCGGCGTTGGTGCGGATCTGCGCCACCTCCAGCCCGGCGTAATCCTGCATGCCCACTTCACCAATGAACAAGGCGGGATTGCGCGCCGGACGGGCATCGAATCGACCGCAGACGCCCTGCAGGGCGCCCACCCAGGAACTGAAACTATGCGAAGCAAGCACTGTGCACCTCCAGAAGCCGGTTCCAACCGCCTTTGTTGTTATGGCGATATCATTAACATGTTATCTATTTGCCAGGCAAGGCGCCTGACAGCATGGATAGTCTGTTATGGCTTAAGCAGGCTGTATGCCAGCGCTTACGGTTATGTCCCTCAGAAATCTCGCAGTAGCTTGTACAACTCAGTGAAGCTGCCCAGTAGCGCCGCCCGCTGTTCAGCGCTCAAGCGGATATAGCGGCGGAACCCGGGCAGGCGGTTGACCACTTCGCTGGCGCCGAAATGCTCCAGGTGCACCTGCCAGCCCTGGGCATCGCGCCGCAATTCCAGGTGTTTGAAATCCAGGGGCAACAGGTGCTCCAGCAATCGCTGGTCACTGCACAGGCGCTGCAGCAGCGGCGCCCATTCAGCGTCCTCCCCCGTGAGCAGCCGAGCTGCGACACCCTGACGGCGGATCGCGCCAGTGTGACGCAGACGGATCCGCGCCTGCCGGGCCGTGTCACAAGGCACCGGCAGGCGCCACTCACAGGCCACGATATGCATCAGGAACTGCGCCTGGGCGCGCTCTTGCACCTCGAACCTCAAACCGTTTTGCGGGCAATGAAAACCGCCCTGCACCTGGCTCCGTGGAGTGAAATCGAGCCCCGCCAGATCCCGACGCAACTGCCCCAGGGTCAGCCCCGGGCGATAGCCCGATGGCGCGCGGTTCCACAGTTCAAAGAGGTTTTGCCGCCAGCTTGAAAGATTCATCAGGCGCGCTCTCCCGTAGGTTATGGGCGGTATCCGGATTCAGGCCCAGCGCCTGTTCCAGCACCTCCTCCACCGGCACCGGGCGAAACGGATTGACCTTCTGCACCAGCAGGGTCCAGACCAGCGCATAGATCGCGGTCAGGCCCAGCATGCTGCCGAAAGGCACATAGATGTCCCGCGGATTCATGCCCGGCGGCGTGATGAACCACATGCCCAGCAGGATGCCCACCGAAGACAGGATCTGCGGCAGCGGAAACCACGGCGACTTGTAGGCCCGGGGCAGGTCCGGCCGGCGAATGCGCAGCATCACCACTGACAGGGTGACCAGCAGATAGGCAGTGCTCCAGGCACAGACCGCCGCCAGCACCAGGTGCATGATGCTGTCGGTGCTGCCCCCCAGCCACCAGGCATGCAGGCAGGGAATCAGCACGGCTACGGCAATGCACAGCAACGGCGTCTTGAAGCGCGGGTGCAGGTAAGTGAAGACCTTCGGCAACGCCCCATCCAGAGCCATGCCGTAAAGGATCCGCGGCAAGCCGGCCATCAGCGTGTTGATGGTGGCGGCGCCGGCGAACAGCAGGCCGATGCCCAGCCAGATACGGCCGAAGGGCCCCATGATCTGCTCGGCAAAATGCGGAATGGCCATGGGCGTATCCAGCAGGTGCACGCTGCCATCCTCGCTCAGGGCGATGTTTTCCACTTGGCGCTTCATCGCCGCGCCATAGATGAACATGCACACCGCTACCCCCACCAGCCCCAGGGCCATGGCCCGGGGAATGGTCCTGGCGGCCTTGCGCACATCCGGCGTCAGGGGCGTGACGAATTCACAGCCGACGAACATGAACATGGCCATGCCCACCAGGGACAGGATGGTCGGCAGGTCGGTACCCACCATCGAGGCGCCGAACCAGCCATCGAGCTGCACCGCCGGTGCCTTGAGCACCCCGAGCACGCCAAAGATGATCAGGGTGGTCCACATGCCGAAGGTCAGGATCACCTCGGCACGGCTGAAGGCGGTGATGCCCACGGCGTTCAGCGCACCGAAGAACAGCACCAGCCCCACCCCCACCAGCCAGGCACTGCCGCTCTGCTCCAGCAGGGTGTTGAGGGACTCGAAGTTAACCAGGGCCATGACTCCACTGAGAATGGTCTCCGCGGTACCGGCGAACACGTGCACGATCAGGTAGGCGGACAAGGTCCCGGTGATGGCGAAAAAACGCCCCAGGCCACAGGCCAAGTAGTCATAGACCGAACCGTTGGTGGGCAGCAGGCAGGCCGCTTCGGCGAAGGTGGTGGATTGCGCCAGCATCATCACCAGGGCGATCACCATCGCCATGGCAAAGGCGCCACCGCCGATACCAAAACCAGTGGTGGCCGTGAGGATCACCGGGCTGGCCATGATCAAGCCCACGGCACTGGCCAGGGCCGTGGGAAAGCCGACTACACCTTGATCCAGGTGGCGACTGAGTCTGTCGTTGAGCGACATGGTGGTAAACCTCGAAAGCATGGGTTGATGATTGTTGTTCTAGGCATTTCAAGGGCACGCCTGATGGCGGAGTGCTTGGCTGTCTGACGCAGCTGTCTTCATGTTCACACCCTGTAGGAGCTGGCTCGCCAGCGAAGGCGTCGGCAAGATCACCGCCCAATCCAGGGGCCTCTTCGTCGGCCAGCCGGCTCCTACAGTAAACCGGTTGGCCCTGAGCCCGCAGGGGCCGGCTGGCCGGCGAAGGCGTTCGGCTCAATAAGCGATGCACACCGACTTGTTCTCGGTGTAGGCCTCGATGGCCGCATGGCCCATCTCGCGACCGATGCCCGACTGCTTGTAGCCACCGAAGGGCATCGATGGGTCCAGCATGTTGTGGGTGTTGACCCAGACAGTGCCGGCCTTGATCTGTGGAATCAGCTGCATGACCCGCCCCAGGTCGTTGGACCAGATGCTCGCCCCCAGCCCGTACTGGTTGTCATTGGCCAGGCCCACCACTTCGTCCAGGGTGTCGAACGGCGTGGCCACCACCACCGGGCCGAAGATTTCCTCGCGCACCAGTTGCTGGTCGGCGTGCACATCGGCCACCACCGTCGGGCGCACATAGAAGCCCCGCTCGCCATGGGCGACACCGCCACAGAGCAGCCGGGCGCCCTCTTCAACTCCGCGCTGGACCATCTGTAGCACGCGTTTTTGCTGCTTGGCGGAAATCAGCGGATTGATCTGTGCCTGCTCGTCCAGCCCCGGCCCGATGCTCAGGGACCCGGCAATGGCCACCAGGCGCTCCAGCACCTCGTTATAGATGCGGCGCTGGATGTACAGCCGCGAACCCGCCGTGCACACCTGCCCCTGGTTGAAGAAGATCGCCCCGGCGGCGCCGGCGGCGGCGGTCTGCGGGTCGCAGTCGTCAAGCACGATCACCGGCGACTTGCCGCCCAGCTCCAGGGAAAAACGGGTCATGTTGTCCACCGCGGCATGGCCGATCAGCTTGCCCACCTGGGTCGAGCCGGTGAACGCCAGCTTGTCGATTCCCGAATGGGCGGCCAGGGCCGCGCCGGCCTGGGCGCCACTGCCGGTGACCACGTTGACCACCCCGGGGGCGATCCCCGCTTCCAGGCACAACTGGCCCAGGCGCAACGCGGTCAGCGGGGTTTCGTCCGCCGGCTTGAGCACCACGGTGCAGCCACAGGCCAGGGCCGGAACGATTTTCCAGATGGCCATCAGCAGCGGGAAGTTCCAGGGCACGATGGCCCCCACCACGCCCACCGGCTCCGGCACGGTGTAGGCCCGGTACTGCGCCCCGGGCACTGCGGCGATGGAAACATCCAGGCTCTTGCCCTCGATCTTGGTGGCCCAGCCGGCCATGTAGCGGGTGAACTCTGCGGCCGCTCCCACCTCCAGGGCCCGGGCCAGGTGGATCGACTGGCCGTTATTGAGGGTTTCCAGTTGCGCCAGTTCCTCGCCATTGGCTTCCAGCAGGTCCGCCAGCTTCAGCAGCAGGCGCTCGCGGTCGGCGGGGCGCTGCGCCTTCCAACTCCCCTCGAAGGCCCGACGTGCGGCGTTCACCGCCAGGTCGATATCGGCCTGGGCGGCTGCCGCGACCTCGGCCAATTGTTCGCCACTGGCGGGGTTGTACACCGCCATCCGCGCACCGCTGAGGGCCGGCTGGCTGTGACCGTCGATCAGCAGGCCATGCTGACTGTCTATGAATGCAGCGACACGTGGGTCGATGGCAACGCTCATCTTGAATCCTCGCAGGTAGACCTAGTTCGAGATGGACTTTGAGCGCAAAGGCGCACGCCGTCTTGACCCTGGCTGCCGCGAAACTTGGCCCTGGCTGCCAGCCCCGCCAGGGCCTTCGCTGGCAAGCCAGCCCTTGCAGGTGCACGCCATTTACCAGCGAACAGGCCCGCAAACCCGCCACTGGCAGCCTGGGTCAAGTGCCCTGGCACACAGAGGCAAGCCAGGGGCGCATAAATGACGCACTAATATCTCCACGCTGTCCGTGCGTTATCAGGAGACTCAACGTGAGCGAACCAAGCCGTTTCTGGCACCCCATGCTGCACCCCAACGAAATGAAGCAACGCGAGCCGATCCGCATCGTCCGTGGCGACGGCTGCTATGTGTATGACGACAAGGGCCACCAGCTGGTGGATGGCGTTGCCGGGTTGTGGAACGTCAACGTCGGCCACAACCGCAAGGAAGTGAAGGCGGCGATCACCGCGCAACTTGATGAACTGGAATACTTCCAGCTGTTCGACGGGGTCAGCCATCCCCGGGCCGAAGAACTGTCGCGGGTGGTGATGAACCTGCTGGAACCCGAGGACATGCGCCGGGTGGCCTTCAGCTCCGGCGGCTCGGACGCCATCGAAAGCGCTTTGAAGCTGGCCCGCCAGTACTGGAAGCTCGAAGGCCAGGCCGACCGCACCAAGTTCATTTCCCTGCGCCAGGGCTACCACGGCACCCACTTCGGCGGCGCCTCGGTCAACGGCAACACGGTGTTCCGCCGCAACTACGAGCCGCTGCTGCCGGGCTGCTACCACATCGATACCCCCTGGCTGTACCGCAACCCCTACAGCCAGGACCCGGAAGAGCTGGGCAAGATCTGCGCCGACCTGCTGGAGCGGGAAATCCAGTTCCAGAGCCCGGACACCGTCGCCGCCTTCATTGCCGAGCCGATCCAGGGCGCTGGCGGCGTGATAGTGCCACCGGCCAACTACTGGCCGCTGATCCGTGAAGTCTGCGACAAGTACGGCGTATTGCTGATCGCCGACGAAGTGGTCACCGGCTTCGGTCGCAGCGGCTCGATGTTCGGCAGCCGCCTGTGGGGCGTCAAGCCCGACATCATGTGCCTGGCCAAGGGCATCACCTCGGGCTACATCCCACTGGGCGCCACGGTGGTCAACCGGCGCATCGAGGAAGCCTTCGAGAAGAACGCCAACTTCACCGGGGCCATCATGCATGGCTACACCTACTCCGGGCACCCGGTAGCCTGCGCCGCCGCCCTGGCGTGCCTGGACATCGTGGTCAAGGAGGACCTGCCGGCCAACGCCGCGAAAATGGGCGACTACATGCTCGACAAGCTGCTGCCCTTCGTCGAGCGCTTCGACACCGTCGGCGAAGTGCGCGGCAAGGGCCTGATGCTGGCCCTGGACCTGGTGGCGGACAAGACCACCCGCGAACCCATTGACCCCATGAGCGGCTACGCCAATCAGGTGGCACAGATCGCCCGGGACAACGGGGTCATGGTGCGCCCGGTGGGCACCAAGATCATTCTCTCGCCGCCCCTGGTGATCCAGCAGGCACAGGCCGATGCCATAGTCGACGCCCTGGCCGAAGGCTTGAGCAAGGCCCGCCGCTAACCCCGGCCGCAGGCTGCGATCGAGGCAATCACGATCGCAGCCTGCAGCGCTGGAGGCTTGCCAGGCACGCCCAGCACCGTTTCACTGTGGCAGTCCGGGTTCCGGACAGGATCAATCCACGTCGTTGCGCCCCTTTCACCGAGCCACTGCCCCAGGTGCAGCCAGGAGCCATCCGATGAACGCACCCGCGTCCCTGCCCGGCCCCCATGAACTGGGCCACCGCTGCATCGCCGCTTTCACCCGGGTAGTACCCGCCAGCCTCTGCGCCTTCTACCGCATCGATGCCCAACTGCAGGCCCGGGATTTTTCGCTGTACCGCATGCCGGAGCAGATGCACCAGGCCTACCTGCAGCACTTTCGCCACTACGACCCCCTGCAACCTCGTCACTGCGCCGCGGCGGGGCGCCCGGTGCTGTCTCTGCACATGGGCATGGCCCACCAGGGCCATCACGAGAGCGAGGTTTATCAGGGGTTCCTGCAGCGCCATGGGGTACTGGATGTGGTGGAAATCCTGGCCCGCGATGGCGAACGGCCGGTCGCCGGCCTGTCGTTGCTGCGCGACGTCGGGCTGGGGCACTTCAGCGTGGAGGAACTGGGCACCCTGCATGCCTTGCAGGGCCTGCTGGAGATTGCCGCCCTGGCGCCCTGGTCCCAGGTCGATGAGCGCCTGTCGGGCCTGACACCCCGGGAGCGGGAAATCGCCTGGCTGCTGCGCGACGGCGCAGACAACAAGACCATCGCCCGGCGCCTGGACCTGGGCCTGCCCACGGTCAAGACCCACTTGATCAACCTGTTCCGCAAGGTCGGCGTCAGTAACCGTACGGAGCTGGTCAGGGCGCTGTTCCTGTAAAGCCCGGGCACTTCAACCATAAGGTTGATGGGCAACCCGGGGCTGGCGGCCGAACATACAGCTCTCCTTGCTGACAAGAGCCTTGCCATGAACCCGCAACCTGAATGGATCACCGTCGGAGCCCTCGCCGATGGCTTTGCCGAAGACAATCACATCCTCCCGGCGGTCGACGACCTGGCGGGTCGCCACCTGACTCTGCACTTCGACAACCACTGGCAGATCGAACACCATTTCGCCGCCCACACCCTGCGCTGGAACAACGTCGGGGAAGCGGCCGGCGCCGAGTTGCCCTATCGCGCAACCTGCCTGCGCCCCGGCATCTACCTGGTGGACTTCCTCAAGCACGAACAGGGGCAGATCCACTCGGTGAGCCTGGTCCTGGACCTTGAGCAGCAATGCTTCAGCGCCGTCATCGGGCAGATGCCCAGCCAGGCCGAATCCAGCGTCGACCTGTTCAGCCGGGCCCTGGCCGGTGGCGAGCTGACCTCGGTCAAGGCCCAGTTTCTCCACGGCGCCATCGACACGCCGGTCACCGCCAGCACGCCACGCCATGAACCCACCGATGAACTGGTGGGCCTGCGCAACCGGTACATCTACAGCGCCAGCGAGGCCTACGAGCACATCTACCTGAATGCCAACTTCTACAGCTGGCAATGCCTGCGGGGCGTCGAACAGGGGCTGGCGGATACCGACCGCTGCCACTACTACAAGATCGCCGAGCAGCTGTACCTGTTCGTCTGGCGAGAAAAGATCGTCCCGACCCTGGGCCTGGTGCTGATCGACCTCAAGGCCGGTCGCAGCGACGGCAAGATCTTCGGCTACCAGGGTGCCGACTTCAGCAGCGCCGCCAACTTTCCGGTGGGAGCCCTGGCAGAGGTGCTCAACCGTACCCGGCACCGCTGATACCCGCCCCCTGGCTCCAGGCTGCCGGCCCAGGCCGGCACCTGGGCCAGCCAGCCCTCTTCCTCACAGGACACTGCCATGACTCTGGGCCTCGATCTGCAACGCGTCGCCAGTTGCTACCAGACCGAACTGCAACTGTTTGCCGAGAAACACCCGCGCTCCGGCGCTTTCTACCAGGAAAACCTCCAGCATTGGCTGTACGGCGCGCCCTTGCACTGGATGCAGCAATGGCCCGGCTCCTACCCGATCATGGTGGCCGACGCCCAGGGCGCGACCCTCACCGATTGCGACGGTCATCACTACGTGGACTTTGCCCTGGGTGACACCGGAGCGATGTTCGGCCACGCCCAACCGGCGGTCGCCGCTGCCATCGCCGAACAGGCACTGCATGGTTCGACCCTGATGCTGCCCACGGCCGACAGCCTGTGGGTCGGCAAGGAACTGACCCGGCGCTTTGGCCTGCCCTACTGGCAGGTCACCACCTCGGCCACCGACGCCAATCGTTTTGTCCTGCGCCTGTGCCGGATGATCACCGGGCGGCAGAAGGTCCTGGTATTCAACTGCAACTACCACGGCAGCGTCGACGAGTCCCAGGTGGAGTTCGACGCCCAGGGCCAGATGATCCCGCGGGACGGCGTGCACGCCAACGGCCTGCAGCACCAGGCCACCACGCGGCTGGTGGAGTTCAACGACCTGCCAGCCCTGGAAGCGGCCCTGGCCCATGGCGACGTGGCCGCGGTACTCACCGAACCCTTCATGACCAACGTCGGCATGGTGCCGCCAGCCCCGGGCTTTCATGATGGCCTGCGGGAGCTGACCCGGCGCTACGAGGTGCCGCTGATCATCGACGAGACCCATACCCTGTCCTGCGGCCCCGGCGGCTATTGCGGCGAACACGGGTTGCAGCCGGACTTCTTCGTTCTCGGCAAATCCATCGCCGGTGGCATTCCCACGGCGGTCTGGGGCGCCAGCCAGGCCATGGCCGAACGGATCTGGCAGGTGCTGCCGCATTTCCAGCCGGGCCAGGCGATCAACCATTTCGGCTTCGGCGGCACTCTGGCCGGCAACGCCCTGCAGATGGCGGCCATGCGCGCCACCTTCAGCGAAGTGATGAACGAGGCCAGCTACGCCCATATGTTCCATCTCGCCGAGCGCCTGCGGGCCGGGGTCCAAGCCATCATCCACAAGCACCGCCTGCCCTGGCACGTGACCCGCATCGGTGCCCGGGTCGAATACCTGTTCATGCAGCAGCCTCCGCGCAACGGCGGTGAGGCCCATCATGCCCGCCATGGGCTGATCGAAGCCTATCTGCACCTGTACCTGCTCAATCGCGGGGTGTTGCTGACGCCGTTCCACAACATGGCGCTGCTGTGCCCCACCGCCAGCGAGGCGCAGGTCGACCTGCACAACCGCCTGCTGGACCAGTGCCTGGCCCAGGTTCTGCCAGGAGCCGCCTCATGAGCCAGGCTCTGCATGGGCGCATCGCCCTGGTCACCGGTTCCGGCCAGGGCATCGGCCGGGCCATCGCCCAACTGTTCGCCGCCCAGGGGGCCAGGGTCATGCTGGCGACCCGCAGCGCGGCATCAGGCGATGAAACCCTGCGGCTGATTCGCCAAGCCGGCGGCACCGCCGAACTGCTGCCTGTGGACCTGGGCACCCGCAATGCCGCCGAACAGGCAGTGGCGGCAACCCTGGAGGCCTTCGGCGGCCTCGACCTGCTGCTGCACAATGCCGCGATCTTTCCGATGCAGAAGCTGGCCGAACTGGAGGATGAAACCCTGGATAGCACCCTGGCGGTGAACCTGAAAAGCTGCTTCTGGCTGACCCGAGCCGCCTTGCCGGCGTTGCGCCGGTCCCAGCAGCCGAGGATCGTCATCACCTCCTCGGTCACCGGCCCGCGCACGGCGATTCCCGGGCTCGCGCACTACGCGGCCTCCAAGGCCGGGGTCAATGGTTTTATCCGCGCTGCCGCGCTGGAGCTGGCGGAATATGCAATCACGGTCAACGGCGTGGAGCCCGGGCTGATTGCCACCCAGGCCATGGACAATCTCGGCGACGCTTCGACCCTGGCTTCGAGCATTCCCTTGAAGCGCCTGGGCAGTGCCGAGGATATTGCCTGGGCCATGCTGTTCCTGGCGTCACGGCAAGCGGGCTATATCACCGGCCAGACCCTGGTGGTGGATGGCGGCGCCCTGCTCCCGGAAAACACCCAGCTATAGAAACTGCCGCCCCCACACCGGCACCTAAGAGGCGGACCGGCTGGCGCCCTCTATGGAGAACGACGGGCGTAGGAGCTGGCCTGCCAGCGAAGGCGACCCCGAGCGCAACACAAGGCTTGAGGCCCTCTTCGTCGGCAAGGCGGCTCCTACGAAGGGGTCAGGTCAGCTGCCGCTGCGGATCTTGTTCCACAGGCGGGTGCGGATGCGGTCGATGTCCAGCGGCATGGCCTCCAGGGCAAACAGCTTGTTCATCATTTCCGGGCTCGGGTAGACCTTGGTGTCGTTCTTGATGGCCGGGTCGATCAGGCTGTCGGCCTGCAGGTTGCCATTGGCGTAGTGCACGTAGTTGCTCACGCCGGCCATCACTTCGGGGCGCAGCAGGTAGTTCATGAAGGCATAGCCGGCCTGCTCATCCGGGGCATCCACTGGCATGGCCACCATGTCGAACCAGATCGGCGAGCCTTCCTTGGGAATCGAGTAGCCGATCTCCACCCCGTTCTTCGCCTCCCTGGCACGGCTTTCCGCTTGCAGGATGTCGCCGGAGAATCCCACCGCCACGCAGATATTGCCGTTGGCCAGGTCGCTGGTGTACTTCGACGAGTGGAAGTAGCTGACATAAGGCCGGACCTTCATCAGCAACGCCTCGGCCTGCTTGTAGTCAGCCGGGTTCTTGCTGTGGTGCGCCAGCCCGAGGTAATTGAGAGCGGTAGGGATCAGTTCCGGGCCATTGTCGAGGATCGCCACCCCGCACTTCTGCAGCTTCTGCATGTACTCGGGCTTGAAGATCAGGTCCCAGGAATCCAGTGGGGCATCGTTGCCCAGCACTTCCTTGATCTTGGCCACGTTGTAGCCAATGCCGGTGCTGCCCCAAAGGTAGGGGAAGCCGTGCTGGTTGCCCGGGTCGTTGACCTCCAGGGCCTTGAGCAGCACCGGGTTGAGGTTCTTCCAGTTGGGCAGCAGGCTCTTGTCGAGCTTCTTCAGTGCCCCGCCCTGAATCTGCCGGGCCATGAAGTGGTTGGAAGGAAACACCACGTCATACCCGGATTTTCCGGTCATCAACTTGCCGTCCAGGGTCTCGTTGCTGTCATAGACATCGTAGGTGAAACCAATCCCGGTTTCCTTCTGGAAGGCCTTGGTGGTGTCCGGGGCGATGTAGTCCGACCAGTTGTAGATCTTCACCGTATCGGCCTGGACCAGGGACGTGGCCAGGAACAACGGGCTGAGCAATAGCAACGCGCAAGTCTTGCGGATCATGAGTCGATACCTGTGGCTGGTTTTGTTGTTGGCAGGCAATCAAGGGATCAGAAAATCAAGACATAGGTCTTGCGCACCGTTTCCTGGATATCCCAGATCCCGGTGCTGTTGGCCGGCAACATCAGTGCATCACCGGCTTCTATGTGCAGGGTTTCGCCGTTGTCCGGGGTGAAGGTGCAACGGCCCTGGATGAAGTGGCAGAACTCCTGGGCGACGATCTGCCGCCGCCAGCGCCCCGGGGTGCATTCCCAGATGCCGGTCTCGACCCCGTCGTTGCGTTCGACGGCGGTCACCGAGGTCACGGCCACCGGAGTGCCCAGGGGCACCGCCACTGGTGCCGATTCGGCCAGGGTGGCGGTGGCGGTTTGCTTGAATTGGGTGATGCTCATGGTTCTACCTTTCGACGGGAAATCCGAACGGACAGCGTTCGGTACATAGAGGCCGGCTCAGTGCATGAAACCTTCCATGAAGCCGGCGATCCGGCTGGCCATCCTGCGCCGCCATGGAGCCGAGGCCGGGTTGGCCAGGGTCTGGTCCTCGTGCACGAAGCTGCGAATGATCGCGTTGTAGCCCAGCCAGCGGCACGGCTCCGGCTCCCAGGCCCGCAGGGCCTCCAGGCCGCACTCGGGCATGACCCAGGGTTGGTGTACCAGAGGGCTGTCGCGTTCCAGGATCAGGTCCGCCAAGGTCCGGCCGCCGAGGTTGCTGGCGCCCACACCCTCGCCGCCATAGCCGCCGGACAGGGCGATGCCCTTGCGCCGGTCGCAGAGCATGTGCGGCTTGAAGTGCCGGGACATGCCCAGGTTGCCGCCCCAGGAATGGCTGATGCGCACGTTCTTGAGTTGCGGGAACAGCTCGCCGAACAGGTAGCGGCGCAGTTCCACTTCGTCACGGGTCAGGTCGAAGTCATGGCGCAGCTTGCTGGCGAACTGATAGCCGCCCCGGGCACCGAACACCAGCCGGTTGTCCATGGAGCGCTGGCCATAAGTCACCTGTCGGCTGCTTTCGCTGAAGGCCTGGCCCTGGCTCAGGCCGATTTCTTCCCAGACGGACTCCGCCAGCGGCTCGGTGGCCACCAGCAGGCTTTGCACCGGCAACTGGTAGCGGCCCAGGGGCGGCAAGGTGACCGAATAGCCTTCCACTGCCGGCACTATCCAGCGGCTGCGCACCGAAGCCTGGGCCGTCTGCAGGCTGCCGGACTGCCAATGGGTCACCGGGCTGTTTTCATAGAGGGTCACCCCCAGGCGCTCAACCGCCCGGGCCAGGCCGCGCACCAGCTTGGCCGGCTGGATGGTGGCGCAATGCGGGGCATAGATACCGCCATAGGGCTTGGCCAGGCGGATCTGCTGGGCCAGTTGCTCGGGGTTGAGCCAGCGGTAGTCGTCCTGGTTCAGGCCCTGGGCATAGAGTTTGTCCAAATAGTGGCGCAGGCTGGTTTCCTGCTCCGGGTAGCGGGCGGCGCAATACAGCACCCCGCCCTTGCGGTAATCGCAGTCGATGCCCTCACGTTCGATGACATTGGCCACTTCATCGGGGATTCCGTGCAACAGGTCGAAGGAGGCCCGGCGCTGCTGCGGCGACAGAGCGGCCAGCAGCCGGTCTTCTCCCAGCAGGTTGCCCATCAGCCAGCCGCCATTGCGGCCCGAGGCACCAAAACCGGCGGTTTGCGCTTCGATCACCGCAATATTCAACTGCGGCGCCTGGCGCTTGAGGTAATAGGCGGTCCACAGCCCGGTATAGCCGGCGCCGATGATCGCCACGTCCAGGTCCAGGTCTTGCGCAAGCTGCGGCCGCGGCAATAGCGGCTCGTCGAGCTGGTCCATCCACAAACTGATACTGCGCCACGCTGGCATGCAAGCACTCCGCAACCCGAATTTCGAATGCGGCGATCCTAGTGCCTGGCCTCAGGGGCTGTCTTGCGCGCGTGCACGCAAAGAAATTTGCTTGGCGTAGGCCTTGGGCGACTGGCCGGTGTGCTGGCGAAAACAGCTGTAGAAGGCCGACAGCGAGTTGAACCCTGCGGCAAACGCCAGCTCGTCGATGCGCAGCGGCGGCGTGGCCTGGTCCAGCGCTGCCAGCAGATGCTGCAGGCGCGCCTGGTTGACGTAGCGGTAGAAGCTCTGCCCCAGCACCTGGTTGAGCAGGTAGGAAATCTGGTTGCGGCTGTAACCGCATTCCCGGGACACCCGCTGCAGGTCCAGCTCGGGGTCCAGGTACGGCTGCTGGCGCTGGAAATACTGCTGCAGGTCCTCGGCCATGAAACTCAACTGGCGCGGCGACAGCCCCAGCCGGCTGGCCGCCGGGCGCAGTCTGGCGGAGGACTTGCTCGGTGCCGGCTCCCGGACCAGTGAAGCGTACTCGTTGACCCGCCAGATCAGCCCGTCGCGCACGGTGATCGCTTCACTGGAGCGAAATGACACCAGGCCCTGGCCGCCGCGCAGGGTCACCTGGTACTGGATAAACGCGGTGTTGCCATCCAGGCGGATGCGATCGCTGTGCTCCAGGGCCTCGTCGGGAGCCCGGGGCATGCTGGCCCGCACGTATTCGCGCAGTTCCTCCAGGCCCAGGGTGCGGTTCTGGAAAAAGTCGTTGTATTGGATGTCCGGGTGGTACAGCGCCATTACTCCATCCAGGTCCCGGTGCTTCCAGCACAGGTGGTAGCGCATCACGGTTTCACCGGTGGCCTGGGTGTGCAGCGGCCCGTCATCGGGGGCAGACATAGGTTTCTCGAACAGGAAAAGGCGCAGCTTGCCGAACTTCGCCAAGGGCTTCAACGACCGGCCGCCGGCCAGATACGGCAGCCGCCGGGGGGTGCCTGGGAGATGACATGACTTGCATCAATAATCCGTGAGTGAACCGCCGGACGGTGGGCAAAAAAACTGCGAACCGTCACAAGCCAATGCTATTTTTAAAACCTCAACCGATCGGGTCATTGACGATCCGGTCGTTCCTACCGCGAGCACAAGGAAGCGCTCAATGAATCAAGGTGGGCCACCGATGAACAGAGTCTGGGCCAGTAAAGTCACCTTTCCCAACGCCTGCCAGCTGATGCGCTGGCATTTTCATCCCATGGGTTTCGAAGCCAGCATGGATGCGCCCGGCAGCATGATCGCCCGGCTCTTCGATCGCGCCAGCGGCGAAACCATGATCGCCATCGCCGGCATTCCCTGTGCCACGGTAATGAGCGCTGCGGATGTCGAACGAATAATCGAGGCGGTGGAAGATGAGCTGGAGGCCTTTTCCCCGTCCCTGGCACTCAAGGCCTGAAGCCCCGCTGCCTCACCCGAAGCCCGCCTCGCCAGCGGGCTTTTTTCATGTCGCCTGGCGCAAGTCCTGGAAGTACGGCTTGTCTCGCGGTACCCGGTCCGAAGCCTTGGGCGCATTGCCCGAGGGGCCTTCCTGGCGGTCCACATACCAGTAGCAATGCTTGGCCGCCCGAGTGATGCCCACATAGGCCAGCCGCAGGATCTCGTCCTTCTGTGCGCTGTCGTAGGGCTCGGCATCGCCGTCCTTGCCCAACCCGGCCATGCGATAGACCTGGTTCTTGTACGGCGAACTGCTCAGGTGCTGGCAGTCGCCCAGCAGGAATACCGCATCCGCCTGCAGTCCCTTGGCGCTGTGATAGGTCAGCTGTTTCAGGCGCCGCGACCCTGAAGGCAGGCTAGAATCAACATTAACTATTTGTGAAATAACGTTTTCAATCAATAACTTATCGCTACTTTTTCGAAACAACATCAAGATCGAATCACCCCGCTCATAGTGCTCAGCCAGACGCTGGGCCAGGCCCTGGTCATCGCGATCGAGCACCTGCACCGGCCACAGCTCCGTAGCTTCGCCGCTGGCCTTGGCCTTCTTTCCGGCAATGGCCGGCGCCGCGCGGACAATATGTTCCGCGGCATCGATCACATGCTGATGGCTGCGGTAGTTCTCGCTGAGCATGACCCGGGTGGTGCTCGGGGACGGGAACTCCTTGTTGAACTCGATGAAGTACTTGGGCGAGCTGCCCCGCCAGCCGTAGATCGACTGCCAGTCGTCACCGACGCAGAGCAGCGAGGAATGCTGGGCGGCGCGCCCGATGTGCAAGGCGGCGCCTCGGCTGCGGATCGCCGAAAGGCTGGCCCTGATCCAGGAAACGATCTGCGGCGAAACATCCTGGAACTCGTCGATCATCAGGTGTGACATCGGGCGCAGGCAGGCATCGCTGAGCAGCTTGAAGTTCTCCGGCGAGCGCTCGCTGAACAAGGCGAACATGCGGTTGTAGCTCATGATGGGCGGCGACTGATCCAGCAGATGATCCTCCAGGGCTCGCCAGAACAGGCTCAGGGCCTCGAAGAAAAACCGGTCCGGATCGTCCTGGGCAAAACTCATGCCCGCGACGGCATCGCCCACTTCCAAGCCCAGGTTCTCGATAAAGCCTGCGGCGGCGACAAAGCAATCGAGCAGCGGCGCCGACGCCAGCTCACCCTTGACCTTATAATCGAAACCCGGACCGCCATTGACCTGGGCCGAAAAGGCGCCGGCAGAACGCTTTGAAGCTTCGTAACTATCAAGCCAAATCAATGACTTACGACAAAAAGCTTGAAACAGGGTGCGCTTTACAGCCCACTCCGCCCGCACCGTCAGCTTGGCCCCGGGCCGGGTCAGCTGCGGGCTCTCGCGCGGGTCGAAACCCAGCACCACCCAGGCGTCCAGCTCCGCACAATAGCCATGGCTGTGAAAGGTCGCACCGTTGATTTCGAACCGCTGGCGCTGCGGCTCGATGCCCTTGATCGGCCAGGCGCCCGCGCGAAACCACAGGTCCTCCACGGTGTCGCAGAGCTCTTCATCGCGCTTGGCCGCCAGTTCGGTCACCGCCATGCGCTTTTGCACGTCAGGGTGATCGCGCTCCAGTTCCTTGAGCTGCAGGGCGTGGCGCACCAACGGCTGCAACGCCAGGCGAAAGCGCGGGTCATCGCGGTACAGTGCCTGGTAGCAGGCATTCAGGTGCCGGCGCTGGGCGTCGTTGATGCGCAGATCGAATGGGTTGCTGTCCACCTCGTCTTCGCCGCCTTGGAGCCGATCGCTGAGGTTCTCGAAGGCCTGCAGGCGCTCGAAGCCCGGCAGGCTGCGGACCATGGGCAGAATCCGCGAGTGGAAAGTCCGCACCAGCTCCCGGGCTTCCCTGGCGCCCAGTTGCCGCCCCCACAGGGCAAAGACTTGCGTGAGCTTGGTGATGAAGTCCTTGCGCGACTCCCGGGTGAAGGTCACCACGGTCATGGCGTCCAGTTCGAAGCCCAGATAGTGATGCAACAGCAGCAGGCGCAGCACCAGCGAGGTCGACTTGCCGGCCCCGGCCCCGGCGATCACCGCGGTGGCGGGTGTGTCGCTGAAAATCATCTTCCACTGCGCGGCGCTGGGCTGCGCGGCGGCGGGCAGCAGGCGGGCGACATCGGCCTTGAAGCGCTTTTTCAGCTCGGCGCTCAACGGCAGGCGCCAGTCATCGAACAGCCGGTCATCCACCCCGGGCGGGCGGTGCTCGGTGTTGCGGCTGTCGCGGATCAACAGCACCTGGCGGCCTTCCTCCAGCCCCTCAAGCCGACCTTCCTGGTAGCCGTATTCCACGCCGGCAGTGTGACCACTGCGAAAGCCATCGGCCTGACCATGCAGCCAGGAAGCCCGATGCTGGGCCCGCAGGCGGTTCAGGCCATGGCCGAAGAAGCGCGCCGCGAGGCGTTTCAACAAGGGCATCTGGGCCAGGGGCAAAAGCTCGGGGGGCAGATCGGGGGTGTGTTGCGACACGCGGACTCCAGGGTGTGAGGCTGAGCAGTAATCTTCGGCGGATTGTTCCACGGTATCCAGCCAATTGCTTGCAGGTCATTAACTTAAGCGATGAACCGAAGGTTTAACACCAACTTTGCGACAAAATAATCATCTAATTTTACGATTGGATTACGGCATTTTTTGCGCTTTTTATCGATCTATAGCTGATGGAAGATGCTCGCCATCAACCAACGGTTATCGTTTTCTGGCCCGGGTATAACGTGCCATGACGAGCCCTTAATGAGGAGAAGATCATGCTTGAACTCAGACCTTTCAGCTCCCTGGGCGGCGCGCACCACGGCTGGCTGGATGCCCACCACCATTTTTCCTTCGCCGAGTACCATGACCCCAAGCGCATGCACTGGGGCAACCTGCGGGTCTGGAACGATGATGTGATCGCCCCTGGCACCGGCTTCCCCCAGCACCCGCACCGGGACATGGAAATCATCACCTACGTTCGCGAAGGCGCCATCAGCCACCAGGACAACCTGGGCAACAAGGGCCGCACCGAAGCCGGTGATGTACAGGTGATGAGCGCCGGCACCGGGATCGCCCACAGCGAGTACAACCTGGAAGCCACGCCAACCAAGATATTCCAGATCTGGATCATCCCCAACCAGGCAGGCTCTGCGCCTTCCTGGGGTGCCAAGCCTTTTCCCAAGGGCCAGCGTGAAGGTTTCGTGACCCTGGCCAGTGGCAAGGCTGGCGATGAGGAAAGCCTGCGGATTCGCGCCGATGCGCGGCTGGTGGCGGCCAACCTGAAGGCCGGGGAAACGGCCGAGTATCACCTGGACGACGGGCGCCGGGCTTACCTGGTTCCGGCGACTGGCGCGATTGAGGTCAACGGCCTGCGCGCCGAAGCTCGAGACGGCATCGCGATTGAGAATGAGCCGGTGCTACGGGTTACGGCGTTGCAAGACAGCGAGATCGTGCTGGTGGATCTGGCGTGAAATACAGCGGCCAATAAAAAGGGGCGACCGTGATGGTCGCCCCTTTTTTTGTCTGACGGGCCCGGAGCGTCGGTCAGTTGCCGCTGATGGCGGTGTCCACCAGGGTCTGGGCTTCCTGCACCAGTTGCTTGAGGTGGTCGTCGCCGATGAAGCTTTCAGCGTAGATCTTGTAGATGTCTTCAGTACCCGACGGGCGTGCGGCGAACCAGCCGTTCTCCGTCATGACTTTCAGGCCGCCAATGGCCTGGTCATTGCCCGGTGCATGGCTGAGGATCTGCTGGATCGGCTCGCCGGCCAATTGGGTCGAAGTCACCTGCTGTGGCGACAGCTTGCTGAGCAGGGCCTTCTGCTGCGGGTTGGCCTTGGCATCGACGCGGACCGAGAACGGCTCACCCAGCTCGTCGCACAGAGCGCGGTAGGCCTGGCTCGGATCGCGACCGGTACGCGCGGTCATTTCCGCCGCCAGCAGGGACGGGATCAGGCCATCCTTGTCGGTGCTCCAGACGCCACCGTCGCGGCGCAGGAAAGAGGCACCGGCGCTTTCTTCGCCGCCAAAGCCCAGTGAGCCGTCGAACAGGCCATCGGCAAACCACTTGAAGCCCACCGGCACTTCATACAGACGGCGGCCCAGGCGTGCAGCGACCCGGTCGATCAGGCCGCTGCTGACCACGGTCTTGCCCACCGCGGCATCAGCGCGCCATTGCGGCCGATTCTGGAACAGGTAATCGATAGACACCGCCAGGTAGTTGTTCGGCGCCAGCAGGCCGCCGCTCGGGGTGACGATGCCGTGGCGATCGTGATCAGGGTCGCAGGCGAAGGCCACGTCGAAGCGCTCCTTGAGGCCGATCAGGCCCTGCATGGCGTAGCTGGAGGACGGGTCCATGCGGATCTGCCCGTCCCAATCCACCGACATGAAGCGGAAAGTGGCGTCCACTTGCTTGTTCACCACCTCCAGGTCCAGGCGGTAGTGCTCGGCGATCGCCGACCAGTAGCGCACCCCTGCTCCGCCCAGCGGATCCACGCCTAGGCGCAGCTTGGCGTTGCGGATGGCGTCCAGGTCGATGACGTTGACCAGGTCGGCGACGTAGGTGTTGAGGTAATCGTGGCGATGGGTGGTGTCCGCCTTCAGCGCCTGTTCGTAACCGATGCGCTTGACCCCGGCCAGCTTGGCTGCCAGCAGTTCATTGGCCTTGGCTTCGATCCACTTGGTGATGTGGGTGTCGGCCGGGCCGCCGTTGGTGGGGTTGTACTTGTAGCCGCCGCTTTGTGGCGGGTTATGGGACGGGGTGATGACGATGCCGTCCGCCAGGCCCGATGTACGCCCCCGGTTATAGCTGAGGATGGCGTGGGACACCGCTGGGGTCGGGGTGTACTCGTCGCCGGCAGCAATCATCACGGTCACGCCATTGGCCGCCAGCACTTCCAGGGCGCTGGCCCCGGCCGGGGTCGACAGGGCATGGGTGTCGATGCCGACAAACAGCGGGCCGTCGATGCCCTGGGATTCGCGGTACAGGCAAATGGCCTGGCTGATGGCCAGCACATGCCATTCGTTGAAACTCAGATCGAACGAGCTGCCACGGTGCCCGGAGGTGCCGAAGGCCACACGCTGGGTAGACACCGATGCATCAGGCTGACCGGTGTAATAAGCCGTAACCAGTCGCGGGATGTCGACCAACAATTCAGCCGGTGCCGGTTTGCCCGCAAAAGGACTGAGAGTCATGCAAAACCTCTGGAAAAGGATGGTTCGGAAATGGGCCGCAGTTTACTGGCAGTTTGACCGCAGCGCGATGGAATCTATCCCGGCGCCCCGGCGCTTTTATGCAGCAGCCGGCTTGCCGGCAAAAGGACTGCCAGGGGAAAAACTAAAAAGCCGGCGCAAGGGCCGGCAAATCGAGGCAATAAAAAACGCCAGGCTTTGCCTGGCGTTGGGATCAGACCGATTCGACCTGAAGCGCGACCCGTTCGCGGCATGGGCATTCATCCATGTAGCGGTGCGCCTCGACAAACTCGTTGAACGCGAATACCCGGGTCTTCAGGGGGAGCAGCACCCGGTCCGCGGTGAGCTGGTTGATGTCGCGCAACGCACGCTGCAGCGCGACCTGATCCTGAACAATTCCAAGCTCCGGCTTGCCAGTGAAGTTGCCGATGCAATGGACGAAGAACTGGATGTTCTTCTGGAACGCCGCGCAGGCCGGGAACGGCGTCTGGTTGCCGCCTTGCAGGCCATAGAGCACCAGGCTGCCACGGGGCGCCAGGACATCGCCGAGCATGGACATCTGCGGGCCGCCCAGGCCGTCGAACACCACGTCGACGCCGCGGTTGTCGGTGAGCTTGTTGATCTGCATCAGCAGGTCCTGTTCCTCGGTGACAATCACCTTCTCGGCACCCAGGGACAGCAGGTATTCACGCTCTTCAGCGGTCTTGGTCGCGGCAATCACCCGCACACCCAGGGCCTTGCCCAACTGGACAAAGGACGGCCCGGCACAATGGCTGGCGTCGGTGACCAGGGCAAACTGCCCCGGCTTGACCCGCGCCAGGTCGGCGTAGGCGAAATAGGCGATCAGCAGCGGCGTGTAATGAACAGCAGCCTCGATCGGGCTGAGAACATCGGGATAACGGGTCAGGGCCGAACGCGGCAGGACGATCAGCTCGCCATACACCGGGTAATCGTTGGGGCTTTCGGCGGGAAAACTCGCCACCTTGTCACCTACCGCCAGGTCGTCGACGCCCTCGCCCACGGCCGTGACCACACCGGCCATTTCGTGCCCCAGGCCCGAGGGCAGGCGCGCATGGGACGACGCCAGGTTCTGCCGCCAGAGCACGTCATACCAGCTGATACCGATGGCTTCGACTCGTACCTGCACTTCGCCTGGCGCAGGCAACGAGGCCGCATGCTCTTCGCATTTGAGCACCTCGGCCGGTCCAAACTTGTGAAAACGAATCGTGCGGGACATCGCAAACCTCGTCAAATTAACCTCTAATGCCGCGAACTTTATCCGGGCTTTGCAAGCAAGACTATCAGTGCCTATTAATAGTCGACATGCCTGGCATTGATTTCGTGCCCTTGAAAATCGGGGCGTACAGCGTGCTCGAACCTTGCCCGGCTACAAACAAACAACATTTAGCCGATGCAGAGTACCAGCCTTTCCCCGTAAGATTCACGCCGGCCATTGTTCCGATATGGTCGCTCCCGTCAAGCTCGCTGACTCTGCCAGGACTCCAGATGAATCGTAATGACCTGCGTCGTGTCGACCTGAATCTGTTGATCGTATTCGAAACACTGATGCACGAACGCAGTGTGACCCGCGCCGCCGAGAAGCTGTTCCTCGGCCAGCCGGCCATCAGTGCAGCCCTGTCGCGCCTGCGCAACCTGTTCGACGACCCGCTGTTCGTGCGCACCGGGCGCAGCATGGAACCCTCGGCCCGGGCAGTGGAAATCTTCGCCCTGCTCTCGCCGGCCCTGGATTCGATCTCCACCGCCGTCAGCCGCGCCGCCGAATTCGACCCGGCCACCAGCACCGCCGTATTCCGTATCGGTCTTTCCGACGACGTGGAATTCGCCCTGCTGCCGATGCTGCTCAAACGCCTGCGCGCCGAAGCCCCGGGCATCGTGCTGGTGGTACGCCGCGCCAACTATCTGCTGATGCCCGCGCTGCTGGCCTCCGGCGAAATCTCCATCGGCGTCAGCTACACCGCCGACCTGCCGGCCAACGCCAAGCGCAAGGTCCTGCGCCGCAGCCTGCCCAAACTGCTGCGGGCCGACACCGTGCCCGGCCCCCTGACCCTGGACGACTTCTGCGCCCGCCCCCACGCCCTGGTGTCGTTCGCCGGGGACCTGAGCGGCTTTATCGATGAAGAACTGGAGAAACTCGGCCGCAAGCGCCACGTCGTGCTCGCCGTACCGCAATTCAACGGCCTGAGCACCCTGCTGGCCGGCACCGACATCCTTGCCACCGTGCCCGACTACACCGCCGATGCCCTCACTGCCGCCGGCGGCGTACGCGCCGAAGATCCGCCACTGCCGGTGCGCAGTTTTGAGCTGCACATGGCCTGGCGTGGCTCACAGGACAACGATCCAGGGGAGCGCTGGTTGCGTTCGCGGATTCAGATGTTTTTTGGGGACCCCGATAGCTTGTAATGGAGTTCCAGTGAATTCCATAAAACAGTTTTATAACAATAGGTTATTGGTAATTTCAGTCCATTACCGCCTGTCTAAATCCAATGGATTCCACGACTCATGGGGGCATAATTGGGGGCAAATTTCGGTTCCTTAAAAAGGATGCCCCCACCGATGCCCCCAGCTAATGCGGTCGTTTTCAAACGAAAACTCAGCGATGCCTTGATCCGCTCGCTGACCGAACCCGGCAAGCACGCCGACGGCGAAGTCCCTGGTCTCTACTTGGAGGTGAGGGCGTCGAGCAGGGTCGGCAAATCCCCTTCCAAGGTTTGGCGATTGAAGTATCGGCTGCATGGTAAGGAAAACCGCTTCTCCATCGGCGCTTACCCCGACATTGGTCTCAAGGAGGCGCGCGACATTGCCCGTGGCGCACGCCGCGACGTGGCTAACCACACTGCACCGCTCAAGGCCAAGACCGCCAAGATCGAAGCACACCTGCTCAACGAGGTGCGCACCTTCGAATACGTAGCCAAGCAATGGTTGGCATTCAAGTCTGCCGAACTGGTAACCAAATCCATCTCGGGGTTTAACGGAGCGCTGAACAACCACATCTTGCCCGCGATTGGTAAAAAACCGGTCAGCGAGATCAAACTGGAGCACATCACCACAGTCATTACGGAGTTGCGACGTCAGCGCACCATGGCCATGGCCCGGCGCGTGCGTACCATCATCCGTGCCGTTCTGGGTTTTGCCGAGGGGCGCGGATGGGTGGAACGCAATGTGGCGCTCAGCAACATTGAGGAGTTGAAGATCCGCCATGTCGTGACCAGCAACCCAGCGATCGAAAGGCCAGCCGACCTAGGCAAGTTTCTCCTGCGTCTGGATGACTGCAACGACGGCAGCGTTGCCGCCGCAATGCGTCTGCTGGTCATGTTGCCGGTCCGCCCAGGCGAACTGGTGCGGATGCGCTGGGAAGATGTCGACTTGGTGGGCGCGGATTGGCGTTATGTGGTGAGCAAGACCAAGCATCTGGATAAGAGCAAGCACATCGTGCCGTTGCCTGAGCAAGCCTTGGTTCAGTTACGTGAGCTACATAAAACCCGCGTGGTGGATGAAGAAGGCAAAGGCTGGGTGTTCGTCTCGCCGGTCTATCCGGGACGCCCCATAAACCCGACCTCCATGCTCAAGTCCTTTCAGCGTATCTGGCCGGAGTACAACATTACTGCCCACGGCTTTCGCGCCACCTTCCGGACCATAGCCCACGAGCATTTGGGTATAGATCCTATCGTGCTTGAACTGTCTTTATCCCACCGAATGCCGGGTGCGCTCGGGGCTGTGTATGCACGGGCTCAATTGCTGGCGCAACGCCGAGAGGCTTCCCAACAATGGGCGAACTACCTAGATCAGTTGCGTCAAAACGCGGCGCGAATAACCACAGATTGACGATACAGCGAATACAAATCAGGAGATTGGAGCGGGAAACGAGACTCGCATCTGGCGTCCGACCCATTGAAATCTAAGGGGTTTATTTTCTTGCCGAAGCAGGAAAAGACTCAATTCTGGACTTGTTTTTGGGGTGTATCAAGGGCCAAGACGCAGGTGATTCGGCGAACGACCACCACGTCCCAGCTCTGAGCCAGTTGCCTGACATTAGTGGCGACTGAATAGTCCTAGCGTGGAGTTTTTTCAAAACACAGTGCCAGACTACTTATGTCCACATCCGAAAGCTTGCCTGCCAGGAATCGTACTTTTAGCCACGACCTCAGGTAGGCATAACGCGCCTGGGCCAGATTGCGGAGCGCATCGTAGTATCGCTGCTCGTCATCCAGAATATCGGAATTGACACGCTCCCCGCCCGCCACGCTTTTTTTTCATTGCCACGGTCAATTCCTGAGCCGAATTTACGGCAAGCTGAAAAGCTCGCATTTTGGAAAAGCTGCCGCTGTGACTCACCGGACGTTGTGGATCAATCAATAGCCATTGATTACAAATGCAGGCACGATCTGTACTTCAACGCTCGTGCCCGCATATTTGATTCAGATCAATTGAGATAGCTTCAACGCGACGCCCATGTCGCCGTTCACCTTCAACTGCCCCTTCATAAAAGCCATCGTTGCTCCCTGCCGACCGGACAGGAGATCAAGGAAGGTGTCTTTTGAGCACAATAACTGACAGGTCCCCTTCTCGTCCGAATCCCAGGAGACGTCCTGCGTATCTGTCGTACTCGTTATTACGATCGCAGAACCGTCGTTGAACTCAACGCGCGCAACAGCCCCCAGGACACCTTTTGTCAGAACCTTTTTCAGCCCTTCGGTAATGATTTGATCGCTCATAGCAGACTCCATGACATTGAAATGTTAACGGATTTACGTGGGCAAATTGCGGAAAACCAAGCCTTCATACCGCACAAGAGGACTGCTTGACCAACCATAACCTGCTGTAAGTCAGATTATAGCGTTCAGACAAGGCTCGCAAGTCAGTCAGTAAGGTAGGGATCAATTCGACGATTTGACCGCACTGAAAGCGAATGAGCGCTCATCATGCGGTTGAAACGGGTACGAAGAAACGCACGCAACGCGGGGGAAAGAGTCTCGATGACCGCTCGACTCGTGTACGAATCCAGAGACCGCTCGTCCATTTCACGCAGACAGAGCACGACTGCGTGCCCCACCTGGCAAGCCAACTCAACAATGAACGACCAGTACGCCGGGTGGGCTATGCATTCTAAACAGTGCGCCGTGAACGAGTGTCAGGATACCTAGATATCAAACTACAACACGCCCCCTTAGACCGCTATTTAGCTCCGAGGACAGCCTTGGGATTAATTAAGCGCATCGTTTCAGGAAGAACATTTCGTAAGTAACCAATGATAGCCTTCATTGTCTCTTCGAATGTTTCATCATCGATATAACCACGAGCAGAATATGCTCCCGACCAAAAAGCATCGAGAATCTCTCCCGCGTACATAAAGTTTTTTTCTAGACCAGGAATATCCGGAACCATAAAGACGCGCTTCAGGTTAACCAATGCAGCCTGCCCCAAGGTATTACTACCCTGCATATTCGCCACGCGACTTTTCCTATGTAAAGCTGGCCCCAACAAAATCTCGCACATCGGGCGATTCGAATTAAAATGTACTCGAGCTGCATCCAGACTAATACGTGTCCACTCTTGCCAAGTGCTGACCTGTTGATCGACGAGCGTTGTTTGCGCAGCGATTATCTGCCCCGTTATAATATCATTATAAACCCTGTTCAACTCAACATGAACCGCCGCCACCGTATTAAACAAGTAGTGCACAGAGGCAGGACTAATCCCAGCCTCCTTGGCAATATCATATAAACTAATATCTTCAATATTGGCGGCATTCAACAATCTTTGGGTAGCATCGAGAATCGATTGGTATCGACGCCGACTTCGCTCCTGAGTTGGAACTCGGGGAGTCCGCAGCACCTCCGCAGTTCGCCCCTTTCGATGTGACGCCTTAGCGCGAACTACCGGCACATCACCATCATCACCGCCACCTGAATAATTTTCGTCCACTTTACTTACCTAATTTGAATTTCTGAACTTTTTCCTGCTTTATTTTAACCGGAGCTAGAGCTTAGTAAGCTACTTTATAAAGATACCACGACACTTGAATTTATGCGGCAAAAGGTCGCGCGCGCACCAGTTTAATCAGAATAGCATTACCCCTCGCATGCGCGCCGAGCTGCTCGCTGGCCGCTTCGAACGCCGGCCTCCATGTGAACGCCATCATAATCATTTCCCGCAAAGGAGATGCCCTCAAGCGTCTGGGCATGCCTCTTGAACTCAAGAATTTTGCGATAAGCACCAGGGACGTATCTCGCGATCCCCCACGAGTGCCTTATCACCCGGGCCTCATCCACCCACCCAGATATTCCAGGAAAAAATGCTTCCATATCCCGCAAAGCCTGGGAAACAACAGCGTCATCCGTTTGAAAAAAAAGGTTGGTTGAGCTCGGATAACTCGACCACGCTGAAATGATCGCCTTACCACTAGGTACCATGTAGGGCGCTTTCCTACTGTGATTAATCGCCATATTGAATACCACATCCCGATAGGGATGCCCCATGTATACATAAGCTTCGGACGAAACCGGTCTATCCAGAAAAAAATAAACCAATACAAATGGAGCACTGGGACATTCATACAGAAATTCTTTTGCAACACTTAGTTCATCGGGAAGAATTTTGGCTGCCGCCTCAATTGGGCATGCAACAATTACATGATCACACTTGAGTATTCTCCCGTCCTCAAGAAGAACCCCGTCGATACGCGCTCCCGCTGTCAAAATTTGCGCGGCCGAATTAGAATATTGAACCGACATCGATGATGCCAAGCGCTCAGCTAGCGTTACAATTCCCGTACGAAGCCCAAAAACCTTTGTCGAAAGCGCGAGCCTCATTGAATTAATAGCATGGTAAAGGCTGGTATCAGAGAGAGTTGTATTTGTCATTGCATGCATCATTGGTCGAAGCAGAAAATCGTGAAAATCATCACCCGCCCAAGAAAATGCGTCCTCCGCAGAAACATCATCATATGAGGGAATATCTCGAGAAATCTCGAATTGAGGAAATCGCTTTGCAAAAGCAATATAACGAGCAGCAAACCAGGAAAAGTCCCGGACACCACGCGCATTCATCAACTTTATCACGCCTAAATCCCTATCCGGGATACGGAGTGATCCGCTTCGATCAAGAAATGAAACCTTGCCTTGCAAAGGCATAAGCTCGCTCTGTAAACCCACTTGATTTATTAGACTGAGCATCTCTGTGTAGTTCGAATGAATTCCCTGTGCACCGACCTCCACTGAATCCCCGTGACGTGTTAAGCGCCGGATCCGTCCACCAGGTCGCTCAGATGCCTCGAGGACAGTCACCTTTCGACCACGCTTGCTCAAAGCAGCCGCAGATGCCAACCCAGTGATCCCAGCTCCAATCACAATAATGTGTCCGTCTTTCATGCTTCATCGCCCCTTCATCGCAAAGCTCCCACCTCGCTGATCCGCGATGCTACCACTATAAGTTGACTAACATCAGGTTTTATATGAAGCTGATGCAAGCGCCCACGATGGGCACATCTGCGCGAGCAACCGCCAAATAAGAGTTTCAAGACAGGGGTAGGGGTGAGATGAAAAACGACGAGACCGAATACCAAAAATCGTGGTTCACGACAAAGACAGGGCTGAAGCTTTTCTACCGAGACTACACCTCAAAGGGCTCTGAAATTCCGGTGATCTGCCTACACGGATTCATGCGCAACTCTCGTGACTTTGAGGATCTCGCCCCTCACCTGTCGACAGGCAGGCGCGTCATCGCGCCTGACCTGCGTGGGCGCGGGCGATCCGACCGTGCCACCGACGCCGAGGGATATCACTTTGATCTTCTAATCCAAGATACGTGGGAGCTCTTGGATCATTTGGAGATCAAGCGCGTCGTGATCATCGGTACAACACTGGGCGGCCTAATGGCCATTGAAATGGCAGGGCAAAACCCCGAGCGCGTTGCGGGAATCGTGGTTAACGATATTGGAGCAGAAGTCCCCTTGGCAGCGCTCAAACGAATGGCCAGCCATGCAGAAAATGCAGACTACTCATTCGATGAAGCTGTCGCGAGAGTAAAAGAGCACAACGAGGCTATTTACCCCGGGCTGGAACAGAGTGAGTGGAGTCGCTTGATGCTGCGCGCTTACCACGAGACCACTACTGGCCGTTACGAGCGAGATTTTGACCTGCTTACGATGCGCGAATCTGCGCGCATGCAAGCAAAACGACCGGAATTTTGGCTGGAGTTTGCCAAAGCGAGCGCAGTACCGGCTGCGCTAATAAGAGGAGAGCTATCGGATCTGCTTACCGCCGATATCGCTACACGCATGCTGGCCGTGAATGCTTCTGCGACGCTTACCAGCGTGTCAGACCGAGGACATCCTCCCTTGCTGGATGAGCCGCAGTCGCTGACGGCGATCACTGATCTTTTACAGCGCGCATCAAAAAAGGTTTGAGGGAATGCGAGCCAATTCTAGAAATGAGGTTGCACGTATGACCCCAGCCGAAATACAGGCATGCCAATGGGATGCAATCATCGTTGGTACTGGTATTGGGGGTGCCACTCTCGGTTATAGCCTCGCGCAATCCGGAATGAAAGTGCTCTTCTGCGAAAAAGGAATGGATCATCTGAGCACCTCAACTGCCCTTACGGGCGATTGGACAGAAACCTTGTTTGAACGCGAATGCGAGGGTGACTCCTATGCGAATTATCTCAAACGTAGCGGACGGTTATCGGACCCAATATTTGAGCTGAGCGGAATAACAAGCAGAGCCGTCCTCCCCATTTTGGGTGAGGGTACTGGAGGGTCCAGCACGCTCTACGGCATGGTCATGGAGCGTTTTTTCCCTTCCGATTTCGAGCCCGCCAAATACGCTAAAGCAGCGACACAAGCCCAGATTCCGGAACGGTGGCCAATCACAATGGAAGAACTGGAGCCCTATTATTCCGAGGCAGAAGCGCTTTACCGTGTAAAAGCGACTCGTGATCCCTTACGTCCTGATACAGAGTGCCGGTCGATCCTCTCACCACCCTCTTACAGTCCTGCAAACTCAGAGCTATTCGAGTACCTGAGCGCCCAAGGATGCAACCCCTACCATGTGCCAATGGCGTGCGACTACAAACCAGGCTGTCGAGAGTGTATTGGCTTTATCTGCGAGAAACGCTGCAAGGGGGACAGCGTAAATATTTGCCTGGAACCGGCATTGCGTGAACATGGAGCGGTCCTTGCCGATAACTGCGACGTCCTCAAGCTAACCACTGAAAATACATGCGTCACGACTTTGCACTGTCGGTGGAATGGCGCCGATGTCACGTTGCGTGGCAATACGATAATACTCGCAGCCGGCGCCATTGGTACGCCAGCATTACTATTGCGTTCAGCCTCCAAGGCATGGCCGCATGGACTCGCGAACGGATCGGATCAGGTCGGACGGAACCTGATGCGTCACCTGTTTGACTATTACGTTGTCAAACCGCGAAAGTCCCCACATGAGAGTGATTTAGTCAAACAACTGGCCTGGAACGACTTCTACATCAGCGACGGCGTAAAATTGGGTACGGTGCAATCCAATGGCAATCTTCCTCCCCCACGCATCATTGCGCGTTCAATGAAGGAAGACATCTCTCGCCATTCATCAGTGCTCGGATTTATCGCATCCAAGTTTTTGCCGGTTATTGAGCAAGCTGTAAAAGCCTCGCTTAAAAAAACGATCGTTTTCGCATCGATCATGGAAGATTACCCATACCCGGATAACCGACTCACGCTTGGAACTG
The DNA here is from genome assembly GCF_040268305.1 of Pseudomonas sp. W17. Taxonomy (NCBI): domain Bacteria; kingdom Pseudomonadati; phylum Pseudomonadota; class Gammaproteobacteria; order Pseudomonadales; family Pseudomonadaceae; genus Pseudomonas; species Pseudomonas sp. W17. The sequence goes on along the minus strand of NZ_CP158490.1, from coordinate 3,188,283 downwards.
ATGGCAAGGTCGTCATTAACTATTCGATCCATGAGAACGACAAAGAACGCCTAGAACTATTTCGAGATAAAATAAAGAAGCTTTTAAAAAAGTACCACCCAAAATTAAATCAAGCGGCACAAAAAAATAGCCTCCTGGGCCATGTCTGCGGTACTTGTCGTTTTGGTGAATCACCTAAAGACAGTGTCCTAGACCGCTACAACAAGGCGCATGAGCTTGATAATCTCTACGTCGTAGATAGTTCATTCTTCCCGACAAGCTCCGGCACAAACCCCTCACTCACAATTGCAGCCAACGCACTTCGGGTAGCGGAACACATCCTCAAAAAACATACAAACCCAACACCTTGCCCCACCACACTCTACAAATAAAATATATGGAGCCTCTATGAAAACCAAGATAAATAAAATTGATCAACTGGGATTCATTGTTGACAATATCGAAGAAGCCGCCATGCACTGGGTTAACACTTGCGGAGTCGGACCATTCTTCATTCATCAAAATGTTGAATACGAAAAATTCACTTATATGAATGAAGACACACCCGTACAATTGACACTGGCGTTCTCCTACATAGGTTCCATAATGTTGGAGTTAATCTATCAACACAACGATGCGCCGTCAGTCTACACAGCCCTCAAGCACCGCAGTGGCAATGGTCTCATTCATGTGGCAAGTTTTTGTGATGACCTTGAAATCATAACTAACTCTCTAACGCCAGAGGATATCATTCAATATAGTTCGACACCCGACGGAGTAGAAACCATTTATTTGAACACCGAACATCACAATGGCGGGCTCGTTGAGTTTATAAAAATGCCCGAAATATACAAACCAATCACTGAGCTCTTCCAAAAAACGGTAGCCAATTGGAACGGCGAACGACCTTTGCGCTACATCGATCCGACAAATCCTTTTGCCGTATTAGATCTCTGAGATTACTCAGCCTAATATAGCGTTTTCATCATTCTATCAAAGAGATGCTTACCATGTTACATAGGAGTCGTTCGCATTGGTTTGAATCAGCCCTGCTATACCCACCCAACGAACCGTTGAAGCAATCGGTTGAGGTCGATGTATGCGTCATCGGTGGCGGTATCACAGGGCTATCGACGGCCTACCACGTTCGTAAGATTGATTCGAACGCTTCTGTGGCGCTGCTCGAGGGAGAGGTCATAGGGTTCGGTGCAAGCGGTAGGAATGCTGGCCAGCTTATCATTGCGTTTGGGGAGGGCGATTTCCGGGCGCAACTAAAGCGTTACGGCGAGAAACGATTAGCCCAAGCGTATCACTATGTCCATGAAGGCTTGCAGATGATTGAGGATCTCATCCTAGAGCACGATATACACTGCGATTATGAACAAACCGGCTATTACGAAATGGGATTAAAATCGAATGGCGATGGTACAGTAAATGACTACATAAAATTCTGCAAATCGATAGGGCAAGCAAGCTACCTAGAAAGCATCTCCGCCGAACAAGTAGCACTAGAATTCAACAGTCCATACTTCGGCAATGCATGCTTCGATTCGCGGGGAGGTCAACTTAACCCCTTGAAGCTGCTTCACGGACTAAAGAACGCTACAGAACAGCTTGGTGCAAAAATTTATGAACATAGCCCAGCAGTTAGTATTGAGCGAGACTTAAACGGGATTACCGTTCGCACAGGCAGCGGAACCGTTCGTTGCGCAAAATTAGTTCTTGCCACAAATGCGTATTCACATTTGATTCATGGTTTGCAAGATCTGGGCACAACCCGCATGCAATCCCCTGTATTTGTCTACGCCAATATTACCGAGCGGCTTACCGCCGAGCAATGGCGCGAACTGAAATGGCCTCGACGATGTGGGGTCAATATGATGTCTAAGCTATTCTATTCTTTTGCCCCAACATCTGACGGCAGGCTTTTGTATGTCGGTAATTACTATGCGGCGGTGCCAAGCGGAAACGAAATGGCCCTGGATATTAGCAAGGGTTTTATGTTGGATGGGCCACAGCACCTCCAGTCGTTCTTCCCAGCACTAGCAGGAGTGCGGACTGAGCAGAGCTGGGGGGGCCCAATCTCAACAACAAGGGATTACATTCCGCACGTCGGGTTGCTTGAGGACGCGCGAATTGGTTATGCCAATGGCTGCTGGGGGCATGGTCTTCCCATTGGTGCGCATAACGGGCGAACACTTGCAGAACTCATGCTTGAAGGATCCACTGATAGTACATTGTCTTGGTTGGTTACCCGAGACAAACTAAAATGGCCGAATCGCTTTATCACATCGACCGTCGTAAAGGGATTGTCGGCGGTGATGCGCCACGACATACGCAAAGCGGGTCAAAAAATGAATCCAAAGTTTACTTTCACTAACTGAAAATAATTCACTAGACACTCCACTTAGATTTAGATCACGCATTTTAAGCCAAGATTGAGGATTCTCTATGGCCGCACACACGTGAAGTAAAATCTCTCCACAATAGATCAACAAAGCTTCAGCACACTCACCAATCAACATCTCTTAATATAATAGGAGCACTCCGATGCAGTCCGAAATTGACAGAAATACAGCATCCGTTACGCCTCTCTCAGTTCTAGTAGTTGGTGGCTATGGCGTAGTAGGTACGCAGGCATGTAATTTACTGTCCCAACGCCACCCCAGACTAAAAATATGGGTCGGTGGTAGATCACTGGTAAAAGCAGAACGGATTGCTCAAGGTATAAAAAATGCAAGCGCTATATTAATAGATGTCGACAATAGCGACCCATTAGCGTCGCTAGCCACGATGCCGGATGCAATCGTAGTAGCCGTCAATGACACCAATGACCGACTGTTACTTTCCGCAGTAAAGCGCGGCGTAGCGATAGTTGATATTGCTCGATGGCTAGAGCGGATTCACGATGCGCAAGAGGTCTTGGCAGGCCAGCCCCTCCGGGCACCGGTGGTGTTATCTTCGGGATGGATGGCTGGAGTTGCCTCAGTGACCGCGGCAGCATTCAGACGTCTCCCACAACCCGCTCAACAGATAGATATCGACATTCTATTTGCAACGGGTGACAGGGCCGGACCCGACTCCGTGGTTGGCTTTATTGATGCACATCACCCGTTTACAATCTGGAGCAACGGCGAGCGGCGCTTGGTGCAAGCCATGTCCGACGGTCGACCGGTACAGTTCAGCAATAACCAGTCGGCGAACTGTCGTCGCGTTGACAGCCCAGACCAAATGACCCTCGTCCGAACAGGAAATGCACTGGGTGTATCCACACGCATGGCCTTTGATAATTCGCTGATGACGTTCATTTTCGCCAAGGTCGTTCGCTCAGGGCTATGGGCTCGACTATCGAGAAACACTCGAATCAAGATGCTGTACAACCCGGGGAGCGGCGCTTCCCATGAGTTCGTTATAACCATAAAAGAAGAAGATACCCAGCGTATTCTAGTAAAGCATAAGCTAGGGCAGACTCACCTGACGGCCATAGGCACAGTAACTCAGGTTGAGCGACTCCTGGGGCTCAACGGTCGATCTCGCCCCCCCACCGGCATCAGCTATCCAGAACAAGCTGATGACATTCATGCCTACATTGATGCTCTACGCTCCATGGGAGTGGAAATCAAGGAAGTCTGAACTCGACACTGTTAAGATAAAAAATCATGAGAGCATGGGTGGGATCGTTGACCTTCTGCTCTTGTGAGTTTGTGTTGAGCTACAAAAAATGCAATTGACCCTCCTGCGATGCGTTATGCGCTCGCAAATCACACCCGGAAGCGTCCTACCAACTGAGCCAAACCATTGGAAAGCCGCGACAGATGTTGACTTGCCTGAGCGCTTTGCTCCGATGTTTTAGCCGCATCAATTGAAAGATCACGAATATCGGTAATATTACGGACGATTTCCTCAGTAACACAACTCTGCTGCTCACAGGCAGTAGCGATTTGTGCGGCCATATTACTTATTCGTCGCACCGAGTCGCCAGTATAGGATAACGCCTCTTCGACTCCTGCTGCACGTACTACACTGTCGCGGGCCTTCAGACTTCCAGAACGTGTCGCCTCCACCGCGTTTTGAACGCTAGCTTGAAGACGATCGATCATCTTTTGAATATCTTTGGTCGAGTCCTGGGTTCGTGCTGCCAGAGCACGTACCTCGTCTGCCACTACGGCAAAGCCACGCCCCTGATCCCCCGCACGCGCAGCTTCAATCGCCGCGTTTAGCGCTAACAAATTGGTTTGTTCGGCAATGCTCTTGATCACCTCCAGCACCGAACCAATGCTAGCGGTCTCTTGCTCCAAAGCCTGGATAGTATTGGAAGCATTCTCCACCTCTTGTGCCAACCGACGAATAGCATCGATGGTTGCACCCACGACCTCACCACCTTCGCGCGTCCGAATCTCGGCTTGATGTGCCGCCTCAGAGGCGCTTTGCGCATTACGTGCAACTTGAAACACAACCTCACTCATCTCAGCCACCGCAGTGCTTACCTGGTTGACCGCCATGTGCTCGCTACTAATCAAGTGGTCATTAGCCATCGTCATATCCGCCATGCAGCGAGCGGAGTCAGCCACCTCACCGGTAACCTGAGTGACCTCTCGAATTAGCAGTTGCAGCTTGTCGAGGAAACGGTTGAACGCTCGCCCCAGCTTACCCAGTTCATCCTGCGACAAGGCAACCAAGCGTATACGCAGGTCTCCATCACCATCGGCAATCTGCTCAATACGCTCCAACAGATTCTGCAGCGATCGTGTAACCAGCATCGGAAAGCCAATCACCAATACCAAGCAAACAATCAGACCGATGGAAATTACCAGCCCTTGTTGCCAAATATGGACTTCACCCAGCGCAATGGCCCGTCGACCTTCGAGTTTGGCTGCTTTGTCCTCTAATTTGCCGAGTTTATCTATCACCTCACGCATTTTATAAAACTGACGTTCACTGTCTCCCGCATTAATGGAGCTGGCCATTGCTGGGTCACGGCTCGACAACTCGGCAACTTCGCGCGAGGTTTCTCGCCAAAGTGAGAAGGCTTGCTCAAACTGTGCCAGCAGTTGTTTAGATTCGCCCCCAGGGTTCATGGCCGCATACTTTTGAACTCGTTCGTAGGCCAGTTGCAAACTTTGCTCATGAGCAGCTTTTAGCGAAGGTGAAAGTTCTCCACCCGCATCATCCACGAGATTACGCTCAGCGACAAAGGCTCGATAAAGATCCTGATCGGCGTTCAGAAGCAGGCTAACAGCGGGTAGATAACGGTTAGTTAGTTGTCTGCTGGAATCCGCTACCTGAGTTATGCTCTGCATGCCCATACCGCCTACAATCACCAGCAATAAAGCTAGCAATATAAACGGCAAGGCGATTTTCCAACGAAACCCTAAATCAGCAAAAAAACGTATCACGGCTCCGCTCCTGGCGCTTGATGCGTGCAACAAGCATATCGGTTCGAGAAGGTTACGAGATGTGAAGAGTCGTAGGAGACCCTTCACTACCATGACCCGCTAAGATCAAATCATTGCTTCGATCAATCTCGGCCCTCGTTGCTTCATTGCAGATTCATACTGAGCAGCAAATTGCTCGCAAGTCGTCGCGCGACTCGCTTCGACTCCTAGGCCTTCAGCTATCTTCACCCAGTTCATTTCCGGATTATGCAAATCCAGCATCGATAACGCCTTGTCCCCCGCCCCGATTACCCCTACACGCTGCAGTTCAACATTAAGGATTGCATAGGAACGATTAGCGTAGATGACTACCGTTATATCGAGGTTTTCCCGTGCCATTGTCCAAAGCGCTTGTACTGTATAGGCCGCCCCGCCATCACCATGGGGACAAATAACTTTACGGTCTGGTGCTGCGAGCGCTGCACCAACCGCCACGGGCAAGCCCTGCCCAATAGATCCACCTGTAAGTGGCAAGTGCGTATGCGGACGCGCGCGTCCGAACATCGTTAACAGCGCCATCCCGGACGTCGCAGACTCATCCGCAATGATTGCGTTCTCAGGGGTCAGCTCCGCCATTATCTGAGCCACGCTTATCGCACTTAGAAGCCCGTTAGGCATACCAGGTAATGCTAGAGGGACTCGCTCAACTAAGTGGATCGGCGCGCCCAAAGCATCTGCTAAAGAATTCAGAGCCTCGACGCTATCCTCATGGGGATGAGCTAGATAGCTAAATAAACAGCCTTCCGGGGCACACCAACTAGGCTTTCCAGGGTAGGCAAAAAAAGAAACTGGAGGCTTGGCCCCTACAAGAATGACTTGTTCAATGTCGCTTAAAAAGTCAGTGATCTGCTCAGAAAAATAAGGGATACGCTGTACCGGGACGCGCCCTGCACCTAATTCAATGTGCGGAGCGAAAGTATCACACAACAAGCGAGCCCCCGTTTTTGCCTGAACCCGACCGGCGGCCTCCAACCCCAAGCCATATAGAGCCACACCTCGCAATAAAATCGCAGTCTTTTTACCGTTCCCTAACAAGTTGGCCACATCTTCAACAGCCTTCGCACTGACGGCCGCCGGCCCAATATCTGCCAACATATCAGACGGTCGCTCAGCATCGTTCCAAGCGGTATCTGCCGGTAAAATCAACGTTGCCACCCCCCCGGGCGCGGATCTCGCTGCTTGTACTGCTCTGGCAGCATCACTCGCAACAACTCGAGCACTCGTGGACTGATGTATCCAAGATGAAACTGGTCGAGCAAAGCCGACGATGTCGGAAGTTAATAACGCATCGTACTGAAGGTGATAAGTCGCGTGATCCCCCACCACGTTGACGATCGGCGTGTTCGCCCGCCGTGCGTTATGCAGGTTAGCGAGTCCATTGGCAAGGCCGGGGCCCAAATGCAATAACGTTGCTGCAGGCTTACAAGCGATTCTCCCATAGCCATCTGCGGCACCGGTGGCCACGCCCTCAAACAAACAAAGGACAGCACGCATCTCTGGCACCGAGTCGAGAGCTGCCACGAAATGCATTTCCGAGGTACCCGGATTAGCAAAACATATTTCAATACCACAATTGACCAATGTTTTGACCAGTGACTGCGCACCATTGAGCGAGTTTTTCATAAAGCCCCTTTAACTCTTAAAACTAAAATAAAGAAAAGAAAGTTTCCTACCCTAAATGTAAATAACTTTAGGATGAATAACCGTATTCCGTAATCTTGTAGAAGCGCTTAGTTTTGTTAGCAAGCCCCTTATTAGCCCCACCAAGCATGTATCAGCCACACACCCGCCCATGCACCTAGCCCAACAGCAATGAACATCGTGCAGCAAACCCAGTCTCCAATACCTCCTTGAAAATCCTCCTTTTCTCTATCTGGCCTTGAGTCAATTGCTGTTTTAATTTTTCTTGTATTTGAATTAAACATATTGATCTCCTCCCACATTAACTCGTACCCACTGCCGACCGATCAGTGGCACGATTAGTTAGCGCCAACCAACCCTATTGGCGAGAATAAAATTGGACCTGCAGCGCTGCCGACAATCGACGTGAGAGGTAGCCTGTCAGCTCGCGTAGACATATTGAACGTCTCGCCACCGTCATAACTACTCAGCACCAGCCCCCCGGAAGCGGCAACCCAAATACTTCCATCATCAAACTGAGTAATACCGTTTAACGACTCTTGGCCCTCCACTTTTACACGGCGCCATTGCAGCCCGTTTTTTGTGCTTAAATAGAGATGTCCGCCAATGCCCCCCGCCACAAATCCGCCTTCTCGTAGTGGAATGACATTCCACAGCGAACCATTCTGCGCAGTGGAGTGCTGTTCCCAGTGTTTGCCGTTATCCATCGAGACCAGAATTAAGCCACGCTCTCCGACTATAACAAGCGGACCTCCTCGAACACCTGCAATACCGTTGAGGTGCATATCCATGCTCTCAGCGTCATCACCAGCTGGGTGGATTACGGACCATGTTTTTCCATAATCCTGTGTTTCGATTGCCATGCCAAATTGACCAACAGCAATTCCATGCGAAGGGTTCTCAAACCAGACACCAAGTAAGGGAATCCGTGCCGCATCATCTCGCCGAAGCAATCTCCAATGCTCCCCTCCGTCATCGGTCGACAGGACCACCCCATCGTGCCCAACCGCCCAGCCATGCTCTGTATCCAAGAACTGGACATCAGTCAGCGTGGATTGAACCGGCACCTCGCCAGCCTGTCGAAATGACTTGCCATCATCACTGAGCAACACCACGCCATAGTCACCCACGGCAACAATCCTGGACGCATCGCCACCACCGGCGTGAGTGGCCGATACAATATTGGCAGACACGGCCTTAGCTGCTTGCAAGGCCGGCCGATCAGCGGGAATACGTAACGGCTTGTCTAGGGCGCTCGCCTGAACCTGCAGAGACGAGCCTGCACAACTTAAAGCGATAAACAAAACAACCAAATGGAACTCAGTTCGAAATCGGAAAATTTGCATAATCAGTACTCAATGAGCCGCTATACCCAACGCACGGACAGGTCTACGTCTTGGAATCCACTTATCCAGCATCACAGCCACAGCAGGAAGCAGCGTCATGGCCATGACCATATTAATCATGAACATAAATGCCAGGAGCTTGCCCATGTCTGCTTGAAATTTAAGCTGAGAAAATGACCACGTCGCGACCCCAATAGACAAAGTTATTGCTGTAAAAATCGTAGCAACGCCCGTTTCCAGTAGTGCATGCTTTGCGGCCTGAGTAGTTGTCATGCCTTTGGATAGGTGTAATTGAAGACGGTTATATATGTAGAAGGCGTAGTCGACTCCTACTCCCACAGCCAAAACCATTACCGGCAAAGTTGCAACTGTCAGACCTATATCCAGATCCTTCATGAACCAATAGCCCACCCATGTAGCAACCGTCAGAGGTACACAGCAGACCAACATGGCACGCCAATCGCGGTAGGTCAGAAAAACCAACAAAAGAATAGTTCCATACACATATAGGAGCATCGGAGTTTCACTCTTCTCCACGACCTCGTTTATGGCCGCTTGCACACCGGCGTTTCCACTAGCTAAACGTATCTCAACACCCGCAACTATGTTATTCGTGCGAAATGCTTTGACCCGCTCAACAACCTCCTGAATTGTCGTCGCTTTATGATCTTGAAGATAGAAATTAACGGCAATGACGGAGCAATCACGAGCGCGAACACCTTGCAACTTTTGTAGATTATTAATGGCCCCCCCCAACGCCCGAGAGTCCCTTGGCAGGCTCAGCATCTTCGGGTTCGCTTCATTGAGCGCTGCGGAATATTCCTTACCTAGGGTTGCCGCTGACTCAACAGCAACTACACCAGGGGCTTGAAATATCGCCCATCCCATATCATCCGCTAATTGGAGTAAGCCTTGGCTATCACAGGAGTTAGCCGGTGCGACCAATACAACTGTCAACCAGTCCAATCCAACATTGAAGCTGCTGGCAATGGAAAGCGCGTCCTGATTGAACCGCGAGTCTGCTCTCAGCTCAGGTGCTCCTCGCTCGAGGCTACCTATATGTCGTCCAAGGCTTTGCCAGTAGGCAAGGCAAAAAACAGCCACCCCAATCATAACCACCCAGCGGGCATACTGCGGTTCAGCAAGCCGAGAGAGTCCAGTCAGCCAGCCGCTACGCCGTTCTCTATGAAACATTGCCCTACGGGCATATTCAGCAGGGACATTAATGAAGGATGCGGCAACAGGCAAAAGCACTAAGTTAGTTAATATTTTGAACAAAACACCTATAGATGCTGTGATCGCCAACTCGTGGATCATTGGAATCGGAATCATCAACAATGTAATAAAACTGACGAGAGCCGTCACAAGAGCCAGAGTTCCAGGAATAAGCAAGCCTGTAAAGCTGGCACGCGCAGCACCCATTGCCGTATTGCCGGCTGCAAGTTCTCTAACAATAAAATTTATTTGCTGTACACCATGCGAAACGCCGATCGCAAAAACTAAGAAAGGCACTAACACTGCAAGGGGATCCAACCCATAACCGAGTAAATGCAAAGCCCCTAACTGCCAGACTAAAGAGATAAGCGAGCAAAATAGCGGTAGTACAGTAAGCTTAATCGAATGACAATACCAAAATACTGCAAGCGCCGTAAGCACAAACGCCAAAATAAAAAATGGCGTGGAGGCACGACCTTCATCTGCAATGGCTCCTATTTGCTTTGCAAAGCCAATGATCTGTACCTCATAATCGTCATTCTCAAATTTGGTTCGAATCTCACCTTCTAACAACTTATTGAACGCAATATAGTCTAACTTCTGGCCTGACCCCGGCTCCTGATCGAATAAATCAGCGGTGACTGCACCACTGGTCTGATCATTCGAAACCAAGGTTCCTATATGCCCTCCTCGAGTTGCACGGTCGCGGATCTGGGCGATCACCTCATCGGTAAGACCATTTGGAGCAACATCCCCCCCCGTTACCGGCTGAGCTTCAAAGCCATTCTCGGTTACTTGCGTAAAGAAAACGTTGGGCGTCCACAACGAAGTCACCGACGACCGGTTCACACCCGGTAAAGCACTGATAGCTTCAGTCACATCAAGCAACCGCCGTAACCCATTTTCGTTCCAGATGTCACCGTGCCTGGAGTGCAAAACCACAGTTACCCGATTAGCTCCAAATAGTTGGTCCCGAAATTCATTGAATGTTTTGATGTACTCATGATCTTGAGGCAACTGCTTCTCAAACCCTGCCTCCATTCGCAGCTCCACCGCAAAAAAACCTGCAACGAGTGTCGCCAACGCGAATAGGCTGATAACCAGTGCGCGGTGCCCAAACAGCCAAGACTCCAGAATATTAATAACTCTTATTAGCATGAGGACATTACGAACTCTGTCGCACCTCTGAAAGATTATTGGGGTAATCGACCTGCCTTATCAAGCCAGGTCGAATAATACGGCCTAGAATGAACTACTAAGTGAAATACTAACGTAATCACGATCCTGCATCGGATTGGTATCCCCCCCGCCGTAGAATTGCGTGTAATCCAAACGTGCTTTCAACGGAACTTCTGTTTTGAAGTCAATATTCAACGCCGCAGTCATCTGTCCTACATCTCTTGAAAATCCAGGCATTGACTGCGCTGCGATCCCCCATAGGCCCTGGTTAACCGCGAGTTCCGGTGAAACTTTAATTCGCGTGCCAAATACGTTTGCGTAGTTCAACACTAGATCGAAAGCGAGACCTCCAGAGCTTTTTGTCGGCACCTCATAACCAATACTATTAGAATATGGTACGAGGGTGCTATTTAGAGGTGCAGACGCCAAGGGAGCCTGTAGCCGAGAACGGTCTAAATCGGGATAGTAGGCCGCCGCCATTTCAGCCAGCAGCGTACCCTCAGTCGCTCCGAGAAGACCAACTAACCCTCCCCAGCTTGACGACTGCAAAATTTCCATGCCTGACACCGTAAACTGCCACTTCTTGGTCTCTACAAACCCATGACATATAGAGCCACTTGGAAGTCCGGCACAGTCGCCAGATAAACCGGTGTTAAACAACGTCGTTGGATCAATTGCTAAAACTTGATTCGGGCGATAAGCCGCCTCCATCCCCCAGGAGAAATCACCTAATTTTAAATTATAGGAGGCGCCGAATACGTCGCGATTACCGACATATTCAGCAGCGTAGGCAGCCACAGGAAATCCACCCCCGGTATTAGTAGCAACTAGACTATTAGCGTCCATCACATACGAAACCATCGGTAATTTTTCGTGGTAGCGCATGTAATAAAGACCAAACTCGTCACCCGAATCCAAGGCGTACTTCATGCTTATGCCCCACTGGTCAGAGCCCGGCTTGATATCACGACCACGACCAACAGCGAACCCTCTGGCAAGACGCTCTTCAACTGTAAGCGGGCGACCAGTGACAGCGTCTATTGTTCCGTTATCACCACCAATTGCGCCTGGCCCTATAAAGCCGGCCAGCGCATTAGTACCAAAATATAGTGCTCGCCCCCCCGCCCCCAATAAATCTGCGGTATTGAAGAACGTACCGGAGGCAGGCAATGTTGAAGGCTTGAATCCTAGCTCATAAAACGCTTGCACCCCAAGCTTGTCAGTTAAACTGCTGCTAATACTAAACATCGGCCGCGGAATATACAGCTCCTTTAGTTGCACCCCTGCTGCAGTCGCTTTACGTATATCCAGCGGGTTCGCTTCGTTGATACCACCTTGAGTTAAAAGCGCCTCGCCCCAATTGATTACTTGATTGCCGATACGGACACTAGCTGACTGTTCTTGCCACTGAAAACCTTTATCGACGTAGGCGTCCAACAATTCTATATCTGAAACGGCATCATCATGAGCATCACCCTCAATTGATGTCCTTTCCGTATGCGTAACGGAGTAGTCTTTGAACCACGCTGCGCGCAGAAGCACTTTCAGATCGTCTGGCGCTCGTATATAAAGATCATGCACCCCTCGAACGGTGGTACTGAATGGGCGCCCTTTTTTATAATTCAGGTCCCCGTCATCTATATTGACTATGCCAGTCTGATCAAAAACGCCAGAAGCACGAGCCGATGAGCCGCTTGGACACCCCCCGTTGTCATAGCCAACATAGCGGCAACTCGGATTGCCAGTTCTAATCTGAGTCGCAATAGACAAGGTACTGTCAAAACTACCCGACACCCCATTTCCCAAATCAAATAATGCTGCATGGCCTGCCGGGGCGTACTGAAGTAAACATGCCGATGCTAACGTTGCTGCAGGCGACACGCCAAATTTTCGAAGATTAGTACTTATTTTCATTGGAGGAAGCTCCGCTAGTAACTATAAAGTTCAGTACTATCAGCGACCAATCCATCGCCGGAATGCATCAGCGGAAAAATCGCTGGCTTTCAAATCGTTCGAAAACCGAGCAGGTTTACCGGAGGCGGCAACAATACTTTGCCCGGCATACCGACCAGCTTGAACATCGTATATCGTACTGCCAGCGAGAAAACATGTACCCAATGAATACTCAGGAACCAAATACCCTTCCATAGTACGCCAGGTCTTTCCAGAACTATCATAAAGATCCTGAACGGATATAGTCCAAGTATCTTCATCGACATAAAATACTCGTTTCGGCATTGAGTGCCGTTTCCCTGCTTTGACGGTGGCCTCAACCTCCCACACCCGATGAAGTTCATAACGCACCATACTGCGCTTTATAAACTCCCCTTGAAACACATCCGTTGCTTTTAGCGTATGGTCATAAAGCGAGAAGGTATTATAAGGAATGAGCAGTTCTCGCTTTCCGATCAGCTTAAAGTCATATCTATCCATTGCGCCGTTGAACATCCAGGCCACATCGGCAGTGATGAGGTTATCCGTATTTAAAATTGGCGCGTCGTACTGATAGTTGGGTGCGCGACGCATCCTGCGTTGAGCAGAAAAATACAAATTAGCTTCTGTAGGCTTATCTATGTAAGAGATGGACGCAACGCCATCACCTGCGACCGACGGAGGTGCCAAAGTTTGCTCTCGCAACGCAGACTCGACATTGCCTACTTCGGTAGGACTTGTTACTGAGGTTGACGCCATCGGAAAATACAACTGATCCAAATAGAGCTGGACCTCACCAAAATCAGTTCCTTTCGAGCCTTTAGGCGGAATGACATTGACAACGTACGTCTCAACAGATGGTCCGTTATAGCGCAGTTTATGGTTCCAAATGATTTCCGCTCCGCTTTTGGGTAAAGGAAATGGATAACCACCACCGACTGCTGCAGTTAGACGATCTTCACCATCAAGAGAAGCAAGGCTTGCATTTTTTTTTGTTTGCTCGGCAACAACGGTCGGGATACCACAACTTCGATGAGATTCAAATACAGCCATACTATAACCAGGCAGCGACTTTACTAGAGCGTATTGTCCGGGTGAAAGCCTGTCCTTGTACTGGTCAGCGCTCCCAGCATCAATAATGTAAAGTGGCTTTTCCCTCGAGTATGGATCGACGGGTTTTGCTCCCGCAGACCACCCAGTAGGAGCATGCATTACCGCTCCACCAAATGCAGGAACTCCTCCGCTACTGCTTCCGGCCACTTCAGCGCCAATTGGCGTTAGCTCACTCCCCAGTTTGGCAATATCAGCGCTATTTGGAGATGCATACACAGCGGTCGCGGCAATATATGCGAGAGCAGTCGTTATCATTCGAATTGGTATCATTCTTGTTTCCCCGAAAGTTATCAACCACCATCAGCCCAAAATACTAAATTTTGGATAGCACAGCCCGATAGATAAACTTATTATCGTTTTCCATTAAACCTTCGCACCAAGACTCAGTAAATAGTCAGTACCTGAATGCTACTGACAAACGAATATCAATCTTTAAACCCTGGATCAAGACGTTCAAGCTTTCGAAGCAACCCAGGCCAAGCATCATTGCCCTCCCCAGAGGCCGCTCGCATAATTTCAACTGGAAACGTTTCTAAAATGGGCGTTGGAACTTCAACCAGTTCACAGCCATCCGCCCCTGCCATTACTTGAATACGGCATGCTTTTCTCAAATTATGATGTCGCAGAAACGCGTGCTTGGCAAAGTACCCCAACGTCAACAAACCATGGTTGCGAAGAATAAGGTTATTATTGGCTTTCCCCAGCGACGCTTGAAGAGAAGGCATGCGCGCCTCATAGGTTTCGACGCCCTCATAATCGTGATAAGCCAAACCATCACCAATCGCAAACGCCGCCGGTTGTGATATAGGGAGCAGCCCTCTTTTCTGGGCGGCTACGGCAGCACCGAAATCATCATGCGTATGAATAACAAAGTTAGCATCTTCACGAACCGCATGTACCGCTTTCATTACATACCACCCCCCGATGGTAATCTCAAACGGCGTATCCGAAACAATCTCACCATCAAGGGTGACTTTCACCAAACTGGAGGCAGTGATTTCTTCAAACAAAAACCCAAGTGGATTAAAAAGATAGTGCTCACCGATCCGCGCAGAGCAGTGAGTCAGAGACTGATCATCCCACCCCATCATTGGAACCAATCGATACATAGCAGCTAGCTCTACACGCGCCTGCCACTCCTCCTCCGAGACTTTACCCTTTAAAGATGGATACTCAACATCACCGATTTTTAGCATCATCACGTTTTCTCAACTTTCAGTTATATTTCGGCCTTTCAGCAACAGACCGGGCGAATTCGTTAGAAAATTAGTTATTAGGTATTGAAAATTCAGTATTCGATTAAATAAGGACTCGTGCAGTCCCAGTTTTTTGCCGCATCCTTCATGTAGCTAAACGCCGCACTCAGAACAGGGGTCGCCTGTATCAATTCGAGCATTCCACCTGGATGAAGGTCGCAGTTAAAAAATATCGCCTCAACCCCCAGCTCTGAAATGCAATGCTGTACGGGATCGACCCCTCGTGCCGCCAGCTTTAGTATTTCTTCTTCAAGGTCTTCGGCCAGGATCCCGACATGATGCATCCCGAACCCATTGCGCTCGACAAAGTCCCGAAAGACAGATGGCATGTCGTTATGTTGCTGGACAAGCTCAATCTGGTAGTCACCTGAGTAAGCAAACGCGAGACTGATGTCGCAATAGGCTTGCTCACCTTGATACGTGAGCTTGGAGTATTTTGCGTGCCGGGTGACAAAGAATGGTGCGACGCCGAGCTTCTCAGCCCAGTGCTTGACTGCAAGATCGATATCCTCAACGACATAGGCGATCTGCATCAGGGAACCTGTTGTACATTCAGTCATTGCTTTTCTCCTGTGGGCAGCCTTGATTGTGGCAAAGCTCAGCGACCCATATTTTTATTTTAGTCAGATAATATGGCCGCAAATCTGTTGAAGCAAACGAATTTTTGGGTGTAATCCACATAAATCGTCCTTGACCAGGAATTTTAGCCGTGTAAAGCTAACTTACGCCAGGTTAATGCAAAAAAAATGCCATCTCCAAGCGTGCATGTAAAGGTACATCGAATCTGGGTTTGCCTACGGATAGCGGGCACACAAAAAGCATGAAACGCTGCCTTCCACGAACGATTTTTCTTTCGAAAAGGGAGCAACTTGATGAGTCGATGTAGTTTTTTGCACTATTACAGTGCAAGAACTTAACAGAGAAAGCGTTCATCCAGGTCAAAGCAACCAGGTATGACGCAACGAGCAATGCCTGAGCGCTAACAAGAAGAAAATGGAGCTACGGCGAGCACTTAGCGACCCCATCCTCCACAAACAATTGCCTGCCCCCTTCACAAAAATCACAATTTTTGGTGGCCTTACTGACATGAACACTCAAAAACCGAAAAACCTTGTCTGGTATCCGATCTATACCATTGGAGACCTTGCATCCGGCATCTACTCGGTCACCCCTAGCATTTTGCTGATGTTCTATATGACGAACATATTGGGTATTCCAGTAGCACTGGCAACAGCTGCGGCGTTTCTACCCAAAGTCATCGATCTATTCGCCAATCCATTTATCGGCGCACTGTCCGACCGCACCACGACCCGACTAGGAAGACGGCGCCCTTACATGTTGTTTGCTGCGTTGACAATCCTGCCAAGTTTTGCCTTGATCTGGGTATCGCCATTCTCTTCGGCAACGGTCTCTGCTTTCTTTGTGATCGGTGCCTTCAGCATCTGCACTGTCTGTTTTTCTTGTTTTCCCGTGACGTTCCTGGCGCTTAATTCAGAAATCGCAACCGATTACCATGATCGAACATCGCTGAACTCCTACCGGACGATGTACTCGATGGTGGGATGTCTTCTAGCGGGTGCTGGTGCTCCCCTCATTGTGGAGCATTTTGGTGGAGGCAAAGATGGTTATGCCGCTATGGGGATAGCGATGGGAGCAGTAATGGCCGTTGCCACGATGATTACTTTCGTTACCGCTCGTGAGCCAGCTCGAAAAAATACAACTACCCCACCTTCTTTTCGTCAGATTTGGACCTCAATCTCAAGTAACCGTCCTTTTCTTCTGCTTTTATCTGCGTATTTCCTACACATCGTCGGAGCAGGAGTTACTGGGGCTGCCTTAGCCTATTTCGTAGCCTACATCCTGCAACGTGATACCGACTTCCTTGCACTTCTGTTTCTGCTCTCATTTGGTACATCAGTGCTAGTGATACCACTTTATGTCTGGCTGGGGAGGCTGGTCGGAAAATTTTACGCTTACATTACTGGCTTATGCTTGATTGTCATCTTCTCCACTGCCTATTTTTTTGTGGGCGCCACCACTCCACTTACCACTCTTCTAGCAGTAGTGACCCTTGCAAGTATGCACGAGGGAGGCATTCAAGTTTTTACCTTCTCAATGCTGGCAGACTGCATTCGAGAAAACACTACATCAGACACTGAGCTAACAACGGAAGCTATGTACAACGGCATTTTTATTGCGGGAGAAAAGCTAGGATTCGCCACAGGAGCCCTTTTGAGCGGCGCGATTTTCATGGCCACCGGTTTGGTCGAAACGACTGAAGGCTTCATCGACCAGCCGGGAAGCGCACTTTCAGGGATTAGCATGTCTGTTTCACTTATTCCCGCGGCGTTGAACCTCATAGCAGCCCTGATTTTCATTTTTTACAAAGCATTTGATCAACGAGTCGTAAAATTAAACGCGTGCATCACAACTTCTTAAAATTGTCATCGCAGCCTGGATCATGCAACCAATGACAACCCTTTGCCTGTTAGGGAAAGGGTTTTTAATCATTAACACCTCTATTGAAAGTTTTTTCTTCAACCTATAAATCTCACTAGTGCATTGTTCTCGAAATGATTTACTTAGTATTTACTATATCCGCCCCCTCACGCACTAGTTGAGCTTTGCTCAGTTGCTACGCTCCCTTAGCACTCCAAACGCAGAGGGTCGGCTCAGCGTCGCCTGACGCCAAGAACGTTGTAATGGATCTCTTCAGCTCAAGCACAGAAGCAAATTTGCCATCACGGATGTACGCCGCAGTGTCTTGAGAGAAGCGCTTCTCCACGCTCATACATGAGCAGCACGGCCCATGGTTTATGGGCGGTGGTCGAGGAAATGCCCGCCGCCCTTGCCATGCTCTGATAGCTCCAGCACGGTTTCCCGATGCAAGGTCGCTTGACCTGTTCCAAGACACCGCGGACGGCCGCCGAAGGCAATGATGATTTGCGTCCCAACTTGTCGTCCAACGGTTGATGTGCCTGGAAACACTGAACGACTGAGTAATTGTTGTGCAGGAGAAGCCGCTCAGCCGCGCAATGTTATCTCGGGTTTCGCTTTCGGCGGCCAATAGGATTATGCCTACACGCCCACCCTCCCTGTACGCGACGGTCGCAGAGCGGACTCGCCGTTTCAGCTTAATTGTTTCTTCGGTGGAAGCGTTATGTCCGGAGCGCCACTGCAGGCTCCCCAAGGCAAGGATGACGGTTAAAGTTTAGAGGAGATTATCAATAACTTATTTCGAGAACGGCACACTGGCTTGACCATCGGACCGGGTCAACAGGGAAATCAACCGCCAATACACGATAAACATATAACTGGAGGCCTACATCGGAAATTCCGCGCTGATCAGCGTGCCACCCTGTGCGCGATTGCTAGCAGCAATGGTGCCGCCATGAGCCTGGCAGATCGCACGGGCGATGGACAGGCCTAACCCGCTACCGCCCGAATAACGCGCCCTGGAGCGCTCCGCCCGCCAGAAGCGGTCAAATACACTGTCCAGGTGCTGTGTTTCAATACCCGGCCCTCGGTCACCGATCTCAATCACAACGCGCTCTTCGAATTGACGCGCCATGATGTCCAATTCCCCGCCCCCTGCAGCATAGCGCAACAGGTTGTCGACCAGGATATTCAGCACCTGGCCAAGTCGATCGCGATCGGCATGGATACGAAACCCGTCCGCAATACTTACCTGCGTTTGCACGCCTGCCTCATCCAAATACGGCTGGAACCAGGCCAGCCGTTCGCTCACCAAAGCCGCCAGGGAAAAGTCGCTGCATTCAAGCACTAGCCGCCCCGCCCTGGCCATAGACAACAGATGCAGATCATCCACCAGTTTCCTGAGTTGATCGAGTTGTCGCTTGACCATGCCCAACTGCGCAGCGTTACTGGGGAAGACCTCATCAAGCATGCCCTGCACGCGCCCCATGGCGGCATTCAACGGTGTCCGCAGTTCGTGGGCGATGACCGCGCTGGACTCATGCACATCCCGCTCATAACGCTCCAATTGCGTCGTCATGCTGTTGAAGTCGCTGACCAGCCGTTGCAGCTCGTCGGGGGTGTGTGGATGACTCGGCAGCCGCGTGAAGAAATCACCGCCGGCGACCCGACGCGCGCCCTGGGCTATTGCCGAGAACTGGCTGGACAAGGGGCGCGAAAACCACAAGCCACAGACGATGATGATCGGGATGGCGGCCAGCACCAGACCGACCAAGATCAGCCAGTCACGATTGGCGATGTTCGGCTGGAAGAACTCCACCGGGTAATATTCGGCAACCAGCTGGCGCAAGCGTACCTCGTTGAGCTGCGGCTCGGCGCGCAGTTGTAGCAACTCCTTGCGCGCCGCCGGCGGCAAGTGTTGCAAAAAATACCGGTCAGACAGTTTGAAGTTGATCCACATGCACAAGGCGATAGCCACCACGGCGCCGATCGCCAACAGGCTCATGCGCATGCCGACCCAGCGCCACAAAGGTTTGTCGTTGACCCGTGATTGCTCAAGCATGCTGCTTACCGGAACCGATAGCCAATGGAGCGCACTGTCACCAACACCCCGGCGATGCCATGGGTTTCGAGCTTGCGCCGAAGGTTATGCACGTGGGCGTCGACGACGCGGGCCAGGGCTTCGCTTTCCGGCAGGCAGATTTCCAGCAACTCATCGCGTGTGAAGGCCTTGGAGGGAGTCTTGAGCAACGTGACCAGCAGCTTGAATTCAGTCGGCGTGAGGTCCAGCAACTGCGATGGCATACCACAGTGCTCAATGGCCGCAGTAAAAGCGGCAAGGTCCACCCGCAGGTTCTCATGGCGCAGCAGTTGTTCTACCGGCTGGCTGCCCGCGGTACGCCGCAACACCGCATGCACCCGCGCTACCACCTCTCGCGGGCTGTAGGGCTTGACCACATAGTCGTCCGCGCCATAACGCAAAGCGCCGAGCTTTTCCGGTTCGTCGCCCATGGCCGTGACCATGATCACCGGCGTGTCACTGCTGCGACGCACGGCGGACAGCACCTCAGTGCCACTCAAGCGCGGCAGCATCACGTCGAGCAATATCAGATCGGGGCACCAACTTTCGTGCAGGTCCAACCCGCGTCGGCCGTCTTCCGCCAAGGCCACCTCAAAGCCATCCCGGCGCAGATAGGCCTCCAGAATATTGGCGCTGTCAGCGTCGTCTTCGACGATAAGGATACGTTTTCCTGACACAAAGAAGCCCCTTGATGAAACCTTGATAATTCACGAACGGTTTATTGAAAGTCCACTGCCAGTATTGCCTTACGCCAAACTTTCGCGAACCGATCCTATGCCGACAAGTGCACCGCTGTCCAAGCCTATCAAACTGCCTGAACGCCTCGGCGCGGTTTTGCTGCTGGTCGGCATGCTGGCCGGCTGTTCGCTGGCTCCGGCGTACCAGACGCCAGCGCTGCCGGTGCCAGACAACCTGCAAGGCGCACCCACTACCGGCGTGCCTTCGACCATGACCCACGAAGTAGAAAAGCTTTCCGAGGAAGAAAAACAGCTGCTGGCCGGGCTGGATTCATCGGCGCAGTTACCCCAGTTGGTTGATCAGGCCCTGAACTACAATCGCGACCTGCGCCTGGCGTTATTGCGTGTCGAACAGGCTCGTGCCCAGTACGGCATTTCCCGCGCCGACCGCTGGCCCACGACGGCACTAGGGCTGCAACGCAACCGCCAGCACTTGCACGACAAGGCTGCCGACGAGCGTTATGGGCAGGACATCGCAGTGGCCTCCTTGGGGGTATCGGACTTCGAGCTGGATTTTTTCGGCAGGGTCCGCAGCCTGGCCGACGCTGCGCAGCATGACTACCTGGCGACGCGCTACGGCGCCCTGGCCACGCGCAAGGCGCTGATCGTCGAAGTAGCCCGACTGTATTTGCAGGAGCGCTTGCAAGCAGGCGTGCAGGCCGACACGCAGTCCATTTCCGACAACCAAAACCAGCTGCTTAGCATGCTCGTCGGCCAGCAAAAGGAAGGCCTGGTAGCCCAGGACACCGTCGACACCCAACACATCGAGGTTCGTCGCGCCACCCAGCAATTGCAGGATGCAAGCGCTGACCACGAGCGCGCATTGCAGGCGCTGTCGTGGGTCACCGGTTATCAGGCCGCCCCTTCGACAGAGACGGCGCAAATCTCCGTCATCTACCTGGAAACCCCATCATGGCTGGTCGAACTGTCCTCACAGCGACTGTTGCAGCGGTTCGATGTGCGCCAATGCGAAGAGGCCCTGCGCGCAGCGAATGCCAACATCGGTGCCGCGCGTGCAGCGTTCTTTCCCTCGATCACCTTGAGCACCGGTGCCGGCATCGCCAGCCCGCACTTGAGCAGCTTGTTTTCATCCGGCAGCGGCGCGTGGCTGTTCACGCCGCAACTGAACCTGCCGCTGTTCGACGGTGGCCGCAACCAGGCCAACCTGGACCTGGCCACAGCTCGCCGCCAATCAGCCGTCGCCCAATACGAAAAGACCGTACAGGACGCCTTCCGCGAAATCGCCGACCTGTTGAGCCAACGCCAACGAGCCTTGGCCAACGCCACCACGCAAATCGATCTGGAGGCGTTTACGGCACTGAAGGCCAAGCGCCTCGACCAACAGATTACCGCCGGTGCGGCCGCGCGCTCGGAACACCTGGCCGCTGCAATTCGCCTGGCCGAATCCGCCATAGAGGTACGCAAGGCGGCCCACCAGTTGCTATTCAACCGCCTGGCGCTATATCGCGCGCTGTCCGGCGCACCGCTGTTTTCCTCCGCAGAAAGGGTTTCACCATGAACTTGACCACTCCCCCTACCCTCCACGTGCTGTGGAGCGCCGCCCTGCTAACCTGCAGCACACTCATGAGCAACGTCCAGGCGGCCGATGCCACTCCGGCAGCCGACAAAACCACGGCTACCCTCGGGCTTGGCATGGGCGTCACGCCTCGCTACATGGGCGCCGACCGTTACCGCGCACTCGTGTTGCCGATGTTCAGTCTCCAGCACGGGGTACTGTTTGCCGACACCACCCGTGGCGTGGGCCTGCAATTTCAATCCGACAGCGGTTTCGGCGCCAGCATGGCGATCAACTACGACCTGGGCCGCAAGGAAAAGGACAACACCACACGCCCGGGCGGACGCGAGTTGAATGGCCTGGGTGATATCAACGGCGCAACCGTCGCCGACTTCACCCTCAGCCAGCAACTGTTCGACTGGCTGTCGGTCAGCGGCGAAGCCGAACTGCGCATGGCCGGCGAGCATCGCGGCAACCGCTACCGATTCGGCCTGGAAGGCATCCTGTTCCACTCTGACAGCGATACCCTGGCCCTGGACGTCGACGCCCATGCTGGTGATGGCCGCTACAACCAGACCTTCTTCGGCGTCACCCAGGCACAGAGCCAACGCTCGCTCTACGGGCGATATGACGCCGACGCCGGGATCTATGCCTACTCCGCCGCCTTGAACTGGCAACACACCCTGGACGCGCACTGGTCGACGCTGGTAAGCCTCACGCTGACCCATTACGCCGACCAGGCCCGCAAGAGCCCGTTGGTCATGCGTAATAATGCAGGCCTTGGCATGTTCGCAATCAACTACACCTTCTAATATCGAGGTCCCAGGCATGCGTGGTTTTCCTCAGCTGTTTTATCCCTGGGCCCGTCCCCTGCTGCTCGGCCTTGCCTGCCTGATTGTGGCGGCTTGCTCGCGCGAGGAACCGCCGCCGGAGCCGGCCGTTAGATCGGTGAAAGTCGCCAGCGTGCACGCCGCGGAGGCCGACGGCGCGATCTTGAGCGGTGTCGTACGGCAACGCGAGCGTGCCGCGCTGGCCTTCGAAGGTGCGGGCCGCCTGGTAGCGTTGAACGTTGACGTTGGCGATGCAGTGAAACAAGGCCAGGTGCTGGCGAGTCTGGACACGGCGGCCGTCAGGTTACGCTTGAAACAGGCGCAGGCCAGCTTGTTCGCCAGCGTGGCGCAGACCGCCGAACGCAAGCTCAACAAGGTCCGCCAGCAACAGCTGTATACCCAGGGCAGCGTCGCCGCCAGCGCCGTGGAGCAAGCCGAAGCGGCGTGGCAGGCGGCCGTTGCGCAGCAGGCCACCGATGAAGCGGCGCTGGACCTGGTGCGACGCGATCAGCGCCAGGGCCAACTCATTGCGCCGTTTAACGGTCGCGTCGTGGCAAGACCCGCGCAGTTGTACAGCGAGCTGTCTCCCGGCCAAGTCGTGATGGAGCTGGAGGCCGTCGGCGCGTTGCAAGTTATCGTGCAAGTGCCGGTGGAACAGGCCACCGCCCTCAAACCTGGGGACCACGCCGTTGCCGTCGACCCGGCCGCGCCCGCCTCTATCCTGCCGATGGTATTGGAAGGTCTGTCGATGCGCGCGCAGAACGGCTTGCTGCAAAGTGCGCGCTTTCGCCTGATCGCCAACGAACTCGCGCTGCCCAGCGGCGTGAACCTCAACGTGAGGCTGGCACGCACTGCCCCGCTCTCGCTGTCTATCCCGACGCAGGCCCTGCGCATGGGTGGCGACGCCAACCAGGTACAGGTGTTCGTCTATGACCCGGCCCAGGGCAAAGTCGCCCTGCGTGATATCACCATTGGCCTGATCGACCAGGGCCGCGTCGCCATCGATAAAGGTCTCAAAGATGGCGAACAAGTCGTGGTCACCGGCGTCGCGTTTCTCAACGACGGCCAGCCCGTCAACCTGCTTCAGTCCTCCAGCCGTTTGAGCGCGACCGAATGATCAATCTGACCCGTCACGCATTGGGTGCGAGCCGCCTGACATTATTCACCGCCCTGTTGATCCTGCTTGCAGGCGTGGCAACGTTCCTGAACTTCCCGACCCAGGAAGAGCCCTCGGTGACCATCCGCGACGCACTGGTGAGTATCCAGTTCCCCGGGTTGCCCAGCGAACGCGTCGAAGAACTGCTGGCCCGCCCCACGGAAGAAAAGCTGCGCGAGCTGTCGCAGATCAAAAACATCGTGACCACCATCCACCCCGGCAGCGTGGTGATCCAGGTGACGGCTCGCGACGAAATCAAGGACCTGGGGGTGCTGTGGCAACAAGTACGCAATAAAGCCGCCGAGGCAGGTGCGAACTTTCCAACGGGCACCCAGGGCCCATTTGTCGATGACAATTTCGGGCGTGTCGCTGTCGCCTCCATTGCCGTCACCGCGCCCGGCTACAGCATGAGCGAGATGCGTGGACCGTTGAAGCGCCTGCGCGACCAATTGGGCGGGTTACCCGGCATTGGCCAGGTCACCTTGCACGGTATCCAAGACCAACAACTATCGATCGATTTCAACCCGCAGCGCCTGGCTGGCATGGGTTTGTCCCCGCAACAGTTGTTCCAGCAATTGCAGCAGCAGAATGTGTTGGCGCCTGGCGGCATCGCCAACATCGGCGGGCAGATCACGACCCTCACCGTGACCGGCGAACTGCTCAGCGTGGATCAACTGCGCGAATTGCCGATTACCACCGGCGCCGCGCAAACCATTGCGCTAGGCGCCATAGCGCAGGTTTCGGTGATGGCTACCGACCCGCCACAGACCGCCGCGGTGTACCAGGGCCAGGACGCCGTGGTGCTGGCTGTGTCCATGGCGGCCGGGCAGAACATTCATCAGTTCGGCGCAGCCCTGCGCGCTCGTTTGGCGCAGTTGGAAAAGCAACTCCCACTGGGCTTTGCCGCGCATGTGGTGACGTTCCAAGCCGATGTGGTCGATCAGCAAATGGCCAAGATGAAGCATGTGATGATCGAGACAGTCGTCATCGTCATGGCCGTGGTGATGCTGTTTCTGGGCTGGCGCACCGGGCTGGTGGTAGGCGCCATCGTGCCGCTGACCATTCTGGGTACGTTGATCGCCATGCGCATGCTGGGGGTGGAGTTGCAAACGGTATCGATCGCCGCGATCATCCTCGCGCTCGGCTTGCTGGTGGACAACGGTATTGTGATCGCCGAGGACATTGAACGCCGGTTGCAGGCCGGTGAAGAACGGCGCCAGGCCTGCGAAGAGGCAGGACGCACCCTGGCGATTCCGTTGTTGACCTCATCACTGGTGATTGTGCTGGCGTTCTCGCCGTTCTTTCTGGGCCAGACCAGCACCAATGAATACCTGCGCTCATTGGCCATCGTGCTGGCGCTCACCCTGCTCGGCTCGTGGTTATTGAGCATCACGGTTACGCCATTGTTGTGCCTGTATTTCGCCAAGGCTGCGCGTCACGCGGCGTCGGAGGGTAACTACGACAGCGGTTTTTACCGTGGCTATCGGGCCGTCATCTGCCGTGTGCTGCAGCACAAGGCGCTGTTTCTGATTGCCATGCTGGTGTTGCTGGGCGCCGCCGTGTTCGAACTGATGCGCGTGCCCTATGACTTCCTGCCTCAGTCGGACCGCTTGCAGTTTCAGGTGCCCATCACCCTGGAGCCCGGCAGCGGCTCGCGCAAAACCTTGCAAAAGGTGCATGAGATCAGCCTGTGGCTGAGCAGGGAACCGCAGGTGGTCGACAGCATCGGCTACGTGGGTGATGGCGGGCCGCGCATCGTGCTGGGCCTCAACCCGCCCTTGCCGGCACCGGAAACCGCGTACTTCACGGTCAGCGTCAAGGCTGGTACGGATATCGACGCGGTCATCGCCAATATGCGTCGCTACCTGCTCAAAGAACACCCTGAACTGCGCGCCGAGCCGAAACGGTTTTCCCTGGGCACCACCGAGGCCGGTGTCGTCATCTATCGCGTGCTGGGTCCGGACGAGAACGTATTACGCACCCTGGCCGGCCAGATCGAGCAGGCCTTACGTAACGTGCCTGGCACACTGGATGTGCACAATGACTGGAGCACGCGACTGGCGCGTTATACCGTCGAGGTCGATCAGCACAGTGCTCGCCGTGCCGGTGTAGACACCCAAGCGATTGCCCAGGCGTTGCAACTACACTTCGGCGGCATCCAGATCTCGTCGTTGCAGGACAACGAAACACGCGTCCCTCTGGTGGTGCGCGAACCCGCCACGGCCAACCATGACTCGCCCGATCTGCGCGGCATTCTGGTCTACCCGGCCGACGGCTCGACCCCGCTGCCGCTGACGGCCATCGCGAACATCGTCGCGTCCAGCGAACCCTCCACACTGGTGCGCCGCAATCAGGAGCGCTGCATCACCGTGGTCGGGCACAACCCTTCATTGACGGCGACCTCCATCGTCGAACAGCTGGCCCCGCAGGTGGCCGCACTGGCCTTACCGCCGGGCTACCGCGTTGAGCTGGGGGGCGAAATCGAAGACTCGGCAGACGCCAACCAGGCGCTGTTGCAATACCTGCCCCACGCGCTGATCGCCATGCTGCTGTTGTTCGTCTGGCAATTCAATTCGTTGCGCAAGGTGCTGATCGTCATCTCCGCAATCCCCTTTGTATTGATCGGCGTTGCGATCGCGCTGCTGATCACAGGCTACCCGTTCGGCTTCATGGCCACGTTCGGCCTGTTGTCCTTGGCGGGGATTATCGTCAACAACGCCGTGTTGCTGCTGGAACGGATTGAAGCGGAACTCCACTATGGCCTGCCGGTGTACGAAGCGGTGGTGAATGCTGCCGTGAAACGCCTGCGCCCCATCGTCATGACCAAGCTGACCTGCATTATCGGGTTGATCCCGCTGATGCTCTTCGCCGGCCCACTGTGGGAAGGCATGGCGATCACGCTGATGGGTGGCCTGGCGCTGGGCACATTGGTGACCCTTGGGTTGATTCCGGTGCTCTACGTGGTGTTGTTCAATAAAAACCAGAGGGCTTTGCGCTAAGGCAATTCGGGCAGTGCGAGTGAGTGACAGTCATACGCAGGTCACGACCAGCAAGTCGACTGCATTAGGCGACCCGACAAAATGCAGTCGACTTGCTGGCCTATTCAGATGCTCACTCAAATAAGCCCTGAAGAACTCATCGACTGCTTTGTCCTTGCCTACTCTGTTCATTCTCCTCAGGTCATTTCAGACGCCAGCCTTCACCATTTCTGGTTATCAACCCTCGCTGCTCGAGCGATACGACGTAGTTGCGATGGCCCTTTTCGCTCTTGCGCCGGAACAAGGGCAATACGTACGGTAAAACTCCCGGCACAAGCATGACTAAACGCGCAGTCCAGGACTCACTGGGACGAACGAACAGTTCAAGCCGAGGTTTTTCCAGCGCCTTGATGACGGTTTCAGCCACGTCTGCGGGCATTTGGGGCGGGTCCATAAACTGCATCTTGTTGCCATTTTCAATGGCCTCGCGCATCAACATCGGTGTTTCCGTCGCCGACGGATTCACGATGGTGAATTTTACGCCCAAGCGTTTTCCATCCAACCCCAAGCACAGCATGGCGCCACGCAGGCCAAATTTTGTTGCCGAATAAATGCATGTTTCCAGCATGGGAAATAACCCGCCCAAGGAAACAATTGAAATAACCCGTCCGTCACTGGCTTGTTGCAACAAGGGTAGAAACGCCTGACACAGTTCCAAAGGAACCATCATATTGAGCTGGACTTCACGCGCAATCGATACAATTGGCCTGATCTCGAATGGAATATTGCTTAATATCCCGGCGGTATTGACCAGCAGATCGAGGCGACCGATCTCACTACTCACATAGTTTACCAGCCCCCCAAGCGCTTCACGATCAGTAAGGTCGGCCTGATAGGTCAATGCCTGGGGCCCGAGGGCAGTGGCGGCCTCGGCCAGGCGCACCGCATCAATATCTACCAGCACGCATTTGACACCGCGGGCGATCAGCGCCGCCGCGATCGCCCGCCCCAACCCACCGGCGCCTCCCGTAATCAGCGCTGTCCAGCCCGTAAATAACGTATTACTTGCCATGCAGACTCTCCCCCAGCACTTCATGAACCACAGGAGCAGCGCTCTTTGGAAAAGGCTGATCGAGCTTCATGGCTGCATACATATCTTCAGTCAAGCGCGGCCAATGCATGCGTGTGCGAAGCGTCTCCAGGTAAGCAGTGAAGGACCGAGCATCCATATAAACCGCATGCCGGTCCGATTGAACAAACTGAATCCCGCCACTGAGGTCCGGCTCGTCGCTCTGAATCAATTGATCGAATTGGCGCGCGGTGTCGAGCCCATCCAGCTGCGCCCGAAAATACGCAGCCAGGGTGAGCGCCTGGGTATCGAAAAGCTTGAAAGCACTGGAGTTCTGGTCGAGGTAACCGATGGCGCAGAGGTTACGGTGAGTGCGGCTGAACATCGACAGATAAAGCAGGGGCCTGCCATGCTTCCATTCGAAAAACTGCGCAGCGCATTCAGCGCCCCATTTGAATCCTGTGGCACAAAGAATCAAGTCGATTTTTTCGTGTGCACCATCTGAAAAAATGACGAAATCACCCTCCAGCCGGTCGACGTTTTTACGCACCGCAATATTGCCGTGCTGAAGATGATGCAGCAGTTGCGAGTTCACGATCGGGTGCGTCTCGAACAAGCGATGATCAGGCTTTGGCAGGCCCCAGCGGGTCAGGTCGCCCACAAGCAGCTTCAAAAAAAACTTGAAGACGGGCCTGGCCAACCACAGTGGCAGGTGCGGCCCACTTTCACCAAACACATCGGCAGGCACACCAAACACGTGCTTAGGAATGAAATAGTAACCGCGCCTCATGCTGATAAAGGCGCTTTTGCGTGGATGGCGGCTTCGCAGGAAATATCTGCGCCGGAGTTGCCCGCCCCCACCACTAACACGTTCTTACCGTGAAATTCCGAGCCGAATTGAAATGAATTGGAGTGGCGAACTTCCCCGTTAAACTCACCACGCAACGATGGCAGGTTGGGCTTCCAGTTTGTCCCGGTGGCCAACACTATCCAACGGTATCGGCGCGTGGAACCATCACTGAGGCTGACGGACCAGTGTCCATCGGGTTCCTTGTCGATCCGGGTCACCGTTGTACTGAACTGAATAGACTCACGCAGCCCGAAGGCAGCAGCGAAGCTCCTGAGGTAGTGAGCAATTTGACGGTGGGAGGGGTATTCCGGAAGGTCCTTGGGCATTGGAAACCCGACGAAGCCCGATAGATCCCTGGAGGAGATAAAATGCGCCGAGTCGTACATCGGTGTGCCGACATTGGTGATGTCCCAAATCCCTCCTACATCCGAATGCCGCTCAAATTGGTCATAGACGATTTTCTTGGCTTTGAGTGCGCGTGCGGCACTCAGCCCACCCGGCCCGGCACCAATAATGCAGGCGGCGTTTCCACGGTCGATAATCGCTGCGTCTTGTTCTGATTCCATAACGCTTTCCTTGGATATTCAGTTCAGTGTTAAACCGAAATCTAAAGCGAAGCCGGTGCGTTCGATGAGCCTTTCTCGGCCATTTAGGGGACCATGGAGGACAGATAGGCTGCGCACTCAGGAAACCAGCCCGTCATGCCCGCAATAGCAGAAAGGGAGGTGTTAGATTACCGGCTCAAAGCTATCGTCTACAGACTCATTCCGATGGAGAGCGTGTGATCTATGTTAGAGCCCGCAGCCGCTGCCCAGCACTGGACGCAGCATCCCCAGCAGAATGAAACCGTGGTGGTTCCCAACGTCGCGCGGGCCTTGTTCAGCCTGTTGATGGAAAGCGGGCTGTCGACGCAGCGCATTTGCCGCGGGCTAGGCTTCGGTTATGCCGAGCTGCTTGACCTGGACATGCGCTTGTCTTATAGGCAGACCCGGATGCTGATTATTCGAACGCAGCGCGCGATCAATGACCCAGCGTTGGGGCTCGCTACCGGCATGCGTCAGACGCCCGTCTCCTGGGGACTAGCAGGCCTGGCCATGCTGACCTGTAGAACCCTGGGCGAGGCCATTACCTATGGCCTTGAACATCAAGGTGATACCGGTGCGTTACTGGAGCACCGTGCCAGCGTTCACCCCAACGAGTTCATCATTGAGGTCACCCCCAAAGTGTTTGATCTTGAAATTGAGCCCTTCTTGATCGAAGAAGCCTTTTCAAGTGCCGTATCCGTGGTAAGGCGGCTTATCGGGCCAGCCTTCAATCCCCTCAGGGTAGAGTTGGCGTACGCCCGCCCGGATTACGCCCAAGCCTATCGGCGCGAATTTCGTTGCCCGATAAAATTCATGGCCGGGAAAAATCGCTTGATCTGCGAAGCCCATTGGTTGAACGCACGCCTGCCGGATTATGACGACATGGCGTGTGGACCATTGCGGGCGAAATTGGATCAGCTGATGAACAGAGTTGGTTCACGAAATGATTTGATCGAAACCCTCTCCAGTCATATCCGCCTCAACCTCGACGATCCTGAAGCGCTACAGACATTTTCCAAGGCGCTCAACATGAGTGAGCGTACCCTGCGTCGTCGCCTGACGGACCTGGGCGTGACGTACAGCGGGCTGTTGGATCGAGTCAGGCACGAGCGTGCTTGTGACTTACTGCAAAACACCCGTATGTCGATAGCTGACATTGCGCACACTATTGGCTTTAGCGACGCCCGGGGCTTCAGGCGCGCCTTCAAACGCTGGACGGGTGCGTTGCCGAATACGCAGCGCACCACCTGATGTCTGACTTTATGCCGAGGTGTTCTTGAAGGCGATCACGGGTGAAGACGCGCTGCTGTCATTGGCCAGCACCGGCAACTCTCGACGCAATACCCAGAGCGTGATCGGTTTGGGCAGAACTCTGGCCAAACGGATCAGCCACCTCATCGGCCAAGGAAACAAGTAGTCCCAGCGCTGGCTGCGCATCGCGTAGAGCATGTGATCGACGGCTGACGCTTCGGAAATTTCCAGCGGTGCTGGCATGCCATCGTTTGCGGTTTGCGCGGTGGCGACAAAACCTGGATAGAGCGATAGAAAGCGAATACCTCGGTTACCAAACTCAATGCGACAGGTATCGATCAACAGGCGCAGCGCGCCCTTCGCGGCGCTATATGGCCCCTGCAAAGTCACACCCAGGAAGCCCGCCAGGGAATTGGTGTGCACAACAAAGCCATGCCCCTGACGGCTCATTTGCTCAAGCGCCGGGAACAGGTAGTTGACCACCACGTCGTAGTTTGAGCGCATATAAGCCGTGACGTCTGCAGCTTTCATCTCGCGCATATCCAGCGCGGGCGCTCCGCCGGCATTGAGCACGACCACATCCAGACGACCATATAGCTCGACAATTTCATCCACGAGACCGGCCGCAGCATGCGCATCCAGGGCATCGACTGCCGAGACCATGCATTTCCCCCCCTGAAGCGTGATTTCCAGTTGAAGATCATTCAACAGCTCCTTGCGCCGGGCCGTGGCCACTATCCAAGCGCCTTCCTGCGCCAGACGCACCGCCAGCCCGCGCCCCATGCCGGAGGAAGCGCCCACCACCAGCACCACTTTGCGCGCAAAGCTGACGGGCTTACTCGCGGGGCATCGGCGCAGCAAACCCACCAGGGTCAGTGCAATCAGCGAGAACGCGGCACTGACCAGCAACACGTACTCGGCGTTCTCCCCCACTACCCACTGCGACGACATCAAAGGGCCGAAGGCGCACCCCAGTAGTTGCATGCCTGGAACTAGCGCCGCTATCCGCCCCGAGCGATCCAGTTGCAACGCGATACGCACCTGGAACGGCGTCAACATCAACCAGATCAAGCCAAACGCGCCGCACAACACCAGGAATACCTTGACGCCCATATCAGCCGAAAAATACATCCCCAGCGCGATGCCACCCAACAGCAAAGCGGCGACCGCCAACATTGAATAGTCCGAGACTCGACGCACCAGGACAATTCCCAGGCACCCGCCCAGCACTTGCATCAGCAACGTCCCAGAGATAAGCAACTGTGCGCTTTGCGCATCCATTCCCACGTATTTGCTCAATGGCTCTAGGTAAGCCCAGAGCCCACCAATGGCGCTGAGCTGCATAAAAGCCAGCCCCAGCAATAGCACGTGGTTAAGGCCCCAACCGAACTTGGCATTTTCCGCGTGCCCTGCGTGCTGATTCGCCAGTCGAATGGGTTGCCAGCGGACTAAGAGCAACGAAGCGGCCGTCAGCGCTCCCAGAAACACGAAACCGTAAGACGATGTGCTCTGAATCGGCAGCACCCAATATGCCAACACTGCGGCTACCGCCGCCTGGCCAAGTGTCTGCACCACCATGAACACACCCGCCACACGATCAGGCGCAGCCCCCTGGACAATCAGATTTACGGTACCCCATAACAGCAAACCCTCGGCCAACCCGGCCAAACCACGCGTCAATGCCAGTGCGCCATCCCCGGTGGTGTTGGCCGTGACCAGGTCCATACCCGATGCCGCCAGGATGGCGACGACCGTAAGCAGGCGCAGGCTAAACACGGAGCGCAATAAATCGCCCAGGACGACACCCAGCCCCAACGAGAGAATTTCGCCCATTGCAACCAAGCCGACGCCCTCAAGTGACAGGCGGTTTTGCGCCAGCAACTCTCCCAGCAACAAGGGTTGCAGCCCCACCATCAGCACGGCGATCGAGCCCAGCGCCAAGGCGACACTTAGGTGTTTACGGGAAACAGCGGACGACATGTGCATGGCGTTACACCTCTTGAAGGGTTTTCAGTAACCACGGTTTTCGGGCGGAATCTCGCCTCGGGCAAAACATTGCGTCGCGCGTTTTTCATCTTTCATCAGTCGGCCGTTGGCGACGAGCACCACCCACCAGGGCAACAGCGTCATCTTGGCGCCGGACGCTTTGGCGAGGGTGAAGGCCTTGGCGCACTTTTCAAACAGCTGCGCATTCATCGCCATCCGGGTACCGGTGGTACCCAGGATGACGGGCACACCCTTGATCAACACCGCGTTACCACCGCGCTGCAAGGCTGCAGCAATGTCCTGGACTGATGCAGCCGGTCCGTCCATATGACCAATATGTCGAGCTTGCTCATCAAATAAAATCGGCATCACCCCCCCAAAGTCCCCCAGGCTCCGGGCGAAATCACCTCCGCCCAGCAGAACGGCCCCCACATCGGCCCGCGCGTGATAGATCGCATGATGGGTCTGGCTTTCACCCATCACGTGCACCGGCCAGTCGATACAGATGGGGGCCGCATCATCGAGCCGTCCCCACCACATGCGTTCCTTTCCCGGTATGCGCAAGGAAACGCTGCTTCTCGACTCCACCAGGCCGCTCAGCCGTTGCCGAAGTTCCAGCCACTGTTGTCTCAGTAAATCTTGCATCGCGCTCACCTCACACCAATTGAAAAACGGCGTCGAAACGCTCGAGCGCGTCGTCGATGACTTCGTCGGTATCGGCCAGGCTGGTGTAGATCCGACTGCCTGCCAACGTGATCAAACCGTGCGCCGTATAAGCGGCTCCCATTTCCTCCATCATGTGCTTGCGCGACTTGGCTTCATTGCGTGCTCGTAGCAGCTTGAGCGGATTACTGGTGTCCAGCAACAGCACACCCGACGTTTGCAGGTGCACGATCGAGCCCATGTTATAGGCCACGTAGGGCAACCCACGACGGTTGATGATTTCTTCAAGCCCCTTACGCATACGGTCGCCGGCGCGTCCCGCCAGGGCTGGCGCATTCAGCTTGCGCGCCTCGATCAAGGCGTAGTAGCCCGCCACGCAGGACAACGGGTTGGCCGACAACGTGCCACCGACAAAGGCGCGCCGCGCTGAGGTACCGATACCGCCGGCGAGCAGTTGCATGACATCTCTACGCCCACCGATCGCCCCGGCCATGGGGTAACCACCGGTCAAGCATTTGCCCAGCACGGTAATGTCGGGCATCACGTTGAAATAACCTTGCGCGCCACCCAAGCCAGCACGGAAACCGGTGACCACCTCGTCAAAAATCAGCAGTGTGTCGAACTCGTCACAGAGCTTGCGTAATTGGCGGTTGAAGTCCGGGTGCACCGGGCGCGTGCCGCTTTCCGGACCAAAGGGTTCCACCATGATTGCTGCCGTACCGCCGCGCAGTCGATTGATCTGCAAGCGCCGACGCAACGCATCGAGGTTATTCGGCGGGCTCTCCTGGGTGTTGGCCGTGGCGCCCCGAGGAATACCGACCGCCTCCATACGCCCGGTGCCTGGCAAGCGCATGCCATACACCAATTGATCACTCCAGCCGTGATACGCCCCGCCGATCTTGATCACCCATTTCTTGCGGGTGTAGGCACGCGCCAAACGCACTGCGGCCATGACCGCCTCGGTGCCGGAGCCGAGCAGGCGCACCATGTCGACGCCGGGCATCACTTCGCAGACCAACTGCGCCAGCTTCACCTCATACTCATGCAGCAGGCCGGTGACCGGGCCACAGTCGTCGAGAATCCGATTGACCTGTTCACGAATGGCCGGATGGTTGGAGCCCAACAATGTCGGCCCACCGGCTTGCAGGAAATCGATATAGCGGTTGCCATCCACATCGGTCAGGTGCGCGCCCTTCGCCTGGGCGATGGCGAGCGGAAAGGGATGGTTGAACGCAAGGTTATGCTGGACACCCCCCGGTATGAATTTCTTGGCCTCCTCAGCGAGCCGTCTCGAACCCTGGCAGCGCTCGTCGAAATAGCCCATGACTTTGTTCAGCGCCTCACGCTTCAAGGGGCGAATCGGCTGCTTGACCAGCGCATCGAAACGGCGATACAGCGAGTCGACATCAGGCCATTGCGAAACCGCTGAATCTGCTGGTACAGGTAATGTGACGGGATCAAGAGGCTTGTTCATGATGGGGTCTCGGAAGAAGGGTGAGCGTCGACAGCACTGGAACGCATCAGGGCGTCGACCAAGCGCGCCACGGCGGCGGGTGACTGTGCTTTATGACGGGACTTTTCGGTGATTTGGCGCAGCAAGTAGTCACGACAAAACGTCTCGAGATCCTCGAGGCGCGACAGGGTCGTCTCGACATCCGGGCCACAACACAGCACACCATGGTTACGCATCAGGTAAGCGTTGTAATCCCAGCGAATGGCACGGCCGAATTTGCCGGCCAACCAATTGGAGCCGGAGGGTGCGTACCCCACCAGGGGAATGTGTTTGCCCAAAGACTCCCACAGCTGCGGGTCCGTTACATCCAGAGGCTCACCGAGCAAGGTGCAGGCACTGGCCACGGGCTGGTGGGTGTGGATGCTGCACTGCACGTCCGGGCGAGCACGCAGGATTTTTGCATGCAAACCGCTTTCGACCGTTGGCGCGCGGTCACCGGAGAGCTGTGCCAAATCCTTGAGGCGCAGCACGCAGACATCCTCGGGGCGCATGGTGAAATAGTCGGTGGCCGACGGCGTAACAGCGATGTGCTGCGCATCGATGCGCAATGCGAGATTGCCTCCCGTCGCCGCAAAAAAACCGCGGTGGCACAGATGCTGTGAAAGCTCGACGATTTGTTGTTGCACATGACTCATGAGGCAGTCTCCTGTGTGGGGTTCAGGCGTCGATACAGAGGCGCGAGGCGCTTGCGGACCTCCTGGAACGTTGCGAATTGATCGTCATATAGCGCGCGAGTGACCCGGGACGGCTCAAACAGGCGGTGGGGGCGTTTGAGACTCGGAAGGTCGTGAAACTGCAACTTGCCCAACGCCACCGCCGCAATAAATGCAGCCCCGCGGGCGTTGGTCTGGATCGCGTTCTGCGGCTGCTGGATAACGCGCCCGCAGACGTCGGCCATGATCTGGCACCACACCTCGGACTGGGCGCCGCCACCGGTCGCTACGATCACGTCGCTGGGTTGGCCGAGAAAGCGCGCGAACGGTTCGAACATCCAGCGCGTATTGAGCGCGACTCCTTCCATGAAGGCGCGAATGATGTCTTCCCGTGAGTGCTCCAACTTCAGGTTGAACAAGCCGGCGCGCAGGCTCGGATCACTGATTGGCGAGCGTTCGCCACACAGCCACGGCGTGTAGATCAACCCTCTCGAGCCCGGCGGCACCCGTGCCGCGATCCGGTCGAGCAAGGCGTAGACGTCCGGCTGCTGTTCATCACTGAGCAGCTCATCCGGGTGGTACAGCACCTTGTCGCGTAAAAACGAAAGGTTCGCCCCCGCAGCCGACTGCATGGCCATCGCCAGGTAGCGGCCATTAACGGCACTGGGCACCGCAGCAATGTGGTGACGCACGCTGGTTTTTTTGAACGGGACGTGTGCGCCCACCCACGACGAGGTGCCCAGGTACAGGTGCGGGGCAAAGTCACTGACAGTGGCACCAACGGCCACCGCCGAGGTGTCGACGGCGCCCGCTACCACTTGCGTGGTGCGCGCCAGTCCGAGCATTTCGGCAAGCTCCGGGCGCAGCATGCCGATAACATCCGTGGAGCGGACCAGCTCAGGCAGTTTGCCAGCCTCGATTCCCAGCGCCTTGACCAGGCCGTCGTCGTAGCGGATGCGATGGGGGTCGCGGTTGTCGGTGATCCATGCTGTCAGCATCGAGTCGCTGGTGGCGCAGTAGCGACCCGACAGGCGCAGGTTCATGTAGTCGAGCACATTGAGAAACTTGTGGGTTCGCTCGTAGCGCTGCGGCTCGTGATCAAGGATGTAAGCCATGTGCCCGGCGGCATCCATGCCGGACAACGAGGCCACGCCCCCGGTCAGGCGCAACGAACGCCAGAGTTTGAGCGGCCCGTACCCGGCCAGGCTGAACCGCCCTCCTCCCATGCGCTTTTTGACCGCGCCTGCGCCCCGCTTGTCCAGCCACAACATCGCACGCCCAATGGCAACGCCGTCCTGATCCACACACACCGTTCCTTCGCCCTGTGTCGAACAACACACCGCGATCACCTGGCGCCGCCGGACGGGGTCGGCGCTGAGCAGTTCGTTGGCACCGCGCAGAAAGGCATTCCACCAATCCTGCGGTTCCTGCTCGACGCTCAACCCGCTCACATGCAACGGTACACTGTGAAACGCCCACGCCCGAATCTCGCCTTCCAATGAAACCAGCGCGCACTTGCAACCAGAGGTGCCGAGGTCCACCGCGAGGACGAGTTGCTCCAGACCGGTGGCCGCCT
This sequence comes from Pseudomonas sp. W17, assembly GCF_040268305.1. Taxonomy (NCBI): domain Bacteria; kingdom Pseudomonadati; phylum Pseudomonadota; class Gammaproteobacteria; order Pseudomonadales; family Pseudomonadaceae; genus Pseudomonas; species Pseudomonas sp. W17. The sequence continues at coordinate 3,151,309 of NZ_CP158490.1, read as the reverse complement.
GAGGCGTCCGGGATAAGAAAAGCGAAGTCATAAAGGTCTACTCAGAAAGTACGTGAAATCGATGCGACCCAGCGGTTCTCATCCGTGGCGCGTACATGCCCGTTGTCCTCGGCCATATACAGCTCACGCGCCCGTGTCTTTGCGGTCACCCAGTCGAGCCCCCAGTCGAAGCCCCACAAGTGATGGATTAGGCCAACGCCGTAGTCAGCCGCATTGGCTTCGGAGAAATTAACGATTTGCTGATAACCCGCATGCAGCTTCAGCGTGGTGTTCATGCCGAGTGCGTATTTGTAGTCCAGGTCATAGAGCATGCTGCCACGGGAGTTGCGGTCGCCCTTGGCGTAGCATTCCAAGCCCTTGGTGGGATCGTCGCGGAACTGCAACTGGGCCCCGCACACACCGCCGGTGTTGGCACCACGGTAAGTTTTGGACAATACCCGCGCGACTCGACCTTCAAACGCGCCGTAACCGATTTCCAACACGGCGAACTGGCTGTTGTAGTTGGTCGTACGCTCATCGGTGGGCGTGAAGGTGTCGAAGTCAAATTTGTAGGGTGCCTTGAACTGCGCACCGGGGAACATCTCTGCCGCCAAACCCACACCGTAATGCCAAGCCTCCGGATCGCCGAAGCGATAACCGCCCGCGAGCAGGACGCCAAGGCCGTCACCTTCAAGAAACTGCTTTTTGTTGACAGTGGTGAATTCGGCCAGTGCCACCAACCCTGATTCATGGGCGACTTGAATGGTGACTCTGGCACCCGGCCGATTCAACGAGTCCGAGACGCCCCGGGTCCTGACATCGGATACGGCCTTGGCCGTGACATCGATTGCATAGCTGGCCATCTCGTCGGCAAACGCCAAGGAGGGGCTGACGACAGGCCACAGCAAAGCAGCCATCAGATAATGGTGTGTAGTTGCACGCATGAGGCTCTCCCACAAGAAAGGTCGGATTTACAAAGTGCAAACCGGAGTAGGAGGCAGTGAGGCAATGCGCTCGAATTGCTCTGTCTTACCGAGGATCTCGGTACCGACAAAAGCCCGGACATTGAGGTACCCCTCTTTGACCCGAACGACGCCTTTGTATTTTTTATGATCGCGGGGATCAAACACCCAGCCATCGCGCCACGCTTCCTGGTCGAAACGATCCAGTTGCATGATCTGTACGCCGCAATCGCTGGTGGTGGAGGCCACGTCCTTGACCCAGACGACCTTTCCACACAGCGCGCCGGGTTTGTCGGCGCATTCGTCTACCTTGACCACCGCATCCTTTTCCGACGTGAGCCACAGGCCCTTGGCCTCCTGTGGGCCCGCCGCCGCATAACCGCTGGAACAGCACACCAGTGCCAGTGAAAGGAACAGCCATTGCCGCGCGTTCATAGTCGTCACCTGTATTTTTTGTTTTAAGAGACCGTCACACTAACGACGCATCGGTTATGATAGTCATCGCTACACGATAGTTATAACTACCATTAACAACCTCAGCAACATTTTTTTTCATTTTGATAAGCTGATTCTTTAACCTTTTTTTGCTAGGTACCTATGGCCAAGCCCAACACCGCCAGCGCCCGCGCCGCTAACGCCGGGAAAACACAGGAATACAAGAAACCGCCTGCACAGCAGCGCAGCACTGAGACCTACGAGCGGATTCTCGTCGCGACCGCGCAAACCCTGTGTGATGTGGGAATAGAACGTCTGTCCACCAACCTGGTCTGCGAATGTGCCGGGCTGACCCCGCCAGCGCTGTACCGCTACTTTCCGAACAAGTACGCGCTGCTGACGGTATTGGGAGAGCGCCTGCTGGAAAAACAGAACGGGCTGATCGATAACTGGATCACTCCGCAGCTGTTGTCCGGGCCGCCAGAGGCGTTGGAGTTGGCGCTCGCCGATCTGATCCTGGAGACCTATCGGGTCACCGAGGCAACGCTAGGCGGCATGTGGATCCTCAAAGGGCTGCGCGCGGTACCGGCGCTGGAGCATGTGAGGATTGACTCGCACCGAATAGTGTCCGGCGCACAGGCAGAAATCCTCGCGGCCGTGTTTCCCCAGGCGGATCCTCAAGAATTGGCCACTGCTGCCCGTGTGGCGGTGGAGATGATCCACGCGACGATCGAACTGCTGTTTGACGAATCCATGGACCCCAGGAGCGTCTGCGCTATGGTCGCGTCGATGATTGTCAGCCATCTGGATCGGTTGGCACCTGTCACGAGAGCGTGAAGTGGAATGCGAGCATGGCCGGTGAGCACCTGTTGCCCGGCCGGATCGCACCTTCGTCGACACCCACGGGCGCTTTACCCTCTTAACAGCGAGACCACACGCCTCCTTACCTACCGCTGAACTCATTAGGTCCTTCATGCGCCGTGTCGAAACCGCCCCACAGCCACCTGTTCGCGATTATGCCTATTACCATCAGGTACTGGCCGGGGTGCAGTTGCCCGCCGCATTGATTGACCTGGATGCACTGACGATCAACCTTCAGTGCCTGGGCAAACGGGCCGGGCACCTGCCCGTGCGACTAGTGACAAAATCCATACGCTCGGTGGAGATGATTCGCACGATCATGGCAACGGGGTCGTTCATGCAGGGCCTGCTGTGCTACAGCGCCGCTGAGGCCGCCTGGCTGGCTGGCCTGGGTTTCGACGATATCGTAGTGGCTTATCCGACGGTGGATGAGCGCAGCCTGGTCAAAGTCGCCTGCCAATTGCGGCGAGGACGCTCGATCACGCTGATGGTCGACAACCGGACCCAAGTGCAGGCGATCAACGAGATAGCCGTAACCGAAGGTGTGGTTATACCGTTGGCGATCGATCTGGATATGTCGTCTGATTTTCCTGGGCTGTACTTCGGCGTGCACCGCTCTCCGATCAACGACGTGGCGAGTGCGCTCGGACTGGCCGCCGATATCGCCTCGAACCAAGGCGTCATGTTGCAAGGGCTGATGGGTTATGAAGGGCAAATTGCCGGACTGATGGATGCGGTGCCAGGCCAAACCGTCAAGAATAGAATTATCCGGTTTCTCAAAAGCCGCTCCATAGCCGAAGTTAATAAACGCCGGGAACAGGTTGTGCAAGCCTTGCGCAAAGCCGGCCACACCCTGCAGTTTGTGAACGGCGGCGGCACGGGCAGTTTTGAAAGCACCCGCCAGGATCCTTCGGTCACCGAATTGGCAGCCGGCTCCGGCCTGTACGCACCGACCTTGTTTGACCATTACCAAGCCTTTGAGTTGACGCCCGCAGCCGGGTTTGCCTTGCCCGTGACACGCACCCAGGCCCCCGGCGTGATGGTGTGCTCAGGCGGTGGTTACATCGCCTCTGGGCCCGCGGGCAAGGACCGATTGCCCCAGCCCTGGCTACCCAGCGGCTGTCGCTTGATCGACAACGAGGCCGCTGGCGAAGTCCAGACCCCACTGCAACACCCCCTGAGCCAAGCATTAAACCTCGGCGACCCGGTGCTGTTTCGTCACGCCAAGGCGGGCGAGCTGTGTGAGCGTTTCGATGAACTGCTGGTGATCAGCAATGGGCGCGTGGTGGATCGCGTGCCGACTTACCGCGGCGAGGGCAAAAATTTCTTCTGACGACTCGCGCGCGCTCACATCCCCTCTCTGGCATTTTGCCCAAGGATTACCGTCATGAATCAGCCTGTCAGCAGCATGCCCACGTCGCTTGAGCCTGTGCCGTTACTCAATGAACTGTTCACTGCCCAACAAGCCGCCGTGCATGCCCAGGGCGCCCCGACCTACGCGCAGCGCATCGCCGCCTTGAACGCGGTGTTACGCCTGGTCACCGATCATCATGACCAACTGCTGGAAGCGGTGTGTGCGGATTTCGGCAATCGCTCGTTTGCCGAGACCCAACTCAGTGAGCTGATGCCCATCGTCAATGGCATCAAGCATATACGCTCGCACCTCAAAGTCTGGATGCGCCCCAGCAAACGCAAAGTGGGCATAGCCTTCAAGCCCGCCACTGCGCGGGTGATTTATCAACCGCTGGGCGTAGTGGGCATCCTGGCCCCATGGAACTACCCGTTGACGCTGACCCTGGCGCCATTGGTGCAAGCCCTGGCTGCGGGTAATCGCGTGATGATCAAACCGTCCGAACTGACCCCGCGTACGGCGTTGCTGCTGCAACACTTGCTGGCCCAGACCTTTCCTGCCGACCAGGTCACCGTGATCATCGGCGACGCGCAATTGGCCAGCCGCTTCAGCGAACTGCCGTTTGATCACTTGTTGTTTACCGGTTCTACTCAGGTCGGGCGCCTGGTGATGGCGGCCGCGGCGCGCAACCTGACCCCGGTGACCTTGGAGTTGGGAGGCAAATCACCGGTTGTGCTCGCTGCGGATTTTCCACTGAAGAAAGCGGCGCGGATGATCGCCATCGGCAAGCTGTTCAACGCCGGCCAAACCTGCGTCGCACCCGATTATGTGCTGGTGCCGCGGTCTTTGGTCGAGCGCTTTGCCACTGAATGGCTGGCGGCAGCCAAGCAGCTGTACCCCAGCATCGATGGTAATAAAGACTACACCTCGATTATTTCGCGGCGTCATTATGAGCGCCTGCTGAACCTCGTGGATCAGGCGATCGTTGCCGGCGCCAAAGTGTGGCAGAACACTGAGTTCGATCAGACCACCGAGCGCAAAGTCCCACCGACCCTGCTGACCGACGTGCCATTGAGCACCGATATCATGCGCGAGGAAATTTTTGGCCCACTGTTGCCGGTTGTCGCCTACGACACCCTTGATGAGGCGCTGGCGTTTATCAATGCGCGGCCTAAACCGTTGGCGCTGTATTGCTTCTCCAATGATCGGACCTGTATTGAGCAGGTGGTGCAGCAAACCCGCTCAGGCGGTGTAACGATCAATGGCACCATGCTGCATGCCACCCAGGACGACCTGCCCTTCGGCGGCGTCGGTGAAAGTGGCACGGGGGCCTACCATGGCTACGAAGGGTTTGTGCGCCTGTCCCATGCCCGTGGCGTATTCAAGCTGAGCCCCTTCAATATGTCCGACAAAGCCGCGGCGCCGTATGGGCGGTTTACCCGCCTGGTGACCCGCCTGATGCTGGGCAAATAACCGCATCACAGGGAGCAGACCATGCTCGGTGCTACACGGCACACCGCCGATTTACCGGTCAACCTGCTGCGCAGTCTGGCAGACCTAATTGTGCAACTGGGCCTGGACCCAAATCGACTGTGCCTGGGTTTAGGCTTCAACATCGCTGACCTGGCCAACCCGCAAAGTCGCGTCTCGATTCGTCAGGCATGCCTGATGATCAAGCGCGCTCTGGACATGACCAAGGGGCGCGACAGAGGACTGGGCCTGGACATGAGCACGACCGAGTCCATCGCCTCCATGGGCCTGGTGGGTTATGCCATGTTGACCAGCGCTACCCTCGGTAGCGCGATAGCACTGGGCATCGACATGCAGAAACAGACCGGCGCGCTATTGAGCTTCGAGAACCTCGAATCTCCAGGGCATATCACGCTCCAGGTCACCTGCCCATTTCATGAGCCCGAGATCCTGACCTTTCTGGTGGAGGAAGCCTTCGGCGTGTTCTTGAATGTCGCGCGTACCCTGGCAGGCCCGGCGTTCAGCCCGTCGTCGATCGAGCTGAGTTACCCACGGCCCGCCTACGCCGCCCACTATGAAAACCTGTTCAGATGCCCGGTGCACTTTGACCGCAAGGACAATCTGTTTGTCTGCGCCAAGCACTGGGCCAATACCCCCATCGGCACCCACAATGCGTTGAGTAATCGACAAGTCATGGAGTTGTTGGAAATGAGTGACGGCCGGGGCGGCGAAATTGAGTTCGTCGAATCCGTCGAGCGCATCCTGCGTCGTGATCTGCGTACACCCCTCAATTTGTCAGCGGTCGCCTCGCAACTGTGCATGAGCGAACGCACCTTGCGCCGTCGTCTGGCGCAGAACGAGATGTCCTATCAAGCCATTCTGGATGATCTGCGCAAACAGCGTGCCCTTTCATTATTGGGCAATGTACGCATGACGCTGGATGAGGTCGCTTTTGAGGTGGGCTTTAGCGACGCGCAGAACTTCCGTAAGGCGTTCAAGCGCTGGACCGGGCACGGCCCGCGACAAACGCGCGCTTGACTGCCGTCACTTTCGTGGCTTTTGACTGAACGCTTCTAACCGCAAGCCATGCCATGCGATCGCCAGCAGGCGTAAACGACGCGGCCCATACAGCGCCTGAATGAAGCGTTCGAACAACTTGAATTTGCGCGGTGTGTAGGGGTACCAATTGGCCTCGATCTTGCTCCCGGCCTTGTCAATCAGTACGGCCTTGCTACGGGTGAACCCAAGCAGCCCTTCCGGTCCACGCAGTTTGCCGAAGCCACTTTTCTTCGCACCGCCAAATGGCAAGCCTGGGTTGCCTTCGCTCATGTTGACGTTGTTGATCGACACTCCGCCGACCTCCAGTGCGCCGGCCACCCGCAACGCGCGCTGCTTGTCTGCGGTAAACACACTGGCACACAAGCCATAGTGGGTGTCATTGGCCAGCTCAATGGCGTGCGCTTCGCTGGTGAAGGCCATGACCGGCAATACCGGACCGAAGGTTTCCTCGTTCCACACCCGCATCGCCGGCGTGACACGGTCCAGAATGATCGGCTGTACAGTCAGGGAGTTCGCGCTGGGTACGGCACCGAATCTCAGGCGCGCGCCAAGGTTCAGGGCGTCCTGCACATGCTCGATGACCTTGTCACGCTGAAAGCCGACGGTCATGCGCCCGACGTCGGCGTCGCCTTTATCGCCAACGCGCACGACGAGCTTTTGCGCCTCCTTGACCAGGCTATCGACGAAACGATCCTGCACGCTATGCTCTACCAACAGGCGCTCCACACCGCTGCAGGATTGCCCGGCATTGGTGAAACCGCCCCACAGCGCGCCGGCCACCGAGCGCGCCATGGGTGCATCGGCAAACACGATCATCGGATCTTTGCCACCCAGCTCCAACTCCACCGGAATCAATTCACGACTGGCCTGAGCCATGATCTTGCTGCCTGTGGGGCCACTGCCGGTAAAAAAGATCTTCGCCGGCTGCTGCTCGATCAACGCCGAGCCCAGGCTACCAGCACCGTACACCACCCGGACCAGGCTCTGGAGTAGCGGCGAACACGCCAGGACCTGTTCGATCAATCCCTTGCAGGGAGCGTGTTCGGAGGGTTTATACACCACTGCGTTGCCCGTTACGAACGCTGCGGCGATGCCGGTAATTGCGTTGTGGAAGGGGTAATTCCAGGGGCAGATGATCAGGACGACGCCCAGGGGCTCATGCAGCAGTAACGACTGCTTGCCCAACAAAGTAATCGGCGTTTTGACCTTTTCAGGCTTCAGCAGACGCTGGGCATTTTTTTCCAACCAGTTGAGCCAATCAAGGGTGCCGAGAATTTCCGCAACCAGTGCGTCCGTTCGACACTTGCCCACCTCCTCCATGACTCGCGCGATGATCATTGAGCGATGGGCCAGAATCGTTTGTTTAAGCTTGGACAGTTCGGCCAGGCGCTCCTTGGTGGACAGCTGTGAGTGAGCGCGCAATGCCGTGCGGGCGTTTGTGAATGCCATCCGGGCAACCTCGGCCTCATACGGCAGCACGTTGTCGCGCGGGCGGGGTTTGAATTCATCGGGAGTGTTCATTCAACGTTCCTCGGAATCATCGGCCAATCTTCAAGGTAACTGGCCGCAAGCCTCTGAAGCAGGGTTGAGACGGACGAAAACCGGTTAAATACGGCTATTTGCCAGCGCCCAACTGAACCTCAGCTGAAGACAATCGCTATCGCCGTTAAAACGTTTGATTAATACCGATGGGTATTCAGATCATGGCCAGCCTGTTTAACAAGGCTTGGCCGCCTGTAATGAAACACTCAGGACCACACCATTGACGTTCCGGAATCCATTTGTGCAGTGCCTGTCAGCGTCCGTGCTATATGCCTTTGTGCTGGTACCGCAGTTGTCCCAGGCGGCAAACCATCCCGAAGGTTTTGCCAAGGGCGTGACCGGTGGTGGCGAGGCTGCGGCTGTGCACCCCGCCACACCCACTGAACTGAAAAATGCCTTGTGCGCGCGCTTCGACACGCGCGGCAATTGCACCGATGACACGCCACGCGTGATCGCCTTGGACCATACCTTCGATTTTCGCGGTTCGGTTGTTTCCGACGGCAGCGCCCAAGTAACGGAGGCCGGATGCATGGCCAACGCCTGTGCCCATGGCGGTGGGCAATGGGCGATCGACGGCGCCAACCATTTCTGCCAGTCAAAACCGCCGACCACAGTGACCTACGACAAGGCAGGGCTGCAGCGCCTGAAGATTGGCTCGAACAAGACGCTATTGGGAGTAAGTGCCCATGCCGGTATTCAGGGCATGGGGCTGTTTATCGGGAGCGGTGCGCACAATGTCATCGTGCGTAACTTGGCCCTGTCGGACATCAACCCCCGTGTGGTCTGGGGCGGTGATGCACTCACCCTGGACGATGCAGATGGCGTGTGGATCGACCATGATACCTTCGCACGTATCGGCCGGCAGATGATCGTGACCGGTTGGGGTAGCGCGACCCATGTGACGATCTCTAACAACGAGTTCGACGGCCGCACGCCCTACTCGGCGACCTGCGATGGTCACCATTATTGGGTATGGTTGTTTCTAGGCCATCACGACACCCTGACGCTGCTCAAAAACTACGTGCATGACACCTCGGGGCGCGCTCCCCATGCCGGCGGAATGGGCAACGCCGAGATTCGTGCGCAACTGGTCAATAACGTATTTGCCCATCTCACCTATCAGGGCGCGATCATGTCCCGCACCGTCAGCTCCCATCTGCTGGTGGAGGGCAATGACTTCGAAGACGTATCGCACCCGCTGTTCAACGATACCCGGCAACCCGGCACGGCATTCGCCCTCTTCGCCCCAATCCCGCAGTCGGCCAACGACACCTGCCAGTCCGCGCTAGGCAGGCCCTGTGTTGCCAACCAGCAACACCTGAGTGGTGATGACTATCGTCCCCAGGATGCTCCTGTGCTGGCGGCGTTCAAGGAATACCGTCAATACCTTATTGCACCGCAGCCAGCCGAAACGGCGCGAATTGAAGTCCCCAGCAACGCCGGTGCTGGTCACGTCAATCCGGGGAGCCAGTGATGCGACGCCTCCTGCTGATCATGTTTTGCACACTTGCGGCCCATGCACACGCCGCCGGCTTCGGCTTCACCCGCACCGACTCCCGGATCGTCGTCGACACCGGTGCAAACTTGCTGTTCAGAGTGGACACGCGCAATGGCGATTTGACTTCCATGCGCTATCGCGACAGCGAATTGCAGACCACCGAACCCAAAGCCTCGCAGATTGCTTCAGGCCTTGGCAGCGCACAGGTAGACGTGCACACGGTAGGTGACGTGATTGTGATCAGTGCGCGGGCGGGAGAGTTGATCCACTACTACCTGGCGAAAAAAGGTCGCGCTGCTATCTACATGGCGACCTACGCCCCAGCCTTGCTACCCGTGGGCGAGCTGCGCTTTGTGGCCCGGCTCAACGCCAACAAGCTGCCCAAGGCCGACCGCGGCACCGACTCCAACGTCGGCACAGCGATCGAAGGCAAAGATGTGTTTTTGCTACCCGACGGGCGCACCAGCTCCAAGTTCTATTCGGCACAACCGATGATCGACGACCCACTGCACGCGGTCAAAGGCCCCGGTGTGGCGGTTTACATGCTGATGGGCAGTCGTGAACTCAGCTCTGGAGGTGCCTTTTTCAAAGATATTGCCACCCAGAAAACGCCAACCACCCATGAGCTTTACAACTACATGTTCTCCAATCACACCCAGACCGAGCCCTATCGCGGCGGCTTGCATGGGGTTTACGGGCTGTTATTTACCGACGGTGGCACCCCTGACGCAGCCTTGATCGACGTGGGTTTCGTCAATAACAGCCTGGGCCTTGCCGGGTTCGTGGACAGCGCTGGGCGCGGCGCGGTAGCCGGTCAAGTTTCCGGCGTGACCAGCGCACTGCCGGCGGTGGTGGGTTTGAGCAATGCCAACGCCGAATATTGGGCGCGCGCCGATGGCAGAGGGAGATTCCAATTGACGGCGGTACGCCCGGGGCAATATCGGATGACGCTCTATCAGAATGAACTGGAAGTCGCGCAGCGCACGGTTGATGTCAAAGCCGGCACCACCACCCAGGCGAGCTTGCAGGCGCAACCGCTTCCAGGCCAGGTGAAATGGCAAATTGGTGTGCCCGATGGCACTCCAACTGGCTTTATCAACGCGCACCTGGTGCTATCGGCACACCCCAGCGATTCACGCATGGCGTCATGGGGCCCCGTCACTTACACCGTAGGCACCAGCACTGCTGATGAATTCCCGGCGGTGCAATGGCGCGACGTTAACAGCCCCACGCGCATTCAATTCGTATTGGCCGCCAACGAGCTGAGCGCTTACCGGCTACGCCTGTTTATTTCGCTGGCCCAAGCCGGAGGGCGCCCAGCAGTGAACGTCAATCAGCACTGGACCGCGCCAGTGCCACCCGCTTCGAAGCAGCCCGACAGCCGTGGCATCACCCGGGGCACTTATCGCGGCAACAACACCGTGTTCGAGGTCAGCATTCCGGCCACAGCGCTGCAGGTAGGCGTTAACACAGTGGAGATCGGCGTGGCATCAGGTAACACGGGGAAAGGCTTTCTAAGCCCAGGCATTGTGTTCGATAGCGTGCAGTGGGTGCAGTAATGATCACTGGGACCGATCGGCCCACTCACCATCGGCAAGCACGCCGAAATGATAGCTAGCCAGTGGCTGACAGGGGCCGGCCTGGTCATTCTAGGTATCGTAACCGGCTTTGTCGGCACCAATACGGGAGGAAGCGTGTTTTTCACAGTCCCGGTCATGATTGGGCTAGGCATTGCACCGCAGTCGGCGGTAGCCACTGCCCGCTTAGCGTCACTGGGCACGATGCTGGCTGGACTACGTCATTTCCACAAGCACGGAAAAATCGATTATGCCGCTGCTTTCCCAGCGGCGCTCCTAGGTCTGCTTGGGGCGCTGGCGGGGGCGAGTCTGCTGATTGAAATCGATCCTCTGCTGCTGCACAAAATAATTGGAGCACTGACGTTATTACTTGTAGCGCTTTCGCCAATCAAAAAGCCGCTTGCCGGAGAGCCACGCCCTTCCTGGACAAGGCGACTCACAGGCTATTTGCTATTCATCCCAGTAGGCGCAATTGGGGGTTTATTTGGCGGGCAGGCAAAACTGTCGACGTACATCTACATTATTTTTTTTCGCAAAACGATCAGCGAATCCATTGGCACTCGAAAGGTCGGAGGGTTGGTGCTGTCAATCGGATCGCTGATGGTCTTCGGCATCAACGGCATTATCAACTGGCAATACGGCGGATGCCTATTGGCCGGCACAGTGCTTGACGCAAACGCCGGGGCACGATTTGCGTTAAGCAAAGGCGATGAATGGATGGAGTGGGTATTCAATATCGTGGTGATTGGCTTGGCGTTGAAGCTGCTTTTTGAGTAATCGATAGGGATAGGTGCCGCCAAGCCGAAATTTATCATATCGTGTTGAACCTGCAGCCGGTCCGGTAATTGGATATACCTATCGTTGCGCAACCTTGAAGCCGTTACCGACCAGAGATACTGACCGCGAGCAACGATACGGCGCAAAACCAAGTTATGACCCAGCCGTAGATTTCAAAATCAGCCCAACCCCAGACTCATCAATTACTGTTTTGTTGGAATCAAGATGGACGGGGCTGCGATGAGCGCGATACCACGAGAACGCCAGAGAGGAAATAATCAAATACGATGAATTGCAGATCGCTCGCAACAGAGCGGCTACGCCCGGCCCCTCCTCTCTCCAAACCGAACCAAGACGCTCACAATCGAGTTTATTGTAGCAAATCTTGATAATCTACCTTCTGGATGGTAGCTTTGTTAAATTCACTGCTCACTCATCCGGTTCGCACTGGGCAAGGAGCAGAGCCATTTGAGAGAGATTCACGATGAGCAAAAAGAAGATAACGTTCCAAAACCCTCAAGGTATGAGCCTGTCTGGTTTGCTCGAGACGCCAGAATCTCCTAAAGCCTATGCATTGTTCGCCCACTGTTTCACGTGCGGTAAAGATATCAAAGCTGCCGCAAGAATTGCTAAAGCGTTAGTCAACAACAATATCGCGGTGCTCAGATTTGATTTCACGGGCCTGGGCAGTAGTGAAGGCGACTTTTCCAACAGCAATTTCTCCTCCAACGTTGCCGACCTAGTAGCGGCTTCGGAATATCTGCGTGAAATGTACCAGGCTCCCTCCATCTTGATTGGCCATAGCTTGGGTGGAGCCGCAGTCATAGCGGCGGCGAAGCACATTCCTGAGGCCAAGGGCGTAGTCACAATCGGTGCACCCGCTGAAGCCGCCCATGTCATGAAGCAGTTCAGAGGTCATGTTGAGGCAATCAGAGACATTGGCGAATACAACGTGATGCTCGCCGGCAGAGAGTTCACGATAAAAAAAACAGTTTCTGGATGACATTGAGGCCCAAAACAGGATGCGAATATCGCTAACCTTCGACGCGCACTGCTTGTTTTTCATTCCCCAATAGACACCACCGTATCCATAGAACAAGCCCAAAAAATTTATCTGGCAGCTAAGCACCCCAAAAGCTTTATTTCGCTCGACTCAGCAGATCACCTCCTTACTAACAGTCAGGATGCAGACTATGTCGCTTCCTGCATTACTGCTTGGAGCTCCAGATACCTCTGACCTAAGTCCACCTCCACCCAACCCAGAACACATTCGACCCCTTAACAGCGCGCTGCCATGTTGGATTACGAGGAAATTGAAAATGACTTACGATTTTGACCTATATGTGATCGGTGCAGGTTCCGGAGGTGTTCGGGCTGCGCGCTTCTCCGCCGGTTTCGGCGCCAAAGTGGCTGTGGCCGAGAGCCGATATTTAGGTGGTACCTGTGTAAACGTTGGCTGTGTCCCGAAAAAACTGCTGGTTTACGGAGCGCACTTCTGCGACGAATTCGAGCACTCGAAAGGGTTCGGATGGACTCCAGGGGACGCCAAGTTCGAGTGGGCAACACTGATCGCCAACAAGGATCGCGAGATCAATCGACTGAACGGTATCTATCGCGATCTGCTGGCCAACAGCGGCGTGACCTTGCATGAAGGCCACGCCAAGATCGTCGACCCGCATACGGTCGAGATTAATGGTGAGCGTCACACCGCCAGGAACATTTTGATCACTACCGGTGGCTGGCCGCAGACTCCGGAGATTCCGGGTCATGAGCATGCGATCAGTTCCAATCAGGCATTCTTCCTCAAAGAACTGCCAAAGCGTGTTCTGGTGGTGGGTGGTGGTTACATCGCTGTTGAATTCGCCGGTATCTTCCACGGGTTGGGCGCCGAGACCACATTGCTGTATCGCGGCGATTTGTTCCTGCGCGGCTTTGACGGTACGGTGCGCAAACATTTGCAGGAAGAGCTGAGCAAGCGCGGCATGAACCTGCAATTCAATGCCAACATCGAGCGCATCGACAAGCAAGCCGATGGCAGCCTGAAAGCAACCCTCAAGGATGGTCGTCAGCTTGAGGCGGACTGCGTGTTCTACGCTACCGGTCGGCGTCCCGATGCTCGACAACCTGGGCTTGGAAAACACTGGCGTCAAACTCGACAAGAAAGGTTTTGTCGAGGTCGATGAACTGTATCAAACCGCTGAACCGTCGATCCTGGCTCTGGGCGATGTGATTGGTCGGGTGCAACTTACACCGGTCGCGCTGGCAGAAGGCATGCCGTTAGCGCGGCGCTTGTTCAAGCCCGAGCAGTATCGCCCTGTGAATTACAAGATGATCCCGACGGCGGTGTTCAGCCAGCCTGACATCGGCACTGTCGGGTTGACCGAAGAAGAGGCGCGAAGAGGCCGGGCACGAAGTGGTGATCTTTGAAAGCCGTTTCCGTTCCGATGAAATTGTCGCTGACTGAATGCCAGGAGCGCACTTTGATGAAGCTGGTGGTGGACGCCAAGACCGACAAGGTCTTGGGCTGTCACATGGTCGGCCCGGAGGCCGGCGAGATCGTGCAGGGTTTGGCGATTGCGCTGAAGTCGGGCGCGACCAAGCGCGATTTCGACGACACCATCGCCGTGCATCCGACGTCCGCTGAAGAGTTCGTCACCATGCGCACACCGGTCGCGGGTTAACCGCTCTTCGGTTATCTGACGCGTCTAGCCCTGTCGCAACGACAGCAGCTAGACGCACGCTTTTCACCATCATCACGAACTTGTTGGCTCCGCCTGTGAAAGTTGCTCACGGGCAAACTCAGCCACTGTGTTCAGCGCTTTGGCCGCTGAGCGCAGGTAAAAGGCTTGAAGCTGAAAAACGTGCCATCGTGCTGCGTACACCTCCAGCCAGCAATTCACCCCACTGTTGACTGCGTGTTCGGCCAAACGTATGGAATCGGATAACAGCAGTTCATGGTCGCCAACCTGAACCAGCATCGGAGGCAGTCCTTGCAGATCCACTCGCAATGGACTGGGCGTCGCCTCATCGGAGGCATACCAACCCAATCCCTGCTCAAGCCAACCGCGACGAATCATGGGGTCTTCCTTAAGTCGCGAGATCATTGAGGCGCCGGTCAAGTGCTCGTCGGTTACCGGTGACATCAGCAGCAGCCCAGCGGCAAAAAGCTTGTAACGATCTCGAAGCTTGAGGGCCAAGGCCAATACCAACGCAGCGCCCGCCGAATCGCCTGCGAGAAAAATCCGGTTGGCGGCATAACCTTGAGCGCGCAAGGCTTCATAGCATGCCAGCGCATCTTGCAGTGCTGCTGGACAGGGATGCTCTGGAGCCAATCGGTAATTCGCAACCCATACCGACATCCTGGATGCCTTGGCCAAGCGACTGGTGATGCTCCAGTGCGTGTCCGGGGAGCCGAGGCAAAACGCTCCGCCGTGCAGGTACAAAATGACACCGCCGCTCTCACCTTGCTTGGGAGCAACCACCTGTACGGGAACACCATTGACCTGCTGGCAATAACGGATCACGCCAGTGGTGCCGGGCATCAGCCGGGAAAGTCCCCTGACCACCCTTCTCTGCGCGACGACACCCAATCCCGGCCCGATCAACGACCGAAATGTGGTGCGCAAGAAGCCTCGCAAAAAACGAGTTTTCATCACCTCAAGCCAATCTGGTGATTCCGCTATCGTGGTGCCTCCTTCGAACTGACGGCTAAAGCGGTAGGCGTGCAAAGCCGAGAATCGCGTTAGCCAGCGATAGCTTAGGGTGAAGCCTGGCCAATTTGTGCTGTTGTTGCCGGCTTCATCGACGTACCAGCTCTTGCATCCGTTCCACACCGTGTTGGCCAGGCGGTTCTGGGTCTGTTGGTGGAAACGGTCATACGCGCTTTGATCGATCTCAACTGTGTTTCGTCTCCGTTGCATTCAAAGTGCGCAAGCATCGCATGATGTGGGCAATCTGGCTTTCAAGCATATACACGATCGAGTTGTGGCCAAGGTTGGTGTTTGGGCCGTAGAGTATGAAGAAATTGGGGAAGTTCGGAACCGCTAGTCCAAGATAAGCCCGGGTACCGTCGCGCCAAGCCTGATTAAGGTTTATTCCGCCACGCCCGACAATGCGCATCGGAGACAAAAATTCAGTGGCCGCAAACCCGGTACCGTAGACGATCGCATCGACCTCATGCTGTCTGCCGTCAGCGGTTTCAATTCCGTTCTCCGTAATACGGACAATACCGTCGGTGACCAATTCCACGTTGGGCCGACTCATGGTCATGAGGTATTCGCTAGACAGCAAAATGCGTTTGCAGCCGAACGGATAATCAGGAGTAAGTTTCTGCCGTAATACGGGATCAGTCACTTGCTCGGTCAGCAGCTTGCGAAATGGAATACCGACCGCCCATTTCATCAAAGACTTGAACCGGGTAAACGCCAGAGCTCGTGATTCATACCGTAGATATATTGATGCACGGTAAGCCTTCATCAACCAGGGAACATTGCGTAGCAGGGCTTTTTCTCGTTCGGAGTAAGCGCGGTCGGGACGTGGCATCACGTGCGCGGGGGAGCGCTGGAAAACCTTCAAGTGTTCCACCTGTCCGGCAATGGCCGGGACAAACTGGATCGCAGAGGCCCCGGTGCCGACTACCGCTACCCGCTTACCAGCTAACGAGTAGCTGTGATCCCAAGTGGCCGAGTGAAAGATGTGGCCCTTGAAATTATCCATGCCCGCCAATTTTGGAAATGCCGGGCGCTCAGCTGTCCGGTGCCGCTAATCAGCAACGAAGCACTCAGTACAGTTCCGTCCCTCTGAATGACCTGCCACAGCGAGGTCGCTTCATCGAATTCAGCGGAGGCGACTTCGACGCCAAAACGGATGTATTTACTCAACCCATATTTGTCGGTACAGCGTTGCAGGTAGTTATGAATTTCACCCTGCGGAGCGAACACTCGGCTCCAGCCCGGATTGGGCTCAAACGAAAACGAATATAAGTGCGAAGGTACGTCGCACGCTGCGCCGGGATATGTGTTGTCCCGCCAGACACCGCCTACGTCATGTTTTTTTTCCAGGATGACGAAGTCCTCGACGCCGGCCTTTTGCAACGCAACGGCCATGCCGATGCCAGCGAAGCCGGTTCCAATGATGATCGCGGTCAGAGGCATTGCGGACTGAAGGTCCACATCAAATTCATGCAACGACATAAGGTGCCTCATTCTTGTTATTGGCAATGGTCGAGTCTTCCGGCTCCACGGACAATTTCACCCGTTGAATACCCCGAATAAGATCAGCGGCTTTCTCAGCGATCATGATTGTCGGCGCGTTAGTATTGCCGCCGATGAGGGTTGGCATAATGGAAGCATCGACAATCCGTAAGCCCTGCAACCCATGTACGCGCAGCTTCGAGTCCACCACAGCAAGTACGTCAACGCCCATCCGGCAGGTACCCACTGGGTGATAAACGCTGTCGGTGCGACGTTGCAGGATGGCGCGGATCTGCTCATCGGTGCCGATTTCTGCGGTATACAGATCTTGAGTGATCCAACTGGCAAGAGCGGGAGCCTGCATCAACTGACGGGTGATTTTGAACGCCGCGACCATGTCTTCAAGATCTTGTGGATCCTGAAGAAAGGCCGGATCAATCAATGGCGCCGTTTGCGGGTCATTACTGGCCAGCGACACCGCACCGCGACTGCGTGGTCGCAGAAGGCAAAAATGGCAGGAAAGTCCATGGCCGAGTCGCAATTTGCGGGCATGATCCTCGACCGGCGCAACGACGAAGTGCAGTTGAATATCCGGTTTGTCCAAAGCCTCGCGAGTTTTAAGAAACGCCCCGCCTTCGGCAAAGTTCGAGGTCAACATACCCCGACGTACATTTCGAAAACGGACTGTCTCTTTCAGCAGCTTGACGCCGCCGCCCATGGAGACGCCCATTGCGTCGAGGCTGGGTGTTTTGTAAACGAAGACAAAATCCGGGTGATCCTGCAGGTTCTGGCCTACCCCTGGAAGATTCAGCAGGACTTTGATGCCGTGGCGTTCCAGTTCTGCCTCCGGCCCCACACCAGAAAGCATCAACAGTTGTGGCGTCTGAAAGGCTCCGGCAGCAAGGATTACTTCCCGATGTGCCCGTAACACGTGAATCTGGCCGCGTTGAAGAACTTCCACACCTACGGCGCGGGTACCTTCGAACAGGATGCGTTGAACCTGTGCCCGGGTTTCCACCGTTAGATTGTTGCGTACACCGATATGAGGAAGAAGATAGGCTCGCGCTGCACTACAACGCTCACCATGCTTTTGCGTCACTTGGTAAATACCTACGCCTTCCTGCTCGACACCGTTGAAATCGTCGTTGAGCGGCAACCCGGTCTGACGGGCCGCGTCCAGGAATCGCTGCTGAAACGGGTTGTCGGAACGCAGATCGCTTACCTACAAAGGCCCGCCTCGACCGTGCCATTCGTTATCGATTCGCTCGTTGTGTTCGCTGAGGCGGAAGTAAGGCAGCACGTCTCTGAACGCCCAGCCGGTATTACCCAACGAAGCCCAATGGTCGTAATCCCATTGATGTCCCCGTACATAAATCATGGCGTTGATCGCTGATGAACCGCCCAATGTCTTACCGCGAGGCTGGTAGCCTTTGCGGCCAGCTAGAGATATTTGCGGAACGGTTTCGAACGACCAGTTGTTCACCGAAGTCGGCACCATGGACACCACGGCGGCTGGGATATTTATCAGACTTGATTGACCACCTCCCCCCGCCTCCAGCACACAAACGCTGACGTTCGGATCTTCGGTCAACCTGCTCGCAACCACACACCCACCGGAACCACCACCCACAACGATGTAATCGAAGGTCTTTTTCATTATTGTTTTCTCACGCACAGGGCAGTGCGAGGTCCCAAACGTCTAATCAGAAACGTTTAAACGCGATTTCTGATTCGCGCCAAGCACCGCGACAGCCTTTATTGTTGTTGAAACGGCTAGCCGAACACGGATGATGTTGACGCCCATCAGGGAAGAGACCAATGCTGGAAAGGGCCAACTGCTTTATTATTTGGGCCAATATTTTGCAATAGGCAAAGAATCATGAGCTTTCGGGATTTTACGCGCGGCCCCGCCAGCGCCTTGTTACAGCTCGAATTCGGTCGTGAGAAAGGCCTGTCGGTCACTAAAGTTCTTGCGGGCTCTGGACTGACTCAGGCGCAATTGGGCGATCCGAACGTCGAGTTGACCGCCGACCAGGAGCTACGCGTGATCAGCAATTTGCTGACACTTCTGGGGAATCCATCCGGCTTGGGATTTGAAGTTGGTACACGCTATCACTTCTCCACTTATGGCCTGTTCGGTTACGGCTTGATTAGCAGTGCGACTACAGGTGATGCCTTGGCACTGGCGTTGCACTTTCTGCCGCTCACCTACGCTTTCACCGTCATTTTGTATGAAGCGCAAGGCAATGACGGCGTGTTGACCTTTCAAGCACCTGGGCTAGCGTCGGACTTGCGTGATTTTGTGCTGGCTCGGGATATGGCTGCAGCAGCAGTGCTCCTGAACGAGTTGGCTGGTGAACACTTCGCACTGTCGCGTTTTACCCTCAGAGCTACTGCACCAACGCTACCTGGCATCGATCATCTTTTGGGCACCACTCCGACCTACTCGGCCAGCTGCAATAGCCTATCCTTCAATCGCGCGTTCCTGTCTCACCCCTTGCCCCAGGCCAATGCCGTCACGGTAAGCATGTGCGAACAGATGTGCACAAAGTTGATGCAAAGCAGAGTCGCCCGCTCGGGCATGACTGCCCTGGTGCAGCACTACCTAACTAGCTCCGAAAACACACCAAGGGATCTTTCCGAAATTGCCCGTCTGACCCATATCAGCACGCGCACCCTGAAGCGCCGACTGAGCGATGAAGGCACCACGTTTCGAACACTGCTGGCAGAAGCCCGCAGCAGCAGCGCCATCGAAATGATCAACGACTCCCGCTTGAGCCTGACCGAGATCGCCGAGCGACTAGGCTTCAGTGATTTATCGAGCTTCTCTCAAGCATTCAAGCGATGGCATGGGGTGGCACCGAGCAATTTCCAAAACTCAAAAAAACAAAAGTGATCACCGGAAAGGATTTTCGGGTTAATGAATCCCTGCTTTGCCAAATACAACCAATAGCGCTCACGCGCCCTTCACCAGAATAAGCGACTCGTATCAGCAGTGAGGTCTTGAGGCTGGTTGAAACGATCCTTGCGTTCGCCTATGGACAGAAACTTCCATGTAGTAGAGGCAAAATCGCTCCCCGCCATCCAATTGGATAATACTTTTACTAGCGCCATATTTTTTAGAAGAAAATTCTAAATTTGATGTGTTTTCTGAAAAAGAACAGAAAATTTTCCGTTGAGAAATGCCCTATATTTTATTGAAGCCCATGTGTCGTAGATAGCTTGTAGCTAAGCACCACAATGAGTTTTTAGCCAAGTCGTGGGATGTCAAAACCATAGCAACTATGAGAGGTGATCATGGAACAAATACCATTGTTTATTGGCGGTGTATGGCGTAACACGCATCCCACTGAATCGATCCCCGTAATCAATCCGGCAACTGAAGAGCAGATCGGACTCATTGCAAAAGCTAGCTTGGCTGATATTGAAGATGCGGCTATCGCAGCTGAGAAAGGCTTTGCGACATGGAAGCAGGTTTCCGCGCTCGATCGTGCATCGATTATGCACAAAGCGGCAAATTTGATTCGTGAGCGTGCTGAAAATATCGCTCTGGTGCTCACTGCCGAGCATGGAAAGCCCTTGGCGGAAGCAATGGGTGAAGTCGCAGCAACTGCTGATACCATCGATTGGCATGCTGAAGAAGGAAGACGCGCGTACGGGCGTGTTATACCTTCGCGCGCACTAGGGATTCATCAATTTACTCTGATGGAGCCTATCGGGCCTGTAGTGGGTTTTGCCCCATGGAATTTCCCGCTCATTCAAGCAGTGAAAAAGGTCGCTGGTGCGCTGGCCGCCGGCTGTTCGATCATCTTAAAAGGCGCAACCGAGGCACCTACGTGTGCTGTTGAGCTTGTGAAAGCATTCGCTGACGCTGGCGTTTCTCCGGGAGCCGTCAACCTACTGTTTGGCGACTCGAGCCAGATTTCTGAGCATTTGATTGCTCATCCCTCGATCCGGAAAGTGACCTTCACCGGATCAACGCCAGTGGGCAAAAAGCTTGCAAGCCTCGCCGGGCTGCATATGAAGCGATCCACAATGGAGCTGGGTGGCCATGCGCCGGTAATCGTTATGGACGACGCGGACATCGCAACCGCAGTTAAGATTTCTGTAGCCGCTAAATATCGAAATGCGGGCCAGGTCTGTGTCTCCCCTACTCGCTTTCTTGTTCACTCTAAAGTGTTCGACGAGTTTGTTTCCCGTTTCGTGGAAGGCGCACGCGCAATCAAGGTAGGCGACGGTCTTGATCCGACGGTAACAATGGGCCCGATGGCTCATTTGGGCCGGCTTAAGGCAACAGAAGAACTCGTGGCAGATGCTGTATCCCATGGAGCGAAGCTGGAGATTGGCGGCAACCGCGTGGGCGACAAGGGTTATTTCTTCGAACCCACCGTTCTCACGAATGTACCGGTGACCGCCCTCGCCATGGTTGATGAACCCTTCGGGCCGATTGCAATAATCAACCCATTCGACGACATCGACGAAGCCATCAAAGAAGCGAACAGACTGCCATACGGTCTTTCTGCCTACGCCTATACGCGATCGCTTTCCTCGGCCAATAAGCTGTTTAACGGCATCGAGTCTGGCGCCATCTCGATCAACCATCACAGCGTTGCCCTACCCGAGCACCCGTTTGGCGGCGTGAAAGATTCCGGATACGGAACCGAAGGAGGCCCTGGCGCACTGGATGCTTTCATGACCACGAAGTTCGTTTCGCTTGCGAGCGTTCTTTAACGTTCGGCGAACGTGTTTTTTAGTCGCTATCGAACACGGCTGCATCCAGGAAATAACGTGTCGCTAACTATTGGAACTCATATGCTTACTCCGAACATTATCGAGCGTCTTGTCGGCGCAAACGAAAACTCTCCGCTCGCGATGGCCATTGCTGAGCGGGCAGAAATTATGGCGCTGAGCCAAGCGAGCCATGATGCCGTGATCATTCCGAAAGATCCCGGTGGTCTGTCACATGCAGAACGTGCAGCTCTTGCTGAACGAATCGCTCGGTTGAGCAACTCTGAAGAATTGGCTGATCACTACCATGCTTGTCTTGAGACAGCAGGTGGCGAAGAAGGCCTTTATGTTGCTGCCAATCCTCAGCAGTCCGCGTACGGGGATGAACGCTTTATGGCGATTATCCGATTCACGGATCTGGTCACTCAAAAGCCGCGAGAAGCTACAAAGCAAGATATCGATACCTTAAAGGCCGCTGGGATTTCAGAACCGGACATCGTAAGGCTCACGGAAGTCCTCGCTTTCGTGAACTACCAACTCCGGGTCGTAGCAGGATTCAAAATTGCAGGAGAAATGAAATGAGCCAGGTTGTGCATAATTTCACCGTATCGGTGCCTCACTGGTCGCCGTACATCAAGCCTGTCGAGTTAGAAAGTGCGAGCCAAGAGCAGCTTGATGCGATGAAAGTGACCCCATCGAGCAAAAAGATCTCGGAGTATGTGCTCACTCTCGCTCATGACCCTGAATCGCTCGCGGTGCGATCCCCTTTGTTCAACGCTATTATGTATGGCCGCGCTGGCTTGCCTCCAGCTGAGCGTGAACTGGGGGCGATTGGTTCTTCAATTGTTAATCGATGCGTCTACTGCGCTGCAGTACACGGCGCCCGATACAATCAGCTGACCAAAAGTACAGAGCTGGTCGCAAAAATCTTTGCAGACGAAACCGAAGCACAATTGGATGATCGCTCTCAGGCGTTGTTTGACTTTGCGGTTGAGTTAGCCAAGTCACCCCCAGTGCTGAATACACGGCATGCCGATGCCTTGAAAGAACTCGGCTTTGACACGCTTGGTGTCGTTGATCTGGTATTGGCTACAGCCATTTTCGGATGGGCAAATCGCTTGATGCACGTTCTAGGAGAACCCGTAAGAATCTGACCAGCACATCGCACACTAACGGGTAGCCACGATCTGCCCGTTAGTAAAAATCAACAGATGCATTGCACAATTCCACTCCTCTCCTTCGTCCCCCTAATTCGCCGGATTTACTCCGCTGCGAAACGCGTCCGCGATAGCCTTGGAATATTCATGCCTGTCGTGCTAGATATTCGTCATATTGCCTTGCTGAATTCTAATTAAAGAGAGCAATGCTGCGCATATATAGCGGCGTTTCCCTTTCTAACCAAGCATCGCACTGTGGATAAAGGACGTAAAATGACCCGACCTCTCACCGTCAGTGCCACTTGGCTTGTAGGCGTCATCGAGGAACTGACTCGTCAAGGTATCGAGCCTTCCCGTCTGGGCGCTTCATGGGCTAAACACCTGGAAGACGTGGCGCCGACGCGGCAACTACAACTCGTACAAGTGAGAAGGCTTTGGCAGCGGGCAATGCAACTCTCCCAGGATCCGCTGCTCGGCTTGAAGGTTGGCGTAGCACTGCCACTGCAATCGATGAACGTCGTAGCGCTGGTGTTGATGCACAGTAGCTCCTTACGCCAGGCGCTCGCCCATACGGTCAGGCTGCAGCAATTGGTCAGCAACTCTGGTCGTTTTTTAATTGAACCTGCGTCCAACAATGGTGTTCATCTGGTTTACCACGTAACACCCAGCCCAGTTGCCATGCATCCGGCCCAGATAGATTCGCTGTTTGCCGCGTACATACGCCTTCTCTATAACTGTATGCCGGCTGATCGTAGGCCATCCAGAATTGAGCTACCTGGTACTGACGCGTGTTTAGCCGACCGCTATCAAGTCTATTTTGAATGTCCGGTCATTCTCGGAGTCGAGCACGCTCGTGTCGTATTTGGCGCTGAACTGCTGGACTCACCCTGGCAGGCTGCTGATCCAACACTGCTTCGCATCGTACTCGGTCGCGCGGAGACGTTGCTTAAAACCCAGGGTCGCTCCGACACGCTCGTTGATTACGTGACAGCAGCCATTGCCGCGCAGGGATTTTCAGAAGCGAATTGCGACAGCGTTGCGAGTTCGCTGGATCTCAGCAGGCGTACTCTTCAGCGTCGATTGGCTGAGCGCGGTTCATCCTTCCGCCAATTACTGGAAGCGGTGCGTATGAGCGAGGCATTGGAAGGCCTGGCTGATCCCGATCTGCCGCTTATGATGCTGGCAGAACGGCTGGGCTATGCAGAGCCCAGCGCTTTTTCGCATGCTGTGCGAGGTCATTTCGGTAAAGCACCTAGTGCGCTGCGCCTTGAATTAGTAAGCAGCTTCTCTGCAGGAGGAAAGGCCCTTGCAATCAACAATACTGAGGGTTCTGACCACCAGAGGGCGCCTTGTAAAGCCGATTCGACCCGGTGCGAACTTGAGGTCTAAAGCTCACGAAAAAGGTCACGTTCGAGAACGGCACTCGCCGCGACCAGCCCACTGACCATCGCACCACTGACTCCGGCAGCGGTCACATCCTGTCCACCGAAGAATAGACCTTTAACAGGGCCGTGCGCGCGCATCCAGCGCTGTGCAAAACGAAGCGGCGTTTGTTCATATCCCATGAAATTGCCGCGACTACGATTTAGAAAGTGATTGAAAGTTAGAGGTGTAGCCAACTCGGCATGAGCAATGCGTCCGCTGATTTGAGGATAATGTTTTAAGGCCACGGCCAAGAGGTCTTCGCTCAGTCTTGCCGTCATATCCTCGTACTCTGCGCCTCTGTGCTTCCACTTCGTGCCAGTGAAACGCTCGAACACCGACCAATCAGTTAAGCCGCAAATATCCATCGTGCTCTGCTTAGGGTGGCGCTCGGGCCAACTCGGATCCCGCAGTGATGGATGGGCAATGAAATGCAGGGGCATGGGCTGTCCCTCTGGATCAGCTTTGTACCGTACAAGGTTCGCCGGGAGATCATTGCTTGGGTGCACCCACAGATTGGCTGGATGAATGTTCAGATCAGCGTTTGCGATGTCGATGCCTAGGTTCAGCACAGCAAAACATTGAGTTGTACCAATGCTCTTAGTTACCTCACCCAATGGTTGCGCCAGTTCAGGATTTGCATGAGCCAGCAACGGTACGGTCTGAGAGATACCAATCGCACTGACGACTCTGTCCGCGCGAATCTGGCTTCCGTCAGCGGTTTGCACACCTACTACGCAACCATCACTCATCTCGATGCTCACAACCTCTGCCGCCACCAGACAAGCTCCTCCTGCCGCACGTACAGTGTCGGCCATTGCTGTGGCGATGCGTTGCGAACCGCCAACGGGGTAGCTCGCACCATCGATGTAATGGCTGAAAACCATGGCATGGATCGCAAAAGAGGCCTCCGCAGGGGAATTGCAGTAGTCGCCGTAGTTCCCACACCAGACTGCCTTAAGGTCAGCGTTGTCAGTCAATTCGTCCAAAACATCCTGCACTGTGCGCTGCGCAAGTGACATGAACGCAGTCTGAGCCTTGGTGAACGCTGCATCAGACGCTGAACGTGGCAACGCCCGCTCTCCGAAGAAGCATTTCGCAGCCCGGCTTGCTTCACCCACTAGCTCTACGTAACGATCGATCGCGCGCGCATCCTTCGGAAAGTAGTCCTTGAGTCGATCCTTGTAGGCTTCTGCACCGGCCATATGATCGTAGCTATTGGCACCTACGATAATGCGATTGTAGTTTTCGGGCATGGGCGCCCATTCAAGTTGACCACCTGAGACTTTGTCGAAAAGGCGATAGAGGCCACTCGTTTTGCGATGTACCTCGCCCATATAGTGCAGGCCTACGTCCCACTCGAAGCCCTGGCGTTTGAAGGATTGCAAACAACCACCCAACACCGCGTGGCGTTCGAGCACCAAAACGCGCTGTCCTTCGAGCGCCAACAATGCGGCTGTGCTTAGGCCGCCTGCACCAGAACCTATGACAATCGTGTCGAACCTGCTGTCTAGCTCGCCACGAGCCAACGCGCGCTTAAAACTCAGATCGTAATCGCTCATCGTTCGTCCCCTTCCCTGCCCTTTCCGGGATTTTTATTGATCACTGCTGCGCACGCTACGCAGCCTGGCTGAGTGTGGGTACGTGTGGAATCGGCGGGAATGGCACCACACGCCAAAGATTTGTTTCGACACGACAATTGAAAAGCGGGAACACCAACCGCCCAAGGTATTGGCATCCCAAATCAATTCTCTGTCGCACGGTAGCAACGACAGCAGAGGGCTGGCATCGGAGAATCCCTCCACGGTCTTCCTGTGATTTATCTATTTATAAAAATGAGAGAAAGGGACTGCGATGATGGACAGCAACTTTAGGCATATTCAGGTGGAACCCGAGGCTCAGGGTTTTGGAGCCAGGATTACTGGTATCTCGATTGATAAGCCACTCACGGCAGCTGTATTAAGAGAGGTAAAGGAAGCGTGGGCCAGGCACTCGGTAATTTACTTCCCGGATCAGCCTCTCTCCCACACACAACTGGAAGCGTTCACGCTTCAGTTTGGTGAGTTCGGCGTAGACCCATATATCGTCCCGATGGAGGCTCATCCGCACATTCTCGAACTCAGACGCGAGGCAGATGAAAAGGCAGTTAACTTTGGTGCCCAGTGGCACTCAGACTGGAGCTTTCAGGAACAGCCGCCGGCGGGAACCATCCTACATTCCAAGATCACTCCACCCGTGGGTGGCGATACGCTATTTGCCGACGGCTATCGTGCCTACGATGACCTTTCTGAGACGATGAAAGGACTCATGAATAATCTCGTCGCGATACATTCTGCGAGCATGCCGTATGGCAAAAATGGCCTCTTCGCAAAAGAGACAGAAGCACGCTCAATGAAGATAGTAGTCAGTGAAGACGCCGACAAAACCTGGCCACACCCGCTGGTACGTATACATCCCGTGACGGGTCGCAAATCCCTCTACGTGAGCCCTGTCTATACGCAGGGTATTCAGGGTTTGACTCGTGGAGAATCAACGGCGCTGCTGAGTTATTTGTATCAACACATGGTGCAGGACACATATGTCTACCGTCACCGATGGGCGCCGAACATGCTTACTCTGTGGGACAACCGCTGCACGCTTCACAATGCAGAGGGTGGCTACGACGGCCACCTACGCCTCATGCATCGAACAACCATCTCAGGCGAACGCCCTGTTGGTGTTGCCGCCGTTTAATCAATAAACCAGGGAGATACACCCAATGATTGACGTAAGCATTCTGTACCCGAATGAAGCGGACGCAACCTTCGACTTCGATTACTATCGTGACCAACATATGACGATGATTCAGCAGAAGATGGCCGGGGCCTGCAGTCACTTCACTGTTGAAAAAGGCCTTCAAGGCCCAGTGCCGGGAAGCGATCCGACCTACCTTGCGATAGGCCATCTCTTCTTCGAATCGCTCGACGCATTCACCGCAGCATTCGGGCCGCATGCCAAGGCCATCGGGGCGGACATCGCCAATTACACCAATCTCAAGCCCATCATTCAGATCAGCGAAGTGCTCGTAGGCTGATCCCCAAGAAACTGATTGGCGCGAACCGAAAGGCACCTGGCTTTTAAGAACCAAGTGCCGATTTATTTAAAGCTTGCATAAGAGCCGTCAGCTTATTAATAACCAGTTATGAGTCAAGACTAACTACTGGCCTCGTACATTTTCACAGAGGTTGATCAGTGACACATCTGAAGCTTCTCCATCGAGAAATAAATTCAAATATTTCTCATAAGGCCTTATGTCAATTTTGGCTTCTTTAAGCCAGTCAGCATCGTAATACGTAGAGGTATAACGATCTCCCGAATCGCAAATTACCGATACTATTGACCCTGTCTGCTTCTGTGAGCGCATTTGCTCCGCGATACAACAAACACCAAAGAAATTCGTTCCCGTAGAACCACCAACACGACGCGATAGCCGCTCTGAAAGAACGTGCATGGCAGCAAGTGAAGCTGCATCTGGAATCTTTATCATGTGGTCGATGACATCAGGGATGAACGAAGGCTCTACCCTAGGCCGACCAATACCTTCGATCCGAGAGGGAGTGGCACAAGTGCTCGCCTTATCCCCAGTATCGTAGGATTCGTAGAAAGCAGAATGTTCAACGTCAACTACACAAAGTCGAGTGTTCAGATGCTTATACTTGATATACCTTCCGATTGTAGCTGACGTTCCTCCAGTGCCGGCACTCATAACCACCCAAGCTGGTTCAGGATCTTTCTCCATCGCCATTTGCGAAAATATACTTTCGGCGATGTTATTGTTGCCACGCCAGTCAGTAGCGCGTTCTGCATTTGTAAACTGGTCTAAATAATGACCACCCGTTTCACGAGCAAGTTGCTCGGCGACCGTATAGATAGCCCCAGGATTGTCAACAAAGTGACATGTTCCCCCTAATCGATTGATTGCATCGATTTTCTGGCAACTGGTGGAACGCTGCATTACTGCAGTAAAGGGCAGATTTAGGAGCTTAGCGAAATACGCCTCACTGACAGCTGTTGAGCCTGAAGATGCCTCGACTAACAAAGTACCTTTCTTTATCCAGCCATTGCAGATGCCATACAGGAAAAGCGATCGTGCCAAGCGGTGCTTCAGACTGCCTGTAGGGTGAGTAGACTCATCCTTTAGATAAATCGATATCCCAGGCAGCCCGTTAAAATCTAAAGGAATCAGATGTGTATCGGCAGAGCGATTGGCATCCCCCTGCAACACGCCGATCGCCCAGCGAGTCCACTCTTTATCCTGATTACCGAGATTAAGATTCATAAATATCCTGTATTTGGCTACTGATTCAACATTCAGTCCAGCGCGACAATGGCATCTACTGCAACGAGGGCTCCTTTTGGTAGTGCGGAAACCTCGAATGTGGCGCGAGCAGGGAACGGAGAAGAGAAATAGGTAGCATATACGTCATTCAACTTCGCAAAATCACTTAAAACCGTGACCATTATTGTTGTTTTGATAGTCTTTGAAATACCGGTGCCCGCTGCTTCAGCAATCGCTGAGATATTGCTGAGGCACTGTTTCATTTGAAGCAAGGCATCGTCCGCCACCAGCTCTCCTTTGGCTGGGTCAATGCCTAGCTGCCCAGAAACAAATAGATATTCGCCATGGCAGACTGCTTGGGAATAAGGGCCAACGGCAGCAGGGGCTAACAAAGTTGAAATATTTCGCATGAACAGATCCCTATCCATTATTAATGGATATTAACAATTTATAATTTTATGTCAGCAAAGGTATCGATTACCGATACCTTTCATGGGCCAAGCAATGACAAATAATTCAATCAGCGAAAATTTTGCTTGTCTGAGTTGAATTGCTGAACGGAACAACTCCTACCATCTCAAGCTCGGCATAATCGGTGAATTTATTATAAATTTCTTCAGCATCCTCAAGATAAAGCGATTTGGTGATACCACGTACCGCACGAGGAACCGAATATCTAAACCCGCTGATAGCCGAACCGGAAAGCCCCATACTTACAAGGGCGCTATAAGTAAAGTTGAATATATTCTTAATGTAGGGGGCTTCCCCAGGCGATTTTTCGACAAACTCAAAATTCTCACCCAGGTAGGGATGGCTAGATATTTGAGCATCTTCCTCCCCATGGGCAGGACTATATTTGTCTTGCCACAGCGCTATGTCATTGGCAATGCTTGAAAGCTCTGGGCGTAGTGAAAAATCGTTCACAAACCCAACAGCAACTATCAAGTAGTCGACCTTGAGCTTGTCTCCAGACGCAAGGGTGATCTCAACTTGTTCTTTTCCGTCATCAATGACGAGTTTCACCCCTTCCCAGGCCGCATTGGTACGAACGCTCGCACCTTCTAAACCTGACAATCGATTGTAGGCGTCCTGCGGAGCTGGAATGTTGTACCTGAACATATGCCGCATGTATTTCCACTTCAGGGAATTATCCATATCAGCGTAATGATTAAGAAACCCTGCTTTTGCCATCCAGATCTGAGGGTTAATTCGCTGGATATCCTTGCGACGAATACAAACAGTCGCTTCTAACGCTCCTGCCTCAAGCGCAGTCGAAGCGTTGTCGAATGCAGATGCGCCTGCACCGAGAACAGCAATCTTCTTCCCTACAAGCTTGGAAAAATCTATATGCTCTCCTGAAGATGCATATCGATCTTTAGGCAATGCCGATGAGATGAACTTGGGTACATGCCACGCCCCGCTGCCATCAACACCTGTCGCAACAACCACTCTGCGAGCATAAACAACGTCGCGAGCCGATATTTCTCCTCGATCGTCGAATCTGTTCAGCTCTAGTCGAAACAGCTTTTCTTCTGGAATGACGTTGGAGACACCAGTAAGATTCTCCACTGGGATCTTCAACGTATCGCGACACCATGTTAGATACTCTTGCCAGTCCCCTTTCGGAATTTTTATCAGCTCTTCCCAAGCCTCTTCGCCGTATTTGGCTGTATACCATGCTTGAGGTGCAAGACTGGTTAATGTCGCATCAATACCCGGCAAATGCTTTACGGTACGCAAAGTGCGCATCCGCGCCGTATTATTCCATGGGCCTTCCAGGCCTTTGGGCTGCCGATCAAAAACAACGATGTTATCAACCCGTTCGCGCAAGAGACCTGCAGCGATTGCCAACCCGCCTTGGCCTCCCCCGATGATAGCAACGTCGTAGACATGCTTGCCGCTAGGGTGCGCCTTAGGCAGTACCCAAGGGTCATGAGGAAAACGTAGAACGTGGAGATCGGCCTGTACCCTGGACGCCAATTCATCTAGAGCACTATATTCTGTTGATTTCACACTCATTTTTCTTCACCTATCTACATAGATCCGAAATATAGGTCATCTCGTCGCAAACAGCCCCAGAGGCCACTCATATCGCTATTTCGCTAATTGGGCTCGATGAAGTCAGTGTATTCTTCCTTCATCAAAAGCAGTTTCCAATCTTCACCGCTAAAGCCAGGCAAAAATGAATAAACTTCTAAAAAAAGCCAAACTCTTGGAATTATTTTTCCAGGTTTCGCTAGCGCACGAATGAAGACCTCCAACAGAACTGCAGAGCCCACGAGTTTTTTCGTCTTGGCTACGTGAAAAGCAGCGTATTACGATAGAAACGAATTCCAGCGTCATATGCTTCTAATGCGATCTCACGCATTGGATATTTCGTAGACTTTCTTAGTGGCAACGGAGTGATTACATCATCGCCAAGTGCGATTTTAGCCAGCATTTTTCCGAAATAAGCATTTGGTGCAATGCCTCGTCCGTTACATCCGATGGTTGCAAAGATGCCCGGGCGCGGTTCAACGAGATGCGGCAATCTGTCGACCGTTTGGCCAAGCGTGCCTGACCACCGATAGCCCCATTTGAATGTAGGCGCGAAAGGGTAGACAAACTTCATTGCGCGATTTACCCAGTTATCCCCTTCCGAATGAATGGGAAGGAATCCAATAGATCCAACATGAAGACGCCCAACCGGGTCATATCTGAACCACAGCGGTATCTTATGGGTGTCCCACATGGCTATGTAGTGAGGCAAAATTCGCTCTCTCCACTCAGGAGGTAACGGATCTGCAGTGGCGATACCAAAAGCACCAAGAGGCATTATTTCCTCTTTGAAACCTGGTACCAGATCATTGCTGTATGCGTTGGTTGAGAGAATGACTTTGTCGGCTTTTATTGTCGTATTGCCGGTGGTAGCAACCCATCCGGTACCTGAAGGTTCCAGGGATGTCACTTTAGACCCGGTAGAAATTCTAAGACCTCTGGCGACTGCGGCTCGCGCTAACCCGCGCACGTAGGCAAGCGGTTGAAGCGTAAATCCGCGATGATCGATCAGTGCAGCTTTATATCGGGTCGATCCGTTCATCTCTTCGAGTTCAGAGCCATAGACCATCTGAACATTCGCGCCCAGGGCTTGCCAATCCGAAGCCTGGGTTTCGAGTTCTCGTGTTTTTTGAGGAGACGTTGAACAGCGGATGATAGGCCTTTCGTCAGCGGCACAATCAATATCGTAATCGCGTATCAACTGACGGACGACGTCTGGGGCGCTACCCAATTCCTTCAAGAAAAGCTGACCATAATCGGGGCCTAACGCGCGGAGGATTTGTTCGGGCGAGAGGAACTGGCCAGGATTCACTTGCCCCGCATTGCGACCGCTCGCACCAGAACCAATTTCTTGAGCCTCAACCAATATCGTCTTAGCACCGCGCTCCGCACAGTGGAGTCCTGCCGTCACACCGTTAAAGCCGCCACCGATGATCAACACATCGCACGACTCTTGCCGTGCAAGGATCACGCTTTCTGGCTTTGCCCCACCAGTCGCAGACCACATTGAATGGTCGATCTCAGATTCTTGTCCGCTAATGAAAGGTCTATCGCCATTAAACATAGTCATCCTACTTCGCTACGAGCGCTTAAATTATTAACTGTTGTCAATCGCTACAAAGTTTTTCTTTCTTGCTTAACTAAATAGCCATGGTATGCAGGATTTTCCGCTCCAAGGCAGTAACTGCCCGGGTAATAGGAAATGCAATAACAAAATAGATTACTGCCGCTGCTGTCAAAAGCTCCACCGGGTGCCCTGTTCGGTTCGATATGTTTTGACTAACGAACATCAAGTCAGCCATACCCACGGCGGAGACGAGTGCACTCTCCTTAAATAAGCTAGTGCAATTCGATAAAAGCGTGGGAGCCGCTCTGAGAAGCGCTTGCGGTAGAAGAACGTACAAAGTATGAACACGATAAGTCAGTCCGAGAGCAACCCCCGCATCATGTTGCTCTTTGCTAACAAAACTGAACGATGCGCGGAACGTCTCGCTCGTAATCGCCGCCATATACAACGTAAGCGCGATTATTCCGCAAGTCAGATTCGAGAGCTCCATACCCAAGACCAGAGGCAAGCAGAAAAACATCCAAAACAACTGAATGAGCACTGGAGTACCGCGAAACAGCGCTACATAGACAGTGCTGACCCCATAGATAATCTTATTTTTTGAGCTCCTTGCAATCGCAACCAAAAAACCTAAAGCACACCCCAACACAACGCAGATCGCCGTGAGCTTTAAAGTTAACAAAAGGCCAAAAAACAACGCAGCCTTGTAATCGAAGATTACTGAAAAATCTAGTTCCATGGCCGCGTCCTCATGAGTTTTCCGCTTTACGGCGTCGCTCTATGTATTCTACGAGCTGTGATATAGGGAACGATATTGCAAAATATATAAGAGCTATAACGGTAAACACCTCGATAGGTCGATAAGTGTCGGTGGCCAGTATTTTTCCCATATACATGAGATCTTGCAAAGCGACTATCGCAACCAGCGCAGTTTGTTGGAATGCGCCAATGCCGTTTGCAACCAAAACGGGTAGCGCCGAACGAAATGCTTGTGGGAGCACCACATACACAGTTCGTTGAAACGGAGAAAGCCCCAGAGCAACAGTTGCATCGTACTGATTGCTTTGAACTCCCTGGATGGCGGCCCTGTACGCTTCCGCGTTGAATGCAGCAAGGTTGAGTCCAATCGCCAAAATACCCATCGTCATTGCATCGATGTAAACATCGAAGATGATGGGTATGCAGTAGAAAAACCATACGATCTGGACAAGCGCAGGGGTACAGCGGAAAAACTCGATGAACAAGGTAAAAGGCCAACGGAGTATCGGATTTGGGCTCATAACCAATAGTGCAATGATGAAACCAAGAGTCAATCCGATGATATTCGCTGCGACAGTGAGTTCCAGGGTTACGACTAACCCTTTGAGCAGCGGCCAGAGACCGTTCGCGATGAAGAACAAATCAAATTGATAGTTCACGTCCGACTCCTACCGTCTCGCCAATATGAAAGACTCGCTGTATGAACTCTCTCGTTCGAGCTTCCTTCGGCCTACCGAGTACCTGCTCGGGAGGCCCATCTTCGACTACAACGCCGCCAGCGCAGAAAATCACACGTGAAGCGATGTTTTTGGCGAAGTGCATATCGTGAGTCACTATCACCATGGGCATGGATTGTTCAGCCAAATGCATGATGACTTGCTCGACTTCAGCCACCAGCTCGGGATCGAGAGCAGAAGTCACTTCATCAAACAACATTAGCTTTGGATCGAGCATCAAGGCTCTAGCGATGGCGACGCGTTGCTTCTGCCCACCGGAAAGATGGGCAGGATAAGCTTTTTCCTTTGCTTCCAACCCGAATCTCGTCAACAAACCGCGCGCTCGAAGTTCTGCCGACTGCTTCGACTCACCTCTTACCTTGATCGGTGCGAGTGTCAGGTTCTGAAGAATATTGAGGTGGGGGAACAACGTATAATGCTGAAAAACCATTCCAATGTTACGACGGATCTCCTTATCAATTACCGTTCTTCCATATTTGTCAGTCGTAATGTAGTTTTTGCCTTGAAACAGTAATTGGCCTTTATCAATATCTTCTAGACCCATCAACACTCGCAGCAATGTACTTTTCCCGCCACCACTCGGCCCAATCACGACAACCCGATCACCAGGGCACATGCTAATGTCCAAACCTTGCAGCACAGGTTTCACGCCGCCCGCATAGCTTTTGTGCAGCCCCTTCATTTCTACGAGATAATTTGAATTTGCCATTAGCTTCTACTCCAAGATCAGACAGCCTCTAACACCCACTAAGACCAATCACTTAGTCTCGTGTGCGATCGCTTTATTGATTAGCTCATCCATATGACCGGTCGCGACGGCGTCATTGATATAAAGGTCTAATACTTGAAGATCAGCGTATGAGGTATCGCGCCGTAGGCCGAACGAAACGCCTTTTTTGTCGATCGCCGGCACAGGCTTAAGAATGACTGCCCAGTCGGTGTGCGAAGCAGCGAATAAGTCATTAGCTGCTGACGTATCAAAAATCACATCAGCTCGTTTAGACATTACAGCCAAACGGATTTCGTCCGGGCCAGGTAACCGCATAATCGATGCGTTTTTGATGATGGCCGTAAGTGACTTATCTTGAGCAGTACCAGACGAGACAGCGATGGTCACGCCAGGCTGGTCAATATCAGCAAGGCTTTTCGGATGATTCGTCTTTGGGTTTTTCTGGTTGTAGATAAAGGTCGATTCGGTCGCTGATAAGTTTTTTGAGAATACGATAGAGAGCGCACGTTGCGGGGTAGCCGTAAGTGCAGGTGCCAAATCCCATTTTCTGGATTGCAAGCCAGCGATCATGTTGTCCCAACTGGTATCCACAAATACCGGCTTGACCTTCAGGATCTCAGCAAACTCTCTGCACGCATCGACGAAGAAACCTGAATACTCCCCGGTGGCCGGATCTTTCATGATGTACGGTGGAGCTTCTGCCGTGCCACAACGAATCGACCCAGATTTTTGGGCTGCTGCCCAAACGCCATCCCCCTCACCTTCGGCGTAAACGCCTGATGATCCGGAAACCACTCCTACTAGAACCAATGCCGGTAACAGACGCATGCCCATACGTTTGAAAATCATATCGGTATCTCCCAGTGATGCGCCGGCCATGCGCAGATTTGAGGGGATGGCCCTCTGAGCCTCTTGTTATTTTCAGCGCGCCCGCTTTGGGGCTAGAACGCACCTCTTTTTTTCTCCCTGATGAAGCACTCTGCTCGATCCGTTTAGCTGATGAAAAAAGACTACCATTTGACAATAGGTAAACTATTGCAAAATTTCCACACCCCAACCTCTTGACATAGAAGCAACTTCCAATGCTTTCTGTATCTGTGCAATATTTTTTCGAGGCTGTGTAAATGTCCAGTTCTTCAAAGCTGCCGGATCGCTCATCCCGCCTAGACCGTATTGATCGTCGAATACTGGCAGGTCTCCAGCGAGACTCTACTCAGCCAGTCACCGAGCTCGCGGAGCAAGTCGGGCTCTCCATGACTCCCTGCTGGCGCAGAATTCAGCGCCTGGAACAACAAGGTTTCATCAAGAAACGTGTCGCCATCCTTGACAGAACGACGCTGAACGCAAAAGTGACAGTGTTCATAATGATCAAAACAAGGGAACACTCCATTGAATGGATAGATCGCTTCCATAAAGCCACCCGTGACATGACCGAAATTGTCGACATTTATCGGATGAGCGGTGAGGTTGACTATTTAATTCGGGCTTTCCTGCCTG
Source organism: Pseudomonas sp. W17 (assembly GCF_040268305.1). NCBI lineage: Bacteria > Pseudomonadati > Pseudomonadota > Gammaproteobacteria > Pseudomonadales > Pseudomonadaceae > Pseudomonas > Pseudomonas sp. W17. The sequence continues at coordinate 3,115,654 of NZ_CP158490.1, read as the reverse complement.
ATATCCAAGCGTACGATGCACTCTATAAAAAGATCATTAGTCAGCTACCGGTTGCGAATATGACTTCCATGTTTGCAATGGAAGAAATCAAGTCGACAAGTGAAGTACCGCTTGATTTTATTCCAGATTAAATCGACTTCTGAGGCAGCTCGTTGTATCCAGACGAGCTGCCTGGTCTAAACGCTAACCATCGAAATTGGCGATTTTTTTCCTAATTCCGAACCGGGTTGGGCGTACTGCCACAGCAATGGATAGAACTCTAAGAAATCCGCACTTAGCGGCTCATACAGAGCTGTCAGCTCTTCGTATGCCCCACGCAAGCCGTCTGGTTGGGATAGGCGTAGGGAGATGACTTCCAGCCCATGGCCGATCATCGAAAAATCCCTATACGCTCCAAGCCAATCTTCCGTGATGATCAACGGCGCGATTTGAGCCAATCGTTCCGGCAACGCGGGCTCCCCCTCTAAAAGTCGATAGATTTTTTGAGAGAAAACGTCCAGGGGTAGATCGGCGTATCGCTCCCAATCTCGCGCTAAGCAGTGATCAAAAAACATGTCGAGCGCGATTCCTGCATAGCGACGTCTTGTTGCCGGGAATCGATCAAGCGCCCTTCTAACCAGTGGATGGGAATCCGTGAAGGCATCAATTCGACGATGCAGCCTGATTGCCTCCTCAGTCTGAGTAGAAAATTTTCCTAAAAGCGCACCCTTCACAAAATCTCCATAAAGACTCCCCAGCAGCTGTTGCGGCTCCTGTCCGCCTAAGTGGAGGTGTGCAAGGTAGTTCATATTGATTCCTAGTAGCTGAATGGAGGCTGGCCACACTATTGAAGGAGAGTTCCAAGCGTAAAAAAATACCCTTAGCAGGAACACTACCAGTCAATAGGTAGGTCATCAACACCAGATTTCCCCTCCCCCAACACCGTCGTGTGGCAGACGACGGTCAACCGCCGACGCGTTCAAAGCGACATGATAAAATCGAATATTTAATCCACCGTTAATAGTCAACCAATTAGGTGGCGGCATGTAACAATATTCAACCCCCTTGCCGGTGAGCATCCGGGCTGTTAATTCCACGTAGGATGCTATGCAAGACGGTAAGCAAACTCGTGAAGCCCTCAATGCTTGCTTGGCGCAGGTGAGTAGCCTGCCACCCCGAGACGTGAAGGGCATGGCATAGCTTTGGTCGCCCTACAAATCAGGCCCGGTTCAACCAAGTGTCCCATGTGGTGTGGAAAATGAGGATGGAATACCGGGCATCGCAGACTCTGTGAAATCTGCGCGGATGGTAATGGACGCAGGTTTTGGTGATATCGAAATCATGGCTGCCAATGACTTTCTGTTCGATTAGTTCCTAAGCAGCACGCCGAACATTCGAACGGACCAATACAGTGGCTCCGTTGAAAACCGTCAGCGCTTCCTGCTGGAGACTATTGATTCGGTTGCTGCTGAAATCGCTGGTTCCAAGACCGATGTAGGTTGCTCACCGTTTGGGCACCTGTATGACGCTTGCATATACGACGGTGAGAATAAATTTAGACGAGCACGGCAGCAGCACTCAATGAGCGGGAACTAGAGTTTATTCAACTGAACTGCCTCGCCGCGCAGACACTTCAGGGTTTCAGTGGTGCATTCCTTGAATCCTACAGGCGCACCACTCGCGTTTCAAATAACGTCTAAATCAGGTATTAAAGCCGCCGACGAGTTTGCAGATGTCTAACGTTCTACTGGACCAAAGAAAAATACTTGCACATTTCACTAGGTCGAGCACTCAAGAGGTCAATCGTGTTGTCAGTGCTCAATGTAGAAACTTGACCCAGCCAGCAACTGCAAGTGACGCAAAGCAAGTCCAGCCCGAGAACAGCCAGCGCCACGCGCGCGCGCGTGGCACAAACCCCACGCCCCGCACAAAGGCCACACTCATCGCCGTGAACAAGGCCATTGCCAGCCCATGATCAGCTTTGCCGTCCGGGGCGACCATCAGGGGCGGATAGAGCGTACACACGAGCATGATAGCTACTGCGATAAGCAAGCTTAGCGGGTGAAGGCGTGAGGGTGCCGGGGCGTCGGCGACACGCGGCATCATGGCTGCGGCTCCTCACGGTCGCTCAGGGCGCGACCGGCTTCGTTCTCGCCCCACATCGCATTCAATATGGCCAGCAGCAAGGCAAAACCGACTCCCAGCATCCAGGCGAAATACCACATAGTCTTTACTCCTCTGATGGCGTTAGTAGGCCGAATGTTCGTTGGCTTCGATCTGTGCCACGGTGACCTTGCCGCGCATGACGCGATAGGCCCACGAGGTATAAATCACGATCAGCGGCATGAAGATCAACGTAGCCCAGAACATGATGGACAGGCTGAGATGACTGGACACGCTGTCCCACACGGTCAGGCTGGCCGCAGGCACGGTCGACGACGGCATGACGAAGGGGAACATCGACACGCCGGCCGTGCTGATCACCCCGATCACCGCGAGTGACGAGGCGACAAACGCGGCCAGTGTGCGGCGCATCATCATCAACAATGCGGCACCGACTGCGCCACCCAAGCCCAGCGCGGGCAGCAGCCACAACACAGGATAATGGCCATAGTTGGTCATCCAGGCCCCCGCTTCGCGTACCACGGTCTTGTTGAGAATGTCCGGCAGCCCGGCGGTATCCACTACCGAGGTAATGCGATAGCCGTCGATCGATTGCAACCACACACCGGCAATGACGAATGTAAACAGCAGCACCAGCGCCGCGCCAACCCCGCCCTTGATGGCACGGGCCTGGATCACGCCTTCAGTGCGGTGCGCCAGATAGGTACCGCCTTGCAGGGTGATCATTGCACTGCTCACCACGCCGGTCAGCAGCGCGAAGGGGTTCAGCAGTTGCCAGAAACTCCCGGTGTAAGTCGATACCAGCATGTTATTGAAGTGGAACGGTACGCCTTGCAACAGGTTGCCGAACGCGATGCCAAACACCAGCGGCGGCACGGCCCCGCCGACAAACAGCCCCCAGTCCCAGGTGCTGCGCCATTTGGCGTTGTGAATCTTGCTGCGATAGTCAAACCCCACCGGGCGGAAGAACAGCGCCCATAGGACCAGAATCATCGCCCAGTAAAACCCGCTGAACGCGGTGGCATACACCACCGGCCACGCCGCGAACAGTGCGCCACCCGCCGTGATGAACCACACCTGGTTGCCGTCCCAGTGCGGCCCGACGGTGTTGATTGCGACGCGGCGTTCCAGGTCCGTGCGGCCCACAAAGGGCAGCAAGGTGCCGACCCCCATGTCGTGGCCGTCCATGATGGCGAAGCCGATCAGCAGTACGCCGACCAGTGCCCACCAGATAAGTTTCAGGGTGAAGTAATCAAGCATGTTGGAGGTCCTTCAGGTTGGCATCGTAAGCGTAACGACCGGTTCCGAGGCTGCCGGGCCCTTGGCGGGCAAACTTGACCATCAGGAACATTTCAACCACCAGCAGCACGGTGTAAAACGCCACGAAGCCTGCCAGCGAGCCATAGAGGTTATTGATGCTGAGGGTCGATACGCTCATGTGGGTGGGCAGCACGCCGTAGATGGTCCAGGGCTGACGGCCATATTCAGCGACGAACCAGCCCAGCTCGCAGGCCAACCAGGGTGCAGGCAGCATGCAGAGCGCCCAACGCAGCAACCAGCGGCGGCGTGTGCAGACCGACTTCAAGGTGCTCCAGAAGGCCAGCCCGAACAGCAACAGCATGGCGAAACCCAGCGCGACCATGAGCCGGAACGCCCAGAACATCGGGGTCACGTGCGGTACGGTATCGTTCATCGCCTTGTCGATGATGGCCGGCGTGGCCTGGTTCACATCCTCAACGTACTTTTTAAGCAGTAGGCCAAAGCCGAGGTCCGCTTTGTACTCTTCAAAGGTATCGAACGCCGCCTTATCGGTACGATCGGCCCGCAGGGCTTCAAGCGCATTGACGGCGGTAATGCCACGCAAAATGCGCACGCGGTTTTTCGCTTTGATGTCATGAATGCCCGGGATCTGCTTGCTGACCGAGCGCGTGCCGATCAAGCCCATCACCCACGGCACGTCGACTTCCCAGTTGTTCCGGGATTCGGCTTCATTGATGCTGGCCAGCAAGGTCAGCCCCGCCGGCGCCGGCTTGGTTTCCCACATCGCCTCCATGGCCGCGAGCTTGGTTTGCTGCGCCTCGCCCACCGTGTAACCGGACTCATCCCCCAGCACGATGACGCTCAACACCGAGGCCAGGCCGAAGGCGGCCGCTACCCGAAAACTGCGCTTGGCGAACTCGACATCTCGATTCTTGAGCAAGTACCAACTGGAGATTGACAACACGAACATCGAACCGGTGACATAACCGGCCGACACCGTGTGCACAAACTTGGCCTGTGCGACCGGGTTGAACACCACCGCCCAGAAATCCACCATCTCCATGCGCATGGTGATGTAGCTGAATTCCGAGCCCACCGGGTTCTGCATCCAGCCATTGGCGATCAGAATCCACAGCGCCGACAGGTTGGTACCGATGGCCATCAGCAGCGTGACCAGCAAGTGGTGCTCTTTCTTCAGGCGATCCCAGCCAAAAAAGAACAGCCCGATCATGGTCGATTCGAGAAAAAACGCCATCAACCCCTCAATCGCCAGCGGGGCGCCGAAGATGTCGCCCACGTAGTGCGAGTAGTACGCCCAGTTAGTGCCGAACTGAAATTCCAAGGTGATGCCGGTGGTCACCCCCAAGGCGAAGTTGATGCCGAATAACTTGCCCCAAAAGTGCGTCATATCTTTCCAGATGACATTCCCGGTCATCACATAGACGCTCTCCATGATGACCAGCAGCCACACCATGCCCACCGTCAGCGGTACGAAAAGAAAGTGGTATAGCGCAGTAGCTGCGAACTGCAGCCGTGACAAATCCACCAGTTGTTCTGAGATCACTTGCTTGCCCCTTGAGTCGAGGTGGGTACACCGAATCGGTTGCCGACAGTGTTCGGGTCGACAGTGACGTGCGAATCCCGGACGAACAGCCACCACAGCACGCTCAGCAGCACGAGCTTGATCAGCACCGCGGTGAGCAGATGGCGCAGCAGTCGTTTGTCGGAAATGGTCATGCCAGGCAATTAGCACAGGGCATGCCATGGCCTGAGTCTGTATTTATATCGTTACAAAACAGACGGTTACGATGTTATCGGGTTGAATTCAGCGTGAATTGGCAGGCCAGCACGCTGCCAATCTGCCAGGTTGGCAGTCATTGGCAGTCGTAGACTGCCTAGGCCAGGCCCTGTTCTTTCAGGCGTCGGTACAAGGTCCTGTCGCTGATCCCCAGGTGCTTGGCCAACTCGCTGCGGGTGCCTTTGAATGTCGCCAACACCTGCGCCAGCGTGTTGCTGTCTAACGGCGTCGAAGCCACAGCCTGAGGCGGCAGCGCCGCGCATGCCTGGGGTAAATGGACGGCACGGATGACGCCGTCGTCAGCGAACAGACTGGCTCTTTCCAGAGCATTGCGTAACTCACGGATATTGCCAGGCCAGGGGTATTGCTGGAGCCTTGCCAAGGCTTCAGGGTCGAGGGTCAGGCGGCGCTTGCCGGCACCGCCACGCTGTAGAAAGGAATTGGCCAGCAAGCCGATGTCTTCGACCCGGTTACGCAAGGGTGGCAAGTGAATCGGGAAGGCGCTGATGCGATAGTACAGGTCCTGCCTGAACTCGCCTGTTTCCATCATCTTTTCCAGCGGTTTGTGGGTGGCGGCAATCAATCTGAAATTGGCGTGACAGGTCTCGACACTGCCGACCCGGCGATAAGTCGAGGATTCGATCAGGCGCAACAGTTTCACCTGCATGGCCAACGGCACATCGCCAATTTCATCCAGGAATAATGTGCCGCCCTGGGCGGTTTCGACCAAGCCGGGCTTGCGCGTGATGGCGCCGGTAAAGGCGCCTTTTTCATGGCCGAACAACTCGCTCTCGAACAGCGTTTCGGTCAAGCCCGAGCAATCCACCACGACAAACGGCCCGGCGGCCCGCTCGCTGGTTTCATGGACGGCGCGCGCGAACAGCTCTTTACCGGTGCCCGATTCCCCCAGCAGCAGCACCGGCAGCATGGAGGGCGCCACCCGTTGCAACTCCGACAGGGCGAGGTTGAAAGCCGCTGAACAGCCGACCAACCCTTCGTCGCTGGGGCGCGCCGAGGCGCTGCGTACCAGTGTCAGGCGCTCCACATAGGCGGTAATCACCCCGTGCTCGTCGAGGATCGGGCGCAATTCCACGTCGACATGCTCCGGCCCCCGAGGCGTGTGGTGGATGTGCAAGACACGATCCGGCCCACGCATTTCCTGGGCTTTTTTCATCGGGCAATTCTCACCCGCCTGATCACAAGGGACGTCGTAATGGTGGGAGATCTGATAGCACTTATGCCCGATGAAGGGCTTGTCAGCGCTGCCGAACTGACGCTGATAGGCCGTGTTGGCCGCCAGGATGTTGTAGTCCGGATCAAGCACGATCATGGGGTTCGGTTCGTGTTCCAAAAACGAAACAAGCGACTGCACTTGATCCGGAGGGGGGACGGCGTTGGTGGGGGTCGGCTGAAAAGTCTTCATCATGGCTCCTGGAATCCATTCTTCTATCCTGTTGTGGCACTGCCACCTCTGTCAACAGGCACTGCCAATGGCAGAAAAATCCACCCGATAGAGGCCCTAACACGCCCATACAACAACAAAAAAACAAATAAAATCAATTAGATATTAGAAAATTTAGTGAGTGCCATCGCCTGGCAAACTTATTGCAATGTCAGTCCTTAGTCTAAGTGGCTCGGTAAAAAAGCCCCCTCAAGGAGACCGTTCATGCGCGTCAAACTTCACGTCGAAGGCTTCTTCGACTCTGCCACCAACACCGTCAGCTATCTGGTACTGGATGAAGCCAGCCGCCACTGCGCGATCATCGACAGCGTTTTGAATTACGACCCCAAATCAGGCCACACCGCCACCACGTCCGCCGACCGCCTGATAGCCCGGGTGAACGAGCTGAATGCGCAGGTCGAGTGGATTCTGGAGACCCACGTCCACGCCGACCACCTGACCGCCGCGCCCTACCTGAAAGAGAAAGTCGGCGGAAAAATAGGCATCGGCAGTCAGATTTCGACGGTGCAGAAGGTCTTCGGCACGCTGTTCAATACCGGTAGCGATATGCCCCGCGACGGCAGTCAGTTCGATCACCTGTTCGTCAGCGACGAGTCGTTCAGCATCGGCACGCTGCACTGCACCGCACTGCACACACCCGGCCATACGCCAGCCTGTATGACTTATGTGATCCGCAACGGCGGCGAAACGGCAGCCTTCGTCGGCGACACCTTGTTCATGCCCGACTACGGCACTGCCCGCTGTGACTTCCCCGGCGGAGACGCACGCACGCTGTTCCAGTCAATCAACAAAGTGTTGAGTCTGCCGGCAGAGACATTGCTTTATATGTGCCACGACTACCAACCGGGGGGCCGTGAAGTGCAATTCGTCAGCACCGTTGCCGACCAGCGCGACCACAACGTGCATGTGCGCAATGGCATCAGTGAAGAGGCGTTCGTGGCGATGCGTACCAAGCGGGATGCATCGATGGACATGCCGACACTGATCCTGCCCTCGGTCCAGGTCAACATGCGAGCCGGGCATTTGCCCGAACCTGAATCGAATGGGACCCGCTATCTGAAAATCCCGCTCAACGTCGCCTGACGCTCACCCACCCAAAAAAACTTATAAGAAAAATAGCCATAACGGAGACACTAATGGATATCCGCCGCCTTGCACCTGCTTTATCAGTATCAGAACAGATTTTCCCCAGCCAATTGGCTGAACTGAAAGCCGCCGGCTTTCGTGCCATCATTTGTAACCGCCCCGATGGCGAAGGCAGCGACCAACCGTTGTTTGCCGAAATCAAACGCGCCGCCGACGCAGTCGGCATCGAGGCGCACTACCTTCCCGCCGAATCGGGCAAAGTCACCGACGAGCAAGGGGCTGCCTTCGGCAAGCTGTTGGAAACGCTGCCCAAGCCGGTGTTGGCCTATTGCCGCTCCGGTATGCGCTCGACAACGATGTGGGCGCTGTCACAAGCGGGTCAACACGACCTGCCGCACATCGTCGAGAGCGCCAAAAAAGCCGGGTTCGATATGAAGGGCGTGATTCGGCGGATTGCGAACCAGGGTCGCACGCCGGTCGAAGTGGCTGAGGCGCAGCACACCGTAGTCATCATTGGCGCCGGCGCGGCGGGTATCGCCACCGCCTCCAGCCTGCTGGCCCGCGCGCCGGGGCTCGACATTGCGATCGTCGACCCGGCCGATGTGCATTACTACCAGCCTGGCTGGACGCTGGTGGGCGGCGGTGTGTTCGACGCGCGTCAAACGGCTCACACGATGGGCACCACCCTGCCCCGCGGCGTGCATTGGATCAAGGCAGCGGTGGCGGCTTTCGAGCCCGAGCGAAATGCGGTCATTCTGGATGGCTGCCGGGTCGTCAAATACGAGCAACTGATCGTGTGCCCCGGCCTGAAGCTCGATTGGCATGCCGTCGAAGGTTTGTCGGAGACCCTGGGCCGCAACGGCGTGACCTCCAACTACCTGTATCACCTGGCACCTTATACCTGGGAAAGGGTGCAGCAACTGCGAGGTGGTCGGGCGATTTTCACGCAGCCGCCGATGCCGATCAAATGTGCCGGGGCGCCGCAAAAAGCCATGTACCTATCGGCCGATCATTGGAAACGCAGCGGCGTACTGGATGCCATCGAGATCGAGTTCTACAGCGCCGGTGCGGTGCTGTTCGGGGTTCCGGACTATGTGCCGGCGCTGATGGAATACGTCACTGCTTACGGTATCGACCTGAATTTCGGCAACACCCTCACCCGCGTCGACGGCCCGGCACGGACGGCCACGTTCAGCGGGGTGAATCTGGATGGCAGCCCCCGTGTGGTGACCCGTGAGTTTGATTTACTGCATGTGGTACCGCCGCAGGTCGCGCCGGATTTCATTCGAGTCAGCCCGTTGGCTGACGCGGCCGGCTGGATTGATGTCGACCCCGCCACGCTGCGACATAAAACCTGGGCAAACATTCATGCGCTGGGCGACGCGGCCAATTCGAGCAACGCCAAGACCGCTGCCGCCGCCCGCAAACAGGCGCCGGTGGTGGCCCATAACGTGTTGGCGGCCATGGGTAAGGCGAACGGTTGCGCGCAGTACGACGGTTACGGCTCCTGCCCGCTGACGGTGGAACGCGGCAAGATCGTCCTGGCGGAGTTCACCTATGGCGGCAAGGTCGCCCCCAGCTTCCCGTCATGGCTGATCGACGGCACCCGCCCGTCCCGGCTGGCCTGGCTGCTCAAAGAGCGGATTCTTCCACCGCTGTATTGGAAGGGCATGCTCAAGGGCCGCGAATGGCTGGCGAAACCCGAGTTGACCGACCAATGAAATCAGGGCTGAACGCAAGGAGACTGAAATGATCATCGTCTTACTGCTCGGATTGACAGTGGGCGTGATTCTGGCTCTGACCGGCGCCGGCGGTGGAATACTCGCGGTGCCGTTGCTGGTGTTCGGGGCGGGCTTGAGCATGGCCGAGGCCGGGCCCATTGGCCTGCTGGCCGTCGGCCTGGCCGCGACCCTGGGCGCGGTGATGGGCCTGAAAAACGGCACCGTCCGCTACAAGGCAGCGCTGTTAATTGCCGCCGCCGGGATCATCTGTTCGCCCCTGGGCCTTTGGTTGGCGCAGCGCACGCCGAATCGTCCGCTGACGATCCTGTTTGCCTGCGTGCTGATGTATGTGGCGTTCCGGGTATTCAAACGGTCGTTGCCGCCGTCCGCGGCGTCAAAGGCCGCTGTCGCGAGCAAGCCGCCGCCCTGCGTATTGGACGCCCAACGAGGCAAGCTGAACTGGACGGCGCCGTGCGCCTGGGCGCTCACGGTGTCGGGCGTGGTTGCGGGCGGGCTTTCGGGCTTGCTCGGCGTGGGCGGCGGCTTTGTGATGGTGCCGGCGCTGCAGCGATACACCAATTTGACCGCGCAGTCGGTGCTGGCAACGTCCCTGGCGGTGATTGCACTGGTGTCGATGTCCGGCGTTGCCGCAAGCTCGGCGGCCGGCCATCTGCAGTGGGCGATTGCCCTGCCGTTCTCCCTGGGCGCATTGGTTGGAATGATGTGCGGGCGCCTGATCGCGGCCAGGCTAGCAGGTCCACACCTACAAAAAGGGTTCGCCGCTGTTTCGATGGCGGTTTCGGTGGCCTTGCTGGTGAAGGCTATTTAGTGATGTACATGAGCCATCCACTTCCAGGCCTGCCTAAGCCTCGCCTATAGCCCGTGACTTGCCCCCAGCTTTGTTCGGCTGAGCGAACGGGTGTAGTGAGTGTCACCGGCGGGCACTGCGTCGACCGCTTTTTTCAAATCGCGTTGTCAGTGGCGAAGTCCGAGTCACTTAATAAAATCCCTTGATGTAAGTGGCTGACGCTGACCCACATCAAGGGACGCCCGCAAAAAATTTGCTAAAACGATGCTGGGGCTGACCACGCCCCGGTTGTCTGCCTGATGACTCAATAAAAACGATTGCAGACCTGCGCCGAGGGGACCGCCCCAGGCCGGGTTATTAAAGGAATAGTGCGATGATTTTTCCCCTGTTACGTCTGTGCCTTGTGGGGGTGACGCTGTGTCTGTCTCTTCCCCTGCACGCCAACGAAGCTCCCCCCTCGCTGATCGAACAGGGTAAGTACGTTGCCCAACTGGGCGACTGCATCGCCTGCCACACCGCCAAACAAGGCGCGCCAATGGCCGGCGGGCTGGAGCTGAGCACGCTGATGGGCACGATTTATTCGAGCAACATCACCCCGGACCGCGACACTGGCATCGGCCAGTACACATTCGAGCAGTTCGACCGGTTGATGCGTGAAGGCGTGACGCCTGCCGGGCAGAACGTGTACCCGGCGATGCCCTATCCGTCATACGCGAAGATGAGCGAAGGCGATATGCGCGCCTTGTTCGCCTACCTGATGCAGGGCGTGGAGGCAGTGAAAAAACCGAACATGGAAGCGCAGATGGGCTTTCCGTTCAACCAGCGCTGGGGCCTGGCGTTGTGGAATTTCGCGTTTCTCGACAAGCAGCCGTTCGTGCCTGATGCGGCGAAGGATGAAGTGCTTAACCGTGGCGCTTACCTGGTCCAGGGCCTTGGCCACTGCGGCTCTTGCCACACCCCGCGCGGCATCGCCTTCCAGGAAAAAGCCATGAGCGATGCGGACCGCAGCGGCCAGCATTACCTGGCCGGCGAGACCGTCGAACACTGGCGCGCGTTGAGCCTGCGCAACTTGTGGACGGTGGAGGACACCGTGCAACTGCTCAAAACCGGGCAGAACCGCTTTGCCACAGTCTCGGGCAACATGGCCGATGTGATTCACCACAGCACTCAGCACTTCACTGACACTGACTTGACGGCCATCGCGACCTATTTGAAATCCCTGCCGCCAGGTAAGGATGACCTGCCGATGCCTGCCGTGGCGCACGAGCCCGCAGCACCGCCCAAGGAACTGTTCAACAGCCGTGGCGGCCTGGGTTACATGCAGTTTTGCAGTGACTGCCACCGTAGCGATGGCGGCGGGGTGAAAGGCCTGTTTCCACAGTTGGCCGGTAACCCGAGTGTCGCCTCGAACGACCCGGCTTCACTGCTGCACATCACCCTCACCGGGTGGAAAACGGCTGAGACGGCAACCCATCCACGGGTCTACACCATGCCCGGGTTTGCTCGCCTGGCAGATCAGGAAATCGCCGAAATCCTCAGTTTCGTGCGCAGCAGTTGGAACAATGAAGGCACGCCCATCAGCGCAGCCCAAGTGAAGAAAATGCGCGACCAGCTCAACCCGATCACCACTGATTCTTCAGCCTTCGAAACCCCACGTTTGGCTGAGTTACTGACAGCCCCCAACGCCGAACAAGTTGTACGCGGCATGCGCCTGCATCTGCAGACCAAGGAGCTGCTGCCCAATAACGTCGGCAACTCGCTCAATTGCACCAGTTGCCATCTCAACGCGGGCACTGTGGCGGACGGTTCGCCGTTTGTTGGCGTCTCGACGTTTTTCCCAGGTTATGCGCCACGTGCGGGCAAAGTGGTGACCCTGGAAGAACGGATCAACGGCTGCTTTCGCCGCTCCATGAATGGCAAGCCGCTGCCACCACAATCGACAGATATGCAGGCGATGGTGGCGTACTTCGACTGGATGAAAAACAACGCTAAGCTGGAATATAGAGTGGCAGGGCGCGGGGTGGGCAAGATCGACACGACGATCAAGCCTAATCTGGACAACGGCAAGCTGGTTTATGCCAAGCAATGTGCGGTGTGCCATGGCGACAATGGCCAAGGTCTGACGCGAGCGGATGGCGAACGGGTGTATCCGCCGTTGTGGGGCGAACAGTCGTTCAATATTGGGGCGGGGATGGCGCGCACATACACGGCTGCGGCGTTTGTTAAACGCAACATGCCGATCGGGTTCCACGAGAAATTCCCATTGGGGCAGGGTGGGTTGTCGGACCAAGAGGCTGTGGATGTGGCGGCGTACTTCTCCCAGCAGCCAAGGCCGGATTTCGCAGACAAACTGAAGGATTGGCCGAAGGGTGGTAAGCCGGTGGATGCGCGGTATTAACCGCAGCCGCCCAAAGCGGGCGATGTAAATAAGAGAGCGGCGGTCTTGGTAACTTTATATAAACTCCATTAAGGCCGCCAGACAACTCCCACAGGGTCACACCGCGCCATGGCTCACAACGGATTAAGTAGCAGAATGAGGCTACTTGATCTCACCCTGGTTTTTAAAGATGAGTAAACTTGCATGATGCAGGAAAAGTTCATCGCGACTCTATTTTGGCTAGGGATGGCCTAAAGTAGACGGATATTTTCCGGCTACTTCAGCCCATTCCAAGCACCCATCTGCGGTATGCAATTGAAGCTGCTGACGGCTACATTGCACATTTGCTTACACACGGCGCCGCGGCTAGCGCTAATCCGGTTGGTTGATACCTTGTCCCAGCATCACACCATTAACGGTCTCTCCGTATAAGTTTACGCCGTCGCCTTCGTGATACTTTTTTCGGGTCTTTTCAATGGAACCATCGACCAGACGAGGATCCTGAGGTCGCTCATGGCTATTGATGTATGCAGCCACATGCCAAGCTTCATCATCCGTCAGAGAACCGCCCTTACCCAGGGGCATATTTTGCTTGATAAAACCGGCGGCAGTATTGATGCGGTGCATCCCCGCCCCCCAGTTGTAAGATTCCCATCCCCAAAGCGGCGGAAATACGAATGCTCCCAAGGACTTTTGGCCCTGCCCCTCCACTCCATGGCAAATGGAACATTGTTCAACATATATTTGTTTCCCTTTAGCCAGATCAAAACCTTTTTCAGGTGCGGGGATAACAGGATAGAGGCGCCCTGGAAGGTTCTCGCCCACAGGTGCCTTGGTCGAGAGCCAATAGGCATAGGTGCCGAGCGCTTTCATTACATGACTATCACTGGAGGGAGCCTTGCCGTTCATGCTGAATTCGAAGCAACCCTGCATCCGTTCGGTAAACGTATTCACTTTGTTATTCTTTTTTCGATAGGCGGGGTACATGCCATAAGCTCCCCACAGAGGGGCAGAATCCGCCTTACGACCTTGATCGAGGTGACAATTACTGCAGTTAAGACCATTGCCAACATACTCAGGAGCATTTTTTTGAGTATTGACAAAAATATCACGGCCCTCCTTTACCAGCACCCCGAAGGCATTGTCTGGCAGGTCCATTTCTTGCGGTGGGGTAAATACAGAAGGCGAAACCGTATCAACCGCCATGATGGCGTGGCTTTGAGCATTCGCATCACGTTGAGATCCGACCGGACCCTTGATTGTCGGAGCCATGTCGCGTTCTTCGTACAACGTTTTCGCAACCAGAAGTGGCACAGCTATGGCAATAGTGAGCAGTATTTTCGCTGGAAACTTCATTGCTTAACCTCACCGCTCAACCTGGGCAAATAGACTGACAAATCTTGAACTTCGGTATCGCTCAACGAACGTGCGATATGGCTCATTAGTTCATTTGGGTCATTCTTTCGCGTTCCACTGCGCCAAGCATTTAACTGCGCCGCGATGTAGGCACTGGACTGGCCAACAAGCGGGGGAAAGCTTTCTCCCACGCCAGTGTTACTCACCCCGTGACAAGCCACACACGCAGGAATATTGCGACTCCAGTCTCCTTGCTTCACCAGTTTTTCAGCGACACTGCCCAGACTACCTGTGGAATTCAACCCGACACTCGGAGCATCGACAACTAATGCATTTAAGTAGCGAGCAACAGCCTCACCTTCAGTATTTTTAAGCGCCAATGCGATGGGTTGCATCACGGCACTGGCCCTTTTTCCAGAGCGAAAATCTTCAAGTTGCTTGGCCAAATAACCCTGCGGCAAGCCCGCAAGACGGGGAAATCCTGCGCTGCTGTTGCCCATCCCATTGGTAGAATGGCAGGTAGCGCAAGCCACTGCTGCAGGTGACTCGCCTCCTTGAGTGTAGATTTTCTGACCTAGGGACTCGGCGTTTGCTCCGGTCGCCAGCACAACAACGCAGGCACTAATGCTGGTCTTGAGACAGAATCTTGTTGAAAGACTCACGATTTTTTGACTCCTTTTTTTATTGGCTCATTCACAGTGCGATCCAACTATTTATGCCCTAGGTTTATGCCCTAGGTGAAGGAGCTAGATAGCGACATACCGCGCTGTAATGATTTTTATGAATATACTTATGCCAAAAAAAAATATTGTCAATTTGTTCCCTCACAACTTTGAGGGCCGAGCCCCTCCTCCCATCCCCTTACTTGGAAGCGTCGCTCGCCCCCCGTCAGACCTGAAATCGTACGAGGAACTTCAGTGTGCATATCGGCAACATACGCTTCCCACTATTGCAGCGGCTTATATCAGTGATCGCTTGTGACTACCCGTAATTCCATCGAGACAAGTGCGCGCAGAGTCGAGCCCGAATCTTCCACTCGCTCAGACGGGCAATCGCCAAAGCGAGTGCTCGCGATTCTGGATCGTCTTCACTGCGGTCCGCTCCAACGAGCCAAAGCTGCGGGTCCGGAACCTGCTCAACGAAAGCGACAGCCGCAAGCCCGTTGAACACCTAGACGCGGTGCTTACTCATCAACTCGTTGCCCTGCGATGCAACTGGGCGGCTACATCGCGGGAATGCTTAACGATGGCCTTCAGGTCCGGCCTGGCACGACACTACTATTCAAAATCAAATTAAACCCAACCAGATCCGTCACCTTCTCACTGAGCGCCCATGCAACAAAACTACCGCCTTCCAGCACGCTCAATAGCGCCCTTGCCAGCGCCTCGGGATCTAGTTCTGCTTTGATGACGTTTAACGACTGCCCGAGCGCCAAATTATTTTTTAACCAAGCAAGGTGCACTTCAAAAAATTGTCGGGTCAATTGTTTAAGGGCCTCCGGTAATACCGACAGCTCAGCGGCAAGTGCGCCACACAGCGGTAATGCGCCACTGTTGGAGCTGTCAATGAAAAACTCAGAAAAATTTTTCAAGCGCGCCAGCACATCAGCGCTGTCTTCGTTAATTAATGTCAGCTTTTTTTTAAACCTAAAAAGATAACTCTCGATGACCGCGGCCCCCAAATGTTCTTTAGTTGGAAAATGATGATGAATACTGGCTTTTTTAATACCAATTTCATCGGCTAAATCGGCATAGCTGAATGCTGCATAGCCTTTTGTTCGTAACAATAACTCGGCAGTAACTAAAAGATCAGTTCGTGTGCTCATGGCGCTTACCTATATTTATTAGTGCGATAATACTCACTGCGCCGGCGCACTGGTTCAACTCATCACGATAAGAGGCCACCACGACTTCGGCCTCTTATCGTTCATTTCTTATACGCCTGCTTGATTAGGATGAGCATTGATATCTAATGATTCGTTTGTTCTGGAGCGGACCACCTTCCACCATCCCAACGACAGCGCGATCGCCACCAAGGGAATAGACAAGACAGTATAAGTCCCGTTTGGATAATCGAGTCCCAACAGCACCAACACCACACCGAGGAAAATAAGCGTCAGCCATGACGTAAATGGCGCGCCAGGCATTTTAAAAGACACCATTTCTACCTCCCCTCTTTTAACTGCTCGACGGTAGTTTATTTGTGACAAAACAATAAACGCCCACGTCGACAATATCCCCAGCGACACCAAGTTCAATAACAACTCGAAGAGTTGAGCAGGCATGAGAAAGTTCAACCCCACTCCAATGACGTTAATGACCATGGTGACCAGAATCCCCATATAAGGAACGCCCTGGGTGCTCATGCGTTTGAACATTTTCGGCGCAGACCCGCCCATGGCCAATGATCGCAACACCCGCCCTGTTGCATACAAACCAGAGTTTAGGCTTGAGAGCGCGGCAGTCATCACGACAATGTTCATGACGGAACCGATGCCAGGAATGCCGAGCGCCTCGAAAAAGGTGACAAAGGGGCTGACGTTAGCGCTGTAGGCAGTCCACGGTAAAACGGTCACCAGCAAAAATACCGAGCCCACGTAAAACAGGCCGATACGCCAGATCACGCCATTGATCGCCTTAGGAATTACGCGCCGTGCATCAGCCGTCTCACCTGCAGCGGTACCCACCAGTTCGATGCTCGCATACGCAAATATCACGCCTTGCACGATGATAATTGCCGGCAATAGCCCATGGGGGAATATCCCGCCATTCTCGGTAATCAAGTGCAAGCCTGGGATAGTGCCTCCCACCGCATGGCCGGTGGCAAAGAAAAACGAACCTATAACCAGGAAGACACTGATCGCCGCAACCTTTATGACCGCAAACCAGAATTCCATTTCGCCGAACCATTTCACTCCGACCATATTCATCACGGTCACCACACCCAGGGCACTCAATGCAAACACCCACTGTGGAACGTCAGAAAATATACTCCAGTACTTCATGTAAATAGCGATGGCGGTTATATCAACGACGCCCGTTAATGCCCACACCAGAAAATACATCCATCCCGCCACGAAAGAAGCGCCTTCTCCCATGAACTCTCGCGTGTATGAGACAAAACTGCCACAACTCGGGCGGTGCATTACCAACTCGCCCAAGGCTCGCAAGATGAAGAACGCAAAGATGCCACAGACCAAATAAACAACGGCCAGCGACGGACCAGCAATTTGTAGCCTGGCCCCTGCGCCCAAGAACAAACCGGTGCCAATAGCACCGCCCAATGCCATCATCTGTACATGGCGTTTTTTCAAATTTTTTGAGTAGCCACTTTCGTGGGCGTCGAGCCAATCTGCCCGGTTCGCGGGCCTGCCTTTGAAACCACGGTCTTTTGGAAAGGTATTATTTTTTTTCATAATCCACCCGAGCGATTAATGTGCTTTTTTTATTTATCGAAACGCCTACTTTTTGTGTACCTTAAAAAGTTCAGATAAAACGTTCCTCATCATCACTTTGTCAGGCGCCATGCCTCTCCCGCACGCCTCTTGTATAACTCCGACTCTCGCCTGGCCAAACAACCACTAGAAACGCCGGACAACAAAAAAACTACCATCCACATGATAGCCATGCAATAAATATTTAACACGCTCGAGCATGTTATTGTTTTTTATGGCGAAAAAATGAATTGCCAACCAAATGGTAGACATTTAAATATCGTGTGAATTACTCTGATATCGTCGCCTTAGCCGCGACCAGCCCCCCACCAGGACAAACATTGGACGGTCGTATGAAGCCTTATAAAAACGTACAAACGCTGCTCGCCCACGCATCAATCGAGCCCGACCAGCATCATGGTTTCGTGAACACGCCGGTTTATCGAGGTTCGACCGTCGTATTTCCTACCTGCGAGGACATGCGTGAAGGCCGTCAGAAATATATCTACGGCCGATGGAACAACCCCTCGACGCAGGCGCTGACCCAGGCCCTGACCCAACTTGAAGGTGCGCAAGGCACTGTGCTTTGCCCTTCAGGTCTCAACGCATGTACGACAGCCATATTGTCTGTGGTCGGTACGGGGGATCACCTGCTGGTTGCCGACAATGTGTATTCGCCGATAAGGGCTTTTGCCGATGACGTGGGGCGGCGCCTTGGCATCGAAGTATCGTTCTACGACCCGACGATCGGCTCCGACATCGCGGCGCTCATCAAACCTAACACCAAGGCCATTTACCTCGAGTCGCCTGGTTCCTTGACCCTGGAAATACAGGACATCCCCGCCATCGCCAAGGTCGCCCATGCACATGACGTATTGGTGATCGCAGACAACACCTGGGGTACCCCGCTCTACCATCCTGCGCTGGAACTGGGTGTGGATCTTTCGATCATGGCCGCCACAAAGTACATCGTCGGCCACTCTGACGCGGTGCTGGGAACGGTCTCGGCCTCAGAGAGAGCCTGGGACCGCCTGAAAAAATACCACTTCAATATGGGCTTGTTCGTCAGCCCTGACGACGTGTCACTGGCGCTTCGCGGCATGCGAACCCTGGATGTAAGACTTGAACGACATTACAAAAACGCGATGATCGTGGCCCGCTGGCTGGAAAGCCATGACGACGTTACGGCGGTTTACTACCCGGCCCTCGAATCCCACCCTCAGCATGAACTATGGAAAAGAGATTTCAAGGGCGCCTCCGGTCTGTTGTCTTTTCTGACCAAGCCCGCGACCCAAGCAGCGGCCGATGCACTGCTGGACAACTTGTCGCTGTTTTCAATCGGTTACTCGTGGGGCGGCTATGAAAGCCTGGCGATGCTTACAGACCCTAAAGCAGTCAGAAGCGCGACAACCTGGGAGCATGATGGCCATCTTGTGCGACTGCACATTGGCCTGGAAAACCCGGAAGACCTTATCGCCGACCTGGAACAAGGCTTTGAGCGCTTCAACAAGTTAAACAGCTGACAGGCTGCTGGTTTTTCATACACTTCTTTGGCTGCGCCTGACCAGCGCAGGCAAGGTTGCGAACAGCACGTCATACGGCACCGGAATCAGCCCGAACATCACCAGCGGACCCAACGAAAGCCCGCCCATGAGGGTGATCGCCATCCCCGCCCGCGAACAGCATCAACGGCACAGGCCGATGATGCAGGTAAACTTGGCCAAGACGATAGGCCGCAGCCTCATCACTGCGGCCTTCAGCATAGGGCTCCAGACCTGCACTGCGCGAGGCTGAACATGCGATCAAATCCAAATGGATGAGGAGTGGCCGGCTGGTTGGTTGGATGAACACCGGCCCTCTGCGCCTGGCAAGTTCGCGCGGCCCCACAAATCCACGACCAAAACAGTCGACCATAGAAGCGATCGGCGGCTGATCAATGGGCAGATTTGCAGTCGCGGCCGTTGAAGTCAGAGCACTTGCTCATAGCACTCAACTTTCGACCGAAGAAACCACAGCGATGACAAGGCGATCCAAAGCAAGTCGATCCTCACTGTGAGTGCGATGCAACTGAGTACCGACATGGCGACAAACTCGATTGCGGTGGCGCAGGCCTGCCAGAAAGGTGTACCGCAATCGGGTCAGCATCACCGATGCTTTCGACCCAAAGTGCAGCGGGAGCCAGCCAGGCGGCCAGCGCTTGCAGCGAGCTATCGAGCCTGGCGATAAACGTGAACAAACTGGTAGGCGGTTTCAAGGTTTAAACGTGCAGTGATGCCAGCGGCCGCTCAAAAAACTGCGGGTTAAAACAAATCAATAACCTGCCGAAAACGCTCTCGACGGCTCAGGGCAAACGGTTAACGCTTCGGTCATGTCACTGCCCTACACTGTCTTTCAGCGCGTTTTCAGCACCTTCGATTATACGGATAGCAAATATCTTCAGAATAAACGTTGCAAGCCTACCAACTGGATGGTAGCTTGTTACCACGTTCCAAGAAGCCCGCCATCCACCACCCTACTTTTTTTGTGAGAATCCTATGAAAGACTGGACCCAAACCCGCAAAGACATCAACGCTCGCTTGGTAGAACTCAACGCTCTGTCTCCAGAAACCATGAAAGGCATGGCTGCACTCGGTGCCGCCGGTAGCAAGACCAACCACCTGGACGCCAAGACCCGCGAGCTGATCTCTCTGGCCGTGGCCGTGACCACTCGTTGCGACGGTTGTATCGCTTTTCACGCTGCCGAAGCCAAGAAGCTTGGCGTTACCAGTGAAGAAGTGGCCGAAGCCTTGAGCGTGGCAATCAACATGAATGCCGGCGCCGCACTCGTCTACAGCACTCACGTGCTGGACGCGTTCGATAAGTCGTAAGTAAACGCTGACTTTCAACCTTTAACACTGTCGAGATCAATCATGACTAAGCTGTTCACCCCTTACGATCTGTCCGGTACCGCGCTGAAAAACCGCGTGGTCATGGCGCCGATGACCCGTACCCGTACCCTGAACAACATCGCGAACGCGTTCACCGCGCAGTACTACGCACAACGCGCGTCCGCTGGCTTGCTCATCACAGAAGGCCTGCCGATTTCCGACGAGGCTCGCGGCTACCTGTACACCCCCGGGATTTATACCGAGGAACACCTGGCAGGCTGGCGCCCGGTAACTGACGCAGTGCATGCCAAGGGCGGGAAAATTTTCGCGCAACTGTGGCACGTTGGCCGTATGTCGCACATTTCGGTACATGGCATCGTTCCGGTTTCTTCGGGTACTCAGCCGGCGGTCGATACCACCGTGTACGCCTGGTCCACACCGGACCAAACCGGCCCGGTACAACCCAGCGTGCCGCGTGCGTTGGAAACCAACGAAGTGAAACGTGTCATCGCTGACTTTGTGAAGTCCGCACGTATCGCGATGGATGCCGGTTTCGACGGGATCGAAATCATGGCAGCTAATGGCTTTCTGTTCGATCAGTTCCTCAGCAGCGCTTTGAACACCCGTACCGACCAGTACGGCGGTTCAATTGCCAATCGCCAGCGTTTCCTGTTGGAAACCATTGACGCGATCGCTGCCGAAATTGGCGGCTCGAAAATTGGCGTACGTTTCTCCCCGTTTGGTCGCTTGTACGACTTCGGCGTCTACGAAGGCGAAGAAGAAACCTGGATGAGCATGGCGGCCGCGCTGAATGAACGCGAACTAGCGTTCGTTCACCTGAACTACCAGCCGACCATCGTCGCCGCGCAAACGCCACCGGGTTTCGGTGCCGCATTCCGTGAAGCGTATAAAGGTACCTTAATGGCCGCCGGCGGCTTTACCCAAACGCTCGCCGAGTCTGAATTGGCCAAGGGTGAGCTCGACCTGATCGCCTTCGGCACCGCCTACATTGCTAACCCGGATCTGGTAGAGCGGATGCAAAACGGCTGGCCATTGGCTGAACCTGATCGCGCGACGTTCTACGCTGTCGGCGATCAAGTAGCCAAAGGCTACACGGACTACCCTGAGTATGCCGCAGCCAACGCTTGATGGCTCATTGCATCACTTTTTTTCACCACAACCGTTAAGGAGCAGACCATGCCACTCGTTACCATCAAAGGTATTGAAGGCGTTTTTACCGACCAGCAAAAAGCTGAAGTCATTCAGAAAGTGACGGACGCCATGGTATCCGTAGAAGGTGAAAGCATGCGTGGCATCACCTGGGTCATCTTTGAGGAAGTCAAGAGCGGCGATTGGGGCATTGGCGGCAAACCCATTACAGCTGAAGAAGTACTGAAACTGCAAAAAGGTCAGTAAGGGGTCTCATCCCTTAATAAACGACTCCCGGGTCGTTGGGCGTTATCACGCCCAACGACCCGGGAGTTTTTGCGTTCTATATGAACACTGATTTATCGTGGAATATTCAATGATTCTGATCATTTATGCTCACCCGTACCCGGACAAATCCACGGTAAACGCGGCCATGCTCAAGCAGGCAGCCACTCATCCTGATGTCGTCATCCGCTCTCTCTACGCGCTTTATCCCGACTTCAACATCGACGTCGAGGCCGAACAGCGGGCGGTTGAAAAGGCTGACCTGGTAGTGCTGCAACATCCAATGTACTGGTACAGCTACCCTCCCCTGATGAAATTGTGGATCGATAATGTATTCACCCATGGCTGGGCCTACGGCAAACACGCCCATGCGCTTAAAGACAAACCTCTGTTGTGGGCAGTTACGACCGGCGGCGACGAGGATCACTTCGGCATCGGTGCCCATCCCGGTTTTTCTGTACTGGCTCAGCCACTGCAAGCTACGGCTATCTATTGCCATATGCGCTGGCTGGAGCCTGTGGTTTTCCATGGCGCGTATACCGCGGACCCAACTGCCCTGCACACACACCTCGAGCACTACAGCGCACGTCTGACCGCTGGCAAGGAAGATTGATATGGAAACTCACAGCCTGATTGAAATGCTCATTTACCTGGGTGCGGCGGCATTGATAGTACCGATTGCCGTGCGACTGGGGCTGGGCCCTGTGCTCGGCTACCTGATTGCCGGCTGCCTGATCGGCCCATGGGGGCTGAAGCTGGTAACGGATGTGAAGTCCATTTTGGAGTTTGCCGAAATCGGCGTCGTACTGATGCTTTTCATCATCGGCCTGGAACTTGATCCCAAACGGCTCTGGGCTATGCGCCGAATGGTATTCGGCGGCGGCGCCTTGCAAATGCTGGTCTGTGGCGCGGCGATTGCGGTGTTTTGCGTCGCATTGGGCCTGAACTGGACGGCAGCGCTGTTGGTCGGCTTGACGCTGAGCCTGTCGTCGACCGCAATCGCCATGCAAGCCATGAACGAACGCAACATGACCTCGACCGCCGTGGGCCGCAGCAGTTTTGCCGTGCTGCTGTTCCAGGACATCGCGGCCATTCCGCTGGTGGCAATGATTCCACTGCTGGCGGCACATGGCGGCACGCCGTCGGGTGCAGAACTGGCGATATCGGTCGCCAAAATCGTCGGGGCGATCGGCGCGGTCGTCGTGTTAGGCCAGTACGTTTCCCGCCCGGTGTTGCGCTTCGTGGCGCGCTCCGGATTGCGCGAAATCTTCAGCGCCGTGGCGCTGTTTCTGGTGTTCGGGTTCGGCTTTCTGCTGGAAGAAGCCGGTTTGTCGATGGCCATGGGCGCCTTTCTTGCCGGCGTGCTGTTGGCCAGCTCCGAATACCGGCACGCCCTGGAAAGCGACATCGAGCCGTTCAAGGGGCTACTGCTCGGCTTGTTCTTTATCGGCGTAGGTATGTCGATCGACTTCGGCACGCTGATCAATGCACCGCTGCTGGTCTTGACCCTGACCCTGGGCTTTATAATGATCAAGCTGCTGGTGATCAAACTGCTCGGGCGCTTCCTGAATGTTCCCGCTGACCAGCGCTCCTGGCAGGCGGTGTTTCTCGGCCAGGGCAGTGAATTTGCGTTCGTCGTGTTTGGCGCTGCAACGGTGGCCGGAATTCTGGTCGACCCGTGGGGGAAAAGCCTGACACTAGCTGTAGCCTTGTCCATGTGTGTCACGCCGTTGCTGATTCTGCTGCTTAACCGCCAGGAATCCTCCGGCAAACAGGCCGAAGGGGACGCCGACACGATCGACCAGAAAAATCCGCGGGTGATCATCGCCGGCTTCGGGCGATTCGGCCAGGTCGCCGGTCGCTTGCTGATGTCTTGCGGCTTTGAGGTAGTGGTGCTGGATCACGACCCCGACCATATCGAGACGCTGCGCAAATTCGGCGTCAAGGTGTTTTACGGGGATGCTACTCGTCTGGATTTATTGCATGCCGCCGGTGCTGACCAGGCGGTGGTGCTGATCAACGCCATCGACGATCAGGCCGACAACTTGAGACTGACCCAACTGGCCCAGGAGCACTTTCCTGACTTGAGGTTGGTGGTGCGCGCGCGCGACATGGGCCACATCATTACCTTGCGCCAGATGGGCATCGAGGCGGTCGAGCGGGAAACCTTCGAAAGTGCGCTGTCCTTGGGACGCAGGGCGCTGGAGTACCTGGGCATTGGGCGATACGAAGCCCGCGAGCGAGCGGATCGATTCCGTCGGCTGAATCTTGAGATGCTTGAGGACATGGCCGCACAACCGGTGGAGGATACCGAATACAAGTACGACGCCTACAAACGGGCCAACGCACTGTTGACGGAAATCTTCAACGAAGACCGCGCGCATCCCATCGTTAACTGGATCGGCGCCAATCCACACCCAAGCGATGAACAGGACCGCAAGGCAGATCAACCATAGCCCTGAGGGACAGCCGGGTCAGGCCGCCTCTTCCAGCTCTGCGAGAATCGCTTTTTTCATGGCGCCGATCGACCGGGATCCGGCCATGACTCGCAACAATCGACCCTCATGGAAAACCGCCAGGGATGGCACCGCGCGGATACCGTACATTTGCGCAATGGTCGGAGACACCGCCACATCGATCTTGCCAAACGCAGCCAACGCATGAAGTTTTTCTTCCAAGGCATGGAAGACTGGTTTCATTTCTTGGCAAGGCTTGCACCAGGACGCCGAAAACAGCACGACGCTACTGCCTTTGGCCACAAAGCGGGCGAATTGTGGGGCACTCAACTCAACGATACGGCTCATTTTGACCTCGTGTTTAAGGCGATGGGCAGGCGGTCGGTTTAAGGGCCGCATGACCATTGCCAATCAAATTTTGCAACCATCGATCCCGCAGACCTGGCCAATGAACGCGTCATCGTTGACTCCGGCCTTTGTCTGCATTTTATTCAGCGCCTCGAGAAACGCGGCCTCAGGCTGAGCCCCCGATAACGAGAACGCATTATTGAAGACAAACATCGGAACGCCTGAACCCAGTTGCGCGGCGATTTGCTCGTCCTCTTCCATCTCCACACGCAGCTCAACGGATGACTCCGCCAGTCGGAACGACTCATCCGATACACCGGCTGCCCGAGCAATGGCTTCCAGGCTGCCTTGATCAAACAGTGATTGCCCGTGAGTGGTGCTTTGCTCGTACAGCGCTTCCACCAGGTGTTTTTTCACATCGGCGTCTGTGACGGCCTTGACCAGTACGTGGGCCTGCGTGGTATCGCCAAACAGCATGGTGTCAAAGCGGTAGTCCAAGCCGTCGGCCCGACCATATTGACTCACCGTGCTGATCATCGCCTCAACCGAACTGGGATTACCAAGCTTGCGTTTAAGCGCCGCAATCATCGGCTCTGGCGCGTGGTTTGCCGCCAGGCGATACGCTCTGATGTTGATCTGTACCTGGTCTTTCTCGGCAAACTGATCAAGCGCTTTCTCGAATCGACGCTTGGCAATCCAGCACCAGGGGCACACATAATCAGACCAGATATCGACTACATATTTTTTCGAAGGGGTTTGCATCATTTATCCTGTATTCAAAGAAATTGAGACCCGGCCAGCGTGTCAAGCAAATGGTCGAAGCCAGCCAACGGGTCGGCTGATCGGCCCAATGTCCAGTTGATAAGGCTTGCGCCTTCCAACGTGCTCAGCAACATGAAGGCGTACACTTGCACAGGCTTGTTCAACGACCAGCTGTGCTGCTGAGCCGCGTCATTGAGCGTGCTTTGCAGCCAGTCAAGCTGGGATTCAAAGAAGTCCCGAGTCAGCCCTTGCAGCGACAATGGCAACGCCGCCATTTCTGCTGCCAGCGCACCGCATAGCGGTAACAGCCCGTCATTGGCGCTGATAACGAAAAGCCGGGAGAACGCACGCAGGCGCTGCAGCGGATCGGCATGTATGGCTTCGATTGATGCCAGAGTCTCATTGAAGCGAGCGATATAGTCCTTGATCAACTCCGCGCCCAGGCACTCCTTGGTCGGGAAGTGATGATGGATACTGGCTTTTCTGATGCCAATTTGCATCGCAAGATCGGCGTAGCTGAATGCTGAATAGCCTTTGGAACGCATATGCGTTTCTGCGGCATTGAGTAGCGCAGCTTTGGTCGTGATGGACATTTAAGACTCCTGTAGCCAGCCTTCAGCCGCCTTCACCGTTCATCGGTAAAGGCGTGAAACTCCCGCAATGGGAGCTTCACACGCTTTGCTTGCCGCTATGGTCAGGCACGAACGGCCATGATGCCGGCATCCACGTCCCAAATAGCACCCGTCACCCAGGACGTTTTGTCCGAGAGCAGGAACAGGATCGTGTTAGCGACATCTTCGGGAACACCGACGCGGCCCAGTGGGTGGAAATCGTTCAGCGACTTCATCGCCTCCGGGATCGCGTCCTTGTCCATGAACCCTTCGTAGATCGAGGTGTGGACGATGCCTGGCGAAACGGCGTTCACGCGGATACCCGAGTGAGCCAATTCAATTGCCAGGTTACGTGTCATCGCATGCAGACCCGCCTTGGCCATGGAGTAAGCGGAAGCCGGCGAATTTGCCAGTGCAGCCTGTGCGCCGATGGAGCCGACGTTGACGATGGCACCTTCGCGCTTGGCCGCAAGCATGTTCTTGACCACGGCCTGGGTGATGAAAAAGGTCGCACGGTTGATCGACAGGTACATGTCGTACTCGGCCTCATCGTGCTCGGTGAAAGCCTTAGGAATGAAGATCCCGGCTGAGTTCACCATCAGGCTGATATCGGTGTGGTTGGCGTTGATTTCCGAGCGAACTGCGTTCATGCCCGCTTCAGTCATCAGGTTAGCAACGATCACCGACACAGAGCCAAGCGGGCTCAGCTCTTTGCGGACGGCATCGGCCTTGTCTTGCTTGCTGCCGGTGAGTACCACGCTGCCGCCGGCCTTGAGCACCATGCGGGCCGTTTCCAAGCCCATGCCACTGGTGCCGCCAACGACCAACAGCTTCTTGCCTTTAAAAAAGTTGTTCATTTCAGACTCCGGTTATCCAGAACTATTTAGGGTCGGCACCAGGGCAGTTGGCCGCTGGTGCACACAAGGATTGAATCAATTTGCCGTGGGCGAATCAGCCCTCACGCACTTCCAGAGTAGGGACCATACGGATGGCTCGCGAGAAGTTGGCGTAGTTGACCGAGGTTTTCAGCACAACTTTGTGCAACTCTTCAACACGCTCACGGGAGGCGTCGGTGTGCAGGCGCACCACCACGCTCACTTCGTCGTAGCCTGGGTTGACGCTCTCGTCGATGCCCAGGAAGCCACGCAGATCGAGGGTGCCGTCTGTCTCGATTTCCAGGCTATGGATCTTGATGCCCATCATCGCGGCATTGGCGGCGTAACCGACTGACATGCAGGCGTTGAGAGCAGCCATCAGCAGTTCTTGCGGGTTTGGTGCAGAGTTCTGGCCGAGCAATTCGTTGGGCTCATCGGCGGCAATTTCAAAATTACGCGAGTGGGTCTCACCTGCCAGGCTGTAGCGGTTCACTTTGGCGACAGAACGCGTCTGGCCTTTCCACTCAGTCTTGACGTTGAAACTTGCATGGCGCTTGGTCGCATCCTCAGCTACACCTTGTGCAAACTGCTGGAGTGCGGCGACGTCGATACCGTTCAGGTTGTTGCTCATCTGCTTAATCCTCTCTGGATGGACCGGGCGTTTGGCCCGAAAGAGAAGCAACTCTACCAAGTAGTAGGTAGCTAATCAAGCTATTTTATAAAAACCCCATAAACCGCTCAAAAAATGCAAAAAAAACGCCTCGATTATTCGAGGCGTTTATGAGGTGACGGGCGTGCAATGCAATAGTTTTTAATGACGCATGGTGTCTGCACGTAGCCCATTCAAAATCAAATCGAACCCGGTGGACTGCTCATAAGCGTCGCTCATTGCCCAGGAAACAAAACTGCCCCCTTCCAATGTATTGAGGATGAGCCGAGCAACGTGCATTGCATTGAGCTCGGCCTTAATCTCCCCTCTCGCCTGGCCCAGCACGACATTGGCTTGAAGCCATTCAAGATGGATCTCGAAAAAGCCTCGGGTCATTTCCTTGAGCCTGACCGGTAATGCCAACAGCTCCGCAGCCAGTGCGCCGCACAACGGTAACAATCCGTTTTCACTGCTCTGGGCGAACATCTGGGCAAATGCGTTCAGGCGCTCGACAATTTCCGTGTTTTCGTCATTTACCTGCTCCAATTGTTTTTTGAAGCGAAACAGATAGCTCTCGACGATGGCAATCGCAAGGCCTTCCTTGGTGGGAAAATGGTGATGGATACTCGCCTTTTTAATGCCGATATCCTCAGCCAGGTCGGCGTAGCTGAAGGCTGCATAGCCCTTGGTACGCAACAGGATTTCGGCGCTGCTCAGAAGATCGGAACGTGTACTCATGATGAAGCATCCAGATTTTATCAATCGGCCATCATAAATCAGTCATCCCTGAGTTGACAGTGCACAGCCCTCATGCATAACGCCCGATGCAAGCATCGGGCGTTATGGGTTTACCTATTGTCAGCAACAGCGCGGCTGGCCGTTACCGCCGCCGTAGCGGGCTTGTTGGCGCTCCCGAAAGAACGTCTCGTAATCCATCAGCGGTTTGTGCGGGTGTTTGGTCTGCATGTGTTCCACATAAGTATCGTAATCAGGCATGCCGACCATCAGTCGTGCGGCCTGACCCAGATATTTACCCAGACGGCTCAGGTCATTGAACATCGCGCGCTCCCCTCATGCATCCGGCACTGGCTGATAAGGCGCTTCCCTGTCGGTGCGTTCCTTCGTGCCCCATGCAGCAATACCTACCTTGAGTGCAAAGAACAGGATACTGAACACCACCGCCAGGAACAGCGCGGTCAACGTCGCGTTGGTATAAGCGTTGTAGATCACGTGCTGCATCTGATCCAGGCTTTTAGCCGGTGCCAGTACCTGCCCATTGGCAACCGCATCGCTGTATTTTCTGGCCAGGGCCAGGAAGCCGATCGCGGGGTTGGCGTCGAACAACTTGATGAAGCCCGCCGTAGTGGTGCAGATCAGCAGCCACACCGCTGGCAGCATGGTCACCCAGATATAGCGTTGGCGCTTCATTTTGATCAGCACAACCGTCGCCAGCATCAGCGCGATACCCGCCAGCATTTGGTTGGAGATACCGAACAGCGGCCACAAGGTGTTGATGCCACCCAGTGGGTCGATCACACCTTGGTACAGCAGGTAACCCCACATCGCCACACAACCGGCCGTTGCGATCAGGTTAGCGGTCCAGGACTCGGTACGTTTGAGCGCCGGCACGAAGGAACCCAGCAGGTCTTGCAGCATAAAGCGACCGGCACGGGTGCCCGCGTCGACGGCGGTCAGGATGAACAGTGCTTCGAACAGGATCGCAAAGTGGTACCAGAACGCCATGGTGTTTTCACCCGGCAACAGTTGGTGAAGGATCTGCGCGATGCCAACAGCCAACGTCGGCGCGCCGCCGGCTCTGGCAAGAATCGTGGTTTCACCGATGTCATGGGCGACCGCCTGCAATGCTTCCGGCGTGATCGCAAAGCCCCAACTGCTAATGGTTTGCGCGACGGTTACCGCATCAGCACCCACGACGGCGGCCGGACTGTTCATGGCGAAATAAACGCCAGGCTCGATGACCGATGCCGCAACCATCGCCATGATCGCCACGAACGACTCCATCAACATGGCGCCGTAGCCGATGTAACGGGCGTGACCTTCGCTGGCAAGCAACTTGGGCGTGGTGCCCGAGGCAATCAGCGCATGAAAACCGGAGACCGCACCACACGCGATAGTGATAAACAGGAACGGGAACAGGCCGCCCTTCCAAACTGGGCCAGTACCATCGGTAAACTGCGTCAACGCTGGCATTTTCAAATCAGGCATCGTAACCAAGATGCCGATTGCCAACGCCACAATGGTGCCGATCTTCAGGAACGTCGACAGGTAGTCACGCGGCGCCAGGATCAACCACACCGGCAGCACTGCGGCAACGAAGCCGTAACCTATCAGCATCCAGGTAATTTGGATGCCGGTGAAGGTAAAGGCCTTGGCCCAGACCGGATCAGCGGCAATCTGCCCGCCCAGCCAGATTGAACCCAGCAGCAATGCCACGCCGATGACAGAGATTTCACCGATGCGACCCGGGCGGATATAGCGCATGTAGATGCCCATGAACATCGCAATTGGGATGGTCGCCATTACCGTGAAGATGCCCCAAGGGCTCTCGGCCAGGGCTTTGACCACGATCAGCGCCAGCACCGCGAGGATGATGATCATGATCAGGAAACAGCCGAACAGGGCGATGGTGCCGGGAATACGGCCCATTTCTTCACGTACCATGTCGCCTAGCGAACGGCCATTGCGACGTGTCGACATGAACAACACCATAAAGTCCTGCACCGCACCGGCCAGCACCACACCGGCGATCAGCCACAGCGTGCCGGGCAGATAACCCATCTGTGCCGCCAGTACCGGGCCCACCAATGGGCCTGCACCAGCAATTGCTGCAAAGTGGTGACCGAACAGTACGTGCTTATTGGTCGGCACGAAGTCCAGGCCATCGTTGTTCACCACGGCAGGGGTGGCGCGACCGGGATCGAGTTGCATCACCTTGTTGGCGATAAACAGGCTGTAGTAACGATAAGCAACCAGATAGATAGCGACTGCCGCGACGACGATCCACAGCGCGTTGATCGCTTCGCCGCGGCGCAAGGCCACGACACTCAGCGCAAACGCACCCAGGACAGCCACGGCAAACCAGGCGAGATGTTTAGCCAGACGGTTCATTGCGTGTCTCCTGTCACAGCCATTGAGCTGCGACGATAATTTTTATAATTGTGTCCGCTATGCGGCGGTGGCTAATATCCGCGCACACCGATAACAAATACATCCGCACTACTACGCAGGCGTCTACGTAGTTCTACTGAGACGCACGGGAGTCGCGATGCAACTCAAACATAAAATCGTCGCACTCGGGATACTGCCGTTAGTGTTGGCCATCGCGGTTATATGCGCACTGGTTATTTCCTTGAATAACCAGTTAGGTGACCAACAAGCGCGCCTGATTGAAGACAGCATCCTGGCCAGCAAACGCGCAGAACTGAAAAACTACGTCGCCATGGCGCAAAGTCTGATCGCACCGCTGTATAACGACGGCGAGGGCGACGAGCAGGCGCAGCGCCAAGTACTCGAAGAGCTGCGCAAGCTGAGCTTTGGTATCAACGGCTACTTCTTCGTTTACGACCGCGAAGGCCGCAGCCTGATGCATGCGCGTCAGTCGGAGTTAGTGGGGCAGTATCTGTGGGAGATGAAAGATCCGCACGGGCTGCCCGTCATCCAGGCTCTGTTCAAAAGCGCCCGATCCGGCGAAGGTTTTCAGCGTTACGCCTGGAACAAGCCCTCCTCCGGCCAGGTCACCGATAAGCTCGCCTATGTGGTCATGCTGGACCGCTGGGGCTGGATGCTCGGCACCGGCATTTATCTGGAGGACGTCGAGCGCGCCACTCAGCAAGCTCGCGATGAAGTGGCCCTGGGCATCCGCAAAACCATGCTGGCCATCGCCGCCGTAGCGTTGGTCGCGGTGCTGCTGGTATTCGCCAGCGGCATGACACTCAACGTCAGTGAACACCGCCTGGCCGACAAAAAGCTGCAACGCCTGAACAGGCGTATCGTCAGCCTGCAGGAAGAAGAGCGTGCCCGCGTTTCCCGCGAGTTGCACGACGGGATCAGTCAGCTTCTGGTCTCGATCAAATTCCAGTTTGAGCTGGCCGGGCATGTGCTTGAGGGGCCGGAGTCGAGCAAGGGGCTGGTGATTCTTAGGGAGGCTACGCAACGGCTGGGTAGCGCGATTGGCGAAGTGCGCAGCATCTCCCATGACCTGCGCTCGTCACTGCTCGATACCTTGGGGCTGCCGGCCGCCATCGGTCAGCTCGCCAGTGAGTTTGAACAACGCAGCGGTCTGAAGGTGAGTTGTCAGTGCCAAGGCATCGATTACCCAATGCCGAGCGGCACGACAGATTCGTTGTTTCGGATCCTGCAGGAAGGCTTGATGAATGTTGAGCGCCACGCTCACGCAGAGCATGTTTCTATCACGCTACTCGCGACGGATAAGGGATTGAGGTTGACGATTGTGGATGACGGCGTCGGGTTCAACGTTCTCCAAGTGCTACGCCGCCACAACGGCATTGGCCTGCGTAATATTCGCGAGCGCGCCGAACACTTGGAGGGACATCTGCAACTGACCTCAACGCCAGGCAAGACCATGTTGAACATACTGCTACCGATGGAAAAACCTGGCAAAGATGCCGTTTGATTTCCCCCACTCAACAGGAAGAACACGTCGATGAAGGTGCCAGGTCGCATACGTATTGGATTGGTCGACGACCATTCGCTGGTTCGCGACGGCATTAAATCGTTGCTGGCCATTGTGGATACCGTCGAGGTGATCGGTGAGGCCGAGAACGGTCACGAGGCGCTCCACATGGTCGAGCAGTTCCAGCCGGATCTGTTGCTGGTGGATATTGGCTTGAAGGATATGAACGGCCTTGAACTGACCCGTCGGCTCAAACAGCATTCGCCCTTTCTCAAGATCCTGATACTCAGCATGTACGATAATTTCGAGTACGTGAGTGAATCCATTCGCAGTGGTGCCAGTGGTTACGTACTGAAAAACTCCCCGTCCAGGGAAATCATCGCGGCCATTGAAGCCATCGCCAGTGACGGCACCTTTTACAGTGCGGACATCGCGCAAAAGCTCATCGCCGACAAGGACACCGACAAAGAACTGACACCTCGTGAGAGCGAGGTTTTGTACAAGATGGTTCAAGGCATGAACAACAAAGAGATGGCCCGCGACCTGGATATCAGCGTTCGCACCGTTGAAACCCATCGGCTCAGTATTCGTCGCAAACTCAACATCGACAAACCGGCAGCCCTGGCGAAATACGCACTGGATCACGGCCTCGTTTCGCGTAATCGAGAGTGACGGCCGAAGCGCAGACGCTATACGCCGACCGACGATGCGCGCACGTCGCTGGGCGTGCGTCCATAGTGCGCCTTGAACGCCCTGGCGAAATGCGCCTGGCTGGTGAACCCTTGGCGATAGGCGACTTCAGCAATGTCCAGTCCGCGGCTGTCCGTCTGGCTCAGCAGACGGAACGCTCCCTGTAAGCGCTTTTCCAGAATAAAACGATGGGGTTGTGTGTCTTCCAGCGCAAATAGCCTGGCCAGGTGTCGTGTGGAGACGCCGGTTTGAAGAGCCACCCGCTCACAACTCAATGCAGGATCGGACAGTTGCTCGAGGATGCATTGCTTGGCGACCAACAAGTAGGACGCACTGAGTGCGTTGATCCGGCGATTGCCCATCTGACCCGCAATGATAGTCCCCAGCAGTTCAAGGGCATCCTCTTGATAGCTGTCTGCCCCTTGGCTGAGCGGCTGCTCGAAAAAACCGCCGGTGCGCTCACTCAATGTCCTTAACAGTAAACGCTGTGTGCCGGTGTGGGCGCTGATCTTCACGGCGTGATCAAAGCGGCGCAGGCAGCGGGATGCAAACACGTCCTGGGGGATATCGAAGATAAACTTGTGCATCGAAGCGGAGAAGCCGAACAGGTAGGGCTTGTCGGTGCGATACACCATCATCTCGCCCGGCTCCAGCAGATGGCAGTTGCCGTTCTGAAAGAAAAACGACGCACTGCCCATGACCAGCGATACGAACACCGACTCTTTGGGCACGGTGCGAATCATTGAGCCATCACGCTCGATAACGTGTTGGTTACCGACAATATGGGCGACCCGGAGCCGGTCAAGGCTCAGGTTGTCTTCACGGGCGCTGAACCCGGTTTCACTGAAGGACGAACACTTCAGACCAACCAGTGTCGATGCGTTGTACTGCTCCCAGAATACCACGCGCTGATCCAGCGGAAGGTCATCGGTACTGGCACGTTGGGTATCAAGCAAGGCGGCGGATCGGATCATTTTTGTTATTCTCATTTTTATTGACTGCTCGGTCCCTCACCAGACGGATTCCGGGGCCTGCAGCGCCCCATTAACCGCCGACCCAGACATGCTGTCAATCCGTAGCCGATACAAAACCCCGGTAACCGATGAACTGAAAATATCCGTCCGATTCAGACAACAATGACGTCAGTTTCGATCAAACCGTAGAGTTCCTTTCACCCTAGAGTGCCCTCTGTATTCCAACAATCAGAGGCCCAACATGCCCGAATTAGCCCGCAACGAATTTTGGAAAGACCTGCAGCCGATCGCGAACTGCTTCAAGCCCGACGCCAAGCCTGAGGTTTACCTGCCAAATGCCGCCAGTGATGATTTGCGGCTCTACGTGCCCTTCACCGAGACCGTATCTTCACGCCCCTTGTGGATCTCCCCGAGCGAAAACCGCTGGTGCGACATCTTGATGTCCAGCCGCGCAGGCCTGGTCAATCGCCACTACCACCCGCACGAAGTGTTCGCCTATACGCTTTCAGGCAAGTGGGGCTACCTGGAACATGAGTGGACCGCCACGGCTGGCGACTTTGTTTATGAGACGCCCGGCGAGGGTCACACCTTGGTGGCCTATGAGCACGAAGAACCCATGCGCGTTTTCTTCATCGTCAAGGGGCCGCTGATCTGGCTCGACGAGCAAGGCGAGTCCACCGGCTACTTCGACGTGCACTCCTACATCGCCTTGTGCCGTGAACACTACGAAAAGGTCGGATTGGGCGCTGATGCAGTGGACCGTCTATTCCGTTAAATCCCGTGCTGCGGAGAACCGTCATGGCTCACAAAAATAATAAAGCCAGTTATGAAAATGTACTGCTCTGCGTGTTGTTCCTGACGTTTGGTTTTGTGTTTTTCGACCGTTTGGCCCTGTCCTTCCTGTTTCCGTACATGGCTAAAGACCTGCAACTGAGCAACAGCCACCTTGGCATGTTGTCTTCGGTGCTGGCCTTGGCCTGGGCGATTTCCGGCACGCTGGTCGGCGCGTGGTCAGATCGTCGGGGGGTGCGCAAGCCGCTGCTGATTGCGGCGGTCATCCTCTTTTCCCTGTGCTCGGCCCTCTCAGGATTGGTCTCGGGCTTCCTCAGCCTGTTGCTGTTTCGCGCCATCATGGGGTTGGCCGAGGGCCCCATACTGCCGTTGTCCCAGTCGATGATGGTCGAAGCATCATCGCCGCACCGACGGGGCCTGAACATGGGCTTGCTGCAAGGCTCGGCAGCGGGTCTGTTGGGCGCAGTGATCGGCCCTCCGGTGTTGATTGCCCTGGCCGAGGCTTATGGCTGGCGACATGCGTTCATTGTGTCGCTGCTGCCAGGATTGCTGATTGCATGGTTCATCTGGCGTTACGTGCGTCAGGATGAACCTCGTCAGGCTGCGATGAGTAACGTCAAACTCACCGGGCATCGGCTGGCACTGCTTAAAAGCCGCAACATCGTGCTGTGCACCTTGATCAGTTGCGTGTTTTTAACCTGGTTCGTGATCCTGATCTCCTTTACCCCGACGTTTCTGGTCAGCGTCCGCGGTTACAGCGCGCCGAGCATGGGCACGATCATGAGTTGCCTGGGTGCGGCATGGGTTGTGTGGGGGTTTGTGGTGCCCAGCATCTCCGACCGTCTCGGCCGCCGTCCGACGCTGGTGCTGTTCTCACTGGTTGCTGCCTGCTGCCCGATAGCCCTGCTATTTGCCCCATCGCCGATGATACTCGGCGTGCTGATGGTGCTCACCTTCACTGGGCTTGGCTGCTTCACGCTGTTCATGTCCACCATTCCGGCCGAAACCGTCCCGCGCGAGGTCATGGCTACGGCACTGGGCATGATCATGGGCATTGGCGAACTGGTGGGAGGGTTCGTGGCGCCGACCGTCGCCGGGTTCGCCGCCGATCAGTTCGGGTTGTCGATTGTGATGTGGATCTCCTGCGGCGGCGCCTTGCTGGCAGCAGGGCTGTCCCTGCTGCTCAAAGAAACCGCGCCTTCCGTGCTGCAACGCCGATCAATGCAAGCCTGCACACAGCGTGCGTGATCCAAGACCGCCACGCTGCTCCATTTGCTCATCACAACAACAATAAAATGAGTCCCCGACCATGCCCCCTACTCTTCGTTTGTGCGCGTTTTTGTTCCTGGTGTTTACCTATCCCCAAGCCTGGGCACTGGACCGAGAAGGTCCACTGGCCGGCCTGGGCGAGCATTTGGCCGACTATGGCATCCAGCCCCATGTGCAATTCACGAGCCTGTCGATGAAAAACCTCGACACCGGCCCGCGCCCCTACAGCTTCGGCAACAGCGGTGACCTGTACATCGGCGCAGACGTTAACCTCGCCACGCTCAGTGGCCTGGACGGCGCAGCCCTGCATTTCGAACAAACCGTCTTTATCCTCGATAACGGTACCGGCCAACCGACCGGGAACAAATGGCAAGGTGCCGTCGGCAGCTATTTTGGCGGTGCGCCCTTGCACAATGACATCGCCAGCAATCAGTTAAGCGTGTTGACCTACGAGCAAAAATGGCTCGACGGTCAGCTCGACCTGCACGTCGGACGGACCAATGGCCGACGGTACTTCTACATCTATAACTGCGAAACGGGCGTCACCTGCACCGACCCGATCCTGGACGCTTCAAGTGGCATGTTGCCGCCGCCCTTCGGCGCCTGGGGTGGCTACCTGAAGTATCAAGTGAACCCGCGTTTTTACGTGCACGCGGGTGCGTTCGAATCCAACCCGGTGGATTACCTGAAAAAGCGCAAAGGCCTGGACTTCAGCACTGACGACGCGAGTGGCACCAGCTTTCTGCTGGGCATTGGCAGCAAGCCGGGCGATGACACCACCCAGTACGAACTGAATGCGTACTTCAACTCGTCCAATCAGGTCGACCCATTGACGGGTGCCAGCGACCACGGCACGGCCGGCGGCTTCTTCAAGTTCCGCCAGACGCTATGGCGCGGCGGGCAGCAAGGCGTTCAGGTATTCGGCTCGCTGTCGGCGGCGGCTGACGATAAACAACCCTTCAGCCATTTCGCCGAAGCCGGGCTGACCTACCTTGCCCCCTTTGATCGGGCGCAGGACAAGCTCAATCTCAAAGCCAGCTACCTGCAAGTCAACGACCATCAGTTGCAGTTCCAACAACGCCTGCGCACGGCGGCCGGTGGCGATCCTGAATTGGGTGAGCGCAATGTCTACGCCGTGGAAGCCAACGGCCATTTTGCCTTGACCCGCAACCTGGCGATCGAACCGAGCATCCAGTACATCATCAACCCGGACAACTTCTACAACCCGGGCGCGACGCAATTGAGCAACAACGGTTTCGTGGTTGGCCTGCTGGTGGTGCTGGATGTGGGTTCGGTACTGGGTCTGTAAGCCGGTGCCTTGAATAAAACGTTTAACTGACTCCATGAGGTAACGATGACTATGTTCAGCAGCACTCTGTTTGAAGGCAAGGTCGCGCTCGTCAGCGGCGGGACGTCCGGGATTGGCCAAGCGACCGCCGAGTATCTGGCGCGGCATGGCGCCAGGGTCGTCGCTATCGGCTTGGGCGCCGACGCGACAATCGTCGCCGACGGGGTTGAGCTCGATCTTCGCGAAGTTAACGTCACCGACGATGATGCGCTCAAAGGCGTGATCCAAAGCCTGGACCGCCTGGATATTCTGGTACCGGCTGCGGGTGGCACACTGGGCGAAAAGGAGATGGAGTGGGACGCCTTCAACCAGGTGTTGTCGGTGCAACTCAACGCTGTCTACCGTCTTATCAACCTGGCGCATCCGTTGCTCGCCAGGCAAGGTGGTTCGATAATCAACATTGCATCGATGTTCTCTTATTTCGGCGGCGGCAAACTCGTGGCCTACTCAGCCGCCAAAGGAGCTGTCGTACAGATCACCAAATCGCTGGCCGAGGCGTACGCTCCGGATCACATTCGCGTCAACGCGGTAGCACCGGGCTGGATCATCACACCATTGCTGGCGAAAATCGATGATCAACCGAGGATTGACCGTCTACTGTCACGCACCCCTATGAAGCGATTTGGTAGTGCCGAAGAGGTCGCCAAGGTGATTGCGTTTTTAGCATCGGATGCGGCGTCGTTTGTAAATGGCGTGATTCTGCCCGTTGATGGGGGCTATCTCACCACGGCGATTTGAAGCTGACGACCAGTCAAAACGCGCCTACTCTGTCAGGCGCGTTTATTCTGTGTTTTAAAGATTAGACACGACCTTTCGCTCCCGAACTTTCGTTTTAAACATCACCCTATGCCCTACCCTCCTATCGATATCATCAACCAACTGAACGGTAGACTTTTTAACCCCCCCCAAAGCTCAAGTATTCCTATCTATCGTCGATACTAACTTCACGGATGGACACTCTCAACTTAAGGACATCGTATGCTCCTGCGAAAACTGAACCTCGCGCCCCGCTCAGCTCTGTGTTTCGGATTCTTCTGCCTGATAATCATCGCGATGGGATTACTCGCCTTAAGGCAAGCCGAGTTATTGAAGACCGCCGAAAAGTACGTTGAAACCAACGTCTTGCCCAGCGTAAAACTGCTGGGCCAACTAGACCGGGAATTCATAGCCATCAGAGGCAACAATGCTCGGGTGCGCAATCCGATCGAGCCTCAGGAGCGCAAGACCAAGGCGCTCAGCGACATCCAACAATCGCAGCAAGTCATCGATCAATACTTGCAGTCTTTAACAGCACTGATTGTCACGCCTCAAGGTCGCGAAGCGTTTGAACGCCTGCGTGAAACCAAAAGTGACTATTCAAAAGCACAGGATCAGTATCTCGCCGCCGTGGCCGCGCAGCAGTTGGAAACAGCCGTGTCTATCTCAAATGGGCTGATGAAAGATGCCGCCGATCGTGTCGAAGCATCACTGAACAATCTCATCAGCGTTAACGAAAACAAAGCCAAAAAAGCGGGCCGGGATGCTGATGATATTTATCAGCAAACCCAAATAATGGTAGGCGTTTTCTTGGTTGTTTCGGTGGCCGCTTCGTTACTCTTGGCTTGGCTTTACACCCGAAGTCTGACGGTGCCTATTAATGAATCTTTGGTGATTGCCCGCCGTATTGCTGCGAATGATCTGAGCCAAGTCTTCAATGCGATAGGTTCTGACGAGGCGGCACAACTGGTAAAAGCAATCGCCGCGATGCAGTCAAACTTACGTGATGCCCTGGCACTGATAGGGGATTCCTCCACCCAGTTAGCCGCGACCTCCGAAGAAATGCATGCCGTGACGGAGGGGGCTTCGCGGACCATTCAACGTCAAAATCATGAAATTGAAATGGCCGCCACCGCAGTCACTGAAATGAGCGCAGCCGTGGAAGAAGTAGCAGGCAATGCCGCGTCCACCTCCGAGCTGACCTCACAATCGAGCTCAGCCGCTATCGCAGGTCGTAACCAGGTTAACGAAACGGTCGCGGCCATCAACCTCATGGTCTCCAACGTCCAAAGCACCTCAGGTGAAGTGCAAGCCTTGGCAACCATGGCAACCGATATAAGCAAGGTGCTGGATGTCATCCGAGGGATTGCAGAGCAGACCAATTTATTGGCCTTGAATGCGGCCATTGAAGCTGCGCGTGCCGGCGAAGCCGGTCGTGGCTTTGCGGTCGTCGCTGATGAAGTCAGAGCCTTGGCCCATCGCACTCAAAAATCCACACAGGAAATTGAGCACATGGTCGATTCAATCCAGGCAGGCACAGGCAACGCGGTGACATCGATGAGTCAAACAAGCCTCCAAGCCAGGCAGACACTCGAAATGGCCAATAGAGCAGGTAAGGTGCTCGGCGAGATCACCGACTCGTTGAGTCAAATCAACGAGCGAAACCTGATGATTGCCACCGCGGCAGAGGAACAGGCCCAAGTCGCGCGCGAAGTGGATCGCAACCTCGTCAGTATTCGGGATTTGTCCAGCGAAGCATCGGAAGGATCAAGTCAGACGGCGATTGCCACCGCTGAGCTGACGAAGCTGGCTACCGATCTGAATCATTTAACCAAGCAGTTCACGCTCTAAGCATCCGCACGCCGATAGTCCCATCGACGTGCACGCCACGTACGTGAATATCGGGTTCAAACAGCCGACACGACCTTTTGCCGTTGTTCGCCGAGGCCGTCAATCCACAGGTGTATTTCATCACCCGGTGACAGCCATTGCGGCAGCGGCTTCATGCCCATCCCCACACCCGGTGGCGTACCCGTACAGATCACATCGCCCGGCTGCAATGTCATGTAACGGCTGCAATACGCCACGATTTGCGCAACGGAAAAAATCATGGTTTTCGAGTTCCCGGTCTGGCGTCGCTCACCATTGACCTCCAGCCACATGTCCAGATTTTGCGGGTCAGGTACCTCATCCCGCGTCACCAGCCAAGGCCCGACCGGGCCGAACGTGTCACAGCCTTTGCCCTTGTCCCATTGTGAGCTTTGCATCTGAAATGCCCGTTCCGACACATCGTTCACCACGCAATAGCCTGCAACGTAGTTCAGCGCCTCGGCTTCGGACACGTACTTGGCTTCACTGCCAATCACCACGCCCAGTTCCAGCTCCCAGTCCATTCGGGAAGCGTCACGCGGTTGCAGGATGTCATCATCAGGGCCGTTCAGGCAGCTGATCGCCTTATGAAAGATGATCGGCTCGACAGGAATCGACATGCCAGCCTCTTCGGCATGATCGCGATAATTAAGGCCGATTGCGATGAATTTGCGCACCTGGGCGACAGGGACGCCATAACGAATCCCCTCCTCGACCAGCGGTAACTGTGCGACATCAAGCTTCGACAATTCAGCCAGCGCCGACGGCGCAAGCACCGTCGCATTGATGTCGGTGACATGTGCAGAAAGATCGCGCACGCGGCCTGCTGCATCTATCACACCAGGGCGCTCCTGCCCCTGCGGCCCAAAACGACACAGCTTCATACCTACCTCGAATGTTGTCTATTAACTCAGGTAAAGCCACGAAATCGCGGGCGATATTCAGGCTAAGGAAGCCGGCGCGACAGAGATCAGGCAGGCCCGTTTGAACAAATTTATCCTATGGCATAAAATATATTTCCTGCAACATAATATATTTTCATTAAAGGAATTCTTCCATGCTTGAACGCTCCGCTCAAAGCCTCACCCAGGCCACCTATGAGCGTCTGCGCAAAGATGTCTTATCCTGCGTTTTGCGCCCCGGAGACCGAGTCAACCTGAAGGCTTTGGCCGAGCGCTACCAGGCTAGCGCCGGAGCAGTGAGGGAAGCTTTGTCACGACTGGTCGCCGAAGACTTGGTGTTGGCAGAGCCACAAAAAGGCTTTCGCATTTGTGCCATTTCGCTGGCCGATCTGAATGACCTCACATTGGCCCGCATTGAGATAGAAACGAGCTGCCTGCGCCATTCTCTGGAACACAGCAATCTTGCCTGGGAGGCGACATTGGTCTCGGCTCATCACCGCCTTTCACGGCTTGAAGAGCCCCACGATGGCGATCACGCTGATGCTTGGACGTCAGCGCATGTGGCGTTTCATGAGGCCCTGGTTGGTGCTTGCCCGAACACCTGGCTCTTGCGAATTCGCTCGATGTTGTTCGAGCAGACGGCGCGCTACCGCGCAATGTCAATCGCCATCGCTGCCGAACAAAGGGATATCGGTCATGAACACCAAGCGCTATTCGAGGCGGCTCTGGCCAAAGATGCCTCCAAGGCCAGCGAACTGCTGAAGCAACACATCCAGACCACCTCTGCCCTACTGATTGAAGGCCTGCGCGTCACTCCCGAAATGACGGGGCGTTCGACTCAGTCAAATTGACTGGATGGCGATGAAAATCGAGCGATAGCAAACAGTCTTAGTGCCGCTTGCGCCCCACACTCTCCTCTCCAACCCAAGAGGAAATCGGTATGCATAAATCATTGTTAGCCGCAGGCGTTCTAGCGCTGTCGCTGATCGCAACTGGCGCACACGCTCAAACGTTCGCAGTACAAAGCACCAGCATCCTGGATGGGCATTTTCAACAACGCCAATTCGCCAACGTATTCGGCTGCAGCGGCAAGAATCTCTCCCCGCAATTGTCCTGGAGCGGTGCCCCGCAAGGTACCAAAAGCTTTGTCGTGACGATGTACGATCCCGACGCGCCAACCGGGTCCGGCTGGTGGCACTGGGTGTTGGCGAACGTACCTGCAACGGTCAGTGAGTTGAAGGAAGGCGCGGGTAGCGCAGGCGGCAAATTGCCCGCAGGTACACTGCAGATTCGCGGTGACAGTGGTATGCCAGGCTATCTCGGCGCCTGCCCTCCAGCAGGGCAGACGCACAATTACGTGGTCACCGTATACGCTATGAACGTCGATAAGGTGACATTGCCGCCGGCCGTCACACCCGCAATGCTGGGTTTCATGCTGCCCGGCAGTTCGCTTGGCAAAGCCACGCTCACGGCACAAGGCGGCCGCTGATGTCACCGACAAACGCTTACGACGCGCTGCGCATCACTCATCGGCCTGGCGTCGGTACGGCAGGCATCGTACTTCAGCAGGAAAACCTGGAGTTCAAGCGTTTGTATATTGAGAACCCCCTCTTGATCTACGTGGAGCGGGGTTCTAAAAGCGTGCGGTGGGCGGGTGGCGAGTACGTCATCCAGCCAGGAGAAGCGATTGCGGTGGCGGGTGGCCAATCCCTGGATATCACCAACAGGTTGGCGCAGGACGGCAGCTACCGAGCCCACTGGCTGGTGTGGGACGAGACGTTGATCGAAGCCACCGCCGAAGCCGATGCGCATTTGGCGGTCATTCAATACGCCCAGCCCATTACCCGCGATACGGTGCATTTTTCCGCAGCGTTTCAACGTGCGATTGAGGCAATAGAAGACAGCACACTGCCGAGCCTTATCGCCCGGCACCGACTACACGAACTGTTGGCGTGGATT
Source organism: Pseudomonas sp. W17 (assembly GCF_040268305.1). Taxonomy (NCBI): domain Bacteria; kingdom Pseudomonadati; phylum Pseudomonadota; class Gammaproteobacteria; order Pseudomonadales; family Pseudomonadaceae; genus Pseudomonas; species Pseudomonas sp. W17. Next base: position 3,073,035 of record NZ_CP158490.1, on the reverse strand, counting down.
GGCGTGAATGGCGGACGACTCGAACAGTCACGGCTGCCAACAATGGCGATTAAAGTAAGACGGCTCATCGCCAGCGACCTGGCTAACGACTGGAGCGCTCACGCTGTTGCGTCAGCGTTTGCACTCAGCGAGGCCACGCTGCGGCGCAGGCTGGCAGAAGAAGGCACGACGTTCAGCAGCTTATTGATCGATGCACGCATGACCTTCGCCCTGCAGCTGCTGCAATCTTCCGCCCAGACGGTCATGCAAATAGCACTGTGCGTGGGCTATCAGACGCCCTCGCAATTTGCTGTGCGCTTCCGTGACCGATTCGGCTTTGCACCCACGGCGGTTCGGGGTCATCGACGCTAATTGAGCAGATGAACACTCCGATCCCTAAAGACCTTTTCAGCGGCGGCCAAGATCAGCGCATCGACTATATTCCGGCTGGGTTGTAAGCCGACTAACATCCAGAGTTATTGATGATCCAGCATCTGCTCATGCTGCTCCAATAACTGGAGCGCTACGCGCCCGCCGGCTGAATGGCCGTATCGTTATCAAGCCTTTCGCCAGCCCGGTCGGCCTGTTTAGCCGAGAATTTGATGACCCGCCTCGTTGAGCACGGCAAGCCCCTGCGCGAATCGGTCGGCTTTGAGCAGCAGGAAGTCGCCATCAAACGTCGACACGACAAATACACCGAAACCGGCTTCGGTGAGAGGACGCACGACTGACAGCACAATACCGGTCTCATCAAACGCGAAGGGGCCGACAAACTGCATGCAATTCCAGTCACGGTCGATTTTGACGCCCTCGGGCACGCGGCTCTGATGGCAGACGATGGACAGTTCATCGGCGGAGCGCGCGATGTTGACGAACCCGTCACCGTCGGCCCAGGCGGGGATCGGATCTTTGCTGTCCAGCCGGGAAATCGAGTAAAGCTCGGGCAGGACTTTCAGGCGAATGCTTTTGACCAGTTTCATAAAATCTCCAGATAGATAAGGTTTAGTGCTGATTTGGGCGACGCTGCAGCTTGATCGCCGCCAAGGTTTTCAGGGACCCACCGGCAACCAGGTTTCAGCCAGGCGAACCCAATACGTCGCGCCGACCGGTAAAATAGTGTCGTTGAAATCAAAGCTCGCATTGTGCAGAACACACGGCCCCGGGCCGTGGCCGATACCGCGATGCGCGCCCTCGCCGTTGCCGATGAACACATAACAACCGGGCGTATGTTCGAGCATGTGGGCGAAGTCTTCGGCAGCCATCGTCGGCTTGCCGTCGGTAATGACATGCCCTTCTCCGACCAGCTTGCGTAATACCTCGATGCACACCTGTGTCTCACCGGGGTGATTGATCAGGGGCGGATAATCCGAGTTCAACACGGTTTCCACACGGCAGCCGAACGCCTGCCCGACACTGTCGGCGATCTCCCGCATGCGCCTCTCGATCAAGTGCATGGCCTCGCGGGAAAAAGCTCTGAACGTACCGCCCAGCCAGGCTTCATCGGGAACCACGGTAAGGCTTTCCTGGCTTCCCGCCTGCAGGTGCGTCACTGAAATAACCGCAGGATCCTGGGTATCCAGATTGCGCGTAATGATGCTCTGCAAAGCCTGCGCAATGTGCATTAACGGCTGCAAAGGGTCAATGCACTGATGTGGCAACGCAGCGTGACCGCCTTTGCCGATCAGCTTCATACGAAACTCAGTGTCAGACGCCATCATCGCGCCCGCATGCACCGCAAACTGTCCGGCCGCCAGCCCGGGCCAATTATGCATTCCGAATACCGCCTGCATGGGGAACAGTTCGAAAAGGCCGTCTTCGATCATGCGCCGGGCCCCGGCGTCACTTTCCTCGGCAGGCTGAAAAATGAAATACAGCGTGCCGTCCAGTTGGCGGGTGCGTGCAAGTTCGTATGCCGCCGCCAACAACATTGCGCAATGCCCATCATGGCCGCAGGCGTGCATTTTTCCGGGGTGGGCGGAAGCATGCTCGAATCGGTTGAGTTCCTGTACCGGCAGCGCGTCCATGTCCGCGCGCAAACCGATAGTCTTGGGGCTCGTGCCGCAGCGCAAAATACCCACCACGCCCGTACCCGCAAGCCCGCGGTGCACAGTCAGCCCCCACGACTCAAGTGCACGGGCGATGAGGTCGGCAGTCCTGTGCTCCTCGAAGGCCAACTCCGGGTGCCGATGAATATCACGCCTCAGGGCGTAAATCGCTTCAGGTACGTTGATCCAGTGTGTGTTGCTCATGGCGCCACTCCGGTCGCTGGATCAGCGATCACTTGAGGTCCAACGCCAGAAACTGGCGCAGCCGGTCGCTTTGCGGGTTATCGAACACCTGCTCGGGCTTGCCCTGTTCTTCAATCTTGCCGCCATGCAAAAACACCACCTGGGTGGAGGCGTGTCGGGCAAAGCCCATTTCGTGGGTGACGACAATCATCGTGCGGCCCTCCTGCGCCAGCTCCTGCATGATTTTCAGCACTTCGCCCACCAGTTCGGGGTCGAGGGCAGAGGTCGGCTCGTCGAACAACATGACCTCCGGCTCTACGGCCAGCGCGCGCGCGATCGCAACACGTTGCTGTTGCCCGCCGGAAAGATGGGCCGGGTAACTGTCGTGGAAACGCGCACCCAGTCCGACTTTCTCCAGATACCCGATCGCGCGGACTCGTGCCTCTTCCTTGCTGACGTTGAGCGCGTGCACGGGCGCCATGCTGACATTTTCCAGCACCGTCATATGCGCCCAGAGGTTAAAGTGCTGAAACACCATTGCCAGCCGTGTACGCAGCGCCTGCAGTGCACGGCGCTCCGGGCGCAAGGGCTTGCCTGCACCCAGATCGATCGTCAGATTGTCCAGGCTGACACGGCCGCAGTCCGGCTGTTCGAGAAAATTGATACAACGCAAAAAGGTACTTTTACCCGAGCCGCTGGAGCCGATGATGCTGATCACTTCGCCGCGCTTGGCGCTCAAGGAAACCCCGTGCAGGACTTTATGATTGCCATAGGATTTGTGGATGTTTTCAACGGTAAGGGCATTCATACCAGGCGGCCTTCTTTTATCGTAGGAACGGGGTGCTCAAGGGTGTTTTTCGCTACGCGTGGCTTCAGGTGCCTTAGCCAACGTTTTTCGGCACGATTGAAGCTGGCGATGATGCAGAAGGAAATCATCAGATAGAGCAAGGACGCCAGACCGTAGGTGCTGAACGTCGCATAGGTTTCAGCGTTGACGTCGCGAGCCACTTTGAGGATGTCCGGCACGGTGGCGGTGAACGCAAGCGTGGTGCCGTGGAGCATGAAGATTACTTCGTTACTGTAGGCGGGCAGCGCTCGACGCAGTGCGCTGGGCAGTATCACTTTGAGATTGAGTACCGTAGCACTCAAGCCAAACGCCCTGCCCGCCTCCACTTCTCCGCGATTGCTGGCACGAATCGAACCGACCAGGATCTCGGTCATATAGGCGCACTCGTTGAGTACGAAAGCAAACAGGGTGCAGCAATAAGCATCGCGGAAAAAACTATTGAGCAACGCCGTGTTTTGGATGAACGAGAGGCTGTACAAACCGCTGTATATAATCAGCAACTGCACGTAGAGCGGCGTCGTGCGGAATGTGTAGGTGTACAGCCAGATCACGGCGCTCAGTGAGCGCGAAGAAGATACGCGCCCCAGTGCCAGTGGAATCGACAACACAAAGCCGCCCAGCGTCGCGACGATCAACAGCAACAGCGTGACGACTACCCCGCTCCACTGCTGCCCATCGGTCCAAAGAAAGCTCTGCCAATAGGTCTGCAAGAGATCGATCATAGCTCTGCCTCGCGTACCCAAGCTGCCGAACGGTGCTTGAGCCAATACAACAGCAGGCTGGAAAACCCCGACAGACAAAAATAAACCGCGCCGGCCAGTACCATGAACATCAGGGTGTTGTGTGTGCTACGACCGGCCTCTTGCGCCGCCATGACCAGATCGCTGAGCCCGATGATCGACACCAGCGCAGTGGCCTTGACGAGTACCTGCCAGTTGTTACTGATGCCAGGCAAGGCAAATCGGATCAACTGCGGCAGCACGACCTTCTGGAACGTTTTGCGGGCTGAGAGACCATAGGCTCTGGCGGCTTCCGCTTGCCCCGGATCGATAGCCAGAAACGCGCCGCGAAACGTTTCGGCGAAGTAGGCCCCGTAGATAAAACCCAACGTCATGACGCCCGCCACGAAGGGGTCAATTTCAAATCGACCGAGCGAGAGCTTATCGGTGAGCTGATTCACGCCGATCTGGATGGTGTAGAAGATCAGCAGCATCAATGCCAGGTCCGGAATGCCTCGGATCAATGTGGTGTAGCACTGCGCAGGCAGCGTCAGCCAGAGCGTTCCCGACAGCTTGGCCAACGCGGTGATCAGCCCCAGAAACAAGGCCAGCAACAGCGCCACCAACGCCAGTTCGACCGTACTCAAGGCACCTTTGGCAATCAAGGGTAAATATTCAAGCCATTGCATGGCGCATCACTCGCAATAGGTGGACGTACAGAAGCCGCGCGGTACCGGTCATGACAGCGACACGCGGTCATGACCGGGACAAAACTCGCCGTCAGCCGCCGTAGATGTCGAAGTCGAAGTACTTGGCGGCGATCTTCTGATACGTGCCGTCAGCCAGCATTGCGGCGATGGCATCGTCGATGCGCTGCTTGAGTGCCTGATCTTCTTTGCGAACGCCTATCGCAGTGCCGCTGCCCAATACTTTGTCGTCGACAATGATCGGGCCGGCAAACGCGTAGCCTTTACCCTGGTCGGTGCGCAAAAAGGCATAGGTTGCCTGCACTTCATCCTGCAAGGAGGCGTCGATACGCCCATTCAGCAGGTCGGCGTACACCTGGTCTTGACTCGCATAGGCCTGCAATTTGATGCCTGGCACTTTCCAGTAGGTACGGGCATAAGACTCTTGAATCGTGCCTTGCTGATACCCCACGGTCTTGCCCTTGAGCCCCGCCGCTGTCGGCGTGATACCAGAGCCATCGCGCGCCACCAATCGTGTAGACGGGTTAGAGAGTTTGCTGCTGAAGTCGATCTGCTTCAGGCGTTGCTCGGTAATGGACAAGCTCGACAGTACCCCGTCGAACTTGCGTGCGAGCAAACCCGGGATCAGTCCGTCAAAGCTGCTTTGAACATACTCACACTTGACCGCCATGCGCTTGCAGATTTCGTCGCCCAGGTCGATATCAAAGCCGATCATTTTGCCCTGCGGGTCGCGGTACTCCAGTGGTGGATACGTCGGGTCGACGCCCATGCGCAGTACATCCGCAGCCTTTGCCCAAGTGGAACTCAGAAGCAATACTACGCAAGCTACAACGAGATTCTTGTTCATGATTATTCTCTATGTGGTAGTTGGCAGATTTCAGGGATTAGCGATGTCATTGTTATTGTCCAACGCCGGTGGTAGCACCAGCCGGCGCTGGGTGGAGCACTTAGAACAGGCTGAGCAGGTCCGGGCAGGCGTTGACCAGCTCACGACTGCGGATCAACTCGGCCACGCTGGCCATGTCCGGCGCGATCGGTCGGTCCACATTCATCGCCGGCACGCTGGCACGAATGCACTCGACCGCTGGCGCCAGGCGTGCGCTGTACAACTTACCGCCGCGCAGGTCCAGACCCTGGGCCGCACACAGCGCCTCGATAGAGAGAATCCCGCGTAACGTGCACGTCATTTCCAGCAAACGGCGTGCGCCATGGGTGGCCATCGAGACATGGTCCTCCTGGTTACCCGCCGTAGGGATGGTGTCGATGGAGGCCGGGGTGGCGCGCTGTTTGTTTTCCGATGCCATGGCCGCAGCCGAGATGTGCGCCGTCATGTAGCCCGAGTGCAAGCCGGCATCGACCGTCAACATTGGCGGCAGCCCGGAGAAGCCTGGGTCCAGCAGCAGGTTGCAACGACGTTCGGACAGGTTGCCGATCTCGGTAATGGCGATCGCCAACATGTCAGCCGCAAAGGCGACCGGCTCAGCATGGAAATTACCGCCGGAGATGACTTCACCGGTTTCCACGAAAATCAGCGGGTTGTCAGAGGCAGCGTTGCTCTCGATCTCCAACGTGACACTGGCGTTGCGAATCAGGTCCAGGCACGCCCCCAGCACTTGGGGTTGGCAGCGAATGCTGTAGGGGTCCTGAACCTTGCCGGACGCTTGGGAAATGGCACGCATCGGGCTGTCATCCAACAGCCGCTTGAACGCAGCGCCTACGGCGATCTGTCCCGGATGACCACGCAGTGCCTGGATACGCGGGTCGAACGGACTGGCAATACCCGCCAGCGCCTCGGTGGTCATGCTACCGATTGCAATGGCCGCCATGAAGGCGTTTTCCAGGGCAAACAGGCCGGCCAGCGCGAGGGCCGTCGATACCTGAGTGCCATTCATCAAGGCCAGGCCTTCCTTCGGGGCCAGCACGATCGGCGTGAGGCCAGCGCGTGCCAGGGCTTCAGAACCGTCGAGCAACTCGCCCTCGTACCACGCCTGGCCCATGCCGATCATCACGGCGGTCATGTGCGCCAACGGCGCCAGATCGCCACTGGCGCCCACCGAACCCTGGGCGGGGATAAACGGGATGACACCGCGCTCGCGCATTTCTTCCAACAGTGCCACGGTGCCGTATTGCGCCCCCGAGGCACCGCGTCCGAGGCTGGCAACTTTCAAGGCCATGACCAGACGTACCACATCGGCATCCAGCGCTGGGCCGTAGCCCGTCATATGCGACATCACCAGGTTTTTTTGCAGCTGGCAAAGGTCGGCATCGCTGATCCGCACATTGGCCAGTTTGCCGAACCCAGTGTTCAGGCCATACACCGCGCGCCCGCTATCGACCAACGTGTCGACCATCTTCGCCGCCGCCTCGATACCGGTCCGGGCGCTGTCACATAGCCGCGCCGGCGCACCGTTGTAAATGGCACGCCAGGTGGCGATACGGGTTTCGCCTGGGACAATTTTCTGTACTGTGCTCATGGTTTTTCTCGCTGTTCGTAAATGAGTGGAAACAGACCAGATGGGTCAGGCGCCGCGTCTGGATCGGTCGAATTGGTTGATCGAATGGCGCATACCCGCCATTTGCGGATCGGTCAGGCAATCGTTATAGGCGCCCTCCAGATACGGACGCAGCGTTTCGCTGGCGCTTTGGCCGCCCTGAATCCGCCCTTGCAGAGTGGGCATGCAGTCCATCAGTTCAAGCATCAACGCCTCTTCATCGATACGCGTGATCCTGCCGTGATCCACCAGCTTGCGACCGCCGACGTACACATCGCGCACAGCGTTGCCCTGTTCGCAAAAGACCAGTTGCGTCAAGGCATCATTGAGCGGCGTAAAGGCGCTGGTCTTGAGGTCGAGCAAGCAGAAATCGGCTTGCTTTCCAACCTCGATCGACCCCGTCTGCGTACCGCGCCCGATGGCGTTGGCGCCGCCGAGCGTGGCCATGTTGAACGCCTGCAGTGCATCAACCGGACAGGCCTCGTCCTGATCGAGCAGTGCGTTGGAAAGCGCTGCCAGGCGCATGGCGTCAAACATCGAGTTCAGGTCATTGCCGTTATTGTTGTCGGTGCCCAGACCGACATTCACCTGACGGCGTAACATTTCGGCGATCGGCGCCACACCGCTGCCCAACTTCAGGTTACAGGCGGGATTGTGCACCACGCTGGCGCCGCGCTCGGCGATCAAATCGAGTTCAGCCGCTGACAACCAAACGCCATGCGCGAGCACGCTACGAGATGTCAACAGCCCCAGGTCGTCCATGTACACGGCCATTGGCTTGCCATAGAACTTCGCCGCCGTGAGCGCCTGAATGCGGGTTTCCAGGAGATGGATCAGCACCGGGCGGTCGTATTGCTCGGCCAGTGCCCAGGTTTTCTGCAGAAAATCGGCGCTGCAGCGTTGCGGGCCGGATGGTGAGAATACAAAGCGCACCCGGCCGCTCCAGCTGCGCGCCAGTTCCTGCCAATGCTCCAGCATCCGATCCGCAGCCTTGGCTGAGACACTGCCTTTAAGTGGGTCGGGCAACCGCTCCGCCAGGTAGGGAATGCCCTCCTGAAACGGTTTGTCGGACCACGCCACACTGACGTCGGCGCGAATGCCGAGGTCTGAATAGGCTTGAAATGCCGCATGCACCACCTCCGGTTCCAGCAGGCCACCGAAGTGAATGTCATCGACCACCGTGGTGATGCCATTGCGCAGCATCTCGATGCCGTTGAGCAAGGTGCGCAGGTACACCTCGCGCGCGGTCCAGCCACGTCGATAGGAAGGTGGGTTGTACAGGCCCATCCAGATCTCCAGGGGGATCCCGGAGAAACGCCCTTTATCGAAACGATCATGAGAATGATGGTGAGCGTTGATCAGTCCTGGTATCAGCAATTTGCCCCGACCATCGGTACGCTCGTCAAGATTGACCGTCGACAGATCGATTCGCGGCGCCAGGCCGACAAAGCGATCCCCGTCGATCAACACATCCATCACCTGGGCGGTCGAACCGCCCATGCCGACTACGCGAACCTGCTCGATCAAATGAAGAAGGGCCATGACGATGTCCTTTACGCGCGGTGCTGAGTGCCGTGAGGGGACCACCAGAGCGGTATTTGAATCGCGTTGTCGGTCAACGGACCCTCGCCTCTGGACACAGTCTTGGCCATTGGGTAACCGGCTTGCGCATGGCGTACCACACCAATCCCTGCGTCAGTGGTCAGGCAGGCATCCAGGCGCAAGTCGGCCTCCTCCGAACCGTCGGCGATCATCGTGACACCAGTGTGCGCCGAGATACCCATGGTGCCGTTGGACTGAATCGCCACCAAGTCCGCCATCGCCGACACATTCAGCAGCGCATTCAGGTAAGGCCAGTCGGAAATCGCGTCCGAGCCGTCCAGCATGTTTTCGGTTTCAAAGGCGGGGTTGGCGATTGAGCCGGTATCCAGGTTGTCGCGCGAAAAAGCCACCGGCCCCGCCAGCTCACCCGAGCGTACCAACGCGTTAACCGCAAGGCCAAATGCCCGGCGCTGGCCAAAACCGAGGAAACAGATGCGCGCAGGCAACCCCTCTATCGGCAAACGATAGCGCGCGGTGCTGATCCAGCGCGTGACCAGGCTGTCATCCTTGAACATCTCCAGGGCCAGGTCATCCAGACGCTGCTGGTCGGCGATTTCGCCGGACACGCAGGTCCAGCGGAACGGCCCACGCCCCAGGAAGAACAACGGCCGCACGTACTCGGCGATACAGCCTGGATAGGCGAAGGCTTCTTCCTTGGACATCCCCGCATCCACCGCCTCCTTGCGCACGAAGGTGCCGTATTCGAACACGATCGAGCCGTTTGTTTGCAAGCGTGTCATCGCGCGCACGATACGGATCATCGACTGGCGCGACGTCGCCATGTAGGCCTCGCGGTCGGTCTCCAGCAATGCTGCGGCTTGCTCCAGCGTTAGCCCGGAAGGAATCAGCGCGAACGGGTCATGGCACGGGCACATTTCGGTGACAATGTCGGGCTTCCAGCCACAGTCAAGCGCCTGCTCCAGCGCGTCGACCATATTGCCCAGCACCACGATGGAGAGTGCCCGCCCTTCCCGCTTTGCGCTCTCGGCCATGTCGATGGCGTCCTGCAAGGACGCCGCCTGAACGTCGGCATAACCGCTGGCCAGACGCTCCACAACGCTTTGCTGGCGGACTTCCACGGTCACACTCACGCCGCCGTGCATGGTCATGGCCAAGGGCTGCGAACGCCCCATGCCGCCCAGGCCAGCGGTGAAGAAAATACGCCCCTTCAATTCCCCGTCAAAATGCCGATCGGCTACCAGCGCCAGTGTTTCAAAGGTGCCTTCAATCACACCCTGGCTCCCAATGTACTGCCACGGCCCGGCGGTGTAAGAGGCAAACGCCGTCAGGTTTTGTGCGCTCAGGTCGTAAAACTTCGGCCAGTCGGCCTTGATGACGTTGCTGTTGGCCATGACCACTCGCGGCGCCAGTCGATGGGTCTTGAATACGGCCACCGGCATGCCCGACTGAATGGCCAGGGTTTCATCGTTCTCCAGGTTTTTCAGCGACTCGACGATCGCGTCATAGCTTTCCCAGTTGCGTGCAGCCTTGCCGATACCGCCGTAGACGGTCAGACGCGAGGCGTCCTCAGCGTTTTCAAGGTTGTTTTCGAGCATGCGCAGAATGGTTTCCTGTTTCCATCCTTTACACCGCAAGGTGCTGCCACGCGCAGCCATGATTTGTTTGGCTTTTTGCTGAGTCATGTAAGGCCACTCTCGCTGAGGTAAATGCGAAAGCCTGTTGGAGAGGCTTCCGTTGGTATGGCTCGAATTATTCAAACCTACCGTGAGGAGAGCCATGCAAAAAACCGCAAGTGAAGTTGTCATTCTCCGCATGGATGGCTCGATACACCCCGTAGATACTCGCTTCATGCTTATTCACCCGATGACGAGGCTGACAAATGAGTGATTTCGATCTGGTGGTGCGGGGACGTATCGTCGACAGTGAACAGACCCGCGAAAACGGCTGGCTTGCCATAAGTGAAGGACGTATTGCCGCGCGCGGTACCGGTGAGCCGCCTGCCGCCAAAACCACGCGTGATGAACGCGGACACTGGATCTTACCCGGCGTCATCGACGGCCAGGTCCATTCTGGAAGCCAGGCCAACCAGGAAGGGCTGGGTTGGGCCAGCCGTGCCGCTGCCGCGGGAGGCATCACCGTGATGGTAGACATGCCTTACGACGACCCGGAACCGGTTGCCTGTGCCGAGCAACTGCTGCGTAAAGCCCAGGAAGTCGAAGACACCTGCCACGTTGATGTCGGCCTGTTTGCCACTGTCAATGAAACCCACGGCCTGGCGGCGATTCCGGGGCTGATCGAAGCCGGTGCCTGTGCGTTCAAGTTCTCGACCTTTGAAGCGGCACCGGGCCGCTTTCCACGCATCGAGGAGGACCTGCTGGCGGAACTGTTCACCCTGATCAAGCCGTCGGGCCTGGTTTGCGGCGTCCACAACCAGATGCAGGAAATGACGCGTAAGAATATCAACCGCTTGATCGAAGCCGGCGATACCGGATGGGATGCGTTCCTGCGCGCCCATCCACCGCTGGTGGAGGACCTGGCGACCGCGTTGATTTATGAAATCGGTGCACAGACCGGCGCACGCGCCCATCCGGTTCACGTCTCAACCAGCCGTGGGTTTGAGTTGTGCGAAATGTATCGCCAGGCCGGACACCAAGCGAGCATCGAGACGTGCATTCAGTACCTGATGCTCAACCATGAAGAACACACGCAACGCTTCGGCGCCAAAACCAAGCATTATCCACCGATCAGGCCCAAAGCCGAATCCGACAAACTCTGGGCGCACATCGCCCAGGAGCGCTGCACTTTTGTGTCTTCCGATCACGTCAGTTGGGGGCTGGAGCGTAAAGGCAATCCCAACGTGTTTCGCAACGCGTCGGGTGGACCGGGACTGGAGACATTACTGCCAGCATTCTGGACCGGCGCCATGGCGCGCGGCCTGTCGCCATCGCTGGTGGTTCGACAGCTGAGTCGCAATCCGGCCAGGCATTTTCTGCTCGATAACCGTAAAGGCGACTTCGTACTCGGCCTGGACGCTGACTTCGTCGTGCTGGCCGACGAGCAGTATCGTTACGACCCCTCTACCAGCCTGAGCGCGGTGAAGTGGAGTTCATTTGAAGGCATGCCCTTTACAGGCCGGGTCAAGACGACTTACTGCCGTGGCCAGTGCGTGTTCGACCAGGGGCAGATTCTCAACAACGCCGGCTATGGCCAATTCCTGCGCCCGCGCGCACTGACGAAAGGTACGTATTGACATGACCGAACCTCAATTGGAACTGAACATCGAACGTCTTTGGAACCGGGTCAATACACTGTCGAGCTTTACGCTGCCGGACGTGCCGTGGACCCGACGCGCTTTCTCCCCTGAGTTTGAGCAGGCCAGGCAGTGGCTGAAGGCTGAATTCGAGTCGGCGGGCCTGAGCGTGACGTTGGACGCCGGTGGCAATCTGATCGGCCAGCTTGACGGCAGTGAGGCTGATTTAAAGACTCTGATCAGCGGCTCGCACTGTGACACGGTGGTCGGGGGCGGTCGGTTTGACGGCATTATCGGAGTATTGGCGGCGCTGGAAGTCGCCCACGCGTTGAAAGACGCCGGCCAACGCTTGCGCCACCCGTTCCAGGTGATCGATTTTCTCTCCGAGGAGCCGAGTGACTATGGCATTTCCTGCGTCGGCAGTCGCGCATTTGCTGGGCTTCTGACTGCCGAGATGCTCGCATCAAAAAACCGCGCAGGTGAAAGCCTGGCACAGGCGATGACCCGCATCGGAGGCGCTCCAGAACGCCTCGGCCAGGCACTGCGGGAACCCGGTAGCACCGCAGCGTTCGTTGAGCTGCACATTGAGCAGGGCCCGGTTCTGGAAAGTCGGGGGTTGCCCATTGGGTCGGTCACCAACATCGTGGGTATTCGCCGAGTCGGAATCACCGTGCATGGCTTGCCGGATCACGCGGGCACGACGCCCATGGATCTGCGGCGTGACGCCCTGGTCGGCGCGGCGGAGCTGATTCGCGAAGCGCGCAACATGGCCGCCGACATGAGCGGCAACCCACACTATGTGGTGGCGACCGTTGGCCGGTTGGATGTGAGCCCTAATGTGCCCAATGCCGTGCCCGGCAAGGTCGAAATGGTGCTGGAGGTGCGCAGCGACTCCAAACAAGTACTGCTCGACTTTCCCGAACACCTGCTTGAACGCTGCACCCCCGTGCTGGCCGACCTGAGGTTGACTGTCGACTCGGTACCGTTGACCTATGCCGACCCTACGGATTGCTCGACGATTGTCATCGAGGCCGTCAGCGAGGTGGCTAAACAGTTAGGCTTGCCACACATGACCATGCCCAGCGGCGCCGGGCATGATGCAGTCTACGTTGGGGCCACCGGCCCCATGGGCATGGTGTTCGTGCCCTGTCTTAACGGGCGCAGCCACTGCCCCGAAGAATGGCTGGAGCCGCAGCAGTTGCTGGACGGCACTCGCGTTTTGGCGCAAACCCTGATTTATTTGGATGGCCATCTTCGCTGATCGAATGACTTGGTGTAAAACACATCAAAATCTGAGCGCGCGACCCGGACCGGCCCGCGCGCTCTACTCCCCGCACCTGGAGCCTCCACTTTGAACACTGCATCGGTCCCACCGTTACACGACATCGACTTGAAACACTGGCGGCTGTTCAAGGCCGTTGTCGAGTGCGGGGGGCTGTCGGCAGCTGAAGAAGCGACGGGAATGGGCATCTCGGCGATCAGCCGGCAATTGTCTGACCTGGAGAGTCGCTTCGGCAGTCAACTGTGCCATCGAGGTCGCAGCGGTTTCCAACTGACCGAGGAAGGACAAGTCGCCTACACCGCGGTGCTGCGTTTACTCGATTCGATCGATGAATTTCGCGACACCCTGGCCAGTTCGAAAGCCGAGGTTAAAGGCGACCTGAGCCTGTGGCTGATCGATCATTGTGCCTTCACGCCCAGCAACCCTATCGCCACTGCACTACAGCATTTTCGTCGCGATTATCCGCTGGTCAACCTCAGTATTGGGGTCGCGCCACCGGATGCGGTGGAACGTGCGGTTGCCGAAAAGAAAGCCGGCGTCGGCGTGACCATTTGCAAGTCCGACCTGCCGTCTCTGAGCTATCAGGTGATCGGCTCCGAAGCCTCAGCCTTGTACTGTGGTCGCCATCATGAGGCGTTTGGCAAAGATGAAGAACAAGCCCGTAGGATCATTGAGCAGAAGGCGCATTACGTTCGGCGCGGCTATTTGGTGCAGGACGCCGCGCCGACGAATTTCCTGCAAAAAAACAGCGCGCTCGCCCACCATGTAGAAGGCACGGTGCAACTGCTGCTCAGTGGGGGGTTTGTCGGTATCGTACCTGACCATATCGCTCAACCCTGGGTGGAGCGTGACGCCTTGTTTCGTATACCGTTGCCGGAGTTCATCGTGGAACGGCCGGTATTTGTCGTCGCGCGGGAACCACAAGGGTCGAGTCGAATAGCCAGCCTGATGCTTGACGCTATTATCAGGTCCTTTCAGGAGGCTGCGGCCCGAAGTCCTCTTGGGCCGATCGAGGAATATCCGCGACCGGATAAGGCGTTTTAACAGCACCTCGGGCAGCGTCGCTACTGATTCTCCTCCATGGGCAAGCGCTGGCGGCGTTAATGCAGCATGCCCCGGTTGCAGAGCCGGAACAGTATCGGCGCCTGATCGGTTTGACCCCAAGCTTCAATGCGCCACGCAACTGCTTCATGTTTGAGACAGCACTGCTGGAAACTCCGCTACACGCCGCCGATCCGGCAGTGCATCGCCTGATCCAGCAACACCTCGACAGCGTCAAGCAAATGTCCATCCAGCAGTTACCCGAACTTGTGCAACAACTGATCCGCAGTTTTATGCCTGATGGCCGTGCGACCATAGAGCAAATTGCCGACTATCTGAATATCAGCACCCGCACGCTACAGCGCCAGTTGCAGGAAAAGGACACCAGGTTCCAGCACTTGTTGTCGGACACGCGCCAGACCTTGGCCAGTCGCTACCTGTTGGACTCTTCCATCAGCATCTCGCAACCGGCTGATCTGCTCGGTTACAGCGACCAAACTGTCTTTTCCCGCGCCTTTCAACGCTGGCATGGGCAAAGCCCGCGAGAACGGCGCGAGCAGCATCAGATATACGGATTTCTCTTATAGCTTGCGCCAAAGAGAAGTAGCGAAATGCCGGTCGAAGGTTATTTGCGCTCTTTGTATTTCTTAACCGATGGTAGTACGCCGTAATGGCGGGATTTTCCGCTTGCACAAATCGCACACAAACAAAAACGCCGACCATCTCTGATCGGCGTTTTTGTTGAATTTTGAGCAGGAAACGAGACTCGCATCTGGCGTCCGACCCATTGAAATCTAAGGGGTTTCTTTTCTTGCCGGAGCAGGAAAAGACTTAAACTCTTGACTTATTTTTGAAGGGTATCAAGGACCAGAAGAAGGATGACTTCGGAGCTATGAGATTTGATTCGTTCCACGGCCCGCTTGAAGGCAGCAATCTTACAACACCTGAGCAGGTATTGGCTGAGGAAAAACCTTCCAGCAACTGTCAAAAGAAAGACGATTCGCTCGTAGCGCTGTTGGACACCACGCCCAACGTCTGGCGGTCCGTTTTACGACGTACTAACGCAACTTGGCGAAAGTAGCGCGCACCTCATCGACAAAGGCGATCGGCTGCTCCATCGCTACAAAATGGCCGCCTTTTGTTAACTCATTAAAATGGACAAGTTTTGTTTAGCGCCGCTCCGTCCAGCGCTTCGATTTGCGCACCGCCTCCTGGGGAGCGATCGTGAAGCCGGTCGGTAGGGTAATCGGTTTGGCCAAGCTAGCAGGCGGCGACCAACGCGCCTGGACCATTTCCCCATACAGCCGCGCCGACGACGCGCCGGTGTTCGGCAACAATACAGCATGATGTCGTCCAACATTTGGTCGAACGTAAACGACCCTTCGGCGTTGCCTGGTGTTCCACTGGTATCCTGGAACATCTGGTAGATCCAGGTTGCCTGCGCAACGGGCGAATCAGCCAGCGCATAACCAATGGTTTGTGGTCGTGTTTGCTGTTGCTTGGCATACGCCGACAGCTTGTCCCAGAAATTCATGCTGCTGGCGAGCATCGTTTTTTCATCCGGTGTTGCCGCAGCTATCTCTTCAGGTGTCGGCTGAAACATCGCGAAATGGGAAGCGTCACGCGGTTGCAGGAGGTCATAATCAGGGCCGTTCAGGCAACTGATCGCCTTATGAAAGATGATGGGCTCGACAGGACTCGACATGCCGGCCTCTTCGGCATGGTCGCGATAATTAAGGCCGATTGCGATGAATTTGCGCACCTGGGCGTCGTGGACGCCATAACGAACCCCTCCTCGACCAGCGATAACTGTGCGGCATCAAGCTTCGACAATTCAGCCATCGCCGACGGCGCAAGCACCGTCGCATTGATGTCGATGACATATGCAGAGAGATCGCGCACGCGACCTGCAGCATCTATGCACGCATGACCTTCGCCCTGCAGCTGCTGCAATCTTCCGCCCAGACGGTCATACAAATAGCGCTGTGTGTGGGATATCAGACGCCCTCGCAATTTGCTGTGCGTTTCCGTGACCGGTTCGGCTTTGCACCCACGGCGGTTCGGGGTCATCGGCGCTAATCAAGCAGATAAATACTCCGGCCCCTTATGACTTTGGGCACAGCCCCTTTATCACAATGGCCATCCACTGCGCCCACAGACGTTCCATCATTTGCGCCTCGACCGGCGCTGAATCCGCGCGCCACGCCAAGCTCAGGATGCCATTGGCCGCTGCCCACAACGAGGTGGTTGCAATGTGGGCGTCTACGCCTGGGTCAATCGAACCATCCGCAATACCATCGGTAATAGCTGCCTCCATTTTGCCGTTCTGGTGCCTGACCAGTTCGCTCACCCGCAAGAGCGCTTCAGGATCATTCGGAGGGTCAGCCAGCAAGCGAAACGCCGTCGGACGCTCCATAGCGAAACGGAAGTAACCGTTGGCGGCCACCTGCAGACGCTCCAGAGGCGTACCTGGGGTTCGATATGCCGCGTCCATGTACGCCCTGTTTTCTTCAAAGGCTTTTTCTGCGACAGCCATCAATAAAGCCGAACGCCCGCCAACTCGGTTGTAGATGGTTTGGACGGCAACATCGGCGCGCTCGGCGACGATCTCCAGCGTCAACGCCGTCGCGCCGCTCTCAAGAATCAAGCTTTCGGCATGCTCTATGATCGCCGTCCGCGTGGCCTGGGCCTTGCGTTGGGTACGCGTGGGGGATGTGATTTTAGTCATGGCGACAGTCTACATGAAGGATAAATATTGTAAGTACGTCCAATATTGGAATAGCATCAAAAAAACAACAAGGAACACCGCCATGTCTCAACGTCTGGATGTTTCATTTGCGTCCGCGAATGCGCGTTGCGCGGCGTGGCTGTATTTGCCCGACGCCGTGTCGGCGCCGCCGGTGATCGTTATGGCGCACGGCCTGGGCGGCGTTCGGGAGATGCGCCTGGATGCCTTCGCGCAACGATTCTGCGAAGCGGGCTATGCCTGCCTGGTCTTCGACTACCGCAACTTCGGCGCAAGCGAAGGCGAGCATCGGCAATTGCTCGACATCCCGAGCCAGCAGCAGGACTGGCGATCAGCGGTCGCCTATGCTCGTAGCCACCCGGCGTTGAATCCGCAAAAAGTCATCCTGTGGGGGTCGTCTTTCAGCGGTGGGCATGTGTTGCATACCGCAGCGGCTGACAACGCCATTGCAGCCGTCATCGCGCAATGCCCGTTCACCGACGGCCTTGCTTCGCTGAGGCAGGTGGACATCCTGACCTCCTTAAAACTGACCGCCTTAGGCATTGCGGACATGGCAAGCGCGGCTTTTGGGCTGGCACCGGTGCGCGTGAAAATTGCTGGCCCCAAGGGCTCCGCTGCACTGATGACGGCACCCGATGCCGAGCCCGGATACCTCAAACTGGTTCCAACTGATTACCCCTTCAAGAATTACGTGTCCGCGCGCTTTGCCTTGAAGATTGGTTTCTACCGACCGGGCAAGAAAGCCTCGACCCTTCGCTGCCCCATCTTGTTCTGCGTGTGCGATGCCGACAGCGTCGCGCCCGCCACGCCGACGCTCCGTTATGCAACAAAAGCCAGGGATGCCGAGATTCATCGATATCAAGCTGGGCATTTCGGCATTTATGTGGGAGACGCCTTCGAGCAAGTGGTTGAGCAGCAAATCTCATTTCTGAAGCGGCGCGTCTGACGTCGCTTTCACTCGCCTGCCCCTGAACCTTCATCGCCGCATTCAAAGAAAGGTATGACCATGAACCCTAAACCCAGCGTATTCGTGACAGGTGCCGCCAAGGGCATCGGCGCACAAACCGCTTTGATGTTCGCCAAGCATGGCTACCGAGTAGGCGCGACGGATGCCAATGAACATGACCTGCAAGCATTGAAGGCACTACTTGGCCCCGGGCATTTCTATCGCCGGCTGGACGTCACTCAGGCCGACGATTTTGCCGCCGTACTCCACGATTTTGCGACTGAAAATAAGGGTGTCATTGATGTGTTGGTCAATAACGCTGGGATCGCCTTTATCGATGACTTCGAAAAAGTGCCACTCGCAAAACACCTCGCCGTCACCGAAGTCAACGTCAAAGGCGTGCAAATAGGCGCCTATCACGCGCTGCCCTACCTGAAGAAAAGCTCGCGTCCCTGCTTGATCAATATGTGCTCGCTCAGCTCGGAATACGGCGTGCCCAGCGAAGCCTCCTATTCAGCGAGCAAGTTTTGGGTAAAAGGCTTCACCGAAGCGATCAATATTGAATGGGAACGGCATGGAATTTATGTCTGCGACATCATGCCCAATTTCGTCGCAACACCGATGATGCAAGAAGCCCATGGAAAAATCGTCGACTCAATTGGCATTCGGCTCACCGCCGAGGATGTCAGCCAGACGCTATGGCGAGCGGTGCAGAATCGGCGACGTGTGCATTGGGAAGTCGACACCTGGCGCCCTCGCCTGCTGCGCGCGATGAATAAGCTGCTGCCTACCACCGTGCGCCGAGCTGCGATGAAACACCTGAGCGGGTATTGATTCCGGCCGATTGTCGTACATGCGCCGATGCCTGGCTTATTCGCGACGACACAAAACTCGTTTAACTGGAAATGGAATGACCTCACCGAGTTGGTCAACTGTGGAAATAGCTAGCACGGATAGCTAGTTTTTATTTATAAATAATCGGTGAGAGACCTTCCATGGGGAATGGAGGTTCGCCGTAAATGAGTGTTTATGTTTTCAATCCGAATACGAAAACCTTCTATCGCCCTATAGATGCAGCATTGCGCTGGTGCAATCTCACTCGCTACGAAGCCAAAATTTTCCAGGCAGATTGGTCTCGTCCCGATAACCTTGTAATCCTATTCCCCCAATGGCCCAATCTTCAAATCGCTTTCGAAAGGATATTAGACGCCATACGCAATGGTGAACTGCCGTATGGATGCCTCGGCATTTCTGTTCCTTTGGGAAGCTATGTAGAGCCCTATCAGTTGACCATCCGCCATTCAGACTTACGCCGCTGGATGGAGACTCATTACCCCGACCACAAACCTAGCTTTTTATTCGAGGCCGGTGAGAACGCACCTGCAAAGGTCAGTCTCGGAACTTTTCTATCATTGAAAGCAGATCGAGATGAGTTATCGAGAGCGTTCAAAGCGCAACAGCAGCGCATTCAAGAAATCTTGGGAGAACTCCAGTCGATTGGACTTGAGAGAGATGATCTCAAAGCCTTGGCCAAAACGAATGGTCAACTCAGTGAGCGCGGCGAACTGACCTATCACAACATCATTGGGGCATTGGTCAGCCTTCTCTTGGACCATTCGCCCGCCGGAAAACCTCTTTCGGTTTTCACGAATCAAGCAGCCATCGTTGATGCCATTGTCGCCCGTCATCAGGATGTGCCCGGCCTGAGCAAGCGTACGCTGGACGAAAAATTTGCCGTGGCCAATCGTAGCCTCAAAAAAAATACCTGATCGAACCAATTGCGTTGCAATAGGGTTGATTGCAATGCAATGACTCATCCGCCGTGGTGCGATTCAATCCATGTCACTTCCCAACACGCGCCAATAGGCGCCAGGAGTGACTAGCATGTCCAGCCAATCTGAACCCGTCGTTGAAACATCTCCACTTCCGCGCCACATCATGCGACGTAATGAAGTTGAGCTAAAAACTGGCTTCAAACGTGCCCACATTTACAACCTGATGAAGGAAGGCAAGTTTCCGAAGGCCAAGCGCATAGGGCTGCGCGCAGTTGGCTGGGACTCACTGGAAATCGAGCGTTGGATTGCAGAACGCCTTTCGCGACAGGAGTGAGGGTGATGCACGTAGTCTCGGTGGTTTCCACCAAGGGTGGGGTAGGCAAAACCACAGTAGCGGTCAATCTCGGTGGTCTGTTGGCTGATGCTGGCCTGCGTGTTCTGCTCTTGGATCTGGATAGCCAACCCACCCTGTCCAGTTATTATTCATTGAGCCAGAAAGCGCAGGCAGGTGCGTACGAGCTCATTGCACTCAATCTAACAATACCTGAGCGAATAATTTCTAGGACTGCAGTCGTCGGTCTCGACCTGATTTTCTCCAACGACGATCAAGGTCGACTGAGCACGTTGTTGCTGCATGCACCTGATGGGCGACTACGCCTGCACAACTTGCTCAACGATTTGCATCTCAATTATGACTTGCTTTTGATTGATACTCAGGGAGCACGCAGTGTACTGCTGGAAATGGCCATCCTGGCCTCCAATCTCGCCCTCTCTCCCATCACGCCGGAAATGCTCGCTGCCCGCGAAATGCGTCGGGGCACCTTGAAGCTACTGAGTGAGCTCGAACCGTTTCGCCATCTAGGTATCGACCCGCCGCCCTTACGGCTCTTACTGAACCAAGTGAACCTCAATCGACTGGACACCCAGATGATCATCCGGAGCCTGCGCGAGACTTTCGCAGAGGCTACCAATATCTCGGTTCTAGACACCGTAATCCCTGACCGAGTGGCGTATCTCAATGCCGCCTCCCTCGGCTTACCGGTCCACCGAGTAGATGCACGCCCGTCGAGTAAACGCCGACGCTCGCAGTCAGCGCTAGAAATCATGCAAGCGCTGGCCATCGAATTATTCCCGGAATGGCGCGAAGCGATCTCATCGGTAACGAGGTGTGCGGAGCTTCGATAAAACAAATCGCCCAATCAGCTTTTTCACCAATTTCTTGTTTGATCGACCTTGAAGCCATCAGGCTTGGTAAGGAGTTTCTAATGTCGGATCAGTTTCCTATCGTTGTTCAGCCTTTCATTCGACCAAACGACGCGGCTTGCGAGGAATACTGCACTGTGGTTTTTCGTTTGCAAGGGGGGCGCTCGGCCATGGTGTGGTTCCTCGCAGAACTCTCCCAACATTTCGAAGGTTCAGGAACTGCCGAAATCGTGAAGTTCGAGGTCGGTGACCATTTGCGTAACCGGCGTTAATCGAGGCGGTTCAGATGAAGAAGCTCAGTCAGGAGGAAATCACCGACAAGCTGCACCGGGGCCCCTTCACGCGAGGTCCAGGACTGGAGCGCCTGTCCGATCCAGTTATCGACACTCCCATGCTGGTCACTCTGGAACAGTTACGCCCCTACGAACACAACCCACGCTTCATCCGTAATCCGCTTTATGACGATATCAAGGCATCAATCCGTGAACGCGGGCTGGATCAACCTCCACCGATTACCCGCCGCCCGGGTGAAACCTCTTTCATCATCCGCAACGGTGGTAATACGCGCTTGGCGATTCTCGGCGAGCTGTGGCAGGAAACCCGCGACGAGCGTTTCTTCCGCATCAATTGCCTGTTCCGACCCTGGACCAATGAAATCAGCGCCTTACTCGGCCATCTTGCTGAAAGCGATCTGCATGGCCAGCTCACTTTTATCGAGCGTGCTCTGGCAGTGACCAAACTCAAGACCATGCTTGAATCAGATGGCGCAACACTCTCGCAACGTGAGCTGGCACGACGTCTTGCCGCTGGAGGCTATCCAATTTCGCAGTCGCACATCAGCCGGATGCTGGACACCCTTGAACATTTACTGCCCGCCATTCCACAAACCCTGTATGCCGGGTTGGGAAAACCAAAAATTGAACGCCTAATTGGTCTGCGTAGCCAGGCTGAACGAACCTGGAATCGTTATCCAACCGACGCCATCGCTTTTCCCGAGTTTTGGCTCGACACCCTAGGGCAATTCGATGCCGACCCAGAGTCCTTCGACCTTGAGCAAATCCAAGATGAACTGCTCGAACGCATGAGTCGCTTACTCGGACAGTCCTACCGCATGTTGGCCCTGGAGCTGGGCGATACCCAACGGGTTATGCAGACGCCGGGCGTAGTCATCACGCCCCCGCAGAACAACCTTCTGCCGAGCGTTGATGAGCCCGCGGCCGAGCCTCCTCCACCCGGGCCGCATCCCAAATCAGCTCAAACCTGGACGCAGACCGAAACAGAGCGAGAGGAACAGCTCACGCTGCCCGTAACGAATGTCGTATCAGCAGTCAGCTCTCCGTCACGTGTCCAGCAGATCCGCGAACAGATTGAACGCGACACTGCCCCCAAACCAGAACCAACCGTCGCAATCTGCCCGATCGACGACATCTGGATCATCGCACCAACACTGGATACCCCCGAACAACTGCGTTTAGCCATTGCCGGCTTGGCTCGGGAAATGGCGGCCTATGCCGGACATCCCGAGAGCATCATCGACCAAAAGCACGGCCTGGGTTTCGCCCTCAGCATCGAGCAGCTTGATCTTGCAGCCCCTCGTGCGGCCGGCGTTCACCTGTTGCTCTTGGCCCTGCTGCGTGCCCAAGACGAAGTAAACTGGGAGGATCGCAAGCAATTGCCCTCAGCTCTGTTCGGGCAGCTGTTGTTGGGGGTCTATCAACTTCCGCTGACAGATCGTCCCGCCGTGGACGTAGGGCTGGAGCGACTGCCGGACGGTCTGCTAATAAAACTGTATCGCCTCATTCGCTTATCCCGGCGCCTGATCGACTTAACGCTTACCCATGAAGACGATTCACCAAGGGAGCTGCCATGAACCTGTCCTTCAATGTGCTCAACCAGGCCATGCTAACCCAGGTCCTTCACGAGTTGCGCCTGGGTAATCTGCAACGCTGCAAAGCACTCGGACTGGGTGAAGAGGACATCTACCTGTTGCAATCATTACCGCCGACCACCCTGTCACGCCTGGCCCATGCCACCGTCCCCTGGGTTGAGGTCAAGATTGATTCGCCGGTGTTGCATCGGTTGATCGACCAGGCCGAACGCGACGAACATAACGAGCGTTTAATCAACCGAGCGCTAAAGCTCGGTGCTAGCAGTACCATCATGTATCAGTGCTTCGGCTTGGCGCATTCGGAAACCGCCCTGCGCCGACGTCTGCTCAAAATAGAAACCCGTAAGGGCCGCCCCCAGAACTTGAGCGAAGCGCAGGAACATGCGCTCTGGCAGCGTTGGTGCCAGCTACGCGATCAAGACGGTGCTGAGAATCAGCTCGACGCCATGATGATGTTGGCGGAGGAGCAACAGATCAGCTTGACCATCGTTTGGCAGCAGATCGACCATTACAGCAACGGAACATGAACACTGCCCCTTCCAGTCGCTGGCAGCGTGTCCTGCAGCAATGCACCCAACAACTAAGTGAACGTTGGCCCGCACGCCCCAGCACTGAACATCCTTCCAACCAGGCCCTGCAAGCAGGCTTCCTGTTCAGTGGCCAATCACACGAAGTCGTGCCGCGTCGCTTGCTGCTGGATTGTCGGCTGACGCCATTGGAGCGTAATGCATGGCAAGTATTTAGACTCATGCTGCAAGGCCAGGGTGTGGTCACACCGCGCTATGAAGATCTGCAACCTTACCTGTCGAGCGTACCCTACGGTGCGTCAGCCTCCCGTGAAACCATCGCTCGCGTCTTGACGATGCTCAGGCTGACCCGCTGGCTCAGTTTGGTGAGTCGTGGCCGCGATCATCTCAGCGGGCGCTTACAAGGTTCTCTGTACGTCCTGCACGATGAACCGTTAACGCCCGCCGAAGCCATGGAGCTGGATCAGGATTATCTGGAGCTGGTCGGACATGCCCTCTCTCACGCGACCAAGGCGGTGCGAATTGTCGCTCGGCATGTTTTGGAAGAAATTCATCAGGACACCGATATCGATTTGGATCGACTCCCCTCCCGGCTCGACAGTTGGAGCGACCAGTGGACACAGCAAGGATTGGATCTCGCACCCGATGAAGCGTTACACGATTCCGAACTGGGTGGCGCCCACCGCGTTCGGAATCGTGCAGGGCCTAGTTCGGAATCCGAACCGGGTCTGAACGCCCATGTTTCCGGCAGCGTTCGGAATGCGAATGCCGCCTGTACTGTATTAAAAGAAAGTATTTGTACGATACCGCGCGCGACCCCGGCGGTGGATAACCTGCACTGGCCTGATCCGCTGCACCTAAGTCCGAGCGAGCGGCAGGCCGTCACCGTGACGCTGAACAAGCTGAAACCAGCAGATCGGCAGGCGGTGCTCAACGAAGCGGGCGCGCGATGTGCGGCAGGAAGCGTCCGCAAACCCGCGGCGTATCTGATGGGCCTGATCCAGCGGGCGCTGAAAGGCGATTTCCGCCCTTGGGCAGGTCAGGCTGAATCGTTACCCATGACAGAGCCGCCCCCCTCTCCCCCGCGCCAACTTAGGAAAAAGGGCGAACCCGCCTCTGCCCTCGCCCAAGCGTGCCTGGATGAACTACGCCAGCTGCGTAGCAAACCCCCTGGACGTCAGTAGATTTGATGCCACTGGCATCACTGACGAGCGTCTCGAAATTCAACCATCTCAAACCAAACCGAACACACCGCATTCAGCTTTTCAGCTGTCCTTGACCTTCATATATCGCAACGTCTCCGTGCAAGCCTATGCGAGGACTACAACGTGGCCGATCACTATCAGCTCAACCTGGGTTCATTGCGCAGTAGCATCACGCTGACGCTGCACACGCACCACGCCGCCCGGATCTGGCAGGGCCGGACCGCACGCAAAGGAGTCCACCCGATTATGGGTATGGCGGGCTACATCAGCGTCACAAACCTGATCAAACAAGCCGCAGCGCAGGACGATCCTTATGCCGACTGGGCGATCGTGCAGCTCGAAGAAAAATTGATGCAGGCCAAGGCTGGGATGCTGGAACTGACCCAGCAGTTGGACCGGATCAGACAGGAGCTGCCGACGCAGATCGACATGAGCGATAACCTCAATATCCACCCCGTCACCTTACCCTTGTACATCGGCAGCCAACTGGGATTTCTCGCCGTCTACCTGCTGACTGACTACGACACGCTGGTGCGGCATACACTGTTGGCACATCACACCGCCCTGATCGGTCGCCGAGACATGGAAGCCTGGATCGACGACGGCGCCCACCTGCTGCGCAGTTTGTTCGGTCAGGCGCAGCGCTATCGGCATGCTGGCATCACCCGTGATGACATGGCTGCGAACAACGCCCGTGCTCTGGCGGCTATGGAGAAGTTTGGACTCCCCCCTATGGACATCCTTGAAGGGCATCGCCGCTCTCAGTTCGCGCCACCCATCATTCGTCGGGGCGCTGTGGCAGTGGATGACGCCGACGCGTTGGCAGAGGACGCGTTAGAGCCGTCTGCGGCAGTGGATGATCGAGAGGACGAAGTATGCCCCCCCTGATCGCGACTCAACCAATGCCCCTCGAAACACTAACACCGGATGCCTATCGACAGCTCGAACACGCTGCTTCCCTAAAAGGCCTTTTGAAACCTTTTAAGGGTAAGGGGGAACTGGAATACCTGGCGCAGGTGGCGAGGGCAACTGAGGCGCAGTTACGTCTTCTGATGGAGGCTGTGGCGCAGCAGGCCGGGCAACCGCCTTACTCGTTGCTGGATATTCGATTGGTGCTGCAGAACACCAGTGCGCGGAGCACCTTTTTGCGATGGCGCACCCGCGATTTTGCCCGTATGGGCGTTGCGGTCTGGGAACGCCAGGTCTCCAGCAAGGCCTTGCCGCCAACCGTACGCGAGGGATTGCACCGTTTCGAATGCGAACGCATTGCACTGAACTTGCAGATGAGCGTGGTGCATTCGCTCTACCGTCAGGCTTCAACCTGCGCGATCAAAATGGCCAGCGCCGAACGGCTGCTGCGCCAGTCCACACCAGCAGCGGAGATATCACGATGAGTACTTTTTTCGTCGGCGAAGGCAACATCGGCAGTGCGCCAGAGTTCCAGGAATTCCCGTCAGGCAATGACGAGCCACGGCGTCTGCTGCGCCTGAATGTGTACTTCGACAACCCCGTGCCACGCGATGGCAGCTACGAAGATCGAGGCGGCTATTGGGCGCCGGTCGAGCTCTGGCACCGCGACGCCGAACACTGGAGCACGCTGTACCAGAAAGGCATGCGCGTGTTGGTAGAGGGCCGCACCGTACGCGACGAGTGGGAGGACAGTGAAGACAATGCGCGGGTCACCTTCAAGATCGAGGCGCGTCGTGTCGGCATTCTGCCTCATCGCGTGCAGAACGTGGTCATGCGGGAGCGCTCAGGTGAATCAGCTTCGTCTGCGGCTCCCGTCGGGCAGGCTACAGACCTGGCCAGCTCGCCTGCGTCGAAGTCCAAAAAGCGCAGAGGGCAGCCACCATCGGCATGACTGACTTGAGGCACAAAAATTGCGCCTTTGCGCGAAGTTCCTGGTCTGTCATTACTCGCTGCTCATGAAGCACTGTCGTCCACGTGACTACATGGTAGTAGCCACGCCCCATTCAAGACTGCCCTCACCGACTAATATGAGGAACCTGCCATTCAGGTTTCTCATATCTCGCCACTGATGTTTCCGACAACGCTGCTCCGACCTCAATACGGAGCAGTTCTATGCGCCTCTTCCTCTGCGAAAAACCTTCCCAGGGTCGGGACATCGCCAAGGTACTCGGGGCCACTCGGCGTGGTGATGGTTGCCTGATTGGCACAGAGACAACCGTAACGTGGTGTATCGGCCACCTGCTGGAGATAGCATCGCCTGAAGCCTATGGCGAGCAATTCAAGAGTTGGTCGTTGGATCATCTACCGATCATTCCCGCGCAGTGGATGGTCGAGGTCAAACCCAAGACTGCGGCACAGTTCAAAGTCATCAAGCGCCTGCTCAGTGAAGCCTCTGCTGTCGTCATCGCGACCGACGCCGATCGTGAAGGTGAAATGATTGCCCGCGAGCTACTAGAACTCTGCAAGTATCGAGGTCCCGTTCAACGTCTTTGGTTGTCCGCACTCAATGAGGCGTCGATTCGCAACGCACTTTCCTCACTAAAGTCTGGTCAGGAGACCTTCCTGCTTTACCACTCAGCCCTCGCCCGCAGCCGAGCCGACTGGCTGATCGGCATGAACCTGAGTCGTTTGTTTACCCTTCTTGGTCGGCGGGCGGGCTACGACGGTGTATTGTCGGTTGGACGCGTCCAGACACCCACTTTACGTTTGGTAGTCGATCGGGATCGTGCGATTGCCAGCTTCGTCTCGGTGCCCTACTGGGAAGTGGAGGTGCACCTGTCCTCAATGGGGCAACCATTCATCACGTCGTGGTTACCACCCAGCTCAGGGCAGGACGAGGCAGGTCGTTGCCTGCAACAAGCGCTGGTCACTCAGGCGGCCCAAGAGATTTCTAGCAGTATGACCGCCACAGTGCTCTCGCTGCAGACTGAGCGTTTCCGAGAACCTCCGCCCCTGCCCTTCGACCTAAGCACACTGCAAGAAGTCTGCTCGCGCAAACTGGGACTCGGCGCTCAGGAAACCCTGAACATCGCCCAAGCCCTGTATGAAACCTACAAAGCCACCACCTATCCGCGCAGTGATTGCCGCTATTTGCCGGATAGTCTGTTCAACGAGGTTCCCGCGGTATTCGATGCCCTGCTCAAAACGGATCCGGCGCTGCAGCCCACATTCGGAAGACTCGATCGATCACTGCACTCCCGCGTGTGGAACGATTCCAAGGTCACCGCGCACCACGCCATCATCCCCACCACCGAGCCGGCGAACCTGGCGCGGATGTCCGAACAAGAACGCCAAGTCTACGAACTGATTCGTAGTCACTACCTCGCGCAATTCCTACCGCATCACGAGTTTGATCGAACCGAGGTCGAACTGGAGTGCGGCGCCGAGCGTTTGACTGCTGTTGGCAAACAGATCATCGTCCATGGCTGGAAAGGTTTACTCTCCGACAACGCCGAAGACGATGAACCCAGTCGAAAATCCCAGAGGTTGCCCGCCCTACAACAGGGTATGCAATGCGAAGTGGACGACGTCGAACTCAAGTCCATGCGCACCGCTGCGCCCAAACCGCTCACCGAGGGCGATCTAGTCAAGGCGATGAAAAACGTCGCCAAGTTGGTCAACGATCCGCGCCTTAAACAGAAACTTCGGGACACCACCGGTATCGGCACCGAAGCCACACGAGCTGGCATCATCAAAGGGTTGATTGATCGCGGTTACTTGCTGAAGAAAAAACGTGCATTAACGGCCTCCGCAGCGGCCCATACCCTGATCGAAGCGGTACCCGCGGCAGTCGCCGATCCGGGTATGACAGCGATCTGGGAGCAAGCTCTGGATGAAATCGAAGCAGGACGTCTGAGCTTGGATGCATTCGTTGCCAAGCAGGCGCATTGGATTACGCAGCTGATCGCAAACTGCGGAGCGCTCACCTTGTCGGTACCGGTCGAAGCCGGGCCGGCTTGCCCCAATTGCAATGCCTCAACGCTCAGGCGAAAGGGAAAATCAGGGCCGTTCTGGTCATGCTCCCACTACCCCGACTGCAAAGGCACCGTGCCAATCAGCAAAGGGACGCCTCGTCCATGAGGCGCCATTGGTGTCCACATGAATCTTGGGGTGATGAGTCAGTGCATCATCAATGGCGGCTGATCCTTCTCCAAGTCGCTTAGCGGTCGTCCGATTTCACGGGCCAAGGCGATGCCTGTCGCTATCCATATCTGCCCCAGTTCGTTGAACGCTTTCAGGTGAGCAGGATCTTCGTTAAGCCAATGAACAAGGCTGTTGCGGTGTTCGGGGTTATCAGGGCAGTCATGGATTTTGATGAACAGCTCCAGTGTTCGATCCCAGATCAGGTCCATGACGTTCTCGCGCTGCTCATCCATGCTCAACCTTTCCTCCATTTGGTCCTATCGAACCGCTCAGTCTCACTGGTCACTACGGGCTCTGTTCCTGGAGGAACAGACGTCACGTCGCGACAAACAGCTATTTCAGTCAATATAGCAACCATATAAGTCGATACTCAACCTCTAAGGATGTTCATGTCAACGGGTCTTTGCTCAACCATTCGGGTTGAATTGGAGAACTGATCACTTGGCACATAAACATCCAACCCAAGCCCAAATCGGGCGCATGATCGCGAAACACCGCACTCAGCGTAATCTGACCCAGGAAGAGGTGGCTGAACGGCTGGGGATCGGCAGCGAAGCCATTTCGCGCCTTGAGCGGGGCGTGGTTGAGCTTTCCGTGGTCAAACTGATGCAACTGGCGGACATCTTCGACTGCCGGATGGATGAACTGCTAACGGAGTCGAGCAGTCGCCCCAACGACCAGGGCCAGATGATCGCGGGTCTGCTGAGCGGCCTTCAAGAAAGCGACCGTGCCTTTATCCTGACGACCGTCGAACAGTTGGCCGCTCATCTCAGTAGCAAATAACCTCTTTACCCACTGGCTTGACTTCGTCACACCCGCTCTGCTGTAGTACGTCAGGATCATCGCTTACGGCGACCCAAGACCGATTCGCTCCGGGTAGTTCGGTCGGACTCCCTGAGTTCGGAGCCTTCTCTTCTGCGGAATTCCATTCCCGCTTTGTGCTCGACCTGATAGTGGTGGCGGATGACCACTGTCGCCTCTGCCAGGCAACAGCGGTCATCCGCCACGGCGATCATATTCAGTCCCGGAGCCCACCGGGGAAACACTGGGCACCCTTTGTGCGCGGATGCGTGCCAGCATGTTCCGACCCAGGCCACGACAAGGGTTGGTTGGCGAATCAGGGCGCAGTTAAATCAAGTTTTGCGAGGAGCTTGTCGACTGCGTCAGACCGCCTAAGGTGGCTTTTCTCTTCCTCGCCTGGCGCCCCACCAGGCCCCCTCTTCATTTTTTCATTTCTTAATTCCACTGACTGCCACCGTATTCCGGCCATTAAAATATGGCCTGTATGAAGCGTTCTGATTGAATGCAGATCGCATCAGAAGCCTATACAGGGCAACGGTTAGACCGGATTGAGGTTTTTTTCAGGACTTCCAACTCTATGGCCTAGGAGTCCATAAGAGCATCGCGGCAGCAAGCCTCATCACGCCATGGCGAGCGATAAGGCAACCGTTCAAGGATTATCTCATCCTCTCCTTGCCGCAGAAATTAAACGCGCAGCCCTTGAGCCGCGCGTTCGCCATGCGGTGACCGATAGTAGTAACAGGCTTCGTCAGCGCGGTTTCGGAGCTGGCCACCGTGGCATCGACCGCTTCGCCGTAGGTCTACGCGTGCAGCGCGGCATAGCGGTCGAGGTCGGCCTTGAGCGTGACCGGACATCCGAACGTAAGCTTGATGTTCTCGGTTTTCGGCAATGGCCCCAGCCGCAGCTTCTTGGGCGTGCTCATTGTGAAGTCACACGGTAGAAGAACAACGGCTGATACGGTCGAATCACCAGATCCCGATTGACGATGATGCTTACCGGCAGGCCGGACCGCTCGGTCAGCGTCGGCTGGATGTTGAGGTTGCGGCGTGCGAACTCCTGGCCAACCTGATTGGCCGTGTCCTGCGCGCTATCCCAGAACGCGATGACGGTATTGCCATTGACATTGCCTTGTTTCGAGACTGCCAGCTCGGAGCCTACGCCCAATATGGTGGACAGCGCGGCACCCGCTAGGATGCGTCCCCAGTGCCAATCGACGCCATCCTCCAGGCCGGCATAGCCGGCCGGATCGGAACCGGCTAGTTTGTCCCGCGTGAGTGAAGACGTGTCCGGCAGGATGATGCGGTTCCACACGACCTGCACGCGGCTTGCCGACTTCATCGGCACGTGCAAAGCCCGCATCGTACAGGTCGCCGTGCAGCCCTTTGATCTGCTGCGACAGCGGCACCTCGAAGAAGCGGATTTCGACCTCGGGTTCTTCCTGCCGACAAAGCGCCAGCAAAGCCGGAAGTCGCGAGGGCGTGATGCCGTCGGACAGGGCAATGCGCGATCGACTATGGAAGCCGTTGGCTGAGGCCTTCACGCTGTCACTGGCTTGCTGCAAGACAGAGAAGACACGCGGCACATGCTCAATAAAAAGCTTGCCCGCACGCGTCAGGCGTGTGCTGCGTGTTGTGCGTGCGAACAGCACCACGCCCAGTTCTTCTTAGAGCTCTTTGATGGCCCGAGACAGCGGCGATTGCTCAATGTGCAGTTGCTCCGCCGCACGGGCGAAGTGGAATTCTTCGGCTCCGGCCAGGAAGCAGCGAAGATGCCGAAGATCCATCGTTCACCTATCTATGAGTTCTTGCGCCCAGGAACGTGGGACGCCGCATCTGCCAGAGCATCCAGACGATCCCCAGGCCCACGGCAACCGCACCGACCCAGGCCGTGCTGGTCAGACCCATCGCTTCCAGGCTGGCCCCGCCTAGCAGCGAACCCAACGCGATGCCGCCATTGAAGCCGGCGATGTTCAGCCCAGCCGCCACCGCTGGCGCCTGCGGCGCGTGGATGTGCGACAACCCGATCACCCGCGCCTGCAAGGCTGGCACCGCCGCATAGGTCAGCGCACCCAGCAGGCCCGTCAGCAACACCATCAACGGCAACGATGGTGCCGATTCCCATATCGCCAACAGCACGACGGCCAGGCCGACGAGCACAGTCATCACCGCAAAGTCGGCACCCTTGCGGTCGGTGAGCCGCCCGCCCCACACATTGCCAATGGCGGCCATCACGCCGTAGCCCAGCATCAAAAGGCTCGCCATGCTTTCACTCACGTCCGTCACTTGCAGCAGGATCGGCGAAATGTAGGTGTAGAGCGCGAAAGATCCCGCATACGCCAACACGGTGATACCGGCTCCGGCCAGCAGACGCGGATTGAACATGGCTTTCAGGCCATCCATCGCATTGGCCTGCGCCGAGGCATCGTTGAGATCTGTCGGCATCAGGGCTAGCAGGCCGACGAATCCAATGGCACCACTTGCGGCCACTGCCATGAAGATGACCTGCCAGCTCAACACGCTGCCCAGGTAGGTGCCGAGCGGTACGCCCAGCGCCAGTGCCAGCGTCAGGCCGCCGAACACCACGGCCACCGCCGCACCGGCGCGATGTCGGCCCGCCAATTGGGTTGCCACGCTGGATGCTACGGCGAGAAATACCCCATGTCCCAGGCCGGAGGCGAAGCGGGCCACCAACATGGGTGTCAGTGCATCGGACAGACTGACTACAGCGTTGCCCAACGTGAACAGACCCATCGCCACCAGCAGCAGCCGCTTGCGCGGCCAGCGGGTTGCCAGCGCGGTCAGGCCTGGCGCACCAATCACCGCACCCAGCGCGTAGGCCGTAACCGCCGCGCCAACCTGGCTGACGCTGACATGCAGATCAGCGGAAATAGTGGACACCAGGCCGATGGTGACGAACTCGGTAAAGCCCAGGGCGAACGCGCAAAGCGCGAAGACGTAGATGACGAAAGGCATACG
Organism: Pseudomonas sp. W17; assembly: GCF_040268305.1. Lineage (NCBI taxonomy): Bacteria > Pseudomonadati > Pseudomonadota > Gammaproteobacteria > Pseudomonadales > Pseudomonadaceae > Pseudomonas > Pseudomonas sp. W17. Next base: position 3,040,747 of record NZ_CP158490.1, on the reverse strand, counting down.
TGGATTCATGGTTCAGCCTCGCTTCTCGGCTATCACCGCTAATAGGGGCAGCATCGCTTCCGCGACGCCCTTGGCCGAGGCCGGGTTCTGCCCCGTCACCAGGCGCTCGCTCGCCACTACCTGCACCTGGAAATTCGCCGCAGGCACATGCCGGGCGCCACGCTCCTGCAAAGCATCGGCCAGCAGGAAGGGCACCGTGTCGTACAGGCCGACCGCACGCTCCTCCTCGTTGGTGAAGGCCGACACGTCCTTACCCGTTACCAGATAGCCGCCATCGGACAACTTGAGGTTTACCAGCCCGGCCGGCCCGTGGCACACCGCCGCGACCACGCCGCCACGCTCGTAGATGAACGCCGCAATGGCCGCCAGTTCGGCGTTGTCCGGGAAGTCCCACATCGTCGCGTGGCCGCCGGCGTAGAAGATCGCGGCGTAGGCATCGGGACCGACCTGCGTGGGTGCCATGGTGTTCTCGATGGCGCTTCTTAGCGTCGCATCGTTCCAGAACGCGACATTGATCGGATCGTCCAGATCGAGTCCATCGACGTGCGTCTTGCCGCCCTTGGGGCTGACGAAATCGACCGCATGACCGGCGTCTGCCAGCACCCGATGCGGATGCGTGACCTCGGACAGATAGAAACCGCTGGGCGCGGCATCGGCGGCGCCGGCCGGTCCCTTGCGGTCGTGGCTGGTCAGGACGAAAAGAACACGTTGGGTCATCAGAAGCTCCTGCAAGCGAATCGAGCACACCGCCGGACACCTCCAACGGAGGCATGCGCGTTGCAATGTGGGAAGTTGGGATCCTCATTCTGGTGAATTCGGTATATCCTTTAAACGACCAAAATCTACAAACACTTTCCCCGGAACGACCCAAATGGCCCTGCGCAATCTTGATGACCTAGCGGTGTTCGTGCATGTTGTGGAGCGCCATAGCTTTTCCGCCGCCGCACGCGACCTGCACCTCGCGCCTAAGACGGTCAGCAAGCAGATCGCCCGGCTGGAACAGGCGTTGGGCACCACACTGTTCGAGCGCAACACCCGTAACTTGCGCATCACCAGCGAAGGCCGCGCCATCGCCGAGCGCGCACGGGTTGCCTTGGCGGTGCTGGAAGAAGTGCAAGAACTGGCGACTGGCGGCAGCCAGGAACTGAGCGGCACCATCCGCTTGACCGCGCCCACGCCGTTCGGGCGCAAGTTCGTGGCCCCGGCTATCCACGATTTCTGCCGCCTGCATCCCAGGGTCGGTTTCGACCTGCGCCTGTCCGATCAAGTGCAGGATCTGTATAGCGGCGACCTCGACCTGGCGATCCGCATGGGCGAGTTGGCCGATTCGCGTTTGGTGGCGCGGCGTGTGGCCGACAACCGGCGCATCCTGGCGGCGTCTCCCGCCTATCTGAAAGCGCATGGCAGTCCCGCGCAGCCGGAAGAACTGGAACGGCACAACTGCCTGGTGTTCGCCTATCCGGGCCTGCTGCAAAGCACCTGGCCGCTGCGCAAGGGCCACCGGGAGAAGCCTGTCGCGGTCAGCGGTACGCTGTGCAGCGACAACGGCGACGTGCTACATGCGTGGTGCCTGGCCGGGTTGGGTATCTCGCTGCGCGAGACCTGGGATATTCACGAGGAACTGCGCGACGGGAGGCTGGTGCGCGTGTTGCCCGAATGGGAAGCCACGCCCTCGAAGATCAGCATCGTGCGGGCACGGCGCGAACCCGTGCCGCGCCGGCTGACGGCGTTCAGCGATTTTCTGTTCGACCGCTGGCAGGAGGCGCCGTGGGATCAATGAGCTCATTCGCCGTAGCCGACGCATCGTAGGCATCTCGAACAGCCGCTAAGTTTCGTAGGAAATTTTGTAGTTCTTGCCTAGCCGCTCGACATGTGCAAATCCGAGTTCGCCAAGGTGCATACCAGCGATAAGAATCTTATCCGAGCTAACAACATTCAATAGTTTGGATCGTGTTTCGGCGGAAAGAAGCGGATCTTGGTCGAACGCAATGGATACGTCGGGACGAGCAATCTGGATTTGGGGGAAGTGAACGATATCCCCCCAAACCAGCAGACTACGACCATTGGAATCGAGACGATAACCGGAATGTCCTGCGGTATGCCCCAGAAGGGGCATCGCACTAATGCCAGGGAGAACTTCGCTATCAGTAAACAGGCGCGTCTTCTCCCGATACTGATCGAACACCTTCCGAGCAAACAGAAAGTTGCCACGAGCACGCTCACTCGCTCGACTGAGATTGCCATCGTCCTCCCAGAAAGAAACCTCACGCTGGTGGACGACTAGCTCTGCATCGGGAAAGGCTGCTTCCCCTGAAGAGTCAAGCAGCCCCCCAACATGGTCGGGATGTGCATGGGTCAGAAGAATGGTGTCAATGTCAGCGGGTTGCACGCCAGCAAGCACGAGATTCGCCTTTAGCTTGCCGCCCCACTGCTTGAAACCACCAGCCCCCGCATCGATGAGGATCGTGCGGCCCATTCCACGCACCAGGTAACAGTTGATGTGGATCGAGGATGGATCGCTCACGCCTGCGTCCTGCTGCAATTTGGACGCCTCCGTAGGATCGATATTGGAGAGAAGATCTAGACTTGCGCAAAGGTATCCGTCACTGATGGCCGTAATAGTAAACTCGCCGATCTGCTGGCCCGGAAATTTCACGTGGTTCATTGCGGCACTCCTTGCGGATCATCAGTTCCGCGCGTAGATGGTATCGGCTGGATAGCCAAAGCAACGGATGCGCGCCGTTAGCCCCGCATGGCGTTTTATTGCCTCATCCAGTCGCGCCATGAAATCGTCCATGACCGATGGCGTTCTAAACGGTTCGAGGCGGTACTTGATTTGCGCGTAAGCAGGATGCCCGCGCCCGTGGCGGGCAGCGACATAGATGACATGCACGTTGTCCAACGCAGCCCGGAGGCCGTCCGTGCAAAGTCGAGTGCATTCTTCAGTGAGTTCCGACAGATACGCTTCGGGCGGCATCTTTTCCGCCTGGATGAAGATCGTCAGGTTAGGCATGGTTGTCCGCCTGGGTCTGCGGCACTGTGCCATCGTGACTCGTCAATTGCGCGGTCATCGGGGTATAGAGATGCACGCCCTTGGGAAGCGCATCCAAGCCGAGACTGGTGGAGCTACCCAGCTTCGCCAGCCACCTGTTTTCAGGACACTTCTCCAATGCCACGGCCCACATCTGCTCAGGCGTGAGCCCCATCTCGATGAACGGCTCGGGACCGACTGCGCTCACGATCAGATGCTCCCCTTCACCGATGGCAGGCGCACGCTCAAGGCCGCCGTAAAGATTGCGGTGCCAATCGGTGATGTGCTGCTGCCAGCGTGCGAAGTTGCCCCCGCCCTTTTGGCGATATTCATCGCCCTCAAGCACAGCCAGACTGTCGATCGAGTGCATGGCCAGGTACACAGGGCAACCAGCGCTAAACGCCTTGAAGCGCTGCGAAGTATGGAACCCGCTCACGGAAATAAGCGCGGGTAGCTTTTCCAAGGTATAAAAATCATTCCACTCTGCTTCGCTGGCTGGGTCGGCAAAGCTGCACTCGACGGTGTAGATCATGGATCACTCGCTACCGGACTTCTTGTGCGTCCGGCCCTCTTTGTTGATGTCTCGTCATGGTATGACCTTGATCTCAGCGCATAAAACGATTATTCGGTATGCTTCAGTTACAAAAGATCAAGCTAAGCTGGATCGCCATCTTCAGAACGGGAACGCTCATGCGAAGGAAGATCCCCAGCAGCACGGCACTGACAGCATTTGAAGCCGCCGCCCGCCACGGCAGTTTCGCGCGCGCAGCAGAGGAACTGTCTTTGACTGAAGGAGCTATCAGTCGCCAGATTGGCCGGTTGGAAGCCTTTCTCGGGGTCACGCTGTTCGAGCGGGTCGGCAATCGGGTCCGACTCCTTCCTAACGGAGAGCGTTACGCTGTCCAAGTTCGCGAATCGCTTGACCGCTTGGATCGGGACAGTCAGTACTTAATGGGGCAGCCGAACGATGGCGCAAGCCTGGACATTGCCACTATCCCGACGTTCGCGATGCGATGGCTCATTCCTCGCTTGGGACGATTCCAGCAGAAGCATCCGAACATTACTGTGCATTTGGCCGAGCGCATGGAACCCTTCGTCCTGGCCGGGAGCGGATTTGATGCTGCCATCCATTTCGAGCACCCGGCGTGGGCGGGCATGCGGACATCCCCCTTGTTGCATGAAGTGCTGGTTCCGGTTTGCCATCCCGGACTTCTGACAGGACGCAATCGAACAGCCGCGCTGGACGAATTACCGCGCCTGCACCGACGACAGAACCCTGAAGCTTGGCAACACTACTCCGAGGAGACGGGAACTCCGCTGACCAATCCTGCAATTGGCGCACGCTTTGATCTCCATGGAATGTTGATAGAAGCCGCATTGGCCGGCCTCGGCGTTGCGCTAGTACCCCGCCTGTACGTTGAAACCGAACTTGCGTCAGGAAGCCTGGTCGCCCCGTGGCCGGAGGGAAAAACCATCTCCAAAACCTTCTGCCTCATCCTCCCTGAGCCCATCGGATTGGGCAGAAAGCCAATACAAGCTTTTGCTCAATGGTTGCTCGACGAAGCGAAGAAGGGGGCAGCGGTTAAATCGTAGGATATGTCTTTCCTCCATTGTTATCAGAAAGAGGCGCTACGTTGCGCCTGATCTCCCACGACACATCACCGCCGCGGCCATCTGCTACCCAAGCTTCTTCTCTGTCGCTGGCTGCCAAGGCACCAGACTAAATCCCATGCGTCATCCAGCATCGCGTAGCGCCCGCTGGTGAGCATGACGGAACGCCGGTAGATGCCGGCCACGCGCTGCTCGTCTGTGACGGGGGCGATGCTCCACGCCAGTGTCGGCGGTTAACCGCCAACGGCGACCCAAAGCCGATTCGGTCCGGGCAGCTCGGTTGAACTCTTAGAGTTCGGAGCCGTCTCGTCTGCGGAATTTCATTTCTCTCTTGTGCTCGACCTGATCACGGTGGCGGGTGCGTGCCAGTAGTTTCCGACCCAGGCCACGACAAGGGTAGGTTGGCGAATCATTGCGCAGTCAAACCAAGTTTTGCGAGGAGCTCGTCGACTGCGTAAGACCGCCAAAGGTGGCTTTTCTGTTCCTCGCCTGGCACCCCGCCAGGCCCACTCTTCACTTTCTTCAATCCAGTGACTGCCATTGTATTCCGGCCATAAAAAATCGGGTGGCAGCGTCTTGACGCTCCCCTATGACAAGCTTATACAAAGGGCGTGGTTCGCTGTCGTTGACAGCCCAGCCCAGGTAGCCAAAACCTTCAAGGCTACGCCACGTTCGTGGTGGCTTACCCAAGTGCGATCAGCGTTCGGAAGCTCGCGCGGTTACCGCTTCAGCGGTAATGAATGCCCACTACCTCATGCCTGCGAATCACCACCGCAGACGTTTCTCTGCTGCACCGCTATTCCCCCAGACGCATCGTTCTGATCGTCATCGGCTTGCCGGTGGCGAGTCGTTCATTGCTCGACTTCACCTTACCTACCCTGACGGGGACTCACTTCCCCGTCAGGGACTGTGCGTCACCGTTTTCCATTGAAACAGGAGAACCACCATGGCCCACGCCAACCATTCCCAAGAAGCGACCACCTACTTCAACCTGCACACCGTCGGTATCGGCTACCTCAACCGTGTTCGTGAAGTACAAGTCCGCCGCGGCCAGCCATTCATGGCCTGCGATATCGCCGCCCTGCACGGTGCCACCGATGCCGTGGAGTACACCCGCTTCGACTGCAAAGTCGCTGGGGGCGAAGCTGAACGCTTGATTCGTCTCTTTATGGACGCCGTCAACACCGAGAAAAAGGTCTTGCTGTCGTTCCGTATCGGCGACCTGTGGATCGATCCGTTTCTCTACGAGAAAGGCGAAAAAAAAGGCCAACCGGGCGCCAGCCTGAAAGGTCGTCTGCTGTTCATCGACTGGATCAAGGTCAACGGCACGTTCGAATACAAAGCGCCCGCCAGGCAGGAAGCAACAGCACCTGCTGAGCAAGCGCCGATCAATGAACCCTCTCCAACGTCGGTTGATGCCGAAGCTGAGGAAACCGAAAACCCAACAGAGGCTCGGGTTGAACCTGAATCTCTACCCGCTCCACGCATGGCCCACCGTGATGCCACCCATACCGTTCAGTCCGCCTGAACAATCCACGATGTTCCTCATCAAGGCGCTCTGTCGAGCGCCTTTTCTTCAATCAGCACAGGAGAACCTTATGGAATCCTTCTGGCTTTGCGACGAGTGCCTGTTCGCTGCGGCTTACGAGGACTACAGCACGTTGTCGCTCTACTACACGGCGAATGAAATCGAAAAACGCATCGCCGACATCCATCGTGGACTGGTTCGGTTAATGCCCATCAGTGCCGACTTCAATCCCGAAGCCGGCTGGGGAATGAGAGCCTTTTCCCCATTACCCTGCGACGGCTGCGGTTCACACCTACACGGTCAACGCCACCGATTCACTCGGCTGTAAACAGCGCGCCATCGACTAATGCTCGCGACTCTATTTCCACCTCGGGGACACCACTCCTCTCGGGCGTGTACCCCTGATTGTTCCCTTTGGAGGCACCATGAGCACTCAACTCACACTGATTGAAACCTCGGATTTCGAGGCTAATCGTATCGTCCAAGAAAACCAGCTGATCGACGAAGCGCTGCGTATTCTGGATCGTCGGTTGTTCGCCCGAGGCCCTAATCTGACGTCACCTGACGCCGTGACCTCATACCTAAAACTGCATCTTGCACAACAAGAGCATGAAGTCTTCGGTGTGATTTTTCTCGATGCCAAGCACCGCGTGTTGGCGTTCGAAGTGCTCTTTCACGGCAGCATTGATGGCGCCAGCGTTTACCCCCGCCAAGTCGTTAAGCGCTCCCTCGCGAATAACGCTGCGGCCGCCATTTTTGTTCACAACCACCCCTCAGGGTGTACCGAACCCAGCCAGGCGGATCGCGTCTTGACCGCACGGTTGAAAGAGGCCTTGGCCTTGATCGAAGTGCGCGTACTGGATCACTTCATCGTGGGTGAAGGTCGTCCTCTCTCTCTTGCCGAACATGGCTGGCTTTAACCCTCACAGGCGTCTTCGGGCGCCTTGTTCATTTTCATTCTGGAGAACCTTCATGAACCCCACACACCAAGCTGCAGCCCTGCTGACGGCCTCAAACCCATTTGCTCGCGGTTACGAAAACCTTCATATCGAACGGCTGCTACTGATCACCTACAAAGACGACTGCCCTCCCTGCTTTCGACCCGTGCACGACGCACAAGCCCATCTGCCCGACGACGAACTGCAACTGTTCCCCTGCCTGTTCAATGACGATTTCGCCGTTATCAGCGAAGGCCAATCCATTCCGGATGATTTGGATGAACGCTGTCAGTCCAGCGGGCTGGTACGCCAAGTGATCTACGCCGTGATGGGCGAAGTGCTCAACGAGCGGCATCACCTCGGTGACCTGTACTACCTGGAAGAGGCACAAGCCATGGTCCATCGCTTGAGCTTCGAAACGGGACACTACAGTCGAGCCTGGGAAATCAGTACCGCGCACCTTCCCGAAGAATCGATGCTTTATCTGGAGGAGTGGGTCAGTAACTTCGCTCTGCGGCAAACCGGCCTCTTGTTCGAGCTTTTTACGCTGCCAGATTGCTGCGGTATCGGTTGCAAACTGATCGGCACGCCATGGACGGACGAGAACTTGCTGAACATTGAGGGCAATCGTTATTCGAGCTTGAGACAAGAACAACTCGACGCAGGCACACCGGAAGCCTTGGTCAACGTACTGTATCTGGCGGCATTGGCGGATGTGCGATTGTTGATCTTCGACCCCGACGCTGCCGTCTTGGATGGGCTCGCCATTTTTGATGAATGGCAACGCGTTCAGCGTTAACACGACCCACCATGAATCAACTTTCTCACTGAATCGCTCCTTCACCTCATGTCAGGTTCTGCACTGAATCTGACATGAGGTTTTTTCCATGGAGCGTTTTTTCACGCCTGTCTGCCTGCTGGGTTTGTTGAGCGCCTGCACCGCGCAAATCCCCAACCCTTTGCCGACCCATCCAGAGATCGACAGTGGCTCCAATCGGGCCCAGCACTCGAGGGGCATAGCCGAAGAAAGCCATCCGGCAGAGCTTCGTTATGGCCGCTACACGCTGGTCAGCACCGAGCCCACCACGGAACAACGCGATCTTCTTGCCCAAATCATTGACGTGAGCATCCCGTCCAGCCTGAACCCTTCAGTGCAGGATGCATTGCTGTACGTATTGCAGCGCTCGGGCTATGCGCTCTGCCCCGTTACCGCGTCGGTGAGGGTGCTGTTTACTCGGCCCCTGCCCGCGGCCCATTACCGGCTCGGCCCGATCTCTTTGCGCCGCGCGCTGCAGGTGCTCGCTGGCCCCGCCTGGCAACTCACGACCGACGAAGTCAGCCGTTCAGTCTGCTTCGAACAGCAGAAAACGGAGGCTGGCGTCGCGCTGATCACACCCGTCTTGCCCCATCTGTTGGAGGCACGCCCATGAGAGCCTCGACGTTTCAAACCCTCATCATTGGGCTGCTTTGCTTGGCGGTCGCCGGCCTGAGCGGTGGTTTGTATAACCAGTATCAACGCGTGGCCGAACTGCAGAGCACGAACACCCAACACCTACAAACCCTGGACACCCTGCAACATGATTCAAGCGCCCTCCAGGACGCCCAGGAGAAGCTGCAGTACGCGCTGAAAGACCTGAAGCAGATGGTCGATACTGGTGAGCAACAGGCCAATACCCTCGATCCGATGTTGGATCAGTGGGCGCAAGAGATACAGGAACTGCGCGATGGTCTCGCAGCCCGCGCCACCCAGGCAGACCTGACAGCGCTGCGCGCACGCCTTGAACAGGTCGAGCAGCAGCTCCTGGACCTCAGGACAAAGCCATTCCCTCCACCGCCGACGCCTTCTGCGACCAAACCGAAAAAGACCGCTCGCCCCAAACCCACCCCGCTCTCGCCACCGTTTTCAATATTGAGTGTCGAGTCCCGCGGTGGTGAGCGCTTTCTGGCGGTCGCACCTCATGACAGCCGCTCGCTCACGGATGTCCGGCTGCTACATAGCGGTGAGCAGCAAGGGGCTTGGCGCCTGAAAATACTGGAGCCGAACTCAGCCATCTTCGCGGTGGCCGCTCAGCCAGACCAGACCGTGCACCTCCCTTGAGAAGCGATCATGAACAGAGCGCCACTACTCCCCGTCGTCTGTCTGATTTCGTTACTGATCACGAGTGCTGCGATGGGTAACCCCATCACGGCACAGTCACAGATCCAGGACACGCAGTCCGCTCCGCTGGGACGATCTCACTCTGAACAGGCTGCGAGCTGGGGTCTGACGGAGCAGGAGTGGACGCGCTTCGAACAGATCCAAGCCGGCCCACGCGGTTTCTGGAGCCCGAACCTCGATCCGTTGACCGCACTCGGGGTCGAGGCCCAGACCGACCAAGAGCGCCAGCACTATGCCGAATTACAGGTAGCGCTGGAAGCCAAACGCGCCGAGCGCGAGTTGGCCTACCAAAACGCTTACACTGCAGCCTGGGCCAAGCTGTTTCCCGGGCTGCTGCCGATCCAGGGCATGGCCTCCCCGCCCCCTGCCAGCTCATCGGTCGTGCCGCGCCAGGCCCTGTTTGTGGAGGACCACTGCCCAGCGTGCACCGACGAAGCGCAGCGTCTGCAAATCAGCGACACGGCGTTCGATATCTACCTGGTGGGCAGCCAAGGCCAGGATGAACGCGTCCGTAGCTGGGCTCGGCAAGCCGACATCGATCCGGTCAAGGTCCAACGCCAGCAGATCACCTTGAACCATGACCGTGGTCGCTGGTTCAGCCTGGGTGCCCCGGGGCCGTTGCCCGCCACGTTCCAACAGGTGAATGGACAATGGCAACGCTTCGACTGAGTGGTATTTCGCTCATGCTGACGATGCTCGCCGTCCAGGCTGACGAACTTCCGCCTCCTGCCTACCAACTGGCAGCGCATGACGCCGACATCCCTTCTACGGTGCTGTTCGCGATTGCCCTGCAGGAGAGTGGTGCCCGCGTCCGTGGTCGACTGCTGCCCTGGCCTTGGACCCTGAACATCGCCGGAACACCCTACCGCTTCGCCACTCGCCAGACCGCCTGTCACGCCTTGCTTCAGGCACTCGCCCGACATGACGCCAAGCGGGTCGATGCCGGTCTCGGGCAAACCAACCTGGGTTACCACGGCCAACGTTTTTCCAGCCCTTGCGAAGCCCTTGATCCCTACCGAAATCTCGCCGTGACCGCCGCGCTGCTGCAGGAGCATCACGCTGCCACCGGTGATTGGGTCTTAGCTGCCGGGCGCTATCACCGTCCGGCAGGCGGAACGCCGGCAGCACGCTACCGTGCTGGCTTTTCCCAGAGACTCGAACAGTTGCTGACTTCCTTTGAACAGGGCACACCACCATGAAGCGAATCCCCATTGTCTGTTATTGCATCCTGCTCTTGGCACCTTTTGCCCAGCCGGAACTGACCGTTGCCGCGGATCAGCCTAGCGACTTCACCCGCCCCCCTTTTCAAGTTGCCAGGCCGTCAATAAACAACAAGATCCACCCTGATCGGGCCATGCCTGCGGACCTGTCCACGTTTGCCGATGAAGCCTGGATACTGCCCATCCGCAGCTCCCACTTGAGCCCAGGCCAGATCACGCCTCGCGCCCTGAACATGCCGGGCTTACGGCCTTTCTTCCTGATCGGTGAGGATCCCCAATCACTGGCTTGGTTGCGTCAACGCGCGGCTGAACTGCAGGAAATGGGCGCGGCTGGCCTCGCCGTGGAAGTGGCCGATACTGAAGCCCTGGGCCGGATTCGAGCAGCCGCTCCGGGCATCACCATCCTGCCGGTCAACGGCAACGACATCGCCACCCGCCTGCAGATTGAGCACTACCCCGTCTTGATCACTGCCACCTCACTGGAACAGTGAGTCCAGGTCATGGCCGAGCATGCGATGGAGTCCAAGCTCCGGCCAGCGGTGGAGCTGTACACCGTAGCGATCTGCATCGCGGCCGCGGTGTTGTGCGTGTACTCGCCCTGGGCTGTGGCCCTGTCACCCGAGATCGGTCTGGTTGCAGCGCTGGCCTATGCCCTGTTCGGCCTTATCCGGCTGCGACAAGCCTGGGAGGTGCTGCGTTATCGGCGCAATATCCGTCGGCTGCCCCGCTACGAGCTGACCAGTCGGCAGATTCCGGTCAGCCGCAAGCGTCTGTTCATGGGCCGAGGATTTCGCTGGACCCGCCTGCACACCCAGCGCTTGGTCGAGGCCCAGGATCCGGCGGTCGCCCACTATATCGACCAACCGACCCGCTACCGCCTGGCCCGTGGACTCGAGCGGCGCCTGGAGCATGCACCGTTTCCACTCTCGATACTGGCCCGTGTCACGGCCTGGGACAGTGCCTTCAATCCGATGCGGCCTTTGCCCCCGGTAGGTGGCTCGCCACTATTGCATGGGGTCGAGCCCGATGAAACGGAAGTCAGTCTGCCGCTGGGCGAACGGGTCGGACACACCCTGGTGCTCGGCACTACCCGTGTCGGCAAGACCCGGCTCGCCGAGGTGTACATCACCCAGGATATTCATCGCATCGAGCATGAGGTGGTCATCGTCTTCGATCCGAAGGGCGACGCCGACTTGCTCAAACGGATGTACGTCGAAGCCAAACGCGCCGGTCGGGAGAAAGAGTTTTATGTGTTCCATCTGGGCTGGCCGGAGATCTCCGCACGCTACAACGCCGTGGGACGTTTCGGGCGCATCTCGGAGGTTGCATCGCGTATCGCTGGACAGCTCAGCGGTGAAGGCAACTCTGCGGCCTTTCGCGAGTTTGCCTGGCGATTCGTCAACATCATCGCCCGTGCTTTGATCGAGCTGGGCCGACGTCCAGACTACCTGCAGATCCAGCGACATGTGGTCAACATCGACGCACTGTTCATCGAATACGCCCAGCAGTTTTTCGCCAAAACCGATCCGAAAGCATGGGAAGTAATCGTCCAGCTTGAAGGCAAGCTCACCGAGAAGAACATTCCCCGGCATATGGTGGGGCGCGAAAAGCGTGTGGTGGCCATCGAGCAGTACCTGGCGCTGAAGCGGGTATTTGATCCGGTCATGGACGGACTGCGTTCGGCGGTCCGATATGACCGTACTTACTTCGACAAAATCGTTGCCTCGCTACTGCCGCTGCTGGAGAAACTCACCACCGGCAAGACCGCCCAGTTACTGGCCCCCAACTACACCGATTTAGATGACCCGCGGCCAATTTTCGACTGGATGCAGATCATCCGAAAACGCGGCATCGTCTACGTCGGTCTGGATGCACTGACCGACGCCGAGGTGGCCGCCGCGGTGGGCAACTCCATGTTCGCCGACTTGGTGTCGGTCGCCGGACACATCTACAAACACGGCATCGACCATGGCCTGCCCCAATCGGGTAACAACAGTGACAAGTTGCCGATCAACCTACACGCCGATGAGTTCAACGAATTGATGGGTGATGAATTCATCCCGCTGATCAACAAGGGTGGCGGTGCCGGCATCCAGGTGACGGCCTACACCCAGACCCTCAGCGATATCGAGGCGCGAATCGGCAACCGGGCCAAGGCCGGCCAGGTCATCGGCAACTTCAACACCTTGCAGATGCTCCGCGTACGCGAGACCGCAACTGCGGAGCTGCTCACCCAGCAGTTGCCCAAGGTCAACGTGCTAACTAGAACCTTGGTGTCGGGTGCGACTGACACCTCCGATCCTGAAGCCAATACCGACTTCACTTCGTCCTCCCAGGATCGTGTCAGCAGCACCAGTGTGCCGCTGATCGAGCCTGCTCATATCGTCAGTTTGCCCAAGGGGCAAATGTTCTCCTTTCAGGCCGGTGGGCAGCTCTGGAAAGTCCGCATGCCTTTACCTAAACCCTCCAACGACGATGCCATGCCCAAGGATCTGCAGGAACTCACTCAGCGGATGCGGGCCACCTACAACGAGCAGGCGGGACAGTGGTGGACTGCCAGCGGGGGCGGCCCAACAACAAACTTCGATCTGGATCAGGTGGGGTAGCCCGCCCCCGCTACAGGTTTTGATTCAGCAGAAAACTGTCCAGAAGGCGTCGTGAAGACATCAACGCTGCAGCGCGCAATGGAGTGAACGATGGCGACTTCCGTCCAGAACACGCCGCCACAACCGGTCCAGCGCCCGGGGTTGATCATCTCGGCAATCAGCCTGGTCCTGCGCATCGTCGGATTGCTGATCGCCTCGTTACTGTTCTCGATCCTCATAGAGTTCGCCGGCCTGCTATTGTTCTGGGGCGATCAGGGTTGGCGACACAGCCAGGCCATGTTGAATAGCGAATTGGGATGGCTCAGCGAGCACTTCAAAGCTTCACTCATCCTCCAACAACCCGGGCAAACAATCGTTCAAGTACTGGATTTTCTCAATCAGTGGCTGCTGGTCAAGACTGGCTTTGCGGATTTTGCCCGGCAGGCGCGGGTGTCGAGTCAGGGCAACAGCTTCTGGAGTTGGACCAATCAGCTATACCTGAGCATTGAGGATTTTGTGCTGGCTGCAGTGTATGTGACCTTTACCTTCGTGGTGCGCCTGACCATTCTAGTCCTAGCCACACCCTTATTTCTGTTGGCCATGTTCACTGGTTTTGTGGATGGCTTGATGCGCCGTGACCTGCGCAAATTTGGCGCGGGCCGTGAGAGCAGTTTTGTCTATCACCGCGCCAAGCGCGCAGTGATACCACTGCTGATCGTGCCCTGGATCATTTACCTATCTCTACCCTTTTCGCTCAACCCTATGGCCGTATTTTTGCCTTGTGCTGTAATGCTTGGTATCGCAATGGCAATCACGGCAACTACATTTAAGAAATATCTCTGACTCGGAAAAATTATATTTTCCGTCGTATATCCCCCTGGTATCAGGATAGTTATCCAGCGTCTGCAGAACTGATACACCGCACGAGTTCACCCGCCAGAATTCGACCGAGATTCCCCACTTCGAGCGGAGTGTTGAGTGAAAGGCAGACTCCCAAAATTTGGGAGTGTGCCTCACGATTGGTGCAGGAGTGGGACCAAGATTCGCATTCAGGACTCATCACCCTCACCGACAAACAAGGACGCATGCAGAGCCCTTGCAATCAAACCGTTCTTACTGCGTACGCCACGACTCGACAACGTCTGCACCAAACTCGATTTTCCATTCTTTCAACTGCCGATGGTTACCTCCCTTGGTTTCGATCAGCTCACCAGAGTTCGGATTTTTGTAAATTTTCACATCGCGAGCTTTACGCGCGGCCTTCACAGGAGCTATTAGTGTCGAGGTACGACGGCCAGCCTCTGGATCTAGGATGCTAATGATGTTCTTCAAGCTGAAGCCGTACTCGCCAAGCAACGCCCGCAATTTGCTCTCAAATTCCATTTCTTTTTTTAGGCCGGAATCACTTTTCATCGACTCAAGCTCTGCGAGCTGTTCGGCCAGTTGTTGCTCAAGCTTACGAAATTCAACCAACCGAGACATGTGAAACTTCCTTCAGTTTAGGGAAATGAAAAATGAACATTCCAATGTTAAGCGATGATTAGCTCTTCGTCACCCATGCTGCCTTCAAGCACGAGCAAATCCACTCATTGCTGCATGAACAACACATTATTAATGGGTAAGAGTGCTGTCTGAGCTTTCTTTATGGTCCAATCGATTGCTCATGTAGTGTGAGTGTCTTCTTCCGCTTTCCGCTAAAAAAGCGATACATCCCACCTCGCGTTTAATACTGAATAATTCAAGCGCTAACTTGATTCTGACTCCATCTCCACATGGGCCAGCATCATGTCGATTACCATCTATCGCAACTTTTTGCTCCTTTCACTGACCATTGTTCAAGGCAGCAGCTATGCCGCATCTGCTCATGAGCAGGAACAGCTCAGCCTGGTCCCGCAACAACTCGACATTATCGAACGCCTTGCGACGCAAGCTGAGGTAGCCAGTACCTCTGAACCAAACGAACGCTATCGCTTCGACTATCCCCAACTGACTCAAGACATCCAACGCATCCGCCATGGTGTGCTGGGATACCTGTTTCCTTCCCGTGCGCAACCCCGCGATCCCGCTGAATTGGTCGGCGAATACCGCCTCGACACTCCGTCAGCGGAGCCGTCGCCATGACTGAAGCTCAGACCTCGGCGTTCCAAAACGCCTCCGGTTTCTCACCGCAGAGCAGTTCGACGCTCTGGCTGTCCCTGGTTCTCGTCCTGGCTTTGCTCTGGTGTGCCTGGGTGATGTGGACGGCTTACCGAGGATGGGCCGCCGGCAGTGTGCGCTTTGGAGCCTTCGGTGGCAGCGCCATGCGCGTGCTGCTCGCATTGTTGGTCCTGATGTTCTTCACCCTTTCCTAATCCAGGAGATCGCCGTCATGCTCAAGTGCCTTGTCCCCCTGAAAAACAATCTGCGTGATCGCGCTAGCCAGCGCTTGATCGGTCTGCTGTTGGTACTCGGTCCAAGCCTGGCTTTTGCCGAACTACCGACTATGGAAGCTCCTTCACGTGGTGAAGGTTCCGGGTTGATCGAGACGATCAAAAACTACGCCTACGACGGCGGCATCCTGCTCGGTCTGCTGATTGCCCTGCTCGCTTTCTTGGGGGTGGCCTGGCATTCGTTGACCGTGTACGCCGACGTGCAAAACCAGCGTAAGACCTGGAAGGACTTGGGTGCGGTGGTCGGTATCGGTGCTCTGTTGGTGGTGATCATCATCTGGTTCCTGACCAAGGCTGCCGCGATTCTGTGAGGTTGGCATGAACGACGCTATCGAACGCCTTGCCGACGGCACCTTGGTTTTTCTACCAGAGCGACTCAATCGTGATCCTGCCGTATTGCGTGGTTTGACCAATGATGAGATGTGGGTGGCGCTCGGTGCCGGCGCACTTGTCGGCCTGGTGCTGGGTGTACCTCTGGCGATCGCAACCGTCTCCATTGCCGTGGCGCCAACCAGCATGATCGCAGGCATGGCGGTGGTGCTATTTGCCGGTGGCACACTACTGCGTCGGGCCAAACGGGCTCGCCCCGAGACCTGGTTGTACCGCAAACTCGAATGGGTACTGGCCAGCCGTTCGCGCCTGGGTCGCGGAAGTCTGATCCTGCACTCCGGCGCCTGGACGGTTCGCCGTTCGCGTCGACTGCGCCCTGCCCTGTCCCGGTGGCAGCCATGAGCCGATTTCGGAACAAGGTGGATGCCCAACAGGCCCACATCTTCAGCCTGCGTCTGGCGGTAGTGATTCTGGCCCTGGTCTGTGCCGGACTTTGGTATGGCTGGCGCTCGGCACCGACCGATCTGACGGTGCATGTCCCCCCGGATCTGCGCTCGGGCAGCACTCGTAAGTGGTGGGATGTCCCCCCAGAGAATGTCTATGCCTTTGCCCTGTACATCTTTGGCCAACTCAACCGCTGGCCTTCGGATGGCGAGCAGGATTACCGCCGCGCCATCTATGGCTTGCAGTCCTACCTGACACCCGCCTGCAAGGCCTTCCTCGACGGTGATTATGAGTATCGTAAGGCCGCCGGCGAGCTGCGCCAGCGGGTGCGTGGCGTCTACGAAATTCTGGGCCGAGGCTACAGCGAAGATCCGGAACTCAGGGTCAAGAAACTCGACCGCGACAGCTGGCTGGTCAAGCTCGATCTCAATGCCGATGAATATTACGCCGCCGAACCGGTGAAACGGGTGGTGGTGCGTTATCCATTGCGCGTGGTGCGTTTTGATCTGGACCCCGAGCGCAATAAGTGGGGGCTGGCACTGGATTGTTATCAGGGCACTCCGCAAAAAATCTCCCTGCCTGGAGGTGAGCCATGAAGCGGATTTCTACCCTGGGACTCACCGTCGCACTGATGCTATGGGGAGCTGCAGCGCAGGCCGTCGAGCTGATGCACTGGGAACGCCTCCCCCTCGCGGTCCCGCTGGTGATCAATCAGGAACGAGTGGTCTTTATCAATGAGGATGTTCGGGTCGGCGTGCCCTCAACCCTGACAGGCAAACTGCGTGTGCAATCAACTGGCGGCACGCTGTACCTGCGCGCGTCAGAAGCCATTGCCCCGACCCGACTGCAACTGCAATCGGTCACGACGGGCGAGATTATCCTCCTGGATATCGCGGCCACTTCCGGCGATCAACCGCTGGAGCCCGTACGTATTCTCAAGAATGCTCAGGGGCAAGCTACCGAGGCTGAATCTAGCGCCGTCCCTATTCCAGAACGCACACCGACCCCGGTCGCTTTGACGCGCTACGCCGCGCAAAGCCTGTACGCGCCGCTGCGCACCGTGGAGTCCCTGCCCGGTGTACGCCGCGTCCCGCTCAAGCTGCGCACCGAACTGCCAACCCTGCTGCCGACGGAAAACGTGTCCAGCACACCCATCGCCGTCTGGCGACTCGGTGATTATTGGGTGACGGCGGTGAAATTGCGCAATCGTGGTTCAGAGACGGTGCAACTCGATCCACGTCGACTTCAGGCCAAGCTGTTCGCCGCGGCTTTCCAGCATGCTTTCCTCGGGCCTGTCGGCAGCGCTGAAGACACCACGATCGCCTACCTTGTGACCCGCGGTGCCGGCCTCGAGCAAGCCGTGCTGCTCCCGCCCGTTGCGCGAGGTGCTGACGATGAAAGCTAACGCCTTGCTCAAATGGCTGGTACCGGCTGCGCTGCTGGGCGTGGTGGTAATCATCCTGAAAACCTGGGTCGCGGGTAGTAACACTTCCTCTCCAGAGCACCCAGTTGATCAGGGCAATATTCAGTTATCCGCCGAGCAAGCCAAGTCGCTCGGCATTGCGGGCGATACCCCACGCGACACGGTCGCCACCCTGGTCGGCCAGGTGAAGGCCATGCGCAGCGACATGCTCGGTTTGAAGAAACACAATGACTCACTGCAGACGGAAAACAACCGCCTACGCGAGCGGGAAAACAGTGTCGATTCGCGTATCCAGACCGCGCTTGGCAGTGTGACCCAGCAGGTCGACGAAGGCCGCCGCCAAGCCAACGAGGCCCGACTCAAAGCGGAACAAGACAGTCGTCAGGCTCGCGGCCTGCTGACGCAATTGCAGGAACAGTTGTCGGGGCTGGCTGGCAAAAGCAAGGACATGCCGATCGGATTGGGGCTTGAGCCCGGCGACGGCGCTCAGTTCGAAGAGCGACACTCTACCAATGATGCACTGCAGTGGATTGAACCCTCGGATGCTCCGTTCACCGACGCCAGAGGCAAAACCACGACTTCCTCCGCACTGAGCCTGCCTACCGCTTTCAACTCTCTGGAAGGCTTGAAAGACAACGCGATTGATCGCAGCCAGAAACAGCTACGTGCAGCTACCAAGGGTGAGCGCGACCTGACGCGATCCGTTGATCGTACCGAAGGCGCGAAGCCGGTCTACACGATCCCCGAAAACGCCACGCTGATGGGCTCGGTCGCCATGACCGCGCTGATCGGCCGAGTCCCGGTGGACGGCACCGTGAATGACCCCTATCCCTTCAAGGTGCTGGTCGGTCCGGAGAACCTGACCGCCAACGGCATCGACCTGCCGGACGTCGCGGGGGCCGTGATGAGCGGCACGGCGTCCGGTGACTGGACCCTATCCTGCGTACGCGGACAGGTCGAGTCAATTACCTTTGTGTTTACCGATGGCACCATCCGCACGGTGCCTCAGCCGAAGGCGATAGCCAGCCGCACTGCCTCCACCACCCAGAGCTCGAACACCGACAAGATCCGTGGCGGGCTCGGTTACCTGTCCGATCCGTATGGCATTCCTTGCATCGCTGGCGAGCGCCGCTCGAACGCCCAGCAATACCTCGGCAGCCAGAGCCTGATCACTGCCGCCGGTGCCGGTGTCGCAGCGCTGCTCGGGGATGAGCGGAACAACAGCAGTGTGATCAGTTCGGGCGGCAGTACGCTCGGAGTCACCAGCAGCAGTGGCAATAGCGCACTGAATTCAATTCTCAGTGGTGGGGTCAGCGACATCCGCGAGTGGGTGAACAAACTGTATGGCGAAGCCTTTGCTGCCGTGTACGTACCACCTGCAGCACAGGTCGCACTGCACCTCGACCATGAGATCACCATCGACTACGAGCCCAAGGGCCGGAGCGTTCGCCATGAAAAAGACCATGCTTCTCTGCCTGACCTGGATTAGCTTGCTCTGCTGGGTCCTGACGGGGTGTTCCACCGACAAGGAAACGCTTCTGCCCCATGGCGAGCAAACCATGCTGGACATCTGGAACGGCGCCGGTTCACAAGGCACTCAGCAGCAACTGCTGGAGGCTCGGCAACAGTTACGCCGCCCGCTGGCTCAGGCAGATTTCTCCTCTTCTCTACAGGAACCGTACACGCGCACAGCGGCGAACGAGATCCGCAACCTGTTCCCTCGCCTGCCCAATCCCGATCTGGTGCTGTACGTGTATCCGCACCTGAGCGGTACCGAGCAAGCACCGGTCCCGGGTTACTCAACCGTCTTTCCGTTCTACCAACGAGTGCAGTACGCATTACCTGGTGAACGTCAGGAAGACTTGTAGTGCGTACCGGAGATTCGGGCAACCGCACTCCCGCGTGGAAAGCTTGGCGCAACCCGTCGCGCCCTCGCGTGACCTTAGCCGATGAAACCGCACTGTATGCGCACAACCCCAGCTTCACCGATCACCTGCCTTGGGTCGAGTACCTCGACACTGAGCAGTGTTTTCTGCTCGATGACAATCGTTCGGTGGGCGCGGTGTTCGAGTTGCTGCCCATCGGCACCGAAGGGCGCGAACCCGATTGGCTGATGGCGGCCCGCGATGCCCTCGAGGATGCCCTGCAGGATAGCTTTGACGAGTTGGATCAAGCGCCTTGGATAGCGCAGTTTTTCTGCCAGGACGACAACGATTTCACCCCCTATCTGACCCGACTCACCGACTATATCCGGGACAGCGCGCGAGGCACGGTCTTCACCCAGGCATATTTGGAGCTCAGCCGTCGTCATCTGAAGGCCATCACCAAGCCCGGTGGTCTGTTTGAGGATAAGGTGGTTACGCGCCTATCCTGGCGTGGCAATAACCGACGGGTGCGCCTGGTGATCTATCGCTGGCTTGAGTCTGACGCTGAGGAGACGGGACTCACTCCAGTGCAATCCCTGCAACAGGCTTGCGAACGTATCGCGGCTTCGTTGCAGGCGTGCGGGGTGCAATCGACACGAGTCGATGGCCGAGGTCTTTATGCCTGGTTAGTGCCCTGGTTCAATCCTGCGCCCACGCTAACCAATGAAGCGCCCGAGGAGTTCTACCAGCGCGTTGCCTATCCGGAGTCTGCCGAGGGCGAGTCGCTGGAACTGCCCTTCGATCATGACTTTGCCGAGCGGCTGTTCTTCAACGAACCGCGTTCGGATGTGCAGCACGGACTCTGGTTTTTTGACGATCAGCCCCACCGGGTCATGGTGGTGGACAAGCTTCGCCGGGCGCCCTTGATTGGTCAACTCACCGGAGAAACCCGCAAGGGCGACGCGGTGAATGCCCTGTTCGACCAGTTACCCGAAGGCACGGTGATGAGTCTGACCTTGGTGGTCAAACCTCAGGATGTACTTGAGGATCAGTTGAACCGCCTTGCCCGCAAAGCCATCGGTGAAAACCTAGCCTCGACCCAGACCCGCCAAGATGTTGAAGAGGCTCGTGCGATCATCGGTCGCCAGCACAAGCTGTATCGCGGCACCCTGGCGTTCTACGTGCGCGGTCACGATGAGCAGCAATTGCACCAGCGCTCGGTCAGCCTGGCCAACGCGCTGCTGGGTGCGGGGCTGCAACCGGTACGCGAAGGCGATGAAGTCGCCGCGTGCAACAGTTACCTGCGTTGGTTACCGATGGCTTACAACCCGGCCCGCGACACGCGCAACTGGTACACACGCCTGATGTTCGCCCAGCACCTGGCGAACCTGGTTCCGGTCTGGGGCCGCAGCACGGGCACCGGCCACCCCGGTATCACCCTGTTTAATCGTGGTGGCTCGCCGTTGAGCTTCGATCCCTTGTCACGCCTGGACAGGGCCATGAACGGCCATCTGCTGTTGTTCGGCCCTACCGGTGCCGGCAAGTCGGCCACCCTGGTCACCCTGCTGATGCAGGTAATGGCGGTGTACCGCCCTCGCCTGTTTATCGTCGAGGCCGGCAACTCATTCGGTTTGCAGGGCGACTACTTCGCGACACAGGGCTTGTCGGTCAACAAGGTCCAATTGAAGCCTGGCGCCTCGGTCAGTCTCGCCCCCTTTGCCGATTCCTACCGTCTAGTCGAGCAGCCAGATCAGGTGGCGAGTCTTTCCGTTGATGAGTGGGACGATGAAGCGGTAGCCAGTCACGAGGACCAGCGCGACGTGCTCGGCGAACTGGAAATCACCGCCCGGTTGATGATCACCGGCGGCGAGGCCAAGGAAGAAGCCCGCTTGAGTCGAGCCGATCGCAGTCTGATCCGCGAGTGCATTCTGGATGCGGCACAGACGTGTGTCGCGGTGGGTCGGCAGGTACTGACCCGAGACGTGCGCGACGCCTTGCTGCGCGTCGCCGCTGACCCGCACTTGCCGGAAAAGCGTCGCGAGCGTGCCCAGGAAATGGGCGAGTCCATCGACCTGTTCTGCCAGGGTTTCGAGGGTGAACTGTTTGATCGCGAGGGCACGCCTTGGCCCGAGAGCGATGTGACCGTTGTCGATCTCGCCACTTACGCTCGCGAAGGCTACGAGGCGCAGATGTCCATCAGCTACATCAGCCTGATGAACACCGTGAACAACCTAGCCGAACGCGACCAGTACCTGGGCCGACCGATCATCATGGTCACCGACGAGGGCCATATCATCACCAAAAACCCGCTGCTGGCACCATTCGTGGTCAAGGGGACGAAGATGTGGCGCAAGCTCGGCGCTTGGTTCTGGATGGCGACGCAAAACCTTGCTGATTTTCCGACTGTCGCACAGACCATGCTCAATATGATCGAATGGTGGATTTGTTTGAACATGCCGCCGGCGGAAATCGAAGAGATAGCCCGCTTCAAGAAGCTCACACCAGCGCAAAAAAACCTGCTGCTCTCCGCCAGTAAGGAACCGGGTAAATACACTGAGGGGGTCGTGTTATCGAAGAAGCTCGAAACGCTGTTTCGGGCCGTGCCGCCCAGTCTTTATCTCGCCCTGGCCATGACGGAGCCCGAGGAAAAAGCCGAGCGCTGGACACTGATGCAGGAGAACGGCTGCTCAGAACTGGAAGCGGCGTATCGGGTAGCTGAACGGATCGATAGAGCGCGAGGAATAGAGCCCGCATAGGGGAATCTATTCAGGCCTCTCGCTCTAAAGCGAGTGACCGCTTATTGCGGTACGCCCCGGAGCCGCTGCTGAATCCTCAACAAGAATCCGGCTTCGAAGGCATCCTGGCAGTCACCGACAGGAAAGGTCTTGCGGGTTTGCGCCAGCTCCCACCACAGGGGAATCTCGCCGGGCGTATCAAGCCAAGCCTGAGCACATTGCACGCCACGTTCGATCATCGAGGCAAACTCGTTGCCCCAAGGCGTCAGAAGACTTGGGCAACCATCCGCCGCAGGAATTGAAATGTAGTTTTCGTCCATACACACCCTAGGGTTCTGATTTTATTGTTAGACGCTGGACCTAGCCTCGAAATCATAACGTAACCAAATGAACGCTGGATAACAGGTATGTGCATCAAATGGCCTAGATCAATACCAATGTAGACTATATCCCGTGGATTGAGAGTCCCTCAAGGCGCAATTTGCGCGCATGACTCAAGACTACGAACAGCTTCGTCTGCAGCTGGCGGAAAACATCCGCTTGATGCGACGGTTAAAGAACCTTACCCAAGAGCAGTTGGCGCTCATGGCCGAGGTCGATCGTACCTACGTCAGTCAAATCGAACGATGCACGGGCAATCCGTCGCTGATGGTCCTGTGCAAACTCGCCAATATTCTCGAAATCACGACGGATCAGCTCCTCACTGAGTCAGACACCCTTCGCCGTGCGTTGAGCATCGAATAGCTACCTCGTCGCCCTGCAAATCCTTGTAAACCGACAACGCCAGCTTCAGCTTTATCACTGACGGTGTACGTTCAATCATCGAACGTGTCCAGGCCATTAGCCCAAAGAGCCTGGACCATGCCTGTCGTATGCCCATCAATCGCGCCCCAGAAGCTACGACCTTTGACGCTGAGCATCCTGCTGGTGTGCGGGCCAAGCGTAGCGCTGGACACCGGCAGCATCACATCCTCGGTGTTGTCGCCAAATTGCCTCGCCTACAGGGTCGTCGGCATTTGTTTCTGGCTCCTTTGCACGCCCTTCGGATGCACAGTCAAAACCTCGACCAAGGTTCGTCATTTCATTCCTGAACTGGTGGTTTCGAGCTATTCCACCACGGGCAGTAACCCATGGACCGAGATGGCCACCCTCTCCTCTTCCATCAGCGGTGCGGAAGGTGGCGGTAACCTGATTACGCCGAACACCCAGCGCGACAATCTGCCCCGCTTCAAGAACGTCGATGGCATTGGTCACCCCGGGGGCTGGGCCGCCACACAACTGGCCTCGCAATCCGGCTATGCCTGCACCAGCGGCGCAACCGCGTTCATGCCCTACTACTTGAGCACCCTGGACTCACTGGCCTGGCGTCATGGCATCCCGGAAAGCTTCTATCCCGAGTCGCTCATGCCGGGGATCCGTGAAGTCGGTAGTCAGGCCTCAGGAAACATGTGGGGCAACGTTTATCCACGGCAGGGTTTTCTGGTTCAGCCCGACGATTTCAAGGCGGCCGCAGTCATGGCACAACGGGCCGGCGATGTGATTACCCGTAACGGACAGCCGCATGTGTATTTACCGCTCACGCCAGCAAAACGCGACGGCTACTGGCCGCCTGGCCCGATCATTGAAAACGACGCTTCGACCCACAAATGGCAATTGCTCTACCCTCAG
The DNA here is from genome assembly GCF_040268305.1 of Pseudomonas sp. W17. Taxonomy (NCBI): domain Bacteria; kingdom Pseudomonadati; phylum Pseudomonadota; class Gammaproteobacteria; order Pseudomonadales; family Pseudomonadaceae; genus Pseudomonas; species Pseudomonas sp. W17. The sequence goes on along the minus strand of NZ_CP158490.1, from coordinate 3,016,782 downwards.
GTTCAGCCCACGTGCGCCATCTTCCCCAGCGATCCAGTACAGAGCGCGGATGGCGGCTACGCCTGGTCGCTGTGGCGCCCCTATAGCTGCTGCAAACGTGAGGGGCAGACCTTCCTGTTCAGCATCGACTTCGAAGGCGATGCATCATGAGCCGGTTGTGCGCGCGACCATGGCGTGCCGTGAAGAGCCTGCTGCTCTGTGGACTGCTCGCCATAGCCACGCATGCCCACGCCGCCGAGGGCGATTACCGCCTGGGTACCCAAGGCGAAGTACTCGACGACCGGGTGATGTACACCGTTGGTGGCGGCTCGGCAGTCGGCTCACCGAGCTCGCTCTACCGACCCAGCGGTCTCGGCGTCGGCGGCTCCTGGCGAGCGAACATGATGTGCGGAAACATGAGCCTCACCAATACCCTGCAAAACCAGCTGAACGGCGTCACCGAAGGTTTCCAGCAGATCATGGGCAGCATCGTGCAGAACGCGACCCAAGCGGTGATGTCGCTGCCAGCATTGATCATCCAGCGCGCCAACCCCGGTCTCTATGAGTTACTCAGTAACGGGGTGATGCAAGGTCGGATCGACTTCGACCGCTCCAAGCTAACCTGCCAGGCCATGGCCGAAAAGATGGCGGATAAGGTCGGTCAAGCCGGTTGGGGCGCGCTGGCCAAAAACCAGGAGATGCAGGGCAATCTGGAGCAAACCGGCGGTGATGCGGTGGCAGCGGTGAAAAACACCGAGGCCCATAACGGCAACAATGGGGTGTCCTGGGTCGGCGGTTCGAAGGCCGGAGGTAACGGACAGACGCCCATTCGGGTGACCGCCGACGTGGTCCGCGCAGGCTATAACCTGCTGCATAACCGGACGGTGGATGACAGTGCGTCGATCAGTAGCAGCGACTGTTTGGGTGGGGCCATTTGCCAGACATGGGCCTCACCCCAGGAGGAGTCCGAATGGGCAGTTCGCGTGCTGGGCGAGAGCGAAGTCGCGACCTGCGACACCTGCGAAACCCTGCGTGCGACCGCTGGCAGCGGATTGACGCCGCTGATCCAAGAGGCCTACAGCGAACGCCTCAAGGCCTTGCAAGGGTTGCTGTCCGACTCTCTGCCGCTTACTTCTGACAACCTGGCTAAAGCCTCCAGTTCAATGCTGCCGGTGACCCGTGGCGTGATCGAAGCGCTGCGCGACGATCCTGATCAGGAACTCCTGGCGCGGCGCCTGGCCAGTGAGACGGCCCTGTCCAGCGTGCTCGACAAAGCGCTCCTGCTACTGCGCACGCTGCTGGCGGGCAGTCATGAACCGAACATCGCTTCCGCCGAGCCCGCACAGACCGCCTTGACGAAAAACATCGATGCTCTCGAACGCGAAATCCGCCTGCTACAAACCGAGCTACAGGTCCGGCAGATGCTCGCCACCAACACCGCCAGCCTGGTGCTCGACCGGCATGCCGGTGGTGCCGACGCATCGCGTACCGTCGAGCAAAGCGACCCCGAGCCCGGTCGACTCAATGATGCTGACGCCAGGCGCAAGTGAGCCATGAAACGCTCACCGCTATTCACTCTGCTTTCAGGTCTGGGGATTGCCGCGGTGACGATCCTGACCGCCGCACTGGTCGCCTGGATCGGCCGAACTGCGCTCGGTAGTTTCGAGGTCTGGCAGCAGGCATTCGAATCCGCACGACCTTATCTGCGGTGGTGGCGCGCCCTGCTCTATGTCGCCCTTTTTGCGCTCTGGTGGGATCTGCTTCGGCGCTACCGACGCCGACCACAGGATCGACTGCGCGTGTGGCGCATCGGGGCATTAGGGCTCGTGCTCTTGACCGTCATCGAACTCACCCGACTGTGAGGTCACCACCATGCTCATGAGCACCAACAGCTACCTGGAATTTTACCTCTCTCTGCTGGCCTGGATCATCAACAACGGCCTCTGGAGTGTCCTGTCCGACACCGGGCTGTTCGCCGCGCCCTTCGGCGCGATCATCCTCCAGGAATGGCTGTCGGCCCGTCAGCAAGGCGCGGATGAAGGTAACAAGGGATTGCTCTCGGTGCCGCGGATCGAGAACCGGTTGTGGCTGGCCTACATCGTCGTATTGTTCGGCTGCGCGCCGGTCTTTCCGTTGAGCCTCGCCTCAATGGCGTTCGATGATGCAGCGAGCCAGCGCTGCGGTGTCAGCGTGGCTAAACCGGCGGAAACCGCCTGGGGGACGACCTTCAATACCATCGGCGAACGCTCCGCCAACGTACCGATCTGGTGGTTTCTAGTGCATGCCTTGAGCAAAGGGGTAACCGCCGCAGCCACCGCCTCCATCCCCTGCGCACCGGATATCCGGCAGATGCGCATGGAGATCGACAGCTCGCGCATCGACAGCCAGGTACTACTGCAGGAAGTCGCCGACTTCACCCGCGACTGTTATGGCTATTCCCGTTCTCGGTTGTTTACCAATCGCCCGCAGTTGGACAAGGTACAAAGTCACGATGCGTCCTGGATCGGTTCAAGCTATTTTCTCGACACGCCCGGCTACTACGACACGGATCGTTCACGTACACCGCGAATCAGTTGGCCGTATGACGAAAGCCGCGATGTTTCCTTGCCGCGGCTGGAGAATGGCGCGGGCTACCCCACTTGCAAGCAGTGGTGGAGCGACAGCGGTGTTGGCTTGCGCGAGCGGTTGATCCAGCAGGTTGATCCCTCTCTGCTGACTCAGCTGAAAGGTTGGCTGACTGGCCGCTCGAACAACGAGATTGAGGATGCCACCCTGCGCGAACTGGTCAGTCCGCGCCAGCAATCGATGTCCATGTCGCCCGGACAGGTGTACCAGGACTATGGTTCCAGCGCTCGTGGCGGCTCGATCAATCAGGGACTTAATAACCTGGCCACCAACACTGGGCTGGCTCTCGGCTCCTTCAGCAATTTCCCGGCGATGAACGCGCTACGCGCCGCTCTGCCGATGGTGCAGGCTTTCCTGATCATGGGCGTCATCATCAGCTTGCCGCTGATCCTGCTGGTCAGTACCTACCAGCTAAAGACCGTCATGACGGTGACGTTCGCGCTGTTCACGCTGCACATGCTGGGCTTCTGGTGGGAACTGGCCCGCTGGGTCGACTCCAGCATGCTCGATACCTTGTACAACCAGGTTTCGGCGTCCAATCAGGTGCTGTTATCGCTGCCCACATCTGGATTTATGGATGGAACGGTCACGGCGCAGGTGATCGAGTATGTGATGGGGGCAATGTTCGTCGTGCTTCCAATGTTGTTTTTGGCTGCAATGAGCTGGGCAGGATATAGCGTTGGCTCAATTGCCGACGGCATGCTTAGCAAAGGAGCAGCTCAAGCTCAGGATGCGGGTGCAAGGGGCGCTGGAGCTCTGATGTCTGCTGGAAAGACCTTAAGGAAGGGGTGAAGAACTCGACTACAGGTCTTTTAAATCAGGCTGACCGGGTGCGCGCCCATACTCATACTCACCATATGGGTCGCCATATGCCTTGTACCGGAGAGCATCCTTAGGTTTGATAGACGTTCCATTGGCGATGGCCCAACACAAGGCAATAAGGATCATCACCGACACTGTAAACCATAAGCTAACGAGAAGGAGTCCGGCAGCTACTGCCAACTTGATGACTAGAAAACTCCCGCGAACAAGTAATTTACCTGCGGGCATTCCTGCCGTCTCCGCACGCTCAACCACGCGGGATTCAAACGTTTTCAACCTACGGTAACCACACTTCACCGACAGACCACAGGCATACGCCCAGCGGTGGGCACGTGAACTCTGAACAGGTTGCTGAGTCGGCATGGTCTCGCCCTCTTCTGAGCGTTTTCATGGTTGAGACAAAAGTAATAGCTTACTACTGAAGACGGCCCGTGCGTGACCATTTATCAGTTTGCTCAGACGGCACCGCGAGCTTTGATATGGGCGTCGCGTTGAGCGCCGCACCCATATCGCATTCCGTCAGGCATAGGACCAGTAAACGGTTAGTAACCTTTTGGTATGCGATAGGTCTTGCCCTTTGTGCGGTCTCCGAAAATGTCCGTATGCTCCGATTCGTCCGTGCGTATGCAATCGCGCGTCTGACCGTTCCCAACATTGCATTTCGACCACTCAACCCGACTAGCTAATTCGCCCAGTCTCGCAACTTCAACTCGACGCGCTTTTATTTCGTCTAATGACGGCACCCACAAATAAAGAGACACTACTACCAATGCAAGGATCGTAGCCTGCGCCGACAGGAAGTAGAGCCAACGCCTGCTATTCAATTTTTTTGCTGCCATGTTGTACAGTTCAGCAGCCCGCTGAGCGGCAGCATCTGCCTCCGTGAATCTCTTGCTCAACAGCTCAGCAGCTTGATTCGCAGTTGACTGTGCAGAACTCTCGATACTCTGCTTGACGCCAGCCTCCAGTCGAACCAGCTTCTTTTCGACGCTATCCTGCAGCTCACGCAACGCATCAGTAGCCCGTCGAGACTTGCTCTCATCGATCTCTACAGCTTCGAGAACTTTGCGAGCCGCGCCAAAGAGGGCCTGAAAATTTCGATCGTGCGCTTGCTCTTGACTTGTTCCGGCCATCAATATCTTCCTAAAGTTGGACCTTTTAGATCGGGCATCTCATGACCTGGTTGCTTCATCTCTCTCTGAAGGGAAAGATATCGCTCCTGGCTGTACTCGATCCATTGTTTGTGGGATAGGTTCAAATCCATCAAATCCTGTAAGGCGGCGAAATGCAGACTTCCACCGCTGCCGGCCACAAGCACCAATCCGCCTGTTCCGGTCTCCTCTGGCCCTTGAGCAAGCCGCACCAGATCGATGTAGTCGCGCTCAGCCCTTGTGATCTCAGCCGATCTGCGTTGCAGAATGCCAACAGCCAGCTCCTCGATAAAATTTTGGAACCTCTCGGTTGACTTAGGCCGTTGCCTGGCGCCGTCGCCAAACGCATCGAGGTAGGGTTCAATGCGTGCCGACAGTGCAGCGCTGGGAAGAGGCGCCGTTTCGATGTACCAATGCACCCGCCGCGAAGTACCTGGTAGATCAGGCAATTCGTCCAATTTTTCGGAAAAAATTCGAGATAGAAACTGGTGACGACCAGCCTCTTTTTTTGACTTGTTAGCCTCAGTCTTAAACTCGATCAAACGTACTGTGCCGGGGAATGCCATCAGCAAATCCCCCAATCGTTTATCGTCTGGCGTTTGTTGAAGCAAGTTCACCATGCTTGGTAACTGACCGGATCTCAGCTGTGAACCAAGAGCGAACCCCAGCCCGTAGAGAAAATTTCCGATAACCACATTTTCATACAACTTCATTGAACATCATCACCCTAGTATCACACCCTTTAGAAGCTTGCCGGTACCGCTCCAAGCCTAACCGTTTGTCAGTCAATCCGGTCGAAAAAACAAGGCTGGCTTTCAGTAGACTCAGTTCGTCTAACGTGTTGGTTTATCTCGTTGCTATTCGCGAACAGCTCGGCTAAACCCGAGGTACGGATCGCTGTTATCGGCAGCACTTTCCCAGGTAGCCAGAACCTTCAAGGCTACGTCACTTCGGTGATGGTTCTCCCCAAGTGCGATTAGCGTTCGGTGGCTCGCACGGTGACCGTTGCTACGGTGATGAACGCCTACTGCTCTCCTGAGCACCTTTCGAGCGCTGCTCGTGAGATAAGCCCTCTTGATTTTCTTCAACCCACTGCGGGGAAATCTTTCCCCGCACAGGACAGGTTTCTTCGCGTTTTCAACGGAGACATACCATGCCCGATTCACTTACACCGGAACCACTGAACACCCTTCGGTTGCCCATCGTGTTCACCCCTGGCGCGTGGCAACGCGCAGTACTGCTAGAGCAATCCGATCACGCTGAGAAGCTGCAGGTCGATCGGTTGAGCCACGTATTGCGCGCAGCCTTCGAAGCCCACCTGGCCTTTCCACACAAGCCTTACGTGCTGTTCGAGGTAATCCACATTGAACCAACCGATCGCTTAGACCAAGACCCGTTGCTGCAATTGAGTCTGAGCCTACTCCAAGAACCGGGTCAGCCTGCCGCCTTGCTGATAGCGCTTGCAGCAGAACACCAACGCTAAGTGCAATGGGCGGCGCCCACCTCCACATTCGGACGGTATGCAGGACCTGCATCAATCCAACCCATCACCCAACCGGGGAACCCTCCCCCGACGGGCAAGGCGTTCCTCCGTTTTGCTCTCGAGGAAATTGCCATGCGCGATATCTACCAAGACGTGACAGACAAGATCGTTACCGCGTTAGACCAAGGCGTTGTTCCCTGGATCAAACCCTGGTCCTCAAGTGGCTCCGCTTACATCGGTCATCAACCCTACCCCATCAACGCCATCACGCGACGTCCGTATTCGGGCATCAATTTACCGCTGCTCTGGGCCGAGGCCAGGTTGCAGGGCTTCACTCAAGATCGTTGGCTGACCTTCAACCAAGCCAAAAAGACCGGTGGGCACATTCGTAAGGGTGAGCACAGCACTCTGGCGGTGCTCTACAAGCCGATGGAGCGCGAGGAACAGACCGAGTCAGGCCAACCCGTACTCGATGAAAACGGTCAGCCCAAGGTCGCTCACTTCTGCATTCTCAGGATACATTTTCTGTTCAACATCGAGCAAACGGAGGGGCTCGAAATGCTCAATGACACCCTGCTCGAGACGGAACAGAGCGATCCCTTCCAGCCCAACAGCGCCGCGGAAAATCTGCTGTTAAGTTCAGGTGCACGCATCGTTCATCGGCCTGCCGACGAAGCCTTTTACCACCCGATCAGGGATCTCATCCAACTGCCGACAAAAGCGCAATTCCACGATGAAGGTGGGTACTACGCCACCGCACTTCACGAGCTGACGCACTGGACCGGGCATCACGCTCGGTTGCAACGCGAAGGCGTGACGTCAGCCTGTCCGTTCGGCTCGCCAGGCTACGCATTTGAGGAGTTGATCGCCGAAATGGGCGCGGCGTTTTTATGTGCCTACGCCGGTATACAGGGAGAGCTGAGGCACGAGGGCTACATCGACTCCTGGCTCAGCCTGCTCAAGGCTGACAAGCGCGCAATCTTTCGTGCCAGTGGCCACGCCCGAAGCGCCTCGGAGTATGTACTAAACCTGAAGCAGCAATTGGGGCAAGTAGTCTTGGATGACTCGCTATGCATGAACGATGGAGCTTAATCGTTACCTCACCGTTCCAATCGCTTCACAGGGCCCAACGCGAGTTGAGCCCTTTTTTCTGCGCCCGGAAAAAGCCCCATGCCACGGGGCACTGATGCAAAGAATCAGAGAGCGCACACACCCGCAGCCTGTCATTCCGCATCCAGGTTCTGCGCCAGAAAATCCACCAGCTCAAGCGGACTTCGACTATCGATCACTTTGTAGATCAGATCGCGTTTGCTGCGCGGCAACTTCTTGACCACGCTCTTCGCCGAGGCCCTGACGGCTTCGTCGGTCCCATGGATACGTGCCGCGAGCAACAGCACAAGCGTGGCGTCAGTGAGGTTCATGGCAAGACCCAAAAAATAGGCACCGTAGTGTACCGACTCTTTTCTTTTTCGTACCAGCCCCAACAAAACGATGTGTAGCAGTATCGATATCCCGATTGCCGCGCAAAGGGACACGAGCCAAAAAGGACGGGTAAGGGTTGGAAGGGAATGGGGACTCAAGGGTAAGAGCTCTATCCGAAAAGGCTAAAAGGCCACTGACCCAGCCACCTCCCGGGGGTCACGATGCTCAGTCTGTTTCGCCACAAAAAGCAGAAGCCACCTCCGCCACCGACCGTCAACGTCGCCGAAGGCTACCTACCCGTTGAGTCGGCCCACAGCCTGTTAGCGGCGGACCACCGCTGTCAGTTGCTTGATCGGATTTGGCAGTACACCGCCCTCTCCCACGCGCAGTTCAGCCAGCTCTATTTAAATCCTATACATCGTTACGCCGAACAGGTCCAGCAACTCCCGGCCAGCGAAACACACCACCATGCGTATCTTGGTGGCATGCTTGACCATGGGCTGGAGCTGGTCGCCTGCAGTTTGAAACTGCGTCAGTTATATCTACTTCCCACCGGTGCCGCGCCTGAAGACCAAGCTGCCCAGACTGACGCCTGGTCCGCAGGCATCGCCTATGGCGCGCTTCTCCATGACATAGGCAAGATCGCCGTGGACCTGTTGGTCGAACGCCAAGATGGCCGTCTTTGGCATCCCTGGCAGGGCTCACTGGATCAGCCCTACCGTTTTCGTTACATCAAGGGTCGCGACTACCACCTGCACGGCGCCGCCGCGGGCTTGCTCTACAACCAGATTCTCGATAGCCCCATCCTCGATTGGCTCAGTGGATTTCCGTCACTGTGGGCCGGTCTACTGTATGTCCTGGCGGGTCAGTACGAACGTGCCGGCGTGCTGGGGGAGTTGGTGATTCAAGCCGACCGCGTCTCCACCGCGCAGAACATCGGCGGTAACCCAAGCAAGGCATTACAAGCGCACACTCATTCGTTGCAATATCACTTGATTAGCGGACTGCGTCATCTGGTTCAGCACGAGCTGAAACTCAACCAGCCGGGTGCCACGGGATGGCTGACCCAGGACGCACTCTGGCTCGTCAGCAAGACGGTCACGGACAAGCTACGAGCCTATCTGCTGTCGCAATCGATTGAAGGCATTCCCTCGTCCAACCTCGCGGTATTCGACGAGCTGCAGTCACATGGATTGGTTGAGTCCACGCCGGATGGCAAAGCCATCTGGACTGCGCTTGTGACACAGGGAAATTGGCAGCAGACTTTCACCTTTCTGCGCCTTCAGCCGGCACTGATTTGGGGTGATGAAGACCGGCCTGAGGCGTTCAGCGGAACAGTGAGCGTTGCAACCAATGACCAGCAACCTGACGGTCCGCCATCCCCCTCACCTCCCACGGCAGTCAATACACGATCAACTCGAAGCCAATCGCAACCTGATTCACTAGCTATGGAAGATGACGACTATTTAGGAACGTTGCTGGACATGTTCGAAATAACAGAACCCGAGACCAATCGTTCACCTTTAGAAAGTGCTCACGAAATCTCAGATCCTGCTTCGGATAACTCTGGCCAGGTTTTCCTGAGTTGGGTCAAGGAAGGTATCCAGAGTCACAAGCTGATCATCAACGACAGCAAGGCCAAGGTGCACACGGTGAGTGGCCGCGTATTTCTGGTCACTCCTGGCATTTTTCAGCGCTATGTTCAGGAGTTTCCGGGCATATCAATGGGTGCCTATTACGAAGGTGAAGAATGGCGATGGGTGCAGAAACAGTTCGAGAGGCTGAAGACCCACAAAAAGCGCGACGATGGTTTGAATATCTGGCTCTGTCAGGTCGAAGGCCCCAGGAAGAAGGCAAAACTCAAAGGCTATCTTCTAGAAAACCCAGCACTATTTTTCGAAGCTGGGTCCATGCCTGCCGATAACCCCTTTCTTAAACTCGAAAAATAGTAAATTTCCATGGCAGGCTAATGGATCCCTACGACGTTCTGTATCGCGAGTACTCGCCAGCATTCATCCTCGGCGCTCATTCCTTTCTAGATCAATAACCGTCTTTGCGGCCTCATATTTTTTCAACTCGATGCTTTAGCCACAACTACACCTGCTTTCGAACTATCACATCCCCCAAGTTGTCAAGCACAGTAACCGCTCATGCCCCAGGGTGAAGCGAATCGACACTGCGGCCATCCACCTCGACCACTTGTCCAACCCGGAGAGCGGCTGTGATGAGCCTCTGCAATCGCGCTCCCTCTTCAGGGGCAGGTAGGAACGGCTCAATCACCACCTCGGGTCGCCTAGCGCTAGAGAGCGTTACGCGATGGGTAGCTGGAGAAAGGCTGCTAACGGTAAAGAGCGGAAATTCCGTAGGCGCGGCCCCGTGTCTGCCTTGCTGCGATATCTGACACACAGGCAGTCGTGGTCTGACAGCCGTTCTCATCAATTTTCCGTCGTACGTGAATGGTTGCTTTCGGTTAGTCTTGTCGACTAGGAGCAGGGGAACAAGATGCAATAGGACGCCTGCATTCGATTGCCTTCAGGGAGTCAACTGCAGCATGCACATCACTTTTGGCCTTTTCTTGGACTCCCGTCAGGGTCCGTCCCCGACGAACTTCTTCAACACCCCGATAGTCGGCCGCCTCGGATTTCTGTCCCTGCTGGAGACCTACCTTGGTCTAAGCGCGCCAGAAGCGTCCAAGGCCAGACGCGTGGCCATCTACTCTGGCCTGCTGCGTGTCCATGACAACAACTCGCGCTTCTACAGTGAGTCCCTGAAGGCCGACAGTATCGGTACGGCCGCGCGCCTCCTGGCCTGGCGTGACGAGTGGCGGCTTGGCGGTTGGGACGGCAGCGCGAATCCAGAGCATCCTTCGCGAATCCAGGAGCTTGCTTCCATTGAAAAGGCAGCTCTCGAAACGCTGCCGCCCGGAGAGGCCGAGCGCTTGCACCTGGTGATGCAGGCTCTGAGTGCGTCCGGCCCCGGCCCCATCAAGTCAGTTCACCTGGTTGACCCGCCCGAGGACTTCCCGCTTCTCTGGCGGCAGGTGCTCGAGCGCCTGCCAGCGGTCGAAGTCCGACTTCCCGAGCCACAGGGAGAAGGCCAACTTCGTGCGTTGCAAGAGCAAGCCCTAACCGTTCTGGCTGGAGGCTCCGCGGGCAATCTGACCGTGCAGACCGACGGGAGCGTCTTGCTAGTGCACGCTCTCGCGGCCACGACCGCCGAACACTGGTTGAGCGCACAGCACTCGCACCAGCCCGGTGACCGGCTGATCCTGGCAGAGGAGGCCGGCGACTCGCTAGACGTGTCGCTGTCCGCGACCGGCGGGGTCAACTGCGGGTTCGAACGCCCTAGTCAGCTCCGCCCAGCCCTACAGGCACTAATCCTTGCCTTGGAAATGTGCTGGGAACCAATAGACATGAACCGACTGCTGGATTTCCTGACGCACCCAGTTGGCCCATTCAGCCGTCCTGCGAGAGGCAGGCTCGCTCGTGCTGTCGCCAAGCAGCCTGGAATTGGGAGCGACGCCTGGACGGCGGCTAAGGCCAAGATCGCAGCGGGTAACGATGCCCAGGAAGTAGCAGATGAAATTAACTTCTGGCTGGAGTCAGAGCGCTGGTCACGCACCGATGGAGTGCCGGTCGATGCACTGATTGCTCGCGTCGCCCGGATGAAGGAGGCTATGCGGCTTCGCCTTTCAGGTGAATCCGCTGATGCGGCGAGCTTCACGGCAGCGCATAGCCAATGTGCGGCCGTCCATGAAGCATTGATCGAGCTGGCTCGGCAAGGGTTGGCCACGGTGCTGCCTCGGCAAGTCGAGCAGTTGGTCGCCCACGCCACGCCCGCCGGGGCAACCAACCCCGCTGCGGTTTCCCATGTCGGCTGCATGCGCTCGACCAGCACGGCAGCCGCGTGCATCGAAGCCGCTGATGAAGTGATCTGGTGGATGCCATCTACGCCTGCCCTGCCCTCACCTCTGCCTTGGTCTCCTGCCGAGGTGAATGCTCTGACTCAATTAGGTGTGCAGTTGCGAGACCCGGCGCGTGAGCTTGTATCGTTAGCACTGAAGTGGCTGCGGCCACTACTTGCTGCGAGAAAAAGATTCATCATCGTCTACCCTCCCCCCGGTTCAGAAGTACATCCGATTCGCCAGCTTCTTAAGAAGCTCGTACCGGATATCGAGTCCGCTTCGCTTGACCTGGACATTGCACTCAACTCCACACTTCTCGGGGTAACTGCCGAGGTGCTTGCACGTCAGTCGCTGCCCGCTATTCCACGACACATCCAACTCCCTCATCCCGTGCAGCTCGGCGACGCCTCACAGTCGTTTACTACGCTCAACGAGCTCTTCAATGACGCGGCCCTATTCGTTTTGAAACGAGTGGCGAAGCTAGATCCTACTTCAGTCCTGGGGGTGGATGAGGGCAACCGCCTGCTGGGCATCCTCGCTCATCGGGTGCTCGAGAAACTCTTCGCGCACAACGATGCCCTGAGTTGGTCAAACGCCGATGCCGTTGCCTGGTTCCGCGCCGAAGCCGACTCGCTCTTGCTGACTGAAGGCGCTGTACTACTCATGCAGGGCGCGGGGGTAACGCAGCAACACTTCCGGAAGGTTTGCGAACGAGCCATAGGTAGTCTCCTCGATCACCTCAGGCTCGCAGGTGCCATTCAGGTTCAGACTGAGGTGGAGTTCAGAGGAACCTTGGGAGCAGTTCCGCTGATCGGCAAAATTGATCTCTTGGTCACGCTTGGTGACAAGCGAACTGTCGCCGTGGACATAAAGTGGAGAGGCGATACCTACTACGCCGGGCTGCTTCGCTCTGGTGAGCACCTACAGTTGGCGCTCTATTCCAGCCTCATAGAGCAAACAAGCGGTGTCGCACCCGCCGCGCTTGGCTATTTCATCCTGGAAAGCGGGGGACTGTACATCACCGCTGCCGACATTTTCCCAAAAGCGCAAGTCAGAAGACCGCCCGACGGCGTAACCGTCTCCAACCTACTAGACCGTACCCGCACCACGTGGGAGTGGCGCAAGCAGCAGTTGGATGCGGGGACCATCGAAGTCGTTCCGGAAGATCCGAGTGACGAGTTCCAAGGCCCTGAGGGGACCCTTCCGGTCAACGGTCCAAACAAATGGGACCGAGATCACCTTATCTTGCTGGGAGGCTGGAAATGATGAACAACATCGAATTCATCAGTGCAGGCGCCGGCAGTGGCAAGACCTACAAGCTGACCGAAACACTCGCTCAAGCTCTCGAATCGGGCACAGCGCGCCCTCACGCCATATTGGCCACGACCTTCACCGTGAAGGCCGCTACCGAACTGCGCGAACGTGCCCGCTCCTGGCTGCTTGAAAATGGACGTATCGACCTGGCCACAGCTATCGGCCAGGCCCGCTTGGGCACCGTCAATAGCGTTTGCGGCCAGATGCTCAAGCGGTTCTGCTTTGAGCTGGGCCTGTCTCCCGACCAGACTGTCCTGGGCGAAGGTCAATCCAAGAGACTGCTCAAAGCTACACTTGCCGAGTCGATGGAAGCCGACGCTCAAACGGAGCTTGTTCGGCTCACAGAGCGGTTCGGCATCGAGCAGGCGGACTGGTCCAAGACTGTTGAGGCTGTCGTTAAGGCCGCACTCGACAACGATATTGGACCGGAGGAGCTTCGAGTGATGGGTTCCCAGAACGCGGACGCGATGCTCACGAATTGGCCTGCTCCGGCTACGGGGCTGGACCCAACCGAAGCATTGGCGACTGCGCTGGCCGAAGCACACAAGGGGGTAGCGGCATACGTAGAACAGCAGCAAGCTGTCGATGCCAAAGTTGCAGACAACCTATTAAAAGGCCTAGAGGGACTCCAGAAGCTAGATCGACTCTTCCGTGAAGGCCGCTGGTGCTGGCCCGACTGGATCGGCGCAGCCGGATTTGACGCTGGCGCCAAGGTCAGAGATATCGTGGCGCCAGTCAAATCCGCTGCGCAGGTCCACGAGTCTCACCCGGCCTTTCATGCCGAAGTCCGCCAGTACCTTGACCAGATATTCAACCTCGCCGCCGACGTTCTCAATGCCTACGAGCAGGCTAAGAAGGCGCTGGGTGCCGTCGACTTCAGCGACCAAGAGGTGTTGCTGCTACGTGCGTTGAGAACAAAGCCATCTGTCCGGGAAGTCTTGGCGGCAGAACTGGATCTCATCATGGTTGATGAGTTCCAGGACACCAGCCCTCTCCAGCTAGCGCTTTTCATCGAGCTGGCCAAGCTGGCTAAGAAGTCGGTGTGGGTCGGCGACCCCAAGCAGGCTATCTATGGCTTTCGCGGAACTGACGCAAGCCTCATTTCCGGCGTTCTCAACGCCATCAAGGGCTGGGGCGGAATCGTAGGGAAGGCCCTGGACACCTCCAGGCGCTCCAACGAAAGCCTGGTCTCGCTCACTAATGGTCTATTCATCTCTGCGTTCGAGCCTGAGCTGACGCCCGAACAGGTTCGGTTGCAGCCACTGCGCAAGGACATTCCGGACCAGCCCGCGCTGTTGAACTGGAACTTCGAGAGCAGCCGAAACGACTCGGATTACCTATGTCTTGGCCAGGCCATCCGCGAGCTGCTGGAGTCCGGGGTCAAGGTCGAAGACAAGGACACCGAGGAGCTCCGTCCGATTCAGGCCGGCGATATCGGAGTGCTTTGTCGCTACAACGACCAGGTCGAATATTCCGTTACGTCGCTCACCCGCTGGGGCATCCCGTCAGCCAGCCCACGCTCCGGTTTATTGGGAACTGCCGAAGCCATCTATGTCATGGCCTGTGTGAGGCGCATGAACGACCCAACCGACACCGTCGCCACGGCGCTGGTACTAACCCTGGCCGATGGCACTCCGATCGAGACCTGGCTTGCAGACAGGCTGCAATACCTAGCCACCGATGGGGTGAGGTCACACGAGTGGCTGACGAAGGGTGAGAGCGCCCATCCGCTACTGGCCCGATTGGAAGAGCTGCGTCCAACGCTAATGGCTTTGACGCCACAGGAAGTACTGCGACTTGCTGCTGCCGAGTCCCAAGTAGTGCGGCGGGTCGGCGAATGGTCCACCTCCCCTCACGAGAGCCGCAATAGGCTGTCCAATGTCGAGGCACTGGTCGAGCTCGGAAAGACTTTCGAGGACGAGTGTGTCGCCGCGAAGCGACCGGCGACCGTCAGCGGCATGCTTCGTTGGCTAGACGAACTCGCCAGCGCAGAGGACGATAACCGGGCCATTTCAGAAGACAACTCGGTCTCAGTCCTCACCTATCACGGGGCCAAGGGGCTGGAGTGGCCAATCGTTGTGCTGACAAGCCTCGATGCGACAGCACGCAGTTCACTTTGGGGCGTGCGCGCGAGGACAGTTGGGGGCTTCGATCCGCAGCAGCCGCTCGCCAACCGCTTTGTACACTGCTGGCTGAAGACCTGGGGCAAGCGGTCCCAGCCCCAAGCCGCACTCAATGCCGAAGCCAGCGTAACTGGCCAAGCCATGCAGGCAGAGGCCTTGGCGGAGAACAAGCGTCTGCTATATGTGGGCCTGACCCGCGCACGTGACATGAACGTCGCACTATCTTTCGTACGCAGGTCAGGGCCGGGCCGCGCCTGGGTCGGCGAGATTAAAGGTGCAGCCGAGCTGTTGTTCGGTGACTCAGAAATAATAACGACTTCCGAAGGCAAGCAGCTTTCCAGGCTATCTAAGTCCTGGAACAAGGATGAGTGCTCAACGGAACCACCTGCCAAAGCCTCCGAGGCTTGCCACTGGTTTGCAACTCGTCCGCGCGTGCAGGCCGAACCTTTGTGGCACCGACCGAGTTCTGCTTCGGGCGGTGCATTCACGGTTGTCGAGACCGACGCCGTCGGAGTTCGGCTAAGCCTGGCAGGCAAGCCCGACATGGCATCGCTGGGCACGGCGCTTCACCTGTGTATCGCACGCGCCGGCGTGCTTGGCGGTATTTCTCCCCCTGACGTCGAGGGCATTCTGAAGACCTGGGCCGTGGCTGGTTCTGTAGATAAGGATGCCGTGTGCACTCAGACCTCAGCGTTCCAAGCTTGGATAGCCAAGCGCTGGCCCGACTGTCCCGTTTACGTCGAGGTACCCATCGAAGCAGATGGCCCGAACGGCACTCGTATCAGGGGCCGCATCGATTTGCTGGTGGAGTTGCCAGACGGCTGGATTCTCCTGGACCACAAGTCGAACCCCGGAGGCTCAGCCAGAGACGAGGACCTGGTGGCCGAGCACGGCCCCCAGCTCGAGTCCTACGGTCATGCCCTTCTCAACGCAACCGGCAAGCCCGTGAGCGAGCGATGGCTCTACATGCCGGTCGCTGCACGAGCAGTCCGCCTCTCCTGACGTTTCCCAGAAGCGCACCAGACTTAGTTCAATAGAAGCACGAGGAAAAGCAGAGATGGATGTGAAGTTCCTGTCGGCTTCGCGGACGCAGTCGACACTCATAGCGCTGGTTGAGAACTGCGAGTCGATGCAATGGGCAGTAGCCTGGGCTACCGAGAACGCGGTCTTCGAGGCAGCGATGAAAGACAGCTCGAAGTTCGAGCACTTCGTTGTCGGCACTCATATGTTCCAGACGCAACCCGAGGTGCTTGAGCGGGCTGCAGCACTAGCGGCCGCAGCCGTCGTTCCTCCTACGGGCGATCTGTTCCACCCGAAGGTCTACCTGTTTCGTAACGGGCAACGCATACGCTGCGTGGTCGGGAGCCCGAATCTCACGAAGGCGGCGATGAGCCGAAACGTCGAGGCGAGCGTGCTGCTTGATGGCTCGCTCGACGATGCAGCGCTAGTAGACCTCAGTCGCTTCGTCGCAGAAGCGTGGAAAGGGGCGGAGGACATCTCTCACGAGTTCCTCTTTCGGTACCGTCACCAGTACGCAGCTAAGACGGCTGCGCGACAGGAACTGATCAAGTTCGCTGACGTTCGGCCACCTTCTAAGCCGAATACCAAGCGAGCGCCACATGACATGAGCTGGGCGGACTACCTCGTGCAGGTCCGAAGCTCATCACACCCGTCTGCGCACCTGTTTAAGGAGCGCTTGGGCGTTCTGACAAAGGCTCGCGCCCTTTTCGCGACTGGCATACCCTACGCGAAGTGGAACAAGGACGACCGCAAGCTGGTCGCCGGCACTCTCGGGCGCAAGAAGTCTCAGCAGCCAGGCGTGGACTACGGGCTTTTCGGGAGCATGGGCGCAAGTGGGACGTTCGCGAACCTGGTCATCGAAGCGCCCACAGGTCTCTCCCACGCCCTCGATTTCATCCCGTTGATGGGCGCGGTCACGCAGGACGACTACGACCGCTACTGCAAAGCGTTCAGAGCAGCCTTCGATCAGGACGGGCGAGTCGGCGGACTACCGACCGCGACTAGGCTCTTGGCGATGAAGCGGCCTGACGCATTCGTGTGCATCGATTCGGCCAACCGAAAGGACTTGTGCGAAAACTTCGGTGTCAGCCCGAGCACAACGAACCTGGAGAACTACTGGCAGCGCATCATTGAGCCGATGCACGGTGATCCGTGGTGGAGACATCCGCAGCCGAGCAATGCGGCTGACGCCGAAATCTGGTTGGGACGCGCAGCGCTTCTGGACGCAATCTACTACACGCCCCGTTGAGCATACAGCTCTTCGACTTCCTGCGGACGCTGTGGGCGGTTCAACTGCTGCTCGGCCATACGAAGCTGAAGAGCACCGTTCGATATCTGGGAATTGAGGTCGATGACGCCCTGGAGATGGCGGAACAGACTGAGGTTTGACTATAAATAGGTCTAGCGACGGTCGAAACCAAGCTGTCGCGAACCGACCCAAAGCAGCCATCGGTCCCAATCGTGGTCTGGCGTCACAGAAGGCCAGTCATCTGGAATACCTAACCACACCCTCTGGCGGTCGCGCTATGATGGCAAAATGGAGGCCTTGCTCACGCAGCAATGGCTAAGCATTTAAACAGGAAGTCTGATGCCGATGGCCTTTACCCGCGTGCAAAAAAAATCGTCGAGTGGTTACCAAATTCAGTTTGTTCGAGGTAACCCTGACTGCGCAGCTTTTTATGAATGGATACATGGCCAACTGACAGAAGTGACTAAAGCGTGGCCGCCAAAAATCACGAAGCTCGAGACTGGTAGGAAAGGTAATCTCGGAGAGTTCCTGTCTTTCAAAGTAGCGCGTGAAAGTGGCCTTTACGGAAAGAAAAACGGGTACACCGTAGCGCTTGTGGGGGCTTTGACACCACTACAAGACGGGGCTCCACCAGGGCTGGATGTCACGATTGTTCACCTCGATCCAGCAGGAAATGAGAGTAAGGATTGCCTCTACATCATGGAGATTAAGACTACCGGGTCGATGAAATTGACCTACGCCACCGCGTTAATCGACGACTACGAAAAGCTCCTCGGAAAAACAACTGTAGCCGGGTCACTTGGTCAAAGGCTGAACTGGCTTGTAGGCTATCTGAAAGAGGTACATGAGTTTGATGTTCTGGCGCTTGAGAGAGTCGGTAGGCTTTTCATGCCTGATCCCAAGGACTGTGATCGCATCAAGCTGGTGCCTACTCTCGTGCATGACCGACTTGCAGGAGATGTGGCTGCATCCGAGGCATTGGGGGATGTAGCCATTAAGATCCAAAAGCAGGGTTGGGGTTTAAAAACCATTGAGCCGTGGAGCATCGCGATTAATGGCCTTACGAAATGCTTCATACATCTCTCAAACAATGAAAGTAGCATGCCATGAGCAATCTCCCCGCATCGGTAACGTTTCTGGAGAGCGCAGCATCATCCGCAGCTAAAGCAAGGGGGGCTAAGCCAGCTCTGCCCACTACGGACCCACATGACGTGGCGACTGCGTTGAAATGCATAACCGCGTTCCAAGTGCGTGTAGACCTCGATGCACTAGAATCATTAGATGATGAAACCACCGCTCGACCTCTGACCGCTGCGGCCCGTATTTTACAATCGACTGCCCAACATCTTCGGCGCATGAACGATCCTCCGGCTGACGCGGACCTTGATGATCTGTCGTTTCATGCCGCACTTGCTTATGCCATGTATGGCAACTTCCCCAGCGCCCGCGCTGCGTTGACGGACGTATCAACAGGCTTTCTGAGAAGAAGTGTTGTTTTTCGGATGGTCGCAGCTTTTTGTAATCCCGCCAGTAGGACACTTCGCTTCGTGGGGAGGGGGCGTTTTGAAGCGTTTCGATATGCTTGGTTCAGGGCGCTCCGTAGTCGCAGTAAAAGTCGTCGCGTGAAATGGTTTGAAGCTGCACTCAGGCGTTTTTCAAAAGCTGCGATGCAAGGCAGCATGGCCGAAGGGGCGCTCTTAATGGGTGGACGCGTGGCAGCTCATCAAGCGATGCGGTTAGCAACGATCAATCTATTGGAAGATGCTCCCGAAATTCCAGACTGGTTTGTCCGAAACTCTATAAAATCTGGCACCGTAACCCTGCTGCCCCCGCAACATGTGCTTTTGGTAAAGAGACGGATTGCCAACCATCGGCAAAATACCCTGTTAACGCTGCCGACAAGCACAGGGAAGACGTTCGTTGCTGAAGCTTGTATGGCTGCAAATTTTGAAGATAGTGGGCTCTGTGTGTATGTTGCTCCCTACGTTGCTGTCGGCGAGCAGGTGAAGGACTCGCTTCAAAATAGGCTTGGGGACAATGTTCCTTTCGTATCGATGTTTGGCGGCTTTCGATCAGATAAACTGAAAGGTGCCTGCGGGAGTGAGGCTGTCGTTGCTACTCCTGAACGATTTGATGGTTGGTTGCGCCTAGGTAAAGATATCGAGCGATTACGTACGGTCATTTTTGACGAAATCCATATACTTGAGAACGGGGTTCGAGGTGCTCGGGTTGAAGGACTCATTTCGCGATTACTGCTGCTGCAACAAAGCTATCCAAAGATCCGCATTATTGGGCTCTCTGCAGTCTTAACTGAGCCAATGAAGATGTGCAGCTGGCTTAGGGTAAAGCAGCGTGACTTACATCAAATTGCGTGGAGGCCAACGGCACGGCGGCTGGCTATGTGCCTGGCAAATGGGGATATGTACTGGATTCATGGTTACGATGCGCTGCGTCCATCCGATGAAGACCCCACTTACGAACTCTCTAAACCGATAAAAATAAAACTACCTGGAGCTATTCAGCCTGCGAGATTCCCCAATGCAAACGAAAAAAGCGCTGCAGCAAATCTTGGATCAATCGCGAAAGACCTTTTAATCCGCCTAGGCTCGCCAGGGCTAATAGTATGCGCACGAAAAATAGACACGAGATTGCTTGCATATCAGCTAGCTGCAGACCGGAACCCCATTGAGGACGTTGAGGTTTCAAAAATTGCAGATAGCATCGTACTGAATTACCCCTACCTTATTCATCTCGCAGATTGCTTGCGTCATGGTGTTGCTTACCATAATGCTTCTCTTCCTTTTGATGTGCGACGCAAGATAGAAATGTTAGTCCGCGCGCGTCTTCTATCAGTTGTTTGCGCCACAACTACGCTCGCCGAGGGTGCTGATCTCCCTTTTCGCTGGACAATCGTAGGTCATTGGCTCAGCAGCATGCGTGAGGATGGCACTGCTATGAAGTCAATGACCTTTCGCAATATCGCCGGCCGATGTGGAAGAGCTGGAGCATTTGCTGAAGGCGACACAATTCTTTTTGAAAACCTGATGGGGCCTCCCTCTTTAAGGCCAGGTCAAAGGAACACTAGGCGGATGGAGGAAGTGATGTTTTCTTCCAATCCTATCGAATCAACGCTGGGTGGCGAGTGGGATAAACTGCCTATCCAAGGGAAACAAATGCTTGAGGCAACGCTCAGTTCACAGCTGCTCGCATGCATAAGTGAAAACCCGGAGGCGGATGATATTGTTTCGGATCTCGCCGAGTCCACATACGCTGGACATACCGACGGTGGGGATAACGTGCGTCGGATCCTTTCTGAGGCTGTCGATCAGATTCTTGATAATCAACAGGCTGGTGGTGCTATGGCTGTGAAGAACAGCCCTATCAGGCTTACGGAGTTTGGAAAAGCAGCCAACCTTAGCGGGTTTTCGCCTGATACTTGTCGACTGATGGTAGAGTACTTGGAGCAACTAAAGCCTGGTGTGGGTGCAGCACTTTATAGCGATTTATTGCGAGAATTTCATAATATACCCGAGCAATCTAACGAGGTGTTAAAAAAGATTTACTCCGGTGTTAAGCATCGCAATGTCGTCACGGAGGATAATGTAGAGGACATGCTCGGTAACTTACTCTCGAATATGGACTTGCGGCAGGTATTTGAAAGTCTGCGCAAAAAGACCTCTAAAGCTAGCCCAGAATCTGTTGAGACATATTTTGAGGACTTTGTTTCGTTTATTAATAGTGTTTTGGGTAGCTTTCTTCCGTGGCTTCTGAGAGGGCTCGAAAAGCTCTCGGTGTTTGGAAGCGAAGAGGCGGCTGGGATGATCTGGACCCAAATGGCCAGAGAGATTGAAAATGTCTTGCGATCAAGAGGAGATGAGATTGAGTTTGATGACCCATTCTTGCCGGTTGAGTGACGTTGCATCATCTAGTGGGCATTTCTGAATGCGCAGCGCGCAGGAGAGATGTTATCCACCATCATTATCCCACTTGGACCTGGAGGCGATGCCGCAGTTGATCAGTGGCTTTGCCCAGGGTCATACCGGTGGCCTAGCGGCTAACGCCTCGCAGTCGATCGCCAGTATGTAGCTCCTCAGCTTTATTGGACCGTATTTGTACCCAGCACTCCGTCACCGAAGCCTGCATTGGATGAGATAGTGGTCCACTTCGGCCCAGCGTGCCGAATGTCTTCGCTGCTTCGCCGCGCCTACGACATTCACCTTGACGGTTTGATGCAATATGACAGTCATTGGTGACTACCCGTATGAATGGGCTCAGCGAATGCTCAGCCTCTAGGCGCATCTATCCGAATGTCTGCTCTTGGCCGATTGTTTTGAAAAAGTCGCTCCGCTCACACTGCCCGGATATTGACCGGGGAAAATGCAACTTTTGCACGTTGCTACGTGAAATCTGAGTCCGGAAGCCTCAGCCAAAAGTAAGGATTTCAATCTCAGACGCGTACTTTTCTGCCGTGGGAACCAAGGCCGACTTTTTCAACAGAATCGGCCGTCTGCTGCCTGTCGCCACGGCAGCTTTTGGCAAATGCCCGGTATGATGTTGGCGCTAACGACGAATTAACCCACTGGCCGGTGCCACGCTGACCCAACACCAATCGGCAAAAATCCAACATTGGTAATGGTTCACAAGGTAGGAGCCTGGGTCAGTGAAATGTCGGTAACTGGGTCAATCTTGCGCTGGCAATAACAATCCCTGTTATCTCCCTTCAAGTTCGGCGGCAATAACTTTGACAATCTTGGCGCGTGAAGCGGCTCTCTTGGCCAGAATTTTCGCTTCACCTGTTTGATCCAACCATTCCCTAAAACGCTGGAGCGCATGGCGCGTTTGCGACGCATCGCGACAGTTGGCCAGGAAGGCAAACTGTACTTTCTGTACATCATCAGCGACAAAAATACCGAAGGAACCGCTGACAACCGTAGCATCAGGAAAGCCTAACAACGCAGTGGCCTGAGTCTCCGTCGCTCCACGGTGACAGGCGATCAAATGCAACGGTCCTTCTGCACCTTTCAATAGATCAGCATGCTCATGGTCACGCAGAAAAGGCTTACCCACCAGCTCACGCGCAGCAGCGACCGTGAATGCAGCCGGGATTGCATGGACAAGCACAGCGATATTCACTCCTGCAATTGGAACAAAGGCGAACGCTTCGCTAGCAGGGACTTTGCCACCATTGAGCGCCTGCAGTAACACCGTTTCCATCGCTCGTTTGCGCTGACGAAAGTCCATCCGTGTCCAATCGAGCGCCTGGCCCATATCGAATCGACTCGAAGCTGCAGCGGTTACTCCACGCTGGGTCAGAACAACCAACGCATCCAGAAGCGCTTCCTGAACACGGGTACGTAACTGCTCAGCGGTTGAGACCATTCCCCCCCTGAAGGGTGTCTGTTGTGCAATAAAAGCCTGGAAGCGCTGATTACGTGCAGCCTCAGCTACCCGGCCATCGCATGCCGGGATATTTGGCATAGCGATGAAGCGCACCTTCCCTCGAGCGGTGGCGAGTCCCTCCATATACTCCGCGTGGCAGATACCGATGTCGCCGTCACTACTAGCCCAACCGGCATTGCCATTGGACAGCACCAGCAGCACATCGCAATCCCTGACCGCCTGCAAACAGGCATCCCAACTATCTTGCATGCCATCCGCGGGAGGTGCATCTTCGTTAATCCAGACTTCAAACACCTGCTTGCCAAACAGCTTCGTGCCTTCTATCTCCCGCTTGAGTTGCTCTCGGATATTGCTGAGCGTTTGATCGCTGTCCGCGGGAAAGTGGTCGTTACAACGACTTGACAACATTACTTTGATTCTCTTTGACTGGGCCATCCCTGCTCCTGCCCCAATTCCGAGGCCTCAAAATTCTTATCGATGAATACCTTCCCGCCTTATCTCCAAACTCACCCGGCCAAGAAGCCGGAGGCAACGTGATGCCCCACCTTTCTGTTATGCACTGGTTACGACCCGGACATCTGAACCAGATACATTCTTAATGTAGGAATAACTGGTGCCGAGGACAGCAAGCTGATCAACGGAGATTTTCGCTGCTGAAATGGCAGGCTGTACGATCACAAATCTGAAAATCATCTCGTGGTCGTGGCACTTGTTGCGAAGCAGCTCCAAATCCATTGGGTCACCCTTGAGGATTCTGTCGAATCCTCTCGGCAGCGATTGCTGGTACCGACCCATCAATCGATTGAAGAATTTTTCCTCGGTGTGCAGCCACTTCACCGATCGTGAGGCCTGGCCGCAGACCTCGTAGACATCGTTCACACGAGCGCCAGGTCGAGCCTCG
The DNA here is from genome assembly GCF_040268305.1 of Pseudomonas sp. W17. Classification (NCBI taxonomy): domain Bacteria; kingdom Pseudomonadati; phylum Pseudomonadota; class Gammaproteobacteria; order Pseudomonadales; family Pseudomonadaceae; genus Pseudomonas; species Pseudomonas sp. W17. The sequence goes on along the minus strand of NZ_CP158490.1, from coordinate 2,993,389 downwards.
CCATCTTTTTGGGGGCAATACTTGCAATGGTAAAGGTCAACAAAGATTGCGTCCTTGCTCTCTTTGATTGCTACCAAATCCGCAATCTCACCTGAGCCATCATCGTTGAAAATGAATGCATAGTCGTCCTCGATTCGGCTGTAGGTGAACCCTTGGACGGTGTCCATGTTACGAGCTGCTCTCATGGATTCGCTGTGGATCTGAGTGGTCCCCCAGTCCCAAGCTTCAATCAGCGCTATCGGAAGCTTCAAGTCCAAACTATTGGGTGTGTAAAACCGATAATTGCCCTCGACCATCGAACCGTCCACTGCTAGCAGGACCAAGGGGTTCGCATCCAGGTACTGCTCTAACGAGCTCTCTTCAGCGAAAATGATCTTCACCCCAGGGCAGGAGACTTTGTAGCTGTCGTTCAGTAACCGTATCGCGATGTCAGGAAGCTGACACTCCGTGCCATCTGCTGCTATGGCGATGACGGGCACTTCTAGTGTCAGATCGTCAGTTCTCCGAGGCTTGCCAAGCTCGACATCAAGCAGGTTGAAGATCTCACCATTGAACGCCAGCGAGATTTTCTGCTCGTTTTCGATCGCAATGGACTCAGGCCAATCAGCATAGAAGAGTCCAGTTGGCCAAGCTCCCTCAATCTTCTCCGAGCGAATCACATCCTTGAGCACTTCAGAAGGATTGATCGTGGCATTGTTGAGTTTCTGTGAGGCGCGCTTGCACCACTCAATCCAGTAAATGATGCTGGAAGAGTTCATCTCCCAGATCTTCCCTTTGTGAGAGCAGCCAACGGTGGTGCGCTGTCCATCTTCATAGCCCGTTGCGAAGATGTTGGACTTTTTCGCCGTGCCGTTCTCGATTTCACTGATGACGGTATTGATGTCCCGCCCGACGTGCATCGTGAACCTCAGATCCTTGCGTGTCCTGGACAGCCCGACGTTCTGCAACTTCATGAGCTTGATGTCGTGCAGGGTTCGGAAGGTAGGCTCGCCGTTGATTCGCCTGGCATCCTTTGCAATCAAATTCAAAAAACGCGTCGCTTGCGACTCATCACCAGAGGAGTGAATGAAGAGCGTCTCGTCGGGCGCGTGGTAGTACGCCAGGTACAGAATCCAGTTCGTATCCACAATCGCCGAGGTCTGAGCCCATCCGACGGGTGTTTCTCGCCGGGTCACCATGATGATGGTGTCTGAATCGTCGTTGATAGAAAGGAACTGCAGCGGTTCTTTTTTCTGGGAGAAGTGATTCGCTTTCTCTGGCCGCCAATGACCGCGCTCCACATGGTAGGCGATCGCACTGATCTTGGGGTTTGGGTTCAACCCGAAGATCTCCTCGGAGTCGGCATCATCCGGGAACTGTTCAGTGAATGTCTCTTTTTCTATTTCGCGGGCGATCTTGTCTTGGCTCACATCTCGAATCACGGCGCTCCAGTCGGCACTTTCCTTGTAAAGCACTGCCATCTGGTAATCGACTTTCTGGTTGGCAATGTTTGAGACGAATTTGGCATCGCCGAGCGTGTCATCAACCCGGGTAAGCCGACCGATGAACTGTAGCGTGACGGCCGGACTGCGATGCTGGTCGTGAATAGCCGCGATTTTCAGCTCTGGCAGGTCGAAGCCTTCGCCCAGCATGTCCACGCATACGATGATCTTGTATTTCTTCTCGACAATTTCACCCAGCAGCTTGACCCGATTCGGCACCTTGCTGTGGATGAGAATGGGTGAGAGGTCTTCATGCTTTTTGTAGAGCTCAAACAGGGCTTCAGCACGTTTTTGCGATCGTGCGCGTACCATCAGTAGGTGGTTAAAGCCTTGCTCTCGATCACCTCGCAACAACTCTACCGCCTTATCAGCAACCACTTGGTCAGCCAACTCAAGGTTGTATTCGCGCACTGGGTGAAATTCGATCGACTTGAAGTAGCCATCGATCTGCGCATCCTTCAACGGGTAGTTGTAGATAATCTTGCCTTCGAGGGGCTGATTGTCCTCCCTGAAAGGCGTAGCAGTGAACTGCAGGCATGGCTTCTCTTTAAACGCGGTTTTCACCCGCCCCCATGTCATGGCAGCCACATGATGGGTTTCGTCGATGATCAGGTGGCTGCAGAGCTCAGCCAAGGCTTGGAGCGACTCTGTGTCGAATCGCTGCAATGCTTGCGGAGTAGCGACAATTACATTCGCCTCGGCAAACTGTTGGACATTTTCAGCCGACACTCCTGAGCCGATCGCCCTAACCACAGGGTTAAGTGCTGTGGCAGAAACAGCACCGATCTCCCGAAGTTTTTTCAGCCCGAGGCATTTTTCGACAAGCTGGGAACGCAAGGCATCTGACGGGACGAGCACCAATGTCCTTGCCAACCGCCCTGCGATAAGCAGACCAAGCATGGTATCGGTCTTGCCGGTACCCGTTGGCATCACGATCGTTGCCGTCGTGGCCGGAGACATTACCAGGTGGCCCAGTGAAGCGTATAGGGCGGCAAGCTGAGGCTTACGCAAGCCCGGCGTATTCGTATCCCGGACTGCCAGGTTGAAGTTGAAGAGGTGTTGCTGCCAGCTTTGATATACGTCTAAGTACTTCCCTGTAGCATCGACCATTGCGTTCACCAAATTGAATGTGAAAATCAGCGCTGATTATTCAATGGCCACATGCTATCAGTGAACATCAGTTCAGGTGTACCCTGAAAATTTGCGGTCATACCCACCACTCTCTCTGCCTTCACCAACCGACGATCGATGCGAAACACGCAAATCTGAGATGGAGGTAAAATGCCCCCCCAATCCACCCTGGTCTCCGTCAGAAAACGTCATTCGCGATAGCTCAATCACGTCATTCATGTCAGCGACGCGTCGGTTTCCATTGCAATAGCTGCAGGTCCCTCTCACCGAATTATCCTTGATGAAAGCTTTGAGGCCGTCATCTTCGACGCAGCGTAAGCACACAAAACTGTCCTCGACTCGCGAGAAACCTCGCTCCATGTCCTCTTCCATCATTCTCTTGACTCCGCCCATAGCACCGCCTCAAATGCATGCTCAAACATCTCAAAAGTACTGGATTGCGAACGGAGAAAGCCTGCCCCATCTCCACGACTGACGAGTGAGACACGCACCTCCAACTCACCGAAGATGATCTTCCAGCGCCACGGTGCTCGTGCGGCGGGCGCTCGAGGAGCCTACGAAGGCAATACCGTGCGTGACCGCCTGCAAGAGATCGAGAAAACCAAAGCGCAATGAGGGCGAGGTTCAATCGTGACGATCAAGCCTGGCTTTGAGCGACTCGAGCATGCGCGCTCTCTTTTCTGAATCTTCCAGCAGACGCTGGCGTGCAGCGGGCAAGGTACGCAGAAACTCCTTACCACGCGCCTTGATCTGCGAAGCGACATCATCATCGCCAAACAAAACCGAATGATATTCGAGCTTGCTCACAAAGCGCTGGGTTTCCTTGGACTCGACATCCGTTTGTGTGAGTTGCTTATCCAGTTGGCTCCAGAACTCATCCGTGTTGATCCACTGGCCCAACGCCCTGCATTCGGACTCGAGCCGGGCGTGATGCTGTTCGATTCCCATGGTGAAGATCTTTTTGACCTTCTTTATTGTCGGCTGCCGCAACACATCCAGAAGACCATTCAGCGGAAGATCACTTCGCTTGGCAAGCACCAGAAGCAGGTCAAGATCAAGCATGAAGCTCACTGCGACCTCCCGATAGCTGGCGTACAGATCCCGACCATGGGCAATGCGATTGCGACGAATTGGCATGATGAAGAGGAGGTACTCCATGCCGATTAGATCGGTGTGCTTCTGAATCGTCTTGAGCAGTTGATTGAGAGCAGCTCTCTCACTCATCGACTCCTTCAAGCCAAGCGTCTGGCAGATGCCGTGAATGGTCCCCTCGATAAACGGCGGCAGGATGAACGACAACGAAATGTAATCACGTTCCTTGAAGCGCTCGACGATGTGCTCTACGAGATCGCCCTTGCCAGCAACATGAATGTCGTTACGGCCAGCCTCCAAGAACCTCGGAATGATGCTGTCCTCGATGTACCAATCGGCTACCTGGTAGTAGTCATCGCTCACCTCCCGGTCCTTGTAGTACGCCCGGATTTGGTCGATGTTTTCGTAGTACGTAGGTACAGGTAGCGACAGGAAGCGAAAATCCATTTCCTCCAGGAGATCGGGATCGAAGTTTCGGGTTTTCCGATTACGGAACCGATAGCTATAGGTGAGGGCATCATCGAGACTCGGCGGCCTCAAGCCCATGAGTGACCCGAGGCCAAACATCTTCTCTCCCTCAGGTCTCCATTGAATCGCGAGACTGAGCGAAGCGTTCTCGAGTTGAACCTTGATGTACTCGTCAATTTCGGCCGCCGCAGCCTCGTTCTTCTGGAGAAAGTACTCCAACGCACGTTTGCGATATCGCTGCTCTTGAGTACGACTATCGTCGTCCTCAGGAACAGCCGGAGCGTCGAGCTCGGCCTTTATCCGTCCAATCTGCTCGTTGATAGAGCTACGATCCTTCTCTATTTCTACGAGCAGTTTTGCTTTTACTTCGGCGGCTTCCTCGTGCATTTCAATGTCCTTGTGTAACGCCTTTTGAACGGCCGCCCACGAGTCGCCATGGCAGCCTTGGGGCTGAGTAGTATAAGGAAGTCCGAGACGCCGTCACCTTCAATTGACGCTCCACAGTTGATCCAGGTGCAAGGTGAAATTCCTGCTCATCAACTCACGGCTCATTCCACGACCAGGCTCGGCAGGTACGATTCCAGAGCGCACCGTGCCTCTCCCACAGCGTGCGTTGATGGCATCCATCGTCCGTATCGCGTTACCGTTACGTCCGGGCTGAGTCTGAGCGAATAGGTCTCCTGTGAACTCGCCGGGCTGCTGCCGACGCATTGCAGCATAAAAATACTGCAACGCAACGCCGAAGCAGGATGAGGACTGTCACAAGAACATTAAATACTGACTTCAGGGCGTACACTGAAAGCTAGCCAAAGCCACACTGGTGTTTATCAGGAATCGCCATTCACGATCGCTAGCACAGCCGATGCAAGTGGGGGCACAAATGGGGGCACAACTCTTTTTTTTCGATCTGAAATAACCGTCCTAGAGCCATGTCAAAATGTTTTTCGGCGACCCCGACAGCCTCTGAGCCTTCCCCAACGGCTCACTGATCTACCGAAACGCCCCCAGACTCCGCGGCCCTGTACCACGTAGGACACCCTTGGACAGATGCTCTGCCCTGTCCTGCCCAGCAGGGTCGCGCACCTGCCCTGCCCCTCAAGGAGTCTGCAGACGGCCACCCCCACGCCTTGAGCCCTTTCACCACCCGCCCCGAGAAAACTTTAGTCGTGCCCGGCAGTGACTTTGGTCGTATTGCGTAACGCCAACAGTCTGTTTTGGCGGCCATTTTTTGATCCAGATCAATACTTCGACGGGTTATTCGAAGCGTTCAGCACCTTCATCGACAAGACCTATCAGACCATCGACCCAGCCTATTAGCCGCCTACGCAAGCGGGCCATAAAATCGCCGGCACACAGCAGAATCAGCACAAGACTTGCCGTTCTATTCCACACGCGTTGTGCCCCCCATTAAAAGAGTGGCCCTTGCCACCTTGCCTGATCACCCGTGATTGAAAAATGCCTGCATAAGGAATGCGTCATGACACTTGGCAGAAGACAGTTCTTTAAACTTTGTACAGCCGGTGCCGTGGCCACCACCGCCGTATCCCTGGGCTTCGCGCCCACCACGGCCAATGCCAGCCAGTCGCGCCAGTACAAACTGCTGCGCGCCAGGGAAACCCGCAACAACTGCACCTACTGCTCGGTCGGTTGCGGCATCCTGATGTACAGCCTGGGCGATGGCGCAAAGAACGCCAAGGCGCGGATCTTCCATATCGAAGGCGACCCTGACCACCCGGTGAGCCGCGGCTCGCTGTGCCCCAAAGGCGCCGGCCTGGTCGACTACATCCACAGTGAGCAACGCTTGCTGTACCCCGAGTACCGCGCCCCGGGCTCGGACCAATGGCAGCGGGTCAGCTGGGATTACGCCATCGAACGCATCGCGCGGTTGATGAAGGACGACCGCGACGCCAACTTCATCGAGAAAAACGCCAAGGGCGTCACGGTCAATCGCTGGCTGTCCACCGGCATGCTCTGCTCGTCGGCCGCCAGCAGCGAGACCGGCTCGCTCGACCAGCGCTTCACCCGCGCCCTGGGCATCCTCGGCACCGACAGCCAGGCCCGGGTCTGCCACGCGCCGACGGTCTCGGCGCTGGCCCCGACCTTCGGCCGTGGCGCCATGACCAACAACTGGGTCGACATCAAGAACGCCAACGTGGTGCTGATCATGGGCGGCAACCCGGCCGAGGCGCATCCGGTGGGGTTCAAGTGGGTGATCGAGGCCAAGATCCGCAATGGCGCCAAGGTCATCGTGGTGGATCCGCGCTTCAACCGCAGCGCCGCGGTGGCGGATATCTACTCGCCGGTGCGCGCCGGTTCCGACGTGACCTTCCTCATGGGCATGGTCAACTACCTGCTCAGCAACGATCGCATCCAGCATGAATACGTGCGCGCCTACACCAACGCCTCGTTGATCGTGCGCAGCGACTACCGCTTCGATGACGGCCTGTTCAGCGGCTACGACGCCAAGGCTCGGCGCTACGACCGCAGCTCCTGGGCCTACGAGCTGGACGAACAAGGTCACGCCCGCCGCGACCTGAGCCTGAGCCACCCGCGCTGCGTGCTCAACCTGCTCAAGCAGCATGTCAGCCGCTACACCCCGGAGCGGGTCAGCCAGATCTGCGGTACGCCCCAGGCCGACTTCCTGGAGATTTGCGAGATCATGGCCAGCACCAGCGTGCCGGACAAGACCGCGACCTTCCTCTATGCCCTGGGCTGGACACACCACACCACCGGCGCCCAGATGATCCGCGGCTCGGGCATGATCCAGCTGCTGCTGGGCAACATCGGCATGGCTGGCGGCGGCGTCAATGCTCTGCGCGGGCACTCCAATATCCAGGGCTACACCGACCTTGGCCTGCTCTCGCAGCGCCTGCCGGGCTACATGAACCTGCCGTCCGACAACCAGGCCAGCCTGGCGACCTACCTCAAGGAAACGACCCCAAACGCCCAACTGCCCGGCCAGGTCAACTACTACCAGAACACCCCCAAGTTCTTTATCAGCCTGATGAAGAGCCTGTACGGCGACAAGGCCACCCGTGACAATCAATGGGGCTTCGACTGGCTGCCCAAGTGGGACGAGAGCTACGACGTACTGAACTTCTCCAACCGCATGTATGAAGGCAAGGTCAACGGCTACATCGCCCAGGGCTTCAACCCGATTGCCGCCTTCCCGGACAAGAACAAGGCCGCCGCGGCGCTGGCCAAGCTCAAGTTCCTGGTGATCATCGACCCGCTGGCCACCGAGACTTCGAGCTTCTGGCAGAACCACGGCGAGTCCAACGATGTCGACCCGGCGCAGATCCAGACCGAAGTGTTCCGCCTGCCCTCGAGCTGCTTTGCCGAGGAAAACGGCTCGATCGTCAACTCCGGGCGCTGGCTGCAGTGGCACTGGGCCGGCGCTGCGCCACCCGGCGAGGCCTGGCACGACGGCAAGATCCTCGGCCACCTGTTCATGAAACTACGCGAGCTGTACCGCAGCGAAGGCGGCGCCTGCCCCGAGCAGGTGCTGAATATGGCCTGGGACTACCGCGCCCCCTACGACCCCGCTCCCGAGGAAGTGGCCAAGCAATCCAACGGCTACGCCCTGGCCGACGTGCGTGATGACCAGGGCAACCTGATCCTGCGCAAGGGCCAGTTGCTGGACAACTTCGGCCAACTGCGCGACGACGGCAGCACCGCCTGCTTCAACTGGATATTCGCCGGTTCCTGGACCGAGGCCGGCAACCAGATGGCCCGTCGCGACAACGCCGACAGCGGCCTGGGCTGCACCCCGGGCTGGGCCTGGGCCTGGCCGCAGAACCGGCGGATTCTCTACAACCGCGCATCGGCCGACCCGCAAGGCAACCCCTGGGATGCGCAACGCAAGATCATCGGCTGGGACGGCAGTCGCTGGAGCGGCATCGATGTGCCGGACTTCCCGGTCAACCTGGCGCCGGGCACCCAGGCCAACCCGTTCATCATGCTCCCCGAGGGCCTGGGCCGGCTGTTCTCGGTGGGCGCCATGAACGACGGCCCGTTTCCCGAGCACTACGAGCCCACCGAAAGCCCGCTGGCGCACAACCCGCTGCACCCCAACGTCAGCAAGAGCCCCACGGCGCGGCTGTACGACAGTGACCGAACGCGCATGGGCAGCCGCGAGGAATTCCCCTACGTGGCCACTACCTATTCGATCACTGAACTGTTCCGCCACTGGACCAAGCACTCCCGGCTCAACGCGATTATCCAGCCGGAACAGTTCATCGAGATTGGCGAAGTGCTGGCCCAGGAAAAAGGCATCGTCCAGGGCGACCTGGTGCGCGTCAGCACCAAGCGCGGCTACATCAAGGCCAAGGCGGTGGTGACCAAACGCATCCGCCGCCTGCAGATCGACGGCCAGCCGGTCGATACCATCGGCATTCCTTGCCACTGGGGCTACGAAGGTGCAACCCGCAAGGGCTTCCTGGCCAATACCCTGACCCCGGGCGTCGGCGATTCCAACACCAACACCCCGGAATACAAAGCGTTCCTGGTGAACGTGGAAAAGGCCTGACGGAGCAACTGACATGTCCATGCAATCCCAAGACATCATCCGCCGTTCGGCCACCAACGCCTTCACCCCGGCGCCGCGGGCCCGCGATCACCAGGCCGAAGTGGCCAAGCTGATCGACGTCAGCATCTGCATCGGCTGCAAGGCGTGCCAGGTGGCGTGCAACGAATGGAACGACCTGCGCGACGAAGTCGGCCACAACGTCGGGGTCTACGACAACCCCGCCGACCTCAGCGCCGACACCTGGACCCTGATGCGTTTCGACGAGCACGAGAACGAAGCCGGCAAGCTCGAATGGCTGATCCGCAAGGACGGCTGCATGCACTGTGCCGACCCTGGCTGCCTGAAAGCCTGCCCGCAACCGGGAGCGATCATCCAGTACGCCAACGGCATCGTCGACTTCCAGTCCGAGCACTGCATAGGTTGCGGCTACTGCGTCGCCGGCTGCCCGTTCGACGTGCCGCGCATCAGCAAGAAGGACAACAAGGCTTACAAGTGCACCCTGTGCGTTGACCGGGTCACGGTGGGCCAGGAGCCGGCTTGCGTGAAGACCTGCCCCACCGGGGCGATCAACTTCGGCAGCAAGGCCGACATGCTGGTGCAGGCCGCAGAACGGGTCACCGAACTGCAGGGCCGCGGCTTTGCCGGCGCGGGGATCTACGACCCGCAAGCGGTGGGCGGAACCCATGTGTTCTACGTGCTGCAACACGCCGACCAGCCGCAGCTGTACCACAAGCTCAACCCTGACCCGCGCATCAGCAGCGCGATCGAAGGCTGGAAAGGCTGGCTCAAGCCGGCGGCCGCCGTGGCTTTCTTCGCCACCTTGGCCGGTACGGTATTCCACTACATCGGCGTCGGCCCGAACGAAGTCGAAGAAGACCTCAAGGAGAACCCGTGATGAACAAGAACAAGCTGATCCTGCGTACCCGCTTTATCGAGCGCGCCAGCCACTGGTTCATGGTCATCTGCTTCTTCATGGTGGCGTTGTCGGGGCTGTCGTGGTTCTTCCCGTCGCTGAACTGGCTCAACGGCGTGTTCGGCACACCGCAGCTGGCGCGCATCCTGCACCCGTTTCTGGGAACGGTGGTGTTCCTGCTGCTGATGTTCCTGTTCGTGCGTTTTGTGAAGCACAACCTGCCGGAACGCCAGGACGCGATCTGGTTTCGCAACCTCAAGACGGTGCTCTCGGGGGACCACAGCCAACCGCTGCAGATTGGCAAGTACAACGCCGGGCAGAAGATCCTGTTCTGGGGAATCATGGGCCTGATCAGCCTGTTGCTGCTCAGCGGCGTGGTGATCTGGCGGCCGTGGTTCGCCCAGTACTTCAGCATTCCCCTGATTCGCATCGCCCTGCTCACCCATGCCCTGGCCGGGATCTCGCTGATGCTGCTGATCATCGGTCACGCCTACCTGGCGTTCTGGGTCAAGGGTTCGATCCGCGGCATGGTCACCGGCTACGTATCGCGCAGTTGGGCCCGCTCGCACCATGACCGCTGGTACCAGCAGATTTCCAAGAGTGAGAAGAAATGAGCAGCATCAAGCTAACCCCACTGGAGCCCACCAGTGGCGGCGTGGAAGAAATCAGCGCCTTGTTGCTGCCGGACCTGCGCCAGCACTTCAGCCGGCGCGCAGCGCGCCTGCGCCAACTGGCCGAAGGTCACGAGCAGGCCGACTACCTGCGGTTTGCCGCGCGGGTGGCCGAGGCGCAACAGGCGATATTCGAGCATTCGCCGGTGGCGGCCGAGGAGTTGCAGGCGCTGGTGGCGCGGATCGGTGATGGCGCGCCGCTGGATGTGCAGCGCCTGCCGCGCTCGGCCTATTGGCAAGCGGCCCTTGAGCAACTGATCGAGCACCTGCGCAGGGACGCCAGCGCCCCGCTGACCAAGGCCCTGGACGCCATCGGCGGCATGCCCGCCGAGCAGCGTGAAGCCTGTGCCGAGCAGTTGCTGCTGGGGCATTACCTTCAGGTAGACAGCGGCCAGGCGCTGTTTTTCTGGGCGGCCCTGAGCCTGTATTTCAGCCAACTGGCCAGCGCCCTGCCGGTGACTGCCCAGGCCCAGGTGGGAGAACAGCGCCAGCATTGCCCGGTGTGCTGCAGCGCGCCGGTGGCCAGCGTGATCCTCAGCGGCAAGCGCGCCGGCCTGCGTTACCTGCACTGCGGATTATGCGAGAGCCGCTGGCACATGGTGCGAGCAAAATGCAGCAACTGCGAAGGCACCGGCCAACTGCACTACTGGTCGCTGGAGCACCAGGACAGCGCGGTCAAGGCCGAGAGCTGTGGAGACTGCCAGAGCTACCTGAAGGTGTTCTATTACCCACACGATCAGACGCTGGAGCCGGTGGCCGACGATCTCGCGTCCTTGGCCCTGGATGCCGGGCTTGAGGCTGAAGGCTTCGCGCGCAGCAGCATCAACCCGTTCCTGTTTCCCGGCCAGGCATGACGTCTGGCGGCCCGAGAAATCCACCGAAGCGGCTAGCTCGAAGGTCTGCGCTGCCCCAGCCCCAGGCTGGACAGCAACTGATATCGGAGGAATCGGTGATCCCAGCACCCAAAAGCCTCGTAGAAATGGGCTTGCCAACGAAAGCACCCGGGCGTCGAAAGGCCCTTTTCGCGGGCCAGTCGACTCCGGTAGCACCGGCCAATATTGCGTCAGCCGCAATAACTAATTGCACGCCAGGGAATTGATAGCAGCCTAACGAAAGGTGCATGCTAGAGGGCTTGCTTGGCGCTTATATCATTCCGAATGATAGTTACCTTCGCTTCATTCGATTCGTGAGATACAACCCTGCCGAGCATCATCCGCCCATCTCAAATACAGTGGCGGATGCACCATGGACCAGTCAGTCAAACTCCTACGTTTTCCACTCGCCGTTCTCGCCGTGCTGGTGATGAGCGCATGCGGCAAAGCCCCTGAGACCGCCTCCGCCCCGCCCGCTGCCAAAGTCAGCGTGGCCAAGGTGCTGGAACAGCCGGTCAACGAATGGGATGAATTCACCGGGCGCCTGGAAGCCCCGGAAACCGTCGAGATCCGGCCTCGGGTCTCGGGCCAGATCGATCAGGTAGCCTTCACCGAAGGCGCCCTGGTGAAGAAAGGCGACCTGCTGTTCCAGATCGACCCACGGCCTTTCCAGGCTGAAGTACGCCGCCTCGAAGCGCAGCTGCAACAGGCTCGGGCCACCGCGACCCGCAGTGCCAACGAAGCCCAGCGCGGCCAGCGCCTGCTGACCAGCAACGCAATTTCCGCCGAGCTGGCCGACACCCGCACCAGCGCCGCCCAGGAAGCCCGGGCCGGGGTCGATGCGATCCAGGCCCAGTTGGACGTGGCCAAGCTCAACCTGAGTTTCACCCGGGTGGTGGCGCCCATCAGCGGCCGGGTCAGCCGCGCGCAGATCACCGCCGGCAACCTGGTGACCGCCGATGTCACCCCGCTCACCAGCCTGGTCTCCACCGACAAGGTCTACGCCTACTTCGACGCCGACGAGCGCGTGTACCTCAAGTACACCCAGCTCGCCCGCCAGGGCCAGCGCGGCCAGACCACCCCGGTGTACCTGGGCCTGTCCAATGAAGAAGGCCACCCGCACCTGGGGCAGATGAACTTCGTCGACAACCAGGTCAACCCCAAGACCGGCACCATCCGTGGCCGTGCGGTGTTCGACAACAGCGACGGCAGCTACACCCCGGGCCTCTATGCGCGCCTGAAACTGGTGGGCAGTGGCACCTACTCGGCGATGCTGATCAACGACGAAGCCGTGGGCACCGACCTGGGCAAGAAGTTCGTGCTGGTGATGGACGCCGACAACAAGCCGGCCTACCGCGCCGTGGAACTGGGGCCGAAGATCGAAGGCCTGCGCATCGTGCGCAACGGTCTGAGCAAGGACGACACCATCATCGTCAAGGGCTTGCAGCGGGCACGTCCCGGCGCACCGGTCACGCCTGAAGTGATCCCCATGGCCAGCAAGGAAACCCTCGCCGCCCTGGCCCAACAACGCCAAGCACTGGAAGCCAGCAACCTGCCGCAGGTCACCCCTGCCAAGGCGGCTCCGGCTGTGAAACTCGCCGCTGCGACACCGCGCGGTTAAGGGACGACTCTCAAGATGAATTTTTCCCAGTTCTTCATTTCAAGGCCGATCTTCGCCGCGGTGCTGTCGCTGCTGATCCTGATCGCCGGCGCCATCTCGCTGTTCCAGTTGCCCATCAGCGAATACCCGGAAGTGGTGCCGCCCACCGTGGTGGTGCGCGCCAACTTCCCGGGGGCCAACCCGAAAGTCATCGGTGAAACCGTGGCCGCGCCCCTGGAACAGGCGATCACCGGGGTCGAGAACATGCTCTACATGTCCTCGCAATCCACCGCTGACGGCAAGATCACCCTGACCATCACCTTCGCCCTGGGCACCGACCTGGACAACGCCCAGGTGCAGGTACAGAACCGCGTGACCCGCACCCAGCCCAAGCTGCCGGAAGAAGTGACGCGCATCGGTATTACCGTGGACAAGGCCTCTCCGGACCTGACCATGGTGGTCCACCTGACCTCGCCGGACAAACGCTACGACATGCTCTACCTGTCCAACTACGCCCTGCTCAACATCAAGGATGAGCTGGCGCGCCTGGGCGGCGTGGGGGACGTGCAGCTGTTCGGCATGGGCGACTACTCGTTGCGGGTCTGGCTGGATCCGAACAAGACCGCTTCGCGCAACCTGACCGCCACCGACGTGGTCACAGCCATCCGTGAACAGAACCGCCAGGTCGCCGCCGGTGCCCTGGGCGCGCCGCCTGCGCCCACCGCCACCAGCTTCCAGCTGTCGGTCAACACCCAGGGCCGCCTGGTCACCGAGGAAGAGTTCGAGAACATCATCATCCGCTCCGGTGAGGACGGTGAGATCACCCGCCTGAAGGACATCGCCCGCATCGAGCTGGGGTCGAGCCAGTACGCTTTGCGTTCCCTGCTCAACAACCAGCCGGCGGTGGCGATCCCGATCTTCCAGCGCCCGGGCTCCAACGCCATCGAGATCTCCAATGAAGTGCGGGCCAAGATGGCCGAACTCAAGCAGAGCTTCCCGCAGGGCATGGACTTCAGCATCGTCTACGACCCGACCATCTTCGTCCGCGGCTCCATCGAGGCCGTAGTGCACACCCTGTTCGAAGCCCTGATCCTGGTAGTGCTGGTGGTGATCCTGTTCCTGCAGACCTGGCGTGCCTCGATCATCCCGCTGGTGGCCGTACCGGTGTCGCTGATCGGTACCTTCGCGGTCATGCACCTGTTCGGCTTCTCGCTCAACGCCCTGTCGCTGTTCGGCCTGGTGCTGGCCATCGGCATCGTGGTGGACGACGCCATCGTGGTGGTGGAGAACGTCGAACGTAACATCGGCCTGGGCCTGAACCCGGTGGAGGCCACCAAGCGCGCCATGCGTGAAGTGACCGGCCCGATCATCGCCACCGCCCTGGTGCTGTGCGCGGTGTTCGTACCGGCAGCCTTCATCAGTGGCCTGACCGGACAGTTCTACAAGCAGTTCGCCCTGACCATCGCCATCTCCACGGTGATCTCGGCCTTCAACTCCCTGACCCTGTCGCCGGCCCTGGCCGCGGTATTGCTCAAGGAACACCATGCGCCCAAGGACCGCTTCTCGAAGATCCTCGACAAGTTGCTGGGGGGCTGGCTGTTCAAGCCGTTCAACCGTTTCTTCGACCGGGCCAGCCACGGTTATGTCGGCACTGTGCGCCGGGTCATCCGTGGCAGCGGCATCGCCCTGTTCCTTTATGCAGGCCTGATGGTGCTGACCTGGTTCGGCTTCGCCCACACCCCGACCGGTTTCGTTCCGGCCCAGGACAAGCAATACCTGGTGGCCTTCGCCCAACTGCCGGACGCCGCCAGCCTGGACCGCACCGAAGACGTGATCAAGCGCATGTCCGACATCGCCCTCAAGCAGCCCGGCGTGGAAAGTGCGGTGGCCTTCCCTGGCCTTTCGATCAACGGCTTCACCAACAGCCCGAACAACGGCATCGTCTTCGTCACCTTGAAGCCCTTCGATGAGCGCAAGGACCCGAGCATGTCCGCCGGTGCCATCGCCGGTGCCCTGAACGGCAAGTACGCGGATATCCAGGACGCCTACATGGCGATCTTCCCACCGCCGCCGGTACAGGGCCTGGGAACCATCGGCGGCTTCCGCCTGCAGGTGGAGGACCGCAGCGGCCTGGGCTACGACGAGCTGTACAAGGAAGTGCAGAACGTCATCACCAAGAGCCGCAGCGTGCCGGAACTGGCCGGGCTGTTCACCAGCTACCAGGTCAACGTGCCCCAGGTGGATGCTGCCATCGACCGGGAAAAGGCCAAGACCCACGGCGTGGCGATCTCCGACATCTTCGACACCCTGCAGATCTACCTGGGTTCGCTGTATGCCAACGACTTCAACCGCTTTGGCCGCACCTACCAGGTCAACGTCCAGGCCGAGCAGCAGTTCCGTCTC
Source organism: Pseudomonas sp. W17 (assembly GCF_040268305.1). Classification (NCBI taxonomy): domain Bacteria; kingdom Pseudomonadati; phylum Pseudomonadota; class Gammaproteobacteria; order Pseudomonadales; family Pseudomonadaceae; genus Pseudomonas; species Pseudomonas sp. W17. The sequence continues at coordinate 2,978,230 of NZ_CP158490.1, read as the reverse complement.
GAGCCCGAGCAGATCGGCCAGCTGAAAGTGCGCAACAACAAGGGCGAGATGATCCCCCTGGCCACCTTCATCAAGGTCAGCGACACCGCAGGTCCCGACCGCGTGATGCACTACAACGGCTTCGTCACTGCGGAAATCAACGGCGCAGCGGCCCCGGGCTACAGCTCCGGGCAAGCGGAAGCGGCGATCGAGAAACTGCTCAAGGAAGAACTGCCCAACGGCATGACCTACGAATGGACCGAGCTGACCTACCAGCAGATCCTGGCCGGTAACACCGCGCTGTTCGTCTTCCCGCTCTGCGTGCTGCTGGCCTTCCTGGTGCTGGCCGCTCAGTACGAAAGCTGGAGCCTGCCACTGGCGGTGATCCTGATCGTGCCCATGACCCTGCTGTCGGCCATTACCGGGGTGATCGTCTCCGGGGGCGACAACAACATCTTCACCCAGATCGGCCTGATCGTTCTGGTGGGCCTGGCCTGCAAGAACGCGATCCTGATCGTCGAGTTCGCCAAGGACAAGCAAGAGGAAGGCCTCGACCCGCTGGCCGCGGTGCTGGAAGCCTGCCGCCTGCGTCTGCGGCCGATCCTGATGACCTCCTTCGCCTTCATCATGGGCGTGGTGCCCCTGGTGATCTCCAGCGGCGCCGGTGCGGAAATGCGTCATGCCATGGGTGTCGCGGTGTTCTCCGGGATGCTCGGGGTGACCTTCTTCGGCCTGCTGCTGACTCCGGTGTTCTATGTACTGATCCGCAACTACGTGGAGCGCAGCGAGGCGCGCAAAGCCGCCCGTGCTCTGCAACTGGAGGCGCAACAATGAGTTCCAAAGTCTTCCTGCCGAGCCTGCTGGTGCTGGCCCTGAGTGCCTGCGCCGTCGGTCCGGACTACCAGACTCCAACCACCGAGGCGGCGCACATCAGCGCCGCCACCGATGGCGCTGCGGGCCAGAAGAACTTCGACCGCGCACGCTTCGAAGGCATCTGGTGGCAGCAGTTCGATGACCCGACTCTCAACCAGCTGGTGAGCAAATCGTTGCAGGGCAACCGTGAACTGCGGGTGGCCTTCGCCCGCCTGCGGGCCGCCCGGGCGATTCGCGATGACGCCAGCAATGACGCCATGCCCACCATCACCAGCCGCGCCAGCAGCGACCTGGCCAAGGGGCAGATCCCCGGCCAGACCACCAAGCGAGTGAACAGCGAGCGCTACGACCTGGGCCTGGACATGGCCTGGGAGCTGGACCTGTTCGGCCGCATCCAGCGCAACCTGGAAGCCACCGACGCCGACCAGCAGGCCGCCGAGGCCGACCTCTACCAACTGCAGGTGACCATGATCGCCGAGCTGGTGGACGCCTACGGCCAGTTGCGCGGCGCACAGCTGCGGGAAAAGATCGCCCTGGCCAACCTGGACAACCAGCAGGCCTCGCGCAAGATCACCGAAAGCCTGCGCGACGCCGGGGTCGGCGACCAGCTCGATGTGGTCCGCGCCGACGCCCGCCTGGCTTCGGTGGAAGCCAGCGTGCCGCAGCTGCAGGCCGAGCAGACCCGCCAGCGCAACCGCATCGCTACCCTGCTGGGTGAACGCCCGGACAAGCTCAGCGTCGACCTGTCGCCGGCGCAGCTGCCGGCCATTGCCAAGGCCCTGCCGATTGGCGACCCGGGCGAGCTGCTGCAACGCCGGCCGGACATTCTCAGCGCCGAACGCAAGCTGGCAGCGGCCACCGCGCGCATCGGCGTGGCCAAGGCCGACCTGTTCCCACGGGTCAGCCTCAGCGGCTTCCTCGGCTTCACTGCCGGGCGCGGTTCGCAGATCGGCTCCTCGGCGGCCAATGCCTGGGCCCTGGGCCCGAGCATCACCTGGGCGGCCTTCGACCTGGGCAGTGTGCGAGCCCGCCTGCGCGGCGCCGACGCCAATGCCGACGGCGCCCTGGCCAGCTACGAGCAGCAGGTGCTGCTGGCCCTGGAGGAATCGGAAAACGCCTTCAGCGACTACGGCAAGCGCCAGCAACGGCTGATCTCCCTGATTCGCCAGAGCGAATCCAGCCGCGCCGCCGCGGACCTGGCCGAGATCCGCTACCGCGAAGGCACCGTGGACTTCCTGGTGCTGCTGGACGCCCAGCGTGAACGCCTGGCGGCCGAGGATTCCCAGGCCCAGGCCGAAGTCGACCTGTACCGTGGCATCGTCGCCATCTACAAGGCCCTGGGTGGTGGCTGGCAGCCAGAGACGCTGGCCAGCCAGTAAGAATTTGCAACGAGCTCCTTTGGTTGGCCGCAACCAACCAATGTTTGGCCCCGTGGATCATTCGGTCGCGGGGCTTTTTTTTGTCCGGCTCAAGGGCCCCTTCGCCGGCAAGCCGGCTCCTACAAGAGCACGCGCAACGCATGGCCCCAAACGCATGGCCCCGGTAGGAGCTGGCTTGCCAGCGAAGGCGCCCGCCAGAACACCGCCCACCCCAAGCCCGTTGATAGAGGCCGTCGATCATGCGGTTGGCCATTGCGATTGGACAGCCCCACAGCGCGCTCCTACTCTTCACTCGCCGCGTAATCGCCCTGGCCTCCGCCCCCATGATTGTCCGCCCCAAGCCGAACCTGATCGGCATCCTCTTCGCCCTCAAGGGCTCGATTGCCAAACGCATTGCCCTGCGCTGCGTACTGGTCACACTGCTGGCCTCGGTGATCGTGCTGGTGGAAACCCTGCAACCGAGCTATTTCTCCAAGGTCAACGCCACGCCCTTCACCCTGCTGGGGCTGTCGCTGTCGATCTTCATGAGCTTTCGCAACAACGCCTGCTACGACCGCTGGTGGGAAGGCCGCAAGCAATTGGGGCAGTTGATCATCGAGGTGCGTTCGCTGATCCGTGAAAGCCTGATCATCGACGGCCACCCCGAGCGCGAGGGCATGCTGCGCGACCTGTGCGGCTTTGCCCACAGCCTGATCGCCCGCCTGCGCCATGAAGACGAGGCCGCCGCCCTGCGCCCCTGGGCCCAGGCCAGCCTCGACCCCGGCCACCCGAACCTCACCGACGCGCAGTTGCAACGCATCGGCCAGCGCTGCTCGCAGTGGGCCCAGCAGGGGCTCATCAGCGAATGGCGCTACACCCAACTGGAAACCCGGCTGGTCAGCCTGAGCCTGGTGCAGGCCGCCTGCGAGCGGATCCAGAACACCCCGCTGCCCTTCCCCTACACCCTGCTGCTGCACCGCACCATCTACCTGTTCTGCATCCTCCTGCCGTTCGCCATGGCCGAGCCCCTGGGCTGGCTGACGCCGATCTTCACCGCCATTGTCAGCTACACCTTCCTGGGCCTGGACGAGATCGGCGACGACCTCGAAAACCCTTTCGGCTATGACGACAACGACCTGCCGTGCAGCGCTCTATTGCGCGGCCTGGAGCGCGAAGTCCTGGCGGCACTGGGGCAAACCGAGCTGCCGCCGCTGCTGGAACCGCAGGAGTACGTGCTGACCTGAACCAGGGTTTGACTCAAGCCGGTTCCTGACCGAAGCTTGCGCCTTCCAAAAGTCGCCAGCTTCCGGATTCCTGCATGTCCCAGCCCCGCCGCTACCTGCTGATCAGCCTGCTTACCGTCGTCGTCCTGGCCCTGGCCTGGAGCTTTCTGCGCAGCAGCCCGCCGCAGGTTCCCGAGGCCATCAAGCATGGCTACAGCGCGGCACTGGAAAAAGCCCGCAACGGCCAGCCTGGCGCGGCGCGCGTGCTCTACCAGCAGTTGGGCCGGCCCGACCTCGACGACCAGCAGCGCATCCGCTTGCTGGCAGTGCTGGCCAACTACCCCAGCCCCCAGGCATTGAAACTGGCGGACGCCGACCTCTATCACCCTTCTGCCGAGGTGCGCAAAGCGGCGATCAAGAGCGTGCTCGGCCTGGTGCCCAGCGGCCAGCGCAGCCTGCTGCTGGGGCCATTGCTGGACGATCACGAACAGAGCGTGCGCTTCGCCGCGGTGGACGCCCTGCTGGGCCTGAGCCCCGACGACCAGGGCCTGTACTTCGGCCCGTTGCAGCAGGTGATCGACGAATACACCCAAGTGCTCAAGACCCGCGGCGACAACGTCGATGCCCAGTACCAGCTGGCTCGCCTGTACCTGCACAATGCCGACCTGATCAAGGCCCAGCAGACCCTGGAACAGGCCCTGCGCCTGGCCCCGGATAACCTGCAGGCAGTGGTGCTGCAGATCGAAGTGCTGGACAAGCAGGGCCAGAGCGATGCCGCCCGCCAATTGCTGGCCAAGCAGTTGCAGGCACAGCAGGATTCGGCCTACCTGCAACATGCCCTGGGGCTCTGGCTGCTGCACCATGGTCAGGGTGAGTTCGCCCTGCTCGGCTTGTCCCGAGCGGTGGAACTGGAGCCTAACAACGCCGCCTACCGCTACGACCTGGCCACCACCCTGCACAGCGAACAGGAGCTGGAAGCGGCGCAGAAGCAACTGGAGGAAATCGTCCAGCGCCAGCCCTACAACCGCAAGGCGCGTGTGCTGCTGATCAGCTACTGGAAGGAAAGCGGCCAGTTGCAGAACGTCCAGGTCCTGCTGGCCCAGCTGGAACAGCAGAACCCCGACGACCCGGCCCTGCAGCAGGGCCTGTAGCCTCCCCCGGGCCTTGCCTGGCAATCCCCAGCCGAACCTTTGGCACCTTTGCCCCCCGCGCCTGCTGCGCTCAGCAGCGGCTCCACGGCGACAAAAGGTTGAACCGTGCCTGCGGCAGGCGGTCAAGTGATTTATCAGCGATATCAAGGTGCTCGACGCCGTCGCCGATCACTTGGACCTATTTGCGAGGGCATTGTTTGTCGACCTCATCTGCGTTGCTCAGCGAAAAAGCCGCCACCGGCATCGAAGGCCTGGACGATATTCTCTCCGGCGGATTGTCACGTAGCCATGTGTTCCTGCTGGAAGGCGAACCCGGTACCGGCAAGACCACCGTGGCCTTGCATTTTCTGCGGGCCGGCGCCGCCGCCGGCGAGCGCTGCCTGTACATCACCCTCTCGGAAACCGAGCGCGAGTTGCGCCAGGGCGCGCAATCCCACGGCTGGCAACTGGATGAGAACATCCACATCTTCGAGCTGATCCCGCCGGAAAGCCTGCTCAACGCCGAGCACCAGCAAAGCCTGCTGTATTCCTCGGACCTGGAGCTGGGGGAAGCCACGCGGCAGATCTTCGAAGTGGTGGAGCGATTCAAGCCGACCCGGGTGGTGCTCGACAGCCTTTCGGAAATCCGCCTGCTGGCGCAAAGCTCCCTGCGCTACCGGCGGCAGATCCTGGCGATCAAGCACTACTTCGTGCGCTATGACGCCACGGTCCTGCTGCTGGACGACCTGACCACCGAATCCCTGGACAAGACCGTGCACAGCGTGGCCCACGGGGTGATCCGCCTGGAAGAACTGACCCCCAGCTACGGCGCCGAACGCCGGCGCATCCGGGTGGTGAAATACCGGGGCCAGAAGTACCGCGGCGGCTTCCATGACTTCACCATCATGGGCGACGGGGTCCAGGTGTTTCCCCGCCTGGTGGCCGCCGAGCACCGCGGTCAATACCAGCGCCTGACCCTGACCAGCGGCATCACCGAGATGGACGCGCTGCTGGGGGGCGGCATCGAGACCGGCTCCAGCACCCTGATCCTCGGCCCCGCCGGCACCGGCAAATCGCTGATCTCGATGATCTTCGCCGCGGCCGCCGTAGCCAGGGGAGAGAAAGCCGCGCTGTTCATCTTCGACGAGGAACTGGGGCTGCTGTTCGAACGCATGCGCAACATGGGCATCGACCTCAAGGCGCTGCAGGCCAGCGGCAACCTGATCATCGAACAGGTGGACGCCGCCGAGCTCTCGCCGGGGGAACTGTCCCACCGGGTGCGACGCTGCGTCGACCAGGAGCGGATCAAGACCGTGGTGATCGACAGCATCAACGGCTACCAGGCAGCGATGCCCGAGGAAAATGCCCTGGTGCTGCACATGCACGAATTGCTGCTGTACCTCAACCGCCAGGGCGCCGCCACCTTCATGACCGTGGCCCAGCATGGCCTGGTGGGCGACATGCAGGCCCCGGTGGACATCACCTACCTGGCCGACACCGTGATCCTGCTGCGTTACTTCGAGGCCCTGGGCAAGGTGCGCCGGGCCATTTCCATCATCAAGAAACGCACCGGCAGCCACGAGTCGACCATTCGCGAATACCGCATCAGCGCTCGTGGCCTGACCATAGGCGAGCCCCTGGAAGCCTTCCAGGGCGTGCTGCGGGGCGTACCCACTTACCTGGGCGAGAGCAAACCGCTGCTCAGGGATGAGGGCCAATGAGCCCCGACCTGGACTTTTCCGAACGAGTTCTGGTGCTCACGCCCCACGGGCGTGACAGCCAACTGGCGCAAATGATGCTCAAGGAGGCCGGCTTCAGCAGCCTGATCACCCCGCACCTGCCTGCCCTGTGCGAGCAGCTGGAGCACGGCGCCGGGCTGGCGATCATCGCCGCCGAGGCCCTGCGCGGGGTCGACCTGGAGCCCCTGCTGCGCCACCTGGAACAGCAACCGGCGTGGTCGGACCTGCCCATCGTGCTGCTGACCCAGCACGGCGGCCCCGAGCAGAACCCGGCATCGCGCTTCAGCGCCCCCCTGGGCAACGTCAGCTTTCTGGAACGGCCCTTCCACCCGGCGACCCTGATCAGCCTGGTCAGCGCCGCCCTGCGGGGCAGGCGCCGGCAGTACGACGCCCGCGACCGACTGATCGACCTGAGCCAGAGCGAACTGCGCCTGCAACGCACCCTGGAGACCCTGGAACAGCAGGTGGAAGAACGCACCGCACAACTGCGGCACAACGAAGAAGCCCTGCGCCAGTCACAGAAGATGGAAGCCGTGGGACAACTCACCGGCGGCATCGCCCACGACTTCAACAACATGCTCACCGGCATCATCGGCAGCCTGGAGCTGTTGCGCCGGCGCCTGGCCCGGGGCCGCACCGAGGACCTGGACAGCCTGATCGACCTGGGGGTGACCTCGGCCAACCGCGCCGCCGGCCTGACCCACCGCCTGCTGGCCTTCTCCAGGCGCCAGTCGCTGGACTCCAAGCCGGTGGAGATGAACGCCTTGGTGACCTCCATGGGCGAGCTGCTGCAACGCAGCCTCAGCGAAAGCATCGAGCTGGACATGCGCCTGGACCCGCAGCTATGGGTGGCCGAAGCCGACCCCAACCAACTGGAAAGCGCCCTGCTCAACCTGGTGCTCAACGCCCGGGACGCCATGCCCAACGGCGGCCGGCTGCTGGTGGAAACCCTGAACCAGCGCCTGGCCCCGGACTTCGCCCAGGCCCACGACAACCTCAAGTCGGGGGACTACGTGCTGCTGCGAGTCAGCGACAACGGCTGCGGCATGCCCGAGGCGATCATCAACCGCGTGTTCGATCCATTCTTCACCACCAAGCCCATCGGCCAAGGCACAGGGCTGGGGCTGTCGATGATCTACGGCTTCAGCAAGCAGTCCCGCGGCCATGTGACCCTCAACAGCACCCTGGGCCGGGGTACCGAGGTCAGCCTGTACCTGCCGCGTTTTGTCGGCGACCTGGAGCAGGCCGAACACCCTCTGGTGCAACAACCGCCCAATGCGCAGAACGGTGAAACCGTGCTGATCGTCGAGGACGACCCGGCGGTGCGGGTGCTGGTCTGTGCGGTGCTCAGCGAACTGGGCTACGCCTTTGTCGAAGCCGGCGATGCCCGTAGCGCCATGCCGATCCTCGACTCGGCGCAGCGCATCGACCTGCTGATCAGCGATGTCGGGCTGCCGGGCATGAATGGCCGGCAACTGGCGGAGATCGGGCGGCAGATCCGCCCGGAGCTCAAAGTCCTGTTCATCACCGGCTACGCCGAGCACGCGGCGACCCGTGGTGGCTTTCTCGAACCCGGCATGCAACTGATCACCAAGCCGTTCACCTTCGACCTGCTGACCGCCAAGGTGCGGGAAATGATCCGCGACTGATAGCCGGGCTTCAGGCCAGCAATTGCTGGATCTGTTCCTGCAGGCTGTTGAGGTCGAAGGGCTTGGCCAGGATCGGCGCCTTGCGGGTGATGGGGCTGCCGCATTCGAGGATTTCGTTGGGGTAGCCGCTGATGAAAATCACCTTCAGATCCGGACGCAGCTTCACGGCGGGCTCGGCGATCATCACCCCGGTGATCCCGCCCGGCAGGCGGTAATCGGTGATCATCACGTCCAGGTGCGGCTTGCTGGCGAGAATCTCGAACGCCTGCTCGCCATTCTCGGCCTGCAGCACCCGGTATCCCAGGCCCGACAGGTAGTCGGCCAGAAGCATCAGGATCACTGGTTCATCTTCGACGATCAGTACGACGTCTTGTGCATCTTCACTCATGGAAAACCTTTGCTCGGTCAATTGCTGCTGTTACGACCATTGGGTCACGCAGAGGTTGCGTGCGCGTTACGCTTTTAATGATTCACCGGCCAGCGGGCCTCTACAGGGGCAGGCTGACGCGAAACAGCGCACCCTCGCCGATCCGGCTCTCGACACTGATGGCGCCGCCATGGGCGGTGACGATCTGCTCGGAAATGAACAGCCCCAGGCCCAGCCCCGCCGCCACGTGGTTGGCGCTGACCCGTTCGAACTGCTGAAAAATGCGCTTCTGGTTGTCTTCGCTGATACCGATGCCGTGGTCACGCACCTCGACCCGAGCCTCGCCGTCCTGGGCATAGACCCGCACCTCGATCGGGCTCTTGGCCCCGTAGCGCAGGGCGTTGGTCAGCAGGTTGGAAACCACCTGCTCAATGCGGAACTCGTCCCAGTTGCCCTCCAGGGGCTGCTCGGCCTGCAGGCTCAGGGACGACTGCGCCGCTTCCACCTGAGGCGCGAAGTTTTCCACCAGCCCGCGCACCAGCTGCGCCAGATCGAACCGCGAGGGGCGGATCGACAGCTTGCCGGTACGGATGCGCGAGATGTCCAGCATATCCTCGATCAGGCGGATCAGGCTTTTGATCTGGCGCTCGTCGCGGTCGACCATGGCGTGCATCTTGTCCAGGCTGAAGGCCGCGGCGTTCTCCCGGGCCAGGTGCATCTTGCGCAGCTGGGTCTCGAGAATCAGGCCATTGAGCGGCGTGCGCACTTCGTGGGCGACGATGGACATGAAGTCATCGCGCATGCGCACCGCCTGCTCCAGCTCGTTCTGAGTGGCCTGGAGCTTCTGGAGCAGCGCTTCCTGCTCGCGCCGGCTCTGCTCCAGGGCCTCGACCTGCTGCTTCATGGCCTTGCTCTGGCGGTACAGGTCGACGAATACGTTGACCTTGCTCTTCACCGCGTGGATGTCCAGGGGCTTGTGCAGAAAGTCCACCGCCCCGCTCTCGTAGCCCTTGAAGGCGTAGTTGAGCTCGCGCCCGGCGGCGCTGACGAAGACGATGGGAATGTTCTTGGTCTTCTCGGTGCCGCGCATCAGCTCCGCCAGCTCAAAGCCGTTCATGCCGGGCATCTGCACATCGAGGATAGCCATGGCGAACTCATGCTGGAGCAGCAGCGACAAGGCTTCGTCGGCCGACAGCGCCTTGTACACCATACGGTCCTCGCGCTTGATCAGCGCCTCCAGGGCCAGCAGGTTCTCCGGCAGATCGTCGACGATCAGCAGCTTGGCTTGAATATTACTTAACATGGGTTCCTTCCAGCTCGGCAAGCAGACGGCTGATGCCGCGCAAAGGGAGAATGTAGTCCGGTTGATGCAGGGCCAGGGCGGCGTCCGGCATGGTCGAGACATGGGCCTCATTGGGGTCCTGGACGATGGTCAGGCCACCCTGGCGCTTGACCTCGGCCAGGCCGCGGGCGCCATCCTGGTTGGCCCCGGTCAGGAGCACCGCGGCCAGGTTCCGGCCATAGGCATCGGCGGCGGACTCGAACAGGTAGTCGATGGCCGGGCGTGAGTGGTGCAGGCGCTCTTCCTGGCTCAGGGACAGGCTGCGGTCCTGCTCCACCGACAGGTGATAGCCGGGCGCGGCGAAGTACAGGGTGCCAGGCACGATCTGCTCCTTGTCGTCGGCTTCCTTCACCGCCAGCGCCAGACGCCGGTCGAAGACTTCGGCCAGCTGGCTGCGGCGCTCGTCGGGCAGGTGCAGGACCACGATCACCGGCAGGCGGAAACCCTGGGCGAAACCGCTGAACAGCTTCAGCAAGGCTTCGACCCCACCCGCAGAGGCCCCCACCACGATCGCCTCGATCTGCGGCCAGAAACCCTGGCTGACAATCTCCTGGCTCATGTCTTGCGATAGATCCGTTCTTGTTTGACCAAGGGCTCGAAGTGCTTGCCATAGGCGGAGAAGTCCAGGGTTTCCTTGCTGCCCAGCACCAGGAAACCACGATGGCAGAGGGACTCGTGAAACAGTCCGAAGGCACGATCCTGCAATTTTTTATTGAAATAAATCAATACGTTACGACAAGAAATCAATTGAGTTTCGGAGAATACGCTGTCGGTCGCCAGGCTGTGATCGGCGAAGGTCACGTTCTCGCGCAGGCTCTTGTCGAAGATCGCGTAGTCGTAGGCCGCGGTGTAGTAGTCGGCAAAGGAACGCTGGCCGCCGGCCTGCTGGTAGTTGTGGGTGTAGGCCCGCACGTTCTCCAGGGAAAAGATGCCTTGCTTGGCCTTCTCCAGGGAGCTGGGGTTGATGTCGGTGGCATAGATGATGGTGCGCTCCAGCAGCCCCTCTTCGCGCAGCAGGATGGCCATCGAGTAGACCTCCTCCCCGGTGCTGCAGCCGGCGATCCAGATCTTGATCGAAGGATAGGTCTTGAGCAGCGGCACCACTTCCTGGCGGATCGCCAGAAAGTGCGACGGGTCGCGAAACATCTCGCTGACCGGGATGGTCAGGAACTGCAGCAACTGCATGAACGCGGCCGGGTCGTGCAGCACCCGCTCCTGCAACGCAGAGATGGTTTTGCATTCGAACTGGCGCAAAGCGTGGTTGACCCGGCGCTTGATCGAGGCACCTGAGTAATCGCGGAAATCGTAGCTGTACTTGAGGTAAATAGCTTCGATCAGCAAACGCAGTTCGATCTCGGTATTACGCTCCACTAAATTCTTTCCATCTTGGGTAGCCACACACGGATAAGGGAAAACAGCCGGTCCAGGTCAATGGGCTTGGCCAGGTAATCGTTGGAGCCGGCCTGCAGGCAGCGCTCCTGGTCATCCTTCATGGCCTTGGCGGTGACCGCGATGATCGGCAGCTTGCGCCAGCGCGGGTCCTTGCGGATCTGCACCGTGGCTTCGAAACCGTCCATCTCCGGCATCATCACGTCCATCAGCACCAGGTCGATATCCTCGACCTCATTGAGCCTGGCAATGGCTTCATGGCCGTTACGGCCGATCACCACTACCGCGCCCTTGTGTTCTAGGGCGCTGGTCAGGGCAAAGATGTTGCGCACGTCATCATCCACCAGGAGGATCTTGCGGCCCTCGAAGACCTTGTCGCGGCTGCGGGCGGTCTTGAGCATCTTCTGCCGTTCATGGGACAGCTGGGATTCGACTTTGTGCAGAAAAAGCGTCACTTCATCCAGTAGGCGCTCCGGCGAGCGCGCGCCCTTGATGATGATCGAACGCGAGTACTTGCGCAGCTCGGCCTCTTCATCCCGGGTCAGGTTGCGCCCGGTGTAGACGATCACCGGCGGGAAGGAGCAGATATCCTCGGTGGACATGCGCTTGAGCAGGTCGTTGCCGAGCATGTCCGGCAGCTTGAGGTCGATGACCATGCAGTCGTAGACGTTCTCGCGCAGCAGGTCCAGGGCATCCTGGGCCAGGCCCACGGCGGTGATCTCGATGTCATCGTCGCCGATCAACCGGGCAATGCTGTCGCGTTGCAAGTCGTCGTCCTCCACCAGCAGCACGCGCTTGACCTTCTGCGTCAGCTTGGCTTCCAGGCGGGCGAAGACATCCTTGAGCTCCTCGCGGGTGGTGGGTTTCACCGCATAACCCACGGCGCCCATGTGCATGGCCGCTTCCACCCGGTCTTCCACCGAAATCACGTGCACCGGGATGTGCCGGGTCTGGGCGTTCTCCTTGAGGCGCTGCAACACGGTCAGGCCGGAGTGGTCCGGCAGGCGCATGTCCAGCAGGATGGCGTCCGGGATGAACTGGGCAGCCAGGCTGTAGCCCTCGTCGGCGCCGTGGGCCACCAGGCAGTGGTAACCCAGCTCGTGGGCCAGGTCGAAGAGGATGTGGGCAAAGTTCGCCTCGTCTTCCACCACCAGGATGCAACGACTGCTGAACGGCGCCTTGTCGCGGTCATCGGCGAAGCGCGGAATGTCCACCCCCGGGGCCTCGGCCACCGGCTGCGGCAGGCTGGCAGGCTCAGGCGCGGCCACGGGCGCGACTGGGGCCGGCGGCGCCACCAGCGGCTCGGCGGCCTCCTGGTACTGCTCCGGCAGCACCAGGGTGAAGATACTGCCGCGGCCGGGTTCGCTGCTGACGCTGATGGAGCCACCGAGCAGGGTCGCCAGATCCCGGGAGATCGACAGCCCCAGGCCGGTGCCGCCATAACGCCGGTTGGTGGTGCCATCGGCCTGGCGGAAGGCCTCAAAGATGCTTTCCTGCTGATCCTGGGCAATGCCGATCCCCGAATCCTGCACGGCAAAGGCGATACCGGCCCCCGGCTGAGCGGACACCGTGAGGCTCACCTGGCCCTTCTCGGTGAACTTGACCGCATTGGACAGCAGGTTCTTGAGAATCTGCTCGACCCGCTGGCGGTCGGTGAACAGCATCTGCGGCGCTCCCGGTTGCAGCTCCACCTTGAACTCCAGGCCCTTGTCCTGGGTCAGCGGCTGGAACAGGCTGCGCAGCCCGTCCACCAGGCGCGGCACGCTGGCGTTCTCCGGGCGCACTTCGAGCTTGCCGGCCTCGACCTTGGAGATGTCGAGGATGTCGTTGATCAGGTTCAGCAGGTCATTGCCCGCGGAATAGATCGACTCGGCGAACTTGACCTGCTCGGGGCTGAGGTTTTCCTGGGGGTTTTCCGCCAGCAGCTTGGCCAGGATCAGCGAGCTGTTGAGCGGCGTGCGCAGCTCGTGGGACATGTTGGCAAGGAACTCGGACTTGTACTTGCTGGAGCGCTGCAACTCTTCGGCGCGCTCCTCGAGCTGGGTCTGGGCCTCGTTGAGCTCGTTGTTCTTGCGGTCCATGGCGTCGCGCTGATCGGCCAGGATCTGCGCCTGCTCCGCCAGTTGCTCGTTGGTCTGCTCCAGCTCCACCTGCTGGGTTTCCAGGTGCACCTGGGATTCCTTGAGGATCCGCGACTGCTCTTCCAGCTCCTCGTTGGCGGTCTTGAGCTCTTCTTGCTGCACTTGCAGCTCTTCGTTGAGCTGCTGGGTCTCGGCCAGCACTTCCTGCAGGCGCTGGCGATAACGCGCGGCCTCGATGGAGGTGCCGATATTGCCGGCAATCAGTTCCAGCAGCTCGACGTCGCGCTCGCTCAAGGCCCGCAGGAAGCCCAGCTCGATCACCCCGTTGACCCGATCGTCGTCAAGGGTCGGCACCACCAGCACGCTGCGCGGCGAACCATCGCCCAGGCCGGAGCTGACCTTGAAGTAATCGGCGGGCACCTCGTCCAGACGGATCAGGCGCTTGTGCTGCGCGGCCTGCCCCACCAGCCCTTCATCACTGTACAGCGACTGTTCCTGGGCTTCCTGTTCCCGGGAGAAGCCATAGGACGCCACGCGCCTGAGGCCACCGTGCTCCTCGCGCACATAGAGCGCCGCCACCGGTGTGCCCAGGTACTGGGCGCAAAATTGGAGGATGTTGCGCCCCAGCAGGTTCAGGCTCAGCTGGCCGAGCATCTGCTCGGCCAGTTCGGTCTGGCCGTTGCGCAGCCAGGCCTGCTGCTCCAGGCGCTGGGCGCTCTTTTCCTGGGCTTCGAGGTTGTCGCTGTAGCTCTTGGACAGTGCCAGCAGGTCACGACGGCCGATGTAGGCCAGCAGCGCGCTGATGCCCACCACGAACAGCAGGTACAGCACCACGCTGAAAATGGTGGTGCGGGTAACGTTCTCGTTACGCTCCAGGCGCAACTGCTGCTCCATGGCCACCGCGTCGTCGTATTCCTTGCGGATCTCGTCAGTCAGGCGCTTGCCACGCCCGGCCTGCACCGCCCCGCGGTAATCACCGCTCTGGCGGCGCAGGTCGATCATGCCCTGGGCAAAGTTGTTCCACTCCACCTGCAGGGCTTCCAGGCGCTTGAGCCGGTCCACCTGCTGCGGGTTGTCCGCCACCAGCTCCTGCAAGCTGCGCAGTTCGCTGACGATGCGCGGCTTGGCCACTTCGTAGGGGTCCAGAAAGTGCTCGTCGCCAGTGATCAGGAAGCCGCGCATGCCGGTTTCCAGGTCGATGGTCAGGCGCGCCGACTCGTTGAGGTTGTTGATCACTCGGTCAGTGTGCTGCACCCACTGGATGACCGAGAGCAGGTAGGTGATCAGTGACACGAAAAAAACCGCGCTGAGTACACCGACACCCAGCGGCAGGCTGATGTTGCGGATCAGCAGCTTGCGGAAACTCTGCTCATCAACCGAAGACGGACGAATCATTTGATGGACCTTGGCGCTGGTGAAAAAAAACGAAGTTTGCCCCACATTCAGCCAGGACAGCTATTTTTTATAACCAAGGTAGCGCTCGCTTGCGATTTGTCCTGCCGTGGGACAAAGGAAGCGGTTATTCTTGCTGGCGCTTGTACAAGGGGATTTTTTTGTACAGCTTCGGGAACTTGTGGCAAGCCGGCACTTACTGATGCACAGGGCTGCCTGCCGCACTGCCCCGCCGAATTCATTTCTTGAGAGTGTCCCTATGCCCGCCAGCGCCTCCACCATCCTAGTCGTCGAAGACGATGCCATCGTGCGCATGCTGATTGTCGATGTCCTTGAAGAACTGGAGTTCAGCGTGCTGGAGGCCGACGGCAGCGAAGCGGCCCTGAGCCTGCTGGAGGACGCCGGGCAACCTATCGACCTGCTGATGACCGATGTCGGCCTGCCCGGGATGAACGGCCGCGAGCTGGCGGAGCGTGCCCGCACCCTGCGGCCGCGTTTGCCGGTGCTGTTCGCCAGTGGTTACGCCGAGTCCATCGAGGTGCCGGCCGGCATGTCGGTCATCGGCAAGCCGTTCTCCATCGACCAACTGCGCGACAAGGTGCGCAGCATTCTCGGCTGAGGCCAGGCAGCCTGCTCGGGCGCTGACGCGCTGTGGTTTAATGGCGGCCTTTTTTACCCCCCGCCTGCCAGGAATGCCCGCTCATGAGCCCCACTGCCGCAACCAAAGTCCTGATCATTGGTTACGTCTGGCCCGAACCCCGCTCCTCCGCCGCCGGCGGGCACATGATGCAGATCCTCCAGAGCTTCCTCGACCAGGGCTGGGAGCTGATCTTCAGCAGCCCGGCCAACGAGGGCGAACACAAGGAAGACCTGACGGCCCTGGGCATTCGTGAATGCCCGATCGAACTCAACAACGCCAGCTTTGACCGTTTCGTCGCCGAGCTGGCACCGGATATCGTGCTGTTCGACCAGTTCATGATGGAGGAACAGTTCGGCTGGCGAGTGGAGCAGCATTGCCCGAATGCCCTGCGGGTGCTGGAGACCTCCGACCTGCAATGCCTGCGTCATGCCCGGCACCAGCGCCTCAAGGATGTTCTCAAGGAAAGCACCGAGCAAGACGACTTCAGCCCGCTGTTCGCCCAGGCGCCGGAGCAGGAATTCCAGCACATGGCCGTCACCGACCTGGCCAAGCGCGAGATCGCCGCCATCTATCGCTGCGACCTGAGCCTGATGATCTCCGAGGTGGAAATCGAGCTGCTGGTGCAGCAGTTCCACTTGCCGCCGGCCCTGCTGCACTGGTGCCCGCTGATGCTCGAGCAACTGCCGCAGGGCTTTGCTCCCTTCGAGCAGCGGGCGCACTTGCTGAGCATCGGCAACTTTCGCCACGCGCCGAACTGGGACGCCGTGCTGTGGATGAAGAACCGCGTATGGCCGCTGATACGCCAGCAATTGCCCGGCGCGCAATTGCACCTGTACGGCGCCTACACACCGCCCAAGGCCGCGGCGCTGCACAACCCGGCCCAGGGCTTTCACATCATGAACTGGGCCGAGGATGCGCTGCAGGTGATGAGTGCAGCGCGGATCTGCCTGGCGCCCCTGCGTTTCGGCGCCGGGATCAAGGGTAAGCTGCTCGATGCCATGCTTTGCGGCACGCCCAGCGTCACCACCCCGGTGGGCAGCGAATCCATGTCCCAGGACGGCCTGCCATGGCCGGGGGCGGTGGCTGAATCCGCCAGTGGCCTGGCGGCGGCCTCGGTGCGCCTCTATCAGGACCGGCAGCTGTGGGAGCAGGCCCAGGCGGATGGCCGGCAGTTGCTCGAAGCGCGCTACCGCCAGCAAGTACACGGCCCGGCGCTGATCCAGCGCCTGCAACACTGCCGCCAGCACCTGGAGCAACTGCGCCGGGACAACTTCACTGGCGCCATGCTGCGTCACCACCATCACAAGAGCACCCAGTACATGGCGCAGTGGATCGAAGCGAAAAACCGCCCGGCCTCCTGACCTTTCTTCGCTGGCGTGATATCGGCGGTGTGCTTGCAGGAGCCGGCTTGTCGGCGAACAGGGCGCCAACCCTGAGAACGCCTTCTCTGGTGCGCGAGCGGGCCACGAGGCATTATCAGCCGGGCCTACAACAAGAACAGGCCCGCGCCATGAGCCGACCCGGCAAGATCACCGACCCCTCCTATGAGTTGATGGACGACCACAACGGCCTGTCCATCATCTATCGCCAGCACGGCTTCCCCTGCCCTCTGGTGCGCTGGCATTTCCACAAGGAATACGAGCTGCACCTGATCGTCGCCAGCTCCGGCAAGGTGTTCATCGGCGACTACATCGGCAACTTCTACCCGCAGACGCTGTTTCTCACTGGCCCCAACCTGCCCCACAACTGGATCAGCCAGGTGGCCGAGGACGAAGTGGTGGCCAAGCGCGACATGCTGGTGAACTTCACCGATGAGCTGTTCGACAGTGGCAGCCAGGTGTTTGCCGAGCTGAAGAACCTCAGCCCGCTGCTGGAGCGGGCGCAGTACGGCATCGAGTTCCGCTGCCCGCACACCATCGCCCAGGCCCTGCCACTGATGCAGCGCATCGCCGACTCCAGCGGCATCACCCGCCTTGGCCACTTCCTCATCCTCATGGAGCTGCTGGCGGCCTGCGACGACTACCAGTTGCTGTCCGGCGCCACCCGTGTGCAACTGGCGGACGAACACAGCGTCGACCGCACCAACCGCGCGGTGGACTACATCTTTGCCCACTACGCCCGGGAGTTGCCCCTGGAGGAAGTGGCCGACTACCTGGGCATGAAGCCCAGCTATTTTTCCCGGGTGTTCAAGCAGGCCACCGGACGCTGCTTCGTCGAGTTCGTCAACCGGCTGCGCATCAGCAAGTCCTGTGAACTGCTGGCCGACGGCGACAAACCGGTGACCGACGTGTGCTTCGAGTCGGGCTTCAACAACATTTCCAACTTCAACCGGCGCTTCCAGCAGCTTAAGGGCATGACCCCCTCCCACTACCGCCGCCTGGCGGTGCAACGCCTGACCGAACAGAACCTCGGCTGAGGACCCACGCCCGGCGCTGGGCTCAAGGGCCTCTTCGCCGGCAAGCCGGCTCCTACAAGGCCCCCCCCAATATCACACCAGCTGTAGGAGCTGGCTTGCCAGCGAAAGCGCCCCCACGCCCGGCGCAGGTCTCAAGGGCCTCTTCGCCGGCAAGCCGGCTCCTACAAGGGCACCCCCAATATCACCCCAGCTGTAGGAGCTGGCTTGCCAGCGAAGGCGCCCCCACGCCCGGCGCCAGGAACAATCGCCCGCAAGAGCCGACAAACCGGTCCAGGCTTGGTAAACGAGACCCGTTCAGCTTCCGTTCAGCAGTTGTCAATAATCTTCATTTAGCAATGAGTATCATTATGTTACAAATTACCCCCTAGCCTATTTGCCGACCGGTGCTGAATGCTCGTTCCATTTCTGATCATGTTGCGCGAAGGGATTGAAGCCGCGCTTATCGTTGGCATCATCGCCAGCTACCTGAAACAGACTGGCCGTGGCCAGTGGATGCCCGCCGTGTGGATCGGGGTTTTCCTCGCCGCGGCCCTGGCCCTGCTGGTGGGCGGCGGCCTGGAACTGATGAGCGCCGAATTCCCGCAGAAGCAGCAGGAACTCTTCGAAGGCATCGTCGGCCTGGTGGCCGTGGGCATCCTCAGTTCCATGGTGTTCTGGATGCGCAAGGTCGCGCGCTCGATCAAGCATTCCCTGCATGTCTCCCTGGACCACGCCCTGGCCGGCTCCAAGCATCAGGTCACGGCGCTGATCGCCATGGTGTTCTTCGCCGTGGCCCGCGAAGGCCTGGAAACCGTGTTCTTCCTGCTGGCGGTGTTCCAGCAGAGCGAAGGCCCGGGCGCGCCCATAGGCGCCCTGCTGGGCCTGATCTGCGCGATCATCGTCGGCTTCCTGATCTACACCGGCAGCATGCGCCTGAACCTTGGCGCCTTCTTTCGCTGGACCGGGCTGTTCATCCTGGTGGTGGCCGCCGGCATCCTCGCCAATTCGGTGCAGGCCCTGCATGAAGCCGGGGTCTGGAACCACCTGCAGACCGTACTCTTCGACTTCAGCGCCAGCCTGCCCATGGATGGCCCGGTGGGTTCGGTACTGGCCGGCATGTTCGGCTACCAGGACGCCCCCACCATCAGCACCCTCGGCGCCTATGCGCTGTACCTGGCCGTGACCCTGGTGCTGTTCTTCCTGCCCGGTGGCGCCCCAGCCAAGGCGCCCGGCTCAACGTCTTCCGTTTCCAGTCAGTAAGGCTCCCCATGACCCAGCAAGCCTCTCCCCAGGCCTCGCCTCCCCGCGCTCTGCGCTGGGCGGTTGCCGGTTCGGTGATCGTCATGATCGCCGCCGGCGGGCTGTTCTACTACGCCTCGCAACTGGCCGCCAGCAAGCGCCAGGCCCACCAGGGCGAGATCACCGTGACCATCCACCCCAAGACTTGTGAACCCAACGCGCTGACAGTCCCGGCCGGGCGCGCCAGCTTCCGCATCGTCAACCGTTCGGATCGCGCCGTGGAATGGGAAATTCTCGACGGCGTGCTGGTGGTGGAGGAACGGGAAAACATCGCCCCGGGCCTGAGCCAGGTGATCAACGCCAACCTGCAGCCAGGGGACTACGCCATCACCTGCGGGCTTTTGAGCAACCCCCGCGGCACCCTGCACGTGACCCCGACCGCCGAGTCCGACGCCCAGGCCAAGGCGCGGCCGTCGATGGTGGCCTTTATCGGCCCGCTGTCGGAGTTCCGGGTCTACCTCAGCACCCAGGGCAGTGCCCTGGTCAAGGCAGTGAACGCCTTGCAGCAGGCCATAGATGCCGGCGACCTGAAACAGGCCCAGGCGCTGTACCTGCCGGCCCGCGCAGCCTATCAGCGCCTGGCCCCGGCGGCCCAGCGCCTGGCCGAGCTGGACAACACCATCAATGCCCGCGCCGATTATTTCGAACAGCGCGAACAGGATCCGGGCTTCAGCGGTTTCCACCGCCTGGAATACGGCCTGTTCCAGAAAAATGACCTGGCAGGCCTGGCTCCCGTAGCTCAGCGCCTGTCCAGCAACGTGGTCAGCCTCAAGGAACAGTTGCTGGCCCAGACCCTGCCACCGGAGCAATTGGTGAGTATCGTCGCGCGCAACATGCGCAGCCTGGCCGACCTGCGGGCCAGCAGCGGTGAAGAAGAACGCTACAGCCACAGCGACCTCAACGGCTTTGCCGCCAACCTGGAAACCACGCGCAAGGTCATCGACCTGCTACGGCCGCTGCTGGCCAAGTCCGCGGCCCAATTGCTGCCCCAGGTGGACAGCGCCGCCGATGCCCTGGCCACTCGCCTGGCCAGTCTGCGCGACGGCTTCGGCTATGTGGCCTACGACCAGGTCGACGCCCGGCAGCGCAAAGAGATCGCCGACAAAGCCAAGGCCCTGGCCGACGCCCTCGACGCTATTGATCCCGCACTTGGCCTTTCCGGCCTGTAACGAGACGAGTTTTCAATGAACGATTCAGATCAGTCCAATCCGTCTTTTTCCGCCCAGCGTCGGCGCGTGCTGCTGGGCATGGGCGCCGCCGGCGTGGCCCTGGCCGGCAGCAGCCTGAGTTGCCCGGCCATGGCCGCCGCGCCCACCCAGGTCACCGAAGCCCCCAGCAGCGACAAGACCCAGGACCGCCACGACTTCCATGGCCAGCATCAGAGCGGCATCGTCACCCCGCGCCCGGCCGCGGGCATGCTGGTGTCCTTCGATGTGCTGGCCAGCGACCGCGACGACCTGGAACGGCTGTTTCGCACCCTCGACCAACGCATTGCCTTTCTCATGCGCGGTGGCCCGGTAGCCCAGGTGGACCCGAAGCTGCCGCCCGTGGATTCCGGCATCCTCGGCCCGGTAGTGACCCCGGACAACCTGACCATCACCGTCTCGGTGGGCGAATCGCTGTTCGACGAGCGCTTCGGCCTGGAGGCGGCCAAGCCCAAGCGCCTGATCCGCATGGTGGGCTTCCCCAACGATGCCCTGGAGCCCGCCTGCTGCCACGGCGACCTGAGCCTGCAGTTCTGCTCCAACACCGCCGACACCAACATCCACGCCCTGCGCGACATCGTGAAGAACCTGCCCGACCTGCTGCTGGTGCGCTGGAAACAGGAAGGCAGCGTACCGCCCCAGGCCCCGGCCAAGCCCGGTGAGCCGGCGCAGAGTGCGCGCAATTTCCTGGGCTTTCGCGATGGCTCGGCCAACCCCGACTCCAACGACCCGAAGGCCATGCAGCAGATCGTCTGGGTCCAGCCCGGCAGTGACGAACCGGCCTGGGCAGCCCATGGCAGCTACCAGGCAGTGCGGATCATCCGCAACTTCGTCGAACGCTGGGACCGCACCCCGCTGCAGGAGCAGGAAAGCATCATCGGCCGGATCAAGACCAGTGGCGCGCCCATGGACGGCCAGAAGGAAAGCCAGGTGCCCGACTACGCCCGGGACCCCCATGGCAAGGTCACCAAGCTCGACGCCCACATCCGCCTGGCCAACCCGCGCACTGCCCAGAGCCAGCAGAACCTGATCCTGCGCCGGCCGTTCAACTACTCCAACGGGGTCAACAAGAACGGCCAGCTGGACATGGGCCTGCTGTTCATCTGCTACCAGGCCGACCTGGAGAAAGGCTTCATCGCCGTACAGACCCGTCTGAACGGCGAACCCCTGGAGGAGTACCTCAAGCCCACTGGTGGCGGTTACTTCTTCACCTTGCCGGGGGTCACCGGCGAAGAGGATTTCATCGGGCGTTCGCTGCTCGATGCCACCGGACCTAAAAGCACTGCCTGACACCCCTAACACAACAACCCCCACGGAAAAGTCCCATGAAAAAGTCGCCTCTCGCTGTGTTGCTGACCCTTGGCTTGCTCCACGCGCCGCTTTCGGCGTTCGCCGCAACTGCGCCCCTGGAGCTGGTGGGGCCGATCTCCGACTACAAGATCTACGTCACCGAGCAGCTCGACGAACTGGCCAGCCACACCCAGCAGTTCACCGATGCGGTGAAAAAGGGCGACCTGGCCGCCGCCAAGAAGCTCTACGCGCCGACCCGGGTCTACTACGAGTCGATCGAACCGATCGCCGAGCTCTTCAGTGACCTGGACGCGTCCATCGACTCCCGGGTCGACGACCACGAGAAAGGCGTCAAGGCCGAAGACTTCACCGGCTTCCACCGCCTGGAATACTCGCTGTTCTCAGAAAACAGCACCGAAGGCCTGGGCGAGCTGGCCGACGGCCTGAACAAGGACGTCAAGGACCTGCAGACCCGCGTCGCCGGCCTGACCTTCCCGCCGGAAAAAGTCGTGGGTGGCGCCGCCGCGCTGCTGGAAGAAGTGGCCGCAACCAAGATCTCCGGTGAAGAAGACCGCTACAGCCATACCGACCTCTACGACTTCCAGGGCAACATCGACGGGGCGAAGAAAATCGTCGACCTGTTCCGTCCGCAGATCGAGAAGCAGGACAAGGCCTTTGTCGCCAAGGTGGACAAGAACTTCGCCACGGTGAACAAGATCCTGGCCAAGTACAAAACCCCCGACGGCGGCTTCATGACCTACGACAAGGTCAAGGAAAACGACCGCAAGGCCCTGGTAGGCCCGGTCAATACCCTGGCCGAAGACCTCTCCACCCTGCGCGGCAAACTGGGCCTGAACTGAGCCCGGAACCCAACACGCCATCCTCCCTGTAGGAGCTGGCTTGCCAGCGAAAGCGGCCCTGGGTACAACCCCCGACTCAAGGCCCTCTTCGCCGGCAACATCATCACGAATGCAGATAAGCCTGGGCTGTGACACGTTATCCCGTTAACGTTCACGGCCCATCGACTTTCATGGAAGACCCTTCATGCCTCGCTCCACAGCCGCCAGCGCGCCGCTGACCGTCAGACCCTTCTCGCTGGTTCCACTGATGGCCGCCTATATGGCCTGCACCATGTCGATGATGGCCTTCGTCTCGCTGATCGGCCCGATCTCCCGGGCCCTGCACCTGGAAACCTGGCACGCCGGCGCGGCCGTCACCGTTTCCGGGGTGATCTGGATGCTCCTGGCACGCCCCTGGGGCCAGGCCAGCGACCGCTTCGGCCGGCGCCGGGTGCTGCTGCTGGGCACCGCCGGCTTCACCCTCGCCTACTGGGCCTTGTGCCTGTTCATCGACCTGTCGCTACAGTCGCTGCCCAGCGTCGCCATGGCCTTTCTCGGCCTGATGCTCGGCCGCGGCTTGATCGGCGCCTTCTACGCGGCGATCCCGGTGGGCGGCTTCGCCCTGATCGCCGATAACGTCGAACCTCAGCACCGCGCCCGTGCCATGGCCACCCTGGGCGCCGCCAACGCCGTGGGCCTGGTGCTGGGCCCGGCGGTGGCCGCGCTGCTGGCGCGCTACAGCCTGAGCCTGCCGTTCTACGCCATGGCGGTGCTGCCGTTGCTGGCATTCCTGGTGCTGCGCTACCAACTGCCGCGCCAGGAACTGCACCTGGCCCAGGCGCCGACCCGGGTACGCCTGGGCGACCCGCGACTGCGCCGGCCCATGGTGGTGGCCTTTGTCGCCATGCTCTGTGTGTCGGTGGCCCAGATCACCGTCAGCTTCTATGCCCTGGACCGGCTGCACATGAGCCCCGCCGATGCCGCCCAGACGGCCGGGGTGGCCCTGGCCATGGTCGGCGTGGCGCTGATCTGCGCGCAGTTGGTGGTGCGCAAGCTGGAATGGCCGCCGCTGCGGATGATCCGCTACGGCGCCCTGCTGTCCGCGCTGGGTTATGCCGGCAGCATGCTGGTGGACAGCGCCTGGGGCTTGTGGCTGGCGTTCTTTGTATCGGCGGCAGGCATGGGTGGGGTGTTTCCGTCGTTCTCGGCCCTGGCGGCGAATGCCGTAGAGGCCTCGGAACAGGGCGCGACTGCCGGCAGCATCGGCGCCGCCCAGGGCCTGGGCGTGGTCATCGGGCCCATGGCCGGCAGCCTGATCTACGCCATCGAACCGCGCCTGCCCTACCTGCTGGCGGCGGTGCTGCTGGTACTGATCGCGATCTGGCCCGCCCCGCAGCCCAAAGACCTGTAGCCGCTGCAGCAGGCTGCGAACGGCTGCAAATCAGACGCCGCTCTTAAGGTTGCTGAAGGCCCTGCGGACCTTTGCGCAGCCTCGCAGGCTCGGCAGCGGCTACAGGTACTGCGCTGCTTTTGTAGCCGCTGCCGCAGGCTGCGAACGGCTGCGAAGCAGACGCCGCTCTTGAGATTGGTGAAGGTCCTGTGGACCTCGGCAGCGGCTACGGGTTAAAGCATGCGGTAGAGCAAGCGCTCGATGCGCACGCGGCTGACCCGGCGCAGGAACTTGCCCACGGCCTCGGGGTAGTCCACCAGGCTGTCCAGGTACTGAAAGTGCTCGATGCGGCGGGTGTGGCGATAGATCTCGGCCTGTTCGGCGTTGCGCGCCTGCAGCAACTCGCCCTTGGGGTCGTCCAGCAACAGGGCGTTTTCCAGGTCCAGGCGGAAGGCCCGCGGGTTGAGGTTGTTGCCGGTGAGCAAGGTATAGCGCTCATCGACCCACATGCCCTTGAGGTGGTAGGTGTTGTCGCCGTCACGCCACAGGTGCAGGTTCAACTGGCCGTTGTCGATCACTTTCTGATGCCGCTTGGCAAAACGCCGCAGGCTGATCTCATACAGATAAGGCAGCGCCGCGATCACCTTGAACGGCTCGCTGGGCGGGATATAGAAGTCGTTGGCGGTCTTGTCGCCGACGATGATGTCGATCTTCACCCCGCGCTCCAGGGCCCGGTTGATCTCCCGGGTCACCGGCAGCGGCAGGTTGAAATACGGGGTGCAGATGGTCAACTGGCGCTGGGCGCCGGCAATCAGCTCGCAGATCACCCGGTTCAACGGGTTGCCCTTGCCCACCCCGAGCAACGGGCTGACCGACAGCCCGCTCTTGTCCAGGCCACCGGCAGTGGTGTCGTAGGTGGCGTGCTTGAGGCGGCTGCGCAGATCGCCGATGTCGTTGCGCAGGCTGCGGGTGGTGGGCAGGTTCGGCAGGTCCAGGCGGTGCACTGCCCGCGACTCCACCAGGCCGTGCTGCACCAAGTGGTGCATGGAGTCGGCCAGCGCCTGGTTGTGCAGCAGGTGGTAACGGTCGAAGCGGTACTTGTCGAACTTGTGCAGGTAAACATTGTTCAGGCTGGCGCCGCTGTAGAGCACGCAGTCATCGATGACGAAACCCTTGAGGTGCAGCACCCCGAACAGCTCGCGGGTCTGTACCGGCACGCCGTAGATCGGCACCTCGCTGGCGTGAGTGCGGGTCATCTGCTGGTACCAGGCCGAGTTGCCCGGCTGCTTGCCGGCACCGATCAGGCCGCGCTGGGCCCGCAGCCAGTCCACCACGACCACCACTTCCAGCTCGGGACGGGCGGCCTTGACGGCGTGCAGGGCATCGAGGATTTCCTGGCCGGCTTCATCCTGTTGCAGGTACAGCGCGACGATATAGATGCGCCGACGGGCCTGGGCAATCTGCTCCAGCAGCGTGCGGCGAAACTGCGCAGCGCCGGTCAGCGTGGTGAAAGCCTCGGCGGCCAGTGGGAAGCTGCGCAGCTTGGGCAGCAGGGAACGTTTGAAAAGCGACGGCATTAGGGCTCGCAGTGGCTCAAATCCAAAGAGCGCAAGAGCTTACACCATGGACCGGCCGGAGTCCCCTGCCTGGCATGTATAACGCCCTCCCTCAGCAAAGCACCCGCCCGCTGTGCGCAGGAGCCGGCTTGCCGGCGAATGGGCCCCCAAGCCCTGTGCAAGGCGCAATGACGCCTTCGCTGGCAAGCCAGCTCCTACAAAGGGTAATGGCCAGTTTCGAAGAAAAACAAAAAATGTAATTGACCAAGGAGAACGATCGTTCTACTGTTCGCCACATGAACGAAATCATGCACTCTGAAACCCGAGACATCATCCTCGATGTCACCGAGAAACTGATCTACCAGAACGGCATTGCCGCCACTGGCATGGATCTTCTGGTGAAGACCGCCGGCGTCTCGCGCAAGAGCGTCTACCGCTATTTCACCAACAAGGACGAGTTGGTGGTGGCCGCCCTGGAGCGTCGCGATCAGCGCTGGATGCACTGGTTCTGCAGCGCGGTGAACCAGGCCGCTACCCCGGCCCTGCGCCTGCTGGCGCTGTTCGACGTGCTCAAGGACTGGTTCGCAACCCCCGGTTTTCGCGGCTGCGCCTTTATCAACACCAGTGGCGAAACCGGCGACCCGCAAGACCCGGTGCGCCAAGTAGCAAAACGGCACAAGCAGAACCTGCTCGACTACGTGACCGAGCTTTGCCAGGAACATGGCGCGCAACATCCTGAGGAACTGGCAGCGCAACTGCTGATCCTGATCGATGGTGCCATTACCGTTGCCCTTGTGATGGGCAATCACAGTGCTGCTGATAATGCGCAATGCATGGCGCGAAAGTTATTGGACCTTTGATTGTTTTAAACAAGAGCAGCTTCTTTGTTTGAACAGCAACTTTCATTGGAGGCAGATCATGTCGTCTAACGCTCAAGTGCGCCCGCCCCTTCCGCCTTTCACTCGCGAGTCGGCGATTGAAAAGATCCGCCTGGCCGAAGATGGCTGGAACTCCCGGGACCCGGAGCGGGTATCCCTGGCCTATACCCTGGATACCCAATGGCGCAACCGCGCCGAGTTCGCCCACAACCGCGAAGAGGCCAAGGCGTTCCTGACCCGCAAATGGGCCAAGGAACTGGATTACCGCCTGATCAAGGAACTGTGGGCCTTTACCGACAACCGTATTGCCGTGCGCTACGCCTACGAATGGCACGACGACTCGGGCAACTGGTTCCGTTCCTACGGCAACGAAAACTGGGAGTTTGACGAACAGGGTTTGATGGCCCGGCGCTTCGCCTGCATCAACGACATGCCGATCAAGGCCCAGGAGCGCAAGTTCCACTGGCCCCTGGGCCGCCGGCCCGACGATCACCCGGGCCTGAGCGAACTGGGCCTGTAATCACCACCGCCTCTGCCCTTGTCGGAGCTGGCTTGCCAGCGAAAGCGCCCTCAAGCCCGGCACAAGGCTCCGGGGCCCGTTCGCCGGCAGGCCGGCTCCTACGAAAAACACACCTCCTCTGCCCCCGTAGGAGCTGGCTTGCCAGCGAAAGCGCCCTCAAGCCCGGCACAAGGCTCCGAGGCCCATTCGCCGGCAAGAGGCGGCTTCAGGCGGCGGCTTCCTGTTCCTTGGACCGCGCCCGGGCCTCCAGCTCGCGTACCAGGGGCAGCACGCGCTGGCCGAAATACTCCACCTCTTCCTGGAAATGCAGGAACCCGGCCAGTACCAGGTCCACGCCCACCGCCTTCAACTCCACGATGCGCTGGGCAATCTGCTGTGGCGTGCCGATCAGGTTGGTCTTGAACCCGTCGTTGTACTGCACCAGGTCCTCGAAACTCGACCTGGCCCAGTTGCCCTCGCCTTCGGGGGACGCCTTGCCAGCCTGCCGGGCGGCGTTACCGAAGGCATTCACCGCCTCCGGGTCGGCCTGATCGATGATTTGCTGCAACACCGCCCGCGCCTCCTCTTCGGTGTCCCGGGCGATCACGAAGGCGTTCACTCCGATCTTCACCGAGTGCTGGTTGGCCGCGGCCTTGGCGCGGATGTCATCGACCTGGGCCTTGATCCCCTCGACACTGTTGCCGTTGGTGAAGTACCAGTCCGAAACCCGGGCCGCCATGTCCCGGGCAGCCCGCGAGCTGCCGCCCTGGAAGATCTCCGGCTGGCCCAGGGGCTTGGGCTTGAGGCTGTAGTGGTCGAAGCGATAGAAATCGCCCCTGAAGGTGAAGGCATCCTGGCTCCAGACCCCGCGCAGGCAGCGAATGAATTCCTCGGACCGGCGATAGCGCTCGTCGTGCTCCAGCCAATGCTCGCCAATGGCCTGGAACTCACCCTTGAACCAACCGCTGACGATGTTCACCGCAATACGGCCATTGGTCAGTTGGTCGATGGTCGCCAGTTGCTTGGCCGCCAGGGCCGGCTGCCAGGGCCCGGGCAGGATCGCCGCAATCACCTTGAGCTTGTCGGTAGCCGCCAGCAGTGCGTGGCTGAAAGCCACCGACTCGTGCTGGTACTCGGCGCCATAGCCGGCGGTGAAGCGGATCTGGGTCAGGGCGTATTCGAAGCCGGCCTGCTCGGCGATCTGCGCCAGCTTGCGGTTGTAGTCGATGCCCCAATGGGTGCGTTGCTCGATCTTGCTGACCACCAGCCCACCGCTGACGTTGGGCACCCAGTAGGCAAATTTCACGGCTTGCTGACTCATGGTTCGGTCCTCGGGACTTGGGAAAGTACCTCGGAGCAGAGCAGCAAGCGTGCCAGGGCCTGGAAGCCCTCGGCGCGTAGGCCGCCAGACGCCGTGTGGAGCCTCAAGCACGCCTTCTCCCGGGCAATGGCTGAGGCTCGCTGCCTGCGGCGGCGCGGGGCCGGCCAACCCTGGAAACGGGCTGTTTTGTTGATGAACTGTTGGCGGAGCAACAGTTGCAGGCGCTCTGCCGGAGCCCTTGCCCCGGCAAACCGGCGTTTGCGGCTTCGGCATGGTGTGTGCAATCGGCCTGGACCCTGCAGCGCTTTTTTCTGCCGAACCCAGGAGCTACACCATGACTGAACACCAGGTAATCAATCCGCTGTCCGTGGGGGTCGACTACGAGACCCTGGCCGCAGGCTTTCGCCCGATCTTCCAGCGCATCGCCAGTGGCGCGGTGGAACGGGAACAGCAACGCAAACTGCCCTACGAGCCCATCCAGTGGCTCAAGGAATCCGGATTCGGCGCGGTACGGGTGCCGCTGGAATATGGCGGTGGCGGCGCTTCCCTGCCCCAGCTTTTCCAGCTGCTGATCGAGCTGGCCGAGGCCGACGCCAACGTGCCCCAGGCCCTGCGCGGGCACTTTGCCTTTGTCGAGGATCGGCTCAATGCCACGCCCGGGCCGGGCCGGGACCTGTGGTTCAAGCGCTTTGTCGAAGGCGATATCGTCGGCTGCGCCTGGACCGAAATCGGCGCCGTGGACATCGGCCAGGTCATCACCAAAGTCTCTCCGGATGGCGAAAAATGGCGCCTCAACGGCGAAAAGTTCTACAGCACCGGAAGCATTTTCTCCGACTGGATCGATGTCTATGCCCAGCGCACGGACACCGGTGGCGACGTGATTGCCGCGGTGCGCACCCGCCAGCCGGGCATCGAGCAGAGCGACGATTGGGACGGCTTCGGCCAGCGCACCACCGGCAGCGGCACCTCGCGCTTCCAGGACGCTGAAGTGGACGCCGAGAACATCATCGACTTCGCAACCCGCTTCAAATACCAGACCGCTTTCTACCAGCTGGTGCTGCTGGCGACCCTGGCCGGCATCGGCCGCGCGGCGCTACGTGATGTGGCCCACGAAGTGCGGGTGCGCAAGCGCATCTACAGCCACGGCAACGCGCCCCAGGCCAGCGCCGATGCCCAGGTGCAGCAGGTGGTGGGCGAGATCGTGGCCCTGGTGTATGCCGCCGAAGCCGCCGCCCTGCGTGCTGCAGCCCCTGCGCAACAGGCCTACCTGGCGCGCTTTGCCGGGGATCCGGCCCAGGAGCGCGCGGCCAATGTGGCGGCGGAAATCGAATCGGCCACGGCCCAGGTGGTGGTCACCGAACTGGTCCAGCGCGCCACCAGCGAGCTGTTCAATGCCCTGGGGGCTTCGGACATTCGCCAGGGCAAGGCCCTGGACCGGCACTGGCGCAATGCGCGCACCGTGTCTTCGCACAACCCGGTGATCTACAAGGCGCGGATCGTCGGCGACTGGAAGATCAACGGCAGCGAGCCACCCTTTGTCTGGCAGATTGGCAACGGCCCCCAGCGCTGACCTCAGGCACCGCCCCCCGTAGGAGCTGGCTTGCCAGCGAAGGCGACATGCAGGCGAGCGCTCGGCCCAGCGGCCTCTTCGCCGCCAAGCCGGCTCCTGCAGCGAAATCTCGGCGCACCGCCCCGTAGGAGCTGGCTTGCCAGCGAAGGCGTCATCCAGGCGGGCGCTCGGTTCAGGGAGAGGCATCCGACCAAGGTCGAGGCGGTCGCGCGGCGGGCTGGGTTGCAGGTAATATGGCGGACTTTCGCGCAGCCCCCTTTGCGCTTCTCGCCGAAATAAGCCGACCCCATGCCCTTCGAACTCAGCGTAGACCTGACCACCCTCGCCATTCTCGCCCTCGTGGCCTTCATCGCCGGTTTCATCGACGCCATTGCCGGCGGCGGCGGCCTGCTCACCACCCCGGCCCTGCTCACCGCCGGCCTGCCGCCGCACCTGGTGCTGGGCACCAACAAACTCAGCTCGACCTTCGGCTCGGCCACCGCCAGTTTCACCTTCTATCGGCGCAAGCTGTTCCACCCCAGGCAGTGGACCCACGCCATTGTCGGCACCCTGGTGGGCGCCCTGACCGGGGCCATCGTCGCTCACTACCTGCCGGCGGAATGGCTGAACAAGATGCTGCCGGTGATCGTCTTCGCCTGCGGCCTGTACCTGCTGTTCGGCGGCACGCCCAAGGCGCCACTGGACAGCGACGCACCGATCAAGAAGAAGTGGCAATCGAGCCAGGGCTTCAGCCTGGGCTTCTATGACGGCGTGGCCGGCCCCGGCACCGGGGCGTTCTGGACCGTGAGCAGCCTGCTGCTCTACCCCATCGACCTGGTCAAGGCCAGCGGCGTGGCCCGCAGCATGAACTTCGTCAGCAACATCGCGGCGCTGTCGGTGTTCGTGTTTTCCGGGCAGGTGGACTGGATCATCGGCCTGTGCATGGGCCTGTCGGTGATGGTCGGGGCCTTCTTCGGCGCACGCACCGCCATCAGCGGTGGTGCCAAGTTCATTCGCCCGGTGTTCATCACCGTGGTCCTTGGGCTGACCGTGCGCCTAGCCTGGCAGCACTGGTTCAGCGTGGCCTAGGCGGCGCGCCACATAGAGATCGATCAGGTAGCGGGCAATCGAGCGCGAGGCCGGCAACGGCGGTAGCGCATGGACGCTGAACCACTGGGCGTCCTCGATCTCGTCTTCCTGGGGAATGATCTCGCCGCCGGCGTATTCGGCGTGAAAGCCCAGCATCATCGAATGGGGGAACGGCCAGCATTGGCTGCCCACGTACTGGATGTTCCTGACTTCGATGCTCACCTCTTCGCGTACCTCGCGAATCAGGCAGTCCTCCGCCGACTCGCCCGGCTCGGCAAAGCCTGCCAGGGTGCTGTAGACCCCGGTGACGAAGCGCGGCGAACGAGCCAGGAGGATTTCGTCACCGCGGGTGATCAGCACGATCATGCTCGGTGAAATGCGCGGGTAGCTGCGCAGGTCGCAAGGCTGGCAATACATCGCCCGCTCCCCCGGCACCTGGGCCATGGGCCGCCCGCAACTGCCGCAGTACCGGTGCTCCCGGGCCCAGGTGCCGATCTGCGCGGCATAGCCCAGGACCTTGTACAGGGTGTGATCGCCCTCCAGCATGAAGGCCCGCAGGCCTTTCCAGCCGCAGCCCGGCACTTCGGCGCGGGCGCTCAGTTCCAGCAGGTACACCGGCTCGCCATCGAGATGGCCGATGCCGTGTTCCGCCAGCAGCGGCAGGTCCTGGCCCTTGAGCCAGTGCCGGGGGAACAGCGCGCCGTTGTCGTCGTAGAGAAAGCCGTCCGGGCCGCGGGCCACGGCCCAGCCGCCGGGAAGGTCGGTGTCGAGTACTGCGGTGGTCCAGCGTTCAATCATCGTCAATCAATCCAGAAATTCGGGTTTCTGTTTGCTCATATGGGCGGCGATGGCCACGCGCAAGTCGTTGGACTGCAACATGGCAGCGTTCCAGGTGGCGACATATTCCAGGCCGTCATCAATACGGTGGTCACGCATGTAGCTGAGCATTTCCTTGGTGCCGCTGACCGCGATCGGCGACTTGGCGGCGATCTCCCGGGCAATTCCCATGACCCCGTCCAGCAGGCTTGCGGCATCGCTGTAGGTCCGGTTGACCAGGCCAATGCTGCGTGCTTCCTCGGCACCGAAGGTGCGCCCAGTGTAGGCCAGCTCGCGCAGGATGCCGTCGCCGATGATACGTGGCAAACGTTGCAGTGTGCCGACATCCGCAGCCATGCCGATATCGATTTCCTTGATCGAGAATTGCGCATCGTCCGCGGCGTAACGCATGTCGCAGGCGCTGATCAGGTCGATGGCGCCCCCCAGGCAATAGCCCTGGATCGCCGCCAGCACCGGCTTGCGGCAATTGTCCACGGCGTTGAACGAGGCTTGCAGCTGGAAGATCTTGCGCCGCAGCAGGCGCGCGTTGCGGCCCACATCCTTGCCCAGTTCGTTGGCCACCCCGGCCAGCATCATCAGGTCGATGCCCGAAGAAAAATGCTTGCCGGCACCGCTGAGCACCACCACGCGCACTGCGTCGGTGTCGTCGATCCAGCGGAAGATCTCGACGATCTCGCTCCAGAACGCGGCGTTCATGGCGTTGATCTTTTCCGGGCGGTTGATCTGCACATGGGCGATGTTGTCAGCGAGTTCGACGCGAAAGGCTTGGTATTCGGACATGGCAGTGATCCTTTACTGGGCAGAAAATGAGGGCCGAACTATAGCAAGGGCCGGCGGCGGGCCGTAAGGCAGCGCATCGGCCAAAAGCGGGACTGACCACCGCCCCTGCAGGCGCCGGCTTGCCGGCGAAGAGGCCCCTGAGCCGGGGCCCCGTCCGGATAACGCCTTCGCTGGCAAGCCAGCGCCTACATGGGGGCGATGTGGGGGGGATGAGCTCAGCCTTGCCGGGTGCAATAGAAGGCGGCGGTCGTGTAAGGCACGGTGACCTGGGCCTTGCCCCGCAGCTGCGGCTCGCTGTCGATCAGGGCGGCGATCTGCCGGTCCACGGCCTCGCGTTCGGCCTGGGGCAAGGCGGCGATGAAGCTGGTGGAGCGCACACGGTTGAAGATCACGTCCTCCGGCGTGCCGCTGTGGCCCTGGGTGAAATGCTGTTCCTGCAGGGGCCCGAAACCCGGGTGGGGAAAGGCCTGGCGCCAGGCACCGGTGTAATAGCGCGGGGTATCGGCCTGCAAGGCATTGACGATGGCGTCCAGGCGCGCCACCCAGGGCACCCGGGCATCCCGCAGGTTCCACACCAGGGCCAGCTTGCCGCCGGGCTTGAGCACGCGATGGATTTCCTCAAGTGCCGCGCGGTGGGCAAACCAGTGAAAGGCCTGGGCACAGACCAGCACATCCACCGAGGCATCCTTGAGCGGCAGCGCCTCGGCGCTGCCCTCCAGTACCTGGGCCTCGGGCTGGGCCGCCGCCAGCCTGGCGCGCATTTGCTCGACCGGCTCCACCGCGATCACCTGGGCCCCCGTGGCCAGCAAGCGGCCGGTGAACTTGCCGGTGCCGGCGCCCAGGTCCACCACCACCCTGCCCGGCCCGAGGCCCAGCGTCTCCCGCAGCCAGGGCTCAAGGGCTGGCGGATAGTCCGGCCGGCCCCGCACATAGGTATCGGCGGCCTGTTGGTAGCCGTCGGCCGCAGCATGATGAATCGCCTGATCGTTCATGGATGAACCTCCTCATTGCGGGTGAGTACGAACAGGATAAACCGTGCCCGACAACAGACAGCATGAAACTCCTGTCAGTTGCACCCCCGCCGCAGGAGCGGGCTGTAGGAGCTGGCTTGCCAGCGAAGGCGTTACCCGCAGGGGCGCTCGGCTCAGGGGCCTCTTCGCCGGCAAGCCGGCTCCTACGGATTCAGGCCCTGGGCGGGGGCGGCAGGCTCAGGCGAAAACGCGCGCCGCCCAGGGGCGAGGCTTCCACGGTCAGGGTGCCGTCCTGGGCTTCCAGGGCCCGGCGGCTGATCGCCAGGCCCAGGCCGAAGCCGCCGGTGGCGCGGTCGCGGCTGCGGTCCAGGCGGTAGAACGGCTCGAACACCCGCTCGCGCTCGTCGTCGGGAATGCCGATGCCGTCATCGTCGACCCAGATCTCGCAGCCGTCGTCGCTGACCAGCACCCCCACCTGGATGCGCTTCTCGCAATAACGGGTGGCATTGCGCAGCAGGTTCTGCAAGGCCCGGGCGGTCAGCCGCGGGTCCAGAGTGAAACGTTCCAGGGCACCGTGCAGCAGGACGTCGATGACGATATCCGACTCCAGCTCATCGTCGACACTGCCCAGGATGCTGTCGATGAACTCGTCCAGGGACACCTCGATCTGCTCCGGTAGGCACGCCGGGTTCTGCAGGCGGCTGTAGGACAGCAGCTCCAGGACCAGTTCATCCAGTTCGCGAATGTGCGCCACCAGCCCTTGCAGGCGCTCGCGGCTGGCCGCCGGCAAATCGTCGGAGAGCGCCAGGGCCAGGCCGAAATCCAGCCGGGTCAGGGGCGTGCGCAGTTCGTGGGACACCGCGTTGAGCAGGTCACGCTGCTGGTTCAGGAGTTTTTCGATATCCCCGGCCATGGTGTCGAAGACATTGGCCAGGCTGCCGATGTTGGAACTGGCGGGCAGTTGGGTGCGCTCGCCCAGATGGCCCTTGCCGAAGCGTTCGGCGGTGCGCTTGAGGCGCTCCAGGTCACGCCAGTGCGGGCGCACCCAGAGCAGCAGGCAGGCCAGCAGCACGGCGACGATCAGGACATTGATGCTCCAGTACAGCAGGTTGACGTCCAGCGGGTCCGGCGGCACCACCAGCTTCACCGCCAGTTGCTCATCCAGCGGCGACACCGCCAGGGTGCGCCAGCCCCAATCGCCCAGGCGCACCACTTTCTCGCCGCGTTGCAGGCGCTCGCGCTCGTAATCGCTGAAATCCGGGTCATCGATGCGCACCAGGGCCACCTGCAACGGGTGGAACTCCTCGTCCATCTCCTTGACCAGGGTCGGCCACTGCTGCGCCGGCAAGGCGCGGAACTGCTTGACGATCAGGCTCTGCAGGCCCCGGGACTGGTCCAGGTTGTAGTCCAGGAAACGCTCGTGGAAAACCTTGATCACCAGGTCCGGGATCAGGTAGATCGCGGCGCTGAAGGCAATGATGGTGATCAGGTACAGACGGACCAGGATGCGCAGCATGGAATCAGCATTCCCACTCGGAACGGCTGAACAGGTAACCCTTGCCCCACACGGTCTTGATCTTGCGCGCCTCGCCGGCGTGATCGTCGAACTTGCGCCGCAGCTTGGAGATCGCCACGTCCACCGAACGATCGGTGCCGTTGAATTCGATGCCCCGCAGGCGCTGCAGGATCTGGTCGCGGCTCAGTACTTCACCGGCGTGCCGGGCCAGCACCACCAGCAGGTTGTACTCGCCGCTGGACAGCTCCACCAACTGCTCGCGCCAGGTCACGGTGCGCTCCGACAGGTCGATGCACAGGTTGCCCATGAGGATCTGGTCGCTGGCGCTCTGCGGCTCGCTGAGGCTGCTGCGGCGCAACAGGGTACGGACCCGGGCCAGTAGCACTCGCGGTTCGCAAGGTTTTGTCACATAGTCGTCGGCGCCCATTTCCAGACCCAGCACCTGATCATGGCTATCATCCCGCGCGGTCAGCATCAGGATCGGCAGGGTCGCCGAGTCGGCGCGCAACAGGCGGCAGACTTGCAGGCCATCCAGGCCCGGCAGCATCAGGTCGAGGATCACCAGGTCCGGCGGGCTGGCCTTGGCCCGCTCCCGCACCTGGTCACCACGGCTGATCACGCTGACCTGATAGCCATTGCGTTCCAGGTAGCTGGCGATCAGTTCGGACAGCGCGGTGTCGTCTTCGACAAGAAGAATATTGGGCATGGAGAGCGATCTTTATTGAAGAAATACAGAATACCGGCGTTCTTTATAAGGCACCGGGCAAAACCAGCAAGGCGCCAAGGATATACAACCCTGGCCGCACCGGTGCGCAGGCTTCACACTTTTTCACACAGCACCTACACAGCTTCACAGCGGGCCTTGACCCATGCCCTTAGCATGCCGAGGTCATTATTGGGGTATCAGCATGTCGAATAAACTCTTTGCGCCATTCTGCCTGGTCGTTCTGGCAGCGGCGCTGAGCGCGTGTGGCAAGACCGAAGGCGAGCAGACGCCGCCACCGGCCAAGGTACGGATCGAAACCGTACAGAGCCAGGCCCTGTCCATCACCAGCGAACTGAGCGGGCGCATCGCCGCGCCACGGATCGCCGAAGTCCGCGCCCGGGTAGCCGGGGTGGTGCTGCAACGGACCTTCCGCGAAGGCTCCGACGTCAAGCAGGGCGAGGTCTTGTTCCGCATCGACCCGGCCCCGTTCAAGGCTGACCTGGACAGCGCCCAGGCCAGCCTGCGCAAGGCCGAGGCCACCGCCTTCCAGGCGCAGTTGCAGGAGCAGCGCTATTCCAAGCTGGTCGCCGACCAGGCCATCAGCGGCCAGGAATACGACAATGCCCGGGCTGCGGCACGCCAGGCCAGCGCCGACGTCGCCGCCAACCAGGCCGCGGTGCAGCGGGCCAAGCTCAACCTCGGCTATGCCACCGTCACTGCGCCGATTTCCGGCCGGGTCGGCCGCGCCCTGGTCACCGAAGGCGCCCTGGTGGGCCAGAACGAGACCACGCCGCTGGCGCTGATCCAGCAACTGGACCCGATCCACGCCGACCTGACCCAGTCCACCCGTGAACTCAACGACCTGCGCCGGGCCTTCCGCGCCGGTCAGTTGCAGCAGGTGGGCAAGGACCAGGCCAAGGCGACCCTGATCCAGGACGACGGCAGCCTCTACCCGCTGCCGGGCAAGCTGTTGTTCGCCGATATCAGCGTTGACCCGAGTACCGGGCAGATCATCCTGCGCAGCGAGTTCCCCAACCCGGACCTCGACCTGCTGCCCGGCAGTTTCGTGCGCGTGCGCCTGGAACAGGCGGTCAACCAGCAAGGCATCAGCGTGCCGCAGCGAGCCATCCAGCGCGACAGCGCCGGCATCGCCCAGGTGCTGCTGGTGGATGCGCAAAACAACGTGGTGCAGCACCCGGTGCAACTGGGTGGAGTGCAGAACGATCGCTGGATCGTCACCGAGGGCCTCAAGCCCGGTGACCGGGTGATTGTCGAAGGCCTGCAACACGCCCGCCCCGGCGAGCCGGTGGAAATCGACGCCAGCCCCCTTGCGCACGTCCAGAACCCTGGCCAGTAGGTAGTACACATGCCGCAATTCTTTATTGACCGCCCGGTATTCGCCTGGGTGGTCGCCTTCTTCATCCTGTTGGCCGGCGCCCTGGCGATCCCCCAACTGCCGGTGGCGCAATACCCCACCGTGGCCCCGCCGCAGATCGAGATCTACGCCGCCTACCCGGGAGCCTCGGCGCAGACCCTGGACGAATCGGTGGTCAGCCTGATCGAGCAGGAGCTCAACGGCGCCGACCACCTGCTGTACTTCTCGTCCCAGAGCAGCCTCGGCAGCGCCACCATCACCGCCACCTTCCAGCCGGGCACCAACCCGGAACTGGCCCAGGTGGACGTGCAGAACCGTCTCAAGGCGGTGGAACCGCGCCTGCCCCAGGCGGTGACCCAGCAGGGCCTGCAGGTGGAGAAAGTCTCCGCCGGCTTCCTCTTGCTGATCACCCTGACCTCCAGTGACGGCCGCCTGAACGATGTCGCCCTCAGCGACTACCTGGCGCGCAACGTGATGAACGAGATCCGCCGCCTCGA
This sequence comes from Pseudomonas sp. W17, assembly GCF_040268305.1. Lineage (NCBI taxonomy): Bacteria > Pseudomonadati > Pseudomonadota > Gammaproteobacteria > Pseudomonadales > Pseudomonadaceae > Pseudomonas > Pseudomonas sp. W17. Next base: position 2,941,076 of record NZ_CP158490.1, on the reverse strand, counting down.
CGGCGTCGGCAAGGCCCAGTTGTACGGTGCCGAGCGGGCCATGCGGATCTGGCTCGACCCGCAGAAACTGATCGGTTTCAACCTGACCCCGGCCGACGTCAACGCCGCGGTGGCGGCGCAGAACGCCCAGGTTCCGGCCGGCAGCATCGGCGACCTGCCCAACCCCGCCAGCCAGGAAATCACCGCGACCATCCTGGTCAAGGGCCAGCTGTCCAGCCCTGAAGAGTTTGCCGATATCGTCCTGCGGGCCAACCCCGACGGCTCCACGGTACGCATCGGCGATGTGGCTCGGGTAGAAGTCGGCAGCCAGGAATACCAGTACGGCACCCGCCTGAACGGCAAGCCGTCCACCGCGGTGGGCGTGCAGTTGTCCCCCGGGGCCAACGCGTTGAATACCGCGACCCTGATCCGCGCCAAGATGGACGAGCTGTCGCGCTATTTCCCGGCCGGCGTGGAATACAAGATCCCCTACGACACCTCGCCCTTTGTCAAGGTCTCGATCACCAAGGTGCTCTACACCCTGGCCGAAGCCATGGTGCTGGTGTTCCTGGTGATGTTCCTGTTCCTGCAGAACATCCGCTACACCCTGATCCCCACCCTGGTGGTGCCCGTGGCCCTGATGGGCACCTTCGCCACCATGCTGGCCCTGGGGTTCTCGATCAACGTGCTGACCATGTTCGGCATGGTGCTGGCCATCGGCATCCTGGTGGACGATGCCATCGTGGTGGTGGAGAACGTCGAGCGGATCATGGCCTCCGAAGGCCTGTCGCCCAAGGAAGCCACGCGCAAGGCGATGCAGCAGATCACCGGGGCCATCATCGGCATCACCCTGGTGCTGGTGGCGGTGTTCATCCCCATGGCCTTCATGCCCGGCTCGGTGGGGGTGATCTACCAGCAGTTCTCGCTGTCCATGGCCACCTCGATCCTGTTCTCGGCGTTCCTCGCCCTGACCCTGACCCCGGCCCTGTGCGCCACCCTGCTCAAGCCCATCGCGGCGGGCGAACACCATGAACGCACGGGGTTCTTCGGCTGGTTCAACCGGCGCTTCGAACGCCTGAGCGACAGCTATCAGGGCGGCGTGACCTATGCCCTCAAGCGTACCGGCCGCTACCTGCTGATCTACCTGGCGCTGCTGGCGATCATGGCGCTGCTGTTCAGCCGCCTGCCCTCCTCCTTCCTGCCAGTGGAGGACCAGGGCTACACCATCACCGACATCCAGCTGCCACCTGGTGCCAGCCAGAACCGCACGATCAAGGTGGTGGAGCAGATCGAAGCGCACAACGCCAGCGAACCGGGAGTCGGCGACAGCACCATCATTCTCGGCTTCAGCTTCTCGGGTAACGGGCAGAACGCCGCGCTGGCCTTCACCACGCTCAAGGACTGGTCGCAACGGGGCAGCGAGGATTCGGCGATGTCCATCGCTGACCGCGCCAACGCCGCCCTCGGCGCGATCAAGGATGCCGTGGTGTACGCCGTGCTGCCGCCGCCGATCGATGGCCTGGGTACCTCCAGCGGCTTCGAGTTCCGCCTGCAGGACCGTGGCGGCGTCGGCCACGCGGCCCTGATGCAGGCCCGGGACGAGCTGCTCAAGGCCACGGAAAAGAGCCCGATCCTGGCCAACGTCCGGGAAAGTGCCCTGGCCGAAGCGCCGCAGGTGCAACTGGAGGTCGACCGCAAGCAGGCCAACGCCCTGGGCGTGTCCTTTGCCGATATCGGCAGCCTGCTGTCCACCGCCCTGGGGTCGTCCTACGTCAACGACTTCCCCAACCAGGGGCGGATGCAGCGGGTGGTGATCCAGGCCGAAGGCGACCAGCGCAGCCAGGTCGAAGACCTGCTGCGCCTGAACGTGCGCAACAGCGCCGGCAAGATGGTGCCGCTGTCGGCCTTCGTCCGCGCCAGCTGGAGCCTGGGCCCGGCGCAACTGACCCGCTACAACGGCTACCCGGCCATTGCCGTCTCCGGCGAGCCGGCCCCTGGCCACAGTACCGGTGAAGCCATGCAGGAAATCGAACGGCTGGTGGCGCAGTTGCCCACCGGGCTGGGCCTGGAATGGACCGGCCTGTCACTCCAGGAACGGCTGTCCGGCAGCCAGGCGCCGATGCTGCTGGGCCTGTCGCTGCTGATCGTGTTCCTGTGCCTGGCGGCGCTCTACGAGAGCTGGTCGATTCCCACCTCGGTGCTGCTGGTGGTGCCCCTGGGGGTACTGGGCGCAGTGCTGGCGGTGAGCCTGCGCGGCATGCCCAACGACGTTTTCTTCAAGGTCGGCCTGATCACCATCATCGGCCTGTCGGCGAAGAACGCGATCCTGATCATCGAGTTCGCCAAGAGCCTGTACGACGAAGGCCATGATCTGATCGATGCCACGGTGCAGGCTGCACGCCTGCGCCTGCGCCCCATCGTCATGACCTCACTGGCGTTCATCCTCGGCGTGGTGCCCCTGGCCATCGCCACCGGCGCCAGCTCCGCCAGCCAGCAGGCGATCGGTACCGGGGTGATCGGCGGCATGATCACCGCGACCCTGGCAGTGATCTTCGTGCCGGTGTTCTTCGTGGTGGTGATGAAGCTGGTCAAGCGCGGCTCGACCAAGGGCTGAGGCCCTCTCGGCGGGCCCCATCACGGGGCCCGCACCTTCTACCCTGAGAGCCCCTGCTAAAAAGCGCTTCAGTCCTGCAACAGGCTGGCCAGGCGCTCGCGGGAAGTTTCCGGCTCACCTTCGACAGGCTGCGCAGAAGACAGGATGGGAGTGGAATAGAGCAACAGCAGCACCACAGCCAGACGCATTACCATGCTATCGATCCTTGCTCGGGAAAGAGTCAATAATTCAGCGTCAAATTTAAACATATGGCTATGTGATACTACCAAGCAAAATTTGCCACGCATGCAGATTGCGTCGCAAACGCACCACCCATTTGCGTCATCACTGGCGCCACATGCCTCGGGGGCCTGTCTGCCGGCAAGTGGAACCCCGCCCAACAAGCCCCCTAGGGGAGAAGGCCCCGAGCGAAAGGTCGTCGCCCCCGGCTCTGGCTCTGACTAACGGAGCCGCTACAGGGAAACGCCCTCCTCACCCTACACTTGGCCATCCACCAAGGCCTGGATCTCTGCGAAGACATGTAGACCCAGGCTCGCCGGGACGCCCCAATAATCAAAGATCCCGCCCTCCTCTCGATGCTGGCCACAGGTCACAAAAATGCCGGTCCCAAACCTCTGCTTCAGGCGCATTGCCAACCAGCCAACGAACCCGCTGTTGTCGGCGCCGTCGGGAAAATGGAACCGGAAGACCGCGAACAGCTCTTGCTCGACGTCCGCACAGGGGACTAGCTGACTCCATACCTTGTCATCTCTTACGAGCGCCAGTGCATCAGGGCGTGCGGCACCAGGAAACGACGACAAAGGAAACTCCAGAAACGCGTAAGTGCCGGGGAAGAACCGGACACGCGCCTCGGTCATTACGTGCAACAGTCTGCGCTGCGTATCCTCTGCCGTTTCGTGGGAAATGTTCACCATTGCATACCCTCCGTTGCGTAAAGCGCGCTGCGCTTCTTTTTATTGACCCACGAAATGCTAAGCATGAAGATCTTGAAGATAAATGTTCAATATCAAATAACATTAACAACCAAAGGTTGTAGATATGGATAAGCTGAAAAGCATGGCGGCGTTCGTTGCAGCAGCGGAGGCAGACACCTTCTCGGCAGCGGCTGCGGTGCTAGGCGTCACTCCACAGCTGATAGCCAAGCAGGTCGGCAATCTGGAATCTCAGCTAGGAATCAAACTGATCACCCGAACCACCCGCCGCCAAAGCTTGACCGCCGTGGGCAGGGAATATTACTCGCGCTGCAAGGCTATCCTCAGTGACGTTGAAGACGCCGATGAACTGGCGCAGTCAGCAAACTCGACTCCCCGCGGCAAAATCAGAATCAGCGCGCCCTACAATTATGGTTCCCACAGACTCATCCCGTTCCTGACCCAATACCTGACGCGTTACCCGGAAACGGAAATCGAGCTGGAGTTGACGGACAGGTTCGTGAACATCGTGGAAGAGGGATACGAAGTCGTGTTCCGGCTGGGCAAACCCCTGCTGGCCGACAGCGCGACCTTGGTTCAACGCGGCTTGAGACCTTTCAGGATGTTTGCTTGCGCATCCCCCGCTTATCTGTCGCGCAAAGGGACCCCGCTCCATCCCGAGCAACTCGTGGACCATGATTGTCTGGGCTATCTCTTCTCTGATCGAATGACGGACAAACTCTGGCGATTCACCAAAAACAGGCAGACGTTCACCATCCCCATCACGAGTCGACTGAAAGTCAATAACACCCAGGCCAAGGTGAACGCCGCACTGTCGGATTTCGGCATCACGCTCTGCGTCGAGGATGTCCTGATGCCCTACGTGCAACGGGGTGAACTGGTCGTACTCTTCGAGGAGTTCGAAGGGCCCACGTATCCCGTCAATCTGATCTACCCCTTCGACCGTCGCCCCTGCGCCAAGCTCAGGCACTTCGTAGACGAAGTCGTCGAAGCCTTGGGTGCACCGCAGGCCTGATAGAGCAAGGGCCGCTTGCAGCCGGTCGTGCTGGCCGTCCGTGGTTGACCGAGGTCAGCATTGACGTAAAATCGCCCGCCAAAAAAAACAGCGTGCATAGCGAGAAGGAGCTTCGATGCAACGGGTGATGATTATTGGTCAACCTGGGTCAGGCAAAAGCACCTTGGCGCGTGAGCTGGGTCGGCGCACGGGCTTGCCGGTCGTGCACATCGACACCATCCACTGGCAGCCAGGGTGGATCGAACGCCGCCCGGACGAGAAGACGCGCTTTGTCTCGATGTCGAGGCTCAAGATCGCTGGATTTTCGAAGGTGGCCATTCGGTCACCTGGCACAACCGGGTGGCCCGTGCAGATCTTTTGATATGGATTGATCGTTCGGCGACGCTTCGATTCTTGCGCGTACTGCGCAGAACGCTGCTGTAACGCGGTCAGTCTCGGCCCGACTTGCCGGAAAACTGCCCCGAACTGCTGGCGAACCTGCCGGCGTTTTTTAGATTCATGTGGCGGACGAAAAAATCGGCGCGAGAAAAGATGCAGCAACTTGTGGCAACAGCGCCATCGGCTTGCTGCGTGGTTTGTCTGCGGTCCAATCGGGATATCGGCATTTTTCTCGCTCGTATTGGACGTTCGACTGCCAAGGCTCCGCGAGATTGATCGACGGCTGACCGACTGCGGGAACTGCCGGTTGCGCCCTCCCCTATGACCTGGAGCAGACCCTGTCGCTCATAAGGTCGGGCACCCAGTCAGGCTTGGACGCAAAGGCTATGAGGTACTCAGTGGCTACGGGGCACGCTGGACCTGCCAGCCGGCTCGCCCGCATAGGCGTGAAGCGACCCGATCAGCCGTGGCTCTTGTGATCCAGGGCGGCGTAGAAGTTGGCGCTTTGTTGCAGGTACTTCTGGGTGTAGGTGTTGGTGCTGGATTTCTTCTGGCTGATTTCCACGCTGGCGCTGGCAGGCAGTGCCACGGTGGCGGAAATGGCGGAGGCTGCGATCACGGAGAAGAGATTGAAGTTCATGGCGGTAACCCTCGTATTCAGTTGGCTTGCTTGCCCGTGTGGGCCGTGAAGCAAACTTACTCCCGAGGGTTGGCGGGAAAAAATTCTTTGCGGCAGTAGCCATTATCAGCGTCGTTAATAGAAGGAGTCAGGCCCCGGACGCCGGGGCCTGCGGTCTATTGACGCACCAGGAATTTGATATCGCTGGGGGAATCGAACGGCAGTTTCTGCACGGTCTTGCCCAGGAAACCGGTCTTGGCGTCGCGCTCGATCACCACGATCTCGTTGCTTTTCTGGTTGCCGATCAGCACATAGCGGTTGCTCGGGTCGAGGCTGAACTCCCGTGGGTGATCGCCTTCCACCGAACGCCGCTGGATTTCCTTGAGCTGGCCATTGGCCGGGTCGATGGCAAACACCAGCAACTGGTTGGCGGTGCCCCGGTTGCTGACATACAGGTACTGGCCGTCCTTGGAAGCGTGCAAAGCCGCGGCGGCCTTTTTCTCCTTGGAGCCGTTGGCCGCCAGGTCGAGCATCTGACGCTGAGTCAGCTTGCCGTCCTGGTAGTCGAACACCGCCAGTTGAGCGCTCATTTCCATGGTCAGATAGGCATGCTTGCCATCGGCGCTGAACAGCAGGTGCCGCGGGCCGCTGCCCGGCGGCAGCTGGACGAAGGCCGGGTCGGCCGGGCTCAGCGGGTGTTCCGCATTGGCCTTGGGGTCATAGCGATAGACGAAGATCTTGTCCGCACCCAGGTCGTTGGCGAAGAGGAACTTGCCGTCCGGGGACGGCACCGACGAATGCACGTGGGCCGACTGCTGGCGCTCGGGGTCGACCCGGCTGGCCGGATGACTGGTGAGCTGCACCACCGGCGACAGATGACCGTCATCGCTGACCGGCACCACCGCCAGGCTGCCGCCCGGATCCACATCCACCGAATAGTTGCTGACGAACAGGTAGTTGCCGTCGGCACTCAGGCTGGAATGGGTGGGCTCGTTACCCTGGCTCTGCACCTGGTTGATCAGGCTCAGTTGATGGGTTTTCGGCGCCAGGCTGTAGCTGCTGACACGACCGATGGGGTCGGCCTGCCCCGGGCTGTTCTCATTCACCGCGAAGACGAACTTGAGGTCCTTGGACAAGGTCAGCCAGGACGGGTTGGAGCTCTTCACCACCTGCAGCGGCTTGGGGTCGATCTGCCCGGTGCGCTCATTGAATTGCAGGCGGTACAGACCCTGGCTCTGGCCCTGGGTATAGGACCCCACCAGCAGCTCATGGGTTTCGGTGGCCGGCGCGGCCTGGACCGCCATGGCACCGACACTGCCGGCCATCAGCAGGGGCCAGAAATTACGCATCTTCATGTTCACCTTCCTCTTCGTCGCGGGCACTGAACGCGCTCATGCACACCAGGCGGTGCTCACCGGAGTCGCCTGCCAGGGTCCAGCTCTGCAAGTCCTGGTCGAAGGTCGCGGCCTGGACCTGGGCCAGGGTAAAGCTCCAGCGCTTGGCCGCGCGGCCGTCCATGCACTCGATCAGCAGGCGCTGCTCGTCGAGGGTGAAATCGAAAGCGTGCAGGCCGTCGATTTCCAGCATGTCGCAGGCTTCAAGGGCGCAGAGCAAGGTGTCGGTAGCAGCGGTCATAGCGATCAGTCATCAGATGGAAAGGCGCAATGATAGCTGATTGGCGCTGCCGGGTTGGGCCAGCATTGCGCCGCGCAAGCGACTGCCCCGGATACATCCTCCGACAGGCACTGCCGGGGCTGCCCGGTTCTTCAGCACCACCTGCTTTCCCCTCGGAACACCGGGCATGAAAAAGCCGCACCCGAGGGTGCGGCTGAGTACTCATGCAACGGGATCAGTGGGCGAACAGCGAGTTGCCCTTCTGCCCCGCCAGCTTCTCCGGCTTGATCAGGAACCGCGCCAGGGCCGGCAGCAGCCACAGGGCACCGAACATGTTCCACAGCAGCATGAAGGTCAGCATCAGGCCCATGTCGGCCTGGAACTTGATGGCCGAGAAGATCCAGGTGCACACGCCGATGGCCAGGCACAGGCCGGTGAACAGCACGGCCTTGCCGGTAGAGCGCAGGGTCTGGTAGTAGGCCTCCTGCAGCGGCAGGCCGGCCCGCAGGAAGCTTTCCAGGCGGCTGTAGATATAGATGCCGTAGTCCACGCCGATGCCCACCCCCAGCGCCACCACCGGCAGGGTCGCCACCTTGACCCCGATGCCCATGAAGGCCATCAGCGCGTTGCCCAGCACCGACGTCAGCACCAGTGGCAGGACGATGCACAGGGTCGCCGCCCAGGAGCGGAAGGTGATCATGCACATGCCGGCCACGCAGATGTAGACCAGGATCAGGATGGTCAGCTCGGACTCCTTGATCACCTCGTTGGTCGCGGCCTCGATCCCGGCGTTGCCGGCAGCGAGAATGAACTCCAGGCCGTCCTTGTTGTGCTGCGTGGCGAACTCCTGCACCGCATGCACCGCGCGATCCAGGGTCGCGGCCTTGTGGTCGTTGAGGAACACCAGCACCGGCGCCAGGGAGCAGTTGTTGTTGTACAGGCCGTCGGCCCGGGCAATGGAGTTGTTCAGTACGTCAGGGTTGCGCGACAGGGTTTCCCACTTCAGGTTGCCCTCGTTCATGCCCTTGATCATCTGCTTGGAGACGGTCACCAGGGAAATCGCCGACTGCACGCCCTCGGTGTTCTGCATCTTCCACATCAACTCGTCGATGGGCGCCATGGCCTCATAGCGCGAGCAGCCTTCGGACGCGGTCTTGACCATCACCACCAGCACGTCGGAGCTGGTGGAGTAATTGCTGATGATGAAGTTGTTGTCCTTGTTGTAGCGCGAGTCGGGACGCAGCTCCGGGGCGCCCTGGTCGAGGTCGCCAATCTTCAGGTTCTGGCTGTACCAGAGGCCGCCGGCAAAGGCCACCAGGGCCAGGGCGATGGAGATCGGTGCCACTTTGGGGCTGGCGAAATTGGACAGCAGGCGCCAGAACGGATGCTCGCGGGAAGCGTCCTTCTTGCTGCGTTCGATGGCGCGCTTGCTGATGCCGACGTAGGAAATCGCCACCGGCAGCAGGATCAGGTTGGTGAACACGATCACCGCCACACCGATGGAGGCACCGATGGCCAGCTCGCGGATCACCCCGATATCGATGATCAACAAGGTGATGAAGCCCACGGCGTCGGCGAGGATCGCGATCATCCCCGGCAGGAACAGCTGGCGGAAGGTGCGCCGCGCCGCGGTCAGGGCATTGTCGGCATCACTGGACTGCAAGGCGATGCCGTTGATCTTCTGCACCCCGTGGGAAATGCCGATGGCAAAGATCAGGAACGGCACCAGCATCGAATACGGGTCCAGGCCGAAGCCGAAGGCGTGCATCAGGCCCAGTTGCCAGACCACCGCCACCAGGGTGGTGATCAACACCGCGATGGTGCTGCGGATGCACCAGGTGAACCAGTACAGCAGCACCAGGGTGATGATGAAGGCCACGCCGAAGAACATCACCACCATGATCAGGCCGTCGATCAGGTCGCCGACCTTCTTGGCGAAGCCGACGATGTGGATCTTCACATTGGGGTTCTGCGCCTCGAACTTGTCGCGGATCTTCTCTTCCAGCTGGTGGGAGAATTTCTGGTAGTCCAGGGCCAGCAGCTTGCCCTGGTCCTGCGGGTCCGGATAGGACTCCAGCAGCGGGATATCAACGATGCTGGACTTGAAGTCGTTGGCCACCAGGCGCCCGACCTGGCCGGACTTGAGCACGTTGTTGCGCAGCTGTTCGAGGCTATCGGCCGAACCGTTGTAGCTCTGGGGAATCACCTCGCCGCCGGCGAAGCCCTCTTCGGTCACTTCGGTCCAGCGCACGCTGGGGCTCCACAGCGACTTGAGCCCGGAGCGATCGACGCCGGAGATGTAGAACACCTCGTCGTTGATCTGCCGCAGGGTTTCCATGTAGTCCTTGGTGAAGATGTCGCCGTCACGGGCCTCCACCGAGATGCGCACGGTGTTGCCCAGGTTCGCCAGGTCGTTGCGGTGCTCCATCATCCGCTCGATGAACGGGTGCTTGAGCGGGATCATCTTCTCGAAGCTGGTGGACGGCCGGATCAGGGTCGCCTGCCAGAACAGGAAAGCGCTGACCAGCAAGCAGATGAAGATCACTGCCGGGCGGTTATTGAAAATCAGGCGCTCAAGAAAGTTCGCCTTGTCCTGGTGATGACTGCTCATGGAATTCCCCACCTTCTTATTATGTGCCCGACTTATTGGCCGAGTTCAGCGCCCGTAGCTGCAGAAACCCGTACACCGCCCTGCCCGGCCAGGATCAGGTCGCCGTTGCCGGCAGCGGTGACCGCCGAAAGCGAGATGCGGTCCGCACGGTTGAATACGCTGAAGGTCTGGCCGTGGTCGGTGCTGAGGATCACGCTGCCGCCGTTGCCGACGATCACCAGCGAGCCATCGTCCAGCAGGGTCGCCCCCGACAGGCCGAACTCCAGGGCGCCACGGGCGGCGTTCAATTCCACCTGTTCCCAGGTGCTGCCGAAATCCGTGGAGCGGTAGAGATTGCCGCGCAGGCCATAGACCAGCAGAGTGGCCGGCTGGCCGGTGCCGATCACGCCGAACAACGAGCCTTCATAGGGGCCTTCGAGGCGCTCCCAGGTCTGCCCGTCATCGGCGGAGCGGAACATGCTGCCCTGCTCGCCGACAATGAACAGCCCGGAATCCTTGACCTGGGCAATGGCGTTGAGGTGGAACTGGTCCTCGTTGTCGAGGCGGTCGCTGACGTCCTCCCAATGCTGGCCGCCATCGCTGGTTTCCAGCAGGGCCCCGTAGGCGCCCACGGCGTAGCCGGTCTGGGTGTCCTTGAACCATACATCGAGCAAGGGTGCCTCGCGCTTGAGGTCCTGGAACTGCCGGGTCCAGGTGGCACCGCCGTCGCTGCTGGCCAGGACCTGGGCATCGTGGCCCACCGCCCAGCCGCGCTTATCATCGACGAAGTACACCGCCGTCAGCAGTTGCCGGGTCGGCACCTTGGCCTGGACCCAGGTCTGGCCCTGGTCGTCGGAATAGAGAATGTGCCCGCGATCGCCCACCGCCACCAGGCGCTTGCCGGCGTGGACCACATCGAGCATCAGGCTTTTCGCCGCCTTGGGCGATTCGATGGAATAGACAGAATCTGCTGCAGTGGCAGCGGCCAGGACTGGCGTCGACAGCGTCACGACGCCCAACAGCGAGAGCGCTGTAGCCAGCAGTGCGAACGTGCGCAGCGCCGGCGGGCGGCCAACAACCACGCCCATGACAGGCTCACTCATAGACCTTTCCCCCATTTATTATTGTTAGGTCGTTCAACCTTTACAGGGCGCCGTTCGAGGCGTGCCAATCGACTGCGGATCCCCGGACATGGTCCTGAAACCTGCAATCTAGAGCCCCTTCGGAAGCTGGCCTATCCTATCGGGCTTTAGAAACATCTGACAATCGACACCACGTTATCTTTTGTTAACCCGAGGGCCTGGCGGCCAGCACTGAATGGCTAGGTATTCGGCACCATGATTAATAAAGGCCACTTGGGAACTTGGCATCCGCATGAAGGACGCGCTAGGTGGGCTTACGGGGAAATCCCGGAACCTCGAGCAAATCATAACGAATGGCTTTCGAGGCTGGATCGTAATAGGCCTGGTAAAAATTGAAGGTCTTTCTCTTGTGCTTATCGCACAAGGCCTTGATGACCTCGATGGCCCTGATCTTGTCGGCGATAGAAGTCGCTATGCCAAAAATCAAGCCGTCCAGGCTTTTGAATTTGTACCGCAGCTTTCTTTTCGCTCCCTCGCGCAGATCCATATTGGACCTGAGCACGATCCGGAACTCCTTCTCCGATTCCCAGTGGCTGAGTTTCGAGGTCAGGGTGGCGTTGAATTTCTCGAAGTGTCGGGCAGTCGCCTGCTTGTCTTCTGAAAACAGCCACTCACAACTGGAGCTGAACGACAGTTCGCCATCGGAATGCCAGTCCTGCAGCAACGCCTCGGGCGAGGTATTGCCCATCGTGCGGAAAAAATCCACATGGGAAAATTCGCGACTATAGGAAACCGCCTGGAAAGGCATGTTCTTGAAATCGTAAACGAGACTGTCGTCGAGGCTTTCCTTGGGCACCTTCAGCTTCAGGCTGTGCCCTGCCTGATGGTCGTCGACCTTGAATTTCAGGCATATCGCCTTGTGGTTCCCGCCATAGGTGCCCCATATCGATGAGTTCCTGCACTCCTCCATGAAACAGGCCACATACCATCTGGGGTACATCAGTTCGTCCAGCGCCTTGACGAACACATGAGGAAACTCGCGGATCAAGGAGTTCAGGCCAATGGCCTTCTCGCCATCGAGCTTCGTGGAGTGCTTAACGTTGCCCATCATGATGTCGAGCATCGTCTTGTCCAGGGCCGTCTCGCGATAGTAGCCAAAGCGTTTTTCGTCAGTGTCCGGCTGGGCAATCCGAGAAAGCTCGACCGAATAGCGAGCGTTTTTTTCCTCCGTCCCTTCAACCGACGATTCATAAGGCAGGCTGCCGATCCAAGTATCTTTGTTCACCTGGAAAACCACGGCCAGGAAGATGGGATGCAGCCAGACAAGATGATGAATGAGTTCGGGCTGGTAACAGCGTCTTTTGTCTTTGCTCAGCGCAGCGATATAAGACTGGATAACGCTATCGGCGAACAACGTCTCGAGCATAGTGGCAAAGCATGGCGCATAAGCCGGCGTCAGGCTGGTGACACGCGCACGCACCTGCACGGCATTGGAGTATTTTTCGCCGGCGCCCAGCATCATGACTTCCCAGCTTTTCAGGGCCAGCAGCAACAGATAATGCTTGAACAGATTCTTCCAGAGGAGGCTATCGCCCGACCAGAAGACCTCCCGATACCCTTCCAGAGGGTCATTCAACTGATCGGGGGCAGCAAAATATATTTCCAGGTTTTCCAACTCACCCGGTTGTTCGATGCCCTGCGCGTCCTTGCCGCCCAGCAGCCTTGCGGCAGGCCTGAACCGGTATAAAAACTTATCCATGTAAAAACTTTCCGCCGTCCCGGGCTTTTGTCGTGCAAAACGGTAGACCCCGGCCCAGAGAGCCGGAGATAACCGCCAACGCAGTCAACCGCACAGGAAATACCGTCCTGAACGTTCGAAACCATTAGGTTCGAACCACTGAAGACCCGGGCCGGAAATGACGACCCGGGTCGGGGGCCTTTAGGCCAGGCTTTTGCTCACCACCTCGAACACATCGCTGGACAGCTCGCCGGAGGCGCGGATGCGCTCCAGTTCGCCTTTCATCAGTGCCTGGCGGGCACTGTCGTATTTGCGCCAGCGGGTCAGCGGCGCCAGTTGCCGCGAGGCAATCTGCGGGTTGAAGCCGTTGAGCTGGATCACCAGGTCCGCCAGGAAGCGATAGCCCGAACCATCGGCGGCGTGGAAGTTGATCAGGTTCTGCCCGGCAAACGCCCCCACCAGCGCCCGCACCTTGTTCGGGTTCTTGATGTTGAACGCCGGGTGCTGCATCAGTGCCTTGACCCGCTCCAGGCCACCGGGCAACGGGCTGCCGGCCTGCACGCTGAACCATTGGTCCATGACCAGGGCGTTGTCCTTGAAGTTCTCGGCGAATACTTCTAGGGCCTTGGCCTTCTCGGCCTCGAACGGCGAGTTGACCAGCACTGCCAGGGCGGTCAGGCGCTCGGTCATGTTGTCGGCGCTGTCGAACTGTTCGATGGCCGCAGCCAGTACCTCGGGCTTGTGGGTCAGCATCAGGTACGACAGGGCGATGTTCTGCAGCGCGCGACGGGCAAAATGCTCGGACTCGGCCACGTAGGCGGTGGCCTTGGACACCTGCCGATTGGCCTGATAGCGCTTCCACAGGGCATCGAACAGACTGTCAGCCAGTTGCTGACGGGCAAACTCGCGAGCCGCGTGGATCGCCTCGACATCCGCCACTTCGCTGATCTCGGTGAGGTAGGCCTCGCCCGGCAGGGACAGCATTTCGGCGACCATGGCCTGATCCAGGCTGTCATCGGCGAGCACAGTGCCCAGGGCAGCCACCAGACGTTCGTCCATCACCAGCGCCCGGCCCTGTTGGTGCTGGGCGATCAGTTCCTGCAACACCTGCACCGACAATTGCTGGCCGGCGTCCCAGCGGTTGAAACCGTCGCTGTCGTGCTGCATGAGGAACATCAGCTGGTCACGGTTGTAGGGGAAGCTCAGCTTCACCGGAGCCGAGAAACCCCGCAGCAGCGAGGGCAGCGGCTGTTCGGCGATGTCGACGAAGGTAAAGGTCTGCTCGGCCTCGGTCACCGACAACACGCGGGACGAGCCCTGGGCGGCGGCTTCACCAGCCAGGCGCAAGGCCATGTCGGCACCGGTGCTATCGAGCAGGCCCAGGGCCACCGGAATCACGAACGGCAGTTTCTCGACCTTGTCCGGGGTTTGCGGGCAGCTCTGGCGGAAGGTCAGGCTGTAGGTTTTCGCCGCTGCGTCGTAGGACTCGCTGACCGCCAGCCGCGGCGTACCGGCCTGGCTGTACCAGCGCTTGAACTGGGTCAGATCGACGCCGTTGGCGTCTTCCATGGCCTTGACGAAGTCGTCGCAGGTCACGGCCTGGCCGTCATGGCGTTCGAAGTACAGGTCGCTGCCCTTGCGGAAGCCTTCGGCGCCGAGCAAGGTGTGGATCATGCCGACAACTTCCGAACCCTTTTCGTACACGGTCAGGGTGTAGAAGTTGGAGATCTCGATAAAGCTTTCCGGACGCACGGCGTGGGCCATGGGGCCGGCGTCTTCGGCGAACTGGTGGGTCCGCAGGTACGCCACATCCTGGATACGCTTGACCGTGGCCGAGTTCATGTCCGCGGAGAAACCGGCGTCGCGGAACACTGTGAAGCCTTCCTTGAGCGACAGCTGGAACCAGTCGCGGCAGGTCACCCGGTTGCCCGACCAGTTATGGAAGTATTCGTGGGCAACGATGGCCTCGACCCGCTGGTGCGCGGCGTCGGTGGCGGTTTCGGCACGGGCCAGCACGGCGCTGGAGTTGAAGATGTTCAGGCCCTTGTTTTCCATGGCGCCCATGTTGAAGTCGTTGACCGCGACGATCATGAAGATGTCCAGGTCGTACTCGCGGCCATAGGTCTCTTCGTCCCAGCGCATGGACTTCTTGAGGCTGTTCATCGCGTGCTGGCACTTGTCGATGTTTTCCGGCTCGACATAGATGCGCAGCGCCACGTCGCGACCGCTCTGGGTGCGGAAGCTGTCTTCCACGCACCACAGGTCACCGGCCACCAGGGCGAACAGGTAGGCCGGTTTCATGAACGGGTCTTCCCAGGTCGCCCAGTGCCGGCCGTCTTCTCCCGGGCCGCTGGCGATCGGGTTACCGTTGGACAGCAGCACCGGGTAGCTGTGCTGCTCGGCGACCACGGTGGTGGTGAACTTGCTCATCACGTCCGGGCGGTCGAGGTAATAGGTGATCTTGCGAAAGCCCTCGGCCTCGCACTGGGTGCAGAACATGCCGCTGGACTTGTACAGGCCTTCCAGCGCGGTGTTGCTTTCCGGGTGGATGCGCACGCTGGTGTCCAGGGTGAAACTGGCGCTGGTCGGGTGCAAGGTCAGGTGGCTGTCATCCAGCTGGTAGTCGCTGGCACTCAGGGCCTGATCGGACAGGCTCACCGACAGCAACTCCAGTTGCTGGCCGTCCAGCACCAGGGGCGGCAGGCCGGCGCCCCGGGCCGGGTTGCGACGCATCACCAGCTGCGCATGGACCAGGCTGTGGTCCTCGAACAACTCGAAGGTCAGGTGGGTCTCGTCGATCAGGTACTCGGGGGCCTGATAGTCCTTCAGGTAGATCATCTTCGGTTGGTCGGTGCGCATGGCGAATTCCTTCTACTGATGCACGGCGAGCTGGTACGCCGTGTATTTGCGAATGTTGATCACGCCGGTGTCGAAGATCAGGTACTGGCCCTTGATCCCCAGCAACGTGCCTTCGGCGATCGGATTCTTGTCCAGATTGAAGCTGACGATCTTGGTCGGGTACTCCACGACCGGATAGCGGATTTCCAGAGGCTCGATGTCGGTCACCGGCTGGATCGCCTGCAAGCCGAAACGCTCCTGCAGGGCCAACAGGCCCTCGGCGCAGGCGGCGAACAGCTGCTCGCGCACTGCCACCAGGTCCACTGCCTGGGCATCACCCTTGAGCAAGGCGCGCCAGTTGGTCTTGTCGGCCACCTGGGAACGGAACAGGTCTTCGACGAAGCCCGATTGCTGGCGGGTCGCCACGCGCATGATCGGCAGCGCCTGGCTGGCCCCCTGGTCGAGCCAGCGGGTCGGCAGTTGGGTGGCGCGGGTGATGCCGACCTTGATCCCCGACGAGTTGGCCAGGTAGACCACGTGGTCGGTCATGCAGAACTGCTCGCCCCATGACGGATCGCGGCAAGTACCGGCGTCGTAGTGGCAGCGTTCCGGGCTCATGATGCAGATATCGCACTGGGCCAGCTTGGTCATGCACGGGTAGCAGTAGCCCTGGCTGAAGCTGGTCTTGGTCTTGCGCCCGCAATGGCTGCAATGGATCGCACCCAGGTATTCCAGGCGCACTGTGGTGCCGATCAAGGGGTTGACCGGTACCTCGCTGTCGCCCAGGCGAAAAGCGTATTCAACGTTCGACCCGTCAAGGCGCGCCGACATTTTACTGATGGAACCGCGGCCAATCTCGATCAATGGATGGCATCCGACTTGAACAGGATGTTCGGCACCGGCGCCGACTTCGAGGCGCATTCCTGCGGGCCCATGTAGCCGGTACGTTGATCCTCGGGCAGATTTTGCATTTCCCAGGCGATCATCGCCTGCAGGGACAGTTCACGCTGTTCGGCGGTGAGCTTGCGGCCATCGGACCATTTGCCGATCTCTACCGCCAGTTTCAGGCTCTGGTAGATCTCGGGGGTGATGTTTTCGATCATTTCAACAAAGGACGACATACAAGACTCCAGCGTTTAAAGGGCCCGTCGGCGGCTGTACAAGCCGCCCAACAGGCCGGTGAGGCATCCGATAAGCAACCCGCCAACGTGGGCGGCGTTGGCGATTTCACCGAAACCGATCATCGAGACCAGCCCGGACAGGCACAGCAGCAGCCACACCAACATCATCACCAGCACGCCCCGGGGCAGGCGGTAGATGGGGCTGGGGGCCAGCAATTGATAGATCCAGCAATGCCCGAGCAGGCCGTAGAGCACCCCGGACAGGCCGCCGAACAGGGTCGGCCCGCTGAAGTAGTACTGCGCGTAATTCGACACCAGGCTGAACAGCAGGGTCAGGCCCAGCAGGTTGATGCCGCCCTGGCGCATTTCGATGCGCCGCCCCAGCTCCCAGTACCACATGCCGTTCATGGCGATATGCAGGAAGCCGAAGTGGATCAGCATCGGCGTCACCAGGCGCCACCACTGCCCCGCTGCCAGGCTGTCGGCCAGGGAGCTGAACTGGATGTAGTCGCCAACCACGCGGAACTCGAGGAAGGTGAACCAGCTCAGGGTCTGCAGGTTGTCGCCGAGCAAGGTGATACCGCATACCGCCAGGCTCAAGAGCAGGATCAGCGCGGTGACCGGGCTGCTGCGCAGTTGCTGGACGAAGCCGGGGCGCGCCGGGGCACTGGCCTGGGGAATGTCCAGTTGCTGATCGGGGTCGCCCTGGGGAAAGCGCTGGTACAGGCCACGCACGTCCTCGCTGATGGATTCCGGCACCCAGAGCACCTGCTCCCCCGCCTCCTCGCTGACCCGGTGAGGCACCTGCATGCGTTGCAGCAGCTTGACGAAGCCGCTCAGGTCCGTCGCCAGGGGCAGGCGCAATACCGCTACCGCACTCATCGCACTACCTCGGGCCGTTCAACGTCGACCCAGACAAATTTATTCGGATCCAGGCGGGTTTCCTGGTCCAGCCGATACGCGGCGAGCTTGCCGTAGAGCACCGCGCTGTAGTCCAGGCACGCCAGGTTGGGACGGATCGGCGCCGGCTTGCCGCTGCGCCAGTAGTGCCCGACGAACAGCATCGGCTCCTCGGCGCCATAACGCAGCAGGCTGTTCTTCTCGGCCGGGGACAACGGCGTGCGGGCCACAGGCTCGGGCAAGGCGTCGGGCTGGAACACGATGTCGCCGTAGGTCTGCGGGTCGTCTTCCCAGAACTTGGTACGGAAGAAGGCGCGGGTCAGGCCGTCGCCGCTGGTCATGGTCAGGCCATGGGGCAGGCGCATATCGGTGCCCCGCAGCAGGCGGTCGAAGGCGGTACAGGCAAAGCTGTCGGGAACGGCCGCGGACTGCAGGAACTCGCGGTCGATGCAGCCGTTGGGGTACTGCTGGCGCAGCGGCGCGATCAGGCCGGCATCCCAGCAGGCGTGCACCACACGGAAACGGCCGGCGTCGACGAACAGCGGCAATTCATAGAACCACTGCAGGAAATCGTGCCAGTCACCCGGGTGCTGTTCGAACTGGGTCAGGGTCTCGTGGATCAGCCGGGCATGGCGCGGGGTGTGCTCGCGCACGAACTGCTTGCCGCTGCCTTCGGCCGCCGGAGTGCTCCAGCCCAGGGCATTGAACTCATGGTTGCCCATGATGCACAGGGCCTGACCGGCTTCGACCATGTCGTGGACGATATGCAGGGACTCACGGATACGCGGGCCGCGGTCGATGATATCGCCGAGGAACACTGCCATGCGCGACGGGTGCCGCCAGACGCCGGCCTGCTTGTGATAACCGAGCCGATCCAGCAAGTGCTCCAGGGTCAGGGCGCAACCGTGCACGTCACCGATCAGGTCGTAGCTACGCGCGGGATCGAGCATCAGTCGCCTCCACCGCCCAGCCGGCTGCCCCAGCCGAGTTTGGTCCGGCAGACCTCGTAGTAGTTGTGGTCCAGCGGGTGGATCAGGCGCAGTTTTTGCGCCTTCTTGCTGACCGTGATGGTGTCGCCCGGGGCACAGGTGAAATGGTTCTGCCCGTCACAGGAAACTTGCGGATAGATCTGCATATCTTTGGACACGACGATTTTCAGCTCGCTGTTGCCATCGACCACGATCGGTCTTCCCGACAAGGTATGGGGGTACATCGGCACAATCACAATGGCATCCAGCTTGGGATGCATGATCGGCCCGCCGGCGGACAGGGCGTAGGCCGTGGAACCGGTGGGCGTGGCGACGATCAGGCCGTCGGCCTTCTGGCTGCAGACGAACTGGCCGTCGATGTAGATCTCGAACTCGATCATCCGCGTCGACTTGCCCGGGTGCAGCACCACATCGTTCAGCGCATCGCCCTGGCCGATGGCCTCGGCATGGCGGCGCACCTCGGCCTGCAGCAGGAAGCGGTTTTCCACCAGGTAGTGGCCGTCCAGCACCTCGGCGACCTTGACCTCCAGCTCGTCGGGGCGGATGTCGGTGAGAAAGCCCAGGCTGCCGCGGTTGATCCCCAGCACCGGGATGTTGTGCCGCGCCAGGGCCCGGGCGGCGCCCAGCAGGCTGCCGTCGCCACCGACCACGATGACCATGTCGCAGACCTCGCCCAGCAACTTGCGCGAGGAAGTCTGCAGGCCGTGGCCGGGCAGCACTTCGGCGATGGTGTCCTCAAGGATCACGTGCAGGTGCCGCGCCAGCAGAAACTTTTTCAGTCGGCGAACTGTGTCCAGCACCTGGGAACTGCCCAGGCGACCGATAATGCCGATATTGCGAAATTGCTCCATGGGGCTCCTGCGGGGTTCGGGTACGGGCGAAACGGACGATTATGGGCGAAACCCGGCGTTAGACAAAATCCTTTCAGCCACACGGGCTTAGCCAGCCCTGCCGCAACTGCGAGTGGCACGCATTTATCGCGATCGGCCCGGGTTTGCGTCTATGCTCGCAAGATGCTCCTGTTCCCTGATCTGCTCGGCCTTCCCCGCCAGTTGCGTCAACCTGAAGTCCGCGACCTCGCCTGGGTCATCCTCGCGCCGCCGATGCTCAGCCACACGCCCTGGCCACAGCGCCACCCGCTCGCCGGCAGCGACTGGGTCCAGGCGCCGCAACTGCTGGCCCACTGGCTGCGCTGCCAGGACCTGGACAGCCGCGCCCTGCGCCAGTGGCTGGCCGAGGGCCCGACCCGGCGCCTGGGCCTGTATTACGAACGCCTCTGGCAATTTGCCGTCCGCCACGCCCCCGGGGTCGAGCTGCTGGCGGCCAACCTGCCGATCCGCCGCGGCGGCCACACCCTGGGCGAACTGGACATGTTGCTGCGCGACCGTGACGGCGTGCACCACCTGGAACTGGCGATCAAGCTGTACCTGGGCCCCCAGGCCGGCAATGGCCAGGACAACGCCCAATGGCTGGGCCCCGGCTGCCATGACCGCCTGGACCGCAAGCTGGCGCACCTGGATGGGCACCAACTGCCGATTTCCGCCCGGGACGAAAGCCGCGAAGCCCTGGCGGCACTGGATATCCACCAGTTCAGCGCGCACCTGTGGCTGGGGGGCTACCTGCTGTACCCCTGGCCGGGTCGCGCCGAACCGCCCCAGGGCGCCCACCCGCAACACCTGTGCGGGCGCTGGCTGCATCAGCGCGACTGGCCGGCATTTTTCGCCCAGAGCGCCCCGGGGCGCTGGCAGCCCCTGCCCCGCCACGCCTGGCTGTCGCCGGCCCACTACCCGGCCGAGCAGGCCTGGACCGCCACACAACTGCAGCAATGGCTGGCAGAACTTGCCCCCCAGGCCCCGGCGCAGTTGCTGGTACGCCTGGAGCAAACCCCTGAAGGCGGCTGGGAAGAAGCCGAACGCCTGTTCCTGGTGGCCGATCTCTGGCCCCACGTCCCCCCGCAGCCCTCCTGACAATCTGCCGCAGCAGCGGACGTGCCGGCGAAGACGCCCCTAAGGGCACCCCAGGACTCAAGGGCCTGTTCGCCGGCAAGCCGGTGCCTACATCAGAGACAGGCGCAGCCCCAGGGCCGCCAGGGTCGCCAGCAACACCGGCAGCGTCAGCACGATACCGACCCGGAAGTAGTACCCCCAGCCAATGTGAATACCCTTGCGCTCCAGTACATGCAGCCAGAGCAGGGTCGCCAGGCTGCCGATGGGGGTGATCTTCGGCCCCAGGTCGCTGCCGATGACGTTGGCGTAGATCATCGCGTCCTTGACCACCCCCGTGGCTTGGCTGGCATCGATGGACAAGGCGCCGATCAGCACTGTCGGCAGATTGTTCATCAGCGATGACAAGCCCGCCGTGAGCAACCCGGTGCCCAGGGCCGCGCCCCAGATCCCGCCGCCGGCAAAGGCATCCAGCCAGCCGGCCAGGTACGCCGTGAGCCCGGCATTGCGCAGGCCGTACACCACCAGATACATGCCCAGGGAAAAAATCACGATCTGCCAGGGCGCTTCCCTGAGCACCTTGCGCGTGGAGATCCGGTGCCCGCGGGCGGCAATCGCCAGCAGCAGCGCCGCGCACACCGCGGAAATCGCGCTGATGGGAATGCCCAGCGGCTCCAGGGCAAAACAGCCCAGCAGCAGGATCAGCAACACCCACCAGCCGGCCATGAAGGTTGCCCGGTCATGGATGGCGCTGGCGGGCTCGGCCAGTTGTCGGGGGTCGTAATCCAGCGGGATATCGCGGCGGAAGAACCACAGCAGCACCACCAGGGTGGCGGCCACGCTCACCAGATTGACCGGCAGCATCACCAGCGCATAACGGTTGAAGCCAATCTTGAAGAAGTCCGCGGAGACGATGTTCACCAGGTTCGAAACCACCAGCGGCAGGCTCGCGGTGTCGGCAATGAACCCCGCGCCCATGACGAAGGCCAGGGTCGTGGCCGGTGAAAAGCGCAAGGCCAGGAGCATGGAAATGACGATGGGGGTCAGGATCAGCGCGGCGCCGTCATTGGCGAACAGCGCCGAGACCAGCGCCCCCAGCAATACCATGAAGGCAAACAGCCGCCTGCCCCGCCCTCGCCCCCAGCGCGCCACATGCAGCGCGGCCCAGGCAAAGAACCCGGCCTCGTCCAGCAGCAGGCTGATGATGATCAGCGCGACAAAGGTACCGGTGGCATTCCAGATGATCTGCCAGACCACCGGGATATCCGCCCATTGCACCACCCCGAACAACAGCGCCAGGGTTGCGCCGAACACGGCGCTCCAGCCAACGCCCAGCCCCTTGGGCTGCCAGATCACCAAGGTAATGGTCAGCAGGAAAATCGATACGGCAATCAACATGAGAGTGGGTCTTGAGTATGCAGGAGCCGGCTTGCCGGCGAAGGCGCCCCACGGGACTCAAGGGCCTCTTCGCCGGCAAGCCGGCTCCTGCGACAGCAGGGAATGGTGGGGAATCAGGCCTTGCGTTGCTGCTCGACCCACTGCCCGTAGGCGTTGATGAAGCCCTGCAGGAACGGCCGGGTTGCTTCGGACAGTTTGCCGGCCTCGTCGAATGCCGAGCCAGCGCCACCCAGGTAGGCCTCGGGCTGCTGCATGCAGGGCACATTGAGGAACACCAGGGACTGGCGCAGGTGGTGGTTGGCGCCAAAACCGCCAATGGCCCCCGGAGAAACGCTGATCACCGCCCCCGGCTTGCCGCTCCAGGCACTTTTACCGTAGGGCCGCGAGCCGACGTCGATGGCATTTTTCAGCGCCGCCGGTACCGAGCGGTTGTATTCCGGGGTAACGAACAGCACCGCGTCGGCGCCGCTGATCTGTTCTCGAAAACGGGTGTAGGCCGCCGGTGGCGTGGCATCGATGTCTTCGTTGTAGAGCGGCAGGTCACCGATCTCGACGATGTTCAGCTGGAGGCTGGCAGGCGCCAGCTCGGCCAGGGCCAGGGCGACCTTGCGGTTCAGGGACTGCTTTCTCAGGCTGCCGACCAGTACTGCGACCTTGTAGACATTGCTCATGGGAGTTTCCAACCGTTGGCGTAAAGAAGGTGTTAGTTATAGATGACCCGAGGTGATATCTGCTACCCCACCCCGATAATTCCCAAGCCATGGCCTGTTGCCAGAGAGCCCGCGATAACGAGGCTGGCACCGGTAGCGGATTATTTTTTTCCCGGGGTAAAACTTCCCCTGGGGACACCGGGTCTACACCACCGAATTTGCGTGTTTTATCTCCAGAGGCTCTAAAGAATGGCAGCAGTACTTGTCGGACAATTCCATGCAAGAGATGCCGAGGGACGGGTGTACTCAGTGCACGAATTCCAGGAATCCATGCCCCCGGAGGACGGCGCGGCCGGATCGGAGCCCGTGACCACCTACCGCCTGGCCATCGGCGACCGGGTCAAGAAACTCGATGACAACCAGTTCCTGCTGGTGCAGTCGGATGTAACCATCGTGCGCGAGCCCGAGACCTATGTAGCTCAGTGATTCTGCGCGAGCATCATCGCCAGCTGTTGTGTCGCCACACTTGGGTTAGGATTCGTTGCTTGACCCCTCGACGGCTGGAGATGGACTTCAAGCATGCGTTTACGTCATATCGAAGTGATTCAGGCGCTCCTGCAAACCGCTCACCTGGGCACTGCCGCCGAACTGCTGCAACTTTCGGTGGCCGAGGTCGAGGCCCTGCTGCGCGACGCCGAGAGCCAATTGGGCTTCATGCTGTTCGCCAGTGTTCGCGGCCGTTTGCAGGCCACCCGTGAAGCTCGGGAGCTGCAGGGAGCCATCACCCGGGTGTATGACGCTTTCGAGCCCGTGCAGCGCCTGGCCGACAGCCTGAGGTTCCACCAGGCGCCACCGCTGCGCCTCGTCGGCACCCCGCCGCTGGTTCAGCAACTGCTACCCCAGTGCATCGCCGCCCTGCGCCGGCGCTTCGCCGACACCCCTTGCAGCCTGCTCGGCCAAAGCACCCGGGACATGGTCCACAGCCTGCTGCTGCGTGACTGCGATCTGGGCCTGAGCCTGCATGACCCGCAGCACCCGGACATCCACAGCCAGGCCCTGGCCCAGGGCAAGCTGTTTCTCCTGGCGCCCCACGGCTGGCTGCAACCCAAGCAGAAATACGTCGCCCTGCAGGATCTGGCCGGCCAGGCCATGGTCGGCCTGGAGGGCCAGGACCCGCTGAGCGTGATGCTTGCCAGCAAACTGCAGAACCTGCGCCCCAGCCCGGTGATCCAGACCCGGGTGCAGACCTATCAAATGATGCGCAGCCTGGTGGAAGCCGGCGAAGGTCTGGCCATCGTCGACCCCTTCACCGCCGTCGGCGCCCGCAGCGCCGGGCTCGATGTGTGCCCGCTGTCGCCCCCCATCAGCGTCACGCTGTACGCCTTGCGGCGCCACGGCAGCGACAGCTCGCCACTGACCACTGCCCTGCTGGAGCTGCTCACGGAACAGGCCGAGGCCCTTCTGGCAGGTTAAAGCGCCGGCCCCTCCAGCTCATTGGCGAACAGCCGGTACCAGAAGATCGCCACCTCGGCGGTGTGCGGGTCGATACCGCGGTAACGCAGGTGGTCCACGCCCCCTACCACATAGCCGCATTGCTCGTAGAGACGGCAGGCCCCCAGGTTGTTGTTCTGGGTTTCCAGCATCATCCCCGGCAGTTTTTTCCTGCGGCTCCAGAACTGCGCCACATCCAGCAGCGCCCTGGCTACCCCGTGGCGCCGCGCAGGCGCATGCACCGCCAGCTCATCGATATGGGCGTAACCGTTCCAGTTGGTGCTGACCACCACATGGCCCACCGGCTGGTCGTCCAGATAGGCCATGAAGATCTCGCTGTCCGCGGCATTGCGGTAGCTGCTGAACTCCTCCGGGTCGATGCCATAGCATTTGCGATAGGGCACGATCCGTCGCAGGGCCCAGTCCGCCACCGGCACTTCGCGTTCGGCCACGGCATAGGCGCTGACCTCGAAGCTGAAGTCGCTGCCCCAGATATAAGCGGCAAAGCCCTCATCGGCGACTCGCACCGCCAGGCCCGGATAACGGGGATTCACAACAGGTTGCATGGCCGGGAAACTCCTCATGCCTTGATGCAATCGACGGTGTACTGGCGCCCGTCGCCCAGATCGTCATGCTGCAGCCCGTGCACATCGGCGACAAACCCCGGGAAGCTGCTGTCAAAGGCCCGGGCAAAGGCCAGGTAATCGATGATCGAACGGGTGGAATCGGTGAAACGCTCGCCCGGCATGATCAGCGGAATGCCCGGCGGATAGGGCACCAGCATCACCGCAGCGATACGCCCCTGCAACTGATCGATGGAAACCGCCTCGACCTCGCCCCGCACCAGATGGTCATAGGCATCGGCAGGCTTCATGGCCACCTCCGGCAGCACCGTGTACATGCGCTTGAGGTGCTTGGCCGTGGCGTTGCTGCGGTAGCAGGCGTGCAACTGGTCGCACAGGTCCTGCAGGCCCATGCCCTGGTAGCGCTGCGGGTCCTGCCCGGCCACGCTGGGCAGGCAGCTGGCCAGGCTGACATTGGCGTCGTAGCTGCGCTTGAACTCCAGCAGTTCGGTGAGCAGCGTGCTCCACTTGCCCTTGGTGATGCCCATGGAGAACAGCACCAGGAACGAATAGAGCCCGGTCTTTTCCACCACCAGCCCGCGCTCCCAGAGAAACTTGCTGACCACCGCCGCCGGGATCCCGTGCTCGCTCAGGGCGCCGCCCGCGGTCAGGCCGGGCATGACCAGGGTCACCTTGATCGGGTCCAGCAGCACATAGTCATCGGTGACCCCGGCAAAGCCGTGCCACTCGCCTTCAGGTTCCAGCAGCCAGTCCTCGGTGCGCACCTGGTCGATGCCCTCGACCCGCTCCGGTTGCCACACCGAGAACCACCAGTCATCGGCGGCGATGTTCTGCCGCAGGTTGGCCAGGGCCCGGCGAAAGCTCAGGGCCTCATCGAACATTTCCTGCAGCAGCGAGCGCCCCGCCGGCCCTTCCATCATCGCCGAAGCCACGTCCAGTGAGGCGATGATGCTGTACTGCGGCGAGGTGGAGATATGCATCATGAAGGCTTCGTTGAAGCGGTCGCGGTCCAGTTGCCGGGCGCCGCCATCCTGCACGTGAATCATCGAGGCCTGGCTGAAGGCCGCCAGCAGCTTGTGGGTGGAATGGGTGGTGAACACCAGCGGGCTGTCGGCGCTGCGGGACGTGCCCATGCCGTAACGCCCGGCGAAGAACTCATGAAAGGCCGCATAGGCGTACCAGGCTTCGTCGAAGTGCAGCACCTCGACACTGTTGCCCAGGCTCTGCTTGATCAGCTCGGCGTTGTAGCACAGGCCGTCATAAGTGGAGTTGGTGACCACCGCCAGCTTGACCCTGGGCGGCCGGCCGCGGGTCAGCGGGCTGGCATCGATCTTGGCCTGGATCGACTCGGCGCTGAACTCGCTCAGGGGAATCGGCCCGATGATCCCCAGTTCGTTGCGCTCCGGGCACAGGTACAGGGGAATGGCCCCGGTCATGATGATCGAGTGCAGCACCGACTTGTGGCAGTTGCGGTCCACCAGCACCAGGTCATCGCGACCGACCATGGAATGCCAGACGATCTTGTTGGCGGTGGAGGTGCCATTGATCACGAAAAAGGTGTGATCGGCGCCAAAGTTGCGCGCGGCACGGGCCTCGGCTTCCGCCAGCGGGCCGGTGTGATCCAGCAGCGACCCCAGCTCCGGGACCGACACCGACAGGTCCGAACGCAAGGTGTTCTCGCCAAAGAACTGGTGAAACGCCTGCCCCACCGGGCTCTTGCGATAGGCCACGCCACCGCCGTGCCCCGGGGTGTGCCAGGAATAGTTGGAGTCGGCGGTGTGCTGTACCAGGGCCTTGAAGAACGGTGGCAGCAAGCCATCCAGGTAGCCCCGCGCGGCCCGGGCCACTTGCCGGGCCAGGAACGGCACCGTGTCCTCGAACAGGTAGAGAATGCCCCGCAGCTGGTTGAGTTCGCTCATGGCGTCGGCGGGGGCGTTTTCCAGGGTCACCTGCTCGCCCAGGGCAAAGATCGGCAGCAGCGGCGCACGTACCCGCGCCAGGCGGATCAGTTCCACCATGTTCTGCAACAGGTGCTTGTTTTCCCCGGCCCCTTCGGCGGCGATCAACATGCAGGCCAGGCCGTGATGGGTCGAAGCCACCAGCCGCCCTTCGGCATAGTCCACCGCGGAAAAGATGCTGAACCCGTCCTTTTCCAGTTCCCGGGCGATCCCCCTGACCCGGTCCCCCGCGACCGTATCGGCCTTGATGTCGCGATGCACGATCAGGATCGGAAACTGCAGGTCTTTATACATGGGGCTCAGTGTCCTGAAACGGCGGGCAGGCCCCGCCAATCAACTCAGGGTAGAAGCTGCGCACGCTTCGTGTCACCCCAGGCATGGGCTGGGTGTAACAAAACGTCGCTCTGGAACAATTGCCGGTCCATTCCGAGCCACGCCCCAACCACGCCTGTAGCCGCTGCTGAGCCTGGCGATCTCCCGCCAGGCAAGGCCCTCAATATCGCGGCGCCTCCTACGGCGCCGTTAGCCGCCTGCGGCAGCGGCCACAGCAAAGGCTTACTGCTGGGTTTCGAGCAACTGGGTCCAGAGGGCCGGGGCGCCGGCGGACTTGGCGATGATTTCCAGGCGCCCCTGATGCTCGGCCAGTTCGGCCTCGCTGGCCTGGATGATCCGCCCGCGCGGGCGATCGGCCGGCAAGCGGCGGATTTCCGAAGCCTGGCCGGCCCCCTCGCCAGAGCCGTTGCCGTCCGAGGCATTACCCGCCAGGGACAGGCTGGTCTGGCCACCGGTCATGGTCAGGTAGACGTCGGCCAGGATCTCCGAGTCGAGCAAGGCGCCGTGCAGTTCACGGCCGGAGTTGTCGACGCCGTAGCGTTTGCACAGGGCGTCGAGGCTGTTGCGCTGCCCCGGGTGCCGCTCGCGGGCCATCATCAGGGTGTCGAGGATGGTGCAGTGCTGGGTGATGTCGGCCCGTTCGTGCTGGCCCATCAAGGCGAATTCGTTGTTGATGAAGCCAACGTCGAACGCCGCGTTGTGGATGATCAGCTGCGCGCCCTGGATGAAGTCGAAGAACTCGTCGGCGACTTCGGCGAAACGCGGCTTGCCCACCAGGAATTCGTTGGTGATGCCGTGGACGCCGATGGCGCCCTCATCGCTCTCGCGATCCGGTTGCAGGTAAACGTGGAAGTGCCGGCCGGTCAGGCGCCGACCGATCAACTCGACGCAACCGATTTCAATGATCCGGTGGCCGTCGGTCACCGGCATGCCGGTGGTTTCGGTATCGAGTACAACAGATCTGTTGGCCATCAGGGGTCAGTTCTCAACGGTGGAAGTGTTTCAAAGCGCGGGATTTTAGCACGCTCTGGCGGCAGGACACCCATGGCGGATTCATCAGCCCCCAGCCTGCGCAGTTTTTAACAATCCTTAGCAAAGCTGCTGCAGTTCGCTGCAACGCAAAGCGCTAGGGTGCCCGACGATATTTTCCGCCGGACCCAGCCCTGCCATGCCCCCCAGCAAAACCCGACTGGCCTGCGCGCTCTGCGCCTGCCTGTGCGCCGACCTCGTCCAGGCCAGCGCCCTGGTGATCAGCACCGACATCAGCATGAGCCTGACCCTGAGCTCAACCGAGGGCAGCTCCAAAGCCAGCAGCTCATTCAAGGACGACAAACTTGTGCTCGCCGCCCAGAGCGATGCCGCGGCCTTCGTGGCCACCGCCGGCGAGATCCGTGGCGCCCGGTTGGAAGCCGCCCTGATGCACATTCGCCAGGTGCTCGGCGCCCCGCCCTGTAGCGACCTGCAACTGGCCAGCGCCATGCTTGCGCTCTAAGCCCCCAGGCGCATCCGCAGCTAATTCATCGCGCGCCCCAGCCGTTTCTTTATGCGAACAAGGCTATTGCGTTACCGTGCGGCCTCACCCAGGCGCGCGGGTGCTGATACCCGGCGTTGCACTCACCCCACAGGAACCGCCCTCCCATGCTCAAGACTCGACAGATGCTCCCACTGCTGCTGGCCTTGGCCTGCATCAGTGGCTGCTCTTCCCTTGCGCACACCGACAGCGACAGCCGACAACGGCCGCTGATCGTTGCCCATCGCGGCGGCGCCGCGGACTTTCCCGAGAACACCCTGCTGGCCATCGACAACGCCCTGCGCAATAACGTCGACATGCTCTGGCTGACGGTGCAACTCAGCCGCGATGGCGTACCGGTGCTGTACCGACCGGCCGACCTGAGCGCCAATACCCAGGCCACAGGCGCAGTCAACCAGCACACCCTGGCGCAGTTGCAGGCACTCAATGCCGGGTGGAATTTCAAGCAGACAGCAGCCGATGGCCAGGTGAGCTTTCCCTATCGCGCCCAGCCGGTAAGCCTGCCGTCGTTGCGTCAGGCGATGATGGCGATCCCTGAGTCGGTGCCGGTGATTCTCGACATGAAGGCCCTGCCGGCTGCCCCCCAGGCCCAGGCCGTCGCCCGCTTGCTGGAACAGCTGCACGCCTGGAACCGGGTGCTGATCTACTCCACCGATGCCGGCTACCAGCAGGCTTTCGCGCCCTATCCCCAGGCCCGGCTGTTCGAATCCAGGGACAGTACCCGGGACCGGCTGGCCAGCGTCGCCCTCGCCCACCACTGCAACGCACCACCTGCACCC
The DNA here is from genome assembly GCF_040268305.1 of Pseudomonas sp. W17. Taxonomy (NCBI): domain Bacteria; kingdom Pseudomonadati; phylum Pseudomonadota; class Gammaproteobacteria; order Pseudomonadales; family Pseudomonadaceae; genus Pseudomonas; species Pseudomonas sp. W17. Next base: position 2,912,000 of record NZ_CP158490.1, on the reverse strand, counting down.
GGCAGTTGGGTGGCTTTCGAGTACCGGCGCCCGGTGCAACTGGTCGAGACCTTTACCCTGGGCGAGGCGCGCTCCCAGGTCGATGCCCGGCTGTGGACGCCCGCTGCGGTGGATTGCTTTCAGTCACGGGGCAAGGTGCGGATGCTGGCGATCGGCATCAATACGGCCGAGGACTACCAGGCGGCCACTTGCCTGAAGATGGATGCGGTGCTGGTGGATTCGCCCCGTGCGACGGGGGAAATGAAGCAGCGGCTCGAACGGCCGCTGCCTTGTCGCTGATTGGCCACTCAGGGCATCAGGGCTGCTTGTAGCCGCGGACCTCGTCGACACCGCGGTTGGCCAACTGGTCGGCCCGCTCGTTGCCGTGATGGCCGGTGTGGCCGCGCACCCATTTCCAGGTGACGTTGTGGCGGTTGACCTGTTCGTCGAGCTGCTGCCACAGGTCGGCATTCTTCACCGGCTCCTTGGCGGCGGTCTTCCAGCCGCGCTTCTTCCAGTTGGCCATCCACTCGTTGATGCCCTTCATCACATACTGCGAGTCGGTGACCAGTTGCACATCGCACTGGCGCTTGAGCTCTTCCAGGCCGCGGATCGCCGCCATCAGCTCCATACGGTTGTTGGTGGTGTTGGCTTCGCCGCCCCAGAGCTCCTTTTCGACGCCCTTGCACACCAGCAGCGCGCCCCAGCCACCGGGGCCGGGATTGCCCTTGCAGGCACCGTCGGTAAAGATTTCTACGCTATCGCTCATCCACGCCTTCCATCAGAAAATTGCCATTGGCCCGCCGACCGCGATCGACCGGGCCCAGGGCCGGGCTACGCCGGCCGGGAGTGTATAAAAAGAGGGTTTCAACAGTTCATCAAGGCTCGGCGTTGCGGCGGTTGACCTTGGCCATGGGCAGCGGTACCAGCTTGCCCATCGGCTCGCGCCGCACCTGGCGCACCGGGCGCAGGCCCACGGCGATCTTGCGCGCCACCAACAGGTAGAAGCCGCCGCCGGACAGCTGCCAGTGCCCGGCCCTGCGCTCCCAGCCGGCCAGCCGCGCCTGCCATGCCGTTGAAGCAAGCGGCGGACGATAGCACCCGAAGCGGCGTTTCTCCAGCGCGAAGCCCAGCAGGTTGAGCCAGTCGCCGACCCGCGACGGGGAGATGCAGCGGGCCAGGCGCAACGCATCATGGGCGAACACATGGCGCAGGCCCCAGGTGCTCCAGGGGTTGATGCCGACAATCAGCAGATGCCCCCCAGGGCGCACGCTGCTGGCCGCCTCGCGCAGCAGGCCATGGGGCGACAGGCAGAAATCCAGGCCGTGCTGCAGCACCACCACATCGGCGGCGTGCTCGCTCAGGGGCCAGGCCTGCTCCTCGCAGACGATCTCCACCCCGGGCAAGGGCGCGCCGAGACGCACGTTGCGTTGCACCTGGGGCGCCGCCGGCGGGGTTTGCGCCGAGGGCCCGTAGTGCACCAGGTAGCCACCGAAGAAACGTCCCAGTTCCTCTTCGAGCATGCGCCGCTCTTCATCCAGCAGAAATTGCCCCAGGGGGCCGGACAGCCACTCCCGGGCCGCACTGATCAGGGCCAGCCAGTCGGGATCTGCCTGAGCGAAGGCTTTATCGGTCATTGCATTCTCCAACACGCCAAGAAGCTCTAAGATGCGCCATTGTTTTCCGCTTGGCGAATCCGAAGATGATACAGATCAGTGCCCTGCCCGCCTTCACCGATAACTACATCTGGTTGTTACAAGATCATCGCAGCCAGCGCTGCGCAGTCGTCGATCCGGGGGATGCAGCGCCGGTACTGGCCTGGCTGGAACAGCACCCGGGCTGGGTGCTCAGCGACATCCTGATCACCCACCATCACCACGATCACGTCGGCGGCGTCGAACGCCTCAAGCAGCACAGCGCGGCCACGGTCTATGGCCCGGCCCGGGAAAAGATCCCGGCCCGCGACATCGGCCTCGAAGACAACCAGCGGGTTAGCATCCTCGGCTGGGAGTTCGAGGTGTTCGCCGTGCCCGGCCACACCCTGGGGCATATCGCCTACTACCACCATGGCCTGCTGTTCTGTGGCGATACCCTGTTCGCGGCCGGTTGTGGCCGGCTGTTCGAGGGCACTCCGGAGCAGATGCATCACTCCCTCGGCCGCCTCGCCGCGCTGCCGGACGACACCCTGATCTACTGCACCCACGAATACACCCTGAGCAACCTGCGCTTCGCCCAGGCGGTGGAACCGGCCAACCAGGACATCGCCGAACGCCTGGCGAAGGTCACGCAGATGCGTGAGCAAGGGCGCATGACCCTGCCCTCGACCCTGGCCCTGGAGAAATTGACCAACCCGTTCCTGCGTACCGGTGAAACATCCGTTAAACAAAAAGCGGACGAACGGAATGGCCAGGATAACCAGTCGCAGAGTGCGGTCTTTGCGGCTCTGAGGGCTTGGAAAGATAAGTTCTAAGCAGGCTATCGATTGGTACAAAAATTCTGAATGGTTGACCGCACCCCGGGTGCTTTCTAGAATCGCCCGACATTTTTGCCCGGAACTTACTTCCAGCCAATGTCGTCATCTATTCGTTATTCCATCAGTTCAGACGCATTGACGCGCTTGGCCCAGGCCATCGCGGTAGCTGTGTCAGCGACTCTTGCGGGCTGCCAAAGCACCGGCCATGCCCCGCAGAGCGACGCGACACACACACAGAATTTCAACGCCCGCATCAAGCAGAAACCCATCTGGCTGAGCAACCAGCCCAGCCCGCAAGTCCCCCAGGACGTCTGGGAACGCATGCGCCAGGGGTTCCAATTGCAAGAAGGCCTGGGCGTCAACCCGCGTATTGAACAGCAGCGCCTGTGGTTCGCCAGCAACCCTTCCTTCCTGGAAAATGCCGGCGAGCGCGGCAGCCTTTATATCCACTACATCGTCGAGCGTCTCGAAGAGCGCAACATGCCGCTGGAACTGGCCTTGCTGCCGGTCATCGAAAGCGCCTACAACCCCCTGGCCTATTCCCGGGCCGATGCGGTGGGGCTGTGGCAGTTCGTCCCGGCCACCGGGCGCTACTTCAACCTGCGCCAGACCCGCTTCTACGATGGCCGCCGCGACATCACCGCGTCCACCACCGCGGCCATGGACTACCTGAGCCGCCTGCACGACATGTTCAACGGCGACTGGCTGCTGGCACTGGCCGCCTACAACGCCGGTGAAGGCACGGTGAGCCGGGCCATCGAGCGTAATGAAAAGCTCGGCCTGCCCACCGACTACTGGAACCTGCCGCTGCCGGCCGAGACTCAGGCCTATGTGCCCAAGCTGCTGGCCCTGTCCCAGGTGGTGCTGGCCCCACAGGCCTACGGCGTGAACCTCAACCCGATCGCCAACGAACCCTACTTCCAGGTGGTGGAGATCAACCAGCGCATGGACCTGTCCAAGGTCGCGGCGGTGGCCAACATCGACGAGGACGAGCTGTTCCAGCTCAACCCGGCGTTCAAGCAGCGCACCACCATCGACGGCCCCCAGCACCTGCTGGTGCCAACTTCCAAGGCACAGTTGCTGACCACCAGCCTGTCCACCATGAAACCCGAAGAACTGATCAGCAAGCGCTCCCTCAAACCGGTCTTCGACCGCGACGAAGGGCGTGATTCGCTGCGGGCCAAGCGCATCTACCGGGTCAAGAATGGCGACAACCTGACCCTCATTGCCAAGGCCAACAAGGTCAACGTCCAGGACCTGCAGCGCTGGAACAAGCTCAGCGGCAAGAACCTCAAGGTCGGCCAGACGCTGGTGATGCAGGACACCCGCAAGGTGGCCAGCAAGAAAACCAGCCTGGCCAGCAACAAGAAGAAGTCGACTCAGTACAAGGTCAAGCAGGGCGACTCGCTGTACATGGTGGCCAAGCGCTTCAATGTCGAGATGCAGCACCTCAAGCGCTGGAACCCCCGCGCGGCCCAGGCCCTCAAGCCCGGCCAGATGCTGACGGTGTACCTGCCGCACTGAAATCTCCCCTGTAGGAGCCGGCTTGCCGGCGAACAGCCTTCGCCGGCAAGCCGGCTCCTACAGGAAATTTCAATTGCACGAAGCGCGCGCCAGCGAGCTTTTTCCTGCTGATACAAGCTGTTACTGTACGGAGCACAAAGCCCAAGCCGCCTGGATCGGATCTCTGTCTCGATGCGTCCCCTGCTCCTGCTCTTCATCAGCCTGGCCTTGAGCTTTCCCGCAAGCGCGACGATCACCGAAAGTCACGGTTACGCGCAGTTTGGCACGCTCAAATACCCGGCAAAGTTCACCCATTTCGATTGGGTCAACCCCGCTGCGCCCAAAGGCGGCACCTTGCGAGTCATGGCCTTTGGCACCTTCGACACCCTCAATCCCTACACCTTCAAGGGCACCAGCCCGGTCGCCACGCCGAATTTCCTGCAATACGGGGTCAACGAGCTCAACGAACCCTTGATGGTGGGCACCGGCCTGTATGCGCCGTCCGGTGATGAGCCGACTTCCAGCTACGGCCTGATCGCCCGCTCGGTGGAATACGCCGAGGACCGCAGTTGGGTGGTCTTCAACCTGCGCCCCGAAGCGCGCTTTCACGATGGCAAGCCGATCACCGCCTACGATGTGGCGTTCTCCTATCGCCTGTTGCTCAAGGAAGGCCACCCGCAATACCGCACCAACCTGCAGGAAGTGCAGCGGGTGGATATCCTCGGCCCGCAGCGCATCCGCTTCGTGTTCAAGCGTGCCGGCAACCCCTTGCTGATCCTGCGCCTGGGCGAACTGCCGGTGCTGCCCCAGCATTACTGGAAGGATCGCGACTTCAAGGCCACCACCTTCACCCCGCCCCTGGGCAGCGGCCCGTACCGCATCACCCAGGTACAGCCCGGGCGCCAGCTGGTGATCGAACGGGTCAAGGACTACTGGGGCAAGGACCTGCCAGTCAACCGCGGTTTCAACAACTTCGACCGGGTCGAAGTGGAGTTCTACCGCGACAGCGACGTGGCCTTCGAAGCCTTCAAGGCCGGCGAGTTCGACATCTATATCGAGCACCAGGCCAAGAACTGGGCCAACGGCTACAACTTCCCGGCGGTCAACCGCGGTGAGGTGATCAAGGCCCAGGTGGCGCACCAGATCCCGACCCAGACCCAGGGCCTGTTCATGAACACCCGCCGCGCCACTTTCGCCGACGTGCGGGTGCGCGAGGCGCTGGGCATGATGTTCGACTTCGAGTGGACCAACCGCACCCTGTTCAGCGGCGCCTACCAGCGCGCCCTGAGCTACTACCCCAACAGCGAGTTCTCCGCCACCGGGGTACCGCAGGGCCATGAATGGCTGCTGCTCTCGCCCTACCGCGAGCAACTGCCCGCCAGCCTGTTCAGCCAGGCCTTCAGCCTGCCGCGCACCGACGGCCGCGGCATCCCGCGGGACACCCTGCGCAAGGCCCTGGGGCTGCTCGGCGAGGCGGGCTGGAAGCTCAATGGCCAGCGCCTGCAGAACAGTGCCGGGCAGCCGCTGCGCTTCGAGCTGATGCTGGTCAATCCCAACCTGGAACGGATTCTCCAGCCCTACGTGGAGAACCTCGCGAGCATCGGCATCGACGCCCGCCTGCGCACCGTGGACCGGGCGCAATACAAGCAGCGCCTGGACCAGTTCGACTACGACATGATCCTCATGACCCTCAACCAGACCCTGAGCCCGGGCCTGGAGCAATGGCAGTACTTCCACTCCAGCCAGGTCTCGGTCAAGGGCAGCAAGAACTACGCAGGCATCAACAACCCGGTGGTCGATCACCTGCTGGAACAGCTGCTGGCCGCCCAGACCCGCGACGACCAACTGGCCGCGGGCAGGGCCCTGGACCGGGTGCTGCTGTGGCAGCACTACATGATTCCCAACTGGTACCTCAACTATCACCGCCTGGCCTACCGTAACCGGTTCGCCTTCGTCACCACGCCGCCCTATACCCTGGGCCTCGGCGCCTGGTGGCTGAAGTCCATGGAGAACGCCCAATGATGCCCCTGCGTGCCCTGCTCCTGCGCACCAGCGGCCTGTTGTTCAGCGCCATCGCCTGCTATGCCCAGGCTGCGCCGCAACACGCCGTGACCCTGTACAACGAAGCGCCGAAATACCCGGCGAACTTCCAGCACTTCGACTTCGTCAATCCCGACGCGCCCAAGGGCGGCACCTTCCGCATGGCCGGCTTCGGCAGCTTCGACAGCCTCAACCCATTCATCAGCAAGGGCGTGCCGGAGCTGAACATCGGCCTGGTCTACGACACCCTGATGGCCCAGAGCCTGGATGAGCCGTTCACCGAGTACGGCCTGGTGGCCAGCAAGATCGAGAAGGCCCCGGACAACAGCTGGGTGCGCTTCTATCTGCGCCCCGAGGCGCGCTTCAACGACGGCCAGCCGATCCACGCCGAAGACGTGGTGTTCAGCTTCCAGACCCTGATGAGCGCCGGCTCGCCGCTGTACCGCGGCTACTACGCTGACGTCGACCAGGTGATCGCCGAAGACCCGCAGCGGGTGCTGTTCAAGTTCAAGCACACCAACAACCGCGAGCTGCCGCTGATCCTCGGCCAGCTGACGATCCTGCCCAAGCACTGGTGGCAAAGCCGCGACTTTGCCAAGAGCAACCTGGAGATTCCCCTGGGCAGCGGCCCTTACAAGGTCACCGAGGTCAAGGCCGGGCGCTCGATCCGCTACGAGCGGGTCAAGGACTATTGGGCCAAGGACCTGCCGGTCAACCGCGGCTTCTACAATTTCGACGTGATCACCAGCGACTACTACCGCGACAACACCGTGGCCCTGGAAGCGCTCAAGGCCGGCCAGTTCGACTACTGGCTGGAAATGAGCGCGAAGAACTGGGCCAACGCCTACAACATTCCGGCCGTGGCCCAGGGCCGCCTGATCAAGGAGCAGATCGCCAACGGCAACCCCACCGGCATGCAGGGTTTTGTCTTCAACACCCGCCGGCCGATGTTCCAGGACGTGCGGGTGCGTCACGCGCTGAGCCTGCTGCTGGACTTCGAGTGGAGCAACAAGCAGCTGTTCAACGGTGCCTACACCCGCACCCGCAGCTACTTCGAGAACTCGGAAATGGCCGCCACCGGCCTGCCGGGGCCCGAGGAACTGGCCATCCTCGAACCGCTGCGGGGCAAGATCCCCCCGCAGGTATTCGACCAGGCCTTCTCCCCTTCGGTGTGCGACGGCAGCGGGATGATCCGCGCCCAGCAGCGCCAGGCCTACCAGCTGTTGCAGGAAGCCGGCTGGCGCATCGTCGACGACAAGATGGTCGACGCCCAGGGCAAGCCGGTGGTGATCGAGTTCCTGCTGGCCCAGACCGAGTTCGAGCGCGTGCTGCTGCCGTTCAAGCGCAACCTCAGCGACCTGGGCATCGACCTGGTGATCCGCCGGGTCGACGTGTCCCAGTACATCACCCGGGTGCGCTCGCGGGACTTCGACATGATCGTCGGCAGCTTCCCCCAGTCCAACTCCCCGGGTAACGAGCAACGCGAGTTCTGGATGTCCTCCAGTGCCGACAAGCCCGGCAGCCGCAACTACATCGGCCTCAAGGACCCGGCCATCGACAGCCTGGTGGAAAACCTGATCAACGCCGATTCCCGCGCCAGCCTGGTGGCCCACGCCAAGGCCCTGGACCGGGTCCTGCAATGGGGCTACTACGTGATTCCCAACTGGCACATCAAGACCTGGCGCGTGGCCTACTGGGACCATATCGGCCACCCCAAGGTCGCGCCCAAGTACGACATCGGCGTCAACACCTGGTGGATCAAGCCCGGCGCCAAGCCGGCCGTTGAACCGACCCCGGACAACCAGGCGGCCCCGGCCGAAGCGGTGTACTGACCATGCTGGCCTATATCTTTCGCCGCCTGCTGCTGATCATCCCCACGCTCCTGGGCATCCTGCTGATCAACTTCGTGATCATCCAGGCCGCACCCGGCGGCCCGGTGGAGCAGATGATCGCCAAGCTCGAAGGCTTCGACGGCGCCACCAGCCGCATCGCCGGCGGCGGCGCCGAAGTCTCGGTGGCCGGTTCCAGCTACCGCGGCGCCCAGGGCCTGGACCCGGCGCTGATCAAGGAAATCGAGCACATGTACGGCTTCGACAAGTCGGCGCCGGAACGCCTGTGGATCATGATCAAGAACTACGCCACCCTGGATTTCGGCAACAGCTTCTTCCGTGACGCCAAGGTGGTGGACCTGATCAAGGAGAAGATGCCGGTGTCCATCTCCCTCGGGTTGTGGAGCACCCTGATCATGTACCTGGTGTCGATCCCCCTGGGGATCGCCAAGGCCACCCGCCACGGCAGCCACTTCGATGTCTGGACCAGCTCGGCGATCATCGTCGGCTACGCGATCCCGGCCTTCCTGTTCGCCATCCTGCTGATCGTGGTGTTCGCAGGCGGCAGCTATTTCAACTGGTTCCCCCTGCGCGGCCTGACCTCCAACGACTTCGACCAGCTGAGCTGGGGCGGCAAGATCCTCGACTACTTCTGGCACCTGGCGCTGCCGGTCACCGCCCTGGTGATCGGCCACTTCGCCACCATGACCCTGCTGACCAAGAACAGCTTCCTCGACGAGATCAACAAGCAGTACGTGGTCACCGCCAAGGCCAAGGGCCTGACCCAGCGCCGGGTGCTCTACGGCCATGTGTTCCGCAACGCCATGCTGCTGGTGATCGCCGGCTTCCCCTCGGCCTTCATCGGCATCTTCTTCACCGGCTCCCTGCTGGTGGAGGTGATCTTCTCCCTCGACGGCCTGGGCCTGATGAGCTTCGAGGCAGCGATCAACCGCGACTACCCGGTGGTGTTCGGCACCCTGTTCATCTTCACCCTGCTGGGGCTGGTGGTGAAACTGATCGGCGACCTGACCTACACCCTGGTCGACCCTCGCATCGACTTCGACAGCCGGGAGCATTGAGATGAACCTGTCCCCCCTCAATCGCCGGCGCTTCGAGCGCTTCAAGGCCAACAAGCGCGGCTGGTGGTCGCTGTGGCTGTTCCTGGTGCTGTTCGTCCTCAGCCTGGGCGCCGAGCTGATCGCCAACGACAAGCCGCTGGTGGTGCACTACGAAGGCGGCTGGTACTTCCCGGCCCTCAAGCGCTACCCGGAAACCACCTTCGGCGGCGAATTCCCCCTGGAAGCCAACTACAAGAGCCCCTACATCCGCGAACTGCTGGCGCAGAAGGATGCCTGGGTACTCTGGGCACCGATCCCCTTCAGCTACCAGAGCATCAACTACGACCTGCGGGTGCCGGCCCCGGCGCCGCCTTCGGCGGACAACCTGCTGGGCACCGACGACCAGGGCCGCGACGTGCTGGCCCGGGTCATCTACGGGTTCCGGGTGTCGGTGCTGTTCGCCCTGACCCTGACCATTCTCAGCTCCATCATCGGCGTCATCGCCGGCGCCCTGCAGGGCTTCTACGGCGGCTGGGTGGACCTGGTGGGCCAGCGCTTCCTGGAGATCTGGTCCGGCCTGCCGGTGCTCTACCTGCTGATCATCCTCGCCAGCTTCGTGCAGCCCAATTTCTGGTGGCTGCTGGGGATCATGCTGCTGTTCTCCTGGATGAGCCTGGTGGACGTGGTGCGGGCCGAGTTCCTGCGCGGGCGCAACCTGGAGTACGTGCGCGCGGCCCGGGCCCTGGGCATGCAGAACGGCGCCATCATGTTCCGCCACATCCTGCCCAACGCCATGGTCTCCACCATGACCTTCATGCCCTTTATCCTCACCGGCGCCATCGGCACCCTCACCGCCCTGGACTTCCTCGGTTTCGGCCTGCCGCCGGGGGCGCCATCCCTCGGCGAGCTGGTGGCCCAGGGCAAGTCCAACCTGCAGGCGCCCTGGCTGGGCATGAGCGCCTTCGCCGTGCTGGCGATCATGCTCAGCCTGCTGGTGTTCATCGGCGAATCCGCCCGCGATGCCTTCGACCCGAGGAAATGACATGACCCAGGACAACCTGATCGAAGTCCGCGACCTGGCGGTGGAGTTCGTCACCGGCGAGCACCGCCAGCGGGTGGTGCAAGGCGTCAGCTTCGACATCAAGCGCGGCGAGACCCTGGCCCTGGTGGGCGAAAGCGGCTCGGGCAAATCGGTCACCGCCCACTCCATCCTGCGGCTGCTGCCCTACCCTCTGGCGCACCACCCCAGCGGCACCATCCAGTATGCCGGGCACGACCTGCTGACCCTGAAAGAGAAGACCATCCGCCATATCCGCGGCAACCGCATCGCGATGATCTTCCAGGAGCCCATGACCTCGCTGAACCCGCTGCACAGCATCGAGAAGCAGATCAACGAAGTGCTGGGCATCCACAAGGGCCTGACCGGCAAGGTCGCCACCCGGCGCACCCTGGAACTGCTGGAGCTGGTGGGCATCCCCGAACCGCACAAGCGTCTCAAGGCCCTGCCCCACGAGCTGTCTGGCGGCCAGCGGCAACGGGTGATGATCGCCATGGCCCTGGCCAACGAGCCGGAACTGCTGATCGCCGACGAGCCCACCACAGCCCTGGATGTCACCGTGCAGCTGAAGATCCTCGAGCTGCTCAAGGAACTGCAGGCGCGCCTGGGCATGGCGCTGCTGCTGATCAGCCACGACCTGAACCTGGTGCGGCGCATTGCCCACCGGGTCTGTGTCATGCAGAAGGGCTGCATCGTCGAACAGGCATCCTGCGAAGATCTGTTCCGCGCGCCGCAGCATCCCTACACCCGGGAACTGCTGGCCGCAGAACCCAGCGGCCTGCCGGCGGCCAACGAGATTGGCCCGCCGCTGCTGGAGGTTAACAACCTCAAGGTCTGGTTCCCGATCAAGAAAGGCCTGCTGCGCAGCACCGTGGATCACGTCAAGGCAGTGGACGGCATCCACTTCAGCCTGCCCCAGGGCCAGACCCTGGGCATCGTTGGGGAAAGCGGCTCGGGCAAGTCGACCTTGGGCCTGGCGATCCTGCGCCTGATTGCCAGCCAGGGCGGCATTCGCTTCGAGGGCCAGCAACTGGACAGCCTGACCCAGCAACAGGTTCGGCCGCTGCGGCGGGAAATGCAGGTGGTGTTCCAGGACCCCTTCGGCAGCCTCAGCCCGCGCATGAGCGTGAGCCAGATCGTCGGCGAGGGCCTGCGCATCCACAAGATAGGCAGTGAACAGGAGCAGGAACAGGCCATCATCGAAGCCCTCAAGGAAGTCGGCCTGGACCCGGACACCCGGCACCGCTACCCCCATGAGTTTTCCGGCGGCCAACGCCAGCGCATCGCCATCGCCCGGGCCCTGGTGCTCAAGCCGCGGCTGATCCTGCTGGACGAACCGACTTCGGCCCTGGACCGCACGGTGCAGCGCCAGGTGGTGGAACTGCTGCGCACACTGCAAAGCAAGTACAACCTGACCTACCTGTTCATCAGCCACGACCTGGCGGTGGTCAAGGCCCTGAGCCACCAGTTGATGGTGATCAAGCACGGCCAGGTGGTGGAACAGGGGGACGCCGGGGGCATCTTCGACGCCCCGCAACACCCTTACACACGGCAATTGCTGGAAGCCGCCTTCCTGGCTCCGGCAAGCGCCGAATAACCTGAAACAGGAGTAGCAACATATGGGTTTTCTCGCTGGGAAGCGTGTCCTGATCGTTGGTGTCGCCAGCAAGCTGTCGATCGCCTCCGGCATCGCTGCCGCCATGCATCGTGAAGGCGCCGAGCTGGCCTTCACTTATCAGAACGAAAAACTCAAGGGCCGGGTCGAGGAGTTCGCCGCAGGCTGGGGCTCCAGCGCCGAGCTGTGCTTCCCTTGCGATGTGGCCAGTGACGAGCAGATCGCCCAGGTCTTCACCGCGCTGGGTAAAAAATGGGACGGCCTGGACTGCATCGTCCACTCCGTGGGCTTCGCCCCTGGCGACCAGCTCGAAGGCGACTTCACCGATGCCACCACCCGCGAGGGCTTTCGCATTGCCCACGACATCAGCGCCTACAGCTTCGTGGCCCTGGCCAAGGCCGGTCGGGAAATGATGAAGGGCCGCAACGGCAGCCTGCTGACCCTGTCCTACCTGGGCGCCGAACGCACCATGCCCAACTACAACGTGATGGGCATGGCCAAGGCCTCCCTGGAAGCCGGCGTGCGCTACCTGGCCGGTTCCCTGGGCCCGGAGGGCACCCGGGTCAACGCCGTTTCCGCCGGCCCGATCCGCACCCTGGCCGCCTCGGGGATCAAGAACTTCCGCAAGATGCTGGCGGCCAACGAGGCGCAAACCCCGCTGCGGCGCAACGTCACCATCGAAGAAGTCGGCAACGCCGGCGCCTTCCTCTGCTCGGACCTGGCCTCGGGTATCAGCGGCGAGATCATGTACGTGGACGGCGGTTTCAACACCACCGCCATGGGTAACCTCGACGAGTGATCTGCGGCGGTGGCGAGGGGGCTTGCGCCCTCGCCACCCTGCCCCTTCCTGCTCATTGGAAAGGCCAAACATGAAGCTGTGCTATCTGTTGCTCGTGCTGTTTCTAGCCGGCTGCGACAACACCCAAGATACCGCCTCGAATAAAGCCCGGAGCAGCGTCGCACGCCTGCACATCCCCTTGGGCACACCGGTTGCCGAGTTCCTGGAAAAGAGCCCGGTGAGCTTTACCGCCGACTGCCTGGATGCGGTCAACCTATGTTGGTATGAGGCGGATCGTCAGGGAGCACTCCTTGACCTGAGCCTGGCCCAGCCCGAGGGCACGCTTGAACTGGATCAGGTGGCCGGGCTGCTGATTGCCGTTGATGGCAAGACCTCAAACACCATCCAGGCATTGAACATCGACCTTCGCGGGCTGCCGGACAACAGCACTCACAAGGCCAACAAGGCGCTTGTCTATAACCTTCTCAGGACGTTGAAGAACGCTGGATGGCAAAAATACTACTTCCCTTCCGACCCCCGAATAGCCGCTGGCGAGTTGCACAAGCTGGACTGGAAGGAAAGCCTCCTGGGTACCCAGCCACTCAGCCACCCGCTGTTCGATGCCAACCATGAGATGAGCCTTGAGCAGTGGCTGGGCAACAACATGTTCTATGACTGGTATCTCTATCACGGCAACTACATTGCGCATGTCCGAGCCCTGCGCTACGACTCGAAAAGCGCCCCCCTGCAAAGCGCTGTCTACCTGATAAGCCTGAACCTGATGTCCCTGGACACGTTCTGGACCCGCGACTTTGCAGAGGCACAAAGAGCCCAATGGAGAACCCTGTTCCCTGCGCATTTGAAAGAACGGCTGCAACGTCGCTCAGAAGTTGAAAGCCGGGCCAGGGCGGCCGGGGTCGACATCGAGGAAAGCTATAGCCCACCGCTGATGGAGCGCGGCCAATAGCGCCCTGCCACTGACGCCCTTCCCTGCCCCGCGTCACCGGGCAGGGCTTGGCGGCAGCAACCCTCAGCGAGCCCGCTTGCTCGCCTGCTTGTGCAGGTACATGGCCTTGTCGGCGTCCGCCAGCAACGCCTCGATGTCGGGATGGCGTCCGGCGTCGTATTCGATCTGGCCGACGCTGAAGCGGATGTCATAACCCCGCTTCAAGGTGGCATTGCGCTCGTCGAGAATCTCCCGCAGGCGCGCCATGATCGCCGAAGTCTCGACATGGTCGGCAGCGGTCAGCAGGGCCACGAATTCATCGCCCCCCAGGCGGCCGATCACGTCGCTCTCGCGAAAGGCGATGCGCAGCACGTCGGCGAAGGTCTTCAGGGCGCCGTCGCCTTCGGCATGGCCGTAGGTGTCATTGATCTGCTTGAAGTCGTTGAGGTCGAAGAACAGCAGGGTCGCCGGTTTTTCCAGGCGCTTGCACACCCCCAGGGCATGCCGGGCCAGGGCCTCGAAGCCGCGGCGATTGGACAGCAGGGTCAGCTCGTCCATGCTGGCCATCTGCACTGCCGCCAGTTCCTGCTCGGCCATGCGCGCCAGGTCCCGTAGCAGTGCCCTATCCTCGTCGTCCAGGTCGCGGGGCTTGATGTCGATCAGGCACAGAGTGCCGAGCTTGCTGCCATTGGTCACCGTCAGCGGGCAACCGGCATAGAAGCGGATGCCCGGGGCCCCTACCACCAGCGGGTTGTCGTGGAAGCGTTCGTCCAGGCCGGCGTCGGGCACGGTGAGGATCTGGTCGCCGAGGATCGCGTGGCCACAGAAGGAAATGTCCCGCGAGGTTTCGCTGACGTCGAGCCCCACGCAGGACTTGAACCATTGCCGGTCGGCATCCACCAGGCTGACCAGGGCAATGGGCACGTTGAACAGACGCTTGGCCAGCCGGGTCAGGCGGTCGAAACGCTCCTCCGGTGAGGTGTCGAGCACATTCAGCTCCCGCAGGGTCTGGATTCTCAAGGCCTCATTGTTGGGTTTGCTGGGATACAACATCGCTGACTCCATTCGCGGCTAAGATTCCAAGCGTAGTCCAGAATAACGACGGCTTATCATCTAAAGCGGCGCGGCAGGAGCCAGTGGGCAGGTGGCCCTCACAACCGGGGGGTCAACAGAATCCTCCCGTAGCCAGCCACGAACACGGCAAACGCCAGGCCTGCCAGCAGCGCTGAAAGGCCCAGCCCCAGGCTGCTGAACGGCACCAGCAGGACCCGGCACAGGGCCGCCAGGAACAGCAGCGCAAAGCCACCGGCCATGGCCCGCGAAGCCTGCAGGGGCCGGCCACTGTGGCCGAGGCTGACCCGCGCCACCATGCCCAGCACCAGCCCGCCCAGGCCACCCACCGCCAGGGCATGGGTCACCAGGCTCTGGGGTATCGACCAGCCCAGGTGCCAGAGGGCCATGCCCAGGGTTGCCAGGGCCAGCCACCCGTAGGCCAGGTACAGCGACCAGAGCAGCGGCACCCGCCACACCCCCGGCCGGTGCCAGCGCCACAAGCGCCAGCCTTGCAGCCCCGCCAGCAGGGCGAACAGCGGCGCCAGCCACCCGCGGGGAGCGTCACCGCCGCCCAGGGCCATGGACAAAGCGGCCAGCAGGCTGCCCACCAGCAACACCCGGGTCGGCCAGGGCGATGTCGGCGCCTGGGGGGGCAGTTGCAGCCCGCGCTGGATGAAGAAGGGAATCACCCGGCCGCCGATCACCGTCATCAGGGTCGCCACCAGCCACAAGGCGCCCAGTTCGCCGCGCCGCTGCCAGCTGTCCTGGTGTTCCAACAGGCCCCACAGGGTCAGCCCCTGAAACAGCGCCAACAGCCCCAGTACCAGGACCATGGGGTAGTTCTCGCGCTTGCCGGCGCACCACAGCTCGCGCCCGATCACCGCCGCCAGCAACGGCATGAACGCCAGTTGCACCACAACGAACAGCGCGCCCGGCAGCGGCAGCCACCAGGCCAGGCGCCCCGCCAGCCACAGCAGCCACAGCAACAGCAACGGCGTACGGCTCAGGCCCGGGCGGCCGGTCCAGTTGGCCACCGCCGTCAGCAGGAAGCCGGCAACGATCGCCACGGCAAAGCCGAAGAGCATTTCGTGACGGTGCCAGGCCAGCATCCCGGCCACCGGTTGCAGGCCCGCCAGCGCACCGTGCAGCCACAGGCCCCACCCCAACAGGGCAAGGCAGGCAAAGCCGGCGCCGGCGAGGAAGAACGGACGGAACCCCAGGCTCCAGAGGGGCTGGCCGGTCCAGCGGTGCCAGGCTTCAGGCAAAGACACAGGCAGCCCTCCCCTGGCACTGGGCCATGCGCCGCTGGGCCAGCAGGCGCATGACATAACCGATCTTCAACAGGGTCGGCCCGATAATCACCAGGCTGTGCATCAGCACCAGGGTGGCGATAGGCAAATGGCCGGAATGGACATAGGCGGCGTACACCCCCAGGCCCAGCAACAGGCTGCCCGACCACAGCAACGCATTGGACAGGTGCAGTACATGCAGCGGCGAATCGAAGTAACGGCTCATTTCGACAACTCCTCGAACACACAATGGCATGACTGGCCCTTCACGTTTCATGCCAGTGCGCAGAGCCCGTGAAACCGGGCCCCTGCCACCTCAAGAGTCTTTATGACCAGATAAAGAAGAAGTCATAAAGACCGCCAATGCAGTCAATATGACTGCATTTTTCCCCGCTGCCCTTTTTCGCCGGCAAAAGTAGATTGCTCCCCTTGAGCCAATCCCCTCTCTGCAGGAGCAAGCTTGCTCGCGATGCATCGGAAAACGCCGCGCACTTCCTGTACACCCGCGTTATCGTTGACGCCCATCGCGAGCTCGCTCGCTCCCATACAAGGATGTCGCCGATGCCCGAAGCTTCCTCCCCCGCATCCGAAAAGAGCCTGTCACGCCTGTTGCTGGAGTTGCTCTGGCAGTTGGCCGCCCTGCTCATCCCAATCTTCTTCGTCACCCTGCTGCCGCCCCCGGCGGCCCTGGGGGTGTTGCTCGGCTGCGCAGCGGCGATGACCCTGGCGGCGCGCCTGGGCTGGCCTAAAACCGCCCGCGGCCTGGCGCGGCTGATGATCAGCGCCGCGTTCGGCCTGGGCTTCAGCCTGGGACGGTCCCTGCCGGCCTACTGGGATATCGCCGCCGCCTTCACCAGCATCTTTGCCGGGCTGGCAGCGGTCAGCCACCTGGAACGCCGCCTGGGGCTGGTGCAGCCGAGCCCCACACCGATCAGCGCCTGGGGCGGCAACGAACCGCAACAGACCCCGGAGGGCCTGCCGATCCGGGTGTTCAACCACGGCGAGATCGCCATGGGCGGGCCCACCTATTGCGACTACCTGTTCCCCGATGGGGTGCTGCTGCAAGGGCTGGGGTCCTCGGCAAGGTTTTCCAGTGACGGGCGCTACTTCGCCGCGCCGCTGCCTTCCAGGCAACACTGGGGGCTGGCCATCCTCGACCGTGAACAGCGCCGCCTGTACCGCTGCAACCGGGAGCAGTTCTGGGAGCTGGATGCCTTCAGCGCCGACACCCTCAGCGGCCGCCACAGCCCGCTGGTGGACAATGGCCAGCACCAGGCCAGCCTGAACAGCCTGCTGCAGGAGGCCGAATGCGTCGAACTGGTGGCGGTAGCCGATCTCTGGCTGGAGCCGGGCCAGTGGCTGGAGGCCCTGGCTCGCCAGGATTTCGAAGAAAGCGCACCCCACGGCAGCCACCGGTTGCACGCCAGCCTGGCGCTGCCGGCCAGCCTCAGGGCCCTGGAGCAACCCCTGGCCCCCCTGCGCACGCCGCCCTATCGCATAAGCATCGACGGCCAGCCCAGCGGCTTGCTGCTGCGGGCGGACGCACCCCGCATCTGGCGCGACGACGGCCAGGCCCTGGCCTGCATCGCCCACGAGCAGGCGCAGCCTGAGGCCGCGTGCTGCTGGCTGTGGCAGGCCGACAAGGGCTGGCGGGCATTGCCCGCACCCTGGGTCGCCAGCCATGCAGAACCATCCTTCTACCCTGGCCCGCTGCTCAGCCTGGACCGCCACTGGCTGGGCTACAGCGCATACCTGGACCTGGCCGAGGCGGACCACGGGCGCTACGGCTATCGCTTGCACAGTACCCACAGCGACAGCGAAACCGGCGTCGGCCACGACCGGCAAGGCTGCCTGCAAGTGGCGCCGCTGCCGCTGACCCGCACCCAGTTGCTGCAGCCCCTGGACGGCAGCGGGGCCCGGGGCGAAAGCCGGATCCAGTCTCAGCCCCTGCTGGGCGAGCAGCGCGCGCTGTTCAGCTGGCTGACGGACAACCCCCGGGGTCTGGGCGCCTACCGATGCCAGATCGGCACCTGGCAACTGCCCGGATGCTGGTTGCTGGACCATCGGGTTTCCGATTGCCAGCGCTACCTGGCCCTGCTGCCCTGGAGCGAGACCCTGGAGCTGGCCCCCCAGGTGGTGGTGGCGGACCTGCAACAGCAGCGCCTGATCTACAGCCCGGCACTGCTGGCGGCGCGCCTGCTGGACTTTCGCCAGGGCCGCCTGAGCCTGGCCGTGCTGGTCGGGCGCCTCGACCCGGACCACGCCAGCAGCCCGCTGCAACGCTTCAACCGGCCGGCGCCCGCACCTGAACACGCCGCGGCGTTCTGCACAGAAGGCCCGGCCTCGCAGCCCTGTTATGAGCGCCAGGACTGGCAGGTGATCGATGACCAATTGCAACCCGTGGCGCCCTGGCGCCTGGTGGATCGGCCTCAGGCCGCGGTCGCCGAGGGTGACTTTATCCAGCCTGCCCCCGATGGCCGCGACGCCGCGTGGCTGTTTGGCAGCGAAACCGAGTACGCCGACAGCTGGCTGCGGGAAACCAGCCCGCGGCTCGGCGGCCACCTGCTCACCGCCTCCGGCTGTGCAGTAGGCGATCTGGCCCCGTCGCTGATCTGGTCCACCGACGCCCGCTACCTGGCCTTGACCCGGCTCCGGCTCGGCGCCGGCGACCCGCAGCAGGGCTACCGCGCCTGGCAGTTGCTGCTGCTCGATGTCCAGGAACGCAGCCTGCGCATCGCCCCCGACTGGCTGCGCCACCGCCCGCTGTTCCAGCACTTCGATGCCCGGGGCCTGGCGCTGCAGCTGTTCGAGCGGGATTGGCAGGCGGCGGACGATCCCGATCCGGGCCACAGCCTGGAGTGGGCACTGGAGGACCTGTTGCGCCTGCCCGCCGAACCTTTGCGTGAATATCAGGGGCTGTGGCTGAGCGCCGCCGACTGGCCCCAGGCCCGGGCGTGGCAGGCGCTGCGCCGCCCGGCGCACCCGGCCTTGCGCGCCGGGGCTTGAGCTCCGGGGGTCAATCGGCCTTCAGTGCCTGGGCGTCCCGCGCGCGCTGGCTGACGAAACCGGGGATCTGCTCCCCGGGCAGGGATTTGCTGTAGTACCAGCCCTGGATGGTCAGCTCGGCACTCGATTGCAGGAAATCCAGCTGCTCGCGGGTTTCCACCCCTTCCACCACCACTTTGAGCTTGAGGGTTTCGCAAAAACGCAGCAGGCCGTTCAACACCTGGGCGCCCTTGGGCTCACGCTGGGCGAGGACAAAGCTGCGGTCGATCTTGATCCCGTCCACCGGGAACTGGTGCAGGTAGCTCAGGGCGGAAAAGCCGGTGCCGAAGTCATCGATATAGACCCGGGCGCCTAGCGCATGGAGCTTGACGATCCATTGCTGAGTCAGCAGCGCATCGCCCACCAGGGCATCCTCGGTAATCTCCACCGACACCTGGCCCTGGGCCCGGGCCAGAATCTCCAGCAGGCGCTGGCCATGTTCTCGGGAGGCCAGGGTGGCGCTGGAGATATTGATGGTGATGGGCAGCTCGAAGCCGACCTTGCGCCACGCCAGGTGCTGGCGCACCGCCTGGGACGCCACCCAGAAATCCACCTCGGGCATCAGCTTGGCCTGGCTCAGCCACTGCAGCAGTTCCCAGGGCGACTGCACCTTGCCCTCAAGGTCACGGGCGCGGATCAGCGCTTCGCAACCGCTGCACAAGCCGCTGTCCTTGATCACCTGGGGCTGATACTCCAAGTGGAAGTCGTAGTCGCTCAACTGCTGGATACGGGCCAGCTGCAATGACTGCTGGGCGGCCTGCTGGTAGGACGCCACCATCGGATCCAGCTCGAACAGCCGGCCCCGCTCCTCCAGGCCATGGAAGGTGGTGTCGAAGGTTTTCAGGTAGACCTGGGCACTTTGCTCGCCCTGGCGCTGGATACTGCGCACATAGGGCATGTAGATCAGGATGCCGACCCCCAGCAGCAGCCCTTGCAGCAGCACCGCGCCCCAGTCGCCCTGGGTGCTGAGGTAGGCATTGAGCAGCACCGGCGAGGTAAAGGGCAGGCTCACCAGCGCCGGGCTCACCCACCCCAGTTGCACCACCAGCAGCGCCAGGCAGGCATTGACCATCGGCACCAGCATGAACGGTACCAGCAGGCGCGGGTTGAGGATGATCGGCACACCGAACAGCAGCAGTTCGTTGACGTTGAACAGCGACAGCGCCAGGCTCGCCAAGGCCAGCAGACGCATGGAGCGGTTGCGCGAGAAACCGAGGATCGCCAGCACCAGCGCCAGGGAACCGCCAGAGCCGCCAATGAAGGCAAAGCAGCCCAGCAGGCCGCTGTTCAAGGCATAGCGCAATGGCCGGCCAGCGGCCTGATCCGCGGCGTTGAGCGTCACGGCCTGGTCCATCACATCCATCAGCGGCTGCATGGCATGGGCGCCATGAATGCCGAAGAACCACAGCAGCGAATTGGTCGAGGTCAGGAAGATCGCGTTGAGGTAGGGGTTGTCCAGGTCGTCGATATCGATCGGCCGCTCGACGTAGGCAAAATCATGGAACTGCAGCAGCAGTTGCAACACGCAGACCAGCACCAAAGAGGTCACCATCCCCGGCAGCACCATGTTGATGGTGCCCTTGAGGTTGTGCCCCACCAGCCCCTCGTCCACCAGCCGGGTCCAGCGCTGGCGGTGCAGCCGGGCCATCAGCGGCACATTGACCAGGGGCGAGGCAATGGCGATGAACAGCACGAAGGTCGCCGCCGCCCGCGGATAGTCGCGCAGCAGGTAGATGGCGATCACCACATGGGACAGGCAGAGGAAGGCCACCGGCAGTTGGGGCAGGCGGTATTTGATCGCCAGCATGTAGCCGATGGACGCCGCCACCAGCAGGGGAATGATCGAACTGATGCGGTTGTGCAGGCCGGTCAGCAGCTCCACCAATGCTGGCGGCGCACCCAACGCCTGGGCGCACTGGCCGAGGATCAGCAGCAGCGCCGAGACCAGCAGGCACGGCAGCAGCCACAACAGGCCTTCGCGGATCGAGCGTAATGACTCGGCACCCGCCAGGAGTGCCAGACGATGGGTGAAAAACAGCTTGAACCCCACGTTTCGCATAAGCCCCGCCCCTTTGCCGCTGCGCGTCCGATACCCCCCGGACGTTGCCGCCCGCCCCATGGATACGCAATGCAGCGCCAGGCCATGACAAGCGAATACCGGCGAAGATACCACTGAAGAAACCCCATTCAGCAAGCACTGAATGGCCCCGATCCCAGTCTTTTATCGTCCTGTTCCCGCCAGGCTTGACTGCCTGCGCGGCCACCCGCTCAAGCACGGTCGATTGCGCCAGGGCGCGGCGATATCGTTTGCAGGGGTCGATGGCTTTTGCTTTAATCGCGATCAATTCCCATTTACAACCAGATCGCCAGCGGACACGCCTCCTTGCCCTCCACGCCTCTCGCCAGCCCGGACTCGGTCCACAGCCTCTACGATGCCCATCACCGCTGGCTCTACGAGTTGTTGCGCCGGCGCCTGAATCACGCCTGGGACGCTGCCGACCTGGCCCACGACATCTTTGTCCGGGTGCTCAAGCGCCCGCCGGTGCTGCGTGACGAGGTCCACCAGCGTTCCTACCTGGCCACCGTGGCCCGGGGCCTGTGCATCGACCACTGGCGGCGCCGGCAACTGGAGCAGGCCTGGCTGCAGGCGCTGGCTGCACGCCCGCAGGCGGTGCAACCCTCGGCGGAGCAGCAGGCAATCATTGTCGAGACCCTGTACGAAGTGGACGCCATGCTCAGCCGCCTGCCGGCCAAGGTGCGCTCGGCCTTCATCCTCGCTCAACTGCACGGCCGGCCCTACCAGGCCATCGCCGATGAGCTGGGGGTATCGGAGCGCATGGTGAAGAAGTACCTGGCCCAGGCCCTGCTGCATTGCGCACTGCTGGAGGCCGAACTCGACGGCCTGCTGGTGGACTGAACCATGGACCCTCGACCCGGCGGCCGGCTCAGCCACGCCTGCCTGCAACAGGCCGCGCACTGGTACGTGCAACTGCAGGACCAGGGCAGCAGCGACGAACAGCGTCGCCAGTGGCGGGACTGGTTCGAGCAGAGCGCGGAACACCGCCAGGCCTGGAGCTATGTCGAGCGGGTCAGCCAGCGCCTGCTGCCATTGCAGGAGGCCAACACCCGCCCATCCGCCAGCCGCGCCCTGAGCGCCGCCCGACGTCCGGCCCTGGCACGGCGCCAGGTGCTCGGTGCACTGCTGCTGGCTGGCCTGGGCTGGGGCACCTGGCGCAACAGCCCGCTGCCCCAGGCCCTGAGCCGCTGGCGTGCCGACTACGCCACCGGCACCGGGGAAGTCCGCGACACGCTGCTCAGCGACGGTACGCGCCTGTGGCTCAATGCCCTGAGCGCGGTGGATGTGCGCTACAGCACCGAGCAGCGGCTGCTGGCGTTGCACCTGGGGGAGATCCTCATCGACACCGCCAAGGACCCGCAGCGGCCATTCCTGGTGCAGACCGATCACGGCCGCCTGCGCGCCCTGGGCACGCGCTTCAGCGTGCGCTGCGGCGCCAGCGACAGCCTGCTCAACGTCTACGCCGGCGCGGTGGAGGTACGCAGCGCCAGTGGCTTGCAGGTGCAGGTGGTGAATGCCGGCCAGCAGCTGCGCTTCGATGGCCGCACTCTGGGGCCGCTGCAAGCCGCCAGTGCCGCCCGCGAAGCCTGGAGCCACGGCCTGTTGCTGGCCGACAACCTGCCCCTGGAGCAACTGCTGGAGGAACTGGGGCGCTATCGCAACGGCCACCTGGGTTGCGACCCGGCCATCGCCCAACTGCCGGTGATGGGCTCTTTCCCCTTGCACGACTCCGACCAGGCCCTAGCCCTGCTGGAAGCGGCGTTGCCGGTGCGGGTCAAGCGCCTGGCGTCCTGGTGGGTGACCCTGGAGCCACGTACCTGAAGCCGGAAAACTTTTTTTCACCTGGCAGGTTCCCTTTTTCCGACGCCCTTCGGTTAACCCGGTAACAGTCCTCACATTGCCGACCCACAAGGGAACCCCATGCCATCACCCCGTCGTTCGCGCCTGCCCTTTCATACCCTGCCTCTGTGCACCGCACTACTGTGCGGCGCCGCTCCCTGGGCCCACGCCGCTGCCGATGCGGGCCAGAACCAGCCCCAGGCTGAACGGCGCAGCTACAGCATCGGCCCCGGGCCGCTGGTCACGGTGCTCAACCGCTTCGCCGAGCAGAGCGCGGTGTTCATTGCCGGGCACAACGACTTGGCCGCCGGCAAGCAGAGCCCCGGCCTGAACGGCCGCTACAGCGTCCCAGAGGCCCTGCAACTGCTGCTGGCGAACTCCGGGCTGCAAGCCCAGGCGGTCAGCGGCGGCTATGTGCTCAAGGCACTTCCCGCCACCAGCGGCCCGCTGCAACTGGGCACCACGCAGATTTCCGCCCAGGGCCTGGGCAGCGTCACCGAAGGCAGCCAGAGCTACACCACCGGGGCCAGCGCCTCGGCCACCGGCCTCAACCTGTCGCTGCGCGAAACCCCGCAAACGGTGACGGTGATCACCCGCCAACAGATGGACGACCAGGGCGCCACCAGCATCGCCGACACCCTGCGCCGGGCCCCCGGGGTCAGCGTGCAGAACTACGACAGCGAGCGCTGGGAGTTCTCCAGCCGCGGCTTGCCCATCACCAACTTCCAGTACGACGGGGTCAACGCCACCTACGACGGGGTCTACGACTACGGCACCACCAGCACCGACATGGCGACCTTCGACCGGGTGGAAATCATCAAGGGCGCCACCGGCCTGATGACCGGCTCCGGTGACCCGTCGGCCACCGTCAACCTGATCCGCAAGCGGCCGACCAAGGAGTTCAAGGCCTCGGTCACCGGCACCGTCGGTTCCTGGGACAACTACCGCAGCGAAGGGGACATTTCCGGCCCGCTGACCGAAACCGGCAACCTGCGCGGGCGCTTTGTCGGGGTCTACCAGGACCGCAGCTCCTACCTCGACCACTACCAGAACACCAAGGACATCGCCTACGGCGTGCTGGAGGCCGACCTGACCCCCGACACTCTGCTGACCCTCGGCCTGGACCAGCAGAACACCCGCTCCCGGGGCGCCACCTGGACCGGTTTCCCGATGTACTTCAGCAACGGCTCGCGGACCCACTTCTCCCGCTCGTTCAACCCGGCCACCGACTGGAGCCGCCGCGACTTCAAGAACCAGACCCTGTTCACCTCCCTGGAACAGCAACTGGCCAATGACTGGACCCTGAAGGTCAGCTACGACCACCTGCGCCGCCAGCACGACACCCTGCTGGGCTCGGCCAGCGGCGGCAACCCGGACCAGGCCAGCGGCGACGGCATGTTCATGTACATGGGCAAGTTCAAGGGCGACCAGCGCCAGGACAACCTCGACATCAACCTGCACGGCCCCTTCAGCCTGTTCGGCCGCGAGCACGAGCTGATCGCCGGCTTCATGCTGATGAACGCCAGACAGGACATCCCGGTCCACGGTTCGGTGTACCCGCCAGTGGGCGGCAGCATCTACGACTGGCGCGGCGAGTTCGCCAAGCCGGACATCCCGAAGATCGGCGACAACGACATCCTCCAGCGCCAGACCGGCGCCTACCTGGCCACCCGCCTCAAGCCCACCGACGACCTGGCGGTGATCCTCGGCACCCGGGTCAGCGACTTCAAGGGCATCGACAACACCCGCTACCTCGACCCCAACAGCCCCGACGCACGCCAGCGCTACCAGCAGACCGGCGTGGTCACCCCCTATGCCGGGCTGGTCTACGACCTCAACGACAGCTACTCGCTGTACACCAGCTACACCAGCATCTACCAGCCGCAGATGAGCAAGGACGTCGACGGCAAGATCCTCGACCCGGTGCAGGGCGACAGCTACGAAGCCGGGATCAAGGCCGAGTACCTGGATGGCCGGGTCAACGCCAGCTTCGCGGTGTTCCACACCGAGCAGGACAACGTCGCGCAACTGGTGGACGGCTGGGGCATCGACGCCATCTACCGCCCGACCAAAGGCGCGACCACCAAGGGTTTCGAGGTCGAGGTGGCTGGCGAGCTTAGCGAAGGCTGGAACCTGTCGGCCGGCTACAGCTACAACCACACCCGCGACGCCAATCACGACTACGTCTACGGCTCGGTGCTGCAGAGCACCGAACCGCAGCAGGTGGCGCGGCTGTTCAGCACCTACCGCCTGCCCGGCGCCTGGGACCGCCTGACGGTGGGCGGCGGGGTCAACTGGCAGAGCCAGTTCTTCGGCAAGGTGTACCAGCCCGACCCGAGCGATACGGTCAATGGCGGGCATGACTCGCGCATCACCCAGGACGGCTACTTCCTGGTGGATGCCATGGCCCGCTACCAGTTCAGCCAGCACCTGAGCTCGACCCTGAACGTGAAGAACCTCTTCGACAAGAAGTACTACACCGGTATCGGCAACTTCAGCACCGGCTTCTACGGCGAGCCGCGCAGCCTGCAACTGGCCACCCGCTGGGACTTCTAGCCCCGCGCCGATCCACGGTAGCCCGCTCCGGCTGCGGGTTGACTACGCTTGTGCGAGCGTGCTCAACCCGCAGAGGAGCGCCCCCATGCAACGCATCCAGACCATCACCCCGTGCCTGTGGTTCGACCATCAGGCCCACGAGGCCGCACAGTTCTACTGCTCGATCTTCGAGCACTCGCGCATCACCCACGTCAGCCACTACGGCAAGGCCGGCTTCGAGTTCCATGGCCGCGCCGAAGGCTCGGTGATGAACGTGGCGTTCGAGCTTGACGGCCAGGGCTTCAGTGCCCTCAACGGCGGCCCGGCGTTCACCTTCAACGAAGCGGTGTCGCTGCAAGTGCACTGCCGCACCCAGGCCGAACTCGACCACTACTGGAATGCCCTGGGGTTTGGCGGCCCGAAACAGGCCCAGCAATGCGGCTGGCTCAAGGACCGCTTCGGGCTGTCCTGGCAGATCGTGCCGCAGACGCTCGCGCAGATGATGTGCGACCCCGACCCGGCCCGTTCCGAGCGAGTGATGCAGGCCCTGCTGGGGATGAAAAAACTCGATATCGCGACGCTGCAACGCGCCTTCGACGCGCGAAGCTAATACACTCGTGGCCGGTCCTTGAGCGATGGATATGGCCTTGACGAAAACCGCCCCGCCCTCTGCAGACGCCCCCCTCTTCTGGCGCGATGCGGCCCTGCCCTTCATCGAGGCCCGCTCCATCGCCGACGGGCGCAAGGTCTGCTATTGCGCTCATGCCCATGAGCAGTTCTCCATCGGCTGCATCACCGCAGGTGTCAGTACCTACGTCAGCGAGCAGACGCAAAGGCAGGTGGGCGCCGGCACCGTGGTGCTGATGAACCCCGGGGTGGTCCACGCCTGCAACCCCATCGACGACCAGCCCTGGTCGTACCGCATGCTGTACGTCGACACGCCCTGGCTGACCCGCCTGCAACGTGAACTGGGCGTGAGCCCCGAGTTGCAGTTCCAGCCCTTCGAAGAAACCAGCAGCGACGACCCGCAACTCTTCGCCGACCTCGAGCAGCTGTACCACGCCCTCGTGGACCCACAGGCCGAGACGCTGCACAAGCACAGCTGCGTGGTGGCGTTCTTCAGCGAGCTGCAACAGCGCCTGAACCCAGCCAAGACCCCGCCCCGGGAGAACAACCACAAGCTTGAGCGGGCCGCGCAGTTCATCCGCCAGCACTGTACCGAGCCCCTGGACCTGGAACAGATCTGCCAGGCTGCGCAGCTTTCGGCCTCCTACCTGATCCGCGCCTTCAAGCAGCAGTACGGCATGGCGCCCCATGCCTACCTGGTCAACCGGCGGGTGCAGTTCGCCCAGGCCCGCCTACGCCAGGGCGTGCCGATCGCCGAGGTGGCGCAGGCCGCGGGCTTCGCCGATCAGGCGCACTTGCAGCGCGCGTTCAAGCAGCATCTGGGGGCCACCCCGGGCCAGTACCAGGGGCCGCGACGGGCCAGGCGCGGCGAACCCCAGGCCCACTGACGCCCAGTTGCATTCAAAGCAGCAGGCAGGCCGCGCTGATTGCCAGCAAGGCGGCCATGGCCCGGTTGAACAGGCGCATGCCCGCCGGGTTGCCCAGGTAATGGCGCAAAAAACTGCCGGCATAGGCCCAACAGGCCACCGACAGGTAGCAGATGACCAGGTACACCGCCGCGAACAGCCACACCAGCCGCGCCTCGCCATCGGCGGCGAAGGCCCCCATGCCGGCCACGCAAGCCAGCCAGGCCTTGGGGTTGAGCCACTGCATCAGGGCGCCATACCAGGCCGACGGCGCCCGAGGCTGGCCCTCGGTATCCAGCCGGCCATCGTCCCGGGCCAGCTTCCAGGCCATGTACAGCAGGAAGGCCACGCCGGACAGGCGGATGCCCTGGGTCAGGGCCGGCCACTGGCGCAGCAGTTCGTGCAGCCCCAGGCCGACCAGCACCAGCAACAGGACAAACCCCAGGGTGGCCCCGGCCACATGGCGCAGGCTGGCCCGGAAGCCGAACCGCGCACCGCTGCCCAGGGCGACGATGTTCACCGGCCCCGGGGTAATGGAGGCCGCCAGGGCAAAGGCCGCCATGGAAAACACTACGCTCATCACTTGCCTCTTTGTCTCTGTGGGTTGGAGCCGCACAGACTACGAGGCCGGGGTGAGGCGGTATTGAACAAAACTACCCTGCCGGTGACGGGCTGTCGTGACACCGCGCAGGCCGCGACGAACTTGTGGATCGCGCCCGGCAATCAACTATTGAATCGGGTCACCAGTGCATTGAGTTCATGGGCGGTGGACTCAAGGTCGCCACCAATGCTGCAGGAGTGCACGGCAATATCGGCATTCTGGTCCGAGACCCGGGCGATATTGCTGATCTGCTCGGAGATTTCCTCGGCCACATGGGCCTGCTGCTCCGACGCCGCGGCCATCTGCTGGCTCATCTGGTGAATGCGCTCCACCGCCGAGTTGATGCCGTCCAGCGCCTGCTGGGTGCTGACTACCTGGGTCACCCCGGAGCGCGCCTCCACGCTGCCCTGGCGCGCCACTTCCACGGCCTGGCCCGCCACCTGCTGCAGGCTCTGGATGATGCGCTGGATGCTCTGGGTCGATTCCCGGGTCTTCGACGCCAGGGCCCGCACCTCATCGGCGACCACGGCGAACCCCCGGCCCTGCTCGCCGGCCCTCGCCGCCTCGATGGCTGCGTTCAAGGCCAGCAGGTTGGTCTGCTCAGCGATCGAATGGATCATGTTCGCCGCCACCTGGATCGACTGGGTTTCCTGCGCCAGGCCTTCCACCGACTGGCTAATCGCATCCACCGTATCCGCCAGTTTCTCGATCACCACCCGGGAACGGCGCGCCTCCTGGGAGCCCACCTGGGTCAGCTCGTTGACCTGGTCGGCCGCGGCGGCGGTGTCATGGATGTGCACTGAAACCTCGGCGATCGACGAAGCCATCTGGTTCATCGCCGTGGCCGCCATGTCGGCTTCGTCGCGCTGCTTGCCCAGGGCCGACTCGGCCTGGCGCGACAGGTTCTGGCTGGTGGAAGCCAGTGACGCCGCCTGGTTGGCGTAGTCCCCCAGGCGGCTGAGGGCGGTACGGATCTTCGCCGCCTCGCTGATCAGGATCATCTGCAGGCGTGCCACCGGGCCTCGCTCATCGGTATAGGTGCGGGCAATCAGCTCGCTGTCGAAACTGCCCAGGGACACCGCGCTGATGCGCCCCAGCAACTGCCCGGTGCGGTAGGCGCCGTGGGCCTGCACGGCAAAGAGCCCGAGCAGCGCCACTCCCAGCCCGGCCCAGGGCCCGGCCAGCCAGCCGGCCATGGCGCTGGCCAGTACCGCCAGCAGCGGCGGCAGCACAAACACCCCGGCGCCCAGCAGCCGATGGCGCCAGGGCGTGGCCAGGCGGGTGCTGCGCAGGTGCGAGTACAGGGCGGCGGCGCGCTCCACCTGCTGGCGCTCGGGCTTGACCCGCACCGATTCGTAGCCGGCAATCACGCCCTGGCTGAATATCGGTGTGACATAGGCGTTGACCCAGTAATGATCACCGTTCTGGCAACGGTTCTTGACGATACCCATCCAGCTCTTGCCGTCCTTGAGGTAGGACCACATATGGCCGAACACCGCTTCGGGCATGTCCGGATGGCGCACGATGTTGTGCGGGCTGCCAATCAGCTGTTCGCGGCTGAAACCGCTGACCGCAACGAACTCGTCATTGCAGTAAGTGATCTTGCCATGGGTATCGGTGGCGGAAATAAGCCGTTGTTCGGCAGGAAACACCCGCTCACGCTGAGTCACCGGGAGATTGTTTTTCATTTGAAAAACCTCGCAGGAAGTCTGGTAATTGCTCGTCATGATCAAACAGCAACTGGCGCATCCTGCGATTACCCGAAGACTTCTTCTGCGTACCTGCAGAACTTTCCCGAGCCTGATGAGCAATCCACTACAACAACTGCCCAGCGCCCGACCGAATCGAGTTTAGATAGCACTTTTAATCGCGCTATTGCCTCCAGGGAAATAACTTCCCTGGCAACGGAACTAGATTCAACACGCTTGACCTGGATCAATACTTAGCCTGGCAAGCAATGCCCCGGCCGCCCCTGGTTGAGAACCGATGGCCCATCACCTACCTTCTCCAGGCCCCTAAGCCATAGAGCCGCGCCAATGCCTGCCTCCTGCCAAGAAACTGCCCGCCTGCTACTGCGCGCCCCGACCCTGGACGACCTGCCCCAGGCCTGTGCCATCCATGGCGACCCGCAGACCAACCGCTTCAACCCCAACGGCCCGATCAACGCTGCCGCCTGCGCCGACAAGCTGCACGGCTGGATCGAACACTGGCAGCAGCACGGTTTCGGCTACTGGGCCATCGCCCTGCGCAGCGACCCGCAACGGCTGATCGGCTTCGGCGGGATCATGCAGGGCTTCTTCGGCCACGAGCCGGGGCTGAACCTGTACTTTCGCTTGCGCCCCGAGGCCTGGGGCCAGGGCTATGCCGCGGAAATGGCCCGGGCCGCCCTGCACCTGGCCTTCAGCGAACTGCATGCACCGCGGGTCACCGGCCTGGTGCGCCCCGACAACCTGCCCTCGCGGCGCGCCCTGGAGCGCCTGGGGCTGAGCCTGGACGGCGAACTGGATGATTTTCCCGGCCAGGCGCCGAGCCTGCTGTACCGCATCAGCGCGCCGGACAACCCAGGCCCGGGCTGACCCTCAGGGCAGGCACCCTGGCAGCCTGCGCGGCGGACTCAACGGATTCGAGGATTGACAAAGCGGTCGCCGGCTTTTAAAACTGGGCGCCTGATTCTTGAGCCTGCAGCGACCATGTCCCCAGCCACGCCCTTCATCCTTCGCACCATTGGCCTGTCGGCCAAGGTCGAGGCGCGCGTGGCCTGCAGCTCTAAATCGAAGAAACAGTCGCTCATGTGACCGGGGCGCTGTGTCCCGTCAGATGAGCTGACAGGACCTCAAGCGCTACGGACACCCTCCCCCTGCTTACCGCCCTTCTACTCTTCTGACGACGACCCGACGGTCAACCATCAGGAGAACACGCATGTCATCGTTTCAAGGTATCTGGGTCCCTATCGTCACCCCTTTCATCGACGGTGCCGTCGATTTCGCCGCCCTGGGGCGCTTGACCACTCACCTGCTGGAAAGCGGCGTAGCCGGGCTGGTGGTTTGCGGCACTACCGGCGAGGCCGCGGCCCTGGACAAGGACGAGCAGTTGGCGGTGCTCGATGCGGTGCTGGAGCGAGCCCCCGCCGGGAAGGTGATCATGGGGCTGGCGGGCAATAACCTGAAGTCGCTGCTGAGCCTGCAGGAACAGATCCTCGAGCGTGCGGTGGCCGCCTTGCTGGTGCCCGCGCCCTACTACATCCGGCCGTCGCAAGCAGCCCTGGAGAGCTTCTTCGCCACCGTGGCCGACGCCTCCAGCGTGCCGCTGATTGTCTACGACATTCCCTACCGCACCGGGGTGAGCCTGGACACCGCTACTTTGCTGAACATCGTGGCCCATCCACGGATCGCGGCGGTCAAGGACTGTGGCGGCAACCTGGAAAAGACCCTGGCGCTACTGGCCTGCGGGCAGATCGAAGTGCTGTGCGGCGAGGACCTGCAACTGTTCAACGCCTTGTGCCTGGGCGCCCATGGGGCCATTGCGGCCTCGGCGCATATCCACCCGCAACGGTTCGTCGCCTTGCTGCAACAGGTCCGGGCACAGCAACTGGACGCGGCCCGGAGCACCTTCATGCAACTGGTGCCGCTGATCAAGGCGCTGTTCGCCGAGCCCAACCCGGCGCCGGTCAAGGCACTGCTGGCCCACCAGGGGTTGATCGGAACGCAGTTGCGAGCACCGATGCACGATTGCAGCGCCGCCCTGCAAACCCTGCTCCGCACCCTGTAGGAGCGGGCTTGCCGGCGAAGAGGCCGCCACGGCTTGCACCCGCCCCAGGTAGGCTTTCGCGGGCAAGCCAGCTCCTACAGCGATGCGACATCGGTGGGGTTCTTGCAGGTGCCTTCAGCGGATGGGCGGAATGCGGATCTGCCCGGCGCGGCACTGGTTCTTCACGCCTTTGCCGCAGGCGCCGAACTCCAGGTCCTTGGCCAGGCAAACACGAACCTCGGACAGCTCGGGGCCGCTGCACAGAATGGCGATGCCGTTCTCGGCGATCCCCGGGTTGCTCTGGCGAAACTGCTGGGCAATCTGGCTGGCCTCGAAATAGCGCACCGAGGTCGAAGGCTGCAGCGCCTCGGGAATCTGTACCCTGGCCAGGGCCTTGTCCGCAGCATCCAGGTACCCCATGGCCCCCAGGCCGCTACAGGTGCCGTGCTTGCTCCATTCATGGTTCATCAGCTTGGCGGTGGGAAACAGAGTCAGGCCCTTGGCCCGCTCCTGGGCATTGAGCTGGGTCAGGGGTGGGCAGGACTCAGGCCAGCCACCCTTGGCGTATTGCGGCCACAGGCCGTGCAGGACAAAACCGTAGCCCTTGCCGGTGCACTGCTCGTTTTCCGGGTGCATCAGGCAGAAGGTCGGCGACCAGGAAAGGGTCAGCAGGTAGTAGTCGAAGGTGCCCGCCACCGAGTCGCGCTGCTGCTTGGGCTGACGTGCGTCGCTGATGCCCACCATCCCCAGGGTCAGCACCAGGGCTGCCATCAGGGTAAAAAACTTTCTCATCGTGACCTTCTCCTTGGGAAAGCGCATCGTCCTGGCCCCGCCATCGGGGTGGAACGGATTGAAAACAACCTGATCTTTCTGGCAGGCCGGCGTTGCCGGAACATGACAGCAATTGCCCGGTGTCCCGCAGAAGCCGGTCAGGCAGCGGCCCGGAGAATACCCGCCAATGCCCTAGGCGGCAGCGCCCTCACTGCGCCGATACAGGCCGACACCCAGCGCCAGCACCGCCAGCAGGCCGGCACAACTGCGGTTGACCCAGCCCATGACCCGGGCGGAAAAGCGCCATGGCCCGCCTGCCCCCCACGGCATAGAGGCTCATCATCAAGTAGTCCACCAGGGCGCTGACCACGGCCAGGATCAGGTACTGCTCGGCCACCGGCTGCTCCGGGCGCACGAACTGCGCCCTTGTTCAAGGCCAGCAACATCGAGGGGCCGGGGGTAATCATCACCGCGCTGACGGTGACGATGTACAGCAGCAGGGTTGGTATATCCATGGGTTCGCTCCAGGGTCATCCGCCGCGATCCGAAATCGCCCGGAGCACCTCATGGCGCCCACCACGCGGGGGGCAAAATATGACGGATCACTGCAGCACCGGGCAAGCACGACGGACCGCACACGCCTCTCAGGCGTCAGGAACGCTGACGAAGATGCTGTAGCGGGCCCCTTCCATGGCTTCGAAGGCGATCAGTTTCTGCACCAACGGTTCGCTGAGCACCTTGCCGGCATTGAGCAGCAACATGCCGTTGTCGGCATTCAGGTTGCGCCGCAGGACCATCCCGGCCTGCAGCTCCCGGGTTCCCAGGACCCTGACCGTCGGATCATCGACGGTGACATCGCTCTGGTAGGCGGCACAGACCTGGACAAAGTCTTCCACCAGATTCGGGTCGTACAGGCGGCCCGCGTACTTGCGAATGAACAGCAGGGCTTCATCGCTGTTCATGTGCCGCTCCAGAATCAGCCCGCACTGCAACTCGATGAAATCCACCGCCAGCTTCAACAGCCGCGAGCCCCAGGGAATCGCCTCGCCCTTGAGGTGCTGGGGAAAGCCGCTGCCGTCCCAGCGCTCCTGATGATGAAGGATCAGCCGCGCGGCATCCTGCATCGGTTCCAGTGCCATCAGCACCGATTCGCTCTGCTCGGGGTAGGCGCGGTAGCGCGCCTGATCGGTATGGCGCAACAAGTCCGCCGGCGCCAGCAGCATGGCATCGCTCCAGCTCAACTTGCCGATGTTGTACAGGGCCGCCGCCATGGTCAGGTCGCGGCTGCTGGCCTCGTCCAGGCCGTGCCTTTTGCAGCAGGCACGCACCAGTTCGATGATCTTGCGGTTGGTTTGCTTGTCCGCGGGCAGCCGCAGGTTGGCCAGCAGCGAAAACACCTCGGTGGCGGTCACATAGCTGTGCTTGAGTTCTTCATAGGCCAGGTCGAGCATGTCGGCAGTCTGCTGCAGCTCCGCGGTCCGCGAGGCCACATGCCGTTCCAGGCTGGCGTTGCTGGCCTTGAGTTGCTGGTTCTGCTCCAGAACCAACTGCTGCAAACGCTTGAGCTCACGCTCGGCGAGCTGGTGCTCCAGCGTCTGGCGCAGAATCAGCAGCAGCTCTTCGTCATTCCAGGGCTTGCTCAGGTACTGGTGGATCTGCCCGTCGTTGACGGCCTTGATGATGGTGTTCAGATCGGCATAACCGGTGAGCAGGATTCGCCGCACCGCCGGGTACTTCTCCCGCACCCGGGCCAGCAGGGTCGCGCCGTCCATGCCGGGCATGCGCGCGTCGCTCATCACCAGGTCGACGGGGCCTTCGGCGAGGATCTCCAGCGCTCTGGCGCCGCTGTTGGCCAGCAGCACTTCATAGGGCTCGGGACGCAGCAGGCGCTTGAGACTGTTGAGAATCGACTCCTCGTCGTCCACCAGCAACACACGTGGACGCCTACCTGGCTCAACCGGCTGCGGATCTTCCATGGGGCTCTCCCTGTGCGGCATAGGCTGCCCCGCTCCGTGCTCACGGACGGCTCGGCAGCGGTGGTTTTTTCCAGACAATCCTAGATGAGTTTTTTATTTTCACGCCATTGCCCCCCGCGAAATAAATTCGTCAGCCGCGGCACTGCGCAATGACTATGCTGACAACGTTGCAAGGCGGGCTCAGGGTACTAGGGAAGGTCTATGGACGCTGGCAGTGACGCACAGACAAAGGCACAAGACGCCTCGGACCAGCCCCCAGGGCGGGCCAACCGACGGATCCTGATTGTCGATGACAGCCCGGCAATCCATGAGGACTTCCACAAGATCCTGGCCCCGCGCCAGGCCCCGGACCTGAGCCAGGCCGAGCAACAGTTGTTCGGCCACGCCACGATGCCAGCGCAGCAAGCGCCCTTCTGCCTCGATTCGGCGTTCCAGGGCCAAGAGGCCCTGGCCCGGGTCGAAGCGTCTCTGGCCCTGGGCCTGCCCTATGCCATGGCGTTCATCGACATGCGCATGCCCCCCGGCTGGGATGGCCTGGAAACCATCGAGCGCTTGTGGAACGCCGACCCGGACCTGCAGATCGCCCTGTGCACCGCCTATTCCGACTATTCCTGGGAAGCCATGGCGCAACGCCTGGCATTCGGCGACCAGTTGCTGATCCTGAAAAAGCCCTTCGACAGCCTGGAAATCCGCCAGATGGCCAGCGCGCTGACCTGGAAGTGGCAGATGGCACAGGACGCCCGGCAGAAACTCGACGACCTGCAACAGACCATCGAAAGACGGGTGGCCGAACTGCTCAAGGTCTCCCATCTGCTGCACTACGACGTGCTCACCGGCCTGCCCTCCAGCACCTTGCTGGGGGACCGCCTGGGCCAGGCCATGGCGCGGGCCCGCCGTTATGAGCAGCGGCTAGCGGTGATGTTCTTCGGCCTGGAC
The DNA here is from genome assembly GCF_040268305.1 of Pseudomonas sp. W17. Lineage (NCBI taxonomy): Bacteria > Pseudomonadati > Pseudomonadota > Gammaproteobacteria > Pseudomonadales > Pseudomonadaceae > Pseudomonas > Pseudomonas sp. W17. Next base: position 2,877,321 of record NZ_CP158490.1, on the reverse strand, counting down.
CGGTTCAAGCGGATCAACCATGCCCTGGGATACCCGGCCGGGGACGAGTTGCTCAAGAGAATCGCCCGGCGCCTGGAACAAGGCATGCGCGAGTCGGACTCGCTGTTTCGCTACGGCTCCGACGAGTTCGTGGTGGTGCTCCATGACCAACAGCATCCGGCGCAGATCCGCGCGCTTGCGCAAAAGCTGCTGGCCACCGTGAGCCAGTTCGATGACATCGCCGGGCACGACCTGCAGGTGACGGCCAGCCTGGGTATCAGCCTGTACCCCGAGGATGGCCAGGATGCCCTGGCGCTGATCAAGAAAGCCGAGATGGCCATGCGCACCAGCAAGGAACAGGCACCGGGCAGCTACTGTTTCTTCACCGATGACATGACGCACCGGGCCCGGGAGCAGCAATACCTGGAATCGGGGATTCTCCAGGCCCTGGAGCGCCGGGAGTTGCACCTGCATTACCAGCCGAAAATCCACCTGGCCTCGGGCAATGTGGTAGGCGCTGAAGCGCTGATTCGCTGGCAACGCCCGCAACAGGGCTGGATCAGCCCCGAGCTGTTCATTCCAGTGGCCGAAGACAGCGGCTTGATCACCCGCATCAGCCAATGGGTCCTGAGGGAAGCCACTCGCCAGTGCCGGGCCTGGCAGAACGCCGGCCTGCCCCCTGTGCCGTTGTCCATCAACCTGTCGGCGGCTGACTTCAGGCAGCCGCAACTGCTCCAGCAACTGCGCGACGCGCTCAGCGACAACGCCCTGGACCCGGCCTGGCTGGAACTGGAAATCACCGAAGGTGTACTGCTGCAGAACGTCGAGGTCACGCTGGCTACCCTGCTGGCGATCAAGGCCCTGGGCGTGCGCCTGGCCGTCGATGATTTCGGTACCGGCTATTCGAGCCTGAGCTACCTGCGCAAGTTTCCCGTGGATGTGCTCAAGATCGACCAATCCTTCATCCACGGCCTGAGCCACGAACACAAGGACGCCGTACTGGTCAGCGCCATCATCAACCTGGGGCGCAGCCTGAACCTGAAGGTCATCGCCGAAGGGGTGGAGACGCACCAGCAACTGACCTTTCTCCAGCAGCAAGGCTGCGAGGAAGCCCAGGGCTACTACTTCAGCAAGGCCCTGCCCGCCGAAGACTTCGCTCGCCTGCTGGGCAAGCACAGGCCGCAGTTCCAGGTGACGGACCATGACCACTGAACAACCGCGCCAGCCGCCGCGCCGCCGCGCACGGGTACTGCTCCTGCTGCTCTGGGCAGGGCTGGGCGCCAGCAGCCCGAGCGCTTTCGCCGCGCCCCTGGACGAACCGCTCAAGCCGTTGCCCGCACCGCCGGCACTCGACCCGCAGCGGGTCGAGCTCGGGCGCCAGCTGTTCAACGAACCGCGCCTGTCCCAGGACCATAGCCTGTCCTGTGCCAGCTGCCACCGGCTGGACCAGGGCGGGGCCGACTCCCAGGCAAAATCGCCGGGTTTCAAGGGGCAACCCACCCGGGTCAACACCCCCAGCGTGTTCAATGCCGCGCTGAACTTCCGGCAGTTCTGGGACGGGCGCGTCGAATCCCTGGAAGCGCAGATCGACAGCGTCGTGCAAAGCCCCAGCGAGATGGGCAACACCTGGCCGGCGCTGATCCGCACCTTGAGCGATGACAGCGCCTACCAGAAGTCCTTCGGTGCCCTGTACCCGGACGGCATCACCGCGGCCAACGTGCAGAACGCCCTGGCCAGCTATGAAAGGACCCTGCTCAGCACCAACTCGCGGTTCGACCAGTACCTGCAAGGCAATACCGACATCCTCAGCCTGGAAGAAAAATACGGTTACCAGCGCTTCAAGGATTACGGCTGCATCGCCTGCCACCAGGGGGTCAATATCGGCGGCAACATGTTTCAGAAGTTCGGCGTGATGGGCGACTACTTCGCTGCCCGGGGCAACCCCACGGACGCCGACCAGGGGCGCTTCCTGGTCACCGGCGACGAACAGGACCGCAACGTGTTCAAGGTGCCCAGCCTGCGCAATGTCGCAGTGACTGCGCCCTACTTCCACGACGGTTCGGCGCCGACCCTGGAGCAGGCTGTGGAAGTCATGTTCAAGTATCAGCTGGGGCGCCCGCCCAATACCCAGGACATCAGCCTGATCGTCAAGTTTCTCAAGACCCTGACCGGCGAATGGCAGGGCAAGCCCTTATGAAGCTGTCCCGACGCGTGCCGATCATGCTGCTGTCGCTACTGACCCTGAGCCTGGTGCTGGGGCTGGCCTTTCTCTACTTCAAGACGGTGATCGGCCAGCCCTCGAACTACATACTGGCGCGGGACCTGATCAGCCATATCAAGCAGTTGAATGCCCAATGGGAAACCGAGGTGCTCAAGGCTCGGATCGCCATTACCCACGACTACGATCCACTGGTCATGCCGGTGCAAGAGATCAACCAGCTGTGGAACCGCTTCGATCAGCTTTCACAACAGAACCACAATGACCCGGCCGCCTGGACGGCCGGCCACCAGGCGTTCATCGAGGCCTTCCAGGAAAAGGCCGGCCTGGTGGAGCGTTTCAAGACCCACAACGCGGTGCTGCGCAACTCCCTGGCGTTCCTGCCCACTGCCGAAGACGACATCCAGCGCCGCCTGGCCGGCCTTGACGACCAGGCGCGGCTGTCAGAGCAGACCATTGCCATCGATACCTATGACCTGCTGCTCAGCAGCCTGGAGTTCGCCCAGGTTTCCAGCGACGACCGGGCCGCAGACATCCTGGTGGGGCTGAACAAACTGGCGGTCAACAAGGAGCGCCTGCCCGAACCCATGCATGAGCCGGTGGAGATCCTCAGCAACCACGTCTCGGTGATTCTGCGGGAACAGCCGGTGGTCAACGACCTGCTGGAGCGCATCACCTCGATCCCCATCGCCCAGCGCCTGGACGACATCACTCACCTGCTCAACGATGATCAGTACCAGGCCGACCAGCAGGACCAGAAGGCTCATCACTACCTGCTGCTCTTCGCCGGCCTGATGGTGATTCTGATTCTCTACCTGGCCGTCAGGCTGGTACGCAGCTACGCCGTCATCCGCCGGGTGAACACGGCCCTGCAGAGCGCCAACGAGCACCTGGAACACCGGGTCGAGGAACGCACCCGGGAGCTCAAGGAAGCCCAGAGCGAACTCATGGACAGCGCCCGCCAGGCGGGCATGGCGGAAATTGCGACCAACGTCCTGCACAACGTGGGCAACGTGCTCAACAGCGTGAATATCTGCAGCGAAGTGCTCAGCCGCACCCTGCGCTCCAGCAAGGCGCAAGGGCTGGGCAAGGCCATGCAGTTGATCAACCAGCACCAGGATGACTTGGGGCGTTTTTTCACCGAAGACGACAAAGGCAAGCTGCTCCCCAGCTACCTCAATCAATTGGTGGAAGCCATAGCCACCGAGCAGCAGGGCATGGGCGAAGAACTGGCTCAGTTGGCCCGCAGCGTCGACCACATCAAGGAAATCGTCGCCACCCAGCAATCCTATGCCGGAGCCTCTCGGCTGATAGAACCCTTGCGGGTCGCCGAGCTGATCGAAGACGCCCTGCGCATGAACTCCGGCGCCCTGGCCCGGCATCAGGTCACGGTGGTCAAGGACTATGGTCCGTTGCCCCCGGTGATGGGCGACAAGCACCGCATGCTGCTGATCCTGATCAACCTGATCAGCAACGCCAAGTACGCCATGTCCAACCTCGATGATCATTCGCGGACCCTGACCCTGAGCGCCAGAGTGCTGGACGGCCAGACCCTGAGCATCAGCGTCAAGGATGAAGGCGAAGGCATCCCCGCGCAGAACCTGACGCGGATTTTTTCCCACGGCTTCACCACCCGCAAGGACGGCCATGGCTTCGGCTTGCATAGCTGCGCCCTGGCGGCCATGGAGATGGGTGGACAATTGAATGTGCACAGTGATGGCCCCGGCCTGGGCGCCACCTTCACTCTGGACATCCCGCTGATCAGCGCAGAGGACCCATGATGGACCAGTTGAACAATCGCCGGATCCTGCTGATCGACGATACCCCGTCGATCCACGAGGACTTTCGCAAGATCCTCACCCCGCCCGAGGCAGACGACAACGGCCTGGATGACCTGGAGGCGCAGCTGTTCGGCGCCACGGCCAAGCCCCGGCAACAGCCTTTCGAACTGGATTCGGCCTACGGCGGCGAGGAAGGCCTGGCCATGGTCTGCCAGGCCCAGGAGCGGCAGCGTCCCTATGCCCTGGCGTTTGTCGACATGCGCATGCCCCAAGGCTGGGACGGCGCGCAGACCATCGAACGCCTCTGGCAACAGGACCCGCGGCTACAGGTGGTGGTGTGCACCGCCTACTCCGACTATTCCTGGGAAGAGCTGCTGGAGCGCCTGCAGGGTCATCACCGCCTGCTGATCCTGAAGAAGCCCTTTGACAACATCGAAGTCCAGCAGATGGCCAACACCCTGACCAGCAAGTGGGAAATGACCGCCCGTGCGCTTTTGCAAATGCATCACCTGGAGCACCTGGTGCAGCAGCGCACCGAAGACCTGAGGCAGGCCGGGGCGGCGCTGCAACTGGAGATCGACGAACGCAAGCAGTTGGAAAACCAGCTGGTGCAATCGGAAAAACTGGCCTCCCTCGGGCAACTGGCCGCCGGGGTCGCCCACGAAATCAACAACCCCATCGGTTTCGTGTCCTCCAACCTCGGCAGCCTGGCAGGCTACCTGCAGCAGCTCGACCAGATGCTCAGCGCCTATCGCCAGGCCGAAGAAGCCATCGCCGCGCCGGAACTGCGCAAGCACCTGCAGAGCCTGCGCGAGAGCATCGACCTGGACTTCCTCCAGCAGGACATTCCGGTACTGATCAGGGAGTCCAAGGAAGGCATCGGCCGGGTGGCGCAGATCGTCAAGGACCTGAAGAACTTCTCCCGGGTCGACATCGACCAGCAATGGCAGCTGGCGAGCCTGCAACAGGGCATCGACTCGACCCTGAACATCGTTGCCAACGAACTCAAGTACAAGGCCGACCTGGTCACCGACTACCAGCCGTTGCCGGAAATCGAATGCCTGCCCTCCCAACTCAATCAAGTGGTGATGAACCTGGTGGTCAACGCGGCGCAGGCCATAGGCCCCGAGCGCGGCACCATTACCCTGCGCAACGGCGTGGACGGCGAGCGGGTCTGGCTGGAGGTCAGCGACAGCGGCTGCGGCATCGACCAGGAGCACCTGGCCAAGATCTTCGACCCCTTCTTCACCACCAAGCCGGTGGGCCAGGGGACCGGCCTGGGCCTGTCGCTGTCCTACGGCATTATCAAGAAGCACGGCGGGCAGATCAGCGTGCAGAGCCAGCCCGGCGTCGGCAGCACCTTTCGCGTGGAACTGCCGATCCGGCAGGCGCGTCAGGAGTTGCCCGCACAACCCTAGCCAAACCGCCCCCCTACCGCTAAGGCCTGGCACAGGAGCTGTCCATGAACCGCCCCGACGATTCGATCAAGCTCGGCAAGCAAGCCCGCAAGGACTGCCCCCGCAGCTCCCATTCCGATCCCGGGCAGATCAAGCGCGACCCCTTGCCGTTGATCGAGGCCTCCAGCCAGGGCCGGGTCCAGTCCCTGGTGGCACTGCGCTACGGGCGCATGCTGGTGTCGCCCTTCACCTTCTACCGTGGCAACGCCCTGCTCCAGGCCCACGACCTGGCCAGCACCCCGGACATGGGCCTGCGCTCGACCATCTGTGGAGACTGCCACCTGATGAACTTCGGCGGCTTTGCCACCCCCGAGCGCAACCTGCTGTTCAGCGTCAACGACTTCGACGAGGTCCATCCCGGCCCCTGGGAGTGGGACCTCAAGCGCCTGGTGGCGAGCTTCCTGATTGCCGCCCGGCACCTGCGCCACGGCCCGGGGGTCGAAGAGGCCCTGTGCCGCGAACTGGTGGGCGCCTATCAGCGCAGCATGGCCACCTGCGCCGGGCAAAGCGCACTGGAGATCTGGTACGACGCCCTGACCTACGAAGACCTGCTGCACCAGGCGCGCTCCAACAGCGACACCCTGGAGCATGTGCAACGGGCCATCGACAAGGCCGCCCGGCGCACCCATGCCGAGCTCCTGCCCAAGATCAGCGAACGCGACGCCCGGGGCCGCCTGCTGATTCGCGACGACCTGCCGGAAATCTTCCACCTGCACAACACCACCAGCCTGCTGGACCCCGACGATGACTGGATGCGCCTGGAAGACTGGCGGCCGCTGTACGACACCTTCATGCGCGACTACCGCGGCACCCTGCAGGCCGACCGCCGCGACCTGCTGGCACGGTTCCAGCCCAGCGACCTGGCCTTCAAGGTGGTGGGGGTTGGCAGCGTCGGCACCCGCTGCCTGGTGGCGCTGCTCACCGACGCCCAGCAGCGGCCACTGTTCCTGCAATTCAAGGAAGCCCGGCGCTCGGTGCTCGCCGACTATGTGCGCGAACGTTCAAAGCCAAGGCACAACGGCCAGCGGGTGGTGGAAGGCCAGCGCCTGATGCAGTCCGCCAGCGATCTGTTCCTGGGCTGGACCACCGGCCCCAACGGCCGTCATTTCTATGTGCGCCAACTGCGCGACATGAAGGTCTCGGCGGAACTTGAGACCTTCGACGAGGACACCTTCGCCGCCTATGCCAGGATCTGCGGCCGGGCCTTGGCCCGGGCCCACGCCAAGGCTTCGGGCCAGGCCGCGCGGATCAGCGGCTACATCGGCAAGAGCGAAACCCTGGCCGAAGCCCTGTGGCACTACGCCCAGGCCTATGCCACGCAGAACGAACGGGATTTCGAGCGTTTCCAGCAGGCCTGCCGCAAAGGCCGCCTGCAAGCGCGCTCGGAGGCCGACTTCGCCGCCGACCACCTGCCCTGAAACACAGGCTCAGGTGATCGGGCGCGAGGCCCGGGCGGCTTCGCCATAGAGCTTCAGCAGGGCCTCCTGGTCCAGCGGCGGGCTCAGGTGCGGGCCCTGCACCTCATCGCACTGAATGTCGCGCAAGACCCCGAACTGCTCTGCGGCCTGCACCCCCTCGGCGACCACCCGCAAGGACAATGCATGCCCCAGGTCGACAATCGCCTCGACAATGGAGCGTCCGGCATCGTTGTGGCTGAGTCGGGCGATGAAGCTGCTGTCGATCATCAAGCCATCCAGGGGGAAGGTCTGCAGGTACTGCAGCGCCGAGTAGCCGGTGCCGAAATCGTCGATCAGCAACTGCACCCCCAGCGCCTTGAGCCCCTGCATGATGGTGAGCACGTGGCGGCTGTCATCCAGCAGCACCTTGTCGGTCATTTCCAGCTCCAGGCGTGACGGCTCCAGGCCGCTCTGCTTGAGCACCGCCGCGATCCGCGCCACCAGCTGGCCGCGCAGGAATTCCGCCGGCGACAGCTTGACCGCCAGCAGTCGGCCTTCCGGCCAGGCTCGCGCCGCACGACAGGCTGCGTGCAGTACCCAGTTGCTCAGCGGCAGGATCAACCCGGTGTCCTCGGCAATCGGCACGAACACGTCCGGCCCCAGCAAGCCATGCTGGGGGTGCTGCCAACGCACCAGGGCCTCGGCGCCCATCAACTGGCCATCGAACACGCGGTAGCGCGGCTGGAAATGCAGGAGCAGCTGGTCCTGCTCGATGGCATGGCGCAGGTCACGCTCCAGGCGCCGCCGTTCGATGATCCGCACATTCATGTAGGGCGCATAGAAACGCCAGGTGCTGCGCCCCGCCGCTTTCGCCTCGTACAGGGCGATGTCGGCAAAGCGCAGCAGTTCTTCGGCCTGGGAGGCGTCGCCCGGGGCCCGGGCAATGCCGATGCTGGCGCTGATGAATACCTCGTGCCCGGCGATATAGAACGGTTCCTCGATCCGCTCGATCAGCCGCCGGCACAAGCCTTCGATCTCGTGGCCGGCCACCTGGCCGGTGACCACCAGGACAAACTCGTCGCCGCCGACCCGGGCCACCAGGTCCTCGCCGCGCAGGCACTGGGCCAGGCGCTGGGACACCTCGTGCAGCACCTGGTCGCCAGCGGCGTGCCCCAGCAGGTCGTTCACCGGTTTGAAACGGTCCAGGTCGACGCTGAGCATCAGCAGGGGTTCCTGCAGGCTCGGCGGGGCCTGCAGCCGGCCTTCGAGAAACTCCTGCATGCGCGTGCGGTTGGCAAGGCCGGTCAAGGCATCGTGCTGGGACAGGTACTCGACCCGCCTTCGAGCCGCGACCTCCTCGGTGATATCACTGGCGGTGCCGCGAAAGCCCCCGGCGGCCATGGCCCGCACCGACAGGCGACAGACTCGCGACTGCCCCTGGCCATCCCGGTACAGGCACTGCTGGATCGCCTGGCAACGCCGCTCCGGGGCCGCCAGCCACTGGCCCAGCGAACCCTGTTCGCAGCTCAGCAGCTCGGTCATCGGCCGCCCCAGGGTCGACTCCCGGGTCAACCCGGTGACCGCCTCGAAACGTTCGGACAGGTAGGTAAAGCACAGCTGCCCGTCGACTTCCCAGATCCAGTCGGACGCAGCTTCAGCCACATCGCGAAAGCGCTCCTCGCTCGCGGCCAGGGCCCAACGGTTGGCGCGCAGCGCCTGGACCTGCCGGTCCATGACCTGCGCTGCAGCATCGGCGCGGCGCAACAGGAACACCGCCATCAGGCCCACCAGCAGGCCAGCCAGCAGCAACAGCGGCATCACCAGCACCAGCAACTGGTGCCCGGGGCGCGCCGGCCGCCATTGCAGGGTTCCTGCGCCGTCGGGCAAGTACAGGGTCGGCAAGCTCTGGTCCGTGGCGGCACGGGCCACCTGCAGATGCTCGATGTCCAGGCCTTGGCCCAGGGCCAGTAACCGCGGCGGATCGAAACGGGCGACGAAGATCAGCACCGACTGCGGCCCGGCATCAGGGCGCACTTGCGGGTCGTTGCCCGGGCCTATGACAGCGGCGAGCACCAGCGCCGGGGTGCCGGCAATCGACTGGTAACGGTCCACCACCTTGCCGCCCGCCTCCCGCGCGGCGCTGACCAGGGGCGGCAACGCCTCGCCCAGCCAGTCGCGGGCATCCATCTCGCTGAGGTCGCCGGCCACCAGGGAGTACACGGTGTGGCCGGCCGGGTTGATCACGAACACCCCGTCAAAGCCCAGGTCGCGGTACAGCGTGGGGCCGAAATTCTGCCGGTTGAAGGCCCAGTCCAGGTCGACCTTAAGGTGCAGGTGCTGGTAGGCATCGCCCCAGAGGGCGTAGTCCTTGAGGGTGGTGCGGGCATTGCCGGCAAAGGATTGCAGGGCCTTGTCGATGTCCAGGCGGTTGTGCTGCTCGGCCTCGAGGTTCTGGTCGAGGGCGATGTATACCAGCAACACACCGGTGAAGAGAAACAGCGCCAGCAGGAGCCCCGAGCAACCCAGCAAGGTGGCGCGGGTCAGCGCCTGATTGGAGGTGCTGCGCCCTTGAGACGGATCAAGACCGAAGTTTTCCATAGTGCTCCAGGCGCCATAACGACAAACCGACCGGTGCGACCCTGCCTCACGCGGCCTTCGACGAAGCTCGCGCTTGCCTATTGACGATAGACAGTTTTTCCCCGCAGGGCCTGAAGAAAAGCCCCTGGCGGGGCCTGTGCGGGTATTCCCCCGGCGCCGATTGCCGGCGCCGGGGCATCCTGGAGCGGCGCGTCAGCCAGTGCCGCCGGGCACCACCGGCAGTTGCTCCACCCGGTGATAGAGGGCCAGGCCCAGGCGCTGGCCGATCTCGACCATGGCATCGCAGCCCGCCGACGGCCCGCCGATGCGCAGCACCGCATCGCAGCGTTCCAGCAGGCGCTCGGCGTAGGCATGAAAGCGCTGGTTGTAGATCTCGTCGCCCACCGCCCGGGAACCCGCCAGCCGGGTCATGGGCAACGCCACCCATTCCCCCAGTACCGGAAAGTGCCCCGCCGCCAGGACCTGCGCCGCGCAGTGCTCCATGGCCTCGACATTGCGCGCCAGCAGCGCCGGGTCATCGTCGGTACCAGAGCGATAAGGGCCGGCCACCAGCACCATCAGGCTGCGGGGCTTGAGCACATGCAGTTGCAGATATTGCAGGAGCATGATGGTCTTGCCGTCGGCGATCTCCCCACTCCTGATCATGCCCAGGGCCTGGTCGATATCCAGTTCCAGGACCTCGATGTCCTCACCTTCGTGCTCCAGCCCGCCGCCTGCGTCGATCCGGTCTTCGGCCTGGTAATGGCCAATGAAGAAATGCACACGCTCGGTCACCGAACCCGGGCTCATGAAGGCATCGAAGACCTTCTGCACCTCGCCGACCCGGTAGCCGGTTTCCTCCTGGGCTTCCTGGCGGATGCGCACCTCGGGGCTGGCGTTGTCCAGGAGCCCGGCAGCGGTCTCGATCAGGTAGCCGCTGTGGCCGTTGACGAAGGCCGGCATGCGGAACTGCCGGGTCAGCAGTACCGTGCGCCGTTGCAGGTTGTACAGCAGGATGGTTGCGCCATTGCCCCGGTCGTAGACCTCGCGGTCCTGGGCCTGCCAGCTGCCGTCGCGGCGGCGCAGCTCGAAGCTGTACTTCTTCAGCACGTACCAGTTGTCGGAGAGGGTCTTTTCGGCGGTGACGCGGATGGTTTCCTCACTCATGGCTGCTCCTGGGCTTGAAGGGGTGCGGGTCTAAACCCGGCCAGTTGTTCCAGCAATTGCGCCTGGTAGGCCGGGGCCAGGGCGAACCCGCCCGCCGCCTGCTGCAGCTGGCCGCCTGCCAGGCGGTTACGGAACCAGTCGCGGATGAAGTCCGGGGCGTAGCCGCCGGTGCCGAAGCCCCTGGCGAAGGCGATCATGTCCTGATAGACCTGCAGGTACGCCTCTTTGTCGGGGACCGGGTAGCGATTCTGGTACAGCCAGAACTGCAGGTCATAGAGCAGTTGCGACAGTGGATCGGCATGCAGGGCGAAGTAGCGCTTCTCATGGACGATGCGCAAGGCGATCTGGCGGATCAGCGGCCCCAGGTCGGGGACTGCGCTGAAATGGCCGAGCAGTTCCTCCAGCAGGGGCGAGAACGGCGCGTGGGCGACCTTGTCCAGATCATCCAGGTAATCCTGTTCCGAGGTGTCGTAGACCTCGGGCGACACCAGCCCGCGGACAAAGGCCTCGAAATCCGCTGCCAGCACTGTCACCGCGTAGTCGGCCTCCTGGTCCACATGCACCACCCGCGGCTCGCCCTCGGGCCCGCACTCGCTGTAGTCCAGGGCAACCATGTCATGGCCGGCGGAGGGGCAATCGCAGATGTACACCCCCAGGTCCGGGTAGCCCCACTCCTCGATCATGAAACGGCTGCCCAGGCCACCGCCCAGGGAATAGTCGCCATCGCAGCCGATGCTCAGAAAGCTGTCGATCGCGCAGTGGTCCTCGGCCCAGGAGGTGCCCTGCTCGGTGGGGAAACAGCTGAGGTGCGGGCGCCCGCCGTTGTAGCGGTTCATGAAGGCCACGTAGGACAGCGGCAGGCGATAGCCCAGTTGCGCCTGCAACTGGGCTATGACGCCAGGGCTGGCGGGGGGCTGGTTGATCTTGCTGCTGGTGGCCCGGTCCCAGAACGCGTCCAGGTCGATATCGTGGGGAAAGTCGCTCATCCGATGCATCCGTTGCGGTTGAAGGTCGGCCTGTGCCGAAAGCTGCACAGGCTACCGCAAACGGCCCTCAGAACCACCAACGCAGGAGGAAAAAGAACCCCATGCTCAACAGCATGCTGAGCAGGGTGTTGCGGGTGTAGATCACCAGCGCAATGGCCACCAGGGAGCTGAGCAGGTAGGGGTTGCTCCAGTGCAGGTTCAGCTCGTGGTCGGGCATGAACACGATGGGGCCGCAGATCGCCGTGAGCATGCCCGGCACCGCAAAACCGAGGAACTGCCGGGCATTGCTGCTCAGGCGCAGCGGCAGGCGCGGTTCAAGAAACACATAGCGATTGAGAAAGACCAACAGGCCCATGCCGAAGATGACTGCCCAGACCATCACGCTTGCCCCCGATAGAGTTTGTTGCAGACAAAACCTGCAGTCATGCCCGCCAGCCCCGACAGCACCAGCGCCGATCCCCAGTGCCAGTAGCTGAACAGCACCGAGCAGAACAGCGATACGGCAACGCAGACCACCGTCGGCACATTGCGCACCAGTGGCGTGATCAGGGCGATGAAGGTGGCGGCGATGGAGAAGTCCAGGCCCAGGTGCTCAAGGCCAGGAATACTCTTGCCCAGCACGATGCCCAGCAGGGTGAAGAGGTTCCAGGCCACGTAGAAGGTCAAGCCCACGCCCAGGGCGTACCAGCGATCGAACTGCTGCTTGTCGTGGGCGCTGGTCAGGGCGAACAGCTCGTCGGTGAGCAGAAAGCCCAGGCCCACCCGCCAGCGACCGGGCAGGGGCGAAATCACCGAGCGCATGCTCATGCCGTAGAGCAGGTGCTGGGAAGTCAGGAGCAAGGTGGTGAGCAGGATCGAAAAGATCCCCGCCCCGCCCTTGAGCATGCCGATGGCCACCAGTTGCGCGGCCCCGGCGAAAACGATGCTCGACAGGCCCTGGCCCTGCAGCGGTGTGAGATTGGCCTCGATGGCCATGGAACCGGCCAGCAGCCCCCAGGGCGCGGTGGCCAGGGACAGCGGCATGATGGCGATGGCGCCACGGATGAACGCGGCACGGGGTAAAAGAACGCTGGACATAAAACCCTGCACACAAGTAACGGACGCTGACTGTGCCATTTGCCGGCGCCCCTGGCTTGAACGATCTTGCGCAATTGCCCACCGCCCCGTGCAGGAGCTGGCTCCTACGGGAAATAGGGGGATGCAAACAACAGCGCCCCTCACGAAGGAGGGGCGCTGGCTAATGCTACGAGCGGATTACAGCTGGATCAGGTTGCTGATCTTCACGTCCGGATCGACGTCGGCTTCGTAGTCGACACCTTCGATCTCGAAACCGAACAGGCGCAGGAACTCTTGCTTGTAACCGACGAAATCAGTCATCTCGTAGAGGTTCTCGCTGGTCACCTGGTCCCACAGCTGCTTGACCCGGTCCTGAACCGCCGGTTGCAGTTCCTTGTAGTCGGCACGCAGGCGGCCTTCCTGGTCGATCACCGGCTCGCTGTTGTACAGGCTGTCCTTGTACAGGCCGTAGACCTGTTCGATGCAACCTTCGTGGCTGCCCTGCTCCTTCATTACCTTGAACAGCAGCGACAGGTACAGCGGCATGATCGGGATCGCCGAGCTGGCCTGGGTCACCACGGCCTTGAGCACCGACACCCGGGCGTCGCCGCCCAGGTCGGCCAGTTGCTGGCGCATGCCGATGACTTTCTGGTCCAGGTCCTTCTTGGCTTCGCCAATGGAACCGTTCCAGTAGATGTCGTGGGTCAGCTTCTCGCCCAGGTAGGTGAAGGCGGTGGTCTTGGCGCCTTCGGCCAGGACACCGGCTTCGTGCAGCGCGTCGATCCACATCTGCCAATCTTCGCCGCCCATCACCGCCACGGTGCCGTCGATCTCTTCCTGGGTCGCCGGCTGCAGGGTGGTTTCCTTAACGATTTCCTTGTCGGTGTCGACACCGCGCAGGGTCACGGACTTGCCCAGGGGCTTGAGGGTCGAGCTCAGCACTTCACCGGTCTTGGGGTGGGTGCGGCGCGGCGCGGCCAGGCTGTAGACCACCAGGTCGATCTTGCCCAGGTCGCGCTTGATGGTCTCGATGGTCTCGGCCTTGACCGCATCGGAGAAGGCATCGCCGTTGATGCTCTTGGCGTACAGGCCCTTTTCTTCGGCGAACTTGTGGAACGCCGCGGTGTTGTACCAGCCGGCGGTGCCCAGCTTGCCGTCAACGCTGCCGCGCTCGAAGAACACCCCGAGGGTGTTGGCGCCACAGCCGAACGCTGCGGTGATCCGCGCTGCCAGGCCGTAGCCGGTGGAAGCGCCGAGTACCAGTACGTTCTTCGGCCCTGCGTCGATGGCGCCCTGCTGGGTGACGTAATCGATCTGTTGCTTGACGTTGGCTTCACAGCCGACCGGGTGGGTCGTCACACAGATAAAGCCGCGAACGCGGGGTTTGATGACCATACATACTCTCCCAATTTCAAAGTGCCAGGCGCCGATGACGGCGGCGGCAGTGTCACTTGCACTAGTCGTAGACGCTCATATTCGCTTCGCGTCACCAACCTGAGGAATTTGCCCGTCAGGCCCCGGTTCCAGGGGGCATGACGGTGGTGTTGCGCGCCCGCCAAGCGCGATTGCGCACAGCCCGGGGCGAGACTCTAGCAGGTGCGCCGATGCTGTCGCCTGTCCGTACGGCGAAATCTCTTGCGCACCCTGCCCCTGGCCGCTCTCCACACCGGCTCAGGGCATCATGTCCAGCGGCAGCTGCTTGTCCTTGCTGCGCGCTTCGTACCAGCTCTGCACCACATCCGGCAGGCTGTGCTTCCACTCAGGCTCGGTGGTGTAGTAACGCACCCGCACTTCATCCTTGGGCCCTGCCACCACCAGCAGCGCGACCCACAACTGGCCCTGGGTACCGCGCACGAAAATCGCCGCATTGGTGGTGGCCAGGCCCGGCAGCCACATATCGGTGACCTCGGCGCCCTTGAGTTCGGCCGAGGTATCCGCGGAGAACGACGAGCCACTGTCGAGCAGGGTCTGATAGTCCTTGTTCAGCAGTTTCCGGGCGCGCCGGTCTTCTTCCTCGGTGCGCACCAGCGCCGTGGACAGCAGGTCGTAATGGCTCTCCAGGGCTTGCTTGGAAGCCACATAGAGCCCGTCGTAATACACCCCTGAACCGGCGCCGCAGGCAAAGGAGTCGCCCTCCTGGCTCACCTGCAACAGGCCGTTGCGCTGCGTGAAGCGCAGGTTGCAGCCCTCGACGCTGTAGCTGGCCTCACCGCCCTTGATCTGCGCCTTGCCCGCGAGCGAGCCGGAGTTGGCGCCGCCCATGGCCGACAGATCGAAGCTCAGGCGATCCTCGCCAGTGCGCCGGATCACCAGATCACCGGCGTAGAACGGGCTGACCGAGACCCGCTGCCAGGTGCCCTGCCACTCGAACGGCACATTCACATAACGCAACGCGACCAGGCGGCTCAGGTATTTGCTGCGCAGGCAGCCCAGGTCGGTTGCGCACTGATCCCGCTCCTTGAGCCATTCACGCTGGTCCAGGCGCAGCGCCTTGGGGTCCTTGGCCTTGGCCAGGGCCGCCTTCCAGACCTTGCCCAGCTGGCTGTCCAGCGAGGCGGTATAGGGGTCGGCACACAGGGCTTTTTCACTGCTGCTGGCGGCTTTGGCGCAGTCGAAACTGCTGGCCTGCACGCCCTGGGAACAGGCCAGGACCGCGAGCAGCAAGCCAGTGGCTCGTAAGGGACGAACAAGGGGAGCGAACATGGGTCGATTCCATTCTGAAAAGGCGGCGCAAGAATAACTGCAGTGGAGTGTTTTCAGCGATATCCCGACGAAAAAAGCCCCCGCCCGCCCCCCCTCTGAAGCCTGGCTCGGAGCCGGGAGCTTTTATCGCGACAGGCGGCAACCAGTCGTACTAAGCTCTGCGTTTTCAAACTCCAAGGGCACTGCATGAAATGGATGCTGCAGGCACTGTTGCCGCTATTGAGCCTTGCGGCCCACGCCGGCGAGTTGCGCATGCTGACCGACAACCACCCGCCGCTGCACTTCCAGCAGGGCGAGCGGATGGTGGGGTTTGGTGTCGATGTGGTACAGGCCCTGGCGCAGCGCAGCGGCGACACGGTGAACGTGCAGCTGCGGCCGATGCTGCGGGCCCTGCGCGATGCCGGAAGCGATGACGACACAGCGGTGTTCACCATACTGCGCACCGCCGAGCGCGAGTCGCGCTACCAGTGGGTAGGCCCGTTGATGCGCACCGAAACCGCCCTCTATACCCGCAATGGCGACAGCACACCGGTCACCGACCTGCACCAGACCCGGGGCCAGATTGCCGTGCCGCGCAAATGGCTGGTCTACAGCTACCTCAGGCAGCAGGGGCTGGACAACCTGTGGGGCGTCGACAGCCCGGAAATCATGATGCGCCTGCTGCAGGTCGGTCGCGTGCAATACGTGGTGGCCGACACCATGAGCGTCGGCACCTTCGCCGCCGAAGAGGGCTTGGCCCTCGACCAGTTGCGCTACCAGATGCCACTGATGCACCAGGACGCCTACATCGCCTTTTCGCCCAAGGTCAATGCGGCCCAGGTGGCCCGCTGGCAGCAGGCCCTGGACGGCATGAAGCGCGATTGCAGCCTGCAGCAGCTCAAGCAGCTCTGGCATATTGACCAGGCCCCGCCACAGGTAGATTGATTCACCCATGACCAGCCTTGCCCCCTGGAGCCCCATGCCCCATCAGTTGGCGCTCAGTTGCCCGCAGTGCGCAGGCCAGGCCTGCTTCGACTTCGTCGTGGCCAGGCCCATCGAACGCAAGGCCGATGTGCCGTTCTTCCAGGCCCACCCGCTGCTGGAGTACTGGAAAGAGCAGGACAACTGCGGCCACTATCACCACTACGCCCTGTACTTTCCCGGCCTGCATGGCGACCCGATGCAGAGCCTGGGTCCGTTGCCCGATGGCTACAGCCCCAGCCACTGGCAGCGTTCAGCCTACTGGTACCGCGATCACGGCCTGGACCTGGGGTCGGTACGCTGCGAGCACTGCCACTACGCGGCGCGCCACCATCTGAACTGGCCAGGCGAAGCCTATTTTTCCGTACTCTACAAAGGCCAGATGCTCTGGGCCTTCAACCGCGAATCGGCCCTGGCCCTGCATGATTACCTGGGTTCCGCGCAGCGCAATCCCGGTGGCTACCCCTGGCGCAGTTTCCTGCGGCACATCCCGGGGCCGTTCAAGAGCCGCAAGGCACGCCAGCCGCTGACCCGCTCGCTCAAGCGCCTGTTGACCCCGGGCTGAGGCCCCTGACCTGGAGTTCCCCTATGCCGACCTTTACCCCTGCCCGCCCTTTGTATCGCCTCAATTGCACCGGCTGCGGCTGGGACCTGGCAATACTCGGCCAGAACGATGCCACCGTGCGCAAATGCCCCTGGTGCGGCTGCAATGAATTCAGCGAGCAACAGCCGAACCGCAGCGGCGCCGGGCAGATTCTGGAATGCAGGCACCATGGCCCGGTGGTGGTACAGGTGCTGGACGCCAACATCGACAGTCAGGACTTTCTCGACAATCTGTATTGCCCCTTCTGCCCCTGACTGATGGCCATGTTTTCCTGACTTGCACACGGCACTAAATCTCGTCCGCGGCGGCTACTTTCGCTACTATGGCGTGCCGATTCCTGCCTTTGCCGACCCGCCAGACCGGAGCTTCAATGCCTACCCCCAAGGACCTTGCCAGTGACAGCGGCGCACCGATGATTCCCGAACAGCGCCGTGAGCAGATCCTGCGCCAGTTGCGCAAGCACCAGGTGCTCAGCGTGCATCAGTTGATGGAGATGTTCGACTGCTCGCACATGACCGTGCGCCGGGATATCGCCCTGCTGGAGCAGGAAGGCCGCGCCCACTCGGTAACCGGCGGGGTGCGCATCGCCAGCCAGTTGCACAGCGAGCCCAGCCATCAGTCCAAGGCCGTGGTGGAGCTGCCGCAGAAGCAGGCCATGGCCAAGCTGGCGGCGAGCCTGCTGCACGCGGACATGACCGTGTACCTGGACGCCGGCACCAGCACGCTGGAAATCGTGCCCTACATCAAGGCGCTGTCGGGGATGACCGTGGTGACCAACGATTTCGGCGTGGCCCAGGCCCTGATGGACGCGCCCCAGGTCACGGTGATCCATACCGGCGGGCAATTGGACCACTCCAACCACTCCTGTGTCGGCGGGCTGGCGGTGGCCACCCTGCGCCAGGTGGTGACCGACGTGGCCTTTATCTCCACCAGTTCCTGGGACCTGCGCCGGGGCATCACCACGCCATCGGCGCTGAAGGTCGAGGTCAAGCAGGTGGCGATGCAGTCGGCGACCCAGGTGGTGCTGGTGGCCAGCAGCTCCAAGTACGGCACCTTCAGCATGTACAAGATCGCCGGGCTGGAACAGTTCGACATCATCATCAGCGACGCCGCACTGGCCCCTGCGGCGGCGGACGGGATCCGCAAGCACGGTGTGGAACTGCTGCTGCCGGCACAATCCTGAGCCAGCGATAGCCCCCGTCCACAGCAGCCCGTGGCGCAGGACTTGCTCCCGGGCCACGAAGACACCGCAGTAGCCGCTAGCGGTTTTTTTCAGTCTCGGCCATGAACTGCCCCAGTTCGCGGGCGTAGAACCGGGCCATGCCGGTGGTGCCGTGGCCACGGGTTTCGGCGCTGGCGGGAATCAGCAGCAGGCGGGCATTTTTCACCTGTTTGAGCGCCGCTTGCAGGGTGCCGGTTTCCGGCGGGTTGCGCTCGTCGTCCGCGGCGTTGATCACCAGCACCGGCGCCTGGATCCTGCCCAGCCCCGGCATGGCGTTGTAGTCCGCCGAGGACTGCCACTGGTAGATGAAATCATTGGCATCGGCGCCCTGGCTGGCCTTGAGGCGCTCCTGCACCAGCTGGTCAGCCTGGGCCCGGGTCGGCGCCAGGGCCTGATAGGCCAGGGTGCCGCCGCTGGTGCCGGTGGCGAACAGCGCGTTGGCCAGGCGCAGCGACGGCGGCTGTTGCCGGTAGTTGCCCTGCTCCCAGGCCGGGTCCTGCTTGATCGACTCCACCAGCAGGCGGCGCATCATCCAGTTGCGCGAGGACATTTCCCCCGGCTGGGAGGCCATGGGCACCAGGGCGTCCATCATCTGCGGCCACTTCTGGCCCCAGATCCAGGCCTGCATGCCGCCCATGGAATTGCCGATGATCAGCCGCAGGTGCTTGACCCCCAGCCCTTCGGTCAGCAGCCGGTACTGGGCCTGGACCATGTCCTCGTAGTTGTAATGGGGGAACCGCGCCCGCAGGCCGTCCGAAGGCTTGCTCGACTGGCCGACGCCGATGCCGTCGGTGGCGATGATGTAGTACTTGCTGGCATCCAGGGGTTGCCCGGGGCCGAACAGTTCACCGCCAAAATCCTTGCTCAACAGGTCGCTGGCCGGCCGGTAGGTGCCATGCAGATAGAGGATCGCCGGGTGCTTGGGGTCCCCCAGGGTGATGTAGTGCAGCTTCAGGTTGGCCAGTTGCTCACCGTTGTGGAAGGTGAATTGCGGGGCCACCCAATCCCCCTCGGTGGCCGGCGGCAAGCTCGCGGCCGCGGCCAGCGACATACCGCCCAGGGACAAAATCAGGCCGAGCGCGGCCCGGCAGGCAAAACGCTGCATGGGAAAACTCCTGTGCTTGTTGTTATCGGAGGGCCCCCGGCGCGCTTGGCGCCAGGGGTGGCGAACGCTTAGCGCGCCTGCCAGTCCCGCAGCCACTGCAGGCCGGTAGAGGTGTTGCCGCGCGGGCGGTATTCACAACCGACCCAGCCGTCGTAGCCAAGGTCGTCCATCAGCTGGAACAGGTAGGGATAGTTCAGTTCCCCCTGGTCCGGCTCGTGACGATCCGGCACCCCGGCGATCTGGATGTGGCCGATCCCGGCCAGGTCGCGGCGCAGTTTCACCGCCAGGTCGCCTTCGACGATCTGGCAGTGATAGCAGTCGAACTGCACCTTGAGGTTGGCCGCGCCGACTTCCTTGCAGATGGCCTGGGCCTGATCCTGGCGGTTGAGAAAGAACCCCGGCATGTCCCGGGTGTTGATCGGCTCCAGCAGCACCGTGACCCCGACCTTGGCCGCCTGGGCCGTGGCATGGGCCAGGTTCTCCAGGTAGACGCCGTGGTGCCGCGGGCGATCGTTCTCGGACGGCAGCAGGCCGGCCATCACGTGGATCCGCGAGTTGCCCAGCACCGCGGCGTATTCCAGTGCCTTGTCGAAACCCTGACGGAACTCCTGCTCACGCCCGGGCAGGGAAACGATGCCCCGCTCACCCACTGCCCAGTCGCCGGGCGGAGCGTTGAACAGGGCCTGTTGCAGGCCGTGGTCGTCCAGGCGCTGTTTCAGCTCCTGGGGGCTGTAGTCGTAGGGAAATAGATATTCCACGGCCGTGAAGCCGTCGGCCGCCGCGGCGGCGAAACGTTCGAGAAAGTCATGTTCCGGGTAGAGCATGCTGAGGTTGGCAGCAAAACGAGGCATGGTAACTCCTGGGACAAAGGGTCAGACAAATGGCCAGATCAGCAGGGTAATACAGAACCCCAAAGTGCCGAGCAAGGTGGTGATCACGGTCCAGGTACGCAGGCCGTCCGCCACGTTGAGGCCGGCCAGCTTGGTGAAGATCCAGTACCCGGCGTCATTGATATGGGACATGGCCAGCCCGCCACCGCCCATAGCCAGGCACAGCAGGGCCATGTGGTTGGGGCTCAGGTTGAGGGTGGCGATCAGCGGCGCGATGATCCCGGCGGTGGTCACCAGGGCCACGGTGGTGGAGCCCTGCACCGCACGCAGCAGCATGGTCAGCAGAAAACCCAGGGCCAGCACCGGCAGGCCGGTGGTGCGCAGCAGGTCGGAGACCACCGCGCCGATGCCGGTATCCACCAGCACCTTGCCGAACACCCCGCCGGCCCCGGCGATCAGGATCACCATGGCCACCCCGGGCAGCGCCGAGCCGATCACGTCGGACACCTGGCTGCGGCTCCAGCCGCGGCGCGAGCCCAGCAGCCAGGCACACAGCAAGGTGTCCAGCAGCAGTGCCACCAGCGGCGCGCCAAGTACGGTCAGCACCCCGCGCAGGGTGGATTCCAGGGGCAGCAAGGAGGTAGCCAGGGTGCCCAGCAGGATCAGCACGATGGGCAGCAGGATCAGGCTGACGATCAGGCCGAACCCCGGTGGCGGCGCCGGTGGCAGTTTCGCCGCCAGGCTGCCGGTGGACTCCTCCAGGCCCATGTGCGCCACAGCGGCCACCGCCTGGGGGCTGGCAGGCTGCTCGGAACCGTTGTTCCAGGCGGCGAGGTCTTCATTGGTGACGTGCGGGCCGTAGACTTCGGCGCGGATGTCATCGGTCATCGGGTAGTTGCGCCGGGTCATGCGCCCCGCCACGCGGTAGCCCACGTAGCACAGCAGCGCGGTCAGCGGCAGGCCGAACATCAGCACCCGGCCCAGGTCCGCGCCCAGCTGGCTGGCCGCGGCCACCGCTCCAGGGTGCGGCGGCAGGAAGGCGTGCACGGTGAGCAGCGCGGCGCACATCGGCAAGGCGAACACCAGCAGCGGCTTGCGCGCACTGCGGGCCACGCCATAGGCCAGGGGCATGAGGATGATCACCCCGACCTCGAAGAACACCGGCACGCCGATGATGAATCCGGCCATGGTCAGCGCCAGGGGCGTGCGCCGGTTGCCGAAGCGCTCGATCAGGGTCTTGGCCAGCGCCTCGGCGCCGCCGGAAAGCTCGATGATGCGGCCGATCATCGCGCCCAGGGCGATGATGATGGCGATGTGGCCGAGGGTCTTGCCCATGCCGCCCTCGATGGTGGCCACCAGCTCCGCCGGTTTCACCCCGGCCACCAGCGCCACCAGGATGCTTACCAGCATCAGCGCGACAAAGGGCTGGAACTTGTACTTGAGCACCAGGAACAGCAACAGGGCGATACCGGCCCCGGCGGTGATCATCAGAATCAGCGGGCTCATAGCGACAGCCCCCCACAAGGTTGCTGGCGTGTGTGGCAGAACTCGCTGGAACCCGTAAAGCCTATGCAGTCATTCATCTCGGGATGTCCTGTTGTTATTGTTTTTTACCGGCAAGCCGCTCCCCGCGAGAGCCCGATGGCGCTCCCGAGGGCCGCTTTCCATGAAGCGTTGTCAGTGATTACCAGGCGGCGCCGAAAGCGTCCCGCAGCTCATCCAGGGCGGCCTGATCCAGAGGTGCCGGGCGCGGCTGGCTCATCAGCCACAGGCGCGCGGTTTCCTCCAGCTCTTCCAGGGCGTAGCTGGCCTTGGACACACTGCTTTCCCAGACCACCGGGCCCAGGCGTTCGAGCATCACCCCACGCACCTGGTTGGCCAGTTGCGCCACCTGCTCGGCGACCTTGGGCGAACCCGGGCGCTGGTAGCCGATCAGCGGGATATGCCCGACCTTCATCACCTGGTACGGGGTCAGCGGCGGCAGGATGTCGTCCTCACGCCAGACCCCGGCCAGGGTCAAGGCCACCAGGTGGGTGGAATGGGTATGCACCACCCCGCCCACCCCGGGATTGCGGTCATACACCTGGCGATGCAGGGCCAGGGTCTTGGACGGTTTGTCGCCGCTGACCCACTCCCCCGCCAGGTTGACCTTGGCGATGGCTGCAGGGTCGAGCCGGCCCAGGCAGATATCGGTGGGGGTGATCAGCCAGCCATCATCGAGCCGCGCACTGATGTTGCCGGCGCTGCCCACGGTGTAGCCGCGCTGATAGAGGCTGCGGCCGACATCACAGATTTCTTCGCGCAGAGCGTTTTCGCGGCTCATGGCTGACCTCCCGCCAGTTGACCCAGGGCCTTGCTGAAAAAGTCGCGACCACCGAAGTTGCCGGACTTCAGCGCCAGGGCCAGGGGCTCGCCGCCACTGCTGACCGTGGCAGGCACCCCGGGATCGATCTGTGCACCGATCTGCAACAGCCGTACTCCCAAGGCCTTGACCACCGCTCCGGAGGTTTCCCCGCCAGCCACCACAAAGCGCCGCACGCCGCTGTCGCGCAGGCCCCGGGCGATCTCGCCCAGGGCATTCTCCACCAGCGCTCCGGCATGTTCGGCACCGAGCTGACGCTGCACCGCCTTGACCTCTTCCGGCGTGCTGGTGGCGTAGATCAGCACCGCGCCCTGCTGCTCCCGGGCAAACGCCAGGGCCTGTTCCACCACCGCCTCGCCGGCCGCCAGGGCCAGCGGGTCGATGCGCCAGGCCGGGCGCTCGGCTTCCAGCCAGGCATCGACCTGGGCATTGGTGGCCAGGGAGGCACTGCCGGCCAGCACCACTTCGCCACCGGCCACCTTGGGCAGGCTTGCAGCGTCGAGGTCGCGCAGCTTGCCGGCGCGGCGGAAGTTTTCCGGCAGGCCCAGGGCCAGCCCGGAACCGCCAGTGAGCAGCGGCAGGTCGGCGCAGGCGGCGCCGAGGGTATAGAGGTCGGCATCGGACAGCGCGTCGGCAATCGCCAGGGCAACACCCTGCCCGCGCAGTTCGGCGATCCTGCTGCGCACCGCCTCCACGCCCTGGGCGATGCTGTCGTAGCGCAGCAGGCCTACCGGCAGCCGGGTCTGGGATTGCAGGACCCGCACCAGGTTGGCATCGGTCATCGGCGTCAGCGGGTGATGCTGCATGCCTGATTCGCTGAGCAACTGGTCCTGGACGAACAAGTGGCCACGGAAAATGGTCCGGCCGTTCTCCGGGAACGCCGGGCAGGCCAGGGTGAAATCGCTGCCCAGGGCCTCGAGCAAGGCCTCGCTGACCTGACCGATGTTGCCCGCCGCGGTGGAATCGAAGGTCGAGCAGTATTTGAAGAAGATCTGCTCGCAGCCCTGGTCCCGCAGCCATTGCAGGGCGGCCAGGGATTCGGCCACCGCTTCGCTGGCCGCAGTGGTGCGCGACTTCAGCGCGATCACCACGGCGTCGGCGTCCAGCCCGGCAGCCACTTCGGCGCTGGGAATGCCGATGCTCTGCACAGTACGCATACCACCGCGAACCAGCATGTTGGCCAGATCCGTGGCGCCGGTGAAGTCATCGGCGATGCAGCCCAGCAACGGGCGTGGATTGGAAATCGTCATCACGGGTTCCTCACTCGGCATCGGGCTTGGCCACGGGCAGGTCGATGCCCGGGAAGATCTTGATCACCGCCGAGTCGTCCTCGCGGCCAAAACCGGCGCTGGAGGCCTGCATGAACATCTGGTGCGCGGTGGCCGACAGCGGCAGCGGGAATTTGCTGGCCCGGGCGGTATCCAGCACCAGCCCCAGGTCCTTGACGAAGATATCCACCGCGGACAGCGGTGTGTAGTCGGCCTTGAGGATATGCGGAACACGGTTCTCGAACATCCAGGAGTTGCCCGCGCTGTGGGTGATCACCTCGTACAAGGCATCGGCATCCACCCCTTCGCGCAGGCCCAGGGCCATGGCTTCGGCAGAGGCGGCAATGTGCACCCCGGCCAGCAACTGGTTGATGATCTTGACCTTGGAGCCCAGCCCGTGGGCGTCACCCAGGCGGTAGACCTTACCGGCCATGCCCCCCAGAATCGCCTCGGCCCTGGCGTAAGCGGTGGCCGGGCCGGAGGTCATCATCGTCATCTCGCCGGCGGCAGCCTTGGCCGCGCCCCCGGAGATCGGTGCATCCAGATAGAGCAGGCCCAGGGCCTCCAGGCGCTGGCCCAGGTCCACGGCGTAGGTCGGGGCCACGGTGGCGCAGCCGATCACCAGGCTGCCGGGACGCAGTGCCGCTGCCGCCCCGCCCTCACCGAACAGCACGCTTTCGGTCTGCTCGGCATTGACCACCACGGTGACAATCACATCGCATTCGCCGGCCAGTTGCGCCGCCGAGGCGCAAGCCACGCCGCCTTCGCTGGCGAACTGCTCGGTGACCGCAGCACGGACGTCACAGGCATGCACCTTGAAACCGCTGCGCAGCAACGACCGGGCGATGCCCAGGCCCATGGCGCCAAGACCGATGACACCGACATTGTTGTTATTCATGGGGGACTCCAGAAATAGACCAGGACTGTGCCGCGCCAGACAGGCGCCGGGCAAGAACCGGGCAGGACAGGGAAATCCGGATTGCAGGTCCGGCAAATGCAACACAGGCAGCAACAGGCGCAGCGCCAGACGGCAAGCCCGGAAGGTGCATGGCACCGTGGGCAGGTGCCGAGAGAGGCAGGAGCGAATCGATCATCATGGCCATCCTGTTGCTGTTGTTATCAGGTTGAGCTTTGGCTGTGAACGATCATCCACCAATGAACGGATTATGTGAAGAAGTTTTTCAATCTAACATTTTTTAACATCACCTTGAGCGCCCGGCCCCGGCCAGCCACTGGTCGGAAGCCGACGGCCGGTCCCCCGTGGGCTGCTACAACCCTCCACAGCCCTGATCTGGATCAGCATGGCCCGGGGTGACCTGGCCGAGGCTGAATGAACGAGGGCTGCTGACTGGCGGTAGCACCCTTCATCGCAACCCCGTTGACGCTCCCCCTGGCGGAGAGCTCAATGGCCTGTCTGGTTATGCTTGGATAAGGATGATTCAACATGGCAAAGATTGAGGTTTTATCAGGTGATTTCCTGCAAGGCGCCGGCGAATACCGGCACGGCACCTTCAGGCTCAAGACGGTATTCAACAGCAACGGCGTCGAGGTCAAGGCATCGGCCTTCAAGACACTGGAGATCGCCAGCGAAAGCCCCATCACCAACAAGGACGCCCTGGGCTACGGCATTGCCGGCGCCATGCTGTTGGGCCCGGTGGGCGCCCTGGCCGGGTACCTGATGGCGGGTACGGAAAACGAAGTGACCTTCATCGGCACCCTCAAGGATGGCCGGCAGTTGATGGCGGCCACCGATAGCGCGACCTACAAGGATATCTCCCAGCACTTGCTGCACTGATAATCCTCGTCGCTATATTCAGTGCTCATGACATCCCCATCTGTCATGGGCACTTTCTTTATCTGAAACTTATATATATCCGCCTCTCGCATCAGTTAATTTCCACCCTTAGCTGAACCTCACCTGAAACTTCATAACTGATCAATGATTCAGGGCAATTTAACCTTGACTCCAGCACCCCTCCTGAGTAAATTGCGCGGGCCGGTAATTACGGCCCTTTGTTTAACTCACTAAAGAAGCCAATGGACACAGTATCTAGACGCTGTCTGGTCACTGCCGCTGCGCAGAGCCAGGCACTTAACCCTGAAAATGACGGGACTCGACTCCGCGGTCGGGTAAGCTGCGCTAGGGCTTGACGCTCCAACGTAACTTGCCTCCCCCGGAACCAGTCCGGTCGCGAGGCAAATGTTATGCACTTCACTTCCTCTGTAATGCCAGGCGTTCGCGCCTTCGCCGCCACCATGCGGGTCAAGCTGTGCCGTGAGCCCAAGGTTCTGGCGCGCTCGCCGTTTTCTCGTGCCGCCCCCACCCCCTCGACCGCCCTGCGAGCCAATTGGCGCGTCTGCCCGATGACCGGGCAGTTGCAGCAACGCTGGAGCTTCGACGATAGCCAGGACCCGCAGAGTCGGGGCGCTGCCCTGCTCCTGCAGCAGGCCGGACTGATCTTCGGCCTGTACCTCGGGGCACGCAGCTCAGCCTGAACCAGCGGTAACTTTCCGTTGTTTGCAAACGAACTTTAAAAGTTTAAGTTCGGCGGCGTGCTAGTGCCTGTCAGTTAATAAAGTTACTGGAGAAAGTTATGGAAGAGGCCAGTAGTAGGTTCGCTGCCCATACAACTTCATTGTTTGAGCAGCGAACGTTAAAACCTGAAAAACGCCAAGATCAAAATCGATCGCTAACCTGCGGCTCGACATGTTTTCGCTCGCCTTTAATTAGTTGAGTGTTGCTGTGTCGTGCCGCAAGCAGGCGGCAGGAGCACAGACCATGACTGTAAAAAACCCAACTTCCCGCAACACCAGCGCCACCAGTGACAGCAACAAGCTATCGATGCGTGCCGCCCGCGAAGCCCAGAACGGCCTGGCCGTCACCCTGGCCAACGTCAACTCCACCACCGCCGGCCTCACTGAACTGGATGCCGAAGGCCGCCTGCAACGGGACGGCCACAACGAGGTCGCCCACGACCGTCCGCCACACGCTCTGGTGCAGCTGCTCCAGGCTTTCAACAACCCCTTCATCTATGTGCTGATGACCCTGACCGGTATCAGTTTCTTCACCGACTTCTGGCTGCCGCTGCAGGCCGGCGAAGAAACCGATCTCACCGGGGTCATCATCGTCCTGGTGATGGTGCTGGCCAGCGGCCTGATGCGTTTCTGGCAGGAACACCGCTCGGCCAAGGCCGCCGAAGCACTCAAGGCCATGGTACGGACCACCGCCGCCGTACTGCGTCGCGAGCAGATGGGCATGCAGGCCCGGGTGCGTGAAGTGCCGATGCGCGACCTGGTGGTGGGCGACATCATCCAGCTGTCCGCCGGTGACATGATCCCTGCCGACATCCGCCTGATCGAATCCCGCGACCTGTTCATCAGCCAGGCGGTGCTCACCGGCGAAGCCTTGCCGGTTGAAAAGTACGACACCCTGGGCGCCGTCCAGGAAAAGTCCGCCACCGCCCAGGCCGCCGATCAGCAAGACCTGCTGGACCTGCCGAACATCTGCTTCATGGGCACCAACGTGGTCAGCGGCACGGCCACCGCCGTGGTCGTGGCCACCGGCTCGCGCACCTACTTCGGTTCCCTGGCCCGCTCCATCGTCGGCTCCCGCACCCAGACCGCCTTCGACCGCGGGGTCAACAGCGTCAGCTGGCTGCTGATCCGCTTCATGCTGGTGATGGTGCCCATCGTTCTGCTGATCAACGGATTCGCCAAGGGCGACTGGGCCGAAGCCTTCATGTTCGCCCTGGCAGTGGCCGTCGGCCTGACCCCGGAAATGCTGCCGATGATCGTCAGCGCCAACCTGGCCAAGGGCGCCTCGGCCATGGCCAAGCGCAAGGTGGTGGTCAAACGCCTCAACGCGATCCAGAACTTCGGCGCCATGGACGTGCTCTGCACCGACAAGACCGGCACCCTGACCCAGGACCGGATCATCCTCGAACATCACGTCGACATCAGCGGCAGCCGCTGCGATGAAGTGCTGCAACTGGCCTGGCTCAACAGCTACCACCAGAGCGGCATGAAGAACCTGATGGACCGCGCAGTGGTCAGCTTCGCCGAGGAGAACCCGCACTTCACCCCGCCTGCCGCCTGGCGCAAGGTGGATGAACTACCGTTCGACTTCGTCCGGCGGCGCCTGTCGGTCATCCTCGCCGATGCCCGCGGCCACCACCTGCTGGTGTGCAAGGGCGCGGTGGAGGAAATGCTGGAAACCGCCACTCGGGTCCGCAAGAACGGTGTCACCCAGACCATCGACGCGGCCCTGCGTGCCGAGTTGCTGCAACTGGCCGAAGACTACAACCGCGACGGTTTCCGCGTGCTGCTGGTGGGCACCCGTGACATCGCCCGGGACCAGATCAAGAACCAGTACAGCGCCAGCGACGAACGCGAGCTGGTGATCGAAGGCTTCCTGACCTTCCTCGATCCGCCGAAGGAAACCGCCGGCCCGGCGATTGCCGCCCTGCGCGACAACGGCGTCACCGTGAAGGTACTGACCGGTGACAACGCCATCGTCACCGCGAAGATCTGCCGCGAGGTCGGCCTGGAAGTCGGCGAGCCGCTGCTGGGTCGTGACATCGAGCGCATGGACGACGAAGTGCTGGGGCGCCTGGTGGAAGAGCGCACGGTATTTGCCAAGCTCACCCCGCTGCAGAAGTCCCGAGTGCTCAAGGCATTGCAGGCCAACGGCCACACCGTGGGTTTTCTCGGCGACGGCATCAACGACGCTCCGGCGCTGCGCGATGCCGACGTCGGCATCTCGGTGGACAGCGGCACCGACATCGCCAAGGAATCGGCGGACATCATCCTCCTGGAAAAGAGCCTGATGGTGCTGGAGGAAGGGGTGATCAAGGGGCGCGAGACCTTCGGCAACATCATGAAGTACCTGAACATGACCGCCAGCTCCAACTTCGGCAACGTGTTCTCGGTGCTGGTGGCCAGTGCCTTCATTCCGTTCCTGCCAATGCTGGCGATCCACCTGCTGCTGCAGAACCTGATGTACGACTTCTCCCAGTTGGCCCTGCCGTGGGACAAGATGGACAAGGAATACCTGAGCAAGCCACGCAAGTGGGACGCCAAGAACATCGGGCGCTTCATGCTGTGGATCGGGCCGACCTCGTCGATCTTCGACATCACCACCTTTGCCCTGATGTGGTACGTGTTCGCCGCCAACAGCGTGGAAATGGCCGCCCTGTTCCAGTCCGGCTGGTTCATCGAAGGCCTGCTCTCCCAGACCCTGGTGGTGCACATGCTGCGCACCCGCAAGATCCCGTTCATCCAGAGCACCGCGGCACTGCCGGTCATGCTCGCCACGGGCCTGGTGATGGCACTGGGTATCTATGTGCCCTTCTCGCCTCTGGGCAGCATGGTCGGCCTGGTGCCGCTGCCATGGGAATACTTCCCTTGGCTGGTGGGTACCCTGCTCAGCTACTGCGTGGTCGCCCAGACCATGAAGACCCTGTACATCCGCCGCTTCAAGCAGTGGTTCTAAGGGCCTGAGCCCGGTGCGACCGCCCCACGGCGGTCGCACCAGATACAGCAAACCAACGATGCCACCGTCGGCGCGGCCAGCGCCCCGTCGACGGCGACGCTGTTCGCCCGAAAGGAGCATCGCCATGTTTTTCAAACCTTTTTCGCTGTTGCAACGCGGCCTGAAGGCCTTGCTGGTCTGCGGCCTGTGCGCCTGCGCCAGGCTGCTCGCCCGCCTGAGCATCCGCCTCTATGTGCGGGGCCTGCTGAGCGCCGTTGAAATGCGTTTCCTGCTGGGGTTCAGCGCCGCCATCACCCGCGCCTCGCTGCGCCTGGCGATTGCCTGAAACCTGTCACAGTCCCGGGAGAATACTCATGTCGGGCACGACTCTTCTGATCAACCTGGCCGGCGCCATCGCGCTGTTGCTGTGGGGCTCGCAGATGATCTGCGGCTCACTCCTGCGGGGCTTCGGCAGCCCGCTGCGGCACTGGCTCGGGCAACACCTGAACAACCGCTGGCTGGCTCTGCTGTGCGGCGTCGGCATCACCGGCGTGGTGCAAAGCAGCACTGCGGTAAGCCTGATGGCCAGCTCCTTCACCGCCGCCGGCACCCTGGGCCTGGCCCCGGCGCTGGCGGTGATGCTGGGGGCCAATATCGGCTCGACCCTGGTGGTCCAGCTGCTCAGCCTCGACCTCTCGCTGGCGGCACCTGTGGCATTGCTGGCGGGCTTTCTATGCTTTCGCCTGCGGGACGATTCGCGCTTTGAAAGCATTGGCTGCGCACTGATCGGCCTGGGCCTGATGCTGCTGGCCCTGGGCATGCTCGGCGCGACCCTGGGGGCGGTGGAAGGTACCCCGGTGTTCCAACTGGTGATGACCAGCCTCGACGGCGACCTGCTGCTGGCCCTGCTGGTGGCGCTGCTGCTGACCTGGATGTGTCACTCCAGCGTTGCCGTGGTGCTGCTGATTGCCTCGCTGGCCGGCACTGGGCTGCTGTCGCCGGCCACCAGCATGGCCCTGGTGCTGGGGGTCAACCTCGGCAGCACCCTGCCCTCGCTGCTCAGCGCCAGCGGCAACGTGGCCCGGCGCCTGCCCCTGGGCAACCTGCTGGTGCGCCTGTCGGGAGCGGCGCTGCTGATGCCCTGGATCGCCACCCTGGGCCAGTGGCACGTCATCGAGCAACTGCCTCCGGCACTGCTGGTGGTGGCCCTGCACACCGCCTTCAGCCTGGTGCTGGCGCTGCTGTTCATCGGTTTCACCGGGCCAATGGCCAAGCTGCTGACCCGGCTACTGCCGGCCCCGGGCGCGGTGACCGACCCGGGCATGCCGCTGTACCTGGACGAAGCCGGCCTGGAAGTGGCCAATATCGGCCTGTCCAACGCCGCCCGTGAAGCCTTGCGCATGGCCGACATGCTCTCGGGCATGCTCGACCGGGTGCTGCAGCTGTTTCGCACCGCCAACCAGGCCAATGCCGATCAGGTGCGCCATATCGATCAGTCCCTGGACCTGCTCAGCGCGGCGATCCGCGCCTACCTGGCGGATATCGGCAAGGAAGGCATCAGCGACCAGGATGCCGACCGCTCCCAGGAAATCCTGCTGCTGGTGATCAACCTGGAACACGCCGGGGACATTCTGGCCACCAGCCTGGCGCACCTGGCCGCGCGGCGCTTGCGCCGTGGCGAGCCGTTTTCCGAGTTCGAGCTGAGCACCCTGTACCCGCTGCACCAGGAACTGCTGGACAGCCTGAGCCTGGCCATCACCGTGTTCCTGCGCGAAGACCTGCCCACCGCCCACCAACTGGTGGCGCGCAAGGAAAACGTGCGGCGCCTGGAAGCCGCCGCCAGCCGCGAGCACTTTCGCAAGTTGCGCGAAGACCGTGGCGCCTGGGCCGAGTCCGGGGACATTTTCCAGCGCTTGCTGCGCGACTACCGGCGGGTTCACCACCACATCGCCGCCCTGGCCTACCCGGCTCTGGAGCGCGCCGGTGAACGGGACATCGAGCACGCTTACCTCAACGAACCGCTGCCCGGAGAGACCAGCATCAGCCCGGTAAAGGAGAACAGCCCATGCGCGTCCTGATCTGCGCCGGCCGCTACTACGCCGACGACCGCCGGTGCCGCCAGGTCCTCGACGCCTTTCAGCGCCTGCGTGAAACCCGCGTGGTGATTCATGGCGGCAGCCAGTTCCTCGGCGCCCATATCGAGGACTGGGCCCGGGACATCGGCGCCGACATCGTCCGCTACCCGCCCAACTGGCAACGCCATGGCAAGCACGCCGAACGCCTGCGCAACGCCTTCATGCTGGCCGACAGCCGCCCCGACATCGTCCTCGCCCTGCCCGGTGGGGAAGACACCGAAGAACTGCTGGCCCAGGCCCGGGCCCGGCAGATCCAGGTTCTGTCGATGGCCGACCAGTAAGCCTCCCAAGCCGCCACCCTCTGCACCGGCCCGCACGCCAGATGCACCGGTGCCCCAACCCAGAACGAGATCCGCCATGTCCAAGCACACCCCACATCGCCCCTCGCGTTCCAGCGCCTTTGGCCACCCTCTGCCTGCCGCGAAAAGCCGCATGCTCAGGCGCAACCTGCTATTCCTCGCCCTCACCGCCAGCGCGACCGCTACCCTGGCCCTGTGCTCCAAGGCCCAGGCCGCCGGCGGCGCCTACGTGGTGGACGACGGCGCCATCAACGCTCCCGGGGAATGCAATGTCGATGTCTGGTACCAGAGCACCCGCCACCAGGGCTCCAGCCACACCAGCGTGGTGGCCCCGGCCTGCACCTTCAGCCAACTGCCCTGGGTGCAACTGGGGGCCGCGGTGCAGCGCCAGCACGCCGACGGCCAGGGCGAGACCCAGCTCAGCCCCCAGGTCAAGCTGGCCCTGCTGGACCGTGAAGATCTGGGCCTGCAACTGGCCCTGGCCGGCTCCGCCCACTGGGCCCTGAACCGCAGCCACAGCTTCGACGGTGGCGACCTCGCCCTGCCACTGACCTTCAGCCCTGTTGCCAGCCTGCGCCTGAACCTGAATGCCGGCTGGGCCCACGCCTATGACGACGGCGACCAGAGCCACCGCTGGGCCTGGGGCAGCGGGCTGGAGTACGACATGGCCCAGAGCCTGACCCTGATTGCCGAGCGCTACGGCCAACGCGGCGGCGAACAGGGCTGGCAGGCAGGCCCGCGCCTGCACCTTGGCCAGCACCTGGACCTGGACCTGATCGTTGGCCAGCACCTGACCGAAGACCGCGATCGCTGGCTGAGCACCGGCGCGACCCTGCGCTTCTAACCCCCGAAAGCGCCCCCACCTCTGTAGGAGCTGACTTGCCAGCGAAGGCATCGGCAAGGGCGATGGAAGACTCAAGGGCCTCTTCGCCGGCAAGCCGGCTCCTACGCAAGGTACGCTCGGCGTTGCGTTGCACCGTAGGAGCTGACTTGCCAGCGGAGGCATCGGCAAGGGCGATGGAAGACTCAAGGGCCTCTTCGCCGGCAAGCCGGCTCCTACGCAAGGTACGCTCGGTGTTGCGTTGCACCGTAGGAGCTGGCTTGCCAGCGAAGGCGTTGGCAAGGGCGATGCAAGGCTCTGGGGCCTCTTCGCCGGCGAGCCGGCTCCTACAGGGCCAGGAGTTGCGCGGTGCACTGGGCGATGCGGCGGCAGGCTTCGGCCAGCCGTTCGCGGTCCAGCACCAGAGCAATGCGGATGTGCCCGACCACGCTGGGGCCGAAGGCTTCGCCCGCCAGCACCGAAACCCCATAACCCTCCAGCAGTCGCTCGGCGAACGCCTGGGCGCCCAGCCCGGTGCGGCGTACGTCGACCATGACGAACATGCCGCCATCGGGCAGCACTGGCCGCAAGCCCGGGCACTGCCCGAGCAGCGTGCACACCAGGTCGCGGCGCTGGCGGTACTCCTCGCGCATCCGTGGCAGTTCCGGCAGTTCGCGGGTCAGCGCCACCACTGCCGCATTCTGGATGAAGTCCGGCAGGCCATAGAGCATGCACAGGGCCAGATTGCTCAGGTGCCCGACCAGCACCGGCGGAGCGATCACCCAGCCCACCCGCCAGCCGCTCATGGCATGGGACTTGGACAAGCTGTTGATGGTGGCGGTGCGCCCGCCCATTCGCGGCAGACCGCCCGGGCTCAGGTGCTGGCCTTCATACAACAGGTCGCCGTAGACCTCGTCGGAAACCAGCCACAGGTCATGCTCCATGCACAACCGCGCCAGGACCTGCCAGTCATCCAGGGACAGGCTGGCCCCGGAGGGGTTGTTGGGGCTGTTGATGAGCATGGCCCGGGTCCGCGGGCTGATGCGCGCCGCCACTTCCTGCGGGTCCAGGCGAAAGCCCTGCTCGGCCCGTACCGGCACCGGCACCACGGTGGCGCCACAGGCACCGAACACCCCTTCGTAGGTGACGTACATGGGCTCGGCCACCAGCACCTCGTCCCCCGGGTCGAACAGGCACTGGGCCACGGAGAACACCGCACACTGCGCCCCCGGCAGCACCACCACGTGCTCGGCATCGACGATCTGCCCGGTGCGCTGGTGGTGGCAACGGGCGATGCAACTGCGCAACGCCAGGTTGCCGCGCACGTCCGAATAGTGGGTGTCACCGGCCAGCAGGCTGTCGATGGCCGCCTGGACCACCGGCCGGGGGGTGTCGAAATCCGGATCGCCGATGGTCAGCAACAGCACATCGCGCCCCTGCTCGCGCAAGGCCAAAGCTCGGTAATGGATATCCCAGGCGGCGGAACCTTCTCCGGCAATCCGTTGGGTCAGGGCTGAATAGCGCATCGCTTTCTCCATGAAAGATGCTTCAGCCAGAACCCTAGGTGCTGGCGCGGCACTCGTCGAGCGAGCGCCAGCGCCGTTGGACGCTTAGATCACAAAACGCGCCACCAGAGCGTTCAGGTCCACCGCCAGGCGCGACAACTCATGGCTGGCGGCGCTGGTCTGGTTGGCCCCGGCCGCCGACTGGGTGGCCAGGTCGCGGATGTTCACCAGGTTGCGGTCCACCTCGCGGGACACCTGCGCCTGCTCTTCGGAGGCGCTGGCGATCACCAGGTTGCGCTCGTTGATCTGGTTGATGGATTCGGCAATCTGCTCCAGGGCCACGCCCGCGGCGCGGGCCAGTTCCAGGGTGCTCTGGGTACGCTGGTTGCTCTGCTGCATCGACTCCACGGCGTCGCCCGTGCCGTTCTGGATGCCAGCCACCATCTTCTCGATTTCCTGGGTCGACTGGGCGGTGCGATGGGCCAGGGCCCGCACCTCGTCGGCCACCACCGCAAAGCCGCGCCCGGCCTCGCCGGCACGGGCCGCTTCGATGGCCGCGTTGAGGGCCAGCAGGTTGGTCTGCTCGGCGATGGCCCGGATCACGTCCAGCACCTTGCCGATATCCCGGCCCTGGGTCGCCAGGCCTTCGATCATCACCGAGGTGCTCTGCACGTCGTGGGTCATGGTCTGGATCGCGTCCACGGTTTCCACCACCCGGTCGCGACCTTCGCGAGCGGCCTGGGTCGACTGCCGGGAAGCCTCGGAAGTGGACACCGCGTTGCGCGCCACCTCCTCCACCGCGGCGGTCATTTCGTTGACCGCAGTGGCCGCCTGTTCAATCTCGTTGTTCTGCTGCTGCAATCCGCGGGAAGCCTCTTCAGTGACCGCGCTGAGTTCTTCCGAGGCCGAGGCCAGCTGGGTCGCCGAGCCGGCGATCTGCTCGATGGTGCGGCGCAGGCTGGCCTGCATCTCGGCCAGGGCCTGCAGCAGCCGCGCCGGCTCGTCCTTGCCATCGACCTCGATGGCCTGGCGCAGGTTGCCGCCGGCGATCACCTGCGCGGCATTCAGGGCCTTGTTCAGGGGGGTGACGATGCTGCGGGTGAGCAACAGCGCCAGAACAATGGTCAGCAGCGCGGCAAGCACAGCCACCGCCACAATCCCGGCGATGGCGCTGCTGTAGTGCTCGCCGGCAGCCTTGGAAGCGCTCCTGGCATCGGCGGCATTGATCGCGATCAGTTGGTTCAACTGCTCGCCCATCTGGTCTGTGCCTTCCTTGATCCGCGAATTGATCAGGCTGCGCATTTCATCCAGCTTGTTCTGGCGCGACAGTTCGAGCATCTCGTTCTGCGCCTGCAGGTAGTTGTCCAGGGTCGTAGCGAACGTCTTGTACAGCGCCGCCTCCTGCGGCCCCGCCGGCAAGGCCGCATAGCTGGCCTGGGCCTTTCTGGCGTTGTCCACCAGCACGCCGATGCGCGTCTGGGCTTCGGCCAGGCCTGCCGGCTCGCGGTTCACCAGCACACGAAAGGAAAGAATCCGCAGGCGCAACACGTTCTCGGTGAGGTTGCCGAGAAAGCCGACACTGGGCAGCTGGTTGCTTTCCATGTCCACCGAGGCTTCGCGGATCACCGCCATGCGATTGACCGCAAACACCCCCAGCACCACGACCAGCAAGGCAATGAAGGCAAAACCGAGGAAAGCACGAGGGGCGATATTCAGGTTACGCAAGGACATAGGACGACTCTCGAGGGAGAACGGGCGACGGGCATCCATGCCGTTGAGCCGTCGGCGCATCAGGGGCTGTGCCGACGTCGGGCGCCGCGCTGTTGGAAGTCCGCGGGCCTGTTAGAGATATCGGCCGAACTTGAGCTTTCATATGGCTGATTGTTAAAAATATTTCTGAATGTGACCGGTGTATCACTGCTGATACAACACAACGCGAAGTGAATCGATAAAGCGCTACAGCATCGCCCCTCAGCCACCGTTTTCGACCCTCGCTCCGGCCACCCGTCTCCCTATGAAAAGTGCAATTCATTCGCCGGAAAAGCCATTTTTTCAGCGCCCGCCCCTGCCCATCATGGCCCCAGTCAATAAAAACAACGCTGAGACTGGATATGAAACCTGAAGACTTTCGTGCCGCAACCGACCGCCCGCTGACCGGTGCCGAATACCTGGCCAGCCTGCGCGACGACCGTGAAATCTACATCTATGGCGACCGGGTCAAGGACGTCACCACCCACCCGGCCTTCCGCAACTCCGCGGCCTCCATGGCCCGCCTGTACGACGCCCTGCACGACCCGGCCACCAAGGAGCAACTGTGCTGGGACACGGACACCGGCAACGGCGGCTACACCCACAAGTTCTTCCGTTCGGCGAAAAGCCCCGATGAACTGCGCCAGCAGCGCGACGCCATCGCCGACTGGTCGCGCCTGACCTATGGCTGGATGGGCCGCAGCCCCGACTACAAGGCCGCCTTCGGCAGCGCCCTGGGGGCCAACCCGGAGTTCTACGGGCGCTTCGCAGACAACGCCCGCACCTGGTACAAGCGCATCCAGGAAGCCTGCCTCTACCTCAACCACGCCATCGTCAACCCACCCATCGACCGCGACAAACCGGTGGATCAGGTCAAGGACGTGTTCATCTCGGTGGACGAGGAAGTCGAAGGCGGGATCATCGTCAGCGGCGCCAAGGTGGTGGCCACCAACTCGGCCCTGACCCACTACAACTTCGTCGGCCAAGGCTCGGCCCAGTTGCTGGGGGACAACACCGATTTCGCCCTGATGTTCATCGCACCGATGAACACCCGGGGCATGAAGCTGATCTGCCGCCCTTCCTATGAACTGCAGGCCGGCATGACCGGCTCGCCCTTCGACTACCCGTTGTCCAGCCGCTTCGACGAGAACGACGCGATCCTGATCATGGACAAGGTGTTCATCCCCTGGGAAAACGTGCTGATCTACCGCGATTTCGAGCGCTGCCGCCAATGGTTCCCCCAGGGCGGGTTCGGCCGCCTGTTCCCGATGCAGGGCTGCACCCGGCTGGCGGTCAAGCTGGATTTCATCACTGGCCTGCTGGTCAAGGCCCTGCAATGCACCGGTTCCCTGGAGTTTCGCGGGGTCCAGGCGCAGGTTGGCGAAGTGGTGGCCTGGCGCAACCTGTTCTGGTCCCTGACCGACGCCATGCATGGCAACGCCAGTGAATGGATGAACGGCGTCTACCTGCCCAGTACCCAGGCGCTGCAGGCTTACCGGGTCCTGGCGCCCCAGGCCTACACCGACATCAAGAAGATCATCGAGCAGGTGGTGGCCAGCGGCCTGATCTACCTGCCCTCCGGCTCCCGCGACCTCAAGGACCCGGTCCTCAACCAGTACCTCGGCACCTACTGCCGGGGCTCCGGGGGCATGGGCCACGAGGAGCGGATCAAGATCCTCAAGCTGCTGTGGGACGCCATCGGCACCGAATTCGGCGGCCGCCACGAGTTGTACGAGATCAACTACGCCGGCAGCCAGGACGAGATCCGCATGCAGTGCCTGCGCCACGCCCAGGCCAGCGGCTCGATGAAAGCCATGACCGACCTGGTGGACAAGTGCCTGGGGGACTACGACCTCGACGGTTGGACCGTGCCGCACCTGAGCAACCCGGATGACATCAACATGCTGGACCGCATCCGCCAATAGCCACGAAGCCAGCGTGTGTAGGAGCTGGCTTGTGTAGGAGCTGGCTTGCCAGCGAAGACGCCCGCCAGAGCACCACAAGCCTCCAGGCCCGCTTCGCCGGCAAGCCGGCTCCTACAGGCCAAGTCCGCCGTCAGCCCCGCGTTGGCAGCCAGACACCCGGCTGCCCTGCGTCCACGAGGAATTCGTCATGTCTGTACTCGATCCCAAGCAACTCGCCTTTCGCAACGCCATGGCGCACATGACCGCAGCGGTCAACGTCATCACCAGCAACGGCCCCGCCGGCCGCTGCGGTATCACCGCCACAGCGGTCTGCTCGGTCACCGACAGCCCGCCGACACTGATGGTCTGCGTCAACCGCAACAGCGCCCTGAACCCAGTGTTCAAGGGCAACGGGCGGTTGTGCGTCAACGTCCTCAGCGGCGAACACGAAGAAGTGGCCCGGCACTTTGCCGGCATGACCGGCGTGGCCATGGACCAGCGCTTCGGCCTGCACCCCTGGCGCGACGGCCTGCAGGCCCTGCCGGTGCTGGAGGGCGCCCTGGCCAGCCTGCAGGGGCGCATCACCGAGGTCCAGGAAATCGGCACGCACTCGGTAATGCTGGTGGAACTGGATGAAATCGGCGTGCTGGAGCACGGCGACTCACTGGTGTACTTCAGCCGTTGCTTCCATCGCCTGGCCCACCCTTGCCGGGCGGCCTGAACCCTTCCCTCCTGGCCGTCATTTCCCGCGCCTGGATGCCCGCCGGCATCCGGGCCAAGGGCCACCTCCTGCATCTGTAGGATGGCGCGGCTCTTCCAAGCCATCGATACTCGAACCAGGCCCTGCCCACGTCCCCTGACGTACCGGTCCCAAACCCCTTCCGTGACGAAAACAATAACAACGTCGCACAGAGGTACAGACCCATGAACCACCCCGAGCGTGCCCCGGCCAGCCTGTTGCAGGCCTTTAGCGAACTGACCCTTGAACTGCAGCAACTGGCGCAGAACAGGGACATCGAAAACCTGCACCAGCATGCACTGGCGCGCATCAGCAGGCTCCTGCCCTTCGACAGCGCCTGGTGGGGCCGTGCCGCACTGGTGGATGGCCTGCCGGATGAACACAGCTGCTACCTGTACCGCCTGCCACCGAGCTACCTGCCGGACTGGCAATCGATCCGCCACATCGATGTCACGGTAAGCCGGGTCCACGAGGTGCCGGGCCGGGCGGTGATCGTCGACATGGCCGATCCGGACAACGGCCCCGGCCTCAACTGGCTGGGCCGCCAGTACAACATCGGCGAACTGCTGTGCGTGGTGCACATCGACCCCCACACCCACCTGAACAATCACCTGGCGCTGTACCGCGCCCCGGGAGCGCCGCGCTTCAACCAGGGCGACTGCCACCTGCTGAACAACCTGATGCTGCACCTGGTGGCCGCAGTGTCGGCCAACCAGATCCGCACCCTGGTGGCCATGCGCGAGAAACTCACCGGCCCGCGCAACCTGGCCCTGGCCGTGTGCGACCAGCGCGGCGTGCTGCAATGCGCCGAACGCGGCTTCGTCGACCTGCTGCTGCATGAATGGCCGCAGTGGAGCGGCCCACAACTGCCCATGGCGCTGGACCCCGGCGGCTTCGAAGGCAAGTCACTGCAAGTGGAGTCCTCGGCGGTAGGCGACCTCTGCCTCCTGGCGGCCCGCAGCCGCAACCTGCTGCCCCGGCTCAGCCCACGGGAAAATGCCGTCGCCCAGTGCTTTGGCGATGGCAAGACCTACAAGGAAGTGGCCCGGGACCTGGGCATGTCGCCCAACACCGTGCGCCATCACATTCGGGCCATCTACAGCAAGCTCGGGGTCAAGGACAAGGCCCGCATCGCCCAGTTGCTGCACGCCCCTCCCGGCTGATTCCGCCCCCTGACCACCCTTGACCAGTGCCGTCGAATGTGACGGCCACGGGCAGCCTTTGCCCTTTTTCCAGCCCCTGCCGTGTGCCGGCGAGCCTTTCGCCGAACAACAACTCCAACAAGAGACGCACCGCCCATGACCACGCCCGTGCCCCGCATCACCCTGGCCCTGACGGCTACCCTGGCCAGCCTTTCGCTGAACGCCGCTGACCTCAATGCCCGGGACTTCTTCGCCGCCCCAGCGGGCACCAGCCTGGGCGTGCTGTACCTGCCCGCCACCCGCGCCGGTGATTTCCACGGCCCGGCCGACAGAACGGGCAAGGCCGAGCTGCGAGTCAATGCCATGGCCTACCGCCAAGTGTTCTTCAGCGACCTGTGCGGCACCCTCTGTACCCCGCAGTTCATCGTGCCCTTCGCCGATATCGACGCGCGCCTGCCCGGCGCCGAACGCCACACCGGCGAAAGCGGCTTTGGCGACCCCCAGGTGGGTGGCACGCTGTTCTTCATCAACCAGCCGCAAACCCGCACCTACAGCGGCCTGCTGACCCTGATCACGCTGCCCGTGGGCGAGTACCACGGGCGCAACCCCGACGTCTCCCCCGGGGCCAACCGCTGGGGCGCGACCTTTGTCTACAACTACACCCAGGGCCTGGGGGAAAAGTGGGTGCTGGAGGCCAACCTGGAAGCCCAGCTCTATGGCACCAACGACGACTACTTCGGCAGCGACCTCAAGCAGGACCCGCTCTACCGCCTGCAGGCCTTCGCCTCTTACGACTTCACCCCCGCCACCTATGGTGCCCTGCGCCTGATCCACGCCGATGGCGGCGAACTGCGGATCAACGACCGGCGCATCGACGACACCCACAAGCGCTACACCCAGGTCGGGTTCGAGCTCGGCCACTGGCTGGACAAGCAGAACCAGCTGATGTTCGGCCTGTCGCAGAACGTCGCCACCCAGAACGGCTTTGCAGGCACCGACGCCCTGCTGCGCCTGGTCCATGTGTTCTGACCCCCTTGCCTTAGGAGCCTGTCCATGAACACCCGGAACCCCGCCTTGAGCCAGAATCCACCAATCACCCGCCAGCCCCTCGGGCTCCAGGCAGCCATCGTGCTGTTCGCCGCCATCACCCCCGCGGTGCTGCTGACGGCCCCGGCCATTGCCGCGCAACTGGCCAGCCAGTGGCAACTGAGCCCCTCCCAGATCGGCGACCTGTTTTCCGCCGAGCTGGGGGCCATGAGCCTGGCCACCCTGCCCGCCATCTGGTGGCTGAAACACATCGACTGGCGCCGTGCGGCGCTGTGCAGCGCCCTGCTGTTCATCCTCGCCAACCTGCTGTCGATGCTCGCCAACGACTATTCGCTGCTGCTGATCGCACGCTCGTGCAGTGCCCTGGCCGGCGGCTCGCTGATGATCATCTGCCTGGCCAGCGCCGCCGGCAGCCCCAACCCCAGTCGCGCCTACGGCTTCTGGGTGATGGGCCAGCTGGTGCTGGGGGCCATCGGCCTGAGCCTGCTGCCCATGCTCTTCGAACGCTTCGGCCTGGGTGCCTGCTACCTGATCATGGCGCTGCTGATGCTGCTGTGCCTGCCCCTGGCTCGCAGCTTTCCAGCGGGCGCGGCGAAGGCCGCCAGCCATGAAGCCAAGGCCCCGCCGGTTTCCAGGGCCAAGGCCACCCTGGGGATTCTCGGCATCCTGACCTTCTACATCAGCCTCAGCGGGGTCTGGACCTTCATCGGCGCCATCGGTAGCCAGTCCGGCCTTTCGGCACAGACCAGCGGCGACGTGCTGGCCATCGCCACCCTGATGGGCATTGCCGGCGCCCTGTGCGCCACCCTGTTCGGCGATCGCCTGCCCCGTAGCGCCCTGCTCCTGCTGGGCTACGGCCTGATGGCCGGCTCGGTGCTGCTGCTTCTGGGCCAGCCGCAACTGGCGCGCTTTGCCCTGGCGGCGCTGGTGTTCAAGTTCACCTGGACCTTCATCCTGCCGCTGATCCTCGCGCGCATGGCCGAAATGGATCGCAGCGGCCGCCTGATGAACGCCTCCAACCTGGTGATCAGCGCCGGCCTGGCCATAGGCCCGACCATCGCCGGGCGGCTGATCGAAGGCAGCGGCGGCTTCCGCGGGCTGCTCCTGGCGGGCGCCGCAATCACCCTGCTGTCCATGGCCCTGGTACTCAGTTGCCGGCCTGCACGCTAACGCTCTCGGTGCCCTGGTGCCCCTGGCACCTAGGGCCTGGGCCAGCCGCTGTCGCGTTGTAAATTCCACCCTGAAAAATGGATATCACCATGACCTGTAAAAGCGCGTTTTTCTTCGACGAACTCAGCCTGTGGCACAGCGGCGGCCCCCACGTCCTGACCCTGCCGGTGGGTGGCTGGGTACAGCCGCCAGCCGCCGCCGGGCACGCCGAATCACCGGAAACCAAACGCCGTTTGAAAAGCCTGATGGATGTCTCCGGCCTGACCCGACAGTTGCACCTGCGCAGCGCCGCAGCGGCCACCGAAGACGACCTGCTGCGGGTCCACAGTGCTGCCTACCTGCAGCGTTTCAAGGCCTTGAGCGACGCCGGTGGCGGTCACCTCGGCGACGAGGCGCCGGTGGGCCCGGGCAGCTATGAAATCGCCCAGCTGTCCGCCGGGCTGGCCATGGCCGCCGTGGAC
The DNA here is from genome assembly GCF_040268305.1 of Pseudomonas sp. W17. Taxonomy (NCBI): domain Bacteria; kingdom Pseudomonadati; phylum Pseudomonadota; class Gammaproteobacteria; order Pseudomonadales; family Pseudomonadaceae; genus Pseudomonas; species Pseudomonas sp. W17. The sequence continues at coordinate 2,835,208 of NZ_CP158490.1, read as the reverse complement.
GCCGTGCTCAGCGGCGAAGCCGATAACGCCTATTCCCTGTCCCGTCCACCGGGACACCACTGCACCCGCGACCAGGCCATGGGCTTCTGTTTCCTGGCCAACATCGCCATCGCCATCGAGGCCGCCAAGGCCCGTCATGGACTGGGCAAGGTAGCGGTCATCGACTGGGACGTGCACCACGGCAACGGCACCCAGTCGATCTTCGAGGAGCGGGCCGACGTGCTGACCCTGTCCCTGCACCAGGACGGTTGCTTCCCCCCGGGCTATGGCGGTGAACAGGACCGCGGGCGCGGCGCCGGCCTGGGCTGCAACATCAATATCCCGCTGCTGCCGGGCAGTGGCCACGACGCCTACCTGTACGCCATGCAGCGCATCGTGATACCGGCCCTGGAGCGCTTCGAGCCGGAACTGATCATTGTCGCCTGTGGCTATGACGCCAATGCCGTGGACCCCCTGGCGCGGATGCTGCTGCACAGTGACTCGTTCCGCGAGATGACCCAATGCCTGAAGGATGCTGCCGAGCGCCTGTGCCGAGGGCGCCTGGTGCTGGTGCATGAAGGCGGCTACTCCGAGGCTTACGTACCGTTTTGCGGGCTGGCCACCCTGGAGGCGCTGTCGGGAATCCGCACCGCCGTCGCCGACCCGATGCTGGAGTTCGTACGCCTGCAACAGCCCAAGGAGCCATTCGTGACCTTTCAACGCCAGTTGCTCGACCTTCAAGCCCAAGCCATGGAGGCTGCCGGGCGCTGAACCCCGCCCTGGTGCCGGAACGGGCAAGCCCCGCCACCCGAGCGGTGGCATCCACCAACGGCGTTCCCCGGAGCCCGGGCTCCAGCCAGCGGAACGCCGCTCTGCCCAACCGGCCATCCTCCCCCCGCCCCCCTAGGCTACTTGCTGCAACAGTGTGGCCCGGGCGGGTCAGTTGCCTTCCTCCAGGCCCCGAAGGTTGTCGCCACAGGCTTGACCGACGCTTTCGGCTGCCGGGCTTGCCAGGGTTGCGGCTAACCCCAGGGCGCGTGCCTCAGTGGGGGTTTGCTGGAAGCGGCTCTTGAAGGCCCGGGCAAAATGCGCCTGGCTGGCAAAGCCGTGCCGGTAGGCGATCTCGCTGATATCCAGGCCCGCTCCCTGGCTGCTGCACAGCAGTTGACGGGCCTGTTGCAGGCGTTTTTCCAGGATGAAGCGGCTGGGTAGCGTTTCCTCCAGGGCGAACAGCCGGGCCAGGTGCCGGGTGGAAATGCCGGTCTGGGCCGCCACCCGCTCGCAGCTCAGGGTCGGGTCGGCCAGCTGTTCATGGATGCACTGCTTGGCCGCCAGCAGGTAGGAGGCGCTCAGGGCGTTGATTGGCCGCTCCCCCACATGCCCGGCAATGATGCTGGCCAGAAGCTCGAAGGCCTGCTCCTGATAGGCCTCGGCCTCGGCACACAGGGGCTGCTGGAAAAAGCTCCGGGTACGTTCGCCCAGGGTGCGCAGCAACAGGCGCTGGACCCCGCTTTCGACGCTGATCCGCAAAGGCCGGTCGAAGCGTTTCAGGCAGCGCTCGGCGAACTGCTGCTGGGGAATGTCGAAGATGAACTGGCGCATGACCCCGGAAAAGCCGAACAGATAGGGCTTGTCGGTGCGGTAGACCACCAGCTCCCCCGGCTCCAGCACCTGGCAGGCGCCATCCTGGTAGAAGAACGAACCGCTGCCGGTGACCAGGGACACGAAGATCGACTCCTTGGGCACGCCGCGGATCATCGAGGTGTCGCGCTCCACCACGTGTTCGTTGCCGACGATGCGGGCCAGGCGCATGGCGCTCAATTGCAGGTTGTCCTGGCTGGCGGCGAAACCGCCCTCGGCGTAGGAGTTGCACTTGAGCCCCACCAGGGTGCTGGCGTTGTAGTCCTCCCAGAAGGCCAGGCGTTGGTCCAGGTCGACGGCCTGGGTGCTGGCATGCCGGGTTTCGAGCAAGGCGCATGGAGACATTGTTGTTCTTCTCATGGCGGCGGGATGTTCCCCGGACGGCAAGGCAGTGTCCGGACACCTGGGGCCGCAGGCACTGCGGGCTGCGACCATTCATTAACATCTGAACTATATAGCCTGTCAACTTGAAACGCAGTGGGAACCGGTCGCTTTGAGAGCGTCATCAGCTCTCTATCGGCCGTAGGAAAAAAGCCGTCCGAAACAGACAAACAACCAGTCCGATCCGTGCAAACCCTTGCCCCGCTCCCGACCTAAAGTCTGCGCCGTACCCCCATGGCCGCCCTGCCCGGCTGCCCAGGCTCCTCCCATAACAACAACCGAGGCCCACCATGCCCGAAGCCGCCCACCGTGAATTCTGGAAAGACCTGCAACCGATCGCCAACTGCTTCAAGCCCGACGCCAAGCCGGAGGTCTACCTGCCCGACGCCGCCAGCGACGACCTGCGCCTGTACGTGCCCTTCACCGAGACCGTGTCCTCACGGCCACTGTGGATCTCCCCCAGCGAAAACCGCTGGTGCGACATTCTCCTGGCCCGCAGCGCCGGGCTGGTGAACCGCCACTACCACCCCCACGAAGTCTTCGCCTACACCCTGTCCGGCAAATGGGGCTACCTGGAGCACGAGTGGACCGCCACCGCCGGGGACTTCGTCTACGAGACCCCGGGCGAAGGCCACACCCTGGTGGCCTATGAGCATGAGCAGCCGATGCGGGTGTTCTTCATCGTCAAGGGCCCGCTGATCTGGCTCGACGAACAGGGCGAGCCCGACGGCTACTTCGACGTGCACTCCTACATCGCCATGTGCCGCGCCCACTACGAAAAGATCGGCCTGGGCGCCGCCCATATCGACACCCTGTTCCGCTGACCGGCGCTGCCCACGCCTCATTCGGAGAACCACCATGGCTTATAAAAACAACAAGGCCGGTTACGAGAACACCTTGCTGGGGGTGCTGTTCCTGACCTTCGGTTTCGTCTTTTTCGATCGTCTGGCGCTGTCCTTCCTGTTCCCCTTCATGGCTGACGAGTTGCAACTGAGCAACAGCCACCTGGGCATGCTGTCGTCGATCCTGGCCCTGGCCTGGGCGGTGTCCGGGGCCCTGGTGGGTGCCTGGTCGGACCGCCGGGGCGTGCGCAAGCCGTTGCTGATCGTCGCGGTGATCCTGTTTTCCCTGTGCTCGGCGCTGTCCGGGCTGGTCACCGGCTTTCTCAGCCTTTTGCTGTTCCGCGCCATCATGGGGCTGGCCGAGGGGCCGATCCTGCCGCTCTCCCAATCGCTGATGGTGGAAGCCTCCTCGCCCCATCGCCGGGGCCTGAACATGGGCCTGCTGCAAGGGTCGGCGGCGGGCCTGTTGGGCGCGGTGATCGGCCCGCCGGTGCTGATCGCCCTGGCCGAAGCCTACGGCTGGCGCCACGCCTTCATCATTTCGCTGATTCCAGGGCTACTGATCGCCCTGTTGATCTGGCGCTACGTGCAGCCCGACCCACCGCGACACGAACCGCGAGCGCACACCCCGTCCAGCCCGGGTGGCAGCCATCGCCTGGCCCTGCTCAAGAGCCGCAACATCGTGCTCTGCACCCTCATCAGCTGCGTGTTCCTGACCTGGTTCATCATCCTGATTTCCTTCACCCCGACCTTCCTGGTCAAGGTTCGCGACTACAGCCCGGCCAGCATGGGCACGGTGATGAGCTGCCTGGGAGGCGCCTGGGTGCTCTGGGGCTTCGGCGTGCCGGCAATCTCCGACCGCCTCGGCCGGCGCCCGACCCTGGTGCTGTTCTCGCTGATTGCCGCTTGCTGTCCCATCGCCCTGCTCTACGCCTCGTCGCCCTGGATGCTCGGGGTGCTGATGCTGCTGACCTACACCGGCCTGGGCTGCTTCACCCTGTTCATGGCCACCATCCCCGCGGAAACCGTGCCCCGCGAAGTCATGGCCACGGCCCTGGGCATGATCATGGGCATCGGCGAGCTGGTGGGCGGCTTCATCGCTCCGACCATTGCCGGCTTCGCCGCCGACCGCTTCGGCCTGTCGATCGTCATGTGGATGTCCTGCGGCGGCGCATTGCTGGCCGCCGTGCTGGCCCTGTTCCTCAAGGAAACCGCCCCCGCGGTACTGGCCCGCCAACAACACCGGCACCCCGGCCCCCACCCTGCACCCAGCCCGAGCCTGGGAGGAAACCCATGATCAAAGCACTGCAATGGCATGCCGCCCGCGACCTGCGCCTGACGCAGCTGGAACCGCGCCAGCCCGGCCTCGGCGAGGTTCTGCTGCAAGTCGCTTACTGCGGCATCTGCGGCAGCGACCTGCATGAGTACGCCGACGGCCCTCACTCCATACCTCAGCAGGTGGCTCACCCGCTGTCCGGTTGCCGGGCGCCGCTGACCCTGGGCCACGAGTTCTGCGGCCAGGTAGTAGCCCTGGGCCAGGGCGTGGATGCACGGCTATTGGGCCAGCGGGTGGCGGTGGAACCCGAATACCGCTGCGGCGAGTGCTCGTACTGCCAGATGGGCCAGTACAACCTCTGTGAATCCATGGGCTTTATCGGCCTGATGGGCGACGGCGGCTTTGCCGAACAGGCGGTGGTACCGGCCTACATGCTGCACCTGCTGCCGGACAGCGTCAGCTTCAAGCAGGCGGCCGTGCTGGAGCCGGCAGCGGTGGCCTACCACGCCTTGAACCAGAGCTGCCTGATGGCCGACGACAGTTGCGCGGTGTTCGGCCTGGGGCCCATCGGCCTGCTGCTGGTGCTACTGGCACGGTTACGGGGGGTGGAACGGATCTACGCCGTGGACCTGGACCCCGAGCGCCGGCGCCTGGCCCTGGAGTTCGGCGCCTCTGAGGCCCTGGACGGCGCCGACCCGCAACTGCAGGCACGCCTGCGGCAGCTGAGCGCCGGTGGTATCGACAGCGCCTTTGAGGCCGCCGGTAGCCAGCAGACCCTGAGCCATGCCCTGCACTGCCTGCGCAAGGGCGGCGAAGCGGTACTGGTGGGCTTGATGGGCGACGTGCAGTTCGATGCCTTCCACCTGGTGAACAACGAGTTGCGCCTGCTCGGCAGCGTCGGCTACCGCCACGTCTACCCCGAACTGATCCAGCTGCTGGCCAGCGGGCGCCTGGACCTGAGCCGGGCGGTCACCCGCTGCCTGGCCCTGGAACAGGCGGTGGAGCAAGGCTTCCAGGCGCTGTTGCAAGACAAGAGCCAGATCAAGGTGCTGGTCAACCCGACCCCGGCCCTGGCCGATGCCTGAACAAACGATGTGCAACCGACACTCAAGACAAAAACAACAAGAAACGAGTACCCGACATGAATGCAACCTATGCGCTGTGCCCGCTGCTGGCCGCCTTGCTGCTGCCCCTTGATTGCCTTGCCCAGACGCCGCCCACGCCGCGTACCGGCCCGCTGTCCGGCCTGGGGGACTACCTGGCCGACCGTGGCATCACGCCCCATGTGCAGTTCCTCAGCCTGGCCATGAAGAACCTGGACACGGGCCCCCGGCCCCACAGTTTCGGCAACAGCGGCGACCTGTTCGTCGGCGCCGATATCGATCTGGGGACCTTCGCCGGCCTCGACGGCGCGGCCCTGCACTTCGAGCAGACGCTGTTCATCCTCGACCACGAGACCGGCGTGCCCACCTCGCGCAACTGGCAGGGCGCCGCCGGCAGCTACTTCGGCGGCGCGCCGATCCACAACGACCTCACCAGCAACCAGTTGAGCCTGCTGACCTACCAGCAGACCTGGCTCGACGGCCGGGTCGACCTGAGCCTGGGGCGGACCAACGCCCGGCGCTACTTCTATATCTACAACTGCGAAAGCACGGTGACCTGCAACGACCCGATCATCGACTCTTCCACCGGCATCCTGCCGCCGCCCTACGGCAGCTGGGGCGGCTACCTGAAATACCAGCTGACGCCCCAGTGGTACGTGCATGGCGGCGCCTTCGAGTCCAACCCGGTGGACTACCTGAAGGAGCGCAAGGGCCTGGATTTCAGTACCGACGACGCCAGCGGCACCAGCCTGCTGCTGGGCATCGGCAGCCAGAACCGCGATGCCTACAGCTCCCACTACGAGCTCAATGGCTACTACAACACCTCCAAGCAGGTGGACCCGCTGACCGGGGCCATGGACTTCGGCACCGGCGGTGCCTTCTTCAAGTTCCAGCAGGCACTGTGGCGTGCCGACGCCGGTACCGGCAGCGCGCCCCAGGCCCTGCTGCTGTTCGGTTCGCTGTCGGCGGCGGCCGACGACAAGCAGCCCTTCAGCCAGTTCGCCGAGGCCGGGCTGACCTACCTCGCCCCCTTTGATCGGCCCCAGGACAAGCTCAACTTCAAGGCCAGCTACCTGCGCCTCAACGACCACCAGCTGCGCTTCCAGCAGCAGGCCCGCATCGCCAACGGTGGCGACCCGCGCCTGGGTGAACGCAATGTCTACGCACTGGAAGCCAACGCCCATATCGCCCTGACCCGGCAACTGGCCCTGGAGCCCAGCGTCCAGTACCTGGTCAACCCGGACAACTTCTACAACCCCGAAGCCCGCGAGCTGAGCGGCAACGGCTTTGTCGTCGGCCTGCAAGTGACCCTCGACGTCGGCTCGCTGCTGGGGCTCTGAGATGGATTTCTGTGACTGCCAACGAGGTACCTTCGATGAGTGAATCAACCACGCAGATCTTCGACTACATAGTGGTGGGCGCCGGCTCCGCCGGTTGCGTGCTGGCCAACCGGCTGTCCGCCGATCCCAAGGTCCAGGTGTGCCTGATCGAAGCCGGGCCCAGCGACCGCACCCTGCTGCCCGCCGCCTATGTGCGTACCCCGGCGGGGATTATCCGCCTGATCGCCAACCCGCGCTGGAACTGGATGCACCAGTTCAGCCCACAGGCAAGCAGTGGCGACGTGCCGATCCCCTGCCCCCGGGGTCGGGTCTGGGGCGGCTCCAGCGCGATCAACGGCATGATCTATATCCGCGGCCATCGCCTGGACTTCGACCGCTGGGCCGCCGCCGGCAACCAGGGCTGGAGCCATGACGAACTGCTGCCCTACTTCAAGCGCTCGGAGCATTTCGAACCGGGAGACTCGCCCTGGCACGGCCAGCACGGCGAGCTCAACGTCGCCGAGCAGCGAAGTCCGAGCCCGGTCAATCAGGTGTTCTACCAGGCCGCCACCGAGCTGGGCTGGAGCTACAACCCGGACTTCAACGGCCCGGAGCAGGAAGGCTTTGGGCCCTTCCATGTCACCCAGATCAACGGCGAACGCTGCAGCGCGGCACGGGCCTTCCTGCACCCGATCCTGCACCGGCAGAACCTGACGGTATTGAGCAGCACCCTGACCCACCGGGTGTTGCTGCAAGGCACTCGTGCCAGCGGTGTGGAAATCAGCCAGGACGGTCGGGTCTGGCAACTGCAGGCACGCCGTGAAGTGATCCTGTGCGCCGGGGCGATCAACTCACCGCAACTGCTGTTGCTGTCCGGCATCGGCCCGGCCGAGGAGCTTGCGCGCCACGGGATCGTTTCCCGCCACCCGCTGCCAGGGGTCGGGCTCAACCTGCAGGATCACCAGGACATCGTGCTGATGTACCGCAGCGACCCCGAACTGGGCTACGGCATTTCCGCCAAGGGCCTGCTGCCCCTGGCCCGCTCACCCTGGCAGTACCTGACCCGGCGCCAGGGCCCGCTGACCTCCAACACCGTCGAGTCCGGAGCCTTCCTGCGCCTTACGCCCGAGGACCCGTTGCCGGAACTGGGGCTGATCGTCGCCCCGGCCCTGAAGAACCAGCCCCAGCGCCTGATCCCCGTGGGCCACGGCATCAGCCTGCATGTGGCGGTGATGCACCCGCAGAGCCGCGGCCGGGTGCGCCTGAATTCCGCCGACCCGCACGACAAGCCGCTGATCGACGCCAACTTCCTCAGCCACCCCGAAGACCTGCGCAAGCTGGTGGCCGGCTTGCGCCTGGTGCGCCAGCTGGCAGCGACCCGGGCCTTCTCCCAACGCCTCAAGGGCGAGCTGGTACCCGGCCCGCAGGTGCAGAGCCAGGAGCAGATCGAACAATGGATCCGCCAGCACCTGGGCACGGTGTTTCACCCGGTGGGCAGCTGCAAGATGGGCCACGACGAACAGGCGGTGGTGGACGACCAGTTGCGGGTCCACGGCCTCCAGGGGCTGCGGGTGGCGGACGCCTCGATCATGCCGAGCCTGATCACCGGCAACACCAATGCGGCGGCAATCATGGTCGGCGAAAAGGCCGCCGACCTGTTGCTGGGCACGGCACCGGCGCAACCGAGCAACGTGCTTCAAGGCGAAGCTTGCACCTGATGCCGGGGCTCAGGGGCGCTTGGGTGCCTCGGCGCTCCAGAGCACCGGCCAGTCTTCGTAGCCCAGGCCGCTGCAGGTGGGCATGCGCCGATAATCGGTGAGCTGGAAGGCCTGGCCATCGAAGTGCCAACTGGCCATTTCACCGCAGTCGCCTATCCCGCGGCCCATGAGGAAACTGCTGAGCTCGCCGGTCTCGGGGTAATAGTTGAGGCCCCCGGCATGGTCGACGCTGCCGGCCGGCAACGCCTGCATCTGCAGGGGCTGCAGCGCATAGGGCGCCGTGCGCGAGCGGCTGCTGATATCGAACAGGCAGATGTAGGCACCGCAATCGGAGAACTCGAAGACCAGCGCCTGCTGCGCGGTCAGGGGATAGACCTCGATCCTCGGTGGCATGACGTAGTCGTCGGCATCTTCGGTCTTTGCCGGCGGCAAGGTTTTGCGCACCGCCGCCAGCAGCCCGGTGCGCTCTCGGGCGCCGAGGGGCGTCACCCCGGGATAGGGGCGCAATGCCGCGGCCGGCTGCAACCCGGGCACCGCGCTGGCCGGCTGTTCGCCGAGCGCCGCCAGGGCGCTGACCGTGCCCTGGCGCTGCTGCACCTGGTCCACCCGTTGCAGCAAGTCCGGCAACCCCTTGAGCAGCACCTGGGCCGGCTCCTCTCCCGGCAGTTCCAGCACCTGTCCGGCCCGCAGCCGCGCCAGCCATTGCCGGGCCAGGGGCTGGTCATCAACCCGGTAGTACTGTTGTTCACGGGTGCTGTCGGGGGCTTCCACTTCCTGGACCAGCGCCGCCAGTAAGCCGGGCTCCAGCGGCTGGCCATCCAGGCGCAATGCACCGAGCTCCAATGGCGCGCCCTGGTGCTCCAGTTGCAGTTGCAACAGGCCTTCGGGGCCGGCCTGGCTGCGGACTTTCAGGGTCAGGTGGTTGACCCGCTCGGCAAAATCGATGTTCGGCGCGTAGAGCAGTTGGCAGTCGCGGCGGTTGTCGCACGCGACGATCCAGCCCTCCTGTTGCAACCACAGCGGCGTCAGCTCCGGCAGCTCCCGGGCCAGGCACGGCAAGGCGCCAAGCACCAGCAGGGGCAACACAACGGTACGCAGCATGACGACGCTCCTTGTCGGGCAAAGGCGCGGATTCTGCCACGCCCGCCAGGCGGCGAATACCGCCAGGGTCAGTTGCCTGGGGGCGGCTCCATGGCATCAGCCCTGCCCCAGCGATCAGGCACCCGGCGCATTTGCGCCAGGGGCAGGCGCCTGCCCCTGGCGCAAGCGGTATTCCCCCGGCGCGGTCTTGGCGTAACGCTGGAAAAACCGGCTGAAATAGGCCGGATCCTTGAAGCCCAGCTGGTAGCAGATTTCGTTGATCGAGCTGCCGGTGAACAGCAGCAGGCGCTTGGACTCCTGCATCACCCGTTCATGCACCAGGCGCTTGGACGGCAGGTCGGCGATGCGCCGGCAGACATCATTGAGGCGCGCCTCGGTCACTCCCAGGCTGCTGGCGTAGCGGCCCAGGGGCCAGTGCTCCAGGTAGCGGGCCTCGATCAGCTCGTTGAAGCGGTGGAAGATCTGCAGGTCTTCATGGCGTGCCGGGCGCGCCGTCAGGGAGTTGGCCGACAACCGCAGCAGGCTGATCATCAGCAGCCGGGTCAGGGCTTCCAGCGCCGGCTCGCGCCCCGGGCCCTGCCCGGCAATCTCCCGCTGCAATTCATGGAACAGGCCCTCCAGGCGTCGTACTTCGCCGGCGAACTGCGGCCCCAGGCGCGCCAGGGCCACGCACACCGGCGGCACCTGGGGCGCCGGGGCCAGTGCCGGGTCGGCGCCGATCAACTCCCACACCAGTTGCTGGCGCACGGTCAGCACATGGCCTTCGCTGTCGGCCTCGGTGACGAAGGCGTGGGGAATGGTCGGCGGGGTCAGGAAGAACATCGGCCCCGACTCCAGATACTGCTGATCGTCGAGGTAGACCCGCACCGCGCCGCTCTGCACGTAATGCACCTGGAAGAAACGGTCGTGGCGATGCACCGGCATGTTGCGACCGAAGAAGCCGGCCAGGTTGCTGAGCTTGTCGTAGTGCACCTGGGCATCGGCGTAACGCTGGTCGTAGACCTGGCCGATGTTGATGTTGGGAATCGGTTGGCGTGGGTTCATGGCGCCCTTCTGTTTTTTATTTTGATCCACGCGGACCCTGCGCATCCTGCGTGATTCGCGGCTTGCCCGCCACTGCGGGATGGAAGCGGGCAGTCCATCGCTTGACGATCGTTAACATATTAAATATAACGTTAACACATTAACGAAATCGACCCGCCAGCGGCAAGCCGCTACGGGTACGGACACCAGGAGAGCCCGATGAGCCGTGCACTGAACGATCACGCCGGCGGCACCCTGTTCGGCGTTGCGCTGAACTACCAGGGGTTGCTGCAGAGCCATCTGCAGAGCTTCACCCAGCCGCCCTACCAGAAGCCGCCGGTGAAGCCGGTGCTGTTCATCAAGACCCCCAACACCCGCAACAGCCATGAGGCGCCGGTGGTGCTTCCCCAAGGTGTGGAGCGCCTGCAGCCCGGCCCGGCCCTGGGCGTGGTGATCGGCAAGCGCGCCAGCCGGGTGCGCCTGGAAGACGCCCTGGAACACGTGGCCGGCTACACCATCGTCAACGAATTCAGCCTGCCGGAAGACAGCTACTACCGCCCCGCGGTCAAGGCCAAGTGCCGGGACGGCTTCTGCGCCCTGGGCCCGGAACTGGTACCGGCCGCCGAGGTGGCCGACCCCCATGCCCTGAGCCTGGAGCTGTGGGTCAACGGCGAGCGGGTGCAGCACAACAGCACCGCCAACCTGGTGCGCAGCATTCCCCAGCTGATTGCCGAGATCAGCGAGTTCATGACCCTGCACACCGGTGACGTGCTGATCACCGGCACTCCGGAAGGCCGGGTCGATGTACGCCCCGGCGATCGGGTCGAAGTGCAGATCAGCGGCCTGGGCCGCCTCGCCAACACCATCGTGGCCGAATAAGGAACCGACATGAAACATGCACGCATTCGTTATCAGGGCCAGGTCCACCAGGCCCTGGTCACCGGCCCCAACACCCTGCAACTGGAAGACGGCCGGGTCCTGGCCGAAGACCAGGTGCAGTGGCTGCCGCCGGCCACCGGGACCATGTTCGCCCTGGGCCTGAACTATGCCGACCACGCTGCCGAGCTGGCCTTCAAGCCGCCCACCGAGCCGCTGGTGTTCATCAAGTCTCCCGGCACCTACACCGGCCACAAACAGGTGACCTGGCGCCCGGACAACGTCGCCTACATGCACTACGAGTGCGAGCTGGTGGCGGTGATCGGCAAGACCGCGCGCAACGTCAAGCGCGAGGATGCCCTGGACTACCTGGCCGGCTACACCCTGTGCAACGACTATGCGATCCGCGACTACCTGGAGAACTACTACCGGCCCAACCTGCGGGTGAAGAACCGCGACGCCACCACGCCAGTCGGCCCGTGGATCATCGATGCCGCCGAAATACCGGAGCCCAACAAGCTGACCCTGCGCACCTGGGTCAATGGCGAACTGCGTCAGCAAGGCAGCACCGCCGACATGATCTTCGACATCCCTTACCTGATTGAATACCTGTCCGGCTTCATGACCCTGCAACCGGGGGACATGATCGCCACCGGCACCCCCGAAGGCCTGTCCGACGTGGTACCCGGCGATGAGGTGGTGGTGGAAATCGAAGGCATCGGCCGGCTGGTCAACCGCATCGTCAGCGAAAGCGAATTCTTCACCCATCACGCCCAACCAGAGCCCACTGCCGTGGCCAAGGAGCACGCATAAATGATCAAACACTGGATCAACGGCCGCGAAGTCGAAAGCCGTGAAGTGTTCACCAACTACAACCCCGCCACCGGTGAAGCCATCGGCGAGGTGGCCAGCGGCGGCGCCGAGGAGATCGCCCAGGCGGTGGCGGCGGCCAAGGAAGCCTTTCCGAAATGGGCCAATACCCCGGCCAAAGAGCGCGCCCGGCTGATGCGCCGCCTGGGTGCGCTGATCGAAGAGAACGTGCCGCACCTGGCGGAGCTGGAAACCCTGGACACCGGCCTGCCGATCCACCAGACCCGCAACGTGCTGATTCCCCGGGCCTCCCACAACTTCGATTTCTTCGCCGAGGTCTGCACCCGCATGGATGGCCACAGCTATCCGGTGGACGACCAGATGCTCAACTACACCCTGTACCAGCCGGTGGGCGTCTGCGCCCTGGTGTCGCCATGGAACGTGCCGTTCATGACCGCCACCTGGAAGACCGCGCCGTGCCTGGCCCTGGGCAATACCGCGGTGCTGAAGATGAGCGAACTGTCGCCGCTGACCGCCAATGAGCTGGGCCGGCTGGCGGTGGAAGCCGGGATTCCCGCCGGGGTGCTGAACATCGTCCAGGGCTACGGTGCCACCGCCGGCGATGCCCTGGTGCGCCACCCGGACGTGCGGGCGATTTCCTTCACCGGCGGCACCGCCACCGGCAAGAAGATCATGCAGACCGCGGGCCTGAAGAAGTACTCCATGGAACTGGGCGGCAAGTCGCCGGTGCTGATCTTCGAGGACGCCGACCTGGAACGGGCCCTGGACGCCGCGCTGTTCACCATCTTTTCCCTGAACGGCGAGCGCTGCACCGCCGGCAGCCGGATCTTCATCCAGGAAAGCGTCTACCCGCAGTTCGTCAAGGAGTTCGCCGCCCGGGCCAGGCGCCTGATCGTCGGTGACCCGCAGGACCCCAAGACCCAGGTCGGCTCGATGATCACCCAGGCCCACTACGACAAGGTCACCGGCTATATCCGCATCGGCCTGGAAGAAGGCGCGACCCTGCTGGCTGGCGGCCTGGAACGCCCGGCCAACCTGCCGGCGCACCTGGCCCGCGGGCAGTTCATCCAGCCCACGGTGTTCGCCGACGTGGACAACAAGATGCGCATCGCCCAGGAAGAGATCTTCGGCCCGGTGGTGTGCCTGATCCCGTTCAAGGACGAGGCCCAGGCCCTGCAACTGGCCAACGACACCGAGTACGGCCTGGCCTCTTACATCTGGACCCAGGACATCGGCAAGGCCCACCGCCTGGCCCGTGGCATCGAGGCCGGCATGGTGTTCATCAACAGCCAGAACGTGCGCGACCTGCGCCAGCCCTTCGGCGGCATCAAGGGTTCGGGCACCGGTCGCGAAGGCGGCGAATACAGCTTCGAAGTCTTTGCCGAGATCAAGAACGTCTGCCTCTCCATGGGCAGCCACCACATACCGCGCTGGGGCGTGTAAGGTTCAGAACCGTCCCGGATCACCCCAACAAGAAGATGTTTCAGGAGAAGCACCATGGGCGAAGTCGTCATGGCCGCCAAGGTCTGCCACGTACCATCGATGTACCTGTCCGAACTGCCGGGCAAACACCACGGCTGCCGTGAGGCGGCCATTGCCGGGCACAAGGAGATCGCCCGCCGGGCCCGGGAGCTGGGGGCCGACACCGCGGTGGTGTTCGATGTGCACTGGCTGGTCAACAGCGGGTACCACATCAACTGCGGCGAGGCGTTCAACGGCACCTACACCAGCAACGAGCTGCCGCACTTCATCAAGAACATGACCTACGACTACCAGGGCTGCCCGGAGCTGGGCGAGCTGATCGCCGCCGAGGCCAATGCTGCCGACGTGCGTACCCTGGCCCACAACATCCCCAGCCTGGAACTGGAGTACGGCACCCTGGTGCCCATGCGCTACATGCACATGAACGTACCCGCTGCCGAGCACTTGAAGGTGGTGTCCATCGCCGCCTGGTGCGCCTGGCACCGCCTCGAAGACAGCTTCACCTTTGGCGCCGCGGTGCGCCGGGCCATCGAGAAGAGCGAGCGCAAGGTCCTGGTGCTGGCGTCGGGCTCCCTCTCCCACCGTTTCTCCAACGACCGCGAGGCCGAGGCCAACATCCACAACTGGACCCGGGAGTTCGACAAGCAGGTGGACCAGCGGGTGGTGGAGCTGTGGCAGCAGGGCCGCTTCCGCGAGTTCTGCGCCATGCTCCCGGACTACGCCAGCAGCTGTCATGGCGAGGGCGGAATGCACGATACGGCCATGCTCCTGGGGCTGTTGGGCGGGCCTGAATACAACCGCCCAGCGGAGATCGTCACTCCGCTGTTCGGCAGCTCCGGCACCGGCCAGATCAACGCCATCTTCCCTGTCTAGGCCCAGCTGCCACCCTGACTGGCAAGCGGCCGGGTTCCCGCCGGCCACTTGCGAAGGAGTTCCCCATGCCGCATTTCATCGCTGAATACACCGACAACATCGAACAGGCCGCCGACCTGCCGGGGCTGTTCGAAAAGGTCCATGACTACCTGGGCGCCACTGGCGTGTTCCCCCTGGGCGGCATCCGCAGCCGCGGGGTGCGCCTGGACACCTGGCGCATGGCCGACGGCAAGCACGACTACGCCTTCGTCCACATGCGCCTGCAAGTGGGAGCCGGCCGCGACCTGGCCACACGACGCCAGGTCGCCGAGGGCCTGTTCGAGATCATCAAGGCGCACTTCGCCGAGCTGCAGGGCCAGCGCCTCTTGGCCCTGTCGTTCGAAATGAGCGAACTGGATGCCGAGCTGAACTTCAAGCACAACAACGTGCACGAGTTCCTGCGCGGACAAGCCTGAGGGTAGCCGCCGGTAGGAACCGGCTCGCCAGCGAAGCGGCCCTCAGGCCTTGTGCCAGCCCCGGATCCGCCTTCGCCGGCAAGCCGGCTCCTGCAGGCCGGCCCCCACACACAAGAACAATAACGAGATCATTGCCATGCCCCACTCAACCCTTGCCACGGCGCCGGTCGCCGAGGTCGATGACTGCTATCGCAAGATCACCTGGCGGCTGATGCCGCTGTTGTTCGTCTGCTACATCTTTGCTCACCTGGACCGCATCAACATAGGTTTCGCCAAGCTGCAGATGACCCAGGACCTGGGCTTCAGCGACAGCGTCTATGGCCTGGGTGCCGGGCTGTTCTTCGTCGCCTACGCGCTGTTCGGAGTGCCCAGCAACCTGGCCCTGGACCGGGTCGGCCCACGGCGCTGGATCGCCTTCCTGATGCTGGTCTGGGGCCTGCTGTCCAGCGCCCTGATGCTGGTGGACAGCGCCTGGGGCTTCTATGTTTTGCGCTTTCTGCTGGGGGTCGCCGAGGCCGGCTTCTTCCCCGGAATCCTGGTGCTGCTCAACCGCTGGTTCCCGGCCGGCCGCCGCGGCCAGGTCACCGCCCTGTTCGCCATCGCCGTGCCCATGGCCGGAGTCATTGGCGGCCCCCTCTCCGGGTGGATCCTGGAAAGCTTCCACGACTTCGGCGGCCTGCGCGGCTGGCAGTGGATGTTCCTCATAGAAGGCCTGCCGGTGGTGCTGCTGGGCCTGGTGGTGCTCAAGGCCCTGCCGGAAAGCATCGAACAGGTGGGCTGGCTGACCCCGGCGCAGAAGACCTGGCTGCTGCAGGCCCTGCAACAGGAAGAACAGCACAAGTCCATCACCCGTTTCAGCGGCATTCTCAGGGATCGCCACGTCTGGCTGCTGGTGTGCATCTACTTCGCGGTGATGCTGGCGGTGAACACCATCGCCTTCTGGATGCCGACGCTGATCCACCACGCCGGCATCGCCCGGGACAGCAATGTCGGCCTGCTCAGTGCCCTGCCCTACCTGGCAGGCTGCCTGTTCATGCTCGGCGTCGGCCGCTCCTCGGACCGCCTGCGCGAACGCCGCTGGCACCTGGGAGTGCCGCTGCTGATGTCCAGCCTGGGGCTGATCCTCACCGGGCTGGCCCCGGACAACCCCTGGCTGGTGATGTTCGGCCTGCTGGTGGCGGGCATGGGCGCCAGCGCCGCCTTGCCGATGTTCTGGCAACTGCCGCCGGCCTTTCTCGCCAGCAGCACCCAGGCCGCGGGTATCGCCCTGATCAGTTCCTTCGGCAGCGTCGCCGCGTTCCTTGCCCCTTACCTGATCGGCGTGGTGCGCGACGCCACCCAAAGCGCCAGCCTGGCCCTCTACGCCCTGGCCCTACTGATTGCCTGCGGCGCCTGGCTGGTGCTCCAGGTGCCGGCTCATATCGTCAACCCTCGGGAGAAATAACCATGCTCAGCCCCTCGGATATCCAGGAAGCCGCCGCGCGCCTCAACGCCGCCGAGCGCAGCCGTGAACAGATCGGCCAGCTGTCCCTGCAATACCCCGCTATCAGCATCGAAGATGCCTACGCCATCCAGCGCAGCTGGGTGGAACAGAAAATCCGCGACGGGCGCAAGCTGGTGGGCCACAAGATTGGCCTGACCTCACGGGCCATGCAGGTTTCCTCGAACATCACCGAGCCGGATTTCGGCGCCCTGCTGGACGACATGCTGTTCGATGAAGGCAGCGACATTCCCTTCCAGCGCTTCATCGTGCCCCGGGTCGAGGTGGAACTGGCGTTCATCCTCGGCAAGCCGCTCAAGGGGCCGCACTGCACCCTGTTCGATGTGCTGGACGCCACCGACTGGGTGATCCCGGCGCTGGAGATCATCGATGCGCGCATCCAGCAGGTGGACCCGCAGACCCAGGCCACCCGCAAGGTCTTCGACACCATCTCGGACAATGCCGCCAACGCCGGGGTGGTGATGGGTGGCCGCGCCGTGCGTCCAGGGGATGTGGATTTGCGCAAGGTGCCGGCGGTGCTCTACCGCAATGGCGTGATCGAGGAGTCCGGGGTCTCTGCCGCGGTACTCAACCACCCGGCCAAGGGCGTGGCCTGGCTGGCCAACAAGCTCGCGGCCTATGACGTCGGTCTGGAGGCCGGGCAGATCATCCTCGGGGGTTCTTTCACCCGGCCGGTGGCGGCGCGGCCCGGGGATGTCTTCCACGTGGACTACGACCAGTTGGGCAGCATCGCCTGCCGTTTCGTCTGAGGAGAAGCACATGCACATGCCGCAGAACCTGTTCAAGCAACGCCTGCAACAGCGCGAACCGCAGATTGGCCTGTGGCTGGGCCTGGCGGATGCCTACTGCGCCGAACTGGCGGCCAATGCCGGTTTCGACTGGCTGCTGCTGGACGGCGAACACGCGCCCAACGATCTGCGCAGCCTGCTGGCGCAGTTGCAGGCCATTGCCCCTTACCCAGCCCAAGGCATCATCCGCCCGCCCATTGGCGATACCGCGCTGATCAAGCAATTGCTGGACATCGGCGCCCAGACCCTGTTGATCCCCATGGTGGAAAGCGCCGAGCAGGCACGCCAGCTGGTGCGCGCCATGCGCTATCCGCCACTGGGGGTTCGTGGCGTAGGCAGCGCCCTGGCCCGGGCGTCGCGCTGGAACAGCATCGCCGGCTACCTGGATCAGGCGGACGAGCAGATGTGCCTGCTGGTGCAGATCGAGAACCTCGAAGGCCTGCGCAACCTGGATGAGATTCTCGCGGTGGACGGGGTCGACGGCGTGTTTATCGGCCCGGCGGATCTTTCGGCGGCCATGGGCCAGCGAGGCAACCCCGGGCACCCGGACGTGGTGGCCGCGATTGAAGACGCCATCGTGCGGATTCGTCGGGCGGGCAAGGCCGCAGGGATTCTCAGTGCCGATCAGCGACTGGCGCGGCGTTGCATCGAGTTGGGGGCAAATTTTGTCGCGGTGGGCGTGGATACCACCGTCCTGATGAAGGGCCTGCAGAGCCTGGCCGGCCAGTACAAGACCCTGGACACCCCCACCAGCGAAGGTGGGGTTTACTGACGGGCGATTGCCGTAGGAGCCGGCTTGCCGGCGAAGGCGTTCTTACGCGCGGCAAGGCTTGAGGGCCTCTTCGCTGGCAAGCCAGCTCCTACGGGGTGCCTAGTGGTTGCTGGCCAGGCGCCAGAGGCGGGCGATGTCGGCGGCGCGTTCGCGCAGCAGACGCGGGGCTTCGCGGCAAGCCTGTTCCAGGCTCATGGGGCCTGAGGTCAGGGCGAAGGCCGCATCCACGCCGTGGGCGTACATCTGCTGGTAGCCCTCGCCCAGGGTGCCGGCAATGACAATCACCGGAACGCCCTGCTCCCGGGCAATGCGCGCTACGCCAAAGGGGGTCTTGCCGCGCAAGGTCTGGGCGTCGAAGCGACCTTCACCGGTAATCACCAGATCGGCACCGCGCACGGCCTGTTCCAGGCCCACCAGTTCCGCCACCACTTCCACCCCGGGACGAAATTGCGCGCCGAGAAACGCCTTGGCGGCAAACCCCAGGCCACCGGCCGCGCCGCTGCCGGGCTCATCACGCACATCCTTGGGCAGTACCTGGGCGCACAGGTCGGCGAAGTGTCCCAGGGCCTGGTCCAGTTGCTGCACCTGCTGCGCCGAGGCGCCTTTCTGCGGGCCGAAGATGGCTGAAGCGCCGTGCTCGCCGCACAGGGGGTTGTTGACGTCGGCGGCGATGTCGAAGCGCACCTGGGCCAGGCGCGGGTCCATGGCATCCAGCTCGATATGGTCGAGGTCGGCCAGGGCCAGGCCTCCGCGAGGCAGTATCCGCCCCTGGCGGTCCAGCAGCTTGACCCCCAGCGCCTGCAGGGCCCCCGCGCCGCCGTCGTTGGTGGCGCTGCCGCCGATGGCCAGGATGATGCGCCGGGCACCGCCCTCCAGAGCGGCCTGGATCAGCTCCCCGGTGCCGAAGGTGCTGCTGTTGCAAGCATCGCGCTGCTCCAGCGCCAGCAGTTGCAGGCCACTGGCCTCGGCCATTTCGATGATTGCCGTGTGGCTCTGGGGCAGCCAGCCCCAGCGCGCCTCCACGATCGCTCCCAGCGGCCCCTGGACCCGGTTGCTGCGCAGTTGCCCGTCACAGGCGGCGAGAATCGATTCCACCGTCCCTTCGCCACCGTCGGCCATGGGGCATTGGCTCAGCTCGGCGTCGGGCCACACATCCGCCAGCCCCTGGGCAATGGCCTGGGCCACGCCTTCGGCACTCAGGCTGTCCTTGAACGAGTCGGGGGCGATGATGATCTTCATGGGTTTTCTCCGGTTCTTGTGCCGCCATGCTGCCATCTGGCGCAGGCGCTGACCCCGGGCCACTGCACAAGTCCGAGGGCGCTTTATTGTTCATTGCTACAACCGCGCAACCTCGCCTAGCGTTGAAACCGCTGCCGCAGGCTGCGAACGGGCGCGTAGCGCTCGCGAAGGTCTTGAAAGCGATACAGGTTTGGCTGGAGATTGCCAAGCAAGGCCCAGCGGGCCTTTGCGCAGCCTCGCTGAAGCTCGGCAGCGGCTACAGGGGATTGTGTTGAGCCGTGTTGCGGGGCAGCAGCTGTACGCCAAGATAAAGAGCCAGCATGCCGTCCAGGCGCAAGGGGTCGACGCCGCTGAGCTCGGCTATCCGCTCCATGCGGTAGCGCAGGCTGTTGCGGTGGATGCCCAGGGCATCGGCGCAGGCCTGGCTCTGGCCGTCGTGGTCGCACCAGCTGCGCAGGGTCGCCAGCAACTGGCCGTTGCTGTCCTTGGCCAGGACCTTGCGCAACGGCGTCAGCAGTTCGTCCAGGGCGTCATCGTTGCGGTGACGCCAGAGCATCACCGGCAGGCGGTAGCGGTTGAGGGTGAGCAATCGCGCGTCCGGCAGGATATCCCGCCCGTAGGCCAGCAGGTCGCCGACCCGGCGGTAGCAGCGGCGCAATCCGGCCAGGCCCTCGGCCTGCCCGCCCACCGCCACCCGCAGGATGTTCCAGCCCAGGCCGTCGAGCTTTTCCAGCAGCCGCGGGTTGTCCAGGCTCAGGCTCGCCGGGCGGCACCAGAGCAGGGAACTCTTCGACGAGCTGACGCACCAGCTGTCCGGATAGCGGCTCAGCAACCAACTGCTGAGGCTATCCACGCCCTGCCCCGAGGCCGGTTCCTGGGCCAGTTCGAACAGATAGGGCGTACGCGCCAGCTGTGGCTTGAGGCCCATCTGCTGGGCTTCATCCACCAGCCGCGGTGAGTCGCCGCCGTCGCTCAGCAGCAGGGCCAGCAGGTCGTCGCAGCGCTGGCGCCGCCATTGCTGCTCGGCCTGCTGGTGGCGCTGGCCCACCAGCATCTCGGCGGTCATGCGCACCAGTTCGGCATAGGTGCGCAACTGCGCCGGGTCGCCGGTAATGCCCAGCACCCCGATCAGCCGCCGGTCATGCAGCAACGGCAGGTTGATGCCCGGCTGCACGCCCTTGAGCTGGCGCGCGGTGGGTTCGTCGATCTCCACCACCCGGCCGTTGGCCAGCACCAGTTGCGCGCCTTCGTGCCGGGTGTTGATACGCTCCGGCTCGCCGCTGCCAAGGATCAGGCCCTGGCTGTCCATGACGTTGACGTTGTAGGGCAGGATCGCCATCGTGCGGTCGACGATATCCTGCGCCAGGTCATGATCCAGTTCGAACATGGGGGGATGATCCTTGACGGCTACAGCTGCGGGGACGGGCCGCGGGGTACGCGGCGTTGTTCAGTGGCACAGGGCCCGGGGCCAATCACTGTGCGCCGGCACAAAGACAGGCCCGCGCCGGTGACCGAGACTCTCAGGGCGGTCAACGTTACCCTTGCACCGCGAAAAATCATAATAAAGAGAGACACACCATGTCACAGAGCGCCGCTGCCCCACTGGCCCAGGCTGACGACAAGAACGCCGTCTACAAGCGCATCACCCTGCGCCTGATCCCCTTCATCTTCGTCTGCTACCTGTTCAACTACCTCGACCGGGTCAACGTTGGCTTCGCCAAGTTGCAGATGCTCGATGCCCTGAAATTCAGCGAAACGGTCTACGGCCTGGGCGCCGGGATTTTCTTCATCGGCTACGTGCTGTGCGGTGTGCCGAGCAACCTGGCACTGAACCGGTTCGGCCCGCGGCGCTGGATCGCGCTGATGATGATCACCTGGGGCACCTTGTCCACCTGCCTGCTGTTCGTCACCACGCCGACCCAGTTCTACACCCTGCGCCTGTTCACCGGGGCCGCCGAAGCCGGCTTCTTCCCCGGCGTGGTGCTGTACCTCTCGCAGTGGTTCCCGACCTTCCGCCGTGGCCGGATCATGGCCCTGTTCATGTCGGCGATCCCGGTGTCCGGCCTGCTGGGCAGCCCGTTTTCCGGCTGGATCCTCAACCACTTCGCCGCCGGCCAGGGCGGCCTCGCCGGCTGGCAGTGGATGTTCCTGCTGCAGGGCATTCCTACCGTGATCCTCGGCGCCCTGGCGTTCTTCCTGCTCAGCGACAGCTTCGCCCATGCCAAGTGGCTGACCCCGACCGAACGCGCAGTGCTGGAGGCCGACCAGGCCAGCGACCTCGCCAACCAGCCCAAGACCGCCAGCGACTCCCTGGCCGCGGTGTTCAAGAATCCGGCGATCTGGGCCTTCGGCCTGATCTACTTCTGCATCCAGAGCGGGGTCTACGCGATCAACTTCTGGCTGCCGTCGATCATCAAGAACCTGGGGTTTGCCGACAACCTGGTGATCGGCTGGCTGAGCGCCATTCCTTACCTGCTGGCTGCGGTGTTCATGCTGCTGGTGGGGCGTTCGGCGGACCTGCGCAAGGAGCGCCGCTGGCACCTTGTAGTGCCGATGCTGATGGGCGCCGTGGGCCTGCTGATCGCGGTTAACTTCGCCGCCAACCCGGCCATCGCCATTCTCGGCCTGACCCTCGCCACCATGGGTGCCCTCACCGGCCTGCCGATGTTTTGGCCGGTGCCCACTGCCCTGCTCAGCGCCGGTGCGGCTGCCGGTGGCCTGGCGCTGATCAACTCCATGGGCCAGATGGCCGGTTTCCTCAGCCCCTATATCGTCGGCTGGGTCAAGGACAGCAGCGGTTCCACCGACGCCGCGCTGTACCTGCTGGCCGGGGTGATTGTTGCCGGCAGCCTGCTGGCGCTGCGCATGACCCGCACCCTGAACCGCTAAGCCGCTGCACTACACGGCCCCGGCCACGACAAAAGCCCGTTCGAGCCTCGGCTCCAACGGGCTTTTTCATGGCTGGGCTCAGGCCGGTGCCCCACCTTGTCGGGCGTAGTCGTGGCTGATGCTCAACGCTCCCATCGCCGGAGCATCCAACTCCAGCACCAGGCCGCCGGGCAAGCGGACGAAGATCTGCCAGATGCCGTCTTCCGGCACCTGCGCCACGTGATGCTCCAGGCCACTGGCCTGCACCCGGCGCAACACGGCTTCGGCTGCCTCCTGGGTACTGAAGGCGATGTGGCTCAGTTGCGGCTCAGGGCAATGGGCCTGTTCGATGACGTGCACCAGCGCCGCCTCGCCCTGGTACAACCAGCGCCCGGGAAAGGGAAACGGCGGCCGCCGGCCCGCTTGCAGGCCCAACAGATCGGCGAAGGCCTGCTGCAACACGTCGCCCTCGGCGCAGTTGAACGCCAGGTGATCGAAGCGCCAGTTCATAACAGGCCTCCACCATCGACATCAATCAGGCTCCCGCTGATAAAGCCGTTCTCCATGGCCAGGATAAAGGCCGCCGCCACTTCATCCGGCTGGCCGACGCGGCCCACCGGCAGGTTGGCAGCGGTGCGGGCGAACATCGCTTCGCGGGCGTCCTCGGGCATCCCGGCATAGGCTTCGGTGGCGGTGACCCCGGGGCTGATGACATTCACCCGGCGTGGCGCCAGCTCCTTGGCCAGGTGCTTGCCCAGGGCTTCGAGGGCGGCGTTGAGGGTGGTCTTAAGCACTTGCCCGGGGACCATTTTGCGCGACAGCAGGCCCGAGGTCAGGCTGATGCTGCCTTGCGGCGCGAGTGTCGGCAGCGCCGCCTGGACCGCGCGCCACACGCCCCAGAACTTCACCTCAAAAGCCCGCTGGGCATCCAGCAGATCGGTGTCGGCCAGGGGCTTGGCGGCAATGGCCGGACCGGCGCTGATCACCAGGTGATCGAAGGCCCCCACCCTGGCGAACAAGGCCTGGAGACTGGCGGTATCGGTAATGTCCACGGTGATGCTGCAGGCCGATTCCGGCAGCTGTGCCTGCTGGCGCTGCAAGGCCTCGAGGCTGCGCCCCGCCAGTACCACCCGAGCACCTCGGGCCGCGGCCTGGCGCGTCACCGCAGCGCCGATGCCGCTGCCGGCGCCAATCACCACCAAGGTTTGCCGGGCCAGGCTTGAGTTGGAAAGAGTCATTGCGATCACCTGCTGCGATTGAAAGTGATTGCATCTTCCCAGCTTGCCAATCGAGGAAAAATCCAGCTAAAACGCAAAGATCTTTAAAGGATTTTTATTAATGAGCTCGATACTGGACCTGGAAATCTTCGTACGCACCGCCGATGCCGGGAGCATTTCCGCCGCGGCCCGCTCCCTGGGCCTGACCGCCGCAGCCGCCAGCATCGCCCTCAAGCGCCTGGAAACCCGCCTCGGCAGCCGTCTGCTGGCGCGTTCCACCCGCAGCATGAGGCTCACCGAGGAAGGCCGCCGCTACCTGGAAAGCGTGCGCCTGGCCCTGGCCACCCTGGAGGACGGCGAGCTGGCGCTCAAGCAGCAGAGCCAGGGCCTGGCCGGGGTGCTGCAGTTGTCGGCGCCCTCGGACTTCGGGCGCAATGCCCTGCTTCCCTGGCTGGATGAATTCAAGGCCGAGCACCCGCAACTGCGCCTGCAACTGCGGCTCGATGATCGCCACGCCGACCTGTTCCGCGACGCTGTGGATGTGGCCCTGCGCTTTGGCGTGCCCGAGGATTCCAGCCTGGTGGCCTTGTCGATTCTCCCCGGGCACCGACGCATCGCCTGCGCCAGCCCGGCCTACCTGGCCCGTTGCGGGGTGCCGCAAAACCCCGAGGCGCTGGCCGGGCACAGCGCCCTGCTGTACCTGCGCAACGGCCAGCCCTATGACCGCTGGCGTTTCAGCCGCGGCAGCGAAACCCGCGAAGTCCTGGTGCGTGGCGATTACCTGTGCGACGACGGTGAGGTGGCCCGGCGCTGGGCCCTGGCCGGCCACGGCATTGTCTACAAGGCCCGGCTGGATGTGGCCGAGGACATCCGCGCCGGGCGCCTGGTGCCGCTGCTCGGCGACTGGCAAGGGGAACCGGCCCCCTTCAACTTGCTGTGCCCCCATCGCCTACAGGTTTCCCAGCGGGTGCGCCTGCTGCACAGCTTTGTGTTGCAGCGCTGCCGGGCGCTGTGCCCCTGACCCGCAGCGGCTCCGGGACGGCTGGCCGTTGCGCGGTTCGCCGGCAAGCCGGCTCCTACGGAACCTCCTTGCAGGAGCTGGCTTGCCAGCGAAGGCGACCTCACGGGCACCTATGCCGGCAAGGAGGCGCCATTCAGGCATTGCAGAGGCCCGGGGTTGTGGTATTTGATGGTCGCCCCAATGGCCGGAAATGCCCTGGCCAGCCCTCTAGCACAAGGATTCCGCCCATGAGCTATCGCATCCTCGGCCATTCCGGTCTCAAGGTTTCCAGCCTGACCCTGGGCACCATGATGTTCGGCGAGCAGACCAGTACCGAAGACTCGCTGCGTATCATCGACAAGGCCTGGGACCAGGGGATCAACTTCATCGATACCGCCGACGTCTATACCCAGGGCCGCTCCGAGGAGATCGTCGGCGAAGCCATTGCCAGCCACCGCCATGAGTGGGTGCTGGCGTCCAAGGTCGGCTTCGGTCCGGTGGACGGCGTGCCCAACCGCAGCGGCCTGAGCCGCAAGCACATCTTCAACGGCATCGAGGCCAGCCTGACCCGCCTGGGCACCGATTACCTGGACATCTACTACCTGCACCGCGAAGACCACAACACGCCTCTGGAAGTGAGCATCTCAGCCATCGGCGACCTGTTGCGCCAGGGCAAGATCCGCTACTGGGGCCTGTCCAATTATCGGGGCTGGCGGATTGCCGAGGCGATTCGAGTCGCCGACCAGTTGGGGGTGGACCGCCCGGTGATCAGCCAGCCGCTGTACAACATCGTCAACCGCCAGGCCGAGGGCGAGCAGATCACCGCCGCCCGCGCCTATGGCCTGGGCGTGGTGCCCTACAGCCCCCTGGCCCGTGGTGTGCTCAGCGGCAAGTATGCGCCGGACGTCACCCCGGACGCCGCCAGCCGCGCCGGGCGCCAGGACAAGCGCATCCTGGAGACCGAATGGCGGGTCGAATCCCTGCGCATCGCCCAGCAGATCCAGGAGTACGCCCAGGGGCGCGGGGCCGGGATCGTCGAGTTCGCCATTGCCTGGGTACTGAACAACCAGGCGGTGAGCTCGGCCATTGTCGGCCCGCGCACTGAAGCCCAGTGGGACGCCTACACCCGGGCCTTGGAGGTGAAGATCAGCCCTGAGGACGAAGCCTTCATCGACGCGCTGGTGACCCCGGGGCACGCCTCGACACCCGGTTTCAATGATGTCGGCCATTTTGTCTCCGGACGTTTTGCGCACCTGGGCTAAACACGGGCCCTGGCCGCGCAAACCCAGCAGCCATCGCAGTCCGGCCTTTCCCTGGAAGGCCGGGCCGCGCCACAAACGAGAAATTTTCCCGCCGGGGTGTCGCAAACAGAGCAAAAATCCCGGGGCAAACCCTCTATATTCCCCCTCGCTCCACTCTCCCCTTCTTTTTGTGCATCCCGAGCGTTCGGGTTCTACGAGGACTGCGTGTCTAAAGGTATTGCGTTATCGGTTCTGGCGTCGGTGCTGTTTGCCGTCATGTATTTCTACACCTCGCTGCTGGCGCCCCTGACCGGGGTGGAGATCTTCGGCTGGCGGATGTTGCTGACCCTGCCCTGCATGACCCTGTTCATGCTCCTGGCCGGTGAATGGCATCGGGTCGACGAGGTGCTGCGACGGGTACGCAGCAAGCCCGTGCTGGGCCCGGCGCTGCTGCTGTCGTCGGCGCTGGTCGGGGTGCAGCTCTGGCTGTTCATGTGGGCACCGCTCAACGGCCACAGCCTGGATGTATCCCAGGGCTATTTCCTGCTGCCGCTGACCATGGTCCTGACCGGACGCATCGTCTATGGCGAACGTCTGTCGCGGCTGCAGAAGCTGGCAGCGGTGCTGGCCTGCATCGGCGTGCTCAACGAGCTGTACCAGGTGGGCAGTTTTTCCTGGGCGACCCTGGTGGTGGCCCTGGGCTACCCGCTGTATTTCGTCTTGCGCAAGCGCCTGGGCACCGACCACCTGGGCGGCCTGTGGGTGGACATGGCCCTGCTGATGCCGGTGGCGCTGTGGGTGGTGCAGAGCGGCGAACAGGGCATTGCCGTGGTCGCGGCCCAACCCTGGCTGTACCTGCTGATTCCCGTGCTGGGGGTGATCAGTGCCTCGGCGCTGGTGTGCTACATCATTGCCAGCCGCTTGCTGGCCTTCAGCCTGTTCGGCCTGCTCAGCTATGTGGAACCGGTACTGCTGCTGTTGGTGGCGCTGCTGCTGGGGGAAAGCATCAAGGCAGGGGAATGGCTGACCTACGTGCCGATCTGGCTGGCGGTGCTGGTCCTGGTGCTCGAAGGCGTGCGCCATCTGCTGCGCCAGCGCCGGGGCTGAGCCCGGCTGCGCGGGTATCTCGCGTGCATCAAGGCCTGCGGTACAGGCTCAGGGCTTGATCTGCTTCAGTTCATTGAGCAGGGCCAGCAAGGCCTGCATCTTGTCTTCGCCGAACTGCTGCTGGATCTTTTGGTAATTGATTTCCATGTCGCCGCTCATGGATTCGAAACAGGCCTGGCCCTTGTCGGTCAGGGTGATGAACAGGCGGCGCTGGTCTTCCGCAGATTTGCGCCGGCTGACGTACTGGTCGCGCTCCAGGCGGGTCAGCACGCCGGTCATGCTCGGCGGCAGGATGCAGGCCATCTTCGCCAGCTGATGGCTCTCCAGCTCGCCGTTCTGGCGCAGGATGCGGATCACCCGCCATTGCTGTTCGGTCAGGTCGTGCTGGTTCAGCGAGGGACGGAAAAACGCCATGGCGGCCTCACGGGCCTGCAGCAGGGTCAAGGTCAGGGAAGGTCTGGGTGTGTTCATCGAGGCATCGGTCAGGGGCTGGGAATCGGGGGCGAAACATTAACACATTCACAATCGCCAACCGACAGGCAAAATAAAGCCCGACCAGAAACCTCCTGATCGGGCCTTGGACTCAAGCGTGCCGGGGCTTACTCGGTGGCGAGTACGCCACGACGCACTTGGTCGCGTTCGATCGATTCGAACAGTGCCTTGAAGTTGCCCTCGCCGAAGCCATCATCGCCCTTGCGCTGGATGAATTCGAAGAACACCGGGCCCATCAGAGTTTCCGAGAAGATCTGCAGCAGCAGGCGCTTGTCGCCGGCTTCCGAAGAACCGTCCAGCAGGATGCCCCGCGATTGCAGCTCGTTGACCGGCTCGCCGTGGTTCGGCAGGCGCCCTTCAAGCATTTCGTAGTAGGTGTCCGGTGGCGCGGTCATGAAGCGCATGCCGATCTTCTTCAGGGCGTCCCAGGTCTTGACCAGGTCGTCGGTGAGGAAGGCCACGTGCTGGATGCCCTCGCCATTGAACTGCATCAGGAACTCCTCGATCTGCCCGGCGCCCTTGGACGATTCCTCGTTCAGCGGGATGCGGATCATGCCATCCGGAGCGGTCATGGCCTTGGAAGTCAGGCCGGTGTACTCGCCCTTGATGTCGAAGTAGCGGATCTCGCGGAAGTTGAACAGCTTCTCGTAGAAGCCGGCCCAGTAGGCCATGCGCCCGCGGTACACGTTGTGGGTCAGGTGGTCGATGATCTTCAGGCCCGCGCCCTTGGGGTTGCGGTCCACGCCTTCGAGGAACACGAAGTCGATGTCGTAGATCGAGCTGCCCTCGCCGAAACGGTCGATCAGGTACAGCGGCGCGCCGCCAATGCCCTTGATCGCCGGCAGGTTCAGTTCCATCGGGCCGGTTTCAATGTGAATCGGCTGGGCGCCCAGTTCCAGGGCGCGGTTGTAGGCCTTTTGCGAATCCTTGACCCGGAACGCCATGCCGCACACCGACGGGCCGTGCTCGGCCGCGAAGTAGGAAGCGACGCTATGGGGTTCGTTGTTGAGGATCAGGTTGATCGCACCCTGGCGATACAGATGCACGTCTTTTGAACGATGGGTCGCGACTTTAGTGAAACCCATGATCTCGAAGATCGGTTCGAGGGTGTTGGGGGTAGGCGATGCGAATTCGATGAATTCAAAGCCCATCAGGCCCATTGGGTTTTCGAAGATATCTGCCATGGTTGGCGCCTCATCATATTTTTAGAATTAACGGATCGTTAGTTGCTAGCAATGCTGAGGAGGGACGGTGGCGCACAGGAGATACCGCGCACGCTGCGGGCGAGGAAGTCACCATAGATCAGTTGAAACCCGAGAATCTTCATTTCGACCCTGTCTTACAGGCTGGGGGGCGAGGCTTCTGCTGCCAGAAGACTTTATTATTGTATGCGTAACCGGATTCTACACAGCGTAAAAGCCTTTGTCCGCATTCTCTATAAAATCGCCTTTTTTGCCCCGCTCGCAAGGGGTTTGTTGCACTGGTAGATACCGCCGAGAATCAGCGCCCCACCCAACCCCATCACCGGGCTCAACTGTTCTTCCAGCAGGAGCGCGCCGAGGATCACCGCAGTCAGCGGATTGAGGGCGATGAATACACCGCAACGGGTGGCACCGATCCGCCGCAAGCCGTCGTAATACCAGATGTAGGCCAGCGCCGAGCCCAGCACACCCAGGTACAGCAGGCTCAAGCCCTGGGCCAGGTTCAGGCGAGCCACCGCCTGCAGGTCGAACTCGCCACGGATCAGGGTGGCGGCGCAGAGCATCAGGGTGCCCAGGAGGATCGAGCAGGTCACGGTTTGCAATGAGCCCAGGCTGTGGTTCAGCCCCCTGGAGAACAGCGAGTACACGCCCCAGCCCAGCACGCAGCCAAGAATCAGCAGGTCGCCTTGCCAGCTCCCGGCCTGCGCCGCCAGGGCCGAAGGGTCACGGCTGCAGATCACCAGGGCCGCGCCACAGAGGCACAGGGCAATGCCCAACAGCTTGCGCCGGCCCAGGCGCTCCTTGAATAGCGCCCAGGACGCCAGGGCAATCACTGCCGGGTTCAGGGCCACGATCAACGATGCCCGAGAAGCCTTGACCTGCTCCAGGCCGAGGAAGAAACACAGGTTGTAGAAGAAGATCCCGAAGAACCCCAATAGTGCCAGTTGGCCGAACTGCCTGAGGCTGGGCCGCACCAGGGGAATACGCGCCACGGCCATGAAGCCGAGCAAGGCCAGGCTGGCCAGCAGGAACCGCAGGCTGGCGGCCAGCAAGGGCGAGAGCCCGCCGGCCAGGTAGCGCCCGGCAACGAAGGTGCCGCCCCAGATCATGGTGACTGTCGCCAGGCGGCCATACACCGCCAGGTCCCGGTATTCGCCCGCCAGGGGGCCGCTGATATTGCTTTCACTCATGGTCAAGACGCTCTGAGGCAATGGATTTGTACTGCACGACCATTTTTTGTCTAATGCCTGATCATCGTAAAATGAGCTTTTACTCATGACCTTGACCCAGCTGGAGATCTTTTCCCTGGTGGCCGAACTCCAGGGCTTTACCAGCGCCGCCACGCGCCTGGGCATCACCCAATCGGCGGTGTCCCATGCCATCAAGTCACTGGAGCAGGAGCTGCAGGTGGACCTGTTTCGCCGGCACCAGGCCCAGGTCGAACTCACCGACATCGGCACCCAGTTGCTGCTGCGCGCCCGGGCCATGCTCGGCCTAGCGGCGACCCTGGCCCAGGAAGCCGCGGATGCCCGGGGCATGAAGCGCGGCACCTTGCGCATCGGCTCGTTCGGCCCCACCTCGTCGATCCGCCTCCTGCCCCGGATTCTTCACGACTACCGCCGCGAATATCCGGACATCGAAGTGCATATCGACGAAGGCCCCGATCGCCAGGTCCTGCAATGGCTGGAAGAACGACGGGTGGACCTGGGCTTCGTGGTGTTGCCCCAGGAGCGCTTCGACACCGTGCCTGTGGTCGAGGACCAGTTGCTGGCATTGATTCCAGCCAGCCACGCCCTGGCCAGTGAAGCGCAACTGCGCCTGGACCAACTGTGCCATGACCCCTTCGTGCTCACCGAAGCCGGCTCGGCGGAGCTGGTGTCACGCCTGTTCATCGGTGCCGGCCTACGGCCCAATATCCGCTACCGCAGCACCCAACTGCTGAGCACCCTGGAAACCGTGGCCCGCGGCGATGCCTTGAGCATCGTTGCCGAGTTGTCCCTTCCCCAGGCCGCGGACCCGCGCTACACCAGCCGCCCCCTGGAGCCTGCCGTGCGCCGCCAAGTGGGGATCGCGGTGCTCGACCGACGCCAGGCGTCGCCGGCGGCCCTGGCCTTCATCCAGCACGCGCAGCGCCTGTATCGCCGGTAAAAGCCGGCTATCCTGCGATGATCAAGACAGCCGCAGGGGCCATGCCCCCCCGGTGCCATCCTCCCCCTCGCCCGCCCACAGGTCCGATCCATGCCCCTGACCGCCAAAGGTCCATTGAAGCGCTCTACCCGTACCTTCTGGACATTGCTGGCCATGCTTCTTCCCATCGGGCTCGGCGCCCTCATCCTCTACGCCCAGGCCGAACGAACACTGATGCACAGCAGCCTGGAAACCGCCGAAGAGGCCATCCGCCAGTTCGACCTGATGCTCGATAACACCGACATCGCCGCCAGGGCGCTGCTGCCCCAGGTGGGCCGCGATTGTGATGAAGTCCGGCAACTGGCCCTGCGCGAACAGGTCACCCGCCGGCCGTTCGTGCGCTCGACCAACCTGGTGTGGCGCAACAACAACTATTGCAGCTCCCTGCTCGGCAGTTTCGCAGCCCCGCTCAACCCCCTGGACTACGTGGACGGCCGCCTCTGGCTGATGAGCGGCAACCCTGTCACCCCCGACACGGCCCTGCTGGTCTATCGCTGGAGCGAGGGCGATCGCGCCGCCCTGGCCACCATCGACGGCTATCACCTGACCAATGCCCTGCGCCTGATCAGCCGCTTCGCCGACCTGCAATTGCAGGTTGGCGGGCATTGGCTGTCCAGCGACGGCCGTGTCCACGAGGGCAACCCGCCACTGGCGGCCGTGGCCAGCCAGCAACTGAGCTCATCGCGCTATCCCTACAGCGTCAGCTCGGGGTTTCCCGAGGGCGACGTGTGGAACTACATGAAGAGCCAGTACCCGGCGCTGTTCAGCCTGCTGGTGTTTTTCGGCGCGGCGGCGGGCGTACTTGCCCACTGGCTGCAAAAGCGCTCCGCCTCCCCCTCCCACGAGCTGCAACGGGCACTGGGGGCCCACGAGTTCATTCCGTACTTTCAGCCGGTGGTGCGCGGGGACACCCTGGCGTGGGCCGGCATCGAAGTCCTGATGCGCTGGCAGCATCCGAAAGAGGGGCTGGTGCGCCCGGACCTGTTCATCCCCTTCGCCGAGCATTCGGGGCTGATCGTGCCCATGACCCGCTCGCTGATGCAGCAGACCCAACAAGCCCTGGCGCCCCATGCCGCGCACTTTACCGACGGTTTCCATATAGGTATCAACATCACCGCCAGCCATTGCCACGACCTGCAGTTGCTGGAGGACTGCCGGGAGTTCCTCGCCGGCTTCCCCCCAGGCAAGGTGATCCTGGTGCTGGAGTTGACCGAACGCGAACTGATCGAGCCCACGACCACCACCCACCAGCTGTTTGCCGCCCTGCACGAACTGGGTGTGATGATCGCCATCGACGACTTCGGTACCGGGCATTCCAGCCTGGGTTATCTGCGCCAGTTCAATGTGGATTACTTGAAGATCGATCAGAGTTTCGTCGCCATGATCGGTGCCGACGCACTGTCCCTGCATATACTCGACAGCATTATCGAACTCTCGGCCAAACTCGATCTGGGCATTGTCGCCGAAGGTATTGAAACTGCAGAACAACGGGATTATCTAGCAGCTAAAGGGGTGGATTTCCTGCAAGGTTATTTATTCGGACGGCCCATGCCCAGTGCCGAATTTGTTGCAGCCCTGGCGCGCCATTAAATAGCCATACCCGAACAAAAAGTGCTGGATCTAACAACTCGGGGCTCGCACCAATTTGAATCAATTGGTTAATTTCGCATTTGACAAGAACAACCTGATTTACTCTTGATGCATTAACTACTACAATTTTTCCCGCCTGTACAAGATTCACAGGTAGGCCACTTAATCAAGCCTTAATCGGCTCATGGCTTATAGCTTTGTTTGTGGTTTGTATCAGCCAAATAGACTATTGGAGTGAAGATATTGTCCAGACTTGCTGAGTTTCGTGCTGCAGAAAAAGCACTTCAAGAACAGCTCGCGCAGCTTGAATCCCTGAAAAACGACGCCGGACTCAAGAAGGAAATCGAGTTCGAAGAAAAACTCCAGGCGCTGATGAAGTCCTACGACAAGAGCCTGCGTGACATCATCGCCATCCTTGATCCCAACCAGGGCAAGGCCGGCCTGCCACAGGCCAACGCCCCCAAGCAGCGCCGTGCCCGCGTGGTCAAGGTCTACCAGAACCCGCACACCGGCGAACTGATCGAAACCAAAGGCGGCAATCACCGCGGTCTCAAGGCCTGGAAAGAACAGTACGGTGCCGCCACTGTGGATTCCTGGCTGCGCGCTTGAACAAAGCCGCACCCCGAAAAAGGCCCTGCATATGTAGGGCCTTTTACATTGAATAAGATAATTCTTATTACGACTTGCATCTAAGGGAAGAACCGGGCGAGATCCCCCCTCTCCCTAGCTGATACATCGTGGAATAACCTCTGATTCCCGAGCAACTTCAGGCTTAATGCCTTTTCGCCAACGAACGGGTAACCCGCAGAAAGCGAACCGATTGGTTCAGATTTTTCCTTAAAGTTTAAGGCCGTTTCGTACAGCGAGTATTTCATCCTGGCTCTCGGCAAAAACCGCAGCCTGGCCAGCGTATGAAAGTACATAAGCCTTATCCCCATTCAGTGCCGCCACCAATGTTTGCGAGAGCACATGCCGGCCATTCTGAGTAATGGTGCAAGTAGTCTCCAGCGCCTCGAGACGACTCAACTGCGCGGCATGAATCTTGTTACAGACACTCTGATAACCGCCTTGGGCAAAGTCCTTTTGCACCGACTTGCGCATCTCCAGCAATACCCCCTGCAGATTGACTACATGCCCACTGTCCACCTGAGTCATGGTCAACTCCATGACCATGAGTGGATTGCCAGCGGTATCGCTCTTGACCGCTCTCTGCCGGGACACCTTGGCGGCCTCTTCGCCTTCTTGGGCCGGCAGCGGCTCCACCGTCCAGCCCTGGGGCCAGGTCACTTGCGGCTCGGCCTCTGCAACACCGGCCAGCGCCAGTAGCAACAGAGCTGCGGCGCGGAACTTAAATGACTCGATCATGCGTTTGCACACTGAGGTAAAGGGGACTGGAAGTCTGAGCCCGGCGCCAGGAATGGGCAATAGATCAGGAGCTTTGGGTTTGGCGCCAGCCGAACCACTTGCGTATCATTGCCCGATCCCAAGGATGTCCGAACCATTGCCAGCCAAGGCTGCTTGCCCCGGCAAGCAGTCTTGGCCGCACTTTCTTCTGGAGGGCCCATGAGCCTCAACGAACTCAACACCTTTCCCGGCGTGACCGCCCAACCGGATGCGGCCACTGCCCGTTTCGTGTTCAACCACACCATGTTGCGCGTCAAGGACATCACTCGCTCCCTGGACTTCTACACCCGGGTCCTGGGCTTTTCCCTGGTAGAAAAACGCGACTTCCCTGAAGCCGAGTTCAGCCTGTACTTCCTGGCCCTGGTGGACAAGGCACAGATCCCGGCTGATGCAGGCGCGCGAACCGAGTGGATGAAGTCGATTCCCGGCATTCTCGAACTGACCCACAACCACGGCACCGAGAACGATCCAGCCTTCGCCTACCACAACGGCAACAGCGACCCGCGCGGCTTCGGTCACATCTGTATCTCGGTGCCGGACATCGTCGCCGCCTGCGAGCGCTTCGAAGCCCTGGGCTGCGATTTCCAGAAGCGCCTGAACGATGGTCGGATGAAAAGCCTGGCCTTCATCAAGGACCCGGACGGCTACTGGGTCGAAATCATCCAGCCAGCACCGCTCTAAGCCAATGCAGGTGCAGAGCTGGCCTGTGTAGAAACCGGCTTGTCAGCGAACCCGTTCTCAAGAGCGGCGCAAGATCCAGCGATCTGTTCAGTGGCAAGCCGGTGCCTGCCGGCACAGCAATAAAAAACCCCATGAGCCAGGCTCATGGGGTTTTGTTTTTCTAAGCGACCGATCAAGCCGGTGCAGAGGTACGGATCAAGTGATCGAATGCACTGAGGGAAGCCTTGGCGCCCTCGCCCACGGCTATCACGATCTGCTTGTAGGGCACCGTGGTGACGTCACCTGCAGCAAATACCCCAGGCAGAGAAGTCTCGCCGCGGGCATCGACGATGATCTCGCCACGAGGCGACAGCTCGACGGTGCCCTTGAGCCAATCGGTGTTGGGCAACAGGCCGATCTGCACAAAGATGCCTTCCAGGTCCACCGTGTGGAACTCGCCCGAATCACGGTCCTTGTAGGCCAGGCCGGTGACCTTCTGGCCGTCACCCTTCACCTCGCTGGTCAAGGCGCTGGTGATGACTTTGACGTTGGGCAGGCTGAAGAGCTTGCGCTGCAACACCGCATCTGCCCGCAGCTTGCTGTCGAACTCCAGCAGGGTCACGTGGCTGACGATACCCGCCAGGTCGATGGCCGCTTCGACACCGGAGTTGCCGCCGCCAATCACCGCCACACGCTTGCCCTTGAACAGCGGGCCGTCGCAGTGTGGGCAGAAGCACACGCCCTTGGCCTTGTATTCCTGCTCACCCGGCACGCCCATCTCGCGCCAGCGGGCACCGGTCGCCAGGATCAACGACTTGGCCTTGAGGCTGGCGCCGCTTTCGAACTGGATCTCGTGCAAGCCGCCGACTTCCTTGGCCGGCACCAGGGCACTGGCCCGCTGCAGGTTCATGATGTCGACGTCGTACTGCTTGACGTGCTCTTCCAGGGCGGCGGCCAGCTTCGGCCCTTCAGTTGCCTGCACCGAGATGAAGTTCTCGATCGCCATGGTGTCCAGCACCTGGCCACCGAAACGCTCGGCAGCCACACCGGTACGGATGCCTTTGCGAGCGGCATAGATGGCTGCCGAAGCACCCGCTGGACCACCGCCGACCACCAGCACGTCGAAGGCTTCCTTGGCGTTGAGTTTCTGCGCCTGCTTCTCCACCGCACCGGTGTCGAGCTTGGCGAGGATTTCCTCCAGCCCCATGCGCCCCTGGCCGAAGTTCACGCCATTGAGGTAGACACTGGGCACCGCCATGACCTTGCGTTCATCGACTTCAGCCTGGAACAGCGCGCCATCGATGGCCACGTGACGGATGTTGGGGTTGAGCACCGCCATCAGGTTCAGCGCCTGGACCACGTCCGGGCAGTTCTGGCAGGACAGCGAGAAGTAGGTTTCGAAATTGAACTCGCCCTTGAGCGAGCGGATCTGCTCGATCACCTCGGCACTGGCCTTGGATGGATGACCACCCACTTGCAGCAAGGCCAACACCAGGGAGGTGAATTCGTGGCCCATGGGAATACCGGCGAAACGCAGGCTGATATCACTTCCCGGGCGATTCAACGAGAACGAAGGCTTGCGCGCGTCGCTGCCGTTATCGAGCAAGGTAATCTGGTTGGAAAGACTGACAATGTCTTTGAGTAACGCGAGCATTTCCTGGGATTTCGCACCGTCGTCGAGGGAGGCTACGATCTCGATCGGCTGGGTGACCCGTTCCAGGTAAGACTTCAACTGAGCTTTAAGATTGGCGTCCAACATACGGGCGATTTCCTGTTTTGATTCGGTAGAAAAAACAACGCCCGAGCGAATCTCGCCCGGGCGTTGTTTGAGGGCGGTGCAGCTGACTTAAGTGCGGATCACCGCCCTTGGGTAATGCATGGGCTTAGATCTTGCCGACCAGGTCCAGGGACGGAGCCAGGGTGGCCTCGCCTTCTTTCCACTTGGCTGGGCAGACTTCGCCTGGGTGAGCAGCGACGTACTGAGCGGCCTTGATCTTGCGCAGCAGCTCGGAAGCGTCACGGCCTACACCGCCGTCGTTGATTTCAACGATCTTGATCTGCCCTTCAGGGTTGATCACGAAGGTGCCGCGGTCAGCCAGACCGGCTTCTTCGATCAGCACATCGAAGTTGCGGGAGATGGCCAGGGTCGGGTCGCCGATCATGGTGTACTGGATCTTGCCGATGGCTGGCGAAGTGTTGTGCCAGGCAGCGTGGGCGAAGTGGGTGTCGGTAGAAACGCTGTAGATCTCGACGCCCAGCTTCTGGAATTCGGCGTAGTTGTCGGCCAGGTCTTCCAGCTCGGTTGGGCACACGAAGGTGAAGTCAGCCGGGTAGAAGAACACGACAGACCATTTGCCTTTCAGATCGGCGTCCGACACTTCGACGAATGCGCCGTTTTTGAATGCGGTAGCTTTGAAGGGTTTAACTTGGCTGTTGATGATAGGCATCGTTGACTCTCCATCAGTGGTTGAGAACATTGGGTGAAAACTTGATGGGGAGAATCCTAACCAATGAATCGCCCCTTGGCTCATTGGCAAACCTGATGCTGTCGATTGGTTTTGACTATCAGCCAACAGTATTAATAGAAGAAACCTTAATCTACTGCTGTACCGGCTTCTCGCCGATGCGCGCCATGCCCATGAACGGGTTGGCCTCGACGTAGCGCATGGCGGACTGCATGTCCTTCCAGCCGACATAGCTCATCAGTGATTTCAGATCCCAACCGCTGCGGTGCGCCCAGGTGGCGAAGCCCCGGCGCAGGGAATGGCTGGTGTAGTGTTCGCCAGCGATACCGGCACGCTCCAGGGCTTGGCGCAGCAACGCGATCACGCTATTGGCATGCAACCCCTGCTCGCTCAGGCGCCCCCAGCGGTTGATGCCGCGAAACACCGGCCCGCGCACCAGCGCCGCGCTGTTGATCCACTCGATATAGGCCTGCACCGGGCACAGGCGCAGCAAGGCCGGGGTGTGAAAGGTCCGCCCAAGGTTGTCACGGTCACTCTTGCTGCGGGGCAGGTAGAGGCTGATGCCCGACCCGGCCACCGCTTGCACATGCTCGATCTGCAAGCGGCACAGCTCATCACTGCGAAAGCCGCGCCAGAAGCCCAGCAAGATCAGCGCCCGATCACGCCGGGCACGTAACAGATCCCCCTGGCGCTGTTCAGCTGCGGCACTCGCCACCTCCTCATCTAGCCAGGCGACGACCTGTTCCAGGTGCTGCAGCTCCAAGGGTTGCGCCTGTTTTTCCTGTACCGGGTGCAGCGCACGGATGCCCTTGAACACCTGGCGCACCACCGGTGCCTTGGTCGGGTCGGCAAAGCCCTGGCTGCTGTGCCACTGGGCCAGGGCCGACAGGCGCAACCGCAGGGTATTGATCGACAGCTCACCGGCATAGGCGGCCAGGTAGCGGGCCACGCTTTCGGCCGTAGCCGGAAGGAAACCGCCCCACTGCACTTCGAAATGCTCGATGGCCGCCCGATAGCTGCGACGGGTGTTGTCGCGGGTGGCGGCTTGCAGATAACGATCCAGCTCGCTCATGGCAGCTCAACTCAGGCAAATGTACGGCGATGGCTGGCGAAAACCGCCCTCAGCGCCCATCACACGGGGTAATACCATAATATCCCATGTCAGTTTCAGGCTTTTGATAATTTC
Organism: Pseudomonas sp. W17; assembly: GCF_040268305.1. NCBI lineage: Bacteria > Pseudomonadati > Pseudomonadota > Gammaproteobacteria > Pseudomonadales > Pseudomonadaceae > Pseudomonas > Pseudomonas sp. W17. Next base: position 2,797,389 of record NZ_CP158490.1, on the reverse strand, counting down.
CCATCTGCTGTACAATTCAATGTAATTACATACCACGTAACACAGTACTAAATCGTCGGAGGATGCATGGCTCGCGGAGGTATAAACAAGGCGGTGGTGAAGAAAGCGCGTCAGGCGATTCTTGCCCGCGGCGAACACCCCAGCATCGACGCAGTACGCATCGAAATGGGCAATACCGGCTCGAAAACCACCATCCACCGCTATCTCAAGGAGCTGGATGACGGCGCCAGCCGGCGTGACAGCGGCCCTGCGCCCCTGGACCAAGAGCTGGGCGAACTGGTGGGGCGCCTGGCGCAACGTCTGCAGGAGCAGGCCCAGGAACCCCTGGAGCAAGCCCTCGCCCACTTCGAAGAACAGAAGCAGGTGCTGGAACACCAGTTGAACGAAGCCCACCAGCTTCAGGAGCAGTTGCAACAGCAGTTGCAGATTCAGGCCAGCGCCCTGGCCGGGGAAAGCGCCGCCCTGCAAGACACTCGCTCCATGCTGCAGAGCGAACAGACCCGCAACGCCGAACTCAACCAGGCACTCAAGGGCCTTGAGCTGCGGCTGGAGGACAAGGAGCAGCAGATCCACTCCCTGGAGGAAAAGCACCTGCATGCCCGGGACGCCCTGGAGCACTACCGCGCGGCCAGCAAGGAACAGCGCGAACAGGAGCAGCGCCGCCACGAAGGGCAGTTGCAACAGATCCAGATGGAGCTGCGCCAGGCCCAACAGAGCGCGCTGGTACGCCAGGACGAGATCACCCAACTGCATCGCGATAACGAGCGCCTGCTCAGCGAACAGCGCGCCATCCACAAAGAGCTCAAGCAAGCCCAGGATGCCGCCAGCAAGAACTCGGCGCTACAGGCCCGCCTGAGCGAACAGGTCGCCCGCCAGGACAGCGAAAGCACCCTGCTCCAGGAGCGCCTGCGCGTTGCCCAGGAAGAAGTTCAGGCACTCAAGGAACAAACCAGGAAACAGGCTCGATCGAGCAAGGAGATGGAGTTGCGCGCCACCAAGGCCGAGGCCGGCCTGGAGGCGTTGCGCCTGGCTGCTGCCACCAAGGCCCAGCCAGACGCACCTGCGAAGGCTTGATCAGCCCGCGACAGGCGTACGCATGGTGACGAACTCTTCGGCGGCCGTCGGGTGCACGCCGATGGTTTCGTCGAAGTCGCGCTTGGTCGCCCCCGCCTTCAGGGCAATTGCCAGGCCCTGAACGATTTCACCGGCATCCGGGCCGACCATGTGGCACCCCAGGACCTTGTCGCTGTCGGCGTCCACCACCAGCTTCATCAGGGTGCGTTCCTGGCAGTCGGTCAGGGTCAGTTTCATCGGCCGGAAGCGGCTCTCGAAGATCTGCACCTTGTGCCCCGCTTCTCGCGCCTGCTCTTCGGTGAGGCCGACGGTACCGATGTTCGGCAGGCTGAACACCGCCGTAGGAATCATCTGGTAATCCACGGGACGGTACTGCTCGGGCTTGAACAGGCGCCGAGCCACGGCCATACCCTCGGCCAGGGCCACCGGCGTCAGTTGCACGCGGCCGATGACATCGCCAATCGCCAGGATCGACGGCTCACTGCTCTGATACTGCTCGTCCACTTCGATGAAACCGCGCTTGTCGAGCTTCACGCCGGTATTCTCCAGCCCCAGGTTGTCCAGCATCGGCCGGCGCCCGGTGGCATAGAACACACAATCGGCGGCCAGCTTGCGACCATCCTTGAGGGTGACCTCAAGACTGCCGTCGGCCTGCTTGTCGATGCGCTCGATGTCGGCATTGAACTGCAGGCCCAAACCACGCTTGGTCAGCTCCTCCTGCAAGTGCTTGCGCACTGCACCGTCGAAACCGCGCAGGAATAGCTCACCGCGATACAACAGCTGGGTATCGGCACCCAGGCCATGGAAGATCCCGGCAAACTCCACCGCGATGTAGCCGCCGCCCACCACCAGCACGCGCTTGGGCAGCTCCTTGAGGAAGAAGGCTTCGTTGGAACTGATGGCATGCTCACGCCCCGGGATATCCGGGATCTGTGGCCAGCCGCCGGTGGCAATGAGGATGTGCTTGGCGCTGTAGCGCTGGCCGTTGACCTCTACCTGGTGCGGATCGATCAGCTTGGCGTGGCCTTCATGCAGGGTCACGCCGCTGTTGACCAGCAGATTGCGGTAGATGCCGTTGAGGCGATTGATTTCGCGATCCTTGTTGGCGATCAGGGTCGCCCAATCGAAATTCGCCTCACCCAGGGACCAGCCGAAACCCGAGGCCTGCTCGAAGTCTTCGGCGAAGTGCGCGCCGTACACCAGCAGCTTTTTCGGCACGCAGCCGACGTTGACACAGGTACCGCCCAGATAGCGGCTTTCAGCGACCGCGACCTTCGCGCCAAAACCCGCCGCGAATCGCGCGCAGCGCACACCGCCGGAACCGGCACCAATTACATAAAGATCAAAATCGTAGGCCATTTCACTCTCCCAGGCAGGCTGACAAGCATAACCGCAGATGGCGATCGGGTCAGCGCAGAGGTCTACATAAGGGCGACAAATGAAAAAGCCACCCGAAGGTGGCTTTTCCGAAAAACCAGTGCAGCGGCTATCAGTAAGCCTTGCCGGTCTTGTAGAAGTTCTCGAAGCAGAAGTTGGTTGCGTCGATGTAGCCTTCGGCACCACCGCAGTCGAAACGCTTGCCCTTGAACTTGTAGGCCATCACGCAGCCGTTCTGCGCCTGCTTCATCAGGGCGTCGGTGATCTGGATCTCGCCACCCTTGCCCGGCTCGGTCTGCTCGATCAGGTCAAAGATGTCCGGAGTCAGGATGTAACGACCGATGATCGCCAGGTTCGACGGTGCGTCTTCCGGCTTTGGCTTCTCGACCATGCTGTGAACGCGGTAGATGTCGTCACGGATCATCTCGCCAGCAATCACGCCGTACTTGTTGGTTTCCTGCGGATCGACTTCCTGGATGGCCACGATCGAGCAGCGGAACTGCTTGTACAGCTTGACCATCTGGGTCAGTACACCGTCGCCTTCGAGGTTGACGCACAGGTCGTCCGCCAGTACCACGGCGAAGGGTTCGTCACCGATCAGCGGGCGGCCAGTCAGAATGGCGTGGCCCAGGCCTTTCATTTCGGTCTGGCGAGTGTAGGAGAACGAGCACTCGTCCAGCAGCTTGCGGATACCAACCAGGTATTTCTCCTTGTCGGTGCCCTTGATCTGGTTTTCCAGCTCGTAACTGATGTCGAAGTGGTCCTCGAGGGCGCGCTTGCCGCGGCCGGTCACGATGGAGATTTCATTCAATCCGGCATCCAGCGCTTCTTCAACGCCGTACTGGATCAGTGGCTTGTTCACCACCGGCAGCATTTCTTTAGGCATGGCTTTAGTCGCTGGCAGGAAGCGAGTACCGTAACCGGCTGCTGGGAACAAGCATTTCTTGATCATATGAGTCCTTAAAAAGGCTGTGTGTACGAGTTTCGGCGCAGTCTAATGAGGGCGCGAGCGCCTTACAATGCCCCGCGCTGGCTAACCGCTGCCATCATAGAGAAATAAAGTGCCGGATAGTTCCGCAGCATCCTCCAGATAGCCTGCCAGGTAAACCTCCATCACCGCGCAGCGCTTGTAAACCGGCACCTGCACAGGGTTGCCGGAATGCCCCAGGCATCGACCAGGCACACCCTCGACTCAACGGCCAAGGCGGGCCATCCGGACTCCATGATGGCACCCTTTTCACCCTGGCGTGTTCACCCGCAGGCACCACAACTCCCTCACCCAGAGGGGCTGCGGCACTTTTGCAGGCCCGCGCAGGACTAAGGTGACGTGCTGTACCGAAATGGCCATTAGCTATAGCATCGCCACTGGCATGCACGGCCACTTCACCCCCTCCCCCTCAGATGACGAAATCCCCCATGAACAGACTTTTCACTGTCACCGCAGTACTGGCCCTGAGTGGATGTGCCACCGCCTCCAATACCTACCTGGCCAATGGCGAACAAGGCCTGAGCATCGATTGCTCTGGCGAGGCCAGCTCCTGGGCCAGCTGTTACGAGAAAGCCGAGGCCTCCTGCGCCGGCACCGGCTATCGGATCGTCAGCACTGTCGGCACGCCCGCCACCAAGGAAAGCGACAAGACCCTAGGGGTCGATGTGGGCAACTATAAAAGCCGCAGCGTAGTGGTGGTCTGCAAGTAGAAGGCGCACGCCCTCTACATATGAATTTCGGCGAACTTGATGCCCAGGCCACGAATGGTTTCGATCAGGTCGTCGAGACGGCAGAAAGATTCCACCTCGTCGCTATCGTCCACCAGAAAATAGCTGCGCCCGGCGCTCTTCTTGAAAAACACAATCCATTCCCCTGAATTGGCGGGGTTCTGGATCACGTGGGTGGCAGAGATCAAGCCCTCTGCATGCTTTGCCCTGACATCTTCCCGCTTCATGCTTTCTCCCAAAAAATCGATGCCGCCCAGGCGTGAGCCCGGGCGGCACCGGAAACAATGGGCGCTAGTTTATCGGATGCCCTGGCCTATCAGCACGCCTTCTACCGTCTGACCGTACAAATTCACCCCGTCATTGGCGTGGAACTTGACCCGGGTCTTCTCGATGGAACCCTCTACCAGGCGCGGGTCCTGCGGCCGCTCGTGGCTGTTGACGAACGCCGCCACGTCCCAGGCCTGCTGATCGCTCAGGATGCCGCCCTTGCCCAGAGGCATGTTGTGCTTGATGAAGGACGCCGCAGTATTGATCCGGTGCATTCCTGCACCCCAGTTGTAGGAATCCTTGCCCCAGAGTGGCGGCATCACGTAATCCGCACCGGCCTTCTGGCCCTGGCCGTTGTCACCGTGGCAAACCGCACACTGCGCCTGATACACCGCCGCACCCTGCTTGAGGTCGTAGCCTTTGGCGGGCTGCGCCACGTCGGGATACCCGCGCCCAGGCAGCTCGACGCCCAGCGGCGCCTTGCTCGCCAGCCAGTAGGCATACACCGACAGCGCGGTAATCTGCGGACTGTCCGCCGCCGGCGGCTTGCCACCGTTCATGCTGAACTGAAAACAGCCTTGCAGGCGCTCGGCAAAGGTATTCACCTTGTCGTTCTTCTTGCGATAGGCCGGGTACATCGGGTACGCGCCCCACAGTGGCGCCGAGTTGGCCAGGCGCCCCTGATCAAGGTGGCAATTGCTGCAATTGAGGCCGTTGCCAACGAACTGCGGCGCCAGGCGCTTGGTATCGACGAACAGGGCGTAGCCTTCGCGTACCAGCTTGCCGTAGGCATTGTCCGGCAGCTCGCTTTCAGCCGGCGGCTTGAAGTACTCGACATGGGTGGAAGCGCTCGGCGCCGGGATCTGCGACTGGTCCTCCATGGCGATGGTGGCCGCCTGGACCTGGATCGCGAGCAGGCTCAGCAGCGCCCCTGGAATCAATAGTTTCATGGGCGCGCCTCCTGGGAGTTCAAGGTTGCAAAGTAGTCCGCCACGGCAGCCACTTCTTCGGCGCTCAGGGATTTGGCGATGTGCCCCATCAGGTCATTGGGGTCGTTGTGGCGAGTACCTTCACGCCAGGCGTTGAGCTGTGCCACGAGGTAGCTGGCAGGCTGCCCGGCCAGGGGTGGGAAGGCGGTACCGACGCCCACGCCACCCGGTCCGTGGCAACTGACGCACTCGGGCACTTGCCGTTCCCAGGCACCACGCAGGGCCAGACGCTCACCGACACCGGTGGCCACCTGGCTACGGCTGACAGGAACCAGCTTGGGCGCAGGCATGGCGGCCAGGGTCGTGGTGACCGCGGTGATTTCCTCTTCACTCAAGGCCTTGGCCAGGGGTTGCATCACAGGGCTGGTGCGGGCGCCGCTGCGAAAGTCGTGCAACTGCTTGCCCAGATAGCCCGCCGGCAACCCTGCAAGACGTGGAAACCCGGCCGGAGCCAGGCCCATGCCATCGGCGCCATGGCAGGCCAGGCAAGCCGTCGCCCCCGGCTGGGCGCCTCCCTGGGTAAAGACTTTCTGCCCCTCCACGGCATGGGCAGTTTGAACCAACAGCAGCATCAGGCCACTCAATAGCATTCGATCCAGTGGGATCATATGGACTCCATTATTCTAGTTATATGCTTAGACCTGCATGGCATAAGCACACAAATAGTAGGTCAATTGATCCACCGGGACAACGCGAAATTGCCCCCACGCCTATCGAATACCGAACAGCAACACAAGGTTTTACCAGGCGAAAAAAAGCGGCTAATCGCCGCAGTGCAACAAGGCTTCTACCCACGCAAAAGCAGCCCCGGGCCGCGCTTGGTGGCGCTACCCGGGGCGTGGGGCAAAGTCTGGAGAAGGGATGCAAGCGGGTAACCGGGGCCTGTCACCCGCATGGAGCAACGGCTTAGCCGGAGATACAGTCTTCACCGGCCTTGCGCACATCCTGAGGGCGCAACGGGTTGTTGCTCAACTGTTCGTGCAGCTTGATGCTGCTGCCACCGGAACGCGCCTCAATGTAGAACACCGCAGCCGGGGCCGGCGACAGGCTCTGGGGCACTAGTACCCGAAAGCCGTCCTTGTGTGGCTCGACCTGCAGCGCGCCGCGGCTGCCGGAGAGCTTGTCAGCCAGGCACTTGGCGTATTCCTGAGGCTTCTTGCCGGAAATCACGCTCAGGGTTGGCGGTGTCTGGTTGATGTCCGAGACGCTTGCGCAACCGCCGATGGCCAAGACCAGAACCCACACCCAGCGCTTCATATAAAAATCTCCAATAAAGTCCCTCCGACAGCAAAGGCGCTGTTTTTCTCCGGAGGCACGGCTTTATCGCCGATAAAAATCCAAATAACTGTTTTAAATTGTCAAAGCTCGACGCCGGGGCCGAATAATACTCCTTTGGGCCTGATAAACTGCGCCACCGCCCACGCAAACGTTTTTTGCTTTTGTAGCTATAGCCCTTCTGGAGGCGCCCATGAAATTCATCCACCAGCGCGAGCACCTGAACGAAGACGATATCGTCGTCATCGAATGCTCCCAGGTCTGCAACATTCGCCTGATGAGCGACGCCAACTTCCGCAGCTTCAAGAACGGCGGCCGTCATACCTATCACGGCGGCGCCTTCGACAAGTTCCCGGCAAAGATCACCGCCCCCAGCACCGGTTTCTGGAACATCACCATCGACACCGTCAACCGCCGGCCCATCAGCGTGACCCGCAAGCCGAACCTGACGCATTCGATCCGCATCATTCGCCGCTCCAGCTCGAAACTGCGCTAAGCCCTCCCCTCGCGACAACAGGTAGCCCCGTGCCCCAGACCACCAAGTACGTCATCAAATACAAGCTCAACGGTGAGCGCCGCTTCGAATTCGCCCAGTTGCAGGCCGGCTCCGAGGAAGAAGCCCGGGCCGCCCTCGAGGCGCTGCATGGCCAGTCCGACGATGTCATCAGCGACGTCAGCGTCAGCAAGGCCTTGTAGAGCGCCGCTGCGCACCACCGATTCAAGCGCAAGCAACGGAGTGTTCCGCGGCCACCCGTGCCGCAGACTGGCCGGGTTCCCTACCGCCCAGGACACTCCCGCCATGCCTGCCCCCTCGCTACATGATCGCCTGCAACAACTGGATTGGGCCCGCATCGAGCAGGCCCTCGACCAGGACGGCTGCGCCCGCCTCGAAGGCCTGTTGACTCCAGCGCAATGCCAGGCCCTGAGCCGGCTTTACCAGAGCCCCGAGTTGTTTCGCTCGAAAGTGATCATGGCCCGCCATGGCTTTGGCCGTGGCCAGTACCAGTATTTTGGCTATCCGCTGCCGGAGCCCGTGGCGCAATTGCGCCAGTTGCTCTACCCGCGCCTGGTGGACCAGGCCAACCGCTGGAACCGCCTGATGAATATCGACGTCCAATACCCGGCGCAACACGCCGCCTTCATCCAGCGCTGCCACAAGGCCGGGCAGTTGCGCCCGACGCCCTTGCTGCTGCAATACGGCCCCGGGGACTACAACTGCCTACACCAGGACCTGTACGGCGAGCACGTATTCCCCTTGCAAGTGGCCTTCCTGTTGTCGCAGCCGGGAAGCGACTTCAGCGGCGGTGAACTGGTGCTCACCGAACAGCGCCCACGCATGCAATCGCGGCCGCAGGTCATTGGTCTGAAGCAGGGTGATGGGCTGGTTTTCGCCGTGCATCATCGCCCGGTAGCCGGAGCGCGCGGGCACTATCGGGTGACCTTGCGCCACGGTGTCAGCCGCGTTCACAGTGGCCAGCGCCATACCCTTGGAGTGATTTTTCACGATGCACTGTAATGATGACGGCCCAGCCACCCTCGGGCTGTTCAGTGACAGCGACCTGCAGCAGCCTGCCCGCGTCGAGGTCCTGGGCCCAGAGTCCCGGGTCTTGCGTGGCTTCGCCCTGCCCTGGGTCAAAACGCTGCTGCCGCAACTCGATGCCGTGCTCGCCGCTGCGCCCTTTCGCCAGATGCAGACGCCCGGCGGCTTCACCATGTCGGTGAGCCTCAGCAGTTGCGGGCAACTGGGCTGGACCACCGACCGCAGCGGCTACCGCTATAGCCCCATCGACCCGCAAAGCCAGCGCCCCTGGCCAGCACTGCCCAAGGTGCTCCAGGAGCTGGCCGAAGCCGCAGCCGAGGCGGCCGGCTTTCCCGGGTTCGCCCCGGACTCATGCCTGATCAACTGCTACCGGCCGGGGGCAAAGATGTCACTGCATCAGGACAAGAACGAGCGCGACTACTCGGCCCCTATCGTGTCCCTGTCCCTGGGCCTGCCGGCGATTTTTCTCTTCGGCGGCCGGCAGCGCAGCGACAAGAGCCAGCGGGTCGCGCTGCTGCATGGCGATGTGGTGGTCTGGGGCGGCGTCGACCGCCTGCGCTATCACGGAGTGCTGGCCCTCAAGGATGGCCACCACCCGCTGTTGGGCCAGCAACGGATCAACCTGACCTTGCGCCGGGCCGGCTGAGGTTGAGAATTCAAGCGCAAGCCCCGGAGTGCCGAACGGCCCCGCCTTGGTTAATCTGGCCGCCACCGCTAACCGAGTACCGACCATGACCGCCTTGTCGCGCAAGCACCGCATCGAACAGGACCCCCGCTGGCAAGCCGTGCTCAAGCGCGATGCCAGCGCCGACGCCAGCTTTGTCTACGCCGTGCGCACCACCGGCGTCTATTGCCGCCCCAGCAGCCTGTCGCGCTTGCCCAAGGCCGAGAATGTCGAATTCTTCGACAGTGCCGAGCAAGCCGAAGCCGCCGGCTACCGCCCGAGCAAACGCCTGGCCAGTGACCAGACCCAGGTCGCGGCGCACCATGCCTCGCTGGTGGCGCTGGCCTGCCGGCAGATCGAGGGCGCCGAAATACCGCCCAGCCTGGGCCAGCTGGCGCAGCAGGCCGGCATGAGCAGCTATCACTTTCACCGAGTGTTCAAGGCCGCCACCGGGCTGACCCCACGGGCCTATGCCAACGCGCAACGCTCACGCAAGGTGCGCTCCCACCTGGAACGCGGCCAGTCGATCACCGAAGCCCTGTATGACGCCGGCTTCAACTCCAACAGCCGTTTCTACGAAGCGGCCGACCAGTTGCTGGGCATGACGCCCAGCGACTACCGCGCCGGCGGCCCCAACACCGATATCCGCTTCGCCCTCGGCCAGTGTTCCCTGGGGGCAATACTGGTGGCGCAAAGCGCGCGCGGTGTGTGTGCGATTCTCCTGGGGGATGAACCCGGCCCGCTGCTGGAGCAACTGCAGGACAAGTTCCCCCGGGCCAACCTGATCGGTGCCGACCGCGATTTCGAGCGCCTGGTCGCCCAGGTAGTGGGGTTTATCGAAGCCCCGGCCATTGGCCTGGACCTACCCCTGGATCTGCAGGGCACGGTGTTCCAGGAGCGGGTATGGCAGGCCCTGAGGAGCATTCCTCTGGGCAGCACCGCCAGCTACGCCGAAATTGCCCAGCGCATTGGCGCGCCCAAGTCCATGCGCGCCGTGGCCCAGGCCTGCGCGGCCAACAGCCTGGCGGTGGCCATTCCCTGCCACCGGGTGGTACGCAGCGACGGCGGCCTTTCAGGCTACCGCTGGGGTGTGGAACGCAAGCGTCAGTTGCTGGAGCGCGAAGCGGCCTGCGAGGCCTCGATGCCGATGTAGATCGCCACCGAATCGGCACTGGTGTAGACCTCGAAATCCGTGGCGAAGGCGCGTCGGACCTGGGGGTTGTCCTGGAAGTAGGCCCAGATCAGCCCCCAGGTCTGGATCACGCAATCGGGCATCGCGCCCTTGGCACTGAACACCAGGTAGTCCCCGCCCTGGACAGCCACGCTCGGGTAGTCGGCGCAGGCACCTTCCAGCGCCACTCCGGCGGTCACGTCGAAGTGCCCGCTGGCATCGGACTCGTAGTTGGAATAGACGCCATAGACGAACGAATCAGCCTGGCGAGGGCTGATCTTGTCGAACAGCCCCTCGACATAGAAGCGCTGCCACATCGGCCCGATCCGGGCGCTGTCGGCCTGTTGCTCGGCGGCGTTGAGGGTCCTTACTTGCAGGCCTGCAACGCTGAACGGCAGTACTTCACGCAGTTTTACATCCATGGTCAGCCTTCCTTGAGGGGTGCGATGAGGAAAAATATCCGCCGCAGTCTAGCGCCGGATCGACGCTGCCGACAGCCGTCGGCAGCGGCCGCTGTACCGGTTGCAAAGGCCTGGAATCGAGCCCCGTGGAAAAGTCAGCTGGCCTCGGGGCGCCATCTCCTGATAAAAACCACGGGCTGCATCGTCTAAACCTGCCGACGGAGAATTCCCGCAAATGAGCCAATGGACTGATCGCCGCCTCTTAGACCTGCTGGGTATCGCCCTGCCCATCATCCAAGCGCCCATGGCCGGCCCCTCCGGCTCCGCCATGGTGATCGGCGCCTCCCGGGCCGGTGCTCTGGGCTCCCTGCCCTGCGCCATGCTCGACGCCGGGCAGATCCGCCAGGAAGTACAGGTGATTCGCTCAGCCACGCAGAACCCGTTGAACCTGAACTTCTTCTGCCACCAGGTGCAGCCCGTCGATGCCGAACACGAGCAACGCTGGAAGAACGCCCTGGAGCCCTACTATCGCGAACTGGGCGCCGACTTCGATGCGCCGACCCCGGTCAGCAACCGCGCGCCCTTCGATGAGAGCACCTGCCAACTGGTGGAAGAGTTGCGCCCTGAAGTCGTGAGTTTCCACTTCGGCCTTCCAGAGCCTTCGTTGCTGGCCCGGGTCAAGGCCACCGGAGCCAAGGTGCTGTCCTCGGCCAGCACCGTCGATGAAGCGCTCTGGCTGGAGGAGCGCGGCTGCGACGCGATCATCGCCATGGGCTACGAAGCCGGCGGCCACCGGGCAATCTTCCTCGGCGACGATCTCAACAGCCAGGTCGGCACCATGGCCCTGGTGCCGCAGATCGTCGACGCGGTGCAACTGCCGGTGATTGCCGCCGGCGGCATCGGCGATGCCCGGGGCATCGTCGCGGCGCTGGCCCTGGGAGCCTCGGCGGTGCAACTGGGCACTGCCTACCTGTTCACCCCGGAAGCCAAGGTCAGCGCCACCCACCACTATGCCCTGCGCCACGCCAAGGAAAGCGAAACCGCGTTGACCAACCTGTTCACCGGGCGCCCGGCCCGGGGCATCGTCAACCGCGTCATGCGCGAAATCGGCCCCATCAGCCCGTTGGCGCCGGCCTTCCCCCGGGCCGGCGGCGCCTTGATGCCGCTGCGTGCCAAGGACGAGGCGGACTTCGCCAACCTCTGGTCCGGCCAGGCCCTGCGCCTGGGGGTGGAACTGCCCGCCTACGAACTGACCCTGCGCCTGGCCGAACAAACCCTGGCACAACTGCGCAGACGCTGATTCACTAGAGCCGCGATCCACATCGCGGCCCGGGCAACAAGCACTGGCAACAGAGTTCCGTTCATCGACAAATCGCTATATATTCCACTATATAGCGACTCTACCTCGCCTTGGTGCAGGCCCCTTCCAATAACTCACTGCCCAACGCATCCGTCCCCCAATGGAGCTGTTTGATGAACCTTCGCGCCTCAGGTTTTGCCCCGACTTGCCTCGCCGCCCTGCTCGCTATCTTCGCCCTGGGTTCGGCCCAGGCCGATGAAGTCCAGGTCGCGGTGGCCGCCAACTTCACCGCACCGATCCAGGCGATTGCCGCCGACTTCGAGAAAGATACCGGGCACAAACTGGTGGCCGCCTACGGCGCTACCGGGCAGTTCTATACCCAGATCAAGAACGGCGCGCCTTTTGAAGTCTTCCTCTCCGCCGACGACAGCACCCCGCAAAAGCTCGAAAGCGAAGGCGACATCGTCAAGGGCTCGCGCTTCACCTACGCCATTGGCACCCTGGCCCTGTGGTCGGCCAAGGACGGCTACGTCGACGCCAAGGGCCAGGTGCTCAAGGACAACCAGTACCAGCATCTGTCCATTGCCAACCCGAAAGCCGCGCCTTACGGCCTGGCCGCAACCCAGGTACTGGCCAAGCTGGGCCTGACCGACAAGGTCAAGGACAAGATCGTCGAAGGCCAGAACATCACCCAGGCCTATCAGTTCGTTTCCACCGGCAATGCCGAGCTGGGCTTCGTCGCCCTGTCGCAGATCTACAAGGACGGCAAGGTCACCAGCGGTTCGGCCTGGATCGTCCCGGCCCAGATGCACGACCCGATCAAGCAGGACGCGGTCATCCTCAACAAGGGCAAGGACAACCCGGCCGCCAAGGCACTGGTGGACTACCTCAAGGGGCCAAAAGCCGCCGCGGTGATCAAGTCCTACGGCTACCAACTGTAAATGAGCCTGTCGAGTGCCGATTTTTCCGCCATTTGGCTGACCCTCAAGCTGGCGTCCCTGACCACGCTGATCCTGCTGGTGGTCGGCACTCCGATAGCCCTGTGGCTGTCGCGCACCCGCTCCTGGCTGCGGGGGCCGATCGGCGCCGTGGTGGCACTGCCCCTGGTGCTGCCACCCACGGTGATAGGTTTCTACCTGTTGCTGGCTCTGGGGCCTAACGGTTTCTTCGGCCAGTTCACCCAGTCCCTGGGGCTGGGCACCCTGACGTTCAGTTTTGCCGGCCTGGTGCTGGGCTCGGTGATCTACTCCATGCCCTTCGTGGTACAGCCGTTGCAAAATGCCTTTTCTGCCATTGGCAGCCGTCCCCTGGAAGTGGCCGCAACCCTGCGCGCCAACCCCTGGGACACCTTTTTCACGGTGATCCTGCCCCTGGCGCGGCCAGGCTTCATCACAGCCTCGATTCTCGGCTTTGCCCACACCGTCGGCGAGTTCGGCGTGGTGCTGATGATCGGCGGCAACATCCCCAACAAGACCCGGGTGGTCTCAGTGCAGATCTACGATCACGTCGAGGCCATGGAATACGCCCAGGCCCATTGGCTAGCCGGGGCCATGCTGGTGTTCTCGTTCCTGGTGCTGCTGGCGCTGTACTCCAGCCGCAAGACCAAAGCCGGCTGGAGCTGAGCCGATGAGCATTCACGTCAAGCTGCACCTGGGCTACCACGACTTCGCCCTGGATCTCGACCTGCAACTGCCAGGGCGCGGGGTAACAGCCTTGTATGGACATTCGGGCTCGGGCAAGACCACCTGCCTGCGCTGCATCGCCGGCCTGGAAAAAGCCGGCCGCGGGCGCATCCAGATCAATGACGAAGTCTGGCAGGACAGCCAGCGCAAGCTGTTCGTCCCGCCCCACAAGCGCTCCCTGGGCTATGTGTTCCAGGAGGCCAGCCTGTTCGCCCACCTGTCCGTGCAAGCCAACCTGGAATTCGGCCTGCGGCGCATTGCCAAGGCCCAACGCCGGGTGGACATGGCCCAGGCCACTGAACTGCTGGGCATCGGCCACCTGCTGCAGCGCCACCCGCAGCACCTTTCCGGCGGCGAGCGCCAGCGCATCGGCATTGCCCGGGCGCTGCTCACCAGCCCGCGGCTGCTGCTGATGGACGAGCCCCTGGCGGCCCTGGATTCAAAACGCAAAAGCGAGATCCTGCCCTACCTGGAACGCTTGCACGACGAGCTGGATATCCCGGTGCTGTACGTCAGCCACTCCCAGGATGAAGTGGCGCGCCTGGCCGACCATATCGTCCTGCTCAGCGATGGCCGGGCCCTGGCCAGCGGCCCCGTGGGCGAGACCCTGGCGCGCCTGGACCTGCCCCTGGCCCTGGGTGACGACGCGGGCGTGGTGGTGGAAGGCCGGGTCAGCCATTACGACCCGGACTACCAGTTGCTGACCCTGCAACTGCCCGGCAGCCAGCTGACGATCCGCGTGGCCCACGAGCCTCTGGCACTGGGCAAGGCCTTGCGGTTCAAGGTCCAGGCCCGGGACGTCAGCCTGAGCCTGCAGGACAGCGAGCACAGCAGCATCCTCAACCGCCTGCCGGTAACGGTGCGCGACGAAATCCCCGCGGACAACGCCGCCCATGTGCTGGTGCGTCTGGACGTGGCGGGCAGCCCGTTGCTGGCGCGCATCACCCGCTTCTCCCGGGACCAGTTGAGCCTGCACCCCGGGCAGCAACTCTGGGCACAGATCAAGGCAGTGGCCGTCCTGGCGTAAACCGCAGAGAAAATCGGCACCCTTGGCCGAGGCCGCGGTCCATGGTCTACCGGCCCGCACTTTGCCCAGGACCTGCCGCCATGCCCGACGCTTGCGATACTCCCGCCCTGCCCGCCGACCTGCACTACACCGACGACCGCCAGCCGGGCATCCGGCGGCGCAAGCTGCGGGGCAAGTTCGTCTACTACGACGCCCAGGGCCAGCGCCTTACCCAGGCCGCCGAGGTACAGCGGATCAACGCCCTGGCGATTCCCCCGGCCTACGCAGAGGTGTGGATCTGCCCCGACCCCAAAGGCCATCTGCAGGCCACCGGCCGCGACGCAAGGGGCCGCAAGCAGTACCGCTACCACCCGCGTTGGCGCGAAGTGCGCGACGGTGACAAGTACGCTCGCCTGCTGGCGTTCGGCAACGCCTTGCCCAAGCTGCGCCGGCAGTTGCAGGCGCAATTGGCGGTGCCCGGCTTCAGCCGGGAAAAGGTCATGGCCACCTTGATCCTGCTGCTGGATGAAACCCTGATCCGCGTCGGCAACAGCCAGTATGCCCGGGACAATCGCTCCTACGGCCTGACCACGTTGCGCAACCGCCATGTACAGGTCAGCGGCAGCGCCATCCACTTCCAGTTCCGTGGCAAGAGCGGGGTCGAGCACCAGATCACCGTCAAGGACCCGCGCCTGGCACGGGTGGTCAAGCGCTGCCTGGAGTTGCCTGGGCAGCAGCTGTTCCAGTACCTGGACGAAGACGGTCAACGGCACCACGTCAGCTCATCGGACATCAACGCCTGCCTGCAGCAACTGACCGGAGCCGACTTCACCGCCAAGGACTACCGCACCTGGGCCGGCAGCGTCCTGGCCCTGGAGCGGTTGCGCCAGCAGCCTTGGGAGCCCCAGGCCGAGGCGAAGAAACACATAGTGGCAACGGTCAAGGAAGTGGCCCGGGAACTGGGTAACACTCCGGCGGTGTGCCGCAAGTGCTACATCCATCCGGCGCTGCTGGAGCGCTTCGTCCTCGGTGAGTTGGCGCAGTTGCCCAAGGCCCGCGCCCGCCAGGGCCTGAAGGCCGAGGAAGCGGGCCTGGCGAACTTTCTGCGGCGCCTCGCGAAGGAGGCCCAACCGGCCTGACGACGGCCACCTTCGAATTTGCGTACTTGTCAGTCAGAGAATTCTGAGGTTAGGCTACGCACCTTCCTTCCCGTCCAAGGACGATTGCCGACGTGAACAACTAAGCCTTCCAAAAATGTATCCGCGATGAGCACTGCTAGCGCTCATTGGCCTGTTGCCACATTTTCCGGAGGTGCTGATGACTCACGTCACCCGGCTGCCCGCACTGGTTTCCCTGAACCAGCTGACCTATCAATTCGCCAATGGCGAAACCCTGCTTGATGCCCTGAACCTGAGTTTCGATCGCCTGCCCACGGCCATCGTCGGGCGCAATGGCGTGGGCAAGTCCCTGCTGCTGCGCCTGATCGCCGGCGAGCTGCAACCCTCCTCCGGGAGCATCAGCCACACTGCCAGCGTGGCCTATGTGCCCCAGGATCCGCAGGTACAGCCGAGGCAGAGCGTGGCCCAGGTCGCCGGCCTCGCCGAGACGCTGGGCGCCCTGGAGCGCCTGGCCAACGGCAGCGCCAGCCTGGAAGACCTGCACCTGGTGGATGATCGCTGGGACCTGGCCCAGCGCCTGCGCCTGGCCCTGGATGAAGCCGGCCTGGAGCACGTGGAACCGCAGGGCCCGGCGGACGTCCTCAGCGGCGGCCAACTGGCCCGAGTGGTGCTGATCGGAGCCCTGCTGGGCAACGCCGACCTGCTGCTGCTCGACGAGCCCAGCAATCACCTGGACCGCCACGGCCGGCGCTGGCTGACGGAACAACTGCAAGGCTGGCGTGGCGGGCTGATCCTGGTCAGCCATGACCGCCATTTGCTCATGCAGGTGCAACGCATCGTCGAACTCGGCCCCCAGGGCGCCCAGGTCTATGGCGGCAACTATGCGCTGTACCAGGCGCAGCGCCAGGCCCACAGCGAGGCGGCGCAGGCGGCGCTGGACCATGCGCGAACCCAGCGCAGCCGCGAGCACAAGCGCCTGCAACGGGAACACGACACCATCCAGCGCCACGCCGCGGCTTCGCGCCGGCACGCCAAGACCGCCAACGTCTCAGGCTTCGAACGGGCCAAGCTGCTCGGCGCCGCGCGGGACATCATGGGCCAGGTACGCCACGCCCATCAGGGGCACAAGAGCGAGCTCGACGAGCAGGTGCGCGACGCCTTTGCCCGGGTCGGCGCGCAGTCACCGACCTTGCTCACTCTGCCTACCACCACCTTGCAGGCCGGCCAGCCGGTATTCAGTCTACTGCAGGCGCAACTGCCCTGGCTGGACCCGCAAGCCTCGGCCAGCCGCCTCACCTGCAACGTCGTCGGCCCGGCACGCATCGCCCTGGTCGGCCCCAATGGCTGCGGCAAGTCCACCTTGCTGAAACTGCTGGCCGGCCAGTTGCAGCCACTGAGCGGCGAATGCCGAGTGGCGGTAGCCAGTGCCTATCTGGATCAGCATCTGGCGCAACTCGATCCCGCACACTCACTGCTCGAACAACTGGGCAACGCCGCCACGCCCCTGGAGGAAAGCACCTTGCGTACCCGCCTGGCACGCCTGCAACTGGATGCCCGGCGGGTGCTGCAACCCTGCGCGCAACTGAGCGGCGGCGAGCGCCTGAAAGCCGCCCTGGCCCTGGCCCTGTGGGGCGGCAACCCAGCCCAACTGCTGTTGCTCGACGAACCCACCAACCACCTGGACCTGGAATCGGTGCAGGCCTTCGAATGCGCCCTGCGGGACTTTCCCGGGGCCCTGGTGGTGGCCTCCCACGATCAGGCCTTTCTCCAGGCCCTGGCGCCGACCCATGAGCTGCAATGCTCGGCCCTGGGCTGGCACCTCAGGGAGCAGCAGCCATGAAACAGCGGCTTACAACGACGGGCCCTGCGCAGCCGCAGGCCCGTGCTAGATTCGCCGCCTCACAATCCATGGACAGGAGCGTCACGCCATGCAGTTCGGATACACCATCATCTACGTACCCGAAGTCGAAGGTTCCTTGCGCTTTTTCGAGCAGGCCTTTGGTTTCAAGCGGCGGTTTCTCCACGAATCCGGCACCTATGGCGAGCTGGAAACCGGCAGCACTACCCTGGCCTTCGCCGACCATGACCTGGCAGAAATGAATTTCCCGGCCGGCCATGTGGCGGCTCACTCCTCGCCCAAGCCCCTGGGCATGGAACTGGGGCTGGTCACCGCAGACGTGCAGGCGGCCCATGCCCGGGCCCTGGAGCACGGTGCCCGGGAACTGGCGCCCCCCACAAGCAAGCCCTGGGGGCAGACGGTGTCCTATGTGCGCTGCCCGGACGGCACTTTAGTGGAGCTGTGCACCCCGGTCGCGCCCTGAACGCCCGGAGGCGTTGAACGCTACTTGAGCCTGACGGCGGTGCCGGTGGCGAAGACCACTACCATGCCGCCGCGCCCTGCCGGCATGCTGATCTCGAAATCCACGCCGACCACCGCATCGGCGTTGCATTGCCGGGCGCGCTCCTTGATTTCATTGGTGGCCTGTATCCGCGCTTCCTTCAGGGCGCGTTCCAAGGTCTGGGAGCGGCCGCCGAAAAAGTCGCGCATGCCGGCGAACAGGTCACGGACCACGTTGATGCCGTGGACCGATTCAGCGCTGACGATGTCCAGGTAGCTGGCAATTTCCCGGCCTTCGATATGGGCGGTGGTGGTGACAATCATGTGTTTCTCCCTTGAACGGACCACTCGCCCCGGCGCTTCGGGGCGGCAAAACCGGGGATGGTAACAGAGCCCGCCCAAGGCTTTGCCACAAACGACAGCCCCGCTCTGGAGCGGGGCTGTGGGTCACGGTTTCAAGGGACGTTCTTCATCCAGTTCCGACAGGCTTTTGCCATCATCCGGATGCTTCCAGGTCTGCGGAGGCGGCTCCTTGTGTTCAACCTCGTAGGGTGCCGTCTCATCGCTGCGTTCCTGCTCGTAAGGGCGTTGCTGTTGCGTTGCCATGCCCACCTCTCTTCCTGAAGGGATTTTTCACTTGCTTTAGCAGGTTAGAACAGATCTGCCGGTGGCTCGGGGTTTGCCGACAAAACAACGAACGTCACCAGTGCCCTGCGGTCGTAAAAGTATGGAGACGCATCGAACACACGGCGCGTGCTCCGTACTCACTCCGAAGGAGAAACGCGATGGTTACTCACTTCAAGGTCGCCGGGCACCTGGCCTGCGGTCATCACGGCACCCAACTGGCCTCCACCGGCGAGCTGAACCGGGTCAAATGCCGCAGTTGCCGAAACACCGAGGTCTACAAGGAGGCCCGACGCAACCAGCGCAATGCCGCTCGTCGGGCTGCACGCAAGGCCAAGGCCAGCCATGGCGGCCAACTCTGGCGTAACGCCTGGACCGAACGCCTGACCGCCCTGCCGGGCCTGCAGCGTCTGCCACGGGGCTTTCACGGCCAGCCCTTCGTCTGAAACCGAAGCACGCCAGCGTGCCGGCCGAGTACGGGACTGGGCAAGGTGTGCGCCCCTGAGGCGCAAGATGAAACTTCTTTCACCCAGCATCGAAAAAGCGCTGTGTATAGTCGCCTCGCTCATTCAAGCAACTACGTTCGCCCGCACTCCCCGCGGGCTTTTTTTTGCCCGCGGGAAAGTGCGTTGGCGTTTTTTCAGTCCTGCTCGAGTTCCTTGCAGTCCTTGAGCAGGGTTTGCTCCGTGGCGGTGTGGTCCGCCTCCAGGAACGAGAGCACCCCCATCTTGCCCTTGGTGTGCCAGCGGAAGCTGTTCTGCTCGTCGTCCGCCACATACAGGGCGCCGGAAGCGGAACGCGCGATGTGCATGGGGATCAACTGGTCCTTGTAATACAGCGTGGCAAACGAGGAGCCGTTGTCGATGTTCAGGTAGGCGGCGTCGATGCGCACCTGCCCTTCACACTGGTAGCGTGCTACCTGGCTCTGGTAGGCCGGCTCGGCGGTAGTGGTCTGGGCAGCCTGTGCCAACAGCGCCTGGCTTGAAGCCAGAACCGCGGCGCAGAGCATTGCAGGATGAGTTTTCATGGTGTTCCCCCAGTCGTTCAAAGATGCCCAATGGGACTGGCAGGGGCGTTTTTAGTTCAGGCTGATCAAGCCCCTCGGACCATGGTGCGGCAAAGCTCGAGAGAGAACTGCGGGTCGGTGAGGAACGGGGTCGACAGTCACATCGGCACCGCGGTCCAGCAGCCCCGACAAGGACACCTCCACATGCCGGTAGACATCAGCACACTCGACATCGCCCCCCCCCACTGCCCATCTCGGCCAGCAACCCGCTGGCACTGGGGCTCAACGGCAACTGCAATGGCCAGCAAGCCAGCTCTCCCCCGCACGCCCTGGACTCGGCCTGGAATGGCCAGGTATTCGACTTTCATGGCGGGATCTACAACCAGATCGATTTCACCCCCAGCACCCCGGCGGAGGATGGCTCGGCCTGCATCATCAGCCAGCTGTCGCTCAGCCACGCCTAGCACCTGGCTGGGGGGGTGCCTTGCGGTAGTCACACCGTCCGGGTGCTCCTGGCACCTTGTCAGGAAGGTACCTGCTCCTCGCTGCGATCACGTGGCATCAGGGTCAGGTAGTCGGCCAGCGCATCCCCGGCCAGGGGCTTGATCATGATCCGCACCTGGTGCTGCAAGCGCCCCAGCTCGATCCCGTCACGGGTACGCACCTGGGCATAACCGCAGGCATTCCAGAAACCCTGTGCCCGGGCATTGTCCTGGACCACGCTCAAGCGCAACCAGCGTGCGCCCTCGCCCGCAGCCCAGGCCTCCAGCTCAGCGTGCAACTGCCGGGCAAGGGAGCTGCCGTGACAGGGGGTAGCCAGCATGAACAGGCCTATGTGCCAGACCCCTTGTGCCAACAGGTCGCTGACAATGCTGACGAACGCCAGCAGGCGCCCTTCACTGTCGAAGTAACCGATTTTCCACTTGTGGGTGTAGGACCAGCCCGCTGGCAGTGCATCATCGATCTCGTCGCGCGCCTCGTCCGGCTGCGGCGCTGCACCGTGGACGATATGGAAATACTCCGGGTTCTCGACAAAGAAACGCTGCAACAGCGCTGCGTCATCCAGGGTGATTTCCCTGGGTGCGAGCCCGGTTGCTGATGACGGCAGTAACTTTGATTGCATGCTGTGGAGCCCTTAGAAGACGCTAGGCCGGCAGGTCGGCGACGGATCCTAGCGCCCGACCAGGCCCTGACGACAGAGTTTATTTGTTGGAAAAATGTGTTCCGCCCGGCGCTCGCTTCACAGCGGGCCGCCCTCGCCGCTTTGTTATGATCGACCCTCACCACGCCCAGCGTTTATCCAGCAGGCCCGTGCCTGCGTTACCCGCGGAATCCACCCCATGTCCAATCCCTTGTCTTCCCCTGGCTACCAGCGGCTGCTGGCCCTGCAGCAACGCATCCATGAGTTCACTCGGGAGCAGGCCGCCGAGCACGACGACACTGGCGAAGACCCGGCCGGCCCATTGTGGGCCAGCGACTACAACTACCTGGCCCTGGCGCCGATGCGTGACGGCCTGCATCTGGAGTACTACGGCGAGCTATGGGACGAGCCCTTTGCCTGGACCCTGGAATGCCTGGCAGAGCAGAGCGTGGCGGACACCCTCAGCTCGCTGCTGTTTTCCGGTGCCGATGAAGGCGCGAACGGTACCCGCGAGTGGGAGTTCAGCCCCTTGCTGGACAGTGCGGTGCAATTTCCCCGCCTCAGGTCATTGACGATTCGCCCCACCGAACCTCAGGACCATAACGCTTCGTTGATCCAGAAGGCCGGCACCATCATGGAAGAAGCCGGTGAAATCGCCCGCTGGGTAGCAAAGACCCCGTACCTCAGCGAACTGACCCTGCCCAATGCCCCCAACGCGGACTTCTTCCAGGTCGACCTGCCACACCTTGCGCAACTGCGTATCGGCGCCCATTTCGACACCCAGGGTTTTATCGACAACCTCGCAGGCTCCAGCAACCTGCCGCGGTTGAGCAGCCTGGATTTCAGTGAGTCCAGCGCACTTCAGCAAAGCTGGGCAGAAGACCGCGAGGAGCACGCCATCACGTCTTTTGCCAGCTATGAAAGATTGTTTGCCAGCCACGCGTGCGACCCATTGCGGGCGCTGCGCTTGCGCAATACCTGCCTGAGCCTGGAACAACTCGAAGCCCTGCAGCGCCAGCGACCCAAACTGCCGATCATGGTGATCCAGGCCGCCACTGGCGGTTACGTGAAGAATTTCGCCCGGCAGGTATTTCCCTGGCAGCACCTGGTGCAGCCCGACCCGGGGCAGCGATGAGCCTCAAGACTAAAACCAAGATTGATTGGCCACCGTCTCGGAGCAAGTGGCTCTTGGAACGCTATGCCAACGTCTATAAAGAACTCATCGAGTCTTTGAAATCACGTCACTCATGTATTGATTCAAATCGCGAAAATCCTTAACGCTCCAAGCATGCGGGGGCACCTTCACACCGTTCTCCCGCAAAGTTCTGGGAATCAAGTCTCCATTGGGACGCAGTATTACCGACGACACAATCACACCCGGATACTCATTGAGTCGTTTTTTGAAAGCAGGGGTCGTCAGATCAGGTGTAGGAGGATTGCTCTTATTGGCCAGTGGCCCAGTTCCCTTGATATCGGCGCCGTGACACATGGCACATCGTTGCACATAGAGACTCTTGCCATTGGTGTTGTCCGCAAAGGAAAGCGTTGCTTGAATCAGCAAGAGCCCCCCCAGCGAAGCGATGAGCAATGCTTTTATTTTCATTTTTGCATCTGGCCTTGTTGTAGAAATCAGATCCCGGAGGCGGCGCAGCAACGCTCTGGGTCACATCTGAACCGAGAGTGTTGGTCAGCAACAGGCGTGTGTTTGCCAGAGGTGAACTTCAGCTCAAACGCAGTTCCGCATTTCCTATGCACCCGCGGAGTGGGAAAATACCCCCCAAAAAACTGTGTATGCAATCAGCGCTATCTGTGCGGCGCTCTATCTCTCCTGCACAGAAAGACCCAGACCCGCGCCAGGAAGAACAGCCTCCGCATCGCACACGCGGCCTGGAGCAATCGATGCCTGGCTTGTAGCGTCCAACAGACGAATACATCCGTTAAGTACTACTGGGGACTTCTCGAAGGTGCTCCTCCATAGGCTTAAACCGCTCCGCGAACCTTGATCTCGGCACCTTCGAGCCGGTACTCCCCAGCAGCAGACTCCACCAGCCCCAGTCATAAGGACTGGAGGGGCAATGGAACCGTGAACGCGTTGGAGGATTACTGTCGGAGGTTAGGCTGGGTGGGAATCAGGTCCTGAACTTGAGCGCAAGAGTAGGTGTTGGAGTAGTCATGGAAACGTGGTTTTATTTCGGCGCCATAGGTCACGCACTGGAACGCCGACGAACCTTTTTGCAAGATCAGAAAGTGCACCAGGCCGACCCGTGCTGGCGCCTGGTAGGCCGCCTTGACTTCATAGCCGCTACGCAGCAACTCGCTGACCGGAGTGGTGTCGTCCGCCAGGGAAAATGGGCTAGCGCCTACGAGGCCCAGCAGGGAGATGCTCAGAGAGATTTTTGCAATACGCTTGGTGATTGGCATGAATCCGTCATCCATGAATGGAAAACGCCAAGTTACCTAAATTCAGCAACCCCGTCACGATCCCGGCCCTACCGAATTGCAGAATTTGGCGACCTGAGGAGCAGTTTGAACAATCAGCACCCTATGAAACTCCATGCCTTCCAGAGAAGCGCCCTCGGCCAATCGATAGACGAACTCCTTGTGCCTCGCACACGACACTAAAATGGCCATCGCGGTCATAACTGGCGAGCACGTAAGGGCAGATACAAATGGTTTCGCTAAATGGCACCTGCACTTCGGCGGTCTTACGAGCGCGACGGGTGACCGTGAGGGGCGCAAGCCCTTCTCTGCCGCAAGAGCATGCCAAGTATTCGAGCGCTGAGTTGAATTACCCGCCTACTCGACAACGAGTGACAGTGTGATCTATCAATCAAGATCAAGTTGCCGCCATGCTATCCGGCACACGCTCTTGCTCGCCTGATCAAGTAGTAGGCGATCCCCAAGGCAATGATTGCGGGCCCCACGTTATCGAGCTTTGTAGCACCATCGGCCAAATGTCGCCCGGCCTGCACGACCATGAGGGCAGCACCGACATACAGGATCGCCACCTTAAAACGCTTCCAGCTCATTTAGTCCTCCCGTTTTGGAAGTGAACGTACCAGAACACCTTCACCCTTCTAAACGACCCATTAGTTTGCCGCCAGCACAAGAGGCTGCACCTGCATGGAAGATCACCACGAGCCACAACTGCGCATACGCCCGGTGCCACTTCCAAGTGCGTATCGAAACTGATCGTGGCAGAAGATGCCCCCCGATGACGGAGGCGATGTTACGCAGGAGGTTTCATATGGCCAGAACGGCCACTGGAGTTGAAAAAGCCTACTCAAGATGCGCGTTTTGCGCGCCAAGGCTGGCAAAGACAACGCTGAATCGAGCGACAATATCATGCAAGCCAAAGATCAACTTGGAGATACCACCGTAGTGATGACCCGAACAGTACGCGCGCACCCGTAAAGGCAAGAAGGTCTCACCCACAAAGTAAACTGCGGAGCAGTATTTGAAGTTACGAATTGATTCAGAGTTAGGCTCACTCATAAAACCGTGCAAGCCCTTGAAATAGATGGTGCCCGAAGCCGGAATCGAACCGGCACGCCCTTACGAGCGGGGGATTTTAAGTCCCATGCGTCTACCAGTTTCGCCATTCGGGCGGTAGCGCGATAACGCGGCACTGGAACATTCAATCGGCATCAGGCCGTCCAGTGCTTGAAGCAGGGAGTGGAATATATACATCCAGTCCTTGTGAAGCAAGGTCGAAGCCGGCAAAAAAGCCCGGTTCCCGACTCGCTGTCGAGGGTAAAAAAACACGGTAAATCAGAGATCTACAGCGTCATCCCGAGGTTCAACCAGGGGCCGCACGGCCTCTCGCCAATTCCCTCAGCGGCGGCAAGACTAACATGGCGCCATAAGCCAACCAACTGATTTTTAAAGACTTATCCTGAAGTGACAGCCTCGGACGAAGCTCCTGCCAGCAATGTCCAGGAAGAGCTTCCTCCCCGGGCAGCCCTCAAGCTAGCGCGGAAAAACTCAAGGAGAGCTTAAGCGCGTCGTCCTTGGCGACCGCCTGCTCGGCCTCCAGATGCGCCGCGAACTCCTGCTCCACAGGCGCCTCGGGACCTTTGACTTGAGCAACCGAGCGATTGTGTTCCAGTACTTTCGAGAGTTGGGCGTAGCTGTAGTTGGCGGGAGGCGTATTGCCGATGTTCATGAAGACCTTCCTTGAATGGGTAAAGACCAAGCCAGGTGCAGAAAGCCTCGGGTACCGCCCGAGTTGCGCACCCTTGGGTGAAAATGGCGAGGGAGGTTAACAGCTATAACCAGAAAGACGTACCTCAAGCGCCTGTGGAGTTCGCCCAGTACAGATGACCTCGCCATCCATGAACCGGTAAAGAGTCATAGATACTGGGCGAACGCTGTAACGCTATGCCCTCGCAATGACATGTTCAACTGTCAGCAATACGCACCTCCCCGCCCCTCAGCCGGCGTAGTGGGTGAAGGCCCCGGCAAAGGCTCGGCGCCCTGCCCGCAATTCGGTACGCAGCTCGCCAATCAGATTGGAGATGTCGCGCACGCTGGTGAGTTCGGCAGTGGAGACACCGGTGAGCAGCAAGTCCACCCGGCCCGACTCTGCATCGTAGATCTTGATGGTCAGGGAGCCGTTGGGGTTCAGGGCGCAGGCGCAGGACAGCGGGAGAAAGCCGGACTCCAATATGTGGCAAAGCTCGCTGGTAGAGAGCATGGCTTCTCGCCTGTATGGGGGAGGTGAGGTTCGCCCGTTCAGGATAGGCCTGTATACGCTTTTGTGTATCAGAAAAAACACAGAGAAATGTTAACTCCCCCGCAGTTATCGAATGCCTGCGCAATGCCTCAGCGCTTCGAAATGATGAAGGCTTGTGCATGGCCGGGCTGTTTTTTTTCGTGGCGACTCTGTAGTTTCCACAACATGAACCCGATCCCCCGGCCTGGCCTCGCAGCGATTATTACCCCCTTCATCAGCAAGGTGGGCTAGCGGCCGTCCAGGCTGTCAAAAACCCGCCTCGGAGGCGGGGTTGACCACCACTCTTCTGAGGCAACTACCCCAGGAGAAAACCATGAAGCACTCATCACCCGCCGTACTGCATTTACTGTGCGGCAAGATCGCCTCGGGCAAGTCCACCCTGGCCAGGCAGCTGGTAGAGGCGCACAGCAGCGTCCTGATCTCTGAAGACCAGTGGCTGGCAGGCCTGTATCCGGAGCAGATTCATTCGATTGCCGACTACCTGCTCCACGCCCAGCGCCTGGCAAGTGTGCTGGAACCGCTGGTGATCGCCATGTTGCGCGCTGGAACCTGTGTCGTCCTGGACTTTCCCGCCAATACCGTCGCCCAGCGAACCTGGCTGCGAGCGCTGGCGGACCAGGCCGGCACCCCTCATCAATTGCATGTACTGGATGTGGATGAAGCCCAGTGCAAGGTAAGGCTGCGCGAGCGCAATCGTCTGGGCGATCACCCGTTTGCCGCCAGCGACGAGCAGTTCGAACGGATTAGCCGCTACTTCGTGCCGCCTCAGGAGGAGGAAGGGCTGCACATCGTCCGGCACTAGGTGTATCGGCAGTCACGGTCGGGTGAGCCAGGTGCCCGATCGTGAATCCTGTGCATCCAGCTCATGGGAAAAAGCGGCCCGTGACAAATTCCAGGCAAAAAAAAGCCCAAGTAGCTGATGGACACTTGGGGCTAAAAATGCATAAACCGTGGTAGGTGAACGCAGGGCTATAGTAACGGAATCGTACATTCTGTAACAACATATTTTGAGAAAAAAACCACAAATAAAATCACCTAAGTCATTAAATATCCACACTTTTTTTGAGTCTTTGGATTTCAGGACAGGTTTCTGGAAGGCCTCTATCAGTGTCGGAGCCGCGAAAAAAAGGTGCCAGCCACGCACCTGCAATGCTTCGTGAAGCATTCAACAAAATAGCGTTGAAAATTCACAGAATCGCAACAGACAGATAACAGCAGCCACCTTAAATTGCCGGCACCCTTCCGAATGGAATGTTCCGGTATGAATGAATTTCTTGATGCCCTGCCCTTGCTGCTCTGCCTGACGACCTTCGCCTGGTGCTGCTGGGGCTAGAGCCAGCCCGACCTCCGTCCGCGACCACCGCCCGCCCCCCCTTCCCCCCTGCCCCTCTGGATATGCCTGGCAAAGCCTTACGCCGGCTCGGCGGGCCTGTGGGCGCTGAACAAGGCCTGTCCGATAGCCCGGGCCCTTTGCAGATTGGCGGCTTGGGCGCCGGACTCCGACTCGTACAGCAACTGCGACGTCAGCACACTGGCCCCGCAGTAATCGAAGATCCCGTGATCAATCTGAGCCTGCATCGCTTCGAGGTAGCGGTGACGCTCATAGGTACCGGCATCAGCCCCAGCCACCCCTACCAGATGCACCCGAAGGCGCCCCAGCTTTTTCACCAACCTGGCATCGGCCTGGAAATCAAACGCCCAGCCATTGCTGAACACCCGGTCGATCCACCCCTTGAGCAGCGCTGGCATGGACCACCAGTAGACCGGATAGACCAGTACCAGAGCATCAGCGCGATCGATCCGGGCCTGCTCGGCGAGAACGTCCACAGGAGGGGTGACCTGGGTTCTGTGTACCGCAATATCTGCAGCGCCGAAGCGCGGCTCGAAGCCTTCGCTCCAGAGATCGGCAAGCTCGAAGGAGTGCTCCGCAGACTCGGCCAGGCCTTCGGCAATCTGCCGGGCAAGGCTGTGGGTCAGGGACCTGGGGTCGTGATGGGCAAAGACAAGAAGTGCGTGCATGGCGACTACTCCCACAAGCGCATTGCGCTGATTGCAGAGGATTTATATACTTTTAGTAAGTTACGGCCAATAACCTACCTTTGGTATATAAGCATGTCAAGCCGCCAGAACACCGATGCCTCACCGCGCCGTCGCCTGACACGGGAACAGCGCCTGCAGCAGTTGATGGGCGTGGCCTGGCAGATAGTTCGCAAACAAGGCACCGAGGCCCTGACACTGGGGCACCTGGCAGAACAGGCCGGTGTCACCAAACCCGTGGTCTACGATCATTTCGACACTCGGGCGGTACTCCTGGCGGCCCTCTACCAGGACTACGATCAGCGTCAGACCGCACTCATGGAGCAGGCGCTGGAGACTGCCAGCCCCACGCTGGCGGCTCGCGCCGATGAGATTGCCGCGTCCTATATGGATTGTGTGCAACGCCAGGGCCGCGAAATCCCTGGGGTGATCGCCGCCCTGGCCAGCTCGCCGGAGCTGGAACAGACCAAGCGTGAATACGAGGCCACCTTCCTGGAAACCTGTCGAGGTGCCCTTGAGCCCTTCGCGAACGGCGCCGTGATAGGCACCGCGGGCCTGCGGGCCATGCTCGGCGCCGCTAAAGCGCTGTCCCATGCCGCCACACTGGGAGAGATCAGCTTCGGCCAAGCCCAGGAAGAGCTCTGCGACACCATCGTAGCCATGGTCGAAAGAGCCCGCGCCAGGCAACGCACGCCGGCATCCGGCGCTTCCCGTTAATTGTGAACCGACTCTTGAAAACACCCCCCGAAGGGGTACCGCAAGGACGCTGCAATGCTATTGGCCCAACTGGAACTGCTGGACGAACTGCTGCAACGCTATCGCGGAGAGCTGGGCAAGGATTTCACCGGCTATCGCAACCATGTGTACCGGGTCATCAACTTCTGCCACCTGCTTACAGGCACTGATGCCCTGCAGTTGCAGAAACTCTCCATTGCCGGAGCCTTTCATGATCTGGGGATCTGGACCGCCGGGACCTTCGACTACCTGCCACCCTCGTTAGACCTGGCCGAAGCCTATCTGGAGGAAATCGGCAGGCCGGAATGGGCAGCCGAGGTGCTGCCAATGATTGAACTGCACCACAAGATCACCCCTACTGCCGCGCTGCCGGGTAGCCTGGTGGAAGGCTTCCGCCGCGCCGACTGGATTGATGTCTCCCTGGGCATGCTGAGCTTCGGTCTATCGCGCCAGGATCGGCGTCGAGTGTTTGCCGCATTTCCCGATGCCGGCTTTCATCTGCGCCTGGTTCAATTGTCCGCCAGACGGCTGTTGACCCGTCCCTGGAACCCCCTTCCCATGCTGCGTCTGTAGACCTGTAGCAGAAGCCTCCACTCGGAACGCGTAGACTGCAGCGATCCCAGGCAAAACCGGCCGCGTATCCACGGCCGCCATCAATGAGAACACCCATGCCGCCCCACCCGCCAACCGGCCCCCTCGCCCCCACGGGCTTGCCATCCCAGGCCCCACAATCCGTAGCCCAGGCGCTTGCCCCGGACACCATCGGGATCAACCCCGATGCCAGCCAGGTGCTCTCGGTGTTCGATTTCGACGGCACCCTGACCCGCCATGACAGCTTCGTACCCTTTCTCAGGTTTGCCTTCGGCCACCGCCAGTTCAACCGGCGGATACTCGGCCTGGCCCTGCCCAGCCTGAGGTTCCTGGTGCGCCGGGTCGATCGCGACCAGCTCAAGGCGCAACTGATCAGCACCTTCCTCACAGGCGTCGAGGCCGCCTGGCTCCAGCAGCGGGCAGAAGCTTTCTGCCAGCAGGCCTGGAACCGACTGATGCGCCCGGCGGGCCTGCAGGCGGTGGCCCAGGAGCTGCGCTCAGGCGCCCTGGTAACCCTGTGCTCTGCCTCCCCGGCCCTGGTCCTGCAACCTTTCGCCACACGCCTGGGGATCAGCTTGATCGGCACCGAACTGGAGGTGGTCGACGGCATACTGAGCGGGCGTATCACCGGCAACAATTGCCGTTGCCAGAACAAGGTCCTGCGCCTGGAAAGCGTCTACGGTCCGCTGAGCCAGTATCGGCTCCGGGCCTGGGGCGATACCCGCGGCGACCGTGAGCTGCTGGCTGCAGCCCAGGACGCCCACTGGCGGCACTTTCACCCTTCCTGGCGGCGCGGGCAGCGAGCACGCTGAGACGCCGGCCAGCCTGCGGACGATAACGCCCTGGCAGCCACCAGCCAGAATCTGCTGGATACCCCAGAACCTGGCCGCCGCACAGCAACCCGCCGCACCCGCAGCATCGAACCAGGCGCCAGGGCTCAGTCAGCCGTAGCCCCCAGGCGCTGGCGCATGCTGGCACTGGCCGCGGGCCCCGCTTGCACCGTGCACGCCTGCAATGCCACCAACCGGCCGCTGGCGACCTCCGCCATCACTGGCTGTACCGCAAGCCCGGTTTCACGCTCGACAAGTTGCACGCTCTCACCTTCGGGAGCGTAGTGACGATTGCCCCAGGCCACGAAAGCCATGAGCACCACGCGAAAGTCCTCGCCCTTGGCCGTGGGCACATATTGATAGCGCAGAGGGCGCTGGCTGTAGGCCTCACGCACGAGCAACCCATCCTCCACCAGGGAATTGAGACGCCGGGTCAGCATGTTCGGGGCGATCTCCAGGCTGCGGGCAAACTCGTCGAAGCGCCGCAAGCCATGCAAGGCATCGCGCATTATCAAGATGCTCCACCACTCCCCCACCCGCTCCAGGCCTCGGGCAATCGGACACTCGGCGTCAATCAGACTCTTTCGTTGCATGGCTGGCTCCTGCACTGCACCTCGGTAATTATGGATTCGGATGTTACTTTCATGATGATAGTATCGTCCACGTTTCGTTGTTCCCCAATCACGTACGCTGAAGGAGCAGGATCCGCATGAGCAAACGCATCGTAGTCACCGGCATGGGCGCAATCACGCCACTGGGGTGTGGAGTCGAACAGGTATGGCGGCGCCTGCTGGCAGGCCAGTCCGGCATCCGCTCGTTACCGGAAGAACTCATCGGCGAGCTGTCGACCACCATCGGCGGCCAGGTGCCCGACTCGCTCCAGGACCCGGAGGCCGGCTTCGACCCGGACCAACTGCTGGCCCCCAAGGAACAGCGCAAGATGGATCGCTTCATCCTCTTCGCCCTGGCCGCGGCCGAAGAAGCCCTGACCCAGGCCGGCTGGAAGCCGGATACCGCAGAGGCCCAGGAGCGCACGGCCACCATCATCGCCTCCGGGGTGGGCGGCTTCCCGGCCATCGCCGAAGCGGTACGCACCACCGACAGCAAGGGCCCGCGACGCCTGTCGCCGTTCACCATTCCCTCGTTCCTGAGCAACATGGCCGCCGGGCACGTGTCGATCCGCCATGGTCTCAAGGGCCCCCTGGGCGCGCCGGTGACCGCCTGTGCCGCCGGGGTCCAGGCGATTGGCGATGCCGCGCGGATGATCCGCGCCGGGGAAATCGACATCGCTGTGTGTGGCGGTGCAGAGGCGGCCATCCACCGGGTCAGCCTGGGCGGCTTCGCCGCAGCCCGCGCCTTGTCCAGCGAATTCAACGACACCCCGGAACGCGCTTCCCGTCCGTTCGACCAGGCTCGGGATGGTTTTGTCATGGGTGAAGGCGCCGGCCTGCTGGTCATCGAGGAACTGGAACATGCTCTGGCCCGCGGCGCCCGGCCCATCGCCGAGCTGGTGGGCTACGGCACCAGCGCCGACGCCTACCACATGACGGCCGGCCCGGAAGACGGCGACGGCGCCCGTCGCGCCATGCAGCAGGCCCTGCGACAGGCCGGTATCCAGGCATCCCAGGTGCAGCACCTCAATGCCCACGCCACCTCCACCCCCGTGGGTGACAAAGGCGAGCTGGCTGCTATCAGAACGGTGTTCGGCACCGACAGTGGGCTGGCCATCAGCGCCACCAAATCCGCCACTGGCCACCTGCTGGGTGCGGCTGGAGGAATCGAGGCGATCTTCAC
Source organism: Pseudomonas sp. W17 (assembly GCF_040268305.1). Lineage (NCBI taxonomy): Bacteria > Pseudomonadati > Pseudomonadota > Gammaproteobacteria > Pseudomonadales > Pseudomonadaceae > Pseudomonas > Pseudomonas sp. W17. The sequence goes on along the minus strand of NZ_CP158490.1, from coordinate 2,765,978 downwards.
CATCCTCGCCCTGCGCGATCAGATCGCCCCGGCCACCCTCAACCTGGAAAACCCGGACAGCGCCGCCGCAGGGCTGGACCTGGTCAGGGGGCAGGCTCGCCAACTGGCCATGCAATACGCACTGTCCAATGGCTTCGGCTTTGGCGGGGTGAATGCCAGCGTGCTGTTCAAGCGCTGGGAATAGCCCTTCGGGCCAGGGCTCCCTGCCGGGGTTTGAGTTGCGATTGGCTGAAACCCCGGCAGCCCCATCAGTTCAACACGTCATTCAGCACTTCGTAGATGACCCCGCTGGCAATGGCCACCAGGATCAGGTCCGTACCGGCCTGCCGCCACTCATACCCCTCATAGCGTGGCAGTTGTCCGAGCAGCCGACTGTCCAGCTTCTTGGCGATGCCTGGTGGAAGGGGCTTGCCACGGGCCAGATTCTTCTGGATACCGGGAGGTAACGCCGGTCCCGGGCTCCAGTAATCACGGTGCCCACCCAAGATGCCGAGCACGTTGCCACGATCGATGCTCGGGCCATGGCTCCAATCGTCAGCAGCAGGTTTCTTGCCCTTGCCGTGGCCCTCCCGGTTGCCCTGGCCACGATCATCCTGGGCACCCTGCTTGGAATGGCCTTGCCCCTTGCCCCCGCCCGGATCGGCCAGTACCAGGGGGGAAGCCGCAGCCAGGAACAGGCAGGCAAGAACGGTAACAAGCGGACGCGATGTGTGCATGGTGGTTCTCCTCAGGCAGCGATTGCCAGAATCAACTCTAGACGGCCTTTCTATCCTGGGGTCGCCCCCGCGCCTGAGCACGGATCGGCCCGCCCACTCACCTGCCCGTTCAGCCCAGCTGAACCTCGAGAATCAAAGGCTGCAACTGTACTGGTATTCAAAGGGGAACATCAGCGTATCCACCACCCCGGAAAACGGCGCATCCAGCGCCAGAAACGGCCAGAGCACGCCGTTGTTTTCCTTTGCCAGGGCCCAGTCCATGCGCACGCCGATATAGGGACAGGTGTAGGGAGTGGTTCGGGTCATCAATGCCGTGCACCCGCTCAGCCCCAGGGTCAGCACCAGCCACAACAGACTTCGCAACACGTAACGTCCTTATTACTTGCATCGGCAAGCACCATGGGTGCTGCATGACCAACGCTTCAGAGATCGAGATCAAGCCTTGTAGTCGCAATGGATCTGCAGGCTTTCGGTAGGGTTGCGATGAATCTGAAAACCGCACTGCCCCAGGGTGGCCTTGACCTCCTCCACTACCGCCGAGTAACGCGCCTTGCGCTGTTCCTGGCGGGCCGGCGAGGTAAACACACCCAAGGGCAGAAAGCGCAAGCGCTTGCCATCGAGGACGATGGACACGTCGACATGAGTGCCGTCCACGTCATGGCCATTGGAGCCGAAAATATCCTCCAGCTCCTGCTTTCGCCGCGGGTAACACAGGCAGAAAAGCCGGATGCCCAGCCAGCGCGACAGGGTTCTGAAAAACCCCAGGCAACTGCTCTTGGGTTCGTAACCCCGGGTTACCAGCAGTTGCACGGAGCGAGGCAGTCTCGACTGGACCTCAAGCAGTTGGGCGAAGACCCGGGCATCTATCGAGACCTCTGAAGACGGCCAGCGTGGCCCTATCCTCAAGCCCTGGTGCTCACCCTTTGTCAAAATCAGCATGCAGATCAAATCTGGTTTCTAGGCGGACCAGAATGGTACACAGAGCGGCCCCTGAGCGCTGGAAAATCGCTGTATAAAAAACCCGCTCGCCGGCGCAACTCCCCCCTTTTCTCCCCGTGACAGCCCACCGACGGTTTAGTTAAACTGCTAGTGGCTCATAGCCATTACTCTTCATCACAGTGACCGCAGGGGCTGTATGTACGACTTAACGAATCTGGTCATTGTCGATAGCCGCTTCGGCTTGAACGTCTTGCAGGTCACCGCGGACCTGGTTGCCGGCGCACTGGAAGAACTGCTGCAAAATTGCGCAAGCGGCGCGAACATCACCCAGAAACTGGATTACTCCATCCTGAGCATCTACCAGGACAAGCTTGAATCGGCCATCCGCGATATGAGCCTCCCGGTCCTCCCCATGCTCAGTGCGGCCGACAGCCTTTGCTGACAAGCCGCCAACAGGGGATGGCCGGGCTGAGGTTTCCTGGCAACGCCTGAGCAAACCCTTTACATTGCCCGCCGGCCCCCCCCTCTTGATTAAGGACAGATCAACATGAAGCTTGTTTACGCCCTCTCACTTGCAGCGCTGGCCCTGGTTGGATGCGACAAGAAACCCGAGCCGGTGGCAACCGGCCAGGCAGGCGCTGCCGCCCAGTGCTTCAAGGACACCGATTGCAAGGGTGATCGGATCTGCGAGACCGGCAAGTGTGTATCGCCACAGGCGGCTCCTGCCCTCGGCGAGCGCCCCGCCCCGACAGTCGCCACCCAACCGGCCCCCGAAGCGCCCCGGGTCAGCTACGTACCGCTGATCATCAGCGGCGACGACATCGGTGGCGTATTCACCACCAGCACCCGCGAAATGGGCGGTTCGGCCATCAACTATGTATCCCGCGCCGGTGTCGTCAACGTGATGGACTACGTGGTTGAAGACCCGGACCTCACAGGATACGTCGCCGTCGAGAAAGCCTATGCCTTCGGTGGCAAGTATCTGCTGGTGGTCTCCACCGGAGAAGGTGGCGCCAGCTGCCCCGCCACCACCTACGCCTTCACCTTTGACAGTGCCTCGGAATCGGTGACCGGCAAGATGGAAATCAACAACTGCTCGGAGCTGGTCGAAAGCCTGGCCGATGGCAACAAGCTGATCGTCAAGAAAGAAGACGTACAGCACGTTTTCTACAATGGCGATGTGAAGTAGGACCTGCACGGCTGGCTGGCCAACCTGGTGCGCTGAGAGGGCTGCTCCCCCCTCTCAGCGCCGGAGCGCGTACGTCAGCCAGCACTCGCTTTCGATAGCGAGCGACCTGTTACAGACATCACCCTGGGAATGTTCAGGAAATTCCCGCGTAGGAAGCCCATTTCGTCATGTCTTGAAGGGATATGTTCCCACCACAGACGACAAGGCCAATAACCGCGTCGGCAGGCAGCCTGGGCGCGGTGGCAATGACCGCGGGCACAAGCGCGCCAGAAGCCAGCTCAACCCATTGCCTTGCCCCTTGCGCAAAGGACAGCATGCCCTTGATCGCCTCTTCGTCAGGGACCACAACCATGTCTTCGACATAGTGGCGAGCGTGGGCAAACATCAGCTCGTCGATGATCGGAACGCCAAGGGTGGAGACGATCGAACTGACGTCGATATCCACCGGCCTGCCCGCCTGCAAGGCCTGGCTCATGGAGTGTGCGCCGGCGGTCTCTACGCCCCAAACCCGGATCCCGGGCTTGATTGCCTTCAAGGCCGTGGCCACCCCCGCCAGCATCGCCCCGCCGCCGACCGCGACAAACACGTCGGTCAGGGACGGGCAGTCGGCAATGAACTCAAGGGCCAGTGTTCCATGCCCCTCGGCAATCAGCGTGTCGGCGCAATCGTCGATCACCACATAGCCCTCTGCCTCCAGGGCCTTTGCCCGGGCAAAGGCGGCGTGCACATCCGGCTCGACAATGACCGTACTGCCGGAGGCGCGAATGCGTTCGACCGACGAAGACGGCGCGCTCTGGGGCATGATCACCGTCACCCTGGCGCCGAAGCGCTTGGCCGCCTCGCCGATGGCAATGCCGAAGTTACCCCCACTGACGGCGACGAAGTGGCTATCGCCCAGCCCCTCCTGCAACGCCGAGAACTTGTTGAGTACCCCGCGGGCCTTGAATGAACCACCGGCCTGCAGGTTTTCAAGCTTGAGAAAGACAGGTCGTTCAACCATGCCTGCCAGCATTGAGCTTTCCACCGTCGGCGTACGAACTACCGATCCATCTATCCGCTGCGCTGCTGCAACGATGGATTTGAAATCAATCAGCTGAGTCATCTGGGGCCAATATCCTTGGTCTGAATGTGTGCAGGACTCCCAACGTCCGTGCCTGGCCAGCTTCGCCAGCCGCGATGAACGCTACAGGACAAACCGGGGAATGCGCCACCTATTCAAGAGATACGGACAGCCGATGAGCAACCTGGAGCAGCTCATGGATCATCGCTGCAAAAACAGCGTCGCCCAATGGTAGGCTACCGGCCCTCCACCACCAGGAAGCCTTCCCTGTGACGCCCATCATCTGCGCCAACGAGTTCGACATCTGTGTTTCCATGCCTGACTTCGTCTCCTGGGCGCAGGACGAGCCTGTTCCCAACGCCGATCTGGCAGCGGCATTGAACACCTTGGGAATCGCTCTCGACATTCGCAAGCTGTACACCAGCTACTTCGACGAAACCCCGGTTGGCGCTGGCGACGTCCACATTTATCCGGGTACCGAAAGTGCAAGCCTGCTGGTCATCGATCTCTACCGAGACCCCACCGACCAACTGGATATCGTCAGTATTTCGTTGAAGATAGAACCTCTGCTGCTGCCCTTGGCCCTGCCTCATCTGCGAGGCTTTTTTGATGCTGCCGAGTGCCAGGTCGCCTTCAGGCAGTCCAGCCATTCACAGCAGTTGCGCGCGCTGATCGATGAAACCCGATACCCCGCCCCAGCCGATGAAAACGGCTATCGGCAGCAGCTGATTGCCCATCTTTGAAGAACCGGCCACAGGCGCTTCGGCACCTGCCGATCAGGCCCAAGGCAGAAGCAGGCCCGACCTGGGCCGGGCCTGCCATTGGCAACTAGCTCAAGGGCATTCGCAGGTGGACGGACCGAATACCGGGCCGCTGCACGGATCTTCGGACGGGCCGAACACCGGGCAAGAAGCCTGGGCCGTCAGGGTGAAGCCCCACAGCAGCAATACCGCCAACATCACTTTTTTCATTTGCGACCTCCTGGTCAGTCATCCAGTCACCCATGCCCCCTGACGAGGGCACGGACATTCATCAAGGGCATTCGCAGACCGTAGGCCCGAGCACCGGGCCAGCGCACGGATCCTCTCCCGGCCCCAGCACCGCGCAGTCGGCTTGCACCGTCAGCGAAAACATCCACAGCAGCAGCGAAGCCGCCAGCATTTTCCTTTTCAACCTGACCTCCTTGGTCGAGACCTCGATAGTGTTCTGTGCCCTGCTCCGTCACCAGAGGCGGACACAGGCCCCCTGTATGGCATGACGCAGGCTCAGTCCGCGCGCCCTGCCGCCGGGCCCGAGACAGCAAAGACCACTGCCGGCGATTGCGCCAGTGTGGCGTGTTGTCGCGCCTGTATGGCCGGCGCAAATCAGCGCACGGCGGCTCTTCAGCACAATCTTGCGCTGGCCATGCCGATATTTTTCAGATTATCTTTTGCCGAAAATCCAGGAACACAAGGAATCTGTGTCATGCCTTCACTCAAGCTCGTATGCCTTGCCCTCACGGTTCTGACCATCAGCGCCTGTGCCATCCCAACAGCCAAGACCGAACCCAACGACGTCGAGATCGCCGCCCAGAAACTGGTGGGGCAGCCGGCCAAGAATGCGTTTCAACTGTTCGGCAGGCCCGACCAGGGCATGGGGCCTTCTTCCTACGGCAGTGGAGGTTTCTACCTGTGGAACCGGGTGCAGACCCATACCACGCCAGAGAAGGTCTTCGTGCAGACCGGCGTTGAGTACGTCGGCCAGAAGGAGACCTGGGTAGGCATTGGCGGAGGCGGAGTCGGCGGTATGATGCCGGTGGGGAGCGAAGCGGTCTATCGCAAGACCGGGTATGAGGAAAACCGGACAGTGCTCGATTACTTCTGCAGCATCACCCTGTACACCGATAGCCAGAACATCATCACCGATGCCAGCGTAATCGACTGCAACAGCAAGAAGTGATCGGGTGATCCAGCTAAACAGGGCCGCCACCCACTCTTGTGCAACCAGGGTTCACCCCGGGTGGCCGGCCCGCACCCCTTAGCTGATATCATTCGGCAACTTACCCGCCGAGTCGCACACATGAATCGCCGCAAGAAAATCAACCAACTGCTGAAGGCCAACGCCAGGAAGGCCAGCGCCAAACTGGCACCGAAGAAGAAGTGCACCTACATCAGCAAGGCCGATCGCTTGAAGCTGGCGGCTGAAGCCGTTCAAGACCCGGTCATCGCACCCGAAAGCTGATCCAGCCCCCTCAACAGCCTTGGCCGCCGTAGCACACTGCCCCCTCCCTTAGCGGCCCTGGTCTTTACCTGAATTCACCCTGCCCCCTCGGGCCTGAGCGCTCCATCGACCTCCTGCGGCCTGCCCTGGGATAGCTGCCCGCCGTAGTTTCCGCGGCCCTGCTCGATAGCAGCAATACGCCATTAGCACATTTGCCCTAATCGACCCACGACGCCCGGCGCACCTATATTTCTACCCTTGAGCGGCCCACCTGCTGCCACGAACAAAAAAACTCGAGGAGCGCCCTCTGGTCATGGCAGCCACTCACCAGAGTCCGCCCTGCCCATCGCCCGATACAGCCCCTGAGCTTGGCCACTCACCGTCTTGCCAACGGACTGAGTTGATTTTTCTTCACCCGCAAGCACCGCCTCCAGGTGCCCACAACAGCAAAGGATTGTTGCCCTATGCTCACCTCCCTCAGACCCTGGCTGCCCGCCTTGCTGCTGTGCAGCCCGCTGGCTGCACAAGCGGAAAGTGCCCCGGCCGGCGACTTCTGGATGATTCATCACCAGGGCAGCCTCAACAAGAACGAAGCCTTCATCGTCGACGGTGAACCTTCCAACATCTTCCTGCGCAAGGGCGGTGTCCGTTCGCTGGGCGTCTATCAGCTCTACGAAGAAGGCGGCAAGCCAACGATGACCGCGTATGACGTCGAAGTCGACTGCGCGAAGAACCGGGTGCGCCTGAACGGCGCGCAGAACTACAGCAAGTTCTTCAACGACTTGCGCCCGAAGAAGGTTTCCACTCAATGGCAAAAGCAGCCCGAGCCCTGGATAGCTCAGACCCGGGACTTCCTCTGTCATCCGGAGCAGCGCCAGGCGAAGCAGATGTATCCGCTCGGCAAGATGCCTACCTCGCAGATGATTTCGGCCGCTCCGGGGCTGTTCCAGTTAATGAATCACGAGCACACCAAGACGGCCATCCTGAAGATCGTCGACCAGGCATTCGATCAGATGCCCGCCAAATGAACGCACTATTTATGGAGAACGTGCGATGAAAAGACTGCTCGCACTGGGAATAGCCGCCATCCTGCTCAGCGGATGCTCGGCCATTCCGACCCTGCCCGAAGCCCAGGCCCGCAACTACTGGAAGAACCGCCCGGTTGGCGAGGCGATCGAGCACTTTGGCGTCCCCAACCAAGTCGCCACCGCCCCCGAAAAGGACTGGGTGGTACTGATCTATAAACGCGACACCTCGTACACCTCACGCGAAGCGCTCGGCACCTACACCGGCCCACAGAACGGCCAACTGGTACACGCTGAATACTGGGGCGACGTGACCAACTCAGCCAGCTGCGAAATCCGCGTCGCCATCAACCGCGCCAGGCAAGTGGACTACCTGCTGACTCGAGGCCGATGTGCCGGCATAAAGCTCAAGCCAGAAGCCTGACCCTCCACGACCTCGACCCGGGTGGCCAGAGCCACGCGGGGCCAGGGGTCTGCTCCTAGCCCATGGCCAACCTCCATAGCGGCGGCACCAGCCGATCTACTAGGCGGTATAGCTCGCGTGGCATCGAACAACCATTCCAAATTTGACCTGTCGCCACTGCTACAGCACTATCCGCCTGCCGAAAAACGTGTAGGGGTCGTGCTCGATGGCAGGGCGGCGAATTACGCTGCCACGAGCTACTCCCGCAGGTTCAAATGGCGGGCTACCGGCTGATCAATCTGCAGTCACCCCCGGACAGCGCAGGGGAGGCTCGCAAGACCCAAGGTTGGCTTGGCCAGTGTCGCCTTGCCCGGCACGGTAGCGGGCGAACACTGCAAATGATTGTTGGGAGCTGTACGTGGGCGACAGTTACCTGGCAACAGTTTTTATGACAAGTTGAGCCCCCTAGGCCCCAGGGTGTTCACGTACTAATCATTTATTCACGGTGCCTGGAGTCCGGGCATTTAGTGCCGAGGTATTTATGGGATTGCTTGATAGAGATTTTAGGTTGGACAGTGGTGAACGACTCACCGCATTGCACCCGGATGCACTCCCGCCCGATGCCATCGCTCGCTATGAATTCGCACGCGAGGTCCTCGCCGACCTGCCGGGGCCGCTGCTGGGCGCCGATATCTTTTGTGGCAATGGCTATGGCACTCATCTGCTGGCGCAATCCCTGCCCTGCTTCATGCACGGCATCGACGGCTCGGCCGAGTCCATTGACCTGGCTAACCGCAATTATGTCGATTTGAACGTACTGTTCAGCCAGAAATTTTTTCCGTTTTCACTGCCAGCCAACCACTTTGATTTCATTGTGTCGATCGAGTCCATTGAGCACGTCGAGCAGGGCGAAGCGTTCTTTGGGCTGATGGTCCATGCATTGAAGCCCGGCGGCCGATTGATTATCTCCGCACCCAACTCACAGGTTGTGGACCTGAGCAAAAACCCCTACGCGTGGCACTACAAGCACTACACCGTGGAAGAGTTCCTGAGCTTGGGCGAACGGCATGGCCTGACCCTGATGACCTGGCTGGGGGCCGACTGCACGTTGGTCAATCCAAGTAGCGGAAAGGTGGTCTCGGGCAATTACTACAGCCCCCATAGCGGTGCTTTGACCGCAGGCCGTATCGGCGATACGCAAACTTTTTACTTCCAGAAACCACAGTGAGCCCGGCATGACTGTTCGCAAGAAACTCTACTTTATCGGTTGGGATTACAGTACGCCGCGATCAGTGCCCTTCAAGCGCGCGTTGCAGGATCGGGACTTCCCTTGGGAACCGGTGGCGTTGGTGCACGACAAGGTACTGATTGATGCCGTTGATGGCATTCAACTGATGACCACTGAAGACTTCCTGGCGCAATGCATTCCGGGACAGACGACGGCCCTGCTGTTTTCTCACGATGAGCAGCAACGCAGTCTGTGGCAACGCCGTGGCCGTGACCACGGTATTCAATGGGTCGACCAGGGCGAGTTGCTGATGGACTACGCCGCGCTGTTGAGCGACAGCGGGCGATCCCGGGATCTGGGGACGATGATCCTGCCGCAGACATTCGACTCGGCAGCCCGTGACGCACTCAGGGCTTTTTGCGGGTGCTGGCCTGACGCGAAGTCCAACCAGACCTTCGAGGCGTATCTGAGCTTTCTTGATACCGGGTTGGCCACTCGGCTGTCCGAGGTCATGCAGCCCCTGAGTGAGCATCCGTTTTATCAGGCTGCCGCTCAAAGGCAGTCCATGCAGCCTTGCGAAACTGAAAACACCCTGGTTTGGGAGATCGCACCCAAGCGTACGGCCTTTCTTGAGCAAGCCGTATTGCAGTCCCCGAGCAAGCGCGTCAATTACGCATTCTCTGCCATGAATGCCGCAGACATTGCCGGCGAGGCTGCCAGGCTTAAATTGCTACTGCAGGGCCTGGGTATTTCACCTGCTGCGTCCTCCGTTCACAGCGAGGGTGGGGAGCTGTTCCAGACAGGCGTCGACGGCTTCGATTTGCCGGATATCGCGGCGCCGCGCAAATGGCTGCATCTGCAGGTTGATGATCCCGCCACCCTGCTACAAGCGCTGTCTCAGCACACTCGCGAGTTGCTGGCACATGTGCGAGTAGGTCTGCGCCCGACGCAACTGCTTAAATTGCTGGAGCGTCATCCCATCGAAAGAATGACATTGATCTGCGATAGGCCTGGCCCACTGGGATTACAGGTGACAATCAATATAAAGGGGCTGTGAGCGAACTCCCCGCTCTGTGCAAATCATCCACGGGTCGACAGTCACTATGGCTGTAATCGTCCGACCTGATCCCAACGCTCAGGGCAATGGTGTCCACCTATTGAAGTGGGCACCATTTAGCCTGATTCAGACATACCTGACGGCTATTAATGAATGCTCAACGCTATCGCGCAGAGGGTTCAACGTACTGCTCACCGGCTATCATTCGAAAAGCGTTGTTCGCATTGGCCGTCTTATGGGGCACGACACGAGCACACTCATCACTGCTTGAGCAAATCACTCGGTTTCCAGCTCTGGTCAAAGAATGCCTGCTTGGGCCCGTAAAGCCGCACGATCACTAGGAAGCCCTTGTCCGGTACGGTCTTGATCCAGTTCTTGCCCTCACCCGGAGATTTCGGGCCAAAGTAGATGTCGGTAGAGCCGTCGCTGTTCTGCACCGGCTTATCCATCTGACTGAGAGACGGCAACGGCTGGCCGTTGTCCAGGCCCGAGGCGGTCAGGTTGTCGTAGGCGGTCACCGACCAGAACAACGCCGCGGGTACATTTGCCGGCAGGTTGAGCTTGTAGGTCTGGGCACCGTCGAGGAACTTGCCGTCGGCATCACGGGTGGTCGCGGGATACTTGGCACCGGCACCGACCATGTTCATGTCGTCCCCTCCCTGCCTCTACCTGCGCAGGTCGTTATGGGCCTGCGAAGTCGAATTCGCACAGCGTTCAGAGTTCGATATGTGAGGTGAATCACAGCGTATTCTTGCTCTTTGCGCATGCCATCGGACCGGCCTTCCTAAATATTGCGCTCTACCCTCAAACCATTAATATTGCTGTTCAACATCCCCTGCCAACGCCCATCAAGGATTGATACATGAAACTGTTCCGGCAGCGCTCTGCCCTACCCGTCGCGTTGCTCCTCGCTCTTTCCCTCTCCTCCGGTTGCGTCTCCGATCTCGATTCGGGTGCCTACGGCAGCATGGACGATCCGCGCTACGCGCAGCTGTTGGATCAGGTGGACGCAGCACTCAAGGCGAACATGGCGGTGGTACTGGTGGCGGACGTGATGCCGCACAAGTCGCTGAGCGATGCGCTGACCATGACTCAATGGACGCCGACGGTGATCTGGGAATACGAGAAGGATCCGAAGGTGACCTTCGGCCGCAAGTTCCAGACCAACGCGCTGCAGAGGCCGCCTGGCGAAACCTATCTGTTCAAGGCCTTCGAGGTGCACATCCTGCCACCGGGCAAATACTTGCTGACCGGCGGCGACGACTACCAGATCCACGGCTTGCTCGACCAGGTCGGCGCCCGCAGCGGCCCACCCGGTTCGGGCCATGGCGCCAACGGGACTGCCTACCTGTCCCCCGAGCTGTATCGCGAGTACTACAGGGAAGAGGTTTGGAAGGACGCTACCTATGGCAGCGAGACCAAGACCGAAACTGTCTGTACCGCCGTGCTCAGGGCTTCGGGTGCCTGCGTGAGCTGGGGTGAACAGCAATATACCCAGACGACGGCGGGCTCCCCGGGCGGCTATTACCAGCAGACCGATTCTCGCGACGTTCCCGCGATCAAGGTCCAGGCGCGCCTGCCGGTCGACAAGGCGCTTGCCAGTTTCACCATCCAGGGCGGCCAATTGCTGCTGGCCCCACGCATGCACCTGAAGACCCCTGGCTACAAGTACCAGCAGTCGAAGTGCCGGGCGATCGACCCGAAGAAAATCGAGTGCCCTCTCGACAACCTGACCGTCTACACCTGGCCGGCGCCCATGAGCTTTACGCAGAATCTCATCGAGCAGCGCAACCTGAGCGAGAAGCACCGGCAGTTGCTGTCCAGGCTCCAGCCCATGCAAATCACGCCGCTGGGCAAGCAAGGCATGGAAGATCCCATCTGGGGCGTGCCGTTGTCACTGGCCAAGTAAGACAAGTCCGAGGGTATGGCCGTCTCATCGAATACCGTGTTGAGCATGCGCTCGGGGGCCTGTTTGCCTGAATTCGGCACGCCCCCGGTGCAGGCCCTGCCACGCCGATGGAGCCGACTGCCCACTTGCCCCTCCTGGCAATTGGAATACTGCGATGAATAGACGTGTCCCCGCCCTGATTTTCTTGTCCGCCTTGCTGGCCGCATGCGGCCCCAACAAAATTGTCTACGACCTGCCTTCACCCAGCGGGAAATATCACGTGCAAGTACGCCAGTGCCCTCAAAGCGGATCCATCACATGGAGCGAGAAGCTCCAGGTCTCGGTACTGGAATCCGGCGTATCGGCAGCCTGCCAATCTGCGGAGCAAGCCTTGGCTCAGTTCGACGCCAATGCGGCCGCAAGCCAGCTCCAGCTCGAATGGATTTCAGATACTGAACTCAGGGCCTGGCTGCCAGGCTTCAACGTCGACTACGGGCCATCATCGGCAACCTACAAACACGACAATCCGGTCAAGGTGATCTTCTCGCCCAGATAATGAGCCGTGGGGTTGCGAGGTATCGACTTACGAAGTTGCAAGGCAGCTAAATAGCTGCCCTCGGAAAACACTAGACTACGAAACACCCGTCGAACGATTTAGCCAATCTGTTGCATCGACCGGTTGAATCCACCGCCAGAAGCGGTCACCGCATAAACTCGGCGCACGCGAACCGGCAAACCGGAACGCCTGCGGTGTCTACGCTCTGGAAAAAGACTCAGTTGCCCAAGCACTTTAACAATAGGGCCAACACCCAGTCTTCTTGCGAGGTCAATGCCGTGCTAATCTCCTCGCATCTCCCATTCAGAGACAGCAGGTTGCCAGCCAGTACTTCTCCACTGGACATGCACATATCCAAAACAATACTAAAAACCCCGTTACCTACCTGCTTGCTTTCAAAAACAAGCTCAACCTCTTTAGGGAAGATCGTCACGTAGACGAAGAGTATTCCATTCGCGTATGTGTAGTGACCATGGTTTCTTTTGAGTAAAACATTCTGGCTTTTCGAAGCCTTCACATAAACATTATCTAAAAACCTTTGAAGGATGAGCAAAGGCTCTGGCTTTTCAGTGCTCATTGGGTTTCCTTGCGAGCGATAGACTTCAACACGCCATTCTAACCAACATCGACGGCGCCCGAGCTGCACGATGCGCAGGGGCGGCCATCTGCGGGTCATTGCCATCTGTGATGAGTAGTTGTTCTTAGCTATCTGCTTACCAGCCCAGGGCCTCGCCCCCCCATAACACCCAGCTCGCCAAATGCAACCAGGGTAGGGAGAATAGGACCTCGAACCCCTACCTGAATCTGCACTGACCGCTTTCGGCCGATTGCTGCTGCACGATAAGAGTAAAAGATGGAGCTGTATGATGATTGATAGCCTGGAGGTTCAAGAGTTCGATTACCTTGAACAGGCGTTACTTGAAGCGAGCGTGCCTTTCAGTGAAATAACACGTCAGTACGCACGCTATTTGCTCAGTCTGATCGACGGCGGTGTACTTGCTAGCATTTCCACCCCTAAGTTGAAAGTGCTGATTCCATATATCGAAAAAAGCATCCAGCGAGAACCTATAGAAAGCGATGGGGATCTCCGGAGAAGGCTTGTACTAGAACTCTGGACGGTAGAGCAACAGCACCGTAAATCAGATGAAGACTTTGCGAACCTCATACGCTGTGTACTTTTTTGCTTTGCAACAGAAGAGTGCTGGATAGAGGAAGGTACTGGGGACGCGACGCCTATCTATCTTTATTTTCTGACTCTAAAAAAAATACTACCTGGCACAAGAAAAGCCTTTATTAGAAGTTTTCAAGGTTTTATTGCAGCCAACGGGAAATACACGCTTCACGAATAGATTGGCCCGGCCAGGCATCTTTAGATTCACTGCGCTGAAACGCCGCCAGACGGGCCCTGGCGGGCCGAAACTCTCGAAACCTCCCCAAAGGCGGGTTCGGCCACATGATCCAAAGCACTGAAACTGTTACGCCCGGTCATGCCACGACATCCACATACATTTGATGGAGCAGCCTGCGGCGAACCTCTGGACCGGATGCTGGGGCAGAACGATGGTTTCCTCGAACACGCCGGGATGTTCGCCATTCCTCGCGGTATATCTTAAAATGCGCGGTTGCCGAAGAACCGTCATGACCATAGCCATGAAAGGCTTCCATTCTTTACAGACAAGTGTGGTCAAGATGAACAAGCCTTTCATTACACTGTGCCCTGAAATTACTCGGGCGCACGCGCTGACATTGATGGATTGGTTGGAGGATGAGCGCGTTACCTGCTATTTGAGCGATTCGCGTCACGTCTCCCGCTCCATCGAGCAAGTCATCGATCGGACTCAATTGCCGATCCTGACCCATCTATTCAACCGGGACGGCCGGTTCTTCATGGCCTATGACCGGCATGACGCTCCGGTGGGCTTTGTCCGTCTGGTCAAGACCGGCTCCAATTGCGAGATAGTCCTGGTCATCGGAGACAGCGACAAATGGGGCCGGAACCTGGGCGCACGCACCATTCGCGAAGGCATGAAACTGGCCTTCCTCGACATGCGGGCCGAGAAGCTCATCGCCAAGATCCACCCGGACAACACGCGCTCGCTGAAAGCCTTTCAGCGCAGCGGCTTTGTGCTTGAAAGCGAAACGCCGACATTGAAATCATTTTCCATGACGGCCGAGCGCTATCTCCAGTTCTTGCGCGAAGGTACCGTTGTCGACTCCACTGAGATCTACATCACTGAAATCGACAAGGCCAGGCTCGAGAGCCTGATCGTGTTCGAGCAAGGCCCGACGATTGTTGAACTCGAACATGAGCTTGAGCGAGCCATTGTCGTCAAGCCGCAGCAGGTGGCGCGCAACGTCATCACGATGAACTCCAGGGCCTTGCTGCAACTGGACGACGAAGAGATCGAAGTGGCCTTGGTCTACCCTGAAGACGCGGACAGCACCGCAGGGAAGCATTCGGTGTATTCCGATATAGGCGCCGCCATCCTTGGCTATCAGGAGGGGGACACCATCGACTGGCGAATCTCTGATCGCACCCGCCGGATTGAAATCAGGAAAGTGCTTTACCAGCCGGAGGCTGCGGGGGATTTCCACCTGTAAGTGCGCCCTTTGCTTGGCGTTCGACCATCAAGCGCGAGGACTCCCCAAAGGAGAGTGCCGCGCTTTTCGTGCCTGAGCGGCCCGTTGCTTTGGTCAAAAGCAGGAGGCGGTAGAACAGGTCTAGCCGGCTATCGATGTTGATGACTCAACCAAAGATAAAATAAGCCGCCGCCGCGATCAGTCCCACACTCAACGAAACAAACGACACAAAAGACACCCATTGAAATGCCTTGGTGGTCTCCACCGTAGTGGAGAACGCCATGGGCACAAACGTTAGCGGATTGACCACGCCACCAAACATCACCAACGCAACGACCCAGTCGGGAAGCTGAGGATTGGCAAGCGCGGTGACCGCCATCACCGTCCCCATGATGATCCAGTCCAGATGCGCCTGCCGCACGCGCATCGGGTTGACCACACCTAGGGCACGGAGCTTGGCTGGGTAGTCGACGGAAGCCAGAACGGCAAAGCCGGAGAGTGCACCCAACATGATGGATAAGAGCGCTGTAGCCAAAAGTACATGAACCATGAGTTAGCCTTAATGATTCCGGGCCGGCCTATGCACGGCCACCCGGAATATAGGGTTGAGGAGATACTCAGTCGTCGCGCAGCGTTAAACCGGTACGTACGCGTCGATCAATCAAGAGCTCGAAGACATCCGGGCGCAAGTAATGACCTGCCACATCGAGGTCATGGTGCTGGGCATCGATCTGCGCAAGGTCGATGGTTGCCAGGACAATTCCAGGTTCCCCAAAGAGCGGTGCCGTCACCCAGGAACCATCTGGAGCGATCACACCAGATCCACCATTGAACAGTAAACGCTCCTCCAGTCCGTTGCCGCCAACCCCAAGGCGGTAAGCCGTCAGTAACTCGGCTGGCACATCAGCAACGTTCAGGTACTGGCCAGCGCAAAGCACAAAACAGCGCCCTTCGAACGCATAGGAACGGGCAGCAACATGGTGCATTTCCGTCATGTCCGGCCATGCCGCCACATGAATCTGTTCGTCTTGTGCATGCAGGGCCTGGCGCGCCAGCGGGTGCCAGTGCTCCCAGCACACCAGCCCTCCCACGCGACCAACCGCGGTATCGACCACCCGTAGACCTGCGGCATCACCGTTGGCCCATACCGTGCGTTCGGTATGGGTGGGCGTCAGTTTGCGGTGCACATTTAAAATGGTCCCCTCCGGGCCAATAGTGACTAGAGAGTTGTAGAGCGAGCCGCCGTGGCGCCGAGAGCGCTCGTTCATACCCATCACCACGGTGACTGCGTTAACACGCGCAGCCTCGCGAAGCACCGCAAGGTCATCGTCCATGTCGTCAGGCTGGCCAATAACCGGGCTGTCCGCCAGTAGCTTGGCGTACCAGAACTTGGCTTGCGCATCGTCCCAGCCCGCCATTCCAAATATCCATGCGGGGTAACAGCTCAACCACGTTTCCGGGAATACCACGAGTTGCGCCTCCTTGAGCGCAGCACTCTTGATATGTTCGGCTGCCAGGCGCATCGATTCGGCTCGATCAAGAAGAGCCGCAGGCATTTGCACAATAGCGACTGTTTTTTCGCATTTGCTGATCATCTAAAAACCTTTTTCTGATGGTCGTTTATCGGTGAGTGTTCAGCCGGCAATACCTTCAAGCACGAGCTGACTTTGGCGTTGCGCTGCGATCTCCGATGAGCGTTCGAGGTTGCGCGCCAACCCGAAATACAGGCCGCCGGAAATCAACAAGCCGGGGATGAATGCGATATCCGCACCGCCCAGTGCCGCAGCTACCGGGCCAACGAAAAACGGAAGAGAGAAGAACGGCACCATTGCAACAAAACCAACCAGATAGGCCAGTACACCCCGCCAGGCCCAGCGGCCATATACGCCGTGCGGATTGAATATTTCGGCGATGGCGTATTCGCCTTTGCGAATCGCATAAAAGTCGACGAGATTGACCGCCGTCCATGGGATGAGGAAGTACAGCATGAGCAGTACAAAGCCATTGAAGCTGGCCATATAGGCATCCGGTAGCGCCAAAGCGATCACCAGTGACAGCAGGCCCACTACACTCAGGCCGATCACTCTCACGCGGACACCGGGGCGTACTGGCCGGAAGCCGTCCACCGCGCTGATTCCAGTTAGCATGGCGCCATAGCTATTTATGCCGGTGACCGACAACTGCGCGACGGCCCCCACTAACGCGACGAATATGCCAAAGCCAGGGAAGAAATAATTACCGGTTTGCACCAGCGAAACGATGCCATCGGCGCCCGGTATATAGCTGGACAACACCGCCCCCAGCGACATCAGCCATATCGCCGAAGCAGTCGCGCCCAAGTACGTCCAGAAGATCAGCCTGGGGCTGGACGAGTCTTGAGGCAGGTAGCGCGAATAATCGGAGACATACACCGAATAGCTGATGTTGTACCCCGCAGCAAGTGACAACTGCACGAGAAACGCAGTGGTGTTCCAACCCGAGCTCACCGGTATTGGAGCTGCCGCTGGCAGTGCAGTAACAGCCATCAATGTCACGATGCCAAACACGGCAATTAGCAGATACGTGAGCCAACGTTGCACAAAGTGCAGCAGGTCATATCCCACCAGTGCAATCACGATGCTGATCGCAATTAACGTGGGGTACCAAAACCACGTCGAGCCCGGCAGAACCAGCTGTATGGCCTGAGTGACCAAAATGACGCCGAATACTATAAAACCGATGTAAACAAAGATGGTCGCCGCAAACGGCACAATGGCACCCCGGCTACCGAATTGCGCACGAGACTGAATCATCTGCGGCAAGCCCATCTTCGGGCCCTGGTTGGCGTGCAAGGCCATGAACACGGTGCCAAAGCCAGCACCTATTGCAATCGCCAGTACACTCCACATTATGCTGAGCCCCATGCTTGGCCCAACAAAACCGACCATCATGGTGAGAAACACAAAGTTGCCGGTAAACCAGAACGGGCCTTGGTGCCAGACCTTACCGTGCCGCTCTGCACGAGGCACATAATCGATTGAGCGAGCTTCAATGGCGGGCCTGCTCGATCCGCTACTTCGTTGAGTTGCCATACCGCACTCCGTAATCGTTATTTTTGTTCTGGGTGAAGTTTTGCTTGTGTGGGCCGCGGCAGTGGCTCCCCTCGCCGCAACACTGCCGACCAGCAGCACCGCGAGTATCGGAAGAAAAAAATGGCTGGTAAATCCTGCAGTACGGAACCTGACTTACTCGAAATCGCAACTAAAAAACGGCCTCTTTCGGTGCGGTTCAATCGCATTGATTCGCAAGGTAAATTTGCTGGTATAAGGGCTGTCCCTATAGCGTTTGTGTCTCTGCATCGGAGGTTTTGATGCTCACTAATCTCTCAGACGTGGATCTGCGCAAACTGCGCATCTTTTGCACCATCGTCGAGGCTGGAGGCTTCACTGCCGCGCAGGTACGCTTAAATACCAGCCTGCCTCGCTTGAGCACATTGGTGCGAGATCTGGAAATTCGCCTCGGCTACTCCCTCTGCCGTCGTGGCAAGAGCGGCTTTCAACTTTCCGAACAAGGCGCCCAAACTTATGCGGCGGCGCAGGAACTGTATGCTGATATCGACCGCTTTCATCGGCGGGTAGTCATGCTTAACGAAAAGTATCCAGAGTTCTTGCAGATAGGCAGCGTCGATAACCTGCTTTCACTCGACCAGGCACCGCTGCCGCAGGCCCTCGCTTCCTTTCGCCTGGTTTCGCCCAGTACCCGCATCGACCTGCAAGTAATGCGTGCTGACGAGCTTGAGCAAGCTGTGCTCGAAGGGCGTCTGCACCTCGCCATCGGTTGTTTTAACCACCAGCTCTCAGGCCTGCATTACCAAGCGTTGTTCGAGGAAGAACAAAACCTGTATTGCGGGCGTGGTCATCCTTTCTTTGCACGTCCCGACGAGCATTTTACGGACGAGGAGATCGGTGCCGCAGATTACGTAGACCGTGGCTACATGCTCGAAAGCCGCCGGCCGCACAAATTGCGCTTCGGCAACTCGGTAAGCGCTTTCTCCATGGAAGCCATTGCCACACTGATTGCTTCCGGCACCTGCATCGGCTACCTACCGACCCACTACGCCGATATCTGGGTAGCACGTGGCATGTTGCGTGTAATTGCACCGCAGCGGCTGAGGTATAACGCAGCATTTCATAGCATCACCCGACAAGGGCAAGTCCCGACAGAGTCACTGGCCAAGCTGATGCAAGCATTGCAGGCCGCAAAGCACTCGGTGACATTGAAGTCGAGCACGCAAGTTTGAAAAATGACAAACAAACCCGTCCGTCGAAAGCACTTTTCCATACCCTAGGCAAATGGCTGTCGAATACAGCGCCCTTCATCCGCTCATGATTATTTCCTCCACTTAAGTGGAGGACTACAGAATAGTAAAAAGTCCCCGCAAAGCGGTACGTTGTGATCGGCTGCTTTTAGCCGATTCTGTTGAAAAAGTCGGATTTTCAGATCGCCTGAATTCAGGCTCGACCACCACTGGAGAACCTACTCACCACATTGAGTGGTTTTTCGGACCTTCGGTGACCTTTGCTGCTCTGTTATTGGGTTATTTTGAGGTTTTTTGCTTGGTGCAGGCGCACCTATCCCGTGACTGGTGGCCCTTGAGATGAAAATTTGGCCAGCCGTCGCAGGTTCTGCACCGCAGCGGCCAGCGTGAATTCATCCGTCGCGCCACTCATGCCACGTAGTCGCAAGCGATCCAATTTCAGGATGCGCTTGAGGTGGGCAAACAACATTTCGACCTTTTTACGTTCGTGGCGAGAGCGCTGATACGCCGGTGTTGCTGCAATGCGCCGAGCCACATCGCGAGCAGCTTCATGGACGCTGCGGGCGATCTTGCGAAACGCAGTGTTCGGGCAGCACTTGGCTTTCATCGGACACGTAGCGCAGTCGGTCTGTCTGGATCGGAAGATGATGGTGTTGGCTTTGGTGACGTGTGAACGCTCATTTTTGAAGGCTCGCCATTCGCTGCGCAATGGGTTGCCGGCCGGGCAGCGGTATTCCTCAGCCTCTTCATTCCAGTGGAAATCGGTGCTCGAAAAACTGTCGTTCTTGCGCTCGGTTTTGTCCCACACCGGCACATGCGGCTCGATGTCTTTTTCCTCCACCATCCAGGCCAGCATCGGCGCCGTACCGTAAGCAGTGTCGCCGATGAGGCGATCTGGCTTAATGTCGAATTGTTCTTCGACCCGATCAATCATCGTCTTGGTACTTTCGACCTCGGCCGTTCGATTGGCAGGTGTTGGTTCCACATCCATGATCACGCCATGCTCAGTGTCGATCATGTAGTTCGTGGAGTATGCAAAGAAGGCGGGGCCACCCGGAGCAGCCGTCCATCGGGCTAGAGGATCAGTCAGCGATAAGCGCTTGGGAGGTGCTTCAGCCAGCGCCTCTTCATCAAGTGCTTCGAGGTATTCACGTACGGCACGCGTACTGAGCGTTGGATCGCTCCAGTTGACCTCTCCATCGCCTGGTACACCACGCTGCCGACTCGCGTCCGCCTTGATGATGCTGGCGTCCACTGCAAAGCCTTCGCCCTTGACCAGACCTGCGTCCATGCAGCGACGCAGCACCTCATTAAACAGCCACCGAAACAAACCGCTGTCCCGGAAACGGCCGTGTCGATTCTTGGAAAACGTCGAGTGATTGGGGACTTCATCCTCAAGGCTCAACCGGCAGAACCAGCGATACGCCAGGTTCAAATGGGCCTCTTCGCACAACCGCCGCTCGGAGCGAATGCCATAGCAGTAACCCACGACCAGCATGCGAATCATCAGTTCAGGATCAATTGAAGGGCGCCCAATCGGGCTATAGAAATCGGTGAGATAATGGCGCAGGTCGCCCAGATAGAGACACCGATCAATGCTGCGCAGAAGATGATTTGCTGGGATGTGATCTTCAAGGTTGAACGAGTAAAACAGTCGATCCTGCCCACTCGATAACTGTCCCATCATGCTGCGTACGCTCCCGCTGGCCGATGTGTATATTTTGCCGCAAGCCCGGTAGGAGAGCTACTTGCTCAATAAATCGATCGAAAACTGTCAGTCAAAGAACTCCATACCTGCGTATGGATGGCGCCGACATTGCTCAAGCCGCGAAGCCAGACTGCCGACATGCACTTCCAGTCGGTGCCCGTCGGGGTCTGAGAAATAAAACGAGTCACCCTCGCTCGAATTGGTTTTCCACTCGATAACGTTCCGTAACCGCAAGCAAACAGTTACTCCTTCAAAATCGTCCTGCCCCACCGAAAACGCATAGTGAGTGTAATCAGGGTGTTTTTCCGATGCATAGTTCTCATCGAAAGACAAACAAAGCCAGAGATAGCCAAGGGTAAGATAGGCCCCCGTTTCCCAGCGAGCAGCCAGCCTAAAACCGAGTAGCCCCACATAAAATTCGATACTGCGAGGAAGGTTCGCAGTCGCCAACGTAAGGTGATTCAAGCCAGTCAACATGAGCACCTATCCAAAACAAGTCGATGAGAGGGGGTGAGCATACCAACGTCGATTTTTTCAACACAATCGGCCGATTGCCGCCGCTCACCAAGGCAACCTGGGAGCGCTCCTCAGTCAAGGCGGTTGATGGCGCGTACAAGATTAGCGCGCGCTTGCTGTTCGAATGCATCGAAGAATGGGCCGGTCGTATAGATGCGTCCGCGTGCCAGGAAGCCCTCCAGGACCTGGCGCCGCTTTCGGCGGTAGACAAACAGCGGCACATATCGGTACTCGCGACGGACTTGGCGGTCGTACTCCTCAAACCGCGCGGCCGATGCCCCAAGAATCGCCAGATCCGTGTCCACCAACACGGCCTCGTCTGCCGACGCAGAAGCGCCGTCGTGTCGCGTCACCATGATCAGGCCGTAAAGCCTGCGCCGGATTTCATCCCCCAGGCCGCTATCGCGTGCCACGTCGTCCAGCCATTGCGCACTGCGCAGCTCGTTGTCGCTGCGAAGGGGGTCATATATGGCGTCATGAAACCAGAGTGCGAGGTCGACTTCAGCGGGGGCGTGGCAAGCAGCGTTGATGAGCCGGCGCACCTGGAGACATTCCTGCAAATGCTGGCAGTTGTGATATGCCCGATGGGGCTCGCGGTAGCGTCGAAGGAGCTCTTCATAGGTTGCTCGCGCCGGGCATCCGACGCCAAGCTCCGCCCAGACGCGCGCCCAGGCGGCGAAATCCACACCGTCAGGCACCTCGGGGGCGCTGTGCGCGCCGACCGGGAAGAGGCTGCGCCCTTCAGGTGTTCCCCTCATCGCTCCTCCTCCCCATCAATGTAACGCTCGACCCAGGCGCTCAACGTCGGTGCGGCGAAGGCCGTCGGCAGCAATGGCCGCGCCGTGGTGGACAGCGTGAACGCCCCCTGGATAAAGCAGGTAATGCCCGCCACCAGCGCATCGAGCCCTCGGGCGCGGCGTCCGCGTTCAGCGAACCGCTGTCGGAGCAGGCCCTTGAGAAGCTTCATCTGCGCCGCTAGCACAGCCTGATAGACCTCGCGCACATCGGGGTCGTGGGCCGACTGCTCGCCGATCATCACCCAGGCCGCCACCGCATCGGGCTGTGCGTCCGAACCGTAGGCCAGGTGTGCTGCTATGTAGGCCTGAAGCCTTTGCTCCGCCGTCTGGGCCTCAGCGGCCCGGGACTCGTAGCGCTGAAGGGCGTAGCCGGCCAGTGAGTCGACCAGTGCCACCAAGATCTCGCGCTTGTCCTTGAAGTGGTAATGCACGAGGCCAGGCGCTAGTTCCGCGTGCCGGGCGATGGCCGCTACGGTTGCGCCTGCGTAGCCGGCCTTGGCCATGACGGCCTGGAGTGCCGCCACGATCTGGCCGCGTCTTTCATCAGTGTTCGAGCGCCGTGCCATGTCACCTTTCCAATATTGGTTGCACGACCAGCTTAGCATTGACATCGACTCCGCCACACCCTAGCTTTCCAAATATTGGTTATCAGACCAATTTTGGAGATCACGATGAATTCCTTCGCTGAAAAACTGATGGCGGGGGCCACTGCTCCGTCGGCCTCGGTCGAGCTACCGCTGGGTGACAAGGTGCGTTGTGTCCTGGTCCACGAGTTTCTTTCGGCCAGCGAGTGCGAAGCGTTGATAGAAGCCACGGAGCAGTGCGGGTTCGCCAGCGCAGGGTCTGACTATCCGTCCTCCTACCGCGATAATGACCGGATCGTGGCAGACGACCCCGCTCTGGCCGGGCGGCTATTCGAACGCTTGAAACACTGCGCCTGGCGGATGCCGAGGCTCGGGACGGTGATCGATGAGGACGGCTGGCATCTGGCTGGCATCAATGAGCGGCTGCGCTTCTGCCGCTACCGGCCCGGCACCCAGTTCCGCGCCCATCAGGATGGTGTACACCATCGCCAGCGCCAACAGTCACGCCTGACCTTCATGATTTATCTTAACGACGATGCATTCAGCGGCGGAGAGACCGTGTTCTTCGAGGGACGGTCCGCAGCCATGTCGAACCGGGATTCCACGCTCAGGCTGCGCCCGCGAAAGGGCAGCCTGATCGTATTCGACCACACACTCTGGCACGCCGGCGCCTTAGTGGACGCTGGCCAAAAGTACGTCATGCGCAGTGACCTGATGTACGAGCCACAGCAATCCTTGCAAGTCGACGGCCCCTTCCAGCCGGGCCACCGCGGGTACGTATGGGCGCTTGCCGACCTTGGCGACAGGGGCTTTGCAAGCGCCGGGCGTGACGCAACCATTCGGCTGTGGGATCGCGAGGGCCGGTGCCTGGGCCAGCTTGACGGACATACACAGTCCATTCTGGGTCTGGTGGACGTGGCGCCTGGCGAGCTTGTTTCTCACTCGCGGGACCGTACGATCCGCCATTGGTCCTTGGCGACCGGCAAGTCAAGGTTGGTCGGCACATCGGATTCGGCCGTCCTGTCCTCGGCAAGGTTAGGCGCTGGCCGCTTCGCAACCGGGGCTGCTGACGGTCGCGTGACAGTCTGGAACCTGGCGACAGGTGCTACGGACAGGCGTCAGGCCCACGCCTGCTGGGTCTGGGCGATCGCGCCTATGGGCAACGGCGGTTTCGCCAGCGCATCAGAGGACGGAACCGTCAGGCTGTGGCAACCCGAGGAGCGGGACTGCGTACAAGTGCTCGATCTGGGCCGCCCCCTGAGGACGCTGGCGAGCTGGATCGACGCCGATGGCAGCGTCATCTTGGCTGCGGGTGATTTTGACGGCACCGTGCACCTGCTAGCCGTCGACCCGATGCTGGCGCTTCTGGATTGCCTTGCCGCCCATGACGGGCCTGTGCGGCGCGTGCGCTTCGAGGCGCGACAGGGGCTGCTGACATGCGGCGAGGATGGACACGTTAGCCGGTGGAATCTGGCATCACACCAGGGGGCGATCATCGGGTCACACGACAACTTTGCAACCGATGTGCTCCCCGCCCGCGCCGGTCGCTGGATCAGCTGTGGGTATGACGGCCAGATAAGGGTGCATGGCGACCCGATCCAGCGCTGAGGAGGGCAACAGCGGCCAGGCCACGTCGCGGACCTTACTCGTTGAGGCGAACGCATTCGGCAAACAGCCTCGTCACCTTGACGTGTTTGTCGCCCTTACATCTGTCTGCCGTTTCGCGCAGCAATCGCAACAGTGCTCGGCGAGTCGGCAAGTGGCACGAAATGTCGTGTCGCGCCATCCAGCGCATCGATGCAGCCCGCCTCGATGTCATAGACCCAACCGTGCAAATTCATGCGCCCCTGCTCGAGCGCGAGTGCCACCGATGGATGCGTACGCAGATTCGCCAGCTGTGCGATCACATTTTCGCGCACGAGGCCGTCGAGCTTCGCGCGAGGCGTGTCGAACTCATGCGCCGCGTTAATCGCTTTCGCCGCATCTGCGTGGCGTAGCCAGTTGGCAACCGCCGGAAGATGATCCAGGCACGTACAGCGCGAAATCGCGCCCATCGCTCCGCAATCCGAGTGGCCGCAGATGACAATGTCCTGTACACCGAGCACGGCGACTGCATATTCGACGGTGGCGGAAACGCCGCCCGGCTCAGGGCCATACGACGGCACAATGTTGCCCGCGTTGCGAATTACGAATAGTTCGCCCGGTTCGCGCTGCGTCAGAAGCTCGGGCACAACACGACTGTCCGAGCACGTAACGAACAACGCCTTCGGGTTTTGTTCTGTCGCGAGCTGCTTGAAAAGCTCGACGCGTTGCGGATAGACCTCGCGCTGAAAGCGCAGAAAGCCGTCAATGATGTCACGCATTAATTCCTCCAAACCCGCATGCCGGATGTTGGCACGAGCACTCGTTATGCCATCGCGCCGCAGTGGTCCCCATTATTGCAAACGTCGCGCGCATTCGCTCTATTCGATCAATGATGAACATCGAGCCGAAATCCTCGCATTAGAAGTTCGCCGGGGTGTTGGCGCTGATGATTTCCGCCTCATCCTGGCCAATGTTGCGAAAGCTATGGGGCAAGGTGGTGGGGAAGTAATAGCCATCCCCCGGGTTGAGCACGCTGACTTGCCCGTCCACGGTCAACTCCACGGTGCCGCGGGTCACCAGGCCGCACTCCTCGCCTTCGGCATGCACGATGGCTTCTTCGCCGGAGCTGGCGCCGGGGGCGTATTGCTCGCGCAGAAAGCGCATCTGCCGGTTGGCCACCGGGGCGCCGATCATCAACAGGCGCAGGCCGTCGCGGCCCAGGTCCGGCTGTTCGTTGGCGCGGAACACGTATTGGTGCTCACGGGGCGGTTGGTCGAAGGTGAAGAAGTCGGCCAGGGACATGGGGATGCCTTCCAGCAGCTTTTTCAGGGAGCTGACGGAGGGGCTGACGCGGTTCTGTTCGATCAGGGAGATGGTGGCATTGGTGACGCCGCTACGACGGGCCAGCTCGCGCTGGGAGAGTTTGTAGCTTTCGCGAACGAGTTTGAGTCGGGTGCCCGTGTCCATAACAGCCTTATGTGAGAAGTACTTAAGGGTATTTTTGCGGCGGTTGGGTCGCGAACGTCGCGATTTGGCTGCCCTGGAGCCTGAAAAGGCGGCTATTTAAACATGTTTGACAGGCAAGCTGTAAAGACTGGCGATGGGCGTGAAGGCTGGGTGATGGGGTGTCGGTTTTCCGGGGCTTTGCGAGGCTTTTTCCGGGGCGGGTCAAGGGCCGGAGCTTCGCGAGCAAGCTCGCTCCTACAGGAGTGGGAGGCTGTAGGAGCGAGGTGGCGTCAGATGCCGAAGCGGTCGCGCAGGGCGTAGTACGCGGCGCCCATGGCGGTCAACGGGGCCTGGAAGGTGCGCCCGCCGATCATCGGCATGTGCGGCAGGGAGGCGAAGGCGTTGAAGCGTTCGGCGTCGCCGCGGATCATTTCGGCAATCAGCTTGCCCGCCAGGTGCGAACAGGTGACGCCGTGGCCGCTGTAGCCCTGCATGTAGTAGGCGTTCTTTTCGATACGGCCGAATTGCGGCATGCGCGACATGGTCAGCAGGAAATTGCCGGTCCAGCGGTAGTCGATCTTCACGTCCTTGAGCTGGGGGAAGGTCTTGAGGATCTTCGGCCGGATCAGTTGCTCGATGTCGTCCGGCTCCCGGGCGCCGTAGACCACGCCGCCGCCGTACAGCAGGCGGTTGTCGCCGGTCAGGCGGAAGTAGTCCAGCAGGTAGTTGCAGTCTTCCACACAGTAGTTGTTGGCGATCAGGCTGCGGGCCAGTTGTTCCGGCAACTGCTCGGTAACCACGATCTGCGAACCGCAGGGCATGCTCTTGCGGGTCACGCGGGGGTCGAGGTCTTGCTGCAGGTAGGCGTTGCCGGCGATCAGCAGGTACTTGGCCCGCACCACGCCTTTGGCGGTACGCACCACGTTGGGTTCGCCGTAGGTGATTTCCACCGCCGCCGATTGTTCGAAGATCTTGCCCCCCAGGCCGATGATGGCGCTGGCTTCGCCCAGGGCCAGGTTCAGCGGGTGGATGTGGCCGCCCTGCATGTCCAGCAGGCCGCCGATGTAGTTCTTGGTGCCGACTTCGCGGTCGATCTGCGCCTTGTCGAGCATCTTCAGGTTGTTATTGCCCAGGCGCTCCCAGTTGCGTTTCTGTTCCGCCAGGCCCTTGAGCTGCTTGTTGTTCAGGGCGGCGAAGATGCCACCGGGGCGGTAGTCGCACTGGATGTCGTAATGCTGGATGCGCTGGCGAATGATGTCGGCGCCTTCGAAGATCATGCTGCCGAGCACTTCGGCGCTTTTTTCGCCGTAGCGTTCTTCGATCACGTCCACGTCGCGGCTGTAGGAGTTGACCAGTTGCCCGCCGTTGCGCCCGCTGGCGCCGAAGCCGACCTTGGCCGCTTCCAGCACGGTGACGCTATAGCCCGCTTCCGCCAGGAACAAGGCCGAGGACAGGCCGGTGTAGCCGGCGCCGATCACGCAGACGTCGCACTCCACCAACTCGTCGAGTTGCGGGTAGTCGGTGGTCTGATTGCGGGTCGCCGCGTAGTAGCTGTTCACGTAGGTTTGCATGAGAAATTCCCCAGCGGGTACGGGCCCAGGCCCGCCGCCGCTGTTGTTATAAGAGTTAGAGCTTGATCCAGGTCGCTTTGAGCTCGGTGTATTTGTCGAAGGCGTGCAACGACTTGTCGCGGCCATTGCCGGACTGTTTGAAGCCGCCGAACGGCGCGGTCATGTCGCCGCCGTCGTACTGGTTGACCCACACACTGCCGGCCCGCAGGCCGCGGGCAAAACGGTGGGCGCGACTGAGGTTGGCGGTCCAGACCCCGGCCGCCAGGCCGAAGATGCTGTCGTTGGCGATCTGCAGCGCTTCTTCTTCGGTATCGAAACTGATGACCGACAGCACCGGGCCGAAGATTTCTTCCCGGGCGATGGTCATAGCGTTGGTCACGCCGTCGAAGATCGTCGGCTCGACATACAGGCCGCCAGTGCTTTCCAGGGTGCGGACACCGCCGGCCAGCAGTTGCCCGCCCTGCTCCTTGCCGATCTCGATGTAGCGCAGCACGTTCTCCAGTTGACGCTGGTCCACTACCGCGCCGACCCGGGTTTCGGGATCGAGGGCATGGCCCGGCTTCCAACCCTTGAGGGCCTCCACCAGCAGCGGGATGAACTGCTCGCGGATCGAGCGCTGCACCAGCAGGCGCGAGCCGGCGGTGCAGACTTCGCCCTGGTTGAAGGCGATGGCCGCAGCAGCCGCTTCAGCCGCTGCGCGCAGGTCTGGGGCATCGGCAAACACCACGTTGGGGCTCTTGCCACCGGCTTCCAGCCACACCCGCTTCATGTTGCTCTCGCCGGCATACACCAGCAGTTGCTTGCCCACGGCGGTGGAGCCGGTGAAGGCCAGCACGTCCACATCCATGTGCAGGGCCAGGGCCTTGCCGACGGTGTGGCCGTAGCCCGGCAGGACGTTGAACACGCCTTTGGGGATGCCGGCGTCCAGGGCCAGCTGGGCAATGCGGATCGCGGTCAGCGGCGACTTTTCCGACGGTTTGAGAATGAACGAGTTGCCCGCCGCCAGGGCCGGGGCGAATTTCCAGCTGGCCATGATCAGCGGGAAATTCCACGGCACGATGGCCGCTACCACGCCCGCCGGTTCCCGGGTCACCAGGCCCAGCTGGTCGTGAGGGGTGGCCGCCACTTCGTCGTAGAGCTTGTCGATGGCTTCGGCGTTCCAGCGGATGGCGTTGGCCGTGGCCGGAATGTCGATAGCCATGGAGTCGCCAATCGGCTTGCCCATGTCCAGGGTTTCCAGGAGCGCCAGTTCTTCCTGGTGCTCAAGGATCAGTTCGGCAAAGCGAATCAGGATGCGCTTGCGCTCGGCCGGGGCCTTGCCCGACCAGACGCCACTGTTGAACGCCTGGCGCGCCACCGCCACCGCACGATCGGCATCGGCCTGATCGGTGCTGGCAACGTTGGCCAAAAAGCGTCCGTCCACCGGGCTCAGGCATTCAAAGGTGGCACCGCTGGCGGCGGCGCAGTACTGGCCGTCGATAAAGGCACGGCCTTCGAGGCTGAGGGACTGGAAGTGCTGCTCCCAGTCGCTGCGGGATTTAGTCATGGCAAATACTCAACGCAGGCAGTGACACGGTCATCAGACCGTGTGCAGGTACCAGTTGTATTCCAGGTCGGAGATGGAGTTTTCGAACTCCGCCAGCTCGCTTTCCTTACAGGCCACGAACACGTCGATGTACATCGGGTCGATGTACTTGGCCATCACTTCGCTGTCGTCCAGTACGCGCAGGGCGTCCCGTAGGTTGGTGGGCAGGCTTTGTTCGTTCTGCTCGTAGGAGTTGCCTTCAACCGGCGCGCCCGGGTCGATCTTGTTGGTCAGGCCGTGGTGAATGCCCGCCAGCACCGAAGCCATCAGCAGGTAAGGGTTGGCGTCGGCGCCAGCCACCCGGTGCTCGATGCGCACCGCATCGGCAGAACCGGTGGGTACGCGCACGGCCACGGTGCGGTTGTCGATGCCCCAGGTCGGCGAGTTCGGCACGTAGAACTGCGCACCGAAACGGCGATAGGAGTTGACGTTGGGGCACAGGAAGGCCATCTGCTGCGGCAGGGTGTCGAGCACGCCGCCGATGGCATGGCGCAGGGCTTCGTTGGTCTCTGGGTCTTCGCTGGCGAAGATGTTGTTGCCCTGTTTGTCGAGGATCGAGATGTGCACATGCAGGCCGTTGCCCGCCTGGCCCGGATAAGGCTTGGCCATGAAGGTGGTGTCCATTTCATGGTCGTAGGCGATGTTCTTTACCAGGCGCTTGAGCAGTACTGCGTAGTCACAGGCCTTGATCGGGTCGCTGACGTGGTGCAGGTTGACTTCGAACTGCGCCGGGGCGCTTTCTTTGACGATGGCGTCGGCCGGAATGCCCTGCTCTTTCGCGCCTTCGAGGATGTCTTGCAGGCAGTCGACGTACTCGTCGAGGTCGTCGATCAGGTAGACCTGGGTGGAATGCGGACGCTTGCCGGAGATCGGCGAACGGGGCGACTGCGGACGGCCGTTCACGTTGTCCTGGTCGATCAGGTAGAACTCCAGTTCAAAGGCCGCGCAGATGGTCAGGCCCATCTCATCGAACTTGCTCACCACCTGGCGCAGCACTTCGCGGGGGTCGGCGAAGAACGGCTGGCCTTCGATCTCGTGCATGGTCATCAGCAGTTGCGCGGTGGGGCGCTTCTGCCAGGGCTCGACGCTCAGGGTGCCGGGGATCGGGTAGCAGATGCGGTCGGCATCGCCGATGTCCAGGCCCAGGCCGGTGCTTTCCACCGTGGAGCCGTTGATATCCAGGGCAAACAGCGAGGCCGGCAGGTTGATGCCCTTCTCGTAGACCTTGTGCAGCGCGGTGCGCTCGATGCGCTTGCCACGCACCACACCGTTCATGTCTGCAATCAGCAGATCGACGTAGAGAACCTCGGGGTGTTTTTTCAGGAAGGCATTGGCTTCATTGAGTTGAATGGCACGCGGGGGGACCGACATGATGCACCTATTGTGTTAATTATTATGTTCACTGCTGTGACACGCCAGCAGTCAACCCGAAAGAAAAACCGGAGTCAATAGCGAACAACAGCCACCATTCGTCAATTATTTTGCCTCACTAAAGGCCGGTACGCCGCGCAATCCGCGCCGCCTGCGGGTTTCAAGCAGATAATGTTTAGAATTTTTTACATGAAAGTTGTTAATTAAAATCAACGAGGATAAGCTCTGGAAAAACTCGTTCCAGCGTGAATTTCGAGGTGATAAAAATGGCATTCAAGCCATTGATCGGCGTTACTGCGTGCGTCAAAGAGATCGGCCTGCACCCCTACCACGTCAGCGGCGACAAGTACTTGCGTGCTGTCAGCGTCGCGGCCGAGGGCCTGCCCCTGATCATTCCTTCCCTGGCGGATCTGATCGACATCGACGATCTGCTGCGGCAAGTGGATGGGCTGCTGTTTACCGGCTCGCCATCCAATGTCGAACCCTTCCATTACCAAGGCACTCCCAGCGAGCCGGGCACCGCCCACGACCCGCAGCGTGATGCCACCACCCTGCCCCTACTGCGTGCGGCGATTGCCGCCGGCGTGCCGGTGCTCGGCATCTGCCGCGGTTTCCAGGAAATGAACGTGGCCTTCGGCGGCAGCCTGCACCAGAAGGTGCATGAACTGCCGGGCTACATGGACCACCGCGAAGCCGACGATCCGCGCATCGAAGTGCAGTACGCCCCGGCGCACCCGGTGGCGATCCAGCCCGGCGGTGTGTTCGAGGCCATGGGCCTTACCGGCGAAATCCAGGTCAACTCGATCCACAGCCAGGGCGTCGACCGCCTGGCCCCCGGCCTGCGGGTCGAGGCCGTGGCCCCGGACGGCCTGATCGAGGCGGTGTCGGTGGAACACAGCAAGGCCTTCGCCTTCGGCGTGCAGTGGCACCCGGAATGGCAGGTGCTGTCGAACCCGGCCTACCTGCGGATCTTCCAGGCCTTTGGCGACGCCTGCCGGCAACGGGCCGCACAACGGCGCTGAACCACCGGCCGCGGCCACAACCCAGACGATTCATCACGCCCTGCCCCGCGGCGAGCGCGCCTGTGCGCGCCCGTCGTCCAGCGTGAGCAACACACGGCAAGACCACAACAACAAATAGCGTCAGGCCGCCAGGGAGGCAGCGCCGAATCAGCCCGCACTCACTGCGGGCTGGCAATCAACCTTTAGGCCCGGCCGAATTGATCGGGCTGCTGACACCTGTTGGGAGTTTCACATGGCAAACGCCTCCAGCACTTACCGCAAGGCCCTCGAAGGCACTCCGAGCCCGCAGAAGGTCCTGGTCAAGATCGACCGCGTGACCAAGAAGTTCGATGAAACCGTGGCCGTGGACGATGTGTCCCTGGAGATCCACCAAGGCGAGATCTTTGCCCTGCTGGGCGGTTCCGGCTCCGGCAAATCCACCCTGCTGCGCATGCTCGCCGGCTTCGAACGCCCCACCGAAGGCCGCATCCTGCTGGATGGCGTGGACATCACCGACATGCCGCCCTACGAGCGGCCGATCAACATGATGTTCCAGTCCTACGCCCTGTTCCCCCACATGACCGTGGCCCAGAACATCGCCTTCGGCCTCAAGCAGGACCGCCTGCCGGCCAGCGAGATCGACGCCCGGGTCGAGGAAATGCTCAAGCTGGTGCACATGACCCAGTACGCCAAGCGCAAGCCGCACCAGCTCTCCGGTGGCCAGCGCCAGCGCGTGGCCCTGGCCCGCTCCCTGGCCAAGCGCCCCAAGCTGCTCTTGCTGGACGAACCCATGGGCGCCCTGGACAAGAAGCTGCGCTCGCAGATGCAACTGGAACTGGTGGAGATCATCGAGCGCGTGGGCGTGACCTGCGTGATGGTGACCCACGACCAGGAAGAGGCCATGACCATGGCCCAGCGCATCGCCATCATGCACCTGGGCTGGATCGCCCAGACCGGCAGCCCGGTGGACATCTACGAAGCGCCGGTGAGCCGCCTGGTGTGCGAATTCATCGGCAACGTCAACGCCTTCGACGGCACCGTTACCGAAGACCTGGAAGGCTACGCCATCATCGACTGCGCGGACCTTGCGCAGCAGATCTACGTCGGCCACGGGGTCAGCACCTCGGTGCAGGACAAGTCGGTGACCTACGCCATCCGCCCGGAAAAGATGCTGGTCACCACCCTCAAGCCCGACGCCCGCTACAACTGGTCCAAGGGCAAGGTGCATGACATCGCCTACCTGGGCGGTCACTCGGTGTTCTACGTCGAGCTGCCTGGCGGCAAGATCGTCCAGTCGTTCATGGCCAACGCCGAGCGCCGTGGCTCGCGGCCGACCTGGGATGACGAAGTCTACGTCTGGTGGGAAGACGACAGCGGCGTGGTACTGCGAGCATGAGTACATCGACCATGAGCACTTTCAATCAGAAGCTGTTCCGTATGCTGCCCAGCGGTCGCAAGCTGGTGATCGGCATTCCTTTCCTCTGGCTGTTCCTGTTCTTCATGCTGCCGTTCTTCCTGGTGATGAAGATCAGCTTCTCGGAAGCGGCCCTGGCGATTCCGCCCTACTCGGAGATCTACAGCTACGCCGAACAGAAATTCCAGCTGCTGCTGAACCTCGGCAACTACGCCATGCTGGCCGGCGACGAGCTGTATTTCTCGGCCTACCTGGGTTCGCTGAAGGTAGCCCTGCTGAGCACCCTGATGTGCCTGGTGGTGGGTTTCCCCATGGCCTATGCCATCTCCAAGGCCAGCAAGGAGGCGCAGAACGTCTTGCTGCTGCTGATCATGATGCCGACCTGGACCGCGATCCTGATCCGCGTCTACGCCTGGATGGGCATCCTCAGCAACAACGGCCTGCTCAACAGCTTCCTGATGTGGACCGGGCTGATCAGCCAGCCCCTGGAAATCCTCAACACCAACACCGCCGTCTATATAGGCGTGGTCTACGCCTACCTGCCGTTCATGGTGCTGCCGCTGTACGCCAACCTGGTCAAGCATGACCAGAGCCTGCTGGAAGCCGCGTCGGACCTGGGTTCGAGCAACTTCAACAACTTCTGGAAAATCACCGTGCCCCTGGCCAAGAACGGCATCATTGCCGGCTGCATGCTGGTGTTCATCCCGGTGGTGGGTGAGTTCGTGATTCCGGAACTGCTGGGCGGCCCGGAAACCCTGATGATCGGCCGCGTGCTGTGGCAGGAATTCTTCAACAACCGTGACTGGCCGGTGGCCTCCGCCCTGGCGGTGGTGATGCTGGCGATCCTGATTATCCCGATCTTGCTGTTCAACCGCAGCCAGGCCAAAGAGATGGAGGCACGGGCATGAAACGCTTCGAATTTTCCAAACTGATGCTGGTGCTGGGCCTGCTGTTCATCTACCTGCCGATGCTGATCCTGGTGATCTACTCGTTCAACGCCTCCAAGCTGGTGACGGTGTGGGGCGGCTGGTCGATCAAGTGGTACGTCGGCCTGCTGGACAACCAGCAACTGATGGGCTCGGTAATGCGCTCCCTGGAGATCGCCTGCTACACCGCCATTGCCGCGGTGGCCCTGGGCACCCTGGCGGCCTTCGTGCTGACCCGGGTCACCCGTTTCAAGGGCCGCACCCTGTTCGGCGGCCTGGTCACCGCGCCGCTGGTGATGCCGGAAGTGATCACCGGCCTGTCCTTGCTGCTGCTGTTCGTGGCCATGGCGCAATTGATCGGCTGGCCCATGGAGCGCGGCATCGTCACCATCTGGATCGCCCACACCACATTCTGCGCAGCCTATGTAGCCGTGGTAGTCTCCGCGCGCCTGCGGGAGCTGGACCTGTCCATCGAAGAAGCGGCCATGGACCTGGGAGCGCGACCGTTCAAGGTGTTCTTCCTGATCACCATCCCGATGATCGCGCCGTCACTGGCGGCCGGCGGCATGATGTCCTTTGCCCTGTCCCTGGATGACCTGGTGCTGGCCAGCTTCGTTTCCGGCCCGGGCTCCACCACCTTGCCGATGGAAGTGTTCTCGGCGGTGCGCCTGGGGGTCAAACCGGAGATCAACGCCGTGGCCAGCCTGATCCTGCTGGCGGTGTCCCTGGTGACCTTCCTGGTCTGGTACTTCGGCCGTCGCGCCGAAGCCGCCCGCAAGCGGGCGATCCAGGAGGCCATGGAATACACCGCCAACGAATCCTGGCAGCCACCGGCGGCAAAAAAACCTGTGGTACGAGCACCGGTGACGGCCTAGCCATCGTCTCTTCGCCAGCAAGCTGGCTCCTACGGATAACCCACACCTGTAGGAGCCAGCTTGCTGGCGAAAAAGGCTCACCCCGAACCCCCGAGTTACACACGCAGCAATCTGCACAATAAGAAATGGAGTTGTAGTGATGAAAATGCTTGGCAGGACTCTGCTCTCACTGTCCTTGATGGGCGCAATGGTTACCGGCGCTCAAGCCAACGACAAAGTGCTGCGCGTCTACAACTGGTCGGACTACATCGCCCCGGACACCCTGAAGAAGTTCGAGGCCGAGACCGGCATCCACGTCACCTACGACGTCTTCGACAGCAACGAAACCCTGGAAGCGCGCCTGCTCACCGGCAAGTCCGGCTACGACATCGTGGTGCCGTCCAACAGCTTCCTGGCCAAGCAGATCAAGGCCGGGGTCTACCAGGAACTGGACAAGTCCCGCTTGCCCAACTGGAAGAACCTCAACCCGGTGCTGCTGAAAAACGCCTCCGCCAGCGACCCGGACAACGCCCATGCCTTCCCCTACATGTGGGGTTCGATCGGCATCGGCTACAACCCGGACAAGGTCAAGGCGGCCCTGGGCAGCGATGCCCCGACCAACTCCTGGGACCTGCTGTTCAAGCCGGAGAACGGCGAGAAGCTCAAGGCCTGCGGCATCAGCTTCCTCGACTCGCCCACCGAGATGCTCCCCGCCGCCCTGCACTATCTGGGCTACCCGGTAACCAGCAAGGACAAGGCACAGATCCTCGAAGCCGAAGCCCTGTTCATGAAGATCCGTCCTTCAGTGACCTACTTCCACTCCTCCAAGTACATCTCGGACCTGGCCAACGGCAACATCTGCGTGGCCGTGGGTTACTCCGGCGACGTGCTGCAGGCCCGTTCCCGCGCCGAAGAGGCCGGCAACAAGGAGAAGGTCGCGTTCAGCATTCCCAAGGAAGGCGCCGGCAGCTTCTACGACATGATGGCCATCCCCAAGGACGCCACCAACGTCGACAACGCCTACCTGTTCATGAATTTCCTGATGCGCGCGGACATCATCGCCGAGGTCACCAACAGCCTGGGCTACAGCAACGCCAACGCGGCGGCCACGCCGCTGGTGGACGAAGCGATCCGCAACGACCCGGCGTCCTACCCGCCCCAGGCCGTACTGGCCACCCTCTACGCAGTACCGGACCAGCCGATCGCCATCCAGCGCGTGATGAACCGCGGCTGGACAAGGATCAAGCTGGGCAAATGACTCAAGCTGCCCGCCGCTGGCGGGCACCGCTCGCCTTTTTCCGTTCACGTCGCGCCTTACCACCGCGACACTCCTGCGAACGGCTTCACCCGGCTCCCTCGGTTGAGGTGAATCCTTGGCGCCTTCGGGCGCCTTTTTTGCGTTCCCTGCAGCCGCTGGCGCAGGCGCGAATGGTTTGGGCGGCATACCGATGCAGCAAACGCAGCGATCCTGAAGACAGCAGAGGGGCCCGCGGCCCCTGTCGCTGCCACAGGCTGTTCCTCGCCTCAGGAAGTGGTATTTTTTGCGACTTCTGGCGTGACTGATCGGCATGAAGCCAAGGCCGCCAACTTTCAGGGAGCTGCACCGATGAAGTCTGCCGTACACCCTTGCCCGTTGCCCCATGACTCCAGCATCGCGGCCCTGGCCCCCGGTGCCACCTTCATCGACTGCCGCCGCACCCTGGCCGAGGACCCCGAGCGCAGCGCCATGCGTCATCTGCTGTGCCTGATGAGCCAGACCCCGGCCTGGATCGACCGCCTGATGGGCCTGCGCAACCGCGTGGTGCAGCTGTTCGGCCTCAAGGACCTGGGGCGCCTGACCCGCATCGACCTGTCGCGCCCCGACGAGGATTACCAGCCCGGCGACCGGGTGGGTATCTTCACCCTGATTTCCCAGAGCCCCGACGAGGTGCTGGTGGTGGACCGCGACAAGCACTTGGACGTGCACCTGTCGCTCAACCGCCAGCCGCTGGACGCCGAGGGCCGGCGCCCGGTGGTGCTGTCCACCGTGGTCCACCCGCACAACCGCCTGGGGCGCCTGTACATGCTGCCGGTGGCGCCGTTCCACCGGATCATCGCGCCCATGACCCTGGCCACTATCAATAACTGCTGAGCCTTCCATCCCAAGGATCTTGCCGTGCACACACCGGATTTCGATATTGTAGTCGTAGGCCTGGGCGCCATGGGCGCCGCCACTCTCTATCAACTGGCCAAGCGCGGGGTGAAGGTGGCGGGCATCGACCGCTTCGCCCCGCCCCACGACCTGGGTTCCAGCCACGGCGACACCCGCATCACCCGCCAGGCGGTGGGCGAAGGCGCGGCCTACGTACCCCTGGCGATCCGCTCGCAGCAGATCTGGCGCGAACTGGAGGCGGAGCTGGATGTGCAGTTGTTCGAGCAATGCGGGGTGCTGGTGATGACCGCCAGCACCGACCCACAGCGCCCGGCAGAGGCCCGGGACTTCACCGACAACAGCATCGAGCTGGCCCGGCGCTATGGCATCGAGCACCAGGAGCTGGACGCCGCCGAGATCCGCCGGCGCTTCCCGCAGTTCGCCCCGCTGGATGACAGCGCCCGGGGCTACTTCGAACCCGGCGGCGGCTTTGTCCGCCCGGAACGCTGCATCGATGCGCAACTGACCCGGGCCCGGCAACTGGGGGCAACCCTGATCACCGGCCAGACAGTGCTGGAGCTGGACGCCCAGGATGACGGGGTGCACATCATCAGCGACGGCTCGCGGCTGTTTGCCCGACAGGTCATCGTCAGCGCCGGCATGTGGTCGGCGCAGTTGCTGGGGGCGCCCTTCGATTCGCTGTTGCAGGTGTGCCGCCAGCAGCTGTACTGGTTCCGCCTGGATGAGCCCGAGCGCTACCCGGCCCGCTCCCCGAGCTTCATTCTCCACAGCGCCGATGACGTGGACGCCTGCTACGGCTTCCCGCCGATTCCCGGCGAAGGCAGCGTGAAGATCGCCACCGAGCAGTACAGCGCCAGCAGCCAGCCGGACAGCCTCGACCGCCAGCCCAGCAGCGCCGACGCCCAGCGCCTGTTCCACAAACTGATCGCCCCCCATATCGCCGGGCTGGCCCCCGAGTTGGTGAAGGCCAGCGTCTGTGCCTACACCGTGACCCCGGATTCGGGGTTCATCATCGACCGCCACCCGCGCCTGGCCAATGTCACCGTGGTCAGCGCCTGTTCCGGCCATGGCTTCAAGCATTCGGCGGCGATTGGCGAAGCCCTGGCCCAGCAGCACGTGGACGGTTGCAGCGAAATCGACCTGAGCAGTTTTTCTCTGCACCGCTTCAACTGAAGGCAACGGCCCCTTTATCGGGGCCGTGGTGAAAAAAAATCCTCGGGGTGACGTTTTTCGCCGTTTATCTGCCGTTTTCAGCCTTGCTGGTTGGCCGAGTCTCTACGATTCTTTAGAAACCCCTCAGGGCGGCGCATCGCCGCCCCACGTAGAACAACCGGAGCGCCCCATGAAGAGCGTCGCAGAACTGCTGAAACTCAAGGCCAAGCACAACCAGCAAGTGCACACCATCGCCCCGCACCAGATGGTCCTGGAGGCGCTGATGGTGATGGCCGAGAAAAACGTCGGCGCCTTGCCGGTGCTGGAGAATGGCGTGGTGGTCGGGGTCATCAGCGAGCGCGACTACGCGCGCAAGCTGGTGCTCCACGGGCGCTCCTCGGTGGGCACCCCGGTCAGCGCGATCATGAGCTCGCCGGTAATCACCGTGGACTCGCACCAGAGCGTGGACACCTGCATGAACATCATGACCGACAGCCACCTGCGCCACCTGCCGGTGGTGGAAAACGGCCAGTTGCTGGGCCTGCTGTCCATCGGCGACCTGGTCAAGGAAGCAATCGCCGAACAGGCCGACCTGATCCGCCAGCTGGAGCAGTACATCCGCGGCGAATGACCCCAGGCCCTGCGCCGCCCTGGCTCACAGGGCGTCACCCGCCGTGAAGAATTGCCGCCCATCGCTCTTGAGCAGATCCAGCAGGGCCTGGGCTGCGGGCGACAGGTAGCCTTCGGCGCGTACCAGCACCACGATGCTGCGGCGCATGCAGGTTTGCGCCAGGGGCACTTCCCGCAGGTGGGCGATGCCCTTGAAGTCGTCCAGGGTTTCCCGGGCTAGAAAACTCAGCAGCCCGGTCTTGGCGATCAGCCGCGGCAACAGGGAGATGGTGTTGGTCTCTATCTGCACCGAGGGCAGCGGCAATTCATGGCTCTGGAACACGTTGTCGATCCAGCGTCGCGCCGACACCCGGGTGCCCGGTAGCACCCAGCGGTAGGCGCACAAGTCGCGCAGGCGCATGGGCGTGGCGAATATCGGGTGGTCGCGGCTGGCCACCACCACCGCCCGGTCTTCGAACAGGGTGTGGTGGCTCAGGTGCGGGTCGCCTTCGAACATCGGGCAGATGACCATGTCCAGGCGCCCGGAGCGCAGGGACTCGCGCAACAGGTCGTCCTGGCCGATCACCAGGTTCAAGGTGATGTCCGGAGCCCGCTCCAGCAAGGTGGCGGTCATCTGCGGCAGCAGGTGTTCGGCCATGCTGGCGGCACAGCCCAGGCGGATGTTGCCGAGCACGCCGCTGGCGAAGTCCCGCACCTCGCGATGGGTCTCGGCGATGTTCTGCTGCAGTTGCCGGCTGCGCCGCTGCAGCAACTCACCCACGGCGGTGAGCTTGATACCGCGGCCTTCACGCTCGAACAGCTTGGTGCCGAAGGATTCCTCCAGGCGCTGGATGCTCTTGGTCAGCGCCGGCTGGCTGCGGTTGAGCTTCTGCGCCGCCCGGCCCAGGTGGCCGAGCTCGGCGATGGTGTCGAAATAGGTCAGGTCGCGCAGGTCCATGATCGATCAACAATAGTTATTAGTTGATCACAATTAGAAACTGGACTTGATCAATCGCGCTATCAATAATTTGCTCCGGCGCAGGTTTTACCGCTCCCGCAACAGGAGTGGCCAGCGTCTTGGAGAGTCGTCCCTTGTCGCCATCGCTTCGTCTATCCCTGAATACCTGGCCCCAGGCGCTGCAATGGCCGGCCTGGCTGTTGCTGGCCGGCATCAGCGGCCAGTTGCTCAAGTACCTGGAGATTCCCGCCGGGCAGTTTCTCGGGCCGATGCTCACGGCGATCCTGTTTGGCGTGTGCGGTGCCAGCATCCGCGTGCCGCGCCTGGCGTTTCGCCTGGGCCAGGGCTCGGTGGGCATGCTCGCCGCCCACTCCATGACCCTCGCCGTGCTCACGGCCATGCTCCAGTCCTGGCACGTGATGCTGGTGGCCACCCTGCTCACCGTCAGCCTCAGCGCCCTGGTGGGCCTGGTGCTGGTGCGCTTCGGTGGGATTGCCGCCAGCACCGCGGCCTGGGGCACGGCGCCCGGTGCGGCCTCGGCCATGGTGTCGATGGCCGACGAGTTCGGCGCCGACTCACGGGTGGTGGCCACCATGCAGTACGTGCGGGTGGTGTGCGTGGTGATGGTCGGGGCCCTCGTCAGCCACTGGATCGGCGCTCCGGCCAGCGGCAGCGAGGCCCACGCCAGCCAGATGGCCCTGCACGGCATGAGCCTGCCGAATGTTGGCCTGAGCATCGTGGCGATCGTCTGCGGTGTGCTCCTGGGTTCACGGGTGCCTGCCGGGGCCCTGCTGGTGCCGCTGCTGCTGGGCGGCGCGCTGCAAGTCAGCGGGCTGTTGCAGATCAGCCTGCCGTCCTGGCTGCTGGCCTGCGCCTACGGCGCCATCGGCGGCTATATCGGCCTGCGCTTCGACCGCCCGACCCTGAGCTATGTGTTCGGCCACCTGCCGGCGATGATCGGCGGCGCCCTGCTGCTGATCGCCCTCTGTGCCCTCTCTGCCTGGGGGCTGGCCCTGTGGATGGGCAAGGACTTTCTCTCGGTCTACCTGGCCACCAGCCCCGGCGGCCTGGACGCCATGGCGATCATCGCGGTGGACACCCATTCGGATGTCGGCCTGGTGCTGGCGATGCAGACCCTGCGCCTGTTCGCGGTGATTGTCAGCGGCGCGTTTTTCGCCCGGCTGATCATCAAGTGGTCGCGATAGGTGCCGGAGCAAGCTCCCCTGCCCCACCTACAGCGCTTGCCCTTGATTGATCGGCATCAGCACCCAAGGCGCATTTTTTAACAACCTGAAATAGTAAATCCAAGCGGTTTGAAACCTGCCCCTGCTCGCCGCCAGCCTTATAAGCTGGGGCTTTGCACGGTTTCCACAGTCTCGTGAGGGCGATTCGCAAAGCCCGCCCCCAGGTCTTTCCTTGACGATTAAGAAACGTCTTGCCGTCAGCTCTTGTTAAGATCGCGCACATTTGCGTGAAGATTTGATGACAGGCAGGTTATTTGTGAAGTTGATCCGTCGTTGCCTACAACACCCTCTTGCACCCCTGTGCGCCCTGTTCGGCCTGCTGTTGCTGCTGCCCATGGGCGCGCGCCTGGCCCTGGGCTGGTCCAACCCGCTGGGCTATCTGTCGGACCTGGCCAGCGCCAGCCTGCTGACCGTACTCCTGTACCGCCGGCCCTGGTGGCTGGCGCTGCCGGTGCTGCTGGTCTGGGCCCTGCTGACCCTGGTCAGCGCCGAGCTGGTAAGCGCCGTGGGGCGCATGCCCAACCTCGCCGACCTGCACTACTTGGTGGACCCGCAGTTTGTCGGCAACTCCACCGGCGGCGGCCTGACCCACCCGGACCTGGGCCTGGCGCTGTTGCTGGGGCTGGTGCTGTGGCTGGTGGTCCAGCGCGCCCACCGCGGGGTGCGCCCCCCGGCCCTGCCACGCCATAGCTGGAGCCTGCCGGTGCTGTTGCTGGTGGCCCACGGCGGCATCCAGTACCTCAAGCCCAGCGAAGCCGACCAGTGGCAACTGTTCAATCTGCCCCACCAGGCCCTGGCCACCGCCACCGGCCAGGCGCAGATGCAGGTGGAGGCCTGGCTGCAAGGCGACGTCGCCGATGTCCCACCGCCCATGGCCGGGCTCACCCGCCTGGACCTGGAAGGCCAGCCGCTGTTGCCCAGCGCTGGCCGCGCGCGCAACGTGCTGCTGATCACCCTCGAAGGCATTCCCGGTGCCTATATCCGCACCAACCGCGAAGCCCTGAACAGCCGCTACCAGGAAGACCTGATGCCCAAGCTCAGCGCCTGGGCCGAGCGTGGCATGAACACCCCGGACTACGTGCTGCACAGCCACCAGACCATCCGCGGCCTGTACGCCATGCTCTGCGGCGACTACGACAAGCTCGACAACGGCACCCCCAAGGGCGTCGAGATGCTCACCCAGAGCCAGCGCAACCAGGCCTGCCTGCCGGCGCAGATGCACAAGTTCGGCTTCAACACCCACTACCTGCAGGGCGCCGGCCTGCGCTTCATGGCCAAGGACAAGATCATGCCGCACATCGGCTTCGATTCGACCCACGGCCTGGAGTGGTTCAAGAACGACAACTACCTGGAGTTCCCCTGGGGCAAGGACGACAAGGCCTTCTTCGAAGGCGCCCTGGGCTATGTCGACCAGCTGAAGAAGAACAAGAAGCCGTGGATGCTCACCCTGCTGACCGTCGGCACCCACCAGCCCTACTCGGCGCCCGAGGACTACCTGGAGCGCTATGAGACGCCGAAGCAGGCCGCCGTGGGCTACCTGGACGACGCCATCGACCAGTTCCTCACGGGCCTGGAGCGCAAGGGCGTGCTCAAGGACACCCTGGTGATCATTACCTCCGATGAGTCCCACGGCATCGACGGCGTGCGCCTGGCTTCGTCCTGGGGCTTCAACCTGATGCTCGCCCCGGACCAGGACCTGCTGCCCCATCTCAAGTCCGGCACCTACGGCCACGTCGACCTCAGCGCCTCGGTGCTGGACTACTTCGGCCTGCCGGTGCCCGCCAGCCTCAGCGGCCGCTCGCTGTTGCGCGACTATGCCCAAGGCCGGGAAATCATGTCCTACACCAACGGCAAGCTGCGCTACCACGATGGCCAGGGCACCTTCACCGAGTGCGACTTCCAACAGCGCTGCCGCTACTACGCCAGCCCCGGTTTCATCGCCGACAGCGCCAGCCTGCAAGGCCAGTACGGCGGCCTGCGGGCCCGGCAGATCAGCGCGCGTGCGGCGAACCTGGACCGCAGCCTGCTGCAGTCGCCGCTGAACCAGCACTACCAGTTCGGCAGCCCGGCGATCATCCCGCTGCAGGCACAGATCAAGGACGACTGGGCCGACAACCTGATCGGCGCCCAGTACCTGGAAATGCCCAAGGGCTCCCAGACCCGGGTGCGCTTCACCGTGCGCTCCGCCGACCCGCAGCAAAACGCCTACATCCTGCTCAAGGGCAAGGAGCTGGAACAGGACGTGCCCCTGGGCCTGCCGGAAGAAATGCTGGTCACACCCGACCAGCCGTTGCAGATGGACTTCAGCTTCGACAACCCGGAAACCCGCAAGGCCTTCTCCTTCCACCTGCTGGGCTATGGCCTGGGGGCGGTGGAAGTCAGCGACTTCAGCGTGATCACCGAGTTGCCGGGGCAGACCGAAAGCGTCGACCCCGAAGAAGACAGCAACGCCCACTCCAGCTGACCCCTGCCGCACGCCGAGCCGCCCCCCTTGGGGCGATGCTCGGCGCGCCCTTCTGCATGCCCCGCAAAAATATTTTCCTGTACATGAAACTTTTTTTGTACAGGAAAAGTCGGACCGTTGATGTCATTTAAACATCATTGAGCTATCACGCTGCCTCATCAAGGCACGCCCCTGTGAAGCATTCAGTCAACGGTTTAGGAGCGGTCCTTCCTATGTTTTCCAATCTGAGCATTTCGCAAAAGCTCTATGCCGGTTTCGGCGTCGTCCTGCTGATCCTCCTGCTGCTGGTGCTGGCGGCCCTGCGCGGCTTCGATCAAGTCAGCAGCAGCGTCAAAAGCACCATCCACAGCCATGAAGTGCTGAACCAGTCCGACGCCCTCTTGCGCAGCCTGATCAATATCGAGACCGGCATGCGCGGTTATGCCCTGACCGGTCGCGACAGCTTCCTCGAACCTCTGGAACAAGGCGAAAAAGCCTTTACCGACTACTACGCCCGGATCAAGAGCAGCACCGCCGACAACCCCGAGCAGCAGGCGCGCCTGGAGCGACTCAAGGCCCTGCACGACCAGTGGCTGCGCGAGGACATCCAGGGCAACCTGGCCCTGCGCCGGGCGATCAATGCCGGGACTCAGCCGGCCACCGCCATGGCCGAGCAGATCAGCGCCGGCCGCGACAAGGCCAAGATGGACGCCATGCGCCAGCTCAACAGCGAGTTGCGCGAAGCGGAAAAAAGCCTGCAGGACGCCCGCAGCCAGGCCATGGACAACGCCAAGGCTTCGGCCCTGGCGATCCTGCTCGGCGGCGGCATGCTGGCGGCACTGCTGGCCATGCTCGTTGCCTGGTCGCTGTCGAGCAACCTGGTGGGACGCATCCGCCAGTCCGTGGAAGTGGCCGAGGCCATCGCCGCCGGCCACCTGGACAACCGCATCAGCACCCAGGGGCGCGATGAAGT
Organism: Pseudomonas sp. W17; assembly: GCF_040268305.1. Taxonomy (NCBI): domain Bacteria; kingdom Pseudomonadati; phylum Pseudomonadota; class Gammaproteobacteria; order Pseudomonadales; family Pseudomonadaceae; genus Pseudomonas; species Pseudomonas sp. W17. The sequence goes on along the minus strand of NZ_CP158490.1, from coordinate 2,721,953 downwards.
CAGCGAGCTGCAGCAGGCTTTCGCCGCCATGCAGGAGCGCCTGCGGTCGATGATCAGCCAGATCAAGCTGGGAGCCGAGCAACTGGTGAGCGCCTCCCAGAGCATTTCCAGTGCCTCGCTGCAGCTCTCGGCATCGGCCCAGGAACAGTCCCACTCGGCCTCATCCATGGCCGCCACGGTGGAAGAACTGACGGTGAGCATCAACCATGTGGCGGACAACGCCGGGGACGCTCATGCCCTGTCCAGCGAATCCGGGCGCCAGTCCGAGGAAGGCGGCAGCGTGATCCAGGACACCCTGGGCAGCATGCGCCTGATCGCCGAGACCGTGCAGGCTTCGGCCACCCAGATCGGTGAACTGGGCCAGCATGCCGAACAGATCTCCAGCATTGTCAGTGTGATCAAGGGCATTGCCGAGCAGACCAACCTGCTGGCCCTCAATGCGGCCATCGAGGCCGCCCGGGCCGGCGAGCAAGGCCGTGGCTTTGCCGTGGTCGCCGATGAAGTGCGCCTGCTGGCCCAGCGCACGGCCAATTCGACCCAGGAGATCACCGAGATGGTCGACAAGATCCAGCTGGGCACCCGGGAAGCGGTGAGCAGCATGGACGTCGGAGTCAATCAGGTGAAAAGCGGCGTCGAACAGGCCCAGCAGGCCGGCGAGGCCATCGTCAATATCCGCACCTCCTCCGGCAATGTGGTGCGGGTGGTGGACCAGATCTCCCTGGCCCTGCGGGAACAGACCGCCGCCAGCCAGGATGTGGCGCGCAACGTCGAGCGCATTGCCCAGATGTCCCAGCAGAACAGCCAGGCCGTGGAGGAAACCACCGAGACCGCTCGTTCCCTGCAGCAACTGGCGCAGAACCTGGAACAGCAGGTGAACGTGTTCAGGCTGTAGGGCTGGCCGGCTGAAGGGCTCGGGCTCGGGCTCGGGCACGCACCAGCATCAGGCTCAGCCCCGCCCCCAGCAGCAGGACCGCAATCAGCATCAGCCAGGCGCTGGCAAAACCCGCCGCGCCCTGTTGCACGGTACCGAACAGTACCGGCCCGAGGGCGAACCCGGCGAAGAAGCCCGCCGAAAGTAGGCCCGAGGCCGAGGCTGGGCTGCCAAAGGCCGGATCGCGCAGCAGCATGCTCATAGCGATGGCATTGGTGGCCACGGCGGTCAAGCCCATGCCCAGGGCGCCGAACCACAAGGGCCAGTGCGCCTGGGGCGTGGCCTGGGCAGTCACCGCCAGGGCCAGGCTGGCCAGGAGCAATAACGTCAGCAGCAACCAGGAATCCTCGGTCATACGTGCCGCCAGTGGCGTCAACAAGGTCCGGGCCAGGATGCCCATGACCCCGAACCCAGCGACCATGGCTCCGGTCTCGCCGACCGCCACCCCTTGGCGAGCCGCGAATACCCCAAGAAAGGTCACGAAGGACGAAAGCACCAGGCCGACACACAACTGCACGCTCAGCAGCAGCGCCAGCCGTGAATTCGGCCGGGGAATCTTCAGGCTCATGGTCTTGCCCGCTGCGCTGCCCGGCGCCACCTTTGGCCCCCACAGGGCCAGCAGCAAGGTCGGCAGGAGCAGGCTGGCCAGAGCCGCGCGCCAACCCAGAGACCCGGCCAGAGGCGGCAGCAACAGGCCGGCGATCAGCGCGGACAGCTGCACCCCAGACTGTTTCAGCCCCACCACCGCGGCCTTGCTACGAGCCTCGACACACTCGGACACCAGCAGATTGGTCACCGGGTTGGCCAAGGCCTGGGCCACTCCGCAGATCGCCAGGGCCAGCAGCACCCCGGCAAATCCCGGCAGGCTGACCAGCAGGCCATACCCCGCCAGGGTCGCCCAGAACAGCAAGGCCAGGGCCCGTCGAGTGCCGAGCCGGTTCACCAGCGGCCCCGCCCACAAAGACAGCAATGCCGCCAGGCCAAAAGCGCTCATCACCAGCCAGCCCAGCCAGTGGGGCGCCACCCCAAGATCAGCGATCAGCAAGGGCCCGAGGGTGCCGATGGCGTAGAAGATCAGCATCGGCAGGCCCATGGCACACACCAGCACCGTGCGCAGCCAGAGCCCCCGGGGACCGGCGGATTTCAAGTTCTGCGGGTTCATTGCTTGCTCCTTTACAGGTGGGGCGCCGCAAGATTGCGAGGCTCGCCCCTGCTTGGGAAACAGCTTACTTTTTAGCGAGAATGCTTATCATGCGTGTTCATATGGGAAACGGATCCATTCCCATGGCAAACGCAGAACATCCATTGCAGGAGCGCGAACATGGCCGTTGCACCCGGTTCTTCCCAGTCCTATCGCTTGCCGTGCCACGCACCACGCGAGCACAGCCAGGCCCCGGGCGGCGGGTCACGCCAGCAGTTGCCCCAGGCCCTGGGCGATTGCCATTTCGAGAGCCTGCCCTTGGCTCAGGGCCTGACCCTGGTGCACTCGCGCTATCACCCCAATCGCCCCTTGATCGAGGAGGCCAGCAGTTGCCACGCAGGCCGTTTGCTGGTGATCACCTGTGCCCTGCAAGGCACCTCGGGCTACCTGGATACCCAGGGTTCGAGCCTGGCGTTTCGCGCCGGACACACCACCGTCACCGCCTTCCAGGCCAGCCGAGGCGAACGCCGTTACGGCGCCAATGAAACGGTAGAGCAACTGCGCCTGCTGGTGGGCGAAGCCCTGCTCCAGCAGTACCTGGGCGCCGCCCGAGCTCGCCAGTTGCTGGGCCAGGACGCCTTGCAACTGCTGGCCTGCGGGCCCACTTCCCGGGCCAGTGCCGGCCATCTCAGTGCACTGGCCCAAGCCTGGCGCCTGCAACAGCCACCGACGCTGGAGCTGCATATCCACGCCCTGAGCCTGCTGTCCTTGCAATTGCAGGCCCTGGCACCCGCCCCTGCCGTCCCGGGCCGGCGCCTGAAGGCCGCCGATCTTGAACGGCTGCAGCGGGTGCGCGACCTGATGTTCGAACAGATGCACCAGCCCTTGACCGTGGCCTACCTGTGCGCCGCTGTGGGTCTCAACGAGTTCAAGCTCAAGCAGGGCCTGCGCGAGCACTACCACACCACGCCGCAGCGCATGCTCCTGGAAATCCGCATGGGCCATGCCCACCGCCTGCTGGAAGGCGGGTGTCAGGTGGCCCAGGCGGCGTATCAGGTGGGCTACCGCTTTCCCGGCAACTTCAGCGCGGCCTTTACCCGGTTCTTTGGCAAATCACCCAAGTCGGTGTTCAGCCCCCGGCGCTGAATCTTGGGTAAAACACTGGCGCCGCGAGGGCTTTGCGTCTATTTCTGGTAAGCGTCCCTGGCCACTGGAAACGAGCGCAGCCCATGATCGATCGCCCCACTGCCCCGCTGCTCGAACAACTCGCCGCCGCCATGCACGGCAAGCCGTTCATGGTCCTCACCGGCGCTGGTATCAGCACCCCGTCGGGGATCCCCGACTACCGCGACAGCGAGGGCATGCGCCGTGGCCGCCAGCCGATGATGTACCAGGAATTCCTCGCCCAGCCCGAAGCCCGTCGCCGCTACTGGGCCCGGGCCATGCTCGGCTGGCCGCGCATTCGCCAGGCCCGGCCGAATGCCGCGCACCAGGCGTTGACGCAATTGCAGGCCGCAGGCCGGATCGCCGGGGTGATCACTCAGAATGTCGATGCCCTGCACGACGAGGCCGGCAGCTTGGAGGTCATCGAGCTCCACGGCAGCCTGCAGCGGGTCTTGTGCCTGGACTGCGGCCAGCGCAGCCAGCGGGAGGCCATCCAGCAGCAACTGGAGGCGCACAATCCTTACCTGGCCGGCGTTGACGCGGTGCAGGCGCCGGACGGCGACACCCTGCTGGACCCGGCCTTCGAGGAACGCTTCCAGGTGCCCCATTGCCCCTACTGCAATGGCTCGCGATTGAAACCCGATGTGGTGTTCTTCGGCGAGAACGTGGCCGCGGCCACCGCGGCCCGGGCCTTGAGCGCCGTGCACGAAGCCGCAGGCCTGCTGGTGGTGGGTTCGTCGCTGATGGCCTATTCGGCGTTCCGCCTGTGCCGCGCCGTGGCCGAGCAAGGCAAGCCGCTGCTGGCCATCAACTTCGGCAGGACCCGCGCCGACGAGCTGCTGGACCTCAAGCTCAGCGAGCCCTGTGACCTGTTGCTGCCCCAGTTGGCCGAACGCCTGCTGCGTTGAGCCTCAGAGTAGCGCCAGGCGCTGGCCGAGGTTTTCCTCGCGCAGGATGTCGAACAGCGCCTGGGCCGCGGTGGACAGCTCGTCCCCCGGCTTGGTCAGTACACCAATGGCCCGCTCCACCACCGGATCGTGCAGGGTCAGGCAGTGCCCGCCCAGCTCGCGCATCTGCTGGGCGCACAGCGCCGGCACCGCACTCACCCCCAGGCCGCTGGCGACCATGCGCCCCACGGTCGCCAACTGGTGGCTTTCAAACTCCACCGGCAGTTGCACGCCCCGTGCCCGCAGGTGATCTTCAAGCATCACCCGCACCGTGGACGGCCGCTGCAAGGTGATGAAGGGCTCCTGCAACAGCGCCTGCCAGTCGATCTCGCTGCGCCGGGCCAGGGGCGAATCCCGGGGCACCACGGCGACAAAGCGGTCGATGTACAGCGGGGTGAACACCAGCGAGGTGCTGTCCTGGGGCTCGAACGCCACCCCCAGCTCCACCTCGCGATCACGGACCATCTCCAGCACCTGCTCATTGACCACGTCGTTGACCGTGACGTTGACCTGGGGATAGCGGGCCCGAAAGTGCTTGAGGATCGGCGGCAGCAGGTTGCCGGCAAAGGACGGCATCGCCGCCAGGGTCACCCGGCCTCGCTGCAGGGTGAAACGCTGGCGCAGTTCGTCCTCGGCGTTGTCCCAGTCGGCGATCAGACGCCGCGCCAGGGGCAGCAGGGCCTCGCCTTCCGGGGTCAGGGCCACATTGCGCGTATTGCGCGTGAACAGGCGCCCCCCCAGGCCTTCCTCCAGCGCCTTGATCGTCAGGCTCAGGGCCGACTGCGACAGGTGCAGCCGTTCGCAGGCCAGGGCAAAGCTCAAACTGTGGGCCACGGCCAGAAATGCCCGTATCTGTTTAACCGTCATCTGCCATTCTCTTGGGTGTAAGCCTCCCTGGATTATGCTGCTTTTTCAATCAATCAACCTTAAAAATCAACTTAACAAATCAATCCCGCAGCGCAACACTGGCCCGCAAACGGCTGGCCAGCCGCCAACGAACAAGAAAGAGGAAGGTGCAAATGGCAGGTTTCGACAAGCGCGTGGCGTCCTACGAGGAAGCCCTGGAAGGTCTGCAAGACGGCATGACCGTGATCGCCGGCGGCTTCGGCCTGTGCGGTATCCCCGAAAACCTGATCGCCGAGATCAAGCGCCGCGGTACCCGCGACCTGACCGTGGTGTCCAACAACTGCGGGGTCGACGGTTTCGGCCTGGGCGTGCTCCTGGAAGACCGTCAGATCAGCAAGGTGATCGCTTCCTACGTGGGTGAAAACGCTCTGTTCGAGAAGCAGTTGCTCAGCGGCGAGATCGAAGTGGTACTGACCCCCCAGGGCACCCTGGCGGAAAAAATGCGCGCCGGCGGCGCCGGGATCCCGGCCTTCTTCACCGCCACCGGCGTCGGCACCCCGGTCGCCGACGGCAAGGAGACCCGCGAATTCAAGGGCCGCACCTACCTGATGGAAGAGTCCATCACCGGTGACTTCGCCATCGTCAAGGGCTGGAAGGCCGACCACTTCGGCAACGTGGTCTACCGCCACACCGCGCAGAACTTCAATCCCCTGGCGGCCACCGCCGGCAAGATCACCGTGGTCGAAGTGGAAGAAATCGTCGAACCGGGCGAGCTGGACCCAACGCAGATCCACACCCCCGGCATCTACGTCGACCGGGTCATCTGCGGCACCTTCGAGAAGCGCATCGAACAGCGCACCGTGCGCAAGTGATCGCCCTTCCCCAGCCCGACTAAAAGGACAACAAACATGGCTCTTACCCGCGAACAAATGGCTCAGCGCGTCGCCCGCGAACTGCAGGACGGCTTCTACGTCAACCTCGGCATCGGCATCCCGACCCTGGTGGCCAACTACATCCCCGACGGCATGGAAGTCATGCTGCAGTCGGAAAACGGCCTCCTGGGCATGGGCGCCTTCCCCACCGAGGACGAAGTCGACGCCGACATGATCAACGCCGGCAAACAGACGGTGACCGCGCGCATCGGTGCCTCGATCTTCTCGTCCGCCGAATCCTTCGCGATGATCCGCGGCGGCCATATCGACCTCACCGTGCTCGGCGCCTTCGAAGTGGACGTGCAAGGCAACATCGCCTCCTGGATGATCCCCGGCAAGCTGGTCAAGGGCATGGGCGGCGCCATGGACCTGGTGGCCGGTGCCGAGAACATCATCGTCACCATGACCCACGCCTCCAAAGACGGCGAATCCAAACTGCTCAGCCGCTGCAGCCTGCCGCTGACCGGCGCCCAGTGCATCAAGCGCGTGCTCACCGATCTGGCCTACCTGGAGATCGAGAACGGCGCCTTCATCCTCAAGGAGCGCGCCCCCGGGGTCAGCGTCGAGGAAATCGTCAGCAAGACCGCCGGCAAGCTGATCGTGCCGGACCACGTGCCTGAAATGCAGTTCGCCTGAGGAGCCCCATCATGCAAGACGTCGTAATCGTTGCCGCCACCCGCACCGCCGTGGGCAGTTTCCAGGGCTCCCTGGCGGGCATTCCCGCCGTTGACCTGGGCGCCGCGGTCATCCGCCAATTGCTGGCCCAGACCGGCATCGACCCGGCCCAGGTCGACGAAGTGATCATGGGCCAGGTACTCACCGCCGGCGCCGGGCAGAACCCCGCCCGCCAGGCCGCGATCAAGGCCGGCCTGCCCCATGCCGTACCCGCCATGACCCTGAACAAGGTCTGCGGCTCGGGCCTCAAGGCCCTGCACCTGGGCGCCCAGGCCATCCGCTGCGGCGATGCCGAGGTGATCATCGCCGGCGGCCAGGAAAACATGAGCCTGTCCAACTACGTGCTGCCCGGCGCCCGCACCGGCCTGCGCATGGGCCACAGCCAGATGGTCGACTCCATGATCAGCGACGGCCTGTGGGACGCTTTCAACGACTACCACATGGGCATCACCGCCGAGAACCTGGTGGAGAAATACGGCATCAGCCGTGAAGCCCAGGACGCCTTCGCCGCCGCCTCCCAGCACAAAGCCGCAGCAGCCATCGAGGCCGGGCGCTTTGTCGACGAGATCACCCCGATCCAGATTCCCCAGCGCAAGGGCGAGCCGCTGACCTTCGCCACCGACGAGCAGCCACGCCCCGGCACCACCGCCGAAGCCCTGGCCAAGCTCAAGCCGGCGTTCAAGAAAGACGGCAGCGTCACCGCCGGCAACGCCTCGGCGCTGAACGACGGCGCTGCCGCGGTGATGCTGATGAGCGCCAGCAAGGCCCGGGCCCTGGGCCTGCCGGTGCTGGCAAAAATTGCCGCCTACGCCAACGCCGGCGTCGACCCGGCGATCATGGGTATCGGCCCGGTCTCGGCCACCCGCCGCTGCCTGGACAAGGCCGGCTGGACCCTGGACCAACTGGACCTGATCGAAGCCAACGAAGCCTTCGCCGCGCAGTCGCTGTCGGTGACCAAGGAGCTGGAATGGGACGCCAGCAAGGTCAACGTCAACGGCGGTGCGATCGCCATCGGCCACCCGATTGGTGCATCGGGCTGCCGGGTGCTGGTGACCCTGCTGCATGAAATGATCAAGCGTGATGCCAAAAAGGGCCTGGCGACCCTGTGCATCGGCGGCGGCCAGGGCGTGGCCCTGGCGATCGAGCGCTAACCTCCGCGCAAAACCGCCCTCCTTGTAGGAGCTGGCTTGCCAGCGAAGGCGCCCGTGAGAGCGCCTTCGCCAGCAAGCTGGCTCCTACAGGCAAGGCGTGCGCAGGATCGCCTTCGCCAGCAAGCTGGCTCCTACGGGCAAGACGTGCGCAGGAGGGTCTTTGCCAGCGAGTTTTTCCCGCTACGCCAGGTCCAGCTGTACGCCATCCACGGCACCATCGACCGTCCATTGGCGGGCCCAGTCGCTGTCTTGAACCACACTGCTATGGCCCTGGTAGACGACGCTCAACTGGGCAGCCTGGGCAGCATTGGCATTGCAGATCAGATACAGGTCGGCACTGGCATCCGCTTGCAGGACATAAAGAACCACGTTGCCTTGGGCAGGTATGTTGACGTTGGCCAGGTTGTTGCCCTGGGCGGTATTCCTGATGGCGACTTGCTGCGCAGCGGCGGTGTTGTTGCGTGCATGAATGGCAATAGGCATTTTATTTGACTCCAGAACTGGTCAGGGGATTGAGTCGCTACGGTCCGGGCCTGCACCGGAGGCTGGCCACAAGATCAGCCGACCGCAGGGCTATCCTCGGTAACTGTCTGCCGCCATACGAGAGGGACATGTTTCCCTGAAACGCCAACGCGCCCTCTTCACCAACCAGCTGAACACTGGGCCACGCCCCCCATCAGCCTGAGCGATTCACCCCTTGCCCTCCCTGCACTATCCGCCCGACCTGCTCTTGCAGTGCCTTGGCCTGGGTGCGCAGGGCTTCACTGAAACCCTCGACAAAACTCGACGAGGGCCGGTAATCCGGGCGGATCAGCATCACCCGATAGGGCACCGACAGCTGCAACGGACGGATCGCCAGGCCGCGCCCGGCCTCTTCCATGGCACTCAAGGGATTGATGATCGCCACCCCGAGCCGCTGGCGCACCATGGCGCACACCGAAGCCGCGTTGGTGGTTTCCACCACTATCCGGCGATCCACCCCGGCCTGGCGAAAATGCTCATCCAGGGTCTGGCGGTAGATATCCAGGCCCGAGAGGTTGATGAAGTCCTGGCCGCGAAAATCCGCAAGCGCCAGCCGTGGCCTGGCCAGCAGCGGATGGTCGTCCGCGAGGATGCAGACCATGTCGGCGCAGAACAGCAGTTCGCCCTGGGTGCCCCGGGGCAGGTGCTCGCTTTCGGTCAGGCCCAGGTCATGGCGCTGGGCACTGAGGGCCTCTTCCAACAGCGGCGATTCCTGGGCGGTGATGCTCAGGCCGATGCCCGGGTGCTGCGCCTGGAACTGCTTGCACACCGGCGGCAGCAGGGTCTGGGAGAACAGCGGCAGGCAGCTCAGGCTCAACTGGCCGTGCTCGAAACGGCGGATCGACTGGGCCACGCTGTTGATCCGCTCCAGCCCCACATAGGCCCGCTCGACTTCCTCCAGCAACAGCAGGGCCTGGGCCGTGGGCAGCAGGCGCCCGCCTTCACGATCGAACAGGCGCAAGCCGGAAAGCGTTTCCAGGCGGGCCAGCTCGCGACTCACGGTGGGCTGCGAAGTAAACAGCAGGCGCGCAGCGCCGGTGACGCTGCCGGCCTGCATGATGGCGCGGAACACTTCGATGTGCCGCAGGGAGATGTCCATGGCGGGAAACTCGCTTAATCAACCACCTCATATCAGATATGAATATCTTGGCAAAGAATAGATATTTTCTTGAATAGCCGCCAACGGGCATGCTGCCTCCATTCCCACTGATCACAGATTGCATTCGCCATGGCCATTCCATTTTCCCCCGCTCAACTTGTCGCCGCCGCCCGCCAGTACGGCACTCCACTGTGGTGCTATGACGCCGCCACCATCCAGGCGCGCATCGCCCAGTTGCAGGCGTTCGACGTGGTGCGCTACGCCCAGAAGGCCGCGTCCAACCTGCACCTGCTGCGCCTGATCCGCGAAGCCGGGGTACGGGTCGATGCGGTGTCCCTGGGGGAAATCGAACGCGCCCTGCTGGCCGGCTTCAGCCCGGTGGATGCCGGCATCGTCTTCACCTGCGACCTGTTCGACGAGGCCACCCTGGCCCGGGTGGTGGAACTGCAAGTGGAAGTCAACGCCGGCTCCATCGACATGCTCCGCCAGTTGGGGGAGAAATCCCCGGGGCACCGGGTCTGGCTGCGGATCAACCCGGGCTTCGGCCACGGCCACAGCCGCAAGACCAACACCGGTGGCGAAAACAGCAAGCACGGCATCTGGCACGACCAGATGAGCGAAGCCCTGGCGGTGATCCGCCAGCATGGCCTGCACCTGGTGGGCCTGCACATGCACATCGGTTCCGGGGTCGACTACGACCACCTGGAACAGGTGGGCGCAGCCATGGTGGCGGCGGTGAAATCCCTGGACCACGACCTCGAGGCCTTCTCCATCGGCGGCGGCCTGTCCACCCCCTACCGCGAGGGCGACACCCCGGTGGACGTGCAGCGTTACGCCAATGCCTGGAAAGTGGCGCGCCAGGAGATCGAGGCCTACCTGGGCCACGGCGTGCGCATGGAGATCGAACCGGGGCGCTTCCTGGTGGCCGAGGCCGGCTGCCTGGTCAGCGAAGTGCGGGTGGTGAAGACCGCCGGCCAGCATCACTTCGTACTGGTGGACACCGGGTTCAACGACCTGATGCGCCCGGCCATGTACGGCGCCTACCACGGCATGAGCCTGCTGGACGCCGCCGGCCACCCGGTGGAGCGCCCGCAACAGCTGACCGTGGTCGGCGGCCCGCTGTGCGAGTCCGGCGACATCTTCACCCAGGACGACGAATGCCTGACCCCGCGCCCCCTGCCCCAGGCCCGGGTCGGCGACCTGCTGGTACTGCACGACACCGGCGCCTATGGCGCCAGCATGTCCTCCAACTACAACAGCCGCCCGCTGCTGCCGGAGGTGCTGTTCGAGCACGGCCAGCCGAAACTGATCCGCCGCCGCCAGCCACTGGCGGACCTGCTGGCGCTGGAACTGGGGCTGTAATTGGGCATGTAGTACCTACCCAGAGTAATGCCCGTCAGTGAAGCGAGGTGATCCCCTGCAAGAGCAGCCGGTCGATGCTCGATTGCTCGCGATGGTGCGGATGTCCTCGGCCACGCCCTTCTCGTCCAGGGCATCCGAGGCGGCAATCCACAAGCGGCAGGAGGTATCGGTGGTATGCCCGACGATCGGGCCCAGGGACGGGGTGCGAAGTGTGCTCACGGTTACCAGCTCCTTGGTGGGGTGTGCCAGCCAAGCTTAGTCGGGGCAAGCCGGCCGACAAGCCGCGCCGGCCTCCTCGGACAGCCGGTTGCGCCCGGCGCTGAGCAAGGCCAGCAGCATCAGCAGCGCCGCCACGCCAAAGGTCCAGTGCATGCCGCGGGACACTGCCTCGACGCCGGCCTGCGGCCCCGAGCCCCAGGCGAACAGTGCGCCCATGGCCGCCGCGCCACTGATCAGCCCGAGGTTGCGCGACAGGCTCAGCAACCCCGCCGTCAGCCCACGCTGCTGCGGCGCCACATCACGCATCACCAGGCTGTTGTTGGCCGTCTGGAACAGCGCGTAGCTGGCGGTGGCCAGGGCCAGCGGCAGCAGGTAGCCTGCCAGCCCCAGGCTCCGGGGCAGCAGCGCCAGCAGGCCCAGGCCGCCACACAACCCCAGCAGGCCGAGCCGGGACAGCGGCCGGGCACCATAACGGTCCACCAGACGCCCGGCGGGGGCGCCGCACAGGGTCGCCACCAGCGGCCCCAGGGACAGGCTCAGGCCCACTGCCAGGCTCCCCAACCCCAGCCCTCGGGCCAGGTAGAACGGCCCCACCACCAGGGTGGTCATGATCACTGTCGACACCAGCAGACTCAGCCACAGGCTGCTGCGCAGTTGTGGGCGGCGCAGCAGGGCCGGCTGGAACAGCGGCGCGGCGGCCCGGCGCTCGACACGCACCAAGAGCGCGACCCCGACCACGCTGGCCACCAGCAGGCCCAGGTTCAACGGCGCCAGCAAGTTGTGCCCCAGGGTCAGGGCCAGGGCATAGGCGCCCAGGCTCAAGGCCAGCAGCAGGCTGCCCGGCACATCGAAGGCACTGGCCGATGCCACAGGCCGGTCCGGTGGCAGGCAACGCCAGGCCAGTAACAGCGCCACCAACCCCAGGGGCACATTGACCAGGAACATCCAGCGCCAGCCGACGCTGGCCAGTAACAGGCCGCCGAGGGCCGGGCCCAGGGTGGTGCCCAGGGCCGACATACTGCCCAGCCAGCCCATCGCGGCCCCGGTGCGGGCCTTGGGCAGCGCGTCACCCACCAGGGCCATGCTCAGGGCCAGCATTACCGCCGCCCCCAGGCCTTGCAGCGTGCGGGCCGCCAGCAGCCAGCCCAGGCCAGGGGCCAGGCCGCAGCACAGCGAGGCCAGGGTGAACAGGGCGATCCCCGCCAGCAGCGCCCGGCGCCGGCCCCACTGGTCCCCCAGGCGCCCGACGCTGGCGATCAGGGTGGTAATGGCCAGCAGGTAGGCCAGGACAATCCATTGCACCTGCTGGAACGACGCCTCAAGGGTCTGGGCCAGGCTCGGCAGCGCGGCATTGGCGATGCTGGTGTCCAGGGACGGCATCAGCATCGCCAGCGACAGGCTGGCCAGGGCCCAGCGCGCACGGGGCGCCAGGGCTTCCTGGGGGGCGGCTTCGGACTCGGGAATGGGCATCGCACAGGCTCCGGCAAGGTGATGCCCGCCAGCCTAGGGCCAGCCGTGACCAGGCGGAAGGCGCAGCCTTTGCAGTTAATTGATGCATTCAACGCCATGCCAGCTGCCTGCGTGCTAAATTGCGCCGATGTCGACTCCCGATCTGAACCTGCTGCTGACCCTGGACGTACTGCTGGCCGAAGGCAGCGTGGCGCGGGCTGCCCAGCGCCTGCATCTGAGCCCCTCGGCCATGAGCCGGGCGCTGGCCCGCCTGCGCCAGGCCACCGGCGACCCGCTGCTGGTGCGCGCCGGGCGCGGCCTGGTGCCCACCCCTCGGGCCCTGGAGCTGCGCCAGCGCATCGGCCAACTGGTGGCAGACGCCCAGGCCGCTCTGCGCCCGGCCGAGCAGATCGACCTTGGCCGCCTGCAGCGCACCTTCACGCTGCGCAGCCGTGATGGTTTCGTCGAGAATTTCGGCCCGGCGCTGGTCAGTCGCCTGCGGGCTGAAGCGCCCGGGGTGCGGGTGCATTTCGTACCCAAGCTGGACCGCGACAGCCAGCCCCTGCGCGATGCCAGCGTCGACCTGGAAACCGCGGTGATCGACGCCGACACCAGCCCCGAGTTGCGCACCCGGGCGCTGTTTCGCGATCGCTTTATCGGCGTGGTCCGCGCCGGCCACCCCTTGAGCCGGGGGCCGGTAAGCCTGGATGCCTACGTGGCTGGCGAACATATCCTCGCCGCCCACCAGGGCCATGCTCATGGGCGCATGGACGAGGCCCTGAAAGCCCTGGGCCTGGAACGACAGATCGTCACCCTGGTCAGCGGTTTTTCCGCCGCCCTGGCCCTGGCCCGGGGTTCGGACCTGATCGCCATGGTGCCCGAGCGCCACACCAGCAACCTGCGGCACGGCCTGCACGGTTTCAGCCTGCCGGTGCCCCTGCCGGAGATGACCATCTCCCTGCTCTGGCACCCGCGCATGGAGGCCGACCCGGCCCATCGCTGGTTGCGCCAGGTGGTGCATGAGCTGTGCAGCCAGAGCGCCCTCCCCGGCCATCAGCCCGGCTGATCCACAACTTCATTAGCGAGATCCTGCATGTCTTCCAGCTCCCTGCGCCTGCTCTCCCTGAATCACCTGCCCGCTGCCGCCGCGTTGCTCTGGGGGCTGTCCCTGGCAATCGTCCGGGCCTGGCAACCGATAGATTATTTCTGGGAGAACTTCGCCGCCTACTGGCTGCCCCAGGGGCTGATTCTCGGCCTGCTGCTGTGCACCCGGCCCACGCCGGCGCTGTTCACCGGCGTGGCCCTGGCCCTGGCCGCGCACCTGCAACTGTTCTGCCTGTGGATCAGTTCCCCGGAAGGCGCCTTGGGCTGGCTGTTCTATCTGTTCGACTTTCCCGGCGCGCTGATCGGCGCCGCCATCGCCCGCTTCCTGGCCACGCGCGTGGCTCCCGGCAAGCCGTTGATCAATGGCCTGCTGGGGCTCGGCTGGGTGTCGTTGGGGCTGTTGCTGAACTTCAAGCTGATGATGTACAGCCAGGTCTGAAACGGGCCGGCGAATGCGGCCCGGGGGGACTGAAACCCGCCCGGGCCACCGACGGCCCGGGCAGGCAATGCCTCAGTGGTGGCCCTGGCTGAGGTTCGACAAGCGCCCGGACAGGGCCTGCATGGCCTCGCTGACCTTGTCCAGGGCCTGGGCGTCCCGGGCGTTGTCCTCGCTGATGCCGTGGATGCGCACCGCCAGTTCGTTGATCTCCTGGGTCACGTGGCTCTGCTGCTGGGCCGCTACGGCAATCTGCTGCGCCCGCTGGGAAATATCGTCGAAGCTGGTCACCGTGCTGGACAGCGCATCCGATGCACCGGACGCCTCGCCCACCGCCTGGCGGGTTCGTGTTTCGCCGGCCTGGATCGCCTGCACCGCCTGACGCGAGGCCTGCTGCAAGTCGTTGATCATGCCGCTGATCTCGTTGGCCGAGGTCTGGGTGCGGCCGGCCAGGGTCCGCACTTCGTCCGCCACCACGGCAAAGCCCCGGCCCTGCTCCCCGGCCCGGGCCGCTTCGATGGCGGCGTTCAGCGCCAGCAGGTTGGTCTGCTCGGAGATCGCCTTGATCACATCCAGCACCGCGCCGACCTGCTGGCTGTCCTGCTCCAGGCGCTGGATCACTGCCGCCGCCTCGGCCATTTCCGCGGACAACTGCTGGATCGACTGGCTGTTGGCATCAACCTTGTGCTGGCCCTCCTGCACCACCACCAGGGACTGGCGCGCGGTGTCGGCGCAGTTGTTGGTGTTCTGCGCCACTTCCAGGGCACTGGAGGACATCTCGGTGATGGCCGTGGCCAACTGGGTGTTCTCCTGGCGCTGCTGCTCGGCACGCTGGGCCAGGGTGCTGCTGAGTTGACCCAGGCGCGCGGCTTCGTTCTGCAACTGCCGGGCTTCGCTGGCGATCTTCTGCAGCATTTGCCGCAACTGCCCGGCATAGCGGTTCACCGCGGCGCGCAAGGCGCCGATCTCGTCGGCCCGGGCTACGTGCAGCTCGGCGTTGTCAGTGGCCTGGCCACGCCCCAGGGCGTCGATCTGCTGGGTGGTTTCTTCCAACTGGGCAATCAGCTTGTGCCCGCCCAGCCAGGCGAAGAACAGCAGCAGGGCCAGCAACGGCAAGAGAAACACCAGGATCTCGGTGGTCATGGCCCGGGCCAGGCCGGTGACCTTCTGCTCCGGGGTCACCAGGCCAATGGTCCAGCCACTGCCGGGCATGCTGAACAGGCTGACCCGCGCCGCTTCCTGCAGCCGGCCATCTTCCGCCAGATCCAGGCTGCGCACCTGACCGGGACTGCCCGCCGTCTTGCTCAAGGCCTCAGCCACCGGACCCAGCCAGGGTTGCTGTTTGCTCAAGGCCTCGAAGCTGAGCATCTGCCCGCCAGCGCTGGCCTGGGCATCGGGGAAATACAGGACATTGCCGGCCTGATCCAGGGCAAAGGCATAGCCACCGGTGACCGAGCCCTGCTCCTTGAGGAAGCGCGCCAGGTCATCCAGGCGCAGGTCGATGGTGGCGACCCCGGCGAAGCTGCCGTCCTGACGATAGGGCACGCTGCAGGTGGTCATCGGCACCTGGGTCACCGGGTCCTGATAGGCCTCGGACCACAGGCAACGCCCCGGCGCACTGTTGCGCGCGCCGGTGTACCAGGCTTCGTGGTGATAGCCGGCGCTGCCGGCAGCGTTGTAGTCATCGGAAAACGCCAGGGGCCCGGCATCGCTGCGGGCCCAGAAGAAACTGCGGCGCTCGACGCCCGCCTCGAAGGCATTGGGTTGCGGCCAGATACCGCCACCGGCAATCGCCTTGTCGCCTTCGTGGTCGATCACCTTGGGCAAGGTGGCCATGACCAGCGCCTGCTCCTTGGGCAGCCCCTCCACCAGATGGGCCATGCTGGCGGTCACCCCTTCGATCCCGGCCAACTGCAAGGCCAGTTGCCGGACGATGGCACTGCCGGTCTGTTCGATCAACGCCGAGCTCGCCTCCACCACTCTGGGCTGCCCCCGCAGGGTCATCACGGCAAATACCGCCAACGCCGTGAACAGCAACAGCAGCACACTGCCGAGGGTCAAACGATGAGACAGACGAACCGGTAGCAAGGCCATGACGAACTCCATATCAATAGGCATTCAGAGCTTATCGACCAGGGTCATGGATCACTTGAGAAAAGAGTGACGCCGGTCACGTTTTCTGTGACCAGTATGTGTGTGTGTGTGAATACCCGCGACCGGCTCGACAACGGCGCTGATGACAGCACTGACGCTCGACAGAGCGTGTCCGGCCCTGCACCACGGGTTCAATCGGTGGACGAATGCTCGCACCTGCGAAAGACCGTCACCGTCTTGCCCCGGCCGGCGCCTGGGAGCTACTCGATCACCCGGGCATCAACCTTCCAGGACCAGCATGAACTGGCTGAACCGGTCGATCCCGTCCTTGGACAACTCGAGCCCTGTCTCGCCCATCCGCGACATCCACTTGCCGTTGTCGCCGCGCAGGGAAATCTGCCCGCTGGCGGTATCGATGGCATAGGCGAATTGGCAATACTGATCGATGCTGTCCTTGGACAACTCCAGCCCCGTCGCCCCCATGCGCGACATGAACTTGCCTGTGTCGCCCTGCAGCGCGAGTTTCTTGTCGGTGCCGATTTGCACCAGCACCACCCGGAACTTGCAGTATTGGTCGATGGAGCCCTTGGAAAGCTCAAGCCCGGTCGCGCCCATCCGCGACATATAGTTGCCCGAGTCGCCGCGCAGCGAGATGACACTACCGTTTTCAATGACACGTTGTGGAATGACGATCATGGTTGGCACTCCTTGCTGATTAGGTGTGTTCCTGTGGGTCGCGGGGCCTGAAACCACCGGGCCGTCGGCCTCCCTGAGAAGGAGGTATGACGACCGGCAAGGCTTGCCGCAGGCGCAGTGTAGTTGAGCCCCTGGCGGCGCTCGGGATGGCCGCAAGACAACAGGACCAACGGTTGCCACGGTCCTGGAACGCTCAGATCAAAGGGCTATGCAAGGTGCGCGGCAGACAACCCGAGGCGATAAGTGCCCGGGTTGCAACGGGGCAGCAAGCGACTGCCCGACCGACTCACGAAAGCGGCCTGGGCAAGACCGCGGCGACTGTTTTCAATCCGGATTGGCGTTCATGTAGCGCGAGTAGTTCTCAACGTAATCGGTGAGGTTCTCCTCCAGCATCAGACGGAACTCCTCAAGGAAATAGTCCACCGCCTGCTGCTTGGACGCCGCCAGTTCCTCGGCATTGCGGCAACCGCAGGCGCTGACCCAGGCGCTGAAACGCGCGTTGGCGTACATCAGCGAAGCGCTGGCCTTGCCCCGGCTGCTGTCGGCAATGTGAGAATTGGTCAACTCGATGATGGCGTCGGCGCGGTTGAAGAAATCCTGATCCGGTTCGTTGGCCACGGGGTGTTCCTCTTGCTGGGTAGGGAAAATAAAGCGCCGGAGTATAAGAGTTTTGCGTGCGCATACCGATCACTTTCGCCCACTGCATCACCCCGGCAGAAACCGGCCCGCCGGCGAAGAGGCCGGTCAGCCCGGCGCCCTCCTCAGGGACGCCTTCGCTGGCAAGCCCGGGGCTCCCCTGACTCTCACGAACAGCCGGCGCAACGGCCGGGCTATGGCTTCGGCAGGGCCCGCAGGTGCTCGGCCAGCAGGGCTTCGCTCTGGCCTTGAGAGAGCACCACGCAGTTCTGCGCCGCCTGCAGTGCTTGCTGCATATACGCCTCGCCCTGTTGTCGATCACCCTCAAGGATCGCCTGCAAAGCCAGGCAGCGCGGCCGCAGCCAAGGCGCATACCAGTCGACATCGGCTCCCATCGGTGCGTTCTTCAGGACGCTGGCGTCGCGCTGCAGATAGGCACGGCTGAAGACCAGTTCGCCGCGCAACAACTCGATCACAACGCTCATCCCCGTGAGCTCCCCGGCCCGGGCTTCAAGCAGCTCATCCAGCTCCTGCTCCATTTGCAGCACCCCGGGCCAGTCGCCCTGGTCCTGCCTTGCGTTGAGCCGGTAGCCGAAAGCGACCAGGGGTTCTGGCATGGCGCCCCGGGCCAGACGTTCAAGGTCCTGGGCCGGCAGCTGCGCGCTGGGGACACCAGACACGGTCAAGGCCAGCAGGCGCGCCTGGGCCAGTTCCGGACGTTGATCGTCGCGATGCACATACCAACTCAGCAAGAGCATGCCGTCGCTGGGTGATACCCGCCAGGCCGGCAGCAGGTTGCCCACCCCCATCACCAGATTGATGACGGCAAAGGCCAGGGCAATGGCGCCGGGCACCCCTTGCCAGTGCAACCCCAGCCCCAGGGCCGCACCGCCCACCAACAGGTTCAGCAGCGGCCCGCTCAGCGCCACCACCATCCACTGACCACGCAACGGCCGTTGCGGATTGCTTGCGGCCATCACGTAGCCCCCCAGGCGATTGCGCTTGAGCTGCGGCGACCACCGTAGGCGCCAGCCGCGGCGCAGCACCTGCAGCTCCACGGCAGCAATCCGTACCTGCAACACCGGCATCCCACACCAGCGGGCGCCCAGGTAATGCCCGCTTTCATGCACCAGCACGCTGATGATCACCAGCAACGAGGCCAGGAACATGGCCAGAAAGGGCTGCAACCCGGACTTGATGGTGAGCCCCAGCACCAGAGCGGCGAGAAACCAGCCACTGAGCAACACCACGCGCTGCACCATCGTCAGCAGTTTGTTCAAGGCCTTGAGCCAGGCGTTGCCATCCATTGCGTACTTCCCTGAGAGTCAAACCAACCGTTGCACAAACTGTAGGAGCCGGCTTGCCGGCGAAGAGGTCCTTGAGCCCTGCATCATCCTCAGAGCCGCCTGCGCTGCAGCAGGGCGAGAACGTCCGGATGGCCGCAGCACTCTACACAGGTCAAACCAGAGCGTGACACTCCACGCGCAGCCGTTGCTCGCTCAGCAAACGCGATTCGATACGTACCGGCAGGAACGCTTCGATCACCCGCATGTTGCTCTCCAGATGCTCGGTCATGCACGGCGTGGTGAAGCTGCCGCCACCGGCCAGGGCCATGGGCAGCAACAGTTGATCGGCCAGGTGTTCCGCCACTGCGGCACCGGAGTCCAGCCAGTCCCGGGCCTGATCGATGGCGCCGTCGGCGACCTTCTCCGCCCGCAGGCTGTTCTGGCCGAAACCGCAAAACAGCTCGGTCAGGTGCTCGAAGGCGAACTCCAGCAGCAGCACATTGCCCGGGCCGTACTCTTCATCCAGCAGCACCGGGGTGAGCTGCTCGCGAGGCAGTTGCAGGCGATCGTGCACCCGGCGCAACTCGCGTTCCGCCACATGCTCCGGCAGGCCCGCGCTCAAGGCCCAGGCTCGACTGCCGAGCAATGCTCCGCGCTCTTGAAGATGCAAGGGTTGCAGCTCCGAAGGCTGGATAAAGGCCTCCAGCTCGCCACCGCCGGCCGGGACAAAACCATGGCGCAGCAGCTGCAGTTCCACCCGCCCGCCCATGCGCCGCAGTTGCGGCAGCCAGGCCTGCTGGAGGAAATCCACCGGCGGCGCCAGGGGGTTGTGGGTGCCGCCGCTGATGCTCACGCGGCTCGGCTGCGGCGCCCGCAGCAAGGCCGGCAGCAGGGTCTGCAGCACCAGGGTGCAACTGCCGGCGGTGCCGATGGCGAAGCGGTAGTCGCCGCCGCGGATCGGCCCCGGCTCGAAGCTCAGGACCTGGGAGCCAAGCTCGGCCCCAGTGGTTCTGGCGCCACATACCTGGGCCGCCGCCAGCACCGCGGTCAGGTGCTGGCGCAACAGCCCCGGGCGGCTGCGCCGGGCGCGAATATTATGGATACGCAGGGTCTTGCCGGTGAGCATCGACAGGCTCAGGGCGCTGCGCAGTACCTGGCCGCCGCCGATGGCGCCGTCCAGTTCGATTACATCCTGTTTCATCACATTCCTCAGGCGTAGTGCCGGACCGTTTCCCGCAGGTAAGCGTCCAGCAACGCGTTGTCTTCATGGGTACGCACCAGTTTCGGCACCGGGCGTTCCAGCTCGGCGGCGATAAAGGCGTGCAGTGCCGGGCGTCGCGGTCCGTAGGCGGACTCGTCGGCGCAGCGTTTCAAAACCAGCAGCTCGGCCACCTCGTCCAGCAGTGGCTGATGGTCGACGGTGGTCAGCAGGTCGGCGAAGGTCATCGGCGGTCGGCCGCGCCCCTGGTCGATCCAGCGCACCGCCAGCAATGGCCGCAGGACGTAGAAGTACTTCTTGAAACGCACGCTTTCGCCTTGCAGGTAACCGCGAAAGTTCTTCCTGGCCATCGACAGATAATGGTTGCGCGCCGCCGGCGGGCTGTAGAACGCCTCGGCCAGCTCCCGCAGGCGCTCGGCGGCGGTCGGTTCGCTGCGGTACACCAGGGGCGAATCCAGCCATTCCAGCAGGGTCGGGTTGGACTTGCGCAACAGCCCCAGGGTCTTGCGCAGTTCCCAGCCGCTGATGTCCAGCTCGTCGTCCAGGGGCCGCTCGATCACGTCGCGCCCGGCATCCACCTGGATGAACCATTCGGGCTTTTCCACATAGACGAAACGCACATCGTAATCGCTGTCGGTAGAGGCAAAGCCCCAGGCCCGACTGCCGGATTCGCAGGCGTACAGCACCTGCACATTGCGCTCGCGCTCGATCCGCGCCAGCTCGGCCAATACCCGTTCGCGCATGGCGCTGCTCAGGGGATGGCGCTCCAGATGTTCCATGATCCTTTTCCTTGTTCAATCCGTGGCGCTGGCGGCCAGCACACTCAGGGTCCGGCGCTCGGGGTTCCACACCGTCAGGCACCAGACGCCCCACCATTCCAGGCCTTCGTCGAAATACTCACTCCAGGGCAGCAGATGCGGGCCCATGGCCGGGGCCTGACAATCCAGCTCCAGGTCGCCCACCCAGTTGATCACCTGGGGCTGCTGCTGGAGATTGAGCCCCAGCAGGTCCAGCCATTGGCCGTACACCTGCCGGGCCTGCTCGGCCCCACCCGGGAAACGCAGCCCGTACGGTGGCTGGCAAAACGCCCGGTACAAGGCCCAGTCCTGCTGCTCCGGGTCTTCGCAAACCAGTTGCCGGACCTGCTGCGGGCTGAGCCGCTCAGGCAGTGCCCGCTCCGGTTCCCAGCGCATCTGCGGTTCACCCACGTCGGCGTAGCGCGGGTCCTGGCGCAGCTTTTTCCAGGCCTCACGGCGCCTGGCCATCAGGTGCTGATACAGGTGCTGCAAGCCCTGGCGATGCAAGGCCTGATTCACCTCGACACCCGGCTCCACCGCCAGCCGCACAAAATCGAACACGCAAAACGCCGCTTCCAGCTGTTGGCGCAGCGCCTGGCTGTGCTCATCTTCAACCGGGGTCAACATGGCGGTTCTCCTTTCCTCACAACAGCCGCTGGACCGAACCGGCGGGTAATTCCCCGGCGGCTTCCATCGCCTGCAAGCGTTGC
Organism: Pseudomonas sp. W17; assembly: GCF_040268305.1. NCBI lineage: Bacteria > Pseudomonadati > Pseudomonadota > Gammaproteobacteria > Pseudomonadales > Pseudomonadaceae > Pseudomonas > Pseudomonas sp. W17. The sequence goes on along the minus strand of NZ_CP158490.1, from coordinate 2,700,537 downwards.
ACCATGGCCTCGCGCAGGGGCTTGGGGGTCACCGGGTCGAACATCCCGTAGCGGCTGTCGCACCAGCGCGCCAGGGCCTCGCGCCAATAGGCGGCGTCACTGCCGCCCTGCCCCAGGCGCCACAGCAGGTACTCCAACTGACGCCAGCCCGGTTTGAGGGCCAGCATGGCCCAGCGTCGCGCCTTGGGCAGATCGTGCCAATGCTGGTCCAGACGCTGCTCCAGGGCTTCGTCGAATACCGCCCAAGGCTGCTGGCGCAACAGGCCCAGGGCGCAGTCGAAGACCTTGTCCGAGGCATCGTCCAGGGCCGCCAGTTGCTCGGCCATGCCACGTTCGCCCAGGGTTTGCAGGGCCTGCAGGCGCACGCTCAGCGCCGGCGAAGCCAGGGCCTGGCGCACCATGGCATCGGCCTGTGGCTCCTGCAGCTCCCTGACCAACCCCAGTAGCCCCAGCCACTGGCGCTTGTTGCCCGGGGCCGGCTGCTGCAAGCGGGCCAGCAGCACTGCCCGCGGGTCCAGCCCATGGCGCGGCGCGGCCCAGTGGGCCAGGCAACGCAAGGCCCCCGAAGGGTCGAGCAGGGCCTGCGCCAGATACTCGCGACAATCGGCCAGGCGCGACAGCAGCAGCCGCAGGGCCTTGACCCGCACACTGGCGCCGCAGCTGCGCATCACCTCTTCCAGCAAGGGCAGCGCCTGCTCATCGGGCAGTTCGGCGCAGGCGTCCACCGCCATCTGCCGCACGCTGACCTCCGGGTGGCGCAGCGCCATGGCCAGCAGTGCCGGGCGGTCCTCGACGCCCTTGAGCAACAGCTCGAAGACAAAGCGCGCAGCCTTGCCCCGGCAAGTGCCAAAGGCCCCTTGCACCTGGTCGCGCACCTGGGCCAGTTGCAACACGGCGCTGGCCCGCTCCAGGGTCGCGCCGTGGTCGGCGCGCTGCTTGCCGGCCAGGGCCAGCAGCGGTGCCAGGGTCTGCAACAGCAGCCCGGCATGCTCCGGCACCCAATAGGCCTCGACCGCCGCGGCGGCCTCCTGGCGAACCTGGGGCACCCAGTCGTTGAGGCGCTCCAGCAAAGCCACCAGGGCCTCTGCCGAAGGCTGCGCGGCCAGCCCGCGCACCGCAGCCTGACGCACGAAACCGTTGCCAAAGCGGCTCAGCTCCAGCCAGGCGCTGTGCCTGTCCAACTCGTCCATCACCTCCCGCACGCGGCGGGCTTCGTAGTCGCTCAGCTGGTACTGCCAGCCGGGCGGGGTTGCTATCAATGCATCCATGTCGTCCATTGTTCTACCCCTTAACGCACACCACCTGACGCAGGGTGTGCAGCACTTCCACCAGCTCGCGCTGGGCGTGCATCACTTGGTCGATGTCCTTGTAGGCCATCGGGATTTCATCGATCACCGCTTCGTCCTTACGGCACTCCACATGGGCGGTCGCGCGGATCTGGTCGGCCAGGGTGAAGGTGTTCTTGGCCTTGGTGCGACTCATGGTACGCCCCGCGCCGTGGCTGCAGGAGCAGAACGCCTCCTCGTTACCCAATCCGCGGACAATGAAGCTCTTGGCTCCCATCGAACCCGGAATGATCCCCAGCTCGCCCTTCTTCGCCGACACCGCCCCCTTGCGGGTCACCAGCACCTCTTCACCGAAGTGGCGCTCCTTCTGCACGTAGTTGTGGTGGCAGTTGACTGCCTCCAGCGCCACCTCGAAGGGCTTGCTGATCACCTTGCGGGTGGCCTGGATCACCAGTTGCATCATCAGCTCACGGTTCTGCCGGGCGAAATCCTGGGCCCAGGCCACCGCCTCCACGTAATCCTTGAAGTGCTGGCTGCCTTCCTCGAAATAGGCCAGGTCGCGGTCCGGCAGGTTGGCGATGTGCTGGCGCATATCGGCCTGGGCCAGGTGAATGAACAGGTTGCCGATGGCGTTACCTACGCCACGGGAACCGCTGTGGAGCATGAACCAGACCCGGTTGGCCTCATCCAGGCAGACCTCGATGAAGTGGTTACCCCCGCCGAGGGTTCCCAGGTGCTGGCGGTTGTTACTGTTGGCCAGGGCCGGGTACTTATCGGTGATCGCCTTGAAGCGCGGATGCAGCGCAGCCCAGGCTTGATCGGTCTGCTGTGGCACGTCGCCCCAGGCGCCCTTATCGCGACCGCTACGGGGCGAGGTACGACCGTGAGGCACCGCCGCCTCGATGGCGCTGCGCAGCCCGGCCAGGTTATCCGGCAGGTCGGAGGCGGTCAGCGAAGTACGGGCGGCGATCATTCCGCAGCCGATATCCACCCCGACCGCAGCCGGGATGATCGCGCCCACCGTGGGGATCACGCTACCGATGGTCGAACCCTTACCCAGGTGCACGTCGGGCATCACCGCCAGGTGCTTGAAGATGAACGGCATCTTCGCGGTGTTCATCAATTGCTGGCGGGCTTCGTTTTCCACCGGCACGCCCTGGGTCCACATCTTGATCGGCTTGCCGTTGGCGACTTCCAGCAGTTGGTAGGTCTTTTGTTCCATGTCGTTGACTCTTTTTCCTGTGGCCGGTGATTCGGCCTTGTTCAATAGGGTGCGCAGGAGCCGGGGCGCAGAAGACCATCTCGGGGGTCTCTTCGCTGGCAAGCCAGCTCCTACGGAGTTGCGGTGTTCGGTGCAGACGGCGACAAGTGGAGGTGGAACATGCAGCGCGCTCTGCCTCTGAGCTAGCACCTTGCGGTGAACGGGACTCGAACCCGCGACCTCGCTGTCCTGTAGTTCCACCGGCATTCGCCGGGTCAATCGGTGCAGGCCGGGCCTGCGGGCAGCGACAAGGGAACAGGCACATTTGCTCTACCTACTGAGCTACAGCCTTTCGGCTGGCGGGGTTCGAACCCGCGACACGATGTAGTACCCGTGGCATTCGCTGCCATCCCGCCGAGGCGGGGGGAAAAGATGCGACGACAAGGAGTCGATGAAACGGTGCACTCGCGTTCTGACCATTGAACCACGGCGCCGTTTTCCGGCACCGGCGGGAATCGAACCCGCATCTCGAACCTTGGATGTAGTTCCATCAGCATTCGTCGCAAAAACTGCAAAAAAGGTGGCACGACAAAAGAAGTGACTGATCGCCGGATTCGAACCGGCTTAACCAATATGTACAGCCACTGGCATTCGTGCCGTCACCGGCCCTGACAAGAGTTGCTGAGACGCCTTTGGATGTAGTCACAGCGGCATTCAGGGCCAATGAGCAAAAAATCTGTGGTGTGCGCCGGCTGGCCGGCGCACGGTGTGTTTCATCCTCTACCGATCAGCGTTACATCGCCTCGATCGCCTTTACCCAGTGCTGCGCACCGTAATTGCCCGCAGTGAACTGCTCGATCACATCGAACACCGCGTCACTGAAGCCGCCGACGTTGAGGATGTCCTCGCGGTCCGGTGCCTGGGTCGTGGCCCCGGGCTGCATGTCGATGCACACCAGCTTCGCCTGCGGGTTGATGGCCCGGATCCGCTCCCACTGGCGCATCGTTTCCGTGGCGCCGTGGCGCCGCGCATCGATCCACGACTCGTTGTCCGAGACCAGGATCAGCGTGTCCACGCGGCTCTTGGCGTTGGCCAGCTGCGCCAGGGGCGCCGAGCAGTTGGTCCCCCCTCCGCCGATGTTTGCCAGCTTCTGCGCATTGCTCATCACGCTGTCCCGCGGGTTGAGGTGGATGTTCACCACTCCACGCTCGAACGGCATGACCCGCGCCGCCGGCTGCTTGCGCAACACCGCGGCCGCCACCAGTGCCGCCACATCGATGCAGCGCACCGCGGTGGTGGCGCCCTGTCGATAGCCAGTGACCGGGCTGTGCATCGAGCCCGAGACATCCGGGCAGACCACCACGTTGCCCGCCAGCGCCGGCACGTTGGCCAGGGACAGCTCCAGGGCATCCTGCAGCGCCTCGCGGACCGCCTGCGGCACCTCGTCACCGGCCATGCGGTAGGCCGCCAGCAACTGGTACGGATAGACCCGGGCCTTGGCCACCTCCCCCGCATCCGCCAGCCGCGCCGCCACGTACTCGGTGCAACCCGGCACCTGGAACGCGCCGTGGCGCGCCAGGGTATTGAGGTTCATGCGCAGCCCCTGCCAGCCCATGTTGCGGGCCTGCCCGGCCCATTGTTCGGCGCTCAGTGTCTCGTTGCCGAGCAACTGGAACGGCACCTGGGGCACTTCCCGGGTCGCTCCGCTGCGAAACGCCAGCAGGTCCCGGGTCAGCTCAGGCAGCGCCTGCACATCCACCGGCTTGCCGATCAACCAGGCAAAGAAGGCTTCACGCCAGGCCTCGCCTGGCTTGGGGTGAACCATCTTCACCACGTCCGCCAGGGACGGCTGGTTGCCGATCGAGGCCTGCAACAGCTGGCGCTCGGTGGCGCTGTTCAACCAGTTCTGCACCAGGCGCTTGGGCTGCGAACCCAGGGATTTGCGCCCGGTCACGCCGCTGCGCAGGATCTGCACGAAGTTGCGCAGCATCTTGCCGTTGTCCACCACCTGGGCGAACAGCTCCGGCACCAGGGCCGAACGTTGCGCGGTCAGCGCCGCCAGCAGCAGCGCCGGCATGTCCTTCATATGGCCTTGCTGGCGAGCGTAACGGGCGGCCTGGGCGACGAAGCGGCTGTCCAGCTCGCTCACCAGTTGCAGCACCGCTTCCAGCTGGCCTTCAGGCGAGGTGTAGAAGGTCGAGTTCAAGCAACCGGTAACCGCCAGCTGGGCCAGGCGATGCTTGGCGTTGTAGGCATAGGCCCCGGCCTTGGAAGCGTTCAGGGTGGTGCTCGCTGGCGCTTTTGCCTGTTGGGTGTTGAACAGCTGGAAGTTGGCCATCTTGGCGTCTCGCTCTGTTGTCTTGTTCGTTGCCAGAGATATTGCAGCCGCTGTGCCAGGTTTTGATTTTCCACCAAATTATTTTTCAACTCATTGATTTATAACGTTTTTATTTTTTATCACTTTTTCATCACGTATCCGGCAAGACAAACACCTCGATAATTTTATATCTTTACTTATCGTTTTTTATCTCCAGGTATAAACATGTCGAACAAGCCCACGGTCGCCATAGGTTTTGTCGGTTCCACCCTCGATCGTGTCGGCAAGGGTGCCAACCGCTGGAGCCATTGGCGGCCCACGGTCGGTCTGTGCCAGCAGCAGGATGTGCTGATCAACCGCCTGGAACTGATCCATGGCCTGGACGCGCGGGATGTCAGCCTGGCCGAACGGGTGGCCAACGACGTGCGCCAGGTGTCGCCGGAAACCGAGGTGCGCCTGCACCCCATGGGCCTGAACAATCCCTGGGATTTCGAGGAGGTGTACGGCGCCCTGCACGACTTAACCAGCGCCTACCCGTTCGACACCGAGCGCGAGGACTACCTGGTGCACATCACCACCGGCACCCACGTGGCGCAGATCTGCTGGTTCCTGCTGACCGAGGCGCGCTACCTCCCTGCCCGGCTGATCCAGACCTCGCCGGCCCGGCGTCGCGACCCCGACGAACACGCCACTGGCACCCATGCACTGATCGACCTCGACCTGTCGCGCTATGACCGCATCGCCTCACGCTTCGCCCACAAGCGCCTGGAAGGCCTGGCCTTCCTCAAGTCCGGGATCGCCACCCGCAACCCGGCATTCAACCGCTCCATCGAGCAGATCGAGCGGGTCGCGGTGCGCTCCAAGGCGCCGATGCTGCTGATCGGCCCAACCGGTGCCGGCAAGTCGTTCCTGGCCCGGCGCATCTATGAACTCAAGCGCGGACGGCATCAGGTGCAGGGGCGTTTTGTCGAGGTCAACTGCGCCACCCTGCGCGGCGACGGTGCCATGTCGGCACTGTTCGGCCATATCAAGGGAGCCTTCACCGGCGCCCAGAATGCCCGCGAAGGCCTGCTGCGGGCGGCGGATGGCGGCATGCTGTTTCTCGACGAGATCGGTGAACTGGGGCTAGACGAACAGGCCATGCTACTCAAGGCCATCGAGGAGAAGCGCTTCTTTCCCATGGGTTCGGACCAGGAGGTGCAGAGCGATTTCCTGATCATCGCCGGCACCCACCGCGACCTGCGTGGCCGGGTGGCCCAGGGCCTGTTCCGCGAAGACCTGTATGCGCGGATCAACCTCTGGACCTTCAACCTGCCGGGGCTGGCGGGGCGCCGCGAAGACATCGAACCGAACATCGATTTCGAGCTGGAGCGTCACGCCCGGGAACAAGGGCAGCTGGTGCGCTTCAACCTTGAAGCGCGGCGACGCTACCTGGCCTTTGCCAGCTCCAGCGAAGCGGCGTGGCTGGGAAACTTCCGCGAGCTTTCGGCGTCCATCACCCGCATGGCCACCCTGGCCGACAGCGGGCGCATCGACCAGGCCCAGGCCGAGGAAGAGATCCAGCGCCTGCGCCACGCCTGGGGGCAGGAGAACCAAGAGGACGAACTGCAGAAACTGCTGGGCGACGATGTGCAGCTGGACCTGTTCGACCGCCTGCAACTCAAGGCTGTGATTGCCGAGTGCCGCCGCGCCGACAGCCTGTCGGAGGCGGGGCGCCGGCTGTTCGGCGTGTCACGCCTGGGCAAGGCCAACCCCAACGACGCCGACCGCCTGCGCAAATACCTGGCGCGTTTCGGCCTGGATTGGAAACAGCTGTAGCCGCTGCCGCAGGCTGTGCAGCAGACGCCGCGATCCTGGGGCCTCTGCGCGATCGGCGGGAGATCGCCAGGCAAGGTCCTGCGGACCTTTGCGCAGCTTCGCGGGCTCAGCAGCGGCTACAGGGCTGCGGCTGGGACGGCGAAGACGCCGCTGGCCCGGGCCACTTCCCGTTCGCCGACCCGCAGCACCACGGTGGCAAAGGCCATCTGCCGGCCACGCTTGGCATGCTCCAGGTGCACCTCGATCCATTCCCCGACCTGCACCGCCCCCAGGTAGTCGAGGGTCATGCTGGCGGTGATCAACGGCAAGGGCGGATCGCTGGAAAACGCCATGGCGTAGCCCATGCCGATGTCTGCCAGGGTGGCGATGATGCCGCCATGCACCGTGCCCCGGCCGTTGGCGTGCCGGGCATCGGCCCGCAGGCCGACGCGCAGTTCGCTGCCACTGCCGCAGCCGTAGACCGGGCCGACCAGTTCCAGCAACGGGCTGCTGCGGGGCAAAGGGGCAAAGCCTGGCGGGATATCCGACTCGCGCATGACGCACTCCTTGATCTGCGCCGAAACACCGTCGTCCCGGGCTGCCACAGGTGTAGTCCTGAACCCGCGCCGCGCCTATCAGCATCAGCCAGGAAAATTGTCGCCGATAAGCCAAGCCGGGATCGTGGTCTTTCCCCGAACGACGGTAAGATGCGCACCTGCGACCCTGTCGCCGATTCATCCCTCAAGGAGCCCCCATGCAGCATCAGGACGATCACCCTGCAAAATTCCGTCGACTGGCCCTGGCCCTGTTCGGCGCCCTGGCCCTCGGCGCCTGCTCTCCCGGCGACCGCAACAGCAGCGCCGTGGCCTTGGGCGGGGCCCAGGGCAAGGCCGGCGCGCAATTGGCCTATGAGCATGAACTGAGCCTGTCGCTGCCAGCCGCGCAGATCGGTCCGCGCCTGGCGCAAACCCGCGAAGCCTGCGAGAAGGCCCAGTTCGGCCCGTGCAATATCCTGCGCCTGGAACAGGGCAAGTACCGCGCCCAGGTGACGCTGCGAATAGTTCCGGACGGTGTGGAGCCCATCGTCCAGCAGGCCTCCCAGGGCGCGGAACTGGGCGAGCGCATCACCAGCGCCGAAGACCTGGCCGATGCCGTGGCTGATGTGCAGCGCCAGCAGCAGCGGCTCAAGGCCCAGCAGCAGCGCCTGGACGAACTGGCGGCGCGCAAGGACATCAGCGTCAGCGACCTGATTGCCCTGAGCCGGGAACAGGCCGGCATCGAGAACGACCTGCAGGCCCTGGCCCAGACCGCCGCCGGCCAGCAACGCCGCCTGGACACCAACCTCCTGACCCTGAAGTTCCTGCCCAGCGACGGCGTCCAGCGCGAATCCAGCCTCAAGCGCGCCTTCAGCAACCTGCTGGATAACCTGGCCGACGGCACCGCCGAGGCCCTGGAGAAAGGCAGCTATGTGCTGCCCTTCGTGATCCTGGCCTTCCCCCTGGTGCTGCTGTGGGTCTGGCTGTGGCGCAAATTCGTACGCCGGCGCCCCTGACCCCACCCGTAGGAGCCGCCTTGCCGGCGAAGAGGCCCGCAAGCCTTGCACCGCCCTGGCGAACGCCTTCGCTGGCAAGCCAGCTCCTACCGCACGCAGGCGGTCAGGCTTGCAGCGCCAGTTGCAGGCGCTCCAGGCCAATGCCGAAGCCGGCACCCTGGCGATAGGCGCCTGCCCCCACCACTTGCTGCTGCGCCCCCAGGCGCGGGCAGCGCACTTCGAAACCCTCGCCATTGAGGTAGTAGGTCAGGCCGCGCTTGACCCCGAGGTTGAGCTGGTATTCCAGGCCCAAGGCGTCGAGAAAGCCCACGCACAGCGCCCGCGCCTGCTCCAGGGCGCGCTGCGGATCGGGGCCGAGAATCTCCAGGCCCAACTGGGTGAACTCTCGATACCGCCCGGCTTGCGGGCGCTCGTAGCGATAGCAGCGGGCAACGTAGAAGAAGGCCGCCTGCTCGCGCCCCGCCAGCAGCTCGCCGGCGGTTTCCTGGAACAGCGCGGTGGCTTCCGGGATCAGGCAGCAAGGCCGCCCGGCCTTGTCGTTGAAGGCCCACATCTGGCCGATGACTTCGCTGCCTCCGGCCTTCTCGATAAAGGTGTCCTGGCCCCACAGCGCCGGGACAATGACTTCTTCAGCGCCCGCTTCGATGAAGCCAGCTCCGGAAGCGTCCTTCCAGGGTGCGCAGGGTGGCGGCTTGTTCGCCGGTGATCATTCGAGTGCCACGTAACATGGTCATGGGTCATTCCTCTGGTTTTTTGACAGGCAATAAAAAAGGCGCCTTGTGGGGCGCCTTGGTTTTTTTTCATCGAAGGTCAGTGATCGCGATTGCTCGATGACTGACGGCTCGACGCGCACAAGCGACCACGGCCCCGGAGATGAGGTCGATGGTGATGAGGGCGGGAGACGAGCTGGAAAAAATTCATGGCGCATCCTGCCACGCCGCCCCCGGGCCTGACAAGCAAGCACCTGCTCCCCGCACAACAGTGCCCCCTGTGGAAGCCGGCTTGCCGGCGAAGAGGCCCTGCATCGCCCTGGCGGCCGCCTTCGCTGGCAAGCCAGCTCCTCTACAGCGGGCGTTGCAGGCAGCGCTGGTAGCGTTCGTCCACCCGTTTGGCGAACCAGGCAGTGGTCAGTTGGCGGGTGATCTTCGGGCTCTTGAGTTCGATGCCGGGCAGTTGCTGGCGCGGTACGGGCTTGCCCGCCATGCGATCGGCCAGGGCGAACACCTGACGGTACAGCTCGGTTTCTTCGAAGTCCTGGCGGTCGCCCTTCTCCAGCTGGGCGCGGATCTGCGGGTTACGCAGCCCCAGCTGCTTGCCCAGGGTGCGCACCGCCAGTTCGGTGCTGCCGGGCATGACCGAGCCGTAGCGGATCAGGTCGCCATCCAGCGCCAGCCTGATCCCGCTGGCACGGCTCACCGCGCTCTGGAACGCCGCGTTGCGGCTGGCGTACCAGCCGGCGTTGAAATCGGCGAAACGGTACAACGGCTGCGGGTAGTCCACCGGGTAGCCCAACAGGTGGGCGATGCCGAAATACAGGCCGCCGCGGCGGCTGAAGACCTCATGACGGATGGAGTCCTGCACCGGGTAGGGATAGCCCTGGGCATGCTGCTGGGCGAACTCGATGCTGACCTGCATCGGCCCACCGGTGTGCACCGGGTTGAAGCCGCCGAACAGGGTCTTGCCCAGGGGCACCATGCCGATGAAGTCATCGAAGATCGCACTCAATTCCTTCTCGCTGCGGGCACTGGCCAGGCGCTGGCTGTAGGACTGGCCGTCCGGGCCGCGCACTTGCAGGGCGGCACTGACCAGCAGCGCCGGCACATGCACCTTGGCCGCGCGGCGGTCGATCTCTTGCCGGGCAATGCGCCCCAGGCCCGGCACCGTCGGGTCGACCTGGAAGGTGGATTCCTGCTCGGTCACCGCCAGCACCGCGCACAGGTTGCTCTGGCTCGGTTCAAGGCCCTGGGCGCTGAAGGCCACCTGGATGTCCCGGGCCCAGCCCGGGCGGTCCGCCACCTGGGCCGGTAGCAGGCGCAGGATCCGGGCCTGGGTCTGTTCGGGGGTCAGTGTTGGTGCCTGGGGGCCGCGCTGGCTGGCGCAACCGGCCAGCAGCGACAGGCCCAGGAAGCAACTGAGAAGACGAGAGGAAATCATGGGGCTCCGCGAGATGGCTGGGCGAGGGCCGTGCAAGTAAAGCAGCGGCTGGGGCGTTCGACCAAGGAATGCGAGCGCTGTTCCCGCCGCGGCCCTTGTAGCCGCTGCCGCAGGCTGCGCAGCAGACGCTGCGATCCTGAGGCCTCTGCGGGATCGGCGGGAGATTGCCAGGCAAGGTCCTGCGGACCTTTGCGCAGCTTCGCGGGCTCAGCAGCGGCTACAGGCTAGAATCCTTCTATTGGCGGTGTGGCTGGGTGTATTTTGATGACCCCCGACTTAGGTGTGGCGCCCAGCCCTGAACCTGCGCCTGCCCTCAATGGAGTGATGCCCGGATGTTGACCCTGGATTTCCTGATCACCAGCCTGATCGTCGTGCTGATTCCCGGCAGCGGCGTGATCCTGACCATTTCCACCGCCCTGGTGGCCGGCAAGCGCGCCAGCCTGTTCACCGCCATCGGCTGCACCGCCGGGATTGTCCCGCACCTGCTGGCCTCGATCCTCGGCCTGTCGGCCATCCTGCACTCCAGCGCCCTGGCCTTCCAGGGCCTGAAGTTCGCCGGCGTCGCCTACCTGCTGTACCTGGCCTACGCCACCTGGCGCGACCGCTCGGCCTTCGCCGTGGACAGCAACGCCGTCAGCCATGGCCCCGGCGCGCTGATGCTCAAGGCCTGCCTGCTGAATATCCTCAACCCCAAGCTGACCCTCTTCTTCCTGGCCTTCCTGCCCCAGTTCATCGCCCATGACGGCAGCGACCCGATCCCGCAGATGCTGCTCCTGAGCGGCGTGTTCATGGCCATGACCTTCTTCGTGTTCGTGCTCTATGGTCTGCTGGCCAACCTGTTCCGCACCGCGGTGATCGAATCGCCCCAGGTGCAGAACTGGCTGCGCCGCAGCTTTGCCGCAAGCTTCGCCGGGCTCGGCCTGAACCTGGCCTTCGCCCAGCGCTGAGCCCGGCGGCAGCCGCCTGCATGACCTTGATCGTCTACCGAGGGCAAGCCCATGAATTGCAGCGACGTACTGATCATCGGCGCCGGCCCCACCGGCCTGGTCCTGGCGCTCTGGCTGCGCCGGCAGGGGGTCAAGGTGCGGATCATCGACAAGACCCCGGGCCCGGGCACTACCTCCCGGGCCCTGGCGGTGCAGGCGCGAACCCTTGAGCTGTACCGCCAGCTGGACCTGACCCGGGCCATTGTCGAGCGCGGCCACCATGTGCCGGCGGTGAACCTCTGGGTCAAGGGCGAGCGCGCCGCCCACCTGCCGTTCAACGCCATCGGCGAAGACCTGACGCCCTACCCCTTCCTGCAGATCTTTCCTCAGGACGAACACGAGCAACTGCTGATCGAACGCCTGGCGCTGCAGGGGGTGGAGGTCGAACGCAACACCGAGCTGCTGGCCTTCACCGACCACGGCCACCTGATCAACGCCCGCCTGCGCGGCCCCGACGGGCGCGAAGAACACTGCCAGGCCTTCTACCTGGCCGGCTGCGACGGCGCCCGCTCCACGGTGCGCAAGACCCTGGGCACCAGCTTTCCTGGCGGCACCTACCAGCAGGTGTTCTACGTCGCGGATGTGCAGGCCAGCGGCCCGAGCATCGACGGCCAGTTACACGTGGACCTGGACGACGCCGACTTTCTCGCGGTGTTCCCCCTGGCCCAGAGCGGCCGCGCACGGCTGATCGGCACGGTGCGCGACGAGCGTGCCGAGCACCCGGAGAACCTGCGCTTCGAGGATGTCAGCCAGCGCGCCATGCGCCAGCTCAAGGTCGAGGTGGCCCAGGTCAACTGGTTCTCCACCTACAAGGTGCATCACCGGGTGGCCGAGCAGTTTCGCACCGGCCGGGTGTTCCTCCTCGGGGACGCCGCCCACGTGCACAGCCCGGCCGGCGGCCAGGGCATGAACACCGGGATCGGCGACGCCATCAACCTGGCCTGGAAACTGGCAGCGGTACTGAGCGGCAAGAGTGCCGAGCGCCTGCTGGAAACCTACGCCACCGAACGCATGGAGTTCGCCCGGCGCCTGGTGGCCACCACCGACCGGGTGTTCAGCTTCGCCACCGCCGACGGCCCGGTGGCCTACCTGGCGCGCACCCGCCTGGCGCCCCTGCTGCTGCCGAAGATCGCCGCCTTCGACAGCGCCCGGGAGTTTCTCTTCCGTACCGTGTCGCAGATCACCCTGAACTACCGCGGCATGCCCCTGAGCGCCGGCGGCGTCGGCCAGGTGCACGGCGGCGACCGCCTGCCCTGGGTGCGCGATGGTGAACACGACAACTTCGACAGCCTGGAGTACCTGGGCTGGCAGGTGCATGTCTACGGCGTCACCAGTGACGCCCTACGCGACTGGTGCACCGCGCACCAGGTGCCGTTGCGCACCTTCGACTGGCGCCCGGCCCATGCCGCCGCGGGGCTGGCGCGCAACGCCTTCTACCTGCTGCGCCCGGACACCTACGTGGCCCTGGCCGAGCGCTCGGCCGACCCGCGCGTGCTGGAGCGCTACTTCCGCGAACGGGAGATCTCCCCGCAGAGCGCCGCCCCCTCCCTCAAGCCCCGATGAAAGGCTGCTTGATCTGCCCCCAGCGCCGGGCGAACTGCTCCGGCGTGGCCGCCGCGATCCGCTTCAGGTCCCGGGGGTAATCCACACCGGGGGCCTCCTGGGGGCGCCAGGCACTGAACTGGCCATTGCTGGCCCGCAGGATGTAGCCGCTGTCCTGGCACTGCTCGCTGACCAGAAAAAGCACCCCCGGCGTCACCCAGTCCGGCTTGAGTTCCGGCGGCTCCTCGCTGACGCCCCACATGCGGGTCTTGGCCACCGGCGACACCGCGTTGACCCGGATCCCGTGCTCCGCCCCTTCCTGGCCCAGGGCATTCATGATCCCGACCTGGGCCATCTTGCCCGCGCAGTAGGCCAGCAGCCCCGGCTGGGCATATTCCGGGTACAGCGCACGGTCGGAGGTGGTCAACAGCAGCCGCGGTGCGGCGGACTGCCGCAGATGGGGCCAGGCATGCCTGGCCAGCCAGATGGGCGCATACAGGTTGATCCCCAGCATGCGCTCGAGAAACCCGGCGTCGGTCTGCTCCAGTGCCTGGTAGCCAACCCAGCCGGCGTTGTGAATCAGGATATCCAGGCTGCCAAAGGCCTCCAGGGTGCGCTGCACCAGCCCCTGGCAACCGGCCTCGGTGCCCAGGTCGGCGGTGTCGGCCAGCGCCCTGGCACCGCTGGCCCGCAAGGCCCGCACCGCATCATGGGCGACACTGTCATCCGCCCCACTGCCGCTGCCGTCACTTCCGCAATCGCTGATCACCACCTGGGCACCACGACGGGCCAGAGCCCGTGCATAACTCAAGCCCAGGCCGCGCCCGGCGCCGGTGACAATCGCCGTTCTGCCGCTGAAATCCATGCTCTTCCCTCCTGTGTGAATCCCAGGGTAACAGCATGAAAATCAGCGACTTAATACTAAATTCCAGGTTCTGTGAGAGGTTTTTGATATCAATGAATTCGCTGTGAAACCATGAGCCTTGGGGTTTACAGTCCCAAAGCCCCCAGCCAGGAAGCATCGCCATGATCGAAACGCGCCTGTTGCGCCAGTTCATCGCCGTCGCCGAAGAACTGCACTTTCACAAGGCCGCCACGCGCCTGCACATGGCCCAGCCGCCCCTGAGCCAGGCCATCGCCCGCCTGGAGGAAAAACTCGGTTTCAGCCTGCTGCGGCGCAATCGTCGAGGCGTGGCCCTGACCCCGGCCGGGGTGGATTTCCTGCACAGCGCCCGGCGCACCCTGGCTACCCTGGAACAGGGCATCGAGCAGGCGCGCCATATTGCCCAGGGCCTGGCCGGCAGCCTGCGCGTCAGTAGCCTGTCACTGGCCGGCTACCCGAGCTTGCTCGCCAGCCTGCGGGGCTTTCGCCAGGCCTTGCCCGAGGTGCGCCTGGAACTGCGGGAACTGCCTTCGGCCGAGCAGCTCAAGGGCTTGCTCGGCGGCGACATCGACCTGGCGTTCATGCGTGAGCTGCCGCTGCCCGAAGGGCAGATAGCCTCGCGCCTGATCCTCGATGAGCCGATCGTCATCGCCCTGCCCCACGACCACCCCCAGGCCCAGGCGCCAGAGGTGGACCTGCGGGAGCTGGCCAACGACGACTTCGTGTTCACGCCCCAGGCCCTGGGCAGCGGCTACCACAACCAGTTGATGGCGCTGTGCAGCGCGGCCGGGTTCACCCCGAAGGTGGTCCAGGAAGTGGCCCGGGTCCAGACCCAGCTGGGCCTGGTGGGCTGCGGTTTCGGCGTGGCCCTGGTGCCCCGCTCGATGGCCGATGCGGTGCTGCAGGGCAGCGTCGCCTACCGCCCGCTGCGGGCCATGGGCACGCAGCCCGGGCCAAGCATCGGGCTGTACATGAACTGGCACCGGGACAACCCTTCGCCACAGCTGCAGCGTTTTATGGTCTTGCTCGACGCCGGGCCCGGGGCCTGAAGCGGCCGTGCAGAAGGCCTGCGCGGCCGCCACCGGGCCTTAGAAGTCGGCCTTGACCGACAGGGTGAGGTTGCGCGGGTCACCGTAGAAATTGCCGAAGCCTTCGGTGCCGATGGTGGTGTAGTAGCGCTTGTCCAGCAGGTTGTTGCCGTTCAGCGCCAGGGACCAGGTGTCGTCGATGCGGTAACCGATGCGGCCGTTCCAGATCGCATAGCCGGCCTGGCGGATGTGGTTGCCGCTGGTGGGCGAGACTCGGTAGTTGTCACTCTGGGCGTTAACCCCGGCCCCCACGGTGAAGCGCTCCAGGGCACCGCCCAGCTGGTAGTCGCCCCAGACCCGCAGCAGGTGGCGCGGCACATAGGTGGTGAACGGCAAGCCGTTGTTGGCGCTGTTGGCGTCCTCCAGGGTCTTGGTCTGGGTGTAGGTGTAGCCGGCCAGCAGTTGCAGGCGCTCGATCACCTCACCGCTGAGTTCCGCTTCAAAGCCCTGGGCGCGGACCTTGCCCGAGTTCAGCGAGCAGGTGCTGTCCGGGCAGGCCGGGTCGTCCTGCTGCGCGTCCTGCTGGATGGTGCGGAACAGGCTGAAGGCGCTGTTGAGGCGGCCATCGAACCACTCACCCTTGATCCCCAGCTCGTAGCTCTTGCCCACCAGCGGCTTGAGGGAGGCGCCGTCCAGGGTCCGATAGCTGCCCTGGGGGGTGAAGATGCTGGAGTAGCTGGCGTAGGCCGTGAGGTTGTCATTGAGGTCGTACAGCACCCCGGCGAACGGCGTGACCTCGCCGGTTTCCTTGGATCGGGCACTGCTGGGCGTGCGCGTATCGCGCCAGTAGGCCACCGAATCGTTCTGCGACTTGTACCAACTGACCCGGCTGCCCATGACCAGGGTCAGCGGGTCGGCCAGCTTCAGGCGCACAGTGGAATACAACCCTTGCTGCTGGATTCGCAGATCAGTGGGGCCGCCCCGGGTGGAGTTGCTTTGGTAGTAGCTGTCATCGGGCTTGGGCAGGTGGTGATCGGGGTCCAGCACATTCTGCCGCTGGGGCAAGCCGGCCACGGCGTAGAAGTCGTCCTTGATCGAGCGGCTGGCGTTGGCGCCGAAGGTCAGCTCGTGCTCCTGGCCAAAGGCCTGGAAGTGCCCGTCGACATAGGCATCGAAGCCGTAGTCCACCTGGTCGTAGTCGTAGATGCTGCCCAGCATCAGGGTGCTGGAACGGCTGGCCCCCACCGGCACCGAACCGCTGGGGAAGGCGTACTCGATATCCTGGGTATTGCGGGTGTAGACCCCGGCCACCTTCAGCGCCCAGTCGTCGTTGAGTTGCTGGCGCAGGTCGGCGAAATAGGTCGCGCGCTTGCTGCGCGAGTTGTTCCAGGCGGTGTTCAGGCAGGTGGAACGGCCCAGCTTGAGGTCGCTGCCGTCGCTGTAGCGCGGCAGGCCGCCCCAGCACGGGCGCGAGTCGACGTCTTCATAGGCCATGCCCAGGCCCAGGGTGGTGGCGTCGCTGAGGTCGAAATCCAGGGCGCCGTAGTAGACCTGGTCCTTGCGCTCGCCCAGGTCGTAGAAGTACTGCCGGGTCTGCTGGGTCACCACCGCCCGGCCGCGGACGGTACCGGCATCGTTCAATGGCCCGCCGGTGTCCACCTGGGCCCGGTAGTTGTCCCAGCTGCCGGCGGACATCGTCAGTTCGGTGTGCGGCGTGGCCTGGCCGCGCTTGCGCACGAAGTTCACCGAGCCGGCAGTGCCGCCCGCGCCCTTGAGCATGCCGGCAGCGCCGCGCAGGATCTCCACCCGGTCGTAGAAGGCCATGTCGCTGCTGAAGCTGTCGGCCTGCACGTAGCTGCTACCCATGTCCAGGGGCACGCCGTCGTACTGGTACTGGCCGGTCATGCGAAAGCCCCGGGAGTAGAAATACTTGCCGCCCATGGGCGAGTCGTAAAGGGTGATGCCCGGGGTCTTCTCCATCACCTGGTCAATGGTGTTGAGGTTCTGGTCATCGAGCATCTTGCGGGTGATCACGGTCACCGACTGCGGGGTTTCCTTGAGCGAGTGCTGGCCCTTGCCGATGGTGACCGCGCCGGTGGTGTAGGAACCGGAGTACTCGGTGGTGGCCCCCAGCTCCTGCCCCTGCACCTGGGTGGTGCCCAGCTCCAGAGCGCCGCTGCCCTGGGGCACGGGGCGCAGCACGAAGCTGCCGTTGCTCTGGGGCTCGGCCTGCCAGCCGCTGCCGGCGAGAATCCGCGCAAAGCCTTCCTGTACCCCGTATTCACCCTTGAGCCCCGCCGAACGCAGGCCGGCGGTCTGCCGGGCATCGAAGGAAATTGCCGCGCCGGCAGCGCTGGCGTAACGGCTGAGCACCTCGGTCAGGTCACCGGCGGCAATATCGAAGCGGCGCACCGCGGTCTGTTCGCTGGCCGCCACTGCGGTCAACGGCAGCAGTGCCGCACCGTAGACCGCCAGTGCGCCCCAAAGCCCGATCTTGATCGCCTGGGCCAACTTCGACTTGTGAACATCAGACATGCTTTGCCTTCCCCGCTAACGAAAATGAATCCACTGGGGGATAAGCCGGACCAGAAGGGGCAAACATGCAAAGACCCTTGAATTTTTTTTCGCCCCGCGGATTCAACCCACGCGGCTATCGGAAACCCGTACCCAGTAACGGGTGTAGCGCTTGATCTGCAGGGAGAAACCGCTTTCCAGCGCCGCCAGGGCGCGGTCGGTGTCATCGATGGGGAAGGCCCCGGAGATCTTCAGCCCGGCAATCTGCGGATCGCACTGCACAACCCCGCGGCGGTAGCGCGACAGGTCGGCCAGCAATTCCCCCAGGGGCCGGTCGATGGCGATGATGCTGCCCTGGCGCCAGGCACCCATAGCGGCATCGTTGGGCCGCAGCGCGGCAAAGCCCCCGGCGCTGAACGCCAGTTGCTGGCCGGCCTCGACCCGACGCGGCGCAAGGCCTGCGCCCAGGCTGACCTGAACCGCGTGCTCCAGCACCGCCACCTGCTCCTCGCGCTCATCGCTGCGCAGCACGAAGCGAGTGCCCAGGGCCAGCACCTCGGCGTCCCGGGTGAAGACCCGGAACGGCCGCTGCAAGGGATCGGCAGCGGTGCTGACCAGCATCTCGCCCCACAACAGCTGCACCTTGCGTTGCTGGCTGTCGAACTGCACGTTGATCGAGGTGTTGGTGTTGAGCAGCAGCGAAGTGCCGTCCGCCAGGCGCACTTGCCGGCGCTCGCCGATCTGGGTCCGATAATCGGCCAGCAGTTGCTGGGCACTGTCGCTGCGCCAGCCCAGCCAGCCCAGGGAACCGGCCGAGGCCAGCACCACCAGGTTGCGCATCAGCTCGCGGCGCGAGCGCCCTGCCCCGCGCAAGGTGGAACCGGCCAGGCCGCCGGGCAGCGCCGACATCTGTTCGCCCAGTTGCTGCATGCGCTCCCACGCCTGGCGGTGCAAGGGGTCGGCGGCCAGCCATTCGCGCCAGGCGGCCTGCTCCTGCTCGCTGGCGCTGCCGGAGCGCAATTGCGCGTACCAGCGTGCCGCGCCGCTGATGGCCTGGCGCTCGCCGACGCTCAGTTGCAGGCCGGCGAAACTCATGACAGCTGCATCCGCATCTGCATCAGGCAGCAATGCTCCATGGCCTTGGCCATGTAGTTGCTCACGCTGCGCACGGAAATCTGCAGGCGCTCGGCGATCTGCTCGTAGGTCAGGCCGTCGCACTGGGACAGCAGGAAAGCCTGTTTCACCTTGGGCCCCAGGCCATCCAGCAGCCGGTCGATTTCCATCAGCGCCTGGAACAGCACGCTCTGCTCCTCCGGCGACGGGTGCTCGCCTTCGGGCACCAGGGCCAGGGCTTCGAGGTAGGCCTGCTCCAGGGAACGCCGGCGAAACAGATCGATCAGCAGGCCCCGGGCAATGCGCGACAGGTAGGGCCGCGGCTCACGGATCTCCACTGCGTTGCGCGCCTTGAGCACCCGCACGAAGGTGTCCTGGGCCAGGTCGGCGGCATCGAAGGCGTTGCCCAGGCGCTGGCGCAACCAGCCCTGCAGCCAGCCATGGTGATGGGTGTAGAGGTCGGTGACGGCACAGCGCAGGGATAAGTCGTCGGCGGGCATGACAGTAAGGATTCATATTTGATAATGAATCGCATTGTCATGTAGAGGCGGAAGTCTTGGCAATAGCCACGAACGCCGGGCGACGTTCGTGGCAGTACTGCGGGGCCTGATCAGATCCCGGCCAGGGCCAGGTCCATGGCGAAGTAGGTGAAGATCAGATCGGCGCCGGCGCGCTTGATCGAACCCAGGGTTTCGCGCACCACTCGCTGCTCGTCGATGGCGCCGGCCTGGGCGCCGAACTTGATCATCGCGTACTCGCCGCTGACCTGGTACGCCGCCACCGGCAGGCGCGAGGCCTCGCGGATGTCGCGGATGATGTCCAGGTAGGCCCCGGCGGGCTTGACCATCAGCGAGTCGGCGCCTTCCTGCTCGTCCAGCAAGGACTCGCGCACCGCTTCGCGGCGGTTCATCGGGTTCATCTGGTAGCTCTTGCGATCGCCCTTGAGCGCGCTGCCGCCGGCTTCACGGAACGGGCCATAGAGCGCCGAGGCGAACTTGGTGGAATAGGCCATGATCGGCGTCTGGGTGAAGCCGGCGGCATCCAGGGCGCGGCGGATGGCCTGGACCTGACCGTCCATGGCCGCCGACGGCGCGATCACATCGGCGCCGGCACGGGCCGCAGCCACCGCCTGCTTGCCGAGGTTGAGCAGGGTCTGGTCGTTGTCCACTTCATGGCCATGCATCACGCCACAGTGGCCGTGATCGGTGTATTCGCAGAAGCAGGTGTCGGACATCACGATCATCTCCGGCACCGCATCCTTGGCGATGCGCGACATGCGCGACACCAGGCCGTTTTCCTTCCAGGTGTCGCTGCCGTCGCAGTCCAGGTGGTGGGAGACGCCGAAGGTCATCACCGACTTGATCCCGGCGCGGGCGTAACGCTCGATCTCGCCGGCCAGCCTGGATTCGGGAATGCGCATCACCCCGGGCATGCTCTTGATCGGCACGAAATCGTCGATTTCCTCCTCGACGAATATCGGCAGCACCAGGTCGTTGAGGGTGAATTCGGTTTCCTGGAACAGGCTGCGCAGTTGTTCGGAGCGACGCAGGCGACGCGGACGGGCTTCTGGGAACTGGCTGGACATGATTTTTCCTAAGGCTGAGCGCGAAACAACACGAGCTATGGCGAAAAAAGGCTGAAAGCTTATGCCCACCGCCGCCCCGGTACAAACCCGCACAGCTCAAGAGAGTCTTGCCCAAGCCGTAACAATGCCCTTAAGGCCCCGCGATCCAGGGGGTATCGGCCACTCGACGCGGCCAGCCTGCGACCATCTGACGCAACAGCGGCAGCCGCCATTGAAAAACCTGCGTGCGACAAATCCGGCGGTTGGCCGCTTGCAGCAGCTCCTGGCTCCCGCACGGGTGTGCACACTACGGCGGCTCACTGCCCTGCAAATTGAGGGTGTAGTCCTTCAGAGGCGTTTTGAAGTAGGCCATGCCGGTATCGTCAACCTTTCCCCTGAGCACGATTTTCTTGATCCTGTCGGCAATTTCATCGGCAGCGTTTTCGGACTGAATCGTCGCTTCGATGCACTCGCCAGGCCGGTAACCCACAGTTCGAACGATCAGATTGAGATCGACGTAATGGTCAGCCTCGCGGCCCACAACGCGACGATTTTCCGGGCCCTGGGTCCAATATATCTCCACGACTTTGCCGGCCGATGGCTTGACCGGCAGGTTGCACGTGGCATTCACCGCCACGCCCTTGCCCCCTGGCGTGGGCGCCACGCTGGCGGATGCCGCGGATTCGCTCCCCGGTGTATTACCAGGCAAGGTTGCCGGGCCGGGCGGTTGTTTGACCGCCGTGGTTTGTGCAATGCAAAGCAGTGGATCAAGCGCCAGCAAACCCAGCAGGCCTGCCCGCAGCATCCAGCCCTTCCAGGACACAACCTGGGCCCAGGCGCACAAGCGCCGTGCCGGCCTGTGCGTGGCGGTGCCTGCAAAATCGCCAGGTGCCAGCGCGCTCATGGATGCCTCGGTCCAGTGGGCGAAGGTGTATTCCCGCACGTTTGCTCACTGGCTTGGAGAAGCCGCAGGTGTCCATCAATGCAGGTGCGCACCGTGCCGCCGATCCAGATTTCATCGCCGATCTGTTCCACGTCAATCCGCCCTGCCCGGCCCATGCTCAGGCCCTGGCTGACGCGGTAGCGCGCCGGTGCCAGCCCGGCGCCCAGCAACCACTGGGCGATGCCGGCATTGAGGCTGCCGGTGGCCGGGTCTTCGGGCATGCCATCACCGGCGATAAAGGCCCGTACCTCGAACTGCGCGTCGCTGTCATCACGCTCGGGGTCACAGGGCGCGATCACCCCGACCGCCAGACCGATCAGCGCCGGGTAGTCCGGTTGCAGGTCCAGCACCTGCTGGCGTTCGCCGAGCATCACCGCCAGCCAGCCGGCGCCGTTGTCGACCCACTGCGCCTGCACGATGTCCCCGGGCGTAAGGTTCAGGCCACGGCACACCTGCTCCAGCACCTGGGGATCCACCGGGCCGGCCTTGAGCAGCGGCGGCGCGAGAAAGGCCAACTGATCGCCCTGGCGGCGGATGCGCACCAGGCCCACTTCGCACTCCTGGATGATCTCCTCGCCCCGGGGCACGCCGCCGGCTTCGAGCCAGGCGTGGCAACTGCCCAGGGTCGGGTGACCGGCGAAGGGCAATTCCTGGGTGGTGGTGAAGATCCGCAGGCGGTAGTCGGCCCGGGGATCGCGGGGCTGGAGCAGAAAGGTGGTTTCGCTGAGGTTGGTCCAGTTGGCGAAGGTGGCCATGCGCTCGGTGCTGAGCTCGTCGGCGTTGAATACCACGGCCAAGGGGTTGCCTTTGAGGGGAGTCGAGCTGAAGACATCGACTTGCTTGAAACTTAAGGGGGGCATGCAAAAATTCCTGTTTCTTAATAAGGCCCAGCGTTATGAGGCACAACGTTGGCTGTAGCCGCTGCCGAGCCAGGGCGAGGCTGCGAAAGAGCGGGCTGCGTTCGGTACCCAGGCCCTGACTGGGCGCCCCCAGACACACCCCTGGCATTCTTGGGATCGCCGCCACCGCTGCGCGCTCGTGCGCAGCCTGCGGCAGCGGCTACAGGGCGTGCGTGCGTCAAGAAACCTTGGGAATCTCCAACCCGCGGATCACCGCCGGGCGCGCCACGAATTTGGCCAGCACTCGCTTGACCTCGGGGAAGTTGTCGATGCCCACCAATTCACCCGCCTCATAGAACCCGATCAGATTGCGAATCCACGGAAAGGTCGCGATATCGGCAATGGTATAGCGCTCGCCCATGATCCACTCGCGCCCTCCCAGGTGCTTGTCCAGCACCCCCAGCAGACGCTTGGCCTCATTCACATAGCGCTCCAGCGGCCGCTTGTCCTCGTACTCCCTGCCGGCAAACTTGTTGAAGAACCCCACCTGCCCGAACATCGGGCCGATGCCGCCCATCTGGAACATCAGCCACTGGATGGTTTCATAACGCGCCGCCGACTCCTGGGCCAGCAGTTGCCCGCTCTTGTCCGCCAGGTAGATCAGGATCGCCCCCGACTCGAACAGCGCCAGCGGCTGGTCCCCCGGGCCGTGGGGGTCGAGAATCGCCGGGATCTTGTTGTTCGGGCTGACACTGAGGAACTCCGGGGTCATCTGGTCCTGGGTCTCGAAGCTGACCCGGTGCGCCTCATAGGGCAGGCCGATCTCTTCGAGCATGATCGAGACCTTGACCCCGTTGGGGGTCGGCAAGGAATACAACTGAATCCACTCAGGGAATTGCGCAGGCCATTTCTGGGTGACGGCAAAGGCGGAAAGATCGCTCATGACAGGCTTCCAGTCTCAATCAAAGGGGGGCGGCGCCACGGATGGGCAACGGCGGGGAATTATCCGCCGGGTTTTCTTAAATCGGCAACATGCAGCGCTTAAGCTGCCTGCAATCGAACCAAAAGCCGTTCAGGGACTCATAAGCAGCGGCCTGATCAGGCCATGAGCAACGACAGGGAACACGGGTTTGTCAGCCTCACGCATCGCACTTGAAGAATGACCGCACCATGAACCTGCCCCGCCGCCTTGCCCGCCACTTCAAGCACCGCCGCTACCTGCCGTTGCCGGCCCTGTTGCTGGGCGGCGCCCTGTGCCTGTCCCTGGAATCCAGCGCCAGCCGCGCGCAACCGGTGGACGGCACCCAGACCCTGGTGTTCCTGCGCCACGCGGAAAAGCCCGCCGGCGGCCTCGGGCAGCTCAACTGCCAGGGCCTGAACCGGGCCATCGACCTGGCCTCGCTGCTGCCGGAGAAATTCGGCAAGGCGCAGTACGTGTTCGCCGCCGACCCCACGCGCAACGTCGAGGAAGGCGAGCTGGACAACTCCTACAGCTACATCCGCCCGCTGATGACCATCAGCCCCAGCGCCATCAAGCTCGGCCTGCCGGTGAACATCGATTTTGCCGCCAATGACACCAGCGACCTGGCGGACGAGCTGCTGCATGACCGCTACCACAACTCGATCATCTACACCGCCTGGTCCCACGGCTACCTGCCGGAGCTGATCAACAAGGTCGCCGAAGAAGCCGTGGGCGAACGGCAGCCGATCACCGAAGACTGGGCCTCCAGCGACTTCGACTCGCTGTACGTGCTGACCCTGACCTGGCGCAACGGCAAGGCCAGCCTGCACAGCCAGAGCTACAAACAGGGCCTGGACGGCGGCGAGCAGGATTGCCCGAGCTGATCAGCCCAGGGCGTCGAGCAACCGGTACCAGGCAATCCCCGCCCCCAGGTAGAGGCGTTGCAGGCCGTGCAGCGGAATCGGCCGCAACGGCGTGACCGGGAAAGGAAAACCCTGCCCCGCTCCCGTCAGCCGCGCCGCCAGGTGCCTGCCCAGCAGGGTCGACAAGGCAATGCCGCGCCCGTTGTAGCCCAGCAGGATCGACAGCCCCGGCGCCGGCTCGTGCAACTGCGGCAGAAAACTCGGGGTCAGGGCCACGCGCCCGCTCCAGCGATACTCGATGGGGACCCCCGCCAATTGCGGAAACAGGTTCAGCAACGAACGCTCCAGGTGGTTCCAGTCGGCATCCCGGCGCGGCTCGGAAAACGGCCCGCGCCCACCCAGCAGCAGGCGCCCCTGGGCGTCCTGCTTGAAATACAGCAGCAGGCGCCGGGCATCGGAACACACCTCGCCGCCCGGCAGGATGCTTTGGCGCAGCTCGGCAGGCAGCGGCCGGGTGGCGATGATGAAACTGTTGGCGGCGATCACCGTTTGGCGCAACCCCGGCCACAAGTCGTCGGTGTAGCCATTGGTGGCCAGCAGTACCTTCGGGGCGCGTACCCGCGCACCACAGTCGGTTTCCAGGGTCCAGCGCCCGCCATCGCGCTGCAGCTGCCGGACCCGGCTCTGGCCGTGAATGCTCGCCCCCAGCCCCATCGCCACCCGGGCCAGGCCCCGGGCGTAGTTCAGCGGGTGCAGGCTGCCGGCCCGCGGGTCGACCCAGCCGCCCAGGTACTGCGGGCTGCCGATGCGCTGGCTCACCGCTGCCTTGTCCAGCAACTCCACGGCTACGCCGCGCTGGCGCCACTGCTCGGCGCGCTGCTCCAGGGTGTGCATCGCCGCGCCGGAAAACGCCGGCTGGATCCAGCCCTTGCGGGTGGCGTCGCAGCGAATGCCGTGTTCCTTGATCAGCTCGAACACTTCATCGGCCGCGCCACCCACGGCATCGACCAGCGCCTCGCCCTGTACCGGGCCGAACTTGGCCAGCAGTTGCTCGGGGTCGAACTTGAGCCCGGGGATCACCTGCCCACCGTTGCGCCCGGAGGCGCCCCAGCCGGGCTCGCCGGCATCCAGCACACAGACGCTGGCACCGCTCTGGGCCAGGCGCAGGGCGCTCACCAACCCGGTGTAGCCGGCGCCGACAATCGCCACATCGACCTCCCGGTCCTCGGCCAGTGCCGGGGTGTGCTCGGCCGGCATGGCCGTGGCCGCCCACAGCGAGGGCGGCATGCGCAGGGGCTCGGATGCGCTCATGCCTGCACCTCCGCGCCCTGGTTGAGCAAGCGCCGCAGGAAGTCCTGGGTGCGCGGGTGGCTCGGGGTACTGAGCACGGTTCGGGCCGGGCCGGCCTCGACGATGCGCCCGCTGTGGAGGAAGCACACCTGGTCTGCCACGTCCTGGGCAAAGCCCATTTCATGGGTGACCACGATCATGGTCATGCCCTCGTCGGCCAGCTTGCGCATCACCGCCAGCACCTCGCCCACCAGTTCCGGGTCCAGCGCCGAAGTCGGTTCGTCGAAGAGAATCGCCTCCGGGTCCATGGCCAGTGCCCGGGCAATGGCCACCCGTTGCTGCTGGCCGCCGGAGAGCTCGTCCGGGTAGGCGTGCATGCGATGGGCCAGGCCGACCTTTTCCAGCAGCGCCTCGGCCCGCAGGCGTGCTTGCCGGGGGTCCTGTTTCTTGACGTAGATCGGCCCCTCGGTGACGTTCTGCAAGGCCGTGCGATGGGGAAACAGGTTGAAGCGCTGGAACACCATGGCCACCCGGGTACGCAGTTCATGGATGCTCTTGGCCTGCCGGTCGACCCGCGCCCCGCTCACCAGGATGTCGCCCTGCTCGTAGCTTTCCAGGCCGTTGATGCAGCGCAGCAGGGTCGACTTGCCGGACCCCGAGGGCCCGATCAGGCACACCACTTCACCGCTGTGCACCTGTAGGTCGATGCCTTCGAGCACCGCCACGTTGCCAAAGCTCTTGTGTACGCCCTTGATCTGGATCATGGCTTTCTCCGGGTGCTGATGCGCGCTTCCAGGCGGCGCAGGGCAAAGGACAGCGGCAGGCTCAGGGCCAGGTAGAGCAAGGCCACCAGGGTGTAGACGGTCATGTTCTCGAAGGTCGAGGAAGCGATCAGCTGCCCGGCCCGGGTCATCTCGGCCACGGTGATGGTGGACACCAGGGACGAGTCCTTGAGCATCATCACCAGGGTGTTGCCATAGGGCGGCAAGGCGATGCGCAGGGCCTGGGGCAGCACCACCCGGCGCATGATCATCGGCCCGCGCATGCCGATGGATTCGGCGGCCTCGATCTGCCCCTGGTGGATGGCCTGGATACCGGCGCGGAAGTTTTCCGCCTGGTACGCCGAGTAGGCGATGCCCAGGCCGATCACCCCGGCCTGCATGGCGGTGAGCTGGATGCCGAAATCCGGCAGCACGAAGTAGATGTAAAACAGCTGGACGATGATCGGCAGCCCGCGAATGACGTTGACCACGCCGATGGCGAACAACGCCACCGAGCGCACCTTGGACACCATCATCAAGGCGAAGACCAGGCCGATCAGCGAGCTGAGCACGAAGGAGCCAACGGTGACCTGCAGGGTGACCACTGCGCCTTTCAACAGAATGGGCAGGAAGTCCAGAGCGTTCTGGAGAAACATGGAGAGACCCGTTTAATCAGCAGGAAAGGGACCCGGGCCAGGCGCCGGGCCGCGACTGGATCAGTTGAGCTTCCAGTGCTCGATGATGCGCTCCAGGGTGCCGTCGGCCTTGATCGCGGCGATCCCGCGATTGACCTCGGCCAGGGTCTGGGCATCGCCCTTGCGCACGATCAGGCAGACATCGCCCATGACCACCGGCTGGTAGCCCTTGACCAGCCGCACCTTGTTCTGGGTGCCCTGGGCCAGTTGGTAGGCGAGGATCGGCCGGTCGGCGAAACCGGCCTTGATCCGCCCCAGGGCCAGGTCGCGCATCAGATCGGGAATCGAGTCGTAGCCGCGCACTTCCTTGAAGATCCCGCGCTTGTTCAACTCGTCGATAAACACCGTGCCGACCTGGGCGCCGACGGTTTCCCCGGCCAGGTCCTCCATGCGGCGGTAGTCGTTGGCGTCGTCGGCCTTGACGATCAGGCCCTCGCCGTAGCTGAACACCGGGTCGGAGTACTGCACCACTTTCTCGCGCACCGGCGTGCGCAGCATGGCAGCGGAAATGATGTCGATCTTGTTCGAGGTCAGTGAGGGGATCAGTGCGGCGAAGGTGGTCTGCTGGATGTCCACGGCGAAACCGCCGGCCTTGCCCACGGCCCGGGCGGCATCGATCATCATGCCCTCGATGCTCTGGCTCTTGACGTCAAGGAAGGTGAAGGGAATGCCGGTGGCGGTGGCCCCGACCTTGTACAGCGGCTCGGCCTGGGCCGACGCCGAAAGGCCCAGGCCAAGGGCGCAACAGAATGCGAAAACAGCGGGTGCAAGGACGCGAGTGCGGGTGTGCATGGCGAATCTCCCATTGGACGGTTTTATTGTTTGAAGTCCGTGATGGATAGCCTCTGTTGTGGAAGGCAGGAGGCATGAGACCGACTATAAACAATTTACAAAAATCGTAAAGAGATTTATAAATATCGAATATCGATATTCAAAACGCAAAATAACCTGAAAGGACTGGTCATGAGCGATAACAACAACTCCCTTTTCAACCAGTCACTGGAGAAGGGCCTGGCGGTGCTGCGGGCCTTCAACGCCGCGCAACGGACCATGAACCTGGCGGAAATCGCCACGGCCGCCGACATCAACAAAAGCTCGGCGCAGCGCATGATCCACACCCTGGAACAGCTGGGCTACGTGCGTAAGCACCCGCAGACCAAGCGCTTCCAGCTGACCCCGCGGGTGATGGAGATCGGCTACAACTACCTGGCCGCCGACACCCTGGTGGACGTGGCCAACCCCTTCCTCGCCGAGCTGGCCCAGGTCACCGGGGAAACCACCAACCTCACCGAGCCCGATGGCCTGGACATGGTCTATGTAGCGCGATTCGTGGCGCCCAAGTTCATCCCCATCCACATGCCCATCGGCAGTCGTATCCCGATGTACTGCACCGGCTCGGGCCGCGCCTACCTCAGCGCCCTGCCCGCCGCCGAGGCCTTGCAGATCCTCGAAGCCAGCGAGCGCAAGGCTCATACCCGGCACACCCGCACCGATCTGGACGAGATCCAGCGCGAGATCGACGCCACCCAGCGCCGCGGCTATGCCCTGAACCCGGAAGAACTGTTCCTGGGCGACATGGCGATAGCCGCGCCCATCCTCGACGGCAAGGGCTTGCCGGTGGCCGCGGTGCACGTGGTGGTGCCCAGCAGCCGCTGGACCCTGGAAGAAGCCGAACGCAAGCTCGCCCCCTCGGTGATCGAATGTGCCCGGGCCATCCGCACCTCGATTCGCACGCTCTAAGCGGCAAGCGTGCGGTGAGGCTTGAGGCTTGCCGCTTGAGACTTGCAGCTTAGGGAGGCGCCAGCGGCTACAATTCGCGCCTATTGTCTTTGTGTGGAATTCCCTTCATGTCCAACCTCACCCCCACCCGCCCGGCCCAAGGCTGGGCGCTCTGGTGGAAACCCTTGCTGTTCCTGCTGATCGCCGCCATCGGCCTGTATTACGTGAAGTGGTCGCCCTACTACCTCAAGGCCTTTGTCGCCGCCGACAGCCACAGCATCGGCGCCTCGATCCTCAACGATCAGCAGAGCTCGCCCTGGAGCGCCGCCCTGGCCTATTCCCAGGTGTACTTCCTGGCCATCTGGAAGGCTGCGGTGCTGGCGGTGATCCTGGGTTCCCTGCTGCAGGTGCTGATTCCCCGGGATTGGCTGCTGCGCCTGTTCGGCCGCGCCGGCTTCGGCTCGACCCTGCGCGGCGGGCTGTTCGCCCTTCCGGGCATGATGTGTTCCTGCTGCGCCGCGCCGGTGGCTGCTGGCCTGCGCCGGCAGAAGGTTTCGGTGGGTGCGGCCCTGGCGTTCTGGATCGCCAACCCGGTGCTCAACCCGGCGACCCTGGTGTTCATGGGCTTTGTCCTGGGCTGGGGCTTTTCCGCCCTGCGCCTGGTGGCGGGCATTGTCCTGGTGCTGGGCGTGTCCCTGGTGGCGCAGCGGGTCGCCGGCCCCGAGCAACTGCCCGAAGCCGCGGTGGATGCGGTGGTGGAAGCCAGCACGGTGAACGACCAGCCGTTCCTCAGCCGCTGGGGCAAGACCCTGTGGCAACTGTTCTGGAGCACCATTCCGATCTACGTACTGGCGGTACTGGTGCTGGGCGCGGCGCGGGTCTGGCTGTTTCCGCATATCGACGGTGCCATGGGTGACAGCCTGTGGTGGCTGGTGCCGCTGGCGATTGCCGGGACCCTGTTCGTGATCCCCACAGCAGCGGAGATTCCCATCGTCCAGACCATGATGACCCTGGGCCTGGGCACCGGGCCGGCGGTGGCCCTGCTGATGACCCTGCCGAGCATCAGCCTGCCGTCGCTGCTGATGCTGCGTAAGGATTTCGATGCCCGGGTACTGGTGACCGTGGCCGTGCTGACCATGCTGGTGGGGATTGTCTGCGGGTTGATTGGTGCGGTGTTGTTGTAGAGCCCTGGTGGTCGAAGCTTATAAGTGACTCACATTGACACCCTTGAATTATGCAACTAAATTTAGTCGCAAAAAAAAGAGGATGCCGTGTCCAAGAACGATAAGCTTCTCGCCAAGTTACTCAACGACCGGGGGACCTTTTCCTGGCAGGAACTGGTCACTCTGCTAAAGCGCCTGGGCTACACACCGTTGGAGGGCTCGGGCAGCCGGGTAAAATTCGACAATGGCGATCCAGGCGCAATGATCAACCTGCACAAACCGCACCCCGGTAATGAGCTGAAGGCCTACATACGCCGCCAAGTGATCGAGCAACTGAAATCGGGAGGTCTCATACCGTGAACAACCTACTGCAGCACAGGGGCTATTACGGCTCTATCGAGGTCAGTACTGAGGACAATTGCCTCTTTGGCAAACTTCAGTTCATAAGGGCCTTGGTTAGCTATGAAGGGCAGACCGTGGCTGAACTCGAAGCGGCCTTCAAAGAGGCAGTAGACGACTATCTGGATACCTGTAAGCAATCGGGCACAGCGCCCGAAATCCCTTGCAAAGGCTCGTTCAACGTTCGGGTAGGCCACGACCTTCATCTAGCGGCTGCCGTGGCCGCCACCCGGCAGAATGTATCGTTGAACGATCTGACTCGTCAGGCCCTGAACGAATACCTGCAACATCACGGCTGATTGGTGTCTCGTGGAAGCCAAGGCGCTCGTTGAATGCTGGCCTCCAATGAAAATTTCCACACGCCCCGCCGCATCGTCTTAATACACATTGGTCAGGGAATGCCGCTCCCAAAACCAGAGTTTTCGCTTTGTTTTGTAAGGCTTGTCCGAGAGAATCGCCAACGCCTTTGAGCGGCTTGTGCCCTTGGTGTTCGTCAGGCAGTCTCCCCCGGTCGCTGCACAATCAGCGACTCGGATGTGGAAGTCCGGAAGGGTCATAGGTCCAACGCTTCAACGCGCCTGCCGACGCTTTGCGCCTGCGGATACGTGTTATGGCGGCCATGCGTGGGGCACCTTCGGGTGCGCCGGGTTTTGGGTACCAAAAGACTCCCCGGTCTTCCACACCCACGCACGGCTGCCACCCTCTCGTGTGGAAGCGAGACCGGCGGCTCTACTTAACCTTAGAGTCGTAGGTACCCCAATGAAAAAGCTCGTCCCCGATCCACCCCGCACACTGCGCGACCCCGAACTGGATCGCGCCAACGCCAACCTGCTCAGCGCACTGAAACCTACCCAGGCACGCCCGTTCGGCCTGCGCGATGCCCTGGGCAATACCCTGTTCAGCGTGCAAGCCGGGGTCAACGCCGAACAGGCCTTGAGGCACGTCGCCCTGCTGCTCAAGTGCGCCGAGGAGGTGTCCGATGAAATCACCGAGCGCGCCAGCGGCATCGAACGCGGCCTGATCTGGTCCATGGTGCATTCCGTGGAAATGGCCCGGGCCGTGGTCGAGGCCTTGCTCGACCGTCCACGCCCTGCCGGCTGACGCCCGCGCACACCGCGCGCTCAGGTGCTGCGAGCGCGCGGATCATTGAGCGCTAGCGCGAGGGCGACTGGCGCTGGCGCAGGTAATCGAGCACTGCGCCGTGGTCGCCGCTGAACTCGATCCGCGCGCCCTTGCTCTCGCGCTGGAAGGCGTACATCGGGTCGTAGTATTCGCCGAGCAGGCCTTCGATCCAGGCCCGGTGCCGTTCCACGTCGCCGCTGCGGGCCTGTTCCGCCAGCGCGGCTTCCATCAGCAGGAACAGGCGCTGGTGACGCTCGCCACCGAGGCGCTTGTGGATCTTGTTCAGGCTTTCCAGCAGGCGTTCGGCAAACAGGGCAAACCCTTCTTCGCCATGCACGGCCACGAACTCAGCGCTGAGGTTGACCACGTAATCGTCAAGGATGCGCTGTACCCGGCTGTCGAGGCGGTCTTCCAGCCAGACCATAGGCAGGCCCTGCATGCTCTGGTACAGCGGCAGCGGCAAGGCGCAGCTGCCGATCATGCGGTTTTCGTCTTCCAGGACAAAGCTCTGCACGCCGCGCTCACGCTTTTTCAGCAGGTCCACCGCCAGGCGGTTTTCGAAGTCGATGTTGCTTGGCTGCCCGGTGGCGCGGCGGCCGAAGCTGGAGCCGCGGTGGTTGGCGTGGCCTTCCAGGTCCAGGGCGTTGTCCAGCTGGCCCAGCACTTGGGTCTTGCCGGTGCCGGTCATGCCCCCCAACAGGACAAAATCGCACTGCTGCAGGGCCTGTTCGGTGGTGTCCAGAAGGAAGCTACGCATGGCCTTGTAACCGCCACCAACCCGCGGGTAGTCAATACCCGCTTCCCTGAGCCACTGCTGGACGATCTGCGAGCGCAGCCCACCGCGAAAGCAGTACAGCAGGCCGTCGGGATGGGCCCGGGCAAAATCCGCCCAGGCCTGGATGCGCTGTTCCTTGATCGCGCCAGACACCAACTGATGCCCCAGGACAATCGCCGCCTGCTGCCCTTGCTGCTTGTAGCAGGTGCCGACCCGTTGGCGCTCCTGGTCGGTCATCAGGGGCAAGTTGAGCACCCCGGGAAAGGCGCCCTTGGTGAATTCGATCGGCGCTCGGGTGTCCATCATCGGCCGGTCATTGAGGAAGATCTCGCGGTAGTCGGTGCAGTCCAGAGACATCAGAACACCTCGACCGCGTGGCTCTGTCGCTCCACCAGTTCACCGATGGGCGCCAGTTCCAGGCCCAGCTCCGCCGCCAGGGCGAGGAACTCGGCATTGCCTTGCGGGGTCACCGCCACCAGCAGCCCGCCACTGGTCTGCGGGTCGCAAAGCACGCGCTTGTGCAGTTCCTGCACCCGCCCGACCTTGTCGGCGTAGCTGCTGTAGTTGCGCAAGGTGCCACCGGGCACGCAGCCCTGGTCCAGGTAGTACTCGACCCCCGGCAGGCGCGGTACGCGGTCGTAGTGAATGCGCGCGGTCAGGCCACTGCCATCGGCCATTTCCACCAGGTGCCCGAGCAGGCCGAAACCGGTGACGTCGGTCATCGCGGTCACCCCTTCGAGCTTGCCGAAAAGGCTGCCGGGCTTGTTCAGGGTGCACATCCAGTCGCGGGCCAGGCCGATGTCCTCGCTGCGCAGCTTGCCCTTTTTCTCGGCGGTGGTGAGCACGCCGATCCCCAGGGGCTTGGTCAGGTACAGCAGGCAACCGGCGGTGGCGGTGTCGTTGCGTTTCATGAAGCGCTTTTCCACCAGCCCGGTGACCGCCAGGCCGAAGATCGGCTCCGGTGCGTCGATGGAATGGCCGCCCGCCAGGGGAATGCCCGCCGCGTCGCACACCGCGCGGCCGCCGCGGATCACTTCCCGGGCGATTTCCGGGGCCAGCACGTTCACCGGCCAGCCAAGAATGGCGATGGCCATCAGCGGGTCGCCGCCCATGGCGTAGATGTCGCTGATGGCGTTGGTGGCGGCGATGCGGCCGAAGTCGAAGGGGTCGTCGACGATGGGCATGAAGAAGTCGGTGGTGGAGACCACGCCGCGCTCTTCATCGATGGCGTACACCGCCGCGTCATCGCGCGAGGCATTGCCGACCCAGAGCTTGGGGTCGAGGTTCTGCGCCCCGCTGCCGGCCAGGATCACCTCCAGTACCTGGGGGGAAATCTTGCAGCCGCAACCGGCTCCGTGGCTGTACTGGGTCAGGCGAATCGGCTCGCTCATGGGGCACCTCGTCAAGTCTGGGACCGGGATTCTAGCAGAGCCCTCAGGCACTTGGCCGCGGCGTGCCCTGATGGAACAGCATCTGCCAGCGCCCCTCCTGGCAGCGCCATAGCGAGCTGCGCCAGGCACTGCTGGCCGCCCGCCCGGGCACTGCGGCGTTATGGCACAGGTAGGTGACCTGGGCCAGGTCGGCCCCCAGGCACTGCACGGCGAACTCGCTGATGCGCCGTTCGATGAACACCTGCTGCGGCAGGCTGGCCAGCACCTGAGCCTTGTCCCAGCGCCCACCGCTGGCGCCGAACTCAAGAAAGTTATCGGCCAGCAAGGCCTCCAGCGCCTGGCGATCGGCACGCACTTCGGCCTGTTGCAACTGGCGTTCAAGCATCAGCAGATGGTCGGACAGCTCCATGGTCACTCCCGAGGTGGTGGCGGGTAAGTGGCGCACTCTAGCATTGCGCGCCTGCACCAGCGCCGGGCCTGGGGGCCGGGCATTGCACAGGCATGCAGCGCCCGGCCCTCCCCGCCATCGGCACGCACCCCGTCCCAAGCGCCAATCCAGCGGCCATTCACGCCTTTGTCGCAAGCCGCTGTTTCAAGTTGGTACGCCATATGCAAACGTTTGCGAGTTGTAATTTTGTGGGTGTTCGCCGCCTTCTTTCGAAGTGTCGAGCACAAGGGACTTCACACTGCAAGAACAGGGACTTTCCATGCTCAACCCTCTGCGACGCCATGCGTCCTGCCGTACCCTGGCTGTTTCGTTGTGGCTGGCCGGCGTTACGGGTCTACCCAGCGCCTTCGCCCAGCCCCCCGCCGCCCCGGCGGACGACTCGGCCCAGGGCGAAAGCCTGAGCACCGATGTGCAACCGGCCAAACAGGGCGCCTACCTCTCCGACTGGTACAACCAGGACCTGATGCTCATCGGCAGCAAGGACATCAGTTTCGGCCCGCGCCCGGCAGACGACATCTACCTGGAATACGAATACTTCGGGCGCAAGGGCCCCTTCGAGCTGTACGGCTACATCGACCTGCCGAAGATCCTCGACATCGGCAACAGCCACGACAAGGGCATCTGGGACCACGGCTCGCCGCTGTTCATGGAGCACGAGCCGCGAATCTCCATCGACTATCTGGCCGGCCGCAGCCTGGCCATCGGCCCGTTCAAGGAGTGGTATGTGGCCTTCGACTGGATCTACGACCACGGCAGCCGCACCGCCAACCGCGCCAACACCCTCTACAGCGGCCTGGGCACCGACATCGACACCCATTCGCGGGTCAACCTCTCGGCCAACTTCTACGGCCGCTACCAGTGGGAAAACTACGGCGCCAGCAACGAATACTCCTGGGACGGCTACCGCGCCCAGCTGAAATACATCGTGCCCATCGACAGCTTCAGCAACGGTGCCTCGCTGACCTACATCGGCTTCACCAACTTCGATTTCGGCTCCGACCTGCACAAGGACAACCCGGCCCGCACCGCCAACGCCACGGTGGCCACCAACGTGCTGCTCTATTCCTTCACCCACCTGCGCTTCACTCTGGTGGGCCGCTACTTCCACAACGGCGGCAACTGGGAAGACGGCAGCGTGCTGAATTTCGGCGACGGCGAATTTCGCGCCCGCTCCAATGGCTGGGGCTATTACGCGGGGGTGGGCTATCAGTTCTAGAGCAGTGCCAAGACGGAACAGGTTGCGCTGAGTTGCAACCTGGATCAGGCAGGATAAGCGCCAATTAACGGCAGTCATGGAGGTTGTATGCGTGGGATTCAAAAGGTTTCGTGGGCAATGGGCTTGAGTGCACTGGTGGCTAGCGGCGCCTGGGCCAGTGAGGCACCGATCAAGCCCAAGGTGGTGCTGATCAGCATGTTCGCGCCGGAAGCGCAGCACTGGATCGAGCGCCTGGAGCTCAAGCGCGAGATCCGCGTGCCGGGGCTGGCGGCGGAGTATCCGGTGATTCGCTGCAACGACCGGGAGGTGTGCCTGTTGACCACGGGCATGGGCCAGACCAATGCCGCGGCGTCGACCCTGGCCCTGGCCCTGTCGCCCAAATTCGACCTGCGCAAGAGCTATTTCCTGATTGCCGGGATCGCCGGCATCAGCCCCCAGCACGGCACCATCGGCACCGCCGCCTGGGCCCATTACCTGGTGGAGTTCGGCACCCAGTGGGAAATCGACTCCCGGGATGCGCCCGAGGGCTGGCCCAACGGCTACCTGGGGATCAACACCAAGGGGCCGAACGAAAAACCGCCCCTGGACTACAAGACCGAAGTCTTCGAGCTGAACCCCAAGCTCCAGGCCAAGGCCTTCGCCCTGAGCCGCAACGTGGCCCTGAGCGAGAGCAAGGAGTCGGCGGCCTGGCGCCTGAAATACCCCAAGGCCCCGGCCAACCAGCCACCGGTGGTGACCCGTTGCGACACCCTGGCGGGCAATACCTGGTTTTCCGGCACCCGCCTGAGCGAACGGGCTGAAGTCTGGACCCGCTTGCTGACCGACAACAAAGGCACCTATTGCACCACCCAGCAGGAAGACAACTCCACCTACGAAGCCTTGCTGCGGGCCAGCCGCGAGGGCCTACTGGACATCCAGCGCCTGGCGGTGGTGCGCGCCGGTTCCGACTTCGACCGCCCGGCCCCGGGGGCCAGCGAAGTGGACAACCTGCTCAAGTACGCCGACCAGGGCGGCTTTGTCCCGGCCCTGGAAAACCTCTACCGGGCGGGCAACCCCCTGGTGCAGGACATCCTCGGCAACTGGTCGGCCTGGGAAAAGGGCGTGCCCGAGACCTGATTTCTCTCCCGGGAGCGGCCAGGCGGCGTACCGCTTGCCGGCGATGGAGGTCTCAAGGCCCTCTTCGCCAGCAAGCGGGCTCCTACGCAGGGATGGCCGCTGCGCTCAGGGGATGAGGATGATTTTTTCGCCGCGCCCCTGGTTCACTTCGGCATAACGCTCCAGCCCCCGCTCCAGCGGCGATTCCACCAGGCCTTCCGGCAGCGGCAGCAGGCCTTCATCGAAATAGCGACCGAACTGCTCCAGCATCGCCGCGCACGCCTCTACGCCATACAACAGCGAGTTGATCCCCACCACCGAGCCACCCTTGCGGTACAGCGCCAGGGCCGGCAGTTGCACATGGCCGTCCACCGGGGCGGCGATGATGGCGATGCGGCCAAAGGTGGCCAGGGCCGGCACCGAGGCCGGCAGCCAGAAGCCGGTGGTGTCGAAGATCACCTCGGCACCGCCGGCATAGACTTCGGCCACCTGGGCCGCCAGGGTTTCCGGCTGTTGCAGGTGCAAGGTCGGGTAGCCCTGGGCTTCAAGCGCCTGGACCTGCTCCACCCGGCGCGCCGCCGCCAGCACCCGGGCCCCGCGCACCTTGGCCAGGGCCAGGGCCGCCGAGGCCACCGCGCCGCCGCCGATAACCAGCAGCCGGGTGCCACGGGCTACGCCACTGCGCTCCAGGGCATCCCAGGCTGTGGTGTAGGGCACCCCGAGGCTTGCGGCCTGGGCAAAGCTCAGGTGCCGTGGCTTGCGGGCCACGCCCTGGGCGGACAGCACCACGTACTGGGCATGGCTGCCGTCGGCGAAGAAGCCCAGCTCCTTGCCGGTGCCCCAGACTTCCTGGCCCAGCAGTTGCGCCGGCCCCTGCTCCACCACCCCGGCAAAGTCCCGCCCGGGCACCCGCGGCAGTGTGGTGTAGGGAAAGCGCCCGAGGACGTTCTTCACATCACTGGGGTTGAGGCCCGCGGCCTTGATGCGCACCAGCACCTGGCCAGCACCCGGTACCGGGGTGGGCAGGTCCACTACGTGCAGGGCCGCGAGGTCGCCGGTGGCGGAAAATTGCAGTGCTTTCATCGTCGGTTCCATGAGTCGGGGGAGAAAGGAAAAATGCGTGTTCAGGACAGCCAGCTGCCGAGCAACTGGCGCCCCAGGGGCCACAACTGCTCACCGCCGAGCATGCCCAAGAGGCCAACCAGGGCAATTGCCGGCGGCGCCGGAGAACGCACCTGCAAGGCGCCGTAAAGCAGGCCGACCAACAGGCCGGCGGCCAGGGAAATCAGGTAGTTCATGCTGCGCTCCAGAGGCCGTGCGGCTCATGCCGGGGTGAAGTGGCGTGTGCGGCACAGTCTAGGTGGCACGGTCCCGCGGCATCGGCCAAGTGCTTCAGGATTTCGGCCAAGGCCGAAACCCTGGCGGTCGCTTGGCTGGCGTCCGCCTGATGCACATCCGGCGCTCTCCGGATCTTCACGTCTCCTGCGGAGCCGTTCGTCCGAACGCGGCCCGAGCCTGTGGCAGCGGCTACACCTGGCTGGCGCTGGCGTACTGGGAAGGCGCGACCCCCAGTTCCCGGCGGAACATGTCGCTGAAGCTGCTGGGGGAATAACCCAGCTCTCGGGCAATGCGGCTCACCGGTACACCCTGGATCAGCTCCGCGGCAGCGGTGGCCAGTTGCACCTGGCGCCGCCATTCGGCAAAGCCCACGCCCAACTGCTCCTTGAACAGCCGCGCCAGGGTGCGCACGCTGGCCCCCGCCGCATCGGCGTGCTGTTCAAAGGAGATGGCCAGGGACGGCGCCGCCATCACCGCCTGGCACAGGCTGCCCAGGCGCCGGTCGGAGGCGTCCGGCAGGGCTATCTTCAATTGCGAGCGGCGAGCCCGGCGCAGTTCCAGCAGGGCCAGCCCCACCAGCGCCTCGTAGTACTCCGGCTGCGGCGGGTCGAGTTCCACCAGGCGCACGATCAATTCGCGCAGCAAGTTGTCCACCTGCAGCACCTGGACGCTGGGGTCCAGGGTCGCCGCCAGGGACGGGCGCAGGTAGATGTTGCGCATCTGCAGGTCGCTGACCACGCGAATCCCGTGGCTCACCCCCGGCGGCAACCACACCGCGCGCTGGGGCGGCACCACCAGGGCTTCATGGGGCGTCTCGACCCACATCACCCCGCTCATGGCGTAGAGCAACTGGCCCCAATCGTGTTCATGGGGCTCGATGAACAAGCCCCGCGGATAGGTGCGGGCCAGGGGTTGCACCGGGATCGCGGGGTCGCTGAGGTCGGGGGGTGCGGCTAGGGCCATGGCAAGGTCGCGGCAGGTCGGCGGGCGCCCATGGTAACCAGCCGCCCGGGGCGCCGCCAACCGCTGCCGTGCCCATCCGGATGAAGGCCTGGGCGCCGCTCGGGAATCCATTCGGATAGAGCGGCTGGCGGCCCATGACCGTCGGTAGCCCGGGCGGACAATCAGAGTGAATTTTTCCGCCGCGCCAGGATCACTAAAAGATCACAGGGAGGAACAAAGGCTTTATGAACAACGCAAAACTTTTCGTCATCGAATACACCCTCCACGGCGCCCCCAAGTCCTTCATCATCCGCCAGGAAAAGATGGACAACGCCGAGGCCTGGCACTGGGCCAGTTGCGACGCTGGAGTGGGTCGGATAGGACGTTTCGGCCGCGAACGGGTGAAGAAGACCAGCAAGCCCATGGCCGAAAAGTTCGGTATCGAAAACGTCACCTGGCGCCCTTCGGTCTAGGACGCAGCAACGCGGGTGGAGCCGCACGGCCCCACCCGCCGATCCCCTCTCAGCCGTGGGCGCCCTTGGCGCATTTGCAGCCTTCGGTGCAAGCGCAAGGCTCGCCGTGGGCGTGATGGTCGGCGCACGCCTGGCAGCAGTAGTGCTTGCCGTGACGGACGATGGCATGGGCGCCCAGCTTGCAGGTGCAGGCCGGGCAGGCACAGGTTTGCGTGGACATGGCATGGCTCCTAGGGTTCAAGGCTCGGGCCTTTGGGCGGGTGCTTCACCGAGCGCCCCGCTCGGGCCGAGTCCCCACAGGTTAGGCCAAGGCACCGCCCGGCCAGGGCGCACGCGACTGATGGTCGGCCCCTCACTCCCAGCCCTGCAAACGCAAGGTAGCGCGCACCAGCCGCTGTTCTTCGTCCTCGATGTCCCTGAGGTTGCGGGCAATGCCCTGGATATGCGCCACCGCCGCCTTGCGCGCCTGTTCCGGCAGGCGCCCGGTGACTGCGTTGTACAGCCGCGCATGCTGGCGGTCGATCTGGCGCTTGGGCGCCGGGCGGTGATAGAGGTTGTTGACCGAGGCGAACACCGAATTCAGCAGCAGGTCGGTGAGCGAGCCCAGGGTCTGTACCAGCACCGGGTTGTGCGAGGCCTCGCAGATCGCCAGGTGAAAGGCGTGGTCCAGGCGCGCCAGGGCGGCGGGCTCCAGGGCCTGTTCATGGGCCTGCAGCAGGGCCTGGTAGGCGCGCTCGATCAGCACGAAATCCGCTTCGGTGCCGCGCAGGGCCGCCAGCCGCGCCGACTCGCCTTCAAGCAGGCTGCGCACTTCCAGCAGGTCGTAGAGGGTGCGGGGCTGGGAGCTGAACAGATGCATCAGCGGCGACTGCGCCGCCGGAGCCGACAGTTGCGCCACCTGGGAGCCGCGGCCCTGTCGAGTGTCGATGATGCCCCGCGCCCGCAGCAGTTTCAGGCCCTCGCGCAGGGCCGTGCGCGAAACCCCGAGTTTGGCCGTCAGGCGCCGTTCCGAGGGCAGCAACTGGCCGGTCTTGAATACCCCGTCGACGATCAGCCGCTCGATCCGTGCGCAGACCAGGTCCGCCACCTGGGGCCGACGCCCCGCTTGCGTGTCCTGCATGCTTCCTCCCACTGGTATGACCAGCCCTGTGCCATTTGTCCGGCTATTCCTGCGTGCCCGCCAAGCGTTTGAAAAAACTGATTTTTTGGAAAAAGCCCGGCCTGCCCTGGAAAACAAAGTGGTTCGACCACTGCCAACGCACATGGACACTAAAGCCCGCCGGGCCAATCATGCAAGGCAGCCGTACAGCATTCGCGACCTGATAAAAACCACACAAGGTCCTTAGCCGCCATGACGATTCTCTACGACGAACGCCTCGATGGCGCCCTGCCCGACGTCGACCGCCAGGCCCTGATCCAGGCCCTGCGCCAGCAGCTACCGGAGCTGGAGCTGCTGGACCAGGAGCAACAGCTCAAACCCTACGAATGCGATGGCCTGAGCGCCTACCGCAGCACGCCGATGCTGGTGGCCCTGCCCCGGCACCTGGACCAGGTGCAGCGCATCCTGCAGATCTGCCACGCCCATCGGGTGCCGGTGGTGGCCCGGGGCGCCGGCACGGGCCTGTCCGGTGGCGCCCTGCCCCTGGAAAAGGGCCTGCTGCTGGTGATGGCGCGCTTCAAGGAAATCCTCCAGATCGACCCCGCCGCCCGTTGCGCCCGGCTCCAGCCCGGGGTGCGCAACCTGGCGATCTCCCAGGCCGCCGCGCCTTGGGGCCTGTACTACGCCCCCGACCCCTCTTCGCAGATCGCCTGTTCGATTGGCGGCAATGTCGCGGAAAACGCCGGCGGCGTGCATTGTCTGAAATACGGCCTGACCGTGCACAACCTGCTCAAGGTCCAGATGCTCAGCG
Organism: Pseudomonas sp. W17; assembly: GCF_040268305.1. NCBI lineage: Bacteria > Pseudomonadati > Pseudomonadota > Gammaproteobacteria > Pseudomonadales > Pseudomonadaceae > Pseudomonas > Pseudomonas sp. W17. Next base: position 2,660,257 of record NZ_CP158490.1, on the reverse strand, counting down.
TCGAAGGCCAGCCCCTGACCCTGGGCAGCGAGGCCCTGGACGCGCCGGGCTTCGACCTGCTGGCGCTGTTCACCGGCTCCGAAGGCCTGCTGGGGGTGATCACCGAAGTCACGGTCAAGCTGCTGCCCAAGCCGCAGATCGCCAAGGTGCTGCTGGCGGCCTTCGACTCGGTGGAAGCCGCCGGCCGCGCCGTGGCCGACATCATTGCCGCGGGCATCATCCCCGGCGGCCTGGAGATGATGGACAACCTGGCGATCCGCGCCGCCGAGGACTTCATCCATGCCGGCTACCCGGTGGACGCCGAGGCCATCCTGCTGTGCGAGCTGGACGGCGTGGAAGCCGATGTCCACGACGATTGCGAGCGGGTGCGCCAGGTGCTGGAACAGGCCGGCGCCAGCGAGGTGCGCCTGGCCCGGGACGAGGCCGAGCGCGTGCGTTTCTGGGCCGGGCGCAAGAACGCCTTCCCGGCGGTGGGGCGCTTGTCCCCGGACTACTACTGCATGGACGGCACCATTCCCCGCCGCGAGCTGCCGGGGGTGCTGCGGGGCATCGCCCGCCTGGCCGACGAACACCAGCTGCGGGTGGCCAACGTGTTCCATGCCGGCGACGGCAACATGCACCCCTTGATCCTGTTCGACGCCAACCAGCCCGGCGAGCTTGAGCGGGCCGAGGCCCTGGGGGGCAAGATCCTCGAACTGTGCGTGGCAGTGGGCGGCAGCATCACCGGCGAACACGGGGTGGGCCGGGAGAAAATCAACCAGATGTGCGCCCAGTTCAACCACCACGAGCTGACCCTGTTCCACGCCATCAAGGCGGCCTTCGACCCCAGCGGCCTGCTCAACCCGGGGAAGAACATCCCGACCCTGCACCGCTGCGCCGAATTTGGCGCCATGCACATCCACCACGGGCAACTGCCCTTCCCCGAACTGGAGCGATTCTGATGAACGTGGCCAGCGATTTCGACGCCGCCGAGACCTTGCTGGAACAAGTGCGCGATGCCTTGGCGAGCAACACCGCGCTGCGCATCCAGGGTTCCAACAGCAAGGCCTTTCTCGGCCGCGAGAGTGCCGGGGAAATACTCGATACCCGCAGCCATCGCGGCATCGTCAGCTACGACCCCACGGAGCTGGTGATCAGCGCCCGGGCCGGTACGCCGCTCGCCGAGCTGCACGCCACCCTGGACGCCGCCGGGCAGATGCTGCCCTGCGAACCGCCGTCCTTCGGCGCGGGCGCGACCCTGGGCGGCATGCTCGCCAGCGGCCTGTCCGGGCCGCGCCGGCCCTGGGCCGGGGCGGTGCGCGATTTCGTCCTCGGCACCCGGGTCATCAGCGGCAGCGGCCAGCACCTGCGGTTTGGCGGCGAGGTGATGAAGAACGTCGCCGGCTATGACCTGTCGCGGCTGATGGCCGGCAGCTACGGCTGCCTGGGGCTGGTCACCGAGGTCTCGCTGAAGGTCCTGCCCAAGCCCCGGCAATGCCTGAGCCTGAGCCTGGAAATGGACCGCCAGCGGGCCCTCGCCCAGCTTGCCGAATGGGGCCAGCAGCCCTTGCCCATCAGCGCCGCCTGCCATGACGGCGAACGCCTGCACCTGCGCCTGGAGGGCGGTGAAGGCTCGGTGGCGGCGGCCCATGACCGGCTCGGCGGCGAGCCCCTGGACCCGGGCTACTGGAGCCAGCTCAACGAGCAGCAACTGGATTTTTTCAACCCCGGCCTGCCGCTGTGGCGCCTGTCGGTGCCGCACAACACGCCGCTGCTGCCCCTGCCCGGCGAACAACTGCTGGACTGGGGCGGCGCCCAGCGCTGGCTGAAGACCGATGCCACGGCCGCCGACATCCGCGCCGTTGTCAGCGCCGTTGGCGGCCACGCCAGCTGCTACAGCCACGGCCTGCTGGACAGCCCGTTCCAGCCCCTGGCGCCGCCCCTGCTGCACTACCACCAGCGCCTCAAGGCCAAGCTGGACCCGCAAGGGATCTTCAACCCCGGCCGACTCTACGCGGAGCTCTAGACCATGCAGACCACCCTCAGCCCCGAGGCCCGGCAACTGCCCCGGGCCGCCGAAGCCGAGCGCATCCTGCGCAGTTGCGTGCATTGCGGCTTCTGCAACGCCACCTGCCCCACCTACCAGTTGCAGGGCGATGAGCTGGACGGCCCGCGGGGGCGCATCTACCTGATCAAGCAGGTGCTCGAAGGCGCCCCGGCCACCGCCCAGACGCAGCAGCACCTGGACCGCTGCCTGTCGTGCCGCAACTGCGAAAGCACCTGCCCTTCCGGGGTCGACTACCACAACCTGCTGGACATCGGCCGCGCCGCGGTGGATGCCGCCCTGCCCCGGCCCGCCGGCCAGCAATTGTTGCGCCGCGGCCTGCGGGCGCTGAGCGCCAACCCGCAGCTGTTCAAGGCCCTGATCCATGGCGGTAGCCGCCTGCGCCCGCTGCTGCCCCAGGCCCTGCAGGACAAGCTACCGCGCCAGGTGCCCACCGCCAAACCGCGTCCGCCCCTGCGCCATGCACGGCGCGTGCTGCTGCTCGAAGGCTGCGTGCAGCCGGGGCTGTCACCCAATACCAACGCCGCCGCAGCGCGGGTCCTGGATCGCCTGGGCATCAGCGTGCAACCGGTCAGCGAGGCCGGCTGCTGCGGCGCAGTGGACTATCACCTGGATGCCCAGCAAGCCGGTCTGCAGCGCGCCCGGCGCAATATCGACGCCTGGTGGCCGCACCTGCAACTGGGGGCCGAAGCCATCGTCCAGACCGCCAGCGGCTGCGGCGCCTTCATCAAGGATTACCAGCACCTGCTGGCCCATGACCCGGCCTACCGCAGCAAGGCCCAGCGCGTCAGTGCCCTGGCCCGGGACCTGGTGGAAGTGCTGCGGGACGAACCCCTGGAACAGCTCGGCGCCCACAGCGACCAGCGCCTGGCCTTCCACTGCCCCTGCACCCTGCAGCACGCGCAGAAGCTCGGCGGCGCCGTGGAAAGCCTGCTGCAACGCCTGGGTTTTCACCTCACCGCGGTGCCCGACAGCCACCTGTGCTGCGGTTCGGCGGGCACCTATTCGCTGACCCAGCCGGCGCTGGCGCGGCAACTGCGGGACGACAAGCTGCGGGCCCTGGAAAGCGGCCAGCCGGACCTCATTGCCACCGCCAATATCGGCTGCCAGAGCCACCTCGACAGCGCCGGCCGGACCCCGGTACGGCACTGGATCGAAGTGCTGGAAGCCGCCCTGCCCTGAACCTCACGCCCCTGGAGCTCGCCATGCAGCACAAAGCCGTACTGGGTCAAGACGAAGCCCGCCGCATCCTCGCCGCCGCCCGCGCCGAGGCCCAACGCCACCGGTGGGCGGTGAGCATCGCCGTGGTCGACGACGGCGGCCATCCCCTGGCTCTGGAGCGCCTCGACGGCTGCGCGCCGATCAGTGCCTATATCGCCACCGAAAAGGCCCGCACCGCGGCCCTCGGCCGGCGCGAAACCAAGGCCTACGAGGACATGGTCAATGGCGGGCGCAGCGCCTTTCTCTCGGCGCCGCTGCTCACCTCCCTGGAAGGCGGCGTGCCGATCCGCGTCGGCGGCCAGGTGGTCGGCGCGGTGGGGGTTTCCGGGGTCAAGTCCGGTGAAGACGCCCAGGTGGCACTGGCTGGCGCCGCGTGCCTGGAGGGCGATTGAAGCGGATTCAGGCGCGGCGCACGCTGCTGCGGTACATGAACAACAGGGCCAGGGCCAGGCACAGCATCGCCAGCAGGCGGCTGGGCGACAGCTCGATGGCCGGGTTGCCGAACCAGCCGAAGTTGTCGATCAGCATGCCCATGCCCAACTGCCCGAGAATCACCGCCACCGTGGCCACCGCAGTGCCGACCCGGGGCACGGCCCCCACCATCACCAGCATGTAGACCACGCCGAACAACGCGCCGGTCAGTTGCCATTTCGGCGCCTGCAGCAGGCTCATGGCCTGGGGCGGCTGGAAAAACACGATCAGCAGCCCGGTGATCAGGGCACCCACGGCAAAGGTCAGCAGGCTGCTGCGCAACACACCGACGCTTTCCCCCAGGCGGCCATTGATCGCCGCCTGCACACTCAGCACCGCACCGGCGGCCACCACCACAACCAGCAATAGAAACAGATTCATCTTCAACCTCGGGCAATCAGAATTAGGGCCAGCACAATCAGCGCCAGGGCCAGCCAGCGTTCGGCATTGACCGGCTTGCGGGCGCTGCCGAACCAGCCGAAATGGTCGATCAGCACGCTTTTGCCCACCTGCCCGGAAAGGATCGCGATCATGGTCATGGCAATGCCGATATGGGGCGTGGCCAACGTCAGCACCACCACGTAGATCGGCCCCAGCACCCCGCCCAGCAACTGCCAGCGCGGCAACTGGCTGAAGGCCGGGCCGGGCTGCGGGCCGCTGAACAACAGCAGCAGCAACAGCAGCGCCGTGCCCACGCCGAAGATGCTCAGGGTCGCCCACAGATGGCCCACCTGGCTCCCCAGCGGGCCCAGCAGACCGGCCTCCACTGACAGGCCCATGCCCGCCAGGATCACCAGCGGCAACAGCATCAGGCGCTGCCAGCCCGCAGCGGGTACAGCGTTCACCACCGGGTTGGGCAGCGGTACTTCTATGGTTTCAGAGGACATGCAACACCTGCTCGACATCAAGGAATGGCCGGCATTATCGATTGCGCAAGCTTTGCGATAAATGGGAGCATGTCGACAACACCTTTGCGCAAAACGCACAGCAGGATCGACCCATGCACGGTTTCAACGACCTCGGTTTCAAGGCCCTGCGCCTGTTTATCGCCGTGCTCGACCAGGGCAGTTTTTCTGCCGTGGCGCGCCGCGAGGGGTTGGCGCCCTCGTCCATTTCACGGCAGATCCAACTGATGGAACAGGCCCTGGGCCAGCAGTTGCTCTACCGCCACACCCGCGCCGTCAGCCCCACCGAGGCCGGGCGCCTGCTGGGGCACCACGCGCGGCGGATGCTGGCGCAGTGGGAGGAAGCCGAACAGGCGTTGCAGGAACAGCAGGACGAGCCGGCCGGGCTGGTGCGGATCAACGCCCCGGTGGTCTTTGGCCAGCGCCACCTGTCGCCCTGGCTCGGTGAACTGCACGGGCGCTACCCGAAGCTGCAGCTGGATATCCAGCAGACCGACCGCTACATCGACCCCTTGCAGGACAGCACCGACCTGCTGTTTCGCATCGGCACCCTGGAAGACTCCTCGATGCAGGCGCGCCTGCTGGCCCCGCAGCGCTACCGGGTAGCGGCCAGCCCGGCGTACCTGGCCCGGCACGGCACCCCGCACCATCCGGAGCAACTGCACCGGCACCAGTGCCTGGCCTACAAGGGCGAGACCGGCCAGCAGCGCTGGTTCTTCCGCCAGGGCCGGGCAGACTGGACGCCCTATAGCGTCAAGGGCCCGCTGACCGGCAACCACGCCGACACCCTGACCCAGGCCGCCGAACAAGGCCTGGGGCTGGTGATGTTCCCTTCCTGGCTGATTGGCGAAGCCCTGCACCAGGGCCGGCTGGTGGCCTTGTTCGAAGACTTCGACGTGGCCACCAGCCTCGAACCGCAACAGATCGCCGCCCTCTGGCCCGGCAGCCGACGGCTGTCAGTGAAAGTGCGCACGGTGATCGACTTCTTCGTCGAGAAATTCGGCCCCGAGCCTTACTGGGACCGCCGCCCCGCCCCGTAGGAGCTGGCTTGCCAGCGAAGGCGGCGGCAAGGCTGCGCAGGATCCAAGGGCCGTCCGCCGGCAAGCCGGCTCCTACAGGGCCATTTGCAGGATCAGCCAGGCATTGGCCGCGCTGATGATGGCGAACAGGCTCCAGGCGAGGATCCGGGTCGGCCAGCGGTTGACGAACTCGCCCATCAGGCGCCGGTCGTTGGTCATGCGGATCAGCGGGTACAGGGCGAACGGCAGTTGCAGGCTGAGCACCACCTGGCTCAGCACCAGCAACTGGCCCACGGCGCCGTCACCCAGCAGCCAGACGCCGATAAACGCCGGGATCAGGGCCAGCCCACGGGTGATCAGGCGCCGCTGCCAGCAGGGAATCCGCAGATTGAGGTAACCCTCCATGATCACCTGGCCGGCAATGGTCCCGGTGAAGGTCGAGCTCTGCCCCGAGGCCAGCAGGGCCACGCCGAACAGCACGCTGGCCAGGGCCCCGCCCACAAGCGGGTCGAGCAGGTGGTAGGCGTCCTGGATCTCCACCACATCACTGTGGCCGGTGTTGTGGAAGGCCGCGGCGGCGAGGATCAGGATCGCCGCGTTCACCAGCAGCGCCAGGGCCAGCGAGCCGATGGTGTCGATCCGCGCCAGCTTGATGGCGTCGGCGCGGCTGGCGCGGTCGTTGCCCACCAGCCGGGTTTGCACGACGGAGGTGTGCAGGTAGAGGTTGTGGGGCATGACCGTGGCGCCGAGGATGCCGATGGCCAGGTACAGCGGCGCGGCGTCGCCGATGGCCGAGAGCGAGGGTACAAAGCCCCGGGCCACGTCCGGCCAGTAGGGCTTGATCAGCAGCAGCTCGATGAAGAAGCACACGCCAATGGTCGCCACCAGCGCCAGCATGATCGCCTCCAGCCGGCGGAAGCCGCGGTTCTGCAGGGCCAGCACCAGCAGGGTGTCGAAGGCGGTGATGACGATCCCGGTGCTCAGGGACACCCCCAGCAGCAGGTGGAACGCCAGGGCGCAGCCCAGCACTTCGGCCAGGTCCGTGGCGATGATCGAAACCTCTGCCAGCAGCCACTGGGTGCGCGCCGAGCGGGTGCTGTAGCGCTCGCGGCAGAGCTGGGCCAGGTCGCGCCCGGTGGCGATTCCCAGGCGTGAACACAGGCACTGCACCGCCATCCCCGCCAGGCTCGCCAGCAGTACCACGAACAGCAGGTTGTAACCGTAGCGCGAGCCGGCCTCGATGGCCGTGGCCCAGTTGCCGGGGTCCATGTAGCCGATGGAAATCAGCAGCCCGGGGCCGGCAAAGCGCAGCAGGCGGCGCCACAGGGATGCGCCGGGCTCGACGGCGACGGAACCCGCCACCTCCGGCGGGCAAAAGGGCGCGGTGGCGATTTTCGGCAAGCTGAATTTCACGGATATTTCCCAGGCGGATTGGCGCAGGGGCCCAGCTTAGACGTTTCAATGCGGGCACCCAAGCCTGAATTTACCCCGCCAAGGCGAGTATGCTGCGCAGGTTGTGCCCTGCGCCGAAACCTTCGGCAGTGAGTATTTTCTGGCCCAAGGTAGCCCTGTGAACAGCACTGCGACGCCCCCCAAACCTCTGCCCCCTTTCCTGCAACCCGGCGACCGGGTGTTGCTGTTCGATGGCGTGTGCAAGCTGTGCAATGCCTCGGTGCGCTTCGTCATCCGCCACGACAGCCAGCGGCGGATCAAGCTGGCCTCGGTGCAATCGCCCCAGGGCCAGGCGCTGCTGGCCTGGTTCGGCCTGCCCACCGAGCAGTTCGACAGCGTGGTGCTGATCGAGGAAGGCCGGCTGTCCCAGCGCTCCGATGCGTTTATCCGCCTGATGGCGCAACTGCCGGCGCCCTGGCGCTGGCTGCGGCTGTTGCGCGGGGTTCCCCGGCCGCTGCGGGATTGGGTCTACGACCTTATTGCGCGCAATCGCTATCGGTTGTTCAGCCGTCTCGACGTCTGTTTACTGCCGAGCCCGGATCACCAGGGGCGCTTTCTCGACGACCCGTCCTGAGACCCCGACCCGGCCCAATCAGCCAGGCTGACGCCGGAAGAACAGCGTCACCTGCCCGAGCTCGAAGCCGAACTTGGTCATGTAGGAACGATTGGCCAGGGTGTTTTCGTCCAACAGGTACATCCAGTCGTCGAAGTGCACTTGGTAGATCTTGCCATCCACCGGCAGGTTGAGCACGTAGCGCCAGCGCAGGGCATTGCCGGCGACCTCACCCCGGGCCTCGCCGACCACATCGTCGGCGGTCCCGCGCCACAGGCCGGGCCCCGCGGGGACCAGGGTCCAGACCCGGGTCTGGCGGGTGCCGTCGCTGTAGGTGAAGTCTTCGTGCATGATGAATTTCTCGCCTTCGCTGCGGCTGTCGATCTGCACATGAAAGCGCTTGATCACCTCGCCGGAGCGCTTCTGGAACAGGCCCCAGGCCTCCACCCGACCACTGAAGAACTGCCGCAGTTCCAGCTCGGGCTTCTGGTCACGGTACTGCTTGACGTCGGTGTCGCTGCATGCGACCAGGCCGAGGCACAGCACTAGCAAGTATTGCTTGAGCATGGAATATCTCCTGTGCTGCGCCCGCTATTGGCCCAGCAATTGTGCGCGCAACTGCGGATTGCGCGTGCGCGGGTCGAGCCAGATGGCGAAAAACGCTCGGGCGAAGGCTTCGTCCTCGACCCTGTACTGCAAGCGCTGGTCGACAAAGAACTGCACCCCGCGCCCGGGCAGGAACACCCCGGTGATGCGCTGGCCCGGTTCGACATCGACGAAGGCGCGCTGCATCTGCGCCTGCCAGTCCTTGAGTTGCGCTGGGCTCACCGCGCTGCCGGACAGGCGCTGGATCTCGTCGAGGCTGGCTTGCACCAGATCGTCGCGGCTGATCGTGCGCCGGTAGGTCAGTTCCAGGGCAAAGGGGCTATCGGCGGTCAATGGCAACGCCGTGCCCCAGAGCCGCGCGTGGTAGACCTTGAAGCCGAACCAGCTGAACTCGCCGCTACCCAGCAGCCGAGCATTGGGCAACGACGCTTGCCAACCGGCACTGGCCGTAGCGCTGAGCAGCACCAGCAGCCACAGCAACCGGGCCACGCCCACTCGCCGCCTGCGTTTCATTCAAGGCTGCCTGCGCAACAGCTGAAGAAACTCCTGGCGGGTGCTGGCCGACTCGCGAAAGGCCCCCAGCATTACCGAGGTGTTCATCAGCGAGTTCTGCTTCTCGACCCCGCGCATCATCATGCACATGTGCCGCGCTTCGATGACCACCGCCACCCCGGCCGCCCGGGTCACTTCCTGGATCGCCTCGGCAATCTGCCGCGTGAGGGTCTCCTGGATCTGCAGGCGTCGCGCATACATATCGACGATCCGCGCCACCTTGGACAGGCCCAGCACTTTGCCGGTGGGGATGTAAGCCACATGAGCCTGACCAATGAACGGCAGCAAATGGTGCTCGCACAGGGAATACAACTCGATGTTCTGGACCATCACCATCTCGTCGCTGGTGGAGCTGAACAACGCACCGTTGACCAGTTCTTCGAGGCTGGTTTCGTAACCATGGCACAGATAACGCAAGGCTTTTGAGGCTCGCTGCGGGGTGTCCCGCAAGCCCTCGCGGGTCGGGTCTTCACCCAAGCCCTGCAAAATGCCGTGAAAGTGCTGGGAGAGAGGATCGTGCATGGCGCATGGCTTCCGAAAGGCTGGCAGGGCGGGCAATTCCTTGCACGTGCCAAGGAAAAAAGGCCTCCGAGGTGGTCGACCACCTAACTGACCCAGCCCCGGCTCCACCCGGGCCTGACCTCGGAGCCCAAAAAGCGTGGGCAGCGACCGCCGCCCCTTGAAAAACTGAGCAGCTATCGGCACATCCCACACCTTAAAAACCTATACGACAATTTAATTTTTGTACAATTTTTGTTGGCAAAAAATGCCTTTTAAGCCCAAATACTTGTACAAATAAGCCCTTAATCGATTCAATACCTTTTCGCTGTACAAGAAAAAACGACCCTGCACTTCACTCCCGACCACTTCCCTGCCTGCTGATACGCGCCAATCGCTTCGTTGGATGCTAGCGTGGCGCACCATTCATCCGCCGAGTGCGCCCATGCTGCTGTTGAAACTGCTGACCGTTCCCGGATTTCTGTGGTTGATCTCCCTGGCGAGCAAGCGCTGGGGCCCGAATGTCGCTGGTTGGCTGGCGGGGTTTCCCGTGGTGGTGGGGCCGATCCTGCTGTTCCTGGCCCTGGAGCAGGGCCAGGTGTTCGCCACCCATGCCGCGGTGGCGGCCCTGTCGGCGGTGTTCGCAATGATCGCCTTCAGCGTCGCCTATACCCATGCCGCGCAGCGCTTCTCCTGGCCCGGGGCCCTGGCCATTGCGACCCTGGTGTGGGCCTTGCTGGCCACGGTCATCGCCCAGGTGCCGCCATCCCTGGGTTTTTCCAGCCTCTGCGCCGCCAGCGCCCTGCTCCTGGCCCCGCGGCTGTTTCCGCCGGTGGGCGAACTGCCCGCCAGCCCTGGGCCGCGCTCCGACAAACTGCCCTACCGGATGCTCGCCGGGGCCCTGCTGACCCTGGCCGTGACCCTGTTGGCCAGCACCGTCGGCGAACGCTGGAGCGGCATGCTCGCGGTGTTCCCGGTGCTTGGCAGCGTCCTTGCGGTGTTCTCCCATCAGAGTCGCGGCGTGGCCTTCACCACCGTCCTGTTGCGCTCCCTGACCACCGGCCTGTACGCCTTCGCCGCCTTCTGCCTGGCCCTGGCACTGGCCCTGCCCCCGCTGGGCATGCTCGCCTTCGCGGTGGCGCTGGCAGCGTCGATGCTGGTCCTGGGGCTGAGCAAGCGGCTGTTGCGAGCCACTGTGCAGGAGCCGGCTGGCCGGCGCAGGGGCCCTTGAGTCTTGCAACGGGCTGGCGGAAGTTTTCGCTGGCCAGCCAGCTCCTACAAGCCTTGGCTGGCCGTCATCGGAGCCGCGCTGAAAAATCCTTGTGGAGCAGGCCGCAACGGCCGTGGGATGATGCGCGCCTTTGATCACTGCCCGGAGATTGCGCATGTCATCTTTCGCTAGAAAAGCCCTGGTCCTGGTGTTCGCCGCCGTGGCGGGCCTGGGCGCGCTGAACGCGGTCGCCGCCAGCAAATCCACGGCCAGGCAGGCCTCGGGGGAGAAGGTCGCAGTCCTCGACGGCAAGCTCGCTTTCACGCTGCCCAAGGGGTTCAGCGCTTCGGTACTGCCGGCCGGCAGCGAGGCCAATGGCACCGAGGGCGCCAGCGGCACCCTGTATTCCAACGCCACCACCCGTACCGTGGTGATCGCGGCGCAGAACACCATTCCCCATGGGGCCAAGGTCCAGGACAACGACGCCGCCTTTCTCGATGACGCGGTCAGCGGCTTTCTCGCGCAACAGGCCGCGGCGCTGCCGGATTTCAGCAAGCAGAGCGAAAAGAACATGACCCTCAAGGGCCTTGGCGTGCGCCAGATCGACAGCACCGCCACCATGGGCGGCGGCCTGACCCTGAACTCCACCCTGATTGCCGGCTCCGGCACACGCATGGCGGTGATCCAGATAATTTCCCGGGCCACCGACAAGGCCGGCCACACCGCGCTGATGAAGCAGATCCTCGGTCAGTAAACCCCGTGCCGGCTCAGGGGTTGAGCCCCTGCAGCCAGCCCTTGAGGTCGTCGATCTCGGCGTCGCTGATGCTGTGCCCCAGGCCCGGGTAGGCATGGAACTGCGGTTGCAGTGACAACCCCTGCAGCAAGCGCTGGGCATCCACCGCATCACTGTAGGGCAGGCGCTGGTCAAGGGTGCCATGGCCGATGAAGATGCCCAGGCGCTGCAGGCTCGGGTTGTTCTTCACCTGCGCTGCCAGCACCGGCAGGATCTTCCCGCTCAAGGCGGCGATGCCCCGCACCGACTGCGGATGGCGCAGGCCCACTTCATAGGCCATCACCGCGCCCTGGCTGAACCCCACCAGCACCACCTTGTCCGGCTGGGTCTGGTACTTGGCCAGCGCCGCGCGGACAAACTGGCCAATCAGCTCGGCGCTGCTGGCCAGCTCGCTGGTCACACCGTCGTAGGGGCCCTGGCCCTTGCGGTGGAACCACTGGTAGCTGCCCTCCTCCAGGGTCTGCGGTGCCCGCACCGACACATAGGTGTAGGTTGCCGGCAGGCGCTCATGCAGGCCGAACAGGTCGGCCTCGTTGCTGCCGTAGCCATGCAGGAAAATCACCAGCGGCTGGTTGCGCGGCTCGGCCGGGGCCTGCTCCAGGTACTTGAGCGGCAGGTCATCGCGCAGTGCATCGGCGGCCTGCACCCAAGGCGCGGCCAGCAGCGCCAACAACGCCAGGTAGCGGATCATGTGTAGCTCCTTGAAGGGATAAAAACGGGTCGCCAGAGCCTAGCACTGCCAATCCCGAGCGTTCATCTGCCCAGCCCGCGCCAGGCCAGCGGCAAGCACAGCAGCACCGCCAGCGCAAACCCCACCTGGGACAGGTAGAAGGTCTCCAGCCACTGGCCATGGGCCGCCACGTAGAGGCTGTTGTGCAACACATCCAGCAGGATGATTGCCAGGGTCAGCAGCAGGCCCCAGCGCGGGCGCACCAACAGCAGCAGCGCCGCCAGCGGATCGAAAAGCGTCAGGGAGCCCCAGAAGGCCCGGCTGAGCAGGGGCGTGGCGGCGCCGTAGCCATAATCCCAGAGCAGGCCATGCTCGAAAGCGGCGCGCAGGTGATTGAACGTCGCCGCCAGCAGACACAGGGCGAACAGCAGGCGGATGCACAGCGACACTCGGGGCATGGGCACATCTGTCGTAGGAGCCGGCTGGCCGGCGCAGGGCGTGACGCCGGATCAAGGGGTGGGCGCGCTGCAGCTTGCGCTGGCCAGCCAACGCCCAATCGCCCCCTGCGGTGGCGGTTCAGTCGTTGATCAGCTTGCCGGCGCGAATCGCCTCGCGTCCGGCCACCTTGGCCAGCCAGATGCCCGGCTGGGTGTAGCGCCCACGGTCCAGGGCAAAGAGCACGCCGCTGGTGCCGGCACACACGGTGCTGACGCGATCGCTCAAGGGGTCCACCACTTCGAACAGGGCATCGCCACGCTCCACCCACTCTCCGGCATCGCGCAGGAAACTGACCACGCCATGGTGGGGGGCGAACAGGTACTGGGTGCCTTCGAAGGGCATGCCTTCACAGCACTGCTGCGGAGCGGCCGGCCACTCGCCGCTGATCAGCCCCTGTTCGGCGAGAAACCCCAGGATGGCTTCGCAGTTGGCCCGGGCCTGCTGCACCCGGGTGTCGCCCATGCTGCCCAGCTCCAGGGTGGCGGCCAGGTTTGCCGGGGGAATCGCCGCCCGCGGAAAGTCCCGGGCCAGGCGCAGCCAGGGCGCGGAACAGGATTCGTCGAAAGAGCTGCCGCCGGAGTCTTCGCACAACAGCGCCACCCCGGCCTTGAGCCGCGCCGCCAGGGACTGCCAGCGAGGCCAGTGCTGGGGCAAGGCATAGAGGTGGATCGCCGCTTCGAAATCGCAATGCAGGTCGAGGGTGATGTCGGCGTCGCAGGCATGGCGCAACAGCAAGCGATGCAGGGCTTGCAGCTGCGAATCAGCCGCTGGCAGCTCATCCAGCACCTGGACCATGGCACGGCGGATCAGGGCGATATTGGCCGTGGCGTCGTCCCCCAGTTGCTTGCCGATCAGGTCGCCCACCGGGCCGCTGAGTTCGACGAAAGCGCGGTTGAAGTTCTTGCCGCTGCCCAGCTCGAAACGCCCCAGGTGGCTGCCCTGCACCTGCTGGTCGAGGCCAATGGGGTTGGCCACCGGCACCAGCTCGATCACTGCCTGCAGGCGCCCCTGGTTCTCCAGCTGCGCCAGGCGCTGCTTGAGCTCCCAGGCAGTGCGCATGCCGGGCAGTTCGTCGGCGTGCAGGCTGGCCTGGATGTACACCTTGCGCGGGCCGCTGCCAAAGCGGAACACACTGAGCTGGCGCTGGGTGCCCAGGTGGCCCCAGGGCAGGGAATGGTCGATGCGTTGCATGGCAACTCCGGAGATCAGAAAAAGGCGTGGCGCAGAATAAAACAGTGGCGCACAAAAAAGGTGGCGGCCGGCCCCCGGCAACCACCTTTTTCAACGCCCGGGCTTACTCGCCGTAGACGTCGAAATCGAAGTACTTGTCCTGCACTTGCTTGTACTTGCCGTTGGCACGGATCTCGGTGATGGCCTTGTTGAATTTCCCGGCCAGTTCCTGATCCCCCTTGCGCACGGCAATGCCGGCACCGCCGCCGAAGTATTTCGGATCGTTGTACTCAGGGCCCACGAAGGCAAAGCCCTTGCCGGCGTCGGTTTTCAGGAAGCCATCGTCGAGGTTCACCGAATCCGCCAGCAGCGCGTCGACGCGGCCGGAGACCATGTCCAGGTTGGCTTCCTGCTGGGAGCCGTAGCGCACCAGGTCGATGCCCGCCGGCACCAGCACTTCGGTGGCGAAGCGGTCATGGGTACTGGCCCGCAGCACACCGACCTTCTTGCCCTTGAGCTCGGTCAGCGGGTCCTTGATGCTGGTGCCGGCCTTCATCACGAAGCGCGCCGGGGTGTGGTAGTACTTTATGGTGAAATCGACGTTCTTCTTGCGGTCGTCGGTGATGGTCATGGACGACAGGATGGCGTCGATCTTCTTCACTTTCAGCGCCGGGATCAGGCCGTCGAACTCCTGCTCGACCCAGGTGCACTTGGCCTGCATCTGCTCGCACAGGGCGTTGCCCAGGTCGACATCGAAACCGGTGAGCTTGCCGTCGGGGGTCTTCATCGAGAACGGCGGGTAGCCGGCTTCGATACCGATACGGATCGGCTTGGCCTCGTCGGCCGAAGCGGTGAAGGAAAACAGCGACAGTGCCAGGGCACCGAACAGCGCAAACTTGTTCATTTATAACTCCAGGAGACGGAGGCTTTTATTGGCTGGTTTCGATTGGGGGCAAATCGAAGTGGCCAGCAGTCTAGAGCGGCTCCCAGGATGCAAATTGTGTTTATGCGACAAATACTTATAAAAAATATGCGCCCGCGATCCTCTACCTCCTCCCTCGCCCCGGCATGATGCGTTTGTCCCTGAAAATGCCGACGTTCGCCTCAGAACGGGCCATTTTTACCGACACATCCCCGCTAGCCGCAGCCCAAGGCCGCTACCAGCGGAGTCAGCCCTTCAGCAGGCGCAGGACAGATCCGCTCCCTCGCGGCGCGGTTGCCCGGTGCTGAGCTGGAAGCCCTCATCGAGCCAGCCGGTGACACCGCCGATCATCTCCTTGACCGCGTATTCCAGGGCCGCCAGCTTGACCGCCGCCTTGTTCGCGCCATTGCAGTGAGGGCCGGCGCAATACACCACGAACAGGGTGTCGCGAGGATAACCGGCCAGGTGTTCGGCGGTGAGCAAGCGCCCGGGCAGATTGATCGCCCCGGGGACATGGCCACGGGCAAAGGCTTCGGCGCCACGCACATCCACCAGGACAAAATCCACTTCACCGGCCTCCTGGCTGCTGTGGACGTCGGAACAGTCGGTTTCAAAGGTCAGGCGGTTGCAAAAATGCATCAGGGCAATGGCCGAAGGGGCGGCGGCAGTGCTGCGGACCAGGCTGGTCATAGGCGTCTCCAGAAACGTGCGATTAAGGTGGGAAGGACTTTATAGGCCCTGCCCCACCTCGCTAAAGTGGCGACCCAGACACTGACTGGTAACTTTCCGCCAAATGCACAATCACCCTGGACTGGTGGCGATTCTCGCCTACGACGGCCTTTGCACCTTCGAGTTCGGCATTGCCGTGGAGATTTTTGGCCTGGCCCGGCCGGAGTTCGATTTCCCCTGGTACCGGCAAACCATCGCCGCCGTGGACCCCGGTCCGATGCGTGCCCTGGGCGGGATCCAGGTGCTGGCCGACGGGGGCCTGGAGCTGCTGGAGCAGGCGCGGACCATCATCATTCCCGGCTGGCGCAGCCGCGAGCAGGCGCCGCCGCCGAAGTTGCTGGAAGCGCTGCGCCAGGCCCACCAACGCGGTGCGCGGCTGCTGTCGATCTGCTCCGGGGTGTTCGTTCTGGCGGCAACCGGGCTGCTGGATGGTTGTAGCGCCACCACTCACTGGCGCTACGCCCGCGAGCTGGCCGAGGGTTTCCCGAATATCCGGGTGGACCCGGATGTGCTCTATGTCGATGCCGGGCAACTGATCACTTCCGCTGGCAGCGCCGCCGGTATCGATGCCTGCCTGCACCTGGTGGCCCGGGATTTCGGCACCCAGGTGGCCAACAGCGTGGCCCGGCGCCTGGTGATGTCGCCGCAACGCACCGGCGGCCAGGCGCAGTTCATTCCCGCACCGGTCAGCCGTACCCCGCGCAGCGACCTGTCGCGAGTCATGCAATGGGCCCGGGAACGCCTGCATCAACCGCTGAGCGTGAGCGAACTGGCGGCCCGGGCGCTGATGAGCGAACGCACCTTCCTGCGGCGTTTCCATGACGCCACTGGCGCCTCGCCCAAGGCCTGGCTGCAGCATGAACGGCTGGCCCGGGCCAGGGAACTGCTGGAAAGCGGCAGCGAGAGTACCGAAAGCATTGCCCTGCGCTGCGGTTATCGCTCGGTGGAGAGCTTTCGCGTGGCTTTTCGCGGCCTGGTGGGCGTACCGCCGTCGGTGTACCGCGAACGCTTCGGCCGCGGCCTGGAAAGCACCCCACCACCACGGCCGTAGGAGCCGGCTTGCCGGCGCAGGGAGCGACGCTGATCCGGCGGCGTCCATCCCGGCGCTTTCGCGGGCAAGCCCGCTCCTACAGAAGAGACGTGCAGGAGCGGGATGCAATCGGTCGACACGGGTCCGGCGGGGCGTCAGTCCTGAGGTTTGCGCAGCAGGTAGGTGTCCATGATCCAGCCATGGGTCTGGCGGGCCTGCAGGCGCACACGGCGGATTTCGTCGGCCACCTGGTCCAAGGGGCCGCTGATGAGGATTTCATCCGCGGTGCCCAGGTAGGCCCCCCAGTAGATGTCCAGGCCCTGGTTGCGCAGGTGGCGGTAGGAATCCTCGGCGTCGAGCATCACCACCAGGCTGTCGGCGGAACCGGCCTGCCCCGCTGCCAGGCGGCGTCCGGTGGTGATTTCCACGGAGCGGCCAATGTGGTTCAGCGGCACTTTGTGCCGGGCCGTCAGGGCCTGGACACTGGTGACGCCGGGGATCACTTCGTACTCGAACGACGCCGTGCCGCTGGCCAGGATCTGCTGCAGGATGCGCAGGGTGCTGTCGTACAGCGCCGGATCGCCCCAGGCCAGAAAAGCGCCGGTTTCACCGTCCGCCAGTTCCTGGTTGATCAGCCGCTCGAAGACCTGCTGCTTGTCGCGGTTCAGGGTCTGCACACTGGCCTGGTAGTCCACGTCGCCGCGCTCGCGCTCGGGGTTCTGCGCCTCGACGTAACGAAAGGGCCGCTCGGTGAGGTAGCGCTCGCACAGCTCGCGTCGCAGGTCGATCAGGGAATCCTTGCTCGGCCCCTTGTCCATGAGGAACACCACGTCGCTGCGGTTCAGCGCCTTGATCGCCTGGATCGTGATGTAGTCGGGGTTGCCGGCGCCGATGCCGATCACCAGGAGGGTTTTCATGGGCTTGCTCTCGCTGTTTTGCCAGCGGGCCAGTATGCGGCGCTTTGGCCTGATGAGAAATGCTTCTGTAGCCCTCTGGGGCGGCGGGCATCGGCCCGGCGAAGGGTGGCCTGGGGCCGTTGCATGTCCGGCTGGAGATGGCCAGGCAAGGCCCCCGGGGCCTTTGCGCAGCCTCGCGGGCTCGGCAGCGGCTACCGGGATGGCGTCGGGGCCCCGGGCAGGCGCAGGCGCCAGCGGCCGGCGTGGCTCAGGTCGAGCCGGGACAGGGGCTCGATGTCGATCTGGTTGAAGCTCGCCAGCGGCGCCTGCAGCACCTGCACCAGCGCGGCGCGGATGACGAACGGATGGGTCACCGCCAGCCAGTGGCCCGGGCGCTGCGCCATGACCTCCAGCCATTGCGCCACGCGCTGGCACAACTGGGCCAGGAATTCGCCTCCCGGTGGCGCCAGCTGCGGGTCCCTGAGCCAGGCCTGCAGCGCCTCGGGTTCACGCTCTTGCAGTTCATCGATGCGCAGCCCCTGCCAGGCGCCGAAATCACAGTCGCGCAAGGCGTCCTGCACCTCATGCTCGGCGCTGAACAACTGGGCGCTCTGGCGGGTGCGCAGCTCGGGCCCGCACAACACCCGGATGCTGCGCTTGAAATCAGCGGCGCGGCTCAGGGCCTGGGCTTGCCAGTCCAGCTCCAGGGGTTCGTCCCGGGGAAAACGCGCCAGCTTCTGG
Organism: Pseudomonas sp. W17; assembly: GCF_040268305.1. Classification (NCBI taxonomy): domain Bacteria; kingdom Pseudomonadati; phylum Pseudomonadota; class Gammaproteobacteria; order Pseudomonadales; family Pseudomonadaceae; genus Pseudomonas; species Pseudomonas sp. W17. The sequence continues at coordinate 2,642,277 of NZ_CP158490.1, read as the reverse complement.
GCGGCGGTGCGGGCATGGCAGATCAGGGTCAGACGGGTGGCCTGCACGGTGTTTACTCTGGCGTTATCGATTGGCAAACCTACACGGGCCGGGCAGATGCAACATCTTTGCTGCAACCGCCTCCAAGGTTCATTGCAAAACAGCACGCCGGTGCCTGTCCGGTGCGGTCGCGCCACTGTATTCGGCCTGCTCGGTGTAAGCCAGACCCTGTTTCGATCGCTCCCCTACGTCCCGCACCGTGGCTTCCCGCCCCGCCAACAACAGATTCCCACCTGAAACCGCCCCATTTCAGGGCAATTTGATATCAGAGGAAAATTCACTAGACATGTAGCGTCTATTACATAAATATCCATTTCGCCATTTTATGAAATAAAAACGACATCACTTTCCAAGGCACCCCGATGCCCTCTCTCAGAGACCTGATCACCGACCCCGCCCTCGACCTCACGCCGTCCGAGCGCAAGGTCGTGCGGGCCCTGCTCGATCACTACCCGCGCAACGGGCTGGGGCCGATGTCACGCCTGGCGGAACACGCCGGGGTCAGCGATCCGACCATCGTGCGCCTGGTGAAGAAGCTGGGTTTCAGCGGCTACGGCGAATTCCAGGAAGCCCTGCTCAGTGACATGGATGACCGCCTGCGCTCCCCCAGCACCCTGCTGCGCCCGCGTTCGCAAGTGGCCCAGGGCGATACCTGGGGCCGCTACCTGGCCGACAGCCAGCGCGTACTGCAGGACACCCAGGCCCTGACCCAACCCGAAGACATCCGCGTGCTCATGGACTGGCTGCTGGACAGCCGGCATTCGGCGTACTGCTTCGGCGGCCGCTTCAGCAGCTTCCTCGCCCTCTACCTGTTCAACCACCTGCGGCTGATGCGCCCGGGCTGTTTCTTCCTTGACGACAACGCCCAACTGCCGGACCGCCTGTTCGATGTCCAGCGCCAGGACCTGGTGCTGCTGTTCGACTACCGCCGCTACCAGTCCCAGGCCATGCGCGTGGCCAGTGCGGTCAAGGCACGCAACGCCCGGGTGGTGCTGTTCACCGATATCTATGCCTCGCCGCTGCGGGAGCTGGCGGACCTGGTCATCAGTGCACCGGTGGAATCCTTGTCGCCCTTCGACACCCTGGTGCCGGCGCTGGCCCAGGTCGAGGCGCTGGTCGCCTGCCTGACCCCGCGCAGCCCTCATCTTGATCAACGCCTGGAGGGCATCGATGCCCTGCGGGCGGAATTTGCTACCCATGTGCTGGAGGAAAAATAAGGATGTTCAGCCTGCCCCACCGTTCGCCCCGGGACCTGCCCTTCGTCGTCGACCACACCGCCCTGCTGCTGGTGGACATGCAGCGGGCGTGGCTTGAACCGCAGTTCGACCCGCACCTGCAAGGGCCCGACGGCGAGGCCTTTCTCAAGCGCGCACGAGAGCGGGTGATCCCCAACCAGCAACGACTGCTGGCGGCGGTGCGCGAGGCGCGGCAGAACGTGCTGCACACCATTATCGAAAGCCTGACCGCCGATGGCCGTGACCGCTCCCTGGACCACAAGCTGTCGGACATGCACCTGCCCAAGGGCAGCCCCCAGGCGGCGATCATTGCCGAGCTCGAACCGGTGGAAAACGAGATCGTGCTGCCCAAGACCTCCTCCGGGGTGTTCAACTCCACCAACATCGACTACGTGCTGCGCAACCTGGAAACCCGCCACCTGATCATCGCCGGGATCGTCACCGACCAGTGCGTGGACATGGCCGTGCGCGACGCCGCCGACCGCGGCTACCTGGTGACCCTGGTGGAAGATGCTTGCGCCACCTACGGCGATACCCGGCACCAGGCCTGCCTCAACGCAATCAAGGGCTACTGCTGGATCACCGACACCGACACCGTGCTCGGCCGCCTGCGGGAGATCCGCGGATGAGCCGCGGCCAGGGCATCGAGGCCCTGACCCCGGTGGCCATGACCAGCATCGTCACCACCGACCTGATCGGCGTCACCCGTGGCCGCTCCTTTCCCAGCGACGAACTGGAGCGCTACAAGGTCGGCGGCTGCGGCTGGGTGCCGGCCAACAGCGCGCTGACGCCCCAGGACCTGATCGCCGAGGACAACCCCTGGGGCGCCTATGGCGACCTGCGGCTGATCCCCGACCTGGACAGCCGGGTCAGTGTCGGCGCCGGGCCGGATGCCAGCGCGGCGTCGCTGGATTTCATCCACGCCGACATCTGCGAGACCGACGGCAAGCCCTGGGCGGCCTGCCCGCGCACCCTGCTGCGCAAGGAAATCGAGCGCTACCGCGAGCTGGGCATCCAGATCACCGCGGCCTTCGAGCATGAATTCAACCTCGACACCGGCACCGACCAGCGCGAGCACCTGGCCTTCTCCCTGGAAGCCCAGCGCCAGGGCGCGGCCTTCGGTGGCTGGCTGCTGGCGGCGTTGCGAGCCGCCGGCGCCGAACCGGAAATGTTCCTCCCCGAATACGGCAAGCAGCAGTACGAGATCACCTGCCGGCCGACCCAGGGCCTGGCCGCTGCCGACCGGGCAGTGAACGTGCGCGAGATCACCCGGGAAATCGCCCGGCAAATGGGGCACCGGGTCAGCTTCGCGCCCAAGACTGCCGAGGACGCGGTGTGCAACGGGGTGCACCTGCACCTGAGCCTGCAAAACCTGGACGGCGAGCCACTGCTCTACGACCCCCACGCGGTGAGTGGCGACGACCTGTCGAGCCTGGGCCAGCACTGGGCCGCCGGGGTGCTCAGGCACCTGCCGGCGCTGTGCGCCTTCACCGCGCCGACGCCGATTTCCTACCAGCGCCTGCAGCCCCATCACTGGAGCGCCTCCTACGCCTGCCTGGGCCTGCGCAACCGCGAAGCCTCGCTGCGCATCTGCCCGACCCTGAGCCTGGGCGGCAAGCCGGTGGCGCCGCAGTACAACCTGGAGTTCCGCGCCCTGGACGCCACCGCTTCGCCGCACCTGGCGATGGCGGTGATCCTGATCGCCGGGCGCCTGGGCATCGAGCAGCAGCTGGCGCTCAACGCGGTGACCGACAAGGCCCCCTCGGACCTGAGCGCCGAGCAACGCCTGGCCAGTGGCATCGTGCCGCTGCCGGGCTCCCTGCCCCAGGCCCTGGAATGCCTGCGCGGCAACACTGAACTGCTGCAGTTCCTGCCCCAGGACCTGTTGGCCACCTACTTCGCCGTCAAACAAAAGGAAGTGTCCCTGACCGAGCACCTGACTGCTGCCCAACTCTGTGAGCACTATGGACACCTGTACTAAATCCGCCGAGCTGGGGTTCTACACCGAGCCGGCCTACCGCCTGATCCGTGAAGACTCCGAGCACCCGCTGATTCTGGTGTGCGAACACGCCAGCCACTACATTCCACCGGCCCTGCACGACCTGGGCCTGGACCCGCTGGCGGCCCGCGAACACATCGCCTGGGACCCGGGCGCCCTGGAACTGGCCCAAAGCCTGTCCCAGGCCCTGGGCGCGACCCTGATCGCGGCCAATTACTCGCGCCTGCTGATCGACCTCAACCGGCCGCGCCACGCCCCCGACAGCATCCCGCTGCAAAGCGAGATCTATCAGGTGCCGGGCAACCAGCAACTGGACGAGGCCACTCGCGAGTACCGCCGCCAGCAGCTGTTCACGCCGTTTCACCAGCGCCTGCAAAGGATCATCGACCGGCGCCTGGCCCAGGGCCGTGAAGTGCGGGTGGTGGGGATCCACAGCTTCACCCCGGTCTACTACGGGCAGCCGCGCGCGCTGGAAATCGGCGTGCTGTATGGCAGCGCCACCGACTACGCGGCGCGGATCCTCGAAGGGCTGTGGAGGCTGCCGATCAAGGTGGCGGGCAACCAGCCCTACGAGATCGATCCGTTGAGCGACATGACCGTGCCGGTGCACGGCGACGCCCGTGGCCTGGCGTCGGTATTGATCGAGGTGCGCAACGATCTGCTGCGTACCCCTGAAGCGGTGCAGCACTGGAGCGATACACTGGCGCCGCTGCTGTAGCCGCGGCGAGAGGAAGGTTTCACCGGCGCGCCCCGAAGGACTCACCCGGCGCGCCAAAACGCTGTTTGCAGGACCGGTACAACAACTAGAAAAACCGCTGTGGTGTGTCTTTAAACCCTGCCAGGTTCAAACACGAAAGCGCGGCCCGAGGTGTCAATGACGACCCGCAAGGCCCCGCCTTTACCCACTTACACAGGCTCAAGGAGAACGGCTTCATGGAGATTGAAGAATTCGGCTACAAACAGGAACTCAAGCGCGGGCTGAGCCTGCGTGACCTGGTGGTCTACGGGATGATTTTCATGATTCCCATCGCCCCGTTCGGGGTCTACGGCTACGTCAACCAGGAAGCCCCGGGCATGGTGCCCCTGGCCTACGTCATCGGCATGGTGGCGATGGTCTTCACCGCCCTGAGCTACGGCGCCATGGCCCGCGCCTTTCCCATCGCCGGCTCGGTGTATTCCTACGCCCAGCGCGGCCTCAACCCGCATGTGGGCTTTCTTGCCGGCTGGCTGATGCTCCTGGACTACCTGCTGATCCCGCCGCTGCTCTACGTCTACGCGGCCATGGCGCTCAACCACCTGTACCCGGAAGTGCCCAAGGTCGGCTTCATCCTGGCGTTCCTGGTCAGCGCCACCTTCGTCAACCTGCGCGGCATCACCTTCACCGCGCGGATGAACATCCTGTTCCTGCTCGCGCAACTGGCGGTCCTGGGGATCTTCCTGTTTTACGCCTGGAATGCCCTGCACGGTGGCGCCGGCAACGGCCAGCTGACCCTGGCGCCGCTGTACAACCCGGAGAACTTCCACTTCGGCATGCTGATGCAGGGCGTGTCCATCGCGGTGCTGTCGTTCCTCGGCTTCGATGCCATCTCCACGCTCGCCGAAGAGGTCAAGGGCGACCCGGGCCGCAGCGTCGGCCGCGCCGCGCTGATCACCCTGGTGGTGATGGGCGCGATCTTCGTGGTACAGACCTGGATCGCCACCGACCTGGCCGCCGGCATGGGCTTCAAGTCCGCCGACACCGCCTTCTATGAAATCGCCGAACTGGCCGCCGGCAGCTGGCTGGCGACCCTCACCGGAGTGGCCACCGCGCTGGCCTGGGGCGTGGCGGTGGCCATCACCTCGCAGGCCGCGGTATCGCGCCTGCTGTTCGGCATGGCCCGCGACGGCAAGCTGCCTAAGGTGCTGGCCAAGGTCCACCCCAAGCACAACACCCCGCACATCAGCATCTACCTGGTGGCGGTGCTGTCGCTGCTGATCTGCTACCTGTTCATCAACTCGGTGGACACCCTGACCTCCCTGGTCAACTTCGGCGCCCTGAGCGGCTTCATGCTGCTGCACATCACCGTGATCAATTTCTACTGGCGCCGGCAGAAGTCCGGCCAGGTGGTGCGCCACCTGATCTGCCCGGTAATCGGCTTCGTGATCGTCAGCGCCATCATGTACAACATGGGCGTGGATGCGCAGAAACTCGGCGCCATCTGGATCCTTGCCGGGCTGGTCTACCTGTTCCTGCTGAACAAGCTGGGCAGCGGCGCCGCCCTGCCCGACCCGCTCAAGCACTAGTTGCACCCGCGCGGCGCCCCAGGGCGTCGCGCCAATCCCGGCGCTGCCAGCAAGAGCGGCCCGGGGACTGGCCGCCGGATGCCGCGGCCGTGGAACTGCGTGGTAACCGACAGTGATGTCTGGCCAGTGCCTGCCCCCCGGGGCAAGCGGCCCTTGATACAGGAGTACACCCATGCTGGCCTTGCGTCCGGTGGCGTTATCCGATCTGCCCCAACTGCGGCGCCTGGCCCGCGAACGCCTGCTGGGCGTGACCTCCCTGGTGGATGACGAAACCTGCCTGCGGGACAAGATCCTCGATTCCCAGGCCTCCTTCGCCAAGAGCGATGCCAGCCAGGGCCCGGAGAACTATTTCCTGGTGCTCGAGGACCTCGACAGCGGCCAGTTGCGCGGCTGCTCGGACATCCTCGCCACTGCCGGTTTTGCCAGCCCGTTCTACAGCCTGCGCAACCGCCCGTTCATCAGCAGTTCCCGGGAGCTGAACATCCAGCACGGGGTGCCTACCCTGTCGCTGTGCCACGACCTCAGCGAACAGACCCTGCTGCGCAGCTTCCATGTCGACCCGCCGCTGGGCGGTACGCCACTGGCCCAGCTCACCTCCCGCGGGCGGTTGCTGTTCATCGCCGCCCACCCCCAGCGCTTCGCCGACAGCTGCATCAGCGAGATCGTCGGCTACAGCGACGCCAACGGCGAGTCGCCGTTCTGGCAAGCCGTGGGCCAGCACTTCTTCGACCTGCCCTATGTCGAGGCCGAGCGCCTGTGCGCCCTGCAGGGCCGCGGCTTTCTCGCCGAACTGATGCCCCAGTACCCGCTGTACATCCCGATGCTGGCGCAGGCGGCCCAGGACTGCATCGGCCAGGTTCACCCGGATGCCCGGGAGGTCTGTCAGATCCTGATCGACGAAGGCTTCGCGCCGACCCAGTACGTCGACCTGTTCGATGCCGGGCCGACCCTGCAGGGGCGCAGCCACCAACTGCGCTCGATCGCCCAGAGCCGGGTCGCCACCAGTTACCCCAGCCCCCAGAGCGGCCAGGGCCAGCAGTGGCTGCTGAGCAACGAGCGGCTGCAGGGCTTTCGCGCCATAGTCGCGGCGCTGGACACCGCCCCGGGCGATGAAGTCGGCCTCGACCCGGCCATGCTCCAGGCCCTGCAACTGGCGCCGGGCGAGCCGGTACGGAGCGTTGCCTTATGAACCGGCCCCTGTTGCCCCCCTGCCCGGCGTCATTGCCAGGAGCCCGCCAATGATCGTCCGTCCGATCCGCGTCACCGATCTGCCGGCGGTCTTGAGCCTGCTCGAAGGCAGCTGTCGCGAACTGAACAACCTGTCCACCGACCCCGAGCGCCTGGCCCATCGGGTGCGCTGGGCGCAGCGAGCCTTCGCCAACCAGGTGGAGCGGGCCGATGCCGACTACCTGTTCGTCATGGAGGATGACGAGCAGCAGGTGATCGGGGTCTGCGGCCTGAGCGGCGCCATCGGCCTGCGCGAGCCCTGCTACAACTACCGGGTCGGCACCACCCACGGCAGCGCCCCGGTGCTGGGCATCGAAAAGCACATCCCGACCCTGTTCCTGTGCAACGAGATGACCGGGCAGTCGCTGCTGTGCTCGCTGTTCCTGCGCCGCGATCTCCGCCAGGGCTACACCGGCCGCCTGCTGTCCACCGCGCGCCTGCTGTTTGTCGCCGAATTCCCCCGGTTGTTCGGCGACAAGCTGGTGGCCGAACTGCGCGGCCAGCTCGACAGCCAGGGCCGTTCGCCGTTCTGGGACAGCCTGGGGCGGCACTTCTTCAAGATGGGTTTCCAGCAGGCCAATCGCCTGTCCAGCCACGGCAGCAAATCCTTCATCGCCGAACTGATGCCGCGCCAGCCGCTGTACACCTGCCTGCTCAGCCCCCAGGCGCAGGCCGCCATCGGCCAGGCCCACACCAGCACCGAACAGGCGGTGAGCATCCTGCGCGACGAGGGCTTCAGCCATCAGGGCTGCATCGACATCTTCGATGGCGGGCCGCTGATCGAGGCCGAGGTGGCGAAGATCCGCAGCGTGCGCGAGAGCCAGACCCTGCCCCTGCTAGTGGGCACTCCGGACGCACAGGCGCCGGTGTGGCTGATCCACAACCGGCGCCTGGAAAGCTGCCGCATCACCGCCGCCCCCGGGCGCCTGGTTTCGGGTTGCCTGCTGGTGGACCGGCTGACTGCCAAGCGCCTGCAACTGCAGCCGGGCGACTCGGTACGGGCGGTGCCGCTGCTGGCCTGCGAGTCACGCACGGCCCTGCACGCACAGCGGCACCTGGCTCCGCAAAGCGCCCTGCTCCTGTAGCCGCTGCCGCAGGCTCGGGCCGCGTTCGGAAGAACGGCCCGCAGGGGCGCGAAATCTCAAGACCGCTGAGGCGCTCGACATGAGACTGCCAAGCAATGCCCTGCGGGCCTTTGCGCAGCCTCACGGGCTCGGCAGTGGCTACAGAGGCGTCAGGGCGATGAATCCGGTAACACCTGGCGGCAGGCGCAACATTGACGAACGCCGGGGCGGATGTTCATATGCCGCCCAGTTTCAGGTGCCTCCTGCCGCCGTGCAGGAGGTGAAACGGGAAACCGGTGCGCCCCTTTTCGGGCAAGTCCGGTGCTGCCCCCGCAACGGTAAGCGAGTGCTGCATTCAACAGGCCACTGTACCCAAGGTATGGGAAGGCGAATGCCGCCAGACTCGCAAGCCCGGAGACCGGCCTGTGACGTCTGTTTGGCAATCCTGCGGTGGGCGGGCATGGGCCGGTATGGTCGCGTGCCCGTGGCCGATACCCTCTCCTGCGTGCTTCCCGAAGACACTTTCGAGAAGACCAACAATGACAACACCTGACTCTTTGCCTGCACGCGACTGGCGTGCACCTCGCCGCACCATGAGCGGCGCCCTGCTCGGCTGCCTGTTCAGCCCCCTGCTGCTGGCGGACGACAGCCCCCTGACGCTGGACCAGCAATTTGTTTCCGCCCCCTCGGTGGAGTCCACCACGGTGGCCGAAATGGCCCGCTATGGCAGCAAGGTGGAGATCATCGACCGCCAGCAGATCGAACGCGCCGGCCCCAGCAGCGACATCACCCGGGTCCTGCAGATGTACGTGCCGGGGCTGTATGTGGCGCCCAAGAATGGCCCCTTCGACTACGGCACCTATTCCCTGCTGGGCGGGCGCAACGACGACACCCTGATCCTGCTGGACGGCGTGCGCCTGAACAACCGCCTGTACGGCGGCCTGTACCTGGATACCCTGCCGGCCAACGCCATCGAGCGCATCGAGGTGCTCAAGGGTGGCCAGAGCCTGCTGTTCGGTACACAGGCGGTGTCCGGGGTGATCAACATCGTCACCCGCAGCCCGCAGACCCGCGACGTCTCCGGCGAGGTCAACCTGGGCCTGGACAGTTTCATGGGCAGGAGCGGCGATGCCCGCGCCGAGCAGATCCTCAGCAATGGCCTGGGCGAGCTGGGGCTGTTGGCCTATGTCAGCCACAACGTCTCCGATGGCTACCAGCCATTTCGCAACAGCGCCTACAACGCCAACACCCGGGACAAGAAACGTGGCTATGAAGTGACCACCTTCGGCGCCAAGGCGATCCAGGGCCTTGGCGACGCTTCGCGGCTGGAACTGTTCTACCAGTACAGCGACGCCAACCTGGATTTCGCCCGCCCGGTGAACAACCGGAAAACCACCAACGACCGCATCCAGCAGATCGCCACCGCGACCTTCGAACAGCGCCTGGGCGAAGGCTTCAGCTACTTCGTCAAGGGCCATGTCAACGACTGGGACACCCGCTACACCCGTATCAACAGCACCACCAGCGGCGCCCCCCAGGTGATCAACCACAACGACTACTGGGGCTTCACCGACTGGGGCCTGCAGGCCGAGGGCAAGGCCGAGCTGGACGGCGGCCACGTGCTGGTATTGGGCACCGACAACCAGTGGTTCAAGGGCCAGGACGACGTGCTGAAGATCGATAACAAGCAGGCCCAGGCCAATGCCCTGTACACCCAGCTGCGCCCGGTGTTCGACGCCCTGCCCGACTGGCACCCGAGCCTGGGCGTGCGCCACGAGAAAATCAGCGGCGGCGAGAGCGCCACCGTGGGCATGCTCACCTCGCTCTACGACCTGACGCCCCACTGGCAACTGCGCGGCCAGTACGGCAGCGCCTTCAAGCTGCCCAACGCCGAGCAGCTGTACGCCAACGAGGACTACGAAAAAGGCAACCCCGACCTCAAGCCGGAAAAGAGCCTCAATGCCGAGCTCGGCCTGGACTACAAGGGCAGCCTGCTGGCCGGCGAATTCAACGCCAGCGTCAGCGCCTTCCACCGCAAGATCGACGACCTGATCACCCTCGACGCCAACGATGTCTGGAGCAACGGCCAGGGCCGGATCAAGGTGCGCGGCATCGAACTCGACGGGCGCTGGCAGTTCAGCCCGCAATGGACCCTGCAGGCGGACATGACCCGCAACCTGTTGGAGTCGCGCAACGGCATGACCCTGAGCAACATCCCCGGTTTCTTCGCCCGTTCGCGGCTGGGCTTCGAAGCCCCGGACCGGATGTGGGGCGTGGGTGGTGCGGTCCGCTACATCGGCCAGATCGACAGCCCGAAGAACGTCGACTACGGCCACTATTCGGTGGTCGACGCCGATGCCTATCGCTACCTGGATACGGCCCAGCAGCACCGCCTGAGCCTACTGGTGGAGAACCTGTTCGACCGCGACTACAGCACCAGCATGACCAGCACCTCGCCCTCGGTGGACAACCTGGGGCGACCCTTCACCACCGAAGTGCGCTACACCTACCGCTTCTGAGGCCGACCGACATGCATGAGAACTATCAACGGGTGCTGTTCGTCGGCCCCGGCCTGCACGGCGGCGCCCTCGGCGAAGCCTTTCGCAAGGAGCTCCAGGCCCTGCGCGGCGACGGCGCCGACACCCGGGTGATCGACACCCTGGACGGCTTCGACAGCCTCTGGGCGGCGCTGGGCGATGCCCTGCCCGAGGACGGCGCGAAGCTGCTGGTGGTGGACCTGGAGCCCAGCTCCGACAGTGCCTACCTGGACTGGCTGCGCGATGAGCTGGGGCGCCTGGCCCAGGCCCACCCCCAGGCACCGCGGCTGTGGATCACCGCCCAGGCCCTGGGCCGGCGCGGGCTGGACGCGGCCCTGGCCTGCGCCAGCATCGGCCAGCGCGAGCGCCACCTGGCCTGCGACAACGTCAACGCGGTGCAGAGCGACCCGGGCTGGTCGCGGGTGCCGCCCCATGCCCGCCAGGTGTTCCTGTGCACCGGCCCGCGCTGCGTGCGGCGTGGCGCCCTGGCGCTGTGGAAGACCCTGCGCCGCGAACTGCTGCGCCTGGAGCACATGGAGACACCCGGTGGCGTGCTGCTGACCCGCACCGCCTGCCAGTTCCCGTGCAACCTGGGGCCGGTACTCACCGTGCATCCGGACGGCTGCTGGTACCGGGTGCGCGATGACGGCGAGGTGCTGCGCCTGGTGCAGCAGCACCTGGTCCAGGGCGAACCGGTGGCGGATCTACGGATTCCCGCGCCCTACGGAGGAACGGCGGATGCCTAATAGACTGCTCGGCCTGCTGCTGTGGCTGGCGGCCCTGCCGGCCCTGGCGCACAGCTACCAGAACTGTGGCCGGACCTGGACGGTGGCCGGCCCGCCCCAGCGCATCGTCGCCCTCAACCAGCACAGCGCCGACCTGCTGCTGGCCCTGGGTGCCGGGCCGTCGATGATCGGCGTCGCCTATCTGGACGACGATGGCCAGGCCCAGGCCGAAGGGCTTTACCACGGCGTGCCGGTCATCGCCCGCCAGTACCCGTCGGCAGAAGTGCTCTACAGCCTGAAACCCGACCTGGTGGTGGGCGGCTTCGCCTCGGCCTTCCCGGAAAACTTCAGCTCCCGGCAACGCCTGGGGGCCATAGGCGTAGGCAGCTACCTGCTGGAATCGGCCTGCGCCGGGCATGACCAGGACTACTTCGGGCATATCCGCCGCGACCTGTTGACCCTGGGCCGGCTGCTGCGCCAGGAAGCCCGCGCGCAGCAACTGGTGGGCCAGATGGATGCCGACCTGGAGGCCGCCGCGGCCCTGTACCGCGGGCGCCCGACCCCTTCGGTGTTCTACCTGGACAGCGAAGTCAACGGCCTGGCCAGCCAGGGCCAGCACGGGTTTGTCGGCGTGCTGCTGCAAGCGGCCGGTGCGCGCAACAGCTTTGCCGCCATCGACCGCCCGCGCCTGACCGTGGACAGCGAGACCCTGCTGGCCAACGACCCCGACGCCATGCTCCTGGCCGACGCCCTGTGGTCGCCCGCCCGGCGCAAACGCCAGCTGCTGCACAGCGACCCTGTGCTGTCGCGATTGCGCGCGGTGCGCGAAGACCGGCTGATCGACATCCCCTTCGCCCGACTGGTCCCGGGCATCGCCAGCGGCCGCACCGCCCTGGAACTGGCCCGGCGCCTGCACCCCACCCTGTAGGAGCCGGCTTGCCGGCGAAGGGAACACCCCCGACCCCGAGGCGTACCCACAGACGCCTTCGCGGGCAAGCCCGCTCCTACAACCGCCAACGAGCCCCCCGTAGGAGCCGGCTTGCCGGCGAAGGGAACACCCCGACCCCGCGGCATACCCACAGACGCCTTCGCGGGACACAAGGAACAGCGGCTACAGGGAGTTGAGCAAACGCCTGGACGGCTGCTCCGGCGGGTGGCAGGTGACGTTGTTGCGGCCGCAGGTCTTGGCCGCATACAGGGCCTGGTCGGCATCGTTGAGCCAGCCCATGGCGTCGTCGTGCAGGGGGTTGAAGGCCGCCAGGCCGATGCTCAGGCTGACCTGCAGCGCCGGGCTCTGTTCATAGCCCAAGGCGCCGAAACGACCGCGCAGGGCCTCCATCAGTTCGGCGGCATGGGCCAGGGGCACGTCCGGCAGGATCACGCAGAACTCGTCGCCGCCATAACGCCCGGCCTGGTCGCTGACCCGCAGGTTCTGCCGCAGCAGCTTGCTCAACTGGCGCAGCACCACATCCCCGGCCACATGGCCGTAGGTGTCATTGATGGCCTTGAAGTGGTCGATGTCGATCAGGGCGATGGCGCCACCATGGGCCTGGCGCTTGCAGCGCTGGAACTCGATCTCCAACTGGTCCTTCCAGGCGCCATGGTTGAGCAGCCCGGTCAGGCTGTCGGTGCGGCTCAGGGCCAGCAGCTCGCGCTTGTGCCGGCCCAGGGTCACCGCCTGCTGATAGCAGATGTAGCCCAGGGCCAGCGGGTACAGGGTCAGCATCGGCAGGCTGGCATACACCTGCTCGGGGGTGGTCTGGGCGACAAACGCCGGCCCGAACAGCCACAGGGCAACGCCCATGCCCAGCACTTGGGCCGCACTGCCGGCGAGGAAGAAACGTAACCCGCCCAGGGCCATGTTGTTCATGGCCATCATCCCCAGGGTGGTGGCCAGCGGCAGCGGATTGAAGTGCATGGCGCCGACCCAGAAGCCCCCCAGCAGCGAATCCACCAGCAGGTTGCGGTACTCGGCACGAAACGGCACCCGGGCCAGCCGCGCCCATTGGTAGGCCAGGTGCGGCCAGGCAAATGCATTGAACAGCATGAAGCCCCAGACCCAGGGCGCCGGTTGCAGGGGCGCCATCCCCGCGGCCACGCAGAAAAACCCCAGGGCCAGGCCCAGGGTCCGTGACCGATAAAGCCTCCTGGCCAATGACAGTCCCTTCCCTCTGGTGTCCTGCGCAGGGAGCAAGTTGCCTCCGATCAGCAATGGGTAAAGGTGGAACGAGCGGGTGGCAAGCAACCGGTGAAAGTCTATCAGTCGCGTTTCAAAGCGCCATCACTGCCAACGCCCAGTTTCGACCTGCCAGCGCCAGCAGGTGGGGAATATTTGGCTATAACTGAGGGGCGGCCGATAACAGACTTCGCAGTGGCGAGCACGACGCGCGCCGCCCCTGAGCCGATCCACCCTGCCCCTGGAGGCCGCCGATGCTGGTGATCCTGGTCCTGCTGCTCCTTGCCGCACTCTGGTGCTACCGCACCTACCCGCGCATCGGCCACCTGTTGTACGACGCCAGCGTGGCCCTGGAAGCGCGCCTGTACCGACTGCAGAAAGTCCCGGTGCAGATCGGCGAAGAGACCCTGATGACCTACCAGGGCGGCCCGGCCCAGGCGCCGGTGATCCTGCTGCTGCACGGCCTGAGCGCGGACAAGAGCATCTGGCTGCGTTTTGCCCGGCACTTCAACCGCGACTACCGGTTGCTGATCCCGGACCTGGGCGGCCATGGCGAAACCGCCTATGCCGCCCACCAGGACTACCGTGTTCCGGCCCAGGCCCAGCGCCTTTTGCGCTTGCTCGACGCCTGCGGCATCCAGCGGGTGCAGGTGATCGGCAACTCCATGGGCGGCTATATCGCCGCCTGGCTGGCCGCCCACGCCCCGCAACGGATCAGCGGCCTGGCGCTGTTCGACCCGGCCGGCGTCGAAGCCCCCGAGACCAGCGACCTGCAGCACCTGCTGGAACAGGGCAAGAACCCCTTCCTGGTCCGCTCCCGCGCCGACTTCCAGCACTTCTACAGCCTGACCATGGCCGCCCCGCCCTGGGTGCCCGAAGCAGTGCTGGCGGCCATCGCCGAACGCTATCAGGCGCGCCGCGGGCAACTGGCGCGGATCTTCGCCGAGCTCCAGGCCAGCCCGCCCATGGAGCCCGAGCTGGCGAAGATCCAGGCCCCGACCCTGCTGCTCTGGGGCCGCGAGGACCGCCTGCTGCACCCCAGCAGCGCCCAGGTGCAACTCTGGGAGGGCATCGGGCATATGCCCATGGTCGAACGCCCGGTGCGCAGTGCCCGGCTGTACCAGCAGTTCCTGGAACGCCAGCGGCACTGACAGCGGCCCGCTCATGCATTCATTTGCAGAATGAAGTTCAGAGGAAACTTCGTTTGTCAGCCCCGGGCAGGCCCAGCAGAATCGAGGCCGACCCGCCCTTTCACGCCTCGCCCCTCTACCACGGGAAGCCTGTTCATGAGCAACCAGCACTTCGTCAGCCCGGACCTGATCCGCCAGGGATTTTCCCGGGCGATGTCGGACATGTACCGCGAGGAGGTGCCGCTCTACGGCGCCCTGATGGAGCTGGTGGCCGAAGTCAACACCCAGGTCCTGGAGCGGCAGCCGGCGCTTGCCCGGCACCTGCAGAGCAGCGGTGAGTTGCAGCGCCTGGACCTGGAGCGCCACGGCGCGATCCGCGTCGGCAGCGCCGCCGAGCTGGCGACCCTGGCCCGGCTGTTCGCGGTGATGGGCATGCAGCCGGTGGGCTACTACGACCTGACCCCCGCCGGGGTGCCGGTGCATTCCACGGCCTTTCGCGCGGTGCACGAAGCGGCCCTGCAAGTCAGCCCGTTCCGGGTCTTCACCTCGCTGCTGCGCCTGGAGCTGATCGACAACCCGGAGCTGCGCAGCTTTGCCGAACAGGTCCTGGCCCGGCGCCAGATCTTCACCCCCCAGGTGCTGGAACTGATCCAGCAGGCCGAGGCTGCCGGAGGCCTGGACGCCGAAGACGCCGAGCGCTTTATCCGCCAGGCCCTGGAAACCTTCCGCTGGCACCACCACGCCACGGTGACCGCCGCCCAGTACGCCAGCCTCAGCGCCCAGCACCGGCTGATCGCCGACGTGGTGGCCTTCAAGGGCCCGCACATCAACCACCTGACCCCGCGCACCCTGGACATCGATGAAGTGCAACGGCTGATGCCTGCCCGCGGCATCACCCCCAAGGCGGTGATCGAAGGCCCGCCGCGCCGGGAATGCCCGATCCTGCTGCGCCAGACCAGCTTCAAGGCCCTGGAGGAATCCGTGGCCTTCACCGACCAGGCCCAGAGCCAGGGCAGCCACAGCGCGCGCTTCGGCGAGATCGAACAGCGCGGCGCGGCACTGACCCCCAAGGGCCGCGAGCTCTACGACCGCCTGCTGAATGCCGCCCGCGACGCCCTGGGCGACTTCCCCAACGAAGCCAATGCCCAACGCTACAACCAACTGATGCAAGAGCACTTCAGGGAATTTCCCGACAGCCACCCGGCCATGCGCGAACAGGGCCTGGCCTACTTTCGCTACTTCGTCAGCGAAACCGGGCTGGCCGCGCGCAACCAGCCCCAGCGGCCCACCACCCTGGCAGCGCTGCTGGCGGCCGGGCACCTGAGCGCCGAACCCCTGGTGTATGAAGATTTCCTGCCGGTCAGCGCCGCCGGGATCTTCCAGTCCAACCTGGGGGACAACAGCCAGAGCCACTACGCAGGGCAATCCAACCGCCAGGCGTTCGAAGCCGCCCTGGGCCGCCCCACCCTCGACGAACTGCAGCTCTACGCCCAGACCCAGCAGCGCTCCCTGGAGCACTGCGCCGCCACCCTGGGCCTGCCGGCGCTCTAGGGCGCAGGGCAGGCCCGCGGGTCGATGCCGGCCTTGCAGCCGGTGCACTGCCCCCATGGTCATGGACCCGTCGCGGCGTTATTCTGCCGCCACTTGCGCCCCCATCAGCGGCGCGCCACCACCAGGGATGGACACGGCGAATGAGATTAGCGATCGGCCTGTTTTTATGCGCGGCACTCGGCGGCGCACTCACCACCCACGCCGCAGAAACCGTCAACGACATCACCCAGCTCAACCCCATAGTGGTGGACCAGGTGGTGCGCCCCACCCGCCTGGAGCAGATCGTCCAGCTGGTGGCCGGGCACCCCGGCCCCATCGCCATTGGCGGCGGGCGCTACAGCATGGGCGGCCAGACCGCCACCGAACAGGCCTTACAGATCGACATGCGCGGCTTCAACCGGGTGCTCGACTTCTCCAAGGAACGCAAGGAAATCACCGTGCAGCCGGGCATCACCTGGCGCGCCGTGCAGGACTACATCGACCCCCACGACCTGTCCGTGAGCATCATGCAGAGCTACGCCAACTTCACCGTCGGCGGCGCCCTGAGCGTCAACGCCCATGGCCGCTACATCGGCTACGGCCCGCTGGTGAGCTCGGTGAAATCCATCAAGCTGGTGCTGGCCGACGGCCAAGTGGTGGACGCCAGCCCGCAGCACAACAGCGACCTGTTCTACGGCGCCATCGGCGGCTACGGCGGCCTGGGGGTGATCGTCCAAGCCACCCTGCAACTGAGCGACAACGTGCGCCTGCTGCGCAGCGTCGAAGAAATGCCCCTGGGGGACTACCGCCCCTACTTCCAGGCCCGGATCCAGAACAACCCCAAGGTCATCCTGCACAACGCCGTGCTCTACCCCGACCAGTACCAGACCCTGCGCGCGGTTTCCTACAGCCAGACCGACCTGCCGGTCACGGTCAAGGAACGCCTCACCCCCCTGGACCAGAACTACTGGAAAGAACAGAAGGCCCTGAAAGTGGTGAGCCAGTGGCCCGGCGGCAAGACCCTGCGCCAGGAAGTGATCGACCCCCTGGTGCTGAAAAAACCGCAAGTGTCCTGGCGCAACCACGAAGCCAGCCTCGATGTGCGTGAACTGGAACCCGACTCCCGGGCCAAGCGCACCTACGTGCTGCAGGAATACTTCGTGCCCCCCGACCAGCTGGAAAGCTTCATCCAGGAGATGGGCGCGACCCTGCGGGCGCACAAGGTCAACGTGATCAACCTGTCGATCCGCCACGCCAAGGCCGACCCCGGCACCCTGCTGGCCTGGGCCAAGACCGAGGTCTTCGCCCTGGTGCTGTACTACCAGCAGAGCACCGCGCCAGAGGAACGGAAAAAAGTCGGCGTATGGACCCGCGCCCTGGTGGACAGCGCCATCGAGCGCGGCGGCAGCTACTACCTGCCGTACCAGATCCACGCCACGGCCCAGCAGTTTCGCGCGGCCTATCCACGGGCCGGGGAGTTCCTGGCGCTGAAGGCCCGGGTCGATCCGCAGAACAAGTTCCGCAACAAGTTGTGGGATGCCTACGGCAGCGACACCCGCAACCAATAGGTCGCACTCTGGGGCTCAACGGGCCCCGGACTTGTCGCCGGCCAGCACCTTGCGTTGCTGCAGGTAAATCACCCCGTCGCCGTCAAAGGCGATCACATCGTCAGCGCTGAACGGAGCACCGCCGCCGTGCTCATGCCGCAGCCAGCCCTCGGACCACAGGTCGCCGCTTTCATAACGCATCTGGATGAAGTAGTAAGGCGCTTCGCTGCGGGTGACTTCAACGTAGTACCCACCATCGACACCGCCCTGCCACCGGGCTAGGGGATGTTCCGGCAATGTGTGCACGGCTTCTTTGAAAGGGCTCGTCCAGGCAATCCCGAGGGCAACCAGTATCAGCGTCAGGGCGCCGATCGACATGAGAAAACGCTTCAACCAGATCAATCCAGGATCTCCACTACCATCCACCTCCGCGAGCGGTCCCGCGGAGCAGTCGGCCATTTTGTTGAAGGCCCCGCGACTGCGCAATGAAAAACCGTGGGCACTTGCCAGACGCCGGCAGAGCCTTCAGCCTTGCCCGGCGCGGCAACCGCGCAAACAGCTTGGCGCCACTCCCATTCACTGCCTATCGGGAAACCCTGGCATGCGTATCACCCTGACGGATATCCACCTCACTGCAGCGCAAGACCTCTGCGTCGGCTTCTCCAGTGCCTTCGGCAACGGCCGCGGCCAATGGTTGGGGCCCCGGCCGCAGGTCGGGCAAGACTATGAAGTGGAACTGAGCCTGGAAGACGAATTCAGCTGGAATGACAACCTGGAGCCCTGCGCCCAAGGCCCGGCCCGCCTGCTCTGGGACCAGGGGTCCTTGCAGGTCAGCGGGCGCCTGGTTCGGGTCGAGGAGGAGGGTGTCGCGGCTCTGGCAATAGGCCAATCGATCGTCCTCCTGTCCCTTCTGGGCGGCCCGGAGCGCACACCCCAGTGGGTCAGCCTGCGCGCCCGCCAGGTCAGCCTGCAGCCCATTGCCCTTTGAGCGCCCACGACGAACCACGGCGCAGCACAGGAAACCTGCCGGGGAGTGTTTGAATGGAAGGCCGAGCGCCTTTCAAGGGCTCGAAAATCGCAGCACGCGACAGTCACAGAACGCGGTGCTCGCAGGACACGGCAGTCGCAGTACAGGACTCAGGAAAGGTGTTCGCCCAGTGCTCTGGCCTTGGCAATCCTTGCACCGGTAAAGAGCCCTTGCACCGGGCGAACGGTTGGCATTCTAGTGCAACTGGCGGGGAAAGTCCGTTGGCAGATTCTGAATAAAACTGCACAGTGCAGTTAACCCGATTGCCCATTGCCTCCCCCGCTCAGTTGTGCCCCCTCAGCCTTCGTGGGCAGTGCTGACCTGCAGGATGTCGGTGTAGGTCACCAGCACGCTCTGGCCCACCTTGAGGTCCTTGAGGCGCTGCTGGACTTCGGGTTTCTCCACGCTCACCACTTTCTTGTTGCCCGCCGGGCCTTCGAAGGTCAGCTGGTTTTTCTTCAAGTCGATGGCGGTGATCTTCAACTGCACCTGCACCTGGCGATAGGCCGCGCCGCCGGGGTTGGGGTTGTCTGCGGTAGCGCGGACCACGCCGCTGGCTTCGCTGGAATCGGGCTTGCCCTTTTCAACGTCGGTGTCGAGCACCGCCACCACCGAGTGAGTAACCGTGACCTTGACCTGATCGCCGACCTTGAGGTGGCCCAGGTCCTTGGCCTGATCGCTCAATTGCACATGCACCGGCTTGCCCCCGGCGCCTTCGAGCACCACCTGGTGCTTGGCGGCGTCCACCGACAGGACCTTGGTCACCACCTGATCGGCCTCGATGGCCCCGGACAGCGGGATATCGGCGGCGTGTGCGGCAAGGCTGGCGGTGCCCAGCACAGTGGCCAGGGCGATGGCGTGGGCCAGGGTATTGAGGGTTTTCATCATGAACATTCCTTGTGGTTGAGAAACACACTGACTTTCAGTCAGGCCCTTGAGCATAGACGCCCTGCCAGCTTTCACCGGGGGGATGGGTGCAAGCGTCGCGGCGCCCTCAATAACCGGTCATCTCCAGGTAGCCGCTGCCACTGTGGCTGCCAGCGAATTGCAGCGGCCCTTCCCAGTAGGGAATGCTCAGGTTCATCCAGGCCTGGGGGTTCAGGGCCCGGGTGGTGATATCCAGGCCCTTGGCGGGGATCTTCAGTTGCCAGGTGGTGGGCAGGCTGCGGCCCTGGACCCTGGACTGGGCCAGCGGCAGCAACTGGATCTGCTCCTTGCCCAGGCTCTGGGTGTGGCCATCGGTGCTGATCCAGGTGCCGGTGATATAGGGCGCCTTGTCCCGCTCGCGAACCCGGAACAGCATTAGCCGCTCGCCGCTGTCCAGGTGCAGAGAGAACCAGTCCCAGCCGCTCTGGTCGGCGCCCAGGGGCTGGCTGCTCCATTCCCGGTCGAGCCAGGCCGGCCCGCTGACCTGATAGCGCTGGCCATCGATCTGCAACTCCCCCGCGGCCTGGAAGAACGGCTGGCTGTAGTAGAAGGAGGCCTGCCCCTGGTCGGACTTGCGGCTGTAGCCGCCCTCACCCTGCAGCACCAGCGGCCGGCTGCTGGAAAGTTGCAGGCGATAGGCGAACCCCGGCCCCGCGGCCTGCACCTGCATCCGCGCCAGGGGGTCGCCGGCGCTGTTCAGGGTGCTCAGCTGCCAGTCGTCGATCCAGGCCTGGAACGGCTGCGCGATCACCCCGGCCTGGCCGACGCCACCCCGGGCATACCGCTCGGCGGCGTGGTGGCTCTGGGCCGACGTGGCCGCTGCATGGCCCAGCCACACCAGCGGCGTGCCCCAGCCCGGTTGTTCGGGAGCGGCCCGCAGGGCACTGCGAAACAGCGTCCACTGCACGCCGAAGTGGCGGCCCTGGGCGTCGCTCAGGTCTGCCGTGAGGTACCACCACTCGATGCGAAACCCGTCGTGGGCACCGTGGTCGGCAGGAAAGCTGAAACTGCGCCCCGGCAACACCGGG
The DNA here is from genome assembly GCF_040268305.1 of Pseudomonas sp. W17. Taxonomy (NCBI): domain Bacteria; kingdom Pseudomonadati; phylum Pseudomonadota; class Gammaproteobacteria; order Pseudomonadales; family Pseudomonadaceae; genus Pseudomonas; species Pseudomonas sp. W17. The sequence goes on along the minus strand of NZ_CP158490.1, from coordinate 2,621,803 downwards.
GTGAAGGCCGCGGCCTCGCTGCCCAGCCCGGCAAAACCCTGGGGCGCCTCGGCGGGCTGTTCACAACCGGCCAGCAGCGCCAGCAGCAACCCCGCCAGGGCCCGGCCCAACACATCAGTCTTCATGGGCAAAAGTCCTCAGCAGGTCCGCCGGTTGCGCGCGGTACAAACGCAGCAGCGGCCAGGCCGATGCCAACAGAGTCGCCAGCATGGCCAGGCCCAAAAGTTGCAGAAGCTGCCCGGGGAACACCCGCAACGGCAGGCGCCAACCAAAGGCCTGGACATTGATCACGCTGTCCAGGCACCAGGCCAGGAGGATGCCCAGCGGCAGCGCCAGGACCAGGGTGAGCAAGGCCAGCAGCCAGGTCTGCCCGAGGTTCAGCAGCATCAGTTGACGCCGCCCCACCCCCAGGGCCCAGAGCGGCGCCAACTGGCCCAACCGGCTCTGGCTCTGGGTCAGCAGGCTGATGAACAGCGCCACCCCGGACACCCCCAGGGTCAGGCTGTTGAGGGCGGCGGTGGCGGCGAAGGTGCGTTCGAAGACCTGCTGCGACCAGCCCTTGAGCCGGGCCTGATCGATGATCCGGCTGTCGTCCAGGGCGAACTGCTGTTGCAAGGCACCGACCAGCCCGGACATCGCTCCCGGCGCCAGGCGCAGGTTGAAACGGCTCGGCGTCAGCGCTGGCCAATGCGCCAGCAAGTGCCCGGCATTCACCAGCAGGTGGCCCTTGGGGTTGCCATAGTCGGCGTAGATCCCCACCACCCGGGGCGCCCACTGCCCGGCGGGCACCGGCAGGCTCAGGCGGTCGCCGGGGCGCACCTTCAGGCGTCGGGCCAGCTGTTCACTGAGCATCAGGGTGTCCTGGCTCGCCAGTTGTGCCCAGGGCTCGGCGCCGTCGCTTTCCAGGAGCGGCCAGTGCTGGCGGTAGCTGGGATGGTCGATCACCCCATACAGGTCCGCCGGCCAACCCTGCACCTGCAACGCCACCTGCCAGCTGGGCAGCACCGCGGCAACCTGGGCCTGTTGCGGCAACCAGTCCAGCAACTGCCGGGCCTGCTCCGGGCTCTGCGGATTGACATACAACTCGGCGCTCAGGCGTTGCTCCAGCCAGTCGTTGAAGGTTTCGCGAAACCCTGCCGTCATGCTGCCGGCGCCGATATTCGCCGCCAGGGCCAGCAGCAGCGCCATCAGGGCCAGGCTCAGGGCCGGCAGTTGCTGGCGGCAATCGGCAAGAAACCACTGCCCCAGCACCCCACGCCGACGCCCGAGCAAGGTTCCGAGCAGGGCATCGAGCAGCACCGGCAGGCCCAGGGCCGCCGCCAGCAGCAAGCCCGCCATCAGCACAAAGCCGCTGGCCAGGCTGTCGCCCCACTGCCACGCCGCCAGGGCCAGCAGCAGCGCCACTACGGCCACCGCACCCTGGCGGCGCAGCCAGCGGGCATGGGCCTGGTGCCAGGCCTGGGGGTTGGCCAGGGCCAGCAGCGGCAGGCGCGCCGCCCGCAGCAGGCTGGCGGCGCCGGCCAGCAAGGCCCCCAAGAGGCTCAGGCCGATACCGCTGAACCACCACCCGGGGCTGAGGCTCAACTGCCCCGCCACCTCGGCGCCGTACAAGCCGCGCAGGCTGGCGGCCACGTCCGGCAGCAGCAGCCCGGCCAGCAGGTAGCCGCTGATGACCCCCGCCACTCCACCCAGCAGCGCCAGGGCCCCCAGTTCCAGAATCAGGCTGAAGATCAGCAGCCGCGCACTGACCCCGCAGGCGCGCAAGGTCCGCAACAGGCCACGACGCTGCTCCAGGGCCAGGCCGATGGCGGCATGCACGATAAACAGCCCGACCACGAAGGACAGGAAACCCAAGGCATCCAGGTTCAGGTGAAAGCTCTCGGTCAGGCGCGCCAGGGTGTTTTCCGACTCGCCCGAATGCAGCACCAGTTGCCCCGCCAGCTCGGCCGGCAAGGGCGGCGCGCGGGCGGCAAAGTCCCGGGGCAGCAGCAGGCGGCTCAGTTGCCCCGGCTGGTCGAGTACCTGCTGGGCAAAGCCGATGTCCATCAGCAGCAGCCCCGGGGCCATGTCCGCCTGCACCTGCAACGGCGGCAGCAGCCGGCCATTGCTGGCCCGGGGCTGCTGGCCCTCGCGGTAGCCGAGGCTGGCCAGGGTCTCTGGGGCAACCCAGGTACGCCCCGGCGGGCTGAAGAATTCCACCACCTGCTGCATCGCCAGTGGCTTGCCGGCCACTGCGGAACCGGCGGGCAAGGACAAAGGCTCGATGCCCATCAGTTGCAGGCGCAGCGCCTCGAAGCCCTGCAACTGCACCCGCCCTTGCAGCACCGGCGACACCGGCCAGCCGGCCCGGCGCAGGTCGACGAACCATTGCTGGGCAAAGCTTGCGCCAGTGGCCGTGCCCAGGCTGGCCTGGGGTTCACCGCCGATCAGCTGGCTGGCCCGGGCATAGCTGTCCCGGGCCTGGCTGTTGAGGGCCAGGACCCCGGTCAGCAGGCTGGTGGCCAGCCACAAACCGGTGAGCACACTGAAGAACTGCACCGGGTGCTGGCGCCAGTGGCTCAACAGCGCCTGCAAGGTGCCACGCAGCACCCGCATCTCAGGCCCCGCCCGCTGCGGCCAGGCGGCCACGCTGCAGGACCACGGTGTGTTGCAAACGGCTGGCCACGCGCTGGCTGTGGGTCACCATCAGCAAACTGGTGGGGCTGTCGGCCAGCAATTCCAGCAGCAAATCCAGCACCTGGTCACTGGTGGTTTCATCGAGGCTGCCGGTGGGCTCATCGGCCAGCAACAGCCCGGGCCTCGACGCCAGGGCCCGGCCCAAAGCGACCCGCTGCTGCTGGCCGCCGGACAACTGCTCGGGGTAGCGGCGCAGCAAGCCCCCCAGGCCCAGGCGTTCCACCAACTGCGCCTGCCAGCGCGGATCGAAGCGCCCGGCCAGGCGCGCCTGGAAACCCAGGTTGTCCTCGACCCGCAAGCTGCCGATCAGGTTGAACTGCTGGAACACCAGGCCGACTTCGGTGCGGCGCCAGTTGGCCAACTGGCTTTCGCTCATCCGCTCCAGGCGCTGGGCGCCGATGCGAATGCTGCCGCCATCCACCTGGTCCAGCCCGGCCACCAGATGCAGCAAGGTGCTCTTGCCGCTGCCGGATTCGCCCATCAGCGCCAGGCTGCTGCCCTGCCCCAGGTGCAAATCGACACCCTGCAGCACCGCCAGCGGCCCCTGGGGGGTGGCATAGCTCTTGAACACTCCTTGTACTTCCAGCATGGGCTGACTCGTCCGACCTGAAGGGGGCTCAAGGATAACCCGTGTCGCCCATGGCACCAGCGCAAACCTGCAGCGCGGCAACCGATGAACCAGGGCGCGCCCCTATCGCCCAGCGGCCACGGAATATAGTATTGCGGCCCGTTTGTTCATTGCAGGAAGCACCCATGACCTACACCAGGGCCCAATTGCAGTACCGGCTGTACATCGCCGCAGGCGCACTGTTGTTTACCGGTGCCTTGATCTCGACCTTTTTCTCGACCCTGAAAATGCTCTACTGGCGCCTGGACAGCTACACCACCATGGCCTCGACCATCAACCGCCCGATCAAGTATTTCGTGTACCAGGTCAATGCCAACACCCAGCCGCTGAACTGGTTCTGGGACAACAGCCCGACGCCCAGCTTCCTCGACCTGAGCTACTCCTCCCACTGGAAATTCCTGGTGATCTACTTGCTGATCTTCGTCGGCGCGGCGCTGTTCGCCACGGGCCGGGGGATGATACGCAAGGTCGAAGAAGTCGAGCCGCTGATCGAGGCCCAGCTCCAGGCCCCGGTGGAGGAAGGCGTCCCCGCCAAGACCCTGCAACAGCTGGAAGACTCGACCCTGGTGGGCAAAGCGCCGTCGTTCTTCAGCCAGACCCGCCTGCTGGTGGTCTGGCCCCTGGGCTGTGCGGCGGTCTACCTGGGCTTACTGTGGATGCTGGGCATCATCTGAGCCCCGCGCCGGCGCATCGATTTAGCCGCAACCCCTTGCCACCGCTAGCCCAACAACTGGCTGAGCACGGCCCGCAACTTGCCCGGCTTCACCGGTTTGTTGAGCAGCGGCGCGCCCAGTTGCTGCAAGGCGCGGCGGCACTGGTCGCTGCGGTCGGCGGTGATGATCACCGCCGGCAGCGGTTGTTGGAAATGCTCGCGCAAGCGCCTGACCACCTGGCAGCCGGTGACCCCGTGATCCAGGTGGAAGTCGGCCAGGATCAACTCCGGCGCCCGGCCCTGCAACACCTCCAGGGCCGCGGCCTGATCGGTGGCGGTCAGCACCTCGCAGCCCCACTGGCCGAGCAGCGCGGCCATGCTTTCAAGAATGCTCAACTCGTTGTCCAGCACCAGCAGGCGCCGCCCCGGCAGCGGGTTGCCGGTGCCCGGCTGCGGTGCCTGCTGGCTCAAGGGCAAGGGCACCCGGGCCGCCAGTGGCACCTCGATGCTGAACCGCGAACCATGCCCCGGCCGCGACGCTACCTGCACCCGATAGCCGAGGATCTTGGCGATGCGCTCGACAATCGCCAGCCCCAGGCCCACCCCTTTGCGGTCGGCGGCGCGGCCTACATCTAGCTGGTTGAACTCAAGGAAAATTGACTCCAGGCGGTCGGCGGCAATGCCGCGCCCGGTGTCCCACACCTCCAGCCGCAACTGGTCGCCGCGACGGCGCGCCGCCAGCAGGATACTGCCGCGCTCGGTGTAGCGGCAGGCATTGCTGAGGAAGTTGCGCAGGATCCGCGTCATCAGCCGCAAGTCGGTGAACAGGGCAAAGTCACCGAAGCGCACCCGCAGCCCCAGCCCCGCCGCCTCGGCCACCGACTGGAACTCGGAGACCAGGGGCGCGAGCATTTCATCCAGGCGGTAGGTGGCCAGGTCCGGCTTCACCGCCGCCTGATCGAGCCTGGAAATATCCAGCAAGTCGGTGAGCAGGTCCTCGGCGCCTTCCAGGGCCTGGTGGGTGCGCTCCACCAGCAGTTGCTCCGGGGCCGGCAGGCTGCGCTCGCGCAGGGTGGAAATCAGCAGGCGTGCGGCATTCAGAGGTTGCAGCAGGTCGTGGCTGGCGGCGGCCAGGTACTTGTCCTTGCTGCGGTTGGCCGCCTCGGCGGCGTCCCGGGCCTCGCGCAGGTCGCGCTCGATGCGCTCGCGCCGGGCGATCTGCTGCTGCAGGTTGCGGTTGGCGTCCAGCAACTCATCGGTGCGCGCCGCCACCCGCTGCTCCAGCTGGTCGTTGAGCTGTTCCAGGTGCTGCTGGGCCAGCTTGCGCTCGGTGATGTCGGCGACGAACCCTTCCACCAGCCCGTCCTGGTCGGGCTTGAGCAACAGGTTCATCAGCACATCGATGCTGCTGCCGTCCTTGCGCCGCAGCTGGGTTTCGTAACCCAGCAGGCTGCGCTGGTTCTGCAACTGCTCGCCGATGGCCGCCAGTTCCCCGGCGCCGCCCACGAACAGGTTGCCCGCCAGGTCGGCCAGGGAAAACAGCACTTCCTGGGGGTCCTGATACCCCAGCATGCGCGCCAGGGCCGGGTTGGCGGCACGCATGCCGGCCTGCAGGCTGGCCTGGAAGATGCCGTGCACCGCGTTCTCGAACAGCCACTTGTAGCGGTTGCGCTCGGTTTCCAGGTCTTCCAGGCGCGCCGCCAGTTCCGGGTAATGGCTCTTGCGCGCGGAGTGGTTGCCCAGGCCCAAGAGCCCGGCCAGGGCTCGTTGCTGTTCGTCAGAGGGCCTCGCCATAGACCACCTCGACATCACGCTGGCTGGATTCACGAGGGTTGGTGAGGATGCATGGGTCGCCCATTGCGTGCTGCGAGAGGAACGGAATATCGCTGCTGCTGACCCCATGCAGGCCCAGGGTCTCGTGGAAGCCGATAGAGCGCTTGAGGGCGATCAGGTGCTCCACCAGGCGCCCGCAGATCTGCCGCTGGTTGAGCCCGCGGCAGTCGATACCGAAAGTCTCGGCAATCACCTTGAAGCGCTCCGGCGCCGCGCTGTAGTTGAAGGCCACCACATGCTCCACCAGCACCGCGTTGCACAGCCCGTGAGGCAGGTCGAGAAAGCCCCCCAGGCTGTGGGACATGGCATGCACCGCGCCGAGGATCGCGTTGGAGAACGCCAGCCCGGCCTGCATGCTGCCGAGCATGATCTTCTCGCGCAGGGCGATGTCCGCGGGGTTGGCGATCATCTGCACCAGGTTGCCGTTGATCAGGCGCATGGCTTCCAGGGCGTGGGGATCGGTCAGCGGCCCGTGGCCGGTGGAAACGAACGCCTCGATGGCATGCACCAGGGCGTCGATGCCAGTGCAGGCGGAAAGGAAGGGGTCCATGCCCTGGGTGGTTTCCGGGTCGATCAGCGACACATCAGGGACCACCGCCTTGCTGACGATGGAGAACTTCATCCGCTCCTGCTGGTTGGAGATGATCACGAACTGCGAGACATCCGCCGAGGTGCCGGCGGTGGTCGGGATCATGATCAGCGGGGGGCTGGGCATGCGGATGGTGTCCACCCCCTCGAACTCGAGGATGCTGCGCCCGTGGGCGGCGACGATGCCGATGCCCTTGCCGCAATCCATGGGGCTGCCGCCACCGACCGCGACGATCACATCGCAGACGTTTTCCCGGTAGATCTGCGCGCCGTGCATCACCTCCTCCACCCGCGGGTTGGGCGACACCGCGCTGTACAGGCAGTACTCGACGCCCTGGGCCAGCAGGCTGGCCTCGACATCGGCGACCCAACCGGCGGCGATCACCCCGGGGTCGGTGACCACCAGCACCTTGCGCGCACCGAAGGTCTTCGCATAGTTGCCGACGTTATGCCGGCAACCGGCACCAAAGATGATTTCCGGAGAGACGAACTTGCGCAGCAGACTGAGATTCTGGCCCATGGGGGAAGCCTGTTTTCTTATTTTTCTGGAGAAGAACGCCAGCCTAAAGCATCCGTTGCTGAAAGCAATCCGACCATTGGGTGGTGGTGATCCGGCCCCTGCCCGCCTCTCCCCTGTAGGAGCCGGCTTGCCGGCGAAGGCAATCTTGCAGGCCCACGCACTGTAGGAGCCGGCTTGCCGGCGAAGGCGGTCTTGCGGGCCCCTTCGCCAGCAAGCTGGCTCCTACGGTATGTAGCGTACGGCGTGCGATGCATGCGACGTGCGCTGTGCAGATCAGAGGTGAATATCCATGCCGTCATGCGCCACTTCGATGCCGCGGCGGGTCAGTTCGGCGTGCTCGGGGGAGTCCTCGTCGAGGATCGGGTTGGTATTGTTGATGTGGATCAGCACCTTGCGCGCCCGAGGAAAGCGCTCAAGCACCTCAAGCATGCCGCCGGGGCCGCTTTGCGCCAGGTGGCCCATCTCGATGCCCAGCTTGTCGCCGACGCCACAGACGCGCATTTCATCGTCGCGCCACAAGGTGCCATCCACCAGCAGGCAGTCGGCGCGGTCCATCCACGCCAGCAGGGCCTCATCCACCTGCCCCAGCCCCGGGGCGTAGAACAGGCTGGCGCCGCTGCGCCGGTCCTCGATGAACAGGCCGATATTGTCCCCCGGGTGCGGGTTGCCGCGATGGGGCGAATACGGCGGCGCGCTGCTGCGCAGGGCAATCGCCCGCAGCGCGATGTCCGGGCAGGCCGGCAGGCTGAATTCCCGGCCATCGAGGTGGATGGGCTGCCACTGCAAGCCGCCGTTCCAGTGGCTGAGCATGTTGAACAGGGGGAAGCCGCTGCACAGGTCTTGGTGGACCATCTCGGTGCACCAGACCTGATGCGGGCAGCCTTCACGCAGGCTGAGCAGGCCGGTGCAATGGTCGATCTGGCTGTCCAGCAGGATCACCCCGGCCAGGGCGGTGTCCCGAAGCTGTCGGGCCGGTTGCAGCACCGCAAAGGACTCCAGCTGCTGGCGAATGTCCGGGGAGGCGTTGCACAGGATCCACTCGCTGCCATGGTCGCTCAGGGCGATGGACGACTGGGTGCGGCGCCGGGCCTGCAGCGTGCCGTTGCGCACGCCGGCACAGTTACGGCAGTTGCAGTTCCACTGGGGAAAACCGCCCCCCGCCGCGGAACCGAGAATGCGGATATGCATGACGTGCTCCTGAAGGGCAAAAGGCTCCGGCCGACACCAGTACCGGCCGGAGTGGGACGGCTCAGCGGTTGGCGAAGTACATGGTCACTTCAAAGCCGATACGCAGGTCGGTGTACGCGGGTTTATGCCACATGGGGTCAAGCCTCTTGTTGTGCCGGGGGATTCCGGTAAAGGCATTAATGCACGGGGAGCGCGGGGGCCGAATGCTACTTTGGGACGAGCTGGCGGGGTGCGTTGGTAGGGGGGATTGACGGTGGTCTTGCGGGCCTCTTCGCCAGCAAGCTGGCTCCTACAGGGTTGGCGGTGCTGCGCCCACAACGCACACGGGGAGGTGCCCACCCATGAGCCCTCCCCGTGTCCGTCCCGCACAAGCGCGGTGGCACCCAACCACCGCGCCCGATCCAGCCCCTTAGAAGAAGCCCAGGGGATTGATGTCGTAGCTCACCAGCAGGTTCTTGGTCTGCTGGTAGTGGTCGAGCATCATCTTGTGGGTCTCGCGGCCCACGCCGGATTTCTTGTAGCCACCGAACGCGGCGTGCGCCGGGTACAGGTGGTAGCAGTTGGTCCACACCCGACCGGCCTTGATCGCCCGGCCCATGCGGTAGGCGCGGTTGATGTCGCGGGTCCAGAGCCCGGCGCCCAGGCCGAACTCGCTGTCGTTGGCGATCTCCAGGGCCTCGGCCTCGTCCTTGAAGGTGGTCACGCCAACCACCGGGCCAAAGATCTCTTCCTGGAACACGCGCATCTTGTTGTGGCCCTTGAGCAGGGTCGGCTGGATGTAATAGCCGCTGGACAGGTCACCTTCCAACAGCTCGGCGGCGCCACCGGTGAGCAGTTCGGCGCCCTCCTCCTGGGCGATCTGCAGGTAGGAGAGGATCTTCTCGTACTGCTGCTGCGATGCCTGGGCGCCGACCATGGTCTCGGTGTCCAGGGGGTTGCCGCGCTTGATCTTGACGATCTTCTTCATCACCTCGGCCATGAACGGCTCGTAGATCGATTCCTGGACCAGGGCCCGGGATGGGCAGGTGCAGACTTCACCCTGGTTGAAGAACGCCAGCACCAGGCCTTCGGCGGCCTTTTCGATGAACTTGGGTTCGGCCTGCATGATGTCTTCGAAGAAGATGTTCGGCGACTTGCCGCCCAGCTCCACGGTGGACGGAATGATGTTCTCGGCGGCGCACTTCATGATGTGCGAGCCCACCGGCGTGGAGCCGGTGAAGGCGATCTTGGCGATGCGCTTGCTGGTGGCCAGGGCCTCGCCGGCTTCGCGGCCAAAGCCCTGGACGATGTTCAGCACCCCGGCCGGCAGCAGGTCGGCGATCAGCTCGGCGAAGACCATGATCGACAGCGGGGTCTGCTCGGCAGGCTTGAGCACCACGCAGTTGCCGGCGGCCAGGGCCGGGGCCAGCTTCCAGGCGGCCATCAGCAGCGGGAAGTTCCACGGGATGATCTGCCCGACCACGCCCAGCGGTTCGTGGAAATGGTAGGCGGTGGTCAGTTCGTTGATCTCGGCGGCGCCGCCTTCCTGGGCGCGGATGCAGCCGGCGAAATAACGGAAGTGGTCGGCGGCCAGGGGCACGTCGGCGTTGAGGGTTTCGCGCACCGCCTTGCCGTTGTCCCAGGTCTCGCTGACCGCGAGAATCTCCAGGTTCTGCTCGATGCGGTCGGCAATCTTCAGCAGCAGCCGCGAGCGGTCCTGGACCGAGGTCTTGCCCCAGGCCTCGGCGGCGGCATGGGCGGCATCCAGGGCCAGGTCGATATCGGCGGCGCTGGAACGGGGGAATTCGGCGATCACTTCGCCGTTGACCGGCGAGGTGTTGGTGAAGTACTGGCCAGCCACCGGCGGCACGAACTGGCCGCCGATGAAATTGCCGTAGCGTGGCTTGAAGGACACGACGGCGCCTGGGGTTCCGGGTTGTGCGTAGATCATGCTGAGCCTCTGCTGGTCGAGGCCTGTCCAACGACAGGCGATGGACCGATGGTAGAGAGCCCCGGGTGCCGGACGAATCCATCGTTGGCAGGGGGGGCTCTCGTCATTTGGTCGTAGGTTGATTGCCCTGTGCGGGAGCCGGCTTGCCGATGAAGGCGCTCTTGCGGGCCTCTTCGCCAGCAAGCTGGCTCCTACGGTCGGCAGGGATATCGCGAGGGTTTTGTAGGAGCCGGCTTACCGGCGATGGCGGTCTTGCGGGCCTTTTCGCCAGCAAGCTGGCTCCTACGGTCGGCAGGGACATTGCGGTAGCGTTGTAGGAGCCGGCTTGCCGGCGATGGCGGTCTTGCGGGCCTCTTCGCCAGCAAGCTGGCTCCTACGGTCGGCAGGGATATCGCGAGGGTTTTGTAGGAGCCGGCTTACCGGCGATGGCGGTCTTGCGGGCGCCTTCGCCAGCAAGCTGGCTCCTACGGTCGGCAGGGACATTGCGGTAGCGTTGTAGGAGCCGGCTTGCCGGCGAAGGCGGTCGTGCGGGCCTCTTCGCCAGCAAGCTGGCTCCTACGATTAGCGTTTGCTCACCAGCTCCTTGGGCAGTTTGAAGGTCCAGAGCATGCCGCCCTGGTTGAAGTCCTTGACCCGCTTGGCCACTTCGCCGCCCCACAGCGGCACCGCACCGCCCCATCCGGAGAGCACCGAGACGTACTGTTCGCCGTCCATCTCCCAGGTCACGGGCGAGCCCAGGACCCCGGAGCCGGTCTGGAATTCCCAGACCTTCTCGCCGGTCTTGGCGTTGAAGGCCTGGAGGAAGCCCTCAGGCGTGCCGGTGAACACCAGGTTGCCCTTGGTGGTCAGCACCCCGCCCCACAGCGGCGCGAAGTTCTTGTGGCGCCAGACTTCCTTGCCGCTGATCGGGTCGATGGCCCGCAGCACGCCGATGTAGTCCTCGTTCAGCGGCTTGATGGTGAAGCCTGCGCCGAGGAACGCCGCGCCCTTCTTGTAGGCGATGCCTTCGTTCCAGATGTCCATGCCCCATTCGTTGGACGGTACATAGAACAACCCGGTGTCGCGGTTGTAGGCCATGGGCATCCAGTTCTTGGCGCCGAGGAAAGCCGGGGCGACGAACACCGAGCTGCCCTTGGCTTCGCTGCCCGGGGCGCCGGGACGGCTGGCCTCGTTGTAGATCGGCCGGCCGTTCTTATCCAGGCCGGTGGCCCAGGTGATCTTGTCGACAAAGGGGAAGCCACGGATGAACTTGCCGTTGGTGCGATCGAGCACGTAGAAGAAGCCGTTGCGGTCGGCGGTGGCGGCGGCCTTGATCTCCTTGCCGCCCTCCTTGTAGTTGAAGGAGATCAGCTCGTTGACGCCGTCAAAGTCCCACCCGTCGTGGGGGGTGCTCTGGAAGTGCCACTTGATGGTGCCGTCGTCCGGATTCAGCGCCAGGCGCGACGAGGAATACAGGTTGTCGCCAGGGCGCAGGTGGGAGTTCCACGGCGCCGGGTTGCCGGTGCCGAACAGCAGCAGGTTGGTTTCCGGGTCGTAGTAGCCGCCGAGCCACGGCGCCGCGCCGCCGGTCTTCCACAGATCGCCCGGCCAGGTCTTGCCCGCCTCGCCACCGGAAATACCGTTCTCGATGGCCTTGCCGTCCTTGTACACGTAGCCCATGTGGCCTTCCACGGTGGGACGCATCCACAGCAGCTCGCCGTTTTTCGGATCGTAGGCCTGGATCTTGCCGACCACGCCGAACTCGCCGCCGGCGACCCCGGTGATCAGCTTGCCGTTGACCATCATCGGCGCCGCGCTGATGGAGTAACCCTCCTTGTGGTCGGCGACCTTCTTGCTCCACACCACCTTGCCGGTGTCCTTGTTCAGGGCCACCAGCTTGGCGTCCAGGGTGCCGAAGAACACCAGGTCGCCGTACAGCGCCACGCCGCGGTTGATCACGTCGCAGCAAGGGCGAATGTCATCGGGCAGGCGCGCGTCGTACTGCCAGAGTTTCTTGCCGGTGCGCGCATCCACGGCGAACACCCGGGAATAGGAACCGGTCATGTACATCACCCCGTCCTTGATCAGCGGCTGGGCCTGCTGGCCGCGCTGCTTCTCGCCGCCGAAGGAGAAGGCCCAGACCGGCCGCAGCTCCTTGACGTTATCGACGTTGAGCAGGTCCAGCGGGCTGTAGCGCTGGCCCTGGACGCCCAGGCCGTTGGTGACGATCTGCTGCGGGTTCTTCGGGTCCTGGAGGATCTCTTCATCGGTGACGGCGGCCAGGGCCGCGCTGGACAGCAGCATGGCGCTGAGCACCAGGCTCACGGCGAAAAAGGGACGACGTGGGGGTTGGGTCATGACGGCTACCTCGGCGGTTATTGTTGTTCCCGGGAAATTTTCCCGGTCTGCCGGGAATTCTTGGTCCCGGCCTGCCTGCCAACAATTGCCCGCAGTGCGGAGTTTTCTAGTTCCTTGGTACAGGAGCGGCCGCCGCCCCCTACAAAACCCCACACGCTATCCCTGCCCACCGTAGGAGCTGGCTTGCCAGCGAAGGGGCCCGCAAGACCGCCTTCGCCGGCAAGCCGGCGCCTACAAAGCCCCACGCGATATACCTGCCTACCGTAGGAGCTGGCTTGCCAGCGAAGAGGCCCACAAGATCGCCTTCGCCGGCCAGCCGGCGCCTACAGGCCGTCGATACGCTGCAGGCGCTGGCGCTCGTAGCGCGGGTACAGGTGGCTGACGCTGCGGATCAGCTCATAGCGGGTCAGGCTGATGCCGGCAAAACGCTCGGGGATCGGGCGGCGGATCATCTCCGCCATGTCGTCGCCCTGGGCGGCGCCGTCGCGCATCAACCCGTCCAGCCAGCCCAGGTAGTCACGCATCTGGGCAAAGGGCGCCGTATCGCTGGCCACCGGGCCATGGCCAGGCACGATCAGTTTCCACGGCAAGGCCTGCAAGGTGTCCAGGTCCTTGAGCCAGGCCCCGAGCCCCGGGCTGTTGGGGGTGGTCAGCGCGCGCTGGTAGAACACCAGGTCACCGGCAAACAGCACCCCGGTGTTCTCGTCGAGAATCGCTAGATCAGCGCCGGTGTGCCCACTCAAACCGAGCAAGCGCAAGCGATGCCCGCCCACTTCGAGAACGCCGGGCTCCAGCACCTGGGTCGGCAGCACCACCTCGGTGCCGCGCATCCAGTCGCCGACCATGCGGTACATATTTTCGGCCATGGCGTCCCCCTGCTGGCGCAGCAGGTCGCTGGTGCCGGCCAGGGCGCCGATGGGTACATCGCCAAAGGCCTGGTTGCCCAGCACATGGTCGGGGTGATGGTGGGTCAGCAGCAACTGGATCACCGGCTTGTCGGTAGTGGCGGCAATCGCCCGGCGCAAGGCTTCGCCGTAGCGTTTCGACGGCCCGCTGTCGATCACCACCACCCCGCTGTCGGTGACGATGAAGCCGGTGTTGACGATGTTGCCGCCATTGGCCTTGGCGAAGTTGTCGGTGCTGCCTTCCAGCAGCCAGGTGCCCGCGGCGATCTGCCGGGGCTTGAGTTGATAGTCCAGGTCGGCCCGGGCCGGCAGGCCCAGGCACAGCAGCAACAGCAGGATCCAACGCATGGTGCACCTCGGCTCGGGTGGGTCAAAGGATGCGCTCAGGGCAGCTTGGCCTCGAACTGGTTGCCGCTGTTGTCGCGCAACAGCAAGCGGGTCTGCCCCGCCCCCTGGATGTCGAACCCCAGGTTGGGGTTTTCGCTGACCGCCGGGAACAGTTCGAGGCTGGCCAGGCGCTGGTCGTTCTGGTCGCGCAGTTCGGCGTGATTGAGAAAGAACTCGGGGATGCCGCTGACCAGGCCGTTGTCCATCGGGTGGGACACTTGCAGGCGCAGGCGGCTGGCATCACCCCGGGGATAACGCCCGCCCAGCACCTCGCCGATGTGCTCTTCCCAGCCTGGCTGGGTGCGCACCACGCTGGGCGCGGTGCAGCCGCCACCGGCGGCATCGATCAGGGTCGAGCCCACGTGCCACAGGCCGTCGCGGGTCTGCACCGCGGCGCGCAGCGGCGTGGCCTGCTCGATGCGGATGCGGATCGACAGCCAGGGCAGCACCCGCTCCCCCGGCACGAAATCGACAATACGCGGTAAGGGGTTGAGCTCGGCCCAGGCAAGGATGCGCACCACCTCGCCGCCGAAGGCCCGGGCGTCGATCTCCAGCGGCACCTGCCGCGCATCCTCGGCAAAGGGTGGCGCCAGCAGCTTGACCCGGTCATCGAAGACGAACGCCGCGCCCCCCAGCAATTGCTTGTGGTAGAAGGCCCACATCACCGAGGGCACCGGGTCCGGGCCCGGGGCCTGCGGATCGGCGGCCAGCACCGGGGTCGCCAAGGGCAGCCAGCACGCCAGCAGGCAGGTCGCTCGCCAGTTCATCGCAGCTCCTATTGATACATCTGTGGGACCTCGTAACGCAGGCCATAACGGGCGTACAGCGCCTGCAGGCGACCGTCGCGGATCAGCCCCTCCAGGGCCTCCTCCACGGCATAGGCCAGCTGGCGGTTGCTTTCATGCACCGCCATGCCGATCTCCCACACCTGCTTGCCCATGTTCGGGTAGGCGTTTTCCGCCAGGGCCAGTTGCGGGTCAGCGGCCTTATGCAACTGCCAGTCGATCTCGCCGCGCATGGCCATCACCGCGTCCACCTGCCCGGCCCGCAAGGCGCCGAAGGCCTGCTGCACGCTGGGGTAATGGTGGGTCTTGGCACTGAGCATGCCGTTGAACACCGAGGTCAGGTAGAACGACGGCACGCTGTCCACCTCGACCCCGATCGGGTGCTCCTGGAACACCGCGACACTGGCCACCGAATCCAGCCGGCGGCGGTCGAATGCCACCTGCCAACGCTCCTCCTGATAGGGGCCGAACATCACCACGTGATCGTTGGCCAGCTCCCCCAGTTCGTTGCGCTTTTGCGCGTAGTCGTGGTCGTAGGGCACGCGCATCATCAGGTCGGCCAACTGCTGGTGGCGCAGCGGGCTGCCGCGCCAGATGTAATCGCGCAAATCGTCGTCGAGCTTCTCCCCCGGCGGCGCCCAGATCAGTTGCAGGCGCACCCCCAGGGCCTCGGCCAGGGCTTGCGCCAGCTCCACATCGACACCCCGGGGCTGGCCCTGGTCCTCGAAGCTGTAGGGGGCAAAATCCTGGTACACCGCCACCTTCAGCTCACCGGAGGCGATCATCGTGTCGTAGTTGCGCACCCCGGCCTGGGCCGTGGCGCAACACAGCAGCAGGCCAGCCAGGAACAGGGCGAAGCGGCCCATGGCGATCACTCCTCGACGTGCACGCTGTCCAGGTAGGTGCGCACCGCCCACAGGGCTTCCTGGCTCAGGTAGTCAGCCATCTTCGGCATGTACACCCGGCCATCGCGCACCGCGCCGTGGCGCACCCGCTCGACGAACCATTCATCCCCGGCTTCACCGGCGTCGAGCATGCGCAAATCCGGCGCAATGCCGCCGGACTTGGCTTCCAGGCCATGGCAGGCGGCGCAGTTCTGGTTGTAGGCCGAGGCGCCGATTTCCACTGCCTTGTCGTGCTCGGGCGAGGTGCGGTACGGGTTGACCGAAGCCCAGCCGTCGCCATCGACGCTCACACCGGCATCCTTGATCGGCGTCAGGCCCTTGGTTTCCACCGCCTGGGGCACCACGTTGCCATGGGCCCATACGGCACCGGTGGCCAAGGCACCGGTCAGCAGCCCTACCGCGAGCAAGGCGTTGCGTTTTGTTGTCATTGTTATGCCCTCAAGATTGCACGCAAGACCTCGCTACAGAGGCCATGGCGCCATCTTAGGAACAGCCGGCGGGCGGCCGTATGCTGCTTTGGTGGCCGCGCCCTACTCCCTTGGTAGTAGGGCTTGTGGCGCGGGCCTAAATCAGGTGCCGCCCGGGAACTATTCCCGGCAAGGGCGGGACTTTTTCCGTATCTCAACACCCGTCCCGGGGCAGACCCTAGTCAGGCCAAAACCTCCACTGGGAACTGCAACCATGACAATAAGATCGCTCCCCGCCCTCTCCCCCCTGAGCCTCGCCGTCCGGGCCCTGCTGCTGGCCGGCAGCCTGTCCCTGGGCGCGGCGGCCACAGCGGCCACCGCCCCGGCGGCACCTGCCGGCAAGAACGTGACCTGGGAAGACATCGCCAACGACCACCTGACCACCAAGGACGTACTGCAGTACGGCATGGGCACCAACGCCCAGCGCTGGAGCCCGCTGGCCCAGGTCAACGACAAGAACGTGTTCAAGCTGACCCCGGCCTGGTCCTACTCCTTCGGCGACGAGAAGCAACGCGGCCAGGAATCCCAGGCCATCGTCCGCGACGGCGTGGTCTACGTCACCGGCTCCTACTCACGGGTATTTGCCCTGGACGCCAAGACCGGCAAGCGCCTGTGGACTTACAACCACCGCCTGCCAGACAACATTCGCCCGTGCTGCGACGTGGTCAACCGCGGCGCGGCGATCTACGGCGACAAGATCTACTTCGGCACCCTCGACGCCCGGGTCATCGCCCTGGACAAGAACACCGGCAAGGTGGTGTGGAACAAGAAGTTCGGCGACCACAGCGCGGGCTACACCATGACCGGCGCCCCGGTGCTGATCAAGGACAAGACCAGCGGCAAGGTGCTGCTGATCCATGGCAGCTCGGGCGATGAATTCGGCGTGGTCGGCCAGCTGTTCGCCCGCGACCCGGAGACCGGCGAAGAGGTGTGGATGCGGCCCTTCGTCGAAGGCCACATGGGCCGCCTGAACGGCAAGGACAGCACCCCCACCGGCGACGTCAAGGCGCCGTCCTGGCCCGACGACAAGACCACCGAAACCGGCAAGGTCGAAGCCTGGAGCCACGGCGGCGGCGCCCCTTGGCAGAGCGCCAGCTTCGATGCCGAAACCAACACCATCATCGTCGGCGCCGGCAACCCCGGGCCGTGGAACACCTGGGCGCGCACCGCCAAGGACGGCAACCCCCACGACTACGACAGCCTGTACACCTCGGGCCAGGTCGGCGTCGACCCGAGCACCGGCGAAGTGAAATGGTTCTACCAGCACACGCCGAACGACGCCTGGGACTTCTCCGGCAACAACGAACTGGTGCTGTTCGACTACAAGGGCAAGGACGGCAAGGTGGTCAAGGCCACCGGCCACGCCGACCGCAACGGCTTCTTCTACGTGGTGGACCGCAACAACGGCAAACTGCAGAACGCCTTCCCCTTCGTCGACAACATCACCTGGGCCAGCCACATCGACCTCAAGACCGGCCGCCCGGTGGAAAACGAAGGCCAGCGTCCGGCCAAGCCGCTGCCGGGTGAAACCAAGGGCAAGCCGGTGGAAGTCTCGCCGCCGTTCCTGGGTGGCAAGAACTGGAACCCCATGGCCTACAGCCAGGACACCGGGCTGTTCTACATCCCCGGCAACCAGTGGAAGGAGGAGTACTGGACCGAGGAAGTGAACTACAAGAAAGGCTCGGCCTACTTAGGCATGGGTTTTCGCATCAAGCGCATGTACGACGACCACGTCGGCACCCTGCGCGCCATGGACCCCACCACCGGCAAGCTGGTGTGGGAACACAAGGAGCAGCTGCCGCTGTGGGCCGGGGTCCTGGCGACCAAGGGCAACCTGGTGTTCACCGGCACCGGCGACGGCTTCTTCAAGGCCTTCGACGCCAAGACCGGCAAGGAGCTGTGGAAATTCCAGACCGGCAGCGGCATCGTCTCGCCGCCCATCACCTGGGAACAGGATGGCGAGCAGTACATCGGTGTGACCGTGGGCTACGGCGGCGCGGTGCCGCTGTGGGGCGGCGACATGGCCGAACTGACCAAGCCGGTGGCCCAAGGCGGATCGTTCTGGGTGTTCAAGATCCCGAGCTGGGATAACAAGACCGCCCAGCGCTGATCATCCCCGCCTTGTCTGTGGCGAGGGAGCCCGCTTCCTCGCCACACCCGCCTTCACTCCAGCCTGGAGAACCACACCATGAACTACCTGCCACTGGCCCTGCTGCTGAGCCTCTCCCCCGCCTTGGCAATGAATGTCGACGACGACGGCAACGACGTCCCGCTGACGATCAACGGCTGCCTGATCGCCGAATCCAGCCAATGCCCCGGCGCCAACCTGCGTGGCGCCAACCTGGCCAACCAGGACCTACGCAAGATGAACCTGGCCGGCGCCGACCTCTCCGGCGCCGACCTGCGCCATGCCCAGCTGGACCTGGCCAACCTGGAAAAAGCCCGCCTGCAGGGTGCCAACCTGACCCGCGCCAGCCTGCAACAGAGCAACCTGCGGCTGGCGGACTTCAGCGACGCCAAGCTGATGGCGATCCAGGGCTGGGGCCTGTTTGCCCAGGGCGCGCAATTCGAAAAAGCCGACCTCAGCGCGGCCTACCTGCAATTTGCCCGCCTGTCCGGGGCCAAGCTGCACCAGGCCAAACTGCGGGCGGCGGACCTGGAGATGACCTGGTTGAGCAAGGCGGATCTGCAAGGGGCCGATCTGAGTGATGCCAATCTGCAGGAGGCGAAGTTTGGCGAGAGCAATCTGGAGCGGGCCGATTTGCGCGGGGCGCGGCAGCATTATGGGAATTTTCAGGATGCCAATATGGAGGGGTGCCGGGGGTGTCCGGGGACGTGGGATAAGTAGGGGGTTGGGGGTATGTTCGGTGCTGCGGGTGCGGCTGTTTACGGTTTCGCTTTTACAGCGGGGTTGGGTACATATCCGGTGCTGCGGGTGCGGCCACTTAGGGTTTCGCTCTTACAGCGAGTCACTTTGGAAAGCCGGAATGCCGGCCCAACCCAAAGTAACCAAAGGCTCTTGCCCCTCCACTCGGTGCCTCGCTTAGGCTCGGCATGCCCTCACCACAAAAAGCCCCCAACATCCCCCACCACTACCGGAAAACACCTTCAGCCAACCACTCAGGAAAGTCCCGCATACCATGCAAAACCCGCCATACATCGATGTGGTCATCGCGTTCAACGTAGAACACCAGATAGGGATAGCGCTTCAGCGGCCAGCAAAGCACCCCCGGTAGATCCAGCTCGTGGGCGTAGCGAGACATACCCGAGGCCGGATGGCGGCCGATATGAAGATAGGCCTTTTCCAACGCATCGATAAAACCGAGCGCAGCCTGCTCGGCCTGTTGGTCAAGGTAATAGTTGATAGCGCCTTCCACATCCTGGCTGGCAAGGGCGCGTGGAATGACCGGCTTGGCTTTCATCCTCGCGCCTTGCGAACCCTGGCACGTAGGGATTCGAAATAGTCACCCTGCACAGCAGTGCCCGGCGCCGATTGAGCACCGGCCAACAACAGGCCACGCAGATGTTGCCGATCCTGATCCTTGCGAATCAGCTCACGCACATATTCACTGCTGGTGCTGTAGCCGCGCTGGCTGACTTGATCATCGACAAAGGACTTGAGAGCGTCCGGCAGGGAAATGTTCATGGTGCTCATGGCTTTGTCCGCCTTTGACAAAATTTGCCAAACTATACACCCCTCATCCCGCCACCCGCACCACCCCCATATCAATCCCCAGATGCACCAGCTCGGCATGGGAGCTGACCTGTAGCTTGCTCTTGAGCAAGGTCAGGTGGTTGGACACGGTCTTGGCGCTGATGCACAGCTGCTCGGCAATCACCCGCGCCGGGGTGCCCCTGGCCAGCATCACGAAGATCTCCAGCTCGCGCTGGGTCATGCTCTGCAAGCGTGGGTCACTGGCGTTCTGTGCCGGGGTGCAGGCCAGTTGCGTGGCCAGGGGCTGTTCGATGTAGGCGTGCCCGGCCAGCACTCGGTGCACCGCTTCGATCAGCACCTGGGGCGCGGAGTTCTTGGTCAGGTAGCCCGAGGCGCCGGCCTCCAGGGCCTGGCGCACCAGGGGCAGTTCGTCGTGCATGCTGAAGAACAGCACCCGCAGTTGCGGCAGGCGCTGGCGCAGGCGGCGGGTGGTCTCCAGGCCGCTGATGCCCGGCAGGCCGAAATCCATGATCACCAGCTGCGGCACGTCTTCGGCCACTCGGGCCAGGGCTTCTTCGCCGCTGGCCGCTTCGCGCACCTGCATCGCCGGCAGCACTGCCCGCAGTAGGCTGGCATAACCCTGGCGAACCACGGCGTGGTCATCCACCAACAAGATGTTCATCAGGCCTCCATGGGCATGTTCAGGGGCATGTTCAAGGCCAGCGCCCAACCGGCGCCGGGACGGCTGAGGATGTGCAGTTCGCCCCCCAGGCTGCGGGCGCGTTCGGCCATCGAGTGCAGGCCGACGCCGGGGCGCTGGGGCTGGCGCGCGCCGCAACCGTTGTCGCGCACCAGCAGGCGCAGGCCCCGGGCGCTGCGTTGCAGGCGCACCCGTACCTGGCTGGCGTCGGCGTGCCGGGCGACATTGGTCAGCGCTTCTTGCAGCAGGCGGTAGAGGTGGGTCTTGCTGGCGCTGGGCAACGCTGGCAGGTCGGCGCCGACCCGCAATTGGCAGTCGATGCCCTGGCTGTCCTGCCATTGGCTCACCAGCAAACCGAAGGCTTCGGCCAGCGGCAGGTGCTGCAGCACCACCGGGTACAGGTCCTGCACCAGGGCGCGAAAGCCTTGCTGCAAGCGCTCGCAGTTGAGCTCCAGGGCCTGGGCCGTGTGCTCCACCACCGTGGGCTGGTTGCTGACCATGCGCAGCAGGCAGACCTGGGCGCGGATGCCCGCCAGGTATTGCCCGAGGTCGTCGTGCAGGGTCTGCGCCAGGTAGGTGCGCTCGCGCTCCTGCACCGCCAGCAAGGCCTGGGTCAGTTGCGCGTTGTCGGCGCGGGTCTGTTCCAGGGTCGCGGTCATGCGGTTGAAGTGCCCGGCCAGTTGCCGCGCTTCCGGCAGGCCGGCTTCGCGCAGGCGCACCGCCAGTTGCCCGCCGGACACCTGCTGCAAGGCCCGCAGCAGGTCATCCAGCAGGCCCATGCCACGGCGCACCGCCCAGCGGATGGTCAGCAGGCTCAGGAACAGGGCCAGGCCGCACAGGCTCAACAGCTGTTGCAGGGAATCCCAGACTTCGTCGATCTCATCGCGCGCGTCCACGGCGATCAGCACTCGGCGGCCGTCGCCCAGGTCCAGCTCGCGGGCGCTGTGGCGGCGCTCGCTGAACAGCTGGCGGCCGAGCCAGGCGTCCAGCCCGGCCTCTTCCGGCATGCGGGCCGCCTCGTCCGCCGCCAGCCAGTGCACCCGTACATGGCGCAGGCTCTGGGTCAGGTGCGGTTGCAGGCCCGCCGGGTTGCGCGCGGCGCTGTCGCTGAGGTATTCCACCACCGCCTCGGCGGACTGCAACTCACGCTCGACATCGGCCACCGCCTGGTGCAGCAGCAAGGCGGCGCAGGCCAGGGTCACCACGGCAAAGAATGCCGTGACCCACAGGTTGATCCGCCACAGTGCCGACATGCCTAGCGCCCCGGCACCAACGGCAGCGCTTGGGGCAGCACCGGGCGCGGGCCGTGCAGACGGTCGACGCCGATCAGGCTGAGGATCAGCAGCAAGGGCAGGAGCAGCACTTTGATGATGCGCATGAGCATCTCTCTCAAGGTTCGGGCTCAGGGCTCGGGGCGGGTTCAGGCCAGGGTCGGGGCCGCTGGGACCATGCTAAGACCGCCGCACCCGCGCCGGGCTACTACCTTGGTACTGCCCCAGCGCTACTTTCTGCATATTTCCCCGCCCCGACGCTGTTCCTATGCTGGCGCCACCTGCCGTGGAGTGCCTTATGCACCAGCCTGCCCCGCTTATCCCGACCTGCCTGCTGGCCCTGGCCTCGGTCCTGTTGCCCCTGGCCGCGAGCCAGGCCGGCGAGGAACCGTTACAGGTGCGCATCGGCTACCTGGGCTATCGCCCCGACCCCGGCCCGCTGCTGTCCAACATCATTCCCGAGCCTGCCGACGCCGGGCTGCAGGGCGCGCAGCTGGCGATTGTCGACAGCAACAGCACCGGGCGCTTTCTCAAGCAGCAGTTCCAGCTCGACAGCGCCAGCGTCGACAGCCCCGGGGCACTGCTGCAAGCCGCCAAGGCCCAGCATGACCAGGGCCTGCGGCTGTTTGTGGTAAATGCCCCGGCGGCCAGCCTGCGCGAGTTGTCCGCCGCCCTGCCCGACAGCCTCTTGTTCAACGCCGGCAGCCCCGACGATGCCCTGCGCAGCAGCCAGTGCCTGGGCAACGTGCTGCACAGCCTGCCCGGCCGGGCGATGCTGGCCGACGCCCTGGTGCAGTTCATGGTGCTGCGCAAATGGCAGCGGGCCTTGCTGATCGTTGGCCAGACCGAGGACGACCGGGCCTACGCCGACGCCTTGCGCCGGGCCACCCAGCGCTTCGGCGTGAAGCTGGTCGCCGAGAAAGCCTGGAGCTTCGACAACGACCAGCGCCGCAGCGCCCAGGCCGACATGCCGCTGTTCACCCAGACCGCCGAATACGACGTGGTGCTGGTGGCCGACGAGCGCGGCGACTTCGGCGAATACCTGCCCTACCAGACCTGGTACCCGCGCCCGGTGGCCGGCACCCAGGGCCTGACCCCCACCGGCTGGCACAAGAGCGTGGAAACCTTCGGCGCCGCGCAGCTGCAAAAGCGCTTCGAAGCCCAGGCCGGGCGCTGGATGAACGACCGCGACTTCGCCGCCTGGATGGCCGTGCGCAGCGTCGCCAGCGCGGTGAGCAAACTGCGCCAGACCGACCCTCGGGCCCTGCAAGCGCTGCTGCTCAGCGAGCAGTTGCCCCTGGACGGTTTCAAGGGCCGCAAGCTCAGCTACCGGCCGTGGAACGGCGAACTGCGCCAGCCGATTCCCCTGGTGCAGCCCCGGGCCCTGGTCAGCACCTCGCCCCAGGACGGCTTCCTGCACCCCTTCAACGAAATGGACAGCCTGGGCTACGACCGCCCCGAAGTGACCTGCCGCTACCCTTGATCCGATCACCACAACAACAAGGAATCCGCCATGCGCCGCCCCCTTCTCTGCCGCTCCGCCCTCTGCGCGGCCCTGCTGCTCGCCACCGGGCACGCCATGGCCGCCACGGCCTGGGTCTCCAACGAAAAGGACAACAGCCTGAGCCTGATCGACCTGCAGACCCTGGAAGTCACCGAGACCCTGCCGGTGGGCCAGCGCCCGCGCGGGCTGCTGCTGTCCCATGACAATAAGCTGCTGTACATCTGCGCCAGCGACTCGGACCGGGTCCAGGTGATGGACGTGGCCACCCGCAAGATCATCAAGGAACTGCCGTCCGGCAAGGACCCCGAGCAGTTCGCCCTGCACCCCAACAACCGCTGGCTGTACGTGTCCAACGAGGACGATGCGCTGGTCACGGTGATCGACACCGAGACCGCCAAGGTCCTCGGCCAGATCAACGTCGGGGTCGAGCCCGAAGGCATGGCGGTGAGCCCCGACGGCAAGTGGGCGGTGAACACCAGTGAAACCACCAACATGCTGCACTGGATCGACACCAGCACCCAGACCCTGGCCGACAGCACCCTGGTGGACCAGCGCCCGCGCTTCGTCGAGTTCAACCAGGACGGCTCAAGGCTTTGGGCCTCGGCGGAAATCGGCGGCACCGTGACCATCCTCGACGTGGCCACGCGCCAGGTGCTCAAGACCCTGAACTTCAAGATCAAGGGCGTGCACCCGGACAAGGTGCAGCCGGTGGGCATCAAGCTCAGCGCCGACGGCAAGTACGCCTTCGTCGCCCTGGGCCCGGCCAACCACGTGGCGGTGATCGACGCCAAGACCTACGAGATCCTCGACTACCTGCTGGTGGGGCGGCGGGTCTGGCAGCTGGCATTCACCCCGGACCAGAGCCAGTTGCTGGCCACCAACGGGGTCAGCGGCGATGTTTCGGTGATCGACGTCAACAGCCTCAAGGTGCTCAAGTCGGTGAAGGTCGGGCGCTATCCCTGGGGCGTGGTGGTGACCCCATGAACGCTTTGGAGGTCAGCCAACTGAGCTTCGCCTATGGCCCGCGCCAGGCCCTCGATCAGGTCAGCCTGAGCCTGGCTCCCGGGCGCTTTGCCGCGCTCTTGGGCCCCAACGGCGCCGGCAAGTCGACCCTGATCGCCCTGCTCACAAGGCTCTACGACCTGCAGCAGGGCGACATCCGCGTCGGCGGCTGCTCGCTGCGCAACGCCGCCCGCGCCGCCCTGCGCCAGCTCGGCGTGGTGTTCCAGCAAAGCACCCTGGACCTGGACCTGAGCGTGGAGCAGAACCTGCACTACCACGCCGCGCTGCACGGTTTGTCGCGGCGCCAGGGGCAGGCGCGGATCGACGCCGAACTGGCGCGCCAGGGCTTGAGCGAACGGCGCCGGGATAGCGTGCGCGCCCTCAATGGCGGCCACCGCCGACGGGTGGAGATCGCCCGCGCCCTGCTGCATGAACCGCGCCTGCTGCTGCTCGATGAAGCCAGCGCCGGCCTCGACCCCGCCAGCCGCCTGGCGCTCAACCGGCACATTCGCCAGCTGTGCCAGGAACAACGCCTGAGCGTGCTCTGGACCACCCACCTGCTGGATGAGGTGCAGGCCGACGACCAGTTGCTGATCCTGCATCAGGGGCGCCTGGTGGCCAGTGGCGTGGCCAGCGCCATCAGCCAGCAACAGGGCGGCGACCTGGGCACGGCCTTCGCCCGCCTGACCCAGCCCCCCCAGCCACGCCCGGCGCCGATCGGAGAACCGCTCGCATGAACGCCTACTGGCAGTGCCTGCGCGGCATCGTGCTGCGCGAATGGCTGCGCTTCGTGCTGCAGCGCACGCGCTTTCTCAGCGCCCTGGTGCGGCCCCTGCTGTGGCTGCTGGTGTTCGCCGCCGGCTTTCGCGCCGCCCTGGGCATCGCCATCATCGAGCCCTACAGCACCTACATTCCCTACGAGGTCTACATCGTCCCGGGGCTGGCCTGCATGATCCTGCTGTTCAACGGCATGCAGGGCTCGCTGTCGATGGTCTACGACCGGGAAATGGGCAGCATGCGCGTGCTGCTCACCAGCCCCCTGCCCCGGGCCTTCCTGCTGGCCAGCAAGCTGCTGGCCACCTCGCTGATCTCGCTGCTGCAGGTCTACGCCTTCCTCGCCGTGGCCTGGCTGTATGGCGTGCAGCCGCCAGCCATGGGCCTGCTGGCCGCTCTGCCGGCCCTGCTGCTGGTGGCCCTGATGCTCAGCGCCCTGGGGCTGCTGCTGTCCAACGCCATCCGCCAGCTGGAGAACTTTGCCGGGGTGATGAACTTCGTGATCTTCCCGCTGCTCTTCCTGTCCTCGGCGCTGTACCCGCTGTGGAAGATGCTCGAAGCCAGCCCCTGGCTGTACTGGCTGTGCGTCCTCAACCCCTTCACCCACGCCGTGGAGCTGGTGCGCTTTGCGTTGTATGAACGCTTCAACCTCCTGGCCCTGGCGGTGTGCCTGGGGCTGACCCTGGTGTTCTCCCTGCTGGCGGTGCTGACCTTCAACCCGCAGCACGCCGCCCTGCGCAAAAGCACCTGAGCCACACCCCTCACACCCACCTCCCCCCCGTAGGAGCTGGCTTGCCAGCGAAGAGGCCCGCAATCCCAACGCCAGACCCCAGGCCCCTTTCGCCGGCAAGCCGGCTCCTACACAGCGCTGCCGATGGGCAATCTACGACTTTGGTACTGCTTTTGCTGTCGATGGTCGCATTCACAAAAGGCCCTGCCCTGGCATGTAATGGGCCTATAACAAAAAGGATAAAAGCCTTATGCCCCGTGCCTTAGAGACCCTGGCCGCGCTAACCCTGAGCCTGGCGCTGGGCGCCGCCCATGCCACTGCCCCGCTGTTTTCCGCCGATGGCTATCGCACCAGCCTATACCGCAGCCCGACCCCGCTGCAGATCGACCAGGGCCGGATCATCGACACCCCGGGCCTGCAAGAGCTGCTCAAGGCGCAACCGGCGCCCCTGCTGATCGACGTCTACCGCCGGCAATGGCTGCAGGGCCGCTTCATCGACAGCGAGCCCCACGCCAACCTCCCCGGCAGCCACTGGCTGGCCAACACCGGCGACGGCGAACTGAGCCCCGAGTGGCAGGCCTATTTCGCCGGCAACCTGCAACGGCTGAGCCACGCCGACCCGCAGCGCGCCCTGGTGTTCTATTGCCGTGCCGATTGCTGGCTGAGCTGGAACGCGGTAAAACGCGCGGCAGCCCTGGGCTATAAGAACATCTACTGGTACCGCGACGGCCTGGATGCCTGGGAGGCCGCCGGCCTGCCCGTGGAGGCGGCCCGGCCGCTACCCTTTCCCTGAGCGTCGTAGCACGGCGTTGCCGCCCCCATAACCACAATAACGAGGTGAAAGGCCATGTATAAAATTCTGATAGCCGACGATCACCCACTGTTTCGCGAAGCCATCCACAACGTCATCAGCGACGGATTTCCCGGCAGCGAGGTGATGGAAACCGCCGACCTGGACAGCGCCCTGGCCCTGACCCAGGAACACGACGACCTCGACCTGATCCTGCTGGACCTGAACATGCCCGGCATGCACGGCCTCAACGGCCTGATCACCCTGCGCAACGAAGCGCCGACCATTCCGGTGGTGATCGTTTCCGCCGAGCAGGACAAGCAGATCGTGCTCCAGGCCATCACCTACGGCGCCGTCGGCTTCATCACCAAGTCCTCGGCGCGCTCGCAGATGACGGAGGCCATCGAACAGATCCTCAACGGCAACGTGTACCTGCCGCCGGACATCATCCGCACCCAGAAAAGCCAGCCGGGGCGGCGCAGCAGCGAGACCCCGAGCTTCCCCCCGGAACTGCTGCAGGCCCTGACCCGCAAACAGCTCCTGGTGCTGGAACGCATGACCAAGGGCGAATCCAACAAGCAGATCGCCTACACCCTGGACATTGCCGAAACCACGGTGAAGGCCCACGTCTCGGCGATTTTGCGCAAGCTCAACGTGCACAACCGGGTGCAAGCGATCCTCAGTGCCGGTGACATCGATTTCGGCGCCTACCTGCGCCGTTGAATTGCGCTGATCGTGCACCGACCCTGTAGGAGCCGGCTTGCCAGCGAAGGCGGTCTTGCGGGCCCCTTCGCTGGCAAGCCAGCGCCTACGGTTGGCAGTCAGTGATGGGGCGTAGGGGTGGCCGGGCTCAGCAGGTGGCTGATGGCGGTCTTGAGTTTCATCGGGCGCACCGGTTTGTGCATCAGGGTGTGGCCCAGTTCGCGCAGTTGCTGTTTGAGCTCGTTGCTGTAGTTGGCGGTGATCATCATCGCCGGGATCGCCAGGGCGCGACGGGCGTTGATTCGCGCTACCGCATCGATGCCGTTCTGTTGCTGGTCCAGGTGGTAGTCGGCAATCAGCAGGTCGGCCTCGGCGCGGTAGTCGTCCACCTGGCGCGCCAGGTCTTCTTCGGACAAGGCGGTGATCACCTCGCAGCCCCAGCCTTCAAGCAAGGTGCGCATGCCGGCGCAGATCGCCGCGTCGTTATCCAGCACCCAGATCCGCGCCCCCTGCAAACGCTCCAGCAGGGCATCGCCCAGCTCCGGGCGCGGCGCTGGCAAGGGCGCGCTGGCGCTGATCGGCACCTGCACGCTGAACACCGAACCACGCCCCGGCCAGGAGCGCACGCCAATGCGGTGCCCGAGAATCCCGGCAATCTTCTCGACGATGGCCAGCCCCAGGCCCAGGCCGCGATCCTGGTCCGGGCGCTGTTCTTCGCCACGCTTGAACTCCTGGAAGATTTCCTCCAGGCGTTCGGCGGCGATACCCATGCCGCTGTCCCAGACTTCGATCGACAGCCAGCGCCCCTGGCGCCGACAGCCCAGCACCACCCGGCCCTGGCGGGTGTAGCGGATGGCGTTGCTCAACAGGTTGCGCAGAATCCGCGCCAGCAGCTGGATGTCGCTGCGCACCAGCGCCGAGCAGGCCACGAAGTGCAGTTCCAGGCCTTCGCTGCGGGCCACCTGGGCGTACTCGGCGGCGAGGTTTTCCAGCAGTTCGCTCAAGGCAAAGGGCGCGATATCGGCCTTGATCACCCCGGCATCGAGCTTGGAAATGTCCACCAGGGTACCCAGCAGGTTTTCCACGTCTTCCAGGGAGTTGCTGACATTGCGCACCAGGGCGCTGCTGGCCTGGGGATCGCGACGCTCCAGCAAGGCGCTGGTGAACAGCCGCGCGGCGTTCAGGGGTTGCAGCAGGTCATGGCTGACCGCGGCGAGGAACTTGGTCTTCGACAGGTTGGCCCGTTCGGCCTCGGCCTTGGCCTCGCGCAAGCGTGATTCGACCCGGCTGCGCTCTTCGATCTCGCGCAGCAGTTGCTGGTTGAGGGTGGTCAGCTCGGCGGTGCGTTCGCGCACCCGCAGCTCCAGGTTCTGGTAGGCCTGATGCAGCGCCTCGGCGGTGCGCCGGCGCTCGGTGATGTCGCGGATCAGCACGAAGATCCCCACCACCTCGCCATTGGCCAGGCGGTTGGGCACGTAGGAACGCAGCATGTAGCGCTCCTGATTGTTGATGTTGGTCTCGGCGAATTCGAAGGTCACGCTCTCCCCGGCCAGGGCCCGCTCCACATAGCTTTCCAGGCGCTGGTAGTGCTGCTCGCTGTGCACCTCGCGCAGGCTCTGGCCGAGCATCACGCCCCGGGGCCAGCAGTACCACTCCTCATAGACCTTGTTGGTGAACTCGTACACCAGGTCGGCATTGAGGTAGGCGATCAGCGCCGGCACATGGTCGGTGATCAGGCGGATCCAGCGTTCGCTTTCGCTCAGGGCCTCGGCGTGCTGGTAGCGCTCGGTGATGTCGGTGAAGGTGTTGACGAAACCGCCGGTGGGCAACGGATGGGTGCGGATCTCCAGCACCCGGCCATCGCTCAGGCGCTGTTCGCATTCGTGGATCGGCCGGCCGTTGGCGTCGCGGCTGTCGGGGCTCAGCAGGCGCAGTTCGCTGTCGCCGATGACCTCGGCAAACAAGCGATGCGCGGCCACCGGGGCCAACCCGCTGAGTTCCAGGAAGCGCCGGTTCCACAGTTCCAGGGTGCCCTCGGCGCTGACCATGGCCACGCCCTGGGACAGGTTGTCCACCGCCCGTTGCAGCAGGTGGGACTTCTGCGCCACCGCCTGTTCCCGGCGCAGGGTTTCGCTGTGCTTGACCTCGGTGATGTCGGTGAACAGGATCACCCGCCCGCCTTCCCGGGTCGGCCGCTCGCTGACCTGTAGCCAGCGGCCGTTATGCAGGCGATACAGCAACTGCTCGTCACCGCCACTGCGCGGTTCTTCGCTGAACAACCCGGTGCTGGTCAGCAACCTGCGCACCTCCGAGAGGCGCATGCCGGCCATGATCCGCACCCGGCTGTGGCTCCAGAAGGCGCGGAAGCGGCTGTTGAACAGGACGATGCGCTGCTCCTGGTCGAACAGCACGAAGGCGTCGGAAATGCTCTCGATGGCGTCGATCAGGTGCTGGTGCGCCGTCTCGGCCCGCAGCCGCGCCTCGCTGAGCAAATGGTTGCCGGCCTTGAGCTCGGCCATGGCCTGGTTCAGCGCGTCGGTGCGTTCGCGCACCTGCTCGGCCAGCACCACCGAATGCTGGAACGCCGCATAGGGGTCATTGCCGCGGGTGATGCCGGATTCGACCCGTTCGATCAGCGCGCTGTTGATCCGCCGCAGCTTGCGGTTCTCGCGCTGCAGGCAGTCGAGCTGCGCTTGCAGCTCAGCGGCGGGCCGGAGTTCGACTGCGGGCAATGGCGACCCCAGTGAAGGTCTGGTTGATGTGCATGCCATTGAACTGTTCTCCGTAGGTGTTGAAACCCATCACCCGCTGTTCCCGCAAAAAGGCCCCGATCTGCTCCAGGCTGCCCTGCCCCTCCAGCTCCAGGCGGCGCAAAAAACAGTCGCAGCCAATGGTCAGCAGCAACCCGCCGAGGCGCTGCTGCAAGCCGTCGAACAGCTGTTGCAGGTTGGGCAGCAAAGGGCCGGGGGTCATGGCGGTGAGGACGATGCCGTTCTCCACCGCGCAGTAGAAACTCAGGCTCAGGTCCGGGTGCACCTGCTGCACGGCGCGCACGTAGTAGTGCTGGTTGATCCGCACCGCCAGCGGGTTGGCGGCAAACACCCGGTGGTCGAGCTGCGCAAGCGGCACACCGATCAACCGCGCATACTCTTCGGCGGCGGGCTCGGCGTTCAATTCATAGACCCGGCGCAAGGCGCTGTCGGCGCCGGTGACCACCAATTTTTCTTCCCGGGGCAGGATGTGGTGGGTGGTGAACACCTCGAAATCCAGCCAGGTGTTGACCAGCACCACCACCGCCGCGCCGCTGTGAAATTCGCCACCGAAGTAGACGTGGGTATGGGTCAAGTAGTTGTCGTCGCCGGCCGAACCGCCGAAATGCGGAATGTCTCCCAGGGCCGCGCTGAGGGCGGCCAGCACCATCTCTTCGCGGCTCGACAGGCCGTCCAGCAGGGTCAGGGCGAAGCTGTTGCCCTTGATCGGCGCCAGGGTGTTGCTGCGGCAGCGGCCCACCAGGCGTTCGACCATCTGCTGGGCGTCGATCAGGCTGAAGTGCTCCATCTGGTCGATCAGTTCGGCGGCGATGGAAAAGTGCCGGTGATCGAAGCCGATGGCGGTCACGCAATTGCGCCCGTAGCCCTGCGGGGTGATTTCCCCGGCGCTGGTGCAGCCCACCAGGGGGATGCCGCCAAAGCTCTGCTGCAAGGCCGGGCCCAGGGTTTGCAGGGGGTATTCGGCGGAACAGAAGAACAGCACGAAGCCCAGGTGCGGATGCAGCAACTGGCTGGCCAGGTCCTGGGCCACCTGCTGCGGATCGACGGCCTGGGACATGGCGCTGACCACGCCCTCGCTCTGGGCTTGCTGCATCGTCGCCTCCGGCGCCGGTTGTCTGAGCAATGAGTGTACGAAGCCGGCCCCGGGGCACGAATGCTACTTGGGTAGCGGGTAGCCGGTTCCATGGGCGTAGGTGCTGGCTTGCGAGCGAAAGGCGTCATCCGGGCTGGTACAAGGCTTGAGGGCCTCTTCGCCGGCAAGCCGGCTCCTACAAGGGAAGGCGCAAATATGGGAGAAATGGGAATGCGGAGCGCCGGCCCGGGCGCGATGCGCACGCCAGGGCCGGCGCGGGGGTTACCAGGTCAGTACGGCACCCACGGCGAAGGTGTCGGTGTTTTCGTTCTGGGCACTGGTGTGGTGGCCGTCGATCTCGAACTGGTTGTACTCGGCCACCAGCTTGAGGTTGTCGTTGATGTCGTGGAACAGCGCCACGCCCCGGGTCTGGTAGTCGGCGCCGCTGCCGACCACGCCGTTGCCGTCGTCCTTCGTCTTGCCGTAGGACAGCGCCAGGCGGTTCTTGCCCAGCTTGTACGAGCCCTGCAGCAGGTAGCCCTTGCTGTCCACGTTGCGCAGCGTGGCTTCGCCGGCGTTGTTGGTGAAGAACGGGTTGATGCCCTTGGCCTGGAACCCGGAACCGGTCAGGGACAACCCGCCCATCTTGGCCTGCAGGCCGTAGCCCAGGCCCTTGGAAGTCACCGATTGCACGTTGGGGTCGGTGTTGTCGGAGGTCTGGTAGCTGCCGTTGAGCCAGCTGTAGAACTTGGCCCCGCCCAGGTCGAACTGGTAGGTGACCTCGCTCTCGGTGCGCGGGTTCTTCTGGTAGGCCTTGCCCAGGGCGCTGCTGTCGTTGGTGTCCACCGGGTCGAGGATGCCCACCGCCACCCGCAGGCCGTCCATCACCGGGCTGCGGTAAGTGATCTGCGACGAAGGAAAGGGATAGGGGTAACCGCTGCCGATGTTGCCGAACGACACCCCGCCGCCGTCCACCAGCCCCAGGCTGTCGCTGACCTGGCCGTACCCGGCGAGCATTTCATCGAGCAGGATGTTGGAACGGGCGAACAGGCCGAAGTCCTTGCCGATCAGCACCTCGCCCCACTCCGGGTTGGCCACGGTGCCGTAGAACTGGCGCACGTCGATGGCGGTGTCGGTGCCGTTGGTCTCGCTGTCGTTGATGGTCACCCAGAACGAGGCCCGGGCGCCGAGCTTGAGGTCGTCCACCTGCTTGCCCATGTTGAAACCCAGGTAGTTGGGCAGAAAGCCCATCTTCACCCGCGCCTGACGGCGGTCGTACTGGTCGCCGGCGCGGTCGACCTTGCTGTTGACGTAGAAGGCGTTGATGTAGCCGTCGGTGGAAAAGGTGGTCTGGTCCTTGTCGTACAGCATGATCTCGGCTTCGGCGACAGAGCCCAGGCCAAGGGTCGACAGGCCGACAAGCAGGGCCGGAATCAGAGGGTACTGGCAGTTCTTATTGTTATGCATGGCGCGCTCCGCAAACGGGGGACGAAATGTCGGAGGCGATTATCGAAACGCGCCAAGGCCGCCCATAGGCTGCCTTGGGGGCAAGTTCACGGTGCTTTGGAGGGGCTGGCAGGGAGCGGCAAATCCGATCCACGACCGGCCCGCTACCGGGAGTAGCACCAAGGGTTTATCGACCCCGGTGCCAAGGGATAAGGCATTAAGCCTCGGCCGCCAAAGCGCGCAGTCGCGCCAGTTCGGCAACGGCCAGGGGAATGCCGTGCTCCAGCGATTTGGCCCGGGTGCGGTAGCGCCGGTCGCCGGGCATGCGCTCCAGGCCCACGGCCTGCATCTGCCGCACCAGCTCGCCGCTGCGCTGGGCAAAACGCCCGCCGCCCAGGTGGCTGGGGTCGATGACGATCAGCAGTTGCCCGGTCCAGGGCGTCTGCGCCCCCGGGTGTTGTGACCAGTCGAATTCGAAGGAGAAGTTGCCACCAGTGAGCGCCGCCGCCAGCAGCTCCACCATCATCGACAGCGCCGAGCCCTTGTGCCCGCCAAAGGGCAGCAAGGCGCCGCCGTCGAGAATCGCTGCCGGGTCGCAAGTGGGCTGGCCATCGCGATCCACCCCCATGCCCGGCGGCAGCTGCTGGCCCTGGCGCTTGGCGATCTGCACATCGCCGTGGGCG
The DNA here is from genome assembly GCF_040268305.1 of Pseudomonas sp. W17. Lineage (NCBI taxonomy): Bacteria > Pseudomonadati > Pseudomonadota > Gammaproteobacteria > Pseudomonadales > Pseudomonadaceae > Pseudomonas > Pseudomonas sp. W17. The sequence continues at coordinate 2,588,902 of NZ_CP158490.1, read as the reverse complement.
ATGGCGCTGGTGGCCAGGTCGAAGACGATGGGTTCGGCACCCTCGCGGGGGGCGGCGAAGGCAATCGGGTTGGTGCCGAACAGCGGACGCTGGGCGCCGTGGGGCACCACGCAGGTCATGCTGTTGACCAGGCTCAGGGCCACCAGGCCTTCTTCGGCGAAGGGCTCGACATCCGGCCACAGCGCCGCGAAGTGATGGGAATTGCGAATCGCCAACACCGCGATCCCGGCGCTGCGGGCCTTGCTCAGCAGCAGCTCGCGGGCCGCCGCCAGGGCCGGCTGGGCAAAACCGCCTGCAGCATCCACCGCCACCACGCCGGGGGCCACATCTTCCACTTGCGGCAGCGCCTGCCCATTCACCCAGCCGCTGGCCAGGGACGACAGGTAGCCGGGAATGCGAAACACCCCGTGGCTGTGGGAACCATCGCGCTGGGCCCGGGCGCAGTTGTCGGCCAGCACCCGGGCCACCTCGGCAGAGGTGCCGTGGCGAAGAAAAATCCGTTGCAGCAAGTCGGTCAAGGCAGGCAGGTCGAGGTACTCGACATCAGCCTGCGCCAGAGTCGCGTGGGTCGCGTCGGTCATTGCAGCTCCATTGGAATTGTTATTGGAAGGTGCCTGACTATCGCGTCACGCCAGTTAACTGTCAAATATTGACTTAATGACAGAAAACATTCATTTTCCATTGTCAACGGCCAATAACAATGAAAACCCATGAGCCAATCCATCAAACAACGCCTTGAAAGCAGCCTGTCCAGCGCCACCGCGTCGGGCCGGGCGATTGCCAGCTACATGCTGGCCAACCTCTATGAGCTGCCCTTCCAGACCGCCGCCGACATCGCTGAAAAACTCGGCGTCAGCGAGTCCAGCGTCGGCCGGTTCTGCCGCGCCATCGGCTACAGCCATTTCAAGGATTTGAAAAACGACCTGAAGAACGACCTCGGCGAAGGCCCGTGGCTGGTGGGCGACCGCCTGCAGGAATTTCGCCAGCAGCCCAACCCGGCGGCCCAGGGCCTGCCCCGCAGCTTCGAGCTGGAAGTGGCGGCGCTGGTCAAGGTCTACGAATACAGCCTGACCCCGGCCTGGCAGACCGTGGTCCAGCGCCTGGCCAGCCGGCGCCGGGTGTACGTGGCGGGGTTCCAGACCGAGCGCGGCATCGCCGCCTCCATGGTCCACCTGCTGCAATACCTGCGCGACGGCGTGCACCTGGTGGACGGCTCCGCCGGGCATTTCGCCGACGTGCTGCTGAGCCCCGCCGAAGACTGCGCCCTGGTGGTGTTCGAGGCCCGGCGCTATTCGCGCCACGCCCTGACCCTGTGCCACAAGGCCCGCGAGGCGGGGATTCCAGTGACCCTGGTGACCGACACCTTCTGCGACTGGGCCGAGCAGAACGCCGACGAGGTGTTCCGCGTGCCCACCGAGTTCAACCTGTTTTGGGAATCCACCGCGGCCATGCTGTCGCTGGTTCACCTCTTGATCAACGAGGTGTGCAAGCACCTGGGCCCCGAGGTGGAAAAACGCCTGGAAGCCACCGCCGCCCTGCATAACGAATTTGTTGGCTACACATCGTCCACCCGCGCAAAACAATAAATAACCGAGGTGCTCCATGAACAACGTCCTTCGCTTCGCCGGCGCCTGCGCCCTGGTCATCGGCGCTTCCACAGCCCAGGCTGAAACCCTGAAGATCGCCACCGAAGGCGCCTACCCGCCCTTCAACTACGTGGACTCCAACAACCAACTGCACGGCTTCGACGTGGACATCGCCAACGCCCTGTGCAAGCAGATGCAGGTCGAATGCCAGATCGTCGCCCAGGACTGGGAAGGCATCATCCCGGCGCTGCTGGCGAAGAAATACGACGCCGTGGTGGCCTCGATGATCGCCACCGACGAGCGCAAGAAAAAGATCGCCTTCAGCAACCACTACTACCGCACCCCGCTGTCGGTGGCGGTGGCCAAGGACTCGGACATCAGCGATGCCCAGACCAACTTCAAGGGCCGCACCGTGGGCGCCCAGGCCTCCTCGACCCAGGCCATCTACGCCGAGGACCACTACGGCCCGGCCGGCGCCGACGTGAAGTTCTACCCGACCCTCGACGAAGCCAACAGCGACCTGGCGGCCGGGCGCGTGGACGGGGTGATTGCCGACAAGTTCCCGCTGCTGGCCTGGGCCGAAAGCGCCGGCAAGGACTGCTGCAAGATCATCGGTGACGTCAACGGCACCACCGCCGACGCCTCGATCGCCGTGCGCAAGGAAGACAACGCCCTGCGCGAGCGCCTGAACAAGGCCCTGGACGCGATCGTCGCCGACGGCACCTACAAGCAGATCTCCAGCCGCTACTTCGCCTTCGACATCTACTGACCGCCCGCCTTTGCCGCTGCCTAAGCCCCGCGTTCCCTTGAGCGCGGCGGCGCCCTGCACGGTTCATTTTTCCAGAGGGTTCGCGCATGTTCGAACAGCTGTCACTCCTGTCCTTTGCCAGCGGCGGCTGGGGCTCGGCCCTGCTTGCCGGGGCCCTGGTGACCATCGCCCTGGCCCTGGCCTGCGTGCCCATCGGCCTGCCCCTGGGCTTGCTGGTAGCCCTGGCCGCACGCTCGAAAAACCGCTGGGCGCGGGCCTGGGCCACGACCTTTTCCACGGTGTTTCGCGGCCTGCCAGAGCTGTTGACGCTGTTGATCATCTACTACGGCTGCCAGATTGCCGCGCAAAAAATCCTCGGTGCCCTGGGCTACCCGGGTGAAGTGGCGATCAACACCTTCGTCGCCGCGATGATCGCCTTCAGCCTGGTGTTCGCCGCCTTCTCCAGCGAGATCTGGCTGGCCGCGTTCAAGACCCTGCCCAAGGGCCAGTACGAAGCCGCCAGCGCCCTGAGCCTGTCGCGGCGCACCACCTTCAGCCGGGTGCTGCTGCCACAACTGACCCGCATCGCCCTGCCGGGGCTTTCCAACAACTGGCTGTCGCTGCTCAAGGACACCTCCCTGGTGTCGACCATTTCCCTGGTGGACCTGATGCGCCAGACCAACCTCGCGGTCAGCGTGACCAAGGAACCCATGCTGTTCTACAGCGTGGCCTGCTTTGGCTACCTGTTCTTCTCGGCGCTGTCGGGGCACCTGTTCAGCTTTCTCGAACGGCGCTTCAACCGTGCGCACCGGAGCCTGCAGCCATGAACCTGGATGACCTGCTGAACCTGTTCCTCAACCAGGAACTGCTGGAACGCTACGGCCCGCGCTTTATCGACGGCCTGCTGGTGACCGCCAAGCTGGTGGCGATTTCCTTCAGCCTGGGCGCCGTGCTCGGCCTGCTGATCGCCCTCGGGCGGCTGTCCAGCAATCGTTTCCTGCGGCGCTTCACCGGGGCCTACGTGTACTTCTTCCGCGGCTCGCCGCTGCTGGCCCAGCTGTTCATGCTGTATTACGGCCTGGGCTCGTTCAAAGGCTTCTGGCAGGACGTGGGCCTGTGGTGGTTCTTCCGCGATGCCTGGTTCTGCACCCTGCTGGCCTTCACCCTGAACACCGCCGCCTACCAGGCGGAGATCCTGCGCGGCAGCCTGCTGGCGGTAGCCCAGGGCCAGCGCGAAGCCTGCAAGGCCCTGAGCCTGTCGCGCTGGACCGCGTTTCGCAAAGTGATACTGCCGCAGTCGCTGCTGATCGCCATCGGGCCTCTGGGCAACGAGCTGATTTTGATGATCAAGGCCAGCGCCATCGCCTCCCTGGTGACCATCTACGACCTGATGGGGGTGACCAAACTGGCCTTCTCCCGCAGCTTCGATTTCCAGATCTACCTGTGGGCCGCGGTGCTCTACCTGATCATCGTCGAAGTGGTACGGCGCAGCCTCAAATACCTGGAAGGCCGCCTGGGCCGGCACCTGAACTGAACCCTTTAGCGGGCCGCCGCGCGGCCCCTGTCATAAGGACTGAAACATGCATTGCCAAACCCTCGTTCTGGGCGCCGGAATCGTCGGCGTCAGCAGCGCCCTGCACCTGCAGGCCCGCGGCCGCCAAGTAGTGCTACTGGACCGCCAGCCCCCGGGCAACGGCACCAGCCACGGCAACGCCGGGCTGATCGAACGCGCCAGCGTGATTCCCTACGCCTTCCCCCGGGAAGTGACCAAGCTGGTGCGCTACGGCCTCAACCAGCAATCGGACGTGCGCTACAGCCTGCGCCACCTGCCCAAGGCCGGCCCCTGGCTGCTGCAATACTGGCGCCACTCCTCGCCCAAGGGCCTGGCCGCCGCCACCCGCGCCATGCTGCCGCTGATCGAACGCTGCGTCACCGAACACCTGGCCCTGGCCCGCCCGGCCAACATGCTGGAACTGATCGCCGACGGCGGCTGGCTCGAAGCCTTCAACGACCAGCAGGCCTTCGACTTCGCCCAGCGCGCCGCCGCCGACCTGCGCGACTACGAACTCAACTACCGGGTACTGGACCGCGCCGAACTGCTGGCCCTGGAACCCGGCCTGCACCCCGACATAGTGGGCGGCCTGCACTGGCTCGACCCCAAGACCGTGAGCGACCCCGGCGGCCTGACCCGCGGCTACGCCGAACTGTTCAAGCAGCGCGGCGGCCAATTCGTCATAGGTGATGCCCTGACCCTGACCCAGATCGAAGGCGGCTGGCAGGTGCAGAGCGAACTCGGCCCGATCACCGCCCAGGAAGTGGTGGTGGCCCTGGGCCCGCAAGCCAGCGGCATCTTCGAGCCCCTGGGCTACCGCATTCCCCTGGCGATCAAGCGCGGCTACCACATGCACTACGCCGCCGTGCCCGGCACCCGCCTGCAGCACCCGATCCTCGACCCGGTGGGTGGCTACGTCCTGGCACCGATGGTGGGCGGCATCCGCCTGACCACCGGCATCGAATTCGCCGACTGTGAAGACCCGATCAACGAAATCCAACTGCGCCGCTGCGAAGCCCTGGCCCGAAACTTCTACCCCCTGGGCGAACGCCTCGACGCCGAACCCTGGCTGGGCCGCCGCCCGTGCCTGCCGGACATGTGCCCGGTGATCGGCCCCGCCCCGCGCCACCCCGGCCTGTGGTTCAACTTCGGCCACGCCCACCACGGCCTGACTCTGGGCCCGGTGAGCGGCCACCTGCTTGCGCAAATGGTCACCGGCGAAACGCCCTTCACCGACCCCACCCCCTACCGCGCCGAGCGCTTCAACTGACCGACGGAGAACCGCCATGCAGACCCAGACCGCCCCGCTTCCCGCCGCCCTCCAAGCGCCCGCCCAGCCCACTGCCGACCCGCGTGAAGTGGTGATCGATATTGCCGGGGTGAACAAGTTCTACGGTGCTTTCCATGTACTGCACGACATCGACCTCAAAGTGCGCCAGGGCGAACGCATCGTCCTTTGCGGGCCTTCCGGCTCGGGCAAATCGACCCTGATCCGTTGCATCAACCGCCTGGAAATCGCCGAAAAAGGCCGCATCCTGGTGGACCGCACCGACCTCTCGCAAAACACCCGCGAAGCCGCCCAGGTGCGCAGCCAGGTGGGCATGGTGTTCCAGCACTTCAACCTGTTCCCGCACATGAGCGTGCTGGACAACTGCACCCTGGCACCGATGACCGTGCGCGGGTTATCGCGGAAAAAGGCTGAAGAGTTGGCGCGAGGGTTTCTGGCCAAGGTGGGGATTGAGAATCAGGCGGATAAATACCCGAGCCAGCTTTCAGGTGGGCAGCAACAGCGCGTGGCGATTGCCCGGGCGTTGTGCATGGAGCCGAAGATTATGTTGTTTGATGAACCGACCTCGGCGCTGGACCCGGAGATGGTGAGTGAGGTGTTGGATGTGATGGTGAAACTCGCCGGGAGTGGGATGACCATGTTGTGCGTGACCCATGAGATGGGGTTTGCGCGGCAGGTGGCGGAGCGGGTGTTGTTTTTGGATGGGGGGCGGATTGTGGAGGATGCACCGCCGGAGGCGTTTTTTGGAGCGCCGAAGAGTGAGAGGGCTAAGGCGTTTCTTGCGCAGATTGTGCATTGAGATTGGAGGGCAGATTCGTTGTTGCGGATGTGGCGGCGCCCTGCAATGAGTCTGGTTGGAGTTCCACAGTAAGCCAGGACCTCAGCGAGCTTACTGTGGCGAGGGAACTTGCTCCCGCTCGGCCGCGCAGCGGTCGTAAAACCTGAGGTTGCGATCTTTATAGGTGTACATATCCGTTGCTGCGGTCACGGCCACTTATGGTTTCGCTCTTACAGCGACTCACTTTGGAAAAGCCCCAAAGTAACCAAAGGGCTCCTGCCCCTCCACTCGGTGCCTCGCCTAGGCTCGGCATGCCCTCACTCCGGCATTGATCCGTGGGCCGCCGCCACAGGCCATCCATGGCCTGGGGCGGCTAACCCGGCGTCCTGCCGGGTTACCCACGGCTCAATGCCTGCGTTCGGCCATCGTGTCTAAAGGGGCAGGCAGATCAAAGGCCAAAGCAAGACAGTGGCCTCCCGACCACCCTAAAAACAAAGCCCCCTCACCTGTAGACGCTGCCGAAGGCTGCGAACGACGACAAAGCGAGCGCAGCAATCTCAAGAATGCCTATCTATCCGATTCAAAGCACAATCGACACCAACCTTTATCCCATCCATTAGCCCGGGCATCCGCGAACGCCAAAAGTAAGCTCGCCACCGCAATACCGAAAGCAAAAGGATTGCTCCGTCACTGAAAAAATGGGGATTTACTTGAAGCAAAGAATGATGCCACCATGACATCATTCATAAACGATGATTCGATATGTCCGCTAAGATACCTAGTAAACTAATCCGTCATTACAAAAAATAGCTCGACGACAGAAGCACCAAATGAGAGACAAGGAATGGTCAATCTAAAAGATATAAATAAATTTATCGCCGTTGACATTGAAGACTACAAGCACTGCCTAGACTCCGTTGAGCATACACAGACCATTAAAGGCTTAAATGCAAAACTTAGATTTCATCATTTAAAATTTGATGGCAACGGTCGACCAATGTCCAAAGCTCTCGCGGAGCTTTTATATCAATACATCATTCACTATTGCATTGCCGCTAAAAACAGGCCTTCAGCCATCACTGCAAAAGAGTCTGCACAATTAATAAAGGAAGCACGCAAACTGTTTCGTCACCCGGACATCACAGATGATAGTCCAGACAAAACAGGTGAAGCCGGAGAAGCACTGTTATTCTTTCTAATGGAGTCAATAATACAGGCCCCACAAATAGTCTCTAAAATGGAGCTAAAAACCAACAGAAAGCTTGAGGCAAATGGGTCCGACGGCATCCATGCAAGATGGAATGAAGAGGATGAAATCGTAGACTTTTATTTTGGCGAATCAAAGTTATACCAAAAGATAGATGACGCGATTATATCTGCATTGAAAAGCATCGAAAGCTTTCATTTAGATGAAATCTATAAGCACGAATTTACAATGATAACCAAGCATTTCAAATATGCTGAGCCAGAGGTTCAAAAAGCTGTCACCGAACATATAAAACTGGGTGAACCTGGACCTGGGGCTCGAATAAATCATGCCTGTCTAATTGGGTACAACTGGGACGCTTATGACAACAAGAACAACAAAAGCAGTAGAGAACTCGCTCAGGAGTTTAAAGAAAGACTAATTCTCGAGACCCCAATAATTGCAACACAACTAGATAGGAAGCTAGAAAATTTCTCAAGAAAGCATCTTTGCCTAGAGGTTTTTTTTATTCCTTTCCCTTCAGTGCAAAATTTCAGAAACGAATTCAACGAAGCCTTAGATTGATATGGATATTAATACAGAAGACTTTCAGAATGACATCAACAAACTTTTCATCTATAGCACTTTGCACTTGCTCCCCGCCCATACAGAGCCAAAGAAAATATCCTCCATTGAGTCCAAAAGACTTATTGGTATCGCATCAATTTTATCCATATCCGACATACCCGATGAACTATCACTTGCATATGAAATCATTAGCAGATTGATAGAGTGCGATTCAGATAACAAAGAAGACATAGCTAAAGCCGCGGATATTATCCTCTCGAGAATTGGAAATTTCCCTGGACGAGAGCTTCTGAGAAAACGTTACAAAGTACTTGATAGCTTTTCACCAGCGATAACTCTTTCACTAGAGAGACTAGCAAGAGAGATTGAGAACACGACTGAGGAAGGCATAACTCTAACCGACTTCCAACATAGATTCTATACAAACCTTGAAAAACAGAAGTCTCTGAGTATTTCAGCCCCAACCTCAGCAGGAAAGTCCTTCATACTCAACCTAGACTTAATTAGGCGCCTCGAATCCGGAAAAGAGCAGAACATAGTATATATAGTTCCCACCAGAGCATTAATTTCCGAGGTCTCAGCCCGAATAAGAAAGACAATAAAAACCAGAGAAATTACCGGTGCAATCGTAAGAACCGCTCCATTCCCTACGAAAGACAACGCTCAAATAAAAAATATTATTTATGTTCTAACCCCTGAGCGGCTACTTAGTCTTCTTAAGCCTGAAAATAATACAAAAAAAATAACTTCAATATTCATTGACGAAGCCCACGAAATCCAAAAAGGCAATAGAGGAATAGTACTGCAGAGCGCCGTCGACCTTGCATTAAGTCTACACCCTAGCGCATCAGTTCTATTTGCGAGCCCTCTTGTAAGTAATCCCGGCTACTTCTTGAGCTTATTCGGAAGGCAAGACGAAGGATTTTTCTTTACAGAAACCATATCCCCCGTATCTCAAAACCTACTATTAATATCCGAAGTAAAAAACCAGCCAAGCAAAATCAGCACATCATTACTGGCTGCAAATAGAACCATTGATTTAGGGATAACACCTATAAGCTTCAGATTTAGAGGTTCCAAATCCGAGCAAAGAGCAAGATTAGCAAATGAAATAACCTCAAACACCGAATCCACTATTATCTTTGCTAATGGTCCCGGCGATGCCGAGACCGTTGCGAAAGAGCTGCTCGAAATAAATAGAGACTATATTGCTTCGGATGAAGTAAAGGATTTTATTAACTTCATACGCACCGAGGTACATGAAGAATACCCTTTGGCAAAAACTTTAGAGCATGGCGTTGCCGTACACTATGGCGATATGCCTTCAATTGTTAGATCAGGTGTCGAAGAACTATTTAAATCTATGGAAATACGTTTCCTATGCTGCACTAGCACACTGCTTCAAGGAGTCAACCTACCAGCAAAACACATAGTAATTGAGAATCCACACAGTGGAAATAACCCAATGTCAAGATCAGACTTTCTCAATTTATCTGGCAGGGCAGGTAGGCTCCTACAAGAATTCCATGGAAATATTTGGTGTATACGACCGAGTGAATGGACCGAAGAATCTTACACTGGTGAAAAACTACAGGAAATTAAATCTTCAATGTCCAAGTTAATGGATGATGGCGGAACGATTATTGAAGAGCTAATTTCAGGAAATATCGCAGAAGAATATAAAAACCTCGCCGAAGCCGGTTTTAGTCGACTTTACCAAGAGTTCAAGATGCTCGGAGAGGAAGAAGTAGTTTCAAAATACGAAACAAAAGACAACACTGAAACCCTAGCAAAAAATCTAGAACACGTACGCAATGTATCTATAACTCTGCCCCAAGAAATACTAGACTCACATAGCAGCTTAAGACCTGACCATCTACAAAGTCTATATGATAAACTTTTCAGCGCAGTTTACACGGACGAATTTTCTTTAATAAACCCCTTTCTAAAAGGAGGATATGAAAGAATGAGCAACGCCATAACTATTATATCCGAAATCTTCGGATGGGCTGAGAACCAGAAGTTTAGAAACTCCATAGTTTATATATCTCACCAATGGGCAACAGGAACAGCCATATCCACCCTCATAAGGGAGCGCGTCAACTACGTAAAAAAAGATGATGAGTCAGCAAACACATCAGCAATAATAAGAGGACTACTAAAGCTAATTGAAACAGAAGTAAGATTTAAACTTGTAAAATATTTTAGCGCCTTTGAAGACATAATAAAATACTGCCTGATTGAGAAAGGCTTTAATGAAAACGATGCAAAACAAGCTCCATACCATACATTTCTCGAATTTGGCTCATGTTCCCCTATCGAACTAAGCCTTATGTCGCTAGGCTTTTCAAGGTTCACAGCATTGCGTTTGAAAAACTCTGTCAACTGGGGCGAAACCGAAGAAATTGAAGACTACCTCCTTATACTTTCAAAAGTAAATATCTCCAACCTAAAGATGCCTAAAGTTTGCCTTAAAGAGATAAATGATATTCTTGGCCAGCAATAAATATTATCCAAGACCATCTAAACCACTGTGAGCGCATTGAGTGAGTAACTTTCGCCCCCAAACAAAATTAAGACTTTTTTGAAAACACCAAAATTTAGCCTCATCTAAAATTTCCGCTTATAATTGGCCGCTTTGAGTTTTCAACCCAAAGCGGACAATTAGATGCGGGACGATTGATAATCGCCATGACACAACCACTCAAACATCGCCTCCAATACACAGTTGCACCGTTCAAGCGTGGCCCCTATAGTTCGCCCCTCGCGGCAAAATCCGCGAACGACCTTGGCCGGTCGAATTACAACGACGCATCAGCGTCCAAAACACCATTGCAGACGCTTTTTTTGTGCCTGCGATTCTGTGTTATGGCGGCTGTGTGCGGGACACCTTCGGGTGTGCCGGTGTCGTTGTAACCGGTCGGCCAACCCTCGCACAGCTGCCACCCTCAATTTGCTTGGCCGCAAACGGTGGAAGCTCTACAACGAGTAACGACCATGGACGATCAATCGATTTCCCGCTTCTCCCCCGTCGACACCCACGACGCCAACCAAGCCGTTTTCTACCTCGACACCCAAGCCTCCCTGAGCGATCTGGCCAGCAGTGCGGCCCATCGTTTCACCGTGGTGCGGGATCTGATGGACACGCTGTCCACGCTTAACCTGAAAGACATTGCCGACTGCGATCTGACGCGGGTCACCCGAGGGGTGCATCTGCTCACCCGGGAGGGTTGCGCGGTGCTGGAGGTGATTCAGTGGCGAACAGAGCAAGAGGCCTGCACGCCATTGAACTCAGCAAGCGCGTAAAACGCGCATGGCTTTGCTTTGGCTTTTGATTTTCCTGGCTATTCAGGAAGCCGAGCGCAGGCGTCAGCAAGGGCTGAGGTATGGCTTACGGGCCAATTCGCCGGCAAGCCGGCTCCTACGAAAGCGCGTAAAACGCGCTCGGTTTTGCTTTGGCTTTTGATCTTGATCTTCCTGCCCTCTCCAGAAGGCCGAAGTGAGGGAACGCCGAGCCTAGGCGAGGCGCCGGATGCGGGGGCAGGAGCCCTTTGCTTACTTTGGGCTGGGCCAGCATTCCGGCTTTTCCAAAGTAAGTCGCTGTAAGAGCGAAAAACCCTAAGCGGCCATGACCGCAGCAACGGATATCTACACAGAACCGTATGAAGTCAGGTGGTGCGAGCGCCGACCATTCGAAAGCCCATGAGAGAAATCGTTATCTGGACGACCAGAACCAGACACAGCAATACCGCTGCCATTCCCCAGTCACCGTGGTCGGCAATAACCCCCAACGTCGCGATCATTATCGTGGCGCCAATATTGCCGACTAACCAGAAAATTGAGGTCGCCGTCCCAGACCTGGAGAGTCCGGCAGTGTCGGCTATCAGTTGCAGCAGAAGAGGCAGCGGAGATAACAGCGCGGCACCGATCACGATCCCTGCCAGGCTCAATATCCAAGGGGAACCCGAGGTAAAAAGCAGTACCGTGCCGCCCCCTGCCAACAATGAAACCCCGGACAGAATGCCCCCCACGCTTGCACCGCTGCGCACCAGTAAAGGCATGAACGTCATACCCGCGATACCACCGGCCAACATCAGAACAACGATAAATCCTGAAACCTGGGCATCGATCCCCTGACGCAACAGGATCGGCTCCAGCCATGTCGTAATGGCGGAGAAATAGCCGTTGGTTAAAAAAATCATCAGCAAAACAGCCGTGAACGGAGCCGTGCGCAATAAATCGATACCCTCCGCCAGTAAACGGCCGCCGGACTTGGTCGGGGCGGACGTTGTTTGCACAAGAGGGCCATCTCGCGGGACATAAATGAAGGTCAAGAGCGCAATCAGCCCCAGGATCGCGACGTCAATCAACAACGAACTGCTGACGTTCCCCTCCTCCGTCAACGGGACAATCATGAACGCGGAGCCTATACCCAGGAAAATCACCATACTGAACAGCGTCGTGACCCGCACATGTTCGTCTTCAGAAAACCAGGTGATCATCAACTTGACGAGCAGCGACATGGTCAAGGGTTGAACAAACCCGAATAACAGTTGGCCGGCAAGCAGGTATTCATAATGGGGTTGTAACACCCGGATCAATGCCGCCAACAACATGGCAATGGCGGTGATACGCAAGGCTGTTTGCACCGATATCCGGTCAATCAGGCCACCGCTGGGAAGTGCCAGCGGTAATGCAAGTGCCGTCACCGCCAAAGACAGTGAACCGACTTCCCCATAAGTAATACCGTACTGGGTGGACACCTGATCCGTGATAGGCGCAAAGCGCATCCATTCATACTGGGTCAACGCCAGCATGCCGGAGTAAATACAAAGAATACGGTAACGTACTGGGATCACTTTAATCTCCCGCAAGAAGACACAAGTGAAGTCCGGGGCGAATGCGCCGGACCTTGAGTTCACACTGTGCAATCAAAACGCCCTCATAGGGCATTGGTTGTCAGCAACCTTAATGCTTGATTCCGGTTGCCAGGCTCCAGTCACCGTATTGCGTGCGGGAAACTGTAATATCGCGAAAACCGGCGATCGTCAGCAGCTCCCTTATCTCGGTCTCTGACAATTGCTGACCCTGGGTCCATAGCAACATGTTCGCGTTATAAGCCGCGACATTATGTGGGCCGGTCTTGTCTTTATTAAAAAACATCTCATGAAGAATGATACGGCCGCCGCTGGGCAGTGCATCAAAACTCTTTTTGGCCAGAAACAGACACTTGTCCAGCGGCCAATCATGAAAGATATCACTGTAAAGATGCACATCGGCGGCTGGATACTCAGACGCCCAGATGTCTCCTTTATGGGTTGTGATGCGCCCCGCCATCCGGTACTGCTCGACGTAGGTATCGGCAATATCGCAGACATAGGGAAGATCAAAGATCACGGCATTCAGTTCAGGCCATTTCTCCAGCACACAAATAGAGTGAACACCCGAACCACCGCCCACATCCAGAAGACAGCTATACCCGGACAGATCAATCCGACCCGACCAGGCCCGAGCCGGTCCTTTGCTTTTACTGTGCATCGCCTTGGTGAAAATTTCGCTGTGTAACTGGTCCTGCGCATTGTTCTCAAACAGATCCGTCTCACCGAACAACCCGGACTCTCCACTGAGCATCGACTCTTTGAAGAATGCATAAGAGAACGCATCTTCTTTGTGGCGTGCGGATTGCAGAACCCCACTGAACGAGGTCTCCGACTTTCGAGTCAGAAACGCTTGCGCCAAAGACGTCAGGCCATAGCACTCCCCACTCTTCTCAAGCAGCCCCTGACTGGTGCACATAGCCACAAGCGCCTGTGCGGCCCGAGGTGCCAGTTCCAATGCCGAGCCGATTTCACCCAGCCTCAGCGCTTTGCCTTCAAGCAGATCAAACAGTTTTACTTCATCCGCAAAAAACAAGGTGTAGGTATTGATAAACCCGAAGTAGATATCAAATATCTGTTTATCACTGTGATGCTCCGTGTGCCCTGTACTGTCCATGTAGATGCATATCCCATTTCAAAAATGCCGTTGAAGACCATCAACGATGCCATGACAATAAAAACCCTCAACAACACGATCAAACGCCAGCCTGGCCTCATGCGAAGCGTTGCCCACCAGGTAACCATGTGAACAGGCCTTCAACATCTCGATATCATTACAACTGTCCCCGAACGAGATGACCCTGGCGGGGGAAATCTCATGTTTCTTGACGATGAAATCGACCCCCTGCTTCTTTCCGCACCCCGGGTGCATGATGGCTACATCGTAGACATTCTCAGGGTCGCCGGCGGCGGCACTGGCGTAGGTAATCGAGGCCTCAAGACCAACCTGCAAACAGAGTCTATGGATCTGCTCGATGGCGATCGCTTCATTGCCATCGGCATTCAAGTAATAACCCCGAATGCGTTTTTGCTGGAAAGCCTCCGACTGCAACGTCAACTCAATACCCTCTTGCTCGAACAGGGTGCTCAGCCTTATGACCCGCTCTGCAAAGGTGCCTGCGCCTTGTAACGGCCAACCCTCATCCTCCAGAACACGGTCCGGGTGATTCCAGTACAACTCGGTTCCCAGACTGGTCAGTGCAAAGTCCCAGGGAAACTCGGGGTATCTCTTCATCTTGTCCAGGACCACCGCTTGACTGTTTCCCGTGGCCCAGCCAAATAACAGGTGGTGCTTGCGTTTCAGTTGATTCAAACAGCTTTCCAGTTTGTCTATCCCGGCATCCGCCTCTCGAGACGACAAGACCGGCATGAACGTCTCGTCAAAATCAGAAACTATCAACCAGGTGTCTTTGCTCGTCATACCTGCTCACTCTCTGATGAGTCCCATGGACTGTGAGGATATTTCAATCCGGGAAAACTCCCCGACCGCTCCCTCGGAAAAGGGCGACTGCACACTAAACCCGACGCGCACTTCATCCGGGCAGTTGCTCACATAGAACGCCCGATGAAACACCACGGCACCCTCAGAGCCACTCAGATAACACGAGAACACATCCCCACTTCGCGAAATGAACAGCCGCACCGGCTCATCGTTTACCTCGATGCCATTGACTTCATCGCTGTAGGGCGATGAATGCACCGATACGATCTTCTTGTTGCTGCCGTACTCTTCAATACCGAACTTCAGCTTGTGCAGCCCGACTTCAAGAAAGAGCCCTGCAGCATCAAACTTGGCCAGGCTGAATAACTTGATGTCAGCGCCAAGGGCAAACTCTCCCGTCACCGACGTGAGCAAAGTGCCCAAGCTGTCCACCGTATGAAGCCCTGGAATATTGAACGAATCGCTACCGGGTTCGCTTCGCATTTTCAGAACCGGCGCTACATAACGCACCTGTGCGCAATGCTCGGCAGCGAACACACGATCACTGATCCTCAGTACGGTGTTCGGGTCTTCGCGCAAAAGAGGCGTAGTGCCAACGGTGTCATCCATACAGGTTCATTCCGCCATCGACCGACAGGGATTGAGCCGTGATGTCTTCGTTCTCCAGCACCGCCAGACAGAACCGGGCAATGTTTTCCGGGATCTGTGTACGACCCAACGGGATCAGGCCCTCCATGCGAGCCCACAAGTCATCCAGAGACTCGTTGGGCTCGATGAGGCGGTTCTCCAGGTACTTCCACATATTGGTTTTGACGATGCCGGGGCAAACGCAGTTGACCCGGATATTGTGAGTGGCCAACTCCAGCGCCAAGGCGCCAGAGAAGCCCTGCAACCCGGCTTTCGCGGCGCAGTAGGAAGATATTCCAGGAAAGGCGACTTTTGCGGCAATGGAGCTGATGTTCAGGATCGCGCCGCCCTTGCCTCTCTGGATCAGTGCGCGGGCAGCTTCACGCGACGTCAAGTAAGGTGCTGTAAGGTTGGTTTGCACGATCGCGTCAAACTCGCTCAGCGATGATTCAACCGTGTTGATCAGGTGGCTGCTGCCAATGGCGTTGACCAGGCCGTAAAAGTGCTCTGACTCATGGACAACGCCCGCTACGGCTTCTATGACCTGGGCTTCAGACGTTGCGTCGACCGCAATGGCCTTTACCGAAAGCCCTTGCTCCGCAAGATCCGCCGCCAGCGTGCGAGCCGCCTGATAACCACTGACATCCTGAGTTTGATAGTGGTTGATTGCATTGGGTGTCCGGTCGGTATCAAAGATGTAGACATGAACACCTTCTTTGGCCAGTACTTCAACAATCGCGGAGCCGATGCCTCTGGCACCGCCCACGACGATCATGGTTTTACCGGACAACTTGCCTTGCGCTTTATTTCCCTGCGTCATAAACCACTGCTCCTCAATCCATAGAAAGCCCGCCGAACCCTATACAGGGCTCAGAAAACCAATAAGTAGTTGAAACTGCATTTAAACGTGTGAAGTCTAATTAACTAATGCGTACGGCGGATCAGCCAACAATGCACCCAGTGCTCGAGGTGCAACATTTGCCTGGAAAGTCTCGGTTGTTGGCCACTCATAGGCATCACCGGAAACCTTGCGAACTCGAACCAGCAACCTGGACTCAATGTATTCAGCCAGGTTGAAGCGACCACTGTTATGTTCTACGACAATAATTTCGGCACATTGGCTCAGCATCTCTTTAACCAGCTCAAGATCCGGCCGAACGGACAGGAACCGGATATGCGTGCATCTTTTTGTCGTGGCGACCTGAAAGGCTTCGTACGCCATCGACTCCGATGACACTATCAATGAACCGGCGGCAAACTCGGGCTGAAAAATATAGATATCTTCAGACAGCTTCCGGTACCTCTCTCTCAGGGCACACACTCTTTCCATGGGCTGGTCGTACATTAAGTACAGGCCGTTTCCACCCTGTGCTTTCTGCCGATGAATACAGGCCAACAGATCGAGAGGGTCTGTCAGTTCGTATACGGTTTCTTCCGTCAGCAAGCTGAATACGGTTGAGGCGTACGTAGCGCCGCCCCACACACCGTTCTTCCGAGCGCCAATGACATGCAAATTACGACAGGCAATCAAAGCAGAGTGCAGTACATCTATCGCATTGAGGTAATATTTGTCATCGGTCAGGACAAACTTCAGTTCATCATCCGGGCACCCCATCGCGCAAGTCAGCAACGCTGACTCGGCCAGGCCGGTGTTGCAATAACCGGACAATGACTTAAGGCCAAACCGAGCGGCCAGATCCGCAGTGAATACATGGACAGGTGCCCCTGAGCGAACTTCTTCGATAATGTCGGCCGTTCGACTGCAACTGGAAGCTTTCCTCAGATCATTCTTCTGCTGATCGTCCGTTGACGTCATCAAACTCTGATGGCTGGCACGTTTGAAGGAGTGAACGCCTTTTTCGGTATGACAGATGATCGCGGCCGAGCGATGGTCCTTCTCTGCCTGGCGAATGTGTTCACTGATCGCCTGGGTGTCGTGTCCATCCACTTCATAAACATCAGAGAAGTAGGCGGCCAAATACTCCGGCCTCAACTTCCCGGGAAGTGGGTCAATCCCTCTGCCATTGTTGTCCACTATCAACGTCAGGTTCTTGACCTCAAGTTCGCCAATCAGGCGAATCGCCTCGAAAGACACCCCTTCGTTCAACTCACCGTCACCCGCCACACAGATAACACGTGCATCACGATTGGTATTCGCCCGCCCCAACGCAATGCCCACGCCCTCGCCCAGGCTATGCCGCATGCTGTAGGCAAAACCGTAGTGTTTATTGACAACAGCTGGAATCTTGTCGTGAACCGCAGCCAAAAAAGCCAAAGGCATACCGTTGAGCACATGACGATAAGCATAAAACAATGGCGCAATATGCCCCCTGCCAATCACCAGATCCTGATTGGCCACCCCTGCCGCATTGCAGAGTTCCAATGCAAACAGTGCTTCGGCAATGTTCAGTGACGACAGGCAAGATGCCAGGGTTCCGTAACCGGCAATTTCATGAATCCGCTCCAGGCAGACCCTTACGTCTGAATAGAACGGCGTAAATTGTCTGGCGATGGCTACCGACAGTTCGTTGATCGTCTGGCACTTCGACGACTCGGCAATACCGACTTCAATTTCCTCATTGGCACGCACATACTCATCGGCCGTCAGGTACGCCTTCCGTTTATGCAGGCTTTGACGAATGCCATATAACGGCGTCAACAGGCTGGCAACTGGCTCGAGGTCATAACTGACTAATTGATTCATTCAACACCTCGAACACGTCACTTAGCGTTTCTTCTGACATGATGTAGGCGGGCGCCAGGCAAGCCCAATCTTCCTCACCTCGGATAATCAACTTCCTTTCAAAGCACAGCCCACCCAATTTCTTGCCTGCCTGCTCCCCAAGGCTTGAGTCCAGGGTTATGCCGATCAGCAAGCCGTGGGATTCAATTCGGGCGATCCGCTCATTCCCGGCGATTTCCTGACACAGCGCCTGAGTCTTTGTAATGAGTTTTTGTAGCTGCCCTGCGGCCTCTATCTGTTCCAGCACGCGCATCGACGCATTGATGGCCGCAATCGAAACCGGGTTGCTTGCATAGGTATGCGAATAGGAAAACGGGATCCACGGTTCTGGCTTGTCAAACACCGAGGCGATTTTATGGGATGTCGCCATAGCGGATGCCGGGTAATAACCACCGCTGATGCCTTTCCCGAGCGCGACGATATCGGCAGAAACCCCAAACTGATGGGTATTCAAGAACTCTCCGGTTCGAGAGGCGCCGGTCACGATTTCATCGGTAATCATCACAATATCGTAACGGTCACACAGTTCACGAATACCGACCAAGTACTCGCGGGGAGTTTGCCGCATCCCTTTCAAATGGTTGACCGGCTCGAAAATAATGCAAGCGATCTGCTCCGCACCATAATGAAGAATAATATTCTCCACATCCGCCACGCTGTGCATTTCCAACGCCTGACCTTCGTGAACGACAGGGAATGGCGGGTTGATCCGAATCGTGTCGTAACCGCTGCAACGCAGGTCCTTGAAATCGTTCCTGCCGGTAATACTGTGGGCCCCCAAGGTGGCGCCGTGATAGGAGTGCTTGCGGCAGATCACTTTCTTCTTGAACGTATTGCCTTTGCGCTGGTGATATTCCAAGGCCATGGCAATCGACGACTCAATGGCTTCCGAGCCGCTGTTGACATACAGCAAGCCGCCATCTTCCATCTTGGCGCGTTTGAGCAGCAGCTCTGAAGTTTCAAACAGCTCGGACGAATAGAAATGATCCTTGGGGTGGAAAGGCAGATCCGTCAACGTTTTGGAAATATGCTGCTTGATGGGGTCGCACGAATACCCGAACGGTACGTTAAACATGCCCGAAATCGCATCCGTGTAGATGCCACCCTCTGCATGAACACTGACATCTTTAACAGAGCCAACAATTTGGTCTTTCACGCGTGACTGATAGACAAACATCCCTTTATGCCCTTTATTGATTAGATCGGATAAACCTGAGAACCAGCGCCCAGCACTTTGCTGTGTGGCGGAACCGACTTTGCCACGACAGCACCTGCACCGATAATTGACCCCTTACCCACTGTGACGCCCGGCAAGATTGTTGCGCCGCCGCCAATCCATACATCATCTTCAATGACTACAGGTGCACCCGATTCTATATAACGACGCCGCTGCTCAAGATCCTTGGCATGGTTAGAGGTATAAATACCGACATGAGGCCCGATAAACACACGGTTCCCGATGTTTATTTCAAACGCATCGAGGAACACCCCATTGGCGTTAATAAAAACACCGTCACCAATGTTTATGTTCGAACCAAACTCACAAAAGAAATTGCCCCACTGTTCAAACCCCTCACCCACTGACCCGAACAGGAGTTTATAAAGCGGCTCCCGACCATCAGGGTTATTGCTGATGGAGGAACACAAAGCACGGGCGATGCGCCTACGGGCAACTAAAGCAGGTTCCGCCGCATCGAATGTCATGAACTCACGCATACGCCACCCTGTACACACGGGCGTAACAGAGAGCACTCATGCCGTGCTGATCGGCAAGTAAACGGGGGCAAAAAAAACAGTCATTAGTTCCGCGCCTGCCACTACCACCAACAACTAACGCCCACACTTCCCCAATAGCCTGATTCCCTTCAGCCATCATCATCTCCATCTACTATTTATTTTTTAAATATACTTCAGAACTTTCTGAAATTTTTCCACCTTCTACACTCGCCACCAGCGCTTTGCAAATTCGTTATTACGTCAGTCGTATTGTTCTGTCACTGTTTTCAGGGCCTGTTACTTTCGTTCTGGATTGAGTGTGACGGCGCCGATGGGCTGCCAATTACGCGTCGCACCTGACCAGCGATGCGTAGGTTGATAAGGGACTTGCTGCTACCGAGCCCAGCAAGCACTGCTGAAGGAAACGCTGAGCACACATCAGGCACGCATGGCCGATCTGGATCAGCGCTTTGAGGTGTGCAAGCGTTTCACGGCCTGCTGGCAACGTTGCTATGACGGCGCCATTTTCTACCTCGACACCCAAGCCTCCCTGAACGGCCAGCCCAACCGTCCAAGGCCAAAAACCACCCGGAACGACATGTCCCGACACATAACTCCAGACAGACAATTCAACCTGCGCCATTATGCGCCTGGAGTTATAAAGCACCTCTCGCCCCGATAAGGAGATGGAGGTGCAAAGCAGACAGTTGATCAAGGAGCTTGAAGCCACAGGATGGGTGCTGGAGCGAGTCACCGAAAGCCATCATCTGTTCAAGCATCCTTACAGGCCCAACACCGTTCCGGCGCCTCACCCGAAGAAGGATCTGCCACGGGGTACGGTCAGGGCCATCAGAAAACTGGCTGAACTGATCTAGCTCCCGCCACCTTCGCACCTATTGAGGAGATCCCCGTGCAATATCCCATCTGCATCGAATGGGGCGACGAACACACCGCCACCGGCATCCAGATTCCTGATATTCCCGGCGCAGTCACCGCCGGCGACACCTTCGAAACCGCCTACAGCGCGGCCATCGAGATTGCCCACGTCATGCTCGGAGAGCGGGCATGGGCTGGGGCATGCTGGAGATCGACATCACGCCTTACCTGGGCAAGACCGAAAAGGTCAACGTGACCCTGCCGGGTTATGTCATCCAGCAAATCGACCGCTTTGTCCGCGAGCACAACATCAAGAGCCGTTCGTCCTTCCTGGCCGATGCCGCGCTGGAAAAGCTCGGACGCTGAAAGCGGCTGCAGAGAGCAGGCCGAGCGGTGTGAGGCCGGTTGTGGTTGCTGCGCAACCCAGCGGGAGCAAGCTCCCTTGCCACAGGGGTGTGGCCTGCCAAATGGTGAGCGCTGCCATAGGAGAGACTCCAGCCTCAGCGGCCACAACCCCCACCTCACCCAATCACCCGCCCCAACCGCACCGCCACGCTCACCGCCTGCTCCGCACTGACCACATTGGTAAACCCCATCACCAATCCCTGCCTCTCCCCGCCCCCCAGATACCACTGCGACAACGGCTCCACCGCAATCCCCACCGCCCGAGCCCGCCGGGCAATCTGCACATCGTCCCCCTCCCCCAGCCCAGCCACCACATGCATGCCACCGGCCTGCGGGTCTATCTGCAAGCGGCCACCCACCTGCTGGTGCAACGCCTCCACCAGCCATTGCCGCCGACGCGCATACAGGCCACGCATTTTGTTCAGGTGCCGGGCAAAGTGCCCCTCGTTGAGAAAGGTCGCGACGGTCGCTTGCAGCAGGTGCGGGCAGTGGTTGTGCAAACGATCGGCCTGGCGGGCGAACGCTGGGGTCTGTTCGGCGGGCACCACCAGGTAGGCCAGGCGCAGCCCCGGAAATAGGACTTTGCTGAAGGTGCCGGTGTAGAGCACTCGGCCCTGCTGGTCGAGGCTCTTGAGGGCCGGCAAGGGCTTGCCCTGGTAGCGGTATTCGCTGTCGTAATCGTCCTCGATGATCCAACTGCCTTGACGGTTGGCCCAGTCCAGCAGGGCCAGGCGCCGCGGCAGGGACAACGACACCCCCAGCGGGCTCTGGTGGGTCGGGGTGACCACGGCAAAGCCGGCCTCTGGCGCGCGAGCGATACCTTGTGCGACGTCCAGGCCTTGATCGTCCACGGGCACCGGCACCAGCTGCGCGCCGGCTTCCAGCAGTGCGTTCCTGGCCATGAAGTAGCCGGGCTCCTCCAGCCAGCAGGTAGCGCCTGGGCGCATCAGCGTGTGGCTGATCAGGTCGAGGCAGGCGCGGTAGCCGGCGCAGACGAAGATCTGCTCTGGATGGCAGGAGATGCCCCGGGAAATCCCCAGGTAGGAGGCAATGGCCGCCCGCAACGGGGCGTAGCCGCGCGCGTCCGGGTAGACCAGGCCTTCGACACCCGCCTGGCGCAGTTGCCGGCCCGCCAGGCGAGTCCAGAGTTTGCGCGGAAAGGCATCCAGCGCTGGCAGGCCCATTTGCAGTGCCAAGGGCGAGGTGCCGGCATGGGTAGCTTGGTGGGTCGTTGCAGCCACTGGGGCACGCTGCGCGGGCGCGCAAATCGGTGCCAGTTGCGGGGTGACAATGGTCCCGGCGGCCCCGCGAGCAATCAGGTAGCCCTCGCCTATCAGCAGCTGGTAAGCCGCTTCCACGGTGCCTCGCGCCAGGTTGAGCTCCGCCGCCAAGGCGCGTACCGCCGGCACTCGGTCCCCCGGACGCAGACGACCATCGGCGATGGACTCGCGAAACCGCTGATAAAGCTGGCGATAGATCGGCGCCGTCTGGCTGCGGTCCAATTCGAAAGGAAGGATCATGGCCTAGTCATTTATGCATTTTTTGGCCCTGTAGCTTAAGCCATCTGCCTTCTACAGTGGGTCATCTCTTTTCAGCGGATGACGGACATGCCCTACACCCTTCAACACCTCGAAAGCGAAGCGGCCCTGGTGGCCAGTTTCGACTTGATGCGTGTCTTGCGCCCCCACCTCACCAGCCCGGCGGCCTATGTCACCCAAGTAGCCCGGCAAACCGAGCAGGGCTATCGCTTGCTCGCCGCGTGGGACGCCGAGCGCATCGTCGGCCTGGCAGGCTACCGCGAGCTGGAAAACCTGCTCTACGGGCGCTTCATCTACGTCGATGACTTGGTGGTGAGCCCGGAGCTGCAGCGCAGCGGCTTGGGTGCGCGGCTGCTGAGCGCCGTGCGGGATGAGGCCGTGCAGCGTCAATGCGCTCACCTGGTGCTGGATACCGGCCTGCATATGCCCCTGGCCCAGCGCTTCTATTTCCGCCAGGGGTTGCTGGCCCGCGGCATGCACTTCACCGAGCGACTTCAGGGTGGGGAGCCGGTATGAACACTGTTCTGTTGATCAACGCCAGCCCCCGTGGCCAGGTTTCCCAGGGGCACCGGCTGGCACTGGAGCTGGTGAGCTCCCTGCGCCAACGCTATCCGCACCTGGAACTGGTCGAGCGCGATCTGGGGGCCAATCCGTTGCCGCCCCTGGGCATGGACTACGCCCACGCCCTGACCACCGCCACACCCTTCGATGCGCCACTGTTCGAGGTGTCCGAAGGGCTGATTGGCGAGTTGGAGCGCAGCGATGCCCTGCTCATTGCCACGCCCATGCACAACTTCACCCTGCCGGCCGCGCTCAAGCTGTGGATCGACTACGTGCTGCGCATTCACCGCACCTTCAGTTCCGGCCCGGAGGGCAAGGTCGGCCTGCTCAAGGACCGCCCGGTGCATGTCCTGGTCAGTTCCGGCGGCTTTCACCAGGGCGAACGGGCACGCCAACCGGACTTTCTCACGCCTTACCTGCGCCAGGTGCTGAACACCCTTGGCCTGTTCGACCTGCAGTTCACTTATCTGCAAGGGTTGGTGTTCGGTGACGAGGCGGTGCGTGCAACCCTCGACGAGGCCCGCAGCGCACTGTCCTTGCAGCCCCTGTTCAACCCTCTCGTTTGTGCCTGATTACTTTTTCCCTATCGGAGTTTCACCATGAGCCAACTCAGACTGCCCTTTGCCACTTTGTCGCCGGCCGCCTATCAAGGCCTGCTCGCCACCAACACCGCCCTGGTCGCAAGCCCCCTGGGCTTGCCTCTCGTGGAACTGGTGTTTTTGCGCGTGTCGCAGATCAACGGTTGCTCGTTCTGCCTGGGCAAGCACTCACAGACCCTGCGCGAGTGTGGAGTGGCGCAAGACAAGCTGGATTGCCTGGCCGGCTGGCGCGTCAGCGAACTGTTCAGCGAACGCGAGCGTGCAGCCCTGGCCTGGACCGAAACCCTCACCTACGTCCACGACAAGGGCGCGCCGGACGAGCTCTACGAACCACTGAAAGCGCACTTTAGCGAGGTCGAAATTTCCGACCTGACCTTGGCCGTGTCCTTGATGAATGCCTTCAACCGGCTGGCGGTGGGCATGAAGCTCTGAGAGCGAGGCTAACGTTGGCGGGGTTGGCTGTTGATCTTCCTGCCCCTGCGCACAGGAGGGTCGAAGGCAGGCATTGAGCCGTGGCCAACCCGGCAGGATGCCGGGTTGGCCGCCACCCGCCCCCAGGTGCACGCGGTAAGAAGGTGCCTGCGCGTCATCGTTGGCGAGCTTCGCTGGCAAGCCAGCTCCTACAGGGGAAGCGATATCAGGTCGGCTCGGGGCCTCTCCTGCTCTATGCGAGAAAAGCTCCGGTGGCGCCGGCATCGGCCAATGCAAACAGCAGTTCTTCCAGCGCTTCTGCTGGAACCGATCCCAAGTCAATCTTGAACCGGTACCCCTCCTCCGTAGCCTCCGGCTCCGACACAAAGTGCACTACCCCTTGCAGACCTTCTTCGGTCGGCGGGTTTTCATCTTCGCCATCGAACCACGCAAAGAACCACGTGCGAATCACTTCAGAGGCCTGCTCAAGGCTCAAGCCTTGCACTTCCAGGGGCAACCAGTCCCAGCCAAAGGGCGAGATCCCCACTGCCATCTGCTCAATCGCAAAACGCACTGGCTCAAAGCCCAGCTCGGCTTCGGAGTCGACCTGCACCGGTTCCCCACTCTCGGCTGCAATCACGTCCACCCGGCAAGGTGTGGCCATGGCTCCTTCAACCGCCAGCGAGCCGTCGCTGTTCCGGTAGGCCGGCTCAACATGCGCGGCCCCCTCTGCGGCGATACGCGCCAGGGTCTCGACATAGGGTTTACGAATGGCGGCAAGCAGTTCGCTGACGGTCATGGATCTGATGACTTCCTTGGCATGGGGCTCGTCGAGGGCGCTGTCTTCGACGAGCGGATAATGGCTGGCTGAAAAATCCGTCGCAATAGTGCATTGGCCGGCAGTGCACGTCCATGAAAAGCCCCTCCTGCCGAGCCAGAGCCGCGGCTCGACAATTTTTGGCTTGCTCTATACATATGGATATCCGTATATTCGATTTTCCACATATAAGGAGCGAGCATGATCACGCCTCCCGAAGTCTTCAAAAGCCTGGCCGACGAAACCCGTGTGCGCGCCACCCTGCTGATCGCCGATCAGGGTGAGCTGTGTGTCTGCGAGCTGATGTGTGCACTCGACGACAGCCAGCCAAAAATCAGCCGCCACCTGGCGCAACTGCGCAGCAGTGGCTTGCTGCTCGATCGCCGTCAGGGCCAATGGGTGTATTACCGCCTCAACCCCGAGTTGCCGGGCTGGGTCCAGGAGATTCTGCAGGTGACGGCCAAGGCCAACGCCGCTTGGCTCAAGGACAATGCCGCGCGCCTGCAGAACATGGATGGCCGCCCGGTTCGCGAAGCCGCCTGCTGCTGACCCCTATCGAGTGAACCTGCATGTTTGTCGCTGTGACTGTTTTTCTCTTCACCCTGATTCTCGTCATCTGGCAGCCCAAGGGCCTCGGCGTCGGTTGGAGCGCCACGTTCGGCGCAATGATCGCGCTGGCGCTGGGCGCGGTATCGCTGCAGGACATTCCCACGGTGTGGGCCATTGTCTGGAACGCCACCGCGACTTTCATCGCGGTGATCATCATCAGCCTGCTGCTGGACGAGGCCGGGTTCTTCGAATGGGCCGCCCTGCATGTGGCGCGCTGGGCCAGGGGCAGCGGCCATCGGCTGTTCGCCTTCTGCGTGCTGCTGGGGGCGGCGGTGTCGGCGCTGTTCGCCAATGACGGCGCAGCGCTGATCCTCACGCCCATCGTCATGTCGATGCTGCTGGCGCTGCGTTTCAGCCCCGGGGCGACCCTGGCCTTCGTCATGGCCGCGGGCTTCATTGCCGACACCGCGAGCCTGCCGCTGGTGGTGTCCAACCTGGTGAATATCGTGTCCGCCGACTACTTCCGGCTGGGGTTCGCCGAGTACGCGGCGGTGATGCTGCCGGTGAGCCTGGCCAGTGTCGCCATGACCTTGCTGGTGCTGTTCCTCTATTTCCGCAAGGACCTGCCGCCACGCTACGCCCTGGATGCGCTGCCGCAACCTTGCACGGCGATCCGTGACCGGGCCACCTTCAGGGTCGGGGGCTGGACCCTGCTGATGCTGCTGGTCGGGCTATTCGCCCTGGAGCCCCTGGGTATTCCCATCAGTGCGGTGGCGGCGACCTGTGCCGCGCTGCTGTTTGCCGTCGCCGCCAAGGGCCACCGGATCTCCACGCGCCGGGTGCTGCGCGAGGCGCCGTGGCAGATCGTGGTGTTCTCGCTGGGCATGTACCTGGTGGTGTACGGCCTGAAGAATGCCGGCCTGACAGACCTGCTGGCCCAGGTGCTGAACCGCCTGGCCGAACAGGGACTGTGGAGCGCCACCCTGGGCACCGGCCTGCTGTCGGCGCTGCTGTCCTCGGTGATGAACAACATGCCCAGCGTGCTGATCGGCGCGCTGTCGATACAGGCCAGCGAGGCGCAGGGGCTGGTGCGCGAGGCGATGATCTACGCCAACGTCATCGGCTGCGACCTGGGCCCGAAAATCACCCCCATCGGCAGCCTCGCCACGCTGCTCTGGCTGCACGTGCTGGAGCGCAAGGGCCTGCGCATCACCTGGGGGTATTACTTCAAGGTCGGCGTGCTGCTGACCCTCCCGGTTCTGCTGGTCACCCTTTCGGCCCTGGCCCTGCGCCTGAGCCTCTGACAGCCGCCCAAAGCGGCAGGAGCCCCCCATGCGAGTCCTGTTCATGTGCACGGCCAACAGTTGCCGCAGCATTCTTTGCGAAGCCCTGTTCAACCATCTGGCGCCCAAGGGGTTCGCGGCGCTCAGCGCCGGCAGCTTCCCCAAGGGCCAGGTGCTGCCCCGCAGCCTGTCGACCTTGCAGCAGGCCGGCATCGCCACCGACGGCCTGTACAGCAAGGGCAATGACGCCTTCGCCGACAACCCGCCGGATATTGTCATCACCGTCTGCGACAAGGCGGCCGGTGAAAGCTGCCCGGTGTATTTCGGCCCGGCGCTGAAGGCCCATTGGGGGCTGGCGGACCCGTCCGATGTGCGCGGTGAAGAGGCAGCGATCGACGCCGCGTTCCGCGCCACCCTGGCGCAGATCGAACAGCGCTGCGCAGCCTTCTTCGCACTGCCCTTCGACCACCTCAGCCGCGATCAGCTCAAGACCGAGCTTGATCGCATCGGCACGCTTTAAGGAGGCCCCATGTCCGAGCACCTGCCAAACCTGGATTTGCGCCTGTTCGATGGCGCGCCCACTTCGACGCCAGACGAGCACAAGCCGCGCATCCTGTTGCTCTACGGTTCCACCCGCGAACGCTCCTTCAGCCGGCTGCTGGTCGAAGAAGCCGCGCGCCTGCTGGAGCATTTCGGTGCCCAGACGCGAATCTTCAACCCCTCCGGCTTGCCCTTGCCCGACGATGCCCCGGCGGACCATCCCAAGGTCCAGGAACTGCGGGAGCTGGTGCTGTGGTCGGAAGGCCAGGTCTGGTGTTCGCCAGAACGCCACGGGGCGATGTCGGCGGTGTTCAAGGCGCAGATCGACTGGGTTCCGCTGGAGCTTGGCGCGGTGCGTCCGACCCAGGGCAAAACCCTGGCAGTGATGCAGGTCTGCGGCGGCTCCCAGTCGTTCAACGTGGTCAATCAACTGCGGGTGCTCGGGCGCTGGATGCGCATGTTCACCATCCCCAACCAATCCTCGGTGCCCAAGGCCTACATGGAGTTCGACGACGCCGGGCGGATGAAGCCTTCGCCGTTCTACGACCGGGTGGTGGATGTGATGGAAGAGCTGGTGAAGTTCACCGTGCTGCTGCGCGACCGGCAGGCGTTTCTGGTGGACCGTTATTCCGAGCGCAAGGAAAGCGCCGAGCAATTGATGGCCCGGGTCAACCAGCGTTCAATCTGAGGGACGCAACAGCCTATTTGCAGCCAGCGCCTGCGCCGACAAAAACCTGTGAACCCGGATTTCAAGAATGGGTTTGGGCAGGAGCACGCTGGCTTGCAAAACACTCGCCGACGCCGCATTGATTCGCTGAGTGCGCATCATCGTTGGCGGGCTTCGCTGGCAAGCCAGCTCCTACGGAGGAACCAGACCACCGTAGGGCAAAAAACCGCGCTCAAACCTTGAACCGTGCCACCAGCCGGTTCAACTCGATCGCCAGGTTGGCCATCTCCCCGCAGGCGCTGGCCGTCTGGCTGGCCCCCGCCGAACTCTGGATCGATAGCTCGCGAATGCTGGTCAGGTTCTGGTCCGCCTCGCGCGCCACCTGGGCCTGCTCTTCCGAGGCGGTGGCGATCAGCAGGTTGCGTTCGTTGATCTGGGTAATCGCCTGGGCGATCTGCTTGAGGGACAGGTCGGCGTTCTGCGCCACGGAGATCGAGCTGCTGGCCATCTCGGCGCTGACGTTCATGGCGCTCACCGCGTGGGTCGAGTCGGCCTGGATCGCGCTGATCATCTGTTCGATTTCCTGGGTCGACTGCTGGGTGCGGTGGGCCAGGGCCCGCACTTCATCGGCCACCACCGCAAAGCCGCGGCCCTGCTCGCCGGCGCGGGCGGCTTCGATGGCGGCGTTGAGCGCCAGCAGGTTGGTCTGCTCGGCAATCGCGCGAATCACTTCCACCACTTTGCTGATGTCCTGGGCGCGGCTGGACAGGGCCTTGACCTGTTCGCCGGTGCTGGTCACGTTGCCGGCCAGGCCTTCGATGGCCTTGAGGGTCTGGGCCACGTTCTCGATGCCGGAGCGGGTGAACTCCATGGACTCGCGGGACGACTGGGCGGCGGCTTCGGCGTTGCGGGCCACCTCGTCCACCGCGGCGCTCATTTCGGTCACCGCGGTGGCCGCCTGGCTGACTTCGTCGTTCTGGCGCACCAGCCCGCGGCTGGCGTCTTCGGTCACCGCGGTCATTTCTTCCGAGGCCGAAGCCAGTTGGGTGGAGGAGTCGGCGATGTGAGCGATGGTTTCCCGCAGGTTGGTCTGCATCTGCGCCAGGGCGGCCAGCAGGCGGCCGGCTTCATCGCGGCCACTGACACCGATCTCCCGGGACAGGTCGCTGCCGGCAATGCGTTCGGCCACGGCCAGGGCGTCACTGATGGGCGCGGTGATGCTGCGGGTCAGCACCGCCGCCAACACCACGGTGAGCACCACCGTCACCCCCATCAACACCAGCACCAGCGTCAGGCCGCCGCTGTAGACGGAGGCAGCAGTGATCCCCGCCTGCCTGGCGCCCTCGTCGTTGAAGTCCGAGAGTTTGTCCATCTTCTCCTGCATGGCGTTGGTCATGGGGCTGATGCGGGTGTTGATCAGGGTGATGGCCGCGGCGTTGTCGCCACTGCGCAACAGCGGCTCCAGCTCGTCCACCAGCTTGAAGTAGGCCTGCACATCGGTCGCTACAGCCTGGTACAGCTCACGCTCCGCCGGCCCGGTGATCAGGGGTTCGTACTGGCTGATGGTGTTCTGCAGGGTGGATCGATAACCGCTCAACGAGGCGATACGGGTCTGTCGCTGCTGTTCGTCGGTGGTCACGGTGATGCGGATGCTTTCCAGACGCAGGCGCAAGACGCTGGTTTTCATCTTGCCGATCTCGCGGATGCTGGTCATCCAGTTGGTCTCGACATCCTGCTCCGCGTCTCGCAGCTTGCCCATTTGCAGCACGGCGACAATGCCCAGGGCGAACACCACCAGGACAATGAGCGAGAAAAAGGCGGCAGACCTTGGAGCAAGATTCATTGTCCTGACGTTCATTTTTTATCTCTCTAATAGAATGGTCGGTACTTCCCTGCTGTCATTCCACGCTATCGACTGAGTGTCAGAGAGCTGCAAACAAGCCAACGACTGGGTTAGCGACCCACCCGGCACGGCAACGTCGATACTCACTCGGGTCAATCCAGGCCTGTCGGGATCGCAGGCCCCACTCCGTCCCCCTGCGCCCATGTCCACCTTGGCGGGTGAGCATCAGTTAAGTCGAATAACGCGGCCCGCGCCGTCTCGATTTCTCTGGGCAATGGCACCTGGAGCTCGGCATCTATCCACGGGGGGGCCTAACAAGCCATAGCAGATGATGGCGTTTTGTCACTGCCATCGATCCGACCGCTCTTGAAAGCCGCTCGGCCAAGTTGCGCCTGAACGGGGCAAAAACCGACTGCCCACTGAAGAATCCAGCCGCTACGGCATACAATGCCGCCCCAACAGTCATCGATATCTGGGCCATCCCCAAATCCGCGCCCGACAGCCTGCTGTTGATCATGGTCGACCCTCTCGAATGGGGTGACGAAGCGGCACACAGCGAACACCTGCTCCTGCTGCAGGAGAAGATCAACACCTACATTACCTTTATCGAAAGTGAAGAGATCTACAGCGAAATTCCCGATGCCTGCGGCAAGCACCTGATGATCCGGGTACTGGGTTTGCACGAACTGCCCGAGCAGGTCGATTGGTTTTTCAAACGTATTGGCGAGCTCCTCAACGAGCGCGGCATCGGCTTCGATTTCGAGCTGAAAGTGACCGAAGAGGCTCCCGGCCCGGGCACCGAGAGCGAGCCGGCGCCAATGAACTTCTATTTGAACTCGAAATACTCTCTCATCATTGCAATGGGCTTCATCGGTTCCACATTCAAGAAACCCAACACCTCAAGAAACCACGAGAGGTTATCTCCCAACACACAAATATCGTCCTCATCATTCGCCAGCAGACAAATGGCCAGTCGTGCCTTCAATACCTCCCGATCCTTGAACCCTCGTATTGCCCCTTGCTCATCGATTTTTGCCCACCAGAGTGCAGCCTGCGCCTTGCAGCGCTCAGCAGGAATTTCCCCGGCAACATAGACTTTCGCCAGGCGCAGAGGATCCTGCTCGCAGTCGCAGAACTGGATATCCAGTTCCTCCAGAACCTTGATCAGGAATCCGAGCTGGTGTTTGAGCGCAGCAGAGCTTTGAGTGGCCCGAACAATGGAGCCGATATTGAATTTCTTGAAGTCATCCGGATTCATGCATCAACCTTGAAACTGAGTAAAGGATCACGACGATGGGCCCTGATCATCAGCGGGAACGCGCACATCCTATGGCCAACTATCCATTACGCAACGGTTGTTGGAAAATCGCCGGGGCGGTTCTCGCCATCAGGGCCCGGCCCGGCCACTAGAACAATTCCTGCATCGTGTGCTGCATGTCCACCCATGCCGCACGCGCTACAGCACCGCCACTAACCCCGGGGCACGTAATACAATCCCCACCCCCGCCGCCTGAAGGATCAGCCATGTCCGTCACCAATCCCAAAGTCATCGATTTCTGGGGGATCTCCAAGGAGGCTCCCAACGACCTGCTACTGGTGATGACCGACCACCTCGAATGGGGCGACAAGGCGGAACAAGGCGAGCACTTGCTCGTGCTGCAAGAGAAAATCAACAGCTACATCGCCTTCATCGAAAGTGGCGAGATCTACACCGAGATCCCCGGCGCCTATGGCAAGTACCCGATCATCCGGGTCATTGGCTTGTATGAATTGCCCGCGCAGGCCGAGTACTTCATGGCCCGCGTGACCGAAACCCTGAATGACGTGGGCATTGGCTTTGAGTTCGAACTGCGGGCCGACGAGAGGATTCGCAACATGTAGCCGGGCCAGGCACGGCGCTGCCTCAGACAGGCTTGATCACAGCCCGGTTGAGGACAATCACATCCACATGCTCCTCGTGTGAGAAGTGCTCGATCACGTCTTGCAGGTGCACATGCTCCAGGCCATTGGCCACCATGTCGGCTGAAGCCTTGATCAGGAACTCACCCAGCGCCCTGAGTGTGTCCGGCTCGGCGAGAATCGAAATCTCGTCCAGTTGAATGCTCCTGTCGCTGCCCACAGCGGTGCCATGCAGGGTAAATTTTTTCAGCGTTTTCAACGATTGAATGCCTCCATTCACAGGTAGTTTTTTGCATCCAAGCCACAGGCAAGGCTTGGCCGATAGTCGTGTAGAAGAGGTTGATCGGCAGCCGCCGTTAACCACGAGCGGCGCAAACAGCCTGCTCCACCGTCAGCCGCATCCCTCATCCCTCTTTCTGCAACCGCGCAATCAAGGTGTCGATAAAGAACGCCAGGCTTTCCGGCAACACCCGCTTGGGCATGGTCAGCACCTGAATGTCCCGATCGCCCAAGCGCGGGTTGGACAGCGGCACCGACACCAGCCCATCCATCCCCTGCCCTTCGCCGCTGATGGCGCTGGCAAAGGCCACCGTATCGGACTGACGCACAAACTCATGCAGGGCCCCGGAGAAGTTGCAGGTCATCACCTGCTCAAAGCTCAGGCCGTCCATCTGGCACACCAGGTCCAGCAGTTGCCGCTGAGTCGTGCCCTTGGGGGTCAAGGCCACGGGAAACGCCTGCACCTGTTCCAACGACAGCACCCCGGCGCTGGCCAGCGGATGCCCGGCGCGCATCAGGGCGCGAATCGGCGAGCGGATCGAGTAGCACACGTTGACCCCCTCCACCGGCTCGGTGCTGAAGGTCAGCCCCACGTCCGCCTCACCCCGGCGAATGCGCTGCACGCACTCGTGGGGCGAGATCACGTCCAGGCGGTACTCGGCTCCGGGCCGCAGGCGGTAATGCTCCAGCAGCACCCGGGGCAGGAAATACCGCGACAGGCCCTCGGTGGATACCAGGCGGATCACCTTGGCCCCCGGGTAACCCTCGCCCCGCAGTTCGGCGAGGATGTTCTCCTGTTCCAGCCAGGTGCGCCGGGCGTGTTCGGCCAGGGCTTCGCCAGCGGCGGTGAGTTGCATGCCCCGCGGGCGCCGCTCGAACAGCGCCACGCCAACGCTCTCTTCCAGTAGGGCGATCTGCCGGCTCACTGCGCTGGGGGCGATGTGCAAACGCTCCCCCGCCGCGGCCAGGGAGCCCGCATCGATCACCGCCAGAAAATACCGATAGTCCATCTGCATCCCCTTGCTAGGCATCCAATTTTTAGAATCATGCCTTCAAAAAACAGCAATATACAGATGCCTTGCCCGACTCCACCATGGGCCCGTTCCCCTTGCCCGACCGGAGTTGCAATGACCAAGCAAGCCGCCCTCGCCGGCGTTCGCCAGTATCTGGACGATGGCCACTTTGAACAGGACCTGCGACGCCGGGTGGCGTTTCGCAGTGACAGCCAGGACCCGGCCCATGCCGATGAACTGCCGCGCTACCTGCTGGAGGAAATCCAGCCGCTGCTGCAGCGCCTGGGTTTCGACTGCCACATGCTGGCCAACCCAGAGGTCGGTGGGCCGTTCCTGATTGCCACGCGCCTGGAAGACCCAGCCCTGCACACAGTGCTCAGCTACGGCCACGGCGATGTGGTGCCGGGTTACGCCGAGCAGTGGCGCGCGGGCCTGAATCCCTGGCAGCTGACCCTGGAGGGAGAACGCTGGTACGGCCGTGGCACCGCCGACAACAAGGGCCAGCACAGCATCAACCTGACCGCCCTGGAGCAAGTGCTAAAGGCCCGCGACGGGCGCCTGGGCTTCAACCTCAAGCTGCTGTTCGAGATGGGTGAGGAAGCCGGTTCCCCGGGGCTGCGCCAGCTGTGCCAGGAGCAGCGCGAACTGTTGCGGGCCGATGTGTTCATCGCCTCCGACGGCCCACGGCTGAATCAGGCCCGGCCGACGCTGTTCCTCGGCTCCCGCGGCTCGGCGCGGTTCCGCCTGGAGGTCAACACCCGGGACAAGGGCCTGCACTCGGGCAACTGGGGCGGGGTGATGAGCAACCCCGGCGTAGTACTGGCCAACGCCCTGGCCAGCCTGGTGGACCAGAACGGCCGCATCCGCTGCCGCGAACTGCTGCCGGCGAACATTCCCGACAACGTGCGCGCCGCCATCGCCGACCTGGAGATCCAACGCGAGTCCCTGGGCCGCCCTCTGGACGAACACTGGGGCGAACCGGGGCTGACCCTGGGCGAGCGCCTGTTCGCCTGGAACACCCTGGAAATCCTCGCCTTCAGCACCGGCAACCCGCAAAAGCCGGTGAACGCGATTCCGCCCCGGGCCGTGGCCTTCTGCCAATTGCGCTTTGTCCTCGGCACGCCCTGGCAGCAGCTGGAAAGCCTGCTGCGGGCGCACCTGGACCGCGAAGGTTTCAGCCAGGTGGAGATCGTCATGGAGCGCTGCTCCCCGGCCACCCGCCTGGACCCGGACAACCCCTGGGTCAGGTTCGCAAAGACCTCGATTGCAGGTAGCAGTGCGCCCCGCCTGGCGCTGTTGCCGAACCTGGCGGGCACCCTGCCCAACGACATCTTCGCCGAAGTGCTGGGGCTGCCGACCCTGTGGATTCCCCACTCCTACCCCGGCTGCTCACAGCACGCCCCGGACGAACACCTGCTGCTACCGGTGATTCGTGAAGGCCTGGAGATCATGACGGCCCTGTTCTGGGACCTGGGGGACCTGCCCCGGACCTGAGGCCATCGCTTACCCCGCCCGGCCCTGGTCGGGCACCTGTCGCTCAAAATCCAACAATAAGCAGGAGCGTCCTGTATGACAGCGTTAGCCACCACCTCGACCGCGACCCGGGTCGAACCCAAGGCCCTGTGGAAACCCATAGGCGCCGCCCTGATCGGCAACACCCTGGAGTGGTTCGACCTGTCGATCTACGCCTACTTCGCCCTGACCATCAGCCAGGTGTTCTTTCCCACCGCGGACCCGACCTTCTCCCTGCTGCTGGCCTTCGCCACCTTCGGCATCTCGTTCCTGATCCGCCCCCTGGGCGCGGCGGCACTGGGCTCCTACGCCGACCGCCGGGGCCGCAAGAAAGCCCTGACCCTGTCGATCCTGATCATGCTGACGGGCACCCTGCTGATCGCCATCATGCCCAGCTACGCCACCCTGGGCCTCGCCGCGCCGATCGGCATCCTCCTGGCCCGGCTGCTGCAAGGCTTCTCTGCCGGTGGCGAGTTCGGCACCTCCACCGCCTTCATGCTGGAACACGCGCCGCCGCGCACCCGGCACTTTGTCGCCAGCCTGCAATTCGCCAGCCAGGGCTTTGGCGTGGTCATCGCCTCGACCTTCGGCTACTTCCTGACCAAGCACCTTGATGCCCAGCAAATGCTCGACTGGGGCTGGCGCGTGCCGTTCTTCTTCGGCCTGTTGCTGGGCCCGGTGGGCCTGTACATCCGCCGTACGGTGGACGAGTCGCCGGACTTCAAGGCCAGCGAACCGGGGGAACGCCCTTTGCGCGAAGTGCTGGTGACCCAGAAGACCCTGCTGCTGATCGCCATGGGCACCCTGGTGGTGTCGACCGCCTCGAACTACATGATCCAGTACATGCCGTCCTACGCCGCCACCAGCCTGAACATCGCCCAGTCCTCGGGCTTTTTGGCGACCCTTACCGGCGGCCTGATCCTGACCATCATCACGCCCATCGTCGGCTACCTGTCCGGCCATATCGGTCGCCTGAAAATCATGCTGGCAGCGGCGGTGGTCTATGCCGTGGCGATCCTGCCGGCGTTCTTCTGGCTCAACAGCCGCCCCAGTGCCAGCTCGCTGCTGCTAGTGGTGGCGCTGATGGCCCTGATCAAGGCGGTGTACTTCGCCCCGCTGCCGTCGCTGATGGCGGACATCTTCCCCGTGCGCACCCGGGTCACCGGCATGTCCCTGAGCTACAACCTGGGGGTCACGATCTTCGGCGGTTTTGCCCCAGTGATCGCTACCGGATTGATTGCCCTGACCGGCTCACAGCTGGCACCGAGTTTCTACCTGATGCTGGCGGCAGCGTTGAGCGTCATAGCCCTGCTGATGGCGCGCAAAAAACTCGGAATGACCTGAGAGAGGGCCAAGCCAAACGTCGTGTAGGAGCCGGCTGCCGGCGAACAGGCCCTTGGGCCTTGCAGCGTCTGGACGGGCGCCTTCGCTGGCAAGCCAGCTCCTACAGCAGGCAGATAGACCGTGCAGTTCGCCGTAGGAGCCGGCTTGCCGGCGAAGAGGCCCTTGGGCCTTGCAGCGTCTGGAAGGGCGCCTTCGCTGGCAAGCCAGCTCCTACAGCAGGCAGATGGTCCGTGCAGTTCCCTGTAGGAGCCGGCTTGCCGGCGAACAGGCCCTTGAGTCTTGCAGCGTCTGGGCGGGCGCCTTCGCTGGCAAGCCAGCTCCTACAGCAGGCAGATGGTCCGTGCAGTTCCCTGTAGGAGCCGGCTTGCCGGCGAACAGGCCCTTGGGCCTTGCAGCGTCTGGGCGGGCGCCTTCGCTGGCAAGCCAGCTCCTACAGCAGGCAGATGGTCCGTGCAGATCCTTGTAGGAGCCGGCTTGCCGGCGAAGAGGTCCTTGAGTCTTGCAGCGTCTGGGCGGGCGCCTTCGCTGGCAAGCCAGCTCCTACAGCAGGCAGATGGTCCGTGCAGATCCTTGTAGGAGCCGGCTTGCCGGCGAAGAGGCCCTTGGGTCTTGCAGCGTCTGGGTGGGCGCCTTCGCTGGCAAGCCAGCTCCTACTGGACCGGCAAGAAATTCATCAGCAGCAGGCTCTGCGCGTAATTGAACCCCACCCGCCGGTAGCGCTCATCGAGAATCTGCGTGAGCAAATCCAGGCGCGCGACGATCTTGCCGAACTCCACGGCAAAACTCAGGTTGCTGCCCTCCTCGGAAATCTCGTTGGAGAACAGCAACAGCACCCCATTGGCATCCTGGCGCTGGCTCAGCAGCCAGGTGGCCTTCTCGATATTGCGCGCGGCGTTGCTGATGAACTGCGGGTCGATGGTATCGGTCATGTAGAACTCGGTGCGCCCGCCATGGGCGGTCACCAGCATGCTGCCAATGGCATAGATGAACGCCCCCACCCGATCGCCCTGGAACTCCGGGCTCAGGGAATAGCTCAGGGCCGCCAGGTCACGACGATCCCCCAGGGCCGGCAGCGGCTGGCGCTTTTCGATGGCATTGCGGATCTCGCGCTGGGCCGTGGTGCCATCGGGGAAACCCGACTTGCGCCACTGGCTGGGGTTGCGCAGGTAGAGCTTGCCCATCAGCAGGTACAGGCTCTGCAGGTTGTCGCGCATGCCGATGGTGGCCATGCGATCGACGCTGGTCTGGAAGAATTCGTCAGGCTTGCCTTCACGAAACTGTTTGGCAAAATCGCGCCCTTGCTGTTGGGTACAGGCCGTGGCGCCAAGCATCAGCAGCGCCACCAGGAACAGGCGCTGAAAGCGGGTTTGCATCATGCAAGAAGAGGGAGCGTAGGCCATCGGCACCGGGTCGGAATTCACGGGCTGCGGCGGGGATCGGCGCGGCCAGGCCTGGTGATAGAACGCAAAACTGTAAAAAAGTGCGATGGCCGCGGCCGGCCATCGCCAAATCGCTCGTTTACGAGCGTCGCAACTGACCGGGGGACACGATGATCTTGACGTTGTGTTCCTTGTTGTTGACCAGTTCCTCGAAGCCCTGGCCGACAATCTCTTCCAGCTGGATGCGCCCGGTCACCAGGGGCGAAATATCCAGCCGGCCATCGGCGATGAAGGCGATCACATCGGCGAACTCACCGTTGTAGGCCAGGGCCCCCAGCACCGTTTTCTCGGTGGCCACCAGCTCGAAGAAGTTGAACTCGCTGGGCTCTTCGAATATCCCCACCATCACGCACTTGCCGGCCTTGCGGATCAGGTCGATGGCCAGCTTGGCGGTGTGCTTGTTGCCGATGCATTCAAAGCTGACATCAGCCCCCAGCCCGCCGGTCAGGCGCTTGACCTCGGCCAGGGCGTCGCACTCCTTGGGGTCGAGCACGTGGGTCGCGCCCACTTCCAGGGCCTTGGCCTTGCGCGCGCCGGACATTTCCAGGGCGATCACCTGGGCCGCGCCGGCGGCCTTGGCGCACATGATGGTGCACAGGCCGATGGTGCCGGCGCCGACCACCACCACGTTCTGCCCCAACAAACTGCCGGCCTTTTTCACCGCGTGCATGCCCACCGCCAGCGGCTCGATCAGTGCTCCGGCCTCGGCGGGAAAGTTGGCCGGCAAGGCGTACAGCAGGTTGGCCGGCACGTTGACCAATTCGGCGAAGGCGCCGTTGTTCATCAGCCCGGTAAAGGCCAGGTTTTCGCAGATGTTGTACAGCCCGTGGGTGCAGTAGTAGCAGGTGCCGCAGTGCTGGCAGGCGTCGGCGGCCACCGGCTGGCCAACGCTGAAACCCTGGACCCCTTCGCCCAGGGCGACGATTTCGCCGCAGAACTCGTGGCCGAGGATGCACTGGCCCTTGATTCCGGTCAGCGGGTGCGGTGCGTCCACCGGAATGAACACCGGCCCGGCCACGTATTCGTGCAGGTCGGAGCCGCAGATCCCGCACCAGTCGACACGGATCTGCACCCAGCCGGCAGGCGGCGCGTCGGGCAGCGGTACGTCTTCGACGCGGATATCGTGGCGGCCGTGCCAGACCGCGGCACGCATGCTGGGAACAGGCTTGAGGGAAACACTCATCTTGGCTTCTCCTTATTCTTGTAGAGCTGCGACGGCCCCCTGGCCGCCGCAGAACACCTCAGTGCTGCTGGATAAAGTCGAGGATCAGGCGGTTGACCTGCTCCGCCGCTTCCATCTGCAGCATGTGCCCCTGCCCCGGCAGCACCTCGATCTGCGCCTTGAGATCGGCGCTGTGGCTCACCGGAATGATCCGGTCGTCGCTGCCCCAGATCACCAGCACCGGCTTCGGGCCGTCCTGCACCACCGGGCGCAGGTCGGCCTGCTGGCGGCCGTCGGCAAACAGCTTGCCGGCCAACTGCCCGAGGGCCGCTTGCACCCCTTCCAGGCGCTTGTACTTGAGCATGTCGTCGAGCATCTGCCGGTTCACCAGCTCGGCGTTGGAGAACAACTGCACCAGCTGCGGCTTGAGCGCATTGCGGTTGCTGGCCTCGACAAAACCTTGCAGGTAGTCGCCGTTGATCTCGCGGCCCAGCCCGGCGCTGCCGATCAGGGTCAGGGAACGCACGCGGTCCGGCGCCAGCCGCGCGGTGTTGAGGGACACCGCGCCGCCCATGGAGTGGCCCACCAGATGGGCCACGGGAATCTCCAGGTGATCCAGCAGCGCCAGCAGCACTTCGCTCAATTCATCCAGGTCGCCCCGTTGCAGGGCCTTGGTCGATTCGCCGTGGCCCGGCAGGTCGAGGGCGATCACCCGGCGCCCGGCGGCCAGGGCTTCGTGGTTGAACAGCCAGTTGTTGAGGTCGCCGCCAAAGCCGTGCACCAGCAGCAGCGGCGTGCCACCTTCACCGCGCTCGAAATAGCGGATCAGGCGGTCGCCCAGTTCGACCTTCTGCGGCGCCGGGCCGCTGTCTTCATCGGCGCTGTCGCCGGGCACGAAGCTGGCCTGGAACTGCTCGATCACCGCGTCGATCTCGGCGTCACTGGCTTCGCCATCGACCACGATGCCCAGCAGCGCGCCCACCGCCAGGGTCTCGTCCTGGCGGGCGATCTGCCGACGCAGGATGCCGGAGAACGGCGCCTCGACGCTGCTGGAGATCTTGTCGGTCTCCACGTCCAGCACTTCATCGCCCTTGCTGATGCTCTGGCCTTCTTCCTTGAGCCAGGCATCGACCCGGCCCTCGGTCATCGACAGGCCCCACTTGGGCATGGTCAGGGTATGGATCTGGCTCATCAGCGGCTCCACTCGATCACGGTGAGCACGGCTTTTTCGATCTTCGCCGCGTCGGGGATGTACAGGTCTTCCAGGGCGTCGGAGAACGGCACTGGGGTGTGGGGCGCGGTGACCATTTCGATCGGCGCCTTGAGGGAGGCGAAGGCTTTCTGCGCCACCAGGGCCGAGATGTCGGTGGCCATGGAGCAGCGTGGGTTGGCTTCGTCGATCACCACCAGGCGCCCGGTCTTCTCCACGCTTTCGAGGATGCTGTCTTCATCCAGCGGGCTGGTGGTGCGCAGGTCGATCACCTCGCAGTCGATGCCGCGCCCGGCCAAGCTGCGGGCCGCGTCCAGGGCGGTATTCACCGTGCGCCCGTAGGACACCAGGGTCACGTCCTTGCCGTCGCGCAGGAAGTTGGCCTCGCCGAAGGGAATCGCGTAGGACTCCTCCGGCACTTCGCCCTGCAGGCTGTAGAGCAGCTTGTGCTCGCAGAAGATCACCGGGTCGTTGTCGCGGATGGCCTGGATCAGCAGGCCCTTGGCGTCGTAGGGCGACGAGGGGCAGACCACTTTCAGCCCGGGGATGTGGGTCCACAGCGAGGTGAGCATTTGCGAGTGCTGGGCCGCGGCGCGCAGGCCGGCGCCGACCATGGTGCGGATCACCAGCGGGGTCTGGGCCTTGCCGCCGAACATGTAGCGAAACTTCGCCGCCTGATTGAGGATCTGGTCCAGGCAGCAGCCGGCGAAGTCGACGAACATCAGCTCGCACACCGGGCGCACGCCACGGGTGGCGGCGCCGACCGCAGCGCCGACGTAGCCGATCTCCGACAGCGGTGTGTCCAGCACCCGCCCGGGGAATTGATGGTAGAGGCCCTTGGTCACCCCGAGCACGCCGCCCCAGGCGTCGTTGTCGCCGGGGGCGCCGGCGCCGCCCGCCACGTCTTCACCCATGATGAACACGCTGGGGTCGCGCCGCATTTCCTGGGCCAGGGCTTCGTTGATGGCCTGCTGGTAACTGATTTTTCTCGCCATGATGGTGGTCTCTTGTTGTTCTGTGGGGCGTTATGGATAAGCGACGTAGACGTCGCTGAGCAGGTCGGCGGGGCTCGGTTTGGGGTCGGACTTGGCCTTGCGCACCGCGTCTTCGATCAGCGCTTCCACGTCGGCATCGATCTGGTCCAGCTGGCTGGCCTGCACCAGGCCCGAACGGGTGGTGCGCTCGCGGAACTGCATCAGGCAGTCGTTGTGCTCGCGGTAATGCTTGACCTCATCCGGCGCGCGGTAGGTCTGGGCGTCGCCCTCGAAGTGGCCGTAGTAGCGGGTCAGCTTGACCTCGATCAGCGACGGCCCCTCCCCGGCCCGGGCCCGCTCCACGGCGGCGCCGGCAGCTTCGTGCACGGCGAAGAAATCAAAGCCGTCCACCGTCACCCCGGGCATGCCGAAGCCGGCGGCGCGGTCGGCGATGTGGTCGCAGGCCACCGACCAGTTGGAGGCCGTGGCCTCGGCGTAGCCGTTGTTCTCGGCGATGAA
The DNA here is from genome assembly GCF_040268305.1 of Pseudomonas sp. W17. Lineage (NCBI taxonomy): Bacteria > Pseudomonadati > Pseudomonadota > Gammaproteobacteria > Pseudomonadales > Pseudomonadaceae > Pseudomonas > Pseudomonas sp. W17. The sequence continues at coordinate 2,547,831 of NZ_CP158490.1, read as the reverse complement.
CAGGCACGGCAGGTTCCACACCGAGGCCATGTTCATGGCCTCGAACACCGCGCCTTCGTTGGAGCCGCCGTCGCCGAAGAACACCACCGACACACCGTCGGTGCCTTGCAGCCGCGCGGCCAGGGCCGCGCCCACCACCAGCGGCGCACCGGCACCGACGATGCCGTTGGCGCCGAGCATGCCCTTCTCGAAATCGGCGATGTGCATGGAGCCGCCCTTGCCCTGGCAGACCCCGGTCTTCTTGCCGTAGATCTCCGCCATCATCCCGTAGACGTCCACGCCCTTGGCGATGCAATGGCCGTGGCCACGGTGGTTGGAGGCGATGCAGTCATCGTCGCGCAGGTGGGCCATGACCCCGGCGGCCGAGGCTTCTTCCCCCGCGTAGAGGTGGACGAAACCGGGGATCTCGCCGGTGGCGAATTCCACGTGCAGGCGTTCTTCGAATGCGCGGATGGTGCGCATCACCCGGTAAGCGTGGAGCAACTGGTCAGTGGTCAGGGGTGTCGACATTTTTATTCTCCAGGGTGTCTTCGGACTGAAGGTTCACGGGGTGTTGCCGGTGATGGCGGTCGATGGCCAGCAGGCGCTGGCGCGCCGCGTGGGCCAGGACCGCGTTGACGTCGATGCTCAGCGGGCCGCCGGCATCCAGGGTGACCGTGGGCCGGTCGTGGGGGTTGAATTCGATCTCGCGCTCGCCATCCAGGGCCAGGGTGCCGGCGTTCAGGCACAGGGGCTGGGGCACATCGGGTTGCAGGTAGCCGGCCTCCAGCACCCCGCAGCCCTGCAGCAGGCCGGGAGCCAGGGGCACCAGCAGCGCCTCGGGGGATTGCGGGCCCAGGCGCATCCAGGCGCCGTGGAGGTCCTGGCGAGTCACCGGCAGCCACAGCCCGCAGAGCGCGGAAATGCCGATGGACTGCGGTTCGGCGAAAGTCACGAAGACCTCGGCCAGATCGCTGGCGCGGCTGATGGCCCGGGCGCCGACAAAGGCCAGGGGCGACACCGCCACATCCACCAGGGCCACCTCCCGCAGGCCTCGGGTCGGTTCGCGCACCAGCAGGCGCTTGTTGCGCCTCAGGGCGATCTCGGCGGGCACCCGGCCGCTGGCGTAGAGCCCACCGGCCAGCCCCGCGCTGGTGGCTTCGCGCAGCTCCGGAAAGGCGTTGTTGGTGCCGGTGGACAGGGTCAGCAGCGGAATGTCGCCGACCTCGGCGGCCACCGCCTTGTGGGTGCCGTCGCCACCGAGCACGGCGATCAGCGACACCCCGCGCTCGGCCATCCAGCGCGCCGCCTGGCGGGTATCCTCGACGCTCTGGCGCAGGGTCAGGTCGAGGAACTCCAGGGCCGGCCAGTGCTGCTCCCGGGCCTGGCGGCTGCGGCTGTTCTTCTGCACCGCGGCGGCGATGCCGGTCATGTCGGTGGGCATCAGCACCTGCTCGATGCCGGTGGCGCCAAAGGCCGCCAGCAGGCGCTGGATCACCGAGACCTTGTCGGTACTGGAGAACAGGCCGGCGTTGGCGGTGAGGCGGCGCACATCACGGCCCGAAGCCGGGTTGGCGATAATGCCGACGGTCAGGGGGCGGCGGCTCATGGGCTCACCGCGGGCGGAGCACAGGCAGGAGAAAACATCGGGCACCTCGTTCTTATTCTTCGATGGGCCAGTCGACGCTGGTTGAACAGAGTCAGAGCAAGGCCGGTGCCAGTTGTCGGAAAATCTGCGAAAAAGGCCGTTCCAGAGCGGCTGACAGGTTTTCTGCGGCGCCTTGAAGCCAGCCTTCTGTGAGACGTTGCATGTCAGGCTGCACGGGGCCTTGGCGAGACCCTGAGACGTTGCGTCTCACCGCCCCCACGGCGCCGCCCGGTGCTTGTCGGGAGCCGCGGATCGGCGCTTAATGCGCCCACAACGATAAGAAGCTGCAACCGGAGGCCTTCATGCTTTCCGCACACTCCAAAGCCCACGTGGACTGCGTCAGCCGGGTCCTGAAAAATGCCGCGCACCTGCCCCAGGCGCCGGTGCCGAGCCTGATCCTCGATTCCTGGCGCCGCTCCATGGAGCAGCACCAGCTGGACCCCGGCTCGCTGCAAGGGCCGCGCATCCTCTGCGAAAACCTGCTCAAGGAATGCCGCGAGCGTTCCGAGCTGTTCCTGCGCATCGCCAGCGAAGAAGTGGCCCGCCTGCATGGCCGGGTGCGTGACGCCGACTACTGCGTACTGCTCACCGACGCCCAGGGCCAGACCATCGACTACCGAGTGGAATCCACCCTGCGCAACGACTGCCGCAAGGCCGGGCTGTACCTGGGCACCTGCTGGTCGGAGGGTGAAGAAGGCACCTGCGGCGTGGCGGCGGTGCTTACCGCGCGCACGCCGATCACCGTGCACAAGCGCGACCACTTTCGCGCCGCGTTCATCGGCCTGACCTGCTCCGCCGCCCCGGTGTTCGACCCCCAGGGCGAGTTGCTGGGGGTGCTGGACGTGTCGGCGGTGCGTTCCCCGGACGACCGCCGCTCCCAGCACCTGATCCGGCAGATGGTGGTGCAGAGCGCGCGGGAGATCGAACAGGCATTCTTCATGAACAGCGCCCAGGGCTACTGGGTGCTGCGGGCCCATGCGAGCCCCGGCTATGTCGACAGCCAGCCGGATTACCTGCTGGCCTGGGACGACGACGGTTGCCTGCGCGCGCTCAACCCGGCGGCGCGCCATTACCTGCTGCGCCGCTATGGCCGCTTGCCGCAGCACATCGCCCAGGTGTTCGACCCGCAGCTGTTGCAGCGCGCCCGCGACGAAGCCCTGTGCCCCCTTTCCGATAACCTCCACGGCCGCCTGCAAGCGCCAAGGCGCCCGGCACAGCGCCCGCGCCTGAGCCTGGCCGGCGAACCGCTGGACCCGCGAGTGGAACAGAGCCTGCGCCTGGCGGTGCGGGTCAAGGACCGCCACCTGCCGGTACTGATCCAGGGCGAGACCGGTTCCGGCAAGGAAGTCTTCGCTCGCCAGCTGCACCAGGCCAGCCAGCGCCGGGACCGGCCCTTCGTCGCGGTGAACTGCGCGGCTATCCCGGAGAGCCTGATCGAAAGCGAACTGTTCGGCTACGTCGCCGGGGCCTTTACCGGCGCTTCGAACAAGGGCATGCAGGGCCTGCTGCAACAGGCCGATGGCGGCACCCTGTTCCTCGATGAGATCGGCGACATGCCCCTGGCCTTGCAGACCCGCCTGCTGCGGGTGCTGGCCGAGGGTGAAGTGGCGCCCCTGGGGGCCGCGCAACGCAAGGCGGTGGATATCCAGGTGATCTGCGCCACCCACCGCGATCTGGAGGCGCTGGTGGCCGAGGGCAGCTTTCGCGAAGACCTGTATTTCCGCCTGGGGGGCGCGCGTTTTCAGTTACCACCGCTGCGCGAGCGCAGCGACCGGCTGGCGCTGATCACCCGGATTGTCGAAGAGGAATCCAAGCGCTGCGGTGCGCCGGTGCAACTGGGCAATGCGGCACTGGAATGCCTGCTGGGCTACCGCTGGCCGGGCAACGTGCGGCAATTGCGCCATGTGCTGCGCTACGCCTGCGCCGTGTGCGAAGGGCCGCTGATCCAACTGCATGATTTGCCCGAACAACTGCGCGGCGCCGAGGCCGAAGGCGCCCTGCCCGCCCTGGAAACCGCCACCAGCCCCGAGCGCCAGGCCCTGCTGGACGCCCTGGTGCGCCACCGCTGGAAACCCGTGGCGGCAGCCAAGGCCCTGGGCATTTCCCGCGCCACCCTGTACCGCCGCGTGCAGCAGCACGGCATCCAGATGCCCGGCCGCAGCCCGGCCTGACCCACACCGACCGTAGGCGCCGGCTTGCCGGCGAACAGGCCCTCGGATGGGGCGGTGATCTTGCGGGCGCCTTCGCTGGCAAGCCAGCTCCTACAACGGACTGCGTGATGTGGCGAAATCCGTAGGAGCCGGCTTGCCGGCGAATGGGCCCTCGGATTAGGCGGTGATCTTGCGGGCGCCTTCGCTGGCAAGCCAGCTCCTACAAGGGACTGCGTGATGTGGCGAAATCCGTAGGAGCCGGCTTGCCGGCGAATGGGCCCTTGGATGGGGCGGCGATCTTGCGGGCGCCTTCGCTGGCAAGCCAGCTCCTACAACGGACTGCGTGATGTGGCGAAATCCGTAGGAGCCGGCTTGCCGGCGAATGGGCCCTTGGATGGGGCGGTGATCTTGCGGGCGCCTTCGCTGGCAAGCCAGCTCCTACAAGGGACTGCGTGATTTGGCGAAATCCGTAGGAGCCGGCTTGCCGGCGAATGGGCCCTCGGATGGGGCGGTGATCTTGCGGGCGCCTTCGCTGGCAAGCCAGCTCCTACGGGGGGGCTGTGTGACGGGACGAAATCCGTAGGAGCCGGGATGTCGTGGAATCAGGCGGGGGCTGGTTGGAAGCGGGCGCGGTAGCGCCCGGGGCTTTCGCCGGTCCATTTCTTGAACGCGCGGTGGAAGGCGCTGGGTTCCTGGAAGCCGGTGAGTTCGGCAATCTCGCTGATGCTGGCCGCCGAGCGGCGTAGCAGCTCGACGGCGACACCGCGGCGTACTTCGTCCTTGATCTCTTGATAGGAGCCGCCTTCGCGCTCCAGGCGCCGGCGCAGGGTGCTGGCGCTCATCTGCACTTCGCGGGCGAAGGCTTCCAGGGTCGGCCACTGGCTGTAGTGGCTGCCCCGCAGGCGCTGGTGCACCTGGGTGGTCAGCCCGTGCTGGTTGCGAAAGCGGATCACCAGCCACTGCGGCGCGCTGCGCAGGAAAACCTTGAGCGAGGCCAGGTCCTGGACCACCGGCAGGCGCAGGAAGCGGCTGGCGAATTCGATCTCGGTGCGCCCGGCGTTCCAGCTCAGGTTGCTGCCCCACAGCAGCGCATCGTCGCTGAGGCTCAGGCGCGAGTGGCGAAAGTCGGCGCGGTCGATGGGAATCCGTCGCCCGCCCAGCCAGCACAGCAGGCTGATAACCAGCACCAGCAGGGTTTCCTCGGCATAGTGGCTGCGCAGCGGGTCGGCGCAGCGGCTGTCGAGGCTGATCACCGCACGCTTGCCCCGCAGGCTGAGGCTGGCACCGACGTCCCGCAGGAACAGGCCGAAGTTGTTCAGGCACTGGCGCAGGGCTTTTTCCAGGTTGGGCTCCTGGATCAGCCCGCGGCAGATCAGGGCAAAGGCCCCCGGCGGCATGCCCCGGGAGTCGAGCTGGAAGAATTCGTCCTGCAACTCGCGGATCTGGATCAGCCACAGGGCGGCAAAGGCACTGCCGGGCACCCGCGCCCGGGGCTGGTCGAGCAACGCCGGATCGATACCGGCCTCGCGCAGCACGGCCGCCAGCCGCGCCGGCTGCTGGCGCAGGGCGTGGGTCATCACCCGGACAAAGTAGACCGCGACCGAATCCGATTCACGCATGTAGAGGCTGTGCTCCCGTAGCTGGACCTATGGCAAAAAACGCCAGCACGCTTGACCGCTTTCGGCATAGGCCGGCCACCGCGCCGGGCTCTAGACTCGCGCTGGATAACGCGCTGTGCAAGGCAACCGCGCCATGCTCCGCGAAGGCAATGAACAAAGGAAGAGCTGAAGATGAATCTTGCGAATATCGGGGTGATCGGCGCCGGCACCATGGGGAACGGCATCGCCCAGGTCTGCGCCCAGGCGGGCTTTGACGTGACCCTGCTGGACATCGCCCAGGGCGCCCTGGAAAAGGCCCTGGCCACCATCGGCAAGAACCTCGACCGCCAGGTGAGCAAGGGCACCCTCGGCGAAGACGACAAGCTCGCCGCCCTGGGCCGGATCCGCATCAGCACCGACTACGGCGTGCTCAAGGATGCGCAACTGGTGATCGAAGCCGCCACCGAGAACCTCGACCTCAAGCTCAAGGTGCTGCAGCAGATCGCCGCCCAGGTCAGTGCCGAGTGCGTGATCGCCTCCAACACCTCGTCGCTGTCGATCACCCAACTGGCCGCCAGCGTCAGCGCGCCCGAGCGGTTCATCGGCCTGCACTTCTTCAACCCGGTGCCGGTGATGGGCCTGATCGAAGTGATCCGCGGCCTGCAGACCAGCGACGCGACCCACGCCCTGGCCATGAATATGGCCCAGCGCCTGGGCAAGACCGCGATCACCGCCGGCAACCGCCCGGGTTTTGTGGTCAACCGCATCCTGGTGCCGATGATCAACGAGGCGATCCTGGTGTTCCAGGAAGGCCTGGCCAGCGCCGAGGACATCGACGCCGGCATGCGCCTGGGCTGCAACCAGCCCATCGGCCCGCTGGCCCTGGCCGACCTGATCGGCCTGGACACCCTGCTGGCGATCCTTGAAGCCTTCTACGACGGCTTCAACGACAGCAAGTACCGCCCCGCGCCGCTGCTCAAGGAAATGGTTGCCGCCGGCTACCTGGGGCGCAAGACCGGTCGGGGTTTCCATCACTATGGCTGAGCGCTGCTCACGCTTTGCCGAAAGCCGCGACAAGGCCCTGGAGCTGTTCGCCAGCAAGGGCTTCGGCCAGGTCGGCATGCGTGAGCTGGCGAGCCATCTGGGGCTGACCCCGGGCTCGCTGTACCACCATTACCCGAGCAAGCAGCACCTATTGCTGGACCTGATCGAAGAGTTCTTCGATGAGCTGCACAGCACCCTCAAGCGCCTGCAACGGCGCAAGTTGCAGGGCGACTGCCTGCCGGCGCTGATCCGCGCCCACCTGAAGCTGCATCGGGAATTGCCGCGGCATTTCCGCCTGGTGGAGCGCGACAGCGGCTGCCTCAATCCCGACCAGCAACTGCGGGTCGGGCAATTGCGCGAACGCTACGAACAACAGCTGGTGCAGTTGCTGGGCACCCCGACCGGCCTTGGCCCACAGGCGCAGCGCGCCGCGGCCCATGCTTTGGCCAACCTGCTCAACAGCGCCCCCAGCTGGTTCAGCGAACAACCCCTGGCCGAGCGTGAACGCGAAGCCCTGTTGGAAAACCTGCTGAGCGGCGCCATCGAGCGGCTGCTGGGCGGCGTGCCCGTGCGCAGCGCGGTGGCCTGAGCCTCAGCGCAGGTGCAGCGGGTCTACCAGCCCGGCGGCAATGGCCATGCCCACCAGTTCCGGCAGGTGTTCGGCCTGCATGCGTTTCATCACCCGTGAGCGATACAGGTCGATGGTCTTGATGCTGACCCCCAGCTGCTCGGCAATCTCGCGGTTGGTGTAGCCCTGCACCAGCGGCAGCAACACGTCTTTCTCCCGTGGCGTCAGGTTCTCCAGCAACGCCTGCACCCGGGCCTGCCCGGCACTCTGGCTCTGATGGCGGTCGGCGCGGTTCAGGGCCTGCTGCACGCTGTCCAGCAACAGCTGTTCGTTGTAGGGCTTTTCGATGAAGTCCACCGCCCCGGCCTTGAACGCGCGGACCACAATGGGCACGTCGGCGTGGCCGCTGACAAAGATCAGCGGCAAGCGAATATCGCGCTGTCGCAGCTCTTCCTGGACGTTCAGCCCGCCCATGCCGGGCATGCGCACATCCAGCAGCACGCAGGCGTTCAGGCTCGGGTCGCAGTGTTCGAGAAACTCGCGGCCACTGGTGAAGGGCACCGCCTTGAGCCCCACCGACTCCAGGAGCCAGACGGTGGAGTCGAGCATGCCCGGGTCGTCGTCGACCACGTACACCAGTTGCTGCGCCACACTCGTCATTGCCTTGCTCCTGTCGTTGCGGGGGAAGTTGTCTGGGACGTTGCCGAGGGGTCGGCCGGGGCACTGGCCGGCAGCCGGCAGCACATGCGCAGGCCGACGGCCTGGGGCTGGGCCTGCAAGTCGCCGCCAAAGCCCTCGACAATGCTGCGGCTCATGGACAGCCCGAGCCCCAGGCCATTGGCCTTGCTGGTGTAGAACGGGGTGAACAGCTGCGGCAGTTGCTCGGCGCAGACACCGGGGCCCTGGTCGCTGACGCTGATCTGCCCCCCGCCTTCGGCCGTCGCCTCGGCGGCCAGCACAATGTGCGAGCCCTGCTGCCCATGCACTTCACGGTTGGCCTCGATGGCGTTGCGCAGCAGGTTCAGCAGCACCTGCTCCAGCAGCACCCGGTCGGCGTACACCGGCGGCAGATTATCCGCCAGTTGCAAGTCGATCGTCACCTGGCTGGCCTGGGCTTCCCAGGCACACAGGCGCACGGTTTCCCGGGCCACTTCGGCGATGTCCAGGGCCTGCACCCGGCGCCCGCCCTTGCGCAAAAAGGCCCGCAGGCGCTTGATCACTTCGGCGGCGTGGGTCGCCTGCTCGGCAATCCGTTCCAGGCCCTGGGCCACCTTGCGGGCGGCCTCGGGCTGGGTGCCCAGGGCTTGCAAGTAGCGCTGGCTGGCATTGGCGTAGTTGACCACTGCGGCCAGCGGCTGGTTGATCTCGTGGGCGATACCCGAGGCCAGTTCGCCCAGGGTCACCAGGCGCGCGGTGTGGGCCAGCTCGTCCTGGTGATGGCGCTGCTGGGCCTCGCGCAGTTCGCGCTCGCTCTGGTCGTGGGCCACCAGGGAATAGAAACGCTCGCCACTGGCCGCGCGGTGGGCCAGGAGCATCAGCGAGACCGGCACCGAGGCGCCGCCGGCCGGCGGCTGCAGGCGCGCCTCGATGCTCCAGCGGCCGCTGTGTTCAGCGCGGTCCCAGCCTTCGCGTTGCAGGCTGTCGAGTACCGCAGCGCTGAGAATGGCCGCCAGTGGCGGCATTGCCTGCCCGTCGCCGAGCCCCAGGGTGCGCCGCGCCGCCGGGTTGAGGTAGGTGACCGCGCCGCCGGGCTGGATGAACAGCACCGGGTCGGGGTTGGCCTCCACCACTTCTGCCAGGCGCCGCTTGTTCTCTTCGGCCTGGACCCGGGCGGTGATGTCCCGGGACACCGCCACCACTTCCACCACGGTGCCGGTGTAGGTGTCGCGAATGCCGCGGCAGGCGGTTTCGAACCACAGGTAGTGGCCGTCGCGATGGCGGATGCGGTAGGTCATGGTGTGGTAGCCGTCCTGCTCCAGGGCATCGCGGGTGCGCTGCATCAGCCCGGCCAGATCCTGGCTGTGGAACAGGCTGCGGGCCAGGCGCCCGCGCAGTTGCTCGGGCCAGTAGCCGAGCAGGGTCCAGGAGGCCGGTGAGGCATCGAGGAAGCTGCCGTCCGGGGTGTGCCGGGAAATCAGGTCAGTGGTGTTTTCGGTGATCAGGCGGTACAGGCGCCGGGCCTTGGCCGACTCGCGCTCGGCCCGGACCTGGGCCGTGGCTTCCTGGCAGCGCGCCAGCACCCGCTGGCGATGCGGATCGGGGATAAAGCTCCAGAGCAGGATGCGCTCGCCCCACTGGGCTTCCACCTGCTCGATGGCCCGCTGCTGTTCCAGGCAGGCCCGCACCAGGGCCGGGTGGTTGACCGGCAGCAGGGCCGCGAGATCGCCAGTAGCCGCATCGTCCAGCCACTGGCGCAGCGCCGGGTTGAGGTCCAGCGGCTGCGCCTGGGCGTCCAGCAGCAGGCTGGGTTGCGGGTCGTGGCCGAGCCAGGGCGAGTCCGGCAACTGGCCTTCACGCTGCAAGCGCAGCCAGTGACGCAGATGGGTAGAGTCGGGCATGGTCGATCAGTCTCGCGGCCGGAAGGGTAGGTTCTTTTTATAGTACAACTACTATACAACTCAGGTAGTACTTCCATATCAATCGACAAACAGTATATAAAAGACCCCGGATAAGTCACCGAGCTTTCGCTGGGTGTGCTGCGTACCTGTAAGGAACGCCGAACGTAGGAGCTGGCTTGCCAGCGAAGAGGCCCGTGAGATCGCCTTCGCCGGCAAGCCAGCTCCTACAGTGGGTGCCCCAGGTACACAGCGCACGCCCTCCAAGCCTCGGCCAATAGAGCTAATAATCAGCCACCGGGTACCCGAACCATGTCCATCTACGAGCAAGGCCTGGCGCCGACTGCCGTCAACCATATCGCCCTCTCCCCCTTGAGCTTCATCGAGCGTACCGCTGCGGTTTACCCCGATTACCCGGCGGTGATCCACGGTTCGATCCGTCGCACCTGGGCCCAGACCTACAGCCGCTGCCGGCGCCTGGCCTCGGCCCTGGCCGGGCGCGGCATCGGCAAGAACGACACGGTGGCGGTAATGCTGCCCAACATCCCGGCAATGCTCGAAGCACACTTCGGCGTGCCGATGATCGGCGCCGTGCTCAATGCCCTCAATGTGCGCCTGGACGCCGAGGCCATCGCCTTCATGCTGGCCCACGGCGAAGCCAAGGTGCTGATCGCCGACCGCGAGTTCCATGAGGTGATCCACGCCGCCGTGGCCATGCTCGATCACCCGCCCCTGGTGATCGACCTCGACGACCCGGAGTACGGCGAGGGCCAGCCGGTCAGCGACCTGGACTACGAAGCGTTCCTGGCCGAGGGCGATCCCGAGTTTGCCTGGCAGTGGCCCGATGACGAGTGGCAGGCCATCGCCCTGAACTACACCTCGGGCACCACCGGCAACCCCAAGGGCGTGGTCTACCACCACCGCGGCGCCTACCTCAACGCCCTGGGCAACCAGATGACCTGGGCCATGGGCAACCACCCGGTGTACCTGTGGACCCTGCCGATGTTCCACTGCAACGGCTGGTGCTACCCCTGGACCGTCACCGCCCTGGCCGGGGTGCACGTGTTTTTGCGCCGGGTCGACCCGCAGAAGATCCTCGACCTGATCCGCGAGCACCAGGTCACGCACCTGTGCGGCGCGCCCATCGTGCTCAATGCCCTGGTGAACATGCCCGACACCGCCAAGGCGGCCATCGACCACCCGGTCAACGCCATGGTGGCCGGGGCCGCGCCGCCGGCCAAGGTGATCGGCGCAGTGGAGGAAATGGGCATCAAGGTGACCCACGTCTACGGCCTGACCGAGGTCTATGGCCCGGTGACCCTATGCGCCTGGCACGCCGCCTGGGATGAACTGCCCCTGGAGCAACGGGCGCAGATCAAGTCGCGCCAGGGCGTGCGCTACCCGACCCTGGAAGGGGTGATGGTGGCCGACCCGAAAACCCTCGAACCCACGCCCCGGGACGGCCAGACCATCGGCGAGATCTTCATGCGCGGCAACACCGTGATGAAGGGCTACCTGAAGAACCCCACGGCCACCGCCGAAGCCTTCGAGGGCGGCTGGTTCCACACCGGCGACCTGGGGGTGACCCACCCGGACGGCTACGTGGAGATCCGCGACCGGCTCAAGGACATCATCATTTCCGGCGGCGAGAACATTTCCACCATCGAACTGGAAGGCGTGCTCTATCGCCACCCGGCAGTGCTGGAAGCCGCGGTGGTGGCCCGGCCCGATGAAAAATGGGGTGAGACGCCCTGTGCCTTCATCACCCTCAAGGCCGACCACCAGCAGGTGCGCGAAGCCGAGATCATCGCCTTCTGTCGCGAGCACCTGGCAGGCTTCAAGGTGCCGCGTACCGTGGTCTTCAGCCCGTTGCCCAAGACCTCCACCGGCAAGATCCAGAAGTTCGTCCTGCGCGACATGGCGAAAAACCTCTAGCCTGACTACACCTACCCAGCCCTTGTAGGAGCTGGCCGGGCGGCGCTTCGCTTGCCAGCGAAGGCCTCGGCCAGGGCGATGCATGGCTTGCGGGCCTCTTCGCCGGCAAGCCGGCTCCTACATGGTGGCGGGGTTTTCGTTGTCGATTCATGCGGCCGAGGCCGCTCAACCTCCACTTTTACCCGAGGTTCCTGCAATGCCCGAATTCAACGCTCCGCTGCGCGACATGCGCTTTGTCCTGCATGAAGTGTTCAACGCACCCAAGCTCTGGGCGCGCCTGCCAGCCCTGGCCGATACCGTGGACGGCGACACCGCCGACGCCATTCTCGAAGAAGCGGCCAAGGTCACCGGCAACCTGATCGCCCCGCTCAACCGCAGCGGCGACGAGGAAGGCGCCAGCTGGCACGCCGGGCAGGTGCGCACCCCGGCCGGTTTCAAGGAGGCCTACAGCACCTATATCCAGGGCGGTTGGGTCGGCCTGAGCGGCAACCCGGCCTACGGCGGCATGGGCATGCCGAAGATGCTCGCGGTGCAGTTCGAGGAAATGCTCTACGCCGCCAATTCCAGTTTCGCCCTGTACTCGGCCCTGAGTTCCGGGGCCTGCCTGGCCATCGATGCCCACGCCAGTGAAGCGCTGAAACAGCTGTACCTGCCGCCGATGTACGAAGGCCGCTGGGCCGGCTCCATGTGCCTCACCGAGGCCCACGCCGGCACCGACCTGGGGATCATCCGCACCCGCGCCGAACCCCAGGCCGACGGCAGCTACCGCATCAGCGGCAGCAAGATCTTCATCACCGGCGGCGAGCAGGACCTGACCGAGAACATCATCCACCTGGTGCTGGCCAAGCTGCCGGACGCCCCGGCCGGGCCCAAGGGCATCTCGCTGTTCCTGGTGCCAAAGATTCATGTGGACGCCAACGGCAATCTCGGCGCGGCCAACGCGGTGAGCTGCGGTTCCATCGAGCACAAGATGGGCATCAAGGCCTCGGCCACCTGCGTGCTGAACTTCGACGGCGCCACCGGCTGGCTGATCGGCGAGGCCAACAAGGGCCTGGCGGCGATGTTCACCATGATGAACTACGAGCGCCTGTCCATCGGCATCCAGGGTATCGGCTGCGCCGAGAACTCCTACCAGAACGCCCGCACCTACGCCCGCGAGCGCATCCAGAGCCGCTCCCCGGCCGGCCCGGTGGCCAAGGACAAGATCGCCGACCCGATCATCGTCCACCCCGATGTGCGGCGCATGCTGCTGACCATGAAGGCCATGACCGAAGGCGGCCGGGCCTTCGCCAGCTACGTCGGCCAGCAGCTGGACCTGGCCAAGTTCGCCGACCAGCCCCATGAGCGGCACAACGCCGAGGCCCTGGTGGCGCTGCTGACCCCGGTGGCCAAGGCGTTCTTCACCGACACCGGCCTGGACAGTTGCGTCCTGGGCCAGCAGATCTTCGGCGGCCACGGCTACATCCGCGAATGGGGCCAGGAGCAACTGGTGCGGGATGTACGCATCGCCCAGATCTACGAAGGCACCAACGGCATCCAGGCCCTGGACCTGTTGGGGCGCAAGGTGGTGGGCAACGGCGGCGTGGCCCTGCGCCTGTTCACCGGCGAGATCCGCGACTACGCCTACCTGCCCGGCGCCGCCTACGCCGCCGAGCTGCTGGATGCGGTGCAGCGCCTGGAAGACCTCAGCGACTGGCTGCGTGAACAGGCGGCGCAGAACCCCCACGCATTGGGCAGCGCCTGCGTCGAATACCTGCAGCTGTTCGGCTACGTGGCCTACGCCTACCTGTGGGCGCGCATGGCCCAGGTGGCCGAGCACAAGCGTTCCGAGGACGACGGTTTCTACGGTGCCAAGCTGGCCACCGCGCGCTTCTACTTCAGCCGCCTGCTGCCGCGCATCCTCAGCCTGGAGCAGAGCATCCGCGCCGGCAGCGCCTCCTTGTTCGGCCTCGACGCCGAGCACTTCTGAGCCCCTGGGCAGGGCGCCCGGCGCCCCGCCCCGTGCTGGCAAAAAACCGCCGCCCGCAGGTGCAAAACCCCGGGCGGCCCGGCATACTCCGCGCACCCGAGCACCGCCCAAGGAAGAAACGTGTTGGCCCCCGCCCTGATCATCGCCAGCTCAGCCATCGTGCTGCTGCTCGGCACCCTGCACCTGATCTACACCTTCGCCACCGACAAATTCCAGCCCCGTGACCCGGCCCTGGCCGAACGCATGCGCCAGGTGTCACCGATGATCACCCGCCAGACCAGCCTGTGGCGGGCCTGGGTCGGCTTCAACGCCAGCCACAGCCTGGGCGCCATGCTGTTCGGCCTGGTCTATGGCTACCTCGCCTGGCTGCACCCGGCCCTGCTGCTGGAGGCCCGTGGCTTGCTGCTGATCGGCCTGGGGTTTCTCGCCAGCCTGTGGGTGCTGGCGATTCGTTACTGGTTTCGCATTCCCCTGGCGGGCATTAGCCTGGCGCTGGTGCTGTTCAGTGCGGGCACCCTGCTGCTTTTCAGCTGACTGACACCCATTGCGCAGCAGCCCTGGCCCTGGCCGACATCCATGAGTCCCACAGCCCCCGGCCATGGCCCGGGGCAAATCACCCACTTCGAGTTTGCCCATGTCCCGCCTGTACACCCTCTGGTCCCGGCTCTACTACCCGCTGTGCTGGATCGCCGTCGCCGCGCCCACGGCCACCATGATCCATTGCAACCTGAACCTGATCGTCCCCCGGGACGTCGGCGGCACCCTGTTCGGCGGTTCCATGGGTTTTCTGATGTACCTGGGCGGCTGGGCCCTCAGCGTCCTGGGCCTGTTGCTGGCGCTGCTGACCCGGGTACCCGGCGCGCGCCTGGCCTGGATCGTCGCCGGGCTGGTGCAGTTGCTGCTGGGCCTGTGGTGGCGGATCAACTACCCGGATGATTTCGACGGCAACCTGATCTTCAGCATCCAGGCCCGGGAGCTGGACTACGTGATCGTCTTCGGTTTTGCCCTGATCTACAGCGGGGTCTACCTGTTGCGCCAGCAGCGGCTCAAACCGCGTCCGCCCGCCCATCGCAAGCTGCTGTTGCTGCGGACCCTGTGGGCCCTGGTGCTGGGGGCGGCCTTCATCCTTCCACCGCTGCAGGCCATCACCCGCAAGCCCCTGCCCTATTGCGCCTTCGACCGGGCCGGCAATCAGTTGAGCATATGCCTGGGCCCTGGCACCCGGGTGATTGTCGACTGAGCGTCCCCCTGACTTCATTCCTCCTTTTCTCGACCTTGATGAGTGTGCCCATGTCTCGCCTGTTTACCCTGTGGTTGTGGCTCTACCGCCCTCTGTGCTGGATCGTCGTTGCCGCGCCCTTGTCGCTGATGCTGCTGTGCGACGTGCAGATGAGGCAGCCGCGGGATGTCAGCAGCACGCTATTCGGTGGGGCCATGGGCTTTCAGCTGTACCTCTTTGTCTGGGTGCTGTGCCTGATCGGCCTGGCCGTGACCCTGCTGACCCGGATGCCCGGCGCGCGCATGGCCTGGCTGATGGCCGGGCTGGTGCCGCTGCTGCTGGGCGCCTGGTGGCGGCTCGACTACCCGGATGACCAGGACGGCAGCCTGGCCATCAGCCCCCAGAAGTGGGAGCTGGAGTACATGATGGGCATCACCTGTGTGTTCGTGGTCAGCGGCCTGTACTTCTACTGGCGCCGCCGCCTCGCCCCGCGGCCCGCCGCCGACAACGCCGATGAGCTGTTTCTGCAGACCCTGTGGGCACTGGCCCTGGCAGCAGCCTTCATCCTCCCGCTGCTGAGTTTCATGCAGCCGTAATTGCGCCCCGCTGCGCCCTCGCCCCGTCCGGCCATGCCCCCGGCCGGGCATAAAAAAGCCCCGAACCGGTCGGGGCTTTTTTCCTGCCTGGGCGCTAGCCACCGGTGGCGGCCGGTCGTTGCCTGCGCGCCGGCAGGGCGGCGGCAAAGGCCATGGCCTCTTCCCGGGTGCCGAAGGTAGCAAGCCGGTCACCCGGCGTGCAGACCTTCCAGGGCCCGTGGTTGACGCTCAAGACCTGATAGCCGTTGATCTGCAGTTTGCTCAGCAGCGGCGTGCTCATGGACACCTCCTTTTTCCTCGGCGAGCCTGGGGCTTGGGCGTTTTACCTTACACCCGCCACACCGCCCGGCGACTGCCGCATGTCGGCGCGCCGGGTCACTTCTTCAGGTTGGCCAGGGGATCGTAGGCCCGCGAACGCTTGCGCCGATGCTCGGGTTCAGGGCGGTCCAGGGGTGCCCTGGCCGGGCCTACCGGGTCGACCTGGGGGTCGGCCAGGTCTGGCGAATCGGGGTCGAAACCCGGGTCATGATGATTCGAGGCATGCTCGGACGAGCGCGGCCCCGTGGGGTTCTTGGCAGTCATGGGCAGCTCCTGTGCCAGCCTGGAAAAGGCCGGATACAGAGCTTGGATCACGATTCGTGGCCAGGGTGCCGCCGAGCGGACCAGCGGCCAGCGGCCAGCGGCAAATTGCATTGTGCTGCCGGGCGTCGCAGGATGGCGCCTGGCCCATAACCGCTCAAAAGGACGTGTTCATGACGATTCGTGCCGTGGTTTTCGATTTTGGTGGCGTGCTGTTCGACTGGAGCCCGCACCACCTGTACCGCCAGCTGATCCCCGACGATGAGCGCCGCCAGTGGTTCCTCGACACCATCTGCACCCAGGCCTGGAATACCCGGCAGGACGCCGGCCGCAGCCTGGCCGAGGCGACCCGCAGCCTGGTGGCCGAGCACCCCGACCATGCCCCCTTGATCGAGGCCTATTACGGGCGCTGGCCGGAAATGCTCAAGGGGCCACTGGATCAGGGCGTAGCCCTGCTGGAAGAACTGCACCAGGCGCAGGTGCCCCTGTTCGGGCTGACCAACTGGTCCCGGGAAACCTTTCCCTATGCCTGGGACAATTACCCGTTTCTGCAGCGCTTTCGCGACATCGTGGTGTCGGGGCAAGAGCGGCAGATCAAGCCGGATGCCGAGATCTATCACACGACCCTGGAGCGCATTCGTGCGCATTTGCCGGGGGTGGCCCCCGAGGAACTGGTGTTCATTGACGACCATGCGCCCAATATCGTCGCCGCAACGGCGCTGGGGTGGCATGCGATTCATCATGTGACGGCGGCTGAGACCCGGCGCCAGCTAGAGGAGTTGGGGCTGGTTTGAGAGGGGCGCTTGCCCCGGAGGAGCTGGCTTGCCAGCGAAGGCGTCCGCCCAGGCGCGGCATGACTTGCGGGCCTCTTCGCCGGCAAGCCGGCTCCTACGACCAGCGCGTAAAAGCGCTTGGCTCTTGATCTTCAGGCCCCCTCCCGCCCCGAAAAAAACCACCCCTCTATCGCCATCCGCAATCACCTCCCGCCTGCATATCGCCCTTTGGAATGTCTCCAAAATCAACCCTTTACCGACCGTGAATCCACCGGTCGGAAACCCACAAAATCAATGTGCCATTACCCTGCCAACTCCACCCGCGCTGCTTAACTGCAAAAGCTGCCAAGTAGCGCAGCACCCCATCCACACCCACGGAAGGCAAACGCCATGAGCAATGCATCCCAACATGTGATCCCCCCCTACGGAGTCGCCATCCAGTCGGCCATCAGCGAAGGCAAGCTGCCCCAGATGAAAGCCCTGCTGGCCAAGCGCGATCCGGCCAGGAACGAACCCAAGGATCTGCACGACGCCTACGAACAGCTGGCC
This sequence comes from Pseudomonas sp. W17, assembly GCF_040268305.1. Taxonomy (NCBI): domain Bacteria; kingdom Pseudomonadati; phylum Pseudomonadota; class Gammaproteobacteria; order Pseudomonadales; family Pseudomonadaceae; genus Pseudomonas; species Pseudomonas sp. W17. Next base: position 2,530,669 of record NZ_CP158490.1, on the reverse strand, counting down.
AAGGAAGTCGCCCGCCTGGAACGCCGCTGATCGCGGTTCCCCTGTCATTGAATGGAGGCAAAGCAAATGTCCGGCAACTATTCGCAAGCCGAAGGCCTGTTCCCCCTGAGCTACCGCATCGGCACCTCGCAACCCGGCGCACCCACCCTGATCCTCAACCTGCTGGTCTATACCCCGGAACACAGTGTGCGCGGCACTTCCAGCATCACCCAGGCGGTCAACCCGCCCCTGGACCTGCACAGCGATGTCTGGGGCCAGTACACCTACCTCACCGTCATGCCGCCCAGCACCAGCAAGATCCTCATCACGGCCCAGGGCAACCAGGGCAGCCCGGGGTCGAACTCGGTGATCAACTTCAAGCTGCACCTGGTGGTCAGCGATGACTGGAAGGAAGGCGTAGCCAACTATCAATACTACAACGGCCACAGCTGGGTGACGGTCAACCAGGTGCCCGCCCACCTGCAGGAAATCGTGCAGTCCAGCACCCTGTCGGCCCCTTTGCACCGCAGCCAGCCCAACCATCCGCTGCCGCCGATCTCGGCGCTGTACGGGGCGCCGATCCACGGTGCAATCGCCAGCGGTGACCTGGCGCAGATGAATAGGCTGCACAAGGTCGCCACCCAGCAACTGGAACAGCTGCCGCTGATCCGCACCGCACTGGTGGCCGCCAAGGCCGAGATCAGCCAGCAGGAGCGGCGCTGAGCCCGGCCGTCCATCGAACCTGATGTCTTCAAGAAGATAAGGAGTTGCAGCATGACAATCGGACTGTTCCATACCCGCCTCATCGTCGCCAACCCCGTGATCGGTGGGCCGGTGCTGACCCTCGACCTGCTGGTCGATACCCCGAAGAAACGTGTCAGCGGCGTTGCCCGCGTGACCCAGAGCACCTCGCCACCGGTGCAGTTCCATGCCGACGTGTGGGGCGACTACTCCCAGGTCAAGCTCGACCCCTCCAGCGAGGGGCACATCATCCTCAGCCTGGCCGGCAACCCCAGCGGCCCCACCAGCCAGATCGCCGAGACCTTCCACCTGCAGGGCATCCTCGGCCTGGACTGGGCCAGCGGCTTCGCCAGCTACAAGTACCAGTTCCAGGGGCACTGGCACGTGGTGCAACACGCCGCCGTGAGCCCGGCCCCGGTGGAGCAGGCGCAGGCGGCGGACTACGCCAGCCAGGCCGGCCCGGCCGCCGAAGTGCGCCACCCGCTGTATGCCGTGGCGCTGCAGCAGGCCCAGGCCAGCGGCGACCTGGCGCGGCTCAAGGCACTGGTGGCCCAGGGCGAGCAGCAACTGGCCAACGCTGACAACCTGACCCAGGCGGTGCAGCAGTTGCAGGCAGAAATCAGCCGCCTGGAACAGCGCTGACCACCAGCACCCGGAGCCGCCCGCCGCGGCCCCGGGGGCTGCCACAAAACGAGCGCGCCATTGCGACACAAGGAAGGCGCGCCTATTTCGATGGGTTGGAGCCGCGCACCGCCGGGTGCGAAAGGAACTCTCATGTCAGACCGTCTCCCCGCCCGCTACCTCAGCGAAACCGACCTCAAGCGCTTTGTCCCGGTGCACGTGGTCTGGGAAATCACCCTCGCCTGCGACCTCAAGTGCCTGCATTGCGGCTCCCGCGCCGGGCATCGGCGCCCGGGCGAACTCAATACCCAGGAATGCCTGTCGGTGATCGATTCGATCGCCGCCCTGGGCACCCGGGAAGTCACCCTGATCGGTGGCGAAGCCTATCTGCGCAAGGACTGGACGCGGCTGATCCAGGCCATCCACGACCACGGCATGTACGTGGCGATCCAGACCGGCGGGCGCAACCTGACCCCGGCCAAGATGCAGGCCGCGGTGGACGCCGGGCTCAATGGCGTCGGCGTCTCTCTGGATGGCCTGGCGCCGCTGCATGACGCGGTGCGCAACGTGCCCGGCTCCTTCGACAAAGCCCTGGATACCCTGCGCCGGGCCAAGCAGGCCGGCCTCAAGGTCAGCGTCAACACCCAGATCGGCGCCGCCACCCTGCCCGACCTGCCGGCCCTGATGGAGCTGATCATCGACGCCGGCGCCAGTCACTGGCAGATCCAGCTGACCGTGGCTATGGGCAATGCGGTGGATCACCCCGAGCTGCTGCTGCAGCCCTACCAGTTGCTGGAGGTGATGCCGCTGCTGGCGCGCCTGTACCGCGAAGGCGCCGAGCGCGGGCTGCTGATGAATGTGGGCAACAACATCGGCTACTACGGCCCCTACGAGCACATGTGGCGCGGCTTCGGCGACGACCGCGTGCACTGGAGCGGCTGCGCCGCCGGGCAGACGGTCCTGGCCCTGGAGGCCGACGGCACGGTCAAGGGCTGCCCGTCCCTGGCCACCGTGGGTTTCTCCGGTGGCAACGTGCGCAGCATGAGCCTGCACGACATCTGGCACTACAGCGAAGGCATCCACTTCGGCCGCCTGCGCTCGGTGGACGACCTGTGGGGCTACTGCCGCACCTGTTACTACAACGATGTCTGTCGCGGCGGCTGCACCTGGACCTCGCACTCGCTGCTGGGCAAGCCGGGGAACAATCCCTACTGCCACTACCGGACCCTGGACCTGGCGAAAAAGGGCCTGCGCGAACGCATCGTCAAGCTCGAAGACGCCGGCCCGGCGTCGTTCTCGGTGGGCCGTTTCGACCTGATCACCGAACGCATCGACACCGGCGAGGCGGTATCGAGCGTCAACGACAGCGGCCAGGTGATCAAGCTGGCCTGGGTCAACCAGGGCCAGGCGTCGCCCGAGGAAGGCCGCATCCCGCCGCGCCTGGCCCTGTGTCGCAGTTGCCTGGAGTACATCCTCGCCCATGAAAGCACCTGCCCGCACTGCAACGCCGATGTCGCCGCCGCCGAAGCCCGGCACCAGGAAGACCGGCTGCGCCAGCAGGCGCTGATCAACACCCTGCACCGGTTGCTCGGCACGCCCCAGGAGCAGCCGCGCCTGTAACCCCCGCCCGCACCGCCGCCGCGCCCCCAATGGCGCGGCGACGGTTATATCGCCACGGGCGAGCATGGAAAAACCATCTATAAAAAAACCTCCGCGCAGGGCCGATAGCGGCTTTGCTATGGAAGTTCGACCACAGGCCCGCGTGCCTGCCCGTTACCTGCGACCGGAGCACAGCATGAAAATCAACCCCTACCTGGTGTTCAACGGCACCTGCAAGGCCGCCTTCACCTTCTATGCCCAATGCCTGAACGGCACCCTGGAAATGATGATGACCTTCGGTGAAAGCCCGGCCCGTGATCACATCTCTGCCGACTGTCACGAACGCATCATGCACACCCGCCTGAGCGTCGGCGACCAGGTGCTGATGGGCTCGGACACCACCCCGGAGCTGCCCTACCTGGGCATCCACGGCTGTTCGATCTCGCTGAACATCGACAACGCCACCGAAGCCGAACGGGTATTCGCCGCCCTGGCCGAACAGGGCAACGTGCAGATGCCCCTGGAAGCCACCTTCTGGGCCGAGCGCTTCGGCATGCTGGTGGACCGCTTTGGTGTGCCATGGATGGTCAATTGCGAGAAGCGCCAGTAACCCTGGCCCACCTGACTACCAACATTGCCCTCCTTCAGGAAGTTCTGGGTGGCTTCCCGGGGAGGTCAATCCGTTGCGGATGTAGCAGCCAAACCAATTGTCGGAAGCGGATATTCCTGCGACCAATGAGGACGAAGACCAGATTAGTTTGCTGTTTCGCTCCGAAAACAGCCCTCATGGGCCAACAATAGAGGACTCCCTAGAGGGACTGAGGGTATACTCGCCGCCAAATTTACCTCTCGCCCCTTAGCTTGACGGGGACTTGGGCCTATAAGGTCCGGCAGCAGGACGATGCTCTTGAACCTAAAACAGAAACTAAAACAGGAACAGATTCTGAACACGAAAATCAAAACATCATCGTCGTAAATAAAACCATTGACTCAGTGCAACCCAGAATTACTTTATCACTTAAACATATGCAAAAAACATAGACCAACCCAAAGACCAACTCATTCCGACAAAATTAAATAGAACACCAAAACCACTCTAAGAATAGATTCCTGTAAAAACCAGAATAAAATAGGCGAGAGCGAATGACAGACGACAACATAAGCGAAACATATCCAGCACCAGATAAAAACCGCCAACACCACACTCGCGCCTACTTCATACTATTTGCATTTATTTTCATCACCTTCACCCCCCTTATATATAAGCTCTCAACAATTGGCGGCGACTATATTGCACACCTGAAATGGGCGAGCGATATGGAAGATAACGGCACTCTCATGCTGCCGCACCCGCTATACCATCTACTCACGATCCTCACTAAAAATATTCTAAGTGTCAATTACGCCATAGCCTCCACCATCATCATAGTTTCCGCCATTTACCTGCTGGCGATCTTAAACTATAAAGTCCTCAGCCGGTACACCTCAGCTAAAACAGCCACGCTTGTGTCAGTATGTTTACTAGTGGCCAGCCCCCTCCAGATCCTTGCGGTATTTGACCATCATTTCTATTTTGGCTATGTGGGGCTTACGATTTATCATAGTCCAACAATGCTCCTGCTCAAGCCACTAGCCCTCATCGCTTTTTGCTACACATTAAAATCTTTCACCGAAACCTCAGGCAATACACTCTCAAGAGGCACGCTACTGGCAATTTCAATTTTTTTCTGCGGAATATCAAAGCCAAATTTCCTTATTATCATTTTGCCAGCACTGATTTTGTTTCTCATCGCAACCCAGCAACTGAAAAGCAGCCTGAAAAGCGCATATATTTACTGGGCTTTTTTCCTGCCGACAGTATTCGTGCTCAGTCTTCAGTTTCTGCACACCTACTTCTACCAAAGCCTTTCAATAGAAACCGCAAATGAGGAAAGCCACGTTCTATTTCTGCCTTTTGAAAGCATGGCCCACTACTCAAAATACTTGTTCATCAAGCTGATTCTATCTATCGCATTCCCACTTCTTGTACTCTGCTACTACCCTAAAGAGTTCATCAAAGACAAGGCACTGCTTCTCGCATCGCTCTGTCTCTTGATGGGGCTAACTTTGACTTACTTCTTTTCTGAAAGTGGCTACCGGATGTATGCCGGAAATTTTTGGTGGAGCGGTCAGATTGGCCTATATTTGAGCTTTCTTTTCTCTGCGGCATTCCTGCTAAAAAACAAAGAAGCTTTTACAGCAACAATAAGCAACGTAAAAAAATATAAACGCTGCGTCATCTTGTTTTTCGCACACACTGCATTCGGAGCACTCTACTACTTCCTAGAGCTCTGTTTTCGCTATCAAAAATTCTGGTAAATCCCGAACTCCCCTTTAAACCTATAAATGATAAGCACAGTGGAAAATCCAAAAGAAAAACCTCACATTTCTGTCGTCGTACCTGTTTACAAGGCTGAAAATTCGCTGATGGAGCTTTATGCGCGATTGAAAACATCGCTGGAAGAGATCACACCAAATTTTGAAATCCTGTTGATTGAGGACTGCGGCGGTGATCGCTCCTGGGATTTAATAAAACAGTTGGCAAAGGTCGATCCAAGAGTGCGGGGAATTCAGCTAAGCCGGAACTTCGGCCAGCATTACGGCATCACTGCGGGTCTCGATAGTTCCCGAGGAGATTGGGTTGTGGTCATGGACTGCGACCTACAGGATCGTCCTGAAGAAATTCCCCGGCTATATGCCAAGGCACAGGAAGGGTACGACATTGTCCTGGCTCTACGAGGTTTAAGAAAAGACTCTGCAATAAAGCGCCTAGGCTCGTGGTTTTTTTACAAGACGTTCAGTTATCTTGCCGACTTTGAGTATGACGGGAATAGCGGTAACTTTCGAATAATTTCCCGCCAAGTTACTGACAATCTGTGCCAAATGCGTGAACAGTTGCGCTTTTTTGGCGCCTTGGTCCACTGGATGGGCTTTACCAGCACCGGCATTGATGTCGAGCACTGCGAACGAGGCCACGGCAAAAGCACTTACACTTTCTCCAAACTCTGGAGTCTGGCCATGGATACCATTATCGCCTATTCGGACAAACCACTTAGGCTTGCAGTAAAGCTCGGCTTTACAATGGCCTCACTTTCATTCATCTATGGCATCTACCTTATGATCACCACCTACTTTCATGGCACGGTAGTACAAGGTTGGACCAGCCTCATGGTATCTATTTTCTTCATTGGCGGAATTGTCATCTCCATTCAAGGCGTAGTCGGCATATATATAGGCAAGACATTCGACGAGACTAAAAAGCGTCCGCTTTATATCGTCGGACGAAAAACCTTCTAGCCTGAATACTGGCAGTTCCACTACCCCTTCAACTCCAAAGCCAAATAGAATGCCATAGTGAACACTATCCCTACCCATACCATCATTCAGCTGATTCGCTACGGAATTATTGGCGTAACCAGCAATGCCTTGGCTTACGCTGGTTACTTACTGATCGTGTATGCCGGTTGTGGAGAAAAATTATCTATGACGCTTATGTATTTGGCAGGAGCCACCTACAGCTATTCTGTCAACTACCGTTGGACTTTCAAAAAAAGCGGGCGAGCTGGCGCACCATTTCGCTACATACAAATGCATGTATCAGGCTATGTAATAAACCTGATATTACTGTATGTATTTTTCGACCAACTCCACTATCCACATGAAATAGTCCAAGCATCGGCCATAATATTATTAGCGGCGTACAGTTTTCTCGCATGCAAGTACTACGTGTTCAGGGAAAACCCTGACACCCCCTTGAACTCTTAATACTTATCTCTTTGTAAAACAGCAATCAACTTAAACATCGAGAGAGCAATGGATATAGAAAAGCTTGAGTGGGACACCGATTTTTTTCAGACCCCAGTCTATCGAATCAGCAACCCCACACTTTCGAAGGCACATCTGCAAGAGCAGTTAAGTAAGGCGCTAAAACTAGGTGCCAGCTTAGTTTACTGGCAATCAGAAAAAGAGCTGAGTGAGCTGGACTCACTCCCCATGAAAGGCAGCCTAGTAGATCTTAAGGCTACGTTCATCACCAACCTCGCCACCACCAAGGGCAAGAGATATTCGTCACTGGTGGAAACCTACCATCCATCAATGAAAGTTGAAGAGTTGATCGACCTCGCTGTTCAAAGCGGCGAGTACTCAAGGTTTTCAGTTGACCCTAATATCGACCTGGAAAAATTCCATGAGCTCTACAGCATCTGGGCCAGAAGGTCAGCAGTCAAGGAAATCGCTCTCGAGGTATTTGTGATACGCAGTAACACTAAAATAGTGGCGATGTTGACCGCTGGCACAAAGAACGGCATTGCAGACATAGGGCTACTCGCCGTTGATTCATCAGTTCGCGGACAAGGACATGGTCAAACGCTGGTCAGACACGCTCAACAATGGTTCCAGGACCGAGGTTTCAAGCAATGTCAGGTTGTTACCCAAAAGAACAACCTGTCCGCATGTGGGCTTTACCAGAAATGCGAATTTCAGATTCAGAAGATCGAACCTTTTTATCACTTCTGGAAAAAACCCAGTACTGGCGCCTGAGAATGTGATGAGCAGAACACTATCAGCCTCATTGGCCCAGCTAGGACCAGAGGAATGAGGCCATCGATGTATTGTGGTCCAGACCGATTTCAAGCTGCTCCCCCTCTACAGCGATTGATGGTGCGATCCTTCTTTAACCAGCCCCTCAAAAAAGCAAAGTCGATGCTTGAAAAATCGACTATTTGACCATTTTCACCAAACGACCAACAAAACCTTGTACTAGGATACGAGGCGACCCTTTGTCGCCCAGAGCAAACAGGAGGTAAATCAACCCTGACCCAAACTCGTTGCTATAAGGCAGCCCCCCTCCACACCTTCACATTCATGGATGAAATGATGAACTCACAAATACTGTTTCCACACATTGGTAAGGTCATCGCCAGCACCGGCAGCCGCAACTTTCCGCGCATGCTGCACGACCTGATACTCACCCAGCTGGCTGTGGACGCCACCCATATCACCCAACTGCGGGCCGACCCGGAACAGGCCGTCGGCAGAACCGGCAACACCCTGATGCAGACCCGCCACCCGCTGTACAGCGATGCCCATGCCAGCAATGACCCGCTGCTGCTCACCGGCTTTCCCGAACAACCCGGCGAACCGGCCCCGGGCCCGTCGCTGCAACGCCAGCGCGGCCACGCGGACCCGGCACAACTGCACCTGACCGGGCGCAAGGACTCCTACCACTACGTGCTCTCGGTGTACCGCAGCAGCCAGGACCAGAGCTTTTCCCCCCAGGAACGCCTGCTGCTGGAGGACATCTCGCCGTTGCTGCTGCCCATGGTGGAAAAACACATCAGCGCCCTGCAGCCCCGGGGCGATGCCGCCGAGCAGGACAGTGCCGCCATCGAGGGCCTGGCAAGCCTGCGCCTGCGCTTTGCCGCGCGCCTGGAACAGTCCGGGCTGCGCCTGTCCAACCGCGAGCTGGAGGTCTGTGTCGGGCTGCTGGCCGGGCGCACCGCACCGCAGTTGGCCGAGCAGCTCAAGCTCAAGGTCAATACCGTCGAAAGCTACTTGAAGCGCGCCGCCATCAAGCTCGGCATCAGTGGCCGGCACTCGCTGCTGCGCTGGATGTACTCGCCCGAGGAACAAGCGCCGCACGGCAGCGAAACCCCGACGGCCTGATCCAGCCTTGGCCCTGTAACCCCCGCCGGCCCCAGCGCCGGCGGTTCGGTCTACGGCCTGTCAATCCCGGGCCAGGGCTTCGATGGGATCCAGGCGCGCGGCGTTGCGCGCCGGAACGAAGCCGAAGACGATGCCGATCAGGGTCGAACACGCGAACGCGGTAATGATCGATCCCATGGAAAACACCATCTCCCACTCCTTGATGAACAGGGTGAACAGGTAGCCGATGGCGAACGACAGGCTGATGCCGATGGCCCCGCCGATCAGGCAGACCATCACCGCCTCCACCAGGAACTGCTGGCGGATATCCGACTGCCGGGCCCCCACCGCCATGCGGATGCCGATCTCCCGGGTCCGCTCGGTGACCGACACCAGCATGATGTTCATCACCCCGATTCCCCCCACCACCAGGGAAATCACCGCGATCAGCGACAGCAGCAGGGCCAGGGAGCGGCTGGTGCGCTGCACCGTCTGCATGATGCTGTCGAGGTTGTTGGTGAAGAAATCCTTGGTGCCGTGGCGCTGCTCCATCAGTTTCTTCACATGCTCCTCCACCACTTTGCTCGGCTGGCCGTCCTTGATCCGCACGCTGATGCTGTCCAGGTGGCGCTGGCCGAGCACCCGCCCGGCGGCGGTCTCGTAGGGCAGCCAGACGTTCAGCAGGTTGCTGGCGGCGAACATGTTCTTGTTCTCCCGGGTCACGCCGATCACCGTGCACGGCAGGTTGCCCACCAGGATCACCTGCCCCAGCGGGTCGACATCCGGGCCGAACAGGCGGTTGCGGGTGTTGTGGTCGATCACCACCACCTGGGCCTGGCGCCGCGCGTCGTTCTCGCTGAAGGAAATGCCGCTGGCCAGCTTGATGTCGCGAACCTGGAAATACAGGTGGCTGACGCCGTTGACCGTGGCGTTGAGGTCGATGTTGCCGTAGCGCAGCAACAGGCTGCGGCCGACCATGGGCGTGGCACTGTCGACGTAGTACAGCTGGTTCAGGGCCGTCACGTCGGCGGGCATCAGGGTCTGGATCGCCGCCGCCCGGCTGTCGCCGAAACTGGCCCCGGGGAAGATGTCGATGGTGTTGCTGCCAATGGCCTGGATGTCCTTGAGCACGTAGCGCTTGGCGCCCTCGCCGATGGCCACGATGGACACCACCGAGGTGATGCCGATGACGATCCCGAGCATGGTCAGCAGGGTGCGCATGCGGTGCGAGACCAGCGCCACCCAGGCCATCACGAAGGCCTCCTTGAACAGCCCCAGGCTGGCCACCAGGCGCCGCGCACCGGCGGGCCGCACGCTGACCGGTGGCTCGCTCGGCGCCTCGTCCGCCGGGCGCGGGTTGGCCCGGTCGCTGACGATCTCGCCGTCGCGCACTTCGATGATGCGCTGGGCGTTGGCCGCCACCTTGGGGTCGTGGGTGACGATGATCACCGTGTGCCCCAGGCCGTGCAGTTCCTGGAGGATGTTCATCACCTCCTTGCCGCTGGCGGTGTCCAGGGCACCGGTGGGTTCGTCGGCGAGTATCACTTCGCCGCCGTTCATCAGCGCCCGGGCGATGCTCACTCGCTGCTGCTGGCCGCCGGAGAGCTGGTTGGGCCGGTGGCCCAGGTGCCCGGACAAACCCAGGCGCGCCAGCAGTTCCCGGGCCCGGCCATGGCGCCTGACTTGCGGGGTACCGGCGTAGATTGCCGGCATCTCGACGTTGTGCATGGCGCTCAGGTGCGGCAGCAAGTGGTAGCGCTGGAAGATGAAGCCGAAGTAGTCGCGGCGCAGTTCCGCCAGGGCCTGGTCGTCGAGGTCGCGGGTTTCCCGGCCGTTGACCTTGTAGCTGCCGGCGGTGGCGTAGTCCAGGCAGCCGAGGATGTTCATCAGGGTCGACTTGCCCGACCCCGAGGCCCCGGTGATCGCCACCATTTCCCCGGCCTGGATGCTCAGGTCGATGTGCTTGAGGGCCAGGAACTCCCGATCCCCGGCGGTGAAGCTGCGGCTGATGCCGGTGAGGTGCAGCAGGGGCTCGCTCATGCTCAGGCCCCTGCCGTGCCGGGCAGCGGATCACCGATCACCACCCGGTCACCCTCCGCCAGGCCGTCCTTGATCTGCACCTTGACGTTGTTGTTGATCCCAGTGCTGACGTTGCGCGCCTGGGCATGGCCCTTGGCGTCCAGCACCCGCACCGCGAAGCTGCCGTCGGCATTGCGCGGGCCCAGGGCCGCCACCGGTACCATCAGCACGTCCTTGGCGGTATCCAGCACGATGCGCACCTGGGCAGTCATGGAAATGCGCAGCCGGTGGTCCGGGTTGGGCACGTCGAACAGCGCGTTGTAGAACACCGCGGTGTTCTGCTTGGGGGTGCCGGCGGTCTGGGTTTCGAGGAAGTTCTGCGGCGCCGGCTCAGTGCCCCGCAGTTTGGCGTAGTAGCGTTTTTCCGCCTCGCCGAGGATGGTGAAGTACACCTGTTGGCCGGGGGCGATATGGATCACATCGGCCTCCGAGACCTGGGCCTTGACGGTCATGGTGTCCAGGTCCGCCAGTTTGAGCAGCACCGGCGCCAGCTGGTTGGCGATCACCGTCTGGCCTTCCTGGGTCACCACCCCCACCACATCGCCATCGATCGGCGCGACGATGCGGGTGTAGGCCAGGTTGACCTTGGCGGTGTCGATCTGGATGTGCGCGCTCTTGATCTGCGCGTCCAGGGACAGCAGGTTGGCCCGCTGCACCTCGTAGTTGGATTCGGCGGTCTCGTAATCCTGCTGGGAAATCGAGGCGTCGGACTGCAAGTCACGGTAGCGCTCGTAGATGGCCTTGGTTTCCTTGAGCTGGGCCGCGGTGGCGCGGCGCTGGGCCTGCAGGTTCTCCTCGTCCACCTGGGCCTGGCGCAGGGTGTTCTGCAGCACCAGCGGGTCGATTTCCGCCAGCCACTGGCCCTTTTTCACCTTGTCCCCGACCTTGACCTTGAGCGACTTCAACTGCCCGGAGACCTGGGCCCCGACATCCACCTGCTTGATGCCTTCGAGCAGGCCCGAGGCCAGGACCGCGTTCTCGATATCCCCCCGTTCGACCTTGGCGGTCAGGTACTGCGGCGGCTCCGCCGGCGCCTGCACCGTATAGAAAATCAACCCGGCCACAACCACCAGCAACAGCCCCATACCGATTTTGCGAAACTTCGACTTTTCCATAGATGACCACAAGTCCGTTGAGGGCGGGCTGCACCGGCCAGCGGCGAGCCCCCTTACAGAACACCGTGCTGCCGTAGTGAGCGGTGTTCCAGATGAATGAAACCGGGTGTCCAGGCGCCGGCAGGGCCAGCGCCTGTGTTGCCCCGCGCCCTATGACATGAGCTCCCCCTGAGGCAGCGCCAGGCCGTCATGCCACCAGGCCGCCAGGTGGTAGACGTTGGGCGCCTTGAGCAAGCTGAAGTGGTTGCCCGGGCCGTACCACACCTGCAGGTGCGCAGCCTGCCGGCGCCAGCCCTGGACCATCCCCTGCTGCTCCCGGCGGTTGCCGGCGGCGTCCAGGCTCGGGTCATCCGCCAGCACCAGGCGTACCTTGCCCTGGTACGGGCGCCGAGGCTGGTAGCGGGTGCGCAGGGCGCTGGCGAAGGTTCGCGCCGGGCCGTGCATGGCCCGCGGGTCGGCGCGCGGGGACAACAGCCCGACCCGTACCATGCCGGCATGCAGCAGGTGCATCTGCATGCCGTCGTCCTCGGTGGCGAAGCGCTCGGGGTCGATACCCATGTCCTGGCCTGCAGCCAGTTGCATGGATTCGATCAAGCGCCACAGCGCCGCGGTGGTGGTATAGGGCCGCCCTAGCGCGCCATTGCCTCCGGGGGCCTCACTGTCGATCAGGGTCAGCGACAACACTTCGCGACCGGCGGCCTGCAGGGCCCCGGCCATCTCGAATGCCACCCAGCCGCCGAAGGAATGGCCGATCAGGTGCAGCGGCTCGTCGGGGTACTCGGCGGTGATGGCCTCCAGGTAATGCCGGGCCGCCACTTCGACCTGGCCATGGGGCACCCCGCAGCCGTCCAGGCCCCGGGCCTGCAGGCCGAGGATCGGCCATTCGGCCCCCAGGGCCTCGCTCAGGCCGATAAAGCCGGTGATGCTGTCACCGGCCCCGGGCACGCAGAAGATCGGCGTGTGCCCGGGGCGCCCGCTCTGGATCCGCAGCAAGGGCTGGTGCGGCGCAGCGCTCACCGCGCCCTTGGCCCTGGCCGCCGCCAGGGCCTGGCCCAGGGCGTGCCCCAGGGCCTGGATATGCGGCGCCTTCATCATGCTCAGGTGGTCCCCGGGTACGCTGATGCAGTGCAGTTCGCCCGCCGGCAGGATCTCGCCCCAGCCCAGGGTCGGGCTGCGCCGGGACAGCTCGGTGGGCCGTTCGGCGGCGCAGAACAGATGCACCGGCATGCCCAGGGGATGGACCCGGTAATGGGCCAGGGCATGGCCGTGGGCGACCTCGCGGTCCAGGTAATGGCCGAGCGCTTGCGGCGGCGCCGTGGCCAGTTGCTCGAACAGCAGCCCCTGGTCGCGGCAGCGTTGCAGCAGGTCGGCAAAGTCCAGTGGCTCCAGCAGCGCCTCCAGTTGTTCCAGGTGCGCCAGGGGCTGCACCCCGGCCGCGCCCTGGGCGCTCCAGTAGGCGCGGCACTGCAACAGCAGGTGGCGCTTGTGTGCGTGCTCGCCAGACCAGCGAGCCTTGCCCTGGTCGGTCAGGCGCGGCACGTAGCTGTCGATCAGGCCGAGGAACTCCACCTCCTGGTCCAGGCCCAGCAACTGCTGGGCGATCTCATAGGCCAGGACCCCACCGAAGGACCAGCCGGCCAGGCGATATGGCCCCTGCGGCTGGGCCTTGCGCATCACGTCAAGCAAGCGTGTGGCCAGGCATTCCAGGGTGCGCAACTGCGGCTCGCCGACCGCCACGCCGGGAAGGCCGTAGATCGGGAAATCGCCTTCCAGGTGCTGGCCCAGGGCCGGGAAATACACGTCCAGCCCGGTGAACTCATGGACCAGGAACAGCGCCGGGCCACTGCCGCCGGTGCGCACCGGGATCAGCTCGGTGGAGCGCGGCGCGGCCGTGCGCTCGCTCAACAGGCGCGCCATGGCCGCCACCGTAGCGTGCTGGAACAGCTCCGCCAGGGTCACATCGAACGCCGCCTGTTGCAGGCGGTTGAGCAACTGGATGGCCGAGAGCGAATGCCCGCCCTGTTCGAAGAAGTGGTCGTGGCGCCCTACTTGCTCGAGCTTCAGCACCGCCGCCCAATGCCCGGCCAGGGCCTGCTCCAGCGCGCCCTGGGGCGCGGCATAGGCCTTGGCGAGCTGGGCCGCGCTGCCGGGCGCCGGCAGCGCACGGCGGTCCAGCTTGCCGTTGCGGGTCAGGGGCAAGGCCTGCATGTGCACATAGGCCAGGGGCACCATGTAGTCCGGCAACTGCTGTTGCAGGTGGCTGCGCAGTTGCTCGGCGTCCGGCGCCGGGGTGTGCTCGTGCAGGGTGTAGTAGGCCACCAGGCGCTTGTCCCCGGGGCTGTCTTCACGCACCACGACCACGCCATCCCGCAGGCCGGGGAAGCGGGCCAACTGCGCCTGGATTTCCCCGGGTTCGATGCGCAGGCCGCGGATCTTCACCTGCTCGTCATTGCGCCCGATGCATTCCAGAAGACCATTTTCCAGCCAGCGGCCCAGGTCGCCGGTGCGGTACATCAGGGCCGGCGCGGCGGTGCCGTGGGTTTGCTGGTGAAACGGGTCGATGAGGAACTTCTGCGCCGACAGGTCCGGACGGTTGAGGTAGCCCAGGGCCACGCCATCACCCCCGATGTACAGCTCCCCCACCACCCCCACCGGCAGCGGCTGGCCCAGGGCATCGAGCACGTACACCCGGGTGTTGGACAGCGGCCGGCCAATGGGCACGCTGTCGGCATCCGCCGCCAGCTCACCGGGCTCATGGGTCACGGCAAAGGTGGTGGTCTCGGTGGGCCCGTAGCCGTTGACCAGGCGCAACTGCGGCAGCTCGGCCTGGATCCGCCGGAAGGCCGTGGCATCCGCCCGTTCGCCGCCACAGAGCAGCATGCGCAGCCCCTTGAAGGCCTGGGGAATCAGTTGCACGTACTGGTTGAACAGGCTGGTGGTGAGGAACAGCAGGCTGACCCCGGTGCGTTCCAGCAGCGAGCCAAAGGCGTGCGGGTCCAGCAATGTCGCGTGGTCCACCACCACGACCCGACCACCGTTGAGCAGCGGCCCCCAGACCTCCAGGGTGCTGGCGTCGAAGGCCGGGTTGGAGGCGAAGGCCACCCGGTCCTCGGGGTTGAAATCGGCATAGCCGTTGTTGATCACCAGCCGGGTGATGGCCCGGTGCGGCACCCGCACGCCCTTGGGCGCTCCAGTGGAACCGGAGGTGTACATGACGTAGGCCACCGCCTCGGACGACAGCGCCAGGTTCGGGTTGTGCCCGGCCAGCCGGTCGAAGCGCAGACGGTCCAGGTCGACCCGTTGCACCGCGGCGTCCAGCACTCGCTCGCTGTGGCTGAGCAGCACCGGCGCCCCGCTGTCGGCCAGCATGAACCCCAGGCGCTCGGCCGGGGCATTGACGTCCAGCGGTACATAGGCGGCGCCGCACTTGCTCACCGCCAGTTGGCTCACCAGCAGGTCCAGGGAGCGCGGCAGCAGCAGCGCCACGTGATCCCCGGGCTGCACCCCCAGTTGCAGCAGATGCTGGGCCAGCTGGTTGGCCCGGGTGTTGAGCTGGATATAGCTGAGCTGTTCGGCGCCCTGCACCGCCGCCACCTGCTGCGGCCGGGCCAGCACCTGCTCCTCGAAACACTGGTGCAGGGCCTGCTCGCGCGGGTAGTCGCGCACCGTGGCGTTGAAGCCCTCCAGTACCTGTCGGCGCTCGGCCTGCGGCAGCACCGGCACCTGGCCGATGGCCTGTTCCGGTTGCTGCTCCAGGGCCAGCAGCAGCTGTTCCAGGGTGCCGTGCAGGTAGTCGCAGATGCGCCGGGCGTCGATCCCGGCGGCCACGGCGGTGAGCATGAAGCCGTCCCCCAGGTCGTCGATGCTCAGGGTCAGCGGGTAGTTGCTGCGCTCCTGGGCATTGAGCAACTGCATGCCCTCCCAGGCACTGCCGGCCTGCCCCGCCTGGTTTGCCGCCGGGGCACTGTGGCGGTAGTTGAGCAGGCTGCTGAACAACGGTGTACCCGGCTCCACCCCACTGCAACGCTGGACCAGGGCCAGCGGCGCCTGTTCGTGGCCAAGCAGCTGCGCCAGCCGCTCATGGGTGGCCAACAGGGCCTCGCGCACCGGCAACTCGCCCAGATCGACCCGCAGCGGCAAGGTGTTGATAAACACTCCCAGGGCCCGTTCGGCGCCCTCGCCGCCCTGCATCCGCCCCAGCAGCACGGTGCCGAACACCACCTGCTGCTGCCCCGCCAGGCTGCCCAGCACCCGGCCCCAGGCCAGGTGCATCAGGCTTGCGGCACTGACCCCCAGTTGCCGCGCCTGCAAGCGCAGGCGCCGGCTCAGCAGGCGGTCCAGGGGCTGGCGCGCTTCGCTGAGTTCGGCGCTGCCTCCCGGTACCTCCTGCAGGCCCAGCGGCAGGGTCGGCTGGTCGATATCGCCGAGCATCTGGCAAAAGAACGCCTCATGCTCGGCCTCGCCGATGCCCAGGCGTGCCTGGGCCACGTAGTTGCGGTACGGCACCGCTTCCCCCAGGCGCTGCTGGCCCAGGAGGAAGGCTTGCAGTTCGTGCTGCAGCACCTCCAGGGCCACGTGGTCCATCACCAGGTGATGGAACAGCAGCAGGGCCACCACTCGCTGGTTCACCGGGTCGGCGGCATGCACCAGGCGCAGCAGCGGCGCCTGGGCGATGTCCAGGCGGTAGCGACGACTGTCGAAGCGCGCCTGCAACTGGCCCAGCACCTCGCCGTCGCCAGGCTCCAGGGCGATCTCTTCGCAGCACAGCGGCGCCTGGCGCCAGACCACTTGCAGCGGCTGCTCCAGGCCTTCCCAGAGCACCGCGCTGCGCAGGATGTCATTGCGTTCGATCACCCCCTGCAAGGCCTGGGCGAAGGCCTGCAAGCGCTCGGTGCTGGCAAAGGCGAACTGCGCCTGCAACACGTAGGGGTCACCCGCTCCAGCCGCCAGATGGTGGAACAGGATGCCGGCCTGCAACGGCGCCAGCGGGTAAATGTCCTGCACATTGGCGGTACCGCCGGGCACCGTGGCCACCACCCGGTCGATGGCGGCCTGATCCAGGGCCAGCAGCGGCAGCAGGTCCGGGGTGATGCGCGGGCAGTCGCGGTAGATCAGGTTGGCCGGTACCTGCACCTCGCGACCGCGGCCCACGGCAGCGGCCAGGGCCGCCAGGGTCGGCTGGCCGAACAGCACCCGCACATCCGCCGAGAGCCCGGCCCGACGCATGCGGCCGATCAGGCTCACCGCCAGCAGCGAATGGCCGCCCAGTTCGAAGAAGTGGTCGTGGCGCCCCACCCGCTCGACCTTGAGCAGTTCGGCCCAGAGTTGCGCCAGGAGGATCTCGGTGTCGCCCACCGGGGCCTCGTATTCGCGCACCTGGGCCGCCTCCAGCCCCGGGGCCGGCAGGGCCTTGCGTTCCAGCTTGCCATTGGGGCTCAGGGGCAGCGCCGCCAGGTGCACGAACAGCGCCGGCACCATGAACTCCGGCAGGTGTTCCAGCAGCGCCCGGCGCAGTTGCTCCACCGCCAGGGCCGGCTGCCCGGCAACGGTGGTGTAGTAGGCCACCAGGCGCTGGTCGCCCGGCACATCTTCCCGGGCCAGCACCACCGCTTCCTTGACCCCTTCGAGCTGGGTCAGGCGCGCCTGGATTTCCCCCAGCTCGATGCGCAGGCCACGGATCTTCACCTGGTCGTCGTTGCGCCCCAGGTACTCGATAGTGCCGTCGGCCAGGTAGCGGGCCAGGTCGCCGGTGCGGTACAGGCGCGCCCCCGGTTCCTGGCTGAACGGGTCCTTGAGGAAGCGTTCGGCGCTCAGTTGTTCGCGGTTCAGGTAACCCCGGGCCACCTGCACCCCACCGATGTACAGCTCGCCCACCACGCCCCGGGGCACCGGCTGCATCTGCCCGTCCAGCAGGTAGATGCGGGTATTGGCGATGGGCTTGCCGATGGGGGTGTTGTCCGGGGTCTGTGCCAGTGGGCCGGCGCAATCCCAGGCGGTGACATCCACCGCCGCTTCCGTGGGGCCGTAGAGGTTGTGCAGCGCCACCTGCGGCAACTGCTGCTTGAAGCGCCGCACCAGGCTGCCCGGCAGCGCCTCGCCGCTGCACATCACCTGGCGCAGGCCGGCGCATTCGCGGGTGTCGCCATAGGCCAGGAATACATCGAGCATCGAGGGCACGAAGTGCAAGGTGCTGATGCGTTCATCACGGATCACCTGGCGCAGGTAGGCCGGGTCCTTGTGCCCATCGGGGCGCGCCATCACCAGCCGTGCGCCGGTGAACAGCGGCCAGAAAAACTCCCAGACCGAGACGTCGAAACTGAACGGGGTCTTCTGCAATACCGCGTCCTCGGCCGTGAGACGGTACTGCTCCTGCATCCACAGCAGGCGGTTGACCACGGCCCGGTGCTCGTTCATCGCGCCCTTGGGCCGGCCGGTGGAACCGGAGGTATAGATCACATAGGCCAGGTGGCTCGGGGTCAGGCCGTTGAGCCGCGGGTTGACCCGGGGCTGGCGGTGCCATTGCGGCTGGTCGAGATCCACCAGGGGCAGCGCCAGGTTGCCCAGCAGCGGCCGGGTCGCGCTATCGGCCAGCACCGCCAGGGGCGCGCTGTCGTCGAGCATGTAGGCGATGCGTTCGGCGGGGTACGCCGGGTCGATGGGCACGTAGGCGCCGCCGGCCTTGAGGATGCCCAGCAGGCCCACCACCATGGGCAACCCGCGCTCGACGCAGATCGCCACCCGGCTGTAGGGGCCGACGCCCAGGTGCAGCAGGTGCCCGGCCAGCTGGTTGGCCTGCTGGTTGAGCTCGCGGTAGCTCAACTGCTGCTCGCCGGCCTGCACGGCGATGGCCTCGGGGCTGCGCAGCACCTGGGTCTCGAACAGCCCGTGCAGGGTCTGTTCCAGGGGGTAGTCGCGGGCGGTGGCATTGAAGCCGTGCAGCAGCTGTTCGCGCTCGGCGGCATCCAGCAACGGCACCTGTGCCAGCAGCATCTGTTCATCGGCCACCATGGCCTGCAGCACCCGCTGCAGGTAGCCTGCATACCGCAGCATGGTGGTTTCATCGAACAGCGCCGTGGCGTATTCCAGGCTGCCTTCGATGCGGTCCTGCACCTCCCCCAGGCTCAGGGACAGGTCGAACTTGGCGAAGTGGCTGGCCTCGTGGATGCCCTCCAGTTGCAGGTCCCCCAGCTCCAGCTGCGGGCCGTCGCCGTTCTGCCAGGTGAACAGGGTCTGGAACAGCGGGCTGTGGGACAGGCTGCGCAACGGCCGCAGGATCTCCACCACCTGCTCGAACGGCAGGTGCTGGTGAGCCTGGGCCTCCAGGGTGCGGGCGCGGACCTGGGCCAGCAGCGCCTGGACCCGGGGCGCCGCCTCCAGGTCCAGGCGCAGGGCCAGGGTGTTGACGAACAGCCCGATCAACCCTTCCACCTCGGCGCGCATGCGGTTGGCCACCGGGGTGCCGATCACCACCTCGGACTGCCCCGAGAGCCGCCCCAGCAGCAGCGCCCAGGCGCCCATCAGGGTCATGTACAAGGTGGTGCCGTGGCGCTGGCTCAGGGCCCGCAGGCCGGCGGTCAATTGCGCATCCAGGCGCACCTCGACGCTGCTGCCGGCGTAGTCCTGCTGGGCCGGCCTTGGCCGGTCGGTGGGCAGCATGAGCAACGGCGGCGCCCCCTCCAGGGCCTGGCGCCAGTACTGCGCCTGCTGCTCCAGCACCGCGCCACTGAGCCAGTGCCGCTGCCAGTGGGCAAAGTCGCTGTACTGCACCGCCAGGGGCGCCAGGGGGTCGGGCAGGCCACGGCTGAAGGCCTGGTACAGCGCCACCAGTTCCCGGGTCAGCACGCCCATGGACCAGCCGTCGCTGACGATATGGTGCAGGGTCAGCAACAGCACATGGTGGTCGTCCGCCAGGCTGACCAGGCGCCCGCGGATCAGCGGCCCGCGTTGCAGGTCGAACGGCGCCGAGGCCTCGCCCTGCACCAGGGCCTGCAAGGCGTCGCTGGCCTGGGGGTGGCCCCGCAGGTTTTCCAGCAGCAGCTCCAGCCCGGATTCGGCCGGGGCGATCAGCACCTGGGCTTCGTCACCGTACTGGGCAAAGCGGCTGCGCAAGGTTTCATGGCGCGCGACGATGCGCTCCAGGGCCTGCTGCAGGGCCGCGCCGTCCAGTGGCCCGCGCAGGCGCAGGCCGATGGGAATGTTGTAGGCGGTGTTGGCCCCTTCCATCTGCGCCAGGAACCACAGGCGCTGCTGGGCGAAGGACAGCGCCAGCGGCTGGTTGCGCGGCGCCGGCAGCAGGTCCGGCAGGCTGCTGCGCTCGGCCCGGGCCAGGGCCGCAGCCACGGCGCACAGTTCGGCATTGGCGAACAGCTCGCCCAGGGCCAGCTCCACCCCCAGGCGCTGCCGCACCTGGGACAGCATGCGCATGGCCAGCAGCGAATGGCCGCCCAGTTCGAAGAAGTGATCGTGGCGCCCTACCCGCTCGACCTGCAGCAGCTCGCTCCAGATCTGCGCCAGGGCGATCTCGCTGTCGCCCTCGGGGGCCACATAGTCCCGGCCCAGCAGCGCCTCCAGCGGCGGTTGCGGCAACGCCCGGCGGTCGAGCTTGCCGTTGGCGGTCAGGGGCAAGGCAGCGAGGTGCACATAGGCCGCCGGCACCATGTACTCCGGCAGTTGCTCCAGCAGGCGCCTGCGCAGCTCGGCCGGGCTCGGCTCGGCGCCGGGGGTTGCACTGAAATAGGCCACCAGCCGGGTCTGCCCCGGCTGGTCTTCGCGGGCCAGCAGCACCGCCTCGCGGATGCCCGGAAGGCGGTTGAGGCAGGTCTCGATCTCCCCCAGCTCGATGCGCACGCCACGCACCTTCACCTGGTCGTCGTTGCGCCCCAGGTAGTCGATGCGCCCGTCCGCCCGCCAGCGCGCCAGGTCGCCGCTGCGGTACATGCGTGCGCCCGGCACGGTGCTGAAGGGGTCTTCAAGAAAGCGTTCGGCCGTCAGCTCCGGGCGGTTGAGGTAACCCCGGGCCACCCCGGCGCCGCCCACATACAGCTCACCGGCGACGCCGATGGGCACCGGCCGCTGCTGCGGGTCCAGCAGGTAGATCCGTGCATTGGCGATGGGCCGGCCGATGTCCAGGGGCCCGCCGGCCAGCAGCCGCCCGGAGCTGGCCACCACCGTGGTTTCGGTGGGGCCGTAGTTGTTGACCACGGCAAAGCTCGGCTCCTGGCTGAACTGGCGCAGGCGGTCGCCGCCGATCAGCAGGGTGCGCAAGGTCGGGTGGCCCAGGCCCTGGCTGAAGGCGTATTCGGCCACCGGGGTCGGCAAAAAGCTCAGGTCCAGGGGCTGGGCCTGCCACCAGTGCAGCAGTTGGTCGAGGTCCTGGTGGCCGATACCGGCCGGCGGCAGGTGCAGGGTGGCGCCGCCGCAGAGCGTCGGCCAGAGCTCCCAGGCCATGGCGTCGAAGCCGAAACCGGCGACGCTGGAGGCATGTCGCCCCGGCCCCAGGTCGAAGGCCTGGCAATGCCAGTCCAGCAGGTTTTCCAGGCTGGCATGCTCCACCATCACGCCCTTGGGCAGGCCGGTGGAACCGGAGGTGTAGATCACATAGGCCAGGTGCGCGCAGCTCATGCCCGGTACCTGCAGGTTGCTCTCGGGCCGGGCCTGCCACTCGGGCTGGTCGAGGTCCACTCGGGCCATGGCCGGTTGGCCCACCAGGGCCCGGGTGCTGCCCTGCACCAGCAGCGCCAGCGGTGCGCTGTCCTGCAGCAGGTAGGCGATGCGTTCCGCGGGGTGCCCCGGGTCGATGGGCACATAGGCGCCACCGGCCTTGAGAATCCCCAGCAGGCCGATCACCATCCCCGGCCCGCGCTCGACGCAGATCGCCACCCGCTGATCCGGGCCCACCCCCAGCGCCCGCAAGTGCCAGGCCAGTTGGTTGGCCCGGGCATTCAACTGGCCATAGCTCAGGCGCTGCGCGCCCACCTGCAGGGCCGTGGCCTCGGGCTGCCGAGCGGCAAAGGCCTCGAAGCGCTGGGCCAGGGTCCGGCCCCGTGGGTAGTCCACGGCGCTGGCGTTGAAATCCTCCAGCAGTTGCCGGCGCTCGGTCTCATCCAGCCACTGCACCTGGGCCAGGCATTGCTGATCGTCGGCCACCATGGCCCGCAGCACCTGCACCAGGTAGGCGGCATAGCGCTGCACCGTGGCCTCATCGAACAGCGCGGTGGCGTAGTCCAGGGTTCCGCGGATCTGCCCCTGGCTTTCTCCCAGGCTCAGGGTCAGGTCGAACTTGGCCACCGCGCTGGCCCCGGCCACACCTTCGAGCTTCAGGTCCCCCAGTTGCAGGTCCTGGGCGAAGTTGTCGACCCAGGTCAGCACCACCTGGAACAGCGGGCTGTGGGACAGGCTGCGCTGGGGCCGGACGATTTCCACCACCTGCTCGAACGGCAGGTCCTGGTGCGCCTGGGCCTCCAGGCTGCGGGCGCGGACCTGGGCCAGCAACCCGCTCACGCTCTGCCCCGGGTCCAGGTCCAGGCGCAGGGCCAGGGTGTTGACGAAGAGCCCGATCAGCCCTTCCACCTCGGCGCGCATGCGGTTGGCCACCGGGCTGCCGATCAGCAGATCGTCCTGCCCCGAAAGGCGGCTCAGCAGCAGCCCCCAGCCGGCCAGCAGGGTCATGTAGAGGGTACAGCCATGGCGCTGGCTCAGGGCCTTGAGCTGGTCGCTCAGGGCCCGGTCCAGCAGCAGCTCGATGCTGCCACCGCTGAAATCCTGCTGCTGCGGCCGCGGCCGGTCGGTGGGCAGCATCAGCAGGCTGGGCGCGCCGGCCAGGGCCTGGCGCCAGTAGTCGCTCTGCTGCTGCAGCACCTCGCCGCTGAGCCAGCGCCGTTGCCACAGGGCAAAGTCGCTGTACTGCACCGCCAGCGGCGCCAAGGGATCGGGCCGGCCCTGGCTGAAGGCCTCGTACAGGGCCACCAGCTCGCGGGTCAGCACGCCCATGGACCAACCATCGGCAACGATGTGGTGCAGGGTCAGGAGCAGCACATGGTGATCGTCCGCCAGGGCCAGCAGGCGCGCGCGGATCACCGGCCCCTGCTCCAGGTCGAAGGCCTGGGCGGCTTCGGCACGCACCCGCCCGGCCAGGGTCAGCGGCGCCTGGCGCAGGTCTTCCTCGTGCAGTTCCAGAGCGCTGTCCAGGGGCCCGATCAGCACCTGGGGCTGGTCTTCGACGCGCACGAAACGGCTGCGCAAGGTGGCGTGGCGGCTGACGATGGCCTGCAGCGCCTGGCGCAGCGCCGAGCGATCGAGCTGCCCGCGCAGGCCCAGGCCGATGGGAATGTTGTAGGCGCTGGCGGCACCGTCCATCTGCGCCAGAAACCACAGGCGCTGCTGGGCGAAGGACAGCGGCAGGTCGTGATCCTGCACCGCCGGGAAGATCTCCGGCAGATGGCTGCGCCCGGCGCGCTCCAGCACCGCGGCCACCGCGCTCAGCTCGGCATTGGCGAACAGCTCGCCCAGGGCCAGTTCCACCCCCAGGCGCTGGCGTACCTGGGACACCATGCGCATGGCCAGCAGCGAATGGCCGCCCAGTTCGAAGAAGTGATCGTGGCGCCCGACCCGCGGCAGGTGCAGCACCTCCTGCCAGATCGCGGCCAGGGTGGTTTCGGTGACGCCTTGCGGGGCCTGGTATTCACGGCCAAACAGCGCCGCCTGATCCGGCGCCGGCAGGGCCTTGCGGTCGAGCTTGCCGTTGGCGGTCAGGGGCAAGGCGTCGAGCCGTACATAAGCCACCGGCACCATGTAGTCAGGCAACTGCGCCAGCAGGTGGGCGCGCAACTGCGCCACGTCCAGGGCGACGTCCTGCTGCTGGGTGAAATAGGCCACCAGCCGCGGGTTGCCCGGCTGATCCTCGCGGGCCAGCAGCACGGCTTCCTGGATACCGGGGAACTGGCAGAGACGGGTCTCGATTTCCCCCAGCTCGATACGCACGCCGCGGATCTTCACCTGATCGTCGTTGCGCCCCAGGTAGTCGATGCGCCCGTCCGCCAGCCAGCGCGCCAGGTCGCCGCTGCGGTACATGCGCGCCCCAGGCTGGTCGCTGAAGGGATCGTCGAGAAAGCGTTCGGCGGTCAATTGCGGGCGGTTGAGGTACCCCCGGGCTACCCCGGCGCCGCCCACATACAGCTCACCGGCGACGCCGATGGGCACCGGGCGCTGCTGGGAATCCAGCAGGTAAATGCGCGCGTTGGCCACCGGCCGGCCGATGTCCAGCTCGCCACCGGCGTGGATCGGCCCGGAACTGGCCACCACCGTGGCTTCGGTGGGGCCGTAGTTGTTGATCAGGGCAAAGCCCTGGTCGTGGCTGAACTGGCGCAGGCGGTCGCCGCCGATCAGCAGGGTGCGCAGGCTCGGGTGGCCCTGCTCCTGGCTGAAGGCGTACTCGGCCACCGGGGTCGGCAGGAAGCTCACGTCCAGGGGCTGGGCACGCCACCAGGCGAGCAAGGCATCCAGGTCCTCGCTGCCGTCCTGGGCCGGTGCCAGGTGCAGGGTCGCGCCCACACACAGCGCCGGCCAGACCTCCCAGGCCATGGCATCGAAACCGAAGCCGGCCAGGCACGAGGCCTGGCTACCGGGACGCAGGTCGAAGGCCTGGCAGTGCCAGTCCACCAGGTTGCCCAGGGTCCGGTGCTCCACCATCACCCCCTTGGGCAGGCCGGTGGAGCCGGAGGTGTAGATCACATAGGCCAGGTTGGCCGCGCTCAGCCCCGGCACCTGGGCATTGTCCGCCGTCTGATCGAGCCACAACCGCTGGTTGAGTTCGATCACCGGCACCGTCAGGGCCGGCAGGCGCCCCAGCAGCTCGGCCTGGGTCAGCACCGCCCGCGGGCCGCTGTCCTGGAGCAGGTAGTTCAGACGCTCGGCCGGGTGGGCCGGGTCGATGGGCACATAGCAGGCCCCGGCCTTGAGAATCGCCAATAGGCCCACCACCGTTTCCAGGCTGCGCCGGGCAACGATGGCCACCCGGTCATCGGGCTGCACCCCCAGCCCGCGCAGTTGCCGGGCCAGGACATTGGCCTGTTGGTTGAGCTCGGCATAGCTCAGCGAGCGGCCCTGGTAGCAGGCCGCCAGGGCGTCTGGGGTGCGCTGCGCCTGGGCCTCGATGCGGCCATGGATAGCCTGCCCCGGGGGGTAGTCCACCGCGCTGCGGTTAAAGCCTTCCAGCACCTGCTCGCGCTCCGCCACCGGCAGGATCGGCAACTGCTCCAGGGCCAGTTGCGGCGTCTGCTCCAGGGCCTGGGCCAGGTTCTTAAGGGTGCACAGCAGGTAGCCGAGGATGCGCCGCGGGTCGACCTGGGTGCTGGCCAGCAGGGTCAGGCTGAAATCCTGCCCGAGGTCGTCGACGCTCAGGGTCAGGGGGTAGTTGGTGCGTTCCTCGGAGCTCAGGGTGCTGATCCCGGCCCAGGCGGCCTGGGCCGCGGCACTGGCCCCGGTAGCACTGTGCCGGTAGTTGAGCAAGGCGCTGAACAGCGGGGTCGGTGCGCTCACGCCGCTGCAACGCTGGGCCAGGGCCAGGGCCGCGTGTTCGTGGCGCAGCAAGGTGGTGAGCCGGGCATGGGTGGCCTTGAGGGCCTCGCCCAGGCCCTGGCTGTCCACATCAAGGCGAAACGGCAAGGTGTTGATGAAGATCCCCAGGGCCCGCTCGGTGGCTTCGGCGCCTTGCAAGCGGCCCATCAGCACAGTGCCGAACACCACCTTGTGCTTGCCCGCCAGGGTGCCCAGCACCCGGCCCCAGGCCAGGTGGAACAGGCTGGCCGCGCTGACCCCGGCCAGCCGGGCCCGGGTCCGCAGGCGCTGGCTCAACTCGGTTGGCAGGGCCTGGGTGTATTCCTCGATGGCCCGGCCATCGCCCTGCACATCCTGCAGGCCGTAAGGCAGGGTCGGCTCGTCGATATCGCCGAGCATCTGGCGGAAGAACGCTTCGTGCTCCTGTTCGCTGATGCCCAGCCGCGCCTGGGCCACGTAGTTGCGAAACGGCATGGCCGGCCCCAGGCGCTCGGCCTGCCCGGTAAGGAAGGCCTGCATCTCGTGGCGCACCACATCCAGGGCGCTGTGGTCCAGAGCCATGTGGTGAAACAGCAGCATGGCGACGATGCGCTGCCCGGCGTCATCCCGGGCATGCACCAGGCGCAACAGCGGCGCCTGGCTGACGTCCAGGCGATAGTGGCGGGCGTCGAAACGCGCCTGCAACTGGGCCAGAACCTCACCGGCCGCAGGGTCGGTCTCGACCTCTTGCAGCTCCAGCCCGGCCTCGCGCCAGACCACCTGCATCGGCTGCTCCAGGCCATCCCAGAGCACCGCGGTGCGCAGGATGTCGTGCCGCGCAATGACCCCGCGCAGGGCCTCGGCAAAGGCTTCCAGGCGTTCCTCGCTGGCGAAGGCGAACTGCGCCTGCATCACATAGGGGTCGCCCTGCTGCGCACTGACGTGATGGTAGAGAATGCCCTCCTGCAGGGGCGCCAGGGGATAGATGTCTTGCACGTTGGCGACCCCGCCCGGAACGCTGGCGACAATGCGCTCGATGGCCTCCTGGTCGAGGTTGGCCAGGGGCAGCATCGCCGGGGTGATGCGGCTGATGCCAGGGGTGATGCCATTGGCCGGCACCTGCACCTGCCCGGCCTTGCTCGGCGAATACTGGCCGGCGCGGATCAGCTCGATCAGCTCCGGCTTGTGCTCGCGCAAGCGGGCCAGTAGCTGCGGTTCGCTCAGGGCCTGCTTGTTGCCCTGGACCACCAGCTGGTCGTCCTTGAGCACCAGTTGCACATCCTTTTCCTTCAGTGTCGCCAACAGTTCGATCACGCTCACAGGACGATCTCCATTCGTTCGGTCATGGCCGCGTAGGCCGCCAGGGTCGGCTGTTCGAACAACGCCCGGACATCGGCTTCCATACCTAGCTCACGCATGCGGCTGATCAGGCTGACCGCCAGCAGTGAGTGCCCACCCAGTTCAAAGAAATGATCGTGACGCCCCACCCGCTCGACATTGAGCAGTTCGGCCCACAGCCGCGCCAGGGCGATTTCGGTGTCGCCCACCGGGGCCTCGTACTCGCGCACCTGGGCCGCCTCCAGCCCCGGGGCCGGCAGTTCCTTGCGCGCCAGCTTGCCGTTGGCGCTCAGGGGCAGCGCCGCCAGGTGCACGAACAGCGCCGGCACCATGAACTCCGGCAGGTGCTGCAGCAGTTGCGTGCGCAGGTGCTCGACGGGCAGGCGCCGGGCGCTGTCGTGGGTGGTGTAGTAGGCCACCAGGCGCTGGTCGCCGGGCACATCCTCGCGGGCCAGTACCACCGCCTCCTTGACCTCCTCCAGCTGGGTCAGGCGCGCCTGGATTTCCCCCAGTTCGATGCGCAGGCCGCGGATCTTCACCTGGTCGTCGTTGCGCCCCAGGTATTCGATAGTGCCGTCGGCCTGATAGCGCCCGAGGTCGCCGGTGCGGTACAGGCGCGCCCCCGGTTCCTGGCTGAACGGGTCCTTGAGGAAACGTTCGGCGCTCAACTGCTCGCGGTTCAGGTAACCCCGGGCCACCTGCACCCCGCCGATGTACAGCTCGCCCACCACCCCCAGGGGCACCGGCTGCATCTGCGCGTCCAGCAGGTAGATGCAGGTATTGGCGATGGGCTTGCCGATGGGCGTGTGGTCCGGGGTATCGGCCAGCGGGCCGCTGCAATCCCAGGCAGTCACGTCCACCGCGGCCTCCGTGGGGCCGTAGAGGTTGTGCAATGCCACCTGTGGCAGTTGCTGCTTGAAGCGCCGCACCAGGCTGCCCGGCAGCGCCTCGCCGCTGCACATCACCTGGCGCAGGCCCAGGTCCTCGGCGCCCTCGCCCTGGGCCAGGAACACATCGAGCATCGAGGGCACGAAGTGCAAGGTGCTGATGCGTTCATCACGGATCACCTGGCGCAGGTAGGCCGGGTCCTTGTGCCCACCGGGGCGCGCCATCACCAGGCGCGCGCCGGTGAACAGCGGCCAGAAGAACTCCCAGACCGAGACGTCGAAACTGAACGGGGTCTTCTGCAACACCGCGTCCTCGGTGACAAGGCGGTACTGCGCCTGCATCCACAACAGGCGGTTGACCACGGCCCGGTGCTCGTTCATCGCGCCCTTGGGCTGGCCGGTGGAACCGGAGGTGTAGATCACATAGGCCAGGTGCCCCGGGGTCAGCCCCTCTACTTGCGGATTGCCCGGCGCCGGCCCGCTCCAGGCCAGCTGGTCGAGGTCCACCAGGGGCCGCGCCAGTTCGCCGAGCAATGCCCGGGTCGTGCCCTGGGCCAGCACCGCCAGGGGCGCGCTGTCGTCGAGCATGTAGGCGATGCGTTCGGCGGGGTAGCCCGGGTCGATGGGCACATAGGCGCCGCCGGCCTTGAGGATCGCCAGCAGGCCGACCACCATTTCCAGCCCGCGCTCGACACAGATCGCCACCCGGCTGTCGGGGCCGACGCCCAGGTGCAGCAGGTGCCCGGCCAGCTGGTTGGCGCGCCGGTTGAGTTCGCCGTAGCTCAGCTGCTGCTCGCCGGCCTGCACCGCAGTGGCCTCGGGGCTGCGCCGTACCTGGGCCTCGAACAGCCCGTGCAGGGTCTGCTCCAGGGGGTAATCCACGGCCGTGGCGTTGAACCCTTGCAGCAGGTGCTGACGCTCCTGCGGCGGCAGGATCGGCACCTCGCGCAGGGGCCGCTGCGGCGCCGTCTCCAGGTTCTCCACCAGGGCCAGCAGGGCCTGCTGCATGTAGCCGCAGATACGCTCGGCACCGATCCGCGCCAGGGTCATGGCGGTGAGACGGAACCCCTGGCCCAGGTCGTCGACGTTGAGGCTCAGGGGGTAGTTGGTGCGCTCCTCGCTGTGCAGGGTCTCGATGCCCTGCCAGGCCTGTTGCACGGCCTGGCTCGGCACCCCGTCGCTGCCGTGGCGGTAGTTGAGCATGGCACTGAACAGCGGCAGCGGCGCGGCCACCCCGCTGCAACGCTGGGCCAGGGCCAGGGAGGCGTGTTCATGACCCAGCAGGGCACTGAGCCGGGCGTGGGTGTCCTTGACCGCGGCACGGCTGCCACGCGCATCCAGGTCGACCCGCAGCGGCAAGGTGTTGATGAACATGCCCAGGGCCCGGTCGGCGCCCTGCCCGGCGCTCAGGCGCCCCAGCAGCACGGTGCCGAACACCACCCGGTCCTGGCCCGAGGTGACGCTCAGGACCCGGGCCCAGGCCAGGTGGAACAGGCTCGCCGCACTCACCCCCAGCAACCGGGCCTGGGTTCGCAGGCGCGCACTCAGTGACGGCTCCAGGGCCTGCTGGCGCTCTTCGATGGCATCGCCATCGCCCTGCACGTCCTGCAGGCCGAACGGCAGGGTCGGCTCATCGATATCGCCGAGCATCTCGCGAAAGAATGCCTCGTGCTCTTCACGGCTCACACCCAGGCGCGCCTGGGCCACGTAGTTGCGATAGGGAATCGCCGTGCCCGCGGGCGACTGCCCCAGCAGGCAGGCCTGGATTTCCTCGCGCACCACCTCCAGGGCGGTGTGGTCCAGGGCCATGTGATGGAACAGCAGGATGGCGACGATGCGCTGGCGGGCCGGGTCTTGGGCATACACCAGGCGCATCAGCGGCGCCCGGGTCAGGTCCAGGCGCAGGTGCCGGGCATCGAAGCGCGCCTGCAGTTGCTCCAGGACCTCGCCCTGGGCGGGGTTCGCTTGCACCTCTTGCACCTGCACCCGTGCCTGGCGCCAGACCACTTGCAGCGGCTGCTTCAGGCCTTCCCAGAGCACCGCGGTGCGCAGGATGTCGTGGCGCTCGACCACCCGCTGCAGGGCTGCGGCGAAATCATCCAGGCGTTGCCGACTGGCGAAGGCCAGCTGCGATTGCAGCAGGTAGGGGTCGCCCTGCCGGGCACTCAGGTGGTGATAGAGGATGCCCTCCTGCAACGGCGCCAGGGGGTAGATGTCCTGCACGTTGGCCACGCCGCCGGGCACGCTGGCCACCACTCGGTCGATGGCTTCCTGCTCCAGTTCCACCAGCGGCAGCAGGTCCGGGGTGATGCGCGGGCAATCCGCGGTGATCCGGTTGGCCGGGACCGCGACCTCGCGGCCACTGCCCACCGCAGCCGCCAGCGCAGCCAGGGTCGGCTGGCCGAACAGCACCCGCACGTCGGCGTCCAGGCCGATCTGGCGCATGCGTTCGATCAGGCTCACCGCCAGCAGCGAATGCCCGCCCAGTTCGAAGAAGTGATCATGGCGCCCCACCGCCTCCACCTGCAGCACCTCGCTCCAGATCCGCGCCAGGGCCTGTTCCACCTCGCCTTCGGGGGCCACGAATTCCCGGTTCAGCCAGGCCTCTTCCCCCGGCGGTGGCAGGGCCTTGCGGTCGAGCTTGCCGTTGGCGGTCAGGGGCATGGCCGGCAGGCGCACATAGGCCACCGGCAGCATGTAGTCCGGCAGCCGGCCTTGCAGGTGGTCGCGCAGGTCTTCGGCGGCGGCTTGCACGCCCTCGGTACGGGAAGTGAAATAGGCCAGCAGGCGCCCCTCGCGGACCAGCACCAGGGCTTCCTTGAGGGCCGGATGGGTGAGCAGCGCCGCCTCGATTTCCCCAGGTTCGATGCGCATGCCGCGCACCTTCACCTGGTCGTCGTTGCGCCCCAGGTAGTCGAGGTTGCCGTCCGCGCGCCAGCGGGCCAGGTCACCGGTGCGGTACATGCGTGCCTCGGGCTCGGCGCTGAAGGGGTCGTTGAGAAAGCGTTCAGCGGTCATTTGCGGGCGATTGAGGTAACCCCGGGCCACCCCGGCGCCGGCCACATACAGCTCGCCACTGACCCCCTGGGGCACCGGGCGCTGCAGTTCGTCCAGCAGGTAGAGCCGCGCATTGGCCACGGGCCGGCCGATATGCAGGGCGCCACCGGCCTCGATCCGCCCGGAGCTGGCCACCACCGTGGCTTCGGTGGGGCCGTAGTTGTTGATCACTGCAAAACCCGGGTCGGCGGCGAACTGGCGCAGGCGGTCGCCACCGATCAGCAAGGTGTCCAGTGTGGGGTGGCCGAGCCCCTGGCTGAAGGCGTATTCGGCCACCGGGGTCGGCAGGAAGCTGACATCCAGGGGCTGGGCGCGCCACCAGTGCAGCAGCGCTTCGATATCCTGGCTACCCACTTCGGCGGGCGGCAGGTGCAGGGTCGCGCCGCTGCACAGGGTCGACCAGACCTCCCAGGCCATGGCGTCGAAGCCCAGGCCGGCGACGCTGGAGCTATGCCGCCCCGGGCCCAGGTCGAAACTCGCGCAGTGCCAGTGCACCAGGTTTTCCAGGCTCTGGTGTTCCACCATCACGCCCTTGGGCAGGCCAGTGGAACCGGAGGTGTAGATCACATAGGCCAGGTGCGCCGGGGTCAGGTGCGGCAGCAGCGGGTTGCCCTGCTCGGCCTCCTGCCAGGCAACCCCATCGAGATCGATCGACACCACCGCAAGGCTGCCCGGCAGCTCGCAGGTGGCGCTTTGTACCAGCACCGCCAGCGGCGCGCTGTCCTGCAGCAGGTAGGCGATGCGTTCGGCCGGCAGGCTCGGGTCGATGGGCACATAGGCCGCCCCGGCCTTGAGGACCGCCAGCATGCCCCGCAACAAGTGCGGCCCGCGTTGCAGGCACAGGGCCACGCGATCGTCTGGGTGCACGCCCAACTCCAGCAGTTGCCGGGCCAGCTGATTGGCCTGCTGGTTGAGCTGGCGGTAGCTCAGGCGCAACGGCCCCTGCACCAGCGCCACGGCGTCGGGAGCCTCTGCCGCTCGCGCCTCGAACAGCCCGTGCAGGGTCTGCCCGCGGGGGTAGTCGGCGGTGCTGGCATTGCAGCCCTCCAGCAGTTGCTCGCGCTCTTGTGGCGGCAGCACCGAGCACTGTTCGAGGGCCGCCTGCGGGTTGTGTTCCAGGGCCTGGGCCAGTTGCTCCAGGGCACCTTGCATATAAGCGCCGACACGCTGCGCACCGATTCCGGCCTGGGCCAGCAGCGCCAGGCTGAAGCCTTCGCCCAGGTCATCGACGCTGAGGCTCAGGGGGTAGTTGCTGCGCTCCTCGCCCCCCAGCAGTTCGACGCCCTGCCAGATATCCAGGCCGTCCGGCGCCGCCGTGTTCGGCACGCTGTGGCGGTAGTTGAGCAAGGCGTTGAACAGCGGCGCGCCAGCCGCCACCGCGCTGCAGCGCTGGGCCAGGGCCAGAGAGGCGTGCTCATGGCCGAGCAAGGCGCTGAGCCGGGCGTGGGTGGCCTTGACCGCGGCACGCACGCTGCCCTGCACATCGACCCGCAGCGGCAGGGTATTGATGAACACCCCCAGGGCGCGGTCGGCGCCCGCGCCGCCCTGCATGCGGCCCATCAGCACGGTGCCGAACACCACCTGGCGACGGTTGGCCAACTGCCCCAGCACCAGGCCCCAAGCCAGGTGCATCAGGGCCGCGGCGCTCACCCCCAGGTGCCGCGCTTGTTGCCGCAGGCGCCGGCTCAGGGCCTCGGGCAGCGCCAGCTCGGCCTCTTCGATACCCAGGCCGTCACCCTGTACGTCCTCTACACCGAAGGCCAGAGTCGGCTCGTCGATGTCCCCGAGCATGTCGCGAAAGAACGCCTCGTGTTCCGCCTGCCCGGCACCCAGGCGTGCCTGAGCCACATAGTTGCGGTACGGCACCGGTGTGCCCAGGTGCTGCGCGCGGTCGAACAGCAGGTCGCGCATTTCCTCGCCGATCACCTCCATGGCGGTATGATCCAGGGCCAGGTGGTGGAACAGCAGGATCGCCGGCACCCGCTGCTGCCCGGGCTCTCGCGCATAGACCAGGCGGATCAGCGGCGCCTGGGCCAGGTCCAGGCGCCAGTGACGGGCGTCGAAGCGCTGCTGCAACTGCGCCAGCAGGTCGCCCCCGGCCGGGTCCAGATGCTGTTCCTCGACCCGGAGCTCGGCATGGCGCCAGACCACTTGCAGCGGTTGCGGCAGGCCTTCCCAGAGCACCGCGGTGCGCAGGATGTCGTGGCGCGTGATGACCTGCTGCAGGGCACCGGCGAAACGCTGCAGGCGCTCCAGGCTGTCGAAGGCCAGGCGCGATTGCAGCAGGTAGGGATCGCCCTGCCCGGCGCTCAGGTGGTGATAGAGAATGCCCTCCTGCAACGGCGCCAGGGGGTAGATGTCCTGCACATTGGCCACACCGCCCGGCACGCTGGCCAGCACTCGGTCGATGGCCTCCTGGTCCAGTTCCACCAGGGGCAGCAGGTCCGGGGTGATGCGCGGGCAATCAGCGCTGATGAGGTTGGCCGGCACCTGCACTTCCCGGCCGCTGCCCACGGCATCGGCCAGGGCGGCCAGGGTCGGCTGGCTGAACAGCACCCGCACATCGGCGCTCAGGCCGATCTGGCGCATGCGCTCGATCAGGCTCACCGCCAGCAGCGAGTGCCCGCCCAGTTCGAAGAAGTGGTCGTGGCGCCCCACCTGCTCCACCTTGAGCAGCTCGCTCCAGATCCGCGCCAGGGCGATTTCCACCTCGCCCCGGGGCGCGACGAATTCACGGCTGAGCAGGGCCGACGGGGCCGGCGCCGGCAGCGCCTTGCGGTCCAGCTTGCCGTTGTTGGTCAGGGGCAAGGCCTGCAACTGCACGTAGGCCAGGGGCACCATGTAGTCCGGCAGTTGCTGCTGCAAGGCTGCGCGCAGGGCTTCGGCCGGCAGCGGCGCGGCGTCCGCCTGCAGGGTGTAGTAGGCCACCAGGCGCTTGTCCCCGGGCTCGTCTTCCCGGGCCAGGACCACGGCCTCCTTGACCCCGGCGCAGGCAGTGAGGCGCGCCTCGATTTCCCCCAGCTCGATGCGCAGGCCACGGATCTTCACCTGATCGTCGTTGCGCCCCAGGCATTCGAGCAGGCCGTTGCCCAACCAGCGGCCAATGTCCCCAGTGCGGTACAGCAAGGCCTCGGGCTGTTCGCTGAAAGGGTCGCGGATAAATTTCTCGGCGTTGAGTTCGGGGCGGTTGAGATAACCCAGGGCCACGCCGTCGCCGCCGATCACGATCTCCCCCGGGGCACCGATGGGCAGCGGCCGCTGCTGGGCGTCCAGGACATACACCCGGGTGTTGCCGATCGGCCGGCCGATGGGCACGTGCTCGGCGTCATCGGCCAGGGCGGTGACTTCATGGGTGGTGGCGTAAGTGGTGGTTTCGGTGGGGCCGTAGCAGTGCACCAGGCGCAGCCGCGGCGCCAGCGCCAGCAGGCGGCGAAAGGCCGCCGGGTCGGCACGCTCGCCGCCGCAGAGGAGAATCCGCAGGCCCTTGAGGGCCTCGGGAATCAGTTGCACGTACTGGTTGAACAGCGCCGTGGTGACAAACAGCACCGTGGCCCCGGCCGTGCTCAGGGCCCGGCCGAAACGCGCAGGTTCCAGCAGGGTGTAGTGATCGATCACCAGCACCCGGCCGCCATTGAGCAAGGCGCCCCAGACATCCATGGTGCTGGCGTCGAAGGCTGGGTTGGAGGCGAAGGCCACCCGGTCCTCGGGGTTGAAGTCGGCATAGCCGTTGTTGAGCACCAGGCGGTTGATGGCCCGGTGCGGCACCCGCACGCCCTTGGGCACGCCGGTGGAGCCGGAGGTGTACATGATGTAGGCCACGGCCTCGGACGACTGCGCCAGGTCCGGGTTGTGCCCGGGCAATGGCGCCAGTTGCAGGCGGTCCAGGTCGACCCTTCTGGCCGGGCACGCAAGCACCTGGTCGCTGCGGCTGAGCAGCAGCACGCTGGCGCTGTCTTGCACCATGAAGGCCTGGCGCTGGGCCGGGGCGTTGATATCCAGGGGCACATAGGCCGCGGCGCATTTGCAGACGGCCAGTTGGCTCACCAGCAGGTCCAGGGACCGGGGCAGCAGGATCGCCACCCGGTCGCCGGGCTGCAGCCCGAGCTCCAGCAGGTGCCAGGCCAACTGGTTGGCCCGGGTATTGAGCTCGCCGTAGCTGAGCTGCGCCTGGCCTTCGACCGCCGCCACCCGCTGCGGGTGGGCCTGGGCCTGTGCCTCGAACAGCCGGTGCACGGTGTGCTGGCGCTGGTAGTCGCGGGCGCTGGCATTGAACTCCAGCAATACCTGGCGGCGCTCGGCCGCCGGCAGTACCGGGATGTCCTCCAGGGCCAGGGCCGGGGTCTGCTCCAAAGCCTGGGCGAGGTGTTCCAGCACGCACTGCAGGTAGCCACAGACCCGATCGCCGTCCACCTGCGCCACGGCCTGCACGGTCAGGCGCAGGCCCTGGGCGTCATCGTCGATATTCAGCGCCAGGGGGTAATTGCTGCGCTCCCGGGAGTCGAGCACGCGGATCCCCTCCCAGCTCGCCGGCCCCTGCTGCGCGGTGTCGGCAGCGCTGTGACGGTAGTTGAGCAGGCTGTTGAACAGGGGCAGCGATGCCGGCACGCCGCTGCAGCGCTGGGCCAGGGCCAGGGAGGCGTGCTCGTGGCCCAGCAATCGGGCCAGCCGGGCGTGGGTGGCGCGCAAGGCCTCGGCCACACCCTGTTCCCCGACACTGACCCGCAACGGCAAGGTGTTGATGAACATGCCCAGGGCCCGGTCGGCACCGGCGCCGCCCTGCATCCTTCCCAGCAGCACGGTGCCGAACACCACGTCATCGCGACCCGCCAGTTGCCCCAGCACCCGGCCCCAGGCCAGGTGCAGCAGGCTGGCCAGGCTCACTCCCAGGTGCCGCGCCTGCTCTCGCAGGCGCCGGCACAGCGCCGGGTCGAGGCGCCGTTGACGTTCCCGGATGCCGCTGCCGTCGCGCTGCACGTCCTGCAGGCCGAAGGCCAGGGTCGGCTCGTCGATGTCCGCCAGCATCTCGCGGAAGAACGCCTGGTGCTGCTCCTCGCCATGGCCCAGGCGCGCCTGGGCCACATAGTTGCGGTACGGTGCCGGCGCCGGCAACTGCCCGGCGGTCCCCTGCAGCACCGCGCTGATCTCCTCCACCAACACCTCCAGGGAGCTGTGGTCCAGGGCCAGGTGGTGGAACAACAGCAGGCCCAGCCAGCGCTGCTGCCCCGGGTCCGCGGCGCAGGCCAGTTGCAGCAGCGGCGCCCGGCTCAGGTCCAGGCGGTAGTGACGGGGGTCGAAACGCGCCTGCAGTTGCTCCAGCACCGGGCCCTGGGCCGGGTCCGCCTCGACCACCTGAATGTCCAGGGGCGCCTGGCGCCAGACCACCTGCACCGGCTGTTCCAGGCCTTCCCAGGCCATGCTGCTGCGCAGGATGTCGTGGCGCGCGATGACCTGCTGCAAGGCCAGGGTGAAGGTTTGCAGGGCGTCTTCGCCGGCAAATTCGAACTGCACCTGGAGCACATAGGGATCGCCCTCGGCGCTGCTCAGGTGGTGATAGAGGATCCCCGCCTGCAAGGGCGCCAGGGCATAGATATCCTGGACGTTGGCGGCGCCGCCGGGCACCCGCGCCAGCAGCCGGTCGATGGCGGCCTGATCGAGGTCCGCCAGGGGCAGCAGGTCCGGGGTAATTTGGTGGCAATCGGCGGCGATGCGGTTGGCCGGCACCTGCACCTCGCGCTGCCCGCCCACGGTCGCCGCCAGGGCGGCCAGGGTCGGCTGGCCGAACAGCACCCGCACATCGGCGCACAGGTCCACCTGGCGCATGCGCTCCATCAGCTTGACCGCCAGCAGCGAGTGCCCGCCCAGCTCGAAGAAGTTGTCCTGGCGCCCGACCTGCGGCAAGCCCAGCAGCTCTTGCCAGATCGTCGCGATGGCCTGTTCCACCTCGCCCTGGGG
The DNA here is from genome assembly GCF_040268305.1 of Pseudomonas sp. W17. Taxonomy (NCBI): domain Bacteria; kingdom Pseudomonadati; phylum Pseudomonadota; class Gammaproteobacteria; order Pseudomonadales; family Pseudomonadaceae; genus Pseudomonas; species Pseudomonas sp. W17. The sequence continues at coordinate 2,494,086 of NZ_CP158490.1, read as the reverse complement.
CGCTGCATATTCACGCCGGGCCAGGGCCTGGCTGTCCGGCGCCGGCAGGGCCTTGCGGTCGAGCTTGCCGTTGGGGGTCAGGGGCCAGGCCTGCAACGTCACGAAGGCGCTGGGCAGCATGTGCTCGGCCAGGCTCTGTTGCAGTTGCTCGCGCAGTTGCGCGGCGCTGGCAGCGGCCCCCAGCCGGGGGATCACATAGGCCACCAGGCGCTTGTCCCCCGGGGTGTCTTCCCGGGCGATCACTACCGCTTCGCGCACCCCGTCGCAGGCCGCCAGGCGGGCCTCGATCTCCCCCAGCTCGATGCGAAAGCCGCGGATCTTCACCTGGTCATCGTTGCGCCCCAGGTACTCCAGGCTGCCGTCGCTGCGCCAGCGCGCCAGGTCGCCGGTCTTGTACAGCCGCGCCCCCGGCTCGTGGCTGAAGGGGTCGGCGATAAAGCGCTCGGCGGTCAGCTGATCGCGGTTGAGGTAGCCCCGGGCAACCCCGGCGCCGCCCACATACAACTCACCCTCCACGCCGCTGGGCAGCGGCTCGCGGTGGGCATCGAGCACATACAGTTGCAGGTCGGGAATGCGCCGGCCGATGGGGCTGCTGCCCACCAGCTGGGCGTCCGCCGCCTGCAACGGGCGATAGGTCACGTGCACCGTGGTTTCGGTGATGCCATACATGTTCACCAGCTGGGTGCCGACGTTTTCCAGGTGGGCATACCAGGGCTTGAGCATCCCCGGTTCCAGGGCCTCGCCGCCGAAGATCACCTGGCGCAGGGAGTGCTTGAGGGGGCTCTGGTCCTGGGCCGCGATCAGCGAACGGAAGGCGCTGGGGGTCTGGTTGAGGATGCTCACCCGGGCTTCGCAGAGCAGCCGGTAGCAGTCATCCGGCGAACGGCTGACGGCCTGGGGCACCACCAGCAACTGGCCGCCATGCACCAGCGCCCCCCAGATCTCCCACACCGAGAAATCGAAGGCGAAGGAGTGGAACAGCGCCCACACGTCCCGCCAGTTGAAGTCGAACCAGTCGCGGGTGGCGCTGAACAGCCGGGCCACGTTGCGGTGCTCCACCATCACCCCCTTGGGCAGGCCGGTGGAGCCCGAGGTGTAGATCACATAGGCCAGGTGGGCCGGGGTCAGCCCCGGCACTTCGGGGTCGTCCTGGGCTTCATGGGCCAGGGTGCGGCTGTCGAGGTCGATCAGCGGCACCCGCAGGTCGGCCACCAGGGACTGGGTGCCGGCCTGCACCAGCAGCGCCACCGGGTCGCTGTCCTGCAGGGTGTAGGCGATGCGCTCGCGGGGGTAGGCCGGGTCGATGGGCACGTAGGCACCGCCGGCCTTGAGGATGCCCAGCAGGCCGACGATCATTTCCACGCCGCGCTCGACACAGATCGCCACACGCTGGTCCGGGCGTACGCTCAGCGCCAGCAAACGGTGGGCCACCTGGTTGGCGCGCCGGTTGAGCTCGCCGTAGCTCAACCGCAGCTCGCCGAACAGCAGCGCCGGGGCCTCGGGCTGGACCCGGGCCTGGGCTTCCACCTGCTGGTGGATCAGCGGGCTGTCCGGGTAGTGCCCCAGCGGCGTGTTCAGGCCCTGCAACAGGTAGCGGCGCTCGCTGGCCGGGAGCATCTCCAGGCTGTACAGCGGTGCCTGCGGAGTGCTCTGCAAGGCCAGGGCCAGGCTCTCCAGGGCGGTCAGCAGGTAGCCGGCGATGCGCTCGGCGCCCAGTTGCCGATCCACCAGGGCGGTGATGCAAAAATCCTCTCCCAGGTCATCGATGTTGATGGTCAGCGGGTAGTTGGTGCGTTCTTCGGCGCCCAGCACCTGGATGCCCGCGGCCACCTCCTGCACCTGGGCGCCATCGGCGGCGTGGCTGTGGCGGTAGTTGAGCATGGCGCTGAACAGCGGCGTCGGCGCACTGACCCCGCTGCAGCGCTGGGCCAGGGCCAGGGACGCATGCTCATGGGCGAGCAAGGCACTGAGCCGCTGATGGGTGGCCAGGACCCCGGCGCGCACGCCCTGGGCGCCGACATCCACCCGCAGCGGCAAGGTGTTGATGAACATGCCCAGGGCCCGCTCGCCGCCTTCGCCGGCCTCCATGCGGCCCAGCAGCACGGTGCCGAACACCACCGTTTCGCGCCCCGACAGCTGGCCCAGCACCCGGGCCAGGGCCAGGTGCATCAGGCTGGCGCTGCTCACCCCCAGCTGCCGGGCCTGGGCCCGCAGGCGCTGGCTGAGCTCGCGGTCCAGGGTCAGCCGGGCCTCTTCGATCACCCGCCCGGCGCCCTGCACATCCCCCAGGCCGCACGGCAGGGTCGGCTCGTCGATATCGCCGAGCATCTCGCAAAAGAAGCGTTCGTGGGCCGCCTCGCTGCGGCTTGCCAGGGCCTGGGCCAGATGGTTGCGAAACGGTACCGGGGCCGGCAGGCGCTCGCTGTGCCCTTGCAGGCGGGCGTGGATTTCCTGGCGTACCAGGTCCAGCGCGGAGTGGTCCAGGGCCAGGTGATGGAACAGCAGCAGCGCCACCTGGCGCTGGTTGGCCGGGTCCTCGGCGTGCACCAGGCGCAGCAGCGGCGCCTGACGCAGGTCCAGGCGAAAGTGCCGGGAGTCGTAGCGGGCCTGCAACTGGCCGAGCACATCGCCGTCGGCCGGGTCCAGCGCCACGGCCTCGATCACCAGCGGCGCCTGGCGCCAGACCACCTGCAACGGCTCATCCAGGCTTTCCCAGGCGATGGCGGTACGCAGGATGTCGTGGCGCTCGATGACCCATTGCAAGGCTTCGGCGAAGGCTTGCCGTCGCTCGGCACTGGCAAAGGCGAAGCGCGCCTGCAGCACATAGGGGTCGCCCTGGGCGGCGGACAAATGGTGATAGAGCATGCCTTCCTGCAGCGGCGCCAGGGGGTAGATGTCCTGCACGTTGGCGGCGCCACCGGGCACTGCGGCGACGATACGCTCGATGGCGGGCGGGTCCAGCTGCACCAGGGGCAGCATGTCCGGGGTGATCCTGAAAGCCGGGCTCAGCCAGCTGCCGCCCTGGCCGTCGAGCAGTTCCAGGAGCCGGGCCTTGTGCTGCACCAGGCTGTCCCAGAGCCCGTCGTCCAGCGCCTCGTCATCGCCCTGGACGAGCAGGTCCTCCTGTTCCCGTTGAAGACGGATCGCCAGGGTCGAAAGCACTGCCATCAATTCGCTGAACTGCATCTTGTAACCTGCCTGAGAATTCGGAAACGGTTGAAGAGAACGTCCTTGTTTCAGATGCAACCTTTCACCGGCGCCCCGCTGCCCGGACGGGCGACAAGCGCCGCTGCCAGGCACCGCGCGGGGCTGTCGCGCCGTTGCGCAAAAAGCACCAGGGACAGTGAGCCCGCCAGGCTTGCTGGCAGCTCGCAGACGCTAAAACATCCGCCGCAGCGGGGCTGACATGGGAAGCCGGGACATGGCGCGGGGCCTGTCCCGCTGAGGTACCACGGCCCGCGCCGGCCCTGGGGCCGGCGCGGGGAAAAGCACTTGCAGCGGCCTCAGAGACGCCGCTGGCGCTTGAGCTGGGGGATGGTGGTGGCGGGGATTTCCAGGCGCTGCAACTGGCCCAGGGTATGGGCCGCCAGCGCGGCCAGGGTCGGCTGGCTGAACAACAGGCGGGCATCGGCGTGCAGGCCTTCCTGGCGCATCCGCGCCACCAGGCTGACCGCCAGCAGGGAATGCCCGCCCAGTTCGAAGAAGTGGTCGTGGCGCCCTACCCGCTCCACTTGCAGCACCTCGGCCCAGAGCCGCGCCAGGGTGGTTTCAAGCGGCCCCTGGGGCGGCTCGAAATCGCGGCTCAGCACCGCTTCCAGGCCCGGCTCTGGCAGTGCATCGCGCGCCAGCTTGCCGTTGGCGCTCAGGGGCAGCGCCGCCAGTTGCACATAGGCTGCCGGCACCATGTACTCCGGCAGACGCTCCAGGACATGGGCCCGCAGCGCCTCGATCCCCGGCGCCGCCACCCCGGGGTGCAGGCTGAAATAGGCCACCAGGCGCTCGCCACGCATCAGCACCGCCACCTCGCGCAGGGCCGGGTGGCTGGCCAGCCGCGCCTCGATTTCCCCCAGCTCCAGGCGCAGGCCCCGCAGCTTGACCTGGAAGTCGTTGCGCCCGAGGAACTCCAGGTCGCCGTCAGCGTTGTAGCGCACCCGGTCACCGCTGCGGTACAGCCGGTCGCCAGCGACGAAGGGGCTGTCGATAAAGCGCTCGGCCTGCAACTGCGGCAAGCCCAGGTAACCCCGGGCAACCCCGACCCCGCCAATGTGCAGCTGGCCGCTGACGCCCTGGGGCACCGGCTGGTCATGGGCATCCAGCACATACAGCCGGGTGTTGGTGATGGCCTTGCCGATCGGCAGTTGTACCGGCGGCACCGCTGCCCCGGGCTCCAGGGTCCAGGCGCTGCTGTCCACGGTGGCCTCGGTGGGGCCGTAGACGTTGTGCAAACGGGCTCCGGGCAGGCGCTGGCGGAACAGCCGGGCAATCGCCTCGGTCAGCTCGCCGCCGCCGCAGAACACATCGGTCAGGCTGTGGCACTGGCCGGCCTCTTCCAGCTGCAGAAATTGCAGGAGCATGGCCGGCACGAACTTGATCATGCTCACCTGCTCCTCGCGCACCAATTGCGCCAGATACAACGGATCGCGCTGGCCGTCGGGCCGCGCCAGCAATAGGCGCATGCCCGTGACCAGCGGCCAGAACAGCTCCCAGACCGAGCCGTCGAAACTGAATGGCGCCTTTTGCAGCAGGGTGCCCCGGGCCCGCTCGCCACACAGCTGCGAACTCCAGTGCATCAGGTTGCCCAGGCCGCGGTGCTCCACCATCACCCCCTTGGGTGTACCGGTGGAACCCGAGGTATAGATCACGTAGGCCAGGTGCGAAACCGTCAGCCCTGCCACCACGGGATCATGCTGCGGCGCCTGCTCCCAGGCACTGCGGTCGAAGTCGACCAGCGACAGGGGCAGCGGGCCCAGCAGCTCGCGGGTCGGCTGGTGCACCAGCACCGCCAGCGGCTGGCTGTCCTGCACCAGGTAGCGCAGGCGCTCCAGCGGGTAGTCCGGGTCCAGGGGCACATAGGCACCGCCGGCCTTGAGGATGCCCAACAGGCCGATCAGCAGTTCCGGGCTGCGCTGCACGCAGAGCCCGACTCGCACATCCGGCCCCACACCCTGCTCGCGCAGGTAATGGGCCAACTGGTTGGCGCGCTGGTTGAGCTGCCGGTAACTCAGTTGCCGCGCGCCGGCCTGCAGTGCAATGGCCTCGGGCGTGCGCCGCACCTGGGCCTCGAACAGGGCATGCAGGGTCAGCTCCCGGGGGTATTGCGAACGGGTGGCATTGAGCGTTTGCAGCAGGTAGCGCGACTCCAACGGCGGCAGGATCGACAGGCTGTGCAACGGCGTCTGCGGCGCCTGTTCCAAGGCCAGCACCAGCGCTTCGAGAGCGGTGGTCAGGTAGCCCAGCAGGCGTTGCGCGCCGATCCGCCGCGGGGCCCGGCAGCCCAGGCGGAAACCCGGTTCCAGGTCGTCCACCGCCAGCATCAGCGGGTAGCTGAGCACCTCTTCGCTGCTCAGCAACTCGACCCCAGGCAAACCCTGCAACAGGTCGCCGCCGAGGTTGTGGCGATAGTTGAGCAAGGCATTGAACAGCGGGGTCGGCGCCGCCACCGCGCTGCAGCGCTGGGCCAGGGACAGTGGCGCCTGCTCGTGGGCGAGCAAGGCACTGAGGCGCTGCTGGGCCTGGCCCAGCCCCTCGGCCACCGTCAGCCCCGCCAGCTCCAGGCGCAGTGGCAAGGTGTTGATGAACATGCCCAGGGCCCGGTCGGCCCCCGCCCCGGCTTGCAGGCGGCCCAGCAATACGCTGCCGAAGAGCACGTCCTCACGGCCGCTGGTACGCCCCAGTACCAGGGCCCAGGCCAGGTGAAACAGGCTGGCGGCGCTGACCCCGAGCTGGCGCACCTGGGTTCGCAGGCGCTGGCCAAGCTCGGCTTCCAGCAGGCCGCTGGCGTGCTGCAGGTCCAGTTGTTCCCCGGGCCGTTCCTGCAGTTCGAAGGCCAGGGTCAGCTCGTCCACCGTGCCCAGGCCGGCCTCGAAGAACGCCTTGTGGGCGCCCTGCCCCTGGCGCGTGCGGGCCACGTAGTCACGGTAGGCATAGGCCGGCGCCAGGCTGGCTTGCCGGCCTTGCACATGGGCGGCGATTTCCGCCAGCAGCACCGCGGTACTGGTGGCGTCGTTGACCAGGTGATGGAAGCGCAGCAGGCCGATCCAGCGCCCATTGGCCCGGTCCTCGGCCCAGGCCAGGGCCAGCATCGGCGCCTGGCGGATATCCAGCGGGTTGTGCTGCGGGTCGAAGTGCTCGCGCAGTCGCTCCGCTACATGGCCGCCGGGCCCGGCCTGCCACTCTTGCACCGTCAGCCGGGCGTGGCGCCAGACCACCTGCAGCGGTTGCTCCAACACGTCCCAGACCAGGCTGGTGCGCAGGATGTCGTGGCGCTCGATCACTGCCTGCAGCGCCAGGGCGAAGGCGTCCAGGTCCTCGCGCCGGGCAAAGGCGAACAGCGCGTGCTGCTGGTAGGGATCGCGGGCGGCGGTCATGTGGTGATAGAGCAGGCCCTCCTGCAACGGCGCCAGGGGGTAGATGTCCTGCACATTGGCAGCGCCGCCGGGGATGCAGGCCACCACCCGGTCGATGCTGTCCTGGTCCAGTTCCACCAAGGGCAGCATCGCCGGGGTGATGCGCTGGCAGTCGGGCGGAACGCGGTTGGCCGGGACCTCGACGACCTGCCCGGTGCTCACCGCCGCAGCGAGACTGGCCAGGGTCGGCTGGCCGAACAGCACCCGCACATCGGCCTGCAGGCCGGCCTGGGCCATGCGCTGGATCAGTTGCAGGGCCAGCAGCGAATGCCCGCCCAGTTCGAAGAAGTGATCGTGGCGGCCCACCTGCTCCACCTGCAGCAGCTCGCTCCAGAGCCCGGCCAGGGTGATTTCCAGCGGGCCCTGGGGCGCCTCGTAGGCGCGGCTGATCAGGTCCTCGGGCCCCGGCGCCGGCAGCGCCCGGCGGTCCAGCTTGCCGTTGCCGGTCAGCGGCCAGGCGTCGAGTGGTACGTAGGCCATGGGCAGCATGTACTCCGGCAACTGCTGGCGCAGAAATTCCCGCAGTTGCAGGGCCGTGACCGCCTGGCGCGGAATGAACCAGGCCAGCAACTGGCCGTCCCGGGCCTGGACCAGCGCCTCGCGCACTGACGGGTGATCCCCCAGGCGGGTCTCGATTTCCCCCAGCTCGATGCGCAGGCCGCGGATCTTCACCTGATCGTCATTGCGCCCCAGGTATTCCAGGCTGCCGTCCTCCCGCCAGCGAGCCAGGTCGCCGCTGCGGTACATGCGCGCGCCGGGGCGGTCGCTGAAGGGGTCCGCAAGGAAGCGTTCAGCATTCATCCCATCGCGGTTGAGGTAACCCCGGGCCACCCCGCCACCGCCCACATAGAGCTCGCCGGGCACGCCAATGGGCAGCAGTTGCTGCTGTTCATCCAGCAGGTAGATCCGGGTATTGGCGATGGGCCGGCCGATATGCAGGGCCTGCCCGGCCTCGATGGCACCGGAAGTGGCGACCACCGTGGCCTCGGTGGGCCCGTAGTTGTTGATCACGGCAAACCCGGGGTCAGCAGGTAACTGGCGCAGGCGGTCGCCGCCGATCAGCAAGGTGCGCAGGGTCGGGTGGCCCAGTTGCTGGCTGAGGGCGTACTCGGCCACCGGGGTCGGCAGAAAGCTCACCTCCAGCGGCTGGGCGCGCCACCAGGCCAGCAGGCGGTCCAGCTCCTCGGGGCCGTCGCTGACCGGCGCCAGGTGCAGGGTCGCCCCGGCGCACAGGGCCGGCCAGACTTCCCAAGCCATGGCATCGAAGCCGAAACCGGCAAGGCATGAGGTATGGCTGCCAGCCTGGAGGTCGAAAGCCCGGCCATGCCAGTCCACCAGGTTCGACAGGCTCTGGTGCTCCACCATCACGCCCTTGGGCTGGCCGGTGGAGCCGGAGGTGTAGATCACGTAGGCCAGGTGCTCGGCGGTCAGCCCGGCGGCCTCGGCAATCTCGCCCGGGCCATCCAGCCACTGGCCGTTGTCGAGGTCGATCAGCGGCACGTTCAGCGTCGGCAGGCACTGGCGCAGGGCGCCCTGGGTCAACACCGCCCGCGGCGCGCTGTCGTGCAGCAGGAAGGCCAGGCGCTCAGCCGGATGGGCCGGGTCCAGGGGCACATAGCCCGCGCCGGCCTTGAGAATGGCCAGCAGCCCCACCAGGGTTTCCGGGCTGCGCCGGGCGACGATGGCCACCCGCGCATCCGGCCCCACTCCCTGCTCGCGCAGGTGCAGGGCCAGGGCGTTGGCCCGGCGGTCGAGCTGTTCATAGCTGAGGGCCTGGCCCTGGGCGACCAGGGCAATGGCCTGGGGCGTGCGCCGGGCCCAGGCCGCGACCCGGGCGTGAATCCGCTGTTCGGCGGCGGCTGGCTGTTCGTTGGCGTTCCAGGCCTGCAAGCGGCGCAGCTCGGCGGCAGGCAGCAGGGAGAAGCGGGCCACCGGCAGTTGCACATTGTCCAGCCCCTGCTCCAGCACATGCAGCAGGCGCGCGGCCAGGGCCTCGATTTCCTCGGGCTGGAAATACGCCGAGTCGTAGACGTAGTGCATCCAGGCGCTGTCATCGAAGCTGTTGCTGCGCAGGTGGATGGCCAGGGGCGTGGGCTCGTGGCGGTTGGAGACTTTCACCGACGAGGCCGCCGCCTCGCCGTAGCGGTAGTCCAGGTCCTCCAGTTCATAGGACAGCGACAGCTCGAACAGCTGCGCGCGGTCTTCACGCAGCAGGCCGAGGGCGCGGTTGAGTTCGCTCAGGGGAAAGCGCTGATGGCGGAAGTCCTGTTTCAGTACATCGCGCACCGCCCCCACCAGGGCCTCGAAACTCAGTTCGCGGCCGAAGTCCATGCGCACCGCGCTGACCTGGGTGAAGGAACCCAGGGTCACCTTGAAGGCCGCATTGGGGCGGTTCAGCACCGGCATGCCCAGGACCCATTCGTCCCGTTGCAGGGTGCGGGTGAAGTACACATGCAGCGCCGCCAGCAGCACATGAAAGGCTGAGGCCCCGGTGCTCTTGCCCAGGGCCTTCATGCGTTCGTGCAAGGCCGCGGGGAACGCCTGGACCAGGGTCGCCCCCGGGGTCGCGGCGTCGGCGGCGGGCCGGTAGCGCGGGCGCAGCACCGGCTCCGGCAGGCTCTGGTACTTGTCCAGCCAGTAGTCGCGGTCCCGCGCATAGCGGCTGGACTGGTGGTAGCGGGCGTCGTCCTCGATGAAGTCGACAAAGGACGGCGCCGTGGCCTGGGGCTCCTCGCCGCTGGCCAGGGCGCTGTAGAGCCCGCCCAGGGACTGGGACAGCTGGGCGAACCCCCAGCCGTCGAGGATCAGGTGATGGGCCTCGACTTCCATCAGGTGATGCTCGGGGCCCACCCGGAACAGCGAGAAGCGGCACAGCCGTTCGCCGTCGAGCTTGAACGCCTGCTGCATCTGCCGGCGGATCTGCGCCTGGGCCGCCGCCAGCGGATCGGCCGCCGCGGACAGGTCATGGAACACCAGCTCCACCGGCCAGTGTCGGTCGAAGTACTGCAAGGGCAGGCCGTCGACGCTGCCCTCCAGGGACAGCACAGTACGCAGCACGTCGTGCTTGTCCACCAGCAGCTCCACGGTGCGCTGCATCAGCTCGGGCCGGAACGGCCCCTTGAGCACGGCATAACCGCCGATGTTGTACAGCGGCGAGTCGCCCCGGCTCAGTTGGTCGAGCCAGATATCGCGCTGCCCGGCGGTCAGCGGCAGGCCCCGGGCCTGTACCGGACCGGCGTTCATGCGCGCCCCCGGGCGGGGTGCCCGGCCCATGGCGGGCAGTGGCTGGCTGGGGTGACTGGCGCGACGAAAGCGCCCACGGCTGCGGCGGAAAAATGCGTCATAAGATCCTTCTCATGTGATGGGCCCGGGCACCGGCGTCCGCGGATTTAAGCATCGGCCCCAGGGCCTGTATGTCACCCGAAACCCGGACAGTTCCGGCCCCGGTCGGCCACCTCGGGCAGCACCGCGCCGGGCTGTTGCAGCAGCTCTGCTGATCAGCTGAATCGGCTGTAGGACATTGGCTACGCGTGAACGACGCTCATGGCCTGGCGGAGGGCTTTTGCGTTCCACCGCAGGCTTGCCCCTCGGGCAACCTTGACGCCGGGAAACACCCCGTCGGCGGGGGCGACGGGGCCGTCGCAAGGGCTTGACCCAGAGCCTTGGCAAGGCCCTGGCAGGGCCATGATGTCCCGGTTTCCCCCTACAGACGCCAGGCAAAGCCATAGGCTTAAATCAACGCCCGGGAACTGGATCAGGTTCATCGGGAATCTGCCACGGCATGCCGCGGCAAGCGCGCGTCGATCAGCGATTTGTCTCGATCAAGGATGATAAGGATATGAGTCTGACCAGCAGTATTGCGAACATGGAAACCCCGCACTTCTACTTCGAACTGGGGCAGTTGATTTCCAGCTCCGGCCACCCGCAGTTCGCCAGCGAAATGCTGCAACTGGTGGACAAGCTGGTGCCACTGACCCAACTGGTGCTCAGCGAATGGACCCTGGACGAACGCCAGGCCAGCCCCCTGGCCATTACCCTGCTGGGGCGCGCCGGGCTGCACAAGGATCTGCCACTGCCGGAGCCACCGCGACGCCATGACCCGCTGCTGCAGCAGATGCTGGAAATGGACGACTCGCTGCTGATTCAAATGAATGCCCAGGCCCGCAGCGGCCCTTCCCGCACCACCGCGCACCAATGCCACCTGGTCTCGCGCAAAGCCAATCGCCGCTGTGTCATCGCCCTCTACCGGGCTCCCGACCAGGGCGGCTTTTCCCTGTCCGAACTGTCGTTTCTCAAGAGCCTGTCGCAGACCCTGCTGCCGTTGCTGGAACGCCACGCCCAGTTGCACCGGCAACAGGCCCTGAAGAACCTGCGCAGCTGGAGTGCTAAGCCCGCCGATGCCTTGCAGCAGACACCGCTGCAACGGGAGTTCGATGAGCGCCTGTCCCTGGGCGACATCACCCTCTCGGCGCGGGAGAAGGAAGTCTGCCTGGGGTTGCTGACCGGCGGCACCGTGCCGGAAATGGCCCAGCGCCTGAGCGTCAAGAACAGCTCGGTGGAAACCTACCTCAAGCGCGCTGCCGCCAAGCTCGGGGTCAGCGGCCGTCACGGGCTGGCCAAGTGGATGGTCGGCGCCTGAAACCGCCCGCACACCCCTGGCTGTCCGCCATCAGGATGTCCTTGTCACGAGGCTGATCAATGCGTAACTCCCCACTGACCCTGGCGGCCCTGGCCCTGGCCCTCGGCGGCTGCTCCCTGGCCCCGGACTACCAGCGCCCGACCGCTCCCGTGGCGCCCCATTACCCACAGGGCGCAGCCTTCGCCCCCGCTGCCGGCAACCCGGAGGCCGACTGGCAGGGACTGTTCCAGGACCCGTTGCTGCAGCAATTGATTCACAGCGCCCTGCAGAACAACCGCGACCTGCGGGTGGCGGCGCTGAATGTCGCGGCCTACCAGGCCCAGTACCGCATCCAGCGTGCCGACCTGTTCCCGGCGGTGAGCGCCGGCGCCTCGGGCAAGCGCCAGCGCCTGCCGGAACAGATGACCGGCAGCAAGGCACTGATCAGCTCCAGCTACTCCGCCAACCTGGGCATCAGTGCCTATGAGCTGGACTTCTTCGGGCGCATCCGCAGCCTCAGCCAGCAGGCGCTGATGACCTACCTGTCCAGCGAAGAGGCACGGCGCAGCGCGCAGTTGAGCCTGGTGGCCAATGTCGCCACGGCCTACCTGAGCTGGTGTGCCGACCAGGAGTTGCTGGAGCTGACCCGCAAGACCCTGGCCGCGGACGAACAGAGCCTGCGTCTGACCGCCCGCAATGGCAGCGCCGGCAAGATCTCGGCCCTGGACGTGGCCCAGGCCCGCACCAGCGTCGACAGTGCCCGCGCCAGCCTGGCCCGCTACCAGCGCCAGGTGGCCCAGGACCTGAACAACCTGACGCTGCTGGTGGGGGCGCCGCTGCCCGACGCCCTGCCCCGGCGCGGGCTGGCCGAGGGCATGCTGGCCCAGGTGCCCGCGGGCCTGCCCTCGGACCTGCTGCAGCGGCGCCCGGACATTCTCCAGGCCGAGTACCAGTTGCAGGCCGCCAACGCCAATATAGGCGCGGCCCGTGCAGCGTTCTTCCCCAGCGTCAGCCTGACCGCCAACGCCGGCAGCGCCAGCAAGGAGCTGTCCGGGCTGTTCAAGGGCGGTGCCGGGGCCTGGACCTTCCAGCCGCAGATCAACCTGCCGATCTTCAATGCCGGCAGCCTGCGGGCCAGCCTGGATTACGCCCGGCTGCAGAAGGACATCAGCGTCGCCCAGTATGAAAAGGCCATCCAGACCGCCTTCCAGGAAGTCGCCGACGGCCTGGCCGCGCGCCAGACCTTCCAGCAGCAACTGAGTGCCCAGCACAGCCTGGTGCAGGCCAGCCAGGACTACTACAACCTGGCCGAGCACCGCTACCGCATCGGCGTCGACAGCAACCTGGTGTTCCTCGATGCCCAGCGCTCGCTGTTCAGCGCCCAGCAAGGGCTGATCAATGACCGCCTGGCGCAGTTGCTGGCCGAGGTAAATCTGTTCCGGGCCCTGGGTGGTGCCTGGGAGGAAGACGCGCAGGCACCGAGCCTGGCCCGCGCCCAGACCTTGCCCTGAGCCACTGGCGATGGCCGGGTATCAGGGGGCTGGGGCGATGAAATGTTGGAGGGAATGCGGGGACCGGGGCCATGAGTGACCCACGCTGTAGAACCAACCCGGTCAGCCTGGGCAGTAGGCGAAACATGGACCGGGCAGGCAGGTACAGCCGTGTTGCAGCCCGCCCTGACCAACCACCGCCATTCAGCGTGTTGCCTGTGGTAGCTGGCCGGGCGAACAGGGAGCGAGTCTAGACAGCACCCTCCACAGCGTCTGTAGGAAAATTCTGATTTCAGGACGTTCCGAATCTTGCCGCGACACCGGATAAAGCACGCCCTTCGAAGGCCCTGCGACGGGGGTTGGCCGCGAGTGCCTAACGGGTGCCCGGCACCAGGTCGAGGATCTCGTCGATGCCCAGGCACCGCGGCTCCACCTCCAGGGTCCGGCCATGCTCGAGAATCCCCACCGCCACATCACGCATGGCCATGTAGGCACTGCGCAGCATGTGGTTGGCGTAGATCACCGCGTTGAAGCCGGCCCCCTCCAGCTCGTCGAAACTCAAGTGAGCGTAGCTGGTGGGCACACAGATCAGCGGCACCCGCGGGCAATGGCGACGGAACAACCGGGCGAACTCGAGGATCTCCAGGCCGTCCTTCTTGCGGCTGTGGATCATGATCCCGTCGGCGCCGGCCGCGACATAGGCCAGGCAGCGCTCGATGGCGTCGTCCATGCCCTTGTCGAGGATCAGGCTTTCACAACGGGCGATGATCAGCAGATCCTCGTGGCTGCGGTTGGCGCAGCCCACGCGGATCTTTTCGCAGAACTCCTCGATGGAGTCCTGGAGCTGGCTCACCGCGTTGCCGAACAGCGAGTTCTTCTTCAGCCCGCACTTGTCCTCGATCACCACCGCCGAAACCCCGGCCCGGTCCAGCATCTTCACGTGGATGGCGAAGTGCTCGGCCTTGCCCCCGGTATCGCCGTCGAAAATCATCGGCAACGAACACACATCGAAGATCTCGCGGATGCCGTGCAAGCGGTTGCTCGGCGAAAGGATCTCGATGTCCGGCAGGCCCTTGTGGGTCGAGTCGGTAAGGGAGCTGGACCAGATGGCGTCGTAGACCAGGCTCGGTCCGCTGCCCCGCTCCAGCCTGGATTGCTCCGCCAGCAGGGCGGAGATCGGGCTGTGGGCTTCAAGCACGCGAAGGCAGCGCTTGCGGCGCAGCAACTGGCTCAGGTTGGTTCGGCGAATATCAGCTTCCTGCATGGGATTCACACGCCTCTTGTGGTTGGGGAACACCGGGTTCGCTCAGGGGTGGGTCATGTCCAGGGCCACCACGTAGCGGTCGAAATCCGCCGCCGAGACATAGCCCAGCTGCTGGGCCACTTCCCGCAGCGACTTGCCCTCGTGGTGGGCGGTCTTGGCGATGATCGCGGCCTTGTCATAGCCGATGTGGCGGTTGAGGGCGGTCACCAGCATCAGGTTCTTCTCGATATTGGCCTCGATGCGCGCCCGGTTCGGCTCGATGCCCACCGCGCAGTGGTCGTTGAAGGCCCGGCAGGACTCGGCCAGCAAGGTGATGCTTTCCAGCACGTTGTGCACCATCACCGGCTTGTAGACGTTGAGCTGGAAATTGCCCTGGCTGGCGGCGAAGGCCACGGTGGCGTCGTTGCCGAAGACCTGGGTACAGACCATGGTCAACGCCTCGCACTGGGTCGGGTTGACCTTGCCCGGCATGATCGAGGAGCCCGGCTCGTTCTCTGGAATGTCGATCTCGCCGATGCCGCAGCGTGGCCCGCTGGCCAGCCAGCGCACATCGTTGGCAATCTTCATCAGGGCCATGGCCAGGGTGCGGATCGCCGCCGAGGTGTTGACCAGGGCATCGTGGGCCGACAGGGCGAAGAACTTGTTGGCGCAGGACTTGAACGGGTAGCCGGTGAGCTCGGCGATGACCCGGGCGCATTCGTCGCCGAACTGCGGATGGGAGTTGAGCCCGGTCCCCACCGCCGTGCCACCGATGGCCAGATCGTAGAGGCCGGTGAGGTTGTGCTGGATGCCCGCCAGGGCGTAGTCGATCTGCTCGACCCAGCCACCGATCTCCTGGCCCAGGGTGATGGGGGTAGCGTCTTGCAAGTGGGTGCGTCCGACCTTGACCACATCGCGGTACTGCTCGGCCTTCTCGAACAGCGTGTCGCGCAGCACCGAGACGCCCGGCAGCAGGGTTTCGAAGATCTCCGTCACCACCACCATGTACATCGCCGTGGGGAAGGTGTCGTTGGACGACTGGCCACGGTTGACGTGGTCGTTGGGGTGGATCGGCTTCTTGCTGCCCAGCTCGCCGCCGAGCATCTCGATGGCCCGGTTGGCGATCACTTCGTTGGCGTTCATGTTGGACTGGGTGCCGGAACCGGTCTGGAACACCACCAGCGGGAAATGCTCATCCAGTTGCCCGCTGATCACCTCATCCGCCGCCTTGACGATGGGCAGCGCAATGGCTTCCGGCAGCTCGCCGAGCTTGAGGTTGGCCAGGGCCGCGGCCTTCTTCAGGATGCCCATGCTGCGGATCATCGGCGCGCCCCACTGGAAGCGTGCACGGCCGATGGGGAAGTTGTGGATGGAGCGTTCGGTCTGGGCTCCCCAGTACTTGTTGGACGGTACCGAAATGGAACCCATCGAGTCGGATTCAAGACGCATGTGGGTAGTTCTCCAATAAATGAATGAGGGTCCGGCCTGCGGTGCCGGGCAGGCGCCCTGCCCGGCCTGGATGGCAGGCGCTTATTCCTTGAGTACGGAGGCCATCTTCTCCAGGTGCTGGCAGGCGCGCAGCACGTACTCATCGGACAGCGCAGCGATGCGCCGGTAGTTGACCTGCTGGCCGGTGGCCTGGGTGTAAAGCTTCAGGGCGTCGGTGGCGTGGCGGAAATGCCGGGCCTCGACGGCGCCGCAGTGAACGCTGAGGAAGCCGGCGATGCGGTTGGCTTCCCCGGCGGGGTAACCGCAGGATTCGCGCAGCCAGTTCTTCCACAGTGGCGTCATCAGGTTGTACTCGCCGGTGTTGAACAGCTCGGTCAGGGCCATCATCTCCAGGGCTTCCACCAGGTTCGGGGCCAGCGGGCGCTTCTCGCCGACCCAGGTGGAGAACTCCTTGGTGATGGGGTTCAGGTACTTGTCCTGCAGGCGCCAGTTGTCCGAGCCGCAGATGGCCGAGGCCATGCGGTGGTAGAGCTTGGAATGGTGGGGATGGCCGTGCATCTCACCCAGGCCGACGTCCTCGACGATGATCTCGCCGCAGTGCCGGGCCGCCTCCAGCAGCTTGAGCTTGTTGTCATCACCGGGCAGGTCCTCGGACTCCTGCAGCAGCCGCACGATGATGCTGGACACCGCATGGGCCGCGCCATCCGGGCTGCGCCAGCCGCAGAAGAAGGTGCACAGCGAGTCCTCGGACCACTTGCGCGAGGTCATGCGCTGGTAGGTCAGGCAGTAGCCGTCCAGCTTGTCGGGGTGGTTTTCAAAGCCCGTCAGCAGGGCCTCCACCAGGTTGCGGTCCTCGACATCCACCAGGGCCTGGTGCACGTAGCCGATGAACTCCTTGCGGGAACTCTCCATGTTTTTCTCCTGTAATTGTTCTTCACTTCACGGACAACAAGATGAACGACGCCGGCCCGGGCCTCGGCGGGCTCGGGAACGGGCTTGGTCCCCCTGGGGGCTGGGCTGCCGGGAGCCGCTTCAGTCGATGACGATCGCCGAGATGAACTGGGCGAAACGGCCCAGGCCTTCGATCAGTTCCTCATATTCCACGGCGTAGGAAATGCGGATGCAGTGGGGGTCGCCACAACCGGAGCCGGGCACCACCGCGATGTGCGCCTCGGTCAGCAGCAGGTCGGCCAGGTGATCCACATCGCGCACCGCTTCGCCGTGGTAGTAGCCGCCGAGCCGGGAAGAGACATCGATATACAGGTAGAAGGCGCCTTCCGGCGGCGCATAGCTCACCCCTTCCAGACGGTCGAGGTAGGTGCGTGCGGCGTGCAGCTGGCGTTGCAGGAACGGGTTGACCAGGTCGGCAAAGTGCGACGAATCGGCGTTCAGGGTATTGAGCGCGGCGTACTGGGACAGGCTGCTGGGGTTTGAGGTGGTGTGCCCCTGCAGGTTGTGCATGGCCGCGATCACCGGCGCCGGGGCGCAGGCGTAGCCGACCCGCCAGCCGGTCACCGCCTGGCTCTTGGAGAAGGAATCGATCAGCACTGTCTGCCCTTTCAATGCCGGGCACAGCGCCAGGATGTTGTGGTGCTCGTGGCCTTGGCGCACCAGGCCGCGATAGCACTCGTCAAACATCACCCACAGTTGCCGCTCCTGGGCCATCTGGGCGATGGCCAGCAGTTGCTCGCGTTCATAGACGGTGCCGGTGGGATTGTTGGGGGTGTTGATGACGATCATCCGGGTGCGCTCGGTGAGCGCGCCACGCACCGCGTCCACCGTCAGCCGATAGTGGTCGGCGCGGGTCTGGACGCACACCGGAGTGGCGCCGGCCAGGCGGATCTGGGTGGGAAAGGTTTCCCAGTACGGAGTCGGCACTATCACCTCGTCCCCGGGGTTGAGCAGCACCATGCAGGCGTTGTAGAGCGCCTGCTTGGCCCCGGCGGTGACCGCCACTTCATTGGCGGCGAACGCAGCCCCGGTGCGCTGGCTGACCCGTTGCGCGAGCTTCTCGCGCAGGGCCGGCAGGCCGATGGGCGGGGTGTAGCGATTGCGCGCATTGGCGATGGCTTCGATGGCCCCGGCGCGCATGTCCTCGCAGGCATCGAAGGACAATTCGCCGGCGGCGAAATTGATCACCTTGATCCCGCTTTCCTTCAGGGCGTTGGCTTTGCT
Source organism: Pseudomonas sp. W17 (assembly GCF_040268305.1). Taxonomy (NCBI): domain Bacteria; kingdom Pseudomonadati; phylum Pseudomonadota; class Gammaproteobacteria; order Pseudomonadales; family Pseudomonadaceae; genus Pseudomonas; species Pseudomonas sp. W17. The sequence continues at coordinate 2,476,485 of NZ_CP158490.1, read as the reverse complement.
GCGCATGCTCGAGGTGCCTGGAGCACTGAGGCCCAGCGCACGCTGGGACAAGGAAAAACGGACGGCCGTGGCTTCGCTGCTTGTCATTTTTGTACCTGCGAAAACAATCGGAAAACAGAGTGAACCGAGCCTGTACCCATGCGCCTGCGGCAACCTGGAAAGCTGGTCTAGGCTGGTCGTCTTACATTCTGATGACAGTCGCAAATAGCGGCCAATACTGTTTGCGTCGTGATTGATACTGGAAAAACAAGAAATGCTAGAGCTCCGTCGTCTGCGTTATTTCGTCACCGTTGCCGATGAATTGCACTTCGGCCGCGCCGCCCTGCGCCTGCGGATCGCCCAACCGCCGCTGACCCGGCATATCGCCGCCCTGGAGGCGCGCCTGGGCATCCGCCTGTTCGAACGCTCGACCCGCACCGTGTGCCTGACCCCGGAGGGTGAACTGTTCCTGCAGCAGGCCCGGGGGGTGATCAGTGCCGTCGGCGAGGCCGAGGCCACCGCGCGCAAGATCGCCCATGGCGCCATCGGCCGTATCGTCATCGGCTATGCCAGCTCGATTCCCCTGTCCAACGCTTTCTCCGAGATGATCCGCAACACCAGCCGCAGCCTGCCGGAGGTGGAGCTGGCGTTTCGCGAGGTGTCCACCGCCAGCCAGCGCCAGCAGTTGATCGATGGCAGCCTGGATATCGGCTTTGGCTGGGGGGCGCCCAACTTGCCGGCCCACGGTTTGCAGTCGCTGGTGAGTTCGCGCGATTCCCTGGTGGTGGCGGTGCCGTCGCGCAGCGCCTTCGCCGGCAGGAGCAGCCTGGGGTTTTGCGAACTGGCGGGGGAATCCTTCGTGACCTTTCCCAGCGCCTACGGATCGGCCCTGAACACCGCCCTGGAGGACCTCTGCGCCCACAGCGGGATCATCCCGCGCCTGGGGCCCACGGCGTCGCAGATGACCACCCTGGTGTCCCTGGTGGCGGCGGAGCGCGGGGTGGCCGTGGTGCCCGACTACACCGCGACCCTACAGCGTCCCGGGGTGGTCTATGTGCCGCTGGCCGAGCCCTATGTGCTGGAACAGACGGTCAGTTGGCGCACGCCCCTGGGGTCGCGCTGCCTGGAGCGCTTCGTCGAACTGGCCAGAACCCTGGCAGCGCCGCTGCCGGCCCCTGCCGCGGGGCCCGAATGGCGCCTGCGCGGCTAGCGCTCCACCAGCAAGCAGCAGGCCCGGACAATCTCGCGCCGGGCCTGCGCTGTCAGGGCATTGGCGGGACCTCAGCCGGGGCTGGGCAAGGACCGGGCGTCGGCGTCCAGGCCACGCTGCACGTACCAGGACAGCGGCAGGGTCAGCAGCAGGGTCGCGGCCAGGGCCATCACCGCCAGGGGAATCCCGGTGACGTCGCCGAGGCTGCCGAACAGCACCGGCGCCAGTGCCCCGCCGCCGATGGTGCCGGTGTAGAACAGCGAGAACGCCTGCTCGCGCTTGCCCGCCCCCGCCAGGTCCGGCACCGCGCCATAGAGCACCGACGAGGTGCCGTTCAGCGCCAGCCCCAGCAGCGGCAGCATCACCATCAACCCCACATAGGGCAGGAACACCGCCAGCACGATCAGGCTGGCGGTGGTGAACTCGGTGATCCAAACGGTCTTCATCATGCCGATGCGCGCCCCGAGGTAACCGCACAGCAGCTTGCCGAAAGCGCCACCGACAAACAGCAGGGTCAGGGCCAGGCCGATACCGGCGGTGCCGGCGCCCTTGGCCTTGAGCAGGAACGGCAGGAAGGTCAGAAAACCCATGCGTACCGCACTGTCCAGGGTGCCGGTGAAGATCAGTGCCCGCAGGCCGCCGACCGAGCCCTGGCCATTGACCGTCTTCGGCGCCTTTTCCTGCATGGCCAGGGTCGCCGCCCGGGACGGGATCAGCCACCACAGCGCCAGCGCAGCGGCCAGCCCCAGGAGGCCGATCAGGGTCACGCTGGCACGCCAGCTGATCACGGTCAGCAGCAGCCCCACCAACCCGGGAATCAGGGTCTTGCCGATGTCCCCGGCGAAGTTGTACTGGGACAACGCTTCCTTGACCCCGCCGCCAGCCTCGTGGGTATCGGTGATGATCGAGGACGCCAGCGGGTGCTGGGTACTGGCCCCCAGGCCGCCCAGCAGCAGCGCCAGAAGCAGCACCCCCAACCCCCCGGCCTGCCCCGCCAGCAGGTAGGCCAGCCCGGCCAGGGCAGTGCCACCCACCAGCAGGCGCTCGCGCCCCCAGCGCTTGGCTCCACGGCTGGCCAGCAACTGGAAGCCGGCCATCATCCCGGAATAGGCACCGCGCAGCAGGCCGATCTGGGCGTAGCTCATGGCGAACTGCGCCTGCCAGATCGGCAGCAGTACATAGATCACGTCAGTCAGGCCGTCATGCACCGCGTGGGCGCCGCAACCGGCCACCAGGGAACGGCGGCGCACCGACACATCGGACGCCGGCAATGCCTCCGGGGAGGCGTGATGTTTCAGGTCATTCATTGTCGAGGCAGGCTGCAAAATGAAAAGGAAGGGTCAATCAGCAACAGGATAGGCGAGCCTGGGTCAGCCACAAGCCCCGTTGCCGGGGCCGGGCCGGAGCCATCAACGCAACAGCTGGGCACAGTCGCGCATTACCCGAGCCTTGCGCTGCAGGTATTCGGCGAAGATTTCCCGCGCGGCCTGCGGGTCGACCCGCACCTGCATGGCATCGACGAACTCGTTGACCGCCGCCACCGCATGGGCGAAGTGATTGCTCTCGGTGCCGCCGGTGTGCACCGTGACCCAGGCCACGGTGGTGCGCGCCTTCTCTGCCGGCACCCCCATGTCGCGGACGAACCACTGCTTGTACAGCGGGTGGATGAACTCCACTTCGCCGTGGGTGTAGACCTCGTGGATCAGGGTGGTCAGCAGCCCCTGCAGCAGGTCGCGGTCACGCAGGCGGCGAAAATCCGTCCAGTCCTTGAAGCCCTGGGCCGAGGGCAAGCAGTTTTCCTTGAGCAGCCACTGGTCATCGCCGCAGATCGGCGTGGCCATGTTGTAGAACAGGTCCGAATGCAGGGTATTGCCCAGGGCGCCCAGGTCTTCATCGGTGATCCGCTGCAGGCTGCCGCAGGCCCGGTACAGGCCGTCGGCGGCTTCCGAGCCCTGCCCGGAGCGGGCCAGCAAGGTGATGCGGTTGGCCAGCCCGGACACACTGGTGGCGGAGTTGTTGGTCTTCGACCAGCTGGCGAAGAACTTGCGCAGCACCGCCGGCTCGTGGCGACGGGAGGTGAGCTTCTCGAAGGCATGCTCGATGTCCACCAGGGCACCCTCTTCGCTCCAGAACGCCTCGAACAGCGCATGCTTCAAGACACTGGCCGGCATGTCGTTCAACACAGGTTCGACAATCTTCAGCAACTGGCTCTGCCGGGTCAGTACGTTATTCATGGTCACCTCACGTATTCCTTGTTGGATGATGAATCTATCGGGTTGGACGGTTCGCGAGCCGCGACCGGGGTTTGGGGTTCGAGGGGCTTCCAGCCGCCCCAGGCAATCAGCAGCGACAGCAGTTGGAACAGCACGATCAGCGCCACGCAGCCCTGCCAGCCCCAGTGGCTCCAGAGCAGGGCCGGGACCACGGCGCCAAAACTGCCGCCCAGGTAGTAGCAGGTCAGGTACAGGCCCACGGCGCCGGCCTTGTTGTGGCGGGCGGTGGCGGTGGTAAAGGAGTTGGCGGCGGCCTGGGCCAGGAACACCCCGGTGGAACTCAGGGCCAGGCCCAACACGATCAGCCACAGCGACGGCAGCAGGGTCAGGGCCGAACCGCAGACCCCGAGCAACGCCGCAGCCACCAGCAGCTCGGCCTGGGGCCGCGACTTGCTCAGGCGCCCGGCGATGGGGATCACCACCAGGGCCAGCAGGAACACGCTGTAGATCGCGCCCAGGGCTGCGGCGCCCAGGTCGAACGGCGCCTGGCTCAGGTAGAGCCCGGCATAGGTAAAGGTGGCCACTTGCGAGAACAGCACGCAGAAGCCCACGCCGTAGGCCGCCAGCAAGGGCCGCCGGCACAGCTCGCGCAGGGCGCTGAGGCCGCCGGATGCCCGGGGCGCGGTCAGGGGCGGGTTGGCCGGCAGCAGCAAATGAATGGCCACTCCGATCAGCAGGCTCAGGCCCGCGAGCAAGGCAAAGGCTTCGCGCCAGCCCACGTATTCGGTCATGAAACCGGTGACAAAACGCCCGGCAAAGCCGCCCAGCACGGTGCCGGCGACATACAGGCTGGTGACTTCGGTCACGGTGCCGCCGCTCCAGCGGTCGCCGATGTAGGCCACGCTGGTGGCGAACACCACCGGGATCAGCATGCCCTCCACCAGGCGCCAGACCAGCAGCTGGGTAAAGCTGCCGGCATAGGCCGCCAGCCCCGCTGGCACCGCCAGCAACAGCGCGGCCACCACAATCACCCGGCGCTGATCGAAACGCCCGGTAAAGCGGCTGACAAAGGGCGCAGTGAGGGCCACCGCCAGGGTGGTGACGGTGATGCTCCAGCCGGCTTCCCGGATGCTCACCTGAAAGCTCTGGGCAAATTCCTGGAGAATGCCCTGGGTCGCATACAGGTTGAGAAATGCCGCACAACCACACAGAAACAGGGCGATGCGCGCACAATGCTGACGCGAATTCATGAAACCTCTCGTTTTATGACCAAAGGCCTTTATAAAATACGTCGCCAAGCCAAGACCAATACCGAATTCCGACCGATCAATACCCAGGGAACAGGATGCTCGATCTACGCAAGTTGCGTTATTTTCTGACGGTCGCCGAAGAGCTGCATTTTGGTCGCGCCGCCCTGCGCCTGCACCTGGCGCAACCGCCGCTGACCCGGCAGATTTCGGCCCTGGAAACCGAACTGGGGTTTCGCCTGTTCGACCGCACCAGCCGCACCGTGACCCTCACCGCCCAGGGCCGGCATTTCCTGCCGTACGCCCGGGCCGTGCTGGAACAGGTGGACCTGGCCCAGGTCATGGCCGGCAAGCTGGCTGCAGGTTGCGCCGGGCAACTGGCCCTGGGCTACGCCAGTTCCATCGCCCTCTCGGACCTGTTCAGCCAGGCGATCCAGGCCTTCGCCCAGCGCTTCCCGGACGTGCAATTGACCCTGGTGGAAGGTGCTTCGGTCAGCCAGTGGTCGCAGATTGTCGACGGGCGCATCGACATCGGCATGAGCCGCATGCAACCGCCGAGCGAGCAGAGCGATATCCAGTCCCTGTCCCTGGGGGACGAACCGCTGGTGGCGGCGATCTCCAGCGACAGCCCCCTGGCCGCGCAGGCGCAAGTGACTCTGGCCGAGCTTAGCGAGCATCCGCTGATCCTGTTTCCCGCCGACTACGGCTCGGGGCTCAACGAAGCCATCGAACAACTCTACCGACGCAACGGCCTGCCATTGCGCCCGGGCCCCAGCGGCCGGCAGATCACCTCGATCATCGCCCTGGTCGCCGCCGGCCAGGGCATTGCCCTGGTGCCCCGCTGCACCCAGACCCTGGCGAAAAAAGGCGTGACTTACCGCCCCCTCGCCGACCCCAGCGCCACCGCCCAGTTGCTGGTACTGACCCGCAAGCAGGGCCGTAGCCAGTTGGTGGAAGCCTTCATGGGGGTGCTCGACGAGTTGCTGCAGGCTCAACCCGCAGCGGCCGGGCTCTAGTCAGAGCACGGTCAGGCCCAGCCCGGCCAGGAGCATGCCGGCCTGGCTGCGGGAAATGATCGCCCCTTTGAACAGCTTGGCATCTACCAGGCGCAGCCCATGAATGCGCCCCCCCCCTAGCGGCACGCGACCTTGGCCAGTGCGCCGGCCTGGGCGATAGCCAGGTCATTGCCGTTGGCATCGATACCGACAAAGGTGCTGATGTAGGAATACACCTGCTGATAGGCCTTGCCGTCGTACTGGTAGAAGGTGTCGTTGTGCTCCCCGGCACTGACCCGTGCACTGGTCATCAGGTCGGGCATGCCGTTGCAGGAAGTCGCCAGTACGCCCAGGGGGCCATCCTCGACGGCGAACAGCGGCTCGGCGTGTGCCTTGCCGGCACGATAAAGCCATTGGCTTGAATTGACCTGATTGCCGCTCATGCCACAGCTCAAGAACAGCAATTGGCCATGGGGGCCGCGGCAGGTTGTGGCAATCACCCCCTCCTGCGCGCATTGAGCATTGATCTGCTGACGGGTGTCGGCGCCCAGAACCGCCAGGGCCTGGTTCACCGGGCTGTCCACCGGCTCGCTGGCGCACAGCCCCTTGCCCCTGGGCCAGGCCCGGCGGGCGCCGAGATACACCGGCGCCAGCGCGGCAATCACTGCATCCAGCTCGCGGCCCAGGCATCGGGTATCCGGGCAACGGCTGATGGCGCGGTTCTGCCTGTCGACCTGCCGTGCCAATTGCCACGGGGTGAACACCTGCGTGATCGAGCCGTACTGCACAAAGCGCGCCTTGAACAGTTTCTCCACCAGCACTGCGTCATTGCAGGTTCCCGCAGGCAAGGCCTGGCGCGCGGCGGCGGCATCGTGCAGGGCGCTGTCGTCCGCGCTGAAGCCCAGCGTCGTCACGTCCGTACAGGGCTTCAGCAACAATTGCGACGAGAGATAACCCGCCTCGACCTGCTCGCTACCCGGAATCACCCGCTTGCCCTGCGCCCACGCGGGCGAGGCCAGTAAGAGCGTGCATGCCAACAGGCCAATGGGGTATTTCATCATCGCGTTGCCATCCATTGATGTGCTCAGAGCGATTACGCTCTTATTGAGTATTGCGCTGGGTTGACCAGGTGATGCGCCAGAGGCCGATCAGGGATGCTCGCGGCCAACAGCAGCCGTGCCGCGCTATTCAGGCCTGCCAGAGCCTTGTTAAGGTTCCGGCTCCCGCGTAGCCGTGGTGCAACCGGAGCATATTGCTCATCCAGCAAGCCTCGCGCAACGAAACAGATGCATTCGTCCTTTGGAGACCACTGATGCAATCGCTGCCCCTCTCGCCCCTGCTCGTTGGTGAATCACTTGAACTGCGCCCACTTGAGGCCGTGGACTTCGCGGCGCTGTATGGCGTCGCCTGCGATCCCTTGATCTGGGCTCAGCACCAAAGCTCGACCCGCTATCAGGAGCCGGTATTTCGCCAATGGTTCGACGACGCACTGGCGGCCAAGAGCACCCTGATCGTGATCGACCGCGACAGCGGCAAGGTTGCAGGCAGCTCCCGCTACTACGAGTTCAACGAGGACCAGCGTGAAGTTGCCATCGGCTACACCTTTCTGGCGCGCGAAAAATGGGGAGGCAGTGCCAACAAGGAACTCAAGTACCTGATGCTCGGGCACGCCTTTCAGTGGGTCGACACCGTCTGGTTCCATGTTGCGGGTTCGAATATCCGCTCACAGCGAGCCATGGAGAAAATCGGCGGGCAGTTGTCGCACACCGTCCTGAAGCAGGTGAATGGAGGTACTCAGGAGAATCTGTTTTTCAAGGTTGAGCGCACGGCCTTTGACGGCCAGCTGTCGCTTGCCCGTTCGTGACCCCGTTCAATCCGCGCCACCAATGGGCAGAGCCCGGCGGAACAAGCCTGCCGGGCCCTTGAGTGAAGCCTGTAGAAGCCCCGCATCGTCGCGGGGCCTCTTGCAGGCCGTTAGAACACGTTGTCCCAGGTGTAGCTACCGGTTTTCCACTTGTGATCGGGGTAGAACACACGCGGCGGCTTGATGGTCGGGGTATAGCCGAAGCGGGCCCAGATCGGCCGCTCGGTCACTATCGTGAAACTTCCGTTGGCCTGCAGGCGGATGGTTGCGCCGGGGTGACCAGCCGTGCCGCTCTGCCAGACGACCGCATTGTTCGCGGCGTAGATCACCAGGTTGCCGTCTGCCTGCATGACGCAGCGCACACCACCTTTGTTCTGGGTATAGGTCGCCCAGACCACGCTCCAGTTCGGCCCGTACACCACCAGGTTGCCATCGCCCTGGAAGACCAGAGCGTGATCGCCAGCGCTGTAGAGCTGGCCCGGTACCAGCTCGGCCGGACCGCTGATGATCATTGCCGTACCCACCGCCGGGGTGAATACACGACCATTGGGTGCATACCAGTGCGGGATGGTGTCGACAGTGACGATGTTCCCGTCGTCCTGAAGCTGGGTGAACGCACGCAGCGAGGCATCTTCGCGCGAACCCATGGTGGGGTCGCTCGGAGTGGTCGACCAGATACGGCCACGCAGCGGGTCATCCAGGACAAAGCCGTAGTTCATGAAGACCATCATCGGATCTTTCTTGTTGCCCTTGCTCACGTTGGTGAACGGCGTGTTCTGGTCAGCCACCCATGCCAACTGGGCGCCGTCATACAGTGCCAGGTTGCCATCGGGCTGGAAGAGCAGCTTGAAGCGCTTGTTGGGGGATTGAAGATACTGGTTCGGCGCCATGTAGTAGCGAGCCGGCAGTACAGAAGAGCCGTTATCGGTAAAGTCGTATCGAATCCAAGCCATGGTGTTACCTATTGAGTCGAATGATGGATGCGGAGGATTCCGCCTGCATGTCGCTCAAAGGCGAGGAAATCGAAGCTCTTGGCTTTCACGAAGGGGGCGATAGCTTCAACGCGCAGTGATGACCGCCGCGGCGTGAGAGCTCCACCCATTCCAATAATGACTGCGACAGCGCTACGCGCGGCCTGGAACCCTCATGCAACAGGAGTTCGGGCCTCTGGCCCGGACGAGCCGTTGCATCACAGGCTCAATGACCGACGCCGCTGTCACACCTGGCCGCTCCTGGCGATAGCTCGAGACTCGCGGCCTTTACATGATTCAAGGTTCCACAGCGGGAACATTTGATCTGGAGCTCAGTAAACTCGCCCACTCGAGCGAGAAGTCGATTGCAACTTCCACATCTGCATTCTTTTAACATCTGCAAATCCATTTGATTATCTGCCTGACGCCCTTACGGGAACACCCATATAGTACGATATAGGAATACCCATTTGCAAGCTTATGGGAACCCCCGTAATACTGGGCGGATGGAATTTAAAGATCGACTCAAAACAGCTCGTCGCCACGCCCAGCTCAATCAAACAGAGCTCGCTGAACGTGCCGGCCTGACCCAAACCTCAATCTCCGACCTGGAACGTGGCAAATCGAAGGCCACGGCCTTTGTCGCCCAGATTGCCTCGGTATGCGGCGTTTCCTCCATGTGGCTCGCTGAAGGCGTTGGAGAAATGCTCAAGGCGGCGGATACCGCATCGTCACGCACCCAGCCAAGCGTGCATTTGGACGATATCGAGACCTGGGACGATGCGACCCCGCTCGATGACAACGAGGTCTACGTCCCCTTTCTTCACGAGGTGGAGCTGGCTGCAGGCTCGGGCCGGTTTGTCATCGAAGAAAGCGATACCGCCCGACTGCGCTTCTTCAAGAAAGACCTGCGTCAGAACGGCGTGCAGTTCAGCAACGCCAAGTGCGTGTCGGTCAGCGGCAACAGCATGCTCCCGGTGCTGCGCGACGGCGCAACCGTTGGCGTGAACGTCGGCAGGAATGCCCTGAAGGATGTAGTCGACGGGGAGATGTATGCACTCAACCACAATGGCCAGTTGCGCGTGAAGCAGGTTTACCGTTTGCCGGTCGGGCTGCGCCTGCGCAGCTTCAATCGGGATGAACATCCGGACGAAGACTATAGCTTCGCCGAAATCCAGGAACAGCAGATCTCGATCCTGGGCCATGTGTTCTGGTGGGCGATGTACTCGCGATGATTGCCCGGGGCCGGCAGGCCGGAATAGGCCGGCAACCTCGTCGACAGGAGTATTCAGTGATGCGCAATCTGCGTGGCCTTGTCTTGCTTGTCGTCGCTGCGGCTTCGGTCTCGGCTTGCACCACACAACTGACGGAAGCAGGAAGGCAGGTCGATCTGGTGACGGCCTCCTCGGCACAGGCCTGCAAGGTTCTGACGGCATTTACCGTGAAGGGCTCCTCCAACGGGGACGCGCTGAATATGGCCTTCAATAAAGCAGCCGAACTTGGCGCCGACAGCATGAGCGTCGTCAACGTCGGTAGCGCCTCCGACATACAAGCCGCGGCCTTGAAATGTCGTCAGTGACAGGCCTTCCATGAATCTCGCCAGACCGAACCGGAAACAGCCCTCCATCGAACACTGGCAAATCCATCATCCACTTCGCCAGCAAACCACAATCGAGGCCTCAGCCCATGCCTAGAAAAGAGCCGGAGGATACCAAGGCAGTGACTGCCGCCGATATCGAGCGCTCCATCCAGGCCTTGAACAAGATGGCCGAGCGCCTCTGGGGGCAGGGTCGGGAAACCGAGGCACAAGCCCTGCTCAACGCCCTGGACGCACTCAACCGAGCGCTGGACCGGATCAGAATTGGCGAAAACCGGCGCATTGCCACCCTCCACTAGACAGCGTGAGCCAGCCGTGACAAGCGCCAAGTCATGGACGTGGCAGAAGGTAGTTGCCACCCGTGCGCCCTCCTCCCATCGAGCCGAAACCTAGCAAGGCAGGCCGAACCCGCGTGCGTGAAAAAGGCCGGTGAAGCTTCGCAGTTGCGCAAGAAAGTCAGCGACCTCGAGTTGATTGCGCGCAGCAAGGACCGGGCGAATGAGGATCTACTCAGGCAGCTATCCTCACCTCCTCCTGAAGCGTTGGATGACAACCAGCCTTAATGACTGACCGGAGGCATTTTTTGATAAAGCGCTCTTCGTTATGCGCCGGGATCACGACACCAATCATCAGGAGCTCCTTTCATCTCAGGATCTTCTCCGAGCCACCTCTTTGGTAGCCGAATAACGAAAAGACAAAGGAACACGTTCAATTGTTCGAGTTATTTCGCTGACTTGAGCTCTCAAGTCGCCAGAAACTCATCTGTGATGACACAGTTAAAAAAGGATGAACTTACGCGAAGACTGACCTTCTCAAACAACATGGCTGCAGAAGCGGCAGATGACCAAATAAAGTATGCGAAGAGGTCATAATGAAACCGTCACTGAATGCAAAGGAGCATGAGAAAGACCCTGACCTCCCAATGCAACGTCCCCGCCAATATTGCATACAGAAACACTATGCCAGTCACCTCCACTATGACTTTCGTTTAGAGCTTGATGGATCGCTAAAAAGCTGGGCAATCCCCAAAGGACCATCACTGGACCCAAGAGTGCGACGAATGGCAGTGCACGTAGAAGATCATTCGCTGGATTACCTATGCTTTGAAGGGAGCATCCCCGCGGGGCAGTACGGGGCTGGTGATGTCATCGTTTGGGATTACGGGGTTTGGCTTCCCGAAGGTGATCCACAAAAAAGCTACGCAAAAGGACAGCTGTATTTTCGCTTAAAAGGAGAAAAACTATCCGGCATGTGGAGGTTGTTCCGCACCCGTCTCGCTGGAAAAAAAGAACAGTGGCTTCTAACGAAATCAAACGACAGTGAAGCCCGCCCGGAAAGTGAATATGACATTCTGATTGAGAAGCCCGGTAGCGTGGCCGACGTGTGCGTCGCAGGCAGGAAGTACCGCAAAGAGAATATAGAGACACCCTGAGTTGAATATCTACAGAACCTTAGCAGCGGACATCTATAGTCTTAGAGTTGCGTACTGCCCCAGGGGCGATCATGTGCGGAAGACTGTCCCAGTACCGATACATCCACGACTTCGTCGCAGCCCTGGGCATGCCTGGGGCCCTGATCAATAGCGTCGGTGATCAACCCCTGGGGCGCTACAACGCCGCGCCGACGATGCAGCTCGCCCTCTTCCATGTCGCCGGCGATAAGCTTTATGCAGACCCTGTGTCGTGGGGCTGGCGGCCGCATTGGGCTACCGACCGTGCTACAGCGATAAACGCCCGTGTCGAGAAAGTGGCCCATGGGCCTTTCTTCCGCCAGATCTGGCCACACCGAGCCATATGCCCAATCGACAACTGGTTTGAATGGCTGGACGACGGCGGCCCGAAGAAGCAGCCCTATTTGATCCGGCACCGGGACGGCTCCCCCATCCTCTGCGCCTCAATTGGACAACTGCCGGATCCAGACGAAGGTCACGGGGAGCACGACGGTTTTGTGATCATCACCGCCGACAGTGCCGGCGGCATGGTCGATATCCACGACCGCCGGCCGGTAGTGCTTGGGCCGGAACTGGCCTGGGAATGGCTCGATCCGGCCCCCCCGAAGGAGCGCGCCGAACAGATAGCGCTACAGCAGGGAGAAGCCGCCGAGACCTTCGAATGGTTCAAGGTGAGCACTGCCGTCGGTAACGTCAAGAATCACGGGCCGGAACTGATCGACCAAGCATGAGCGCGATCGCTCCCTAACTCACTTGATATGAAAAAAGCCCCGACTAGGGGAGCCTGCAGAATTCGGAAAAAATCGTACGCTAACGTTTTCCGAGCTGTCGTACCGGCCTGAACTTCCCGCCTTCCAGCATGCGGCCTGCCGCCAGACGTAATCGCCAGTCAGGTTGATGTGTTCCCAGCCTATATGCGTAATCGAGGGTAAACCTGGGCCGGGGGTGGTGCCCTTTTTGAAGGCTCAAGGTAACTTTCGCGGCCCCAACCGATACCGGCAATAGGCCATTAGCACGTCCGTCCTATGTTGACCGCCGCAACTGGCATACCCAAACTATTTTTCTGAACGGCCCTGCGCGGCCGAGGACAACAGCCCTCAAGGCGATCAGCGATTGGTGATACATCCCCGAACACGAGGGAACGCATCGGTTGGGTAGTGCGCAAACATGGGCTCTGCGTGAAACTGAGGTTTATATGAAATCGTCTACGTTGGGCACGGTACCGCTTCACGGGGCCAATTTGCTTTTGCTATTGGCTCTTGCCTTTCCGGCAATTGCAAATGCGGAGGGGAGATGTCCTGCTGGGCAATATCCCATCGGCGATCAAGGGGTTGGCGGCTGCGCTCCGATTCCAGGCGCTGGCGGGAGCCCCCGCGAGCAGGAGCCCGCTGGGCAGTGGCATAAGACCTGGGGCGCAATCGCTTCATCTGGAGCAACCGCAGATGCAGGTGTTGCCGTCAACAGGCCCAGCAAGGAGAGTGCCGAGAAGTCGGCCTTGTCCGATTGCAGCAGGCGGGGGGCGACTGATTGCAAAGTAATTTTTACGTATCGAAACCAATGTGTCGCATGGGTGGTTCCCAGCAGCAAGGACGGGCCGTCCCGCTCTGGCCTGGGCAGTGCCAAAGACCCTGAAGAAGCCCGCATGGTGGCTCAACAGTCATGTGTCGACACGGGAGGCAAAGCTTGCCAGGTGGTATACGAAGACTGCACCAAACCTGTGTATGAAGCGTTTTGAAGTGAGTAACTTGTGATTGCTGGCCGCCAGGGCGATCAATCCTTGGTCACCGTCTCCGGCGATGGCGACAATTCGTTGAGCAGCCACAGGGGCAAGTTCGGCTCGCGCGCCTCCATGAACCACGCCGCAGGTGCCGGCGGTGGCTGACACCCCACCGCTACCACCCGAGGCGGCAGTGTTGAGAAGGACTGACAGCCGCAAGTCAGCAGTAGCAAGACGACCATGCGGCTGAAGCACTCGAAGTGAGTTTCGTGCCTGCAGCGTTGCACAGAACTGGTAGGCAACGATCCCATTCGAACCATCAAGCCTTTTCTCATATGGCAACTTTAAGAATCGGTCCGGAAATGGGGAGTCACTTTCCACCACTACGACGCCTTTGGAATCGCGCTCGAGCTTATTGATGACGATGTGATAACGGCCATGGCTTGGTGTAACTGAGGTTTAGCGCGTAACGCCGCCAGCAGTCACCGCAGCAATTCCGAATCAACCACCTAGCTTTCGCTTCAACTACGTTACCGCATTCGGCTAAGCACCAAGCTGGTCTGTCCCGAGCTGAGTGGACACTGACTTAAGGTGGACAATGTCCACCGCAAGGAGTGTTCATGACCCAGACCAGACGACGTTTTCCCGAATCCTTCAAACGCGAGGCGGTAGACCAGGTACTTGCCGGCACGCCGCTTCGTCATGTAGCCGAGACGCTCGGCATCGCTGAAAGCCTGCTGGGCAAATGGAAGCGCCAGTACGAGCAGCAAGGTGACGATGCCTTTCCGGGCAACGGCAAGCAGCGTGGTGAGAGCGCGGAGTTGCGTCGTCTACGCCAGCAACTGGCTCAGGTCACCATGGAGCGCGATGTTTTAAAAAAGGCGCTCGCCATCTTCTCGCAGCCCACGAAGTGAAGTTCCGCGCCATCGAGGCGTTGGCTGGTCGCTATCCCATAGCGCCAATGTGCCGGCTGCTGCGGGTATCCCGCAGCAGCTTCTATGCCTGGCAGCAGCGGCCACCTTCGGCGAGAGAGATGGCGAATCTGCGTCTGAGCAAGGAGATCCGCACCATTCACCACGAGGTGAATGGGATCTATGGCCATCGCCGAATCAAGGCCGAGTTGGCGGCCATGGGGCATGCTTGTGGTCGACACCGGGTTGCTCGACTGATGCGCGAAGCCGGTCTGCGCGTTCGCTCGCGCAAGCGCTGGCGGCTGGTTTCCAGCAGTCGTCATACTCTGCCGATTGCCCCGAACCACCTGGATCGCCAGTTCGCCTCGGATCGCGCCAATCGGCACTGGGTCTCGGACATGACCTACGTGCGGACGGCCCAAGGTTGGCTGTATCTGGCAGTCGTGCTCGATCTCTATTCACGAGCCGTCGTCGGTTGGGCGATGCACCACCGCATGCAGCAGGCCTTGGTACACGCCGCACTGGAGATGGCCATTGCACGCCGACAGCCGAAAGAAGAAGTGCTGCTGCACTCGGATCGAGGCAGCCAATACTGCGCGTACGACTACCAGGCCTTACTTCGACGACATCGAATCGTGCCCAGCCATTCACGTCCCGGGAACTGCTGGGACAACGCCGCGATGGAGAGCTTCTTCCGTTCGCTGAAGGCTGAGCGGGTGTACCTGACGCGCTATGCCAGCTACCACGAGGCGAAAACCGACCTGTTCGACTACATCCGCTTTTACAATAACCGTCGCCGCCACTCGACGCTGGGCTATCTCAGCCCGATGGAGTTTGAGCGGCGCTATGCGAGCAGTAACTCTTAACTACCTGTCCACCAGCTCCGGGACAGACCACTGACCCACTCCACGGCCTGGACGACGTCGGGGTTCTCTTTCAGTGTCTCCATGCGCGCCTGGGTGGCGACGTGCTGCACTGCCGTCCGCACAATGGCGCCCGCATTGCGGTTACGGGGCTCGACCACTCCCAGGTAAGCGCTTACGAGTCCAGTCAGGTAATGGCCGCAGACAGCACCCGAGAAAATGAAGACGGCCCAGGCCTTTCGGTCTACCAGGTCGTCGCGGTGCCACCAGCTCGCGGCGAACGCGCCAACCAACCCCGCGGTAAAGCAGGTATCCAACCTGTCGAGCAGGCGGTATAGAAACTCCATGCGCTCGACTCCGTGGGCATGATTCAAGAAAAAGGGGGCATCGGAAGCACAATGGGATTGAGGATTTCGTATGCTTTTTTGCAGGAAGCAGAGCGTCCGGCACAAAAGTCGGACGCTCATGAACGCTTACAGGTTGTCGTAGGTCATCCATACGCTGGAGTTGTCATTCCCTGGGGCCCAGAAAATACCAAGCCCAGCGGGAACCACCAGCTCATAAGGAAGAGTGTCGAAGTTGGAGCCGGACGACGCCGCAAAAATTGCAGGGTAGCTATCCATCCGATGGCTGAGAGGCGGCTTCACGGTATCCGCATACAAACGACCACCGCATGCTGAGACCGTACGAATGACGATGCCAGTAGTGTTTGCCGCTGGCTCTACAAGAGCATTGACGTATTGCCTGTAACCTACTTGGTTGATGAACTTGCTACCCACAGTAACTTGAGTCATGAGATATACCTTTTGAATGAAATGAGTGGTGCGGATAGTTCCGCTTTCATGTCGCTCAAAGGCGATGGTTCGAGGCTCAAGACCTTCACTCGGACACGTGTAGATCAGAACCTATATCGAGCTGATCTCCGCATCCTGTGCGTCCGAGGAGTGGAATGACTATCTCAACAAAATACTGTACATGCAACCAGTATTTCACGCGCTATTTTCCATCCCTACAAATCTCACTCTACCGATAACGCTCCCGGCGCGGACGCCCCATTGCATCAATCTCGCTGATCCAGTCTCGCGCCCCCCCCCCCGAAAGCAAGTTTGAGGTCAGGGTGCTTGAGCTGCCGGCGTTTTCTTGCATCGCGGCACTACCGGCTTATTCGCGTCCAGGCATCCCCCGAAGGGCCACTCTGGCTTTGGCGTGCCTGAATCAGAAATGAAAAAGCCCAGCGCAACGGCCGGGCTCTATTACGCAAGGAGATAGAAGATCATGGAGTCCAGTAAGCAATCTTGCCGCCTGCACCAACAGCTACAAAATTGCCGTTGCCGTAGGCGACGCTCCGGATATCGGTTCCTGCGAAAGTGTTGGCTTGCTGAACCCAGCCGATCCCATCCTCGGAAACAGCTGTCTTGCCGCCGTCGCCGACAGCTACATACTTGCCATTACCGTAAGCAATGTCGCGGATGATGGTTCCACCGAAACTGGTATCTCCAACAGCAGTCCAGGTAAGCCCATCGGATGAATATGCCATCTTGCCATCCGCACCAACGATAAACATTTTCCCGTTGCAAAGCTTCATGGAAAGGATGGTGCTAGTACCGAAGGTGCTGGTTCTGGTCGCGAATGATTGCGAATCATTCGTCGCCATCTTCACAGCGCTAAGCAGCTTCCCATTCGATCCAGCAACCAACACAAAAACGCCAATGACATTGACGCAGTACACAGTCTCGCTAGAAGTGAAGGTCGTAGTGCGCTCCACCTGGCCTGACCAATCGCCATAACGGGAAAAGACTTTACCGTTGGACCCAACCAGTATCCAGGTCGTGTTGCTGCCGTTAATTGGCTGATAATACACAATGCCTTGCAAGTCTCCGGACGCGCGAACAGTTGTCGTAATGTCTGTCCAAGCCCTTTCAGGGCGTGCTGTGCTGCCATAGACCACATTGCCGGATTGAGAAAGGGCTTGAAGCTGTGTCCCAAGACCGTTCCAGTACAGGTCGTTGAGGACCTTTCCGCTATCAGAGGTGACGGCGCCCTTAAGCTTGGTCCACGCTGTACCAGTCGCGCCTCCGCTGACAAGCTGAGTGGTTGTGGGAAGACCGTTGCCACCAGCCGCATAAAACTTGCCGTCCGCAAAAACCACGCGCCTAAGCATGCCGGTGTTATCCACCGGTTCCAATTGAGTCCAAAGATCTTGCAAGGTTTGAGAGGCTGAGTTTGCGTTTTCCATTTTAAACTCCGTTACTGAGCTGATTTAAGTTCAGGCCTCTGTATCGGGCGTATGGCGCTCATGGGCGATTGCTCGGGGCTCAAGGCCTTCACACGAGTCGAGAAGGTAAGCACCAGCAATGCGGTGGGTTTCGCTTCTGATACACCCGAGGAGTGAAATTACTCTCTCATCAAAATACTGTACATGCAAACAGTATTTTTCATACTGCTGCCCCCCCTACAAAAATCATTCTGCTGAAATCGGAGTAATAAAAACCCGGCGCTTGGCCGGGTTCAGGGTTTCGTGTGCGTTTCGCGTTACTTGTGCACTATGGGAAAAGTACGCACAGAACCCCACCATGTCAATATCTTTATGCCGCTATTTCATCATTTTCCGAGTGAATCACCTGCCAGATCAGCTGATGAGCCTGAATATCCACTTCCTTGATCACTGCTTTCAGTGATTCCCATAAGGCGAGCCAGTCACGATTCCAATGCTTAGGCTCACCTACAGACCATGGCGATGTTCAAGGTAAACACGGGGTGCCGGGAGCAGGAGGTTTGCAAGCTTCAGTGGAATTGGGATATTGCGGTGCCGGAACTTGGAACCAGTGTGTTTCTGATACCGGCCGGGTTTGGGGGAAGGAGCGCCAGATCTGGCGTTAAGAACCGAGACGAGCGCTTGGTCGTTTTGAATGACGTGGCCAAGTCGGTGATCGAGAAGCAGCGCGGAAAGCCCCCACTCTACGTGTTCCCGTTTGGCAAGCCTGATGGCGAGGGGAATGAAACGACGGTGCACCGCATGAATGACTCGGCCTGGAAGAAGGCCAGGATCAGAGCGGCAAAGAAGTGGCAGGAGAAGTTCCTGCGGCCGGCGCATGATGGCTTTGCCAGGATCCGCATTCACGACCTGAAGCACACCTTTGGGAGAAGACTACGCGCTGCAGGGGTGACAGAGGAAGATCGGAAAGCACTGCTCGGCCACAAGAACGGAAGCATCACCAGTCACTACTCGGCAGCAGAACTGGATCAGCTCATTGAGGCGGCAAACAAGGTATCAGCAACTGACTCACGTGCACCAGCGCTGACGATTTTGAAAAGGAGGGAGGCATGAAGAAAAAGGCCAGGGTCACTCGTAAAGTCACTATGGCAGAAACAACAAAGCCGCTCGAAAGCGGCTAAGTCATTGAAAAATATGGTCGGGACGGAGTGATTCGAACACTCGACCCCTAGCACCCCATGCTAGTGCGCTACCGGACTGCGCTACGCCCCGACTAGGCGTGAAACCTGTTTCACTTCTCAGGAAACGTTGAGGAATATACCGCAAGCTTTTGAAAAGTGGAAGTATTTAAAACAGAGAATTACTTTTTTAGCACCACAAGCACGTCTTCCAGCTCAGAGATCATCTGACGGATCAGTTGCTTGTACTGGGTGGTATCGTCTTTGGCCTCATCACCGGAAAGACGCAGGCGCGCCCCGCCGATGGTGAACCCCTGGTCATAAAGCAACGCGCGGATCTGCCGGATCATCAGCACATCCTGGCGCTGATAATACCGGCGATTTCCGCGGCGCTTGACGGGGTTGAGTTGAGGAAACTCCTGCTCCCAATAACGCAGCACATGCGGCTTGACCGCACAGAGCTCACTGACTTCACCAATGGTGAAGTAGCGCTTGCCCGGAATGACCGGGAGCTCGTCGTTATGACTTGGTTCCAGCATAAGCCTCAACTCGGGCCTTCAACTTCTGCCCTGGACGAAAGGTGACCACACGGCGCGCCGTGATCGGGATTTCTTCACCCGTTTTCGGGTTGCGGCCAGGACGCTGGCGTTTATCCCGAAGGTCGAAGTTACCGAAACCGGACAATTTGACCTGTTCGTTATCTTCGAGAGCGTGCCTGATTTCTTCAAAGAATAGCTCGACCAATTCCTTGGCCTCGCGTTTATTCAGGCCTAGCTCTTCGTAGAGACGTTCGGCCATTTCAGCTTTCGTCAGAGCCCCCATACGTCACTTCCTTAACGTGGCGTTCAACCTTTGTTCGAGCGAGGTGAGGATATTTTGCGTCGTAGAGTTCACCTCATCGTCGTTAAGAGTGCGCGATGGATGCTGCCAGGTCAAGCCGACGGCAAGGCTTTTTCTATGAGGATCAATGCCTTTACCCTGATAGACGTCAAACAGCCTGAGGTCTGTCAGCCACTCACCTGCATTTTCACGGATTACGTCCAGAACGGCGCTGGCCGCCACGTCACGATCCGCCAGCAATGCCAGGTCGCGACGCACTTCCGGGAAGCGCGACAGCTCATGGAATTTCGGCAAACGCCCTTGAGCCACTTCACTCAGGACCAGTTCAAACACATAGACAGGGCGGTCCAGACCGAGATTCTTCGCCAGCTCTGGGTGAATGGCCCCCAGGAAACCGACTTCACGACCGTCACGCTCGATGCGAGCCGTCTGACCAGGATGAAGCGCTGGATGCTTGCCCGGCACAAAGGTGAATGCATCAAGAGCACCGGCAAAACCCAGTACCGCTTCGACATCCGCCTTGACGTCGAAGAAGTCCACGCCATCGCGACCTTGCGCCCAGCCTTCAGGCAAGCGGCTGCCACATACAACACCTGCCAGCATCGGCTGCTGCTTCAAACCTTCCAGCTGACCAACAAAACGCAGGCCGCTTTCAAACATGCGGACACGGTCCTGCTGACGGTTCAGGTTGTGCTGAAGCGCCTTGACCAGGCCCGGCCACAGAGAGGAACGCATGGCTGCCATGTCGGCCGAAATCGGATTGGCCAGCAACAGCGGTTCGACGCCTGGGTTGAACAGTTCGAACAGCTTCGGATCGATGAAGCTGTAGGTGATCGCTTCCTGATAACCACGAGCAACCAGCAAACGACGCAAAGCAGGCAGGTCACCCTCGGCCTCGGCCTTGGCTTGAGGCGCCAGACGAGCCTGCGGATAGCGAACCGGAAGACGGTTGTAACCATAAAGACGTGCCAGTTCTTCGATCAGGTCAACCTCAAGACTGATATCGAAGCGATGGCTCGGCACCTCAACACGCCACTGCCCTGCCCCATCGGCAGTTACAGTCAGGCCCAGGGCGGTGAGCAAACGCTCTACCTCAAGGCCGTCGATTTCCATGCCCAGCATCTGAGTGATGCGTTCAGCGCGCAAGGTGACAGGCGCAACGGATGGCAGATGCTGCTCGCTGAGCGTTTCAATGATCGGCCCCGCGTCGCCGCCCGTGATTTCCAGCAGCAAGCCAGTAGCCCGCTCCATGGCTTCGCGAGCAAGCTGCCAGTCCACACCACGCTCATAGCGATGGGAAGCATCGGTATGCAGGCCATAGGAGCGTGCCTTGCCAGCAACCGCGATCTGGTCGAAGAAGGCACTTTCCAGGAATACGTCACGGGTATTGGCGGTGACGCCACTGTGCTCCCCCCCCATCACGCCGGCAATCGCCAGGGCTCGGGTATGGTCGGCAATCACCAGGGTATCGCTGCGCAGGGTCACTTCCTGACCGTCGAGCAATACCAGCTTCTCGCCCTCTTCAGCCATTCGTACACGGATGCCGCCATTGA
Source organism: Pseudomonas sp. W17 (assembly GCF_040268305.1). NCBI lineage: Bacteria > Pseudomonadati > Pseudomonadota > Gammaproteobacteria > Pseudomonadales > Pseudomonadaceae > Pseudomonas > Pseudomonas sp. W17. The sequence goes on along the minus strand of NZ_CP158490.1, from coordinate 2,455,682 downwards.
TCTCGGCGAGATCGAAGGCATGCAGCGGCTGGCCCAGTTCGAGCATCACGTAGTTGGTGATGTCCACTGCAGCATCGATACTGCGCACATCGGCGCGACGCAGGCGCTCGACCATCCACAGCGGAGTAGGCTTGGACAGGTCGACATTGCGGACGACACGCCCCAGGTAACGTGGGCAGGCAGCCGGAGCCAGCACTTCCACTGGACGCACCTCGTCATGCGCCGCAGGAATCGCCGGCACTTCCGGACGCTGCACCTTGGCCGCGTACAAGGCACCCACTTCACGGGCCATGCCGGCCAGGGACAGGCAGTCCCCGCGGTTAGGGGTCAGGTCGACCTCGATGCTGGCATCGTCCAGGCTCAGGTAGGTGCGAACGTCCTCACCCACTGGCGCATCGACCGGCAACTCCATGAGGCCGTCATTGCCCTCACCGATTTGCAGCTCAGCCTGGGAGCACAACATGCCGTTGGATTCCACGCCACGCAGCTTGGCCTTCTTGATCTTGAAGTCGCCCGGCAACTGGGCACCGATCATGGCGAACGGGACCTTCAGGCCCGGGCGCACGTTCGGCGCGCCGCAGACAACCTGGAAGGTCTCCGAACCATTGCTGACCTGGCAAACGCGCAGCTTGTCGGCATCCGGGTGCTGCTCGGTGCTCAACACCTCGCCCACTACCACGCCACTGAAATCACCGGCGGCCGGCGTTACGCTGTCGACCTCAAGACCGGCCATCGATAGACGGGCTACCAGCTCGTCACGACTTACCTGCGGGCTAACCCAGCCGCGCAGCCATTGTTCACTGAATTTCATCCTGCTCTCCTAATAGATTCGTTACGGACGCGCGACTAGCGAAATTGCGCAAGGAACCGCAAGTCGTTGTCGAAGAACAGGCGCAAGTCATTGACACCGTAACGCAGCATGGCCAGACGCTCGGCGCCCATGCCGAAGGCAAAGCCCTGGAACTCTTCCGGATCGATCCCGGACATACGCAGCACATTCGGATGAACCATGCCGCATCCCATGACTTCCAGCCAGCCAGTCTGCTTGCAGACCCGGCAGCCTTTACCGCTGCACATCACGCATTCCATATCGACTTCGGCGGAAGGCTCGGTGAACGGGAAGTACGAAGGACGGAAACGCACCGCCAGTTCCTTCTCGAAGAATACCCGCAGGAACTCTTCGATCGTGCCCTTCAGGTCGGCGAAATTGATGTCACGATCGACCAGCAGGCCTTCGACCTGGTGAAACATCGGCGAGTGAGTGATATCGGAGTCGCTACGGTACACACGGCCTGGGCAGACAATGCGAATCGGCGGCTGCTGCGACTCCATGGTGCGGACCTGTACCGGCGAGGTATGGGTGCGCAACAACATGTTCGCGTTGAAATAGAAGGTGTCGTGCATCGACCGGGCCGGGTGGTGGCCTGGGATGTTGAGCGCTTCAAAGTTGTGATAGTCGTCTTCAACCTCAGGGCCTTCGGCGATGCCATAGCCAATATGAGTGAAGAACTGTTCGATACGCTCCAGGGTCCGCGTAATCGGGTGCAGACCGCCCGAGGTCTGGCCACGGCCCGGCAGAGTGACGTCAATGCACTCGGCGGCGAGCTTGGCGCTGAGTTCCGCCTCCTCGAAAGCCGCTTTGCGAGCATTGAGAACCTCTGTTACACGCTCCTTGGCAACGTTGATCAGCGCACCGACTTGCGGACGCTCTTCGGCAGGCAGGTTGCCCAGGGTCTTCATCACCTGAGTCAGCTCGCCCTTCTTGCCAAGGAAGTGAACCCGGATCTGTTCCAGGGCATTGATGTCTTCAGCGTGTTGCACGGCCTCAAGTGCTTGAGAAACCAGCGCATCCAGGTTTTCCATGTACAGACTCCAGATACAAAATAGGGGAAGAGCTTGAAGGCTCTTCCCCTATTTATGACGTTTAACATCTGGGCTCACGAAAGGTGAGCCCGGATGACTGTCGGGGGTACTTAAGCCAAGGTGGCTTTAGCTTTCTCGACAATCGCAGCAAACGCCGCTTTTTCGTTCACTGCCAGATCAGCCAGAACCTTACGGTCGATCTCGATGGACGCCTTTTTCAGGCCAGCGATCAGACGGCTGTACGACAGACCGTTATTACGAGCACCAGCGTTGATACGAGCAATCCACAGAGCGCGGAACTGACGTTTTTTCTGACGACGGTCACGGTAGGCGTATTGGCCTGCCTTGATTACCGCTTGCTTGGCAACACGGAATACGCGCGAGCGAGCGCCGTAGTAGCCTTTAGCAAGTTTCAGAATTTTTTTGTGACGTTTACGGGCAATGACGCCACGCTTTACACGAGCCATGAGTTACTTCCTCTATTCTTGATCCAAAAATTAACGAAGGCGCAGCATGCGCTCGACTTTTGCCACGTCAGACGGATGCAGCAAGCTGCTACCGCGCAGTTGACGCTTACGCTTGGTCGACATTTTGGTCAGGATGTGGCTCTTGAAAGCGTGCTTGTGCTTGATACCGTTAGCAGTTTTCAGAAACCGCTTAGCAGCACCACTTTTGGTTTTCATCTTTGGCATGTTCGGATACTCCGCATTCAGTTGATAAACATAATCAGAAGGCCTGCCGTGCCCTGTTGATTACTTCTTCTTTTTCGGGGCGATGACCATGATCAGCTGGCGTCCTTCCATCTTAGGATGCTGTTCGACCGAACCGTACTCTTGCAGGTCAGCTTCAACCCGCTTGAGGAGTTCCATCCCCAGCTCCTGGTGGGCCATCTCACGGCCGCGGAATCGCAAGGATACCTTGGCCCTGTCCCCGTCACTCAGGAAACGTACCAGGTTGCGCAGTTTTACCTGGTAATCCCCTTCCTCCGTCCCTGGACGAAACTTGATTTCTTTAACCTGAATCTGCTTCTGGTTCTTCTTCGCAGCAGCAATCTGCTTCTTCTTTTCGAAGATCGACTTGCCGTAATCCATCACCCGGCAAACAGGTGGGACTGCGTCGGCGGAAATTTCCACCAGATCCAGCTTGGCTTCTTCAGCTATACGAAGCGCTTCATCAATCGAGACGATGCCAATCTGCTCGCCGTCAGCGCCAATTAACCGAACCTCGCGTGCCGAGATATTCTCGTTGATCGGGGCTTTCGGTGCAGCTCGTTTATCTTGTCTCATATCACGCTTAATAATAATTACTCCGAATCTTGGCGACCACGCCGGGAAACCGCTTGTGCGAGGAACGCCGAGAATTGGGCGACAGGCATCGAGCCCAGGTCTTCACCTTCACGGGTACGCACAGCGACAGTCTGCATCTCGACCTCCCGATCTCCAATAACCAAGAGATAGGGAACCTTGAGCAAAGTATGCTCGCGGATTTTAAAGCCGATCTTTTCATTTCTCAAGTCGGACTTGGCACGAAATCCGCTTTGATTGAGTGTTTTTTCCACTTCGAGGGCAAAATCTGCCTGTTTATCAGTGATATTCATCACCACGGCTTGAGTCGGAGCCAGCCACGCAGGGAATGCGCCCTCGTAATGCTCGATCAGAATCCCGACAAAACGCTCGAAGGAACCGAGGATCGCCCGGTGCAACATCACCGGGTGCTTACGGCTGTTGTCTTCGGAAACGTACTCGGCGCCCAGGCGGATCGGCAGGTTGAAGTCCAACTGCAAGGTACCGCACTGCCAGACACGACCCAGGCAGTCCTTCAGCGAGAACTCGATCTTCGGACCGTAGAATGCGCCCTCGCCCGGCTGCAGGTCGTATGGCAGGCCGGCGCTATCCAGAGCCGCTGCCAGTGCGCTTTCCGCACGGTCCCACAGATCATCGGAGCCCACGCGCTTTTCAGGGCGAGTGGACAGCTTCATCTCGATGTCCTTGAAGCCGAAATCGGCATAGACATCCATGGTCAGCTTGATGAACGCCGCAGACTCGGCCTGCATCTGGTCTTCAGTACAGAAGATGTGAGCATCATCCTGAGTAAAGCCACGCACACGCATGATGCCGTGCAAAGCGCCCGAGGGTTCATTCCGGTGGCAGGCACCGAACTCGGCCAGGCGCATCGGCAGCTCGCGATAGCTCTTCAGTCCCTGATTGAACACCTGCACATGGCAAGGGCAGTTCATCGGCTTGATTGCGTAGTCGCGGCTTTCCGACTCGGTGGTGAACATATTCTCGGCGTAGTTGGCCCAGTGCCCGGATTTTTCCCAGAGACTGCGGTCAACCACCTGCGGGGTCTTGATCTCCAGGTAACCGTTGTCACGCTGCACCTTGCGCATGTACTGCTCGAGCACCTGGTACAGGGTCCAGCCATTAGGGTGCCAGAACACCATGCCCGGCGCTTCTTCCTGGGTATGGAACAGGCCCAGGCGCTTGCCGATCTTGCGATGATCGCGCTTCTCGGCCTCTTCGATACGCTGGATGTAGGCAGCGAGCTGCTTCTTGTCCGCCCAGGCAGTACCGTAGATCCGCTGCAACTGCTCGTTCTTGGCATCACCGCGCCAGTAGGCACCGGACAACTTGGTCAGCTTGAAGGACTTCAGGAAACGCGTGTTCGGCACGTGCGGACCGCGGCACATGTCGACATATTCTTCGTGGTAGTACAGGCCCATCGCCTGCTCGTTCGGCATGTCTTCGACCAAACGCAGCTTGTAGTCCTCGCCACGAGCCTTGAACACCTCGATCACTTCGGCGCGCGGCGTGACTTTCTTGATCACGTCGTAGTCCTTCTCGATCAGCTGCTGCATGCGCTGCTCGATGGCGGCCATATCCTCAGGCGTGAAAGGACGCTCATAGGCGATGTCGTAATAGAAGCCTTCATCGATGACCGGACCGATGACCATTTTCGCGGTCGGATACAACTGCTTGACCGCATGCCCCACCAAGTGAGCGCAAGAGTGGCGAATGATCTCCAGCCCCTCTTCGTCCTTTGGCGTGATGATTTGCAGGGTTGCATCGCCGTCGATCACGTCGCAGGCGTCGACCAGCTTGCCATTGACCTTGCCAGCCAATGTGGCCTTGGCCAGGCCCGCGCCAATGGAAGCGGCGACCTCGGCTACGGATACTGCATGATCGAATGAACGTTGACTGCCGTCGGGAAGAGTAATAGTGGGCATGGCGCCTCCTCTCCTAGTGGTGACCCCTACCAAAGGTCACGTGGGTTGGGATGAGCCAGTACGCGATTCAGTCCGGCCGTTCTGCTACGAACGCCTGCCTCACAGTGGCAAGAGCCTTGCGGCCAACCGAAAAACCGAACCAGAGTGACTGGGGTTCACATCAAGATTAATGAGGCATAGACGGCAAGGGCTAGAAAAGGCCCAAAGCTTGAAAACACCGAAGCCGGGCATGCTAGCACAGATACATCGCAATCGCCGTGCAGCAAATTATCGCGAGCCTGGTTTACAGTCTTTTATTGTTGAAAGTGAACTTGAGATGTACGTCGAGCCTCAAATAACCGGAGAATCGTCGTCCTTGCTACCGACTTCAGGAGAACCCGACTCATGCGCCTTATCAAACTGCTCGCCATTGCCGCACCGCTCACCCTGCTACTGCCTTTGAGTGCACAGGCGGCATGGCCTGCCGGAGCACGCGCCGACTACATGAAGGACTGCACCGCGGCGGCCAGCCAGAACATCGACGCCAAGAGCGCTGAAAAGCACTGTGCCTGCGGCGCCGACAAGCTAAATGAAAAATTCACCACCGAGGAGATCAAGGAGCTGATGAGCAAAACCAAGCAACCCAGCGCAGATCTGCGAACCCGAGCACTGGACGCCATCGCTGCTTGCCGGGTGGCCAAATAAGCTGCTGATGCCCGGAACAGGCTGCGCCAGTGCTCGCCACAGAGCCTGAAACGCGGTCTTTTTCACAATTTACGCAGCTTTTACGGGTTTTTTTATTACCCTCTGTTTTACGCCAAAGCCCCTTAAACCGGGGCCTGCAGCCAACTCAGATGGCAAAATACACAGGTACATCGGGCAAAGAGCGCCTCTGGGGGGCTCCCAAGCCGAACATTTCGACTATGATAGCTCGGTGTGCCCAGTTGGCCTGAGCAGCACAGCACTACTGAAAATATATGTTTCTTGGAGATACACCATGTCTAATCGCCAAACCGGCACCGTAAAATGGTTCAACGATGAAAAAGGCTTCGGCTTCATCACTCCTCAAGGTGGCGGTGACGACCTGTTCGTACACTTCAAAGCTATTGAAAGCGACGGTTTCAAAAGCCTGAAAGAAGGCCAGACCGTTTCCTTCGTGGCTGAGAAAGGCCAAAAGGGTATGCAAGCTGCACAAGTTCGCCCTGAGTAATTTCTCAGCGAGCTAAAAAAACCCCGTCCATGTGACGGGGTTTTTTATGCGTGATCCAAAGGCCTCAGCCCTCAACCACAGTTGACCCGGGTCACCACCAGGCCGGCATCAGTGTTCAGGTTCAGGCGATCCGAGCGGTACTCCAGGGTGATCATGTCGTTGGGCTTGAGGAACCGCGCGTACTGCGCGCCTGCGCGTGTACGGGCCTGCTCGAGCAACTCGGGAGAAGCCTTCTTGCCGACGGCGAATTCGGCGGCCGATGCTTCACAACGAGTGTGCCCGGACTCAGCGGCCACAGGCTCCTTTGTCGACCCGGCAGTGCTGCACCCACCAAGGACGACAGCGGCCAACAAGGTTCCGAATGAAGCGAGCTTCCAAGGCATGAAGCCTCCTTTTCAAAATTAAGCAGAGATCGTGCGACAGCCGATTTGGCTTTTGGTTTCAAAACAAATGGCCATTTGCCGTATCAGGTGAACAGCGGGCAAGTCTGCCTCAGCCGGTGCCACTCTTTCACGGGACAATCGTCACCGGATATGAACGACGCTCAATAGATGTCGATGTAGTCGAACGCCGGCTTGGGCCAGTTCTGTTTGAGCGCATTGAAGATCTGCATCACCCAGACCTCGTCGGCGGCAGCCACCTTGCCGACATACCCGGAGCCGGCCGCCCAGGTTTCCAGGCGAAACAGCAAACCTTCTATCTCGGCACCGCCCACCACCCCCGAAGAGATATAGGCAATTCCGGTTTTGCTCACGCGCAACTGGGTATGCACGTTGTCGCTGGCAGACGCCAGCAGCTGACGCACCGCCTCCAGGGTCAGGGCATCAGGCTGGTTCAAATCGATTTGCACGGAGGCTTCCTTGAGCACAGGAAAAGCCGCAGTGTCACACAGCACTCGCCTGATGCCTAAGTCGGAGTGCCAAACGCCCGGCAACATGGTTAACTCTGCGACGCAGCAAATACCCGCCCAGAGCCCTGCCCTGGCGCCCGCCTTATCCGAATTCGTGAGACTTTCATGGCCACCGTGAGTATCGACGCCGACATCAAAGCCAAATGGCCCCAGGGCCAATGCTCCTACAGCCCGGGGAGCCCGGAGGAGCTGGCGATCATTGGCATAGACCTGCTGGTCAAGGAACTGGGCACCCAGTCCGCCCGAGCCTTTATTGAACAAGTCTTCGAGAAATACCCGGCCGACCACCTGGGCGTACAGGACCCGGAACGGGAATAGACCCCCACAGGCAGGTACCTGCGGGGGCAAGGTTTACTTGAGACGCGCCAGGCGCTCAGTGAGCAAGTCGAAGAAGCCCTGGGCATCGCCGTTCTCAACCCAGAACACGTTTTTTTCCTGCTTCAGGCCGTCGTACCAATCGACGATGGTCTGTCCGAAGGTCGGCCCCTCGCGGCTGTCGATGACCATATTGGCTTGACGGCCGCTGAACAGCTCGGGCTTGAGCAGGTAGGCAATCACTGTAGCGTCATGCACCGGGCCGCCGGGAATACCGTAGTGCTCCATGTCGCCCTTGACGTACTCGTTGAGGATGTCCCCCACCACCTTGCTGGCGTTATTGTTCAACGCCGCGATCTTCTGCAGCCGCGCATCGCTGGTCAGCACCTTGTGGGTCACGTCCAGCGGCAGATAGGTCAGTTTGACGCCGCTCTTGAGCACCACTTCGGCCGCCTGGGGGTCGGCGAACAGGTTGAACTCGGCCACCGGCGTGATGTTGCCACCGTTGAAGTGCGCACCGCCCATGACCACCACTTCCTTGATGCCCTGGGTGATGTCCGGTGCCTGGATCAGCGCCAGCGCCAAGTTGGTCTGCGGGCCGAGCATGGCGATGGTGATGCTGTGGGGCTTGGCCGCCCGTAGCGTATCGATCAGGTAGTTGATCGCATTGCCCTTGGCCAGAGGCGCCTTGGGCTCGTGCACCGTCACCCCGGAAATGCCTTCCTTGCCATGGATATTCTCGGCATAGATGGGGGTACGCAGCAGCGGCTTGGGCGCTCCGGCGTATACCGGCACCTCCTCGCGCCCCGCCCACTCACGGGCCAGGCGCGCATTGCGCGAGGTCTTGTCCAACCGCACGTTGCCCGCCACCGTGGTCAGGGCGCGGATCTGCAGCTCCTCGGGGGAAGCCAGGGCGAACAGCAGGGCTACCACATCGTCGGCCCCCGGATCGGTGTCGATGATCAGATCGATTTTTTCCGCCGCCTGAGCGCCGGTAGCAGTGAGCAGAGACAAGAGCAGCAGACTCCGGAACCAGTGGTGAAACAACTGAGCATAGCGGCGCATGGCGCACTCCTTGTGCAAGATGGAAAAAGGCCCGACAGCGGCCTAGAAGGTCACCCCGGCAATCAGGGCGATATTGCAATACGGCTGGCACTCCCCGGTGCGGATCACCGCACGGGCCTGGCGGCTGAGCACCTTGAAATCCTCGTGGCTCATGAGCTGCCGCTGCCCCAGCTCACCAGCGGCGGTCATGCCTTCAAGCGCCGCCAGCGGCGTAGGCTGCTTGAGCAGAATTTCTTCGGCCAGCACATGACGCTCCACCTGCATCTCGCTGAGCAACACCTTCAAGGTAGTGAGAAAGTCGGGAACGCCGTGGGTCAGCGCCAGGTCGATCAACTCCACGCCCGGGGGCACCGGCAGGCCGGCATCGCCGATCACCACGATATCGCCGTGGCCCAGGGACGCGATCAAGCGTGACAAGGCAATGTTGAGCAAAGGTGTCTTTTTCATGAAGGGATAAACGCCTGAACGTCGGACAGCGTGGGAATGGAAGGTTGCGCACCGGCGCGCGTCACCGATAGCGCCGCAGCCACCTGGCCAAAGCGGATGGCCTCGGCTTCGCTCTTGCCGGCAGCCAGGGCCGCGGCAAAACCGCCGACAAAGGTGTCCCCGGCCGCCGTGGTATCGATTGCCTTGACCCTGGGCGCCGGGAAATGCTCGAAACGCTGGCCATCGGCAAACAGCGAGCCTTGTGCACCGAGGGTGATGATCACCTTGCCTGCACCCGCAGCGATCAAGCGACTGGCAGCCACTTCAGCGCTCTCCAAGGAGTCCACCACTACCCCGCTCAAGGCCGAAGCCTCGCTCTCGTTGGGAATCAGGTAGTCGATCGCGCCATACCACTGCGCCGGCAGCGGGCCACTGGCCGGCGCCGGATTGAGGATCACCGTCTTGCCCAGTTCGCGCCCGCGCTTGAGGGTGTAGCCCACAGTCGCCAGCGGCACTTCAAGCTGGCAGATGATGACTTGCCCATCCTGCAGCACCCCATCGAACCCGGCGACCTTCTCGGGAGTGAGCTGGCCATTGCCGCCGGCGACGATGACAATCGCATTCTGGCTACTGTCGTCCACCACGATCAGCGCCACCCCACTGGAGCCTTCGACCACACTCACCGCCTGGCAATCGATCTGCTCGGCCAGCAAGGCACCTCGCAGTTGCTCGCCATAGGCATCGTCGCCGACACAGCCGACCATCGACACCTGCGCTCCCAGCCTGGCCGCAGCCACCGCCTGATTGGCGCCCTTGCCACCGGATACCGTGGCGAAGGATTTGCCAATCAGCGTCTCGCCCCCTCGGGGCAGGCGCTCGGCCCGAGTCACCAGGTCCATGTTGAGGCTACCCACTACCACTACTTTTGCTGACATACATCGGTACTCAATCAGTTGGATTCAGCGGTATTCGGCGAAAGCGCCACCGAGCGGCGCCGTCGACTCCCGCAAGACGATATTCGGCGTAACGATGCGCTGGTCGACCGGCAGCTCCCGGCAGGCGATCCGCCGCAGCAGCAACTCTGCCGCGGTTTCCCCCAGTTGCAGGATCGACTGGCCGACCGTGGTCAGCGCCGGGTAGACGTAGCGGCTCATGAGGATGTCGTCGAAGCCAATCACCGAAAGCTCGCTGGGCACGCGGATATTGCGCTCCGCTGCCGCGCGCAGCACACCGATGCCCATCATGTCGTTGCCAGCGAAAATCGCGCTCGGCGGCTGTCCGCCATCGAGCAACTGCGCGGCTGCGCGATAACCACCAGTGCTGCTGAAATCACTTTCCAGGATGCGCTCGGCAGGCGCCTCGACACCGGCCTCACGCAGCGCCTGCTGGAATCCCGCCAGGCGCATCTGCGCCACACTGGTATTGCCCGGGCCGCCGATGCAGGCAATGTCCCGATGCCCCAGCTCCAGCAGGTGTCGGGTGGCCAGGTAGGCACCGTGCTGGTGGTCGATACGCACCAGGTCGGCGTTCACCCCTTCCAGCCCACGGTCGACAATCACCATCGGCGTGCGTACGCCGGCCAGCCCCTGGGCCAGGCCGCTGTCGCCACCGGCCGAGGTGACAATCAACCCGTCGATACGTTTTTCCAGTAATACCCGCAGGTAGTTGCGCTGCTTCTGCGGGTTGTCGTCGGAGTTGCAGAGGATCACGCAGTAGCCGTTGCGTTCGCAATAATCCTCGATCCCCCGAGCCAACTCGGCGAAGTACGGGTTGAGGCTGTTGGGTACCAGCAAGCCGATGGTAGCCGTGGTCTTGGCCTTCAGCGAACGCGCCACCGCGCTGGGTACATAGTCCAGGCGCGCGATAGCGGCCTCGACCTTGACCCGAACTTCCTCACTGACTGGCCGCGTCTTGTTCAGCACATGGGACACCGTGGTGTAGGAAATCCCCGCCAGCGCCGCCACATCCTTGATTGTTGCCATGAATCAAACCCGCCGATTGGCGCGCTGGCTGCGATAAGTGTCCAGCACCACGGCAATCACGATGACCGCACCAGTGATGATGCGCTTGGTCGGTTCGGATGCGCCGATTTGCGCCAGGCCCGCAGCCAGCACGGAAATAATCAAGACGCCGAAGAAGGTACTGATCACCGAACCGCGCCCGCCCATCAGGCTGGTGCCGCCAATCACCACCGCAGCGATGACTTGCAACTCCAGACCGGAGCCCGCGTTCGGATCTGCCGCCTCCAGGCGAGAAATCTGAAACAGTGCAGCGATACCTGCCAGCAACCCCATCAGGCTGAAGACCAGGATCTTGTAGGGTTTGGGGTTGATCCCCGCCAGACGAACCGCCTCTTCGTTGGTACCGATGCCGATCAGGTAGCGACCGAACACGGTGCGAGTCAGCACCGCCTGGGCCAGGAAAATAATCAGCAGGGCAATGATAAACGACGGCGAAATGCCGAAGGCAATCGGATTCGACAACCAGGCGAAGGCGTCACCGATGTAGGCGGTGCGTGAGCCCGTCATCTGGTAGGCCACGCCGCGGGCCATTTCCAGTACACCCAGAGACACGATGAACGAAGGAATGCGCCAGGCCACGGTGATGGAACCGGTCACCGTTCCCGCCAGCGCCGCGCAAGCCATGCCCAGCAACGCCGCGGGCACCACGCTCCAGCCCCAGCCGAGAATCGCCACGCTGACGGTCGACGCCGCCAGGGCCAGTACCGAGCCCACGGACAGGTCGATGCCACCGATGATCAGGACGAAGGTCATGCCCACCGCCAGCACCATCAGGTCGGGAATCTGGTTGGCCAGGGTACTGAAGGTGTCATAGGACAGAAAATGACTGCTGAGTAGGGAGAACAGCACGATCATCCCCAGCAGCGCCCCCGCCAACCCCAGATAAGTGCCGAGGCCGTAGTAGTGGCCGCCTCGCTTGCCGCTTGCTGCAGTTTTCATGATGCATTCCTAGGCGCCGCTTCATCGATCAGCGCATCTCGTTTTTGATAGCCGGCAAATGCCGCGGCAAGCAGTTCATCCTGGGTCCAGCTGTCGCGCTCGAAGGTATCGATCAGCCGCCCGGCCGAGAGCACGCCGATGCGATCGCAGATCAGCATCAGCTCGCGCAGGTCGCTGGACACCACCACAATGGCCTTGCCCTGCCGGGTCAACTCCCCCAACAGGCCGTAGATATCGAACTTGGCACCGACATCGATGCCACGGGTCGGCTCATCGAACAGCAGCACCGAACAGTCGCGTTCCAGCCAGCGGCCGATCACCACCTTCTGCTGGTTGCCACCGGACAGCTCGCTGACCAGTTGCGCCGGGCTGGAGCTGCGGATACGCATGGCGTCGATCTGCCGCCGCGCCAGATGCTCCTCGTCCTGGCCATTGACCAGGCCGCTGCTGGAAATCGCCGGCATGTTGCCCAGGGCGATATTGGCGCTGATGGACTGGGTCAACAGCAGCCCCTCACCCTTGCGGTCCTCGGTAATCAGGGCGATGCCGTTGGCCACCGCATCCACTGGCGAGCGGATGCTCACCGGGCGCGCCGGGGTGCCCAGGGCGATGGTGCCGCTGTCGGCGACATCAGCACCGAAGATCAGGCGCAGCAGCTCGGTGCGCCCTGCCCCGATCAACCCGGAAATCCCAAAGATCTCGCCACTGCGGACCTCGAAGGACACATCGCGTACTTTGTCCGAGCGGCTGAGGTTGCTCACCGTCAAGGCCGGCGCGCCGATCCGGCGCTCGCCCAGGTCGATGTGCTCGCCCAGCTCGCGACCCACCATCAGGTTCACCAGTTGCTCGCTGTTGTAGTTGGCCATCGGCTCGACACAGACCAGGCAGCCGTCACGCAATACCGCGATGCGCTGGGCAACCCGGGCCAGCTCTTCCAAGCGATGGGAGATATAGATGATCGACACGCCGCGGGCCTGCAGGCGGGTGATCTGCTCGAAGAGCATTTCTACCTCGCGGGACGTGAGCATGGCGGTGGGCTCATCGAGAATCAGCACATGGCAGTCGCCGATCAGGTTACGGGCGATCTCCACCATCTGCTGGTGGCCGATGCCCAGCTCGCCCACCAGGGTGTCGGGGTCGATGGCATCCAGACCGACCTGGGCCATGGCCTCGATCGCCGCCTTGCGCAATTGCCGGCGGCTGATCCAGCCACCACTGCTGGGCAGGTTGTCGAGGAACAGGTTCTCGGCCACCGACAGGGTCGGCAGCAGGTTGAGCTCCTGCATCACCATGCGAATGCCCAGATCCTCGGCCTGGGCGCGACTGCCCGGACGATAATCCTGACCATTGAACTGCATGTGCCCTGTGGTGGGGCTGACCAGGCCACCGATGATCTTCGACAGGGTGCTCTTGCCGGCACCGTTCTCGCCGGTGAGCGCCAGCACTTCACCGCGCAACAGCGTCAGGTCGATGCCGGTCAACACCGGTTGCGCATAAGTCTTGCCGATACCGCTGACCGATAGGACAGCGTTGGCAGCAGAAACTGACATAGGAAACTCTCCATGCGCCCGCCCAACCGGGCGAGCGCCGTTGTACCGCCGCAATGACTACTGAGTGACCAGCTCAACCGGAGTTTCGATCACGCCATTGGTACCGCTGTCGACTTTCTCGCCCTTGAGGATCTTCAGCGCAGTCTCGATACCGAAGACCGCCTGCTTGGCAGCGAACTGATCGGCAGTGGCCAGGACCCGACCATCCTTGAGCATCGGCTTGATGGCGTTGATGTTGTCGTAGCCCACGACCTGTACCTTGCCTGCCTTGCCGGCAGCCCGGACTGCCGAAACCGCGCCTACCGCCATGCTGTCGTTACCGGCCAGCAATGCCTTGAGGTTCGGGTATTCGCTGAGCATGGCCGAGGCCACACGGTTGCCGGCGTCGATTTCCCAGTCGCCCGACTGCAGCGACACCACCTTGATCTGCGCGGCTTCCATTGCATCCTTGAAGCCGGCGGTGCGCTGCTGCGCGTTGGTGGTAGTGGAAACCCCTTCGATGATTCCCACTTCGTCACCGGCCTTGAGTTGCTTGGCCAGGTACTCACCCACCAGACGCGCGCCCTTGCGGTTGTCAGGGCCAACGAAAGGCACGCTGATGTTCTTGCTCTTCAGCACGCCGGGGTCGAGCTGGTTGTCGATGTTGATCACCGTGATCCCGGCGTCCACGGCCTTCTTGATCACCGGAACCATGGCCTTGGAGTCAGCCGGCGCAATCACCAGGGCGTTGACCTTGGAGACGATCATCTGCTCGACGATGCGGATCTGGTTGGCGGTATCGGTTTCATCCTTGATGCCGTTGGAGACCAGGTCGAAATCGGCGGAATGCTCTTTCTGATAGGCCTTGGCACCATCTTCCATGGTCAGGAAGAACTCGTTGGCCAAGGATTTCATGACTAGGGCGACCTTGGGTTTCTGCGGGGTATCGGCTTGAGCCGAGGAGAAAGGAAGGGCCGCGGATGCAGCGGCGAGAACGGCGACAGCGAGGAGACGTCCAGCAAAGGGCAGCTTCATGGGTTCACTCCGATCTTATGATTATTGTGAGCAGCGTTCGTCAAACGGAACCGCCAGGTAGGCAGCACCACTGGCCGACGGCGAACCTTGCAAAGATAGACGATTATCCTTGTCCGAAGGCCGCGCAAACGTTTGCGTAAAACGAACTATGCGAACCTCGCCAGCGTTTGTCAACGCTGTTCAAAATGCGATCAGAGAGAGTGGGTAGCCATCCGCAGCCGGCCACGAGGAGAAAAACCTGCCCGAAAAATGCTCCCGGACAGGCTGATGATTCAGGCAGTGGTGTTCACCAGGCCACCGGAAGAAGACTCCTTGGCCAACTCTCGGACCAGGTTGCCAGAGACTTCCGCCAGCGCGCCGTTGGTATCGGCGACTTGCCCTTGAATGGCCATGACTGCCGTCTGCTTGGCCTCAGGGGTTGGGTAGTTGGCGGCCTGGGCGGCAGCCAGTTGCTGTTGCTGCTCGCGAAGTTGCTGCTGCAGCTCCTGCATGCGCTTGAGCAGCATCTTTACCACGATGCCGTGCTTGTCTTCGCTTGGGCTTTCGCTTTCAGACTGTTCGGCCTGCTTGCTGGAACCGACCCGCAAAGTGCCCGACTCGTCGGTACCCAACGCCGTAGACGCCTGTTCGGCGGCGGCATTACTCAATGCATCGATGGTCGCGGGCGACTTGCCATTGATCAGAATGGCTCCTGCCCCTGGAAATCCTACTGACAGTGACATGGGAACTCCTGGTGAAAAATCCTAGAAGGATCATCGACCGCTGCAGAACAATCTTTAATGGATGAGCGAGAAGTCATCCCGGGACTTGTGACGAGCATTTTCGGATTGCCGAACGCGCCACCTTGAAAACGTTCGGAAACCCGGACGCCACATGATTTCTTACGCATAAAAACAGAAATAAAATTGATATAAATCAGTAACTTAAAATAGTCATCCAGCCAAGGTAGCGCTGGTACAGATCCTGCTCCACCCTCGCTGCCCCGGCGCATACAGATCTGCCGCCGGGGTGTTTCTAGATGAACCTGCATCAGCACCGTCTCACTACTAGAGAGAAAATAATGAAATCTGCCTTCAAATCCTTCGCCCCGGGCGCTTTGGCCCTCCTCCTGCTTCTACCTGCAGCCCTGCAAGCCAAAGAAGCTGAAACCCAACAGAAACTGTCCAACGTCGTGGTTCTCGCCACCGGCGGCACCATCGCCGGCGCCGGTGCCAGCGCGGCCAACAGCGCCACCTACCAGGCGGCCAAGGTCGGCATCGAACAACTGATCGCCGGCATTCCCGAGTTGAGCCAACTGGCCAACGTGCGTGGCGAGCAAGTCATGCAGATCGCCTCGGAAAGCATCACCAACGAAAACCTGCTGCAACTGGGCCGCCGCGTTGCCGAACTGGCCGACAGCAAGGACGTCGATGGCATCGTCATCACCCACGGTACCGATACCCTGGAAGAAACCGCCTACTTCCTCAACCTGGTGGAAAAGACCGACAAACCAATCGTTGTAGTCGGTTCCATGCGCCCGGGTACCGCAATGTCGGCTGACGGCATGCTCAACCTGTACAACGCTGTGGCTGTGGCCGGCAGCAAGAACGCCCGCGGCAAAGGCGTACTGGTGACCATGAACGACGAAATCCAGTCCGGCCGCGATGTCAGCAAGATGATCAACATCAAGACCGAAGCCTTCAAGAGCCCATGGGGCCCGCTGGGCATGGTGGTGGAAGGCAAATCCTACTGGTTCCGCCTGCCAGCCAAGCGCCACACCATGGATTCGGAATTCGACATCAAGAACATCAAGAGCCTGCCTGACGTAGAAATCGCCTACGGCTACGGCAACGTCAGCGACACCGCCTACAAGGCCCTGGCCCAAGGTGGCGCCAAAGCCATCATCCACGCCGGTACCGGCAACGGCTCGGTGTCTTCCCGTGTGGTCCCTGCCCTGCAGGAACTGCGCAAGAATGGCGTACAGATCATTCGTTCTTCCCACGTCAATGCCGGCGGTTTCGTACTGCGCAACGCCGAACAGCCTGACGACAAGTATGACTGGGTCGTGGCTCATGACCTGAACCCGCAGAAAGCCCGCATCCTGGCCATGGTCGCCCTGACCAAGACCCAGGACAGCAAGGAACTGCAACGCATGTTCTGGGAATACTGACAGCCCCTCTGCTCGACCGGCCCCGGTCGAGCATGCTTGCAACCACTCGCCCGCCCGGGCGGGTGGTTCCCCCCTCTTTCCCCCATGCAAAAAAATCTGCTCTCCTCGTGAGACAAATGCATAAAGCGTTGTCAGAGGAACTTCTTGAATTTTAAGCAGTTGCGAAATGCCCTACAGTTAAATACTGTATGCACGTACAGCTTAATAAGGAATGTTCCGTGGCCACGACCCAAACGCCCCTCAGCTCCTACGAACGCCTGGGTGTGCGCATCCAGAAAATCATCAACTCTCCCACCGCACAAAAGGCCAAGGCAGCACTGATCTTCCGCCTCGCCGATGAGCCACAGGATGAGTGGGAGCGCCTGCTGGAGGAGATCGCCGAAAACGACAACGTCACCCTCGCCTACCGCGACGATGGCGGTGTGCAGATTTTCTGGGTCGTGCCGAAGGAAGATTGAGTCGATGAGCGTCCGTTGTTTTGCCCTGCTGTTGCTGTTTCTCGCCTGTTCCGCCCAAGCCGATGCGCCCCGCACCTTCAGCGAAGCCAAGAAAGTCGCCTGGAAGCTCTACGCCCCCCAATCCACCGAGTTCTATTGCGGCTGCAAATACAACGGCAACCGGGTGAACCTGGCGGCCTGCGGCTATGTTCCGCGCAAGAACGCCAAGCGCGCCGAACGCATTGAATGGGAGCATATAGTGCCGGCCTGGCAGATCGGCCATCAGCGCCAGTGCTGGCAACAAGGCGGTCGCAAGAACTGCACACGCACCGATTCGGTCTATCAGCGCGCCGAGGCCGACCTGCACAATCTGGTACCGAGCATTGGCGAAGTGAATGGTGACCGCAGCAATTTCAGCTTCGGCTGGCTGCCGGAACAATCGGGCCAGTACGGTTCGTGCCTGACCCAGGTCGACTTCAAGGCCAAGAAGGTCATGCCTCGCCCTTCGATTCGCGGGATGATCGCCCGCACCTACTTCTACATGAGCAAGCAGTACGGACTGCGCCTTTCCAAACAGGATCGGCAGCTCTTCGAAGCCTGGAACAAGACCTATCCAGTACAGGCCTGGGAGCGCCAGCGCAATCAGAGCGTGGCTTGCGTGATGGGGCGCGGCAATGAATTCGTCGGCGCAGTCAACCTCAAGGCTTGTGGCTGAACGCAGATCGCCCGCGGGTGGCGGGCGATCATTGAGCCTATGGAAACGGGCTTACTGCGCGGCTTGATGCTCGATGACCGTGACTTCGATGTCACGCTTCTTGGCCTTGACCAGCTTTTCGGTCACTTCATTCTTCTTCGCCTCGGCCTCGGCCTGGGAAGCAAACGGACCGACCACGACCAGACGCTTGCCGTCCACGGTCACCACATTGGAAATCACCCCGTGCTCGATCAGCCAGCCGGTCAGGTCACTCACCGCCAGGGGGAGCGGGCTGCCCACCAGCACATCCCATTGCGGCTCGGTCGAGGCCGGCTGGGTCTGTACTGCCACCGCCGTGCTCTTGTTCGCTTCGACCCGCTTGCCTTCCCCACAACCGGCCAACGCCAATACCGCCATCATCATCGCTACTGTGCGCACAACCTAACCCCTAGAAAGTCTGAGGTGGCGATTTTAGCACTCATGACCCGAGAGACCTCGTCACAAAATCGGACCGAAACAGGAAGAATGATATTTATTGCCTATGTATAGTTGCGCCTTGGGAATTAATAGATCTTCTGCGCGTCAGAAAGAGGCACCCACTCAGTGGAACTTCGCACTAATCTATACCTAAGACCGACCTCTGCACTGTTTGAATCTGGTGCCCTACAAAGCTATCAAGGAGAAGATCATGCTGATACTCACCCGCAAAGTCGGTGAAAGCATAAACATCGGTGACGACATTACGATCACCATTCTCGGCGTCAGCGGCCAGCAAGTGCGCATTGGTATCAACGCGCCAAAAGACGTCGCGGTACACCGTGAAGAAATCTATCAACGCATTCAGGCAGGCCTGACCGCTCCGGACAAACGCGAACCCCCCTGAACAGCATGAGCACCAGCCTTTTGCCCGCGCACAACGGCTGGCGCAGCGCCTGTCTTGTTTGCCTTGAGCTTTTCCCCGCAGACGGCCCGCACACCCTCGCCCAGTTGCAGCCACAGCAGATTCCCGCCCATCAGACTGTCGTCAACCACTGATTATCGCCCTTTCGCGATAGCGAGCCCGACCGTTGATTCCCGACACACGCCGCCGCTGCATTGCAGGCGGCGCACCGGTGCGGCGGTCAGGCGCCCGCTGCAGGCTCCACAGGCTTGAAGCCCAGGTCCTGGGTAAAGCGCAGCAGGTAACCATCCGGGTCGAGTACCAGCAGGTTCAACTCGCCGTGCAGCAATTCGTCGTGACGGTACCAGCACTCCTGAATCTCTCGACGCAAGGCAATGCCCGCCCGAGCCAGGGCGGCTGCCAACTGGCGAATGTCCGGGCACTCGATGGACAGGTTCATGCCGCGGCCAAATGGAGCCTGCAAGGGCCCCACGCGCCACTCCGATTCCTGCTGGTCATCCTGCTCCAGCATCAGTTGGGCACCATTGAGGGAGAGGAAGGCAAAGAAGTGTTCCGGCCGCTGATACTCCACCTTGAAGCCCAGAAGATCGCAGTAGAAGGCCAGACTGCGCTGCAGGTCGGTGACCAGCATCTCCGGCACCAGGTCATTCATTTGAAACATCGAAGGCTTCCATTGCTCATTGATAGAGCCGCGAGCCTACTCTCAAGCAGCCACGCAGTGCAGCCCCGCTTACCAATGATTACAACTGAGCCCAGGTCACCCCACGCGCCATGCCGCTGGCGGCGATGACCATCAACACCATGAGCAGGGCCTGCACATCGCTGATACGGGCGAACAGCAGCGCCCGCCCGATCTGTGGCGCCACCCCTCGCCCCAGGGCCATGCGCCAGCGGATCAAGGTCAGCATCGGCAGGATCTCCAGCAACAGGATGATCACGAACAGCGTCATCTTCAGGTGGAACAGCGGCTGGTGCAGGTAATACTCTGTACCCTTGCCATAACCGCCAAAAGCCCGCAACAACCCGGTGATCAACAACACCGCGGCCATCAACCCCCAAACATTGTCGGCCCGCAACACCTGCCCGGGCGCCGCAGCGCCGCCGCTCAGGCGACGCAATGCCGAAGCGCGCGCCAGCACCCCGGCAAAGGCACTGGCAAACGCCAGCAAATGCACAGCCGCCCACAACCATTGCTGCAACATCGAGCCCATCTCCGCTTGATTGATCGACACATCCGGGCAGCTCAGTAATAGCTCATAACCCGGGCAGTTGCCGGCCAGCGGAAACGAAAAAGGCGGCTCGCACGGATCGACAACTTCCGCGAGAACCGCCTGGCCACTCAACTTCAGCAATGGCCGTCACAACTCAGCCATGACGCTCCTGCAGCACCTTGCTCCACAGGGTGAACGCTACGGATGGCGTCCAGCCCGGGTTGGAGGTGTGCTCCTGAAGGCACAGGTAACGATTGCCTTCGTAAGTCACTCCATCCTCCCTGAGGTAGTGCTGGCTGGTGCGCCACTCGGGAAAGCTCGGATCGACCGCACCGCCTGCGGTCCTGGCACTCACACTGCGACTGGGGAGCGACTCCTGGCCCTGAGTGTCGGTAGCGGTCACAAAATAGCTGTATTGGGTGTCCGCACTCAGCCCCTGATCCTCGAAGCCCGGAGAGGGGGTGCGAGCGACCGCATTGCCGTCGCGGTACAAGGTGTAGAACTCCACCGGCCGCACACTACCGGAAACGCCCCAACTCAGGTTGACGCTGCTGCGACTGGTGCCCAGTACCATCAGGTTTCCAGGTGCACCTGGGCGCTCCGGCTCACCGCCATCGCCATGGATCAGCGGCGCATAGCGATGACGAAACTCCCAGTTGTAGGGCACGCCCTGCCGACTGACGCCGGCATCCCAGTTCACCGACCAGGTCATCAACCCCTTGATGGCGTGACCGGCGCCCTGCAAGCGCTTGAACGCATTGCTCACCGCCGACGGGTCGATCACATAGCCGGTGGCCGCAGCATCGACATTGCTTGGTAGACCTATCACCAGCTTGTCCGCGGCAATGCGGGTGAAACCGCGGGTACCGGAGGCCAGGCTTTCGCTCAGGTAGTAGAGGAAATCCTCTTTCATCGCGTCATTGTTCTGGGCGATCCAGGCGCCCTGCCCACCATTGGCCTCCTGCACCCAGAGCCCGTCGCCTCCCTGGTTATAGAACTGCGGCGCGACAAAGTCGTAATAGCCTTCCAGGGCCTGTAGGTAGGCCACGTACTTGCCATTGCTGGTCAGGTAGGGAAACTCAGGCGCCATGCTGATGATGAAGTGCTTGCCCTGGCCGGCGTAATGATCCTTCACCAGCTTCAAGGCGGCAGGCAGCACACTCTTGTTGTCGGCAAAGTCGATGGCGCTCTGCTCCAGGTCGATATCCAGGCCATCGAAGCCGTAGGTTTCCACCAGACGGATGATTTCGTTGGCCAGGGGCTGTTCGTTGCCCTTGTGCAATTCGATATGGGCATCGGCGCCGCCCAAGGAGATCAATACCGCCCGGCCCTGGCTGTTGAGCACGCCCACCTGGCGCCGGAACTCGGCGTCCGAAAGGTTGTAGGGCTTGAAGGTGGGAATACCGTTGCCCTTCATGAAGGCCACTGCAACCACGTTGTATTCCTTGGGCACGTCCACCAGATCCAGGTTGGCGAATTGCCCCTGCTGGTAGCCGTCGCTGTGACCGGCGGCCCAGTTGTGCCAGAAGCCCATGAGCACCTTCTTGCCGGCAATGCTCGGCATCAGAGAAGCAGCATCTGCGGCCTGACTCTTGATTAATGCAAAATCGATCTTATCCACGTTCTAATCCTTCAGAACTGTCAGAAAATGTTAACTACCTGAAACTTATTTAAAGTCCAGATCGAAAGCCTGATAAAAGCCATTGCCGGTATTGGCAACAATCCACACCAGCACTACAACATGGTGGCCCTTTTTATTTTTGGGCAGCACAACTTCATGATGAGTCTTGGCTTTCAGTACCGAACCGAACTTGTCGAATGGCACTTCGGTGTAGAAGTCCTGATAAAAAGCCTGGGGTTCAAGCTGGGCACGACTGATGCGTTGTTTCGGGTTCCAGCCGTCCTTGGTGATGAACCAGTTATAGCCCCGGGTAACGTGGGGGGCGGTGTATTCCCACTGCACCTGGAACACCTGGCCCGGGTTCACGTTCACCAGCGGCCAAGTGAAGGGCCGGTTGATCTTTTTCGACATTTCTTCATTGGTGAAGTTGATGCAATCGCGCTCATCAACCTTGCCGCCACTGAGAATATGACCATCGGCGGGTGGCGCAACACTGGCCACATCGCTGTCGTAAGGCTTGGGAAAAGGACCGGCGGCGAGGGCCGGAAAGTTTTTCCCGCCCTCCATCTCGTTGACCTGCCAGGTTCCCAGCAGCCCCAGTTCCACCGCGACCGCACCGCGGCTGGACGGAGAAACAACACGACCATGTTTTAGTTGAGCCTGTGGCTTATTCATATCTTTCACTCCATTGATTAATTAACTACTGCTCCTTATTGAGCACCCTCAACTTAGCGCACTTTTCCCTGCTTTTTTCATCACCACAAAAACTAACCATTCAGGACAATTTACAAAAGTCCGCCCCAGCCCCCTTAATCCCTGGACTTCCTTATTTCAACTGACAGTTTGAAGAGGCAATGTATTACACGCTTTGCTACAGGCTTATTGGGTGTTTCCACAGATCGCCGATAACAGTTGGCCTGACCAGCTGGAAACCCTTCCCCAGAAATGAAAAAACCCGGCCGATGCCGGGTTTGTAGCTGATAACGTCAAATGCCAACGCCAGTGACTATCCTCTGCGTTACAGGCAGGTCGCTAGCGCCGCCAGGCGGCGCTTCGAGACATAGCTGTCTGCAACCGCATAAAAGTGGACGGTGGTTGTCGCGGCCTCGGCCTTGATATCGACAAAGGTCTCGGCGGAACGGGTATAAACGGTGTACCCCCCAGCCTTGCCCGGTTGCAGATAGGCAGCGGCATCGACACCAAAGACCGACTCGTCCTGCCAGGCGAACTGCACACATTGCGCTACCAGTTGATCGGCCTTGGACGAGGCCAGGGTTTTGTTGGGCGTTCGGGCCCGAGCTTCATCCATGGTAGAGCTCGCACAGCCAGCCAATAGCGCCGCCACCATTACCGCCATCAAAACCCGCATGCTGCCTCCTCGTCCTGAAAACGCGAGAGTATCGCTCAGGCCGCGTTAAAAAGGCGCGCGAACAGCAGAAAAACTCCCCCGCGCCCACTCAGCACTCCGCCAGGGAGGACGCCAGCTGGGCGATCGCCTCCTGGTCCTCATCTCCGAGGTGGCGGTAGTTCTGAATAATGGTGCTTTCATCCAGGCTCAGGCTGCCCTCGGACAAGCGCGAGCGCTCGCCGGTCAACACATAAAGCAGGTCAACGCCATGGCGCCCGATGGCCATCAGGTAATCCGATTTGGGCACCCGCTCACCGCTCTCGTAACGGCCCTGGGCGTTGGCTTCAACGCCGCCAATGGCACCGAACTCCTGCTGGGAGAGCCCCAACGCCTTGCGCTGTTCTTTCAAGCGCTCACCAAAGGTCTGCATAACCATCCTCATTCAACAAGGTGATGGTTTTACGACCGTAGCGGCCGCAGAAGGTGCACTTTGTTTGCCCACACCATTGCCAGCCCCCAGGCAAAAGATTAACCTGCGCGCCCTTTCCACACTTTTGCCAAGGAGATCCACCATGCAACAGCTGATCACCCCTTGCAGGACGTGCCTGGTTTAAACGCTGCAACCGCTACCCGCTAGCGCCTTCGCTTAACCCCCGCTTCATCCTGCCACTACCTGAATATTTTTTCCAATCAGGAATTGGACATGGACACTTGCATCCGTCATTTGTCGAACGGCGTCTCTCTGATCGCCTCCGACACCACCTGGATCGAAGACAAAGCGCTCCAGCAACTGCACACCACCGCACAACTGCCCGGCATGCGCCAGGTCGTCGGCATGCCCGACCTGCATCCAGGCCGGGGCTATCCGGTGGGCGCAGCATTTTTTTCCACCGAAGTGGCCTACCCGGCGCTGGTGGGCAACGACATCGGCTGCGGCATGGCGCTGTGGCAAACCGACCTCTCCAGCACTCGCCTCAACCTCGACAAGCTGGAAAAGAAAATCGGCAATATCGACCTGCCCCTGGATGAGCAGTGGGATGAACAACGCGCGCAACTGGCATTGCCCGTCAGCGGTCATGAGCACTCGCTGGGTACCATCGGCGGCGGCAACCACTTCGCCGAACTGCAACAACTCGATCAAATCCATGACGCCGACGCCCTGCAAGCGCTGGCACTGGACCCGAAAGCCTTGCTGCTGCTGGTGCACAGCGGCTCCCGAGGCCTGGGAGAGGCCATTTTGCGCAGCCACATCGACCAACACGGCCACAACAGCCTGTTGATGACCAGCACCGCCGGCGCCCAGTACCTGGAGCAGCACGACCAGGCCTTGCGCTTTGCCGAGGCCAATCGACGGCTGATCGCCGAACGCCTGCTGCACAATCTGCGGGCCAAGGGCCAGCCGCTGCTGGACATCAATCACAACCTGGTATCCGCGGCGCAGGTCGACGGCGTATCGGGCTGGCTGCATCGCAAGGGCGCCACACCATCGGACCAGGGGCCGGTGGTGATTCCCGGCTCTCGTGGCGACTACAGCTACCTGGTACAACCGCTCCCCCAATCGTTCAGCCTCTACTCCCTGGCGCACGGCGCCGGGCGCAAGTGGCTGCGCAGCGACTGCAAGGGCCGGCTGGCAACGCGCTTCAGCTTCGATCAACTCAAGCGCACCCAACTGGGCAGCCGAGTGATCTGCGAGGACCGCGGCCTGATGTACGAAGAGGCTCCCGAAGCCTACAAGAGCATCGACAGCGTGGTGGGCAGCCTGCGCGACGCCGGCCTGGTGAAGATCATCGCCCGACTCAAACCGGTACTGACCTACAAACGCCGGGGGTGCTGCTGATGATGTTGCTACAGCTGTCCTCCGCCCAAGGGCCTGCCGAATGCGAATTGGCAGTAACCCACGCATTACGCCGCCTGCATCACGAAGCCGAAGCGCAGAACGTGCGCCTCGGCATCATCGAGCAGGTTGCCAGCCAGGCTCGCGACGCCCATCGCTCGGTGCTGGTCAGCCTGGATGGCGAGCACGCCGCAAACCTGGCTCGACGCTGGACAGGCACCCTGCTGTGGATCTGCAAAAGCCCTCTGCGGCCCGCACATCGACGCAAGAACTGGTATTTCGCCGGCCAGCCATTCAGCGCCCCTGAAGAAGCCGAAAGCGGCGAGATCCGCTTCGAGGCCATGCGCGCTTCCGGCCCCGGCGGGCAGCACGTGAACAAGACCGACTCCGCGGTACGTGCCACCCATGTAGCGACCGGTATCAGCGTCAAGGTGCAGTCCGAACGCAGCCAGCACGATAACAAGCGCCTGGCTCGTCTACTGATCCAGCAACGGCTTGCCGATCGGCAAGAGCAGTCCGTACAGGAACTGCGCTTGCAACGTCGTGACGCCCATCACCGGATTGAACGGGGCAATGCCGTGCGCACCTTCAGCGGCAGCGCCTTCACCCCTCTGGACTGACCCGCCCTGGTACGGGAAGCCGATCGCCACGACGGCTCCCCGAACCAGGTTGGTGGCTACAGAGGGCAATACGTAAAAGATCTTGAACCGGTGACCGATGCGGCAAATGCAGAGGGCGCTGAAGACATGGAGCAGAGTCCCGATGAACAACTACTTCGATAGCCCCTTCAAGGGCATCACGCTTGATCGGCAAGTCACCCACCCGAATATTCGGGTAGGTCGTTTCAGCTACTACTCAGGCTACTACCACGGCCATAGTTTCGATGAGTGCGCGCGCTACCTGCCCCACGCGTAAGGCGCGGACAAGCTGATAATCGGCTCTTTCTGCTCAATCGGCTCGGGAGCCGCATTCATCATGGCCGGCAACCAGGGGCATAGAAGCGAGTGGATCAGCACCGTTGCGCTCTACTGGATGCCCGAGGAACCGGCCTTCGCGGCCGCGCAGAATGGATATCAAGCCGCAGGCGACACGGTGATCGGCAATGACGTCCGGATCGGTTCCGAAGCCATTGTCATGCCGGGCATCAGGATCGGCGATAGTGCCGTGATAGGCACTCGAGCCCTGGTGACACGGGACGTGGAACCCTACGCAATCATCGGCGGTAACCCCGCCAAGACGATTCGCAAGCGCTTCGATGATCGGCGTATCGAGATGCTTGTGGAAATGCAGTGGTGGAACTGGAGCAGCGAGCAGTTGAAAGCAGTGATGCCACTGATGACCAGTGCAATATCGAGGCGCTGTTTGAACATTGGCAGGAGCACATCCGCCCCGACTGATCACTGGCCAAGATCGCAGCGAGCGCTGCAATGCCAGTGGGCTTCTTGGCGGATCGTGCAAAGCCATCAAAATGGCCAGAAACAAAAAAGGGGCTCACCTTTCGGTGAACCCCTTCTAGACCGCCCAGCAGAGCGGATTTTGTTTGGTAGGCGCGATTGGACTCGAACCAACGACCCCCACCATGTCAAGGTGATCACGAAACACGCTCAAGCTTATGATTTAAAAGAAAAAACCTAAAATATTAGCCACTCAAAAAACACGCAATACCTTTCATAAGAATCAACAACTTAGCGTTGTATATTCCTACAGTACTATCCCTTCCCCCGGCGTTCTGCCGAACCAGCACCACCTCCTTCCACCCTACAGTTCGTCGGCGCAAATCGCGTCATGACCAGGCCTCATTTACTGTATGCACATACAGCACTGGATTTGAGGCAGTACCATGCACCCTGACATCGAAGACACAGCCGACTGGCTGGGAATCCCTACGACTGAAGAAATGTTGCAGCAGCACATTGCGCTGCTCGAGAACGAGATCCAAGACCTAAACCAGCAACTTCGTACGGCTCGGGAAAACATCTATAAGCTTGTCGACCTGCATTCCAGGGCTATGCACGATCAAGAAGAAGCACTGATCCGGTTGCGCAGCAAGGCAGCTGAAGCTACACAGCACAGAAACAGGGTCATAGAGCTTGAGTCATCGAGTGAGTTCCTGCGGCGCACAAACGAAGATCTACGCAGACAGATACCAAGGCCCAGCAAGGGCCGATAGTTATGGCCCTTGGCAACTCCATCATAGGCCTGCTCACAAGTCACTCCCCTGGCTCCGCGTTGATCAGCATCTGCTGATCACTGGCAAGCTGCGACTGCCGCAACCAGCACCCGCTCATACCCAATCCGCTGCCGGCGCTCTGCCAGCAGCGCCCGCACCTTCAGTTCCAAGCTATCGGTCTTCTTGAGGCTGTTCGTGGCCCAGGCCGGCACGGGTACCATCGGCGCCCTGCAGGGCACTTGCACTGGCACCTCAACCCGCACAGTGCGCACTTCGGGCTCCCGGGCTGCACACCCCGCCAGCGCAACCACAATTCCCAGCAGCAACCACTTCATAACCCCAACTCCTGATCAATGATCAATTCCGCGGCCGGCGCCGGGTCACCGCCGGTACGTTCCTGCAGGAGACGATTCGCCACGGAGTAGTCGTGCTGGGCCAGCTCCTTGGCATCAGCCTGGGCCTGGGCGGCGCGGCGCTCCCTTTCCTCGCCGGCCAGCACCAAGTCGCCCAGCTTCCGGCCCTGCTCACCCGCCAGGGCTTCCAGGTTGTTGCGGCCAGCCTTTGCCGCGGCCAGATCGTCCAGGGCAGTGTCGAGCTGCGGCCGGTAATGCCTGGAGGTCATCCAGGCTCCCAGGACGGCACCGGCGGCCAACACCAGGACGACGGCCAGCAGAATGCCAACCGCCCGCCAGGCGCCGGCGCTCACTTCAAGGCCCTGCGCAGGCCTTCCTCGAACACGGCATCCGGGTAAGGGTTGCCGCCGTTCTCATGCACGATGATCCCGAGCATCACGGCGCGCAGGGTCGCCGGGTTCTTGATGTCGATCGCATCGTTCGCCTTCACGCCCAGGCGCTTAGCGATTGCGGCGATGTAGGCCTCGGTGTCGTTCTCGTTCCCAGGCGCCCAGCGGGTGATGAACTCGCGAGGGGTGTCGATGCCTGGGCCGCCGACCCCGGGCATGCCATCCTTGCCGCGGTAGTTGAGCAGCAGCCTGCCCAGGGCCCGGATACCGTTCTCGGCAGTGTCGAAGACAGCGAACCGGCCGTTCGGCTCCTTGCCGAGTTGGCCTTGCCAGTCGTTGCGGGGGTTGTAGTCGATGTTTCCCGGGTTGCGGTTGCGGACGCCGCGGGCGTTCTGAATAGTCATGGTCAAACTCCAGGCACAAAAAAGCCCGCTACTTGGCGGGCTTGGGGGAGGATCTGCAGCAGCTGCTGCTCGGTGATCGGCATTGTGTTTTCTCCAGGCAATAAAAAACCCGCACTCGGCGGGCTTGGTTAGGTGTTGCAGATCAGGTCGGAAGCGTCTCAGTGATGGAGGGCATCTGCAAGCGCACGTCGATCCAGCTGTTGAGCGGTACATCAAGCGGAGCACCTTTCCCGAGATGCATCTCGCCGTCGTCGTCGAGGGTCCAGCGCTGCTTGAAAAGACGCACAGTCACAGCTCCCTGGTCGTCCTGCTCACTTTCAGTGATTCCGAGTGCCCTGCCACCATCTGGCGAGCATGGATCAAGAACGCGCCATCCTTCGAGGGCCAGCCCCTGGCTTCCAGTAATGACGTAAACGCCAACGGCAGCGCGCTCAACAATGACGCCGAGAGCCTCATCATTTGCTGCGCCCCACTCCCCGGCGGCTTCAAATGTCTGTTCGAACAAGTCAAGGCGCTTGCTTTGTGAAACATTGGCGATCCGTACGATAGGTGATGCTGCGGATAGCGCCCCGCCCGAGCCTCTAGTGGTGTTTGCGGTAGTGTAAAACTCAGCAGGCGTATAGGCTGATCCGTTAATGGAGCCCATTAAATACGCTTTAGGCGTGTTCATATAAACGACGATTTTTGTAAAATTTTTCGTCGGTTTATCGTATGACCCCACGTGTACTGAGCCGTATCCGACCGTTGGGATGCCGGCGGACTCAGGATCGAAGCGGTACGTTCCACCCACTACGGAGTCTGAAATGCGGGGCAGGTATGGCGACGAGATCGCGCCGACACCGAAGTCGCCGACCCTCAACACGCGACCAAGCGTCTCATCAACACTGCTTGATGTCACATCAGTAACTGCTGCCGTTCCCAACCCAAGAGCCGCTCTAGCTGCCGAAGGTGATGTACTGGATGTACCACCTTTCTCAATTGTAAGTACATCGTCAGTAGCAACGGCTCCGAGCCCAAGGCCAACTCTGCCACTTGCCTGATCAGTCCCGCCTGTCCCACCTTTCTCAACTGGCAACACATCGTAGTTGGCAGTCGACCCCAGCGCCGCCATCTTCACGCCATATTGGTTCGTCCAGTCACGTACAAGATCGGCCAGCAGCTTCTGGTAGCCCTGCACAGGCATCACAGCGTAAGGCTGCCCGGATGCCGTCGGCCCCAGGTACGCCGGCAGGATCGATATCACTGTGTCGCTTGCAACGTTCTGCAGCTCGTACTGGCGACCATCGGGACCGATGAAAGCATCACCAACGCGGGTGTTCGCAGCAAACCCGGTGTTGGTTCCGGTGACCGTTGTTGAGCCATTTGTCACGGCCACTGTTCCGGCTCTAAGCCAAGCCATATGGTTTTCTCCAGGCAATAAAAAACCCGCTCTTGGCGGAATGACTTCCTAACAATTAATCAGGCGTTAACCTTTCCAAATATTCCAGGCAACAACATATAAAAAGGATTCTGCAAGGCCGTGAGCCTCAGACGAATAACACCTACTGGAAAATCGTAATAAGCAGCGACAACCCTGGCTGTATTGTTACCAGCCATCATCGACATTCTTAGGTTATTAGAGAGAAAGTAATCACCAAGATCGTACTGAATTGGAATCGCATACCAATTTAGATAATAACCCTGGACGTCTTTTGTCGTGTGGGTATACGTCCAGTTCGGGATAACTCTGGTGAATGATGCAGCAGGAGTTCCAGAGTCAAAAACCAACTCTCCAGCCCCGTCCCAAAGGCGCATGCCAAAGTCACTAACGGGTGAGGCGTCAAAAGCTGCGACAAATACCATTCCACTTGTGCCATTCCCATAAATCGTGACGCCAACCCAGTTACCAGGCCCTCCAAGGTACCCCGTACCAAAGGTAGCGGTGGCTCCGTTGTTATTGGGGCGAACAAATATCAGTGGGGGCTCCTGGGTTTTCACGGCCTGCTCAAAGTAAATATTAACCAGCTGCCCTGGACTACTGTAAGGACCATGATAAAACACACACAACCTTGAAAACTCACTATCAATAACTACTGTACCAGCGTCATTGATAACAGACAGACCAAAACCAGCCATCACTTCCACCTCATAACCATCAGCCTCATCGTCGCCCAAGATATAGTGCTGCTTCCGCTAAAACCTCCTAAAAAGTTTCGGACATAAACAATATCCGTTCCCATCTGCGCCTCCAGTTGGAGATTCCTTAAATCGGTGTTAACGACATTAGATAGTGGCAAGCAGAAAGCGGTTGAGTTGCTAGGGTTACACCCTGGCACTGAGTATTGACGGGTAGTGGGTGGGGATCCGTCGAATGAAACCACAAGCGAAAGAGCAACTCGCCATGTCACTGTATCTGTATCGAACTGCAACTTTCCGTCAGCCCCCCACATCCGTAGTCCGAAACTCATGCACTAAGGTCTCCAAGTTGTACTCGTTTGACGTTGTTTTGGTCGTAGACCTTCACCGCCCGGTTTGTCATGGTCAGCCGGCCTCCGCCTGGTGCGGGCCCGTTGAACTCAATGTTTCCCGCCTTATCTAGGCGCCACCCTTGCACGCCTTGGACATAATCATCCGACTGCAGGTATTGGCCGATCTTGAGCATGCTGATCGATCCATCCTGAATGAATGCCGACCGGATAAACGTCTGCCCACCACTTACAGAGAACGGCGACACAGGGGTGCCGTTGGCCAGGTTCAGCAACATGAAAGTGTCAGCGCGCACAACGAACTGCGAAGACACACCGGACGGATCAACTTGCAGGCCCAGGCCAAACGATGCGGCGTACTTCTGGCCGCCGGCAGTGGTATCCATCTTCACCGACCATAGCGTTTCAAGCTTGCCGGTGGTGTTGGCCAAGGCCGAGGACGTTTCCTGAATCGCTGCGACGTTCTCGCCGACCGCAGCCTGTAGCTTGGTCGTCCGCTTGGCTTCGGCCTCGATCTCCGTTGCCCGAACCTTCTCCTCGGTGACGATGGCCGCGGTGTTGTTCCAACCTTTAATCGCGTCGGCCAGATCGCCTGAGCCATCATCCTCACGCCAGGAGGCCCGCAGAGCGCTAGTCGCGCTGGCTTGGGCCGTGACTGCGCCGTCAAGCTCCGTGATATCTGCGGTGTTGGTGGCCACCTGCTGGGCAAGCCCATTGGCCGTTTCAACCGACTGGCCAACATCAGACCAAAAGGCCGGGGCCGGTGGCGGGTTGTTGGCAGGCACATCTTTGATCGCCTGGTAGATGCGCCCATCCTCAACGACCATCTGCCCCTTCAGGTAGGCCGCTGCCGGGTCGTAGCCCTTCAGCCCATCGAGAGCATCGATCTGGTCCTGCAGGCCGTCCAGCTCGCTCAGCAGATCCTTGCCCAGCTCTGTTTTTCCGACCTTTCCCGCGAGCAGGTCGAGGATCGGGCCAGCATCAGCGCTGGCCTGGCCCATCACTCCGTTTACGACTGGATAGAAGGGGCCGATGTTGCCGGTCCGATCCACCAGACGCGCCCAGAAGAACAGCGTGGCTCCAGCCTTCAGTTCCTGCATGCGGTAATCGCTTTGCGGGTACGCCAGATCCGCAAGCTTGATCGCTGACTCCAGGCTGTTTCCTGGGCCATACCAGATCTCGGTCCGCTGGGTATCCTCTGCGCCTGATGGGAAACCCCACTTCAAGCCAATGCCGAACAGCTCGCTTGTGGCCGTCAGGAACGACACCGCCGGCGGAAGCCCTTCCTTGCCGTTGAGCTGGGTCAGGTTCGAGCTCTTCCAAATCGACGAGATATCGAAGGCGCTGACGGCGCGGACGCGGGCAAGGTATGCGCCGGCATAGATGCCAGTGACATCAACGCTGGTCGAGCCAGTGCGCTGCAGTTTGATCCAGTTGCCGCTGTCCTTGCGCCATTCCACGTCGTAAGCCACGGCCCCTTCTACCGCGGGCCAGGCAATCGTCATCGTGCTGACGGCTAGCCCCTGGGCGATCGAGTAGTCGGATGTGAGAGTCACGCTCGCCGGAGCTGGTACGGTCGTCACGGGAATGACGCTGATCGGACGCTCCTCAAGCTTAGCCCCCGTGTCGATTGCCGGAAACTTGCTGGGGTTGAACTCCAGCGCTGTGATCTCGTATTCGCCCTCGGCAGTGCGCGAGGTCTTAAGCACGCGGAACAGCTGGACCGCCAGGTCATCGGCATCGATCGCCCACTGCATCTCCGGTTCAGGCTGCACGCTGTATGGCGTAGTCACCGTTACGGCGCGGCCCGCCACAGCCTCAACGGTCCTGCCTTGGGCACTACCATTTGGCAGATTGATGATCAGGCGGTCGCCAGCCTTGACCTGGGTATCACGGTCCAAGGTCACGACCTTACCGGCCGCGGCGGCGATGCGCCCCCCGGTTGGTCGACCAGATAGCAGGTCATCAGCCACCGGGATAATGTGCCCAGGAAGAGGAATGCGCCCCTCCATGCCGGTCTTGAACGTGACGGTGCGATCCTGATTGTTGCTCAGCAGCGCCCACTTCCCGCGGCGCTGGGCTTCACTGGCCCTAGTGCACCCGATGGCCGAAATCTCGATGGGCCGATCCTGGTAGCGGCGCTGCATCGCCAAGTCGGTGACCGGGATCACATCGGTATCGTAGTTGTTCGCCGGGTTGTCGTAGCTGACCAGGGCGCGGCTGTAGTGCGTGCTGCGCTCGGCGCCGCCGTAGGTGAATTCGCCGTCGATGACATTGGCCCGGGTGAAGATGTAGTCGAAGTCCTGCGCTCGGGGCATGTCGGCCTGCATGAACAGAGAGCCTTGCGCCCAATAGACCATCCCCCGGTAGATCGCCGACAGGTCGCGCAGCAGCGTCCATGCCTCGGCCTTGGCCTGAAGGTTCATGTCACAGAGAAAGCGCGGCTCCTGGCCGCCCACGCCATCAGGCACCAGTTGGTCGCAGTATTGAGCGATACGGTACATCTCCCACTTGTCGACCATCCAAGGCTTGATCCGCTTTCCCAGGCCAAAGCGATCTTCGACGCACAGACCGTACATCACAAACGCCGGGTTGTTGGTCCAGGCCTGCTTGAACGTGCCGTCCCAGGCGCCGCTGTAGGTGCGGCCGATCGGGTCGTAGTTGCTCGGCACCGGCCATCGTCTGGCCTTGGTCTTGACGGTCACAGACGGAATGTTCTGGAACTGCTCCGCATCGAACTCGATGTAGAGCAGAGCGGTGTTCGGGTAGCGCAGCTTCTGATCGATGATCTCGGCATAAGCAGCGATGGTCATCGTGTCGGCGATGGTGCCTGTATTGGCGTTCGGAGTAAGGCGGCGAACTCGAAGCGTCCAGCCCGATGTTGCAGCGGGCAGATCGACCCGGACAGACCGCTGATAGCCGCTGCTGTTCTTGCCGCTGACTGCGTTTCGGTGCGCTTCGACGAATGCCCCTCCGTCGGTGGCGATGTCAATGGCGTACTCAATGGTGTACCCGGTCGTGTCGCCGTTTGTAGGGTTCTGCTGCAACAAGCGGGGCCAGGTGAAACGCAGACGCACGGCGGATAGCTGGGTGTTGCTCAGAACCCGTGTCCATGGAGCGTCACTGCGCAGCTCTACGCCCACCGACTTTTCGCTCTCGATGGCAGGGATGCCCTGAATGTACTCCTGCTCGACAGTGCCGCGGCGCCACTCCCATTTCACGCCAGGGAGATTCACGTTGCCGCTTGCATCCCTGATCGGCGTGTTATCCAGGAAGATATCTCGGTCGGTCGGAGTACCGTCAAACTCGCCCTCACCCACTGCCAGCAGGATCTTGGCGATGTTGGTGGACCGTAGGCTGTCGGGTGCCTCGTAGGGCGCTTTGGGCTTCTTCTCGCCACCTTTGGCGCCGCGGATCTCGACGTCCATCTTTCCTCCAGGCATAAAAAAACCGCCCTAAGGCGGTTTGGTCAGTAGCCATGATGGCTCAGGTACAATTTGATGATGCTGTTCGCCAGTTGAAGCAGCAGTGGAATCAGATTCAAAGACAAGCGTATCCAGGTATTCATTCAAGGCCTCCTAAAAATCGGGAAGGCCGTTCCTCCCCGTTTAAGTGAGGGTTTTTGCCGCTATGCCTTGTCTTCGGCGTAGATCGATGCAGAGATAATCGCCCCGCCCCACCGCCGCTCACCGATGCAGATCGGAACCGGGTTACCGCTGGCGGTGGTGTTATTCGCGCTACCGAAGGCGTAGGAGGGCCTATTCTCTGATGCAGCGCTTGTTGATAAGCCCTTTGGCTGAGGGCTCAGCATCTGGATCACTCCGCCCAACGCCATCGACCCGCCGCCCATACCCACCGCCATCGCCGTGCCAGCAGCCCATCCCAGGGGGTTCCACCAGGCCAGGGCAACAATAGCGATGCCAATAACCGTTTGAAGCAGTCCTCCGCGCTTGCTCCCGCCAACCACCGGCACAATACGCAGTTCGCGGACACCGCCACGGTCAAACTCATCGGCTCCGACGTTTTTCCGGTTCCGAAATACCGCGAACCGCAAGCCCATACCGGCCAGGCGCCGGATCTCCTCCTCGAACCCAAGAAGCGTGGCCTTCAAAGCCTTGAACACCTCCCAGGTATCGCCACTATCAAGCTGTCGGCGGTGGGTGCGACCGAACTTTTGGGCAAGAGAGCCAGACAGCTTGATGGTGGTCATTGGCCGATACTCAACTGCAGTATGTATCACTGATTTCTCCCCATAAAAAAACCACCCGAAGGTGGTCTCTAGTCAAATGTGGCGATTCATATACAGGCCTTCACTGCATCGGTTACTCGATCCAGTGGGGACTGCCAGGTTCGATAAAAATGGTACTGAATTAGCGATCCGCCGTGTTTTGGCGTTACATCCACTATATGTAGTGGTGCCTGAGTATCTGGGGCCAACACAGAATATTTATCGCCAGACGTCTGCAATACGCCCCCAATGCTCGCTCCCAAGACAGTGGTGTCCTGCCATCGATCCCTAACGCACTCCGCGACTGTCTTGGCCGGCTTCGCCGACTGGAGCGAAAGCAAGGGCGGGTTGCTTCTGGTATCCCCTGCGCTTGCGCAGCCCGCCAATAGAGCCATACCTACCCATGCAATGATACGCATCTGCGCTCTCCCTTGAAAAACCCGGAATGTATCACTTAGCGTCTCGATGGCGCAGCACCAGGCGGGCGCGAGCCTGCCAGGGCCCGCCGTAGATGATGATCTCGGACGGCCTGCCGTACATGTGATGCAGCATGAACGGGCCGGGGCCGTACAGGGCGGCCTGCTCGCCGGGCAGTTTTGGGTCGGCGCCCAAGTAGATCCCGGCATGGTTAGGGTGCACAGTGCGGCCTACCGCCATGACGATCATGTCTCCGTGCTGTGGCTGGTCGACTCGATAGAAGCCGGCAGCCTCATAGGCCTGCTCGTACAGGCTTGGGCCGGTGGCCTGTTCCCACCACCCGTCCTCACGGGCGTAGGCAGGAAACTCCAGCCCCCACTCGCGCCTGTACCAGTCCGCGCAGACCTGCCAGCAGTCCCAGGCGCCGTGCACGAACGGCCGCCCCAGCAGTGCTGTTTCACCGGTTGGCATGATCGTCCGCAAGTCGCCCTCAGGCCACGACAGGATGTACCACGGCAGCCCGGTGGCCTCACACATGGCCAGGTCCCGAGGTGAAGGCCTACTGGTAGCGTCCGGATGCGAATGCACAATGCCGATCACCTCGCCCTGATCTTCAGCCTCGGCGTATTGCTCTGGCGCGATGCGGAACTCCTCCGTCGGCTCTGTGGCCACGTTCGCGCACGGCAGGTAAATCTGCTTGCGGCCCACGGCCAGGATCAGCCCGCAGCTCTCACGCGGATATTCCGCCGCGGCGTGCTGCTGCACGGCGTATAGGATGTGTTTCAACATGATCAGCTCCGGGCTATGAGCGAGACGGCAGGGAATCCGCCGAAACTGTTGGGGTTCCCGACCCCGAAACGCACAACACAGCCGCTATCAAGGCAACCGTTGCACTGATCCTTCACAGGGTCATCCGTGGGCTTGCCGTCGAAGTCGAAGTAAGGCCCGGTGTAGCCGCAGTTCGGCCCCCGATAGCCATTGGTCATGGCCCAGTGGCACAACTGTGTCATCTGACGGCCAATGCTCTCGCCGCCCACGTTGCCAGGGCTGGCCAGCTCCCATGACACCAGGGTGCCGCTTTCTGAGACTTTCTGGTCGATGTACCAGATCTCTACGCTCTCCTCGTTCGGGTCGGCTTCCGGGTTTCCCTCGGGGAAATTCTCGGCGTCGAGGAACTGGGCAAGCGTGTGGCGGATCGTGAGCTTGAACTCAAGCAGGTTGTCGAAGGCCAAGCAGAGCGCAGTAATGCGCCCGTTGACGTTCCCCACGCTCAATGTCGGTCGAACCTCCGCCCCGTCCGAGTTCGCCTCGATGCCGTCAATCTGCATGGGCCAGGCGCCGTACTCGTTGCCTTGCCACCAGATCGACTTTGCGGGCAGCTGGTCGGCATTATCGCCAGCAGCTGCCAGCTCTTCGGGTGTATGCGCGATCGCGTGCCCGTGGAATCGAAGCATGTCGGCGCCGTAGTCGGAACCGTCCAGCTCGAATAGCATGATCTCCGACCCGACTTCGAGCTTCTGGATCTGCGACATCAGACTCATGGATGGTAGGCCCTCTCAAAGGTTGCAGTGACAACGCCAACACTCCCGGGGCGGCGCTGGATACCGAAGGTCTCGCAGCGATACAGACCAAGGTCGCCACCTGGCGGGGTCCAGAGGAACGACTTGAAGCCCTTGTGCCGGCGAATGAATGCCAGAATTGGCTGCGTCTCCTCGGCGACACCGCCGAAGGTCAGCGACCAGCTATCGCTTTCGCCGTTCAGACCGTCGCCAACGACTTGGGTATAGCCGCCGCCGAAGTTCGACTTCCTGACCCTCAGCTTGTTGTCAGAGGTGGCCTCGTCGTCGGGAGGCCAGGAAAATGTTTCAATCGGCATCAACCCCTCCTAATGCTTTGAGCAAAACTGACACCACCAGGACGCCAGGAATCTGCAATGGCTCTATCCATCATTCCCCGCATCTGCTGATCGACGTTTTGTTGCAGAGCGGCGCTATCAAGCTGCATGCCCTCAGAGCTACGATCCTGCATGGTGATGCTCATCGGGGCGCTGACCTGTACAACTGTGCTTCCGCCCTGACTGCCGCCGACCATCTGGACGCCCAGCGAGCCGTCTGCGCCGCGAGCAAGGGGCATGATTGCCTCAGGGCCAGCCTCGCCAACGAGACCAACCTCTCCACCCGCCATACCGAAAGCAGTTGGCTTGCTGACGATGCCATTCGTGAATGCACCGCCCTTGGCGAACATTTGCACGCCACCGTTCCAGACGCCGCCGTTGGCTTGGTAGCTGGAGAAGTCGACTCCGGTGTATCCGGCCTGCGTCGAACCGGCAGAGGTCGCGCCACCGCCAAAGTACGAACCAGCAGCTGAAACCCCCATGCCGATCAAGCCGCTGAGCAGCGAGCTGGCGGCCTGCTGACTGGCGATCCTGGCCATATCTGCAAGCACGCTATTGGTGAAGTCGCGGAAGTTGGCCTTGCCGGTCATAGAGAAGTCCGCCAAGGCGTCACGGGCAGAATCGAACCCAGTCGTCAGCATGCTCTCGGTTGCGCCGGCGACGTCGGCCGCATCGGCCCGGATGTTGGCCCAGGCACGCCGGGCGCCATTGCGGTAGTCGCCCTGGGCGCGCAAGCGAGCCTCGTAGCCGTCCACCTCCTGCTGAATCTCTCGGGCCTGAAACTCGGCCAGATCAGCCAGCCGCTGCTGGTAGGCGCTCTGGCTGAGCTGACGAGAGGTGTCTTCCTGTTGCTCCTCAAGCTGGCGGCGAGCTTCAGCGTACCGCTGCCGCACAGCGTTCACACGAGAGGCTTGCTCGCGCTCATCGTCACCCTGGCCGATGCCCGCCACATCGATGTTGATCGCGTCCTGACGGACCTGCAGTACGACCTCCATGGCCTTGCGATAAGCCTCCGCACTGTTGCGCCGCTGCTCTGCAAGCTTCTTCTCTTGCTCAGCACGCTTGTGAAGGGTGCCGTCCGCATACGCCTTGTTCAGGTTCTTGATGCCGAGTTCCATCTCGTCGGCAGTGATCTTGCCGGCAGCGTGAGCCTTGCGAAGGCCCTGCACGCCTTCACTTAAATCCTCCAGCCGCTTCTTCTCCGGCAGGGCTCTATCGATGATCGCGTCGAGCGCCTTTAACTCATCCTTGAGTGCCTTCGCCCTGTCCTTGCTGCTATCCGTAGCGGATTTGTTGGCCTTCTTTTGCGATTCGATCGCACTGGCCACTGAGAGAATGGCCTTTCTGTCCGTCTCGGTCAGGTCGGCATTTTCGGCAATATGGCGATTGGCGATCTTGATGGCATCGCCGTTATCCTGAAGGCCGGCCAATTGCTTCTGCAGGGTTTCCAGGTAGGTCTGCCCTGCAGAGCTCATCCCGGCCTTTGCGGCATTGTTGGCAGCGGTCGCTGCGGTATTCTCCTGGGTAACCCCAGTGAGCACCCGCAGAGTTTCTGCAATCAAGTTCGAACGCTGATCGGCATCACTGACGGCGCCGGCCTGGACAACCCATTGCTGCACGGCGTTTGGCGGTAACTGCAGGCGCTCGCCTACCTCTCGCAGAATCGGCGCCAGGTCGGAGCCCGAAACCCTGGCCTCGTTGAGCCGATCGATCAGTGTCTGGTACTCGCGCAACTGCTGACCATACTTGCCGCCGGAGTCCCTGGCCGGCGCAGTGATCACCGCCGAGCGAATGGACTGGGCAAGGTCGCCGTAAGCATCCCTCACCTTATCCGCGGCGCCGATTTGCTCTTGCTGCCATTTCACCAGGGAGGCTTCACGCTGGTCCCGGTTGAGTTTTTGGAACTCCTCTCGCAGTTGCTGTACTGGCTTTTGTAGGTCTTCGAGGCTCACCCCGGCTTGGTCGGCGTTATCCCGCATCAGCAAGAAGGAAGCAGCAGCTGTGCCGGCCAAAAGCGCCAAGCCCATCGGCCCGCCCATCACCCCAAGCAGGCCAGCCGAAGCAGCGCGCAAGCCTGTCTGCGCCGTGGCAACAGCAGTGGTCGCCGCCGCCTCCCGCGTCCGGGCCTGAGCCAGCTGGATCGACATCTGCGTCTGTACGGCCGTGCCGCGAGCCGCTGCAGCTTCGCGAGCGGCCAGAATGGTGACCGTCTCAGCCTTGCGCTGATCAGCAATGGCGGCCTGAAGAACAGCCTGCGCCTGAGCGATGCGAGCAGCACGATCGGCAAGCGCAGTCTTGATCGCCAGGGCGCCGCGCGCCGTATAAACCGTCAGCGCCGAAACCCCGGCGCCGGCCATCACAGCAGCAACAGTACCGATGTTATCGCCGATCACGCTGATCGCACTGGCCAGACCGCCGACAACGCCCGTGCTTTCTTCCATACGCCCGAACAGATCAGTCAGCGCGTTTTGGATGTTAACCAGGGCATCCTGAACGCTGACCGACATATCGGCGGCGGCCTTGCGGTTCACCTCGACCGTGCGCAACAGGCCGGTGTTGATGTCGTCCAGCGACAGCTTGCCCTGGATACCCAGCTTGCGGATCTCCTCGGCGCTCTTTCCTGTTGAGCTGGAGATGGCGTTAACGATTGTCGGCATCGCCTCCTGGATGGAGACCCAGCCGTCAGCGTCCAGCTTGCCGGTCTGTAGTGCCTTGGAATAGGCGCCAAGGGCCGATGAGGCTTTGTCAGCTGAGGCGGCGTTGGTCACCAGCAGGAAGCTAAAGCTGTCGGTAATGTCGAGCGTTTTTTGGGTATCAAACCCAAGCGAGCGCATAACATCCGCGGTGCGGATGTAAAGCTCTTGGGCCTCGGAAAGGGGCCGGTAGGTCTCTTGCGCGGTGCGCAACAGATGCTGCTGAACCTCGTTGTACTCCTCGGAGCTGCTGGTCGCCATCTTCAGGCGGTCGGCTATCTGCCCGTAAGAATCCACCTGCTGGATGATGCTTCCAACAAGGCCGGCGCCAGCGACCGCGGCAAACGCACCACGAATCAATCCCCCGGCACGCTGGGCGTTCTGGGCGGTCCTGTCGAAAGCATCGTCCACGCGCCCCAGGCTGTTGTCGATCTCCCGGGTTGTCCGTGCGACTACACTGTCGGCCTGGGCCAGTTCCCGGCGCAGTTGAGCAGTAGTGGCCTCAATCTGGACCAGCATGCCCTCGACTTGTTGGTCGGCCATTTAATTCTCCAAGCACAAGAACCGCCCAATGGCGGTGACAGGCCTACTCTTCGCGCCCACGGAAGAAAGCCTTGAGGCGATCCGCGACAGAGCTCGGCTTCTGTGGAACGGGTTTCTGCTGCGTTTTGCCCTGATTCATCCAGTCAATCCGGGCATCGAGGGCGAGCATGATCTGGGGGATAGGTGTTCGCCATGCGGTATCGGGCGGCCAGCCCAGCCAGCCGGTGGCTACGCCAAACAGATAGTCGACGTAGCTGCCATCCCTTACGGCGCTGTGCTGGCCGCCCCTGGCTTTCCCCGCTCAGCTACGCTCGGCGGGACCGGGTTCATCAGCACCGCCAGGAACTCTGTGAGCTCGGCGGACACTTTGGCCACACCGGCCTCGAAGACCTGGTGCGCGATTGTCGTGTGCTCCTCAGGCTTCAAGCCCGCAGCGGCAACCAGAACATCTGCGCAGGAGGCAATGCTCAGCATGCGCATGGCCTCCAGCGCGCCACGCAGGCCTCCGAAACGAGTTTCGATACGCAGGGCGGCCTCAAGGGTTGGCTGCAATGTATAAGTGCGCGCACCGATCACCAGGGTGACAGTGCCATGCAAGGCTTCGCTCATAGGGCTTCTCTCTTAGGCTCAGCAGGCCACCCTCAAGGGGTGGCTGGGCCGGCGGTGATTTCCAGGATTTCGGTGTTGATGGCCAGAGTCATGTTGCGGCGCACAACGTTGTCCGCGGATCCAGGAGCGACCGTGTTATTCATCACCTTCACGCCGAAATAAAAGGTCGTGGGCAGAATCGCCGGAGTAGCGCCGGGATCACCATCGTTGAGGGTGACCTTGACGTTGTAGTTGCCCTTGGTGCGATCCTTGTGAGCGACGGCAACAGCCTTCTGGCCGGCATCGCCGTTGTCCAGGCCCACGGTCAGGGTCATGTTGCCGGCGTCGGCGGTGCCCTTGTACTTGCGCACACGACCATCGCTCAGAGCGGTGAAGTTCACAGAGCTGAAAGTGTCGCCAAACTCGCCCAGGTCTTCGATCTCGCCAACGTCAACATAGGTATCGGCCTTGTACTCGGCTTCGCTGTCCGCACTGGTTTTGCCACCGATTGCGAGGCGACAGCCGGCGGCTGTATTCAGATTGTCGGCCATAGGGGTTCCTCCAAAGGCACATTGGATAATCGCCGCGGTGCGGCAGGTTGGTAGTTCAGTGGGTAGTTATCACGCGAACCGTGATCGAACCCTGGTAGGTCAAGCCGTCAGCATCGCGCTGGGCGTCTACCTGGATGACTCTGACGGACACGGCGCGGCCTGCAGAGAGCGGCAATGGGCGTTCGTCCAGGGCTGCGACGACCTCACCATTGATCCTCTTGACCTCGGCCTGGCCTACAGCATCAGACCAAACTGAGAGATAGAGCAGGCGTTGCTCTCGCTTGCGGCCGCTGATCGGACTGGCATTAACCGAGACCTCTCGGTCGATTGAGACATAGGGCATCGGCGTGTTGATATCGGCACCGTCGTGGATAGGGCAACTGACTTCAGTCTGAAGTCGGGCGAACAGTGCAGCTTGTAACGCAACAGATGGATCAGTCATTTCCCGTCCCCTGACTTGCGCGGCGCAAGGTGCGATTGACCGCAGCCTTGATGTTTTCCAGCACAAACTCCCGGTTGACCTGCATTGCAGGGCGCAACCATGGATGAGCTGGGCGCGCTGGAATCTTCGGATACTTGCCGAAGAAATGAGTCCCATCGGATTTGTTGGACTCGCGGCGATTGCGGTCTCCCGCACGCTTACCGCCGCTGTAGCCCTTCGTTCCATACTCAATGAACCGCATGTAGAAGAAGCGCCGGTTATCGCGCTTGCCGCGGATACCGATCTGCGCGTCCAGGCCGCTCGGGGTGACATACACCTTCAATGCTGAAGCAGCTGCCCCGGTGTCTCGCGGAATCAGCTCCTGCATTGACGCCAGAATGCGATTTGCCGCCTTCTCCATCTCTGGCCGCAGCTCGTTATCCATGGTCCTGTGTACGTTGCGAAGCAGGCGGCGAAGCTTGATATCACCGCGCATCCTGGATCTACGTGCCATGACCTACTCCTTCGGCTGTTCTGGCTTCCCTGGCTTGACGACCCTCTCGGCAGATACCGCCTCAAGGATCTCCTCGGCGTAGCCGCGAGCAATCAAGCCCGCGCCATAGCCCTTGTCGACAACGAACTCCTCTCCCTTCCTGCGCTCGCCGGACGCGCCAGAAAGCACGCCCAATGCACGAATCTTCATGCTTCACCTCATGGAGTAGGGACGCTGGAACACAGCAGGCGCAGCATGTCCCGTTGGTTGTTGGGCAGCACTGCCTCGACCTTGTAGATGGTGCCGCCGCTCTTTTCCGTCAGCCGCCAGCCGGCGGCAACATCAGACCGAGGCCGGATGCGAATCTCTGCGGTGACGACTGCCTGCACTTGCTCGGCCACTGGCGAAGTGCGTCCGGTTGGGATCGTGATCTCGGCCCAGATCTCACCGACTGGAACCCACGCCTGGTCGTAGCCGCCCGTACTGTTCTGCACCCGATCGTATTTGCTGAGGCGGCAGCGGTGCCGCATGGGTCCGGCTCTCATCAGAATCG
Source organism: Pseudomonas sp. W17 (assembly GCF_040268305.1). Taxonomy (NCBI): domain Bacteria; kingdom Pseudomonadati; phylum Pseudomonadota; class Gammaproteobacteria; order Pseudomonadales; family Pseudomonadaceae; genus Pseudomonas; species Pseudomonas sp. W17. The sequence continues at coordinate 2,412,807 of NZ_CP158490.1, read as the reverse complement.
CTTCCTGTACCAGAGCAGCCTTTCGACTGCGAGCGGCATGGCCGTTGCGATGGTGCCCACGGCCACGGCCTCGCGGTTGGCGTACCAGTGCCCGACCAGCAGCAAGATCGCTTGCTCGACATCGCGGGTCAGGCCCATTTCGTCGGGCTCGACCGGGTCGACCTCGACCAGCTTGCGGTCACAGTGCTGCTCGACGTGGGCCTTGGCCGCCTCGATGTAACCATTGACCAGAGTGTCCTCTTCGTCACCATCGACGCGCAGGTGCAATTTGACGTTGGCAAGATCGAGCATCTACTTGCTCTCTTTCGACGCCGCTGGCTTCGATTCCTTGGGCTTGGTGACCTTGGGCTTTCCATCGTCGCTCAGCTCCTCGACGAGCCCCTTGCCCACCAGGGTGTGGCCGTATTCATCGTCGGCCTCTTCGAAGACATCCCCACGCTTGACCTTGGCTGACTCGGCACCCAACAACGCAGCAGTGCCAGTGAACCCCCACAGCGCTCTGATTTTCATATTGCCTCCAGAAGCAAAGAGCCGGCGTTATGCCGGCTCTGTCGTGATCGACCTCGCATGAGGACTATTTGGGGAAGTTGCCCTTGACCAGGGCTTCCTTGCGGCGGACGCCGAGGCCAAGGCGCTCTTCAGCCAGAAGCGCTACCTGGTTCTTGATGAACATGTCGTTGATCAAGCCCATCTTGAACAGGTAGGTCATGCGGTCATACAGAATGGCGGCACGAGCAAAGTTGGCGATCAGGAACTCGCCGCCGGCATCGGCATCACCTTCATCCATGCTGTCCGAGGTAATCACTGGACGGCCCCACAGGACCGGGGTCACCAGGCCTTGCAGGTTGGCGAACAGATAACGGTTTTCACCGTCTTTCTGCAGCTCGATGTTCATCCAATCGAGCTCACTCATTACGACGCCGTCGGCCGACAGCATCGACTGCTTGCGCACCTGGTAGATACCACGACGCACGATATCGATCGAGGTGTCGCCGGCCTTGGTCAGGGCACTGCTGTAGACAGTGGCCTGGGTCATCAGGCCATTCAGGTTCTCGCCAGTGCCGTCGCCCTTGAGGATCTGGTTTTCTTCTTCCAGCTTCAGGTCATAGCGCAACAGCTCCTGGATATAGCCCTGCATCTGCGGAATATCGTCCAGCGCTTCCTCTGTGACCGGCATCCATACCGCGATCTTCTTGACTCGGTCGGTAGCGGGCTCGAAGGTCACGTTGCTGGTTGGCTTACTGCCGCCCTCGGCGACTGGCGCGGCACCGCGGGTGTGCAGCAGCTCGCGGAAGTAGGTGTACTGCTGGCCGGTGACCGGGATCGCAGTGAGCAGATCGCGAATGCGCAGCTCCTGGCGGATACCCTGCTGGATGACCGGGTCGTAGATCGGCGCAACGATTCCGGCGCTAGTGACCTTTACTTCCTTCATGGCGGCCAGATCAGACTTGGTGACCTCGATTTCGGCGCGGTTAGCCGATTTCTGATTGAGCGCTTTGTACGCCTCATCACCCTTGATCATGTCGATGAAGGTTTTCCCCTCGCCTGGGCCGCCGCGCAACTTGACGCCCTTCTGCTCCAGGTCCTGCACCTGATCGATGACCTTTTGCAGTTCGCCCTTCTGATCTTCGATCTGTTTCTTCAGATCACCGGCAACCTGGTTACCTTTCTCGACCTCAGCCATGGCCGCGTCGTACTTCTGCTGCAGGCCGGTGAAACCGTTCTTCAGCTGCAGCTCCAGGGAATCCTTCAGCTCTTTAACTTCGCTCATGGCGATACTCCAAAATGGTGGGTGAACAGGGTGGAAAGTTCTTTCAGCTCATCCACGATCGCCGTGGCCTCGCTGCCGCCGTCACGACGGAGCGCGGTATAGCCGAGCGAAGCGACCGCAGCCGCTTCCTTCTGCGAGAGACCCATGCGTTCGCGCAGCGCCTTCTCGAAAAGTCTGATGTCCGACTTGACGCTGAGGACCCGGGCCTCGGGGTTCATGCCGAACGGTACGAAGGAGGCCTCCCATAGTTCGGCCTCCTTGATGAGGCGCACACGCCGACCGGCGCGCTCCTCGAAATCTGCCTTGATGGTGTTGAAGCCGATCGACATGCTGTCGAGGATGTCGGCCTTCATCAGCTCATAGGCATCACGGGCGTAGCTGACGTTGAGATTGACCTGGCCCTTGAGTAGCAAGCCGTGGTCGTCCTGGACGTAATCGGCGGCGCCGACCAGCCGGGTCAGGTCGTGGTAGAGCGCCAGCTTGAGCTTGCCGTTGCGCATCGCTTTCACGCGGGTAAAGGCGCCCGGCATAATCACGTCGTCGCCCAGGTCCACGTTGTTGAACACGGCGGCGTAGGCTTCGAAGTTGCCCGCGTCGTCAACCGACTTGAGTTCGATTGGAACCTCAAGAGTCGCCATTTTTCTGAACCTCCCACCGGGTCACCCGGTTGTATTCTTCGCCTTCCAAGAGAGGCAGATTTTCTTTGGCGCGGGCTTCGTTGATGGTCATCCAGCCAGAGCCACCTGAGCCGCCGAGAGCAGCCCCCAGATAGGTCGCACGGCCTGCGCTGTCGGCACGCAGCAGCCCCTCGACCACGAACTCCACGAAGCGTGAGGTGCTGCCGAACAGCTTGCTGTTCAGCTCGTCTTCGATGGTGTCGATGTAAGGCTTGAGGCCGAAGGTGATGAACCCGATAAGCTGCTGCTCCAGGTTCGACCCCATGATCGAGGTCTTGCCGGCTCGGTTGGCCAGCCACAGCGGCACGCCGTAGATGCCCGCCAGGGCCTCCTCCTGGAACTGCTGCGACTCGATGAACTGAGCGTCTTTCTGAGTGATGCCCGCAGCCTCAATCTTGGGGCCACCCTGCAGGATCGCCATCTTGCCGATGTCGTCCGCGTCGGCCTGGCGCACGTCTGGAAACTTCTCCATCACTTGGGCTTGTTGGGCTTTCGTGAGGAACTGCTCGTAAATGACGTATCCGCCAGTGAACCCGCCTTTTCGCATGAAGCGCGCCGACCACTGTTGGCCGGCCTTAGCCAAGCCCATGGTTTCTGCCTGGTGCTCAATCGGTGACAGCCCGACGATGCCATCCAGACTGAACAGCTTGAAATGCAGCATGTTCTCAGGCGACACCAGGTAGGGATCGCCTGAACTAGGCGTCACTACGTAGAGCAGGTCATCCTCGGTATCGATCTTGACCGTCCGCCAATCCAGCGGCACCAGACCTATTGGCTCGCCGTGGACGTTGCGCTCAATCAGGGCAAACGCATTGCCGCGCAGCGCCATATTCACGACGACGAACTTGAGGAAGTTCAGCCTGGTCATGTAAGGGTTTGGCTTGCGCAGCAGCTTGAGCATCCGGTCGCCACCAGTGACCAGCGCTCGGCCGCCCTCCTTGTCCTCATAAAGCTTGAGCGGCAAGCCGCTCAGTGACTCGGAAAGAATCTTGACGCAGGACCAGACCATGCTGATCGACAGAGCTGTCTTGGCGGTGACCCGCACACCGGCCTTGGTGCGCTTGCCGCCGACCTCAAGATCAACCTCGACATAGTCGCCCGTCGCCGGGTTGGTGTAGCCAAAAAAACCCCAGGTCATGGGGTTGTACCATTTGAATGCCATGGTCAGCCTATAAGTCCGAAGAAGCCGTGGTTGAGGTAATCGTCTAGGCCGCCCCGGGACTCAGGGTTGAGCGCCATCAGTGACACGGCGTTGAAGGTCGCCATGAGCGGGTCAATCTTTGCGGTGCCGGAGGCCTGCTTAGTAATCAGGAAGGCGTTCGCCGAGGGCACACCCTTGGCATTACCGCAGGACCAGGCCATAAGGGGTTGCCCGCAGTGGATGAGCGTCCCCTCAGCGAGCCGCCGCTCGGTTGTCTTGATCGCGCCAGTGAGCTTCCATCCCTGCGAGATACCGACTACCCGCTCTTCATCGATCTCGACATCAGCCAGCGCATCCAGCACCGCACCGATGCCGGCCGGATCAAGTCCGACCTTGTCGAGCAGACCTGCTTGGTTGATCCTGGCCACGATCGCGGCAAGTTGATCCACGTCGTCGCCGATCTTGTCGACTATCGTTACGTCTCCGGTCGCCTGCATATCCAGCAGGCGCGGCGCCTCGGACTTTCGGCGCTCCAACACCGATGGGTGAGCCCAGGCATGCGCCCAATGCAGCCAGGTTCGCGCCTCGCGAACTCGACCAATCACGGCGAGACCAAGCAAGTCATCTAGGCCGCCGCCGTCGACACCGACGACAATTACCTCGCACTGCTCAAGTAGATCATCCAGCGTCATGCCCTCTCGCGCTTGAGGCTCCCAGAAGGCAGCGCCTACCCAGCTGTCCGACATGAGCGCCAGACCGATTTCAATATTGAGGTGCTTGGCTAGAAAGCCGCGCATCTCTGCCTCGCCGTCAATCTCGGCCTGCATGTGCAGCCGTTCCAGCGTGGGCCGATCGACCGAGTAATTGATGTTAGGGTTAACCAGGTGGAAGTTCTCAGGCTTCCGGGCTTCGCCACTCTTGATCATCTCCTGGGGGAACTCGTAGATGATCGGCAGGAAACGATTGTCATCGATGCGACCATCTCGCACGCCGCGGGCATAGTTCAGCTTCGACCTGAACACCCCGGCCGGCGGCTCGTTCGATTGCGTGGTGAGCCAGATGATGAAACCTTCCGGCCTGGACAGCAGGCCACCAGTGGCCTCGCGAATCATGTCAGCCGCCTTGGGGTTCTTGCCGAACAGCCATGCCTCATCGATCAGCACGCCGACAGCCTTCTTGCCGCCAACCACGTCGCTATCCGCCGCTACCACCTTTAAGGTGGCCCCTGTCTCGCGATGAGTGATAAGTCGAAGATGCGGCTGGACATGCAGCAAGGCCTTCAACTCTTCATCGTTGTTGACCATGTCCTTAGCCGGGATGAACGAGTTGTCGGCAATCTCCTTGGTCGGGGCCAAGATGATGAACTCCGCCGAAAGCCGCCAGTTGCGAATCAGTGCGGTCAGCATGATGCCGGCGGCGATCGTCGATTTACTGTTCTTCTTCGGGATGCACAGCATCACTTCCCGGATCAGGCGCTCGCCGGTTTCGCTGTTGTAGCTGCCGAACACTGCGCCGGCGAAGGCCAGAACCCAAGGCGCGCAAGACGCTTCGATCGTTGGACTGCCAGGCGCATCGACAATCTTCAGACCTTTGAATACCTCCAGGCCGGCTAACGCCTCATCGGGGAATAGAGGCTCCGGAATGATCGACTCGCCGGCAGCCAGAAGCCGCCACCATTCCGGGCAGGCAGTTGTCCATTGCATGAATTACCCCTTGACCATGCTGAGTGACGGCTTTCCGGCCGGGGGCTTGCCCTGGGAGTATTTGCCCTTCCCTGCTTCCTTGGCTGCTTCGGCCTTCTGATCTTTTTTGCCCTGGTCGGCGACCTTGCCATGCGCGTACGGCATCAGCGTTTTGGCCGCCTCCAGGCGCATACGCATGTCTGCACCATCAGCGTTCATGAGCTCAGTGAGGAATACACGCGGATCATCGGTATGGCTGAGCTCGACCTCGGCAAGATCTACTTCCTGGGCGTCCTCGCCTTTAACTTTTCGAGCAGGTTTAACCTCAGAGCTGACGGCCTGTTTCTGCTTCAGGCGTCGACCAACTTCGGCCAGCACGTCCTGGTCCTTGGCCAGCTTGGAACCCGCTTGTGATGCGGTCTTCTCGGAATATCCGGCAGCTACAGCCGCCTCGCGATTTGTGGCCCCCGACAGCAAAGCGTCAACAAACCGCCGCTTCTTGTCGGTTAAAGCCATGGTTAACTTTTCCTGAAACGGGAAAAAATGTGTACGTGGGGTCGGAGGCGGTCTAGAAGCGATAGAGGCCCCATATTTTGATCGCCCCCCCTATAGAGCCTTCCTATTGCACCTTTTTGGTGCATTTTGTTGAGAATATTTATCATTTACACCAAGCAAGCCGAACTCCCTACCAAACTTGAGCCGTACCGGCCTCCTCAGCTTGCTTGACTGAGTCGTGGCACGGCTTGCACAGGGTCTGCCAGCTGGATCGATCCCAGAACAGAGCCATATCACCGCGGTGAGGCTCGATATGGTCAACCACACAGCCAGCCGTCACACGACCCAGGCGCTCGCAATAAGCGCAGAGCGGGTGATCGTTGAGCCAGGCTTCTCGTGCCTTCTGCCACTTGTAGCCATAGCCTCGCTGAGCTGATGTCGTCTTCGTGGCGCGCCACGAGTTCGTGTTGATGGCCGGAATTCGATCAGTCTGAGTCTGAACTCTGCTTCCCAGCGTCTTTAGCCTTCCCATCAGGTAGCGCTCCAGCATTCGATTTCGGCGAGATCAACGAGGCCGCACGTTCGGCTGCGATCTTCAGCCACTTGGCCGCCCTGGCACGCCGAGCGGCGCATCCACTGCAAGCCATCAGCCCTCAACCCGCTTGGCTGCTGCGCGATCGTAGTAGCCGCGCACCTTCTCGACGCCGAGGAAGCCAACAGCGCCGCCGGCGAACGTGGCCATACTCTGAGGCAAGCCCAGCCACTCAAGGAGCGGCACCAACGAGAGAGTGACCAAGCCGCAAAGCGCGCCCTCCAGGTACATCTGGCGTCGTGTGCCGCCGCCGTACATCACCCGCAGGACAGCGATACCGACCGATAGGCCAGCGGCGTAGAGCTGCGGCTGATGCATGACCAGCCAGGCAATCATTGCGGCCCACAGACCAGGATCCTTTTCAGGCATGTTCGGCATCTCGATTCCTCCCTTTCTGGGAGCGCGAATGAAAAAGCCCCGGCAATTGCCGAGGCTCAAATGGGTGCAGAGGACCGGTGCATACCCGGCTTAGTGGTCTGGCTCGCTGGGTCACGTACCCCAGACTCTCATCGCGTAGTCGATCAGGGAGCGCACGGCTTTGATCCACGCCACTACCGACTTAGCCCAGCTGCCTGGGCGCGTCATCTGCATAAACGAAAAAGCCCAGCGCAATGGCCGGGCTTCATGTGTGGTGTCGCGCTGTAACAGCTGAACACCGTGCTATAAAAACAGAGCTATTCCATATGGACAACCCTTTTTTAAGCTGCCTCTCGAATGGACTCAAGAACGCAGTCAATCCAGGCCACGCCGGCCTTGATCAGCTCACGCGCTTTCATCTCGCTCACCTGGTAATGACGGCCAACCCGAATTGCTGGCCACTTGGCCCCGTAATAGAGCCAGATCATGTCGCCCATCTGCTGATCCCGCTTGCAGAGCCGGGCCAGGGCTGCGTCTACAGCGCCTGCCAGTTCGTCGGTGATGGTGTAGGACTTGGAAGCTACAGGCATTGCGTCTCGCATCACTGCCAGCATTGGTGAGGCGTAACTGGGGATGCCCATTCCATCCATGCGCCACCAGCCCCATTGCTCCAGCATGTGTTCTGTATCGCCCAGAGGACGGTGCAACGGCTTGCGAATCATCATGACTTAATCCCCTGTGTAGTTGGTGCCGCCGGCGCCGCGGCGGTTGTTCTCGTTGTATTGCGCTTCAACCCCTGCTGGGCTGGAGCTGTTGAACTGTGCGATTTGATGCTCGGCGGCCTGGAGCCGGATGCTCAACTGCGTCACCAGCACCTCCAGCGGCAGTACCTCACCGGTATCAGCAGTGACCCAGCCCGAGGCGTTGCACTGCACGCAGGCCAGCTCATGGAAGACGCCCTGGATCACCGCTCGACCACGGCATGCCGGGCACTTGGCCAGGTCCAGCAGCGCGGCACGGAATGCAGGGCCGTGTGACTTCTTCATTTGGACTCCGGTGCTTTGTAGGCCAAAACAACCTGGGCCGAACGGCACTGATTCACTTCGCCGTAAGCGTTCCAATAATCGGGGACAAGGACCGCACCAACCACGAATTCGTCGTCGCCGATCATCACAATATCGCCCAGCGAAGGCTCCACTTCTAGCCGCTCGGAGAACTGGTAACCACCAGGAGCGAGGTAGTTCGCGATCACAAATGCCATTTCGAATCCTCGCTTATGGTTGATTCCGAAATGTCGCTGTAGCCCGCACGCTCTGCGGCTCGCAGCAGAATCCCTGAATCAACGGATCTATCGCCGGTCAATCCGTGAATCGCCGCCAAACCCTTCTGATCAAGGTGCGCATGCCACTTCTCCAAGGCGTCGCGCTTGCGGGCCATGATGTCGGACTGGATGTACACCTTCACGTTGTGGCCCATGGCGTGATTGATCAGCAGCTCACCCACCAGGTGATCGACGCCCAGGTCAGCCCAACCGGTGCGGGCCAGCTTGCGCAGGTCGTGACTGGTCCACTCGCCCTGGCTGATGGCCGCGAACACCTCCCACGCCTTCACCTCGCTCATGGGTTTACCCTGCCTACCCGGAAACAGGAACTGCCCTTCGTAGCCTTCGTTGCGCTGGATCTCGCGATACGCCATCAGCAGGAAGCGCACTTGGTCCGTCAGCGGCAGTCGGTGTTCGACGCCAGTCTTGGTGTGCTCGGCAGGGATGAACCACTCACGCTCAGCCAGGCTGATATGGCTCCAGCGGGCCTGCCGGGTTTCACCCAGCCGAGTGCCGTGGCACAGCATCATCAGGGCTAGCACGCCCCTCTGGGGGTTGTTGGCGAGCGTGCGCAGCAGATGCGCGAGAAGTTCCTCCAGGTGCACGCTGCGCAAACGAGACGGCTTGACTGTGACTCTGGCCTTGGAGAAGTCCCCAAAGCGGATACCGGCCATGGGGTTGGAGCTAATCAGCCCAAGCTTGAAGGCCTGGCGGAATGACAGGGCCAGCAGTTGAAACACCAGCCGCACGTAGTCGATAGACAGTGACTCTTGCAGTGGCCACATCAGCTCACGGTCGAGAAGCGCCTTATCGATCTCGGCCAGTGCCGTACCGCCCAAGCGCGGAATCAGGTGCAACTTGATTGCAGAGGCCGCAGTGCTCTTGCGCTTGGCCGACAGATTGCGGTCACGGGCCATGCGCTCAGCGAACCAGGCCAGTAGCTCACCGGTCAGCACCCAGCTCGATAGGCTGGAGCTCTCCCCCGCTTCCAGGCGCAGGCGGATATCCGGTAGCGCAGCCGCCACCTTGGCAGCACTCAGCTCTGGATAGGAACCGATCAGGTGCCATTTGCCCTTGGTGACCAGATACCAGGAACCGCGCTCGCGGGACTTGTGGAATCTGAAGTACAGACCCTGGTTGCCCAGGGCGCGCAAGTCGCGGGTCCGCCCCTCCGCCTGGCGGCGGATCTCGGCATCGCTGATCTTTACAGCGGCAGTGTTTGTCATGCGATCAGGACTCCTTCGCTGAGTAATGTGGCCTGAGTGCGCATTACGCCCTCGGCGTGGTACTGGCGGGCAGTGGCGCGGTCGATATAGCGGCTACGGCCATCACAGGCGTCATGGCAGGCGCTGCAGCACCAGGCGCCCTGCATGTCGTGCGGCTTCTTGCCGATGCCGCAGGTGCCGGCCAGGCGGTAATGCGCAAGGACGGTGGTTTCAGGGTCTCCGTTGCAGACGCCTGGAATTCGCACCTGGCACTCCCGGCCTCGGGCGGCCTTGGTCAGCTTGGTTTGGCGCATGGACTTTCTTCTCCATGAAGGTCAACAACGCGATAGGCGGTAGGCCACATGCGCTTGCCGTGGGCGACGGCGAGCTCTTCATCGCGATAGAGCGCTATCGGTTGTTGAGGGCTCTCGCACAAGCCGAACAGGTCGGATCGGCAATAGAGCGCATAGCGGTATTCGGGCAGCTGTGGCTGCAGGTGCATCGGGTCTGTCATGCGCTTCTCCTTGCGGCACGAATAGCCGCAAGTGCTTCGTTGCCAACTTGAGGGGTTCGACGAGCTTCTGCCTTTGCTGGAAGCGCCAAAGGCATCTTCTGCAGCGGCTCGCCGGCCATCAGGCGGCGTACGGCAATGGTGTAATTGCGCTCGAACAGCTTTGAGCTTGCATCCGCTGGGAGCTTGTTGAGGTTCTCGAACCCGCACTCCTTCGCTGCATGCCAAACCGCGTCATGGCTCCACTTGCCGCGACCAGCCATGGCGGGATGAGCATTGCGGGTGGCCTCGCGAAATGCGGGGGCCAGGGCGGGCAGGCCGAGCATCTCCGGAGAGGGCTGGCACCACTCGATGAACTTGCCCGGGGCTGGGATGAACTCGCGGCCCGACTGACGACAACGCATGAGGCCGAACTGCAACTGCTCTACAGAGCAGATCCCTGCATCCATGAACGCGGCCAGCCACTGCTGTTTTGCGGCCTTATACGCCGGCATATCTGGCCAGGCTTGCTTCCATGCCCCGCAGATCGCACGCAGATCCCGAAACAAGCGGTTGATCACTGCGGCCGTCTGCCGATCCAACTCCGCCTTAACTTCTGGCGGCAGTGGCGCAGAGGACGCGACCTGCTGGCCTGACTGGACCTTGCCCCACAGACCCGGAAGGATCGTTGAGACTTGATTCATAGCCCGACCTCCTGAGACGCCCAGGAAGTGTCGTCGTCGTCGAATGCGGAGCCGCCGGAGCCGCTCCGAAGCGGAACAACCTTCGCAGCCCTGGCAAGGTCGCGCTTGACCCAGCCAACCAGGTCGGCAATCCACTGGAGCTCTGTCCTGGCCAGCCCCTTGGCATCGTGATGGACGACGAACCCGGCGATAGCTTCGGTAGAAAACTCTGCGATAGGGACGCCTGAGCGCTTAGCGTAGGCTTCGAGCTGCGCCGAATCAGGAACCCACTCAAGAAACATCGCGAACGGCTCGCGCGGAGAGTGTGTATTACTTCCCTTCCCTTCCCTTCCGGGGGGGAGGGATCGGCCATCGCTAGGCGAGCCATCGCCATCAACTCGACGAACACTCGACGAGGCGTCGACAAATTCAGGGTGCTTTACAGTGGGTCGGTCAATCTTCTGGTGATGCCATCCATTGATGTGTAGGTACTGTTTCGACGAGGCCTCGTAGAGGGTTACCAGTTGATTCGACACCAGCTCATCGATCAGCGCCTCAACAGCAAGAGCAGTGATATCGTCACCCGGGAAAACAAGGGCCTTGATTGTCTTCGGCGACATCGGGTGGTTGCCTGCGTCGTCGCAGAAATTCCAGAGACCGATGAAAAGGAGTCGAGCCATCGCCGAGCACTCCATGACTTGCTCGCTGGTCCAGAACTCAGGCTTGATAGTGCGGATTCTGGCCATTACGGGCGCCCTCCAATGCTCAAGGTCTGACACGACAGTTTTCGACTATTACTGAGATCTGACGGAATTGGCTGAGTGTTGCGTGCATCGATTGAAGAATGCATAATCGACCTCGTTTTATGTTTCAGAAGACCGCCCTGGCCGGCGGTTTTTTTATGTCCGCGTTTTCACCGGCTTGGAGGCCAGATGAAGGCTGCACGGAATCTGTTTGCGAAGCTGAAGGCGAAGCACTGGGACAAAAAGCTGTACACGTACGACGACGAAAGCTTCTCGATGATGGGCTTCGACTCGCCGCCCCTGCGTCGCATGTGGGAGGAGCACAGAGAAACCATCAAGAAGGTCTCCGTCTGGCTGCTAGCGCTGATCGCAGGTGGCGTCATCAGCAAACTGCTTGGACTTGCGTAGCGATCCCTCTTCTATCGCCTTGACGGCCGACGCAAGGAACATCAAACGGTCCTCATCAGAAAGGTGCCCTTCGAAGCTGACGTGCGTCAGCGGGAAGGTTGCGGATTCCTCACGCTTCGATCCGCCAGCGATATAGCCGGACACAAAGCAGAAGGCGGAAAAGCCAAAGGCTCCGCAAGCGACCAACAAGCTGTCTGCAACCATCTCTATTTCCATCTCTTCGCCCTCCTACTGGTTAAATTCACAGCTGGATCAGTTCACTACTGGTGCGCAGATGTGCCGCGCATAATTCACTTCGTCAGGCTGCTGACTGTTTTTCCTGATGGCACAGCTCCCTGGCCGTCACTACGCCGCTGGTCAGCTCCTCCGCTAGAAACGCCCGCTTTGCGCTCATGGTGGTGGCGCCGGTGAACCAGTACGAAACCGCGGCCTGACTAACGCCGAGCGCTTCCGCGGTCTTCGCTTGCCCGCCAAAGAAATCGACGAGCTTTTCAATGGGGGTCATGGATTTACTCCTGATAAGCGTGCTTATACTTTATGAATAAGGAGCCTTATTTGCAAGCCTATAAGTTGCCTTATAGATTCCCAGGGATGGATACCCTCGCAGAACGAATCAAGGCGGCGCGCAAGCACGCACAGCTGACGCAACGCTCTCTGGCCGAAAAGGTCGGTGTAGAGCAGCCCGTCATTTCCCAGCTCGAAACAGGCAAGAACCTTCGGAGCGTCCACCTCACACAGATTGCTCAGGCATGCCAGGTCAGCCCTCTGTGGCTTGCCGAAGGCATCGGCCAGATGGATCAGGCTGCGGCGCAGCCAGCGAACCAACAAATGGCGCACGAGCTGGAGCTACTTGGAGATCTCTCGACCTGGGACGATGGCGACCCACTAGATGACGATGACTGTGAAGTCCCCTATTTCGCCGAGGTGGAGTTTTCTGGTGGCAATGGAATGACGGAAGTTGTTGAGGTTGCTGGTCGGAAGCTGCGATTCAGCTGCGCAACGCTTCGAGCAGCTGGCGTGGATAAGAAGAGCGCCGCCGTAGCGCGGGTGAAGGGCCGAAGCATGGAACGCTTGATCTTGGATGGCGCGGCTATCGGCTTTGATATGAGCGACACGTCGATAATTGACGGCGAGATCTACGCCTTCAACCATGGCGGCATGCTTCGAACCAAGTATCTGTACCGGTTGCCCCAGGGCGCCGTTCGCATCAGTAGCGAGAACAACGACGAGTATCCCGACGAGGTGATGAACGCGGAGCAATGGCAAGAAGAGGTCCACATGCTCGGGCGAGTCTTCTGGTGGTCTACCGTGCGCCGTTCGCCCCGCCGTAAGTAACCCCTCCCTCTTACATCAAGAGCCCGCCCTGAGCGGGCTTTTTTATGCCCGCCATAAAAATTATAAGCAGACTTATTGACACGTAAGATAAGCATGCTTATATTTTGCTCATGCCGGATCAACGCCGGCATCAGCAAAGGCAGCGATGAATCGGCCTCAACGGTTCAGAGGGTTGGCAACTGACCCGGGTGTGCAGCGTAAAGCACCAGAAGCAGTTTTCCGGCGGACAGGGGTCGTGGTCGGAATCAACAACCAGAAGATAGCCGGAGGCCGACGCCAGTAGCGGGCCCCGACTGGAAAGCATCACTGAGCAGCCTTCTCGCGAGGGCTGCTTGGGATGACAACCGGAGAATTCACCATGACCAAATCAATCAGGCAGATGATCGCGGCCGGCGAGGTTCGCCGCGCTGATGCAATCAAGGTGCGGCTTGAAGATCTTCACGAAGAGCCCGGATTCAACCTTCGCACCGAGGGCGAGGCGCTGGAGGCCAGCATTTCAGCCTTGGCCGAGTTCATCGCAGATGGCGGCGTCATCCCACCGCTTGAGATCAGGCCCCGCGCTGATGGCGGTGTGTGGGTTGTTGATGGTCATCGGCGCCGTCGTGCGCTGCTCAAGCTTGACCAGAGCGGTCGCCTCCCACGACTTCCCAGCAAGGACGATCCGAAGGTTCTCGAATACTGGGTTGATGTTCGGATGTTCGAAGGCAGCGATGCCGATCGAGTTGCACGGATCATCTCAAGTCAGGAGAACGAGAAGCTCTCCCCTCTTGAGCTCGCCGAGGGCTACAAGCGCCTTCGGGCTTTCGGGTGGTCGCCTGAGCAGATCGCGAAGAAAGTCGGCAAGACCAGGCAGCACGTAGAGCAAGTGCTCACGGTCGGCAATGCGAACACCGATGTACAGAACCTGGTTGCCGCTGGGCACGTATCAGCCACCACGGCGGCTCAGGTCGTTCGAGATCACGGCGACAGTGCCGGCCAGGTGCTCGGCGCCGAACTTGAGAAAGCCAAGGCCAGCGGCAAGAAGCGCGTCACCGCCGGAACCATGAAAGGCCCTTCAATCCCTAAGCCGCGCCTTGAGGCTGTTCATGAAGCCTCGTGCAAGTTGATTGCATCGCTCGACGCCATCGACGAAGACAGTCGCAGCCTCACAATTCCAACAGCGCTTGTCCTTGAGCTGCGCAAAGCCCTGGACGGCGCTCAACCGAGATAGATCATGGAAACGATCACTAGCGGCCCCTGGATGGGCAGGCTTGGATGCGGGCTCGCACCGCGTGAGCTGGAATGCGTCCTAGATGTCGCCCAGGGCATGACCTCAAAGCAGATTGCTCGCCGCTTCGGCATCAGTGAAGGCGGCGTAGAGAAACGCATCGCTGCAGCCATGTTCAAGCTCGACGTGCCTCGCCGGGCGGCATTGGTCGCAGAGGCAATGCGGAGGCAAATCATCAGCCCGCTGTGCATCGCTCTTGCCGGCCTGATCGCAATGCACGCAGTGATCGGCGGCGACGATCCAATGCGCCGCGACCGCCGAGCCCCGGAGCGCCGAACGGCATCAGTTCGGATCGTGCGCAAAGCTCAATCCATCGAGTACCACGTTTAACCCCTACCTGATTCCCACCGAGGAACTACCCATGCACCCAGCCATGCAAGCTCGTATTGACGGCATGAACGCCCTGCGCATCCGCGCAAGCGTAGCCACCGCCACTTTCTACGGGATGATCAATAAGCCGGCCCCAGAACGGGCGGTGCGCTACCAGGTCGTGAACAAGGGTGTTGATGCCTACCAAGTAATCGAGATCGAGACTGGTCTCGTGAAGGGCTTTCGCTTCAGCTGGAAGGCGGCGATCAACCTCGCCCAGATGCTGGAAGCACGCGCAGACGGCAAGAAGGTGAACATTCAGGGCTGGAACCTTCCTTGAGAGGTCTCAGCACATGAAGTTGGAGAGAGCGGCCATGGCCGAGGAAGAACAACAGCCGACGGCGGAAGCCATCAAGCAGCGCAGGAAGCGCGAGAAGGAAGCGGCCAGGAACGTCGCCTTTGGCATCGAGAAATTCACGATTGAGGTAGCCGGTGTGTTCAAGCGTGACCTCAAGAAGGTCATGAAGGCCCACGGCATCAACAACCAGCAGGACGTCCACCAGCGACTGCTAATCAACCTCATCGGTGCAGACCTTGAGGCTCAGGCAACGATGCTGCGCTGTGTCACGACACCTATTGTTGTTAGCGAAAAGGTGTCACGACTCCTAAGGGCGGCCGGAATGAAGTCGCTCGCCGAAGACCCACCAGAGCCTGACGACGAAATCGAAAGGCCCGCGCGTTCCCACTCGCCTCATCCTGTAACGGATGGGCGAAGATAGCTTAAAAATCAGTCCAAACAGAAGCCGCTGCAAGGGTCGCGGTTACTGTTTTCTCGCACTCTCCGCAAAGGATCAGCGCAGGCTGTTCAACTAGGCCGGAGCTATATCGGTCGAGGTAAGCGACGAATTTCTCGGAGCCACAGCAAGGTGACTTGGGTGTTACTGCCTTGGCTCCCAAGGCAGATTTCTGATGCGAGTTTTCTGGGAATGCTCCAATAACATGACCGCAACCCACACAGGACAGAAATGTGACGGGTTTGTCTGCGCGATCGACAATCACCTTAGTTGCACCGAAGTTCGCCACTTCTAACTTGCAGTTTGGGCATTTTGGCTTGAATTCGTCATTGAGTTTCATTGCATCTCCTTGATCCGGCTCCATGCCGGGCCATCAAGAGATAGACCACAAACCAACTTCACGCCACCAAATCCGGCCACGGAGGGCGGCGCACGCATGGAGAAAAACCAATGCCGCAGATCGAACGTAGCGCCAGCATCATTTTCGGCGACGCCGATATCGTTATCCGTGAACCTCACCCTGGCCGTCAGCCTTGGGACCAAGAAAAAGCCTGGGAGCGTGAGTACCGCAACCAGGTGTTGAAGCGCATCGTGCAGACGCTCAACCGCCTGGGCTGGACCTGCGCGATGCCAGAGCCTCGCGAGCGCGACAAGCGCGACCAGTACGGTATCTCGGAGAACTTCCGTCGCAACAAGCGTGTGTGCAGCAAGGGCGACCTGAAAGCCGACCTGGAGCTTTGCGGGGCTACGATCACTTTCCAGATGTTCCAGAACGTAAACGCACCTGATCGCCCCGACCACGACGGCCGATACCAGAGCGACAAGGAAAAACACATGCCGTACCTCCTGCGCCTGGAGATGGAGCGCACTCGGCGGCGGATCCGCAGCTACCTCTGCAACGTGTTCAGCGGCTACTACTTCGACGAAGAGTGGATGCGCAAGCATGAGCGCAAGGTAGGGCCAGGCCACCTCACTGCCATGCAGCGCATCCAGCTCCACTACGAGGGCAGCCCGCACTTCAAGGGCGTGGATTGGGAAAAATACAAGTCCGGTTCATGGATGGTCAGCAACGTTAAGTCAGCGGACGGCAAGATGCTGGAGCATGGACAGACAGTCTGGTTTACCGACTACGAAGGCCGCTGGCAGCGGGGCACAGCGCTCTACAACATCAACAACATGTGGTGGGTGGTCACCGGGCCATTCAGCTACACAAATGAGTGTTGCCGCAAGCTCTATACAACTCCACCTGAGCATCCCCGGGTTAAAGCAAATCAGGCTCGGCGCCGCAGCAGGCTGGAGTCGCTGATGTCTCAGGCCGCGAAGAAGCTGGACTTCAAGCGTGCCGAGGTGCTGAAGAACATCCTGTTTCCGCCCAGTGAGTCGCTCTTCATGATCTGGACTGATCGGCACGGCGGCGCCTACTTCGGGCCCGGCTACAGCGGTTACACCAACGACACGAACCAGGCCGGCAAGTACACCCGTGCCGAACTCAAGCCCTACCTGGGCGATGCCGATGAGAAAGAGCACCTCCGCGCCGTACCGATTCGCAAAGCCGCCTGACCCGCCAGAGCCCACCCTACCCCATCGATCACGCCAGCCAGGCCACGGCCATCGGCTGCCCGGAGGAAACCTATGCAAGCAGTCATCTACGCGGGCCTGCGTAACGGCGCCCGCGACCAGCAGATCCATGATGCCCTGATCTACAAGCGTGTGATCGAGGTAGCCCGGGAGTTCCAGCTTTCCCCGGGCACCATCCGCGCAGCTGAGAAACGCATCTCCAACACATCTGTTTTCGAGCTGAGCCTACTGGGGGGGGGGCAGTCCGATGCCGATCGGCAAGGTTGTGGCTGATTCCTTCCGCAAGGCCGCACTCGGCGCGTACCGGAACTACCACGGCACCTTTCGAAACCTTGAGCTGCCCTGCTGGGTGATCACAGACGGCACGCAGAAGATCGAAGTGCTCGAACTCCGCAAGATCGATACCGGCGAAGTATTGCTGTAACTCTCCGATTTTTTGTCATGCGCTCAGTGAATGCTGTGACTCGCTATCAGAAAAGTAAGTCGCCATATCCCCATACAGCCGTTCCAAAAATGATTGCGCAGAATGCAGCCCTTCGGCACCAAACTAGCTTTCTTACATGCATCTGAATTGACGAATTAAGTCTTGGTATTACCCCCGCAAGAACTTGCTCAGAGAAGATCGAGAGAACGGTTATCAGGGCGCCTGATCTAGCGAACCAAGTTCCTGCCGGCTCGCTGTCAGGCTTGAGCATTCCGGAGTATGCAGCAAATGCTAGAAGGCAGGCCGTCAGCAGAAAAGCTATACCGATAGCAATTCGGCTCCAGTACTCTGCAGGTGTCGCGGCTCCAAGTGTTCCAGGCTCTGGCGCAAAATTCATAATCGGCTACCCTCTTCCCGCTACTAGATTGGCACCCAACTCTCGGCCAGCAACCTGCGCCAGGCCACGGTCAACGTAGGTGCGATCACCCGCAACAACTGGCACCACCACTTCACCGCCCCGCTTCACTTCGACGCTGATCCGCCAGGTCTCCCGGCCTTCCTCGTCCTTCTCGCACTCCATGTAGTTCCAGAGCTGAAAGCCTTCGTGCTCATCATAAATATCGTGCTTTGTCATGGGCCCGCTCACTTGAGGAAGGCGCCATCGTAGCACCAGCCACCCGGGCATGGCCCGGATAGGACGCCCCATGCCCACAGAAACCCAACACCTGGAGCAGCGAATAGCTGCCCTTCAGTCAGATCTCAACGCCCAGGATCAGGCCCTGGACGACGCAGCAACAGAGAACAACGAGCGCGAATTGTCGCGCCGGGACTGGTTCGAGGAGGCGCAGAGGCTGGAGAAGGAGAACGAGAGGCTGCGCACCGACGTTGAGAGGCAGCGCCGGCTCAAGATGCTTGTTGCCGAGAAGCTGCAAAATGCCCTGGCCAACTGCTCGGTCTATCGCGTCCAACTGGCCGAGCGGGATGCGCTACTGCAGCAGGGCCTGGAAATGATTAATCGCGGCATCGTCAGCTTTGACGATCAGGTCGAGTACAGGCAGAAGCTCGCTGCCCTATCCGCCAGCGCAGGACCGGCCAAGCCATGCCCTGGTGAAACGCAATCGCAGTTCGCCTTTGTCTATGAACACCCGCAGACCGGCGAGCGTCACATAGTCACTGTGACCCGCGATGAAGTGATCGAGCACATGGAAGAACAGCTGTTCGAAAAGCTGTGCGAGTGCTTTTGCAAATGCCAGCCAGTCGGAGAAACGAACGTAGTTGATTGCCGCTGCGATGAGGTGGGCGAGCAGTTTGAGCTTGTAAAGGAAGAGCAAGCCCGCGCCGCCCTGGACAAAGCCACCGAGGGCGCGAGCCATGAGTAACTTGATCAGCGTGCCGCGTGACCTCGCTGTTGATCTTCTGGATGGCCTGCGCATAACCCAGGAGCGTGCACGCAAAGAGCTGCGCGCCCTTCTCGCCAAGCCTGCCGAGCAGGGTCAGGGTGAGCCGGTGGCTTGGGATATCTACTGGACGGATAACGGGGACTTCTATTTCACGCTGCGCAACAAGGAGCGGCTATTCAAGTACACGGATGACGCAGACTTTCGAGTGGTGCCGCTCTACACCCGCCCAGCCGAGCAGCCCGAACCTATCAGCTCAACGAGTGACAAGTACAAGGCCGAGCTGTACGACGAGGTTTGGCAGTTGGCCCGCGACATGGGCTTTGGCAACGTCACCGATGCGCTGATGAAGCTGAAGAAGCAGACCGCGCCGGTTGCAGAACAAGAACGCCGCCAAATGATCATCGAGCGCTATCCGAACGTAGACCCGCTTCAGTATGAGGCTGCGGTTAATGGCTTGGCCGCTGCGCCGGTTGCGGTGGTGCTGTCTGAGCCCTTTTGCCGGCAGAAACTGGCTGCCGAGGGAAAGCCTTATCCTCGCTCAAACTGCGCAGTGTGCGGTCCGTTCTCTCCGAAATGGCGCGAATGTGACGCCATGATCGAAGCAGCGCGCCTCAACCCTCCCCAGCAGTAACCCTACGGCAACTGGCTGTTGATCCAGCGCTCAGCTGCAGCAATAGCTTCCTCCAGAGCAGCTTGGTAGCTCTCCCATGGGCCCTGAAGCTCTGCTGCAACATCTCCAAGGCCCGCAACGTCGCCCACCTGGATGACTCGCGCAGCTGCAGGAGCTTCGTCGTTCGGCCGCTCCCATTCAAACTTGATGAAAACCGTATATCCACGGTGCTCGTATGCAATCGGAGTATCCATGCTGTGCGGCACATCAGCTCCTTTACTGGAACAAAGTTGAACGGCTTTTTACACCTGTCAGCTTAGCCCGCTCAATCAAGGCAAGTTGCCACCACCCCCCGACCCCCACATTCAAGTCAGCCGCTATAGCGGCCAAGGACGAAGTCATGCCTGAAGAAATCAAACTGATCCAACCAGCGCCGGTCGTGCGCGACGAATACGGAATGTTCCAGCACCCCCAACTGCCCGACTTCGACGAGGGCGACGGCGAGAAGTGCAAGGCCTGGGTCGCACAGCATGGCCTGCAGCTCGTCATGATCAGTCTGGAGAACGACGCACCGGAAGAGATCGCAGATCGCTACTTCCAGTCCGATGAGCCGCACTGCGGTTACTGGGAGCCGAGCAAGCCTGAAGGCGATGGCTGGTTCTGCCTGGCCATCCACGACACTGACGACGGCCCGGTCTGCTGGTGGGCGCGTCGGGAGGTGCAGCCATGAGCCGAACAGTGATTCTCACTGGCTATGCAGTGGTGAAGTTCCGCAAGGTCATGACCGAAATGGATGAGGACGAGATCGACCAACTGCAGCGCTTACCCGACCTCGCCGGCGGCCAGATCGACGAGGAAGACCTGGGCGAGATCGAGGATATTCAGCATGTTGAAGTCGAGGTGCAGCCATGATCCTCCCCGCCCTGCTCTACCTCGCATGGAACATCTACACGGGGCCAAGGCCATGAATAGGTTCTTTCGCAGAAAGGCCGAGGCCTGGTTGATTAGGCTGGCTGCATGGATCTTGATCGGCCGCAACGTTGCCCGTTGCAAGGTCGTATCCCGTCGCGACAACAACGACATGTGGGGAATGGCTGAAAGCCTGGAGGGGATCGCTGACCGCATCAGCAGCGGCTACAAGGAGCCAAGGCCATGAAAGCTCGCGTCGAGAAGAAGCTAAGCAAGCGCCTGGTAGGTCTTTACCCAGGGCTTTACGGGAAGGCATGGCGTGATGATGAGCCGTCAGAACTGGCATATGAACAACGTTCGAGTGTACGGCACGTCCTGAGCGTCGGCGGCGGGTTGGACTACTGGGGCGAAGGCCAGGACGCTTACACCTGCTGGGCCGACTGGGCAATGAACTGGCCGTGGCATGGTCCGTTCGAAGCATATCCCGAGGGGCACCAGCACCAGTTCTTCCCAAACACTGAAGGCTTCAAACCGACTACGCGGAACCTTCTGGCGCTGGCCGCTGAATGCGAGCACCTGAGTCGGAAGGCCAAACAGGAGTCCGCCCGGCCCGGGAGCAGTCAGCCGGCAGTAGGCAAGACATAGACCGGGCGAACACAGAGACAGTGCCACGGCGCAATGCCGGCGGCGATAAGACAAACCCTAAACACCCCACTCAACAATCGGAGCCTGCCGGCGATGGCGGGCGAGGAATCCCTATGCCCGAAATCAAATGCGAATACGGCCACACCCAGAGCATCGGGACCGATGCCTGGGTCGCCACCCTAACCCTGGACCAGATGCGCTACGCCCGTGACCAAATGGCCGAGAAGATCAAGGCTGCCGAGGCCCAGCCAAAACGCACCGTGTGGCGGGTAAGCAACGGCACCATCTGCGAGGGGAATTACCGCGAAGAGGACTTCGAGAAAGCAGTTGATCACCTGCTGCGGATCTACAAGGGCGAATTCATGAAGGCCGCGCCGGACTGGATCGAAAAGCCGTTCGGCTATCTGGTATTCGAGCGCCAGCTGCCGAGCCTGACCCCGGAGCTGGTTACCCAGTTCGAATACGACACCGAATGGTTCCCCGCCAAGCCCTAACCCACCTTCTGCCGCCAAGCGCGGCGCGGAGCATCATCATGGCAAAAGTCCTGGCCCAGGTAACGGTCAAGCTGCCGCGCCTCATGGAGGCCGGTGAGTACAGAAAGTTGCGGTACGTCGGCGGGAAGCCGAGCCTGCAGCAGTTGAAAAAATGGATTGAGGAAGGCGAAGTGATTGGAGAAGTAAAAGGCGGGATGTATTTCGTCGATGTGCAAGCAGCGGTAATGGGGTCGAATGACCCGCTGCTGGCCAAGATGATGGAGGTGAGCTGATGGCTCCTCCGCGCGCCAGGACGGCAAAGAACAGGGCCCTGCCAGCGAACCTGTATCCAAATGGCAAGTACTGGCAGTACAAGAACCCGGTCACCGGCAAGAAGACCAGCATCAACAAGCCGATGGCGGAGGCCATCAAGCTGGCCAACGCCGCCAACGCGAAGTTGCTACCCCTGCTGGCCGACGACGGCGCACTGCTGGCAATGCTCACCGGCGAGGCCGCGCCGAAGTTCAGCGCGTGCCTCGATCGTTTCGAAAAGGAATGGCTGGGCACCCGGAACTATGCCGAACGGACGTTGAAGGAAATCAAATTCAAGTTGGCTCGGTACCGGGATGACCTGGGCGATTTGATGATGGGGCAGCTCGACGTGCTGACCGTGGCCGAATATCTGGACGGCTTCGAGAACAATGCCTACACCAAGCATCGCGGGTTGCTCGTACAGATCTTCGCCTTCGCCGTGGCAAAGGGCCTGTGCGAACGCAACTCGGCCGAGCTGACACTGGTCAAGAAAGAGGCCGAGAAGAAGCGCCAGCGCCACACGGTCGAAGGCTTGAACACAATTTTGAATTACGTGGGGACGCCGGTCTGGCTGAAGCGCGCGATCCGACTGGGCTTGCTGAGTCTTCAGCGTCGGGAGGATATCGTGATGTGGCCGAAGTCGGCCGTTGACCTCGAGCAGAACATCATCAAGGTGTCGCCCGGAAAGACGCAGAACTACGGGAAGCCGGTGCACTTGGAGATTGCCATGGGCCCGGCGCTGCGCGAGGTGGTCGCGGAGTGCATGCGGTCGCCCGTCGTGTGCCCTTACCTGATCCACTACTCGCCGAAGGCCCGCAAGCGATCGCAGCTCGACGCCAAGCTCCACTGGAACGCCGTGACACCTGATTACCTGACCAAGTCATTCGCCCAAGCGCGGGATGATTCCGAGGCATACAAGGACGTACCGGCAGGCGAGCGCCCCACCTTTCACGAGATTCGGGCGTTGGGAGCTTGGCTGTACGAGCAACAGGGTTTTCCGCAGGAATACATCCAAGGGCTGATGGGTCACGCGGACGTCAAAATGACTGAGCACTACCAATCTGGCCATGGTGATGAAGCCATTGTTTACATGAAAGTAAAGGCTGACCTTAATGCTTAGTCATTTTACGAAATACAGCTCAGCTTCAAGTAGAAAGCTCGAATAAAAGTTGTGAGCCAACCTAGCAACCCCGCAAACATCACTAGCGTCAATTGGCTTGCCTAGATGCATGTGCGGAGTGGGGTACGTCCTCCCTCTGTTTAGCACAGGGAGTAGCTTCGTTTTTTCAGGAATGAAGTCTATTTTGATTGCTTGAGGTGATCGAATTTGGATGTTGCCGAAGGCATCTGTCGTCAGGCTCTCTATATAAAGCGAGTTTCCGTGCGCAGGATTGATGCCAATTCCCCCGCCATCACGCCCAACGATCTCCTCAACTGAGTGCTCTTCCGCACCCCGCGCATTGATCAAATATGCTAATAGCTCATCGCTTGAGCGCAACCTCTTGTACTTCCCCCACCAAGCATCCCACTTTGGGCTTTTCTTGAAGTGCGCTTGAGCCTTATTGAAGGATCGTTCAATGCGAAATAAATAAGCCTTCCATGCCTCCTCAAAGTCATCAAGGCTTTTGGCGTGCTCCATTTCCTCAATCGACTTGAGTGCCTTTTCGAGTTCGATTCTTGGCGCTGGGGAGTTTTGCATTGTGCGCTTCCATCCTTTGATGACTCGAGCTGTTTGCCCAAAGTATTCCCAAAGTTTGCCCAAACTCAAGACAACAAAAAAGGGGCTCACCTTTCGGTGAACCCCTTCTTGACCGCCCAGCAGAGCGGATTTTGTTTGGTAGGCGCGATTGGACTCGAACCAACGACCCCCACCATGTCAAGGTGGTGCTCTAACCAACTGAGCTACGTGCCTGCTGTGAGGCGGCATTCTACGGAATTCCAAAGGGGTGTCAACACCTTTTTTGCAGCTAAGCCTATGAATATGCGAATTTTTTAATTTTCGCGGGATGAAGAAGTTTTTTCTTCTGTCTGGCAGCTCATTTGCAACTCAGGTAGCATCGGCGCACTCGTAAAATATATTAAACACATGAGGTCGCAGGATGGCGAACATTCCCTACCCACAGTCCTATTACGCGGCATCGGCCAATGCGGCTCCGGAACGTCCGATGCTCCAAGGCGAGATTGAAACCGATGTCTGCGTGATCGGTGCGGGTTATACCGGCCTGTCCAGCGCCCTGTTCCTCCTGGAAAACGGCTTTCGTGTGACCGTACTGGAGGCCGCCAAGGTCGGCTTTGGCGCTTCAGGGCGCAATGGCGGGCAGATCGTCAACAGCTACAGCCGCGATATCGACATGATCGAACGCAGCGTCGGCCCCAAGCAGGCACAACTGCTGGGGCAGATGGCCTTTGAGGGTGGCCGGATCATTCGTGAACGGGTGGCCAAATACCAGATCCAGTGCGATCTGAAGGACGGCGGTGTATTCGCAGCGCTGACCAGCAAGCAGATGGGTCATCTGGAGTCGCAGAAGCGCCTGTGGGAGCGCTACGGCCACACCCAGCTGGAATTGCTGGATGAGCGGCGTATCCGCGAAATCGTGGCCTGCGATCAATACAAGGGCGGCATGCTCGACATGAGCGGCGGCCACATCCATCCACTGAACCTGGCACTGGGTGAAGCGGCTGCCGTGGAGTCGCTGGGCGGCACCCTCTATGAGCAGTCCCCGGCAATCCGCATCGAGCGCGGCGCCAATCCAGTGGTCCACACGCCCCAAGGAAAGGTCCGCGCCAAATTCATCATCGTTGCCGGCAATGCCTACCTGGGCAATCTGGTTCCGGAGCTGGCAGCCAAGTCCATGCCTTGCGGAACCCAGGTCATCACCACCGAGCCCCTGAGCGATGAGCTGGCGGCCAGCCTGTTGCCCCAGGATTACTGCGTCGAAGACTGCAACTACCTGCTGGACTACTACCGCCTCTCCGGCGACAAGCGCCTGATTTTCGGTGGCGGCGTGGTGTATGGCGCCCGCGACCCGGCGAACATCGAGGCCATCATCCGACCGAAGATGCTCAAGGCCTTCCCGCAACTGCAGAACGTGAAAATCGATTACGCCTGGACCGGCAACTTCCTGCTGACGCTGTCGCGCCTGCCCCAGGTTGGGCGCCTGGGGGACAATATCTACTACTCCCAGGGCTGCAGCGGCCACGGCGTGACCTACACCCACCTGGCCGGGAAAGTCCTGGCGGAGGCCCTGCGCGGCCAGACTGAGCGCTTTGACGCCTTTGCCGACCTGCCTCACTACCCCTTCCCCGGCGGCCAGTTGCTGCGCACGCCATTCACTGCCCTGGGCGCTTGGTACTACAGCCTTCGGGACAAGCTCGGCTTCTGAAAGCCGAACCTCCTTGCAAGCACAAAAAAACCGCCGAGCAGGCGGTTTTTTGTGTTCGATCAGCAGCAAGCAAAAGACGCTGCCAAAGAGCGAACCCCGAAAACAAAAAACCCCGGTCTTGCGACCAGGGTCTTTGCTATCGATGCGAAACAAACTGTTGGCTTGTCTCGTTGCTTCAAGGCGTTCAGTGATCCTTGAGGCTGATATGGCGCAGCGGACGGGACTCGAACCCGCGACCCCCGGCGTGACAGGCCGGTATTCTAACCGACTGAACTACCGCTGCGTATCGCTTGGACTTGCGTCCATGTGAACCGTTTAAATCATCTGATTGAAGAGATTCGAGGCTTCCTCAATCTCAAGCCAGACGAACCCGACTTGGAAAATATGGCGCAGCGGACGGGACTCGAACCCGCGACCCCCGGCGTGACAGGCCGGTATTCTAACCGACTGAACTACCGCTGCGCGTCGGTTGGAGGCTTCCTTGGAAGCTTCCCTCTTTCTTGCAAAAGAGACTCAGGGAATGGTGGGTGATGACGGGATCGAACCGCCGACATTCTGCTTGTAAGGCAGACGCTCTCCCGGCTGAGCTAATCACCCTTTGCTTCGCTGAGGCCGCAAAATTTACGCAGGTAACGAAGCTAAGTCAATAGCAGGCTTGAAGTTTTTTTCAAAAACAGCAGCAAGCAGAAACTTCGCACCAAGCGCCAGAGGCGCTCCTCTTGGGCTTGCAGCCACAAACTCGCTACCACCCTTATTCCTGATAAATCATTTTCTTGGTCATGCCACCGTCCACCACGAATTCCTGGCCGGTGACAAAGCCCGAATTGCGGGACAGCAGCCAGGCCACCATGGAGGCCACATCTTCCACCGTCCCTACCCTGCCTGCTGGATGCTGGGCATGATCGGCATCGGATAACGGCTCTGCGCGACGCACCGCAGGATCCCGGGCATCGATCCAGCCGGGGCTTACCGCATTGACCCGAATCTCCGGCCCCAGGCTGATCGCCAGGGCATGAGTCAAGGCCAGCAGCCCCCCCTTGCTCGCCGCGTAGGCTTCGCTGTCAGGCTCCGATTGCCTGGCGCGGGTAGAAGCCAGATTGACGATGGCGCCGCCATGGGCGCGCAAATACGGCGCACAGTGCTTGGCCAGCAGCATCGGCCCGCCCAGGTTCACCGCCATGACCCGATTCCAGTAGGCCAGATCCAGGCTTTCCAGGGTGATGTTGTGCGGGTCGGCTACAGCGGCATTGCAGACCAGGGCGTCGAGGCGCCCGAACTGCCCCAGCACCTCAGCCACCCCCTGGGCCACTTGCACTTCATCGGCCACGTCCATGGTGATGAACCAGGCACTTTCACCCAGCACCTTGGCCACCTTGGAGCCACGCTCACGATCGAGGTCGGTCAACACCACCTGCCAGCCTTCACTGATCAGCCAGGCAGCGATACCCAGGCCGATACCCCGAGCCGCGCCGGTCACCAGCGCGACACGCCCGTTGCCGCCGCCCTGGGGCGTGGACAACTCGATCACAAGGCTGCCAGGCCGCGAGCCAGGTCGGCTTGCAGGTCGACCACGTCCTCCAGCCCCACCGCGATGCGGATCAGGCTGTCGCGAATGCCTGCCGCTTCACGCTCCTGAGGCGCCAGGCGCCCGTGGGACGTGGTGCTCGGATGGGTGATGGTGGTTTTGCTGTCGCCGAGGTTGGCGGTAATGGAGATCAGTCGCGTGGCATCGATAAAGCGCCAGGCGCCCTCTTTGCCGCCCTTGACCTCAAAACTCACCACCGCGCCAAAACCACGCTGCTGACGCTTGGCCAGTTCGTGCTGCGGATGGCTGGCAAGGCCTGCGTAGTGCACCTTCTCGACGCCATCCTGCTGCTCCAGCCACTCAGCCAGGGCCAGGGCATTGGCACAATGAGCACGCATCCGCAGGTTGAGGGTTTCCAGGCCCTTGAGGAAGATCCAGGCGTTGAACGGGCTCAGGGTAGGCCCCGCGGTACGCAGGAAACCCACCACTTCTTTCATCTGCTCGCTGCGCCCGGCCACCACGCCGCCCATGCAACGACCCTGGCCGTCGATGAACTTGGTCGCCGAATGCACCACCACGTCCGCCCCCAGCCTCAACGGCTGCTGCAAGGCCGGAGTGCAGAAACAGTTATCTACCACCAGCATTGCGCCCTTGGCATGGGCCACCTCCGCCAACGCGGCGATATCCACCAGCTCGGCCAGCGGATTGGAGGGCGACTCGACGAACAGCAGCCTGGTATTGCTCTTGATCGCCGCATCCCAGCCGGACAGGTCCGCCAGGGGCACGTAATCGACTTCAACACCAAAGCGCTTGAAGTACTTCTCGAACAGGCTGATGGTGGAGCCGAACACACTGCGCGACACCAGCACATGATCGCCGGAGCTGCACAGGCTCATGACCACAGAGAGAATGGCCGCCATGCCAGTGGCGGTCGCCACAGCCTGCTCAGCCCCTTCCAGCGCCGCGATGCGCTCTTCGAAGGAACGCACCGTGGGGTTGGTGTAACGCGAATAGACGTTGCCCGGCACTTCGCCAGCAAACCGCGCCGCCGCATCGGCGGCCGTGCGGAACACATAGCTGGAGGTGAAGAACATCGGGTCACCGTGCTCGCCTTCCGGCGAGCGGTGTTGGCCGGCGCGCACCGCCAGGGTATCGAACGCTACGCCTTCAAGGTCGCTGTCCAGCCGACCGGCATCCCAATCCTGACTCATGCCGCCTACTCCTAATGTCTTCTTAAAATGCTCGGATCAGTTGTTGTACAGATCGATGATGGCGCTGACCGCCTGGGTCTTGGCCTTGGACGCATCGTTACGAGCGTTCTCGATCTTGTTCAGGTAGGCCTCGTCGACGTCGCCGGTAACGTACTTGCCGTCGAACACCGCGCAGTCGAAGTTCTCGATCTTGATCTTGCCACCACCGACCGCCTCGATCAGGTCCGGCAAGTCCTGGTAGATCAGCCAGTCGGCGCCGATCAGGTCTGCCACGTCCTGGGTCGAACGATTGTGGGCGATCAACTCGTGGGCGCTCGGCATGTCGATGCCATACACGTTCGGGTAACGCACGGCAGGTGCAGCCGAGCAGAAGTAGACGTTCTTCGCGCCCGCTTCACGGGCCATCTGGATAATCTGCTTGCAGGTGGTGCCACGGACGATGGAGTCGTCCACCAGCATCACGTTCTTGCCGCGAAACTCCAGTTCGATCGCATTGAGCTTCTGGCGTACGGATTTCTTCCGCGCCGCCTGGCCCGGCATGATGAAGGTACGGCCGATGTAACGGTTCTTGACGAAACCTTCGCGGAACTTGACCCCCAGGTGGTTCGCCAGCTCCAGCGCCGCAGTGCGGCTGGTATCCGGAATCGGGATCACCACGTCGATATCGTGCTCAGGGCGCTCGCGCAGGATCTTCTCTGCCAGCTTCTCACCCATGCGCAGGCGCGCCTTGTACACCGAGACGCCATCAATGATCGAATCCGGGCGGGCCAGATAGACGTGCTCGAAGATGCACGGCGTGAGTTGCGGGTTGGTGGCGCACTGGCGGGTGTAGAGCTTGCCCTCTTCAGTGATGTAGACCGCTTCGCCCGGAGCCAGGTCGCGAATCAGGGTGAAACCCAGCACATCCAGGGAAACGCTTTCCGAGGCGATCATGTATTCCACGCCTTCGTCGGTATGACGCTGGCCGAAGACGATCGGACGAATACCGTGGGGGTCACGGAAACCGACAATGCCGTAGCCGGTGATCATGGCCACCACCGCGTAGCCACCCACGCAACGGTTGTGCACGTCGGTGACAGCGGCAAACACGTCTTCCTCGGTAGGCTGCAACTTGCCACGCTGGGCCAGCTCGTGGGCAAACACGTTGAGCAGCACTTCAGAGTCGGAGTTGGTGTTGACATGGCGCAGGTCGGACTCGTAGATCTCCTTGGCCAACTGCTCCACATTGGTCAGGTTGCCGTTGTGCGCCAGGGTGATGCCGTAAGGCGAGTTGACGTAGAACGGCTGAGCCTCGGCCGAGGTCGAGCTACCCGCGGTTGGATAGCGGACATGGCCGATGCCCATGTGGCCCACCAGGCGCTGCATGTGCCGCTGCTGGAACACATCACGCACCAGGCCGTTGTCCTTGCGCAGGAATAACCGGCCATCATGGCTGGTCACGATACCGGCAGCGTCCTGGCCGCGGTGCTGGAGGACGGTTAGCGCGTCATACAGCGCCTGATTGACGTTCGACTTACCGACGATACCGACGATGCCACACATGCGACGCAACCCCTACTTAATGAAACTGAACTGAACCCATCTTACTGAGGCGTTTTGGCCGGTAAGAGGTGCTCCTTGAACGGTATTTCAGCGGGTACGCTGATACCGCTGGCCAGCCACTGACTGCTCCACCCCAATATGAGGTTCTTGGACCAGTCTGCAACCAATAGAAATTGTGGCACCAGTCGCGACTGTTGCCACCAGGAATCCTGCTGTACCGGCCCCAGGCTCAGGAGCCCGATCGCCACGACCACCAGCAGCGCGCCACGCGCAGCGCCGAAGGCCATGCCGAGGAATCGATCGGTCCCGGAGAGGCCGGTGACGCGAATCAACTCGCCGATGAGATAGTTGACCATTGCCCCCACCAGCAAGGTGGCGACAAACATGATTGCGCAGCCCGCGATCACGCGAGCCGAGGGAGTTTCGATATAACCGCCGAGGTACTCGGACAGTGAGCCACCAAACATCCAGGCAACGACTCCTGCGATGATCCAGGTAAGCAACGACAAGGCTTCTTTGACGAAACCGCGGCTCAAGCTGATCAAAGCGGAGATGGCGATTATTGCAACGATCGCCCAGTCAACCCAGGTAAATGGCACAGTGCAGCCTACAGACGGATAAGGCGGCGCATTTTAACAGAGCGCTTGGCTGTCGGTAAGCTGCGATTCACTGTGCTTTTAAAATCAAGCGGATAGCCTTAGCCACGCTCTGGCTGGAAGCGCACCACGAAGCCCTTGAGATTATGCTGACGCCCCAGCAGGTCGCGCAGGCGATCAGCTTCGGCGCGCTCGATCAGCGGCCCGACAAATACCCGGTTCTTGCCTTCGGCGGAACGGATATAGGCGTTATAACCCTGGCTGCGCAGGGTTTTCTGCAGGTTTTCCGCGCTTTCACGGCTCGACAGACTGGCCAGTTGCACCGACCAACTGACGGACAAGCCATTGGCATCGACCCGGCTCTGGCTGGTATCGGGCTTGGCACTGGCCACTGGTTGCGGCGGAACCGGAGCCGGTGCTGGCGCGGGCTTGGCCACAGGCGCAGGCTTGCTGGCCACGGTCGGAGCAGGAGCCACCACCGGGGCCGGCGCGATCGGGGTCGATGGCGCTTGTTGCACCACAGGCTCGTGCTCGTCAGCTGGCACAGAGCCCTCGGGCAGTACCTGAGGCTCAGGCACAACCACCGGCTCGACCTGGACCTGCGGCATGGCCGCAGCTTGCGGCGCAGACGGCACATCCACCGTCACATGACGCTGCTCATCCTCGCGCGAGAACAGCATTGGCAGAAAGATCACCGCCAAGGCCACCAACACCAGTGCTCCGACCATTCGCTGCTTGTAGACGTTATCCAGCATTGCCATGTGCAGCTTCCTCCGTGGAGCGCCGGGCGAGCCACTCAAGCGCCTCGGCAACACAATAAAAAGAACCGAACAGCAGAATTTCGTCATCTGCAGTGGCTTGCGCGCATTGCGCTTCCAGCGCGGCAGCCACACTGGAATAGGACGCTACCGGAGCACCAAGGTTCTCCAGAGCCTGCTGCAAATCCTCCACCGGGCGCGCCCGCGGCGTATCCAGAGGCGCTACCGCCCAGTGCCGGACCGCCCCTTTCAGGCAGCCAATCACGCCCTCCAGATCCTTGTCCGCCAGCAGCCCGAACACCGCCAGACGCTTGCCCGGCACTGGCCGGCGCGCCAGGCGCTCAGCCAGGTACTGGGCGGCATGGGGGTTGTGACCGACGTCCAGCAGCAGGTTCAGGCGCTTGCCCTGCCAGTCGACCTGCCGGCGATCCAGACGCCCGGTAACCCGGGCCTGGCGCAAGGCCGTGCTGATCCGCTCCGGCTGCCATGGCAAACCGGTGAGCAGATAGGCCTGCAACGCCAGAGCGGCATTTTCCATAGGCAGATCCAGCAATGGCAGGTCTTGCAGCTCGACCGGCTTGCCCTGGGCATCCAGGCCACGCCACTGCCAATGCTGGTCAGTGACCCCGAGATCAAAGTCCCGCCCCCGCAGGAAAAACGGGCAGCCCAGCTCCCGCGCCTTGTCCAGCAAGGGTTGCGGCGGATCCAGGTCGCCACATAGCGCCGGAGCGCCAGGACGAAAGATCCCGGCCTTCTCGAAGGCCACGGATTCGCGGGAATCGCCCAGGTATTCGATGTGATCGACACCAATACTGGTCACCAGCGCCAGGTCGGCATCCACCAGATTGACCGTATCCAGACGGCCACCCAACCCCACCTCCAGGACCACGGCATCCAGCGCCGCCTGCTGAAACAGCCAGAACGCTGCCAGAGTGCCCATCTCGAAGTAAGTCAGGGTGACTTCGCCGCGCCCCGCCTCTACCGCAGCAAAGGCCTCGCACAACTGCTCGTCAGTGGCCTCGACGCCATTGATCTGCACCCGCTCGTTATAGCGCAGCAGGTGCGGCGAACTGTAGACCCCCACCTGCAAGCCCTGGGCCCGCAGCAGAGAAGCGACAAAGGCGCAGGTAGAGCCCTTGCCATTGGTACCGGTTACCGTGACCACCCGGGGCGCCGGCTTGCCCAGCCCCATCTGGGACGCTACCTGCTGCGAGCGCGCCAGCCCCATGTCAATGGCCGAGGGGTGCAACTGCTCGAGGTAGGCGAGCCACTCGCCCAGGGTACGTTGGGTCATAGGTTTGCTGGAGCCGGCGGCACCACGATCGGCTCGACCGGAGCCGCGACGAATTCCGGCGTCGGCAGGCCCATCAGCTGGGCCAGCAGGTTGCCCAGGCGCGGACGCAGTTCCTGACGGGAGATGATCATGTCGATCGCACCATGCTCCAGCAGGAACTCACTGCGCTGGAAACCTTCAGGCAGTTTTTCCCGCACGGTCTGCTCGATCACTCGAGGACCGGCGAAGCCCACCAGGGCTTTTGGCTCGGCGACGATCACGTCGCCCAGCATCGCCAGGCTGGCGGAAACGCCACCGTAGACCGGGTCGGTCAACACGGAGATGAACGGGATGCCTTCTTCACGCAGGCGCGCCAGTACCGCGGAGGTCTTGGCCATCTGCATCAGAGAAATCAGGGCTTCCTGCATCCGCGCACCACCGGAGGCGGAGAAGCAGATCATCGGGCAGCGATTTTCCAGGGCGTAGTTGGCGGCGCGCACGAAACGCTCGCCGACGATGGCGCCCATGGAGCCCCCCATGAAGGAAAATTCGAAAGCCGAGACCACCGCCGGCATGCCCAGCAGGGTGCCACTCATGGAGATCAGCGCATCTTTCTCGCCGGTCTGCTTCTGCGCAGCGGTCAGGCGGTCCTTGTACTTCTTGCCGTCGCGGAACTTCAGACGGTCCACTGGCTCCAGGTCAGCGCCCAGTTCGGCACGGCCTTCGGCGTCGAGGAAGATATCGATACGGGCACGCGCACCGATGCGCATGTGGTGGTTGCACTTGGGGCAAACATCCAGGGTCTTTTCCAACTCCGGACGATAGAGCACCGCCTCGCAGGATGGGCACTTGTGCCAAAGACCTTCAGGCACCGAGCTTTTCTTCACCTCGGAACGCATGATCGAAGGGATCAGTTTGTCTACTAACCAGTTGCTCATGCTTTCTTTCTCCAGTACCGGCGGCCCGAACGCTCTGGTTCGCAGCCCCGCGTATGCCCTTGAGCTAAATTCATGTGTGCGGCGATGATCAGTTCGCTGCCGCGGTCAGCACCGGGCTCGACCTGCCTGCAACGAACCTTTCCTCAGCCATCCCGACAACCCGCTCCAGAGCGGTTGCCACTCGATTCCGACCCCGCCTGAAGGCGACGCCTGCCTGTTTTGTACAGTGGTGTTATGGACGGCGGCAGACTGCCAGCCGTCACATCGACTCGTTGCTGCGACGCACTGCCTGCATAAATGCCTGAATCTTTGCCGGGTCCTTGATGCCCTTGCCCTGCTCCACCCCGCCGCTGACATCCACCGCATACGGGCGCACCCGGGCGATGGCTGCCACCACGTTATCTGGCGTGAGGCCACCGGCAAGAATGATCGGCTTGCTCAGCCCCTGAGGAACCAGGGACCAGTCGAACGCCTCGCCGGTTCCACCCGGCACGCCTTCGACATAGGTATCCAGCAGAATCCCGCTGGCCCGCGGATAGGCCAGGCAGGCCGCCGCGATGTCATCCCCGGCCTTGACCCGCAACGCCTTGATATAGGGCCGGTGATAGCCCTCGCAATCAGCCGCCGACTCATCGCCATGAAACTGCAGCAAGTCCAGCGGTACGGCGTCGAGGATCTCCCCCAGCTCGCAACGACTGGCATTGACGAAGAGGCCGACGCTGGTCACGAACGGCGGCAAGGCGGCGATGATTGCCCGCGCCTGCTGCACATTCACCGCCCGCGGGCTCTTGGCATAGAACACCAGGCCGATGGCATCGGCCCCCGCCGCCACTGCTGCCAACGCATCTTCTATGCGGGTAATCCCGCAGATCTTGCTGCGAACAGCTGGCATGTCATGAACCTCGGGGGCAAATCCGGAAAGTCCCGGATGGTAGCAAATGCTTTTCCGGGCGTCAGCCGTCAAGTTCCGAGAATCCGCTGAGGAAATGTGGCCCGATGTATCGCTCGGGCAACTGGAACTCGTCCTTGTATTCGACCTGCACCAGGTACAGGCCAAAAGGATGGGCGGTGACGCCGCCGGTACGCCGGATCCGGCTTTCCAGCACTTCTCGCGCCCACTCCACCGGCCGCTCGCCGGCACCGATGGTCATCAGCACCCCGGCGATGTTGCGCACCATGTGATGCAGGAAGGCGCTGGCACGAATATCCAGGACGATCATCTTGCCGTGCCGAGTGACCCGAAGGTGATGGATCTCCTTGATCGGCGACTTGGCCTGGCACTGCCCGGCCCGGAACGCGCTGAAATCATGGGTGCCCACCAGGAACGCGGCAGCCTGGGCCATGCGCTCGATATCCAGCGGCCGGTGGTTCCAGGTGATTTCTTCGTTGAGATGGGCTGGACGGATCTGATCGTTGTAGATCACATAACGGTAACGCCGGGCGATCGCCTTGAACCGTGCGTGAAAATGCGCGGGCATCTCCTTGGCCCAGCTGACGCTGATGTCGTGGGGCAAATTGATATTGGCCCCCATCACCCAGGCCTTCATCGAACGCACGGCCTGAGTATCGAAATGCACCACCTGCCCGCAGGCATGCACCCCGGCATCGGTGCGTCCGGCACAGGACACCACCACCGGAGAATCCGCGACCCGGGACAGGGCCTTCTCCAGGGTTTCCTGGACACTGGGCACACCGGAGGCCTGACGCTGCCAGCCGCGGTAGCGCGAGCCCTTGTATTCCACACCCAGAGCGATTCGGGAAAAGCCTTCGGCTGCCATTTCGGCGGCCGGGTTATCTATATTTGCCAAGAACTTACAGCCTGCTGATATGCGCAAAGGCGCTCATTATAGGGCCGCAGACAACAGACGCCACGGGCTGTCGGGCTTTGTTTGCAGATTGATCAGCCACACAGCCACCCACAGGGCGATTGCATCCGCCCCCAGGCAAACGCTATATAGTTTTTTATATATCGAAAACAACAAAGCCCCCCCCTGATCGAGAGCCGATGAATGATCGCAACCAGCAAAGAAGCCGTAGGCCTGGCCTACAGCCTGGAGGGCATGCTCCATGCCAAGCGCATGACCTGGGAGGCCATCGGGCAGATCGCCCGGCAGGTCAAGCCGGGCATGCAGGAATCCTCCGCCAGGGAAATGGGCCTGCAAGTCCTGCGGGAGATGGGTATGGAGCGAATCTGGCATCCGCTGCTGATCCGCTTTGGCGCCAATACCCTGAAAACCTTTAAGCAACGCTCCGATGGCGATCCGCTACTCCAGGAAAACGATCTGTTCTTCATCGACCTGGGCGTGGTCTGGGATCGCCATGAAGGTGATTGCGGGGCGACGTTCGTGGTCGGCGACGACGCTGAAATGCATGCCTGTGCCGCCGCGGCGAAAAGCCTGTTCGACCAGGTCCACGACCACTGGCAGAGCCACCAGGTGGCTGGCCCTGAACTCTATCGCTATGCACAGGAACAGGCCCGAGCCATGGGCTGGGTGCTCAATCTGGATATCAAGGGCCACCGGGTCAGCGACTTTCCCCACGCCATCTACCGCGCCGGGGACCTGGGAGATTTCGCCGCCTGCCCGCAAGTGGGTCTGTGGATCCTGGAAATCCAGATCGCCCACCCTACCCGGCCCTTCGGTGCCTTTTACGAAGACCTGCTGGCCTGAGCCTCACCGCCACCGCAGCGCCACCAACAAAAACGGCAGCCTCATCGGCTGCCGTTCTGTTCAAGCATCAGGTTGCTTCAGGCCAGTCGCCCCAACATCTCCTGGGCTTCGCTCTTCTGCCCTTCGTTACCTTCGCTCAGCACCTCACCGAGGATGTCCCGCGCACCGTCGTTATCCCCCATATCGATATAGGCCTGGGCCAGATCGAGCTTGGTGGCCACCTCATCGCTGCCGGAGAGGAAGTCGAAGTCCGCCTCATCAGGCGCTGCAGCGGCATCCTCGGCAGTGAATCTGGGGATCGCCGGCTCCGGCTGATCAAGGCTCTGGCTCAGACGATCCAGTTCAGCGTTGACATCATCCAGCTCGGAAGTGAAAGCGTCCTTGGAGTCCGCGCCAGCATCCAGCTCATCGGCCAGGGACAGATCGAAGTCCGCCGACAGGTCCAGGTCGTCCAGGGCCGGGTCGGTGACGGTAGGCACGTCGCCTGCCGGCAGGTCCTTGAGGTCGTCGTCCAGGCTCAGCAGGAAATCTTCATCGCTCGGCTTCGCTGCCGGTAGATCAGCCCCCAGGTCCAGATCGAAATCACCCAGGTCGTCCAGGTTTTCCTCGGGAGCAAGCTGCTGCTCGAGCACCGAGCCAAAGCTCAGGTCGTCATCCAGCGGGAAGTCTTCCAGCTCGGTTTCAGGTTCAGGGGTGAGCACTGCCGGCGAAGCCGCCTCCAGGTCATCCAGGCTCAGGTCAAAATCCGCATCCAGGCCTTCTACCGGAGCAGCCGGTTCAGGCGCTGGCGGCTCGTCCTGCAGCAGTTCCTTGACGTACTCGGCATCCAGCTCCGCTGCCACGGCCGCAGTGGCCAGGCCAGCTGCCGCCGCTACCGCAACCATTGCCGGGAAGCGACTTTTCAGTTGCTCGACCTGAGCGTGGTTATCGCCATTGGCCACCAACTGCCGTTCCTGGGCGACAAAGGCACTGCGGTCACCCTGATGCGCGTAGACCTCCATCAGCTTTAGGCGCAGATCACTGCGTTGCGGCTCCAACTTGACCGCTTCTTCGAGAATCGCCGCGGCCTGGTTCAGGCGGCCGGCATCGATGTGATTCTGAGCCTGACCCAGCACATCGGCGGCCCGCTCGACCGGGGCTACCGGAGCGGGCGCCGCCACCGGAGCTGGAGCTGGAGCTGGAGCTGGAGCGAGATTGACGCTTGGGGCTGGAACCTCAAGGCCTTCGAAGCTGCTTTCCGGCAGGTCCATTTCCTCGGTGAAATCGCTCTCCTCCGACAGTGCCCGCGCCATGCGCAAGTGCTTCTCCGCTTCCTGCTGAGCCTTGCGGCGACGAGCCAGCAACAGCAACAGCAGCAACAAGGCCAATACCGCACCACCACCCACCAGCCCCAGCAGGATCGGGTTGGTCAGCAGATCGGAGTATTTATCTTCGTCGCTCTTGGCGGGAACGGCATCCTCAGCAGGCTTGGCAGCCGGCTCGCCGGCCGGGGCCGCTGGCGCCACCACTGGGGCTGGCGCTTCGGGCTTGGCCACCAACTCAGCTGGCATTGCCGGAGCTGGCTGGGCACTAGGTACCGCAGTACCTGCGCCCTCGGCCTGCATCTTGGCCAACTGGTTGTTCTTCAATTCGATCAGGCGCTGCAGCTTGTCCAGCTGGCTTTGCAGGTCCGCCATGCGCTCCTTGAGCTCGGCGTTGTCACGACGGGTTGCGTCGAGGCTTTCCTGAGTCACCGCCAGCTTGTTGTTCAGCGCCTTGGCATCGCCGGCTGCGCCCTTGCCCCGGGTCTTGCCGTTTTCAGCGGACACCAGGCTCAGGTTGTCCTTGGTGTTGACCTGCTTGGGCGCCTTGTCGGCACCGGCGCGACGAGTCGCGTCCACCTGCTGCTGGCCACGGGCACCGACACGGCGGCCCTGGCGCCAGGCAGCATTCTGCGCCGCCACTTCAGCAATTGCCTTGGGCTGCGGCAGCGCGGTGCTCTGTACCACATCGGGCAGGCGCAGCACCTTGCCGGTCTTCAGCCGATTGATGTTGCCATCGATAAAGGCATCCGGGTTCAGCGCCTGGATCGCCAGCATGGTCTGCTGGATAGAGGCACCGTTGCGGTTCTTGGCGGCGATTTCCCACAAGGTGTCACGGGCCGAGGTGGTGTACTGCTCCGGCTTGCCGGACTTGTTGGCGCGGGTGACCGGGGCACTCACCGCCGGGGCGCCCACTGGCGCGCTCTGCGCAGCGGCGGCGGCCTGCGGGGAGAATTTCGAAGGGTCCAGCAGCACACTGTAGTCGCGCAGCAGGCGGCCGTTGGGCCACATCACCTGCACCAGGAACTTGACCATCGGCTCCGACAGCGGCTGGCTCGAGGTCACCCGCAGCACACTCTTGCCGCCGGGATTGAGAATCGGAGTGAAACGCAGGTCGTTGAGAAAGGCCTGGCGATCAACGCCGGCCTTGGCGAACTCTTCTGCCGGCGCAAGGCTGGGCACTACCTCGGCGGCAGTGAGGTCCTTGACATCGAGCAATTCGATTTCTGCTACCAGAGGCTGGTTCAGACTCGACTTCAGGGTCAGCTCCCCAAGCCCAAGCGCCTGCGCCATACCGGAGGACAGCGCCGAGGCGGCCGCTATTGCTAACACCAGTTTGCGAACTTGAACCATAGCCTCATCCTTTGTTTGAACATTCCTCGGCCAGCGAGAAGGTTTTGTAGCGGCTGCCAACAGGCATTGCGCGGGACCATCAACGACCACGACGCGCGATTATTTCTTGCATGCCCCGGGAGCACCTGACGGCCACTCACCTCCAGCAACTTGCCAAGCATAGCGCCCGGCTAGATTCATTCTGCAAATTGTTGCCAAGTATCTTTTACAGCAGGTCTTTTATCAACAATTCAGCCAGCTGCACAGCGTTCAAGGCCGCACCTTTGCGTACGTTATCCGAGGTCAGCCACAGATTCAGTTCCGTCGGGTCGTCGACCCCGGAACGAACCCGCCCCACATAGACAACATCCTGGCCCACGGCGTCACCCACGGCAGTCGGATAGTCGCCCGCCTCCACCAGCTCCAGGCCGGGGGCCGCTTCCAGCGCCGCATTGACTGCCGCCAGGTCAACGGCGCTGCCTGACTGCAGAGTCACGCTATAGCTATCGCCAAAAAATACCGGCGCTTGAATGCAAGTGACAGAAATCTTTAATAAAGGCTGCCCCAGCACCTCGCGCAACTCCCGGACCAGGCGCTTTTCCAACAGGGTATGGCCCTGGGCGTCTGGAGTGCCGACCTGGGCCAGCAGGTTGAAGGCCACTTGCCGATCGAAAAAGCGTGGCTCCATGGGGCGCACATTCAACAGTTCGGCCGTCTGCCGGGCCAGTTCGCTGACGGCCTCACGACCCTGGCTGGAGATCGCCAGGCTGGCGGCCAGGCTGACCCGCTGGATGTCCAGCAAGCCTTGCAACGGCGCCAGCGCCACGGCCAGGGCGGTAGCCGAAGCGCTCGGGCTGCTCAGTTGCAATGGTTTTTTCAAGCCGGCCAGCACCTGGGCATTGGCTTCGGGAACGACATTGGGCGCCTGGGCCGAAGGCAAGGCACCGGAGAGATCGATCACCGCACAGTTGGCCGCCGTGGCACGCGGGGCAAAACTCAGGGTCACCGCCGGGCCGGCCGCGAAGAACGCCAGCTGGACCTTGCTGAAATCGAACTCGTCGACTTCACGCACCCGCACGTTCTTGCCGCGGAACGGCACCGAATGACCGGCCGACTCGCTACTGGCCAGCAGGTGCAGGTTGGCAACGGGGAAGTCACGTTCTTCCAGAATCTGCACCAGGGTTTCGCCGACAGTACCGGTGGCACCGATCACGGCAATATCAAGGGAAGGAGTCATGGGGCTACCTCAGGCGAAACGGGGGGAGCGGCACTTTACCCGGCACGGGGTGGCGAGGCAATTCGCGGGGAGAGCTGTGGCTGGAACGAAGCACTCTTCGCGGGCAAGCCCACTCTGCGGTGGGCATGAAAAAGCCCGCGCCTTGTGCAAGGGGCGGGCTGTTTCAAGCGCTCAGAGAATCAACGCTCCAGCAGGATCCGCAGCATGCGGCGCAGCGGCTCGGCCGCCCCCCACAGCAACTGGTCGCCGACAGTGAAGGCGCCCAGGAACTGCGAGCCCATGTTCAGCTTGCGCAGGCGGCCCACCGGAATGTTCAGGGTGCCGGTGACCTTGGTCGGGCTCAGCTCCTGCATGCTGATATCACGCTGGTTCGGCACCAGCTTGACCCAAGGGTTGTGCTGGCTGATCAGCCCTTCGATATCGGCGATCGGCACATCCTTGTTGAGCTTGATGGTCAGCGCCTGGCTGTGGCAGCGCATGGCGCCGATGCGCACGCAGATGCCGTCCACCGGGATCGGGCTCTTGAAGCGACCGAGGATCTTGTTGGTCTCGGCCTGGGCCTTCCACTCTTCACGGCTCTGGCCGTTGGGCAGCTCCTTGTCGATCCATGGAATCAGGCTACCGGCCAGCGGCACGCCGAAGTTCTCGGTCGGGTAGGCATCGCTGCGCATGGCCTCGGCCACCTTGCGATCGATGTCGAGGATGGCACTGGCCGGGTTGGCCAGTTCATCAGCGACGGCAGCGTGGGTGGCGCCCATCTGCTTGATCAGCTCGCGCATGTTCTGCGCGCCGGCGCCGGAGGCGGCCTGATAGGTCATGGCGCTCATCCACTCCACCAGGCCGG
The DNA here is from genome assembly GCF_040268305.1 of Pseudomonas sp. W17. NCBI lineage: Bacteria > Pseudomonadati > Pseudomonadota > Gammaproteobacteria > Pseudomonadales > Pseudomonadaceae > Pseudomonas > Pseudomonas sp. W17. The sequence goes on along the minus strand of NZ_CP158490.1, from coordinate 2,372,577 downwards.
CTTCGAACAGGCCGCCCAGGCCCATCAGCATCAGGCTGACGGTGCAGTTACCGCCGATGTAGTTCTTGGTGCCCGCATCCAGCTGCTGGTCAATGACCTTGCGGTTCACCGGATCGAGGATGATCACCGCGTCATCTTCCATGCGCAGGCTGGATGCGGCATCGATCCAGTAGCCCTGCCAGCCCGCTTCGCGCAGCTTGGGGAAGACTTCGCTGGTGTAGTCGCCACCCTGGCAGGTCAGAATCACGTCGAGGGTTTTCAACTCTTCAATGCTGTAGGCGTCCTTCAGCGGAGCAATATCCTTGCCCACCGACGGCCCCTGGCCACCGACATTGGAAGTGGTGAAAAACACCGGTTCAATAAGATCGAAGTCCTGCTCTTCCAGCATCCGCTGCATGAGCACGGAACCGACCATACCGCGCCAACCGATCAGACCTACACGTTTCATCGCAACTACACCTATACAAAAGTGGGCCACTGTCTGTGCAGTGGGCCCGAAAGATTACAGATTCCGCAGCGCGGCGACTACTGCATCGCCCATTTCCTGCGTACCGACTTTGGTGCAACCGGCCGACCAGATGTCGCCGGTGCGCAAACCCTGGTCCAGGACCCGGCTCACGGCCTGCTCGATGGCGTCCGCGGCCTCGGTCAGGTTGAAGCTGTAGCGCAACATCATCGACACCGAGAGGATGGTCGCCAGCGGGTTGGCAATGCCCTGCCCGGCGATGTCCGGCGCCGAACCGTGGCATGGCTCGTACATGCCCTTGTTGTTGGCGTCCAGGGACGCCGACGGCAGCATGCCGATGGAACCGGTGAGCATCGAGGCTTCGTCGGAAAGAATATCGCCGAACATGTTGTCGGTGACGATCACATCGAACTGCTTCGGCGCACGCACCAGTTGCATGGCGGCGTTGTCCACATACATGTGGCTCAACTCGACATCCGGGTAGTCCTTGGCCACTTGCTCGACCACTTCACGCCACAGTTGGCTGGACGCCAGGACGTTGGCCTTGTCCACCGAGCACAGCTTCTTGCCGCGCACGCGGGCCATGTCGAAGCCGACCCGGGCAATACGGCGGATTTCACTCTCGCTGTACGGCAGGGTGTCGTAGGACTGGCGTTCGCCGTTTTCCAGTTCGCGGGTGCCCCGTGGCGCGCCGAAGTAGATGCCACCGGTCAGCTCGCGAACGATGAGGATGTCCAGGCCGGAGACGATTTCCGGTTTCAGGCTCGAAGCATCGGCCAATTGCGGGTAGAGGATCGCCGGACGCAGGTTGCCGAACAGGCCCAGTTGCGCACGAATCTTCAGCAGGCCGCGCTCAGGGCGGATGTCACGCTCGATCTTGTCCCACTTCGGGCCGCCCACGGCGCCCAGCAGCACCGCATCGGCGGCACGGGCACGATCCAGGGTCTCATCGGCCAGGGGCACACCGTGCTTGTCGATGGCCGCACCGCCGATCACGTCGTGGCTCAGCTCGAAGCCCAGGCTGTACTTGTCGTTGGCCAATTCCAGGACCTTGACCGCCTCGGCCATGATTTCCGGGCCAATACCGTCACCGGGGAGAATCAGAATCTGCTTGCTCATGCGTTCCTCGTTTGCTCAGTCGGCACGCCCGCAGGCGTACCCGGAAAAAGTCTATCGCTCGGCCCACAGCACCAGTACATCTGTACTGAACGAACCATCGGCCTCAATCTCAAAATATTCACGCACTTCGTTACCCATTGCCTGCTGCAACTGGCGGATCGCCACCCGCAACGGCTCGGGAGTGCGCATGCGCTCGACCCAGGAGCTGTACTCCAGGCGCAGGCGCTGGCGGCTGGCACTGCGGGTGTGCAGGCCGGCCTCGCTGACCTGGCGCAGCCATTCACCCGCCGAATAATCGCGCACATGGCTGGTATCGCGCAGCACTTCGACGCTTTGCAGGTAAGTGTCCAGCAGCGGACTGCCCGGCGACAAGACATCGATGAACGCCGCCACGCCGCCCGGCTTCAGTACCCGGCGCACTTCCCGCAGGGCCAGGCCCAGGTCGCTCCAATGGTGGGCCGAGTAACGGCTGAAGACGAAGTCGAACTCGCCATCGGCGAACGGCAGGCGCTCGGCGGCGCCCAGTACGGTGCGGATGTTACCCAGCCCGCGCTCCTGCGCCGCCCCTGCCACCACATCCAGCATCTGCTGGGAGAGGTCGTAGGCCACCACTTCCCTGACCTGCGGCGCGACATGAAAGCTGACGTGGCCGGCACCGCAGCCCAGGTCCAGGAGCCGGGCTGTGCCCTTGCCTGCCACCTCGGCCTGCAGCAAGGCGAATTCGGCACCCTGAGCGTGCACGGTGCTGCTCAGGTAGGCCGAAGCCTGCTCGCCAAATTGCTTCTGTACTACCTGGCTGTGGGCGTTGCTGGTCATGGGGCGATCCTTTTGGGCAAGGGAAACGGCGTTCGCTGGCAAGCCAGCTCCTACAACGCCATCCGTAGGGGTCGGCTTGCCGTCGATCAGGCAATCAGGCGTCGCGGAACAGCCAGGGCTGGCTGGCGCGATGCTTGGCCTCGAAGGCGGCGATGGCGTCGCCGTCCTGCAGGGTCAGGCCGATGTCGTCCAGACCGTTGAGCAGGCAATGCTTGCGGAAGGCATCGATCTCGAACTTCAGCACCTTGCCGTCGGGGCGGGTCACGGTCTGCGCTTGGAGGTCGATGCGCAATTGGTAGCCCGGAGTAGCCTCGACCTGCTGGAACAGCTCGTCGACTTCAGCGTCGCTCAGGATGATCGGCAGCAAGCCGTTCTTGAAGCTGTTGTTGAAGAAGATGTCGGCGTAGCTGGGCGCGATGATGCTGCGAAAACCGTACTCCTCCAGGGCCCACGGCGCGTGCTCGCGGCTGGAGCCGCAACCGAAGTTCTCCCGGGCCAGCAACACGCTGGCACCCTGGTAACGCTCGGCGTTGAGCACGAAATCCTTGTTCAACGGGCGCTTGGAGTTGTCCTGGTAGGGCTGGCCCACGTCCAGGTAGCGCCACTCGTCGAACAGGTTGGGGCCAAAACCGGTGCGCTTGATCGACTTGAGAAACTGCTTGGGGATGATCTGGTCGGTGTCGACGTTGGCACGATCCAGAGGCGCGACCAAACCATTGTGCTGAGTGAAAGCTTTCATGCTGCGCTCCTTAGATCAATTCACGGACGTCGACGAAACGACCGCTGACAGCGGCGGCGGCGGCCATGGCCGGGCTGACCAGGTGGGTACGCCCACCGGCACCCTGGCGCCCTTCGAAGTTACGGTTCGAGGTCGAGGCGCAATGCTCGCCGGACTCCAGGCGGTCCGGGTTCATCGCCAGGCACATCGAGCAGCCCGGCTCACGCCATTCGAAACCGGCTTCGAGGAAGATCTTGTCCAGGCCTTCCGATTCGGCCTGCGCCTTGACCAGGCCCGAGCCCGGCACCACGATCGCCTGCTTGATGGTGGAAGCCACTTTGCGGCCCTTGGCGATGACCGCGGCGGCGCGCAAGTCTTCGATCCGCGAGTTGGTGCAGGAGCCGATGAAGACGCGGTCCAACTGAATGTCGGTGATCGCCTGGTTGGCGCTCAAGCCCATGTACTTCAAGGCGCGGACGATGGAATCGCGCTTGACCAGATCCATTTCCTTGGCCGGGTCCGGTACGTTCTGATCCACCGCCAGGACCATTTCCGGGGACGTGCCCCAGCTGACCTGCGGCTTGATCTGTGCGGCATCGAGCTCGACCACGGTATCGAACTTGGCGTCGGCATCGGACACCAGGTCCTTCCAGGCCTCGACGGCCAAGTCCCATTCGGCGCCCTTGGGGGCGAACGGACGTCCCTTGACGTATGCCACGGTCTTTTCGTCCGCCGCCACCAGGCCGACACGGGCACCGGCTTCGATGGACATGTTGCAGATGGTCATGCGGCCTTCGACGGACAGCTCGCGAATCGCGCTACCGGCGAACTCGATGGCATGGCCGTTACCGCCGGCGGTGCCGATCTTGCCGATCACGGCCAGGACGATGTCCTTGGCGGTCACGCCGAAAGGCAAGGTGCCTTCCACACGCACCAGCATGTTCTTCATTTTCTTGGCCACCAGGCACTGGGTGGCAAGGACGTGCTCCACCTCGGAGGTGCCGATGCCATGGGCCAGGGCGCCGAAAGCACCGTGGGTCGAGGTGTGGGAGTCACCACAGACCACGGTCATGCCCGGCAAGGTGGCGCCCTGCTCCGGGCCGATCACGTGGACGATGCCCTGGCGCACGTCGTTCATCTTGAATTCGACAATGCCGTATTCATCGCAGTTGTCGTCGAGGGTCTGCACCTGGAGGCGGGAAACCTGGTCGGCGATCGCTTCGATCCCGCCCTTGCGCTCCGGCGTGGTCGGTACGTTGTGGTCCGGGGTGGCGATGTTGGCATCGATGCGCCATGGCTTGCGCCCGGCCAGACGCAGGCCTTCGAAGGCTTGCGGCGAGGTCACTTCGTGGATGATGTGACGATCGATATAGATCAGCGCCGAACCATCGTCGCGCTGCTTGACCAAATGCGAATCCCAGAGCTTGTCGTAGAGCGTCTTGCCGGCCATCGGACCATTCCTCATCAGCTTGTTTCTATGCCCCGGGCTCCGATCGTGCGCCGATCAATAACCCTTTGGCTTGTGAGGCCGATCCTATGGCGTTAGATTAAATAACTCAAATTCATATTTTTCATGCTTTGGATAACCAACTGGAATGCAGCTATGGACCTGGCCAACCTCAACGCCTTTATAGCCATCGCCGAGACCGGCAGCTTTTCCGGCGCCGGCGAACGCCTGCACCTGACCCAGCCAGCCATCAGCAAACGCATCGCCGGCCTGGAGCAGCAACTCAACGTGCGGCTGTTCGACCGCCTGGGGCGGGAGATCGGCCTGACCGAGGCCGGGCGTGCCCTGCTACCCCGGGCCTACCAGATCATCAATGTGCTGGATGACACCCGCCGCGCCCTGACCAACCTCACCGGCGAAGTCAGTGGCCGCCTGACCCTGGCCACCAGCCATCACATTGGCCTGCACCGCCTGCCGCCATTGCTGCGGGCCTTCACCCGGCGCTACCCGCAAGTGGCCCTGGACATCCAGTTCCTCGACTCCGAAGTGGCCTACGAGGAAATCCTCCATGGCCGCGCCGAACTGGCAGTGATCACCCTGGCCCCCGAGCCCCACTCCCTGATCAAGGCCACTGCGGTCTGGGACGACCCGCTGGACTTCGTCGCCGCGCCGGAACACCCGCTGGTCAGCAGCGGCCAGGTGAGCCTGGCGGACATTGCCCTGCATCCCGCGGTTTTCCCCGGCGGCAATACCTTTACCCACCATATTGTCCAACGCCTGTTTGAAGCCCAGGGCCTGACGCCGAACATCGCCATGAGTACTAACTATCTGGAAACTATAAAGATGATGGTGTCCATCGGCCTGGCCTGGAGCGTGCTGCCACGCACCATGCTCGACGACCAGGTGGCGCGCATTCCTTTACCGGGCATACAGCTGCACCGCCAGCTAGGCTATATCCTGCATACCGAACGGACACTTTCGAACGCTGCGCGGGCTTTCATGGCCTTACTGGATGCACAAGTCGATTGGCCAGGGAACCCGGCATAACACTCCGGGTATCGCCCGTGCCACGCCGCAGCGCCATGAGTATCCCGCACCCGACGAATGACTCAGCTCAAGGCCTGACCTCCATGCCCAAACCCGCTGACCGTATTCCGCCCTTGCCGCGTATCCATGCTGTCGACCCCCGGGAGTCGGAGCAAAGCTGGGAAAACGCACCGCAGCTGCTCGCCGCCCTCAACGGTGCGCGCCTGGGGGCCTGGTATTGGGATATTGAAAGCGGGCAGATCAGTTGGTCCCGGGGCACCCAGGCGCTGTTCGGCTTCGACCCGCGCCAGCCCTTGCCGGAAAACCTCGAATACCTCGACCTGCTGCCCATCGAGGACCGGGCCAGGACGATTCGCGCCTTTCATTCAGTGCTGGCCGGCGCGCCGCTGGAACACGCCATGCACCACCGCATCCGCTGGCCCGACGGCAGCCTGCACTGGCTGGAGATCAACGGCAGCGTGTTACCGGACAAGCACGGCAAGCCGCGAATGATCGGGGTGATCCGCGAGATCACCCACCAGCGCCAACGCGAAGAAGCCCTCAGCAGTTCGGAAAAGCGCTTTGCCACGCTGTTTCACCTGTGCCCCAACACCGTGCTGCTGACCCGCCTGGAAGATGGCCTGATCAGCGAGGCCAACCAGTACTTCGAAAGCCAGTTCGGCTGGCCCGCCGAGCACGTGATCGGCCGTACCACCCTGGAGATCGGCCTGTGGGTCAACCCCGAACAGCGCGCCCAACTGATCAAGGCGGTCCAGAAGAAGGGCCAGGCCGCCAGCCTCGAAGTGCAATTTCGCGCCAGCAACGGGCAGATCCATGACGGCATCCTCAGTGCCCAGAAGGTTGAACTGGAGGGCAAGGCCTACCTGCTCAGCACCTTTCTCGACACCAGCGAGCGCAAACGATCCGAACAGGCGCTCAAGGACAGCCAGGAACGCCTGGACCTGGCCCTGGATTCGGCGCAACTGGGCACCTGGGACTGGCACATTCCCAGCGGCATGCTCTACGGCTCGGCCCGCGCCGCGCAATTGCACGGCCTGGAACCCATCCCCTTCCATGAATCCTTCGACGCCTTCTTCGAAGGCGTACCCACCGAAGAGCGCAACTCCATGCGCGATGCCTACCGCAGCCTGCGCGAAGGCCCGGCGGGCAACTATCAACTGACCTACCGGGTGCAACTGGAGGACGGCAGCTCGCGCTACCTGGAAAGCCGCGCCCGCCTCTACCGCGACGAACAGGGCAGCCCGCTGCGCATGGCCGGCACTCTGCTGGACATCACCGAGCAGGTGGAACGGGAACAGCGCCTGATCACCTCCGAAGAGAAATTCGCCAGCCTGTTCCAGGTCAGCCCCGACCCAATCTGCGTGACCTTGCTGGAAACCGGTCAGTTCATCGAGATCAACTCCAGCTTCACCCAGACCTTCGGCTGGACCCTGGACGAAGTGCTAAACCGCAGCGCCGAACAGATCGGCCTTTGGGAAGACGCCGCGCCGCGCCTGCGGCGCATCGAGCAGGTGATTCGTGAACAGGCGCTGAATAATGTGGCAGTGGTGGTCCACCACAAGAACGGCCAGCCGCTGACCTGCATCATTTCCAGCCGCCTGATCACCGTGGACAAGCAGCCCTGCATCGTCACCAACCTGCGGGACATCACCCAGCAGCAGCGCTCGGAGGCGGCCCTCAAGGCCAGCGAAGAGAAGTTCGCCAAGGCCTTTCACTCCAGCCCTGATGCCATCAGCATCACCGAGCGCGACACGGGCCGCTACCTGGAAGTCAACGATGGTTTCTGCCGCCTGACCGGCCACCGCAACGACGAGGTGATCGGCCGCACCATGTACCAGATCGGCATCTGGGCCGAAGAAGCGCAACTCTCCACCTTGCTGGCGGAGCTCCAGATCAAGGGCCGGGTACACCACCTGGAAATGCTCGGGCGCAACAAGCGCGGGGAAATCCTCACCCTGGAAGTCTCGGTGGAACCCATCACCCTCAACGAAACGCCCTGCCTGCTAATGACCGCCCGGGACGTCAGCCTGCTGAAGAACGCCCAGGCACAGATCCGCCACCTGGCTTACCACGACCCCCTGACCAACCTGCCCAACCGCGCCCTGCTGATGGACCGCCTGAGCCAGCAGATTGCCCTGCTCAAGCGTCATAACCTGCGCGGTGCCCTACTGTTTCTCGACCTCGATCACTTCAAGCACATCAACGACTCCCTGGGCCACCCGGTGGGCGACACCGTGTTGAAAATCATCACCGCCCGGCTCGAAGCCAGCGTGCGCATGGAAGACACCGTGGCACGCCTGGGCGGCGATGAGTTCGTGGTCCTGCTGAGTGGCCTTGAGGGCACGCGCAACGAAGTCAGCGAACAGGTCCGCCAGCTGGCCGACACCCTACGCGAACTGCTGTCCGAACCGATGTTCCTCGATGGCCAGCGCCTGCAGGTCACCCCGAGCATCGGTGTGGCACTGATTCCCGACCACGGCTCGACCCCCACCGACCTGCTCAAACGCGCCGACATCGCCCTTTATCGGGCCAAGGATTCAGGGCGCAACACCACCCAGATGTTCCACAACACCATGCAAAAAGCCGCCAGCGAACGCCTGCGCATGGAAACCGACCTGCGCCTGGCCCTGTCCCGGGGCGAATTCAGCGTGCACTTCCAGCCCCAGGTGGACGCCCGCGACAACCGCATCGTCGGCGCCGAAGCCTTGGTGCGCTGGCAACACCCGGAGTTGGGCGCACAGTCGCCGACCGAGTTCATCAAGGTGCTGGAGGACAGCGGCCTGATCCTCGAAGTGGGCACCTGGATTCTCGACGAGGCCTGCCTGGCCTTCAGCCAGTTGATCGATCAGAAACTGGTGGATCCCCAGCACTTCAGCCTGTGCGTCAACATCAGCCCGCGGCAGTTCCGCCAGACCGACTTTGTCGAGCTGGTCGAACACAGCCTGCACGCCTATGCACTGCCCTCGAGCCTGCTGAAGCTGGAGATCACCGAAGGCATCGTGATCCAGAACCTGGAAGACACCATCAACAAGATGCGCCGGCTGAAGAAACTCGGAGTGAGCTTTGCCATGGACGACTTCGGCACCGGCTACTCGTCCCTGACCTACCTCAAGCGCTTGCCGGTGGACACCTTGAAGATCGACCAGTCCTTCGTCCGCGATGCGACCCACGACCCCAACGATGCGGAAATCATCCGGGCCATTGTCGCCATGGCCCGCAGCCTGAACCTCAAGGTCATCGCCGAAGGCGTGGAAACCCCGCAGCAGCTCGAATTCCTCCAGGGCCTGGAGTGCCACCTGTACCAGGGTTTCCTCCATAGCAGGCCGTTGCCGCTGAGCGAATTCAAGAAGCTGTTGGAATGACAGGCACGAAAAAGGGCGCCACCAGGGCGCCCTTTTTTTGCAGCGGTCTTAGTGTTGCAGAGCCGCCTGCTGCGCACCGTTGATCGGGATGCGCTTGGCTTTGGCCTCTTCCGGCACAACCCGCAGCAGGTCGATATTCAACAGACCGTTGCTCAAGGCCGCGGCCTTGACCTCGATATGGTCGGCCAGGCGGAAGGACAGCTTGAATGCACGCTGGGCAATGCCCTGGTGCAGGTAAGTGACGCTTTCATTGGCATCGCGCTTGCCACCGCTCACGGTCAACACGCCTTTTTCCACTTGCAGTTCCAGGTCTTCTTCCTGGAAACCGGCGGCGGCAATGACGATGCGGTATTGATCGTCAGCGTGTTTCTCAACGTTGTAGGGTGGGTAGCTGCTGCCTGGTTCGTTGCGCAGTGCCGACTCGAACAGATCATTGAAACGGTCGAAGCCGACAGAGGAACGGAACAGTGGAGCCAAGGAAAATGCAGTACTCATGGGTGTTTCTCCTGATTATTCAGCGAGTGGTTATCTCCGCGACCCGAATTCGGCATCGCGTACCCAAGAGATAGGGATGGGCTCCAGCGTTTCAAGACATGCCTTAAAAATTTTTTACGCCGCCTCGCTCCGGGGCATGCCCAACAGGCGCCCGACCTGATCCAGCTCGGTTTCCCGGCGCAGGGCGGTGAACAGTTCGACCGCTTCCGGGTAGTTGCGGGTCAGCATCGCCAGCCATTGCTTCAGGCGCCCCGGCGCCGAACGCGGGGTCAGTTGCACCACTACCTGAGCCCAGAAATCCTGGAGCATCGGCTGCAGGTCGGCCCAGGACATTTCCACCACTTCTTCACCGGCCCGGGCTGCGGCGATCTGCCGGGCCAGATCGGGACGCGAAACCAGCCCGCGACCCAGCATGATGTCCTCGACGCCGCTGATTTCCCGGCAACGGCGCCAGTCCTCGACGCTCCAGATATCCCCGTTGGCGAACACCGGCACCTTGACCACTTCCTGCACCCGCGGGATCCACTCCCAATGGGCCGGCGGCTTGTAGCCGTCGACCTTGGTCCGCGCGTGCACCACGATATGTTCGGCGCCACCCTCGGCCAGCGCTGTAGCACAGACCAGCGAGCCATCCGGGCTGTCGAAGCCCAGGCGCATTTTCGCCGTGACCGGAATGTGCGCCGGCACCGCACGCCGCACATGCTCGACGATCTGGTTCAGCAGCTCGGGCTCCTTGAGCAGCACCGCCCCGCCCCGGGACTTGTTGACGGTCTTGGCCGGGCAACCGAAGTTCAGGTCGATGACCTCACTGCCCAGCTCACAGGCCAGGGCCGCGTTCTCTGCCAGGCACACCGGGTCCGAACCCAGCAACTGCACTCGCAGCGGCACGCCGGCCGCGGTGTGTGCACCGTGCAGCAGTTCGGGGGCGAGCTTGTGGAAGTAGGCAGGCGTCAACAGGCGGTCATTGACGCGGATGAACTCGGTGACACACCAGTCGATCCCGCCAACACGAGTCAGTACATCCCGCAGGATGTTGTCGACCAACCCCTCCATGGGCGCCAGGGCAATTTGCATGAAACACACTCGACAAGAAAACGGGCAAAAAAACGTCCGCCAGTTTACTGGGTTTCGACCTTCAGCAGGAGTTTTACAGGGGCGAGCCAGCCGTTGCAGGCGCCTTCGCTGGCAAGCCGGCGCCTGCACGGGCACAGGGAGGTGTCAGGCGCCCTGCAGGGCCGGGCCGTAACCGTCCAGGAACTCGGCGGGCATGCGCTTGGGCTTGCCGGTGGACAGCTCGATGCAGACAAAGGTGGTCTGGGCCCGCAACAGGGTCGTACCGTCGCTCGGGCGCATCAGCTGGAAACGCCGGGTCATCTTCAGGCGCTGGTCCCAATCGACGATCCAGGTGGCCAGTTGCAGCTCATCGCCTTCATAGGCCGCCGCCAGGTAATCGATCTCGTGCCGCACCACGGCCATCGCCCGGTCCAGGCGCCGGTATTCGGCCAGGTCCAGCCCCAGGCGTTGCGAATGTCGCCAGGCGCAACGCTCCAGCCAGGTCACGTAGACCGCATTGTTGGCGTGCCCGAGGCCATCGATATCCTCGGCGGCCACCTGCAGATCGATGACGAATGGCGTTGCCAGATCCCAACTCATGCCCGACTCCCGGTCAGTTTTTTTGACCGGGGCAGTGTAACGGATGCTCAGGCCGATTGGCGCGCTTGCAGATGCCGTCCACTGACCAGCGCCACCACCGCATCCACCACGCGGGAGTCGGCCAATATCCGCTGGTGGCCACCTTCGCTCAAGCGCAGGAGACGGCTGTCGAACCAGGCCTGGTGGATCAGCTCCGATTCCTTGACCGGTACGAAGAGGTCATCTTCGGCGTGAATGATCAGGCCAGGCATATCCAACTGATACTGGGCCACGTCCATGGCGGCGGCGCGCATTCCGACCTTCTTCTCCACCTGGCGGATAAAGGCGGAACGCGCCCTGGGCGGCAACCGCATGTAGCTGGCAAAACCGCGCAACACGGCCAGGATACGTGCCGGCGCGGCGATACTGACCAGGGTTTCGGTGCGCAGACCCAATTGCACCGCGAGCATGGCGCTGGCACCGCCCATGGAGTGGCCGATCACCGCGCGCAGGGGCGGCAATTCGGCTGCTGCCTCCAGCATCGCCCGGGCAAACAGTGCCACGTTTGCCTCATCGCCCGGGGAACGACCATGAGCCGGGCCATCCAGCGCCACGGCGGTATAACCGGCGGCCACCAGGGCCTCGATCAGGCTGGCAAACTGCGTGGGCCGCCCTTCCCAACCGTGCATCAGCAATACCGTCGGCCCCTGGCCCCAACGCAGGGCTGAAAGCCCGAAACGCAAGGTCAGGCGCTCGGCACGCGCCAGCAGGGGCAACTCCCACTTTCGTGGCGGCAGCTCGCGAGGGGTCATGAACAAATGACGCATCCGATTCGCCGCCCATTGCGGCGCCACCCACCCCAGAGTGCCATTGACGCCACGAATCCAGCTCAATCTGCTCATCACCTACCTCGCCGTTGCACTTCAGGTCATAGCACCGCCGACTTGGCGGCACGCAGCAAACGATCGGACAACTCGCCGGGCCCCAACGCCCGCGCCAGGGACAGGCCGCCCACCATCAGCGCCATATCGGCCAAGGCCTTGTCGGTATCTTCGGGGCTGGCAGCCAGTTGCGCGACCATCAGCTCCATGTGTTCGTTCAAAGCCTTGCGAAAGCTCTCGGGCAAGCGCCCCAGTTCGCCGACCGAGGCTGGAATCGGGCACGCCTGCTCGGTGGAGTCGCGGTGTTTGCGCGACAGATAGAACGCCGCTGCCAACGCCCGGCGCTCTTCGCCGCTGAGGCTTGCATCCATTTCATCGAGCAGGCCGCGTCGATGGGAAAGCAACTGAGTGAAAGCTTCCAGCATCAGCGCATCCTTGCTCTCAAAGTGCGCATAGAAGCCGCCTACAGTCAGGCCGGCAGCCCCCATCACCTCACCCACACTCGGTTCGGCCGGGCCGCGCTGGATCAGTGCAGAACTGGCGGCCTGGAGAATACGTTCGCGGGTTTGAGCTTTTTTGTCGTTCATCGTTACCTCCGAATATTACGAAAAAAATATTATTCCCATAATAATTTTCCGCAAGTCGCCAGTGTGACCGTCGGTCAGAAGCGCAGGCTGAGGAAGAAAGAGAGATTGGCTGAAGGCCAGAAAAACAAAAGGGTCATTCAATGATTGAATGACCCTTAAAAATCCCGCAGAGCGGGTAAACGTGGCGTCCCCTAGGGGACTCGAACCCCTGTTACCGCCGTGAAAGGGCGGTGTCCTAGGCCACTAGACGAAGGGGACACAAACCCTTCTAACAACTGATCAGTGCTGAGTACTGATCGATTCAAGGCCGGTGTGGCCAAGCCTTGAACTGTAAATTGGTGGAGCTAGACGGGATCGAACCGTCGACCTCTTGCATGCCATGCAAGCGCTCTCCCAGCTGAGCTATAGCCCCGGATTTTCGCCTCGCGGCGCAGCGACATCTTGCAACATCGCTTGTGTGAAACTGGCGTCCCCTAGGGGACTCGAACCCCTGTTACCGCCGTGAAAGGGCGGTGTCCTAGGCCACTAGACGAAGGGGACGCAAACCCTTCTGTACAACTGACCGGTGCTGAGTACCGATCAATCCAAGGCCGGTGTGGCCAAGCCTTGAACTGTAAATTGGTGGAGCTAGACGGGATCGAACCGTCGACCTCTTGCATGCCATGCAAGCGCTCTCCCAGCTGAGCTATAGCCCCGGATTTTCGCCTCGCGGCGCAGCGATATCTTGCAACATCGCTTGTGTGAAACTGGCGTCCCCTAGGGGACTCGAACCCCTGTTACCGCCGTGAAAGGGCGGTGTCCTAGGCCACTAGACGAAGGGGACGCAAACCCTTCTGACAACTGACCGGTGCTGAGTACCGATCGACTCAAGGCCGGTGTGGCCAGGCCTTGAACTGCAAATTTGGTGGAGCTAGACGGGATCGAACCGTCGACCTCTTGCATGCCATGCAAGCGCTCTCCCAGCTGAGCTATAGCCCCTCATCGCTGAGGACGGGGCGAATCTTAAGGGGCGATCGGAAGGCTGTCAATTTTTTTTCCGTTTTTTGAAAAAAAATTTGCCGGGATAACAATCACTTACCGCCCCGCCCCGAAAACCCTGGCTTTTGCGGCCTTGTCGACCCGCATCAACCCCCGCAAAAGGTTCGTTACAGGCCGACAGAAAACGCCAAGGGCGACGATCAAACCGTCTGCGCCTGGATTTCAAGCGTAGCCGAAAAGATCGCCGCCCTTGGCGCAACCGTCCTGCAAAGGCGTCTTAGCCGATGGCGCCCAGCAGTTTCTCCCATTCCTTGTTCTCTTTCTTCGACACACCACCGAGCAGATCGATGGCCTGACGCAGACGGAAACGCGTCAGGTCCGGCCCCAGAATCTCCATGGCATCGAGTACCGATACCGAACTGGCCTGGCCAGTGATGGCCGCGAACATCAGCGGCATGGCGTCGCGCAGCTTCAGTTCCAGGGATTCAACCACTGCCTGAATGGTCGCGGTGATGCTGTCTTTCTCCCACTGACGCAGGCTTTCGAGCTTCCACAGGATCAACTGCATCAGTTGCCGCACCTGATCACCCGAAAGTTTCTTGGATTCGAACAACTTGGCATCCGGGGTCACGCCACCCGCGAAGAAGAAGCCGGCCAACGGTGCGATCTGGCTGAAGGTCTCGACCCGGCCCTGCACATGGGGCGCGATCTTCATCAGGTACTCGGGGTTCAGCGCCCAGGTCTGGACCCGGCTGGCGAACTCTTCCACCGGCAGATCCCGCAGCCACTGGCCATTGAGCCAGGACAGCTTCTCGATATCGAAGATCGGCCCACCCAGGGATACCCGCGACAGGTCGAAGTTATCGACCATTTCCTGCAATGAGAACTTCTCGCGCTCGTCCGGCATCGACCAGCCCATGCGGCCCAGGTAGTTGAGCATGGCCTCGGGCATGAAGCCCATGCGCTCGTAGAAGGTCACCGAGGTCGGGTTCTTGCGCTTGGACAGCTTGCTCTTGTCCGGGTTGCGCAGCAGCGGCATGTAGCACAGCTGCGGCTGCTCCCAACCGAAGTATTCGTACAGCAGGATCAGTTTCGGCGCCGAAGGCAGCCATTCCTCACCACGCAGCACGTGGGTGATGCCCATGAGGTGGTCATCGACCACGTTGGCCAGGAAGTAGGTCGGCAGGCCGTCGGTCTTCATCAGCACTTGCATGTCCATGCGATCCCACGGGATCTCGACGTCGCCACGCAACATGTCCGGCACCACGCAGACGCCTTCGGTCGGCACCTTCATGCGGATCACGTGGGGCTCGCCGGCCGCCAGGCGCCGGGCCACTTCTTCCTTGGACAACAGCAGCGCACGGCCGTCATAACGCGGGGTTTCGCCACGAGCCATCTGCTCGGCACGCATCTGGTCCAGTTCTTCGGCGGTGCAGAAGCACGGGAAGGCGTGGCCCAGGTCCACCAGTTGCTGGGCGTACTTCTGGTAGATGTCACCGCGCTCGCTCTGGCGATACGGGCCGTGAGGGCCGCCGACATCCGGGCCTTCGCTCCAATTGATGCCCAACCAGCGCAAGGCGTCGAAGATCTGCTGCTCGGACTCGCGAGTCGAGCGCAACTGATCGGTGTCTTCGATACGCAGAATGAACTCACCGCCATGCTGCTTGGCAAAGCAGTAGTTGAACAAAGCGATGTAAGCGGTACCTACGTGGGGGTCCCCGGTAGGCGATGGCGCGATGCGCGTGCGAACGGTGGTCATGGCTGGTCTCGAACAGATAGAAAAACGAGGAATAAAACAGGGGGCGAATGGTAACAGGCGACACCAGCACCGCTCCAGTGAGGAGGGCATTTAAGCCAAGGTTGCGACTACAGGCCGCTGCCAGCCCGCTGAATGGCCAATAATCAACAAGCGGCATTTACCACCCAGTGGCTATATGCCAGATTCGCCGGCTGATAGATTTCCTTACACTTTTCTCGACTACAGTCTGCCCATGCCTGCCCAACTCAAGCGTCGCCTGTTTGTTTTCCTGTCTCTGGTCCTGCTGATCGCCCTGGGACTGCTCGCCCATTGGTGGTTCCACGGCCGTTTTTATGAAACCACCGACAACGCCTACGTCCAGGGCGAAATCACCCGGGTTTCCAGCCAACTCAGCGCACGGATTGAAGAAGTTCGCGTGCAGGACAACCAGCACGTAGAGCAAGGCCAATTGCTGATACGCCTGGAAGGTCAGGACTTCCAGCTGGCGGTGGACCGCGCCCAGGCCGCCCTCGCCACCCGCGAGGCCGAACGCCTGCAGGCCCAGAGCAAACTGACCCAACAAGCCAGCCTGATCGCCGCCAGCCAGGCCCAGGTGGCATCGAGCCAGGCCAGCCTCGGTCGCTCGCAGATCGACCTGTCCCGGGCCCAGACCCTGCGCAAGCCCGGTTATGTCTCCGAAGAACGGGTCACCACCCTTTCCGCCGACAACCACATCGCCCGCTCCCAAGTAGCCAAGGCTGAAGCCGACCTGCAAGGCCAGCGCCAACAGGTCAACGCCCTGAACGCCGAGATCAAGCGCCTCGACGCACAGATTGCCAATGCCCGGGCCGACCTGGCCCAGGCGCAATTGAACCTGAGCCGCAGCGAAATCCACGCCCCCATCAGCGGCATCATCGGCCAGCGTGCAGCGCGCAACGGCCAGGTGGTACAGGCCGGCGCCTACCTGCTGTCGATCGTTCCGGACCAGGACATCTGGGTTCAGGCCAACTTCAAGGAGACTCAGATCGGTCACATGCAACCCGGGCAACAGGCCGAGCTGACCTTCGACGCCTACGGCGACACCCCGATCCAGGCCCGGGTCGACAGCCTATTCGCCGCGTCGGGCGCACAGTTCAGCCTGCTGCCACCGGACAACGCCACCGGCAACTTCACCAAGGTGGTACAACGCATTCCGGTAAAGCTGACCTTCGCCCCCGATAATCCCCTACAGGGCAAGATCCGTCCGGGCATGTCGGTCACGGTCAAAGTGAACGTCAAAGACCCTGTCGATGGCCGGTGATCAACTGCTGCGCCCGCTGGCGGAGCCCAGCCGGCGCGACTGGATAGCGGTCATGAGCGCCATGCTCGGCGCCTTCATGGCGGTGCTCGACATCCAGATCACCAACTCCTCGCTGAAGGACATCCAGGGCGCCCTCTCCGCCACCCTTGAGGAAGGCTCGTGGATCTCCACCTCCTACCTGGTGGCGGAGATCATCATGATCCCCCTCTCCGCCTGGCTGGTGCAGCTGCTCTCGGCCCGGCGGCTGGCGACCTGGGTTTCGGTGGGTTTCCTGATCGCCTCCCTGCTCTGCTCCATGGCCTGGAGCCTGGAAAGCATGATCGTGTTTCGCGCCCTGCAGGGCTTTACCGGCGGCGCGCTGATTCCCCTGGCATTCACCCTGACCCTGATCAAGCTCCCCGAGCACCACCGGGCCAAGGGCATGGCCATGTTCGCCATGACCGCCACCTTCGCCCCCTCCATTGGCCCGACCCTGGGCGGCTGGCTCACGGAAAACTGGGGTTGGGAGTACATCTTCTATATCAACGTGCCGCCGGGCCTGCTGATGATCGCGGGCCTGCTGTATGGCCTGGAAAAGAAGGAAGCTCACTGGGAACTGCTGAAAAGCACCGACTACGCCGGCATTCTCACCCTCGGCCTGGGCCTGGGTTGCCTGCAGGTATTTCTTGAGGAAGGCCACCGCAAGGACTGGCTGGAGTCGAACCTGATCGTGACCCTGGGCAGCATCGCCCTGGTCAGCCTGATCACCTTCGTCATCGTCCAGGTCTCC
Source organism: Pseudomonas sp. W17 (assembly GCF_040268305.1). Lineage (NCBI taxonomy): Bacteria > Pseudomonadati > Pseudomonadota > Gammaproteobacteria > Pseudomonadales > Pseudomonadaceae > Pseudomonas > Pseudomonas sp. W17. The sequence goes on along the minus strand of NZ_CP158490.1, from coordinate 2,355,222 downwards.
AAGCCCAATCCACTGATCAACCTGGGCATCCTGCGCAATCGCAACTTCGGCCTGTCGAGCATTTCCAGCCTGGGCATGGGGGTTGGCCTGTATGGCTCGATCTACCTGCTGCCGCTGTACCTGGCGCAGATCCAGAACTACAACGCCCTGCAGATCGGCGAAGTGATCATGTGGATGGGGATACCGCAGCTGTTCCTGATTCCGCTGGTGCCCAAGCTGATGCAGTTCATCTCGCCCAAATGGCTATGCGCCCTAGGGTTCGGCCTGTTCGGGCTGGCGAGTTTCTCGTCAGGCGTGCTCAATCCGGACTTCGCCGGACCGCAGTTCAACCAGATCCAGATCATCCGCGCCCTGGGCCAGCCGCTGATCATGGTCACCATCTCGCTGATCGCCACGGCTTATATACAGCCCCAGGACGCGGGATCGGCCTCCAGCCTGTTCAACATCCTGCGCAACCTCGGTGGCGCCATCGGCATTGCCCTGCTGGCGACCTTGCTGGATGCCCGGACCAAGACCTATTTCGACTACCTGCGCGAAGCCGTTGTGCCCAGCAATCCCCAGGTGGCGGAACGCCTGGCAACCCTCACCGAGAAGTTCGGCAGCGAGACCGCAGCCCTGGGCAAGCTCAGCGAAATCACCCACCAGCAGGCACAGATCATGGCCTACAACGACGCCTTCCATTTCGTCGGCATTGCCCTGGGCATCAGCATGCTGGCGATCCTGCTGACCAAGGCCCTGCCCAAGGGCCTCAAGGCCGGCGAAGCCCACTGACCCAAGAATTGCCTGTAGGAGCTGGCTTGCCGGCGAATAGGCTCCCAACCCTTGCACAGGATTTGAGGGCCTCTTCGCCGGCAAGCCGGCTCCTACGAGGGATCGAGCGTCGTTAGATGGTAAGCAAGCGCTCGCGCAGCTTGGTGATTTCGTCGCGCATCTGCGCCGCGGCTTCGAACTCCAGGTCGCGGGCCAGTTGGTACATCTTCTCTTCGAGCTGGCGAATGCGCTTGGTGATCTCGCTGGGCGAGCGCAGTTCGTTTTCGTAGCGGGCGTTTTCCTCCGCGGCCTTGGCCATGCCCTTGCGTTTCTTGCTGCGCGAACCGGGCACGGTGGCGCCTTCCATGATGTCGGCAACGTCCTTGACCACCCCCTTGGGGGTGATGCCATTGGCCAGGTTGAAGGCGATCTGCTTGTCGCGACGGCGCTCGGTCTCGCCAATCGCCCGCTCCATAGAGCCGGTGATGCGGTCGGCATAGAGAATCGCCCGGCCATTGAGGTTACGCGCGGCCCGGCCGATGGTCTGGATCAGCGAACGCTCGGAACGCAGGAAGCCTTCCTTGTCGGCATCGAGAATCGCCACCAGGGACACTTCCGGCATGTCCAGGCCCTCACGCAGCAGGTTGATCCCCACTAGCACATCGAAAGTGCCCAGGCGCAGGTCGCGGATGATCTCCACCCGCTCCACGGTGTCGATGTCCGAGTGCAGGTAGCGCACACGCACGCCATGGTCGGCCAGGTAATCGGTAAGGTCTTCGGCCATGCGCTTGGTCAGGGTGGTCACCAGTACCCGCTCTTCCACGGCCACACGCTTGGTGATTTCCGACAGCAGGTCGTCCACCTGGGTCAGGGCCGGGCGCACTTCCACTTGCGGGTCCACCAGCCCGGTGGGGCGCACCACCTGCTCCACTACGCGGCCGGCGTGCTCGGCCTCATAATTGCCCGGAGTGGCGGAAACGAAGATGGTCTGCGGGCTTACCCCTTCCCACTCGTCAAAACGCATTGGCCGGTTATCCAGAGCCGATGGCAGGCGGAAGCCGTACTCAACCAGGGTTTCCTTACGCGAGCGGTCACCCTTATACATGGCGCCGACCTGGGGCACGCTGACGTGGGATTCGTCGATCACCAGCAAGGCATCCGCCGGCAGGTAGTCGTACAAGGTAGGTGGCGCCGCGCCAGCGGGACGCCCCGAGAGGTAGCGCGAGTAGTTCTCGATGCCGTTGCAGTAGCCCAGTTCGAGGATCATCTCCAGGTCGAAACGGGTGCGCTGCTCCAGGCGCTGGGCCTCCACCAGCTTGTTGTTGGAACGCAGGTATTCCAGGCGCTCCTGCAACTCCACCTTGATCCCTTCGATGGCGTCCAGCAGGGTTTCCCGCGGGGTCACGTAGTGGCTCTTGGGGTAGAAGGTGAAGCGCGGCAGTTTGCGGATCACTTCACCGGTCAAGGGGTCGAAGGCGCTGATGCTTTCCACTTCGTCATCGAACAGCTCGATGCGGATCGCCTCCAGGTCCGACTCCGCCGGATAGATGTCGATCACATCGCCACGCACGCGGAAGGTGGCGCGGGCGAAATCCATGTCGTTGCGGGTGTATTGCAGGTCCGCCAGACGCCGCAGCAAAGCGCGCTGGTCAAGTTTGTCGCCGCGGTCCACGTGCAGGACCATTTTCAGGTAGGTTTCCGGACTGCCCAGACCATAGATGCAGGACACCGTGGTCACGATGATCGCGTCCTTGCGCTCCAGCAACGCCTTGGTGGCAGACAGGCGCATCTGCTCGATATGGTCGTTGATCGAGGCGTCCTTCTCGATAAAGGTGTCGGAGGACGGCACGTAAGCTTCGGGCTGGTAGTAGTCGTAGTAGGAAACGAAGTACTCAACCGCATTGTTCGGGAAGAAGGCCTTGAACTCACCGTACAACTGCGCGGCCAAGGTCTTGTTCGGCGCCAGCACCAGGGTCGGGCGCTGTACCTGGGCGATCACGTTGGCGATGCTGAACGTCTTGCCCGAACCGGTCACACCGAGCAGGGTCTGGTGCGCCAGCCCGGCCTCGATGCCTTCGACCATCAGACGGATGGCTTCCGGCTGGTCGCCGGCGGGCTGGAAGCGGGTGACTAGCTGGAATTCGGACATAACGTACCTCTGGGATCATTCGTGCGCGGCGATACCGTACAGGAACGAGAAAGACCGCGTACGACCCATGTCGCCGAGGAAAAAACGGGAATGTGCTAGATGTGGAGCCAAATACTACGGCTTTCAAGGGAAAGGCCTGACACCCGCTAACACCCAGGATGTTGCAATAAGACTAACGGTCGAAAAATAAAGCGAAAAACTTGCCGCAAAAGGTCAATCGGCTGTCGCCCGCCACGATGATGGCCTCTATACTAGCTCCCCGTTTGTGCACCGCTCTAGTGCATTCGGCTGGAGCGCGACACGTCCCTCCACACTCCATTCAGAGCCGCCGTAAAAATGAGCCTGTTCTCCGCTGTCGAAATGGCACCACGCGATCCAATCCTGGGCCTCAACGAAGCATTCAACACCGATACCCGCACCGATAAGGTCAACCTCGGGGTGGGCGTGTACTGCAACGAGGAGGGACGCATTCCGCTCCTGCGCGCCGTTGTCGAAGCCGAGACGATTCGCGCCGCCCAACATGCTTCCCGTGGCTACCTGCCGATCGACGGCATTGCCGCCTACGACCAGGCGGTACAGAAGCTGCTGTTCGGCAACGACTCGCCACTGCTGGCCGCTGGCCGCGTGGTCACCACCCAGGCCGTTGGCGGCACTGGCGCCCTGAAGATCGGTGCCGACTTCCTCAAGCAGTTGCTGCCCAACGCCGTGGTCGCCATCAGCGACCCGAGCTGGGAAAACCACCGCGCCCTGTTTGAGACCGCCGGCTTCCCGGTGCAGAACTACCGCTACTACGACGCTGCCACCCACGACGTGAACCGTGCTGGCCTGCTGGAAGACCTGAACGCCCTGCCGGCCCAGTCGATCGTGGTGCTGCACGCCTGCTGCCACAACCCGACCGGTGTCGACCTGAGCCCACAGGACTGGAAAGACGTCCTGGAGGTGGTCAAGGCGAAAAACCTCGTGCCCTTCCTCGACATGGCCTACCAGGGCTTTGGCGACGGCATCGACGAAGACGCCGCGGCGGTGCGCCTGTTCGCCGAGTCGGGCCTGACCTTCTTCGTTTCCAGCTCGTTCTCCAAGTCGTTCTCGCTGTACGGCGAGCGCGTTGGCGCCCTGTCCATCGTCAGCAGCTCCAAGGAAGAAAGCGCCCGCGTGCTGTCCCAGGTCAAGCGCGTGATCCGCACCAACTACTCCAACCCGCCGACCCACGGTGCAACCATCGTCGCCGCCGTGCTGAACAGCCCGGAACTGCGCGCCCAGTGGGAGCAGGAACTGGCGCAAATGCGCCTGCGAATTCGCGGCATGCGCACCCAGATGGTCGACTTGCTGGCCAAAGGCGCCCCTGAGCACGACTTCAGCTTCGTCGGTCGCCAGCGCGGCATGTTCTCCTACTCCGGCCTGACCGTTGAGCAAGTGACCCGCTTGCGCAACGAATTCGGCATCTACGCCCTGGACACCGGCCGCATCTGCGTCGCCGCGCTGAACCAGAACAACATCCATGTCGTGACCCAGGCCATCCTGCAAGTGATCTGATTCACGACAGCGCCAACGAAAAGGGGAAGCCGGCAGGCTTCCCCTTTTCGTTGGCGATACGTCGTTGCGCTGCCCGCCCCCACAGCCTCTAGACTGTGAGCCTATGCCCCCCTTGCTGAGCGAGATCCCGATGAAAAACGATGACCTGCGGGCCGACCGCGACGAACTGGAGCATTACCTGCCCCGCTCGCAGAAACGCGAAAAGAGCCTGGTGCTGCAAATTGCCCTGGGCGTATTCCTTGGCGGACTGGCCCTGTGGCTGGTGCAATTGGCCGCAACCTCGCTGATGGCCAAGCTGATGCTCGGCACCCTGACCTTCGGCGGCTGAACCGCCCTACCCCTGCAATTGAGCCAGGCGCTGGCTGGCGGCATCGTCGAACGCCACGTACAGCGCCTCAGCCACCTGGCTCTTGATGGCCTTGGCACTCTCCAGCCCCAGGACAAAACCTTCGGCCTTGCCGCCGGCACGGTTCAAATCCATCGCCGATCCGGCCTGGGTGATGGCGTCCAGCAACTTGCCGGCCTGGGGCCGACCCCTTTGGGCAGGCTGATCTGCTCGATGCTCATGACAGCACCTCGCAGCAAAGCGCGAAACAGATAGAAGGATGCTGGGATAAATCGAAGCGGATCATAAAGGCGTACCTATGCGGCTGAAGGCCGGCAGCGCGTGAAACCACTTCCGGGGCGCCATGGTAGCCCCTATCGGATCCGCCAGAGACGTGCAGACCGATAAATCCCGCAAAGTCCTGCCAGCCTTTCATTCAGATCCTCGTCGTCCTGAAAAAAAATTCCTCGACTTGTTGACTTCCCTTTCTGAATCAGTAAGATACGGCGCATTCCGCGATAGCTCAGTTGGTAGAGCAAGTGACTGTTAATCACTGGGTCCCTGGTTCGAGTCCAGGTCGTGGAGCCATCTTCCTACACTGATTTGCCTTGATCCTCATGAGAGCGCCCTGCTCCTGCGGCAAATCAGCTCAAGCAGTATCCCCCTTGCAAATGATTGATCCGCCTTTCATCCCGACATGCGGATAGACGCTTCATGCACGCCTGAAATCCTCCTTCGCCAACCCGGTTGCATTGCCGCAAAGGCCTGACGTAGGCTGTGCGCCTCTTTATCCAAGCAGTCAGACCCCGCGATGTTCCTGCCCGCACAGTCACCGTGCCCTTCCCCCTCGATGAGCCCTTCGGCAACCCTGGCTGTTGCCCAACTTGACTGTGCGATCAACCGTCGACGCCGTAGCGTATTGTTTGCCTTCACCTTCTCCCCCCACCCGGGCCCACGCTGATCGCGATTGAACCCGGCGCCACCCCGCTAGCCCCTCTGCTTCCACCAGGGCATCTGCCCGGCAATCGCCCGCACGTCGGCCTGCGATGTCCTGCAGTGCCCGCAATAACTGTCTTTTTTGGCGCCTGACGCTTCAGGCGCAGGTCTTGATCATGAACAAAGCCTTGTTAGCCGCCCTGATCCTGGGCATCTCCATTGTCGGCCTGAGCATCGGCTCCACGGTGCCGATCCTTGCCCTGCGCCTGTATCAGGCCGGCGCCTCGAACAACCAGATCGGCATCATGTCGGCGCTGCCCGCCGCAGGCATGATGCTCTCGGCCTTCCTGGTCAATGCCCTGAGCCAACGCCTGACCCGGCGCCAGATCTACCTGCTGTGTTTCAGCCTGTGCGCCTTGAGCGTGGCCGCCCTGGAACTGCCCGGGGCCAGCCTCTACAGCCTGGGCCTGGCGCGGGTCGCCATGGGCCTGGGGGCGGGGCTGATCATCATTCTCGGGGAAACCTGGGTCAATGAAATGGCCGAAGACGCCACCCGCGGACGCCTGGTAGCGGTCTACACCACCTGCTTCACCTTCTTCCAGCTCCTGGGCCCGGGCCTGGTATCGCTCTTGGGCACCGAGGGGCCCGCCGTGCTGGGCATCGTCAGCGTCGGTTATGCAGTGGCGATCGCAGTGGTCTGGCTGATCCTGCCCCTGGAAGACCAGCAGCCGCTGCATGCCGAAAGTCGCACCTTTTCGGTACTGGGCTTTATCCGCATCGCGCCGGCGCTGTGCGTGGGCATCCTGTTCTTCGCGTTTTTCGACAGCGTGGTGCTGTCGCTCTTTCCGGTGTACGCCGCCACCCATGGCTACAGCATCAAGCTCGCGGCCTTGATGGTGACCATCATTCTGTTGGGCGACACCGCGTTCCAGTTCCCCCTCGGCTGGCTTTCGGACAAGCTCGGGCGCCCCGGGATCTACCTGGGCTGCGGCATCATTGCCCTGCTGATCGGCCTTGCCCTGCCACTGCTGATGCAAACGTCCACCCTGCTCTGGCCGAGCCTGGTCATCCTCGGCGCCGTGGCCGGCGGCATCTATACACTGGCTATCGTGCTGATCGGCCAGTCCTTCAGCGGCGCCGACCTGGTGACTGCCAACGCCAGCGCCGGGCTGCTCTGGGGCATCGGCAGCCTGCTGGGCCCCTTGCTCAGCGGCGCGGCCATGAGCGGCGGCAGCTATGGTCTACCCCTGACCCTGGCGGGGGCCGCCGCAGTGGTGGTGGTCTTCGCCCTGTCCCTGGTACGCCAGGGGTACCTCAGCAAGGCTGCCGACTGAAATACAGCGGATGCGGCCCGTGATCATTCACAGGCCGCATCTTTGTCATTACCATCGCGCGATCCGCACTCCCACCTCATGGATCCCCTCGCGATGGACCGACTCCTGCGCCTCCTGCCCCTGTACGGCCTGCTTTCCCTGTTGCCCCTGCCAGCCCTGGCCGAAGCCCCGGTGGACTGCGCCACCTTAAGCGACAACGTCTCCCTGGAAGCCGGCGAATATCGCCCGCCCCTGGAAGCCAGGGTGATAGGCCAGGGACGGCTGCACTTTCACAGCGGGCCGAATGCCACCTGCCTGAACAAGAAACTCTACGTGATTCCCGGTGATGGCCTGACGGTGTACGCCTCCAGTGGAGACGGCTGGGCCCAGGTCATGTACATCGCCAAGGACGGCGAGGACTACACCGGCTGGGTCGAGGAAAAACGCCTGTTGCTGGGCAAGCACTATGGCGCAAGCGGCGCCGAGCTTCCCGATGAGGTGGCTGCATTCATCCAGCGCCACGAAGCCTGCGAGCACTTTGCCGGCGAGGAAGCCTACGACGAGGAACGCCGGGTCTTCCTGGAGAAAGCCGTGAATGAGGTCTGCACAGGCCATGATCAGCAGCTCGCCAGCTTGCGCCAGCAGTACCAGAACAACCCCGACGCCCTGCAGGCCCTGAAGCCGCTGGACAACCTGGAATAACCGACTGCAAAAAAACCGGCGCCCTGAGGGCGCCGGTTTTTTTCATGGCCGCGGTACTCGACTTCAGTGAGTGGCCTCGACACTGCCGCGCGCATGGCTCGGCTGCGAACCATCGCCGGCCTGGTTCGGTGAGTGGCCCGGCTCCTCTCCTACCAGAGGTACTTCATTGCCCTCGGCATCGTGCAGCTTGCCGCCGCTGAAGTAGTCACCCTCACGCAGTACGGCAACGTCCTGGAAGCGCAGGCTGCGCTCGGTGCCGGCGACGAACACCGACTGCTGGTCGGAGTTGCCCGCGGTGAAGTGGTTGAACGCCAGGTTCAAGAGGATCGCCATGATCGCCGAGGAGCTGATGCCCGAGTGGAAGATGGTGGCGAACCAGCTGGGGAAATGATCATAGAAGCTCGGCGCGGCAATCGGGATCATGCCGAAGCCGATGGAGGTGGCAACGATGATCAGGTTCATGTTGTTGCGGTAGTCGACCCGGGACAGGGTCCGGATGCCACTGGCCGCCACGGTGCCGAACAGCACGATACCGGCGCCGCCCAGCACCGAAGTCGGCACTGCGGCAATCACCCGCCCCATGAACGGCAGCAGGCCGAGGATCACCAGGAACAGCCCGCCGGTGGCCACCACGAAGCGGCTCTTGATGCCGGTGACCGCCACCAGCCCGACGTTCTGGGCGAAGGCGCTCTGGGTGAAGGAACCGAAGATCGGCGCAATCATGCTCGACAGCATGTCGGCGCGCAGGCCGTTGCCCAGGCGCTTGGAGTCGACCTTGGTGTGGATGATTTCACCCACGGCGAGGATGTCCGCCGAGGTTTCCACCAGCGTCACCATGACCACGATGCACATCGACAGGATCGCCGCGACATGAAAGGTCGGCATGCCGAAGTGGAATGGCGTGGGCAGGCCGAACATCGGCCCTTGGGTGACCCCGGAGAAGTCCGCCATGCCCAGGAACAGTGCGATCACCGTACCGATGATCATGGCCAGGAGAATCGACAGACGGGAAATCGCCGCGCTGCCGATCTTGCTCAACAGCAGCACCAGCACCAGGGTCACCGCCGCCAGGCCGATGTTCGACATGCTGCCGAAGTCCGGGGCCCGGCTGTTGCCGCCCATGGCCCAGCGCGCCGCCACCGGCATCAGCGTCAGGCCGATGGTGGTGATGACGATGCCAGTGACCAGCGGTGGAAAGAATTTGGTGATCCGCGAGAACACCGGTGTGATCAGCAGGCCGATCAGCGAGGCGACGATCACCGCACCGAGAATCGACTGGAAACCGCCCTCGCCGCCGCTGGTAACAATCGCCACCATGGTCGACACGCCCGCGAAGGACACCCCTTGCACCAACGGCAGCTTGCAGCCGAAAAACGGCACGCCAAGGGTCTGCAACAAGGTTGCCAGCCCTCCTGCGAACAGCGAAGCAGCGATCAGCAAGCCGATCTCCGAAGGCGACAGGCCAGCCGCCTGGCCAACGATCAGTGGCACGGCAACGATGCCGCCATACATGGTCAGCACGTGTTGCAGGCCATAAGCCATGTTGGCGCCAACACCCAAATTTTCGTCTTCGGGCCGCTGTTGTGAAACCTGGGGGGTATTCATGGTGTGGGGTTCCCTGTTTTTGTTATGGGCACACTGTATGCAACATCCAAGACAACTGTCCATAGGATTGTATACAGTTTTCCATTCTGAATTTCCCCACCCATCAACCCGGGCTATTGCGCGCAAGGCACTCGGATATTGACTCCGTGCCGGCCTGTAAAGGCGGCCCAGAGCCCTCGTTGAAACCAACCCAGGGCCGATCCGCCGCTCTTCAACCGAAGGTTTGAGGGCTGCTCTACTGGTTGAAAAAACAGGATAAAAAAGCCGATCCCGTTGCCGGATCGGCTTATCTGCTGCTCGTAGGGTGCGATCCGTTGGCCGGAACCCGGATCTTGTACACATTGGGTGCAACACGGCCCTACCGTTGGCCGGGCCGGCGACGGCAAACGCGGCAACTGCACCTGGACGGCCGTGTCGACAACCGACCGGAACCACGGACACCGCCTCGCTGTTGGAGAACCTGTGAAATCAGGCCTCTAGCAACTGCTCGAGAACCCGCGGCAGCTCGGGGTGGGCCGGCAGGCGCAGGGCAAACTCGTCCTGCAACAGGCCCATCAGCTCCCCTGCATCGGTGATCTGCCGCCGCTCGCTGGGCTGCCCCATCCTATGTAGGGCGTAGCTGCCATTGTTCAACGTTCGGCGTATTCCCGGCCCCATCAGCGCCACCTTCAATTGGCCGAGGAAAGGAGAGTCCGGGTGGGTCGAGACGTACCAGTTACCCATCTCGTAATCCACATCGCCCTGCAGTTGCAGGTCAAAAACGTACATCGCCCGCCATTCATCCATGACCTTGGCGCGCAAGGTGTAGCTACCTTCGCGCAGGGTGATGCGATACGGCTCGTGGGGCGTTGCCTGTTCTTGCTCGGTATCCAGCAGCAAGGGCGTGGTAGGCACCATGCCGCCAAAGCCGACATCGACGATGTAGCGCTGGCTCTCCAGGTGCACCAGCGCCAGACGGTGGCTGCGAGCGGTCAGCGCATCTTCCGGCGCCCCCATCACCACCCGCCCGGTGATGCCCCGGGCATCGAAACCCAGGTGCAGCAACAGCACCAGGAAGGCCTGGTTGAGTTCATAGCAGTAGCCGCCGCGCCCTTCGTGGAGAATCTTGCGCTCCACCGAGGCCAGGTCGATGGGTACCGGAACCCGCAACAGGGTCGAAAGGCTTTCGAAGGCAAAACGACAGACATGGCGCCATTGCAGCTCCCGCAGGGTTTCCAGGGTCGGCGCTGGCGCGTGTGGGTAGCCCAGTTGCTGCAGGTACAGGTCGAAGTTCATCAGGTGCGGCTGGCTCATGCACAAATCCTTGAAATGAGGGTCGCCCAGGGTCGCGACAGGCCCCGGTAGGTCGGCGTTATGTATAAGCCAGAAGCGGCAAGCCCGGACAATCAATTCGGCTGATATTTTTTATCGCATTGGCCCCGGATTGGCTCTTGCCAAGCGCCGAGGGCGACTCTGTAATAAGTGCCCCGTCGCTCCCGCTGGAGAACTCTGCGCCATGCACTCACTGGAAGGCCCGCGAATCATCCTGCGCCCGTTGCAACGCAGTGATGCCGACGCCCTGGTCAACGCCGCCCGGGACGGTGAGCTGTGGAACCTGCCTTTCACCGTAGTGCCCTCCCCCGACACCGTCGAACGCTACCTCGACGTGGCGCTCGAGGGGCGTGATGCCGGTAGCGTACTGCCGTTCGCTACCGCGCTCAGGAGCACGGGCGAAGTCATCGGCTGCACGCGTTTCTGGAAGATCGACCGGCACAACCGCAAGCTGGAGATCGGCAGCACCTGGATCGCCAGCCGCTGGCAGCGCAGCTTCGTCAACACCGAGGCCAAGTACCTGATGCTGTGCCATGCCTTTGACGACATGAACTGCGTGCGGGTGCAGTTCACGACCGACGAGATCAATCACACGTCCCGCGCGGCGATCCTGCGCCTCGGTGCCCAACAGGAAGGCATAGTGCGAAACGAGCGCATCATGCCCGACGGACGCAAGCGCAATTCCGTGCGCTTCAGCATCATCGACGACGAGTGGCCCGCCGTGCGCCAGCGTCTGCAACAACGCCTCAGCCAAGCCTGAGGCCTCACCCTTACAAGCCCCACAAGGATGTAGCCATGCCCGTCGATTTCACCCTACGCCCAGCCCAGCGCGAGGACGCGCTGTGCATCAGTGGCCTGGCCACCCAGGTCTTTCTCGACACCTATGCCACCGACGGCATGCGCAGCGACCTGGCCGAGGAAGCCCTGAGCGTCTACGCCCCGGAACAGTTCCGCCAGCGCCTTGAGGATCCCCACAGAAGCCTGTTGCTGGCCGAGCGTAACGGGCACCTGCTAGGCTTCGCGGAAATCGCCGGCAACACCCGGCCACCGCTTGCCGGCCTGGCCGATGGGATGGAGCTGGTGCGCCTGTACGTGCAGCGCCATGCCCATCGGCAAGGCGTTGGCCAGGCGCTGCTGCAACAGGTGGAAGAACGGCTGCAAGCCAACGACAGGCCCTGCCTGTGGCTCGCCGTCTGGGCACAGAACCACCGGGCGCAGGCCTTCTATCAGGCCCAGGGCTACATCTGCGCCGGTAGCACCGCCTACGAGTTTGGCGGCAACGCCTACGCTAACCAGGTGTTCTGCAAGCGCTGGTAGCCGTCAGCGATCGGAGCGCTGCAACGGCTCCTCCGCATGGTCCGCCGCCAGCGCCATGGCCCGATTGCGGCCCGTGGCCTTGGCTTGATACAGGGCCGCGTCGGCTCTTTCGATAAACATCTCGATGCTGTCGCGGCCCGTCGGCACGAAGGCGTAGCAGCCCAGGCTGACCGTCACGCAGCCCACCGGTGAGCCGGAATGGGCGATGTTGCGCTGCATGACACTGCGGCGAATCTGCTCGGCCATGGCCAGCGCGCCATGAATGTCGGTGTCGGGCAGCAACACCGCAAACTCTTCGCCACCATAGCGCACAGCCAGGTCAGCCTTGCGCTGGCAGCAGCCCTTGAGCGCCTGGGCCACCTCGGTCAGGCAGTGATCGCCCGCCACATGCCCGTAGGTATCGTTGTAGCGCTTGAAATAGTCGATATCGACCATGACCAGGCTCAACGGGCTGCGTTGCCGCGCACCACGACCAAACTCCACGGTCAGGGCGCGCTCGAACAAGCGGCGGTTGGCCAGGCCGGTGAGGCTGTCATGGGTGGCGATCACCTCCAGGGCCTCCTGGGCCTCGCGCAGATCTGCCTCGATCCGCTCGTTGTTGCGCACCTGCTGCACGAAGACCCAGCCGAACAGGCCGACCCCCAGCAGCACCAGGGCGACGATGGCCGTGGACTGGTAGGCCGAGGCATACCAGCCCTTGAGCACCGAGTCCTTGGAGTTGGCCGCGGCCACCACCAGGGGATAGGCCTGCAACTGCCGATAGCCGTACAGGCGCGTCACCCCATCAACAATCGAGGTGATCATGGCGTTGCCGGTGGTGGCCTCGGGCAAGTACTTGCTGAAGATCTCGCCGCGGGCCAGGGAAGCACCGATCTGCCGCTCTTCGAACGGCCGCCGCGCAATCAGCGTACCGTCGGACAGGGCAAGGAACATGGCGCCCTGCTCGTCGATATTGAAACTGGTGAAGAACTGATCGAAATACGCCAGCTTGATGCCTGCCATCAGCACCCCCTGGAAATTCCCCTGGCTATCGTTGAGCCGCCGCGAGATGGGAATGATCCATTCGCCATTGGCCCGGCTGCGGATGGCCGGGCTGATGTGAGCCAGCAACGAAGCATTCTGCTGATGGAAACGAAAGTAGTCGCGGTCTGCCACATCGTTGCCATGGGGCGAATCACCAAAGGAACTGACCATCCACTGACCGTCCCGGTCATAGAGAAATACCCCGCTGAGCTGGGTCAGGGCCTGCACCCGCCGGGCGAATATGCCCTGCAAGCGGGGCTGCTGCTCAGGGCCATCGCCCAGGGCCTGGATCCACTCGGACAGGCTCATCAGCACCAGGTCGGCTTCCATGAAAGTGTCTTCGGCCTGCTGGGCGATGGCCCGGGTCAGGTTGGTGGAATTGACTTCCGCCTGCATCAGGTCGTGACGCCAGGACTGTTCCAGTTGCAGGTACAACAGCCCGCACAGGCACAGAAACACGGTTGCGATGAAGGCCACCGCGGCCTTGAGCAGCGGCAAGCGCTTCAGGGTTCCACCAGGGGGATGATGAGGATCGTAGATGGGAACAGGCAAAAGGGTCGTCCTGACGGGAGTGGCCTGGGCTACAGGGCGGGTCCCTGGTTGTTTTCGAGACTGGCTGAACGGCCAGCGCCCTGCACAGTATAGGTTTTCTGGCCGCTGACCCGGGCCGGGAGATCAGGCAGCAACCTTGAACGACCCGGCTCCACCCTGGGGTTATCGGCCACCACGAGCAATGCTTAAAGCGCCGATCGACGGCTCGAGCAATATTCGACAAACACCTCGGACAGCGCCGCCAGCACAGTCTGGTCCGCTTCGGGCGCGGTGAACAGACGGTACTGCGCATCCGGCAACGGTGGCAAACCGTATTCCTCCCCCAGGGCACACAGCCCTGCCCCCAACTGGCTGGCCGCCATGGGTGCTATGGCGAACCCGGACAGCACGGCGGCGCGCAGGGCCCAATTGCTGCTGCAAAGCATAACCGTGCGCTGGGCAATGCCGGCCTGGGCCAGCCGGCCCAGGGCCGCGGCCCGATAGGGGCAAGGCTCGGGAAACAGCGCCAGGGGCAAGGGGTCGGGCAAGAGCCCGGCAGGTTGCACCAGCCCGGCCCAGACCAGCGGTTCGGACCAGAGCAGGCGGCCAGGCTCGGCAGTTTCGCACAGCGAGCCCACCACCAATTGCAAATTGCCCTGGGCCAGCAGATCCAGCAGCGTACCGGGAATGCCAACCTGCACATCGAGCCGGATACCTGGGTAGCGCCCGGCAAAATCCTGTAGCGCACGCAGCAGCCGGGGGTCGGCAAAATCCTCGGACAGGCCCACCCCCACGCGCCCGTGGAACGGCACCCGGGTCAGTTCGGTCCAGGCGTCGCGATTCAACGCCAGGATCGCCCGGGCATAGGCCATCAACCGCTCGCCATCGGCGGTCAGCTGCTGCGAGCGGGTGGTGCGCTGGAGCAGCGGCTTGCCGACCTGCTGTTCCAGGCGCCGCAGGTGGCCGCTGACCGCGGACTGGGTCAGGTGCAGCTTGAGGGCCGCACGGCTGAACCCTTGTTCATCGACAACAGCAACAAAGGTGCGCAATAGCAGGGCATCGAACATATTTCAGAATGAAATCAATAAGGCTTGAATCGACAATTTATATTTAAAAACAAGCTATGTTGCAATGACGGTCATCCCAACCCCAAGAGATTCGTCCATGACCCGGCTCCTGCACATTCAATGCTCGCCCCGCCTGCGCCGCTCCGCCTCCCTGGAAATCGCCCACAGCTTCATCCAGAGCTACCGACAGCAACGGCCGGACACCGAGGTCACCACCCTGGACCTGTGGAGCCTCGATTTGCCGGAACTCGATCAGACGGCCATGGACGCCAAATATGCACAACTGGCCGGCCAGCCCCTGGGCAATGCCGAACAGCGGGCCTGGGCCCGGCTCCAGGCGCTGGCAGAGCCGCTGCACCAGGCCGACCTGCTGGTGCTTTCCATCCCCCTGTGGAATTTCAGCATTCCCTACAAGCTCAAGCACTTCATCGACCTGGTTTCCCACCAGGGCATCCTCTTCAGCTTCGACCCCGAGAACGGCCTGCAAGGCCTGCTGCGCAACAAGACGGCGGTGGCGGCCTACGCCCGGGGCCTGGACTTTTCTTCCCGCTCCAGCACACCAGCGCCGGCATTCGATTTCCAGAAGCCCTATATAGAGGCCTGGCTGAATTTCATCGGGATTGCCAACCAGCACTCGCTGATCGTGGAAAAGACCATCCTCGGCCCGGACATCGACCAGGCCTCGCGACAGGCGGCCGCCGAGCAGGCACAGGCCCTGGCGCAGCAACTGGCGGCCCGCCAGTACTGAACCATACCCGGGCCGGCGCCGCGCAGGAGCCTGCCCGTCTGGCCCACCCTGCTCTTTACCGCCGAGCCCAGGCATCCGCAGTGAGTATTACCCTCGCGGGGGTCTTGCCACTTATCCGGCTGCGCCCGCCGCTCATCAAAAAAAGCTGTAACGACACCTTCACTTCCTGCATTTCGGGTCTATAAACAATTCACAAAATCCTTCGCTTCGAATCACCACCCGTTCACCCATGCCCTTGTCGAGCATGGGGTGGTGCTGGAAGCTGGCCCCAAGGAGCGGGAGTTGACCGGAAGTACCACGCTGCACCGTTTCACCTTCAGGCCCTGGCGTCATCGCGAGCTGCTGCGGGCACTGATCGAACGCGAAGTGATAGGCCGCTACCGCGGCTCGATCGCCGGCCTGCTCTGGTCCTTTCTCAACCCCTTGCTCATGTTGCTGGTGTACACCTTCGTGTTCAGCGTGGTGTTCAAGGTGCGTTGGGGAACCGACAACGACTCGAACACCCAGTTCGCCCTGCTGGTGTTCACCGGGATGATGGTCTTCAACCTGTTCTCCGAATGCCTCACCCGAGCCCCCGGGCTGATCCTGAGCCACGTCAACTATGTGAAGAAGGTGGTGTTCCCCCTGGACATGCTGCCCTGCGTGATGCTCGGGGCGGTGCTGTTCCACACGCTGGTGAGCTTTGCCGTCTGGCTGCTGTTCCACCTCCTGGCCTTCGGCCTGCCGCCGCCCACCGCTCTGCTGTTTCCCCTGGTGCTGCTGCCCCTGGTGCTGTTCACCCTCGGGCTGTCCTGGGTCCTCGCCTCCCTGGGGGTCTACCTGCGGGATGTTGGCCAGGTCATCGGTGTACTGATGTCGGCCCTGCTGCTGATGTCGGCGGTGTTCTATCCGCTGAGCGCCCTGCCCGAGGCCTACCGGCACTGGCTCTACCTGAACCCCTTGACCCTGGTGATCGAGTCCTCCCGCGACGTGCTGATCTGGGGCGTGGTGCCCGATCTCGGCCTGTGGCTGATAGAGCTGAGCGTCGCGCTAGGCGTGGCCTTCCTGGGATGGGCGTGGTTCGAAAAAACCCGCCCGGGGTTCGCCGATGTGCTCTGAACTGGCGATCAAGGCCCAGGGCCTGGGCAAGTGCTACCCGATCTACGACCAGCCCCGCGACCGCCTGCTGCAACTGCTGCTGCCCCGCGGCAAGCAGCGCTATCGCGAATTCTGGGCCTTGAAGGACGTTGCGCTGGAAGTGCGCAAGGGCGAAACCCTGGGCATCATCGGCCGCAACGGCAGCGGCAAGTCGACCCTGCTGCAACTGATCTGCCGCACCAGCACCGCCTCCACAGGCAGCGTGACCAGCCATGGGCGGATCGCCGCCCTGCTGGAGCTGGGCTCGGGGTTCAATCCAGAGTTCAGCGGCCGCGAGAACGTCTACCTCAACGGTGCGGTATTGGGCCTCAAACGCGCGGAGATCGAGGCGCGTTTCGACGAAATCACCGCCTTCGCCAACATCGGCGAATTCATCGACCAGCCCACCAGGACCTATTCCAGCGGCATGCTGGTGCGCCTGGCCTTTGCCGTTTCGGTGTGCGTGGAGCCGGATATCCTGATCGTCGACGAAGCCCTGGCCGTCGGCGATGCTTCCTTCCAGTTCAAGTGCCTGGAACGCCTGGAGCGCCTGACCCGACAAGGCACGACCCTGCTGTTCGTGTCCCATGACATGAGCATGGTCAAGCGTTTCTGCAACCGTGCCCTCTACCTGCGCGACGGCGAAATCCGCGCCAGCGGTGCACCGGAGGCGATGGCCGAGCTGTACCTGCTGGACATGCGTGACGAACAGCGCCGCTGGGCCAGCGCAGGCGCCGTCCAGGTCAGCGCCAAGACACCACTCAACCCGGAGCACGGCATGGCCTTCGGCACCCCTGAAGGGCGGATCACCTCAGCCGTGTTCAGCAATACCGGGGCGCTGTACTCAAGCTTTGCCCACGGCGACATGATCGAAATCGCCATCGATGCCCAGGTCAGCGACGCCATTGCCCGCCCCAACATCAGCCTGACCATCCAGGAAGCCCGGCTGCTGGTGGTCAGCGGGGTCAACGTCGCCCTGCAATGCGGCGAGTCCCGGCAAGGCTGGCGCAGCGCCTCGGTGTGCCTGCGATTCGCCGCCAACCTGGCGGCCGGGCGCTACCACATCACGCTCAAGCTGATGAATGGCGAAACGGAAGAAACCTCCCACCTGATTGAAAAACAGGTGGCCCTCCTGGCGTTCGACACCTTGCCGGGCAACAAGCACTTCCTGGGAATCGTCGACTTGCACATCGAACCTGTCACCCGCCCATCGCAGCAGCTCCTGGCAGTCGAGGAGCGTTCATGAGCGACAAGCAATGGCAAGTCGCGATCTTCGGTACCTTCGATGTAGCCAACTACGGCGACCTGCTGTTCCCCCTCATTGCCGAAGCAGCATTGCAGGCGCGCCTGGGCAAGGTGCGCCTGCACGCGTTCTCCTATCACTCGCGCAGCACGCCGCAATGGCCCTACCCCGTCACCTCGGTCAGTGAACTGCCCCAGCTCATCGATAGCCTGGACGCAGTGCTGATCGGCGGCGGCTTCATCATTCGCTTCGACAAGGTCATCGCTGCCGACTACTACCCGCCCGACCCGCAGATCCACCACCCCACCGGGTACTGGCTGTCGCCTGCGCTGATGGCCCTGCAACACAATGTGCCGCTGATCTGGAACGCCCCCGGCATGCACTGCAACCCGATTCCATCCTGGGCGGCCCCCCTGGTCAGGCTGACCCTGGAGCAAAGCCCCCACGTCAGGGTGCGCGATGCCCTGTCTGCAAACACCCTGTCCGCGCTGAGCGAGCAGGCCCAGGTCGAGGTACTGCCGGATACCGCCTTTGGCCTGCCCAGCCTGATCGACCGGCAGCAACACTCGGCGGCCTATCGCCAACTCTGTGCCCAGGCCGGCCTGACCGGGCCCTATCTGGTGGTGCATGCGATTGCCGGCCTGGAGAGCTTTCTCCAGCTATGGAAAACCCACAACGCGCTGTTCAGCCAGTGGCAGCTGCTGCTGTTGCCCATCGGCCCGGTGCTCGGGGACGATGAGTCGATTCTCGGCGCCGACCTGCCACGGGCCGTGCGCCTGCCGGCCTGGCCAGAGCCACTGCTACTGGCGGAGATCCTGGCCCAGGCCCAGGGCGTCATCGGCCACAGCTATCACCTGGCGATCACCGCCCTGGCCTTCGGCGTACCGGCCTTCTGTTCGGCCAACCTGAACCAGGGCAAGTACACCGCCTTGCGCGCATACCGCGGGATCTGCCCCCTGCCAGCCGAACAGCCCATCGATCCCCAGTGGTTCCTGCAACACCTGAGCAAAACGGGGCCCTGCCCCGAGGTGATCGCCGCGCAGGAACAAGTGCAGCGCCATTGGGACCGGGTAGCCGAACTGATCGCCCAGGGCCCGCGCCCCACCAGCCAGGCGCTGAACCGCTTCTGGCAAGCCCTGCCCGGCCTGCTGGAGGCCCCGCTCCCGGACTGTCGCGAGGCAATCCTGAGCAAACAGGCCGAACTGGATGCGCTGAAAATCCAGGTACAGCAGTTGACGCTACTACGCCGCCACCAAACGGAACTCACCAGTCGGGTCGATGCCGAGCTGGGTCGAATCCATCGCTCCAACTCCTATCGCCTCACCGCGCCGTTACGCTCCCTGCGGCGCCGCCTGCAACATTTATTGGGAAGATGAATACGATGCTGAATCTGCCAATGCTGACCAAAGCCCCCTTGCACACTCAGCCCTTTCGCTGGGGGCGAATCACCGAACTGTATTCGCCCGCGGACGCCGCGACCCTGGTAGCGACCTATCCCCGCGACTCCTTCAAGACGGTGTCCGGCTATGGCGGAGAAAAGGACTACGAGTACCAGGCGCGGCAACTGGTGGAAATGGGCACCGGTCGCATTATCCACGAGCAGCACCTGAGCCCGGCCTGGCGCAGGCTGGCCAGCGAGTTGACCGCACCGGACTATCGCCTGGCGCTGTCAACGCTCACCGACATGGACCTCAGAAACGCTCCCATGGAGGTCAACGTCTTCCACTACGGGCCGCAGGCCTGCCTCGGCCCGCACCCGGACCTGGGCGACAAGCTGGTGACCCATATCCTGTACTTCAACGATTCCTGGGACATCGAGGACGGTGGCTGCCTCAATATCCTGGGCTCTGCCGACCCCACGGATGTGGTCGCGGTGATCCCGCCCCTGGTGGGCACATCGGCAGTACTGGTACGCGCCGAGAACTCCTGGCATGCGGTGACGCAGGTGGTAGCCAATTGCCGGAATTCACGGCGCAGCATGACCGTGACCTTCTACCGGCCCGGCTCCCTCAGCTCAATGTGGCCCAGTGGCGACCAGAGCCCACTGCACAACTATGAGCCCGCTCATGACTAAGTCCCACTCGCAGGACCAGGAGTCGACCCTGCTGCGGCTCGAGCACGCACAGGCCATCCTTCAGCGCGATGCCGCCCTGGCGCATATCGACCATATGCGGCGCTCGCGTTCCTGGCGCCTGACCCGCCCCCTGCGCATGCTGATGCAGCTGCTGCGGTACGGGGTGATCAACGACGAGAGCGAGTACCCGACTCACCTGCCCTCTCTCGTCCAGCCTCTGCCAGCTTCCATCCCCTTGGAGCCCGATATCGTGGAGGACTCAGCACCCGGCTCTGCTGCTCAGCATTTTGACCTGCTGTGCTTTGCCAATATCGACTGGTCCGCCAGGTTCCAGCGACCACAGCAACTGATGACGCAGTTCGCTATCCAGGGTTATCGGGTGTTCTACATTATCCTTTCGCCGCTACCCGCGGCAGAGCGGCCCTATGCGGTGCACCCAGTCGCTCCCGGGGTCTTCGAAGTCACCCTGCGCGGGCATGCACGGCAGGACTATTACGCCACCTGCATCACCGAAGGCAACCTGCGCGCCAATGCCGAGGCGTTGCAGGCCCTGGTGAGCGACTATCGGATCAAGACGGCGGTGTCAGTGGTTCACCTGCCCTATTGGACGCGCCTGGCCCTGCACCTGCGCAAGGCATACGGCTGGCCCGTGCAATACGACTGCATGGACGAATGGCAGGACTTCCCGAACATCGGTCAGCCCTTGCTGGCCCAGGAACAGGTACTGGTGGAGCAGGCCGATCTGGTAACCGTCACCGCCTCCGTGCTGTACGACAAATGGGCCAGTACCAGCCGTCGCTGCCAGTTGGTTAGAAACGGAGTGGACTTCGACTTCTTTGCCCGATGCTGTACACCCAATACTCTGCTGGAGGAGCTTCAAGGCCCGATCATCGGCTTCTATGGCGCCCTGGCCGAATGGGTCGATTTTGAGCTGGTGGCGGCCATCGCCCGGCAACGACCAGAGTGGAATCTGGTGCTCATTGGCGATGTGTTCGTCCGTGACCTGGCCGGCCTCGACCGCTTGCCCAATGTGCACCTGCTGGGCCGCAAGCCTTACTCGCAGATGCCGCAATACCTGTACCACTTCGATGTCTGCATCATTCCTTTTCGCCTCTACAACGTGACCCACGCGGTGGATCCGGTGAAGTTCTACGAGTTCATCAGCGCCGGCAAACCCGTGGTCGCAGTGCCGCTGCTGGAGATGCAGATCTACGAGCCTTACCTGTATTTCGCCGACGGGCCGTCTGCCTTTGTCACGCAGATCGAAAGAGCCCTCGGGGAAACCGATCTGCAGCGCTGGAACCAACGGCTGGCACTGGCCAGGGAAAACGATTGGCGGCAACGCTTCGAAGACACGCGCGATGCGCTGGTCGAACTATTTCCGAAGGTCTCGGTAATCATCGTCACCTACAACAATGTGCAGCTGACCCGCGGCTGCATCGACAGCCTGCTGCGCAATTGCGCCTACCCGAACCTGCAACTGATCATCGTCGACAACGCCTCGCGGGATTCCACCCGCAACTACCTGCGCTACCTGACCCGCAGCGAACCCAATGTGAGCATCGTGCTCAACGAACAGAACCTGGGTTTCGCCGCCGCCAACAACCAGGGCCTGCGCCTTGCGCAGGGCCACTACCTGGTCCTGCTCAACAACGACACCGTGGTGCCCAAGGGCTGGCTCGCGCCCCTGCTGCGCCACCTCGACGACCCGGAGGTGGGGTTGGTGGGGCCGACCACCAATGCGGTGGGCAACGAGGCCCGGGTCAACATCAACTACCAGGACCTCGACGACATGGAGGGTTTCGCCGACCGGCGCGCCACCCAGTACCGCGGGCGCTGCTTCGACATCCCGATGCTGGCCATGTTTTGCGTAGCGATGCGCCGCGAAGTGCTGGATCAGGTGGGCTGGCTGGATGAAGCCTTTGGCATCGGCATGTTCGAAGACGACGACTACAGCCGACGAGTCCAGGCCGCCGGCTTGCGCACCGTATGCGCCGAGGACAGCTACATCCACCACTACGGCCAGGCCTCGTTCAAGGCCCTTATCGCCAGCGGCGAATACCAGCGGTTATGGGACAAGAACCAGGCCTACTTCGAAAGCAAGTGGGGGCCCTGGCAACCCCATCGCCAAGTACGCCGCAGAGCGAACGCCGACGCCACGGAAATGAAGCTCACCGACTGAATCGGCAGCCCGATACACCCACAAGGAAGATGCCGAACGTGCTGAAAAAAATAATTCAACAGCTCAGTGGTCGGGCAGTCGCAGCCCCTGTTCCCCCGGACGACATGAGCGAGGAGCAGCGCAAGGCGCAGACCGCCGAGCACTGGTCACAGAACCAGGCTGGCTCGGATGCGTTTTCTGCGGATGTCTACTGGCTGGCAGTGCCTGCGGTGCAACAACGCCATCAGCAAAAGGCCACGGCCGGCAGCGGTCATGCTCACTGGGTACCCTATTGCCTGAACACCTTTCTGGCGGGCCGGTTACCGGTGCCGCGTATGCTGAGCATCGGCTGCGGCACCGGTACCCTGGAACGCGAGCTCTACAAACTCCAGGCCTTCCAGGACTGTGACGCCGTGGATATCGCCCCGGCGGCGCTGGACACCGCCCGGGCAGAAGCGGCGGCGCTGGGGGCCCGGACCCTGCACTACAGCCTCACCGACGTCGAGCGGGTGCAACTGCCCAGCGCTCATTACGACGCCGTCTGGTTCAACGGTTCAATGCATCACATTCGCCAATTGGAAAAGGTCTGCGCCAATGTCCGCCAGGCCTTGAAGGCGGACGGCTGGCTGTTCTTCAACGAGTATGTCGGCGCCAATCACTTTGCCTTTGACCAGGCCCAGTGCGCAGCCATCAGCCATGCCTTCGCCCTGATTCCCCCGGCCATGCGCCGCTCTTTCGTCCAGGGTTCCTACGGTCAGGTGCAGAACAACGTACCGCTCCCTGATCCACAAGAGGTGGTGAAGGTTGATCCGTCCGAGGCGGTGCGCTCCCAGGACATCCTCAAGGTGGTGGAACAGCACTTCGAGATCCAGGCCCTCAACACCTGCGGCGGCACCCTGCTGCAATTTCTGCTGCATGGTATCGCCGGCAATTTCAAGGCCGATGATCCCCAGGCGATGCGGGTGCTGCGGATGCTGTTCGACATCGAAGACGGGCTGATCGAGTCGGGCACCCTGAACAGCGATTTCGTGATCGTTGCCGCGACCCCGAAACAGTCGGAGTCCGTGCTTTGACTCGCTCAGTATCCGGAGCGCGGCAATGAGCACCGCCCTGTTCCAGCGCTGGCGTCGCGTCTATCACCGCCTGCCGCTGCCTTACCTGCTGAAAGCCTTGATCCAGCGCCTGTATCACGGCGTGCTGGGACCTGGCTGGCGGGCCCTGCGTCGGCACCAGCGGGCCGCCAAGAGTTTCGTACCCGCTTGTAGCGTGCTACCGGCGGCCGACCCGCAATGGCCGGATTACGTGGTCTGGGGTGCCATCGACTGGGATTTCCGCCAGCAGCGTCCCCAGCACCTGGCCCGCGGCCTGAGCACCAGCGGACGCCGGGTTTTCTATGTCTCGGCCAGCCTGGAGGACGACGCTCGCGACGGTTTTACCTTGCGCCCGCTGGATGACCGAGGGCGGCTGTTCGAAGTGCGGCTGTTTGCACGCACAGCCCCGCTCCTCTACCACGCTGCCCCGCAAGAGGCCGTGGTCCAGCAGTTGCGTCGCAGCATCGGCGAGTTATTGAGCTGGGCCCATTCGAGCCAGGTGATCTCCCTGGTCCAGCACCCGTTCTGGGCCCCCGTGGCCGGGGCGCTGCCGGCCAGCCGCCTGGTCTATGACTGCATGGACGACCATCAGGGCTTCGGCAACAACGCCCCAGACCTGTTGCAACTGGAGCATGAGCTGCTGCGCGAGGCCGATATCACGCTGTTTGCCTCGGCGTGGCTGGAACGCCACTGGAGTCGGCACTGCCCGCCTGCAAGCACCGGGCATCGCGCCGTATTGCGCAATGCCGCCGACTTCACCTATTTTTCCAAGCCCCCGGCCCAGTGTTATCAGGACCCGCAAAGCCGTCCCGTGATCGGCTACTACGGCGCGCTCGCCCAGTGGTTCGATGTGGGTCTGCTGGCCGCCATCGCCGACGCCTTCAGCCACTGCACGATCCTGCTGATAGGCGCAGATACCGGGCGGGTTGGTGCGCGCCTGCAGCGCCATGCCAACGTCAGGCTGACCGGTGAAATCCCCTACGCACAGCTGTCCGCCTACCTGCAGGCCTTCGATGTCTGCATCCTGCCGTTTCGCATCGAGGCACTGACCCTGGCCACCAACCCGGTCAAGGTCTACGAATACCTGAGTGCCGGAAAGCCGGTGGTGGCGGTGGATCTGCCCGAGCTGCAGGAGTTCGGCCAGCAGGTATCCATTGCCAGGGATACCCCCTCCTTTATCAAAGCCATCGCCCAGGCGTTGCAGGAACCTGCCTCCGACAGCAGTTCCCGCCAGCGCCAGAAATTCGCCGCACAACAGACTTGGGAGCACCGGGTAGAACAGTTGAAGGCCCTGGCGGAAGACGAGCAAAGCGGGCCCCTGATCAGCGTGATAGTAGTGACCTACAACAACCTGGCACTCACCCGCGCCTGCCTGGCCAGCCTGGCCGCCGACCCTCTGGGCCGCAAGCTGGAGATCATTGTCGTCGACAATGCCTCCACCGACGGCAGCGTCGAATTCCTTCGGCAGTGGGCCAGCGACAGCGCTCACTCGCTCATCCTCAACCCCGGCAACCAGGGTTTCTCCGCGGCCAACAATCAGGGCCTGGCCCGGGCTCGGGGCGAGTTCCTGGTCTTGCTCAACAACGACACCGAGGTCACCACTGGCTGGGCGCAGACCCTGCGCCGCCACCTGCAACGCAACCCGGGGCTCGGCCTGATCGGGCCGGTAACCAACAACATCGGCAACGAAGCGAAGATCGAGATCAGCTACCGCAGCCTCGAGGAGATGCCTGGCCGCGCCCGCCAGTACACCTGGCGCCATGTCGGCCAGGTGGTGCCGTGCGCCACCCTCGGTTTCTTCGCGGTCATGATGCCCAGGTCGACCTATGAGCGCGTCGGACCCCTGGATGAAGCCTTCGGCCTGGGCTTTTTCGAAGACGACGACTATTGCCGCCGGGTCGAACAAGCAGGGCTGGCCTGCGCCTTTGCCGAAGACGTGTTCATTCATCACCATCTTTCTGCCTCGTTCAGCCAGATGCCAGGCAGCCAGCGCCAACAACTGTTTGAACGCAACAAGGCCCTGTACGAGGCGAAATGGGGCCGACCCTGGACTCCCCACACCGCCAGGGAGCCATCATGAGGCTGGTCTATCTGTCACCGGTCAGCTGGCACAGCTTCGCGCAACGCCCCCATGAACTGGTGCGCCAGTTCCACGCGGCCACCCAGGCCCCCGTGCTGTGGGTCGAACCCTATCCCACGCGCTTGCCGGTACTGGCCGACTTGCTGACCCGCCCGCCATACCAGGGCCCGACCATACCCGTGCCGGCCTGGCTGACCCTGGCCAGGCCCCGGGCCCTGCCCATAGAGCCCCTGCCCGGCTCGGGCTGGGTCAATCGTCTGTTCTGGCAGGAGCTCAAGCAACAGATCCGCCATTTTGCCCAGGCACCGACCCAGCTCGGCATCGGCAAACCCTCGAGGCTGGCCCTGCAACTGCTGCAGGAACCGATCTTCGCCGGCAGTTTCTATGACGTCATGGACAACGTACCAGCGTTCTATCGCGGCTGGTCGCGCCGTGCCATGCACCGGCGCCAGCATCAGACCGCCCGGGCTGTGGTCACCGCCCTGGCCTCGTGCACGACTTTGCAGCGCTACTGGCAACGGCAACAGGTCGATACCCGGCTGCTGCTCAATGGTTGCGCCAGCGAACGCCTGCCCGCCCTGCCCCTGTCCCGGCGCGCAGCACATGGAACACGGCCGGTGTTCGGCTACATCGGCACCCTCGCCAAGTGGTTCGACTGGGAATTCGTGCTTGCCCTGGCCGTGGCCTTTCCCGGGGCCGAGGTACGCCTGATCGGCCCCCAGCACGGACCGTCGCCCAGGGCACTGCCGGACAATATCCGGTGCTTGCCGGCGCTGTCCCACGAGGCCGCGCTGCAAGCCATGGCCGAGTTCGATGTCGGCCTGATCCCATTCAAGTGCAACGACATCACCCGCTACGTCGACCCGATCAAATACTACGAGTACCGGGCCCTGGGCTTGCCAGTGGTCAGCACCGCATTCGGCGAAATGGGCACCAGGCGCCATCTTCCGGGAGTGTTTCTGAGCGACAGCCTCGACGATATTTCCCGAATCATCCACCAGGCGCTGACGTTTACCGAGCCCCTGGCCGAGACCCTGAAGTTCCGCGAAGCCAACTCCTGGGCAAAACGCTTCGAGGGGGCCCATGCCGCGTTCCTGTGATGTGGTGGTGGTCAACTACAACGCCGGCCTTCTGCTGGAGGACTGCGTGATCTCGGTGCTGGCCCAGGACATCAACCGGCTGGTGCTGGTGGACAATGCCTCCCATGACGGCAGCCTGGAGCAGGTTGCCACCCGGTTCGCTGCCGATGAACGCCTGCTCATCCTGCGCAACTCAAGCAACACCGGCTTCGCCGCGGCCTGCAACCTAGGCGCCAGTCACTGCGAGCAGCCACACATCCTGTTCCTCAACCCCGACACCGTATTGCAACCGGGCGCCTTGCAAGGAATGATCGACGCCCTGCGCCACACACACGATCTAGGCATGGCAGGTGGCCTGCTGTGCAACTTCGACGGCAGCGAACAGCCCGGTGGACGTCGGGTCTTCCCCACCCCACGGCGGGCAGTAGTACGCGCCCTCAACCTGTCGGGCCTGGCCTGGCTCTCGCCGCGACTGTTCTCCGACTTTCTTCTGCACCGCGAGCCCCTGCCCAGCCGTCCGACGCAGGTAGAAGCCATTTCCGGCGCCTGCATGCTGGTCAAGCGCGAAGCCCTGGACAGCGTCGGCGGCTGGGACGAAGGCTACTTCCTGCACTGCGAGGACCTGGACCTGTGCATGCGCTTTCGCCAGGAAGGCTGGAAAGTCTGCTTCGTACCCCAGGCCAGGATCTTTCACGCCTGGGGCGCCTGCAGCCGCACCCGCCCGGTGTTCGTCGAATGGCACAAGCACCGGGGCATGATCCGCTTCTATGGCAAATTTTTTCGTGAGGACTATCCCCGGGTCCTCTCCTGGAGCATCTGTGCAGGTGTCTGGCTACGATTCAGTTTCGTGGTGGGCTACCACTGGCTGGCGCAGCTGGGACGGATGCTCGGACAACCTCGCTAGTCCGGCAAAGGCTCAGAGCACAACGTCGGCGTGGCACTTCCTGATAAACTGCGCCAATTCGTCACCCCGATAACCGCCATGACCACAGGCGGTTACCCCGCAAAGCGACAAACATCCCATGCCCTTTAACGCTCCAAGCCCTTCCCGTTCAGAACCTTCCCGGCGCTTCAGTGTGGCGCCGATGATGGATTGGACGGACCGTCACTGCCGATTCTTCCTGCGCCTACTGTCCAAGCACACCTTGCTCTACACCGAAATGGTCACCACGGGTGCGCTGCTCAATGGTGATCACGAGCGCTTCTTGCGCTACCACCAGTCCGAGCACCCTCTGGCGTTGCAACTGGGGGGCAGCACGCCGGCGGATCTCGCGGCGTGCGCGCGCATGGCCCAGGAGCATGGCTACGATGAGGTCAACCTCAACGTCGGTTGCCCCAGCGACCGAGTGCAGAACAACATGATCGGTGCCTGCCTGATGGGCCATCCGGCGCTGGTGGCCGATTGCGTGAAAGCCATGCGCGATGCGGTGTCGATTCCCGTGACGGTCAAGCATCGGATCGGTATCAACGGTCGCGATAGTTATGCCGAGCTATGCGATTTCGTCGGCCAGGTCATGGAAGCCGGGTGCAGTAGCTTTACCGTGCACGCACGAATCGCCATTCTTGAAGGCCTCTCGCCCAAGGAGAACCGGGACATTCCCCCGCTGCGCTACGACGTGGCGGCGCAATTGAAGGCGGATTTCCCACAGTTGGAAATCATCCTCAACGGTGGGATCAAGACCCTCGAGGCCTGTCATGAACATCTGCAGACTTTCGATGGGGTGATGCTGGGCCGTGAGGCCTATCACAACCCCTATCTGCTGGCCGAGGTAGACCAGCAGCTGTTTGGCAGCACTGAGCCGGTGATTTCCCGGGCCGAGGCGCTGGCCCGGTTGCGCCCCTATATTGCCGAGCACCTGGCTGCCGGTGGCGCCATGCACCACATCACGCGCCATGTCCTAGGGCTGGGCACGGGCTTCCCCGGTGCTCGCAAGTTCCGCCAGCTGTTGTCGGTGGATATCCACAAGACCCAGGATCCGCTGGCCCTGCTGGATCAGGCCGGGCAGTTGCTGGAAGGACGTTAAGCGTCGGCCGGGTTGAACCTGGCCGGGCTTTTGGCATCGTATCTACTGGACAGTGCCCCAGCATTCAAACGACTGTTTTCAGGTCACAGACTTTGGGGCCGTAGTTAGTATTCCGCGCCCTTGAGCGCCTGACAGCGCTCGGGTAATGTCGTCAGACCCATAGGATAGAGCACGCTCATGACTTCCAAGCTGGAACAACTGAAGAAAATCACCACCGTAGTGGCCGATACCGGTGACTTCGACGCCATCGCCCGGGTCAAGCCGGTGGATGCCACCACCAACCCTTCGCTGCTGCTCAAGGCTGCGGCCATCCCGGGTTATGCCGATCTGCTGAATGCCTGCGTCAACGACTGCAAAGGCGATGTCGGCCTGGCCAGCGACCGTTTCGGCGTGGCTGTAGGCCAGGAGATTCTCAAGGTCATTCCGGGCCGTATTTCCACTGAGGTGGACGCCCGCCTGTCGTTCGATACCGAAGCCATGCTCAAGCGCGCCCATCGGCTGATCGAGCTGTATGACAAGGCCGGCATCGGCCGTGATCGGGTGCTGATCAAGATCGCCTCTACCTGGGAAGGCATCCGCGCCGCCGAAAAGCTGGAGCGCGAAGGCATCCAGACCAACCTCACCCTGCTGTTTTCCTTCGCCCAGGCCGTGGCCTGTGCCGAAGCCGGGGTGTTTCTGATTTCGCCATTCGTGGGGCGGATCTACGACTGGTACAAGAAGGCTACCGGTAACGACTATCAGGGCGCTGACGATCCGGGCGTGCAGTCGGTTACCCGCATCTACAACTACTACAAGGCCAATGACTACAAGACCGTGGTCATGGGGGCAAGCTTCCGCAACCTCAACCAGATCGAGCAACTGGCCGGCTGCGATCGCCTGACCATCAGCCCGGATCTGATTGAGAAGCTGGCCGCCGACACCGGTAAGCTGGAACGCAAGCTGAGCCCGGGCAAGACCGGTGAAGCTCGCCAGAGCCTGAACGAAGCACAGTTCCGCTGGGCCTCCAACGAAGACGCCATGGCCACCGAAAAGCTGGCTGAAGGCATCCGCCAGTTCGCCCGCGACCAGGAAAAGCTCGAAGCCCTGCTGGCTGCCAAGCTCTGATCGCTTCGCGTCAACGCAAAAAGGGCGAACCCTCACAGGTTCGCCCTTTTTTGTGCGCTCGCGTTTCAGTCGATCAGTGACGCTCCAGGGCATTCACCAGATCGTGAAAGGCTTCACGGTTGGAGTCATTAAGGCCCATGAGGATCTTGTGCGCCTCCAGGACCTTGACCCGTACCACTTCCTCCGACTGGTCCTGGGACGGCAGGTCGGTCAGGCATTCCGGGCAGGGAATCGGGCGATCGACGATGTTGAACACCTGATCGAAGCCCATGGACTGCAACAGCCTGGTAATGTCTTCATGGGTGGTGACGACGGTGGGCAACAGACCGACTTTCTGCCGCGACAGGATCGAGAGCTTGGCCAGCAGGCCCAGGGTGGTGCTGTCGATGCTGCGGGTTTCTGTCAGATCGATCACGATCGCCGAAAAATTCAGCGCGGTGAAAATCCGCTCAATAGTCGCATCCAGCGCCGAACACAGGGTCAGGCGCACTTCACCGACGAACTTCAGGACGAAGGTGCCATCCTGCTCGGCGAACTGGATTCTACCGGTACTCATTGAAGGTTCCTGCTCAACACTAACAGGGCGATATCATCCGGCATCTCCCCTAGCGTGGCCAATCCAAAAACTTGCCGCAAGCCATCCAGGCTGCCGCCCGCTGCCCTCACCCGTTCGGGCAAGGCTGCTTCTTTCTCTTTGAGTGTAGGCTCGGGCAAAAGGTCCAGGATGCCATCGGACATCAGCGTCAGGCTGAACACCGGCGGCAGCTCCAGAATGTGGTCTTCGTAGGTGGCCTCGTTGAACAGGCCCACCGGCAAACCACGCCCTTCCAGATAACGCACACTGTCGGGGGTGTACAACACCGGCAACGGCAAATGCCCGCCAATGCTATAGGTCAACAAGCCAGTCTCCTCGTCGATGACTCCACCGACCATCGTGACGTGTTT
Organism: Pseudomonas sp. W17; assembly: GCF_040268305.1. Taxonomy (NCBI): domain Bacteria; kingdom Pseudomonadati; phylum Pseudomonadota; class Gammaproteobacteria; order Pseudomonadales; family Pseudomonadaceae; genus Pseudomonas; species Pseudomonas sp. W17. The sequence goes on along the minus strand of NZ_CP158490.1, from coordinate 2,324,995 downwards.
GCCCAGCTTACAACTGATCAGGCCACGGTTGATATGGCCCAGTACTTCCGAAGGCTTGAACTCCGGCAAGGTGCCATTGCGCTTGGACTCGAACAGCAAACGGGTGGTCATGAACTTCAACAGCACGGTGACAAAGGCCGACGACGCACCATGACCGGAAACATCCGCCAGGTAGAAGGCCACCCGGCGCTCGTCGACACGGAAATAGTCGACAAAATCACCCGACAGGTACAACGACGGGATGATCTGGTGGGCAAAGTTGAATTCGTCAATCGACCAGGGGCTGGTCGGCAGCATGTTCATCTGCACCTGTCGACCGGCGTTCTGGTCTTCCTGGAGCAGATTGAGGCTGGCTTCAAGCTCACGGTTGGCGGCTTCGAGCTTCTCTCTGTAACGCTGGTTTTCCAGCAACAGGCGAGCACGATCGAGGGCGCGGCGCACCGAGTGCTCGAGCACGGCCAGATCTTCCAGCGGCTTGATCAGGTAGTCCGCCGCGCCCAGGCGCAGGGCTTCAACCGCATCGTTCATGACGCCCGCACCCGAAACCACGATCACCGGGGTTTGCGGGGACAGTTCGGTCACTTGACGGATAAGCTCGAGACCGCCCATCTGCGGCATGCGCAGATCGCAGATCACCAGATCGGGGTTGTCGCGCTCGAATACCTGAAGACCCTGCTGGCCGTTAGCGGCCTGCAGTACGCTGAAGCCACTGTCTTCCAAATAGGCCGCGAGGCTCGCGCGCACTACTTCGTCGTCATCGATTATCAGCAGCGTGGCACTGGTTTTTTGCATGTGGGCAAACGGCGCCAGAATTAGGTTGGCGTAGGTGCTCTGGCCTGGGGCCTGAGGCACGCTACTGGATTCGCTTTCTAGCCACTCTGCAAGCCAGGCCAGGACCTTGAGCCCTGCACGCCCGACCATCAGAGGTGCCCTTCTAAGGCGCAGACGGTACTCCCATCCGCGGGGCGTTTCAAGCTCATGCCGATGGTCGCCTGACGTCTTTACACCGCAAATCACCGGGAGTTATAAAAACCGCTAAAACCGCAACTCAATCGCAGGATGGAACCCATGAACCAAAACCAGCGTGACTACAGCGAAAAGCGCGATTACATCCGCATGCGGGTGGATGCAGAGGTCACGCTGATCCATCAGGGGCAGGTGATCGAAGCGGTCTGCATCGATCTTTCCAGCAGCGGCATGCAGGTTCAGGCACCACGTTCGTTCCAGGTCGGCGATCAGTTGAGTGTACGTATTGACTCAGAGCACGCAGCCCTCAGGGGGCTGGAAGCAGAGACAGAAGTGGTATGGGTCAACCCACAAGAAGGTGGCGGCCAGAAACTTGGACTTACAATCCTTAAAATGAAGTAAAGATTCCAACCCATGAAAAAGGCGGCCATCAGGCCGCCTTTTCAGTTTGTGCAGGACATTCGAGCTTAGAAGTCGTCTTCGACCTTGCCGTCCTTGATCTTGAATTCGCGATTCTGCAGGTAGGCATTACGAATGAAGGTGTATTTGTCACCGCGAATCAGCTTGTCCGCCGAGAGCAGGCTGGCACGGGTATCGACGACATCCACACCCATGGTGATGTTGCGCGCGGGGATGTCATTCATGTAGCGGTAGGGTTCGGTGTAGCTGTCGACATACTTGGCCGGCGCATCACGCAGGGTGCTTGGCCCCAGCAACGGCAGCATCACGTAGGGACCGCTGCCCACGCCCCAATGACCGAGGGTCTGGCCGAAGTCTTCGTCATTGCGCTGCAGGCCCATCTTGGTACTGACATCAAAGAAGCCCGCCAAGCCCAGGGTGGTGTTCATCAACAGTCGCGCAGTGTCGACACCGGCAGCACCAGGTTTGGCCTGGAGGATGTCATTGGCGAGGTTGCCGACATCACCGATGTTGCGGAACATGTTGTGGATGCCATCTTCCAGAAACTGCGGAGTGACGGCCTGATAGCCCTGTGCCAGAGGCTTCAGGGCATAAGTATCCAGCGTATCGTTGAAGGTGAAGATGGGACGGTTGATGCTTTCCCATGGATCATCTTCGGCCGCCTGGGCAACCAGGGGAGCCAGCGTCACACCGGCACTCATACATAGTGGAACTAGATAACGGCTCCAGCGCATAGCAGGAAACTCCTTCGATTGTTCTCTCGTGGGGCTATGCCCTGAGGATAAGTTCAGGAGTATAAAGCGGATATGCCGGTTTAGGCAGCATCACCGCAAACCGTCTTCAAGTCAGGGTTCAGCCAACCTTGCTGCCATTCACCGTACTGTCACCTGCATGTCATGTTCTGCCGCTAGCCTCCAAGGGTATTTCAAGGACGCTGACATGCCCCACGCCGACGCCTCAGTGCAACCCGCCCGCCCATTGACTGCCGTACTCTTCGGCCTCAGTGGCTGCCTGGTGGATTTCGGCGCGCGGATGCGCCAGCAAGCCACGGACAAACCTGATCCGGAGCAAGCCCAAGCCACACCTGGCGCACTGGAAACGCTGCGGCGCCTGCATCAGCAAGGCATCCCCTGCGCCTGGCTGGAGCAACTGCTCCCCGCCAGTAGCCGCCAATTGGCTGCCATCCTGCCGGACTGGATCAAGCCGGCACCTCACTCCCCCGCCCCCTGGCCCGCACCCGATGCCTGCTGGCAGGCGCTGATGGCGCTCAATGTCAAAGGCATCGACGGTTGTGTCCTGGTCAGCGGCGAACCCCTACTGCTGCAGTCGGGCCTCAATGCCGGCCTCTGGACCATCGGCCTGGCCTCTTGCGGCTCCCTGTGCGGCATGACCCCCAGCGAATGGCAGGCCCTGAGCCAGCAGGAACGGGAATTCAAGCGTGGCAAGGCCACGGTGCAGCTCTTCGGCCTGGGGGTGCATTCGGTCATCGACCATCTGGGGGAGTTGAACACCTGCCTGGCGGACATCGAACTGCGCCGGCTCAAGGGTGAAAAACCCTGACATAAGCCTGTTGATCAGGATCATGCACAGCGCCTGGGAGTGGATTACTCTAAGCCGTGGGCATGGACCTTTGGCTCGACAGCGCGGTCCATCCCTGTGCCTATCAATAAAGGGAGAACGCCATGCCTGCCCGCGAACTGCAAGAACAACTCGACACCCTGCGCGAGCAATTGGAACAGAACCCACCGCTTTCCGAAGCCGAGCGCAACAATCTGCAAGAACTGATGCAGCAGATCGAACTGCAACTCAAACTGGAGACCGGCACCCAGGACGCCAGCCTCGCCGACGGCGTCAACCTAGCCGTGGAACGCTTCGAACTGGAACACCCGGCGATTGCCGGAACCCTGCGCAATATCGTCCAGACCCTGGGCAACATCGGCATCTGAGCAACCCCCGGTAGCCAACCCCACAAAGCAAAAGCCCCGCTCTCGAAGCGGGGCTTTGCTTTTACTGGCGTACCAACCGGTGATTGGCGAAATCCGCGGTTTCGGTACTGCGGTAAGGGTTGATATCCAGCCCACCGCGGCGCACATAACGCGCATACACGGTGAGTCTCTCCGGCTTGAGCAAGCGTTGCAGGTCGAGAAAGATCCGCTCCACGCACTGTTCGTGAAAGTCCGAGTGCTGGCGAAAGCTCACCAGATAGGCCAGCAGGCTGGCGTGATCCAGAGCCGCGCCCCGGTATTGCACCACCACGCTGCCCCAGTCCGGCTGGCTGGTTACCGGGCAGTTGGACTTGAGCAGATGACTGTGCACGCTCTCCTCCACCACGCGCGAAGCATCGCAGCGCAGCAGTTCGGGGCGCGGGTGCTCATAGCTGTCGACACTGATATCCAGATCATCGATACACAACCCAGGCAGCGCCACCACGCCTTCGGCCTCGACCTCCTGCAGGCTGCGGATCCGCACGCCTACCGGCTTGCCGGCAGCAGCCGACAGATCAGTGCGCAAGGTGGCCTCAAGGGTCGCCCGATCATCGAACGGCGTCTGGTTCAGCGAATTGAGGTAGAGCTTGAACGACTTGGATTCGATGATGTTCGGCGAATCGGCGGGAATGCTGAACTCACCGATAGCCACTACCGGCTTGCCCGACGGCAGCAGCCAGGACAACTCGAAGCAGTTCCAGTAGTCCACGCCCTTATAAGGAAGGGTATCGGCACTCAAGCCCAGCTCGGCCCATTTTGCCGCCCGGGGAATCGGGAACAGCAAGGACGGGGTGTAAGTGGAGACGTATTCACTGGACTTGCCCAGCGGCGAATGTTCGGCTGCGGGATGCATGGCGGAAACCTGACTGAAGAATCAGCGGATTCTATCAGCCTTTGCTCCCGCCTTTGAGCCCCGGATGTCTATGGGGTGACCGTCAGCTTGCCCACCATCCCGGCCTGGTAGTGCCCGGGAATGTTGCAGGCGAACTCCAGGTTGCCGCTCTTGCTGAAGGTCCAGGTCAGTTCCGCCTGCTTGCCCGGCTCCACCAGCACGCTGTTGGGATCGTCATGCTGCATGCCATGGCCCATGCCTGCCATCGAGCCGTGGCCCATGGCTCCATGATCCATCGCCTTCATGCCGGTCGGGGTGAGCATGCCGCTCTGCTGCATCTTGAGCATTTCCTGCTGGTGCTCGGCATGCATGGCCGCGTTGCCCAGATTGAACTCGTGCAGCAACTGCCCCTTGTTGATCAGCACGAATCGCACCGTCTCGCCGGCCTTGATCTCCAGGGCCTTGGGATTGAACGACATGTCCCCCATCACCACCTCGACACTGCGAGTGGCCTTGGCCGCAGGCGCCGGCTGGCCAAAATCGTAGGAGCCGGCCGGCGAGGCCCAGAGCGGTGCGCTCAACAGCATCAGGCAGCCCCCCAGGATCGACCGGCTTCGCCACAACAGGTTTTGCATACTCATCATCAGACTCCAACAAGATCGGGATTCAGCCTGTGGCACACTCTAGAGCCCTGCCGCTGCCAGCCAGCTGACATGCAGATTACAACTTTGTCAGCTTGCACTGCCCTGGCCTGCTGCACGGTATAAAGCCCGGGTTCCAACCGCCACGAGTCCCACCATGAAACTGCTGATCGTCGAAGACCAACCCAAAACCGGCCACTACCTGCGCCAGGGCCTGAGCGAGGCCGGCTTCAACGCCGAACTGGTGGCCGACGGCAGCACCGGCCAGCACCTGGCCCTGACCGGCGACTACGCGCTGCTGATTCTCGACGTGATGCTGCCGGGTCGCGACGGCTGGCAGATCCTCCAGGCGGTGCGCAGCGCCGGGCTGGAGATGCCGGTACTGTTCCTCACCGCCCGGGATGCCGTGCAAGACCGGGTGCACGGCCTGGAACTGGGGGCCGACGACTACCTGGTCAAGCCTTTTGCCTTCTCCGAACTGCTGGCCCGGGTCCGCAGCCTGCTGCGCCGGGGCAGCGCCGTGGCCCAGGAAACCAGCCTGCAACTGGCAGACCTGCGCCTGGACCTGATCCGCCGCCGGGTAGAACGTGGCAGCCAGCGCATCGACCTGACCGCCAAGGAATTCGCCCTGCTGGAAATGCTTCTGCGGCGCCAGGGCGAAGTCCTGCCCAAGTCGCTGATTGCCTCCCAGGTCTGGGACATGAATTTCGACAGCGATACCAACGTCATCGAAGTAGCCATCCGCCGCCTGCGCCTGAAGATCGACGACGATTTCCCGAACAAACTGATCCATACCGTACGCGGCATGGGCTACGTGCTCGAAGAGCGCCAGGCCTGATGCGCCGCCTGTCCCTGAGCGGGCGCCTGGCGCTGCTGTTCGCCGCCTGCACCGCAGTGGTCTCATTGTTGGCGGGGGTGTTGTTCAGCCGCGCCAGCGAAGCCCATTTCATCGAACTGGATCAGCAACTGCTGGACGGCAAGCTGCTGGCCCTGCGCAGCGCCTTGCAGGATGTCAACGAGGCCGGGGACTTCCCCCCGCGCCAGGCCAGGCTGCAGGACGAACTGAGCCACCAGCCGGACCTGCAGCTACGAGTCGGCGACGCCAATGGCCAGCTCTGGTTCGACAGCGCCCCCGGCCTGCCCGCCTCTCTGCCTGGCGGTGCCGGCTTGCGCAGCCTGGAGCAGGCCGGCACCGCCTACCGGCTCTACACAGCAGCGCTGAATCCCGGCCAGGCGGCCTCGCCGCAATTGACCCTGATCCTCGACATCACCCATCACCAGCACTTTCTGCAGCGCATGCAACACCTGATCTGGCTCACCGTGGGCCTCTCGGCCCTGGCCACTGCCCTGCTCGGCGCCTGGGCCGCCCGCAGTGGCCTGCGCCCGTTGCGGCGCATGGGCGCGGTGGCCGCCGGGGTATCCGCCAGTTCCCTGACCCAGCGCCTGCCCCAGGAACAGATGCCCGCCGAGCTGGCGGAACTGGCCAGCAGCTTCAACGCCATGCTGGGCCGTCTTGAAGAGTCGTTTCAGCGCCTCTCGGCATTTTCCGCCGACATCGCTCACGAACTGCGCACCCCTTTGTCGAACCTGCTGACCCACACCCAGGTCACCCTGACCCGCCCCCGGCCACTGGAGGACTATCGCGAAGCCCTGCACAGCAACCTGGAGGAGCTGCAATGGATGGCGCAACTGGTCAACGACATGCTGTACCTGGCCAAGGCCGACCACGGCTTGCTTACACCCAGGCGCGAAGCGCTGGAGCTGGCCCAGGAAACCGACATGCTGCTGGAGTTCTATGGCCCCCTGGCCGAAGACGCACAGATCGAACTGACCCGTGAAGGCCAGGCCGGCTTTGCCGGGGACCGCAGCATGCTGCGCCGGGCGTTGTCCAACCTGCTGGACAATGCCCTGCGCTTCACTCCGGCCGGGGGCGCGGTCAAGGTACGCATCAACGAAAGTGCCGAGCACCTGAGCCTGAGCATCGAGAATACCGGCGAAGGGATCGCCAAGGATGTACTGCCGCGCCTGTTCGACCGTTTCTACCGGGCCGACCCGGCACGGCGCGAAGGCAGCAGTGAACATGCGGGATTGGGGTTGGCGATCACTCAGTCGATCATTCGTGCCCACGGCGGGCAGATCCGATGCGAATCGGCGGCGGGCTGGACCCGTTTCGTGATCGAGTTGCCAAGGCAGGATTGAGGGACTGTTCGCCGGCCAGCCGGCTCCTGCACCAATCGGACAGGAGCCGGCGGCCGGCGAAAGCGGGTCTCAGGAGTAGCGCAAAGCGTGGGCCGGCTCGACCTTGGACGCGCGCCAGGCCGGATACACGGTCGCCAGGAAGCTCAGAACGAAGCCGGCACCACAGATCAGCACCACGTCGCCGCCCTGCAGTTCAGAAGGCAGGTTACTGACGAAATACACATCGGAGCTGAAGATCTGCTGGCCGCTGATTCTTTCCAGCCAGCCCACCAGCTCACTCACGTTCAGTGCCGCGATTACCCCCAGCACCCCGCCGATCAAGGTGCCGACGATACCGATCACCGTCCCCTGGACCATGAAGATCGCCATGATCTGCCGTGGTGTGGCGCCGATGGTGCGCAGGATCGCGATGTCCGCCCCCTTGTCATTCACCACCATGATCAAGGTGGCGATGATGTTGAATGCCGCCACCGCCACGATCATCAGCAGCAACAGGCCGATCATGGTCTTTTCCATCTTCATCGCGCTGAACAGGCTGCCCTGGGTGTGGGTCCAGTCATCGGCGCGGAAGTCCGCCCCCAGGCCCTTGGCGATATCCGCCGAGACCTTTGGCGCGGCATACAGGTCCTTGACCGCCAGGCGCACGCTCTGCACCTGGTTCGGCTGCCAGTGCTGCATTTCTGCAGCATCGGCCACATGAATCAGGCCCATGGAGCCATCCAGCTCGGCCCCCACCTTGAACACCCCAACCACGTTGAGCCGTTGCATGCGCGGGGTGATCCCCCCCGGTGCAGTGCTCACTTCAGGCACGATCAGGGTCAGCTTGTCGCCGACGTTCAGGCGAAAGCGCCGGGCCGTGATCTCGCCGATCACCACGCCGAACTCGCCAGGTTTCAGGTCTTGCAGGCTGCCCTGGACAATATGCTGGGCAACGATGGACACCTTGCCTTCCTGGGCCGGATCGATGCCGCTGATCTGGATCGGCTGCATCGCCCCCTTGTAGGAGAGCATGCCCTCCATCTCGGTAAAGGGCACCGCGGCGGTGACTTCCGGATTCTTCAGGGCCGCCGCGGCCACCGGCTGCCAGTCATCGATGGGCTTGACCCCAACGATAGTGGCGTGGGGCACCATGCCGAGGATGCGCGAGCTCATTTCCCGCTGGAAGCCGTTCATCACCGACAGCACCACGATCATCGCCAACACGCCCAGGGCGAGGCCGATCATCGAGGTCATGGAAATGAACGAGACAAAACGATTGCGCCGCTTGGCGCGGGTGTAGCGCGTGCCGATAAAGATCGATAAAGGTCTGAACATGGGCAAGGCACCCTGGAAAGATTAATGACCCGGCATCGACAGCCCAGCCGCCGACGCCGTGTGCGGGCGCATCAGATGGCGACCAGGTGACCTTCTTGCAGGTGCAGTACGCGGTCCATCTGTCGAGCCAGGTTCATGTCGTGAGTCACCACCAGGAAGGCGGTGCGCATCGAGGTACTGAGCTCCAGCATCAGGTCCTGAATTCCCTGGGCCGTGTGCGAATCGAGGTTGCCGGTGGGCTCATCGAGCATCACCAGCCCTGGCTTGTTCACCAGCGCCCGGGCAATGGCCACCCGCTGGCGCTCACCACCGGACAGCTCGGCCGGTTTGTGCTCCAGCCGATGGCCGAGCCCGACCCGCTCCAGCAGCGCGGTGGCACGCTGACGGGCTTCCGGGATCGGCGTGCGGCCAATCAGCAGCGGCATGCAGACGTTCTCCAGCGCGGTGAACTCCGGCAGCAGGTGGTGGAACTGGTAGACGAAGCCCAGGGCGCGGTTGCGCAACTGGCCGCGGGCCTTCTCGCCCAGGGCCGAAAGCTCCTCGCCCGCCAGCCAGACGCTGCCCTTGGATGGCGTATCCAGGCCGCCCAGCAGGTTGAGCAAGGTACTCTTGCCCGAGCCGGAAGTGCCGACGATGGCCACTCGCTCACCCGGGTGCAGCTCCAGTTGCAGGCCAGACAGGACCACCACCGATTCCGGGCCTTCCTCATAGGACTTGCCCAGGTCACGGCAGCTCAGGATTGCTTTTTCACTCATGCCCAACTCACTCATAACGTAGCGCCTCCGCAGGCTGGGTGCGCGCCGCACGCCAGGCTGGATACAGGGTGGCGAGGAAACTCAGGACCAATGCCGCGCCGCAGACCATCAACACATCCTCGGCCATCAGTTGCGACGGCAGGTAGTCGATGAAATACACGTCGGCATTTAGGAATTTGTGGCCGATCAGGCCTTCAAGGGCAGAAATCGCGGCACTCACGTTCAGCGCCGCCAGCATCCCCAGCACAGCACCGATCAGGGTGCCGACCACGCCGATCACCGTGCCCTGGACCATGAAGATCGCCATGATGGTTCCCGGCGTCGCTCCCAGGGTGCGGAGAATGGCGATATCGCCCTTCTTGTCGTTCACCACCATCACCAGGGTCGAGATGATGTTGAACGCGGCCACCGCGACGATCAGCAGCAGCAACAGGCCGATCATGGCTTTTTCCATGCGGATGGCCTGGTACAGGTTGCCGTGGGTACGGGTCCAGTCGCGGGCGTAATAGTGGTTCTCACCCAACTGCTGGGCGATTTCCCAGGCGGTGCGCGGGGCCTGGAACAGGTCGTCGAACTTCAGCCGCAGGCCTTGTACCTGATCCGCCTTCCAGCGGTGCAGGCGGCCCAGGTCCTGGAGGTTGGTCAGGCCCAGGTAGCCGTCGATCTCGCCGGCGCCGACATGGAAGATGCCCACCACGGTAAAACGCTTCATCCGTGGGAACATCCCGGCCGGGGTCACCGTGACTTCCGGGGCGACGAAGGTCAGCTTGTCTCCCAAGCCGACACCCAGCTTGGTTGCCGCCTTGTCACCAATGACAATGCCGAAGCTACCGGGCGCCAGCGCGTCCAACTGCCCCTGCTGCATGAAGTGGTCGATGATCGACACCTGCCGCTCCTGCTCAGGGTCGATGGCATTGAGCAGCACCTTCTGCACCTGGCCGTTGTTGGTCAACAGGCCCTGCATCTGGGTGAACGGTGCCACCGCCAGCACTTTGGGGTTCTGCTTGACCTTGTCGGCCAGGCTTTGCCAGTCGCTGATGGGTTCGCCGGATTCGATGGTGGCGTGGGGCACCATGCCCAGCACGCGGGTGCGCATCTCATGATCGAAGCCGTTCATCACCGACAGCACCACGATCATCACGATCACGCCAAGGGCGAGTCCGATCATCGAAGTCAGGGAAATGAATGACACAAAATGATTGCGACGCTTTGCACGGGTGTAACGCGTGCCGATAAAAGCAAACAGAGGTCTGAACATGTCGGGGCTTGTGCAGAGGAAAAGAAGACGTCCTTGTGGCGGGGCCTGGTAAGCAGCTTTACACTCAGACCACTGCCTCTACCATGGGTTCGCCATGTCGACATTAGATGAAGAAGATCGCCGCGAATACTACCGTATCGAGGACACGATCGCACTGGAAATTAGCCCCTTGTCCGCCCTCGACGCGGCGAGCAAGGAAGTGTTGCAGGATGAGTCCCCACTGTTCAATCTGCTCAGTGAACTGCACCTGAGCGAATTCGAATCCCAGCATCTGCTGCGCCAGGTCAGCGAGCGCGATCGCACCCTGGCCAGCTACCTCAAGGCCATGAACAAACGCATCGACCTGCTCAGCCAGGTGGTGGCGCAAACGGTGTTCGGCAAGTTCGGCGAGCCGCAGCGGGTCATTCTGTCCGAGGGCGGCATCGAATTCAGCCATCACCAGTGCTACCCAACCGGCAGCCATCTGGCGGTGAAGCTGTTGCTGATGCCGCAGGCCCTGGGCCTGCTGCTGCGGGCCAAGGTCACCCACTGCGAGCCCCAGAGCTTTGGCACCTTCGAGATCGGCACCGAGTTCGAAGCATTGACCGATGCCCAACGCCAGCTGCTGGCGCGCTATATCCTGCAGAAACAGGCCCAGCAACGCCGCCAGGCCCGGGAACAGAGCGACCCCGCCGCCGGCTGAGCAGTACGCCCGACCCTCTCTTAAGGAACAACATCCGTGAAGGAGCAATTGTGACCCTGATCTATGGCCATCGCGGCGCTAAAGGCGAAGCACCGGAAAATACCCTGACCAGCTTTCAGGAGTGCCTCAAGCACGGCGTGCGCCGTTGCGAGCTCGACTTGCACCTGTCCATGGACGGCGAGTTGATGGTGATCCACGACCCGACCCTCAAGCGCACCACAGACCGGCGCGGCAAAGTGGTGGAGCATTGCGCCGCCGAGCTGGTGACCTACGACGCGCGCAAGGGCGGCCCGGGCTGGGTCAACCCCTGCCCCATTCCGCGCCTGGAAGAGCTGTTCGAGAAATGCGACTTCGAGCACTGGCAGCTGGAGGTCAAGAGCGCCTCGCGCACCCGCGCCGCCACCACGGTGCTGGCGATTCGCGAAATGGCCCAGCGTTTCGGCCTGTTGGACAAGGTCACCGTGACCTCAAGTTCTCGGGAAGTATTGAAGGCCGCCGTGGAGCTGACCCCGGACCTGTCCCGCGGACTGGTCGCCGAATACGCCTGGCTCGACCCATTGAAGGTCGCCCAGAGCTATGGCTGCGAGATTCTGGCGTTGAACTGGACGCTGTGCACCCCAGAGCGTCTGCAACGGGCGCAGCGTCAGGGTTTGCATGTGTCGGTATGGACGGTCAACGAGCCTGCGCTGATGCGCAGGCTCGCCGACTTCGGCGTAGATAGCCTGATTACAGACTTTCCCGGTTTGGCCAGCGCCACCCTCGAGAATCGCTGAAATCGGTCTCCCCGGCCGGCTCAGGCCACCGGCCGGAGCCGCTCAAAAAAGCCGGTTGAGGCCATCGTATGCCGCTACCCGATAGGCTTCGGCCATGGTCGGGTAGTTGAAGGTGGTGTTGACGAAGTACTTCAGAGTGTTGAGCTCGCCCGGCTGGCTCATGATCGCCTGGCCGATGTGCACGATCTCCGAAGCCTGGTAGCCGAAGCAATGGACGCCGAGGACTTCCAGGGTTTCCCGGTGGAACAGGATCTTCAGCATGCCTTGAGGCTCGCCGGCGATCTGCGCACGGGCCATGCCCTTGAAGAACGCCTTGCCCACCTCGTAAGGCACCTTGGCCTGGGTCAGTTCCTGCTCGTTCTTGCCGATGGAGCTGATCTCGGGAATGGTGTAGATCCCGGTCGGCACGTCGTTGACGAAGCGCCAACTACCGTTGTCGACAATACTGCCGGCCGCGGAACGACCCTGGTCGTGGGCGGCACTGGCCAGGCTCGGCCAGCCGATCACGTCACCGGCCCCGTAGATGTTCGGCACGCAGGTGCGGTAGTTCTCGTCGACTTCGATCTGGCCGCGGCTGTTGACCTTGACCCCGATGTTCTCCATGCCCAGCTTGTCGGTATTGCCGGTACGGCCGTTGCACCAGAGCAAGGCGTCGGCCTTGATCTTCTTGCCGGACTTGAGGTGCAGGATCACGCCGTTGTCCACACCTTCAACGCGGTCGTATTCCTCGTTGTGGCGCACGGTGATGTTGTTGTTGCTGAAGTGGTAGCTCAGGGCCTGGGAGATTTCAGAATCCAGGAAGCTCAGCAACTGGCCGCGGTTGTCCACCAGCTCCACCAGAACCCCCAGGCCACTGAAGATCGAGGCGTATTCGCAACCGATGACCCCGGCGCCGTAGACGATGAGTTTGCGCGGGGTGTGGCCGAGGCTGAGGATGGTGTCGCTATCGTAGATACGCGGGTGGCTGAAATCGATATCCGCGGGGCGATAGGGGCGCGAACCGGTGGCGATGATGATGTGCTTGGCTACCAGCTTTTCCACCACGCCGTTGGCGCAGACCACTTCCACGGTCTGCTCGTCGGCGAAGCTGCCAGTGCCGAAGAACACATCGACCCGGTTGCGGGCGTAGTAGCCGGTACGCGAGGCCACTTGCTTGGAGATGACCTTCTCGGCGCTCTTGAGCACGTCCGGGAAGGAGAACCAGCGCGGCTCGCCAATGGCCCGGAACATCGGGTTGGTGTTGAACTGCATGATCTGCCGGACCGAGTGACGCAGGGCCTTGGACGGGATGGTACCCAGGTGGGTGCAGTTGCCGCCGACCTGGCGACGGCTATCGACCATCGCCACTTTGCGCCCTGCTTTCGCGGCGTTCATCGCCGCACCTTCTCCAGCGGGGCCTGAGCCCAGCACCACTACGTCGTAGTTGTAGACAGCCATGCGTACTCCTCAGAACAGGCCGAGACACCCTTCTGGCGTCTCCGGCTAAATCATGCCGCGGCCAGCGGCATGAAGGATCAATTTGGCTCGGTTACGAACCCGGGCACAGTCTATAGAAGCGTCAACGCCGCGCACATTAACCCTTGGTCGCGTCGTAGGCTACTTTTGCCTGCACTACAGGCTGCGCAACAGCGCACCAGGTTATTGTTTTTGCCCGGCCAGCAGCGCATCGAAAGCCGGGTTGCTGCGTGTGACGAAACCTGAAGCGCTGCGCATCACAAAAAATCCGGCGATGCCGTGTTTTTCCGCGTAGTCCCAGCCCGCCTCCGGGCCAAGTATCAGCAACAGTGTCGACAGGCCATCGGCCATCAACGCCGAAGGATGAATCACCGTTACCGAGGCCAACGGGTGGGCGATGGGTTGGCCGAGCCGGGCATCGAAGGTATGGGAGTACCGCTGGCCGTCCTGCTCGAAGTAATTACGGTAGTCGCCGGAAGTGGAAACGCCAAAACCATCCAGGGCGATCACCCGCTGGGCTACCTGCTGGTCGTCACGCGGCTCTTCCAGGGCTATCCGCCATGGTGAGCCGTCGGGCTTGCGACCCACGGCTTTGAGCTCACCGGTGGCTTCGGCAAGGAAGCTGTCGATCCCCAGTTGCGTGAGCCGGGCAGCGATGCGGTCCACCGCATAGCCGGCGGCGATGCTGTTGAAATCCACCTCCACCGGCGCATCCTTGCACAGCTCCTGCCCTTCGATACGCAGGTGAGCGTGCCCTACCCGCCGCCGCACTTCAGCCAGGGCTGACGCGCCGGGAACCTTTTCCTCGCGCCCCTGAGGGCCAAAACCCCAGAGATCCAGCAGCGGTTCCACCGTCAGGTCGAAGGCGCCATCGCTGTCCCGGGACAACTGCTCACCCACTCGCACCAACTGCAACACGGGCTCCGGCATCGGCTGGCAGCTATCGGCGGGCAAGGCGTTGAAACGCTCGATGTCCGAATCGCTGCGATAGGTGGACATCTGCCCGTCGACCTCCGCCAGAATTCCCTCGACCTCAGCCTGTACCAGGGACGGCGCCGGCCCCTGGGCGTGACGCACATACTGCACCGACCAGGTGCTGCCCATGGTCGGCCCGGAGAGGCTTTCCAGGCGCTCGCCGCCACAACCGGCCAACAGCACCAGCGCGGCGTACAAAGCGCTCCATCGCGATCGTTGCTTACCCGACAAGGTGTTCCTCCCGATCAACCGCCCTACTGGGCCAGCTGACAGTGCAAATGGCAATTATGCGACAGACGGAGGCCGCCTGCCCGGCGTCCCACCTCCTTGGCTACGGGCAGAACCTTGATCTAGAGCCGCCCTGCCACCCCAAGAGTTTTTGTTGCCGGATGGCTTTCATACACATATCGTTACAAAACTGTTCAGCGTGCAGCCTCGAGCCCCGACTTTGCAGTAAGGGACGCATAACGACCAGGGATTGCTAACAAGACAGCCAAAGTGAGTGAAAAAAATGTCCACGACCACGGGCAAAGGCAAGGCGATCTTTCGCGTTGTCAGCGGCAACTTTCTCGAGATGTTCGACTTCATGGTCTATGGCTTCTACGCCACGGCAATCGCCAAGACCTTCTTTCCTGCCGACAGCGCCTTCGCTTCACTGATGCTGTCCCTGGCCACTTTTGGCGCCGGCTTCCTGATGCGTCCCCTGGGAGCGATCTTCCTCGGTGCCTACATTGACCGTCACGGCCGCCGTCAGGGCCTGATCATCACCCTGGCACTGATGGCCGCGGGCACCGTGCTGATTGCCTGTGTGCCAGGCTACGCCACCCTCGGCGTCGCCGCGCCCCTACTGGTATTGCTGGGTCGCCTGCTGCAGGGCTTTTCCGCCGGCGTCGAGCTGGGCGGTGTGTCGGTCTACCTGGCCGAGATCTCGACCCCGGGCCGCAAGGGCTTTTTCGTCAGCTGGCAGTCGGCCAGCCAACAGGCCGCGGTGGTCTTCGCCGGCTTGCTGGGCGTTGGCCTGAACCATTGGCTGAGCCCCGAGCAAATGGGTGACTGGGGCTGGCGCGTGCCGTTCCTGGTGGGCTGCATGATTGTTCCGGCAATCTTCATGATCCGCCGCTCCCTGGAGGAAACACCGGAGTTCCAGGCCCGCAAACATCGACCTACCTTGCAGGAAATCATCCGTTCCATCGGCCAGAACTTCGGCATCGTCATCGCTGGCATGGCGCTGGTGGTAATGACCACCGTGTCCTTCTACCTGATCACCGCCTACACTCCGACCTTCGGCAAGGCCGAGCTGCACCTGTCGGACTTCGACGCCCTGTTGGTGACCGTGTGCATCGGCCTGTCGAACTTCTTCTGGCTGCCGGTCATGGGGTCGCTGTCGGACAAGATCGGCCGCAAGCCGCTGCTGCTGGGGGCGACCATCCTGGCCATCTTCACTGCTTATCCGGCACTATCCTGGCTGGTGGCCAACCCCAGCTTCAGCCACCTGCTGATCGTCGAGCTGTGGCTGTCTTTCCTCTATGGCTCGTATAACGGCGCGATGGTGGTGGCCCTGACTGAAATCATGCCGGTGGAAGTGCGCACCACGGGTTTCTCCCTGGCCTACAGCCTGGCCACCGCGACCTTCGGCGGCTTTACCCCGGCAGCCTGCACCTACCTGATCCACGTCCTGGGCAATCAGGCGGCTCCCGGCATCTGGCTCAGTGGCGCGGCGGTGCTGGGGCTGATCGCCACCCTGGTGCTGTTCCGCGGCAATCGCCACGAACTGCGTACCGCGCAAGCGGCAACAGCGCGCGGCGCCTGAGACAGACGCTTCGCTGGCAAGCCAGCTCCTACGGTTGCGCCGACCTGGCTTGCCGGCGCAAGCCACAAACAAAAACGCCCCGACAAGTCGGGGCGTTTTCATTTCAGCAGTCGCTTAGCGTGGGAACGCTGGCGGGTTGACCCCGGCCATGTCTTCCATCACGCGCACTACCTGACAGCTGTAACCGAACTCGTTGTCGTACCAGACGTACAGAACAACGCGGTTGTCCTGGACAATGGTCGCTTCAGCGTCGACCACACCGGCGTGACGCGAGCCCACGAAGTCGGTGGACACCACTTCCTGCGAGTTGACGAAGTCGATCTGCTTGTGCAGGTCGGAGTGCAGCGCCATGTAGCGCAGGTACTCGTTCATCTCTTCACGGGTGGCGGCTTTCTCGAGGTTCAGGTTGAGAATGGCCATCGACACGTTTGGCGTCGGAACGCGGATCGCGTTACCGGTCAGCTTGCCGGCCAGCTCAGGCAGGGCCTTGGCAGCAGCAGTAGCAGCACCGGTCTCGGTGATCACCATGTTCAGCGCGGCGCTACGGCCACGGCGATCGCCCTTGTGGAAGTTGTCGATCAGGTTCTGGTCGTTGGTGTACGAGTGAACGGTTTCGACGTGACCGTTGATGATGCCGAACTTGTCATTCACAGCCTTCAGCACCGGCACGATGGCGTTGGTGGTGCAGGAAGCGGCGGACACGATCTTGTCGTCAGCGGTGATTTCGTTGTGGTTGATACCGTGAACGATGTTCTTCAGCTTGCCTTTGCCTGGCGCGGTCAGAACAACGCGATCGATACCCGGGCAGGCCAGGTGCTGGCCCAGACCGTCGGCGTCACGCCATACACCGGTGTTGTCCACCAGCAGAGCGTCCTTGATGCCGTACTGGGTGTAGTCCACCTCGGTCGGGTTCTTCGCGTAGATGACCTGGATCAGGTTACCGTTGGCGGTGATGGTGTTGTTTTCTTCGTCGATGGTGATGGTGCCGTTGAACGAACCGTGCACCGAGTCGCGACGCAGCAGGCTGGCGCGCTTGGTCAGGTCGTTTTCGGCGCCCTTGCGCACCACGATGGCGCGCAGACGCAGGCCGTCGCCACCACCGGTTTTCTCGATCAGGATGCGCGCCAGCAGACGGCCGATACGACCGAAGCCGTACAGGACTACGTCAGTGCCTTTGCGGGCCGAAGCATTTTGCTGGCCAACCACATCAGCCATTTCTTCGCGAACGAACTGCTCGGCGCTGCGGCCATTGCCTTCGTTACGGAATTTGAACGCCAACTTGCCCAGGTCTACCGATGCCGCGCCGAGCTTGAGCTCGCTCATGGCTTTAAGCAGAGGGAATGTTTCGTGGACGGAGAGTTCGCTATCGTCGGAGGAACGGTGGCGAGCAAAGCGGTGAGCCTTGAGAATCGCGATGACAGACTGGTTGATCAGGCTGCGGCCATAGATCGAGCTCACCACGTTGTTATTGCGGTAGAGCTGACCGATAAGCGGAATCATCGCTTCTGCGAGTGCTTCACGGTCGATCCATTCACCAAGACACTGGTCGGGCTTCTGAGTCACGGGAACCTTCCACATGTAGGGGCAGAAAAAAGGGGCTACATTATGCCGCCCAGTTCCTATCGTAGCAATGCGCGCCTGTCGTGCGGAACGTAACAAAAAGCCCTTGCAAAAAAACACCACTGTGCTGGAGACCAGTAAAACCGCGGCTTCCAGCAGCGTCAATTTTTTGGACATCATACCAGCCTGTCTGTAACCCTCCGTAACACCAGCCGCAATCGGCACTACATTTCAGGTCAAGAAGCGCATTTTGTTGTCATAGCCACTACATTTGCCCCAACCAGCATATTAGACGCATCAGCCACTGACAGTGGCTGCCCGGGGCCGTTACAATTACCGACTTTGTCGCAACGCTTGGAGCTTGACCGTCCGTGCCCGTCCTGCGTCTACCGCTACTCCCTGCCGCCGCCGGCAAACAGCATTGGGGCAACTTGCCCGGTGCCGCCCTGAGCCTGGCCATCGCCGAAACCGCCAGCGCTGCCAAGCGCTTCACCCTCCTGCTGACTGCCGACAGCCAAAGCGCTGACCGGCTGGAACAGGAGCTGAGCTTCTTCGCCCCGGATCTGCCGGTGCTGCATTTTCCTGACTGGGAAACCCTGCCCTACGACCTGTTCTCGCCGCACCAGGACATCATTTCCCAGCGCATCGCCAGCCTCTATCGGCTGCCTGAACTGGAACATGGCGTGCTGGTGGTGCCGATCACCACTGCCCTGCACCGCCTGGCGCCCACCCAGTTCCTGCTGGGCAGCAGCCTGGTGCTGGACGTCGGCCAGAAGCTCGATGTGGAACAGATGCGCACCCGCCTGGAAGCCAGTGGTTACCGCTACGTGGACACCGTCTACGAACACGGCGAATTCACCGTGCGCGGCGCACTGATCGATCTGTTTCCCATGGGCAGCAAGCTGCCCTATCGCATCGACCTGTTCGACGACGAAATCGAGACCCTGCGCACCTTCGATCCGGAGAACCAGCGCTCCATCGACAAGGTCGACTCGGTGCGCCTGCTGCCGGCCAAGGAGTTCCCGCTGCAGAAAGAAGCAGTGACCCGCTTCAAGGCGCGCTTTCGCGAACGCTTCGATGTGGACTTCCGCCGCTGCCCGATCTTCCAGGACCTGAGCAGCGGGATTACCCCGGCCGGTATCGAGTACTACCTGCCGCTGTTCTTCGAAGAGACCTCGACCCTGTTCGACTACCTGCCCCAGGACACCCAGGTGTTTTCCCTGCCGGGCATCGAACAGGCCGCGGAAAACTTCTGGAACGATGTACGCAACCGCTATGAAGAGCGCCGCGTCGACCCTTCGCGCCCGCTCCTGCCCCCGGCCGAACTGTTCCTGCCAGTGGAAGACTGCTTCGCCCGGCTGAAGAACTGGCCGCGAGTGGTGGCCAGCCAGCAGGACATCGAAACCGGTGTCGGCCGCGAACGCTTCCCGGCCCACGAGCTGCCGAACCTGGCCATCGAAGCCAAGGCCAACCAGCCGCTGGCAGCACTTTCGGGCTTTCTCGACGAGTTCCCCGGGCGAGTGCTGTTCACCGCAGAATCCGCCGGCCGCCGGGAAGTGCTGCTGGAGCTGCTGGAGCGCCTCAAGCTGCGGCCCAAGACCGTCGACAGCTGGCCGGACTTCGTCGCCAGCAAGGAACGCCTGGCAATCACCATCGCCCCGCTGGACGAAGGCCTGGTGCTGGACGATCCGGCCCTGGCCCTGGTGGCCGAAAGCCCGTTGTTCGGCCAGCGAGTAATGCAGCGTCGGCGCCGGGAAAAGCGCGCCGATGCCAACAACGATGCGGTGATCAAGAACCTCACCGAGCTGCGTGAAGGCGCGCCGGTGGTGCACATCGACCATGGCGTCGGTCGCTACCTGGGCCTGGCGACCCTGGAAATCGACAACCAGGCCGCCGAGTTCCTGACCCTGGAATACGCCGAGGGCGCCAAGCTTTATGTGCCCGTGGCCAACCTGCACCTGATCGCCCGCTACACCGGCAGCGACGACGCCCTCGCGCCCCTGCATCGCCTAGGCTCGGAAGCCTGGCAGAAGGCCAAGCGCAAGGCTGCCGAACAGGTACGCGATGTGGCTGCCGAACTGCTGGACATCTATGCCCGCCGCGCCGCCCGCGAAGGCTATGCCTTTGCCGACCCGAAGGCCGACTACGCCACCTTCAGCGCCGGCTTCCCCTTCGAGGAAACCCCGGACCAGCAGAGCACCATCGAAGCGGTGCGCGAGGACATGCTGTCGGGCAAGCCCATGGACCGCCTGGTATGCGGCGACGTGGGCTTCGGCAAGACCGAAGTGGCCATGCGCGCTGCCTTCATCGCGGTCCACGGCGGCAAGCAAGTGGCGATCCTGGTGCCCACCACCCTGCTCGCCCAGCAGCACTACAACAGCTTCCGCGACCGCTTCGCCGACTGGCCGGTGACCGTGGAAGTGATGAGCCGCTTCAAGTCCACCAAGGAAGTGAATGCTGCGGTGGCGGACCTCGCCGAAGGCAAGATCGACATCGTCATCGGCACCCACAAGCTGTTGCAGGACGATGTGAAGATCAAGAACCTGGGGCTGGTGATCATCGACGAAGAACACCGTTTCGGTGTCCGCCAGAAAGAGCAGCTCAAGGCGCTGCGCAGCGAAGTCGACATCCTGACCCTGACCGCCACGCCGATCCCGCGGACCCTGAACATGGCCGTCTCGGGCATGCGCGATCTGTCGATCATCGCCACGCCACCGGCCCGGCGCCTGTCGGTGCGCACTTTCGTCATGGAGCAGAACAAGAGCACGGTCAAAGAGGCCCTGCTGCGCGAACTGCTGCGTGGCGGCCAGGTGTACTACCTGCACAACGACGTGAAGACCATCGAGAAATGCGCCGCCGACCTGGCCGAACTGGTGCCCGAGGCGCGGATCGGCATCGGCCACGGGCAGATGCGCGAACGCGAACTCGAACAGGTGATGAGCGACTTCTATCACAAGCGCTTCAACGTGCTGATCGCCTCGACCATCATCGAGACCGGCATCGACGTGCCCAGCGCCAACACCATCATCATCGAGCGCGCCGACAAGTTCGGCCTGGCCCAGCTGCACCAGTTGCGCGGCCGGGTCGGGCGCAGCCACCACCAGGCCTACGCATACCTCTTGACGCCACCGCGCCAGCAAATCACGCCGGACGCGGAAAAACGCCTGGAGGCCATCGCCAACACCCAGGACCTGGGCGCCGGCTTCGTCCTGGCCACCAACGACCTGGAGATCCGTGGCGCTGGCGAACTGCTGGGCGACGGCCAGAGCGGGCAGATCCAGGCCGTGGGCTTCACCCTCTATATGGAGATGCTCGAGCGCGCCGTGAAAGCCATCCGCAAGGGCGAACAACCGAACCTCGACCAGCCACTGGGTGGCGGCCCGGAAATCAACCTGCGCCTGCCGGCACTGATTCCCGAGGACTACCTGCCGGACGTGCACGCGCGCCTGATCCTCTACAAGCGCATCGCCTCGGCCACCGACGAGGACGGCCTGAAGGACCTGCAAGTGGAGATGATCGACCGCTTCGGCCTGCTGCCGGAGCCGACCAAGAACCTGATCCGCCTGACCCTGCTCAAACTCCAGGCCGAGCAACTGGGGATCAAGAAGGTCGACGGCGGCCCACAAGGCGGCCGCATCGAGTTCGCCGCAGATACACCAGTGGACCCACTGGCGTTGATCAAACTGATCCAGGGCCAGCCCAAACGCTACAAATTCGAAGGCGCAACCCTGTTCAAGTTCATGGTGCCGATGGAGCGCCCGGAAGAGCGCTTTAATACATTGGAGGCACTGTTTGAGCGCCTCACCCCGAAATCTGCTTGAAGGACGCCCCATGCGCCTGTTCCGCTCCCTGACCCTGCTCCTGGCCCTGGTCGCGCCAACGGCCTTTGCCGATGACCTGTACCAGGTGGAAATGATCCTCGTACGGCAGAACGCCGAGCCGCTGATCGTCAGCCGTGCAGCCCCCGAAGACTGGGCCGCCGGCGCTCAACGGCTGAGCCCGGACAGCCTGCGTACCCCAGCCCTGGGCAGCATCGTGGAAAAGCTCGGCGCCAGCGGCAGCTACAGCGTGCTATTGCACAAGGCCTGGCAACAGACCCTGGGGGAAACCCCGGTGAAGGTTGCCCTCAGCGATGGCCTGGAACAGTTCGGCCAGTTCCCCATCGAAGGCACCCTGAGCCTGAAGCTCGGGCGCTTCACCGATGTGGACGCGGACTTCTGGGTCAACCAGATCGACAGCAACGGCCTGGTCACCAGCAGCGAGCGCCTGAAACAGCAGAGCCATACCAAGAATGGCCAGCTCAACTACCTGGACAACGGCCACCTGGCGCTGCTGATCAAGATCACCTCGCTGACCGCACCGGCACCGCGCCCCGCTCCAACTGAAATTCCGGACTGATCGAAGTCCCTATGACCCCGCCCCTGACCAAACCCCTGGCCCCCTCCTGGGTCAACCGCTTCAAGGAACAAGCCTTGGAGCGTGGCCGGCGCTACGCCCTGGAAAAACGCGTGCGCATCGCCACGGCCGGAGACAGCGCTATCACCGCCAGTTGCGAAGGCTCCGGCGGCACTATGTACCGGCAGACCATCACCCTGCGCGAATCGAGCAAGGGCAACCTGCTGCTGATCGACGCCCACTGCACCTGCCCAGTACGCAGCAACTGCAAGCACATCGCTGCGGTGCTGCTACAAGTGGAGGAAACCCTGGCCTACCCGGCGGCGGCCCAGGACGCCGAACTGCTGGAAAAGCTCTCCGCAGTCCTCGACAGTCGTCGCCCCGCCGCCCTGCCCCAGGTACTGCTGGAGGACGTGCGCCCGGTGCCGCGGCTGTGGCTGGCAAGCATCGAATTCAGCGCCTTCGAACCGCGCAACGGCAAGATGCAGCGCTACATCCAGCACCGCGCCGCACTGTCGTTCAACTATAGGGGCGAATACGCCAGCGGGCAGAAGAACACCGATGTGATCATCCGCCAGGAACACCAGAGCCTGCGCATCAAGCGCCAGCCCGAGCTGGAACAGGGCTGGCGCGAGCAATTGCGAGGCCTGGGCTTCAAGATCGCCACCCGGCAGAGCAAGGCACTGCCGGAAAGCGCCGGCGAGCTGTTCGAGATGGTCAACGACAGCGCCTGGCTGACCTTCACCCTCAACGAGCTGCCTAAGCTGCGCAGCCAGGGCTGGGAGCTGCAGATCGACGAGGGCTTCGGCTTCGACCTGACGGCGGTGGACGACTGGTACGCCAGTGTCGACGAGGCCCCGGGCCGCGACTGGTTCGACCTGGAACTGGGGATCATCGTCAACGGCGAGCGCTTGAGCCTGCTGCCGATTTTGCTCAACCTGATGCGCTCGCACACCGAGATCCTCAATCCGGAGCGCCTGGCCAAGCGCCGCGACGACGAGCTGATCCTGGTGAACATTCCCAATCGGCCCAACTCCCTGCATGGCCCGCTGCAAGTGGCACTGCCCTATGGCCGCCTGAAGCCGGTACTGGCAACCCTGGGCGAGTTCTATCTGCAAGAACCCGGCGATACCACCCTGCGCTTGAGCAGCGCCGACGCCACCCGCCTCAACCCGTTGCAGGACCTGCCACTGCTATGGGAAGGCGGCGAACACATTCGCACCTTCGCCCAGCGCCTGCGGGACATCCGCGACTACTCGGCACCGGCGCCCCAGGGCCTGAATGCCACCCTGCGCCCCTATCAGCTCGAAGGCCTGAGCTGGATGCAGTCACTGCGCCAACTGGAAGTGGGCGGCATCCTGGCCGACGACATGGGCCTGGGCAAGACCCTGCAAACCCTGGCGCACATACTCAGCGAGAAGAACGCCGGGCGCCTGGACCGCCCCTGCATGGTGGTAATGCCCACCAGCCTGATTCCCAACTGGCTGGACGAGGCCGCGCACTTCACCCCGCAGCTCAAGGTGCTGGCGCTGTATGGCGCCGGGCGCAAGAAACACTTCGCCCAACTGGGCGACTATGACTTGCTGCTGACCACCTATGCGCTACTGCCCAAGGACATCGAACTGCTGGCGGCCCAGCCCCTGCATGTGCTGATCCTCGATGAGGCGCAGTACATCAAGAATCCGTCGAGCAAGGCCGCCCAGGCTGCTCGGGAACTCAATGCCCGGCAGCGCCTGTGCCTGTCCGGCACGCCGCTGGAAAACCATCTGGGGGAGCTCTGGTCGCTGTTCCACTTCCTCTTGCCGGGCTGGCTCGGCGATGCCAAGAGCTTCAACCGTGACTACCGGGTACCGATTGAAAAGCACGCCAGCGAGGTGCGCCTGCAGCACCTCAACGGCCGGATCAAGCCCTTCCTGCTGCGCCGTACCAAGGAGCAAGTGGCCACCGAACTGCCGCCCAAGACCGAGATCATCCACTGGGTCGAGCTCAACGAGGCGCAGCGTGATGTCTACGAAACCATGCGCCTGGCCATGGACAAGAAAGTGCGCGACGAAATCACCCGCAAAGGTGTGGCGCGCAGCCAGATCATCATTCTTGAAGCCCTGCTCAAACTGCGCCAGGTGTGTTGCGACCTGCGCCTGGTCAACGACTCGCCACCCACACGGGGCAGCTCCTCAGGCAAGCTCGACAGCCTGATGGAAATGCTTGAAGAACTGTTCGAAGAGGGCCGGCGGATTCTGCTGTTCTCGCAGTTCACCTCGATGCTGAGCCTGATCGAGGCCGAGCTGAAACGGCGCAACATCGCCTACGCCTTGCTCACCGGCCAGACCCGGGACCGGCGCACTCCGGTACGGGACTTCCAGAGCGGCAAGCTGCAGATTTTCCTGATCAGTCTCAAGGCCGGTGGTGTCGGCCTCAACCTGACCGAAGCCGATACGGTGATTCATTACGACCCGTGGTGGAACCCGGCCACCGAGAGCCAGGCCACCGACCGCGCCTATCGCATCGGCCAGGAAAAGCCCGTGTTCGTCTACAAGCTGATTGCCCGAGGTACGGTGGAAGAAAAGATCCAGCACCTGCAGCAGGAAAAATCGGACCTGGCGGCAGGCGTACTTGATGGGCGCAAGGCCGGTGACTGGAAGCTGCAGAGCGACGACATCGAAGCCTTGTTCGCCCCACTGCCGGACAACAAGGGCGGCCGCTGAGACCGGCCACGTGCGGGGGCATCCAGAATTGCCCGGAGCCCCCTTGCGAAGTCGTCAGTCGATCAACTGGGCATCCTTGAGGGCACCCAGCGCCGCCAACCAACGCGGATCCTGCTTGTACTCGATATTGGCGAAGGCCTGGCCACGCATCCGCGCGATGCGTGGCGAAGGCTGCACCTTGAGGCACTGCACGGCACTCAGGGCCAGCTCGGCGGCAGCACGGTCATTGCATACCAGCCCCATGTCGCAACCGGCGGTCAGCGCCGCTTCGATCCGGCTTGCCGCGTCCCCGACGACATGGGCGCCGGCCATGGACAGGTCATCGCTGAAGATCACCCCGTCAAATTGCAGCTCGCCACGCAGGATGTCCTGCAACCAGTAGCGCGAGAAGCCGGCCGGTTGAGGGTCGACTTGCGGATAGATGACGTGCGCAGGCATCACTGCCGCCAACTGCTTGCTCAGACGAGCAAAGGGCAGCAGGTCCTTGGCACGGATTTCATCCAGACTGCGCTCGTCATTGGGGATCGCCACATGAGAGTCGGCCTCGGCCCAGCCGTGCCCGGGAAAGTGCTTGCCGGTAGCGGCCATGCCGGCGCTGTTCATACCGCGGATAAACGCACCGGCGAGCAACGCCGCCTGCTCGGGGTCGCCCTCGAAAGCCCGGCTGCCCACCACCGCGCTGCGCTGGTGATCGAGGTCCAGTACCGGGGCGAAGCTCAGGTCCAGCCCCACCGCCAGCACCTCGGTGGCCATGACCCAGCCACACTGCTCGGCCAGGTACTCGGCATTCGGATTGTCGGCCAGGGCACGCATGGCCGGCAGGCGCACAAAGCCCTGGCGCAGACGCTGCACCCGGCCGCCCTCCTGGTCCACGGCCAACAACAGGTCCGGGCGAATCGCGCGAATCGCCGCGCACAGCTCCCGCACCTGGCGCGGATGTTCGATATTGCGGGCAAAGATGATCAACCCACCGACCTGCGGCTGGCGCAGAAGTTGGCGATCTTCGGCCGTCAGCCAGGTACCGGCGACGTCCACCATCAAAGAGCCTTGCAGGCCAGCAGTCATAGAAATTCCTTAAGCACTACGATGGCTTCCAGGCAACGCTGATCGAGCCGCATCCGCATGGATGCAGCCGGGCCGAGCAGCATCGGCGCAGGGAAGGCACGGGATATATAACGAGAATCGGCATGGGCGGCTAGCTTAGCGGATGTAAGCTGTCGCGCCCACCCGTGGGTCAGGCCTTGGCGGCTGCCGGAGCCGATTTGCTGCGCGGCTTGAGCTGGGCGCTGGCCATGGCTTCGTCGGTGACGCCGGTTTCGGCACGCATGCCCGCGGCGAGGAACGGCACCATCAGGCGCATCACCTGCTCGATGGAGGTATTGACCCCGAAATCGGTTTCGGCGATAGCCCGCAGCGCCTTGATCCCGGACATGCTGAACGCCGCAGCACCGAGCATGAAGTGCACGCGCCAGAACAGCTCGATGGGCGGAATACGCGGCGCCGCTTCGTTGACCAGCAGCATGTAGCGGCGGAACACCTTGCCGTACATGTCCTCCAGATAACGCCGCAAGTGCCCCTGGCTCTGGCTGAACGCCAGCCCCAGCAGACGCATGAAGATCGACAGGTCGTTACCGCTGCGCGGCTGCACTACCAGGGCCTGCTCGACGAGGATTTCCAGCAGCTCTTCCAGGCTCGGCTTGTTCTCCGGCCTGGACTGACGGCGCTCAAGCTCACGATCGAGACTGATGCAGAACGGGCCGAGGAAACGCGAGAATACCGCCTGGATCAAGGCCTTCTTGGACCCGAAATGATAGTTGACCGCTGCCAGGTTGACCCCGGCCTTGCTGGTGATCAGCCGCAATGAGGTTTCGGCAAAACCTTTTTCCGCGAACAACTGCTCGGCAGCATCGAGAATGCGTTCAACGGTTTCCGACTGGGCCATGGCTACTCCGCCTGACAAACACTTGTTTGAAACATACGTTTCAGGCTTTGCAATGTCAAGCCTGCCGGCCTCTGCGCAAGCCGTCCGGCGCGCTATTTAATCACACCTGCCGGCCACTGTAGCCAGCCTTCGGCGCAGGATTGCGGCCCCCGGATGACAACCGCTCGGCCGCCACAGGCAAAAGGAGGATTGCCAAGCGACGTTCACTGTATATAATCCCAGTCACTGTATAAAAAGACAGAGCGATCGACATGCTAAAACTGACGCCACGCCAAGCTGAGATTCTGGCTTTTATCAAACGCTGCCTCGAAGACAACGGCTACCCGCCCACCCGTGCGGAAATTGCCCAGGAACTGGGATTCAAATCGCCCAACGCCGCTGAGGAACACCTCAAGGCCCTGGCCCGCAAAGGCGCCATCGAGATGACCCCGGGTGCCTCCCGCGGAATCCGCATTCCCGGCTTCGAAGCCAAGGCCGACGATACCCTGCCGATCATTGGCCGTGTCGCCGCCGGTGCACCGATCCTGGCCCAGCAGCACATCGAAGAGTCCTGCAATATCAACCCGACCTTCTTCCACCCTCGCGCCGACTACCTGCTTCGCGTCCATGGCATGAGCATGAAGGACATCGGCATCTTCGACGGCGACCTGTTGGCGGTACACACCACTCGCGAGGCCCGCAATGGCCAGGTCGTGGTGGCGCGCATCGGTGATGAGGTCACGGTCAAGCGCTTCAAGCGCGAAGGCAGCAAGGTCTGGCTGATTGCCGAGAACCCTGAATTCGCCCCCATCGAAGTCAACCTGAAAGATCAGGATCTGGTGATCGAAGGCTTGAGTGTCGGCGTCATTCGCCGCTAAAGGAGGCTCCATGCAGTTCCCCCACACACCACAGCAAGCACAACTGCCACTGTTCGAGGCGTTCCTGGCCCAGCCATTGGCGCCCGCCCTCAAGGAAGTGGTCGAATCGCCCTGGAACAAAGATCCAGAAGCCTTCAGCGAGCTGTCGTTACGCGGCGCCGCCGGGAACTGCCTGAACCTATTGGCACCTATCCTTCGGGAACTCAGCCAGGACCAGGACGCGCGCTGGCTGACACTGATCGCCCCGCCCTCCAGCCTGACCCAAAGCTGGCTACGGGACGCCGGCCTGAATCGCGAGGGGATCCTGCTACTGCACCCCCGGGGCAATCAGAGCCCGCAACAGCTCGCCTGCGAGGCCCTGCGCCTGGGTCGCAGTCATACCGTAGTCAGCTGGTTGAACCCGTTGAGCGCCAGCGCCCGGCAACAGCTGATCAGCGCCGCACGGACTGGCGATGCGCAGAGCCTGAATATTCGCCTGGGATGAAACACCGGGAAAGCGTGGGATTTACGCTTGAATGACACAAGGCTTCTCCAGGATTGAGAAGCCGGAACAAATGCGACGGATGACCGGAGAAACCCGATAGACGGGCTTAGTGCAGAACCCGCGGGCCATCTTCCTTGTCAATTTCACCTTCAACCAATCGACCGGCCATCTGTACGCCGACGCTCAACATGGCCTTGGCCACTTCCACGTGCTGACCTTGCAGAAAGGCTTTGGCATCCTCGGAGAAATCCAAAGTAACCAGAGAACCCTCGTCCTCAGCTCTGCGCAGCTCGATACGGCCGTCTGGCAACTCGACAATTTCTAGAAAGGACGTTGGCATAAAGGTCTGGTCTCCACGAAAGGGCGGGATTATATCAGTCATCACCCCCGCCCCGCTCAGGATCTTGCAAGGGGGTCGTGCCCCCTCACCAGGAATTACTTCCCGATCCTTGCAATCAACACCTAGCCACACCGACCCCAAGCCCGCGCCAGCCCCTTCAGAAATTCGGCTTGTATTCAAAACCCGCCGAGGCCTGGCTGTCGGAAAACGGCGTGATCAGCGACTTCTTCAGGGCCAACCGATTGACCAGGGAGCCGGGAAACATCTGAATGGAGTTGTTGAAGTGCTCCACATTCAGGTTGAACAGGGTAATCGCCCCACCGATATTGCCTTCCTGCTCGGCAACCTCGCGCATCAGGTTGCTCAACAACTCGACGGACTTGAGGTCGGGGTAGGCCTCAAACGCAAGATTCAAACCGCCCAGCAAAGCCTTGGTGCCCTGGTCTACCGACTTGAGCGCATCACCGTCGGCTGCGGATGGCAAGCTACCAATGGCACTACGCAGCCCAACGATCTTTTCCAGCAACTGGCTTTCGTAGGCCTGGAAGCCAGCCACTTGCGGCTCCAGCATGTCCAGCACCTTGATCCTCTGGCGCTGGTAGGTCAGCACATCCGACCAGGCCCGCTGGGCACGGTTATGCGCACCGACAATCTTGTTGTAGTGCACATAGGCAAGAACGCCCAAGGCAATCGCGATGACCAGCAACAACTCCATACTCTACTGCTCCATTTCATCAGTGACCTTCAGCGGAAGATCGAAATTGTTGTCGTGCAGCTCCGCCAACTCATGCACCAGGGCCAGCACCGGAAACAAGTTAGGCAACGGCAGGCCCTGCTCGATATTGGCGTAGAAGCTCGGCAGATCGTCAAACGTGCCCGGATCCTTGTAGGCCATGACCTCGGCATCATCGAAGCTCAGACATAAATGGCCCTCGCTGGAGAATTCCAGACTCACCTTTTTCAGCCGCCGACGAAGTTCCAGCAAGAAAGCCAGGGTGGTGGGCGTTGCGAACTTCGCGCAAGCCAGCTCACTATCACCGGTGAAACTGAAGCCTCTGTTGAAGTCATCGGAAGTGGTCTCAAAGACTTTGCGCTTCTTGCTCTTGGTATTTGGCAGATCACTGCGCACCATCACCCCTCTGACCCAAGGAAAGTCCACCACCAGGCTGAAGCGATCGAAACTCTCATAGACCCGCTCGCTCTCGCCATCGGATTTGCTTTTGTAGTGGGAGTTCACGTAACGCAGATGGTGGAAGACAAAGGACAACTGATGCCGCGGGCCCTGGTAGGTCCCCCTGGCTGAAGCCTCGATACGGCGGCTGTCATTGCCGCGATCATAGTCGTCGAACTCACTGCTCAGTTGCGTGAAACGCTCATCGGCGGTTCCGCCCGGGTCCCAAAGGCCGTTACTGAGAAATGAACACTTACGGGCTATTTTCTGCGGCAACTCGTCTAACACGGCTTTACGGCCCATCCAGGTATACAAGGTGGCAAAACCCAGGCAGGCCGTCGCAAACCACATCAGCTCCACACCCGCCATGGCCGGGATCGCCGACACAATAGCCAGCATCAACAGCAGCCAGGACTGGGCATGATCGAAATCCAACCCTCCCCTGAAGGACTGAAGCCTGGCGATGACCCTCAATAGATCCTCGTTGCTCTTGGCTCGAGCCACCTCTGCATTGCTAGTGGCCAACAACTTCACCAACTCGGCATCGTGCTTGAGAAACTGCATTACATTTCCTTGATCAAGTTGCCAGCCTCAGGAACATCTGGAACAGCAGCAAGAGCATAGCTGTCATGCAACTGAGCCAACCGATGCACCAGCTCCAGCAGTGAATACAGCTTCGGCAACTCGATACCCGCCTTGATCCGCTCGCGAAAGACCGCCAGATCACTCAGCGAGCCCGGATCGGCATGGGCAATGATGTCCGCATTATCAAAGCTCAGACAGAGCCGCCCTTGACTGGAAAACTCCAGATTGACCCGGCAAAGGTGGCGTGAAAGCTCCATCAGGAGGTCGAGGGTTGCTGGCCTGGCGAAGTGTTCGCAACAGGCCTGATCATTACCGCGCAGTACAAAGACCTGGTCGAAATCGTCGCGACCGGTCTTGAACGGCTGCCCCGCCAATGACACTTCCAGGGGACTGGAGCGAACCGTAATCTCTGTCACCCACGGGAAATCCAGCACCAGGCTGTAGCGGTTGTACGTGTCGTAGACAGTGCGATAGCTGCCGCCGACACCACGCTCTTGCCTGGAGTTGACGTACTGCAGATGGTGATACTCGAACGTCAAGGACTGGCGAGCCCCCTGGTAGACGCCCAGGAGCGAGTCCTGGATATGGCGTCGCTCATTACCCCGCTGGTAATCGCTGAACTCGTTGTTCAGCCTTTTCAGGCGCCAATCGGCACTGCTATCGGACTCGCTCAAGCCATGATGAAACATTACGCACTTGCGCACGATGCTTGCCGCCAGATCAGTCAAGGAGCCAGAGATCCCTTTGCTGACGTAATAGCTAAAGAAACACAGAGCCAGAAACACCCAGAACATCCCGCCCATGCCGTCCATCAGCAGCGCGACAGCCAGGGAGGCAAACGCCAGGACCAGAAGCGTTATTGCCTGCACATGATCGAATTCCAGACCGCCGGGGAATATCTCCAGCCTGTCGAGCACTTCCAGCAAGTCAGTATTGGACTGGGCACGAACCACTCGCACCCGGCAATCGTTCAGCAGGCGAACTAGCGCCTGGTCACGCAAGAAGAACAGCATGAATCTTCCTTGATCAAATAGTCACGCCACCCATCAAGCAGCGCTCAGGATCAACACTCGTTAAGGCCATCCCTGAAACGAATGGCCAGGGCCTTGAGATTCTGCCGCCAGCTTTCCAGCTCTTCCCGACTCAGTGCCTGCTCGGGCTCCTCTTCATCCAGATTGACCGCAACAATCAGTGGCTGGGTTACGTCGCCCTTGGGCTTGTGCGGCGCCTGCGGCGGCTGAAACAGCTCGCTGTAAGCAGACAGCAGTTGCGCCAGCCAGGTTTGCGGGCTGTGCGCCAATTCCACCAGCTCTGCCAACTCGGGAATGGCAATGCTTTGCAGCACTTCACGAGTGAGGATCTGCTCGACCCGGGCCGCATTGGCCTGCGGCAGCCGATAGAATCCGGCAATTTCATGGCACAACCCCAGCAAGGCCCCGTACAGGTGGAACAGCACCGACTCGCGCCCCGCCTGGACCTGCGCCTGGGCATTCATGGCCCGCCCTTCCTCAGCGCGTGCCAGGGCTTCGAGCGACAGACCGGCAAAGTAGATTTTCTGATTGGTACGGGTATAGAGCTCGTGGGCCATATGGGCAGCCTCCACTGCGAAAAGAGAACCAGATGCAGACGGCATAGTTTCAGGGATCACTCCAGCTTGCCGCAAGCAAAAGAAAGGCCGCATGCCCCCTTGAAGGAGTCATGCGGCCGTGTTGGTCGCTACGCCGAGAAGCTAGCCCTCGGCAGGCCAAGCACTTAGCGCTTGTCTTCGACCTTCCATTTACCGCCGTCGTAGAAGGCACGCCAGCCGGTCGGCTTGCCGTCGACTTCGGTCTGCACGTACTGCTCCTTGGTCTTGCGGCTGTAACGCACCACCGCAGGGCGGCCGTCCGGGTCCTTCTGCGGAGCTTCGCAGAGGAAGTGGTACTTGGGATCGATCTCATCCTTGTGCGGGATCAGTTCCAGCACCAACGGCGCACGGGTCTCGCGGTTTTTTGGGAACTGACTGGCCGCCAGGAACAGGCCCGAAGCGCCATCGCGCAGGATGTAGGTGTCGTTGACCTTCTCGCACTTGAGCTCGGGCATCTTCACCGGGTCCATCTTCGGCGGCGCCGCGTCACCGCTTTTCAGCAGCTTGCGAGTGTTCTTGCAGGTCGGGTTGGTGCAACCGAAGAACTTGCCGAAACGGCCGGTCTTGAGCTGCATCTCGCTGCCGCACTTATCACACTCCAGGCTCGGGCCTTCATACCCCTTGATCCGGTAGCTGCCCTCTTCGATCTCGTAGCCGGCGCAATCCGGGTTGTTACCGCAGATGTGCAGCTTGCGCTTTTCGTCCAGCAGGTAGGCATCCATCGCCGTACTGCAGATCGGGCAACGATGCTTGCCACGCAGTACCAGGGATTCGGACTCACCCTCGTCATCCGCGGCGATCTCGTCGCCCGGCACCAGGTTGACGGTGGCCTTGCAACGCTCCTTGGGTGGCAGGCTGTAGCCCGAGCAGCCGAGGAACACGCCGGTGGAGGCGGTACGGATCTGCATCGGCCGGCCGCAGGTCTGGCACGGGATATCGGTCATTACCGGCTGGTTGGCGCGCATGCCGCTTTCGGCGCCCTCGGCCACTTCGAGCTTCTTCTTGAAGTCACCGTAGAATTCGTCGAGGACGTTCTTCCAGTCGCGCTCGCCCTGGGCCACGTCATCGAGATTCTCTTCCATGCCGGCGGTGAAGCCGTAGTCCATGAGGTTGGAGAAGCTCTCGGAAAGGCGCTCAGTGACGATGTCGCCCATCTTTTCCGAATAGAAACGACGGTTGTGCAGGGTCACGTAGCCGCGATCCTGGATGGTCGAAATGATTGCCGCATAGGTCGAAGGACGACCAATGCCGCGTTTTTCCATTTCCTTCACCAGGCTGGCTTCGGAGTAACGCGCCGGTGGCTTGGTGAAGTGCTGGCTCGGATCGAGCTTGATCAGCTTCAGCACTTCGCCCTGGGCCATTTCCGGCAGCACATCGTCATCGCCCGGCTTGGCCATCTGCGGCATGACCCGGGTGTAACCGTCGAACTTGAGGATGCGGCCCTTGGCACGCAGCTCGAAGTCGCCAGCGGCGACGCTGACGGTGGTGGACAGGTATTGCGCCGGCAGCATCTGGCAGGCGACAAACTGGCGCCAGATCAGCTCGTAGAGGCGCTCGGCGTCACGCTCCATGCCCGACAGCTTGCTTGGGTGGGTATTCACATCGGACGGACGAATCGCTTCGTGCGCCTCCTGGGCCCCTTCCTTGCTGCTGTAGACATTGGGCGAAGCCGGCAGGTACTTGTTGCCGAACTCGTCTTCGATATAGGTACGCGCCATCGCCACGGCATCGGCCGAGAGGTTGGTGGAGTCGGTACGCATATAGGTGATGTAGCCGGCTTCATACAGACGCTGGGCCATCATCATGGTCTTCTTCACGCCGAAGCCCAGGCGATTGCTCGCAGCCTGCTGCAGGGTAGAGGTGATGAACGGCGCCGATGGCTTGCTGCTGGTTGGCTTGTCTTCACGCTTGGCGACGCTGTAGGCCGAGGCCTTGAGCTTCTCCAGGGCGGCCATGGCCTGTGCTTCGTTGAGCGGTTTGAAGGCTTCACCGTTTTCACGGGCCACTTCAAAACGCACATTCGAGCCCTTGGCAGTGCCCAGGTCAGCGTGTACTTCCCAGTATTCTTCCGGGATGAAGGCACGAATCTCACGCTCGCGCTCCACCACCAGCTTCACGGCTACCGACTGCACGCGACCGGCAGATAGGCCACGGGCAATCTTCGCCCACAGCAGCGGCGAAACCATGTAGCCCACCACGCGGTCGAGGAAGCGTCGCGCCTGCTGGGCATTGACTCGATCAATGTCCAGCTCGCCTGGCTGGGAGAAGGCTTCCTGGATCGCCTTCTTGGTGATTTCGTTGAACACCACGCGCTTGTAGCGGCTGTCATCACCGCCGATGGCTTCCCGCAGGTGCCAGGCAATGGCTTCCCCTTCGCGGTCCAAGTCCGTTGCGAGATAGATGGTGTCGGCATCCTTGGCAAGGCGGCGCAGCTCTTCGATGACCTTTTCCTTGCCAGGGAGGATTTCGTACTTGGCTTTCCAGCCGTGCTCGGGATCGACGCCCATGCGCGACACCAGCTGCTTGCGAGCCTTTTCCTTCGGCGACAGAGCCGGGGCTTCGCCCGCGGCGGCCTTGCCACGCTTGGCGGCTGGCTCCTTGGCGGCACTTGCCGAACCGCTGGTGGGCAGGTCTCGGATATGGCCGATACTCGACTTCACCACGTATTGGTTACCCAAGTACTTGTTGATGGTCTTGG
The DNA here is from genome assembly GCF_040268305.1 of Pseudomonas sp. W17. Classification (NCBI taxonomy): domain Bacteria; kingdom Pseudomonadati; phylum Pseudomonadota; class Gammaproteobacteria; order Pseudomonadales; family Pseudomonadaceae; genus Pseudomonas; species Pseudomonas sp. W17. The sequence goes on along the minus strand of NZ_CP158490.1, from coordinate 2,290,566 downwards.
CCTTAGCCGGGGATTCCACAATGACCAGCGATTTGCCCATGGATCAGAAAATTCCTGAATTCGAGAAGTGAAAGGCGGTTGGCGCCTGACGCGGCACCGCTATATATAGTGGCAACAGGGTGAGGTCAAGCGCAGGGTACTGCGCGACCTGTACTCATGCCGGTGAAAAAAGACTGGGTTCGGCCTGCACCAAAGCAAAGCGCGGGACCTGCTCGCCGTCAACTTCGACCGACTCCAGGAACATGCTCAAGGGCCGCACCCAAAAGCCGTAATCCCCATACAGGGCTTGGTAGAACACCACTTCTTCTTCCGTTTCCGAGTGCCGCGCCACGCTGAAAACGCGGTACTGCGGCCCCTTGTAATGCTGATAGAGCCCGGGTTGTAACTGCATGCTCTGGCCCTCGTGCAATTTTTTCAAAATAAAGACAAACAAATCTTCAGAAAAACAAAAACCGGGGCACTGGGCCCCGGCTTCCATCAACCCAACGCTTAAACGCGTTCGAAGACGGTCGAGATACCCTGGCCAAGGCCGATGCACATGGTGGACACCCCGAAGGTGCCGCCATTCTGCTTCATGACGTTGAGCAAGGTCCCGGAGATACGTGCGCCGGAGCAACCGAACGGGTGACCCAGGGCGATCGCGCCGCCGTGCAGGTTAACCTTCTCGTTCATCTTGTCGAGCACTTTCAGATCTTTCAGCACTGGCAGGGCCTGTGCAGCGAAAGCTTCGTTGAGCTCGAAGAAGTCGATATCGTTGATGCCCAGGCCCGCGCGCTTCAGGGCTTTCTGCGTGGCCGGTACTGGACCATAGCCCATGATGGCCGGATCCACACCTGCAACGGCCATCGAACGAATCACCGCCATCGGCTGGATACCCAGGTCCTGGGCACGCTGGGCCGACATCACGATCATGCACGAGGCACCATCGGTGATCTGCGACGAAGTACCGGCAGTCACGGTACCACCTTTAGGGTTGAACGCCGGCTTCAGGGCCGCCAGGCTCTCCAGGGTGGTCTCGGGACGGATGGTTTCGTCGTAGTCGAACAGTTTCAGGAAACCGTTCTCGTCGTAACCCTGCATCGGGATGATTTCATCCTTGAACTTGCCTTCCACAGTCGCCTTGTGGGCGAGCTGGTGGGAACGCACGCCAAAGGCGTCCTGCTGCTCACGGGTGATGCCGTGCATCTTGCCCAGCATCTCGGCGGTCAGGCCCATCATGCCGGAGGCTTTGGCTGCGTACAGGGACATGTGCGGGTTCGGATCGACACCGTGCATCATGCTCACGTGCCCCATGTGCTCGACGCCGCCGACCACGAACACGTCACCGTTGCCGGTCATGATCGCTTGCGCGGCAGTGTGCAAAGCACTCATGGACGAGCCACACAGGCGGCTGACGGTCTGGCCGGCCGAGGTGTGCGGGATCTGGGTCATCAGCGACGCCATGCGTGCGATGTTCCAGCCCTGCTCCAGGGTCTGGTTGACGCAGCCCCAGATCACGTCCTCGACTTCCGCCGGGTCGACCTTGGCGTTGCGTTCCAGCAGTTTGCTGATCAGGTGCGCCGACATGTCTTCGGCGCGGGTGTTGCGGTGCATGCCGCCCTTGGAGCGGCCCATCGGAGTACGACCGAAGTCGACAATCACGACGTCTCTAGGATTCAAGCTCATATGTTCACTCTCGCTCTAGTGTGGGCGCTTAACCGAAGAAGCTCTGGCCGTTCTTGGCCATTTCACGCAGCTTCGCGGTCGGGTGGTACAGCGCGCCCAGATCGGCGTACTGGTCGGCCAGGGCAACGAACTCGGCAACACCGATGGAATCGATGTAGCGCAGCGCACCGCCACGGAATGGAGGGAAACCAATGCCGTAGACCAGGCCCATGTCAGCTTCGGCAGCGGTTTCAACGATGCCGTCTTCCAGGCAACGAACGGTTTCCAGGCACAACGGGATCATCATCCAGTTGATGATGTCTTCGTCGGTGACTTCACGCTGCTCGTAGACAATCGGCTTGAGCACTTCCAGCACCGACGGATCGGCCACCTTCTTCTGCTTGCCCTTCTTGTCGGTTTCGTAGGCGTAGAAGCCCTTGCCGTTCTTCTGGCCCAGGCGCTTGGCTTCGTAGAGCACGTCCACGGCCGAGCGGCGATCGTCCTTCATGCGATCCGGGAAGCCTTCGGCCATGACATCGCGACCGTGGTGGCCGGTGTCGATGCCGACCACATCCATCAGGTACGCTGGGCCCATTGGCCAGCCGAATTTCTCCATGATCTTGTCGATGCGCACGAAGTCCACACCGGCGCTGACCAGCTTGGCGAAACCGCCGAAGTACGGGAACAGCACGCGGTTGACCAAAAAGCCCGGGCAGTCGTTGACCACGATCGGGTTCTTGCCCATTTTCTTGGCGTAGGCAACGGTGGTGGCAACGGCCAGCTCGCTAGACTTCTCGCCACGGATCACTTCCACCAGCGGCATCATGTGCACCGGGTTGAAGAAGTGCATGCCGACGAAGTTTTCCGGACGCTTGAGGGCCTTGGCCAGCAGGCTGATGGAAATGGTCGAGGTGTTGGACGCCAGGATGGTGTCCTCCTTGACCTGGCCTTCCACTTCAGCCAGCACGATCTGCTTGACCTTGGGGTTCTCGACCACGGCTTCAACCACCAGGTCGACGTTGCCGAAGTCACCGTAGGACAGGGTCGGACGAATGCCGTTGAGCACTTCAGCCATCTTCGCGGCGGTCATGCGGCCTTTGTCAACGCGGCCCACCAGCAGTTTCGCGGCTTCCGCCAGCCCCTGCTCGATGCCGTGTTCATTGATGTCCTTCATCAGGATCGGCGTGCCTTTGGAGGCCGACTGATAGGCGATACCGCCACCCATGATACCGGCGCCGAGTACGGCGGCCTGCTTCACGTCCTTGGCGATTTCGTCGTAGGCCTTGGCCTTTTTCTTCAGTTCCTGATCGTTCAGGAACAGGCCGATCAGGCTTTGCGCAGCAGAGGTCTTGGCCAGTTTGACGAAGCCGGCGGCCTCTACTTCCAAGGCTTTGTCGCGGCCGAAGTTAGCGGCTTTCTGAATGGTCTTGATCGCTTCGACCGGTGCCGGGTAGTTCGGGCCAGCCTGGCCGGCCACGAAACCTTTGGCGGTTTCGAAAGCCATCATCTGCTCAATGGCGTTGAGCTTGAGCTTTTCCAGCTTAGGCTGGCGCTTGGCCTTGTAGTCGAACTCGCCGGAAATGGCGCGCTTGACCAGGGCCAGAGCGGCGTCCTTGAGTTTGTCGGGAGCAACCACGGCGTCGACGGCACCGACTTTCAGCGCGTCTTCAGCACGGTTTTCCTTGCCGGCGGCAATCCACTCGATGGCGTTGTCGGCACCGATCAGGCGCGGCAGGCGCACGGTACCGCCGAAGCCCGGGTAGATGCCCAGCTTGACTTCCGGCAGGCCGATCTTGGCACTGGCAGCCATGACGCGGTAGTCCGCCGCCAGGCACATTTCCAGGCCGCCGCCCAGGGCGATGCCGTTGATCGCGGCAACGGTTGGCACGTTGAGGTCTTCGAAATCGCTGAAGATCTTGTTGGCTTCGAGGTTGCCTGCCACCAGCTCGGCATCCGGCAGCTTGAAGTTGTCGACAAACTCGGTGATGTCGGCGCCGACGATGAACACGTCCTTGCCGCTGCTGACGATCACGCCCTTGATCGAAGCATCTGCCTTGATGGTGTCAACAGCCTGACGCAATTCGTTCAGGGTTAGACGGTTGAACTTGTTGACGGACTCACCCTTGAGGTCGAAATTCAATTCGACGATGCCACTTTCAAGAGCCTTAACCGTGATGGCTTTACCTTCGTAAATCATCAACTGATCTCCACGATATGGAAGCTGAACAGTACACGTCGGACGCTGACTTCTGGCATGGCACTAACGTCACCGTCGATGCTAACGCCAATCCGCCAGGCACACCCGCCAACGCGATAGTCGGGATTCTGTATAGAGCCGCCTGCGATGCAAACGCTCATTTCATACGCCCGTTTGATTTGGGTACGCCACATTCAGGGAAAATCCAGCAATTGTCAATCGTCCAAAATGCTGTTTGAAACGCGACTTTGCGGTCACTCCATTGCTCCCTGGACGATCAACACGCCCCTGCATTCATAACCATTCATAGGATCTATATTTAGAAAATGCGCCCTAAATCTCGCACTGAATGGGAGAAAGAGCGACTACGCTGGGAAAATATCTGAAGAAGCCGCACAGTTTGTGCGACAGGGGCACCGCCCCATTCTGCAAGAGGCCACCCCGGGTGGCAGCCACGAGATTACCGGCCTGCCTGGCCATCCCCGCCCGATGCTGATATCGGGCTTTTTATTGCCGGCTGCCCGCGATTGCCGCGCGCACCCTCCCCTGGATGACTCAGGCCAACGCCTTGAGCACCGAGGCAATATCCTGCAAAACACTGACCTCGCCACGCTCGTTCCAGTACAGGGCGATCATCTGCTTGTCCGCCTCGACCTTGAACACCCCTGCCGGCAAGGCCTGGAAGTGCTTGAGCAGTGGCTCATCGACACAGGGCTCGCGCCACTGGTTGACCCAGTTGCCCGGCGCGATCTGCCAATAACTCCAACACACAGGCTGCCCGCTGCGCCGTGGCCGGTGATACTGCGGGCAAGGGTTGGGCGGCTCCTGGCCCAGCCAGTGCGGCCACTCCTGAGGGGCCAGTTGCATGGCCAGGCCCATGCGTCGCGCCTCCATGCGCAAGGCGATCAACCCGCTCTGGCGACGAGAAGGTCGCAACCACGCCAGCGGACTGAGAACTACCGCAAGGATTGACACCACTATCCAGACCGTCATATCTGTACTCTCGATTTTTGATGAGCGGGACCTGGGTCAAACCAACCCGCTTGAAACCAGCCATACTTGAAGCTATTGCAACCCTCAGGAGGAGCACCTCATGCCCTACCACCATATTCTGGTCGCCGTAGATCTAACCGAAGAGTGCGATCCTGTTATCCACCGTGCTCGCGAGCTGTCGGTGAGCAATGGAGCCAAGCTGTCCCTGGTGCACATTGTCGAACCCATGGCCATGGCCTTCGGGGGCGACGTCCCCATGGATCTTTCGCAGTTGCAGCAGCAACAGTTCGACCAGGCCCGGGAGCGTCTTGATCGGCTGATCAACAAGTACCCGGAGCTGACCAAGGAATACAGCCACCTGACCTACGGCCAGCCGCGCCAGGAAATCCATCACCTGGCCAAGGAACAGGAATGCGACCTGATCGTGGTCGGCAGCCACGGCCGACATGGCCTGGCCCTGCTGCTGGGCTCCACCGCCAATGATGTCCTGCACGGCGCGCCTTGCGACGTGCTGGCCGTGCACCTGGTCAAACGCTGAACCCGCCCCGAGGGTTGCCGGCTCCCAAAAGCTGGCAAGCGCACTGAAAAAAAGCCCGACTCTGCAGTCGGGCTTTTTTATCAGCAACCGGTCACTCAGGCATCCAGTTCGGCCCAGCGCTCGACCATCTGCTCCAGTTCGGCATTCAACTGCTCAAGGCGGGCAATTACCGCTGCAGTTTCCGCCGCCGGGCGCTGATAGAAACCAGCGTCGGCCATTTCCGCCTCGACCCCGGCGATCTGCTGCTCCATGGCATCGATCTGCCCCGGCAAAGCCTCAAGCTCGCGCTGCAATTTGTAGCTGAGCTTCTTTTTCGCCGCCGGCGCTTCCTGGACAGGAGCCGGAGCCGCCTGTACCGGTGCCACCACTGCAGAATTCAGCTCGGCCTTGCCGGACTTGTTCTCGGTCACCCCCAGCAACCGCGGCGAACCGCCCTGGCGCAACCAGTCCTGGTAGCCGCCGACGTACTCGCGCACCTTGCCTTCGCCTTCGAAGACCAGGGTGCTGGTCACCACGTTGTCGAGGAATGCCCGGTCGTGGCTGACCATCAGCACAGTGCCCTGGAAGGTCAGCAGCACCTCTTCCAGCAGTTCGAGGGTTTCTACATCCAGGTCGTTGGTCGGTTCATCGAGCACCAGCAGGTTGGCCGGTTTACTGAACAGCTTGGCCAGCAGCAACCGCGCACGTTCGCCGCCAGACAACGCCTTGACCGGCGTGCGAGCACGCTGCGGGCTGAACAGGAAGTCGCCGAGGTAGCTCAGCACGTGGCGGCTCTGGCCATCGATCTCGATGAAGTCGCGACCTTCGGCGACGTTGTCGATCACGGTCTTTTCCAGATCCAGCTGATGGCGCAACTGGTCGAAGTAGGCCACGTCGATACGCGTACCCTCTTCCACCTTACCGCTGCTGGGCACCAGGCCACCGAGCATCAGCTTGAGCAGCGTGGTCTTGCCGGTACCGTTGGCGCCCAAGAGGCCGATGCGGTCGCCGCGCTGCAGGACCATGGAGAAGTCCTTGACCAGGAACGGACCGTCCGGGTGAGCGAAGCTGACGTTCTCCAGCACCATCACCTGCTTGCCGGACTTGTCTGCGGTTTCCAGCTGGATATTGGCCTTGCCGGTACGCTCGCGACGTTCGCTGCGCTCGACACGCAGCGCCTTGAGGGCGCGCACGCGGCCTTCGTTGCGGGTGCGCCGGGCCTTGATGCCCTGGCGAATCCAGACTTCCTCCTGGGCCAGGCGCTTGTCGAACAGCGCGTTGGCGGTTTCTTCCGCCGCCAGCATGGCTTCCTTGTGCACCAGGAAGCTGGCGTAGTCGCCGTTCCAGTCGATCAGGCCGCCGCGGTCCAGCTCGAGGATGCGGGTGGCCAGGTTCTGCAGGAAGGAACGGTCGTGGGTAATAAAGAGGACCGCCCCCTGGAAATCCTTCAGCGCCTCTTCCAGCCAGGCGATGGCACCGATGTCCAGGTGGTTGGTGGGCTCGTCGAGCAGCAGCAGGTCCGGCTCGGACACCAGGGCCTGGGCTAGCAGCACGCGACGACGCCAGCCGCCGGACAACTCGGCGAGGGTCTTGTCGGCCGGCAGCTGCAGGCGGCTCAGGGTGCTGTCCACCAGTTGTTGCAGGCGCCAGCCGTCACGGGCTTCGAGGTCGTGCTGGACGTGCATCAGTTTTTCCAGATCGGCGTCGGTGACGATGTTCTGGCTCAGGTGGTGGTACTGAGCCAGCAACTCGCCGACACCGTCCAGGCCCTGGGCGACCACGTCGAACACGGTCCGCTCGTCGGCCACCGGCAATTCCTGGGGCAATTCGCCGATCTTCAGACCGGGTGCGCGCCATACGGAGCCGTCGTCGGGCTTCTGATCGCCCTTGACCAGCTTCATCATGCTGGATTTGCCAGTACCGTTACGGCCGATGATGCACACCCGCTCACCACGGGCGATCTGCCAGGACACCTTGTCCAACAACGGCATGGCGCCGAAAGCAAGGGACACATCGCTGAATTTGAGCAGGGTCATGTTCTTCTCCAAAAACCGGGCGCGCATTCTACCTGAGTTGAGCCCGCAGAAGGCCGGGTATTTCGCCCACGAGGGCGCTCGCGGCACATTTGTTGCCAACTGATGCCAGCAGGCCGGCAAAGCTTTCACCGGTTGCTGGCAAAAGGCTAAGCTAGTGAGCAATCAGTGTTGGCCCTGTCGGCACTTGTCATGATTTCTCTGCCCGGATGTCTCATGCGCAGTCGCCTTTTCAGTGTTTTATCTTGCCTGCTTCTTTCCACCACAGCCGTCCACTGCGCCCAGGCGGCAGACCTGACTCTACAGCGCCAGTATTACGATGAAGCCAAGCGCGCCCTGGCCAAAGGCGATTCCGGCCCCTATTTCCGTTATGCCGATGCGCTGCGCGACTATCCGCTGGAGCCCTACCTGGCCTACGACGAGCTCACCGCCCGGCTGAAATCCGCCAGCAACCCCGAGATCGAGAAGTTCCTCGCCGAACATGGGGACCTGCCCCAGGCCAACTGGATGAAACTGCGCTGGTTGCGCTGGCTGGCCGAACGCGGCGACTGGGCGACCTTCACCAAGTACTACGATCCGAAACTCAACTTCACCGAACTGGACTGCCTCAATGGCCAGTACCAGCTGGGGCACAACCTCAAGGCCGAAGGCTACGCCGCCACCGAGAAGCTCTGGCTGACCGGCAAATCCCAACCTGCTGCCTGCGACGCGTTGTTCGCCCAGTGGGCCGCCGAAGGCCAGTTGACCGAACAGAAGCGCTGGCAGCGAGCCAAACTGGCCGCCGAGACCCGCAACTATCCCCTGGCCAACAGCCTGGTAAAGAGCATGACCACCCTGGCGCCCCAGGGCCGCCTGCTGGTGGACGTGGCGCAAAAACCCGAACTGCTGAGCCAGCCCTCGCGCTTCCAGCCTGCCGATGAAGCCATGTCCGACGTGGTTGGCCTCGGCCTGCGCCGCCTGGCGCGCCAGGATCCGGACAAGGCCATGGCCCTGCTGGATGGCTATGCCAGCAGCATGCACTTTTCCCGTGACGAAAAAGTGGCCATCGCCCGCGAGATCGGCCTGACCCTGGCACGGCGCTTCGACAGCCGCGCCCTGGACGTGATGACCAAGTACGATCCCGAGCTGCGGGACAACACCGTCTCCGAATGGCGCCTGCGCCTGCTGCTGCGCCTGGCGCGCTGGGAAGACGCCTATCAGCTGACCCGCAAGCTGCCCCAGGACCTGGCCACCACCAACCGCTGGCGCTACTGGCAGGCCCGCAGCCTGGAACTGGCCGAACCGAAGAACCCCCAGGCCCAGGTATTGTTCAAGGGCCTGGCCCGGGAGCGGGATTTCTACGGTTTCCTTGCCGCCGATCACGCCAAGGCGCCCTACCAGCTCAACAACCAGCCGCTGATGCTCAGCCAGGCCGTGATCAACAAGGTACGCAACACCCCGGGTGTACGCCGCGCCCTGGAGCTGCATGCCCGCGGGCAGATCGTCGACGGCCGCCGCGAGTGGTACCACGTCAGCCGGCATTTCAACCGCGACGAAATGGTTGCCCAGGCCAAGCTGGCCTACGACCTGAAATGGTACTTCCCGGCCATTCGCACCATCAGCCAGGCCCAGTACTGGGATGACCTGGACATCCGCTTCCCCATGGCCCACCGCGACACCCTGGTGCGCGAAGCCAAGGTTCGCGGCCTGCATTCCAGCTGGGTGTTCGCCATTACCCGCCAGGAAAGCGCCTTCATGGACGACGCCCGTTCCGGCGTCGGCGCCAGCGGCCTGATGCAACTGATGCCCGGCACCGCCAAGGAAACCGCGCGCAAGTTCAGCATTCCCCTGGCCTCGCCCCAGCAAGTGCTGGACCCGGACAAGAACATTCAGTTGGGCGCCGCCTACCTGAGCCAGGTCCACAGCCAGTTCAACGGCAATCGGGTACTGGCTTCCGCCGCCTACAACGCCGGCCCCGGGCGGGTGCGCCAGTGGCTCAAGGGGGCCGACCACCTGAGTTTCGATGTCTGGGTGGAAAGCATTCCTTTCGACGAAACCCGCCAGTACGTGCAGAACGTACTGTCCTACTCGGTGATCTACGGCCAGAAGCTCAATTCGCCGCAGCCCCTGGTGGACTGGCACGAACGCTACTTCGACGATCAGTAAGCACCGACCCACAACAAAAAATGCCCGCAGCAATGCGGGCATTTTTGTATCTCCCCCAACACCCTCCAATACCTGTAGCCGCTGCCGAGCCTGCGACCGGGCACGAAGTGGCCGTAAAGCGCTCGCTACGTTGGCGAGGACTACGTGCTCGTGCGCAGCCTCGCAGGCTCGGCAGCGACTACAGGGCTCAGGGGTGCGTGGGCTCAGCCATCGCTGAATTGCAGGGCCGCCAGGCGCGCATACAAGGGGTTGCTGGCAATCAGTTGCTGATGGGTACCCACCGCGACCAGCCTGCCCTGGTCCATGACCGCGATCCGGTCGGCATTCTTCACCGTGGCCAGGCGATGGGCGATCACCAGGGTGGTGCGGTTCTTCATCAGGCTGGGCAAGGCCTGCTGGATCAGGTGCTCGCTTTGCGCGTCCAGGGCGCTGGTGGCTTCGTCCAGTAGCAGGATCGGCGCGTCCACCAGCAAGGCCCTAGCTATCGCCAGGCGCTGGCGCTGGCCGCCCGAAAGGCCAAGCCCGGCATCCCCCAGGTGGGTCTGGTAACCCTCGGGCATCTGTTCGATGAACTCATGGGCATAGGCGATCTTCGCCGCTTCCTGGACCTGGGCCAGGGTCGCCTCGGGATTGCCGTAGCGAATGTTCTCCTCGATGCTGCCGTAGAACAGCGCCGGGCTTTGCGAAACCAGGGCGAAGCAGCGACGCAGGTCCAGCGGGTCGAGCTGGGTCAGGGCCACGCCATCCAGCAGGATCCTTCCCTGCTGCGGGTCATAGAAGCGCAGCAACAGATCATAAAGGGTGGATTTACCAGCCCCGGAAGGCCCCACCAACGCCAGAGTCTCTCCGGCCCGGATGCTCAGGCTCAAACCATCGATCGCGAAGCGGTCGGGCCGCGACGGATAGGAAAACCGCAGCCCGTCCAGCTGCAGATCACCCCGCACCCGCGCCGGCAGGCTTACCAGCCCGTCGGCGGGCGGCTGGATGATATTGTCCGCCCGTAACAATTCGGCAATCCGCTCCGCCGCACCGGCCGCGCGCTGCAACTCGCCGATCACTTCGCTCAGGGTGCCGAAGGCACTGCCGACAATCAGGCTGTAGAAGACGAATGCAGCCAGTTCGCCGCCGGAGATGCGCCCGGCAATCACGTCCATGCCACCGACCCAGAGCATCACCCCCACCGCCCCCAGCACCAGGACGATCACCAGGGTGATCAGCCAGGCACGCTGGACAATCCGCTTGCGCGCCGTGTCGAACGCCTGCTCCACGGTCACGGCAAACCGCCGTTCATCCTGGGGTTGGTGGTTATAGGCCTGGACCGTCTTGATCTGGCCGAGGGTTTCCGAGACATAGCTGCCGACATCGGCAATCCGGTCCTGGCTCAGGCGCGACAGGCTGCGCACCCGCCGACCGAAGATCAGGATTGGCGCCAGCACCAGCGGCAAGGCGATGACCACAATGCTGGTGAGCTTCGGGTTGGTGACAAACAGCAGCACGATCCCCCCCAGCACCATCAGCGCATTGCGCAAAAACAGCGACAGCGAAGACCCGATCACCGATTGCAGCAAGGTGGTGTCCGCGGTCAAGCGCGACTGGATTTCCGAGCTGCGGTTGTTTTCGTAGAACCCGGGATGCAGGTAGATCAGGTGATTGAACACCTGGCGCCGGATATCCGCCACGCAACGCTCGCCAATCCACGACACCAGGTAAAAGCGCACGAAGGTGCCCACCGCCAGCGCCAGCACCAGCAGCAGGAACAGGCCGATGGACTGGTTCAACAGATGGGGCGATTGAGTCATGAAGCCCTGGTCCACCAACAGGCGAATGCCCTGCCCCATGGACAGGGTAATGCCGGCGGTAACTATCAGTGCCAGCAAGGCGCCCAGCGCCTGCCAACGGTAGGGAGCGACAAAGCGACTGGCCAGATGCAGCGCCCGGCGGTGACGAGAAGAAAGCATGCTGTTCATCCATTGACGCACCGGCGAGCCGTTCGTTGCAGCAACGGCAACGAGATGAATTCGCAGGAACTTTGGTAAATCACAATGAGTCAGGTTGATTATGACCGCTGACACTAGAGCCTAGAGATTATCGGTCTAATCCGTGGCTGGCACTCCCCGGGCATTTCTGTTGGAGTGAAGTCGCCGGGCCAGCCCTCGCGGCGGTCTGTAACAGCTTGGTCACCCGGCCATTCTAGAGTAAGCACACAACCTGATGAGGAGACAGGCCATGTCCTTGCAACACAGCAGCAATGACAAGATTCAAGTGATCCGTACCCAGCCGAACCAGTCTCTGGGGTGTGCCATCATCGACGCCCAGGGTCGCGAAGTACCTATTACTGAAGACATGATCCAGAACGCCTGCCGCGAACTGGAAAAGCGACTGGTCAAGCCTGCTCGGCAAGATTGACACACAGCCTCACGTCCTCTTGACCCGGCCTTGCGGCCGGGTTTTTTATGCGCGGTTTCAGGCTTCCCGGGCACCCAAGGCACGGACGATCCGGCTCAAGGCCGCGGACTCGCCCTGGATGCGCACTTCCAGGCCGTCGATCTCGCGGCGCTCCGGATAATGCTTGCGCAGACCATCGAAGGCGCTGCGCTGCTGAGCGACATCGTCCGACAGGCTACGGCGAAAATCCGCATCGTCGCGACGCGGGTCATACACGGCACGGCAGATCATCGCCAGGGCCCAGGCCGGGTCCGCATTGGCATTCAGGCTGACCTGAGGCACCCAGGGCGCCGGCAGCAAGGCCGACAGGCTGACCTGCTCGGCCTGCCCGAGGAAACGGCAGTAGGCCTGGTAGATCTGCGCCGTGCCCCGTTGCTTGCCGTCCAGGCTGTAACCGGCGATATGCGGCGTCGCCAGCACGCAGAGGTCCGCCAGGGAAGCATCCACCGTCGGCTCCTCCTCCCAGACATCCAGCACCGCCTGCAAATCCTCGCGCTGGCGCAGCACCTCAGCCAGGGCCCGGTTATCCACCACCGGGCCACGGGCCGCGTTGATCAGCCAGGTGCCGTGCCTGAGCCGGTTCAGCCGCTGGCGATCCAGCAGGTGCCAGGTGGAGTCTTGCCCGCTCTTGGTCAGGGGTGTGTGCAGGCTGATGACATCGCAACGCTCGAGCAACTGCTCCAGGCTGACATAGTCGCCGCCTTCCGCCGCCTGCCGCTGCGGATCGCAGACCAGCACATTCCAGCCCAGGCCACGCAGCACCTCGATCAGGCGCCCGCCCACTTCACCGGCACCGACCACGCCATAGCAACGCTGCGCCAGGTCCACGCCTTCGATCTCGGCCAGGGTCAGCAGGCTACCCAGCACATAGTCCACCACGCCCCGGGCGTTGCAGCCCGGGGCGCTGGACCAGGTGATCCCGGCCTGCTGGAAATACTCCAGGTCCAGGTGATCGGTGCCGATGGTGCAGGTGCCGACAAACCGCACCGGGCTGCCTTCCAGCAACTGGCGGTCGACCTGGGTCACCGAGCGCACCAGCAACACATCTGCCTGCTCCACGGTCGCCCGGTCGATGGCGCGCCCGGGGAAACGCCGGATCTCGCCGAAACCAGCAAAGAACTCTTCGATCAGGGGGATATTTTCGTCGGCAACAATCAACATGGCAGGCTCCTCTGGCGGAGCCGCAGTGTAGGCGCAGATGCCAGGCCGGGCTAGCGCGGCATGCGCGCGAACCGGCATTTTCACCACCTCCGGCGCTTACAAATCCACAACACGGGATGTTTTCCTGACTGAGATGTCAACGCGTAGACTGTCGCGTCCTGCGCAACACCACCTATGGACGCTACGCCCCGTGAATTCCGTGACTGACTCCCCTGCCGCCACCGCCACCAGCCGCCCTGCCCGGGTCGGCCGTGAACTGCATGACCTGCTGGTACTGGCCCTGCCCATCATGATTGCCCAGGTGGCCACCACCGCCATGGGCTTTGTCGATGCCGTGATGGCCGGCCGGGTCGGCCCGCGGGATCTGGCAGCCGTCGCCCTGGGCAACTCGATCTGGATTCCGGTGTTCCTGCTGATGACCGGCACCCTGCTGGCCACCACGCCCAAGGTGGCGCAGCGCTTCGGCGCCGGCAACCTGCACGAGATCGGCCCGCTGGTGCGCCAGGCACTGTGGCTCGCCGTGGTAGCCGGGATCTCGGCCCTGCTGATACTGATCAGTGCCGAGCCGGTGCTGCACCTGATGAATGTCGATCAGCAACTGATCAAGCCCTGCATGGGCTACCTGCACGGCATCGCCAGTGGCTTGCCGGCGGTAGCGCTGTACTACGTACTGCGCTGCCTCAGCGATGGCCTGGGCCGCACAGTGCCGAGCATGGTCATCGGCCTGGGAGGCCTGGCCCTGAACATCCCCATCAACTACATCTTCATCTATGGCCATTTCGGTGTACCGGCCATGGGCGGCGTCGGTTGCGGCTGGGCCACGGCCATCGTGATGTGGGCCATGATGCTGGGCATGGCCGGCTGGATTTTCTGGGCACCGGCCTACCGCAAGATTCAGTTGTTCAGCCGCTTCGACTGGCCGCAAGTGGCGATGATCGGGCGCTTGCTGAGCATCGGCCTGCCCATCGGCATTGCAGTGTTCGCCGAATCGAGCATTTTCGCGGTGATCGCCCTGCTGATCGGCAGCCTGGGGGCCACGGTGGTGGCCGGGCACCAGATCGCCCTCAACGTCAGCGCCCTGATGTTCATGATTCCCTACTCCCTGGCCATGGCGGTGACCGTGCGGGTCGGCCAGGCCCTGGGCCGCCAGCAACCCCGCAATGCACGCTTCAGCGCCGGCGTCGGGATGGCCACGTCACTGGCCTATGCCTGTCTTTCGGCGAGCCTGATGTTCTTCCTGCGTGAGCCCATCGCCACCATCTACACCACCGACCCGATGGTGATTCAGGTCGCTTCGATGCTGATTGTGTATGCGGCGCTGTTCCAGTTTTCCGATGGCATCCAGGTCACGGCGGCCGGCGCATTGCGCGGCTACCAGGACACTCGGGTGACCATGATCCTGACCCTGTTCGCCTACTGGGGGATTGGCTTGCCGGTGGGCTACGCCCTGGGCCTGACCGATTGGTTCGGTCCGGCGCGGGGCCCGAGTGGCCTGTGGGAAGGCCTGATCGTGGGCTTGAGCTGCGCGGCGCTGATGCTGTCGATCCGCCTGACCCGCAGCGCGCGCAAGCAGATCCGCATCAGCCGCTCGGCGGGTTAATCGAGCTTCTTGCGGATCCAGTAGAGGTAGGTACCTGCCTCTTCCTGCTGCGCTACCAGTTCATGGTCGAGAAACACGCAGAACTTGGGAATGTCGCGGCGGGTGGAGGGGTCGGTGGCAATCACCTTCAACAGCCCGCCCGGCGGCAGGTCGCGGATGTGCTGGTGCAGCATCATCACCGGCTCCGGGCAGTTGAGGCCGGTGGCGTCGAGGGTGCCGTCAACCGGCATATCGATAATCTGACTCATGAATCACTCCTGAAACTGGCCGGCATTGTCGCGCAATGCCGCCATCGGTTCATCTGTTGCTGTCGTTCCACGGCCCCGGTCCTGCCGTAGGAGCTGGCTTGCCAGCGAAGGCATCCTCACACCTTGCACCAGTTGGGGGGCCTTTTTCGCCGGCAAGCCGGCCTCTACCAGGAAGCGGGTGGTGTTGCAGGTACTACGCCGATTTGGGCTTTTTCAGATCCAGGCACCGCAGGTGGCAGGTGACTTCCTCGCGGTCGTGGTACAGCTGCTTACAACCAATGGCCACGCGAATGCCCCGGGCCTTGAAGCCTTCTTCGATGCGCTCCAGCAAGCGCTTCACTTCGGCATAGCGCTGCTTCATCGGCAGTTTGAGGTTGACCACCGCCTCGCGGCAGTGCCCCTCGCCAATCCAGGTCTCCAGCAGCGCGGCGTTGCGCGCCGGTTTCTCGACGATGTCGCAGACCATCCAGTCCACCGGCTGCCTGGGCTTGTAGGTAAAGCCGTCCGCCATCAGGTGCTGCACCAGGCCGGTGTCCATCAGGCTTTCAGCCATGGGGCCGTTGTCCACGGCGGTCACCAGCATGCCGCGGTTGACCAGTTGCCAGGTCCAGCCGCCCGGGGCAGCCCCCAGGTCGACGCCGGTCATGTCGCCATGCAGACGCTCGTCCCACTGGTCCCGAGGAATGAAATGGTGCCAGGCCTCTTCCAGCTTCAGGGTCGAGCGGCTCGGCGCTTCCCGGGGGAATTTCAGCCGTGGAATGCCCATGGGCCACATGGCCGAGTTGCCGGCATCAGCCAGGCCGACAAAGACTTCCCGACCGCTCTTGAAGGTCAGCAACAAACGCGGCTTGGTTGCGTCGTCCACCAGCTTGCCGGCCGCGGTCAGGGCCTTGCGCAGGGGGGCTTCGAACTTCTTGCAGAAGTTGGACAGCTCCTTGCCATCGTTGGTGTCCACCACTTCCAGCCACAGGCTGCCGCACTGCGGGAAGTTGGCCAGGTAGGCCAGGATCACGCTGATGCGGTCGGTTTCCGGCAGGTCGATGAAGCCGCCCCGGGCCCACTGCCGGGGAAAGATCAGCTCCGGGAAGCGCAGGCCCTGCATCAGACGCTGGGCCCCGTCGTCCTCGGTGCAGATGAACTCGGCGCAGGCGGTGCTGGGCTTGGCCTTGGCATAACCGGCGACATTCAGCCGGGCCGCGTGGTCGGCGATCTCGGAGCAGACTTCGCCCTCGAAGCCGGGCCGGCAATGGATAAACAGGGTGTTCATTGAATCTCCTGGGCAAATGGCGATGAATCGATGCGCAAACCTGCCCTGTAGCAAAGCCTGTCACGAAAACCGGCGCATGATAACCGAGTTCGGAACCTTGGACTGAGCCCAGCAGTCCAGTGATTAGCTATAAGCCCCAAACAGAGCTAGGTTAACTCTCTGTCCGTATCACAGGCCCGTAGCCGTGCGGGCCACAAGGAGTCATTCAATGCCATCCCTCGATAGCCTGAAAACCCTTAAGACCCTAAAAGTCGACGACAAGACTTATCACTATTTCAGCCTGCCGGACGCCGCCAGGAGCCTGGGTGATATCGACACCCTGCCCATGTCGCTGAAAGTCCTGCTGGAAAACCTGTTGCGCTGGGAGGACGACAAGACCGTCACCGGCGCCGACCTCAAGGCCATCGCGGCCTGGCTCAAGGAGCGCCGCTCCGACCGCGAGATCCAGTACCGCCCCGCACGGGTGCTGATGCAGGACTTCACCGGGGTGCCGGCGGTGGTCGACCTGGCCGCGATGCGCGCCGCCATGGCCAAGGCCGGTGGCGATCCGCAGCGGATCAACCCGCTGTCACCGGTGGACCTGGTGATCGACCACTCGGTGATGGTGGACAAGTTCGCCAGCAGCAGCGCTTTCGAGCAGAACGTCGATATCGAGATGCAACGCAACGGCGAGCGCTATGCCTTCCTGCGCTGGGGCCAGAGCGCCTTCGACAACTTCAGCGTGGTACCGCCGGGCACCGGCATCTGCCACCAGGTCAACCTGGAATACCTGGGACGCACGGTCTGGACCAAGGACGAGGACGGCCGCACCTACGCCTTCCCCGACACCCTGGTGGGCACTGACTCCCACACCACCATGATCAATGGCCTTGGCGTACTGGGCTGGGGCGTGGGCGGGATCGAAGCCGAGGCGGCGATGCTCGGCCAGCCGGTGTCGATGCTGATTCCCGAAGTCATCGGCTTCAAGCTCACCGGCAAGCTCAAGGAAGGCATCACCGCCACCGACCTGGTGCTGACGGTGACCCAGATGCTGCGCAAGAAAGGCGTGGTCGGCAAATTCGTCGAGTTCTACGGTGACGGCCTGGCCGACCTGCCCCTGGCGGACCGTGCCACCATCGCCAACATGGCACCGGAATACGGCGCCACCTGCGGCTTCTTCCCGGTGGATGACATCACTCTGGACTACCTGCGCCTGTCCGGGCGCCCCGACGAACTGGTGAAACTGGTGGAGGCCTACAGCAAGGCCCAGGGCTTGTGGCGCCTGCCGGGCAAGGAGCCGGTATTCACCGACAGCCTGGCGCTGGACATGGGCACCGTGGAGGCCAGCCTCGCCGGCCCCAAACGGCCGCAGGACCGGGTTGCACTGCCCAACGTTGCCCAGGCTTTCACTGACTTCCTCGACCTGCAGTTCAAACCCACCAGCAAGGAAGAAGGCCGCCTGGAAAGCGAAGGTGGCGGTGGTGTGGCGGTGGGCAACGCGGACCTGGTGGGCGAAGCCGACTACCAGTACGACGGCCAGACCTATCGCCTGAAAAACGGTGCCGTGGTGATCGCGGCCATCACCTCCTGCACCAACACCTCCAACCCCAGCGTCATGATGGCCGCCGGCCTGGTGGCGAAGAAGGCCGTGGAAAAAGGCCTGCAACGCAAACCCTGGGTCAAGAGCTCGTTGGCTCCAGGTTCCAAGGTGGTGACCGACTACTACAAGGCTGCCGGCCTGACGCCCTACCTGGACCAACTGGGCTTCGATCTGGTGGGCTACGGCTGCACCACCTGCATCGGCAACTCCGGCCCGCTGCAGGAGCCGATCGAGAAAGCCATCCAGCAGGCCGACCTCAGCGTGGCCTCGGTGCTGTCGGGCAACCGCAACTTCGAGGGCCGGGTGCATCCACTGGTGAAAACCAACTGGCTGGCCTCGCCGCCCCTGGTCGTGGCCTATGCCCTGGCGGGCACGGTGCGCATCGACATCAGCAGCGAGCCTCTAGGCCAGGGCAAGGACGGCCAGCCGGTGTACCTGCGGGATATCTGGCCCAGCAGCAAGGAGATCGCCGACGCCGTGGCCCAGGTCAACACTCGGATGTTCCACAAGGAGTACGCCGAAGTGTTCGCCGGGGATGCACAGTGGCAAGCCATCGAAGTGCCGCAGGCCGCCACCTATGTATGGCAGAACGACTCCACCTATATCCAGCACCCGCCGTTCTTCGATGACATCGCCGGCCCGCTGCCGCAGATCACCGATGTCAGCGGCGCCCGGGTACTGGCCCTGCTGGGGGACTCGGTGACCACCGACCACATCTCCCCGGCCGGCAACATCAAGGCCGACAGCCCGGCTGGCCGCTACCTGCGGGACAAGGGCGTGGAACCGCGGGACTTCAACTCCTACGGCTCACGGCGCGGCAACCACGAAGTGATGATGCGCGGTACCTTCGCCAACATCCGCATTCGCAACGAAATGCTCGGCGGCGAGGAAGGTGGCAACACCTTGTACATTCCCACCGGCGAGAAGTTGGCGATCTATGACGCAGCCATGCGCTACCAGGCCGACGGCACGCCGCTGGTGGTGATCGCCGGCCAGGAATACGGCACTGGTTCGAGCCGCGACTGGGCGGCCAAAGGCACCAACCTGCTGGGAGTCAAGGCAGTGATCGCCGAAAGCTTCGAACGTATCCACCGCTCCAACCTGGTGGGCATGGGCGTCCTGCCCTTGCAGTTCAAGCTGGACCAGAACCGCAAGAGCCTGAAGCTGACCGGCAAGGAAACCCTGGACATTCTCGGCCTCAGCGGTACGGAACTGACGCCGCGGATGAACCTGACCCTGGTGATCACCCGTGAGGATGGCAGCCAGGAGAAGATCGAGGTGCTGTGCCGCATCGATACCTTGAATGAAGTGGAATACTTCAAGTCCGGCGGGATCCTGCACTACGTTCTGCGGCAACTGATTGCCTCCTGACGCTGCCTGAAAAAAACACCGCCTTCGGGCGGTGTTTTGCATTGGGCTGCCGTGCCAGGACGAGGTGGTTATACTGCGCGCCCGCCAAATCTGACTCACCGGTCGCAATGGCGACTACAGATCCGGCGCAGTACTACGTCTCTGCAATACCCATTCTTACGCAACAAGGATTCCCCATGACCGCTCTGCCATGGATGTACCTGGCACTTCTTTCCATTGGCTACGCACTGGCCCTGAGCTACGGGCAACTGGGCCTGCTGGCCGCCCTGTCGATCTTGCTGCTGTTGGCTGCCGGCTTTGCCGTGCGCCAGCAACGCAGCCGCGTCGGCCAGTACCTGGGCCACGGCCTGTTCGTGGTGCTCGCTCTGGCCCTGGCCATGCACTGGCTGCCCGGGTTCTACAATGGCCGGGCCATCGACCCGCAACGCTTCACCGACGATGCCGTGCCCTTCTCCCTGTACCTGAACCAGGACAAGCCGCTGATCGGCTTCTGGCTGCTGCTGGTATGCCCGTGGATTGTTGCACGCCGCTCCTTGCGCCTGTCGATCTGTGCCATGGCGCTGGCGTTGACCCTGACGGCGATTGCCGCATTGGGCGGCGCTGCGTTGTTGGGCGTCATCAGTTGGGCGCCGAAGTGGCCGGAACAGGCTTGGCTATGGGTTTTGAATAACCTGCTTCTGGTGACGCTGGTGGAGGAAGCGCTGTTTCGCGGGTACATCCAGGGCGGGTTAAGCCGTCGGTTCAAGCAGTTGCCGTATGGGGAGAATCTGGCGCTGTTTTTGGCGGCGTTGCTGTTCGGGTTGGTGCACTTAGGTGCGGGATGGCAATGGACGTTGCTAGCGACTATTGCTGGCGTCGGGTACGGACTAGCGTATCGGTTCGGGGGGTTGGGGGCCGCGGTTGTTACGCATTTCGGGCTGAATTTGCTGCATTTTGGGTTGTTTACTTATCCGATGTTGGCTTGAACCTGCAGCGTCAAAAAACGTTCAAAGCGCACGCTGCAAGGCCCAGGAACGCACCAAGATTGATATAGTGTCAGAAGGATTAACAAGCGCCATTTTATTGAATGTGCAAAACGGACTCTAAGCCATCGAAGGAGAGGCGGTGTGACGGCGAAAAACGTACTGGTTATTGGGGGCGCCGGTTATATAGGTTCTCACATGGTGAGAATGCTGACTGAAGAGGGCTTGAAAGCCGTCGTGCTCGACGACCTGAGTTCCGGGTTTGCCGACACCGTGCCTCAGAGCGTGCCTCTTATTGTCGGGGACGCTGGTAATCGCGAACTCCTCGAGCAAATTTTTCAGGAACATGAGATCGACGCAGTAATGCATTTTGCTTCCTACATTCAAGTGGGGGAATCGGTCCTGCAGCCTGCGAAGTATTACGAGAACAATCTGAGCAAGACCCTCGCCTTGCTGGCGAGCATGGCGCACCATCAGATCAAGAACTTCATATTTTCATCTACTGCGGCCATTTTTGGGAGCCCTACCAACGGCGCTATTTGCGAGGCTCACCAAACCGTTCCGATAAATCCTTATGGCCGATCCAAGCTCGCAGTCGAGCAGGTTCTACCTGATTACGAACAGGCCTACGGTATACGTCACGTGTGCCTGCGGTACTTTAACGCTGCAGGCGCTCAACCAGACGGTTCGCTAGGCGAGCGCCATGAGCCGGAAACGCACTTGATACCTTTGGCAATCAATGCCGCCCTGGGCAACGGCCCTTCGCTGAAAATTTTTGGCGATGACTACTCAACTGCCGATGGCACATGCGTGCGCGACTACATTCACGTCTGCGACATAGCCGCCGCCCACCTGTCGGCATTGAATCATTTGCGAAATCAGGGCAACTCCCTGAAGCTGAACCTGGGGAACGGCGCCGGCTATAGCGTTAAAGATGTTCTGAATAGCGTGCAACGAATCACTCGCCAGGCAGTTCCTCATGAGTTTGTAGCCAGGCGCATGGGCGACCCATCAGTGCTCGTCGCGGACTCCGCACAGGCAAGGAAGGCTTTGAACTGGACCCCGCGTTACCCTGCTCTAGACGATATCATTGCCCATGCCTATGCATGGCATTCGTCCATGTAACGCAAATGACGCAATCTTTTCAGAATTAAGGATGAATCAATGGCAGGGCCAACATTATCTGTAGTCATTCCTTGTTATAACGAGGAAGACGGGATTCTCGAGTTGCACCGACGAGTTACCGCCGTCTGTACAGAGCAACTTAACGATGACTACGAACTCGTCCTGATCAATGATGGGTCCAAGGATTCAACGTGGAAAATCATGCAGGATCTGTCGCAAATTGATCGCCGCGTGGTTGCCATCAATCTCTCACGCAACCATGGTCATCAACTTGCATTGTCAGCCGGCTTGCAACTCTGTCGGGGGAATCGGGTTTTCATCCTCGACGCCGACCTTCAGGATCCTCCAGAACTGCTATCAAAAATGATGGAACGAATGGACCACGGATGCGACGTTGTCTACGGCCAGCGGATTAAACGCGACGGCGAGACGATGTTCAAAAAGGCTTCGGCTCACTTCTTCTATCGCATGCTTAACCGGATGGTAGACATCGACATCCCTGCAGATACCGGGGACTTCCGCCTGATGAGTCGTCGAGCCGTCGACCTGTTGAACGGAATGCCCGAGCATCATCGCTTTATTCGCGGAATGGTCAGTTGGATCGGGCTTAAGCAAGAAGCCCTTCCCTATGAGCGCGCAGCACGATTCGCCGGGGAAACAAAGTACCCGTTGTCGAAGATGATTAAGTTTGCAATAGATGCAATCACCGGATTCTCTGTACGCCCTTTGCGCATGGCATCGTATTTAGGCATTGGCTTCGGGGCGGCCACAGTACTGCTATTGGGTTATGTGTTGCTTCACTACTTCACAGGCAACAGTGTAGAAGGATGGACATCCTTGGCAGTGATCATGCTGGCGCTGGGCAGCATGCAGTTATTTGTTGCTGGTGTCATGGGAGAATATTTGGGAAGACTCTATATAGAAACCAAAGGCCGACCTTTGTTTATTATTCAAGAGATAGTCTCATCTCTGGACAAGGAGATCAAAACGGAGCCCAGCAAGGAGACATCGAATTGAGCGACAATATCAACCCGGATAAAGATCAACGCGTACGTGCCGAATTCGATCTGCTTGCTGACGAGTACCATGATCAGCATAAAGAGAACGTCGCAATTACCGGCGAAAACCCGGAGTTTTTTTCTGAATACAAAATTGCAGACTTGGCAGCGCTAGTAGCAGATCAAAAACTGCCCTCGGCCTCTGTTTTTGACTTCGGCAGCGGTATCGGAAACTCATTACCCTTCTTCAGAAAATATTTCCCTGACAGTGCGATTACTTGCGGGGATGTCTCATCCCGCAGTATTGAAATCGCAAAAATCAGATTCCCCGGTGACGAAAGATACGTACAGATTGAAAACACCATCCCTTTGCCTACACACAGCCAGGATATCGTATTCACAGCTTGCGTCTTTCACCATATACCGCACGAAGACCATGATCACTGGTTAAAGGAGTTGCTACGCATCACCAAACCAGGAGGAATTCTAACGATATATGAGCATAACCCGCTGAATCCACTGACCGTTAAAGCGGTGAATACCTGCCCCCTTGATGTAAACGCAAAACTGATTCTGGGGCGGACTATGGCGAAACGCGCAACTGCCGGTGGCTGGGCAAAACCCAGCGTTGACTACAAACTTTTCTTTCCGGCCTTCTTGAGCTATCTGCGCCCGCTGGAGCGGAAGTTGAATTGGCTCGCACTGGGTGCTCAGTACCGTATGTCTGCGCGAGCGCCAGAATGATTGCACTGGCCATTCAGACGATGAAATTCTTACTTGTCGGCGTGTTAAACACGCTGACAGGTTTGGCCGCTATCTATGCAATCATGTACTTTACATCCCTCGGCCCACTGACGGCTAATGCTGTGGGTTATGCCGTAGGCTTGGCTATTAGCTTTACCCTGAATAGCATCTGGACATTTAAAAGCACGAACCCTGCGAGGCACTCGCTTCCTAAATATATACTGTGCGCCATTATCGCCTATTTATTGAACGCAGCCGCAGTGTTACTCGCGTTAAACGTCCTAAAAATAAATCCTTACATTGCGCAACTCTGTGGAATAGTAATTTACAGCACCGTCATGTTCATCGCCTGCAAATTATTAATCTTCAAAAATAACGCAAGTTAAAAAACAACACAAGGTACATTCCAGGATGCAAGAAGCATTGCGCCAAAACAAAAAGCCATTACTAAAAAAACTGGGAATTTACATTGGCCTTCTGATAATTCTACCGATGGTGTTAGGCTACTATGTTCTAGGGCTTAACCATTGGGACATGTCGATTCCTATGATATACGGGAATGGGGATGACATATGGCAATTGACCCTGACGAAAGTATTAACCGATACGGGATGGGTACTTAGCAATCCATTCCTAGGAGCACCAGAAGTTGCAAGCTGGCATCACAATGCCGCCGCACAGACCAGCGCATTGCACTCAGTCATCATGCTGGGTTTAAATTTTTTTATCAAAGACCCAATCTTTCTTCAACAGTTTTACTACCTACTAAATTTTTCCTTAATTGCCCTCACCTCCTTTATCGCCTGTAGACTGCTTAACATATCCAGACTCTGCGGAATATGCGTGGCCTTCCTGTTTGCATTTACCACCTTTAGAATAAACTTTCTAATCTATTCATTTATACCGAATTACTTTATCGTCCCTCTTGCCATTGTTTCTGCCATATGGACCTTCCAGGGGAAATTCGATCATATCCTTTTAACAAACCCGAAAAATCTTATAACCAATCGTTCTTTTTTACTCGGTGCGCTTTTCGTATTATTAATCGCATTATCTGATGGCTACTACGCTTTTTTTACACTACTGATTCTTGGTTTCGTTGCTGGCTCCCGCGCAATTTTAGTAGGATGGCGAAAACCCATACTAATGACTCCAGCCATTACTTACATCCTGTTACTAGTGATTGTATCAGTACTATTACAACTACCTTTGTATAATTACAAAAAAAATCATCATAGTGAGTATTTCCCCACAGGCACAACAGAAGACCCAGTACTAATAAAGCAACCTTTCGAGGCGGAGGTGTACAGTACAAGCCTCAAACAACTACTTGCACCCAACCCCCAAAATACAATACCGATAATAGGTGATATCGGGCAAAAAATGCTAAACAGCAACAATGCGGCAAGAAAATATGCAAACGCCGTAACAGTCGCTCTTGGTCTTTTAGTTTCCTTTTTTCTTGCGATCGCACTAATATCGCTAGCTCTCCCTATATTGAGAAGAACCAGCCACCCTGTAATACCCGGTCAACAATTAAGTCTGACCGATGCACTATTGCCGTTAATTCTCTTTTCGCTCTTGTGCAATATCTTTGGAGGCATTGGCACTATTGTCGCATTAATATTTCCTACCATCCGCGCCTATGACCGTTTTGGCGTACTACTGACTTTCTTTCTCTTATTGTTTGGAGCCCAACTCATTGACAAATGGCGCGACAGCAAGGGAAAAAATCGTCAAAAATTCGCATCCGCGCTTATTATTGCAATTACGATGGCAGCACTGGTTGATCAGATCCCCACTACGTCGAATGGTAGGAGTCAGTCTGTTGCAGATCAATTTATAGCCGAGCGAGAATTTGTTAGCTCTCTGGAAAAGTCCGTCCCGAAAGACTCTATGGTCTATCAGTATCCCTATTCTCAATATTTACGAGAGAGTCCTTATTATGGCTGGGGTTCCTTTTCCCACATTCGTCTTTATCTCAACTCACATACCCTTCACTGGAGCAACGGTGGCGCAAAGAACAGCCCGGCAGATGACTGGAATTATAGAACATCCAAACTTCCCTTTGCACAACAACTAACCGAGATTGAAGCCTTAGGATTTAAATCCATCGTAATTGACCGAAGCGTTCTTAAAAACGAAGAATATTCAGAGATCCGTCAAACTCTTCAAACCCTCAACTACCAACTCATCGAGGGTAAAGGTAATTTTTCTTACGCGCTGCTGCACAACCCGGGATACTTGATCCACTACACCCCCGACTACAAAAATATTAACTCTATAGAGATACTTTCAAAAGAGGCATCCAATAGAAATAGCTATCCTGCACTGGTCAACGGAAACACCTTCAGCGCTTTTGTAACCACCTATTCCGGCGACGTTCCAGTTACAGTTAACAACAGAACTCACTCAGAATTATTTCTGGATGGATCAGTATTAACGAGGGGAGCGGGGGACACTGCGATAACCCCGCTCGACGTCATGAAAGGCAACCTTACCTGTACGCCAGAAGGAGGAGCATCTTCAAATAAAGACCTTTCGTTAAAACTGACTTTAACCAATAAAAGTGATTTCAACTGGAGCATGGGAGCTGGGCCGTTTCCGATAAGGATCGGATACCACATTGAAAAGACAGATGGAACAGTCACTCAATGGGACAACGGATATCGTGCGCCGAGCAATCGCATTCTTCGGCCCGGTGAAAGCGAGACGCTAACAGTGCCTCTCAGCGCTCTTAAGTTACCAATTATTAACAAAGCTGAATCGCCGCAGTTACGATTCGCTCTGGTACAGGATGGTAGCGCCTGGTTCTCTAACGTCAGCTGCACTGTCCCGCTTTGATGGCTAGCGTTATGACCTAACGGTCATCAACCAGTGCTGCCTTTCGACCCGAGTAAAGCCCGGCCCTGCCCCCCACGGGATCAGAGCCGGGTAGAGTAAGCAGCAGTGCTCACGATTACTCATGTGATAAAGTTTCGCACTCTGGGGAGAACCACCTCCTAACGGCTGCTCCTATTGCTCACGGCCTCCCCAGAATGAAATTAAATCGCCCCGGACTCTCTAGACACCTTGCAAACTCATTGCATAACGCTTTTCAAACTCTACCGGCGACAGTTGTTTGTTGAAGCCATGCCGACGTTTAACGTTGTAGAACATCTCGATGTAATCGAACACATCACTACGAGCATCTTCCCGCGTGGTGTATGTTTTCCGCCTGATCCGTTCCCGTTTCAGAAGCTGGAAATAGCTCCCGGCCACAGCATTGTCATGACAGTTGCCTCGGCGACTCATGCTGGCAATCAAATTAAAGCTGCGCCAATCGGAGCTGCTGTACTGGCTACCTGGCCGAAATGAACCATCACCTCTTGCTTCGGTTTACGCCTCCAAACCGCCATCACCAACGCATTAATAGCCAGATCACTGGTCATCTGCGACTTCATTGACCAGCCAACGACCTGACGAGAAAACAGGTCCAGCACCACCACCAAATACAACCAGCCTTCATACGTGCGAATGTAGGTGATGTCGATGACCCAAACTTTGTTGGGTTCTACGGCATCGAACTGGCGCTTCAGCAAATTGGGCGAGGCGACCACTGGCTTACCGCCGCACTTTACTGGGCGACGTCGATAACCTGTCTGAGAGCGCAGTCCCGCAAGACGCATTAGCCTTGCCACACGGTACCGACCACAGTCTTCACCGATCTCGAGCAGATCGTCATGGATTTTGCGACAGCCATAAACGCCGCCGCTCTCCAGCCAGAAATGCTTGATCAAACCCACCAGTCGCTGGTCGTCTTTGGCGCGTACAGATTGCGGCTCAGCCAGCCAGGCGTAATAACCGCTGGGATGGACTTTCAGCGCCAGGCAAAGCCGTCGAATCGAATAGTCGCCCGCGCGCAGCTTGATAAAGGCGTACTTCAGCCGCACTCCTTGGCAAAGTATGCGGCGGACTTTTTAATATGTCTGCTCTTCAGTGACGCGTTTGAATTCCGCTCGTAGGCGACGCAGTTCAGCGTGCTGGTCATCAGCCTGCTGCCGTTCTACTTGAGGTTTGCTGTAGCGCTTTATTCAGGCATAGAGGCTATGCGTCGACACGCCGAGACGGGCAGCCACCTCAGCAACGGGTAGCTTGTTTTCGGTCACTGGATTGACTGCTTGGATTTTGGATTCTTCGGGATAACGTGGGTTGCTCATGGCACCTCCTGATTGGCCTCATTCTAAGGCAAAGAGGTGTCTACGAAACCCGGAGCGATTCACATCATTTTTTGTGGCGAAAACTACTCCGTGCAGAATTTGGTTAATCCATCCTAATTCCGAATCCGGAACGAAAAACAGATCAAAAAAGTCATTTTCACGGTTAGAATCCCCCCCATAAACTGAGTAACCACAAGGGTTTTTCCAAGACATGAAGTACCGTTCAGATATTGATGGACTCCGGGCGATAGCCGTCCTGAGTGTGGTGATTTTCCATTTGAATGTCGGATTACTTCCTGGCGGATTTGTCGGGGTCGACATATTTTTCGTGATTTCTGGCTACCTTATTTCGAAGATTATCTACGCAGAGACTAGCAACGACTCATTCTCCATCGCGAATTTCTACGTAAGACGAGCACGCCGGATCCTGCCTGCCTTTCTGTCGGTGATAGTCACAACATCGATTGCCGCCTATTGCCTACTGTATCCAAGTGAACTTGCAAACTACGCAAAATCCGCTATCGCCTCAGCGCTTTTCTCCGCAAACATCTACTTCTATGCCACCCTCAATTATTTTTCGCCCTCCGCGGATGAGATTCCGCTTCTGCACCTTTGGTCACTTGGTATCGAGGAGCAATTCTATATCTTCTTCCCGTTAATCATCCTGGGACTTTCGAAACTTTCAAAACGGTTGATACCCGCAACCATCGTTATCATGCTGGCTGTATCGTTGTTTTTCTCGCAGCAATTACTCTCTACAAACCCAACCGCGTCGTTTTATCTTCTGCCGTTTCGTGCATTCGAGCTTCTTATCGGGAGTTTGATTGCACTTCCCGCGCTACACCTAAAAAAACCTCCGATAATCTCGCTATGCCTGTTTGCGCTGGGCATGGCCGGATTGGCTTACCCAATATTCTTCTACAATAGTCAAACCCCGTTCCCTGGAATCGCCGCAGCCCTACCGTGCTTAGGCGCAGCGCTCATTATCATGGCTGGCGAGCAAGACGACAGGATGTCGATGCTCTTGGGCTCCCGACCGATGGTATTCGTGGGAAAAATATCGTACTCCCTGTATCTCGTTCACTGGCCTTTGATTGTATTCGCCAAACGCGCATTCCCTAATGCAGACAAAGAGATCGCCGCACTGGTGATTTTTGCAATGGCCATTCTTTTAGCTTGGTTAAATTACAAACTGATTGAGCAAACTTTCCGTTACGCAAAAAAGCAAAGGACGCCTGCACACATCTTGTCAGTCGCATCTATGTCTCTTTGCCTAGTGGTAGCCACAGGATGGTTCGTCTCACACAAACACGGCTTCCCCTCATCTTCCCAAAGTCGAATCGATCAAGTGCTTACGACGATGTCCTACAATCCAACCAAGGATTATCAAGCGGGGGAATGTTTTCTAGACCCGGATCAAGATCCCGCTAAAACGGACCTCCTACGTTGTGTGCCCTCTGGAAAAAATAAAACGGCGCTTCTTTGGGGAGACAGTCATGCCGCACACCTCTATATGGGGCTACGTAAAACACTTGGCGAACATAACATCTCACTTGGGCAGTTAACGGCCTCAGCATGCGCTCCGATTCTAGGCATGGATATGCCGGCACGCCCTTACTGCAAGAATGCAAACGAAATATTCTTAAAAAAAATCGAGGCCGCTCGACCCGATATTCTAATCATTACTGCCGGCTGGCCGATATCGCCCGAATACATGGCGTCCTTAGATCGAACGCTGGATAAAGTAGACACCTTGAACTTGACTAAAGTGGTTGTAATAGGTGAAGCGCCACTTTTCAAACGCAGCGTTCCCTTGATCATGATTGATAGGATAAAAGGCAAGATGTTCAACTTCAACTCGTCAAATGATGTTGATTGGGAGGTCATGCAACGGTCCGAGGCTGCCGTCAGTGAGGTGGTCTCTCATCACAACCGTATTGCTTATGTATCACTGACAAAAGCGGTATGCCCTAACGGGTCCTGCCCAATGGCATCTCCCGATGAAAAACCCCTGATCTATGACATCGTGCACCTGACACCAGAAGGATCAGGTCTATACGCCAAGGAAATAACACCGTTGATCGTAAATTAACGCCCCAATACGTTATCAATACGACTTCAGTCATCGCAAAAGTATCCAGTGGCGAACAGGATGTTCGTGTGAGATATCTGACCACGTTACCGCAGGCCCAGCCCGGACTATCGAGAGCCTCCTCAGTTTCGGGCAGACCTGTGGGGGTATCTCCCAACGAACACCTGGCGCGCCCATGATCAAAGAAAATCCATCACGCGACTACGACCTGATATTTGACACTGACAATCTGAACTTGTCTGGCTCACGCTGTGTCTTTACCTGAACAAACATGGCCTTTTGCAGAGCAATGTCAGAAGGTTAACGTTTACGATGCAGCGTCCACTGGACTCACCCCAACTCGATCAGCGGTCAGTGCCGCGTCAGTGGGCAAAATGTGCCAATGCCCTTGTAGGGGAGGAAAAAAAAATACGACGTGGTAACATCGCCGATGTAACGCAGCACCTCTGCAGAAGGGCTACAGGAAGAGGCGGTTGCCAAAGCCGACCTCACTGTTACCCTTCCCCCATACAGACCCTCTAGGCAGCGCGAGATGAGCTAATGTCTTGGTTTTGATAAAAGTAGGTCGCCGGTGAACGATACAAAGTGGGCAAATAGCCATCAACCCAAGTTTACCGAATGGCACTTTGACAGGATACAAACCCACAGTCCTCCGACCAGAGTGGACAACAGAAAACGGAGCGCGCAATTACCGTGCAGGGATTAATAAAGGCGACTTTCGACCTGAGCTCCCCTTCTGAAATGAGTGTGTTGTACGTGGGGCAAAAAGGCTTGCTTGACCGCACGCTGCGCAGGGTACCGATAACTTACCTTGATGGCGGCGCAGGACGAACGGATGCAGGGTGAAGGTGAATTTGCGAAGCTTTCCAAATAATTAGGATGATCAAATGTCTGCAACAAGCGTCAAGGCATCAGTACAGGGTTCCGTACCACACTTCGCCGGAAAAAAAGTTTGGATTACAGGGCACAAAGGAATGCTTGGCTCTGCTGTAGTCCGGAACTTTAAAGACGAGGATGCCCAACTACTGCTGACGTCTAGGGCCGATTTGGATCTTACCAACCAGGCTGCTGTATACGATTGGATGGCAGAGCACCGCCCGGACTATATCTTTCATGTCGGCGCCAAGGTCGGCGGTATTCATGCCAACGCAACGCTGCCTGCATCTTTCATTTACGACAACTTGATGATTCAAACGAACGTCATCTCTGGCGCTCACAAGTTCGGGACCAAAAAATTACTCTTTGTCGCCACCAACTGCACCTATCCCAAAAATGCAGCACAACCTATTACCGAAGAGACGCTACTCACTGGACCTTTGGAAGATAGTATCCGCGCGTACGCTGTCAGCAAAATTGCTGGCATTGAAATGTGCCGGGCCTACCGCAAACAATATGGCTGTGACTTCGTCTCCGTTATCCCGCCAAATCTTTATGGCCCCGGCGACAATTACCACTCTCAACACAGCCATGTCGTTGCGGGAATTCTCCGTCGTACGCATGCGGCCAAAGTCCTGCAGCAGAAAGAGTTCGTCGTTTGGGGCGATGGCACTCCACGACGCGAACTCCTGCATGTTGACGACCTTGCCGACGCAATGAAGTGCGTAATGCTCGCGCCAACCACTGACGACCTCTACAACATCGGCTGTAATCACGATATCGCCATCGCCGACCTTGCTGCGATGATTGCGGAGGTCGTCGGCTATGAGGGAAAAATCGTTTACGACACGAACAAACCAAATGGCACTATCCGCAAGCTACTGGATAGCAGCAAGATTAGAGCGCTTGGATGGAAACCTAAAATTGATGAAAAAACAGGGCTCAAAAGCGCCTACGAGGACTTCTTGAACTTGCTTGAGTCGCCGACCCCGGACGCACGTATCGACATCTGATGCAAGCACCGCAGGCGAACCGTCATCTTTTAATTTCCTACATTTGGATCCAATGTAATGAACAATGATTTCCCTCTGCCCGAGGGTTTATTTGGTCGCTTCGGAGTTGTAAAACTTTGGCCAGGTATTAAAACCGCAGAAGATGAGTGCATCGCACGTCTAAAGCTGGCAGCCAAAGCCATTGGGGTTGAATGCGTTGAAATCCTCGCCGATGGCGGCTTCGTCTCCGCTCCGGACATAAAAGCGTCCAAGGCGAATGTCGATTTTGTGATTCACCTCCACTACGACACCCCAAAGCGCTACGACGCGTTTTCCTTTGTCGCACTCTGGAACCCGCTGAAGTTCTACCATGAGTGGGGCTATCAACGTTGCTCGCGCAACCTGACCACGCACGATGACTTCCTCAGTTGCAGCTCCATTGCCGCTGATGACCATGTGGCCCGAATGGTACGTGGCGCTACGACGCACTTACCCGCACACTTCAAGCTGTACCACTCCACCCCCCAGATCGTACATGAACCATCTCTGGGTGACGGCAAACTGTTCTACGCCGGTATTAACTGGGAAGCGATCGTCAGCAGTCGTCAATCGCGCCAGCAGGAAGTGCTCAAGCGACTCGACCCTACCGGTCTGCTGAAAATCTACGGCCCAACCATTTTTCAGGGCGTGCGTGTCTGGGAAGGTTATCAGAGCTACGTTCGAGAGATTCCGTTCGACGGAAACTCCATGATCAACGAGATCGCCAAAGCGGGGGCGGCACTGGTACTGTCCTCCCAGGCCCACCGCGACTCGGAAATGATGTCGAACCGTCTGTTCGAAACCATTGCTGCTGGCACCCTTGTCATCTGCGACGAGAATCCTTTCGCGCAAAAATTCTTTGGCGATTCACTTCTTTATATCGACAGCCGGTCTCCGATGGAGCAGATCTACGGCGATATCACAGCCCACCTCAGCTGGATAAAAAGCAATCCCGAAGAGGCCATGGCCAAGATCAAAAAGGCACAGGCTATCTTCAACAGCCATTACTCGCTGATCGGCAGCTTGAAGGAACTGTACAGTGGCTTGAAGGAGCGTAAGCAACAATTAGTCACACGACATCTTGGGACCGAAGGCGAAAAAACACATATCAGCCTAAACCTCTTGATGCCCGAGTACTCTACTGCGGCTCTGAAAGCACACGTCGAAAGCGTCCGCCATCAGGATTACAGAAACTTCACCGCCACGCTGGTCATCGATAAGGTAATCGCTGGCAGCCTGAAACCGGAAATTTCAAGAATCCTCAGCGCCTCGCCTATCCCGATTCAGATAAAGGAAGTTGAAGCCTACAGGTACGGCATTCATCCTGGAATCAAGAGCAAACGTCCGCTAGGAGAAATTCTTCAGGAACTGGTAAACGACGCAGCGGAATCCGACGCGATCATATTTGTCGCACCGAATGAAAAGCTGTTCTTCAACCACCTGACCGTTCTAGCTGGCGCCTTGCAAAGCGACGATCAAGTGAACTGCGCGGCAACCGCGGTGATCATGGACGATGGTCACTCGCCTGTGCATACCGTTCACGAGTTGATCGACTTTGGTCATGTGGACGCTGCCGGCCCACCCGGATATGGCCGCTTCATTTTCAGGACTGCGTCGCTCCCTGCCGACCTGGGTATCGCACTCCATTATCTTGACGGGCGGCCACTGGCGGCAATGATCAGCGGTAAAATCAAGCACCTGCTGCCTGCTACCGTCACATTGGATATCCGTCAGTCGTTCCCCGAAAGAACTTGGGATGAGGCCGCAGAAACCGAACTAATCAAGGATTTCAATCCTGGAGTACTTAAGGTTTCGGCAGGGTTCTACATGCCTGAAGTACCCGCCCCTGTCGTCGTAGAGTCGCCGCGGCAGCACATCGCCCGGCTGTTCCTTAACAAGGCATGGGTCAAGGCTCAGATCCAGGCGATCAAGACCCAAGGCTTCAGGGCTCGCTTTGAAATACTGAAGCGGAAGCTGAGATGAACCCGCACTCACCCGCCCCCGTCTCGCTGTTGTCACTGATCAAAAGCGTTTGGTCAAACTGGCACCTGATCCAGCAAATGACCAAACGAGATGTCATCGGACGATACAAAGGTTCGATGATGGGTATTCTGTGGTCATTCGCGAACCCGATACTGTTGCTGGTGATTTACACGCTGGTCTTTTCAGTCGTGTTCAAGGCTCGTTGGGGAACCGGCGAGCCTGGCAGCAAAGGTGAGTTTGCGATTCTGCTATTCACCGGAATGATCGTTCACAGCTTGTTTGCCGAGACATTGACTCGGGCCCCCACGCTAATTTTGAGCAACGTAAGTTACGTAAAGAAGGTGGTCTTCCCTCTGGAGATTCTCCCTATCATTGCCATGGGCACCTCCTTCTTCCACGCGTTGGTCAGTATTGGCGTATTGTTGGTCGCACAACTTCTGGTTCACGGCACCATCCCCTGGACAGTCGTTTTTCTGCCACTGGTGATAGCACCGCTGATCGTGCTGTCTTTAGGCCTGGCCTGGATACTTGCATCGCTTGGGGTGTATTTACGCGATGTCGCGCACCCCATTGGCCTGCTTATGACCTTGCTGCTGTTCGCCTCTCCGGTTTTTTACCCCATTTCCGCTCTACCCGTCGAAATCCAACCTTGGCTGATGCTCAATCCCCTCACCTTCATTATCGAGCAAGCCCGAGCGATACTAATCAGTGGTTCAATGCCTAACTTCGCTGGCCTCGCAGTTTATGCTGTTGTGGCCTTGAGCGTTGCTTGGGCGGGATATGGCTGGTTCCAGAAGACCAGAAAAGGATTCGCGAATGTCCTCTAATGAATTCGCAATTCGTGTGGAAGCCGTTTCCAAGCGATTCGAAATATTCGAACACCCTCGTGATCAACTCAAGCAATTCGTTTACCCGAGGTTGCGTCGCCTGCTCCGCAGGCCAAGTCGTAACTACTTCAAGGAATTCTGGGCTCTTCGCGAAATTTTCCTTGAAGTTCGCAAAGGCGAGTCCTGTGCAATCGTCGGACTGAACGGCAGCGGTAAAAGCACTCTCTTGCAGATCATCACCGGCACCCTCACCCCCACTACAGGTAAGGTGAGCATCAACGGTCGTGTAGCTGCTTTACTTGAACTGGGGTCAGGCTTCAATCCTGAGTTCAGCGGCCGCGAAAATGTTTATATGAACGGAGCACTACTGGGCTTCAGCCGTCGTGAAATCGAAGCAAAAATACCCGACATAGAGGCGTTTGCTGATATTGGCGAGCACTTCGAACAAGCCGTTTCATCGTATTCCAGTGGCATGCAAATGCGTGTCGCCTTCGCCGTTTCGACGGCGTTCGAGCCCGACATTTTGATTATTGATGAGGCGTTGGCGGTAGGCGATGCCTACTTTCAGCAAAAGTGTTTCCAACGCCTGGAAAGCTTTCGCGCACGCGGGGGGACGTTACTGTTCGTGTCCCATGATGCCAACACGGTCAAACACATTTGCAACAAGGCTTTGCTACTGAGCCATGGCCGAACACTCAGTTTTGGTGCACCTCGAGACGTGATCGATTTGTATCAAGGGTTGGTCGCCAAAAAAACCGACATGAGTAGCGGCGAGGTATCTATCGATCAGAGCATTGCTCCTGCAACTGAGAGCCTCGAAGCGATTGAGCTCCCCAAGGTGTGGACAAAAGCTACAACCATCACGACCAACGGCGACGCCGAACTTATCGACTTCGCCCTCCTGAACGCCGAAAACCAGCCTGTCACCCACATTGAAAGCGAAACTCAGTTAACCGTTCGATACGTGGTTAAGCTGAACAAGGACTTCGAGCGCCCTGCCTATGGCCTTATAGTCAGGGACCGTTTGGGACGCTCGATATTTGAGACCAGCACTTTTGCCTTGCAAATGCCCGAAGCGCCATGCGAAGAAGGCGCCCAGGTCCTCGTAAGATTCAACCTCAATCTGAATCTAAAGGCGGGTCAATATTCATTTTCGGTGGGTGTTGCAAATAAAGGTTTCTCTAGAAGCGAATTTGAAGAGTACAGCTTGCTGATGCATGACGTTGAACAGCTGCAGGTTACAGAATCGCCGCTGGCAGCGTTCTATGGCGGGATTTTCAATATGCACCCGGTTGTCTCAGTGGATTTATTGGAAGAAAAACAAAATGTCTGATCTCAATACACTGTCCCAACAGCTCGCAGAAGCCCTGCAAGAATTGAAGGCTTTGAGCGAGCGTCAGATTCACTTTGAAACGATTCTTCTGAACAAAGGCCTTTCGACTGAGGACGTAGGAAGTTTTAACCCCCTACTACGTCGCAATTTCGTCAGCAATGCTGACGCAGCCCAACAAAAGCACTTGATGCATACGTGGAAACATAACTCCCCAAGAGTGCTTGAGCCTTCAGACTTGGTGGAAAGCGGGTTTCGTGCGTTTTCGCAAAATGATGAAGACGGAATCTTGTTGCGCCTATTCACACATATTGGCTGCACCAATCGCTATGTCATCGAAATTGGCAGCAACTGCAGCGATTCTGATGTGGGGATTCCGGAAAACCTGTCGACAAATTTGCTGGTCAATCATGGCTGGCATGGAACAATTTTTGAACTCGATGCAACTGAGTGCAGCAGAATGCGTTACTTTTTCGCGCGCACAGCTTCGACGCGGCATTACCATTGGACTCGAGAGGGCGAAACCGAATACTACTCGCCGAAGATCGTTCAGCAAGCCATTAGCCCGGAAAATATCAACGGCCTGCTTATGGCAAACAACCCGGAACCGGAACCCGACCTCTTCATCATCGACATCGATGGCGGTGACTTCGCAGTCATGGAAAACCTGCGTGACATCCGACCTCGCGTAATTGTCGTAGAGTTTGAAAAGCGCTTTCGCGAACGGCACAGCGTCGTCCAGCGTGACCGAGAGCAATTCAACCGTAGATGGCAGCAATCAGGGGCAGCAAGCCTGACCGCCTGGACGACCCTTCTGAAGCCCAAGGGCTACGAACTCTGCGCAGTGGGAACCTGCTGCTTCAATGCTTTTTTCGTACGCGAAGACATCGCCAAAGGCAATTTGACTGCTCTGAATCCAAAAGAAGCATTTGACTCCCATCCAGTATTTTCAGCGATTGATGATGCTTTCTGGCTTATGCCTGACGAAAGCTGGCAACCATTTTAAATTTGCACCTGCGGCAAAGGAATGGGCCTCAGTGGCGGGGCAGCATCGGAGGTGTAGCTTCTCGATCAGGGCCTGCAGAGACTAAATACAGAAATCTTGGCATACTTGCGTATATACGCCTATATTTATTGTCGCTATATATAAACGATATCAAGGACAGTTCACGGCAACGCTTCTGATGACTCGAATCAATTCACTTTAATATTTCAACCGTGTGAACAATCTAGCAAAACTTTTGCTTTTTTTCGTAACCATCACAAACCTGTCTGTGATACTCGCCAGATCAGTTTGCCTATACTCTTCTTTCGAAGAGAAACCTCGTGCCTAATCGATAACGAGGAATATTGCAGAGTGATACTACGCTGGTGCTTGCCAAGCGTCGCTGCGATAGCGTCACTCAACGTCACATCCCTCTCACTGCCAGCTTCAAGACATGCTCCCTAGGCAAAAGAGGCAAAGTGCCACTCTTCGATTAGGACTATCAAGCCAGGCAAACTCGATCGAGAGGATTAAGTGATTCGTTCTGGATCAAAAAAATTTGTACTTCGGCAATAACGAGCTCTCAAAAAACCAATGCATTTCCAGTGGCGGTATGAGGGAGATGTCTGATTTTCTGGCGATAAATGTCCAACTTCGCCGTGATTTTCAGCCACAAGCAATTAAAGCCGCCTGCCCATACACCGTAGAAGTCACAAGCTACCAGGATACATTGAGAATTCAGCCCCATTGAGGCAGTATAGGCGATCGTGATTTGGGCCCGGATCGAGCAAATTGATCATGCGGAACTATCTACCCGCTTACGTACCTAAAGAAGATTTTTTGAATCAAATACGTTAAGAGAAGCATATGAAAAAAGTTGCGCTTATTACTGGAGTAACAGGTCAAGACGGATCCTACCTGGCCGAGTTGCTTCTCGAAAAAGGTTACGAAGTGCACGGTATAAAGCGCCGGGCATCATCCTTCAATACCGACCGTATCGATCACCTTTACCAAGACCCCCATGAGTCAGATCGTCGCTTGGTCCTGCACTATGGCGACATGACCGATTCGACCGGCCTGATCCGCATCATCAAACAAATACAACCCGACGAAATCTATAACCTGGCTGCGCAGTCCCACGTTGCGGTCTCGTTCGAAGAGCCAGAGTACACTGCCAACTCAGACGCGCTGGGTGCCTTGCGGATCCTTGAGGCGATCAGGATCCTGGGGCTCGAGAAGAAGACCCGCTTCTATCAGGCTTCAACCTCCGAGCTGTACGGCTTGGTGCAGGAAACTCCACAGAAGGAGAGCACACCTTTCTACCCACGCTCGCCTTACGCAGTAGCAAAGCTGTACGCATACTGGATTACCGTCAACTACCGGGAAGCGTACGGTATCTATGCCTGTAACGGCATTCTCTTCAACCACGAAAGCCCGGTGCGCGGCGAGACCTTCGTCACTCGCAAGATTACCCGTGCACTCGCACGCATCAAGCTGGGCCTGCAAGACTGTCTGTATCTGGGCAACCTTGATGCACTGCGCGACTGGGGCCATGCGAAAGACTACGTCGAGATGCAATGGCTGATGCTGCAGCAAGAAACTCCGGAAGACTTCGTTATTGCAACCGGCAAGCAATACAGCGTTCGCGACTTCGTCAACGCGGCAGCGAAACACGCCGAAATCGACATTACCTGGAAAGGTGAGGGCGTCGATGAGAAAGGCTACGACGCAACCGGTAAATGCATAGTTTCCGTGGATCCGCGGTACTTCCGTCCAACCGAGGTGGAAACATTGCTAGGCGACCCAACCAAAGCGAAGCAGAAACTGGGATGGACGCCTAAAATCACCTTTGAGGAGCTGGTCAATGAAATGATGACCGAGGACCTCAAGTCAGCGACCCGTGATGAGTTGGTAAAAAAGCACGGCTACTCCGTTTACGATTACCACGAGTAATAGTTAGGTGGATAAACGCGCCAAAATATACATCGCAGGCCATGCCGGTATGGCTGGCTCTGCGATCCAGCGGCGGCTATCCGCCGCTGGATTCAGCAATTTCGTCACCCGTTCGCATGCTGAACTTGATTTGACTCAACAGGCTGCTGTCGATGCTTTTTTCGCAACAGAAAAACCTGAGATTGTGTACTTAGCAGCCGGCAAGGTAGGCGGAATCAAAGCCAATAACAACTTTAGAGCTGAATTTATATATCAAAACCTGATGATAGAGGCGAACGTAATTCACAGCGCTTGGAAACATGGCGTCGAACGGCTTCTTTTTTTGGGCTCCAGTTGCATATACCCGCGGGACTGCCCCCAGCCGATCCACGAAGACCACCTGTTGACCGGACCGCTGGAACAAACCAATGAACCGTACGCCCTCGCCAAGATCATGGGTGTAAAGATGTGCGAGAACTACCACCGCGAATACGGTGCAAAGTTCATAGCCGTTATGCCGTCAAATCTTTATGGCCCCAATGACAGCTACAACCTGGAAAACTGTCATGTGCTGCCGGCACTGATTAGCAAAGCCCATGAAGCAAAAATTAGCGGCGCATCAGAGTTAATAGTTTGGGGTTCGGGAAAGCCAAAGCGCGAGTTCCTTTTCGTCGAAGACATGGCCGATGCTTGTCTACACTTGATGGAATCCAACGTTGACAGCGGACTATTCAATGTTGGAATGGGCAGTGATCTATCCATCCGCGAACTAGCAAAGTTAATCATGGAGGTGGTCGGGTATAACGGGCAGATCGTATACGACCAGAGCCAGCCTGACGGTACACCCCGTAAACTACTCGACATCACTCGCCTAAAGAACTTGGGATGGGCTGCCAAAACGCAACTGCGTGAAGGTATAGCATTGACCTACCAAGATTTTCTCAGCCGTCTGGATCGCCACTGAATGCATCAACCCTTGGTTACGATTACAGTCCCCTCCTTCAATCAAGGGCGTTATCTCGACGACGCCTTAAGGTCAATATTTGAACAAAATGTCCCTGTGGAGGTGTTTGTTCTGGATGGTGGTTCCACCGATAACTCGGTGGAAATCATCCGTAAATGGGAACACAAGCTAGCTGGTTGGCGCAGCTGTCCAGATAAAGGCCAAGCAGCTGCTATCAACGAAGGTATCCTTCAAGGTAAAGCACCGTATGTCTGCTGGCTGAATAGCGATGACTGGTTCGAGCCGGACGGACTAAAACGACTGATCAGTGCCATTGAAACAGCACCTGAGGCCTCAGCCGTTTATGGGAAATGCTGGAACGTTATTCAAAATACCGGAAAACGCAAACCGGTTTGGGTTGAGCCGTTCAGCGAGCGCAGGCTAGCGCTTCGCTGCATTATTTCCCAACCAGCGACGCTGATTCGACGATCCGCATGGCTGAATATTGGCGGCGTGAACCCCACCTTGCATATGGCTATGGACTACGATCTTTGGTGGCGACTCTTCAAAATAGTGGGCCCTCTCAAATATATCGACGCGTTTGTAGCGGTCAATCGAGAACATGAAGCGACCAAAACAAAAACTTTGCGCCGCCGCCATTATCAGGAAGCTATGGCGGTGGTGCGTAAGTATCACGGTAGCGTTCCCTTAAAGTGGTGGCTTTTTCAGCCCTACGCCGTCTGGCTCAAATCCATCTTTCCATAGCCGGAAGTTACCATGCGCATTCTGCATTTTTTTAAAACCGCCCTTCCTGACACCATGGGCGGCATAGAGCAAGTGATTGATCAAATTTGTCAGCAGTCTCATCGTATGGGGGCGACCTGCGAAGTCCTTACACTATCCCCCAACCCAATTCCAGCCACAATAGAAATGAACGGTTATCGGGTTCATCGCGTTAAAGAAAACCTTAATATTGCCTCAACAGGCTTTTCGTTAGAGGTTTATTCGAAGTTTAAAGAACTTGCGCGGAATGCGGATATCATTCACTACCATTTTCCATGGCCATTCATGGACTTGATCCACTTTGCCAGTTGTACCGGAAAACCCAGCGTTGTTTCATACCACTCTGACATCATCAACCAGAAATTTCTCTTAAAGCTCTACCGCCCACTCCAAAATATATTTCTGCGTAGCGTCAACCGGATCATTGTCTCATCCCCCAACTACCTAGAATCAAGTGCTGAGCTTTCTACATTTCATGACAAAACCACAATTATTCCTATAGGTCTCAACAAGGAAAGCTACCCAATCCCCTCCACTGCTCTAACGACACGCTGGGCGGAAGAAATGAGCGAGCGGTTCTTCCTGTTTGTTGGCGTATTGCGCTACTACAAAGGGCTTCACACATTGATGGAAGCTCTCCAAGGCACTGGATACCCTATGGTCATCGTAGGAGATGGACCAAAAAAACAAGAACTCATGGCGCAAGCAAAAAGTATGGGGCTTCAAAACGTCCACTTTTTGGGCCGTCTTCCAGAAGCAGACAAAGTCGCGCTAATTCAACTTTCAACAGCCATCGTATTCCCCTCGCACCTTCGTTCCGAAGCGTTCGGAGTGTCACTACTGGAGGGGGCAATGTATGGAAAGCCGATGATCTCGTGCGAGATTGGTACAGGCACTACGTACATCAACATTGCCGGCGAAACCGGGCTGGTAGTCCCACCAGAGCACCCGACAGCGCTTCGCCAAGCGATGCAACACCTTTGGGACGACCCGCAAGAAGCATTGGTAATGGGCGAAAAGGCGCAGAGTCGTTACAACCTGCTATTCACGGGGGAGCAAATGACACGAGCCCACATCGAGGTCTATCAGGATCTGCTGAACACGCAATGAAACACCAGCCCGATTTGACTCGGGCTAATGATTAGCGGATTACCTACTGCCTTCAGCTCGACCGTAGCTATCCTCGAACCTGACAATATCATCTTCCCCTAGGTAATCGCCGCACTGCACCTCAATTAATACCAAGTCAATCATCCCCGGGTTTTGCAGACGATGCGTGTGCCCAGCACGTATATACGTGGACTCATTGGTATTGAGCAAGAATCGTTGTTGGTCGTTAACAACCAATGCCATACCACTGACCACAATCCAGTGCTCACTGCGATGGT
The DNA here is from genome assembly GCF_040268305.1 of Pseudomonas sp. W17. NCBI lineage: Bacteria > Pseudomonadati > Pseudomonadota > Gammaproteobacteria > Pseudomonadales > Pseudomonadaceae > Pseudomonas > Pseudomonas sp. W17. Next base: position 2,249,168 of record NZ_CP158490.1, on the reverse strand, counting down.
GATGCATTTGGAGCGACAACGAGCCTTGAGGTTTTACGACAATGCGCTTGATCTTGAAGCGCGTGCCCTCTTCCAAGGTAGTGTAAGCCCCCCAGGGACGCTGCACCGTAGTGTGGTCCAAGTGCGAGCAATGACCGTTTTTCTTCAACTGCGCAGTGATCACCTTGATGTCTTGGGCATGGTCTTTGTGCGCGACCAACAAAGCATCCGGCGTATCGACAATGATCAGGTTTTCAACCCCAACTAACGCGGCCAGTCGACGCTGGCTGCGCACGTAGTTGTTGGTGGAGGCATGAAGGATGGCTTCGCCTTCGATACGGTTGCCTTGCTCGTCCGCTGGCGAGAGTTCACTCATGGCCTTCCAAGAGCCAATGTCACTCCAGCCAATATCACAAGGTATGGTCGCCACTTTGTTTGAGCGTTCCATCAGTGCGAAATCGAGGGAAATGTCCGGTACTTTGGCAAAGCTTTCCGGCTCCAGATGCAGGCTGCGATGGCTGCTGCCTTGCATCACACCGGAACCAGCAAGGCACAGATCTACGGCGCTGGCGACATCCGGCGCACAGAGCGCCATTTCTTCAATAAGTGTGCCCGCACGGAAACAGAACATCCCGGAGTTCCAGTAATACTCACCGGACGCCAGGTAGTCTCTCGCAGTATCCAAATCCGGTTTTTCGACGAAACGCTTGACCTTGAAGCCGTTGACTAATGACGCGTCGGTATCTTTTTGAATGTACCCGTAGCCAGTTTCCGGATATTCGGGCTTCACCCCAAAAGTCACCAGCCAGCCGTCCCGGGCCTGCTGCGATGCAGACTCGACTGCTGCAGCGAACGCCGCCTGATTGTCGATCAGGTGGTCCGCCGGCAACACCAGCATAATCGCGTCAGGGCCGTGAGTTCGGGCCACCTCCTGCGCCGCCAATGCGACCGCAGCAGCGGTGTTGCGGCCAAAAGGCTCGAGTACGAAACCCAAGTTGGTGTAGTTCGGCGCAGTGGCAACATATTCATCAAGGGTTTTGAAGTAGAGATCACGGTTTGTGATCGTCAATACTTCTGTTACGTCATTTAACGCCAAGGCGCGACTGTATGTTTTTCGAATCAAATTGCCACCATCGGGCAATTCGATAAACGGCTTGGGATGAGCAGTACGTGAAACAGGCCATAGACGGCTGCCTGAACCGCCACAAATAATGACTGGAACGAGTGTCACGCTGTACTCCTTTACTAAATATCACATCATTTATCAGGCCAAAAACTCACCAACATAAATACTGCGGGCTCGAAGGAGGCGACTTAGAGCCTAGCTGACCCTAGACAAACCTAACCGAGAAAATGCTGGACATGAAGAAAAGCAAGTCACTTTTCTTACAAAAATAGGAGCATATTCTTCACTGGATGGTAATTTTTGTCTAGGAAAAGCCGGATCTATACCCGCGCAGCTACCCGTATTCAGATGGATAAAAACTGACCTACCATTCACAACGGCTCACTTAATTGAAGATTAAGACACACTGCCTTACAAATCGTGTCATTGATCTTTATTGCTTTTCGCTCGGATTTCGCGCGCATCGGGATATTACGACGTGCAAAAAGCTCGCAAACCGTCACCGGACATTTAGAGAAATTCCCTTCAACTATTCCGGGAACCTGCCGATAATCGATGAAAGCCTTGCGGATTGAAAACTCATGCGTAATAACCAACCCGTTACCCAGCGCGAACGTACCTTCCCCGCTCAGCAACGATTGATTTCCACCACCGACGCCAAAGGCGTGATCACCTACTGCAACGACGCCTTTGTCGAGATCAGTGGGTTCTCCCGTGAAGAACTGGTTCGCGCACCGCACAACCTGGTACGTCACCCTGATGTGCCGGCGGCGGTGTTCGCGCACATGTGGGGCACCTTGAAACAAGGCTTGCCATGGATGGGCATTGTCAAGAACCGCTGCAAGACCGGCGACCACTACTGGGTCAACGCCTATGTGACACCGGTTTTCGAAGGCAGCCAGGTGGTAGGTTACGAGTCGGTCCGGGTCAAGCCCACCGCCGAACAAGTGCGCCGCGCCGAAGCCCTCTACCAGCGCATCAACTCTGGCAAGTCGGCCATTCCCAAGCGTGACAAGTGGCTGCCGGTGCTGCAGGACTGGCTGCCGTTCATCCTGGTCAGCCAGCTGAGCTTCATGATCGGTGCCTGGCTCAATTCCCACTGGGGCTTCGCCCTGGCCGCCGCGCTCTCGGTGCCCCTGGGCCTGCTGGGCCTGAGCTGGCAGCAGCGCGGCCTCAAGCGCCTGCTGCGCCTGGCCGAGCAGACCACCTCCGACCCGCTGATCGCTCAGATGTATACCGACAGCCGCGGCGCCCAGGCCCGCCTGGAGATGTCGATCCTGAGCCAGGAAGCGCGCCTGAAGACCTGCCTGACCCGCCTGCAGGACACGGCCGAGCACCTCAACGAGCAAGCCCGCCAGTCCGACACCCTGGCCCACAACAGCTCCAGCGGCCTGGAGCGCCAACGGGTCGAAACCGAGCAGGTGGCCACCGCGGTCAACCAGATGGCCGCCACCACCCAAGAAGTGGCCAGCCACGTGCAACGCACCGCCGACGCAACCCAGGAAGCCAATCGCCTGACCGGCCGTGGCCGCGATATCGCCGGGGAAACCCGCGAAGCCATCCAGCGCCTGTCGGTGGTGGTGGGCGAAACCGGGTTGACGGTAACCCAACTGGCCAAGGACAGTGACGAGATCGGCGGCGTTGTCGACGTGATCAAGGGCATTGCCGACCAGACCAACCTGCTGGCCCTGAACGCAGCCATCGAAGCCGCCCGCGCCGGTGAAATGGGCCGCGGCTTTGCCGTGGTGGCCGACGAGGTGCGTCAGTTGGCACAGCGCACCAGTGAGTCCACCGGGCAGATCCATACCCTGATCGCCAAGCTGCAGCAGACCGCCGCCACCGCCGTTCAGACCATGGACGCCGGTCATCGTCAGGCCGAAGAAGGCGTGGCCCGGGTTCTGGAAGCCGACCAGGCACTGGTGGGCATCAGCGAAGCGGTGGCCAACATCACCGACATGACCACCCAGATCGCTGCCGCCACCGAAGAGCAAAGCTCGGTGGCCGAAGAGATCAGCCGCAACATCAGCACCATCGCGCAACTGGCGGACCAGACTTCGGAGCAGGCCCAGCATTCGGCCGAGCTCAGCGAAGCGTTGACCCGCACCGCACACACCCAGTACTCGCTGGTGGAGCGCTTCAACCGCTAAGCCCCCCCTAGGGCCGGCAACAAAAAACCGGAAGCCAAGGCTTCCGGTTTTTTTATGCCCGCAAATCCACCCGACAACCGTAGGAGCGAGCTTGCTCGCGATAAATCTTCACCGCGCTCCAAATTCGAAGGCCGGGCGAACGCTTCGCGAGCAAGCTCGCTCCGGCAGGTTCAGCTCAGCGCTTTCAGGAAGGCAGCAACCTTGAGCGCCGCAGATTCCAGATGCTGCTCATGGCTGAAACCCGAGGCCTTCAGGGGCTTGAGATCGTGATCAGCGGCCGCCAGCCAGTACAACTCGATACTGGGTGCCAATGTGTAGGCCTCGACCGCCTGGCGATTGCCCAGGGCGTCACGCTCGCCCTGCACGATCAGGCTCGACACTGACAGATCGGCCAGATGCGCCACCCGCGGTTTTTCCGGTTTGCCGGCGGCATAGAACGGATAGCCCAGGCACACCAATGCATCGGCCTGCAGTTCATCGGCCAGCAAACTGGCCATGCGCCCGCCCATGGACTTGCCGCCCACCGCCAACACCCCAGTGACATAAGGTCGCACCAGGGCATGCACCTCGCGCCAGCATTCCAGCAGCCTGGGCGCCGGGTTGGGCGGACGTTTGCCGCCATCCAGGCGCCGCTGGGCCATGTAGGGAAACTCGAAGCGCAAGACGTTCACCCCATGCCCCGCAAGGCGTACAGCAATATCATTCATGAACCCACTGTCCATGGGCGCGCCGGCGCCATGGGCGAGGATCAGGGTCGGCGCCGACTGCACCTCGACGCCCTGCGCGACATCCCACAACCAGCCCCGCTCCCGCACACACTGCGCCCATTGACCCCCGTCAATACTGGCCTTGTGCTCATTGCTCATGCTTGCCTCGCTTTTAGTCTGCCTATAACTCCAGACGAAGTGAGCGCGCCTTGCCGTGCGCAGTCGCTTTCACTTCAACTGAACCGTGGATGGGGAACCATGAACACTTCTATCAGTACCGCCTACAACTACAAGGTGGTCCGCCAATTCGCCATTATGACGGTGGTGTGGGGCATCGTCGGCATGGGGCTCGGGGTTTTTCTCGCTGCCCAGTTGGTCTGGCCCGAACTCAACTTCGACTTACCGTGGACCAGCTTCGGCCGTCTGCGGCCATTGCACACCAACGCGGTGATCTTCGCCTTCGGCGGCTGTGCGCTGTTTGCCAGCTCGTTCTACTCGGTGCAACGCACCTGCCAGACCACGCTGTTCGCGCCGAAAATCGCCGCGTTCTGCTTCTGGGGCTGGCAACTGGTGATCCTCCTGGCGGCCATCAGCCTGCCACTGGGCTACACCAGCTCCAAGGAATACGCCGAACTGGAATGGCCGATCGATATTCTGATCACCATTGTCTGGGTGGCCTACGCCATCGTGTTCTTCGGCACCCTGATGCAGCGCAAGACCAAGCACATCTATGTGGGTAACTGGTTCTTCGGCGCGTTCATCATCACCGTGGCCATCCTGCACATCGTCAACAACCTGGAACTGCCGGTCAGCTTCACCAAGTCCTACTCGGTGTATGCCGGTGCGACCGATGCGATGGTGCAATGGTGGTACGGCCACAACGCCGTGGGCTTCTTCCTGACCGCGGGCTTCCTGGGGATGATGTACTACTTCGTACCCAAGCAGGCCGAGCGCCCGGTGTACTCCTATCGCCTGTCGATTGTGCACTTCTGGGCACTGATCACCCTGTACATCTGGGCCGGTCCGCACCACCTGCACTACACCGCGCTGCCGGACTGGGCTCAGTCCTTAGGGATGGTGATGTCGCTTGTTCTGCTGGCACCAAGCTGGGGCGGCATGATCAACGGCATGATGACCCTCTCGGGCGCCTGGCATAAGCTGCGCAGCGACCCGATCCTGCGGTTCCTGGTGGTATCCCTGGCGTTCTACGGCATGTCGACCTTCGAAGGTCCGATGATGGCGATCAAGACCGTCAACGCCCTCTCCCACTACACCGACTGGACCATCGGCCACGTACACGCCGGCGCCCTCGGCTGGGTAGCGATGATCTCCATCGGCGCGCTGTACCACCTGATCCCGAAAGTCTTCGGCCGCGAGCAGATGTACAGCACCGGCCTGATCAACACCCACTTCTGGCTGGCTACCATCGGCACCGTGCTCTACATCGCTTCGATGTGGGTCAACGGTATCGCCCAGGGCCTGATGTGGCGTGCGGTCAACGAGGACGGCACCCTCACCTACTCCTTCGTCGAAACCCTGGTGGCCAGCCACCCAGGCTTCATCGTGCGACTGGTGGGTGGTGCGATCTTCCTCAGCGGCATGTTCCTGATGGCTTACAACACCTGGCGCACCGTGCGTGCCGCAGTGCCAGCCGAAGTCAACGCCGCTGCGCAGATGGCCTGAGGAGTCCGCCATGAAACACGAAACGATTGAGAAAAACGTCGGCCTGCTGATGCTGCTGATGGTCTTCGCGGTGAGCATCGGCGGTCTGACCCAGATCGTCCCGCTGTTCTTCCAGGACGTCACCAACAAGCCGGTGGAAGGCATGAAGCCCTACACCGCCCTGCAGCTGGAAGGCCGCGACATCTACATCCGCGAAGGCTGTGTACAGTGCCACTCGCAGATGATCCGTCCGTTCCGCGCCGAGACCGAGCGTTATGGTCACTACTCGGTGGCCGGTGAAAGCGTCTGGGACCACCCGTTCCTGTGGGGTTCCAAGCGTACCGGTCCGGACCTGGCCCGGGTGGGCGGTCGCTACTCCGATGACTGGCACCGTGCGCACTTGTACAACCCGCGCAACGTGGTGCCCGAGTCGAAGATGCCGGCCTACCCATGGCTGGTGACCGCACCGGTGGACAGCAGCCACACCGAAACCAAGCTCAAGGTCATGCGCACCCTGGGCGTGCCGTACACCGACGAAGACATCGCCGGCGCCACCGCCACGCTCAAGGGCAAGACCGAAATGGACGCCCTGGTCTCCTACCTGCAAGTGCTTGGCACTGCGATCAAGAGCAAGAGGTGAGCCATGGGTTTTGAACTCGATAGCGGCATGATCCGCGGCCTCGGGACCCTGGTGGTGATGATCGCCTTCATCGGCCTGTCGATCTGGGTGTTCAACTCAAAGCGCAATCCCGAGTTTGCCCAGGCCCGCCTGCTGCCCTTCGCCGATGACCCGATGCCGGGCACGGCACCGGCCGGTAACACAACTGATGACGCTCAACCTCAAGAGCCTGCAACAAGGAGCATTCGGCCATGACCACCTTCTGGAGTACGTGGATCTGCGTACTGACCATTGGCAGCCTGATCGGCCTGACCTGGCTGCTGGTCGGCACCCGCAAGGGCGAGACCAAGGGCAGTGTCGACCAGACCATGGGCCACGCCTTCGATGGCATCGAGGAGTACGACAACCCCCTGCCGCAATGGTGGTTCCTGCTGTTCGCCGGGACCCTGGTGTTTTCCGTTGGCTACCTGATCCTCTACCCGGGTCTGGGCAACTGGAAAGGCATCCTGCCGGGCTATGAAGACGGCTGGACCCAGACCAAGGAATGGGAAAAGGAGATGGCCAAGGCGGACGTGAAGTTTGGTCCGATCTTCGCCAAATTCGCGGCCATGCCGGTGGAAGAAGTGGCCAAGGACCCGCAAGCGCTGAAAATGGGTGGACGCCTGTTCGCCTCCAACTGCTCGGTCTGCCACGGTTCCGACGCCAAGGGTGCCTTCGGCTTCCCGAACCTGGCGGACGACAACTGGCGGTGGGGCGGCAGCGCCGACACCATCAAGGCCACCATCATGGGCGGCCGCATGGCGGCCATGCCAGCCTGGGGCGAAGTGCTCAAGGAAGCAGGCGTGAAGAACGTGGCAGCTTACGTTCGCCACGACCTGGCCGGCCTGCCCCTGCCAGCCGACAGCGATGCCGACCTGGTAGCCGGACAGCAAGCGTTCAGCACCACCTGCGTAGCCTGCCACGGCGCTGACGGCAAAGGCACCCAGATCATGGGCGCGCCCGACCTGACCCAGCCCGCCGGCTTCATCTACGGTACCAGCCTGGCCCAACTGCAACAGACCATCCGTCATGGTCGCCAGGGCCACATGCCAGCGCAGAGCGAACTGCTCGGCAATGACAAGGTGCAACTGCTGGCCGCCTACGTTTACAGCCTCTCCCACGGCAACAAGCCACAGGCTGAAAACACCCAGTAAGACGAGTCACGGCAAGCTGCGGGTTCCCGACTTGCAGCTTGCCGCTCGTGGTTCAACTTCCCGCTCCTTTGCGACCAAGTGTCGCACCCTCTCCCGCAGCGCGTTTGCACTCATCTGATTCAGGTCTAAGCTTGCCCCGATGGGGACTGGCACGGGCTGGTCACAGGCCAACGGTATCCGTGACGTTCGAAGCTTCTGCTCGATGACAGGCCGCAAAGGCTGGTTTATACCGGCTGTCGACTCTCTTACCGCCTGTCAGCTGATCCATCAGCTTCCACACACCCGGTTACAACCGACCTGACACCCCCCGTTTCCTGTCCATGGCGACAGCTTGTCCGAGGGCAATTTTTTGTCCCTACTCGGCATAGGGAAAGGCCGCAGAATCAGGCATGGAACGCATTGACCCAGGTCATAGCGCGTTGCAATGACCCCCTGCTTTCTCCATACTTGCGACCGATTTTTATCCCTAATAAAACACCCAAACCGTGGAACCTTAGAATGAGCACAGCAATCAGTCCGACTGCTTATAACTATAAGGTAGTCCGCCAGTTCGCCATCATGACGGTGGTCTGGGGGATCCTTGGCATGGGGCTCGGTGTCTTCATCGCCTCACAACTGGTATGGCCGGAGTTGAACTTCGGTCTGCCGTGGACGACGTTTGGACGCCTGCGCCCGCTGCACACCAACCTGGTGATCTTCGCCTTCGGTGGATGTGCATTGTTTGCCACCTCTTACTATGTCGTGCAGCGAACCTGCCAGACGCGACTGATTTCCGACAGCCTCGCGGCCTTCACCTTCTGGGGCTGGCAAGCGGTGATCGTCGGCGCGATCGTGACCCTGCCCCTGGGTTACACCACCACCAAGGAATACGCCGAACTGGAATGGCCCCTGGCTATCCTGCTGGCGATCGTCTGGGTCACCTACGGCCTGGTGTTCTTTGGCACCATCACCAAGCGCAAGACCAAGCACATCTATGTCGGCAACTGGTTCTACGGTGCCTTCATCGTGGTGACCGCGATGCTGCACATCGTCAACCACGCTTCCCTGCCGGTCAGCTTCTTCAAGTCCTACTCGGCCTACGCCGGTGCAACTGACGCGATGATCCAGTGGTGGTACGGCCACAACGCCGTGGGCTTCTTCCTGACCACCGGCTTCCTGGGGATGATGTACTACTTCGTACCTAAGCAGGCCGAGCGTCCGATCTATTCCTATCGCCTGTCCATCGTGCACTTCTGGGCGCTGATCACCCTGTACATCTGGGCCGGTCCGCACCACCTGCACTACACCGCGCTTCCGGACTGGGCCCAGTCCCTGGGCATGGCCATGTCGATCATCCTGCTGGCGCCAAGCTGGGGCGGCATGATCAACGGCATGATGACCCTCTCGGGCGCCTGGCATAAGCTGCGCACCGACCCGATCCTGCGGTTTCTGGTGGTATCGCTGGCGTTCTACGGCATGTCGACCTTCGAAGGTCCGATGATGGCGATCAAGACCGTCAACTCGCTCTCGCACTACACCGACTGGACCATCGGCCACGTACACGCCGGCGCTCTGGGCTGGGTAGCGATGATCTCCATCGGCGCCCTGTACCACCTGATCCCGAAAGTCTTCGGTCGTCAGCAGATGCACAGCATCGGCCTGATCAACACCCACTTCTGGCTGGCTACCATCGGTACCGTGCTCTACATCGCCTCGATGTGGGTCAACGGCATCACCCAGGGCCTGATGTGGCGTGCAATCAACGATGACGGCACCCTCACCTACTCCTTCGTCGAAGCGCTGCAAGCCAGCCACCCGGGCTTTATCGTCCGTGCTCTGGGCGGTGCGTTCTTCGCCACCGGCATGCTGATCATGGCGTACAACGTGTTCCGTACCGTTCGCGCCTCGAACCCGGCTGAAGCTGAAGCCGCTGCTCAGATCGCTGTAGTTGGAGCTCACTGATGAAGCACGAAGTAGTCGAGAAGAATATTGGCCTGCTGGCCTTCTTCATGGTCATCGCCGTCAGCATCGGCGGCCTGACCCAGATCGTCCCGCTGTTCTTCCAGGACGTCACCAACAAGCCGGTGGAAGGCATGAAGCCCCGCACCGCGCTGGAACTGGAAGGCCGCGACGTCTACATCGCCAACGGCTGTGTCGGCTGCCACTCGCAGATGATCCGTCCGTTCCGCGCTGAAACCGAACGCTATGGTCACTACTCGGTGGCTGGTGAGAGCGTCTGGGACCACCCTTTCCTGTGGGGTTCCAAGCGTACCGGCCCGGACCTGGCCCGAGTGGGCGGTCGTTACTCCGATGACTGGCAGCGTGCGCACTTGTACAACCCGCGCAACGTGGTGCCCGAGTCGAAGATGCCGGCTTATCCGTTCCTCGTAGAAAACAAGCTCGACGGCAAAGACACCGCGAAGAAAATGGAAGTCTTGCGCACGCTCGGCGTCCCTTACACCGACGAAGACATCGCCGGTGCCAAGGATGCCGTGAAGGGCAAAACCGAAATGGACGCGCTGGTGGCCTATCTGCAAGGCCTGGGCACCATCATCAAAAGCAAACGGTGATCTAGATGGATATCGGGATGATTCGTGGCCTGGGCACCCTTGTTGTGATGGTGGCCTTCATCGGTTTGGCGCTCTGGGTGTTCAGCCCCAAGCGCAAGTCCGAGTTTGAAGACGCAACCTTGCTGCCGTTCGCGGATGATCCCGACGCCATCAAGCACGTCGAGCAAGCTTCTAGGAGTAACAAAGAATGACTACGTTCTGGAGTCTGTACGTCACAGTCCTCAGTCTGGGTACCATCTTCGCCCTGACCTGGCTGCTGCTGTCGACCCGCAAGGGCCAGCGCGCCGAGCAGACCGACGAGACGGTCGGCCACTCCTTCGACGGGATCGAGGAGTACGACAACCCCCTGCCGAAATGGTGGTTCATGCTGTTCGTCGGCACCATCGTCTTCGCCCTGGGCTATCTGGTGCTGTACCCGGGCCTGGGCAACTGGAAAGGCGTTTTGCCGGGCTACAACTACCTCGATAACGAGAAGCAGACCCCGTTCGCCAATGGCCAGTCCGGCTGGACCGGCGTCCACGAGTGGGAAAAGGAAATGGCCAAGTCGGACGCCAAGTTCGGTCCGATCTTCGCCAAGTACGCCGCCATGCCTATCGAAGAAGTGGCCAAGGACCCGCAAGCCCTGAAAATGGGTGGCCGTCTGTTCGCATCCAACTGCTCGGTCTGCCACGGTTCCGACGCCAAGGGCGCCTATGGCTTTCCCAACCTGACCGACGCCGACTGGCGCTGGGGCGGCGAGCCGGAAACCATCAAGACCACCATCATGGGCGGTCGCCACGCGGTGATGCCGGCCTGGCTGGACGTGATCAAGGAACAAGGCGTCAGTGACGTTGCCGCCTATGTCCTGACCAACCTCGACGGCCGCAAGTTGCCGGAAGGCCTGAAGGCCGACCCGGTCAACGGCCAGAAGCTGTTCGCCGCCAACTGTGCGGTATGCCACGGTCCGGAAGGCAAAGGCACCCCTGCCATGGGCGCGCCTAACCTGACTCACCCGGCAGCCTTCATCTACGGTTCGAGCTTCGCCCAACTGCAGCAGACCATTCGTTACGGCCGTCAAGGCGTGATGCCAGCGCAGGAACAACTGCAAGGCAACGACAAGGTTCACCTGCTGGCGGCTTATGTCTACAGCCTGTCCCACGGTGACAAGCAGGCCAACGCCGAGTAAAACCGACGCCTGAAAGCAACACTCAACGGCCCCGCCAATCAACATTGGCGGGGCCGTTTTGTTTGCGCCTGGCATCGGCTGACGCTCGACGGCGGATCCCCCTTTCCGGCAACCCGCTAGCCAGGATTCGACAATATGGCGGACTTCGAGACCTGCGGCGTACGCCTGCTCACCCCCTGGAAGAATTGAACGGCGCGACGTGCAAAAGGGTCCATAATCCACAAGTCAATTGATTCAAGTCATTACACCATCAGTTGATTTCTCCCAACGCGACCAAAGGTCGCACCCTTGCGTTAGAGCTACAGGCGTATCATTGCGCCACTGCAACACCCCTTTTGACCGCGGTCGGCACGCATCGACCGAGGCATTTTTCCACTGCCGTGGGATGCAATGATGAGCAACCAGATTCCCGTACAAGACGTTACCCCGCCTGCCAAAAACGCGACCAACAGCGTCGATCTCTACGCCTCCAGGGAAAAAATCTACACCCGCGCCTTCACCGGCCTGTTCCGCAATCTGCGCATGCTTGGCGGCGCCGGATTGTTCCTTCTGTACTTCGGTACCGTGTGGCTCAACTGGGGCGGCCACCAGGCTGTCTGGTGGAACCTGCCGGAACGCAAATTCTTCATCTTTGGCGCCACGTTCTGGCCCCAGGACTTCATCCTGCTCTCGGGCCTGTTGATCATCGCCGCCTTCGGCCTGTTCTTCATTACCGTCTATGCCGGCCGCATCTGGTGCGGCTACACCTGCCCGCAGAGTGTCTGGACCTGGATCTTCATGTGGTGCGAAAAGGTCACCGAAGGCGATCGCAACCAGCGCATCAAGCTGGACAAGGCGCCCATGAGCGCCAACAAGTTCCTGCGCAAATTCAGCAAGCACAGCCTCTGGCTGCTGATCGGCTTCGTCACCGGCATGACCTTCGTCGGCTACTTCTCGCCGATCCGCGAACTGGTCATCGACTTCTTCACCGGCCAGGCCGATGGCTGGTCCTACTTCTGGGTCGGCTTCTTCACCCTGGCCACCTACGGCAACGCCGGCTGGCTGCGGGAACAGGTGTGCATCTACATGTGCCCCTATGCACGCTTCCAGAGCGTGATGTTCGACAAGGACACCCTGATCGTTTCCTACGACCCACGCCGTGGCGAAGCCCGTGGCCCGCGCAAGAAAGGCGCCGACTACAAGGCCCAGGGCCTGGGCGACTGCATCGACTGCACCATGTGTGTCCAGGTCTGCCCCACCGGCATCGACATCCGTGACGGCCTGCAGATCGAATGCATCGGCTGCGCAGCCTGCATCGACGCCTGCGACAGCATCATGGACAAGATGGAGTACCCCCGCGGGCTCATCAGCTACACCACCGAACACAACCTCTCGGGGCAGAAAACCCATAAACTGCGCCCACGCCTGATCGGCTATGCCCTGGTGCTGCTGGCCATGATCAGCCTGCTGGTTACGGCATTTTTCATGCGTTCGCTGGTGGGCTTCGATGTCAGCAAGGACCGGGTGCTGTACCGCGAAAACGCCGAAGGCCGGATCGAAAACGTCTACAGCCTGAAGATCATGAACAAGGACCAGCGCGATCACACCTATGTGCTGGACGCCTCCGGCCTGCCGGACCTGAAGCTGCAGGGCAAGCGCGAAATCCACGTGGTGGCCGGCGATATCGTCAGCATGCCGGTGGAACTGTCGATTGCTCCCGAACAGCTGCCATCGACCACCAACGAGGTGAAGTTCATCCTCAAGGATGCCGACGATGACAGCGTCCATGTTGAAGCCAAGAGCCGGTTCATCGGCCCACAAATTCGTTAAGAGAAGTGATCATGCCCGCAGCCACCGCCGCAAGCCCCTGGTACAAGCACCTCTGGCCCTGGATCATCATTGGCATCCTCGCCTGTTCCGTGACCCTGACCCTGTCCATGGTGACCATTGCCGTGAACAACCCGGACAACCTGGTCAACGACAACTACTACGAGGCCGGCAAGGGCATCAACCGCTCCCTGGACCGCGAGCTGCTGGCCCAGACCCTGAAGATGCGCGCCAACGTGCACCTCGATGAGCTGACCGGTGAAGTCGAACTGCGCCTGAGCGGTGACAGCCAGCCCAAGACCCTGGAACTGAACCTGATCTCGCCGACCCAGCCGGAAAAGGACCGCAAGATCACCCTGGCCCGCAGCGAAACCGAACACGGGCGCTACATCGGCCAGTTGACCGACCAGGTCGAAGGGCGGCGCTTCGTCGAACTGCTGGGAGTCGAGGGCGACAAGACCTGGCGCATGTTCGAAGAAGAACAGGTCAGCCATGACAAGGACCTGCTGCTGGGCGACGAGCCCCTGCAAGGTGCCGAAGACCTGAACTGAGCAGTACCTGCCGTACATCGCCGGCCCGTCGCCTCGCCTGCCCTTGCAGCGGAACCGGTGCGCCGGCGATGAGTTTTTCCCACATTACAAAGACCGCCGATGACCACGCCACTGCCTTGCTACCACTGTGCCCTGCCGGTTCCTGCCGGTAGCCGGTTCACCGCCGTCGTGCTTGGCCAACCCCGGGAGTTCTGCTGCCCGGGCTGCCAGGCAGTGGCCGAAGCCATAGTCGCTGGCGGTCTGGAGCACTACTACAGCCATCGCAGCGAGGCCTCGGCCAACCCTGAAGCCCTGCCCGTGCAACTGGTGGACGAACTGGCGCTGTACGACCGCGCCGACGTGCAGCAGCCCTTTGTCCGGCACGAAGGCGAGCTGGCGGAAACCACGCTGCTCATGGAGGGCATCAGTTGTGCCGCCTGCGGCTGGCTGATCGAAAAACACCTGCGCAGCCTGCCAGCGGTGGCCGAAGCCCGCCTCAACCTGTCCAACCACCGCCTGCACGTGCGCTGGGCCGACAGCCAACTGCCCCTGAGCCAGGTGCTCAGCGAGCTGCGCCACATCGGCTACGCCGCCCACCCGTATCAGCCGGATCGCGCCTCCGAGCAACTGGCCAGCGAAAACCGCCTGGCCTTGCGCCAGCTGGGCGTCGCCGGCCTGCTGTGGTTCCAGGCCATGATGGCGACCATGGCCACCTGGCCGGAATTCAACATCGACCTGAGCCCCGAGCTGCATACGATCCTGCGCTGGGTCGCGCTGTTTCTCACCACGCCCATCGTCTTCTACAGCTGCGCACCGTTCTTCAAGGGCGCCATGCGCGATTTGCGTACCCGCCACCTGACCATGGACGTCTCGGTGTCCCTGGCCATCGGAGGGGCCTACCTGGCCGGCATCTGGACCTCCATCAGCGGCATTGGCGAGTTGTATTTCGATGCCGTCGGCATGTTCGCCCTGTTCCTGCTCGCCGGACGCTACCTGGAACGCCGGGCCCGGGAGCGCACCGCGGCGGCTACCGCGCAACTGGTCAATCTGCTGCCAGCTTCCTGCCTGCGCCTGGATGAAGACGGCCAGAGTGAACGCATCCTGCTCAGCGAATTGCGCCTGGGCGACCGGGTGCTGGTGCACCCCGGCGCAGTACTGCCGGCAGATGGCAAGATCCTCGACGGCCAATCGAGCATCGACGAATCCCTGCTCACCGGTGAATACCTGCCGCAGCCCCGTGGCCTGGGCGATAGGGTGACCGCCGGCACCTTGAACGTCGAAGGTGCGTTGACAGTGCAGGTCCAGGCCCTGGGCCAGGACACCCGGCTGTCGGCCATCGTGCGCCTGCTGGACCGGGCCCAGGCAGAGAAACCGCGGCTGGCGGAGGTTGCCGATCGTGCGGCCCAGTGGTTCCTGCTGTTCTCGCTGATCGCCGCGGCCGCCATCGGGTTGCTGTGGTGGCAATTAGACGCCTCACGGGCGTTCTGGATCGTCCTGGCCATGTTGGTGGCGACCTGCCCTTGTGCGCTGTCCCTGGCCACGCCCACAGCGCTCACCGCCGCCACCGGCACCTTGCACAAGCTCGGCCTGTTGCTGACCCGCGGCCACGTACTGGAAGGCCTGAACCAGATCGACACAGTGATTTTCGACAAAACCGGCACCCTCACCGAAGGGCGGCTGGCGCTGCGTTCCATCCGGCCATTGGGGGCCCTGTCCAGCGATGACTGCCTGAGCCTGGCCGCAGCCCTGGAAAACCGTTCCGAGCACCCGATCGCCCGGGCTTTCGGCCGTGCCCCAGTGGCCGCCGAGGAAGTTACCAGCAGCCCCGGCCTGGGCCTGGAAGGCCTGGTGGGCGATCAGCGTCTGCGCATCGGGCAACCAGCCTACGTTTGCCAGCTCAGTGGCTGTACCGTTCCGCCCATGCCCGATGAGGCCGGCCAATGGCTATTGCTCGGTGACAGCCAGGGGGCTCTCGCCTGGCTGGTGCTGGACGACCGCCTGCGCAGTGATGCTCCGGCCCTGCTGGCGGCCTGCAAGGCCCGTGGCTGGCACACCCTGCTGCTGTCCGGGGACAGCTCGCCGATGGTCGCCAGTGTCGCTGCCGAACTGCAGATCGATGAAGCCCGGGGCGGCCTGCGCCCCGATGACAAGCTGCAAGTGCTGCAACAGTTGCACCAGCAGGGCCGCAAGGTGCTGATGCTCGGCGATGGGGTCAACGATGTGCCGGTGCTGGCCGCCGCCGACATCAGCGTCGCCATGGGCTCGGCTACTGACCTGGCCAAGACCAGCGCCGATGCGGTACTTCTGTCCAATCGCCTGGACGCCCTGGTGCAGGCCTTCAGCCTGGCCCGCCGCACGCGCCGGGTGATCATCGAGAACCTGCTCTGGGCCGGGCTGTACAATGGCCTGATGCTACCGTTCGCCGCCCTCGGCTGGATCACTCCGGTGTGGGCGGCGGTCGGCATGTCCATCAGTTCCCTGACCGTGGTGCTCAACGCCCTGCGCCTGACCCGCATGCCGCGGCCGGCCGACAGCGCCGACGCCCCCGAAACCCGCCCGTTGCCGGCCTGAGCCGCCGGGCCTGGAGTCCAGATGCCAGCTCTTTACGTGATGATCCCGGCCGCCCTGCTGATCGTGGCCATCGCCATCTACATCTTCTTCTGGGCGGTGGACAGCGGCCAGTACGACGATCTCGACGGCCCGGCCCACAGCATCCTGTTCGACGACCAGGACCCAAGCCACACCGCCGCGGTGGACGAGGCCAAGGGCCAACCGAGCAGCGAAGCCGACCCCGCCAGAAAATCGGAACCGCCCCATGCTTGAACTGGCCCCTCTGCTGGTCTCTGCGCTGATCCTCGGCCTGCTGGGTGGCGGCCACTGCCTGGGCATGTGCGGCGGCCTGATGGGCGCCCTGACCCTGGCCATCCCCCCAGAACAGCGCAGCCGACGCCTGCGCCTGCTGCTGGCCTACAACCTGGGCCGCATCCTCAGCTACGCCCTGGCCGGCCTGTTGCTGGGCCTGGCGGGCTGGGCTGTAGCCAACAGTCCCCTGGCACTGTTCATGCGAGTGCTGGCCGGGTTGCTGTTGATTGCCATGGGCCTTTACCTGGCTGGCTGGTGGAGTGGCCTGACCCGCATCGAAGGCCTTGGCAAGGGCTTGTGGCGGCATATCCAGCCGCTGGCCAGCCGCCTGTTGCCGGTTTCCAGCCTGCCTCGTGCATTGCTCCTGGGGGCGCTGTGGGGCTGGCTGCCGTGCGGCCTGGTGTACAGCACCCTGCTGTGGTCGGCGAGCCAGGGCAGCGCCCTGGACAGCGCGCTGTTGATGCTGGCCTTCGGCCTGGGCACCTGGCCCGTGCTGCTGGCCACCGGGCTGGCAGCCGAACGGATCACCGCCTTGCTGCGTCGGCGCAGCGTACGCATGGCTGGCGGCGTGCTGGTCATTCTCTTCGGCATCTGGACCCTGCCTGGCCCTCACCAGCACTGGCTGATGGGCCACTGACCCCGGGGAGGCGCCCGGCATCCGGGCCTGCACGCCTCGTCGGCACTGCTCCGGCGGCTCCCGAACACCCTTGATACAAGTCAAGATGGCCCTGGCCTGAACCTCCTAGACTCGCGAACACTGCCAGCCTATCCGGGGGAATTCCCGCATGCTCGACGCCATTCGTTGGGACACAGATCTGATCCGCCGCTACGACCTGGCGGGACCGCGCTACACCTCATACCCGACCGCAGTGCAGTTCAACAGCCAGGTCGGCGCCTTCGACCTGCTGCACGCCCTGCGCGACAGCCGCAAGGCGCAGCGCCCGCTGTCGCTGTACGTGCACATCCCGTTCTGCGCCAACATCTGCTACTACTGCGCCTGCAACAAGGTCATCACCAAGGATCGCAGCCGCGCCCTGCCCTACCTGCAGCGCCTGGAACAGGAGATGCAACTGATCGCCTGCCACCTGGCCCCCAACCAGCGGGTGGAACAACTGCATTTCGGCGGCGGCACCCCGACCTTTCTCAACCACGATGAACTGCGCCAACTGATGGCCCTGCTGCGCAAGCACTTCAATCTGCTGGACGACGACTCCGGCGACTACGGCATCGAGATCGATCCCCGGGAAGCCGACTGGTCGACCATGGGCCTGTTGCGGGAGCTGGGTTTCAATCGGGTCAGCATCGGCCTGCAGGACCTGGACCCGGCAGTGCAACGCGCGGTCAATCGCCTGCAAAGCCTGGACGAAACCCGGGCGGTGATCGAAGCGGCCCGCACCCTGCAGTTCCGTTCCATCAACATCGACCTGATCTACGGCCTGCCCAAGCAGACCCCGGAAAACTTCGCCCGCACCGTGGAAGAAGTCATCAGCCTGCAACCGGACCGGCTCTCGGTGTTCAATTACGCCCACCTGCCAGAGCGTTTCATGCCCCAGCGGCGGATCAACGGCAGCGAACTGCCTGCCCCGGCGGAAAAGCTGCAGATGCTGCAACGCACCATCGAACAGCTGACGGTTGCCGGCTATCGCTACATCGGCATGGATCATTTCGCCCTGCCCGATGATGAACTGGCCATTGCCCAGGAAGAGTCCACCCTGCAACGCAACTTCCAGGGCTACACCACTCATGGTCATTGCGACCTTATTGGGCTCGGTGTTTCAGCCATCAGCCAGATCGGCGACCTCTACTGCCAGAACAGCAGCGACCTGACGCACTATCAAAATGCCTTGGCTGGCGCACAACTGGCCACCAGTCGCGGCTTGGTATGCAATGCCGATGACCGTCTGCGCCGGGAAGTTATTCAGCAACTGATCTGCAACTTTAGTCTTAAGTTCGAAGAGATCGAACAGGCTTTCAATATCGACTTTCGCGGCTACTTCAATGAACTCTGGCCGGAACTGGAAGAGATGGCCGACGACGGCCTGATTGAACTTGGCAGCGAAGCAATCATCGTGCTGCCAGCCGGTCGCCTACTGGTGCGCTCGGTGTGCATGGTGTTCGATGCATACCTGGGCCAGCAGAACCGCCAGCGGTTTTCCCGGGTGATCTAGGATTTCATGATCAAGGATGCAGCCTTCATCACCTGCTCTGAGCTCAAGCCCGCTTCTTTCATTGCCTTGGCCAGGGAGGCATTGGCGGTCAGCAAACCGCCGTTGAGTATTGCCAGGGCAGATTGCAGGCTGCCGATCCGGACCTTGGTTTCTTCAGGGCTCAGGTGCTTGTCGGCCATGACCGCCTGGAGCTGGGCGAGGGTCTCGGCAATCTGTTGTTGCAATTTTCTGATCATCTTGAGGATCTGCTGAATGTTTTCCGGCAGGCCGCTTTCCTCGATATCACTGTCACGCCCTTTGGCGGCGGCGGATTTGTTCAGGCCGGCGCCAGACAGCGACACTTTGACGCCCTCCCCGATCACTGGCTCTGCAACTAATGGAGAAATTCTTAGTTGCTCGTCAACCTGACTTGTCGAGGGCTCTTGAAGTGACTGCAAGTTATTGCTGCCATTAGTAATAGCGCCAACGGACGACATAATTTCAGCCTTCCAAGTTACTTTCGTTAACAGGTTATCGACCCATAAAAGGATAGCTTTACGACTAACAGTCAATACGGCACGGACTGGCCGGAACCTCCTCCCGTGAGTTACCCTTACGGCTTATGTGTGTTTTCCCACAAGGATTCTAGAATGTCCGAGCCAGTTAAACTGCGCGCTCACAACCAGGCCCATTGCAAGGATTGCAGCCTGGCACCCCTCTGCCTGCCACTTTCGCTGAATTTGGAAGACATGGACGCGCTGGACGAAATCGTCAAACGTGGCCGCCCATTGAAAAAAGGCGAATTCCTGTTCCGTCAGGGTGACGGCTTCGACTCGGTGTACGCCGTGCGTTCGGGCGCCCTGAAAACCTTCAGCCTGAGCGACAGCGGCGAAGAACAGATCACCGGCTTCCATCTCCCCAGCGAGCTGGTAGGCCTGTCAGGCATGGACACCGAAAGCCATCCCGTCTCGGCCCAGGCGCTGGAAACCACCTCGGTGTGTGAAATCCCCTTCGAACGCCTCGATGAGCTGGCACTGCAACTGCCACAGCTGCGTCGCCAGCTGATGCGGGTCATGAGCCGGGAAATCCGCGATGACCAGCAAATGATGCTGCTGCTGTCGAAAAAGACCGCTGACGAGCGTATCGCCACGTTCCTGGTCAACCTGTCCGCGCGCTTCCGCGCCCGGGGCTTCTCGGCCAACCAGTTCCGCCTGAGCATGTCGCGCAACGAAATCGGCAACTACCTGGGCCTGGCCGTGGAAACCGTGTCCCGGGTGTTCACCCGTTTCCAGCAGAACGAACTGATTGCCGCCGAAGGCAAGGAAGTGCACATCCTCGATCCGATCCAGCTCTGCGCCCTCGCCGGCGGCTCGGTGGAGGGCTGATCCACAACCTGTGCGGCTGAGCCAAGCGGCTCGGTCGCGGGTATACTGGCGCGGCCTATTTGCCCGCCAGGACACCTGAAGATGGCCTTCGATTCCTTCGACATCAAATCCCTGATCCGCCCCGTCATCGACTTCCCGAAACCGGGCGTGATCTTCCGCGACATCACCCCCCTGTTCCAGTCTCCCCGGGCCCTGCGCCTGGTGGCGGACAGCTTCGCCCAGCGTTATGTCGAAGAAGACTTCAGCCACATCGGCGCCATGGACGCACGGGGTTTTCTGATCGGCTCGATCATCGCCTACCAGTTGAACAAGCCGCTGATCCTGTTCCGCAAACAGGGCAAGCTGCCGGCCGACATCCTGGCCGAGGGCTACCGGACCGAGTACGGCGAAGCCCTCATTGAAGTCCACGCCGACAGCCTGTGTGAAGGCGACTCGGTGCTGTTGATCGATGACTTGATCGCCACCGGTGGCACCCTGATCGCCGCCGCCAATCTGGTACGGCGCATGGGGGCGAAGGTCTATGAAGCCGCGGCGATCATCGACCTGCCGGAACTGGGCGGCTCGCAGAAGCTGCAGGACATGGGGATCCCGACCTTCTGCCTGACCCAGTTTTCCCTGACCGAACGCTAGCCTGCACCTACAGCCCCATCTGCTTGCTGATGATTTCGTTCATCACCTCGCGAGTGCCGCCGCCGATCGACAGAATGCGGTTGTCGCGGTACAGGCGCTCCACCAGGCTTTCGCGCATGTAGCCCATGCCACCGAGGATCTGCACAGCATCGTGGGTAATACGGTCTGCGGTATCGGTGGCGAAGTTCTTGGCCATGGAAATTTCCTTGATCACGCTCTTGCCGGCGGCCATCTTCGCCGCCTGGCGATAGGTGAACTCCCGGGAAACCTCCAGGGCCGTGGCCATCTCGGCCAGACGGTGCTTGAGCACCTGGAACTTGGCGATGGGCTTGCCGAACGCTTCCCGCTCGCGCGCCCACTTCAGGCTTTCCTCCAGGGCCATCTGTGAGGTCATGTTGGCCATCAGGGCCAGGGCCAGGCGTTCGCTCTGGAAGTTGCCCATGATGCAGGCAAAGCCCATGTTCTCGGCGCCGATCAGGTTGCCCACCGGCACCCGGCAATCGTCGAAGAACAGCTCGGCGGTATCCGAGGCCCACCAGCCCATCTTTTTCAACTGCCGACCCACAGTGAAGCCCGGCGTGCCCTTTTCGACCAGCAACAGGCTGATACCGCCGTAGCCAGGTTCGCCGGTGCGCACCGCAACGGTGTAGAAGTCGGCGCGCACGCCACTGGTGATGAAGGTCTTGCTGCCACTGAGCCGGTAATGATCGCCATCGCGCACGGCGCGGGTCTGCAGGTTGGCCACGTCCGAGCCGCCGCCGGGCTCGGTGACCGCCAGGGCGCTGATCTTCTCCCCGGACAACACCAGCGGTGCGACTCGCTCGCGCAATTCGGGGCGGGCCCATTTGACGATGGGCGGCAGGCCGATATCCAGGGAGCCGAGGCCCGCCACCAGGCCGCCGGAGCCACTGCGCATCAACTCCTCGCTGGCGGCGATCTTGGCGAACAGATCACCCTCATGGCTGCCGCCCAGGGCCTCGGGGTAACCGATGCCCAGAAGCCCGGCGGCCCCGGCCTTGAGGTACAGCTCACGGGGGAAACTGCCGGCCTCCTCCCACTCGTCGATCTGGGGAAGGATTTCACGCTCGACGAAACGTCGCACGCTGTCGCGGACCAACTGGTGGCTGGGGTCGAAGTATTCCTGGCAGGCAGACATCGGCAAGCTCCTCTGAAGGGTCGAAGGAACTTACCAAGCGCTTGCTTGGTTTTCAAGAGAATGCGTGGCGCATCCTTCGCCAGTCAGCCGGCTTCCGCAGCCTTACAACGCTATGGGTTTGCGCCCGGCAAAGGAGTGAGCCAGGGTGCCGCCATCCACCAGTTCCAGCTCGCCGCCCAGAGGCACGCCGTGAGCGATGCGCGAGGTGATCAAGCCCTTGTTGGTCAGCAGTTGGGCGATGTAGTGCGCAGTGGCTTCGCCTTCCACCGTCGGGTTGGTGGCCAGGATCACTTCGCTGAAGCTGCCCTGCTCCTCGATACGCGCCAGCAACTGCGGAATGCCGATGGCCTCCGGGCCCAGGCCATCCAGAGGCGACAGGTGGCCTTTGAGCACGAAGTAGCGCCCGCGATAGCCGGTCTGCTCCACCGCGTACACATCCATCGGCCCTTCCACCACGCACAGCAGGGTGTCGTCGCGACGCGGGTCGGCACACTGCGGGCACAGCTCGTCTTCGGTCAGGGTCCGGCACTGGCGGCAATGCCCCACGCCTTCCATGGCCTGGCTCAGGGCCTGCGCCAGGCGCAAGCCGCCACTGCGATCACGCTCGAGCAGCTGCAGGGCCATGCGCTGGGCGGTTTTCTGACCCACGCCCGGCAAGGTGCGCAGGGCATCGATCAGTTGGCGAATCAGGGGGCTGAAGCTCATGGGCAAAGGTCCGACAAAAACAACGAGACGCGGTTTATACCCGCGCCTCGGGGTAGCGTCAAATGCTCGCGTCCGGGGCGACCTTGACCACCAGCTTGCCGAAGTTGCGCCCCTCCAGCAGGCCAATGAAGGCTTCTGGTGCCTGCTCCAGTCCCTCGACCACGTCCTCCTTGAACTTGACCTTGCCTTCGCGCACCCAGGGCGCCATGGCCTTAATGAACTCCGGATGGCGGTCGCCATAGTCGTCGAAGACAATAAAGCCCTGGATGCGTACACGCTTGGTGAGCAAGGTGCGCTGCAGCAGTGGCAGGCGATCCGGCCCCGGCGGCAGCGCCTGGGCGTTGTACTGGGCGATCAGCCCGCACAGGGGAATACGCGCCCTGGGGTTGAGCAGGGGCAGTACCCCGTCGAAGACCTTGCCACCGACGTTCTCAAAATAGATGTCCACGCCCTTGAAGCAGGCCTGGGCCAGTTCGTCGGCAAAGTCGGGGCTCTTGTGATCGATGCAGGCATCAAAACCCAGCTCCTCGACCACATAGCGGCATTTGTCGGCGCCACCGGCCACGCCCACCACCCGCAGCCCCTTGAGCTTCGCCACCTGCCCCACCACCGACCCCACGGCGCCGGAGGCAGCACCCACCACCAGGGTTTCCCCGGCCTTGGGCTGGCCGATGTCCATCAGCCCCATGTAGGCGGTCATTCCGGGCATGCCGAGCACACCCAGGGCCATGGAAGGGCTGGGCAGGCCCGAGGGCACCGGGATCAGGTTGCGGCCATCGCAAATGCAGTGGCTCTGCCAACCAGTGGCGCCCACCACCAGATCGCCCTCCTGGAACTTGGGGTTGAGCGAACGCTCGACCCGGCTCACTGCACCGCCGGTAATGACCTCGTCTATTTCCACCGGCGCCGCATAGGACGGGGCATCACTCATGCGCCCGCGCATGTAGGGGTCCAGGGACAGGTAGAGGGTCTTCAATAGCACCTGTCCATCAGCCAGTTCCGGCAAGGCCACCCGCTCCAGGCGGAAATTCTCCGGGACCGGCGCGCCTTCGGGCCGAGAGACCAGTACCACGCGCTGATTGAGGGTCAATGTTTGCGGCATCATGGACACTCCTTTAGGGAAGGTTGAATGAAAGGGTATAGGTTGCAGACCCTGTGAAAAGCATCACGTTCGATGTTTCTGCAGATGGATCTGCTGTGACCTTCGCTGGCCACCCGGCTGCTACCCACCGCGCAGTGCTGATCGCCAGGGCAAAAAAAAGCCAGGCTCAAGGCCTGGCTTTATGTAGTCCATCCGATGCGCTTGCGCGAATCAGAATGGCAATTTCATGCCTGGGGGCAGTTGCATGCCGGCGGTCATGCCGGACATCTTTTCCTGGCTGTTGGACTCGATCTTGCGCACGGCGTCGTTCACCGCAGCGGCAAACAGGTCTTCGAGCACTTCACGATCATCTTCGCTGACGCCTTCCAGCAGGCTCGGGTCGATGCTCACGCGCTTGATGTCATGACGGCCGGTCATGACTACGGTGACCATGTCGCCGCCTGCCTTGCCGGTGACTTCGGCGTTGGCCAGTTCTTCCTGCATCTTGGCCATTTTTTCCTGCATCTGCTGTGCCTGCTTCATCAGGCCGGCCATGCCACCTTTCATCATGGGAATTACCTCAAAGTACGGGGATGGAAACGGCGCCCGGCCCCTGGCCCGGCGCCCTTTGAATGATCAGCCCTGAGCCGCCAGGGCCTCGACAGGTTCAATAGTATCGTGGCGCACCACTGCACCGAACTCCTGGACCATCCGCTGGATGAACGGATCACCATGGATCGACTCCTCGGCCTCGCGCTGACGATCGGCACGGCGCCGTGATGCAGCCTGGGCCGGGGTTTCCTGCTCGGGCTTGATCAGCTCGATCGCCAGGGTCAGGGTACGCCCGTGGTACTGGTTCAGGGCGTCGTTGAGGCGACGCTGCTGGGTGGCGTTGAACAGTGCGCTGTGGGCCGGGTCCAGGTGCAGCAGCCAATGGTCGCCGTCCACGGCCATCAGGGTGCAGTTGGCGGCGATGCTGCCGGTCATGCCCGAGATCGGTAGTTTCGGGAACAGTTGCAGCCATTCCAGGGCCAGGCCAGTGGCCGGCTTGGCAGCAGGTTCGGGCTCGGGTTCCGGCGCCGGATCGGCTGCGTGCTCACTGGCCAGTTCGTCCAGGTAGCTGTAGGCCGAATCCATGTCCGGCTCGATATAGTCCTCGTCCAGCGGCGGCTCGTCGTCCAGGTCGATACCCGGAGTGGCGGCGTCGACCTCCGCCACCGTGGGTTCCGGTACCGGGGCGCTGACCCACTCCGGCGCGTCCGGCACCACACTGTCCGGCGTCGGGGTCGGCATCGGCGTCAGCTCAGGCTGCTCGGCGGCCACCTCCAGCACCGGCTCGACCGCTGGCTGCTGTTCGATCTGTGGCTCCACCGGATCGTTCCAGGGCAGGTCGACCACCGCTTCGGCAACCACCGGCTCGGGTTCGACCGCGACCGCTTCGGCCACAGGGGGCGCGACAGGTTCGGGCGCAGCAACAGGTGCTGGCGCCACTGGAGCACTCACCACCGGAGCCGGGACAACGGTCGCTACAGGCACGGCAGGTGCCGGCGCCGCCACGGCTTGGGCGGAATCAACTGTGGCCTGGCTGATCCCCACTGGCTTTAGCGGCTGTCTCGGTGCATCCGCGGTATCGGCTGGGCGGAAGGCCAGCATTCGCAGCAGGACCATTTCAAAGCCGCCGCGCGGGTCCGGCGCCAACGGCAGGTCGCGCCGACCGATCAGGCCCATCTGGTAATAGAACTGCACGTCTTCGGCAGGCAGGGCCTGGGCCAGGGCCAGTACCCGGTCACGATCGCCGTGCCCGTTGTCGACCCCCTCCGGCAATGCCTGGGCAATCGCCACCCGGTGCAGCACGTTGAGAATTTCCGAAAGCACGCCGTTCCAGTCCGGCCCCTGCTCCGCCAGGTGCCGCACCGCCTCCAGCAACGCCTTGGCGTCGCCGTTGATCAGCGCATGCAGCACGTCGTAGACCTGGCCGTGATCGAGGGTGCCGAGCATGGCCCGCACATCGGCCGCCATGACCTTGCCTTCACCGAAGGCAATCGCCTGGTCGGTGAGGCTCATCGCATCGCGCATCGAGCCATCGGCGGCGCGGCCCAGCAGCCACAGGGCGTCATCCTCGAACGGCACGTTCTCCACGCCCAGGACGTGGCTCAGGTGCTCCACCACCCGTTCCGGGGTCATGTTCTTGAGGGAGAACTGCAGGCAGCGCGAGAGGATGGTCGCCGGCAGCTTCTGCGGATCAGTGGTCGCCAGGATGAACTTGACGTAGGGCGGCGGCTCTTCGAGGGTCTTGAGCAGGGCGTTGAACGAGTGGCTGGAGAGCATGTGCACTTCGTCGATCAGGTAGACCTTGAAGCGCCCGCGGCTCGGTGCGTATTGCACGTTATCCAGCAATTCACGGGTATCCTCGACCTTGGTCCGGCTCGCGGCGTCGATCTCGATCAGGTCGACAAAGCGCCCCTCATCGATCTCGCAGCACACCGAACAGGTGCCACAGGGCGTGGAAGTGATACCTGTTTCACAGTTCAGGCATTTGGCAATGATTCGCGCGATGGTGGTCTTGCCCACCCCGCGAGTGCCGGTAAACAGGTAGGCGTGGTGCAGCCGCTGGCTGTCCAAGGCATTGATCAGAGCCTTGAGCACATGGGTCTGGCCGACCATTTCGCGGAACGAGCGCGGACGCCATTTACGTGCAAGAACCTGATAACTCATCGAAAACCGTCGCAACTGGAAAGCGGAAGCCGGTAATGCTAGCGGAGCAAGGGCGAAATTGCATCCGGCGCGCTCGTCTAATCTGTCTAAGCTTGCATTTTGCAAAGGATTGCTCGCCCGCCGACACCCTGGAGATTGTATGCGTTTGACCTGGTGCGCCCTGTTTCTCTTCAGCGCCAGCCTGGAAGCCGCAGAGCCGCCCCTGCGCTTTGCCATCGCCGACAGTTGGACCATGCCGGCCATCGAGGTCGAAGGCGACCAGCCCACCGATGGCATCCTTTTCGACACCATGAACAGCCTGGCCCGGCACCTGGGTACCCCGGCGCAGTTTCATGTCCTGGCCCGGGCCCGGGTGCAGAACGCCATGGCCCAGGGCGAAGTCGACGTGCGCTGCTACGCCGCCCAGGCCTGGCTGTCGAACCTCTCCGGGGATTACCTGTGGAGCGTGCCGCTGTTCATTCAGCGCAACCTGCTGGTGAGCACCCATCCGGAGCCCTCGGCGGTCAACCTGCAGCAACTGTCGCGCCAGCATATCGGCACCGTCCTCAGCTATACCTACACCCCCTTGCAGCCGCTGTTCGACACCAACCAGCTGATACGCGACGACGCCCGCAACGAGGAGCAGGTGCTGCAGAAATTGGTGGTCGGGCGTTACCGCTACGCCATCGCCAGCCAGTGGACCCTGGACTGGTTCAACAAGACCCAGGCCACCGGCAACCCGCTGTACAGCGTCGCGGTGCTGCAGGAGCAGGCCGTCGGCTGCTATGTACGCAACGATCCGAGAGTGCCGGCCCAGCGCATCCTGCGCACCCTGTTGCGGATGAAGATGTCCGGCGAGATCGACGCTATCATCCAGCGTTACGTCGGCCCCCAGGACGACGCTCAGCCTCCCGACATCGCCTCGCCCTGAAGCTCGTCGCTTCGCCATGCCCGCGGTGGCTCAAAGCTACGCACCCAGTCCAGCACCGCCTCGGCGGGCATTGGTGGCGCAATGAAATCCCCCTGGGCGACGTCGCAGCCAAGGGCCATCAAGCGCTCGCCATGTGCCAGGCTTTCCAGCCCCTCGGCCACCACGCGCCGGCCAAAGGCCTGGGCCAGCCCCACCAACGCCTGGATCAGCGCCTGATCGTCCGCGTCGTGCAGCATGTCGCGCACGAACAGCCGGTCGATCTTGATGGTCTGGGTGCGCAAGCGCTTGAGGTAGCTGAGGGACGAATGGCCGGTGCCGAAGTCCCCCAGGGAGAACTGCACGCCAAATCCCTGGCAAGCATCGAGGCAATCGCTGACCCGCTGGATATTGTCGATGGCCACCGACTCGACGATTTCCAGGTCCAGCAACGCCGGCAACACATCCGGATAGCGATCGAGCATGTCCTTGAGCCGCTCGACGAAGTCCGGGCGCTGGAAATGCCGGGCCGCCACGTTCAGGCTCACCGGCCAGGCCAGCCCCGCCTGCTGCCAGCCTTGCAGGCGGGTCATCACCTGGTCCATGACCCATTCGCCGATCTCGACGATCAGGTCGGTCTCCTCCACCTGCTGCAGAAACTCCTGAGCCCCCAGCATGCCGCGCTGCGGGTGCTGCCAGCGCAGCATCGCCTCGAAGCCCACCACCTCACCGGTGCGCATGTTCACCTTGGGCTGGAAGTACAGGCGCAACTCGCCTGCGAGCAAGGCCTGGCGCACCTGCTCGACGGTCTGATAGGTGACCATCACTTCACGGTCGCGCAGCACATCGAACAGGTGGAAGCGGTTGCGTCCGCTCTGCTTGGCCACGTACATGGCCTGGTCGGCGTGGCGCAACAAGGTGTCGGCGTCGTGGTTGTCGGTGGGGTACAGGGTCACGCCGATGCTGGCGAAGACGTTGACGTCCTTGCCCTGGATCGAGTACGGCTGGGAAATGGTCGCCAGCACCCTTTGCAACGCCGCGCGCAGCTCCAGCATGTCGCGCACGTAACGCAAAATCAGCACGAACTCGTCGCCGGCCAGGCGAGCCACCACGTCCTCGCCGCGGATGATCGAACGCAACCGCGCCGCCACCTCCACCAGCAGCAGGTCGCCACAGGCGTGGCCATAGCCGTCATTGACCGCCTTGAAGCCATCCAGGTCGAGCATGCACACCGCCAGGGGAATATCCTGCGCCCGGGAGAAATCCAGAGCCTGGTGCAGCAGGTCGGAGAGAAAGGCCCGGTTGGGCAGCCCGGTAAGCACGTCGTGCCCGACCCGCCATTGCAACGAATGCAACAGCTGACGCTTTTCGCTGACATCGAAGCGGATCGACACATAACGCACCACCTGCCCGGAGCGCTGATCCACCAGCGGCACCATGGTGCTGTCGACCCAGTACAGGCTGCCGTCCTTGGCGCGGTTGCAGATCTCGCCCTTCCACACCCGGCCCTGGGTAATGGTCTGCCACAACTCGGCAAAGAACTCCGGCGGATGCAGCCCGGAACTGAGCATGCGGTGGTTGGCGCCGATCAGTTCTTCACGGCTGTAACCCGAGACCTGGCAGAACAGATCGTTGACATAAGTGATGCTGCCGCCCAGGTCCGTCTCGGAGAAGATGGCGGCGGCATCGACGGCCCTGCGGTATTTCTCATCCATGAGTCGAACTCACTGTCGCTAGCGGTTGAACCGCTCGACCAGGGCACGCAGCCCGGAAGAGATGTTTTCCAGCTCGGCGCCGCGAACCACTCCGGCGCTGGCATTCTCGGCAGTGCGCTGCACAGTGACGGCGACACTGTTGATCTGTTCGGAGACCGATTCGGCTACATGGGACTGCTCCTGGGATGCCGCGGCCATTTGCTGGCTCATATCGGTAATGCGCTCCACTGCCGCGCCGATGCCTTGCAGCGCCTGCTGGGCCTGGACCACCTGTTGCACGCCCTGCTCCGCCTCCTCGATGCCCAGGCTGGCGATCTGCACGGCTTCGTCGGCCCCGGCGCGCAGGCTCTGGATGATGCCCTGGATCTGCTGGGTCGACTCGCGGGTCTTGCCGGCCAGGGCCCGCACCTCATCAGCGACCACGGCAAAACCACGGCCCTGCTCACCAGCTCGGGCTGCCTCGATGGCCGCATTCAGGGCCAGCAGGTTGGTCTGGTCGGCAATCGCCTGGATCATGCTCGCCGCCACCATGATCTCCTGGGTCTGCCCGGCCAGGTCGCCCACGGCCTGGTTGATCTGGGTCACGGTGCGCGCCAGCAACTGGATGGCATCCCGCGAGGTGCCGGCCACCTCACTGCCCTGCCGGGCCAGCAGGTTGGCGGTGTGGGCTTCGCTGGCGGTGTGCTGGACGTGTTCAGCGACCTCGGTGATTGAAGCAGCCATCTGGGTCATGGCGGCCGCGGTCATGTCGGTTTCCGCCCGCTGCTCCAGCAGCGCCGACTCGGTGCGGCTGGACAATTGGCTGGAATCGGCCGCTGCGGTAGCCATCTGCCGGGCCAGATCGCTGAGGCGGGTCAGGGCGGTCTTTAGGCGCGCCTCCTCACTGATCAGGATCATCTGCAACTGCGCCGCCGGCCCCAGTGCTTCGCTGTAGGCCAGGGCGCAGATCGGATCGGCAAAGGTATTCGGTGTGCTACTGACAATCTGCTTGAGCTGCTGCCCCAGGCGGCGCTGGGCCAGCAGCCCGACAGCCACGAAACCCGCGACCATACAGCCCTGTGCGGCCAGCGTCGGCAGCCAGTGGAAGGCGGCCAGGCAGCCTACCGCCACCGACACCGGCAGCAGCAAGGGCCGGGCTGCGGCCTCGATACGGCGCCAGGCGCAAACCGGCGCCTTGTCGGCCCGCAGGCGCGCATACAAGGTTTCGGCGCGGCTGACCTGCTCTCGGCTTGGCTTGACCCGCACCGACTCGTAGCCCACCAGCTTTCCGTCCTCCAGGATCGGCGTGACATAGGCGCTGACCCAATAGAAATTGCCGTTCTTGCAACGGTTCTTCACCACACCCATCCAGCTCTGGCCGGCCTTCAGGTAACCCCACATCGACTCGAACACCGCCGCCGGCATGTCCGGGTGGCGAACCAGGTTATGGGTGCTGCCGATCAGTTCGGCCTGGCTGAAACCGCTCATCGCTGCGAACTCGGCGTTGCAGTACGTGATGTGACTGTTGATGTCGGTGGCGGATATGAGCCGCTGCTGGTCGGGAAAGGTCTGCTCAACAGAGGTGACCGGCAAATTGAGACGCACTTTAGAACTCCATAGACAGCCTGCGATCAACAGTTACCGGCACCCGGCAAGAGGCTGATTCGCGATGTACTTTCCTGGCGGTACGGCTCAATCGGAAGGTTCGCCCTGATTGCAGCCGTACAGCGGTTTGCGCGGCAGTTGACCATCGATTCGACGGAGATCAACTAGGATCAGATGAGGCGTCAGGTGGGGACGGCGGACGGAGCGTTGGCGGGATTTACGAGACGTTCGAGCCTCTGCCAAGTCCTTGGTTTAGGTGAACAAGGGAAATGCAATGATTTCTTGTTTCATAAACCAGCCTTCTGAAACTAGATCACCAAATACCTGTCCGAAGCGCCGATTCTACGAAATGCATCACATTTTGCAAAGCAAGGTGATGAACCATGGTGTTGTCTAATGCCAATATTTATCGTTAAGTTCTTGATTCTAAATGGGAATTGAGCGATGCAAATTTCAAGTTTGGGTGCAGCCATCAAGCGCTATCGAAAGGTAGCGGGGCTTACTCAGGCTGAACTAGGTGAAAAAACCGGTTTTGACCCAAAAACCATCAGCCGCTTCGAAACCGGCACCTACACCCCCAGCGTTGAAGCTCTATTTCTGCTAGCCGAAGTACTGGGAGTGAAGCTGAAAGCCTTCTTCGCCGATCTGGGCGACGAAGAGGAACAGCGGGCTTATTTGTTCGGTGTCATTCACAAAGCCACCCCGAAGGATCTGGGAAAGCTGATAGCAGCGGTAGACCAGGCCTTGTCCAAGCCTTGAGCCCCGCAACAAATCAACTCCAAGAGGCAGGTTTATCGACACCGATAAGCCGGCCTCTTTTTCAATCGACGACTCCTGACAGGAACTGACAGGCCAGCCCCCTAAGCTTGCGCCCAACGCACCATCCAAAGGCCTCTGGAGTCGCCATGATCACCAACACCTATTTCCTGCTCTACGTGGACAGCCCTGCCCTCAGCGCAGAGTTCTATAGCCGCTTGCTGGATAAACCGCCGGTGGAATCCGGCCCGACTTTCGCCTTGTTCATCCTCGACTCGGGGATCAAGCTTGGCCTCTGGTCCCGACACACTGTCCAGCCGAGCGCTCAGGCCGCCGGCGGTGGCGGCGAACTGGGCTGGGCGGTGGACAGCCGCGAAGCGGTGGATGAACTGCATCGGCACTGGCAAGCCCTGGGCATGACCATCGCCCAGCCGCCGACGCAGATGGATTTCGGCTACACCCTGGTGGCCCTCGACCCGGACGGCCACCGCCTGCGGGTGCTGTACCTGACCATCGACTGAGTCGCCAGCCCTGAAACGGCGCCGGCATCGGCGCCCGGCCCTGCAGCAAAATAAAACCGACCGCCACATTGAGCCGCCCGGCACTCATCGTTATCCTCCCCGCCAACTTGTCACAAAATGTAAGGGAATACGATGAAGTACCTGCGCCTCCTCATGGCCATGGCCGCCCTCTGCGCCATGCCCTTTCTTGCCAGCGCCGCCACCGCGCCCGAGAGCAAGGACGCTGAACCCCAGACCGCCGAACAGTTTCTCGCCTCGCTCTCCCCACGCCACGGCAACGTCAAGCTGCCCGGGGATATCGCCAGCCTCGATCTGAGCAAGGAGTTCTACTACCTCAACCCCAAGGACACCGAGAAGCTGCTCACCGAGGGCTGGGGCAATCCACCTGGCTTCACCACCCTGGGCATGATCGTGCCCAGCGCCGTCAGCCCGCTGTCCGCCGAAGGCTGGGGCGTGATCATCAGCTATAAGAACGATGGGCACATCTCCGACGACGACGCCGCGAAGATCGACTACCAGGACCTGCTCAAGCAGATGCAGGAAGCGGACGAGGAAGACAACAAGCAGCGCCAGGAACAGGGCTACGGCGCCATTCACCTGTTGGGCTGGGCCGAGCAGCCAAGCTATGACGCGCAATCGCACAAGATGTACTGGGCCCGTGAACTCAAGGCCGAAGGCGCCCAGAGCCACACCCTGAACTACAGCATCCGCGTGCTGGGCCGCGAAGGCGTGCTGGAACTCAATGCCGTGGCTTCAATGGACGACCTGGACACCATCAAGCGCGAGATTCCCAAGGTACTGGCCTTTACCAACTTCACCGACGGCAACCGCTACGCCGACTACAACCCGAGCACCGACAAACTGGCCTCCTACGGGCTCGCCGCCCTGGTGGCCGGCGGCCTCGCCAGCAAGGCAGGGCTCTTCGCCAAGCTCGGCGTACTGCTCCTGGCCGGCAAGAAATTCATCGTTCTGGGGGTATTGGGCCTTGCCGCCTTCATCAGCCGCCTGTTCAAGAAAAAGAGCTGAATCCCGCCCGGCAGCGCCCCGCCATTGCGCGGCGCTGTCACTTGCAAGGCCGGTACTAGCGGCCTTGCCCGGCAGGCACCTCATTGGCAGGTGTCGCCGACAAGCGCCGACGCCAACGCCCGTCCAATTGCATCGCCATCACGCTACCCAGCACCACTGCCGCCCCCAGCACCACGCTGGACTGCAGAGTTTCGCCCAGCACCGTCGCGGCCAGCAGCATCGCCACCGGCGGAATCAGGTACATGGCGATCGACGCGCGGCTGACCTCGACCCGTGCCAGCACATAGGCCCAGGCCAGGTAAGCCAGTGCACTGGGAAACAGCCCCAGCAATAGCACCGCGAGGTTCACCCGTAGTGATGTCTGGGCCACCGCCTGCGTCAGCCCGGGGGCATACACCAAGAGCAGTAGCGTACCGCCCCAGACCATGTAGCAGACAGTGGTCAACACCCCATAACGCCCGGAAAAGCGCCGCTGCAAGACGAAGTACAGCCCCCAGGAAAACGCCGCCAGAAGCACCAGCAGCCCTCGCGGCTCGATCGCCCCCAGGCCCTTGTCACCGGCCACCACCAGCACCGCCCCCAACAGCCCGATCACCACACAAAGCCAACGCCAGCCACTGACCGGCTCCCTGAGCCAGAAAAACGCGATCAGCGTGCTGAAGATCGGCGCGGACTGCGCCAGCACGCTGGATGCTCCGGCGCTCAGCCCTTGCTGGCCGTAGTTGAGGCTGACGTGATGAAAAGCGATGGCGAAGAAACCCAGTACCAGCAACCAGGGCAGGTCGCGCCAGCGCGGCAGGGAGATCTTCAGCACCAGCGCGATTGCGGCCATGAACAGCGAGGCAATCAGGAACCGCAGCAAGGCCAGGTGCCCGGGGCTGTAGCCCTCCAGGCCGATATGGATGCCCACCGGCGAATAGGCCCAACACAGAATCACCGCAGCGGTGGCCAGCACCAGCTTGAACAGGGGCGAGAGCATCACGACACAGATATCCAGAGGCAAGAAGAGGACCTGCAGTGTCCCGCCCTGCACAACTCACCACAATTAACCGATACTGAGGTTATTCCTCACTGGAAATGAGCAATGGAACTGACCCAACTGAAAATGGTGAAGGCCGTGGCCCGCACCGGCAGCATTGCCCGAGCGGCCGAGCAACTGCATTGCGTGCCGTCCAATATCACCAACCGCCTCAAGCAGCTGGAAGGCGAGCTGGGCACCGAGCTGTTTAGCCGGGTCGGACGCGGCCTGCGGATCAGCCCTGCCGGGGAAATATTCCTCGGCTACAGTGAACGCATCCTGGCCCTGGTGGATGAAGCCAAACGTGCGGTGGACAACCAGGCCGAACCCAGCGGCCTGTTGCGCCTGGGCTCGATCGAGTCATGCGCCGGTGGGCGCCTGCCTCCCCTGCTGGCGCAATACCACAAGCGCTATCCGAAGGTGAGCGTGGAGCTGGTGACCGGAACCTGGTCGCAACTCTTTGAAGAGCTGCTGCACCAACGCATCGACGGCGCCCTGGTGGCCATCGACAGCCTGCCGGCCAAACTGCAACAGACCGTGCTCTACCACGAACCCCTGGTGCTGATCTCCAGCGTCAACAGCGCCCCTATCCGCAGCGCCAGCGACTTGCAGCACCACAACCTGTTCATGTGGCCGCCGGGCTGCCCCTATCGCCGCGCCCTGGAAAACTGGCTGGGCAGGCACGGTCTGAACCTGCCCATCACCGGCTATGCCAGCTGGGGCACCATCATCGGCTGCGTCAGCGTGGGGGCCGGGGTCTCACTGATACCGGAAGGGGTGCTGGAGCGCTATTCGCAATCGGCCAACCTGAGCATGCAGCGCTTCGACGACCTGCTACCGGTGGATAACCGTTTTGTCTGGCACAAGGATGTACAACGCCATGGCGCCAGGGACGCCTTTGCCCAGTTGCTGCGGGAGCAGCTGGGGGCCTGACAGCCCCCCAGCAACCTTGCAGGCAACACCGAGCTTTGGGCACAACGAGGCAGTCACGATGACTGAGCCCCCATCAGGGCGTCGATAAAGGGGGCCTTCTGCGCAAGGTACTCGCCAATGCCCTCGCGATTGCTGGCCTCAAGCCGAAACTTCAGATCCTGATACTGTTGGCGGATGCCGCTGTCCTGACGCAACAGATCGCGAAAGCGCAGCATGCGCCCCACCTGCTCATGACCGGCGACACAGACATGCACCTTGTGGGTGCGTATACCCTCTACATCGCGACGGTAAAAATGATGCCCGGGGGACAGATTGCTACCCCGGACATACCCCAGGGTCGCCATGAAGGCATTGCGCGCGGCTTCATCCACCTGCTCCGCGACCACCACCAGCAGATCGATTTCCGGCTTGGCCGCCAATCCTGGAACAGCAGTGCTCCCCACGTGATGAATATCCATGAGCTCGCAACCGAAGCCTTTGGCTATGCGTGCCTTCTCCCCTGCAAATGCCGCAGGCCAATGATCGTCATAGAGGGAGATCTTACTGGTTAGCGCCATGACCACTCCTTGATGCAAAGGCGTTGGATATTCCAGGAGCCCGCCGCCCGAGCCAACAGGACACAGGGATTGGCGAACCACAAACAAGGCGCACGACAACGGCACGTCAACAGAAATGCTGCACGAGCTCGAAGGTTGGCAGGAATTTTGATTCATCTCGTTGAGGACCAACGAGGAGCGTTATGGAGGCAACCCCACCAGCCACACCCCGGCACACAATGTTCCCGCTGTGGCTGCTGCCTTCCGGCTCTGACCAGGTTCACGGGTAATCGTTGCGGGGGGACCGATGGGGTCACCATAACGACGCTCGCCTGACGGCGAGCCGCGCCATTGTACCTATCTGAGTCGAACTTACAACCGCTGGCTGCAGATTAAAATTCGATGGGCTTCAAGCACTTGGCCGTGGCCCACCTGCCGTGGGGGCGAACTTGCTGGCGAAACAGGCATCGCGGTGCATCAGGGAAATCGCGCTGGGGCCTTCGCGAGCAAGCTCGCTCCTACAGGACGGCGAGGATCAGTCCAGGGACAGGACTTCGTCGGCGCGGCCGCCTTCCTGCTGGATCACCAGGTGGATGAAATGCAATTTGGCAATCACCGCAGGCGGCAGGATGAAGGGGTAGAAATCCGGTTGGCCCATGCTGCGGGACAGTTCGTTGAGCATGCCCGCCAGTTCGATCCAGGCGTTGACGAAAGCCAGGAACGCCGGCCCGCCTGGATGCTGCGGATCATATAGGCTGCTCAAGGGAAACGGCTGGTAGTCGAGGTCGACGTCCCGGGCGCTCATGCCGAAACCCAGGGCGGTGTCCACTGCATCCACCATGTGCAGGTAGTGAGCCCAGGTCTCCGCCCAGTCTTCCCAGGGGTGCATGGTGGCGTAGGCGCTGACATGGCTTTGCTGCCAGCCAGCTGGCGCGCCCTTCTGGTAGTGCCGCTCCAGAGCTTGCGCGTAGCTGTAGCGTTCATCGCCGAAGAGGCTGCGAAAGGCTTCCAGCCAGGGGCTGTTGGCTATCAACCGGTCCCAGTAGTAATGCCCCACTTCGTGACGGAAATGCCCGAGCAGGGTGCGGTAAGGCTCATGCATCTGGGCACGGATCTTTTCCCGGTGGGCGTCGTCGGCTTCCTTGATATCCAGCGTAATGAGGCCGTTGGCATGCCCGGTAACCGGCGCCCTGCCCTCCAGATCAACACCGATGAAATCAAAGGCCAGCCCGGCCTGCTCATCTTCGCCCTTGGGGATCACCTGCAGCCCCAGGTCAAGCAATTGCGCTACCAGCCGGCGCTTGGCAATTTCCACCTTGCGCCAGCGCTCCGGGTTCTCGGCTATGGACAGGTCGGGAATGGTGCGATTGAGCTTGCAGGCCACGCACAGGCTGTCGGTCAGATGCGCCGGCAGCAGCCAGTTGCAGGCTGCCGGGGTCTCGAGGTTGGCGCAACGCCTGAAGGCGCCGGCTTCGGGCTTGGCATCCAGCACCCAGGTATCGCCCGCCGGCCCGGGCTGCAGGGAAGACAGCAGACCCAGGTGTGGTGCATAGCCAAGCATTGCCGAACAGGCCAGGCACTGGCTGTTGCGAAAGAACAGCGATTGCCCGCAGCGGCAGGACCAGAGTTTGCTGTTACGTGAACGGTCGCCGACGAAGGGTGCGGCGATCCGGGAACTGAGCTGCTCGAAGAAGCGGTACATGGCGAATCCTCCCTGGGGCTTGCCAAGACTAGATCATGGGCAAGCCTGTGGGGTTCCAAGATTCGTACCACCGCGCCGCTGGCGACGAGGCGCACCCGAAGGCACGGCAGCGGCTACAGGTCAGGTCGGGACGCCGTGCTCGGTCAGGAAAGCAACGAAGGCTTCTTCGTCCAGCACCTTGAGCCCCAGCTCGTTGGCCTTGGCCAGTTTGGAGCCGGCGCTGGGGCCGGCCACCACGCAGTGAGTCTTCGCCGAGACCGAACCCGCCACCTTGGCACCAAGGCTTTCCAGCTTGTCCTTGGCCACGTCGCGGCTCATCAGTTCCAGGGAGCCCGTAAGCACCCAGGTCTGCCCCGCCAGCGGCAGGCCCGCAACCACCTTCTTCTCGCTCTGCCAATGCATGCCAAAGGCCTGCAGCTGCTGTTCGATGGCCTGGGCCAGTTGTGCATTAGCCGGGTTGTCGAAGAATTCACGCACCGCCTTGGCCTGCTTCTCTGGCAGCGCCTGACGCATATCCAGCCAGTCGGCCTCGATCACGCCTTGCAGTGAGCCGAACTTGTCGGCCAGTTTCTGCGCGGCGCCCGGGCCTACTGAAGGGATGTTGAGCTTGTCGAGCATGCCGCCCAGGGTGGTGCTGGCGGCGAATTCGGCGCCCAGTTCGCCCTGATCCTGCAGCACCAGGCCGCATTGATCTGCCGCCAGCAGGGAACCGATGACTTCCTGGTTATGACTGTCCTCAAAGAAGCTGTGGATTTCGTGAGCCACTTCCAGACCGACATCCGGCAGATAGGTCAGCACTTGCGGCAGTGCCTGCTGAACCCGCTCCAGGCTGCCCAGGGAGCGCGCCAGGACCTTGGCGGTTTCCTCGCCGACATCCGGGATACCCAGGGCATAGATGAAGCGCGCCAGGGCCGGACGCTTGCTGTCTTCGATAGCCTTGAGCAGTTTGTTGCTGGACACCTCGGCAAAGCCTTCCAGGTCGATGATCTGCTCGTATTTGAGCCTGTAGAGATCAGCCGGCGAGGCAATAAGGTTCTCGTCCACCAACTGTTCGATGGTCTTGTCCCCCAGACCTTCGATATCCATGGCACGACGGGACACAAAATGGATGATCGCCTGCTTGAGCTGGGCCCCGCAGGCCAGCCGGCCAACGCAGCGATACACCGCCCCTTCGCTGACGGTTTCCCGGCCCTTGCTGCGCTTGACCAGTTGCGTGCGCTCTACGTGGGAACCACAGACCGGGCAGCTCTCGGGGATCTGCACCGGCCGGGCGTTCTCCGGACGACGCTCGGTCACCACTTGCACCACTTGCGGAATCACGTCGCCGGCACGGCGGATGATCACCGTGTCACCGATCATCAAGCCCAGGCGCGCCACTTCATCCATGTTGTGCAAAGTAGCGTTGGATACAGTGACCCCGGCCACCTTGACCGGCTGCAAGCGCGCCACCGGCGTCACGGCGCCGGTACGACCAACCTGGAACTCCACGTCCAGCAGCTCGGTGAGCTCTTCCATGGCCGGGAACTTGTGGGCGATGGCCCAGCGCGGTTCCCGGGCACGGAAACCCAGTTCCCGCTGGGAGGCGATGCTGTTGACCTTGAACACCACGCCGTCGATCTCATAAGGCAACGCATTGCGCCGCTCGCCGATCTCGCGGTAGTAGTCCAGGCATTCGTCGATGCCCTTGGCCAATCGCAGTTCACGACTGATGGGCATGCCCCACTGCTTCAACCGTTCAAGGTTGCCGATGTGGGTGTCGGCAATGTCCGCGCTGACCTGGCCCAGGCCATAGCAGCAGAACTCCAGGGGCCGACTGGCGGTGATCTTCGAATCCAGCTGGCGCAGGCTACCCGCCGCTGCGTTGCGCGGGTTGGCGAAGGTCTTGCCGCCCGCCTCCAGTTGCGCAGCGTTCAGGCGCTCGAAGCCGGCCTTGGACATGAACACTTCACCGCGCACTTCCAGGGTTGCCGGCCAGCCACTGCCTTGCAGCTTGAGGGGAATGTTGCGCACGGTACGCACATTGACGCTGATGTCTTCACCGGTGGTGCCATCGCCACGGGTGGCGCCGCGTACCAGTACGCCATCTTGGTACAGCAGGCTGACTGCCAGGCCATCGAGCTTGGGCTCGCAGCTGTACTCCACCGCCGCGCCGCCACCGAACAGATCACCGGCCGGCAGGTCCAGGCCTTCGTTGACCCGGCGATCGAACTCGCGCATGTCGACTTCCTCGAAAGCGTTGCCGAGGCTGAGCATGGGGATTTCATGACGCACCTGGGTGAAGGCCGAAAGCGCTGCGCTGCCGACACGCTGGGTTGGCGAATCGCTGGTCACCAGTTCAGGGTGCTCGGCTTCCAGGGCCTTGAGCTCACGGAACAGCCGGTCGTATTCCGCATCCGGGATGCTGGGTTCATCCAGTACGTGGTAGCGGTAGTTGTGCTGGTCCAGCTCAGCGCGCAGCTCAAGAATGCGGGTTTCGGCGGCGGTCATGGGGTTCTCTCACAAAGCAAAAGAGCAGCCTAGGCTGCTCGATCTGAAGATTGGGGCAAGGACTTCGCTGGCAAGCCAGTTCCTGTACAAGCCAGCCCCTACATGGAGGGGCTGGCTCTAGGAGCTTAGCGCTTTTGGGTCAGGGCGCGGCGTTCGAATTCGACGATGCGCTGGCGGTAGTGTTCGATGGTCTGGGCAGTCAGGACGCTGCGTTGATCGTCCTTGAGCTCGCCATTGAGCTCCTGAGACAACTTGCGCGCCGCCGCCACCATCACGTCGAAGGCTTGCTTGGGGTGACGCGGGCCCGGCAGGCCGAGGAAGAAGCTGACAGCCGGGGTGCTGAAGTGGTCGATATCGTCCAGGTCGAACACGCCCGGCTTGACCGCATTGGCCATGGAGAACAGCACCTCGCCGTTGCCAGCCATGCTTTCGTGGCGGTGGAAAATATCCATCTCGCCAAAACGCAGGCCGCTTTCCAGGATGTTCTGCAACAGGGCCGGCCCCTTGAAGCCGGCAGCGTCGCGGCAGATCACACTGATCACCAGCACTTCTTCGGCTTGCGGCTGGTCCTTGTCGCCGTGGCTCGCGGACTTGCTTTCCTCGGCCGGGAAATCATCGTCGCGGCTGCTGAAGCTCGGGCCACTGTCCAGATCCAGGTCCAGATTGAGGTCGCCCTGATGCGGCTCGCCACCGCGCTTGCCGCGCTTGGACGAAGAACTTTCCCGCGGTTCGCGGGCAGGCATGCTGACCGACGGCAGGTCATGCTCGTCCAGCTGCGGCTCTTTATGGGTATCCAGAACGCGGGGCGGACCCAGCAGCTCGGCACTGCCTTCATCGTCCGGCAGATTGGAAAGACTTCGATCAAGACGGAACTTCAACTTCCCCTTGCCGCCGCGCATACGCCGCCAGCCATCAAAAAGAATACCGGCGATAACAATAATGCCGATGACGATCAGCCACTCGCGCAGACCGATTTCCATGTAATCCCGTGCCTCTATAAAAAATGCTGAAAAATAAGGGGTTTACAATCTGCAAACCGCTTTAAAACGTGGCGCCAACTCTATGTTCTGAATGGCGTTTTGCCCACGCATAGGAAAAATTGACATTAAACTAGCACGACCAAAGGCAACTTTACACCGTCTGTCGCAACGGCTAGGGCCAATATATCGATTGGCCAGCAGGGTAATGGAAAAAATCCCCCCTACAGTCGCCTCAGTCGCCCGGACTCAAGCGTCCACCATCGCCATCGCCTCCTCGACATCCACGGCTACCAGGCGCGAACAACCGGGTTCGTGCATCGTTACC
This sequence comes from Pseudomonas sp. W17, assembly GCF_040268305.1. Classification (NCBI taxonomy): domain Bacteria; kingdom Pseudomonadati; phylum Pseudomonadota; class Gammaproteobacteria; order Pseudomonadales; family Pseudomonadaceae; genus Pseudomonas; species Pseudomonas sp. W17. Next base: position 2,208,535 of record NZ_CP158490.1, on the reverse strand, counting down.
CCCATCAACTGATCAGCCATTTCCATGGCGATCTTGTTGTGGGTGATATAGATGAACTGCACGGTCTGCGACATCTCTTTAACCAATCTCGCGTAGCGTCCAACGTTAGCGTCATCCAGCGGTGCGTCAACTTCGTCGAGCATGCAGAACGGCGCCGGGTTCAACTTGAAGATGGCAAATACCAGGGCCAATGCGGTCAATGCCTTTTCGCCACCGGAGAGCAAATGAATGGTGCTGTTCTTCTTGCCCGGAGGACGCGCCATGATCGTTACCCCTGTATCGAGTAGATCTTCGCCCGTCAGTTCCAAATAAGCGCTGCCGCCACCGAAAACTTTTGGAAAGAGTGCCTGCAAACCGCCGTTGATCTGATCAAAGGTATCTTTGAATCGATTACGGGTTTCCTTGTCGATCTTGCGGATCACGTTCTCCAGGGTTTCCAGGGCCTCCACCAGGTCGGCATCCTGGGCATCCAGATAGCGCTTGCGCTCGGACTGCTGCTGATACTCGTCGATGGCCGCCAAGTTGATTGCGCCAAGGCGCTGGATCCGTGCGGCAATCCGTTCCAGCTCCTCTTCGGCGGCCTGCTCGCTGGCTTCTGCGGTCAGGGTCGCCAGCACGCCGTCCAGGTCGTAGCCGTCGGCCAGCAGTTGCTCCTGCAAGGTCTTGCGGCGCACGGTCAGGGCTTGCCATTCCATGCGCTGCTGCTCCAACTGGCCACGAATCAACTGCGACTGCTGCTCGGCCTGGTTGCGGCGCTTCTCGGCATCGCGCAATTCGCGGTCGGCATCTTCCAGGGCGATCTGCGCGGTCTTGAGCTCCACATCCACGGTCATGCGCTTTTCCAGCAGCTCTTCGAGCTTCAGACGCAACTCTTCCAATGGCGCCTCGCCCTCCTCCAGGTTGAGGCTGAGTTGTTCGCGCTTCTCGGTCAGACGCTCGGATTGCAGCTCCAGACGCTCCAGAGCCTGCCGGGTGGAATCGTGCTGGGCCTTGAGCGAGCCCATGCGCACTGCCAACTGGTGGGCGTGATCCTTGTGCTGGCGCGCTTCCTGGCGCACCCGGTCAAGACGCTCGCGCAGGCTGTCGCGCTGGGCCAGTAGCAGCTCACGCTGCTCGGTGTCCAGGGCCATGCTGTCGAGAGCGTCCTGCAATTGCAGGCGCGCCTCCCCAATCTGTTCGTGTTCCAGCTCACGCTGTTCGCCAAGCTCCACCAGCTCTTCATCGAGACGGGTACGCCGCAAGGTCAGTTGTTCGGCCTTGGCCTTGCCGGCAGACAGCTTGGCCTTCAGCTCACCTTGCTGGCGGGCTTCGTCCTGCAGCAGACGGCGCAGATGCTCGCGACCGTTCTCCTGCTGGCGCTGCTGGGCCCGCAGGTTGAGCAACTGGCTTTCCAGGGCCTCGACACTGGCTTCGCGCTCATCGCGCTCCTGGGTCAATTGCTGGATTTCCTGGCCCCGGGCCAGCACGCCGCTTTCCGCTTCGCTGGCGCGGCGCACCCGTAAAAAATGCCGGCCGACCCAATACCCATCGCGGCTGATCAGGCTCTGTCCGGCAGCCAGTTGCCCACGCAGGGCCAGGGCCTGCTCGAGGTTTTCCACCGGTTTGACCTGACCCAGCCAAGGCGACAGATCCACCGTGGATTCCACCTTGTCCAGCAGGCTGCCGGGGATGCGCATTGCATCGCCTTGCTGGCTCAGCAGGCGCAGATCACCTTGCTGGAAACCCGCGAGGTCAAGGCCGGTAAAATCGTCCACCAGCACCGCCTGCAGATCGGCGCCAAGCACGGTTTCCACCGCCAGCTCCCAGCCCGCTTCCACATGCATGCCATCGGCCAGGCGCGGGCGCTCGGCCAACTGCTGCTCACGCAACCACTCGGCGGTGCCAGTAGCGGGGTCCAGCGCGGCCTGCTGCAAGGCTTCCAGGGAGGCCAGCCGGCCATTGAGGCGCTGCAATTCACCCTGGGCCTGCTGCTGTGCCTGGGTCGCCTGCTGCAATTGCTGGCGCAGTTGTTCCAGGCGCTCGACCTGGGACTCCTCGCTGGCTTGCAGGTCTTCCAGGGTCGCCTCACTGGCGGCCAGTTGTTCGTTGAGTTCGAGGATCGCAGCGTCTTCCGGGTCGGCCGAAAGCAACTCGCGCTCCTCCCCCAGACGCCGCTGGCGCTCGGACAGCCGCTCCATGCTGCCTTCGAGCTGCTGGATGCGTGACTGCTGCACTTCCGCCTGGCGCCGCGGTTCCGCGGAACTCAGGTTGAAGGCGTCCCACTGCTCCTGCCAGCCGTGCATGGTGGTTTCGGCTTCTTCCAGGGTTGCGGCGGCTTCTTCGGCCGCAGCGGCGGTGACTTCCTGCTCGGGTTCGAGCATCGCCAGCTCTTCCCCCAGGGTCGCCAGCAAGGTGCGGTCGTGCCCCAGGTGCGACTCGGTTTCCAGGCGCGCGCGCTCGGCTTCCTTGAGGTCGTCCTGCAACTGCCGCAGGCGCTGCTGGCCATGCTGGATGCTCTGCTCGACCCGGGCGATGTCACCGCCCACCGAATAGAAGCGCCCCTGCACCAGATTGAAGCGTTCGGAGAGCTCGTGGTGCCCGTCGCGAAAGCGTTCGATGGCGGCATCGGCGTTGCGCTGCTCGGCCACCAGGGCCTCGAAGCTGACTTCCTGGCTACCGATCACCGACTCGCGCTGGCCCACCTGCTCATTCAGGGCCTGCCAGCGCAGGGCCGACAGTTGCGCCTTGAGCTGGCGCTCCTCGGCCTTGTACTCCTGATACTTCTCGGCGGCCTGGGCCTGGCGATGCAAGCGTTCGAGCTGACGCTCCAGCTCTTCGCGCAGGTCGGTCAGGCGGGCGAGGTTCTCGTGAGTGCGGCGGATGCGGTTTTCCGTCTCGCGCCGGCGCTCCTTGTACTTGGAGATGCCCGCGGCTTCCTCGATGAAGTTGCGCAAATCCTCGGGCTTGGCTTCGATCAGCTTGGAGATCATGCCCTGCTCGATGATCGAGTAGCTGCGTGGCCCCAGGCCGGTGCCGAGGAAGATGTCGGTGATATCCCGACGGCGACATTTGGCGCCGTTGAGGAAATAACTGTTCTGGCTGTCGCGGGTCACCTTGCGGCGAATGGAAATTTCCGCATAGGCGGCGTACTCGCCCACCAGGGTGCCATCGGAGTTGTCGAACACCAGTTCGATGCTGGCTTGGCTCACCGGCTTGCGGCTGGTGGAGCCATTGAAGATGACGTCGGTCATCGACTCGCCGCGCAGGTTCTTCGCCGAACTTTCGCCCATGACCCAGCGCACGGCGTCGATGATGTTCGACTTGCCGCAGCCATTGGGCCCGACCACCGCCGCCATGTTACTGGGGAAGTTCACCGTGGTCGGATCGACGAAGGACTTGAACCCCGCCAGCTTGATGCACTTGAGTCGCACGTTTACGCATCCGCCAACGCAGATACCACCAGATCGCTGCTGCGCTCGGCGTAGGCCGTCAGCACCTGGCGGATCTGCACCAGGTCACGGGCCAATACCGCGGCCAGCAATTGCTCGAACAACGCCAGGTACTCGCTCATGGACGCCTTGCGCTGGTCCAGCGCCAGGTAATAGGCGCGGCTCATGGCCGGCTGCAGGTTCTCGACAGTCTCCTGCAGGTAGGGGTTGTTGGCGAACGGATAGGCCGCGCGCATCACGCTGAAGCTGTCTTCGACGAAGGCGCGGATGTCCTGGCGTTCGTAGGCACTCTCCAGGCGCTGCTGGATCTGCAGGAATGGCGTCATGTCGCTCTGCTGTGTCCAGCCGCTGGCCACCGAGTTGCCCAGCAGGATGTACAGCTCGCTCATCAGCGTGCACAGGCTGCGGACCTTGTGCTCGGTGAGCTCGGTCACGTGGGCACCACGGCGCGGCAGGATGGCGATCAGATGGCGGCGCTCGAGAATCAGCAAGGCCTCGCGGACCGAACCACGGCTGACATTGAGGGCCAAGGTGACCTTCTGTTCCTGAATGCGCTCCCCAGGCTTGAGATCCCCGCGAATGATACGTTCGGCGAGGTGGTGAGCAATTTGCTCGGCGAGGCTGTCCGGCGCCTTGAACGTCATGGTTTTCCTTCAAAATCTTTAATCGGCACAAGCCGCGCAGTGTAGCGCAATTGCCACTTCATCGCGGAGTGCCCAAGGGGCGGAATTTGGCACGAAATAAGCAAATTGACCGTGATCCGAGCAATTTTCCATAGCCGTTCATACTTGAATTGTTGGAGTCGAAAATTTCCTGACCTTGAAGTCAGAAAATCATTGACCGAAAAGTCAGACATGACTAAATTCGGCTGACGTCGGTTAACAACAATAATGAGTCTGCGAGGCCTTCCGTGATCCAGTTTTTACTCAACCAGGAACTCCGTAGCGAGCATGCCCTGGACCCCAACCTGACCGTGCTCAACTATCTGCGCGAGCACCTGGGCAAGCCCGGCACCAAGGAAGGCTGCGCCAGCGGCGACTGCGGCGCCTGCACCGTGGTGGTGGGCGAGTTGCAGACGGATGCGCAAGGCGGCGAAAGCATTCGCTATCGCAGCCTCAACTCGTGCCTGACCTTCGTTTCCTCCCTGCACGGCAAGCACCTGATCAGCGTCGAAGGCCTCAAGCACCAGGGGCAACTGCACAGCGTGCAGCAGGCCATGGTCGACTGCCACGGCTCGCAGTGCGGCTTCTGCACCCCGGGCTTCGTCATGTCGCTGTTCGCCCTGCAGAAAAACAGCAGCCAGCCCGACGCCCACAAGGCCCATGAAGCCCTGGCCGGCAACCTCTGCCGCTGCACTGGCTACCGGCCGATCCTCGCCGCCGCCGAGCAGGCCTGCTGCGGTGGGCAGAGCGATCAGTTCGATGCGCGCCAGGCCGAGACCATCAGCCGCCTCAAGGCCATTGCGCCCAAGGACACCGGTGAGCTCAACAGTGGCGACAAGCGCTGCCTGGTGCCGCTGACGGTGGCCGATCTGGCCGACCTTTATGACGCCTACCCGCAAGCCCGGCTGCTGGCCGGCGGCACCGACCTGGCCCTGGAGGTGACCCAGTTCCACCGCACCCTGCCGGTGATGATCTACGTCGGCAACATTGCCCAGATGAAGCGCATCGAGCACTTCGACGATCGCCTGGAAATCGGCGCCGCCACCGCCCTCACCGACTGCTACGACGCCCTGCGCGCCGAGTACCCGGACTTCGGCGAACTGCTGCAGCGCTTCGCCTCGCTGCAGATCCGCAACCAGGGCACCCTGGGCGGCAACATCGGCAACGCCTCGCCTATCGGCGACTCGCCGCCGCTGCTGATTGCCCTGGGCGCGCAGATCGTCCTGTGCAAGGGCGAAGTGCGCCGCACCCTGGCCCTGGAAGACTATTTCATCGATTACCGGGTCACCGCCCGCCAGGAAAGCGAGTTCATCGAGAAGATCATCGTGCCCCGGGCCAGCGCCGAACGGCTGTTCCGCGCCTACAAGGTCTCCAAGCGCCTGGACGACGACATTTCCGCGGTCTGCGCGGCTTTCAACCTGCGCATCGACAACGGCGTGGTCAGCGATGCGCGCATCGCCTTCGGCGGCATGGCGGCGATCCCCAAGCGCGCCAAGAGCTGCGAAGCCGCACTGATCGGCGCGCCCTGGAATCAATCGAGCATCGAGCGGGCCTGCGCCGCCCTGGCAGAAGACTTCACCCCGCTCTCGGATTTTCGCGCCAGCAAGGAATACCGCCTGCTGAGCGCGCAGAACCTGCTGCGCAAATACTTCATCGAACTGCATGCACCGCACATCGAGACCCGGGTGACCGCTTATGTCTAATCATCACAAGGTCGAGAAGACCCAGGCCGAACTCACGGCCCTGTTTCACCAGGACCTGACCAGCGGCGTCGGCCGCAGCGTCAAGCACGACAGCGCCGACAAACATGTGTCCGGCGAAGCGGTGTACATCGACGACCGCCTGGAATTCCCCAACCAGTTGCACGTCTACGCGCGACTGTCGGACCGGGCCCACGCCAAGGTCATCAGCATCGACACCGCCCCCTGCTACGCATTCGAAGGCGTGCGCATCGCCATTACCCACGAGGACATTCCCGGCCTCAAGGATATCGGCCCGCTGCTGCCCGGCGACCCGCTGCTGGCCATCGACACCGTGGAGTTCGTCGGCCAGCCGGTGCTGGCGGTGGCCGCCAGGGACCTGGAAACCGCGCGCAAGGCGGCCATGGCCGCGATCATCGAATACGAAGACCTGGAGCCGGTGCTCGACGTGGTCGAGGCCCTGCGCAAGCGCCACTTCGTGCTGGACAGCCACACCCACCAGCGCGGCGACTCGGCCAGCGCCCTGGCCAGTGCCGAGCACCGCATCCAGGGCACGCTGCACATCGGCGGCCAGGAACACTTCTACCTGGAAACCCAGATTTCCTCGGTGATGCCCACCGAAGACGGCGGCATGATCGTCTACTGCTCGACCCAGAACCCCACCGAAGTGCAGAAGCTGGTGGCGGAAGTGCTGGACGTCTCGATGAACAAGATAGTGGTGGACATGCGGCGCATGGGCGGCGGCTTCGGCGGCAAGGAAACCCAGGCCGCGAGCCCCGCCTGCCTGTGCGCGGTGGTGGCACGCCTGACCGGCCAGCCGACGAAGATGCGCCTGCCACGGGTCGAAGACATGCTGATGACCGGCAAGCGCCACCCTTTCTACGTCGAATACGACGTGGGCTTCGACAGCAGCGGGCGCCTGCACGGCATCCAGCTGGAACTGGCGGGCAACTGCGGCTGTTCACCGGACCTCTCGGCATCCATCGTCGACCGTGCCATGTTCCACTCCGACAACTCGTACTACCTGGGCGATGCCACCATCAACGGCCACCGCTGCAAGACCAACACTGCGTCGAACACTGCCTATCGCGGCTTCGGTGGCCCACAGGGCATGGTCGCCATCGAGGAGGTGATGGACGCCATCGCCCGCCATCTGCACCTGGACCCGCTGGCGGTACGCAAGGCCAACTACTACGGCAAGACCGAGCGCAACGTCACCCACTACTACCAGACCGTCGAGCACAACATGCTCGAGGAAATGACCGCCGAACTGGAAGCCAGCAGCCAGTACGCCGAGCGCCGCGAAGCCATTCGCCTGTACAACGCCAACAGCCCGATCCTGAAAAAGGGCCTGGCGCTGACCCCGGTGAAATTCGGTATTTCCTTCACCGCCAGCTTCCTCAACCAGGCCGGCGCGCTGATCCATGTCTACACCGACGGCAGCATCCACCTGAACCACGGCGGCACCGAAATGGGCCAGGGACTGAACATCAAGGTGGCGCAAGTGGTGGCCGAGGTGTTCCAGGTGAACATCGACCGGGTGCAGATCACCGCCACCAATACCGACAAGGTGCCCAATACCTCGCCCACCGCCGCTTCCAGTGGTGCCGACCTGAACGGCAAGGCCGCGCAGAACGCGGCGCAGACCATCAAGTCGCGCCTGGTGGAATTTGCCGCGCGCAAGTATCAGGTCAGCGAAGAAGATGTGGAATTCCACAACGGCCATGTGCGGGTCCGTGACCATATCCTGACCTTCGAGGAACTGATCCAGCAGGCCTATTTTGCCCAGGTGTCGCTCTCCAGCACGGGCTTCTACAAGACCCCGAAAATCTACTACGACCGTGCCCAGGCCCGGGGCCGGCCGTTCTACTACTTTGCCTTCGGCGCGGCCTGCGCCGAGGTGATAGTCGACACCCTGACCGGCGAGTACAAGATGCTGCGCACCGACATCCTGCATGACGTCGGCGCCTCGCTGAACCCGGCCATCGACATCGGCCAGGTCGAGGGCGGCTACATCCAGGGTATGGGCTGGCTGACCACCGAGGAGCTGGTGTGGAACACCAAGGGCAAGCTTGAGACCTGCGGCCCGGCCAGCTACAAGATCCCGGCAGTGGCCGACATGCCCCTGGACCTGCGAGTCAAGCTGGTGGAAAACCGCAAGAACCCGGAAGACACGGTGTTCCATTCCAAGGCCGTGGGCGAACCGCCGTTCATGCTGGGTATCGCCGCCTGGTGCGCGATCAAGGATGCGGTGGCGAGCCTCGGCGACTATCGCCACCAGCCGCAGATCGATGCGCCGGCCACTCCGGAACGGGTGTTGTGGGGCTGCGAGCAGATGCGCCGCTTGCAGGTGACCAGAACCACGGACCCGCAAGCCGAGCTGGCGCCGCTGTAACGGTCCGCGCCGGCAAGCCGGCTCCTGCAGGAGCCGGCTTGCCGACGAAGAGGCCCACACAGACAACCAAGATGTCGAGGTGAACATGTACAACTGGATCAGCGCCCTCGCCGACCTGCAGACCCAGGGTGAACCCTGCGTGCTGGTGACCATCATCGAGGAGCTCGGCTCGACGCCGCGCAATGCCGGCTCGAAAATGGTGGTCAGCGCCACCCAGGCCTTCGACACCATTGGCGGCGGGCACCTGGAATACAAGGCCATGCAGATCGCCCGGGACATGCTCGCCGCCGGCAAACAGGCGACCCATCTGCAGCGCTTCAGCCTCGGCGCCAGCCTCGGTCAGTGCTGCGGCGGTGCCACAGTGCTGCTGTTCGAACCCATGGGCCAGGTGCAGGCGCAGATCGCCGTATTCGGTGCCGGGCATGTCGGCCGCGCGCTGGTGCCACTGCTGGCCAGCCTGCCCTGCCGGGTACGCTGGATCGATTCCCGGGAGCAGGAGTTTCCCGAGCAGATCCCCCCTGGAGTACGCAAGATCGTCAGCGAAGAACCGGTGGACGAAATCGACAACCTGCCCGCCGGCAGCTATTGCATCGTCATGACCCATAATCACCAGCTGGACCTGGAGTTGACCGCGGCCCTGCTCAAGCGCAACGATTTCACCTATTTCGGCCTGATCGGCTCGAAGACCAAACGGGTCAAGTTCGAACACCGCCTGCGTGACCGCGGTTTCGACGCCGAAACCTTGCAGCGCATGCGCTGCCCGATGGGGCTCGGCGAAGTCAAAGGCAAGTTGCCTGTGGAAATCGCCATCTCCATTGCCGGCGAGATCATCGCCACCTATAACGCCCATTTCGGCCAGCCCAGCGCCAGTGCCGAACCCATTGCCAAACTGCTGCCGGTATCACGCCGCAGCCAGGCTGCAAACTGACACGCCACACACTGAGAATCCCCCATGCCTTTGACTCGCAAAGCCTACCGTGCCGCCATCCTGCACAGCATCGCCGACCCGGCCGAAGTCGGCATCGAAGCCTCCTATGAGTACTTCGAAGACGGCCTGCTGGTAGTAGAAAACGGCCGGATCAGTGCCCTCGGCCACGCCAGCGAACTGCTGCCCGGGCTGCCCGCCGGGGTGCAGGTCGAGCACTATCCCGATGCCCTGATCACACCGGGCTTCATCGACACCCATATCCACCTGCCGCAGACCGGCATGGTGGGCGCCTATGGCGAGCAGTTGCTGGACTGGCTCAACACCTACACCTTCCCCTGCGAAAGCCAGTTCGCCGACCCGGATCACGCCAATGAAGTGGCGGACATCTTCATCAAGGAACTGCTGCGCAACGGCACCACTACCGCCCTGGTGTTCGGCAGCGTGCATCCGCAGTCGGTCAATGCCTTCTTCGCCGCCGCCGAGAAGCTCGACCTGCGGATGATCGCCGGCAAGGTGATGATGGACCGCAACGCCCCGGACTACCTGACCGACACCGCCGAATCCGGCTACCAGGAAAGCAAGGCGCTGATCGAGCGCTGGCACGGCAAGGGCCGCCTGCACTACGCAGTCACCCCGCGCTTCGCCCCCACCAGCACCCCGGAACAACTGACCCTGGCCGGCCAGTTGCTGACCGAATACCCCGACCTCTACATGCAGACCCACATCAGTGAAAACCTGCAGGAAATTCAATGGGTCAAGGAGCTGTTCCCGGAGCGCAAGGGGTACCTGGACGTGTACGACCACTACCAGTTGCTCGGCGAGCGTTCGGTGTTCGCCCACGGCGTGCACCTGTGCGACGACGAATGCGCACGCCTGGCTGAAACCGGTTCGGCCGTGGCCTTCTGCCCGACCTCGAACTTCTTCCTCGGCAGCGGCCTGTTCAACCTGCCGATGGCGGAAAAGCACAAGCTCAATGTCGGCCTGGGCACCGACGTCGGCGGCGGCACCAGCTTCTCGCTGCTGCAGACCCTCAACGAGGCCTACAAGGTCATGCAACTGCAAGGCGCGCGCCTGAGCCCGTTCAAGTCGCTGTATCTGGCCACCCTCGGCGGCGCCCGGGCCCTGCGCCTGGAAGACAAGATCGGCACCCTGCATCCGGGCACCGACGCCGACTTTCTGGTCCTCGACTACCACGCCACTCCGCTGCTCAGCTACCGCCTCAAGCAAGCCAACAGCATTGCCGAAACCCTGTTCGTGCTGATGACCCTGGGCGACGATCGCACCGTGCTGCAGACCTTTGCCGCCGGCCAGCAAGTCCACCAGCGCTAACCCCGAAAAATGAAAATCCCCCGTTCGCCAGACGCGTACGGGGGATTTTTTTGCCTGGATCCAGGCCCGGACTGCGGGGGAGCCTAGAAGGTCACTTCCATGTTCAGGGTCGGTGTCGAGGTGCGGCTGCCACGGCCGCCGTCCACCCCGAACTTGTTATGCCAGTACTCGTAGCCGACACCCAGGTACAGGTTGGGCTTGACGTTCTTGCCCGGCAGCACCGCCACCATCAACGAGGTACGCATCAGGGTTTCGGGGGCAGTGTCGCGGTAGTTGTAGTCGTGGCCCTTCTCCCCGGTGTAGTTGACGAACCCCTGGAACTTCGCAGCGTGGGTGCCGACTTCGAAAGGTCGCATCCAGGCCAGGTTGAGCAGGTAGGTGTCGTCGAAGGTGTGATCCGGGTCCTTGGCCCCGGGGATCCCGGAGTGGTTGTTTTCCTTGTAGTACAGCAGGCTCAGGTCCAGCACCCCGACGGTGTTGAACTTCAGGGTCGGGCCGAAGACCAGGGCACGCTTTTTCGCCGACCCCAGGTTGTTGTTGCGGCTGGCGTCAAAACCCATGGTCAGCGCGTAGTCCTTAATCAGGCCGGTGCTCAGCGGCGTATCCAATACCCGGGAGGAATAGAGCTGGTGGCGATAGACCCCGTAGACCTCGCTGCTGCCCTTGTTGGTGCCCTTGCGCGGGTCGTCGTTGTCGGAGAGCAGCACATCCAGGTGCAGGTAGTTGCTGCCGTACTGGTAACCGCTGGCGTGGGTGAAGCTGTAGATGCGCTTGCTGATGTAGTGCGGGTTGTTCGGGTTGGTGAACTCCTTGCCGTATCGAAAGCCGACGCTGTTGTTCATCCACTCGAGGGCGGCCGCTTCCCCTGCTCCGATCATGCTCATCAGCAGGGTTGCGCCTTGTAGTGCCTTTTTCATTTTTATTATGTCCTGTGGCGGTGTGGCTTTAGGCAGCTTCGCTGGCTGCCGACCGCACGCAGTATCGACACAAGCGCTACAGCGCCCAAAGCACAGAATATCGACCAGGGCGCTGCCGAAATGGCAACACAGGCCCAGGAGGCCGGACTCAGAGCACCGGCTGGCCGAAGGCGCGCTCGGCCCGTTCGCGAAGAGCGATCTCCTCACTGAGCAAATGCGCCAGCGCCTCCACCGCGCTGGGCAGGTCGCGCCCGCTGCGGGCGTAGAGCCCCAGGTCGCTGTAGATGCCGCCCTGGTCGCTCAGGGGAATATGCAACAGCTCGCCCTTTTGCAGATCCGCCTCGACCCCGACCCGGGTCTGGAACGCCACCCCCATGTTGTGCCGGGCCATCTGCCGCGCCAGCTCCATGGAGTTGCTCTGCAGCGGCGGTTTGTCCAGCAGGCCCAGACGCTTGTGCAGCGGCGCCAGCAGGTGATGGATCGACAGCTCGCTCTTGGCCAGGATCAGCCCGTGCTCGGCACAGGTGGCGAAATTGACGCTGCCGCGCTCGGCCAGCGGGTGGTCCGGGCTGACCAGCGCCCCGAGGCGGAAATGCCCGACACTCAACTGGCGGATTTCCGCGGCCCGTGGCACAGCAAAGGCCAGGCCCAGGTCGGCGCGGCTGTTGATCAGGGCCTGGGGAATGGATTGAGAACCCTGCACGGTCACACCGATGGTCACTTGCGGGTAGTGATCACGCATGCGCTTGAGCACCGAGGGCAGCAGATCCACCGTGGCACCTTCGGCGGTGGCGATCTCGACGTGGCCGCTTTTCAGGCCGCGCAAGGCGTCGAACTCCAGGCGCACCCGCTCCAGGTCCTGCAACACCAGGTTGGCGTGACGGCTGAGAATCTCCCCGGCCATGGTCAGGCGCAGGCCGCCGGGCAAGCGCTCGAACAGCGGCGCGCCGATCTCGTCCTCGATCTTGAGAATCTGCCGGTTCACTGCCGAGGACGCGACATTCAAGCGCCGGGCAGCCTCGCGGATCGAGCGGCAGCGCCGGACCATGTCGAAATAGTGGATCGCGGAGGAATGAATACGTAGCGTTCTGCCGCTCATGCCGCGGGCTCCTTTCGCAGGGCGAGAGGCGAGCCTTGGCCGACTGCTGACGGGCCATGCACCTCGAAGCATGCACTGTATACAATCTAAAACAAAAACCGCAACAAAATGCCCAAGCCAAGGCCCGGCAAGGGGCCGCAGAAACAAGAATCCCTCGCTCCGTGCAGCACACGAAGCGAGGGATTGCTTGAAACGCAAGGCTTGCAGCTTAGAGCTTGGCGCTTGGCCGCCCCGGTTTCTTGGTTTGCAGCAAGTGCGAGAACACCGCATGCAGGTCGTCCGAGGCACTTTCCTCGTCGAGGTTGAGCTTGCTGTCGATGTGGTCCATGTGGTGCATCATCAGGTTCACCGCCAGCTCGCCGTCCCGGGCTTCGATGGCATCGATCAGTTGGGTGTGCTCATCGTAGGAGCAGTGCGAACGGTTGCCGCTTTCGTACTGGGCAATGATCAGCGAGGTCTGGGACACCAGGCTGCGCTGGAAGCTGATCAGCGGGGCATTCTTCGCCGCTTCCGCCAGCTTCAGGTGAAACTCCCCGGAAAGGCGGATACCGGCACCACGATCGCCGCGGGAAAAGCTGTCGCGTTCCTCGTTGACCATCTGCCGCAACTCCAGCAACTGCTCGGCAGTGGCATGCTGCACGGCCAGTTCGGTAATGGCCCGCTCCACCAGGCGCCGGGCGAGAAATACCTGGCGGGCTTCCTCGACGCTCGGGCTGGCGACGACCGCGCCACGGTTGGGCCGCAGCAGGACCACGCCTTCATGGGCCAGGCGCGACAGCGCGCGACGGATGATGGTCCGACTGACTCCGAAAATCTCCCCCAGCGCCTCTTCGCTCAATTTGGTGCCCGGCGCCAGGCGCTGCTCGAGGATGGCCTCAAAGATGTGCGCGTAGACAATATCGTCCTGGGTTCCGCTGCGACCGGCTTTGCCTGCTCGCGGTTGTTTCTTGAGAGGTTGCAACTGTTCGTTCATGGGCACTCGGGTCGGGAGGACTGCGGCGATTTCAGCGTGACTTTAATACGCCACGGTGGGTCGTTGGCAAGTATCGCGTTAAAACAGGGGCACATTGTACACAACCCATGGCCATCACTAGCAAAAAGTGTTGTCGGGCCCGCGACTTGTTCAACGACTGTACGGCTATTTGTAGTCACGGCTGTATTGCAATGCAAAGTTACTTTTAAGTTTAGGCTTGGACCTTGAACCTCATTACTTGCCCATTGCTCGAGCCCGCCTCGATCAATGCGCGCCGGATGTGGTTTTTTGCGTCTTTCAAGAACAAGGAACAGCAGTAATGTCCGATGCCACTCCCGCGCAGCTACGCCCTCTGGCCGACACTTCGCCGTCTGCCATAGTGGCCGGCTTCATCGCCATGATGACCGGCTATACCAGTTCCCTGGTGCTGATGTTCCAGGCCGGGCAGGCCGCCGGGCTGACCAGCGGTCAGATTTCCTCGTGGATCTGGGCCATTTCCATCGGCATGGCGGTGTGCAGCATCGGCCTCTCCCTGCGCTATCGCACCCCCATCACCATCGCCTGGTCGACCCCCGGCGCCGCCCTGCTGATCACCAGCCTGTCCGGAGTGACCTACGGCGAAGCCATCGGCGCCTATATCACCTGCGCCGTGCTGGTGACCCTGTGCGGCCTGACAGGCAGCTTCGAGCGGCTGATGAAAAAGATCCCGGCGTCCCTGGCGGCGGCCCTGCTGGCGGGGATCCTGTTCAAGATCGGCAGTGAAATCTTCGTCGCCGCCCAGCACCGCACCGGCCTGGTGCTGGGCATGTTCCTCACCTACCTGGTGGTCAAGCGCCTGTCGCCGCGCTATGCGGTACTGGCTGCGCTGCTGATCGGTACGGCCTTGTCCGGGGCCATGGGCCTGCTGGACTTCAGCGACTTTCACCTGGAAGTGGCGACCCCGGTATGGACCACGCCGCACTTCTCCCTGGCCGCCACCATCAGCATCGGCATTCCGCTGTTCGTAGTGGCCATGACCTCGCAGAACATGCCGGGGATCGCCGTGCTGCGGGCCGACGGCTACAACGTCCCGGCTTCGCCGCTGATCACCGCCACCGGGTTGGCCTCGCTGCTGCTGGCGCCCTTCGGCTCCCATGGCATCAACCTGGCGGCCATCAGTGCCGCCATCTGCACCGGCCCCCATGCCCATGAGGATCACAGCAAGCGCTACACCGCGGCGGTGTGGTGCGGGATTTTCTACGGCATCGCCGGGGTCTTCGGCGCCACCCTGGCGGCGCTGTTCGCCGCCCTGCCCAAGGAGCTGGTGCTGTCCATCGCGGCCCTGGCGCTGTTCGGCTCGATTATCAACGGCCTGAGCATCGCCATGAGCGAAGTGAAGGAACGGGAAGCGGCGCTGATCACCTTCATGGTCACGGCGTCGGGGCTGACGCTGTTCTCCATCGGCTCGGCGTTCTGGGGAATTGTTGCCGGGGTGGTGACCCTGATGATCCTGAACTGGCGCAGCGCCTGAAGGGCTTCGCTGGCAAGCCGGCTTCTACACCGACCGGCGCTCGCTTACGCGCCGGCTTGCGGGTGAACGGCGCCCACGACAACGCCCGGGGCTGGCCCGTGGCAGAGGCAAGGATACAAAGGGGAAAGCGGCAGGTTGCCCTCGGGCAACAACGCATGAGCGACCCGGACGGGTCGCTCATGCATGACATCACGCGACTGGGTTGATCGCGTTGTCCGGATACCACACGTCCAGCAGCGGGCTGACTTCAACGGTGGTCAGCTCGGTGCGCGCCTTGAGCCAGGCTTCAACGGTGGCACGTTGCTCTTCGCTGACGGAACCGCGCTTGCTCAGGCAAACCAGACCGAAGTCGTCGCCGCCTACATAGCCCAGGCCGTTGGCTTCCATCGCTTCTTTGAGGAATGCGTCGAGGAAAGCGTCGATAGCTTCGTCAGCCAGACCTTCTTTGAAATCCAGGTTCAGCTCAAAACCCAGCTCCTGAAATTCATCTACGCAGAGTTTTTTGCGCAGACGGCGGGAACGGTTAGTGGCCATGGAACAATCCTCATAAGTAATAACGGGCGGCACTTTACCAGTTTAGGCAGGCGATTGCCTGACTCTATGAGGATACAACCCTGCCATTGGTAAAAAAAATACTGCCCCAGCGGCCCGTGGCACGGCACAAGCCGCTATACCTTGGGGCATAATGCCGACACTTTCATGACCACTGAGGGATTTTATCTGCATGCCCTCGCCTTTTTTCCCCTCGACTGCAGGGTTCCATTTCATATGATCAAATCGTTGCGTCCTCTGTTGCTGGCCAGTGTTTTTCTCCCCCTGGCCTTCCCCGTTTCCGCGGCCCCGGTCAACACCACCCTGACCCCCAAGGTCCAGCAAGCCCTCAAAGCCAGCAAACTTCCGGATAACGCCCTGTCCCTGGTGATGATTCCCCTGAACGGCCCCGGCACCCCGACCATCTTCAACGCCGACGTATCGGTGAACCCGGCCTCCACCATGAAACTGGTGACCACCTACGCGGCCCTGGAAATGCTCGGCCCGACCCACCAATGGAAAACCGAGTTCTACACCGACGGCACCCTCAGCGGCGGCATCCTCAATGGCAACCTGTACCTCAAGGGCGGCGGCGACCCCAAACTGAACATGGAGAAGCTCTGGCTGCTGATGCGTGACCTGCGGGCCAACGGCGTACAGCAAGTCACTGGCGATCTGGTGCTGGACCGCAACTTCTTCGTGCAGCCGCAACTGCCGGAATTCAATGACGATGGCAACGACGAGAACAAGCCATTCCTGGTCAAGCCGGACGCCCTGATGGTCAACCTCAAGGCCCTGCGCTTCGTCGCCCGTAATGACTCGGGGCGGGTCCTGGTTTCGGTGGAGCCGCCGATCGCCAAGATCCGCATCGACAACCAGGTCAAGGCGGTCAACACCAAGCAGTGCACCGGAGACGTGCGCTACAACCCCGTCACCCAGGCCGATGGCAGCGTGATCGTGACCGTCGGCGGTCAGTTGGGTGACGGTTGCAGTTCCCAGACTTACCTGTCGCTGCTGGACCACGCCACCTACACCGCCGGCGCGGTGCGGGCGATCTGGAGCGAGCTGGGCGGCAGCATCCAGGGCCAGGATCGCCTGGCCGTGGTACCCAAGGATGCCAAGGTCCTGGCCCGCGCCTTCTCCCCGGACCTCGCGGAAATCATCCGCGACATCAACAAATACAGTAACAACACCATGGCCCAGCAGTTGTTCCTGAGCCTGGGGGCCAAGTACCGCAACGAAGCCGATGGCGACGACGCCAAGGCGGCCCAGCGTGTGGTGCGTCAATGGCTGGCGAAGAAAGGCATCACCTCGCCGCACCTGGTGATGGAGAACGGTTCTGGCCTGTCGCGTGCCGAGCGGGTCAGTGCCCGGGAAATGGCCGGCCTGCTGCAAGCGGCGTGGAAAAGCCCCTACGCCGCCGAGTTCATCAGCTCGATGCCGATCGCCGGCATGGACGGCACCATGCGCAAGCGCCTCAAGCGCACCGCCATGTCCGGTGAGGCGCACATCAAGACCGGCACCCTGAACACCGTGCGCGCCATCGCCGGCTACAGCCGCGACGACAACGGCAATACCTGGGCGGTGGTGGCAATCCTCAACGACCCACGGCCATTCGGCGCCTCTTCGGTGCTCGACCAGGTCCTGCTGGACCTGTACCGCCAGCCGAAACTGGCGACCAGCGCTTCGGTGCTGTAAGCGGCGACGCTGGCGGCGGCAAGCCTTGCGCGCCGCCAGTGTTCACGGCTGTTCCATCAGGACCCGGTCCCGCCCCGCCTGCTTGGCGGCATAGACCGCAGAGTCGGCCCGCAGTAGCAGCTCATCTGCACCCTCCCCCGCACGCCAACTGGCGACACCGAAACTGGCGGTGACACTCTCCACCGCCCCGATCGGCGAACTGCGCACACCGTGCCACAGCTCCTGCGCCAGAATCAGCGCTTGCTGGCCGCTGGTGTCCGGGCACAGGACCATGAACTCCTCTCCCCCCAGACGGCAGAAGACGTCGATGCGCCGCAGGCGCCGGCTGATGCGCTCGCACAACCCGCGCAGCACCTGATCCCCCACACCGTGACCGTACTGATCGTTGATCCGCTTGAAATGGTCGATGTCCAGCATGATCACCGCCATGACGCCACCACCTCGCTCCACGCGGTGCATCTCGGCCTGTAGCCGCTCCTGGAAATAGCGCCGGTTGTGGATACCGGTCAGGGAGTCGGTGACCGACAATGCCCGCAGCTCCTCCTCGACCCGCTTGAGATCGGAGATATCCGATATATAGCCGTGCCAGAGCACACCGCCGCCCCGCAGGCTTTCCGGGCTCGCTGCGCCGCGCATCCAGCGCACCCCCCGCTGCGGCAGGCAGACCCGGTACTCCTCGCGCCAGGGACTGAGCTGCTGCGCCGAAACCCGGATCGACTCACGCACCCGCTCCACATCCTCAGGATGGATGCGCTCGAATGCCGCCTCGGCATCCTGCTGCAGCAGTTGCGGCTCGATCTCGTAGATCTCGCGCAGGCCATCGCTGGCATAGGGAAAACTGGTATGCCCGTCGGCGTCCAGCTTGAACTGATAGATCCCGCCGGGAACGTGGGCGCTGAGCCGCTGCAGCAAGCGGTCACGGGCGGCCAGGGCTTCATGCACGCGCTTGCGTTCGGTGATATCGATGCAGATGGCCAGATGGCCGATCCACAACCCCTGGTCGTCGAGCACCGGGGTAGCCAGCATGTTGACTTGCAGATGGCTACCGTCACGCCGTACCAGGGTCCATTCCCGGGCCTCATGCCCGCCGGCCATGCCCTCTTCCACCAGCATCGCCTGGGACACCGGGATGGCTTTGCCGTAACGCTGGGTGAGGCTCTGGGCCCAGCTTTCCAACTCTTCGGGCAGGTGTAGGCTTTCCAGGGTCAGGTGCCCCACCGCCTCACTGCTGCTGTAGCCGAGCATCTGCTCGGCCCCGGCATTGAAAGTGCTGATCACTCCGCGCAGGTCGGTGGCAATGATCGCTACCTGAGTGGCGGCATTGAGCACGCAGCGCAACTGACTGTGGGTGCCGCGCAACGCCTGCTCGCTGCTACGCAGCTCCTCGGTGCGCTGCTCCACCAGGGCCAGAGCCCGCTGACGCTGGCTGACCAGGACGTAGAGCAAGGCGCTGAGCAGCAGGCTGAGCATGCCGCCAAGGATCACCAGGCTACCCAGGGCTGAATGGTTGGCGTGCAGGAAGGCCGCGCTGGGGCGGATGTCCACTTGATAGTCCCGGTCCGCCAGGCGCAGCAGGCGGCTGGCGGTCAGGCCGCTGCTGATGGGCGGGTTGTTCGACTCGTAGAGCACCTCGTGCTGGCCCTCGGTGGACAGGTCGAGAATCCGCACCGACAGGTTATCGCTGGCAGGAACCGGCAGGCCGTCCGCCACCAGTTGCCGCAGGCTGATGATCGCCAGAACATAACCGTAGGGCCGGTCCTGGGGGCCGGAAGCATCCTGCGCGCGCCTGACCGGCGCCGCCAGCAGCACCCCTCGCGCATAGGCCTGGTCCACGGCCACCAGTTGCAAAGGCGGCGAGACCGCCAGGCCATTGAGTTCCCGAGCACGTTCCAGGGTGGCTCGGCGCAGGGGTTGAGCCAGGAGGTCGTAACCCAGGGGCGACCCCAGGGGGCTCTGGGTCTGGCTGTACAGCACCGGCGCGTAGTCATCGTGCTCGCCGGCCGGCTCCATCTGGCCCGTGGCATTCAACTGCAAAATGGAAAAACCCGGCAGCCCCTGATCGCGAATCGACTGCTCGAACCCCGGGCGCTGGGCGCGGCTCACCAGAGGCGCCCAGGCATAGGCCTGGGTGCGGCGTAACAAGGGTTTGGCGTAGCCATCGAAATCCTGGCGGGTCACCAGGTCGGAATTGACAAAGAAGCGCCGCAAGCCGTCAAGGCGTTGTTCCTGGTCTTGAAAGCGTTCTTCGATGCGGCTGTAGCGTTCGCCGGCCAGCAACTGGAAGCGCTGGCGCACCTGCTGCTTGTTCAGGCTGTAGGTGGACCAGGCCAAGAGCCCGGTGAGGATGCCGCCCGCAACCAGGACCAGCACCGCCACCAGCCAGGCAGATACCTCTTCACTTATGAAACCCAGGATTTTCGGGCGTACAACATGCAGAGGCATAAGCAGAACTCATCACGCCAGCGAGTTTGGGCATCATCCGAACCAAGTGTGAGTTATAGCTATTAGCCACTAATTTGACCAGCGCTAAACAGCCCCCGAAACCTGAAAAAACAGGCCTCGGGGACATATCCGGCCATCAGCGTGCAGTGACTTTCCAGGCACGGTGGATTTTGCCGTTGCGGGCGAAATCCGGATCGATGGTTTTCGCCGTGATTTCCTCGATCTGGTAGCGCGCGGCGAGGTTTTCATCCAGCTGGAACTTGCGGAAGTTGTTGGAGAAATACAGCACGCCCCCCGGCGCCAGGCGTGCCATGGCCAGGTCCAGCAACTGCACCTGGTCACGCTGCACGTCGAACACCCCTTCCATGCGCTTGGAGTTGGAGAAGGTCGGCGGGTCGATGAAGATCAAGTCGAACTCGTCACGACAACTGTCCAGCCAGGCCATCACATCGCCCTGCTCCAGGCGGTTCTTGTCGGAGAAACCGTTGAGCGAGAAATTGCGGCGTGCCCAGTCCAGATAGGTTTTCGACAGGTCGACACTGGTGGTGCTGCGCGCGCCGCCCTTGGCCGCGTGCACACTGGCGGTGGCGGTGTAGCAGAACAGGTTGAGGAAACGCTTGCCCGCCGCCTCTTGCTGAATACGCATGCGCATCGGCCGGTGATCGAGAAACAGCCCGGTATCCAGGTAGTCGGTAAGGTTCACCAGCAGCTTGATCCCGCCTTCACGGACTTCGGTGAACTGGCCCTGGGCACTCTGGCGCTCGTACTGCTTGGTGCCGCTCTGGCGCTCGCGACGCTTGATCACCACCCGGCTCTTGTCGACATTCAACGCCTGGGGAATCGCCGCCAGGGCATCGAACAGACGCGCCTGGGCCTTTTCCGGGTCCACCGATTTGGGCGCCGCGTATTCCTGCACGTGCACCCAATCCTGGTAGAGGTCGATGGCCAGGGAGTATTCCGGCATGTCGGCATCGTAGACACGGTAGCACTCGATGCCCTCGCGCTTGGTCCACTTGCCCAGTTGCTTGAGGTTCTTTTGCAGGCGGTTGGCGAACATCTGCCCGCCCTCGCTCAGGCGCGCCTGTTCGACCACGGGAGCAGGAGCCGGGGCCGGCTTGATCGGGTTGCCATTCTTGTTGTACTGGCGCACGGGTGCTTCGTCCGCGGCGGCCTGGGCCTGCTCGCGTTCCACCTGGCGCTGCTCGGCGGTGCGGCGCTCGCCGGTGACGAACTGATCCGGCAGGACCTTGATCAGCAGCAGCTTGCAGGGCAAGGCGCCGTTCCAGAACGAGTACTGTTTATGGCTGCGGATGCCCATGCGCTTGCCCAGGTCCGGGGCGCCGGTGAACACCGCCGCTTCCCAGTTCAGGCAGGCCTGGCGCAGGCGCTCGCCGAGGTTCTGATAGAGGTACAGCAGGCTGGCTTCGTCACCCAGGCGCTCGCCGTAGGGTGGGTTGCAGATCACCAGGCCTTTCTGGTTCTGGTCCGGGCGCGGCTCGAAGGTGCCCACTTCGCCCTGGTAGATCTTGATCCACTCGCTCAGGCCGGCGCGCTCTACGTTGTTGCGGCCGGGCTGGATCAGACGCGGGTCGGCTTCGTAGCCGCGGATCCACAGCGGTGGCTTGGCCAGGCCGGCCTGGGCCCGGGCCAGCGCTTCGTCGTGCAGCTTGCGCCACAGCGCCGGCACGTGGCCGAGCCAGGCGGTGAAGCCCCATTGTTCACGCTTGAGATTGGGGGCGATGTCCGCGGCGATCATCGCCGCCTCCACCAGGAAGGTACCCACGCCACACATCGGGTCGGCCAGGGCGCCGCCTTCGGCAGCGATGCGCGGCCAGCCGGAACGGATCAGGATCGCCGCCGCCAGGTTTTCCTTGAGCGGCGCGGCGCCTTGCTGCAGGCGGTAGCCGCGCTGGTGCAGGCTGTGGCCGGAGAGGTCCAGGGAGAGGATGGCTTCGCCGCGGTCCAGGCGCAGGTGGATGCGCAGGTCGGGGTTGAGCTTGTCCACCGAAGGGCGCTCGCCGGTCGGAGTGCGCAGCTTGTCGACAATGGCGTCCTTGACCTTCAGGGCGCCGAAGTGGGTGTTGTCGATGCCCGAGCCATGGCCGCTGAACTCCACGGCCAGGGTGCCGTCGGCCAGCATGTGGTCCTGCCAGTCGACATCCAGCACGCCGTGGTAGAGATCCTCGGCGTCCTTCATCGGGAAGCGCTTGAGCACCAGCAGCACCCGGTTGGCCAGGCGCGACCACAAGCACAGGCGATAGGCTGTCTCCATGTCGGCCATGCCGCGCACGGCAGAAGTGTGCTCACGCGCTTGCTCAAGGCCAAGCCCGACGGCTTCCTCGATCAGCAGGCCTTCAAGGCCTTTGGGACAGGTGAGGAAGAGTTCGTAACGATCCGACATGGGAATACCAGGGCCTTTAGCAATAAGTGAACGGGCAACGCATCGCCCGTTCGGTTTTCAATCAAGCGCTTTTCTTCAAGAGCGCTCGTGTGGCGCGAAACTGCGCCGTCCCACCCCGGCAGGCTGGCTTTCTTGCAGGGCAAAAGAGCTTAGAGGCCGGGACAGATAAAAAGTCAGGGCAACAAAATGACATAAGTCGACCCTTCGTCGAATAGTAGTTGAGTGCAACCGTTCGACATTCTCACTAAAGCATTAACCTCATCATCTAGTGAGAGGCTGATCACAGGGGGCTTTGCGTGACAGGCACGATACAAAACCGCCCCAGGCTTATGGCCTGGACAGCATTATCCTTACGTCCTTATGACAAAACGATCATTCACTTGCTGTGACCTATTGGTTAGAACTCAACACAGGTTGGCGCCGCAACGGCGTCAACATCAAGGCTCGCGACGCCGGCAGCGAGCACCAACGGCAGAAGCAATCTGCCCGACCTCAACGAAGGTCGACGGGACATAAAGCAGTCAACAAGTGAGGGAAACACCCTATGAGAAGACTAAAGCGTGATCCGTTGGAAAAAGCGTTTTTACGCGGATATCAGTATGGCGTTAATGGCAAGTCCCGTGAGCTTTGCCCATTTACTCTACCGTCGGTACGCCAAGCCTGGATTAACGGCTGGCGAGAAGGACGCGGCGACAACTGGGACGGTATGACAGGCACTGCGGGCATTCACAGACTCAACGAACTTCGCGCTGTCGGCTGATCAGGGCACATTCCGACACCTAAAACTTGAATAGATGACGACTTAACCACGCACGCCCCATCCGGGCGGCGGGCTTCGGCCCAGGGGCTCCTTCGAGGAGCCCTTTTTTATGCCCGCGTGCTGTCCTTCCCTCTCAGCCCATGGCCGCGATGGCATCCACCGACTCGCGAATCAGCGCCGGCCCCTTGTAGATGAACCCCGAATACAGCTGCACCAGGCTGGCGCCCGCAGCGATCTTCTCAGCCGCGTGCTTGCCTTCGGTGATGCCGCCCACGGCGATGATCGGCAAACGGCCGGCCAGTTCAGCAGCCAGTACCTTGACCGTGTGGGTGCTCTTTTCCCGTACCGGTGCGCCGGACAGGCCGCCGGCCTCGGCGCCGTGCTCCAGGCCTTCGACACCTTCACGGCTCAAAGTGGTGTTGGTGGCGATCACTGCATCCATGCCGGTTTCAAGCAGGGCGCGGGCCACTTCCACGGTTTCCTCGTCGCTCATGTCCGGAGCGATCTTGATGGCCAGCGGTACACGCTTGCCGTGGATCGCAGTCAGTTCCTGTTGGCGCTGGCTCAAGGCCGCCAGCAGTTGCTTGAGCGACTCGCCAAATTGCAGGCTGCGCAGGCCCGGGGTATTGGGCGAGCTGACGTTGACCGTGACATAGCTGGCATGGGCATAGACCTTGTCCAGGCAGATCAGGTAATCATCCACCGCCCGCTCCACCGGGGTGTCGAAGTTCTTGCCGATATTGATCCCCAGCACGCCCTTGTATTGCGAGGCCGCGACCCGTGCCAGCAGGTTGTCGACCCCCAGGTTGTTGAAGCCCATGCGGTTGATGATGGCCTCGGCCTGAGGCAGGCGGAAGATCCGCGGCTTGGGGTTGCCCGGTTGCGGGCGTGGGGTGACGGTGCCGATCTCGACAAAACCAAACCCCAATTGGGCGAAGCCGTCGATGGCTGCGCCGTTCTTGTCCAGGCCCGCAGCCAGCCCTACCGGGTTCGCAAACTCCAGGCCCATGACCTTGACCGGCATCTGCGCCGGGGCCTTGCACAACAGCCCGTTAAGGCCCAAACGCCCGCCCGCGCCGATCAGGTCCAGGGACAGATCGTGGGAGGTTTCCGGGGAGAGTTTGAACAACAGCTGGCGGGCCAGGGTATACATGGGCGGGATGAACTCGGTTGGCGGCGAAATAGGGCGCCGATTATAGCCGGCCCCGGGGCTTGCAGGCGAGGCGCGAAGTGAAATCCCCGCCGGGCTGGCATATGCCTTGCACTCTCATGTGCATGCAGACCTCGGCCAAGGGCGGCTGAGGTCCCAGGACAATGGCGTCGTCACCCGCCCCGGCCTCACCCGGTCGGCGGGTACGACGCTTTTTTATGCAAGGTGCCACGTCATGACCGATCTCCCCAACACCCCGCTGGCCTGGGTCAACGGCAGCGATGCCCCGGAAAAGTCCGCCATCGACCTGGGCTTCATGGCCCTGACCGATTGCGCCTCAGTGGTGGTCGCCGCCACTCAAGGCTTCGCCCAACCCTACGGCCTGACCCTGAACCTCAAGCGCCAGAGTTCCTGGGCCAGCCTGCGGGACAAGCTGGTGAGCGGCGAGCTGGACGCCGCCCACAGCCTGTATGGACTGATCTACGCGGTACACCTGGGTATCGGCGGCACCAACCCCTGTGACATGGCAGTGCTCATGGGCCTGAACCAGAACGGCCAGAGCATCAACCTGTCCCGGGAACTGCAAGCCCTCAAGGTGACCAGCCCTGAGACATTGGACCGCCATGTGCACCAAAGCCGGGCACGACTGACCTTCGCCCAGACCTTCCCCACCGGTACCCACGCCATGTGGCTGTACTACTGGCTGGCCAGCCAGGGTATCCACCCGCTGCAGGATGTCGACAGCGTAGTGGTGCCGCCACCGCAGATGGTGGCTCATCTGCAGGCCGGGCGCATCGACGGGTTCTGCGTCGGCGAACCCTGGAGCGCCAGTGCAGTGCAGCAGGATCAGGGTTTCACCCTGGCCACCAGCCAGGCGATCTGGCCGGATCACCCGGAAAAAGTCCTCGGCTGCACCCGCGCCTTCGTCGAGCAATACCCGAACACCGCCCGGGTCCTGGTGATGGCGATTCTCGAAGCCAGCCGCTTTATCGAGCAAAGCCCGGAAAACCGCCGCAGCACCGCCCAGTTGCTGAGCGCTGCCGATTACCTGAATGCACCGCTGGACTGCATCGAGCCGCGGCTGCTGGGGGATTACGCCGACGGCCTGGGCAATCGCTGGCAGGACCCCCACGCCCTGCGTTTTCACCATCATGGCGCCGTCAACCTGCCCTACCTGTCCGACGGCATGTGGTTCATGACCCAGTTCCGGCGCTGGGGCCTGCTGCGGGAAGACCCGGATTACCTGGGCGTCGCTCGCCACGTGCAGCAGCTGGAGCTATACCGCGAAGCCGCCACCGCGCTGGGCATCGCCGCCTGGGGCCAGGACATGCGCAGCAGCCAGTTGATCGATGGCAAGGTGTGGGACGGCTCTGAGCCTGCCGCCTATGCCCGCAGCTTCCGCCTGAATGCGATGAACGGCACCCCTCCCCTTGTTGCCCAGCGCTGATCGGAGCCCGCGAACATGCTGCGTATCCTGCTGATCAACGACACCGCGAAAAAAGTCGGAAGGCTCAAGGCCGCCCTCAGCGAAGCCGGTTTCGAGGTGATTGACGAATCCGGCCTGACCATCGACCTGCCGGGCCGCGTCGAAACAGTGCGTCCGGACGTGATCCTGATCGATACCGAGTCACCCAGCCGCGATGTCATGGAGCAAGTGGTGCTGGTCAGCCGCGATCAACCCCGGCCCATCGTGATGTTCACCGATGAACACGATCCGGGGGTAATGCGCCAGGCGATCAAGTCCGGGGTCAGCGCCTACATCGTCGAGGGCATCCAGGTCCAGCGCCTGCAGCCTATCCTCGACGTGGCCATGGCGCGCTTTGAAAGCGACCAGGCCCTGCGCGCGCAACTCCAGGCCCGGGACCAGCAACTGGCCGAGCGCAAGCGCATCGAACTGGCCAAGGGTCTGTTGATGAAGATGAAGGACTGCGACGAAGAACAGGCCTACACCCTGATGCGTCGCCAGGCCATGAGCAAACAGCAGAAGCTGATCCAGGTCGCGGAACAGATCATCGCCATGCAGGATCTGCTGGGCTGACCTGCGCCCCGTAGGAGCCGGCTTGCCGGCGAATAGGCCTCTGAACCTTGCGCCAGTCTTGAGGGTGCCTTCGCTGGCAAGCCAGCTCCTACAGCGAACCAGCCCATGCGAGCCAGCATCGGCCGCAGGTTGGCGCGGCTCTTGCTATCAGCTCCACACCGGTAACCAACGGCGGTTGCCCCACCTACGACAAAGACGTCGCGCGCCCTGCTCGCCCTCAACGAGCCGGGTGCCGACGTTTTTTCGTTTTGGCCCCACTGACCGGGGTCGGTGGCGCGGCCGTGGCGGCGCTCCACCTGCAAGCTCATGACGACTCCAACGACTCTTATCAGCTGAGGTGCGCGATGAATTCAAGCTTCTGGAAATCCGGCCACACCCCAACCCTGTTCGCGGCCTTTCTGTATTTCGACCTGAGCTTCATGGTCTGGTATCTGCTAGGGCCCCTGGCAGTGCAGATCGCCGCCGATCTGCACCTGAGCACCCAACAGCGCGGGCTGATGGTGGCCACGCCGATCCTCGCCGGCGCAGTGCTGCGCTTCATCATGGGCCTGCTGGCCGATCGCCTGTCACCCAAGACCGCCGGCCTGATCGGCCAGGTGATCGTCATCGGCGCGCTGTTCATGGCCTGGAAGCTGGGCATCCACAGCTATGAGCAGGCGCTGCTGCTGGGGGTATGCCTCGGCATGGCCGGGGCTTCCTTCGCCGTGGCCCTGCCCCTGGCCTCGCAGTGGTACCCGCCGCAGCACCAGGGCAAGGCCATGGGCATCGCCGGCGCCGGCAACTCCGGCACGGTGTTCGCCGCCCTGCTGGCACCGGTACTGGCAGCGGCCTATGGCTGGAGCAATGTGTTCGGCCTCGCCCTGATTCCCCTGCTGGTGACCCTGGCGCTGTTCGCCTGGCTCGCCAAGAATGCCCCCCAACGGCCCCAGGCCAAGTCCATGGCCGACTACTTCAAGGCCCTGGGTGATCGTGACAGCTGGTGGTTCATGTTCTTCTACAGCGTGACCTTCGGCGGCTTCATCGGCCTGGCCAGCGCCCTGCCCGGCTACTTCAACGACCAGTACGGTCTGAGCCCGATCTCCGCTGGCTACTACACCGCCGCCTGCGTCTTCGGCGGCAGCCTGATGCGGCCCCTGGGCGGAGCCCTGGCGGACCGCTTCGGCGGTATCCGCACCTTGCTCGGCATGTATAGCGTGGCGGTGGTGTGCATCGCCGCCGTGGGCTTCAACCTGCCCAGTTCCTATGCGGCGCTGGCGCTGTTCGTCTGCACCATGCTCGGTCTCGGCGCAGGCAATGGCGCGGTATTCCAACTGGTGCCGCAGCGCTTTCGCCGGGAAATAGGGGTCATGACCGGGCTGATCGGCATGGCCGGCGGCATCGGCGGTTTTGCCCTGGCGGCGGGCATGGGTGCGATCAAGCAGAGCACCGGCAGCTATCAACTGGCGCTGTGGCTGTTCGCCAGTCTCGGGGTCCTGGCCTGGTTCGGCCTGCACGGAGTCAAGCGCCGCTGGAGAACCACCTGGGGCTCCGCCGCCGTGACTGCGGCGCGGGTCTGAGGGAGTCATGGGCCTGCAACTGAGCCACGCCGAGGCCAGCGCCACCGGACCGCGGGCGGAAAATCAGGACGCCCTGCGCCGGGTCACCCCGGCGCCGGACCTGGCCGCAAGCAAAGGCCTGTTGTTCGCCATCGCCGACGGTGTGAGCCAGTGCGCCGACGGCGGCCTCGCCGCCCGTTCAAGCGTGCAGGCCCTGGCCCTGGACTACTACGCCACCCCGCAAACCTGGGCTGTGGCCCAAGCCCTGGAACGCCTGCTGGTCGCCCAGAATCGTTGGCTCCAGGCCAACGGCGGCGGCCAGCCACTGCTCACCACCCTCAGCGCTTTGGTGTTGCGGGGCCGGCGCTTCACCCTGGCCCATGTCGGCGACTGCCGGGTCTACCGCTGGCACCGGCAGCAGTTGCAACGCATCAGCCAGGACCACGTCTGGGAGCAACCGGGCATGCAGCATGTGCTCAAGCGTGCCCTGGGCCTGGACCAACATCTGGTGCTGGACTTCCTCGACGGCGAACTGCGCCAGGGCGAAAGCTTCCTGATGCTCAGCGATGGAGTCTGGGCCACCCTGGGCGACAGCGCCATCGCTGCCATTCTGCGTGACCAGACGGACCCGGACAGCGCTGTACAGACCCTGGTCCGCGCCGCCCACCTGGCCGGCAGCCAGGACAACGCCAGCGCGCTGCTGGTGCGAGTCGATGAGCTCGGCGAAAGCAGCCTCGGTGACGCCCTGCTGCAGCTGCAGCAATGGCCCCTGCCGCCGCCGCTGAAACCCGGCCAGCGCTTCGAGGGCTGGCAAGTCGAGGCATTGCTCAGCCACAGCCAGCAGGCCTTGCTGTATCGGGTACACGACGAACAGCAACAAACCTGGCTGCTGAAGACCTTGCCCCCGGCCCTGCACAACGACCTGACGGCCTGCCAGGGACTGCTATGCGAAGAATGGCTGCTGCGCCGCGTTGCCGGGCGTCACTTTCCCCAGGTACACAGCGCAACTTCACGCCAGCACCTGTACTACCTGATGCGCGAATACCCGGGCCGTACCCTGGCACAACTGCTTCGCCAGAACGGCCCCTTGCCCCTGGCCCAGTGGCAGCCCCTGGCCGAGCATCTGCTACGCGCAATCGGTCTGCTGCACCGGCGGCAGATCCTGCACCGGGATATCAAACCGGACAACCTGCTGCTGGGGGACGATGGCGAACTGCGGGTACTGGATTTCGGCCTGGCGTACTGCCCCGGCCTCTCGGCGGACCCGGCACACCTGCTACCCGGCACCCCGAGCTTTATCGCCCCGGAAGCCTTCGACGGTGAACCTCCCGGCCCGCAACAGGACCTCTATGCGGTAGGCGTCAGCCTGTACTACCTGCTGACCGGGCACTACCCCCACGGCGAGATCGAAGCCTTCCAGCGCCCGCGTTTCGGCGCAGCGACGAACCCCGGCCGCTACCGCCCGGACCTGCCGGAATGGTTGGCACAAAGCCTGGAGCGCGGGGTGAATGCCGATCCGGCACAGCGCTACGAAACTGCCGAAGAATGGCTGCTGGCGCTGGAACAGGGCGAACGCCGTAGCTTGAGCACCAGATCGCGGCCATTACTGGAACGCGAACCGCTGAAAGTCTGGCGCGGCATCGCCCTGCTCGCCTTGCTGCTCAACCTGATCTTGTTGCTGTCACTGCTGCATCACTGAGGCCATCGGGTGGGTGGCCTTGCTCCTCAAACTCCCGACAAACCTCAGGCCCCTGCGTCCCTAGGAGCCGTTGATCCAAACGCGACCCGATCTGCCACAAAGAGCCGAAACAGGGCATAGCGTCTCAATTCAGTGCAACAGCCGAGATCAGCACGCACAGAACCTTCATCAAAGCTCAATAAAACCAGCACCTCGGCCACTTGGCACAGGCGCTGCATTGCGTCAGGCAACAGACATAAAGCCCGGCCTTCAACGACGAAGGCAGGCTTCCCGAGAGAACGGGATCGGACAAAGGCGTCCTCGTCAGGCCACTGACGGGACGCCTTTTTTGTTTGCGCGCATTTTGTCGAGCCAGGCGTCACTGACCCTGCCTGAGCTCCGGAGAAGCCCATGAAAAGACTCAAACTGGTGATGATCGGCAACGGCATGGCCGGGGTCCGCACCCTGGAAGAACTGCTCAAGCTGAGCGATGAGCTGTACGACATCACGGTCTTCGGCGCCGAACCCCACACCAACTACAACCGCATCCTGCTGTCGCCGGTGCTGGCCGGTGAACAGACGTTCGAGGACATCGTCCTCAACGACCTGGACTGGTACCTGGACCACCACATCAAGCTGCTGCTCAACCGCAAGGTGGTAGAGATCGACCGGATCAGGCGCCGGGTGATCGCCGAGGACGGCAGCGAAGCCGAGTATGACCGTCTGCTGATCGCCACCGGCTCCACGCCCTTTATCCTGCCGATTCCCGGCAAGGACCTGCAGGGGGTGATCGGCTATCGCGACATTGCCGACACCCAGGCGATGATCGACACGGCCAGGACTCACACCCATGCGGTGGTGATCGGCGGCGGCCTGCTGGGGCTGGAGGCCGCCAACGGCCTCAAGCTGCGCGGCATGGATGTGACCGTGGTGCATATCGGCGAATGGCTGCTGGAGCGACAACTGGACCAGACCAGCGGCCAGTTGCTGCAAAACGCCCTGGAAAGCCGCGGCCTGAAGTTCCGCCTGTGCGAACAGACCCAGGCCCTGATCGATGCCGGCAATGGTCGGGTCGGGTCGGTGCAGTTCAAGAATGGCGAGATCATCCCCGCCGATCTGGTGGTGATGGCCGCCGGCATCCGTCCCAACACCGAGCTGGCGGAACGGGCCGGCCTGCCCTGCAACCGCGGGATACTGGTCAACGACACCCTGCAAACCTTTGACCCGCGCATCTACGCCATCGGCGAGTGCGCCAGCCACCGCGGTATCGCCTACGGCCTGGTGGCGCCGTTGTTCGAACAGGCCAAGGTCTGCGCCAACCACCTGGCCCAACTGGGCTTCGCCCGCTACCAGGGCTCGGTGACGTCCACCAAGTTGAAGGTCACTGGCATCGATCTGTTTTCCGCCGGGGATTTCATGGGTGGCGACGGTACCGAAACCATCACCCTCGCCGACCCCATTGGCGGGGTCTACAAGAAGCTGGTGATCAAGGACGACGTGCTGGTCGGCGCCTGCCTGTATGGCGACACCGCGGATGGCGGCTGGTACTTCCGGCAGATCCGCGAGCAGCAGGCCATCGGCGAGATCCGCGACCACCTGATGTTCGGTGAGAACGCGTTGGGCGACGTCGGCCATCAGGGCCAGGACAAGGCCATGAGCATGGCCGACACTGCCGAGGTCTGTGGCTGCAATGGGGTGTGCAAGGGCACCATCGTCAAGGCCATTCAGGAACAGGGGCTGTTCAGCGTCGACGAGGTCAAGAAGCACACCAAGGCCGCCAGCTCCTGCGGCTCCTGTGCCGGGCTGGTGGAACAGATCCTGATCAATACCGTGGGCGGCGCGGCGGACGTCAAGCCGAAAAGCGAAAAAGCCATCTGCGCCTGCAGCGACCTGAACCACGGGCAGATCCGCCAGGCGATCCGCGACCAGCACCTGCTGACCATCGCCGGCACCATGAGCTACCTCAACTGGCGCACCCCTAACGGCTGTGCCACTTGCCGTCCGGCGCTGAACTACTACCTGATCTCCACCTGGCCGGGGGAAGCCCGGGACGATCCGCAATCGCGGCTGATCAACGAACGGGCCCACGCCAACATCCAGAAAGACGGGACCTACTCGGTGGTGCCGCGGATGTGGGGCGGCGTGACCAATCCGTCCGAGCTGCGACGCATCGCCGATGTCGCCGACAAGTACCAGGTGCCCATGGTCAAGGTCACCGGCGGCCAGCGCATCGACCTGCTGGGCATCCGCAAGGAAGACTTGCCCGGAGTCTGGAAAGACCTGGACATGCCGTCCGGCCACGCCTACGGCAAATCCATCCGCACCGTGAAGACCTGCGTCGGCAGCGAGTTCTGCCGCTTCGGCACGCAGAACTCCACCCAGCTGGGAATCGAGCTGGAACACGACCTGTTCAACATGTGGTCGCCGCACAAGGTCAAGCTGGCGGTCTCCGGTTGCCCGCGCAACTGCTCGGAAGCCGGGATCAAGGACGTGGGCATCATCGGCGTCGATTCGGGCTGGGAGATGTACATCGGCGGCAACGGCGGGATCAAGACCGAGGTGGCGGAGTTTTTCGTCAAGCTCAAGACCGCCGAAGAAGTGCGCGAATACAACGGCGCCTTCCTCCAGCTGTACCGCGAAGAAGCTTTCTACCTCGAACGCACCGTGCACTACCTGCAACGGGTCGGCATGGAACACGTGAAAAAGGCCGTGCTGGAAGACCCCGAACGGCGCAAGGCGCTGAACGAGCGCCTGCAGTTCTCCCTGTCCTTCGAGCAGGACCCATGGCAACAGCGCCTGGCCGAGCCGCAGCTGAAAAAAGAGTTCGAGTCGATCCCCGTAAAACAACTGGAGGTGCCGGCATGAACTGGCTGGATATCTGCGCCCTGGAAGAAATCAACACCCTGGGCTCGCGCATCATCAAGGGCCCCAAGGGCGATATCGCAATTTTTCGTACCAGCGATGATCAAGTCTTCGCTCTCGACGATCGCTGCCCGCACAAGGGCGGGCCGCTATCCCAGGGGCTGATCTACGGCAAACGGGTAGCCTGCCCGCTGCACAACTGGCAGATCGATCTGGAGTCCGGGCAGGCCCAGGCCCCAGACCACGGCTGCGCCCACCAGCATCTGGCCCGAGTGGAAAGCGGCCGGGTGCTGCTGGCCCTGCAGGATGCCGGGTAATGGAGCGCCAGAGCACGGCCTCGACCTGCTGCTACTGCGGGGTCGGCTGCGGGGTACTGATCGAGCATGACGGCCGACATATTCTCGGGGTCAGTGGCGACCCGACGCACCCGGCCAACTTCGGCAAACTGTGCAGCAAGGGCGCCAGCCTGCACCTGACCGGCGACCACGCGGCCCGCGCGCTGTACCCGGAACTGCGCCTGGGCAAGGCCCTGGCCCGCAACCGCTGCGACTGGGACAGCGCCCTGGAACATGCCGCTGGGGTGTTCGCCCAGGCCATCGCCGAGCACGGCCCGGACAGCGTGGCGTTCTATATTTCCGGGCAACTGCTGACCGAGGACTACTACGCCTTCAACAAACTGGCCCGGGCCCTGGTGGGCACCAACAACATCGACAGCAATTCCCGGCTGTGCATGTCTTCGGCGGTGGTGGGCTACAAGCGCAGCCTGGGGGCCGACGCGCCGCCGTGCAACTATGAGGATCTGGAGCAAAGCGACTGCGTGATGATCGTCGGTAGCAACATGGCCTACGCCCATCCGGTGTTGTTTCGTCGCCTGGAACAGGCCAAAAGCCAACGCCCACAGATGAAAGTCATAGTGATCGACCCGCGTCGTACCGACACTTGCGACCTGGCTGACCTGCACCTGGCGATCTTGCCCGGCACAGATGTCGCTTTATTTCACGGCATCCTTCACCTGCTGCTGTGGGAGGACTGGATCGACCGGGATTTCATCCAGCAACACACCGAGGGCCTGGTGCAGCTCAAGGCCCTGGTCCGCGACTACACCCCGCCGATGGTGGCCCAGCTGTGCGGCATCAGCCTCGAGCAATTGCAGGAATGCGCCCAGTGGGTGGGCAATGCGCCAAGTTTTCTGTCCCTGTGGTGCATGGGCCTGAACCAGTCCAGCGCCGGCAGCGCGAAAAACAGTGCATTGATCAACCTGCACCTGGCCACCGGGCAAATCGGCCGCCCCGGTGCAGGCCCCTTCTCGCTCACCGGTCAGCCCAATGCCATGGGTGGGCGCGAAACCGGCAGCTTGAGCAACCTGCTGCCTGGACACCGCGAGGCTGCCGACCCGGAACACCGCGCCGAAGTCGCCGCCTACTGGGGCGTGGAGCAACTGCCCGCCAGCCCTGGCTTGAGCGCAATGGAGCTGTTTGAACAGATGCGCAGCGGCCGCATCAAGGCCTTGTGGATCGCCTGCACCAACCCGGCGCAATCCCTGCCGGACCAGAACCGAGTGCACGAGGCGCTGCTGAACTGCCCTTTCGTGGTTCTGCAGGAAGCCTTTGCCACCACCGAAACCGCGGCATTCGCCGACCTGTTGCTGCCAGCCGCCAGTTGGGGCGAAAAACAAGGCTCGGTGACCAACTCCGAGCGCCGGGTTTCCCATGTCCGCCAGGCCGTTGCCGCCCCCGGCGAGGCCCGAGCGGATTGGGCGATCACCGTG
This sequence comes from Pseudomonas sp. W17, assembly GCF_040268305.1. Taxonomy (NCBI): domain Bacteria; kingdom Pseudomonadati; phylum Pseudomonadota; class Gammaproteobacteria; order Pseudomonadales; family Pseudomonadaceae; genus Pseudomonas; species Pseudomonas sp. W17. The sequence goes on along the minus strand of NZ_CP158490.1, from coordinate 2,174,731 downwards.
GATTTTGCTCAACGCCTGGAGCGATTCCTGCGCCCCGGCCTGCCGAGCCTGTTTGCCTTCGATAGCGCCGCCCGGGTGTTCGATGAATACAAGGGCCTGACCCGCGGCCGCGACCTGGATCTGAGCGGCCTCAGCCACGAGTTGCTCGACCGCCTCGGCCCACAACAATGGCCCTTCCCTGAAGGCGCGACACAGGGTACTGAGCGCCTGTATGTACACGGGATCTTTCCCACCGCCAATGGCCGTGCGCGTTTTGTCAGCGACCCTTATGTAGCAGCCAAGGAGCAGCGGGACGCACGCTTCCCCCTGACCCTGATCACCGGCCGCCTGCGCGACCAATGGCACGGCATGAGCCGTACAGGCACTGCGGCGCAGTTGTTCGGCCATGTCAGCGAAGCCTTGCTGAGCCTGCATCCGGACGAACTGCGGCGCCAACGCCTGCGAGATGGAGGACTGGTGAACCTGAAGAGCCGGCGCGGCAGCGTAATCGTGGCGGTGACCGGCGATGACAGCGTGCGCCCCGGGCAAGCCTTCCTGCCCATGCACTTCGGCGATCGCTTCCTCAAGGGCGGGGTCAATGCCGTCACCCAGCCCGCCTTCGACCCCTTGTCCAAACAGCCGGAACTCAAGCACAGCGGCGTGCGCCTGGAACCGGTGCTACTGCCTTGGCAACTGTTCGTGCTGATTGAAGGTGATGTGCAGGCGCATTTCCGGGCCCTGCGCCCTCTTTGCCAGGCTCTGGCCTATGTCAGCCTCAGCCTGACCGGTCGCGAGCGCCCGGCACTGGTGATTCGCGCCGCCCATGCGCAAGCACCACAAGCGGCACTGCTTCAGGCCATCGACCGGCAATTGCAGCTCGACACAGGCCCGGTACTGGCCTACGACGACCTGCGCCGGGCCATCGGCAAGCGAGTGCGGATCGAACAGGGGCGAATTATCGCCATCCGTTTGTCCGGGGAAACCCTGGCACAGCATTGGCTGCACGAGCTGTGGCAGCAAGGCCGCGCCGATGAACAACTAAGGCGCTGGCTGCTGGCGCCGATGAGTGCACCGCCAGACGCCAGCGGCCTGGGCGGACAACGGGAACGCATCTTGTGCAATTGCAGGAACGTCAGCCACAGCGCGGTCTGCGCCGGAATCGCGCAAGGCCTGGATATGGAACAACTGAAACAGCAACTGGGTTGCGGCAGCCAATGTGGCTCCTGCGTGCCGGAGATCAAGCGCCTGCTCGCGGCTTGCGTGCAACCTGTCGTCGCCTTGGAGTGAGGAAACCCTATGAATGCAAAAGTCTGGTTGGTAGGCGCTGGCCCCGGAGACCCGGAGCTGCTGACCCTCAAGGCCGTACGCGCCCTCGGTGAGGCCGATGTGGTGCTGATCGATGACCTGGTGAACCCTGCCGTGCTGGAGCATTGCCCCGGGGCGCGTGTGATTCCGGTGGGCAAGCGCGGCGGTTGTCGCTCGACGCCCCAAGCCTTTATCTACCGCTTGATGCTGCGCTACGCCCGACAGGGCCGCTGCGTAGTGCGCCTCAAAGGCGGCGACCCGAGCATTTTCGGGCGTGGCGGCGAGGAGGCACAGTGGCTCAAGGCACGGGGCATCGAAGTGGAGCTGGTAAACGGCATAACCGCCGGCCTGGCAGGTGCCACACGCTGTGATATTCCCCTGACCCTACGCGGCGTTGCTCGAGGCGTGACTCTGGTAACTGCTCATACGCAGGACGACAGCCAACTGAACTGGCAGGCGCTGGCACACAGCGGAACGACCCTGGTGATCTACATGGGCGTGGCGAAGCTGGCGGAGATTGCCGAGCAGTTGCTCGGTGGTGCACTGGCGGCGGATACGCCGGTGGCGATGATTGAAAACGCCTCGCTGCCGCAGCAGCGCGAATGCCGCAGCGTACTGGCGAACATGGAACGCGACGCCCAGGTTTTCGCCCTCAAGAGCCCGGCAATCCTGGTTATCGGGGCAGTCGCGGCAACCGCGTCGGTCACGGCCCTTACCTCTGAAACCCAGGTGCAACTGGCCTGACTCTCGCGCCAGGAAGGCAAATCGCAGGTAAAGAAAAACCCGGCCTAGGCCGGGTTTTTCCAAGCTACAAGACTAATTACTTAGCTTGAGCTTCTACCGAGGCTTCTACGCGACGGTTAACTGCGCGACCAGCTTCAGTTGCGTTGTCAGCAACTGGGCGGGACTCACCGTAACCAACGGATTGAACGCGGTTAGCGCCAACGCCGTACTGGTTAACCAGAACTTGTTTAACGGCGTTTGCACGACGCTCAGACAGCTTCTGGTTGTAAGCGTCAGGACCGACGGAGTCAGTGTGACCTTCAACAACGGTGGTGGTCTGTGGGTACTGCTTCATGAAGTCAGCGAGGTTCTTGATGTCAGCGTAGCTGTTAGGCTTGACGACCGACTTGTCGAAGTCGAACTTCACGTCCAGCTCAACACGAACCACTTCAGCAACTGGAGCTTCTGGAGCTGGCTCTGGAGCTGGAGCTGGTGCTACTGGAGCTGGAGCGACTTTGCCGCCGCTGCCACCGAAGTTCACACCCAGACCGATGGTAGGAGCGTAGTCCCACTTGCCGTTGTCCAGCTTGTAGTCAGCTTCAACGCCAGCACGGGCGAACAGGTTGTCGGTGATGTACCACTTAACACCAGCGCCTGCAGTCAGGAAAGTCGACTGGTCGCGACCGCTGTGGCCGTCGGCCTCAACGTTGGTCATGCTCTTGTGAGCAACACCGCCGGAAACGTATGGACGCAGAGCGTCACCCACGGTACCAAAGTGGTACTGAGCGTTCAGGCCGAAGTTGTCGCCTTTGATTTTCTGGTTACCAGTACCGTCGTTGGAACGGGTGTGGTTGGTCTTGTCGTAGGTGGCGTTCAACGACAGATCGTCGGTCAGGAAGTAGCCGATCGATGCGCCTGGGTTGAAGCCGTCTTCAACGTGATTAACGCTGTCGTTGTACTGTTTTTTGTAAAACAGTTCACCCTCGACCGCGCCTTGGCCTTGCGCCAGAACGCCGAACGAAGTCACGGCAACAATAGAACCAATGGCAATGCCCAAGGTGTTTTTCAGTTTCATCCGTTAAATCCCCATCTGGTGATTGTAAAGCAGTCCCACATACCGGGGGACAACTCGGCGGTAAGTCTATCAGAACTCACCTAGACGTAAGAGATATTTGCGCCGAACTAAGTTTCAGCAATACCTGCAAATTTCTCACGCAATTTATCAAGAGCACGTTTGTAACGCATCTTTGTAGCACTCAACCCCATATGCATGATGTCCGCGATCTCTTGAAATTCCAGCTCTGCGACAAATCGTAGCACCAGAATTTCCCGATCAATCGGGTTCACATGCACCAACCAGCGGTCAAGTCCGCCCTTTTCCTCAGGTTTCGGCGCCTTCTCTTCAGAGGCCTCCTCGAGGGGGTCAAGACTTAAAGCGTCCATCAACCGACGCTTGCGCCGCTCCTTGCGATACTGCGTGATGCATTCGTTGTACGTGATGCTATATAGCCATGTCTTGAACTTCGATTTACCCTCAAAGTTCTTAAGGCCATACAGCACCTTCAACATCACTTCCTGACAGACATCATCCGCATCCCGATCGTTCCCCAGATAACGTGCACAAACATTAAATAGGGTCCTCTGATAGCGCCGCATCAACTCTTCATAGGCGCGTGTTACGTGAAACAGCTCCGTATGTGAGCGCGCAACCAACTCCTCATCAGAGAGCTCACGGGGGTCATAGCGCGTGGATAGCGATTGGGTTTTATTCAAAACGAGTCGTGCCGACAGTCAGGTCAATGTCCGCCGCAGCCCGATGACGGGCATTTTGCGGCGGCATACATTAGCAGGGTTTGCCGGGTTAGCGGCTACTTACATGCTGCTCCAGCAGGATCCGATTGGAGAGAGAGACTAGCTCACCCTCATCGGTCAGCAATGTAGTTTTAACCGTGCCAATCTCTTCGATCTGGCCTTCGACCTCACCAACACGTACTTGTTGCCCAACCTGATACAACTCACGCACATAGATTCCCGCAAGAATCTGCCCGGCAATTTCCCGGCTTCCCAACCCCATGGCCAGCGCAACAGCCAGACCAACGGTAATCAATACAATGACGATCACATGGTTGAGCAGGTCGGTTTTGACCTCCAACTGACTGATCGCCACGGAAATACTGATGATGATCACCAACCCCTGGGCAATTCGCCCCAGGCCGCTGGCGTAATCCAGGCCTACGCCTTCTGCGGCGCCGCGTACCAGGCCATTGGCCAGTTGCGCCAGCAAAACCCCCACCAGCAGCACCAGCGCAGCACCGAAAACCTTCGGTAAATACAGCGCAAGCATATCGAGCGTAGCCGAAACTCGCTCAAGGCCAAGGGATTCAGCAGCAGAAACCAGAAAAATCAGCAAAACGAACCAATAGACGATCTTGCCGATCAGGGTCGAGATGGGTACCTGCAAACCCGCACGAGACAGCAACTTGGTCAGGCCGGTGCCGCCCATGAGGCGATCCAGGCCCAGCTTGGCCAGCAATTTCGAGAGCAGGGTATCGAGCAGCTTGGCCACCACGAAGCCCAGCAACAGCACCACCAACGCGCCGAACAGGTTCGGAATGAAGTTCGCCACCTTGGTCCACAAGGCGGTCATCGCCGTGACGAGGCTCTGCGTCCAGAGATCCAGTTCCATATTCAATCAGCCTTATCAGCAGTGCGAGCAGAAGATTTACGACGAGAAACCGGCGCAATATGAGCCGATCCGTTATTCAAGGCGATCATCAGCGCCGGCAGCCAGCGGCCCAGAAGGCTGAACAGATCCCCCGCCCCCACCTGACGGTTGGCGGTTTTCAGTACGCGGCCCAGGCAGGCATCGTCATCGCGGCTCGATGGCGAGGCTTTGAGCATGTCACGCAAAGACTGTTCAAACGGATCGTGCATACGCACCTCTGGTGATGTCTGAAAAAGACGCGATCAGATTTATTCGGGTCACATGAAGCATCATCACACCCAGCGCAAACGACGAAACAACCACCATTGCCCCACGGCCACCGCCACCAATAAAAGGCAGGCGATGATGAAACCATAAGGGCTGGCCGAGAACGGAATGCCGCCCACGTTGATCCCCAAAAGGCCGGTGAGAAAACTCATCGGCAGGAAGATCCCGGTAATGATCCCGAAGCGGTACATGGTGCGATTCATGCGCACGCTCAAACGCCGGTCTTCGGCCTCCAGCACAAGCCCCACGCGCTCTCGGGTCAATTCCAGCTCTTCCAGGTAACGGGTCAGACTGTTGTGCAGCTCGTTCCAGTAATCACCATCATCCACGGCGAACCAGGGCAGTTTTATCCGGCTCAACTGGGCGAAGATATCCCGCTGCGGAGCCAGGAAGCGCTTGAGCCCGGCAGCCCGCCGACGGATCTGCAAAATGCTGCCGTGCTCGGGGGTATACCGTTCGTCGGCATCCAGTTTTTCTTCCTCGCCATCGACCACTTCCGAGAGGTCGCTGACCAGATTCTGCACCTTGTGGGTCAGATACTCGGCCATATAAAGGAGGAGTTCGGCAGACGTCTTCGGCCCTCGGCCCTCGGCAAGCTGCACCAGCAACTCATCGGTGGCGCGCAACTGACGCAAGCGCAAGGAAATCACCCGCTGGGCAGAGGCAAAGATCCGCACCGAGACCATGTCTTCCGGCTCGGCCCCCGGGTTCAGGTTGATACCCCGCAGAAACAGCAGCAACTCCGAGTCCGGGAGCGCCAGCAGGCGTGGGCGGGTGTTTTCCTCCAGCAGCAGGTCACAGCTGAACTCGCTCAGGCCGCTGGAGCGACGCAACCAGGTCTGGGTCTGCGGATGACTGCGATCCCAATGCAGCCACAGGCTTTCATGGGCCTGCAGTTGCAGATCGTCGAGCTCAGTCCGGGCAATCGAACGCGCACCGCCTTCACCATCCAGCACCAGGGCATGTACCAGCCCCCATTGCGCGTTTTCTTCCTCGAACATCCGCATCCCTTGTCAGGTCGATTGTTTATTCAGGCATTTTCAGCGGGCTTGGCGAAACGATCACGCCATTGTTGTCGGCGTAGACATACTCGCCAGGGCGAAAAGTCACACCGGCAAAGGTCACCGCCACATTGAGGTCGCCGATGCCGCGCTTGTCAGTCTTCATCGGGTGGCTGGCCAGGGCCTGGACGCCAAGATCGGTCTGGGCGATGACATCCACATCACGGATGCAACCGTAGATCACCAATCCTTCCCAACCGTTTTTTGCGGCCTTCTCGGCCAGCATGTCGCCCAGCAGGGCGCGGCGCAGCGAGCCGCCACCATCCACCACCAACACCTTGCCCTGCCCCTTGAGTTCCACTTGTTCCTTGACCAGCGAGTTGTCCTCGAAGCACTTGATGGTGACGATTTCACCGCCGAAGGAATCGCGACCACCGAAATTGCTGAACATCGGCTCTACCACCTGCACCAGGTCCGGGTAGGCATCGCACAGGTCGGGAGTGAGGTAATGGTTCATCGAGAAACTCCTGTAACAGAAAGAACACGATCGAAGGTGTCGGTGCTGCCTTATATAGATACGCGCCCAGACCGCAGATGTTTAACCTGTAAGGCCTGATGAGCGAACCCGCCTGCCCCGTATTTTCGCAGCCAGGCCAGCGGAACGGAAAGCCGACTCAATAACTGAATGTGACCAGAACAGCGCAATGCGTCATATCTTAGCCGCAAGCGCTATCGAGCGAAATGCCCTTGTCAGAGCCTTCGCCTCAAACCGCAGCCACGGGTTCGGCAACAGAAACCAGCAATGGAGCCTGCTGATCCTTGAGCCAGCACGCGACCAGCGGCCAGACCTCAGTCTGCGCCGGTTTGCTCACCAGCATCTCGACGTGACCGAAATTACCGCTGAATCCCTGCTCGCGCCCCAGGCAGACAAATTGTTTCTGCTCGCTACCCAACTGCTCGAACAACTTGCGACAGGCCCAGGTCGGATCCTGATGATCCCCTGCGGCACTGACTGCCAGTGCCGGCACCGTAACCTGCGCCAGGCCCGCCCACCAATCCTTGTCGGCATCGCCGAAACGACCAAACAATCCATGCCAGCGCATGCTCTCCAGAGCCAGCCCGATGGGCTCGTCCTCGGGGCCGCGCTTGAGCCGCGAGCCGGACAACTGAGCAAAGCGCTTGATCACCAGGCGCCCACCCCACTCCACCATCGGGATCTTCAAGGGCCAGTAGGTACGGCTGATCTGGGTACCGAAAAACGCCGCCGAAGCCACGCCCGTATCCCCCAGGTACTGCCCGCCCAAGGCCGCCGCCAGGGTAGTGCCGCCCAGGGAATGACCGATCCAATGGGGAACCTGCGCACTTTGCTCACGGACAAAGGCGGCAATTGCCGGCAAATCGTACCGAGCGTAATCGGCGACACGGTTCTTGCGGTAGTCGGCATTGCGGCGCGACAAACCGTGACCGCGCATTTCAGGAATCCACACATCGAATCCCGCGCGGGCCAGATAGGCCCCCAGCCCGATGCCCTTGGGCGAATACCAGAAACGTCGATTGGAAAAGCTGCCATGCAGCAGGACCACGGGGATCCCCCGGGCTTCAGGCTCATCGGCCAGCCCCAGGCGGGTGACGGCCAACTCCACGGAAGGGTCGGGACTGTTGCCGGGCTTCAAGCGATAGACATCTTCGCTGAGGTCGCCTCGACGCTCGGCACTGATCAAGGCGACCGGAAATAGGTTGCTGCTGCTTTGCATATTCTTCTTGCACAAAAAAGGGCGGCATCCAGAAGAAGCACGCCCTGCTTGAATCTTCAAGAGCCAGCCAGCCTTGCGACCGACCGGCTCTGCACTCACCGATTACGCCGCGCCCTGACCTTCAGCCAGGAAGAACCAGGTTTCCAGTACCGAGTCCGGGTTCAGCGAAACGCTTTCAATGCCCTGCTCCATCAGCCACTTGGCCAGGTCCGGGTGGTCCGAAGGCCCCTGGCCGCAGATGCCGATGTACTTGCCAGCCTTGTTGCAGGCGGCAATGGCATTGGCCAGCAGCTTCTTGACCGCAGGATTACGCTCGTCAAACAGGTGGGCGATGATCCCCGAGTCACGGTCCAGGCCCAGGGTCAGTTGGGTCAGGTCGTTGGAGCCGATGGAGAAACCATCGAAGTACTCGAGGAACTCATCCGCCAGGATGGCGTTGGACGGCAGTTCGCACATCATGATCACGCGCAGGCCGTTCTCGCCGCGCTTGAGGCCGTTTTCAGCCAGCAGATCAACTACTTGACTGGCCTCGCCCAAGGTGCGCACGAATGGCACCATGATTTCGACGTTGGTCAGGCCCATCTCGTTGCGCACGCGCTTCAGGGCGCGGCATTCGAGTTCGAAGCAGTCACGGAAGGATTCGCTGATGTAACGCGAAGCACCGCGGAAGCCCAGCATCGGGTTTTCTTCTTCCGGCTCGTAGAGCTTGCCGCCGATCAGGTTCGCGTATTCGTTGGACTTGAAGTCCGACAGACGCACGATGACCTTCTTCGGTGTGAACGCCGCAGCCAGGGTGCTGATGCCTTCAACCAGCTTGTCGACGTAGAAGTCCACAGGATCGTGGTAGCCGGCAATACGCTTGTCGACGCTGTCCTTGATCTCTTGTGGCAGCCCAGCGTAGTTCAGCAGTGCCTTGGGGTGCACGCCGATCATGCGGTTGATGATGAACTCCAGGCGGGCCAGGCCCACGCCGGCGTTCGGCAGCTGGGCGAAGTCGAAGGCACGGTCCGGGTTGCCGACGTTCATCATGATCTTGAACGGCAGCTCCGGCATGGCATCCACCGAGTTCTGCTTGATGTCGAAGCCCAGTTCGCCTTCGAAGATGAAACCGGTGTCGCCTTCAGCGCAGGAAACGGTCACGCCCTGGCCATCTTTCAGCAGCTCGGTGGCGTTGCCGCAACCCACTACTGCCGGAATGCCCAGCTCGCGAGCGATGATTGCTGCGTGGCAGGTCCGGCCGCCGCGGTTGGTGACGATGGCGCTGGCGCGCTTCATCACCGGCTCCCAGTCCGGATCGGTCATGTCGGAGACCAGCACGTCGCCAGCCTGAACCTTGTCCATCTCGGACACGTCCTTGATGATCCGCACCTTGCCGGCGCCAATGCGCTGGCCGATGGCACGGCCTTCCACCAGCACGGTGCCGGTTTCCTTGAGCAGGTAGCGCTCCATGACATTGGCCTGGGTACGGCTCTTCACGGTTTCCGGACGGGCCTGGACGATGTACAGCTTGCCGTCGTCGCCGTCCTTGGCCCATTCGATGTCCATCGGGCACTGATAGTGCTTCTCGATGATCATCGCCTGCTTGGCCAGCTCGCTGACTTCAGCATCGGTCAGGCAGAAACGCGCGCGATCGGCGGCGTCCACGTCCACGGTTTTCACCGAGCGACCAGCCTTGGCTTCGTCGCCGTAGATCATCTTGATCGCCTTGCTGCCCAGGTTGCGGCGCAGGATGGCCGGACGACCGGCTTCAAGGGTGTTCTTGTGGACGTAGAATTCGTCCGGGTTGACCGCGCCCTGGACCACGGTTTCACCCAGGCCATAGGCGCCGGTGATGAAGACCACGTCACGGAAACCCGATTCGGTGTCGAGGGTGAACATCACGCCGGCGGTGCCGGTTTCCGAACGCACCATGCGCTGCACACCGGCAGACAGGGCCACCAGCTTGTGGTCGAACCCCTGGTGCACGCGGTAGGAAATGGCGCGGTCGTTGAAGAGCGAGGCGAACACTTCCTTGGCAGCGCGAATCACATTGTCCACGCCACGGATATTGAGGAAGGTTTCCTGTTGGCCGGCAAAGGAGGCGTCCGGCAAGTCTTCGGCAGTGGCCGAGGAACGCACGGCCACGGCGATGTCGGGATTGCCCGCCGACAGTGCGGCGAAGGCGGTACGGATCTCGGTGTTGAGGCGCTCGGGGAACTCGGCCTCCATGATCCACTGACGGATCTGCGCGCCGGTCTTGGCCAGGGCGTTGACGTCATCGACATCCAGCGCATCGAGCGCCGCATGAATCTGGTCGTTCAGACCACTCAACTCAAGAAAATCACGATAAGCCTGAGCTGTCGTGGCGAAGCCACCAGGGACCGATACGCCCGCACCTGCGAGGTTGCTGATCATCTCGCCCAGGGATGCGTTCTTGCCCCCCACATGCTCAACATCGTGTTTGCCGAGCTTATCGAGGGAAACTACGTACTCTACCAAGGTGATCTCTCCACTAACTGTGTTGGAAAAGCTCAGAAGCCGGCTGCTCCAGGGAGCGTTTGCCCGCTATATGGCCTGGACCTGGAAAATAAGTGAGAATGCGGGCCATTCCCGGCCGACAAATCGCGCCTATCATATCCAAGAATCGTCACTAGCTTAAGGCCCAAGCCGCAAATGAAACGATCTGCTTTCTTTATCTCCGACGGTACCGGCATCACAGCGGAAACCCTCGGCCAGAGCCTGTTGGCGCAGTTCGAAAACGTTACCTTCAGCAAATTCACGCGGCCGTATATCGACAGCATGGAAAAAGCGCGGGCCATGGTACAACAAATCAATATAGCCGCCGAAAAAGACGGCCATCGCCCGATAATCTTCGACACCATCGTCAATCAGGACATTCGTGAGATCCTCGCGACCTCCAATGGTTTCATGATCGACATCTTCTCGACCTTCCTCGCGCCCCTGGAACAGGAGCTGAGCGAACATTCCTCCTACTCCGTCGGCAAATCCCACTCCATTGGCCACAACTCCAACTACATGGAGCGGATCGAGGCGGTGAACTTCGCCCTGGACAACGACGACGGCGCCCGCACCCACTACTACGATAAGGCCGACCTGATCCTGGTGGGCGTGTCGCGTTGCGGCAAGACCCCGACCTGCCTGTACATGGCCATGCAATTCGGCATCCGCGCGGCCAACTACCCGCTGACCGAGGAAGACATGGAGCGCCTGCAACTGCCCAATGCCCTGCGCGCCCACAAGCACAAGCTGTTCGGCCTGACCATCGACCCCGACCGCCTCACCGCGATCCGCAACGAGCGCAAGCCCAACAGCCGCTATTCCAGCTACGCCCAGTGCGAATTCGAAGTGCGCGAAGTGGAAAACCTGTTCCGCCGCGAAAACATCCCCCACATCAATTCCACCCATTTCTCGGTGGAAGAGATCTCGGCCAAGATCCTCGTGGAAAAAGGCGTGGAACGGCGCTTCAAGTAACCTCTGCGCGACCGACGGCGAGGCCCGCCTGCCGCCCTACCAGCGGGACAGCCCGCTCTCCTGCTTCAAGGCCGCGGCCAACACGGCAAAGCCGTCCTGCAGCCGACGATCATCCGCGGTGGTATTGCAGACACTGGCCCGGACGAACTGCGGCACCGCGGCCTGGCCCACGGCAAAGGCTTCGGCAGTGGCCACCAGGTATCCCTGATGCTTGAGATCCGCCTCGATTTCAGAGGCACGCCACGGCTCCGGAACCCTGATCCAGAAATGCGGGCAACCCTCCGGACTGCGCCACTCCAGCCCCTGCAACACCTCCGTGACCAGCTCCTTGCGTCGGGCGATTTCGGCCATCTGCTGCTGACGCAGGCGCTCGGCAACTCCCGTGTCGACCCAGCCCGCTACCAGCTCCAGCGGCAAAGGCGTGGCCATCCAGCAGGTGGCGCGTACCGCTGCGGCCAAACGTCCCACCAGGGGCGACGGTGCATGCAGGAAACCGATCCGCAGCCCTGACGCCACGGCCTTGCTCAGGCTGCTGATCAGCACCGTGCGCTCCGCTGCGAAATGGGCCAGCGGCGCCGGGCGCCGCTCCATCAGCACGGCGTGGGTTTCATCCTCCAGAATCAACAGGTTATGCCGGCGACAGAGCTCCGCCACGGCCTCGCGCCGCGCAGCGGACTGCACCGCAGCCGTGGGGTTTTGCAGGGTCGGGCTGCAATACAGCGCTGAAATGCGGTGCTGCCGGCACGCTTCGTCCAGGGCCTCCGGCAACAGCCCCTGTGCGTCCATCGGCAACCCCAGGAGCTTGATACCCAACATTCGCGCCGTGCTGATCAGGCCCGGATAGGTCAGGTGTTCAGTGGCCAGGGTATCGCCGGGCTTGAGCAGTGCCAGCAAGGCGACATGCAAGCCGTGCTGGGCACCGTTGACGCAAATCACCTGCTCGGGATCCGCCTGCAGGCCATCCTGGGTCAGCCAGCGAGCCCCCGCGGCGCGATACCGCGCCAGACCGGCCTCGGCGCTGTAACGGGCGACTTGCTGCAGCCCCAAAGGATCTTCTGCCAATGCCCGCAAGCCCTGAGCGATGAAATGGTTTTCCTGGCCGGGAATATGGGTGTTGCGGCTCATGTCGAACAGCGCCTCCGGCTCCTCGGCGACGTTGCGAAAGCCGCTGTCGCGCTGGCGCTGCAAACCGTCCTGGCGCACATAAGTACCATCGCCGACCCGTGCCACCACCTGCCCCAGGCGTTCCAGCTCGGCGTATGCGCGGCTGATGGTGCCAATGGTCACGCCCAACTTGTCCGCCAGCAGGCGATGGGGTGGCAGTTTGCTACCGGGGGCCAGCGTACCGTCGGCAATGGCTTTTTCCAGGGTCTCGGCCAGTCGCTTGTACTTGGCGCCTACCCCTTCCTGCAATGCGGAACGCATCATTGACACTGTGTCAATACTTACTTTGACAGCCATCATTTTCACCAATAGCGTTGCTCAAGGGCTCAATTACCGCAAATGACTCGCCCAATATAGAGGTCAATTGCTCATCACGAAAGGAATGCCAGCGTGAATACCAGCACCGTCATATCCGACACCCGGGCCCTGCCCCGCCCCTGGCTTGCCACCCTGGTGACCTGCACCCTGTTCCTGATTGTCTGCCTGAGTTGGGGCACCACCTGGCTGGGCATCAAGATTGCGGTGCAAAGCGTGCCGCCACTGACCGCCGCCGGTCTGCGCTTTCTGATTGCCTTTCCGCTGTTCGCCTGTTTTGCCTGGCTGCGCCGCGAGCCGCTGATGTTTCCCAAGGGCAGCCGGGGGTTCCTGGCATTCGTCACCCTGTGCTACTTCAGCCTGCCCTACACCCTGCTCAACTACGGCGAGGTGCACGTTTCCTCCGGCCTGACCGCGCTGCTGTTCAGTTGCATGCCGGTGTTCATCCTGATTTTTTCCGCCCTGCTGTTGCGGGAGAAGATTCACCTGGCGCAACTGCTCGGCATCGCCATCGGCTTTGTCAGCCTGTTCCAGATCATTCGCGGCCAGGGCCTGCTCAGCGACCACAATGAACTCTCGGGAGTACTGGCAATTCTCGGCGCGGCGCTGCTGCATGCACTGTGTTACGTGGTCACCAAGAAACACGGCAGCGCCATCAGCGTCATCACCTACAACACCTTGCCGATCGGCATCGCCGGTCTACTGCTGTGCCTGGCGGGGTTGGGGATCGAGCACCCGGACTTTTCCGCCATCAGCCCGCGTTCCTGGGGCGCCCTGCTGTATCTGGGGCTGGCGGCTTCTGTGGGTGGGTTCATTGTCTATTTTTTCCTGCTCAAACGACTGAACCCGATGATCCTGTCCTTCGTGTTCATCATTTTTCCGGTGTTCGCGGTGATCATCGGCGCCTGGTACGAAGGCCAGAGCCTGTCCCGGGACCTGCTGCTGTATTCCTCGACCTTGCTCGGCGGTTTCGCCATCACCAAACTGCCCCTGGACAAATGGCTGTCCAGAAAGCCCGCCCGACGCTAAAGAGACTCTGTAGGAGCGAACTTGCTCGAAGGCTTCAAGGACACCGCGTCAGCCCTGCGAGCCCGCGTCATCATTGACGTTCATCGCGAGCAAGCTCGCCCCTACAAGGGTGGGGTCAGATCACCAGCAGGTCGACGAACCGGTGCACCGGCGTCGCCTCAAGCCGCGCCTGATCCTTGCACAGCTGGAAAATCTGCGTCGCACGCTGGGCCGTGAAGCGCGTGGCCAGGTTGGCCTTGAACTTGTCTTCCAGCAGCGGGATGCCTTCGGCGCGGCGGCGACGGTGGCCAATGGGGTATTCCACCGCGACCTGCTCGGTGCTGGAGCCGTCCTTGAAGAACACCTGGATCGCATTGGCAATGGAGCGCTTGTCGGCCTCCAGGTATTCACGGGTGTAGCGAGGCTCTTCGACGATGTGCATCTTCTCGCGCAACTGATCGATGATCGGGTGCGCGGCATGGAAATCGTCCTCGTAATGCTCGGCCACCAGGGTGCCGAAGGCCAGGGGCACGGCGGTCATGTATTGCAGGCAGTGGTCGCGGTCGGCGGCATTGGCCAGCGGCCCGACCTTGGAAATGATACGGATCGCCGACTCATGGGTGGTGATGACGATGCGGTCGATTTCGTGCAGGCGGTTGCGCACCAGAGGATGCAAGGTCACCGCCGCTTCGCAGGCCGTTTGCGCATGGAATTCCGCCGGGAAACTGATCTTGAACAGCACGTTTTCCATCACGTAGCTGGCGTATTTCTGCGTCAGGCTGAACTGCCGCTGGCCCTCGGGCTTGAGCGCCAGGTCCTTGTTGGTATGGCTGAACAGCACGTCATAGAAGCCCCACTGCGGCGCCGTCAGGACGCCGGGAATGCCCATCTCGCCACGCAGGGCGATATCCGCCAGGCGCACTCCACGGCTGGAGGCATCCCCCGCCGCCCAGGATTTGCGCGAACCGGCATTGGGTGCATGGCGATAGGTGCGCAGCGCCTGGCCATCGACAAAGGCCTGGGACAGTGCCGCCAGCAACTGCTCGCGATTGGCTCCCATCAGCTTGGCGCACACCGCGGTGGAAGCCACTTTCACCAGCAGCACATGATCGAGGCCTACACGGTTGAAGGAGTTTTCCAGGGCAATCACGCCTTGAATCTCATGGGCCATGATCATGGCCTTGAGCACATCATTCATGGTCAGCGGCGCTTCGCCATTGGCCACGCGCTTTTGTGACAGGTGATCGGCTACCGCGAGAATTCCCCCGAGGTTGTCCGAGGGGTGGCCCCATTCGGCCGCGAGCCAGGTGTCGTTGTAGTCCAGCCAGCGCACGATGCAACCGATGTCCCAGGCCGCCTTCACCGGGTCGAGGCGATAGCTGGTGCCGGGCACCCGGGCACCGAAAGGCACCACTGTGCCTTCGACGATCGGCCCCAGGTGCTTGGTGCATTCGGGAAAACGCAGGGCCAGCAGGCCGCAGCCCAGGGTGTCCATCAGGCAATTGCGTGCGGTATCGAGGGCTTCTCGGGAGTCGATGGAATAATCCAGGACGTAATTGGCAATGTCCTGCAGGACCTGGTCGTAGCCGGGACGGTTGTTCAGGTCAACGTTGCTGCTCATGAGCGCTTCACTCCAGTACAGGATGGTAGGTGGTGTCGATTCCTCAGTGACAGGTTCAGGTCAATAACGGCATCGCAGGTCTGCGCCTGCTCAGCGATTCAATCACAACCAGCGGCTGTGGCGAGGGAGCTTGCTCCCGCTGGACAGCAAGCCCCTCCACAGCAAGCGCTTCTCTTCCTAGAAACTGTCGCCGGGCACTCGCACCCAGCCTTCCATCAGCACCCGCGCGCTGCGGCTCATGATGGCCTTGACCACCGTCCAGTCACCGCCGCTCCGGGTGGCTTCGGCGCCAACGCGCAAGGTGCCCGAGGGATGGCCGAAACGTACCGCGCTGCGCGCGCCACCACCGGCCGCCAGGTTGACCAGGGTCCCGGGAATCGCCGCGGCGGTACCTATGGCCACAGCCGCGGTGCCCATCATCGCGTGGTGCAGCTTGCCCATGGACATGGCCCGCACCAGCAGGTCGACGTCCCCGGCCTTGATCGCCTTGCCGCTGGAGGCCTGGTAGTCCGCAGGCGCGGCGACAAAAGCCACTTTCGGCGTGTGCTGGCGCTGGGCGGCTTCATCCAGGTGTTTGATCAGGCCCATGCGCAGGGCGCCATGGGCGCGGATGGTCTCGAACATCGCCAGGGCCTTGGGGTCGCCATTGATATCGCCCTGCAGCTCGGTACCGCGATAGCCGATGTCTGCCGCGTTGACGAAGATCGTCGGAATCCCGGCATTGATCAGGGTCGCCTTGAAGGTGCCGACACCGGGCACTTCCAGGTCGTCCACCAGGTTGCCGGTGGGGAACATCGAACCGCCCGCACCCTCTTCCTCGGCCGCAGGGTCAAGGAACTCCAGCTGCACTTCGGCCGCCGGGAAAGTCACGCCGTCCAGCTCGAAGTCGCCGGTTTCCTGGACCTCGCCGTTGGTGATCGGCACGTGGGCGATGATGCTCTTGCCGATATTGGCCTGCCAGATGCGCACCACCGCCACGCCGTTCTGTGGAATGCGCGCCGGGTCCACCAGGCCGCTGCTGATGGCGAAGGAGCCCACTGCCGCCGAGAGGTTGCCGCAGTTGCCGCTCCAGTCGACAAAGGCCTTGTCGATGGCCACCTGGCCGAACAGGTAGTCGACGTCGTGGTCAGCCTTGATGCTCCTGGACAGGATCACCGTCTTGCTGGTGCTGGACGTGGCGCCGCCCATGCCGTCGATCTGCTTGTCATAGGGATCGGGGCTGCCGATCACCCGCAACAACAGGGCGTCACGGGCTGCGCCCGGCAGTTGGGCCGCCTCGGGCAGGTCCTGCAGGTTGAAGAACACGCCCTTGCTGGTGCCGCCACGCATGTAGGTGGCGGGAATCTTGATTTGCGCTACGAATGCCATGAATTTCAGGTCCCGATAATGACCGGGGGCGGCGCCTTGCGGCCCGCCCCCGGTACGTTGCTTAGCTGGCTACTGCCGATTCCAGGAAGTCCTGGGCGAAACGTTGCAGCACCCCGCCCGCCTCGTAGATCGATACCTCTTCGGCGGTGTCGAGGCGGCAGGTCACCGGCACCTCAAGCCGCTCGCCGTTCTTGCGGTTGATCACCAGGGTCAGTTGCGCCCGAGGCGTGCGCGCGCCGATCACGTCGTAGGTTTCAGTGCCGTCGATACCCAGGGTCTTGCGGTCGGTGCCCGCGAGGAACTCCAGCGGCAGCACGCCCATGCCCACCAGGTTGGTACGGTGGATGCGCTCGAAGCCTTCGGCGACGATGGCTTCCACCCCCGCCAGGCGCACGCCCTTGGCTGCCCAGTCGCGGGACGAGCCCTGGCCGTAGTCGGCACCGGCAACGATGATCAGCGGCTGCTTGCGCTGCATGTAGGTTTCGATGGCTTCCCACATCCGCGTCACTTTGCCTTCCGGCTCGATCCGCGCCAGGGAGCCCTGTTTGACCTTGCCGTTTTCCTGGACCATTTCGTTGAACAGTTTCGGGTTGGCGAAGGTCGCGCGCTGAGCGGTCAAGTGGTCGCCACGGTGGGTCGCGTAGGAGTTGAAATCCTCTTCCGGCAGGCCCATTTTCGCCAGGTACTCACCGGCCGCGCTGCCCGCCATGATGGCGTTGGACGGCGACAGGTGGTCGGTGGTGATGTTGTCCGGCAGCACCGCCAGCGGACGCATCCCGGTCAGGCTGCGCTCACCGGCCAGGGCCCCTTCCCAGTACGGCGGACGGCGGATGTAGGTGCTCTGCGGGCGCCATTCATACAGCGGCTCGACTTTCGGGCCGGTGTCTTCGTGGATGGCGAACATCGGGATGTAGACCTTGCGGAACTGCTCCGGCTTGACCGCCGCCTTGACCACCGCGTCGATCTCTTCATCGCTCGGCCAGATGTCCTTGAGGCGGATTTCCCGGCCGTTGGCGTCCAGGCCCAGCACATCTTTCTCGATATCGAAACGAATGGTGCCGGCAATGGCGTAGGCCACCACCAGCGGCGGTGAAGCCAGGAACGCCTGCTTGGCGTAAGGGTGGATGCGCCCATCGAAGTTGCGGTTGCCCGAGAGCACGGCAGTGGCGTACAGGTCGCGGTCGATGATTTCCTTCTGGATCACCGGGTCGAGGGCACCGGACATGCCGTTGCAGGTGGTGCAGGCAAAAGCCACCACGCCAAAGCCCAGTTGCTCCAGCTCATGGCCCAGGCCGGCCTCTTCCAGGTACATGGCCACGGTTTTCGAACCCGGGGCCAGGGACGACTTGACCCATGGCTTGCGGGTCAGCCCCAGCTTGTTGGCGTTGCGCGCCAGCAGGCCGGCGGCGATCACGTTGCGCGGGTTGCTGGTGTTGGTGCAACTGGTGATCGCGGCGATGATCACCGCGCCGTCCGGCATCTGCCCCGGGGTTTCGGACCACTGCCCGGCGATGCCCTTGGCCGCCAGGTCGCTGGTGGCGACCCGGGCGTGCGGGTTGCTCGGCCCGGCCATGTTGCGCACCACCGACGACAGGTCGAACTGCAGGCCGCGCTCGTAGCGTGCGCTCTTCAGGCTGTCGGCCCAAAGGCCGGTGTGCTTGGCGTAGCTTTCGACCAAACGCACCTGCTCGTCTTCACGGCCGGTGAGCTTGAGGTAGTCGATGGTCTGCTGGTCGATGTAGAACATCGCCGCCGTGGCGCCGTATTCCGGAGCCATGTTGGAGATGGTGGCGCGGTCGCCCAGGGTCAGCGCCGCGGCACCTTCGCCAAAGAATTCCAGCCAGGCCCCCACCACTTTCTGCTTGCGCAGGAACTCGGTCAGCGCCAGCACCATGTCGGTGGCGGTGATGCCCGGTTGCAGCTTGCCGGTGACCTCGACACCGATGATGTCCGGCAGGCGCATCCACGAGGCGCGGCCGAGCATGACACTCTCGGCTTCCAGGCCGCCCACGCCGATGGCGATCACCCCCAGCGCATCCACGTGGGGGGTGTGGCTGTCGGTGCCGACGCAGGTATCAGGAAAGGCCACACCGTCGAGCACCTGGATCACCGGGGACATTTTCTCCAGGTTGATCTGGTGCATGATGCCGTTGCCGGGCGGGATCACGTCGACGTTCTTGAAGGCCTTCTTGGTCCAGTTGATGAAGTGGAACCGGTCTTCGTTGCGCCGGTCTTCGATGGCGCGGTTCTTGTCGAAGGCGTCCGGGTCGAAACCGCCGCACTCCACCGCCAGGGAGTGGTCGACGATCAACTGGGTCGGCACCACCGGGTTGACCAGCGCCGGGTCACCGCCCTGGTCGGCGATGGCGTCGCGCAGGCCGGCCAGGTCCACCAGTGCGGTCTGGCCAAGAATGTCGTGGCACACCACGCGGGCCGGGAACCAGGGGAAGTCCAGGTCGTCGCGGCGTTCGATCAGTTGGCCGAGGGAAGCGTTGAGGGTTGCCGGATCACAACGGCGCACCAGGTTTTCCGCCAGTACGCGGGAGGTGTAGGGCAGGCTGTCGTAGGCGCCTGGCTTAAGCGCATCGACCGCCGCCCGGGCGTCGAAATAGTCCAGTTGGCTGCCGGGCAGCGTCTTGCGAAATTCACTGTTCATGGTCAGGGCTCGGTCACGGTAGTTTCAAAGGGAGCGCCTGGCACTGGGTTGAATGGGCATCTATCCCTTGTAGGAGCGAGCTTGCTCGCGATGACTGAATCAGGTCCGAGATCGCTGTCGGCTGGTCCATCGCTATCGCGAGCAAGCTCGCTCCTGCAGGTGCTGCGGTGCATTCAATCAACAGTCCCGGCGCCCTCCCGGTCAGCGGCGCTCGATTGGCACGAACTTGCGCTGTTCAACGCCGATGTACTCGGCGCTTGGACGAATGATGCGGTTGTTGGCACGCTGCTCGAACACGTGGGCGGCCCAGCCGGTCAGGCGTGAGCAGACGAAGATCGGTGTGAACAGCTTGGTCGGGATGCCCATGAAGTGGTACGCCGAGGCGTGGTAGAAATCGGCATTGGGGAAGAGTTTTTTCTGCTCCCACATGGTCTTGTCGATGGCTTCGGACACCGGGAACAGCACCTTGTCACCGACTTCGTCAGCCAGCTTCTGCGACCAACCCTTGATCACCTCGTTGCGCGGGTCGCTGTCTTTGTAGATCGCATGGCCAAAGCCCATGATCTTGTCCTTGCGCTCGAGCATCCGCAGCAACTCGGCAGTCGCCTCCTCGGGGCTCTGGAAGCGCTCGATCAGCTCCATGGCCGCTTCGTTGGCGCCGCCGTGCAGCGGGCCGCGCAGCGAACCGATGGCCGCGGTGACACAGGAATAGAGGTCCGACAGGGTAGAGGCACAGACCCGGGCGGTGAAGGTGGAGGCATTGAACTCGTGCTCGGCATAGAGGATCAGCGAGACGTTCATCACCTTGACGTGCAAGTCACTGGGCTTCTTGCCATGCAGCAGGTGCAGGAAGTGGCCACCGATGGTCTGCTCGTCGCTGACGCAATTGATACGCACGCCTTCGTGGCTGAAGCGGTACCAGTAGCACATGATCGCCGGGAAGGCCGCCAGCAGGCGGTCGGTGACGTCGTGCTGCTGGGAGAAGTCTTTCTCCGGCTCGATGTTGCCCAGGAACGAGCAACCGGTACGCATCACATCCATCGGATGGGCCTGGGCCGGTATGCGCTCCAGCACTTCCTTCAGCGCCTGTGGCAGGTCGCGCAGCTTGCTCAGCTTGGCGCTGTAGGCGGCCAGTTGTTCCTGGGTCGGCAGGTCGCCGTACAGCAACAGGTAGGCGACTTCCTCGAACTGCGCATCGGCCGCCAGTTCGCGCACGTCATAGCCGCGGTAGGTCAACCCGGCACCGGCCTGACCCACGGTGGACAGCGCGGTTTGCCCGGCCACCTGGCCGCGCAGACCTGCACCACTCAATACTTTTGCTTCGGCCATTGCTCTCTCCAATCTTGAATTTGTTAGGGACTTGGCAACTTCGTTGGTCGGGACTCACCCCGACACTGTAGGAGCGAGCTTGCTCGCGATCCAGGCCCGCGCGCCCCAGCGAGTCAGGGGCTGCGCGTCAGCGTTGACGGCCATCGCGAGCAAGCATTCATTCAGCCTTTCTTCTGCGCGAACAGCGCATCGAGCTTCTGCTCGAAGCTGTGGTAATCGATGCGCTCGTACAGTTCCATGCGGGTCTGCATGGTGTCGATCACATTTTGCTGGGTACCGTCGCGACGGATCGCGGTGTAGACGTTTTCCGCCGCCTTGTTCATGGCACGGAACGCCGACAGCGGGTACAGCACCAGGGAAACATCCACGGATTTCAACTGTTCGGTGGTGTACAGCGGGGTGGCGCCAAATTCGGTGATGTTGGCCAGGATCGGGGCTTTCACCCGATCGGCGAAGATCTTGTACATCTCGAGCTCGGTGATGGCTTCCGGGAACACCATGTCGGCGCCGGCCTCGATGCACGCCGCGGCGCGTTCGAGGGCCGACTCCAGGCCTTCCACCGCCAGGGCGTCGGTGCGCGCCATGATCACGAAGCTGTCATCGGTACGGGCATCCACCGCGGCCTTGATGCGGTCGACCATTTCCTGCTGGGAAACGATCTCCTTGTTAGGGCGGTGACCGCAGCGCTTGGCGCCGACCTGGTCTTCGATATGGATCGCCGCGGCGCCGAACTTGATCATCGACTTGACGGTGCGCGCCACGTTGAAGGCCGACGACCCGAAACCGGTGTCCACGTCCACCAGCAGCGGCAGGTCGCAGACGTCGGTGATACGACGCACATCAGTGAGGACGTCGTCCAGACCGGTAATGCCCAGGTCAGGCACGCCGAGGGAGCCGGCAGCGACCCCGCCGCCCGACAGGTAGATGGCCTTGAAACCGGCGCGCTTGGCCAGCAGGGCATGGTTGGCGTTGATCGCGCCGACCACTTGCAACGGCTGTTCGCTGGCGACCGCATCGCGGAAACGCTGGCCTGGAGTGCTCTTATTGGAACTCATGACTCACCTCGTGGAGTGGCTGTCTGATGGGCGCTGTCCTGGTAGTGACGCGCGATATTGCGTTTCGAGGCGCCGATGTGGCGGCGCATCAACAACTCGGCCAGTTCGCCGTCGCGATCGGCAATGGCATCGAGAATCCGGTGGTGTTCGGCAAAGGCCTGGTGCGGGCGGTTGGGGGTCGCGGAAAACTGGATGCGGTACATGCGCACCAGTTGATACAGCTCGCCGCAGAGCATCTGCGTGAGGGTGCGGTTGCCGGCGCCCTGGATGATCCGGTAGTGGAAGTCGAAGTCCCCTTCCTGCTGGTAGTAGCCGACGCCGGCCTGGAACGCCGCATCGCGTTCGTGGGTATCGAGCACCCGGCGCAGTTCGTCGATTTCCTCGGTGGTCATGCGCTCGGCCGCCAAGCGACAGGCCATGCCTTCCAGGGACTCACGGATTTCGTAGAGTTCGATCAGCTCGGCATGGCTCAGGGACACCACCCGGGCGCCGACATGGGGCACCCGCACCAGCAGGCGCTGACCTTCCAGGCGGTGGATGGCCTCGCGCAGCGGGCCGCGACTGATGCCGTAGGTGCGCGCCAGTTCAGGCTCGGAGATCTTGCTGCCCGGGGCGATCTCGCCCTTGACGATGGCCGCCTGGATCCGCCGGAAGACGTTTTCGGACAGGGTTTCAGAATCGTCCTGTGCCTGCATCGGGTGTTCGAGTTGATCCAGCATATTGTCGACACCTTTAAAATCAATGAGGCAAAAATTAGCCAATACACCGAAAACAGTCAAAGGAAAAATAGAGATTGTCGACAATCGTCTAATAACCCTAAGCGCCAGAGCAAGACAAAAGGCCCGCCCCCGGCGCTGGCGCCATAAAACCAGCATGCTAGAATGCCGCCCGCATTGGCCTGTCATCTTTTTATGGCACGCATACGAGGGAGCTTGCGCAGCAATGCCGGTCGCCTTGAACTGAAGAACCCATGCCCATCAGGATCTATGAGACTCAAGGCCCTTCCCCTACTGCTCTGCCTGCTTGCCCTGCCCGGCATCAGCGCCGCCGCCGGCAAGACTGTCTACGGCTTGAATGAATACGCTCGGCTGTCCGGCATCGACCTGGAGGTCGCGGCCAAGCTCGACACCGGGGCCAAGACCGCTTCCCTGAGTGCCCGCGACATCAAGCGCTTCAAGCGCAATGGCGAGTCCTGGGTGCGTTTCTACCTGGCGATCGACGCCGCCCATTCCCATCCCATCGAACGGCCTCTGGCCCGGGTCAGCAAGATCAAGCGCCGTGCCGGCGACTACGACCCCGATGAGGACAAGAACTACACCGCACGGCCGGTCATCGCCCTGGATGTCTGCATGGGCAGCGCCTTGCGCAGCATCGAAGTGAACTTGACCGACCGCAGCGCATTCCAATACCCGCTCCTGATCGGCTCCGAAGCCCTGAAACGCTTCGATGCGCTGGTCGACCCCAGTCTTAAATACGCTGCTGGCAAACCCGCCTGCGCCACCGACGCTCATACCGCAGAGTAATTCCAATGCGCTCTCTTACCCTTCATCTGAAAGTCCTGATCGCCATCCTGGTGGTGCTGGGCATTTCGATCACGGCCTATCAGATCTTCGTGCTCGGCATTCCGGTGACCGAAGACGCTACCGACGATCTGTGGAACATCGATGCCAAGGTCGAGTTCGTCGCCAACGGCAAGGACCCGATCAAGATCCAGATGTTCGTGCCGCCCCTGAGCCGCGATTACGTGAGCCTCAACGAGAGCTTCATTTCCAACAACTACGGGGTGGCGGTGAACCGCGTCGACGGCAACCGCAAGGTCACCTGGTCGGCGCGCCGGGCCAAGGGCAACCAGACCCTGTACTACCGCCTGGTGCTGACCAAGCGCTACAGCGCCGAGAAAGCCAAGGTCAAGGGCCCGACCTTCCGTGACAGCATGGCCGTGGAAGGCCCGGAAAAGATCGCCGCCGACGCCCTGCTGGCGCCGATCCGCCAGCATTCGGCGGACGTCGAGACCTTCATCAGCGAAGCCATCAAGCGGGTCAACAACGCCAATGACGACAACGCCAAGCTGCTGCTGGCCGGCGATCCGTCCAGCACCAACAAGGCGAAGATTGTCGAGCTGCTGCTGTCCATCGCCCACGTGCCGGTGGAAAAGGTCCACACCATCCGCCTGGTGGCCGACCAGCCGCAGACCCCGGAGCTTTGGCTGCGCAGCTTCAACGGCACCGACTGGCTGTACTTCAACCCGGAAACCGGTGAGCAGGGCATGCCCAGCGACCGCCTGCTGTGGTGGACCGGCGACGACAACCTGATCACCGTCGATGGCGGCAAGAAAGCCAACGTCACCTTCAGCCTCAACAACAGCGAAATGAACGCCATTCGCCTGGCCAAGCTGACCGACGAGAACACCGACGCCAACTTCCTCGAATACTCGCTGTACGGCCTGCCGCTGCAGACCCAGCAGACCTTCATGATCATGGTGATGATCCCCATCGGCGTGCTGGTGATCCTGGTGCTGCGCAACCTGATCGGCCTGCAGACCCTCGGCACCTTCACCCCGGTGCTGATCGCCCTGGCCTTCCGCGAGACCCAGTTGGGCTTTGGCATCGTGCTGTTCACGGTGATCACCGCGCTCGGGCTGTCCTTGCGCTCCTACCTCGAACACTTGAAGTTGCAGATGCTGCCGCGACTCTCGGTGGTACTGACCTTCGTCGTGGTGCTGATCGCCGCCATCAGCCTGTTCAGCCACAAGCTGGGCCTGGAACGCGGCCTGTCGGTGGCGCTGTTCCCGATGGTGATCCTGACCATGACCATCGAACGCCTGTCCATCACCTGGGAAGAGCGCGGCGGCGGCCATGCGATGAAAGTCGCCATCGGCACCCTGTTCGCCGCCTCCCTGGCGCACCTGATCATGAGCGTGCCGGAACTCACCTACTTCGTCTTTACCTTCCCGGCGATGCTGCTGATCCTGGTGGGCTTCATGCTGGCGATGGGTCGCTACCGCGGCTACCGCCTGACGGAGCTGGTGCGTTTCAAAGCCTTCGTCAAGGCCGACTCCTGATGTTCGGCCTGTGGAAGACCTGGAAAGCCCTGGAAGCGCGGGGAATCATGGGCATCAACCGGCGTAATGCCGACTACGTGCTCAAGTACAACAAGCGCAGCCTGTACCCCATCGTCGATGACAAGATCATCACCAAGGAACGGGCGATCAAGGCCGGTATCCATGTGCCGGAACTGTACGGGGTGATCTCCACCGAGAAGGAAATCGACAAGCTCGGCGAGATCCTCAAAGGGCGCAACGACTTCGTGATCAAGCCGGCCCAGGGCGCCGGAGGTGACGGGATCATTGTGATCGCCGACCGCTTCGAGGGCCGCTATCGCACGGTGTCCGGCAAGATCATCAGCCACGAAGAGATCGAGCACCATATCTCCAGCATCCTCACCGGCCTGTATTCCCTGGGCGGCCACCGCGATCGCGCGCTGATCGAGTACCGGGTGACCCCGGACCAGATCTTCAAGAGCATCAGCTACGAAGGCGTACCGGACATCCGCATCATCGTGCTCATGGGCTACCCGGTGATGGCCATGCTGCGCCTGCCGACCCGCCAGTCCGGGGGCAAGGCCAACCTGCACCAGGGTGCCATCGGCGTCGGGGTCGACCTGGCCACCGGCCTGACCCTGCGCGGTACCTGGCTGAACAACATCATTGCCAAGCACCCGGACACCACCAATGCGGTGGACGGCGTGCAACTGCCCTACTGGGACGGCTTCATGAAGCTGGCGGCCGGCTGCTACGAACTCTGCGGCCTGGGCTACATCGGCGTGGACATGGTGCTGGACCAGGACAAGGGCCCGCTGATTCTCGAACTCAACGCGCGGCCGGGGCTGAACATCCAGATCGCCAACGACTGCGGCCTGACCCAGCGCACCCACGCCATCGAAGCCCACCTTGAGGAGCTCAAGGCCCAGGGCATCGAGGAAAGCGTCGAGGAGCGGGTACGCTTCGCCCAGGAACTGTTTGGCCATATCCCTGCCGTGGAAGGCTGATGGCGCCTGCCGCAGGGTGCGAACGGAAGGTCCTGCGGACCTTTTCGCAGCCTGCGGCAGCAGCTACAGGTCGGTGAATACGCCACGAACCAGGCAAACACCGACATCCCCTCTAGGAGCAACTCCTGCAGAGGCATACAATCGCCAACCGCGCTCCGATGGCTGATTTGCCCCGCATGTTGACCTGTTCCGTACACCCGCTCCCCTACCGCACCAACCCCGCCGAGTATTTCGCGGCAATTGAGCACGCCCCCGGCGCTGTGCTGCTGGACAGCGGCCGGCCCAGTGCCGAGCGCGGGCGCTATGACCTGCTCAGCGCCTGGCCCCTGGCGCAGTTGACCGTGGCCGCCGAAGAAAGCGGCAGGGGCTTTCTCCAGCGCCTGCGGGACAACCTGGGGCAACTGGGCCCGGCGCAACTGCCCGCTCCTTATGAACTGCCCTTCGCCGGCGGCCTGATCGGCTACCTCAGCTATGACTTCGGCCGCCATCTGGAGCGCCTGCCAAGCCAGGCCCGGGATGACCTGCAACTGCCCGACGCACGCTTTGGCCTGTATGCCTGGGCGCTGATCAACGACCACCAGGCAGGTACCAGCCAGCTGGTGTTCCACCCCAGCCTGGATGCCACCGAGCGCCAGCGCCTGATTCAACTGTTCAGCCAGCCGCTGCCCGCGTCGCAGCCGGCATTCAAGCTGACCGGAGCCATGCTGGCTGATCTGAGCGCCGAGGACTACCGCCAGGCGTTCCAGCGCATCCAGCACTACATCCAGGCCGGCGACTGCTACCAGGTGAACTTCGCCCAGCGCTTTCGCGGCCAGTACCAGGGTGATCCCTGGGCGGCCTATTGCGCCCTGCGCGCCGCCTGCCCGACCCCGTTCTCGGGTTTCCAGCGGCTGCCGGAAGACGGTGCGGTGCTGAGCCTGTCGCCGGAGCGCTTCGTCCACGTCAGCCAGGGCCGGGTGGAAACCCGCCCGATCAAAGGCACACGCCCCCGCGGCCGGGATGCGGCGCAAGACGCGGCCAATGCTGCCGAGCTGCTGGCCAGCCCCAAGGACCGGGCGGAAAACCTGATGATCGTCGACCTGCTGCGCAACGACCTGGGGCGCACCTGCCGCACAGGCTCGGTACGGGTACCGGAGCTGTTCAGCCTGGAAAGCTACCCCAACGTGCACCACCTGGTGAGCAGCGTCACTGGCGAGCTGGCGGACGGCAAGGACGCCCTGGACCTGATCGCCGGCAGCTTTCCCGGTGGCTCGATCACCGGAGCACCGAAGATCCGCTCGATGCAGATCATCGACGAGCTGGAACCCACGCGGCGTGCGCTGTACTGCGGTTCGCTGCTGTACCTGGACGTGCGCGGAGAAATGGACAGTTCGATCGCCATCCGCAGCCTGCTGGCCAAGGATGGGCAGATCTGTTGCTGGGGCGGCGGCGGAATAGTCGCGGATTCCGACTGGCAGGAGGAATACCAGGAATCCATCACCAAGGTGCGGGTGTTGCTGGAAACGCTACAGGGGCTTTAGGACGTCTTCGCCGGCAAGCCGGCTCCTACACTCCCACCCGTAGGAGCTGGCTTGCCAGCGAAGGCGTCGGCAGGATTTGTGAAAAATCCAAGGGTCTCTTCGCCGGCGAACCGGTTTACAGGCTCAGGGGACGGTTGGAAGCCTTGATGAACTCCTGCTTCAGCTCAGCAAAGCTGTGCACCGCCGGGAACTGCGGGAACTCGCGGATCACGTTGTCCGGGGCGTGGAACAGGATGCCGGCATCCGCCTCACCGAGCATCGTCGTGTCGTTGTAGGAATCCCCCGCCGCAATCACCCGGTAGTACAGGCTCTTGAAGGCCAGCACCGACTGGCGCTTGGGGTCTTTCTGGCGCAACTGATAGCCGCTCACCCGGCCGCCGTCATCGGTGATCAGGCGGTGGCAAAGCAGGGTCGGAAAGCCCAGCTGGCGCATCAGGGGCTGGGAAAATTCATAGAAGGTGTCGGAAAGGATCACCACCTGGAAGCGCTCGCGCAGCCAGTTGACGAATTCCACCGCGCCGTCCAGTGGCTTGAGGGTGGCGATCACTTCCTGGATGTCCGAAAGCTTCAGGCCGTGTTCGTCGAGAATCCGCAGGCGCTGCTTCATCAGCACGTCGTAGTCGGGAATATCCCGGGTGGTTGCCTTGAGGGATTCAATCCCGGTTTTTTCGGCAAAGGCGATCCAGATTTCCGGGACCAGTACACCTTCCAGATCGAGACAGGCAATTTCCACAAGACACTCCCATTGGTTCTGATTATTTAAATTGAGCGAGCAAAAGGACTGCCGAACTCTAGCGATTCGCCTGCACAGGCGCAACGCAGAGGAGCGCGCCAGGGCGGTGTGGATTTTGTTAAGATCGCCCCCCTATAGAGCGCACAGCGCCACCGACCTGTAGGAAACCGCCCTGATGACCCCATCGTTCGACGTCGCTGAACTCGCCGCGACCTATGCCAACAAGTCTGCCCAGGACATTCTCAAACTGGCCTTTGCCCAGTTCGGCGATGACCTGTGGATTTCCTTCAGCGGTGCCGAGGATGTGGTGCTGGTGGACATGGCCTGGAAGCTGAACAAGAACGTCAAGGTGTTCAGCCTGGATACTGGCCGCCTGCACCCGGAAACCTACCGTTTCATCGATCAGGTGCGTGAACACTACAAGATCCAGATCGAGCTGATCTCGCCGGACCACAGCAAGCTCGAACCCTTCGTCAAGGAAAAGGGCCTGTTCAGCTTCTATAAGGACGGCCATGGCGAGTGCTGCGGTATCCGCAAGATCGAACCGCTGCGGCGCAAGCTGTCCACCGTCAGCGCCTGGGCAACCGGCCAGCGCCGTGATCAGAGCCCGGGTACCCGCAGCCAGGTGGCGGTGCTGGAAGTCGACACAGCCTTCTCCACGCCGGAGCGCACCCTGTACAAGTTCAACCCACTGGCACAAATGAGCAGCGAGGAGATCTGGGGTTACATCCGCATGCTCGAACTGCCCTACAACAGCCTGCATGAACGCGGCTTCATCAGCATCGGCTGCGAGCCCTGCACCCGCCCGGTACTGCCCAACCAGCACGAGCGCGAAGGCCGCTGGTGGTGGGAGGAAGCCACCCAGAAAGAATGCGGCTTGCACGCCGGCAACATCATCAGCAAAGCCTGACCCCCTTCCCTGCGGGCGCGCCTGAAGGACGCCCGCACTGAAAGCCAAACCGCAGCAAAACCTGTACACAAGAATGTCACCGTCGGTGCCATTTTTGTGTGCACTTCAAAGATTCCCCGCCCCAAAAGGTTACAAGCCTTTCCTGCGCCGATATCCATTGGGCGCCAAGCCGTGCCTGGCGAAAAATAAATACCTGTTCAAACGGTCAATTTTTAAGCTCGTCTTTTCAGAAGGTTAGGAACAACCCATAACAAAACGAAATCAGCAGCCAATTTCATAGTCGTGAAATTGGCACAGAAGTGGCTTTAGTGGATTTATGTTTTGTATACAAAAAAACCAAAACATACATACACTAACCGTCCGCACGCCTGACCCACGACTCAAGCTGCAGATGCCCCGAACCCAGTGATTCCTCCCCTGTGACGAAGATTGTCGAGCCCCCTCGCTCAAGCACAGTCATCCAGGGCCGGAATCAGGAGCATGCCGGAATGCGTACCAGCCCTTCCAACAACATCGCACTGGATCTGCCCTCCTCGCTGCATTCGCACAACGTCCAACAACCGGTCGCCGATGCGGCCCCCATCGCGCTCAGCCCACGCCTGCACAACCGCGACCTGGCACCGACCAAGGTCGAAGGCCGGCGCTGGGGTGGCTACAGCATCTTCGCCTTGTGGACCAACGATGTGCACAACATCGCCAACTACTCCTTCGCCATCGGCCTCTACGCCCTGGGCCTGGGCGGCTGGCAGATCCTGCTGTCCCTGGGGATAGGCGCGGCCCTGGTGTATTTCTTGATGAACCTGTCCGGCTACATGGGGCAGAAGACCGGGGTGCCGTTCCCGGTGATCAGCCGCATCAGCTTCGGCATCCATGGCGCGCAGATTCCGGCACTCATCCGGGCGGTGATCGCCATCGCCTGGTTCGGCATCCAGACCTACCTGGCTTCGGTGGTGTTTCGGGTGCTGCTCACGGCCATCCATCCGGGCTTCGCCAATTACGACCACAACTCGATCCTCGGCCTCTCGACCCTGGGCTGGGCCTGCTTCCTGGTGATCTGGCTGGTGCAACTGGCGATCCTCGCCTATGGCATGGAAATGATCCGGCGCTACGAAGCCTTCGCCGGGCCGATCATCCTGCTGACCGTGGCCTGCCTGGCCGCCTGGATGTACACCCAGGCCGACGGGCAGATCGCCTGGTCGATCCGCGAACCTCTGACCGGCGGCGAAATGTGGCGGCAGATCTTCGCCGGCGGCGCCCTGTGGCTGGCAATCTACGGCACGCTGATCCTCAACTTCTGCGACTTCGCCCGCTCCTCGCCGTGTCGCAAGACCATCAAGGTCGGCAACTTCTGGGGCCTACCGGTGAACATCCTGGTATTCGCCACCATCACCGTGCTGCTGTGCGGCGCGCAGTTCCAGATCAACGGCCAGGTCATCGAAAGCCCCACGCAGATCATCGCCTCGATCCCCAACACACTGTTCCTGGTCCTGGGCTGCCTGGCCTTTCTGATCGTGACCGTGGCGGTGAACATCATGGCCAACTTCGTCGCCCCGGCCTTCGTCCTCAGCAACCTGGCGCCCAAGTACCTGACCTTCCGCCGCGCCGGGCTGATCAGCGCGGCGCTGGCGGTGCTGATCCTGCCGTGGAACCTGTACAACAGCCCGCTGGTGATCGTGTATTTCCTCTCCGGCCTGGGCGCCCTGCTCGGCCCGCTGTACGGGGTGATCATGGTGGACTACTGGATCCTGCGCAAAGCCCAGGTCAACGTGCCGCAGCTCTATAGCGAAGACCCGCAAGGCGCCTATTTCTACAGCCGCGGGGTCAACCTGCGGGCAGTGGCGGCCTTTATTCCCGCGGCGCTGATCGCCATCGTACTGGCCCTGGTGCCGGGTTTTGCCAGCGTCTCGCCATTCTCCTGGCTGATCGGAGCCGGCATCGCCGGCATGCTCTACCTGATCATCGCCAAGCGCCAGCCCGGCTACGCGGACGTCAGCGGCGAAAGCATCGCCGTGGACAACGTCAGCCATTGAACCTGCCCGGCCCGGTGCGCCGGGCCTGAACTGCCCAACCTGCAAGGAACCCTCATGCGAATTCTCGTGGTCAACGTCAACACCACCGACTCCATCACCCAGGCCATCGCCCACCAGGCACAAAGCGTGGCAGCGCCGGGCACCGAGATCATCGGCCTGACTCCCTACTTCGGCGCCGAATCGGTGGAAGGCAACTTCGAAAGCTACCTGGCGGCCATCGCCGTAATGGACCGGGTGCTGGCCTACGACCAGCCCTATGAAGCGGTGATCCAGGCCGGCTACGGCGAGCACGGCCGCGAAGGCTTGCAGGAACTGCTGAACGTGCCAGTGGTGGACATCACCGACGCCGCCGCCAGCACTGCCATGTTCCTTGGCCACGCCTACTCGGTGGTCACCACCCTGGACCGCACCGTGCCGCTGATCGAAGACCGGCTCAAGCTCTCCGGCCTTTATGACCGCTGCGCCTCGGTGCGGGCCAGCGGCCTGGCGGTACTGGAGCTGGAGGAGGACCCGCTGCGCGCCGTGGAAGCCATCGTGCGCCAGGCCGAACGGGCGGTGACCGAGGACAAGGCCGAAGTCATCTGCCTGGGCTGCGGGGGCATGGCCGGCCTGGATGAACAGATTCGCCAGCGCACCGGGGTGCCGGTGGTGGACGGAGTAACGGCAGCAGTGACCATTGCCGAGTCCCTGGTGCGTCTGGGGCTATCCACCTCCAAGGTACGCACCTATGCCACACCCCGGCCCAAGCGAGTGCTGGGCTGGCCCTTGCGGGCGGGGCGCTGAGGCCGGCGGTACATAGAGTCGTCGCCAGGCCGGCTCCTACAAGGCGCTGAAGGCCTGAGCCAGGCCTTGCTCGGCGAACTGCTCGATGACGAAGTCGACGAAGGCCCGCGTCTTGCCCGGGAGCATCTTGTGCTCGGCGTAGTAGATCGAGGTAAAGCCATCGTCCACGTACCAGTCCGGCAACACCCGCTGCAAGGCCCCGGAACGCAGGTAATTGACGGCAAACGGCATGCTCACCAAGGCCAGGCCCAGCCCTTGGGCCGCGGCGATGCAGGCTGCCTCGGAATCGCTCATGGTCATGCTGGCCTTGAGCTCCAGCGGGCACATCAGCCCTCCCCGACCGGTCATCTGCCAGGTGCGGATGCGCCCGGTCTGGGGGGAGCGGATAAGAATCCCGCGGCAATGCCGCAGGTCTTCGGGCCCGTTGATCGGTGCCCGCCCCCGCAGGTAATCGGCGCTTGCCACCAGCACCCGGTGAGCCGGCGACAGCCGCCGGGCGACCACTCCCTGGGGCAATTCGAAACCGCCGCCAATGGCCGCATCGAAACCTTGGCCGATCAGGTCCACCTGGCGGTTGTCGAAATGCCAGTCGGGATGAATATCCGGGTAGCGGCGCAAAAAGGCGCCGAGCATCGGCACTATGTACAGCCCGCCGAACACCGTGCCCATGCTGACCTTGAGCGTCCCCGCCGGGCGCCCCTGGGCATCGGCCAGGGTGCTGACCGCGTTCTGGATGGTCTGCAGGCTGTCGGCGACTTCCGCGAGAAACAGGCGGCCGGCCTCGGTCAGGGTCAGGCGCCGGGTGCTGCGCTGGAACAGGCGCACACCAACCCGGGTTTCCAGCTTGGCCACGCTCTTGCCCACCGCCGCCGGGGTCAGGCCGAGCCGCCGCGCCGCCTCGGCAAAGCTGCCGACTTCAGCGCTGCGGACAAAACATTCGATACTGCTAAAGGCTTCCATAGAGGCCACTCTAAACTTCTGGTTTACACAGAGTATAGGAATTACCGGCTACACAGAGGCTAATCCGCGGCAGATACTCGCTCCAAGCACAAGGCACCCGGCCTTGAATCTCTGGAGAAGCACATGAGCACATATGACCTCAGCGGCAAAGTAGCCTTGATCCAAGGCGGTTCCCGCGGCATCGGCGCAGCCATTGTCGAGCGCTTGGCGGCAGAAGGCGCCAGCGTCGCCTTTACCTACGTCAGTTCGGCGAGCAAGGCCCAGGCCCTGCAGGACAGCATCATCGCCAAGGGTGGCAAGGCCCTGGCGATCCACGCCGACAGCGCAGACGCCGAGGCCATCCGCCGCGCAGTGAACGACAGCGTCAAGGCCTTTGGCCGACTCGATATCCTGGTCAACAACGCCGGGGTGCTGGCCATTGCGCCATTGGACGAGTTCAAGCTGGAGGACTTCGACCGGACCCTGGCCATCAACGTGCGCAGCGTATTCATCGCCACCCAGGAAGCCGCACGACACATGGGCGAAGGTGGCCGCATCATCAACATCGGCAGCACCAACGCCGACCGCATGCCCTTCGCCGGTGGCGGCCCCTACGCCATGAGCAAGGCCGCACTGGTGGGCCTGACCAAGGGCCTGGCCCGAGACCTTGGCCCGCGGGGCATCACCATCAACAACGTCCAGCCCGGCCCGGTGGACACCGACATGAACCCGGCGGACAGTGACTTCGCCGCGAGCCTGATGGACCTGATGGCTATCCGTCGCTATGGCCATGCCGAAGAAGTCGCCGGTTTCGTCGCCTACCTGGCCAGCGCCGAAGCGGGCTATATCACCGGCGCCAGCCTGACCATCGACGGTGGCTTCGGCGCCTGATCCTCACCCGCATAAAAAAGCCGGGCCGGGGCTCTACGCCCCGGCCCGGCCGGCGTGCAACCGGTGCGCAGGATCAATCAGGGTTCGCGGCGCATACGATGTTGATGATTCGATCAGGCACAAAGATGAACTTCAGCAAGCGCCCGCCAGACAGCCAGCGCTGCACCGTTGCATCCTCCAGCACCTGAGCCTTCACCGCCTCTTCCGTCATCCCCCGCTGCAGCATGATGCGAGTCCGCAACTTGCCATTGATGGAGACCGGGCATTCAAACTGCGCCTCATACAGCACACTTTCGTCGGCGACGGGATAGCCGCAATCAAGGATCGACCGCGAGTGCCCCAGCGCCTCGGACCACAGCTCTTCAGTAATGAACGGCGCATAGGGGTGCAACAGCTTGAGCAACAGCTCCAGCACACCACGCTTATGGCACTGCAAGACGCTGAGCTGGTTCACGCAGATCATCAGAGCGGCAATCGCAGTGTTGTAGGACATATCCTCGGTGGCACGCCCCACCTTGGCAATCGCCGTGTGCACCGCCTTGAGTTCCTCGTCGCCGGGCTCAAGGTCATCCACGATCACCGCGCCCTCCTCGTCCAGAAACAGGCGCCAGACCTTCTGCAGGAACTTGTGCGGGCCATCGATGGATTGCGTCGACCAGATGGCGGTCTGGTCGATCGGCCCGAGGAACATTTCATGCAGGCGGAAGGTATCGGCCCCGTAGACCTCGATCAGGTCATCGGGGTTGACCACGTTGTACTTGGACTTGGACATCTTTTCCGACAGGCGATCACACAGGAACACGCCCTTGGAGCAGACAAACGTGCCTTCGGTGTAGGTCTGGCGCCATGTGCGAAGAGCGTCGATATCCACCTGGTTCTTGTCATTCACCATGCTGATATCGACATACAGCGGCTGAACGTCCCGCCCGTCCTTGAGATCGGCGGAGACGAATTCATGGGTCGCCTTGTCCCGATAGATGATCGCCGAGACGCCGAGGATCATGCCTTGGCACAGGACCCGCTTGAAGGGTTCGGAAAAACTCAGCAAGCCGCGATCCTTGAGGAAATGCGTCCAGAAGCGCGAGTACAGCAGGTGGCCGGTGGCATGCTCGGATCCGCCGACATACAGATCCACGGCCTGCCAGTAGGCCAGCGCCTCCTTCGACACGGGCTCATGGCTGTTGGTCGGATCCATGTACCTGAGGAAGTACCAGCTCGACCCGGCCCAACCGGGCATGGTGGTGGTTTCATACTTAAAGCCGCGGTAGCGCCAGCTACTGGCTCGCTCCAAGGGGGGCTCACCCTCGCTGGTCGGCAGGAAGGCCTCGATATCGGGCAGGGTCACCGGCAGGTCCTGCTCGGGAACCACGCGAGCAATGCCCTGCTCGTCGTAGTACACCGGGATCGGCTCGCCCCAATAGCGCTGGCGGCCAAAAATCGCATCGCGGATGCGGTAATTGAAGGTGCGCTTGGCGGTTCCGGTCGCCACCAGGCGCTGCAGAATCCACTCGGTGGCCTCGGCACGCAGCATGCCCGTGGCTTCCTGAGAGTTGATCAGGCGGCCTTCATTGATCAGGAACGGCTTGGCGGCCTGCTCTGCCCCCTCATAGATATGCACCACGGGCAGATCGAAGGCCTGGGCAAAGTTGAAATCCCGTTGGTCTCCGGAAGGTACCGCCATGATGGCGCCCGTGCCGTAATCGGCCAGGACGTAGTCGGCAATCCAGATCGGCAGGTTTTCGCCGGTCAAGGGGTGGACGGCGTAGGCGCCGGTGAACTGGCCGGTGATCCGCTCGGCCTTGGCCATCCGTTCGCGCTCGGAGCGCAAGGCCGCTTCTTCGCGGTAATTGGCCACTGCAAGCTTGAGAGGCGCTGAGGTGATTGCCTCGACGGCATCATGCTCAGGCGCCAGCACCAGGAACGTCGCGCCATACAGCGTATCGGGGCGGGTGGTAAAGACCTTGATCGCGGTCTGCGAATCACGCACCTGGAAATCAATTTCCGCGCCCTGGGATTTGCCGATCCAGTTGCGCTGCATGTCCTTCAAGGCTTCCGGCCAATCCAGGCTATCGAGCCCCTCCAGCAGGCGGTCGGCATAGGCGGAAATCCGCAGCATCCACTGCTTCATCATCTTTTTCTGAACCGGGTGGCCACCCCGCTCGGAAAAACCGTCCTTGATTTCGTCGTTGGCCAGCACCGTGCCCAGGGCCGGGCACCAGTTCACATAAGAGTCGGCGCGATACGCCAATCGGTAGTTCATCAGGAACTCCGACTGCTGCAAAGGCGAGAAAGCGGCCCACTGTTGCGCGCTGATGGTTGTGGTCCGCGAATCAGACCAGGCATTCACCCCGGCATTGCCGGATTGTTCAAAACGCTGGATCAGGGTATCGACAGGCTGGGCCTGGTGGGTATCGAGGCAGAACCAACTGTCGAACAGTTGGGAGAATATCCACTGCGTCCAGTGATAGTACTGAGCATCGGAAGTCTTGATCTCGCGGTCCGGGTCATAACAGAAACCCAGTTTTCTCAA
Organism: Pseudomonas sp. W17; assembly: GCF_040268305.1. NCBI lineage: Bacteria > Pseudomonadati > Pseudomonadota > Gammaproteobacteria > Pseudomonadales > Pseudomonadaceae > Pseudomonas > Pseudomonas sp. W17. Next base: position 2,138,607 of record NZ_CP158490.1, on the reverse strand, counting down.
CTGCGACTTGAACGTGGCAATGTTCTTGTCAGTGGTTACTCTTGGGTGCTGTCCGGTTTCGATTGCATACTGTTCCGCGGGTAATCCGAAAGAGTCGAAACCCATGGGATGCAAAACATTGAAACCGGCCATTCGTTTAAAACGACTATATACGTCAGTCGCAATATATCCGCGCGGATGCCCAACATGCAGACCGGCACCCGAAGGATAAGGAAACATGTCAAGGCAATAATATTTAGGCAGAGAAGTATCTAGTTCAACGGAGTAATGCTTTTCATTTTCCCAGCGAGCGAGCCATTTATCTTCTATCTTCCTGATACTTTCCGTCTTCATGAACAACTCCTGAAAAATGCCGCACGCACTCATTTACGAGGGCGGAATATATTACAGTCGACTACCATTCGCAACGCGCGGCAGATTGCTTTAGGAGACGCATTTAATGTTCGAATAAGCTGTTTTCGGGTTTGCGCCCAAGCATATAGGTACACCCTTGTTGAGCATTAGATCTGCCGCAGATTGCCCAGTTGCGATCATCTCGTTCAGCGCTTGCAGATAACCGCTCTCAAGCTTGGATGCTCCCTGATACTGCAACCCCTGGGCGGCCAGCCCGACCAGGCGTCCAATCCCTTCGGCCAGCGAGTTTCCCGCCCCATCGACCCCGGCCATGCCGAACTCCGCCGCCTGGGCATACTTGCGATTCAACTCGGAAGGCGCCTGCGCGCCGAGCATGTCCAACGCGGCATCAAGCGCCTCTTCGCTATAGGCCAGGCCCTTCCAGAAGGCCGCGAGTGAAGCGGCGAAGTGAGGTGCACAGGTATCGGCCGAGCGAAACTCGACAATGTTCTTCAGCCGGGCCTCAGGGTAGAGGGTACCCAGATGCATGATCCAATCCTGAAGCGTGGCAGCGCCCGAGGCAGCCCCCAGGCGCATGTAGTCGCGAAAACTCAGGTCGTTCATGTGGATCAACTGCCCTTCACGCTGAATGAACAGCAGTGGTTTCTCCAGGGCCCAGTCAACATAGTGCTCAAAGGCATGGGCGCTGAAGTGTGCGCGCAACATGAACTCGGGAATCCCGGAGCGTTGTTGATCGAATTGGGTCCAGGCATGCATCCGATGACTCTTATAGCGGCTGGTGACCGCCGAAAAGTACGGAGAGTTGGCGAACAAGGCGACGATGTAAGGCTGACAGGCAACCCCCAACTGCAACAACTTGCCCGCATGCTGCTCGGAGAAGTAGTCGACGGAAATCTGCATCGAGGCCGTCATCTTCTGCCCGGCCGAGGCCCCCGAGACCTTTTCCAGGATAGGCATCATGTGCAAGTAGCGAGTACGCGGCACCGTCGCCACCGACGCCACGCCCCCGTAGGGCCGATAACCGATGGGCAGCAACGAAATGGCCAGGCCCTGGCAGACCCGATCCAGTTCCCGCAGAAACACTTCGAGTTCGATCACAACATCGGACACCAGACGCAACGCCGATGAAGAGAACTCCACCTGGCCACCAGGCTCCAGGCTGATGACCGTGCCGCCGCGCCTCAAACCGATGATCAAGCCATCGTCATAAACGGGCGAGTAGCCGTATCCCAGCAAGCCCTTGAAGATGCTCGACAGGCTGCGCAAGCCAAAAAACGGCACACTCAGGGAAGTCGCCTTATCAATCAGGATCAACTCGTATTCAAGTCCGATCAATGCCGAAGTCCGGCGTTTGATATGCCGATGAAAATAGGCAATACAATCTTCCTTGGTGATGGCTCTTGCGCCCAATACTTCCAGCAATTCAGCGGCCATATTGATTTCCTCCTACTAAGCCAGCAGATCCTGGAGATCAGTGAGTGCCATCACTAACGTGTCGATATCTTTGCGACTGTTGTAAAGATGCATCGAGACCCGCAAGGCGCCATTAATTCCACTGTTGCGGTAGAGCGGCTGGTTGCACTGGTAGCCGGAACTCAGTGCAATGTCGTAACGATCGGAAAGAATCCGCGAGACAAATCCGATATCCACCTTGCCGACGGCAACCAGAGGAAAAATCGGCAGGTGCTGCGGCCCGATGGGGAAGGCGATTTCAATATTGCGCACCGATTGAATCTGCGACAGGAAATAGCGCTCCAGATCCTCATCGTGGTCTTGAACCCACTGCCCGCCCAAGCTGTTTATATAGTCGACCGCCGCCCCCAGCCCGATGGCCCCTTCAATGTTCGGCGTGCCGGCCTCGAACCGACCGGGGCCGGATTGATAACTGACATCACCCTGCCCCACTTTGTTGACCATGCCGCCACCATAGCGATAGCTCTGCATCGACGCCTGCAGATCACGCCGCATGTACAGCACGCCAACCCCCGAGGGGCCGAACATCTTGTGCCCGGAAAGGGCGAGAAAATCACAACCGATCTGCCCGACATTGACCGGGATATGGCCAACGGTCTGCGCCGCGTCCAGCAGGCTCAACGCCCCCCGTGCCCGGGCGATCTGACAGATCTGCCTGACGGGTTGCACGTTGCCGGTGACATTCGATGCGTGGCAGACCGCGACCAGACGGGCCGGATCGGCGGCGAGCAACGAATCCAGATGATCCAGGTCGATACAACCGTTCTGATCCAGACGGGCAACCGTGACTCGACACCTGGACAACCAGGGCAGGAGATTGGAATGGTGCTCCAGGGGCGAAACCACGACATGGTCGCCATTGCCCAACGCCAGCCCATGGGCGAGCAGATTGATCGAGTCCGTGCAATTGGCGGTAAAGACCACTTCATCGGCGCTGCACCCCAGAAAGCAGGCCAGCTTGTTGCGCGACGACTCAAACAGTTGGGTGGACAACTGAGCATACTGATGATTGGAGCGCCCGACATTGCTACCGGCATGCAGGTAAAAATCAGTGATGGCGCTGATCACCGACGCGGGTTTCAACGAGGTGGATGAACTGTCCAGGTAGATCCGCTGATTATCCCGAAAGAACGGAAAGTCACTGCGCGCATCCGGCAACACCATGCATTTCACATCCAAGGCTTGCATAACATTCTCTCTTTTTTTATTGAGGGACGACTCTTCACGGACCCGCTATTTGATAATCGCGAACTTTCCCGAGGCTTGTGGCGCAATGCTTGGAACGGCCATTGATTCAACAGTACGCATGCGGCCAAACCAGCCACGCAGGCACCGCTCAACGGCCGGCAGGTCGGCGTCGTATTCCGGGACATCGGAAACGTAAAACAGCGTGACCTTGTGCTCGGTCACCTGCAGTTGATACTGCCGGACCCAAGGCGCGGAAACGGCGAACAGCTCATCAAGATCGGCGAGGGTCTTGAGCTCCCCATCATCGGTCACCAGGCAGTCCCTGATACGGCCATGCAGCTTCAGCAAAGGAATGTCATCCACGGCGCCGAAGACCCTATTCGACCACTCACCTTCCGGCACTTCGACAAGATCCCCGGTGGCATAGCGCAACAAAGGCATCAGCGGGTTTTTCCAGGACGTGACAATCAACTCGAACAGATTGCGCCGGGCCAGGTACGGTTTGAGTTCGACCAATGTGTCGTGGCCACAACGGACGAAAGTGCCACTGCGGTTCTGCATGAACAGTACGCCCAGCTCCGTCGAGCCATACATGCTCAGAACCGGCAAACCATAGGCGCTCTCGATGAGCCGGCGAACATTGGCGGTCATGTACTCGTAGGAAGCTGCGATGTAGTCAGGGATGTACAGAGGCTCAGTAATCCGGTACTGCGCACGCTTGCTCAGGAAGATCGCGAGATAGGTCGGATCTATCTCCAGAAGCTTTGGCGCAAACATCCGCAGTTCCGCATCAATGCGCTGGATATCGGTGAGCGTCCAGCGCGTAGGGTCCGGATGCGTATTGAGGCTCAGCACCCCATTGTGGATGCGCTGCTGGTAGTCCGGGTCGTCAAGAAAACACGACACCGCGGAACAGGCCGCCGTCGTCAGTACTGCTTTCCTGTCATGCTCCATCGAATAACCAACCATGTCCGCCACCCGCTGATAGGCGCGCGTGAACTCACGTCCCCACCAGCCCTTGTAGCGAATGATCTGGAGAATCTGGGAGCTGCTCCCGGAGGTATTGGCGAACTCCACATCGCCGCCCTCGATGCCGACACGCATCGCCTGGGTCATGAAGTTTCCAGGAAACCCGGAAATGATTGCCTTCTTGTCCAGCAGCGGAATACCGGCGGGGTCGCCCGCCTTGAAGAATAAATCGAGGCGCTTCATCAAAGGCTGATAAAGGGGCACCTGGAAGTGTTCAATTGACATGTTGCCGACTCCTTGTGGCAGCCTCACTGGCGAATGTTTTCCATATCTGCAGGTGCTCGGGATGATTGAGCAGGGTCTTTTCTATATGCCCCTGCAGCCCCAGGACGAAATGCTCGTGACTGGCCAGCTCGACCGCCTCGATCACCCCATCGGCAGCCCTCGCGCAGGCTCTCAAGCCTGGCGCCAGGCGCTTGATCGCCTGGTGGTGCACCGACGAAACGCTGAAACTGCGCTTGTCGATAATCCGATAGAGCCGGCTCTGCGGGTCGACGTCCACAGGGTGATAGTTGATCCAGCCATCGGGGTCGATCCCGTGCTCGACCCCTCGATCGGGGATCTCCTGATACAGCGAGCCGCCTTCGGCAACGTTGATCAATTGCAGGCCTCGGCAAACGCCGAGAATCGGTAGCTGTCGTGACCTGGCCTGCCGGTACAAGGCCAACTCCAGTACGTCACGATCCTTGTCGGGACTGAGCATCAGCGGCCGCTTGTAAGGCTCGCCAACCCCTGATACCTGCGCCGAATAGCTGACCTCGCAATCCTCGCCGTAATGGCTCGGACAAAGGTCCTGACCGGAGCCCAGCAACAGTCCATCGGCCATGGCGAACAGGCGCTCCAACGCCTCAACGGGCATCCCCGGCACCACCACCAGCGGAACACAGCCCAGGCTGATCAGCAGCTCGGTGAAACTGCAATTGAGAACATTCATCGCCAAGGCAGCGGAGTGATTGATAGCCAGCCGCTGGCGTGCGGCGCTGATGAGAATAACGGGCTGCATCATTCAATTCCCTGAATAGGTACCTGCACAGCGCCTACGCGCAGTGCCCAGGCTTCATGGCGTCGGCGTCAGTGACTGGCGCGCAGGCAGCGCATCGAGGTAGCTGGCAATCGAGTCCAGCTTCAGTCGGTCATAGGAGTAACGCTGGTCCGGCTCGGTATCGGGCATCTTGGTGCCGGCACGCATGGCCGATTCGACGAAGATGCCCAGCAAGGGATTGACCTCAAGGACATAGAACTTGCGGTCGGCGGTCGACTGCACCATGTCGACGATCGTCCCATTGATTCCCAACACCTGGGCGGCCTTGAGCGCAACTTCAACTTCGCCCCCCAGGATGCGCGGCGTCATTTCACCGCCCGCGGAAATGTTGGTCTTGAAGCTGTGTTTCTTCTTGCGGCTGTAGCCGCCCATCAACTCGCCGTTGAAGATCTCGACCCGACAATCGTAATCGCCAAACTCGATGTATTGCTCAACGTAGTAATCACCGAGAAAGTGCGCCGTCGCCTGGATGAAGTCGATGAACTGTTCAGCCTCCACAAAGCGCATCACGCCCACGGCCCCATGGCCCGAGCGGGGCTTGTAGACCAGGCTGCCCCAGCGCGCAAAGAGTTGGTGAATGACCGCATCATCAATCTGGCTACCCAGCAGTGCGGAGTCGGGTACGTTCACTCCATGCATGCGCAACAGCTGGTTGGCCTTGAACTTGTCGCGACAGTTGAAGAATGAAACACACTCGTTCACCACTACTACGCCGCTGTCTTGCAACGCCCGAAGAATATCGGCCTGATACGGCGACTGCTCATCGGCGTTCATATGAAACAGGGCATCGAACTCACTGAGGCAGCGCCCACAGGCGGTATAGACCTTCCCGGAAATGACATGGCATTGGCGCATGTCGAAATCGGAAAAAACCACAAAGCCTTTTTCCTCAAGCAACTCACGAAGCATTTGCTTGGGAATATGGCCGTTGTCGTTTTCATACATCCACAGTACTACCGAACGACGACTTCTGGCTGAAGTGCTCATCGCACAATCTCCGCGTTGCTATCTGCTACCGAGGGTGGGCATGGCGTGCCGTGGCACGCCATGCATGATTCAGAGAATGACCGAGAGCGGGTCTTTGTAAGACTCGCGCTGAGTCAGGCCATACCACCAGCGACGAACGTTCTCATAGTTGAATACGATGCTTTCGCTCTGCGCCTTGAGGATGTAATCGGTGTACTGGACAAACGCCAGGTCGGCCAGGGACAGCGAGTCCCCCACCAGGAATCGCCCCTCCTCGCCAATGGCGTGATCCATGGCGGCGTAGATGGCGTTCAGCTTCTCCTCGGCCTCCTTGACCACTGCCTGGTCAGTCTGCCCGCCGTACATGGGCAGGAACAGCTTCTGCCAGACCAGGGCATAGGCCTGGGGCGTGAAATAGCTGGAGTCCACGCTGAGCCACTGGTCCATCCGCGCTATGTCTTGCCGGTCCTGTGGAATCAACGAAATGCCGGGCAGGATCGCCTCCAGATAACGGTTGATGGCCTGCGACTCATAAAGGGTCAGGTCACCGTGGATCAGCACCGGAACCTTGCCGAACGGGTTGAGACTCAAGTGCTCGTCCGACTTGTGCGCACCGGTCCCCAGGTCGATGCTGACAAACTCCACCGGCGTGTTCTTTTCCTTCAGAACCATCAGCACACTGCGGGTGCAGGCGCTGTTTTCGTTGCCGATCAACTTCATGCTGCGCGCCGTCATTTACCCATCCCCATTTGCGACCCCATGTCCAGGGTATTGCCAAAGGTCCAGCCCTTGCGGATCACATTGCCGTCAAAGTAGGCAATATCCATGTTGTCCACGTTGACCACGCGGTTGGATGCCGGGATGCCTTTGAGAGGCCCCTTGTGCGTCGCGGTGAAGATCCCCTGGTGAATCACGAAGTCCCCTACCGACCACATGTTGGTCATGTTGATGGACGCATCGGGGAAGGCTTCGGCCAGCATCACGAAATCGTCCCGCGAATGGTCCTTGCCCACGGCCAACCCGGGGACCATCTGGTCATCCCATTCGATATCGTCGCTCATGCAGTCGAGCCACGGCTCCAACTGCTTGCTCAGCAGCAGTTCGTTGTAGTGGCGCATCTTGGCCAGGTTCTCGAAGCGCGGCTTCAGCGTCTTGCAGTCATAGATCTCACACGGCTCGGTCAGTGACGGCACGCTGCGCCCCTGATCGTCGATCACACCGAGCTGGATCAGCAGGGTGTAGGGGTCCTCGTAGGTGTGTTCCTTGGTCACACGGAAATCACTGTCGAACCAGAACAGGCTGGCAGCGATCAGGCCAACCTCCTTGTTGCTCGGCTCAACGCCCATGTAGGCCTGGGCGTGCCGCCCCTTCCAGCCCCACACGGCGATGAGCACATTGTCCTTGAGAAACAGGATGCGGTCGGCCAACTGCATGTCGGCGAACGTGCCCTGCCACTCCTGGTAGTGCTCGAGGATCTGCGTCACGCCAATGCGGTCAGGCTGTCCGGGAGATTTGCGAATGGCATCTGCCGCGTACAAAGATGCCAAAGACTTGTAGTCCTTAGTACGGACCGCAGTCAGATAACTCTCACGAAATAAGGTTAGGCTCATCTTTATTACCAACTTTGTGAATGAATGGGTTCAACTTTGCACTGCAGCAGTACTTCAGGCATCGGGTCATCACTGGGGGACTCGAAGTCCATGCCAAAGATTTCCTTGTTTTCCTGCTTTATCCACTTGTCAAAGGGATGCTGGGAGCTCGCCAACTTTGCGAATGCCGCATTCAAATCTGGCGCCGCCAAATAACAGATAAACAGCTCCATCTCGCCAAAAGGCTGCAGGAACCAGTTCTCCTCCACCGTATCGAGGCGCTCCAGAAACTGGCGAAAATCGGCATTGCGTTCATTGCGGATCAACTGGGCAAACTTCAGGAAACGCTCTTTCTTGTCACCGGGTAAAGGCACCGCAAAAGCCATGGTCTGCATAAAACACCTCAGTTGCGCTTGATAAACTCTAGGCACACACCCGGTTCGGAAGTCATGAACAACCGGGCTTTCAATGTCGGTTCATTCCCATCCACTGCGCGCAACTCATAACGTTGCGCAATACGCACCAGAATCGTCTTGCCCTCGCCCTCGGCCAGATGGATACCGATGCACTTTCGAGCGCCCGCGCCAAACGGCAGGTAGGCATACTTGTGCACATGCTTGATGCGTTCCGGTGCAAAGCGTTCCGGGTCAAACTTCAAAGGCTCTTGCCAATATTCCGGATTGCGATGCAGGCCCCACTGGGCAACGATGAAGTCCGCGCCCTTGGGAAACAGATAGTTCTGGTACTGATAGTCTTCCAGCACCACTCGGCTCATGCCCCAGGAAGACGGATAGAGCCTGAGGGACTCCTTGAATACCCAGTCGGTGTAATCGAGGCGCTTCAAATCTTCCAGGGTGCAGAGTGCATTGCCGAGTTCAGCCTCGACTTCCTCATGCAGCCTCTGTTGTTCCCGTGAGTTGTTCGCCAGCAGATAGAGGGCGAATGCCACGCCGTTCGCGGTGGTTTCATGACCGGCCAGAAACAGGTTCATGACTTCATGCCGGAGTTGGATATCCGTCATCCCCTCCCCGGTGTCTTCGTACACCGCAGACATGTACATCGATAACAGGTCGTTGTGCTGGACCGTCTTGTTCTGACGACGATCGTGGATGATGGTGTAGATGATCGCGTCGATTTTCTTCTTGGCGTTCTCATACGCCTGCTCATCGGTGGCGCTGATGCTCGCCGGCGACCACAACTTCAGCAGCGAATACTCCTGCAAGACCTCAAGGGCCGCGGTGACATCACTGGAAAAACGCAGAATGTCCGTGGAGAACAGACACTTGATGACAATCCGCAGGGTTAGCTTTTTCATCTCCTGAGTTGCATCGAGAACACCTTCGGACCGAGCATCCCACTCATCGAACATCTCGTTGATGCATTCGTGAAATACGTTGCCGAAAGCGTCAACGCTGCGTTTGCTGAAAGAAGGATTGGCAATCTTGCGCTGACGCTTCCATTCATCACCGATCAGCGTCGACAGCCCATTGCCAATAGCCGGGCTGATCTTTTCCATGGTCTCGGCGCTTTTTGAGAAAAACCGCTCGTCACCAATCAGCATGCTTTCGATAAAGGGCGCATCGGCGATGAGATAACCGTTGATGCCCCGCAGGTAAACGATATTCCCGTACTTTTCCAACGCCCGCGTGGTCAGGCCCAGGGGGTCCTTCAACATGTAGGAAGGGTCATTGAACTCGGGAGAAACATCATCGCTGCCCGGCACCACATCAAAGCCGGTACCAACCAGGAGTGCCGCTTCCGTCGCTTGCGGCAAATCGCCCTTCCTCAAGTCTTTCAAATTACTCATAGCTGGACACTCTCATAGTTATCACGATTTACAGATAAGACTCTTGGCTCACCATTTACAGCAAAGAAGTTAAGCGACCAGGACACTTCCAGATTCAGGACGTGGTGCCACCAACCGGCCGGCAAATACAACATATCGCCAGGCCGCAGTTCGCAAACAGTGGATACCGACTGCTGATAATCCGGAAACTTCTCCGCCTGGTAGTTTTCCGGATCAACCCGACTGGGCTCATACATCAAGTTCCCGCCAACACTGGCCGGGTAGAGAAATCTCGTTTCACTGGGGGCATAAAGGCGTATTTTCTTGCGCCCTTTCAATTGCACCAGAAAGTTATCCACCATATCCCTGTGCAATCTCAGCCCGGTACTGGCCGGACCTATCCACCATCTTGGCGTGTTGAATACCTCGCGCGCGAAGACACTCGGAAAACAATAGGTATCGTCCAATGCAGGCGGTACGGTATTGGCCGCCATATAACCGCTGACAGACGCTTGCGCGGCATACAGGGACTCTACATATTCGGCAAACGAGGTTTTCCGATACTTGGGTGGCTGAGCATTTTCCAGATCGTATTCTTCAAGAAGAAGACTCACGTCCAGGTTACCCACCCGATTGACGATATGCCCCACAGGCATTGAGAAGATCGGCCATGAAACTGCCGCATTGCGCACAATGACCGGTTCTCCACGGCGTAAATAAGGTTCGATATCCCTTTCATCAGCGATCACCTGGCAAAACGGAAAATCCTTTCCTTGAGTACTACGAATCCCCAGTTGAGCAATGCGCTGAGCGTCGACCAAGGCATTGTTGAAAATAAAATTCAACAGCTTCATCACATCGACAGCAATAGCGGAGTGGTCGTTGTCTGCGCTAATCAACAACTTCCCGGTATTGAACAGCGTCAGCGGGTCATCGACCTTGTTTGCCAAAGCCTGGAGCGTCATGTCACTGAGCACGATGGTGGCGCGTGGTGGGTACTCCTGCGCGGTAAACGACCAGCTCAGTGTTTCAGAAACTTTCATGCAGCCCAGATGAACTCCAGACTCAAGTTGCCAGTGATAGCGTCCCTGCAGGCCACGAAGTGCCCAGGCAGGAACTTTTTCACTCAATGTCTCGATCAATCGAAGGTTGGAAACTGCATTTGCCAACATTGCATAGGCTCCCTGCCAGGCCAGATCAAAGCTCAAACAACAGATCCTTATATTCGTGTCTGAATACAAGACCTATTGCATACTCGATATACCGCACAAACAGCGCGGCATAACCTTTGCTATCAGGTGCTAGATGTTCTGCAAGCTCGATCCACTCTCCAGCATTGGAGAAACGCGCATAAAACAACTGCGTGAACACATAGTCACTGGACACGGGCTTCACACCGGAAAAATGCTGTTTACCGAAAAATGATATAACCGGCTGAATGCTGCTTGAATTTCGCCCGAACAGTTCAAGCAGCCAAGCGTGATAAACATCTTCCTGCAATGCTCTGTCATCAGCGGCCTCACGACTCAGCAACGCCTTGATGTCGCTGGGCAAGAGTCGCGCCTGGGCATCCCGGCCAAGCAACTTTGCCAAGTCCGTCCAATACGCCGAGCAGTCATCAAGATGTTGCTCCAGATAGAGCGCTATAAATTGGCTGAACGACTTATCTTTGCGATGAGCCTGGCACATCAGGGTGTTGGAGACGTAGTTGAAAAAACTGTATATCCGTTCTCGATCTCCCAGAGCACTCACCAAAAACTCTGGAAAATGAAAGGTAGGCCATTTGGAGTCGGTGGCGATAACACCATCACGACCAAAGGAGTAAGTGGTATCCCTCGCAACAAAACCCTGAGTCCGACCTATGCCAAATACTCGAGTACTGGGAATCACATACCCAGCCTCGTACTTGTTTGTCAGTCCACTTTCTTCGAGAAATGCCAATGTGCGAGCGATGGTGTATCTGTCCGCATGCGCATTCCCCAGAAAGAACGAGATGAGATTGGAGTACTCAATTGGCGCACTGGCGGTAAACTTCGCCTGCTCTTCCAGCTTTCGCGTTCTTTCCTCATGAATTTCCGCACGTATCGAAGACAGGCTTTTGAGAAAGGTAACGGCCTGCTCTCTCTTGTACGGCACCTTCGCCCGCTTCAGGTTATCTTCGTCCAACGAAAGAATATCGTTCATGGCGCCGGTGTAACCGGCACGCATCATCGTCTTCAGCTCATCGTGACCCAGCGAAGGCAGCGAATATCCTGACCATTTAATCTGACGCTTCTTATAACGCTCATTAAGACGAATCACCCGCTCGGCCAGCTCCAAGGCGAAACCAGCACCACCGATATTCAGTTCAGAGCAGATAAACCAGAAGTCATAAAGATCGTTCTTTAATAGAAACTCCAGGTCAGCTTCGGCCACATCCAGATTACGCTTGTCAATCCGCTTGCCCTTGACGTCAGGTTCAACACAGAAATAGCACTGAAACGGGCATCCACGCGAAACCTCCACAGCAATGGTCGGTGGCGTTTTCGACTGTAATGCCGGCCCGTAAAAGGCCTTGATTTCGTTAACGATATCCAGCCGGTACTCGGTCACTTCGGCTGGCTTGTAGAAACCGACATCGTTATATAGGTACTCAGCCCCGTTCTTGTGAATCAGTCCAGGCACAGCCCCCAGGTTTCGGCCAGAGAGAGTGTCGTTGAAGGAGCGAAAGAAGCCGTCTGGACAGCCCTGCAAGCCAAGGTCGATTTCCAGATAGTTAGCCAACTTTCTGGCATGAGTGGTGAAACCAAAGCCACCCATGATGATAGGTGCATCCGACAACTCCCTCACCAGGCGAATCAGGCGCCTGCTGTCTTCAACGGGGTAATAGGTTCTAAAGTAATTCCCAGGCTCGCCATCTACCGCATCATAGTTGGAAAGATCAAGGGAGTCCCCTTGCCGCAGATGTATACCAATCATCTTCGGACGCTGGGTCTTTATCACGTTTTTAAGATATTCGTACCAATGTTCAACGTACAGCAAATCAATACGTGTGACCCTGATATCGAATCGCCGAGCAATCTCACTAATCTGAACAAAGGCATACGGATATATCGGACGCCACGGCAAGTTACAACAATTCAGCAATAAGAAATCGGTTTCCTGCATACTCACGGCGCGTCATCCCTGTACAACAGTGCAGAAAGCTATTTAGCTGGCCAAGAACATTGGCAGTTTGAAAACCGCCTTGCGTGAATTACAGCCCTGACAAATCTCCATATTTCCCAACTGTTTCACCCTGCTTTTCACAATCTTCTTCAGGTTGTCATTATCAATATGGCCAATATTTGATACGTGCCCAAAATCCTGGAAACAACCGAGTATCTCGCCGGTATAACTGATACTGACGCTGCCATCGCCAATGGCACAAAAGTTTCTATTTTCAAGGGTACCCAGCAGGGCATTCAGCATGAATTTGACCTTGCCCATGCCTGTTTTGTACTCGCTCTCAGACAGGTTCAAACCCAACTCGCGCACAAGTTTCTGACGGTATTCACTTTCGAGTTTGGCGTTGATATCCCCGCCTCGGTTCCAGAGCGGGAACAGATAGATCCGCTTGAAACCCAGGCTACGCAAATGTGCGACGGTCGCTGGCAACGTACTATAGATCGCCGGGCCGCCAGTCAAATGGACAATGACCTTATCCGCCGCGGCCTCGGCCAACGCGGCAATGTTGCGCCAGATCTTCTCGTGGTTCAGACCAATGTGAACCTTATCGAAAACCTCTTTCTGAATAGAACTGACAGATAGCCGGATGACATCAACGTTTTGTACACAGGCATCTATATTGCGCTGATTGAAAGTGACTGCCGTTGTTGTCACGTCAGTCAAGACTCCAGAGCGACGCATCATTCGCAAAAGCTCATGAAACTCTGGATGAATGGTCGGCTCCCCCCTGCCCGCCAAGTCAAGTTCCCAGACATAGGAAGGGTCTATCTGCGAAACTATCTTATCCATGGTCTCAAGCGAAATAAAACCATAGTCCTTGATCACTGAGCGGGGGCACATACTGCATGCTGCTGGGCACGATGGCGTCGCCTCAACATTGACAAGTACCTTCTTAAGCACGGGCAGTTCTCTCCATTGATTTTTATATTCCCTGTGGAGCTCATCTAGACTGCCGTCGCGTTCAAACAGCGCAGCCCGTCCGTCCTTCAACAATCTAGAGACATTACCGCTCATCTGTAACTACCACTATTGGTAGGTACTCAGCGAGACGAAGTCTTTACTCTTTCTATTCCGGCAAGACGCCATCGGACAAGTTGCTGGCAAGCGCCCATTGCCACATCTTTTTTCTGACGCCAAACTTACATCTACGCATGTTTCATATTTATAAACTTGATTTCCATCGTAGAACTGGTCAGATTCGCGACGCAACTCGATGTCACCGCAATACGAAAGATGACTATACAAGGAGGGTATTTATGAAAAGCTGGCAAGATGACTTACTGATGATAACGGACCTGAAACTTTCCGAAGCTCAAATAGTCAAGCGAATTCAAGATGCGGCTACAACGCTTGAATTCGAGTACTGTGCTTACGGGCTACAGGTGATTTTTCCCGAGGAGAAAGTCGTGATGTTCAACAACTATCCTCGTCAATGGCAGAGGCGCTACGACACTGAAAACTACCTGGCCACTGATCCAATAGTGGCACAAGGTAGACAATCCCAGGCACCGATCATATGGGAGGACGCGGTATTTCGCGAAGCACCTGTATTTTGGGAAGAAGCGCGGGCAGCTGGACTAAAAGTTGGATGGTCACAGTCAAGTACCAATGCTGCCGGTGCAGCCAGCATGCTATCACTCAGCAGATCGTCACAACCCATCACCCGCCAGGAACTGGATGCCAACGAAATAAAAATGCGCTGGCTGGTAAGTGTGGCTCACATCACACTTTCAAACCGGATCAGCACACGTCTTGCCAACCCCTACGAAGTTAAGCTGACCTCCCGTGAGAAAGAAGTTCTAAAGTGGACCGGCAGCGGCAAGACCTCATTTGAAATATCCTGCTTGCTGGCCATTTCAGAAAACACGGTAAACTTTCATATCAAGAACTCCATTCTAAAACTAAGCGCCGCCAACAAAACTGCTGCCGTTGTCCAAGCATTCCTCACAGGACTACTGATCTAAATAACAATAATAGAAAATAATAAGACAAACCCAAACCGAAAACTTTTTCTGCCTTCACCTTCCCCTTTTGCACCTCAGTCTCAGGAACTCTTCTGCTCTTGAGCCATGCTGGCGCCGGCTGCCCATACCTCCTGTCCGGCGACCAGCACTAATACCGCAAAGCCTTTGCCCGGCAAAAAAAGCCACCTACCTACCAATAATGGTAGGTACCCGGCTTTACTCGCTAATTTACGATCACGCTCGACTTGAACGCCGAGGATGTATGATGCGTATTTTTTCCGGAAATGGTAAAGCATTAGGCTCGCAGCTAAAGCAGGACATTGCTTCTTATCGTTATAAGGTATTTGTGGAAAAGCTCGGCTGGCCATTGGATTGCCCCGATCAGTTGGAACTCGACGAGTTTGACCGGGATGACACGCTTTACCTCGCGGCCAAAGATGAAACAGGCGCCATTGTGGGGACAGCACGCCTGCTACCCACAACCCGCCCTTATCTATTATCGGAAGTATTTCCCGACCTGCTGGGTTCAGATCAGCCGCCCTCTCAAACTCATGTCTGGGAGTTGTCCAGGTTCGCCGCTGTATCGCTCGATAAAGAGACCGATGTTCTGAATGCCTACTCTTCCTCCCACTCAATGTCGCTGCTGCTTGAAGCCTTCGAGTACGCCAAGTCTCTGGGGGCACGCAAACTACTGACGGTTTCGCCGAGTGCGATCGCACGGCTGCTGATCAAGAGAAAGTTCAATATTCGGCGCCTCGGCCCCTCCAGGATCAGTGAGGGGCTGAGCATCATGGCCCTGGAAATCGACCTGTCTGCAGTACGCAGCCATTAAGCTAGAACGGCCCAGGAGCTCCAGCGCAGCGCCTGGGCAAGCACGGGTTTATGCTGGCCAATCCAGCCTGGGCAAGCCACACGCTGCGGGCTGAAAGGCCTTCAACGATCGCAGGATCGCATCTGCGTGGGCAAACTTGCTATCGGCCATCGCCGGATCGGGCACTGCGATCACGCTCATGCCAGCGGCCCTGGCCGCGGTCACGCCAAACGGCGAATCCTCGAACACCAGGCACTCGGCGGGGGCCACTCCCAGGCGACGGGCAGCCGTGAGGAAGATATCCGGCGCCGGCTTGGCCGCCGTCACTTCCGGATCGTCGGCGGTGACGATGGTGTCGAACAGCGCGAACCAGTCGCCATGGCGGGTGGTTTTCTCGCCGAACGACATCTGCGACGAACTGGTCCCCACGGCAATGGGGATCCGGTGCTCCTTCAAGTGCCGCACCAGCTCTTGGGCCCCGGGCATGCCCTGGGCGCGGGGAAAGCGCTCACGCATCAATGGTTCGCGCATGACCAGGAACTCTTCGGCGCTGATGGGCAGGTCCAGGGCCTGGACCACGTAGCGCGCCAGGTCGCCGGCTCCCCGGCCGATGATGTTCTGCTTGATGGTCCAATCGTAGGTGCGGCCATAACGCTCGGCGATCAACTGGGTGATCTCGGTGTAGATGCCCTCGGTGTCCAGGAGCAAGCCGTCCATGTCGAAAATGACGGCCTTGATCGGTCCCAAATCATTCAACTGTGCATTCATCGCATCTGATCCGTTAGCAAAAGTACATTCCAGGGAGCGGCTCAGGTACGGCCAGTTCTTCTTGGCAATTCATCAATTAAAGGATTCAGCAGCATAGCGGCGGGCTTGGGTCGGGAGCAACCTGGGGGGCTGGAAGGCGGTTGCTATGGGCCTTAGTCGGCTGCACCAGGCGGGCTTTTGTCGCCTTTGGGCGCCTCTTGCAGAGGTACACGCGCATCATCCTGCAATGAACCGGGGTCTTCATTCCCGGGGTCGTTGATCACCTCCGGCTCGTCGGAAGCGGGCTGTGCCTGGCCTGGCGTCTCGCGGTGCATGATCGTCTCCTTGAACATCGGGACTCAGAGCCTTGAGTATGGCGAAGCCTGGGGCAAGCCACACAAAAAACCCGGCGCAGGGCCGGGTTTTCTTCAGGCAAGGCAGAATCAGTGACGCTTCTTGTGACCCATGCTGCTACCCAGGGCGCCACCGGCCGCGCCGCCGATACCGGCACCGACGGTCGAGCCGGTGCTACCGCCCAGGCGATTGCCGATCAGCGAGCCACCGGCCGAACCCAGGCCACCACCGATGGCCGCCTTGGCCCGGCTGCCTTTGCGCGCCCCGGCCGCACTGCCTGCCGCACCGGCAACACCCGCGCCGATTGCCGCCCCGGTACTGCCACCAAGTTTCTGCCCGACCACATTGCCCAACGCCCCACCAAGCCCGCCACCAATGGCCGCAGTGCCATCGCCGGCCATAGCGCCTTGAGCCAGCAGAAGTCCCACAACCAGGGCAGGTAAAGTTAAACGCATGACTTGAACCTCAAAGAAAGACTGTCGGACTGACAAGAAAGCCCAGCGCCACGCGGCCCAATTCGAGCTATCGCGGCCGCACCCGGTTACTCCCAGGTGCCTTGGACAGCTGATTTTAAAAGAGTTTTATCCCCGCGCAAAAAAAAGCCCGCTGGGGAACGGGCTAGGGATGCTGCTTTTAACGGATGGTTCGAGCCTACTCAGGCAAATGTGAAGATTATGTGAAAAGAGCCTGTCAGTGGGAGCAACACCAACAGACCTTGAGCTTCACCTATCCCGAGGCATCTTCAGCTCACCTTACCGAAAATGTTCAGACCGGGCCGCTGGCAGGCAACGCCTTGGAACGTTACCAGTGCAACGCCCCGATCTCCGCCACAGAGGCTCGAACGCAGTTGCACTCAACGAATGCTGCGGATGCTGCCTTTATTGCCTTTGACCGTGACCGAGACTTTCTTGAAGACGAAGTAGTTTTCTTCACTCACTTCATAACGCGGAGCAACGATCAGGTCGGCGCCCGAAGATTTGACTGCCTTGAAAGCCGCAGCGGACTTGACCGCACTGACCGGATCGAAGCCCAGGCCACCCAGTGCACCACCGCCGTCACCACCGTAAGCCACACCGTCGGCAAACTGGCTATCGCCACCGAACTTCAGGAAACCAAACAGAATGTTGACCGACGACTGACCGGAAATCGCTTCGCCGACTGCTACATCCGCCTTCAGGTCGGCCTTGACCTGACTGTCGATTGGCGAAGATGGCTGGCTGATGTTGTAGCTGGTGCAACCTGCGGCGGTGGCAACAAGCGTGGACAATGCGAGGAGTTTGAAAATGGCTTTCACGTTTATTTCCTTATCGCGTTTCATATAAAAGGCATCATCGCTGGATGCGCAGCCCCGTTTGAATCGGGATAAGGAACATATCGCCACTTATAACAAATTGAGATAAGAAAATTCCTAAACCAATAAAAAATATCTTAACAAATAGCCCAAAAAGCTCCCTTGCAAACAATGGGACCTCGCCAATCTTTCCCCTGAAAAACCTCCAGGCAATAAAAAGCCCCGCATAAAGCGGGGCCGCCTGTATCCTGCGTTACCTTCTCTTCGGCAACGCCCTGGGGAAAAACATCTTGTTACTGGCTACAGGCACCGCCGCCTTTCTCTTGCTGACAACTGTGCCAGAAGATTCAACCTCTGCTTCGAATGCAGCCTGACCGCAACGCACCAAGTTGTTGATTGGGAACTCATCCCCGTTGTCTTCAATATAAGCAAGACTCCTCATACCCAGCTCCCTCCAACAACCGACCAGTACCGGCAAGCTCCTGATTGCCTGGAAAATACTGCTCGTCACGGCATTTCAGACTAGACAGTCATTTGCCGACCCGCTGTTCAAAAAAGACAGGCGCCGACGAGTGGCTACATGCCAGGGGCGACGCTGGATCGCTCCACCTCCCGACCGCAGGCAACAGCTGAAAATGGACCGGTTACCGTCGGGTTACTACAGCTGGCATTAAAGCTTTAAAGACCAGCCTGGAAGCATGTGCTCAAGCTCTTCGTTACTTCACCAGCCGCCACCACCTTAAAAAAACCCAGTTTTTTATATCTTTGTCAATAGTGCCGTTGAGCGACTGTGCGGGAAGTAGCGCGGTGCTAGGCTTTCCTGGCGTCACACCATGCGAGCGCCCGATCTGTTCAGGCTATTGATAAAGGCAGGTCAGGCTCAGGTATAAGCCGCTTGTCAGATGACTGAAAGGATTCGAACATGAAAAAGTCCATAACTGCTCTGGCCGTATCCGCGACGATCGCTTTCACCGCAACTGTCGCGAACGCTTCCGTACATCCGACCCCGATCAAGGCTCCGCAAACCGTCAATCAGGTGACAGCTTCTACTGACACCCCTTTCGGAACCCAAAAAGCAGCGGGCGAAATCCAGATGGCCAGCCTGGCCAGAAGCTGCTCCGATAGCCGATATTCCTGGTGGGAATACAGCGGTTGGGAAATCGTCGGCTGCCTCGTAAGCGGCCAGTGGTAACTCTTCAGGCGTAGCTGGTGCGTGGTTTGCCGAATGAGCACGCACCAGAGCCTGCTACAGACTGCCTCGGGTCAACCCAACACAACTCCTCCTACCCGTTCCATCGGTACATTTTTCAGACGCCAAAAACCACAAACCCCCGACTTTCTCTAGGAAAATCAGGGGTTTGTGTTTTCACAATGTGGCGGTGAAGGAGAGATTCGAACTCTCGATACAGTTTCCTGTATACACACTTTCCAGGCGTGCTCCTTAAGCCACTCGGACACTTCACCGTATCTCTTCAAACCGATTCAGTCTGTCGAGGCGCGCTAATGTAGTCGATAGCTTTTCAGATGGCAAACTTTTTTTTCAGAATTTTCATGCGCTTAAGCTCGATCCCCGGCCAAGGGCAATGCAGCCCCCCATGCAATAAGGCAAACCGGCCATTCTTCAGCCTTGCCCACAACCCTATAGAAGAAACCATGCGTTACCCGCTGTGTGATGCAGGGCTCTTAGCGGCCTCGGGGCTGACTCACCAGTCAGTCATGGCGCTTTACCGCAGCTACCGTGGTGGGTAACTTCTGCAGCACTTCAATACAAGGAATTGCGTCATGAGTGAGTTGATTTCCTACCATCTCGAAGACGGTATCGCGACCCTGACCTTGAGCAATGGCAAGGTCAATGCCATCTCCCCGGACGTGATTGCGGCCTTTAATGCGGCGCTGGATCAGGCTACCGCCGATCGCGCGGTGGTGATCATCACCGGCCAGCCGGGGATTCTCTCTGGCGGCTACGACCTCAAGGTCATGACAGCCGGCCCCAAGGAGGCCGTGGCTCTGGTAACCCTGGGTTCGACCCTGGCCCGCCGCCTGCTGTCCCACCCCTACCCGGTGATCGTCGCTTGCCCGGGGCACGCGGTGGCCAAGGGCGCGTTCCTGCTGCTGTCGGCCGACTATCGCATCGGTGTCGAAGGCCCCTTCAGCATCGGCCTCAATGAAGTGCAGATCGGCATGACCATGCACCACGCGGGTATCGAGCTGGCCCGTGACCGCCTGCGTCGATCGGCCTTGCATCGCTCGGTAATCAATGGCGAGATGTTCGACCCGCAAAGCGCAGTAGATGCCGGCTTCCTCGACAAGGTGGTAGCGCCCGATGAACTGCAAGGCGCCGCCCTGGCCGCTGCACGCCAGTTGAAGAAGATCAACATGGTGGCGCACAAGAACACCAAGCTGAAGGTGCGCAAGGCACTGCTGGATGCCCTGGACAACGCGATCATCCAGGACCAGGAGCACCTGGGCTGAAACCCGCGGATTTGCTACCTGAACCAGCCCGGCCTTCGCGCCGGGCTTTTTACTGCCTGCCTTGCAACAAGCCGCGACCGCTCTAGATCACCATCGCCAGTCATTGCTGGAAACATGTACTTAAACATCGCCCATCTCCAGCCTGAGAACGGCAATTGCCGAAAACAGTGCACATCCGTACACTGCGCCACCTTTTGTCCCCGGGTGGGCCGTTTAGATGCTGTATCTGCTTCGTATGTCGTTGATGGGCTTGCACTTTATCCTGGCAGGCAGCCTGGGCCTGCTGCTCGGCCTGTGCCGCCCATTCAACCCGGACAACAGCCGTCTGTGCGCCCGCCTCTACGCCTGGCCGGCGATGTGCATCCTGCGCCTGCGGGTCAAGGCCGAGGTCGGCCCGCTGATGGACAAACCCCAGGGCTGCGTGATCATCGCCAACCACCAGTCCAACTACGACCTGTTCGTATTCGGCAACGTGGTGCCGCGAAGGACCGTGTGCATCGGCAAGAAGAGCCTGAAATGGGTGCCGCTGTTCGGCCAGCTGTTCTGGCTGGCAGGCAACGTGCTGATCGACCGTGGCAACCCGTACAAGGCCCGGCGCTCGATGCTCACCACCACCCACACCTTGCAGCACAAGGACACCTCGATCTGGGTCTTCCCGGAAGGCACCCGCAACCTCGGGGAAGAGCTGCTGCCCTTCAAGAAAGGTGCATTCCAGATGGCCATCGCCGCAGGCGTGCCCATAGTCCCGGTGTGCGTCAGCAGCTACATCAAGCACATGCGCCTGGATCGCTGGAACAGCGGCAAAATCCTGATCCGCTCGCTGCCCGCCATCCCCACGGCCGGGCTGACCCTGGACGACATGCCCCAGCTGATCGCCCAGTGCCGCGAACAGATGCGCGAATGCATCGCCAGCATGGACCGCCAGCTGCAGGCCGCCTGACCCCGGCGCCACAAAAAGCCCGCCTTGCGCGGGCTTTTATTTGTCCGCGAACTCCCTCGCGGCCAGTGACTCTGATGGAGCATTGCAGGCTAAGCTGCACCTGATCTGTCACCGCCCCCTTGATAAGAAGAAGTGAACCGGAACCATGGGTAGAGTTGTTGCTGCCGCCGTCTACAGCGGCGGAAAGAAAGTCACGGATATCAGCCTCGACGAAGGGGCCGCCTGGGCCGCCAAGCCCGGCCACTTCGTCTGGATCGGCCTGGAGGAACCCAACGCCCACGAGCTGGCCAACCTGCAGCGTCAGTTCAACCTGCATGAACTGGCCATCGAGGATGCCCTGGAAAAGCACAGCCGGCCGAAGCTGGAAACCTTCGGCGACGCGCTATTCATCGTCACCTATTCGCCGGTGCGCGAGCAGGGCAAGCTGGAGTTCATCGAAACCCACATCTTTGCCGGCAACGGCTACATCATCACCGCGCGCAACGGGCACTCGGCCTCCTATGGCTACGTGCGCCAGCGCTGCGAGGCGCGCCCGCTGCTGCTGGAGCACGGTGAAGACTTCGTGCTCTATGCCCTGCTGGACTTCGTTACCGAGAACTACCAGCCGGTCAGCGAAGCCATCCACGCGGAAATCGACGAGCTGGAACGCAACGTCCTCTGCGACTCGCTGAACGAACGGGACATCCAGCACCTGCACGGCCTGCGCCGCGACGTGCTGCGCCTGCGCCGGCATGTAGCGCCCATGGTGGAGATCAGCGAAGAGCTGCAGAAGCTCAGCTTTCCCTTTATCGACAAGAACATGCGGCCGTACTTCCGGGATGTGCAGATTCACGTCACCCGGCAGATGGAAGACCTCTCGACCCTGCGCGATATCGCCAGCCAGACCATCGAGATCGGCGTACTGCTGGAGGCTTCACGGCAAAGCATCGTGCAACGCAAGTTCGCCGCCTGGGCCGCGATCCTGGCGTTTCCGACGGCGGTGGCGGGGATCTACGGGATGAACTTCCAGAACATGCCGGAGCTGAGTTGGCACTACGGCTACTTTGGCGTCCTGGGTTTTATCAGCGTGGGTTGTGTCGGCCTCTGGGCCAGCTTCAAGCGTTCCGGCTGGCTCTGAAGGGGCCACGGCCCTGCGCCTTGCGGCAGGGCCGCGGCCGGGTTCAGGCAGCCTCGGGCTTGTGAGCAACGAAACGCATCATCCACTCCGCCACAGTGGTGCCGTGATGGTCGTGCTCAAGGCTGGCCACGCCCTTCTGGTAGATCTGCTCGCCGAGAAACTCCTGGCGCAGGTCCAGCAAGGCGCGGGAATAGTCGTGGATGAACTCGGGGTGGCCCTGGAAGCACAGCACCTGATCATTGATATGGTAGGCCGCGAACGGGCAGAAATCGCTGGAGGCGATCACCGTGGCGTTCTCCGGCAAGGCGGTAACCTGGTCCTGATGGCTGATCAGCAGCGTCAGCTCCTCCACCACCGGGCTCATCCACGGCGCCTTGGCCGCCAGCTTGTAGCTGTGGGTACCGACACCCCAGCCCTGGCTCGCGCGCTCGCTCTTGCCCCCCAGCAGCAATGCCAGCAACTGATGGCCGAAGCAGATGCCCAACAGCTTGTCGCCACGCTCGTAGCGCCCCAGCAGGTAGGTCTTGAGGGTCTGGATCCAGGGATCGGTACCGAACGAGTCGGCCTTGCTGCCCGTCACCAGATAGGCGTCGAATTCCAGGTCATCGCTGGGGTACTCCCCCTGGACCACGTTGTAGACGCTGAATTGGGCAGCGATGGGCTGCTGGGAAAACAGGCGCTGGAACATCTGCCCGTAACCCTGATATTGATCGACCAGTTCGGGGCGCAGGATATCGGTTTCAAGAATGCAGATGCGTAGCGACATAAAAAATTCCTGACAAGGCGATGGCAATAATGAACAGTCCAGAGCCTGCCTTGAAATACCACGGCAAGGCAAGCCCCGGATCAGCTCATTGAGCGCCTGTCAGTGTCAGAACAACTGGCCCAGGCGAGCCTTTTCCAGAAGCAGCGTCGGCGGCCGGAAACGTTCGCCATATTGCTCGGCCAGGTACTGCGCACGGGCGACGAAATCCTGTACCCCGTACTGATTGATGAACTGCAGGGCGCCCCCGCTCCAGGCGGCAAAGCCGATACCGAAGATCGAGCCGATGTTGGCGTCCGCCGTGGAGTGCAACACTCCCTCCTCCACACAACGCACGGTCTCGATGGCCTGGACGAAGAGCAGGCGATCCCGCACATCCTGGGGCGAGATCTGCCCGTCGGCCTTGTAGAAGCGCGTGCGCAACTGCGGCCACAAATGTTTCTGGGCACCGGCCGGATAATCGTAGAAACCGCCACCGGCCGCCTTGCCCGGGCGCTTGTATTCGTTAAGCAGCAGGTCGATCACGGCAAATGCCGGATGTTCGATGGCCGGCTTGCCCTCGGCCTGCAGGTCCTTGGCGGTCTGCTGGCGGATATGGCTCATCAGGCTCAGGGAAACCTCGTCGGAAATTGCCAGCGGCCCCACCGGCATCCCGGCCTTGCGCGCTTCGGTCTCGATCATCGGCGCCGCGATGCCCTCGCCGAGCATGGCGATGCCTTCGTTGGTAAAAGTGCCGAACACCCGGGAAGTGAAGAAGCCACGGCTGTCATTGACCACGATCGGGGTCTTCTTGATCTGCAAGACAAAGTCGAAGCCGCGGGCCAGGGTTTCATCGCTGGTTTTCGCCCCCTTGATGATTTCCACCAGGGGCATTTTTTCCACCGGGCTGAAGAAATGCAGGCCGATGAACTTGTCCGGGTTCGGCACCGCCGCAGCCAGGCTGGTGATGGGCAGGGTCGAAGTGTTGGAGGCGATCACCGCGTCACCGCCGACCACCTGCTGCGCAGCCCGGGAGACCTTGGCCTTGAGCTCGCGATCCTCGAACACCGCCTCGATGATCAGGTCGCAACCGGCCAGGTCGGCATCCTCGGCGGTGGTGCGGATCCGCGCCAGGGTGGCGTCCCGCTGCTCGCGGCTCAACTGCCCGCGAGCCACCTTTTTCTCCAGCAGCGCCGCCGAGTGGGCCTTGCCCTTCTCGGCCGCCTCGGGGCTGATGTCCTTGAGCACCACCTCGATACCCGCCACCGCACTGACATAGGCAATGCCCGCGCCCATCATGCCGGCGCCAAGCACCCCGAGCTTTTTCGTGACTTGCGGCGGCACGCCCTGTTGCCGTGAGCTGCCGGCATTGATCTGGTTGAGCTGGAACCAGAAGGTGCCGATCATGTTCTTCGCCACCTGGCCTGTGGTCAGCTCGGTGAAGTAACGGGTCTCGATCAGTTGCGCGGTGTCGAAATCCACCTGGGCGCCTTCGACGGCAGCGCAGAGGATCTTTTCCGGCGCGGGGAAGCAACCCTGGGTCTTGGTCCGCAGAATCGATGGGGCGATGGCCAGCATTTGCGCAACCTTCGGGTTCGACGGCGTGCCACCAGGGATCTGGTAGCCGCGCACATCCCAGGGCTGCTGCGCGCCCGGGTTGGCGAGGATCCAGGCCCGAGCCTTGGCCAGCAAGTCGTCGCGGTCCGTCGCCAGGGCATCGATCAGGCCTGCTTGCAACGCCTGCTGCGGGCGCACTTTCTTGCCTTCCAGCAAATAGGGCAGAGCCTTTTCCAGGCCCAGCATGCGCACCATGCGCACCACCCCGCCGCCGCCGGGCAACAGGCCCAGGGTGACTTCCGGCAGGCCGACCTGTACCGATTTGTCGTCCAGGGCAACGCGATGATGGCAGGCCAGGCAGATTTCCCAGCCGCCGCCCAGGGCCGCGCCATTGATTGCAGCGACCACCGGCTTGCCCAGGGTTTCCAGGGCTCGCAGCTGGCCCTTGAGGGCCAGCACCATGTCGTAGAAAGCCTTGGCCTCGGGTCTGCCGACCTTGATCAGCTCATTGAGGTCACCGCCGGCGAAGAAGGTCTTTTTCGCCGAGGTGATGATCACCCCGGCAATCGATTCCTGCTCGGCCTGCAAGCGCGCCACGGCACCGGCCATGGCGTCGCGGTACAGGGCATTCATGGTGTTGGCGCTCTGGCCCGGCATATCGATGGTCAGGACGACGATCTGGTCCTGGCCTTTTTCGTAACGGATGGCATCGGTCATGAAAGGGATTCCTTGAAGTCGGGGCTCAGAGGCGTTCGATGATGGTGGCGATACCCATGCCGCCGCCGACACAGAGGGTCGCCAGGCCATAGCGCTGGCGCCGGGTTTCCAGCTCATCGAGCAAGGTGCCGAGGATCGCGCAGC
Organism: Pseudomonas sp. W17; assembly: GCF_040268305.1. Taxonomy (NCBI): domain Bacteria; kingdom Pseudomonadati; phylum Pseudomonadota; class Gammaproteobacteria; order Pseudomonadales; family Pseudomonadaceae; genus Pseudomonas; species Pseudomonas sp. W17. Next base: position 2,113,117 of record NZ_CP158490.1, on the reverse strand, counting down.
CGGTGGCCCCCAGCGGGTGGCCCATGGCGATGGAGCCGCCGTTGACATTGACCTTGGCCGGGTCGATGGCCATGTCCTTGATGAACTTGAGCACCACCGAGGCGAAGGCTTCATTGACTTCGAACAGGTCGATGTCCTCGACCCGCAGCCCGGCCTTGGCCAGGGCCTTGCGGGTGGCCGGCGCCGGGCCGGTGAGCATGATGGTGGGGTCGGTGCTGGTGACCGCCGTGGCCACGATCCGCGCCCGGGGCTTGAGCCCCAGCTCGCGGCCCTTGGCTTCGGAGCCGATCAGCATCAGCGCCGCGCCGTCGACGATGCCCGAGCTGTTGCCGGGGGTGTGCACATGGTCGATCCGCTCCACATGGCTGTAGACCCGTAGCGCCGTGGCATCGAAGCCCATCTGCCCCATCATCTCGAAACTCGGCTTGAGCTTGCCCAGGCCCTCCAGGGTCGAATCGGCGCGAATGAACTCGTCATGGTCCAGCAGCACGATGCCGTTCTGGTCCTGCACCGGCACCAGGGATTTGGCAAAGGCCCCGCCAGCCCGGGCGCGGGCGGCCTTCTGCTGGGAGTGCAGGGCAAAGCGGTCGACGTCCTCCCGGGAGAAGCCTTCCAGGGTCGCGATCAGGTCGGCGCCAATCCCCTGGGGGGTGAAATGGCTGTGCAGGTTGGTCTCCGGGTCCAGCACCCAGGCCCCGCCGTCGCTGCCCATGGGCACCCGCGACATGGACTCGACGCCGCCAACCACCACCAGTTCCTCGAACCCGGAACGCACCTTCATCGCCCCCAGGTTGACCGCTTCCAACCCGGAAGCGCAGAAGCGATTGATCTGCACCCCGGCCACGCTTACGTCCCAATCCGCAGCCTGGACCGCGGTCTTGGCGATATCGGCGCCCTGATCACCGATGGGCGTCACACAGCCCAGGACCACGTCGTCCACCTGGCTGGTGTCCAGCTCGCAGCGCTGCTGCAGGGCCCGCAACAGGCCCGCGGCCAGGTTCACCGGTTTCACGCTGTGCAAGGCGCCATCGGCCTTGCCTTTGCCACGGGGCGTGCGTAACGCATCGAATATCAAAGCTTGGGTCATGACGTCCTCGAACCGCTGTGCAGGGGAAAATGTCGAGCTCCCACCTTAGGCACGGCAGCGTCGGATTCAATGACCGATGCGCTCAGCCGCCTTGACGCCGACGCTCAGACGAACGGTAGGCAGCTAAGGGCTCTGCCGATGAAGGGTCGCGAGCTGTCTAGCCAGAGGGCGGCCAAGGCACGCCCGGGCCGATATATAGCCTTTTAATAAATCAGAAATATAAATTCATATGAATTGGATCTAAGCCAGAGGATTCAAGGCCCCTAAGGTAGAAACTGTAGGAAGTTCCAGACGGATTCTGCACTGGGGCAAGTAAGAAAAAGGACACATAGCCGGTTCATAGTGACTCGTAATGGAGTTCACCCACCGGCATGCATTGACGCTCAGGAATAACAACAAAAGGCATTCAGCCATGTTCAAGCATTCGAAAGTACGTCAGGCGGGGCTCATTCTTTTCGCAACCACTCTGCTGTTGATCTTGCCGAATCTCACCAAAGTGATCGGCTGATCTGTGGCTGCTCGATCAACGAGACGGAAAATTGTCCCCGGTTCCTACCGGGGCACGGACTTGTGTGCCAGTCTTCCTGAGGAACACCAAGGGGAAGACTCATGCGCCATTGGATTGCACTCGCCACACTCCTGAGCGCCTTTCACGCTCACGCCGGAATCATCGACGTCAACCGCGCAGTGGACGAAATCAATGATGGGGCGTTGATCCTCGATCTGCGCAACGAGAGCGACTTTGCCGCCGGCAATGTGCACAACTCGCTGCAGGTCAATCTCGAACTGGAGGACGGCACCGGCATCAGCGCCGAGGGCCTGGCCTATCAGTTGCGCAAAGTGGTGCTGGACCCCAACGCCACCGTGGTGATCTACAGCGACACCAACCAGCACGCCCTTGAAGCCGAAGACACGCTGGTCAAGCACGGCTATTTCGGTATCGTGAACGGCGGCAACTACGAAGAACTCCGGGACGCCCTGTTCGACCATGTGTCGCGACCAGACGACGTGCTTCCCGGCGACGAACCCACTGACGACGACCCGACGGCCATCAATTGAAAGTATTCCTCCTTGGCGCTGCCCTGCTGCTGAGCAGCCCGCTGCACGCCGCGCAACTGCTGATCGACCTGGGCTCCGCCAGCTACACCTGGCAGACCGAAGAACTGCTAAGGCACCCCCAGGCCCAGACCATTACCATCAAGGACGATGTGTCCTACAAGCGCGACATGCAGTACCGCGCCGTGCCCATGGCGAGCCTGCTCAAGGGCCTGAAGGCCGAAGACCATCTTCAAGCCGTGGCCCTGGACGGCTTTGCCGCGGAGCTCAGCGCCGCGCCGCTGCTTGAACGCCAGGGCGCCCAGGCCTGGCTGGCCGTGGAGGACCCGAGCCGGCCATGGCCTGCGCTGGCTGCCGACAAACCCAGCGCCGGGCCTTTCTATCTGGTGTGGACCAATCCTGCCGCCGGGCATATCAGCCCGGAGCAATGGCCGTTCCAGGTGGCGCGCATCCAGCGCCTGGAGCCACTGGCGCAGCGCTTCCCGGCCCTGCTTCCGGATCCGCAGTTGGCGGCCACTGATCCAATCAACCAGGGCTTTGCCCTGTTCCAGAAAAACTGCCTGGCCTGCCACCGGCTCAACGGTGCCGGCGATTCACAATTCGGTCCGGACCTGAATATCCCCTACAGCCCCACCGAGTACTTCAGCGGCGATTTCCTCAAGCGCTATATCCGCGATCCGCAAAACATGAGGCGCTGGCCCCAGGCGAAGATGCCCGGGTTCAACAACAACGTGCTGCCGGATCAGGAGCTGGACCTGCTGCTGGGGTATCTCAGGCACATGGCGGGGCGCAAGCAGGTTCCCTGAGCCTTGCGACATCGCCTTTGCCACCTCTGGCGCCTTCGCCGGCAAGCCGGCTCCTAGCGAAAACGCGTGTTACTGCTGGAGCACCCTGGCGTGCATCTGCTCACCGGCGGCGCCCCGGCGCATGCCGCGTACCGGGCAGGCATCCAGGTAGTCCAGGCCCACCGCCAGCTTGAGGTGGCGCTCGGGCCGCGCCAGTTGGTGGGTCACATCGAAGCTGTACCAGGCGCCTTCCAGCCAGGCTTCGGCCCAGGCATGGCCAAGTAATTGCCCGCTGTCCTCGCGGTACAGATAACCGGAAACAAAGCGTGCCGGAACGCCCAGGCTACGGGCACAGGCAAGGAAGGCGTGGGTGTGGTCCTGGCAGACCCCGGCGCGCCTGGCGAAAGCCTGCGCCGCGCTGGTGGTCACGCCCGTTGCCCCAGGCGTGTAGGCCATGAGCTGGTGCAGCCCATGCATCAGGTCGATCAACCCTATGCGATCACGCCGCCTTGCGCATTGCCGGTCGGCGAACTCGCGCAGCTGCGCATCCGCCTCGGTCAGGCTGGTGAAACGCAGGAACGGCAAGGGCGACTGGCATTCATGCTCGGCCTCGCGCAGCTCATCGATATCCACTTGGCCACGGGCGCCGATGATCACTGCTTCGTGGGGCTCGTCCAGGGTCAGTACTTGCAGGATGTTGCCGAAGGGGTCCCGTTGCGCACGCACCGGTCGTGGCAGATCCAGCTGCCAGCAGAGCACTTGCTGGCGCTCGCTGTCGTGGGGTGTCAGGCGCAGGTACTGGATGCTGGCGCCTACCGGATCGGCGTAGCGATAGGCGGTTTCATGGCTCACGGACAGTCTCATGCCGCCTCCAGATAAGAGCGGTGAATCGCGTTGCCCAACTGGCGCACCAGGGGGATGAAGTCGGTCAGCCAGGCGTGCAGGCCTTCGTCGAGAATCTGATCGATACCGATGTAGCGCAGGCGTGCATCCATCTGCGCCGCCAGACGCTGGGCCGGGCGCCCGTTGTCGCCGGGCAGGCTGGCGAGGATCTGGTCGATTTCCTCGGTACAGGCCCGCAGCGAGCGCGGCACGTCGGCGCGCAACAACAGCAGCTCGGCCACATGCCGGGCGCCGGGGGCCTCGCGATAGACCTCGGTGTAGGCCTCGAAGGAAGACAAGGCCCGCAGCAACGCACTCCACTGGTAATAGGCATGGGCGGTGCCGTCGCACACCGCATCGGCCTGGTCGCCGGCCATCTCGTAGCGTGCGTCCAGCAGGCGCAGGGTGTTGTCGGCGCGCTCGATGAAGGTTCCCAAGCGGATAAAGCGAAAGGCGTCGTTGCGCATGATGGTGCCGTAGGAGGCGCCACGAAACAGATGGGAGCGCTCCTTGATCCATTCGCAGAAGCGGTTCATGCCATAGGCACTGAGGCCCTGGCTGGCGATCTGGTGGATGTCCAGCCAGGTGGCATTGACGTTTTCCCACATGTCGGCGGTGATCCGCCCGCGCACGGCATGGGCGCAGGCCCGGGCCGATCCCAGGCAACTGTAGATACTGGCGGGGTTGGCCGGGTCCAGGGCGAAGAACTGCAATAGCTGCTCGGCGTGCAAGGCCTGGTGGCGGGCGTGGTAATCCTCCAGGGTGCCGGTGATCAGCAGTGGCATGGCCAGCTCGTGCAGGCCATCGCCGCGCCCATCTTGGGGCATCAGCGACAGGGAATAGCTGACATCGAGCATCCGCGCCAGGTTTTCCGCGCGCTCCAGGTAGCGTGACATCCAGTACAGGTCCGAAGCGGTTCGACTCAACATGGCAGGCTTCCTTAGTCCTCGACCACCCAAGTGTCCTTGGTCCCGCCGCCCTGTGAGGAATTCACCACCAACGAACCTTCACGCAGGGCCACACGGGTAAGACCACCGGGCACCACACGGGTTTCACCACCAGAAAGGACAAAGGGCCGCAGATCGATATGCCGCGGGGCGATGCCGCTTTCGACAAAGGTCGGGCAGGTGGACAGCGCCAGGGTCGGTTGGGCGATGTACGCCTCGGGCCGGGCCTTGATCCGTACGCGGAACTCCTCGATCTGCGCCGCCGTGGCCGCCGGCCCCACCAGCATGCCGTAGCCGCCGGAACCCTGGGTTTCCTTGACCACCAGTTGCGCCAGGTTGGCCAGCACGTAGGACAGTTCAGCGGGCCGGCGGCACTGCCAGGTCGGCACGTTCTGCAGAATCGGCTCTTCGTCCAGGTAGAAACGGATCATCTCGGTGACATAGGGGTACACCGACTTGTCATCGGCCACCCCGGTGCCGATGGCGTTGGCCAGTACCACAGTGCCCGAGCGGTAGGCTGCCAACAGGCCGGGCACGCCGAGCAGGGAATCGGGGTTGAACGCCAGGGGGTCGAGGAAGGCATCGTCGAGGCGACGGTAGATCACATCCACCGCCTGCGGGCCGGCGGTGGTGCGCATGAACACCCGGTCGTCACGCACGAACAGGTCGGCACCTTCCACCAGCTCCACTCCCATCTCCCGCGCCAGGAACGCATGCTCGAAAAATGCGCTGTTGAAGCGCCCCGGGGTCAGTACCACCACCGTCGGATTGTCCAGGGGGCTGGAGCTTTTCAGGGTATCGAGCAACAGGTTCGGATAATGGTCGATGGGCGCGATGCGCTGGGCGGCGAACAGCTCGGGAAACAGGCGCATCATCATCTTGCGGTCTTCGAGCATGTAGCTGACGCCGCTGGGGGTGCGCAGGTTGTCCTCGAGCACGCAGTAGCGGCCGTCGCCGTCGCGTACCAGATCAACTCCGCAGACATGGGCATAGACATCACCGTGCAGGTCCAGGCCCTGCATGGCCAGCTGGTACTGCTGATTGGCCAGGACCTGCTCGGCGGGAATGATCCCGGCGCGGATGATTCGTTGCTGGTGGTAGAGATCGGCCAGAAACAGGTTCAGCGCCCGAACCCGCTGGATGCACCCTTGTTCGATAATCCGCCATTCCCGGGCCGGGATGATGCGGGGAATGGTGTCGAAGGGAATCAGCCGCTCGGTGCCCTGCTCGTCGCCATACAGGGTGAAGGTGATGCCGGCACGGTGGAACAGCAGGTCGGCCTCGCGACGGCGGCGGGCCAGGAGTTCGTCGGGGGTATTGGCCAGCCAGCGGGCGAACTCGCGGTAATGCTCGCGAACCTGGCCGTCGGCCCCATGCATTTCATCAACAGCGCTGTGGTTCATGCCGTACTCCCTGTCACCTGCACACCCCGGGCTTCGCCAGCCCTGTGCCTTCGGCACAAGCGCCCCAAAATCAGTCCGTTGCAGCCCAAGGCCGATGCCCGCATAACCGATGCATGCGGACCGCCCCTGCCCCGGCCATGGCTGGCATCGGTCTTGGCTATCACCAGCATAGTCAGAGTTGATTTCACTGCCCGCTGGCCGCGGGGGATAATCGCGTCCATCGAGCAAACACTTCGCCAAGCCTGATGAAGTCGCTGCTGCAACCTTGATGACGCCGATGACAACCGGGTCCGGGCTCTCCCGACCGGTTCCCTCTCCTGACCGGTCTTCCCTTTTAGCCACCCTCTCGGGTGGCTTTTTTTTTCCTTGTGCGGGCCCCGAAAACACAATTGGCCGGCCCAGGGGCCAGCCAATTGTCTGTCTCGGTATATCTAGCGCAGGCTATACCAGCCGTCCACGGATCTCCTGTTTCACTCCCCAGCCCTCAATGATGCCGCCCAGGGGCTCGACCACCGCCTCGAAGTCCTGTTCAAAATCCCCGATGCCGCCATAGGTGGCGTACATCACCTTGCTCAGTTCCAGGTACCAGGCGCCGTCGTCACGCACGCTGACCTGGGCATTCAAGGATTCACCGCGAAAATGTCCTGCCGCCCTGCGTGCCCGCTCCTCATCCGGAAAAATGGCGTAGAACTCGATGGGATGGAATCGTGAAAAGTCGAAACCGCCTTCTTTCATGCGGCGCAGCACACTGCTGCTGATGTCTTCTTGAACGGCTGTGCTCATGAAACGTCCTCCTCAAACCGATGGATAGACTTTCCGTGTTTCCCGAACCACCGGCCAAAGGGACCGGCATCACGACCCGGGGCGGGTCGTCAGGAAACAAGCATGGAGCTGACAAGATCAGAGCCTAGCGAAGAATTCGCTGATCTCGTTTGCAGATTAGCGCCTTGCTCTGGACGTCGCCAGAAATTACTGCGAAGCGCGCTCTACCCTCTCTAGATCGGCGTGATACTGAGAATCTGAATGCTGTTCTGCTCTTTCAGGCTCTTGAGGGTGGGGTCCTCGGTGCGCCCGTCCAGATCGTTCAGGTCCAGTTCGGCACTCACTGGCAACAACTTGGCCCGCACCAGTTGTGCGGCGCGTTCCATCGTCGGTTGCTGGTCGCAGTCGAAATGCTCGACGGACTGGACACCATGATCGTCAACGAAAGTGACTTGCCACTTTTGCATCAGTGCCTCCTCGATAGCCCCATGAGTGGGCTGACAACATCTCGACCCTGAGCAACGGGCAATCGTTCAACCACGCTACCGGAACACGTCAATGACAAGGCCGCCCGAAGGCGGCCCTGGTAATGCTGGCAAAACTCAGCCGATCAAGGCTTTTCGGCGCGAGCCTTGAGTGCCTTCAGGGTGTTGAACGGCGCATCCACCACGAACTTGTTGGCCAGCCAGGACGGCACGCTACCACCCGGCTCAGTGTGCACCTGGTAAGTCACTTCCACCTGGTCGGCGCCTTTGGGTACGAACTTCCAGTAGCCCTCGACCTGGGCCACCCGCACGAAGCCTTTCTCTTCAGGGATGTAGGTGGGCACGCCCTCCAGTTTGCGGGTCAGGCTGCCGTCGGCCGCTTCGCTGGTAGTGATGTGCAATACCGAATCACGGGCAGTGACTGGCCACGGGGTATTGAACTGGGTGTAGGTCCAGCTTTGATCGCCCTCGTGCTTGAGCAGTTCCTGGGTCTTGCACTCGTGGATCCAGGAGCAGGCGCCCGCCACGTCTTCCTGCAGCGCGCGGAGCTTGGCGATGGAGGTCTTCATGGTGGTCACACCACGGTAGGCCTTGTATTTGGAGCCGGCCACTTCACTCAAGGAGACCTTGATGCCGTCTTCATCCTTGGCGGTTTGCCAGTCTTCGGCGTGGGCCGTTGCCGACAACAGCACGGTTAAACCACAGAGCACAGCCATTCGTTGCAGCGAACCCATTGTCTTATTCCTTATTGTTGAAGTTCCGTTCATTGAGAACACTCTATGCCGCGGTCACTTGTTCCCACCAGCCAATCAGGCGGATGGCTTCTTCGCGGCTTTCGCCACACACCTCGGGATCCGCCAGGAACGCCCCACACACCGCCGGCCGCTCCGGCAAGCCGAACAGCCCGCACAGGTGTTCGACAGAAAGATGCAGGCAACGTTCTCCCGCCGGCTTGCCCTGGGGCATTCCGGGAATCGGGGTGCTGATGGAAGGGGCGATGCAGCAGGCGCCACAACCTTCACGGCAGTTCATGAGGAAAAGCTCCTTGCGACAAGCAGAGTGTTGAATGACGCCCGCCAAGAGTAACCGCTAAAACAGCCGTTTAAAATTACTCAAAGAACGGATTTGACGCACAACCGTGCGTGACTGATCAGTCTCCGACAAAGTGTCGAGCCAACCCGTCACAGAAGAGGATGAAGAATTTACTGCTTGAACTCGAAATCCAGGGCCGCGCCTTCGATATCCCGACGTTCCTCGTTGCGCAGCTGCAATTGCATTTCATTGCTGAGCAAGCGGCCGTTGAGCTGGAACGGGCTGCTTTCCTTGGGCTTCTCGCCAAACATCTGCGGCAGCAGCGGCTCGCGCTTGGGTAGCGGCACACTGCCCACCGGCTGCAGGTGCTTGACCATTTCCGGCGGCAGGCTCAAGTCCACCTTGGCGCTGGGCAACGGCTTCTTGATGTCCTGATAGGCCCATTTGGACTTGGGCTTGGCGGGCGCCTTCTTGGCCGCGGACTTGCTCTTGCTGGCACTGGCCGAAGGCTTGGCCTTGCTGGCCGGAGCCTTCTTGGCAGGGGCCGCCTTAGTGGCATGGGCCGCCCCCGCAGCCGGCTTGTCCTGGGAGGAAGCCGCCTGGACAGGAGCCACGAAGGCGGTTCCCAACAGACAGACACTTAACCAGAGGGCAGGTAGAAAGGCTTTCATGAAAGACAGGTAGATCGACAAAAGGTCCTCTATGCTCGCTTGTTGCAGGCCCCATGACAAGCACAGGGCCACACTGATTAAAATCCGCCCGCCGCCTCCTGGCACAACTGGCTGGCAAGCATTCCCAAAGTCATCAGGGCCCGCTCGGCCTCGCGATTCCAGGGCGTACCGCAGTTGAGCCGCACACAGTGGTTGAACTGCTCGGTGTTGCTGAAGATCAGCCCCGGGGCGATGCTGATGCCCTGCTGCAAGGCTCGCACATGAAGCTCCTGGGTGTTGACCCGCCCCGGCAGGCTGACCCAGAGAATGAAGCCCCCGTTGGGCCGGGTGATCTGCGTGCCCTCAGGGAAGTACTGCTGCACCGCCAGCTGAAAGGCGCTGAGATTCTTCCGGTATTCCTGGCGGATGTACCGTAAATGCCGGTCATAACCGCCGTTTTCCAGGTAGGCCGCCACCCCCATCTGGGTGACGCTGCACGCAGAATGGGTGCTGAAGGTCTGCAGGCGCTGGATCTCCTGCTGGTACTTGCCGGCAATCATCCAGCCGATGCGCACGCCGGGAGACAGGGTCTTGGAGAAGCTCGAACAGTAGATCACCCGATCCAGGCGGTCATAGGCCTTGAGGGCCTTGGTACGCCCCACCTCGAACATCAACTCGCCATAGATATCGTCCTCGACCACCTGGATATCGAAATCCGATGCCAGGCGCAGCAACTGCTTCTGCCGCTCCTCGGGCATGGTGCCACCCAGGGGATTGCTCAGGCGTGTGGTCAGCACCAGGGCCTTGATCGACCATTGGTTGGCCGCCAGTTGCAGGGCTTCCAGGCTCATGCCGGTGGACGGATCACTGGGAATCTCGATGACCTTGAGCCCCAGCAAGTCCGCCAGTTGCAGCAGGCCGTAGTAGGTCGGCGACTCCGCAGCAATCAGGTCCCCGGGCCGGGTCAGCACCCGCAATGACATCTGCAGGGCATCGACGCAGCCGTGGGTGATCACCACTTCCGACGGGTCGACCACCACCCCGGCATCGCGCATGCGAATGGCCACCTGACGCCTCAGTGGCTCGAAGCCCGGGCTGAACATGTAACTGAATGCCCGGGGGCTGTGGAACCGGGTGACCTTGGCCAACTGCTGGTGCAGCGCCCGCACTGGCAGATAGTCAACACTGGGCACTGCGGCCCCCAACGGAAACACACCTTCGCGACGGGACTCCACCAGCACCTGCTGAATGATGCTGCTGCGGGTCACCAGCCCCGGGCGCTCGACCCGGGCGATATCCGGCGTGGGCGCGGTCAGCGCCGGCGTCTGATGCACGTAGTAGCCCGACTGCGGGCGCGCGCGAATCAGCCCCTGGTCTTCGAGGTTGGCGTAGGCCTGGAGTACCGTGGCGTGGCTGACATTGAGCTGCGAGCTCATCTTGCGTACCGACGGTACGCGCTCCCCCGGCTGGTAGACACCACGGCGAATATCCTCAGCCAGTTGCTGAGCGATACGTTGATAGAGCAAGAGATTGGTCATGGCGCAGCACTCGATTTCACGGCGTTTTATTCTTGTGTGAAACAATACCGGCACAGTTTAGAAGTGTACTGGGACAGTTTCTACAATAGTCGAGGACACAGGGCAGTGAAAAGCATAACTGTAGGGTTTTTGTGAACCTCTTGGCAGGCATAAAAAAACCCGACGCGGGCAAGGCGTCGGGTTTTTCCGTGGCACTGGCGCAGCTTCAGCGAGAAGCGCCCAACTGGCCTTTTTCGTCGGAGAACACGATTTCCACCCGACGGTTCTGCGCCCTTCCCCGCTCGGATGCATTGGCCTCCACCGGGTAGTCGTCGCCATAGCCTTCGACCTGGATGCGTTTTTCATCGATGCCCAGGTCCACCAGCACATCCGCCACGGCTTGGGCGCGGTCCTTGGACAGCTGCAGATTGCTCTGGCGCTCGCCGGTGTTGTCGGTGTAACCCTCGATGCGCACCACGCGCTTGGGGTTCAACTGGAGGAACTGCACCACCTTGAGCACAGTGCGGTTCGCCGAGTTCTTCAGCTCCGCTTCGCCGGTATCGAACAGCACATCCCCCAGAGTCATCACCAGACCGCGATCGGTCTGGGTGGTGGCCAGGCTGATGATCTGTTCTTCCAGCCATTTGCCCTGCTGCTGCACGCTGAGCAACTTGGCTTCGCGCAGGGCCAGTTGCAGGCGCTGGCGCTCCAGCTCGAGCTTGGCCGCACGCTCGTTATTGAGTGCCTGTTCGGTATGCTCACGGGCGATTTCGCTGTAGCGCCGACTCAGGTAAGCGTAATGCTCCACATCGCCACCGCTGCCCCAATAGGTAGAGAGGCGATCGGCACGTGCCAGGGACTCCCCGGCACGGATCACGTCCTTGGGCGCGATACGCAGCACGTTGGAGTCTTCCTTGACCTTCTGGAAGTCGTTACTGGCCTGCTGCAGGGCTTCTTCGCTGTGCTGGCCAGCGCAGCCATAGAGACCGGCGCATGCCAGGAGCACTGCACTGCCGATGATCCGGGTAGACAGATTCATTGGGCATCTCCCAGTTGCTTGCGCAGGCGAGTGATGCGGGTATTGAGTGCATTCACCTGTTCCTGGCTCTTGCGGGTCAGGACCTTGGCTTCGGCCAGGCGCGCATCCAGCTCGGCTTGTTCGGCGCGCATCCGCGCTTTCTTGTAGGACTCATCCTGCATGTTGCCCTGCGCCCGGGAGAACTTGTCTTCGGCCAGTTTCAACTCGGGCATGTCCTCGGCAGAAGCCCCCACGGCCTTGGCCTGCTCCAGCGTCTGCGCGGTGAGGCGCATCTGCTCGATGGGCGCCGGATCGGTTGCACAACCCGCCATGGCTAGAACAGCCATGGCGGCGAAAAGAGGTCGAATAGTCACACAAGATTCCTACTGTTTTGGGCTGCTGACGGGTTGCTGCAACTGGGCCTTCCAGCGCTCCAGATTGCGCTGCAGCAAGGTCTCCGTCAGACCGGACGCGGGCAATTCTGTCATCTTTTTGGCCAACTGTCCGCGCAACCATGGGTCATTGCAGGCGGAGTTATGGGACAGCGCAAGGAACAGCCCCGGTTTGTCGATGGGCTGGGGAAACGCCGCCAGATCCGCCGTCATGCCCAGGGTCTGGGCCATGGCCATGCCTGCGTAGCGAGGCGCCAGCACATAGTCCACCTCCCCCAGGAGCAAGGTCTGGAAGACCTGGGTCAGATTCGGCAGGCGCTTGAGTTGCAGATGCTCCTTGGCCATGGCGACAAAGGGCTGAGTCAGCCGGGCCTTTTCCGACACGGCGCCGGGATGGCCTGCCAGGTCTCCCGGCTGGGTGTAGCTGAGGGTCGAATCCTTGCGGGTCCAGACCAGATAGTCGTTCTGCACCAGCGCCGGGTGGATGTAGTCCAGCGATTCCAGCTCATTGAGGGTCAGCGGTGCATCGGCGAGCAGGTCCATGCGCCCGGTGCGTACCTCGTCCAGCGCCTCGGAGCGCTTGCCGGCATACAGCACCTCGACCTTCAGTCCCAGTTCCCCGGCTACCAGCTGCAGCAGGTCGGCGCTGGCACCCATCAGGTGCTTGGGGTCCTGAGGGTCACGCCACAGGTAAGGCGGTGCATCGGGGCTGCCAGTGACCACCAGACGCTCGCACTTGCCCGCCGCCATCGACAACGATGGCAACAACGTCAGGCCCAACAGCACTGACCAGCCACTCATGCGGCGCAGATCCATGGCGAAACCCTCCCCCGGCAAAAAACACACATAAAAAACCCGGCCAAAAGGCCGGGCTCTTTATAAGTGAAGACGCCGGATTAGACCAGCTTCTCCAACTCAGGTACGGCTTCGAACAAGTCCGCTACCAGGCCGTAGTCGGCTACCTGGAAGATTGGCGCTTCTTCGTCCTTGTTGATCGCGACGATCACTTTGGAGTCCTTCATGCCCGCCAGGTGCTGGATCGCGCCGGAGATACCGACGGCGATGTACAGCTGTGGCGCAACGATCTTGCCGGTCTGGCCGACCTGCATGTCGTTGGGCACAAAACCTGCGTCCACCGCAGCGCGGGACGCGCCGACAGCAGCGCCCAGCTTGTCGGCCAGGGCATACAGGTGCTTGAAGTTGTCGCCGTTCTGCATGCCGCGGCCGCCGGAAACGACGATCTTGGCTGCGGTCAGTTCAGGGCGATCGGACTTGGCCAGCTCTTCGCCAACAAAGCTCGACTTGCCGGCATCGTGAGCGGCGCCCACGGTTTCGACTGCAGCCGAACCACCTTCAGCGGCAACGGCGTCGAAACCGGTGGCACGTACGGTGATGACTTTTACCGCAGCCGAGGACTGCACGGTAGCGATGGCGTTACCGGCATAGATCGGACGCTTGAAGGTATCAGCGCTTTCTACCGAGATGATTTCGGAGATCTGGTCAACGTCCAGCTGAGCGGCAACCCGCGGCAGGATGTTTTTGCCGTTGGAAGTAGCGGCAGCCAGGATGTGGCTGTAGCCAGCGCCCAGTTCGGCCACCAGCGGCGCAACGTTTTCCGGCAGCTGGTGAGCGTAGGCGGCGTTGTCGGCCACCAGCACTTTGGCCACGCCAGCAATCTTGGCCGCGGCTTCAGCCACGGCGCCAACGCCCTGGCCGGCTACCAGTACATGCACGTCACCACCGATTTTGGCGGCGGCGGCAACGGTGTTCAGGGTGGCCGGAGCCAGCGCCTTGTTATCGTGTTCGGCGATTACCAAGATAGTCATGATCAGATTACCTTCGCTTCGTTTTTCAGTTTCTCGACCAGTTCAGCCACCGACTTGACCTTGATGCCCGCGCTGCGTGCAGCCGGCGCTTCGACTTTCAGGGTCTTGTTGGTGGAGGCGGTGGAAACGCCCAAAGCATCAGGAGTCAGCGTTTCAAGCGGCTTCTTCTTGGCTTTCATGATGTTTGGCAAAGACGCGTAGCGCGGCTCGTTCAAACGCAGGTCGGTGGTGACGATGGCTGGCAGGTTCAGCGCAACGGTCTGCAGGCCGCCGTCGATTTCACGGGTGACGTTGACCTTGTCGCCGGACACTTCGACCTTGGAGGCGAAGGTGCCTTGAGCGTAGCCGCTCAGGGCTGCCAGCATCTGGCCGGTCTGGTTGTTGTCGCTATCGATGGCCTGTTTGCCGAGGATCACCAACTGTGGCTGTTCCTTGTCGACCACGGCCTTGAGCAGCTTGGCCACGGCCAGAGAGTTCAACTCTTCAGCGGACTCGACGAGGATCGCGCGATCGGCACCCAGTGCCAGGGCGGTACGCAGTTGCTCTTGAGCAGTAGCAGGACCGATGGAGACGACGACGATTTCAGTCGCTACACCTTTCTCTTTCAGGCGTACGGCTTCTTCCACTGCGATTTCGCAGAAAGGGTTCATCGACATCTTGACGTTGGCGAGGTCGACGCCGGAGTTGTCCGCTTTGACGCGAACCTTGACGTTATAGTCGACCACTCGTTTGACAGCTACAAGAACCTTCATGGATTCCTCGTTACTCTCCGGTGAAAAGAAAGTCGCCTAGGCGAGAACCTGGCGGTTGATGCTCATCGGCACAAGGGCACCTCCAAAAACGCTGGCGCACAAAAAGGTTGACCTTGCTCACGGGGTGATGACCGTTCGTCAGTGGTGACCGACGAGTCATTCATTATCGCGGCGTGTAGACTGCGCACTTTCAAGCTGCGCGCGCGTCACCTTTACTGCCTTTGCCCTGTCTTTAGAGGTGCTCTTGAAACCAACAGTCAGCCTACGGCGAGCGCAAAACCGACCGTATCTTGACCGGAACGCCTTTTCCGGTCAATACGGCAAAATAGCCGTTTATAAGCCGCGCTTCTTTGATTTATCTGGGCTGCGGCAAATTCAAACAAACGTTTGTATTGGACGCTGAGAGTGGTGTAGATATAATGCGCCGCCCAGAGAGAAAGGTCGGCCGTCCTCCCCTTCTCCCCCCATGCGCGATGGGAGAAAGCGGGGATGCAACGCCAAACCTCCAATTAGAAAAAACCGTTGAGCCTTGAGTAGGAGATAGCCTAGTGGAACGCGAATACATGGAATTCGACGTGGTCATCGTCGGTGCCGGCCCCGCAGGCTTGTCCGCCGCTTGCCGCCTTAAGCAGAAGGCCGCTGAAGCCGGGAAGGAAATCAGCGTCTGCGTGGTTGAAAAAGGCTCCGAAGTCGGTGCTCACATCCTTTCCGGTGCCGTGTTCGAACCACGGGCCCTGAATGAATTGTTCCCGGACTGGAAGGAACTGGGCGCCCCGCTCAACACCCCGGTCACCCGCGACGACATCTATGTCCTGCGCAGCGGCGAAACCTCCACCAAGGTTCCAGACTTCTTTGTGCCCAAGACCATGCACAACGAAGGCAACTACATCATTTCCCTGGGCAATCTGTGCCGCTGGCTGGCCCAGCAGGCCGAGAACCTGGGCGTTGAAATCTACCCGGGCTTTGCCGCCCAGGAAGCCCTGATCGACGAAAACGGCGTAGTCCGCGGGATTCTTACCGGCGACATGGGTGTCGACCGTGAAGGCCAGCCGAAAGAGGGCATGTACACCCCCGGCATGGAACTGCGCGGCAAATACACCCTGTTCGCCGAAGGCTGCCGTGGCCATATCGGCAAGCAACTGATCAAGCAGTTCAACCTGGACAGCGACGCCGACGCCCAGCACTACGGCATCGGCCTCAAGGAAATCTGGGAAATCGACCCGGCCAAGCACCAGCCTGGCCTGGTGGTGCACACCGCCGGCTGGCCGCTGGATATCATGAGCAACGAGAACACTGGCGGCTCCTTCCTCTATCACCTGGAAAACAACCAGGTAGTAGTGGGCCTGATCGTCGACCTGTCCTACGCCAACACTTACCTGTCGCCGTTCGACGAGTTCCAGCGCCTCAAGCATCACCCGGTGCTCAAGCAGTATCTGGAAGGCGGCAAGCGCGTCAGCTACGGCGCCCGCGCCATCTGCAAGGGCGGCCTGAACTCACTGCCGAAGATGGTGTTCAAGGGTGGCGCGCTGATCGGCTGCGACCTTGGCACCCTGAACTTCGCCAAGATCAAGGGCAGCCACACCGCCATGAAGTCCGGCATGCTGGCCGCCGATGCGGTAGCCGACTCGCTGTTCGCCGGTTCCGAAGGCGCCGACGAACTCAAGAGCTACGTCGATTCGTTCAAGGCCAGCTGGCTGTATGAGGAGCTGTTCGCCAGCCGCAACTTCGGCCCGGCCATGCACAAGTTCGGCCCGATCATCGGCGCGGGCTTCAACTGGATGGACCAGAATATCTTCGGCGGCAAACTGCCGTTCACCCTGCACGACACCAAGCCGGACTACGCCTGCCTGAAGCTGGCCAAGGACTGTGTGAAGATCGACTACCCGAAACCCGACGGCAAACTCAGCTTCGACAAGTTGAGCTCGGTGTTCATCTCCGGCACCAACCATGAAGAAGAACAGCCTTGCCACCTGAAGCTGACCGACCCGAGCATCCCGCTGAGCCGCAACCTGCCACTGTACGACGAACCTGCCCAGCGTTACTGCCCGGCCGGCGTATATGAGGTGATCACCCAGGAAGATGGCGAGAAGCGCTTCCAGATCAACGCGCAGAACTGCGTGCACTGCAAGACTTGCGACATCAAGGACCCGGCCCAGAACATTACCTGGGTCACTCCGGAAGGCGCCGGCGGCCCGACTTACCCGAACATGTAAGCCGGTGCGATAAAAGAAGGCCCCCTTTATGGGGGCCTTTTTCATGCCCGGGATTCAGCGACACCGCCACCTGTAGGAGCCGGCTTGCCGGCGAAGAGGCCCCCAAGCCTTGCTCCGGCCCAAGGGCGCATTCGCTGGCAAGCCAGCTCCTACAAGGGGCGCGGTGTTTTCAAGCGGCGCGTTCTTCGCCCGGGTTGCGTTCGAAGTAGCGCTTGTACTCGCGGCTGAACTGCGAAGTGCTCTGGTAGCCCACCCGATGAGCCACCTGGGCCACGCCCAGCCCCTCTCCCAACAGCAACTGCTGGGCCTTGAGCAGGCGCAGGCGCTTGAGGTACTGCACCGGCGACAACAGGGTGCTGCGCTTGAAATGCTCGTGGAAGGTCGAGGTGCTCATGTTGGCGCAGCGGGCCAGGGTCTCGACGTTCAACGGCTCGGTGTAGTGCTCGTGCAGGTGATTGAGCGAAGCCGCAACCCGGGCGAACTGCCCCTGCTGCTCCACCAGCGCCCGCAGCGCATCGGCCTGGGGCCCGCGCAAAGCGGCAAAGAGCAACTCGCGCACCCGTGAAGGGCCCATGACCTTGCACTCCAGAGGATCGTGCAGGCAGCGCAACAGGCGTTCCACGCAACCACGCATGGCGTCGTCGAGCACAGCCGAGGTCATCGACTCCAGGGTCTGCGCCGAAGCCGCCCGGCCTTCGGTGACGCCCATGGCCAGCACCAGCTCGCTCAACACCGCCCGGTCGATGGCGATGGAAACCCCCAGCAGCGGCGCATCGGGCAAGGCGAAGGTTTCGCACTCGAAGGGCACCGACAAGGCCTGGATCAGGTAATGCCCGGCACCGTATTCCAGGGTTCGCGTGCCCAGGTAGGCCAGCTTGCTGCCCTGGGCAATGATCATCAGGCTCGGCTCATAGATCTGCGGGCCCCGCGCCACGTCGCAACTGGCCCGCAGCACCTGGACCCCGGGCAAGGCGGTGGCAACGAAACCGTCACGGTTGGCAAGGGGCTGGATCAGCGAGACCAGGGTGGCGTTGGCGTCCAGATGGCGGGTCAGCAGCATGGGGAAAACTTCACGGAAAAAGGGATGGAAACATCATCGCAGGTCTGTACGCCAATGCCGCGTGAAAACCGCCAATGCCGGAGGAATAGGCATGACATGCCGAGGAATCGCCATGGTTGGCCCAGGGCCCGACGCCGAGAATGCCACGCCTCAATCGTCAATGCTTTTGCGAGGTCCACCATGTACACCGCCATCGGTTATGCCGCCCAATCGGCCACCACTCCCCTCGCCCCCATGAGCTTCCAGCGCCGCAGTCCACGTGCGGACGACGTCGCCATCGAGATCCTCTACTGCGGCGTCTGCCACTCCGACATCCACCAGGCCCGCAACGAATGGGGCATCGCCGTGTACCCGCTGATGCCGGGCCACGAGATCGTCGGCAAGGTCACAGCCGTCGGCGCCAACGTCAGCAAGCACAAGGTCGGAGACCTGGTGGGCGTTGGTTGCATGGTGGATTCCTGCCGCCACTGCGAGGCCTGCGCCGCCGACCTGGAGCAATACTGCCTGCAAGGCCCGACCATGACCTACGCCACCCCGGACCGGGTCGATGGCAGCAACACCATGGGCGGCTACTCCGACAGCATCGTGGTCAGCGAGCACTTTGTGGTGCGCATTCCGGAGAAACTCGACTTGGCCAGCGCCGCGCCAATCCTCTGCGCCGGTATCACCACCTACTCGCCACTCAAGCATTACGGGGTCAAGCCCGGTGACAAGGTAGGGATTCTCGGCATGGGCGGCCTGGGCCACATGGGCATCAAGTTCGCCAAGGCCCTGGGCGCCGAAGTGACCCTGTTCACCCGCTCCGCGAGCAAGGCCGAAGAAGCCCGCCGCCAGGGTGCCGACCATGTGATCGTATCCACCGACGCGGCGCAGATGCAGTCGGTGGCCGGGCACTTCGACTTTCTCCTGGACACCATCCCGGTGCCCCACGACCTCAACCCCTACCTCGACACACTGCGCTTCGATGGCGTGCATATCCTGGTGGGCCTGATCGAACCGGTGGACCCGGCGCTGCACGCCGGCAAGCTGGTGATGAGCCGCCGGGTGCTGGCCGGTTCGCTGATCGGCGGCATTGCCGAGACCCAGGAAGTACTGGACTTCTGCGCCGAGCACGGCATCACCTGCGATATCGAAATGCTCGACATCCGCCAGATCAATCAAGCCTACGAGCGCATGATCAAGGGTGATGTGAAGTACCGCTTCGTGATCGACATGGCAACCTTGAAAGGCTGATTCTCGACACCGTCAAAGCATGGTTTGTCGCCGGGGGCGCCGATGGCGTGCGCCTTCGCCGGCACTCCGGCTCCTCCACGAGCAAGCTAGCGTCAGCCGCGAGCAAAGGCGCGCAGCACTTCACCATCCATGCGGTACTTGACCCATTCCTCCTGAGGCTGGGCGCCCAGGGACTTGTAGAACTGGATCGCCGGCTCGTTCCACTCCAGCACGCTCCATTCGAAGCGCCCGCAATCATTGTCACAGGCGATCTGCGCCAGATGCCGCAGCAGTTGCTTGCCCGCCCCGCCGCCCCGTTGTTCCGGAGTGATGTAAAGGTCCTCCAGGTACAGGCAATTGCTGCCCAGCCAAGTGGAATAACTGAAGAAGAACACCGCAAAGCCGATCGGCACGCCTTCGCGCAGGCAGATCAGGCCATGGGCCGTGGCCCCCTCGCTGAACAGGCTGCGTTCGATATCGGCGACACTGGCGATCACTTCATGGCGGGCCCGCTCGTAATCGGCAAGTTCGGTGATGAACGCAAGAATCTGCGGGGCATCGCTGGGCAGTGCAGGACGGATTTCTAAGGTCATCGACGGCTCTCTTGTTGGAATCAGGCGGCCATATTAGAACGGCAGCAGAAATACATGCACGACCATTTATGCCAAGCCCCCCCGGCCCAGCTCCTTGCGCACGGCACTTACTCCGCTGCCGACTAACCCTGAGGCCTGCAGGAACACAACAAACACCGGGAGGCGCCATGTTAGAAAGCCCGGCATAACTTCAAGCATAAAGAGGCACTTTCATGTCGGCGTGCACCCCGCAGCAGTCCCGGGTCTCGGCCCCGTTATTCGGCCTGTTCTGCCTGGGCAGCTACCTGCTGTCGCTGTCCTACGGTTCGACCTTTCTCCTGGCGCTGCTGATCGGCAGCCGTGGCGGCAATGAACACGATGCCGGCACGGTGATTTCCACAGCCATGCTCAGCACCTTTGTTGCGGTGATCGGCTCCGGGCACCTCTTGGACCGCCTCGGCGCCGCGCGCTCGGTGGCAGTGTTCGGCTGCCTGCTGGCGGTGGCCAGCCTGGGCTTTGCCCTGACCCCGGGGGTCGGCCCCGGCCTGCTGTTCTTCGGCCTGACCCTGGGCCTGGGCTGGGGGGTGTTCTATACCCTGGGGCCGATCATCGTGGCGATGCTGGTAGAGCCCGCGCAACGGGCCCGCTACTTCGCATTGCTGTCGGGCAGCATGATGACCGGCATCGGCTCCGGCCCCTTACTGGGGCGCCTGGCCAGTGCCCTGGGCTACCCACTGACCAGCGCCTTTCTGATCGCCGCCGGTGCCAGCCTGCTGGGTGTGCTGATCTTCTGGCGGCTGGGCGGCCGGCTGCGCCAGCAGGCCAACCACCTGGGCACCGCGGCGGCTAGCATCACCTGGGCTGGCACCGCGCAGGTGCTGTCCTCCCGCGCCGTCTGGCCGATTCTCATGGTGGGCCTGGGAGGTTGCGTATTCGGCGGCCTGTCGAGCTTCCAGACCAGCTACGGCTCCTCCCGCGGCGTCGACTACTCGCTGTTCTTCCTCGGCTTCATGAGCGCCGCCATCGCCAGCCGCCTGCTGATCGCAGGTATCGTGGTCAAGCGCGATCCCTATCGTGCTGCCTGCCTGCTCTCGGGGCTGATGCTGGTGTCGATCCTGCTCTTTTTATTTGCTGTCGACAGCAGCGCCAGCTACCTGCTGGCTGCCGTGACCCTGGGGGTGGGCTATGGCCTGACCTACTCGGTGATCAACGGCCTGGTGGCCAACGAAGCGCCAGCCGGCTGCACCTCCCTGGCGTTGCTGCTGTTCAGCCTGTCGTACTTCATCGGGGTCTTCGGTTTTCCCTGGCTGGCCGGGCGGATCATCGTCGAAGCCGGCATCCAGGCGCTGCTGTTCACGGTGCTCGGCGTGGCGTTGCTGAACTGGCTGATCAGCCTTGGCCGCCTGGGCTGGCGGCGCCTGGGCCACTGGCGTATGGCAGCCGGTGCATAACACCGTTCGTCGATCATCAGGCACCAACCGGCCCCGGCAGCGGACCAATATCAGGTAACGACTCTAACGAATGGAGGCGACACCATGATCAAGGTCCAACTCTGCGCCCTGGCCCTGGCCGGGCTGCTGTCCACTGCTGCCCTGGCCGGCGCCACCGGCCCGACCAACCCGGTTGAAGGCCCGAAATCCCCGGCCACCCAGGGCACGCCGAAGATCAACATCAACCCACCGGCCATGGACGAAGGCTCATTGCCACCGGCGACCGGGACCGACCCGCGCATTCAGGGCAACGACAACGGCCGCCAGGGCGGTGTCGGCACCATGGACTCCAGCACACCCGACAGTGGCAAGACCGGTACCGGCTCGAAAACCACCACCGGCGGCTCAGGTTCTGAAGGCAGCAGCCAGTAACCGCCGGTTCAATCCAGCAGGCCCTGTGCGCCAGGGCCTTGAGGAGAGATGTCATGACTCGAGGAAGCAAAGCCAAATACACCCTGGCCCAGCGCCGCAAGGCCGCGGCCATCGAAGCCAGCTACGAAGAACGCGGGCTCTCGCCGGAGCAGGCCGAAGCACGGGCCTGGGCCACGGTGAACAAGCAGTCCGGCGGCGGTGAAAGGGCGGGTGGCTCCGGTCGGGACAAAAGCCCGGCAGACAAGGCCCGGGCCCGCAGCGAGTCGGCCCGGCGCGCTGTGGCCACGCGCCACGGGCATGCCCGCAACAGCGCGGCGTCCCTGGGCACCCAGAGCAAGGACAGTCTGATGCGCGAAGCTCGGGCGAAGAAGATTCCGGGACGCTCGCGCATGCGCAAGCAGGAGCTGATCGAAGCCTTGAGCAAGGCCGCCTGACCGGCGGCCAGCTGCTCGCCCCTGACTCAGCCGCGCGCCAGCAAGGCATCCACTTCGGCACTGCCCGGAGCGGTGGCCGGGCCACGCCGGGTGACGGCAATCGCCGCCGCGGCGTTGGCCCGACGAGCCGCCATCAGCGGCTCAAGGCCCGCTGCGAGCCCGGCGACCAAGACCCCGGCGTGGGCATCGCCGGCACCGTTGCTGTCCACCGCCTCCACCTTGAACCCCGGCACCTGCACCGCCTGCCCCTGGCGGCTGACCCAACAGCCGCGGGGGCCATCACGCAGCACCAGCAACGCCGCAGGTGACAACCAGCTTTCGAGCTGCGCTAGCGCCTGGGCAATCTCTGAAGTACTGGTCAATTGCAATGCTTCGGCGCGGTTGCTGCTCCAGATATCGATCCGCGGCAACAGCGCCGCCATCAAGGGTGAATCTGCCGAACCGGCCAACGGCCCCGGGTCGAACATCAATGGGATCGAACGAGGCAGCGCCAGCAACCAGTCCAGCAGGGCCCGTGCCTTGCACTCCTGCAACAGGCTGTAGCCGCTGACATAGAGGTAATCCCCTGCCTCCACCCGGACCCGGGCCAGATCCTCGGCCGACAATTCGCCCTCGGCGCCGATATGGGAAATGAAGGTGCGTTCAGCAGAGGCTTCGGTCAGGGCCACGCACAGACCGGTATCAGCCCCCCCGCCGGGCTCCAGGCTCATCTGTATGCCTTCGTCCTGCATCGCCGCCCGCGCCAGGTCGCCAAAGCGCCCCTGCCCATGGCGCCCGAGGTAGACCACCGGCAACCCGTTGCGCGCCGCGGCGGCCATCACGTTGAAGCCGCCACCGGCCTCGAAGCCCGCGGATTGCGCGAGCACATCGCCTCCGGAGGCCGGCAGGCGCTCTACCGCCATCACCAGGTCGACTATCACCTGGCCAGTGTGCAGCAACCTAGGCATTGACGTTCTCGACAAAGGCCGCGCGCCTGTCCCGGGCACCGCCCAGTAGAGCGTAACCGCCGCCGGCCACCAGGAAGGTGACGATCCAGCCCAGGCCGTTATGCCCCAGCCAGGAATCGGCCAGGGGCCCGGTGAACCAGACGTCCTCGGCAGTGGTGCCGATGGTGGTGAAACAGAAGCCCAGCACAATCGCCAGCACCCAGGCGCCAAAGGCTCGCCATTCGATGCCGCCCCGGTACCAGTAGGCGCTGCTCGGGCCGACATTGAGCAGATCATCGGCGCTGTAGTGATGACGATGGATCAGGTCCACCACGAAGATCCCCACCCAGGCGGTGATCGGCACCGCCAGCAGGGAGATGAAGCTGATGAAAGGGCCATAGAAGCTGTCGGCAATCAGCATGAAATAGATCGAGCCGAGGAAGATCGCCACGATATCCACCAGCACCGCATAGACCCGCTTGACCTTGAGGCCCAGGGTCAGCGCGGTGAGGCCGGCGGAATACACAGAGAGGTTGTTGGACAGCAGCAGGCCGCCAAAGGCCGCGACCAGGTAGGGCACCGCCATCCAGGTCGGCAGCATGTCGCGGATCGCGATGATCGGGTCCACTGCCGAGGCCAGGTGATCGTTGCCCACCGACAGCAACCCGCCCAGGGTAATCAGCAACACCAGCGGAATGCCGGCGCCAAACGCCGCCGAAGCCACCAGGCGCCCGGCCGTTACCGAACGGTGCTGATAACGCGACATATCGGCCCCGGAACTGGCCCAGCCAATCCCGGTCCCGGCGGCCATGGTGCCGACGCCGATGATCATCGCGCTCATGGGGGCCGGCGCGGCATTGAAGACCGCCGCCCAGTCGATGGTGGCGCAGAGGAAACCGCCCACCAGCACGTTCAGGGCACCAAAGCCGTAGGTGGCCCACTTCTGGATGACCAGCAAGGTGGCGTGGCCCAGGCCGGAGACGCTCAGGGTCATCAGCACGAAGATGCCGATGAACAGCAGGGTCAGCAGCGGCGCATCCTTAGCCGAGGCCGGGGTCTGGAACAGGATCGAGCTCAGGGACAGCAGGACAAAGGCCGCCGTAGTGGTATTGACCGTCTCCCAGCCAACCCGTGACAGCATCGACACCAGGGTCGGGCCGATATTGCCCCGCACCCCGAAGATTGCCCGGGACAGGGTCAGGCTCGGCGCCCGCCCGCGCCGACCCGCTACCGAGATCAGGCCGACCACGGCGAAAGACCCCACCGACCCCAGGATGGCCACCAGCAGCACCTGCCAGATCGACAAACCGCGAAACGCCACCAGAGTCGCCCCCAGGGGCAGGCCGAGAATACTGATGTTGGCCGCGAACCAGACCCAGAACAGCTGCAGCGGGTGCCCGTCGCACTCTGCCTCGGGAACCGGCTCGATACCGCGGGTTTCCAGTTGCCCGGCGCCTGATCCGGCCGTGGATGAACTCATGATAAAACTCCTGTTGCCGTTGTTAGGGGTATTGGGCAATTTCGGAAGTCACAGAACATCCCGGCATTCCTGGCCGTGTCATAGCTTTCCATAGCGATCGGCAATATGACCGCACACCACGGCCTGTACCTTAAAGGCGGCTCAACGCAGCGCCAGCAGCTGTTCCACCAGAGGCTGCAGGTCCAGCTCATTGACCTTTCGCACCTGCTCGATCAGTTCGCCAGGCCAGATCTCCATCCCCAGGCAAGCGCCGAGCATGGCACCGAGAATCGCCGCGATAGTGTCGGTGTCGCCCCCAAGGCCCGCGGCCATGCACAGTGCCTCGAAGGCCGGCAATTGCCCCAGGGCCACTTGTCGGGCCAGGGCGAAACTCACCACCACCGACTCCTGGGAAGCCACCGAGGTGCCGATCAGCTCGTAGAGCATCCGCGCAAAACCTTCCCGGTCGCCGTCGACACGCAGGGTGCTGGTCCAGTCCAAGCGAGCACCGATGGTGGCACCCGCTACCCAGTGCCCCTGGGCCTGGGCCTGGCGGGCGACCTGCACACCAAGTGCCAAGGCTTCGGCCAGAGGCAGGCCGTTGATTCCGGCGGACACCACCGCCGCCACCGCCGCCGCGCTGGCAATTCCCAGGCTGGTGTTGTGCGTCACCTGGCAGGCCTCGACCACTGCCTGCAGAAACGTCTCGGGCCGAGCCACATCGGCGGCGATGCCCACCGGCGTGATGCGCATGGCAGCGCCATTGGTGGTGCCATAGCGGCCCGCCTCCTCCACGGACTCCCCGGCGAGGATCATTTCAATGGCGCGTTTGGTGGAAGGCCCCAGCAGATCCTGGGAACCCTTGGCCTGCATCTGCGCCTCCCACTCGATCAGGCTCTGGGCCAGGGCCGCCGGAGCAATCCGGCCTTGCCCCCGGACCAACAGGCGAGCCACCAGGATCGCCTGCTCAGTATCGTCGGTAACGGAGCCCCGGGGCATGTTCGCGGCAATCGGCTGGTCCGGGCCGGCGTCCTCCAGGGTGCGGATGACGCCGAAGCGCTGCTGGATCTGTTCCCGGCTCAAGGATTGGGTCGGCATGCCCAGCGCATCGCCCAGGGCTAGCCCGTAGAAGGCGCCCAGGGCGCGCTGCAATGCATTCACCGCGGCTCTCCGAACTGCAGGTGCATGCGAAAATGCTGCGGGTCCAGCAGGCTTTCGACCTGCTCCATAAAGCGCCCCTGGCGGTCGTAGGTGGTACGCAGGGCCTTGAGGAAGACTTCGCCCGGAGCACGTCCGAGCAATTGGGCATCTTCAGCATTCAAGGGCTCGGCGCCGATCCACTGATCGCCGCGCTCACCGATATAGCCGTAGGCGGCCAGGGTAATGGTCAGGGAATCATCGATCAGGCCGACCCGAGGCAGGCCTTCCAGCTCGCCGGAAGCCGGGATCAGAGAGCGCTCCAGGGACAGCACCCGGCCATCGGTGCTGCGGCGCCGGCGATCGAGGGCGATGAACTGGTCGGTGCCCAGGCGATGCTTGAGGTCCGGGCGCTGGATCGCTTCCAGGCGCAGCACCTCGGTGTTGACCAGCGCACCGCTGTCGGCCAGGGCCTGGGCCCAGCCATGATGCTGATCCAGGGCAACACCGTCGAAGGTGACGATGGAGCCTACGCCGCTTTGCGTGGCGATGTAGTTGCGTCGCTTGAGCTCGGCCAGGGCCTCGCGCAAGGTGCCGCGGCTGACACCGAATTCTTCGGCCAACTGATGCTCGCCCGGCAGCTGAAAGCCGTCCTCCAACAGACCGCTTTCAATACGCCGGATCAACTCGTCGACCACCCTTGTTTTCTTATCGAATCGGACACGTTTGATCATGTCCGGCTTGATACATGAAAGGCCCGAGCCAGAGCAAGAAATATCTTCTTACAGCCGTCTGAAACGCCCGTCAGGGTTCAAGACCAATGGGAAAGAACACCCCGCAACTCCACACCCCCAGCCAATTCTGGCCGTCGATCTGGCGGGTCTGCGCCAGCTCCACCAGTTGGTAGAAGACGTTGCGATGGATCAGCGCTTCAAGATTGTGTCGAACCAGGATGTAAGGCGCCGGTTCCTGGGTCAGGGTGTCGATCACCACCCGCAGCGGGTGCTCGTCATTGGCGAGCACCTGCTCCTCGACGTTGGTAGAAAAGCGCAGCACCTGAGCCTCGCCCTGCCCTTCGACCTCCAGGGTCACGGCGACGAAGGGTGCATCGTCGACCTTGATGCCGACCTTCTCCACCGGAGTGATGAGGAAATAGTCATCGCCATCGCGGCGAATGATGGTGGAGAACAGCTTGACCATGGGTTTGCGGCCGATCGGCGTACCCAGGTAATACCAGGTACCGTCGCGGGCGATGCGCATGTCGATATCGCCGCAGAAGTCGGGGTTCCACAGGTGGACCGGCGGCAGGCCTTTTTCAGCCTTGGGAATCTGCGCCAACAGGTCGTTGGCCTTGCCTGGACCACTCATACCGCTCTCCTCCCTCAATCAATCAGTCGCTCAGGCCCAGCAGGCCGCGCGCGTATTGCTGCAACGGCGGACCAAGCAGATCCTGTGGCTTGTTGTCGTGGAACGTCAGTAAACCGCCACGGCTGCGAATCCGCGCGGAATCGATCAGGTACTGGGTACTGGTTTCGATCAACATGATCTGGATGGTACTGGTATCCACCCCCAGGCGGTCCACGGCTTCCTGATCCAGCCACTCGTCAGAGTTACCGATACGGTCATCGGCCTTGGCGAAACGGGCGTAGAGCAGATAGTGCGCCCCCGCTTCCCGGGCTTCGGCCATGGCTTCATTCAGGCCCTCGGGCGCCTTGGCCCGACGCACCATGGGGAAATACTCGACAAAGCCGTTGAAGGCTTCCTCGGCTACCACGTTGGGCCGCGGATAAGCGCCACCCGGCGGTACGAAATGCCCCTGGGCAATAAAAATGAACGAATCCGGCTGAATGCGGAACGAGCTGGTGCGACGTGTATCACTGTGATCGAGCACCCCCGCATCGCTCAGGTGATAGCGCACCCCTTCGCCCATATCACTGACATTCATGCAGCCGCCGAGTGCCAAAAAGGCCAGCAGCAAAACCAGGCTACGCATCCTACCCTCCAAAATCCGGTGACGGAAAACCGGCGAATGGCCACGGGATGCAGCTTCCGCGCCAGCTCCGCCAAGGAAGGGAATTCGTCGGCAAAGCGCCTCAACCGCCAATGATCTTCATCACCGTGGCTCCACCGGAAAAGGCCAGTTCCTGCTTGTCCCCCAAGGCCTTGACCAGCAGCCGCTGCAAGGCCGGCAGAGCCTGATGGCGCGGCTTGTCCAGCAAGTCGCCGACATAGTGACGATTGCTCGAAGAAAGGCAGCCGTGTAGCCAGCCCGTGGAGGACAGCCGCAAACGCGAGCAGGTGCGGCAGAACGGCACGCTTTCGTTGGCGATCACGCCGAAATGACCGTGCCCGGGAATGGCGTAGCGCACCGCGGTGGCATCCACCGGCGCATCGGCCTGAAGGTATTCGTAGCGCTGGCCGATCAGGTCCAGCAACTGTTGCAGGCTGACAAACTGCTGCAGGAAAGCGTTGCCATCATTGGCCAGGTGGCCCATGCGCATCAGCTCGATGAAACGCAACTCGTAACCCCGTTCCAGGCAGTAATCCAGCAACGGCATCACCTGATCCAGGTTCTGCCCGCGCAACGGCACCATGTTGACCTTGATCTTCAAACCGGCACTGCGGGCTTGCTGCATGCCATCGAGCACCGAGGCCAGGTCGCCGCCACGGGCAATGCTGCGAAAAGCCGTCGCATCCAGGGTATCGAGGGAAACGTTGATCCGCCGGATACCGGCCTCCACCAGCAACGGCAGCTTGCGCGCAAGCAATTGGCCATTGGTGGTCAGGCTGATGTCCTCCAGCCCCATGCGCCCCACCGCGCCCATGAAGGCTTCCAGCTTGGGACTGACCAGGGGTTCGCCACCGGTGATGCGCAAGCGCTCGATGCCCGCCGCCTCAATTAGGTACGCCACGCCGCGAGCCATTGCCTCGGCCGACAACTCGTCCTGGGCAGCCACCAGCCGCTTGCCGTTGGGCACGCAGTAGGTACAGGCGTAGTTGCAGGCAGACGTCAGACTGATCCGCAAGTTGCGAAAGCGCCTGCCTTGACGATCAACGATCATGGATGACTCCGGCGTAGGAAGGGAGAACCGGGCAAAACCTGACCAAAAAATCAGGTTTTGGCAAGTCCCATGCCTGAGTATATTCCTCGGGCACTGCGCCATACAGTTTGTCGATGGCGCAATACAGCGGCTGAATGCCTTAGCTGTTCGAGGTGTCGGGGTCGCGCTTGCGCTTGTTGCCCATGCGCACACCGATATCCATCAGGAACTGGAAGAAGCCTTCCTGATCTTCCAGCACATTGCTCCAGAACGGCGAGTGGTACAGCGCAACCGCACCATGCACCAGCGCCCACGAGGCACAGTAGTGGAAGTACGGCGGCACGTCTTCAAGCTTGCCTTCACTGATGCGACCCTTGATCAGCAGGGTCAGGCGCTCGAAGTTGGACGCGCGGATCTTGTGCAGTTCCTCGACCATCTCCGGCACCTGGTTGCCCTTGACCACCTTCTCTTCCAGGCGGTCGAACAACCGATAGCGCTGCGGGTCCCGCATGCGGAATTCGAAGTAGGCCCGGGACAGGGCTTCCTTGTCCTTGTCGACGTCGGCCGAGTGCAGCAGCTCGTTCAGGTCGCGCTCGTAGTCGAGCATCAGGCGCAGGTAGATCTCCGCCTTGGACTTGAAATGCTTATAGATGGTCCCTTTGCCGATACCCACGGCATCCGCAATCATCTCGACGGTGACACTGTCTTCACCTTGTTCGAGGAACAGCTTGAGCGCGGTATCGAGAATTTCTTGCTCGCGGCGACGAAACTCACGGACCTTACGAGGTTCTTTCTGCATAAGAAAAGGTCTGTTCGGGGTCAAAATCGAAGCCGCGTATTATGCCTAACTTGCGCCAAAATGCACGGATCATCCATCGTTGCTGGTGTTTCTGGCGCAAAAGCCGCCCCGTCAGAACCTTCCAGACAGGCGCCAAAAGCCAGGGAAATCCCGTGAATACGGGGCGGGGCCAGGGTTCAAATAGCAAACTTCCACAGCCGCCAAGCTCCGGATCAGACCGCGAAGTCTGGTTTTTCCCGCACCCAGCACCCTGGATTGCCCCACGCCCTGCGTGCGACGCAAAGACCTCGATAAGTCGCAATTCCATCATTGCCCGGCTGATTCGTCGCTCAGCGGGGGGCCAATGCAACTGCCGTCCCACAGCATCAGAGAAGCCCTAGAAGAGCGGAAGAATAATCCGAAAGTATCGATGGTGTTGATAACTGCCAGCCGGGCAGGTACAGCAAACTGCAACAGATTATGTAGGCAACTTTCAGGAAAATTCGGCTATTTTTAGTCTTATCGGCTAAAAATCAGGTGATATTCAGCGATCGCGTCGAAAACTGCGATACAGGCAACCCAAATGAGAACTCAAGCGAAGCGCGAGTATTCCAAATTTGTTTAAAAAACGAGCAGGGGCAACTGGACTGAATGCAATAGTGATCAATACTTCAACTGTCGGCGGGACATCTCCCCCAAGTGAAACGCCGATCAAGGTACCGAAGGACCGCGTGCCTTAGTTTTACTCCTAATGGTCTTAACCCGGATTCACCCCCCAGAACCCGGGTTTTTTTTGCCCGCAATTCAGCGCCAGTGCACCGTGCGACCCAGGCTCAGCCCTTGACCCGCGCCAAGGGGAACAGGCGTTTGAAGTTGGCCGTGGTCTGCTGGGCAAAGGCTTCATAGCTTTCGCCCCGCAGCATCGCCAGGAACTCCGCCACCTCGCGCACGTACTGCGGCAGGTTGGGCTTGCCACGATAGGGGATCGGCGCCAGGTAAGGCGAATCAGTCTCCACCAGCAGGCGGTCGGCCGGCACCTGTCGGGCCACGTCCCGCAGGGCATCGGCATTGCGGAAGGTGACAATCCCCGAGAGGGAAATATAGAAACCCAGGTCCAGGGCCGCCTTGGCCATTTCCCAGTCTTCGGTGAAGCAATGCAGCACACCGGCATTGGGCAATGCCGCCTCGCGCAGCAGTGCCAGGGTGTCGGCGCGGGCGCCGCGGGTGTGCACCACCACCGGCTTGCCGGTCTGCTGGGCGGCCTGCAGGTGCAGGCGGAAGGATTCCTGCTGCAGCTCGGCGGCTTCCGGCTCGTAGTGATAGTCCAGGCCAGTCTCGCCAATGGCCACTACCCGGGGGTGATTCAGTTCATCCAGCAGCCAGTCCAGGGCCGGCGCTGCGCCGGGCTGCACATCCAGCGGATGCACGCCCACCGAGCAGTCGACATCGTCATAACGATCGGCCAGGGCCTTGACGTCCGCCGCGTTGTCGGCGCTGACACCGATGCACAAGAAGTGCCCTACCCCCCGCTGGCGGGCAGCAGCCAGCGCGGTATCCAGGGAGCCGTCATGAGCGGCGAGGTCGAGGCGGTCAAGGTGGCAATGGGAATCTACGAGCATAGGAGGCTACAACTACATCCGATCAATGAAAGGCCCGGGTTATGGCGCCCGGGCGGAAACAACGCTGAGTCTAGGCGGCGCTGCGGGTCAATTCTGGGTAGGCAGGGCCGCCCACTGCACCAGCAAGGCTTCCAGCAACAGCACGCGGTTGAGGTTGGCCTTGCTCAGGACCTTCTGGCGCTGGGCCAGGATCCAGTCCTGGATGTTCAGCACCTTGGCCTGGGCGGACTTCTGCGCCAGGTATTGCAGCACCTTGCGCATGTCTTGCAGGCCCAGTCCCTGCTCATCCTGGGTCAGTTGATAGCGCAGGACCAGGTTCGACCAGTCGCAGAACCAGTCGAACAGCAGCAACAGGGGAATGGCACTCCAGGATTCGGCCAGTTGCGTGGGCGACTGTTGCTGTTTCAGCAGCTTCTTCACCCCTTCCACCACCTGCGCCCGCTGCTCGCGAACACCCTGGGCCTGCAGGCTGACCGCTGCCAGCGGCGAACCGGCAGCCAGGGTCAAGAGCTCCACCCGCTCCTCCTCGGAGCAATCAGGCAGGGCCTGGGCCAGCCACTCAAGGCTCATGGCCTCGCTGGGCAGCGGGCAGGCCTGCTGCACGCAACGGCTCTTGATCGTGGGCAACAACCGGCTGGGCTGGTGGCTTACCAGCAACAGCACAGTGTTGCCGGAAGGCTCCTCGAGACTCTTGAGCAGGGCGTTGGCGGCGTTGATATTCATCGACTCCACCGGCTCGATCAGCACAACCTTGCGCCCCCCCAACTGGGCGGTCTGGACCACGAAGCTCACCAGTTCGCGGACCTGGTCGACCTTGATCGCCTTGTCCGCTTCCTCCGGCTCCAGCACGTAGTTGTCCGGGTGGCTGCCGGCCAGCAGCAACAGGCAGGACTTGCATTGACCACAGGCGTCCAGGCCTTCCGGGCGCTGGCACAGCAAGCGCGCCATCAGCCGCTCGGCCAGGGCCCGCTTGCCGATACCCGCCGGGCCATGCAACAGGTAGGCATGGGCATGCTGAGTACGCCCCGCCAATTGCTGCCAGAGGCTGTCCTGCCAGGGGAAGACTTCAGCCACGGGCGCGCTCCAGCAACTGCGGCAACAAGCTGTCCAGGGACTGCTGGACCTGGGCCAGGGGCTGCGCCGCATCCACCAGCACATAACGCTGCGGCGCCGCTGCGGCGCGGGCCAGGAAGGCTTCGCGAACCTTCTGGAAGAAGGCCTGGCCTTCCTGCTCGAAGCGATCCAGCCGGCCACGAGCACTGGCTCGCGCCAGGCCGACATCCACCGGCAGGTCGAAGACCAGGGTCAGGTCGGGGCGCAACTCGCCCTGGACGAAATCCTCCAGCGCAGCAATGCGCGCAAGGCTCAGGCCGCGGCCCGCGCCCTGGTAGGCGTAAGTGGAGTCGGTGAAGCGGTCGCACAGCACCACCGCACCGCGCTCCAGGGCCGGACGAATCACCGTTGCCAGGTGCTGGGCACGCGCGGCGAACACCAGCAACAGCTCGGTATCGGCATTCATGACCTCTTCCAACGGGGTCAGCAGCACATCGCGAATCCGCTCGGCCAGCGGCGTGCCACCGGGTTCACGGGTCAACAGCACCTCGATCCCCGCAGCGCGCAGGCGCTCGGCGAGGTACTCGCGATTGGTGCTTTTGCCCGCGCCTTCCGGGCCTTCCAGGGTAATAAACAAGCCAGTCACGGGCAGTCCTTAATCAATGTCATTGCGGGCTTTTCGCCGCGGGCTCGGGCACAGGCTCGGCAGGAGCCGGAGTCGCAGCCGGCTCGGGCGCAGCTTGCGGGGCGCTTGCCGGAGCCGTCTCCGGGCCAGGGGCTGCAGGCGTCTGCGGCGCCGGACCTACCGCTTCGGGGACCGCTGGCGTGGCGGCTGGAGCCGGGCTGGAACGGTAGTCGGCGCGACGCTTGAGCTGAAACTCGCGCACCGCGCTGTTGTGGGCATCCAGGTCATCGGAGAACACATGGCTACCGTCGCCCCGCGCGACAAAATACAGGCTCTTGCCGGGCACCGGGTTGAGGGCGGCGTGGATCGCCTCGCGTCCGACCATGGCGATCGGCGTCGGCGGCAGGCCGGCAATCACGTAGGTGTTATAGGGTGTGGCTTCCTTGAGATGAGCCCGGGTCAACTTGCCGGTGTAACGCTCACCGAGGCCGTAGATCACCGTAGGATCGGTCTGCAGCAGCATGCCAATCTGCATGCGACGCACGAACACGCCTGCGATCTGCCCACGCTCCTGGGGTACGCCGGTTTCCTTCTCCACCAGCGAGGCCATGATCAGCGCCTGATAAGGATCGCTGTAAGGCGCATCGTTGGCACGCTTGCTCCACTCCTTGGCCAGCACATCGTCCAGGCGGTCGTAGGCTTTTTCCAGGAGTTCGGCGTCGGTCATGCCCCGAACGAAACGATAGGTGTCAGGGAAGAAACGCCCTTCAGGGAAAACCCCGGGATGCCCGAGCTTTTCCATCACCTGACTGTCGCTAAGCCCCGTCAGGGTCTGCTGCAATTTTTCGCTCTTGGCCAGGGCGCTGCGTACCTGGCGGAAATTCCAGCCTTCCACCAGGGTCAGGCTGTACTGCACCACCTCACCGCGCTGCCAGAGGCCGATCAGGCCTTCGGCGGTCATGCCTGGGGTCATGCGGTACTCGCCGCTGTGCAGAGGCTGGCCCGCCATATTGAAGCGCCAGTACAGGCGCAGCCAGAAGGCATCATCGAGCACACCCTCGGCTTGCAGACGATTGAAGGTGCCGGTGGGCGTCGAGCCGGCGGGAACATCGAGCAACTGTTCCTGGCTCAGGTTCAGCGGTTGTTCCAGGGCCGAGTGCAGTTTCCAGGCACTCGCACCCAACAGCAGTCCTGCCAGGACCAGTCCGGTTTCCAGCAGGAGCAGTAATTTACGTCTCACGAATCAAGCATCCAGTAGTGCGCGGGTAATGCCCTGCAGTTTACGGGTGAGCGCACCCGCCGACCAGCTCATCCCGGCACAGCCAAGCACTGGCCAGACGCCATAGACACTGTTGCAGACAAAGACTTCATCAGCCTGTTGCAGTTGATCGAGACTGATATCCCCGACTTGCGCGGGGATGCCCAATGACTCGGCCTGAAACAATATTTCAGCGCGCATCACCCCGGCCACGCCGCAGCGACTCAGGTCAGCCGTCAGCAGCCGCCCCTGGCTGACCAGGAACAGGTTGCTGAACACGCCTTCGATAACTCGCCCAGAGGTATCTCGCATCAAGCCTTCGGCATGCTCGGTATCACGCCACTCGGCACGAGCCAGAACCTGCTCCAGACGATTGAGGTGCTTGAGGCCGGCCAGCAGCGGCTGCTCGGCCAGGCGCGTGGTACAGGGAAACAGACGAATGCCTTGCTCGGCATGGGCCGGGGGATACACCGGCAATGCGGAGCCCTGGAGAATCCGCCGTGCAGCGGTTGTAGGATCGGCGGCATAGCCGCGCTGGCTGTCGCCCCGGGTCAGGATCAGCTTGAGCACACCCTCCCCCAAAGCCGCCGCATAAGCCTGCAGCTCACTGCGGATCAGGGCTTGATCCGCCGTCAGCGCCAGGCGCCGGCATCCTTCGGCCAAACGCTGCAGATGCCGCTCCAGCAACTGCGGGCGCCCGGATTTGACGGCAATGGTCTCGAACAGACCATCACCGTAAGCCAGGCCGCGGTCCTTGAGCGACAGTGCGTCAGCCGGCTGACCGTCGACCCAGCTGTGCATCACTCGGAGAACCGGCGGAACACCAAGGAGCCGTTGGTGCCACCAAAACCGAAGGAGTTGGACAGCACTACGTCGATATCCATGCTGCGCGCGGTGTGCGGCACGAAATCGAGATCGCAGCCTTCATCCGGCTCATCCAGGTTGATGGTGGGCGGCGCGGCCTGGCTGTTGATTGCCAGCACACTGAAGATCGCCTCGATCGCCCCCGCGGCACCCAGCAGGTGACCCGTCATGGACTTGGTGGAACTGACCGCCAGCTTGTAGGCGTGATCGCCGAACACGCTCTTGATCGCTTCGGCCTCGGCCAGGTCGCCGGCCGGGGTCGAAGTGCCATGGGCGTTGATGTACTGCACCTGGTCCACGTTGAGCTTGGCGTCGCGCAGGGCATTGGCGATGCAGCGCGCAGCACCGGCACCATCGGCGGGAGGCGACGTCATGTGATAGGCGTCACCGCTCATGCCGAAGCCGATCAGCTCCGCATAGATGGTGGCCCCACGAGCCTTGGCGTGCTCCAGCTCTTCCAGAACCAGGGCGCCGGCGCCGTCGGACAGGACGAAGCCATCACGCCCCTTGTCCCAGGGACGGCTGGCGCGGGTCGGCTCGTCGTTGCGGGTCGACAGTGCACGGGACGCGCCGAAGCCGCCCATGCCCAGGCCACAGGCAGCCATTTCAGCACCGCCGGCGATCATCACGTCGGCTTCGCCGTAGGCGATGTTGCGCGCAGCCATGCCGATGCAGTGGGTACCGGTGGTGCACGCAGTGGAAATGGCGTAGTTCGGCCCCTGGGCACCCAAGTGGATGGACAGGAAACCGGAAATCATGTTGATGATCGAGCCAGGCACGAAGAACGGAGAAATCCGTCGTGGGCCGGAATCGTGCAGGATGCGGCTGGTTTCCTCGATATTGGTCAAACCGCCAATACCCGAGCCCATGGCCACGCCGATGCGTTCACGGTTGGCATCGGTGACTTCCAGACCGGCGTTGCGTACCGCCTGGAAACCGGCTGCCAGGCCGTATTGAATGAACAGGTCGAGTTTGCGGGCCTCTTTGACCGACAGGTATTCCTCGACATTGAAGCCCTTTACCGAGCCGCCAAAACGGGTGGAATAGGCAGAAAGGTCGGTGTGTTCGATCAGACCGATGCCACTTTGGCCAGCCAGAATGCCCTGCCAGCTGCTTGGCACATCCGTACCCAGTGGCGACAACATACCCATACCGGTGACTACGACGCGTCTACGCGACACAGCACTCTCCTTTTTCTAATGACGACACTTTGTATCAGGCCTAAAGAAAAAACCGCACGCCGTAACGGCAGTGCGGTTTTTCCATGACAGCAAAAGACGACTACAAACGATTAAGCCTGGTGGCTGGTAACGTAGTCGATAGCTGCTTGAACGGTAGTGATCTTTTCAGCTTCTTCGTCAGGGATTTCGGTCTCGAATTCCTCTTCCAGAGCCATCACCAGCTCAACGGTGTCAAGGGAGTCGGCACCCAGGTCTTCAACGAAGGAAGCGGTGTTAACAACTTCTTCTTCTTTAACGCCCAGTTGCTCAGCAACGATTTTCTTGACGCGCTCTTCGATGGTGCTCATACCTTGTTTTCACTCCTAATGGACAAATTCAGGCAGCTGGCCAGTGGGTAAGTGTATAGAAAGGCTTTTCAGCTTTTCAACTGAAAGCTTTGTCCCTCAAACCCTTTGGCCATCTGCCTATAAATTGATTGCAGCTTTATAACGGATTTTAGACAGCTCGTATGACATTTTTTTGAAGCAATCCGTCACATTTGACTCACATATACATCCCGCCGTTGACCGGGATTGTAGCCCCAGTAACGTATGCCGCACCGTCGGATGCCAGAAAAGCGACCACTTGCGCGATCTCTTGAGCCTGGCCCAGACGACCCAGCGGAATTTGCGTCAGCAGCGCTTCACGCTGCGCTTCCGGCAGTTCGCGGGTCATATCGGTGTCGATAAAACCTGGAGCAACCGAGTTCACCGTGATCGACCGCGAACCCACTTCACGGGCCAGGGCACGGCTGAAACCTTCGAGACCGGCCTTGGCGGCCGCGTAGTTTACTTGGCCTGCGTTGCCCATGGCACCCACAACCGAGCCAATACTGATAATTCGACCCCAACGAGCCTTGGTCATGCCACGCAGAACGCCCTTGGACAGGCGATACAGGCTGTTCAGGTTGGTATCGACCACGTCGTACCATTCGTCATCTTTCATGCGCATCATCAGGTTGTCGCGAGTGATGCCGGCGTTGTTCACCAGGATCGCCGGCGCACCGAACTGCTCGGTGATGCTGGCCAGGACTGCAGCCACGGACTCGTCACTGGTAACGTTCAGCTCAAGGCCAGTGCCCTGGATGCCATTTTCCTTGAGGGTGGCAGCAATGCGCTCGGCACCCGAAGCGGACGTGGCGGTACCCACCACGGTGGCGCCCATACGCCCCAGCTCAAGCGCGATGGCCTGGCCGATACCACGACTGGCGCCGGTCACCAGTGCAACTTTACCTTGCAGACTCATGCAAGCTTCTCCTAGTTCAGGCCAACGCTGCACGGGCGGCAGCGAAAGCATCTGGGGTGTTCAGGTTAGAGGTCGACACGCCTTCGGCGCAGCGCTTGTTGAGGCCAGCCAGGACCTTGCCCGGGCCGCACTCGACCAGCTCGGTGGCGCCATTGGCTGCCAGAGTCTGGACCGACTCGACCCAACGCACCGGCTTGTACAACTGCTCCAGCAGGTCGCGCTTGAGGGTGTCCAGGTCGGCGGCCACAGCGGCACTGACGTTCTGTACCAATGGAATCTGCGGTGCCTGCCAGTTGATCGCAGCGATCGACTCGGCAAAGCGCTCGGCGGCCGGGCGCATCAGCTCACAGTGGGAAGGCACGCTGACCGGCAGCGGCATGGCGCGCTTGGCGCCCCGCGCCTTGCAGCCCTCGATGGCGCGATCCACAGCCGCCTTTGCCCCGGCGATCACCACCTGGCCAGGGGAGTTGTAGTTCACGGCGCTGACCACCTCGCCCTGCGCGGCTTCAGCACAGGCGGCGACCACATCGGCATCTTCCAGGCCGAGAATTGCAGCCATGCCGCCCTGCCCTGCCGGCACGGCTTCCTGCATCAACTGGCCACGACGCTCGACCAGCTTGGCCGCTTCACCCAGGGTCAGGCTGCCAGCGGCGACCAGGGCACTGTATTCACCCAGGCTGTGACCGGCGACGAAAGCCGGGCGCGCGCCACCTTCGGCCAGCCATACACGCCACAGGGCGATGGACGCGGTGAGGATGGCCGGCTGGGTCTTATCGGTTTGATTGAGCAGCTCTGCAGGACCTTCCTGGGTCAGAGCCCAGAGGTCGTAGCCCAGAGCATCGGAGGCTTCTTTGAACGTATCGAGGATCAGTGGGTACTGCGCGCCCAGCTCGGCCAACATGCCGAGGGACTGCGAGCCCTGTCCTGGAAAGACGAATGCGAGGGATGCAGACATGTAACAAGCCCCTAATGATCTTGTCGTCGGAGAATTGACGTCACACCGTGGTGGACGCAAGAAACTGACAGTTGGATGGCCAATTGAACTGAGCGGTCACATTTAAGCACTCCACAGGGTAAACGCCTAAAGCAACAAGTCTTCAAGACGCCCATGCAAGCGGCGCGGCAGGTCTTCCTGGATCTCGATCAACGCCCGCTGAATGGCACTCTGGAAACCTTGAACGCCTGCAGAACCATGGCTCTTCACCACGATCCCCTGCAAGCCGAGGAAACTCGCACCGTTGTGCCGCGCCGGCGCCAGATCCGCCTGCAACCTGCGCATCAGCGGCAAGGCTAGTGCCCCAACAGCCCGGGACAGCAGATTCTGCCTGAACAAGGCTTCTATACGAGCGGCGATCATGGTCGCCAGCCCCTCGCTGGACTTGAGCAGGATGTTGCCGACAAAACCGTCGCACACCACCACGTCCGCCTCGCCCCGATACAACCCATCGCCCTCGACGAAACCGATGTAGTTGAGCCCGCGGGCCTGCTGCAGCAAGCTCGCCGCCAGCTTGACCTGCTGGTTGCCCTTGATGTCCTCGGTGCCGATATTCAGCAAGGCCACCCGCGGCCGCACGATGCCCAGGGTTTCCGCCGCAACCGAGCCCATGATGGCGAACTGCAACAGGTGCTCGGCACTGCAATCGACGTTGGCTCCCAGATCCAGCAATTGGCAATAGCCACGCTGAGTCGGGATGGCAGCCACCATCGCCGGCCGATCGATTCCGGGCAGGGTTTTCAGCACATAACGCGACAGCGCCATCAGCGCACCGGTATTACCGGCACTGACGCAGGCCTGGACCTTCTCATCGCGCAACAGCTCAAGGGCCACCCGCATCGAAGAGTCCGGCTTGCCCCGCAGGGCCTGGGAAGGCTTTTCGTCCATGGTGATCACCTCGCTTGCAGGGGTAATCGTCAGGCGCGCGCGATCCACAGCCGTTTGACCGGAAATCAGTTCTTCAAGAAGGGAGGGTTGACCAACCAGGGTCAGGTGCAGCGAGGGGGTAGCAGACAGACAAGCAATACTCGCCTGAACAATGCTGCGGGGACCGAAGTCCCCGCCCATTGCGTCAATCGCGATGACTTGAGCGGACAAGGATTACTCGTCAGCGCCCTTGTCGATCACTTTACGACCACGGTATACGCCTTCTGGCGATACGTGGTGACGCAGGTGAACTTCACCGGTGGTCTTTTCTACGGACAGGGTGCTAGCCTCGAGAGCATCGTGGGAACGACGCATGTCACGGGCAGAGCGGGATTTTTTGTTCTGCTGAACAGCCATAATTGATTAACTCCTAAACGTTTGGGTCACGCTTTAACTGCGCCAATACACTGAACGGGTTGGACCGCGTTACCTCGTCCTCGCTCGGTTCGGGCTCATCGAGCCCCGCCGGCTGCTGGCATTCTTCCGGATGATGAGCAGGCACGATTGGCAAGGCAAGCAAAAGCTCTTCCTCGACCAACGCCTGCAGATCCAAAGGATCTTCGCCCAGTTCCAGCACGTCATAACCTTTCGGCAACGACTGGGTATTCGCACCCTCCTTCACCACAGCGTAACTGCACTCACTGTGGATCGGCAGGGTGACCAGCTCAAGACAACGCTGGCAAACCATTTTGACTTCGACGTCGATGGAGCTGTGGATAACTACAGCTTTACGTTCGTCACGCTCGAAAACGAATTTAGCCTGCACCGTACCGACATTGTCGGAAAGCGGGTCGCAGAGTCTCTCCAAATCGGCCAGCAGCAGTTCACCTTGAAGGGTGGTGCCACGGTCAGCCAATTTGCGCGGGTCAACGTGAGGTGGAATCGGGTCATTCAACATAGGCGCAGCATTATAGGGATGCCCCTGGCCATGTCAAAGGAAATTCAGCCCTGTCCGTCACTTGCAAGCCTCGCTAGAATTCCCGGCCTGCCTCAGGAGACGCACATGCTGCCTTTATTACTCGCCTCAAGCTCGGCCTACCGCCGGGAATTGCTGTCCCGCCTGCGCCTGCCCTTCACCTGCAGCTCTCCTGACATCGACGAAAGCCATCGCCCCGGAGAGTCTGCCACAGCTCTGGTGAAACGCCTGGCCGAGGAAAAGGCCCGCGCCCTGGCAAGCAGCCATCCAGCACACCTGATCATCGGTTCCGATCAGGTCGCGGTGCTCGGCGAGCGCATCATCGGCAAACCCCATACCTTCGAAAAAGCCCGCCAGCAACTGCTGGACGCCAGCGGCGCCAGCGTGACCTTCCTCACCGGCCTGGCCCTGCTCAACAGCCAGACCGGCCACTGCCAGGTCGACTGCGTCCCGTTCACGGTCAACATGCGCACCCTGGACAGCACCCGCATCGAACGCTACCTGCACGCCGAACAGCCCTATGATTGCGCCGGCAGCTTCAAGGCCGAAGGCCTGGGGGTCAGCCTGTTCCAGAGCACCGCCGGCAGCGACGCCACCAGCCTTATAGGCCTGCCACTGATCCGCCTCGTGGACATGCTGCTGGCCGAGGGCGTAGAAACACCCTGAACCGCCATAAAAAAGCCGGCACTCAAGCCGGCTTTTTATTGAGCAACACCCGATCAGCGCAAGGTTGGGCCCTGAAAGCCCATCCACATGGCAATCTGCTCAGCCACGCTGGCACCGAGTTTCTTCGAGAAGCGATCAAATGGCGATTCCTGGACGGTAAAGTCCACCACCTCTTTCTCGCCAATCACATCCCGCGCCACCGAGCTGGTATTGCCCAGGCCATCGATCAACCCCAATTGCAGCGCCTGCTCGCCCGACCACACCAGGCCGGAGAACAGTTCTGGATGCTCCTTGTCCTTCAGGCGATCGCCACGGCCCTGCTTGACGCTGGCAATGAACTGGCGATGAGTGGTGTCCAGCACGCCCTGCCAGAACTGGGTCTCTTCAGGCTTTTGCGGCTGGAACGGATCCAGGAACGACTTGTGCTCGCCCGAGGTGTAGGTGCGACGCTCAACTCCCAGCTTCTCCATGGTGCCGACAAAGCCGTAGCCGGCCGCCGTCACACCAATGGAACCCACCAGGCTCGCCTTGTCGGCATAGATCTCGTCAGCAGCGCTGGCAATGTAGTAAGCACCCGACGCCCCGAGATCCGAGATCACCGCGTAGACCTTGGTGTCCTTGTGCAAAGCCCGCAGACGACGGATCTCGTCATAGACGTAGCCGGACTGCACAGGGCTGCCGCCAGGGCTGTTGATACGCAACACAATGCCCTTGACCTTGGGATCATCGAACGCAGTACGCAGGCTGCCGACAATATTGTCAGCACTGGCCGATTCCTTGTCGGCAATCACCCCTGTGACATCGATCACCGCGGTGTAGCTACCGCCACGAGTGGCATTCTTTTCCATGGTCATCAGCGGCGTGAACAACGCCAGCGCCGCGAACAGGTAAACAAAGGTCAACAGCTTGAAGAAAATGCCCCAGCGCCGCGAGCGACGCTGTTCCTGGACGCTGGCCAACAGCGTCTTCTCCAGCAGTTTCCAGCTTTTATCATCACCACCTTCAGCGCCCGCCTTGCTCGGCGCCTTCCATTCGTCGGTCATGCCTGCTACCCCAGCAAAAACTTAATCGGCACCCTGGCTCAGCCAGGCGTGCAATTGAGGAAAACGGTCGATGGACAAGCGCGGCTCGAATACCTGCAAGGCCTCGATGGACTGAGCACCGTAGCTCACGGCCACCGAATCCATTCCGGCATTGCGCGCCATCAACAGATCAAAGGACGAATCGCCAACCATCAAAGCCTGCCGCGGCCCAACCCCGCAATGAGCAAGGATTTCCTCCAGCATCAACGGATGAGGCTTGCTGGCAGTTTCGTCGGCCGCCCGGGTGATATCGAAATACCCTTCCCAACCATGGGCCTTCAACACTCGATCCAGCCCTCGCCGGGCCTTGCCGGTGGCGACAGCCAGCTGATATCCCTCACCCCGAAAGGCGTCGAGAGACTGCACCACACCAGCAAACAGAGGCGAAGGCTCTGCCTCGAGAGCAATGTAGTGATCCGCATAATGCTGACGAAAAGCTACCAACTGCCCATCATCTATTTCCGGATACAGTGTGCGAATCGCCTCTGGCAATCCCAGACCGATAATGCCCTTGACGGCGTAGTCATCGCGGCGAGGAAAGCCGGAACGATCAGCAGATGCGTGCATTGACTCGACAATCCGACCAATGGAATCGGCCAGAGTGCCATCCCAGTCGAAGATCAGCAGTTTGTAATCAGGGTGCACTCAGGCGCTCCACGGTCTTGGCCCACATCTCATCCACCGGGGCCTGCAATTTCAGCTCGCCGCCATCGGGCAGCGGCACCGTCAACATATAGGCATGGAGAAACAGGCGCTTGCCGCCCAGCTCACGGATCTCGCGAGTGAAATCGTCATCGCCGTACTTGCTGTCACCGGCAATGCAGTGCCCGGCATGCAGGGTATGTACACGAATCTGGTGAGTACGCCCGGTCACCGGCTTGGCCTCGACCATGGTGGCGAAATCACCGAAGCGGCGCAGCACCTTGAACACGGTCAAGGCCTCCTTGCCCTCTTCGTTGACCTCCACCATGCGCTCGCCGGAGCGCAGGTTGCTCTTGAGCAGCGGTGCACGCACCTGCTTCACCGCCGTGGCCCAATGGCCACGGACCAGCGCCATGTAGCGCTTGTCCACGCCATCGCCCCGCAGCGCGGCATGCAGATGACGCAGCATGCTGCGTTTTTTAGCGATCATCAGCAGGCCGGAGGTGTCCCGATCAAGGCGATGCACCAGCTCCAGTTCCTTGGCGTCCGGGCGCAACTGACGAAAGGCTTCGATCACCCCGAAATTCAAGCCGCTGCCGCCATGCACGGCAATCCCGGCAGGCTTGTTGATCACAATCAGGGCCTTGTCTTCGAAGACGATCGAGGCTTCCAGGCGCTGCAGCAACCCTTGAGCCAGCGGCACTGGCTCGTCGCGCTCGGGCACCCGCACGGGAGGCACGCGCACCACATCACCCGCTTGCAGCTTGTACTCGGGCTTGATCCGCCCCTTGTTCACTCGCACTTCGCCTTTACGCAAAATGCGGTAAATCAAGGTCTTGGGCACGCCTTTGAGCCGGGCGAGAAGGAAGTTATCAATACGTTGGCCGGCATATTCCGGCGAGACCTCAAGCAATTGAACGCCTGGAGTCGAGGGGGCAGTAGTCGTCATGGCGCGAATGATAA
Organism: Pseudomonas sp. W17; assembly: GCF_040268305.1. Classification (NCBI taxonomy): domain Bacteria; kingdom Pseudomonadati; phylum Pseudomonadota; class Gammaproteobacteria; order Pseudomonadales; family Pseudomonadaceae; genus Pseudomonas; species Pseudomonas sp. W17. The sequence continues at coordinate 2,069,755 of NZ_CP158490.1, read as the reverse complement.
CAATTTTTTATGGATTTGAAGCACTTAATGATTGCTGCTATAGTCGCGAACGCCGCCAAAAGCGGCTGGGCAGAGGAACAGCGGCAAACAGCCGGCCCTGACCAACGCAATTCATAAGGACGCAAGGCCGTCCTACGCAGTTTTCACTATCTAACGGAAGAGTTCGGCGTTGTAACAAGCGCAGGTGACATGAGGCCTGAAACCCGTAGAAAGCAGAGTGACTACTCGCCTTTTACGCAGCGATTAACGGCCAGTTCACAAAGTGCAGTCAGCGACAAACGATCCCGAGCGAAAGTTGCGGAAACAACGCCTTTAGCCATGATGCGTGACCTCCCCTTTCGGAGTTCACGGTAAATGCCAACCCGCTGCGGATTCTGCGCGCGGCAGCACCCGAATTATCAGGGATACGTGTAGGGTGGAGATGCACAACCGTCGGACTGTGTAGCATTAGGCTTTATCAAGACGCTTCATCTCGTCCACAGTCGCCGGTTGATTCCTCCTCCTGACAGACTTTTGCTTAAGCGGTGCCTTAGTCACCACAGCAAGCAGGACGCGTAAGTCGCGACTTCGTTCTTAGTTACCCGGACGAACCTCGCTAGACACTCGAGTGGTCAACCACTCCTGACGCACCTGACACCGACCGTGAGAAGTCGTGTGTGCCGAACGCCGTTTCCGGCAGCCCGGAAACCGACGGTACTACATGAAAAGAATGCTGATTAACGCAACTCAACCCGAAGAGTTGCGTGTTGCTCTGGTAGACGGCCAGCGCCTCTACGACCTGGACATCGAGTCCGGAGCCCGCGAGCAGAAAAAGGCCAACATCTATAAAGGCCGCATCACTCGCATCGAACCAAGCCTCGAGGCTGCCTTTGTCGATTTCGGCTCTGAGCGCCACGGCTTTCTGCCCCTCAAAGAAATCTCCCGCGAATACTTCAAGAAAGCCCCCGAAGGCCGCGTCAATATCAAGGACGTCCTGAGCGAAGGCCAGGAAGTCATCGTCCAGGTCGAGAAAGAAGAGCGTGGCAACAAGGGCGCCGCCCTGACCACCTTCATCAGCCTCGCCGGCCGTTACCTGGTACTGATGCCGAACAACCCGCGTGCCGGCGGTATCTCCCGCCGCATCGAAGGCGAAGAGCGCAACGAACTGCGTGAGGCGCTGAACGGCCTGGTGGCACCAGCCGACATGGGCCTGATCGTGCGCACTGCCGGCCTGGGCCGCAGCAGCGAAGAGATGCAGTGGGACCTCGACTACCTGCTGCAACTCTGGACCGCCATCAAGGAAGCGTCCCTGGATCGTTCCGCGCCATTCCTGATCTATCAGGAAAGCAACGTGATCATCCGCGCGATCCGCGACTACCTGCGCCAGGACATCGGCGAAGTGCTGATCGACAGCGTTGAAGCCCAGGACGAAGCCCTGACCTTCATCCGTCAGGTGATGCCGCAGTACGCCAGCAAGATCAAGCTGTACGAAGACAGCGTGCCACTGTTCAACCGTTTCCAGATCGAAAGCCAGATCGAGACCGCTTTCCAGCGCGTGGTCGAACTGCCTTCCGGCGGCTCCATCGTCATCGATCCGACCGAAGCCCTGGTGTCCATCGACATCAACTCGGCCCGCGCCACCAAAGGCAGCGACATCGAAGAAACCGCCCTGCAGACCAACCTGGAAGCAGCGGAAGAAATCGCTCGCCAACTGCGCCTGCGTGACATCGGCGGCCTGATCGTCATCGACTTCATCGACATGACCCCGGCCAAGAACCAGCGCGCCGTGGAAGAAAAAGTCCGCGAATGCCTGGAAGCCGACCGCGCCCGCGTGCAGATCGGCCGCATCTCGCGCTTCGGCCTGCTGGAAATGTCCCGTCAGCGCCTGCGTCCATCCCTGGGCGAAAGCAGCGGCATCGTCTGCCCGCGCTGCAACGGCACCGGCATCATCCGTGACGTCGAGTCGCTGTCCCTGGCGATCCTGCGCCTGATCGAAGAAGAAGCCCTGAAAGACCGCACCGCCGAAGTACGCGCCCAAGTGCCGATTCCGGTCGCCGCTTTCCTGCTCAACGAAAAACGCAACTCGATCACCAAGATCGAACTGCGTACCCGTGCCCGCATCGTCATCCTGCCGAACGATCACCTCGAAACGCCACACTTCGAAGTTCAGCGCCTGCGTGATGACAGCCCGGAAGCCAACACCAACCAGTCCAGCTACGAAATCGCAGCGGCCGCCGCCGAAGCCGAAGAAGTCCAGCCGACCGCCGCCACCCGCACCCTGGTTCGCCAGGAAGCGGCAGTGAAGACTGCCCCGGCCCGCGCCAACGCTCCGGTTCCGACCGAAGTCGTCGCTGCCCCCGTAGCTGCACCGGCTCCAGTGGCCGAACCAAGCCTGTTCAAAGGCCTGGTGAAGTCCCTGGTCAGCCTGTTCGCTACCAAGGAAGAGCCAGCCGCACCGGTCGTGGTCGAGAAGCCAGTGACCGAGCGCCCTGCTCGCAGCAACGAAGAACAGCGTCGCAATGGCCGCCAGCAGAGCCGCAACCGTAACGGTCGCCGCGATGAAGAGCGCAAGCCGCGCGAAGAACGTGCTCCGCGTGAAGAACGCGCACCACGGGAAGAGCGTCAGCCACGCGAAGTTCGCGAAGCCCGTGAAGAAGTTCAAGCGGTAGCCCGCGAAGAACGCGCACCGCGTGCACCACGCGAAGAACGCCAGCCACGCGCCCCGCGTGAGGAGCGCAAGCCACGTGGCGAGCGTGAAGAACGCGTGCGTGAACTGCGCGAGCCACTGGACGCCGCTCCAGCTGCAGCCGCTGCTACCGCCGCCGTTGTTGCCGAAGAACGTCCGGCGCGCCAGCCTCGCGAAGAGCGCCAGCCACGTGCGCCACGTGAAGAGCGCCAACCACGTGCCGAACAGGCTCAAGCCGCTGCCGCCAGCGAAGAAGAAGCGCTGCCGAACGAAGAGCAAATGCAGGAAGACGGCCAGGACAACGCCGAAGGCGAACGTCCACGTCGTCGCTCCCGCGGCCAGCGTCGTCGCAGCAACCGTCGCGAGCGTCAACGTGATGCCAACGGCAATGTGATCGAAGGCTCGGAAGAAAACGCCGAAGAGCCAAGCAGCGCTGATCTGGCTGCCGGCCTTGCAGTCACTGCCGCGGTTGCCAGCACCGCCATCAGCGCCAACGCTGAAGCCGAAGCTCACCAGCAAGCCGAACGTGCGACTGCCGCTGTAGAAGACAAGGCTCCGGAAGCACCAGTGGTTGAAGCCACCACGCCGGTAGAAGCCCCAGTGGTTCCTGCAGTGGAAGTGGCTCCAGTGGCTGAAGAGCAGGTTCAGGTTGAAGTGGCTGCCGAGCCGACCGTGGTTGTCGAAGCCCAGCCTGTGGTTGCCGAACAACCGGCAGCAGAACCTGTAGCCCAGGCGCCAGTGGTTGAAGAAAAGGCCATCGAGCCGGTTCAGGAAGCCCCTGCGCCAGCCCCGGTTGCCGAGCCAGCAGTGGTGGTTGAAGAGCCTGTAGCGGCCCAGCAACCTGCCCAGGTTGAAGAGCCGGCTCCGGTTGCAGCACCGGTGGTGGCCGAAGAGCCCGCACCCGCTGTCGAAGCTGAAGCCGCGCCGGTCAGCACCCTGACCAGCAATGGCCGTGCACCGAACGACCCACGCGAAGTGCGTCGCCGCAAGCGTGAAGCCGAGCGCCTGCAGAAGGAAGCCGAGCTGGCTGCCGCTGCTGCTCCGGCTGAAGCCGTGGTGACCGCCGAGCCTGCTCCGGTAGAAGCGCCAGAGGTGGTCGAGGCCGCCCCTGCGCCAGCCGAAGAGACTGCACCGGCGCCAGTGGCCGAACCTGCAGTGGAAGAAGCGGCCCCTGTGGCCGAGCAAGCACCGCGCGCTGTCGAGCACGCTGCGCATGCCGAGGAAGAACAGCACGAGCCTAAACCTCTCGTCTGATTCCAACAGCCCATGAAAAAGCCCCGCCCGGGTAACCGGGCGGGGCTTTTTTATACCTGGAGCACCTGACAATCCGGAAACAGCAACGCCTGCGGAACGTCCACATCCCAGGTCACCCCCGGATCCGTCACCGGAACTTCCACCACCCGCCCCGAAGCGAACAGCGGCCGGGCGCCCCGATCACCAGACAGGCCCTGCAACGCTGCACCATAAGACCGGCCAAAGCCCACCGGATGACCCAACTCATCCCCCAGCCGCGGCACGCTGATGCCCTCCTCGGTCATTGCTTCCATCACCCGACTGGCGGTGGCGGGCAGGATAAAGGGCATGTCCCCCAGCCAGACCATCCAGCCCTGGGCATCGGCGCAGGCAGCCACTGCCGCGGCCAGGCTATGCCCCATGCCCACAGAGTCCAGCACCAGTACCTGACAACCGTAGGCATGCGCCAGATCCACCACCTGGGGTCGATCCGCCGTGGTCACCAGCACTCGCCGGGCAACGTCCACCGGCAGGCTCACCAGCACCTGCTCCAGCACCGGCCGCTGCCCCCCGTCACGCCCGCGGCAGGGCGCCAGCAGTTTGTCCTGCCCGGCCCCGGCCACCTGGCGAAAACGCCTGCCCTGCCCCGCCGCCAGGATGATCGCGCAAGGCCTGCGGCTCACCTCACCGTCTCCGCCACTCGCACCGCCAGCTTCTTCTGCTGCGGTTCGACACCATTTTTGAGCGCGACGATTTCGGCCAGCAACGACAAGGCAATCTCCGCCGGCGTATGGCTGCCGATGGGCAATCCGACCGGCCCGTGCAAGCGCTCGATGGCCTGCGCCGAAAGACCCAGCAGCGCCAGATTGTCCCGGCGCTTCTGGCTGTTGGCCCGGGAACCCAGGGCGCCGACATAAAATGCCCGGGAGTCGAGCGCCGTCAGCAGCGCCATGTCATCCAGGCGCGGATCATGGGTCAAGGCCACCACCGCCGTGCGCTCGTCGGGCTCGATGCTCAGCACCGCATCGTCGGGCATCCCGGCGACAAAACGTCCATCCTGCCCCTCCCAGCCATGCACGAACTCCTGGCGCGGATCGCAGATCAGCACCTCGAAATCCAGCAAGCGGGCCATCTGCGCCACATAGCGCGACAACTGCCCGGCGCCGATCAGCAGCAAGCGCCAGCGCGGTCCGTAGATCGCCCGCAGGGTGACCCCGTCAAACGCCAATTCATCGCCACGGTTCGCAGCCTTGAGCAGCACCTGGCCAGTGCCCAGGTTCAGCTCCCGGGCCACGATCTGGTGGGCTTCGCAGCGCTGGAGCAATTCGGCGACCCAGGCCGGGTCGCCAACCCGCTCTTCGGTGAGGCGCAAGGTGCCGCCACAGGGCAGGCCGAATCGCGCCGCTTCCTCCAGGGTCACGCCGTAGGTCACCAGTTGCACCGGCGGCCCGTGGCGAGACAGGCGCCCATCGCCCTGGCGGCTGATCAGGTCATCCTCGATACAGCCTCCGGACACCGAGCCGATCACCACCCCGTCGTCGCGCAAGGCCAGCATGGCGCCGGGTGGCCGCGGCGCGCTGCCCCAGGTCTGCACCACGCTGTACAGCAGCACGCCGCGCCCGGCGCGCCGCCATTCCAGGACACTGCGCAGGACATTCAGGTCGACGCTGTCCATCAGGCGCTCGCCTGCTGCCAGCCCTGCAACTGGTAGCGCACCGGCAGGTTGCGTATGCGCTTGCCGGTGGCGGCGAAGATCGCGTTGCACAGGGCCGGCGCAATCGGCGGCACACCGGGCTCTCCCACCCCGCCCAGGGGCACATCCCCCGGCGGCGTCACCAGGTGCACCTGCACCTGTTTCGGCGCCAGGGACATGCGCGCCACTTCGTACATATGGAAATTGTCCTGCTGGACCTTGCCCTCCTTGAAGCTGATCTCCCCCAGCACCGCATTGCCCAGGCCCATGACGCAGGCCCCTTCGAATTGCGAGCGGATACGCTCGGGGTTGATCTGCGGACCGCAATCCACGGCGATATCGGCCTGATGCACGATCAGCGTGCCATCGTCCTTCACCTCCACCTCGATCACCGCCGCCACATAGGTCACGAAGCTGTAGTGCACGGCCAGCCCCAGACCGCGCCCCTTGGGCAGCGAGCGCCCCCAGCCGGCCGCCTTGGCTGCGGTTTCCAGCACCGTGCGCAGACGCCCGGTATCAATGGGGTAACGCTCGGGGGATTCGCCGTAGTTCCACTCTTCGCTCAGGGTTCGGGGGTCGATCTGACGATCCGGCCCCAGCAGCTTGAGCTGGTACTGCAGCGGATCCTGGCCGGCCTTGTGGGCCAGTTCGTCGACAAAACTCTGGATCGCGAAGCCATGGGGAATGTTCGACACCGAACGGTACCAGCCGACCCGGGTATGGGCCGCGGCCTCGGGGTTTTCCAGGCGCACATTGGGAATCGCGTAGGCCATGTTGGTAAAGCCCATGCCCAGCTCGAAGGCGCCTTCGTGATTCATCCCCGGGGCGAACAGCGCGGTGATGCTCGGCGCCACGGTGCGGTGCAGCCAGGCCGCCGGCAGGCCGTCCTTGTTCAGCCCGGCCTTGAGGTATTCCGCCGACACGGTATGGAAGTAGGAGTTGTGGATATCGTCCTCGCGGGTCCACTGCACCCGCACCGCCTTGCCGGGAAAGGCCTTGGCCAGGATCGCCGCCTCCAGGATGAAGTCGGGCTTGGACTTGCGCCCGAAGCCGCCGCCCAGCAGCGTGACGTTCACTGTGACCTGCTCGAAGCCGATCCCCAGGCGTTCGGCGATTCGCTCGCGGGTCACCTGTGGCGCCTGGCTCGGTGCCCACGCCTCGCAGCGACCGTCCTGGAATCGCGCCACGGCTACCATCGGCTCCATCGGCGCCTGGGCCAGGTGCGGCAGGTAATAGCTGGCTTCCAGGCTGCTCTCCGCGTCCTTCAGGGCCTCATCCAGGTTGCCGGTACTGCGCACCACCTTGCCCGGCTGCCGCGCCGCTGCCTCCAGTTGCTTGCGATATTCGATGGAGTCGTAGCCAGCGTTGGCGCCATCCTCCCACTCGATCCTCAAGGCATCGCGGCCCTTGATCGCCGCCCAGGTGTTGCTCGCCACCACAGCCACGCCGCCCAGGGGCTGGAACTCCGAAGGCAAGGGGCGGCTGTCGATGGGCATGACCTTGATCACCCCCGGTACCTTCAAGGCTGCGCTGTCATCCACCGACTTGACCTTGCCGCCATACACCCGGGGCCGCGCCACCGCCGCGAACAGCATGCCGTCGAAATGCACATCGGCGCCGTACACCGCACGGCCGTTGACGATGTCCTGGCCATCGATGGCCCGGGTGGCCTCCTTGCCGATGTAGCGGAACTCCCCGGGCTGCTTCAGGCGCAGGCTATCCCGGGCAGGCACCGCCAGGGCGCCTGCCGCAGCGGCCAGGGCGCCATAGCCCAGCTCACGCCCGGTGGGCTGGTGAACCACCTTGTGCAACTGCGCCCGACACTGCGCCAATGGCACCTGCCACTGCGCAGCGGCGGCCTGTTCCAGCATGGCCCGCGCAGCCGCGCCACAGCGGCGCATGGGCTCGTACCAATGACGCATGCTGCGCGAGCCGTCGGTGTCCTGGTTGCCGAAACGCACCTCGTCACCCGGTGCCTGGCGGACCTTGACCTGCTCCCAGTCGGCGTCCAGTTCATCGGCCACCACCATACTCAGGCTGGTGCGCACGCCCTGGCCCATCTCCGAGCGATTGCAGATCACCGTGACGCTGCCGTCGCTGGCAATGCTCACGTAGACCTTGGGGTCATCGACCCAGCCGTGGGGCATGCCGTCGGCACCGAATTTCTTGTCCTCGGCAAAGGCCTCCTGCCAGCCCCAGCTCGCAGCCAGCACCAGGGCCCCGGTGGCCCCCACACCTTTGAGAAAGCCCCGGCGGCTGAGGTTACTCAGGGCAAAATCCTGCGGTAGACGGTTCATGCCTTGGCCTCCTGTAGATGGCTGGAAGCCTGGCGGATCGCGGTCTTGATCCGGTTGTAAGTACCGCAGCGGCAGATATTGCCAAGCATCGCCTCTTCGATCTGCTCGTCGCTGGGGTTGGGGTGGACCTTGAGCAAGGCGGTGGCCGACATGATCTGCCCGCCCTGGCAGTAACCGCACTGGGCCACCGCCGTATCCAGCCAGGCCTGCTGCACCACCTGCCCTACCGGGTCGGTATGCAGGTTGTCGATGGTGCTGACGTTCTTGCCCTGCACCGAGCCTATCGGCGTGATGCAACTGCGCGCCGGGTCGCCGTCGATATGAATCGTACAGGCGCCGCACAGGCCCATGCCGCAGCCAAACTTGGTGCCGTTGTAGCCCGCCACGTCGCGGATAGCCCACAGCAGCGGCATGTCCTCGGTGACGTCCAGTTGATGATCTTGACCGTTGAGCTTCAGGGTAATCATGGGCACGCCCGCATTTTCTGAGTGATGGGGTCGAGTCATCCGCCGTGCAGTACCGCGGATGCGGTGCACGCAGATCGGCTCAGGCTAATCGGGCTCTCTTGTGAAGACAGGCTTCACCGGGCCTTTGGGAACAGCAGAAAGCTGATTCTTAGCCTGCTAAGTTAAGCCGCAATTAACAAAAAAGCCTTGCCCGAACGTCAGCCAGGCAAGGCTTTTTGCTATCCACCGCAAGCCGGCTCTCGTTAATAGAGGTTGGGCTCCATCTCCAGCTCGACACTGAAACGCTCGGCGATATCGCGCTGGATCCGCCGCGCCAGTTCCAGCAACTGCAGGCCGCTGGCGCCGCCATAGTTGACCAGCACCAGCGATTGCAAGCGATGGACCCCGGCATCCGCCTCGCGAAAGCCCTTCCAGCCCGCCTGTTCGATCAGCCAACCGGCCGCCAGCTTCACCTGCCCATCGGCCTGGGGGTAACCCACCAGCCCCGGATGCGACTGCTTGATCTGCGCCGCCAGTGCCGCCGGCACCACCGGGTTCTTGAAGAAGCTGCCGGCATTGCCCAGCACGGCAGGGTCCGGGAGCTTCTCGCTGCGGATGCTGCAGATCGCCCGGCTGACATCGCTGGCCGTCGGCTGTTCGATGCCCTGCTCGCTCAGGCGCTGGCGCACCGGACCGTATTCCAGGTGCAGGTGATCGACACGGTTCAGGGCAAAGCGCACCCGCAGGATCAACCAGCGACCGGCCTGATGCTTGAACAGGCTGTCGCGGTACGCGAACTGACACTGCGCCAGGTCGAATTCCCGCAGCTCGCCGGTCTGCCGATCGAGGGCGGTCAGGCCGGCGAACACGTCCTTGATCTCCACCCCATAGGCGCCGATGTTCTGCATCGGTGCGGCGCCGACGGTGCCGGGAATCAGGCTCAGGTTCTCCAGCCCGGACAGGCCCTGCTCCAGGGTCCACTGGACAAAGGGATGCCAGGTTTCCCCGGCCTCGGCCTCGACCACCACCCGCTGCCCGTCATCGCTGAGCAGGCGAATGCCACGAGTGGCCATGCGCAGCACCAGGGCCTGGATATCCGCCGTCAGCAGCAGGTTGCTGCCGCCGCCGATCACCAGCAGCGGCAACTGGTGGGTAGCGCAATAGGCCAGGGCCTCGCGTACCTCGTCGTCGCTATGGGCCTGGGCAAACCACTTCGCCTTGACCTCGACCCCGAAGCTGTTGAACGGCTTGAGGGACACATCGGCCTGAATGTCCAGGGTCATAGCCGCCCCTTCAATTCGACCACTAGCCGGTCGCAGGCATCCTCGATCAGGTCCAGCACCTGCTCGAAACCCTGCTCGCCGTCGTAGTACGGATCCGGCACTTCATCCAGTGCCCCCTCGTAGCGACGCAGGAACAGGTCCAGCTCGGCCTTGCCCCGGGCCGGTTGCAGGGCCTTGAGGTTGCGCAGGTTGCTCTGGTCCATGGCGAAGATCAGGTCATAGGCAGCGAAATCGGCGCTGCCGACCTGCTGCGCCCGTTGCGCTGACAGGTCGTAGCCGCGCCGCAAGGCAGCCTGCTGGCTGCGCTTGTCCGGGGCCTTGCCGATGTGCCAGTCGCTGGTGCCCGCAGAGGCGACCTGCACCTGGTCACCCAGGCCGGCCTCGTGCAACTTGCGGCGCAGCACGCCTTCGGCGGTGGGCGAGCGGCAGATATTGCCCAGGCAGACGAACAGAACCCGCATCAGGCCTCCAGCAGGCGCCGAACGCGCTCAAGGTCTTCGGCGGTATCGACGCCGGTAGGCGGTGCTTCCAGGGCGTCGGCCACGTGGATCCGCACGCCATGCCACAGGGCACGCAGTTGCTCCAGGGATTCGGTGTTTTCCAGCCAGCACGGGCCCCAACTGACGAAGTCGTGAAGAAAGCCGGCGCGGTAGGCATAGATGCCGATGTGACGGCGATAAGGCACGCCTTCGGGCAGTTGCTCACGACTCTGGGCAAAGGCATCCCGGGCCCAGGGCAAGGTGGCGCGGCTGAAGGTCAGGGCCAGGCCGTTGAGGTCGCTGACCACCTTGACCACATTGGGGTTGAACAGGGTCTGCACGTCCTCGATCGGCTCGGCCAGGGTGGCCATGCGCGCTTCGGTGTGGGCTGCCAGGTTGGCCGCTACCTGATCGATCACCGACGGCGGGATCAACGGCTCGTCGCCTTGTACGTTGACCACGATCGCATCCGCGGCCAGGCCCAGCTGGGCGGCGACTTCCGCCAGCCGGTCGGTGCCGGAGTTGTGATCTTCCCGGGTCAGCAGCGCCTCGGCGCCAAAGCCCTGGCAGGCCTCGACGATGCGCTGATCATCGGTGGCCACAACGACCCGCTCGGCGCTGCTCTTGCGCGCCTGTTCCCAGACCCACTGGATCATCGGCTTGCCGGCGATCAGTTGGAGCGGCTTGCCTGGCAGGCGAGTGGAGGCGTAGCGCGCCGGGATGACAACGGTAAAGGCGCTGCTCATTTGTCCAGGCGCTCTTCGGTGGTCAGGGTGCGCGCTTCGCTTTCCAGCATCACCGGGATGCCATCGCGAATCGGATAAGCCAGGCCAGCGCCCTTGCTGATCAGCTCGGTCTTGTCGGCGCTGAGTTTGAGGGGGCCTTTGCAGATCGGGCAGGCGAGGATGTCGAGCAGTTTGGTGTCCATGAGGATTCCCTGGATAAAAGCGAATTAAGGCAGCAGACGATCAGGCAGCAGGCGCATCAACTGGGTGTCGAACCAGGCGACGAAGGCCGGCGAAGGCTGGGCATCGACCGCCAGGTACCACCAGTCGTCTGCCGCGAAAGCCCGGCACTTGACCGCATCTTTCTCGGTCATGACCAGCGGCAATGACGGGGTGAAGGTCAAGGCCTGCGCACTGTATTGAGCATGATCGGCAAATGCATGGGGAACAGGCCGCCAGTGTAGCGTTTCAAGGGTGTTGAAGAAACGCTGGGGATTGCCGATGCCCGCCACCGCATGCAGCGCCTGGCCGGGGGCGAAATGCTCCAGCGCACGGCGCTCGCCACTGCGCAGGTTGACCAGCACCGAGGGCTTGAGATGAAAGGCGAACCCCTCGTCACGGTCATCAACTGCGCCGTTGTAGAGCACCGCGTCGACGCTCTGCAAACGCTCCGCCGGCTCGCGCAGCGGCCCGGCAGGCAGGCAGCGGCGGTTGCCCAGGCCGCGGGCGGCATCGATCAGCACCAGCTCCAGGTCACGGGCCAGGCGGTAGTGCTGCAGGCCGTCGTCGGAGAGGATCAGGTCCAGCGGCTCGGCGGCCAGCAGGGCCTGTACCGCGCGGCCGCGATCCGGATCGATCATCAGCGGCACGCCGCAGCGCTGGACGATCAGCAGCGGCTCATCACCGGCCACCGCGGCGCAATCTTCGGCGCTGACGCGCCAGGGCAGTTGCGCCGGCTTGGCACCGTAGCCGCGGCTGACCACCCCGACCCGCAACCCGAGGCGCTGGCAGTGCTCCACCAGCCACAGGATCAACGGCGTCTTGCCGGTGCCGCCGACGGTGATGTTGCCCACCACGATCAGCGGCACAGGTGGTTGATAGATCGCCCCCTCACCTGCAAGAAAGCGCTGGCGCTTGCCCGTCACCACTCGGCGATACAGGCATTCCAGGGGGCGCAGCAGTTTCAGCGCGGGGTGGCCGTTGTACCAGGCATTGAGCAGGCGATCGGAAAGTGCCATCAGGGTGCCGGGTCCGCCTCGACGGTGGTCATGCGCAGGTGGCTGAAACCGAGCTTGCCGGCTGCATCCATGGCAGTGATCACCGCTTGATGCTGGGTCTTGCCGTCGGCGCTGATGGACAGCGGCAGGTTGGTGTCGCCCGCCGACTCCTTCTGCAGGGCCTCGATCAAGGTCTCCAGGTCATTTTTGGGCAGGACCTGGTTGTTCACCGAAAACACGCCGTCGGCGCTGATGGCGATATCCAGTTGCTTGACCTGCTGGTCTTCGGCCGGCGAGCCGCTGACCGCTTCCGGCAGGTCGACCCGCAGCTCGGTTTCCCGGGTGAAGGTGGTGGTGACAACAAAGAACAGCAGCAGGATGAACACCACGTCGATCAACGACGCCAGGTTGATGTCCACGGTTTCCCGGGGCTTGCGACGGAATTTCACGCTTTGCCCTCGGCCAGATCGACATCGCGGTCGCCCTGGATCACTTCCACCAGCTTGATCGCCTCCTGCTCCATGCCCACCACCAGTTCATCGACCCGGCGTTGCAGGAAGCGGTGGAAGAACACCGAGGGAATGCCCACCATCAGGCCGGCGGCGGTGGTGATCAGGGCTTTGGAAATACCGCCTGCGAGGATGTGCGCGTTGGTGGTCATGCCCGAGCCCATGAACGAACTGAAGATGTCGATCATGCCCAGCACGGTGCCCAGCAGGCCCAGCAGCGGTGCCATAGCGGCAATGGTGCCGAGGGCGTTGAGGTAGCGTTCCAGCTCATGGATGACCCGGGCGGCAGCCTCCTCGATGCATTCCTTCATGATCTCGCGGCCATGCTTGGAGTTGGCCAGGCCCGCCGCCAGAATCTCGCCCAGGGGCGAATCGGCGCGCAGTTCCTTGAGTTTTTCCTTGTTCAGCTGCTTGTCCTTGATCCAGCGCCAGACCTGCCCCAGCAGGTGGGGCGGGGTGACACGGCTGGCCCGTAGGGTCCACAGACGCTCGGCAATGATGCCCACGGCAGCAATGGAACTCAGAATGATCGGCAACATCATCCAGCCGCCGGATTTGACCAATTCCCACACAGTGACAGCCCCCTCGAAAAAGTGCGCCACTCTAACATAGGGGCCGGACGCACCGAAGACCGTGATGTCGCATGCTCACAGGCTTTAATAACCCACGGTTATTTAAGGCATTGCGGGCGGCTCACGCCAGAATCGCCGCTGCTCGCGAAGGCCATGTGCCGCCCCGAAGACCCCCAGTTGCAGCCTCAGGGCACCCTGTTCGGCGCTGTCATAAATTGCCATGTCCAGGCGCCGATAGCGTGCCAGCACTTGAGGATGGGGGTGGCCGAAGGCATTGCCCCGACCACGGGAAATCAGCACCGCGTCGGGGGCCAGCCGCTGCAGCAAGGCCATGGATGAAGAGGTACGGCTGCCGTGATGGGGTGCCTGCAGCCAGTGGGTCCGCACCGCCAGCGGGCTGTCGAGCAAGGCTCGTTCGGCACGAGCGTCGATGTCCCCGGTAAGCAGCAGGCGCTCGCCGGCAGCCTCGACCTGGAGCACGCACGAGGCCTGATTGCCGTCGGTCGCCGCCGCCCATTGCCACTGGCGAAAGCGCACGCCATTCCACACCCAGCTCAGCCCACTGTCGCAAGGCCTTGCCTGCAGGCCCGCGGGCAAGGCGTCGGGCTGGCCACCGCGGACCTCGCCCACGGGCATTGCGCGCTGCACCGCCTGGGCGCCACCGGCATGGTCGTTGTCGGCATGGCTGAGCAGCATCAGGTCCAGCCGCCGGATGCCGAGCCTGTGCAGGGTCGGCACTACCACTCGCTCTCCCAGGTCGAACTCGGCGACCCGCGCGCCAGCGTCATACAGCAGGGCGTGATCACGGGTACGCAGGATGAATGACAGGCCCTGCCCCACATCCAGCTGCCAGACCTCCACCTCGCCTTCGGGCACTCGCGCCAGGGGTGGCCAGACCGCCAGGAGCAACAGCGGCCAACCCAGAACCCGCATGGGCACGCCCCTGGGCAACAGCAGCAACAGGCAGCCCAGAGCATTCATGCCCCATAGCCACAGAGGGATCTGCGGCGGCACCCAGGCCGGCCACCCACCGGCAATCAATCCGAGCAAGCGGAACAACCCGTCCAGCAATCCACCGGCCAGCCACAACAGGCCCTCACCCACATAAGGCACCGGCAGCAGCAGGCTGCCGAGCAAAGCCGGCGGCAACACCAGAAAGCTGATCCAGGGCACCGCCAGCAAATTGGCCAGCGGCCCGCTGAGGCTGATAGGCAGCCCCAGAGCCAGCAACGGCGGCAGCAGGCCAACGGCGATCAACCATTGGGCCCGGGTCCAGCCCTGCCACCAGCTCCACGCCCCCAGGCGCCCGGCAAAGATCAAGATCAGGATTGCCACTGCGGCAAAGGACAGCCAGAACCCCGCCTGCAAGCTGGCCAGCGGCTCGGCCAGCAACACCGCATTCAACGCCAGCAGCAGGGGCCAGCCGGCCCGCAGATGGCGAAAGCGCATGCGCCAGAGCAGTACCAGGGCGACCATCACACAGGCGCGCTGCACTGGCACATCGAACCCCGCCAGCAGGCCGTAGCCCAGGGCGCCGAGCCAGGCCAGGGCACAGGCCCAGGGCAACCACGGCAAGCGCTCGGGCCAGAGACCATGGCGGGACAGCCCGGCCACCGCGAAATAGATCACCCCAGCCAGCAGGCTGATGTGCTGCCCGGAAATCACCATCAAGTGGACGGTGCCGGTGTCCTGCAACAGCTGCCAGTCTTGCCGCGTCAGGCCGGAACCGTCGCCCATCACCAGCGCCGCCAACCCCGCACCGCGCCCCTGAGCCTCGACCTCTAGCAAGCGCTGGCGCAAGCCTTGCCGCCAGGCCTGAGGGGCCGGTGCCAGCAACTGCCCGGCCTTGACCGTGCCGGTGGCGCCGATACGGCGCGCCAGCAGCCAGGCCTGGTAATCGAAGCCCTGGGGATTCAACAAACCCATCGGCTGGCGAAGCTTGACCGCCAGCCGCCAGCGCTCGCCACTCTTGAGCGCCGGGCCCT
Organism: Pseudomonas sp. W17; assembly: GCF_040268305.1. Taxonomy (NCBI): domain Bacteria; kingdom Pseudomonadati; phylum Pseudomonadota; class Gammaproteobacteria; order Pseudomonadales; family Pseudomonadaceae; genus Pseudomonas; species Pseudomonas sp. W17. Next base: position 2,054,651 of record NZ_CP158490.1, on the reverse strand, counting down.
CACGCCAGGCCAGCCGCATGCGCCGGGGCAGCTGCTCACGGCGGGCCTGGGCATCTTCCAGCTCGAAACGCACCACGCCGCCCGCCTGCTCCGGCAGGCCGCTCACCCGCCCCTCCAGCCAGCGGGTCTGTGCCTCCAGGCGCGGCGCCAGGCGATCATCCAGGGCCGACTGCGCGGACACACAGGCCCAGGTGAAACCGAACAGGAAAAATGCCACCGGATGTGTACGAAACGGCAACAGCATCAAGGCCAGTATCGCCATACACAGCAGCAGCCAGCCTGGGGGCAAGGCCGTCATGAAACCCAGCGCCAGCAGCCCTGCAGCCAGCGCCAGCATTGCGCTACGCATCCGCCCGCCCCTCCTTGGGAGTTCATACTCTTGGCTTAGTCGAGGATGAGCAGCGCGGCTTTATCATTTGTCACAATGTCTGAATTTTCGCCGACTAGAATCCGGTCATAATCGTCGCCTGATCCGACCGAGAAGCCTTATGCCCCGGCGCTTATTCAAACGTTACATGCCAGATCCGACCAGCATCCGGGAACACAAGTCCTTACGCTTTCTCGGCACCCTGCTGCATGACGCCAACCTCTGGCACCTCAATCGACACTCGGTGGCCCGGGCCATGGCCGTGGGCCTGTTCGCCGCCTTTATTCCCATTCCGATGCAGATGTTGCTGGCTGCGGTACTGGCCATCTGGCTACGCGGCAATATGCCCATCAGTGTCAGCCTGGTCTGGTTGACCAACCCCATCACCATGCCGCCGGTGTTCTTCTGCACCTACCAACTGGGGGCCTGGCTGATGAACGTGCCGCCGCGCACCCTGCCCGACGAGCTGACCTGGGAGTGGATCAGCAGCCAGCTGGCAACCCTGTGGCAACCCTTCCTCCTCGGCTCGGTGGTGGCCGGGCTGGTGCTGGGGGCCACTGCCTATTGCCTGACCATGCTCTATTGGCGCTGGTGGGTCGCGCGCCAATGGTCCAGGCGCAAGCAGCAACGGCAGTGACCAACGAAAACGGCCTCCCGAGGGAGGCCGTTTGCATGACGCACTAAAGGCATTTACTGACGCATGCCGCGCCCGCTCACCAGCAGCCGTGCGCAACCGATATACAGCACCAGGGTGGCCACCAGCATGAAGGTAATGGCGATGCTGATCTTGATGTCCGACACCCCGAGGATGCCGAAACGGAAAGCGTTGACCATGTGCAGCACCGGGTTGGCCAGGGACACCGTCTGCCAGAACGGCGGCAGCAGGTTGATCGAGTAGAACACCCCGCCCAGGTAGGTCAGGGGCGTCAGAACGAAGGTCGGGATGATCGAGATATCGTCGAAGTTGCGTGCAAAGACTGCGTTGATGAAGCCCAGCAGCGAGAAGATGGTCGCGGTCAGCACAACCACCAGCACCGTGATGCCCAGGTGGTGCACCTGCAGCGTGGTGAAGAACAGCGACAGCAGCGTCACGATGACCCCCACCATCAGCCCCCGCAGCACCCCGCCCAAGGTGTAGCCAATGAGAATGGTATGGGGCGACAACGGCGAGACCATCAACTCCTCGATGGAGCGCTGGAACTTGCTGCCGAAGAAGCTCGATACCACGTTGCCGTAGGAGTTGGTGATCACCGACATCATGATCAGCCCCGGAACGATGTACTCCATGTAGGTGAAACCACCCATGTCGCCGATCTGCCGGCCGATCAGGTTACCGAAGATGACGAAGTACAGGACCATGGTGATGGCCGGGGGCAGCAGGGTCTGCGGCCAGATCCGGGTGAAGCGCCGGACTTCGCGATAGACAATGGTGTTGAGCGCCACCAGGTTGGGTTTGAACTCCGAACTCATACCGCCACCTTCGACAGATTCTTCTCCACCAGGGACACGAACAACTCCTCAAGACGGTTGGTTTTGTTACGCAGGCTCAGCACCTCGATGTTCTGCAGGGCCAGTTGGCCGAACAGCGCGGTGATGCCCACGGCCTTGTCCACCTGGACCTCCAGGGTATGGCTGTCCACCAGCCGGGTCGGATAGCCGGCCAGTTGCGGCGCCACGCTCAGGTCGTTCTTCAGGTCGAGGAGGAAAGTCTCCACATGCAGCTGGCTGAGCAACTGGCGCATGCTGGTGTTCTCGACGATGGTGCCGTGGTCGATGATGCCGATGTTGCGGCACAGCTGTTCAGCCTCTTCCAGGTAGTGGGTGGTGAGGATGATGGTGATGCCTTTCTGGTTGAGCTCGGTAAGAAAGCTCCACATGGAACGGCGCAGCTCGATATCGACCCCGGCGGTAGGTTCGTCAAGGATCAACAGGCGCGGTTCATGCACCAGCGCGCGGGCGATCATCAGGCGCCGCTTCATGCCACCGGACAGGGAACGCGAAGGCACATCGCGCTTGTCCCACAGGCCGAGCTGGGTCAGGTACTGCTCGGCGCGCTGCTTGGCGATCTTCGCCGGAATGCCGTAGTAGCCGGCCTGGGTCACGACGATGTCGAAGGTTTTCTCGAACTGGTTGAAGTTGAATTCCTGCGGCACCACGCCGATGCAACGCTTGAGCGCCGCCGGCTCACGATCCAGGTCGTGGCCGAAGACGCTCACCGTACCGCTGGTCTTGTTCACCAGGGTCGAGAGAATGCCGATGGTGGTGGATTTGCCGGCCCCGTTAGGGCCGAGCAGGGCGAAAAAGTCACCTTCGGCGACATCCAGATCGATACCACTCAGGGCCTGGAAACCGTTGCCGTAGGTTTTGGTTAGCTGCCGGATGGACAGAGCGGAACTCATATCGGATTCATGCACCAAGAAGGGGGAATTTTATAAGTAAGGGCGGCCCGAGCCGATTGCAACGACGCCGGACGCCCGCCATGTTGCGTGCCTGCGTCGTGCAAGTACAGTCACCCGTATCGATAGTGGGTATTAAGTCAACGCGGTCATCACGGCCTGGCGATAGGCCGGGCGCTGTTTCAAGCGCTCATACCAGGCTTGCAGATGGGGCATGGAAGGACGCTCGATGGGCATCTCGAACCAAGCGTAGATGAAACTGCCGAGGGGAATGTCGCCCACGCCGATCTCCTGCCCGGACAGGTAAGGCTGCTCGCCCAGGGCCTGATCGACCCGCGCCAGCAGCTCGGCACACGTGGCCTTGGCGGCGTTGATCTGCGCCCAGTCCTGCTGCTCGGCCGGGGTGCGCACTACGCCCCAGAACAGATGTCGGAAGGGTTCAGCGAAGGTCGAGGTGGTCCAGTCCATCCACTTCTCGGCGCTGGCCCGCAGTTGCACGTCGGCCGGGTACCAGTGACTATCGGCGGCGTAGCGCGCAGCCAGGTAGCGCACGATGGTATTGGACTCCCAGAGCACGAAGTCGCCGTCTTCAATCAGTGGAATCCGGCCATTGGGGTTCAGCGCCCGGTACGCCGGGGTGTCCACCACCCCAAAGGCGCCGCCGGCGTCCAGGGACTCATAGGCGAGCCCCAGTTCCTGCGCGCACCAGAGTGCCTTCCTGACATTCGACGAGTTCTTGCGACCCCAGATCTTCAGCATGACCATCCCTCAGTAATGAATGCCGGGGCAGTCTACGCCTGATCAGCCGCGACTCAAATCGCCGCGCAGGTCTGCCAGCACTTGCGGCTGCTGCGCGTCGAACAGGTGCGGGTAGCATTTTTCCAGGTGGCCGAAAAACAGCTCCTGCGGCACGTCGGCAAACTGCCCGTGGTCCACCAGGTACTCCATCGACTGTTCGCCCTGGCGATTGAAAGGCTGGAAAACGCTGTCCTCCAGGCCGTCGAAATCCAGCGGCGCCACATCGAACATTTCACACAATTGCCGGTTGAACGCCGGCGTAGCCTTGACCCAACGCCCCTGCAGATAGAACTCGGTGTAGCCGTGCATGGCGAACACATCGCTGCGCAGCAGCTCCAGCAGCCTGGGTGTGGACAGGTGATTGCGGACATCGGCCAGGCCGATGCGCGCCGGTATCCCGCAATGCCGGGCACAACCGGCGAGCAAGGTGGCCTTGGGCACGCAATAGCTCTCGCCGGTGGCCAGGGCATGGCTGCCGCGCAAGGTCTGGGGATCACGGCTGAAACTGTAGAAGTTGTAGCGTACGGCCTCGCGCACCGCGTAATAGAGGCTGACGGCTTGCTGTCGGGGATTGCGGCTGGCACCGCGATGAGTTTCGGCGAACTCCACCACCGCCGGGTGGTCACTATCGATGAAGCGGCTGGGACGCAGGTACTCGTGCATGGGCATGACCTCCGAGAGGAAGCCTGAGTCTATCGAGGCGTCCGCCCCAGTGATAACGACGTATCGGCCAAAGATCATGGCCCCCACGATCAACCGGGCCTGGCCCGCAAGATACAGACTTGCATTGCACCCGCACTGCCCTGCTCACCCGCGCTGTCGAAGGCCGACTACGCTCTGAGGGTGATTTCACCCCTGGTTTCACGGAGGATTGAATATGCTGTTGTTGTGGATACTGGTTCTGGTGCTCGCAGTGGCCTACCTGGCCCATCGCCGTACCGCCCCCCTGCCCGCCCTGGGCGTGGTCGCCATCTACCTCTTGGCCATGGGCGCCTTTAGCCGTGCCCCCGGTTGGCTGCTGCTGATTTTCTGGGTGCTGCTGGCAGCGGTCGCCGCCCCTCTGCTGCTGCCCGATCTGCGGCGCAAGTATTTCAGTGCGCCGCTGTTCAGCTGGTTCCAGAAGGTTCTGCCGCCGATGTCCCAGACCGAGCGCGATGCCATCGATGCCGGCACCGTCTGGTGGGACGGCGAGCTGTTCAGTGGCCGCCCCGACTGGAATACCTTGCTGGCCTACCCCAAGGCCCAGTTGACCGAAGAAGAGCAGGCGTTCATCGACGGCCCGACCGAGGAGCTGTGCGCCATGGTCAGCGACTGGCAGATCGGCCAGCACATGGACCTGCCGGCCGAAGCCTGGGCCCACATCAAGGAGCACGGTTTCTTTGCCCTGATCATTCCCAAGGAGTTCGGCGGCAAGGGCTTCTCGGCCTACGCCCACTCCCAGGTGGCCATGAAGCTGGCCACCCGCAGCGGCGACCTGGCCTCCACCGTGATGGTGCCCAACTCCCTGGGCCCGGCCGAACTGCTGCTGCACTACGGCACCGACGAACAGCGCAATCACTACCTGCCGCGGCTGGCCCGGGGCGACGACATTCCCTGCTTCGCCCTCACCGGCCCCCTGGCCGGCTCCGATGCAGGGGCCATGCCCGACACCGGGATCATCTGCAAAGGCCAATGGCAGGGTGAAGAAACCCTGGGCCTGCGCCTGAACTGGGAAAAGCGCTACATCACCCTGGGCCCGGTGGCCACCCTGCTCGGCCTGGCCTTCAAGGCCCATGACCCGGACCACCTGCTGGGCGACCAGGAAGACCTGGGTATCAGCCTGGCACTGATCCCCACCGACACCCCCGGGGTGGATATCGGCCGCCGCCACCTGCCCCTGGGCGCGGCCTTCATGAACGGCCCAAACTCCGGCAAGGACGTGTTCATCCCACTGGACTTCCTCATCGGTGGCCAGGAAATGCTCGGCAAGGGCTGGATGATGCTGATGAATTGCCTGTCCGTGGGCCGTTCGATCTCCCTGCCCGCGGTGGGCACCGGCGCCGCCAAATTCACCAGCCTGGTGACCGGCCAGTACGCCCAGGTGCGGGAGCAGTTCAACGTGCCCCTCGCCGCCTTCGAGGGCATCCAGGAGGCTCTGGCCCGCCTCGGCGGCAATGCCTGGCTGATGGACAGTGCACGCATGCTCACTGCCAACGCCGTGGACCTGGGGGAAAAACCCTCGGTGCTGTCGGCGATCCTCAAGTACCACCTCACCGAGCGCGGCCGCGAGTGCATCAGCCACGCCATGGACGTGCACGGCGGCAAGGGCATCATCATGGGCCCCAACAACTACCTGGGCCGCAGCTGGCAAGGAGCGCCGATCTTCATCACCGTGGAAGGCGCCAACATCCTTTCGCGCAACCTGATGATCTTCGGCCAGGGGGCAATCCGCTGCCATCCATTCGTGCTCAAGGAAATGGCCCTGGCCGGTCGCGAAGACCACGACCAGGCACTGCAGGAGTTCGACGCCCTGCTGCTCAAGCACATAGGTTTCGCCGTGAGCAACGCCGCCAGTACCCTGGTGCTGAACCTCGGCCTGGGCCACTTCGAACACGTTCCGGGAGACAAGGTCAGCCAGGGCTATTTCCGTGCCCTGAACCGCCAGGCAGCGGCCTTCGCCTTGCTGGCGGACTTCTCGATGATGCTGCTGGGGGGCGAACTCAAACGCCGCGAGCGCCTTTCCGCCCGCCTGGGGGATGTGCTCAGCCACCTGTACCTGGCGTCGGCAGCGCTCAAGCGCTACCACGACCTGGACTCCCCGGAATACCTGCGCCCCCTGCTGGCCTGGGCCATGGAAGAGAGCCTCGGGCATTCCGAACGGGCCCTGGACGAGTTGCTCAGCAACTTCCCCAACCGGGTGTTCGGTTGCCTGCTGCGGGTGCTGGTATTCCCCTTCGGCCGTCGCCATACCGGGCCATCGGACCAGCTGGATGCCGAAGTGGCGGCGATCATCGGTCGTGCTCAGGGCGATCCGGCCCTGGAAGCGGTGCTTGCCGGCTGCTACCGCCCGCAATCCAAGGACGACCCGGTGGGCGCCCTGCAACATGCCAGCAACCTGCTGAGCGCTGCGCACCCGTTGCACAAGAAGCTCCACGAAGCGCTGAAAAGCGGCCAGGTCAAACCGGCTGCCGGCGAATCGGCCATCGACGCGGCGCTGGAAGCCGGCGTGTTGCAGGCCGCCGAGGCCCAGAGCCTGCACGAGGCCGAAGCTGCGCGGCGCAAGGTCATAGATGTGGATGATTTTGCCAAGGAGGAGCTGACCCTGAGCGAAGGCAAGACCCGCTAGACGGCCGCCTTCGGGGCAGGTCGATTATGAAACCGGGCGCGGGAGCTATATACTCCCGCGCCCGTTTTGCTCTTGAGGACCCTGTCATGTCCAACATCGTCGCCGATCATCTCGTCCTGCTGGACCACCTGCGCAGCATCCTGGTCGCCGTAGGTGAAGCCGAACAGGTGCCCGAGGAAAGCCACGCGCTGTTCCTGGAGCGCTTCGACGAACTGCGCGCCTCGCTGCCGATCGACCCGATCGAAAGCCAGTACCTGGGCCAGGACCTGCTGTGCCAGATCATGCAGCGCTACCCGCAGATCGCCCATCTGGTGCCTCGTGACCTGCTGTGGTTCTTCGCCGGTGACTGCCTGCACTACATGCCCGATGAAGAAATCGACCTGTACCAGGCCCTGGAAGAGCGCCGTTTCGAAGCCGAGCAGAACGACGAGCCCTTCGACTGGAACCAGGAAAAGCAGCTGCTGGCGCTTTCTGCCCAGGACAGCAAGCACTGATCACTGCGCCCGGCGCAGCCAAGGCCCGCACGGTTCGCCCGGCGGGCCTTTTTCATGGGCGCCTTTTAGCGCCGGCTTGTCAGAGAATTCGCTGGCAAGCCAGCTCCTACAGCGGGCGTTCCGCTTTGCCCGGGCGGTTGAGGGTCGGCTCCTTGGCCAGGCACTCCACCAGGTAGTCGATAAAAACCCGCAACTTGGGCGGCAGGTAACGGGTCGGTGAATGCAGCAGCCAGGCACCGCCGTGGTAGGAGGCCAGGAAGGTCCACTCCGGCAGCACCTGGACGATCAGCCCTTGCTCCAGGGCATGGCGCGCGGTGAAGTACGGCAGGCTGCCGATCCCCAGGTGTTGCAGCACCGCATCCAGGCGCACCCCGGTGTGGTTGGCCGCATAGCGCCCGCGCACCCCCACCGTGACCGCCTTGCTGCCCTGGGTGAATTTCCAGCGCGCATCGCTGGGGGTCTCGCCCAGGTAGATGCAACTGTGCTGGCGCAGGTCCTGGGGATGGGCCGGCGTACCGTGCTCGGCCAGGTACTGCGGGGTGGCGCAGAGCAGGTGATCGATGCGCAACAGCTGGCGGCCGATCAACCCGGGCGGCGGGCGATCGGTGATGCGGATCGCCAGGTCGACGTTGTCGTCGATCAGGTCTACATCGCGGTCCTCATGCAGCAGTTCCACATCGACCTGGGGATAGCGCCGCAGAAACTCCGGCATGTGCGGGTGCACCACGAAACGCCCCACCGCCTTGGGCACGCTGACCCGCACCACGCCTTCGGCTTCGTGGGTGAACTGGCCGCTGACCTCCATCACCGAACGGGCCGCACTGACCATTTCACTGCAACGCTTGAACACCTCTTCGCCACCGTCGCTCAAGCGCAACTTGCGTGTGGTGCGCTGCAACAACCGGGTGGCCAGGGCCTTTTCCAGGCGCGAAATGCTGCGGCTGACCGCCGAAGGCGAGGAGCCCAGCTGGCGTGCCGCCTCGGAGAAGCTGCCGGTCTCCACGACCCTGACGAAAATGGCCATTTCTGCCAGCAAAGGCAGGGGTAGATTTATGCTCATGACGCAATAGTCCATTGAGTTCCGAACGGATTATCACGCAATTGCCCAGGCCGCATAATAAAAAAACACTGAATTCCAGGGTTAGAGAAATGACGCGGCGCCTGTATTACGACAATGACCAGTTACTGACCTCCATCGAGGTCCTGAGCTGCATCCCCCACGAACAGCAATTCGCGGTCACCCTCAACGCCACGCCCTTCCACCCCCAGGGTGGCGGCCAGCCCAGCGATACCGGCTGGATCGGCCAGGCCGCCGTGCTGCGGGTGGCCCAGGAAGGCGAGCAGATCGTGCATTACCTGGACCAGCCGCTGGAGCCGGGCACTTTCGAGGCCCGGGTCGATGAGGCCGCGCGCCTGTTCAACAGCCGCATGCACTCCGCCGGGCACCTGATCGGCCACTTCGTGCAAAGCCAGGGCTGGATACCGATCAAGGCCCATCACTGGCCAGGTGAAGGCCGGGTGTCGTTCAAACCGGCAGAGCAGCCCCGGGAGATCGACGGCGCCAGCGTGCAGGACGCGATTGCGCAGTGGATAGAGGCAGACCTGGAACGGCATAGCACAATGGCGGACGGTTCGCGCCAGATCAGCTTTGGCCAACTGCCGGCCTATGGTTGCGGCGGCACCCACGTCAGCCACCTGCAGCAGTTGGGCGCGGTGCTCATCACCGCGGTCTCACTCAAGAAAGGCACCCTTTCGGTCAGCTACAGCCTCGACTGAAAACGGCCTGCCACTCAATCAACCTGCTTTGCGGAGTCCGCATGCTGTCCAACTATCTTGGCGAGTTCCTCGCCCTGGCCCTGGTTCACTTTCTCGCGGTGGTCGCTCCCGGGCCGGATTTTGCCGTGACCATCCGCCAGAGCGTGCGCTTTGGCCGCATGACCGGGGTCTGTACCGCCCTGGGCATCGGCGCCGGCATCTCGGTGCACGTGCTCTACACCCTGCTGGGGGTGGGCGCCCTGATGCACGCTACGCCCTGGTTGCTGAGCGCGGCCAAGCTGCTGGGCGGCACCTACATTCTGTACTTGGGTATCAGCCTGCTGCGCAGCAAGGCCAAGACCAGCCTTCCCGGCGAGGCGCCCACCGATGATTCCCAACAGACCTTGCTGCGAGCCTTTACCACGGGGTTTCTGACCAATGCCACCAACCCCAAGGCGACCCTGTTTTTCCTGGCGATCTTCACCACCCTAGTCAGCGCCACCACCCCACTGAGCATCCAGGCCCTATATGGCGCCTGGATGTGCCTGGTGAATGCGCTGTGGTTCGTGATCGTCGCGCTGTTCTTTTCCAGCGCTCGGGTGCGCTTGCTGTTCATGCGCCTGGGGCACTGGTTCGAGCGCTGCATGGGGCTGATCCTGCTGCTGTTCGCCGGGCGGTTGCTGCTGTCACTGTAGGCAAGGCAAACGACAAAGGCCCGCGCAGGTGTACTGGCGGGCCTTTTTTCTGGGCACTGGCTGCAGCGTTGAATCGCAGGCAAACAAAAACGCCGCTCAATGAGCGGCGTTCTTGTGAATTTGGAGCGGGAAACGAGACTCGAACTCGCGACCCCGACCTTGGCAAGGTCGTGCTCTACCAACTGAGCTATTCCCGCAATGGCGTCCCCTAGGGGACTCGAACCCCTGTTACCGCCGTGAAAGGGCGGTGTCCTAGGCCACTAGACGAAGGGGACACGCTAACCGCAACACATGGTGTGTGTTTCGGCGCCCAGAGCCGAGTCCGAAGACTCGGGTTCTGGTTTCACTCAGCCCCGCCCGAAGGCAGTGCTGCTTAAATTGGAGCGGGAAACGAGACTCGAACTCGCGACCCCGACCTTGGCAAGGTCGTGCTCTACCAACTGAGCTATTCCCGCAAATGGCGTCCCCTAGGGGACTCGAACCCCTGTTACCGCCGTGAAAGGGCGGTGTCCTAGGCCACTAGACGAAGGGGACACGCTACCCGGAACACATGGTGTGTGTTTCGGTGTCCAGAGCCGCATCCGAAGACTTGGGTTCTGGTTTCACTCAGCCTCGCTCGAAAGCCAGACTGTTTAAAATTGGAGCGGGAAACGAGACTCGAACTCGCGACCCCGACCTTGGCAAGGTCGTGCTCTACCAACTGAGCTATTCCCGCAATGGCGTCCCCTAGGGGACTCGAACCCCTGTTACCGCCGTGAAAGGGCGGTGTCCTAGGCCACTAGACGAAGGGGACACGCTACAGCATTCACTTCCTTCAACGTTTTGCTATTTGCTTTCCGTTGAAAGTGGCGCGCATTCTATGGATGCTTTGGGAGGCCGTCAACCCCCAGATATAATTTTATTTAAATCAATGACTTCGGAGCTGTTTTAGGCCCGCTTCAGGGTTTTCTGCCGTCCGCGCTTTGACGCCTATATTCTGGCACTCGACAAGGCGTTATAGTCCTCCACAGCCGGTGATGGCAATTTGAACCCTGGGATCCCCCGAGGCAAATGCCACCTATATAAGCAGCACAATCCATGCCCGGCTCGTCGAGCGGCGCTATGCGTCTAAATGCCAAGCCACTACACTCGCACGCGAATCCCATAACGAGGTTTTAACGGTGACACCACTCATGATCACCCTGCTGGTAATAGCCGGGATCGCACTATTGATCGCCATTGGCTACATGAACCATGTGGTGGAAAACAACAAACTGGAAAAAGCCCGCACCAAGGTCGAACTCAATGATCGCCTGCGTCGTTGCGGCGAGATCACCGAAACCTTCCCCGGCCAGTTCATGTCACCGGCCCTCAAGCTGCTGCTGACGCGCCTGGAGCTGAACGTCGTTCAGCGCATGCTCAACCTCGATAAAACCGACAGCGCCCTCAAGGCTCGCCTGGCTGAGCTCAATACCCTGGTGGGCCAGGGCGAGTCGATCCCGGTGAACAACCCACCGGCACCGATCCAGACCGAAGCCAAGGCCAAGGACGTGCGCTTCCTGCTGGAGGCAATGCACGGCCAGGTCACTCGCGCCGCCCACGACGGTTTCCTGCAGCCCAACGAGGCCAAGCGCTGGATCAAGGAGATCCGCCACATCCTGGTGCTGCTGCATATCGAGTTCTTCAACAACCTGGGCCAGTACGCCCTGCAGCAGAACCAGCCGGGCCAGGCCCGGCTGGCCTTCGAGCGTGGCGTGCAGTACCTGCGCAAGCAGCCGGACCCGGCGGTCTACAAGGAGCAACTTGAATACCTGGACAAACTCCTGGCCCGGGCCAATGCCATGGTGCTGTCGACCCTGGAACCTGCCCCGGACGAAGACAACCAGCTAACCCAGGGCCTCAAGACCGTGGAAGCCGACGCCGACTGGAAAAAGAAAGCCATCTACGACTGACAGAAAAAACCCTTGCCCGGAACACCCGGGCAAGGGTTTTAGAACGCTGCGCCCTCCCCGCCGCTACAAGCGGAAATGCCCCACCATCCCCTTCAGTTCCACGCCCAACTGCGCCAGCTCGATGCTCGACGCGGCGTTGCCCTGCATCGCCAGGGACGACTGATCGGCACTGGCGCGAATGCTGGTGACACTGCGGTTGATCTCTTCAGCCACCGAACTCTGCTGCTCGGCCGCAGCGGCGATCTGCTGGTTCATCTGCTGGATCAATGACACCGCCGCGGCAATGCTGCCCAGGGCGCTTTCGGTCTGCAGGGCATCGCTGACCGCCAGCTTCACCAGCTCGCCACTGCTCTGGATCTGCTGCACCGAGGAGTCGGCCGCTGCGTGCAGAGCCGTCACCAACCGGGCGATCTCTTCGGTGGACTGCTGCGTGCGTTTCGCCAGGGCCCGCACTTCATCGGCCACCACCGCAAACCCCCGGCCCTGCTCCCCGGCCCTGGCGGCTTCGATAGCGGCGTTGAGGGCCAGCAGGTTGGTCTGCTCGGCCACGCTCTTGATCACATCCAGCACGCTACCGATGTTGTCGATTTCCGCGCTCAGGCTCTCGATACCACTGCTGGCACGGCTGGCGGAATCCGCCAGTTGCTCGATGCGCTGCATGCTCTGGCGCACCACTTGCTGGCCACTTTCGACCTTGTCGTCCGCCGCCTGGGCGGCTTGGGCGGCCTCCTCGGCATTGCGCGCCACATCGTGCACCGTGGCGGTCATCTGATTCATGGCCGTGGCCACTTGCTCGGTTTCTTCCTTCTGGGTGCTGACTTCCAGGTTGGTCTGCTCGGTCACCGTGGACAGCGACTGAGCCGAACTGGCCAGTTGCTCGATCCCCGCCTGCAGGCCACTGACAATGCCGCTCAGGCCGCTGCCCATCTGCTGCATGGCCTGCATCAACTGACCGATCTCGTCACGTCGGGTCACCTCCACGGTCGCGGTCAGATCACCGGCAGCAATCTGCTGAGCCACGTGCATCACACTGCGCAACGGGCGCACGATCAGGCGGGTGACACTCAAGGCCGCCAACAGCCCCACCAACAGCGCCAGGGCCGAGGAGCCGATGATCAGCAGGGAGTTCTTGTCCAGTTCCCCCAGCATCGAATGCTCTTGCGCCCCGTACGCCTGATCAACCCGCGCCATCACCTGGGCGGCGCGCTCATGCAACTGCTGATAGACCTGCTTCTCCTGGGCCAGCAACCCGGTGTACTCGTTGAGCTTCTCGCTGAAGTTGCCGATATGCCCCGAGACTTCGTTGAGCACCGTCTGATAGCCCGCATCCTTGACCGTGGCCTTCAACTGCTCGGCCTGGGCCAGGGCCTGATCGGCCTGCTCGATCTTGCCCTGCTCGGCGGGCTCCTGGTCGCCGCCCTTGCGGTTCTGATCCAGGCGCAACCGGGCCTCATTCATGGCCTGCAGCATCAGGCGTGAAACCTGGCTGATCTGATTGGCCTGCTCGATGAATTCGGCACCATCCTTGCCCTGGGATTCCTTGAGCGTATAGGCACCGTCATCCGCCAGCCCCGCCTGCAGCACGTCCAGGTTATTGGCCACGCTGGACACCGACCAACTGGCCATTTCCAGGGCCAGGTCCTTGGCCTGGGTCAGCTCGACGAACTCGTCGAAGGCCTTGCGATAGTCCGCCAGCGCCAGCTCCACATCGCCCATCGCGGTCTGGTTGGCCGCCGACCGCACCTTGAGCTGCTGGGCCAGGGCCTGCAGGCCTTCCAGGCTTTCATGCAGGCTGTCCACGGTCTTGCTGTCGCCATGCAGGGCGTAGTCCTGCTCCTGCAGCCGCACCTTGAGCACGCCGCTATTGAGCTGGGACATCTGCTTGAGGCCATCGAAGCGCTGGCTGATGGTCTGCAGGGACCAGACACCGATCCCCGCCACCAGAGCGGTTAGGAGCAACACCAGGGCAAACCCGATGCCCAGTTTCTTTGCCATGCCCTGGTTGGCAAAACGTCCACTTGCGGCCGAAGTCATGGTGCGCAGTCCCCTTCCAATCCCCAATGGCAATAGGGCCATCTTGTCTTGGCGAAGGGTCGCAACGGCATGCACCGGCGCACAAGTCTCTGACATCGGAATAATGGCAAAAAGCTACGCCGAGGTCGTTTTCAGGACACTGGAGGTCGATTCCATCGGGCCCCGGCCATCGGCATCAGATCGCGGTGGCCCCGCCGTCGACCGCCAGTGCATGGCCGGTGGTAAAGGCCGCGCCATCGCTGCACAGGTAGAGCACCGCACTGGCGATCTCCTCGACCTTGCCGATGCGCCCCACCGGGTGCATGGCTGCGGCGAACTCAGCCTTCTTCGGGTCCGCCTCGTAGGCACGGCGGAACATGTCGGTGTCGATCACCGCCGGGCATACCGCGTTCACGCGGATTTTCTTCTTCGCATATTCGATGGCCGCCGACTTGGTCAGGCCGATCACCGCATGCTTGGAAGCCGCATAGATGCTCATCTTCGGCGCCGCGCCCAGGCCCGCCACCGAGGCGGTGTTGACGATCGCCCCACCGCCCTGGGCCAGCAGCAGCGGCAACTGGTACTTCATGCACAGCCAGACCCCTTTGACGTTGACCCCCATGATGGCGTCGAACTCATCCATGGAGCCCTCCGCAAGGCGGCCCTTTTCGATCTCGATACCGGCGTTGTTGAAGGCGTAATCCAGGCGCCCATAGGCTTCGATGGTGCGGGCCATGAGGCTTTGCACATCAGCCTCCAGGGTAACGTTGCACGGCACGAACAGCGCCTCGCCACCGGCCTCGCGGATCAGCGCCACGGTGCCCTCGCCCCCCGCCGTGTCCAGGTCCGCCACCACCACCTTCAAGCCTTGTGCGGCAAATGCCTGGGCGGTGGCCCGGCCGATACCATTGGCTGCGCCGGTCACCAGGGCCACCTGGCCGGAAAACGTCATGCTCATTGCAGGAATCCTCGATCGAATGCGGGTCAGCTACCCGGCCCAATCTAGCCACAGCCGGGGCTGGTGGCGTCAGCACTATCAAAAGCCCGGTTGGATGCTCATGCATTCTGGTGATGAATCTGTCGGGGGCTTTATCAGGGCGATCGATTGGCCTCCATTCGCTGCAGCGGCAAACCTTGCGGCACCGAGGCCAAGGGGCTATCAACTAGGGGTTCATTCATCCCACGAGTGCCTGCCATGACCGCCCTGACCAATCGCCAGTTCCTGCTCGCCAAACGCCCCATCGGACCGGCCACCCGCGATACCTTCACCTACCAGCAGGTGGCAGTGGGCGAGCCCGCCGCCGGGCAGATCCTGGTGCAGAACCAATACCTGTCCCTGGACCCGGCCATGCGCGGCTGGATGAACGAGGGCAAGTCCTACATTGCCCCGGTGGCCATCGGCGAGGTCATGCGCGCCCTGGGCGTGGGCCAGGTGATCGCCTCCAGCCACCCCGGTTTCGCGGTGGGCGACTACGTCAATGGCGCACTCGGCGTGCAGGACTACTTCCTCGGCGAGCCCCGGGGCTTCTACAAGGTCGACCCCAAGCTGGCCCCGCTGCCGCTCTACCTGTCAGCCCTGGGCATGACCGGCATGACCGCCTACTTTGCCCTGCTGGACGTGGGCGCGCCCAAGGCCGGCGACACCGTGGTGCTGTCCGGGGCCGCTGGCGCGGTGGGCAGCATTGCCGGGCAGATCGCCAGGATCAAGGGCTGCCGCGTGGTGGGGATTGCCGGCGGCCAGGACAAGTGCCGGTTCCTCATCGACGAGCTGGGTTTTGACGGCGCCATCGACTACAAGAACGAAGACGTCCACGCCGGCCTCAAGCGCGAATGCCCGAAAGGCGTCGATGTGTATTTCGACAACGTCGGCGGCGACATCCTCGATGCCGTGCTCAGCCGCCTGAACGTCAAGGCGCGGGTGGTGATCTGTGGCGCCATCAGCCAGTACAACAACAAGGAAGCGGTCAAGGGGCCGGCCAACTACCTGTCGCTGCTGGTCAACCGGGCGCGTATGGAGGGGTTCGTGGTGATGGACTATGCCACGCAGTTCGCCGAAGCCGGGCAGGAAATGGCCGGCTGGATGGCCAAGGGGCAGCTCAAGAGCAAGGAGGATATTGTCGAGGGCCTGGAAACCTTCCCGGAAACCCTGGGCAAGCTGTTCAGCGGCGAGAACTTCGGCAAGCTGATACTGAAAGTCTGAATCCGTAGGAGCCGGCTTGTCGGCGATCCGCAACGGCGGCCGGAAAGGGCCGCCAACCGCAAAACCGCTATCGCCGGCAAGCCGGCTCCTACAAGAGGAAGCGTGTTACAGGGCCAGTTCGGCCACGACGTCGGCCAGGGCCTTGGCCGGATCTGCCGCCTGGCTGATGGGGCGACCGATCACCAGGTAATCGGAGCCGGCATCCAGGGCCTGGCGCGGGGTGAGGATCCGCCGCTGGTCGTCCTGGGCGCTGCCCGCCGGGCGAATCCCCGGGGTCACCAGTTGCAGGGACGGATGGGCGCTCTTCAGGGCCTGGGCTTCCAGGGCCGAGCACACCAGGCCGTCCATGCCGGCTTTCTGCGCCAGGGCAGCCAGGCGCAGCACCTGCTCCTGGGGCTCGATGTCCAGGCCGATACCGGCAAGGTCTTCACGCTCCATGCTGGTAAGCACGGTGACGCCGATCAGCAACGGCTTGGGGCCGCTGCGCTGGTCCAGCACTTCGCGGCAGGCAGCCATCATGCGCAGGCCGCCGGAGCAGTGCACATTGACCATCCACACACCCATTTCCGCGGCGGCCTTGACCGCCATGGCGGTGGTGTTGGGAATATCGTGGAACTTCAGGTCCAGGAACACTTCGAAACCCTTGTCCCGCAGGGTCCCGACAATCTCGGCGGCGCAGCTGGTGAACAGCTCCTTGCCGACCTTGACCCGGCACAGTTTGGGGTCCAGTTGATCGGCCAGTTTCAGTGCGGCGTCACGGGTGGGGAAATCCAGGGCGACGATGATAGGAGTCTGGCAGGCGGACATGAAGGGGCTCTCAGGCAAGTCGAAATCGGCGCGGATTGTAGCGCAAGCCGCGCCGCTCCGGGACCCGATCAGAGGTAAATCCTCCTCAACGGTGCGCAAGAAGGCCGATTGCCCCGGCAATCGCTTCCCCACGCCACGGCATTTGTATCAACCTCGATACACTGACGACACGTCGGCAACAATCCCCGGCGCTACCCTCGCCAGCCGCAACACCTTCGAACAGCACTTCCAGCCCCCGGGCCGGACGCCTATGCTGAAGCCACAACCCCGCCGTCGCCCTCAGGCGCCGGCAGCCTACCTGGCAGACGACCGCACCCATGCAGAACACTTCAGCCCCTCTCAACGAAGACGCCAAAGCATTGGTCAGTGGCGACGACAAACGCTGGAACACCCGGGCCCTGATCGTCGACGACGACGTGCCGATCCGCGAGTTGCTGATCGACTACCTGGCGCGTTTCAACATTCACGCCAGCGGCGTCACCGACGGCGCGGCGATGCGCCAGGCCCTGCAGGCCGAGCACTTCGACGTGGTGGTGCTGGACCTGATGCTGCCCGGCGAAGACGGCCTGTCCCTGTGCCGCTGGCTGCGTACCGAATCGGACATCCCGATCCTCATGCTCACCGCCCGCTGCGAGCCCACCGATCGCATCATCGGCCTGGAGCTGGGGGCCGACGACTACATGGCCAAGCCTTTCGAGCCACGGGAACTGGTGGCCCGGATCCAGACCATCCTGCGCCGGGTGCGCGACGATCGCAGCGAGCAGCGGGCCAATATCCGCTTCGACAACTGGCGCCTGAACAGCGTGCTGCGCCAACTGATTTCCGCCGATGGCCTGGTGGTGCCGCTGTCCAACGCCGAGTTCCGCCTGCTCTGGGTGTTCATCGAACGCCCGCGCCGGGTACTGAGCCGCGAACAATTGCTGGACGCCGCCCGCGGCCGATCCATCGAGGCCTTTGATCGCAGCATCGACCTGCTGGTCTCGCGCCTGCGGCAAAAGCTCGGCGACGATCCGAAGTCGCCGCAACTGATCAAGACCGTGCGCGGTGAAGGCTACCTGTTCGACGCCCGGGACATCGGCTGATGCGCGGGCGGTTCGATACGCTGTTCGGCCGCCTGTTCGGCGTCCTGCTGATCGCGATCGTCCTCGCCCACCTGCTGGCGTTCTTCTGGTTTCACCACTACGGCCCGCCCCCGCCGCCGCCCCCTCCCGATTCGGCGCAGTTGATCAATGGCCAGCCGCCGCCCCCTTATCCAAGGCGCCCGCCACGGCCCTGGTTCGGCGGCCCGCTGGTACCCCTGACGTTCCAGTTCATCTCCCTGATCATCGCTGCCTGGTACGGCGCCAAGCTGTTGTCGCGGCCGATCCAGCGCCTGAGCGCCGCCGCCGAGCGTTTGAGCGAAGACCTCGACAGCCCGCCCCTGGAAGAGGTGGGCCCAAGGGAAGCCCGGCAAGCGGCCAGCACCTTCAACCAGATGCAGAAGCGCATCCGCGAGCAGGTGCAGCAACGCGGGCGCATGCTCGGGGCCGTCTCCCACGACCTGCGCACCCCGTTATCAAGGCTGAAACTGCGCCTGGAGCAGATCGAGGACAGCAAGCTGCAAGGGCAGATGCGCCAGGACCTGGACGACATGATCAAGATGCTCGACGCCACCCTCAGCTACCTGCACGAACAACGCACCAGCGAGGCCGAGCAATGGATGGACGTGCAGGCCCTGGTGGAGTCGCTGTGCGAGAACGCCCAGGACCAGGGCGCCGACGCTCAGGCCCAGGGCCATTGCGCGCCGCTGCTGGTGCAACCCATGGCGTTGCAGTCATGCCTCAACAACCTGCTGGACAACGCCCTGCGCTACGCCGGCCAGGCAACCCTGGCCCTGGAGGACGACCGCGGGCAACTGCTGATCCGGGTCATCGACCACGGCCCGGGGATTGCCGCCGACAAGCGTGAAGCGGTGTTCGAGCCATTCTTTCGCCTGGAAGGCTCGCGCAACCGCAACTCCGGCGGTGTCGGCCTGGGCATGACCATCGCCCGTGAAGCGGCGGAGCGCCTGGGCGGCCAACTGATCCTCGAAGAAACCCCCGGCGGCGGCCTGACCGCGGTATTGCGTCTACCCAGGCCTTGAGCGCCTTGTGTGGCGACAGGTACAAACCGCCAATACCCAGAACAACTCCCCCCTGAGGCTGCTTGGGCCGGTGCCCCCCCCACCGGTTCAATTCATGCGCAGGGAGTGAGCCCCATGATCGATAGCCTCAGCAGCAACTATTCGAGCTATTACAGCTCCAGCAGCACCAGCCGTGGCCAGCCATTGCACAAGGAGCTGCTCGCCAAGCTCGACAGCAACGGTGATGGCGCGGTGGATCAGGACGAGCTGAAAAACGCCCTGTCGCAGAAAAGCGACAACGGCATCCTGGTCAGCCTGAGCAAGAATTTCAGCGACCTGGACAGTGACGGCAGCGGTAGCTTGAGCAAGCAGTATCAGTTGGACACCAGCAGCAGCCTCGGCGGCAGCGTCAACGTCGCTGCCTGACGTCCATTGCCGCTCCCGGGGGGAGCGGCAATCGGTGGCTCAGCGCGGCTCCTGGGCCCGGGCCTGGCTGGCGCTCCAGTCCAGCAACAGGCTGTAGGCCACCGCCAGCAGCGTCGGGCCGATGAACAGGCCGATAAAGCCGAAGGCGATCAGGCCACCGAACACTCCCAGCAGCACGATCACCAGCGGCAGGTTGCCGCCGCGGCTGATCAGGTACGGTTTGAGCACGTTGTCCACGCCGCTGATGATGAAAGTGCCCCAGATCCCCAGGAACACCGCCATGCCATATTCGCCTTTCCAGGCCAGCCAGGCGGTAGCCGGGATCCATACCAGGGGCGGGCCCATGGGAATCAGGCTGAGCAGGAAGGTGACGATCCCCAGCACCAGCGCCCCGGGCACTCCGGCAATCAGGAAGCCGATCAGCGCCAGCAGGCCCTGGGCCGCCGCAGTGCCGATCACCCCGTTGACTACCCGTTGCACGGTGCCAGCCACCAGGTCGATGTAGTAGCCGGCGCGCTCGCCGATCAGGCGCTCCAGCAACTTGTGCACGAACAGCGCCAGGCGCGGGCCATCGCGGTAGAAGAAAAACACGAAGACGATGCTCAGGGTCAGTTCCAGAATGCCGCCGCCGATCTGCGCGCTGCGAGCCAGCAGCCAGTTGCCCACCTGCCCCAGATAGGGTTTGACCGCCAGCATCAGGGCCGCGCCCTGCTGGTCGATGCTGTTCCACAAGCCCACCAGGCGCTCGCCCACCAATGGCAGGTTGCCGAGCCACTCTGGAGCGGCGGGCAGGCCGTCGACCTGCACGTCCTTGATGAAGGCCGTGGCATCGCGCACATGGTCCGCCAGGTTGAGGCCGAGCCAGACCAGCGGCGCGGCCACCAGCACCATCCAGCCCAGGGTCAGCAGGGCCGCTGCCAGGGATTCTCGGCCATTGAGCCAGCGGGTCAGCAGGCGCATCAGCGGCCAGCTGGCAAACGCCAGCACGGCGCCCCAGAACAGCGCTGACCAGAAAGGCGCCATGACCCAGAAGCTGGCACCGAACAACACCAGGAGCAGGATCTGCACCAGCAGGCGATCGTTATTGGGCATGAAATGTCTCGCGCAAGAAGAACCAGTGAAGAGTAGGCGAACCCGCGAGCGCGGGCTGCCTGAAACAGCTTAACGCAGTAGTTCGAAATACAGGCCTGCTGCGTCGGTGTTACCGGTTTCCATCCGCGAGGCCAGCACGCCCTGGCCAATCAGCGCCTGGCGCCAGGCTTCGGCCTGCTTGCCGGACAGGCTGATGCGCAGGGTGGTGTCCAGGTTCAGCCCGCGGGACAGCAGGTTGAGCCAGGTGGGCTGGGGCTCGGCGAGTTTCGGCAGGTCCAGCTTGCCGGTGTCCTTGAGCTGGCGCAGCAGGGTGGCCGAAGTGGGTAGCAGGTCCCCCAGCGGCGCGCTGGCGTCGAACTGCTCCACATGCAGGTAGGCCCGGCGGTTACCCCGGGTGATGCTGTACAGGGCTACCAGGGAGTTGTCCTGGGGCGCCGCCAGCCGCAGCAGCAGGTAGGCCTGCTGTTCATCGGCGCCAAACAGCTTGGCGTTGCCGAATACTTCGTTGGCCCACAGGCTGCTTTCACCGCAATCGCGGGCCTGGCACCAGAACAGCAGCTCGGCGCCCTGCTTTTGCAGCGCCTCCCTGGCCAGGGTGAAGGCTTCGTTGGATGTGCGCTCGGCGGGCAACTGGTAAGTGATGGCGGTGAGCTTGCCGCGGGCATTGACCTGGCCATCGAAACGCAACTGGCCGCTGATACGGCGGATCGAACCCAGGGGGTAGACGCGCTCCTGCTCCACTTCGGGGCGGTAGTCGACGATCTGTGCATCGGCCAGACGGGGGACCAGGGGCAGGTCGTGGCTGCCCGGCAGATCGGCGGCAAGCACCAGGGTACTTGCCAGGGACAGGCCCAGAACACTGATTGAACGCATGGAAACTCTCATCGGATAAGCATGGCCTGGGCGCCCTTGACGACGCTGGCATCGTCGCTGCGTTGTGGAACCTGCAAGCCTCGCTGCACCGCAGGACGGGCCTCCAGGGCCGCCATCCAGCGTTGCAACGCCGGCAGGCCCTGCACCGAAACCCCGGACCATTCATGGCCGCGCACCCAGGGGAAGGTGGCGATGTCGGCAATGCTGTAGTCGCCGGCGAGGTACTCGGCCTGTTGCAGGCGGCTGTCGAGCACTTCGTACAGGCGCCGGGCCTCGTGCTGATAACGGTCGATGGCGCCCTGCAGCTTCTCCGGGAAATAGCGGAAGAACACATTGGCCTGGCCCTGCATGGGCCCGACCCCGCCCATCTGGAACATCAGCCATTGCATCACCAGCGAACGTCCCTTGGGATCGGCCGGCAACAACTGGCCAGTGCGTTCGGCCAGGTACACCAGGATCGCGCCGGACTCGAACACCGGAAAATCACCATTGTCGCGATCGACGATGGCCGGAATACGCCCATTGGGATTGATCTTCAGGAACGCTGGGGCCTTTTGCTCCTTCTTGTCGAAACTCAAGGCGTGCACCTCATAGGGCAGGCCGAGCTCCTCAAGCAGGATGGAAACCTTGTGACCATTGGGGGTCGCAGCGGTGTACAGATCTATCATGGTTGTCTCCCATTTCAACCCGCCCAGCCTCGACAGTTGATCCCGTCAAGTCAAGGAACGGCGAAAAACCGATTGAAACAGTCTGCGACAAAGCTGGCACCCGCCTCGTCGTTGAGGTGCAGGTGATGCCCGCCGGGAAACTGCTCAACGCTGAAGGGTAGACGCTGCAACAAGGCCTGGTGCTTGGCCAGCATGCCATCGGCGGCCACCACCAGTTGCGTCGGGCAGGCGACCCGCTGAACAAAGGACATGGCCTGCTCCTCTGTCAGGCGCAGCGGCGAAGCCAGGGTCAGGCGGCTGTCGCTGCGCCAGGTATAGCCCCCGGGCACCGGCATCAGGCCGCGCTGGGCCAGCAGTTCGGCCGCCTCGCGGCTAACCGCCACCAGGCCCTTCATGCGCGCCTCGATGGCCCGCTCCAGGGTGGCGTACACCGGCTTGCTCTTGTTCTGCAGATTCAGCTGTGCCTGCAACGCCATGCCCAGGCGCTCGGCGGCGTCCTCGCCATTGGCCGTCGGTGGGATCACCCCATCGATCAGGGCCAGGTGGCTGACCCGCTCCGGCATCGCCGCCGACAGCACCAGCGAGACGATCGCCCCCAGGGAATGACCGATCAGGGCAAAGCGCTTCCAGCCCAGTTGCTCGGCGGCTTGCAGCACGTCATAGACGTAGTCCCACAGGGCATAGCCGGCCCCCGCCGGGCGATGCCCGGAATGACCGTGGCCGGCCAGGTCCAGGGCAACGATGCGCAGGCCGGCGAGCTTGGGCGCCAGCCGGGCGAAGCTGTTGGCGTTATCCAGCCAGCCATGCAGGGCGATGACCGGCAGACCGTCCTCGGGCCCGAACAGATGGGCCGCCAGTTCGATGTGCGGCAGGTTCAGGCGGACTTCTTCGACGGCGTGGCTCATGCAGGGCTCCGTTGCCAGCGTGTGAACAGCTCCTTGAGCAGCGCCGCGGTGTCATGGGGGCGCTCAAGGGGAAACATGTGGCCACCGGGCATGGTCAGCGACTCGCCCAGCGGCATGCGCCCGACCGCACTGGTGTGATGGCGCATCACCACCCGGCTCTGCTGTCCGCGCACAACCGCCAGCGGTACCTTGAGCTGGCGCGCACTGCCCGGGCTGGTATGAGGCACGCCGCGGTAGATGCTGATTTCCGTGGCCGGGTCAAAACGCAGGCGCAAGCGATCCCCCACCTGCTGCAGGCCGTGCTGCAGGTAAGCATCCAGGCAATCGGGATCGAAGGCCCGGAACAGCGTCTTGCGGGAGAAGTAACTGCGGGCGGCCTCGATGTCGGCAAACTCTTCGCGACGCCCCAGGGTGCGCCCGGCCGGAGTCAGCCGGTCGATGAAGCCCAGGCGCTTGGCGGCGCGGATCACCCATTGGTCAGCCCGGGTCAGCACCGGCGAATCGAGCATCACCACCCCCCGATACAGCTCCGGGCAGCGCAGGGCCGCGTGCAGATGCAGCACACCACCCAGCGAATGCCCCACGCCCCAGACCGGCTGGGCCTGCTGTTGCAGGTGATGGATCAGTTCATCCACCAGGCTGCGCCAGTTGTCGTCCACCGGAAAGCGCGGGTCGTGGGCATGCTGCTGCAGATGAGCCACCTCGAATTCCGGCGCCAGGGCAGCAAACAACTTGCCGTACGTGCCGGAGGGAAACCCATTGGCGTGAGCGAAAAACACCTGTTGCGACATACCGACCTATCCATCCACCAAACGAACACCGATTGTCCGCAGGCCCTGGCACCAGGGCAATGACCGTAACGGACAGGAATGCTGACACCCAGGCTCAGCCTATGGCGCGTTGCCTCATTGCACCGGCGGGTTCTGCCCGAGGGGCACCACCGCCATGGTCAGGCGCGAGACGCAACTGGCCTTGCCTTCATCACTGCTCAGGCGGATGTCCCAGACATGGGTGGTGCGCCCGATATGAATGGCCTTGGCCACCGCCGTGACCCGCCCGTTGCGCAAGCCCCGCAGGTGATTGGCATTGATCTCCAGCCCCACGCAGTAGAACTTGCTGGCGTCGATGCACAGGTAGCTGGCCATGGAGCCGACGGTTTCCGCCAGCACCACCGAGGCCCCGCCGTGCAACAGCCCGTAGGGCTGGTGGGTGCGATGGTCGATGACCATGCTCGCGGTCAATGACTGCTCGTCATAGGACTCGAAGCGAATATCCAGCACTTCGCCGATGGTGTTCTTCTGGATCGCGTTCAGTTGCTCGATGTTCGGAGTGGTACGCCATAGACTCATCGCCGCTTCCCTTATGGGTGGTTATTGTCGGTCAATCCTGCCACAGCACGGCTTCGCTGCGCTCGCTCCAGGCTTGAAAACTGCCGCCATAAGTGGCTTCGATCACATTGCGCTTGATCTTCAGGGTTGGAGTGAGAAAGCCGTTTTCCACCGCCCAACTGTCCTTGACCACCACCAGCCGATGCAGCCGCTCGTGCTTGTCCAGGCTGCCATTGACCTGGGCCAGCAGGCTTTCCAGGCTGCTGTGCAAACCTTCCCGGGCACTGCCGGCGGCGGCCTGCACGCCCGCAGCCGAAAGCACGCACAGGCCCAGGGGGGCACTCAGCCCGTCGCCCACCACGCACACCTGCTCGATATGGGCATGCACCGCCAGGCGGTTCTCGATGGGCGCCGGGGCCACGTACTTGCCCTTGCTGGTCTTGAAGATCTCCTTGAGCCGGCCGGTCAGGCGCAGGTTGCCGGCGGCATCCTGCTCCCCCTTGTCGCCAGTGCGCAGGAAACCATCCTCGGTGACGGTTTCGGCGGTCTTCTGCGGGTCCTTGAAATAGCCCAGCATAGTGGCTCCGCTGCGTACCTGGACCTCCCCCGCCTCGTCGATGCGCACCTCGACTTCCGGGCAGGGCCGGCCAATCCAGCCGGGCACATGCTCACCGGAGCGGCCGATATGGGAGTAGCCGCAGCTCTCGGTCATGCCGTACACCTCCAGCACGTCCAGCCCGAGGCGTCGATACCAGTGCAACAGGGTCTGGGGCACCGGTGCCGCTCCCGACAGCGCCACCCGCAACGCGTCCAGCCCGAGCCCGCTCAGCACCTTGTGGCCGACACGCTTGCCGATAAAGGGCAGGCCCAGGAGAAAATCCAGGCGCTTGGCCGGCACCTTGCTGTAGACCCCCATCTGGAACTTGGTCCAGATCCGCGGCACGCCAAACAGCGCGGTGGGCCGGGCTCGCTGCAGATCGGCAAGGAAGGTGTCCAGGCTTTCGGCGAAGAACACCGTCTGCCCGGTATAGATCGCCGCCATCTCGACAAACATGCGCTCGGCCACGTGGCACAGGGGCAGGTAGGACAGCAGCCGGTCCTCGGGGCCCAGGCCGAACATTTGCACACCATGGCTGGCGGCAAAGCCCAGGTTGCCGAAACTGTGCATCACACCCTTGGGCAGCCCGGTGGTGCCGGAGGTATAGATGATGGTGGCCAGCTGATCGGCCGCAGGGCTCGGGCTACTCTCGAGCGGCGGACAGCGTTGCAGGTCCTCCCAACTGAAATCGAAAGGGCCTTCGGGGGCCAGGGGCAAGCGGATGGTGGGCAGCCCGGCCTTGATCCCGAGCGCCATTTGCGGCCAGTCGTCGAGCTTGCCGATAAAGACCAGGGCCGACTCGGAATGCTCCAGGACCTGGGCTACCGACTCGGCCGTGAGATTGGGATACAACGGCACCGAGACATGCCCGGCGATCCAGATCGCCAGGTCGGCAATGACCCAGTGCGCGGAGTTCTTGCCAATGATTGCAATGTGACTGCCGGAAGGCAGCTGGCGCTCGCGCAGCCATTGGGCGGCACGCCGGGCCTGCTGGCCCACCTCGAACCAGCTCAGCTCCTGCACCTGCCCGCCGGCACTGGGCTGGACCAGAAAGCGCTGCTGGGGATGACGAGCCTCGCGCTCGTAGAACACTTGCAGGGGCAAACGAAAAGCAGCAGGCATGACTCGCTCCTTTGTTCTTATTCTGTTCGTGATACCAACCAAGCACTTGCTTGGTGGACTATTCCACGCACAAAGGAGCGCTGCAAGTTAAGAAATGTAGCGGATCGCAACCGGGGATCGGTGGGTTCGAGGCAACAACGGCGGTCCGGGCATGCCCGGCCGCCGCGCCCATCAAGGCTGTGTCACGGCATTCAAGGTCATCAGCCCCGCCAGGGGCCAGTCGCCTTCGAGCTCCGCCAGGCTGGCGGTGTTCATCGGCTGCGGATCACGCAGGTGGCCGTGCTGCAACAGACCGATCAGGTTGCCCACCAGGGGTTGATGGCTGACCAGCAGCAGGTTGTCGGCACTGTCCAGTTGCTCCAGCACCTGCAGCGGGTTGGCCTCGGGGGTGAGCCAGGGCACGGTGCGGATCTCGCCTTCGAACCCCAGGGCCTCGCGCACCAGCTGTGCAGTCTGCTGGGCACGTACATAAGGGCTGGCGAGGATCGCGGCGATGGGCTGGCCGATCAGGTGCGCGGCGCTGCCCAGCACTTCCTCGCGACCATGGGCCGTGAGGTTGCGCTGGGCATCGGTCGGCGCATGGGACTCGGCCTGGCCGTGACGCAGCACCCACAGCTTCACAGCTTGGGCTCCTCGTCACGCACCGGGTGAGGCGCTGGCGGCACGCTATGGGGGGCTTCGCCTTCAGGCGCCCGGGGAGCGGGCCAATCGGCGAACGGCCAGGGTTTCTGTTCGGTATGGAAGCTGCCGAACCGACCGATCTGCGCCAGGAACTGGCTCAGGCTATCGCCGAAGTTCATCAGGCCGGCATTCGGCGCGCCGTAGATCAGGCGATAGATCAACTGCACCAGCACCAGCGCGCCCAGGAGAAACTGCGCCACCTGCCACACCAGCACGAATATCAGCATCCACAGCACCCGCAGGAGGATGGACTCGTATTTGGCTTCGGAATTCGTATCGTTCATGTCTGGCTCCTGTGCTGCTCAGTTGAATCCGCTGGTGGAGATAAAGTCGACGTCGGTTTTCGGCTCGCCGCGCATCAAGAGCTCGATTACCTGGTTCAGCGTACGCCCTTCGAACAGGATCGCGTGCAGGCCGGCCACCAGCGGCATGTAGACCCCCAGCTCCTGAGCCTTAACCTTGAGCACCTTGAGGGTGTTGACGCCCTCCGCCACCTCACCCAGGCGGGTCACCGCCTCTTCCAGGCTCAGGCCCTGGCCCAGGGCAAAGCCCACCTGGTAGTTGCGGCTCTTGGGCGAGGAACAGGTGACGATCAGGTCGCCGACCCCGGCCAGTCCGAGGAAGGTCATGGGGTTGGCGCCCTGGCTCACGGCAAAGCGGGTCATTTCCGCCAGCGCCCGGGTAATCAGCATGCTCTTGGTGTTTTCCCCCATGCCCAGGGCCACCGCCATGCCGGCGATGATCGCGTAGACGTTCTTCAGCGCCCCGCCCAGTTCCACACCGAAGCGGTCGGCACTGGCATACACACGGAAGGTGCGGCCATGCAGCGCAGCCTGGACCCGCTGACAGAGCTCTTCGTCTTCACTGGCGACCACGGTGGCGGTCAGGGCGTGCTCGGCCACTTCCCGAGCCAGGTTGGGGCCGGAAAGTACGCCGATGCGCGCTTGCGGGGCGATGTCCTGGAGGATCTCGCTCATCAGCTTGAAGGTCTGGGCCTCGATGCCCTTGGTCAGGCTGACCAGCAGCTTGCCGCAGAGCAGCTCGGCGTGGGGCGCCAGCACCGAGCGCAGGGCGCTGGAGGGCAAGGCGACAAAGCACAGGTCACTGTCATTGAGGGTGGCCAGCAGGTCGGTGACCGGCTCCACCGCCGGATGAATCTTGATGCCCTTGAGATAGCGCGGATTCTCGCGGTTGACCCGAATGGCCTCGGCCTGCTCGGGGTCGCGCATCCACTGCCGCACCCGGTGACCGTTTTCGGCCAGCAGATTGGCCACGGCGGTACCAAAACTTCCGCCTCCCAGGACCGCAATAGGGCGCTGTTGTGTCATATGCAATCCGTTAATCCATAGCAGTGGCGATGGCGGCATTATACGGGGCGGTTTTCTCACCACCAGCCCCAGGGGCCATTCAGGCAACCTGTCGGGAACACGTGGAGTCATTCGGGGAATGTCGGGCTTATCGACTGGAAAACTCGACTATCTCGGTTAACATGCGCGCCTTCCATCAAGATTCAAGGCTGTGTCGTGTCCGCTGGCCCCTCACCTCTTCGTCTGTCGCTGCTGCTGGGCATGCTGTTCGGCCACTCGGTGCTGGCCGACGATCTGTTCCTGGACGGCACCGCCCTGCCCGAGGTCCTCACCGCCACCCGCCTGAAACAGTCACCTGCCGCGGTTCCCGGCAGCATGACGGTGCTCGACAACGAGTTGATCAAGGCCAGCGGCGCCCGGGACATCAGCGAACTGCTGCGCCTGGTGCCGGGGATGATGGTCGGCGCCATCAGCGGCAACCAGGCCACGGTCAACTACCACGGCACCAACGCCAGCGAAGCCCGGCGCATGCAAGTGCTGATCGACGGGCGTTCGGTGTATCGCGCCGGCCTGGCGACGGTGGACTGGAGCGATATCCCGGTGGCCATGGAAGACATCGAGCGCATCGAGGTGTTTCGCGGCCCCAATACCGTCAGCTACGGCGCCAATGCGCTGATGGCGGTAGTCAACATCATCACCCGCGCCCCGGCCAACAGCCATGGCACGCGGGTCAAGCTGACCCGGGGCCAGCGCGGCATCAGCGACTGGTACGCCAGCCAGGGTACCGGCTGGGAAACCGGCGACCTGCGCCTGTCGCTGTCGGGGCAGGAAGATGATGGCTTCGACAAGAATCACCTGGGGGCCGACTACCGCGACAGCAAGCGCTTGAACCGCTTCAGTCTGTCCGTGAGCCAGATGCTCAATGAACAGCAGAGCATCGACTGGCAGTTGAATGCCAAGGAAGGCACCAACCAGCGGCCCTATACCTATCAGCCGGTGTTCCACGGGGTAACCCAGCAAGGCAACAACTCCGATGTGGTGGCCAAGGATTACGCCGGGTCACTGCGCTGGAACCTGGAGCTCAATCCACAGCACAGCCTTTATATCCAGGGTTCGGCCCAGCACTGGGACCGCCAGCAGACCTGGCGTGCCTGCGACGCGGCAATTTCCTTCAGCCCCGAACTGACACGCCTGTGGCAACTCAACCCGAACTACGCCGAGCGCCTGGCGCGCCACATGCCCGATTATTTAAGCGCGGCGCCCGGTGGAACCCCGACGGAACAGGCATTGGCCAACCAGGTCATCGACCAATGGAAAACCGGCGGCAAGAATACCGTCTGCGGCAACATCGACCAGAGCTCTCGGGAAACCCGCTACGACCTGGAACTGCAGGACACCCTGAGCCTCAGCGACAACCTGCGGCTGGTCAGCGGCATGAACTACCGTTACGACCGGGCCGACTCCGAAACCTACTTCAACGGCACCCTCGACGACACCACCTGGCGCCTGTTCGGCCAGCTGGAGTGGCGGGCCAGCG
Source organism: Pseudomonas sp. W17 (assembly GCF_040268305.1). NCBI lineage: Bacteria > Pseudomonadati > Pseudomonadota > Gammaproteobacteria > Pseudomonadales > Pseudomonadaceae > Pseudomonas > Pseudomonas sp. W17. Next base: position 2,025,232 of record NZ_CP158490.1, on the reverse strand, counting down.
AACATTGGCTGATCCAGGGCGGGGCTATGTACGAAGACACCCAGCTGACCGGCAACTCCCTGACCCCGAGGATCGCGGTCAACTACCTGATCAACCCGCGCCACGGCTTGCGGGCAGTGTATTCGGAAGCCATCCGCTCCCCGGACATGTTCGAGAACAACGTCAACTGGAGCTACCGGGTCACCGGCCTGAGTACCCCGGTCTACGGCCAGAACAGCGCCCAGTACTTCGTCAAGACCCGTGGCCCCGGCAACCTCGACCAGGAGCACATGCGTTCCCGGGAACTGGGCTACAACGGTTACTTCGTCGACCAGGCGCTGAACCTCGACATCAAGCTGTTCTATGACGAAATCACCGGGATGATCAGCGAGCCGCTGCGCAACAACCAGTACATCGCCAGCAACAGCAACGCCTCGCGCTTTGCCGGTACCGAGAGCCAGCTGGACTGGCAACTGAGCCGCGCCGACCGCCTGCGCCTGACCTACGCCTACGTCCATGCCCAGGCCAGCAACCGCCTGGACCAGCGCCTGACCGCCAGCAACAGCGGCTCCGCCGGCTGGCTGCGCAATTGGGGCCAGGGCTGGTCCAGCGCGCTCTTCTACTATGGCGACAGCGCCCTCAACGGCTACCGTTTCGAACGGGTCGACACCCGCATCGCCAAGCGCCTGGCCCTGGGCAGCAAGACCAGCCTGGAACTGGCCGGCACCCTGCAGCAACGGCTCGACCACCAGCCCACCACCTTCGCCGACAATCTCTACGACTCGCGCCACGTGGCCTACTTCAGCGCGGAGCTCGAGTTCTGACATGGGCCACTGTCGGCCCTGGAAGGCCCTGCGCATACATCGTCGCCTGTGCCTGTGCCTGCTGGTACTGGGCATGCTGCTGGGCAACCCGTTGTGGGCGGCCGATGTGCTGCTCACCGCCAGCGACGACAACAGCAGCGTGCGCACCTTCACCGAAGAACTGGCCGCCCAGCGCCCCCGGGACCAGGTGCGCTTCGTCCCCCTGGCCCAACTGCCGCCGCCGGGCCAGTTGCCCGGCAGCACGCGCCTGATCCTGCTGGACCCGCAAAGCCTCGACTGGCGCCTGCAAGATCCCTTGGGCCCGCCGACCCTGGTCCTGCGCATCAGCCGCCTGCAGGCCCAACAGCGCCTGGTGCAAAGCCCTCATCCACGGTTGAGCCTGCTGTGGAGCGATCCGCCCCTGGAGCGCCAGTTACGCCTGATCCGCAGTGTTCTGCCGCAGGTGCGCCGGGTGGGGGTGCTGTACAGCGCCGACAGCCGGTTCCTGCTCAAGGAACTGCACCTGGCCGCGCAAACCCTGAACATGGAAATCATCGCCGAACCCTGGGACAGCACCAGCGACAGCCGCCCGCTGCAGAACCTGCTGCGCAACAGCGAAGTGCTGCTGGGCCTGGATGATCCGAAGCTGTACAACCCGAAAACCGTGAAGAACCTGCTACTGAGCAGCTACGCCCGGCAACAGGCGCTGATCGGCCCCAATGCCGGCTTCGTCCGGGCCGGCAGCCTGGCCAGCACCTACAGCGACCAGCAGGACTGGCTGCAGACCCTGGACAGCCTGCTCGACCAACCGCCGGCCCGCTGGCCCCGTGCGCTATACCCGACGGCTTTCAAAGTACTGAGCAACCCACAGGTGGCACGCTCGCTGGGCATCGAGGAAATCGACCCGCAGGCCGTTGCGCGCCAGTTGAGTGAAGGAGAGAAGCACCCATGACATTGCGTCGCCGATGGGATATCCAGACCCGCACTCAGCTCATCAGCCTGGGCCCGGCCCTGCTCCTGACCCTGCTGCTGATCAGCTTCTTTACCTTCGTGCGAATCCAGGACTTGCGCCAGGAGCTCAACCACACCGGGCAACTGATCGCCAATCAACTGGCGCCAGCCACCGAGTACGGGGTGATCTCCGGCAACAACGAGGGCCTGGAGAGCCTCCTGCAGGCAACCCTGGCCACACCTCATGTGCACTTCCTGGAAGTGCAGGACAGCGCCAACAACATCCTGGTGTACGTGGAACAGCCCTCGGCCAGCCACAACCACGCGCAGCAGATCAAGGTATTCCAGGCCCCGGTACGCCTGCAGCGCATCCAGGTGCACAACGACTTTCTGCAGAACGATCCGGCCAGCATGGCCGCCCAGGGCGATGGTTACCTGGGCCGGGTGATCGTCGGCATGTCCAACGACGCCTTCAGCCAGCGCCAGCAGGAAATCCTCCTCAAGGCCGCCATCCTCGCGCTGTTCGCCCTGCTCTTCACCTTCCTCCTGGCCCGGCGCCTGGCGGCCGGCCTGGCACAGCCGATCCGCGCCATGGGCGATGCGGTGAAGGCAATCCAGGAAGGGGATTTCAAGACCCCGCTGCCGATCGTCGACGATGGCGAGCTGGGCAACCTGGCCCGGCACATCAACAACCTCGCCGCCGGTCTGGAACTGGCCAGCCGCGAGCAGCACCAGGCCATGTCCCAGTTGATCCAGACCCGGGAAGAGGCGGAACGGGCGAACAAGGCCAAGTCGGATTTCCTGGCGATGATGAGCCACGAGCTGCGCACACCGATGAACGGTGTGCTGGGCATGCTGCAACTGCTGGAAACCACCCAGATGACCCAGGAACAGAGCGAGTACGCGGCGCTGGCGTCGGAATCCACCGAACACCTGCTGAAGGTGATCAACGACATCCTCGACTTCTCCCGCATCGAACGCTCGGCCCTGGAACTGGAGCACATCCCGTTCAACCTTGCCGAACTGATCACCAGCTCGGCCCAGGCCTTCCAGCACAGCGCCCTGCAACGCGGCCTGGACTTGCAACTGCGGCTGCCGCCGGGCATGGAGTCGCTGCAGGTCAAGGGCGACCCGACGCGAATCCGGCAGATCCTGGTCAACCTGATCGGCAACGCCCTGAAATTCACCGAGCAGGGCAGCATCACCATCGAGCCCCAGTGGCAGGCCCTGGATCACGAACTGCTGTGGTTTACCTGCGCAGTGCGCGACAGCGGTATCGGCATCAGCCCGGCCAGCCTGGAGCTGATGTTCGACGCCTTCCAGCAGGCCGACAGCTCGATTTCCCGTCGCTATGGCGGCACCGGCCTGGGCCTGCCCATCGCCCGCACCCTGGCCGAGCGCATGGGTGGCACCCTGCGAGCCCAGAGCGAGGAAGGCCGAGGCTCGGTGTTCACCCTGGAAATCCCCCTGGCGCTGTTCCAGCAGAGCCTGCCGGTACTGGCCCCGCGGGTGAGCAGCAATCAGCACTCCGGTGAAGGCCGCAACGTGCTGCTGGTGGAAGACAACCCGGTGAACCAGACCGTGATCCAGGCCATGCTGCGCAGCCTGGGGTTCACCGTGAGCATCGTCACCGACGGCGCCCAGGCGGTTCGCAGTGCCGAAAGCCTGATCTTCGAGGCGATTCTGATGGATTGCCGACTGCCGCTGGTCGACGGCTATGAAGCCACCCGGCAGATCCGCCAACTGCCCGGCTGTGCCGATTTACCGATCATCGCCCTGACCGCCAACGCCTTGCAGGGCGACCGTGAAGCCTGCCTTGCAGCGGGCATGAACGACTACCTGGCCAAGCCTTTCAAGCGCGCGGATCTGCAGCAAATTCTCCAACGTTGGGTGCAATAACCGGCTATTTTCCAACAGCTACGACTGGCGTCATGGGCGAAAGTGCGGCAGTCTTAGGCACCCGACAGGGCCCTGAAAAGGCCCTCAAAAAAAATTTCAGTGCACAAGTGTACATTCATGCCCTTTGCGCTGTGACTTTCACTACAACGCAATAGTCTATGAGTAGGCTGCCGGCTCGAGGCATGAACGCTTCGATCGGCCGGGAAGATTTGCCCAACCCTGCCGCACGGGACTATTGAGGAGCTCGCATGACCAAACAAAACGCCTTTACTCGGGAAGACCTGCTGCGCTGCAGTCGCGGTGAGCTGTTCGGCCCAGGTAACGCGCAACTGCCCGCCCCCAACATGCTGATGGTGGATCGCATCACCCATATCAGCGAAGAGGGTGGCAAGTACGGTAAAGGTGAGTTGGTCGCTGAGCTGGATATCACTCCAGACCTGTGGTTCTTCGCTTGCCACTTCGAAGGCGACCCGGTGATGCCAGGCTGCCTGGGCCTGGATGCCATGTGGCAACTGGTGGGCTTCTTCCTCGGCTGGCAGGGCTTGCCGGGCCGCGGTCGCGCCCTGGGTTCGGGGGAAGTGAAATTCTTCGGCCAGGTCCTGCCGACCGCCAAGAAAGTCACCTATAACATTCACATCAAGCGCGTGCTCAAGGGCAAGCTGAACATGGCCATCGCCGATGGTTCGGTCAGCGTTGACGGCCGCGAAATCTATACCGCCGAAGGCCTCCGGGTCGGCGTGTTTACTTCAACTGACAACTTCTAAGGGTTATCCGCATGCGCCGCGTCGTTATCACAGGTCTTGGCATTGTTTCGTGCCTGGGCAATGACAAAGAGACCGTCTCCGCTAACCTGCGTGCAAGTCGCCCTGGCATCCGCTTCAACCCGGAATATGCCGAAATGGGTCTGCGTAGCCAGGTTTCCGGCTCCATTGACCTGAACCTTGAAGAGCTGATCGATCGCAAGATCTATCGCTTCGTCGGCCATGCGGCGGCTTACGCCTACCTGGCCATGAAAGACGCCATCGCCGACTCCGGCCTGAGCGAAGAGCAAGTGTCCAACCCGCGCACCGGCCTGATCGCCGGCTCCGGCGGCGCTTCGACCCTGAACCAGATGGAAGCGCTGGACATCCTGCGCGAGAAAGGCGTCAAGCGCGTTGGCCCATACCGTGTAACGCGGACCATGAGCAGCACCGTTTCCGCCTGCCTGGCCACACCGTTCAAGATCAAGGGCCTGAACTACTCCATCGCGTCTGCCTGCGCCACCAGTGCTCACTGCATCGGTACCGCCATGGAACAGATCCAGATGGGCAAGCAGGACATCGTCTTCGCCGGTGGCGGTGAAGAAGAGCATTGGACCCAGTCGTTCCTGTTCGACGCCATGGGTGCCCTGTCCACCCAGTACAACGAAACCCCGGAAAAGGCCTCCCGCGCCTACGACGCCAAGCGTGACGGTTTCGTCATCGCCGGCGGTGGCGGCATGGTGGTGGTCGAGGAGCTGGAACACGCTCTGGCCCGTGGCGCCAAGATCTACGCGGAAATCGTCGGCTACGGCGCCACTTCCGATGGCTACGACATGGTGGCTCCAAGCGGCGAAGGTGCAATCCGCTGCATGGAAATGGCCATGTCCACCGTCGACACCCCTATCGACTACCTGAACACCCACGGCACTTCGACCCCGGTCGGCGACGTCGCGGAAATGAAGGGCGTGCGTGAAGTGTTCGGCGACAAGGCCCCGGCCATCAGCTCCACCAAGAGCCTGTCGGGTCACTCCCTGGGCGCTGCCGGCGTTCACGAAGCGATCTACTGCATGCTGATGATGGAAGGCAACTTCATGGCCGGTTCGGCCAACATCGACGAGCTGGATCCGGAAGTGGCCGATATGCCGATCCTGACCAAGACCCGCGAAGACGCCACCATCAACACCGTGATGAGCAACAGCTTCGGCTTCGGTGGCACCAACGCCACCCTGGTCCTGAAGCGCTGGCAGGGCAAGTAAGCCCCGCCGCTTCGCGAAATGAAAAAGCCCCGACCGGTTCGGGGCTTTTTTTCGCCTGCCAGAAGGCTCAGACCGAGAAACGCGCCACCATGCTGTTCAGGTCCACCGCCAGGCGCGACAACTCCTGGCTGGCCGCACTGGTCTGATTGGCCCCGGCGGAGGTCTGCAAGGCCAGGTCGCGGATGTTCATCAGGTTGCGGTCCACCTCCCGCGCCACTGCCGCCTGCTGCTCCGAGGCGCTGGCAATGACGATGTTGCGCTCATTGATCTGGGTGAAGGCCGAAGCGATTTCCTCCAGCGCCTGTCCTGCCGCCTTGGCCACCTCCAGGGTCGAATGGGCGCGGTTGTTGCTCTGCTGCATGGAACTGACGGCCTGGTCGGTGCCCTGCTGGATACCGCCGATCATCTGCTCGATTTCCTGGGTCGACTGCTGGGTCCGATGAGCCAGGGCACGGACTTCATCGGCCACCACTGCGAACCCGCGTCCCGCATCCCCGGCCCGTGCCGCCTCGATGGCCGCGTTCAACGCCAGCAGGTTGGTCTGCTCGGCAATGGAACGGATCACCTCCAGTACCTTGCTGATGCCATAGACCTTCTGCGCCAGATCCTCCACCTGGCTGGCATTGGCCGTCACGTCCTGCGCCAGCGACTCAATCGAGAGCACCGTCTGGTGCACCTGCTCGCGCCCGTGCTGGGCGATGCGGTCGGACTCCCGCGAGGCTTCGGACGTGGCCACTGCGTTACTGGCCACCTCCTCCACCGCTGCGGTCATCTGGTTTACCGCCGTGGCCGCCTGTTCGATCTCCAGGCTCTGCTGATGCAGGCCACGGGTCGCATCCTCGGTGACACAACTGAGCTCTTCCGAGGCCGAGGCCAGCTGGCTGGATGAATCGGAGATGCGCCGGATGGTTTCCCGCAGGCTGTGCTGCATGGCCTTGAGCGCGTGCAGCAGGCGCGCCGGCTCGTCCCTGCCGGTCACCGTGATAGTGCCGGTCAGATCGCCGCCGGCCACCACTTCGGCCACATTCACCGACTGCGCCAGAGGCAGGACGATACTGCGGGTCAACAACAGGGCCAGGCCGATGGTCACCAGCGCCGCCAGGGCAATCATGCCGATCACCCATACCCGCGACTTGCTGAACACCGCCTGGGCCATATCGGTGGCATGGGTCGCGCTTTGCTTGTTCAGCTCCACCAGCTCGTGCAGGGTCGCGGCCATCTCATCGGCCAGCTGGTTCATTTCGCCATTGACCACCTTGACCGCTTCTTCCAGCTGGTTTTGGCTGGAGAGCTGCATGACCCGCTCCTGGCGTTGCAGGTACTGTTTTTCGATGGTCTTGAAGCGATCGAACAGGACCCGCTCCTGGGGCAGGAGGATCAAGGATTCGTAGCGGCTCTGGGCAGCCCCCAGGACACTCTTGATCTCGTTGATCTTGTTTTCGTTCTGGGTGATCGCCTGCGGGTCGCGATTGATCAACAGCCGCAGGGTCAGGGCGCGAATGCGCAGCAGGTCCTGGTTCATTTCCCCTACGGACATCACGCTGGGCAGCCAATTGCTTTCCACTTCATCGGACTGCTGGCGCATATTGCCCATCTGCATCAAGGCGAATGCCCCCAGGGCAAACACCATCAGCGCCAGCAAGCCGAAACCCAGGCTCGCCCGTAGCGCAATGTTCAGACTTCTAAGACTCATTCCTCTGGCTCCTTCCTAGAGCGCTGCAAGAACTTGCAGCAGGGTGCTCTTAGACGGTATCGGGCCATTGGAAAATTGCGTAAGACAAAAACGTGATATCAAAACGCCCTAGCACTCCAATACTTAGGCGTAAAACGATTCAGCGCACAGAAAATCGCTGTTCTGCCAACAATCGGTCGCCCTGGAACACCATGAAACGCCACTCGCCCGGGACCACTTCATGGCTTTCGGTGAACTCGTAGGCCATCACGTCCTGGGGAGCGTTGGGCACCAGTTTCTGAGTAATTTCGAACTTGTCATGGCGTACCCCGTCCGGCGTACGGATGCCCGGCGTCAGGTAAAGAAGAGTCAGGGGCTGATCTTCGGCCACCTTGCCCAGCAACTGGTAACGCATGCCGAACTTGGTCCCCAGTCTGGCGGGCACCACGGAAGTCTGCTGGATCTTCTCGTTGCTGCGGCGCAGCACCCGCTCCCCCGATTGCAGCTCGGCCTTGGGACCTTCGAACACGCCGTATTCCACCGGCCCTTCGACACGGACTTCGGCGCTGGCCAGGCCACTGAAGATCATCAGCGCCGCCAGTGCGCTTAAACGAGTGAGGTGCATATCGCGCTCCTTGATTGAGATGGCGCGAGCTTATGAAGCAGGCATGACAGGCTGATGACAGTCTGGCGCCTGCTAGGGACGATGGTTGGCGGGAAGGATGGCGAGGAAATTGTCATGGGCCACCTTGCGTGCTACCTCCTGCGGCAAGGCGTCAAGAAAGCCATCGAAGCCCCGCAGCTCGCTCCCCAGTTTGTTGAAGCGCCCGACCACGTCCGAACCCAGCATGAAGCGCTCCGGGAAGCGCTCCACCAGCTGCAGCCAGGCCGGGTCGGGGTTGCCCTGCTTATCCAGCAGATAGGGCGTGAGCAGGCTCCAGGACAGGTCGATGTAGAGATTGGGGTAGCTCTCCAGCAGCCGCGTCAGGGTCGGCAGCAGGAACTCCAGCCGGGTCTGGTGACGATGGATCTCGGCACTGGTGCCGGCATGGGCCCAGATAAAACGCGTATGGGGGTGATTGCGCAGCGGTTCTTCGATTTCCGCCAGGTACAGTGGATTGCGCTCGCGCTTGGAGGTGATGTTGGAGTGCAGCATGACCGGCAGGTCGTTCTCGGCCGCCAGGTGATAGACCTTGGTCATCGCCTCGTTATTGGCCCGCGGCGTGTCGCCGGCGGTCAGCGCGGTGAGGTCGTCATGCCGGGTGAAGACCTCGCCGATGCCCTGCCACAGCCCCGGGTCGAGATCGAGCATGCGCTGGATATGCGCCGCAGAGTTCTTGTCGTTGGGGTTGAACCCCGAAAGGAACGGATGAAAGCGCCGGCGCTGCTCGGCCGGCAGCTTTTTCACCGCGGCGGCCACCAGCACGTCGGTGGCGCTGTACCAGTAGGCCGCGGCATCGTCCCCGGCGTAGTAGCGCGGGCGCTTGGGTTCATCCTCGTGCCATTTCTTGGCCACCGGAATCCCGGCAATCATCACCTGTTCGATGCGGTTGTCATCCATAGCCTTGAGCAAGGCTTCCATGCCCGCGGTTTCCTGGAAGAAGTCCACGTAATGCAGGTGTGCGTCGCTGTACACATAGTCACGCGCCTGGGCCACCGCCAGCGGCAGCATCAGCAGCGCCCACAAACAGCTTGCTTGAACAGGGTTCCAGTGCACCGGGCCGCCTCCCATGGATCGAAGCAGGATAGACCGCGACGCCGAGCCGCAGGTTCAGAAAAAGGGGAACGCCCGCGCTTCGATATGCTCTATAACTTCAGCACCCTTACAGCCTGATCCTTATTCATCACTGCCTGAGGTTTGCCATGACCATCACCGTCAATACCGAGTCCAGCGAAGGTTTCCGCCACAGCATCCAGGTCGACGACCACCAGTTGTTCACCGACCTGCCCAAGTCCGCCGGTGGCGAAGGCACCGCCCCCGAGCCCCATGACTACTTCGATGCCGCCCTGGGCGCCTGCAAGGCCCTGACCCTCAAGCTCTACGCGCAGAAGAAGAACATCCCGCTGACCGGGGTCACCGTGGAGATCAAGCACGACAACAGCGAAGAGCAGAAGGGCAAGTACGCCCTGCATGTGAAGCTGACCCTCAAGGGCGTGCTCACCGACGCCCAGCGTGATGAGCTGCACCGGGTGGCCGACCGTTGCCCGATCCACAAGCTGATGACCACCAGCGAAGTCAGCATAGAGACCCACCTCTCCGAAGGCGCCTTCAGCCAGTAGCGGCAAGGCGGGCACAAGCGGGTTATGCTCCCGGGCATAACCCGATCAGCCTGGAATCCGCCATGAACTCCCCCCTCGTGATCCGTCCCCGTGCCGAGGACGTTGAAGGCCAGCCCATCCTGCGCCCCCTGCCTTCGGCCCAGTGCCGCAGTGTCGGGCCTTTCGTGTTCTTCGACCACATGCTGGAAACCCGCTACCCGCCGGGCAAAGGCATGAATATCCGCCAGCATCCGCATATCGGCCTCTCCACCCTGACCTACCTGTTCGCCGGGCAGATCCAGCACAAGGACAGCCTGGGCTCCGACCAGATCGTGGGCGCCGGGGACGTCAGCTGGATGACCGCCGGCAGCGCCATCGCCCATGTCGAGCGCACGCCAGCACTCTTGCAGGCCCAGGGGTTTGCCATGCACGGCCTGCAGGTCTGGCTGGCCTCGCCCAAAGAACAGGAGCAGGGCCCGGGGCACTACAGCCATCACCCGGCCAGCAGCCTGCCGGTGAGCGACAACCTGGGGGTGAGGATTCGGATGATTGCCGGCAGCGGTTTCTGCCTGGAGTCGCCGGTGCCGGTGCTCTCCCCCACCCTGTATGCCGAGCTGCGGCTGCAGACCGCCACCAGCCTGCTGATTCCCACCGAGCATCAACAGCGTGCGCTGTATGTACTGGAGGGCGAGGCACAACTGGACGGCGAGCCATTACCCGTGCACTCGCTGGTGGTATTGCCAGAGGGGGAGAACGCCACGCTGTTCGCCGAGAGCGATTGCCATGCGGTGCTGATCGGTGGCGCCGCCCTGGACGGCCCGCGGCGGATCAACTGGAACTTCGTCGCCAGCGATCCACTGTTGATCGATGAAGCTCGCAGACGCTGGGCCGCCGGGGACTGGCCGCAGGTGCCGGGAGAAAGCGAGCGCATCGAATTGCCACCCGCCCGCCACTGATCGGTAGGGGCCGGTTTGCCGGCGAACAGGCCCGTGAGTCTGGCGTTGCTCTCACTGGCGCCTTCGCTGGCAAGCCAGCTCCTACGGGGTCAGGGTCGGTGGGTCAGCCGCTAAAGACTTCGTCCAGCAGGTAATGCATGGTGGCGAAGGCCCGGGCCGAGGTCTTGGCGTCGTACATCATCTTGCCCGGCAGGTTGGCGTGGGTGTCGGTGAAGGAATGCACCGCGCCACCGTAGCTGACCAGTTGCCAGTCCACTCCCGCGGCGTCCATTTCCGCTTCGAAGGCCGGCAGTTGCTCCTTGGCCACGAACGGGTCCGCCGCGCCGTGCAGTACCAGTACCGAACCCTTGATGTTGTTGGCATCGGCAGGGTTGGGGGTGTCCAGGGTGCCGTGGAACGACACCGCCGCCTTCACCGGCGCGCCACTGCGGGCCAGTTCCAGGGCGCAGCAGCCGCCAAAGCAGAAGCCGAAGGTGGCCAGCCTGGAGGTGTCCACCGCGGCTTCGCCCTGGCTCTGCAAGGCCGCAAAGGCCGCCTGCATGCGCTTGCGCAACAACGCCCGATCATCCTTGAGCGGCATCATCGCGGCACCGGCCTGGCTCGCATCGCTGGGGCGCAGCGACTGGCCATACAGATCGGCGATCAGCACCACATAACCCTTGGCCGCCACCACCTCGGCGATCTTCTCCGCGCCGGCGCTGACACCCATCCAGTTCGGCGCCATCAGCAACCCCGGACGCGCAGCTTTATGGGCGGCATCGAAGGCCAAGCGGCCTTCATAGGGCTGGCCATCGATCTGATAGACCACGGAACGCACTGTGATTTGACTCATGACTCATCTTCTCCAGTAGGGGGACACCAGAATGAAAAAACCCGCCGAAGCGGGTTTTTCTTGCAACGTGGTTAAACCGACAGCTCCACTAGCAGCTTGTTCAGCCGGCGCACATAGGCCGCCGGATCCTTCAAGCTGTCACCGGCCGCCAGGGCCGCCTGATCAAAGAGAATGTGCGACAGGTCGCCAAAACGCTCTTCGCTCTGCTCGCCGTCGAGTTTCTCGATCAGCGGGTGAGTCGGGTTGAACTCGAAGATCGGCTTGGAATCCGGAACCTTCTGCCCGCTGGCTTCAAGGATCTGACGCATTTGCAGGCCCAGGTCCTGCTCGCCAATGGCCAGGATCGCCGGCGAATCGGTCAGGCGGTGGGAAACCCGCACTTCGCTGACACTCTCGCCCAGGGCGGTCTTGATCCGCTCAACCAGGCCTTCCTTGGTCTTGGCGACTTCCTCGGCAGCCTTCTTGTCCTCTTCGGAGTCGAGGTTGCCCAGGTCCAGGTCGCCGCGCGCCACGTCGACAAAGCTCTTGCCGTCGAACTCGTTGAGGTAGCTCATCAGCCACTCGTCGATACGGTCGGTGAGCAGCAGCACTTCGATGCCTTTCTTGCGGAAGACTTCCAGGTGCGGGCTGTTCTTCACCTGGGCGTAGGATTCGCCGGTGAGGAAGTAGATCTTGTCCTGGCCTTCCTTGGCGCGAGCCAGGTAGTCGGCCAAGGAAACATTCTGCTCGCCGTCGTCGCCCTGGGTGGAGGCGAAGCGCAGCAGGCCGGCAATCTTCTCCTTGTTGGCGAAGTCCTCGGCCGGGCCTTCCTTCATCACCTGGCCGAAGTTCTTCCAGAAGCCCTTGTATTGCTCGGGCTCGTTCTTCGCCAGTTTCTCCAGCATGTCGAGGACACGCTTGGTCAGCGCCGACTTCATCGAGTCGATGATCGGGTCTTTCTGCAGGATTTCCCGCGAGACGTTCAGCGACAGGTCGTTGGAGTCCACCACGCCCTTGATGAAGCGCAGGTACAGCGGCAGGAACGACTCGGCCTGATCCATGACGAACACGCGCTGCACGTAGAGCTTGAGGCCCTTGGGCGCTTCACGCTGGTACAGGTCGAACGGCGCGCGAGCCGGTACGTAGAGCAGCGAGCTGTACTCCAGCTTGCCTTCGACCTTGTTGTGGCTCCAGCTCAGCGGGTTTTCGAAGTCATGGGCGATGTGCTTGTAGAACTCCTGGTATTCCTCGTCCTTGATCTCGGTACGCGGACGGGTCCACAGGGCACTGGCGCGGTTGACGGTTTCCCACTCCAGCGCAGGTTTCTCTTCGCCTTCAGCGGCAGCGGCTTCTTTGGGCAGCTCGATCGGCAAGGCGATGTGGTCGGAATACTTCTTGATGATGTTGCGCAGGCGCCAGCCATCGGCGAACTCGTCTTCACCGGATTTCAGGTGCAGGACGATGCGGGTGCCGCGCTCGGCCTTGTCGATGGTCGCAACTTCGAACTCGCCCTCGCCCTTGGAAGACCAGTGCACGCCTTCGCTGGCAGGCAGGCCGGCACGGCGGCTGAACACTTCAACCTGGTCGGCCACGATAAAGGCGGAGTAGAAGCCAACACCGAACTGACCGATCAGGTGCGAATCCTTCTTCTGGTCGCCAGTGAGGTTCTTCATGAAATCGGCGGTGCCGGATTTGGCGATGGTCCCCAGGTGGGTGATCACATCTTCTCGGCTCATGCCAATACCGTTGTCTTCGAGGGTGACGGTTTTCGCGTCCTTGTCGAAGCTCACACGGATTTTCAGTTCGGCGCCACCTTCCAGCAACTCGGGCTTGGACAGGGCTTCGAAGCGCAATTTGTCGACGGCGTCAGAGGCGTTCGAGATCAATTCGCGAAGGAAGATTTCCTTGTTGGAATACAGCGAATGGATCATGAGGTGCAGCAGTTGCTTCACCTCGGTCTGGAAGCCCAGGGTTTCCTTTTGAGTTTCCACACTCATGGTCATCAAACTCCAATCAGATGGCATTGGCCGCGTTCCGGGAGCGGAGGGCGGCGGGATGACATGAAAGTGGGGGTCGCTCGCTGGATTTCAAGGGCCGGTGCTCTCTTCGATCTTGAAATGTGCGCGAGCGGTGGCAATCGACTCCTCGGCAGTGCTCTGCCAGGCGGTGATGGCGACATTGGCCACCCTCCTGCCCTGCCGGCATACCTGGCAGCGGGCAAAGGTGTCGCGAAACTGCCCGGCGCGCAGGTAATCGAGGGAAAAGTCGATGATTTTCGGCACCCCGGGCGAGCCGGTGAGAATCAGCAAATGCAAGGCGGCCGCCAGTTCCATGAAACCGGCGATCACTCCACCGTGCAGGGCTGGAAGCAGAGGGTTGCCGATATTGTCCTTGTTGGCCGGCAGGCGAAAAAGCAGTTCATCTCCCAGTTGCGTGCACTCGATGCCAATCAGCTTCGCGTAGGGGATCTGCTCCAGCAACGCGGTGTAATCGCCCTGCTGGCGAGCCTGCTCCAGGAGTGCTCGAACCCGCTCCCCCTTGATCGAGCTGGCCAGCCCGCGGCTGCCCTTGAGCCCTCGGCCCATGCGCATGAAAGTGCCGACTACATGAGCCACGGGACGCTCGGGATCATCCTGATAGGCAAAGCCGCGGGTAAAGATCACATCGGTGGTGACCCGGTAACACTGGGCAAAGCCGTGCACGTCATGATGAGGGACCGCCGGATGCATATAGTCTATGCGCAGGTCCAGGGTCGGACACACCTCGAACTCCGGCAGCACGCAAAGCGTGGCCATGCCACAGGCGCTGTCCATCAGCGTGGTCAGGGCACCGCCATGAATGATCCCGGTTTGCGGGTCGCCGACAATCTGCGGACTGTAGGGCAAGGTCAGGGTCAGGCCCTCTTCAGAGGCGCTATGTACCCGGATGCCCAGCACCTGGCAGTGGCGCAAGGCGGAAAGAAAGCGCGCCGCACGCTCAGAAATAGGGTTTTGCGCCATGGGATTTATCTCTTTTTATTGTCGGGAATGTGCGTTGAATGAAGCAGGCAAAAGTTCCATGAAATGACTACTTAATATATCTGTGAGTCTCAAGGAACTTAAATCACAAGGCCATGATCGAAAGGCCAGTAGATATCTTCACTAAGGAGAAACACCCCATGCGTAAGACTTTGGCTATTGCTCTGATGCTGACCGCTTCCCTCGGTCTGGCTGCCTGCGACAAAAAATCCGAGGACAAAGCTCAAGATGCCAATCAACATGCTGAGCAAGCCCAACAGAAAATGAACGAAGCACAGGATAAAGTGAACGACGCGGCAAAAGAAAACGCCGAAGCAGCCAAAGATCAGGCTGAATCCAACAAGGCTGCTGCTGAAGAAAGCGCCAAGGAAGCAGCTCCTAAAACCAACTAAGTCGGTTTTAGCGCAACAAAGAACAAAGCCCGCCAAGTGCGGGCTTTTTCTTGCTCGTAAAACAGTCGCTCAATACAACAGTGCTTAGTTGCCGGGCAAGCAACTAAGCGTTGAAGATCAGCCGCCTGCCCCCAGGAACAATTCGTCCTGGCGGGGCTCTGCCTGCAACGGCTGAATTGGCACCGATTCATTGCCCGGGGACTCCAGTGCATAGTGCAAGGGGCTGGAAATGGGCAGCAACCTGATGGGAAAGTCGTAGTGGGCGGTAAAAGGCGCCAGCCATTGGCGGGTCTGGTAATCCGCTGCCGCGATACTCATGAAACAAGGGTGCGGGATGTCCTGCGGCGAACGCCCGGCCAGCAACATGACCCATTCCCAGTCCGTTGCCGCTTCGACCTTGAAGCTCCCGTCATCGGCCGTCAGGAACTGTGCACCACACAAGGCGCCCTTGGCCCCGGCGATCGGCATGCCGCTCAATGCATCTACCACCCTGCCCCGGGCTTCGCCATTCAGATACAGGGTTTGCGCCCTGCAGCCCGACAACAGGAAGAACCCCAGGCACAGGTACTTCAGGGCACGCGAACTGCTCATTGGCCAACTCCTTTTAACCGTTCAATCGATCAGCATCACCGCTCAGGCTGCGTCTTTGGGGCTATCGACCACAGGTTGTTCTGTCGGTGTATAGACCATGACCTCAAGTACATCGGAGTGGAACTCCCGCCGATACAGGACAAACACCACACCCGCGCTCATCAGCATGAATAACCAGGGGCTGACGAACCAGGCCAGCATGGTCATGCCGAAGTAATAGGAACGCAATCCGAAGTTGAACTGGTTGGCCGCCATGGAAATTACCCGAGCCGCTCGCGATGCAAAAGCCTTGCGCTCCTGCTCGGAAACATGACGCTCGCCGATCATTGGCGCCGACCCCACCAGCACTGCGGCGAAGTTGTATTGGCGCATGCACCAGCTGAAGGTAAAGAAGGCATAGACGAACACCAGCGCCAGGCACAGCAGCTTGATTTCCGACATGCCCTGGGACGCCTGCTGGACCATGGGAATGTCCGCCAACAGCGACACTGCACGCTCCGAGGCGCCCAGTACAGTGAGGATGCCCGCCAGGATAATCAGGGTGCTGGAGGCGAAGAACGAGGCATTGCGCTCCAGGTTGCCGATCACGCTGGCATCGGCGATGCGGTTGTCCCGCAGCAGCATGCGGCGCATCCAGTCCTCGCGATACAGGTGCAGGACGCTGGCCAGGCACGCGGTGTCCCTTCCCTTCCAACTGGCGTAGCGGGTATAGCCACCCCAGCAGACGACGAACCACAGGGCGGCCAGTAGGTGGATCAGGTTGGCTTGAACGAACGACATGCAAATTCCTGTAAGGCGTTGGCAGAAGACAAAAGCAAAGGGCACTGCTTCGACGCCCCGCAGGGGAAAAAGACACCGCTGTACGCCCATAAAAAATGCCCCGCATCCATCGATGCGGGGCATTTTTTAAGGGGCTCGGGGACCGCTTGTGGCGACCCCGGGCCATCAACTTCAGGTCAGGCCAGGGCTTCGCTGCGCTTGCCCAGCAGGCGATCGCAGATCACTGCCACCACCAGCACGATCACCGACGGCACCAGCCACGCCAGGCCCTGCTCGCTCAGCGGCAAGTGCGACAGCTGGGTTGGCATCCAGCCGGCCAGGCCCGCGCCCTTGAGGGCATCGATCAGGCCGAACACGAAGGACACCAGCATCACCGGGCCGACGATACGGCGCTGGTCCTGCCAGAAGTCCTTGCAGAAGCTCAGGGCCACCAGGGCGATGCACGGCGGGTAAATCGCGGTCAGCACCGGGATCGAGAACGCGATCAGCTTGGTCAGGCCCAGGTTCGATACCAGCAGCGAGAACGCCGCGAGGATCACCACCAGCGTCTTGTAGGACAGCGGCAGGACGCGGCTGAAGTACTCGGCGCAGGCGCAGGTCAGGCCCACGGCGGTCACCAGGCAGGCCAGGGAGATCAGCACCGCGAGGAAACCGCTGCCCAGGGAACCGAAGGTGTGCTGCACATAAGCGTGCAATACCGCGGCGCCGTTGCTGGCACCGGCGGCCACTTCATGGCTGCCCGAGCCCAGGCGGAACAGGCTGACGTAGACCAGCGCCAGGCCGACCCCGGCGATCAGGCCGGCGATCACGGCATAACGGGTAATGAGCCGAGGCGACTCGACCCCGCGGGAACGGATGGCATTGACGATGACGATGCCGAACACCAGCGCGCCCAGCGTATCCATGGTCAGGTAACCATTGATGAAGCCCTGGGAGAACGGTGCTGCAACGTACTCGGGAGTGGCGGTGCCGATGTCGCCGGCGGGCAAGGCAAAGGCCGCAATGCCCAGCACAGCCAGAGCGATGATCTTCAGCGGCGCCAGGAAGCGTCCGACGGTGTCCAGCAGCCGGCCCGGGTACAGGGAGATGAAGAACACCAGCAGGAAGTACACCGAACTGTAGAGGAACAGGGCCAGCGGGCTTTCGCCGGTCAACGGCGCCAGGCCCACTTCAAAGGACACGGTAGCGGTACGTGGCGTGGCGAACAGCGGGCCTACCGCCAGGTAGCAGACCGCTGCCAGCAGGCCACCGGCCAGCTTGCCGATAGGCGTGCTCAGCGCGTCCATGGCGCCGCCGACCTTGGCCAGGGCAACCACGGTGATCACCGGCAGACCGACCGCAGTGATCAGGAAGCCCAGCGCCGCCATCCAGACATGGGGTCCGGACTGCAGGCCGACGATAGGCGGGAAAATGATGTTGCCGGCCCCGACGAACAGGGCAAAAGTCATAAAGCCGAGTGCCAGGATGTCCTGGCCTTTCAACACTTTCATTAAGGAAATACCACACTACTGAATCGGAATTTAGAGAGGGATTTCCCTTATGGGTGAGGGAAATGCTGTCAGTCCGTATAAGACTGACCCGTTTAGCGCGCAGCGACCTTGTGGGCAGCAGACGCAAAAAGAGGCGGCTAGATTACAGAATCGGTAAGACAAGCGCACTGTTCCAGGGCGAACTATCCGATATGCGACAGAATGATGTCGCATTTTTGAAATTATATTTCCCCCAGGCTCTGTGCAGGATGCAGGTCTCCTACGACAGAAAGCACAAAGGCCACCCGAAGGTGGCCTTTGTGGTTGAAGCGTCAGCTAAGCGCGAGGCTTACTTGACAGCCCAACCGGTCAGCTCGGCCAAGGCCTTGCCGATGTCTGCCAGCGAACGCACGGTTTTCACGCCTGCGTCTTGCAGAGCAGCGAATTTCTCGTCTGCAGTGCCTTTGCCGCCAGAGATGATTGCGCCAGCATGGCCCATGCGCTTGCCCGGAGGAGCAGTCACACCAGCGATGTAGGAAACAACCGGCTTGGTCACGTGAGCCTTGATGTAGGCAGCCGCTTCTTCTTCAGCCGAACCGCCGATCTCACCGATCATCACGATCGCTTCGGTCTTCGGGTCTTCCTGGAACAGCTTCAGGATGTCGATGAAGTTCGAACCCGGGATCGGGTCACCACCGATGCCGACACAGGTGGACTGACCGAAACCGGCGTCAGTAGTCTGCTTAACAGCTTCGTAGGTCAGGGTGCCGGAACGGGAAACGATACCGACCTTGCCTGGCAAGTGAATGTGACCTGGCATGATGCCGATCTTGCATTCGCCTGGGGTGATCACGCCTGGGCAGTTAGGGCCGATCAGGGTCACACCCAGCTCGTCGCACTTAACCTTGGCGTCCAGCATGTCCAGGGTAGGAATGCCTTCGGTGATGCAGACGATCAGCTTGATGCCGCCGAAGGCCGCTTCCAGGATCGAGTCCTTGCAGAAAGGAGCTGGAACGTAGATCACGCTGGCGGTGGCGCCAGTGGCAGCTACAGCGTCTTTCACGGTGTTGAACACTGGCAGGCCCAGGTGCTCGGTGCCGCCTTTGCCAGGAGTTACGCCGCCAACCATCTTGGTGCCGTACTCGATGGCTTGCTGGGTGTGGAAACTACCTTGCGAACCGGTAATGCCCTGGCAGATAACTTTGGTGTCTTTATTGATCAGGACGCTCATTATTTGCCCTCCGCAGCTTTGACAACTTGTTGAGCAGCGTCGGTCAGGCTGGTAGCAGCGATGATGTTCAAGCCGCTTTCTGCCAGTACTTTAGCGCCCAGTTCAGCGTTGTTGCCTTCAAGGCGAACAACAACCGGGATTTTCACGCCGACTTCTTTCACGGCGCCGATGATGCCTTCGGCAATCATGTCGCAACGAACGATGCCGCCGAAGATGTTGACCAGTACTGCAGCGACGTTGGTGTCGGACAGGATGATCTTGAAGGCTTCGGTCACGCGCTCTTTGGTAGCACCACCACCTACGTCGAGGAAGTTGGCTGGCTTGCCGCCGTGCAGGTTGACGATGTCCATGGTACCCATGGCCAGGCCGGCACCGTTGACCATGCAGCCGATGTTGCCTTCCAGGGCTACGTAGTTCAGTTCGAACTTGGCAGCGTGGGCTTCGCGCGGATCGTCCTGGGACGGATCGTGGAAGGTTTTCAGCTTAGGCTGACGGTACATGGCGTTGGCGTCGATGTTGATCTTCGCGTCCAGGCAGTGCAGATCGCCGTCGGCCTTGATCACCAGCGGGTTCACTTCCAGCAGGGCCAGATCGTGATCCTGGAACAGTTTGGCCAGGCCTACGAAGATCTTGGCGAACTGGGCAACTTGCTTGCCTTCCAGACCCAGTTGGAAAGCCAGCTCGCGACCCTGGAATGGCTGAGCGCCAACCAGTGGATCGATAGTGGCCTTGAGAATTTTTTCTGGAGTGTCGTGAGCGATTTTCTCGATGTCCACGCCACCTTCGGTGGAAGCCATGAACACGATGCGACGGCTCGAACGGTCAACGACAGCGCCCAGGTACAGCTCTTTAGCGATATCAGTGCACGATTCAACCAGGATCTTGGTGACAGGCTGGCCATTGGCGTCAGTCTGATAGGTCACCAGACGCTTGCCCAACCACTGCTGAGCGAATGCCTTAGCGTCTTCTTTGCTGCGAACCAGCTTAACGCCGCCCGCTTTACCGCGACCACCGGCGTGAACCTGGGCTTTGACAACCCACTCGGAGCCGCCGATTTTGTCGCAAGCTTCTGCTGCTTCTTCCGGGGTGTCTACCGCGTAGCCTTTGGATACTGGCAGGCCGTATTCAGCGAACAGCTGCTTACCCTGATACTCGTGAAGATTCATGCTTTTTACCGTCTTCGTTAGGTACTGCGCATTCGGCGCTGCGCTCAAGATTGAGTGCCGCACCACCTGTGACCGCTCCTCTCAAAACCAGCGCCACACCTGAACCCGGAGCCTGGGCCCCGGTCCAGTGTGTGGCGCTACCTCGAGAGGTCGAGTCCAGCGGATATTCCGCGGTGAGTCTTGCGCACAAGGCTCACGACGGGCCAACCGCCGTGGTTTCTTATTATTGCTTAGCGTTTCTTGCGGTTGGCAATGTGGATGGCAGTGCCATTCACAGCCAGAGCTGCTTCGTGCAGGGCTTCGGACAGGGTCGGATGGGAGAAAACCATCATGCCCAGGTCTTCGGCGCTGGTGCCGAATTCCATGCCGATCGCACCTTGCTGAACCAGTTCCGCAGCGCTTGGGCCAATCACGTGGACGCCCAATACGCGGTCAGTCTTGGCATCGGCGATGACTTTGACGAAACCACCGGTGTCGTTGGCTGCCATGGCACGGCCGCTGGCGGCAAACGGGAAGGTGCCGACGTTAACTTCAACGCCTTCAGCTTTCAAGGCCTGCTCGGTTTTACCGACCCACGCAATTTCCGGGTGAGTATAGATAACCGAAGGAATCAGGTCATAGTTCATCTGGGCTTTGTGGCCCTTGATGCGCTCGGCAACCATGATGCCCTCTTCCGAGGCCTTGTGAGCCAGCATCATGCCGCGCACCACGTCACCGATGGCGTAGACGCCCGGTACGGTAGTAGCGCAGTGATCGTCAACGTGCACGAAACCGCGCTCGTCGAGGGTCACGCCGCAATCGGCGGCCAGCAGGTCGGTGGTCACTGGGCGGCGACCAACGGCAACGATCAGCTTGTCGAAAGTGATGGTCTGCTCGCCATTGGCGTCGGTGTAGGTGACCACGACTTCTTCGCCGTTGACCTTGGAGCCGGTCACGCGAGCGCCCAGCTTGATGTCCAGGCCTTGCTTGGTCAGGGTTTTCAGCGCTTCCTTGGAAACAGCGGTGTCGGCTGCCATCAGGAAGGTGTCCAGGGCTTCCAGGACAGTCACTTGCGCACCCAGGCGCGACCATACCGAACCCAGTTCCAGGCCGATGACGCCAGCGCCGATCACGCCCAGGCGTTTTGGTACGGATTGGAATTCCAGAGCGCCGGTGGAATCGACGATCACATTCTGGTCGACCGGAGCCGGTGGAATGTCGATCGGACGCGAGCCTGGAGCCAGGATCACGTTTTCGGCTTCGATCACTTCAACCGAACCGTCAGGCTTGGTGACTTCGACTTTCTTGCCGGCCAGCAGTTTGCCGTGGCCCTGGATCGAAGTGACGCCATTGGCCTTGAACAGGGTGGCAACACCGCTGGTCAGGCCTTTGACGATATTGGCCTTGCGACCCACCATGGCTGGTACGTCCATGGTCACGCCAGCGTGGTTGATACCGTGGATGGCAAAACCGTCCTGGGCTTCGTGGAATTTCCAGGAGCTGTCCAGCAGCGCCTTGGAAGGAATGCAACCGACGTTCAGGCAAGTACCACCGAGGGCCAGCTTGCCCTCTTTATCGGTGTACTTCTCGATGCAAGCGGTGGTGAAACCGAGTTGTGCGGCCTTGATTGCGGCGACATAACCGCCTGGGCCCGCGCCAATCACTACCACGTCGAATTTCTGAGTCATAAAAGGTTCCTTTTAACGGCAAGCTAGAAGCTGCAGCCGCAAGCTTGAAGCCTTTTGCCCTGGGGCGCGAAGCTTCCCGCTTGCAGCATGCAGCTGCTTTTTAGATGTCCAGGAGCAGACGAGCCGGGTCTTCCAGCAGGTTCTTGATGGTCACCAGGAACGTCACGGCTTCTTTACCGTCGATCAGGCGGTGATCGTAGGACAGCGCCAGGTACATCATCGGACGGATGACCACTTGACCGTTGATCGCCATAGGACGCTGCAGAATGTTGTGCATGCCCAGGATCGCGGCTTGTGGCGGGTTGACGATCGGGGTCGACATCATCGAACCGAAAGTACCACCGTTGGTGATGGTGAAAGTACCACCGGTCATCTCTTCCATCGACAGCTTGCCGTCACGGGCCTTCTTGCCGAAGGTGGCGATGCCGCCTTCGATTTCGGCCAGGCTCATCAGTTCGGCGTTACGCAGAACCGGAACCACCAGGCCACGGTCGCTGGAGACCGCAACACCGATGTCGGCATAGCCGTGGTAGACGATGTCGGAACCGTCGATCGAGGCGTTGACAGCCGGGAAGCGCTTCAGGGCTTCGGTGGCGGCCTTGACGAAGAACGACATGAAGCCCAGGCGCACGCCATTGTGGGACTTCTCGAACAGATCCTTGTACTTCGAACGCAGGGCCATGACTTCAGTCATGTCGACTTCGTTGAAGGTGGTCAGCATCGCCATGTTCGACTGGGCTTCAACCAGACGCTCGGCAACCTTGGCACGCAGGCGGGTCATAGGCACGCGCTTCTCGACGCGATCACCGGCAGCGAAGACCGGAGCAGCAGCGGCAGGAGCCGGAGCCTTGGCAGGCGCGGCAGCCGGAGCGGCTTTCTTCGCGGCAACAGCAGCGACCACGTCTTCCTTGGTCACACGGCCGCCTTTGCCGGTACCGGCAACGGAAGCGATGTTGATACCGTTTTCTTCAGCCAGCTTGCGCGCGGCAGGAGCAGCGATTGGATCGTCTTCGCCATCGGCAGCAGCCGGGGCAGCAGCGGCGGCGGCCGGAGCGGCGGCGGCAGCAGGAGCAGCGGCAGCAGCGCCGCCTTCAACGATGGAGCCCAGGACTTCGTCGGACAGAACGGTGTCGCCTTCGTTCTTGACGATAGCGCCCAGCACGCCGTCAGCGGTGGCCAGAACTTCCAGCACGACCTTGTCGGTCTCGATGTCAACGATCAGCTCGTCACGCTTGACGGCGTCGCCCGGTTGCTTGTGCCAGGTGGCAACGGTGCCATCGGCAACCGATTCCGGGAAAGTGGGGGCTTTGATCTCGATAGCCATTATCTGTGGTTCCTTAAATTCGGTTTCAGGTGCGCGAAGGCGTTAAACAGTAAAGGCATCTTGCAGCAGTTTTTCCTGCTGCTCAGCGTGCATCGATGCATAACCACAAGCTGGAGCAGCAGAAGCGTCACGGCCCGCGTACTCGAGTACGAGCGACTTGTTGTGACCGCTGATGATGCGACGCATGTGATGCTGGCTGCAGTACCAGGCACCCTGGTTCATCGGCTCTTCCTGACACCAAACGATGTGTTTGACGTTTTTGTACGGAGCCAGGACTTCGATCAGGTCGTCCTCAGGGAATGGGTACAGCTGCTCGATACGCACGATGGCGATGTCGTCACGACCTTCGGCACGGCGTTTTTCCAACAGGTCGTAGTAGACCTTGCCGCTACACAGAATGATGCGACCCACGTCTTTTGGATCCTGGGCATCGATTTCCGGGATAACGGTCTGGAACGAACCTTCCGCCAGATCTTCCAGGGTCGAGATGGCCAGTTTATGACGCAGCAGGGATTTCGGTGTCAGCACGACCAGCGGCTTGCGCAGCGGACGAATCACCTGGCGACGCAGCAAGTGGTAGATCTGAGCCGGCGTGGTCGGTACGCATACCTGGATGTTGTGCTCGGCGCACAGCTGCAGGTAACGCTCCAGACGAGCCGAGGAGTGCTCGGGACCCTGACCTTCATAACCGTGTGGCAGCAGCATGGTCAGACCGCAGAGACGGCCCCACTTGTGCTCGCCGCTGGTGATGAACTGGTCGATCACTACTTGTGCACCGTTGGCGAAGTCGCCGAACTGGGCTTCCCAGATCACCAGCGCGTTAGGCGTGGTGGTGGAGTAGCCGTATTCGAACGCCAGTACGGCTTCTTCGGACAGGAACGAATCGTACAGGTCGAAACGTGGCTGGCCTTCGTACAGGTGCTGCAACGGGATGTAGGTGCCGGCGTCCTTCTGGTTGTGCAACACCGCATGGCGGTGCGAGAAGGTGCCGCGGCCGATGTCCTGGCCGGTCATGCGAATCGGATGACCTTCGAACGCCAGGGTCGCGTACGCCATGGTTTCAGCGTAACCCCAGTTGATCGGCAGGCCGCCGGCTTGCATCTTCTGACGGTCTTCGTAGATCTTCGCGACCTGACGCTGAACCACGAAGCCTTCCGGCAGCTCCAGCAGCTTGGCGGACAGTTCCTGAAGAGTCTTGAGGTCGAAGGTGGTGTCGTGACGCGCGGTCCAGGTATGGCCCAGGTACGGACGCCAGTCCACGAACAGCTCTTTGTTCGGCTCCTTGACCAGGCTCTTGACCACGTGCAGACCGTTGTCCAGCGCATTGCGATATTCGTCGACTTTCGCCTGAACACGCTCTGCGTCGAGCACACCGCCCTGGGTCAGGCGATCGGCATACAGTTCACGGGTGGTGCGCTGCTTGGCGATCTGCTGATACATCAGTGGCTGGGTGCCGCTTGGCTCGTCGGCCTCGTTGTGGCCGCGACGACGGTAGCAGACCAGGTCGATCACCACGTCGCGCTTGTACTGCATGCGGTAGTCGATGGCCAACTGGGTCACGAACAACACGGCTTCCGGATCATCACCATTCACATGGAGGATCGGTGCCTGGATCATCTTCGCAACGTCGGTGGCGTACTCGGTGGAGCGCGAGTCCAGCGGGTTGCTGATGGTGAAACCGACCTGGTTGTTGATCACGATGTGCACAGTGCCGCCGGTACGGAAACCGCGGGTCTGGGACATCTGGAAGGTTTCCATCACCACGCCCTGGCCGGCGAACGCCGCGTCACCGTGGATCGAGATCGGCAGAACCTTGTCGCCGGTCTGGTCGTTGCGACGGTCCTGACGGGCGCGCACCGAACCTTCGACCACTGGAGAAACGATTTCCAGGTGGGACGGGTTGAACGCCATCGCCAGGTGAACTTCGCCACCGGTGGTCATGACGTTGGACGAGAAGCCCTGGTGGTATTTAACGTCACCGGAACCCAGCTCGACCTTCTTCTTGCCTTCGAACTCGTCGAACAGCTCGCGCGGGTTCTTGCCGAAAGTGTTGACCAGCACGTTCAGACGGCCACGGTGGGCCATGCCGATTACCACTTCCTTGGTGCCGTAGGAACCGGAACGCTGGATCAGCTCGTCGAGCATCGGAATCAGGCTCTCGCCGCCTTCCAAACCGAAACGCTTGGTGCCCGGGTATTTGGTACCCAGGTATTTTTCCAGGCCTTCAGCCGCAGTGACGCGCTCGAGCAGGTGGCTCTTGATGTCGGCGGAATAGGTCGGACGGCCGCGTACGCTTTCCAGACGCTGCTGGAACCACTGACGCTGCTCGGAATCGGTGATGTGCGTGAATTCAGCGCCAATGGTGCGGCAATATGTCTGCTGCAACGCTTCGTGAATTTCGCGTAGGCTCGCTTCCTCTTTGCCGATGAACAGGTCGCCGGCACGGAAGGTCGTATCAAGATCGGCATTGGTCAAGCCGTAATGATTGATCGACAGGTCTGCAGGTGCAGGACGCTGCCACAGCCCCAGCGGGTCCAGCTGGGCTGCCTGGTGGCCACGCATCCGATAGGCCTGGATCAATCGCAGCACTTCAACTTGCTTCTTCTCGTGCTCACTGCTCACGCTACCGGCGGATACCGGTTGGGCGCGGCGCTGGTTCTTTGCCAGCAAGACGAAATGATCGCGGATTGTCGAGTGCGAAACATCGATGGCAGTGCTGCCGTCGGTAGGCAACTTCTGAAAGTAAGTGCGCCACTCTTCTGGCACAGCGTTAGGGTCGTGCAGGTAGAGCTCGTAGAGCTCTTCCACATAGGCAGCGTTACTACCGGATAGGTAGGCGCTGTTCCACATGCGCTGCATCACGCTTTCTTGCATGCTTGGTCACCCTCGGTTAGGGGAACACCACCGGCGACGACACCGAGCAAGCTTGCAGAAGTCCGAATGCAGCGACCAAAACAAGCCACTTAGGATCACGCTGATAGTCCGGGTACCAGCCCGGATGCCCCTGCTTGTCTCATTTCTTCAAAATATAGAGCAGCCACTTTGTGAGCTGCTGCTCAGGTTAGAGCCATGACGCGGGTTGAAGCCCGCGCCGTGGCTTTTACGGGTACAGCGGTCCTACGGGTACAACAGCTGAATCACACGCCACTCTGCAGCAGCATGTTACGAATGTGACCGATGGCCTTAGTCGGGTTCAGGCCCTTCGGACAAACGTTGACGCAGTTCATGATGCCCCGGCAGCGGAATACGCTGAACGGGTCGTCCAGGGAAGCCAGACGCTCGGACGTCTTGGTGTCACGGCTGTCTGCCAGGAAGCGGTAGGCTTGCAGCAGGGCAGCTGGACCCAGGAACTTGTCCGGGTTCCACCAGAAAGACGGGCAAGAGGTCGAGCAGCAAGCGCACAGGATGCACTCGTACAGACCGTCGAGCTTCTCGCGCTCTTCCGGGGACTGCAGACGTTCGATGGCCGGAGCCGGCGTATCGTTCTGCAGGAATGGCTTCACCTTCTCGTATTGCTTGTAGAAGATGCTCATATCGACGACCAGGTCACGGATAACCGGCAGACCTGGCAGCGGGCGAACAACCAGCTTGTTCTTCTTGACCACGGCAGACAGCGGCGTGATGCACGCCAGACCGTTCTTGCCGTTGATGTTCATGCCATCGGAACCGCAAACGCCTTCACGGCAGGAACGACGGTAGGAAAAACCTTCGTCCTGCTCTTTGATCAGGGCCAGCACGTCCAGCACCATCAAGTCCTTGCCACCGGTGTCTACCTGGAAAACCTGGGTTTTCGGAGCCGAGTCGGTGTCAGGGTTGTAACGATAAACTTCAACTTGCAACATATCGATCACCCTTTAGTAAGTCCGGACTTTTGGTTCGAAAGTCGGAACAGTCTTCGGCGAGAAGTTGACCGCACGCTTGGCAACGCGCTTCTCACCCGGGAAGTACAGGGTGTGGCACAGCCAGTTTTCGTCGTCACGGTCTTCGAAGTCTTCACGGGCGTGAGCGCCGCGGGACTCTTTGCGCACTTCGGCAGCGATGGCAGTGGCTTCGGCCACTTCCAGCAGGTTCTGCAGCTCAAGTGCTTCGATACGCGCAGTGTTGAAAGCTTGAGACTTGTCGTTGATCTTGACGTTGGCGATACGCTCGCGCAGGTCAGCCAGCTGAGCGATACCCTTCTGCATGTATTCGCCGGTACGGAATACACCGAAGTAGTTCTGCATGCAGTTCTGCAGCTCGCGACGCAGGGTTGCAACGTCTTCACCGGTGGTGCGCTCGTTGAGTTTGGCCAGGCGATTCAGGGCAACATCAACGTCGGTGTCGCTGGCGTCGCGGTATTCGATACCGTCGGTCAGCGCTTTTTCCAGGTGCAGACCGGCTGCACGGCCGAACACCACCAGGTCCAGCAGCGAGTTGCCGCCCAGACGGTTGGCGCCGTGTACCGATACGCAAGCCACTTCCCCCACTGCGAACAGGCCAGGGATGATGGTGTCTTCGCCAGCGGCGTTCTGCGTGATGGCCTGGCCATGAATGTTGGTGGCAACGCCGCCCATCATGTAGTGGCAGGTTGGAACGACCGGAACCGGAGCAACCACCGGGTCAACGTGCGCAAACGTCTTGGACAGCTCGCAGATACCTGGCAGGCGGCTGTGCAGCACTTCCTCGCCCAGGTGGTCGAGCTTGAGCATCACGTGGTCGCCGTTCGGGCCACAGCCGTTGCCGGCGATGATTTCCTTGACCATGGAGCGCGCAACAACGTCGCGGCCAGCCAGGTCTTTGGCGTTCGGAGCATAACGCTCCATGAAACGCTCGCCATGCTTGTTGATCAGGTAACCACCCTCACCACGGCAACCTTCGGTTACCAGTACACCGGCACCGGCAATGCCGGTCGGGTGGAACTGCCACATTTCGATGTCTTGCACCGGAACGCCAGCACGCAGCGCCATACCAACGCCGTCACCGGTGTTGATCAGGGCGTTGGTGGTGGAGGCGTAGATACGACCTGCACCGCCGGTGGCCAGAACGGTGGCCTTGGAGCGGATGTAGGTGGTTTCGCCGGTTTCGATGCAGATAGCGATCACGCCGACAAAGGCGCCGTCCTGGTTCTTCACCAGATCGACTGCGTACCACTCGTTGAGGAAGGTGGTGCCGGCTTTCAGGTTGCCCTGATATAGGGTGTGCAGCAGTGCGTGACCGGTACGGTCGGACGCTGCGCAGGTACGAGCAGCCTGGCCGCCCTTGCCGTAGTCCTTGGACTGACCGCCGAAAGGACGCTGGTAGATACGACCGGTTTCGGTACGGGAGAACGGCAGACCCATGTGGTCCAGTTCGAAGACCGCAGCCGGGCCTTCCTGACACATGTATTCGATAGCGTCCTGGTCACCGATGTAGTCGGAACCCTTGACGGTATCGTACATGTGCCAGCGCCAGTCATCGTTCGGGTCCGCCGAGGCGATCGCGCAAGTGATGCCGCCCTGGGCAGACACAGTGTGCGAACGGGTCGGGAACACCTTGGTGATCACCGCAGTCTTGTGGCCGCCCTGGGCCAGCTGCAGTGCGGCACGCATGCCGGCGCCGCCGCCGCCAATGATGATGGCGTCGAATGAAATGGTTGGAATGTTAGCCATGAATCAGATACCCCAGAGAATCTGCACACCCCAGACGAAGTAAGCGAACATCGCGACGCCGCATACTGCCTGGAAAAGGAAACGTACTGCTGTGGCCGACTTGCCCAGCGCCATCGGCGTCAGGTAGTCAGTCGAGATGGTCCACATGCCGACCCAGGCGTGAGCGCCCAGGGCCACCATGGCCAGCAGACTGAAGATACGCATCCAGTTGTTTGCGAACAGGCCATGCCACTGGGTGTAGTCAATGCCCGGATTCGCTACGAGGTATCCGATCAGGAAAATGAAATAAGCCGCGAGAACGACCGCAGACACACGCTGTGCCATCCAGTCATAAAGGCCCGAACGCGACAGGTTCGTAACGCTGGTTACCATATCCAAACTCCCGCCAGAACGATTACCACCACGGATACGGCGATAACGATTTTCGAGCCCAGCTTGCCGCCTTCCAGCGTCTCACCGATGCCCATGTCCATAATCAGATGGCGTACACCGGCCACCAAGTGATACAGCAAGGCGGACAGGAGGCCCCATGCAACGAATTTGGCCAGCGGACTGGTCAAGCACGCCTTCACCTCGGCATAGCCTTCCTCGGAGCCCAGGGATTTGCTCAATGCATAAAGCATGATGCCGATGCCCAGGAAGAGGATGATGCCGGAAACACGGTGGAGAAACGACGTAACGCCGGTGATGGGGAGTTTGATGGTCCTTAGGTCTAGGTTTACAGGTCGTTGGCTATTCACGGCTTTTTTCACACTGAAGAGCCCCTAACAATCAGGGCAAAGTTGTTGGGGAGTGCACTGGTCAGGCAACCACTACCCAGGGAGTGCGACCCCCAGCAAAGCGGGCCCAGAAGCCTACGGAGGTCGGTGGCCGAGTATAGACAGTTAGGCTACTAATGACAACGCAAAGACCTTCCCCTAATAGCTGATTGCGTTAGCGTTATAAAAGGCGTAAATGGCGCTGAATTTCGCGAAAAAATCCCTCCCAAAGCCTTCTGGGACAAGACTTTAGGCAAATTGACATTCGGATTTATCTCACTATAGTGGTGCGGGCCCTGCGTGGGGGGTCTGTCTGATGATTTCAAGCATAAATAGGAGGCCACATGGCTGACAAAAAAGCGCAGTTGATCATCGAGGGCGCAGCCCCCGTCGAGCTGCCCATTTTAACCGGCACCGTTGGTCCCGATGTAATCGATGTTCGGGGTCTGACGGCCACGGGCCGCTTCACTTTTGACCCGGGTTTCATGTCGACCGCCTCCTGCGAGTCGAAAATCACCTACATCGACGGCGACAACGGCATTCTGCTGCATCGCGGCTACCCGATCGAACAACTGGCCGAGAAATCGGACTACCTGGAAACCTGCTACCTGCTGCTCAACGGTGAATTGCCCACCGCCGAACAGAAGGCCCAGTTCGTCAGCACCGTGAAGAACCACACCATGGTTCACGAACAGCTCAAGAGTTTCTTCAACGGTTTCCGTCGCGACGCCCACCCGATGGCGGTGATGTGCGGCGTAGTCGGTGCCCTGTCGGCGTTCTACCACGACTCCCTGGACATCAATAACCCGCAGCACCGCGAAATCTCCGCCGTGCGCCTGGTGGCCAAGATGCCGACCCTGGCAGCGATGGTCTACAAGTACTCCATGGGCCAGCCGATGATGTACCCGCGCAACGACCTGTCGTACGCGGAAAACTTCCTGCACATGATGTTCAACACCCCGTGCGAGATCAAACCGATCAGCCCGGTACTGGCCAAGGCAATGGACCGGATCTTCATCCTCCATGCCGACCACGAACAGAACGCCTCGACGTCCACCGTGCGCCTGGCGGGCTCCTCGGGTGCCAACCCGTTCGCCTGTATCGCTGCCGGTATCGCTGCACTCTGGGGCCCGGCCCACGGCGGTGCCAACGAAGCGGTACTGACCATGCTCGACGAAATTGGCGATGTCTCGAACATCGACAAGTTCATCGCCAAGGCCAAGGACAAGAACGATCCGTTCAAGCTCATGGGCTTCGGTCACCGCGTGTACAAGAACCGCGACCCGCGCGCCACCGTAATGAAGCAGACCTGCGACGAAGTACTCAAGGAACTGGGCATCAACAACGATCCGCAACTCGAACTGGCCATGCGCCTGGAAGAGATCGCCCTGACCGACCCGTACTTCATCGAGCGCTCGCTGTACCCGAACGTCGACTTCTACTCGGGGATCATCCTCAAGGCGATCGGCATTCCAACCAGCATGTTCACCGTGATCTTCGCCCTGGCGCGGACCGTCGGCTGGATCTCGCACTGGAAGGAAATGCTCTCCAGCCCGTACAAGATCGGCCGTCCACGCCAGCTGTACACCGGCTACGAGTCGCGTGACATCACCAAACTGGAAGACCGCAAATAAGACCTGCCTTGCGCAAACGTCTTAGCTGCACCGGATACGGCCTCTAACAGAGGTCGTATTTGTTTCTGCCCTCCCCTCGCCCCCCCCCCAACCCGCAGGATCCGGCCTGCCGGCAAAGAGCCCTGCTCCTCACATACGCTTGCGCTGGCAAGCCAGCTCCTATGCTCCTGCACCTGCAGTCGGGGGGCTCCGGGCAGGGCGAGCGGACAGAAAAATGCCCCGGTCTCTCGATCGGGGCATTTCGCCATTACGCAGCTTCTATATAGAAGCCGATACATTCATCTCGCTTAGTGCGACACCGCCCCACTGGCACCCAGGCCGGTCTGCGAACGCACGAACTGCGGGAAGAACAGCGCCCGCTCGTTGACCGCCGCGGTCGACTTGTCGGTGATGGAGAAGAACCAGATACCGATGAAGGCGATGATCATCGAGAACAGCGCCGGGTACTCGTACGGGAAGATCGCCTTCTCGTGATGCAGGATCTGCACCCAGATGGTCGGGCCGAGGATCATCAGCGCCACGGCACTCACCAGGCCCATCCAGCCGCCAATCATGGCGCCACGGGTGGTGAGCTTCTTCCAGTACATGGAAAGCAGCAGTACCGGGAAGTTGCAACTGGCGGCAATGGAGAACGCCAGGCCGACCATGAACGCGATGTTCTGGCTTTCAAAGAGAATGCCCAGGCCGATGGCCAGTACGCCCAATGCCACGGTGGTGATCTTGGAAACGCGGATCTCGTCCTTCTCGTTGGCCTTGCCCTTCTTGATCACGCTGGCATACAGGTCATGGGACACCGCCGAGGCGCCAGCCAGGGTCAGGCCTGCAACGACCGCCAGGATGGTGGCGAAGGCCACGGCCGAAATGAAGCCGAGGAACACGCTGCCGCCCACTGCGTTGGCCAGGTGCACCGCCGCCATGTTGTTGCCGCCCAGCAAGGCGCCTGCGGCATCCTTGAAGTCCGGGTTGGTGCTTACCAGCAGGATCGCGCCGAAGCCGATGATGAAGGTCAGGATGTAGAAGTAGCCGATGAAGCCAGTGGCATAGAGCACGCTCTTGCGAGCTTCCTTGGCATCGCTGACGGTGAAGAAGCGCATCAGGATGTGGGGCAGGCCAGCGGTACCGAACATCAACGCGAGGCCTAAGGAGAACGCCGAGATCGGATCTTTCACCAGGCCGCCGGGGCTCATGATCGCTTCACCCTTGGGGTGAACCTTGATCGCTTCGGAGAACAGGGTGTTGAAGTCGAAGTTGACGTGCTTCATCACCATCAGTGCCATGAAGGACGCGCCGGAGAGCAACAGCACCGCCTTGATGATCTGCACCCAGGTCGTGGCCAGCATGCCGCCGAACAGCACGTACAGGCACATCAGGATGCCCACCAGGATCACCGCCACATGGTAGTCGAGGCCGAACAGCAACTGGATGAGCTTGCCGGCACCCACCATCTGCGCGATCAGGTAGAACGCCACCACCACCAGCGAGCCACAGGCCGACAGGGTGCGGATCTGGGTCTGCCCGAGGCGGTAGGACGCCACGTCGGCAAAGGTGTACTTGCCCAGGTTGCGCAGGCGCTCGGCGATCAGGAACAGAATGATCGGCCAGCCCACCAGGAAGCCGATGGAGTAGATCAGGCCGTCATAGCCGGAAGTGAACACCAGGGCGGAAATCCCCAGGAAGGACGCCGCGGACATGTAGTCGCCAGCGATCGCCAGGCCGTTCTGGAAGCCGGTGATCTTGCCGCCCGCCGCGTAATAGTCGGCAGCCGACTTGTTGCGCTTGGAGGCCCAGTAGGTGATGCACAGGGTAGCACCGACGAAGACCACGAACATCACGATCGCCGATACGTTGAGTGGTTGCTTGTGGACTTCGCCCGTCAAGGCGTCTGCAGCCCAGAGGGCGGGAGCGAAGACGGCAAGACCGAGTGCTGCGAATAGACGTCGGATCATTGCTGAGCCTCCTTCAGGATCGCATTGTTCAACTCGTCGAATTCGCCGTTGGCGCGTCGCACATAGATGGCCGTCAGGATGAAGGCCGAGAGAATCAAGCCGACACCGATGGGAATACCCCAGGTGATGGATGAGGTAGGACTGAGTTTGGCGCCCAGGATCTGGGGGCCATAGGCGATCAACAGGATGAAAGCCGAGTAAAGCCCAAGCATGATCGCCGAGAGAATCCAGGCGAACCGCTCTCGTTTGCTGACCAGCTCCTTGAAACGCGGGCTGTTTTGAATCGAGAGGTAAATGCTGTCGTTCATTGTTTTTATCCTCGCAGCACAGATTTTAGGTGGAACCTAATCCACTCTATGCGGCTATGGAGCAGGTTCCAGACGACCTTAGTATTAGAACGACATTAGCGTTGGCGCCGGTTTTTTCTTCAATAAATGACAAGGCCGCCCACTGTTTCCAGTGCGCGGCCTCAAGACCCTTGATCTAGACGCGTTGTGCTTATTTAGCAGTCCACTCGGCAACCCTTTCTGGGTGCTTGCTCACCCAATCCTTGGCCGCCACATCGGGTTTTGCACCCTCTTGAATGGCCAGCATGACCTCACCGATTTCATCTTTCGAGGCCCACTGGAATTTCTTTAGGAAGGCCGCGACTTCCGGCGCCTTCTTCTCCAGGCCCTTGCTGCCGATGCTGTTGACGGTTTCAGCTGCGCCGTACACGCCCTTCGGGTCTTCGAGAAAGCGCAGTTTCCACTTGGCGAACATCCAGTGCGGCACCCAGCCGGTCACGGCGATGGAATCCTGTTTTTCTTCGGCGCGGGTCAGCTCGGCGATCATTGCCGCCCCGGAACTGGCCTGCAGCTTGTAGTCCAGGTCGTAGTCCTTGATCGCCTGGTCGGTCTTGAGCATCACCCCCGAGCCGGCGTCGATGCCGACGATCTTGTTCTTGAACGTGGTATCGGTCTTGAGGTCCTCGATGGACTTGGCCTTGACGTACTCCGGCACGATCAGGCCGATCTTGGCGTCCTTGAAGTTGGGGCCGTAGTCCACCACCTTGTCCTTGTTCTTGGCCCAGTACTCGCCATGGGTCACCGGCAGCCAGGCCGAAAGCATGGCGTCGAGCTTGCCGGTGGCTACGCCCTGCCACATGATCCCGGTCGCCACCGCCTGCAGCTTGACGTCATAACCGAGCTTCTGCTTGATCACTTCCGCCGCCACATGGGTCGTCGCCACGCTGTCGGACCAGCCGTCGACATAGCCGATGCTCAGGGTCTTGCTGTCGGCACTGGCCAGAGTGGAGCTGATGGCAAGTACCAGTGCGGCACCTGCGCCTAAGAGTCGTCGCATCTTCATCGTTACTTCCCCGAAAAGTGCAGTGCCGGGCGGCTGCCAGGCACGTCAACGTATGGTTATGGTGCTCAGCGCCCCCATCACGCCTCACCGCGAACGCGTTCGATCATCAGCGGAGTACTGATGCCTGGATCATCAACCCGCCCTGTTCCGCGACCTGCTCTGTCTACGACCTCAAGGCAACCAGCAGCGACATCAGATAGCCAGTAACCAACGGCCGGCCTCACCCGGGCAGTGGGTCCGCCCGAACTTTGCATGTCAAAATCATGCAGCCCACCAAGCTGCGGACAAATGCGGGTAAGATGCCTGGCTTTGTTCCACGACGGCCCGATCATGCCCGCCACCCCTCGTTTCCCCGCCCTGCCCTATCTGTTCGCCTGCCTGCTCGGGCTCCTGGCCCTCTGCGGTTATTGGTACGGCCTTGGCCGGCCGGTGCACCTGCCGGATGTCGCCAGCGCCAGCCACAAGCTGCAGTGCGCCTCCTACACTCCGTTCGACAAGGACCAGTCGCCCTTCGACCAGCCGTTCAAGCTGCGCCCGCAGCGCATGGACGCCGACCTAGCCCTGCTGGCGACCCGTTTCGAATGCATCCGTACCTATTCCATGACCGGCCTGGAAGCCCTGCCGGACCTGGCGCGCAAGCACGGCCTGAAGCTGATGATCGGCGCCTGGGTCAACAGCAACCCGGTGGACACCGAGAAGGAGGTCGACCTGCTGATCGCCTCGGCCAACGCCAACCCGGACGTGGTCAGCGCGGTGATCGTCGGTAACGAAGCACTGCTGCGCAAGGAGGTCACCGGCGCGCAATTGGCGCGGCTGATCCTCAAGGTCAAGGCCGGGGTCAAGCAGCCGGTGACCTACGCCGATGTCTGGGAGTTCTGGCTCAAGCACCCGGAAATCGCCCCGGCGGTGGATTTCCTCACCATCCACCTGCTGCCGTACTGGGAAGACGATCCGTCGAACATCGACGCCGCCTTGAACCACGTGGCCGAGGTGCGCCAGGTGTTCGGCAACCGCTTCGCCCCCAAGGACGTACTGATTGGCGAGACCGGCTGGCCCAGTGAAGGCCGGCAGCGAGAAACCGCGCTGCCCAGCCGGGTCAACGAGGCCAAGTTCATCCGCGGCTTCGTCGCCCTGGCGGAACACAATGGCTGGCACTACAACCTGATCGAAGCCTTCGACCAGCCCTGGAAGCGCGCCAGCGAAGGTGCCGTCGGTGGCTACTGGGGGCTGTTCGATGCTGATCGCCAGGACAAGGGCATCCTCGCCGGCCCGGTGTCCAACCTGCCGTACTGGCCGCTGTGGCTGGGCGTCGGCGGCCTGATACTGCTCGGCACCCTGGTGCTCGGCGGCCGGCCCCGCGACCACCGCGCCGCCCTGCTGCTGCCCCTGTTGGGCGCAGTGGCCGCTTGCAGCATCGGAACCTCTGGAGAACTGGCGCGCGTAACCAGCCGTTTCGCCGGTGAATGGTGCTGGGCCGCGTTGCTGCTGGGGCTCAACCTGCTGGTGCTGGCCCACGCCGCCCTGGCCCTGAGCCCTCGCCAGGGCTGGCGCCTGAAAGCCTTCGATGCACTGGAGAAACGGGCCGGCTGGCTGCTGACGGCCGCAGGCTTCGCCGCGGCGGTGATGATGCTGGAGCTGGTGTTCGACCCGCGCTACCGCAGCTTCCCCAGCGCGGCCCTGCTACTGCCGGCACTGGTCTACCTCTGCCGCCCGGTGCGAGTGCCGCGCCGGGAGATTGCTCTGCTGACCTTTATCGTCGGTGCCGGCATTGCCCCGCAGTTGTATCAGGAAGGTCTGGCCAACCAGCAGGCCTGGGGCTGGGCCCTGGTCAGCCTGCTGATGGTAGCGGCGCTTTGGCGCAACCTGCGGGCCCGCAGGGCCTGAGGCCATAGGCCATGGCCGCTGCTGCGGCTATGGCTTGCTGGCGCGCACCAGGCGCAAGCCGGCAATCACCACGGCAAATACCGCCAGGGTGGTGTTGTACAGGGCCAGGGCCGGGATGCCGATCAGCAACGCCAGTACGCCCAGCCCCCAACCGGCACGCCCGGGCATGACAAAACCCAGGAGCGCCACGGCCACCGCGCTCCAGCCCAGCACCTTGAAGTGAATCATCCAACCCAGGCTGGAGCGCAGCCCGCACTCCCAGCGGCTGGCAGCCTCGACACAGGCACCCACCCAGCGAGCATCCTCCATGAAGCCGTAGCGCAGGCCATAACTGGCGGCCAGCCACAGCGGCAGGACCACGAGCAGCAGAATCAGGGGAAGGCGGCGGGACATGAAACACTCCGAACAGTCAAAACGGCGCCCAGCATAATCCCCCGCGAACGCTTGGCAAGCGCCAGGCGCAGATATCTGTCATGCAAATGGCGGCAAAGTGTATCGTCCGGCTACTATCACTTCCCAATAAGCCTGTCGCAGGCGTTATTTGTGCCCAACCATGGCACTTCGGCAGCAGCGCGGTGGTCATAGCCTGCGAACCTCATTCGGTACCTTCTTCTAGGGATACAGTCATGCTTCGTTCCTTGCGCTTCGCTGCCCTGTTTGGCGGCCTTATCCTGAGTGCGTCCGCGCTGGCGGTCGACGTCGACCCAGCCACCTATGGCTACCCGTTGACCAACCCCTTCGAAGCCACCATCGCCACCACGCCTCCGGAGTTGCGCCCGGAACTGCCCGCAAGCGATGACATCCGCCAGTCTGACCACAGCCTGACGCTGCGTCCGGAACGGGAATTCATCCTCCCGGACAACTTCTGGGCGGTGAAGAAACTCACCTACCGCATTGCCACCCAGGACCACGCCGCACCGCTGATCTTCCTGATCGCCGGCACCGGGGCGCGCTATGACAGCAGCCTCAACGAGTACCTGAAGAAGCTCTACTACAAAGCCGGCTACCACGTGGTGCAGCTGTCCTCGCCCACCAGCTTCGACTTCATCAGCGCCGCTTCGCGCTTTGCCACCCCGGGCGTGACCCAGGAAGACGCCGAGGACATGTACCGGGTGATGCAGGCCGTACGGGCGCAGAATCCCAAGCTGCCGATCACCGAGTTCTACCTCACCGGCTACAGCCTTGGCGCGCTGGATGCGGCCTTCGTCAGCAAGCTGGATGAAACCCGGCGCAGCTTCAATTTCAAGAAGGTCCTGCTGCTCAACCCGCCGGTCAATCTCTATACCTCGATCACCAACCTCGACAAGCTGGTGCAGACCGAGGTCAAGGGCATCAACAACAGCACTACCTTCTACGAACTGGTGCTGGGCAAGCTGACCCGCTACTTCCAGCAGAAGGGCTATATCGACCTCAACGACGCCCTGCTCTACGACTTCCAGCAATCCAAGCAGCACCTGACCAACGAGCAGATGGCGATGCTGATCGGCACCTCCTTCCGTTTCTCGGCGGCGGACATTGCCTTCACCTCGGACCTGATCAACCGCCGTGGCCTGATCACCCCGCCCAAATACCCGATCCGCGAAGGCACCAGCCTCACGCCGTTTCTCAAGCGTGCCCTGCAATGCGACTTCGACTGCTACCTGACCGAGCAGGTGATCCCCATGTGGCGCGCCCGCACCGATGGCGGCAGCCTGCTGCAACTGATCGACCAGGTCAGCCTCTACGCCCTGCAGGACTACCTCAAGGCCAGCCCGAAGATCGCCGTGATGCACAACGCCGACGACGTGATCCTCGGCCCCGGCGACCTGGGTTTCCTGCGTAAAACCTTTGGTGACCGCCTGACCGTCTACCCCCATGGCGGCCACTGCGGCAACCTCAACTACCGCGTCAACAGCGACGCCATGCTGGAGTTCTTCCGTGGCTAAACATCTCCTGCTTATCGCTGCGTTGCTCTGCGCAGGCTATGCCCAAGCCGACAACAGCAAGGCCAACATTCCCGTCACCCCCGACCCCGATGGCTTCACCGAGCCGTTGAAGAAGCTCAAGTTCAACCCGGGGCTGGACCAGCGCGAGTTCGAGCGCTCGACCTTGAACGCCCTGAATATCTACGACCCGCTGGAGTCGTGGAACCGCCGGGTCTACCACTTCAACTACCGCTTCGACCAATGGGTGTTCCTGCCGGTGGTGGACGGGTACCGCTACGTGACGCCGAGCTTCCTGCGCACCGGGGTCAGCAACTTCTTCAACAACCTGGGCGATGTGCCCAACCTGTTCAACAGCCTGCTGCAGTTCAAGGGCCAGCGCTCCATGGAAACCACCGCGCGCCTGCTGCTCAACACCACCATCGGCGTGGCCGGCCTGTGGGACCCGGCTACCAAGATGGGCCTGCCGCGCCAGAGCGAAGACTTCGGCCAAACCCTGGGCTTCTACGGCGTACCCGGCGGCGCCTACCTGGTGCTGCCGATCCTCGGCCCGTCGAACCTGCGTGATACCGCCGGGCTGGCGGTGGACTACACCGCCGAATCGGCGATCAACTTCCTCAATGTTTCGGAAGCCAGCAGCAACCACCCGGAAATCTGGGTCCTGCGCGGGGTCGACAAGCGCTACCAGACCAGCTTCCGCTATGGCCAGCTGAACTCGCCGTTCGAATACGAGAAAGTGCGCTACGTCTACACCGAATCGCGCAAGCTGCAGATCGCCGAGTAACCCTGCCTCGCCCCGCCATCCGGCGGGGCGTCCGCTCCCCGTCAAAGCCCCTTCCTCCCCGCTCGTTGAAAAGCCGATTGGCACACCCTGGCAAAATAGATACGATGCTAATCATTAGCTAGCTATCGATGTATCTGAAAGATGAAACTGCCGACCTTTTTCCGCGCCGATATCTGGCAAGCCCTCTTCGCCCCTGCCCCTGCCGACCTGCTGTTCGCCGCGCGCAACCTGATTGCCGGCGGCCTGGCCCTGTACCTGGCGTTCCGCCTGGATTTCGAACAACCGCAATGGGCCCTGACCACGGTGTTCATCGTCAGCCAGTCCAGCAGCGGCATGGTCCTGGCCAAGGGCGCCTACCGCCTGTTGGGCACCCTGGTGGGGGCCGTGGTGTCGATATTGCTGATCGCTACCCTGGGCCAGGCGCCCCTGCTGTTCCTGCTGGCCATGGCCCTGTGGCTGGCCTTCTGCACCACCGGCGCCTCGCTGCTGCGCAACCACGCAGCCTACGGTTTCGTACTGGCGGGCTACACCACTGCCATCATCGCCCTGCCCGCCACCGCAGCGCCCTTGCAGGTGTTCGACCAGGCAGTGGCGCGCTGTTCGGAAATCGGCCTGGGGATCATCTGCGCCGCCGTGGCCAGCCAACTGCTCTGGCCGCGCCGGGTGGAACAGGCGCTGGCGGTCCAGGGCCGCGCCGCCTGGCTGGCCGGGCGCCAGGCCGCAGCCTCGGAGCTGCTGGGGGAAGACCAGCGCAAGGGGCTGCTGGAAGCCCTGGGGCGTATCGTCACCGTGGATGCCCAACGCGATCACGCCTGGTTCGAAGGCCCGCAGGGGCGCCGTCGCTCCCAGGCGCTGCGGGTGCTGAGCCGCGACCTGCTGGGCTTGCTCCGGTCCGCCCGCGGCGTGGCGCGGCAACGGCAGATGCTCGACGCCGCCACCGCGCAGCAACTCCAACCCTTGCTCGGCGAGACCATCCAGGCCCTGCAGGCCGAACATGACGCCGCCCTGCCGCCCTTGCTCCAGCGCCTGCAACAGGCACTGCAGGACCCTTCGCTGTCCGCCGCAGGCCATCTGTGCCTGGTGCAACTGGCCCAGGTACTGGAGCGGGTGGAACAGAGCGCCCTGAGTGTCAGCGCCGTGGAACAGGGCCGGGTCCCGCCCGGCGCTCCCGGCGCCCTGTCCTGGCACCGGGATATCCAGCAAGGGGTGCTGGGAGGCTTGCGCAGCGCCCTGGCCTTTCTCGCCGTCGCCGGCTTCTGGCTGCTGTCCGCCTGGCCCTCGGGGCTGGGGGCCGTCTCCATCTGTGGCGTGGTGCTGAGCCTGTTCGCCGGGCGTGAGAACCCTGCCGCGTCCTGCCTGAATTTCTTCAAGGGCATTGCCCTGTCCATTCCCGTGGCGGCCTTCGTCGGCCTTGGCCTGCTGCCGGGCTGGGACGGTTTTCCCCTGCTGTGCCTGGGGCTGGCAGTGCCGCTGTTCTGCGCTTCGCTGTGCATGAGCCGACCGAAGCTCGCGCCCGTCGCCTCGGCGTTCTGCATCTTTTTCGTCAACAACGTCGGCCCCAGCAACCTGATGAGCTACGACCTCGGGGCGTTCCTGAACAAGGCCATGGCCACCCTGATCGGTGTCGGCATCGCCGTGGTGGTGCTGCGCCTGGTCAGCCTCAACCCGGGCGAGCAGCACTACCGGCGGATGTTCAAGGCTTCGCTGTTCGATCTGGCGCAGCTCACCTCACGCCCGCCGGAGCAGGCCGAAAGCTGGTTCGGCGGGCGCATGGCCGATCGGCTGATCCGGGTGTCGCGGTATTGGCAGATGCAGCCCGAGAACCGCCGCAGTCACTGGGACAACGGCCTGCTGGGGCTGGACCTGGGAGATGAGCTGCTGCAATTGCGCAGTTGCCTGGACCCGGCCCGGGGCACCCTGGCCACGGAATGCGAGCATTATCTCGCGCACCTGGCGACGCTGCTCAGGCACGGCGGCCCCAGCGCCAACCGCAGCGAACAGCTGGATGCGGTCTCGGCGGCCCTGATCAAGGCCCTGGATGGCGAGCGCGACCTGCCCCTGCAAGCCCGGGAGATGGCCCGGGCGGCGATCCTGCAACTGCAGTTCACCTGGCGCCGCTGGTGCCGCCAGCAACAAGCGGCCGCGCTGCCGACCCCGGTGCCGGCAGCGGGCTGAGCGCCCGTCAGCCGCGCAGTGCGCGCCAGGCCTTGCCCGCCAGGGTGACCGCCAGCAGCACCACGGCACCGGCAATGATCCCGGCCACGGCATTGAGCAGGGTCGGCATCAACGCCGATACCGGGCCTATGACCCCGGCGCTGCGCTCGGCCAGCCCTTCTATCAGGTGGTGCACGGCGGGCACACCGTGGGTCAGGATGCCGCCGCCGACCATGAACATCGCCGCCGTACCGATCACCGACAGGCTCTTCATCATCAGCGGCGCTGCCCGCAGGATCGCCCCACCGATGCGTTTGGCCAGGGCAGCGGGCTTGTGCACCAGCCACAGCCCCAGGTCATCGAGCTTGACGATGCCGGCCACCAGGCCGTAGACGCCGACGGTCATGACAATGGCGATACCCGAGAGCACCACCACCTGCTGGGTCAGGGAGGCCCCGGCCACGGTGCCCAGGGTGATGGCGATGATTTCCGCGGAAAGGATGAAATCGGTGCGCACCGCCCCCTTGATCTTGTCCTTCTCGAAAGCCACCAGATCCACCTGGGGGTCGGCCAGGGCTTGCAGGGTCTGGGTATGTTCGGCCGCCACTTCGGCGTGGTGCAGGTATTTGTGCGCCAGCTTCTCGAAGCCCTCGAAACACAGGTAGGCGCCACCCAGCATCAGCAGCGGGGTAACCAGCCACGGCGCCAGGGCGCTGATGGCCAGCGCCGCCGGCACCAGGATCAGCTTGTTGCGAAACGACCCCTTGGCCACCGCCCAGACCACCGGGATTTCCCGCTCGGCGCGGACCCCGGAGACCTGCTGGGCATTGAGCGCGAGGTCGTCGCCCAGCACACCGGCGGTCTTCTTCGCCGCCATCTTGGTCATCAAGGCCACGTCATCGAGTACCGCGGCGATGTCATCGATCAACACCAGCAAACTGCTTCCGGCCATGAACCTGGCTTCCCTGCATGGAAATAAGGCGCGCAGCATACCGTGCCGCTGGCAGCACAAGCGAGATGCCAGAAGCAGGAGAACCGCAGCCGCCGGGCATTCTTGAGCCTCGCGCGACGCCGGTGCTACCATGCGCAACCGCCCGAACAGGCAAGGAATCCCCTGGTTTATGAGCACCATCCGCGAGCGCAATAAAGAACTGATCCTGCGGGCCGCCAGTGAAGAGTTTGCCGACAAGGGCTTTGCGGCGACCAAGACCAGCGACATCGCCGCCAAGGCCGGGTTGCCCAAACCCAACGTCTACTACTACTTCAAGTCCAAGGAAAACCTCTATCGCGAGGTGCTGGAAAGCATCATCGAACCCATCCTCCAGGCCTCCACCCCGTTCAATGCCGATGGCGTGCCCAGCGAAGTGCTCAGCGGCTACATCCGCTCGAAGATCCGCATCTCCCGCGACCTGCCGTTCGCTTCCAAGGTCTTTGCCAGCGAGATCATGCATGGCGCACCGCACCTGAGCCCGGACCAGGTGGAACAGCTCAACGCCCAGGCCAAGCACAACATCGAGTGCATCCAGACCTGGATCGATCGCGGCCTGATCGCCCCGCTCGACCCCAACCACCTGATGTTCA
Organism: Pseudomonas sp. W17; assembly: GCF_040268305.1. Taxonomy (NCBI): domain Bacteria; kingdom Pseudomonadati; phylum Pseudomonadota; class Gammaproteobacteria; order Pseudomonadales; family Pseudomonadaceae; genus Pseudomonas; species Pseudomonas sp. W17. Next base: position 1,982,629 of record NZ_CP158490.1, on the reverse strand, counting down.
GCATCTGGGCCGCGACCCAGACCTACGCCGACTTCGACTGGCAGATCTCGGTGGTCACCGGCAAGACCAAGCTCGACGAAGACGACTACGAAGCTGCGGCGCAGACCATCATCCGTCTGGTGCTCAAGGGCTGTGAACTGGATCGCTGATAGCGTTTCGGTACTCTCTGGTTTGTTTCCCGGCCCGCAAGGGCGCAATAGTTTCAATCAAGATACTGCGCGGCTTTTCGCAGCCTCGCGGACTCGGCAGTGGCTACAGGCCGGGCCCGCGAGGTCGAGGGCTACGCGCTGACGCCGGCGTCCGCCGCCAGGCCCTGGGCTTCGATCGCGCTGATGGCGCACTGCTCATCGATGTCCGAGGTATCGCCACTGATGCCGATCGCCCCCATCACTGCCCCCGCCTGATCCCGAATCAACACCCCGCCCGGCGCAGGCACCACGCTGCCCTGCCCCAGACCGTTCAATGCGCCGATGAAGGCCGGACGCTGCTGCGCATCCAGGGCCAGCAGGCGCGAGCCCTTGCCCAGGGCCACCGCTCCCCAGGCCTTGCCGATGGCGATCTGCGGGCGCAGCAGGCTGGCGCCGTCCTCCCGTTGCAGGGTCACCAGGTGCCCGCCGGCATCCAGCACCGCGATGGTCAGCGGCGCCGCATTGATCTTGCGCCCCGCGTTGATGGCCTGGTTGGCCAGGTTGACTGCGACTTTCAAGGTTAAAGCGCTCATGGGTGCCGTCCTTATCTTGTTATTGAGAAAGCCTGGGGAAGCTTCTTGTAGGAGAAGTCCGATACAACAAATAGAACACAATGAATTTATTTTTTGTATACAATAATTCGCGAAAGGCAGCCCCTGCGACAAAAGGACGCCGGTTTATCGGGGCTTTGATGAAAGCCGCTGCCGCTCAAGAAAATGGATTGACCTGCGCCATCCGCCGTGAATACACTTTGCGCAAAACCACTTGTATACAATTACAAAACGCAAGAGGCACAAAACCATGAGCAAAATGAGAGCAATCGAAGCCGCCGTTCTGGTGATGCGCCGTGAAGGGGTCGATACCGCTTTTGGCATCCCAGGTGCCGCCATCAACCCGCTGTATTCCGCGCTGCAGAAGGTCGGTGGCATCGATCACGTGCTCGCTCGCCACGTCGAAGGCGCCTCGCACATGGCCGAGGGCTACACCCGCACCAAGGCCGGTAACATCGGCGTGTGCATCGGTACTTCGGGCCCCGCCGGCACCGACATGGTCACCGGCCTGTACAGCGCCTCGGCCGACTCCATCCCGATTCTCTGCATTACCGGTCAGGCCCCCCGCGCCCGCCTGCACAAGGAAGACTTCCAGGCCGTGGACATCACCAGCATCGTCAAGCCGGTGACCAAGTGGGCCACCACCGTGCTGGAACCGGGCCAGGTGCCCTACGCCTTCCAGAAAGCCTTTTATGAAATGCGCTCCGGCCGTCCCGGCCCGGTGCTGATCGACCTGCCGTTCGACGTGCAGATGGCGGAAATCGAATTCGACATCGACGCCTACCAGCCCCTGCCCCTGGCCAAGCCGGCGGCGACCCGCCTGCAGGCGGAAAAGGTTCTGGCCCTGCTGGACCAGGCCGAACGTCCATTGCTGGTGGCCGGTGGCGGCGTGATCAACGCCGACGCCAGCGAGCTGCTGGTGGAGTTCGCCGAGCTGACCGGCATTCCGGTGATCCCGACCCTGATGGGCTGGGGCACCATCCCTGACGATCACCCACAGATGGTGGGCATGGTCGGCCTGCAGACCTCCCATCGCTACGGCAATGCCACCCTGCTCAAGTCCGACACCGTGCTGGGCATCGGCAACCGCTGGGCCAACCGCCACACCGGCTCGGTGGACGTCTACACCGAAGGCCGCAAGTTCATCCACGTGGACATCGAACCGACCCAGATCGGCCGTGTCTTCACCCCGGACCTGGGCATCGTTTCCGATGCTGGCAGCGCCCTGACCGTATTGCTGGAAGTGGCCCGCGAATGGCAGACCGCCGGCAAGCTCAAGGATCGCAGCGCCTGGCTGCATGACTGCCAGCAGCGCAAGGCCAGCCTGCACCGCAAGACCCACTTCGACAACGTGCCGGTCAAGCCGCAGCGCGTGTACGAAGAAATGAACCAGGTATTCGGCAAGGACACCTGCTACGTCAGCACCATCGGCCTGTCGCAGATTGCCGGCGCGCAGTTCCTCCACGTCTACAAGCCACGCCACTGGATCAACTGCGGCCAGGCCGGCCCGCTGGGCTGGACCATCCCCGCTGCCCTGGGCGTGGTCAAGGCCGACCCGAACCGCCAGGTGGTGGCGCTGTCCGGCGACTACGACTTCCAGTTCATGATCGAAGAACTGGCGGTGGGCGCGCAGTTCAACCTGCCGTACATCCACGTGGTGGTGAACAACTCCTACCTGGGGCTGATCCGCCAGGCCCAGCGCGGTTTCGACATGGACTACTGCGTGCAGCTGTCCTTCGACAACCTCAACGCACCGGAACTCAACGGCTATGGCGTCGACCACGTGGCCGTTGCCGAAGGCCTGGGTTGCAAGGCCCTGCGGGTGTTCGAACCCAAGGACATCCAGCCGGCCCTGCGCCAGGCCCAGGAAATGCTCCAGACCTTCAAGGTACCGGTGGTGGTGGAAATCATCCTGGAGCGCGTGACCAACATTTCCATGGGCACCGAAATCAACGCGGTCAACGAGTTCGAAGACCTGGCGCTGGTGGGCAACGACGCCCCTACCGCGATTTCCCTGCTCGACTGATACCCCTGGCCGCTGGCACCGGCCGGGCCACGCGCGCAATCTCCCGCCAGAGGTTGCGCGCGGGCCGCCCGCCCCCTGGCGCCAGCCCCAGGCTTGACCGAACCACAGGAGACCACCATGCCGCGCTTTGCTGCCAACCTGTCCATGCTGTTCACCGAACAGGACTTCCTCGCCCGCTTCAAGGCGGCCGCCGATGCCGGCTTCAGCGGCGTCGAATATCTGTTCCCCTACGAATTCAGCTCTGCCGAAATCAAGGCGCAGCTTGACGCCCACGGCCTGAGCCAGGTGCTGTTCAACCTGCCGGCCGGCGACTGGGCCAAGGGTGAACGCGGTATCGCCTGCCTGCCCGACCGGGTCGAGGAGTTCCGCGCCGGGGTCGACCTGGCCATTGCCTACGCCCAGGTCCTGGGCAATACCCAGATCAACTGCCTGGCAGGCATCCGCCCACAGGGCGCCGATGAAGCCCTGGTGGAAAAGACCTTGGTCGCCAACCTCAAGTACGCCGCCGACAAGCTCCAGGCCGTGGGCATCAAGCTGGTGATGGAAGCCATAAACACCCGCGACATTCCCGGCTTCTACCTCAACAATACCGCCCAGGCGCTGTCGATTCGCGAGCAGGTGGGCAGCGACAACCTGTACCTGCAATACGACATCTATCACATGCAGATCATGGAGGGAGACCTGGCGCGGACCATGGCCAACCACCTGGGCCAGATCAACCACATCCAGCTGGCGGACAACCCCGGGCGCAACGAGCCGGGCACCGGCGAGATCAACTACCGCTTCCTCTTCGAGCACCTGGACCGCATCGGTTACCAGGGCTGGGTCGGTTGCGAGTACAAGCCGCTGACCACCACTGAAGCCGGCCTTGGCTGGCTGAAAACCCACAACGCAATCTGAACCTGTACCTGCGTAGGAGCCGGCTTGCCGGCGAAGAGGCCCGCAAGACCGCCTTCGCTGGCCAGCCAGCGCCCACAAGGTCCCGTTGAATAGAGGATTTTTATCATGGCTAAAATCGGATTTATCGGCACCGGCATCATGGGCCACCCAATGGCCGCCAACCTGCAGAAGGCCGGTCACAGCCTGCTGCTCTCGGAACACCACGGCAAGGCTCCGGCCGACCTGATCGCCGCCGGCGCCATCGCCCTGGCCTCACCCCGGGACGTCGCCCAGGAAGCCGAGTTCGTCATCATCATGGTCCCCGATACCCCCCAGGTCGAAGACGTGCTGCTGCGCGCCGACGGCGTGGCCGCCGGGATCGGCAAGGGCAAGATCGTCATCGACATGAGCTCGATCTCGCCCACCGCTACCAAGGCCTTCGCCGCCAAGATCAACGAAACCGGCGCCCAGTACCTGGACGCCCCGGTGTCCGGCGGTGAAGTCGGGGCCAAGGCCGCCACCCTGAGCATCATGGTCGGTGGCGACAGCCAGGCCTTCGAACGTGCCCTGCCGCTGTTCCAGAGCATGGGCAAGAACATCACCCTGGTGGGTGGCAACGGTGACGGCCAGACTGCCAAGGTGGCCAACCAGATCATCGTCGCCCTGAACATCCAGGCCGTGGCCGAAGCCCTGCTGTTCGCCTCGAAGAACGGCGCCGACCCGGCCAAGGTGCGTGAAGCACTGATGGGTGGCTTCGCTTCCTCGAAGATCCTCGAAGTGCACGGCGAGCGGATGATCAAGGGCACCTTCGACCCGGGCTTCCGCATCAACCTGCACCAGAAGGACCTGAACCTGGCCCTGAGCGGTGCCCGCGAGCTGGGCATCAACCTGCCCAACACCGCCAACACCCAGCAAGTGTTCAGCACCTGCACCGCCATCGGTGGCGCCAACTGGGACCACTCGGCCCTGATCAAGGGCCTGGAGCACATGGCCAACTTCTCGATCCGCGAGAAGAAATAAGCAGCATCCGTAGCCGCTGCCGCAGGCTGCGCCAAGGTTCGCAGGAAACGCCTCACGGCGGGCCAGGGACAGGCCCTGCTGACCTTGCCGCCGCCTGAGGTGGCGGCTACACCCGTTTCAAGCCCCCCATAACAAGAAATCCGGGAGCCCGCCATGTCGGTCGATCCGCAAAAATTCCTCCGTGAGCTGTTCTCCACAGCCATCGACGCCGCCCACCCGCAACAGGTTCTGCAAGACCATCTCCCCAGCGACCGCAGCGGCCGCGTCATCGTCATCGGCGCCGGCAAGGCCGCCGCGGCCATGGCCCAGGTGGTCGAGCGCAGCTGGCAGGGCGAAGTCTCCGGGCTGGTGGTTACCCGCTACGGCCACGGCGCCCCCTGCAGCAAGATCGAAGTGGTCGAAGCCGCCCACCCGGTACCCGACGCCGCCGGCCTGGCCGTGGCCAAGCGCGTGCTGGAACTGGTCAGCAACCTGTCGGAACAGGATCGGGTGATCTTCCTGCTGTCCGGTGGCGGTTCGGCGCTGCTGGCCCTGCCAGCCGCCGGCATCACCCTGGTGGACAAGCAGGCCATCAACAAGGCCCTGCTCAAATCCGGCGCCACCATCGGCGAGATGAACTGCGTGCGCAAGCACCTCTCGGCGATCAAGGGTGGACGCCTGGCCAAGGCCTGCTGGCCGGCCACGGTCTACACCTATGCGATTTCCGATGTACCCGGCGACCTGGCCACGGTCATCGCCTCCGGCCCCACCGTGGCCGACCCCAGCACCTCGGCCGAGGCCCTGGCGATTCTCAAGCGCTATGGCATCGACGTACCGGCCGCGGTCCGCAGCTGGCTGCAGAGCCCCGAGTCGGAAACCGTCAAGCCCGGTGACCCGTGCCTGGCGCGCAGCCACTTCCAGCTGATCGCCCGGCCCCAGCAGTCCCTTGAGGCGGCGGCCGTGAAGGCTCGCCAGGCCGGCTTCAGCCCTCTGATCCTCGGCGACCTGGAGGGCGAATCCCGGGAGGTGGCCAAGGTCCACGCCGGCATCGCCCGTCAGGTCGCCCTGCACGGCCAGCCCCTGGCGGCGCCCTGCGTGATCCTCTCCGGCGGTGAAACCACGGTCACCGTGCGCGGCAATGGCCGTGGCGGGCGCAACGCGGAGTTCCTCCTGAGCCTCACCGACAGCCTCAAGGGCTACCCGGGCATCTATGCCCTGGCCGGCGACACTGACGGCATCGACGGTTCCGAGGACAATGCCGGGGCCATCATGACCCCGGACAGCTACGCCCGCGCCGCGGCCCTGGGCCTGAGCGCCAGCGACGAGCTGGACAACAACAACGGCTATGGCTACTTCGCGGCGCTGGGGGACCTGATCGTCACCGAGCCGACCCGCACCAACGTCAACGACTTCCGCGCCATCCTGATTCTCGAGACCCCCAAACATGACGCCTGACAAGAAGGTCAAAATCCTCGCCACCCTGGGCCCGGCCATCGACGGCATCGAGGACATCCGTGAGCTGGTACAAGCCGGGGTGAACATCTTCCGGCTCAACTTCAGCCACGGCGCCCATGCCGACCACGCCCAGCGCTACGAGTGGATCCGCCAGGTAGAGCGCGAACTGAACTACCCCCTGGGTATCCTCATGGACCTGCAAGGGCCGAAGCTGCGGGTCGGCACCTTCGCCGAGGGCAAGGTGCAACTGGTGCGCGGCCAGGCCCTGCGCCTGGACCTCGACGCGACCCCGGGCAACGCCCAGCGGGTCAGCCTGCCGCACCCGGAGATCATCGCCGCCCTGGAGCCGGGCATGGACCTGCTGCTGGACGACGGCAAGCTGCGCCTGCGGGTGATCGCCAAGCACGCCGATGCCATCGAGACCACCGTGCTCAATGGCGGTGAGCTGTCGGACCGCAAGGGGGTCAACGTGCCCCAGGCGGTGCTCGACCTCAGCCCGCTGACGGCCAAGGACCGTCGCGACCTGAGCTTCGGCCTGGAACTGGGGGTGGACTGGGTGGCCCTGTCCTTCGTGCAGCGCCCGGAAGACATCCGTGAAGCCCGTGCGCTGATCGGCGACAAGGCCTACCTGATGGCCAAGATCGAGAAGCCTTCGGCCGTCACCCAACTGCGGGAAATCGCCGAGCTGAGCGACGCGATCATGGTGGCCAGGGGCGACCTGGGGGTGGAAGTACCCGCAGAAAGCGTGCCGCAGATCCAGAAAAACATCATCAGCACCTGCCGCCAGCTGGGCAAGCCGGTGGTGGTGGCCACCCAAATGCTCGAATCCATGCGTTTCTCCCCTGCGCCGACCCGGGCCGAGGTCACCGACGTCGCCAACGCTGTGGCCGAGGGCGCGGACGCCGTGATGCTGTCGGCGGAAACCGCTTCCGGCGAATACCCGCTGGAGGCCGTGCAGATGATGAGCAAGATCATCCGCCAGGTGGAAACCGGCCCGGACTACCAGGCCCAGCTGGACGTCAGCCGGCCCCAGGCCGAGGCCACGGTCTCGGACGCCATCAGCTGCGCGATCCGCCGGGTGTGCAGCATCCTGCCAGTGGCGGTGCTGGTGAACTACAGCGAATCCGGCAGTTCGACCCTGCGCGCCGCCCGCGAGCGGCCTTCGGTGCCGATCCTCAACCTGACGCCGAACCTTGCCACTGCTCGCCGCCTGACAGTGGCCTGGGGCGTGCATTCGGTGGTCAACGACCGGCTGCGCCAGGTCGACGAGGTGTGTGCCACGGCCCTGGAAATCGCCCAGGCCCAGGGCCTGGCCAAGCGCGGCGATACCGTGGTGATCACCACCGGTGTGCCGTTCGGCCAGCCGGGCACCACCAATTCGTTGCGCGTCGAAACCCTTCTCTGACCCGCAGCCCATGGCGCCGCTGACCGGCCAGAGCCTCCCGCAGAGGAGGCCTGGGCGGTCGGCGCAACCCTCGCCCAGGGGCCGCCCCACTGATTTGCATCATGCCTTCACAGTCTTTCAATGCCTTCTGCCCCGACTGGGCCACTGCCCTGCTTAACGGCTTCAGTCAGATCTTTCTCCAGCGCCATCCGCTGTGCGGCCTGCTGTGCCTGCTGGCGATCCTGGTCAGTGCCCCGGCGCTGCTCGGCGCTGCCCTGCTGGGTGCCCTGGCCGGGCTGCTGACCGCGCAACGCCGGGGGTACGCCAAGGCCGACCGCCAGGCCGGGCTGTTCAGCTACAACGGCGTATTGCTGGGCCTGCTGCTGGGCCTGTACCTGCCCTGGTCGGTATTGCTGCCGCCGCTGATCATCGCCGCCGGCGGCCTCAGCGCGATCATTACCCAGCAATGGCTCAAACGTGCCCGCAACCCCGCCAGCCTGCCGGCCTACACCGCGCCCTTCGTCGGCCTCGGCTGGCTGCTGCTGAGCCTGATCGAGCCGCTGCCCGCGGCCACCCAGGGCGTGCCCGGGCTATCGTTGGCGAACCTGCTGGGTGGGCTGTTCCAGGGCCTGGGGCAGATCATGTTCCTCGGCCAGCCCCTGGCCGGCCTGCTGATTCTGCTCGGCCTGCTGCTGGCCAGCCGCCGCGCGGCAGCCTGGGCCCTGTTCGGCTCCGCCTGCGGCCTGCTCTTTGCCCTGCTGCAGCAAGAGCATGCCCAGGCCCTGCAGGGCCTGGGCGGCTACAACTGCGCCCTGGTCGCCCTGGCCCTGGGCCAGCAGGCCCGGCCCCCCTGGCGGCCGCTGCTGGGGATGCTGCTGGCACTGCTGATCAGCCCGGGGCTGGTCGCCCTGGGTCTTGCGCCCCTGACCGCACCCTTTGTCCTGGCCTGCTGGCTGGTGCACACCGTCGACCGAGTGCTGGGCCGCAGCGTGCGGGGCGACACGCCTTGCGCTCCCCCGGCAAATCCCCCTAGGCTTCGCTGACTTTCGATTCAGGCGATTTCCATGGGCAACAGCGACAACTGGCGGCAGCGCCTCTACGTAATGATCTTCCAGACCGATACGGTGGCGGGGAGGCGCTTTGACAGCACCCTGCTGCTGATCATCCTCGCCAGCCTGGTGATCGTGATTCTCGACAGCATTGATGAGGTGCACAGCAACTACGCCGACGTCCTGGCCTACATCGAATGGGGCTTCACCCTGATCTTCGCCATCGAGTACGGACTGCGCCTGTACTGCTCCCCCCGGCCGCTGCGCTATGCCTTCAGCTTCTATGGCCTGGTGGACCTGCTGGCGATCGTCCCCGGCATCCTCGCCCTGTACTACAGCGACGCCCAGTACCTGTTGATCATTCGAATCATCCGCATGCTGCGGATCTTCCGCGTGCTCAAGCTGTCGCCCTACCTGAAACAGGCCCATTACCTGCTCGATGCCCTGCGCGGCAGCAAACAGAAGATCCTGGTGTTCCTGCTCAGCGTCTGCACCCTGGTCACGGTGTTCGGCACCCTGATGTACGTGGTGGAAGGCCCGGAGCATGGCTTTACCAGTATCCCCAAGGGCATCTACTGGGCCATCGTTACCCTGACGACCGTGGGCTATGGCGATATCGTGCCCAAGACCGTGATCGGCCAGATGATTTCGTCCATGGTGATGATCACCGGTTACTCGATCATTGCCGTGCCTACCGGGATTTTCACCGCGGAGCTGGCCAGCGCCATGCGCGGCGAGCAGCTCAAGCACGACTGCCCGGTGTGCCGCAAGAACAGCCACGAACCGGCCGCCGCCTTCTGCTCTCGCTGTGGCAATGCGCTGTTCAAGAAACTGAAATAAGCAAAGTACTTTTTAATCTTTAAAGAGATATAGCGCCCCGGCTATAGTCGGCGGCAAATTGCCTTCACTCTCGAACAAAAGGAATGTGCAGTGAAAAAACTCTTCAGCGCCTCGCTACTGGCCGCCGGCCTGGCCCTGGGCAGCGTCGCCCAGGCCGCACCGACCCTGCTCAACGTGTCCTACGACGTGATGCGCGACTTCTACAAGGATTACAACGCGGCCTTCCAGAAACACTGGAAAGCCGAGCACAACGAGAACATCACTCTGCAGATGTCCTTCGGCGGGTCCAGCAAACAGGCGCGCTCGGTGATCGACGGTCTGCCGGCGGATGTCATCACCATGAACATGGCCACCGACATCAACGCCCTGGCGGACAACGGCAAGCTGGTGCCGGACAACTGGGTAACGCGCCTGCCGAACAACAGCGCGCCGTTCACCTCGGCCACCGTGTTCATCGTCCGCAAGGGCAACCCCAAGGCCCTGAAGGACTGGCCGGACCTGCTCAAGGACGGCGTGCAGGTGATAGTGCCCAACCCCAAGACCTCGGGTAACGGCCGCTACACCTACCTCTCGGCCTGGGGCTATGTGCTCAAAAACGGCGGCGATGAGAACAAGGCCAAGGACTTCGTCGGCAAGCTGTTCAAGCAGGCGCCGGTGCTCGACACCGGTGGCCGCGCCGCCACCACCACCTTCATGACCAACCAGATTGGCGACGTGCTGGTGACCTTCGAGAACGAGGCGGAAATGATCGCCCGCGAATTCGGTCGCGATCAGTTCGAGGTGATCTACCCGAGTGTGTCCGCCGAAGCCGAGCCGCCGGTATCGGTGGTGGACAAGGTGGTAGAGAAGAAAGGTACCCGCGCCGCCGCCGAGGAGTACCTCAAGTACCTGTGGTCGCCGGAAGGCCAGGAAATCGCCGCCAACAACTACCTGCGCCCACGGGACCCGAAAGTGCTGGCCAAGTACACCGATCGCTTCCCGAAAGTCGACTTCCTCTCGGTGGAGAAGACCTTCGGCGACTGGCGCAGCGTGCAGAAGACCCACTTCAACGACGGCGGGATCTTCGACCAGATCTACACCAACGCCAAGTGACCCCTAACGGGTGAATGAAAAAAGCGACCTCCGGGGTCGCTTTTTTTATGCCCCAGGCATGGCGCTCAGAGGGCTCGCGCCGGAGTGAACAGCGCCGCTTCGGCGACCTGATGGCGCTCCTCCAGCACCGCCTCCGCCTCGACTTCGATCAGCCACTCTGGCAGCGACAGCCCGCTGACGATGATCCACGAAGACGCCGGCGGCTGGCTGGCAAAGCGCTCGAGCAAGACTGCGCTGATGTGTTCCTGCTGGTCGCGGGCCGCTTCGGCGATGTAGATCCGCAGCATCACCACATCCGCCAGCCGGCCACCCGCCTCGGCCAGGACCCGCTCGATATTGTCAAAGGCCTGCTCGGTCTGCTCCCGCAGGCCCGGGCCCACGGTGCGCTCCTGCTCATCCACACCCACCTGGCCGGAAAGCAGCAGGCGCCGCCCACCGCGCACTTCCACCGCCTGGCTGAAACCGTATTGCAGGGAATTGAACACACTGGCTGGGTTGAACGTCGACTTTTCCATAAGGCACTCCCGGCGCATTGAACGACCGGAAACCGTAAACCAAGCCTTTGCCGACTTCCACTGCAACCCGCGCGCAGCAACATTTGGCAATGCAAGCCTCCACCCGCCAGGTGGCAAACCCGTGCAACAGCGGCCTACATCGGCGGCGCGACCCCATCCTTACCGGCGGAGATCGACTGCGCGGTGAGTTTGCCGTCATCGCTCTGGGTAACGAACATCACCACCTTGACCCCGACCTTGAGCAGGCTGCGGTCGCCGGGAGTCAGGTTGACGATGGGCACATCGTCCGGCACCAGGATCTTCTGCTGGCCGCCCTTGTAGTTGACGGTCAGGGTGCGGCCGTTGCTCACCACCAGGTCGCCGACGCTGCCGTTGGTCATGCTGCTGCCCTTGGCCAGGTCGAAAGGCCGGTGGCCATCACCCGTACCGGCCAACTGCGGTGGAAACACATGCACTTCCAGCGCCTTGAGGGTGCCGTCGGCCATGGGCATGGCCGCCGAGCCGATGTAGCTACCGGGCTTGATGTCCTCGATATTGGCCAGGGTCACGGCACGCACCTGGGTCTGGGGCGTCAGCTCGATGCTGACATTCTCCCCACTGTTGACGTGTACCCGCACCACGTCGCCGCCGACCCCGGTGATTTCCCCGCGTACGCCAATGCGCATGCCCGGCGCATCCTGGGCCAGGGCCGCGGTGCTGCCCAGCAGGAACGCCAGGGCCAGGCATTGAAGGTTGCACAACAAACCAGGCAAAGACCGATTCATGGAACGGATTCCTCAAGGCAATGGGTGCACAGAGCCCGTCAGTCGACTGCAAGGCCCCGGGGGAGCATGAGCATGCTATCGAACAGGATGTAAGTAAATGTATCATCGCCCCTCGACAGCGACACGCCCCGGTACTCAACGGGCCTTCATCATTCGATCGCTGACCTTTGCCACCCGGCCCGCTCCATCGCTTTGCCACGGTGGCTTGCCGACCTCGCTCCTTGCGCTTGCCCCAGAGATCGCCAATGAATTCCACGACCCAGGCTCTGCCCACCGGCAGCGCGACAATGACCCGAGGCATGGTGCTGCTGTTCGCCTTCTGCTGCGGGGCCATAGTCGCCAACATCTACTACGCCCAACCGATCATCGAGCTGATTGCCCCGGACCTCGGCCTGTCCAGCGCCCTGGCCAGCCTGATCGTGTCGCTGACCCAGATCGGCTACGCCCTGGGCCTGTTCTTCCTGGTGCCCCTGGGCGATTTGCTGGAAAACCGCCGGCTGATGATCTGCACCACCCTGGTGGCGATTGCCAGCCTGCTGGGCGCGGCCTTTATCCAGCAGCCCAATGCCTTTCTCCTGGTGTCGCTGTTGATCGGCTTCAGTTCGGTGTCGGTGCAGATCCTGATTCCCTTGGCCGCGCACCTGGCCCCCGAGGAAACCCGGGGCCGGGTGGTGGGCGGGATCATGGGCGGCCTGCTGCTGGGGATTCTCCTGGCCCGGCCGGTGTCCAGCGTGGTGGCCGACCACTTCGGCTGGCGGGCGATGTTCATCGCCGCGGCGCTGCTGATGGCGGCCATCAGCCTGGTGCTGATGCTCACCATTCCCAAGCGCCAGCCGGCCCACAGCGCCACCTATGGCCAACTGCTGCATTCCCTGGGCAACTTGCTGCGCCAGCAACCGGTACTGCGCCAGCGCGCCTTCTACCAGGGTTGCCTGTTCGCCACCTTCAGCCTGTTCTGGACCGCCGCACCGCTGGAGCTGGCGCGCCAGCACGGCCTGAGCCAAAGCCAGATCGCGATCTTTGCCCTGGTGGGCGCCATCGGCGCCATCGCCGCGCCCATCAGCGGGCGCCTGGCAGATGCCGGCCATACCCGCATCGCCTCACTGCTGGCCATGCTGCTGGCGGCCCTGAGCTTCATCCCCAGCCTGGTGCATCCGGCCTACAGCGTGATCGGCATGGCCGTGACCGGGGTGGTCCTGGATTTCTGCGTGCAGATGAACATGGTGCTCGGCCAGCGCGCCGTGTACGCCCTCGACGCCCACAGCCGCAGCCGCCTGAATGCGCTGTACATGACCAGCATCTTCATCGGCGGTGCCTTTGGCTCCTCGATTGCCAGTGCGGTGTACGAGCATGGCGGCTGGCTGGGCATCGTGCTGGTGGGCAGCGCCTTCCCGCTGCTGGCCTTGATGCGTTTCCTGCTGGTGCGGGACAACCGCCGCCCGGCCCGGGCCTGAGGAAAAGGCGCGGCGCCCTTGCCCCTGCCCGGAGTTGCCCGGGCAGGCAAGCTGCACAGGAGCGGGCGCCTCAGATGCGTTCGCGCACCAGGACTTCGATATTGGCCGCCGCCCCCCAGAGCCGCAGGCGCCCGATCAGGCCGACATCGGTTTCCCCCACCAGGTACAGAGTGTCGATGGTCTGGGTCGCGGCCCATTCGACGAACTCGCTGCTGTCGAAGTCGGCCAGGCTGGCCAATTGGAATTCACTTTCATAGAAGCCCGGGGTGACCGGGACCGGGGTGTCCTGGGGGCCGGGCGCGCCGATGAAGTCGCAGCCCAGGTGCACCACGCCCCAACGGGCTACCCGCCAATTGCCCAGGGCTTCATCCAGCCGAGCCCGGGCGCCACGGGCAAAACCCAGGCCATCGATGACCACGCGGCGGTTGATGATCAGCCACAGCTTGCGCCGCCGTGGTGCCTTGAGCAGCACTTCGGCGGTGACCTTGGAGGCGCGCAATGCCAGGGCGATCACCAGCAGCAAGGGCACGAAGTAGCTGTAGAGCCTCTCGGTAGCGCTGACCGTTACCAACCCGTACAGGCGCCGCACCTCGGCCCGCTGCTGCTCCAGTTCCTTGAGGCTTTCACTCAAGCCCTGCAGCCACTGGCGGATGGGAGCCGCCGTGTATTCGCCGCGGATATCCCCCAGCGCCTGCTGCACCTTGGCCTCTGCCAAGGCCGAAAGGCGCCCGTCCGCGGTGCGCTCCAGCGCTGCAAAACGCTCGCACAGGCTGCTGACCTGGGCCGCATCCTGGGGCTCGTAGCGAGCGATGGCCGCCTTGCAGTGCTCCACGCCCAGCATATCCTCGATCTCCGTGGCCACGCGCCGCTGCAGCCCGGCCTGGGCCTGCTGCGCCAATTGGTAGTCGGTCTGGAACCAGTCCACGCGCACCGCCTGGGTGGCGCTGATCAGGGCCAGGGACGCCAGCAGCAGCCAGGCGTAGTCCACGCGCTTCCAGCCGATCTCGCCCAAGCGAAAGACCGAAATCAGGCTCCAGCAGAAGAAGTAGTACATGAAGACGAATGCCAGCAGCAGGCACACCGGCTCCAGCGACAGGTAGATCAGCTCCGGCACCTCGGCCGGGCCAAAGCCATACACCAGCAACAGCACACAGATCAGCGCAAGCCAGAACACCATCGGCGTGAAATAGGGTTTGTTCAGGTCATTCTTCATCGGGCGCTCAACGGCTGATACTCGGGACACCCCGCTGTATCGGCCAGGCATCCCGAGGCTTAAATAATCCAGCCCGGGCGCAGGCTCTGGCCTGCGCCTCTGCGCTTATCGGACAGGGTTACTGGAACTGGTGACCAAGCCCGGCGGGCACACCATGGATATCGGTGTCTTCCCAGGGCCCGTCAGGGCTGATGGAGCGGCTCCAGCCATTGTTCCAGCGGTAGTAGGTGCGCTGGCGGTAGAAGGTGTTGCTCTGGTCATCCAGCACATAGACCCCCAACCGCGCATCCCAATGGCTGTGCCCGCCCGGTGGCGGCGCGAAGCTGGCGGAAGTGCGTGGCAGGGGCTTGGCGGCGGGGATCGGCGCGCTGGGCGTACCCGGCGCCGTGGACGGGGCCGGGCGTGTGCTCGGCCCTGTCGGCGGGATCGGCTCGGAGCTGGTGGGCACCGGTCGATGGACCGTACATGCGCTCAACCCCAGGACCAGTGATAACAGGGTGATACGAGCGATGGCGGTCATGGCGGCTTCTCTGATTATTGATCCGGGCTGTCGATGGTCAGCTGCTGGGCAGCGGTGGTGCTGCTGGCCAGAGGCTGGCTGCGCCCGACCCACTCGCCGGCCGTCGGCTGGCCGGCGCGTGACACGCGCGCAACCAGTTGGACTTCAGGGAAGTTCGACAGTTTCAACTGCGGCATCATCGCGTCGGCATCCGCCAGCTCGACCGTGGCCGGCAAGTCGGCCACGGTCAGGCGCTTGGCCGCCAGCGGCGCGGGTGGGCCCTGGGTGGCGCGAGCGAAGATGAACACGCTGTCGCCCGGCTGGACCTTGGCCTTGAGCTCGGCCGCCAGGTCGACCCTGACCTTGAGCACCGCGCCCTTGGCCTGAGCCTTGGTCGCAGGTTCGCTGGCAACCTTGCCGCCACTGGCCACCAGCTTCTCGCTGGCGCGGTCGATACCGCCCTGCAACGCGGCGCGGGAGTTGTCGTCCGGCGGCAGTTGCGCCTGCAGGCGCTTCCAGTAGTCGATGGCTTCCTGGAAACGCCCGCCTTCGAAGGCGGCGATCCCCAGCAGCCCGAGGCTGGTGACTTCATTGGGGTCGGCTTTCAGGGCTTCGTCGGTCAGGCCCTGGACCTTGTCCGACCATTGCTTGTTGTCGGCAAAGTACTGCGCCTGGGCCCATTGCCCCAGCAGCTCGGGCTGGCGCCCGGCCAGGGCCACGGTGCGTTCGAAGATCTTCGCCGCGTCCGCCGGCCGGTCCTGGGCCATGTAGGTACGGCCGAGGAAGTACAGGCCTTCGGCGGAATCCGGCTGGGCCGCTACCGCACGCTCCAGGCGCCGGGTCATTTCCTCCATGGACTGTGGCGCCTGGGCGAACTCCCGGGTCAGCTCGACCTTGTCGCTGGCACCAAAATGCAGGTACAGGCCCAGGCCCAGTACCGGCACCAGCAGCGCCGCCAGCAACGGCAGCGGCTTGCCCAGGCGCGAAGTGCGCACGTTAGCGCTGCCTTCGGTATCGGCCAGCAGTTCGCGCGCGGCTTCGGCACGGCCGCTGTCCATCTGTTCGGCACTGAGCACGCCTTCCTGCTGCTGGCTGTGCAGTTCGGCCACGCGCTCTTCATAAAGCGCCACGTTCAGCGCGGTACGATCCTCTTCACGCTGAGCGCGACGCTCACGCAATACCGGGATCAACAGGAAACTCAGGGCAATCAGGAGCAGCAGGCCTGCCGCAAGCCAGAAATCAATCATGGGTGGTTTTTATCCAGCAGTTGGTCGAGGCGCTGACGCTCTTCGACGGAAAGCGTGTTCGGGATGTCGCTGCGCTGCACGCGCCGACGCCGGACAATCACGACAATGATCACCAGCCCGCCCAGCAGCAACCCGGCGGGGCCGAACCAGAGCAAGGCAGTCTTGCCGGTCAGGGCCGGCCGGTAGCGCACGAAGTCACCGTAGCGATCGACCATGAAGTCGATGATCTGCTGGTTGTCCTTGCCCTCGCCGAGCATGCGGAAAATCTCTTTGCGCAGGTCGGCGGCAATCGGCGCGTTGGAATCGGCGATGTCCTGGTTCTGGCACTTGGGGCAGCGCAGTTCCTTGGTCAGCTCGTGAAACCGTTCGCGATCAGTGTCGTTGGCGAACTGGTAGGTGTCGATGGCGGCATGGGCCATGCCGGCGATGCCCAGGCCCAGGATGGCGGCGGCTAACCAGCGCTTCATGGCTTGGCCTCGTCGACCAGGGCCTGGTACTTGGCGGCCAGTTGCTCGCGCCACACCACTTCGTCGATCACCCCGACGTACTTGTCGCGGATGATGCCCTTGGCGTCGATGAAAAAGGTTTCCGGAGCGCCGTAGACGCCCAGGTTCAGGCCCAGGGAGCCCTCCTCGTCACGCACGTCCAGCAGGTAGGGATTGTGGAATTCGGCCAGCCACTTCAGGGCATCGGCGTTGACGTCCTTGTAGTTGATGCCATAGATCACCACACCCTTCTCGGCCAGCTTGTTCAGTACCGGGTGCTCGACCCGGCAGGAAATGCACCAGGTGCCCCAGACGTTGACCAGTGCAGGCTTGCCCAGCAGGTCGGCGCGGGTCAGGGTCTTGTCGCCCTGCACCGACGGCAGGGAGAACTCCGGGAACGGCTTGCCGATCATCGCCGACGGCAGTTCGGCCGGGTCCAGGTACAACCCGCGATAGAGGAACACCGCCACCACCAGGAACACCGCCAGGGGCAGCATCATCATCCAGCGTCTCATGCCGTAGCTCCTGTCATGCCCAGCGCTTCGCGCACGCGGCTTTTAACCTTGACCCGGTAGCGCCGGTCCAGGGCCGCCAGCAAGCCACCGAAACCGGTGAGCAGGCCGCCGAACCAGATCCAGCGCACGAACGGCTTGACGTGTACCCGCACCGCCCAGGCGCCATCGCCCAGGGGCTCGCCAAGGGCCACATACAGGTCGCGGGTGAAGCCGGCATCGATCCCGGCCTCGGTCATCATCGAACTCTGCACGGTATACAGGCGCTTCTCCGGGTGCAGCACCGCCACTTCCTTGCCATTGCGCACCACACGCACGGTGCCCTTGTCGGAAGTGAAGTTCGGCCCTTCGAAGTGCTTGGCGCCTTCGAAGACGAAGTGATAGCCGGCCAGCTCCATGGACTCACCCGGCGCCAGGCGCAGATCGCGCTCGGCGCTGTTCTGGCTCGACAGCACCACGCCCAGGGCGCAGACCGCGATGCCCAGGTGCGCCAGCTGCATGCCCCAGTAACTGCGGGTCAGGCTCGGCAGGCCCTTGATCAGGCCCTTGTGCCGGGTCTTGTCGACGATGTCGCGAGCCCCGGCCAGCAGCACCCAGGCCGCCAGCAGGAAGGTCGCCAGCACGGCCCAGTTGAAGTCGCCATAGGCGATGCCCGCAACCACGGCCAGGGCCACGCTGCCCAGCAGTACCGGGCCGAGCATGCCCACCAGCCATTTCACCGGGGTGTCTTTCCAGCGCACCAACACGCCCACCGCCATCACCACCATCAGCAGGGCCATCAGCGGAATGAACAGCGCGTTGAAGTACGGCGGGCCCACCGACAGCTTGGCGCCGGTCAGGGCGTCCAGCACCAGCGGGTACAGGGTGCCGAGGAGAATCATCGAGGCCGCCACCACCAGCACCAGGTTGTTGCCCAGCAGCAGGGTTTCCCGGGACCAGAGGTTGAAGCCCACCTGGCTCTTGACCACCGGCGCGCGCAGGGCGAACAGGGTCAGCGAACCACCCACCACGAACAGCAGGAAAATCAGGATGAACACGCCGCGCTCAGGGTCGGAGGCGAAGGCATGCACCGAAGTCAGGACGCCGGAACGCACCAGGAAAGTCCCCAGCAGGCTCAGGGAGAAGGCGGCAATCGCCAGCAGCACGGTCCAGCTCTTGAACACCCCGCGCTTTTCGGTGACCGCCAGGGAGTGGATCAGCGCCGTGCCCACCAGCCAGGGCATGAACGAGGCGTTTTCCACCGGGTCCCAGAACCACCAGCCACCCCAGCCCAGTTCGTAGTAGGCCCACCAAGAGCCCAGGGTGATGCCGATGCCGAGGAAGGCCCAGGCGACAATGGTCCAGGGCCGCGACCAGCGAGCCCAGGCGGCGTCCAGGCGACCGCCGAGCAAGGCGGCGATGGCGAAGGCGAAGGCCACCGAAAAACCCACATAGCCCATATAGAGCATCGGCGGGTGAACGATCAGGCCAATGTCCTGCAACAGCGGGTTGAGGTCGCGACCATCGGCCGGCACTTGGGGCAGGATCCGCGAAAACGGGTTGGAGGTCATGATCAGGAACAGCAGGAAGCCGGTGCTGATCATGCCCATCACCGCCAGCACCCGGGCCAGCATCACCTGGGGCAACTGGCGCGAGAACACCGACACGGCGAAGGTCCAGCCACCGAGGATCAGTGCCCAGAGCAGCAGCGAGCCTTCGTGAGCCCCCCACACGGCACTGAACTTGTAGTACCAGGGCAAGGCGCTGTTGGAGTTGCTGGCGACATAGGCCACCGAGAAATCGTCGCTCATGAAAGCGTAGGTCAGGCAGCCGAAGGCGAACGCCAGGAAGGCGAACTGGCCCCAGGCAGCCGGCTGGGCCAGGCTCATCCACAGGCGATCACCGCGCCAGGCCCCCAGCAGCGGCACCACGGCCTGGACCAGGGCGAAGCACAGGGCGAGGATCATCGCCAGGTGACCGAGTTCGGGAACGAACAGTGCGGAACTCATGGCTTAACCCTCTTTCGCTGGTGTCGGTGCCGATTGGCCGCTGTCTTTCAGGGCCTTGGTGACTTCCGGCGGCATGTACTTCTCGTCGTGCTTGGCCAGCACTTCATCGGCCACCACCACGCCATCGGCGTTGAGCTTGCCCAGGGCAACGATGCCCTGCCCTTCGCGGAACAGGTCCGGAAGGATGCCGCGGTAGGTGATGGTCACCGACTTGTTGAAGTCGGTGACGACGAATTTCACGTCCAGGGAGTCGGCGGAACGCTGCAGGGAACCGGCCTGGACCATGCCGCCGGCGCGGATCCGCGTGTCCAGCGGTGCTTCGCCATTGGCGATCTGGCTCGGGGTGTAGAACAGGTTGATGTTTTCCTTCAGCGCGCTGAGGGCCAGGCCGACGGCAATGCCGACACCGAGCAGAATCGCCAGGATGATCAAAAGACGCTTTTTACGCAGCGGATTCACTTACCGTTCTCCCGGCGCAGACGACGCGCCTCTTGTTGCAGATAGCGCTTGCGCGCCAGGATCGGCGCCACCAGCTCACGAGCCAGGACCACCAGGCAAATGCCATAGGCCGACCAGACGTAGAGGCCGTGATGGCCCATGGCGAGAAAATCGCTGAAGGATGCAAAGCTCATCGGGCGGCCTCCAGGCTGCGTTGGACTTCGGCCTTGACCCAACTGGTCCGGGCTTCACGCTTGAGCACCTCAAGGCGCATGCGCAGCAACAGCAGCACACCAAAGAAACAGTAGAAACCCAACGAGGTCAGCAGCAGCGGCAGCCACATTTCCACCGGCATTGCAGGCTTTTCGGTCAGGGTGAAGGTCGCGCCCTGGTGGAGGGTGTTCCACCATTCCACCGAGTATTTGATGATCGGGATATTCACCACGCCGACAATCGCCAGCACCGCACAGGCCTTGGCGGCGCTGTCACGATTGCTGATGGCGGCATTGAGCGCAATCAGACCTGCGTACAGAAACAGCAGGATCAGCATCGACGTTAGTCGGGCATCCCAGACCCACCAGGAACCCCAGGTCGGCTTGCCCCAGATAGCCCCGGTCACCAGGGCCAGGAAGGTGATCGAGTGCCCGATAGGCGCCGCGCATTGCAGGGCGACATCGGCCAGTTTCATTTTCCACACCAGCCCGACCACACCGCACACGGCCAGCATGACGTAGCAGGACTGGGCCAGCATCGCCATCGGCACATGGATGTAGATGATGCGGAAACTGTTGCCTTGCTGGTAATCCGGTGGCGCAAAGGCCAGGCCCCAGACCACGCCGATGCCGATCAGCAACACGGCGGCAACACTCAGCCAGGGCAGCAGCTTGCCACTGATGCCGTAAAACCATTTAGGCGAGCCGAGCTTATGAAACCAAGTCCAGTTCATTCACTATTTCCATCACGGGTGCTTTTCGTGGTCGAAAAGCCTGGGTCTTTTCTCAGAAAGAAGTGATCAAAAAATGATCAGACCTCATTATTATTCGCCGACGCTGATCTTCAGGCCAGCCGCTATTGCAAAGGGTGTCAAGGTTACTGCCAGGGCGGTCAGGCTCCCAAGCCAGAGCAGGTAACCGGTTGCCGGCATGCCCTGCAATGCCGCCTGCAGGGCGCCACTGCCGAGAATCAGTACCGGGATGTACAACGGCAGGATCAGCAGCGCCAGCAGCAGGCCGCCACGCTTGAGCCCCACCGTCAATGCCGCGCCTACTGCGCCCAGCAGGCTGAGCACCGGGGTCCCCAGCAGCAGGGACATCAGCAGCACCGGCAGACAGGCGGCAGGCAGCCCCAGCATCACCGCCAGCAAGGGCGCGAGCAAGACCAGTGCCAACCCGGAAAACACCCAGTGTGCCAGTACCTTGGCCAGAACCAGAAGAGCCAGGGGGTGCGGCGAAAGGACCCACTGCTCCAGGGATCCATCCTCGAAATCACTGCGAAAAAGCCCGTCCAGCGAGAGCAGGACGGACAATAGGGCCGCTACCCAGACCAGCCCCGGAGACAAGGTTTGCAACAATTGTGTCTCAGGTCCCACGGCCAGGGGGAACAGTGCGACAACGATTGCGAAAAATACCAAGGGGTTGGCCAATTCCGCCGGGCGCCGGCACAACAGGCGCGCTTCACGGGCCACCAACAGGGCAAACACGCTCATGCGGCCCACCGTCCCAGGTCAATGTCACGGTAGCCGGAAGGCATGCGGGCCAGGCTGTGGTGGGTGGTCAGGACCACCATGCCGCCGCGCTCGCAATGGCCCGCCAGGTGTTCTTCGAGCTGGGCCACGCCCTGCTTGTCGAGGGCGGTGAAGGGCTCATCGAGTATCCACAACGGCGGGCTGTCCAGGTACAGCCGCGCCAAGGCCACGCGGCGCTGCTGGCCGGCGGAAAGGGTATGGCAAGGCACATCCTCGAAACCGCGCAGGCCGACCGCCGCCAGGGCCTGCCAGATCGCCTCGCGCCGGGCAGGCTGGTGCAGGGCACAGAGCCAGCTGAGGTTCTCCTCGGGGCTCAACAGCTCCTTGATGCCGGCGGCATGGCCGATCCACAACAGGTTGCGGGCCAATTCCGCGCGCTGGGCGTGCAATGGCTGGCCATTGAGCAGCACCTGGCCGCTGGTGGGCTGCATCAACCCGGCCAGCAGGCGCAGCAGGCTGGTCTTGCCGCTGCCGTTGGGGCCGCTGATCTGCACCATGTCGCCGCCCGTCAGACGCAACTCGAGGTGTTCAAATAGCATCCGCCAATCGCGCTCACAGGCGAGTGCTACGGCTTCGAGAAGAGGGCTGGTCAAGGGATAGCGGGCCTTTACAGGTTCAAGTCGGCAACGGAGCGGCCGTTAAAGAGATGCAGGATAAATGCATTGGCGGCCTGTTCTAGAGAGCTGCGTCAAACAATTGCAATGTTTTCACCACTCCCCCAAAGACGGGCGGCATTATACATGCGAAGCCCTACGCTTATGAGGGCTAATTTCCACAGGTTGTGTCCGAATGACAGGCGAAATGAACATCCTGCCTGCGCCCCAGGTGCCCGCGTCCGGCGCCTCGCGCCCCCAGGCGATCAGCGGGGAACTGCTGAAGCTGGTGCCGCCCCTGGAAGGCCTGATTGCCGCCGGCCAGAGCGCCAAGGCCGAAGTGCTGTCGCTCAAGCAGACCGACCAGACGTTCCAGTTGCTGCTCAAAGTGACCCTGGACAACGGCCGGCAAACCACTTTGCAGGCCACCAGCAATCAACCCCTGCCCCAGGGCACCAGCCTGGCGGTCACCCAACCCTCGGCGGGCAACCTGGCGATCACCGTGCAACAGGCCATCGCCTCCAGTGTCGCCGCCCTGACCCGCCTGGACACCAGCCAACTGCCCCCCGGCACCCTGATCCAAGCCAAGGTGCTGACCAGCCAGATGCTGCCCCAGGGCACCAGCCAGCCGGCGATCTATCGCTCCTTGGTGAGCCTGCTCAACACCGCACAGAGCGGCGCCACCCTGAGCATCGAAAGCCCGCAGCCGCTGCGCATCGGCAGCCTGCTCAGCGCCCTGGTCTCGGATGCCCAGACCCTGAATTTCGTCCCCCTGAGCAGCCGTCAGGAGCAATTGGCCATCGCCGCCCAACTGGCCAGCCAGCAAAGCCGCCAGGGCTCCCTCAGCGGCTTGATCAACGCCCTGCAGAACCTGCCCGCCGACAGTGCCCCCTCGACCACATTCACTGACCTGCGCGCTGCCGTCGAGCGCCTGCTGGCCGGCCTGCCCGATGTGCAGCAACTGAGCAACCCACGCGGCGTGGCCCAGGCCTTGCTGGGCAGCGGCCTGTTCCTGGAAGCTCGGCTGCTGGCCGGGGCCAACCCAGGGCAGGTGCCGGACATGAAGGCCGACCTGTTGCGCCTGATCGCCCAGCTGACCCCGGGCCTGCCCTCCTCCACCAGCTTCAACGCCATCCTGGCCGCCAACACCCTGGCCCAGTCGCTTCCCAGCTTCGTGCGCAGCGCCCTGGGTACCCTCGGCCAGGTCAGCGCCAAGGCTTCGCCCACCGGCTTTCCATTGCCGGAACGGTTGCTGCAGAGCCTGGAAGGCGAAGGTGACCTGGAACAACTGCTGCGCCTGGCCGCCGCGGCCGTATCGCGCTTGCAGAGCCATCAACTGTCGAGCCTGGAGCAAAGCGGCCTGACCGACGATGGCCGGCTGTTGAGTACCTGGCAGTTGGAAATCCCCATGCGCAACCTGCAGGACATCGTGCCCTTGCAGGTCAAGCTGCAGCGCGAAGAGGCGCCGGAACCGGAGCCGGAACACAAACGCGAGGAACGTGAGCCCAAGCAGGCCCTGTGGCGGGTCGACCTGGCCTTCGACCTGGAGCCTCTGGGCCCGCTGCAAGTCCAGGCACAGCTGATCCAGGGCCGGCTGTCCAGCCAGCTCTGGGCCGAGCGCCCCTATACGGCGAGCCTGATTGAAAGCCACCTGGGCAACCTGCGCGAACGCCTGCTGGCCTCGGGACTGAATGTCGGCGACCTGGATTGCCACCTCGGCACTCCGCCCCAGGGCCCGCAAACCCGATTGGAACAACGCTGGGTGGACGAAACCGCATGAAGCACTCTGCGCCACCACGCCAGGCCATCGCCCTCAAATACGATGGCCAGCAGGCTCCGACCCTCACCGCCAAGGGCGATGACGAACTGGCCGAAGCCATCCTGAAGATTGCCCGGGACTATGAAGTCCCGATCTACGAGAACGCCGAGCTGGTGAAGCTGCTGGCGCGACTGGAACTGGGCGAGAGCATTCCGCCGGAGCTGTACCGGACCATCGCCGAGATCATCGCCTTCGCCTGGAACCTCAAGGGCAAGTTCCCGGCAGGGCATGATCCGCAACGGGCGGAACTGGAGAAGGACATCACCGAACGCGGCGACGATTACTGATACAGCCCGGCCGCATGAAGGCCCCAGGGGCCTTTTTTGCAGCGGGCGCTCGCGGCTACATCAGCCTTTGTGCAGCTTGCTGACCAGCTCCGCTTCGGCCTGGGTGAGGCCGCAGGACTGGGTCAGCTCGTCGACGCTGGCGCCCATGCCCACCAGGCGCGCGGCCTGGGCGAACGACAGGCTGGAAGGGTCACGCTGCTCCAGCTGGGCCAGCTTGTCCGGCAAAGGCGCTACCACAGCGCGCAACTCGTGCAGGTCCTCGCCCATGCGCACCGTACCGCTCTGGTAATGGTCGACGCGCTTGGCCAGCTCCTTGATCCGCTGGTCGCGCACGGCGTCACCCTCAGCCTGCTGGGCAGCAATCTGCCGCTGGTTGCGGGTGTAGGACAGGAACAGAGCCAGAGTGGCGACCCAGAGGATCGCCAGGACAATTACCGCTACCTCGAGGATCAATCAGATACTCTCCAGTTCCGACCATTCCTCTTCGCTCATCATCTTGTCCAGCTCAACCAGAATCAGCAGTTCGCCGTTCTTGTTGCACACGCCCTGGATGAACTTGGCCGACTCTTCGTTGCCGACGTTCGGCGCGGTCTCGACTTCCGACTGGCGCAGGTAAACCACTTCGGCGACGCTGTCCACCATGATCCCGACCACTTGCTTGTCGGCTTCGATGATGACGATCCGGGTGTTGTCGTTGACTTCGGTCGGCACCAGGCCGAAGCGCTGGCGGGTATCGATCACGGTCACCACGTTGCCGCGCAGGTTGATGATCCCCAGCACGTAGCTGGGTGCGCCCGGCACCGGAGCGATCTCGGTATAGCGCAGCACTTCCTGGACCCGCATCACGTTGATGCCGTAGGACTCGTTATCCAGCTTGAAGGTGACCCATTGCAGGATCGGATCTTCGGAACCCTGTGCAGACGACGACTTATTCATACCCTGACCCCTCAAATAACCGTTGAAAACGGCGTGTGTTCTGTGTGGCCACGCCCGACGGACGCGGCCTGTTGTTGGTTTACTTCGGCTTGTGGGCCGCTTGACTGATCGCCATCTGCTTGGCGCCACCGGTGGCGATCAATTCCGCCAGTTCGGCAACATCGAGCAAGGCGCACATATGTTCAATCACCGTGCCGGCCAGCCACGGGCGTTGGCCACGGTGACTGCGCCACTTGATTTCATTGGGGTCCAGGCGCAGCGAGCGGCTGACCTGATGCACCGCCAGCCCCCACTCATAGCCCTGGACCGAGATCACGTACTGCAGGCCCTGGCGGAAATCGTCGCGGTAGCGATCCGGCATGACCCAGCGTGCGGTATCCAGCACCTTCAGGTTGCCAGCCTGGCTCGGCAGGATACCGAGGAACCATTCCGGCTGGCCGAACAGCGGCGTCAGCTCCTGCCCGGCCAGGGAATAGATCGAGCCCAGGCACACCAGGGGCACCGCCAGGGTCAGGCCCGCGACATCGAACAACAGGCACTCGAACGGCTCTGCCGCCCAGGCGGGACGATCGCTGCCGGTGACCGGAGGCGGCGTATTGCTCGGCGGCAAGTGCACTTCCACCACGGGCGGCACCAGGGCCTGGAGCATCGGCACCACGGGCGAGAGGGTGCTTGGCATGGGCTCCGGTGCTTCCAGCACAGGGGTGGCAACGGGCTCTGGCGCAGCAACCGCAGGCGCCGAGTTCTGCTGGAGCTCGGCGTCACGGGCCTGCTCTTCCAGTACCGCGGCCTGGAATTCATCCAGCACTTCACTGGAGGCTTCGACCACTACCGGGGCGGGCACCGGGATCGGCGGCGGTGGCAGCAACTCCTCGTCGGTGGCGTCCTGCAGCAAAGCGTCCAGGTACGACTGCAGCGCCAACTGCGGTCGGCTCTTTACATCCAGAGGACGGTTCATGAGGATGCCCACGCTAAAACCCCGATACAGTGACCTGTAGGGGTTATCGGCCGGGCGGCGTGGCGACTTGAATAACGCTTCACGTCAAGCCACCTGCGCCACGAGCTGCTGGGCCAGCAAGTGCTTGAGCAAGGCCTTGTAGGCCAGTACGCCGCGGCTCTTGCCATCGAATTGCGAAGGGGTGACCCCGGCCCGGCTGGCGTCGCGCAGGCGGGTATCCACCGGAATGTAGCCTTGCCAGATCTCCTCGGGAAACTTGTCCCGCAGTACCCGCAGGGTGCCCAGGGAGGCCTGGGTACGGCGGTCGAACAGCGTCGGCACGATAGTGAACGGCAAGGGTTGCTTGCGCGAGCGATTGACCATGGCCAGGGTATTGACCATACGCTCCAGGCCCTTGACCGCCAGGTGCTCGGTCTGCACCGGGATCACCAACTGCTGGCTGGCCGCCAGGGCGTTGACCATCAGCACCCCGAGCAACGGGGGGCTGTCGATCACCGCATAGTCGAAATCCTGCCACAGCTGCGCCAGGCTCTTGGCGATCACCAGGCCCAGGCCGCTCTGCCCCGGCGACTGGCGCTCCAGGGTGGCCAGCGCGGTGCTGGACGGCAACAGCGAAATACGCTCGTGGCTGGTGCCCAGCAACAACTGGCCCGGCAGGTCCTGGGGCACATTGCCCTTGTGCAGGAACAGGTCGTAGCTGCTGTGCTCCAGGCTGTCCGGGTCATAGCCGAAGTAACTGGTCATGGAGCCGTGGGGGTCGAGATCGACCACGACCACACGCTTGCCCGCCTCGGCCAGCAAGCCGGCTAAAGCGATGGAACTGGTGGTTTTACCGACACCACCCTTTTGATTGGCAACTGCCCAGACTCTCATTCGGTTGGTTCCTCCCGCCCGGCCACAGCGGGGCGAGACATAGCGCTAAGTTATAAAGCAGGTGACGGAGAATTGACGGCGCTTCCCTGTACCGGCGTTTTGACCGGGGTTGGTGCAGTTTGTGTGCCAGCACGCTTGAGTGCCGCATCCGGTGTTGCATGGGCGGTGCCGGTACCGGTCAGGCTGCGGCGCACATCCAGGTTGCGCGACACCACCAGCACCACCCGGCGATTGCGCGCCCGGCCTTCGGCGGTGGCGTTGTTGGCCACTGGCTGGAACTCACCGTAGCCCACCGAGGCCATGCGCGCCGGGTTCACCCCCTGCATCGCCAGCATGCGCACGATGCTCGCCGAACGGGCCGAGGACAGCTCCCAGTTGGTCGGGTACTGCGCGGTCTGGATCGGCAGGTTGTCGGTGAAGCCCTCGACATGGATCGGGTTGTCGAAGGGTTTGAGGATCTTCGCCACCTTGTCGATGATGGTGAACGCCTGGTCGCTGGGCATGGCATCGCCACTGCCGAACAGCAGGCTGGAGTTGAGCTCGATCTCCACCCACAGTTCATTGCCGCGCACGGTCATCTGGTTGGAGCTGATCAGGTCGCCAAAGGCTGCGCTGATGTCATCGGCGATGCTTTTCAGCGGGTCGCTGGCCCCGGCGATGCCGGCGTCGGTCTGGTCGCTGTCCTTGACCAGGGGCTTGGCCGGGGTAACGGTCTTGGGACGCTCGTCACCGATGGGAATCGGCTTGAGGCTACGATCGGAGTCGGTGAAGACCCCGATCAAGGCTTCGGAAATGACCTTGTACTTGCCCTCGTTGATCGAGGAAATCGAGTACATGACCACGAAAAACGCGAACAGCAAGGTAATGAAGTCGGCGTAGGAAACCAACCAGCGCTCATGGTTGACGTGTTCTTCTTGCTGGCGACGACGGGCCATAATCAGTCCATGAAGCCTTGCAGCTTCAGCTCGATGGAGCGGGGGTTTTCGCCTTCGGCGATCGACAGGATGCCTTCGAGGAGCATTTCCCGGTAACGCGACTGGCGCAAGGCAACGGATTTCAGCTTGGCGGCGATCGGCAGCAGCACCAGGTTGGCACTGGCCACCCCATAGATAGTGGCGACGAAGGCCACGGCGATGCCGCTACCCAGCTGGGATGGATCGGCCAGGTTGCCCATCACGTGGATCAGGCCCATTACCGCGCCGATGATGCCGATGGTCGGCGCATAGCCGCCCATGCTCTCGAACACCTTGGCGGCCTCGATATCACGACTTTCCTGGGTATAGAAATCCACTTCGAGAATGCTGCGGATGGCTTCGGGTTCGGCACCGTCCACCAGCAACTGCAAGCCCTTGCGCGCATAACTGTCAGGCTCGGCATCCGCCACGCCTTCCAGGCCCAGCAGGCCTTCCTTGCGCGCGGTGAGGCTCCAGTTGACCACCCGATCGATGCCGCCCGGCAGATCGACCCGGGGCGGAAACAGGATCCAGGCAAGGATCTGCATGGCCCGTTTGAAGGCGCTCAGCGGCGACTGCAGCAGTGCCGCGCCGATGGTCCCGCCGAGCACGATCAGTGCCGCCGGACCGTTGGCCAGGGCCGACAGGTGCCCCCCCTCCAGGTAGTTGCCACCGATGATGGCGACAAATGCCATGATGATCCCGATAAGGCTGAGCACATCCATCAGAGACAGGCCTCGACCAGGTGCCGGCCGATGTCGTCCAGGCTGTACACCGCATCCGCCAGGTTGGCCTTGACGATGGCCATGGGCATGCCATAGATCACACAGCTGGCCTCGTCCTGGGCCCAGACCGCACTGCCGCCCTGCTTGAGCAGACGCGCGCCTTCGCGACCGTCGGCGCCCATGCCGGTGAGCACCACCGCCAGAACTTTGTCGCTGTAGGACTTGGCCGCAGAGCCGAAGGTAATATCCACGCACGGCTTGTAGTTCAAGCGCTCATCGCCCGGGAGAATCTTCACCGCACCGCGACCGTCGACCATCATCTGCTTGCCGCCAGGCGCCAGCAGCGCCAGGCCTGGACGCAGGATGTCGCCATCCTCGGCTTCCTTGACGCTGATGCGGCAGAGCTTGTCCAGACGCTCGGCAAAGGCCTTGGTGAAGGCCGCCGGCATATGCTGGATCAGCACGATAGGGGCCGGGAAGTTGGCCGGCAGCTGGGTCAGGACCCGCTGCAGCGCCACTGGGCCGCCTGTGGACGTACCAATGGCCACCAGCTTGTAGGCCTTGCGCTTGGGTGCCGGCGAATTCGCACTGGCCGCCGGCGCCGCGGCGCGGGCCGGAGCGGGTGCGGGAGCTGGCGAGCGCGAACTGGCGAAGCTCGAAGGAGCAGGTGCCGGCGCACTCGCCGGCTGCGGTGCCGGAGCACTGTAGCTGCTGAAGCGCCGATTGCTGCGCGAGATACTGTGGACCTTCTCGCACAGCAACTGCTTGACCTTCTCGGGATTGCGCGAGATGTCCTCGAAGTTCTTCGGCAGAAAGTCCACCGCCCCGGCATCCAGCGCATCGAGGGTCACTCGGGCGCCTTCGTGGGTCAGGGAGGAGAACATCAGGACCGGCGTCGGGCAGCGTTGCATGATGTGCCGCACTGCGGTGATGCCATCCATCATCGGCATCTCGTAGTCCATGGTGATCACGTCCGGCTTGAGCGCCAGGGCCTGATCGATCGCCTCTTTACCATTGGTCGCCGTGCCGACGACCTGGATATTCGAATCCGCTGAAAGAATTTCCGAGACGCGGCGGCGGAAAAAACCCGAATCGTCCACCACCAGGACTTTGACTGCCATAAACACTCCGTTAGGTGGGGCGAGGCCAACCGCCCCTCCCCGCCGAATCAAATACGCCGTGCGGCGTAACGCTTGAGCATGCTCGGAACATCGAGGATCAGAGCAATGCGGCCGTCACCGGTAATGGTGGCGCCGGACATGCCCGGGGTTCCCTGAAGCATTTTGCCCAAGGGCTTGATGACCACTTCTTCCTGGCCCACCAGTTGATCGACGACAAAGCCGATCCGCTGGGTACCCACCGAAAGGATCACTACGTGGCCCTCGCGCTGCTCTTCATGAGCGGCGGAACTGACCAGCCAGCGTTTGAGGTAGAACAGGGGCAACGCCTTGTCGCGCACGATCACCACTTCCTGGCCGTCCACCACGTTGGTGCGCGACAGGTCGAGGTGGAAGATCTCGTTGACGTTGACCAGCGGGAAAGCGAATGCCTGGTTGCCGAGCATGACCATCAGGGTCGGCATGATCGCCAGGGTCAACGGCACCTTGATGACGATCTTCGAGCCCTGGCCCTTGGTCGAATAGATGTTGATCGAACCATTGAGCTGGGAAATCTTGGTCTTCACCACGTCCATGCCCACACCGCGACCGGACACATCGGAAATCTCGGTCTTGGTGGAGAAGCCCGGGGCAAAGATCAGGTTGTAGCACTCGGTATCGCTCAGGCGGTCGGCGGCATCCTTGTCCATCACGCCGCGCTTGACGGCGATGGCGCGCAACACGTTCGGGTCCATGCCCTTGCCGTCATCGGAGATCGACAGCAGGATGTGGTCGCCTTCCTGTTCCGCCGCCAGTACCACCTTGCCGCCACGGGACTTGCCCGAGGCTTCGCGCTCTTCCGGCGATTCGATGCCGTGGTCCACCGCGTTGCGCACCAAGTGCACCAGCGGGTCGGCCAGGGCCTCTACCAGGTTCTTGTCGAGGTCGGTTTCTTCCCCCACCAGCTCCAGGTTGATCTCTTTCTTGAGCTGCCGGGCCAGGTCGCGAACCAGGCGCGGGAAGCGCCCGAAGACCTTCTTGATCGGCTGCATGCGGGTCTTCATCACCGCGGTCTGCAGGTCGGCAGTTACCACGTCGAGGTTCGACACGGCCTTGGACATGGCTTCGTCGCCGCTGTTGAGGCCCAGGCGCACCAGGCGGTTACGCACCAGCACCAACTCGCCCACCATGTTCATGATTTCGTCCAGGCGCGCGGTATCGACACGCACCGTGGTTTCCGCTTCGCTGGCAGGCTTTTCCGCCGGCGGGGCCGCAGCGGCGGCGCGAGCCGGTGCCGGTGCCGCAGCAGGAGCAGCGGCAGCTTTCGGCGCCTCGGCCTTGGGCTCGGGCTTCTTCGCCGTCGGCTTGGCGACGGCAGCGGTGGCCGCCGCAGCCGGAGCCGCAGTAGCCGCGGCTGGCTTGGCCGCACCCGGGGTTTCGGAGAATTTGCCCTTGCCGTGCAACTCATCCAGCAGGGATTCGAATTCGTGATCGGTGATCAGGTCGCTACCGGCTGCGGCTGCGCTTGGTGCGGCTGCGGCTGCGGCAGGAGCGGCAGGCGCCGCCGCCACGGCCGAATCCAAGGCCTCCACGGCGA
Source organism: Pseudomonas sp. W17 (assembly GCF_040268305.1). Taxonomy (NCBI): domain Bacteria; kingdom Pseudomonadati; phylum Pseudomonadota; class Gammaproteobacteria; order Pseudomonadales; family Pseudomonadaceae; genus Pseudomonas; species Pseudomonas sp. W17. The sequence goes on along the minus strand of NZ_CP158490.1, from coordinate 1,951,469 downwards.
AGTTGCCCTTGCCATGCAACTGGTCCAGCAATGCTTCGAATTCATCGTCGGTGATCTCATCACCTGCGCCAGCCGCACCACTGGTGGCACTGGCCGCGGCCGGTGCCACGGCATCCGGGGCGAACTGGCCCTTGCCGTGCAACTGATCGAGCAGGGATTCGAACTCGGCGTCGGTGATTTCATCGCTGGCCGGCTCGCCCTGGGCCGCAGGTGCGGTGGCAGGCGCTGCTTCGGCTTCGGCCTTGGCGGCATTCAGCGAGTCAAGCAACAGCTCGAATTCGTTATCGGTGATGTCCCCTGCCGGGCTTTCTTCAGCCACAGGCTCGGCAACCGGCTCAACCACCTCTTCCACAGCAGGTGCTGCAGGCTCGGCACCGGCAGGTTCGGCCAGGCGCGCCAGGGCCGCCAGCAACTCCGGTGTGGCAGCGGTGATTTCGGTGCGCTCACGGACCTGGCTGAACATGCCGTTCACCGCGTCCAGAGCTTCAAGCACCACGTCCATCAGTTCCGAGTCGACTCGCCGCTCACCCTTGCGCAGGATGTCGAAGACGTTCTCGGCGATGTGGCAGCACTCCACCAGCTCATTGAGCTGGAGGAAGCCGGCGCCCCCTTTAACAGTGTGAAAACCGCGAAAAATTGCATTGAGCAAGTCCGCATCATCCGGCCGGCTTTCCAGCTCGACCAGTTGTTCGGACAGTTGCTCTAGAATCTCGCCGGCCTCAACCAGGAAATCCTGAAGGATCTCTTCATCGGCGCCGAAGCTCATTAATGGGTGCTCCTAGAATCCAAGGCTGGAAAGCAAATCGTCTACATCGTCCTGACCGGACATAACGTCTTCCCGTTTATCGGCATGAATCTGCGGACCTTCACCCTTGGCGAGATGTTTTTGCGGATCTTTTTCAGCGAGGATCGATTCACGGTCATGTTCGATACCGGCGAAACGATCGACCTGGCTGGCCATCAAGACGAGTTTGAGCAGATTGCTTTCGACTTCCGTGACCAACTGGGTCACACGCTTGATCACCTGACCGGTCAGGTCCTGGTAATCCTGCGCCAGCAGAATGTCGTTGAGGTGGCCGGAAACGGTACGGGTTTCCTGTTCGCTGCGCGTCAGGAAACTGTCGACCCGGCGCGCCAGCTCGCGAAACTCTTCAGCGCCGACCTCGCGCCGCATGAAGCGCCCCCAGTCTGCGCTCAAGGCCTGGGCTTCAGTGCTCAGGCCGTTGACCAGCGGGGTGCTGCTCTCCACCAGGTCCATGGTGCGGTTGGCTGCGGCTTCCGTCAGCCGGACCACATAGGACAGGCGCTCAGTGGCATCCGTGATCTGTGAAACTTCCTCGGCTTGCGGCATGTGCGGGTCAATCTGGAAATTGACGATCGCGCTATGCAGCTCGCGGGTGAGCTTGCCCACTTCCTGGTACAGGCCGCGGTCACGGGTCTGATTGAGCTCATGGATCAATTGCACCGCTTCGCCGAACCGGCCCTTTTCAAGGCTCTCGACCAGTTCTAGCGCATGTTTTTTCAGGGTCGACTCAAAGTCGCCCAGTGAAGATTCGTTATGCTCCATAGCTCCCCCGTGGCGGAATGGCTACGCGTCTCAACCGATGCGTTCGAAGATTTTTTCGATCTTCTCTTTCAACGCCTGAGCCGTGAATGGTTTGACGACATAGCCGTTTACGCCGGCCTGGGCAGCTTCGATGATCTGCTCGCGCTTGGCTTCAGCAGTCACCATCAATACCGGCAGGTGCTTGAGTTTTTCATCGGCGCGCACGTGGCGCAGCAGGTCGATACCGGTCATGCCCGGCATGTTCCAGTCCGTTACCAGAAAGTCGATGCTCCCGCTGTTGAGTACCGGAATGGCGGTAGTGCCATCGTCGGCCTCGACCGTGTTGGTGAATCCCAGATCACGCAACAGGTTCTTAATGATCCGCCGCATCGTTGAAAAGTCATCAACGATGAGGATTTTCATGTTCTTGTCCAATTCGACCTCCAAGCAGTCTTAAACGCATTCAGCACCTGAACGCGCCATTCAATCAATCCGGCATAACACACAACGACTGCATGGAGCACATACTGCAAGACCGGTGCAGCGCTTGCTTCACCGGTCCTGAACGCAGTGTCCCCACACTGCCTGTCAGCGCGCTCGCCACTCCCCCAAACGCCCCCGCAAACGGGCTGCGCACTGGCTGTGTAACTGGCTGACCCGCGATTCGCTGACCCCCAGGACCTCACCGATTTCCTTGAGGTTCAGCTCCTCGTCGTAGTACAGCGCCAACACCAGTCGCTCGCGCTCCGGCAAATTGGCAATCGCATCCGCCAACGCGGCCTGGAAGCGTTCATCCTCCAGGTCCCGTGACGGTTCGAGATGAGCACTGGCGCCATCCTCATGCAGCCCTTCATGCTCGCCGTCCTGCAACAGGTCGTCGAAACTGAACAGGCGACTGCCCAAGGTGTCGTTCAAAATCCCGTAATAATCGTCGAGACTCAATTGAAGTTCGGCCGCAACTTCATGATCTTTAGCGTCACGACCGGTTTTAGCTTCAATTGCGCGAATCGCATCACTGACCATGCGCGTATTACGGTGCACCGAACGCGGTGCCCAGTCGCCTTTACGAACCTCGTCGAGCATCGCCCCACGGATACGGATACCCGCGTAGGTTTCGAAACTCGCCCCCTTGCTCGCGTCGTATTTGGTCGACACTTCGAGCAAACCGATCATCCCGGCCTGAATCAGGTCTTCTACCTGAACACTGGCCGGCAACCGCGCCAACAGGTGATAGGCAATACGCTTGACCAGAGGCGCGTAGCGCTCGATCAATTCGTACTGGCTGTCACGCGCCGACTTCTTGTAGAGGTTGTAGCCACTGGCAGTCATAGCACCGGTCCCGCTGTTTGATGCACTAGCCGCTCGACAAAAAACTCCAGATGCCCGCGTGGGTTCGCCGGCAACGGCCAGGTATCGACTTTTTGCGCGATGGCCTTGAACGCCAATGCACACTTCGAACGAGGAAAGGCTTCATAGACCGCACGCTGCTTTTGCACGGCCTTGCGTACGCTTTCGTCGTAGGGAACTGCGCCGACGTATTGTAAGGCCACGTCCAGGAAGCGATCCGTGACCTTGGTCAATTTTGCAAACAGGTTGCGACCTTCCTGAGGGCTCTGAGCCATGTTGGCCAGGACCCGGAAACGGTTCATGCCGTAGTCGCGGTTGAGCAGTTTGATCAGCGCGTAGGCGTCCGTGATCGAGGTCGGCTCGTCACACACCACCAGCAGCACTTCCTGGGCCGCGCGGACAAAGCTGACTACCGAGTCACCAATACCCGCAGCGGTGTCGATCACCAGCACATCGAGATTGTCGCCGATATCGCTGAAGGCCTGGATCAGGCCAGCGTGCTGCGCGGGGCTCAGGTGCACCATGCTCTGGGTGCCCGAGGCGGCCGGTACGATGCGGATGCCTCCAGGGCCCTGGAGCAGCACATCGCGCAGTTCGCAACGGCCCTCGATGACGTCGGCCAGGGTATGTTTGGGAGTCAGGCCCAGCAGGACATCGACATTGGCCAGTCCCAGGTCGGCATCCAGCAGCAAGACCCTCCGGCCGAGCTCAGCCAGAGCCAGGGACAAGTTCACTGACACATTAGTCTTGCCGACGCCACCTTTGCCGCCGGTCACCGCAATCACCTGTACGGGATGCATGCTGCCCATGTTCTTTCTTTACCTTGTCTTACTTAGACGGGGCCACATAACTGGCTGCGCGTTCACCATTGGAACAATGCATGGCAGACCATCAATGTAGATACACTGCAATCTATTCATGATTACCTCAGCCAACCCGTTTGGACGGGCTGTGGTAAAGGTCAGCGAACATGTCGGCCATGGCTTCCTCGCTGGGTTCTTCCTGCATCTGTACGCTTACCGCGCGACTCACCAGCTGATGCCGGCGAGGCAGGTGCAGATCGTCAGGAATCCGCGGACCATCGGTGAGATAGGCAACCGGCAGTTCATGACTGATGGCCAGGCTCAACACTTCGCCAAGACTGGCTGTTTCATCAAGTTTAGTCAGGATGCAACCGGCCAGGCCGCAGCGTTTGTAGCTGTGGTAGGCGGCGGTCAGCACCTGTTTCTGGCTGGTGGTAGCCAGTACCAGATAGTTCTTCGCACGAATGCCACGACCGGCCAGGCTCTCCAGTTGCATGCGCAACGCCGGATCGCTGGCCTGCAGGCCGGCGGTATCGATCAGCACCACGCGCTTGCGCAGCAACGGATCCAGTGCCTGGGCCAGGGACTGGCCCGGGTCCACATGGGTCACCGATACATTGAGGATGCGCCCCAGGGTCTTGAGCTGCTCCTGGGCGCCGATGCGGTAGCTGTCCATGCTCACCAGGGCAATGTTCTGTGCCCCGTACTTGAGCACGTAGCGCGCCGCCAGCTTGGCCAGGGTGGTGGTCTTGCCCATGCCGGCCGGGCCGACCATGGCGATCACGCCGCCCTCTTCCAGAGGCTCGACTTCCGGGGTCTGGATCATTCGCGCCAGGTGCGCCAGCAACATGCGCCAGGCCTGACGGGGTTCGTTGATTTCGGTAATCAGTGCCAGCAGGTCGCGGGCCAGCGGGCCCGACAGGCCGATGCGCTGCAGGCGACGCCAGAGGTTGGCCTGCTCCGGACGGCTGCCCTGCAACTGGCTCCAGGCCAGGGAGCCGAGCTGCACTTCCAGCAGTTCGCGCAGACCGTTGAGCTCGAAACGCATCGAGTCCAGCGCCCGCGTATCGGCTGGTGGCGCTGCAGGAGCCGGCGCCGGGCGCGGACGTTCGGTCAGGGTCGGCTCGATCAGGGGTTCGGCCGCGGTCAACGGCAGGCCGGCGAACAGCTGGCGATTGGTGATCGAGGCACTGTCGCCCTCGCCCCGCAGGCTCAGTTCGGCCTGGGCGGTGACAATCCGCGACTGGGTCTTGCGCAGCTCGTCCTCGAGTTCCATGTTCGGAACCCGTGGCGACAAGGCCGACAACTTGTAATCCAGCGCAGCCGTCAGCTCGACACCGCCGGCGATCCGCCGGTTGCCGATGATGGCGGCTTCAGCGCCCAACTCATCACGAACCAGTTTCATGGCCTGACGCATATCGGCGGCGAAAAAACGCTTAACTTGCATAACCCACTACCTCAGCCGTTGGGCCCTACTGTCGCAACGATGGTCACTTGCTTGTTGTCCGGAATTTCCTGGTACGCCAGCACATGCAAACCCGGGACGGCGAGACGGCCGAACCGCGAGAGCATGGCGCGGACCGGCCCCGCTACCAACAGAATCACCGGTTGACCTTGCATCTCTTGACGCTGCGCCGCATCGATCAGCGAACGCTGCAGCTTCTCTGCCATGCTTGGCTCCAGCAGAACGCCTTCTTCCTGGCCTTGTCCTGCCTTCTGCAGACTGCTGAGCAAAATTTGTTCCAACCTTGGCTCCAAGGTGATCACAGGCAGCTCAGACTCAGTGCCTACAATGCTTTGGACGATGGCACGAGACAATCCGACGCGTACCGCGGCAACCAAAGCGGCAGTATCTTGACTCTTGGCGGCATTGTTGGCGATGGCTTCGGCAATGCTGCGGATGTCGCGTACCGGCACCTGCTCGGCCAGCAGCGCTTGCAGGACCTTGAGCAACTGCGACAGAGACAGCACGCCCGGCACCAATTCCTCGGCCAGCTTCGGCGAACTCTTGGACAACACTTGCAGCAACTGCTGGACCTCTTCGTGGCCGATCAGTTCGCTGGAGTGCTTGTACAGAATCTGGTTCAAGTGGGTGGCGACCACGGTACTGGCGTCCACCACGGTGTAGCCCAGGGACTGCGCCTGCGGCCGTTGGCTGATTTCGATCCACACCGCTTCCAGACCAAAGGCCGGGTCCCGAGCGGAGATGCCGTTGAGCGTGCCATAGACCTGCCCCGGGTTGATCGCCAGCTCGCGATCCGGATAGATCTCCGCTTCGGCCAGGATCACCCCCATCAGGGTCAGGCGGTAGGCGCTCGGCGCCAGGTCCAGGTTGTCGCGGATATGCACCGTGGGCATGAGAAAGCCCAGGTCCTGGGAGAGCTTCTTGCGCACCCCCTTGATCCGCGCCAGCAATTGCCCGCCCTGGTTGCGATCCACCAGGGGAATCAGGCGGTAACCGACTTCCAGGCCGATCATGTCGATCGGCGTCACGTCGTCCCAACCCAACTCCTTGGTTTCCAGGGCTCGGGCAGGGGAAGGCAGCAGATCCTGTTGACGCTGGACCTCTTCCAGAGCCTTGACCTTGACCTGATTCTGCTTTTTCCAGACCAGGTAAGCGGCGCCACCGGCCACGGCCGCCAGGCTGAGAAAGGAGAAGTGCGGCATGCCCGGCACCAGCCCCATCACGGCCATCAGGCCGGCTGCCACCGCCAGCGCCTTGGGCGAAGCGAACATCTGCCGGTTGATCTGCTTGCCCATGTCTTCGGAACCCGAAGCCCGGGTCACCATGATCGCCGCCGCAGTGGACAGCAACAGTGATGGCAATTGCGCCACCAAACCGTCACCGATGGTCAGCAAGGCGTATACCCGGCCCGCATCACCAAAGCTCATGTTGTGCTGGAAGATACCAACGGCCATGCCGCCGATCAGGTTGATGAACAGAATCAGCAAACCGGCGATGGCGTCACCGCGCACGAATTTGCTGGCACCGTCCATGGAACCGTAGAACTCGGCCTCCTGGGCCACTTCGAGACGGCGCAGCTTGGCCTGGCTCTGGTCGATCAGGCCGGCGTTCAAGTCAGCATCGATGGCCATCTGCTTGCCGGGCATGGCGTCCAGGGTGAAGCGCGCACTCACCTCGGAAATACGGCCGGCACCCTTGGTCACCACCACGAAGTTGATGATCATGAGGATCGCAAAGACCACGATACCGACCACGTAGTTGCCGCCGATCACCACCTCACCGAAGGCCTGGATCACCTTACCGGCAGCGGCGTGGCCATCCTGGCCATGGAGCATCACCACCCGGGTCGAGGCCACGTTGAGCGCCAGTCGCAACAGCGTGGCCACCAGCAGGATGGTCGGGAATACCGCGAAATCCAACGGCCGCAGGGCATAGACGCAGACCAGCAGGACCACGATCGACAGGGCGATGTTGAAGGTAAAGAATACGTCCAGCAGGAACGGCGGCACCGGCAACATCATCATGGCCAGCATGACCAACAACAGCACCGGTACACCCAGGTTGCCCTGGCCGAGACCGGCCAGGTTACTGCGAGCCGTGTTGATTAACTGAGAGCGATCCACCGATTTACCCCGTTCCGTAAAGCAAACTTTTGACGCCTGAAGCGGCACGGGGCTGCTACTGCAAGAAACCTTCCAACTTTTACCGAACGGAAATATGGCGCCGGCATTGAGCTGAAAATGCCGGAAACCTCAGAGTGGCCGTGATTAATCCGGCAGCCAGGCAGCACGCCACGCCATCAAAGCGCTAGCGTCCAGCATCCAGTCGCGCCGGACGACTTCACGCAGGGCATGCCCGGCCCGGGCATTGGCCTGTGGATCATCCAGATGCATGCGGATGGCCGCCCTCCAGTCCTGGAAGTGATTGGCAACCCGAGTCACCGGCAAATCACCGCGGAAACATGCCAGATCACTGCAGATGACCGGATAACCACAGGCGCCATACTCCAGGAGCCGCAGGTTGCTCTTGCACTCGTTGAGCAGGCTCTGCTGCATGGGCGCTACTGCCAGATCCAGATTCAGCCTGGCCAGTGCCGCCGGATACAGGCTGATCTCCACACCACGATGCACTTCCTTGACATAGGGCAGCAGTTCCTCGGGACAAGCCCCCATGAACACCCAGTCGACTTCCGTCGCCAGGGCTTTCACCACCTCGCCGATCACTTGAAGATTGGCCAGCTGCCAGTCCGCGCCCGCCCACCCTACCCGGGGCTTGTCGCCGGCACACCGCTGGCTGCTCGGCAACGCCCCCCAGCCCTGCTGGTCCAGGCGACTGTGGATGACCCGGGTATCCGGATGCAGGCCATGCAGAGCGTCGGCCAGGGCTTCGGTGGACACCACCAGGCGATCGACGCAGGCCGCGGCTTCGCGCAAATAGTAGGAAATATCCCCAGGCGTCATCCCCTGGGCAGCCTCCCCAACAGCCAGGCTTGGCAGGTGATCGTTCAGCTCAAAGACCTTGAAACTGCGCGAGAAGGCTTGCGCACGACGCATGGCGCTGAGCGACTCCTCGCCGATGTGGCGCTGGAAAACCATCGAATCCGGGGCCACTCGCGCCAGTTCGGCCGGCGATAACAGCGCCATCGACAGCACTCCGTCGATCAGGCCCGCCGAACTCTGCTCCTCCATCGGTCGAATGGCCCGATAGTGACCACTGCCATAACGATCCGAAGGATGCACCAGCACCACTGGCAACGGGCGCCAGATCAGCGGACGCCAACTTAACGACGGCTCGGCCAGTTGGAAGCCCTTTGGCTGCCCCAGGGAAAAATTCAGGTTGTAGGCCGGGTCCCGCGCCAGCACCGAAAGCCAGCGCTGGGCCAAGGCATCTTCATCCCGCGGCGCAAACGCGGCCGGCGGTGTACCGTGCATGACCCGCGCACGCGGCGTCCACACGGTCAGATAACCATGGCCCGCCAGGCGCAGGCACAGGTCAATATCCGCTCCCGCCTCAGGGAACAGCTCGGCATCCCAGCCACCCACCCCATCAAACAGGGCTTTACGTACCATCAGGCAGATGTCGGCGACCGCACTGCAATTGCGATCCACCTGCAAGCCATTCATGTACCCGGCAGCGTCGGCCTGCTGCCCGGCAAATGCTGCCGCCCCGCCGGCCGCCAGCCCCAGGATCAATCCGCCATGGCTCACTTCGCCATCACTGGAGAGCGCTTTGGCCCCCACTACCGCCACCTCCTGGCGCAGCGCGTGATTCAACAGCGCATCAATCCAGCCACCGTCGAAGATCGCCGTCAGCGCACGCAGGAATACCAGATATTCACCAGAAGCCTGCTGCGCCCCCAGGTTGTTGGCGGTGGAACGATCCACGGCATAAGGCAGGCTGACTACCCGGATACGCTCAGCCGACAGCTCCGCGACAGCCTGCAACCACTGCCTTGCCTCTGCGGCCTGACAGGCGTTATCGACGATCAGCAACTCGTAGAAAGGGTAACGGGTGTGCTCCAGGACACTGAAAATACAGCGCTGCGCCGCCGCAAGGTCGTCACTCACCACCACCACGATCGATACCAGGGGGCGGGCCTGGTGCCCGTAGTCGATCAGATAGTGTCCCGCAAGCGAGCTGTCGACCTGCGCGCTGGCATAGCCACGCTGCGACAGGTGCTCGACCAGCGCACGGCGCTCATCTTCATTTTCATCCAGGGCCACGGGCGGACAACTCAGCAGCAATTCCGGGATATGCCCGAAACCGTCAATGCCACCTTGATTGATCAGGCGCAGGATCAGCTCGAACTCCAGGGCCCGCGCGTAGGCACCATCAAAACCACCCGCCTCGATCAGCACCCGACGCCTGAAGATCCAGTGACGCCCCAGCACCCCCGGCAAACTCAGCAGGTAATCCAGGTTGAAGTCCGGGCGCAGCATGACCCCCGTGTCGCCATTGGCTTCTCGCAGCACGCCATCACAGAACACTGCACGGCAGTCGGGATCCGGCAGCAACTCCAGGCTGGCAACCAACAGACCGCTTGGCGTGAACTCATCACCGGCGCGGACCAGCACACACCATTCGCATGCATCTTCTTGCAGCAAACGATTGACCTGTTCTGCGTAGTTCGCCTGAACCGGTGTGAAGTGCAGCTCGGCGCCGCCGGCAACCAAGCCAGGCGCCTCATGCCCCAGTACCGTCACTTTCAGTTGCACAAGCCCCTGCGGCTGCGCCGCCAGGCTATGCAGGGTGCGCGCCAGCGCCTGGGCATCCGCGGCCAGATCAAGGACGATGATGCCGATTGAAGGAGCACCGCCGCCGGACTGCAGATAGCCCTCCATCAAATGCAACTGGATCGGGCTTGGCACCCGTTGCTCGATCCAACTGTTGATCTGCCGGTCGGCCACGCCCTTGGCGTAACTCTGGCGCAGAGCAGCCAGGATATCCACCGGCTCGAACCTGTCGCCGCCATACAGGGAACGCACCGAAACCAGATGGTTATCCAGCCCCCCGCGATGCCAGCCCAGTTCGCGCAATGTCCGTTTGAAATCAGCGTGCCCCTGGTTACCGATACCCGGCTTGTCGCGCCCCTGCTGACTGCCCTGCTGCAGGGACACTCGGAAATCGGTCAGCGGCTGCTTCAGCAACGCCAGGTTGCCCTTTTGCAGCAGCTTCACATACATCGCCAGGTCGCCCACCCAATAGATCAGGCAACCATTGAGCGACATCAGGCCTTCCCCCAGCGCCAGCAGATCCTCTCGGCGACAAAGCACACAACTCGGCTCGCCGATGAAGTTGAGGCTATGGTCGGCCAGCAGGCTGGTCAGCTCCTTGCCATCGATAACCACATCGGTAGCGAAAGGCAGGGATGTGGCCAGGGCATCCGGCTGCGGGACCCCGTCGGAATCGATCAGGCGGCGACGCGAAGACGCCATGGCCACAGAAGGATCTGACTCCATCGCAGCCACCAGTTGCGCGACACATTCAGGGTGCAATACATCGTCGTCATGGAGGAACTTGATGTACTTTCCACTGGCGACTTTTATGCACTCAATGGCATTGAAGAGCTCGCCGCGCAGAGACTCATTGAACTCATAGCGAATCGGAAAAGAGCAGGACTCCTGGTAACGAGCCGTGCACTCACGGATGGTTCCGGTACGCGAGTCATCGCATACCACCACCTCCAGATGCTCGTAGCTCTGCGCACAGACACTGGCCAGCGCCGCTTCAAAGTAAGTTGCCTTGTAAGCAGGAATGACCACACTGACCAGTGGCTTTGCGCTCATATAAACCTTCTTGCTAGTTAATGCCGATAGCCCGCCACCTTCGCTCGAGTGGCACAGGCCCAATCAAATGGCGCGCCAATGCAGCGCGCCAGAACGCAGATCAATAGAAGTAAAGGCAGGTATCCCAGCGCTCTTCGGTGTGGTGGCGCAGGCCAATCTTGTAATCGCCACGCACACTTTCGACAAAACGGGTGATATCCAGCAAATCGCCAGACCGGTGATAAGCCGAAATGGCCATTTTCGGGCGCCCACGACTGATGTGCTCACGAGCCCCCTGCAAGGCCTGCAATTCCGCCCCTTCGATGTCCATCTTGATCAGCGTCGGGCTGTCATCAAGCAATGAATCCAGACGGCGCACATCGACATCCCGGCAGATGGCCTGGGCAGTGGCGGCAGATAACAGGTGACCGCCGTGCCCGCCCTCATGCAAGAACGGCATCTGCCCGTCTTCGTTGCTCAACGCACAACCCAGCAACTCGATGGCACCTGACTGTGCAGGCGCGAGAGTACCGTTATAACCACTGATGAACGATTGAATGGTGGCCCGATTGACTTCATCCGGCTCGATCATCCAGATCTTCTGGAAGCGGCCGTCGGTCGCATCGAGAAAGGCCTTGGCGGACTCGGCAATCGAGGCGCCACAGTCGGCGAAGCGCTCGTTCTGATCAGGCAGCCACAAGCCGGAACGGAAATACAGGGTCAAGTAGGGCTTGGCAGCGTTGAGTATCCACTCGGGGTCGCACGTCAAATGGCCGAGCAAAACGCTGAACAGGGTGAAGCGGGAATAGTCATCGTCCAGGCGCCGCCCAAGAGCGATCAACTCCTGGGCGTGAGCAACAATGTAGCTGCCCCAGTCATCAATCCGATGGTCGCTCGCCGGATTGATTGAAAGCAGCCGCAAGCCCTGCTCAAAGTTGAGCATGGGGATGTTGTTGCGCAGCGCCAGGCTTTTGAAATAACGCCGGGAGTGATCATACCGACAGCCATTGATACTGATCAGCGCAGTATCCCGGGCCAACTTCAGGAAGGCATCCGAACTGATCACCGGAACGCCATGAAAGCTTTCCATCTTGCCGGCCTTGAAGTCGTCGACCACGGCAACAATCCGCACCTTGCCGGCCGCTTCATTGATAAAGAGTTGAGAGAACTGGGTCGTTCCCAACAGCACGACTTTTGTTTCACGCCCATTTGCGTCGTAGACATGACAGGCCTCAGGCGCAATACAGAAGCGCGGATCATATTGATACGCAGAGACCGCCCGCTGAAAGATGGTGACCAGGTTTTCGTAGTTACCAGCCACTTCCAGCCCTTTAACACCAGCATAATTACTCGGCATACCCACTCCAGAAACGGCCCACCCAATTGCCCGGGCAAATCCGCGAAATAATCAAGGTTCAGTTTTTCAGGACTCTGGCGCCGTCGGGCATCAGGGCATCGTAAAAGGACTTGTCAGCAAGGACTTCCGGCAACTTTCCCCCCAGCAGCCACTCACAATGGCGACCAACTTTCGTACCCGCCAGCGCAAAGCTGCCAGCGGACAGCGTGGTGCCCCTGCCGATTTCCACACCGCGCCCCAGGGTTACACCCGCCTGCAAGGTCACACAGGCCCCTAACTGCACGGAGTAATCCAGGGTGACCTGACGATCAAGCCAGGAGCCCAGCCCCACTACGGCGTCACCGGCCAGATTGCAGCCTGCGCCGATATAGACATTGCCTTGCAGTACGACAGTTTCTTCAACAATGGATCGAGGCGAAACCAGGTTGAACAGGCGATACCCCGCCAGACGAACCTGGGCAATCAGCTTGTGTCTCGAGTAGTTGACCGCACGCTCATCCAGCGCCACAAACACTTCGAAGTCTTGCGCCGGATACTGGCTGAAGAAGTCATCCAGCTGAAAGTTGTAACGATCAGCCGAAAGCAGGCGGTGCTGCACATGGGGCAGGCCCAACTCATTCGCCATGTGGCAGGCATGCTCAAAGGCCCAGCCCTCCCCCAGCACGATATGGCGAGTCATGGGCGCTCTCCCAATACATGAGTTCTATACCAGAGGTGCTGTTGAACGATATGCGCCTCATACTCGCCATGCATGAAGCGCCGGGAGTGCTCACCGAACCCGTCCTGCAAACGCTCCAGAACAACCGTATCCTCGGCTATGACCTTGCGCTCGCCACGAATCAGCGTCGCCAGCAAGGCAGTAAAGTCGGTACGTACATCCTTGCGTGTGGCAGTCATCATCCACAGGTGATAGTCGGTAACCCCAGGGGATACGGGATCGTACTGCTGAAGCAGAAAGTGATCACCCTTGACACTACAAAAGTTGACATTGGGATAAATGAACCAGTTGTAGTAGGCATGTTCATTGCCATACTTTTCGCACAAGGGGGCAAACCAATTCTCGTAGGGCTTGATTATGGACTTGTTACTGTAACTCAGCGAATCAAGTTCAGGAGGCTCAGCAGCTAAAACCAATCTAACCACTTCAGAACTTCCATCTTCGCCGACCACAGGAATTTCCTTGACCATTTGACTCATGACCGGCATGAAAGTTTGAGGGTGAATAAAAGGGACATGATTATAATCCTTAACATTCTCCATATTTAACTTCCAGTTATACCGGACCTGATGGCAGCTATAAATAATCTGAGAATCCAGATGAGCAGATACATCTTTCAATTGCTGGATAAACTCATCCGTAAATTGCTTGTTCAGTGCAATTGGATTTTCTGAAAAACTGACAAACAACAACTGGCCGACTTCCTCCAAGTGAAGTTTTTTCAGGCAAATCTTTTCTCGCTCAGCGGCACTGAACTGGTAAAGACCATGGTTGGGTATACCTCGCAACTCACCCTCGGCCCCAAACGACCAAGCATGGTAGGGGCAAACCATCGGTCGCTTGCCGACACTTTCAGTCTGGATAGGCGATAGCCGATGCGGGCACTCATTGATAAAAGCCCGAATACCAGCCTCGGTTCTCTGAACAAGGATCGGAACACCCGCGACCTTGCGGGTGAAAAACTGATTGCGCTCACGCACCATCGACGTAAACCCGACAAAAGTCCATAACGAACCAAACAGGTTGGCACGCTCGCGAGAAAAGGTTTCCGGGGATGTGTAATGACTTGAATCCAAAGCATGGCGCGACATAGAGCGTATCCACAAAAATGACCGAGCAACGAGATGAATGACCAGTATTCAACTCTGCTTGGTGAAAATGACTCGAGCAGGGTTGCCCACCACAGTCGCACCCGCAGGCACATCCTTGAAGACCACTGCCCCCATGCCGATCACCGCTCCATCGCCTACTGTTACCCCACGGGATAGCATGGCCCCGGAGTTGATCACTACACCGTTGCCCACCTTGACGTAGCCGGCCAACAAACAACGGGGCGCGATATGTACATAGTCGCCAATCACTACGTCGTGACCAATCATGCTGTCTTGATCAATAAAACAGTGATTACCGATCTTGCTGTCCACACCACAACTTACGTTATATGAAAAAAATGTTGTTCCCCATTCGGTTCTCACACCTAACCGTTGAGGCTTACCAAAATCGATGAACCGTGCACCCTTTTCGAAAAGCAGTTGCACCTGCCTTTGTCTGCTTGATGGATCTCCAATTGCTACCAAAAACAGGTGCTCGGACTCAGGCTGAAAACACTCGGGAGTCCCTAACCAAGGGCAGTCAAAAGCCTTGGAGACAACTTCGCTCCCGCGCTCATCCAAAAAACCACCGATAACCCAGTCAACACCACAGGCGACATCCGCCTCCACTTGGGCAAGAACCTGGCGTCCAAGTCCTCCGGCCCCCAATATGATGACCTGCTTCATTGCAACTCCTGTCAATTTAGCTAATCGTCAAGCCACCATCCATGATCAGCGTTGTTCCTGTTATCCAACGGCTAGCGCCGGAAATCATGAAAATCGCCGCATTAGCAACATCATCTGGCCGACCAAACCCCAGAGGATAATCCTCAAGTAGTTGATCCAGCGAAGTCACCTTGGCAGTTTCCGCCAAGATCGGAGTTTCTACCAACGAGGGAGATAGGCAGTTAACTCGAACCCGGCGCTTGACTAGCTCCATAGCAAGACAGCGCGATGCGGCGATCAAAGCGGCCTTGCTAGCGGAATAAGCACCGACACCGGCAACACCAATGTGAGCAGCGATAGATGCAAGAAATAGAATGGATCCATCAACTGCTACAAGATTGCGCTTCAGAACCCCTTGGGTAAGCAGCATAGGCGCTTCAAAGTTGATGGACTGCACTTCCTGTAGGTGAGTGCTGCTCATCATACGTGTCGGACACAGGCGAGAAATACCAGCACTATGCACCAGACCATGGATTTCCTTACCGAGCCCACCAACTACAGCATCGCGCCCTTCTGCAGTCGTCAGATCAGCCAAGATCATCTGATGAGGCAGATCCGAAATGCTCTGCAACTCTTCAAAAGTCTTGGTCAGACGCTCACGATCACGTGCCGTTGCAATGACCTCGGCCCCCATGCGCGCGAAACTCAGCGCGATAGCCTGTCCCAGCCCCGAGCTGGCACCGGTAACCAGGACCCGCTTGCCCTCGAGGCTGAATGGATTAAAACTGTTGTCAGCATTCACAGTGCTGGCCTCCGAAGAAAATGTGCGGGCATTGGAAGAACGCCTCCCCCTGCTCTATTAGGACTCGATCAAATCAGGAAACTTCGCCCCCTGGATATCCACCAGGCAGGTTCCCCATGACAAACCGATACCAAACCCTGATAGCAACAGACGCTTAGATCCTTCCTCAAGCTGCTTGTTAATTCGCGCGGTCATGGTGACCGGCAGCGAAGCACCGCTGGTATTGCCAAAATCACGCAGAGTCGAAGGAACTTTCTCAACAGGAAGCGCCAACTTCTTGCGAATGGTTTCGTTAATCATCCGGTTGGCCTGGTGAAAGATGAAGTAGTCGACTTCGTCTTTCGAAGCATTGGCGTACTCGAGCAACTTCTCTACCGCCGGTGGCACTCGCTGGGTGGAGAAACTCAGCACCGCGGTACCATCAAGTTGCAGGTCAATAGGCCGCCGCCAGTGATCGTTCTCATCTTCGCGAAACGGTATCAGGTGCTGTACACCGACCGGCTCACGATGCCCGCCAACCGGCAGGATGATCGCCTTGTGGCCGCTGCCATCGCTGTTCAGATCGAAGTACATGGGCGGGGCATCCGCGCAGAACTCCATCGCCGTGGCGGTACCGGCATCCGAAAAGATCGGATCATTGAGCTGGGCACCACTGTCCCCAACCAATACCAAGCCCTTTTTGATACCTCCGGCACTGATCAGCGAACCCAGCAGATGCAGGCCGAACGGATAGCCGGAACACCCGAGGTTGACGTCGAACGCCAGGGTGGTATGGGGCAACCCCAGACGATCCTGAAGAATAATCGCAGTGGCAGGCGCCAGGTAGTCCGGGGACTGGGTAACCACGATCAGCGCGTCGATTTCCTCGAGTTTCCACTCCAGGCTTTCAATCAGCTTGGAGGCTGCATCGAAGGCCAGGTCGGAAAAACACTGCCACTCTTGCGTCAGCCTTCGCAGCTCGATACCGATATTGCGTACCAGCCTTTCGCGTTCTGGACGAATCTGCGGCTTGCAATCAGTCAGATTGGAAACAACTCGTTTAGGAACGCAAGTTGCCATACCGGCAAAGCGTACGGAATTCAACGTAACGAGTGGCATGAGACTTATCCTACCAAGTTGTAAAGATCACCAACCGTAACAGCCTTTTCAAGGTCATCACCGGTAATCACTTTCTTGTATTCCATATCGAACATGACAATTACGCCGAGTGCGGCGAGCGAATCCCACTCGGGCAAATTGCGCAACTCCGTCTCCATGGTGACTTCAACTGGCTCCTGAAAATCAGTGGCAGACAGAAAGTTTTCGATAAATGCTTCTTTGCTCATAACAGCCTCTTAATAATCAGAATCTGCGGTTTAAAATTCCGCAAAACACTCGCCTTCTTGGCGAAAGTCCCTCTCCAGTACGTTATATATTCGCCGAGTTTCCTGAGCGAATGACAGCAACGATCCGTTGCAGGTCCTCTGGCTCCAACCCTGGATAAATGGGCAGACAGATAACCTTTTCAGCCAATGCTTCGGCCACTGGCAAAGCATGGCGATGGAGTCCCTCCATACCTTCATACACCGACATCTGGGTAATCAGGGGATAGAAATAACGGCGCGCGAATATATTGTGCTCCTGCAACAACCCATAGAGTTGATCGCGGCTCAGCGCATATTCGGGCTCAATGGCAATCGGAAAGTAGGCATAGTTCGAGACAAGAGCAGCCGGTACCGGGTCCAGGTTAATACCTTTGATGGTTCGCAATTCAGAGCGATAGAAACAATCGATAGCTCTACGCTGTTCCAGGGCCGCGTCGATATGCTGCAGCTGCAAGAGCCCGAACGCAGCATTTACTTCACTCATCTTGCCGTTGATGCCACAGGTCACCACCGTGACCTCATCCACAAAACCAAAATTCCTCAATTGATCGATATGCAACTTTGTCTGTGCATCCGGGCTGATGATCGCACCGCCCTCGAAGGTATTGAAAACCTTGGTTGCATGCAGACTCAGGACACTGAGGTCGCCATGGCGCAGTACACTGCCACCGGCATCCTCCACGCCAAACGCGTGGGCACCGTCAAAAATTACTTTCAACCCATGTTTATCGGCGATGGCCTGAATCGCCTCTACATCACAGGGATTGCCATAGCAGTGCACCGGCATGATGGCGGTCGTCTGTGGCGTAATGGCCTGTTCTATCTTTTTAGGGTCGATGTTGAAGGTCTGTGGATCGATATCGACAAACACCGGGGTCAAGCGATTCCACACCAAGGCATGGGCCGTAGCGACAAAAGAATAAGGCGTGGTAATCACTTCACCCTTCACATGCAGTGCTTGTAAAGCGGTAATCAGGGCCAATGTTCCATTGGCAAACAACGACAAATGCCCGACCCCCAAGTAACGAGCCAGTGCTTGCTCAAGTTCTTGATGGAAGGGACCGCAATTGGTCAGGCGCTTGTTTTTCCAGATCTGCTCCAGATAAGGAACAAATTCCTCTAACGGCGGCAGTAGCGGACTGGTAACTGTAATTATTTTTTCCATGACTTATCAGTTCTGAGCAGTTCGAACATCCCAAAGAACAAAGTCAATCCACCCGCTTTTTTCAGATTGATTCTGCCTAGTCAAAAAAGTAACCATTTCCATACACTGGCTACCCACAAGCAATAATCCAGCCAACAATCTGGCGGCGCTCGCCTCAGGAGTCGCGCTGCAGATCCGGCGGAATCGGCAGATCCTTGAGCGGATCCGGGCGCTTGCCCTTGCCCGCGCGGTGCTGGCGGATCTGATAGACGTAGGCCAGTACCTGGGCCACCGCCAGGTAAAGCCCGGCAGGAATCTCTTCCTCAAGCTCGGTGGAATAGAAGATCGAACGCGCCAGGGCCGGCGACTCCAGCAGCATGACCTCGTGGGCCACGGCGATCTCGCGAATCTGCAAGGCCAGGAAGTCGCTGCCCTTGGCCAGCAGCACCGGCGCCCCGCCCTTCTCGGCATCGTATTTGAGCGCCACGGCGTAGTGGGTCGGGTTGGTGATGACCACATCGGCCTCCGGGATCGCCGCCATCATCCGCCGCTGGGACATCTCGCGCTGCAACTGGCGAATCCGCTGCTTGACCTCAGGCCGCCCCTCCTGGTCCTTGTGCTCGTCGCGCACCTCCTGCTTGGTCATCAGCAACTTCTTGTGGGCCTGGTACAGCTGCACCGGCACATCCACTGCAGCAATCAGGATCAGCCCGCAGGCCATCCACAAGGTGCTCCAGCCCACCACCTGGATGCTGTGGATGATCGCCTTCTCCAGGGGCTCATGGGCGATACGCAAGAGGTCGTCGATATCTGCCGAGAGCACCGAGAGCGCCACGAACAGCACCAGGGCAAACTTGGCCAGGGCCTTGAGCAGCTCGATCAACGCCGTGGGGGAAAACATCCGCTTGAGGCCGTTGGCCGGGTTCATCCGGCTGAACTTGGGCGCCAGGCTCTTGCCGGCGAACAACCAGCCGCCCAGGGAAATGGGGCCGATGACCGCCGCCAGCAGCAGGGTCAGCAGTACCGGCTGCACCGCCAGGATGGCGATCTTGCCCGAATGCAGCAGGTACAGGCCCATGGCCCCGGGGCTGAGCAGCACTTCACGGGGCAGGGAGAAATTCAGGCGCATGATTTCCAGCAGGTCCAGGGCCAGGCCACCACCATAGACCAGCAGACCGCCCGCCCCCGCCAGCATGATGGCCAGGGTATTGAGCTCCTTGGAGCGGGCAATCTCGCCCTTTTCCCGGGAGTCCTTTTTGCGTTTCTCCGTGGGCTCTTCTGTCTTGTCCTGACCGCTCTCGCTTTCTGCCATGGCTCAGCGCGCCTTTGCCAGTTCGCGTAAGAACTGCAAGGCCTCGGAGGCCAGCGGTTGATACTGGTTGAGAATGTCGGCCAGGCTGATCCAGACAATGCCCATGCCGAGCACCAGGGTCAGGGGAAAGCCGATGGAGAAGATGTTCAATTGCGGCGCCGCGCGAGTCATGACGCCAAAGGCGATGTTCACCACCAGCAGCGCGGTGATCGCCGGCAATACCAGCAGCAGCGCCGCTCCCAGCACCCAACCGAGCTTGCCCGCCAGCTCCCAGTAATGGTTGACCATCAGGCCGCCACCCACCGGCAGGGTGGTAAAGCTCTCGGTAAGCACCTCGAACACCACCAGATGGCCGTTCATGGCCAGGAACAACAGGGTCACCAGCATAGTAAAGAACTGCCCGATCACCGCCACCGACACACCGTTGGTGGGGTCGACCATGGAAGCGAACCCCATGCCCATCTGGATCGCCACGATCTGTCCGGCAACCACGAAAGCCTGGAAGAACAGTTGCAGGGAAAACCCCAGTACCGCGCCGATCAGGATCTGTTCGGCGACCAGCAACAGGCCACTGAGATCCAGGGCATGCACTTCGGGCATGGGCGGCAGCCCCGGCGCTATCACCACGGTGATCGCCAGGGCAAAGTACAAGCGTACCCGCCGCGGTACCAGGGTGGTCCCGAAGACCGGCATCACCATCAGCAGCGAGGTGACCCGGAACAGCGGCAACATGAAGCTCGCCACCCAGGTACTGATCTGGGTGTCGGTCAACGCCAGCAGGGACATGGGCTCAGCCGATCAACTGCGGAATACTGCCGTACAACTGACGGATGTATTCCATGAAGGTTTGCACCAGCCAGGGCCCGGCGACAATCAGGGTCACCAGCATCACCAGCAGGCGCGGCAGGAAGCTCAGGGTCTGTTCGTTGATCTGGGTGGCGGCCTGGAACATGGCCACCATCAGGCCCACCAACAAGCTGGGCACCACCAGCACCGCCACCATCATGGTGGTCAGCCAGAGCGCTTCGCGAAACAGGTCTACCGCGACTTCCGGAGTCATTGTCGATCACCCGCAAACAAGGTTTTAAACACCACCGAAACTGCCCGCCAGGGTGCCGATGATCAACGCCCAACCGTCCACGAGGACGAACAGCATGATCTTGAACGGCAGGGAAATGATCAGGGGCGAGAGCATCATCATGCCCATGGCCATCAGCACACTGGCCACCACCAGGTCGATGATCAGGAACGGAATGAAGATCATGAAGCCGATCTGGAACGCAGTCTTGAGCTCGGAGGTGACGAAGGCCGGGACCAGGATGGTCAGCGGCGCCTGGTCAGGGCTGGCGATGTCGGTGCGCTTGGACAGGCGCATGAACAGCTCCAGGTCGCTGCTGCGGGTCTGCGCCAGCATGAAGTCCTTGATCGGCACCTGAGCCTTGGCCACGGCGTCCTGGGCGGTGAGTTTTTCCGCCAGATAAGGCTGCAAGGCGTCTTGGTTCACCCGGTCGAACACCGGCGCCATGATGAACATGGTAAGAAACAGCGCCATGCCGGTGAGGATCTGGTTCGACGGGGTCTGCTGCAGGCCCAGGGCCTGACGCAGGATCGAGAAGACGATGATGATCCGGGTGAAGCTGGTCATCAGCATGACGAACGCTGGAATGAAGCTCAGCGCCGTCATGATCAGCAGGATCTGCAGGCTGACCGAATACTCCTGCTGGCCGCTGGCATTGGTGCCAAGGGTGATCGCCGGGATCGACAACGGGTCCGCCGCCAACGCCAGCGGCGCCACCAGCATCAGTGCCAACGTCAAGATGATGCGCAACGGCATTACTTCTTATCCTTCTGATCCTTGCCCAACAGCTCCATCAGGCGCTGGGCGAACTCGGGCGTCGCCTGCTCGGCACTGGGCACCTGCACCGGCTCCTTGAGTACATGCAACGGGGTGATGGTGCCCGGGGTCAGGCCCAGCAGGATCTGCTCGTTGCCAACCTGCACCAGCACCAGGCGATCGCGCGGGCCCAGAGCCCGGGAGCCGATCAGTTCGATCACCTGCCCCTTGCCGGCAGGACCGGCCTGCTGCACCCGGCGCAACAGCCAGGCCAGGAAGAAGATCACGCCGATCACCAGCAGCAGGCCCAGTACCAGCTGGGTCAACTGGCCGCTGACACTGCCGGTCACGGGCGCAGCCGCAGCCACCGCGGCGGTGGCCGCCGGCTCCGCGGCCAGGGCGCTCAGGGGCAGCGCGAATGCAATGCCAAGCAGCTTGTTCACTTAGCGCAGCTTCTTGATGCGTTCGCTGGGGCTGATCACGTCAGTCAGGCGAATGCCGAACTTTTCGTTGACCACAACCACCTCGCCATGGGCGATCAGGGTGCCGTTGACCAGCACGTCCAGCGGCTCGCCGGCCAGGCGATCGAGCTCGATCACCGAGCCCTGGTTGAGCTGCAGCAGGTTGCGAATGTTGATATCGGTGCTGCCCACTTCCATGGAGATCGATACCGGGATATCCAGAATCACGTCCAGGTTAGGGCCGTCCAGGGTGACCGGCTCATGGTTCTTCGGCACGCTGCCGAACTCTTCCATCTGCAAGCGCCCGGAACTTGACGCAGCGCCGGCGTCCGCCGCCAGCAGGGCATCGATATCCGCCTGACCGGCATCACCGGTTTCTTCCAGCGCAGCAGCCCACTCGTCGGCCAGCGCCTGGTCGTCCTGGGAGTTAATTTCGTCAGCCATCATGGGTCCTCGACGGGCAAAAATTCATTGAACAGCAAACAGGTTGGAGCGCCGCTCAACGGCGCTCGATCGGCTCGATCACTTGCAGCGCCAGGTTGCCCTTGTGGGAACCCAGCTTGACCTTGAACGACGGCACGCCATTGGCGCGCATGATCATGTCTTCGGGCAGCTCCACCGGGATTACATCGCCAGGCTGCATGTGCAGGATGTCCCGCAGGCGCAACTGACGACGGGCGACAGTGGCACTCAGCGGCACGGCCACATCCAGCACGTCCTCGCGCAGAGCCTTGCTCCAGCGTTCGTCCTGATCGTCCAGGTCGGACTGGAAGCCGGCGTCGAGCATTTCGCGGATCGGCTCGATCATCGAATACGGCATGGTCACGTGCAGGTCGCCGCCACCGCCATCGAGCTCGATGTGGAAGGTCGACACCACGATGGCTTCGCTGGGACCGACGATGTTGGCCATGGCCGGGTTCACTTCCGAGTTTATGTACTCGAAGTTGACCGGCATGATCGCCTGCCACGCTTCCTTGAGATCGACGAAGGCCTGCTCCAGCACCATGCGCACCACCCGCAGTTCGGTCGGGGTGAATTCACGCCCTTCGATCTTTGCGTGGCGGCCATCGCCGCCGAAGAAGTTGTCCACCAGTTTGAATACCAGCTTGGCGTCAAGAATGAACAGCGCGGTGCCGCGCAGCGGCTTGATCTTCACCAGGTTCAGACTGGTGGGTACGTACAGCGAGTGCACATACTCGCCGAACTTCATTACCTGCACGCCACCCACTGCCACGTCAGCCGAACGGCGCAGCATGTTGAACATGCTGATACGGGTATAGCGAGCGAAACGCTCGTTGATCATTTCCAGGGTCGGCATGCGTCCACGGACGATGCGATCCTGGCTGGTCAGGTCGTAGCTTTTGACACTGCCGGGCTCGGCAGCGTGTTCGGTCTGTACCAGACCGTCGTCGACGCCATGCAACAGCGCATCGATCTCATCCTGGGACAGCAGGTCCTGCACGGCCATGTCGTGTTCCTACTGCAGTACGAAGTTAGTAAAGAGCAACTGCTCGACCACCACTTTGCCCACCTCTTTCTGCGCCACTTCCTGAACGCTGGCGGTGGCCTTCTGGCGGAGCATTTCCTGGCCGACCGGAGTGGCCAGGGTGTCGAAACTCTGCCCGGAGAAGAGCATGACCAGGTTGTTGCGGATCACTGGCATGTGCACTTTCAGCGCATCCAGGTCGGCCTGATTGCGCGCCAGCAGGGTAATGCTCACCTGCATGTAGCGCTGCCGGCCGTTCTGCGTGAAGTTGGCAACAAAGGCTGGGGCCATGGGCTCATAGATCGCCGCAGGCTTGACGTTGCTGGCGGTCTCTGCAGCCGGGGCCGGCTTGCTCTGAGCACTGTGCATGAAGTACCAGGTGGCGCCGACCGACAGGCCGATGGCCAGCAACAACGCCAGGACAATCAAGAGGATAAGCTTGAGTTTGCTTTTCCCTGCGGTGGGTTTTTCTGCTGCTTCGCTCTTCGCCATGCCAATAATCCGTCACTAATCGGGGGTTCACAGTCGCACGGCAAGGCAAGAGCAAGTGTTATGCCAGATTTGTCAGAAAGGCAGGGATCAACAGCGAAGGGCAACGCTGCGAAGGGAAACCTGGGGTGCAAGCTGTTGCAGTTACACCGCGAGGATCAATGCAGGGGCCGGTAGCGGCCCCTGCCACAGGTCAGGCGTAGTAGTCGACGGCGCTGCTGCCGATCACGGTCTGTACCGGAGCCTGCACTTCTGCCACGGCCGGGGACGACTCATCATCGCCATTGTCCAGGCGCCCGCCGCTGGTGCTGGAACCGCTGCGGCGATTCTGCTCCTGCTGCGCCTGCTCCTGGCCCTGCCAGCCACGGGACTGATCGGAGACGTTGACGTCCACCTGCCCCAGGCCCTGCTGGTTGAACATGTCGCGCATGCGGTGCATCTGCCCTTCCAGGGCTTCGCGAACGCCAGCATGGGCACTCATGAAGGTGACCTGGGTCTGCTGGTCCGGAATCATGTGCACGCGAATGTCCAGGCGCCCCAGCTCGGCCGGCTGCAACTGGATGTCTGCCGACTTGAGGCTGGTGCTGGACAGGTACATCACCCGGTTGACCACCTCTTCGGTCCAGCCATTCTGGTGCATGGCCAGCGGCTGGTTGACCGGCACCGCGTTGGCCGTCTTGGGCGTCGCGGCCTGGGTCAAGGCCGCCAGGCGATTGGCGAAATCATCCACCCGGGTATCACTGGAAGCCCCCTTGAGGTCCTTCAAGCCATCGGCGATCAACCCGCTAAAGGCCTTTTCGCCGCCCTGCTCGGTGCCGCTCTTGCCCGCCTGCTGCTCGAGCATGCCGGCCATGCCATTGGCGAAGTTCTGCACCGAGGCCAGCTGCCCTTCATTGCCGGCATTGCCTGGCGCGGCCTTCGGCTGGCTCTGGCTGGACGCCGACACATGGCCGCCCTGCTCCATGGCCAGGCGCACCGCAGGCAAGGCATCCAGAGGATCAGCCTCGGGGTCGAATTCAGGCTTGGCCGGTTCGACGGGTGGCGCCACCACTGCGGCAACGAGGGCCGGCGCAGGGGCGACGGGAGCCGCCTCGACCTGAGGCGGCGCAGGTGTCGCCGGGGCCGGTTCAGCCGGCACCACAGGCTGTGGCGGCGCGACCTGTACCAGGCTTGGATCCAGCATCGGATCGCTGGGGGGCGGGGTGTCGGTTTGTGCGGTATCAGCCGGCTTGGCAGCATCAGTGGGCGCTGTTTTGCTGTCGCTGCTGTCGCTGCTGGCCGGCTTGTCGGCAGGCAAGGATTTGCCGCTATCGGCAACGGCTGGCTGCGGCACGGCAGAAGAGTCCTTGCTGACATCCTTCTTCGGGCTACTGTCAGCTCCCTTGTCGCGCACCGGCTTGGGCGAGTTGTCGGCAAAGCTTGGAGGCTTGGCCTGCGGCTGGTTCTGGGATTCCTTGGCGTAGAGCTGCGCGAAGCTGGAAGCCTTGTCCCCAGGCTCGGCAATGCTCGCCAGGGGGCTGACAGGTGCCGCTTGAGTCTTGGACTTAGCGCTGGCCTGGGCAGTGGCCTGAAGAAGCGAATTAGGGGTAACAGCCATGGGACAGTCTCCGCTGCACGGGGATCATAGGTACAGTTGGAAGACTTGACTGCAAAGGCCGGGCCAGCTTTATCAATCCGCAGATAAAAAGCTGTTTCTCAACAATGAAAGCGCTGCAGCTCCTGCTCGCACAAGCGCCGAACGATCGCGAACTCGCCGTCGATCTCCCCCACCAATTGTCGAATGCCATCTGCGGCCGACTGCCCGGCCCGCAGTTCCAGCTGATGACAGAGTTCGGCCAGGCGGGTGGCGCCCATGTTGCTGCTGCTGCCCTTGAGGCTGTGGGCGGTGGCTACCAACAAAATCGTATCCTCGGACTTATGCAGCAGCCGCACACGCTCCTCGGAATCGCAGACGAAGGTATCCAGCAGGACGGGATATTCATCCTCCATGACCTCTTGCAAAGCATTGAGCACCGTGTGGTCCAGATGAATCTCAGCCACTTGTTCACTCCTTGATCAAGAACCCGGGAATTATGCCAGAGCCTCCCAAGAAAACTCCACGCAGACACTGCGCCCATCATCCGCCCACACGGCCTGCCGGCTCATCTGCCGGATCAGACTGACGCCACGCCCCGACAGACGCTCCATATCATTGGGCCGCGCCAGGACCGCAGCCACATCGAAGCCCTCGCCACTGTCCTCGACGCGCACCACCAGGCGCCCTCCCGCTTCCAGGGGCTGCACTTGCAGATGCACCCGGACAAAACCCTCCTGCAACTGCGCAAGCCGGGTCGAGCGTTCGCGGTAATAGCGGGTAAACCCCTCGGCATCGCGCTTGAGCCGCGAGTCGAGCTTGAGCACGCCATGTTCCAGGGCATTGGAGTAGAGCTCTGCCAAAACGCTGTACAGCGCCCCGCTCTGGGAGCGCAGGCCATGCACCTCAAGCAACAGTTGCAGCAGATAGGGCAAGGGATTGAAACGCTTGAGGGTGGCAGCCCGAAACTCGAAACTCACCGACCAGTCCAGCGGGCAGGACTGGCCACTGTCGGAGTACACCAGAGCCGGCGGCGCCAACCGGGGAAACTCCGGCAACCCCACCTCGACCATGCTCACATCATCCCGGGCACTGCCGCCAAAGCGCTCCAGGGCCTGCCGGATCTCTTCGAACAGCTGATCTTCCTGGCGATTGGCGGCAAACACCTGGTGCAATCGCTCGACGCCAAACAGTTGCTCCTCGGTGTTACAGGTATCGATCACCCCATCCGACAACAGGAAGACGCGGTCTCCCGGCGCCATGGAAAACACTTCGGTGCTGTCCTCGAAGGCCTCGGCGCTCAACACACCCAAGGGCAAGTGGCGTGCCACCAGCGGCGTGCGTGCGCCGCTGGCGTGCCGATACAGATACCCTTCGGGCATGCCGCCGTTCCACACCTCCACCGCCCGCCGCTGGGAACTCAGGCACAGCAGGGTGGCACAGCAGAACATGTCCACGGGCAGGATGCGCTTGAGCTTGGCATTCATCTCCCGCAGGGTTTCCGGCAGGCCGTAGCCCTTGGCGGTCATGCCGTAGAACACCTCTGCCAGCGGCATGGCGCCTACCGCCGCAGGCAGCCCATGGCCGGTGAAATCCCCCAGCAGTACGTGCATGTCTCCGGCCGGGGTGTAGGCCGCCAACAACAGGTCGCCGTTGAACAGGGCATAGGGCGATTGCAGGTAACGGATATTCGGCGCATCCAGGCAGCCGGCATGGGCGACCTTGTCGAACACCGCCTTGGCCACCCGCTGCTCGTTGAGCAGATAGTCGTGGTGGCGAGTGATCTGGTCACGCTGGTGCAGCACGGTCTCTTGCAGACGGCGCAGGCGGTCCATGGCGTTGATCTTGGCACCCAGCACCACCGGGTTGTAAGGCTTGGCCAGAAAGTCGTCGCCACCCGCTTCCAGGCAGCGAGCCAGGGCCTCGCCGCCGCTCAAGGAGGTGAGAAAGATGATCGGCACCAGGGTCTCGCCAGCCAGGGCCTTGATCTGCCGGGCAGCCTCGAAACCGTCCATCACCGGCATCAATGCATCCATCAGCACGATGTGCGGGCGCTGTTGCTGAAACAGCTGCACCGCCTCGGCGCCGTTGCTTGCCGCCAGCACCTGATGCCCCTGGCGCCGGATGATGCTGGACAGCAGCATGCGGTCCGCTGCGCCATCTTCGGCGATCAGCACACACAGGGGCTCGAGCATCGACCGCATACCGGTCAACTGATGTCGAAAAGCTTGTCGAAGTTGGAGATGGCGAGGATCTTGCGCACATCCGAGTTGCTGTTGATTACCCGGACATCGGCGTTGTCGCCGCCGGCGTGGTCACGCAGCAACAGCAGCATGCCCAGGGCCGAACTGTCGAGATAGGTGGCTTCCTTGAGGTCCACCACGATGGACTCCGGTGTCCGGTTGAGTCGCTCGTAGGATTCGCGAAACTCCTGGTGGCGTCCGAAATCGAAACGGCCTCTGATGGAGATCGTGAGTTTTTGCCCGTCCGGGGATATTTCTGTAACGACCGACATGTGACTGCTTCCTTGTCATTGGCGACGTCTAAAAGGTTTAGCACCCACTCGCCGGGGGGACAACCCGCACGGTGCAAATGAGCACCATCAGTATGGGCTCTGACGAGGCAAGCGCTGGGAAAGTTCATCCAGCAACTTCTGCTCACGCTTGTCCTCAAGCGCCCGCGCCTCGTCGATATAGCGCTGCACCAGCTTGCGCAGCCCCTCGACCCGGGCGTATGCCTGCTGCCAGGCCTCCCGGGCGCGATCGAGGTTGTTCTGGTGCCAGGCCAGGCTCTGTCGCTGCTGACCGACGGCGGTATCCAGCTGGCTGAGAAAGTACTGGTAGTTCATCAGCCAGTGGCCACTGACCCCCAACTTGCCGCGCTCGACCCACTGTTCCTGGTAGTCGCCACGAAAACGCTCCAGGTCCCCCAGCTTGCTCTCGGCCACACGCACCTGGCCGTGAAAGTACTCCAGGCGCTGGGCGGCCGTGCGCTCGGCACTCTCTGCCATGTCCACCACCGGCGCCAGGCGCGCCGCACGGCTATCGGCCATGGCCGGTTACCCGCCCGCTGCCGGAGCGAAAAGCATTTCCAGGTGGGTCTGGCTATGGCCCAGGCTGATGTTGTCATTGAGCCCCTGGCGCAGGTACGCAACCATGGCCGGATGGAGGGAGATGGCCGTATCGGTATCCCGGTCGCCGCCGGCCACATAGGCACCGACGCTGATCAGGTCCCGGGCCTGCTGGTAACGCGACCACAGCTGTTTGAAGTACTGCGCCCGCGCCATGTTGTCAGGGCTGATCACCGCCGGCATGACCCGGCTGATGGAGGCCTCGATGTCGATGGCCGGGTAGTGCCCCTCTTCCGCCAGGCGCCTGGACAGCACGATATGCCCGTCGAGCACGCCCCGCGCCGAGTCGGCGATCGGGTCCTGCTGGTCATCGCCTTCGGACAATACCGTGTAGAAGGCGGTGATCGAACCGCCGCCAGCCTCGGCATTGCCGGCACGCTCCACCAGCTTGGGCAGCTTGGCGAACACCGAAGGCGGATAGCCCTTGGTGGCCGGCGGCTCGCCGATGGCCAGGGCGATTTCCCGCTGGGCCTGGGCGAAACGTGTCAGGGAATCCATCAGCAACAGGACGTTCTTGCCCTTGTCGCGAAAATATTCGGCGATCCGCGTGCAGTACATCGCAGCCCGCAGACGCATCAGCGGAGCATCATCCGCTGGCGAGGCTACCACCACCGAACGCTTGAGGCCTTCCTCACCCAGGATGTGCTCGATGAACTCCTTGACCTCACGTCCCCGCTCGCCGATCAGCCCGACCACAATGATGTCGGCCTCGGTGAAGCGGGTCATCATGCCAAGCAGCACACTCTTGCCCACGCCGGTACCGGCGAACAGGCCGAGACGCTGACCACGACCTACCGTCAATAAACCGTTGATACTGCGAATACCCACATCCAGCGGCTGGCTGATGGGGTCGCGCTTGAGCGGGTTGATGGTGGGGCCGTCCATCGGCACCCAGTCTTCGGCACGCATCGCGCCCTTGCCATCCAGCGCCCTGCCGGCGCCGTCCAGCACACGCCCGAGCATGCTCATGCCCATGGGCAAACGGCCGGTGTCGGCCAGGGGCACCACACGCGCGCCCGGAGCGATCCCGGCCACGCTGCCCACTGGCATCAGGAATACCTTGGTCCCGGAGAACCCCATGACCTCGGCTTCGACCTTGACCGGGTGGTAGCTGTCATCGTTGATCACCATGCACCGGGTGCCCATGGCCGCGCGCAAGCCTTCGGCTTCCAGTGTCAGGCCGACCATGCGCAGCAAGCGGCCCTCAAGGATTGGCTGGCCCGGCAGGCTGATAGCCTGGGCATAGCCCCCCAGGCGCTTGCCGAAGCTGGTGCGTTCAAGGCGCATTGCTAGGGTCCGCTGGCTCGTGCGCGGCGGCGTCAGGGTCAATAGCGGGGTCGGCGATGTCGCTCTGCGGCGCCGACGGCGTCAACGGCCCCAGGTCCAGGCCAAGGTCCGCCGCTGCCGGATGCAGCGATTGTTCGTGCAACTGGTCGGACAGCTGGTCCATGGCCTGGGCGATCCGGGTTTCCATGCTGGCGTCGATACGGCTGTACTCGGTCTCGACCCGGCAACCGCCGGGCAGCAGCGCTTCGTCCTCGACGATGCGCCAGCTTTCCTCATGGCGCTCGCGCAGGCTTTTGACCTGCTCGAAATCCTGCGGATTGACGTACAGGCGCACATTACCGACGCCCAGGGGCAGCAGCTTGAGCGCTTCGCGCATGACATGTTCGATCTGCGTGGAGTCCATCGCCAGCTCGCGCTGGATCACTTGGCGGGTGATATGCCGCACCAGCTCCACCAGGGTCTTTTCAATCTGGGTGTCCTGCTCGGCAATGGGCTCGAACAGGTTGGCCATCAGTTGCTCCAGCGCCTGCAACTTGGCGCTCAGTGCCACTTCGGCTTCCTGGCGCACTTTGAGGGTGGTGCTGTGAAAGCCCTCTTTCTCGCCGGTGGCGAACCCTTCGTTATAGGCTTCCTGGCGGATGCTCTCGAGCTCTTCAAGGGTCAGCGGCTGGACTTCCTCCAGCGGCACTTCCTCGATCTCCTCCTGCACCTCTTCCGGCTCGGGTTCAGGCTCGGGCGGCTCGGGATCGAAACTGGGCAGCGCCCAGACGTCAAAACCCTCGACGTCCCGGGCGCGAATCAGCTCGCTTTGGGACTCATCACTGCTGGACGACATAAAGCGACCTTAGATCATTTCTTCGCCGCCCTTCCCGCCGAGAACGATTTCTCCGGCTTCGGCCATACGGCGGGCAATGGTGAGGATTTCCTTCTGCGCGGTTTCCACATCGCTGACGCGAACCGGACCCTTGGCTTCCAGGTCGTCGCGCAGCAGTTCCGCCGCACGCTTGGACATGTTCTTGAAGATCTTTTCCTTGACCCCTTCGTCCGAGCCCTTGAGGGCCAGCACCAGCACGTCGGAAGAGACTTCGCGCAGCAGCGCCTGGATGCCGCGATCGTCGACATCGGCGAGGTTGTTGAAGACGAACATCAGGTCTTCGATCTGGCCCGACAGGTCTTCGTCCACTTCGCGGATCGAATCCATCAGCTGGCCTTCGATCGAGCTGTCGAGGAAGTTCATGATGTCGGCTGCACGCTTGATACCACCCAGGGTGGTCCGCGATGCGTTGGAGTTGCCGGAGAACTGCTTCTCGAGAATCTGGTTGAGTTCCTTGAGCGCCGCGGGTTGCACGGTGTTGAGCGAGGAAACCCGCAAGATGATGTCCAGGCGCGCCTTGTGGTCGAAGTTGCCGAGCACTTCGCCGGCCTGGTCAGGATCGAGGTAGGCCACCACGATGGCCTGGATCTGCGGGTGCTCGTAGCGGATCACGTCGGCAACGGCCCGCGGCTCCATCCACTTCAGGCTGTCCAGGCCGCTGGTGTTGCCACCCAGCAGAATGCGGTCGATCAGGCCGTTGGCCTTGTCTTCGCCCAGGGCCTGGGTGAGCATCTTGCGCACGTAGTCATCGGAACCGACGCCCAGGCTGGTCTGGTCGCCGACAATATCGACGAACTCGCTCATCACCTGTTCGACCTGCTCGCGGTGCACGTTACCCATCTGCGCCATGGCCACGCCCACCCGCTGGACCTCTTTGGGGCCCATGTGGCGCAACACTTGCGCAGCATCGGTAGAACCCAGGGACAGCAGCAGGATCGCGGCTTTGTCGACCCGGGTCAGTTTGGCGGTAGCGGCTCGGTTATCACTCATCTGCGTTAATCCACTCTTTCACGACCTGAGCCACTCGACCCGGGTCTTCAGCCACCAGACTCTTGATTGCGTTCAACTGAGCGTCATAACCCTCGCTCGGGCTCGGCAGCAGAATGCTCTGCGGGCCGCCGAGGCTCACGCGGTCGTTGCCCAACTCACCGTCCAGGCCGCCCATGCCGCCCAGTTCGACGTCACTGCCCAGGCCTGCCAGTTCTTTGTTCTTGCCGCCGCCAGTGATGTTGTTGAGCACCGGACGCAACACGCCGAACACCAGCACCAGGATGAACAGCACGCCGAGCACTTGCTTGACGATGTCCCAGAACCAGGGCTGCGAGTAGAACGGAATATCGGCGATCACTTCCCCGCGTTCGGCGGAGAACGGCACGTTGATCACGCTGACGCTGTCGCCACGGCTGGCATCGAAGCCCACGGCGTCCTGCACCAGACGGGTGAAGCGCGCCAATTCGTCGGCGCTCCACGGCGCTCGGCTGGTTTCGCCATTGGCCGGGTTGACCTTGACCTGGTCGTCCACCACTACCGCTACCGACAGACGATTCAGGCGACCCTGCTGCTGCTTGGTATGGCTGATGGAGCGATCGAGCTCGAAGTTCTTGGTGGATTGTTGACGCTTGTCCGACGGGTACGGCGCCAGCATCGGCTGGCCGGTGGCCGGGTCCATGATCTGTTGGCCGTTGGCGTCCAGCAGTGGCTGGCCCGGTTGCACCATGCCGGCGGCGGCAGTGGCGCCACCGGTGGTTTGTGGCGCAGAGGCCGGCGCTGGCGGCTGGTTGCTCAGAGCACCCGGCACGCCTTGCGGGCCGTTGCTGCTGGAGCGCTGCTCATTCACCGACTGCTCGCTGCGCAGGGCCGGCTGGTCGGGGTTGAACTGTTCGGAGGTGGATTCCACGGCACTGAAATCGACGTCCGCCGAGACTTCAGCCTTGTAGCGATCGTTGCCCAGCACCGGCTGCAGGATGTTGTGCACCCGCTGGGTCAGCATGCCTTCCAGGCGGCGGCTGTAGTCGAACTGCTTGCCAGCCATGGTCAGTGCGGAGTTTTCCGCCTGGTCGGACAACAGGTTGCCCTTCTGATCGACCACGGTGACCTGGGACTTGTTCAGCTCGGGAACACTGGTCGCCACCAGGTTGACAATGGCCATGACCTGGCCGGGCTCCAGGGAACGGCCGGAGTAGAGTTCTACCAGGACCGAGGCGCTGGGCTTGCGTTCATCACGCACGAACACTGAGCTTTTGGGAATCGCCAGGTGTACCCGGGCGCCCTTGACGTTGTTCAGGCTGGAGATGGTGCGAGCCAGCTCGCCTTCCAGGCCGCGACGGTAACGGGTCGCTTCCATGAACTGACTGGTACCCAGGCCCTGCTCTTTATCGAGGATCTCGAAACCGACGTTGCCGTCACCCGGCGCTACGCCAGCCGCGGCCAGCTTCAGGCGGGCTCGGGACAGGTCATCGGCCTTGACCAGCAAGGCGCCGGAATTGGGCTCTACGGTGTAAGGAATGTCGGCAGAGGCCAGGGTATCCATGACCTGCTTGGCGTCCATACCCGCCAGGCTGCCGTACAGCGGCCGGTAATCGGGTTGCTGGGACCACAGCACCACAGCAAAACCAATCGCCACGCTGGCGGCCAGGCCCACCAACAGGCCGACCTGACGCAGCATGGTCATCTGGGACAGGTTTTCCAGGAAGGACAAACCGAACAGCGGCGGTTTACCGTCGATCGGGGCGGCCTTGGCCGGAACGTTATCGGCGACTGCTTCTGCCATGACTCAATCTCGTCCTTAAACCGGCATCTGCATGATGTCTTGATACGCTTGAACCAGCTTGTTGCGAACCTGGGTCAAGGCTTGAAAAGACACGCTGGCCTTTTGCGAGGAAATCATCACGTCCGTCAGATCGACACCGCTCTTGCCAATTTCAAAGGCACTGGACAGCTGATTGGACGCCTGCTGAGTGTCATTGACCTTGTTCACGGCCTGGCCAAGCATGTCAGCAAAGCTGCTGCCGCTGACTTCTGCCACCGCGGCGGATTTAGGCTGCGACATTGCGTCCATCTGCATGGCACGCATATCCAGCATCAACCGATTAAATTCAACACCTTGGCTCATGGTCTACTCTCTCTGACGACCCGCAATTTTTTGACGCTCACTCAGCGGTTAGTGAGGTGTTAGCAACAAGGGTGCCAGCTCCATGGCCCTTATCGACAAAAGCCCATCCCGGGCTTGCCTCTCACAGATCAGGTCGCGAACAAATAGGCCTCGACGTCCATTCCAGCATCGCGCATCTGCGCCAACTTGTAGCGCAAGGTCCGCGGGCTGATACCCAGGCGTTCCGCGGCCTCCTTGCGTCGCCCGCGCTCGGAGCGCAGGGTATCGATGATCATCTGAAACTCCCGGCGCCGCAGGTCATCGCCCAGGCCGCCGGATTCTTGAGCCGGCGCCTCCACCTCGGCAGCCGTGCCACGCGCCGCCATCTGCACCACGGGCGCCAGCGCCGGCAGCGGAGCACAAGCCACAGGGCCGGCAAGACAGAAATCTTCCGGCTGGATCAAGCCCCCCTGCTGCAGGATCAATGCGCGCTGCAATGCGTTGTCCAGCTCTCTAACGTTGCCTGGCCATGGATAGGCCAGCAGGCACTCCTGGGCCTTGGCCGATAGCCTGGCCGCCGCGTGCTTCATTT
Source organism: Pseudomonas sp. W17 (assembly GCF_040268305.1). Taxonomy (NCBI): domain Bacteria; kingdom Pseudomonadati; phylum Pseudomonadota; class Gammaproteobacteria; order Pseudomonadales; family Pseudomonadaceae; genus Pseudomonas; species Pseudomonas sp. W17. Next base: position 1,917,272 of record NZ_CP158490.1, on the reverse strand, counting down.
TATTGACGTGCTTGGCCAGCAGGCGCTCGGCCAGCGGCAGGATATCGGCGGTACGCTCGCGCAACGGCTTCCAGGCTAGAGGAAATACCGACAAACGGTAATACAAGTCCTCGCGGAAACGACCGGCCGCTACCTCCCCCGCCAGATCGCGGTTGGTGGTGGCGACCACGCGGATATCCAGGGTGATCGGCTTGCGCGCACCCACCCGCTCCACTTCGCGCTCCTGCAAGACCCGCAGCAGCTTGGCCTGCAAGCCCAGAGGCATTTCGGAAATCTCGTCCAGCAGGATGGTGCCGCCATCGGCCTGCTCGAACTTGCCGGGCTGGGCAGAGATGGCCCCTGTGAAAGAGCCCTTTTCGTGCCCGAACAAAGTGGCTTCGAGCATGTTGTCCGGGATGGCCGCGCAGTTGATGGCGATAAACGGCTGATTGACTCGATGGGAATGCTGATGGATATAGCGTGCCAGTACCTCCTTGCCAGTGCCGGATTCACCGGAAATCAGCACCGTGGAATCACTGCGGGCCACCCGCGCCGCCAGCTCCAGCAACTGAGCGCTGGCCGGTTCGAAGGCCACAGGCCCCTCATCCTCGCCAACACCCAGGCCGCCCAAGGCATGGCGCGCCACCAGGTCCAGCAGGGCCCGCGGTTCGAAAGGCTTGACCAGATAATCGGCCGCCCCCTGGCGCATGGCGTCCACGGCACGCTCGACGGCGCCATGGGCAGTCATCAGCAACACCGGCAGTTGTGGCTGGCGGACTCGCAGCAGGCCAAGCAATTGATGACCGTCCATGCCCGGCATGTTGACGTCGCTGACCACCAGGCTGAAGGGCTCCGCGGCCACAGCCTCCAATGCTTCCTCAGCACTGCCGACAGCCTTGTAGTCATGACCGGCCAGCAGCAGGGTATCCGCCAGGGCCTCGCGCAATGAGCGGTCGTCTTCAACCAGTAGAACCTTGATTGCCATTACCTTCACTCCACTCCATGCACGCTGGAGAACAGAGGCAGTGTCACCAGCGCACAAGTACCGCGCCCAGGACGCGAGCGCAGCGACAATTCTCCCTGATGAGCACGGGCTACCGCCTTGACCACCGTCAGGCCCAGCCCGGTTCCATTGGGCTTGGTGGTGAAGAACGGCTCTCCCAGGCGCTCCAGGACCGCGGCGTCGATACCACTGCCACTGTCACTGATGCACAGCCGCAAGGTGTCGCCGCGGCTGTACAGGTGCACCTTGAGTCGCGCCGCGCCGGCACTGGCCTGCACCGCGTTCTCGATCAGATTGAGCAAGGCGCCCACCAGAGTGTCGCGATTGCACAGCAACTCACCGTGGTGGCTATCGCACTGCCAGCGCACGGCAACGTCCTGCACATGGGTCAGGGCCGCGGCCTGCAACGACTGCAACAGCGACTTGGGCGTCAGGCGATCGGTCAAGGGCAATTCGCCACGGGCGAACACCAGCATGTCGCGCACTTGATGTTCCAGCTCGTGCAAACGTTCCTTGAGCCGCCCGGCAAAGCGCTGATGGGTAGCGACCGGCAGTTCCTGCTCAGTGAGATGGCTGGCGTACAGCAGGGCCGCCGACAACGGCGTGCGGATCTGGTGAGCCAGGGAGGCAACCATCTTGCCCAGGGAGGACAGACGCTCATGACGGGCCAACTGGTCTTGCAGATGACGGGTTTCAGTCAAGTCATTGAGCAGCACCAACTGCCCGGGCTCGGCATCCAGCGAGCGCGTGGCAATCGACAGGCGTCGACCGTCGCGCAGGGAAATTTCATGGCCATCGTCTTCGCGAGGGGCAAAGCTGCGGGCGATGATGTTGCGCCACAACTGCCCTTCCAGCGGCAGCCCCAGCAGCTCGCAGGCTGCCGGGTTGGCCTCGGTGACGATGCCATGACCATCAATCACGATGACCCCGCCCGGCAACAGGTCCAGCAGGTTCTGCAGACGGTTGGCCAAACGCTCCTTTTCCGCCAGCTCCTGCATGCGCTGGGCGCTGACCACCGCCAACTCGCCCTTGAGCTCGGTCACCCGGGCCTCAAGCATGCTGTAGGAGTCAGTAAGTTGGCTCGACATCTGGTTGAACAAGGCGAAGGCCTGCTCAAGACCTAGCCGGCTTGCCTGCTCTACGGACGACGATTGCCCCTGTGCATCAGGGGCAGGAGACATCTGGGCGGCTTGGGGCATCGTGCACTCTCGCGTGGCTGACCGTCAGTTAAACGGAACGTTGCAAGAGACTTAGCAATACCCGTGCCTAAAAAAAACCACCCAGTTTTCAAAGACTTGAAAAATCGGCGTCAATCATCCGCCTGTTCATCACCTTCACGACGACTCATACCGTACTTGCGCATCTTCTCCACCAGGGTGGTGCGACGGATGCGCAAACGCTCTGCGGCCCGCGCCACGATGCCATTGGCGTCGTCCAGCGCCTGCTGGATCAGCCCTTGCTCCAGGCTGCCGAGGTAGTCCTTCAGGTCCAGGCCTTCCGGCGGCAGCATGGCCGTGGCGGCGAAGTCTGGCGCGTGACCGTTGATCGCTACGCGCTCTTCCAGATCGCTGCGCAGGCTGTCCACCAACTGCTCGTCTTCGTCATCCACATAGCGGAACTTCTTCGGCAACTCGACGACGCCAATCACACCATAGGGATGCATGATCGCCATGCGCTCCACCAGGTTGGCCAGCTCACGAACGTTACCCGGCCAGCCATGCCGGCACAGCGACATGATGGCGGCAGAGTTGAAGCGTATAGAACCGCGCTTCTCGTGCTCCATTCGCGAAATCAGCTCATTCATCAGCAGCGGAATGTCTTCCACTCGCTCACGCAGCGGCGCCATTTCAATGGGGAACACGTTGAGGCGGTAGTACAGATCCTCCCTGAAACTGCCTACCTCGATCATGCTTTCCAGGTTCTTATGGGTGGCAGCGATGATTCGCACATCAACACCCTGGGTCTTGTTGCTGCCCACGCGCTCGAACGTGCGCTCCTGCAGCACCCGCAACAACTTGACCTGCATCGGCAGTGGCATATCGCCAATTTCGTCGAGGAACAGGGTGCCGCCATTGGCCAGCTCGAAACGCCCGGCACGACTGGTGATAGCACCGGTGAACGCACCCTTTTCATGGCCAAACAGCTCACTTTCCAGCAGCTCTGCCGGAATGGCGCCGCAATTGACCGGCACGAAAGGCGCGTCGCGCCGCTTGGAGTGATAGTGCAGGTTGCGCGCTACCACTTCCTTGCCTGTTCCCGACTCGCCAAGGATCAGCACGCTGGCGTCGGTATCCGCCACCTGCTGCATCATCTGCCGCACATGCTGGATGGCGCGACTGGTGCCTACCAGGCTGCGGAAAAGATTGGGTTCACGGTGACGACCGCGCTCACGGGCCTGATCGTACATTTCACGATAGACCTGAGCCCGGTGCAGGGAGTCCAGCAACTTGCTGTAGCTGGGAGGCATTTCCAGGGTGGAAAGCACACGACGACGCTGGTCTTCAGGCAGATCAATGGAAGAATTTTCGCCCATCAACAGCACTGGAAGGAACTCATCCCAGGTTGAGAGTGTCTTTAACAGGCCCAGAAGTGCACCAGGAGCATTTACGGTCCCGATGAGGACGCAAATTACTTCGCGACTTGACGACAAAGAGCCGACAGCCTGCTGCCAGTCATGGCTACCGCAGGGTAAATTTTCTTCGCCAAGAAAATTTAAAATCACCGCCAGGTCGCGGCGGCGCACGCTATCGTCATCGATCAGCAGAATTTTGGTTTCACGCCACATGCAATAGCAACTTCCCTAGTCAACTCAATGCCCAGATAAGGGGCAAGCTAGACGCGCTTGTAGGCATTTTCTGCCTTATAGACGCCTGAAATCTGAAAACAGCCACTAGTTAAGTCAAAAAAGCGTGCACAGTCAAATTTATGGCGCGCAGTGTTCGGGATTAACTCAACATCAACCGAACAAATGGTAAACCTTTGCCGCGTTCTGTGCTTGCTGGATCTGCGACATCTCGTCGACTATCGCCTGGCGCTCCCCTGTTGCTACCTCAAGCAGCTGCCGGTAGACCCCCAACAACTCCTCCAGATTGTCGCGCAGTGCCGCCTCGTCAACCTCAGCCTCGCTGAGCACGTCCTCCATGCATGAACGGCACGCCAGATCCAGCTCGCCAATGGCTTGCCAGTTGCGTTCGGCCAGGGCGCCGACCAGCGCCTCACGGGTTTCTTCAATGCGTTGCAGGACAGCACTCATGGTGTTCCTCCTTAAAACTGCGGACCCGGTGCGGCAATGGCATCCCAGCCATCCTTGACCGTACGCAGCAGACCGGCGACCTCATCGAGAATCTTCGGATCGGTCTTGATATTGGCTTCAGCCAGGCGCTTCATCATGTAGGTATACAGACTGTCCAGATCCCCCAGGGTATCCAGGGAGTTTTCCAGGTCCAGACCTTCACGCAGACCACCAATGATGCCGATGGCCTTGCTGATGAATATGCCTTTGTTGGCGATATCCTTGCGCTCGATCGCCCCCTTGGCCTGAGCGATACGATCCAGGCCGCCTTCCATCAGCATCTGCACCAGACGATGGGGACTGGCTTCGGAGGTCTGCGCCTGCGCACCGATCTTCTGGTACTGCCGAAGGGCTAACATCGGATTCATGTAATACCTCTTCAAAACTCAAGGGTTCGTATAAGCAATATATCGACGCAACGTCAAAAAACTTTAGGCCAAATACAAAAGCCCGGAGCGCTGAAAAACACTGCCGGGCTTTTGGCGCTGAGTGAATATCAGCCTTTTTGCTGTGCGGTCAAGGCTTCAAACATCGACGTGATATTGCTGGCAGTGGCCTTCAGCTTGCCCACCAGGGTGTCCATGTCGTTGTACTTCTTGGTCAGCACCGCTGTCAGGGTAGCCACCCGGCGATCCAGGGCATCCTGTTGATCACTGAGCTTTTTCTTGGTGATATCCAGGGTCTTGGTACGAGTGGTCAGGATCCCTTCGGTCATGCTACCCACACCCTGGGTAAACGGCTTGATCGCGTTAGTCATGCGTTCCAGCAGACCCGGGTTGGTACCATCACCGGTAAACAGCTTCTGCACTTCACCACCGAGCTTCTTGTCGGTCATGGCAGCCGTGAATTTCTTGTCGTCGAAATCCAGTGCACCGGTCTTCTGGTTGGTGGTGATCCCCAACTGCGCCAGCACTGTCAACTTGTCGCCGGCGCCCGTTTCGGACAGTGGTGCACGAATAGCCGCCAGAATCGAACGAGGCAGCGAGTCACCAGTGAGCTGTGCCGGGATGGTCGGGTTGCCACTGTCATCCAGGGAAGGCTTGGTCAGCGTAGTAATGCCGTTGGCCACGGCATTATAGGCGTCGACAAACTTCTGGATCGAGGTCTTAAGACCCTCAGTGTTTGTGGCAACTGTCACGGTGATCGGCGTGGTGGTTGGCGCAACCAGATTGAGCTTAAGACCGGAAATGGCCTGCGTGACTGTATTGGTCTTGCTGGTCAGTTGCATGCCGTCGACGCTGAAAACCGCGTCCTTGGCCAGCCCACCGATATTGCCGGATGAGGCGGCGGAAGCCGGATTGGTATCACTCGACATCGACTGAGTGCCATCGATCTCCAAACCGGCAATACCGCTGACAGAAATGTCGGTGCCCGCACCGGTCTTTTCGGAGCCGATCACCAGTCGCGATCCGAACGAGTCGGTCACGATGTTCGCGCTGAGCCCGGCCATGTTCATCTTCGAATCGGCGTTGATCGAGTCACGCACCGATTGCAGCGTCGCATTGGCGCCGACGGTCAACGGGTAGTTAATGCCATTTTGAGTGATGTTTAACGTACCACTCGGAATGGCACTGGTATTTCCTCCGCTAAAAGCCGCACTGGCCACTTTTGACGAAGTTGCAAGATTTTTGACGGTAACCGAGTATTTGCCGGCAACCGCATAGTTGTCTGCGGTGGCGTCTACGGTCTTGCTGTCGCTGGAGGTCGCAGCGAAACCGGCAAAGGCGGGATTCACAGAGCTTCCCAGCCCAGCAACCGACAGCGTGCTCTGGAAGGTCGACAACAACGACTGCAATGTCCCGATACCAGAAATGCTGGCGCTATTGGTGGTGGTCGCGCGATCGATCTGACCTTGCTTGGCCGCCTTGTCAGCAGCTACCAACGCCTTGACGATAGCACCGGTGTCGAGGCCGGAACCCAAGCCGGTACCCGGTAGAATTGGACTTGCCATGTGTCTCTCCCTTCAGTGTGCCGCCAGTCTTTTGACCACAACAGCGCTCAAACGTAACCAGCAACAATTTTCATGCCAGCTGTCAGGCCTTGGCACTGAACAACAGACTACTCGCATCATTCAAGCTATTGGCCAGTTTCAGCACTTCTTCATTGGGGATCTGGCGAACCACTTCACCCGAATCACTGGCAATGACTTTGACCACGACCTTTCCGGAAGGCTCGTCGATCGAGAACTCTAGATTGCGCTTGACCGACTGGACGAACTTTTCAATTTCCTGAACGGCCATTTTCAACTTTTCCTGCTCGGTCCGAGCTTCTTTCTTACTGTCCTGAGCTGCGGTTTTGGCAACTGCAGGAACGACCTCTCGAGGCTTCTCCACGGGCTTGTCAGCGACAGGCGTCACCGGCTTGGCCGCTGGATAAGACAAGTTCAGCTTCACGCTCATATCCATGTCCATCACCTCTTAAAGTAAAAAAGCGAGAGAGCACGACCAGCGCACTCCCCCGCCAAAGCTTAGCCAGCTATTACTGAAGCAGTTTCAGTACAGCGGATGGCAGTTGGTTGGCCTGGGCCAGAACTGCGGTCGAAGCTTGTTGCAGAGTTTGCTGCTTGGTCAGCTGGGCAGTTTCAGCAGCGAAGTCGGTATCTTGTACGCGACCCAGTGCAGCACTGGCGTTTTCGTTGATGTTCTGCAGGTTGGAGATGGTGCTGGTCAGACGGTTCTGGGCAGCACCGAGGTCCGCACGGCTGGAGTTGATGGTAGCCAGAGCCTTGTCGATGGCGTCCATCGCGGCCTTGGTGTTGGTCTCGGCAGTGGTGCTGTCGTTACCGGTGATGTTGATGGTACCGGAGTCAACGCCCAGGGTGGCAGCGTCGAAGCCGCTGTCCAGGGTGATGGTGATCTGGTTGGTGGAACCGGTGTTGGAACCAACCTGGAAGGTCATGGTGCCAGCGGAACCGTCGATCAGGTTCTTGCCGTTCAGGTTGGTCGACTTGGCGATACGAGTCAGCTCGTCCGACATCTGAGCAAATTCTTTGTTCAGAGCAACGCGGTCTTGAGTACCGTTGGAGTCGTTTCGCGACTGAACAGCCAGTTCACGCATACGCTGCAGGATGTTGGTGGATTCTTGCATCGCGCCTTCAGCGGTCTGGGCGATGGAGATACCGTCGTTGGCGTTTTTGATCGCCATGGTCTGACCACGGATCTGCGAAGTCATGCGGGTAGCGATCTGCAGGCCGGCGGCGTCGTCTTTTGCGCTGTTGATCTTCAGGCCGGAAGACAGGCGAGTCATCGAAGTCGACAGAGCGTCGGAAGCGCGGTTCAGGTTTTTCTGAACGTTCAACGACGTGACGTTAGTGTTTACTGTTAAAGCCATGACGAATTCCTCGTTGGTTGGGTACTGCGGCTTCCGGCCCTGGCAACCGCCGGGTAATGGCCTAGAGAACCTTCGTAATAGTTATCGTCGGTAATGCAAGTTGCTTTAGGGCTTTTTCAAAAATATTTGCCATCACCCGGCCATCCCTTGAAAAACAAGGGGTTAAGCCGACACCGAACGAAAAACTGACGCCAGAAAATCCCCATCCAAAACACTCGCCCAGCCTGCCGCCCCCTCATCCACCAAACTCGACCTGCAACCAGTCCAGCAGCTCGTACTCCAGATAGTCGGCCAATCCCAACCAGTCCTGCCCTTCCTGGCATGCCAGCATCAGGGTCAGCAATTTCGCCCAATCCTGCTGGACAGGCAGCGCAGCTCCATCCACCAACGACTGGATGGGATCGAACAGCTCAACCATGACACCCACCGCCTCGACATCACGCCCCAGACGAAACAGATCGGCGACTTCTCTGGCTCGGGAAAACACAGGCTCTAGCTGATTCATTGAGCAAAATCCGGGTGAAAGGTGGTACCGAGGATCATCGCGCCATCACGGCTGGTATTGAAAAACGCCACCTCAGGCTGACTGCTGATATAGCGCTCCAGTTCGCACAGGTAGCTGCGGAAATTAAGCTGGGTCTTGACTCGCTGCCCATGCCCATCCAGCACCCAGTGTCGGGCCGCGCCGAGTTGCGGGCCAAGATCGCCGTCATGCCAACCGGCATGGGTACGGTTCATGGGGAACGCGAAGTCCGCACCAAACAGGGTGATCCGTCGCCCTCCCATCTTCACCGCCAGATCCACGGCCGGATGAATCACGCTGCCACCGGCATGCAGCTTTGCCCGGGGTATGCGCTGGCGCAATGCCTGGAACACCGGGCTGGAGGAATAGGCCACATACCGCGGCCCGAGCCAGCCCTCGAGTACCTGCGGGTCCGCCAGCGGCATATACACCAGAGCGGTGCCGTCACTGCCTTGAGCAGGCAGGTGCCGGGTGGAAATTCGCTGGTCGACACTCACCACCAGGTCCACCCGGATGCCCTCTTTGAGCAGCGGCTGGTATGCCGTGTCGACACAGATCAGCAGCGGCCGCTGCGCCTGGCCGGACACGGCGCGCAATGCCGCGTAGTGATGCTCCAGGCTCGGCCCCGTAGCGATAACAAAGACTTCACTCCCGGGATGGCGATCAAACAGCTCGGCAATATCGCGATCCATCCCAACCCAAGGCTCAATGGCAGCCAGGCGCTCGGCGATATCCGCTGTATCTGCGGCAAACAAACGATTATTGAAGGACAGATGAGTCTCGCTGATCAACCGATCGCGGATCTTCGCGTTGTAGTCATCGGCCAGCACCAGCTCGGCCGGCAGGGCGAAAAACGGCAATGCAATCTCCGGCAGGTCGCCGGCATACAACAACTCGACCCGTGGATCAGCCAGCCAGGCCTGCTGTTCCAGCACTTGCAGCACCAGCTTGAACAGTGCGCCATTGAGAATGTGCACATACAGACGCTCCAGCCCCGGCCGCTGCAGCAACGCCATTTGCAGGTCACCCAAGCCACAGCCGTAAAGGTGCAATACCGCCGCCTCAGGCAGGCTGGCGGCCTGGACCTGAGCCTCGCGACTGCGATCATGGCGACTGGTCAGCTGGACCCCGCCAATGCTCAGTGTCGAGCCAAGGCCTTCCACCAGATCCGCCTGCAGCACAGCAGCATCCTCAGCCTGCACCCGTGCCAGCAGCGCCGGCCAGCGCTCGCCAATCACCCGGGCGTTGTGTTCAAAGCTGTCGCTCATGCCGCCTCGCTTATCACTCGTGCAAAAAAATAGCGCTCAAGATTACACCTTGAGCGCTATCTGTGCCGCTGCGAGCTGAAACTCAGGAGCGGTAGATGATGGCCGATCCCCAGGACAGACCAACGCCGAAGCCACTGAGGGCAACGCGCTTCCAACTGGAATCGAACATGTGCTTTTCCAGCAGTAGCGGAATGCTGGAGGACACGGTATTGCCGGTCTCCACCATGTCCTTGATGAACTTGTCGGGGTTGCCTTCGAAACGCCGGGCCACCGCATCGACGATCGCCGCGCTGCCCTGGTGAATGCAGAAGGCATCGATATCGTCAGACTTCAGCCCCGACTCATCCAGCAACTCGTGCAGGTGTGCCGGCACTTTCAGCAGAGCGAAGTTGAACACCTGGCGGCCGTTCATGAAGAACACACCATCGGTGACCTTCAGGTGCGGAGCCCCCGAGCCATCGGTACCGAACTTGGCCTTGCCCAGCTGCCAGGTGGCGTCCTCGCCCAGCCAGGTGGCCGTGGCGGCGTCACCGAACAGCATGGTGGTATTGCGATCTTCGGGATCGACAATCTTCGAGTAAGGGTCAGCGGTGACCAGCAGGCCATTCTTCAGGCCAGCAGCTTCCATGAACCCCTTGATGGCATAGATGCCGTAGACGTACCCGGAGCAACCCAGGGAAATATCAAAGGCCGCGACGGTGGTGGGCAGGCCCAGCTTGTCCTGTACGATCGCCGCAGTGTGAGGCAAACCTTCTTCGTCACCGTTCTGGGTAACCACGATCAACACATCGATGGCTTCGCGCTTGAGTTCCGGGTTAGCGGCAAACAATGCATTGACTGCTTCGACACACAGATCGGAGGTTTCTTGCCCGGCGTCTTTGCGCGGCAGGAAGGCCGAACCGATCTTGCCCAGGATGAACTCTTCATCCTTGGCGAATTTTGCACCTTGTGCGTAATTGTCCACGCCGGCTACAGGCACGTAGCTCGCAATGCTTTTTATGCCAATCATTACGGCTTCCCAATAATAAACAGCTCAATACCCCCGCGCGATGACCGAGCAGGGGCTGCCGAAAAAACACAGATACTTGCGCCGAAACACGGCGGTATCGGGAAGAACCAAGGGCTATCACTGGACCTGTCACACAGGGCTGGCGCCATCTTCCCGGGCGATACAATACAGTGAAGATGCACGTTATGACTCACAGGTCACGCTATTTTGCCGAAACTGCCATACAAAGGGCTACTCGACGAATGCCCAGTCCAGCGCGGTGCCGCGCTTCAGGGCCTGGCGCGCGCGACGGCCAAGCAGGGCGTCATAGTGCTTGGGAGCGAGCCCCAGCCCGGGACGGATGGCCCGCACGTTGTCGGCGCTGAACAGCTCTCCGGCCTGCATGTCTTGGGTGACATACAGCGACCGGCGGTAAACCAGCGATTTGCTCTCGGCCTGGGTGGCGCCATAGCTGACCCGCCCCATGGCCTGCCAGGCCCGCTCGGTTTCCAGCACCAGGCTGGCCATCTCTGCAGGCTCCAGAGAGAAGCTGGCGTCGACCCCACCGGCAGCTCGATCCAGGGTGAAATGTTTCTCGATCACTGTGGCACCTAACGCCACCGCCGCCACGGACACACCAACACCCATGCTGTGATCGGACAAGCCCACCTCACAGCCGAACAACTCCCGCAGATGAGGAATGGTCAGCAGATTGCTGTTGGTCGGTGATGCAGGATAGGTGCTGGTGCACTTGAGCAGCACCAGATCGCGGCAACCCGCCTGTCGTGCAGCCCGGACACTTTCGTCCAGCTCGGCAATGCTGGCCATGCCAGTGGAGATGATCAGCGGCTTGCCGGTAGCGGCCACCCGGCGAATCAACGGCAGGTCGGTGTTTTCAAAACTGGCGATCTTGTAGGCCGGAACGTCGAGGCTTTCCAGGAAATCCACGGCGCTCTCATCGAATGGCGTGGAGAAGGCCAGCATGCCCAGGGCCTTGGCCCGGGCAAAGATCGGCTGATGCCATTCCCAGGGTGTGTGGGCCTGTTGGTACAGCTGGTAGAGCGATGATCCAGCCCAGAGGCTGTCCGGGTCCTTGATGAAGAACTCGCCCTGAGCGAGGTCCAGCGTCATGGTGTCGGCGGTATAGGTCTGCAACTTCAGTGCATGGGCACCGGCCCTGGCCGCTGCCTCGACAATCTGCAAGGCCACATCCAGCGACTGGTTATGGTTGCCGCTCATCTCCGCAATGATCAACGGCCCATGGCCGGCGCCCACGAAGCGCGAGCCAATCTTGAAACTAGTCATCCAGATGTTCCTTCAACATACGGGTGAATTCGCAGGCGCCTTGGCGATAGCCAGCCCGGCGAAACAAACTCAGCGACACTTGGTTATTCGACAGGACCTGTGCCCGCAGGCGCTGCACATCGGGCCAATGGCGCAGCAGGCAGGCCTCCCCCTGCTCCAGTAGAACCTGCCCCCAGCCTAGGCCGAAGCGTCCGGCAAACAGGTAGATCGACACCTCGGCCAGCCCTCCCTCCCGGTCATAACGCAGCATTCCCAGAGGGCCATCTGGCAACTCGGCGATCAGCAGCAAACACTGTGGGTCGCTCAGACAGGCCTCCAGCCACTGCACATGGTTCCACCAGTCGATGGCCTCGGGCTGCTGCGACCAGCGCCTGACCAGATCACTATTGCGCCCGTCAAATAGCAGCCGGGCATCGTCAAGGGTCGCCGGTCGCAGACGAACTGCCGCCGCGAACAGCGCCGCGGCCACCCGCTGCGAGCCCAGGCCATCGACCAGTTTCCGGGCACGAGCAGCCAGGCTATGGCGCAGCCCAGGGTTGCCCAGCATGAGCTTCACGGCATCGCGCAGTTGTCCGACTTCCACCTGTTCACAAGGTCCCAGGTACAAGTGGGCACCCGCTTCAGCCAACAGCCGGGCATTGGCCTGCTGATTGCCGGCCACGGTGATGCACAACGTAGGCACGCCCAGCACCGCACGCTCCCAACTGGTACCGCCCCCGGCCCCCAGGCACAGGTCTGCTTCGGCCAGCAACCCGGCGAAGTCGTTCACATAACTGTGCAAGTGCCAGTTCGGCCGGTCTGCTGCCAGCATCTGCATGGCCTGCCAATCCGGGTTGCCACTGCCAGCAACAAAATCCACCTGCAGTTCATGCAGGTCCGCCAGCGCCAGCATGGCCTTGTGGGTCTGGCCGGCAGCATCGAAACCTCCAAAGTTCACCAGCAGCCGCCGGGCCTGCGGCCGAATCAGGATCGGAGGGCGCCGGAACTCCTCACGCAGCAAGGCAAAGTGCGGCCCGAACAAGGTCCGGCACTGTGCGCCGTACAACCCGGCATACGCCTCGGCCGAACCACTGAAGTTCTGGTCCAGCAACAGATCTGCGGCATGCCGGCGGTTGGCCAGATCATCGATCGCGGCGATCCGCGGCGCCCATCGGCGAGCGGCGCTTTGCCACTGATGATCAAGGCCGTAGTGATCCACCAGCACCCAGTCGAAGGCCGGCTGATCTACCAGGGCTTCCTGCAGTGCCGCGATATCGGCCTGCCAGGGCAAGGGTGCTTCGATACCCAACCGAGGATTCTCATCGGTATAGAACTCAGGCAGTGCAAAGGTCGGAAAACCTTCAGCTTGCAAGGCCGCCAAGCGATTGCCGGGCAGGCGACGGCAGGCGAATGCAACTTCGGCCCCCTGCTGGCGCAACACCTGAGCCAGGGTCAGGCAGCGGGCCACGTGGCCGCTGCCGATCGCCGGCGAGGCGTCAGCCCGGATCAGCACCCTCACTCCAGCTCTCCTGCGGCCTTGAGCGCGGCGTACAGGTATTGCGCCCGCCGCCAATCCTCGTCGGTGTCGATATCCTGCACCAGGTGACGCGGCAGGATCACCGGCAAGCTGCGAGAAGAGAACAACGCCTCCCCCTCCAGCCAGGCCTGGCTTCTACCCCAGTAGAACTGCGCCGCATCCTGATAGGCCACGGGCAAATCCTGGGAACGGGCCTGACTGAACTCCGGATACAGCGCGCCCAGAGCGCCCTGCTCGTCGAGCGTCAGCGCCCGTTGCACCGGAAAACCAAAACTGCACACCGAAAAGGCAAACGACCTGTCCTGATGCTGCTCCAGCAACGCCAGCCCCTGGCGCAAAAAACGCAGTTGCAACAGGGGGGCGGTGGCATAGATGCAACAGGCATATTCGAATTGCTGCCCCAGCTCCCGCAACGCTTGCAAGGCATGCACGATCACCGCCGCAGTGCCGGTGAAGTCATCCGCCAGAGCCTGCGGTCGGACAAAAGGCACCTCTGCGCCACAGGCAATGGCCAGCTCGGCGATCTCGGGATCGTCGGTGCTGACCACCACGCGCTGGAACAACCCCGAACCCAGCGCCTTATCGATAGAACGGGCGAGCATCGGCACGCCATCGAAGGGCTTGAGGTTCTTCCTCGCAATTCGCTTGCTTCCACCTCGGGCGGGGATAATCGCGATCGAGCTCATGGCGCTACAGTTCCTGAATCCAATGTCGCAATTGCTGTACAACGTAGTCCTGCTGGTCATCCGTCAGCCCGGGATACATCGGCAAGCTGACGGCCTGGGCGTAATAACGCTCCGCCTCGGGGAAATCACCCTCAGCAAAACCCAGATCCCGGTAGTAGGGTTGCAGGTGCACTGGGATGTAATGCAGGTTGACTCCGATCCCAGCCTTGCGCAGCCCCTCGAAGACCTCACGGTGCGAGTGCTTGATGTGCTGGAGTTGCAAGCGCACGACATACAGGTGCCAGGCCGAGTGAGCATCAGGTTGAGCCTGGGGCAGGCTCAACGGCAGGCTCTGCAACAGATGCTGATAACGCTCTGCAAGATAACGCCGGCGTTGTAAAAAGCCCGGTAGCTTATTCAACTGCGAACGCCCGAGCGCCGCCTGAAGATCGGTCATGCGGTAGTTGAAGCCCAGTTCGACCTGCTGGTAATACCATGGGCCATGGCTCTGGCCCACCATCTGCGCCGGGTCGCGGGTCATGCCATGGCTACGCAGACGACGCAGATGATCCGCCAGCTCCGGGCTATTGGTCATGACCATTCCACCTTCGGCACTGGTGATGATCTTCACCGGATGAAAGCTGAACACCGTCATCGCCGCGAATTCTCCACAGCCAACCGGACGCCCCGCATAGCTGGCGCCCACCGCGTGGGAGGCATCCTCGATCAAGGTGAAGGCATAACGCTCGGCCAGTTCCGCCAGGCGTCGCATATCACAGCTCTGCCCCGAGAACGCCACCGCGATCACCACCTTGGGCAGTGCCCCGTTGGCCTCGGCCGCTTGCAGCTTGAGGGCCAATGCCTCGGCGTCGAGGTTCCAGGTCCGCGGATCGATATCGACAAAGTCCACATCCGCACCACAGTAACGACCACAGTTGGCCGACGCGAGGAATGTGTTAGGAGTGGTCCATAACCTATCACCCGGCCCCAGGCCCGCCGCCAGGCAAGCAATATGCAAGGCGGCAGTGGCGTTGCACACCGCTACGCCATAGGCCGCCTTGCAGACGGTCGCCATTGCCTGCTCGAAAGACTCGATTGCTGGCCCCTGGGTCAACCAGTCGGAGTGCAAGACCCCCAGCACGGCGTCGATATCTTCCTGGTCAAGGCTTTGGCGACCATAGGGAATCATGGTGCGATCCTGGTGTGCAGTTCGGCTATCTGCCCGACCGACAGAAAGTCCGGATTGGTATCGGAGCGATACTCGAAATCCTCGGCCACAGAAACGCCCCGCTCGCCCTTGCCGTCCACGGCAAAATCAACGTTGACGCTGGTAAAGCGGATGGAGGGCTGGATCGTGTAGTGATCGTCGAACTCCAGGGTCATGCGCGCATCATCCAGAGGCACCATCAACTCATGGAGCTTCTCTCCCGGACGAATCCCCACCTGCTTGTGTGGCAAGTGCGCGGCCATCCCCAAGGCCAGATCGACGATGCGGATCGACGGAATCTTCGGCACGAAAATCTCCCCGCCGTGCATCCGCGCGAAGCTGTCCAGAACAAATTGCACCCCGTGGTCCAGGGTGATCCAGAAGCGGGTCATGCGCTCATCGGTAATGGGCAGCTCCGTTGCGCCCTGGGCAATCAGCTGGCTGAAGAACGGCACCACTGAGCCTCGGGAGCCTGCAACGTTGCCATAGCGCACCACGGCAAATCGAGTGGCCTGCTCACCCGCGATGTTGTTCGCCGCCACGAACAGCTTGTCCGACAGCAGCTTGGTGGCGCCATACAGGTTGATCGGGCTCGCAGCCTTGTCGGTGGACAAGGCAACGACCTTCTGTACCCCGTTGTCGATGGCCGCAGCAATGATGTTTTCAGCGCCATTGACGTTGGTGCGAATGCACTCCGTGGGGTTGTATTCGGCCGCCGGCACCTGTTTCAGCGCCGCGGCATGCACCACATAGTCGATACCCCGCATCGCCTGGCGCAAGCGCTCGGCATCGCGAACATCGCCGAGGAAGTAACGCATGCAGGGCGCATTGAAGGTCTGCTGCATCTCGTACTGCTTGAGCTCATCGCGAGAGAACACCACGACCCGCTTGGGCTGATACTGCTCCAGCAGGCGTCGAATGAAGTTGCGCCCGAAGGAGCCGGTGCCACCGGAAATGAAAATGGATTTGCCATTGAACATCATTGATTCCTTATCCCAGCAACTGGTTCCAGTTCACCGCGCTCGCGGCCCCCAGGGCAAAGCCCTTGCCAGTCAACGCCAGGTTCTGGTTGTAGGCCGTATCCTGCGCAAAGCGCGCCGCCCATTTGTCTTTCAGGGCTGCCAAGGCCTGTGGATCTTGCGCCAGGGTGCCGGGATGCATGACCTGCGCTTGCGGAGTCAGGACGGTGAGATAACCGGCATCGGCCACCTTCAGGCACAGATCGACATCGGCGAAGGCCTGGTCGAAATGCTCCTCGTCCAAACCACCTACGGCCTCGAACAACGCCTTGGCGATCATCAGGCAGACGCCGGAAACCGCCGAGTAGTTCTTCTCCACCCAGAGGCTGTTCATGTAGCCCGGAGCATCCTTGGCCTCTCCGGCGAAGGCTGCGCCCAGCTGGCCATTGAGGCCGAGGATCAGGCCCGCCTGGGTGGTCATGCCGCGCTCATTCACCAGCTTGGCGCCGACAATCCCGATCTCCGGCCGCTGTACCTGGTTGAGCAGGCTGTCGATCCAGTTGGCATTGACCACTTCGGCATCGGCCGAAAGCAGCAGCAGGTACTCCCCCTTGGCTTCAGCGCAGGCTGCATTGTGCAGTGCCGAAGTGCTCACCCGCTGGCCGCTGCGCAACACCCGGATCCGCTCCCCCTGGCGTTCCAGGCTGGCCAGCCAGCTATCGAGTTCGGCGTTCTGGCTGTGGTTCTCGGCAATCAGCACCTCGTAACGCTGGTAGCGGGTACGTTGCAGCACACTCACCAGACAGCGTTGCAGCTCGGCGAAGTTGTCCTGGCTCGGCAGAATGATCGAAACCAGCGGCCGCTCGGCATGTTGATAGTCGATCTGGTAGGTCCCTGGCTGGGCAGAACTGACCTGAGCCCGATACCCACGATTGGCCAGATGACGGCTCAGTACCTGGCGCTCCTCGGCATTTTCCCCGGCTGGCGCAGCCTGGCAGATCAGCAGCGGCTCGGCGAGATGAGCCAGGCCGGCCAGACCGCCGTCTTCGATCAGGCGCAGAACCAGATCCAGCTCGACGGCCCGAGCAAACTCGCGGTTGAACCCACCTGCCTGCACCAGCACTTCACGGTGCAACAGCCAATGGCGCGCCATCAGATTGGGGGCGCTTTGCAGCAGGTCCAGATTGACTCCGGGACGGAACACGTGACGCAAGGTGCCATCGGCTTGCCGCTGCACCTCATCCATCGCCACGGCCCTGATGCCTTCGGCGCCCAGCAACTCCAGGCTTGCCCGCAGCAGCCCGCTTGCGGTGAGCTGGTCACCCGCCTCCATCAGGACTACCCAGTGCGCTGTGGACTGCGCCACCAGCTGATTCAGGCGCTCGATATAGTTGCCCTGGCTGACCTTGACGAAGTGCACAGTGTCCTGTGCCGTGGTCATCGCCGGCAGATCGCCGGTGGTCAGCACCACCAGCTTGAATGCCTTGCAGTGGTTGGCCATCAGGGAATCGAAAGTGGCTTGCAACTTGATCATGTCGGCGTCGAGGTCGAGCAGCAGAATCTGAAACTGCGGCCCGCCGGCGCGCCTTCCCAGCAGATGGGCGATCGACTTGAACTGACCCGGTTTCGGGCCACGACCTTCCAGCCAGCTGAACAACTGCCCGGACTGGGTATTGGCAAACAACGCGCTGCTATCGGTGGCCGGCAGCGCCTTGAGGCGGGCCGCCCACTCCTGCAGTTCGCGGAACACCTCCACTTCGTCGGTATCGCGCATCGACTCGGCAAGGCGCTTGACCACGGTGAAGTTGAACAGGTTCAGCGCCATGGCTTCCCACAGCCGGCTGCGAAGGGTTCGCGCCGTGTCATTCGAGTGCACCCGCAGCAATTCCTCCTGCTTGAGCAGCACCCCCTCCAGCTCATTGAGCTGCAGGCGCCCCGCAGGCATCGCATGCACAAGAAACTCGATCTGCGTCAACAGATCGAACATCGGCTGGTTGTAGAACGGCATTTCGACAAACTGCTCCGAGCCGAAAGCACGCACCGGGTCCTTGCCGACCTCGCTCCAGGTGGAGCGAAAGATCATCACACCCTTGAGCGAACGGCCACTTTCAAGGCACTCGGCCAAGGCGGCAAAGCTGTCCAGCGCCAGCTGCTTCATCTGCTGCGCATCCGGGCCTTCGCAGTTGTGCGGCAGGGTCGCAAGAAACTCGGCAAATTGCTGATGCTGGGCCAACGAGCCGGCATCCTTGCTGCTCAGCAACGCCTGAATGCGGGCGGTGCGCTCCAGGGCCTCCCTATTGGCCTCACGAACAATGAACGGAACCGGCAGGATCCGCGCCTTGGCAGTGGCCAACAGGAAGAAGGCGTAACCGATATCCAGCCACTCGGCGCTCACCGCAGGTGGCAACTGGCTGTACCACTGGCGCAGCACATCGGTGCGGGTCACGGCATTGAAGGGGCTCAGGTAATGCCCCATGAAACTCATGATCCGCTCACGCCCGTTCGCGGCGGCGAAGTCTTCGGGCCCCTTGCGATCGCGCAGGTAATAGCTGGTTTCCAGGACCCGCGCCGAATACATCAGGCCATAGCCATGGCAGACTGCGTAATCGGGGTGGGCATCAAGGAAAGCAAGCGCGGCGCTAATCCCATCGGCGATCAAAAAGTCGGTGTCGCTGGCAATCGCCAGGTAAGGCGTGTCGACCAGGCCCACACCGTAAGTCAGCTTGCCCTGCTGGTCCTGCCGGGAAAACTGTGGCACGTGGCGGTAATCCACCTTCGGGAATTGGCGAGCCAGAGACTCGTCCGCCTTTTCCGAGGAGTCCAGAACCAGGATGGAACAGGCAAAGCTGCTGTAGTAGCGCAGCGCTCGCTGTGCCAGCGCCTTGGCCTCATGGGTCAATAGCACCAGAGTGAAACGCTCACTCATTGGGGCTGCATCCTCGTTTGCTTTTGTTTGAACCCACATCTGTCCATTCCCTCATCCGGCTGATCGCCTGGAACCTCAAATCATTAATGTTGTACGAACCCGATCCCGGCATGTCCCTCTCGGCTCATCCATCCCGCGAGCGCAACTGCGCCCCTGGATGCGCCAAAGAATTGGCTTGAGAACTGCTCAACACCTGGCCAACGCTACGCCTGACTCCAGGCACCAGCCACAACAGGCGAGCCGGAAGCTACCCGCACGCGTGCGCTACACCCATGAGCGCCGGAAGACACACCCGATCATCGACAGCGTTCGTTTTATGACAATTGCCAGCAAGGCTGCAGGAAACGCGCCAGTTCCATCGGTGCGTAGAGCGCAGCACCCGCCACTGCGAGAGGCCACGCAAGAAACAAAAAAGCCACGCTTGGCAGGCGTGGCTTTTTTTTGCAGCGGCTTCTTCAGTCTGCCAACCAGCCCCACATCCAGTGCTGCAGGTTGTCGGGGCCCAGCATGAAGTCGCGCCGTACCGCCTCGCGCAATTCATCTCCCATGCGGTAGCTGGCAACAGGGTCACTGAGGTGCATGCGGATCGCCTGCAGCCACTCCTCGGTCGTGTTGCTGCGAACCCTGGTGCACGGCAGGAAGCCACGATAGGCCTCAGTGTCGGTGCAAATGACCGGGTAGCCGCAGGCTCCGTACTCCAGCAACCGCAGGTTGCTCTTGCAGTCATTGAAAATATGGAACTCCAGAGGTGCCAGAGCCAGGTCGAGGTTCAGGCTGGCGAGCTTGAGCGGGTAACCCTGCAAGCCAATCGCCGGATGGAACTCGTGCACATAAGGGCGCAAGGCATCGGGGCACATGCCGAAGAACACCCATTCCACCTCAGAGGCCAGTTCACGCACGACATCGGCTATGACCTCCAGGTCCCCGGTGTGACTGGTGCCACCACCCCAGCCGACCCGCGGCTTGCTGGATGTACCGCGACGGCTGCTCAGCCCCGCCCAGGGTTCAGGGGCGAGCATATTGGGTACTACCCTGATATCGCTGTGCATGTCCGACAGGACATCCGCCAGCGGCTGAGTGGTGACCACCAGCCGATCGCACAGGGCAATGCCGTCGCGCAGCATCTGCTCGATGTTCGCCGGCTTGTTGCGAGCATGGCTGTTTTTCTTTGGCGCGCTGACCACGTAATCATCGAGCTCGAAGACCCGCAACGCACTGGAGTACTTCTTCATTCGCAGAATGTCGCTGGCCGCGCCGTCGCTGTAGCGCCCCTGGAGCACGATGGTATCGGGCGACAAACGCTCGATTTCCACGGTGGTCGGAGATTCGTATGCCACCCGGGCGATGACCCTGCCTGCAGCTTCCAGCTCGCGCAGTGGCCCGGTGACCCGGTAATGCCCGACCGCGCTGCTGTTGACCGGCAAGCCGAGCACCAGCGGCAAGGCTCGTGAGCAGAACGGGTTCCAGTTGTTGCGCAGGCTGGGTTCCAGGCTGAAACTGGAGAACCCGAGGCTCAAGGCCGGATTGTAGGCTGGATCGCGAGCGATCTTCGGCAGCCACTGACGGTAGAAGCGCTCCTGTTCAGCCGCCTGCATCTGCTGCTGCTCAGGCGCCTGCGGTGGCGCCACCGCCGGGGCCAGCATCAGGGTGGCGTGGGGGGTCCAGACAACCAGGTAGCCATCGCGATCGACGCGCAGGCACAGGTCGGCTTCACCCAGGTCAGCGCCGAAACTCTGTTCATCCAGCCCGCCCAGACTGTCGAACACGTCCTTGCGGATCATCAGGCAGTCGCGGCTGACCGCACTCCAGTTCTGCACCACCTGCAGACGCTGCATATAACCACGGGCACCCAGTGCCTCGCCGATGAACGGCGACCCCACGGGCCCAGACATGCCCAGTACCTGCCCGGCATGCAGGATGGAGCCATCGGTAGCAAGGATGCGCGCCCCCACGACAGCCACCTCCGGACGCTGGGCCTGGTTGAGCAGCTCGTCCAGCCAGTCGCTGGTACAGATCCGTATGTCGTGGCTGAGCAACAGCAGGTAGTCGCCGCGAGCCTGGGCCGCAATGCTGTTGGTCAAGGCCGCCTGGTTGGCGGGGCCGGCATAAGGCAGGACCCGCAGCATGTTGCCCCCCAACTGTCCCATGGCCGCCAGCCAGTCAGCCATGTCCGGGTCGCGACTGCCGGCAGCCACCAGCAGGATCTCGTAATGGTTGTAGGCGGTCTGCTCGATCAGGCCTTCGACGCAACGCTGCAAGGCCGGCAGCGAATCCCCGCAGGTGATGATGATCGACACCAGCGGCCGCGCACCGTGCTGATAGTCGATGCGATTGAGCAAGGGCAAATCATCATGGCGGATCCGGTACTGCACGCCGATGCGCTGCAAGTGCGCAGCGACCAGCCCCTCACTGGCTTCGATGACCTGGGGCCGGGACAGCCACTTTGCGAACGGGAACTCGGACTCGATCTGGATATCGGCAATATGCTCGATGGTTTGCGGGCCCACATTTTCCACCAGCCGCCACAACAGATCCTGGGGCGCCAGCTCGCCACGTGCGCAATCGAAGCCTCCCTCGCTCAGGAAACGCTCGCGGGAAAAGGCCAGCGAGCGCCCGACATAAGGGTAGGCACGCATCAAATCGAGGTTGAAGTCGGGCTTGAACACCGGTTCGGTTGACTGACCATCAAGCAATGCGCCTTCGTCACTGTAGGCGCAGAGCATGGCCGGGGTGTTGGCGATCCGCTCGGCCAGCACCAGCAGTGCCGTGTCACGCAGTTGGTCACCCGACTGCAACAGATAGAACCAGTCACAGGTATCCAGGCGAGGGATCAGTTCGTTGAGTTGCCCGGCCCAGTCGGCCCGCAAGGGTTGACGCAGCACAGCCTCCCCGGCTGTACCGGCAGCGGTGGACAACACCACGATCGTTTCAGCTGGGTACAACTGGCCGGCCAGGCTGCCCAGAGTCCGCTCGAGAGCGGCGCCATCACCTGCCAGGTCCATGACGATCGGCACGATCCGCACCCGCCGCGGCCAGCTTTCGATGCGCTGCGGCAGCAACCGCTGTTCCGCCGCCGACAGGCAACGTGCCGCCAGCCATTGCTGGTAGAACTCCTCGTAGCTTTGACTCTCGCCCCCTACCCGACCGTTGACCACGGCGCTGCGATTGCCCAGCACATGGAGCACCCCCAGCTCACGCCATGGCCGTGGCTGCTCGGCGGCTCGCGCCAGTTCAACGTAACGCACCCAGCCCGCAGCGGGCGCCGACTCGCCAGAACGCTCGGAGAGCATCCGCAATAGCCATTCCCATTCGGTGGCAACGGCCTTGAGCACTTGCGGCGTGCGGCTGAAACGCCCCTGATACAGGCGCTCGCAACTCAACACGGTGGACAGGGCCGCCAGATTGCCGCGGCGCATCAGGCAGATGAACAGCGCCAGGTCCAGCAAGGCGACAAAACCGGCGCCCTTGTGGATCAGGGCTGGCAGTACCTCCAGCACGTCGGCTCGACGCATCAGTGCCGCACTGAAGTTGCCGAGGAAGTTTTTCCGCGTACCCTCGAAGATCGCCAGCATGTCATCGCCTTTGAGCAGCACGTCGAGCGGCGCAAAGCGGCAGTTTTCAATCCGCGGCGGAAGAATGGAGTTGCCTTCGTCGTTGAACACCCGTAGTGCGAACACCAGATTGACCTCAGGGTGCTCGATCAGCACTTGCGCCTGCAGGGCGATGCTCGGCGCAAACAGCCGGTCATCGTCGCAAAGCACCTTGATCAGCTCGCCCCGGGCCTCTTTCACGCAGCGCAACAGGTTTTTCTGCAACCCCAGAGGTTGCGGGTTGCGCACGTAACGCACCGGGTGCGCGGGTTCGCTCAGCCCTTGTACAACCTGCTGGATTTCATCGCCGGGACTGTCGTCGCAAACAACGATCTCCAGTGGCTGATAGGTCTGCGCCAAGGCACTTTCCAGAGCCTGGCTGAAGAAGCGTGGGTTGAAGGCGGGAATGACGATGCTGACTAGAGGGGCTTGGCTCACGGCGGGAAACTCTCGAGCGGCGAGCCCTGGCCAGTGATGCCAGGGCTGCAAGACCGCTTAAAAAAGACGGCTGGCTGCTCGAAGATCGCGGCGTCCGGGCGCCAGCCCGAACGCCACGCACTCAGACCTTGTTGAACAGACCCAGTTGGGCAATCTTGCTGAAGGCCAGCTGCGAGGCTTGCAGCATGGTCTGCTGCAGGGTCAGGCGAGTCATCACTTCGGCCGGATCGGAGTCGCTGATGGCCGAGCGGGTCTTGGTGTTGGCAGCTGCCAGGCTTTCGTTGATTTCGGTCTGGGTGTCCAGGGCCGAACCACGACCACCCACCGAACTGATACCGATGGACAGCTGGTCGATGCCACTGGCCAGGTTGGCCATCCCCGAGGCGAGGTCGGCCAGTTGCTTCTGGGTCGCCAGGGTGTTGCCGGCGGTTGGCGTGTTCAAGGCGTTTTTCAGCTGGCTCACGGTATCCAGTATGTTCTGGGTCTCGTGGGTGTTGACCGACACACTGAACTGATCGTTGGCCGCCGGAGAAGGCGCGCCGGTCAGGGTGAAGCTCACGCCCGCCGCGGTGGCGACGTTGCCCGGCCCGACCACGCCCGAGGACACCGGCTTGCTATCAGCGGTCAGTGGCGCAGCGTACAGATCGAAATTGGTAGCG
Source organism: Pseudomonas sp. W17 (assembly GCF_040268305.1). Lineage (NCBI taxonomy): Bacteria > Pseudomonadati > Pseudomonadota > Gammaproteobacteria > Pseudomonadales > Pseudomonadaceae > Pseudomonas > Pseudomonas sp. W17. Next base: position 1,893,624 of record NZ_CP158490.1, on the reverse strand, counting down.
CTGGTGAACTTAAGGATCGCCGAACCACTGGGGAAGGTGGAGTTGTAGGCCACCGGATCGGTAATGCTGGTGTTCGAGACCTGAGTCATGCTCGGGTTGCCCGGAGAGCGCGCCACGTTGAAGGTGTCCGGCTTGGAGCCCAGGGTGAAGGTATGCCCCGGCAGCACGGCGTTGGCGTCGTCACCGGACTTGAGGTTGACGTTCAGGCTCAGGTCGACCCCACGGAAGCTCACGGTCTGGTTCGGCGCAGTGCCGAAAACACCGCCTTTGCTGGCCTCGGCCGTCACATCGTTGCCACTGCCGTCGACGATCTTCAGCTGGGTGCCCGACACGAAGGACACGGTGTAAGGCTCGCCGCTGCGGAATTGGCTGTTGTAAGCACCGTTGTTGGCCACTTGGCCGTTGGACAGGGAAATCCGCCCGTCATCCACGGCTGGCGCGGTCATGGTGACCTGGCTGCGGCTGGTGTTCAGTGCCTGCTGGAACACGTCCCAACCGGTGCTGTTGGCGGCCATCATCATGGTGTCGCCGACCGGCAGTTGCAGGCTGCTCTGGTCACCGTTGTAGCTGTAGGTGCCATCGGAGTTGCGGCTGAACGGCGGAACATCATCCTTGGAGCCACCGAAGATGTACTTGCCGTTTTCGTCCTGGGAGTTCATCAGGCTCAGCAACTGCTCTTCAATCTGCCCCAGTTCCGAAGCATTGGCCTGGCGGTCGGCGTCGGTGTAACCGGCGTTACCGGCACCGGAGGCCAGTTCCTTGGCGCGGGCCAGCACGTTGTTGATGCTGGTCATCACCGATTCGGTCTGGCCCAGGGAAGCCTTGATCGAGTTGGTGTTGGTCTTGTACTGGTCCAGCAACGAAGCCTGTTGGCCCAGTTGCAGCAGGCGCGCGGCACCTACCGGATCGTCGGCAGCGGTCTTGACGCGAACCAGGCTGCTGGCCTCTTCGCTGCTCTGGACCACTTTGGAAAAGTTCTTCTGGTAGTTGGTAGCCGAGGACTCGTAAAACTGGGAGGTGGAAATGCGCATGGGCTACGACTCCTTAAAGGCTGTTGATCAGCGTGCTGAAGGTTTCCTGCGCAGCCTTGATGATCTGCGACGACGCTGTGTAGTACTGCTGGAACTTGACCAGGTTGCCGGTCTCATCATCCAGGTTGACCCCGGACAGCGAGTCCCGGGCGCCCTTGGCGTTAGCCAGGATGGTGCCGGTAGCGGCGCTGTCGAGGCTGCCCTGACTGGCCTTGGCGCCGACGTTCTCGATCAGCTTGCCGTAGGCGTCCACCAGGGTGATGCCTTTGCTGGCAGAACCTGTATCGACTGTCTGCTTACTCTGCAAACCGGCCAGCGCCAGGCCGTTGCGGTTGTCCGAAGAGCCGGCGCCGTTCACCGAGATGTTCATGCTGTCGCCGGCAGCGGGAGCGCCGGCCACGGTCATCTGCACGCCGAACGTCTTGGTCACCGGTGGCGTGCCGCCGTCGGTGATCGGCGCACCGCTGGCATCCAGCATGTTGATCTGCAGGTTGAGGGTGTTGGTCTGCCCGGGAACGATGGAGCCGCTGCCCATCTTGTTGCCCTTGGCATCGAAATAGTCGTAGCTCTGGCTGCCGCCTGCCGGCGCATTGAACACCACTTTGACCGGGCCTGAATTCTTGATTGCGGTCTGCATCTCAAGCTTGGCTGCGGCGTCGTAGTTGTCGATCGGCACACTCAAGGAAGGCTGCGCGGAAATGCTCAGGGAGCTCTTGAGCCCGGCAGCCAGCTCGGCCTTCAGCGGAGCCGCGAGGGCCAGGCGCTTGGGGTCGGTCATTTCGGTCTGGATGGTGGTAGCGGCATTGCGGGTCGGGGTGATCTTGAAGCTGTCACCGGCACCGACCGTACCATTGAGTTTCAGCGAGAAGCCATCGATCACCGGTGCCGGGCTGGTGGTAGTGCTGAAGCTGCCCATGTCGGTGCCATCGGAGCGCTTGACGCTGTAGTCGGTGGCACTGCTGAAGGTCACGGTGTAGTCGCTGGTGCTCAGCTTGCCGGTGTCCTTGATGGTGACATCGAAGTTGCCCGAGCCTGCGCTGTTGCTGGCACTGCCAATGCTGCGCTGGCTGATCATCCGGGCACTGTTGATGTCGTTGAACAGGTTGCCGCCGAAATCACCGTTCTTGTCGATGCCCTGAGCCATCAGGCTGTTCATCTGGTCGGCGACCACGAGGGCTACGCGGCCCAGCTCGTTCATCGCCGGATCCAGCACTTCGCTGCGGTAGCGCAGCAGGCCGCCGATCTCGCCACCGGTGGTGAGGTTGGTGATATCGATGCTGCTCGAGCCCCGGTTCAACTGCAGCGCGGAGCGGCTCGGGTCGTTCTTGCCCTGCACCACTTCCAGGGTATTGGCCGAGTTACCCATGACCAGCGGCTGGCCGCTGCCCAGGTACAGGTCGACGCTGGAGCCACGCTCCGAGACCTGCACGCCGATGAAGGTCGAAAGCTGGCGCACGGTTTCATTACGCGCATCGAGCAGATCGTTGGGCATGCCGTTGCCGTTGGTCGACAGCTCGGAAATCTTCTGGTTGAGCTGGGCCACGGTGTTGGCCAGCTTGTTGACCTGGTCCGCCATGTTCGCCAGGTTGCCGTTGATATTGGTGTTCTGCTGGTTGAGCTGGCTGGATACGGAGTTGAAACGGTTGCTCAGGGCCTGGGTGTCGCTGAGCAGCAACTGCCGGGAAGCCTCGTCGGTAGGCTTGGCGTTGAGGTTCTGCACCGAGGCGAAAAACTTGGTCAGGGCGCCGGTCATGCCGGTGCCGCTATCCGACAGCAATTGGTCGATCGGGCTGATCTGCCCCTGGAACGCCGCGGCATCGCTGTTGAGCGAGGTGGCGGTGCGCAACTGGGCATCGAGGAAGCTGTTATAGACCCGGCGCACGTCCGCCAGGGTGGTGCCGGTGCCGATGAAGACGTTGCCATTCTGGCTGGAGGCCTTGGTGCCCTGCACGGTCTGCTGACGCGAGTACCCGGCGGTGTCGGCGTTGGCAATGTTGTTACCCGTGGTCATCAACGACGTTTGGCTGGCGGCCAGCCCCGACATCCCGATATTGAGCAAACTCATGATTCAGACCTTATAAATTCGTGGAAACGCCAGCCGCAGCGTAGTTCTGGTAATTCTTCATCTGCTTGGCTATCTGCGAAATCTTGCTTGCGTAATCCGGGTCCGTTGCATACCCGGCTTTTTGCAACTCGCGAACAAACTGTTCTGGTTTATCGGCCACCTTCAGCACTTCTTGATAGCGATTGTTGCTCTGCAACAAGGTCACCAGATCGTGGAAGCTGTCCTGATAGGAATCGTAGGAACGGAACGCCGCCGTCTCCTTGACCATCTGCCCGTTGCGGAACTCGCTGGTGATCGCCCGGGCCTGTGCACCCTGCCAACTGCTGCCGGCCTTGATGCCGAACAGGTTGTGGCTGCTGCTGCCATCCTGCTGGCGCATCACCGATTTGCCCCAGCCGGTTTCCAGGGCGGCCTGGGCCACCAGGTAGCGCGGATCGATCCCGATACGCTGGGCCGCCTGCTGCGCCATCGGCAGCATGGTGGCGACGAAGTCGTCGGCGGAACTGAAGGCACGCTTGGCCGGTGCCAGCGGCGGCTGGGCCATGGCCCGGCCATAGACCCGCATCTTGCCCTGGGACGCGGCGTAGCCCTGATTGACCCGCCACTCGCCCCGCAGCACGGCATCGGCGGCCGGGCTGTTGCGGGTCGGCGCGGCGTTCTGTGCGCCGCCCTCGACGGCACCGGCCGACGGCACGATGCCGGTCAACAGGCGATCGGTGAGCTTGCTGGGCAGGGACAGACGACGCTGGTTGAGCAGCACCATGTCGTTATGTGCCACGCTCGTGCGCAAAGGATCGTGGGCCCGCGAAGCCCACATCGGGCGCTGGCCGTTGACCCGGCTCAACGGACCATCCTGGGCCGTGGTACCGGCAGCGATCGGCGTCGGAGTCGCCACCGGCGCCGCGGCCGGCAAAGTCGTGGTGGCCGCATTCGGATGAGCCGGCTTGTTCTTCATCATCTGGCGCATCAGCACATTGGCCAGGCCGATACCGCCACCCTCGCGAGACAGGGACACCGCCAACTGCTGGTCATACATGTCCTGGTACTGCTTGGCGGCCGGGGTATTGAGCGGGTTGTCCTGGCCTATGACGTCAGTGGCCTTGCGCATGGACTTGAGCATTTCATTGAGAAACAGCGACTCGAACTCCTGCGCCACTTTGCGCACGTTGGCTTCGCCGTCCTTGTCGCCGACCTTCAGTTGCTGCAGGCGGTTGAGGTCGGAGTAAGACCCGGAATCGCCGCTGCCAATCAGTCCGCTCTTACGAATATCCATGGCGCTCACCTCAAATCACGATCAGGTCGGCCTGCAAGGCGCCGGCCTGTTTCAAGGCTTCAAGGATGGCCATCAAGTCGCCTGGCGCCGCGCCCACCTGGTTCACCGCCCGGACGATCTCATCCAGAGTGGTGCCCGGGCCGAACTTGAACATCGGCTTGGCTTCCTGCTGAGCATTGACCCGCGAGCGGGGCACCACCGCGGTCTGGCCATTGGACAGAGGGCCGGGCTGGCTGACGATCGGGTCTTCGGTAATGGTCACGGTCAGGCTGCCATGGGTCACCGCCGCCGGCGAGACCTTGACGTTCTGGCCAATCACGATGGTGCCGGTACGGGAGTTGATGATGACCTTGGCCACCGCCTGCCCCGGATCGATCTCCAGGTTCTCCAGGATCGACAGGTAGTCCACACGCTGGCTTGGGTCCAGGGGCGCGGTCACCCGGATCGAGCCACCGTCGATGGCTTGGGCCACGCCTGGGCCGAGCATGTCGTTGATCTTGTCGACGATGCGCTTGGCGGTGGTGAAATCCGAACGGTTGAGGTTCAGGGTCAGGCTGTTGCCCTGGTTGAAACCACTGGGCACGGCACGCTCGACCGAGGCGCCACCAGGAATCCGCCCGGCCGACGGTACGTTGACGGTGATCTTCGAACCGTCGCGTCCTTCGGCATCGAAACCACCCACCACCAGGTTGCCCTGGGCGATGGCGTAGACATTGCCGTCGATACCCTTGAGCGGCGTCAGCAGCAAGGTGCCGCCGCGCAGGCTCTTGGAGTTACCAATGGAGGACACGGTGATATCCACCTGCTGGCCCGGCTTGGCGAACGCTGGCAGATCGGCACTCACCGACACCGCCGCGACGTTCTTCAACTGCACGTTGCCGGAGCCGGCCGGCACCTTGATGCCGAACTGCGACAGCATGTTGTTGAAGGTCTGCAAGGTGAAAGGCGTCTGGGTAGTCTGGTCGCCGGTACCGTTAAGCCCGACCACCAGGCCATAGCCGATCAATTGGTTGGAACGCACGCCGGAAATGCTGGCGATGTCCTTCAACCGCTCGGCCTGGACGCCAAGGGAAGTGGACAGCAACAACGCCGCCGCCATCAGGTGCTTGAAATTGAGCATGAGTCTTTTCATCACCTAGAAAGGGAACAGCGGGCTGAGGAAGAAACGGTCGAACCAGCCAGGCTGGTTGGCATCGGCAAACGAGCCGGTGCCCGAATAGGTAATGCGTGCATCCGCGACCCGGGTCGAGGACACGGTGTTGTCGGTGGCGATGTCGTCCGCCCGTACCAGGCCTGCAATCCGCACCAGCTCATCGCCGGTATTGAGAGTCATCCACTTCTCGCCGCGCACCGCGATGATGCCGTTGGGCAGTACGTCGGCCACGGTCACGGTGATCGAACCGGTCAGGCTATTGCTCTGGGCCGCCTTGCTGTCGCCCTTGGTGGCGCGATTGCCGCTGTAGCCGGCATTCAGGGTCAGGTCGCCGTCGCCCAGCGGGTTGTTGGTGTTGGGCACGGCACCGAACAGCGAGGTCAGGCCAATGCTGTTGGAACTGGTCTTGGTCAGCGCCGAGTTGGCACCCTTGCTGGCGTTGGTCCGCTCGTTCAGGGTGATGGTGATGATGTCACCGACCCGGAACGCCTTGCGGTCGCTGTACAGGTTCTGCTCGAAGCCGGCCTGGTAGATCGAACCGTTGTTGGACGCGGAAGGCAGCGGCGTACGCGGCAGCACCGGCGCGTAGTAAGGGTCATTGGGCTTGGGCGGCGGGGCGACACAGCCCGCGAGCACGGCACTCCCACTCAGCGCTAGAACACAAATAAACCGATTCATGACCCTTCCTCACGATGTTGCCGGCGCGCCACTTCAGACCCGTGGCGACCTCAAGACTTGATTACAGCTTCTGCGTAATGAACGAGAGCATCTGGTCCGCGGTGGAGATCACCTTGGAGTTCATCTCGTAAGCGCGCTGAGTGGTGATCATATTGACCATCTCCTCAACGGTGCTGACGTTGGAGGCTTCCAGGGTGTTCTGCAGCGTGGTGCCGAAACCGTTGAGGCCCGGGGTACCGATCTGCGGCGCGCCACTGGCGGCGGTTTCCAGGAACAGGTTGTTGCCCTGGGCCTGCAGGCCTGCCGGGTTGATGAAGTCGGCGGTTTGCAGGTTGCCGATCACCTGGGAAGCCGGGTTGCCGGCAATGGTGATGGACACGGTGCCGTCCTGGCCTACGGTGAAGGTCTGCGCATCGTTGGGCACGACAACCGCAGGCTCCAGGGCAAAACCGCTGGCGGTGACGATCTGGCCGTCGGAGTTCAGGTGGAAAGTACCGTCACGGGTGTAGGCCGTGGTGCCATCGGGCTGCAGGATCTGGAAGAAACCGCGGCCGTTGATGGCCAGGTCCAGAGGTTGCTCGGTGGTCTGCAGGCTGCCGGCGGTGAAGTTCTTCTGGGTGCCGACAATGCGCACACCGGTACCGACCTGCAGGCCGGTTGGCAACTCGCTGTCCTGGGTGGACTGGGCCCCCGGCTGACGCTTGATCTGGTACAGCAGGTCCTGGAACTCGGCGCGATCACGTTTGAAGCCCGTGGTCGAGACGTTCGCCAGGTTGTTGGAAATGACGGTCAGGTTGGTGTCCTGGGCGGACAGACCGGTTTTGGCAACCCATAGAGCCGGAAGCATTGATTTCTCCTCTCGCGCCTGTTTTACGGCGCTAGATACTGGTAATTAGCTGATCTGCAAGACCCGAGCCATGGCCTGGTCGTCTTCTTTGGCGCTGTTCATCATCTTCACGTGCAATTCGAACTGCCGGGACAGGGCCAGCACCGCGGTCATTTCCTGCACGGCGTTGACGTTGCTCGACTCAAGGAAACCCGAGACCAGCTGGACGTTGGCGTCGGCGGGTGCCGGCTGGCCGTCCTTGGTCTTGATCGAGCCATCCAGGCCTTTGGTGAGGTTCTTGATGTCCGGGTTGACCAGCTTGATGCGGTCGACCTCGGCCATGACTCGCGGGCCCTCGCCCATGGCACGGATACTGATGGTGCCGTCCTGGCCAACTTCGATCTTCTGCTCGGGTGGCACGGCGATCGGGCCGCCATTGCCCATCACCGGCATGCCGTTGCCGGCGCGCAGCACACCCAGGGCGTCGACATTCAAACTGCCGGTACGCACATAGCTTTCGCTGCCGTCGGGGCTCTGCACGGCGATCCAGCCGTTGCCGCTGACGGCCACGTCCAGGTCACGACCGGTCTCCACCATCGAGCCGGCACTGAAATCCGTTGCCGGGCGCTCGCTCATGGCAAAGGCGCGCGCCGGAAAGCTGTCACCAAATACCGGCATCGCACGGGCCTGCTCCAGGTCGCGCTGAAAACCATTGGTAGAGATGTTCGCCAGATTGTTGGCATGAGCCTTTTGCGCCAGTGCATTCTGGCTGGCGCCGGTCATTGCCACATAAAGGTACTTGTCCACAGTCTTTCCTCTGTCTGCCGGACGTTTGCCGCCCACCGCTGTACTGCGAAGCCATAAGCAATAAGCGCACCAACTTCTTCACGCAGTGGTGATCCCCAGGCGGGGCAAGGCTTTGCCTGATTACAGAGGAAAAAACAGCGCTGACAGAAGACGGAAAAACGGCGGTCTTATGCCGCTACCGGCAAGTAACGGCCCGGATACAAGCCTAGGGATTGTCAGCGGCATTCTTGCCGACCTCGTATTCGCGCAGCTTGTTGGCGATGGTGGTGTGGGAAACCCCCAACCGCTTGCCCAGCTGACGGCTACTGGGGTGCTCGGCGTACAGACTCTCGAGCACGGCCTTTTCAAAGCGCCCGACAATCTGTTCCAGGCCACCCTCCAGGGAGAAATCGCCAAGCGGCTGGCGCGCACCATAGTCCGGCAGCCGGATGTGCTCGGTCTTGACCGTACCGCCATCACACAGGGAAACCGCCTGAAACAGCACGTTCTCCAGTTGCCGCACATTGCCCGGCCAGTGGTAGTGACTGAGGCGTTCCATGGCCGCCGGCGCCAGACGCGGCAACGGGCAACCGATCTGCCGGCTGGCCTGGTCGAGAAAGTGCTCCACCAGGGGGGTCAGACCGTCGAGGCATTCGCGCAATGGCGGAATGTGCAGGGACAGCACATTCAACCGGTGATAGAGGTCCTGACGGAACTCGCCCCTGGCGCACAGCTCGGAAAGATCCACCTGGGTCGCGCAGATCACCCGCACATCCAGGTACACCTCTTCATCGCTGCCGACCCGGCGGAAGCAGCCATCCTGCAGGAAGCGCAGCAGCTTGACCTGCAAGCGCGGGCTCATCTCCCCTACCCCGTCGAGAAACAGGGTGCCACCGGCGGTCAGCTCCAGCAGCCCCAGCTTGCCCTCTGCCCGAGCCCCCTCGAAGGCGCCGGGGCCGTAGCCGAACAGTTCGGTCTCGGCCATGGACTCCGGCAACCCGGCGCAGTTCAGGGCCATCAGCGGCGACTGCCCGCGCGGGCTGGCCAGGTGACAGGCACGGGCCAGCAGCTCCTTGCCGGTCCCGGTCTCGCCCTCGATCAAAAGCGGCGCATCCAGCGGCGCCATGCGCCGCGCCTCACGCACCACCGCCGCCATGACTTTCGAACTCTGGAAGATGCTGTCGAAGCCCCGCAGCTCCTGCTTGCGCACGTTGTAGATGCGCTCGCCAACGCGATCCGCCCGGTGCAAGGTCAATACCGCGCCGGCCATGGCTTCGCTGTCGTCATGTTCCGATTGCAGCGGCGCGATGTCCGCCAGGAACACATCACCCCTGACCTTGACCCGCAACCCGTTGATCCGCGACTGGTTGGCCCGCACCAGTTCCGGCAAGTCGAAGTCTTCGGCGTAGCGCGACAGGGGAATGCCCGGCACCTCGTCCACCCGCACCCCCAGCAACTGCGCTGCGGCCCGGTTCGCCGCCACGATGGAGCCGCCCATGTCGATGGACAGCACCGGGAACTCCAGGGCCCCCAACAGCGCATTGAGCTCCATGTGCCGGCGCTCGCTAGGCATCAACCCGACTCGCTTGACGCCAAACACCCCGGCGATGGACTCGAACTTGGGGCGCAGCGCCTGGAATTGCAGGTTGATCAGGTTCGGGCAGTGCAGATAGATGGCATTGCCATGCTCGCCCCCCACCTCGCCACGGGCCACGTTGATCCCGTATTCCACCAGCAGGTTGAGAATGTCGCGCAGGATGCCGATGCGATTCTGGCAGTGAACTTTGATACGCATAGAAGGAAGGCCCTGGGACTGACAGTGAAAGGCATAAGCGCCGAAAACCGACGCTTATGGCATCGGGCTTTACAAACTTTCTGCAGGATGGCGCAGATAATCGTCAAGATTATGTGACAGCAAAGCGCTTTCTCAAACCTGAAAACCCACCACAGGGTGGAGACCCCGCCAGATTCGTAACGTTTACTTTACAAATGGGTGCACGACAGCCCTCTACCCGCACCGGCCACCTGCTGCAAAGCGTCGCACCCTCAGGTATCACTGGAGTCACACATAACAAGAACGCATCCCCTGGCAGGAGAGCAGCATGAAGCAGACGCAGTACGTGGCCCGCGAGCCCGACGCGCAAGGTTTTATCGACTATCCACCCGAAGAACACGCGGTGTGGAACACCCTGATCACACGCCAGTTGAAAGTGATCGAGGGTCGTGCGTGCCAGGAATACCTGGACGGCATCGACAAGCTCGGATTGCCCCACGACCGTATTCCGCAACTGGGCGAAATCAACAAGGTCCTGGGTGAAACCACCGGCTGGCAAGTGGCCCGGGTACCAGCGCTGATCCCCTTCCAGACTTTCTTCGAACTGCTGGCCAGCAAGCGCTTTCCCGTGGCGACCTTCATTCGCACCCGCGAAGAACTCGACTACCTGCAAGAGCCGGACATCTTCCACGAGATCTTTGGCCACTGCCCGCTGCTGACCAACCCCTGGTTCGCCGAGTTCACCCACACCTACGGCAAGCTCGGCCTGCAAGCCACCAAGGAAGAGCGGGTGTACCTGGCGCGCCTGTACTGGATGACCATCGAGTTCGGCCTGGTGGACACCCCGGCCGGACGGCGCATCTATGGCGGCGGCATCCTGTCCTCGCCCAAGGAGACCGTGTACAGCCTGTCCGAAGAGCCGGAACACCAGGCCTTCGACCCGCTGGAAGCCATGCGCACGCCGTATCGCATCGACATCCTGCAGCCGATCTATTTCACCCTGCCCAACCTCAAGCGCCTGTTCGACCTGGCCCACGAAGACATCATGGCCCTGGTCCACCAAGGCATGCAGCTGGGCCTGCACGCCCCCAAGTTTCCGCCAAAACCCAAGGCGGCCTGAGCGGCCCGCACTCGCGAGCCGCTGCGAAAGATAGTAACTTCCAACAAGAATTGAATCCTGGGAACCCACCATGACCGCTCTGAACCAAGCCCATTGCGAAGCCTGCCGTGCCGATGCTCCTCAAGTCAGCGACGAAGAACTGCCGGTACTGATCAAGCAGATCCCTGACTGGAACATCGAAGTTCGCGATGGCGTGATGCAGCTGGAGAAAGTCTTCCTGTTCAAGAACTTCAAATTTGCCCTGGCCTTCACCAACGCCATGGGCGAGATCTCCGAGGCCGAAGGCCACCACCCGGGCCTGCTCACCGAGTGGGGCAAGGTCACCGTGACCTGGTGGAGCCACTCGATCAAGGGCCTGCACCGCAACGACTTCATCATGGCAGCCCGCACCGATGAAGTGGCCAAGACCGCAGAAGGACGCAAGTAATGCACTTCGACGCCATCGGCCGGGTTCCCGGCGACCCGATTCTCGGCCTGATGGGGGCCTACGCCAACGATCCCAACCCGCGCAAGTTCGACCTCGGCGTGGGGGTCTACAAGGACTCCCAGGGCCTGACGCCGATCCCGCGCTCGGTGAAGCTGGCCGAACAGCGCCTGGTGGACAGCCAGGACACCAAGATCTACATCGGCGGCCATGGCGACGCGGCCTTCGGCAAGGTGATCAATGAACTGGTACTGGGCAGCGATTCGAAACTGATCGCCAGCCAGCGTGCGGGCGCCACGCAAACCCCGGGCGGCACTGGCGCCCTGCGCCTGAGTGCCGACTTCATCGCCCACTGCCTGCCGGGCCGTGGCGTGTGGCTGAGCAACCCGACCTGGCCGATCCACGAGACTATCTTTGCCGCGGCCGGGGTCAAGGTCAGTCACTACCCCTATGTGGGCAGCGACAACCGCCTGGACGTCGAGGCCATGCTGGCGACCCTGAACCAGGTGCCCAAGGGCGACGTGGTGCTGCTGCACGCCTGCTGCCACAACCCCACCGGCTTCGACCTCGGCCACGCCGACTGGCAACGCGTGCTGGACGTGGTACGTAGCCGCAAGCTGCTGCCGCTGATCGACTTCGCCTACCAGGGCTTCGGCGACGGCCTGGAGCAGGACGCCTGGGCCGTGCGGCTGTTCGCCGCCGAACTGCCGGAAGTGCTGATCACCAGTTCCTGCTCGAAGAACTTCGGCCTGTACCGCGACCGGACCGGCGCTTTGATCGTCTGCACCCAGGACGCCGAGAAACTACTCGATGTGCGCAGCCAACTGGCCCATATCGCCCGTAACCTGTGGTCCACGCCACCGGATCATGGCGCGGCGGTGGTCGCCACCATCCTCGGCGACCCGGAGCTGAAAAGCCTCTGGGCCGACGAAGTGGAAGCCATGCGCCTGCGGATCGCGCAACTGCGCGCCGGCCTGCTGGAGGCCTTGCAGCCTTACGGCCTGGCCGAACGTTTCGCGCATATTGGCGTGCAACGGGGAATGTTCTCCTACACCGGCCTGAGCCCTGCCCAGGTCCAGGAGCTGCGTGACCACCACAGCGTGTACATGGTCAGCTCCGGCCGCGCCAACGTGGCCGGGATCGACGCCAGCCGCCTGGACTTGCTGGCTGAAGCCATCGCCCGGGTCGTATAGCAACTTGCGCACCGTCACAGGCAGCCCTCTGGCTGCCTGTGACGGCAAGCCGCACCACTCGATGAAATCCCTTTCATCCCAAAAAGCGCGATAAAAATCTTTTTGTCATTTCCAGTGCTGTATCCTGCCCAAGCTTTTTAAAAGCGCGGATCTACCCAGCGATTTAAAAAACAGACTTTGCGAGGAGCAACGACATGCATGAGATCCCGAATCTCCCCTTCCCAAGCCTGCACGAAACTGAGCAGACAACTCCGCCACAAGCCAGTGCCGACAAGCCTGTAGTGCAAGAAGCCGCCGACAGCCGCAAGGCCGACAGCGAAGACTGAAAGCTGTAACCAGACCGTGTGGAAAGCGCTACTCAAGCGCTTTCCACACCGCCTGAAACCCTCCTCCCGAGCCCCGCCGCACCATGACCGAATCCTTCAGCGAAACCCAAGCCAGCGTGCTGATCGGCACTGCCGAACAGATGATCGACGTGTGGAATCGCCTCAGCGAAGAAAAACAGGCCGCTCTGCTGGCCCGCTTCGGCACCCAGGAAAACGCCTTGGCCGCCATGGTCACCACCCGGTTGCTGGGCAACAATGACGCCTGAACCGACTCCGGCCAGGTAAAAATCTGAACAACACATCGATTTCCCCCACAACCCCTCCCTGCACATCGGTATCATAAGCAGCCTATCTATTGAGCTGTCGCAGTGGTCCCCTTCCCATGCCAGATACCCAGCGCCCCTTGACGGTCACGCTGCACGTCGTCTCCATCGTCCTGTTCACCTTTATCGGCTACCTGAATATCGGCATTCCGCTGGCAGTATTGCCGGGCTACGTGCACAGCGAGCTGGGCTTTGGCGCGGTGATCGCCGGCCTGGTGATCAGCGTGCAATACCTGGCCACCCTGCTCAGCCGGCCCTATGCCGGGCGCATCATCGACAATCTGGGCAGCAAGCGCGCGGTGATGTACGGCCTGGCCGGCTGTGGCTTGAGCGGGGTGTTCATGCTGCTTTCGGCCTGGCTGCACAACCTGCCGACCCTGAGCCTGATCAGCCTGCTGATCGGCCGCCTGGTCCTGGGCAGCGCGGAAAGCCTGGTGGGCTCGGGCTCCATCGGCTGGGGCATCGGCCGGGTCGGGGCGCAGAATACCGCCAAGGTGATTTCCTGGAACGGCATCGCCAGCTACGGCGCCCTGGCCATCGGCGCGCCGCTGGGGGTGTGGCTGGTAAGCCGGCTGGGGCTGTGGAGCATGGGAGCGAGCATTATCCTGCTGGCGCTGCTCGGCCTGCTGCTGGCCTGGCCGAAACTCGCCGCGCCGATCGTTGCCGGCGAACGCTTGCCGTTCATCCACGTGCTGGGCAAGGTATTTCCCCACGGCTGCGGCCTGGCCCTGGGCTCCATCGGCTTTGGCACCATCGCCACCTTCATCACCCTGTACTACGCCACCCGGCACTGGGACAACGCCGTACTGTGCCTGAGCCTGTTCGGCGCCAGCTTCATCGGCGCGCGACTGCTGTTCGGCAACCTGATCAACCGCCTCGGCGGCTTTCGCGTGGCGATTGCCTGCCTGTCGGTGGAAACCCTCGGCCTGTTGCTGCTGTGGCTGGCCCCGGATGCCAATTGGGCCCTGGCCGGCGCAGCCCTGAGCGGCTTCGGCTTCTCCCTGGTATTCCCGGCCCTGGGGGTGGAAGCGGTGAACCTGGTGCCAGCCTCCAGCCGCGGCGCGGCAGTGGGGGCCTACTCGCTGTTCATCGACCTGTCGCTGGGCATCACCGGCCCGCTGGCGGGGGCGATTGCTGCCGGTTTCGGCTTTGCCTCGATCTTCCTGTTCGCCGCCATCGCTGCCTGCACCGGCCTGGCGCTGAGCCTGTACCTGTACCACCAGGCGCCCAAGCTGCGCCAGGAACGCGAGGCGCGCTAGAAGTCCACTTTGCCGCGCCCGGCCTTGATGCTGCCGCGCTTGGCCTTGGTCTCCAGGCGGCGCTTCTTCGAACCCAGGGTCGGCTTGGTCGGGCGGCGCTTCTTCTCCACCTTGATGGCGCTGAGAATCAGCTCGGTGAGGCGCTCCAGGGCATCGGCGCGGTTCTGCTCCTGGGTGCGGTACTGCTGGGCCTTGAGGATGATCACGCCGTCACTGGTGATGCGGCTGTCGCGCAACGCCAGCAGGCGCTCCTTGTAGAAAGGAGGCAGGGACGAAGCCGGAATGTCGAAGCGCAGGTGCACCGCGCTGGACACCTTGTTGACGTTCTGCCCACCGGCGCCCTGGGCACGGATGGCGGTCAGCTCGATCTCGGCATCCGGCAGATGCACGTTGTTGGAAATCACCAGCATGGAACAGGAATCCGTCTTCAGGGCGCATAGGATACCCCCATTCCCCACGCTCTTGCGGGTCTCTTCGCCGGCAAGCCAGCCCCCTACAGCGGGCAGGCACACCGCAGGAGCCGACTTGCAGGCGAAAGCGATCTCAGCCCCCGACAAAAATCACGGCCATGAAAAACCCGGCCGGAGCCGGGTTAGTCGTTGCCAGGGCCGCGCTTACTTCAGCGAAGCACTGGCTGCCTGCAGCGCGTGCTGGGCACTGCGCTTGTTCTTGATGCAGTAGCAGACCCACATGAACACTACCCACACCGGGATCGCGTACACCGAGATCTGGATGCCCGGAATCATCAGCATGATGCCCAGGATGAACACCACGAACGCCAGGCAGACGTAGTTGCCGTAGGGGTACCACAGCGCCTTGAACAGCGAGGTCTGGCCGGTACGCTCCATGTGCTGGCGGAACTTGAAGTGCGAGTAGCTGATCATCGCCCAGTTGATCACCAGGGTCGCCACCACCAGGGACATCAGCAGCTCCAGGGCGTGCTGCGGAATCAGGTAGTTGAGCACCACGGCGACGAAGGTCACCAGCGCCGAAGCGAGGATCGACATCACCGGCACGCCGCGCTTGTCGATCTTGGCCAGGGCCTTGGGCGCATCGCCCTGCTCGGCCATGCCCAGGAGCATGCGACTGTTGCAATAGGTGCCGCTGTTGTACACCGACAGCGCCGCGGTCAGGACCACGAAGTTGAGGATGTGCGCCGCGGTGTTGCTGCCCAGCATCGAGAACACCTGGACGAACGGGCTGCCGCTGTAGGCATCGCCGGAAGCGTTCAGGGTCACCAGCAGGGTGTCCCACGGCGTCAGCGACAGCAGCACCACCAGGGCGCCGATGTAGAAAATCAGGATGCGATAGATCACCTGGTTGATCGCCTTGGGGATCACGGTCTTCGGCTTGTCGGCTTCCGCTGCAGTGAAACCGAGCATTTCCAGGCCGCCGAAGGAGAACATGATGATTGCCATGGCCATCACCAGGCCGCTGACCCCATTGGGGAAGAAGCCGCCGTGGGACCACAGGTTGCTCACCGAGGCCTGCGGGCCGCCGTGGCCGCTGACCAGCAGGTAGCTGCCCAGGGCGATCATGCCGACGATGGCGACCACCTTGATGATGGCGAACCAGAACTCGGCCTCGCCGAAGACCTTGACGTTGGCCAGGTTGATGGCGTTGATCATGACGAAGAACACGGCTGCCGAGGCCCAGGTCGGGACGTCCGGCCACCAGTAGTGCACATATTTGCCGACCGCTGTCAGCTCCGACATGCCCACCAGGATATAGAGGATCCAGCAGTTCCAGCCCGAGAGGAAACCGGCAAAGCCGCCCCAGTATTTATGGGCAAAGTGGCTGAAGGAGCCGGCCACCGGCTCCTCGACGATCATCTCGCCGAGCTGGCGCATGATCATGAAAGCGATGAAACCGCAGATGGCATAACCGAGGATCATCGACGGGCCGGCGGACTTGAGCACCCCGGCCGACCCCAGGAACAAACCGGTACCAATCGCGCCGCCCAGGGCGATCAGTTGAATATGGCGATTCTTCAGGCCGCGTTTCAGCTCGCCCGAATGCGAGTTTTGTCCACTCATGAAAAGGCTCTCACGCAAGGTAATGTGTGTCAGACGTTGCCGCCCGGTAAAGGCTTAAGCGGCGCGGATCAAACCCCAGCGCAGGCACCAGAAGTTCAGCGTTCTTTTAACGGTCATGCGTCACCTGTTTGTTTTTATCTGTGACGAAATCGAACCCACCACGCTCGTGACGCGGCGGAGTGAACAAGGTGGATAACCTTGAGTTTATTGGCCTTGCAGCGAGCTCTTCAGCGCCTCGCAAGCGGTCTGGAAAGCACGTTTCAGGCGCAAAATGCGCGGGTACGCAGTTGGGTCACAGTTAAAACGCCGCGCATTGTACACCCCTGACTCCCTGCCGCCAGACACCGCTTTATCAGCGTGCCGGTAACCGGAATCCTGCGGGGCCAGCCCGATGCTCGGCATCGGCGGCGCGAAAGTGGACGGACCGAGTGGGGTCGTCGATGAATGAGCGAAGGCCATCGCCCATCGAAGGGTGTGGGTGAAAATCGGTTACGGCGTTCATTGCGCCTCCTTCTTGTTATGCACCTGTACGCAGGCAGATGTGCATCTCACCTGCCTTGGCGCCCCGGAACAAGCGGGCTAGAGCCTCGGCGGTGGCTTTCCCGAACAACTGCCGGCAGCTTTTCCTTACAGCACATCCATCGCCGCGGATTACAGGCGGATCACGGCGCATTTCGTAATTTTTTCTTTACGAGGCGTAACGATAAATTGCCAAACCAGATCAACTGGCGAACCGACTGCAAATTGACACCCATGTCGCCTGACAAGCGGAAAAGCCTTAGCTTTTTGTTTTCTGGGAATAAATATTTCACCTAAAAATAGAAAATAAAGTTCAGCAGAAAATATTCTAATTATTTTTTTGCACTTCAAAATGCCCTGGACTAGGTTTCCAGCCACTTGCCGGCTCAGCCAGCCGACAAGTTCCGGGAGTGGATGAGCGGCCCAGCAACCTTCCCGTTCTCCGCTGTTCAACTGCTCCGCCAATGGACTGCTTACACGCACTGTATCTAGGAGAGACACCATGCAAGCACTGGAACAAGACCTGGAAACCGAACTGCAACTGGACGACTGGTTCGAAGCCGCCACCCATGAAGCAGCAGTGGAAATGATGCAGGCTGACGCGGTGGTGCCATTCGGCACCGCCATGTGGCCGATGTAAGGCGCCCGGACCGGTGCAGGCCTGGTGCCTGCGCCGGTCACCTTTGTCCTCCAGGGAGGTTTTATGGACCAGACCCGCGCCATCCGCCATTTCCTGTACTACCTCGAGCGGCATCCGGCCTTGAGCGGCGCCCAGCCCTCCAGGGTGGTGATCGGCCACACCGCCGAGTACCAGGCCATGGTCAGCGCCATCCTCGAACAGTCGCGCCAGGCCACCCCACTGACAGTCAGCGCCCTGCGCCTGGACCAGGAGCCGGCGGCGACCCTTGCCCAGGCCATCATCGACTGTGACCTGTACATCTTCTTCTACGACTCCTCGACCCTGCCCCAGCCACGCCCCGACGGCCCGGAGTTCCTGCGGCCGCTGCATGGGCTGATGGCCGAGCACTGGAAGAAATCCCTGCTGTTCAAGGATTACGGCGAGTACTTCTACGACACCTTCAGCGTCGAGCCACAACGCATTGCCGACCTCAACGCCACTCTGATCCGCCGCCTGTCCCAGGCCACCACCCTGAGCTTCAGCGACCCTCAGGGGTCATATTTCGAAGCGCCCTTGAACAGCGTGAAGAAATGGACCGACATCAACGGCGTCGGCAACTACGACCTGGCACCGGGGGAAATCGCCACCCACAGCGATGCCATCAACGGCCATGTGAAGTTTCTCGGCACCTTCCTCAGCACCATCCCTTTCGCCCGCAAGTACGGGGTGCTGAAAGCACCGCTGGAACTGTGGATCGAGAACTCCAGCATCAGCCGGGTGGCCACCGAGGTGCCGGGGCTGGCCAATGACTTCAACAAGTACCTGGATGCCAACCCGTCCAACCGGCGCATAGAGGAACTGGGAATCGGCACCAACGAGGGCATCAGGTCCCTCTACGGGCGTAACTCCGGCTTCGAAGAGCGCCATTGCGGCCTGCACCTGGGCCTGGGGGGCGGCGCCAAAGGCAGCCATCACCTGGACCTGATCTTCAGTTCCGGAGTGCTGGCGGTGGATGACAAGCCTGTGTTCGACGGCCAGTTCGCCTTCTAGCGTAGGAGCTGGCGGGCCAGAAGGCCGCTATCAGCCTGCGCAAGCCGGGCGGCCCGGTTCGCCGGCAAGCCGGCTCCTGCGCAGTTGCAGGCAAAAAAAACGCCAACCCGGAGGTTGGCGTTTTTGTCGGCAGGCCGGGAATCACTCCGGCTTGCGGCGACCAAAACCGGGACGCTGGCCGGAACCGGCCGGGGCGCCACGGCGCTTGCCGGACGGTGCGTCCTTGTCCAGCACCAGGCTTGGGCGCTTGGACTTGGGCGCCGGCTTGGCCGGACGCTTGGTGTCCGCCGGGCGTTCGGCCACCGGAGTGCCGCGGCCAGTAGCCGGACGCGGAGCTCGGGAGCCACGCTCGCCATCCGGACGGGCAGTCGGCTTGCGGCCAGGACGCTCGCCTTCGATCTGCGGCTCGCGGGAAACACGCGGGGTGGCCGCGCTGCCATTGGCCGGACGCAGGGTGCGCACGCGCTCGCTCTTGCCCACCGGACGCGAGGATTTGCGCTGCATGCGCTCCAGCTTGTCCTTGGACTTGGCATTGAGCTGCGGCATGGCCACCGGCGTCAGGCCGACTTCGGCGCTGAGCACATCGACTTCGTACTGGCTCATTTCGCGCCAGCGGCCCATGGGCAGGTCGGAGTTGAGGAACACCGGACCGAAGCGCACGCGCTTCAGGCGGCTGACCACCAGGCCCTGGGATTCCCACAAGCGGCGCACTTCACGGTTGCGACCTTCCATCACCACGCAGTGGTACCAGTGGTTGAAACCTTCGCCACCGGGCGCCTGCTGAATGTCGGTGAACTTGGCCGGGCCGTCTTCGAGCATGACGCCGGCCTTGAGGCGCTCGATCATCTCGTCGTCGACCTCGCCACGCACACGCACCGCGTACTCACGGTCCATCTCGTAGGAAGGGTGCATCAGGCGGTTGGCCAGCTCACCGTCGGTGGTGAACATCAAAAGACCGGTGGTGTTGATGTCCAGGCGGCCAATGTTGATCCAGCGGCCTTCGCGCGGACGCGGTAGCTTGTCGAACACAGTCGGGCGGCCTTCCGGGTCGTCGCGGGTGCAGATCTCGCCGTCGGGCTTGTTGTACATGATCACGCGGCGCACCGATTCGGCGGCCTCTTCGCGCTTGATCACCTTGCCATCGATGGAAATGGCGTCATGCAGGTCGACGCGCAGACCCAGGGTGGCCTCTTTGCCGTTGACCTTGATCCGGCCCTGGCTGATCCAGGACTCGACATCGCGGCGCGAGCCGACGCCGATGCGGGCGAGGACTTTCTGCAGTTTTTCGCCGGCTGGACGGATTTCCTGGTCGTTCTGATCGGTATCGCTCATCTGGGCACCTCCCGGTGTGTCGCTTCAGGCTTGAGCGGCCTGAAGGGTGGAAAACAGGGTCTGTGGCGAAGGGATCGCCAAAGGGTCGCGAATCATACGCTCATGGCGGCGGTTGCGCATCACAGACTAGTTGATAAGTCGCCCCTCAGGACTTTTTCCGCCGGCCGGTGGCGCGCAATTGCAGCAGGCGCATGGCGGCTTCAGCCAGCACTTGACGGCGCTCGGCCTTGTCGAGCTTCTTCCAGGCCTTGATCTCACGCTTGCTGCGCCCGCAGCCGATGCAGATGTCATCGCTGAACTTGCACACGCTGATGCAGGGATCCTTGGCAGAACTCATCCATCACCTCTGTAGGAGCCGGCTTGCCGGCGAAAAAAACCGCCAGCCATGCGCCGAGCCGGCCAACGACTACAAGGTCAATCGTCCAGCAGGCGGCGTTCGTTTTCGATGGCTTCGGCCAGGGCCAGGGCTTCGGCCTCTTCCTCGCTCAACTGCGGCGTAGCAGGCTCTAGTGCGGCTACTGCGGCGAGCAACTTGGCCCGGGCCTCGGCCACGCCCAGCACATCATCCTCTGCTTCGACCGGCGGCCGGTCTTCGGGTTCGACCGGGAATTCATCGGGCTCATCGGCGAGGACCTCAGATTCGGTCCGGGCCTCGTCCTGCGGGAGATCCGGCACCGGCTCTTGTATCCCTCCCTGCTCCGGCTCCACCACACCATCACGGTGCAAGTCTTCGAAGTCGGTCTTGATCCCCTCCTCCATGGAATCCAGCTCCAGCAGCAGGGTATGGAAGCTGGTTTCTTCCTTGGGTTCCTCCGGCTCGGCGCTGGCATCGGCCAGTTGTTGCAGGTGCTCGGGCACCGGCGCGTCGTCGAATTCCAGTACCGGCTCGGCCTCGATCTCCCGCAGTTCCGCCAAAGGCGGCAGGTCGTCGAGGTTCTTCAGGTTGAAGTGATCGAGAAACGCCTTGGTGGTGGCGAACATCGCCGGCTTGCCCGGTACGTCGCGATACCCCACCACGCGGATCCATTCACGTTCCAGCAAGGTCTTGACGATATGGCTGTTGACCGCCACGCCACGCACGTCCTCGATCTCGCCCCGGGTGATGGGTTGGCGATAGGCGATCAGGGCCATGGTCTCCAGCATGGCACGCGAGTAACGCTGTGGGCGCTCTTCCCACAGGCGGCCGACCCAGGGCGCGAACTTCTCGCGGATCTGCAGGCGATAGCCGGAGGCCACTTCCTTGAGCTCGAAGGCCCGCCCTTCGCAGGACTTGCCGAGCAGGGCCAGGGCTTTCTTGAAGACCGCCGGGTCCGGCCGCTCGGCTTCTTCGAAGAGCTCGAACAGGCGTTCCAGGGACTGGGGTTTTCCCGAGGCCAACAGAAAGGCTTCGAGCAGGGGCGCCAGCTCGCGGGGTTCATTCAGGTTCATGATTTAAGCTCGTTATTCGGCTCGCGCCCGTACGTGGATGGCCGCAAAGGGCTCATTCTGCACCAGCTCGACCAGGGATTCCTTGACCAGTTCGAGGATCGCCATGAAGGTCACCACCACCCCCAGGCGCCCTTCCTCGGCGGTGAACAGCTCGACAAAGGGCACGAAACCGCCGCCCTTGAGCCGCTCCAGCACATCGCTCATGCGCTCGCGGGTGGACAGCGCCTCGCGGCTCACCTGATGGCTTTCGAACATGTCGCCACGGCGCAGCACCTCGGCCATGGACATCAGCAACTCTTCCAGGGCCACATCCGGCAGCAGCTTGCGCGCCCGGGCCTCCGGGGCGTCGAGCTTGGGCACCAGCACATCGCGACCGACCCGGCTCAGGCCGTCGATGCCCTCGGCGGCCGCCTTGAAGCGCTCGTATTCCTGCAGGCGGCGGATCAGTTCGGCCCGCGGATCGTCCTCTTCTTCCTCGACCTCGGCTGAGCGCGGCAGGAGCATGCGCGACTTGATCTCGGCAAGCATTGCCGCCATCACCAGGTACTCGGCGGCCAGTTCCAGGCGCACCGACTGCATCAGCTCCACATAACCCATGTACTGGCGGGTGATCTCCGCCACCGGGATGTCGAGGATGTTGATGTTCTGCTTGCGGATCAGGTACAGCAGCAGGTCCAGCGGGCCTTCGAAGGCTTCGAGAAAGACTTCCAGGGCATCCGGGGGGATGTACAGGTCCAGGGGCATTTCCATGACCGCCTGGCCGTAGACCATGGCGAAGGGCAGCTCCTGCTGGGCGCCGGCCTGGTCGTCGACGGTTTCCACTGCGGACATCTAGGCCTCGGCCATGAACGGCGCGGGGTCACCGCAACCGACGCGGATCACTTCCGGCTCGCCGTCGGCGAGGTTGATCACCGTGGACGACTCGGTGCTGCCGAACCCGCCGTCGATGATCAGGTCCACCTGGTGCTCCAGCAACTGGCGCATCTCGTAGGGGTCGCTCAGGGCCTCGGTATCACCGGGCATGATCAGGCTGACGCTCATCAGCGGCTCGCCCAGCTCGGCCAGCAGCGCCAGGGCGATCGGGTTGCTCGGCACCCGCAGGCCGATGGTCCGGCGCTTGGGGTGCAGCAGCAGGCGCGGCACTTCCCGGGTGGCGTTGAGAATGAAGGTGTAGGGCCCCGGCACATGGGCCTTGAGCAGACGGAAAGTGCCCGTGTCGATCTTGGCGAACAGGCCCAACTGCGAAAGGTCGCTGCAGATCAGCGCGAAGTTGTGCTTGTCGTCCAGCTGGCGCAGGCGTCGAACCCGTTCGATTGCGCCCTTGTCGCCCATCTGGCAGGCGACGGCGTAGGACGAATCCGTGGGATAGATCACCACACCGCCGCTGCGAATGATCTCGACGGCCTGTTTGATCAGGCGTGGCTGGGGGTTTTCCGGGTGGATCTGGAAAAATTGACTCACTGTCTCTACCTGTTCAGGCGGCAATAATTGGCTCATGTTTGAACCGACACCAAAGGGGCGGCAGGTCTTCCGGGACCGGGCGATACTCACCAATCTCGGACCAGCCTCCAGGGCCATGAAAGTCACTGCCAGCGCTGACCAGCAGTCCGAATTCACGAGCAAGGATAGCCAAACTGCCCACTTGCTCTGCAGGTTGGTGGCCATTGACCACTTCGATAGCATGACCACCGGCTTGAATATAGTCGGCAATCAAGCGGCGACGCTTGCTGCGGGTGAAATCGTAATGCCAGGGATGGGCCAGGCTGACCCAGGCCCCCGCGGCCCGCAGTGTGCCGACGGTTTCTTCCAGGGTCGGCCAGTGCTGCTTGACGTCCCCCAGCTTGCCGGCCCCCAGCCATTTGCGAAACGCCTCGGCGCGATCCTTCACGAAACCGGCACGCACCAGGTAGTCGGCAAAGTGCGGCCGCGCCGGTGCATTGCCGCTGTCCCCCAGTTCCTGCTGGATCGCCCGGGCGCCTTCCAGCGCTCCCGGCATGCCCTTGAGGGCCAGCTTGCGGCTGATCTCCTCCGAACGCAGCCAGCGGCCTTCGTGGAGTTTTTCGATGGCTTGCACCAAAGCCGGGGCCTGGGTATCGAAGCCGTAGCCCAGCACATGGATAGTGGCGCCGCCCCAGGTGCAGGAAAGCTCGACGCCATTGACCAGCTGCATACCCAGTTGCTGCGCCGCCTGGCGCGCTTCGTCCAGCCCCTCGAGGGTGTCGTGGTCGGTCAGGGACAGGATTCGCACGCCTCTCTCGTACGCACGCGCAACCAGAACCGCGGGCGCCAGGGCGCCGTCGGAGGCCGTGCTATGGCAGTGCAAATCAACATTCACAGGACGATAAAACCTCAAGTCAGCTGGCGCTTTCGCTACCAAGGATGTTTGTTATTATGCCGGGACATCCTGCTTCTGGCTGCCACTGTGAAACAATTCATCGACTTCATCCCGCTGTTCCTGTTTTTCATCGTCTATAAAATTGATCCCCGCGTCGTCGACCTTGCCGGTCACGAAGTCACCCTGGGCGGCATCTACAGCGCCACAGCGGTGCTGATCATCAGTTCCCTGGTGGTGTATGGCGCCCTGTTCATCTCCCAGCGCAAGCTGGAAAAAAGCCAGTGGCTGACCCTGATCGCCTGCCTGGTCTTCGGCAGCCTGACCCTGGCCTTCCACAGCGAAACCTTCCTTAAATGGAAAGCTCCGGTGGTCAACTGGCTGTTCGCCCTGGCCTTCATCGGCAGCCACTTCGTCGGCGACCGCCTGCTGATCAAGCGCATCATGGGCCACGCCCTGACGTTGCCAGACCCGGTATGGACCCGCTTGAACATCGCCTGGATCGCCTTCTTCCTGTTCTGCGGCGCCGCCAACCTGTTTGTCGCCTTCACCTTCCAGAGCATCTGGGTCGACTTCAAAGTCTTCGGCAGCCTGGGCATGACCGTATTGTTCCTGGTGGGCCAGGGTATCTACCTCTCGCGCCACCTGCATGACGCCGATCCCACCACCCCGAAAACCGAGGACTGACATGCTTTACGCAATCATTGCCACAGACGTCGCCAACTCCCTGGAAAAACGCCTGGCCAACCGGCCGGCGCACCTGGAGCGGCTGCAAGTGCTCAAGGATCAGGGGCGCGTGGTACTCGCCGGCCCGCACCCGGCGATCGACAGCAATGACCCGGGCGCGGCCGGTTTCAGCGGCAGCCTGATCGTCGCCGAGTTCGACTCCCTGAGCGCCGCCCAGGCCTGGGCCGACGCCGACCCGTTCGTGACCTGCGGCGTCTACGCCCATGTACTGGTCAAGCCGTTCAAGCAATCGATGCCGTAAATCCTCCCGGGTGCGATGAACCTTCGCGGTTCATCGCGCTCTCAATCGCTCATTATTCTCGTTTGACTGCCGACAACCTGCCCAACACTCGATTGGAATCAGGAGTTTCGATGCGCCAAGGTCCGCTGTGCCTGCTGTTGGTCATGTTGTCGATCGGGGCTCCAGCCCTTGCCGAGGAAACCCAGGACACCGGCCATTCCACGCCGCTGTCCCTGAGCGCCGGCAGTCAGATCACCGAGTTGCAGCAACGCTTGAAAGAAAGCGAGCGCCTGCGCGATGAACTGAGCAAACAATTGCAAAATACCGATGCCGAACGGGAAAGCCCCCAACTGACCCGCTTGCGCCAGGAGAACCAGCGCCTCAAGCTGCAACTCAAAGAGGCCCAGGCCAACCCGGCACCCCGCCTGTTGACCGATCAACAGCAGTGGTTCGTCACCGGCGGCGGCGTGGCCCTGCTGGCCCTGCTCTGCGGGATCTTCGCCAGTGGCGGGCATCGCAAGCGTCGACAATGGCTAAATTGAGAGATTCATGAGCGACCTGTTACTGATTGATGATGACCAGGAGCTGTGCGAGCTCCTGAGCAGTTGGCTGAGCCAGGAAGGTTTTCTGGTGCGGGCCTGCCACGATGGCCTGAGCGCCCGTCGCGCCCTGGCCGAAACGGCGCCGTCAGCGGTGGTACTGGACGTGATGCTGCCCGACGGCAGCGGCCTGGAGCTGCTCAAGCAACTGCGCAATGAGCACCCCGACCTGCCGGTGCTGATGCTCTCGGCCCGTGGCGAACCCCTGGACCGCATCCTCGGCCTGGAACTGGGTGCCGACGATTACCTGGCCAAGCCCTGCGACCCCCGTGAACTCACCGCCCGCCTGCGTGCCGTACTGCGCCGCAGCCATCCGGTGGCGGCCTCCAGCCAGATGGAACTGGGCGACCTGTGCTTCAGCCCGCTGCGCGGTGTGGTCAACATCGACGAGCAGGACATTACCCTGACCGTTTCCGAAAGCCGCCTGCTCGAAGCCCTGCTCAAGCAACCGGGCGAGCCCCTGGACAAGCAGGAGCTGGCGCAGATCGCCCTGGGCCGCAAGCTGACCCTGTATGACCGCAGCCTGGACATGCATGTCAGCAACCTGCGCAAGAAGATCGGCCCGCACCCCGACGGCCGTCCACGGATCGTCGCCCTGCGCAGCCGCGGCTACTACTACAGCCTCTGATCCCGATGTGCCCTGGCAGATTTGTCAGGGCCGTGAAATACCTTCTTTACCCAAGCTTTACCCTCCGCTGACTGCCGCTGACCTTGATCTGGGTAACCTGAACTCATCCGGAACTTACCGGGAATGAGACAAGGAGATACACCATGCGCAAGACCCTGATCGCTCTGATGTTCGCCGCCGCCCTGCCAACCGTGGCCATGGCCATGCCGGAAGGTCACGGCCCGATGGGCCCCATGGACGGCCCTCGGCACAGCGAGCACATGCGCGGCAAAGGCCCTTTCAGCCAACTGGACCTGAGCCGCGAACAGCGCCAGCAGATCGGCAAGCTGATGGGCGAGCAAATGCACGACCGCAAGGCCGTGGTGGACAAGTACCTGGAGAAACTCTCGCCGGCCGACCAGAAAGCCATGAAGGATGAGCTGACCGCCAAGCACCAGAAGACCCAGGCCGATATCCGCGCCCTGCTCAAGCCAGAGCAGCAGAAAGAGTTTGACGCCATCGTCAAGAAACAAGAGGAGCGTCGCGCCGAATGGGCCGAGTTCAAGGCCTGGAAAGCGCAGCAACCGCAAAAAGCGCAATAATGCGCTAGCGTCCACCCCCAGCCCAGTGGCCTCCCCCCACTGGGCTTTCGCGTTCGAGGAGTTCCTGTGCGTTCATTGTTCTGGCGCATCCTGGCCAGCTTCTGGCTGGCCATCACCCTGGTTGCAGGGCTGTCGATCCTGCTCGGGCACATGCTCAACCAGGATGCCTGGATCCTCAGCCGTCACCCCGGCCTCAACAGCCTGACCGAGGAATGGACACAGACCTACGAGAACCAGGGCGAGGACGCCGCCCAGGACATCCTCCAGCAGCGCAAGCGCCAGTACCACATCGATGTCCAGGTGCTCAACGAGAGCGGCGACCCGGTGGTTCGCGGCACCTTCCCGCGCCGCGCCGCGGCCTTCGAAGCCCGACAGAACAATGACGACCGACACCTGCCCTGGCGCCGCCTGACGGCGGAATACACCAGCCCGAAAACCGGCGACACCTACCTGTTCATCTATCGCATCCCCCATCCGGAACTGGACGCCTGGCACCGCGACAGCCTGACCTGGCCCCTCAGCGCCCTGGCCATCGCCCTGGTGGTGCTGACCCTGTTCAGCCTCCTGGTCACCCTGTCCATCACCCGCCCCCTGAGCCGCCTGCGCGGCGCGGTACACGACCTGGGCCAGGCCACCTACCAGCAGAACAGCCTGGCGCGCCTGTCCAACCGCCGCGACGAATTCGGTGTACTGGCCCGGGACTTCAACCGCATGGGCTCGCGCCTGCAGAGCCTGATCGGCAGCCAGCGCCAACTGCTGCGGGACGTGTCCCACGAACTGCGCTCGCCCCTGGCCCGCCTGCGCATCGCCCTGGCATTGGCGGAACGGGCCGCCCCCGAAGAACGGGAAAAGCTCTGGCCGCGGCTGACCCGCGAATGTGACCGCCTGGAAGCGCTGATCAGCGAGATTCTGGTGTTGGCCCGGGTCGATGCGGACAACGCCAGCGCCGAAGAAGTGGACCTCAACGCCCTTCTGGTCGCCGTGCAGAAAGACGCGCAACTGGCCTGCCCGGAACAGCCGGTGCTGATAACTGCCCCGCCACAACTGCACCTGCGCGGTTGGCCGACCATGCTGGAGCGGGCAGTGGACAACCTGCTGCGCAACGCTCAGCGCTTCAACCCTACCGGGCAAGCGATCAAAGTCACGGCCCAACGCCAGGGCGAGAAGATCCAGATCAGCGTGCGCGATCATGGACCCGGCGTAGAAGCCGAGCACTTGAGCCAGCTGGGAGAGCCCTTCTTCCGCGCCCCGGGGCAAAGCGCTCCGGGCCATGGCCTGGGGCTGGCCATCGCCCGCCGCGCCGCAGAACGTCACGGTGGCAGCCTGCTGCTGGCCAACCACCCTCAGGGCGGTTTCATCGCCACCCTGGAACTGCCCCTGGTCCCCGGCGCCGTGGTGCAGGCCTGAACGCACCGCGGGCAAGCCGCTGCCGCCGGCTCCGGCAACAGCGGGCTTGCCCGCGAGGTAAACAGCGTTAGAAGAGGAAAATCAGGCCCTGGCAGTCCAGGCGCTGACGAACTCGGCGGTATCGACCTTGGGGGCGATCCGCGGCTCATTCAGCGGCGTGCCAAGATACAGGAAGGCAATGATCTCTTCGCCGTCCTCCAGGCCCAGGCCCTTGGCTACATGGGGCGAGTAGGACAACTCGCCAGTACGCCACACCGCGCCGATCCCCTGGGCGTAGGCCGCCAGCAGAATACCGTGGGCCGCGCAGCCCGCTGCCAGCAATTGCTCGCTCCTGGGCACCTTGAAGTGCTCCTGCAAACGAGCAACCACCACAACCACCAGCGGTGCGCGCAGGGGCATGGCCCGGGCCTTGTCCAGGGCTGCCTGGGTCACTTCGCCGCCCTGCAGCTGTACCGCCTCCACCAGCAACTCGCCCAACTGCTCGCGTGCCGCACCTTCGACGGTGAGAAACCGCCAGGGGCGCAACTGACCATGATCTGGCGCGCGCAGGGCGGCGGCGAACAAGGCTTCGCGCTGCGCGGCGCTAGGCGCGGGCTCCACCAGGCGCGGCACGGAAACACGGTTGAGCAAAGCGTCGAGAGCCTCCATCGGCCACCTCCTGAAAAAAATGTCCGGCCATTCTAGCGGGATCTGCCGGCCGGGTGCCGGTTTACATGCTTTGCCCCGCAGGTAGAATGGGCGCCCTTCATCTACCAGCCCGAGCGGAATACATGGCGTTGCCGACCTTAAGGATCATTGGTTTCATCATCGGCATCTTCCTCATCACCCTGGCGATCGCCATGGTGGTGCCGATGGCGACCCTGGTGGTCTTCGAACGTACCGGCGACCTGCCGTCCTTCCTCTGGGCCAGCATGATCACCTTTATCGCCGGCCTGGCCCTGGTGATCCCCGGGCGCCCCGAGCACGTTCATCTGCGCCCCCGCGACATGTACCTGCTGACCGTCTCCAGTTGGTTGGTGGTGTGCATCTTTGCCGCCCTGCCATTCCTGCTGACCCAGCACATCAGCTACACCGACTCGTTCTTTGAAAGCATGTCCGGCATCACCGCCACCGGCGCCACGGTGCTCAGCGGCCTGGACAGCATGTCCCCGGGGATCCTGATCTGGCGTTCGATGCTGCACTGGCTGGGGGGCATCGGCTTCATCGGCATGGCGGTGGCGATCCTGCCGTTGCTGCGTATCGGTGGTATGCGCCTGTTCCAGACCGAATCCTCGGACCGCTCGGAAAAGGTCATGCCGCGCTCGCACATGGTCGCCCGGTTGATCGTCGCCACCTACGTGGGCATTACCATCTTCGGCAGCCTGGCGTTCTGGTGGGCCGGGATGAACCTGTTTGATGCCATCAACCACGCCATGTCGGCGATCTCCACCGGCGGTTTCTCCACCTCGGACGATTCCCTGGCCCACTGGAAGCAACCGGCGGTGCACTGGGTGGCGGTGGTGGTGATGATCCTCGGCAGCCTGCCCTTCACCCTCTATGTGGCCACTTTGCGTGGCAACCGCCGGGCGCTGATCAAGGATCAGCAGGTCCAGGGCCTGCTCGGGCTGCTGCTGGTGACCTGGCTGGTACTCGGCACCTGGTACTGGTGGACCACCAACCTGCACTGGCTCGATGCCCTGCGCCACGTGGCGCTGAACGTGACGTCGGTGGTCACCACCACCGGCTTCGCCCTGGGCGACTACAGCCTGTGGGGCAATTTCTCACTGATGCTGTTCTTTTACCTGGGGTTCGTCGGCGGCTGTTCCGGCTCCACTGCCGGCGGGATCAAGATCTTCCGCTTCCAGGTCGCCTACATCCTGCTCAAGGCCAACCTCAATCAGCTGATCCACCCGCGGGCGGTGATCAAGCAGAAGTACAACGGCCATCGCCTGGACGAAGAAATCGTCCGCTCGATCCTGACCTTCTCGTTCTTCTTCGCCATCACCATCTGCATGATCGCCCTGGCCCTGTCGCTGCTGGGCCTGGACTGGATGACCGCCCTCACCGGTGCCGCCAGCACCGTGTCGGGCGTGGGCCCGGGCCTGGGTGAAACCATCGGCCCGGCCGGCAACTTCTCGACCCTGCCGGACGCCGCCAAGTGGATCCTGTCCCTGGGCATGCTCCTGGGCCGGCTGGAAATCATCACGGTGTTCGTGTTGTGTATTCCGGCATTCTGGCGTCATTGACCGGGGCCGGCGCGGCCTGTAACCGCGCTCGGTACTCACCGGGCGTGGCATCGAACCAGCGGCGAAATGCACGGAAGAAGTTGCTCGGGTCGGCAAACCCCAGCAAGTAGGCAATTTCCAGCAAGGTCATGCGCGGCTGCGCCAGGTACTGCTCTGCCAGTTCCCGGCGGGTGTCATCCAGCAGCGCCTGGAAGCTGGTGCCCTCTTCCTGCAGGCGGCGCTGCAAGGTGCGCTGGGACAGGTGCAGCGTCTGCGCCACCATCTCGCGCTTGGGCTCCCCCTGGGGCAGCAGGCGACACAAGACCTGCCGCGCCTTGTGGGTCACCCGGCTTTCGGAGAAGCGCGCCAGGTATTCGCCGGCGAAACGATCGTGCAGCAGGGCCATGGCCTCGTTGGCGGTGGGCAGCGTGGCCTCCATGTCGGCACGCTCGAAGATCAGCGCATCAAAGGGCGCGGCAAACACCAGGGGCGCGTGGAACATGTCCTTGTAGGGTTGCAGGTCACCGGGCCGCTCGCCCTGCAGCAACACCTTGCGCGGCTGCAACGCGCGCCCCGTCAGCCAGCCGCACAAGGCCAGGGCACAGGCCAGCGAAGCCTCGGCACTTTGCCGGGTGGGCGGCAGATGGTCGCCATGCACCGTCAGGATCAGTGCATAGCCCTCGGGAAGAAGGCGGAAACTCAAGTCAGCGCTTTCGGCAATGATCCGCTGATAACGCACCAGCCGCTGAAACCCCTCCGCCAGGGTACGACTCGACATCAATGCATACCCGGCCACGTGAAAAGACGCCGGACGCACCACCTTGCCCATGTTCAGGCCGATCGCCGGGTTGCCGGAAAGCTCGACGGCGCGCTGCCAGAGCCGGGTCATGGAGTCCTGGGTGAAGCGCGCGTCGGGATCTTCCAGGGCACCGTAGTCGAGCCCCAACTGCTTGAACAAGGCCCGGCAATCCAGGCCGTCCATCTCCAGGGCCTTGACGATTCCCAGGGTCCAGCTTGCAGAAGTCGTTCGTTCGCTCATGAGGGGTTCTTACATGATGAGCCGCATGCTACGGCCAATTTCCCAAGGATACTAAAGTGGCGCCTATTGTCACTGGCCTGCGCCGCCAAGGACTCTAGACTCAAATAAGCTCCCCGCCGAACATCCGCCGACAGAACAACAGACACAGAGATCGCGGCCATGGAAAACATCCGACAGTTCAACAGCTTCGCCGAGTTCTACCCCTACTACCTGAGCGAGCACAGCGACAGCACCTGCCGACGTCTGCACTTCATCGGCACCAGCCTGGTGATCTTCATCCTCGCCCTGGCCATCGGCAAAGGCGCCTGGTGGCTGCTGCTGGTGTTGCCGATAGCCGGCTATGGCTTCGCCTGGGTCGGGCATTTCTTCTTCGAGAAAAACCGCCCGGCCACCTTCCAGCATCCGCTGTACAGCCTGCTGGGGGACTTCGTCATGTACCGCGACATGATCCTCGGCAAGGTGCCCTTCTAGACCCCAGGGCCGCCAGCGGCTCCCCACAGGGCCAGGCCTTGCAGACCCGCCCCATGACAACAAGAGGATGGCCGATGAACACCCATGCGCGCTTTACCCATATGCAGGACGGCACCCAGGAGGACTGGGCGATCATCGCCGCGGATTTCAGTGCCTACGCCAAGCAGTTGCCGACACGCATCCTGGCCCACCTGCAATTGCTGGAAGGCGACTTCGGCGGCTTCCCGGTGGACCGCCTGACCCATTCACTGCAGACCGCCAGCCGTGCCTGGCACGACGGGCGCGACGAGGAATACGTGGTCTGCGCCCTGCTCCACGACATTGGCGATACCCTGGGTTCCTATAACCACCCGGATATCGCCGCCGCCATTCTCAAGCCCTTTGTCAGCCCGGAAAACCTGTGGATGGTGGAGAAGCACGGGATCTTCCAGGGTTACTACTTCTTCCATCACCTGGGCATGGATCGCCACCTGCGCGAGCAGTTCAGTGACCACCCGCTGTACCAGTACACCGCCGAGTTCTGCGCCAAGTACGACGCCGCCGCCTTCGATCCGGCCTACGAGAGCCTGCCCCTGAGTTTCTTCGAGCCCATGCTGCAACGGCTGTTCGCCCAGCCCCGGCAGTCGCTGTACAAGGCGGCCATGGAGCAGGCCAGCCCGGCCTGAAAAACCGTGTTCGGCCCCGGGCTCAGGCCGGCTCCGCGACTTTCATCCGCTCAGCCTTGAGCTGGGCCTCACGGGCCTGGGCCTCGGCCAGGCGATAGAGTTCGATGCTGCCGTCCCAGTGCTCGATCAGGGCCGTGCAGGACTCCACCCAGTCACCGCAATTGAGGTAATCCACCTCGCCCACCTTGCGGATCTCGGCATGGTGAATATGGCCACAGACCACCCCGTGCAACTCGCGCTTGACGCATTCGTGGGCAATGGCTTCCTCGAAATCGCTGATGAAGCTCACCGCCGTCTTGACCTTGTGCTTGAGGTAGGCCGACAGCGACCAGTACCCATAGCCATAACGCGCCCGCCAGTGGTTGAGCCAGCGGTTGAGGGTCAGGGTGAATTCGTAGGCCGAGTCGCCGAGAAAGGCCAGCCAGCGGTGATAGCGAGTAATCACATCGAACTGATCGCCGTGGATCACCAGCAGATGACGCCCGTCCGCAGTGACATGTACCGCCTCGTCCACCAGTTGGATATTGCCAAGAATCAGCCTGGAGTAGCGCCGCAGGAATTCGTCGTGGTTGCCGGTGACGTAGATCACCTCGGTACCACGCTTGCTCATGGTCAGCAGGCGCCGGATCACGTTGGTATGGGCCTGGGGCCAGTACATGCCGCCGCGCAGCTTCCAACCATCGATGATGTCGCCCACCAGATAGATGCGATCGGCGTGGTAGGCCTTGAGAAAGCGTGCCAAGTGTTCGGCCTGACAATCCCGGGTGCCCAGGTGCACATCTGAAATCCACAGGGTCCGCACCCGTTGCTTGCGGCTGGGCTTGGCGAGTTCGGCATGGGTCATGGACGCTCTCCTGGATTTTTTGCGAGCTTGCGCCCCAGCGATTAATAGCCCATGACACAAATGCGGCAGTGCGATGACAGCGCGAAACGCCCGACCGCCGGTGTAGACTGGCCGCCTGCCAAGGAGACCGTGATGGGATCTATCCTCACCCTGCGCCACTACACCCATGACCTGATCGCCCACAGCCATGAACATGCGCAACTGGTGTTCGGCCTGCGTGGCCAGCTCGATTTCGAAGTCGAAGGCCAGGGCAGCCGGGTGCAGCAGCAGAGCTTCGTGGTGGTGCCGGCCGGCGCCCGGCATGTCTGCGGCAGCCCCAGCGGCAGCCATTGCCTGGTGCTGGACATACCCGGCGAACACTGGGTGCAGCAATCGTTGGGGGAACATGCCGAGGCCAGTCGGCGTTTGCTCGATGCGCCCCGACACCAGGTCCTGGGGCCGAGCCAGAGCCGCCTGATCAACTGGCTGGCGGACAGCCCGGTGGACGACCCCTTGATTGCCCAGCAAGGCGCGGTCTTGCTGCTGGCCAGCCTCAATCATCGCGCCGACAGCCAGCCCCGCGAGCGCCGCCTGCCCTATGCCGCCCTGAATGCCCATATCGATCATCACGCCGCCCACCCCTTGCAGGTGGCCGACCTGGCCCGTATCGCCGGGCTGTCCGCTGCCCGCCTGCATGCACGGTTCATCGCCGAGTGCGGGGCCAGCCCCATGGAATACGTGCGACGCCGGCGCTTGCACATGGCCCTGGAACTGTTGCGCGGATCGACCTTGCCCATGGGCGAAATCGCCAGCCGCGTGGGTTACAGCTCCCAGAGTGCCTTTGCCGCGGCGATACTGCGGCAGTACGGCCACTCGCCGCGCCAACTGCGCCAAGGGGCAGACGCTAGTCCCTCGACAAAAAACGCCAGGATCGCGACAGACCAACAGGCCGCCCCGCCCGTAGACTGAGCCCATTGCCGCCTAAGGCCATTACTGCCCGTCTTGTGGTTAAGGATAAAAATGACTCCGCGTACCGCCCTTGGCGCCTTGCATATCGGTGCCCTGATGTTCGGCCTGACCGGTGTATTCGGTAAGCTCGCCGCCGCTTCGCCCGCGGTCATCGTCTTCGGCCGTGCAGCCTTTGCCGTGCTCGCCCTGGGCGTCTTCGCCCGCCTGGCGAGCAACACCCCCTGGCAGAAACTGGCCGCCACCGATTGGCGGCGCCTGCTGCTCAGCGGCCTGCTGCTGGCCGGGCACTGGGTGAGTTTCTTCGTGGCGGTGAAGGTCGCGGGGGTGGCTATCGCAACCCTGGGCTTTGCCAGTTTCCCGGCGTTCACCGTGATTCTCGAAGGCCTGATCTTCCGCGAGCGGATCCGCTTCAACGAAATGCTGTTGGTGCTGCTGGTCAGCATCGGCCTGGTGCTGGTGACCCCGGACTTCGACCTGGCCAGCCAGGCCACCACCGGCCTGCTCTGGGCCGTGGGCTCGGGCCTGCTGTTTGCGCTGCTGTCACTGAACAACCGTGCCAGCTCCGGGCGGATCCCCGCGGTGCAGGCGGCGCTCTGTCAAAACGTGGTGGTCGCCCTGTGCCTGTTGCCGGTGGCGGCTCCCGAGCTTGGCCAGGTGCGGGCCATGGACTGGCTGTGGATCAGCCTGCTGGGAATTTTCTGCACCGGTCTGGCCCACAGCCTGTTTGTCGCCAGCCTGGCAGTGATCAAGGCGCGTACCGCAGCGGTGGTGTTTGCCCTGGAACCGGTCTACGGAATTACCGTGGCCTGGTTGCTGTTCGGCGAAAACCCGACCCTGCGCATGTTGTTCGGTGGGGCCTTGATCATCGTTGCCATCGTGGTTTCAAGCCGCCTGTCGGCGGGTTCGGGCAGCAAGGCAGCCACGGCTGAAGCCGGCCCTCACTGAGTACGGTCGTTGTGGCCCAGGTCGCGCTCGGGGTCGATCTGGTCGCGAACCCGCTGCTTCAGCACCTTGGCCTCGGGAAAGCCACCATCGGCCTTGCGTTCCCAGATCTGCACGCCATCGCAGGTGATGCGAAAGGCCCCGCCGGTTGCCGGCTCCAGGGACACCTTGCCCAGGTCGTCGCTGAAGGTGCTCAACAGCTCCTGGGCCAGCCACGCCGCCCGCAGTAGCCACTGGCATTGGGTGCAATAGGTGATGATCACTTCGGGTTTACGTTCAGTCATGGTACGGCCGACTCCTGGATTCAAGGGCGTCGTTATAATAGCCGGCTTTATCGCCCGCCCCGAGAACCGTAATGCGCCGCCTGCTGTCCTGCCTGTTCCTCTGCCTGCTGCCCTTGCTTGCTCAATCTGCCGAAGCGCCACGACCGAAAATCGGCCTGGTGCTGTCTGGGGGCGCCGCCCGCGGCCTGGCCCACATCGGGGTGCTCAAGGCCCTGGAGGAACAGGGCATCCGCATCGACGCCATCGCCGGCACCAGCATGGGCGCGGTGATCGGCGGGCTGTATGCCTCGGGCTACAAGATCGACGAGCTGGAAAAGCTCGCGCTGAACATCGACTGGCGACAGGCCTTGTCCGATGCCCCGCCCCGGGAAGACGTGCCGTTCCGGCGCAAGCAGGACGACCGGGATTTTCTGGTCAAGCAGAAGCTCAGCTTCCGCGACGATGGCAGCCTGGGCCTGCCGCTGGGGGTGATCCAGGGACAGAACCTGGCACTGCTGCTGGAAAGCAAGCTGGCCCACGCCAGCGATACCCGTGACTTCGACAAGCTGCCGATCCCCTTCCGGGCCGTGGCCACCGATATCGCCAGCGGCGAGAAAGTGGTGTTTCGCAAGGGCCACCTGCCCCAGGTGATCCGCGCCAGCATGTCGATCCCGGCGGTCTTCGCACCGGTGGAACTGGATGGCCGTCTGCTGGTGGACGGCGGCATGACCGATAACATTCCCCTGGACGTGGCGCGGGACATGGGAGTCGACATCGCCATCGTGGTGGACATCGGCACACCGCTGCGTTCGCGCAAGCAACTCAATACCGTGGTCGACGTGCTCAACCAGTCCATCACCCTGATGACCCGGCGCAACTCGGAGGAGCAACTGGCGGCACTGCACAAGGACGACGTGCTGATCCAGCCAGCGCTGTCGAGCTTTGGCGTTACCGACTTTGGCCGGGCCCAGGAAATGATCGACGCCGGCTACCGCGCCACCCGCATCCTCGACGCGCGCCTGGCCCGTCTGCGTCCGGCCCATGCGCTGGATGCCGAACTGACCGCTGCGCGCCAGCCCAGCCAGCGCACGCCGATCATCAGCGCGATCAAGGTGGAAAACGACTCCAAGGTCAGCGACGAAGTGATCCGCTACTACATCCGCCAGCGCATCGGCGAGCCGCTGGACCTGGGCCGCCTGGAAACCGACATGGGCACCCTGTACGGCCTGGATTTCTTCGAACAGGTGCAGTATCGCGTAGCCCACAAGGGGCAGGACAACACCCTGGTGATCAGCGCCCGGGGCAAGCGCAGTGGTACCGACTACCTGCGCCTGGGGCTGAACCTGTCCGATGACATGCGTGGCGACAGCGCGTTCAATATCGGCGCCAGCTACCGCATGAACGGCATCAACAGCCTGGGTGCAGAATGGCTGACCCGGGTGCAGATCGGTGATCAGCAGGAACTCTACAGCGAGTTCTACCAGCCACTGGATGCCGGTTCACGCTACTTCATTGCGCCCTTCATCGCCGCCGAAGCGCAGAACGTCGAGGCGGTGCTGGACAACGACCCGATCGCCGAATATCGCGTGGAACGCTACGGTTTCGGGCTCAACCTCGGGCGCCAGATCGGCAACAGCGGCGAAGTGCGTTTCGGCGTCGGCGAGGCCTGGGGCAAGGCCGATGTGCGCATCGGCGACCATAACCTGCCCAGCGAAAACTTCAACGAAGGCTACTACCAGTTGCAGTACTCCTTCGACTCGCTGGACAACGTCTACTTTCCTCACTCCGGCGAAGACATCAAGCTGAGCCTGCGCCAGTTCGAACCGAGCCTGGGTTCGGACAATCGCTACCGGCAGTGGGAGTTCAAGCTGGACAAGGCGCTGAGCAGCGGCCCCAATACCTTTGTCCTGGGCGGTCGCTATGGCCGGACCCTGGACAACGCCGACGTGGTGACGTCCAGCTTCCTGCTCGGTGGAGCTCGACAACTGTCCGGTTTCCGTCAGGACGCCCTCTCCGGGCAGAACATCAGCCTGGCTCGCGCTGTGTACTTCCGTCGCCTGACACCGCGCTCCTACCTGCCCCTGGACTTTCCACTGTACCTGGGAGGCTCGCTGGAGCGGGGCCGGGTGTGGAACAACGACAATGCCTTCGACAGCGGCTACATCAACGCGGCGAGCATCTTTCTCGGCTTCGACACGCCGCTGGGGCCGCTGAACTTCAGCTACGGCTTCAACGACGACAACCAGAAAGCCCTGTCACTGAATCTGGGCCAGACCTTTTGACAGGCACGCAAAAAACGCCCTGGGCGCAGCAGGCTTGAATTCGGAATGGCAGAGGAACAAGACAAACCGGGGTCAGGCAACCCCGGTTGAAGGCGTCAGGACTTTTCCAGATTGGCCAGGATGCGCTCATGAACGCGAATGCAGACCCGCAGGTCTTCTTCGTCAACGCCAACGAACAGCTCATGACGCAGGGCGGTGGCGATGGTTTCGATCTGTTCGATCAAGGGCCGGGCGGACGGACAGAGAACGATTTTCTTCGCCCGGCGATCTTCCATCACCGACTGGCGCTGAACCAGGCCCTGGGTTTCCAGGCTGTCCAGCAGCCGGGCCAGGGTCGGCCCTTCTACGCCGACGCTTTGCGCCAGCTCGCGCTGAGTGGGCGCCTCTTCGAAGCGGGCCAAATGCAACAGCACCAGCCAGCGGGCCTGGGACAGGCCGAGCCCCGCCAGGCGGCGGTCCAGTTCGGCACGCCAGCCGCGAGACATATGCGCCAGCTGCATACCAAAACGGTGTTCATCGGTTAACGGCATAAAACACTCATGATCAGACTGAAAATAAAGAAAAACTAATTATTAGTCAGCTAAGCATGCCCCTTGCCCGGAGGCAAGGCCTGTAAAGGACTGAATCGTTACAACATTGACGCACCCCTTCACATTTCAAACTCCGACTCCAAGGCCGCACGCACGCAATACAGCACCCCTTCCGGCACCCTTCCGGCAAACACCGGGATAACCTCGGCCACTGGCGGCAACTCGCCCTCGCCGTCGAGGAACGCATCCTGGATCTCTCCCAGCAGGTCTTCCGGCAAGTCCAGGGCCTGCTCCAGCGACAGCTGCTGCTTGCCGATGGCTTCGGCGAGCAGGGTGTAGACGTTCTTTTCCGTGCACTGCAACTGGCCGGCGATCTGCACCGGAGTCATCCCCGCGCGAGCCAGAGTGATCAGTTCATGGCGCAGGTCGGCAACCACTTTCGGCGCCTCGACACCGCCGCCGAGGACTTCGAGGAAGGCTGCGCCATAACGCTCCAGCTTGCGCGCACCCACGCCGCTGACCTCGGCCATTTCGGCCATGGAGCCGGGCTGGCTGCGGAGCATTTCGAGCAAGGTGGAATCGGGGAAAATGACATAAGGCGGCACCCCATGTTCTTCCGCCAGCTTGCGTCGCAGGGCCCGCAGCGCCTCCCACTGCTCGCGCTCCTCGCCCCGTACCAGCTGGCTGGCCTGGCTGGTGCTGCTCTTGGGGGTGGTTTGCGGCTTGAGATCACGACGCAACTCCAGGGTCACTTCGCCCTTGAGCAGCGGGCGGCAGCTGTCGCTCAGGCGCAGGCCGCCATAACCTTCCAGATCGATGTCGGCCAGGCCGCGGGCCACCAGCTGGCGGAACAGCGAGCGCCATTCGCCTTCGCTGCGGGCCTTGCCGACACCAAATACCGACAGGTGCTGATGGCCGAAACTGCGGACCTTTTCCGTGTCCTTGCCCAGCAGCACATCCACCAGGTGACCGACGCCGTAGCGCTGGCCAGTGCGATAGATCGCCGACAGCGCCTGGCGTGCCGGCTCGGTGGCGTCCCAGGTCTGTACCCCATCGACGCAGTTGTCGCAGTGACCGCAGGGTTGCGGCATGTCTTCATCGAAATAGGCCAGCAGGGTCTGGCGCCGGCAACGGGTCTCCTCGCACAGGGCCAGCATCGCATCGAGCTTGTGCTGCTCAAGACGCTTGTGGCGCTCGTCGCCCTCGGAGTTCTGCAGCATCTGCTTGAGCATCAGCACGTCCTGCAGCCCGTAAGCCATCCAGGCGTCTGCCGGCAGGCCGTCACGGCCGGCGCGACCGGTCTCCTGGTAGTAGGCTTCCAGCGACTTGGGCAAGTCCATGTGGGCCACGAAGCGCACGTTGGGCTTGTCGATGCCCATGCCGAAGGCAATGGTGGCCACCATGATCAGGCCTTCTTCATTGAGGAAGCGCTTCTGGTGATAGGCCCGCAGCTCATTGGGCAACCCGGCATGGTAGGGCAGCGCGGTGAAACCCTGCTCGCAGAGAAATGCAGCCACTTCGTCGACCTTTTTGCGCGACAGGCAATAGACGATCCCGGCATCGCTGCGCCGCTCGTTGAGGAAGGCCTGCAACTGCTTGCGTGGCTGCTCCTTGGGCACGATGCGATAGAAGATGTTCGGCCGGTCGAAGCTGGAGAGAAAACGCTCGGCATCCTGCAGGTGCAGGCGATTGACGATCTCTTCCCGGGTGCGCTTGTCAGCCGTGGCGGTCAGGGCAATGCGCGGCACCTGGGGGAACATTTCCGCCAGCTGCCCCAATTGCAGGTATTCGGGGCGGAAGTCGTGGCCCCACTGGGACACACAGTGGGCTTCATCAATCGCGAACAAGGCGATTTCCAAGCTCTGCAGAAACGCCAGCATGCGCGGCTGGACCAGGCGCTCGGGGGCCAGGTAGAGCATCTTCACTTCGCCGCGCCGGATGCGCGCGGCCAGGTCACGCTGCTGCTCTGCGCTGAGGGTGGAGTTCAAGGCTGCCGCCGCGACACCGAGTTCCTCCAGGGTCGCAACCTGGTCGTCCATCAGC
Organism: Pseudomonas sp. W17; assembly: GCF_040268305.1. Lineage (NCBI taxonomy): Bacteria > Pseudomonadati > Pseudomonadota > Gammaproteobacteria > Pseudomonadales > Pseudomonadaceae > Pseudomonas > Pseudomonas sp. W17. The sequence continues at coordinate 1,853,664 of NZ_CP158490.1, read as the reverse complement.
GCGATCAGCGGCGAAACCACCACCGCCAGCCCTTCGCGAAGTAGCGCTGGGACCTGGAAACACAGCGACTTGCCACCACCGGTGGGCATCAGTACCAAGGCATCGCCGCCGCTGGCCACGCGCTCAATGATAGCACCTTGGCGACCACGGAAACTGTCGTAGCCGAAGATGTCCTTGAGGACGCGTTGAGCCTGTTCGAGCATGAAAAACTCCAAAAATCGCTGAAATCCCTGGGGGCAGACTGGACGAAAAGCCGGCACGCTTCACCGACATTTGCGTTAGCGGACTTGTCCGGAACGGACGGCCAGCCTGCAGGGCATCACAAAACGCGCGAGTATACCCGACCCCTTCCCGGCAGAGGGCACCGACAATGGACCGCTGGTAACCTTTAGAACCGCTCAAATCGGCACCGCGGCTGGCTTGAGCGCGCAAGAAAGCCTAGAATTCAGCATCGTTTATTCCCCAAGGTAGCCGTCAATGTCCTTCGCTGAGCAACTAACCCGCCTGCAAGTCTTCCTCGATGCAGATGATCTGCACGACGAGGCGCTGGACTACGTGGCCGCTCACGGCTACCTGACCGCGCTGTCCATCTGCTCGGAAAGCGTTCCGGACCGTGAATGGATCGACGCCCTGTTCGCCGAAGAGCCGCACTACCGTGACGACGCCGAACGCGAAGCCATCGAGTCGACCCTGCTGGCCCTCAAGGCGCATATCGCCCGCCAACTGGCTTCCGACGAAGAATTCGAGCTGCCCTGCGAACTCGACCTGGGCGAGGACCCGGACGACTCCGACCTGCGCGGCTGGTGCATCGGCTTCATGGAAGGCGTGTTCCTGCGTGAAGCGGCCTGGTTCGAAACCGCCGAGGAAGAAGTCAGCGAGATGCTGCTGCCGATCATGGTGGGTTCCGGCCTGTTCGATGAACAGCCGGAGTTCTCCGACATCGCCAGCGATGCCAACCTGATGGACGACATGATCGTGCAGATCCCGGAAGCGCTGACCGCGCTGTACCTGCTGTGCAACGCCCCCGACGAAAAACCTGCGCTGCTCAAGCCGCGCCACCACTGAGTCGTTGCCTATGGCCAAGCCCATAGGCCAACGCCCCCTGCTATGGCGTTACGTTCTGCTGGCCATCGGCTGGTCGAGCGTAGCGCTGGGGGTAGTGGGTATCTTCCTTCCTGTATTGCCTACCACGCCTTTCCTGCTGCTGGCAGCCGCCTGCTTTGCCCGTAGCTCGCCACGCTTCTACCAATGGCTGGTGCAACACCCGCGCCTGGGTCCGTGGATCCGCGACTATCTCGACGGCAACGGCATTCCGCTCAAGGGCAAGGTCTACGCCATCGGCCTGATGTGGTTGAGCATCGGTTTCTCCTGCTATCTGGTGCCATCGCCCTGGGCCCGGGGCTTCATGCTGACCAGCGCAGTACTGGTGAGTCTCTATATCCTGCGGCAGAAGACCCTGCGGCGCTCCTGAAGGTTTGTGGGGTGGCCGGCAAGAACGGGGCCACAGCGCGCCATCGCCGCCTGCGGCAGCGGCGCCAGATTCGGGAGCGGTCAGGATTTGGCGTGGTTGCGCTGGTAGGTGTCTTCGCCCATCGCGGCAATCTGCCCTTCGATCAGGGCCTCGAAAGGCCGCAACAGCGGCTCGAACGAAGCAGGAGCTTCAAGTACCTGCAATGCCTGAACGATCGCTTCCACAGTGGACAAGGCTCCCGGTCCCGGGGCCTTGCGCAGGCGATAGCGAGACTCCACCCCAGTCGCCAGGGTCACCCTTGGCAGCGCCGCCAGCAACGGATTGAGGTGCAGCAACTTGCGCGCCTTGCGCCAGGTGCCGTCGGGCACCACCAGCAGCAGCGGTGCATCCGTCTCGGCATAGGCCTGCAATGGCCGGGCATCATCCGCCGGGAACAGCAGGCATGCTCGATATCCGGGCTGGTCGAGCAACGCCGGCAGCTCCTCGAACACTTCCCCCACCACCAGTTCGGCGTTGTTCAGCCCCAGCGCCGCCAGACGTGCGGTGTTCAAGGCATGATTGACCTCACTGGGATGCTGTAACAACAGCACTCGGGTGCGGCTGGGGAGCTGCGGAATCAGCGGGCACAGACAATGGCCCGCAGGGCGCAGGCAACGCTCGCAGCGTGCTCGAGACATGGGACCTCCTTATGACTGGTTGAGCTGGGCCTTGAGCAGGTCGCGAAAGGTCTGGATCAGCGGCTCTCGACCGCGTCCGCGACGCATGATCATGGAGAACGGCGCCTGGTAGCCAAAGGTTGCCGGCAGCAGCACCCGCAAGTCGCCCTTGTCCGCCCAGGCCTGGGCGTAATGTTCCGGCAGGTAGCCGATGTAGGCGCCGGACAGCACCAGGATCAACTGCGCCTCCATGCTCTCCACCGTCGCCGCACTGTGCTTGAAGCCGTGCCGGGCCAGTTCGGCCTGGCTCCAGTAGCCGCGGCCGACCATGCGTTGCTGGGTGATCACCTGCTCGGGAATGCGCCGCTCGCTGTACAGCGGGTGACGGTTGCTGCAATACAGCCAATGCTGCTCGCGGTACAGCGGCATGTACACCAGGCCGCTCATGCGCGTGGAAAAGGCACCGATGGCCAGGTCCAGGCGATTGTCCTGCACCCCCAGCTGCAACTCGTGGGGGCTCATCACCGACAGGTGCAGGTGCACCGCCGGATGCTCCTGGCTATAGGCGCCGATGGCCTCGGCGAACGGCAGGGCCTTATCGCTCACCGTGGAGTCGATCACCCCCAGGTTCAAGGTCCCGCGAAGCTCGCCCTTGAGGGCTGCGGCGTACTGTTCGAAACCTTCCAGCTCGCCCAGCAGGCGCAGGGTTTCCTGGTGGAACAGCTCGCCCTTGCTGGTCAGGCTGAAACCGCCCCGGCCACGGTGGCAGAGCACCAGGCCCAGGGATGCCTCCAGCTGGCTCATGTAGGTGCTGATGGCCGAGGTGGAAAGATTGAGTTCGTGCTGGGCGTTGGCGAACCCCTGATGCCGCACCACGCTGACGAAGATGCGCAATAGTTTCAGATCAGGTAAAGCGTTGGCCATGACAGGCTCCGATAACAGGCAAAACGACAACGTCCCTGCGGCGAGGGTGCGGGTTCTCGCCGAGCGGCAAAGCAATCCCGATGGCCTCCATGCCCGCTTTCAATCCAACCCTGCAACCCGGATAACGGTGGCTGCACCACCGGACGGGAGCAAGCTCCCTCGCCACCAAGGGCCTGGGGAGCAGCGCGGGAGTCTAGCGCGCCATCGGCCATTAGTTTAGAAAAATCTGAACTAAGTATTTGTTCGTAGCGATTCTTTCCCCGCACTACATTTCGCAGAATCGGCCCCACTCGGTTGCTCGGGCAGGATTCGCTGCGCCGTCGACCCCATAAATATAAAACAACGATGAGGCCTATCCCGTGGACAAGATTCTCCACCAACCACTGGGCGGCAACGAAATGCCGCGCTTCGGCGGCATCGCCACCATGATGCGTCTTCCCCATCTGCAATCCGCTGCCGGCCTGGACGCTGCGTTCGTCGGCGTGCCCCTGGACATCGGCACCTCGCTGCGTGCCGGCACCCGTTTCGGCCCGCGGGAAATCCGTGCCGAATCAGTCATGATCCGCCCTTACAACATGGCCACCGGTGCTGCCCCGTTCGACTCGCTGTCGGTGGCCGACATCGGCGACGTAGCGATCAACACCTTCAACCTGCTGGACGCGGTGCGCATCATCGAAGAAGCCTATGACGGCATCCTCGAACACAACGTGATTCCCCTGACTCTGGGCGGCGACCACACCATCACCCTGCCGATCCTGCGGGCCATCCACAAGAAACACGGCAAGGTCGGGCTGGTGCACATCGATGCCCACGCCGATGTCAACGACCACATGTTCGGTGAGAAGATCGCCCACGGCACCACCTTCCGCCGCGCCGTGGAAGAAGGCCTGCTGGACTGCGACCGCGTGGTGCAGATCGGCCTGCGCGCCCAGGGCTACACCGCCGAAGACTTCAACTGGAGCCGCAAGCAGGGCTTTCGCGTGGTCCAGGCCGAAGAATGCTGGCACAAATCCCTGGAGCCCTTGATGGCCGAAGTCCGCGAGAAAGTCGGCAACGGCCCGGTGTACCTGAGCTTCGACATCGACGGCATCGACCCGGCCTGGGCCCCAGGTACCGGCACCCCGGAAATCGGTGGCCTGACCACCATCCAGGCCATCGAGATTGTCCGTGGCTGCCAGGGCCTGGACCTGGTGGGCTGCGACCTGGTGGAGGTTTCGCCGCCTTATGACACCACCGGCAATACCTCGCTGCTGGGCGCCAACCTGCTGTACGAAATGCTCTGCGTACTGCCTGGCGTCGCCCATCGCTGAGACTCAGCACATGCTGCGCGCCGCCAGACCGTTTGCGGCGCAAAGCGGTACTACCCGCTTCATCTTTACCCCGTCCTCGGCTGCTGTTGCGCAATGCCTGCCAGGCATTAGCCGGGCCGATGACGGGCCAAGGATGGTTCCGAGGTGCGGTGACGCATCCCGGACAACGCCGTCGTCCGCCCACAAGGGGACGGCGCCGGATTGACTCATGACGTAGCCACGAAGCTGCGCATGCAAGGGGAGCAAGACTTCAGCCAGGAACGCGAAACCATTGGGTCTCGCACAAAACAACAAGGCCTCTGGCTGGCCTGTCACAACCATTTGTCCGCTGTGCCGGAAGGGCTGCCACCCCCTTAGCCAATGTGATCGGAGCAGATCATGAATAACAACAAAGAAAAAAACCCTAGCAACATCGCAACCAACAGGATCGGACAGATCCTCGAGCACCAGCGCGACACCAGGCCTTGCGACCTGTTTCGCCTGCCCCCCGGCCTGGCCAGCACCGCCATCGCCACTCTCGAAACTGCGCACTCCAGCATGGCCAGCCGCTGTACCAGCGGGCTGCTGGCAAGCCGCGCGCTACTGCCCGGATAACCTCCTGGAGCGGCCGGCCTCGCGATAGAGCCCCTGGGTCTTGCACACGACTTGACCCCGCCTTCGCTGAGCAGCCAGCACCTGCATGAACCGTTTGTTTCACATAAAAAAGATAATCGGAGACACGCCACCATGGCTTTAGATCTATTTGTCGTACTCATCTATGCCGCCGGCATGCTCGTACTCGGCTACTACGGCATGCGCAAGGCCAAGACCCACGAGGACTACCTGGTGGCCGGCCGCAACCTGGGCCCGACCCTGTACATGGGCACCATGGCCGCCACGGTCCTGGGCGGTGCCTCCACCGTCGGCACCGTGCGCCTGGGCTATGTCCACGGCATTTCCGGTTTCTGGCTGTGCGCCGCCCTGGGGGCGGGGATCATTGCCCTGAACCTGCTGCTGGCCAAGCCGCTGCTCAAGCTGCGCATCTTCACCGTCACCCAGGTGCTGGAGAAGCGCTACAACCCCATGGCCCGCCAGGCCAGCGCAGTGATCATGCTGGCCTACGCGCTGATGATCGGGGTGACTTCGATCCTCGCCATCGGCACCGTTCTGCAAGTGCTGTTCGGCCTGCCGTTCTGGGTTTCGGTTTTGCTGGGCGGCGGCGTGGTGGTGGTGTACTCGGCGATCGGCGGCATGTGGTCGCTGACCCTGACCGACATCGTCCAGTTCGTGATCAAGACCGTGGGCCTGATGTTCATCCTGTTGCCGATCTGCCTGTACCGCGTAGGCGGCTGGGATGAATTGGTGGCCAAGCTGCCAGCGTCCAGTTTCAGCTTCACCGCCATCGGCTGGGACACCATCATCACCTACTTCATGATCTACTTCTTCGGCATCCTGATCGGCCAGGACATCTGGCAACGGGTGTTCACCGCCAAGACCGAGAAAGTCGCGCAATACGCCGGCACCCTGGCGGGCTTCTACTGCATCCTCTACGGCCTGGCCTGCGCCCTGATCGGCATGGCCGCCCATGTTCTGCTGCCGGACCTGGACAACGTCAACAACGCCTTTGCCGCCATCGTCAAAGCCTCGCTGCCGGACGGCATCCGTGGCCTGGTGATCGCTGCGGCGCTGGCCGCCATGATGTCCACTGCCAGCGCCGGCCTGCTGGCCGCCTCCACCACCCTGACCGAAGACCTGCTGCCAAGGCTGCGCGGCGGCAAGCAATCGAGCCTGGGGATCAACCGCCTGTTCACCTTCCTCACCGGCATCGTGGTGCTGGGCATTGCCCTGGTGGTCAACGACGTGATCAGCGCCCTGACCCTGGCCTACAACCTGTTGGTGGGCGGCATGCTGATCCCGCTGATCGGCGCCATTTTCTGGAAACGCGCCACCACTGCCGGCGCTATCGCCAGCATGGGCCTGGGCTTCGTCACGGCTCTGGCCTTCATGTTCAAGGACGGCCTGGATGCCAACACACCGATCTACTACAGCCTGGCCGTGGGCCTGGTGAGTTTCGTGGTGGTGAGCCTGGCTTCCCGGCGCCCTGCGCCCCTGGCCAACGCAATCTGACGTGAAGCCGGAGGTCTGAAGCTTTTCTTCGACGGGTGCGGCGTCGGTGGCCGCACCCGTTTTTTTTCGCCTGGCAAAAGCCTCACGGCACCGACGGGCAAAGCCCGCAGCCATTTTCGTCAGGGCCATGAATGGACGAATGGTTACTCCGCCGGAAAAAAACCTGTGCTGTACTCAGATCCAGCGACGACTGTTCCCGCAGGAAAACAGTACAAGGATCGCTGGCCGCCTCAGTGCACGCTATCGCTTCACCCTTGGATGGGGTCATAAAACAATAAAAGCCTCTCCCTGCCCCGAGGTGTTTATGGACCGTTTCTCCATCCAGCAAAGCATCCGTCATGCCATCGATGCACAAATGGCCCAGAAGTGGCCAATCCCGCCCTGCCAGGCCCGCGCACACGACACCTATTCCCTGGACCTCAAGGCCCTGCTGCACAGCCTGGAGCGAGAGTTCAACATTCGCCTGGATCCCGACCGCGACCTGTATCGAATCAGCAGCATCAGCGAGCTGAGCCTGTTCATCCTGGAAAAGACCCGCGCCGACGCTGCCCGTCCCGCCTGACCTGCTGTGGTATCGGGAGCAACGCAGATGAATCGGGCCCAAGCGCGCGCGGCGGTGCACCTGCTCATTCGCCACTGGCTGGATGAGCCCGTGGATTTCGCTGACCAGAACGGTCTCTCTGAACTGGGGCTGGATAGGGATGATATCGAGGCGCTGCTCTGGCGCCTGGAAGACAGGTTCGACCTGGGTGTCTTGCCCCGTGAAGAGCAGCGAGCGCTAGGGCAGCTGGAAAGGGTGGATGACCTGGTGCAATGGTTATTGGAAAAGGCCCGGCAAAACCAGGATTGACCCGATTGCCCCAGGCCTGTGGCCCAGCGACTGCCGGCTAGAAAACATCCGCGAGAGCCGGAGCCTGCACTCCGCTCTCGCCTCTGCTTCAGCGACGACGTTGTTGACGGCGCCGCAGCTCTTCGTCGGTAGGAATCGGCACCGGTTGCAGCGGTGGCTCGATCAGGCCCAGTGCGACGCCAAGGTCGTGCAGCCAGCTTTGCAGTTTGTCTTTCATAGTGCCCCCTCAGGGTCGTGCCGAGCGGCGATACTGCGCCGCCTCAAGCAGATAATAGCCCTATCTTTTCCAGCGCGCTGCTGCGCAATGGCAATGAACTGTTACTGAATTAAAGCCAATGGCCATCGGGTGCTCAAGCATGGGCCCGCGCCTGCTGCGCAAGCTGCACGCCAGCGCCTTGCTGCAGCTCGATCCAGGCATTGAGATTGGCCCCGACCATGCCCTTGCGCCACATCAGCCAGGTAGTGGCACGGGCAAAAGGCTCGGCCAGGGCATGCACCGCCACGCTTTCGCGCCCCGGCAGGCTGTCGAGCATCGACTGAGCCATCAGCGCCACCCCGGAACCGGCGATCACACAGGCCAGCATGCCCTGATAGGACTCGATCTCCATGGCCCGCCCCATCGCGGCGTGGTAGTGGGCAAACCAGGATTCCAGACGCATGCGATAGGAGCAGCCCTGGCGAAAGGTGAACACCGCACGGCCCTCCACGTCCCGGGCCGTACGCACCGGCGGATGGTCGGCTTCGCTGATCAGTACCAGGGTCTCGTCGCACAGGGGCACGCCATCCAGGCCTGCCAGCTCCAGCGGCCCGTCCACCAGGGCCGCATCCAGGCGCCCGGTGAGCAAGCCTTCGAGCAACTCGCCGCTGGGCCCGGACTGCACCTGCAGGTTCACCGCCGGATAAGCCCGGTGATAACGCGCCAGCAACGCAGGCAAGTGAATCGCCGCGGTGCTGTACATGGTGCCCAGGACAAACTCCCCGGCCGGCTGACCGCCCTGTACCGCGGCATGGGCCTCATCGTGCAAGGCGAACAGGCGCGCGGCGTAATCCAGCAGCACCTTGCCCGCCGGCGACAACTGCAAGCGCTGACGCTCGCGCAGGAACAGTTCGACCCCCAGCTGCTCCTCCAGCTGCTTGAGCCGGGTCGAGAGGTTCGACGGCACTCGGTGCAGGCGCTCGGCGGCGCGAGTGATGGAGCCTTCCTCGGCCACGGCCTGGAAGATGCGCAATTGGCTGAACTCCATGACTTTCTCCAAAACTGAACAAGTTACTCAATATTATTCATTTTTAAAGAAAGTCAATCAGCCCTAGCCTGACGGTCATTGTCCCCATCGATGGAAAGCCGACCATGTCTCCCCTGCTCCGCCTGCTCGCCAGCTTCATTGCCCTGATGATGGCCATGGGCATTGGCCGCTTCGCCCTGACCCCGCAACTGCCGCACCTGATCAGCGAAGGCCAGGTCGACCTGACCGCCGCCGGGCTGATTGCCGCCGCCAATTACCTGGGCTATTTCCTCGGAGCCCTGGACGCCATGTTCGCCCGGCGTCCGGCCCAGGTGCGCCTGCGCCTGCTGGGCGGCTTGTGGCTGTGCGTGCTGCTGACCCTGGCCTCGTTCTGGGCCCAGGGCTTCTGGCCGCACCTGCTGCTGCGCTTCGGCACCGGGGTGGCCAGCGCCTGGGTGCTGGTGATGATCACGGCCCTGAGCCAACCCCTGGCCCAGGCGGCGGGCCGGCCACGCCTCGGGGCCCTGGTGTTCGCCGGCCCGGGGCTGGGCATCATGCTCACCGGGCTACTGGCCCTGGGCTCCAATCTTCTGGGGCAAAGCTCGGCCAACCTGTGGCTACTGTATGCCGCGGTCGCCTTGTTGATGCTGCTGGTGATCCTGCCGATCCTGCCCCCGGCCTCGGCGCGCCCCAGTGGCGAAACGCAGAGCGCCTGCGCCACTGAGCACAGCGTGGCGCGCCTGGGGCTGGTCTACGCCCTGTATGGCGTGGGCTACATCATCCCCGCGACCTTCCTTTCGCAGATGGCCAATGCGCGCTTCCAGGGCCAGTGGCAGGCCGACCTGTTCTGGCCCGGTTTCGGCCTGGCCGCAGCCGTGGGCGTGGCCCTGACCAGCCTGCGTCGGCACACCCCACATAGCACCCGGCAATGGCTGATGGCGACCTTGTGGCTGCAGGCCGCCGGGGTCTTTGCCTGCCTGCTGGGCAGTGGCCTGGGGCTGGTATTGGGCGTGTTGCTGTGCGGCACGCCGTTCCTGGCCTGCATGCAGCTGGTGATGCAGCGCTCACGGGAACTGGCGCCACAGTCGGCCCAGCGCAACGCCGGCCTGCTCACTGCCTGCTTTGCCGTGGGCCAGTTGAGCGGCCCGTTGCTGGCCGCCCTGAGCAGCCACTTCAGCGGCGACCTGCAACTGGCGCTGGTGGTGGCGGGCTGCGGCTTGCTGATCGGCGCCAGCCTGCTCTGGCAACTGCGACCAACGGCACAGCGCCGTGCGGTCGTCTCTTGAAGCGCGGGCTACAACAAGCGCTGGATCCGCCGCCGCAGCCACTGCTCGGCGCTGACGAAGGTAATACCCAGCAGCACCAGCATTGCCCCCAGCACGAAGTTGAGGCTCAAGGGCTCGCCCAGTAACAGCACGCCGAAAGTCACGCCGAACATCGGGGTCATGAAGGAAAACACTGCCAGGTTCGCCGCCAGATAACGCCGCAGCAGCCAGAACCAGGTCAGGTAGCTGAAGAACGATACCACCAGTCCCTGGAACAACACGCTGGCCACCGCTACCGGAGTCAGGCTGACCTGGGTCACCTGGCCGCTGAGCACGGCGATCAGCAACAGGCCGACGAAACCGACGATCAACTGATAGAACAGGGTCAAGGTCGCCGGCGCCTCGGACAGCCGCGAAGCCCGCACCACCACTGTGGTCGCGCCCCAGGCCAGCCCCGCCAGCAATCCCAGAATGTCGCCCAGGAGCATGCGCCGGTCCAGGTTGTCCAGGGAGATCCCGCCGGCAAAGGCAATGCTGATGCCGATAAAGGCCAGGACGATCCCCAACCATTGCAAGGGCCGCAAGCGTTCGCTGGGCAACAGCCAATTGACCCCAAGGGCGGTGAAGATCGGTGCGGTGTAGAGAAACACCGACATGTGCGCGGCACTGGTGAGCTTCAGGCCTTCGGCGATAAACAGGAACTCCAGGCCGAACAGAGCGCCGGCCAGCAAGCCGCCGCGCCAGGTGCTGGAAACCTGGGACCAGCCGCCTTTCCAGCACATCAGTAGAGCCACCAGCAGCGCCGAGATCCCCGAACGGGCGGCCGCCTGCATGATGGGCGCAATGTCCGCCGCAGCCCACTTGATCATCACTTGCTGCACGCCCCAGATCAGGCACAGCCCCAACATCACCTGCAGGGCAAACCCATCGGCGTTGCGCCGTTCGATGCTCACCGCCATACCTCACATTGATTCAATGACATGACCCCTACCCGAAATAAAGAACGGCCGCCGCGCCTGACGGGTCCCCTGGAGCAGACCTAGTTCCCGCCGTTTGCGCCAGGCGCCCAGCGGCAGGCACAGAAGACGCCGAAACTGCAGGCCAGGGCACTGGCCAGCATGCCCCAGGCCATGTCCAGCAGCGCCAGGGAAGCCGACCAGCCCTGCAAGGTCGCCCAGTTGCTCAGGTCATAAGTGCCGTAGGCCACCAGCCCGAGCAGCGCCCCCAGGCACGCAGCCCGGCGCCAGCCGCCCTGCTGCAGGGCGGGCCGCACGGCGAACAGCAGGCAACCGCTAACGTAGAGGAGGTAGAACAGCGCTGCCGGCAACAGCCGTGGCTGTTCCAGCAGCAGCGTCCCCAACTGGGCCCGGTAGGTTTCGCCCATCATCAGCCCCAGCCAGAGCGCGTCGAGTAGCAGGAACGCCAGCAAGGTGGCGAGCCAGGCAACCAGCGTGGTTTTCATAAGCCTCGCCCGCAGCGTGAAGTGAGTCTCAGCTTAGCTCGATACGATCCGCGTGAATGACAATCTGGCCCTGCTTGTAGAGGGCACCGATGGCCTTCTTGAAGTTGCCCTTGCTAACCCCGAACAAACTGCTGATCAAGGCCGGGTCGCTCTTATCGCTGACCGCCAGAGAGCCATCGTTTTCCCGCAACTTGGCGAGGATCTTCGAGTTCAGGCTGGTGGCCGCCTGTTCACCGATAGGTTGCAAACTCAGGCTGATCTTGCCGTCGGCGCGCACTTCCTTGATGAAACCTTTCTCTTGCATCCCCGAGCGCAGGAACTTGAACACTTCGTTCTTGTGGATCAGGCCCCAGTGCTTGTTGTTGATGATGGCCTTGAAGCCCATGTCAGTGGACTCGGCCACCAGCAAGTCGACTTCCTGGCCGGCCTTGTAGTTGGCCGGCGTCTTGTCCAGGTAGCGGTCCAGACGGGCCGTGGCGGTAATACGGCGAGTGTGCTTGTCCAAGTAGACATGCACCACGCAGTATTCGCCGGCGTTCATCTGGCGCTTTTCCTCGGAGTACGGCAGCAGCAGATCCTTGGGCAGCCCCCAGTCCAGGAACACCCCAATGCTGTTAACTTCGACGACTTTAAGACTGGCGAACTCACCAACTTGAACTTTCGGCTTTTCGGTAGTTGCGATTAACTTGTCAGCACTGTCCAAGTAAACAAAAACATTCAGCCAGTCTTCATCTTCACTGGGAATGTCCTTGGGGATATAACGATTGGGCAGCAATATTTCGCCGTCCGCCCCACCGTCCAGATACAAACCAAAGTTAGTGTGTTTAACCACTTGCAAACTGTTGTAGCGCCCGACTAAAGCCATTTCCAATACCCTCATTGCGTGGGCGGCATTCTACCTGTTTTCCAGGCCTGCGTTGACGCTCCTGAATCGCCGGCCACGAAATCCTTGATTTTTCTGGCGTTCCCGGCGCTCAACCGGCCGCTCGTCAGGCAAACAGCCGTGCATCGAGCCTGTGCGGAGCACAGCGAGAGGGCATTTTTTCGATGGGTCCTTAGTTAAAACAGCGACTTAGGAAAATATCCGAAAAATAAACTTAGGAAAAACAGCAGGAAGCGCCTTTCTGTTTCAGGGGATATTTACCAAGCAATTGTCAAGTATTTCTGATAAGATGCCTGGCCAAATTAATTTTCCCGAAAGGTTAAATGGCCGCCATGCGAGTAAAAGCCTCCAACAGCAAAGCAAAACCAGCTCCCGCCGTTGAAACCAGTGAATCGATCAACGAACAGATCGCAGCGTTCCTGAAATCGGGCGGCGAAATCCAGCAGATCGCCAAAGGCGTCAGCGGCCAGACTTTCGGCCCGTCCAAGCAGATCAGCCTGGGCAAGAAGTAACCCCCCCCCGCGCATTATCCTGGTCCCTTAGCGCTTTGCCCTCAAAGCGCTAGGACTGGCACCCTCTCTCCTCCCCACTACCAGCAAATCGACGAACGGCCTTCAGCCAATGGCATTCGCCGGTATCCTTTACCCCCTCTAGATCAATCGTTTCAGCCGCCTTTCAGGTTGTCGCTCCGCGCAGTTCAGGGAGTGCTGCATGCTCAAATCCTCGTTGCTCGCCTGCAGCCTGCTGTTGGCCTGCCCCATTGCCCATGGGCAAATCTTCCAGCGCGAGCTGGGGGATTTCGACCTCAAGCTGGGCACCAGCCCCAGCCGGAGCATGGCCCAGGGCCTGGTCAAGCCGTCCTCAAGCGGCTCGTTCCACGGCGGCCTCGACCTGAGCCACGACAGTGGCTGGTATGCCGGCCAGTGGGCCCCCAGCATGGGCCTGAGCCCCTCCAGCAAACTGGAGGTGGATTCCTACCTAGGCTTCAAGCAGCCCTTCGACCAGACCCTGGGCTACGAACTGGGAATGATCCACTACAACTACCCGCAGTTGCGGACCCAGGACAGCCAGGAATTCTACGGCGGCCTGACCCTGCTCGGCAGCCGCTTCGGCGCGGCCTTCAGCAATGACCCGGACAAACGCAACAGCACCCTGTTCGCTGACCTGGGCGGCAACGTACCGTTCGGCATTGGCGTCAGCGTCAAATACACCACCCATCAACTGAACAATGGCGTCTCGATCGCCGACGGCGGCTACGTGGCCGGCTTCAATGACTGGTCGATCAAGCTCTCGCGCCCCTGGCTGGGGATCGACCTGAACCTGATCTACAGTGACTCCAGCCTCAGCGGCAACGACTGCAGCGCCTACTCCGGGCATAACCCGCAATGCGACGGCCTGCTCACCTTCAAGGCCGAACGGGCGTTCTACTGAACGTCTGAACTGCGAGGCGCCTTCAGGGTTCAGATACAGCAACCCGCACTCGCAAGGACTCGAACATGGCGCGCCGCTGGCACCTCCTCATTCCGCTCCTGATCATCAGCCTGCTGCTGGGCGCCTGTAGCCGGGTCGGCCTGGCCTATCGCAACCTGGATGTGATCATTCCCTGGAACCTCAACGACTACCTGGACATGAACAGCGAGCAGAAGAGCTGGTTCAACCAGCGCCTGCAGCAGCACCTGAGCTGGCATTGCACCACCCAGCTCCCGGGTTACCTGGACTGGCTCGACCGCCTGCAACTGATGGTGCAGAACAACCAGGTCAGCGACCAGGGCTTGCAAGAGCGCACCCGGGAAGCCAAGCAAGCCATCGCCGAAACCGCCCAGCAGATCACCCCGTCCGCCGTGGAGCTGCTCCAGGGTCTGAACGACCAGCAAGTCAAAGAGATGAATTCCGCCTTCGCCAAGGACCTGCAGGAACACCAGGAGCAATACCTCAAGCCGCCGCTGGCGCAACAGATAGAGCAGCGCGGCCAACGCATGAGCAAGCGCCTGAACGCCTGGCTCGGCCCCTTGAGCCCGAGCCAACAGCAACGGGTGGAACAATGGTCCAGCAGCCTGGGCGAGCAGAACCAACAGTGGATCGCCAACCGAGCCCACTGGCAGGCGCAATTCAGCGCGGCCGTGGAGCAACGGCAAAACAGCGATTTCCCACAACGTATCGAGCAATTGCTGGTACACCGCGAGAGCTTATGGACGCCGGACTATCGCCAGGCCTACGCCCACACCGAACAGGCCGCACGCAGCCTGCTGGTGGACCTGATGGCACAAAGCACCCCGGCCCAGCGCCAGCGCCTGCTGAAGAAAATCGACGGAGTGCGCAAGGACTTCGCCGAGCTCAAATGCCTGCAGAACGCCCGCCAGGGCTAGGTGCAACCTATGCGATCTGGGCCTTGGAGGCCACCTGATCGAAGGTCGCCGGATACAGCGCATCGGCCTGCTCATCCAGCACCTGGCGCGGGTGATCATTGCCGGGGATGCTGCTGTCGATCAGGCACAGCAGGCTGGAACCACGGGGCGTGAGCACGAAGTTCTCGCCATTGCCGCCCTCCTCTTCCGACCGGCTTTCGATAAAGCCCCGGTCCAGCAGTAACTTTTCGTACTCGGTGGCGGTGACTTTCAGGTCATCCAGATTGCCGGTGGGCTCGCCTTCCGCCGCCTTGGCCGCCGCATGCTGCTCGGCATAGGGGCGAGGGGTAAAGCTGTGGCCGGCGCCGTTCTGCACTTCGTGCAGCAGTCGTTCGATCAGATCCCAGTTATAAGTCGTCATCCTGATTCAACCTCCAGACAAGAGAATGAAATGCCTTCACAAGTTGTGACCGGCAGGCCATTCAGCCGTTCAGGAAATCCACCCCAGGCCGCCGCCCCCTGATCGGAAAACCGCTGGGCGGTTTGTCGATCCACTCCAGCGCCAAACGACTAGCGTGTGTAAGACCCATCGCCCCCACTGCCTTGAGGAGAGATGTCATGTCCGTTACCGAGCATCCCGTGGTCTCCCGGGAACAATGGCTGCAAGCCCGTAAACAGCACCTGATCCACGAAAAGGCCTTTACCCGCCAGCGCGACCAGCTCAGCGCCGAACGCCGGGCGCTGCCCTGGGTAAAAATCGACAAGCCCTATCAGTTTCATGGCCCCGATGGCCCGCTGGGCCTGGCCGATCTGTTTGGCGACCACAGCCAACTGCTGGTCTACCACTTCATGTTTGCCAAAGGTTGGGAGGAAGGCTGCAAGGGCTGCTCGTTCGTCGCCGACCACTTCGATGGCGCCAACCAGCACCTGGCCCACCACGATGTAGCGCTGGTGGCCATCTCCCACGCCCCTTATGCCGAGTTCCAGGCCTTTCGCCAGCGCATGGGTTGGCATTTCGATTGGTATTCCAGCGCCGGCGACGACTTCAACCAGGACTTCGGCGTCAGCCTCAGCGTCGAGCAACTGGCCCAGGGCACTGCCAGCTACAACTACGAACAGGCCAGTGGCGATGAGCAGGAGTTGCCCGGGCTCAGCGTGTTCTACCGCAACCCGCAAGGTGAGATATTCCACACCTATTCCACCTATGCCCGCGGGCTGGACCTGTTGCTGGGGGCCTACAACTTCCTCGACCTGACGCCCAAGGGGCGCAACGAAGAGCAGATCATGGGCTGGGTCCGGCACCACGATCGCTACCAGGCAACGCCCCAGGGCAAAAGCAGCAGTTGCTGTTGTGACGATTGAGAACCTGTTCGCCGGCAGAACCTGCCGCAGGAACCAGCTTGCCGGCGAATCGCACTCACACACGGCACGAATCTGCGGCAGACTGTGACGACCCACCCAGCCAACTAAGCTGTAGACATGAGCGCCGCCTATCACAGCCTCCACGAATACACCCTGCGCATGAGCCGGGTGCTGGAGCATATCGACCAACACCTGGACCAACCCCTGGAGCTGGCGGACCTGGCGCGGGTCGCCCATTTCTCGCCCTACCACTTCCACCGCCTGTTCAGCGCCTGGGTCGGCGAGCCCCTGGGTGCCTACCTGCGCCGCCGACGCCTGGCCTGCGGCGCCTACCTCATGGCCAGCCGCCCCTCGGCCTCAGTGCTGGAAATTGCCCTGGAAGTCGGCTTCGGCTCCGGCGAGGCATTTTCCCGGGCCTTCAAACAGCACTTCTCGGTCTCCCCCAGCACCTGGCGCGATACCGAGCCCAAACGCTGGCACCGCCGCCTGGACGACATCCGCGAACGCCGCCTGCGTGAATTGCGCAATCCTGATCAGACCCACATCCCCGCCTTCGACGATCCTGACGCCTTCATTCACCTGAAGGAAACCGCGATGAAGGTCACCCTGCAGCAACTACCCGCCACCCGCGTGGCCTACCTGCGCTACATCGGCGCCTACGGCCCGGGCATTGGTGTTTTCTGGCGCGAAACCGCCGCGCCATGGATGCTCGAACATCAACTTTTCAACCGCGTGCGCTACGGCATCGGCCACGACGACCCGGACCTCACCCCCGCCGACAAATGCCGCTACGACGCCTGCGTGGAAGTGCCCGAAGACTTCAAGGCCGGCCCTCCCGCAGTGATCACCACCTTGCCCGGCGGCCTGTACGCCGTAGCGGCCTACCGCGGCCTTGGCCCGGACATCGGCGATGCCTGGATCGAACTGTGCCGCGACTGGCTGCCCAAGAGCGGCATGCAGTTCGACCCGCGCCCGGCCTTCGAACGCTACCCGGCGGATGCCTTCTACGACGTCAAGACCGGGGAGCTGGAGTGTGAGATCTGCATTCCGGTGAAAAAGCTATAACCCAAAAAGCACGTTGATCCCCCTGTAGGAGCAAGCTCGCTCGCGAAAAACGCCAACGATAACGCGCCGCTACTGAAAAAACGCGACGCCCTGGCGCTCATCGCGAGCAAGCTCGCTCCTACAATCCCTCCACACACTCACTCAACGAGAAGGAATGGCCGTGATATCGCGAACGATGAACCTCGGCAGAGCACGAATGTAGAAGTTCTCCACATCCGAGTTACCGCTGTTGGTGATCGCCCCCAACATGGTCTTCATATTGCGCAACTGGCCCATGGCCCCGGCAGGCTGCAAACCATTGCGCTCCTGAGCGAAATGCAACACCTCGGCGCCGTCGCGCTTGACCTGCACCTTGTAGGCAAAGTCGACACTGGCAAGGATCGTATTGTCATCGACGACCATCGACACCAGCCCGCCCTGGGAATCACTGAGGCGGCGCTTGTACACCGCATCTACATCCAGCAGGTAGTCGGCACTGTCCTTGGTGGCGGCGTAGCGATTGGCATTGCCCAACTGCCGGATCAACTCCATGCCCAGTTGCTGACGCAACTTGTCCTCGGGCAGAAAGCGCTCACTCTCGCCGACCAGTTGCAGTTTGAAAGTGTCGATCCAGTAAGTCGCGGTGGCGGGAATCTGCACCGGTTTGGGCGAGATGTAATAGTCCGGGGTTGAAGCACAACCGGCGAGCAGAACGAGGGTGAAGAGCAGAGACAATAGACGCATGGCGGATCTTCCTTGAGAAGGTTTTCAACAACGCACCGCCACCTGAAAACCAAGTGTGGCATGGCGATAAGCGTCGGCATTGTAAGCCAGGAAAATCGCGGCGGACCGGCTCGAAAAGATACTCTCGGCAAATTAGGAATTGCCTTACGGCAGAAGCAGACAATCCAGTAGGAATGGGGCTTTAAGGACAGGGAGAGCGCTGGATATAGTCGAGGGGTCGTTGAAAGGACGACCGGGTTTGGCGACCTGATTTACAGAGGGAATGCAAAAGATCCAGCTTGCAGGTATTTTGCGTCCGCACACGCAGTTCTATGACGGCTGTGCGCGGGAGATCTCAGGATCTGCCAACTTTACCTCTGTGGTCGGTTCGCCAACCTGCGTACAGCCGTCACCCTCTTGTTTGGCGACAACGGGTGTAGGCATTCAGCCAGTCAAACAGAGGTCTACACATAAACAGATACATGCCGATTACCGGCCACGACTGCAACACTCCCTCCCTGCTGATCGATACCCAAGCCCCCATTGACGTCCTGCACGATGCAGCGGCTTACCGCATTCGCGCCGTGACTCAACTGCTGGAGAACTTCGCGATTTCTGATGACGCGCCCAAGGGCGCAGTGGTGCTTCAGGAACTGTCGCTGGTGTGCAGCATTTTGCTGCGTGATGGGTGTGATTTGATGGATGTGGCAGGGCGACGGATGCAAGGGCAGCTATCCGCATAAGCAGACAGGGGCATTATTAATCCACCTCCTTTAGCCAACCGCTGCGGGCGCTCTGCCAGAGACGCCCGCACTTTCAACTCCGGTCTTCCGCATTCGTGGCAGCCTTACCTCGATTTCTCTTAAGTTCCTTATCAGCACAGATCCCTAACAAATCACCAACAATCTCAGCTTTAATTCAGCATCAATATCGCCGCCGCATGCACACATCAACATTTTCAAAAAGCCACTTACAACATCACTCTTCTTCATTAGCTCGCGCACGCTGCCCCTCCTAAGGGCTAGTCGACAACATCAACATCAAATCCGTCACTATCGCCTTTCTCAAAGCCAAACTTTCTACTCCCATCGGCTTGAAAAACAATAAACCTATCATTAACCACATCAGCCTTATGAAGGTAATCACCGACGGCAACTTCTGTTCCAAAGTTCTCAGCAAGATATTTCGCAAACCCAGCCAGAACCTCATCAACAACTTCAAAATAGCAATAGAATATAACCAACGTCCTATAACCTACATCATTATATTCCAGCCTAATTCCGATAGACTCTTCCCGCTCGCCCTCCGACAACTCCCAAAAAGCATCGGCACTTAAAACACTCAAATCCGACAACTCAAAAAAAAACGTAACCGCAGCCGAAACTTCTCTTAAATGGAGTTCTTTTCTGATCGACATTTCAAACATTGAAATATTCATTTTCTGCTACTGAACAAGTCTATTAGTTTTTGACGAGAGGCTTCACTCAATCCAGGGTTGCCACCCTTCAACATCCCTTCAAATGCTTTTAGCGCTCCACCTTGAAGGCCACCATTTTTAACCATATCTGTGTAGATTCCAAATTCCGCTTGCGACAACTGCACAAGTCCAGGCCCCGTCCTCGGAAAAATAGTTGAGCTTCCAGGGTGTGTCCCATAGACCCTTCCTGAAGAAGTCAAAATATCCCCACCACTCAGAAGAGTAGCTTTTCCAGAGTTGATCTCCGCAATATCGACTCTCAAATCAATTCCACCTATCGCAACCGTTTTGGGAGTATTTCTATCTCCAGCACCAAATCTTGTGGAGCCGGTTATCGTATCCACACTATGAGACTTAGAAACGCTCACAGGAGTTTCAGGAGTAAAAAAACCATTATTTTTTGGGAGCTTACTATTTCCGCCTACTGCTCTACCAAAAGCGGTAATCATAGCAAATCTTACAAGCTCTTCCTTTGAAGCGCCATTATTAAGTAAGTTCGTGACACCATTGATATCTACTGGCGCGAGAACCGAGCTAATCACACCATCTTTAGTCGATAGCTCACGAATTTTTTCGTCGCTTAACCCTTACTTTTTCCATTCAGCAATCTGCTCGCTGCTTTTTATTATAGCCAGATACGGATTACTGATAGTACCAATAGGAGTCCAATCATTCCCCGTGAGCCTATAGATATCCCCAATAAATCCGCCCCAATCGGAATTTAATTGCCCTTCTTTAGCTCCTTCCATCATAGCGCGTGCATAATCGCTAACAAGAATACCAAACTCATCCGAAGTTAAGTTTTCTGCTTGATACAGCGCAACTAGTTTCTCTCCTGCCTCCTTTTCCTGATTTCGATATTCGTTACGAGTATTGCGCTCACAGTCGCCATTACCACCACAGGCAACAAACTGCTTCTGCAACTCATCCATACTTCCGATGCCAGAGGCTTTAAGCTTTTCATAAAGAGCCAAGCTGGCTTTATTCAATCTCTCAACGCCGTACTTATTGGCCAGCAAGTTATTCTCTACAGCATTCCTGCCAGCCCCAGCACCCGCAATTGCACCCGCGCTATCACCTTTCGCAATTCCCCCTGCAAGCCCGGCAGCCAACGTTGCTAGCGCTGACACCGTCTGTTTTTGCTCTTCGCTGAGGGTGTTTGTATCGCTGGTGCCATACAGCTGCTGGGTGATCAATCGAGCAGCCAGCTCACCTCCGGCTGCTCCCGCTGCGCCTGCAATCGCCGAGTTGCCTTGGGCCTGAGCAACAGCAGCGCCCAGCACCGCGTGGGCCATGGTGTTGAGCGCAGCGTTGTCACCCGTGGTTTTCTTGATCAACTGCGCCAGATACGGTGCCGAGGCGCCAGCCAGAGCAGAGCCGATATCCCCACCGGCCAAGCCTTGCAGGGCGGCGGTGACGGCCTGGGCTACTCGCTGGTAATCCCCCCCCCGTACCGTACTTGCCCATAACTTGCTTGTAGGCGTCAGTGGCAATTAGCTGCTTCTGGTAGTTCTCAACTTCCTCTTTGCTGGCATTTTTCCCAGGTCGATGGATTCCTAGTTTCTCCAGCTCATCGCTCGCGTCTTTATCCGCCTTAAGCTGCCCTTCGGTCCGAACAATGTCCGTCACCTGAGTGCCAATCTCGCCAATCAGCTGCACCTCTCGCAGGCGCTTCTGCTCCTTCTCCTTGTCGAAGATCGGGCCGATGCTGCCGTTGGCGTGTTCGACGTCGCGGCTGAGGGTGGCAACGTCCTGCTTCTGCTGGCCTGGATCACGAATGTCCAAGGTGCCGTTGGAGATTGCCGATGAGGTGGTGCCGCTGGCGCTGCCGCCGTGGTTGTAGGCGATCAACATGCCGCTGGGCATGTTGCTGGTGAAGCCATCGGCACCGCCGTTGCCACTGCTGACGCTGGCGCTCTGCATCTGGCTTTTGTATTCGGCCTCGTTCTTGAGATCGCACCAGCCCAGGGTGCCGGTGCTCAGGCGGTTTTTGTCAGCTTCTGCGGTGCTGGCGATAACGCTGCCATCCAGTTGGGTGTGCTTGCCCACTTCAACCTGATAGCCGCCCTTGCCGGCGAACAAGCCGGTTTGTTCCTGCACGCTCTGGTACTTGGAGTCGATCTTGCTCTGGCTGACCGCTGATTCACCGCTACGAGGCAGGGACAGCACAGCCCACCTAGAAGCCTAATCAGAAGGACTCTGGTGCCGTGCGTCAGCTTGGATGAGTTGGTGTTTGCCGAAGGGGAACGAGGGCCGTCCGACGATTTGCGCTTACGTTTCGAGGCCGTCAGCAACATGCCCGAACAAGAGAAGTCGGTAATCAAGGCCCTGCTCGATGGGATGATTCTCAAGTATCAGGCGTCGCGGATCATGGGCGGCGATACGCCGCAAACCAGCAACTGACCGAGTAATACAGAAGGGATACAAAAGCGCGGGCCGAGGGTGCGACAACACCTCCGGCCCGCTAACCACAAACAGCTAATGGAGAGCTGAATCATGGCTAAGGCCGATCATAGGGCAGCCCTGCCCAAAACTGAACGTTTCGCCACCATCGCCGCCGACGTTTATCCGCCGTTGGGTGATTCCGAGTATCCCCAGCACAGACTTGTTCCATGGCTTCGATTGCGTGGGCACTGGTTGCAACAGGCGGGGTTTGAGGTCAATCAGAAGATTAGAATTGAGGTCAGCAAGAATAGGTTGGTGATTACAGCGGAGTGAACCATAGAAATCTCCCCGGCTAGCCGGGGAGATTCTCATTCCTTTTCTTCAAGATAAGGCCAATATTCTGGTCCTTCATCCTTTTTTATCCAAATCCGACCGCATACAGGGCAAGTAATAACATCTTTGCCAGCTGCATCTATACGACCAAAAAACTCATCAAAAGGAATTTTTCCTTTATCAGCCTGCTCCGCCAAGTCATACAGCAGCTTATTTGAAACAAGAGTGAACTCATCTGAAGTAGGAGAGCTAACTAAGCTAATGACATGGGAGCATCTACATAGAAATTTAGACACTTTTACCTCCCTAAAAGGCTATTAATAGCTTGCCTATCTAACTGAATAGTTTTTTCTCCCTGAGAGAAAATCACTTGTTTCAGAGGAATTGGTTCCCCCCCTTTATTTTTCCCAAAAGCTGCAGCAGCAGACTTATACATATCTACTTTGCTAAAACTCTCAGGAACGACCACCACCACCGAATTTGCCTGTCCCTGAACAACTTTCTTCTCAATCTCTCGAGAAATAGTCTTAGGGTTCAAATTATTTGGCGCATAAACATCAACCTTCCCAAACCCTTGAACGTTGAATTCAGCAGTAGGCAAGCCAGATATGCCTTTTTTGCTTGCCTCCAAGGGTACATGGACGTCATAGCCAAGATTTTGAATAGCTTTCAGTCCTTGTTGCTCCGAAGCACTCAGACTCTCAAATGTCTTTCCGTTCTCGAAGGAAACACTTCCTTTTCGGGGAACTACAGAAGTACCAGTTCCTTTTGCAGCACCAGCACTTCCAGCTTTTGCCAGCACCCCCACCATGCTGCCAAGCGTAGCCAGTAAACTCGCATCCTCTAAAACTTGCAACCCAGCGCGGACCCAGTTTCCATTAGCCAAATTGACTGCCCGGGTAGCCTCCCCGATTGCCTGACCTATACCTACGCTGTCGCCCGCATACGTCACCGTCGTGACGGCCATATGGGTAGCAACATTGCGTTCACAAGCAGCGTTCCCTTTACATAGAGGCAGCACTTTCTCTGTGTAAACTGCCTGTACGAACTCTTCCCAGCCCGCCTGAGCCTCTTTTGTCTCCAGCCCGCCCTGCCGGTAAGAAGTTTCTTTCCAAGTTTCGTAAGTTTTCAGACAAGCTTGCAAACCACCGGCATCACCACAGGATGCTTTGAGTTCATTGCCAAACTCAGCTACTTGGTCCTTACCCAATTGATGGCCAAAAACATTGACCCCTGTTCCTAAATGATTATTTTCCGCAGCATTCTTCCCTGCACCCGCACCCGCAATTGCACCCGCGCTATCACCTTTCGCAATTCCCCCTGCAAGCCCGGCAGCCAACGTTGCTAGCGCTGACACCGTCTGTTTTTGCTCTTCGCTGAGGGTGTTTGTATCGCTGGTGCCATACAGCTGCTGAGTGATCAATCGAGCAGCCAGCTCTCCACCTGCGGCTCCCGCTGCGCCTGCAATCGCCGAGTTACCTTGTGCCTGGGCAACAGCTGCGCCCAGCACCGCGTGGGCCATGGTGTTGAGCGCAGCATTGTCACCCGTGGTTTTCTTGATCAACTGCGCCAGGTACGGCGCCGAGGCGCCAGCCAGAGCAGAGCCGATATCTCCACCGGCCAATCCTTGCAGGGCGGCGGTGACGGCCTGGGCTACTCGCTGGTAATCACCACCCGTACCGTACTTGCCCATAACTTGCTTGTAGGCGTCAGTGGCAATCAGCTGCTTCTGATAGTTCTCAACCTCCTCTTTGCTGGCATTTTTTCCAGGCCGACGAATACCCTTCTTCTCTTCAAGTTCCTTGCTCGCCTCTTGATCGGCCTTCAACTGCCCCTCGGTCCGAACAATATCCGTCACCTGAGTGCCAATCTCGCCAATCAGCTGCACCTCCCGCAGGCGCTTCTGTTCCTTCTCTTTATCGAATATTGGGCTGATGCTGCCGTTGGCGTGTTCGACGTCGCGGCTGAGGGTGGCAACGTCCTGCTTTTGCTGGCCTGGATCACGAATGTCCAAGGTGCCGTTGGAGATTGCCGATGAGGTGGTGCCGCTGGCGCTGCCGCCGTGGTTGTAGGCGATCAACATGCCGCTGGGCATGTTGCTGGTGAAGCCGTCAGCACCGCCGTTACCGCTGCTGACGCTGGCGCTCTGCATCTGGCTTTTGTATTCGGCCTCGTTCTTGAGATCGCTCCAGCCCAGGGTGCCGGTGCTCAGGCGGTTTTTGTCGGCTTCTGCGGTACTGGCGATGACGCTGCCATCCAGTTGGGTGTGCTTGCCTACTTCAACCTGATAGCCACCCTTACCGGCGAACAAGCCGGTTTGTTCCTGCACACTCTGATACTTGGAGTCGATCTTGCTCTGGCTGACGCTGACCGAAGCGCTGCCCGTCATCGTGCCGAACGTGAAGCTGGCACCGCCGCTGACATTGCTCTGCTTGGACTTGTAGTCGTCGGTGTCCTGCAGGCTTTGCAGCGTGAGATCACGCCCGACCTTGGCCGTGATCTTGTCCGCATTGACCTGCGCGCCTTTGAGCGTGGCGTCCCGCCCACTGATCAGGCTCGCTTGGTTACCGGCGTCCAGGGTGGTCTCGGTCCAGGTGGTGCCTGTGCCTTTTTCCTTGCCCACGCCTTTGTTGCCGTTGGCGAAGATACTCAGGCCTGCGCCGTTGGGGCCAACGCCCAAACTGACGCCAATGGCACCACCGCTGCTGCTGTTCTTGCCATCGAGCTTTTGCCGGTTGGCTGCGGCCTCAAGCTGGATGTCACGCTCAGCGGCAAGCAGTACGTTATTGCCTGCCTTGAGTTGGCTGCCTTGCACGCGGATGTCGCCATCCGTCGCAGCGGTGCCACTGCCGGCCGCCACGATGGAGAGGTTGTTGCCGCTGGTCAGGCTACTGCCCTGACTGACCACCTGTTCCTGAGTCTGCTTGGAACTGGACTGTTGCGAGCCCAGGGAAATGCTGATGCCGACGAACTGGCCGATGTTATCGCCGTTCATCCCGCCGCCCTGTTGGGCCGCTTGCCAGGCCTGGACACCGGTCAGGCCGGCCTTGATGCCTTGCAGGGCAGAGAGGCGGCTATCGTCCTCCTCCTTGGCCTGCTTGGTGGTCTGGTACGCGGCGTCGACGGCACTGCCGACGGTTCCAGACAAGGCCAAGGTCAGGCCGCTGGTCTTGGTTTTGGAGGTTTGCTCGCTCTTGTTGTGATTTTCCGCCGCGAGGATGTTGACGTTCTGTCCGACGAGGCTGATGTCCTTGCCGGCAATGACGTCGGAGCCTTTCAGAGTCAGGTCCTTGCCGGCCTGGATATCGACGTTGCCGAGCACACTGCCAATGGTGCTGGCCTTGGCGTTTTCGGTGGTGCTGGAAGATGTGTTCTTCGCACTGGTGGAGCCCAGGGTGAAACCAATCCCGCCACTGCTCAACAGGCCGGACTTTTTCTTCGATGTCGAATGGCTTTCTTCGCTGGTTTCGGTAGCGCTGTCGATCTCGACATTACGTCCCGCGACCAGGCTGATGGAGTGGGTGGAGACAATATCGCTGGCGGTTGCGCCAATATCTTGGCCGGCCCGTATGACCACCGTATCGCCACTGACGGAGGAGCCCTGTTGGGTGGTGGAGCTGCTGCTGTCGATCCGTGTTTTCTGGCTGCTGGACAGCCCGGAGCTGCTGGTCTTGGTCTTGCGGTAATAGCTGTAGTCACTGTTTTGCGCGGCGCTGAGATTCACGTCACCGCCCGCATAGAGATACGCCTCATCCCCCGCCGTCACCCGGCTGGCCGTCAGTTGAAGATCCTCACCGGCCTTGAGCGCGACATTGCCGCCCGCCACCAAGGTGGTAGCTACCTGCTGAACATGATCCTCCTGCCCCTTGAAGCTCTTGGTCTGGCTGAACCAGTGCTGCTCATTCGCAGCAGAAGCCAATGTCAGGTTTTCTTTGGCCGACATCGATACATCACGCTTGGCCTCAATCTGGCTGGCAATCGCCGTGATATCGCGACCAGCACTGATGGACAGATCGCGGCCCGCCTCCAGAGTCGAACCATGCTGAGTGACGTTCTGGTCACGGTAGTTGGCGTTCAACTGGTTGCCGACCACCTGCTCCACAGCCGTCAGGCTGACATCGCGGCCAGCGGTGATGCGGGTATCTGCGGCGCTCTTTAGGACTCCGGCGCTGTTATTGAAATCGCGTCCCGCATTGATGGTGAGATTATTCGCGGCCTCAACCCGTGCAGCACTGTCGACAAAATCCCGCTGCTGCGCGAACGAATCCTTATTGCTTTGGTGCGAGGTCAAAGTGCGCTCGTTAACCACATCCCCATCAGTTGCCGTCAAGGCCACATCGCGCCCTGCGACAACACCACCGGCCTTGTTCAGCAGATCCTTGCCCGCCGTCAGATTCAGGCCCTTGCCCGCCTCCACCAACCCACTATTGACCAGGTTCTCCCCCGCCACCGCCGACAGATCATTGGCCGCGCGCAGGGTGCCGACGTTGTTCAAGTCCTTGCCGGCAATCAGGCTCACGTCCTTGCCGGCGATCAGGGCGCCGTTGGGCGCCAGGCGGTTGTTGGCCTGGGCCAGGTACAGCACTGGCACCAGCACCTGTTCGCCGTTCACTTCATGGCTTTCCAGCCAGACGATGTCGTGGGTCAGGGCGGCGACTTGTTCGCCGGTCAGGGTCACGCCCACCGACAGGTCAAGCTGTTGCTTGCTCTGGAGGGCGTTGTCCATCAGGTGCTTGAAAAGCTTTTCGTTGCTGTCCTGGCCGTCGATAAAGCGCTGGCCGGTGCGGGCCACCATGGCTTGCTGGATGAGTTTCTGTTCGTAGAAACCGTCCCCAAGGCGTTTGGCGCTTTCGTCCGGGTTGTAGCCGAGGTTGGACAGCAGGTAGTCCGAGCTCATGAACTGCTTGAGGTTGGTCAGCGCCGGGTTGGTTTCGATCAGGTACTTGTGCGGCCGGGACAGGCTCGCGGCGTCCGGCAGGCCGGCGATCTGCGCAGGCGTCGGGGCCTGGGCCAAAGTGCTGCCCTGGCCGCTGAGGCGGAACAGGCCGTTGCCGCCGGTGGGCAGGGTGAAGCCCGGCAGCTCCAGGGGGTTGACCTGTTGCTGGGCCAGTTCCGGGGGCAGTTGCGGGTTGATCCGGATCGGCGTCGAGTAGCCGTTGCCAACGCCGGTGTCGGTCAGGGTCTTGCCGGCGCCGACGTACTCGTAGAAGGAGCGGATCACGCTGTTGTCGAGGGTCTGGTCAGCCTTGAGGTTGACCTTGCCACCGGCCTGGATGGTGGCGGCGAAGGATTGGTCGCCGTCCACCACCTTGCTGCTGGAGGACAGCATCACCCCGGTCCAGCCGATAAAGGCGCTGAGGTCGGAGGCGAAGCTGCTCGAAGGCGTCGGGTTGTTGCGGGCGTTGAACGCGGCGGCTAGGGCTGCGGCGGTGCCGGTTTCGTTGACGAAGCTCCAGTAGCGCCGCAGGGTGGTGATTTCCTGGGGTTGCAGGCCCTGGTTGTGGACGGTCTCGGCCTTGATGTTGAGGTCGCCGGCCGCGGTGATCAGGCTGCTGGTGTTGGTCAGTACCTGGGTGTCGATCTGCAGGTCGGCGCCGCTGTTGAGGCTGGCGGCGGCGCTGCTGTTGGTCACCCGCAGACGGTCGGTCTCGGCCACTTCCCACAAGCCGTTGATGCGGCCACCGCCGCGGTCGTCGCAGCCGGCGACGGGAATCAGGGTGCAGGACAGGCGGGTGATGCTGGCGGCACTCTTTTCGTGCTCGGTGTACTGCAGCACGTCCATGACGTTGTTGAGGGTGCTGGCGGCGATGGTCAGCTTGCCCACGCTTTCGATATCCCCGGAGCGGTTGTCCAGCAGGTCGGCCCTGGCTTGCTGGTCGTCCTTGGCGATCAGCGCGGTGCCCAGGCTGTACACCTGGGCATAGCGGTTGGTGAAACTGTTGGTCAGCAACTGCATATTGCCGCCACTGGAGATCAGGCCATGGTCGTTGACCAGGGTGGCGGCGTTGAGGCTCAGGTCTTCGCCGCTGCCCAGGGTGCCGAGGTTGTGGATGCTGGCGGCATTGAGCAGCAGCTTCTGGCTGGCCGTGATACGCCCGGCGCTGTTCAGCGCACCGTCGATCGTCAGGGTGCCGTTGGCGCCACCGGCGATGCTGGCGCTGTCCGCCAGGTCCAGTTGGGCGGCATGCAGGTCCAGTTGTCCAATGCTGCTCAGGCGCCCCTTGCCGCTGTAGTTGCCGTTCAGGTCGAGGTTGAGCGTGGCGTCACTGCCAATCAGGCCGTCGTTGCTCCAGTGGCTGCCGCTGCCGGTCAGGCCGGTGCCCGCCAGGAGCTGGCCATCGGCGGTCTGGGTCAGGTGGTCGACCTTGACCAGCAACTGATCGGCCTGGATTGCACTGCTGTTGGTCCAGCGCTCGGCCTCCAGGGTCAGTTGGCCGGCGGTCTTCAGGCGGCCGCCGACGTCTTCGAGGTTGGCCATGGAGATGCCGAACACCCCGCTGCCGCTGTGCAGCAGGCTGCCGCCGCGGTTGTTGAAGCCGCCGGCGTCGAAGGCCAGGTCGTGGTTGGCGGTTTCCAGGAAGCCGTCGCGGTTGTCGAAAGTGCCGCCGATATCGAAGCGGGTCTTGCTCGCCAGGCCCAGGGCCCGTAGTTGCCCGCGCTGGTTGTCCAGGCTGGCGGCGGTGGTGGCCAGGGTGCTGCGGCTTTCGATCAGGCCCTGACGGTTGTCCAGGGCGCCAGCCAGTTCCAGCTCGATCTGCCGGGCGCTGATCTGGCCAGCACTGTTGTCCAGGTCCTTGGCGCTGATATGCAGCGCCTGCTGGGCGAAGAGCGCGCCGTCGCGGTTGTCGAGGCGGCCATCGGCGGCGGTTTCCAGGGTGGCGCCGCCGCTGAGGGCCGAGACCTTGCCCGCGCGGTTGTCGAGGTGGCCCGCCTTGAGCGTCAGGTCGCCCTGCTGGGCAATGATCTGCCCGCCCTGGTTGCCGACAGCGGAGGCAACTTCAAGGCCCAGGCGGGTCTTGGCCTGCAGCAGGCCCTTGGCGCTGTCCAGACGCTCGGCATTGAGTTGCAGGTCGGCTTCGCGGCTGAGGATCTCGCCGCCATCGCTGTTCTGCACTTCGCCACTGGCGCTGATCAACACTGAATCATTGGCCGCGACCCGGCCCTTCTGCCGGTTGTCCAAGTGTTCGGTGAACAGCCGCAGCCACTGCTGGCTGGAGAGCTCACCGCCCTGGTTTTCAACCGCCGTGCTGCGCTTGAGCAGCAAAGGGCCCGCGGCGGACAGGGTGCCCTGGTTGTTGATCAAGTGTCCCAGCAGTTCGAGGGTGACGCCCTGCTTGCCGGTGAAGGTGCCGTGGCTGTTGTCCAGGTCGCTGCCGATGAACTCCAGGTCGCCGGCGGCGTTGACGGTGCCGCCCTGGTTGCCCAGGGTCATGGCCCGCAGGGTCAGGGTCGCGGCGCTGTCGATGGAGCCGCCCTGGCTGTTGTCCAGCCGCTCGCTGAGTTTGAGGCTCTGTGCACCCGCGCTGGAGATCACGCCCTTGAGGCTGTTGTTGAGGCTGGCGGCCTTGACGTCCAGGGCCTGCTGGCTGACCAGGCCACCGCCCTGGCTGTTGTTCAAGGCGTCGCTGAGGGTGATGTCGACACCGCCCTTGAGACTGGAGACGGTGCCCTTATTGCTATTGTTCAAGCCCGTGCCATTGAGGGTCAGGCCCTGCCAGCCCGACAGCAGCCCGCCCTGGTTGTCCAGTTCAGCGCTGCCGGTGATGGTCAGGGTCTGTTGCGCCAGTACCACGCCGGTGAGGTTGTCCATGCCGGCCAGTACCAGGGTGCTGCTGCCCTGGCTCGACAGCTCGCCACCGCTGTTGCCCAGGTGGCCCAGGGTGGCATTGAGGGACTGCTGGCTCTTGATCAGGCCGCCCTGGCCGTTGCGCACTTGCTCGGCATCGAGTTGCAGGCGCTCGGCGCTCAGCAGCTTGCCCTGACGGCTGTTATCCAGAGTCCCAGCGCTGACCGTTACCTGGCGCTGCCCACTCAGGGTGCCGCTCTGGTTGTTCAGGGTCTGCTTGGTCGTGACCGTCAGATCACGGCCGGCCACCACGCTCTTGCCAGTGTTGTTCAGGTTTTGCGCCGTCAGCGTGACATCGCCGTTTACGTTACGGCTGTTGTCGGCATTGACCCCGGCTTCGATGATGCCGTGGTTGTTCAGTTGCCCGCCGCTGCCCAGGTTGATGCTGTTGGCCGCCGCCAGGGTGCTGTGGTTGTTCAGGTCGTCTTGGGTTTGCACCTTGAGCTCGGTGCCGGCGTAGACCGCGCCCTGGGCCTCCAGGCTTTGCGCCTTGATCGCCACCGCGCCCTTCTCGGCAGTGGCCTCCGCCATGCGCAACTGGCCATTGGCATCCAGCTGAATATCACCGCCACTGGCGATCAGTTTGCCGTCGAGCTTCACCCCGACGCCGGCTTCAGTGCCCACCAATTTGATCGCCCCGGCGTACATGCCGCCCAGGGCTGATGAGTCGATGGCCAGTTGCGGTGCATCCGCCGGGTTGGCGGTGCGGGCCGTGGCGTTCAAGGTCTTGGCGTCGACGTCGTTGGCCCCGGCGATCACCGCCAGGTGCCTGGCCTGAATCTCGGCGTTGATCTTGGCGCTGCGGGTGATGATTTCGAACTGGTCGATATTGCTCGCGTTGAGGCCCGCGCCTTCGATGGCGACGCTGCCCTGGTCCACCTGGTAACGCTGGACCTGGCCGTTCTCGATCACCGGCTTGCCGGTGGTCAGGGTGGCTTTCGGGGTGTTGATAAAGCCGCAGCCGTTGCAGCTCAGGCCGTAGGGGTTGGCGACGATGACATGGGCCGCTTGCCCGGCCACTTCGGTGTAGCCCTTGAGCTGGCTGGGGCTACCGCCGTTGACCTCGTTGAGGATCACATTGGCCGCGCGGCCGCCCAGGTTGGAGTTGCCGAGGATGATTCCGCCGAGCTGGGTTTCCTGGGTACGGCCAGTGGCGTTGTTAAGGATCACGCCCTGCTGGCCGACGTTGTAGTCGCTGAACTTGTTGTGCGACAGGCCGCTGCCATTGGGCGTGGCAATGTTGACGATGGGCACGCCATTGCCCGCCTGGCCGAGGCTGGTGCCGCTGCCATTGACCACGATGCCGTCGGCCATCGCCACCACGGGCTGCCAGAACATCATGTTGGCCAGGATGAACGCCAGACCGCGTTTGGACAGCCCCCAGAACGTATCCCGCGCTTGCAGGGTGGCGGAAGGCTGGCGGGCCAGAAAGGCGAACTGACGAGCGTCCATGTCGTATATCTCGGGCAAAGAGCGGAGTTAAAGGAACAGGTCCAGGCGGAAATAGATCGGGGCTTCCCGTTCACTCAGGGCTTCGGGGCGTTCGAGGGAATGGGCAAAGGTCACGCTGGCGGCAAGGTGCTTGCCCCGGGCGAAGAATTCGATGGAGTCGCTGGAGACCCGGCCATGCTGCTCGGCGTTGTAGCGGTCGTTGCGGATCGCGCCGAAGTCATAGCCCAGCCCCGTGCCGTATTCGGCGAACACCGGGCGCAGCCAGTCCCAGCCCACCGGACGAGTCCAGCGCAGGTCGTTGCGCCAGTAGTAGCCGCTGTCGCCGTTCAGACTCTGGTCCTTGTAGCCGCGGATCGAGGACTGGCTGCCCAGGCTCATGCGTTGCGAACTGAACAGCACGTCCTCGCTGCGCTGGCCGGTGACCAGGCTGCTGAACACCAGGGATTCTTCCCCCAGCTTGAACGGCTGCAGGTAGCTGGCGGTGGCGCTGTACTTGCGATAACGGGCGTTGGCCTGGCGGTTGCCGAAACGGTCGCGCTGATTTTCACGCTGGGCATCGAAGGCGCCGATGCCGTCCTGCAGCCCCAGGTCGAGGTTGAGAAAGCCGCTGCCGATGCGCCGGCCATGGTTGATGCCGAACTGCGCCTCGCTGAGGCGGTTACTGCTGTTGCTCAGTTTGCTGTCTTCGATGTAGTTGTTGGTGCGCAGGTAGCTCAGGCCGGTATTGAGCGAGGTTTTGCTGAGGGCGTCGCGATGGATCACCCGCTCCAGGCGCAGCTGGTGGTTCTGGCTGTCGCCGGTCTGCTTGAAGTTGAAGCCCTGGCCCTGGGCCAGGGAACGGTATTCGCTCTGGCTGTAGCTGTAGCTGAGGTTCCACCAGCCAAACGGCAGGTTGTAGTAGAGCATGGCGTTGCGCGAGGTCTTCTGGTGGTCGCTGATGGCGTCGTGGCCGCCGCGCAGCACCAGTTGGTCGGCCAGCCCCAGGGGGCTGTCCCATTCGAAGGAGCTGCCCCACTGCTGCTCGCCGGTGCTCTTCTGGCCCTCGTTGCTGCGTGATAGACCAACGCGCCAGGGCTTTTGCGCGTTGTTCTTGACCAAGACCTCGCTGCCGCCCACGGCCTGGCCCGGGGCCAGTTCCATCTGCGCCTGGTTCGACGGCAGGCGGTTGAGCTGGTCCACCATCTGTTCGATCTGCCGCAAGTTGAGCAGCTCACCGCTACTGCCGGGGAAGGCCATGTTCAGCTCACGGGCACTGAGTTTGCTGTCTTCCGCGGCCTTGAGCCCTTCGAGCTTGCCTTCCACCACCAGCACTTGCAGGTGGCCGCTGGAGAGGTCTTGCTGCGGCAGGTAGGCACGGCTGGTGACCAGGCCTTTTTCGATATAGCGGTCGGTGATGACCTTGAGCAGTTCATTGAGCTGCGCTACCCCCAGGCACTGGCCGATATAGGGCTGGAGCAGGCGCTCGCGCTCGGCAGCCGATAGCGAGTCGGCACCCTTGAGCTGGATGTCCTTGATCGGGAAGCAGCGGCTGTCGGCCGGCGCAGTGGGCGCTACAGGCGCGGCGCTCTTGCCGGGCAGGTCCTTGAGTTCTTCGAGGCGCCGCTGCTGTTCTTCCAGCAGGCGGTTCTGGCGGTCGCGGATCAGGTCCTGGTCGCCGGGGTTGAAAGCCGGGCCCGGCAACGGCGCGGCAGTGGCGCTGGGCAGCGCAGTGACCAGCAGCAAGCAGGACAAGGCACAGCACAACCTCATCCCGAGGGTGGAGAGAGACATATTCGGTCCTTCGAAACGGCAGCAAGGGTAGAGAAAGGGCGCGATGTTAATGTGCCACTATTCTGACGTCAATTAAGCGCTAGCATCGTCGATGAATGGCTGGTTTTGCGGGGCACGCGCCCTGCTACAAGGCCAGATGCTAGAGCTATCGGCGGCGCTGGCAAATCAGATCCATCTGAATTGCCGAGTAAGAATTCCTGATCAGGCACGGCAATCAAAGCCGCGGCCACCGGCTCAATCCAACTGAACTTTCCCTGCCTCCGCTGCCTCAACCGGATGACTGCCCGTTCCGAATCACGAGGCCTACGCCATGAAGAACCTGAGCATTCTTACCCTCGCCAGCAGCCTGCTGTTCGCCCTGCCCACCTGGGCCTGCACCCCGGACGAAGCCACCGCCAAGCGCGAACAGCTGGCCCAGGAAGTCAGCAAGATCACCGAGCAGAACCCGGCCAAGGCCAAGGAGATCAACGCCGAGCTGCAGAAGATGGACCTGAGCACCTCCAGCAAGGACCTGCCGGACAATTGCCAGTTGATCGACCAGCGGCTCAAGGAACTGGCCACTGCCGAGAAAAAGGCCGAGAGCTGACACCCGCAAAGCAAAAAGCCCGGACCAGGTCCGGGCTTTTCATCTGCATCAGGCGCCAGGCTTATTCAGCGGCGGGGGCCTGTGGCTTGCGGCGCTTGAGCGGCGCCAGGCCATCCTGGCTGACCAGGCTGTCGCTCTTGGGCCGGTTGGCGGTCTTGCGCTTGGTCGGGGCCTTGGCCACAGCCTTTTTCTTGTCGCCCTTGGCGTCGGTCTTTTTCTTCTTCACGCCCACCGCCTTGCCGGAGGCCTTGACCTTCTTCGGCCCGCTGTAGGTGCCTTTGACTTCCTTGATGGTGCGGCGCTCGAAGCTCTGCTTGAGGTAGCGCTCGATGCTCGACATCAGGTTCCAGTCGCCGTGGCAGATCAGCGAGATGGCCAGGCCATCGTTGCCGGCACGGCCGGTGCGGCCGATGCGGTGCACGTATTCGTCGCCGCTGCGCGGCATGTCGAAGTTGATCACCAGGTCCAGGCCGTCAACGTCCAGGCCGCGGGCAGCGACGTCAGTGGCCACGAGGATCTTCACCCCGCCCTGCTTCAGGCGGTCGATGGCCAGCTTGCGGTCCTTCTGGTCCTTTTCACCGTGCAAGACGAAAGCCTTGTAGTCCTGGGCCACCAGGCGGCCGTAGATGCGGTCGGCCATGGCCCGGGTGTTGGTGAAGACAATGGCCTTCTGGTAGGTCTCGTTGGCCAGCAGCCAGTTGACGATCTGTTCTTTGTGCTGGTTGTGGTCGGCGGTGATGATCTGCTGACGGGTGGTTTCGTTCAGCTGGCTGACGCTGTTGAGTTGCAGGTGCTCAGGGTTGTTGAGGACCTTGGCGACCATTTCCCGCAGGCCGGAGCCGCCAGTGGTGGCGGAGAACAGCATGGTCTGCTGGCGGTTCGGGCATTCGTCCACCAGGCGCTGTACGTCTTCGGCAAAGCCCATGTCGAGCATGCGGTCGGCTTCGTCGAGCACCAGCACTTCGACTTCCTTCAAGTCCAGGTTGCCGGCGTTGAGTTGCTCCAGCATGCGCCCCGGAGTGCCGATGAGGATGTCCGGCACCTTGCGCAGCATGGCAGCCTGGACCTTGAAGTCTTCACCACCGGTGATCAGGCCCGACTTGATGAAGGTGAACTGGGAGAAACGCTCGACTTCCTTGAGGGTCTGCTGGGCCAGTTCCCGGGTCGGCAGCAGGATCAGGGTCTTGATGCTGACGCGGATCTTCGCCGGGCCGATCAGGCGATTGAGGATCGGCAGGACAAAAGCCGCGGTCTTGCCGCTACCGGTTTGTGCCGTCACCCGCAGGTCACGCCCTTGCAGCGCGAGCGGAATAGCCGCTGCTTGCACCGGCGTCGGCTCGACAAATTTAAGCTCGGCCACGGCTTTGAGCAGGCGTTCGTGCAGGGCGAATTGGGAAAACACGGGTGCTACCTCGAAGATATGCAAAAAAACAGCTGCATAGGGTACCGGTTTCGAGCGCGAAGGCCGAGTTTCTTTGTGCAAACGGTGGCAAAGAGTTGGTTTTTTGTTAACCGATTTGTCCTTAACCGTAACTTTCCCAGGGTTAAATGCTCTAATCCCCCTCCTGTGCCTTATAGAAGAATCGTTTTAGCCCATGGATTTCAAACAGCTCTGGCTCAATACCCAGGATCTCTGGGGAGCACTCGACCAACACCCTCTCCTGCACGCCGGCATCGGCCTGGCCCTGTTACTGGTGGTCGCCCTGCTGGTCGGACGAGTGGCACGCTACCTGGTGCTGCACGCGGTCAAGCTGCTGGGCCGCCAGCCGGCCCTGCACTGGCTCAACGACCTGCGCCACAACAAGGTATTCCACCGCCTGGCACAGATGACTCCATCCCTGGTGATCCAGTTCGGCCTGCACCTGGTACCGGAGCTGAGCAAGACCAGCCTGCTGTTCCTCGGCAACCTGGCCATGGCCTTCACCATCCTGTTCCAGCTCCTGGCCCTGAGCGCCCTGCTCAATGCCCTGCTGGACATTTACGCGCGCACCGAACACGCCCGCACCCGCTCGATCAAGGGCTATGTGCAGTTGGCGAAAATGGTGTTGTACGTGTTTGGCGCGATCATTATCGTCGCCACCCTGATCGACCGCTCGCCGCTGTTGCTGCTGTCGGGCCTGGGCGCCATGTCGGCGGTGATCCTGTTGGTCTACAAGGACACCCTGCTGTCCTTCGTGGCCAGCGTACAGTTGACCAGCAACGACATGCTGCGGGTCGGCGACTGGATCGAAATGCCCCAGGTCGGCGCTGACGGCGACGTGGTGGACATCACCCTGCACACGGTCAAGGTGCAGAACTTCGACAAGACCATTGTCTCCATCCCCACCTGGCGGTTGATGAGCGAATCGTTCAAGAACTGGCGCGGCATGCAGCAGTCCGGCGGCCGGCGGATCAAGCGCAGCCTGTACATCGACGCCAGCGGCGTGCGCTTCCTGCATGACGACGAAGAAGTGCGCCTGAGCAAGGTGCGCCTGCTCACCGACTACATCGGGCGTAAGCAGTCCGAGCTCAAAAGCTGGAACGAAGCCCAGGGCAACGTCGCCGCGCTGTCGGCCAACCGCCGGCGCATGACCAATATCGGCACCTTTCGCGCCTATGCCCTGGCGTACCTGAAGAGCCACCCGGAAATCCAGCCGAACATGACCTGCATGGTGCGCCAGATGCAGACCACGGCCCAGGGCATTCCCCTGGAGATCTACTGCTTCACCCGCACCACCGCGTGGGTGGATTACGAGCGCATCCAGGGGGATATCTTCGATTACCTGCTGGCGGTGATGCCGGAATTCGGCCTGAACCTGTACCAGCACCCCAGCGGCACCGACCTGCGGGCCGGCCTACTGCCCGCGGTGCTGGGGGCCAGCCATGTGCCGACGGTAGAGAAGCAGGCTCTATAACCCGGTAGGAGCTGGCTTGCCAGCGAAGGCGTTGGCCGGCCAGACGCAACGCTTGCGGGCCCTTTCGCCGGCAAGCCGGCTCCTACAGGTTAGGGCGTCAGGCGCGGCGCCGCGCCCCGGCGGCTGATCCACACCGCCCCCAGAATCACCAACCCGCCCAGCAACAGCCGCCCCAGGTCTTCGTGCTGGTTCCAGATCAGCAGGTTGATCAACAGCCCCACCGGCACATGCAGGTTGTTCATCACCGCCAGGGTGGCGCCGGTCACCAGGCACGCGCCCTTGTTCCACCAGTACATGCCCAGGGCCGTGGACACCAGGCCGAGGAACAGCAGCACCGCCCATTGCAGCGGCGCGTCGGGCAGGTAGTGGGCCTTGCCGAACAGCAGGAACGCCGGCAACACCACCAGCAGCGCCCCCAGGTAGAAGTAGCCGAAGCGGCGGTAGTGCGGCTCGTCGCTGGGGTAGCGCGCCACCAGGTGCTTGTACAGCACTTGCCCGGCGGCATAGGTGAAGTTGGCCAGTTGCAGCAGCAAGAAGCCCATGAAGAAGTCCGGGTTGACGCTGTCGTAGCGGATCACCACCGCGCCTGCCACCGCCACCAGCGCCGCCAGCAGGCCCCAGGGGTTGAAGCGCCGGTTCAGGGCGTCTTCGATCAGGGTCACATGCAACGGCGTGAGGATGGTGAACAGCAGTACTTCCGGCACCGTCAGCACGCGAAAGCTCAGGTACAGGCACACGTAGGTGATGCCGAACTGCAGCGCACCGATCAGCAGCATGCCGCGCATGAAGGCCGGGGCCACCCGGCGCCAGCGGGTCAGTGGAATGAACACCAGCCCCGCCAGCAGCACCCGCACCAGCACCGCGAAGTAACTGTCGACATGCCCGGCCAGGTATTCGCCGATCAGGCTGAAGGAAAACGCCTGGATCAGCGTGACAAAAAGTAGATAGCCCATGTTCGCCTCGTCTTGAATGGCGGCGACGATAGCGGTTTTGCCCCCTCAGATGAAATCCCGGGCAAAA
This sequence comes from Pseudomonas sp. W17, assembly GCF_040268305.1. Classification (NCBI taxonomy): domain Bacteria; kingdom Pseudomonadati; phylum Pseudomonadota; class Gammaproteobacteria; order Pseudomonadales; family Pseudomonadaceae; genus Pseudomonas; species Pseudomonas sp. W17. The sequence continues at coordinate 1,816,277 of NZ_CP158490.1, read as the reverse complement.
AAAAAGCCCGATCTCGCTAGGCGTGCAATCGGGCGTCGGTACTGAAGTAGCAACCAGTACAAAGGGAGGTTCGATGCGCGAACCGGCTTGAAGGGGGATGCGCAGGCGCTACTTGAACACCGGTGGATTATCTGCGGATTAACGGCGCCGCCCTGCCCTTCGCTGAGCGGCGCCTGGGCTCAAGAATCGCGGCTCAGGCCACCTGGGCCAGCTTGGCATTGGCCTGGTTCAGGCCCTTCTCGTGGAAGTCGCCCCCCAGGTTCAGGCCTTCGGCGTGGATGAACTCGACATCGTGAATGCCGATAAAGCCCATCACCTGGCGCAGGTAGGGTTCCTGGTGGTCCGCGGTGCTGCCGGCGTAGATACCGCCGCGGGCAGTAAGCACGTAGGCACGCTTGCCGGTGAGCAGGCCCTGGGGCCCGGTGTCGGTGTACTTGAAGGTCACCCCGGCGCGCAGTACGTGGTCGAGCCAGGCCTTGAGGGTGCTGGGAATGGCGAAGTTGTACATCGGCGCGGCCATGACCAGGACGTCGGCGGCCAGCAATTCCTCGGTCAATTCATTGGAGCGTTGCAGGGAGTCCTGCTCGGCGGCGCTGCGCTGCTCGGCGGGTTTCATCCAGCCCCCCAGCAGGTTGGCATCCAGGTGCGGCACCGGGTTGCGGGCCAGGTCGCGTACCGTGATCGAATCACCCGGGTGGGCGGCTTGCCATTGCTGGATAAAGGTCTGGGTCAACTGGCGGGATACGGAATCCTGCTGGCGGGCACTGCTTTCAATGATCAGGACGCGGGACATGGCACAAATCTCCATCGGGGGTATGCGTAAGTCGATGGAGCGCAGATTAAACAGAGTGATATCGATGAAAAAGCGCAAATAACTGCTATAACCAATCAACAAATTCGTTTATAAGCGGAGCCAGCCCTGCAGCAATCGGCCGGGCCGGGCCCACTTCGATCATTTGGCCTGGCAGGTCAGGTCCAGGCGCAGCTTGATGATCTTGCGATTGAACTTGGCGGTGACGTTCTTGCTCTGCCCTGTGGCGACTTCCACCTTGCGGGTGCGCGGCGCTTCGGGGCCATTGCGAAACACCACCGAGCACAGCGCATCGCTCTTGCCGTAGTTGTTCAACTGGATGGAGCCGATGTCTTCATCGGTGTCATAGGCGGTGTAATCGATGCTCTGGCCGTTGAGCTGCTTCTGGACTTCGATGGGATAGGCCCAGGCGCTCAAGGGCAACAGAGCCAGCAACACACAACAGAATTTTCTCATTCGGCAGTCTCCAGTAAGGAGCGCCAGCTTAGGACAAGAGGAGCCCCTCATGAAAGCGCCCCGCGTGACCCTGGATCAATGGCGCACCCTGCAGGCGGTGGTCGACCACGGCGGTTTCGCCCAGGCCGCCGAAGCGCTGCACCGGTCCCAGTCCTCGGTCAGCTACACCGTGGCCCGCATGCAGGACCAGCTCGGCGTGCCGCTGCTACGCATCGACGGCCGCAAGGCGGTGCTCACCGAAGCCGGCGGCGTGTTGCTGCGCCGCTCCCGGCAACTGGTCAAGCAGGCCAGCCAGCTGGAAGACCTGGCCCACCATATGGAACAGGGCTGGGAAGCCGAAGTACGCCTGGTGGTGGACGCTGCCTACCCCAACGCGCGCCTCGTACGCGCCCTGACCGCCTTCATGCCGCAAAGCCGTGGCTGCCGCGTGCGCCTGCGCGAAGAAGTGCTGTCCGGGGTCGAGGAAGTGCTACTCGAAGGCGTGGCCGACCTGGCCATCAGCGGCTTCAACATTCCCGGCTACCTGGGTACCGAGATGAGCTCGGTGGAGTTCGTCGCCGTGGCCCACCCGGAACACGCCCTGCACCGCCTGCAGCGGGAACTGCATTTCCAGGACCTGGAAAGCCAGTTGCAAGTGGTGATCCGCGACTCCGGCCGCCAGCAACCGCGAGATGTCGGCTGGCTCGGCGCCGAACAGCGCTGGACCGTGGGCAGCCTGGCCACCGCCGCGACCTTCGTCGGCAGCGGCCTGGGCTTTGCCTGGCTGCCCCGGCACCTGATCGAGCGCGAGCTGCGCGAAGGCCTGCTCAAGGTCCTGCCCCTGGACCAGGGCGGCAGCCGCCACCCGACCTTCTACCTTTACTCCAACAAGGACAAACCCCTGGGCCCGGCGACGCAGATCCTCGTGGAGCTGCTGCGCACCTTCGACACCGCGCCCCTGGATGCGCCCTTTGCCGCCCCCGAGCAAGCCTGACGCCACCCCCACCAGAACAGGAGTTCTGCCATGGCCTATTTCGAGCATGAAGGTTGCACCCTGCACTACGAGGAATACGGCCGGGGCGAACCCCTGCTGCTGGTCCATGGCCTGGGCTCCAGCGCCCTGGACTGGGAAAAACAGATCCCCGAACTCTCGGCCCGCTACCGGCTGATCATCCCGGACATTCGCGGTCACGGACGTTCCGACAAACCCCGGGAGCGTTACAGCATCCCGGGCTTCACCGCCGACATCGTGGCGCTGATCGAGCACCTGAACCTGGGCCCGGCCCACTACGTCGGGCTGTCCATGGGCGGCATGATCGGCTTCCAGCTGGGGGTGGACCAGCCGCAGTTGCTCAAGAGCCTGTGCATCGTCAACAGCGGCCCCGAGGTCAAGCTGCGCAGCGCCAACGACTACTGGCAGTGGTTCAAGCGCTGGAGCCTGGCCCGGGTGCTGAGCCCGAGCGCCATCGGCAAGGCCCTGGGCCCGCGGCTGTTTCCCAAGCCGGAGCAGAGCGAGCTGCGGCAGAAGATGGCCGAGCGCTGGGCAAAAAACGACAAACGTGCTTATCTCGCCAGCTTCGACGCCATCGTCGGTTGGGGGGTTCAGGAACGTCTGTCACGAATCACCTGTCCAACCCTGGTCGTCAGCGCCGACCGCGACTACACCCCGGTGGCGCTCAAGGAGGCTTATGTCAAACTGCTGCCGGACGCGCGGCTGGTGGTGATCGAGGACTCCCGACACGCCACGCCGCTGGACCAGCCGCAGCGCTTCAACCAAACCCTGCTGGACTTCATGACCACAGTCGACACCACCACCCAGGATCACTGACCCATGCTGAAAAAAATCGCCCTCGTCGCCGGCTCCGTACTCTTCGCGGCCAACCTGATGGCCGCGCAACCGGCCAAGGCGCCCCACGTCCTGCTGGACACCAGCTTCGGCAAGATCGAAGTGGAACTGGACCCGGTCAAGGCACCGATCTCCAGCAAGAACTTCCTCGACTACGTCGACAGCGGCTTCTACACCAACACCATCTTCCACCGGGTGATCCCGGGGTTCATGGTCCAGGGCGGTGGCTTCACCGCGCAGATGGTGCAGAAAGACACACGCGACCCGATCAAGAACGAAGCCTCCAACGGCCTGCATAACGTGCGTGGCACCCTGTCCATGGCCCGTACCTCGAACCCCAACTCGGCCACCAGCCAGTTCTTCATCAACGTCGCCGACAACGCCTTCCTCGACCCGGGCCGCGATGCCGGCTACGCCGTATTCGCCAAGGTGGTGAGCGGCATGGACGTGGTGGACCAGATCGTCAACTCCCAGACCACCACCAAGCAGGGCATGCAGAACGTGCCGATCGACCCGGTACTGATCAAGTCGGCCAAGCGTATCGACTGATACTTCGCAGCCTGTCCCGACGGCGGCGCCCTACCCGGCGCCCCGTCCGTTTTCTGCACAGGAGAGCCCGTACCCCGGGCTTCAGACCCCATGCTCTTTCGTCGTTTTGAACAACTGATCGACATCTTCCGCGACGCTCCCAGCGCCACCCCGCCCAACCGGGTCCTGCCCTTCTACTTCCACTACATAAAGCAAGTCTGGCCGAGCTTCGTCGCCCTGCTGGTGGTGGGCCTGTTCGTGGCCCTGATCGAGGTGTCGCTGTTCAGCTACCTGAGCACCATCATCGACCTGGCCCAGGGCACCCCCAGCGTCCAGGTGTTTTCCGACCACGGCCTGGAACTGGCCTGGATGGCGGTGGTGGCGCTGCTGTTCCGGCCCCTGATGGTGGGCCTGCACGACCTCCTGATGCACCAGACCATCAACCCTGGCATGACCAGCCTGATCCGCTGGCAGAACCACAGCTACGTGCTGCGCCAGAGCCTGAACTTCTTCCAGAACGACTTCGCCGGGCGCATCGCCCAGCGCATCATGCAGACCGGCTATTCGCTGCAGGACTCCTCGGTGCAGGTGATCGATGCCCTGTGGCACGTGACCATCTACGCCATCGGTTCCCTGGTGCTGTTCGCCGACGCCGACTGGCGCCTGATGATCCCGCTGCTGCTGTGGATCGCCGGCTTCATCGGTGCCATGCGCTACTTCGTGCCACGCATCCAGAAGCGCTCGGTGGACGCCTCCGACGCCCGCTCCAAGCTGATGGGGCGAATCGTCGACGGCTACACCAACATCACCACCCTCAAGCTCTTCGCCCATACCCACTTCGAGCAGAGCTACGCCCGCGAGGCGATCGCGGAGCAGACCGAAAAGAGCCAGCTGGCCGGGCGCGTGGTCACCGCCATGGACGTGACCATCACCAGCCTCAACGGCCTGCTGATCGCCGGCACCACCGGCCTGGCCCTGTGGCTGTGGAGCCAGTCGCTGATCAGCGCCGGGGCCATTGCCCTGGCCACCGGGCTGGTGATCCGCATCGTCAACATGTCCGGCTGGATCATGTGGGTGATCAACGGCATCTTCGAAAACATCGGCATGGTCGAGGACGGCCTGAAGACCATCGCCCAGCCCCTGCAACTCACCGACCGCGAGCAGGCGCCGAAGCTGGCGGTGGCCCAGGGCGGCGTGCGTTTCGAACATGTGGAATTCCACTACGACAAGGCCAACCGGGTCATCAGCGACCTCAACCTGGAGATCCGCCCGGGAGAGAAGATCGGCCTGATCGGCCCGTCCGGGGCCGGCAAATCAACCCTGGTCAACCTGCTGCTGCGCCTCTACGACCTACAGGGCGGCAAGATCCTCATCGACGGCCAGGACATCGCCGGGGTAACCCAGGAAAGCCTGCGCGAACGCATCGGCATGATCACCCAGGACACCTCGCTGCTGCACCGCTCGATCCGCGACAACCTGCTCTACGGCCGCCCCGACGCCACCGACGAGGAACTCTGGGAAGCAGTGCGCAAGGCGCGTGCCGACGAGTTCATCCCGTTGTTGTCCGACGCCCAGGGCCGCACCGGCTTCGACGCCCATGTCGGCGAACGCGGGGTCAAGTTGTCCGGCGGCCAGCGCCAGCGCATCGCCATTGCCCGGGTGCTGCTCAAGGATGCACCGATCCTGATCATGGACGAAGCCACCTCGGCCCTGGACTCGGAAGTGGAAGCGGCGATCCAGGAAAGCCTGGAGACCCTGATGCAAGGCAAGACCGTGATCGCCATCGCCCACCGCCTCTCCACCATCGCCCGCATGGACCGCCTGGTGGTCCTGGAACAGGGGCGCATCGCCGAGACCGGTACCCACGCCGAACTGCTGGCCCATGGCGGCCTGTATGCGCGCCTGTGGCAGCACCAGACCGGAGGCTTCGTCGGCATCGACTGAGCCTCTGTAGCCGCTGCCGCACAATGCGCCAGAGCCCCCGGTTTCAGGGGGCCCTGGCGTTTTTCATGGGCGAGTGGAATTGCGCCGAAAGCCTGCTGTACTCAGCCTAGGTTCCGGAGCGGAACCTGTAGTTAACCTGCGGGATGCATAACAGTTGTATCGCGTTGATAGGTTGACCTATCAAGGACTCTCTCATGTCTTTGTTCAAACGTTCTGTCACCGAATTGCTCGGTACGTTCTGGCTGGTCCTGGGCGGTTGCGGCAGCGCCGTGCTGGCGGCGGCCTTTCCCAACGTCGGTATCGGCCTGCTCGGGGTCGCCCTGGCCTTCGGCCTGACGGTGCTGACCATGGCCTTCGCCATCGGACATATCTCCGGTTGCCACCTGAACCCCGCGGTGTCCGTCGGGCTGGTGGTGGGTGGACGCTTTCCGGCCAGGGAACTGCCGGCCTATATCGTCGCGCAGGTGATCGGCGGGGTAATCGCCGCGGCGCTGCTGTACTTCATCGCCAGCGGCAAGCCGGGGTTCGAACTGGCCTCGGGGCTGGCGTCCAACGGCTATGGCGCACACTCCCCCGGCGGCTACTCCATGGCCGCGGGTTTTGTCTGTGAGTTGGTGATGACCTTGATGTTCGTGGTGATCATCCTCGGCGCCACCGACAAACGCGCCCCGGCGGGGCTGGCGCCCATCGCCATCGGCCTGGCCCTGACCCTGATCCACCTGATCTCGATCCCGGTCACCAACACCTCGGTCAACCCGGCCCGCAGCACCGGACCGGCGCTGATCGTCGGCGGCTGGGCGTTGCAGCAGCTGTGGATGTTCTGGCTGGCGCCGATCCTTGGCGCAGTGATCGGCGGTGTGGTCTATCGCTGGCTGGGCAAGGAAGACGGCTGAGCAACGCTGGCGAGGGTCACGCCTGCCGATAGGGCAAGGCGTCCCTCGCCTCTTGCGCATAGGCGCGGATTCCGGCCTGTTCCTGTTGCAGGAAATCCTTCACCGCAGCCTTCAGCCCGGGATGGCGCAGGTAGTGCCAGGAGCGGGTGAGCACCGGCTCGAAGCCGCGAATCAGCTTGTGCTCGCCCTGGGCGCCGGCGTCGAAGCGCTGCAGCCCCTGGGCGATGGCGTACTCCATGCCCTGGTAGAAACAGGTCTCGAAATGCAGGCGGTCGAACTCCGCCAGGCAACCCCAGTAGCGCCCATAGAAACTGTCGCCGCCCACCAGGCTGAAGGCCATGGCCACCGGGCGCCCGCCCTGCTTGGCCAGGACCACGCGGATCGCTTCGGGCATGCGCTCGGCCAGCAGGCTGAAAAATGCTCGGGTCAGGTAGGGTGACTGGCGCCGCACTGCGTAGGTGTTGGCGTAGCAGGCATAGACGAAATCCCACTGCCCCTGGTCCAGTTCATGGCCTTCAAGCCACTGGAAATCAATGCCCTGCCCCGCCACCTGCTCGCGCTCCTTGCGCATCTGCTTGCGCTTGCGCGAGCTCAGGGCATCGAGGAAATCCTGAAAGTCCCGGTAGCCACGGTTCTGCCAGTGAAACTGGCAGCCCAGGCGCTGCAGCCAGCCCGGTTGCTGCTCCAGGGCCGCGTCGCTGAAATCGTCGGTGAAGTTGATATGGGCACTGGAAAGTCCTTCGATCTCCAGGTAGCCGGGCAGGCTTTTCAGCAGTTCGAGCGCATCTGCCTGGGTCGCTGCCAGCACCCGGGCGCCGCTCACCGGGCTGAACGGCACCGCCGTCAGCAGCTTGGGGTAGTAGTCGATTCCGGCCCGGTCGCAGGCATCCGCCCAGCCATGATCGAACACGTATTCGCCGTAGGAATGCCATTTGCGATAGCTGGGCAGCGCCGCCAGCAGCCGACCGTCTTCGACATGCAGCAGGTGCTCGGCCTGCCAGCCAGAGCGCGGGCCAAGGCTGCCGCTGTCTTCCAGGGCACTGAGAAAGGCGTGGCGCACAAAGGGCTGCCCGTCCTTGAGCAGGCCATCCCATTGCGCAGGATCGACGGCGGACAGGCTGTTCAAGGATTGCAGCGGCATCGGGGTCCCCGGAATTCAGATCGAACAACCCGGGGAGTATCCTCCATCCCCGGGTTCACCGAAACCGCCGCAGCGCTAGCGCCCCAGGTGCTCCGCCAGAAAGTCGATGAACACCCGGGACTTGCGCGGCAGGTGCGCACTGTTGGGAAACAGCACATGCACCGGCTGCGTGGCCAGCCGGTACTCGGGCAATACCCGCACCAGCCGCCCGTTGCCCAGGTCATCGAGGACCATCCACTCCGGCAGCACCGCCAGCCCCAGGCCGGCCAGGGCCATGGCGCGAATCGCCGTCGCCGAGTTGGACTCGTGCCCGGGGCTGACCTTGACCTCCACCTCGCCACGGCGCGGATGACTGAAGGTCCAGCCCGGCGGCCCGCCCAGGTTGCTGTTGCCAATCCAGGGCCAGGCATCGAACTCTTCAGGCTGCGTCACCTGCCGGTCCTTGAGCAGCGCCGGGCTGGCCACCAGGACAATGGCGTAGTCCGCCAGCTGGCGCCCCTTGAACCCCGAGTCCGCCAGGTGCCCGAGGCGGATCACCAGGTCGAGCTTTTCCGCCACCAGATCATTCAACGACGAGTTGAAGTGATAACTCAGGCGCACCTCGGGATAACGCGCGGTGAACAACGGCAGGATCGGCAACACAAACGTCTCGGCATACTCCGCCGTGGAGCTGATGCGCAACTTGCCACTGACCCGGTCGCGCCCGTGCAGCACATTGTCGAAGGCGGTGTCGATATTGGCGACAATCCCCTTGAACTCGTCGTAGAGGGCCTGGCCGGTCTCGGTCAGTGTCACCTGCCGCGTGGTGCGGATCAGCAAGGTGCTCGCCAGCGCTTGCTCCAGGGCCTTTATGTGCAGGCTGGCCATGGCCTTGCTGATGCCCAGGTACTGCGCGGCGCGGGTGTATGAGCCGAAGTCCACCACCGCAAGAAAGGTCTGTACCCGGTGCAGCTGGCCGTGAAAATTTTCGCTCACTGTCAAATCCTATTAAACAATGCGTCAAGTATAGGCACCTCGACACCCTGCCCCCAAGCTCCCTAAGCTGCGCGCCAAAAGGGAGACGGCATGACTTACAGATACAAAGTGGCGGTGGTATTCCTTCTCGGGTTCTTCATCGACTGCGTCAACATTTTCATGTCGGCGGTGGCCATGCCCGCTATCGCCGCCCAACTGCAAGTGTCCAGCGCCGCCGTGGCCTGGGTCGCCAATGCCTACATCCTCGGCCTGACCCTGGTGATCGCCATCAGCACCTGGCTCGCGGCGCGTTTCGGCAACCGCCAGGTGCTCTGCGCCTCGATGCTGCTGTTCAGCGTTGCCGGGCTGATGTGCGGGCTGGCCGACAGCTTCATGCCACTGGTGTTCTGGCGGCTGGTCCAGGGCATGGCCGGCGGCCTGCTGATTCCCCTGGGGCAGGCACTGACCTTCAACCTGTTCCAGGGCACGCAACGGGCGCGGATCTCCACCCTGGTGATGGCCGTGGCGCTACTGGCGCCAGCGCTGTCGCCCACGGTGGGTGGGGCCATTGTCGACCACAGTTCCTGGCGCTGGGTGTTCTTCGCCAGCCTGCCGCTGTCGCTGCTGGCGGCGTTGCTGTCCTGGTGCTGGATCAACGCCGAGCGCTCGGCGCCACCGCCGCGCCCGGACCTGCGCGGCCTGCTGCTGGTGACTGCGAGCCTGGGCTGCCTGTTGCTCGGCATGTCGCTGTACGGCAGCGGCTACCCGGCCCATCAGGCCGCACCGGGCCTGGTTGCCGGCCTGCTATTGGCCGAGTGCTACCGGCGTCACTGTCGGGCCTGCGCCCGGCCCATCGTCGAACTGCGGCTGCTGAAAAATCCGCGCCTGGGCCTGTCGGTGGCTATCTATCACGCGATCCCCGGGCTCTTCACCGGGGTCAATCTGCTGAGCCTGTTCTTCCTTCAGGAGAGCCTGCACCTGAGCGCCCAGCACAGCGGCATGTTCATGCTGCTGTATGCCGCCGGCGCACTGCTGGCGATGCTCGCCTGCGGACGTTTGTACAATCGCCTGGGCGCCGCACGGCTGTTCGCCATCGCCCTGGTGCTGCACAGCGCCGGCATCGCCAGCCTGTACGGGGTCGATTCGCTGGCCGATCTGCCCCTGATCAGCCTGGCCTACCTGCTGATGGGCCTGGGCGGCGGCGCCGGTGCCAATACCGCGCAGACCACCGCCCTGCTGGACTTCGACGGCGCCGATACGCACAAGGCCAGCGTGATCTGGAACATCAACCGGCAGATGGCCTTCAGCCTCGGCGCGGCCTTGCTGCTGATGCTCTACAACCCGCTGCTGGGTTATCGGGGCGTCACCGGCGCCTACCACCTGAGCCTTTTGCTGGCCGCCGCAGCCGGCCTGCTACCCCTGTTGACCCTGAACCGACTCCCACCACCCGAGGCCTCCCATGCCCAACTCGATCGCTAGACAGGCGCAATACAGCGTGCACTGGATTCACCAACTGATTCACAGCGTCTTCACCAACCAGCGCGGGGATGCCGAGGCCTGCATCGATCCCTTGCTGGGGCTGTTCGCCGAAGACTTCCAGATGGTCACCACCGGCGGCGCCATGGTCGGCCGCGAGCAGGTGGAACAGCTGTTTCGCGAAGGCCTGGGCCAACGCCCCGGTCTGGAAATCAGCATCAGCCAGGTGCGCTGTGTGTGGCAGGAAGGCCAGAGCGCGGCGATCCACTACAAGGAAACCCACCGCCTGGGCCAGGTCGAAAGCGCGCGCCTGTCCCTGGCGATCATTCGCGTGCAGGGCGATGCGGCGCAGTGGCTGTACCTGCACGAAACCGCCTGCCCTTGAGAGGCGCCCGTGCAGCGGGCAAAAAAAAACCCCGCCGGGGCGGGGTTAAAACGAGAGGAGCTATAACGGATGAGAAAGAGCTCTACCTGGGTGTTGCAACAGCGTTAGAACACGTACTGCACACGGGCTACGAGGGCATCGCCGCTGTCATCGCCAACGTTGTTGGTGATCTTGTCGGTGTTGACCTTGATGTAGTTGGCGGAAATCTTGATCGCCTCGTTGGCGTACCAGTTGACCCCGATGGTGTTCATGGTGGCCTTGGCATCGCCGACGTCACGGGTGGCGGTGGCGGCTACGACGTTCTTGTCATCGACCTTGATGTTGTCGTAGCGGTAGAACACTTCCCAGGCACCGTACTGCTTGTTCTCGGGCTTGATGGTGTCGAACTTGGCGCCGTCGAGTTTGTACACCCGGGCCTCGCCGGTCAGGGTATAGGCCAGTTGGCCGTAGAAACCGGTGGCCTTGACGTCCTTGTAGGCGTTGCTGTCGGCCTGCAGCTTGCGGGTCAGGTATTCCGCCTGGGCCGAGAACGGGCCGGTGGCGAAGGCGAATTCACCGCCGAACACCCGGTCATTGTCATAGGCGCCAACGGCCGTCTGGCTCGACGCGTTGAGGCCGGCGCCGCCGCCGAAGGTGGCACGGTTGCCGTTGGTGCCGGCATCGTTGCCGCCGTTGGTGGCGATACCACGCACGCCCAGGCGTGGGCGGATCCGCGAGTCGAAAGCGGTGTCGCTCACATCACGGCTGGCAAAGTCCAGACCGAAGTGCAGGACGTTGCCGGTCTCGTGCATCGGGGCGAACACGGCACGCGCGTTGAACTGCTTGACGCTGTCGCCGTCCTTGTCGTTGATGTCCTTGGCCGCCACGCTGCCGGACAGGTAGGCCATGTCGGCGACCACCGAGCTGGCCTGCAGGCCCATGCCGTTCTCGTGGGAGTTGACCCAGTCGGCCAGCTCGTAGGCGGCGTTACGCTCCATGGCGGTAACCCACTTGGAACTGGTGGCCTTCTCCAGGCCGAAGTCTTCGTCGAAGCGGCCGGCGCGCAGGGTCACCGGCTTGAAGCCGACGTAGGAGATGGACGCCTCGTCGAAGTAACCGTCATCGGCGGTGCCCGAGTTGTGGGAGAAGTCGTAGTTGATCTGGTATTTCCAATCCTTGTAGGCGGTGCCGCCCAATTCCAGATAGGCGCGGCGGAAGTACGCGCCGTCGCCGCTGTCACCATTCTTGGTGTAGAACCCGTCGAAACGGCCATAGTCGGCTTGCAGACGACCGCCCAGCTTGAAGCTGAACGCGGAGTCGGTGGTAGCAACCTCAAGGCCGCCCTTGGTTTTGACTACGATATCGGCGCCGTCGGTGGTGACGGTGCCAGCGAAAGCCTGGGCGGTTACTGCCAGGGCCAGGGCGCTGGCGGCAAAACCGGCGAAGTGCTTACGGATCATCGAAGAGTTCCCCTAATTGGTGGTCTGTAGCGTTGGAAAACACGCGGGGTTGGCCCGCTGGTGTTGGGTGGGAATCTTGGCGAGGGGTTATTTCAGCCGGGTTGCTGATAGATAAAGATTTGATTACAGGGGAACTTTTTTACTTCGAAATGAAATAAGGCAAAAAGCCTGTACTAGAGCCTTTGCCCTGGGTTTTGCGGGGGAATAGGGGGACACAAGAACCCTGTCACCTTTGATCGGATGACAGTTTCATGTGGCGTCTGTAGCCGTCGAGCCCCGGCGAGGCGGCGCACGGCTCCGTAGGAGACGCCGCGATCCCGAGGGCGCTGCAGGTTCGACGGGAGACCGTCAAGCAAGGCCCTGCGGGCCTTTTCGCAGCCTCGCCGGGGCTCGACAGCGGCTACAGAGTCATGGGGGGAGGCAGGATCAGCGGTGGTTCTGGCGCTCGGCGGCCAGACGCTCGGCCAGTTCATCGAGACCTTCCAGGGGCGGCTCCGGAAGCACTCGCAAGGTGGCCTGGAGCAGGCGCATCTGGCGAATGAAACGCCGGCAATTGGGGCAGAACATCAGGTGATGGCGCACCATCAAGCGCTCGCGAAAGCTCAACTGGCCATCGAGATAATCGCTGGATCGTGCCACTTGTTCCTTACAGGTCAGCATTGGCCGGTTTCCTCAAAATGCTCCACGGTGGCGAAGACCTTCAGACGCGCCCGGTGCAGCAGTACCCGGACATTGGAGAGCGTGAGCCCCAAAAGGTTACAGATCTCTTCCAGCTCCAGGCCCTGGCGTTCGCGCAACAGCAGGACACTGCTCTGCAACTCGGACAGGCTGAGCAGGGTGTGCTCCAGGCAGTCACGCAGCTCAGACTCGGTCAGCAGGGCTTCCGGGGTGTCTTCGTGCCAGGCGAAAGGCGCCACCAGCCAGTGGCCGTCTGTGGAAGAGAAACGCTCATCGCCTACCGTGCCATGGGGCGCCGGCAGATCATCGAGCAATACTTCCCGGCGATTTTGCTTGTAGCGGCTCTTGGCCGCGTTGGCGGTGATGGTCAGCAGCCAGGTCTTGAGGCTGGAACGCCCCTGAAAACCCGCCAGGTTGCGCACCACCGACAGCCAGGCGTCCTGTACCACTTCGTCGGCGTGGCGGTTGCCGACAATGGCGTAAGCCACGGCGCGCATGGCGCTCTGGTAGGTGCCAACCAGCTCCTTGTAAGCCTTTTGTTCGCCCGCCAACAGGCGCTCTAGCAGTTGCGTGTCATCAGCAGCAGCCATTCGTGCCTCGTTCAATCATGCAGGTTTGAGAGGGTGTGACGCGCCAATCCCGCCCGGCGCCACACCTCAATCAGCCTAGATCAACGCTTGCGCAGCAGGACGCTACCAATCGAATAACCGGCACCGAAGGAACTGAGCACAGCCAGGGAACCGCTGGCCAGATCGTCCTGGTACTTGTGGAAGGCAATCACCGAACCCGCCGAACTGGTGTTGGCGTAGGTGTCGAGAATCACTGGCGCCTCTTCCACCGAGGCTTCGCGGCCCAGGAGTTTCTTGACGATCAGGTGGTTCATGCTGAGGTTGGCCTGGTGCAGCCAGAAGCGCTTCACATCGCTGACGTTGAGCTGGTTCTCTTCCAGATGCGCGGCGATCAGTTCCGCCACCATCGGGCACACGTCACGGAACACCTTGCGGCCTTCCTGGACGAACAGCTTGTCCGGCGCGCCGATGCCCTCTTCCGCCGTGCGGTTGAGGAAGCCGAAGTTGTTGCGGATGTTGTTGGAGAACTGGGTCAGCAGCTTGGTGCTGACGATGTCGAACTGGTGCTCGGAGGTGGCCAGGTCGGCGCGTTCGATGATCACCGCGGTGGCAGCGTCGCCGAAGATGAAGTGGCTGTCGCGGTCACGGAAGTTCAGGTGCCCGGTGCAGACTTCCGGGTTGACCATCAGGATCGCCCGGGCCTGGCCCAGCTGCACGCTGTTGGCGGCGGCCTGGATGCCGAAGGTTGCCGAGGAGCAGGCTACGTTCATGTCGAAGCCAAAACCCTGGATGCCCAGTGCGGCCTGGACTTCGATGGCGATGGCCGGGTAGGCGCGCTGCAGGTTGGAGCAGGCGACGATCACCCCGTCGATGTCGGCGGCAGTCTTGCCGGCCCGCTGCAGGGCTTGCTCGGCAGCGGCCACGGCCATCTGACAGAGTACCGACCACTCGTCGTTGGAGCGTTCCGGCAGGCGTGGAGCCATGCGCTGCGGGTCGAGGATGCCGTCCTTGTCCATGACGAAGCGGCTCTTGATGCCCGAGGCCTTTTCGATGAAGGCAGCGTTGGATTCGGTCAGGGCCTGCACTTCGCCGCGCTCGATGGCGGCAGCGTTGTCACTGTTGAACTGGTGGACGTAGGTATTGAACGATTCCACCAGCTCTTCGTTGGAGATGCTGTTGGCCGGGGTAAACAGGCCGGTGCCGCTGATGACGACGTTGTGCACGGTCGTTCCTCTAATGTGTTGAGGCAGAAGGTATTGGCACTCACGTGCCAAACCGTAAAGAGACGATTCCCGCCAAGGGAGCCGTTTCTGGCATCGCTTTATTCCGATCCGCCCAGGCTGCCTGCGATGCAGATAGCCGGGGCCGGCATTTATGACGGCGGAGTTTGCCATAACCTCCGCCATTTCGCCGCAACTGCAAGATCGACGGAGTCAACCCGGTATCGCCCCTAGCGGCGCTTCCACTGGCAACCCAACGCCTACGAAGGGCTTTGGATCAGGCCTCGACCAGGCTCCACTGCTTGCTCAGGCGCTTGTCGGAAATCGGCACCTTGGTCCCCAACTGCTGGGCGAACAGGGACACCCGGTACTCCTCCAGCCACCAGCGGTACAGCTCCAGCTGCGGGTCGCGCTTGCCTTCCTGGGCATGCTTCTGGGCCCGGGTCTGGTACTGGCTCCACAGGCCCGTGAGCTCGCTGCTCCAGACCCGGTCCTTCTGCACCTGGCTGCCGAGTTTCTCGAAGCGCAGTTCCACGGCCTTGAGGTAACGCGGCAGTTCCTTGAGCCACAGGGCCGGGGTTTCCCGGACAAAGCCCGGGTACACCAGGTTCGCCAGCTGGGCCTTGATGTCGTTGAGGGCCACGGCCTGGGCCAGGTCGATCTTGCCCTTGAAGCGTTTTTGCAGGCCGTGCCAGAGCTTGAGGATCTCCAGGGTCAGGCGTGCCAGGCGCTCGGCGTGCTCGGTCCAGGCACCACGCTTGCGCTCGGCCAGGGAGGCCAGGCCCGCGCCATCCCGAGGCAGCACGGCCTCGCCTTCAAGAATGCAACTGTCGAGGCTGGCCAGGAGTATGTCCTCCACCAGCGCATCGACCCGACCCAGTTCGCGGTACAGCAGGCCCAGCTCGGTAAGGCCCGGCAACTTGCCCCGCAGGAACTTGGCCGGCTCGGCCAGTTGCTGCAACAGCAGGCGCTGCAAGGCCCGGCGATGCTGGAACTCGGCTTCGGCAGCGGTGGAGAAGCGCCCTTCCTTGACCGTACCCGCCTCCTCCACCAGGGCCGGGTACACCGTCATCGACAGCCCGGCGATCTTCTGCTGGGTCTTTTCCGCCACCGCGGCAAATACCTTGGCTTGCACCGGTTGCTGGCTCTTGGCAGTCTGCGGCACCGCCAGGGCAGCCTGGCTGGCTTCGGCGAAACGCGCGGTCAGTTCGGCCAGGTCGCGGCCTTCGCCGAGGAACTTGCCCTGGGCGTCGACGATTTCCAGGTTCATCCGCAGGTGGCTTTCCACCTGTTGTTCGGCTTCGCTCCAGGCCTCGTCGCTGACCCGGGCCCCGGTCATGCGCAGCAGCTCGCGGCCCAGGGCCTGGGGCAAGGAGCCCTCGGCGAAGACCATGCGCTGCAGGGCGGCCTTGACGAAGTCCGGCACCGGCACGAAGTTCTTGCGCAGGGCCTTGGGCAGGTTGCGCACCAGGGCGATGCACTTGGCCTCGATCAGCCCCGGCACCAGCCATTCCAGGCGTTCGGCGGGCAGTGCCGGCAGCAGCGGCGCCGGCACCCGCAGGGTCACGCCGTCCCGGGGATGGTTGGGTTCGAAGTGGTAACTCAGGGCCAGTTCCAGGTCACCGATATGCAAGGTGTCCGGGTACTGCTTGGCGGTGACCTCGCTGGCCTCGCGGGCCAGCACGTCTTCCTCGCGCATGATCAACAACTGCGGGTTCTTCTGGCTGTGCACCCGGTACCAGCTGTCGAAGGTCGCGGTCTGGTGGATCTCCGCTGGCAGGCGCGCGTCGTAGAAGGCGAACAGGGTTTCCTCGTCGGCCAGGATGTCGCGGCGCCGGGCCTTGGCCTCCAGCGCATCGAGCTGTTCCAGCAGTTGGGTGTTGGCGCTCAGGCACTTGGCCTTGGACTGGATTTCGCCACGCACCAGGGCCTCGCGGATGAACAGCTCGCGGGACACCACCGGGTCCACCGGGCCGTAATGCACTGGCCGGCGGCCGACCACGATCAGGCCGAACAGGGTGATCTGCTCGTAGGCCACTACCTGGCCGCGCTTCTTCTCCCAATGGGGCTCGAAGTGGTTCTTCTTCACCAGATGGCCGGCCAGGGGCTCGATCCAGTCCGGCTCGATCCTGGCCACCATGCGCGCATAGAGCTTGGTGGTTTCCACCAGCTCGGCGGTCATCAGCCATTGCGGGCGCTTCTTGCCCAGGCCCGAGGACGGGTGGATCCAGAAGCGCCGCTGGCGGGCCCCCAGGTAGTCACCGTCTTCGGTCTTCTGGCCGATCTGGCTGAGCAGGCCTACCAGCACCGCCTTGTGCAGTTTCGGGTAGTCCGCCGGCTCCTTGTTCAGGCTCAGTTGCAGGTCGCGGCAGATCAGGCTCAATTGCCGGTGCGAATCACGCCACTCGCGCAGGCGCAGGTAGTTCAGGAAATTCTTGCGGCACCAGTTGCGCAGCGGGCTGGCGGTGAGGGCCTGGCGCTGTTCTTCGAAGCCGCGCCACAGGTTGACCAGCCCGGCGAAGTCCGAATCCACGTCCTTCCACTGGGCGTGGGCCTGGTCGGCGGCCTGCTGGCGCTCCGGCGGACGCTCGCGGGGGTCCTGGATCGACATGGCGCTGGCGACGATCAGCACTTCCTGGAGGCTGCCGAGCTTGGCCGCTTCCAGCAGCATGCGGCCCATGCGCGGGTCCACCGGCAGGCGCGCCAGTTGCCGGCCCAGTGGTGTCAGCTGGCTGTTGCGGTCGACCGCCGAGAGTTCCTGCAACAGGTTGAAACCGTCACTGATGGCCTTGCCATCCGGCGGTTCGATAAACGGGAAGGCGGTGATTTCCCCCAGGCGCAGGTGCAGCATCTGCAGGATCACCGCCGCCAGGTTGGTACGCAGGATCTCCGGGTCGGTGAATTCCGGCCGGCCGAGGAAATCTTCCTCGCTGTACAGGCGTACGCAGATCCCCGGTTCGACCCGGCCACAACGGCCCTTGCGCTGGTTGGCGCTGGCCTGGGAAATCGCCTCGATGGGCAGGCGCTGGACCTTGGCCCGGTAGCTGTAGCGGCTGATGCGCGCAGTGCCGCTGTCGATCACGTAGCGGATGCCCGGCACGGTCAGCGAGGTTTCGGCGACGTTGGTCGCCAGCACCACGCGCCGGCCCGGGTGGGACTGGAAGATGCGCTGCTGTTCGGCCGGCGACAGGCGCGCGTACAGCGGCAGGATCTCGGTGTGCTTGAGCTGGGCCTTGCGCAGCATCTCCGCGGCGTCGCGGATCTCCCGCTCGCCGGGCAGGAACACCAGCACATCCCCGGGGCTGCGCCTTTCACTGCGTTCATGGGCGGCGATTTCATCCAGGGTGGCGAGGATCGCCTGGTCCACCGTGAGGTCGTCCTCGACCCGGTTGCCCTCCTCGTCCTGTTCCAGGGTCAACGGGCGATACCAGGTTTCCACCGGGAAGGTACGGCCGGAGACCTCGACGATCGGCGCGTTATCGAAGTGCTTGGAGAAGCGCTCAAGGTCGATGGTCGCCGAGGTGATGATGACCTTCAGGTCCGGGCGCCGCGGCAGCAGGGTCTTGAGGTAGCCGAGGAGGAAGTCGATGTTCAGGCTGCGCTCGTGGGCCTCGTCGACGATGATCGTGTCGTAGCGTTCCAGGTAGCGATCGTTCTGGGTTTCCGCCAGCAGGATGCCGTCGGTCATCAGCTTGATCAGGGTGCTGGAATCGCTCTGGTCCTCGAAGCGCACCTGGTAGCCCACCAGCGAGCCCAGGGGCGTGGCCAGCTCTTCGGCGACCCGGCTGGCCACGCTGCGGGCGGCAATCCGCCGGGGCTGGGTATGACCGATCAGGCCATGCTGGCCACGACCGATTTCCAGGCAGATCTTCGGCAACTGGGTGGTCTTGCCCGAGCCGGTCTCGCCGGCAATGATCAGCACCTGATGCTTGAGCAGCGCCTCCTTGATCTCGTCGCGCTTGGCGGCAATCGGCAGGCTGTCGTCATAGCGGATCTGCGGCACGCTCTGGCGCCGCGCCGTCACCAGGTTGCAGGAAGCCTGCATGCGCTCCAGCCACTGGGCGAGCTTGGCCTCGTCGGGCTTCTTGCGCAGTTCGAGCAACTGCCGGCGCAACCGGTGACGGTCGCCGAGCATGGCTTGATCGAGGTTTTTCAGCAGTTGGTCGATTGCAGGCGATTCGTCAGTCATCAGGTACGCAAGGGTCGTCTATTTAGGCAGGGCGCGATTGTCGCAGAAAAGTCCATGCAATACGTAGGAGCCGGCTTGCCGGCGAAGCGGCCAGTGAGGAGGCCTTCGCCGGCAAGCCGGCTCCTGCACTTCTATTTATTCGTCTTCCAGGCCTTGGCGCCGATAAGGGAAGACATCGATCACCTTGCCAGCGCGGATGGCCTCCTGCAGGCCCTTCCAGTAATCGGCGTTGTACAGCTCGCCGTGCAGCTGGTCGAACAGCTTGCGCTGGCCGGCATCGGCGAACAGGAACGGCGGGAACTCCTCGGGAAACACGTCGTGGGGGCCGATGGAGTACCAGGGTTCGGAAGCCATTTCATCTTCCGGGGTGCGGGGGGCCGGAATGTGGCGGAAGTTGGCTTCGGTGAGGAAGCAGATTTCGTCGTAGTCATAGAACACCACCCGGCCATGGCGGGTGACGCCGAAGTTCTTCAGCAGCATGTCGCCGGGGAAGATGTTGGCCGCCGCCAACTGCTTGATCGCCAGGCCGTAGTCCTCCAGGGCCTCGCGCACCTGGGCTTCGTTGGCATGCTCCAGGTAGAGGTTGAGCGGGGTCATGCGCCGCTCGGTCCAGCAGTGGCGGATCAGCACCGTCTGGCCTTCCACCGCCACCGTGGAGGGCGCCACTTCCAGCAGTTCCTCAAGGCACGCCGGGTCGAACTTGCTCAGGGGGAAGCGGAAGTCGGCGAACTCCTGGGTATCGGCCATGCGGCCCACCCGATCCACGCTTTTCACCAGCCGGTATTTCTCGATCACCGTGGCCCGGTCGACGTTCTTCGACGGCGAGAAGCGGTCCTTGATGATCTTGAACACGGTGTTGAAGCCCGGCAGGGTGAACACGCTCATGACCATACCGCGCACCCCGGGAGCCATGATGAAGCGATCGTCGGTGCTGGCCAGGTGGTTGATCAGGGCACGGTAGAACTCCGACTTGCCGTGCTTGTAGAAACCGATGGAGGTGTACAGCTCGGCGATGTGCTTGCCCGGCAGGATGCGCTTGAGGAAGCCAATGAATTCCGCCGGCACCGGCACGTCCACCATGAAGTAGGAACGGGTGAAGGAAAAGATGATCGAGACGTCCGCCTCATCGGTGATCAGCGCGTCGATCTGGACCCCCCGGCCTTCGCGGTGCAGCAGCGGGATCACCAGCGGCCACTGTTCTTCATGGGTGAAGATGCGCCCCACCAGGTAGGCGCCCTTGTTGCGGTACAGCACCGAGGAAAACAGCTCCAGGGTCAGCTCCGGGTCCTTGCACACCCAATCCGGCAGGTTCTCCCGCAATTGCGCCTCCAGGCGCCGCAGGTCCCCCGGCAGGTCGGCGTAGTCCTCGCTGAAGCGGTAGTCGGCGAACACCTGTTCGAGCATCGTTGCCAGTTCGCCCTGGGGCTTGTAGCTGCGGGTCTGCGCGGCCCGGGCCCGGCGCAGGCTGGGCCGGGTGGTGTGGATGAACATGCAGCCGTCGCTGATCAGGTCGTGGCTGAACAGGCCGCAGAAGATCGAGTTGTACCAGGTCTCGGACAGCTCATCGTCAAAGCGCAGGTCGATCAGGCTGATGTAGGCGCTTTTCACCAGTGGCCACTGGCTGACATCCATCAGCGACTCGGTGCTGAAGGCCTGGTGCAGGCGGGCCACGGTCTCGCCCACCTTCTCTTCATACAGGTTGATCCGCGCTGCCGAGGCCTTTTGCGCTTGCTGCCACTGCGCCTGCTCGAAGCGTTGCCGGGCACCGTCGGTGATCTGGCGAAAGTGCTCGCGGTAGTCGTCGAAGCCATCGAGGATCATTCGAGCGATATCGGCGGCGGGCCATGACTGCGACATAAAGAGACCTCTGCGGGAATTTACGATGCCAGAGCTTAGCCAGTGAAACGTCCCAAGGAGAAGCGCATTTTTTCACCCGGCCCGTCGCGCCAGGAAATCTTTACCAGGCCTGACTGCAAGTTTTTTAATCGACCGTTCGGTCAACAAAAAACCATCAGTCAGGCGAATCCGACCTTAATCGATTCACCTACAGGCCGCCCCCGGCGGGGGTGAAGGCTTGAAACACCCGCCAAGCGGCCCCGCAAAAAAAAGCCATCGACATCTGCAAAAGCTCAGGTGTAGCGAGGAAAAGGCTCTATTCAGGGCCTTTCAATATAGTGGCACTTTGCCATATAAAGCCCCCACCCTCCCCAAACAACACCTCTAAATCAGCGAGGGCCGAATGTTTTTTTAATGTTTTTAAGGAGCACATGATGTTGATCAGGAATCTTCGAATCGGCTTGCGAGCCAGCTTGAGTTTTGCGGTGTTGGCCAGCTTGCTGGTGATTGTCGGGCTGTTCTGCCTGGGGCAGATGGCCACCCTGCGCGAAAGCGCAAAAGTCATAGAAGCCTCGTGGATGCCCAGCATCGAGAACATCCATGACAGTGCTGCCAACATCGCTACCATCCGCCTGGAAGCGCTGCGGTTGCTGGTCAATGACCAGCCCCAGAGCCGGGAAAAGAGCAAGCGCATGATCGCCGACGAACAACAGGAACTGGCCCAGCGCCTGGAGCGGCACAAGGCACTGATGACCAATGAGCAGGAAGCGGCAATGCTGGAGCGGCTGAAAAATACCATCGACCAGTACACCCGCCTTCTGCAACAGATCATCGAGCAGATCGACGCAGGTCTTAAAGAGCAGGCCTACACCCGACTCAATGTTGAACTGGCGCCCCTGGGTAGCCAGTTGGACATCGCCCTGGAAGAGCTGATCCAGTTCAACCAGCGAGGCGCCGATACCGCCGCCGAGGACGCCGCCACACTCTATGAACGTTCGCAGTGGATCGTCGGCATCATCATTGCAATCGCCCTGGCCAGCACCTTGCTATTGGCCTGGTTGCTGACCCGCAGCATCACGGCGCCGCTGGCCCAGGCCCTGGGGGTGGCCCGGACAATCGCCGCCGGCGACCTGAGCCAGAACGTCAACGGTCAGGGGCGGGATGAACCGGCGCAACTGCTGACGGCCCTGGCCGGCATGCAGGACAACCTGCGCTCGACCATCCGTGGCATCGCCGAGTCGTCGCAGCAGCTGGCCTCGGCCGCCGAGGAGATGAGCTCGGTGATGGAACAAAGTACCCGCGGCCTGCAGTTGCAGAACGATGAAATCGAGCAAGCCGCCACCGCCGTCACGCAAATGAGCGCGGCCGTGGATGAAGTCGCCGGCAACGCGGTCTCCAGCGCCGAAGCCTCCCAAGCCTCGGACCAGGACAGCCGGCACGGCCATCATCAAGTCAGCCAGACCATCGCATCGATCCAGCAACTGGTCAGTGAAGTGTTGAGCGCCTCGGAGCAGGCCCAGGGGCTGGCGTCCCAGGCCCAGGACATCAGCAAAGTGCTGGAGGTAATTCGGGCCATTGCCGGGCAGACCAACCTGCTGGCACTCAATGCCGCAATCGAGGCCGCCCGAGCCGGCGAGGCCGGGCGTGGCTTTGCCGTGGTGGCGGACGAAGTGCGCTCACTGGCCCAACGCACCCAGGACTCCACCGAGGAAATCGAACAGATGATCAACCGTATCCAGCACGGCACCGATGCTACCGTCAGCGCTCTGCAGAGCAGCGCCGAACAGGCCGGGCAAACCCTGCAGCAGGCCAACGGCGCAGGCAGCGCGCTGGAGAAGATCACCGGGGCGATCTCACAGATCAGCCAGCGCAACCTGGTGATCGCCAGTGCCGCCGAGCAGCAGGCACTGGTGGCCCGGGATGTGGACCGCAGCCTGGTGAACATCCGCGACCTGTCGACCCAGACGGCCGCGGGCGCCACCCAGACCTCCGCCGCGAGCCAGGAACTGTCGCGGCTGGCGGTGGACCTGAATGGCCTGGTCACGCGATTTGTTCTGTAGCGGGTGCGATAGGATTTGCCATGTACCCAGGCTCTGGGCAACATCGCCGCCCTTCAACAAAGGAAAGTGCCGTGAGACTTGTCGATCTGCTGCGCCTGCTGTCGCTGGCCGCCATCTGGGGCGCGAGCTTCTTGTTCATGCGCATCATCGCCCCGGTGCTGGGCAGCGTGCCCACGGCCTTCTTCCGGGTGTCCATCGCTGCGCTCGGGCTGCTGGTGATGCTGGCCTTGATGCGGGTCGACTGGAACTTTCGCGGCAAGCTCAAGACCGTGCTGCTGCTCGGGGTGATCAACTCCGGGATACCCGCGACGATGTACTCGGTGGCGGCCCAGGTGCTGCCCGCCGGCTACTCGGCGATCTTCAATGCCACCACGCCGTTGATGGGGGTGTTGATCGGCGGCCTGTTTTTCCATGAACGCCTGACCCCGAGCAAATTCGCCGGGGTCTGCCTGGGCCTGCTCGGCGTCGGCATCCTGACCCGCGCCGGCCCCGTGGCCTTCGACCGAGACCTGCTGCTGGGCGCCCTGTCCTGCTTGATGGCCACCACCTGCTACGGCTTCGCCGGGTTCCTCGCCCGACGCTGGCTGGACCAGGCCGGCGGCCTGGACAGCCGCCTGTCGGCCCTGGGCAGCATGCTGGGAGCGACCCTGCTGCTGTTGCCGCTGTTCGCCTACAACGCCATCAGCCACCCGCCCCCCAGCTGGGGTGGCTGGAGCGTATGGCTATCGCTTTTGGGGCTGGGGCTGGGCTGCACCGCGTTTGCCTACGTGCTGTATTTCCGCCTGCTCAGCGCCATCGGCCCGGTGCGCTCGATGACCGTGACCTTCATGATCCCGCCATTCGGCGTACTGTGGGGCGCGTTACTGCTGGACGAGCCGCTGTCCATGGCCCACCTGTATGGCGGCGCGCTGATTGCCGCCGCGCTGTGGCTGGTGCTCAGGCCGGCGGTGAAGGCCGCAGCCTGAAACAGGCTGCCGGCATCTGCTCAAGGCCTGTTGCGGCCGCCCAGGGTCAAAGCGCGGCGTTGCTCATTTCTCCGTCCACCAGGCGTCGTATACCCAGCGGGTTGGCATTGCGCAGGGCTTCAGGCAGCAGCGCGTCCGGGTAGTTCTGGAAACATACCGGGCGCAGGAAGCGCGCGATCGCCAGGCTGCCCACCGAGGTGCCACGGGCATCCGACGTTGCCGGATAAGGCCCGCCGTGAACCATCGCATCGCAGACTTCGACCCCGGTCGGATAGCCATTGAGCAATAGCCGGCCGACCTTTTCCTGCAAGACCTCGCTGAGCCAGCGATGCTCCAGCAGTTCCTGTTCCTCGCCGATCAAGGTCGCGGTCAGTTGCCCACGCAGCCCCTGCAAGGCCGCCGCCAGTTCACGCTGATCCGCCACTTCGATGACGATGCTGGCCGGGCCGAAGACTTCCTCCTGAAGCAGTTCATCGCCCTCCAGCAACAGGCTGACATCGGCCTGAAATAGCTGAGCCTGTGCCTGGGCGCCCTGCTGTGGCCGCCCCGCCAGGTGCCGCAGACGTGGATGCTGGTGCAAGGCTGCAAGCCCCTGACAATAGCTGACCAGCGTGCCGCTGTTGAGCATGGTCTGCGGCGCCTGCTGGTCCATCTGCGTGCTGAACTGCTGGAGAAAGGCGCTGAACTGCGGCGAGCGCAGGCCGATGATCAGGCCAGGATTGGTACAGAACTGACCCGCACCCAAGGTCACCGAACCCGCCAGTTCGGCGGCGATCTGCGAACCCCGGGCCCTGAGAGCCTCGGGCAGCAGGATCACCGGGTTGATGCTCGACATCTCGGCGAACACCGGGATCGGCTGCGGCCGGGTCGCGGCCATCTGGCACAAGGCATTGCCACCCTTGAGGGAGCCGGTAAAGCCCACCGCCTGGATCGCCGGGTGCTTGACCAGCCACTCCCCGACCCCGGCTCCGTAGATCATGTTGAACACTCCGGCGGGCATCCCGCTGCGCTGCGCCGCGCGGATGATCGCGTCCGCCACCCACTCGGCAGTCGCCATGTGCCCGCTGTGGGCCTTGAACACCACCGGGCAACCGGCGGCCAGGGCCGCAGCGGTGTCGCCACCGGCGGTGGAGAACGCCAGGGGGAAGTTGCTGGCACCAAACACCGCCACCGGGCCCAGGCCGATGTGGTACTGGCGCAGGTCCGGGCGCGGCAGCGGCTGGCGCTGGGGCAAGGCGCGATCGATGCGTGCAGCATAGAAGTCGCCCCGACGCAGGACCCTGGCGAACAAACGCAACTGGCCGCTGGTACGCCCTCGCTCGCCCTGAATGCGCCCGGCGGGCAAGGCAGTTTCCCGGCAGACAGTGGCGATGAAGTCATCCCCGAGGCCGTCCAGTTCATCGGCAATGGCATCGAGAAACTGCGCACGCCGCTCGGCGCTGAGGTTGCGGTACAGCGGGTAGGCCAGCGCCGCGGCCCGGGCCGCGGCATCCACTTCCGCCGCGGTCGCCTGAAAGAAGCTTCCCGGCAGGGCTTGGCCACTGCTGGCATCCAGGCTGTGCAACTGCACCTCGCCCAGAGCGCTGCGGGCGCCACCAATGTAGTTGTGTCCAGACAAGCGAGTCATGAGAATTCCTTGACCGGCGCCAGAGGCCGGTGGTTGAAGATTTACAGGGCCCGTACCTGGCCGATGGCCAAGGGCTGGACGCTTGCACCGATGGTGTTTTCCAGGGGCGCGCCGAAGGCTTCGAGGCTGATCTGGAAGCGGTCGCCGGGGCGCGTGCGTACACCGTCGGCAAAGGACAGGGTGGCGGTGCCGAAGTAGTGCACATGGACGTCGCCGGGACGCAGGAACTGCGCGTACTTGAAGTGGTGGTATTCGAGGTTGGCCAGGCTATGGCACATGTTGTCCTCACCGCTGAGAAACTCCCTTTCCCAGAGCACTTCAGCGTTGCGGATAATGCGGCTGCGGCCCACCAGGTGCCGGGGCAGTTCGCCGACCCGCAATTCCGGGCCGTAGGCGCAGTAGCGCAGCTTCGAGTGGGCCAGGTACAGGTAGTTGCGCCGCTCCATCACATGGTCGGAGAACTCGTTGCCCAGGGCATAACCGACGCGGTACGGCAATCCATCATCACCGATCACATAAAGGCCGGTGAGCTCCGGTTCCTCCCCCCCATCCTCGGCAAACGGCGGCAGCGGAAAATCGCCGCCGGGACGCACGACAATGCTGCCGTCGCCCTTGTAGAACCATTCCGGCTGGGCCCCCACTTGCCCGGCCTCGGGCTTGCCGCCTTCCAGGCCCCATTTGAAGATGCGCATGGTGTCGGTCATGCCCGCTTCGACCTCGCCGTCATGCTGGTGCATCTTGTCCCGGGTCGAGGCGCTGCCCAGGTGGGTCAGGCCGGTGCCGCTGATCAGGCAATGGGCCGGGTCCTCATGGTCCAGGGGCGGCAGCACCCGGCCCTGCTGCAACAGCTGTGCATAGTCCGGTCCCGGATCACTGCCGCGCAGCTGCGCTTCCTGCTGCAGGCTGCGCTGGTTGCGGATCGCCGCCAGGGCCAGTTCACGGGTGCTGGAGGTGTTGCGCAATACTCGCACTTGCTGCTCTTCGATCACTCCGACCTGACGCTGACCGGTGCTGCTGGCAAATTGAATCAAGCGCATGTTCGCTCTCCCATAGGTGTGTACGGCGCCGCCCGCAAGCGGCGCCCGAGGCTTATTCGATGATGTTGAATTCGCTCAGGTAGTCTTCGCAGATTTCCAGGCCCAGGCCCGGCTTGTGGTCATCGAGCTGGATGTAGCCCTTGACTGGCTGCGGCTCGCCCTTGAACACGTAGTAGAAGAGTTCGTTGCCGACCTCGACGTCGAACACCGGGAAGAACTCGGCCATCGGCGAGGCCGTGGTGGACAGGGTCAAGTGGTAGTTGTGCATCTGCCCGGCATGGGGAATCACAGGCACCGACCAGGCTTCGGCCATGGCGTTGATCTTGCGCGCGGCGGTGATGCCGCCGACGCGGTTGGTGTCGTACTGGATCACGTCGACGGCGCGGCGTTCCAGCAAGTCCTTGAAGCCATAGGAGGTGAACTCGTGCTCACCGCCGGAGATCGGCATGATGCCCATCTTCTTCAGTTCGACGTAGCCTTCGAGGTCGTCGGCGATCACCGGCTCCTCCAACCAGCGCGGCTCGAACTCCGCCAGCTTGGGCAACATGCGCCGGGCGTATTCCAGGGTCCAGCCCATATAGCACTCGAGCATGATGTCCACATCCGGGCCGGCCAGTTCGCGCAGAGCGCGTACCTGCTCGATGTTGCGGCGCATGCCGGCCGGGCCGTCCTTGGGACCGTAGCCGAAGCGCATCTTCAGCGCAGTGAACCCCTGGTTGAGGTAGCCCTGGGCCTCTTCGAGGAACAGGTCGAGATTGTCATTGGCGTAGAGCTTGGAGGCGTAGGTCCAGATCTTGTCCTTGGTGCGCCCGCCGAGGAGCTTGAACACCGGCTTGTTCACCGCCTTGCCCATGATGTCCCAGAGGGCGATGTCGATCGCCGAGATGGCCGCCATGCCGATGCCCTTGCGCCCCCAGGCGTGACTCTGACGGTACATTTTCTGCCAGATGTATTCGTTGTCGAAAGGGTCCTCACCGATGGCGATCGGCGCCAGGTAGGTGTCGATGATTTCCTTGGCCACCCGCGGCGCCAGGGCGCAATTGCCGATGCCCACCAGGCCGTTGTCGGTTTCCACTTCCACCACCAGCCAGCCGTGGAAACGGAACGAGCCCATGGCATCGCCACGCTCGAAGAGGATGTCCGTGGCATTGGTGCAGAAGTGCGCCTGAGGTGGCACGACTTTGCCTTTCCATTCGAATACACGGGTGCGGATCGCGGTGATTTTCATCAGGGGGTTTCCTTGCAAGGCGTGGGTAGTGATCAGCCGACCTGGGCCGGTGTGAGCTGTTTGGGAGCTGTCGGGGTGTGCCGAGTATTCAGGCGTGACAGCAGGATGGCGCCGAGGATGCCTACCAGGGCCAGGGCGAACATCCCCGCACGTGGATCGGCAAACTGGGTTTCCATCAGGGTCTTGAGGTTCGGCGCGACAAAGCCGCCGAGGTTGCCGATGGAGTTGATCAGGGCGATGCCACCGGCCGCCGCGGCACCGCTGAGGTAGCCGGTGGGGATGGTCCAGAACAGCGGCTGCACGGCGACGAAGCCGGCGGCGGCGAAACAGAAGGCCAGGACCACCGGGACCATGCTGCTGCCCAATGCCGAGGCAGCGATGCCCAGGGCGGCCATGGTCAGCATCACCACCGCCAGGCGCTGATGCTGACCACTGCGGTCGGCATAGCGGGTCACCAGGCGGGTCACCAGCAGGGCGCAGATCCACGGAATCGCAGTGATCAGCCCGACGCTGAGGCCCACGTGGCCGTCCAGCAGCCCGGCGATGCGTGTCGGCAGGTAGAACACCACGCCGTAGACGCTCATCTGGATGGTGAAATAGGCCAGGCAGAATTGCAGGACCCGGGGATTGCGCAGGGCACTGAGGAAGCCGTGGGGGCTGCTGTCCTTTTTCCTTGCGTCCTCTGCGGCCAGGGCGTCATGCAGCGCCTGCTTCTGCTCGACGCTCAACCAGCGCGCATCGCCGGGACGATCCACCAGGTAGAAGTAGGCGGCGATACCTACCACCGACGCCATCAGGCCCTCGACCACGAACAGCCATTGCCAGTTGGTCAGGCCGAACACCCCATGGAATTCCAGCAACCAGCCCGAGAGCGGGCTGCCGAGGACCAGCGCCAGGGGTAGGCCGAAGTAGAACAGCCCCAGGGCCTGGCCCCGGCTCTGGGCTGGAAACCAGTAGGTGAGGTAGAGAATGATCCCCGGGAAGAAGCCGGCCTCGGCCACGCCCAGAAGAAAGCGCAGCACATAAAACGTCTGGGCGTTGTGAGCGAACATCATCGCCGCCGACACCAGACCCCAGGTGACCATGATCCGGCACAACCAGACCCGCGCACCGAGGCGATGCAGCATGTAGTTGCTGGGCACTTCGAAGAAGGCGTAGCCAATGAAGAAAATGCTCGCGCCAAAAGCGAAGGCTGCATCGCCGAGGCCGGTGTCGGCTTGCAGCGCCGCCTTGGCGAAGCCGACGTTGGAACGGTCGATAAAGGCCAGGATATACATCAGGATCAGGAAGGGCAGCAGACGCAGCCGGCTTTTGGAGATGGCGCTGGCGAGCGCCAGCGCAGAATCTGGACGGGTCATGTGGAGGTTCCTTGAGTGCCGGTCAGGCCTTGCGCAAGGGACAAGGCGGGCTTTTTGTAGTTGTTCGATCGTTTGAGGGAGTCGCTGACAGCCGCTCAATCGATGAGGCGACTTTAGCCAGCGCCGACGGCACCGGCTAATCACT
Source organism: Pseudomonas sp. W17 (assembly GCF_040268305.1). Lineage (NCBI taxonomy): Bacteria > Pseudomonadati > Pseudomonadota > Gammaproteobacteria > Pseudomonadales > Pseudomonadaceae > Pseudomonas > Pseudomonas sp. W17. Next base: position 1,787,513 of record NZ_CP158490.1, on the reverse strand, counting down.
TATGGGTATCCAGCGATAACCGCCGGTGATCACAAGAGACCTTTTATTGTCCTTTTGGGTTATCAGATATCTTGCGTACCTTTCGCTGGCAAGCCCACTTCTATAGCCTTGCCGGCCAAAGCATGGGAATGCGGGAGCAAGGAAACGCGGCGATCAGTGGCGGTGGGCGCCCATGCGGCAGGCGATTTCGAAGGCCTAGCGGATGGCGCCGACATTGGCCTTATCCTGCCCGGCCATATCGGGCTGATGGTGGTGGGCGTACTGCTGGGTATGCTGGTGGAAGTGCTGCCCGGTACCTTTCGCGGCGTGCTGCTGACCTTCCTGTCGACTGAGATCGAAGGCGTGAGCGCCCCGGAAACCGCCGACCACGCCGCCGGCACCAGCGCCCTGCTGCCGATTCTGACCCTGGGTATTCCCGGCTCTGCCACCGCTGCGGTAATGCTTGGCGGCCTGATGATCTGGGGGCTGCACCCGGGGCCGACACTGTTCGTCGAGCAGCACGATTTCGTCTGGGGGCTCATCGCCAGTATGTACCTGGGCAACGTGGCCAGCCTGATCGTGGTGCTGGTCACCGTGCCGCTGTTCGCCTCGATCCTGCGGATTCCGTTCTCGATCATTGCGTCGATCATCATGGTCTGCGCCATTGGTGCCTACTCGGTGCACAACGCCTTCTTCGACGTGGTGCTGATGCTGTTCTGGCCGCTGCTGTCTGCCGCCCTGCAGCGGCTGCTTCAGCGCCGTGCAGAAAGCTGAATGAACATCCCCCGGCCCAATGAGCCCCTACCCTTGACGTAGCCCCTGGCAAGGCCTGGCATTTATTGTCAGGCTTGCCGCTGCCTTTTACTGCGAGCCCGGCCCATGACCAAGATTCCTGATGCCAATGTGATCCACAGCCGCCTGCGCCTGCGACAACTGCGGCTGATGCTGGCCTTGCAGGAGTTCGGCTCGCTACGCCGCGCAGCGGACAACATTGGCATGACCCAACCAGCAGCCACCAAGATGCTCCACGAAGCGGAGGACCTGCTGGGTGTGGAGCTGTTCGAACGCCTGCCTCGGGGCATGCGTCCCACGCCTTTCGGCGAGACGGTGCTCTACTACGCCCAGATGGTCTTCGCCGAGCTCAGCGGCATGCGTGAGGAACTGGTAGCCCTGGAGTCCGGCAACCTCGGGCGGGTAGCGGTGGGAGCCATTCCGGCCCTGGCCTCAGGACTGCTGACGCGGACCATCGCCACTCTCAAGCAAAGCCATCCACGGTTGTCCATGAGCATCCAGGTCGACACCAGCGACGTGCTGGTACAGGCCTTGCTCCAGGATCAACTGGACATCGTCCTGGGCAGGATTCCCGGCGGCGCACGGGCCGAGGAACTGCTCTTCGACAGCCTGGGTGAAGAGGCCCTGTGCGTGATCGCCGGGGCGCAGAATCCGCTGGCACAAGCCACGCACCTGAGCTGGGCACAATTGCAGAACGAAACCTGGGTCTTGCAACAGCATCCCAGCCCCATGCGCTCGATCATCAACCAGGTGTTTCACAACGCCCGGGTCGATATCCCCAGCAGCATCGTCGAGACCACCTCGATCATGACCTTGCTGTCTCTGGTGCAGCAGACCGACATGATCGGTGTTACGCCGGTTTCGGTAGTCGAAGACTATCCCGGACGTCACCTGTTGGCGGTGCTGCCGATCCAGTTTGAAGCGCGCTTGCCGCCCTTCGGGTTGATCACCCGGCGGCACCGCATCCAGTCATCGGCGATGCAAGCCTTCATGAACTCGGTTCGCAAGGAACACGGGCTGAGCCGAGACTGAATGCCGCCCAGGGGCTCAAGGAACACTCACGGTGATCAGGTAGGCGCCCGAGGTCACGGCCTTGCCGGCCTGATCGATAACGGCATATTGCTGGTCGTAATAGCGCCCCTCGCGCCCGCTGTCGGCCAGGAGCTTGACCTTGACTACAGTGTTTCCCGGGCCGCTGGCGCTGGCCAGCGGGCCGACCCGCCGAACGTCAATGGATCCCCCACGCGAGCCCTGAGGGCACTGCCGCAAGTTCAGCCCATCGCTGGCAGCATTGGAGGTGCAGTTGGACTCTACGATCTTGCCGTAAAAACGGATGATGCCTTGCCCTGAGGGAGTGGCGGCAAGGCAACTGCCCGATAGCCCAAGGAACAGACTCAAAGCAGTGGAAGCAAGCGCTACGTTCATCCTGACTCTCCTGGTGTGTAAGGACTTTATCGTCAGTCTAGGTACGGGCTTTAGATTTTGAGAAAAGTCTGATGGACTGTTTGGAAGCATTAGAAAAGAAGTCCAATCAGCTGGTTATCAAAATCACCTGCAAGCGTTGCTCAGGCGACTCATCGAGCTGCCCTACGCGGCGCTGAAGCCCTGTCCCAATGCAGTTGGCGAGTACCTTTTAGATAATGATGCCATATGGCCACTATTCAACATAAAAGTCGACCCTTCATGCCATAAATAGGGAAAACAACCGACCGGGCATTGCACCCGGCCGGTGTCGTCAGCGACGGTGCGCAGAGCTCACGCCGCCCAGGACGGTCAAGGCTGCTTGCGGAACACGAACACCAGCCCGACGATGATCAGGCCCATGCCCACCAGGCTCAGCAGCCCCAGGCGGTTGCCGAAGAACAGGTAGTCCATCAGCGCGGTCACCGCAGGCACCAGGTAGAACAGGCTGGTGACATTCACCAGGTTGCCCTGGGCAATCAGCCGATACAGCAGCAGCGTGGCCAGCACCGACACCACCAGCCCCATCCACAGCAGTGGAATCACGAAACCTGCACTGTGCTCGAAGTGAAACGGCTGGAACGGCACGAACAGCGCACACAGCAGCAGCCCTGCCAGGTACTGCACCGGCAGCGTGCCCAGGGGATTGTCGGTGATGCGTTTCTGCATGATCGAACCGGCGGTCATGCTGACCAGGGCCAGCAGCCCGCACAGCATGCCGGTGATGGACATCCCCGCCAGGCCGATGCTCTGGTAGACCACCATCACCAGCCCGGCCAGCCCCAGGCTCAGGCCAAACAGCCGGCTACAGGAGCGCTGGCGCTCCATCAGCACCACCGTGAGGATCGGCTGCACCCCCATGATGGTGGCCATGACCCCGGGGGTCACCTTCAGGTCCAGGGCCAGGATGTAGAAGATCTGGTAGGCCCCCAGCAGCACCAGGCCGGTGGCCACGGCAAAGCCCATGGCCCGGCGCCCACGGGGCAACCTGAGCTTGAGCAGGGGCGCCAGCAGCATCAGGCCGATCAGGGCAATGACGAAGCGCAGCAGCAGGAAGGCAAAGGGTGAAGCGTGGGCCAGGCCCCATTTGGAGAAAATGGCGCCACTGCTCCAGAGCAGGACGAACAGGCTCGTGGAAGCGGCCGCGAGCGCGGACTTTTTTGAAATGAGCAACATGAAAACCACCTGTAATCAGGCAAGAAGCCAATTCAGCCGAGGCTGAAGTTCAGTAGTGTTTTTTTCAGGCGGGCGCAGGGAACAGCAGCGGTTGCTGATCAGCCCGAGAAGCCAACGCCCGGCGGTGATACGACTGCGTACACCGGCGTGCTACTGACAGGTGGGGGGTAATGACCGATCTGCACAGGCTGCTGATTCCCGCACGGCACGACGCCAGCGTTGACCGCTGAAACCACTACCGCGTTGAGGAGGGAAAAGGCCATGTACTGATGGTTCTCGAGAGAGGAAAAAACCTGAGTCGCTGGACTCATCGGACGCCGAATATAACCAGCGCCCGATATTCATTGCAAGATTTATCCGAACAGCCACTTCCACAGGACTACCAGCACCACCACTGCCAGCACCGGGCGCAGGATGCGGTACAGCTTGGGATGGCGGCGCTTCCACTGCTTGACCACGCCACTGAAGCTGTCGCTGAAGCGCTTGCTCCAGGCGTAGGCCTGGTTGATCCCGCCGACACGCTCGTCATCCAGGTTCTGCGGCGCGGTGGCGCGGCCCAGTTGGGCGCTGACCCAACGGTTGATGCGGGTCATCAGGCGGCTGCTCAGCGGACGCTCGATGTCGCAGAACAGGATCACCCGGGTGATCTCGGTTTCGTTCTTCACCCAATGCACGTAGGTCTCGTCGAACATCACGTCTTCACCGTCGCGCCAGGCGTACTCCTGGCCATCGACGAAGATCCGGCAGGCGTCGGAGTTGGGGGTCGACAGGCCCAGGTGATAACGCAGGGAACCGGCGAAGGGGTCGCGGTGCGGGTTGAGGTGGCTGCCACCGGGCAACAGCGCGAACATCGCGCCCTTGACGTTGGGAATCGCACTCACCAGCTCGACGGTCTTCGGGCACAGGGCCTCGGCCGAGGGCAGCGGCTTGTCGTACCACTTGAGGTAGAAGCGCTTCCAGCCCTTCTTGAAGAAGGAACCGAAACCGGCATCGTTGTTCTTCTCGGCGGCGCGGATGTAACCCTCGTCGAACAGGTGCATGGCCTCTTCGCGGATCACTTCCCAATTGTCCCGCAGGATGTCCAGCTCGGGAAACTTGCTGCGGTCCAGGTACGGCTTGGAAGGCACCCCGGAGAACAGGTACATCAGGGCGTTATAGGGGGCAAACAGCGCCGAATGGTTGACGAACTGGCGCAGTACCGGCAGACGCGCCTTGCCGCGCAGGTGCACGTAGAGAATGCTGCCGACGAACAGCGACAACACCGCGACCTTGGCGGTAAAGGAAAAGCTCATGCAACGACTCCTTGGAAATAGGCACCTGTAGGGGGAGCGTTCACCCGACCTGGCAGCCGGCAATGATAAACACTCCTGGGCCCTTTAAAAAACCCGCACAACCCAACATTCAGCGTTAACGGTTATGCAACAAAGGCGTTAAGTAGCATAAGCAGCCAGGCCCTGGCCTGATATGGGTCAGCATTCGCCGGCAAGCCGGCTCCTGCGGGCGAATGCCTGATCCGTGCTTACTGCTGGTTTTCCTGCTCGGTGAACAGGTCGCTGAAAAGCATGCTCGACAGGTAGCGCTCACCGGAGTCCGGCAGGATCACCACGATGGTCTTGCCCTGCATTTCCGGGGTTTCCGCCAGGCGTACCGCCACCGCCATCGCCGCGCCGCAGGAGATGCCGCAGAGGATGCCCTCTTCCTGCATCAGCCGCAGGGCCATGGCCTTGGACTCTTCATCGGTCACCAGCTCCACCCGGTCGACCATCGCCAGGTCCAGGTTCTTGGGCACGAAACCGGCGCCGATGCCCTGGATCTTGTGGGGGCTGGGCTTGATCTCTTCACCGGCGAGTTTCTGGGTGATCACCGGCGAAGTCGCCGGCTCCACCGCCACCGAGAGAATCGGCTTGCCCTGGGTCTTCTTGATGTAGCGCGACACACCGCTGATGGTGCCCCCTGTGCCAACCCCGGCCACCAGCACGTCCACCGCGCCGTCGGTATCGTTCCAGATTTCCGGACCGGTGGTCTTTTCGTGGATCGCCGGGTTGGCCGGATTATCGAACTGCTGCGGCATGAAGTACCTGGCCGGGTCGCTGGCAACGATTTCCGCCGCCTTTTCGATCGCCCCCTTCATGCCCTTGGCCGGCTCGGTGAGCACCAGCTCGGCGCCCAGGGCCTTGAGCACCTTGCGCCGCTCGATGCTCATGGACGCCGGCATGGTCAGCATCAGCTTGTAGCCACGGGCGGCGGCGACGAAGGCCAGGCCGATCCCGGTGTTGCCCGACGTGGGCTCGACGATGGTCATGCCCGGCTTGAGCTTGCCGCTGCTTTCGGCGTCCCAGATCATGTTCGCGCCGATCCGGCACTTCACCGAATAGCCCGGGTTGCGCCCTTCGATCTTGGCCAGGATGGTCACCCCGCGCGGGGCGATACGGTTGATCTGCACCAAGGGCGTATTGCCGATGGAATGGGCGTTATCAGCAAAAATTCGGCTCATGGCTGGGTCCTTATGCAGCAGTGAAGAAGTCCCCAAGGGTATGCCTGGCGCCCTTGAGCGTCCAGTCGCGCAACACCCGGGCCAGCCGGGTCGGTCGAGCCTATGCAAGAGACACATCAGCGACGCCGGGTTCATGGCCCGGCTCCTGCGTTCCCCGAACCTGCGCCCCAGCGCCGGCCCGCCGGAGCGCCCAGGCCACCGCGGGAACATTGACTCGAACGTCTGCCAACGGACGCAGTCAATGCCTGTATACGGCTGGAGGCTGCTGATCATGAAAGCTCGTTACCGTTGGCCCCTGTGGGTCCTGGCAAGCCTGGTGGTGCTGCTGGTGGCCCTGCATATCGCCCTGCCCTACCTGGTGCGCGACTACTTGAACGACAAGCTGGCGGACATGGGCGACTACCGCGGACGCATCAGCGACGTCGACCTGGCCCTGTGGCGCGGCGCCTACCGCATCAACGGCCTGGAGATCGTCAAGGTCAGCGGCAAGGTGCCGGTGCCCTTCGTCAAGGCGCCGCTGATCGACCTCTCGATGAGCTGGCATTCGCTGTGGTACGACCACGCGGTAGTGGCCAAGGTGCAGTTCATCCAGCCGGAGCTGAACTTCGTCGACGGCGGGGCCGACAAGCAGGCATCGCAGACTGGTGAGGGCACCGACTGGCGAGCCCAACTGGGCAAGCTGCTGCCCATCACCCTCGACGAAGTGCGGATCGATGACGGCAAGATCCACTTTCGCAACTTCAGCTCCAAGCCGCCGGTGAACATCGGCGCGACCCAGGTCAACGCCAGCTTCTACAACCTGACCAACGTGGTGGACACCCAGGGCAAGCGCGATGCGCGCTTCGACGGCAAGGCCCTGCTCCAGGGCCAGGCGCCCATGGAAAGCACCGCCACCTTCGACCCCTTGAGCAACTTCGAGAACTTCGAGTTCCGCCTGCGGGCCCGGGATATCGAGCTCAAGCGCTTCAACGACTTCGCCTCGGCCTACGGCAAGTTCGACTTCAATGCCGGGCACGGTGACGTGGTGATCGAAGCCCAGGCCGAAGAGGGCCAGTTGCACGGCTATATCAAGCCGCTGTTGCGGGACGTGGAAGTCTTCAACTGGCAGCAGGACGTGGAGAACCGCAACAAGAGCATTTTCCGCTCGGTGTGGGAGGCCCTGGTGGGCGCCAGCGAAACCCTGCTGAAGAACCAGCGCAAGAACCAGTTCGCCACCCGGGTCGAGCTCAGTGGCAGCGTGCACCAGCAAGATATCAGCGCGTTCCAGGCGTTTTTGCAGATCTTGCGCAACGGTTTCATCCAGGCCTTCAATGCCCGCTACGAGCAGCCCAAGCCGTCGGCTGACTGAGTCACCCCGTGACGCTCCATTCAGAGACTGAATGGGGCGTCCACGTTCACAGTCGACCGGGCAGCGCGTTATAGTCGCGCCATCACTCCCCATTCAATCGACCTGCCCCGGGCAGCTCGCCGTCACCGTTCGAGGAATTGCAGATGAAGTTCGAAGGCACCAGCGCATATGTCGCCACCGATGACCTGAAGCTGGCAGTCAATGCCGCCATCACCCTGGAGCGTCCGCTGCTGGTCAAGGGCGAACCTGGCACCGGCAAGACCATGCTTGCCGAGCAACTGGCCGAATCCTTCGGCGCCAAGCTGATCACCTGGCACATCAAGTCCACCACCAAGGCCCACCAGGGCCTGTACGAGTACGACGCGGTCAGCCGCCTGCGCGATTCGCAACTGGGCGTAGACAAGGTGCACGACATTCGCAACTACCTGAAGAAGGGCAAGCTGTGGGAAGCCTTCGAATCCGAGGAGCGGGTGATCCTGCTGATCGACGAGATCGACAAGGCCGACATCGAGTTCCCCAACGACCTGCTGCAGGAACTCGACAAGATGGAGTTCTACGTCTACGAGATCGACGAGACCATCAAGGCCAAGCAGCGGCCGATCATCATCATTACCTCCAACAACGAGAAAGAGCTGCCGGACGCCTTCCTGCGTCGCTGCTTCTTCCACTACATCGCCTTCCCCGACCGCACCACCCTGCAGAAGATCGTCGATGTGCACTACCCGGACATCAAGAAGGACCTGGTCAGCGAAGCCCTGGACGTGTTCTTCGATGTGCGCAAAGTGCCGGGCCTGAAGAAGAAGCCCTCGACCTCGGAACTGGTGGACTGGCTCAAGCTGCTGATGGCCGACAACATCGGCGAGGCGGTGCTGCGCGAGCGCGATCCGACCAAGGCCATCCCGCCCCTGGCCGGCGCCCTGGTGAAGAACGAGCAGGATGTGCAATTGCTCGAACGCCTGGCGTTCATGAGCCGTCGCGGTAGTCGTTAAGAGGCTGATGCCATGCTGCTCAACCTGTTCAATGAAATGCGCGCGGCCAAGGTGCCGGTGTCGGTGCGCGAGCTGCTGGACCTGATCAACGCGCTCAAGCAGCGCGTGACCTTCGCCGACATGGACGAGTTCTACTACCTCGCCCGGGCGATCCTGGTGAAGGACGAACGGCATTTCGACAAGTTCGACCGGGCCTTCGGCGCCTACTTCAACGGCCTGGAAAAACTCGACGACCACCTGCAGGCGCTGATCCCCGAGGATTGGCTGCGCAAGGAGTTCGAGCGCTCGCTGACGGATGAAGAGCGGGCGCAGATCCAGTCCCTGGGCGGCCTGGACAAACTCATCGAAGAGTTCAAGAAACGCCTGGAAGAACAGAAGGAACGCCATGCCGGCGGCAACAAGTGGATCGGCACCGGCGGCACCAGCCCGTTCGGCTCCGGTGGCTTCAACCCGGAAGGCATCCGCGTCGGCGATGCCGGCAAGCGCCAGGGCAAAGCGGTGAAAGTCTGGGACCAGCGCGAGTACAAGAACCTCGACGACTCGGTGGAACTGGGCACCCGCAACATCAAGGTGGCCCTGCGCCGGCTGCGCAAGTTCGCGCGCCAGGGTGCGGCGGAGGAGCTGGACATCGACGGCACCATCGACCACACCGCCCGGGATGCCGGGCTGCTGAACATCCAGATGCGTCCGGAACGGCGCAACAGCATCAAGTTGCTGTTGCTGTTCGACATCGGCGGTTCCATGGATGCCCACGTGAAGATCTGCGAGGAACTGTTCTCGGCCTGCAAGACCGAGTTCAAGCACCTGGAGTACTACTACTTCCACAACTTCATCTATGAGTCGGTGTGGAAGAACAACATGCGCCGCGGCTCCGAGCGCACCTCGACCCAGGACCTGCTGCACAAGTACGGCGCCGACTACAAAGTGATCTTCGTCGGGGATGCGGCCATGGCGCCCTATGAAATCACCCAGGCCGGCGGCAGCGTGGAGCACTGGAACGAAGAAGCCGGCTACGTGTGGATGCAGCGCTTCATGGAGAAGTACAAGAAGCTCATCTGGATCAACCCCTATCCCAAGGACACCTGGGGCTACACCGCTTCGACCAATATCGTTCGCGAGTTGATCGAAGACCAGATGTACCCCCTGACCCTGCGTGGCCTGGAAGAAGGCATGCGCTTCCTGTCCAAATAAACCCGTTCGCCAGCAAGCTGGTTCCTACAGGGCGATGTAGGAGCCGGCTTGCCGGCGAAGCTCTCAGCCCCTCACCCGAACCGGCGCAGGAACGCCACCTGCTGCCGATGCGCCGTTTCCTGTACCACCGGCGCCAGGCGCACTTCGCTGCCCGGCAGGCACTGGGCCAACCGCGCCAGGGACAGCGGGGTCAACGCCCCCAGCCGTGGATAGCCGCCAATGGTCTGCCGATCATTGAGCAGGACGATCGGCTGGCCGTCCGGCGGCACCTGGATCGCCCCCAGGGGAATGCCCTCGGAAATCATCGGCCGGCCCTGGTACTGCAATACCGGCCCGAGCAAGCGCGCGCCCATGCGGTCGGCCCGGCTGTCCAGGCTCCAACTGCTATTGAAGGCATCGAACAGGCTCAAACCGCTGAACTGGCCGATCTGCGCACCCAGGATCACCTCCAGCGGTGCAGCGGATTGCCAATCCGGCAGTTGCTCAGGCGCCAGGCTCTTGAGCGCACCGCCAGCTCCCGAATAACTCAACACCCCACCCTCGCTCAGGGCGCGGCCATAACCATCGGGGCCACCCAGGGCTTCACGCAACACACTGGCGCAACTGCCCAACACCTTGGGCGCGTCGAAACCGCCAGGGGCGGCCAGATAGGCCCGGGCCCCAGAAAATGGCTGGGTGAATCGCAGCCGCTGGCCCTTTTGCAGGATGAAACTGCGCCCCGGGGTCAAAGGCCGCTCATCCACATAGGCCCCAAGATCAGCCCCGGCCAAAGCCAGCAGGCAATAGTCCTCGGCCTGCAGGGTGAAACCGCCCAGGGTGATTTCCACCACCGGCGCATCCAGGGCATTGCCCAGCAGCCAGTTGGCCCAGGACATCGACACCCAGTCCAGCGCCCCGCCCTGGGTCACGCCCAGGTGGCGCACGCCAAAGCGCCCGGCATCCTGCAGCAGGCACAGCGGGGTGCTGGCCTCGATCGTCAGTCGGCTCATGCCGGCACCTCCAGTGGCGTGTCATCGCCCCCCAGGCGCAGGAACTCGGCCCGCTCCACTGGGGCAAAGCGCACCCGGTCCCCCGGTTGCATCAGGCTGTAGCCGTCGCGCTCGCGGTCGAACAACCGGCTCGGGGTGCGGCCGATCAGGTTCCAGCCCCCGGGTGATACCACCGGGTAAGCCGCGGTCTGCCGTTCGGCGATCCCCACACTGCCCGCCGCCACCCGCTTGCGCGGGGTGTTCAGCCGCGGCGCCGCGAGCGCCTCCTCCACCAGCCCCATGAAGGCAAACCCGGGAGCGAAGCCCAGGGCAAACACTTGATATTCACGCTGGCTGTGACGCTCGATCACCTCGGCCACCGACAGCCCGCTGCGCCGGGACAGCAGCACCAGTTCCGGCCCGACACTGAGGTCGTACCACACCGGCAGCACGTGCTCGCGCCCGGCCTGGGTGGTGCCGGGCGCCAGGTCGGTCAAGGCGACCTCGATCCGCTGCCGGGCCTCGGACGGGCTCAGGGCCAGCAAATCGTAATGCACCATCAGCGTGGTATAGGACGGCACCAGATCGACCAGAGACTCGCCGAAGGCCCGCCGCAGCCCTTCGGCGGCGGCCAGCATCCAGGGCATGTTGTCCTCGGCGATCACCTCGAACAGCCGCACCATCAGGCAGTCGATGGCAACTACTTCAACCTGTGGCTTCATAGGCCGGACTGCTGGTTCAGGGCCTCGCGAATGCGCTGCACCGCCGCCACCGAACTGGCGTTGTCGCCATGCACGCACAGTGTGTTGGCGTGCAGCAGCAAGGCACTGCCGTCGCTGGCGGCCAGGGGCTCGCCGCGGGCGATGGTCAGGGCCTGCTGGAGGATGGTTTGCGCGTCATGGTGCACCGCCCCCGGCAACTGCCGCGACACCAAATGCCCGGCGTTGTCGTAGGCGCGGTCGGCAAAGGCTTCGAACCACAGGGTCACGCCGTACTCATCGCCCAGGGCCTGGGCCGCGCTGTTGTCGCGGGTGGCCATGAGCATCAGCGGCAGTTGCGGGTCGTAGGCTGCCACGGCCTGGATCACCGCCCGCAGTTGCGCAGGCTTGGCCATCATGTCGTTGTACATCGCGCCATGGGGTTTGACGTACTCGACCCGGCCACCCTGGGCCCGGCAGATGCCGTCCAGTGCTCCGACCTGGTAGTGCAGCAGGTCCTGGATCTCCTCGGGCGAGTAGCTCATGGAGCGGCGGCCGAAGCCGGCCAGGTCCTGGTAGGCCGGGTGCGCACCGATGCGCACGCCATTGGCCAGGGCCAGGGCCACGGTCTTGCGCATGATGCCCGGGTCGCCGGCGTGGAAACCGCAGGCGATGTTGGCGCAGTCGATAAAGGGCATGACTTCGGCATCCAGGCCCAGGGTCCAGTTGCCAAAGCTTTCGCCGATGTCGCAATTCAATAACAGGCGGCTCATGGTCAGTGTTCCTGTGTTTTTTATAAGGGGTCAGCTGCGGGGCAGCGCTGGCAATGCCCGGCAGATTATCAGTTAGCGTGCCTCAAGTTCCTTGCCGCGGGTTTCCGGCAGGCTCAGCGCTGCCAGCACCACCACGCCGTAGGACACCGCGGCAAAGGTGCCGATGGCCGCGCCCAGCGGCACATGCTGGCTGAGCAGGCCGATCAGCAGGGGGAACAGCGCCGCCAGCGCCCGGCCGCTGTTGTAGCAGAAACCCTGGCCGGAACCGCGGATGCGGGTGGGGAACAGTTCGGTGAGGAACGCTCCCATGCCGCTGAAGATGCCCGAGGCGAAAAAGCCCAGGGGAAAGCCCAGCCAGAGCATCACCGCGTTGCTCACCGGCATTTGCGTATAGAGCAGGACGATGGTGAAAGAGCCGGCGGCGAACAGTACGAAGTTCTTCTTGCGCCCGAGAATATCGGTCAGGTAGGCGCTGATCACATAGCCCATGTAGGAGCCGAAGATCACCATGGCCAGGTAGCCGCCGGTGCTCAGCACGCTCAGGCCGCGCTCGGTCTTGAGGAAGGTCGGCAGCCAGAAAGTGATGGCGTAGTAGCCGCCCTGGGCCCCCGCCGCCAGCAGCGATGCGCGCAGGGTGGTGCTGAGGATCCCCGGGGCGAAGATCTCGTAGAACCGGGCCGGGTTGCTGGGCTCTTCCCGGGCCCGGGTTTGGCGATAGACCTCAGGGTCCTTGACCAGGCGGCGGACGAAAATCACGAAGATCGCCGGCAGGATGCCCAGCAGGAACAGCCCGCGCCAGGCGTCTTCCGGCGGCAGCAGGGAGAACAGCAGCGCATATAGCAACGCCGTTATGCCCCAGCCCAGGGCCCAGCCGGACTGCACCATGCCCACCGCCTTGCCACGGTTCTTGGCACGGATCACCTCGCCGATCAGCACCGCCCCGGCGGTCCACTCGCCACCGAAGCCGAAGCCCATCAGGGTCCGGGCGATCAGCAACTGCTCGTAGTTCTGCGCCAGGCCACACAGAAAGGTAAAGAATGCGAACCACAGGACCGTGAGTTGCAACGTGCGTACCCGGCCAATGCGGTCGGAGAGGATCCCGGCGATCCAGCCACCCAGGGCGGAGGCCAGCAAGGTACTGGTATGGATCAGCCCGGCTTCGGCGGAGGTGATGCCCCACAGTGCGATCAGGGTCGGGATCACGAAACTGAGCATCTGCGTGTCCATGCCATCCAGGCCATAACCAAGCTTGCAGCTCCAGAATGTCCGGCGCTCCTGCTGGTTGATGTCCCGGTACCAGTCAAACGGGCCGGCGCGGCGCGGGGCCTTGGCGGCCAGTGTTTCGGGCGCACTCATGGCGATCTCCAGGGTAATTTATTGGTGTTGTTCTGGGCCCCGACGACGCATATCGTGGGTTGGCGCATTCTTCGGTTCGAGCGCCAACTGCGTCCAACTAATAAAAACTGCCCTTATGCATAAGAAAAGTTGATCCCATGAACCTCAAGTTCCTCGAAACCTTCGTCTGGGTCGCGCGGCTGAAGAGCTTCAGCCACACCGCGGAAAAACTCTTTACCACCCAGGCGGCGATCTCCAGCCGCATCGCGGTGCTGGAGGGCGAGCTGGGCGTGAAGCTGTTCCTGCGCGACTCCCGGGGCGTCAGCCTGACCCCGGAAGGCGTCAAGGTGCTGGAGCACGCCGAGCAGATGCTCGACACCCTGCAGGTGCTGAAACAGTCCATCCAAGCGCCGTCGAGCAAGGTCGGGCGGGTTCGCATCGGGGTCATGGATACGGTGATCCACACTTGGCTCAGCCCCCTGGTGGCGGAGATGATGGACCACTACCCGCAGGTGGAAATCGAGCTGGTGGCTGACACGTCGCTGAATCTGTGCGAACAGTTGCAAAAGGGCTTTCTGGACCTGGTGCTGCAAACCGACCTGCTGCGCCAGGAAAGCATCCGCAGCCTGGAACTGGCCAGCTATCCCATGGGCTGGATCGCCGCCAGCAACTCGATCTACAACCGCGACTACGCCAACGTCGCCGAGCTGGCCCGGGAACGGATCGTCACCTACTCGAAGAACTCCCTGCCCCACCAGCAGGTGCTGAGCCTGATGCAGGCCAACGGCGTGCTGGCGCCGCGGCTCAACTGCGTCAACTCGGTGTCGGCCATCACCCGCCTGCTGCGGGACGGCTTCGGCATCGGCGCCCTGCCGCCGGTGCTGGTGCGCGAGGAACTGGCCCGGGGCGAACTGACCCTGCTGGCCATCGAACAGCGCCCGCCGAACCTGCAAGTGGTGGTGTCGTGGCGGGTGGGAGTGGAATTGGTGGAGGACATAGTCGAGCTGTGCCAGCGCGTGGTGCAGCGCTATGGGCAGAAGGTCGGCGCGGATTACCTGGTGCTCAGCGAACCCCAGTGAACATCGCCATCGCCCCCCTCATAGGAGCTGGCTTGCCAGCGAACCGCGCGCTGCGGTGTGTCAGGCACGCCGCTTTCGCCGGCAAGCCGGCTCCTACACAGAAAACAAAATCGATACGGCTCCCGTAGGAGCTGGCTTGCCAGCGAAGGCGATCTTCAGCCAGGCACAAGCCACGCGGCCCCCTGCGCCGGCAAGCCGGCTCCTACAGGGGGTCAGAGGCCTTTGAGGTCGCGCTCTTCAATCGGGCGGCTCTGGCGCAGGCGCTTGCCGCCCAGCACTACCCAGTCGATCAGCCGGTACAGGCATTCCAGGCCGAAGGACAGCAGCAAGGCGCCACTGATACCCCAGATCATGGCTTCCGGGGTCAGCAGGATCTGGTAGCTGTAGCCGTCCCAGGTTTCCTTGCGGATTTCCGGGTCGGGGGCCAGGGCCACTTGCAGCAGGCGGATGTACCAGGGCCCCTGCATCGCCTGGTATTGCTTGTCCAGGGCCAACTGGCGGCTGAGCAAGCCGCTCAGGCTCTCGGCATCGCTGCGAAACACCGGATCGTCGCTGGCCCGGTAATGGGCCACCAGGGCGTTCATGTCGCCCTTGAAGAATTGCTGCGCGGTGCCCTGGAAGCCCTGCAGGCTGTTCTGCGACTCGATCAGATGCGCCTCGACGCGCTTGGCGTAATCACTGATGAAACCCGGCACTTGCACACCGATCAACAGGCCGGCGGCGAACAGCACCAGCCGCAGATAACTGAGCAACATAGGGATGTCCTTATTCGGTCTGGCCATGGCTGACGCATTCACCGCGCCGCCACAGGCTCCACTGGCCCGGCTGGTAGCGGGTCCAGGTTTCGTTTTCGGTCAAGGGTTCAGTGGCGATCACCGTGACCACGTCGTTGGGCGTGGTTTCGGCCTGGAAGTCGACGATCACATCCACATCCTTCAGCCGCGCCGGGCCGAATGGGGCGCGCCGGGTGATCTGCGCCAGTTTGGTCGAGCAATAGCAGAACAGCCAGTCACCGTCGCTGAGCAGGCCGTTGAACACGCCCTTGCTGCGGTATTCGCTGCAGGCCTGGATCAGGGTCGGCAGCAGTTCCTCGATTTCCACCGGCTCGGGAAAGGCGGCCCGCACCCGGTTCAGCAGGTCACAGAAAGCCGCTTCGCTGTCGGTATCGCCCACCGGGCGGTAGAAGCTGGCCTGGGGCTGGAAATCCGCCAACTGGCCATTGTGCGCAAAGCACCAGTTGCGGCCCCACAGCTCGCGGACAAAAGGATGAGTGTTGGCCAGGCAGACCTTGCCGACGTTGGCCTGGCGGATATGGCCGATCACCACTTCGCTCTTGATCGGGTAACGCTGAACCAGGTTGGCCACTTCCGACTCGCTGCTGGCCGCCGGGTCCTGGAACAGGCGCAGGCCGCGGCCTTCATAGAAAGCGATGCCCCAGCCGTCGCGATGGGGGCCGGTGCGGCCGCCGCGCTGCATCAGCCCGGTAAAGCTGAAGACGATATCGGTCGGTACATTGGCGCTCATGCCCAATAACTCACACATGCTCGGACTCTCGCTTCAATGCCGGGGGCAGCGTTACAAACGCGGTTCGACCCGCGTATTCAGGGGGGTGCCGGCTGCAGGCTGGCGGCCGTAACGGTCATTGCCGACGCCACCGAAGGGCTGGTCATCCTCCACTTCGGCAGCCTTGGCGGCAGCTTTCGCCGCTTCGTTGCGTTCCCGGCGCTCCCTGGCCGCGCGCTCGATGGGCCAGCGGATCAGCACGAACAGCAGGTAGACGCCAAAGGCGATCATGCCGTACATGAACAGGTCGGATACCGCACGCCAGGCGTTGTTGCCGACCTTGAAGGCTATATCCAGGGCGGTGATGGCCACGGCCGGGGCAAATTTTTCCTTGACCGGGTCGATGATGGTCGGGCTGAACAGCAGCACCGCCACCAGCACTCGCAGCGGTTCGCGCAGCCAGCGCCACATCCAGCGGGTCAGGCGCATCCACACCAGCAGGCAGCCCAAGGCGGCGAAGGCATAGAGCCCCCAGGCGATCAGATAGTCGTTCTCGGTCATGGTGTCCATGGCAAGGCAGGCAAAGAGGCGCTTATGATAACGACTTTTGCCGTGTCAGGCTGCACCGCCGTCTGCCCAGCCCTCATTTGTCATCGCCCGAGAGCCACCCATGCCCTTAACCGCCAACGACAGCAGCGCCCCGATTGCCCACAAGGCCGAAGGCGCTGACCCGTATGCCTGGCTGCAGGAACGCGACACCGACGCGGTGCTCGATTACCTGAAGGCTGAAAACAGCTACCTGGACGCCCAGTTGGCGCATCAGGGGCCCCTGCGTGAAACGCTGTTCCAGGAGATCAAGGGGCGGATCCTCGAAACCGACCTGTCCCTGCCCTCGCCCTGGGGCCCGTACCTGTACTACACCCGCACCACCGCCGGCGACGAATACGCCCGCCACTACCGCTGCCCGCGCCCGGCGGACGACAGCCTGACGGTGGACGAAAGCCGCGAGCAACTGCTGCTGGACCCCAACGCCCTGGCCAATGGCGGCTTCTTCTCCCTCGGGGCCTTCAGCATCAGCCCCGACCACCAGCGCCTGGCCTACAGCCTCGACACCACTGGGGAGGAAATCTACACCCTGTTCGTCAAGGAGCTGGCCAGCGACAAAGTCAGCGAGCTGTCCTTCGACAACTGCGACGGCAGCATGACCTGGGCCAACGACAGCCTGACCCTGTTCTTCGGCGAGCTGGACGATACCCACCGCCCGCACAAGCTGTTGCGCTACCGGCTGGATGGCACCGCCGCCGAGGAAGTATTCCACGAGCCGGACGGACGCTTCTTCCTGCATTGCTACCGTTCCAGCTCCGAACGCCAACTGCTGCTGTCCCTGGGCAGCAAGACCACCGGCGAGACCTGGGCCCTGGACGCCACGCAGCCACAGCTACCGTTCACTTGCCTGGCGCCACGGGTCGAAGGCCATGAATACGATGTCGACCACGGCCTGCTGGACGGCCAATGGACCTGGTTCATCCGCAGCAACCGCGACGGCATCAACTTCGCCCTCTACCAGGCAGAAGACAACGGCGCGATCCCCGAGCAGGACGACTGGCAACTGCTGGTGCCGCACAACCCCGAAGTGATGCTCGACGGCGTGACCCTCAACGCCGCAGCCATGACCCTGAGTCTGCGCGAAGGCGGCCTGCCGATCATCGAAGTGCACCCCCGGGACCTGCCGGTATACCGCGTGCAACTGCCGGATGCGGCCTACAGCCTGCACGTGCAGAACAGCCTGGAGTTTTCCAGCGAGCGCATCCGCCTGCGCTACGAGGCCCTGAACCGCCCGGCCCAGGTGCGCCAGCTGCAACTGGCCGACGGCCAGCAGCAGGTGCTGAAGGAAACCCCGGTACTGGGCCCGTTCGACCCCGAGGCCTACGTCAGCCAGCGCCTCTGGGCCACCGCCGCCGACGGCACCCAAGTGCCCATCAGCCTGGTGGTCAAGCGCGACTGCCTGGGCCAGCCGACGCCGCTGTACCTCTACGGCTACGGTGCCTACGGCGAAAGCCTCGATCCCTGGTTCTCCCACGCCCGCCTGAGCCTGCTCGATCGCGGCGTGGCCTTTGCCATCGCCCACGTGCGCGGCGGCGGCGAGCTGGGTGAGGCCTGGTACCGCGCCGGCAAGCAGGAACACAAGCACAACACCTTCAGCGACTTCATCGCCTGCGCCGAACACCTGATCGCCCAGGGCCTGACCAGCGCCCAGCAGTTGGCCATCAGTGGCGGCAGCGCCGGCGGCCTGCTGATCGGCGCGGTACTCAACCAGCGCCCCGAGCTGTTCAAGGTCGCCATCGCCGAAGTGCCCTTCGTCGATGTGCTCAACACCATGCTCGACCCGGAACTGCCGCTGACCGTCACCGAATACGACGAATGGGGCAACCCCGAGGAGCCCGAGGTCTACGCACGGATCAAGGCCTACGCGCCCTACGAGAACGTGCGCGCCCAGGCCTACCCGGCAACCCTGGTGATCGCCGGCTACAACGACAGCCGCGTGCAGTACTGGGAGGCGGCCAAATGGGTGGCCAGGCTGCGGGCCACCAAGACCGACGACAACCCGCTGCTGCTCAAGACCGAGCTGGGGGCCGGCCATGGCGGCATGAGCGGGCGTTACCAGGGATTACGTGACGTAGCCCTCGAATACGCCTTTATCCTGAACATTCTGGGCCTGGCCTGAGGAACTCCCGGCGGCGTTCCTGTCTTAACCCAGAACGCCACCGGCAACCGCCGGACCGGGCCTGCGCCGGTGCAACAGACACAAGAAAAAGACCGTGATCCCATGTCCGAACCCACCTTACTGAACAACGAGATCCGCGACTGGCTGATGGACTGCGGCCTGTTCGACCAGTTGTTGCCCGCCGACTTCAACGCTGCGGCCGGCTACTTCAGCATCAGCAGCATCGCCGAGGGCGAAGCGATCTTTCATGAGGGCGATGCCGGCAGCTTCATGTGCATCATCCACAGCGGCCAGGTGGCGGTGCAAAAGCGCAACCACGACGGCCAGCTGCTGACCATCGCTACCCTGCGCAGCGGCCGGGCCTTTGGCGAAATGGCGGTGCTCGATGGCGAGCGACGTTCGGCTACCTGCGTGGCCGCCAGCCAATGCCAGTTGCTCAACCTGGGCAAGGACTCCCTGGAGAAGATGCTCAACGATGCGCCAAAGATCGCCGCCAAGATCATCCGCGCCCTGGCCGTGTCGCTGTCAAAGCGGCTGCGCATGGCCGACGGCCAGTTGCTCGCGCAGCAGATCTGAGCCCCGGGGTACCCTCGCCACATCACCCGCTACCTCCATCAACCCTGAACCTTGGGTTTGCTGTCGTTCTGCTCCAGCCCTGGCAGGGTCTGGTCCTTGGGCGGCTTGGGCATGTCGATCGGCGGCAGCAGGGGCGCGCTGCCACTGCTGCCGGCTTTCGGCGTGCTGGGCGGGGTGACTTGCGGATAAGGCGTAGGGGTCGCGGTGCCCGGGGTGCCGAGGGTCGGCGCCGGGGTCACCACCGGGGCGCTTTGCGGCTCGTCGGCCAAAGCCGGGCCGGCACCAAGCGCCAGGGCTGCGGTGAGGGCGAGCGCCGCTTGGGCAATCACCGTTAGAATAGTGCGCTTCATCAATGGCTCCATTGCTATTGTCTGGCGTCAGGCTACTCCCAACCGGGGCGTTTTGCCTTCCTCAATGAGATCTCCATGAAACGTTTCGTACTGCTGGACACTACTGCGATTCCTGAAAACGGCGGTGCCTTGTGCCTGTTCGAATACGGTGAGGATTTCGTCATCAAGATCCAGGGCGGTGACGGCGGCCAGTTGATGAACACACGCATGCACGGTTCCGAGGACGCCCTGGCGCAGATCCCTTGCAGCAAGGTCGCCGGGCGCCCGAACTCGCGGGTGCTGATCGGCGGCCTCGGCATGGGCTTCACCCTGGCCGCGGCTCTCAAGCACCTGGGCAAGAGCGCCGAGGTGGTGGTCGCCGAGCTGGTGCCCGGGGTGGTGGAATGGAACCGTGGCCCGCTCGGCGAAAAATCCGGCCGGCCGCTGCTGGACCCGCGCACGGTGATCCGCCTGGAAGACGTGGCCAAGGTCCTGCAGGCCGAGCCCCAGGGTTTCGACGCGATCATGCTCGACGTCGACAACGGCCCCGAAGGCCTGACCCAGAAAGCCAACAGCTGGCTCTACTCCAGCGCCGGCCTGGCCGCCTGCGCCCGGGCCCTGCGGCCCAAGGGCATTCTTGCGGTGTGGTCGGCCAGCGCCGACCGGCAGTTCTCCGAGCGCCTGCGCAAGGCCGGCTTCAAGGCCGAGGAAGTACAGGTCTTCGCCCATGGCAATCGCGGCACCCGGCACACCATCTGGATTGCCGAGAAGCTCAAGGCCTGAGCTAAACTTTGTCCATTACCGTCATTAGTCCTTCTACAAAGGTGAACCCATGAGTTCGTCCACTCCCCCGTCCAACACCGCCAAGCTGGACCGTATCCTTGCCGACGCCCAGCGCGACCGAGAAATGGGCTACCGCGACAAGGCGCTGAAAATGTACCCCCATGTCTGCGGCCGCTGCGCCCGGGAGTTCTCCGGCAAGCGCCTGAGCGAGTTGACCGTGCACCACCGCGATCACAACCACGACAACAACCCCCAGGACGGTTCCAACTGGGAACTCTTGTGCCTGTACTGCCACGACAACGAGCACTCGCGCTACACCGACCAGCAGTACTTCGGCGAAGGCTCCCTGAGCACCCCGAAAGTCGCCAAGGCGACCCACAACCCGTTCGCCGCCCTGGCCGGGTTGATGAAGAAAGACCCGGAGTAAGCACCAGCCGCCGGGCATATTGTGGCGAGCGAGCGTGCTCCCGTTCGGCGGCAAGGCAGCCGTAAACCCTGTGTCCCCGGCCGGCCTGCTATACCGCATTGGCCGGCGTCGGGAGCAAGCTCCCTCGCCACAACAAGCCACCGAGCCGTGGGCAATCCCCGTATAATCGCGCTCTTTTCCCCCAAGGCGCTTTGTTCGTGGCAAACAAAAGGTACAGTTGCATCGGTTTGTATAACCCCAAGTCACCGGAGAACGTCGGTTCGGTGATGCGCGCCGCCGGCTGCTATGGCGTCGCCTCGGTGTTCTACACCGGCAAGCGCTATGAGCGGGCCCGCGACTTCGTCACCGACACCAAGAAGGTCCACCAGGACATTCCGCTGATCGGCATCGACGACCTGAAGAAAATCCTCCCCCTGGGCTGCATACCGGTGGCCGTGGAACTGGTCGAGGGTGCCCGCCCACTGCCCGAATACACCCACCCGGATCGCGCCCTGTACATCTTCGGCCCGGAAGACGGCTCCCTCGACAAGGAAATCCGCGACTGGTGCGAGGACGTGGTCTACATCCCCACCACCGGTTGCATGAACCTGGCAGCGACAGTCAACGTGGTGCTCTATGATCGCCTGGCCAAGGGCAACAACACCCGCTCCGGTCCCAAGTTCTGAGCACACGCCGGTCATCGCCCGGGAACCTGTGACGCCTTCGTGCAGTCAGCCTTGTATCCCTTACCGCCCTTGGAGACAGATCATGAGCGAGCGCAAACAGCTGCAAACCATCGAATCGACCCCGTTCCAGAGCCAGCCCACCCAGAATGTCCAGGGCTGGGAGCGCATCGGCTCGCTGGCCGGCGGCGTGGTGATGATGGGCAAGGGCCTGCGCCGTGGCGGCGTATTCGGCCTGATCCAGGTAGCCATCGGCGGCGTGGCCCTGGCCCGGGGCATCACCGGGCACAGCTCGGCGAAAAGCCTGCTGGAGAAAAGCCGCCAGGACATGAACAACGTGCGCAACAAGATCGAACGCGCTGCACAAGAGCTGCGCAACCTGAAAGCCGATGCCGAAGCCGCCGGCCGCAACGCCAAGGCCGCCAGCAATGATGAAGTGAAGGTGCCCAAGGCCTGAGGCCGGGGCGTCCTCATGGACGCCTGGGCCCCAGCCGCGCCGGGTCAGCGCAGCAGGCTGGTGTCGAGGGCCCTGGAGGGCTCGCCCAGCACGCTTTCACTGAGCTGGATGAATTCAGCGGTGCTGACGCTTTCCAGGCGCATCGCCGCTTGCAGGACATCGTCCAGGGAGCGCTTGTTGCGGGTCTTGAGGCGAATCTCCCGATCCAGCTCCTGCAATAGCAACACCGCCTTGGCCGCTGTGGCGCTGTCCACCTGTTCGCCGCGCAGGCTGGTGACCTTGTGGCTGTCCCGGGCCAGGCGCTTCTCCAGCACCTGGTAACGTTCATCGCTGATGCCACCGGCACGGCGCAGCAGCTCGATGGCGTAGTACTGCGCCAGCCCTTCACTGATCCAGTCGCTGCGCTGGCTGTCGTTGATCCGTGCCAGAGATTGCACCAGCTCCCGCAGCAAGGGGCTGGCGCCGCTCTCGCTGACCAGCGGCAGGCGGCTGTGCAGGAACAGTGAATCGCGCCCGGCCAGGCTGGCGCGCCACATCGGATCGGCCGCGCCGACGATCAACAGCTTGCTCGGCTGGCGGGGAAACACCGCCTGCACCTGCGGCCAGACAAAGGTCAGCAGGGTCAGCACATCCATGCGCCGCATGCCCTGGCCCCGTGGCGAGACCACGCTGACGTCGGTTTCCCCCAGGCGCGTGCGGCGGCTGCCCAGGGTGCCGGCGAGCATCCAGCCGGTGGGACGGTCGAACAGCCGCGAGGGGTTGTCGATGCGAAAACGGTGCTTGCCGATCCGCGGCCAGGCGGTCTCGATGCTCTTCCAGCCGGCGGGCAGTTCGAAATCCAGGCGCGCCACCAGCTCGATGCCGTCCTGCTGGTCCAGGTGCGCCGGCGGCACCAGGGTTTCGCCGCGCAGCAGGGCCCAGTTGGCAGTACTGCGGCTGTCATAGCTGCCCTTCTTGATGCTGTGGTTCAGGCGTACCCGGTAGCTCAGGCTGGCCTTGCCGCTGGCCGGGCGCCAGACCCCACGCTGACCGCCAGCACCGGCGGGGGCGGCCTGCCATTGGCCGTCGGCCTTGAAGTCGCTGTAGTCGCCGGTCGAGCCCAGATCGAAATCCAGGCTGCGCAGCGCCGCGCCGTCGGCCAGGGTCAGGCGCACTTCGGCCTGATCGCTCTGGGGCAGGAAGCGCACGTGATAATCCAGATCGACCTTCTTCGCCGCAAACGCCGATGCACTCAATGCCAGCATCGCAGCGGCCAGCGCCAGCTTCGCCCCCACCCTCATACCCTCTCCTTGCTATTGAAACCTTGAAGCCGGCGCGGCGAACCCTCAGCCTGCGCGGAAAATCAGATGATCCTCCCAATCCTCTTCCGCCACGCTGCCTTCGGCGAGCATGCGGCCGGACTGGGAAATACGTTCGTGGTGCACCGCATCGCGGTCGCCGCACACCAGGTGGTGCCACAGGGGCAGGTCCTTGCCCTCGCTCACCAGACGGTAGCCGCAGGTGGGGGGCAGCCACTTGAATTCGTCGGCCTTGCCCGGGGTCAGCTGGATGCAGTCGGGCACCGAGTCGCGGCGGTTGGGGTAATCGCTGCACTGGCAGGTCTTGAGGTCCAAAAGCTTGCAGGCGATGCGCGTGTAATAGACGCTGTTGTCGTCCTCGTCTTCAAGCTTTTGCAGGCAGCACAGACCGCAGCCATCGCACAACGACTCCCATTCGTCCTGGTCGAGTTGTTCGAGGGTTTTGCGTATCCAGAAAGGTTCGACTTTGGCGGCCATGGCTCAAGCATCAGTATCCGAGGGTGAAAAGGCCGCCAGTCTAGTGCCGAAGAACCGGCGGGCCAAGCGCTAGCGACTGTCGGTAGGCCGGGACTTGTCAGCGGGCCATGGGCACAGTAGCTTTGCCCCTCGGACCGACCCGCGTCCGTGTGCCATTAACGCTTGACCGCGTTGCACCCGGCAAACCGCACGGGGTCAGGAATACCCCTTCGCTCAGCTCATCTGCGCTTGCCGGTTTATTCCACTCATCTCACATGCTGCCAGGAGTTTTTCCATGAGCGCCAACACTCGCGTTGCCGACTACGCCATCCACCCGCAGTTCACCCAGCGCTGGTCGCCCCGGGCCTTCACCGGCGAAAGCATCCCCGAAGAAACCCTGCTGAGCTTCTTCGAAGCCGCACGCTGGGCGCCTTCGGCCTACAACTCGCAGCCCTGGCGCTTCCTCTATGCCCGCCGCGACACGCCGAATTGGGAACGCTTCCTCGGCCTGCTCAACGAATTCAACCGTGGCTGGGCGCAACACGCTTCGGCCCTGGTGATCGTGATTTCCAAGACCACCTTCACCGTGCCCGGCGCCAGCGAGGAAACTCCGGCCCTGTGGCACACCTTCGACACCGGTTCGGCCTGGGGCCACCTGGCCCTGCAAGCCAGCCTCAGTGGCTGGCACACCCACGGCATGGCCGGTTTCGACCAGGAACTGACCCGCAAGGAACTGAAGATCCCCGAAGGCTATGCCGTGCACGCCGCCGTGGCCGTGGGCAAGCTGGGAGACAAGTCGACCCTGGCCGACTACCTCCAGGCCCGGGAAGAGCCAAGCCCGCGTCGCCCCCTGAGCGAAACCGTGGCCGAAGGCGATTTCAGCCTCTAAAGCCGCGATCACCTCTGAAGGAGCGAGCTTGCTCGCGAAGCCCTGAAGGGCGCCGCGCTTGCCTGGCAAGCGCGGCTTTAGCGAGCAAGCTCGCTCCTACGATCAGGTCCGTTTCAATAGCCCCGGGCGAAATCCACTTCGCCGCGCAGGGCCAGCCCAGCCTGATAAGCCCGCAGGTTGTCGACGAACAACTGCACCATCAATTCCGGCGAGGTCGGCGCCGAACTGTGGCCCGTCAGCAGCAAGCCCCAGGCGGTCCAGAACGGATGCCGTTGCGGCAAGGGCTCCTGGCGGCAGACATCGATCACCGCCCCCGCCAGATGCCCATCCTTGAGGGCCTGTACCAGGTCCGCATCGACCACCGCCACACCCCGGCCAACATTGATGAACAACCCCGTGGGCTTGAACTGCTTGAACAGCGCCGCGTCGTACAGATCGTGGGTGCTCGGGGTGTTGGGCAGCAGGTTGACCACGTAGTCCACCTCCCCCACCAGGCGCCCCAGGTCTTGCAGGCCGGCCACTTCGATAAAGGGCACCTGCTCCCGGGCCTGGCTGGCGATGCCGTACAGCTTCACGCCAAACGGCAGGAGGAACTGCGCCACGCTCTGGCCGATGTCGCCGGTACCGACGATCAGCACCTTGCGCCCCACCAGGCTCTGGCCCAAACGGTTGTCCCACTTGCGCTCGACCTGGCTCACCAGGCGCGCCAGCACCTCGCGCTCATGGCCTAGGATGTAGGTCAGCACGTACTCGGCCATCACCTGGCCGAAGATGCCCACGGCCCGGGTCAGGCGGTAGTGCCGCGGCAGGCCCTCGGCCAGCAGCGGGGTAATGCCGGCCCAGGTGGATTGCAGCCACTGGGGCTGGTGCCCCTGGCGCAGCAGGGTGGCCAGCAGGTCCGGCTGCCCCAGCCAGACCGGACAATCCGCCGCCAACCGTGCCAGCTCGGCGGAGTCGCCACTGGTCAGCACTTCCAGCTCCGGGGCCGCCTGACGCAACAGGCGGGCATAAACAGCGTGATCGTGTTCGGCAATCAGAACGCGCATGGCTCAAACCTTAAAAAACGGTGCAGGCAGCCGCCGACGGAGAATCGCTCCATCGATCAAGGCGGCTGCCAGGTCAGTCAGTTGCACTTACAAGGACGCCCGGGACCGGGCGCCTACAGGTCAGACCGGATCATTGCGACGCAGCAGCTCTTCGGGCAAGTGCTCGATGTACTCGTCTTCTGCCGGTGGCATCTGCAGGTGGTAGCCCTGCTTGTCGAGGTTTTCCAGCACCTGGTGGATGTCCTCGCGGGACAGCTTGCGCTCCGGGCTCAGCACCAGGTCGAAGGCATGTTGCGGCTTGCCGAAGGCCAGCAGCAGGTTTTCCGGCACGCGTTCCAGAGCCTCGCTTTTGAGCACGTAGAGGTACATCTCGTTCTTGCGCGGGCTTTTGTAGATGGAGCAGATACGTTTCAAGGCTGTTCTCCGGCGGTGGCCAGGCTGTCCAGCAGCGCCTGGCCCATCAATTCGCGGCGCCAGCCACGCAACGAATCAGGCAATTGGTAAGGCCCGTTGGGGAAGCCGCTCTTGAGCAGGCTCTCCAGGGTTTTCTTGCGCAGCATCACTTCCGGGGCGATCCCCAGGCGCTCGGCCTGGGCCTGGCCCACGGCCTTGAGGCGCTTGAGCAGGGCCGCGGCTTCGATCGGCAGGGGTTCGGGCACGGCCGGCGGCCATTGATCCGGGCCGACGCTGGCGGTGCGCTTGATCAGGTCGAGGAGGAACTCGCCGTCCTGGCGCACGGTACGCGGGTGCATGTCTTCGATCTTGGCCAGCGCCGACAGGTTGTCCGGCTGGGTCTTGGCCAGGGGCCACAGGGCATGCTCGCGCACGATACGGTTGCGCGGCAGGTTGCGGGCACGGGCCTCGCGCTCGCGCCAGGCACACAGCTCCCGCAAGACCGCCAGCTGGGCGCGGGACAGTTTCCAGGCCAGCTTGGCTTCGCGGTAGACCTCGTAGGGGTCCACTTCGCGACGCAGGTTGGCCACCAGCTCGGCGCCGTCTTCCAGCACCCAGCGGTACTTGTCCTCGGACAACCTGGGCCGCAGTTCGGTGAACACCTGGGCCAGGTGCACGGCGTCTTCGGCGGCGTAGCTGACCTGGGTTTCCGACAGCGGGCGCTGCAGCCAGTCGGAACGGGTCTCGCCCTTGGGCAGGTCGATGCCCAGGACTTCCTGCACCAGGCGCGAATAGCCCATGGAGAAACCCAGGTTCAGGTAGGCGGCCGCCAGCTGCGTGTCGAACAACGGCGCCGGCAGGCTGCCAGTCAGGCGCAGCAGGACTTCAAGGTCCTCGCTGCAGGCGTGCACCACCTTGACCACTGCCGGATTCTCCAGCAGGGCCGCCAGTGGCTGCCAGTTGTCGATGGTCAAAGGGTCAATCAGGTAGGCGCGCTGCCCATCGCCAATCTGCAACAGGGCGGCAATGGGATAGAAAGTGTCGACCCGCATGAATTCGGTGTCGAGGGCGACGAATGGCAACTGCTGCCACTGGGCGCAAAGCTGACCGAGGCTATCGTTGTCGCGAATCCAATGTATATCGATGGCCACACGGCTCTCCCTTGAAGAATGGCGCGCAGTATATATCGCCTCCGGCGATTTCCGAGCATTCACCCGACAAGAGCAAGTGAGAAACCATCTGCCGGAGGGCAAGAATAGTCCGAGACTCTGGGCTAACCCTGTTTTCTCAGCACATAGACTCGCGAAGGCGCCCAACCGGGCAGCAGGTCCCGATGGTCGAGCACTTCAAAACCGGCTTCGCGGAACTCCGCTTCCAGCTGCACCTTGCTGGCCAGCGGCGGCATGCCGGAGCTGGCAGAAGCGGGTCGGGCGATCTGCAACAGCGGTTCGATCCGCGTGGCCAGGATCACCGTGTCCCGGCTGACCCGATAGAACTCGCGCAGCAGGGCCAGGCGATCCTCGCCCCGGGTCACGTGGGCAAAGAGTTGCATGCAGATGATGCAGTCCACCGCATTGGCCGACAGGCCGATATTGAACGCCGAACTGTGAAAGGTCTTGACCCGTTTCAGCAGGCTGGCCGGGTGGTGGGTCTGGGCATGGTTCAACATGTCCTGGGAAGGGTCCGCCGCCAGAATCACCCGGTTGCCGTGCTCGCCCAGCACCGGCCAGTAGCGCCCGGCGCCGCAGGCCACATCCAGGATCAGCCCCGGCTCGCCGGCTTCCTTCAGGGCGTGACGCACCAGGCGTGCCGTGCGCCAGGCGGCCAGGCGCGCGCCAATCCCGGCTGGCCGGGGCTCGCGGCAGACGCGCGCGTGCTCCTGGTCGTAGCGCCGAGCGAACTCCAGTTCGATGGACGGTGGGGGAAGGGACGACATGAACGGCGAACTCTTTTTGGAATCCAGGAGCCACAGGTTAACGTGCCATTCGTGAAAAAAAGGTCGAAAGCCCGCATCGCCTTCCAGCACCGGTACTTGCCTTGCCTGGCCGGCGGCTGGCGCCAATAATGCTCCGCCCCCTGCCCCTCAAGGAACGATTCCATGCTCCCGCGCCTGCTGTTGTGTACCCTGCTGGGCCTCAGCGCCCCAGCCCTGAGCTTCGCCCAGGAGCCCACCTCACACCTGGACCAGGTGATCGAGCGCGGCCACCTGACGGTCTGCACCACCGGCGACTACAAGCCCTACAGCTACCTGCGCGACGACGGCCACTACGAAGGCATCGACATCAGCCTGGCCGAATCCCTGGCCGAGAGCCTCGGGGTGCGGGTGAAGTGGGTCAACACCACCTGGAAAGGCCTGATGGCGGACTTCCAGAGCCAACAGTGCGACATCGCCGTCGGCGGTATTTCGGTGTCACTGGAGCGGCAGAAAAAAGCCTTCTTCAGCCAGCCCCTGGGCATCGACGGCAAGATCCCCCTGGTGCGCTGCCAGGATCTCAAGCGCTACCAGACCCTGGAGCAGATCAACCAGCCCGAGGTGCGCCTGATCGAGCCACCGGGCGGCACCAACGAAATCTTCGCTCGGGCCCACCTGCCCAAGGCCAGCCTGACCCTGTTCGCCGACAACGTGACGATCTTCGATCAGTTGCTGACCCACCGCGCCGACGTGATGATCACCGACGCCTCGGAGGCGCGCTTCCAGCAACGGCACAAGCCGGGGCTGTGCGCAGTCAACCCCGAGCGCTACCTGCAATACAGCGAGAAGGCCTTTCTCCTGCCCCGGGACGATGTGGCCTGGAAAAGCTACGTCGACCAATGGCTGCACCTGAGCAAGGCCACTGGCGCCTACGACCGGGTGGTCAATCAGTGGCTGGCCGCGCCCTCGTCCTGATCCAGCAGCAGCTGCCGGAAAGCCTGGCAGGCGGCGCTGCGATAGGCGCCCTTGCGCCCCAGCAGCACCACGCTGCGCGGCGCCGGTGGTGACTGCAAGGCCAGGGTGCGCAGCCCCGGCTGCTCCCGGGCAATGGAGCTGGGCAGGATGGTCGCCAGTTGCCCGCGCCGGACCATCTCGACAATCGCACTGACCGAATTGGCCTCGGCGGCGATCGGCGGGGCAATGCCCTGCTGCCGGCAATACAGGTCGATGTGCCGGCGGGTGGCGAAGTCGGCGCTGAGCAGCACCAGGGGCTGGCGGCCCAGGGCCTCGGCACTCAGGGGCAGGCGCTCGGGCTGCGGATACTGCGGGCCGACCATCAGGCTCAGGGTCTCGATGAACAGCGCCTGACTCTCGATCTCCGCCAGGTGCTCGCCGGCGAAGGCGATACCCAGGTCCAGGCGGTCTTCGGCCAGGGCCGCCTCCAGGCGGTCCTGGGTCATTTCCTCGATGCTCAGGCCGATTCCCGGGTGCTGCCGGTAAAAGCGGCTGAGCAAGGGCCCGGCCAGGTAGGCGGTAAAGGTCGGGGTCAGTGCCAGGCGCAGCGAGCCGCGGCTCAGGTCCTGCACATCGTGGATCGCCCGCCTGGCCGCCTCCAGGTCCTGCAGGGCGCGGCGGGCATAGGCGACATAGGCCTGGCCGGCATCGGTGAGGCGCACGCTGCGCCCGGAACGGTCGAACAGCGGCGCCCCCAGGCCCTCCTCCAACTGCTTGATCTGTTGCGACAGGGTCGGCTGGGACACATGCAGCGCCTCGGCAGCCCGGGTGAAGTTGCAATGCTCGGCCACGGCCAGCAGGTAACGGATGTGACGCAACAGCATGGGGAATTCCAACTATAGGCTGTACTTATGGAAAGCATAATAAGCCGGTCTTGGACGCTATAGCTGAAAACTTCCATCCTTGCCCCATCAGCGACGCAAGGAGAACCCCATGCAGAACATCATCGACGGCTTCCTCAAGTTCCAGCGCGAAGCCTTTCCCCAACGCAGTGAACTGTTCAAGCAACTGGCCAGCACCCAGAACCCCGGCACCCTGTTCGTCACCTGCTCCGACAGCCGGGTGGTGCCCGAACTGCTGACCCAGCAAGAGCCCGGCGACCTGTTCGTGATCCGCAACGCTGGCAACATCGTGCCCAGCTACGGCCCCGAGCCGGGTGGCGTATCGGCCACCGTGGAATACGCGGTGGCAGTGCTGGGGGTGAGCGACATCGTCATCTGCGGCCACTCCGACTGCGGCGCGATGACCGCCATTTCCACCTGCAAGTGCCTCGACCACCTGCCCGCCGTGGCCAACTGGCTGCGCCATGCCGAGTCGGCCAAGGTGATCAATGCCGCCCGCCAGCACGCCTCGCCCGCCGAGCACCTGGACGCCCTGGTGCGCGACAACGTGATCGCCCAACTGGCCAACCTCAAGACCCATCCTTCGGTGGCCCTGGCCCTGGAACAGGGCCGGCTCAACCTGCATGGCTGGGTCTATGACATCGAGAGCGGCGCCATCGTCGCCCTCGACGGCAACACCCAGCGTTTCGTCTCCCTGGCCGAGTACCCGCACACCTGTGCCCTGGCCAGCCAAGCTTCCAGCGCTGCCTGAGCAGCCCCCGTTTCGTCACTCAAGAGGAGTCACCCCATGCTGCAATCCCAATTCGCCCAAGCTCCACGCCTGGCCCTGGCCGACACCATCATCGACGCCAAGGCGCGCAAGAACCTGTCGTGGCAGGACCTCACCGACGGCACCGGGCTGAGCCTGGCTTTCGTCACCGCCGCCCTGCTGGGCCAGCACGCCCTGCCGGCCACCGCCGCCGACCTGGTGTGCGACAAGCTGGGCCTGGACCAGGACGCCAGCCGCCTGCTGCAGAGCATTCCCCTGCGCGGCAGCATCGCCGGCGGCATCCCCACCGACCCGACCGTGTATCGCTTCTATGAAATGCTCCAGGTCTACGGTTCGACCCTCAAGGCCCTGGTCCACGAGCAGTTCGGCGACGGCATCATCAGCGCCATCAACTTCAAGCTGGACATCAAGAAGGTCGAAGATCCGGAAGGCGGTTCCCGCGCAGTGATCACCCTGGACGGCAAGTACCTGCCGACCAAGCCGTTCTGATCCCGGGTTGCAGGTTGCTCCAGCGGTAGGTGCCTGCCGGGCGTGCGTATCGTCCGGTTTGCAGCCCTGCGGCGCGGATCGCAGCCTGCGGCAGCGGCTACAGGTCCGCGGTGTTATTTAGTTTTTAAATAACACCGCGGACTTTCTGATTTGCCCCCACTCCAGACCGAGCCGCCTAATCGGGTCCTTGTTTGTTGAAGGTCCGACCATGGAAAACGTTCGTGCAACTTCCCGCCCCGCACTCTGGCTGATGGTCAGTGTGATTCTGGTGGCGCTCAATCTGCGTCCGTCGATGGCCGCCGTCGGCCCGCTGCTGTCGGGCATTCGCGGCGATATCCCCTTGAACTTCAGCCTGGCTTCCCTGCTGACCATGCTGCCGGTCATGGCCATGGGCCTGGCGATGTTCTTCGGCATGGGCATCAGCCAGCGCCTGGGCGAGCACCGCACTGTGGTCCTGTCGCTGCTGGTCATCGGCCTGGCCACGGTCTTGCGGCTGTTCATGGATTCGGCAGCCGAGCTGATTCTCAGCGCGGTGCTGGCCGGCATCGGCATCGCCCTGATCCAGGCACTGCTGCCGGCGCTGATCAAGTCGCGCTTTGCCGACAATGTCTCGTTGTTCATGGGCCTGTACGTCACCTCGATCATGGGCGGTGCAGCGCTGGCCGCGTCGTTCTCGCCCCTGGTGATGAACCACAGTGGCAGTTGGCGCCTGGCCCTGGCGATCTGGGCCGCCCTGGCGCTGCTGGCCCTGGTGTTCTGGTACGCCCAGCGCGCGGCCCTGCCCAGGCTGCCAGGCAAAGGTGGAGCACGGGAATCCTTTGCCGGTAATCGCCGGGCCTGGCTGCTGGCGGTGTTCTTCGGCCTCGGCACCGCTTCCTACACCTGCGTGCTGGCATGGCTGGCGCCCTACTACGTGGAGAACGGCTGGAGCGAGCAGAACGCGGGCCTGTTGCTGGGCTTTCTCACCGCCATGGAAGTGATTTCCGGGCTGGTCACCCCGGCCATCGCCAACCGCAGCCAGGACCGGCGCCTGGTGCTGGTGGCCCTGCTGGTACTGATCATCGCCGGCTTCTGCGGCCTGATCCTCAGCCCCAAACACCTCAGCCTGCTGTGGCCGTGCCTGCTGGGCCTGGGAATCGGCGGGCTGTTTCCCATGAGCCTGATCGTCTCCCTGGACCACCTCAGCGACCCGCGCCGCGCCGGTGGCCTGACCGCTTTCGTGCAGGGCATCGGCTACCTGATTGCCGGGCTGTCGCCGTTGCTGGCGGGCATGATCCGCGACCAGCTGGGCAGCTTCGAGTGGGCCTGGTGGTCACTGGCCGCGGTGATGCTGGTGATGATTCTCATGGCGCTGCGCTTCGATCCGAAGCATTACCGCCAGCACATCCGCTGAGCCGGGGGAGGCCATCATGAACCCGGCGAACTTCACCCAGGCCAACCTTGGCATGCTGCTGTGGGCGGTGCTGATTGCCGCTTCGTTCTTTGCCGCCGCCGAGGTCAGCCAGGCCATCGACCCGGTACTGCTGACCGCCCTGCGCCTGTTGTTCTCGGCGCTGATGTTCGTGCCTCTGTTGTGGCTCAAGGGTTCGGCGCCCATGACCCTGGCCGGCTTGCGCGCCCATGGGCTGCTGGGCCTGCTGCTGGCGCTGTATTTCGGTTCGCTGTTCGAAGCCCTGCGCTATACCTCGGCGGTCAACACCGGGACCCTGTTCACCCTGGTGCCGCTCCTGACCCTGGTGTTCGAAGCCTGGCTGCTGCCTGGAAGCGGCCAGCGGTGCCGCCTGCTGCCGATGCTGGTGGCGGGGGCCGGGGCGCTGCTGCTGATCCTCAAGGGCGGCGCGCCAGGGCAATTGCCGTCGCTGTACGCCATGGGTATCTACGCCCTGGGCTGCCTGGCCATGGCCGCCTACTCGCCGCTGAGCCAGCGCTTCAAGGCCGGCAGCCTGCAAGGGCGCAGCCCGGCGGCCATGACCTTCTGGAACATGCTGTTCGGATCGCTGTTCCTGTTTGTCGCCAGCCTGGCCAGTGGCGGCTGGCGCAGTGCCGCGCTACTGCGCGGCAACGACCTGCTGTGGCTGCTGTACCTGGCGCTGTTCGCCACCCTGGCAACCTTCTGGCTGCTGCATCGGGCAATCGGCGTCATCGCCCCGTCCACGGTGATTTCCTACATCTACCTGAGCACCCTGTTCCTCACGCTGTTCCACTGGTTGTGGCTGGGCCAGGGGCCACAGTTGACAGAAATGCTCGGCGCCCTGCTGGTGGCCCTGGGCATGCTCGGCCTGGTGCGCGGCAGCCGCCCGACAGCCGCGGCGGCCTGAAATTTCCCCGGGACAAGCACCATTGCAGTGCGCGAAACTGCGCAGGTCGTGTTATCGGACATTTATGTCCCGATGCTGTCCGCGAATCCCCGCCCCGGGCATTTAATTAGGACGATCGTTCCGCTAGCATCGATCCGGTTTGCGCGCCACCGGCGCCAGGTGCTCAGCGGGATGGAACGGATGCTCATCAGCAATGTGCTCAGAAAACTCGACATGCAGGACCTCATGGTCTTTATCGCGGTGTACGAGCAAAGCAGTGTCACCGGGGTTTCGGAAACCCTCTGCGTCAGCCAGTCGACCGTCAGCTACTGCCTGAAGAAACTGCGCAACGGCTTCGAGGACGAACTGTTCATCAACACCCGCACCGGCATGCGCCCGACCTACAAGGCCACCAGCATGTACAACCACGTGCTGAGGATCCTGGAGAGCATCAACCTGTGCCACAGCGGTGTGCCGGCCTTCGACCCGAGCCGCCAGGCCGTGACCTTCAACCTCTGTGCCCCGGAATACTTCGAGCTGCTGATCCTGCCGCGCCTGCTCAAGGGCTTCGACTACGCCGACCTGCCGGTGACAGTCAACGTGCAGAAGCTGGAAAGTGATATTCCCGCCGAGGACCTGCGCGATGGCAGCGTCGACCTGGTGATCTGTTTCGGGCCCGACTTCCATCGTAGCCACGCCGACTTCAAGTCGCAGATGCTGCTGGAGGACGACCTGGTGTGTGTCTTCGACAAACGTGCGACCCCGCCCAGGGAACCGCGCTTCAGCCTGCAGTCGTTCGTCGAGCGGCGGCACGTGTTTCCCACGCCCTGGACGTCGGACAGCAACATGGTGGACGGCTGGCTGGCGCGCCAGGCCCACAAGCGGCAGATCGTCGCCCGCTCCAACAGCTACAGTGCAGCACTGAAGATGATCACCGGCACCGACTTCCTCCTCACCCTGCCCCGGCGCATCCAGGCACTGCTGGCCAACGAGGCAGTGTTCAACCATTGCGAGGCCCCCAGCGGCCTGCCGGGATTCAGCCTGGACATGCAGTGGAGCCAGCACACCGATCAGGACAGCGCGCAGACCTGGTTCCGTGAACAGATAGTCAAGGTCTGCGCCGAGCAGGGGCTGGCCTGATCCTCAGCGGCCGACGGCGGCCTTGCTGTAGGACGCGCGGTCGATATCGACGATCTCCACGCACAGTTGCACCTGGACATCCGCCGGCCATGGCGCCAGATCCTGCAACACCGCCAGCAGGCCCTCGGACAACTGCTTCTTGACCTCTGGCGAACGGCCGCTGAGCAAGGCCAGCTTGACGTGGACAAAGCCGCGCTCGCCAATCCCGGTGCCGACCCGAAACGCTTCCACCTTGACTGCGCGGCTCTTGATGTCGAACTCGTCGGAGAACTGCCCGGACGCCACCAGCCCATGATTGAGTCGCAGCAGCGCCTTGTCGACGTCCAGTTGCGGCAGGTTGGCGGTGTATTCCATATGCAGGTGCGGCATGGCAAAGCTCCCGGTCAGTCAGGGGTAAAAAGGCGCTCCATACTACACAACCCGCCCCACGCCGCCGCAGTAGCCGTTAGCCTCATTGCCTGGACGCCGCCCTTTCCCGCAGGGCCAGGGTTTCCCAGGCCGCCACCAGCAGCATCACCAGGGTGGTCAGGCTGCCCAGCGCCAGGGCGGAAAACCACTGGTTCCAGGCCGCGGGCAACAACAGCAGCAAGGCCGCGAGCCCGGCCAGGTGCGACAGCGGCGGCAACGGCCGCTCGTTCATCACCCACTTGAACAGCGCGCAACCGAGCAGGAACAGCCAGGGCCCGCCGACGATCACCAGCACCGCGGCCTGGCTGGCATGCTGCGGGTGCACCAGCACCAGTTCGTCGGCCACCGCACTGACGATGATCCCGGCGACGATCAGCACATGCAGGTAGGTGTAGGCAATACGCGCCTGGCGCCCCGGGTCGCTGGAGTGGGCGATGCGGTGATGGGCACGCTCGGCGCCGCTGTCGAAATACACCCACCACATGGCAATGCTGCCCAGCACCGCCACCACGAAAGCCAGTACCCCTTCGGCACTGGTGGCCAGCTCGGCGAAGGTTGCGCCGGTGACCAGCAGGGATTCACCCAGGGCGATGATCACGAACAGAGCGCAGCGCTCGGCCATGTGGTTGCCTTCGACATTCCAGTCTTCCAGGGTCGAGCGGCCGAGCCCCGGCACCCAGAAATACAGCGACGGCGACAGCACCTCGATGGCCAGGGCCAGCCCCCAGCACGCCAGGCGCTGCGGGCCTTCGAGCAGGCCACCGGTGATCCAGAAAACACCCGAGAACATCAGCCACAAGAGGATCCGCTGGAAGTTGCGGGTCATGTTCAGCGGCTCGCCGCGCACCGCCCACAGCGAATAGGCGGTGCGCCCCACCTGCATGAACACATAGGCGCCGGCGAACAGCAGCCCACGCTCGCCGAAGGCCTGGGGAATCGACGACGACAGCAGCAACCCGGCCACCATCAGCACGAACAGGCCGAGGCGGATCGGCAGGGCTTCCGGGTCCAGCCAGTTGGTGATCCACGAGGTGAAGATCCACACCCACCACACCGCCACCATCAGCAACGCCACCTGCAGCGCTCCGCCCAGGGACAGATGAGCCAGCAGGGAGTGGGACAGCTGGGTCACGGCAAACACGAACACCAGGTCGAAGAACAGCTCGACCATGCCAACCTTGCCGCTGTCGTGGCTGCCACGCCCACGCAACAGGGAACGGGAACGACTCATGGGCACACTCCACCGATCAATGTTTCAACAGACGATCCACACAGCAAAGCAGCCCCCTGTGCCTATGCCAAGCTGGCGGCCTCCGTTCACTGCGCCGCTGTCACAGGCTGCGACCCGGTCCGCAGGACTGGCAAGGCCCCCACCCGATCCGCCAGGCAGACCGCATGGGCAGCTTTGGGGCCCCGCTGCGCGGTCCATCGCAGCCTGCGGCAGCGGCTACCAGGCGCGATTAGCTCGCGAGGGGCGCCCGCTCGCTCATGAAGGCTTCCAGCCGCGAGCGCAGCCAGCGTTCGGCGGGGTCGGTGTCCACATGGCTGAGCCAGACCATGGACAGGTCCAGGGTCGGGGTCTTGAACGGAAACGGCTCGCAGTACAGCTGCCCCGAGGCGGCCATGGCGGCGGCGGCATAGTCGGGCAGGCTGGCGATCAGCTTGGTGCCGGCGAGCAGGGCCGGCAGCGAGCTGTACTGGGGCACCGACAACACGACCTGGCGGGTGCGGCCGATCTCCGCCAGCCACTCATCGGCGAAGCCGGCGACATTGGCGGTGTGGGACACCAGCACATGGGGCCGCGCGCAGTACTCGTCGAGGGTCAGCGGTGTGTCGCTGGCATCTGCCCGCAGCACGCTGGGCTGGATATGCCGCAGCAGCTTGCGCTTGGCGTTGGCCGGCAGGCCGCGGGTCTGGCTGATGCCCACGGTGATATCGCCGGACGCCAGGAGGTCGGGAATCCGCCAGTAGTCCACGTGCTGCACCACGACCACCACTTGCGGCGCTTCCTGGCGCAGGGCCCGCAGCAGGGGGGGCAGCAGGCCGAACTCGACGTCGTCGGACAGGCCGATGCGAAAGGTCATGGTGCTGCTGGCGGGATCGAAATCGTGGGTCAGGCTCAGGGCCGAGGACAGTGCGTCCAGGGCCGGCGACAGGTGTTGGATGATCTGCTCGGCACGAGCCGTGGGCTCCATGCGATGGCCGACGCGAATGAACAGCGGGTCGTTGAACATCGCCCGCAGGCGGTTGAGCGCGGAACTGATGGTGGGCTGGCCGAGGAACAGCTTCTCCGCCACCCGGGTGACATTGCGCTCGAGCATCAGCGCCTCGAACACCACCATCAGGTTGATATCGGCCTTGCGCAGTTCATTGCGATTCATTGATGTTGCCCCCGGTCCCCAGACGGGAAGCAGTGTAGAAAGGCCGGAGGGCTGGCGTCCAGGCAAGATCTGCCAAGCGACGCCGCCCCCGGGCAGACCTCAGGCGGAGTTTCTCGCCAGCCCACTCGCCCTTTGCTCACTGCGGTCCTCCTGGCCCTGGCGCAAACGCAGGGCCGCCAATGCCGCCACCAGCAGCACCAGGGCAATCACCTTGAGGCCATTCATGGCATTGCCGGTGCTCATCTCGATCGCGCCCATCACCGAAGGGCCGACAAAACCGCCCAGCAGCCCGCAGGAATTGACGAAGCCCAGGCCACCCGCCAACGCCGCGCCTTTGAGCCGTGAAGCCGGGTACAGGAAGATGATCGACTGCACCACGAAGAACATCAGCGCCGCCACGCAGAACCCCAGCAGGCTGAACACCGGCCCGGAAAACGCCGCGATCGACAGCCCCGCCGCCATCACCAGCAAGCCACAGACCAGCAGGCGCCGCGAGCGTTGCGGGCTGTTGGCCAGCCGGGGCAAGGCGATAGCCCCGACGGCTGCGGCGATCCAGGGCAGCGAGGTCAAAAGGCCAACGCTCATGATGCTCAGGTTGCCGTACTTGCCGATGATGCTGGGGAGGAAAAAGATCACGGTGTAGATGGTGATCTGATGGCAGAAGTAGACAAAGATCGCCAGCAGGATCTGTGGCGTGAAGCATTGCCGGAACGAGTGCCCTCCCTGCCCCGCGCCCTCGTCGGCTTCCCGGGCCAGGCGCTGTTCGATGGCCGCCGCTTCCTCGGCGCTCAGCCAGGGAGCACGGCTCGGGCGGTCCGGCAGGCGCCGCCATACCACCCAGGCGAAGAACACCGCCGGCAGGCCTTCGAGCAGGAACATCCACTGCCAGCCGTGCCAGCCCAAAAGGCCGTCCATCTTCATCAGCGCCGCGCCCAGCGGGCCGCCAATGATATTGGCCAGGCACACCCCCAGCAGGAAATAGCCGGTGGCCCGGGCCCGCTGCTGGCGGTCGAACCAGTAGGTCAGGTACAGCATGACCCCGGGAAACAGCCCGGCCTCGGCGATCCCCAGCAGCAGGCGCAGCACATAGAAGGAGGTCTCGCCCTGGACGAAAGCCATGGCGGCGGAGATCAGCCCCCAGGTCACCATGATCCGGGCGATCCAGAAGCGCGCGCCGACCTTGTGCATGATCAGGTTGCTCGGCACTTCGGACAGCGCATAGGTGAGGAAGAACAGTCCGGCCCCCAGCCCGTAGGCCGCGGCGGAAATCCCCAGGTCCACATCCAGCTGATGCTTGGCCAGGGCGATATTGGTGCGGTCGAGAAAACTCAGGACATAGGCCGCGATCAGCAGCGGCATCAGCTTGAGGAACATCAGCCGGGTCAGTTGTTGCGGGTCCCGGGGCGACGCGGCGGTTGCAGTGTTCATGGGCATATCCCTTTGTAATTGTTATGCGGGATCGCCAGCGCCCGGAAGGCGCCGGCAGCAGGCCAGCAGGGCTTAGAACGCGACCTGGTCGCGCCCCTTGAGCCCGAGCAGGGTGCGGGCTTCGTCCGCCGTCGCCACCCGGCCGCCCAGGGCCTCGATGACGCTGCGGATGCGTCGTACCTGGTCGGCGTTGCTCGCCGCCAGCTTGCCGGGGCCGTCCCACAGCGAGTCCTCCAGGCCGACCCGGGCATGGCTGCCCATGGCCAGGCCCATGGTCGCCAGGGGAATCTGGTTGCGCCCGGCGCCGAGGATCGACCAGTGATAGGCATCGCCGAACAGCCGGTCAGCGGTGCGGCGCATGTGTGCCAGGTCCTCGGGGTGGCCGCCGATGCCGCCCCGCAGGCCGAACACCGACTGGATGAACAGTGGCGCCTTGAGCAGGCCGCGCTCCAGGAAATGCGCAGCGGTGTAGAGGTGGCCGATGTCGTAGCACTCGATCTCGAAGCGCGTGCGGTTCTCGGCACAGGCGCTGAGGATATGGGCGATATCGCGGAAGGTATTGCGGAAAATCCGGTCGTCGCTTTCCTCCAGGTACGGCCGCTCCCAGTCGTGCTTGAACTCGGTGAAGCGGTTGAGCATTTCGTACAGGCCGAAGTTCATCGAGCCCATGTTCAGCGAGGCCAGTTCCGGCTTGAACTCCAGCACCGGTTGCAGGCGCTCCTCGACACCCATGGTCGGCGCGCCGCCGGTGGTGAGGTTGATCACCACGTCGCAGGCGGCCTTGATCTGCGGCAGGAAGCGCCGGAACAGCTCGGGGTCCTGGCTCGGCCGGCCGTCCTCCGGGTCCCGGGCGTGCAGGTGGACGATGGCCGCCCCGGCTTCCGCGGCGGCGATGGCCTCGGCGGCGATCTCCCCGGCCGTGATCGGCAGGTGGGGCGACATGGACGGGGTATGAATGGCACCGGTAACGGCGCAAGTGATGATGACGGGTGTTTTTCCAGGCATGACGGTACTCCGACTTTTATTCTTGATGAAAAAAATCCCAGGGTGTCGCTACAGGTTTCAGCGCCGGCGGTCCTCGCAGGCGCGGCCAGCCGGCGGGGGCTAGAGGTATTCGACGTTGCCGTCGACGCTGATCGCCTGGCCGGTGACGTTGCATGCCGCCGGCGAACAGAGGAACAGCGCCATGGCCGCCACGTCCTCGGCACTGACCATGCGCTTGAGGGAGATCTTCTCCAGGTACTGCTCGCGCATCTGCGCCACCGGTACCCCGGTCTGTTCGGCCCGGGCCTGGATCACCGCCTCCATCCGCGGCCCCTCGACTATCCCCGGCAACAGCGCGTTGACCCGGATATCGCTGGCACCCAGCTCCGCCGCCAAAGACTTCATCAACCCGACAATCGCCCATTTGGTAGCGGCATAAGGCGTGCGCCAGGCGTAGCCCAGGCGCCCGGCCACGGAGGCGATGTGCAGCAGGTGGGCCTTGTCCGAGGCCTTGAGCAGGGGCACCGCGTGGTGGGCGAAGCGGTATTGCGCGGTCAGGTTGATATCGATGGTGCGCTGCCAGTCGGCATCGCTGACGGCATCGATGCCCGCGGTCGGCCCGGCAATGCCGGCGTTGTTGACCAGCACATCGAGGCCACCGAAGTGCTGCACCTGAAGCTTGAACAAGGCTTCGATCTGCGCCGGGTCGGCGACATCGGTACGGGTTGCCAGGGCCTCGGGGTAGCGATCGCGAAAGGCCGCCAGGGCCGCTTCACTGACATCGCACACATGCACCTGGGCGCCGGCTTCAAGGTAGGCAGCGGCCAGCACTTCACCGATGCCCGCCGCGCCACCGGAAATCATCACCCGCAAGCCCGGATAAGGCTGCAAACGCTGAAGGATGCTCATGCCCGGCCTCCTTTACGCTGTGCTGCACCGTCGCTCTTGGCCAGCAGGCGGCCCAGGGAATCCGCCGCCTGCATGATGTCGTCGGTGACCGCCGCTCGCGCCGCCGGGCCATCGCCGGCGACCAGGGCGTCGACGATTCGGTTGTGGGCTTCCATGGAACGTTGCAGGTGGGCCTTGTCCGGCGCCACCAGGGCGAAGCAGGGGCCCATGTGCAGCCAGAAGTTCTCCACGGCGGCCATGGTCAGTTCGGCCCGGGCCACCGCATAGATGCGCCGGTGGAAAGCGAAGTTGGTCCACAGGTAGCGGGAGACATCCACCTCGTCGGCGGCCTTCTGCATCTGCCGGCAGAGATCGGCGATCTCCTGCATATCGGCCTTGTGCAGATGCTGCACGGCCTTTTCCGCCAGCAGCCCCTCCAGGGCCACCCGTGCATCACGGATTTCCCGCAGGCGCTCCACCGTCATCATGCGTACCCGCAGGCGGGAGGTTTCCGTGACCTCGAAGGCATTTTCCGCACTCAAGCGCTGCAAGGCTTCGCGCACCGGCATCGGGCTGGAACCCAGGGCTTCGGCCAGGCCACGAATGGTCAGTTTCTGGCCGGGCTGGAATCGGCCACTCATCAAGGCTTCGCGAATCTGTCGATACACCTGTTCCTGCAAGGTATCGCGAGAAACCTGACGCAAGGTAGGCAGGGGGATAGGACCTTCGGACATGGGGGTGACACCTGTGTTGTGATTCTTGTGGGCAGCAATATGTGATCACAAATCAAATATGTCAAATATTCATCCTCACGTCTCTGAAGCAATCAAGGGCTTAAATCAAGTAAAAAGAATCTTTCTATTCCGCACTGCGAAATACTATTCCGTATTGACCCACTAATTTATTGATGACAGGATTATTTTCACCAGCCGATTCAAACAGCGGAATCCAATCCTGATTTCCGTTCAGCGCCCGGAGCCCTCTGGGCAACCATCGGCCTCACGCTGCCCTTTCCTCCGGAGACTGCTGCAATGAGTCGCGACACCGCCCAGCCCTCTGTGGCATCCGCCCTGCACGGCAACATCCTGGTCCTGACCCTCGACAACCCGCCGGTGAACGCCCTTGGCGTGGAGGTCAGGCGCGGGCTGCTGGCCGCCATGGACAGCGCCGCCGACGATCCGACGGTGGCCGCCATCCTGCTGGTCGGCGCCGGGCGCCACTTCTGTGGCGGCGCCGATATTCGCGAATTCGGCCAGACGCCCCAGGCCCCGGCATTGCCAGCGGTGGTCAAGCGCATCGAGGACAGCGCCAAACCGGTGGTGGCGGCCATCCAGGGCGTGGCACTGGGAGGCGGCCTGGAAGTGGCCCTGGCGGCCCACTACCGCCTGGCCCTGGGCAGCGCCCGCCTCGGCCTGCCGGAAGTGCTGCTCGGCCTGCTGCCCGGGGCCGGTGGCACTCAGCGCCTGCCACGCCTGATCGGTGCCCGGGCGGCCCTGGAACTGATGCTCAGCGGCCGTCACCTGAATGCCCGGGAGGCCCTCGACCTGGGGGTGGTGGACCGCCTGGCGGAGGGTGAGGATGCCCTGGCTGCCGGCCTGGCCTATGCCCGCGAGCTGGTGGACAGCCATGCCGGCGTGCGGCGCACCCGGGACGCCCGGGCCCTGGGCGATCAGCATCTGCAACGCGAACAGATCAACGCCGCCCGCGAACAGCTCACGCACAAGGCCAAGGGCCTGCTGTCGCCGCAGAACATCATTCGTGCGGTCGAGGTGGCCCTTGACCGGCCCTTCGATCAAGGCCTGGAGGAAGAACGCCGGCTGTTCCAGGAATGCCTCGACAGCCCGCAGCGTGCCGGGCTGGTACACGCCTTTTTCGCCGAGCGCGAAGTGCTCAAGGCCCCGGAAACCCGTATCGCCCAGCCCCGCCCCATCGAACAGGTGGCCGTGGTCGGCGGCGGCACCATGGGCGCCGGCATCGCTGTCTCGGCCCTCGACGCCGGCCTGCAGGTCACCATGATCGAGCGCGACCAGCAGGCCCTGGACCGCGGCCGGGGCAACGTCGAGAAGGTCTATGACGGGCTGATCGAAAAAGGCCGCCTGGACGCCGCCGGCAAGGCCGCGACCCTGGCCCGCTTCCGCACCAGCCTGGACTACCAGGACCTGGCCCGGGCCGACCTGGTGATCGAAGCGGTGTTCGAGGACATGGCCGCCAAGCAGGCGGTGTTCAAGGAACTGGACCGGGTATGCAAACCTGGCGCGGTGCTGGCCAGCAACACCTCCTACCTGGACCTCAACGCCATCGCCGACAGCGTCTCGCGGCCTGCCGATGTCATCGGGCTGCACTTCTTCTCCCCCGCCAACATCATGAAGCTGCTGGAGATCGTGGTCCCGGCCAAGGTCGCACCGGACGTGGTGGCCACGGCCTTCGAACTGGCGAAGAAACTGCGCAAGGTGCCGGTGCGTGCCGGGGTCTGCGATGGTTTCATCGGCAACCGGATCCTCGCGGTCTACCGCCAGGCGGCGGACTACATGATGGAAGACGGCGCTTCGCCCTATCAGATCGACCAGGCCCTGCGCGACTTCGGCTTCCCCATGGGGCCCTTCCAGGTGGCCGACCTGGCCGGCGGCGACATCGGCTGGGCGACGCGCAAACGCAAGGCCGCCACCCGCAATCCCAACGCGCGCTACGTGCAGATTGCCGACCGCCTGTGCGAGCGCGGCTGGTTCGGACAAAAGACCGGCCGTGGCTACTACCTCTATGCCCAGGGCCCGCGCAGCGCCACCCAGGACCCGGAAGTCCTGGCCATCATCGACGCCGAGCGGGCCCGGGCCGGCATCACGCCCCGCCCCTTCGGCAACCCGGAGATCCTGCGGCGCTACATGGCGGCGATGATCAACGAAGGCGCCAACGTGGTGCACGAAGGCATCGCCCTGCGCCCCCTGGATGTGGACATCACCT
Organism: Pseudomonas sp. W17; assembly: GCF_040268305.1. Taxonomy (NCBI): domain Bacteria; kingdom Pseudomonadati; phylum Pseudomonadota; class Gammaproteobacteria; order Pseudomonadales; family Pseudomonadaceae; genus Pseudomonas; species Pseudomonas sp. W17. The sequence goes on along the minus strand of NZ_CP158490.1, from coordinate 1,744,176 downwards.
TTATCCATGGCTACGGCTTCCCGCGCTATCGCGGTGGCCCGCTCAAGTACGCCGACCAGTACGGCCTGCCCCAGGTGCTGGCGGACATCCGCGAATTCGCCGAACAAGACCCGCTGTTCTGGAAAGCCTCGCCACTGCTGGAGCAGTTGGTGGAGCGCGGCGAGAACTTCGACAGCCTCAACCACAGCCATTGACTCAAGGAGCACGCGCCATGCGCGAAGCCGTCATCGTATCCACCGCACGCACGCCCCTGACCAAGGCCCACCGCGGCGAATTCAACATCACTCCCGGCCCGACCCTCGCCGCTTTCGCGGTACGCGCCGCCGTGGAACGGGCCGGCATCGACCCGGGGCTGATCGAGGACGCCATCCTCGGTTGTGGCTACGGCGAAGGCACCACCGGGCGCAACGTCGCGCGCCTGGCGGTGGTCCGCGCCGGCCTGCCCATCGGCATCGCCGGCACCACGGTGAACCGCTTCTGCGCCTCCGGCTTGCAGGCCATCGCCATGGCCGCCGGACGTATCGTGGTCGATGGCGCCCCCGCCATCATTGCCGGTGGCGTGGAAAGCATCTCGCAGATCCGCGGCCGCGGCAGCGACGACCCGGATCTCGATCCCTGGCTTGTGCAGCACAAGCCGGAGCTGTTCCTGCCGATGATCGAGACCGCGGACATCGTCGCCGCGCGCTACGGCATCAGCCGCGAGGCCCAGGACCGTTTCTCGCTGCGCAGCCAGCACAAGACCGAAGCGGCGCAACGGGCCGGGCACTACCGCGAGGAAATCATTCCCTGCACCACCACCATGGCCGTGACCGACAAGCAGAGCGGCGAGGTCAGCCAGCACCAGGTCACGGTGGACGCCGACACCTGCAACCGCCCGGGGAGCACTTACGAGGCCCTGGCCAAACTGGAACCGGTGCTGGGCCCGCAGCGCTTCATCAGCGCCGGCAACGCCTCGCAACTGTCCGACGGCGCCTCGGCCTGCGTACTGATGGAGGCCCGTGAAGCGGCCCGCGCCAACCTGCAACCGCTGGGTGTGTTCCGTGGCATGGCGGTGGCCGGTTGCGAACCCGACGAAATGGGCATCGGCCCGGTGTTCGCCGTACCCCGGCTGCTGGCCCGGCACGGCCTCAAGGTGGACGACATCGGCCTCTGGGAACTCAACGAAGCCTTCGCCTCCCAGGCGCTCTATTGCCAGCAGCGGCTGGGCGTCGCCGATGAATGCCTGAACGTCAACGGCGGGGCCATCGCCCTCGGCCACCCGTTCGGCATGACCGGTGCGCGCCTGGCCGGCCATGTGCTGCTCGAAGGTCGGCGCCGCGGGGTCAAGTACGCCGTGGTCAGCATGTGCATTGCCGGCGGCATGGGCGCCGCCGCGCTGTTCGAAATCTATTGAGGACGCCGACATGGACCTGAGTTTCACCCCCCAAGAAGAAGCCTTCCGCAATCAGGTGCAGGCCTTCCTCGCCGAACACTTGCCCAGCGAACTGAGTGACAAGGTGGCCAATGGCGAACGCCTGTCCAAGGCCGACATGGAGCATTGGCATTCGACCCTCAACACCCGCGGCTGGCTGGCCAACCACTGGCCCGAGGCCTTTGGCGGGCCGGGCTGGAGCGCCGTGGAGAAATTCATCTTCGAACTCGAATGCGGCCTGGCCAACGCGCCGCGCATCGTGCCGTTCGGGGTCAACATGCTGGGCCCGGTGCTGATCAAGTACGGCACCCCACAGCAGCAAGACTACTGGCTGCCGCGCATCCTCGACGGCCGCCACTGGTGGTGCCAGGGCTATTCGGAACCCGGTGCCGGCTCGGACCTGGCGGCGGTCAAGACCACGGCCGTGCGCGACGGCGATCACTATGTGGTCAACGGCCAGAAGACCTGGACCACCCTGGGCCAGCACGCCAACATGATTTTCTGCCTGGTACGCACCGACCGCGAGGCCAAGCCCCAGGAAGGCATCAGCTTCCTGCTGATCGACATGGCCAGCCCCGGGGTCGAGGTGCGTCCGATCATCACCCTGGAAGGCGACCACGAGATCAACGAGGTGTTTTTCACCGACGTGCGGGTGCCGGTGGCCAACCTGGTGGGCGAGGAAAACAAGGGCTGGACCTGTGCCAAGTACCTGTTGACCTACGAGCGCACCAACATTGCCGGGGTCGGCTTGTCCATGGCCGCGCTGCAACGCCTCAAGCGCGTGGCAGCACAGCGCACCCGCAATGGCCGGCCGCTGCTGGAAGACCCGCAGTTCGCTGCACGCCTGGCCCGGGTCGAGATCGACCTTGAGAACATGAAGACCACCAACCTGCGGGTGATCGCAGCGGTGGCCGGTGGCGGCGCGCCCGGCGCGGAAAGCTCGATGCTGAAGATCTGCGGCACGGAAATCCGCCAGGAGCTCACCGCTCTGCTGCGCCGGGCCATGGGCCCCGCCGCCCGGGTCATGCAGGACGAAGGCGACACCGGGGCGATGGACCTGGGCCCGGCCTTCGCCAGCAGCGCGGCGGCGCAGTACTTCAACAATCGCAAGCTGTCGATCTTCGGCGGCTCCAATGAAATCCAGAAAAACATCATTTCGAAAATGATTCTCGGGCTCTGAGGGTGCGCACATGAACTTCGAACACAGCGCAGAACGGCGCATGCTCGGCGACAGCTTGAACCGCTTTATCGCCCAGCACTACAACCTGGAAAAACGCCAGCAGAGCCTGCAGTCAAGCCAGGGTTTCAACTCCGGGATCTGGCAGCAGCTGGCAGAGATGGGGGTGATCGGCGCCCTGTTCAGCGAAGCCGACGGTGGCTACGGCGGCGGTGGTTTCGACCTGGCCCTGGTCTTCGAGGCCGTGGGCCGCGGGCTGCTGGTGGAACCGCTGCTGGGCAGCGCGGTGCTGGCCGGGGACGCCATCGCCAGCGCCGGTAGCGAAACGCAGAAGATCGAGCTGGCGCAGATCATCGACGGCAGCCTGATCGCCGCCCTGGCCCATGACGAACCCGACAGCCACTACGAACTCAACCGGGTCGCCTGCCGCGCCGAACCCCAGGCCGACGGCTGGCGCCTGGATGGCACCAAGAGCCTGGTGCTGCACGGCGAGCAGGCCGGGTTGCTGGTGGTGTCGGCCCGCACCGCCGGGGCCATTGACGACAGCCAGGGCATTTCGCTGTTCCTGGTGCCCAGGGATACCCCGGGCCTGGAGATCCGCGGCAGCGCCACCCTCGATGGCGGCCCCGTGGCGCAGGTGCGCCTGAACCAACTGCTTGTGCCGGGCTCTGCCCTGCTGGGCACCTTGCACCAGGGCCATGCCACCCTGGAGCGGGCCATTGGCCGCGGCGTGCTGGCGTTGTGCGCCGAAGCCCTGGGCGCCATGGAAGTGGCCAAAGTGGCGACCCTGGATTACCTGCGCACCCGCCAGCAGTTCGGCCGCCCGATCGGCAGTTTCCAGGCACTGCAACATCGCATGGCGGTGCTGCTGCTGGAGATCGAACAAGCGCGCTCGGCGGTGATCAATGCCGCCTCGGCCCTGGAGGCCGATCGCCTGGACCGCGAGCGCGCGCTGTCAGCGGCCAAGGTCAGCATCGGCCGCATCGGCACCCTGGTGGCGCAAGAATGCATCCAGTTGCACGGCGGCATCGGCATGACCTGGGAGCTGCCCCTGGCCCATTACGCCAAGCGGCTGGTGATGATCGACCATCAGTTGGGGGACGAGGATCACCACCTGCAACGCTACATCGCCCTCGGCAAGCAATAGGCCCCATGAATTGCGGCCCGGGCGGCCACCTGAGCCTGTCGCAAGGGCAGCAGGTGTCGCCGCCTTCCTTGCCCGGTGCGCAGCGCGCTGCCCGACGCTGCGCTCAATCCCCCTGCTGAACCCAAGCAAAGCCTGGCGCCGCATCAGCGCGGCGCCCGGCAAGGGCGTGTCCGAGGTCGACAACCGCTACCTGGAGGTCATGGAGACCCTGGCCTACCGCGGCCACGCCCTGAGCCTCATCCACAAGATCTGGTAGATCGCGAAAACGACGCTGCCGGCCATTGCCGGCAGCCTCCCCTTCCCACTTGCGCGTTACAGCAACCGGGTGCGCAACCCCTGGCAGGCCTGCTGATACTCCCTGCCCAGGCGCGCCACCAAGTCTCCGGCGCTCGGTACGCCGTCAACCACGCCAATCCCCTGGCCACAGCCCCAGATCTCCTTCCAGGCCTTGGGCTTGTGCCTGTCTGCGCCGAAGTTCATCTGCGAGGGATCGCTGCTGGGCAGGTCATCGGGGTCCAGCCCCGCGGCCACCAGCGAGGCCTTCAGGTAATTGCCGTGCACCCCGGTGATCAGGTTGGTGTAGACGATATCCTCGGCCGTCGACTGGCTGATCATCTGCTTGTAGCCCGCCACCGCGTTGGCCTCCTGGGTGGCGATAAAGGCCGAGCCGATGTAGGCCAGGTCCGCCCCCAGGGCCTGGGCCGCGAGGATCGAACGCCCCGAGGCAATGGCCCCGGAAAGCAGCAGCGGGCCATCGAACCATTGGCGGATTTCCTGCACCAGGGCAAACGGCGACTGGGTGCCCGCATGCCCTCCGGCGCCGGCCGCCACGGCAATCAGGCCGTCGGCGCCCTTGTCGATGGCCTTGCGCGCAAAACGATTGTTGATCACGTCGTGCAGCACGATGCCGCCGTAGCTGTGCACCGCCTGGTTGATCTCGGGGCGCGCGCCCAGGGAGGTGATGATGATCGGCACCTTGTGCTGCACGCAGACCGCCATGTCCTGCTCCAGCCGGTCATTGGAGCGGTGGACGATCTGGTTCACCGCAAACGGCGCGGCGGGCCGCTGCGGGTGCAGCCGGTCGTGCTCGGCCAGGGCCTGGGTGATCTGCTCGATCCACTCCCCCAGGCGCTCGGCCGGCCGTGCGTTCAACGCAGGAAAGGAACCGACGATCCCGGCCTTGCACTGGGCGATCACCAGCTCGGGAGTGGAAATGATGAATAGCGGCGCGGCCACCACTGGCAGGCGCAAATGCTGGGTGAGAATCTTCGGCAGGCTCATGTTCGGGCTCCTGGGCAATCCAATGGGTAGTTCATGATTCGGCGACGACCGCAGCGACCTTGGGCACCCGGGCGATGCGCGCGGTCACCAGTACCAGCCCGCCCGCCAGCAGGTACATGACAATCCCCAGGTACATGCTCGACACGTGGCCGCCGGTATGGCTGTTGATCACCCCGTTGAGCCAGGGTGTGACCGCCGGGCCGAGGTTGCCCAGGCTGCTGATGAAGGCAATGCCCCCGGCGGTGGCCGCCACCGACAGGTACTCGCTGACCAGGGCGAAGAAGATCGGCGTGCCGGCCTTGATCCCCACGTAGGCAAAACCCAGGGCCGTAACCGACAGCAGCAGGTGGCCGTTGAGCAAGGTGGTGACCGCCAGGCCGAACACCGCGATGGCCATGCAGCCGACGAAGTGCCAGCGCCGCTCCCGGTGCTTGTCGGAGTGCTGCCCGATCAGCACCATGCCGACGATCCCGACGATATTGGGGATCGCGGTGATCAGCCCGACCTGCAACAGGTCCTTGCTGCCCCAGCCCTGGATCAGGCTCGGCATCCAGAACACCAGCATGTAGGTGGCGCCCAGGAACATGAAATAGGCCGTGGACAGCAGGTAGATCCTGGGGTCGCGAAACATCTGCGCCAGACTGTCCTGGGATTTGTCCCGGGCGTTCGCCAGATCCTGGGCCATGTCGGCGTCCAGCAGGCGCTTTTCCCCGGGGCTGAGCCAGCGGGCCCGGGCCGGGCTGTCCTGCAGATAGAAAAAAGCCACTACCCCCAGGACACTGGCCGGCAGCCCCTGGATCATGAACATCCATTGCCAGCCGTGCAGGCCGACCGCGCCGTCCAGGTACTTGAGGATGCTGCCCGAGACCGGCCCGGCGATCAGCCCGGCGACCGCGGCGGCGGTCATGAAGATGGCGATCACCTGCCCCCGGCGCGGCGCCGGGAACCAGTAGGTGAAATACAGGATCACCCCGGGGAAGAACCCGGCCTCGAAGGCCCCCAAAAGAAAACGCAGAACGTAGAACTGCATCGGGGTGCTGACGAACATCATCGCCGCGGCCACCAGGCCCCAGCAGAACATGATCCGCAACAGGGTCTTGCGCACGCCGCTGCGCTTGAGCATCAGGTTGCTGGGCACTTCGAAGATGAAGTAGCCGATGAAGAAGATCCCCGCCCCCAGGCCATACACCGCATCGCCGAACGGCAGGGTCTGCTTCATCTGCAACTGGGCGTAGCCGATGTTCACCCGGTCCAGAAAGGCCACCATGTAGCACAGCATCAACAGCGGCAGCAGGCGCCAGCGGATCCTGGCGTACAGCGTGTCGAGCTGCCGGGCATGCTCGGGTGAGGCGTGGGGATCCTGGACCGTTATTGTTGTTGTAGTCATTGTCGTCTCCGACGCAGTCGCGGGTTGGCCCGCCTGGGAAATCACTCTTCAGCTATGGGTCGCCTCGCGATCCTGGAGCACGCGCCACATCACCTTGCCGGAGCCGGACTTGGGCAGGCTGTCGACGAACTCGAGCACACGCGGCACCTTGTAGGCGGCCATGTGCTCGCGCGCCCAGGCGATGATCTCTTCGCTGGCGGTGTGGCCCCGGGCCTCGCTGCGCAGCACCACCAGGGCCTTGACGCTTTCCCCGCGGTAGGCGTCCCGGGTGGCGATGACACAGGCTTCGTGCACCGCCGGGTGCTTGAACAGCAGCGCCTCCACTTCCGCCGGCCAGACCTTGAAGCCGCTGCTGTTGATCATTCGCTTGAGGCGGTCGGTGAGAAAGAAATAGCCCTCCTCATCCATGTGCCCCAGATCGCCGGTGCGCAGGAAACGCTTGCCCTCGAACTCGACGAACGCCGCCTCGGTAGCTTCAGGGTTGCGCCAGTAGCCTTTGAACAGCATCGGGCCAAAGGTGATGATTTCCCCCACCTCGCCGGGTGCAAGTTCCTCCAGGGTGCGCGGGTCCACGACCCGTGAATCGACGCCAAAGAACGGCATGCCCAGGCATTGCAGCTTGGCCCGCTCAGGGGGGTTGCCATGGCTGGCGGCGGCGGTTTCGGTGAGGCCGTAGCCTTCGAGAAAAGTCAGGCCGAACTCCTGGCGCAGGCGCTGCGCCACCGCCTCGGGCATCGCCGCCCCGCCACCGTTGATATGCACCAGGCTCGACAATTCGAAGTCCTGGTAATGGGGGCTGGCGAACAGGTCGATGACCATGGTCGGGATGCAGGTCCAGTGGGTCACCCGGTACCGCGAGATCAGCCGCCCGGCCAGCTCCCGATCCCAGCGCGGCATGATCACCGTACTGGTGGCATCGAACACCGCCCGCAGGACAAAGCACACCAGGCCGGTGATGTGGAAGAACGGCACGACCCCAAGGCCCACCGACTCCACGGTGGATTGGGTCCAGCTGCCGCTGACCGCGTTGCTCATCAGGCTGCGATGGGTGTGCATGCAGCCCTTGGGATGGCCGGTGGTGCCCGAGGTGTATTGCAGCAGCGCCAGGTCATCGGCCTGGGCAGTGTGCGGGCCGGGGCAGCAGGCCTGTGCCAGGGCCTCGTTCCAGCGCTGATAGCCCTCGGGCAGCGCTGGCTCGCTGCGCAGCCAGGCATCGATCTCGGCGCTGGCGACCTCCGCCGGGTGCATGTCCGCCGGCGCCGGCATGGCATCGCTGTAGCGGGTCACCAGGACCCGGTGCAGTCGCTGCTCGGGTTCGAGGCTGGCATTCGCCGCCTGGGCGATGGGCGCCAGGTCCGCGGCGCAGATCAGTACCCGCGCCTGGGCATCGCCGAGCTGGTAGCTCAGCTCTTGCACCTTGTTCATCGGGTTGACCGGCACCAGCACCGCATTGGCCCGCAGGATGGCGTAGCAGGCGACGATGAATTGCGGGCAGTTCTGCAGGTACAGCGCCACCCGGTCACCGGGCTCGACCCCTTCGCCCTGCAACCAGCCGGCCAGCGCCAGGGCCTCGGCCTGCAACTGGGCAAAGCTCAGCGTGTGGCCGAAAAACCGGTAGGCGACCTTGTCCGGGTAACGCCGGGCCGCCACCTCCAGGTTGAACCAGAGCGAGGTGGCCGGCACCGACAAGGCCAGGGGCAGGCGCTTGGGCCAGACACGGTGATGGGGGCGCTGGGTACGAGCGGTGGACATGGAAGACTCCTTCAAGCCCGGGAATGATCGAGGGAACAGCCATGGACAGCGTCATCCGGTGCCGGCTGGCCAGCCAGGCCGCACGTTGATGGGCCACCGCCCCGGATCGATCCTGCCCCATGCGGGGCGTGATTTTCAACCACTTATATTCCGCTGTGCGAAATAACATTCCATATTGACCAGTAGAATATTCGCTGACATCCTGCATTTCAACGAGCCATTTGCCCTGCGAAACACAATCAGAACAATCACTGCTGCCTGGCCACGGGGAACACCTGCCCTCCAGGACACCCGACCGGGACTGACCCAAGAGCCATCGCCCATGAGTGCCGTACCCGAAGTTTCGATGCTGCAAGGCCTGTTCAGCGGATTCGCGGCCCATCTCGGGTTGAACCTGCGGGAATACCAGCAGGCGCAAACCGTCATCGCGGTCACCGTCCAACCTCATCACCTCAACCAGGCCGGGAATCTGCACGGCGGTGTCATCGCCTCCCTGGCCGACACCGCCATGGGCATGAGCGGCACCTGGCATGCCGACCCCGCCCAGTGGCGGCTGGCCCTGACCCTGTCCCTGAACATCAACTACATGGCCGCGATCCCACCGGCCACCGAGGTCCGGGCCGTGGCCCGTCTGCGTGGCGGCGGGGCCAAGATCTTCATGGCCAGCTGCGACCTGCTGGATGCCCAGGACCGCCTGCTGGCCAGCGCCGAAGGGGTGTTCAAGCGCGGCCGCCTGCGCGCGGCAGCCACTGAGGTTGTGGCGTGCCCTTGATTGGCCGGTGATGGCGTCAGGAACGGAATCGGGTTTCGTCAGGGAATCGCAGATTTCAATTGCGGCGGTTCCGGGATAACATTTTTCCTTTGTTTCCACGAATCCGCTGCGTGGTCAACCGGCATTGCGCCCGGCACCAGCCCCTACCGGAAGACCCCATGCAAGACCCGAACGACTCCCCGGAACAAGCGCCCAAAGACCGTAAGTTCGTCGAAGCCCTGGCCCGAGGCCTGGAAGTCCTGCGGGCCTTTACCCACGGTCACGCGGTACGCGGCAACCAGGACATCGCGCGCATCACCGGCCTGCCCAAGCCCACGGTGTCGCGCCTGACCTACACCCTGACGCAACTGGGCTACCTCAAGTACAACCAGGACCTGGAGAAGTACCAGCTGGATTCAGCGGTACTGGCCCTGGGCTACGCCTACTCCGCCAGCCTGCGGGTGCGCCAGCTGGGCAAGCCGTTCATGGACGAGTTCTCGCGCCGCACCAACACCACCGTCAGCCTGACTTGCCGCGATCGCCTGTCGATGATCCACGTCGACAGCAGCCGCCCGCCGGAAGTCGCCAGCCTGCGCATGGAGCCCGGGCTGCGCCTGCCCCTGGCCACCAGCGCCGCCGGGCGCGCCTACCTGGCCGCCACGCCGAAAATCGAGCGTGACCATCTGTTGGGGGAAGTGGCGAAAAAGCTCGGTGATGAATGGCCTGCCCTGGAAAAATCCCTGGAAGACTCCTTCCGTGAATACGAAGAGTTCGGCTTCTGCCTGTCACTGGGCGAGTGGGACCGCAACGTCAACGGTGCCGGCGTGCCACTGCGCCTGGCCGACGGCAGCATCATGGCCCTGACCTGCGGCGCCCCGAGCTTCCAGCTGTCCAGCGAAAAACTCGAAAGCTCCCTGGCCCACCAACTGGTGATGCTGGCCCGGGATCTGGAAAGCCTCGGCGTCTGAGGCAGTCTGCACCGTTGAATCCCGGGATCAGGCCCGGGAGATGTTCAGGCACAACGAAAAGACCCCTGATCCACAAGGGACACAGGGGTCATGAGTCAAGCGCACAGAGACAAGGGGGCAACCCGGTTAAAAAGCCAGCTTCTTCCGGTTGACACCTACCACACTACCCACGGTGGCAGGTCCTAAACCGACTACCTGGCCGCTGGCCGACGAGTCCTTGATAACGCCAGACTGATTGACGCCAACCAGCCCCCCTACATTGGTTTGTGCATAACCGACTACGATTGCCGAAGAGTTGGAGCGCTCAATGCTGCCGCCCTGGTTATTGCCCACCAACCCGCCCAGATTCAGACTTTTGGAGTAACCCTCTCTACCACTGTCAACGGAGCCCGCACTTGAAGAATCGGTAATGCGCCCTTTGTTGACGCCAACCAGCCCGCCTACACCGCCCTGCGCTCCGAGGGCATAGGGGTTACCACTTCTGATGCTCACCTGAAGATTGCTGGTGCTGACGTTGGCAATCTTTCCGCTGTTGAGCCCGACCAAACCGCCGATGGCACTGGAGCCGGAGGTATAAGTTGGACCGTAGATGTTCATCGAGGCGAGCTTGAGATTGCTGATACTGCCGGACGAACTGGCGAACAGTCCTCCATGGGGGCCATTGCTGTTGACCGTGAAACCGCTGATGGTGTTACCCAGGCCATCGAAGACTCCGGTAAACGCCTGACTGCCGCCAATGGACGTGAAGCTGTCACTGCCGTTGATGGTATTACCCAGCACATAGCGACCACTCAAACCGTTGTTGATCCCCTGCAAATGCGCGGCGTTCTGAATGACCTTGTACGCTGCACCGTTGTCGTTGAACCGGGCATCGCTACCGGACAGGGTGACCTTGCCATCCTTGCCCGTGGAGAAATCACCAGCGTGGTTCAGCCCGAGACCGCTGTTGCGCCCGGTCAGTTCGACATGACCGTCAAGCTTGATGTTGCCCTTGGCGTTCAACTCGACCCGGGTATTGGCGCCCTCGCCCCTGAGGCTGCCATTGATTTGAATGTCCTTGACCGATGAGAGGGTCAATTGGTTGCCACTGTTCCAGGAAACCGGCCCGGTCAGCACCAGACTCCCTCCGGTGCTGGCCAGCTCGACATTGGTCGTGTCCAGGTTACTTGCCAAGGTATAGTCCTGAATGGCGTTCCAGTAACTTGCAGGGCCCCCGCCAACCTTGACCTCCAGGCTACCGACCTTCCAGGTTCCCGTTTGCCCATTGCTGGCCTGAGTATTCACCCGGGTATCCTCATGCACTATGGTAAAAGTCCCTCGGGTCTCGACTACGCCGCCATTACCTTCGGTCCCCAGGGCATGGGCCGACAATGAACCGCCAACGTTGACTATGCCCGAGACGCGGCCATCCAGAATGATCCGGCCGGCTTTTTGCGACAGGGTATTGGCCTCGATGGAGCCCTGGTTATTGACCACCGTCTGAAACACCATTCCGGCATCGGCAGTCATCAGTACCTGTCCACCATCGGCCTTGAGCAGACCCGTGTTGCTCACCAGAGCGTTGATCGCTGCGGCATCCACTTGAAGATCCAGCAGGTTGTTAGCGTCAAGGCTAACAGTGAAACTGTTGCCTGCTCCCAACGCCACGTTCCCTTCCTGCGCCTTGATCATGCCTTCGTTGCGAACCTTCGCCCCCAGCAGCGTGATGCTTCTACCGTCAGGCACTGTGATGGAACCCTGGTTGAGGACCTCAGCCGTTGAAGCGCCCGTAAACTTGTAGTGGCCGGCGTTGAAGTTGTTATCAGTGATGTTCTGGGTCGAGGCTATCAGACCGCCAACATTCACTTGCGCGCCCTGGCCGAAGACCACTCCATTAGGGTTGATCAGGAACACTTGGCCGTTGGCATTGATCTGCCCCTGGATGTTGCTGCCGTTGACGCCGACGACCCGGTTCAAGGCAATCGAGGTACTGGAGGGCTGATTGAAGTTCACCACTTGATTGGACTGAACACTGAAGTCATTCCAGTTGGTGATCAGTTTGTCCGTGTACTGATCGACAAACATGTTCTGGCCCTGGGCAAGGATGTCGGCAGTGCCGGACACCACCACCCCCCCGGTGGGCAAGGCAAAAGCAGAGGGCAACCCGGCCAATGCCAGGAGGCTGGCCGCCGCCACGATCAACCCCTTGCCGGAACCTGAGCGACGACGGCGACGCACGCCCTCGTGAGCCACATTCCAGCACCCTTGGGCCTGGTTCCACACCAACGCGTAAATCTTGTTCATGAAGATTCCTTATCGACTCATCAAGACCCTGCAAACCTTCGCAAGGCGACACAACATCCGCAGGGGCACAGCCCCGACAGGAATACGGCTAAGCGCCCAAGCCCCCCCTGACAAGGCACTGCGCCCGTCGCATCAAATCACTCAGAAAAAACTGCCATGCAGCAACGGCTGACTGCCGCCAGCCATCAGAAAAGAGAACAGGCCCCATAGCGCCCCTTGATCAGGCCGAACGCTTCGGTAACGCCGCTTTCTCGTGCTGAGAAAGCGGCGTTGTTCCTTGACGGTTTGAGTTTGCCCGCAGGGCGGCGCCTGTTGGCCGATAGCAGCCTTGAAGCTACAGATACCAGGAACGTCAGGGGTTGGCCTAACACTCCTGGAACCTGCATACACCCGGTATTAGCGGGGGTTCCTCATCGGTTACTCATCAAGGTCTTAGTGTTGGAGCAGGATGAACCGGCAACGCGAATTTCACTTTACGTTCTTACCGACCACGCTGCCGACGCTCGAGACAAACTGTGTGTGCACCACGCCAGTGGCCTTGACGTTGCTCAGTACACCATTCTGGTTGAGCCCCACCAGACCACCGGCGGTGTCCATCCCTAAACCAACCACCATTGCGCTGGCTGACGAGTCAGTGATCCGACCAGAGTGGTTGAAGCCGACCAATCCCCCTGCGTTGTTGCTGTAATACCCCACTACGGTGCCCGAGGCGCTGGAGCGCAGGATGCTGCCGTTCTGGTTGTAGCCCACCAGGCCACCCAGGTTTCGGGAGGCAGCGTAAGCGTTACTATCCAGCCCGATCATTCCCGAGCTCGAAGAGTCAGCGATCGAGCCGCCCTGGTTGATCCCCACCAAGCCGCCCATACCTACCGGTGCCTGACCGCCCATGGAGCCCCCGACCCGAACATTGGCGTGGCTATTGCTCACGGAGCCCGTGTTCAGGCCCACCAGGCCACCGGCTGCCGAAGTGGAGGTATTGCCAGCCACCGAACCACTCACCGATGAACCCTCGATGGAGCCGCCGTGGTTGATCCCCACCAGTGCGCCGATCTGGTTGTCCTGATCGTCAAGGGCACGTACCTGGAGATTGCTGGCTTGGACGTTGCTGATACTCCCGGTGTTGCTTCCAACCAGGCCGCCGACTGCGCTAGCACCCTCGTTATTGGCTGGCCCCTTGACGGTGAGCGAGGCGAGCTTGAGGTTGCTGATGCTGCCCGAGGAACTGGCGAACAGACCGCCATTACCGCCATTACTGTTGACGGTGAAACCGCTAATAGTGTTGCCCAGGCCGTTGAAGACACCGGTGAACGTGTCGGCACCACCAATCGAGGTGAGGCTGCCGGAGCCGTTGAGGGCAGCGCCCAAGACGTAGCGGCCATCAAGGCGCTTATCGATTGCCTGCAACTGCGCAGCGTTCTGAATGACCTCGTACTTGGCCCCGTTGGCGTCGAACCCGGCACCGCTGCCGGACAGGGTCACCTGGCTGTTTTTACCCAAGGTGAGGTCAGCACCGTGGTTCAGGCCCAGGCTGCTGTCGCTCCCGGTGAGTTGCACTTTACCCTTGAGCTCAATGCGCCCATTGGCATTGAGTTCGGCCCGGGCCTTGGCCCCATTGGCTGTCAGATTGCCATTGAGCTGAATGTCCTTGGCCGCAGAGAGGGTCAACTGATTGCCGTTGCTCCAGTTGATCGCTCCGTCCACCACGACATCACCCTTGCTGCTAGCCAACTCGATATTGGTCGTCGCCAGATTCCGCGACAGGGTATCGCCATGATTGATCCCGAAGTAGGCTAAGGGCCCGCCAATCGCGACCTGCTCAGATTCGATCTTCCAGGTTCCCGTCTGACCATTGTTGGCCTGGGTGGAGACACGAGCATTTTTTTGCACCCAAGTCATCCCGCCGCGGGTTTCGATCACACCACCGTTACCTTCGTCCGAGGCATTGGCCAACAATGCACCGTCGACGTTGACCATGCCCACATCACCGCCGTCCAGGGTGATGCGACCGGCCTTTTGCGACAAGGTATTGGCCTCGATCGTGCCGGTGTTGTTGACCACCGTCTGCGTCATCGCGCCGGCGCTCTTGGCGGTCATCAGAACGTGACCGCCATCGGCCTTGAGCAGACCTCCGTTGGCTACCAGAGCATTGAGCGCAGCGGAATCAATTTGCAGATCCAGCAGGTTGTTGCCGTCAAAGCTGACGGTGAACGCCTCACCCGCACCCAATGCCACACGGCCGTTTTGCGCCGTGATGGTGCCGTTGTTGAGAACGTCTGCCGCCAAGAGTGCAACACTGCCACCATCAGCGGCGGTGATCTTGCCGAGGTTGACGACTCTTGCCTTGGAGGTGCCGGAGAACTGATAGTTGCCGGCATTGAACTGCTCGTTGCCGATGCCCTGTGTCGAGACCACCAGGCCGCCAACATTCACTTGAGCGTTATTGCCGAACACCACCCCGTTGGGGTTGACCAGGAACACCTGGCCGTTGGCGTTGATCGTCCCCATGATCATGCTGCCATTGACACCGATCACCCGGTTCAAGGCAATCGAAGTATTGGTGGGCTGATTGAAGGTCACCGATTGACCGGTCTGGACATTGAAATCCTTCCAGTTGGTGATCAGCTTATCGGTGTTCTGGTTAACGGACATGTGATTGCCCTGAGTCGAAATATCCGCGCTCCCGGACACCACCACGCCCCCTGTCGGCAAGGCGAAAGCCGATGGCATGCACGCCAAGGCAAGGACACTGGCTGCCGCCACAATCAAGCTTTTTCCGGAGCCCGAACGACGACGGCGGCGAGCGCCTTCGTGAGCCACATTCCAGCACCCTTGGGCCTGGTTCCATACCAACGCGTAAATTTTGTTCATGAAGATTCCTTATCGATTTATCAAAACCCTGCAAACCTTTGCAAGGCGACACAACATCTGCAGGGGCACAGCCGCCCCGGCAGAAAACGGCCAAGCACCCATGCAACCTCGGGCCATGCATTGCGCCCGTTGCAGCGGATCACTCAGAAAAAAATGCCATGCAGCAACGGCTGACTGCCGCCAGCCGTCAGAAAAGAGAACAGGCCCCATAGCGGCCCCGGATCAGACCAAACGCTTCGGCAACGCCGCTTTCTCGTGCAGAGAAAGCGGCGTTGTTCCTTGACGGTTCGAGCTTGCCCGCAGGGCGGGGCCTGTGGGTCGATAGCAGCGTTGAAGCTACAGATCCCGGGGACGTCAGGGATTGGCCTGACGCCCCTGAAACCTGCACATACCCGGTACTAGCGGGGGCTCCTCATCTGTTACCGGCCACGCTCTTGATGTTGCCGAAGGACGAAGACTGACGTATCTCTCCCCGGTCGACCCCCGCCAAACCACCAAGGACGGCATAGCTACCACCACTTACGTGACTGCTGGTGAGTGAGTTGACGAGCCGGGATTTGTTTTCGCCTACCAGGCCACCCACCTTGCTACGCAAGCCTCCATAGACGCTGCCTTTGGCCGATGCCGTATCGATGAGACCACTGGCATGGGTGCCAACCAGACCGCCGACAGCACTGTTACTCTCGCCCCGGACGCGTCCGCTGGCCGAGACCGAGCGCAGATCACCCGCGTTGTAGCCGACCAGACCGCCCACATGGCTGTTGGAGCCGCCGTATACATCGCCTTGTGCCTCGGCGTATTGGGTGATACCGCCAGTGTTGTGCCCAATGAGTCCGCCAACATGGGTGGAATCCACGGCAGCTACCATGCCCGAGGCTTCGGCACCGCTGATTTCACTGTTCACGTTCTTGCCGACCAGGCCGCCGACGTTGAAGCTCTTTTGTCCATAGTTCTCACCACTGGCCTTGACGTTGCGCAGAACGCTGTTCTGGTTGAGCCCCACCAGACCACCAGCGGTATCAAGCACTAGACCAATCACCATTCCGCTGGCTGACGAGTCAGTGATCAAACTGGAGTTGTTGAGACCTACCAACCCTCCTACGTTGTTGCCAGCCCCGCCAAACACCAAGCCCGAGGCGTTGGAGCCCACTATGGTGCCGTTCTGGTTGATACCCACCAGGCCACCCAGGTTGCGGTAGGCGTAGTCATGAATGCTGCCCAACCCAAGCGCTCCCGAGCTTGCAGAGTTAGCGATCGAGCCGCTCTGGTTGATCCCCACCAATCCGCCTATACCCACCAGAGCATGGCTGTTCATGGTGCCCCTGACATCGACATCGGCGCTGCTCCGGCTCACCGAGCCCGTGTTCAGGCCCACCAGGCCACCGGCTGCCGAAGTGAGGGTATTGCCCAGCACCACACCGGTGATCGACGCATTATCGATGGAACCGCCGGAGTTGATCCCCACCAGCCCGCCGACCAGGTTGTCCTGCCGGCTCTGGGCATTCACCTGCAGATCGCTGGCGCTGACGTTGGCAATGCGCCCGCTGTTGCGTCCGACCAGGCCACCGAGTGCACTGGAACCGGAGGTGGGCTTGGCACCGTTGATGGTCAACGAGGCCAGCTTGAGGTTGCCGATGCTGCCGGACGAGCTGGCGAACAGTCCGCCATCGGTGCCGTTGCTGTTGATCGTCAAACCGCTGAGGGTGTTGCCCAGGCCATCGAAGATGCCACTGAAGGCCTGCTGGCCACCGATGGAGGTCAGGCGCGCGCTGCTGTTGATGGAGTTGCCGAGGACGTAGCGACCGGCCAGATCCTGGTCGATTGCCTGCAACTGCGTGGTGTCTTGAATGACCCGGTAGGCTTCGCCGTTGGCGTCGAAACGCGCTCCGTTGCCGGACAGCGTGACGCCGCCATTCTGGCCCATGACAAACCCACTACCGTGGTTCAGCCCGAGGCTGCTGTTGCTGCCGCTCAGCGTCAGTTGACGGTTGAGCTTGATACCACCCTGGGCGTTGAGTTCGACCCGGGCATTGGCGCCAGAGGCAGACAGGCGATCATTCAGGCGAATGTCTTTGGCCGAAGAGAGGGTCAACTGGTTACCGCTGGACCAGCGCATCCCGTTTTCCACCGCTACATCGCCCTTGCCACTGGCCAGTTCGATATTGGTCGTGGCCAGGTTGCGCGACAGGGTGTCGGCATGGACGGTGTTGCTGTTGGCGTTGAAGAAGGAGCCCACCTTGACTTCGTTGCTGGCGATCTTCCAGGTGCCCGTGCGGCCATCCCTGGACTGAGTGCCGACCTTGGTCGGCAGCTGTACGCGGGTGGTGGCGCCCCGGGTCTCGATCAACCCGCCATCGCCCTTGCCGCCTAGCGCGTTGGCCTGCAGCGAACCATCGACGCTGACCACGCCCACATCGCCGCCGTCCAGGGTGATCCGACCGGCTTTTTGCGACAGGGTATTGGCTTCGATGGTGCCCTGGTTGTTGACCACGGTCTGCAGCATCGAACCTGCGCTCTTGGCGGTCATCAGCACTTGGCCGCCGTCGGCCTTGAGCAGGCCGCCGTTACTCACCAGTGCATTGAGCGCCGCGCTGTCGACGTGCAAGTCCAGCAACTGGTTGCTGTCGAAGCTGACGGTGAAACTGTTGCCCGCAGCCAGGGCCACGCGCCCGTTCTGGGCCTTGATCGTGCCTTCGTTGCGAACCTTCGCCCCCAGCAGAGCCACACTGCCACCGTCCGCCGCGGTAATAGAACCGAGGTTGGCGACTTCAGTCGCCGCAGTCCCGGAGAACGTGTAGCGGCCGGCCTTGAAATCGGCATCGCTGATGTCGCGGGTCGTAGCCACCAGGCCACCGACATTGACCTGAGCTTTATTGCCGAACACCACCCCGTTGGGGTTGATCAGGAACACCCGGCCATTGGCGTTGATCTGCCCATGAATCTGGCTGCCATTGACGCCGACGACCCGGTTCAGGGCAATCGAAGTGCTGGTGGGCTGATTGAAGGTCACCGATTGATTGGCCTGAACACTGAAGTCATTCCAGTTCGTGATCAACTTGTCCGTATGCTGATTGATCGACATGTTCGGGCCCTGGGTCAGGATGTCGGCACTGCCGGACACCACCTCCCCGCCGGTGGGCAAGGCAAACGCCGAGGGCAACCCGGTCAATGCCAGGAGACTGGCGACCGCCACCACCAGGCCCTTGCCGGAACCGGTACGCCGACGCCGGGCGCCTTCGTGAGTGACGTTCCAGCAGCCTTGGGCCTGGTTCCATACCAACGCATAGATCTTGTTCATGAAAACTCCATATCGATTTATCTACGTACTACAAACCTTTGCAGCACGGCACTGCCGCTGAAGCGCCTGCTAGGCCTTCAAAATTGAACGACGGTGTTGGGTAGAACTCGCCCACGGACGAACCGGCTCAATGAGCGGTCGCGATCATGGGAAGGTAAAAGTGAACTCTGCGGCCCCGTTGGCCTCCCCGCCGGCCTCGACTTCCTGGTCATTGCCAATGCGGATGTAGCTGGCCCGCAGGGGAATGCTTGCGCCATCGCCGATGCGCTGCATCTCGTAGCTCTGGCCGCTGTACTCGATGCGTTCCGAAGTCAGCCCATTGGTCATGACAATGCCGAACCCCCGGGTACTGGAATTGATCAGACCCAGTACGCCCGGGACCGACGAGCCCCCGGACTTGTCGATAAAGCTGATGCGAGGCTTGGCCTGCATCGAACAACGGCTCAAGCCGATACTGAAAGGAACCGCAGGCGAGGTAGCGTTGACCTGGGGAAAGTCCGACAGGGCGAAGCGTCCCAAGCGCACCCCGATCTCTTTGTAGGCTTCCACCACGCAGGTCTTGGGCAGCTCGATGTTGATGTTGAAGTCCATGCCGCCCATGACCAGGCTCGTGCGGCAACTGCCGGTCAGCGGTGCGCTGAGCTGGCTCAATTGGGCCCCCAGGGTCGACTCGTTTTTTTCCAGGTCGTACGCATACAACTGCAGGTAGGAAGAGCCTGTTACCTGAGTCACTTTGAGGGTGCCCGTGGGCAACTGATCCGGTGGCACGGTCAGGATCAGTGACTGAATAATCTGGGTGACCATGGTCTGCTTGGGTAAACCGCTCTCAAAGACCAGGTCGTCATTTTTTTCCAAGGCAATCGGGTAGGTGACCTGGGCCACCCGTATTTTCTTGCCCCCTTGAGGAACAACCTCCAGTCGCAAGCCAATGCCGGCGACATCGGTAGGCGCGGCACCATCGTACTGCGGCGTACCGGGGGTCCAATGCCCCGCAGTCACCAGTTCCCGAGGTCTGCCGGAGACAGCCAGGTTGAAACTGGTATGCAAGGTCAGCGTACGCTGCCATAACACGGTTCCTACCGCGGTATTGGTGTTCAACGGGTTGATCAGCCGCCATTGCGTAACGGCGTTGCTGGTGACGTCGCAGCCCCTGGCATAACCGTTCACCGAGGCTGCGCGCGCTTGCGTGCCGACCCAGCCGCAAAGCATCGCTGCAAGCACGACGCCATGAACCCACAGGGACAGCGGTCTACGCTCGGTTGCAAGCCTCAGCCATTGGCGAATCATCTGTCTTTCTCCCTGTCTGCACTGTTGGAGCACCGCCTGTGTGAACGGCCATGCCCTGCACAAACGAGATGGGTTGTCCAACAGTGGCCGGCTGCTTCCGGCCACCCTTAAGAAAGATCATCAAGGAACGAGACAAGCAGGTACCCGTCATCAGTCAGCACCCGGTACGCCAGGCATCAGCCAGGTGCACCGGGGAACTGCCCTTCCTCAGATCAGTGGGTACCGGTCATCAGTTGCGGATATCGCCCTCGTTCAGGCCGACCGCTGGCACTTGCGCCGCCAGCTCCTCCGCCCTGTTGTAGCGCATGTCGCCGTAGTTGACCCCGACCAGGCCACCGTAGGTCTGGGCGTTGCGCGCAACGAAGTTGATCTTGCCGGAGGCCGAAGAGTTACGCAGATCGCCCGTGTTCAAGCCGACCAGTCCGCCCAGGAGGGCAGAGACGCCGCCGCTCACCTGGCCATCGGCCAGGGAGTTGGTGATGAACGAATTGTTCTGACCGACCAGGCCGCCAACCGCACTCCGATCACCGCCCACTACGTCGCCTTTGGCCGATGCGCTATTGATGCGGTGATCGACAAGGTCGCCATTGGTACCCACCAGGCCGCCGACGAAGCTGGTGACGCCGCCGCGGACGTCACCGCTGGCTTCGGCCGAACTCAGGTCACCGTCGTTGTAACCCACCAACCCGCCGACGTTGCTGATGTTGCCGCCGCTGGCATTGCCACGAGCCACGACATATTCGGTGTTACCGCCAAAGTTGTGTCCGATCAGGCCACCGACATTACTGTTGGCACCACCTGTCACATTGCCGGTCGCTTCCGCCGTGTGGATCTGGCTGTCCTCGTTCTTGCCCACCAGACCGCCAATGTTGGTGCCGGTGGAGTCAGTCACCGTGCCAGTGGCCTTGACGTTCTTCAGCTCGCTGTTCTGGTTGAAGCCCACCAAGCCACCTGCGGCCAAGGACGCTGTACCCGCAACCGCACCACTGGCGCTGGAGTCGATGATGGTGCCATTTTTGTTGGTCCCCACCAGACCACCGATGCGGCTGGCGGCATAACCCCAGACATTGACCGAGGAACTGGCGTTCTCAATCAGGCCGCCTTGGTTGTAGCCCACCAAACCACCCAGGTTCGGGTCGATGTAAGGTGGGCGAACGGGTGGGTTAACGGGTGGACGGAAACCCGTTCCGATCGTACCGGCACTCGAAGAACCCTTGATTTCCCCGCCCTTGTTGATCCCCACCAGGCCGCCCATGCCACCCACCTCACTGAGCTGTACGGTGCCCAACACCTGCACGTTGGTGGAGCTATTGGTAATACTCCCCACACCGGCGCGGCCAACATTGTTTTCGCCGACCAGGCCGCCCATTGCCAAGGTGTTGTTGTTACCGGTCACCGTACCGGTCACCGATCCACGGTTGATGCTGCCGCCGGCGTTGACGCCGACCAGGCCACCGACGGTGTTGGTCTGATTGCTGTTGGCGTTCACGACCAGGTTGGTGCCACTGACGTTTTCGATGCGGCCGGTGTTCTCGCCCACCAAGCCACCGATTTTTCCGAAGCCCGAGTTGGAGGTAGTACCGTTGATTCTCATCGACGCCAGCTTGAGGTTGCTGATGCTGCCGGACGATCGGCCGAACAGACCACCGTAAGGCCCATCGGTATTGACGGTGAAACCACTGATGGTATTGCCCAGGCCCTCGAAGATTCCGTTGAACTGTCTGTTGCCACCAATGGTCTTGATGATGCCGGTGCCCTTGATGTCATTGCCCAGCACATACAGGCCACCGAGGTTGGTGCCGATCGCCTGCAACTGCGCGGAGTTCTGGATCACTGTGTACAGGTCATCATTGACGTCGAACGAAGCGCCGCTGCCGGACAGGGTGACCTGGCCGCGATCGCCCAGGACATAGCTGTTGCCGTAGACCAGGCCGAGGCTGCTGTTGGCACCGGTCAGCGCTACCGCACCATTGAGCTTGATGTCCCGATCGGCCTGGAGCTCAACACGAGCGCCTGTACCGCTGGCCTTCAGGTTTTTATTGAGGTTGATGTCCTGGGCCGAAGCGACGTTCAAGTGATTGCCGCTGCTCCAGTTGATATCACCGTCGATCGAAACGTCGCCGGACTTGCTGCTCAACTCGACGTTGGTGGAAGCCAGGTTAAACGACAGGGTATCGGCATACACGTTGTTGCTGCCGGGGGTGGAGGTTGGGCTGACATTGATATCGGTGGAACTGATCTTCCAGGTACCGGCCTTGCCATTGGTGGCCAAGGTGTTGACCCGGGCGGCCAGTTGCACCTTGGTGTCGGCGCCCTTGGTCTCCACGACACCGCCATCACCGATCGAAGTCAGTGCGTTGGCGCTCATCGAGCCACCGACGTTGACCACGCCGACATCACCGCCGTCCAGGGTGATCTTGCCGGCCTTGCGCGACAGAGTGTTGGCTTCGATGGCGCCCTGGTTGTTGACCACGGTCTGCAGCATCGAGCCGGCACTGCGTGCGGTCATCAACACCTGCCCGCCATCGGCCTTGAGCAGGCCGCCGTTGCTGACCAGCGCATTGATCGCCGCGGCATCGACTTTCAGGTCCAGCAGGTTGTTGCTGTCGAAGCTGACGGTGAACTCGTCGCCGCCACCCAGGGCCACACGGCCCTTTTGCGCCTTGATGTCGCCTTCGTTGCGCACGGTCTTGCCGAGCAGGGCCACGCTGCCACCATCGGTGGTAGTAATCACGCCGTTGTTGACGATTTCAGCTTGTGAGGTCCCGGCAAACTTGTAGTTGCCGGCCTTGAAGTTGTCATCGCTGATGTTCTTGGTCGAGACCACCAGGCCACCGACGTTGACCTGAGCGTTGTTGCCGAATACCACGCCGTTGGGGTTGATCAGGAACACCCGGCCGTTGGCATTGATCTGCCCCTGGATGTTACTGCCGTTGACGCCGATCACCCGGTTCAGGGCGACCGAGGTCTTGGTCGGCTGGCTGAAGGTCACCGTCTGGCCACGGTTCACGCTGAAGTCGTTCCAGTTGGTGATCAGCTTGTCGGAGTGCTGGTTGATCGACATCTGCTTGCCATTGTCGAACGTCAGGATGTCCGCAGATCCGGAGACTATCGTGTCGCCGGTCGGCAACGCGAAGGCCATAGGCAGAACACCAATGCCCAGCAGCCCGGCCACCATCACCACCAGGCCCTTGCGTGTTCCGGAGCGACGACGACGGCGCGCGCCCTCGTCGGTCACACTCCAGCAGCCCTGGGCCTGATTCCACACCAATGCATAAACCTTATTCACGTTGACTCCTTATCTACTTATTAACGCCCTGCAACCTATGCAGGACGGCACCACCTCCGAAGCACACGCTGGCCTTCAGAAATACTGTGTCGCGCTGGCCCAGATCCGCGGCGTGCGCTCGGGCCCGCTGCCTTCCTGGTTGTTGTCCAGGGCCCAGGCACTGGTCACGCTGATCTGTTGCGAAGGACCGCTCCAACTGGCACCCACACCGGCGCCCGACAGCTGGCGGCGGTTCTCGTCGTGGATCCAGGGGCTCTTGTTGACCTGCACCGCGCCGTGATCGACAAACGCCTTGAGCTGCCAGCGCGGGGCCAGGAGAAAGCGCAGCTCCAGGCTGGCCTGCCAGCCCTGGTCGCCACTGCCGGTCCCCTGGGGATAGGCGCGCACATCGAAGGGGCCGCCGATGCCGAATTTTTCCGAGCTGTCCAGGTTGGTCGAGGACCATTGGCCGTTGAACTGGCCATAGAGCTGAAAGCGCGGGCTCAGGTACTGCAGGCGCGCGGCATTGAGGTTGAGCTTCTGAAAGCCACCGTTGGTGCCGGCCGTGAAATGGTCGCGCCACTGGTCCATCGGGTCGTCGATGCTCAACCGGCCACTGCCGTAGGTGAGGTAGAAGAAGTTCTGCCCGCCGCCGAGCAGGCTGTCCTGGGAGTTGCCGTTGAGGCTCAGGCTCCACAGTTCCACATGCTTCTGGCTGCTGACTTCGAACAGGTCGATGTCGTCGCGCAGGCGCTTGTCCTCGTACTGCAACTGGGCGCTGAGATCGAAGGTGCGGCTGCGGATCAGCGGCTGAGTGATGAAGACACTGCCGATGCTCGCCTGGCCGTGGGCCTCCAGCACCTCGAAGTCCCGGCTCAACTCGTAGTTCATCCGCGAATAGGCCACGCCCACACTGGTGGACCAGGGGCCCAGGGGAAGCTTGTAGGCGGCGCGGTAGTAACGCTGGTCCTCATCGCTGCCGAGCAGGCGCAGGTTGAACTGATCGCCCAGGCGCAAGGGGTTGTTGAGGTTGAGGCTGCCCCCGAGGCGGTATTCGCCGGTGTAGTAGCCGCCGAAGTTGTCGGCTTCCAGGGTGCCGCTGGCCCAGGGCCCGGGCTGCGCATTGACCAGCAGGTCGGTGGTGCCGCGCTGCTCGCCGGCACTGAGAGTGCCCTTGACCCGGACCCCGGGAAGGTCGCTCAACAGCAGCAGGCTGCGTTCAAGATCTTCACTGCGGACCGCGGTATCGCTGTGCAGTGACGACAGCGGGCCTGTGATCACCGAATTCAGGGCCCGGGACTGGTTGTTCACTTGAATACGACCGTAGCGACCTTCCATGACCTCGATACGCACCACGCCGTCCTCGATGTCCTGGGCCGGCAGGAAGGCCCGGGCCAGCATGTAGCCCTGGTTCTGGTAATAGGTCGTCAGGCGCTCGGCGGCCGCGCGCAGCTGGTTCAGGTCCAGCTCCTGGCCCTTGAGGTCCGCCAGCAGGGCTTGCAGCGTCTCGTTGCTGAACACCTGGTTGCCGACGATCACGAAGTCGTTGACCTGCAAGCGGATGCCGGAGGTGTCCGGAGCCTGGGCAGGGGCGCTCGGCGGCTGCGCCGGCAGGTCCAGCTCCGGTGCCGGCTGCTCCGGCAAGGCCGGTTGCGTGGCCTGGATGTCGCGCATCGCCTGCCCGGCGTTGGGCACATACACCGCGGCAGCCGCCACTGCGGGCAACATCAGCAGCAAGCCCAGGCAGCCCCCGGACAATCGCTGCCAGCGCCGTTCAAGGCGCCCCGCAAGCGGGCTGTTCGATGACTTGCCCAAGGCAACTTCAGTCTTGTATCCGCGCACTTCCACTCAGCGTCTCCCCGCTGTCAGTTGCCACTTGGTAATGAACCACCGCTTGATCCGGGGTAATTCCCTGCATATCGGGCAGGGGAATCCGCGCCGAGCCGAAGGGCTCCACGGTGATCCCCTGCAATGTGATTGATCGATTGCCGCTGCCCAGCGCCACCTCAGCGAAGGACACGTAGTACGGGGTCGGGTTGCCGGCCAGCAGCGCAGCGCCAGCCTGCCCCGGCGCCACAAGGCGCCAGCGCAACTGGCCGACCGCTTCGTCAGCCTTGCCGGACAAGCCCTGGGGGCGGTACAGCAGCTTCATGCGCATGCGCGATGTCAGCCGCAGCAAGTCGTCCTTCGCGGCCGCCAGGGGCGGTACTTCGAGAAAGTTGATCCAGAACACCGACTCCCGATCGCCGGGTAATGGCTCGCCGCTATAGCGCAGGACCAGGGCTGCGTTCTGCCTTGGCTCGAGCCGGGAGATGGGTGGCGACAGCACGAATGGCACCACCAGCGCGCTGGGGTCGACCTCGGCGTCGCCCTTGTCCAGCCAGGCCTGCAATAGGATCGGCGCACGGCCGCTATTGCCGACCCGGATGCTGATGGCCGGCTTGCCGGCGGGATAGATGAACCGTGTGCCGACAATCGACAGGTCGGCCTGGGCCCAGCCGCTGGACAACGCCAGCAGCCCCAGCAGCCAGCGGCAACCACGCAGGGAGCAAAGACGGCCATATCCGCCTTGATGGCCCATCAAGGCCGCTCCTCTACGGAACCTGCCGGCATCGCCCGGCAGGGACGCTGAAGCACCACATAGCCCGTGGCGGAGGCCGTATCGCGGGGCGGCAACCGGTAGTCGATCAGGCACTGCTGATCCGGCTCCTGGCCCCATTCCACGCGAATCGTGCCCTGGTCCTGCTCGGTACGCAGCACCAGGCGGCTGCCCTGGCCCACCGCCCCCAGCTCGGCGCCGTCCTGGGCATCGACGGCCACGGCAGCAAACGGCAACTGCTGGCCATCGGGTTGCTGGCTGTCGATCAGCACCGCACGCGCCCTGCGGGTCGGGTACGAAAGCATCACCACCGCCCCCGCCACCGGCGCCACATGGCGTGAGCTGAGCAGCAGCTCTACGTCGTCGGCAACGCCAGTGGGGTCGATGTCCACGGTGTTCAATTGATAGGGGCTCAAGCTGGAGACCACGGCATAACCGCTTCCATCCACCCGCGTATCGGCATAGCCGACCCGGGCGCCCTTGGCATCGGGAGCATGCACCAGGCCCGTGGTTTCACTCAGGGTCTGGGCGAAGGTCAAGCCACCCGAATGCAGCACCATGCCCCCGGAAGCACCCAGAGACTGCTGGCGATAGTCACGGCCCTGGGAAAAGCTCGAACTCAGGGAAACCTCGGGCAGGAAATAGTTGAGGCTGGCGTTGGTCGAGGTTTCGCCCTGGCGCTGGTCATGGGCGGCGGACAACGCATAGGTGGCGTCGCCATCCTTGTCCAGTACGCCGGAGATGCCGCTGGTGTAGTGCGCGCCAGAACGCTTGTCATGGCTGGCGTAGCTGTTGATCGTGGTACCCCGGCGCCCTTCCCGCCCCAGGGGAATCGACAGGCTGAAGCTGAAAAACGTGTTGTCCGCCCCCGCGCCTGCCCGTGAACCACTGCTGGAAGCACGCATGCGCTGAGCCATGAAGGAGTAGCTGTTACCGCGCCACTGGTTGCTGTAGCCCATGGCGAAGTTCAGGGTCTGGCCCTGGCGATTCCAGTACTGGAGGCTGGAGCCCGTGGCATAGAGCTGCCCTGCGCCGTCGCCCAGTTGCTGGTTGATGTTGATATCCAGGCGGTCACGGACCCGGGCGAACGAGTCGACGCTCTCGCCCTGGTTGACGTGATCCTGCAGGGTGATGGCGTCATGCAGGCCCAGGTAACCGCTGGTGGAATAGCGGTAGGCCAGCAACGAGAAGTTGGTCCCGCTGTTGGGCAGGTTCTTGCTGTAGGACAGGCGCACGCTTTGGCCCTGCATGCTGCCGCCCCGGGGCAGCTCGGTTCGGGCCTGGGTCAGGTCGAGGCCAAAAGCCCCGAGGGAAGTATTCAGTGCGCTGCCGATCAGCGCCGACATGTAGCTGCCGGTGAGTGCCGTGCCGGCATAACCGGTCAATTGGTTATCCAGGCCGTAGTGCAGGGTGCCCTGGGCCACATATTGCTCGCTGCCACCGAGCCCGGGATTCGCCACCTTGCCCGCCGTCAGGCTATAGCGTGAGGTGCCGGGGCGCAGGGTTTGCACGGTGGTGGCAAAAGGTACGGTAAAGCGGCTGGTCTGGCCGTTGGCCTCGGTGACCGTCACGTCCAGATCGCCGCCAAAGCTCGCCGCTTGCAGATCGGAAATCTCGAACGGCCCCGGTGCAACGGAGGTTTCATAGATCATGTAGCCGCGCTGATAGACCGAGACCTTGGCATTGGTGCTGGCCGTGCCGCGGATCTGCGGTGCGTAGTAGCGCTGGCTCTCGGGCAGCATGCGCGGGTCGCTGGCCAGCCGGACACCGCGAAACGATACCGAGTCGAACAGATCGGCTTCGGTCGCGCTCTCTCCCACCAGCAACTGCGAGTGCCAGGCCGGCAGGTCGGTCTGGGCATAGATGTAACCGCGCTGATAATGGCCGCCCACCTCAGGCGACCAGGTGGCGGTGCCGCTGTGACGCAGACGCCAGTCACCCAGGTTGACCCCCAGGTTGAGCCCGGCATAGCCGTCGGTCTGGCTTCGCCCATTGCTCTGGGAACTGAACAGGCTGGTGTTGTAGTTGAGCGTGGCCGCGGACACGCCGTAATCCCAGCTCGCCGGATCGACGTAGGTTTTCGACAGGTTCTGCTGCAGGAAAAGCTGCGGCACCGACAACTCGATCTTCTGTTCCGCAATTTTGACGCGGGTGGTCGCGCCAGGGATGTAGCTGCCCAGGTCGCCGCAAAACAGCCCATCGCCCATGAGAGGGTGAGAGGAATGGGTGCCCAGGCTCGCATCGGTCTTTTTCAAGTCGATACCCAACTGCTGCAACAACGAACGGTCGTAGCACGGCTGGCTGCCCTGGGGGTCATCGCTGGCGCGGAACTGGATTTCCTGCAACGCCCGCCACTGACTGCTCACCAGCACATCAAGCAAGTAAGTGCCGGGCGCGACATAGCCCACTTGTTGAAAGCGCGAGGTATCGATGGGAGTGCCCTTACCTTGAAATAGCATCTGGCTGTCGAACAACACATCCTGGCTGGAGCCCGTATCCGCGGCCTCTGCCGTCGCCGGCGCGATGCCGTCCTGGTCGGCCACCAGCACCATGGAATTGCTCATCAGCACCGCCGCCAGACACAGTGACTGCGTCGCCGGAACCCGTCTGCGGCCGGATGAAGGCCCAGAACAGCTCGCACGCAAATGCCGATGGCACGGAATACGCGACATAACGAAGCCCCTGCCCCTCAAGAAAACCAAGCCACTGAAAAGCCCACAGAAGTGATGAGGAACCCCGTCAAAGAAGCGACTTTTTCAGCAGGCCTCGGCCGCCGAAATCATCGATCACCTCATATTCAATTGATGCCTTGGCCGGCTGTGACGGAGCGCCCGCTGGCCAGGAGAAAGACTCATATCCGAAGGGTGCGACCATGCCTGGCTTCAAATCGATTCGACGGCCTGACACAGCAACTTCCATGCGTCCGAAGGACACGTAATAAGGTGTCGGGTTGTACACTTTGATAACCGGCACTTGCGAAGCGCTTGCTCGACTTAATTCCCACTTGAGCTTTTCGCCAGCCATGCCCGCATTGCCAATCAAGTTGTCAGGGCGAAAGAAAATCTTGATCCGAGTCCTGAATGCAAACTGCAATACGTTTTCGTCCTGTTTTCGCCGTGGTGGCGTTTCCAGTACATTCAGCCAGAACAATGATTCGCGATCTTTTGCCAAGGGTTCTTTTGAATAAGACACACGCAATATCGCCGAGCCTCCCGCTTCCACCCGACTGACTGCAGGAGCCAGAAGAAAAGGAACCTTGATTTCCTCAGGAGACTTGTTGGCATCGCCTTCGTCGATCCAACTTTGCGCCAATAAGGCCACAGAGCCGGTGTTACTCAACTTCAATGTAACTTCACGAGCATCTGCTGGATAAACCAGGCGCGTACCTTCCAGTACTATCCCGGCATGCGCGGCCCCCGACAGTATCCCCAGGAACATGACACCGATAACGAGAGAATGAACAAAACGCGCAGTCGGCGTCATGACCTGCCCCTTAATAACTAACTGCTGTTATTGGTACGCAAGGGTGTAGCGGATGTAGGACACGCCCGAACCTGCACCGACGGTGGCTTCAGTAGATACGTAAGCGGCCTTGTACTTCAGGGTTGCCGCCTTGTCGGTGGAGATCGTAGCGATCTGCGGGGATGCTTCGGCTTGGCCCAGGACGATTTTCTGTGGCGTGGTGTCATGGTCGTTATAGACCTCGATCTGCACGCCCGTTGCAGGCTTGCTCCCGATCAGCTTGAGGTTGCCGGAGGCAGGGTCGACGTTACCGAGCTGATCGAACTCGATGGAAACCTTCTTACCGGCGGTGCAGTTGGCCCCCGAGAGTTGCAGTACGAACGGTACCAGTGGAGACCTCGCACCGATCTTGTCAAACACAGTAGGCTTGATAGTGCCAAGTTCAACGTTGGTTTCATTACCTTCGCCCGGTGCCTTGCCGTTGATATCGCAGGTAGTGTCAGAGATGCTGCCACTGAACTTCACCACGCCATCGGTAGCCTGGGCAAAGGATGGAATCAATGCTGCCAGCATCAACCCGGAAGTTGCCATGGACAAGAGAGTCTTGCGTTTCATCTGATTTCCTTTTCCAAATGATTATAAGGAAGCAACAACAAAACACTTCCCTCCGAAAGCAACCGACAATAATACTGCCGCCAGCCTGGAAGAGCGGATTTGCCTGACCTTATAAAAGTTAATTAATGCTGCTTGTTCCCGGCACCCCGGCCGGCTTGAACTACAAGTTCGGATCGGGTCTGCCAGCAGCGACCAAGCATATAGAAGAGTCGATTTATTTGGATCAAGATCACTACAGCATGATTTCCGGGAATGCTCGCGCAGAGAAACAGGAAATTTCTCGGAAGGGAAAACCGACTTAAACAACAAACAAACTAAAATTATTCGCTAATAACAACTTTCTGGAGTATCAATCCAATAGCCGATAACAGCATCGAGTATTGTGGACTATTGATATTTGGCCACGCACCGCCGAAGCGACCGGGCTCAGGACGCACTGATTCCGCCGGCGCTAACAGTTCGGCAGAAGGCGTTGCTGGAAAATGAGGAGGGGGGGGCACGGCCCGGGGCAGCCGATTGCGGGCAACAAAAAAGCCCCGGAAATCGATGATTTCCGGGGCTTTCATTTGTATGGCGGAGAGATAGGGATTCGAACCCCTTCCTATCTCCACTCAGGCCGCTTTAGGCCAGCAATTACGGCAAAACCGAAAGCATTGAAAGGCTCATTGCGGCCTACGGCGGCCCCGGTTATGCCCTAAATTTGCCCTAAACCACGACCAACAATCAGCAGCTCGTCGGCCCGAGTCGCACAACAGATACGAGTCATTTACTGTATAAGCATACAGCATCAGTTATAGCAGTCTGATCTCATGAGTATCCCCTCTAAAGCCGAGTGGCTTGCCCACTGGCGCCGGCACCTGGACGACCACGAACTCCGTATGAGTTACCCCGAGGCTTACCGTCAAGGCTGCCTGGCCGTCAGCAAAGATATGGTCGACGCCGAGGTCATCGATCAGGCTCAGAAGTTCGACCTGGATGAGCTCGCAAACGCTGCGTACTGGCACGCCGTTGAGACGCTGATCGATTGCGAACCTGAATTCATATCGTCCGCCTTCTACGACCTGGTTCCTCGAGGCGGCGGGCCGCGGCTGGGCAAGCTCTGGGGAAGGACCTATTACCCGGAAGGCTCGGTGGAATGGGCAGCCCAGGTGATCGATGAGAAAGAAAGTCGTCGGCTCGTGTTCCGAATCAATTCGGATGTGTGGTCAATGGACGGCCTGACGATCACAACGGCCGACGGCAGCCTTTATGACCTGGTGATCACTGGCCAACGCATCAACGGACGCGAGTATACGAACATCGATGACCCGGACGCATACCGAGCCCTCGCGGATCAAGCATTGATTGCTCTGGAAAATCACGACTTCGAAACCTACCGCCGTGCTCGCCCTCTTCTTCTCGCTGCGGCATTCAAAAAGTGCGCCGTGTGTCTGGACCGGTTCACCCTGCGGGAAGACTGCCACGCCTGTAATGGGCGCGGATTTTTTGCCAGAGACGGGGTCACGTCTACAGTTTAGAGATCGCTGAGTTCTGATCCTTTATCCACGTTTACCCACAAAACGTGCAGAAGAAATTGCGAAAAAGCTACGTCTCCGAACAGATAATTTCGAGTGAGATTAGGTAAAAAATTTGGCCATGTAAAAAACCAGGGTATTAGTCTAATCTCGTCTATAGCTCACCAACACTAAAATCGATTGCCGAGAGACCAAATGTTATTTGAAAAATTCGAACAAAAAACAAAACAAATGTGGACTTCATATCTAACAAATATCTCTATAGCGCACAAAGAAGGGAGATTAGAAACAAAAAATAATAAAATCCTTTATCCAACGATGTTAATTATTTCACAGTGCAAAGGCTATCACATAGCAGAGCTGACTGGCGCCTCCGAGAAATTGAACCCTCTCATAATAAAAAGACATAAAGAAAGCTCAATACTTAGGTACCTCGGGCAGTTTGATAGCGCACAATCAAGCCCAATAATCCATATGAATGGCGACTGCAACGGCCTTGACTCCCTTTGTTTAAGCCACACTAAAAACCTCGACGAAATAGCTGAGCGCTTTCCCTATCTAAAACTTCAAAAATCCATACTAACTATGGAGAACACCTACGGCAGCACCATTACCTTCGGAGAAGACTTCGTCTCATGCTTAATAAATAACTGCACTTTCTTAAACAAAAAAGAAACCATTTACAGAAGCAAAACAATTCTTTCAGCAATATTGGTTAAGAATTCGATAACAAACGCAGAACTAGAAAAAATATTTGAATGGACAACCGAGAAAGAATCAGTAGTGGGTGTACAAGCCGTGAGCGACAAGGATCGCCGCATCATTCTCGCTAGCCAGCTACAGAATTTATATTTACTCCCTGGATTACGCGAAACAACAATAGGTGAGTTCCTCAAACTCCATCCAGAAATAATAAAAAAAGCTTTTGACACAGAACATTTCGAGTATGAGCCATCGCTTAAGTGGGTCGAACACGACGGCTTCTGCACTGACAATGAAATAAACCCTGACTTACTAATAAAAAGAAAAGATGGATACTATGATATTTGCGACCTAAAAACAGCTAAACTTGAAAAAAACAGAATCACTAAGGCAGACCGTAGCCGCAGGAGATTCATTGATTATGTATCCGAAGGAGTCGCCCAACTTGCAAACTACAGGGAGTATTTCCAATACCCTAAGAATGCCGCACTAGCGAAAGAAAAATATGGAGTTGAAATAAAAAACCCACGACTTATCTTGGTCGTGGGCAACTGGGACAACTTCAACGAACAAGAAGTAGCTCAAGCTTGCCGGCAATACGAGAATCTAGAAGTAATAGACTACGACACCATATCCCAGCTCTACATTAACTCCGAATAAAAGCTTCAACCCCTACTAGCTCGAGCACTTACTTATCATTTACGATATTCCCTGACGCCGATGAAACTTCCATTACGTACTCTTGGCATGCTCCCAGGGCGATCAGTCCCTGATCACCGTCGCTGGTGATTCCGACAATTCGTTGAGCAGCCGCTGGGTCAAGTTCGGCTCTCGCCGCTCCATGAACCAGGCCGCCGGCGCCGGCGGTGGCTGGCACCACACAGCTACTACCCGAGGCGGTAGCGTTGAGTAGGACTGACAGCCGGACATCAGCAGTAGCCAGCTGGCCACGCAGGCGAGCCTGTTTCGCTTGTTCATCGCGCAATTCCTTGTAGTGGGTTTCATCGCTTGCTTGCAGGCGATCCTCCAGCGCTCGACGGGCGTCTTGCTGCTCGCCCTGCCAATTGATCACTGCCGTCGCGACCTGCTCCCGGTCGGTGCTGTACGCCTCGGCCTGCTCAGCCAGTGCCTTACCGTAGGCGTTGGCCTGCCATGTCCATGCGCCCCAGCCGCCCAGGGCAAGCCCCAGCACCAGTGCAAGAGCTGGTAACAACCAACCCGGGGCCTTCAAGGCAGCACCTTCAATGCACGCTCATACAGCGCCTCGCGATCAGCCAGGCCGTTGGTTCCGCCGTTGATGCGCTTGGTGATCGTGAGAAAGTCGCCCTTATCGGCCAAGGTATTCAGGCCGGCCTTCTGCCAAAACCAACCCGCCGACAGCGCAGCATAGACCGGGGTTTCCAGAAGTTCAGGGGTATTGAGCAGTCGAGCATCGCTGAACAGCGCTTCGCTACAGGCTTCATAGTTCGTCCGGCCCGTGACTTGAATCAGCCCCCGGCCCCGGTACTTCTGGCCGTCGCCATCCACTTCGGGTGTGTTGCCCAGGCGCTTGGCCAGGCTGCCGGTGTCGTACTTGCTCAGGTACTGATCGCCACCCAGCTCGCGCACGTACTGAAGCTGGCCAGACTCATGGCCGATCTGCGCGATGAACGCCGCCATGCGCAGGCGGGTGATGATTGCGTACTTACTCATGGCCGCGTTGAGAGCAGGAACAAAAACGCCGGCTTTAGCGCCGGCGTTGGGGAGGATCTGCAGCAGCTGCTGCGCGGTAATCGTCATGCCTGATATCTCCAGTGATGATGAGGGTTAAAGCTGCTCGACCCTGAGCGGCTTGGTTGCTTTCTTTTTCTTGCCCTTGGCTTTCGCCTTGCCCTTCTTGCCGCCGTTGCACTCGACCGTGGTGCTCCACCCGGACTGGGTAAACACCTGCTCGACCGAGTCCACCAGGTACTCGCCATCGAGGCCGACCTTGAAGCCCTGGGCATTGATCATGCGTTCAGCGAATAGATCGGTTCGGCCTGGCATCTCCAGGCGCACACCGGCGGTGCTGCGGTTGAATGCCGCCAAACGGGCCTTGGCGGCCTGCTCAGCGGCGGACTTGTTCGGATAGATATGCCGGTCGGTGTGCACTGGCGGCAGGCCGTCCGGCGAGTCCTCGTTGCCCAGGTCGACGACCCGCAGCTTTCCGCTCTTCTTGTCCTGGTGCTTGGTCTGCACCGCCTTGTGGGTGCTCTTGTCACCCAGGCGAAACTGATAGCGGCTCACGTCGCGACGGGTGATGGTGACGGTGCCGAGGGCTTTGCCGCTCGCGCTTTGCCCGACCTGTCGGGGCAGCACCAGCAGCTTGCCGTCGGCCACCTTGGCCGTACAGTCGTACTGCTTGGCCAGGCGGGTGATGAAGTTGAAGTCCGATTCATTGAGCTGGTCGACCCGGGGCACCTTGGTCGTGACCGGGCACACCGACTGCCAGCCATTACGGGCGGCGATATCGCGCACGATCTGTTGCAACGGCACATCCTCCCAGCTACCGCTGCGAGTGGTCTTGCCACTGCCGCGCATGTCGCAGGCCTTACCGCGTATCTCGATGGTGTCGGGAGGGCCGGTGACCACCACTTCATCCACCGTGTAGCGCCCCAGCCGGGCCAGGGCTCGGCCTTCGTAGCCCATGAACACCTCGATACTGGCGCCCCGGCTGGGCAGCGCCACCGCTTGGGCGCGGTCATCGATGCGCAATTCGAACTCGTCCGACTCCATGCCCGGCTTGTCCGAGGTGCGTAGGGTCACCAGACGGTCATTGATCAGCGCTGTGATGTCGCGGCCATCGGCGACAATTCGGAAAATGGGTGTCATGCAATAAGCCTCCCCGAAGTGACGGAGCCGCCTGGACTGCATAGAATCCGGCGACCATTGCCCCTACAGGAGTTGAAGGAATGAAAAGGATTGTTGGATTAACGCTTTGCCTACTGGCCGCATCGATGGCCCATGCCGAGCAGAAACTACGAGTTATCGACCTCGGCGAGGACACGCCGGTCAGCGCCGAAGCCGCAGAACGTGGAAGGCAGGCCATTGCGGCCCAGGAAGCTGCTAAGAAGATCAAGCCCGAGGTGGCACGCGATTTCCTCAAGCGCCTGAATAAGGCGGTGGAGCACGGCCAAAACCTAGCATTGTCGGGGAGCATGGACGGCAAACAAGCTCGGGAACAGGCGATTGCCCTTCGCAAGCTGCAAGACGAAAGCGACCAGTTCGGCTCACTGTTCGCCCCCTTCGCAAAATGCCGCGCTGCTGCGATTGATGCCGCCATGTCGTGGCAGGGCATGATCTCCCAAGACGTCCGCCAGTATTCCGAAAACAACACCTCCTACCAGGCCAACGCCAAGGAATGCGCGCAGGCTGCGGGCTAATCCCAGAGCAGCACCTGGGCATCGACCGCCGCCGGCAAATCCGGCAACACGATCAGCACCCCAGCCCGGAATGGCTGGGGTTCATCGCCCAGCCCGTGGTTGGCATCCAACACCGCCTCCACACTGCCATTCAGGTGGCCGTAGAACTGATAGCAAATGGTGTCGAGCAGATCCCCACTAGACGTTCTGCAGGTCGTCGCCATAGCTCACGAACTCCAATGAAAAGCCCTGTTTACGCGGCACGCCGCCAGCCAGCAGGTGGCTCTGTTCTTCTTCCAGGCTGGTCAGACACCAGCTGCCCAGGACTTCGCCATACCCCGTGGTGAGGCTCAGCGGCTGGAGCCGCCGGCCGATACTGCGCAATTTCTGTAACTGCCCGAGCCCGCCCTTGAACCCTGGGAATACCGCGCCCTTGAGGGTGATCTTGTCGTCCCCCTGCCCCACCGCCTGCTGGGCAATGCTGCGCGTGAGGCGCTCCTGCCCCGCCCAACGAAACGCCGTCTGCCGGCGCAGTTCGTCGAAGGCCGCCGTGTCCAGGTTGAAGTAGTAGGGCTGCGCACCAGGGCGCAGCGGATGAATGATCAGCAGGTGCGGGAACGGCTTCACCGCTGCCGCCGCCGGCATGCCCAGGCCTCCCAAGGCACCACTCGGGAAGATGCTGCCAAGGGAGGGGCTGACCTGGCCACCGATGCGGTTGATCGCAGCCCCCGCGCGGGCCGTCTGCTCCTGCAAGGACCCCAATCGCTGCTGGATCTGCCCCGCCGCCGACACGGCTTGGCTGTAGCCAGCGGCGACCTGGCCCACCACTGACTGCGCAGCCGTAATACCGCGCAAGGTTCGTTGCAGCTTCGCGCCAATCTCCGGCCCTACGAACGGCACACTTTCAAGTTCGGACGCCGCACCGGTGATATCGCCGATAGCCCCGTTCAACGGGGTCAACATGCCGTCTGCGCTGGTGCGCCCGGCCTCCCCGGCGGCAACCAGGGACTGGAACCCCGATTGCAGCTGTTCCATATAAGCCATAGGGCCTCCTTATACGTGTGGTTCATCCGACAGTTGCCGAGCAGCCGCCTGCCGGCTGTATTCATCGAACATCCGCCGCAGGTGCGGCTCCACCTCCCGCGCCAGCTGGGCCGGGTCCTTGACGTCCCCTTGCACCTGAACTTGCAGGTTGGGTGCGAAAGAAAACTGCTGATCGACCTTCGGTGGGGCCGGCTTCACCAATTCCGGTGCCTTGAGCATCGCGGGCGTTGAGACTGGCGACTCTGTCCCCGCCATCGAGCGCACCACCAGGCCCAGCGGCTTGGCTGACTCCGGCGCCTTGAGCATCAGCGGCGCAGGGCCGGTCTTGAAGGACTTGGCGATATCGCCCAGCACAGGCGGAACGTTCTTACCAGCATCGCGCATCATCAGTGGGCCGGCGTCCGGCAGCCGCTTAAGCGAGTCGTCAGAACCGAACAGCGCCTTACCAGCTTTTGCGCCCAGGACGTCACCGCCCCAATAGCCGAGGGCACCACCCACGGCAGCCCCTACAGCTCCGCCGATGGCCGTGCCGAGCCCCGGCACAATCGAGCCAATAGCAGCCCCAGCCGCCAGCCCCGCCTTGGTGCCGAGCATTGCACCCGCCAGACCACCAGCAGCACCGCCGTAGCCTTCGGCTTTTTCGTCCTGGGTCTTGGCGTTCTGGTAGGTGTCCGCGACCTTAAACCCGGCCCCCAGCGCCGACAGCACGCCGCCACCTTTCACCCACGGAGACATCCCTTTGACCAGGCCACCGACACTTTTCAAGGCCGAGACGCCCAGGCTGGTGGCGCCCTTCAATGCCGCGCCACCCAACCTAGCCGTGCGACCCAGAACGCCCGGCCGGATCGCAGAGCGCAACGCACGCCCGGCCCGACCGAGCCGGCCACGTACACCGCCAGTGCCCTTGCCGCCCCTGGCGCCTTTACTGCCCTTCTTGTCGCGGCCTCCATCGAAGTCATAATCACCGCCCAGGCCGCCGGCGTTGGTGACGAACACCCGCTGGATCACATTAGGGTTGCCCATCAGTGAGCCCCGGGCCACGTTCAGCAGCCCCTTACCGATCCTGAAGGCCGAGGCCACGCTTTTCAGCGCGACCAGCCCAGCGCCCAGGGCAGTGACGCCGGCAACCATACCCGGCATCTTTTCTGTGAGCTGGGTCAACGACCCCGCTACCGTCTTGATGCCCTTGGCCACCGCGTCCGTTGCCGGTCGCAATGCGTCACCCACCGCACGCATGCCATCGTTGATCGACTGCCCTGTTTCAGCCCAGAGCTGGGCAGACGTCTCGCGTCGTTCGGCCAGGTTCTTGTCGAGGATGCCCTTGGCATTGAGCGAATCTTTCTTGAGCTGTTCGTACAGTTCACGGTTTTGTGAGTACGCCATAAGCGCCGCCTTGACCTGCATGTCTGCGAACAGGTCGCCCGTGCGCAGGGACTGCTCCAAGGCATTCAGCATCGCCTTGGCCTTGGCGGGGTCCGCCTCCTTGCTGATCTTCGCTTGGGCTTCGGCCATCTTCGCGGCCTTGGCTGGGTCGGTCGCCTTGATGTAACGCATAGCCAGCTCAAAACTGGATTCCAGGGTCGACTTTTTATTTTGAATCCCCGTGGCCATCGACGCCTGATAGTCAATGCCAACGTCCTTGTAAGCCTTGACCACCTCCCCGGAGCCGATTTTCTCCATCCAGTTTTTCAGGTTGTTGGCCGCTTCGTCGGAACCGCCTGCCGTCTTCATCTGCACTTGCAGCATCGAGCCCAACTGAGTCACCGCGTCCATGCCGGTGATTTCCATCTTGCCCATCCCCGCGAGCAGTTGCGGAAACCAGCGGGCCATGTCCGAAGCTTCAAAGCTACCGGCCTGACCTTGCAACGCGACGGCCTCCAGCGCCTGTTCCATGACCTTGGGGTCGGTGATCTTGGCGTTCTGCTCCAGGGCCTGGATCATTTTTGCCGTGTCTTCACCGCCCGAGCCTTGGCCAATTGCGAACTTCGCCGCTACCGGCGCATAGGACAGCGCCTTGTCCAGCTCCATGCCGGCGCCTACCAGCTGGTTGACCAACTCGGCCACATCGTTGCGCGCCATGCCGGTGTCTTTCGAGGTCTGAATGACCGTGCGAGTCATCTCGGCTTCTTCGGGGGCATTCGCCACGTTCCCTTTGATCGCGATGTCCCGAATGATCGCCTGGTAACCCGCACTGATTGTGGTCGGAATCGCTACAGCCGCAGTCCCGGCCACGGCCTGGCCAATGCTCGACTTGAATCCTTCCTTGCCTTGCTGGATCTGCTGGTGCCCCTTGAGCTGCAAATCTGCGCCCTTGGCCACCCGGCCAAGGGCCTGGTACTCCTGGCGCAGCTTGCCAACCTGGATGCCTTGTTTCTGCAAGCTGGAAAGGTTGCGCTCCAGCTTGCTCAGCAGGCCGGCAGCCGAAGCCGCCCCGCTGTCGTGGGCTCGCTTCCATTCGTCCCGCAGGCGCATGGTTTCGCCGATGGTGCTTTTCAGCACCTTGGCTTTGCTGCTCTGCTCTTCCAGCTTCTTGATGCGATTTTCAACGGTCTTGAAGGCCGCGCCGACTGTGGCGCTAACGGCGCCACCGATCACAAGCCCCAACGCAATATTGCGTGCCATCTGACCTCCTATGCTCAGGGAGGCTCAATCCGTGAGCCACCAGACCATGTCGCTAAAGCGCATGGTCATGATCTCCTCGGCGGAAAAATGCAGCTCGCTGGCGAGCCGCTTTGCCGCCATCTTCAACACGGCCAGGTCAAAGTTCGTCGTCTTGCACCAGGCGAAAATAACCGGCCTGCACACGCTGGTAGTCCTTGAGGGTCATGCCCTCCAGGTCCTTGCTGCCGACCTGGGCCAGACTGGCGAACAGCGCCAGTTCGCGCTGCTCATCATCACCACCAGCGGCGGTGTTCGCTGCGCGCACGTCTCGCACGGTTGGGGCCCGCAGAGTGACCTTGTCGCACTGCACGCCGTTCAGCTCGACTGCCTTGGTCAGAGTCACCACCACGCTATCGGGGGTCAGGGTCATCCAGGCCGGGGTTTTCTTTGCTTGAGTCATGAGGGTTTTCCTTACAGGCCCAGGGCCGAACGTTGAGCGGCGAGCTGGTCGACGCCGTTAATCACACGCTTCATGCCGAGGACATCGATCTCGTAGATCAGGCGCCCGTCGACCTCCAGCTTGTAGTAGGTCAAGGCCACGTTGTGCTTGATCTCGGCCTTGTCGCCCGCCTTCCAGTCGCCCATGTCGATCTCTTTCAGCATGCCGCGAAGGGTCACGATCACCGCCGTGGTCTTGCCCTTGAGGCCCTTGAAGGCACCACGGAACACACCATTGAACGCGGTCCCGTCTGACAGACCGAACATGCGCAGCGACTCACGGCGCACGCCGGTGGTGGTGAAGCCGGCTTCTTGCTTCTCCATGCCCATGTCCAGTTCCACCGGCAGATCCATGCCGCCGACCCGGTGTTCCTCGGTCTTGAGGGTGAGCTTGGGCAGGGTCAGGCTCGGCACGTCGCCTTGAAAGCTGATGCCGTCGACAAACAAATTCATGTTCGCCAGGGTTTCGGGAATCATTGCCATTGCTGCGGCTCCTTAAGCGGCTTTATCGAGGACTTCGGTCAACCACTGGTTGGTGACCTCGACCCGAAAATTCGGGTTCTCGGCGGGTGGTACGTCGGTAAAGCGGATGTTCCAGTACACCTTGCCCTGCTCCAGTTGGCTGGCGGTGTTCAACTCCGGGTCCGCGTAGACCTCGAAATTGATAATCGCCCCCTGATTCTTCAGGTCACGCATGAAGGCCTGCAGGCCCTCGGTGACGTCCTTCACATAGGTGGCCGTGATCGAGCGATCCACCGCCCATTTGTGGCCGTAGAGGATCGCGTCCATGACGATGTCCATGGTTCGCACCCGAGTGACGAACGCCCATTTAGGATCGCTGGACAGCGTGCGGTTGCCCCACAGGCGGAAACCGGCATCACGGATGATGGTGGTGATGTTGGCGTTGTTCAGCAGGTTGGCGCGGCAGGTCTCGTCGCCGTCCAGAAATTCGACGGGGCGGCCAGTGCCGGTGATGCCTACGAACTCTTTGTTCGAAGGCGAGGCCCAGAACCCGTACTCGCTATCAGTCCAGGCGAACAGGCCGGCAACCCAGGCCGAGGCCGGCGCGTCGACGGTGGCGCTCGCCTGACCCTCCCAATACTGAACACCCGGGTCAACCAGGTAAGCGCGCTTGGCGCCGAAGTTCTTGGCGTACTCCATCGCCGCTTCGTCGGTGGTGCTGGGCCCGTCGATGATGGCCAGGCCGCGCAGCTTGTCCCCGAGGGCCACCAGGGCCGTGCCGACCGCCTGGGTCGCGCTGTGCTTGGGCGCCACCAGCAGACGCGGCTGGGCGTTGAAACGGCTCTTGCCATCGAGCAACGCCTGCAGGCCGGTGCGCTTGCCGCTGGCCAGGACCCCGCCGATGATGGCCGAGGTCTGTTGCGCAGCGTCCGCGACCTTGGCCACTCCACAGGCGACGATCACCGCCTTGGCACGCTGATAGATCGCCTGGCACGCTTTGGTGATCGCCGCATCCGGGCCCCAGGCGGCAATGGCTTCGCGCTCGCTGGTGATCAGCAGCAGGTCATTGGCCTTGGCGCTGACGCCCGGGCCTTCGGTGAAGGTGTCCACCAGGCCGATGATCGAGGACGTGGGCAGCGCGATGGTGCGTGCGCCGGTGTCCACGTTGGTGACGGTGACGCCGTGGAAAAAGCTCATAGAGTCTCCAGAAATGACAAGGCCCCGCTGAGCGAGGCCGTAGGTGGAACGGGCGCCGAAGCGCTGGAATGAAAACGCCCCGACAGTGCGGGGCGTTTATGGGGTCAGGCTGGGCAGCCATTCGGGCGCCGGCGGTCGATGTTCGATGAGCGGGAATTCGCCGGATTCGGGCCAGCCACGTAGAGCCCGGCGATAGGCTTGGAGCTGACTGTACTGCTCTGCGGTCAGGGTAGTAGCAACGCCGTCCTCCAGTTCGTCGCGGTGCCGAGTTACAACGCCGTCCGTTTCATTTAATCGCTGATCCCGCCATGCCCGTTCAACGGCGGCAAGGTCCTCAGCGCTCGGTAGCGGTGGTTCGGTAAGCACTGGGAAGCCGTCCTTGCCCCAATCAATGACCAAGCCCGCTGCCTGACCTGCCATTAACTCAGCATGCCTTTCAGCGGCGATTTCGACGACATCCTTCGGCATAGACATGTGAATGGTTGAGTCGTAGAAACTGCGAGTGGATTTCGAACTGAACATAGACCCTCCTCAATTTCCTAGGGCGATGAAGAAACCACCAAGTCCGGCAGTCGGCCCCCCTGTTGTGCTCGTCATTGCCGTGGCTTTGATTCCGTTTGTGCCCTTGTCTACCAAGGAAAACACTGTCGCTCCTCCGTTTCCGAGAATTGCCGCACTCAAGCAGGCATTAGGGAACGCAATGTAATAGACAGCGTTCCAGTTACCCATTGCTCCTCCTGCCGACACAGCACTCCCCCATTGCAGAATTAGCCCCCCAGGCAGTCTCTGATAACCAGCTGGTGCTAACGATGCAGCAAAGCTGGCGGCGTGCTTAAGCATCGCTACACCCGAGGCGATCCATTGCGTGCCGTTGCTCACCAGCGATACAGACTCGCCATCGTTCACGATGATGCTCGATGCGGGCGCAAGCGCACTGTTCAGAAAAATAGTGTCAGTACCCTGGCGCAGAATCGAACACGACAAAGACGATGCACCAATGTCGATTACAGATCCGACCGGCACACTGTCTAGCAGTGGCAGGGTCAAACTGTTACAGGCTCCGAACACATTGATATGAGCATTGACTTGCGACGCCTGGATCACCTGCCCAGCTGTGCCGTAGCTGTAAGCCCGACCGAATCCACCGATAGCTCGCTGCACAAACTCCGTCGTGGCCAGGGTCTTACTGGCGTCGAACTGCGCCGCAGTCGGAGCGGCGGGCGCCCCGGTAAACGCTGGCGAGTTGATCGGCGCCAGGCCCTGGGTCACGCCCTTGAACGCCAGCGCCGTAGTGCCCAGTACAATCGGCCCATCTGTGGACAGCAACCACAAGGTATCGGCGCTGACGTTACCTTGCTCGACTGCCACCAGCAGGCCGGGGGTGACCTTGGCGCTGGTATCTGCATCAGCGGCCCGCTTCCAGATCTCGGCCGTGAGGTAGATCCCGTTGTCCTTGGCCTGGGCCTGGTCCTTCACCAGCACCCGCGAGCCCAAAGGCACCGGGACCCCGTCAATGGTCGGAGTCCCGGCCAGCTGAATCGGCCCCGTGGTCGCCACCAATACCGATGCCTTGGCGTCCTGCCGGTTGACCGCATCGGCAATCGAGTCATCGACATATTGCCGGGTGGCCAGCACCACGGCCGGGTCGATTTTCAGCACCACGCTGGCCGCACTGGACACGATGAAGTTCATGCGCACGATCTGGGTTCGGCCGGAGCCCTGGGACATCAGCGGTTTGTAACTCGGGGCGCAGTTCGCCACCGCGACCAAAGCGCCGTCAGCGTCATACAGGCCAATCTCACGAATCCACCAGCCCCCCTCGTCGGCCGGGATGATCTGCTCGGCAACAATGATGTTCGGGTTTGCCGGGTCGACCGACAGCTTGTTCAGTGGCCGGCGCCGGCGCTCGTTGATCAGCCGGGTTTGCGCCCGGTCGGGGATTGGGTCGGTGCCGTTGGCATCCCCCACCCCCATCTCTGTGAGCTTCCAGGGTATGCCCAAGGCGTCGGCGTTGGCCTGCTTGGCCTCACCAGCCGCCGTAAGAATTGCGAAGAACTGACTGTTCGGGTCGATCATGGGTAGGTGTCCAGGTAGTCGATTGAATGTTCACGCCCAGGGGCGCCGATGTAGCAAGTCAGGGCAATCGCGCCCGAGGTGGGCGGGTACACATCGACGCTGTCGGTTGAGTCCTCGCGGCCGGTGTTGCCGAGGATGCCGATCGTGACGATGTCGCGCAGCACGGGCGGATACACGT
This sequence comes from Pseudomonas sp. W17, assembly GCF_040268305.1. NCBI lineage: Bacteria > Pseudomonadati > Pseudomonadota > Gammaproteobacteria > Pseudomonadales > Pseudomonadaceae > Pseudomonas > Pseudomonas sp. W17. The sequence continues at coordinate 1,700,970 of NZ_CP158490.1, read as the reverse complement.
CGATTTCGTCGCCGAGGCTCAGCGCCACACCGAGATTCAGTGCGCCCTTGGTTTCAAGGCTGATCGCCAGGCCGGTCAGGTGCCTGGTGACCGGCTTGGCATCGTCGATCAGGCGTTCCAGCTCGCGATACATCTCCTCGGTGATCCCGGTTTCGAGAACACCGACCTTCAGGGCGAAGGTCCCGGGCACGCCCTGGGGCACGGTGTTGAACCACTCGATGATCTCGATCAGGTAACCCAAGGGCTCCACCACCCGCCGCAGCGCACCGATGGTGCCCTTGCGTGCATGGATGAAAAACGAGGCTTTGATGGCGCTGCGCTTGACCGGCTCCGACCAGTTCGGGTCCCAGCGGTCCACCGACCAGGCCCAAGCCAGCTGCGAGAGCAGGTGCGCCGGACAGGTGTCGGGGTTGTACAGCGTGCGCAGGATGCCGGCCGTGTCCTTCGTGTTGACCGCCTCCAGGCCGCGCTCCAGCACCGTGCTGTTGATGGGTAGTAGGCTCGGCATGTCAGGCCCCCAGCTTGATGCTGTAGCCCGTGCAGTACGCCGCCTGCGCCGGGGTTGGGGCCAGATCCTGCCAGCCCAGCAACTCAACCCGGGCCACGCCGGCAACGTGTAGCTGGGCATCGATGGCCGAACGCGCCACCTCGACGCCCAATCGCTTGCGAGGGTTCATCCAGGCTTTCAACCGACGCTCTGCCTCCACCAGCGCGGCATCGCTTTCCGGGCCCGGGCCTTTCATGTGCAACACCGCATCCACGCGGTAGCGCAACACCTGGGCACTCTGCACAGTGACCCGATCCGCCACCGGCCGCACATCGTCATCATTGACGGCCCGGGCAACAGCGGCGAGCAGTTCAGGTCCAGCGGTGCCGTCGCCCTCCAGGCTCAGCACCGACACGGTGACGCAGGCCGGGGCCGGGCTTTCTGCCGATGCATCCGCCACCAGCGCCGAGGCACTGCGGGCGTGTAGGATGTAGCTGTTGCGCGGCCCGGCGGTGGTCAGCCCCTCGTAAGCCAGCTGGACACGCTCGCGCAAGGCGTCGTCTGACTCCTTGACCTCCTCCAGCGGCGGCACGGCCAGGGGATCGCCGGGCTGGATCACCAACCGAGCCAACTTTACATTGGCCGCCAGGTGATCCAGGTCCGAGCCTCTGGCGTGGGCCAGCAGCAGCGCCTTGGCCGCGTCGTTGATTCGGGCCCGCATCTGCATGTCGCCATAGGCCACCAGCTCCAACTGCTTAACGACCGGGTCGCTCTCCAGCGCGGCGGTCCAGTTCTCCCCCATCGCCAGTCGAAACAGTGCCAACTTGCGCTGGTACAGATCTTCATAGTCCAGGGGCTCCAGCACCAGCGGCGCCGGCAGCGCCGACAAGTCCAGAATGCTCATGCCGTTACCTCCAATATCGCGCTATCCCCCAGGTACTGGCCCACCAGCTGAAAACTGATCTGGCCACCTACCACCGCCACCACCTGCACCCGCTCCAGCTTCAAGCGTGGCTCCCAGCGCAGCAGCGCCCGGGCCACCTCGGCCTGGACAGCACTTTTCCAGCCGCCAGTGACAGGCAAATCGACGTAGCGGCGCAGGTCGCTGCCGTACTCCGGACGCATCCGCCGGCTGCCCAGCGGCGTGGTCAGGATGTCCTCGATGGACTGCCGCACATGCTCAAGGCCCGACAGCGGCTGGCCCGTTCGGCGATCCATTCCGATCATCGCTTCACTCCTGCGCTTGCAAATCTGGATGCGAGCGCAGGTAGTCCAGCGCAACCAGGTCCCCCGCATCGGCCGTGACATGGCCTTGCTTCACCGCCAGTTGCCGGCCGTCCGGCAGGACCAGCACGCGGGAGGTATAGAGGGTGTCGCGGAACACCGAGGCGTCAGGCACTGCCGGCTCCCCACCGGGTTGCTCGATGGGTTTCTTTGTCGTGGTCATGTTTGCTCCAGGCGAAAAAAAGCCCGCTGTTGCGGGCTGCTGGTCAATGGGGCACCGCGGTCGATCCGCCGCCGGGCACGACGCCCGAATGCGTATGAGTCGAGCCGACGTTGACCCCGTTGTGTTTCAGGCTCGCGCCGTTGATTTGGACGTCACCGTTCAAGGTGATTTGCCCGGTCAGACTGATGGTGCTGGCTTTGCCGGTGATCGAGCTATCGGTGATCACAGCCGAGCTGCCGCCGACCTGGATGGTCACCGTGCCGCTGGGTAGGTTGATGCTGTAGCTCTTGGCCTGCCAGTCGTAGACCAGCGAACCGCCATCGTCAAAGCGCCAAACCTCGACGTGGTCGCGGTTGTCCGGCTGGGCACCGGCATTACCGTACAGCCCCGGGATGAAAGTGCCCTGAGCCGGCTCGCCGCTGGGGCTAATCAAGGCCCCCTGCTCACCCAGGCTCGGCGCCCGCCAGTGCCGGGCCTTGCCGGCGGCCTGGCTGTGCCAGCGTACCCAGGCGCTGGTCCAGCCGGCACCGTCGGATACGCGCACCATGCCGGCGGCCAGGTCGACCGCAACCACGCTACAGGGAATGATCAGGCCCGCCAGCATTCGGTCATGCTGTGCGCTGACATAACTCATGACAGCTCCTCGGGCCGGACCTTACCGACACCTTCACCCAGGTTGAACACCAGCGTCCCCGGGGGCTGGTTGGGCCATGGCCACTCCTCCAGGCCGAGGTATAAGCCCTGGGTCCACTCCACAGTCCAGATCGTGTAAGCGTCCAACTCCGGCCGCGTCCAATCCTGGCCGGAGCGGACAAACTGCGCAGGCTCTATCGGCTGCCCCCAGGTCTGCATGCGCAGCAAAACCGCAAGCTGCGAGGCAATGAACAGCGCCTTCCGGTCAGATTGAGTCTGCTCGGCTCCCACCATCACCCGCGCTTCAAAGCGAGCTTCCAGCGCCGTCTCGCCGGTCAGCGGATCGGTTCCAGGCTCCAGTTCGACCAGCTCAACAATCACGGCTGGAAGTGCTATGCGCCCCAGCAGGTCAGGCATCACTGCTACATCAAACAGGCCGGGGATAGCCTCGCGGATATGCTGTTCAATGGCCTGGTAGAGCTGGTCCAGATCGAGGGGTTCAGACACCTTTGCTACCTCTCAAGTATTTTTGCAGCTCAAAGTTCAGCTCCTGCTCCAGGATCTCCAGCAGCCGCTGATCTGCCCGTTTAACCCATTCATCGAAGATAGGCCGCACGTCATCCAGCGACACCTTGGCCTTGGCCAGGGGGAAGCGGTTGTCGTTCTCGTTGATGAAGCCCGTGCGCCGCCGCCCCTCGCGGGTTTCGGGATAGTCAGCTGGGTCATAGTGGCGGCTGCCGGTACGAATCCAGATATCCGCCTGACTGCCATAGACCTGTTTGTAAAACGCCCCCTGATAACGCCTGCCCGCCACCGACACACCCGACCTGTTCTGCCGGGCGCGGCCAATTCGGCTGGACTCAATCGGGTTGATACCGAACCAGAGCTTGCCCTGCCCGGCGCTGTTGATCGGATAGGCCCGCAGGCGCTGGCGAACAGCCCCCACCGCGATACGCTCCTTGCTGCTGACAGCTCGGGAGATGTAAGTACGCAGCCAGCGCAACGTCTTGTTGATCGCCCGGCGCTGGGCCACCGCCGCCGCTTTCGGGACCAAGGCGGCAAAGTCCTTGAACGCCTGTAGATGCGCAGGCGACGACTGCAAGGTAATCACGCCATCTCTGGCGGCCACCCGTGCATAGCTACCAATGTTCATGGGTTGATCCTCAGGACAAGCGTCACCAGGCCGTCACCTGTCGGCTCCACCAGGATCAGGGTGTAAACCCCACCGCCGTCATGCTCCGGCAGGTCGATCCGCACCTGTTGCCGGATCTCTACGCCCTCGGCGTCTGCCACACGAATCACCAGGTGCGGCTCGCGCAGCGCCGTGGACATCTTGCCAAGCTTGGGTTGCAGCCAAGGTGCGGAGAACATCCCCCGCACCTCGCGCCCTTCGATGTAGGCGGTGTCAGCCAGAACCTCAAACACCACCTCGTCGACATCCGCCACCAGGTCGCGAATACCCACGGTCACATCTCCAGCAGGATCTGCGCCAGCGGCCGCGAGCAAATGTGCAGCGGGTTGGACTGTGCCTCACCAGCAATGCCTTTGTTGAACGGCAGCGGCTCAAGCTTGCTGTAGTACGGCAGGCCCTCGGTGTTCGCCGTCTCCATGTAGTCGGCCGGGGCAAACACAGAGATATAGAGGTCGGGCACACCCTCAGGAATCAGCAGGGCTTTATCGGGGTGCACAAACTGAACCCCAGCGACCTTGCCGCGATAGCGCTCCCAGACGATGCCGCCGAACTCGAAGCTTTCGCGAGAGTCACCACGCAGTGCAGCAGCCTGCACGGTGTTGAGGAAGGTCTTCTCCACAGAGTCATGAGTGATCAGCTTGTTCCAGAAGTTCTTGCCACAGAATGCCCGGGCTCCGGTACTGGTAATGCTCCCCAGCGCCTCCTCCTGCTCGTCCAGGGCATCGCCGCATTTCTCGCGAACCTCCGTCTTGGGATTGCTAAGCTCCATCTGCACTTTCTTCCGGGTGACGCCGAAGGTCTTGTAAATGTCCAGCAGCACGGTCTTGCCATCGGCATCGAGGATCTGGCCGTTCAGAGCCCCCATGCGCTGGAACTCGTGGGTAGCGTCCAACTGTCGGCGGCACTTGGCCAGGCGCTTGTTGACCGCGTCCTGTACCGATTGCAACTCGCTGCGGGTGCCGAAAGCACGAATGCCCTGGATCTCGTCCGCCCTGATCGAGAAGCGCTGGGGCAGGTGCACGGTGTTGAACGGAATCATGGTGCGCTTGCTTCCTCCGACCACCAGGCCAGAGGTGCCACGCTCACCCGCCGGAACCAGGCCGATGGTGTCGCCGTCCTTTTCGATCTGCACGGTCACGGTGGAGATACCTTCCTCCCTGAACAAACCCAGGCTGCTGATGCGACCCGGCAGGTATTCCTGCTCGTTGATCGCCGCAGTCAGCGAGGAAACCGAAAACGCGTCGTCGTTAAAAATCTCAATGTCAGCCATGAAGCAATCTCCAGAAAGCAAAAAACCCGCAAGGGCGGGTTCGATAAACGAGGGTGAAATGTCTTAGCGGACGATGACGAAGTGACTGGCCAGCGCCTTTTCAGCGGCCAGATCGAGGCCGGTCAAACACGCCTCGCTGACCTCAGCAAGGCGCACCACGGCGCGACCGCGTCGCACCACATCCGACTCGCCCAACGGGCCGTAGAGGATGGCCTGAGCATTCTCGCTGCCATCCTCTGCGGTTGGGTTGTATGGTGCGAACTGGCCGGTGGCAGTGACTAACCCGAGGATCTGACCGGGCTCCAGCGCCGGGCCAGCGACGACGTTGATGGCTTCGCGGGAGATGTTGCCGGCGCCTTCGGAGAGCAGGAATTCACCCGCATGCATCGGCTCACGTTGAACAGTCATGGTCTGGTTCCTTTCGCGGAGGGTTGTTGTGCAGCTTGGCGAGCAGCCCAGATCGAGGGCTGGTCGATTTTCTTGGCCTGTACCTTGGGCGGCGGGTCGTTTTCCAACGGCAGGCTGTTGTTGATTTCGAAGCCCTTACCCGTGCCCACCAGCTTGTCGAACAAGCGAGCCCGGACACTGGCTGCATCCAAACCGGCCGCTACGAACTCGGCGCTGAATTCCGGCAGTCGAGCAGCTACGCACAAATCGTTGATGGTCTTGGCCCGGGTCAGGCCGGCCTGGACCACCGCTTCACTTTCCAGCTGGGTGGACTTGAGCAGCGGTTCCACCAGGTTGCTGATACCCGACTCAGCGCAACGCTGGGTGATCAGCAGAGCCAGCTGGGCAGCGTCGACCACCGGAACCGGCTCGGGCGGTGTTGCTGGCTCGCTCGGGACCGCTGGCGGTTGCTCGTCCAGCTGGGCCAGCAACCCAGGGGGAGCGTTGCGAAAGCGCCGCAGCACATCGCCATGGCCCAGGCAGGCGCTGACCTTGACTCCGTCGCCTACCTCGTCCGCCAGGCCCAGTGCTACAGCCTCGTTGGCGGTCAACCAGGTTTCGGCATCGACGAGGCGCCGCAGCTCGGAATCGTCGATGTCCGGCGCCTTGGACTTGTAGGCCGCGATGATCGCTTCCAGGGTCTGGTCCAGCACATCGGCGACCTTGCGAAAGTCCTCGGCATCGCCCGCCGCATAGGTCCATGGGTTGTGAATCATCAGCATGGCGTTGGCGGCGATCACCACTCGGTGCGCGCCGCACACTGCTACGCTGGCGGCGCTGGCGGCCAGGGCATCAATACGACCGGTACAGCGCTCGCCCAAACGCGAAAGCGCGTTGTGCATTGCCAGGCCGTCGAACAGATCCCCGCCAATGCTGTTGAAGGCGACCACCACCGGCGATACTCCGTCATCCAGGGCCCGCAGGTCCTGCACAAACTGATTCGCGGTCACGCCCCAGGCGCCGATCTCGCCATACACGAACACTTCGATGCTCCGTTGTTCGGCTTCGCCGCTGGCCCGCAGCGTGTACCAGGTCTGATCCTTGACCGGCACCAACGCACCGGCAGCGTCGTAGACGCGGACCTGATTTTTCTTGCTCATGGTTGCTCCTTGTCGTCGAGCTGCTCGACGCTTTCGAGGGTGTTGTAGTTGAGGCCCAGGCGGCTCGCCCGCTCCAGATCCGCGGCGTTTTCCGCGTCGACCGTTTCGGCGTCGTAGCCGGTACGCAGGCACATCTCGCTGCGCGAGGCGAAGCCGGCCTGCACTTCCATGCGCCGGGCCTGAACGTCTTGCACCGGCTGGAGATACGGCCACCCTTGCGGCACCCAGCGGGTACGCAGGTATTCACGGCGGCGCTGGGCGTAGTCCGTCAATTGCACGGCACCAGACAGCACCGCCATATCCAGCCAAGCCGCACGTACTGGGCGGCAAAGCTGGTGCACGTAAACGCCGAACTGCAATTGCTCCAGGCGCCGGCGAAACTCGTTCAGCACCACCCGCATCACTCGGTCGTTGATGTCGCGCATATCGCCGGTAACGATCTCGTAGGGCACCCCCGCCCCCGCTGCAGCAGCCATCAGCTGCTGGCGCATGAAGTCCGGGTAGTTGTTGCCTGCATCCGGCGGTTTGGAAAACTCGACCTCCTCCCCAGGCCCCAGCTCCTGCATGGTGCCCGGTTCCAGCGCCACCATGGGCGTAAACCCGTCTCGATCCAGAGTCAACGGCTGACCGGTGACAGGGTCGAGTGGAGGCGGACCACCTTCCGGTGTGGGCCGCGTAATGAAACCCGCGAACAGGTTCGCGACCTCCTGCCGGAACAGCACCGCGTCATCGTAGTTATCGAGACTGCGCAGGCGTTTCAGCACTGGCGACAGGCGCGGTACGCCCCGCAATTGGCCGGGCTCAAGCGGATCAAAGATGTGCAGCACCTGGGTGGCTGGCACTCGCACCAGCTGGTTATAGCCGCCGCTCAGAGTGGAAGACTCTCCCGGGTGCGAGCGATACATCCAGTACGCCACCCGCTTGCCTACACCGTTGAACTCGATCCCGGCCCGAATGACATTGCCGTCGCGGGTGGTTTCAAACTTGTCATGGGGCACAAACTCCGGCGCCAGCAGCTGCACCTGCAAGGGCACCGCCAGGCCATCCTCGGTCCGACGAGGCCGCAACCGCACGAAGCATTCACCCGAGGTTTCCACCGTCCGGGCGACCAAGGCCTGCTGGCCATAGAAGTCGGTCAGGTCGTCGGCATCCGACTCGTCCACCCAATCCTCCCACAGCACCTGCAATAGCTTGCGCAGGTCGTCGTCGGCGGTCTGGGCCCGAGGGGTGATGCCGGTGCCGATCAGGTTACTGACCCGCTTGTCCACCACGTTGAAGGCGTAGGGGTCATTGCGCACCGCCGCCCTGGAGCGCGAGCGCAAGTTGCGCAACGCCGGGGTGTTGATGCTGTTGAGGCTACTGTCCGGAGCGTCCCAGCCTGCCGACCGGCGCCCCTCCCCGGCGCCTTCATAGCTGGCCTTGATGTTCGATGGCAGCAGGAAGCCTTGACGGCTCAAGGTTGGGTAGTGACGGGCCATTACAGTCCCTTGCCCCCGTGGTAAAGCCGAACCACGCGGGAGCGTGGGCCAGCAGTTGCGGCAAGACTGCCTCGGATCTCCTCGCGAGCCCTGAGCAGTTCGTCCACCGTCCGGTATTCCACCGTGCGGTCGCCATAGCGCACGGTTTTTTCACCGCGAGCGATAGCCGCCTCGATAGCGTCGAGGTGTTTCTGGGTAAAGGACATATCAGCGTCTCTTGAGATAGCCGCTGGTGGACATGCGGCGTTGAGGTTGCGGCGCAACGGGTTGGGTCCTGGCGACAGGTGCCGCAGATGTCGGAGCCGGACGCTCGACAGCCTCTGGTTCCGGCTCATCGGTCGCAGCTGCAGGCGACACCGCCTGATGGCCGGCCTCGTCGTCGAACAACCCGCCCTGTGCCAGCGCCTGCCGGATCCGCTCCCAATCAGCGTCGAGGTAGCGATTGATGCCCAGGTAATGGGCCATTGCCAGGCAATACACCATCAGGTCGAGCGCTTCGTTTCTATCTGCCTTGCCCTTCACCCACTCGATGCGCTTGTAGCCTTTGACGTAACGGGCCACCTTGCTTTCGGCCACGCACTGGTCAAAGAACTCGTCGGGCAAGTCATTGGCAAAGTGCAACGCCCCCGGACCGTCCGGGAACGGGTAGCGGTTGTAGATCCAGTCCTTCGCGGTGTCGGTGCCGACAAACCACAGCTCGGCGCCGTTGCGTTCGGTCTGCCCGCGCCAGGTGACATCGACCATCGATGGGCGCTGGGCAATGACCGGACGCCCGGGCTTGCTCGCCCCCTTGATGGCGAAGATGTTGCGCCACCGACGAAGGCGGCAGAACTGGTAAACCTCGTCCGTGTGGTGACCACCGGAGTCGACACCCGCAGCCAGGATCGCCAGTGCGACACCGCAAGGGTGCCGATACCGGGCCTTGAGCTTCTCGTCCAGCACATCCCACGTCTTCTGGTTCGCCGGATCGCCCCAAATCACCTGGTGGTCGATCACCCAGCGCTCCAAGCCAACACCGAAGCCCATCACCATCAACTCCAGGCGGTTGGCCTGCACGTCGACCGCAGCGGTCAGCATCAACACGCCGGCCGGCATCGAGCCGAGGCTGTAGCGCTCAAGACGGGCCCGATCCCGTAGGACGTGGGCCTTGGTTTGCTCCTGGGCGCTGTCCCAGACCTTGGCCAGGCGGGTGTTGTAAAACACCTGCATCGGCTCCAGGTTGCCAGCGGCCTGGGCCTTCTTGGCCTTCTCGTACTGCCGGGCCAAGGTCCGCCAGTCGGTCCAGCCGGAAGGGGCGTACAAAGCGTTGAGGTAGAACCCCACCGTTTCCCCGTCGCCCTCGGCGTGCGTCCGCCACTGCCCATTAGCCAGCATCCACCCTTTGTGGTGCTCCTCGATCAGGACATCACACTCAGGGCTGGCGCACTGGTAGTGCACCACGCTGAAATCCGGGGAGTACAGCAGGCGCTCCCACTCCAGAACCTGGTGATGCCCGCAGGTTGGGCACGGCACGTAGTAATGCCGTTGATCGCTGGACTCGAACAGATCGCTGATCCGCGAGGCGCCCTTGATGGTCGGCGAGCTGGAAAAGTAGAACTTGGCGTTGCGGCCGAAAGTACTGCCCCGGGCTTCCGCCAGTTCGATGGGGTCGCCCTCCTCGCCCACATCGACCTCCCACCGGTCCACCTCGTCACCGTACACGTACCGGGCCGACAGCTCGGCAAGGTTGGCGGCAGAACCGGCGGTGGTCACGTACAGCGAACCGCCTTCGAATTCCTTGGTGTCCATGGTGTTGCGGGAGTCGCGGGATCGGCTGGACGCCACCCGTTTGTTCAGCTCCGGCGTGGCCTTGATCGTCTTGCCGATCCGCGACGACACCCGTTTGGCCAGGCCGAGGCTCGGCAGCAGGGTCAGGATGTTGGATGGAGCCATGTGGATCAGGCCGCCGATCCAGTTCAAGGCGATCTGGGTTTTCATCAGCTGCGAGGCCACCATGGTCACCACCCTTTTGCAGGGGTGGGCCGGGGACAGGCATCGCATGGGTTCTCGTGCGTACGGCGTCCGGTCCGTGCGGTACTTGCCGGGCTCTGCGGCTCCCGTGTCACGCGGGATTCGCATGTATTCATCTGCCCATTCGTCAACCCATAGTTCAGGGTCTGGCTGGAGCCCTCGGCAATACGCATCGCGGTACACCTCTGCACCGTTTGCGTATTCGGGCATAGGTCTAGCTCTGTGTGATGGCTTGTTGTAGGTCGGCGGCGGTCATGCGCCCAGCGTCCTCAAGGGCTCGGCGAAACGCCCCTGTGAGGTGCCGCTCGATTTCCCAGGGATCGCTCAGAGCGGCTACCTCGGCAGCCAGTTGCGGCGACATGCCGAACAACAGATCACGAACCATGCGCCCGGCGTTGTAGGCCGCGACCGTTACCGCCTCGCGGTCAACGAGGTCACCCTGGACCTTGTAGAACTCAGCTTCGGCCAGCTTGGCCAGGTAATGCTCCCGGTGGGCTCGGGACTTCTGAAAATCCGGGCCTTTGCTGGGGAGTTGCGGCACAGCATCGGTTTCAGCAGTCGGCACCAGGCCGCTGCGCACATCACGATCAATGCGCGCTTCTTCATGCCGAGCAGCCACCGCCGCCTTGCTGGGGTCTGCCGATTCAGCCAGCAGGGCTTCGGTGGCCTCCAGCTCGATCTTGCCGTCTGCGGTCAGCACCAGCCGATCTTGCTTGGCCAGCTTGGAAACGTAGGACTTGGCCCAACCGCGCCGCGCCGCAAAGTCCGACTTGCTGATAACGGTCATGTGTTTGACGTCCAGTTAACCCAATGAATACGGGGTGTTCACCAGTTCACCGCCAGTTCACTAAGCGGGTGAACCAGCCGCTAACAAAGATCCGCGGGTTTCCGACCCCGTGTCCTCGGGAGCTTCCCAGGGTCCCCGGCAGTTTTTGGGGAGAGGCTAGCTGAAGGATGGGAGAGAATGCGGCTATGCCAGCCCGGCGAACTCAATGCGGACGCCCGTGCTGCCTTCGTACAAATACAGTTGCCTGTCAGCAAACCCAACATGCAAACGGAAGTCTTTATCACCGATCTCTAACGCATCACGTATTGATTGCTCGTTTAATTCGCACGTTTTGCGAGCCCAATCGAACTGGGCGTAGATCTTTTGCAGCTGCATGAAGTCATTGATGGCGGTGCCATCGCACATGACACCACCGCCTGGTGGAAAGATCACTTCACCAGAAAGCTTCGTCACGGTGACGTTTAAGGATTTTTTCCTGCAGTTCGCTCGCTCCTCAGCCGTCAGGGTATCCGGGGTCAAGGAGCGAGAGTTCGAAGGTAGCAACGACGGCCAATTCTCCTCGATGGTGTGGATCAGCTTCTCGCGAACCCAGACATCACCATGACCGCGACCGTGGGGAAGAGCTTCAAGAAAGTAGATGCAGTCTGTTTGTACCAAGCCGAATGCGACGGTCTTAGTACCCTTGATCAGTCCATTAGGTAAGCGTTCAGTGCCGAGATGAAAATGAAGAATTCCCCAATCATCAAGAAGCCCATCAACTTTATCTATGCTGAACGTGGATCTGCTCAAATACGGAAACAGCGGCTGGCCTTGGTGGATTGCAAGGCAAAGCCCATCGAAACCGCTTTTTAGATCAGCAGGGACAGAGAAAGACGCTGCGCACTCTGTCCGGCGTGGCGTTGCAATTGGACATCTTCTTTGGAGCTTGAAAAGAAGCAACGCGCAGGCGGTCACATCTTTGCTGGGAGCTACAACATTCAGTTTTTTCAGTTCAGATACGACGAACGTGAGCAGGTCAGCTTCGAAATCTATGCGCATGGTTTCCCTTTTTTGATAGCCTCCGCGAGCTTTGATCGTAGCAGTACCTGATTGAGAAAATACCCCAACAGAAAGCAGCGTGTATCCCTGCTTGTATCCCGAGATCCAGAATCAGCCTAGAAGCCTTGGGATATATAGAACACGCAAGTCTCCCCGACTCTCCTCTCCAAACCGGTGAAAAACTCTGAAAGCCCCGTAATACGTGACCTCCAGAGCATCAAACCCGATCCTCGGGGACAGGCGACACCTCGCACACCCCGATCCGCTTTGCCGCCCACCGCTCGTACAGGCCAATGGCGACATCCGCGCCTGCCATCGCCGTCAGGCAGCCAAAGGCACCCGCCGTCCAGACCGACACACCGGCGCCGATCAACAGCATCATTGCCGCCATTCCGCAGACGATGCAGGCACCAGAACGCAGTGCCAAGCGCCGCAGCAGTACCCAGCCCCGGGCGCCATCCTTGTCCGCTCGCCACATCTCGCCGGACACGCCTCCGACCAGGGCCAGGACGATTACCAACCAGATCGGCATTTCTGCCAGCGCTTGCTGCTCGTTTGTCATAACGGGTCTCAAATGAGGGAGCGCGGCGAACGCCGGAAAAAGAAAACCCCGCCAGGGGGACGGGGTTTTCAATGTCCTGGCCAAAGCCAGGGCGAGGTGCACAGCACGTGCTCAGGTGAAGCGCCTAGGCGCAGATCGCATATCGTGGTGACTTTTTACCCCCCTCCGGAAAAACCGAAAAGGGCCCATTTTCGGTTGTTCGACTCGACGCCAACTTGACGCCAACTCAACGCCAACTTGGCGCATTTCGCTCAGACGAACGGTCAGCCGTGCCGACGCCTCTTCATCGATGCCCGAGTCAGATCCGTCTCAACAGCACCACTACGGCGGCCACCGCCCCGAGCAGTGACAGTGCGCGCCGCGAGAATGACCTGCACCTGTTGATGCAGCCGGTGGACCCAGTTCCGGTAGGTTCGATCTGCACTGGTGGGCAACTGCAACAGAGCGAGCTGCGCCTGGACGGTCAACGGCTTGGCAGGCAGGTAGCGGTTATGCGCAAGCCGGACCAGCAAGGCGCCCTTTTCTGACTGGCGCTCAATCTGCGCGAGCGCGGCCGAAACCTCCCACGCAATGTGATCGATCCCAGCACCGCCACCTGGCGATCGAGGCCCTGGCGTCCCACGCGGCGCGCTCCCACCCCACTCGATGATCGTGGCCATGGGGCTGCCCAAGCCGCCGCCATCCCCAACGCGGCCGAGCTGGCTCGCCCAGTGCAACATCAGCTCTTCTATCTCCTGAATCATTGCCCCATCCCCCTGGAAACCATACCCGACACAAAAAACACCCAACCCAACACAAACCCAACACAGATAAATCCCAATAAATTCAATGCTCTAATAGCTTTTGTGTTGAGTGTGTTGGGTTTGTTGGGTTTTTCAGTCCTCGCATGAGAAGAATTTTTAACCTTCAAATCAGCTGCAAATGACGTCACGCATGCGCGCCCGCGTAGCGAAACCCAACACACCCAACACACAGCGCTAGAACCCTTGAAATAGAAAGGTTTGACCTGTGTTGAGTTGCCAAAACAAACCCGACACACACCCAACACACCCAACACACATTCAGGCGCAGTCATGGTGTAGGCCCCTTCACATGGTCCCAGTTGTCCACACTCCAACCCGCGAGCCGTGCACGGGCCCGCCACTCATCCACCTGCTTGCCCAGGTCGGCCGCTTTCATCGAAGGGGGCGGGGAAGGATCTAGATGCGCGGGTAAGAAGAACGCGCCGAACTTGCGGGTGTTCCCCTCGGTCCAGGGTATCGCCCGCGTCTTATCGACCTCTGAGCTGACGAACAGCGAGAACTTGGTTTGGCTCATCGCATGTTCCTTGTTGCGATGGCACCATTCCAGGAACACCGAGTACACATCCGAGGACAGGCACGGGCCCCACAAGCCATAACCCAGCTCGCCATAGCGCCATAGATGCAAGAACGTCTGCCAGGCGGCCCGGCTCAACGCTACCAATCGCTCGCGCGCCTCGGTCGAGGGTGGCCGTGTGCGCTGGTTGAAGTCGCCAAGGTCGACCGAAAGCAGCCAGCCATAAAGCGCTGCAACGCCGCCCTCTTCCAGCTCCTTGCCTATCGCCTTCTGCCGTTCCACCGGCAACGTTTCCATGGGCCACATGACCAGCATCCGGCGGTCGCTGTCGCTGATCGGCCACGGCAGTATCTCGTTACTGAGGAACACCGCGTTCATGTGGTTGGCTTCCTCCCAACCGTTGATGAACTTCGATTCCATCCGCACGGTTTTACCCGTGATCAAGTGCTTGATCTTGCCCACCTGGTTGTAACGCTGGTCACGACTGACCACCTCTTCAAACACCGACCAGAGCTTGCGGCTTTGCCAGGCGTTGAAGTTGCTTTCCAGCTGGGTCTGTCCCACGGTTGCCGCGTACTGGCCGTACAGCATGCCCAGGGCATCGGCGAACAACAGACTTTTGCCCGAGCCTTCCATGGTGCTGTGCATCAGCACTGCGGTATCCATCTTGGCGCCCAGGTGCTGCAACGGGTACGCCAGCCACCGCGTGAGCCACTGCACCGCGGCTTCGTCGTTGTTGCACAGAAACGAGATCAGCCAGCGCAGGTTCTTGCAGGCTTCATCATTCCGAACGGGTTCCAGCGGCAACCCGTCAAAGGTGTTGATGTAGATCGAGGGGTCCTTCGTCATGGTCGGGTCGAACACAATGTGTTCAACGTCCACCGTGCGCCGCTCGCTACTGTTCAGCCACAGCGCGTAGGCATCACCGAGGGCCATCTTTACTGCACCCTCGGCTATGCGCCTCTTCTTCTCCCGGTCCCAGACGTCCTTGGTTCCGTCGATGTACACATAGCGGTCTGTCGGTGACATGCCGAAGGCGTCCGTCTTCTTGCCTGCCATGCGCCGCGCTTGCTCAATGTCGCTGACATGGTCAGCGGAAATAAGGCGCTTGGCGGTGTTGTCCAGCCACTCCTTGGCAATAGGCTTGCTGACTCGCGCCTCAAATGCTGATTTTTTCATCGCCCGCGCTTGATCGCAGTCCCAGACGTGAGTAGTCCCCTCAATCAGCGCAAACCGTCGCAGCACTTGCTCGAGCGTCAACGCCTCCCCCGCGCCCCCCATAGGAGCCGGAGCAGCCTCGCTGGGGGCGACTGCACCATCAGGACCCGGCCCGCTCATGTCCTCAGAAGGGGGCGGGGGAAGGTCCCGGGGATCGGGTCGCGACGAATGCTGCATACCGAGCATGCGCGCCGCCTCTTTCACCGCCCGGGACTGGTCGCCGTTGTGTTCGAGCAGGCAATACACCTCGAACGCATCATTCTGGTGGCCGTTCGCCAACGGGTCGGCGCCGTGGTGCGAGTACACCTTGCGCTCCTTGACCGTGATGCCGGGCATGCCGGTACTGCTTTGTGCGTACAGCCACTTGCTGCCGCGCTTGATATAGCCGTGGGCCCGCAGCAGCTCCTCGACGTCGTGACAGCGGTTGAACTCATCGATCACCGACGGCTGGTCACCCTTGGAGGCTGGTCGCTTGATTGTCTTGCCGGGGTCCTTCTTGGGCTTCGGCGCCCAGGGGCAAGTTGCCTCGGCGTCGCGCTTGAAGATGTCCCAGTTGTTCCAGATCGAAAGCAACTCACCTGGCAGCACCGGCAGGCCCTCGGCCGCATTAGGCGCAGTCCGCCAGAAATATGGCTTACCCGTGCCTGGGTGAATCGAGGGTGGCAATACGTCCTGCACGAGGCCGGCGCGCAGCTCCAGCACCGTGAAGCGCTGGAACTGTTGCGCCTCGGCCTTGGCTGCTGCCTCCCCTGCCAGATCACCATCAGCCTTTGCGGCCTTGGCCTGAGCTGTCAGCCGCTTGTAGATCGACCCGTCCGGGTCATTCTCATTCGGCCAGGACAAAGAATGGCGGGTTAGCTCCAGGTCATCCGGCACCCGAAACATCACACGGAAACGTGCCGGGTTGCCGACCACGGTCGGGAACACCAGCGCTATGGCATCCAGGTCAATGCCGTGCAGCTCGTAGAGTACGTGGCGGGTCCACTGGACATCATCGACATCGAGCGAGCAAACCCGGCTCGGACCAAGCACAACACCGAGATTGTGCTCAGGGTTGCGTTGCCAGAATCCAGAGGCCGCATCTGCGTCGGTGTGATAGCCGCCGGGCTTGTTCCATCCCAGCCCCTTGGGTGCCTTTTCACCTGGGTCGATGGAAACCAGGGCCAGACCGAACTGCTCGACATAGCGCCGCGCCCACTCTGCAGTGGGCGCATTGATCTGTTCACTCATCTGCGCCGCTCCCGCAACTCCTGGCAGCTGACACAGGTCTGGCAACCCAGAACCTTCTGTCGCCGGAGAGGCGGGATAGGCTCGTCGCAGTCTTCACAGAGTTCCGCACTGGCGGCGCCAGTCGCCAGGCGCTGGCGGCGCTCCAACGCGACTTGCAGGAAGTAGTCGGCCTGGTCGTTTGCGATATCGATCACATCAGCCATGGAGGTGTTCCTCCATCGCGGCACGGGCTCCGGCCATGATTCCCAGGACAGCACGGATCACGTCCGCCCCGTGCTTCTCCAGGTCTTCTACTTCGTGTGGCTCCCAGATGTTGTCGGCGGCACCATGGTGCATGCTGGACACGAACATGCCGGTTTCATGCAGTAGCCGACTGACCGCCTGCAAGGCTTGTTGTGTTGGCGCCGCAGGCTCGGGCTTGTACCAGACCATGCCTGCGGGGCGCATCAACGCATCGAGCAATACCGGGCTTTCGGTCAGCCGGATAACCTCTTCAAGCTCGTCCGGGTCAAGCCAGCGATGCTCGAAATCGTGCTTGAGCTTCTTCTGGAGGGTGTCGTAATCCATCACCATATCCAGTGCCAGCGCGGTGACGCCGCCCGGGTAGCTATGGCCGGCGCGGTAGAGCGCCTTACGCAATGGGAGTATTGGCTCGACGGCCTTTGGTTTTGCTACGCGACTCATAACCGTAAATACCTCTTTTACGGTCTAGCCAGACATTAGGGCACGCCCTATCATCCGACCTACGACCGATGTGCATGTGCTGTGTATCGTCGTAGCCGGGCTGGGGGATCTTGTGGTGAGAGGTCCCAGCCCGGCACCTTTAATTAGGCAGCCAGTGATTTGCGACGACTGCCAATACGGCGGATTTCGAAACCTTCAGGCTTCCCATCAGAACCGCTGACTACTCGGACATCCCGAGCACTCAGCATCATTTGGGAGATTGCGCCTTGGGTTACACCAAGAAGCTCAGCAACCTCCACCTGACTCTTCCCCTTTGCGAACTCTCGCAAAGGAACTCCATATTCAATTGTCATTCTCAGTTCCTCAGAACGGACGCAGGTCAAAATATTAGTTCAACTCATAAATTCGAGCAAGAAAAAAACACCATCAGTGTTTGTTGAATATAAGTAACCCTTATAGCATCGCGATCATGACGACCAAACCGCCCTACATCGCCGAAGAAGCAGCCCGCCTTAAGGCCGCTTATAACGTCCGTAAAGCGGAAGACCGCACCCTGACTCAAGAAAAGGTTGCGGACATTTGTGGCTGGGCTGGACAAAGCGCCGTCAGCCAATACATGACAGGCAAGATTGCTCTGAACCTCCCCGCGTTATTAAGCCTCAGCCGTGCCATAGGATTCGCCCCCGAGAGCGTTAGCCCTCGATTAGCAGAAACCATGAGCACGGCAAATAACGGTTCGAAGATAAGCAACCCTAGTTCTGGGGGCTTTCATCAGAACACCACGGAGATGGGACCGGCGGGGAGGCTGTTGCCTGTGATCGGATATGTAAAAGCTGTAGCCTTTTGCGAGGCGGATGAAGGATTCAAAAAGGACGATGTAGAAGAGTGGGTCGAAGCAGGAGGCCCTGCTGGACCCCGCGCATTTATCCTGCGCGTTGAAGGAAAAAGCATGGAGCCCGATTTCAAGCCTGGCGATAAAGTCGTCGTTGACCCGGACATGCAATGGAACTCTGGCGACTTTGTGGTCGCAAGGCGCCCAAATGACAAAGCAGCAACATTGCGACAAGTTAGCGAAGAAGGCGGCGAACTGTACCTTTATGCAACCAATCCAAATTGGCCGGACAGGGTCATCAAGATCAGCCAAGAATGGAAGGTCTACGGGCGCGCCCGCCGCAAAATTGTAGACCTTTGATCACACGCCAGGACGAAGCCCGCTAATAGCGGGCTTTTTTTTTGACCATAAAAAACACTAAATAACAGTACCGCTATTGACTTAAGAAACCACTAACACTAATTTTATCCCGTACACCTCTCACCAAGAGTACGGATCATGCAAACGACTACACAGCACAGCCCCACCCGCTGCCCGGTGTATCTACACCCCGCAGCCTGCACTAATCCCGCCGCCGTCGAAGCCATCCAGCGCCAGACTGGCCTACTGGTGATCGCCACCACCCGCCGTACCGCAGCCACCAAGGCAGCGGACCTCGGCCCATTCGGGGGTGATGCAGCATGAAACCGATTCTGATCGGCCTCGCCGGCCTCGCTCGCTCGGGAAAATCCACCGTCGCGGATCACCTGGCGCAAGTTCACATGCTCGAGCAGTACGCCTTCGCAGATCCGCTGCGCACCGGCCTGATGGAGATTTTCAACCTCGACACCGAGGACTTCGAAGGGGACCGCAAGGAGCATGAGCTGGCCTGGCTGGGCAAGTCCCCGCGCCAGCTCATGCAGTCGATGGGCACCGAGTGGGCCCGCCAGGTGGTCCACCCAGACGTCTGGGTAAAGATCGCAGAGCAGAACCTGAACTACATGCAGAACGCCCTAACGGACGTGATCGGGTTCGTAGTCAGCGATGTGCGTTTCGAGAACGAAGCGAACTTCATCCGCCGTCGCGGCGGGGTAATCGTCCACATCTGGCGAACGGAAGCCCCAGCAGTGAACCCACACATCAGCGAAGCCGGCGTAGAGCTAAAGCCAGGCGATCTGCTGTTGACCAACACAGAGTCGATCTCGCACCTCAAGGTCAAGGTCGATCAGCTGCTGGAATGCATCCGCAACCGTCCCCAGCGCACCGCTGCCTGAGGCCACAGCCATGAACCGCACCCTCGACGAAACAGCGGCACTGCTCGGGCTCAAGCCCCGAGCCTTCCGCGCCAAGCTCCGGGATCTGCGCGTGCTGGCAAAGGATGGAACCCTGGCCAGCCACCACCGCGACCAGGGTCACCTGTACTCCGACCCGCGCTCTGTGCAGATCGGTAAGTCCGGACAGTACAAGCACTACGCCGTGGTGATGGTCACCGAAACCGGCGTGTCGTACCTGGCCAAAAAACTGGGCATCACAATCGCGAACAAGGAAGCCGCAGCATGAAGACCAACTACTTCAACGCATTCACCACCACCGGCGACACCCTGGCCTTGATTCCGATCTACCTCGGCAGCCCTGGAGCGGTGTCTGGGCAGACATTGATCGGCGAGCCACAGGGCCTTGGTTGGCTGCCGAGCAGCACTTCCGACCTTGCCGAAGCATTTCACCGGGTTAACAGCGTCCTCCAACCCGGACAAACCGCATTCGTCACCCCGACGAAGACCCCGGAAACGCCGTTCGGCGCGGTCATTGCCGATGCCCGCGGCCGTATCTGCGCAACTGGCCGAGCAGCCGACGCCCGAGGTTTGGCCGAGCTGATCAGCCGCAAGCTGCAGCCAACCGCGGGGGCTGGGGAGGCCGGCCCATGAGCGAAACCCTAAACCAGCTGCGACGCCAGTTCGCCACCCCGTGCCCAACGCTGGCCGCCGTGCGGCAGGAGTATTTCCCGCACATACGGACGGACAAGCACTTGCTGGCGGAGATCCGGAAAGGACGAATCAAGCTGACAGCCAAGCGCATTCACCACTCGAGCCGCGCCCCGTGGGTTGTCTACCTCCACGACCTGGCGGATTACCTCGACGCGCAATCGGGCAAGGCTGCGGCCTGATTCAACGGTAGCCCCTGCCGACCAGGGGCAAGCAACCAGGGAGACACAGCACATGAGCAAAGCACGCCCCTTTATCGACACCTTCCGCGACATCGAGGCCGGCGGCCTGCTCGATGAACTGAGCGAGGCCCAACACCGCCTGATCGATGCAATTCGCCTTTCCGGCAAGGGCGGCAAGCTGGTCATCGAGTTGAACTACAAGCCGGACGGCCGCGGCCAGATGAACATCAAGGCCGATGTGAAGGTGAAGGAGCCGACCCTTTCCCGGGGCACTTCGCTGTTCTTCCTCACTCCGGAAGGCAATCTCACTCGCCGCGATCCACGCCAGCAAGATCTGCCATTGCGCCCCGTCCTCGACGAAGAAAGCCCGGCCAACCTGCGCAACGTTTCACAGTAACCACCTCTCACCACGAAAACTGGAGCACATCCAATGCAAGAAGCCATTCAACAGCTTGTCACCTTGTCCCAGGCCCTGGGCAAACCCTTTGACCATCCAGGCCTGCACGCCCCAGTAGCCCTGGTGCCGGACGGCGTCACGGTACAAGACCTGGAGAAGCTGCTGCCCGCGCCGAGCCGTATCCGCCAGAAGATCACCATGCTGGATGCAGACAGTTTTATCGAGTACGTGAACCGCTTCGCCACCTCGGCTACTTCGGTTTTCTGCAATGGGCCGGAAGGCCGGACCTTCACAGCAGTACTGGACTATCACCAACCTACCAACCCGGCCTGGGCTGAGCATACCGCCAGCTATTGCTGCCCTATCACCGTTGAATGGGGACGTTGGAAAACCGCCGACCGCAAGCGGATGGATCAGGCCGCATTTGCCGAGTTCATCGAGGACAACGTAAAGGACATCGTCCAGCAAGACGACTTCCCAGCTGCCCCCAGCGCGGCGGACATGCTGGAAATCAGCCGCACCCTGGAAGCCAAAAAGAACATCAGCTTTCGCCAAGGCACCCGCCTCGATAACGGCCAGGTTCAACTGACCTACAACGAGGAAATCGACGGCCGCGCCGGTGAAGCGGGCCAGCTCAACATCCCCGAGCAGTTCTTTATCGGCATCAAACCCTTCCTGGGCGGCGAAGGCTTCTGCATCCCTGCCCGCTTCCGCTATCGCATCGTCGATGGTCGCCTGGCCATGTGGTTCGAACTGATCCGCCCGGAAAAGGTGCTTGAGGAGGCGTACAACGCCGTCCGCGCCAAGATCAAGGCCGCGATCAACGAAGTACCGCTGTACGAAGCCACCCGCTAACTCAGCTGCAACACCCCGTCGCCGTCCTCTCACCACGTATCCGTCCGGCGGCGGGCTCTAACGAGGATCACAGCACATGCAAACTCAACACCTGATCATCATCGCCGGCGCCCTACTCTGCGGCATCGTCTTGGCTTTCTTCATCCGCAGGGCCTTTCTGCGCGCCCTGGCTCGCATCACGGCCGACTACCGGGACCGCAACCACGCCTTGAGCAACGACCTGGCGCGAACTGCCGAACGCTGCCAAACACTGGCGATCCAGGTAGCCGAACACCAGGCCCAACAACAGCAGCTCAAGGCCCAGCCCTTCACGGTTGACGATCAACAGACCCTGATTCGCATGGCCCAAGCGCTGGAACTGGCCACGAAGACGTACAAAGTGCTCAAGGCTGAAGATCCCCAAGCGGAAGCAGCCGCACTCGTTCCGCAGGCCCGGGCCCTGGCCGATCGCGTCTTTCACACCGCCATGGCGGGTACCGCACTGAACGCCGGTTCACTTGATACCCGGCTGATCGAATGGTTGAACTCCCACGGCAGCCTCTGGGCCGAGCCGGAAACCAGCACCGTTACTTTCCCTCACGAAGCCGACACCGAGGGCTATCCGCACCTACGGGACGCACTGCGCGAGGCTTACGAGCGGTACCAGGAGCGCGAAGCCGGCGAACTGGCGGTGGAGGACGCGGCATGACCTCCATGAAAACGCCTCCTTTCGACTTCAAGACCCAGTATTCCCTGAATCTCAACGCCCAGGATGATGAAATCGTTGTCGACTTCTTCTGCGGCGGCGGCGGCGTAGGCACCGGTCTGGAAATGGGCCTGGGCCGCAAGGTCGACGTGGCGAAGAACCATAGCCGCGCAGCGATCAGCATGCACACCGCCAACCATCCGCACGCCCGGCACTACACCACAGACGTTTTCGATGGCGACCCCGACGAAGAATGCCAAGGCCGCCGCGTTGGCTGGTTCCACATGAGCCCCGACTGCACCCACCATAGCCAGGCCGCCGGCGGGCAACCGCGCAAGCGCGAGATCCGCAATCTGTCCTGGATTGGCCTCAAGTGGGGCGGCAAGAAGAAGCCTCGCGTAATCAGCCTGGAGAACGTAAAGCAGATCCTGCAATGGGGCCCCTTGATCGCCAAGCGCGACAAGGCAACCGGCCGGGTGATGAAACTCGATGGCACCGTAGCCGCCCCGGGCGAGCGCGTTCCGGTGCACCAACAGTTCCTGGTGCCAGACCCGAAACGTCGCGGCATCACCTGGCGCCGGTTTGTTCAACTGCTGGAAGGCATGGGTTACCAGGTGGAATGGCGCATCGTGAAGGCTTGCGACTACGGTGCCCCCACCACCCGTGAACGCCTGTTCATGATTGCCCGCTGCGATGGTCAGTCCATCATCTGGCCGGAACCAACCCACGCTAAGAAGCCAGCAAAGGGGCAGCAGAAGCACCGCACCGCCGCCGACTGCATCGACTGGACTGTGCCGAGCAAAAGCATTTTCGGTCGCAAGAAACCCTTGGCCGAGGCCACGCTGCGACGGGTAGCCAAAGGAATGAAGAAGTTCGTTCTGGACAACCCGACTCCGTTCATCGTGCCGATAGCTAACTGGTCGGGCGAGAGTGTGCAGCCCCTGGACGAACCCTTGCGCACCGTCACCTCCTGGCCACGCGGGGGCACTTTCGCCATGGCGAGCCCTACCCTGGTACAGACGGGGTATGGAGAACGCGAGGGGCAGCAGCCACGCGCCCCCGACATCGACCACCCCCTGGGCACCGTGGTCGCCGGCGGCGTGAAGCATGCGCTGTCCAGCGCCGTGATCCTGCCCGCAACTCACCAGGGCAGCGATCGCACCAACGACCCAGCCGAACCACTGCCCACCGTCACCGCTGCCAACCGAGGTGAACTGATGATCGCCAGCCCGGTGATGGTGGGTGCCGGCGGCCCAGCGTACGCAAGCAAACCGGTATCTGTTGACCAACCCATAGGCACGATCACAACCCAGAGCCATCGCGCCCTAGCGTCGGCGCACCTGGTCAAATTCCGCTTCAACAGCGAAGGCGCAGCCATTACCGAACCGCTGCCCACCATCACCAGCGGCGGCAACTACAAGCGCCCGGCGGGGGCAGCCCATGCCCTGGGCACCTGCACGGCATTCATGGAACAGGCCAACGGCGGGTTCAACACCACGCACGCCAAAGGTGTCACCGACCCCATGACCACCATAACCAGCAGCGGCAGCCAGCAGCGTTTTGTAACCGCCAACCTGACCACCCTGCGCCGCAACTGCACCGGGGTCGCCATCGAAGATCCAGTGCCAACCATGACCGCCGGGGCCGAGCATCACGCCCTGATCGAATACAAGCTGTCGCCCGAGCAGGAAGCCGGCGCCCTTCGCGTCGCGGCCTTTCTGATCCGCTACTACGGCACTCACAACATGAGCGCCTGCGACGAATCGCTCTCGACGATCACCACCAAGGACCGCCTGGCCCTGGTCACCGTGTACGTGAAAGGCACGCCTTACGTGATCGTAGATATCTGCCTGCGCATGCTCCAGCCGCACGAGCTGTACCGCGCCCAGGGCTTCCCGGCCAGCTACATCATCGACAAAGGTGCCGACGGTAAGCCATTCACCAAGACTGAACAGGTCCACATGTGCGGCAACAGTGTCAGCCCGCCACCCATGGCCGCACTGGCCCGGGCCAATGATCCATGGCGCAACGCCGAGCAAGTCAAGGAGGCCGCATGAGCCATAAACCCCTGTGTGACTGCAACCAGGGCCGCTTGCCTTGTACCTGCAACCCTCAACGCCTAGTAGCCCAGCTACAGCAGGATCAGAAAGTCGCAGCCCAGCGTATCGCCGTGCTTGAAAACGCCTACATCCGGGCGGGCGAGCGAGAGCACAACCTGCGCAAACAGCTGTACCAAGCCAAGCAGCAGCTGGCCGAGCGGGATGCGCTATTCGGAGCATACGGCGACACGCTGCGCCCGTTCCTGGCGCTGATGGTCCGCGAGCTGAAGGCCAACAGTCATAAGGGCGACCGCGATGGCTGGCTTGGCATGACCGCCGCAACGGCCTTCAACGAGATCACGCATCACCACGACAAGCTCGGCGAGGCGCTTTCCGCCCTGGACTACCCGCAGATCAGCGAGTACGCGGCCGACGTGGCTAACTGCTGCATGATGCTGCTGGATGTGATGGGGCTTCTATCCACCAGCGCAGAGCCTGCCGACTGGTGCGCAACCATGGAGCGTCCAAAGTCGAAGTGCGGCTGTCCCGACTGTGGGTCGTCGATCGTTCAGTACAGCGAGGGCGCGAGCCATGAGTAACTTGATCAGCGTTCGCTTGAACATCACCGAACAGCAGTCGCGGGATCTGCTGCGCTTCCATGAAACGACAGAAGACGGCCAGGGATACGACGTTCCGAAAGAGCGTATGAAGTCACTCGCATCGGTCGGCCTTGTTCGCTGGGTTGGTGGATCACGCTACGAGTTCACCGACGCGGGGACTGAGCTGCGCGCCTTTCTCGCCCAGCCTGCCGAGCAGCACCAGGGCGAGCCGGTGGGGTGGACGGTGAGCAAGCCTGTCGCCACAGGCGCCTACTGGATACGCGGTAACGGCCTGGAGCGTGAAGCGCTGATTGAGGTTGTCGAGGACGAAGGCGAGCTGCGCTGCAATCTGCACCAGAGAACAACCGATAGCGACTTTGGCTATGGCTACTCGATTGATCAGCTCAGCGATGAATTCGAATGGCGTGGCCCGCTCTACACCCGCCCAGCCGAGCAGCCCGCGGTCGTTGCTGATCAGTGGCCCAAGCTCGACAAGCCTGCTCTGATGGGCGCTGGACGCTTCAGCGCTGGTCTGTCCGCTCGCCTGGTAGTAGAGGCTGCGCAGCGGAACTACGAATATGAGGTGACACCAGAGAACGAGGCGCTGCGCATTGCGACTGGCAAAAGCTTTTTGGCCTTACTTCGCCAGCCAGTGCCGCCAGGGTTCCAGCTGGTTCCGGCAGCACCGACCGACGACATGATCGTGGCGTTTGCCGAAGCGTGGTACTCGAAACGCCAGACCATCGACGATCCAGACATGCTGGACGCATACCGCGACATGTTGGCAGCAGCCCCTCCCCCAACTTTCAAGCCAGCAGCAGCGGCAAGGACAAGTCATGCCTGAAGAAAGAACGGTAACCATCCCTGCCCGCGAGCAGCACGGCGGCCTCGACTCAATCACCGTGACGCTTCCGTGGGTTTGCCGGCAGTGCGGCGCCCCGCGGGGAGAACCCTACCAGGCCATCAGCTACGACGGCAGCAGGCAACTGGCCGTCCACAGCTGGCTCAATCCCTGCGGACACGTCGAGAAATACAGCGCAGTCCGCCGCGACCTGGAGGTGCAGCCATGAGCCGAACAGTCGTCCTGACCGGGAAAGCAGTCGTCACGTTTCACAAGGTGATTGAGGGGCTTGACGTGGAGGAGCTTGTCGAACTTCAGAACAGCCTCGATCACCAGGAAAATCAAATTGGCGATGACGACCTGCGCGATATCGAGTGGATAGATCAGATCAACATGGAGGTGCGGCCATGAACCAAGCCATCGCTTACGCGAAAGCCTGTCTGCACCGCGCAATCAACCAGGGCGACAAGGCAATGACGATCTCGACGCTTGACCTCAAGGACGTCCTGGCCGAGCTGGAAAAGCTGGAAACCCGCCAGGACCCAGCACGCCCTAGCACGCCACTGGTGGGCTGGGCCGATCCCGAGAAGATCCAACAGATGCGGCAAGGTCAACGTCGGTATCTCACTGTCAGCCGCAAGCGCGGAGAGACATTCACGCAACAAGTCTGCGCCACTAAAACGCAGCCAGGCAACCAGACCGAGGAGGCAGTATGAGCGCGGCAGAGAAGATCGAAATCGAGATCGAACATAACTTCGTCATGCCCGGCGCGTGGTTCAGGGAGCAGCTGCTGCCGACCGTTTTCGGAATCAGCACCGAGGCCGCCCGGAAATACAGGTCCAGGGGCAAATGGTTGGAGGGCAGGCATTATCGAACCGACCCCGCAAACGTTCTGGTTTACAACAAAGAAGCCATTGAGAAGTGGATGGCCGGCCAACCATGAAGGGGAAAATGCCAACAGGCGTCGAGATGAACGGCAAGCAACTACGCATTGTGTTCATGCTCCACGGGCAGCGGTGCCGCGAACCACTGCCCGGCATAGTTGCCGTCAACAAAGCTTCGATTGCCTATGCCGACAACAAGCGCCGGACGATCCTTACGGAAATCAAAGAGGGACGCTTTGACTACGCCGCCCACTTTCCCGATTCACCGAGGGCGGCCATGTTCTCGGGTACCGGCGGCCACTCGACGAAACGAACTGTGCAGGAAGGCATAGATAGGTGGCTTGAGGTACAACGCGCACTTCGAGCCTCCAGCACAGTCGCGAACTACGCAAGTAAATCGAAACACGTCGGCGTCAAATTCGGCAAACGGCGCATTGTCGACATCAGCAAAAGCGATATCGAACTGTTCCAGGCGCAACTGCTCAAGCAGGGCCTATCACCGAAGACCGTAAACGATATTTTCACCGTAGTCCGTGGGGTTTGGGCCGACGCCTTTGGCGACGGAATACTGAAATCAAACCCTCTGGAGCGGATCAGCAATGTCGGGACCGATTCCGACTCGGAACACGCCGACCCTTTCAGTCGCGAGGAAATCGAGCTAATTGCGACGGGCGACCCAGAGCGCCTGGAGGATGCCCGCATGCTGGCCTTCAACTGTTGGACCGGCCTGTCAATGTCCGAAATCATCGCCCTGGCCCTGGAAGATGTAGACCTCGTCGCCGGCACTGTTCATGTGCGCCGCGCCCTGGTCGTCGGGGAATTCAAAGTACCCAAGGAACGATCACGGATACGGATCGTCGAGCTGATAGATCCCGCCCTCGACCTGATGCGCGAGATTGTTGCTGCAGCACAGACAGCACCGGCAGTTGAGATCAAAGTGATGCAGCGCGACAACATCACAGCGAAGAAACAGAAGGTCCGATTCCTTTTCCGCAACTCAAGAAGCACCGCGCTATGGAACGGAAAGACGCTAAGTAAGTGGTTTACCGCCCACCTGAAAAAACTCGGGGTTCGGCACCGCGGCGCCAACCAATGCCGACATACGTTCGCCAGCCAGATGCTGTCGAGTTACGTTCCTGTCGAGTGGGTGGCCCGCCAATTGGGCCACGCTGACACAACCATGGTGAGAAAGCATTATGGCAGATGGATACCTAAGGACACCAAGAGCATGGCAGGTATCGTTTCAAAAATGTTGGGATTTAGAGAAGACCCAACAACTGCTTAGCTAATTATTAACAGAGCTATTTGCTCCATATTGAGAGGACCAGGTGGGTCCTCTCAATTATTTTGTTCGCATTTCGTCAAGTAACTGCAGCCCGGCATTGACGGCATCAGAAAATTTAATGGGTGCCGATTCGAAAACCCCAAAAGACCCTACTACTTCTTCTGGCCTGAATCGATATGCTGCACCAATCAAGTTCTTTTGATTTTCTTTTCGCTCAGGAGTTAAGCGCGGCTCAAGAGCAGCAAATATATTTGACTGCCACTGAGTGTCATCATCACGGCTCTGCCAGGATGAAACATCAAGAATGTCGAACCCCAAACTATCAAAAAAACCAAGTATGAAAGTGGCACATGTGAGCCCGGCACCCGGGGAGTCGATAAATTTTAAATCACCATTAAATACTGATGCGCCTGTATATTCCATCCCATATGGAATACCTGCCGTATTTTCGTCATACAAACGAGAGGCGTGCTCAGCGAAGAGTTCAAGCTCTTCTTCATCGAAATGCTGGTTAGGCACTGAACGATAAGGCGCGTTAAACGGATCGCACTTCAGGGTGTAATGCCAAGCCAAATGCAAAAGACTCAAGTGCTTTTTACTACGATCCTTGAACACTAGCGCCGCATGGCGCTGTCCGGGGGTTGGCGTTTGAAGAATCGCGGCCCCGAACAGGCCAACTTCACCAATAAGCTTAACCTCAGGCAATCTGCAGCACCTTAGGACGAGACAATCCACGCAAGGCGCGCTCAGGATCCTGATCTGTCTCTTTTAGATGAGCATATACAAGATCATACAAAGTGGACCAATTACTAAGCTTGTCTCTCATTCGGAACGAAGTTCGCAAAACAGACACACTCGTTATCCTTCGCATAGACTCTGGATTTACAAGAGCTAAAAACTCATTCAAACTCCAGAGATCTTTAGCTTTGATATAGTCTTCGACAATATCAACCACGGCTCGAATTGCAACTCTGCTCTGTTCAGGATCGACTATAGCTGCAGCATCCAATGCATATATAGAGTCGAGTTGCTCTTCCAACGCAGCAATCAAATTCCCTGTAAGCGGCTTTACTTGCACACCAACAAGCTTGTTAACTATCCAACCATCTTTGACATCAAGCACATCCAACGAGCTAGAAAAGTCACTAAATCCTTGGATTTTCTTTGCTGTTTTTGCAACATCTTCAATTGGAGAGCTGTAGCTTACTAAGTTAAGTCTAAACTCATACGCCGGATACGAGGAAGTAGAACTAGGGACCACAACCGAGCCGACACGGTTTGAGTCATAGAAATCGGTAACTCTTCTTTCTATTGGAGCCATCATCACAGATGTCTCCAACATATGAGGTGCATTATCCATGTGCATTTATTTAACCCCTGCTAACGAACGAGCCTCACTGAAGAATGCCGCAATAATACTTTTATACGCATCAGCATGTGGCAGCTTAGAGTTAGGACTTGTATTCAAATCTAACTCCAACTGGATTAGGTGATTATGCTTAGTAGCAAGCGCCTCATGATTTTGATACTGAACAGTCTGACTCAACAGTTGAGACCATTTTGAAAGCCTATTCATAACCATACCGCTGATCTTGGGGAACTTTTTAACCCTGTTAACTTGAACCATAAGATCAGATGCATCATTACCAAAATCCAAGCCAGGAACCAGCTCCCTGAACATAAGATTGCTCTTTTCCAAAGATTCTGGAAAAACATTGAGCGTAACGCCCATAGCTAATCTTGCGACCGTGGGAAACTTAATGAGGCTCAAACGTTCCTCAAAGATCCCAGAGACCTCTGCAAAGTAACCGAGTGTCGGATGACTCTCAGGATTAGTCGGAACCGCCGCGAGGGAGATATCAACCCGACCAGGGTGCGATGTGATCACGAGGCGTCCACCCTGGAACGGCCCCTCCTGGATCGAAAGCCGTTGAGCTGGACGGTTTGTCACTGATTCCGGCTCTTCTCCCACGATGGATTGCCAAGACACCTTCACGCCCTCAGGTACTCCCAGGAGAGTGAAACGGATTGTCTCAGTGGTCCAAGCGGTTGTCTGCGTCATCGAAATTCACTTGTCAGTTTGATGGTACGAGAATCGTGTGAATCCATTTCACACGCTCTTCTCATTCCCGTTGCGGGAGTGATACGAATCAT
This sequence comes from Pseudomonas sp. W17, assembly GCF_040268305.1. Taxonomy (NCBI): domain Bacteria; kingdom Pseudomonadati; phylum Pseudomonadota; class Gammaproteobacteria; order Pseudomonadales; family Pseudomonadaceae; genus Pseudomonas; species Pseudomonas sp. W17. Next base: position 1,671,356 of record NZ_CP158490.1, on the reverse strand, counting down.
GCGCGGAGTCTAGCTAACTTTATGCAAGCTTGCATAGGTGGCCTCCACACACAAGCGTAAGCGATACAATAATTTTTCGACACCCACGAGCTCACAGCTCTGCAACCAGCCACACTCGCGCTGATAAGTCCATTTCGTACTACTGCTGAACCGCCGTAGAGTTCCCGCAGCGGCATCAAAACCGTCGACCGAGTGCCTTAAATTTGCCCTAAAAATTTTGCCAAAAACGAAAAAGCCCCCGTAATCTTCAATGATTACGGGGGCTTCGTCTTGTTCAATAATGGCGGAGAGATAGGGATTCGAACCCTAGGTACCGGTGAAGGTACAACGGATTTCGAATCCGTCCCATTCGGCCACTCTGGCATCTCTCCAACGGCGCGCATCATAACAGCACCTTTGCTCGAAGCGAAGCCCCCCGAGCAAATTTTTTCCGTGCTATCAGATGCTTGCGTCGATTACAGCGGTACGCCGAGGCGCTGGGCCACTTCTTCGTAGGCTTCGATCACATCACCCAGGCCCTGGCGGAAGCGGTCCTTGTCCATCTTCTTCTTGGTGTCCTTGTCCCACAGACGGCAACCGTCCGGGCTGAACTCGTCGCCCAGGACGATGGAGCCGTCGCTGAACACGCCGAACTCCAGCTTGAAGTCCACCAGCAGCAGGCCGGCGTCATCGAACAGCTTGCTCAGCACTTCGTTGACCTTGAGCGACAACTCTTTCATGCGCGCCAGTTGCTCGGCAGTACCCCAGCCGAATGCCACCACGTGGGATTCGTTGATGAACGGGTCGCCCTTGGCGTCGTCCTTGAGGAACAGCTCGAAGGTGTAGGGGTTGAGCTTCATGCCCTCTTCCACGCCCAGGCGCTTGACCAGGCTGCCGGCGGCGTAGTTGCGCACCACGCACTCCACCGGAATCATGTCGAGCTTCTTCACCAGGCATTCGTTGTCGCCCAGCAGCTTGTCGAACTGGGTCGGCACGCCGGCGGCTTCGAGTTTCTGCATGATGAAGGCGTTGAACTTGTTGTTCACCATCCCCTTGCGGTCCAGCTGCTCGATGCGCTTGCCGTCGAACGCCGAGGTGTCGTTGCGAAACAGCAGGATCAAGCGGTCGGCGTCGTCGGTCTTGTAAACCGATTTGGCTTTGCCGCGGTAGAGTTCTTCACGTTTTTCCATGATGGGCTCCGCTTGCTAAGTAGGTGGGCTAGGCGATGTGGCGCCAGTCGAGCCCTGAATCTTGATCGGCCAGTTGCAGCCAGTCCGGGTCGCACCCGAGGGTGTCGACAAAACATTGCCGGGCCAGCTGCGGCAGGTTGTTCTTACTGCTCAGATGAGCCAGGACCAGATGCTGCAGGTCCTGCCATCCCAATTCGGCCACCAGGCTTGCGGCCTGATGGTTGTTCAAATGTCCCAGGTCGCCGCCAACCCGCTGCTTGAGAAAGTACGGGTAATAACCCCGTGCCAGCAGATCCCGGCAATGGTTGGCCTCGATCATCAAGGCATCCAGGCCACGGTAGCCGTCCAGCACCCCGGCGCAGTAGGAGCCGAGGTCGGTCAGCAGGCCGAAGCGCCGCTGGCCATCACTGAAGACAAATTGCGTAGGTTCCTGGGCGTCGTGGGCCACGGCAATCACGTCGATGCGCAAGGCGCCGATCTGCAGCGACTCGCCACCGCGGACAAAACCCGCGACCTCCACCGGTTTGCGCATCCCGCGCAACGTGCCCTGGCTGAGGTAGACCGGTAGATTGTAGCGCCGAGACAGCAAACCCACGCCATGCACGTGGTCGGCATGTTCGTGGGTTACCAGGATGGCGCTCAGCTGCGCGGGATCGACTCCCAGACGCAGCAGGCGCCGCTCGGTTTCCCGCAGGGAGAAACCACAATCCACCAGAACGCAGGTGTCGGCACTGACGATCAGCGTGCCATTCCCTTGGCTACCACTGCCGAGAACGGCAAAACGCATCGGATCAGCCCAGGTTGTCCTGAATCACGCCCAACACTTTGCGTGCCACATCGGCCGGCGCCACGGTGTTGATGTTCTTCTCGACGGTGACCTGGACGTTCTCGCCTACCTTGCTCAGGCGAACCTGATAGCGCTCGGCACGGGCTTCGATCTCTTCCTTGGCCGGCTTGCTGCCGAACAACTTGCCGAAGAAGCCCGGCTCGTCGTCTTTCTTCTCGGCTTTTTCCGCCAGGTTGATGTAGTACAGGCCCAGGCTGCGGTTGATGTCCTCAACCCGCCATTCGCCCTGTTCCAGGGCACGGCCAACACTGGACCAGGCGCGATCGAGGTCGGCGCCCAGGTTCAGTACCGGGTTGCCGCTGCCGTCCTCGCTGAGGCTGACCCGGCTCGGGGTATCGAAATCGCGGGCCGCCAGCAGAGACACCGAACCGCCCTTCTCGGAGGTGCGGCTCATGCTTGCCAGCATGTCGTCCACCAGCGCTGCGTCCAGGCCGGTGTTGACCGAACGGTTGGTGAACTCCACGTCGGCAGTGCTGCCGGCAGGGCGCTCGGCGCTGACCACATAGACTTCACTGGTGTTGCGCTGCACGCCTGGCTCGATGCGTACCCGCACGCGGGTTTCGCTGTCGGCGGCGACACCGGCACTGCTCAGGCGCTTGGCCACGGCAGCGGAAAGCTCGTCGGAACGCTGCCAGCCGGTGGTGAACTCACCGGTTTGCGGGCGCTGCTGATCCAGGCGGAAACCGTTGTCCTGGAAGAACTGCACCGCCACTGGCCAGACTTCGGCCGGTGGATGCTGGGCCATGACCCAACGCGAATCGCCGCTCTTTTGCAGGGTGTAGTCGCTGGCATCGGCAATGGCCGACAGCGGCTGTGGACGAGGCACTTCGTACTCGCCCTTGACGTTGTCGTCGGCCACGTTGCGCGGAATCGGCAGCAGAGGGTCCAGACGCTTGGCGGTCTGTACATCCGGCGGCAATTGCATCGGTGCTGTTTGTTGCGCTTGCAGGTAATCGCTACCCCGGTCACGGAAGTAGCCTTCCGGGCCCCAGATCCAACCGCAGCCACTGGTGCTGGAGATAATCAAGGCAAGTGCGGAAAGTCCGGCCATTCGCTTCATGCGTTGTACTTCCTCAATTAAACCAAGACGCCGGACTGGCGCATGGCCTGCCGCAGCGGTTCGTGACAGGCGGCACTGAGCCAGGTGAGCGGCAGACGAATACCGTCCGGCATCAAGCCCATTTCGTGCAGGGCCCATTTCACGGGAATAGGGTTGGATTCGATGAACAGAGTCTTGTTCAGCGGCATCAGGGTCTCGTGGATCTCCCGGGCCTTGGCGGCATCGCCGGCCATGGCCGCGGCGCACATCTGGCTCATGGCCCGTGGCGCGACGTTGGCGGTCACCGAGATATTGCCCTTGCCGCCCAGCAGGATCAGCTCGACTGCGGTGGCGTCATCGCCGGAGTACACCAGGAAATCGCCGGGCACGCCGGCCAGGATGGCCTTGGCGCGCTGCAAGTCGCCGGTGGCTTCCTTAATGCCGATGATGTTCTTCACGGAGGACAGGCGGATCACGGTCTCGGCCTGCATGTCGCATGCGGTGCGGCCCGGAACGTTGTAGAGGATCTGCGGGATGTCCACGGCCTCGGCAATGGCGCGGAAATGCTGGTACAGGCCTTCCTGGGTCGGCTTGTTGTAGTACGGGGTCACCAGCAGGCACGCATCGGCGCCGGCGATCTTCGCATTGGTGGTCAGCTCGATCGCTTCGCGCGTCGAGTTGGCGCCGGTACCGGCGATCACCGGAATGCGCCCTGCAACCTGAGTGACCACCCGACGAATCACTTCGATGTGCTCGTTCACATCCAGGGTGGCCGACTCACCTGTGGTGCCGACCGCCACGATGGCGTTGGTGCCCTCTTGCAGGTGGAAGTCCACCAGTTTGCTCAGGCTGTCCCAGTCGAGATTTCCCTGTGCATCCATGGGTGTGACCAGTGCCACCATACTGCCCGCAATCATGCAACCGCTCCTGCCGGAAAAAGAGAGCGGTAATGGTACTGGCGCCAAGTTCCTTGCACAAGCGAAGTCCCGCGCCATGAGCATTCCCCTGAGCGATGGTTTTCGCTACCCTTCAGGCTTTGATCGCTACTGATAAGCGTGTAGACCGGGTTATCGCCTGCCTGTTGGATCTGCAAAGCCCCATTCCCGCGTTGCCAGCCTGTGTTCCGAGCGTTTCGGGGCCAGTCGCCGGCTTGTGGTCCGAGGCCTTGAAGTTCCGCCGGCGACGCTTGCCCGGTACTGGCTTGTCAAAAAGTACCGACCGCTCATCGCTTTAGGAATGCTGCATGTCCACCCCCACAGTTCGCGAACAATTCCTTGTCATCAGTGCCCTCGGCGCCAACCCCATGGAGCTGACCAACGTCCTGTGCCGCGCCAGCCATGAAAACCGCTGCGCCGTGGTGACGTCGCGCCTGACCCGGCATGGCGAGTGCAGCGCGCTGGTTCTGGAGATTTCCGGCAGCTGGGACGCCCTGGCGCGCCTGGAAAGCAGCCTGCCGTTCCTGGCCAAGAAGCATGCCTTCACGGTCAACGTGGTGCGCAGCGCCGCCCTGGAAAGCCGCCCCCAGGCCCTGCCTTATGTGGCCTACGTCAGCGCCGCGTACCGCTCGGACATCGTCAATGAGCTGTGCCAGTTCTTCATCGACCATCAGGTCGAGCTGGAAAACCTCACCTGCGATACCTACCAGGCTCCACAGACCGGCGGCACCATGCTCAATGCCACCTTTACCGTGACCCTGCCCGCCGGCACCCAGATCAGTTGGCTGCGCGACCAGTTCCTGGACTTCGCCGATGCCATGAACCTCGACGCGCTGATCGAACCCTGGCGCCCACAGAACCCTATGTAAGGAAGCCCCATGGCCGTTGCTATCGATCAACCTATTGCCGATTTCCAGGCCCCCGCCACCAGCGGGCAGACCGTCAGCCTGTCCGGCCTCAAGGGCAAGCAAGTGGTGATCTACTTCTATCCCAAGGACAGCACCCCGGGCTGCACCACCGAAGGCCAGGGCTTTCGCGATCAATACGCCGCCTTCCAGGCTGCCAACACCGAAGTCTTCGGCGTTTCCCGCGACAGCCTGAAGTCCCACGAGAACTTCAAGTGCAAGCAGGAATTCCCCTTCGAGCTGATCAGCGACAAGGACGAAGCCGTCTGCCAGCTGTTTGACGTGATCAAGCTGAAGAAGCTCTACGGCAAGGAATACCTGGGCGTGGACCGCAGCACCTTCCTGATCGACAAGGACGGTGTGTTGCGCCAGGAATGGCGCGGGGTGAAGGTACCCGGGCACGTCGACGCCGTACTGGCCGCGGCCCAGGCCCTGAACAAGGCCTGAAATGACCGGGGCGGCTGTATCAGCCGCCCCGCGTACCTAGAGTAGAGGTGCCACCACCGGGTCCTTCCTGGGCCAGGCATCCAGCACCGCCTTGAACAGGGTCGCCAGGGGAATCGCAAAGAATATCCCCCAGAACCCCCACAGCCCGCCAAACAGCAGCACCGCACAGATGATCGCCACCGGGTGCAGGTTCACCGCGCCGGAGAACAGCAGCGGCACCAGCACGTTGCCATCCAGGGTCTGGATGATCCCGTAGACCGCCATCAGGTAGATGAACTGATCGCTCCAGCCCCACTGGAACAGCGCAATCAGCGCCACCGGTACCGTTACCACCACGGCGCCGACATAGGGCACCACCACCGAGCCCCCCACCAGCAGAGCCAGCAGGGCCGCATAGTTCAGGCCCAGGGCGACGAAGGCGATGTAGGTCACCCCGCCACAGATGACGATCTCGATGACCTTGCCGCGAATGTAGTTGGCGATCTGCCGGTTCATTTCATGGGCCACGCGAGTAATCAGCGTACGTTCGCGGGGCAGATAGCTGATCACCCAGCGGCTGATCATCGCCCGATCCTTGAGAAAGAAGAACACCAGGATCGGCACCAGTACCAGGTAGATCATGATGTTCACCAGCAAGGGCAGGCTGGACAGGGAGAAGGTCAGCGCCCACTGGCCGAACTTGCCGATCTCGCCCCTGGCCACTTCGATGGCCTGCAGCACCTGCTCGTCGGACACAAGATGCGGGTAGCGCTCGGGCAACAGCAGCAAGAGCGACTGCCACTTGGCGAGCATGCCCGGCAGCTCGTTGAACAGGGTGATCAACTGATGCCAGAGCAACGGCACCACCACCAGGATGAACACCAGCAGCAGCCCCATGAACAGCGCGAACACCAGCCCCACGGCCGCCCCGCCAGGCAGGCGCAGCCGCTCCAGGCTCACCACCAGCCCCTGCATCAGGTAGGCCAGGACCATCCCCGCCAGCACCGGCGCGAGCATGCCGCCCAGGGTCAGGACGGCAGTGAAGGCCAGAAACAGCAGAACGGCCAGCACCACCGCCTCTTCATCCGAGAAGTAGCGCTGAATCCAGTCACGTAGCACTTTGAACATCGATGTTCCTTAGATGAAGGCCCTCAAGGGCAGACTACGCTCAGGCCTTTTTCAACCAGTAGCGATACACCCCGGCCTCATCCTCTTCACGCAGCAGGGTATGACCGGCCAGGCGGGCGAAAGTGCGGAAGTCACGCTGGGAGCCGGCATCGGTGGCAATGACCTTGAGTACCGCGCCACTGGCCAGGCGATTGAGTTCCATCTTGGCCTTGAGCAGCGGCAGCGGGCAGTTCAGGCCGCTGGCGTCCAGCTCGGCATCATGGGCGACAACATCGGTCATTGGGTTACTCCGATCATCAATTCAAGGCGTCTAGAATACCCTGCAAGCCAGGCCCACCGGCAATAAAGAAGGCCGACACCAGAGCACTGCCGCGCGCTGCCGAAGCCACGATCAGGTAGACGCCGGAATTTATCCAAAAGCACTTTTTATCCTCAGAGTTTTCACTGGCTTTGTCTGGTCCCCGGCCAGGTGTCCAGCTACAGTAGAGCCTTTGTCGATTAAGGCTTTGTGCATGAATGTATTGCGCCCTACCCTGCTGACGCTCGCTTGCCTGCTCGCCTCACCGGGCTTCGCCGACGACCTGCCGTCACTCGGTGATGCCAGTTCAGCCATTGTCTCTCCGCAACAGGAATACCAACTGGGCCGTGCCTGGCTGGCGTTGCTGCGCAGCCAGGTTTCGCAGCTCAACGACCCGCAACTCAAGGACTATGTCGAAACCAGCGTCTACAAACTGGTGGAGACCAGCCAGGTCAACGACCGGCGCCTGGAGTTCATCCTGATCAACAGCCCGCAGCTCAACGCCTTCGCCGCTCCCGGGGGAATCATCGGGGTCAATGGCGGGCTGTTCCTCAATGCCCAGACCGAAGGCGAGTACGCCTCGGTGCTGGCACACGAACTGGCGCACCTTTCCCAGCGTCACTTCGCCCGGGGGGTCGAAGCCCAGCAGCGCATGCAGGTGCCGATGATGGCCGCCCTGCTGGCCGGGATCGTGATTGCCGCCGCTGGCGCCGGGGACGCGGGGATCGCCACCATCGCCGGCACCCAGGCCGCAGCCATCCAGGAACAGCGGCGCTTCTCCCGGCAGAACGAGCAGGAAGCCGACCGCATCGGCATCCTCAATTTGGAAAAGGCCGGCTACGACCCGCGCTCAATGCCCACCATGTTCGAACGCCTGATGCGCCAGTACCGCTTCGATGCCAAGCCGCCGGAATTTCTCCTGACTCACCCGGTGACCGAATCGCGGATCGCCGACACCCGCAACCGCGCGGAACAAGCCCGGCAAGGCGGCACCGAAGACAGCCTGCGCTACCAGTTGATCCGCACCCGGGTGCAACTGACCTATGAGGAATCGCCAGGGCTGGCCGCCAAGCGCTTTCGCGCGCAGCTCGATGAGAACCCGAAGAACGACATCGCTCGCTACGGCCTGGCCATCGCCCAGATCAAGGGCAGCCAGTGGAACGAAGCACGGGAAAACCTCAAGCCCCTGCTGGCCAAGTCGCCCAACGACGTGACCTTCAACCTGGCTCAGATCGAACTGGACATGGCCAACAGCCGCCTGCCAGACGCGCAAACTCGGGTCGAAAGGATGCTCAACCTGTACCCGGGCAATTACCCCTTGAACCAGATCCGCGTGGACCTGCTGCTCAAGCAGAACCGCCCGGCCGATGCCGAAAAGGCCCTGGAAGGCCTGCTGAAAAGCCGCCCGGACGACCCGGATGTCTGGTACCTGGTGGCGGAAACCCGCGGCCTGTCGGGCAACATCATCGGCCTGCACCAGGCCCGAGCCGAATACTTCGCCCTGGTGGGCGACTATCGCCAGGCCATCCAGCAGTTGGACTTCGCCAAGCGCCGGGCCGGCAGCAACTTCCCCCTGTCGTCGAGGATCGACGCTCGCCAGCGCGAGATGATGGACCAGGAACAGATGGTCAAGGACATGATGCGCTGACATTGACGCAAGCCACAAAAAAGCCCGCCTCTTACGAGGCGGGCTTTTTATTGGGCAACCTCAGGGGCTGGCGAATTACTCGGCCAGCTTGAAGGTGATGAAGCTGGCTCGACCCTGCCGCAGTACCCGCATGGACACCGAGCGGTTCTTCGGCAATGCCTTGGCGATTTCAGTGAACTCCTTCGCCGAGGTGATCGCCTGATTGTTCAGGTGAGTGATCACGTCGCCCGGCTGCAGGCCGATCAGCGCCGCAGGACCGTCCTGGACTTCCTTGATGACTACCCCGCCCTTGAGGTCGAAGGCTTTCTTCTGCTCATCGTTGAGCTCGACCACCGCTACACCCAGACGGTTGCTGCTGCGCTCGACACCCGACTTGGGCAGCATGCTCAGGTCTTTGTCTTCTTCAGGAATAGCGCCGACGGTCAGCTCGACATTCTTGCGCTTGCCGTCGCGGATCACTTCCAGGTTGGCCTTGGCCCCGGCCTTCAGCGCGCCTACCAGGTGTGGCAGGTCGGCCGACATGACGATGGGCTGGCCATTGAGGCTGAGGATCACGTCACCCACTTGCAGGCCGCCCTTGGCCGCCGGGCCATCATCCTGGATCTGTGCCACCAGCGCACCGGCCGGTTTCTCCAGGCCGAAGGATTCAGCCAGGTCCTTGTTGACCTCCTGGATCACCACGCCAAGCCAGCCGCGGCTGACTTTGCCACCGGCTTTCAGCTGGTTGGAAACGTCCATCGCCACGTCGATCGGGATGGCGAAAGACACGCCCATGAAACCACCGGAGCGGGTGTAGATCTGCGAGTTGATCCCCACCACTTCACCGGCCAGGTTGAACAGCGGGCCACCGGAGTTGCCCGGGTTGATCGGCACGTCGGTCTGGATGAACGGCACGTAGTTTTCGTTCGGCAGGCTGCGACCGATGGCACTGACGATACCCTGGGTCACGGTATGGTCGAAGCCGAACGGCGAGCCGATGGCCACCACCCACTGGCCGGCCTTGAGGTCCTGGGATTTACCCAGTTTCAGCACCGGCAGGTCTTTGCCATCGATTTTCAGCAGTGCTACGTCAGAGCGTGGATCGGTACCGATCAGCTTGGCTTTCAGCTCACTGCGATCGGCCAGACGCACAAGAATTTCGTCCGCATCGGCGATCACGTGGTTGTTGGTGAGGATATAACCGTCCGCGGAGATGATGAACCCGGAACCCAGCGACTGCGCTTCGCGCTGACGATCCCCGCGCGGAGAGCGTGGCTGGGGCATGCCCCGTTCGAAGAACTCGCGCAGCATTGGCGGCAGGCCTTCGAGGTCGGGCATCTGCGCCGAATTGGAAACCCGGCGGTCCGGCAGTTTCTGCGTGGTACTGATGTTCACCACCGCAGGCGAGGCCTGCTCGACCAGTTGGGTGAAATCAGGCAGCTCGGCCGCCTGGGCAGAAACGGCCTGCCCAAGCACCAGCACGGTGGCAAGAATGGTGAAGTAGGACTTCAAGCGTGGTATCGACATACGGCTCCCGTTACGACGAGCGTGGTTAAGCGATATGGAACAGCAAATACCGAAACTGCAGGGGCGGCATCTTTGTTCCAGGAACGACAAATAAGGTCAGAACCGAGGGGGTTCTGACCTATAGAAAAACTCTGGGAATTTTGCAAATGAAATTGCTGACCAAACATTTCATCTTCTCAATTGTGGAGCGGGCATCACTGACCTCTTACACAACCAACAAAGGCTCATTGCTTGGCAGTGGCATCGGAACGCATCGACAGCGCAATACGTTCAGCAGTACCAATGGGGATCTCCCCGACCACCGTGACCATCATCTCGCCATCGGGGGTAGTCAGGCGGCGTGATACAGCCACCGTAGGTCCGAGCTGAGTGCGGGTATCGGTGACCGTCGCGCCGTTGAGCGGCTCGAGAAACACCGAAAAGCGCGCAAGACCATCGTCATACAGCAGGCTGTTGACCATGGATTTGGTTTCCGGATCCTTGCGGGCACTGCTGCTGGTCAATTCGAAGCCCGGAGGCAGCCAGTCGGAATGCCAGGTTTGCACAGTCTTGACCGCCGAGGCCTTGTCGCTGTCCAGAGACACCGGCTTGCAACCAGCGCTGGGACGCAACTCGACGTCGTCAGGCACATCCGCAGTATCCAGGCGAGTGAACTGGAAGCGCTCCAACAACTGCCCCTTGTCGTTGAGCAACAGGGACTTGAGCGGCAGCCCGGTCTCACGATCCAGGTGCAGCTCGAAACCATAGCGATGCTGGTCCTTGGGCGTGACCGAAACGATCACCGCCTGGCGACCGGCCACCCGCGACTTGCCGATGACAGCAAGGTTGTACCAATTCTTGAGTTTTTGCGGGTCCAGGGCTCGGGCGGCACCGTCCGGGGAATCCCCGAGACCTGCCACCAACTCGCCACTGACGCACTGGGTACGACCGTCGACACGCACCACCTCTTGAGCGGACCCATCGAGCTGGATCAACCGCTCACGGACCTTTCCATCCTGGACGCGATGCCAGATGTTATGGGTAGAAAAACTACCGTTGCGCTCGTAAACGAAAGTGCCCTGAAAGCTTTGCTGCTGTTCCGCTTGCCCAAGACGCTGCAACCAGTCCTGGGCTTCGTCGGCATGGGCTGGAACCACAAACCAGCCACTGAGCAGAAGCGTTAATAGAGGTATGGCGCGCATGATCCTCCTTAGCGGTTTTCCAGGCTTGCCGCACGGGCGTAAGGCAGAGCGCTTTCAGTGCCTTTGAGTGCAGCTTGCTGGGCATGCTGGCGCAAGTAGCTTGGCAGACGCTGATCGTGCCAGCCTGGCTGCCCTTGCAGTACGCCATTGGCCATGGGCCCAGTAGCTTCCGAGCTTTCATTGTAGCCAGCCAGTACTGCCGGCCCTTTGACTTGTGGAGTCGCCAGGGTGGGCTGGCCGGTTTGCTGTGCCAGCTCGACACCTGCGATCTCGTCCTGGTTGTACAGGCGAACACCCGCCAGCACGGCCACGGTCACCGAGGCAGCTACGGCCAGACGGCCCAGGCTGCGCCAAGGTCCGCGGGAGGCTTTGGCCGGCACGGCCTCATCAGCCAGAGCTGCAGAAACGGCAGCGGCGATGTCCAGACGCGGAAGCAGCAACTCCTTGTGCATGGCTGCCCGGGCGATTTGATAACGGGCCCAGGTCTCACGGGTTTCCACTTCGTCGACGGCATTCAATACCCGACGCAATTCCAGTTCGTCCGCTTCGTTATCCATCACCGCGGACAGCGATTCCTGCAGGGCTTCACGACTCATGGCGGTTCCTCTCTTGGCTGTCGCCGCTGTCTCAGGTTTCCTGCAACAACGGCTGCAGGGCTTTATCGATGGCTTCCCGAGCGCGGAAAATCCGGGAGCGCACGGTACCCACCGGACACTGCATGACGCTGGCAATGTCCTCGTAACTCAGACCATCGAATTCACGTAAAGTTAAGGCCGTACGCAAATCTTCAGGCAGTTGCTGGATGGTTCGATGGACGGTGCCCTCGATCTCATCCCGCAGCAACGCACGCTCCGGCGATTCGAGATCCTTCAGGCCATGATCGCCGTCATAGAACTCCGCATCCTCAGAACTTACATCGCTATCCGGCGGCCTGCGGCCGCGTGAAACCAGATAGTTTTTCGCCGTGTTGATGGCGATACGGTACAGCCACGTGTAAAACGCGCTGTCACCCCGAAAATTACCTAGCGCACGGTAAGCCTTGATAAAAGCTTCTTGTGCAACATCCTGGGCTTCATGGGTGTCGTGCACGAAACGCACGATCAACCCGAGAATTTTGTGCTGGTACTTCAGCACGAGCAGATCGAACGCTCGCTTGTCGCCACGCTGAACGCGCTCGACCAGCTGCTGATCCTCTTCCTGGGTTAGCATGAACACTCCTCGATAAGCTCGGAGGAGGCTTGCATCACTAAACGATCAGGCTTGCAAACATAGACTCGGGCTTTTCGCAAAAGTTCTCCCCCTCCAAGCAAGTTTCCTGCGGGCTCTGATCCGGCACGCACGAAAAACGCAGCACGGGCGAGGCCGGCTGCGCGAATAATCCTGTCGTCGAATTCTGTCACAAGGGACACACTGTAAACCTTGGATATAACCGACGCTGTCCCTTCTTTCAGGCAACCTTCTATTGAGTTTGGGGCCTTGGCAAAAGTTCCCAATCTTTATAGCTGCGCCAGACGAAGATTGTGTAACGGTGGCAAGAAAAACCGCCCTATGTCTTCGATTAGCCGCTCCAGAGGCTGGAATGCTCCGAATATCGGACTGACCGAGAGCAACGCTTTTGCTCGGTGAAGTCGCACAATGCCATGAAGGCGCGACTATTGTGCCGATCCCCCCCTCTATATACTAGTGGGCTGTGTGGCTGCTTTGACTTGCCGATTCAGGCGTCTTGCGCCAACCCCTTCCCGGGTCGCTTTGAGCGGAATCCTTCAAATGAGCCAACAGTTTCAACACGATGTTCTGGTGATTGGCAGCGGTGCCGCCGGCTTGAGCCTGGCCCTGACCCTGCCCAGCCACCTGCGTATTGCCGTCTTGAGCAAAGGCGACCTCGCCAACGGCTCGACATTCAGGGCCCAGGGCGGCGTCGCGGCCGTGCTGGATGATACCGACACCGTAGAATCCCACGTCGATGACACCCTCAATGCCGGGGGCGGCCTGTGCCACGAGGATGCGGTGCGCTTTACCGTGGAACACAGCCGCGAGGCCATCCAGTGGCTGATCGACCAGGGCGTGCCCTTTACCCGCGACGAAGACTCCAGCAGCGACGACAGCGGCTTCGAATTCCACCTGACCCGCGAGGGCGGCCACAGCCACCGGCGGATCATCCACGCGGCGGATGCCACCGGTGCGGCCATCTTCAAGACCCTGCTGGCCCAGGCTCGGCAACACCCCAATATCGAATTGCTGGAACAAAGGGTCGCCGTCGACCTGATCACCGAAAAACGCCTGGGGCTGGAAGGCGACCGCTGCCTGGGAGCCTACGTGCTCAACCGCAGCACCGGCCAGGTCGACACCTTTGGCGCGCGCTTCGTGATCCTCGCCTCCGGCGGCGCAGCCAAGGTCTACCTCTATACCAGCAACCCCGACAGTGCCTGCGGCGACGGTATCGCCATGGCCTGGCGCTCGGGCTGCCGGGTGGCCAACCTGGAATTCAACCAGTTCCACCCCACCTGCCTGTATCACCCTTTGGCCAAGAGCTTCCTGATTACCGAAGCCCTGCGTGGCGAAGGCGCCCACCTCAAGCTGCCCAACGGCGAACGCTTCATGCCGCGCTTCGACCCTCGGGCCGAGCTGGCACCACGGGACATCGTGGCCCGGGCCATCGACCATGAAATGAAGCGCCTGGGCATCGACTGCGTCTACCTGGACATCAGCCACAAGCCGGAAGCCTTCATCAAGAGCCACTTCCCCACCGTTTACGAGCGTTGCCTGGAGTTTTCCATCGATATCACCCGGCAGCCGATCCCGGTGGTGCCGGCCGCGCACTACACCTGCGGCGGGGTGATGGTGGACCAACAGGGCCGCACCGACGTGCCGGGCCTGTACGCCATTGGCGAAACCAGTTTCACCGGCCTGCACGGCGCCAACCGGATGGCCAGCAACTCGTTGCTGGAGTGCTTCGTCTACGCCCGTTCGGCGGCGGCCGACATCCTTCGGCAACTGCCCCAGGTGTCGATCCCCATCGCCCTGCCCGCCTGGGATGCCAGCCAGGTCACCGATTCCGATGAAGACGTGATCATTGCGCACAACTGGGACGAGTTACGGCGGTTCATGTGGGACTACGTAGGCATAGTGCGCACCAACAAGCGCCTGCAGCGGGCCCAGCACCGGGTGCGCCTGCTGCTGGACGAGATCGACGAGTTCTACAGCAACTATCGCGTAAGCAGAGACCTGATTGAGTTGAGGAACCTTGCTCAAGTAGCGGAACTGATGATCAGGTCTGCCATGGAGCGTAAGGAATCTCGGGGTCTGCACTACACGCTGGACTATCCAGAGCTACTGCCAGAGGCGAAGGATACGATCCTTACACCGACCTTTTGAGGCACGTTAGGAGCCCATAGCGTAGCACCATAGGACCCCGTTTTGTAACAGCTTTGGCACACATTTGTCCCAACGCTGGGGTCCTTATCGCCTGCCCGCAAGGGTCCTTATCGTGTGCGCCTGAGCGAGCGTGCGAGGGCCTACGGGGGTAACCGCGCAGGTTAGTAGTTACAGGTGGTCTCAGAGAAATTTGTGTCAGATTCTCAAAGGGTACGCGATACGTCGCCAATGACCTCTCCGACCAGCTCAGCGATTAGCTCGCCATGAGCGCAGCCATAAAGAACCGCTACGGTTCCGACCAGCTTCCACGTAGCTTTCGACATAGCGATAGCCTTAAGGACGGCCAACCACGGTTTCTTGGCGGCCATAGCGGTCTCCTTAGGCGTTCCTACGTAAAATGTGATGGTTGTTGTGGGTCATGTCCCTGCTCTTCGAGCGTAGGAACGCGCCACGGAATGGGCTCAACTGAAGACCCACCTATTTAGGTAGATGCTCAGGTCAGCCCACAAGGCCCGCGATGGGCCCTATGGATACTGCGGGTGTTACGCCTTGACGACCACGCGGGTAATCAGCGGGAAGTTTACGGACTCAACTTGCAGGCGCTCGGCTGGGTCCTCAGGGTTTGCCAGCTTGATCTTGACCTTGGCCTGAGCCATTACGTCAGCCACACCGCTCACCTCAAAGTCCCAGCCCTGTACGCCAGCGTTACGGCTCGCAAGGATCTTCCACACGTCGCCTTCTTGGTCATGACGGAACGACAGCGAGGCGAAGCCCTTGGGCAACATGAAGACGCCACGGTCAGACCCGGAATAGAACTGAGTACGGCAGCCCAAGAGTTCCTCAATGGATTCGACACCGGCACGCTGGGCAGCACGCTCAAGCATTGCCTGCTCGGTCATGTGCATCAGCAACACGAAGTCGCTCAGTGAGTTACCGACCGACTGGTTAATGCTCAAGGTCAGGGCGTCGATCCAGTCCTCAGCACGTTCACGCGGAGTGGTGCCCGCAATGGAGACTTCCTTGGCTTCGACGCTTGGGGACTTGATGAGGATGTCTACCACGGTGGAACCACAGGCTTTCTCAAAGTCAGCCAGCATCTTGTCCATCATCTGACCAATGCTATTGCCAGTGAAGCCAGCAACAACGTGAGCATCCAGAAGGGTGAAGCGATGCGAGAAGAACGCTGCGGTATTGGTCGGCTCAGTGAAGATGAAGTCGCCCGCTACGGCCTCCCCTTTGGTGATCAGAGAGTGATCGTAGATCGACTGGCGCGGATCAAACTCGACGTTGCGGTTGACCATGTTGACCAGTTGAACGGGGGTCGGCTCGGTGCCTTTAGGGCGGAACTCACAGGGGATCGCATCGACAGCGTTCTGCTCCCATTCGCCGCCATTGAAGAATTCGTCCATGCCCTGAGTGATGGCCTGAGCCAATACGCTGGAGTCAGTCGCTTGGGTGCCCGTAGAGGCTTGCGAGCTGAACTGAAGGTTGCCGCCATTGCCCCACACGGCAGACTCATAGGAAGTCGGCGCAGTGTAGCGGTCGCGCTGGTCACGGTGATCGGTAGTTTTGAATGCGTTGGACATAATAGTGGTCTCCTGAAATTGGTGAGAAAGGTCGGTCTTAGTGGTTGTCGAGCCAGTTGGCATCCGATGAGAAGCTGCTACGGCCATTAGCGGACCGGATAGCTACGCCCATGGCCCGGTACTTGTCCTCTCGGGTCTCACGAGCGGCACGACGACGAGCGACCTCAAGGGCAGAGCCACCTTCATAGGACTTGCAGCGCTCGGCATGGGCATTGGCTTCAGCGATACGCTCAGCCTGCTCACGTTGTGCGACCAACTTACGGGTCTCGATGGCCCTTACGATGGACGGGAAGGCACCAGCGCTCAGACCAGCATCGAGGTACTGACCTACGATGGCCTCTTGGGCAGGCTTGTTGGTCCCTGCGGTGGCAATCAGGGTCGCCAGCATGACGCCCTCGGCATACGCACGGGCTACGACCTGACCTTGTACTTCAACGGTTTCAGGGGTGACTTTCTGGATATTCAGTTGCATGGTTGTGGGTCTCCTATTAGAGACATTGATTCATGGCCTTGCCGCATAGAGGCAACGTGACCAGATGGCAAGGAGTAGCCTCACGGGCCTCTCAAGGTCATGATCAATATCTTCTGGGTTTCAGTTAGATGGGGTTGTTGTGCCGATGGCGGACGGCGGTGGGTGTTACAGCGGTAGGGTGATCGGTTGACGGGTCAGCGGGATCTGCATGGGGACCATCAGGACCGCATCAAGGTGCATATTGCTGGTGGCGATAGAGTCGATGAACGAGACCAAGGCCGGATTGGTGGCCTTCAGATGCTCGCAAAGTCGCTCGTAAATGACACCCTGCTCACCCTTGCAGGTCATCCGTCTACGGACGTAATGATCACGCCAGATGGCACGCAGGATGACCAGCTTGGTCCGACTTGCAGGGGTCGTTAAGAACGCATTGAGTTGCTCAGCGAAGGTCATGGGTGGACCTCCTTATCACGAGCCTTAGCGCGGGCACGGGAAGCTGCTTCACGAATCTTGATGGTGTCCTTGTGGTACTGCATGGCGACCTTGCGTTCATACGCCGAGGCTCCTTGAAGCATCATGGTCAGAACCAAGATTAGACGGCGTGATTCCTTACGGGACAGGGTGTTGACCTGAGGGATACTCATCAGGCCACCTCCTTGCTTACACGGCCCCAGCGGTCAATGCGTGATGCCTGAGCCGCCTTTTTGGCTTTGGCCTGAGCGGTCTTCTTTTCGGCGACCTTCAGGTTGACCTCTTGAGCTTTCTCACGCAGCCAGTCGAGTCCACGAGGTTTAACCCGCCAGCCTTCACGGTTGCCGTAGACCGACGAGACCTTTACGAAGGCGCCCACTTCGAAGCCTTGTTTCTTGGGTCGTGGCGAGCCGGTACGGGACCCGAAGTTATCGACGGGGTACACGAAGGACTTCATGGTGACCAGAACGTCCATAGCCAAGCGAGGTTGCTGAATACCTGCTACACGGCACGCTTCGGTCCATGTAAGACCAGCACCACGGGCCTTCAGGTCGAGGGTCGTAGCCTTGGGCATGTTGGCAGCCAGCAGGGCGTCCTTTGTCTTGGCGTCACGGATGGCGCTGTTACGCATGGCGATGAACGCACGGATGACCATTAGGTAGAAGTCAGTCGAAACCCACATGGCGTAAGCGATAGTCGCAGCCTCGGTTGCCATGGTCCCGCCGTTGTCGCCATGAACGATGTTGAAATTTCCACATCGGTGCAGCTCAGCCTGTACGGCATTGCTCCATTGACCGGGGCGTTTATTGTCGGGCAGACCCAGTGCCTTGTGGATGGCCGTGAGGCTCCACATTCCATCTTCGTTCGGCTTGAACGTTTGACCCTCAATCACGATGGGCAGCAGTTCGGTTTGGTTATTGGTCAGCATAGTTGTCGGATCCTTTTTGGTAGTGCCCTTCAGGTCGCACCCACAGCCGAGCATCCAGACCCCGACAAAGGGACCCGGCGTGGCATGAAAGGCACTATCAGAAAGACTGGATTAGTTGTGTTTGCGCCCAGCGACGGGCGTAGATGCACGGGGCAGACCCATTGAGCGCCCTTTACGAAAGGACTTTGGGCCTACCCTGTTGTAGTGAGGGTTTTTGCGTCACCCTTGACGTGACCATGCAGAACCTGTTAGGCCTTAGACTCAATAGACCCTTGGCGTGCTGCTCATGGAGTACTTAAAGTTGACTTTGAGGAAGGGGATTATTTTGCAATAGCAAATCCCTTCACACTGGGTCCACCTAACGCCCTTGGGGTCCACAATGCGTAACCCAGTGAGTTTTACCCCAAGACCCGTAAAGACCTGAGGTCATAAAGTTTTCTTTTATATTATCCGGCGTTAAATCGAAAAGGCCCGGAATAGAGCCTCCGCGTCTATTTCAGCCTTGATTGTAGGGTGCCGCTCAACATACGAGGCAATCCCATGAGCAGCATGTCGGGCAGCCTTAGCGATGCGCTGTGCGGTCCGTAAGCTGATCTCGCTGGTCTTGCAGACCTCCGCTGTGATCTCCGTGGCGAACAACGCACCGATGACTGCACGGGCCTTTACGTTGATCTTGCCATTCGTGACTCCGGCACTGGTGATGATCGACCCGGTGATGATGTGATCGACCCATGGCAGCAGGTCAGGCAACGCAAGGAGATGCATGTAGGCGGCTACCGGATTCGCGTAACTGGTCTTGGGTCTCCCCCGTCCGGCCTTGGCAGGCTTAGGAGCCCTCAAAGCTGAGGCCACCGCTTCCGGGAAAGTCGAAAGCGTGACAGCACTGGAGTGGTCCGAAACGAGCAGGGCATCAGCACGTCGCTCAGTAGCCCATGCTTGATACTTCTCTTCGGGGTTCTTCGCCCGAACCATCGCGCTCTGGGCAATGACCTCGCCAGTGACTGGGTTAACGTGCAAGATGCAACCGGCCTCGTAGTCAACATGGCGGTGATACGGGCCGGGCTGGTTTAGCTGGGTCATATGGTCCTCACTTGAAATCATGGCGACCGTTGTGGTCATCCTGTTTCAGTGAGTGTTTTTAACGACACCAGCCATCACGCCACGCCACAAGGCACGACACATGGCCAATTGACATAACGGATCCAGCGCTATCTGATAGGGACTCACATCTCAATAAACGGAGTTAGCGATGTCTTGGTACACAAACGATTCGCGAGTCACGAGGGTCACCGAACCGGGTGATCATTGGACAGCCACGCATAAGCCGGGATCAACCGTTCCAATGTCTGGTATTTACCGCTGCTTGGGTTGCAACAAAGAGGTGACCTCTAACAAGGATGATCCGTTTCCCCCACAGAGCCACCACCAACACACAGCGGCTCAAGGGACTATTCGGTGGCGTCTGAATGTAAGGACGAACACTGAAGGAAAATAAGTAACGTAGGGCCCGCATACTGTCTTTCCACTGCGGGCCCAGCACGAATGTGCCCAGCCTAATCAGAGCAGAGCTTTCACCAAAGCGTCAGCCATACGCCCCACCTCAACAGCACTCCCAGACCCGTACAGGTCGTAGCTGATAGATCCCGACGCATGCCCCAAGATGGACTCAGCGGTCCCCACAGGCACCTCAGCGGCCTTCAAGGCACCGGCCAGCGAGTGACGCAACGAGTGGAAGGTCTGGGTCCGATCAGCGTTCAAGCTCAAGACATCCCGTAACGCACCGTTAAGCAGGTTCGAGAACTGACCAGCGCCCAAGGTGAACAGCCGAGATTCGGCCTTCCTGACAAACTCAAGGAACGCCTTAAGGTCGAAGCCATAGGCACCGTCAGTCAACGGTACGACACGCAGAGCATTCTTGGTCTTGGCTGTCTTGCCATCGTTCCTATTGATGTCGATGACCCACACAGTCCCGACCTGCTTTACGTCAGCCTTGGTCAACTGCCTCAGTTCCTCGATACGGGTCCCTGTGATCACCCCAAGGGACAACGCCCAGCGCTGCCATGCGTCCACTGGTAGTGAATTAGCATGGGTCATCAGGGCCTTTACCTGATCCTGAGAGAGCGCCTCACGGGAACTGTCAGCGCCCTTCGTGGGCTTCAGACCCTTGTCGAAACTCTTGTCCAAATAGCCGTTGTTCACAGCCCAATCCATGACCGTTGATAGCCGGGTCAGCAGCTTCTTTACCGTCGAAGGCTTACGGTCCTCAAGGAGCTTGTCCCTCAGGCCCTTCATGTCATCCCGTGTGTGGCTCTTCATGTCCAAGTCGCCAAGGATCACACCGATAGCCTCACACGATGACTTCACGTCCCGCATGGTGCTGGCCTGAATGCTGTCTTTGCGTTCCTCCATGTACAACGCAGAGAGGGACTTGAAGGTGAGACCCGGAGAAGCATTTACAGATTGGGAGAGAAAGAGGGCTTCAGACGTGCCACAAGGTTCGCCATTGAGGTCTTTGACGATCTCGACCAGCTTCCCTGAACGGCCCCGCATACGCTCCTGAGAGGCCTCAAGGATCTCAAGTGCCTTACTCACTGCCCGCTGCTGATTCACGCTCAGAGGCAACGTTGCGGACGCCTTACGCAGCGCCAAGTGATGCTCATCGTTGATCATCTCGTAAGCGACCAGTGAGCTGTCACCGTGTGCCACCGTCAGGTTGTACTCAGCGAAGTCAGTCAGGCGCTCACGCAGTTCATCCCATGACGCCTCTGGGTTGTCCAAGTGGTAAGCCTTGAGGGTCGAGAGGATGTCGTCTGAGATGGTCATTGCGGTGGCCTTGTCGGTAGTCCTGAGTGACAGCGTGAAGAAGCCCTTAACGGTTCCTTGAGGGCGAAGGCGAAGGTAATAGCGACCAGACCGGCGATAGTGGTACGGCTTGGCGAGCGCAGTTTGTAACAGGTTTGTCCCACTTTGGGAGCGGTGGTTGACGGTCATCGGCTGAAACCCCTGTATCCATTGGGTTTAGCCTCATAGGGTCGAGTTCTACAGCAACTACAAGGTCAGCCGTGACCTGATCGAGCTGCGCAACCTGGCCCAGGTGGCCGAGCTGATGATTCTCTCGGCCATGGAGCGCAAGGAGAGCCGCGGCCTGCACTACACCCTGGACTACCCGCAGATGCTGCCCGAGGCCCGGGACACTATTCTGGTGCCGCCCACCTACGCCGGCTGAACTTGAGCCGCAGCCGCAGGCGCCGATGTTGGTCGGCAGCCTGCGCGTCCCGCGGTACACAGAGGGAGCGCACCCAGCGCTCGCCCCGCAGCCGAAAACGCAGCACCACGATCAATGGCAGAGCCAGGCTGTCGGGGCGCAACTGCACGGCCTGCCACCCCTCGGATCGACTCCACAGCTGCCAGCCTTCGGGCGAATGGCGCAACCCGGTGAAGGCACGTGGATGGCTCAAGAGAATCTGCCGCGGCAACACCCAGCCGGCGTGCAGCAGGCACAACCCTAGCCCCACGAGCCTGGCGACAGACGGAAGATCCAGCAGGAAAAACGCGCCCAGGGCGAACGCCTGGGCCAGCAGGTAGGCCGCCAGCAGTTGCCGTGAGGCACGCCAGCGGCATTCGAACAACCTACTTGGGTTGGACACGGTCCAGAATCATGCGGACCATGCGCTGCAGCTCGGGGTCCTCGGACTCGCTGCGCTCCATGAACCAGCCAAACATGTCCTGATCCTCGCACTCCAGCAGCTTGCGATAGCACTCGCGGTCGGTCTCATTGAGATGCGGGTACACCTCCCTGACGAACGGCACCAGCAATACGTCCAGCTCAAGCATGCCGCGGCGGCTGTGCCAGTAGAGGCGATTCAGTTCAACATCTTCAACCATGGAGCGCTCCTCAAATAGAGCGCAAGTATACAGCCCGGGGAAGACGAGAACAGTCGGCTTTGGTCGGTGGCCACCCATCCTTTGTGAACTATCCATTTCAGGGGCGCCCCCTTATGATGTGCTCCAGACTTTTTACCCTGCGATGAACCATGGCTGACTCCGCTTTTTTCTGCCCCCTCTCCCACGAAGGCGTGCTCGCTGTCCGCGGGCCTGACGCCAGCAAATTCCTTCAGGGTCAGTTGACCTGCAACCTCAATTACCTCAGTGACAGCCAGTCCAGCCTCGGCGCCCGCTGCAATCAGAAAGGCCGCATGCAATCGAGCTTCCGCATCCTTCTGGAAGGCGACGGCTGCCTACTGGCCATGGCCCGCGAGCTGATCGAGCCGCAACTGGCGGACCTGAAGAAGTACGCGGTGTTCTCCAAGGCCAAGCTTGCCGACGAAAGCGCCAGTTGGGCGCGTTTCGGCCTGGCCGATGCCCAGGTCGCCCTGAGCGGTCTGGGCCTTGAGCTGCCCGAGGAAGACGGCTCCGTGGCCCGCGCCGATGGCCTGATCGCCTTGCGCGTATCCAGCCAGCGCGCCGAACTCTGGGTGCCGGCCGAGCGCGTCGCCAGCCTGCGCCAGCAACTGGCCGCGCAACTGCCCGAGGGCGAGCTGAACCAGTGGCTGCTGGGGCAAGTCCGCGCGGGCCTCGGCCAAGTCATGCCCGAGACCCGTGAACTGTTCATTCCACAGATGCTCAACCTGCAGGCCGTTGGCGGCGTCAGCTTCAAGAAAGGCTGCTACACCGGCCAGGAAATCGTCGCCCGCATGCAGTACCTGGGCAAGCTCAAGCGTCGCCTGTACCGCCTTGCCCTGCCTGGCGACGCCCTCCCCGTTCCAGGCACTGCGCTGTTCGCTCCCAGCCACAACAGCGCCATTGGCGAAGTGGTCCTGGCCGCCCGGGCGCAGCAGGGCGTGGAACTGCTGGCCGTGCTGCAGGCCGAAGCGGTGGAAGGGGGCGAACTGCACCTGGAAACACTCGAAGGGCCAACCCTGCAACTGCTGGACCTGCCGTACCAGCTGGATCGCGACCGCGAGATCCAGCGCTGATTGCCTGCCTTTTCTTGCAACACCCTAGAGAACTTACATGACTGAGCTGGCGCAAAAGGTCCAACAGGATTTGCTGGAGGCCATCGGCAACGATGACCTGGTTCTGCCAACCCTGCCGGAGGTGGCCCTGCAGATTCGCCAGGCCGCCGAAGACCCGGAAATCAGCGTCAGTACCCTGAGCAAGGTGATAGGCCGCGATACCGCGCTGTCGGCGCGGCTGATCAAGGTGGTCAACAGCCCCTTGCTAAGGGCGGCCCAGGAAGTCACCGACCTGCACACGGCAATCACCCGCCTGGGGGTCAACTACAGCAGCAACCTGGCCATCGGCCTGGTGATGGAGCAGATCTTCAACGCCCGCTCCGAAGTGGTGGAACAGAAAATGCGCGATGTCTGGCGCCGCAGCCTGGAGGTGGCCGGGGTCAGTTATGCGCTGTGCCGCAGCTACAGCCAGCTCAAGCCGGACCAGGCGGCCCTGGGCGGCCTGGTGCACCAGATCGGCGTGCTGCCGATTCTTACCTACGCCGAAGACCACTACGAACTGCTCTCCGACCCGGTCAGCCTCAATCACGTGATCGAGCGCATCCACCCGTTGCTGGGAGACAAGCTGCTGCGGGTCTGGGAGTTCCCCGAGCAACTGGTGGAGATCCCCGGGCAATACCTGGACTTCAGCCGCCAGTCGAGCCGGATCGACTACGTCGACCTGGTCCAGGTGGCGACCCTGTACTGCCACAAGGACACCGAGCACCCGCTGTCGCGGATCGACGACTTCAGCGTGCCGGCCTTCAAGAAGCTGGGGATAGACCCGGACAACAAGGCCATGTGCCTGGACCTGGAAGAATCACGCTCCATGCTCTATTGAGCATCCCCTAGCCGGCTGTAAAGCTCACCCGCACCTTCAACCCCGACGGCTCGCCATCGTGCAGGCTGATCTGTGCCAGGTGCGCGCGACAGATCTCACCGACGATCGCCAGCCCCAGGCCCGAACCCGCACCCTGCTGATTGCGCCGGTAGAAGCGCTCGAAGACCCGGTCACGGTCTTCCAGGGGAATGCCCGGCCCATCGTCCTCCACCTCCAGCACCCCGGGCGGTGACACCCGCAGCACCACATTGCCACCCGGCGGAGTATGGGCCAGGGCGTTGTCCACCAGGTTGCTGAGCAGTTCATTGAGCAGGGTCGGTTCGCCCCTGAGCCACACCGGTTCGTCGGCCTCCAGGGCCAGGGCCACGCCCCGGGCATGGGCCAGAGGCGCCATGGCCATGCCCAGTTCCCGGGCCAGCTGGCTGAGATCGAGCAACTGCGCCCCGCCCTCGGCGATCGCCCGGGCGCCGTTTTCCACCCGGGCCAGGGACAGCAACTGATTGGCCAGGTGGGTCAGGCGGTCGGTGCCCTGGGCCGCACTTTCCAGAGTGGCGCGCCAGGTATCCGGCTCACTCGCGCGCAATCCCAGTTCCAGGCGGGCCTTGAGCGCAGCCAGCGGGGTGCGCAACTCATGGGCGGCCTCGGCGATGAACTGCGCCTGGCGCTCGAACTGCCCGCGCAGGCGCTCGGTGAAATGGTTCAAGGCGCGTACCAGCGGCCACAGTTCGCGCTGCACCGAGACCAGGGGCAACGGCCGCAGGTCGTCCGGCTGGCGCTCTTCCACCGCCCCGCGCAGGCGTTCCAGGGGGCGCAAGGCCGCACTCACCGCAAACCACACCAGCACCAGGGCGCCGATGGCCAGCATGCCCAGGCGCAGCAGGGTATCAGCCATCAGGCTGCGGGCCATGGCCACCCGCGCCTCGTCGGTCTCCGCCACGCGGATTTCCGCCATGCCGTTCATGTTCGGCTCGCTGACCGCCTTGAGCAGGCTCACCACCCGTACGTTCTGGCCCTGGTAGCGGGCGTCGTAGAAGCGCGCCAGGGCCGGGTAATCATCGGTTCGCGGCGTGCCGGGCGGCGGCCCGGGCAGGTTCTCATAACCGGAAATCAGTGTCTGATGGATGTCGTTGACCTGGTAGTAGATGCGCCCGGCGCTGTCGTAGGCAAAGGTGTCCAGGGCCACATAGGGCACGTTGGCACTCAGGCTGCCATCGCGCTGGGACAAGCCGGCGGCGATGGTTCGCGCCGAAGCCAGCAAGGTCCGGTCATAGGCGGTATCGGCGGCCTCACGGCCGTTCCAATAGGCGCTCAGGCCGCTGGCCAGCATCAGCACCACCAGCAGCAGTGCTAGGTTCCACAGCAAGCGCCAGCGCAGGCTGCTGGGCTTATGCATCGCGGCTTTCCAGCAGGTAGCCCAGGCCGCGGAAGGTGACGATGGCGACCGCATGGCCGTCGAGCTTCTTGCGCAGGCGGTGCACGTAGATCTCGATGGCGTCGGGGCTGGCCTCTTCGTCCAGGCCGAACACCTGGGAGGCCAGTTGCTCCTTGCTCATGACCCGGCCGGGGCGGGCGATCAAGGCTTCGAGCACCGCCTGTTCGCGGGAAGTCAGGGTCAGCAACTCCTCGCCCAGGGTGAAACGCCGGGTGTCCAGGTCATAGGTCAGCACTCCGCAACGCTGCTGGCGCTCGCCCCCCAGCACGCTGCGGCGCAACAGGGCCTTGACCCGGGCCTCCAGCTCGGTCAGCTCGAAGGGCTTGGCCAGGTAATCGTCGGCCCCCAGGTTCAGGCCGTGGACCCGATCCTTGACGTCGCTGCGGGCGGTCAGCATCAGCACCGGCAGGTTCTTGCCGCGGGCCCGCAGGCGCGCCAGCACTTCGAAACCATCCATGCGCGGCAGGCCGACATCAAGGATCGCCACGGCGTATTCCTCGCTGCCCAGGGCCAGGTCGGCCGCCACCCCATCGTGCAGCACATCCACGGTCAGGCCGGTGCTCTTGAGCGCCTGGGCGATACTTTCGGCCAGTTGCAGGTGGTCTTCCACGAGCAGGACTCGCATGGCTGTTTACCTCGTTTCAGGGGGGATCGACGCCGCTCTTTGGCGCGGAGTGTACCGCCGCAACCGCCGCTGTGAAGCCCGAAAGCCACGAAAGTGCACTGAAAGGTTAGCGAAAGGTTGGCCCTTTAGAGTCCCGCCACGGACAGTCTCGACTGCCCTGGCCGTGAAGGCCGCTGACCCGCAAAACGCCTCGAAGCGTTTTCGTCAAAATAAGAACAATAACGGAGTACTCCAGGATGCCATCCACGCACCCTCAGGCTGTCCAGCCCGCGCGTTTTTCCCGTCTGACCCCAACTGCTCTTGCCAGCGCCGCCACCCTTGCCGGTTTCGCGCCCTTGAGCCAGGCCGCCTTTATCGAAGACAGCAGCGCCACCTTCGAAACCCGCAACATGTACTTCAACCGCGACTTTCGCGACGGCACCAGCGCCCAGCAGTCCAAGCGCGATGAATGGGCCCAGGGGTTCATGCTCAACCTGCAGTCGGGCTACACCGAAGGTACCGTGGGCTTCGGCCTGGACGCCCTGGGCATGCTCGGGGTCAAGCTCGACTCCAGCCCCGACCGCACCGGCACCGGCCTGCTGCCGACCCACGATGACGGGCGCGCGGCCAACGAGTACTCCAAGCTCGGCCTGACCGGCAAGGTGAAGATTTCCGCCACCGAACTGAAAATCGGCAGCCTGATTCCGGAACTGCCGATCCTCAAGCCCAACGACGGGCGCATCCTGCCGCAGACCTTCGAGGGCGGCTTGCTGACCTCCAGGGAGATCAAGAACCTGACCTTCACCGGCGGTCGCCTGGACAAGGCCAAGGACCGCGATGACAGCAACTACGAGGATATCCGCCTCAACAACAAGAACAGCCGCTTCGCCGGCACCGTGGCCGGCAAGCACTTCAATTTCGGCGGCCTGGACTACAAGTTCACCGACAAGATCACCGGCAGCTACCACTTCGCCCAATTGGACGATGTCTACAACCAGCACTTTCTCGGCCTGGTAGCCTCCCAGCCCATGGGCCCGGGCACCTTCGGCACCGACCTGCGTCTGGCCATCAGCGACGACCAGGGCCAGGCCCGGGGCGGCAAGATCGACAACAAATCCCTCAACGGCCTGGTGAGCTACGCCCTCAACGGGCATAAACTCAGCGCCGGCTACCAGCACATGTCCGGCGACAGCGCTTTCCCCTACGTCGATGGCAGCGACCCATACCTAGTGAACTTCGTGCAGATCAACGACTTCGCCGGGGCCAAGGAGCGCTCCTGGCAAGCCCGTTACGACTTCGACTTCGCCAAGCTGGGAGTCCCCGGCCTGAGCTTCATGACCCGCTACCTCAGCGGCGACAACATTGCCCTGAAGAACGGCGACACCGGCAAAGAGTGGGAACGTAACACCGAGGTCAAATACGTAGTGCAAAGCGGCACCTTCAAGGACGTCGCCGTGCGCCTGCGCAACGCCACCTACCGTTCCAACTATTCGGCACGCGATGCGGATGAAGTACGCCTGCTGGTGAGCTACAGCGTAGCGCTGTGGTAAGCCCCCCCTATCACGCTCCTACGAAAAACGGGTCGGGGATGACCCGGACATACCTACAACAACTCCTGTGGAGACGCTCATGGACCTTTCACTGCGCAAACTCGCCCTCGCCGCCGGCTGCATGCTGTTCGCCGGCCAGTTGCTGGCAGCCTCCGCCGAGCCCAAGCGCCCGGAATGCATCGCCCCGGCCTCCCCTGGCGGCGGTTTCGACCTGACCTGCAAGCTGGCGCAAAGCGCCCTGGTCAACGAGAAACTCCTGTCCAAGCCGATGCGCGTGACCTACATGCCCGGCGGTGTCGGGGCCGTGGCCTACAACGCGGTGGTGGCCCAGCGTCCGGCCGATGCTGGGACCCTGGTGGCCTGGTCCAGTGGTTCGCTGCTGAACCTGGCCCAGGGCAAGTTCGGCCGCTTCGATGAAAGCGCGGTGCGCTGGCTGGCGGCGGTGGGCACCAGCTACGGCGCCATCGCGGTGAAAAGCGATTCGCCCTACAAGAACCTCGACGATCTGGTCCAGGCCCTGAAGAAAGACCCGAGCAAAGTGGTGATCGGTTCCGGTGGCACCGTCGGCAGCCAGGACTGGATGCAGACCGCGCTGATCGCCAAGGCCGCCGGGATCAACCCGCGAGACCTGCGCTATGTCGCCCTGGAAGGCGGCGGCGAGATCGCCACTGCCCTGCTGGGCGGGCATATCCAGGTCGGCAGTACCGACATCTCCGACTCCATGCCGCATATCCTGGCCGGCGACATGCGCCTGCTGGCGGTGTTCTCCGAGCAGCGCCTGGACGAGCCGGAAATGAAAGACATCCCCACCGCCAAGGAGCAGGGCTACGACATCGTCTGGCCGGTGGTACGCGGCTTCTACCTCGGGCCTAAGGTCAGCGATGCGGAGTACGCCTGGTGGAAAGAGGCCTTCGACAAGCTGCTGGCCTCCGAAGAGTTCGCCAAGCTGCGTGACCAGCGCGAGCTGTTCCCCTTCGCCATGACCGGCCCCGAACTGGATACCTATGTGAAGAGGCAGGTAGCCGACTACAAGACCCTGGCCAAAGAGTTCGGCCTGATCCAGTGACCGTCCCTTTCTGACGGCCCGGCCCTCGCGCATCGGGGGCCGGGCCCGGGAGTTAGCCATGCTCGTTCAACGTCTCTTCGCCGCGGTGTTGCTGCTGGCCTGTGCCGGCCTGGCACTGATGGCCTGGCCCTACCAGGCGGCCTTTTCCTACGAACCGGTGGGCCCGCGGGCCTTCCCCCTGCTGATGCTCGGGCTGATGGGCCTGGCCCTGCTGTACATGCTGTTTCGCCCGGCGCCGATCAAGCACAGCGAAGAAGAACCGCCCCTGGACCGGCAGACCCTGACCAAGATCGCCCTCTGCGTGGCCTTGCTGCTGGTCTTCGCCGGGGCCTTCGAGCCCTTGGGCTTCATCGTCGCCAGCATTCTCATCGGCGTGCCCATGGCCCGCCTGTACGGCGGCCGCTGGCTGCCCAGCCTGGTGATCATCTGCCTGCTCAGTGTCGGCCTCTACTGGCTGTTCGACCGGGTCATGGACGTCCCCCTGCCCCTCGGCCTGCTCGACGTTCTGGAGAATTGATATGGATACCCTCAGCTATCTGGGCCAGGGCTTCGGCGTTGCACTGACCCCCTACAACCTGGTCACCGCCTTGTCCGGCACCCTGATCGGCACCGTGGTCGGGCTGCTGCCGGGCCTGGGCCCGATCAACGGCGTGGCGCTGCTGATCCCCATCGCCTTCGCCCTGGGCCTGCCGCCGGAATCGGCGCTGATCCTCTTGGCGGCGGTGTACCTGGGCTGCGAATACGGTGGCCGGATCAGCTCGATCCTGCTGAACATTCCCGGCGAAGCCTCCACCGTGATGACCACCCTCGACGGTTACCCCATGGCACGCAAGGGCCTGGCGGGCGTAGCCCTGTCGTTGTCGGCCTGGAGTTCGTTCATCGGTGCCTTCATCGCCACCTGCGGCATGGTGCTGTTCGCCCCGCTGCTGGCCAAGTGGGCGATCGCCTTCGGCCCGGCGGAGTACTTCGTGCTGATGGTGTTCGCCATCGTCTGCCTCGGCGGCATGGCCGGCGATCGGCCACTGAAGACCTTCATCGCCGCGCTGATCGGGTTGTTCCTGTCGGCCGTGGGCATCGACGCCAACAGCGGCGTGTACCGCTTCACCGGGGACAACATCCACCTCACCGACGGTATCCAGTTCGTGGTGCTGGTGCTGGGCCTGTTCTCCATCAGCGAGATTCTCCTGCTGCTGGAAAAGACCCATCGCGGCCAGGAAGCGGTGAAGGCCACCGGGCGCATGATGTTCAACTTCAAGGAAGCGGCCTCGGTGTTCGTGGTGAACATCCGCTGCGGCCTGCTGGGTTTCATCATGGGCGTGCTGCCCGGAGCCGGCGCGACCCTGGCCAGCGCCGTGGCCTACATGACCGAGAAACGCATCGCCGGTGCCAGCGGCACCTTTGGCCAGGGCGACAAGCGCGGCCTGGCAGCCCCGGAAACCGCCATCGGCGCCTCGGCCTGTGGCGCCCTGGTACCGATGCTGACCCTCGGCGTGCCCGGTTCCGGCACCACCGCGGTGATGATCGGCGCCCTGTCGCTGTACAACATCACCCCCGGCCCGCTGCTGTTCCAGCAACAGCCGGATATCGTCTGGGGCCTGATCGCCTCGCTGTTCATCGCCAACATCATGCTGGTGATCCTCAACATTCCGATGATCCGCATCTTCACCCGCATCCTTGCGGTGCCGAACTGGGCCCTGGTGCCGGTGATCGCCATCATTACCGGGATCGGCGTCTATGCGGTACACGCCACCACCTTCGACCTGTTCCTGATGGTGGGCATCGGCATCTTCGGCTACATCCTGCGCAAGCTGGACTTCCCGCTGTCGCCAGTGCTGCTGGGCTTCATCCTCGGTGGCCTGATGGAGCAGAACCTGCGCCGGGCGCTGTCGATTTCCAACGGCGCCATGGAGATCCTCTGGTCGAGCCCGATCACCGTCGGGGTCTGGGTGCTGACCGTGATCATGCTGCTGATGCCGCTGCTGCGTATCTGGCGCAAGCGCGCGGCCCAGCAACGTGCCGTGGCCGATGTCTGAATCCACTTGGAAACAGTGGTGGGGCACGCCCCTGGTGGGCCTGGCTGGCGGCTACTTCGCCAGCCAGATCGGCTGGCCGCTGCCGTGGATGGTCGGCTCGTTGCTGGCGATCATCCTGGTGCGCTGCCTGACGCCCTGGCAACTGGCGCAAATCCCCGGCGGGCGCAAATGCGGGCAATGGGTGGTGGGTATCGGCATAGGCCTGCACTTCACTCCACAGGTGATGGAGCAGGTGCTGAGCCATTTCGGCCTGATCTTCTTCGGCGCCCTGGTCACCAGCCTGTCCAGCGTGGTCGGGGTCTGGCTCTTGCGGCGCACCGGCGAGGACCGGGCCACCGCGTTCTTCTCCAGCATGCCCGGCGGCTCCGGGGAGATGGTCAACCTCGGCGCGCGCAACGGCGCTGTGCTCAGCCGGGTAGCGGCCGGGCAGAGCCTGCGGGTACTGACGGTGGTGCTCTGTGTGCCGGCGGCGTTCAAGTACCTGCTGGGGGAAGGCACGCCCGCCCTGCATGCCGCTACGGTGGACTGGCGCTGGCTGGCCCTGCTGTTTCCGGCCGGTGCCCTGCTGGCCTGGCTCTGGCAGCGCCTGCGCCAGCCCAACCCCTGGCTGTTCGGCCCCCTGCTGCTCAGCGCGACACTGAGCATCGCCTGGGACCTGCACGTCGGCCTGCCCGACGGCGCCAGCCAGATGGGCCAGTGGCTGATTGGCAGCGGCCTGGGCTGCCACTTCAACCGCCAGTTCTTTCGCCGGGCCCCTTCGTTCATGGGCCGCACCCTGATCGGCACCGCCCTGACCATGCTGATCGCCGGCCTCGCAGCCCTGGGCCTGAGCGCCCTGACCCGCCTGGACCTGCGCTCGCTGACCCTGGGCATGATGCCCGGCGGCATTGCGGAAATGAGCCTGACGGCCGAGGTCCTGCAACTGTCGGTGCCATTGGTAACGGCGATGCAGGTCATGAGGTTGCTGTTCGTGCTGTTTCTCGCCGAGCCCCTGTTCCGCCACTGGAACAAAGGCCCCCTGTAGCCGCCGGCTGCGACAAGGTCCGAAGGACCTTCAGTGGCCGAACCACCGCCGCGTCCCCACGGGCCGTTCGCAGCCTGCGGCAACGGCTACCGATATGCCTTGGTTCAAGTCGCGAGTGGGGTGGCCGCCAAGCAGCCTCCCCATCGAGCACTGGTTACAACGGCGGCAGGCGCCACTCGATCGGCGTCTCGCCGTTCTGCTCGAGGTATTTGTTGGTACGGCTGAAGTGCCCGCAACCAAGAAAGCCGCGATAGGCCGACAAGGGCGAAGGGTGCACCGAGGTCAGCACCAGGTGCTTGGTGGCGTCGATCAGCTTCTGCTTGCTCTGGGCATGGGCGCCCCACAGCAGGAACACCAGGTGCGGCTGATGCTCGCTGACCACTTCGATGATCCGGTCGGTGAAGAACTGCCAGCCCTTGCCCGCATGGGAAGCGGCGTTCGCCCGTTCCACGGTCATGGTGGTGTTGAGCATCAGCACGCCCTGGTCGGCCCAGCTCTGCAGGTAGCCATGGTTGGGGATATCGATGTTCAGGTCGCGCTTGAGCTCTTTATAGATATTCACCAGCGACGGTGGCGCGGGCACCCCGGGCTGCACCGAGAAGCACAACCCGTGGGCCTGACCCGGCCCGTGGTAGGGGTCCTGGCCGAGGATCACCACCTTGACCTTATCCAGCGGCGTGGAGTTCAAGGCGTTGAAGATCATCGGTCCCGGCGGGTAGATTTCCTTGCCGGCGGCATGTTCCTGGCGCAGGAACTCCCGCAGTTCGCTCATGTAGGGCTGGTCGAATTCGGCACGCAGGGCCTCCTTCCAGCTCGGTTCGAGTTTGATACGATCGTCAGCAGTCATGGCCATGCCCGTGAAAAAACAATGGCCGCACCCTAGGAAAGCCCACTTCGCTTGTCAATTGATCTGACACAGAACCGGCACTTTCCCTTACAGCGATCATACTGACCGCTTAAATTTCCCATCGAGGTCACGATGAACCTGCACGTCGAAGAACTCACCGGCACCGATGGTGCACGCATTGCCATTGCCACCCTGGACGCGGAAAAATCCCTGAACGCCCTGTCCCTGCCCATGATCCAGCAGTTGAGCGAACACCTCGACACCTGGGCCAAGGACCCGCAGGTAGTGTGCGTGCTGTTGCGGGGCAACGGCGCCAAGGCTTTCTGCGCCGGCGGCGAAGTGCGCAGCCTGGCCCAGGCCTGCCTGGCCCACCCCGGCGAAGTGCCGCCGCTGGCGGGGCACTTCTTCGCCGCGGAATACCGCCTCGACTATCGCTTGCACACCTACCCCAAACCACTGATCTGCTGGGGCCACGGTTATGTCCTCGGTGGCGGTATGGGGCTGCTGCAAGGTGCAGGCATTCGTATCGTCACCCCCAGCAGCCGCCTGGCGATGCCGGAAATCAGCATTGGCCTGTACCCGGATGTGGGCGCCAGTTGGTTCCTGTCGCGCATGCCCGGCAAGCTCGGGCTGTTCCTGGGCCTTACCGGCGCCCATATGAACGGCCGCGACGCTCTGGACCTGAACCTTGCCGACCGTTTCCTGCTCGATGAGCAACAGGAGGCGCTGATCGAGGGCCTGCTGCAACTGAACTGGCAGGAACAGACCCCAAGGCAGCTCAACAGCCTGCTCAAGGCCCTGCAACAGGAAGCCCTGGAGCAGATGCCCGACGCTCAATGGCTGCCGCGCCGGCAACAGATCGACAGTTGGCTGGATGTCAGTGACGTGGCCTGTGCCTGGCGGGCTATCAGCCAGTTGCACAACCACAGCGATGCCCTCTACAGCCGTGCGGCCAAGACCCTCGTCGAAGGCTGCCCGCTGACTGCACACCTGGTGTGGGAACAGATCCGCCGCGCCCGCTACCTGTCCCTGGCCGAGGTATTTCAGATGGAGTACACCCTGAGCCTGAACTGCTGCCGGCATCCGGAGTTTGCCGAAGGCGTGCGCGCGCGGCTGATCGACAAGGATCACCAGCCGCACTGGCACTGGGCGGATATCAACAGCGTGCCCGAGGCCGTGGTGGAGGCGCATTTCCACAAGGCCTGGGAAGGTCGCCATCCCCTGGCGGACCTGACGGATTACTAGATCGTCACAGGCTGCGCAGTGCCCGAAGGGACCCGGCGACAACGGATTCGCCGAAGGTCCTGCGGACCTTGTCGCAGCCCGCGGCAGCGGCTACAAGGTTCGGCTCAATGACCCCGGCCACCGTGGCCATGGTCGCCGCGCCCGTGATCGCCGCGCCCGCCATTGTCACGCCCGCCGTGGCCGCCCCAGTCCTGGTTGCTCCAGTTGTTCGGCCGGCCATGCCCACCCCAACCCTGGTTCGGATAAGGCCGGTATACCGCGCGTGGTGGCTGATAGTAACGCGGGGCCGGTTGGTAATAGCGCGGCGCGGGCTGGTAGTAGCGCGGAGGGTAGTAACTGCGCCCCGTGGAATAGTAGGAAGACCCGCCACCGTAGTAATAGGCCGGCGCGGGAGCGCTGTAGACCTCCGAGCTGTAGTAGCCGGAGCCTCCACCGTAATAAGGGGCACACGCAGCAAGACTCGAACCCAGTAAGGCAATCAGTAGAAGTCGACGATACATGGCGGCCTCCTGGACCGCGAAGAAGCCTCGCCAGCGACGCTGGCAGGCGGCAATCAGCAACAGGCTGACTGACGCAATATCTGACCGCGAAAAGCGCTTGTGGTGCGATTTGCGCAACACTTTGAAACAAGTGCTGCTGACGTCCTTTCCTGCGGTTTTCCACGCCCACGAAAAAGCGCTGCCTCAGGCAAAGGCAGCGCTGTGGGCAACGACTCTCGGCCCTTGGCCTCTTGTCATCCGAGGCGGTGGCCTGTTGTCCGGGCCTTGGTACCGGCTAGTGGTGCCAGCGTCGGTAGCCGCCGTAGTAGTGCGGCCCGTAGCCACCGTGATAGTAGGGCCGGTCATAGTAGTGAGGCCTGTAGCCGCCTCCATAGTAGGGGTAGCCACCGTAGTAATAGGGGCCTGGAACCGCATACACGTCAGTGCGGTAGTACCCCGGCTCGACGTAATAGGGCACACAGGCGGACAGACTCAAACCAAGCACAACACCGAGCAAGATTCGACGGAACATGGCGGCCTCCCGGACCGCGTGCAAGCCGTACCAGCGACGCTGGACGACGCCAATCGAAACGGCATGACTGGCATTGCATAGGACCGCAAAAAGCCTTTGCGGTGCGTCGCGCAGCAGTGCCCCGATGACTTCACCGACCAGTGGCGGGGCCCGCTTGGCGGCCTTGCAGGCTCCAGTTGCTACGAGCTCACCACGGGCCTTCCAGCGCCTGGCAAACGTATCGAAGTCGAGACAATTCAGGCGCGTGATGAACGAGTTATTTGCGCGCGGTGCCACTAGAATGCGTCATCGGGCCACTATCACGGAATCACCATGCCGCGCCGCTCTCTCCTGTATTCCCAGCGCTCGCTGGTTCTGGTCCTGATCGCCCTGCTGGGCAGCGGTTTTCTCGCCACCTCGCTGCTCAGCTACTACGCCTCGCGGGATTCGATCCGCGACAGCATCGTCAATACCGAACTGCCCCTGACCTCCGATACCGTGTACTCGGAAATCCAGAAGGACCTGGTGCGGCCGGTGCTGATCTCCTCGATGATGGCCCGCGATACCTTCATGCGCGACTGGGTGGTGGCCGGCGAGCGCGACCCGAGCCAGATGACACGCTACCTCAACGAGGTCATGACCCACTACGACGCCTACACCGCGTTCTTCGTCTCCAACACCAGCCTCACCTACTACCAGGCCAAGGGCGTGCTGAAGAAGGTCAAGGCCGATGAGCCCCGGGACGCCTGGTACTTTCGCGTACGCGACATGAGCACGCCCTACGAGATCAACGTCGACCCGGACCTGGCCAACCAGGACAAGCTGACCTTCTTCATCAACTACAAGGTCTACGACTACCAGGACCGCTTCATCGGCGCCGCCGGGGTCGGCCTGACCGTGGATGCGGTGATCAAGCTGATCGACAAGTACCAGCAGCGTTACCAGCGCAGCGTGTACTTCGTCGACGCCTTCGGCCGCATCGTCCTCACCGGTGCCGACGGTGGCCCCCAGGGCGCCCGCAGCGGCCAGTCGCTGCATGAACTGGACAGCCTCAAGGGGCTGCTGAGCCAATTGCCCAAGCCCCACAGCGGCAGCTATGAATACAATTCCCAGGGCCAGGGGCACTTTCTCAATGTGCGCTTCATTCCCGAGCTGAACTGGTACCTGTTCGTCGACAAACGCGAAGACGGCGCCCTCAACAGCATCCGCCAGTCGCTGTACCTGAACCTGCTGATCTGCCTGGTGATCACCGCCATCGTGCTGGTCCTGCTCAGCGCCGTGGTGCGCCGCTATCAGCGCAAGATCGAAGCCCAGGCCACCCTCGACAGCCTTACCCGTCTGCCCAACCGCCGCGGGTTCGACCTGCTGGCGGCCCAGGCCCTGCAAGAGGCCTGGCGCGACCTGACGCCGCTGTGCGCCATGCTGCTGGACCTGGACCACTTCAAGCGCCTCAACGACACCTACGGCCACCTGGCCGGGGACCAGGTGCTCAGTGGCTTCGCCCGGGATCTGCAGGGCTGCCTGCGCCAGTCCGACATCGTCTGCCGCTGGGGCGGCGAAGAATTCATCGTCCTGCTCAAGGACACCGACAGCAGCGTGGCCCTGGGCATCGCCGAGAAGATCCGCCTGCTCACCGAACAGCAGCGCTATCACTATGAAGGGCAGCCGCTGCAACTGACCGTCAGCATCGGCTTGACCAGCCTGCAAGCCCAGGACACCCTGCACAGCCTGCTGTCCCGTGCCGACCACGCGATGTACCGTGCCAAGCACACCGGACGCAATCGAACCTGCGTGGAAATGCCTCACTCCAGCCATGAATGAACCTGAACTCTGCCCCGCCTGCGGTGCCCGCAACGACTGCACCCTGGCTGACCCGCGCCGCGCCGGCCAGGCCTGCTGGTGCTACAGCGTGGACATCGACCCGGCGATCATCGAAGCCCTGGCGCCGGAGCTGCGCAACCAGGCCTGCCTGTGCCCGCGCTGTGCCGGGGTCGACGCGCAGATGCGCGCCGCTACCCTGCCCCGTCCCTGAGCCCCTCCAGCCGATAGCCACCGATCACCATGCGCATTGACCGTTTTCTCAGCAACCTGCCCCGTTTCAACCGCCAGCAAGTGCGCGTGCTGCTGGTGCAACGACGCATTCGCATCGATGGGCAGCCGGTCAGCGACCCCAAGGCCGAGGTCCGCGAGTTCAGCCGGGTGGAGCTGGACGACGAAGTGCTGCAGGCCGGCAAGCCGGCGCGCTACTTCATGCTGCACAAGCCCATGGGCTGCGTCAGCGCCACCCGCGACCCCGAGCACAAGACCGTGCTCGAACTGATCCATGAGCCGGACCCGCAGGATCTGCATATCGCCGGGCGCCTGGACTACAACACCACCGGGCTGATGCTGATCACCAACGATGGCAACTGGTCGCGGCGCCTGACCCAGCCCCAGACCAAACTGCCCAAGCTCTATTACGTGGAAACCGAGCAGGAGATCGGCCCCGAGTACGTCGAGACTTTCGCCCGTGGCCTGTATTTCGCCTTCGAGGACCTGACCACCCTGCCCGCTCAACTGCAGATCCTCGGCCCCCGCAGCGCCCGGCTGAGCATCGTCGAAGGGCGCTATCACCAGGTCAAGCGCATGTTCGGCCACTTCAACAACAAGGTGCTGCGCCTGCACCGCGAACGCATGGGCCCGCTGCTGCTGGACGAACGCCTGGCCCCCGGTGAATACCGTGCTCTGAGCGACGCCGAAATACGCCTGATCTGAGCGTTGCGCCGCGCCACACGACCGCTGGGCAGAAGCTGTCGAACAATTTGCCCAATGACCTTGCAGGTTCCCGGTTGCCCTGCTTGAATCTGTCCGTCGGCCGAATTGTGACCGACGAGTCACAACCACACATCTAAGAAACCCTTTGCCGGCCTGAGCCCTGCCTGCTCTGCCTTCCCCCGGCAAATCGCCCGCCTATAACAACACCCGTCGACCTGCCTTACCGGATCGACATGGGCTCCGATTCCAGGCGTATGCCTACCTGTCACATTGCCCGTGCACACTCACGTTGCGCGCATACCCGCTTGCCAGGAGTCTTATGACATGAGGCCAGAAATCGCTGTGCTGGATATACAGGGTCAGTATCGGGTTTACACGGAGTTCTATCGCGCAGATGCCGCAGACAAGACCATCATTCTGGTCAACGGCTCACTGGCCACCACTGCGTCCTTTGCCCAGACCGTGAAGAACCTCCACCCGCAGTTCAATGTGGTGCTCTACGACCAGCCCTATGCCGGTCGCTCCAAGGCCCACAACAGGCACGAACGGATGCTCACCAAGGAAGTCGAGGGGCAGATCCTGCTGGAGTTGATCGAGCATTTCGCCGCCGAACATGTGCTGTCGTTTTCCTGGGGCGGCGCCGCCACCCTGCAAGCGCTCTCCCAGCGCCCGCGACGCATCGAGAAGGCGGTGATCAGCTCGTTCTCGCCGGTGATCAACGAACCGATGCGCGACTATCTGGAACGCGGTGTCGACTACCTCGGCAGCCGCGATGGCCATCGCGTCGGCGACCTGGTCAACAACACCATCGGCAAGCACCTGCCGTCGCTTTTCAAGCGCTTCAACTATCGCCATGTCAGCAGCCTGGCAGAACATGAATACGGGCAGATGCACTTCCACATCAACCATGTGCTCCATGGTGATCGCCAGTGCTACCTCAGGGCCGCACGCAACATCCAGGTCCCGGTGCTGTTCATCAACGGCGAATGGGACGAGTACACCTCGGCCAACGATGCCCGGCTGTTCGCCAACCATGTGCAGCAGTCGAGCTTCAGCACCATCCAGGCCTCCGGGCACTTTCTCGACATGGAGCACAAGGCCGCCTGCCGCGACACCCGCCAGGCCCTGCTGGGGTTCCTCAAACCGGGCCAGTACGACAACCGTTCGCGTGCCCCGCATGCCCAGGAGCAGCATGTACGAGCCCTCTGAAAAGCCCTCCTCGCAGGCCGCCTGCATACCGTGACAACCCCGGTTTTCACGGTATGGGGCGGGTTGGCGATGAAGGTCAGCGGCGCGCAAGCACAAGTCAGCTAAAGAAAAACTTCAAATCCACGGCCACATCTGGTACAAAGGCAGCCGTTCGAGCGGGTGTCGTATAATGGCATTACTCCAGCTTCCCAAGCTGATAACGAGGGTTCGATTCCCTTCACCCGCTCCACTTCCCCAATCTGCGTGCCCACGCAGAAGCTCCAAGCAGTTTCCCAGTCGTTGAACCGCAACGATCTCTCCCTCCAGACCTGACCATTCAAGCCCAAGCCTTGTGCCTACCCGGGCCGATCGGTGCTGGCCAGAAAAGCTGTATAGCCATCGGCAACCACGGACGTGGCGCCAGTCTCATGGGACCAGAGCACCACCGCCGGGTCAGCGCAGACGTTGTCCTGCCAGGCCCGCCACCCGCCTTCGAAATGGCGGACTATCGACTCCCAGGTCTTGCGCGGATCCCGGGCATCGAAGACCGGAAACACCTCCAGCGCCCCCAGGGCCTTGCCGTTGTGCTCAAGCAACCAGCGCGCGAACGAGCTGGGCAAGGTACGCCCCAATGCCATCTCTGCCGCGCGGATCGCCTCGATCGTCGTGCCTGTCACTCTCGCTTTGCCCATGATGCCTCTCTTGGGGTACGAATTCGGGGCCGGGGACACTCGGTGTTCCCGGGCCGGCAATTGTGCTGATGAAGATCCTGGCGTGCAAAGCATCCGGCGATGGCCCGGCCCGCAAAACTGGCTAAGATATCCGACCTGTTTTGCTGCACCACCTGCTCGGCCATCGACGATACCTGCGTCGCGCCCTGCGAGGGAGAAGCCCCTCAGCCGTTTCCACTGCATGACATTCCCTGCCCACCAGGGCTGCACACGAACCTGATAGAGCCTCCCGACATGACTCAGAACATCTACGACGACCCGATTTTTTTTCACGCCTACAGCCAGATGGGCCGCTCCCTCGGCGGCCTCGACGCCGCGCCGGAATGGCCAGCCCTGCAAGCCCTGCTGCCACCGATGAACGGGCTGCGGGTGCTGGACCTGGGCTGCGGCTATGGCTGGTTCAGCCGCTGGGCCAGCGAGCACGGTGCCCGCCAGGTAGTAGGCCTGGACGTTTCGCAGAAGATGCTGGCCACCGCCCGCGCCACCACCTCGGCAACCAACGTGCAATATCAGCAGGAGGACCTGGAACAACTGCGTCTGCCCGCCTGTAGCTTCGACCTGGCCTATAGCTCACTGGCCCTGCATTACATCAAGGATTTGCCCGGCCTGTTCGCCCAGGTCTATGCGGCCCTGGTACCGGGGGCGCGCCTGGTGTTCTCCATCGAGCACCCGATCTTCATGGCACCGCGCAACCCGGGCTGGCAGGTGGACGCGCAGGGCCGCCAGTCCTGGCCGGTGGACAGCTACCAGCAGGAAGGCGAGCGGGTGACCCACTGGCTGGCCGAAGGGGTGATCAAGCAACACCGTACCCTAGGCACGCTGCTCAACACGCTGATCGATACCGGCTTCAACCTGCGCCATGTGCAGGAGTGGGGCCCCACGGCGCAGCAGGTCGAGGACCTTCCGGCGCTGGCAGAGGAGCGGGAGCGGCCGATGCTGTTGCTGGTGGCAGCGCAGCGGTGAGGAGGTGCGGCGCCCTCAAGGTTTTTTAACGCCCCTTCGGGCCGCTCGCAGCCTGCGACAGCGGCTACAGAAGCCGCAGTCAGTAGCCTTGCTGGAGTGGAAAGCGCTGGGCCGCGCTGCGGGCCAGGAATTTTTCCTGGACCATGGGTCGGGCCAGGAAATAACCCTGGGCCTCATCGCAGCCGAAGGTGCGCAGCATCTGCAGGCACTTGAAGCTTTCAATGCCCTCGGCCACGGTGCGGTAGCCCAGTTCCCGGGCCAGGGCGATGACCGAGCGGGTGATCTTCTGGTGCTGGGCACTGCTCTCAAGGTCGGTGACCATGGATTTGTCGAGTTTCACCACGTTGGCCGGAATCTGATGCAGATAGGCGAAGTTACTGTAGCCGGTACCGAAATCGTCGATGGCCACATCCATGCCCAGGGCGCGGATCTTGCTCAACTGGTCCAGCACCCGCGGGTTGGAACGCAACCAGGCACCCTCGGTGATTTCCACTTCCAGGCGATGGGGTTCGATGCCGTGGCGGCGACAGGCCGCCTTGAGCACATCAGCGATGTCCTGGTCCTCGAAATCCTGGGGCGAGAGGTTGATCGACAGGCGCTGCACTTCACCGTCGCTCCAGGCCTGCAGCTTGCCGAGCACCGCATTGATCACCCAGTGGGTTACGCGGTGGATCAACGCATTGCGCTCCATCACCGGAATGAACTCCGCCGGTGAAATCGGCCCCAGCCAGGGGTGATCCCAGCGGATCAGCGCCTCGGCGCTGACCTGGGCGCCGTCGGGCAGGGCGAAACGCGGCTGGAACATCAGGTAGATCTGCCCACTGTCCAGGGCTTCGCTGATATCCGAGGCCAGGTTGAAGGCTCGCCGGTAGGCCTGGTCCCGCACCACGTCGTAAGGCGCCCAGGTGCTGCGGTTGAGGGTCGCCAGTTCCAGGGCGAACAT
Organism: Pseudomonas sp. W17; assembly: GCF_040268305.1. Lineage (NCBI taxonomy): Bacteria > Pseudomonadati > Pseudomonadota > Gammaproteobacteria > Pseudomonadales > Pseudomonadaceae > Pseudomonas > Pseudomonas sp. W17. The sequence goes on along the minus strand of NZ_CP158490.1, from coordinate 1,630,237 downwards.
GGCCTTGCGCAACACGTCGGGCACGGCGTCGCGATCCGTGGAGAACTCCACCGTGCCCGCGCATACCCCGGGAATCATCGGCAGTTCCAGCCCTGGCGGCTGACGCCGCAGGCGCCGCACCAGGCCTTCCAGGAAGCGCTCGATCCCGGGAGCCGCCGGCAGCAGGAAGCCGAAGCGCTTGACCGATACGTGATACACCCGCACATGGCGCCCCAGGTAGGCGAGCAGTTGCTGGGCCAGGAAACGCACGATGGTCTCGAACGGCGCCAGGCCCATGGCCAGGGTCAGCTCGTGGGCCACGGTCATGTCCACCGCGTCCACCAGCACCAGCACGCGCCGTTCTCCCGGGTTCTCATCCGCCAGGTCGTACAGGTCGCTCTGAAATTGCTCACGGTTGGGCAGCCTGCTCACCGGGTCGCGCCGGGTCAGGCGCTGACGCTGCTCCACCTGCTCCATCACCAGGGATGCCAGGTCGCGCAGTTGCTGACGCTCGGCAGCATTCAGGCGCTGGGGCTGGCGATCGATGACGCACAGGCTGCCGATCGCATGCCCGGTGGAGGTAATCAGCGGCGCGCCGGCATAAAAACCGATGCCCGGGTCTTGGGTCACCAGGGGATTGGCGTGGAAACGCACATCCTGGCGGGCGTTTTCCACCTCGAATACATCACCGGACTTGATGGTATAGGCGCAGAACGATTGCTCGATGGGGGTCTGCTCGGGCGTAAAGCCCACCCGCGACTTGAACCACTGCCGATCACGGTCCACCAGGGTGATCAGGGCCGTGGGCACCTTGAAGTACTCTGCGGCCAGCCGGCAGATGCGGTCAAAACGCTCGCACCGGGCCGTATCCAGCAGTTCCAGGGCATACAGGGCAGCCAGGCGCTGCTCCTCGGCCAGCGCCTTATCGGGCATATTGCGCCTCGGGCAGGATCAACACACTCATCACCAATCTATCTCACCAACGCAGGGATGGAACGACACCCGGAAACCGGGTCGGGCCTTGAAGTAGTGGCACTACGACATCCATCGACAGCATGACGCAGTGACTAGTGCTTGCCAATTCCATCCGTCGGACGAACGGTCGACGGCAAGCCCCCCAACCCTGCGTTGAAACACTTGTCCTAGAGCATTGCCGACTGAAAGCCGGAACAACCCTCTGGTAGCCTGCGACGCTATACCGCTGTGCTGCCCAGGGAGCCGGGACAGGCCTCACGCCCTGCCCTGAACCTGGCGACAGACGGCGAAAATCCCATCGGCCGCGACCTCTCACTTCGGACCAACCGCCCATGCCAAGGCTTTCCCCGTTGCCCCGCTGCCTGTACCTGGCGACTGCCCTGGCTGTGCTGCTGCCAATCCTGGCCCACGCCGCACAACCTCACGCGCCCAGTGCCGCCGACATCGCCTGGCTGCGGCGTGACGGCTTCGACCTGGACGCGGCGCAACTCCAGCGCCTGCGCACCCTGGGGCGCAATGAGCTGCTGAGGGCGCAACTGGACGATCGCCTGCACGATCCGTTGCCACCGGCCATCGACACCCTGTTGCGCAGTTATCCGGCCCTGAACGATTCGCCCCGCTCCCTGCTGGAGGAGTTCCGGCAGCGCCAGGAACAGATCAAGGCAATGCCCGAGGGCGAGGCGCGCAACCAGGCGCAAAAAGACCTGCGCCAGTACGCCGCCCAACTGGCTGAACAGACTCAGTCCAGTGTGCTGCTGCAAGCTGTCTACGGCCCCAACCAGCTCAAGGAACAACTGGTGTTGTTCTGGCTCAACCATTTCAGCGTGTTCCAGGGCAAGGGCAGGGTGCGGCTGCTGACCGCCGATTACCTTGAAAACACCCTCCGCCCCCACGCCCTGGGCAAGTTCAAGGACCTGCTGCTGGCCACCCTGCAAAGCCCGGCCATGCTCGAATACCTGGACAACAGCAGCAACGCCAGGGGCAAGGTCAACGAGAACTACGCCCGTGAACTGATGGAACTGCACAGCCTGGGCGTCGACGCCGGCTACAGCCAGGAAGACGTGCAACAGCTGGCGCTGATCCTCACCGGAGCCGGGCTGGCGCCCCTGGACGGTCGCGAGCAGCACTTTCCCCGCAACCTGCAGCCCCTGGTGGTGCAACAGGGCCTGTTCCAGTTCAACCCCAAACGTCACGACTTCAGCGACAAGCACCTGCTGGGCCATACCATCAGGGGCAGCGGGTATGACGAGATCACCCAGGCCGTGGACCTCATCACCCGGCAACCGGCCTGCGCGCGGTTCATCTCGCGCAAGCTGGCCCAGTACTTCGTCGCGGACGAGCCGCCGCCGGCGCTGGTGGCGCGCATGGCCAAGAGCTTCAGTGACAGCGATGGCGACATCGCCCAGGTCATGGCCACCCTGATGCAATCGCCGGAGCTGCTGCATGCGGCCGGCAGGAAATTCAAGGACCCGCAACAGTTCGTGGTCTCGGCGCTGCGCCTGACCTATGACGGCAAGCCCCTGGCCAACCCGCGACCACTGCTCAACTGGCTGAATCAGATGGGCCAGCCGCTGTTCGGGCGCATCACTCCCGACGGCTGGCCGCTGGTAGCCAGTGGCTGGTCGAGTTCCGGGCAGATGGCCAAGCGCTTTGAAATCGCCCGGGCCATGGGCTCGGGCAACAACCGGCTGTTCACCGCCGAGGGCAGCCAGGTCCCGGGGCCGGGGTTTCCCATGATCACCACGCCGATGTATTACCAGGCGATCGCCCCCTATCTCTCCAGCACCACCCGCAACGCCCTGGAGCAGGCCGTTTCCCCCCAGGAATGGAACACCTTCCTGCTGTCTTCGCCGGATTTCAACAATCGCTGAGAGCGCCCCACCTGACCAGGAGCCGTCATGAATCGTCGCCAATTGTTGATCGCAGCCGCCGCCCTGCCCAGCCTGACGTTTTGTGCCCGGCTGTTCGCCGCACCGGCCTCGGCGCCGCGCACCCTGCTGGTGTTCCTGCGCGGCGGCTATGACTGCAACAACCTGCTGGTGCCCTACAGCAGCGACTTCTACTACGAGTCGCGCCCGACCCTGGCGATAGCCCGGCCCGATGGGCACAACCCGCAGAGCGCCATCGCGCTGGACAGCCACTGGGGCCTGAACCCGGTGCTGCGCGATTCGCTGTACCCGCTGTGGCAGCGCCAGGAACTCGCCTTCGTGCCCTTTGCCGGCACCGACGACCTGTCCCGCAGCCACTTCCAGACCCAGGACACTATCGAGGCCGGCCAGCCGAGCCAGCAGCACCGGCGCTACGACTCGGGGTTCCTCGCACGCCTGGCGCGGCAGGTGCCCGACAGCGCGCCTATCGCCTTTACCGACGCCCTGCCCCTGAGTTTCCAGGGCGGCCAGGAGATTCCCAACCTGTCCTTGCGCAGCGCCGGCAAGACGCCCTTCGATGAGCGCCAGGCAGCGATTCTGGCCTCCATGTACCAGCACACGCCCTATGCCGCCGCGGCCAGCGATGGACTGGCCCTGCGCCAGAAGGTCTCCCGGGAGCTGCAGCAAGAGATGCTCGCAGCCAATCGCGGGGCGGCCAATGCACAGAGCTTCGCCGCCCAGACCCGGCGCATGGCCGGCCTGATGCGCGAGCAGTATCGCCTGGGCTTCGTCGATGTCGGCGGCTGGGATACCCACGTCAACCAGGGCAGCACCCAGGGCCAGTTGGCCAGCAACCTGGCCAATCTCGGGCAAGGGCTGGCGGCCTATGCCGAGGCCATGGGCGAGCACTGGAAGGACAGCCTGGTGGTCGTGGTCTCCGAATTCGGCCGGACCTTTCGCGAGAACGGCGCCCGGGGCACCGACCACGGCCATGGCACGGTGTACTGGGTGTTGGGCGGCAGCATTCGCGGCGGGCGCCTGGCCGGCGAGCAAGTGACGGTGAACGCGCAAAGCCTGCTGCAGAACCGCGACTACCCGGTGCTCAACAACTACCGGGATCTGCTCGGCGGCCTACTGGGCGCTACCTGGGGGCTTTCCAGCGCTCAGGTGCAGGCGGTGTTCCCCGGTTCCCGGCCCGCGACCCTGGGCCTGGTCTGATGCCATTGCTGAAACGCCCGGGTGCTGGCAAAAAAAGAGCGATCCTGAGATCGCTCTGCGGTTTGCAAACGGATGCACCGGGCCATTCGCCCCGACAGACTCTTGGCAACCTGCCGTGAATCCGCTTGAAACCATTTGCCCCCTGTCACCGCCCGGCTCCTGCCAGGCGTGCCGATATTTTTACCAGTGCGCAACTGTCTGCTTGCTGAACCTGAAGCCAATCCCGCCATCGATGCTGTCCCCCCTCCTGCCCGAGCGCTTGCCAAGCCGGGGAAAATCCTGAAGCATTCGCAGCCCGCGCCCCTGGCGCCCCCCCACGGAAGGAGCCGTGCCTTGAAAACACTGCTGTTGCTGCTCTCCCTCATCCTGCTGACGGTGCTCAACCTCGGTTACTACACCGAGCTTGAAGAGGCTGAAACCCATACCCGCTGGTTTATCAAGACATCCCCGACCCTGCGCCTGGAATTCTTCAACATCCACGCCAATGACGGCGACTACCGGCGCGTGGAAAAGCTCACCGATGAACAGCGCCAGATGATCATCGACTATTGCAAATATCGCCTGGGCATCGACACCCAGGTCACCACCCAGGCCGATGTGGAGCGTTGCGCCAAGCTCTAGGGCCGCCCTGCCCCCCCTCTCTCCCAGCCTCCGACCAGGGCTACGACCGCGCTAAACAGCCCTGATGCGGTGCTCATTGGCCCCTGGGGACCGGAGCACCTGCGCCCGACACGGCTCCCAAAGTGCTATGGTGGCCGGCTGCCCTGCGTGCCAGGGCTCACTGGAGGAGCAATACGCTGAGCGCGTGGTCGCCACCTTGAGGAGGTCACTGAAGAGATATGTGTAACGCAAAAGATATCTATACCGCGGGTTGGGTTCTGGTGGTCATGGCCGGGCTGGTGTCCCTGGCGATCCAGGTCTACCTGGGCTATTTCAGGCTTGATGACATGGTCAAGCATCTGTCGCGCTGCCGGGTCATTGCCATCCGCACGCCACTCCTGGGCAAGGACCCCCTTAGCCGTTTCTTCATGCTGCTGTGCATCGGCGCACTGTTCGCCATGCCCCACCTGTTCCTGCGCAACGGCGGCCTGAACGTGAAGGACTACAGGAAGTTCCCCCTGGGCCTGAAGTGGCTGATCAATCTGTTCCAGTTCGCGGCCCTGGTGGCCGTCATTGCCTTCCTGGTGCTGTGGTGGGTCAGCCGCCACCTCTGACGGCAGGCATGGACCTACGGGGCGCCGCCAACGGCGCCCCATGCGTGCCCCCCGCCTCAGCCAGCCGGCCGTTGCTGGCAAAAATCCTCACGGGTCATTGCAAAGAAGCGGCAGGGCAAGCCTTCGAAATCGGCATTGTGGGTGAAGCGAAAACCGACCTTGCGCGCCACCGCCAACGACGCCTCGTTGTCGACATGGGCATCGGCGACTATGCGCTGCACCGCCGGGTCGGCAAACGCATGCTCGACGATCCGCCGCGCGGCCTCGCTGGCAAAACCCCGCCCCCAGGCCCGCCGCACCAGGCGCCAGCCCATTTCCAGCTCGGGCCCCACAGCATCGAAGGGAATGAAGGAAACCCAGCCCAGCAACTCATCCGGCGCGTCCTTGGCGAAGATCGCCCAATACCCGCAGCGCGGGCCGAAATCCTGGGTCATGCGCCCCTGTAAAAAATCCCTGTGCCACTGCCCGCCATCCCAGGTCCCGGGAATGAAGCGCGTGACTTCGGGATCCTGATCCATACCCAGGCACGCCTGGAAGTGCTCAAGGGTACGGGGGCGCAGCAACAGGCGGGCGGTTTCGAAATGCAGGTTCATCCGTGAGCTTCCTGAAAGGGGGCGCTCATGAAACAGCAACGCCGGAAAAAAAAGAACCCTCAGGTTCAGCAACAGGCCACGGCCCCCCCGGTAGCGGTCCTGAGGAGGGCCCGGCTATCACGCATACAACGACGCATACACTTTTGGACATGATTGTTCAGATAGTTCTGATTGAATGATATTAATTCGCAGATAAGAATCGCTTCCAAATAAAACGGAGGCTCCACCGAAATGTCCAGTCCTGCCCGCCCACACCCATGGAAGTTGTGGTCCACATCCCTCGGTTTGATGGCCCTTAGCGAAACCAGCCTCGGCGCCACCGAGCAATCCACCGAACGCCCATCCGACCCGGCATCCGTCACCCTCGGCACCACCTACGTCAAGGGCGAACACAAGCCGGGATACAAGCGCGAAACATCGGATTCGGTGAAGTTCACCGCACCGCTGCGCGAAACCCCGAAGTCGGTGACCATCATCACCGAATCCCTGATGCAGGAGCGTGCGGTGTCGACCCTGGCCGATGCCCTGCGCACCACGCCGGGAATCACCTTCGGCGCGGGCGAAGGCGGCACGCCGCTGGGCGACCGGCCCTTCATCCGTGGTTTCGAAGCCAGCACCGACATCATGATCGACGGCATTCGCGACGTCGGGCGCATGACCCACGAAGCCTTCAACGTCGAGCAGATCGAGATCGTCAAGGGCCCGGGCTCGGCCTACGCGGGGCGCGGTTCCACCGGCGGCACCATCAACCTGGTCAGCAAAGTGCCGCAGCAGGAAACCTTCGCCGCCGGCAGCCTGACCCTGGGCACCGATCAACTGCGCCGCACCACCGTCGACCTCAACCAGTACCTGCCCGAACAGAACATGGCGCTGCGCCTGAACGCCATGAAACATGAAGCCGATACCCCCGGGCGCGACGATGTGGAAGTTACCCGCTGGGGCCTGGCACCGAGCTTTTCCTTCGGCCTGAACACCGATACCCGCGGCACCCTCAGCTACTACCACATGCAGAGCGACGACATTCCCGACCAGGGGCACCCGGTCTCGGAAGTCACCGGCAAACCGGTCAAGGTCGACCGCGACAACTTCTACGGTTTTGCCAAGCGTGACTTCCGCAAGACCTCGGCTGATCTTGCTACCCTGCAACTGGAGCACGACTTCAGTGAACACCTGACCCTGCGCAACACCACGCGCCAGGGCCGCAGCATGCAGGACTACATCATGAGCCGGCCGACGCTTGGCTCCGCGCAGAACGAATTCACGGGTGTCGTACTGCGTGGCCCGGCCCGTGGGCGCAACGTGGTCAACACCTCGACCATCAACCAGACCGATATTTTCGGCAAGTTCGATACCGGCTCCATCGGCCACAGCTACAGCGCCGGGGTCGAGTTCTCCCGCGAACGGATCGATGTCAAGAATCGCTACTCACCCAAAGGCAGTGACCCGGGCAGCCTGGAAAACCCCAATCCAAAGGATCCCTACGCGCCTGTGGCACGAGGTAATGGCAACCACAGCGTCACCAAGCACAACAACCGCGCCCTGTACGTGATGGACACCATGGCCCTGCATGAACAGTGGGACCTGAACCTGGGGGCGCGCTTCGACAACTACCACGTGCGAGATGGTGTGCAGAGCAACCGCAGCAACCTCTGGACCTACCAGAGCGGCATCGTCTTCAAGCCGCTGCCGTACGGCAGCATCTACCTGTCCTACGGCACCTCGTTCAACCCATCGGGGGAAACCGCCGGGCAATCCGGGGGGGCCGACGGCGCCGCGGGCGGGCGGCTGAGCAACCTGGATCCGGAAAAGAGCCGCAGCATCGAGCTGGGCACCAAGTGGGACCTGCTGAACGAACGCCTGTCCCTGACCGCGGCCCTGTTCAAGACCGAGAAGACCAACGCCCGGACCTACGACCCGATCAGCAACGAGGTCACGCTGGACGGCGACGTCGAGGTGAAGGGGTTTGAAGTGGGAGCCACCGGCCATCTCACCGAGCAGTGGGAAGTGATGGCGGGCTACACCTACCTGGATGCCAAGACGGTCAAGTATGCGTCCGGAAAAAACACCAACTTCGATGGCAACCAGGCCAAGTTCATCGCCCCCAACAGCGGCTCGGTCTGGACCACCTACGCCCTCACCGACCGCTGGAAGGTCGGCGGCGGCGCCAACTATGTGGACAAGCGCTATACCAACGATGAAAACACCCGCAGCCTCGATTCCTACTGGCGCTACGACGCCATGCTCGCCTACCGGGTGAACAAGAACCTGGACCTGCAACTCAACGTGCTCAACCTCACCGACGAGACTTACTACGACGCCTCCCACGTGGGGATGTTCGCCACCGTCGCGCCGGGGCGCTCCGCCGAGCTGGCGGCCAACGTACGCTTCTGATGCCGTAAAGCCGGCTCCTGCACTCATCCGCAGGAGCCGTCTGCCGGTGAACAGGCCTCAGAGCAACCCGCGAATATCCTCCAGCAGCCCTCGGGGAATCTGCACCCCGTGCTCCAGGCTGCGGGCCCGGGCCGCAAAACGCCGCTGTGACGGCAGCCGTGCGCCCTGCCGGGCAATCGCCGCGAACAACCCTTCCGCCCGTTCCAGCCCCTGCGCATAGCCCTCCCCCAAAAACACCCTGGGATCGAACGCCAGCACCAGTTCCCCATGGCAGGGCGTAGCCCCCACGCCTCCATCGAAGGCCATGGACTCGGCACTGGTCAGGTCGCCGATCAGGGCACCGGCCAGCAACTCGATCATCGCCGCCAGGGCCGAACCCTTGTGCCCGCCGAACGTCTGCATGGCGCCCTGCAACGCCGCCTTGGCATCAGTGGTGGGCTGGCCATCGGCGTCGATGGCCCAGTGCTCGGGAATCGGCTTGCCCTGGCGTGCATGCAGTTCGATATCCCCCCGGGCAATGGCACTGGTGGCGAAGTCAAAGACAAAAGGCTGGCCCCCCGGGCGCGGCCAGGCAAAGGCCAGGGGGTTGGTGCCGAACACCGGATGACGCCCGCCCGCCGGGGCCACCCAGCTATGGCTGGGGTTCATCGCCATCCCCACAAGGCCGTAGTCGGCAATCGCCTCGACCTCCGGCCACAGCGCGGAAAAGTGGAAGCAGCGCTTGATCACCATAGCGGCGATGCCCTGGCTGCGGGCCTTTTCCGCAAGGATCGGCAAACCGGTATGAAAACCCAGCAGGGAGTAGCCGTAATGGGCATCCACCTCCAGCACCCCGGGAGAAACATGCCGCAGGCTGGGTTCGGCCCGGGGGTCTATCCGGCCCTCGCGCACCGAACGTACGCAGCCCAGCAGACGATACACCCCATGGGAGTGGCACTCGTCACGCTGGCCCTGGGTGATGACTTCGGCGATCGCCCGGGCATGGGCGTCGGACAGGCCGTGGCGAGTGAGGACCTGATAGGACAGAGCACAGACTTCATCCAGTGACAGGGTGATGTATTCAGACATGCAGGAACCTCTATGGCAGGTGGGGAACGCTCCTGTGGGAGAGTTTGCGGATAGGTAAGGCAAGAAGGATGAGCAGGCGCGCCTCGGGTCAGCCCGGGCCCTGGCCGTCGAGCAGCTGCGGCACCTGCAACGGATTGGCGCTGTGCAGTTCAGCCGGCAACAGCGACTCGGGCAGGTCCTGGTAGGCCACCGGGCGCAGGAAGCGCTGGATCGCCAGGCTGCCCACGGAAGTGCTGCGGCTGTCGGAAGTGGCCGGGAACGGCCCGCCATGGACCATGGCATGGGCCACTTCGACACCGGTGCCGAAACCGTTGGCCAGCAGGCGCCCGGCCTTGCTCTCCAGCAGCGGCAGCAGCGCCCGCACCTGCGGCTGATCGCCCTCGCCCAGGTGAATGGCAATGGTCAGTTGGCCCTCCAGGCTGCGCAGTACCTGTTGCAGGACAGTCAAGTCGGCGCAGCGGACAATCAGCGAGGCCGGGCCAAAGATCTCCCCGCGCAACTCGGGGCACGCCATGAACGCCGCGGCCGAGCTGGCGAACAACGCCGCGCGCGCCTGCTGGCCCTGCCCTTCCGGGCCCTGGGCCAGGAGCTGCACCCGGGCATGCGCCGCGAGGCTGGCCACGCCTTGGCAGTAGCTGCGGTAAATGCCCGGCGTAAGCATGGTCTGCGCCGCCACGTGGCCGAGGGCCTCGGCGGCGGCCCGCTCAAAACGCTGCAACGCCGGCCCCTCGACGGCCAGGATCAACCCCGGGTTGGTGCAGAACTGCCCGGCGCCCTGGGTCAGCGAGGCGACAAACGCCGGGGCGATCTGCTCGCCGCGCTCCTCAAGGGCATGGGGCAACAGCAGCACCGGATTGATCGAACTCATCTCCGCATACACCGGGATCGGCTCGGCGCGCGCCGCGGCGATCTGCATCAGGGCCATCCCGCCGCTGCGCGAGCCGGTGAAACCCACGGCCTTGATCCGCGAGTCCGCCACCAGCCCCTGGCCGATATCCCGGCCACTGTCGAACAACAGTGAAAACACCCCTTCGGGTATTCCCTGCTGCCGTGCCGCCCGGGCGATGGCCTGGGCCACCAGCTCCGAGGTGCCGGGGTGGGCCGAGTGCGCCTTGACGATCACCGGGCAGCCCGCCGCCAGGGCCGATGCGGTATCGCCGCCAGCCACGGAAAAGGCCAAAGGAAAGTTCGACGCACCGAACACCGCCACCGGCCCCAGACCAATCTGCCGCAAGCGCAGGTCGACCCTGGGCAAAGGCTGGCGCCCGGGTTGCGCCGGGTCGATCCGCACCCCGAGAAACCCGCCCTTGCGCACCACCGCGGCAAACAGCCGCAACTGGCCAACGGTGCGCCCGCGCTCGCTTTCCAGGCGGGCACGGGGCAGGCCGGTTTCCAGCAGGCAACGCTCGATCAGTTCATCCCCCAGCTCAAGAATCTGGCTGGCGATACTCTCCAGAAACGCCGCCCGCTGCTCCAGCGGCAACAGCCGATAAGGCTCGAACGCCGCCTGGGCCAGGGCACAGGCACGCTCCAGGTCGGCCGGTGCGGCCCCGCCAAAAGCCGGTTGCAGCACCTGGCCGGTGGCCGCGTTCAGCCCATGGATATGCCCGTGGGTGCCTAAGCCGGCTTGCTGGCCGATCAGCATCTGTCCAGTAACAGTCATGGTTTGCCTCGTCTGCTTGAAAGTGGGCACCCTCATTCCACCTCATCGCCGTCCAGCACCAGCTTGGCGCCGGGCACGCCGGTGTTGGCGCCCCAGTAGTAGATACACAGGGCCATGAGGGTGACGGTCAGGGTGTCGAAGGGGTGAGCCAGGGCGCCGATGCCGCCGAAGCTGCCCAGGTAGGAAATGACGATGGTCAGGGCATAGAACGCGATCAGCCACAGGGACGAACGCACCTGTTCGCCAAGGCTCAAGTGATCGGTGGGCACCAGGCGCTTGCACAACAGGTAGATCACGAACATCAGGATCTGCAGCCCCAGCAGCCAGGACACCGTGCCCCAGCCCGACCAGTAGACGATCAGCGCCGCGATCACGAAGGACACCGGCCCCAGCAGGGCAAAACCACGCACGCGGAACGGCCGCGCCAACTCCGGCGCGCTCTTGCGCAAGGCCGCGACACTGATGGGCGCCACTGCATAGCTCAGTACCAGGGCTGCCGAGACCACATTGATCAAGGCTTCCCAGGAAGGGAACGGCAAGGTCCAGAACACCGACAGGCCGAAGGTCAGCCACAGCGCCGGACGCGGAATGCCGGATTCTTCGTCGATGCGGGTGAAGATCTTGAAAAAGGTCCCGGTGCGGGCCCAGCCGTAGACCACCCGCGGCGTGGCGTTCATGTAGATGTTGCCGCAGCCGCTGGGGGAGATCACCGCGTCGGCCACCACCAGGTAGGCCAGCCAGCCGACCCCGAGCGTCAGGGCGATATCGCGGTACGGCAGAGAGAACTCCTTGCTGATGCCGCTCCAGCCGGTGGCCAGCATTTCCGTAGGAATGCTGCCCAGGAAGGCCAGTTGCAGCAGGCCGTAGATCAGGGTCGAGAGCAACACCGATAGGATCAGGGCAATGGGAATGGTGCGCTGCGGATTGCGCACTTCGCTGGCCACGGAAATGATCGGGGTCAGCCCCAGGTAGGCAAAGATGATGCCCCCCGCCGAGACTGCCATCTCGATCCCCGAGAGACCGAACGGCGCAAAGCCCTGGACATGGAAGTTATCGGGCTTGAAGAAGGTGAACAGCACCCCGATCACCAGCAGCGGCACGATGAACTTGAACAGGCTGATGAAGTTGTTGGATTTGGCGAAGGTCTTGACGCTGTAGTAGTTGAGCCAGAAGAACAGGCACAACAGGGCGAACTGCACCAGCCAGCCGATGATTGTCGGGTTGCTCGACCCCTCATGGGTCAGCGCCGGGAACCAGGCCGCGGCGTACTGCCGGGCGGCCACCACTTCAATCGCCACCAGGCTGGAAAAGGCGATCAGGGTGATGAACCCCATCAGGTAGCCCAGCAGCGGCCCGTGGGAAAACACTGGATAGCGCACCACCCCGCCGGCCCGGGGCAGGGCTGCCCCCAGCTCGCAATAGACGATGCCCAGCAGCAGTACGGCAAAGCCGCCCAGCAACCAGGAAAAGATCCCCGCCGGCCCGGCAATCGCCGAAACGTGGCTGGCAGCGAACAGCCAGCCGGAACCGAAAATCGCACCCAGACCGATAAAGGTCAGGTCCACCAGAGAGAGTTGCTTCTTGAATTTGCCTTTGCCTGACATGGGGCTGCGCCTGTTTTGGATTATTGGAATGGGCAGATGGAATGTCACGTCGGCGGGGCCGTCCGACGCTTGCAACACTGCACCCGGGCTGTGCCTTGTGGCTGCCCGGAACTGTTGTTTGGAAGCGGGCGCCCTTCACCCTGGGCGCCCGTGAACGCCTTACAAGCCGACGTTGGGCAGGCTCGGGCGCGTGGCCAGGGCCTTGGCGACAATCGCCTTGACCTCGGCCAGGGTCTCGCCCTGCAGCGGCAAGCGCGGCGGCCGGGTAATGGACGAACCACGCCCTACCAGTTCCTCGCAGAGCTTGATGCACTGCACCAGGTCCGGACGGGCATCCAGGTGCAGCAGCGGCATGAACCAGCGGTACAGGGCCAGGGCTTCCTCGAAGCGCTTCTCCCTGGCCAGGCGGAACAGCGTCTCGCCCTCCTTGGGGAAGGCCACGGACATCCCGGAGACCCAGCCCTCGGCGCCCACCGCAACGCTTTCCACCACCACGTCATCGAGCCCGGCGAACAGCACGAAGCGGTCGCCGACGGCATTGCGCAGGTCGATGAAGCGCCGGGTATCGCCGGAGGAATCCTTGAAGCAGACGATGTTCTCGCAGTCCTGCAGGGCGATCAGTACGTCGGGGGTGACGTCGTTCTTGTAGATGGGCGGGTTGTTGTAGACCATCACCGGCAGGTCGGTGCCGGTGGCCACGGCGCGAAAATGCGCGGCGGTCTCATGGGGCTTGGCCGAGTACACCAGGGCGGGCATCACCATCACCCCGTCGGCCCCGGCCCTGGCGGCCTCGCACACGGTGTTGCGGGCAAACTCGGTGGTGAATTCGGCCACCCCGGCAATCACCGGCACCCGGCCGCCGGCGGCGTCCTTGGCCACTTCGATCACCGCGAGTTTTTCCGCGGTGGTCAACGAGGTGTTCTCCCCCACGGTGCCGCACACCACCAGCCCCGAGACGCCATCGTCCACCAGGCTGCGCATGACCTTGTGGGTGGCTTGCAGGTTCAGGGAAAAATCGGCGTTGAACTGGGTGGTCACTGCGGGGAACACACCGCTCCACTGGATGGCTTTACGGCTCATGGTCTTGTCCTTGTATGAGGTCGGCCGGGCCGACAGGCGTTGGATACGAAATCCAGAGTCGCCTTTTATCCCCGTCGCAGCTTGAGACTTTTCACCCCCGAAGGAGACGAAATCGGCACACTTGCCCGACGCTCGCGGCTCACCGGCATGCTCCTCGCGCACCGCCTCTACAGCCGAACGGACTGTGCCGATTTCGTCATCCACAACAGCGAAAACCCACAAGCGGCAGCGCCCCCGCCAAGGCCACTCTGTAGCTCTTTGCCCTCAGGTGCCCTCATGAAAAAAATAACCGTGATCGACTCCCACACCGGGGGTGAACCCACCCGCCTGGTCATCGACGGCTTTCCCGACCTGGGCCGCGGCTCCATGGCCGAACGCTTGCAGATCCTGGAGCGCGAGCACGACCAGTGGCGCCGGGCCTGCGTCCTCGAACCCCGGGGCAGCGACGTGCTGGTGGGGGCCCTGCTGTGCCAGCCACAGGCCAGCGACGCCTGTGCCGGAGTGATCTTCTTCAACAACAGCGGCTACCTGGGCATGTGCGGCCACGGCACCATTGGCCTGGTGCGCTCGCTGTATCACCTGGGGCGCATCGACCAGGGCGTGCACCGTATCGAAACCCCGGTGGGCACCGTCGAGGCCACCCTGCACGAGGACCTGTCGGTGAGCGTGCGCAACGTCCCCGCCTACCGCTACCGCACCCAGGTGATGCTGCAACTGCCCGGCCACGGCAAGGTGCACGGCGACATCGCCTGGGGCGGCAACTGGTTCTTCCTGATCAGCGACCACGGCCAGCGCATTGCCCTGGACAATGTCGAAGCCCTGACCCACTACACCTGGGACGTACGCCAGGCCCTCGAAGCCGCCGGCATCACCGGCGCCGAGGGCGGGGTCATCGACCACATCGAACTGTTCGCCGACGACCCGCAAGCCGACAGCCGCAACTTCGTGCTCTGCCCCGGCAAGGCCTACGACCGTTCGCCCTGCGGCACTGGCACCAGCGCCAAACTGGCGTGCCTGGCGGCGGACGGCAAGCTCGCCCCGGGCCAGGCCTGGCGCCAGGCCAGTGTCATCGGCAGCCAGTTCAGCGCCCACTATGAGAAGGTCGGCGAGCAACTGATTCCGATCCTTCGCGGCAATGCCCACATCAGCGCCGAAGCCACTCTGCTGCTGGACGACAGCGATCCGTTCGCCTGGGGCATCGGCTCGTGACGCCGGTGGCCGAGGCCGAGGTGATAGTGGTGGGCGCTGGCATCATCGGTGCCGCCTGCGCCCATGAGCTGGCCCGGCGCGGCCTGCGGGTGCAGGTGCTCGACGATGGTCGTGGCGGTGCCACCGGGGCCGGCATGGGCCATCTGGTGGTGATGGACGACAACCCGGCGGAACTGGCCTTGAGTCACTACTCCCTCGGCCTCTGGCGGCAGCTGCGCGAACGCCTGCCCGAGGCCTGCGCCTACCGCAACTGCGGCACCTTGTGGCTGGCCGCCGACCACCATGAGAGGGACCTGGCGCGGGCCAAACAGCAGGCCCTGGCCGACCACGGCATCAGCGGCGAGCTGCTGGACAGCACCCGGCTGGCGAGCCTGGAACCGATGTTGCGCAAAGGCCTGGCCGGTGCGCTGAAGATCCCCGGCGACGCGATCCTCTACGCCCCGGCCACTGCCCACTGGCTGCTCGGCAACGCTTCGCTGATCAGGCGCCAGGCAGCCCGGGTGCGCAGCGTCGCCGGGGACCAGGTGGAGCTCGCCGACGGTCGCGTGCTGAGGGCACAACGGGTGCTGCTGGCCAACGGCTTCGCTGCCCGGGAACTGTTGCCGGCCCTGCCCCTGCGCCCGAAGAAGGGCCATCTGCTGATCAGCGACCGCTACCCGCAACAGGTCGGCCACCAACTGGTGGAACTGGGTTACGCCGCCAGCGCCCACGCCAGCCACGGCACCTCGGTGGCGTTCAATGTCCAGCCGCGGCCCACCGGCCAGTTGTTGATCGGCTCGTCCCGACAGTTCGACACCCTCGATCCGGCCATCGACCCCAGCGTACTGGCGCCCATGCTGCGGCGCGCCGTGGACTACCTGCCGGCGCTCGCCGAGCTCAACGGCATCCGCGCCTGGACCGGCTTTCGCGCCGCCACGCCGGATGGCCTGCCGATCCTCGGCGAACACCCGCGGCAACCGGGCCTGTGGCTGGCGGTCGGGCATGAAGGCCTGGGCGTCACCACCGCCCCCGGCAGCGCGCGACTGCTGGTGGACCTGATGCTGGGCGAATGCCCGGCGCTCGACCCGCGCCCCTATCTGCCCGGGCGCTTTGCCGCCCTGACTGGAGACTTGCCATGATCATCTACCTGGACCAGCAGGCCCTGCAGGTAGCCGACGGCCTCAGCGTGGCCGCCGCCGTGGCCGGCAGTCCCGACCCGCGCACCCGCACCTCCTGCGGTGGCCAGCCGCGGACCGTGTTCTGCGGCATGGGCATCTGCCAGGAATGCCGGATGACCATCGATGGCCGCCGCCAGCTGGCCTGCCAGACCCTGTGCCGGAACGCCATGCAGGTGGAGCGCAGCCAATGACCGCCCGCCACCTGCAGTGCCAGATCCTCATCGTCGGCAGCGGCCCGGCGGGGCTGGCCGCCGCCCAGGCCGCCAGCCGCAGCGCCAGCTCGATCCTGATCGTCGATGACAACCCGCGCCCCGGCGGCCAGATCTGGCGCCACGGCCCCCAGCATCCGCCCAGCGCCGCCCAGGCCGAACACTTCAAGGTGCTGCAGCACCCGGCGGTGCGCTACCTCAGCGCCACCCGCATCATCTCGACCCTGGGTACTCACAGCCTGTTGCTCGAAGATGCCCGGCAGGCCTGGCACGTGGAATTCGAACAACTGATCCTGTGCTGTGGCGCCCAAGAACTGCTGCTGCCCTTCCCCGGCTGGACCCTGCCCGGGGTGACCGGGGCCGGCGGCCTGCAAGCGCTGCTCAAGAACGGCCTGGCGGTGGCAGGAAAGACCCTGGTGATCGCCGGCAGCGGCCCCTTATTGCTGGCCAGCGCCGCCACCGCGCGCCGCGCCGGCGGCCGGGTGGTGCGGGTGCTGGAACAGGCCCCGGCGGCCTCGCTGCTGGGCTTTGCCGCCCAGTTGTGGCGCTGGCCGAACAAGCTGGCCCAAGCCCTGAGCCTGGCCACCCCGAGCTATCGCTGCAACGCCCACGTGGTCGAGGCGCTGGGCGAGCAGCACCTGCAGGCCGTGCGCATCCGCCAGGGCCGGCGCACCCTGGAAATCCCCTGCGACTACCTGGCCTGCGGCTTCGGCCTGGTGCCCAATGTGCGCCTGGCCAACCACCTGGGCTGCCGCCTAGAACAGGGCGCCATCGCGGTCGATCAGCAACAGCGCAGCAGCCTGCCCCAGGTCCTGGCCGCCGGCGAGTGCACGGGCATCGGTGGCAGCGAACTGGCGCTGATCGAAGGCCGGATCGCCGGCTGTGTGGCCAGCGGGCAGGCAGACCGGGCCGCCGAACTGATCCAGCAGCGCCGTCACTGGCAGCATTTTGCCGAGCGCCTGCTGCGGCATTTCGAGCTGCAGCCGCAGGTCCTGCAACTGGCCCGAGCTGATACTCTGCTGTGCCGGTGCGAGGATGTGCCCTACGCCGCCGTGGCCGCAGCCCCCGACTGGGCCCAGGCCAAGCTGCAGAGCCGCTGCGGCATGGGCGCCTGCCAGGGCCGGGTCTGTGCCAGCGCGGCCCACCGCCTGTTCGGCTGGGCGCCCACCCCGCCACGGGCACCCCTGGTGCCGGCGCGAATCGCCACGCTGCTGCTCGACAGCCAGCAGGCACGCCCCGGCGCCGACAATGCAACCGGCGGCCCGTGAACCCCTTGGCTTTATCGACCCAGATCCATCCCCCAAGCCCCCATAGAGAGAGGCAGACGATGATCGATGGCGCACAGCTGCACCACTTGCCCCGGGCCATCGCCGCCCATGCACCCCGGGACCTCAATGGCCTGCTGGCCAATATGGCGCCGATCACCCCGCTGCTGGACTGCATCCCCAGCGCGGTGTTCTTCATCAAGGACCTGCAGGCCCGCTACCGAGTGGCCAACCTGACCCTGGCCCAGCGCTGCGGTTTCAAGAATGTGCGGCCCCTGCTGGGCAAGACCTCCGCCGAAGTCTTCCCGGCGGTGCTCGGCCCGGTCTACACCGAGCAGGATCAGCGCGTGCTGCGCCAGGGCATCACCATCAAGGGTCAGCTGGAACTGCATCTGTATGGCAGCCGCGAGCCCGGCTGGTGCCTGACCCACAAACTGCCGCTGTACGGGCGGGACGGGCAGATCATCGGCATGGCCGGGATCTCCCTGGACCTGCAGGCCGCCCATGACACCCATCCGGCCTATGAACGCCTGGCAGCGGTGGACCGGCATATCCGCGAGCACTACAGCGAGGCCATCCGCCTGGACGACCTGACCCGCATCGCCAGCCTGTCCACTGCCCAGCTGGAGCGCTACTGCAAGCGCATCTTCCACCTCACGCCACGGCAGATGATCCACAAGGTCCGCCTGGAACACGCTTCGCAGTTGCTGCTCACCGAAGAACCCATCACCGAGGTGGCGCTGCAATGCGGCTACACCGACCACAGCGCCTTCAGCCGCCAGTTCAAGGCCCTGACCGGGCTCAGCCCGCGCCAGTTCCGGCAGAACGCTGCCCGCTAGGGCGGGCTCATTCCTGGCAGAAGGTGCGGTAGTCGAACAGCGGTTCGAAGCCGGCCTTGCGGTAGATCGACAGGCCATCGAGGGAGGCTTCCAGCACGCAGGTCCTGGCGCCCCTGGCCCGGGCGAACGCCAGCACCGCTTGAATCAGCGCCGTGGCATAGCCCTGGCCCTGGCAATCCTGCACGGTGCCGATGTCATCCAGGCGCGCCAGCCCCGGCAGCAGCGAGAGGGTCAGGGCACTCACCGGGCGCTCCTCGACATACAGGGTGAAATGGCTCAGGGCCCGGCCCGCCGACAGCGCCGCCCGATGCCGGGCCAGGTACTGCTCGATCCCCCCCTCGCCGGACTCGAACGCACTCTGCACGGGCTGCGCCCAATCCTCCAGGCGCAGGTCGGTACAGCGCACCTGGGCCTGCGCCGCAAGCGCTTGCCGGGGCTCATGGCGCGTCAGATCGAGCACCATGCAGGTGGTCTTGTCCGCCGCCAGCAGATGCTGCTGATGCAATTGCCCGCTGACCCGGGGCACCAGCGCCTCGGGCACCACCACACAGAACGGCATGCCCGTGCGCTGCAGGAACGCCACGCCTTCGGCCAACGCCCCCGGCTCGTCGACGGCGCAGACATTCATCATCAACAGGTTCAGGCTGCTGGCTTCGACCCCGGTGCAATAGGCACTCAGGCCACTGCCGAAACGTCGATAGAACTGGGAGATGGAAACGAAGAAATAGTCTTGCGCCTGGTGATACAGGTCGATGACCGAAGCACCGGTACTGGCCGACATAAGCTGCCTCCTTGAGCGTCGTGGCGCCCCATGGGGCACCTGGCCCGGGCCACGTTAAGCCCAGCGCCCCGACAGCTCCAGCACAATCCTGTTTTATTGTGCGAAGGAGTGCTGTGAGGTGTAAGCGGGCACTGGAAAAAAGCACTTTCGCCAGAGCCCTGCTGTCACACCTTCAGACATCTCCCCATAAGGAACACGGCCATGAAGTTCTCGAAGATCTCGCAAGCGCTGTCGATGTGGGCCGGCAGCCCGAAAACCTTTCTCGGCGCGCTGCTGCTGATTCTGATCTGGGGGCTCAGCGGGCCGGTGTTTCACTTCAACGACACCTGGCAGTTGATCATCAATACCTCCACCACCATCATCACCTTCCTCATGGTGTTCCTGATCCAGAACACCCAGAACCGCGACAACGACATTCTGCACTTGAAGATCGACGAGCTGCTGCGGGCCACCAAGGCGGCCCACAACGCCATGCTCAGCCTGGACGGGCTGGACCTCAAGCAGCTGGAGCAGATGCGCCGCGAATACCGCGAGATCGGCCAGGGCGGCGATTCCGAGCTGTCCGTCAGCACCTCCAGCCAGCAGGACAAGACCGATCTCAACCAGTGCTGAGATCGGTTCGACAAAGGCAGGCCCCTGCGCCGATCATCCTAGGGCAGAGGGTTGCCGCCGGTGACCCCGAACACTTCGCCGGTGATGTAGCTCGATTCCTGCGACGCCAATAGCACGTACAGGGGAGCGCATTCGGCCGGCTGCCCCGGACGCTTCATGGGGGTTTGCAGGCCGAACTGCGGGATCTTTTCCCGAGGCTGGCCACCACTGGGTTGCAGTACGGTCCAAATCGGCCCCGGCGCCACGGCGTTGACCCGGATCCCCCGCCCGATCACCTGTTTGGCCAGGGCCTTGGTGAAAGCCACGATCGCCGCCTTGGTGGTGGCGTAATCCAGGAGGCTGGCCGAAGGCTGGTAGGACTGGATCGACGCGGTGTTGATCACCGTGGCGCCAGCCGGCATCAGCGGCAAGGCCGCCTGACAGATCCAGAACAAGGCATACACGTTGGTCTTCAAGGTGGCGTCGAACTGAGCGGTGCTGATGTCGGCGATGTCCTCCTGCGCCACCTGCTTGCCCGCCACGTTGACCAGGATGTCCAGCCCACCCAGTTGCTCATGGGCACGGCGCACCAGGTCGCGGCAGAAACGTTCGTCGCTGATATCGCCGGGAAGCGCAATGGCCTTGCGCCCAGCGGCCTTGATCAGCTCTATCACCTGGCGGGCGTCGCGCTCCTCCTCGGGCAGGTAGTTGATGGCGACGTCCGCGCCTTCACGGGCATAGGCAATGGCCGCCGCGCGGCCGATACCCGAATCGCCGCCGGTGATCAGGGCCTTGCGCCCCAGCAACCGACCAAAACCGTGATAGCTGTGCTCGCCGTGGTCGGGACGGGGAATCATGTCCTGGTCAATGCCCGGCGCCGTTTGCGGCTGGTCGGGAAATTCCGGCTGGGGGTACTGGGTCAGGGGATCCTGCATCGCGTACTGATTGGATACGGGTTGAGTCGACATGGTGCTCTCCAACTAAAGGGCAAGGATGGGGCAACGGCGGGGCTCAACCGTCCAGCCGGTCGGACCGGCGCCCGGCCTGCAGGGCCTTGGCCATCTGCAGGTGGTTTTCCAGCTTGGGCAGGGTCTCTTCGGCAAATGCCTTGAGCTCCGG
This sequence comes from Pseudomonas sp. W17, assembly GCF_040268305.1. Classification (NCBI taxonomy): domain Bacteria; kingdom Pseudomonadati; phylum Pseudomonadota; class Gammaproteobacteria; order Pseudomonadales; family Pseudomonadaceae; genus Pseudomonas; species Pseudomonas sp. W17. Next base: position 1,609,414 of record NZ_CP158490.1, on the reverse strand, counting down.
CACCTCGCTGGTCTGCGCCTGCTGCTGGATCTGCTCGATGGCTTCTTCGGTGGCCTTGACCTGGCTGGCGGCGTAGGCGCGATCGAAGTCCTCGCCCTCGGCTTCAGGTACGCGGGGCATCAGGCGCTTGGCCTGGTCCATCACCTGTTCCCGGGGGGCGACCGGCAAGTCCAGCTGCTTGGCGATCTTGGCCAAGTGCTGGTTGGCGGTGGTGCGGTCGTTGATCACCTGGATGGTGTATTCCTTGACCGCCTTGGATGAGGTCTGCTGGTGGGCCAGGCGGCTGGCTTCGATATCGGCCATGCCCTTGGCCGAGGCGTCGTCGATGAAATCCGCGGGGGACTGGGCCAGGGCGCTGGTGGCGCCAAGGCCCAGGAGCAGTGCCAGTCCGGCACCGCGCATGACTGTGGCCATGGGGTTCATGAGGTGGCTCTCCGCTTGCAAATTGATCTGCCGGAAGCCATGGCTCCCGTCTGCATAGGGAAAGGTGGGGGGCGCAAAGGTTTAGAAAAACCCTCGCTTGCACGACGAACGGTGAACCCCGGCACGGCCGGGCCAGGGCTTCATCCGGTGCTTGCCGGCTCAGGCGTTGGAGCGGCTTTTCTGTGCCCGCTTGACCGCGTACATGGCTTCGTCGGCGTGCTTGAACAGCTGTTTTTCCTCCAGGCCATGCTCGGGATACAGGCCGATGCCGATGCTCGGCAGGATGTTCAACGAGTGGCCGTCCAGGCGCAGCGGCTCGCCCAGCGTCCGCCGGATCTTCTCCGCTACCCGCTGGGCATCCTCGCTGTGCTGCACGCTCTCCAGCAGGATCACGAACTCGTCGCCGCCGATCCGCGCCACGGTGTCGGTTTCCCGCACGCAGCCCTTGAGCCGGTTGGCCACCGCTTGCAGCAGCATGTCCCCCACCGCGTGCCCGCAGGTGTCGTTGACCTCCTTGAACTTGTCCAGGTCGACATACAGCAGGGCCATGCGCCCCGACTCGCGCCGGGCCCGGGCCAGGGCCGAACGCAGGCGCTCGCGCAGCAGTTCGCGGTTGGGCAGGTGAGTCAATTGATCGTATTCGGCCATGTAATGCAGGCGTGCATGCAGCTGCTTGCGTTCGATGGCCGCGGCCAGCTGCGCGCTGACGTACTGCAAGAGTTCCTGGTCCTGTTCGCTGTAGCTTTCGGTGCCCGGGGCGCTCTTGACCATCAGCACGCCGATGGTGCCCTTTTGCGAATTCAGCGGCACGCCCAGCCAGCAGCGCGAACCCTGGATAGCCGCGAACTCGCTCCAGAGCACCCGGTTCACCGGGCACTCCGGCGCCAGCAGCAAGGGCTGGCCGCATTGCAGCACCTCGACGCAGAAGCGCTCGATCAAGGTGCCCGGCAGTTCCGGGCTGCCCTCACAGTCATCGACGTGATAGGGAAAACTCAGGCTGGCGCTGCGCTCGTCGTAGAGCGCCAGGGAACAGTTCAGCGCGGGCAGCCACTCGCCGATGATCCGATGCACATGCCGGAACAGCACCAGCAGGTCTTCGGTGGCATGGGCCGCCTCGGAAATCGCGTACAGCGCCGCCTGCCGGGATTCCGCCTGCTTGCGCTCGGTGATGTCGCGGGCCACGGCGATGCGCAATTGATCCACTTCCGACCAGCGCGCCGACCAGAGAATATGCGCCACCCGCCCGTCCTTGCGCACGTAGCGGTTCTCGAAATTCGGCTTGGGCACCCCGCCCATGATTTCCCGGGCAGCCTGCAAGGTACGTTCACGATCGGCCGGGTGCACCAGCTCGATCATCGGGCGGCCGATCAGCTCGTCGGCGGTGTAGCCGAAGACCCGCTCACAGGCGGCGCTGACGAACACGAAGCGACCCTCGACATCCACGGCGCACACGGCGTCCAGGAGCAGGTCGATGAAACTGGCCAGAGGCGCGGAGTTCTTGGTTGCCATCAGAGAAAGCTACTACCCATGAAAAATGCACTGAGTACCCATCCCTTGAGCCCGGTCGCAGGCCGAAGCCTGCAACTGCACACCGTCGCAACCCGCGCGGCGCGTCACGCCTTGTTGCCGACCAACCCTGGCACTGCGTGCAGCAAGGCATTGATCGCGAAACCGATGAACATCACCCCGCAGACCCGGGTGATCGCCAGCTCGTGGCGCTGGTACCAATTGCGTACCTTACGCGCGCCGACGATGCCGATGAGGATAGCGTATGCGCCAAGGCCGCCAAGGAAACTCAGGGCAATCAGCCCCGGCAGCATCGACCAGGTCAACAGCTCCGCGCGGCTGGAGAGCAGCGCGGTGAAGGTTGCCACCGCCACCGGATAAGCCTTGGGATTGGTCAGGCCGAACAGGATCCCGTGCCAGAACGGGTTGCGCGCCGGGCCCTGGGGTTCGTCGCCATCGCGCGGTTTACTGCGGATGGCCCGCAGGCCGAGCCAGAACAGGTACAGGCCGCTGAGCACGCCGAGGATATTGAACGCATCGCTGCCGATCTCCCGGGCCCCGACAATGGCGATCAGCGCCGTGCTGCACCAGACCACGTCGCCCAGCATGTGCCCGCAGAGAAAACCGGCCCCCGCCTGCCGCCCGCGGGCCGCGCCGATGCCGAACACCGCCAGCACTCCGGGCCCGGGGGTGATCGCATAAATGAAACCCGAGGCGATAACGGCCAGCAACAGCGATGAGGTCATCAGCAAGACTCCAGGACGATGCGCCTGACAAAAACGCCAGGCACAGGGGGAATGTGGCGGATTCTGCACGATCAAGGCACCTTGCCACCAGCCGCTTTCGTCAGCTGCCCCTGTGGAACAGTCGCTCAATCGGCGGAGTAAAAGCGCATTCCCGGGTAAGGATGATCGCGCCAGGCCAGCAATCGCGAGGCCAGATCGCTGACGGCCAGGCTCAGGTGGTTGAGCCCCTTGAGCATGGTTCACGCTCCCGTCAAGGTTTTCGGCAAGGGGTAGCGCTGGCCGTCGTAGTGCAAGGTGACACGGCTGTCCCTGGGCGCCAGGTCGCGGCTTTCGCAACCGGCCGGCCCCTTGAAATGCTCGGTGTCGACGATTCGCGTACGCACCAGCAGGTCGGCATGGCCGTTGCGCTGGCCGTTGCCCAGTTCCAGGGTCCGGTACAGGGTCCGGCTGCGCCCGACACACTCACCGCCCCGGCTGAGCTCAGCGCGGCGCTCATCCACCACCAGCCCTTCGAGCCTCGGCGGAAGGCCCTTGCCATCACGTACGAACAGGGTCAGCACGGTTTTCTCATGGGGGTGGGTGCTTGAGGCGCGGCGGTAGGTGGCCCGCAGGCCAAAGGCCCGCTCCTCCTCGCTCAACTGGTAACGCCCGGTATCGATCTGCACCCCCTGTAAGGCAAAGCCATCGGAACGCCGGGCCAGGTCCTTGTTGTAGCTGGCCACGGCCCAGCCGCTGTCGTCGAGCAGCAGCGCCACATCCAGGTTGTAGCGAGGTACCTTGGCGTTTTCGGCCCCTTGCACCGGCGTTGCTCGAACCCCGATGTTCATGCCGTCTTCCGCCGGCCAGGGTTTGCAGACATGGAGTTCTCCCGGGGAATTGGGGCTGTTGTCGCACTCGGCCAGTGCCATCGTCGCCACGCCCAGCAAAGCGCACAGCACCAGCCCGCGGGTCGATTGTTCAATCAGGTTCATCAAGCTTCCTTATCGATCGCCGGTATCAGATGCCACTGAAGCCATTGGGCAGGACGTAGCGTTGGCCATCGTAGTGCAGGGTGCTGACCACCGGTTTGGCGGCCACGGAGGTGGACTGGCATTGTTCCCCGACTTTTTTGCTCTGGGTACTGACGCTGACCGAACGCACGATCAGGTCGGCGTAACCGTGGCTGCGGGTCTTGGCGATATCCAGGGTGCGCGTGGTTTTAGTGCCCTCGCCGGCGCACTGGCCGTCCCATTCGCCGTTGTAGGAATGGGCCACGAACTTCTCCAGCACCGGGCGCAGGGTACTGCCCTCGCGCACGTAGAGGCTGAGCCAGGTCTGATTGAAGGGGTTGACCCGGGACGAGCCCTCGAACGCGGCCCGGACCCCGAACGCTCGAACCTGAGGCGTCAGTTGGAAGCGCCCGGTATCGAGCTTCACGCTCTCCAGGCGAAAGGCGTCGGAGACAAAGGCGGCAGGCTGCTCATAGCTGGCCAGGGCCTGTCCGCTGCTGCGGTCCAGCACGGCCAGTTGCAGGTTGTAGGTGCCGTCATCGGTGCCGGTGTCGCTGGGGTCCGGAACCTGCTCGGACAGCAGGCTGATGCTCTGGTCGGCAAAGGCCGGCCAGTCCTTGCACAGGGAAAAGCCCGGGACTTCGGCATTGCGTGGCGGCGGCAGGCACTGGGCGGCGGCGGATGTGGCACCGGCCAGTAGGGCCAAGCTGCCCAGAAGCGGGGCCAGGGAAGAGCAACGGATCATTCACGACTCCTTGTGACAGGCGGATAGAGCGCCATTTCAGGTCGCACTATCCTCCGCGGCGCGGGCGCTTTCAACGCCGGGAGCAGGTGCTCGGGAGTCTGTGGTACCGGGCGTGCGGATGAACCCTTCGCTGGCTTGCCAGCGAAGGGTCCCGTCCCTCAGAACGCGTTGCGGAAAATCTCCTCGATCTGCCGCTGATCTGCCGGACGCGGGTTGGTCAGGCCGCAGGCATCCTTGAGGGCATTGGCCGCCAATAGCGGAATATCCTGCAACTTGGCGCCCAACTCGCGCAAACCAGCGGGAATCTCCACATCACGGGCCAGGGTGCGGATCGCCGCGATGGCCGCCTGGGCGCCCTCTTCCGGGCTGAAACCGCGAATGTCCGCTCCCAGCGCGTGGGCCACATCGGTCAGGCGCTGGGCGCATACCGTGGCGTTGAAGCTCTGCACATGGGGCAACAGCACCGCGTTGCACACGCCATGGGGCAGGTCGTAGAAGCCGCCCAGCTGGTGGGCCATGGCGTGCACGAAACCCAGGGACGCATTGTTGAATGCCATGCCGGCGAGGAACTGCGCATAGGCCATGTTCTCCCGTGCCAGCAGATCGTTGCCGTCGTGCACCGCCTGGCGCAGGTTGGCGCTGATCATTTCCACGGCCTTCAGGGCGCAGGCGTCGGTGATGGGGTTGGCGGCGGTGGACACATAGGCTTCCACCGCGTGGGTCAGGGCATCCATACCGGTGGCTGCGGTCAGGCCCTTGGGCATCGCCACCATCAGTGCCGGATCGTTCACCGACAGCAACGGCGTGACGTTGCGGTCGACGATGGCCATTTTCACGTGGCGCGATTCGTCGGTGATGATGCAGAAACGGGTCATTTCGCTGGCAGTGCCGGCGGTGGTGTTGATGGCGATCAAGGGCAGTTGCGGCTTGGCCGACTGGTCGACGCCTTCGTAATCGCGGATCTGCCCGCCATTGGTGGCACACAGGGCAATGCCCTTGGCGCAGTCATGGGGCGATCCGCCGCCCAGGGAGATGACGAAATCGCACTGTGCCTGCTGCAATTGCGCCAGGCCCTGCTCGACGTTGGCAATGCTGGGGTTGGGCTTGGCACCGTCGAAGATCACCGAATCGATGTCCTGCATGGCCAGCTTTTCGGCCACCATGCTGGCCACGCCAGCCTTGGCCAGGCCCGTGTCAGTGACGATCAGCGCCTTGCGAAATCCATAGTTGCGGATGGCGCTCATGGCCTCGTCGAGACAGCCGATGCCCATGATGTTCACGGCTGGAATGAAAAAGGTGCTGCTCATCAGAAGATCTCCCGGCGAATGCCGATTTCACGGTGTCGATGCAATGTTTGCCAAACAGGATCGACCGATCGGTCACCGGCGTTGTTGATCTGGCTCAAGGGTCGGTCGTGATAAAGTCGCCAGCCGAAATACCTCCAGCCTTGAGACCGATGACCGCGATGATGGATTTCCAGGAATTTGATGCCGAACTTGAAGACTGGAACGCCCTGGGTGCCAGCACACCGTTCAGTGGCCTGCTGATCGGCAACGGCGCCAGCCGTGCCGTGTGGGAAGACTTTGCCTACGACTCACTGTTCGAAAACGCTCGCACAGTGGAAGAAAAACCCCTCAGCCAGTCCGAGCTCAGCGTATTCGAGGCCCTGCAGACTCGCAGTTTCGAGCAGGTACTGGGCGCCCTGAAAACCACCAGCCGAGTCAACAAGGCCCTGGCAGTCAGCTCGGCGGCGCCGCGCAATCGCTACTACGCCATCAAGGAAGCGCTGATCAACACCGTGCACGCGGTGCACATTCCCTGGCGCCTGGTCCAGGAGCAGAGCCTGGCGGCGATCAACCAGGAACTGCGGCGCTATCCCACGGTGTTCGCCAGCAACTATGACCTGCTCAACTACTGGGCCGTGCAACAGGACAGCCAAGGCATCGACGACCTGTTCCACGGTGCCGATCCGGCCTTCGAATTGGGCAGCGCCCCTAGCGCCCCAACCCGCATTCTCTACCTGCATGGCGGCCTGCACCTGGTGCGCAACCTGGACGGCAGCGCACGCAAGCTGACCTCCACCGAAGGCACCCTGCTGGGCAGCTTCGCCATCAACAACACCCTCAAGACCCTGGACGACGTGCCGCTGTTCGTCAGCGAGGGGCCGCTGGCGGACAAGCTCAAGACCATCCGCAGCTCGGATTACCTGTCGTTCTGCTACCAGCAGTTGCTGGATCACAGCGGCGCGCTGTGCATCTTCGGCCACAACCTGGGGCCCCAGGACAGCCACCTGGTCCAGGCGATCCGCCAGTCGGCGACCCAGACCCTGGCGATCTCCATCTACCCGCGCAGCGCCGCGTTCATCCAGCACCAGAAACGCCACTACGCCAAGCTGTTCGAAGGCCTGGACCTGAGTCTGCGTTTCTTCGACTCCAAGACCCACGCCCTGGGCAATCCGGCCCTGTCGGTGCCCGTGGAGCACTGAGCACTCCCGCCCTGTAGGAGCTGGCTTGCCAGCGAAGACGTCCGCCAGGGCGATGCATGTCTTGGTGCTCATTCGCCAACCAGCCGGCTCCTGGCGGTGCTGAACGCCTTCAGTCCTCGCTGCTGACCACCACCAGCAACTGCGCCTGCTCGTCCCCCACGGAACGGATGCGGTGGGGTTTCTGCGCATTGAAGTGCAGTGCATCGCCACGGTTGAGAATCACCCGCTCGTTCATGAAATCCACTTCCACCTGGCCTTCGTGGACGAACAGGAACTCCTCCCCCAGGTGTTCCTTGAAGGTCTTGTCACTGAATTCCCGGGCCGGGTAGATGATGAACGGCAGCAGGTTGCGCTCGCTGACCTGATGGGCCAGCACCGCATAACCCGGGACCTGCCCATTGGCCGCCAGTGACTGGCGCTGGTCGCTGCGCACCAGGCTGTAGCTGTCGAGGCTGATGCTGTCCTCGGCGAACAGTTCCTCGACCTTGACGTTTAGCGCCTTGGCCAGCTTCAACGCGGCAGCGATCGACGGCGTGTTCAGCCCGCGCTCGACTTTCGACAGATAGCTCTTGGTCATCCCGGATTTCTCGGCCAGGGCTTCCAGGGTCACGCCCAGTTTTTTTCTCAGTAATTTCAAACGGATAGACATGTAGAGCGGTTAATCCATCTAGAAAACAACGATTGGCGCTTGCCAATGACACAAAGTGTCATATAGCCTCTTAAGTGTCATCGCAATTCACCAAGCGCCGTCGCAAGCAGCAGGTGAAGCGCAGATCCGACGTCCATTGCACTTCTCAAAGGACCTTCGACATGGCCAAGACATTAGCATTGCCCAAAGACCAACTGGTCAAGCAAGCCCTGACCCAGATGCAAAATACCCTGGCGGATAATACGTGGACCGACCGACAAAAGCTGGCCCTGACCTGCCGCATTCTGTTCGAGAACGGCCACGACTCGGGCCTCGCCGGGCAGATCACCGCCCGCGGCCCGCAACCGGGCACCTACTACACCCAGCAACTGGGCCTGGGCTTCGATGAAATCAGCGCCAGCAACCTGCTGCTGGTCAACGAAGACCTGGAGGTCCTCGAAGGCCACGGCATGCCCAACCCGGCCAACCGCTTCCACAGCTGGGTGTACCGCGCCCGGCCGGACGTGAACTGCATCATCCACACCCACCCGACCCACGTCGCCGCGCTGTCGATGATCGAAGTGCCGCTTGCGGTGTCGCACATGGACCTCTGCCCACTGTACGAGGACTGCGCCTTTCTCGAAGCCTGGCCGGGGGTGCCGGTGGGCAACGAAGAAGGCGAAATCATCTCCGCCGCCCTGGGCGACAAGCGCGCGATCCTGCTTTCCCACCACGGCCAGCTGTCCACCGGCGCGAGCATCGAGGAAGCCTGCGTGATCGCTCAACTGATCGAGCGTGCGGCCAAGCTGCAACTGCTGGCCATGGCCGCCGGCACCATCAAGCCGATCCTCCCGGAGCTGGGCCGCGAAGCCCACGACTGGATTTCCAAGCCCAAGCGCCACAGCGCCGCCTTCAACTACTACGCTCGGCAAAACCTGAAAAAACACGCCGACTGCCTGAACTGATCCACCCCTTATGCCTTGCAGGAGTTGCACCATGCCTACTACCCAGATCCACGGCATCATCGGCTACACCGTCACCCCCTTCGGCCCCAACGGCGAAGGCCTGGACCTGGACGCCCTCGGGCGTTCCATCGACCGCATGATCGACGCGGGCGTCCACGCCATCGCCCCCCTGGGCAGCACCGGCGAAGGCGCCTACCTGAGCGACGCCGAATGGGACCAGGTCAGCGAGTTCAGCATCCGCCACGTGGCCAAGCGCGTGCCGACCATCGTCAGCGTCTCCGACCTGACCACCGCCAAGGCCATCCGCCGCGCGCGTTTTGCCGAAGCCAAGGGCGCCGACGTGGTGATGGTGCTGCCCGCCTCCTACTGGAAGCTCAGCGAAGCCGAGATCCTCGCTCACTACCAGGCCATCGGCGCCAGCATCGGCGTGCCGATCATGCTCTACAACAACCCGGCCACCAGCGGCACCGACATGTCGGTGGAACTGATCCTGAAGATCTTCCACGCCGTGGAAAACGTCACCCTGGTCAAGGAAAGCACCGGCGATATCCAGCGCATGCACAAGCTGCAACTGCTGGGCGAAGGCCAGGTGCCGTTCTACAACGGCTGCAACCCGCTGGCCCTGGAAGCTTTCGCTGCCGGTGCCAGTGGCTGGTGCACAGCGGCGGCGAACCTGATCCCGCAGCTCAATCTCGACCTCTATCAGGCCGTGCTGAGCAACGACCTGGCTCGCGCCCGGGCGCTGTTCTACCGCCAGTTGCCGCTGCTGGACTTCATCCTCAAGGGCGGTTTGCCGGCCACGGTCAAGGCCGGGCTGGAGCTCGCCGGGCTGCCCACCGGGGAGCCTCGCAAGCCGGTATTCGCACTGAACGAGGGCGGTCGCCAACAGTTGCAGACGCTGCTGCAGAGCCTGGGTTGATTTCCTGAAAAAAAAGCCCGGACGGCTGACACCGTCCGGGCTTTGGCGGGGGCCGCGCTCAAGCGTGGTTCAGTGACTGTCCAGCGCCACCGGGGCCTGGGCCTTGAACTGCGGGTCCTGCAGCATCTGCGCAATGAAGTCGTCGGTGATGCGCCGCACATGCTGGTATTGGCCGCCATCAGTGTTGGCCCAACCACGCCAGGAGCGGGTCTGGTTGCTGACCCGATACTTGGCCACCTCCTGGTCACCGCGGCTGACATGGAACATCACCTGGCTGTCCCAAGTGGTCCGGCCCGGCACGATAAACAAGGTCATGGCACTGAGCAGCCCCATGGGAATGTTCTGCCAGCCAAAGTAATCACTGTTGGCCATCACGATCACGTTGTAGCCATCGGCACTGAACCCCGGCTGCACCTGCTCGAAGGTACCGCGACGACGCAGTTCGTCACGGATCAGGCCGGCAGGGATGGCCCCCATCACACTGACGCTGATCGCCGGTAGCCGCTGCTGATAATCCACCTCGGCCGGCTTGAGACTGTGGCTGGTCTGACAACCGCCAAGCCCCAGCATCAGCACCATCAAAAACCACAATTGATTACGCATTACAGATCCCCCGACAGCATGGCCTTGAGCATCGACGCCTTGGGCCCCTGCTCCCTGACGATCAACGACGTGACCTCCTCCATCTTCTCCAGATCGACCCGTTGCAGGTTCGGCACCTGCGGGTATTTGGCGCGCACCAGGGCGGCGTCGCGCTCCAGGTGGTCGCTGTGCAGAAACACGCACTTGGCCCCCGACGCCGACAGGCAGCCGGCGCGAAAATCACCCAGGTAATAAGCCTTGCCGGCTTCCAGCTCCAAGGGGATGGAGAAGTCTTCGCGGCTCCAGGCGGTGGCGTTGCCGCGGTCGAAGTGCAGGTTGTAGATCTCGTAGCGCCCGGGTTTGAGCGGCATCACGAACAGGCTGCCGATGCCGTGCCAGGTCTCGCGCACATCCCGTGGCGTGCGGCCGTAGATCTGGTTGTACAAGCGCGCCGAGGCGAACCCGTCACCGCCGCGCGGGCGAATCAGCAGCATTTGTTCGTTGGCGGTGTGCACCGCCTTCGGCCAGATGCCGACCACCCCCACCACATAGGCCACCCCCGACTGCGAGTCGGGGCGCATGCTCTCGGCAACTTTCGTGGAAGACAGGCTGTAGCAACCGCTCAACGCCAGCAGCGCGGCGAGTAATACGAGAGGGCGAATCATGAGGTCGCAGATCCCTTGGACAATGATTGATAACGTCAACCAGAGTGCCAGGCCTGCCGAGCGCCCGGTGACGGGCGCGGAGGATAAGGCAAATGATGGCATTGCGCCATAACTCCGTCGCCAATCGGCTGGCGGCCTGCCAGATCACAATACGCTGCCCTCGCCCGGCCTCCAGGCAAATGCCAGGTGCTTGTGAAAACCCGCTGACAGCACAAAGCCCGAACGCTGCTTGGGTTCGGGCCTTGTGCTGTCGAGGGTGTGTGGAGCCAGGCCTAAACGGACGTCAGGTCCTTGATGTTGTGGCTGGGGCCGTTGGCCTTGACGCTGGCGATGCCCTTTTCCCGGGCTGCTTCCGAGGAATAGGTTTCACTGTTGCCGATGATCTGGTGATTGGCCGCCTTGAGGTTGAAATAGGGTTTGCCATCCTTGGCGCTCTTGCGCTCGTAGCGCTCTTCCAGGGGACTGTTGGCCTGCACCGAGGCGATGCCGTTCTCGGCTGCGGCGCGGGTGGTGTACTGCTCGCTGCTGAGAATGACCTCGGCATTGGCCGCCTTGAGCACGAAGCGAAACTGGCCGTTGCTGCTTTTCTTCAACTCATACCATCCGGACATGCTGTAGCTCCTAGGGTGATCGATGGGCGTTGCGCCTTGAGAGTAAAGACTCTTTCAGCCATTCAGCCATTGCCCCGGTGGCTGAAGAAACGGTTTTCCACCCGCGCCAGCCCCAGGTGTTCGCGCAGGCTGTGGCCGGTGTAGCGCTGGCGAAACAGACCCCGGCGCTGCAGCTCGGGGGTGAGCAGTTGCACGAAATCGTCGATGGCCCCCGGCAGATGGGTGAACAGCACATTGAAACCGTCGGCGGCGTATTCCTGGTACCAGGTAGCCAGCTCATCGACGATCTGCCCCGGCGTGCCCACCAGTACCTTGTGCCCGCTGGCCGACAGGCTGCGCAGCAGTTGCGCCAGGCTCGGCCGCTCCCGGCGGATCAGTTCCTGCACCAGGTGCCGGCGGCTTTTATGCCGCTCGGTGGGGGCGGCGTCGTCCAGCAACGGCACCTGCGCATGCAGGGGCAGATGCGACAGGTCGATACCCAGGTCCAGCAGGTAGGACAGGGCCTTGAGCTGTGCCTGGGGGTTCTGCAGTTCCTGCAATTGCTGGTACTTCTCCTCGGCTTCGTTGAGGGTGCGGCCCACCGTGGGGGCGATGCCGGGGAAGATTTTCAACTGCCCGGCATGACGCCCGTAAGCGGGAAGCCGTTCCTTGAGTTCGCGATAGAAAGCCTTGGCCTGCTGCAGGTCGGTCTGGGCGGTGAACACCAGCTCGGCGCAGCGCGCCGCCAGCTCACAGCCCGGCCCGGACGACCCGGCCTGGGCGATCACCGGCCAGCCCTGCAATGGCCGCGGTGCATTCAACGGCCCCTGTACCTGGAAGTGCCGCCCCCGGTGCTGCAACAGGTGCATGCGCTCCGGGCGCAGCCACTGGCCGCTGGCCTTGTCCCGGGGAAAGGCGTCGTCGGCCCAGCTGTCCCACAGCCCGCTGGCCACACTGAAGAACTCCTCGGCCCGGGCGTACCGCTCGGCGTGGCTCAGGGGTTCGGGGTGGTTGAAGTTCTCCCCGCCGACCAGCCCGGTTACCAGGTTCCAGCCGGCCCGGCCCTCACTCAAGTGGTCCAGGGAGGCGAACTTGCGCGCCAGGTTGTAGGGCTCGTTGTAGGAGGTGCTGGCGGTGGCGATCAGGCCGATATGCCGGGTCACCACCGCCAGGGCCGGCAGCAGGGTCAGCGGGTCCCAGCGCAGGCTGTAGGAACTGCGGGCCAGTACCCGCGGGTCCAGGTCCCCCACCGCCACGTTGTCGTTGAGAAACAGGGCGTCGAAACAGCCCCGCTCCAGGGTTTGCGCATAGTGCCGGTAGCGCTGGAAATTCAACGAGGCGTCGGCATCCGCCTGGGGATGGCGCCAACTGCCGCCATGGGCGCCGGAGCCGGAGAGAAAGGCCCCCAGCCCCATCTGCCCGCCGCGCTCAGCCACGGCTGGTGCCCTCCTCGGCCGTCGGCACCGGCGCCGGGGCCGTGCGCAAGAGCAGGCTCACCGAGGCCCAGACCAGCAGCGTGACCACCGCCAGAAAGCCCATCACCGCGCGGTAACCATTGAGAAAGGCGCCCTGGGCATCGTCCAGCGGCGTGGCGGAAAAGTGATGGAACAGCCCCACCCCCACCGCCAGCCCGACACCGCCACCGACGTTGTGCAAGGTCATCAGCGAGCCCATGGCCACCGAGCCCACTTCCTGGGGCACCGAGGAAATCCCCAGCACCGTGGACGGCCCGAGTATGCTGGCCCACCCCAGGCCCATGACGACAAAGGCGCCCAGCAGATAAGGCAGCGAAGTCTGGCCATCGAAACCGGCCTGCAACAACGCCGACAGCACGAACAGCAGCAGCCCGGTCTTGATCAGCAGCGCCGGCCCCTTGCGATCCACCAGGCGCCCCACCAGCGGTGACAGCAGCGCCACCCCCAGGGTGGTGGGCAGCAACAGCAGGCCGCTGGCCTGCACCGTTTCGCCGCGGATCTGCGCCAGGTACAGCGGCATGACGAAAAACGCCACGCAGTAGAACAGCGCCAGGCCGAAACTGGCCGCCACCCCGGCAACGAAACGCCGGTTGGCGAACAGCTTGAGGTCGATGATCGGTGCGGCCACCCGCCGCTCCACCGCCAGGAACGCGCCCAGGGCCAGCACCGCCAGCGCCACCAGGGCCAGGGTCAGGGGTGTGCCCCAGCCCCAACTGCCGCCCTGGACGATCACCAGCACCAGGCTCGGCAGGCCGATCAGCAACAGCAGCGCCCCCCAACCATCCAGGCGCGCCCCGGTCTCGGCCGAACGCGACTCCTTCACGCTGAAGCTGCAAATGCCCAGGCTCAGCAGTACGAAGGGCACGTTGATGAGAAAGATCCACTGCCAGCCGAAGGCGCTGGTTATCAGCCCGCCCAACACCGGGCCGACCGCCAGCCCCACTCCATTGACCCCGAACAGCACGCCGAAGGCCCGGCCCTGCTCGGCGGTCTCGAAGGTGCTGGAGACAATCGCCCCCGAGGCGGTATAGAGCACCGCGCATGCCAGCCCCTGGGCCACCCGCGCACCGATCAGGGTATCGATCTGCCCCGCCAGCCCGGCCGCCAGGGAAGCCAGGCCGAACACCGTCAGGCCGAGGAACAGCACCCGCTTGCGCCCGTGCAGGTCCGCCAGGCGCCCCACCAGCACCATGAAGCTCGACAGGGCCAGGATGAAGCCGTTGATCACCCATTGCAGGGCGTCCACCGAGGCCCCGAGGTCGGCCTGCAGGGCCGGCAACGCGGTGTTGACGATGGTGAAATCCACACAGCCGAGAAAACTGGCGATGCTCACACCGAGCAATGCCCACCATTTGCGTTGCTGTTGCGCAAAAACGCTCATGGAAACTCCTTGTCAGTCATAAAAAAACGCTCTGTAGGAGCCCGCTTGCCGGCGAACAGACCCTTGAGTCCGGCATCGCCGGCAAGGGCGCTTTCGCTGGCAAGCCAGCTCCTACATTGATCGCGGCGGATCAGATGGCGATGGCGCCGCTGGTCCAGTTGGGGTGAATGGCGCCGGGCAAGGTGAAGGGAATCGGGATCCCCCGCTTCTTGAACTTCAGGGGCAGCCAGCGCACCCGGTCCGGGCTGTGGGGTTCGATCAGCAACTCGCGGCTGGTGGCCATGGCCGTGGTCATCTGCTGCGGGTAGAGCACATAGTGGTAACCCTCGTCGGCCCACAGCGGCAGGATGATCGGGATCTCTTCCAGGATGTACTCCCGGCACTGGGCCGCCGCCCGCTCGATGTCCGCGTGTTCGTCACGCAGGCGCAGGCGCTCGGTGAATACGCCGATGGTGCTGTCGATGGCGTCGCGCAGTTCCTCGCGCTGCTGGTAGACCTGGTTCAGTTGCTGGCGCAGCTCGGCATAGCGGTCGCTGGCCAGTTCCTGGTTCCAGCGGGTGATGTGGTACGGCACCCGCAGGCCGTCGAGGATGCTCTGGTTGCGCGCCAGCCAGGCATCGCCATCGCGGATCGCCGCCGACAGCGCCTCCCCGGGGGACTTGCCGTGCTTGTTGTGGCGTTGCAGGGTATCGGCCACCACCACCTTGACGTGGCTGAAACCGGACTGGTTGATCAAGTGAATGGTGGACCGCAGCTTCTGGTCCTCGTGATATTCCTGGCCGACGCTGACCGCCAGTACCACGCGCTTGCCGTCGAATTCGTGCTCCTCGCCGCCCTTGTTGAAGTAGGCCTTGAGGTTGATTTCCTGCACCTTGCTCATGAGTTCAGCTCCAGTAGGCCAAAGGCTGGTGTTCGCCGTAGTAACCGATAAAGACCCCGAGGGTGACCCGGGTGCTGCTGGCCGAAGGGCGCACGGCGTGGATCAGCCGCGGATTGAGGAGGATCAGGTCGCCAGGCTCGGGCTTGACCACGAAATCCGGCGGCGGCAGCAGGTGGCGTTCGATGCCGTAGGCCCGTTCGCCCTTCAGGCGGTTGTACTCCTGCTCGTCCGGCTCGATGCCCCAGATCTCCAGCTCGCCGCCATCCTCGGGAATCTCCAGGTAGATGTTGGTGGACAGCTGCGTCAGCAACTGCGGGCTGTGGCCCTCGGGGGCATTGCGTTCAAGCTTGTCGGTGTGGGGCGTGAGATCGACCCCCGAACCCTGGAAGCGGGCAATGCCGACGAAACACTTCTGCCCGTCCACCTGCAACAGGTGCGCGCCCTGCGGCCAGACTTCGTCCAGCAGCAGGCGCAGTTCGTCGATGGGCGAGGCCAGTGGCCGGAACAGATTGCGGATCTTGCGAATGTTGGGCAGGGCCAGGGCGTGGTATTCGGCCCGGCTCTGCTCATCCTGGATCTCGATATAAGCCTTGCCGACCCGGACGAACTCCTGCTGCTGGCTGAAGGCACTGCGCAGTTCCTGCTGATACAGATGATCCCGCGCCACCTGCAAGGTATCCGGTGGGCAGAAACCTTTGAGCTGAACGCCGTAAGAGCGTTTTTCCACAACATCGAGGATATGCCGCGCTTCAAGTTTGTCGGCCGTAGTGACTGTGAACATGCAAGCTCCCTTAATTCCCTGGAAGTAGCGACGAAGTACAACATCGGTAGAACGTAATAATTTGTTTCAGGGCCACCTTAGGCAGTTGCGATAGCCTTGTGAAATATCCTTTATCTCTAATATCCAAACTTAAAAATGTATCGAAAATCAGGCAAATAGCGGCCACCACAGGCACTTTTAAAGTACTGCGAGAAGATTATGAAATTTGCTGATAGTTAAATTAAGCGAAGAACATTATTGCTCTTTATTTATTTAAAACCTCCCGAGATCAATTAATAAAACTGCCACACACTCATTCAACTTCATTGAATTGAGCATCCATGTAAGCTGCGGCATCGAAAGTCTTCTGAATAATGCCCTCCTCGCGGTAGAGATCGGCGGTGTGCTGCACGTCCTCCACCACGGCCGGGCCTACGGCGATACGCCGGGGCACCGAGTAGCGATTGGAACGCTCATGCACCTGCACCGGCAAACCGCTGTAGCCGGCCTGGATCTTTGAAAACTCGCTCTGGTGCTGGTTGGCCCAGGCATAGGCACGATCCAGGCGCTGCAGGAAGTCGGCGATCTGCTGCGGCTTGTCGCGAATCGCCTGGTCGTTGGCCACCAGCAGCATGTGCCCGGCGAACAGCCCTTCGCCACTGACCAGCACCCGGCTGCCGCCCTCCATCTGCACCATGCTGGTATAGGGGTCCCAGGTCGACCAGGCATCGGCCTGGCCGTTGCTCAGCAGGCTGCGGGATTCGGCCGGCTGGAGAAAGATGAACTGCGCATCCGCGCCATGCAGGCCCACCGACCGCAGGGCAGCCAGGGCCAGGAAATGGCCGATGGAGCCCCGGGTGGTGGTGATGCGCCGGCCCTTGAGGTCGGCGGCCTGCTTCAGCGGCGAATCCTCCTTGACCACGATCGCCACCGCGGTCGGCGTGACCTTGAGCTTGATCACCCCCACGGTCTTGAGCGGCGCCCCGGCCGCGGCGGCAAACACAAAGGGCGCATCCCCCAGGCTGCCGATATCCACCGCCCCGGCGGCCAGGGCCTCGGCGGTGGGGGCCGCGGCAGCGAAGGAGGCGAACTCGATGGGGTACGGCACCTGCTCCAGCTCGCCTGCCGCCTGCAGCAGAATCTTCAGCGACTGCTTCTGGCTGGACACCCGCAGCGCCGGCTGCGCCAGTGCACTGCCCAGCCACAGGCACAGCACCAGCCCTTGCAGGAGCCGGCTTGCCGGCGAATGGCCCCTCAACCCTGCGCCGGTCATGCCGCCGCCTTCGCTGGCAAGCCAGCTCCTACGAGAGTGATCGTGGTCATGATCAGAACGCCAGGCTGACGCGGCTGTAGTAGTAGCCGCCGCCCAGGCCATAGGGCGAGAACATTCCGTATTCATAGGTTCCCGCCCAGGCCTTGAGGCCGATCTTGTCCGGGTACACGTCGAACAGGTTGTTGGCGCCCACGGCCACGGTGAGGTTCTGGGTCACGTCGTAGGCCACGTCCAGGTCGGTGATCCACTTGGCGCTGTAGGTGCGATCGTTGCTCGGGATGTTCGAGCCTTCGGTGTACTCGCCAAAGCGGGTCAACTGCAGGTTGGTGGTCCAGTCGCCGACCTTGTAGTTGCTGGAAAGGATCCACTTGTCCTTGGGCGTGGATTTAGTCAGGTCGATCTGCTGCTGGCGGTCGAACAGCACATACCCCGCCCCCAGGCGCGACAGGGCCGCCGGGGTGTCCGCCAGGTCGCGGATGGTGGTCTTGTTGTGGTTGTAGGCGACGCTCCATTTCGCCGTGCCGTACTCGCCGAAGGACTGGCGGTAGTCCGCCACCAGGTCCACGCCCTTGGTCCGGGTGTCGGCAGCGTTGGTGTAGTACTGCCCGGCGAGGTTCGGCGAGAGGCCGTTCTCCACCAGGATCTGCGACACCGCCGGGCCCTTGAGGATGCCGGTCTGGAGAATGCGCTTGTCGATGTCGATCAGGTAGAAGTCGGCCGTCAGGCGCAGCCGATCGGTGGGCTCGGCGGTGAACCCCAGGCTGTAGTTGCGCGAGGTTTCCGGCTCCAGGTCCTTGGCGCCCAGGGCCACCGCTTCCGGCGAGTTGGGGCGCATCTGCTTGGTACGCACCGAGGTGGTGGTGCCACCGGCGCCGAATTCGGTGACCGTGCTGGTGGTGGAAAAGACGCTCTGGGCCAGGGACGGTGCACGGAAGCCGTTGCTCACCGCAGCCCGCACCGCGTACCCGGGGAGGAACTCGTAACGGGTGGTGAGCTTGCCGCTGGTGGTGTCGCCTACCCCTAGGTTGTACTTCTCGTAGCGCGCCGCCGCACCGACGTACCAGTTGGGGGTGATGTTCAGGCCCAGGTCGATATAAGCCGCCTCACTGTGGCGCTTGAGGCTGTAGGCATCTTCCGGGGTCGTGCCGTTGACCGAGAACAACCCCGGGTCCGGCACCACACCGGAGAAAGGCCCGGTGTTGGGGACATAGCTGCCCTGGTTGTAGGAGTTGGCCTCGCCCTCCTCCAGCGCATATTTCTCCCAGCGGTATTCCACGCCGAAGGAGGTTTCCAGCGGGCTGCTCCAGCCGATGTCCAGGGCCCGGGAGAAGTCCAGGTTGTTGGTCCACTGGTCGAACACCAGGTTGCCCAGGTGGAAGTCGTGCTGGCTGTAGGGGCCATTGGAAATGTTCAGGTTGTTGGCCGTGTCGAGCACGCCGCGATCCTTGCCGTAGGTGCTCGACAGGTCCCAGTCCCAGCCACCGAGCAGGCCCTTGGCACCACCGGCGACCTGGAAATCGGTCTCGTGGATTTCCCGCCGCGCCTGGCCGCCGTTGGGGTAAGGCGCATTGGGAATGCCCGCCAGGCTGGTGATGTCGGTGGGCTTGCGGTGCCCCAGGTCCTTGTTGCTGTTGCGGTAGCTTAGGGTCGAGAACGAGTACAGCTTGAGGTCGTCCTCCAGAGGCAGCTCGGCGTTGTAGGCCAGGCTGGTGGTGCGGTCGCGGCCCAGGCCGTACTCGGTGCCCCAGCCCTGGCGATTGCTTTCCCGGGGGTCCGGCGAGCCGTCGGCCTGCTTGAAGTACAGCTGGCCGCTGGCGGCACTGGAGCGCTCGTAGGGTTCCTGCAGCTTGGCGTCCCAGGACAGGTTGATGAAGCCGCCGTTCTCTCCCAGTTTGTTGCCCCAGTTGAAGGCTTCGTGGCCGGTGGTGCCGTCGCCGTCGTAGTACTGGCCCAGGGTGGTGTCGGAGGTCAGGCCTTCGGCATTGCGCTTGAGGATGATGTTGATCACCCCGGCGATGGCGTCGGAGCCGTACTGCGCCGCCGCGCCGTCGCGCAGCACTTCGATGCGCTCGATGGCGGCGGTGGGAATCAGGTCCAGGTCCACCGGCACCGAGGCGTTGCCGACCCGTGCGCCGTTGTTGATCAGCGCCGAGTTGTGCCGGCGCTTGCCATTGATCAGCACCAGCACCTGGTCGCCGCCCAGGCCACGCATGCTCACCCCGCGCACCAGGAACGCCGTGCCGCCGCCGTTGATGGTCGGCACGTTGAACGACGGCAGCAGGCGCCCGAGCATTTCTTTCAGGCCATTCTGGCCGATGCTGCGCAACTGCTCGCTGTCGATCACATCGATCGGCGCCGGGCTGTCGGTCACCGTGCGTTGCTGGCTGCCGCGCACCCCGGTGACCACCACCGTGCCCAGGGTTTCGTCGGCCGCCAGCAGTTCGGCGGGCAGCGCCAGGCCCAGCAGGCCAAAGCTCAGGGGGGCCGCGCCGAAGAGGATTTTATGCAAGGAAATACTCATGACTTCAGATCCTTTGACAGGCGGCTCAGCGCGCTCGGGCGGCAACGGTTTCGACTTCGATCAAGGCGCCGGGCAGCACCAGCCCCGCCACTTGCACCGTGGTCCGGGCGGGCTTGAGCGGCTGCTTCTGGGTGCCGAAGAACTCGCGAAAGGCCACTTGCAGGCCGTCGAAATCCAGCTTGCCGCCCAGGGCCGGGTCCCCTACCAGGTAGATGCGCAGTTGCACCACGTCCCCCAGGGTCAGGCCCTGGCTGGCGAGGATCGTCTCCACCTTGCGCAGCACCACCCGGGCCTGGGCCTCGGTGTTGCCCTCGGCGTGGATCTGCTCCTTGGACGCTTTGGGGTCCACCGGGTCCGGCAGCAGCCCGGAGAGGTAGGTCACCTCGCTGTTGGCGGGCAGGGTCACCGATTGCAGGATCGGTGAATTGGGGTAGCTGGACGGCACACGCTGGATTCCCGCGGCCCAACTGCTGCTGGCGGCGAACAACAGCCCCAGCCCTACGACGGTGTTTTTCAAAGACATGCAAAGACGCTCCCAAGGTTGTGTGTGCCAGCCTCGGAGGTCCGCTACCCGGCATGGGTTACCGCTGTTGTGTGAGTGCTCGGCTTTTTCAGGCCGTTTGCTGTAGCGACGAGCCTTGCGCCCGTTGGAAAAGTTGCCGAACCACCCGCCGCGCCGCGCCGGCGGCGGCTTCCTGCCAGATGCCCACGCCGCTGTGGGCCAGGCCGTCGCTGGTGAGGTAGACCCGGCCCTGGGGCTGGTTGAGCAGGCCGTAGTCCGGCTCGGCCACTTCATGGCTGATCCAGGGGCCGAAGTTGTAGGGGATCTTGCTCCAGGCAATCACCAGCGGATTGCGCAGTTCCTGGCTGTGCCCGGGGTGCAGCAGTTCCACCGCCTGACGGGAGATCTCGATCTGCTGGGCCAGGGTTTTCTCCCCGAACCGTCGGGCGATTTCGCCGTTGTTGTAGGCCGCCACCAGCACCCCTTCGGCCTGGTTGAAACCGCCGCTGGGGTACCACAGCCCGGAGGCTTCCTGGTTGATGAACGACAGCCCGCCGTAGATCTGGTACTGGCTTTCCCAGAAGCGCCGCGACTGCCAGGCCACCTTGTTGGCGTAGCCGAACTGCACCGCACCGATGGCCTGGCGCACCGGGGCGCTGAAGTTGTTCTGCACCTTGGCCAGCAGTGGCAGGGGCAGGCTGCTGATCACGTAGTCGGCCTTGAGGTTGTGGGTACGGCCGGTGCGCCGGTCCAAGTAGACCACTTCGGCGCTGTCGGCCTGGTTGCTGATGGAACGCACTTCGCTGTGCAACCGCAACTGGCCTTTCAGGCGCCGGGCAAAGGCCTGGGGAATGCGGTCCATGCCCCCCACCGGCTGGAACATGGTGGGCGAGAACTCCGGGTATTCGTCGATCATCAACGCCGTGGTCAGCGCCGGGTTGAGCAGGGTCTGCAACGGCAGCGGATCATTCTTCTGCGCCAACTGGTCGCCGGCGCCGGGCCAGACCTTGTAGCCGGAGCGGGCCGAACCCAGGTACTCCAGCTTGTCGGAAAGATCACCCCAGGTTTTCAGGAAACTCAGCAGGTTGCTGCGATCGGCTGGTGTCAGCTCCTGATCCAGGGCATGGCGATTGACGGCCTTGGCCAGCAGCTCGGAAAAATGCCCGCGGCTGTCATTGACCGCCTGGCGGATCTGCAACGCCGGCTGGTCAAGGTCCGGACGCACCAGGGCATTGCGGCTGGTATTGACCAGCACCTCCAGCTCCACCCCCAGCTCGCGGCAGTAGCCGAGCATCAACTGATGGTGGCTGGGCAGGCGGCCGGCCCCGGCATTGAGGTAGAACCCCTCCCCGAATTGCGCGACCTGGGTGCTGCCGTCGCTGTACTCCACCCGATCGCCACCACGCACCGTCCAGTTGCGCCCGCCGACCCGGTCCCGGGCTTCCAGCAAGGTCACCTTGAACCCGGCCTTGCTCAACTCGTAGGCGCTGACCAGACCACCGATCCCGGCGCCGATCACCACCACGCTGGCCCCCTTGCCCAGCGCCGCCGTGGGCAGCGCCGCGTAGTTTTCCTCGAACGCTTCGGCCGTTGCGCTGGCGCCGAACAGGCCCATGACCGCACTCGCCGCCTGGACCCCGCCGACAGCGGCAATACGGGCGATCAATTGTCTTCTGGTCAGTGGCATGCAAGCGCTCCCTGCTGCGGATGGATAGTGCGTTCGGTTATAGATCGGCGACTTATGCAGTCACTTGGGTCTATGTGAAGCCATCCTAGGGGCGCTTATTTAATAAGAGAAATACATTTTAAGCATATGCAAATATTACTTTGTTTCATATTCAAGCCAAAAGATTCTGCGCTCCGCGCATAGCCCTGCGCCTGGCCGTGCCTGGCCATACTCGCCCCGCCAGGAACCGGCTTGCCAGCGAAGAAGCCCCACGGTTCGCGCCGGCATCAGCGCCCCTTCGCCGGCAAGCCGGCTCCCACGGCCTGGGCGGCGTCGAGAACGCGCAACAAGTTGCCGCCCCAGATCTTCGCCAGGTCCGCTTCGCTGTAGCCCGCCGCCAACAGGCGCTGGGTAATCCGTGGCAGTTGCGCGACATCTTCGAGCCCCTGTACCCCGCCACCGCCGTCCCAGTCGGCGCCGATGCCCACATGATCCGGGCCGACCACTTCCAGGATGTGCAGCAGGTGGCGCAGGTAATCGTCCAGGCTGGCCCTGGGCTGCGGGTAGCGGACTTCGACCTGGCGAATGCGTTCGGCCAGGTTCGCCACCTGTTCCGGGCTCATGCTCGCCGCCAGGCGGAACTCGCGGTACAGCGGCCCCAGGGCCTTGTCCCGCTCGGGATTGGGTGCAAGGTTGATCAGGTCGCTGGGAAAGCTGTTGACCTGCACCACACCGCCCCTGGCCGCCAGTTGCCGCAGGCGCCGGTCATCCAGGTTGCGTGGATGGGCAGTGATTGCACGGCTGCTGGAATGGGAGGCAATGATCGGCGCCCTCGACAGCGCCAGGACCTGGTCGAACACCTGGTCCGAGGCATGGGAGACATCCAGCAGTATCCCCAGGCGATTGGCCTCGGCCACCAGTTCCCGGCCCGCCGGGCTCAAGCCGTGCCACTGCGGCAGGGCGGTGGCCGAGTCGGCGAAATCGTTGTTGGCCGAGTGCACCAGGCCGAGCATGCGCAGGCCCTGGCGGTAATAGGTGTGCAAGCGTCCCGGATCGGCGGCCAGGGGCTGGGCGTTTTCCATGCTGATAAAAACCACACGCTGGCCACGGGCGACGATGGCCGGTACATCGCCAGCCGTCAGGGCCAGGGCGAAATCATCGGGGTGGGCGCCCAGCAGGTCGCTGATCCGCGCCAGCACCGCCAGCCCATGTTCGCTGGCCAGGGTCCGGCCTTCGGCGGTGAGCGGCCCCTGGGGGGTGAAAATGGCCCAGAAACCGCCGTCCAGGCCGCCCTCTTTCATCCGTGGCAGATCGACCTGGGACAGGTCGTCCTGGTAGCGATGGCGCTGGGTGATGTCCCAACCGGGTCGGGCCAGTTGCATGGGGGTATCGAGGTGGCTGTCGAGCACGATCAGGCGCTGGTGCAGGGCTTGGGCGGGGCTGTCGGCCAAGGCCCAGGGGCTGGCCAGCGCCAGGCACAGCAAGGTTCGAGAAAACATCGGGCCTCCTGGCCAATCAAAGAAATCGCCCCATCGGACCGTAGGAGCTGGCTTGCCAGCGAAGGCGGCCCCGAGATCGTTGCAAGGCTCAAGGGCCTATTCGCCGGCAAGCCGGCTCCTACAAGGGAGTCAGGACCAGTGGAAGCTGCGATCCCACAGGCCGGATACGTCCAGTTGCTGGGGCAGTACGCCGGCCTCGAAGAACAGGTCGGCCACGTCCTGCTGGGATTTCACCGCTGCGTCGTCCACCGGTTGCAGCAGGCGCGGGCCGCTCTGGGCCCGGTACTGGGCAAGGAACACTTCCCGGGGCATGCCGAGAATCTGCGCGCTCCTGGTCGCCCATTCCTCGGGGTGGCTGGCAATCCACTGCCAGGAGCGGTACTCGCGCAGGATGTAGTCGGTGATCGCCGCGTGCTTGGCCGGGTCGGCAATGCTCTGCTGGTTGGCGGCGATCACGTAGTTGCCGGACAGGTAGCCCTGGCCGGTCTTCAATACCCGGGCCCCGGCCCGCAGTTCCGCCAGCTGGATGAAGTAGCCGAAGCTGACCCAGGCATCCAGGGCACCGTTCTGGAAAGCGGCGAAACCGTCCTGCGCAGTCAACGCCATGGGCACGATATCGGCAAAGCCCAGGCCCTGCTCCTTCAGCGCCTTGAGCAGAAAGTAATGGGAACTGGTGGAGCGGATATAACCGATGCGCTTGCCCTTGAGCTCGGCCACCGACTGCACCGCAGAGCCCTTGGGCACGATGAAGGCCTGGTTGTTGACGTCGCCGGTGAGCACCGCGATCAGCTTCACCGGGGCGTGGTTCTTGATCCCGAAGATCGGCGGGATCTCGCTCATCGGCGAGATGTCCAGGGTGCCGCTGACCAGGGCCTCGAAGCTCAGGTTGCCGCCGGTGAACTCAGCGTACTTGACCTTGTAGGGCGGCGGCTCGATGCCCGCCTCGGCAAAGAAACTCGGCGCCGCCCCCTTGTAGGTGGCGACGTTCAGGGTGACCCCGGACAGGTCCACGGAGGCTCCCAGGCCCAGGCGCGGCAAGGCGGCGGCCAGACCGGCCAGGGCCGAGAGTTGGAGAAAATGACGACGCTGCATGGGCAATGGTCCTTAATCGAGAAAGTCCGGTTCTTCGCGCACGATCCGCTCGCGGTAAGGCTGGAAACTGAACCAGCCGCCAAACTCGGTGCCGACCTGGCGTGCGGTGTGGCGCGCCACCTCATGGGGAATGGGCCGCGGGGTGCCGGCAGCTTCCGCCAGCAGTTGAGTCTGGGCGGCGTTGTCCATGGCGATGAAGCGCCACACCGCCGCCTCGACGGTTTCACCCACGGTGAGCAGGCCGTGGTTCTGCAGGATCAGCGCCTTGCGCCCCGCCAGTGCGGCGGCGATCCGCGCGCCCTCGCTGGCCTCCAGCACCACCCCGGAAAAGTTGTCGAACAGCCCGTGCCTTTCATAGAAAGCGCAGGCGTCCTGGGTCAGCGGATCGAGCAAGCGCCCCAGGCTCGACCAGGCCTTGCCGTTCAGCGAATGGGCATGGGCCGCGGCGACCACCTCGGGATGGGCTTCATGCAGCGCCGCATGGATGGCGAACGCCGCCAGGTTCAACGCGCCCTCGCCTTCGATCACCGCCCCTTCGGGGTTGACCAGCAACAAGTCGCGGACCCGTACATGGCCGAAATACACCCCCACCGGGTTGACCCAGAAATGGTCCGGGCGCCCCGGGTCACGCACCGTGATATGCCCGGCGCCGCCCATGTCGAACCCCAGCCGGGCGAACACCCGGAACGCCGCGGCCAGGCTCTGCTTGCGCTGCAGGCGCTCCAGCTCGACGGTGGCCTGCTGGGGCGGATGCTCCCAGCGAAAAACCGTATGGCCATCGCGGGGCAAGTCATACACCGCGGGGCGAAAATGTGCGGTCATATCCGCTCTCCTTGAAATTGTCATGAACACCCTGTGCGAAAAGGCCCGCAGGGCCTTGCTTGGCGATCTCCCGCCGAACCTTCAGCGGCCTTGAGAACCCCGGCGCCCCTTCGGGCCGTGCGCTGCCTGCGGCAGCGGCTACACGAAGCGCTGCCGGCCAAGGCTGGAACCGCGCGTTAGTAGCCACGCTGGATCTCCACCGGGTTTTCCAGGGGTAAGCCATCGCCCCAGCGCTGGAGATTGCGTCCCAGCAGGCGCGCGATATTCAGGTAGACCCGAGGCGAATTGGCCGAGGTGTGGGGCGACAGGCGAATACCCGGGTGGCGATAGAAAGGATGCCCCTCGGGCAACGGCTCGGGGTCGGCCACATCCAGGCTGGCCAGGGCGATGCGCCCGGTGTCCAGGGCCTGCAACAGCGCCGGCTGATCGATCAACGCACCGCGAGCGATATTGATCAGGTGCAACCCTGGCTTGGCCGCTGCCAGTACATCGGCATCAATGATGCCCCGGGTCTGCTCGGTCAACGGCACCGCCAGCAGCAGGTGATCGGCGCGGGCAAACAGCTCCTGCAGGTCGGCCACCGCCTCCACCCCAGGCACCTCGAACGGCTGCGCCGAACGCCGCAGGGCCAGCACCTGCATGCCCAGGGCCTGGGCCTTGGGCGCCAGCTCCCGGGCGATGCTGCCAAAGCCGAACAGCCCCAGGGTGCTGCCGGCCACTGCGGCCAGCGGCCGTTGCTGCCAGTGCTCGGCGCGCTCGATCCACACCTGGGGCAGTTGCTTGGCGGCGGCGAAGATCGCCGCCAGGGCAAACTCGGCAATGCTTTCGGCGGTGCTGCCTCGGGCACTGGCCACCGGCAGGTCCTGGAACAGCCAGCGAGGAAAATAATCCAGGCCCGAAGTCACCAGTTGCACGAAGCGCAGGCCAAACGGCCAGCCCGCCGGTGGCACTGGCGCGTTGCGAAAATCGGCGTGGGGCGCGGCCAGCAGCACCTCGATATCGGCGGGCAAGCCACACGGCAGGCCCCGGGGCAGGCTCAATACTTCCGCCCCCGGCAGCCACTGGCGCAACTGCTGGTTGAAGTGCTCGTCGAGCTGGCTGGCGATGCGCGTCACGCCTGGGCTCCGCGGCTGGGCAAGGCAAAGGCGGCGCGCCCCACGGCACCGAGAATCGCGTCGTTCTGCGGGGTATGAATGCGGCTGCACAGCACATCGCGGTAATGCCGCTCGATGGGGTTGCCCCGGGCCAGCCCGGGGTTGCCGATGGCTTCGATGCCCAGCTCCACGGCGCTGATGGCGTTGCTGGTCACCAGGTATTTGATCTGGGTCGCCTCCCCCGGGGCGATCCGCCCTTCGGCGGCGGCATCGAGCAGCACCCGGTTGTTGAGCAGCAAGGCGTCGATGCGCCCGATCAGTTCCTGAAAGCGCGGCAGGCTCGACAGCGGTGCGCCAAGGTTGGCCGGGGCACGCTGGGCCAGCCAGCCCAGCAACCAGTCGCGGGCGGCCCGGGCCACGCCGTCGTAGATGGCCGAGAGCAGCACCGCCAGCCAGAGCACGCCCTTGCTGTCCAGCTCGGAAGGCCGGGGCACGTGGGCCGGTTGGATATCCACCGCCTGTTCCTCGGGCACGAACACCTCATCGAAGATCACGTCGTGGCTGCCGGTGGCGCGCATGCCCAGGTGGTCCCAGGTTTCCTCGACGCTGATCCCGGGGCTGTCACGGTGGACCAGCCAGGTGCCCACTTGTGGCTCGGCCTCGTCGCTGCGGGCCCAGACCGCAAGCCAGGTCAGCCCGGGAATGCCGGTGGAGTAGATCTTGCGCCCGCTGAGCAGCCAGCCGCCCTCGACCCGTCGTGCCAGGGTCGCCGGCAAACCGCCCCGGGCCGGGGTACCCAGGTCCGGCTCGACCCGCAGGGCGTTGATCAGGGCACCCTCTTGCACCGCCTCCCGGGCCACGCGCTGGCGCAGGTGCAGCGGCCAGGCCGTGTTCTGTTGCAGGCGCGTGTGCTGCAGGTACTGCATCAACAGCACCAGCGCGGTGGAAGGCTCGCCCCGGGCCACGGCGCCTATCACTCGTCGCGCCTGGGCCAGGCTCGCCTCGCTGCCGCCCAGGGCCCGGGGCACGGTCAGGGCCAGCAGGCCATGCTGGTGCAGGCGTTGCAGGTTGGCGTGGGGAAATTCGCTGTGACGGTCGTAGTACGCTGCGGTGGCGGCGAATTCTTCACTCAGTTGCTGCAGCAGGTCGGCGAACTCGCTGGAGTCTGGATCAGGGACGGGACGGGACACGGACGGAGACGGTTGCACGCTGGAAAGGCTCATCGGCTGGCAGTCCTGCTCAAGGGAAGGGAGATGTCGACGGCCGGCTCGGCCTCGGTTTCCACACCCAGCAGTTGCAGCAACCGCGCGCGCAGTGCCTGGAACCCAGGGGTGGAGGCCTGACGCGGACGCGGCAGGCGGATTGGCAATTGCTCGGCGATTTGCCCGTTGGCCAGCACCAGCACCCGATCGGCCAGCAGCAGCGCCTCGTCGACATCGTGGGTCACCAGCAGCACCGCCGGGGTGTGCACCCGCCACAGGCGGATGATCAGTTGATGCATGCGGATCCGGGTCAGGGCGTCCAGAGCGGCGAAGGGCTCATCCAGCAGCAACAGGTGCGGCTCGCGTACCAGGGCCCGGGCCAACGCCACTCGCTGGGCCTCGCCGCCGGACAAGGTGCCTGGCCAGGCATTGAGCCGGTGGGCCAGCCCGACCTCCTCCAGCGCTGCCTCGGCCCGCTCCCGGGCCCCGGCCCCGCGCACGCCCAGGGCAACGTTGCGCCACACGCGCTTCCAGGGCATCAACCGTGGCTCCTGGAACACCGCAGCCATGGCCGAAGGCACCTGCAACTGGCCCTGGTCGATGGGTTCCAGCCCGGCCAGGGTTCGCAACAAGGTGGTCTTGCCCGAACCGCTGCTGCCCAGGAGGGCCACGAACTCCCCGGGAGCGATGTCCAGATCCAGGCCATCGAGCACCGCCTGCCCGGCAAAGCGCCGGGTGATCCGGCGGCATTCGACGGCAGCGCGCAGACGGCCCTGCTGGGGCAATGACAGAGTCATGGGTCAGCTCCTGATAAAGGTCGGGCGCCAGGCCAGGGCGCAACGTTCGAGGCCGCGCACCAGCCCGTCGATGCCCAGGCCGAGCACGCTGTAGACCAGGAGGCAGATGACGATCACGTCGGTGCGCATGAAGTCCCGCGCGTCGTTGACCAGGTAGCCGATACCGGCGCTGGCGTTGATCTGCTCCACCACCACCAGCCCCAGCCAACTAATGCCGAAGGCATAGCGCAGGCCGACGAAGAACGCCGGCAGGGCCCCGGGCAGGATCACGTGGACGATCAGTTCCCAGCGTTTGAGGCCCAGCAGGGTCGCGGCCTCCACCAGCTTGGGATCGAGGCTGCGAATGCCCGAAAACAGCGTGAGGTAGATAGGAAAGGTAGTGCCCAGGGCGATCAGCGCGATCTTCGGCGTCTCGCCCACGCCGAACCAGAGAATGAACAGCGGCACTATGGCCAGGAACGGCAGGGTGCGCAGCATCTGCATGGGGGAATCGATGGCGAGCTCGCCGCGCCGGGACAACCCGGCCACCAGGGCCAGGAGCGTGCCCAGGCTGACACCGATGGCCAGGCCACTGAGGGCGCGCTTGAGGGACACCCACAGGTGCCCGGCCAGTTCGCCGCTGCCGAGCATCTGCCACAGGGTGCCGCCGATGGTACTGGGAGCGGCGATGATCCGCGCCGGCAACAGCCCGCTGCGCGAGGCCAGTTCCCACACCAGCAGAAGCAGCAACGGGCTGACCAGGCGCAGCAGCAGGTTGCCCAGGAGCTGGTATCCGGGGCGCTCGGCCCAGCGACGGGACGAGGTGAGGGGGGCTGGCGCAGGCATCGCAACATCCTTATTTCAGCGCGTTCGAGCCCCATGCTAACTACATAAAAAACGTCCGTGAAATTCGTTTTGGTTCTAACTTAATATACAAAAATTGCATTCAATGATTACCAAGACATGCAAATCAATAATTAAAAAACCCGTAGGAGCCGGCTAGCCGGCGAACAGCCCCCTGAGGTTTGCGCCGGCCTTGAGGGCGCCTTCGCTGACAAGCCGCCTCCTACGGCGCAGCCTTGCCGACGCGGGCGGCGACCATCTCGCCGAACATGCTCACCGGCTCTTGCAGGTTGCCGAGGAACCGCGGGTGGACCAGCCACAGGTCGATCACCGGCTTGAAGTCGCTGACCGGGACGATCTCCAGCTTGTCCCGATGGCTGCTGTTTTCCAGCAGCGGTAGCGGCACCAGGCCATAGCCCAGGCCATTGGCGATCAACCCCAGTTGCAGCTCGGTGCCGAAGGTTTCCAGGTTGATCTGCAACGACAGCCCCTGTGCGCTCAGCGCCCGTTGCAGGCCGGCTCGAAAGCCGCAGCCGTCCGGGTTCAGCACCCAGCCGCGCTGGTAACAGTCGGCCAGTTTGCACGAGCGCTTGCGCACCTCGCCCTTGGCCGCCACCACCACCAGGTTCATGCTGCCCAGGGAACGGCCCACCACCCCTTCGGGGAAGACCTTGCCAGCGGGAAACAGCGCCGCCACCACATCCAGCTCACCGTTCTCGACCTTGCTCAACAGGTGGCTGCCCCAGCCCGTGGCCACCGAGGTCTGCAACTGCGGATAAAGCGCCTTCAACTGGCTCAGGGCATCGAGCAGCACCACATCGCCTATGGTCTGCGGCACGCCGATGCGCAGGGCACCACTGGGGGCGCCGTCATTGGCCACCAGTTCATTCAGCGCGTCGATGCTGCGCAGCACTTCCAGGCACTGGCCATAGACCCGCAAGCCCATGCTGGTGGGCTTGAGCGGCTTGGTGTTGCGGTCCAGCAATTCCACCCCCAGGGCTTCCTCGAAATTCTGCACCCGGCGGGTAATGGCTGGCTGGGTCAACTGCAGGGCATCGGCCGCCTGGCTGATGGTCTGGCAGCGGATTACCGCCACGAACGCATTCAGATCATCTATCTTCATTCTTTTTTCGCATAATAAATGACTGGAAAAATGTTCGATAAGAATAATACCTTTTAGCTCGCCCGTGTAGTTCGCGTCATTTGCCTTGTGTCCACGGAGGGAGCCCATGCCCCACAACGCCACGACAGTCGCCATCGAATCAGCCAACTTCGCCCGCCTGCGGGACTTTATCGCCGCTCTGGCCGAGCTGCTGGACAGCCATCCCGATGAAGCCCGGGTGCTGGACCAGGGCGCCGCGCTGCTGCACCAGCTGGTGAGCAAGGACGACTGGCTGCCCGCCGCCTTCGCCCAGCCGGATCCGCAGCGCTACCAGCAGTTCCTGCTGCATGCCGACTCGCGCCAGCGCTTCTCCATCGTCAGCTTCGTCTGGGGCCCTGGGCAGCGCACACCGATCCACGACCACCGGGTCTGGGGCCTGATCGGCATGCTGCGCGGCGCCGAGGACAGCCAGGGGTTCGAACGCCTGGCCGACGGCCGCCTGCAGCCTGCCGGCGCGCCGCTGCGCCTGGTGCCGGGCCAGGTGGAGGCGGTGTCGCCACGCATTGGCGACATCCATCAGGTGAGCAATGCCCATGCCGATCGGGTATCCGTCAGCATCCATGTGTATGGCGCCAATATCGGTGCCGTGCAGCGCGCCGTGTACGACCTGGACGGCCAGGAAAAACCCTTTGTCTCCGGCTACTCCAACCATTTGCTGCCTAACCTCTGGGACTTGTCGAAGGAGCCCCTGCAATGACCGATTTCCCGACCCGCAGCCCGGCACAGATCCGCCAGGCCCTGCTCGACCGCCAGGAGCTGG
Organism: Pseudomonas sp. W17; assembly: GCF_040268305.1. Lineage (NCBI taxonomy): Bacteria > Pseudomonadati > Pseudomonadota > Gammaproteobacteria > Pseudomonadales > Pseudomonadaceae > Pseudomonas > Pseudomonas sp. W17. The sequence goes on along the minus strand of NZ_CP158490.1, from coordinate 1,578,463 downwards.
CACTGATCGATGTGCGTGAAGAAACGCCCTTCGCCGAGGCCCACCCGCTGTTCGCGGCCAACATCGCGCTGTCGAAACTGGAGCTGGAGGTGTATGCGCGCATCCCCCGCCGCGACACCCCGATCACCCTCTACGACCAGGGCGAAGGGCTGGCCCAGCGCGCCGCCACGCGCCTGCGGCAACTGGGCTACAGCGATGTCGCCCTGCTGGCAGGCGGCCTGGAGGGTTGGCGCAGCGCGGGCGGCGAGCTGTTCAAGGACGTCAACGTGCCGAGCAAGGCCTTTGGCGAACTGGTGGAAGCCGAGCGCCACACTCCGTCCCTGGCCGCCGAGGAGCTCCAGGCACTGCTCGACCAGCAGGCCGACCTGGTGGTGCTCGATGCCCGGCGCTTCGACGAATACCAGACCATGAGCATCCCCGGCAGCACCAGCGTACCCGGGGCCGAACTGGTGCTGCGGGTGCGTGAGCTGGCCCCCGATCCCCGCACCCGGGTGGTGGTCAATTGCGCCGGGCGCACCCGCAGCATCATCGGCACCCAGTCCCTGGTGAATGCCGGCATCCCCAACCCGGTGGCGGCACTGCGCAATGGCACCATTGGCTGGACCCTGGCCGGGCAGAAGCTTGAACACGGTCAGAGCCGGCGCTTCAAGGCCATCAACGAGGCCCAGCGGGCCCCAGCCCAGGACGCCGCTCGGGCCGTGGCCGACCGCGCCGACGTGGCACGCATCGACCTGGCCCAGTGGCGGCGCTGGCAGGCCGACCCCAAGCGCACCAGCTACCTGTTCGATGTGCGCACCCCGGAGGAATTCGCCGCCGGCCACCTGCCCGGCGCCCGCTCCACCCCCGGTGGGCAACTGGTGCAGGAAACCGACCACTTCGCCAGCGTGCGCGGTGCGCGCCTGGTCCTGGTGGACGACGACGGCGTGCGCGCCAACATGAGCGCTTCCTGGCTGGCCCAGATGGGCTGGCAGGTGGCGGTGCTGGACGGCCTGCGCGACAGCGATTTCAGCGTGCGCGGCCCCTGGCAGGCGCCACTGCCGGACACCTCGCCGGCCGAAGAAATCAGCCCCCGCACCCTCGCCACCTGGCTCCAGGAGCCCGGCACCCTGGTACTGGACTTCACCGCCAGCGCCAACTACGTGCAGCGCCACATCCCCGGCGCCTGGTGGGCATTGCCCAGCCAGTTGCAGGAAGCCCTGGCCCAGTTGCCACAGGCGCAGCGCTATGTCCTGACCTGCGGCAGCAGCCTGCTGGCGCGCTTCGTGGTGCCGCAGCTGCAGGCCCTGACCCAGCGTCCGGTGTTCCTCCTCAGCGGTGGCACCGCGGCCTGGATCGAAGCCGGCCTGCCCGTGGAAGAAAGCCGCCAGCAACTGGCTTCTCCCCGGATCGACCGCTACCGACGCCCCTATGAGGGCACCGACAACCCGAAAGAAGCCATGCAGGGCTACCTGGACTGGGAATTCGGCCTGGTGGCGCAGTTGGGCCGGGATGGCACCCACGGCTTCTTCGTCATCTGAACCGCTTCGCTGGCAAGCCAGCTCCTACAAACCCCGCCTCGCCACTGTAGGAGCCGGCTTGACGGCGAAGAGGCCGCAGGCCGGGCATCGCTCGCAAGGGCACCCTCGCGGGAAAGCCCGCTACTGCGAGGAGGGGTATTTCGGGCGCGTAGGCGGTGCTGGTCGATCATCAATCTGCCTGGATGGCAAATAGCAATAATTCTCGATATCATTCGCGACCTTGTGCTCACCGCGTCGTCAAGAAGGATATCCATGTCTCGCTCCAAGCCCGACTCTGCGTCGGCGGACTCTGTTCGCGGGTTCTATGCGGACATCCTGCATTTCCTGCGTAAACGCACGGACAACGCCAGCGACGCGGCGGACATGACCCAGGACGTGTTCACCCAATGGCTCGACTACCGTGACCGGGCCCAGGTCGAACAGCCCCGGGCCTTCCTGTTCCAGATGGCACGCAACCTGCTGCGTGATCATTGGCGACGCCAGCAGGTACGCTCCCGGGTTCATCAGGACGGGCACCACGAGCAAAGCCTGGACAACGAACCCCTGGCCGACGAGCAGCACGAGCCCCTGTCCGCGGCCCAGCGCCTGCAACGCCTGGAACAGTTGAAAGAAGTCCTCGCCCAACTCTCGCCGCGCCGCCGCGAAGCCCTTATGCTGCACCGCTTCGAAGGGCTGAGCCAGACGCAGATCGCCGAGCGCATGGGCATTTCCGTGAGCATGGTGGAAAAACACATCGCCTTTGCCCTGCTGCACTGCAAGCAGCACCTACAACGAGAAAACGGCAAGGAGCAGCCTGAATGACCCGCTTTTCCGGCACCCACAACGACCTCGACAGCGAGCAGATCGACGCCGAGGCCGCCAGCTGGTTCGCCCGCAACCGCAACGACCCGGACCGCGCCACGCGCAAGGCCTTCGATGCCTGGGTCAGCGAGCCGGCCCACGCCAGGGCCTATGCCGAGTTCGAAGAACTGTGGGTCGATCTTGCGCAACTGCAGCAACTGAGCCGGCCCATCCCCCTGCCCCGGCGCAAGCCCGCCCCCTGGCGCCCGGCCCTGGCGGCGGCCGCGGCGGTGCTCTGTGCGGTGCTGGCAGTCAATCTGGGCACGCCCCAGGGGCCCTACATCCAGCAGGTGGCGGCCCAGGAAAAGGGCGCCCGCGCCTTCAAGCTGCCCGATGGCAGCACCCTGTACGTCAACGCCAACACCCAGGTGAAAGTGGATTTCAGCGCCCAGCAGCGTGATATCTACCTGCAACAGGGCCAGCTGTACCTGGAAGTGGCCGCCGACAAGGAGCGCCCGCTGTGGGTGCACAGCGGCGCGGCCAAAGTGCGGGTGGTGGGCACCGCCTTCGACGTGCGTCGTGGCCAGCGCCAGCTGGTGGTCAGCGTCGCCCACGGCCAGGTGGCCTTCAGCCCGGACGGCAAGCCCGGGGAGTTGACCCTGCTCGGCGCCCGCCAGCAAGCCACCTATGACCTGCACAAAGGCACCCTGCGCCAGCAGACCCTGGACAGCGATGAGGTCGCGGACTGGCGCAGCGGGCACCTGGCCTTTCGCAACCGCGACCTGGCCAGCCTGGTGGATGAGTTGAACCTGTATCGGCGCCAGCCGGTGCAACTGGCCGAGGGTTCGCTGGGGGCCTACAAGGTCTCGGGCAACCTCGATGTCAACGACCCCGACGCCCTGATCAAGGCACTGCCCGTGCTGATTCCGGTAAAAGCCGTCCCCCTGGCCGACGGCCAGCTGAGGCTCGAGGCTCGTTGATCCATTCATATGAGAATATTTTGCATTCGCATATGAGGTTTTTCTTCACTGCCGCGTCTTCCTCCCGTCTGCGATCTGTACGCAGCGCTTTTTTGGCCTTTAAGCCGCTCTGGGGGAAGTCATGTTTCGCGCGCTCTTGCCTGTTCCGTTAGTCCGTACCCGCCCTACCCTGCTCGCCGCCTGCCTGGCATTCAGCCTGCAGGCCTACGCCGGACCGCTGCATTTCCAGATGCCGGCGCAGCCTCTGGCCGCGTCCCTGAGCCAGATCGCCCAGCAGGCGAAGATCCAGCTGCTGTTCGATGAGCAACTGCTGCGCAACGCCAAGGCGCCGGCCCTGCAGGGTGACTACAGCCCGGAAGAGGCGATTCGCACCTTGCTGCAGGACGGTCGGTTCAACCTGGTGAAGGTCGACAACACCTACATCGTGCGCCCTGCCGACACCAACCTGAGCAGTGGTTCGGCCCTGCAACTGGGGGCCATGAGCGTGATCGGCAACGGCACCGAAGTGGACTCCTCGAGTGTCGGCCGCTCGACCCTGAACCAGGCGGAAATCGATCGCCACCAGGCCACCAACGTGGTCAGCCTGATCGACACCCTGCCCGGCGTGAGCCTGGGTGGCTCGCTCAAACCCGGCGGCCAGACCATCAACATCTGGGGCCTGGGGGATGCCGAAGACGTGCCGATGAGCGTTGATGGCGCCACCAAGAGCGGCTTCGAACGCTACCAGCAGGGTTCGGTGTTCATCGAGCCGGAGCTGATCAAGCGCATCGAAGTGGAAAAAGGCCCGCACTCCCCCGAGACCGGCAACGGTGGTTTCGGCGGCACCGTGCACATGGAGACCAAGGACGCCCCGGACCTGCTGCAGGAAGGTCGCAACGCCGGCGCCATGGTCAAGTACGGCTACAGCAGCAACAGCCATGAACAGGCCTACACCGGCGCGGTGTACGGCCGTACCGATGATCACCGCTTCGATGCCCTGGCCTACTGGACCAAGCGCGACGGCGACGACATGAAGATCGCCAGCGCCCAGCCCGACCCGCGCAACGCCTACCCGATCAACCCCAAGCGCCTGCCCAATACCGCCCAGGACATGGAAGGCGAGCTGTTCAAGCTGAACATGCAACTGACCGACGAACATCGCCTTGGCTTCAGCTACATGCGCTCCAACAGCGACATCTGGGCGCCCTTCTCGGCCAAGAGCTACCCGACGCCACCGAGCCAGAGCGACATCAACAAGTACGGTTATGACGGCGCCACCCGCCGCTTCCTGGCCCAGCGCAATACCATCGACACCACCTGGATCGCCAAGTACCAGTACACCCCCGTGGACAATCCATGGATCGACTTCGAGGCCAAGTACTCCGATTCCACCACCGACCAGACCGACGAACGCGGGCCGAACGCCTTCTTCCAGCCGGCCTCCGGTGGCCGCAAGATCACCGTGGGCTATGACGACAAGATCCTGGCCCTGAAAAACACCAGCCGCTTCAGCACCGGCCCGCTGGAACACGCGCTGACCAATGGCATCCAGATCCGCAAGCACACTCGCGAAGTGGACATGTGGATGCCGGGCAAGACCTATGAAGTGCCCAAGTACAACTACGGCCACTACCAGCCTGGCTTCATGCCCCACGGCAAGGTCGACAACAATGCCTTCTACATCCAGGACGCCATCACCCTGGGGGACTTCACCCTGACCCCGTCCCTGCGCTACGACCATGTGCGCAACCGCGGCGAGAAGAACGACGCACCGTTCTACAACAGCCCCGACCCGGTGGCGGGCCACGATTACGGCGACAAGACCTACACCGGCTGGTCGCCTCGGCTGTCGGCGTTCTGGACAGTGACCCCGCAATTCGCCCTGTTCGCCGACTACAGCAAGACCTGGCGCGCGCCGGTGATCGACGAGCAGTACGAGGTCCAGTCGGCCGCCTCCACCCGTTCCGCCACCAGCCGCGACCTCGACCCGGAACGCATCACCGCGTTGCGCGCCGGTAACATCACCAGCTTCTCCGACGTGTTCACCCAGGCCGACCGCGTTCAGGTGCGTACCACGCTGTTCCACAACACCATCAAAGACGAAATCATGAAGAACCTCGGGATCGGCTGCCCCGAGCAACTCACCAGCGGCAAGAGCATCAGCCAGGTGTGCAACCAGCCGACCATCGGGGTCTATCGCAACATCGGCGACCTGACCATCAAGGGCTTCGAGGTGGAAAGCTTCTACGACTCGACCTACCTGTTCGGCTCCCTGTCCTACTCATGGATCACCGGCAAGCATGAAGGCGCCTACACCAACCCCTGGGGGCCGAACGTCTGGGCCCGGGACATCCCGCCACGCAAGTGGGTGGCCAGCCTGGGAGTGAAGATTCCTCAGTGGGATGCGCAAGTGGGCTGGCAGGGCCAGTGGGTGCGCCAGACCGACCGGGTGCCCAGCGACATCTATGCCGGCGGTCCGGGCAGCGCCCTGGGCGACTCCTATTGGGACCAGTACAAGAACGACCGCTACAACGTGCACGGCCTGTTCGCCAACTGGAAACCCCAGCAGCCTTACCTCAAGGGCACCGAAGTCAACTTCACCCTGGACAACATGTTCAACCGTGACTATCGCCCACCACTGAGCGGCGATAACGCATCCAGCCTGGGGCGCAACGCCAAGATCAGCGTGACCCGCTTCTTCTGACGGCAACTGGCTGCGGTGCATCGGACGCACCGCAACAGGCCAGCCGTTGGCCATCACGGATGTATTGCAAACCGTTAGCCAAGCCCTGCCGCCCGCACCTGCCGGGCTAAGATCGACTCCCCTCTGAAAACCGCTGAAATGCCTTTGGGCGCTTTCAGTCAACTTCCCATTGATTCCGTACGACACTTGTCGTACAAACGAGAAGACGTCATGGACAGAGGCTTCAGGAAGGTCAGACGGGACCTGATCAATGCCTTACAAAGCGGCCACTATCTGCATGCCGCGCGCGGCTCGATCGAGGTCAAGAACCTGCTGGCCACCGGCGAGATCTCGACCAGTCAACTGATCGAGGTCATCAATGCCTGCAAGGGCCAGGACCACAGTTGCAACGCACATCACAGCGTCCCGGGCATCGCGGTCCACGTGCTGAAAAAGGCCGGCTGGTACATCAAGTTCTACTTTATCGAGCCAGATGCGTGGTTCATCAGCGTTCACCGATGAGGGCATCCCATGAAACTCTTTCTGCAAGGCGACCGGGGCAAGGCGCTCTGCGAGCATTGCCAACAGGTCGTCGGCATCACCTACCTGCGGCGCGACGTCCCTTTCAGCGACGGCCATGGCCTGGCCCGGGACATCCTGGTGGGGGTTTGCGACCTCTGCGCCACGGTGGTGGCCATCCCGCCCCAGTCCACACCGGCGATCAAGGAAGCACGCAAGCAGTCATTGACCTCCATCGAGGCGCGGCTGCCGGCGGTCTACCTCGATGTACTGGATGCCACTATGCACTCGGTGGCCGAGGATGCCGGGGTGCAGATGCGCAAACTGTTCCTCGGCTACTACTTCAGCGCCCCCGCGGCGTCTTCCCTGGAGCAGGTGCACAGCGGCTTCGTCACGTACCTGGCCGAGCAGGCCGAGGCCCGCCAGTTGCCTGCCGTGCATGCCATGAAACGCCTGTCGCTGAAGGTCAACCACTATGTGGCCGAGGATCTTGCGCGCCTGCTGCAAGCCACCCGGATGACCCAGACCGAGCTGCTGAAAGCGCTGATCGCGCAGATGCGCCTGGATGTGCTCGAAGGCGGCAACCCCGCGGTGATCGCCGACCTGCGCCAGCTGGCGCGCCTGGGGCTTTGACCTTCAGCCTTTGCCCCGGCCCGCGACCCGCCCCGCCCGCAGGAAATCCCCCCAGCGCCGCACCAGGTAGTTGTGCTCGTCCATCACCGAGTTCCACACGGCGATATGCCCCATGCGCTGCTGGTAGGAACCGCCATCCCGGGTCTCGCCGATATCGATCAGCGGTTCGCCGTCGCTGCCCGGCAACTCTTCCCGGGCCGGTTTGCCGGCGTACCAGTAATCCCACTCGGCGCTGCTCAGGTGATCGCGGGTACGCGCCGGGTTGCCGATGTAGTAGCCCTGGCGTGCCATCACCGCACCGGGCCAGCCCGACAGCCACCAGTTGAGGTAGGCATAGGCTGCATCCAGCACCGCGCCCTTGGCGTGGCGCGACAACGACAGCCCGCCGAACCAGGCGCGGTAGCCTTCCTTCGGCACTGCCAGGCGGTATTTGACCCCCGCCCGGTGCAGGCGCATCAGCGTCGGCGACCACAGGCTCTGGATATCGATGCGCGGGCTGAGCATCAATTGCGCGGCCTCTTCATCGTCCGACCAGAACGCCGCGAAATGCCCTTCACGCTGCTTGCGCACCAGGATCCCTGCCAGCCGGTCGATCTCTTCGATGCTCAAGTTACCGATGTCCTTGAAGGATTCCAGGCCACAGCCCTGCACCGCCAGGGCGGCGTCCAGGGCACCGATCGCCGCATCGCTCTGCAAGGCAATGTGCCCGCTCCAGGCCGGCTCCAGCAGCCAGCCCCAGCTTTCGTTGGCGCTGGAAAAACCCGCCGGCAGGCGCTCCGGGCGGTAGGCGAAACTGTCGGCGTTGTGGGTCAGCGGCAGCATGCTGATGCGCTCGCTGGCTGTGCTGCCCAGGCTACCGTCGTGCTGCACATAGAGCCGTTCGCTGGGCACGCTGCCACTGCCCAGGCGATCGTCCGGCGACAGGCGCCCGCGCTTGGGCAGGTCGTTGATCTCGTGCCACAGGGCAATGCGCCGGGTATCGATGGGCTGGATCGCCTGGGCCGGCCAGACAAAATCGACGTTGTGAAACCACTGGTCATAGAGGTCGTAGCTGTCCGGCTGCATCACCGCGATGCGCTGGGCCTGCTCCACATCGTGTACCTGATACACCAGGCGGATGCCCAGGTCCTGCTCGGCGCGCACCCGCAGGGATTCGAGCAGGGTCACCGAGGTGCCCAGCACCCGCAGGGTGACTGGTTGCGTCGCCGCCATCAGGCACCCTCCCCGGCGGCCGGGGCGAAACTGCGGGCGAACACCTCGAAGGAGCGGCGCAGTTGTTCGGGCGCAAGCCCGCGCAGGATAAACACCAGCCGCGAGCGATGGTCGGCACTGGGCCAACGGGGCAGATGCACGGGTGCGTGCAGGCAATGCTGCACGCCATGGATGACGATGGGGGCCTGGTTGGCGTTGATGTTGAGCAATCCTTTCACCCGCAGAATTCGTTCGCCGTGGCATCTTAGCAGCATCGACAACCAGACCCCGAAGCCCACCCAATCCAGGGCTTGCTCGAACTCCAGGCTGCACACTTGCGCCGCGCCATGCTGTGGCGCAGCCGCTTTGAGTGGCCCCTGCAACTGCCAGCGCGCCACTTCCCGCTCTGCCGTCGCGCCGCGCAGCCCCTCCCCCAGCAACAGCTGATCGCCACTCTGGATCGCCTGGGTCAGCAACAGGGGCGCCCCGGGATTGAGCCGCTGCAAATGCTCGCGCAACGCCGCCTGGGTTGCTTCGTCGACACAATCGGCCTTGCTCAGCAGCAAGCGATCCGCGGCCGCCACCTGGGCCAGCCACTCCGGGTGCAGGCGCTCCTGCAACGCCGCGTGGCTGGCATCCACCAGGGTCACCAGCAGGCCGATGTGCACCCGCCCGCGCAATTGCGGATCGTTGTTCACCGTGGCCAGGATCGGCGCCGGGTCGGCCAGCCCGGTGGTTTCCAGCAGCACCCGGCGAAAGGCCGGAACTTCGCCCCGGCTACGCCGCGCCAGGAGCGCCAGCAGCGCCTCTTTCAGTTCGCCGCGAACCGAACAGCAGACACAGCCGCTGGGCAGCAGCACGGTGTCCGGCGCCACCTCCTGCACCAGCAAATGATCGATGCCAATATCGCCGAACTCGTTGATCAGCAGCGCTGTGTCCCCCAGGCTCTGGTCCTGCAACAGGCGGTTGAGCAAGGTGGTCTTGCCACTGCCGAGAAACCCGGTGATGACGTTCAGGGGCAGGCTCATGGCTGTTGCTCCAGGTGCATGAGGATCACAGGGTCAAGTGGATCGAGGGGCCGGCCGAGCATGGATTCGGCCAGGCTCCACAGCTGCTCCAGGCCGCTGGCCAGTTCCTGGCGGCCGGTAGCCCCCAGCAGCAGATAGGCCGAGCCCTGGAAGTCTTCGACCTTGAGCCGCAACGGCACCAGTACCCGGTTGATCGCGGCGATTCTGCGCAAGCGTTCGCGACGCCGGGGCAGTTCATCCCCCAGCGGATCGCTCCAGTGCACGTCTTCGCCCAGCAGCCCGCATAACCCGCACATGTTCAGCCCTCCTTCATGGCATGACGTCGCCGGAGTTCGGGCCCAGGGTCTGGCCGACGAACAGGTTGCCCCCCGGCTCGCTGGCCAGCAGCACCGCGGTGGGCGCCACTTCATCGGCCAGGCCGAAGCGCCCCAGGGGCAGCTCGGCGGCCTTGGCGGTTTTCCACGCGCTGCTGATGCCAGACACCAGCGGCGTCTCGATCGGCCCCGGGGCGATGGCGTTGACCAGCACATTGTCCATGGCCACTTCCAGGGCCAGGGACTTGGTGAAGCCGATGACCCCGGCCTTGGCCGCGGCGTAGTGGGTCAGCTCGGCGCCGCCCTTGATTCCCAGCTGCGAGGCGACGTTGATGATCCGCCCCCAACGCTGCGCCAGCATATGGGGCAAGGCTCGCTGGCTGGCGACGAAGACGCTGGTGAGATCGACCCGCAGCATGTCGTTCCACATCTCGATGGACAGATCGACGCAGCGCGCCTGGGTCAGCATGCCGGCGTTGTTCACCAGGATATCGATACCGCCAAAATGCTCGACACAGGCATCGACTCCGGCCTGGGCCCCTTCGACGCTGCCGACATCGGCCACGCATTCGACGACTACAGCGCCCAGCTCGCGGCAGGCTTGGGCGCTCTCGGCCAGGCGCGCGGGGTCGCGGTCAGCCAGCAGCAGGCGTGCTCCCGCCACCGCGTAGGCCCGGGCGATAGCGGCGCCGATACCGCTGCCGGCGCCGGTGATCACGGCGCGGCGGTTGTGCAGGTGTTGCATGGGACTTTCTCCTTCAAGGGTGTGCGGTTCGCTGGCCAGCCAGCTCCTACGGAGGCGGTGAGCCGCCTGCACGAGCCGGCTGGCTGGCGAAGGGGTTCAATCCGGCCAGCGCACCGTCAGGCCGCCATCGATGACGATGCTCTGCCCGGTGAGGTAGCTGGACTCCTCGCTGGTGAGAAAGCGCACCAGGGACGCCACTTCATCGGCCCGCCCGACCCGGCCCAGGGGGATGGCCCGGGCCGCCTTGGCCAGGCCTTCCGGGCCCAGGGAGTTCTGGCTGTCCAGCGACTGCGGGGTCTCGATCAACCCCGGGATCACCGCGTTGCAGCGAATGCCCCTGGCCGCCAGTTCCACCGCCAGCGAGCGGCACAACCCCGGCACCCCGGCCTTGGCCGCTGCATAGTGAGCGTGCTCCTGCCAGCCGTAGACGCCACCGGCAATCGACGAAATCGCCACCAGGGCACCGCCCTCACCCATGTGTTTGACCGCCGCGCGGAAGGTGCGCATGACCCCGGTCAGGTCCACATCGAGCATGGCGTTCCAGGCCGCGTCGGTCATGTCCAGCAAGGGTGCGCGGCGCAGCAGGCCGGCATTGGCCACGGCGTAATCGAGGCGGCCAAAGTGCGCCACGGCCTGCTCGGCCAGGGCGTCCACCGAGGCGCTGTCGGTCACGTCCAGGGGCAGCATCAGGCAGTGCCCACCCGCCTCGGCCACGCGGTCGCGGGTGGCTTGCGGGTCATGGGGGTCGGCGGGGAAATACCCGCCCACCACCGCCACACCGGCCCGTGCATAGGCCACGGCCAGGGCCTGGCCGATGCCGCTGGCGGCACCGGTGATCACGGCGACTTTTTGAGTCATGGATAACTTTCCTTATTGAACGGATTCAGGACGCACATGGCGCGCGGCGAACATCAGCGCACCGGAGAGGAAACAAGGCAGCGCGCCGAAATACAGCGCCGAGGTCTGCCAGTCGCCACCGGCGGACAGCACCTGGGTGGCGCCGAAACCCGCCACCACCGCGCCGATCGGCCCCATGGCGTGGATGATCGCGCCGCCGGTGGCGCGGATGCTGGTAGGGAAGCTTTCGCTGATGAAGAACAGCGCCGCCGAGTACGGGCCGATCAGGAAGAACAGGCCCAGGCTGTAGAGACCCACCACCATCGGCATGTTGCTCGGGCCGTAGAGCATGCCGGCGAACGACAGGCCGCCGAGCATCCAGCCCAGGCCGATGACATTGCGCCGGCCGATCTTGTCGCCCATCCAGCCGTGGCTCAGGTAGCCGCAGTAGCCCACCAGGTTGGAGAGCACCAGGATGATCAGCGAGTTCTCGAAGGAGATGTGGTGCACGCTGACGATCACCGACGTGCCGAGCACGCTGAACACCTGGATCGCCGCCCAGTTGAGCAGAATCGCCGCGCCGATCACCAGAGTCGCGCGCCGCGCCGGGCCACGAAAGGCCGCAGCCAGGCCGGCCTTGCTGTGCTCGTCATAGTCCACGCCATAGGTCAGCGCCACCGCCTGGGCCTCGCTCACCGAACCACTTTTGCGCAGCTGGCTGATGCGCTGGTGGATCTGGAACTGCGGGCTCTCCTTGAGCTTGCGCGCCATCACCGCAATGACGATGGCCGGGATCGCGGCGAAGATGAAGCAGCCTTGCCAGCCGATGATCGGCAGCAGCACCGCGGTCAACCCGGCGGCGATCAGCGCCCCCACCGGCCAGCCACCCTGTACCAGGCTGTAGATGAAGCCCCGGCGCTTGGCCAGTTGCGGGTCGTCGGATGCCGCGTACAACTCGCTGAGGTAGGTGGCGTTCACCGTTTCCTCGGCATAGCCCAGGCCGCCCAGGGAGCGGATCAGGATCAGCGGCGACTTGCCCCAGGCGCCGCCGATGGCGGTCAGCGCCGAGCAGATGGCCGAGCCGCTGACGGTGAAAATGATGCCCATGCGCCGGCCCAGCTTGTCCACCAGCGGCCCGATGGCCAGGGCCACCACCGCGGTGCCCACCGCCACCCAGGTGGCGATCTCGGCCTGCTCGACCTCGCCCCAGCCGAAGTGCCGGCCGATCTCCGGCAGCAGGGTGCCAAACAGAATGAAGTCGTACACCGCAAACACCCAGGCGAAGAAGGCGATCCAGGTGGCGAAGCGCACTTGGGCCGGGGTCAACTGCTGGGGTTTCCAGCCAGTCAGGTCGAGCTTGTTATAGATAGACATCAGTCACGCCTCGATGAAGTGGCCGGGGTCAGCGGTTGCGCGGGTGGCGGCGGATAAAGTCGTCGGCGATCTCGTCGAAGGTGACGAAGCGCACGCCGGCATGGCTCTGGATGTGTTCGATCAGGCGTTCGAGCATCAACAGCACTTGCGGGCGGCCGGAGACGTCGGGGTGGATGGTCATGGTGAACACCGCGTGCTCATGCTCGCGGTAGACCCAGTCGAACTGGTCGCGCCACATTTCCTCCAGATGCCGCGGGTTGACGAAACCGTGGCTGTTGGGCGCCTTCTTGATGAACATCATCGGCGGCAGGTCGTCCAGGTACCAGTTGGCCGGGATCTCCACCAGGTCGGTTTCCTGGCCCCGCACCAAAGGTTTCATCCAGGTGTCGGGGTGCTGGCTGTAGTCGATCTTGGTCCAGCTGTCGCCGACCCGCACGTAGTAGGGATGGAAGTCGTTGTGCATCAGGCTGTGGTCGTACTTGATGCCCTTTTTCAGCAGCAGCTCATTGGTCACCTTGCTGAATTCCCACCAGGGCGCAACGTAGCCGGTGGGGCGCTTGCCGGTGACCCGGGTGATCAGCTCGATGGATTTGTCGAGGACGATCTCTTCCTGTTCCGGGGTCATGGCGATGGGGTTTTCGTGGCTGTAGCCGTGCACGCCGATCTCGTGGCCGGCCTCGGCAACCGCCTTCATCTGCTCGGGAAAGGTCTCCATGGAGTGGCCGGGAATGAACCAGGTGGTGCGCAGGCCATAACGCTCGAACAGCTTGAGCAGGCGCGGCGCGCCGACCTCGCCGGCGAACAGGCCACGGGAGATGTCGTCCGGCGAATCCTCGCCGCCGTAGGAACCGAGCCAGCCGGCCACCGCGTCCACATCGACACCAAATGCACAGAGAATTTCTTTAGCCATGAGCGGCCTCCAGTGATTGCTTGTGGTTGAAAAAATCGTCGGAGCTAGCGTGGCAACACCGCCTCCAGCGCCAGCGCCGCATCCAGCAGTTGCCGGTCACGGCCCTGGGGCAGGCTCAGCAACAGCCCGGTGGGCAAGCCCTGGGCATCGCGGCCGCTGGGCAGGGCCACGCCGGGCATGTCGAGGAAACTGCCGGGCATGGTCAGGCGCAGGGTCGCCAGGTTGGTCCGGGCAAAGAGCTCGTCGTCCTGCTCCAGGGGCGCCAGGGGCGGCGCCACATGGGCCACGGTGGGGGTGATCAGCACCGCGCCGTCCAGTTCGTCCTGCACCTGTTGCTGCAACTGGCGCCGCGCCTGGTACAGCCGCAGCAACTGGCTGGCGGGCATCTGCCGGGCGCTTTCCAGGCGCCGTCGCACCCGCGGATCGAGCTGCTCGGCGTACTCGCTGTCGAGCAACGGCTGGTGCAGGGCGAAGGCTTCGGCGGCGCCGAGCCAGCCTTGTTCCTGGATCAGTTGCAGGGTGGCTTGCAGGCTGTGCAGCGGCCGCTGCTCCACCAGCGCCCCGGCCTGTTGCAGGCTTTCGATGACCACCAGCAAGTTGGCCCGTACGGCGGCCTGGGTGCGGCTGTCGTCAAGCACCTGCAGGTCGACACGGAAACGTTGCCCGGCCAGGCTGCGGGGCAGCGGCAACTGCCGTGGGTCGCCACCGCGCAACAGCCCGTCGATCAGCCAGGCATCACGCACACTGCGGGTCAGCGGCCCGAGGCTGTCGAGGCTTTCAGCCAGGGGAAACACCCCCTCGCGGTCATAGCGCAGGGAGGTGGCGCGGTAACCCACCAGGCCATTGAAGGCTGCGGGAATGCGGATCGAACCGGCAGTGTCGGTGCCCATGGCGATCGGCACGATACCGGCCGCCACCGCCACCGCGGAACCTGCCGAGGAACCACCGGGAATTCGTGGCTGGGCATCACTGTGGGGGTTGATCGGCGTGCCGAAGTGCGGGTTCAGGCCGAGCCCGGAATAGGCGAACTCACTGAGGTTGGTCTTGCCCAGGCTGACCAGCCCGGCCCGGCACAGCTGCCGTACGCTGGGCGCATCCACCTTGGCCGGCGGCGCCTCGCGACGCACCTGAGCGGCGGCGGTGGTGATACTGCCGGCCAGGTCGAACAGGTCCTTCCAGGCCAGGGGCACGCCATCCAGCAGGCTCAGCGGCTGGCCGGCCCGCCAGCGGGCAGCCGCCGCCTCAGCCTCGCGCCGGGCCCGGGCCGGGCACAGGGAAATGAACACATGGGGCGTTGCCTCGGCCAACGCCAGGGCCTGCTCCAGAACCTGGACCGGATCGGTGCGGCCCGAGGCAAAGGCTTGCGCCATGGCCGTGGCGTCGTTCAGCGAATCAGGGTGCATGGCTCACTCCGCAAAAATCTAAAAATGTACTAAATATTAAAATGTACATTTTATGCAGAGCAGATTCCGTGCCAGCTCAAAACGCAGGGAGCACCGCGTGCTTTCGGAAAATCCCCCAGATTCGCCTGTAATAGCGAGCCAGAGTGGGTTACTGACAGCGACCGCGCGACGACCGATGGAGAAAAGCCTCACCCAAGGGTCCGCCAATGAAATAATGTATCTTTTATTAAAAAGTACATTTTGGTGCAGAAAGGTAACAATCCACCCAGGGCGGCCCCAGGACAGGGCAACCAAACGTGGCACTCAGTGACACTTGGCAACTGTGAGAGAATCCCCGGCCACCGCGGCCCGGCAACGGGCTCGTCACCCACCGGCAACAGCCCCTAGAGGAACCGATGAAAGCAGTGTCAGCAGAGGACCCGCGCACCGCATCGCGCTACGCCATGATCCGTCAGGTCTTGCGCGACGCCATCCTCCAGGGCACCGCCCTGCAGGGCCTGGTGCTGCTGGAAGCGCCCCTGGCGGAACTGTTCGGCACCAGCCGAGTGCCGGTGCGCAAGGCCCTGGATCTGTTGCACGGCGAAGGGCTGATCAGCCGTTTTGACGGCCGCGGTTACCTGATCAACCCCCAGGGCCTGGAGATCGAACCGCTGCGCCTGCCCCTGAGCCATGCCCACCTGGGGCTGGCCAGCGACGAAGAACTGGTGGACACCCGGCCCCTGGGGGAACGGATCTACGAAGAACTGGGCAGCGCCCTCTCCACCTGCATCGCCTTCGGTCATTTTCGCCTCGACGAGCAGGCTGCTGCCGAGCACTACGGCGTCAGCCGCGCGGTGGTCCGCGAAGCCCTGATGCGCCTGCGCGATCGCGGCCTGGTGGAAAAGGAACCCTACTCCCAATGGCTGGCCGGGCCGCTGACCGCCCGGGAAGTCACCGAAGACTACGAACTGCGCGCCTGCCTGGAACCCGAAGCCCTGCGCCAGAGCGCGCCGGGCCTGGGCCGCGAACGCCTGGAACAGATGCTGGAACGGGTGACCCAGGCGCAACAGGCCGAGCACTGTGGCCTGGAGGCCCTGGAACGCCTGGAAGAAGACCTGCACCAGCAATGCCTGGGCGGCTTGCAGAACCGCAAGATGGCGGCGCTGATCCGTCAGGCCCAGAGCCCGATGATCATCAACCGGATCTTCTACCGCCTGCTGGGCATCGGCGCCGACCCGGCGATGCTCGCCGAGCACCGACTGATCCTCGAACTGCTGCTGCACGGTGCCTACGACGCTGCGGCCCTGAACCTCAGAGAACACCTGCAACGCGCCCGCCAGCGCATGTTGCAACGCCTCAAAGTGCTGTCGGTGCTCCCGGAACCGGAACTACCCGGCTTCCTCAGCAAAATCAGCTGAGCCCTGTAGCCGCTGCCGAGCCCGCGAGGCTGCGCATAGGTCCGCAGGACCTTGCTTGGCGATCGCCTGCCAAACCTTGAGCGGCCCTCAGATCCCCGCGTCCCTGCGGGCCGTTCGCAGCCTGCGGCAGCGGCTAGAGTGCGTTGCGTTTTACCAGGCTGAGGTCGGGGGCGGTGCTGCGGCGCTGGCTCAGGTAGCGGGTGCAACTGACCCGCAGGAAGGAGGCGAAATTCACCACTTCGCCGCGATAGTCCATGACCTCTTCATACAGCTTGGCAATCAGTTGGTTGGTGGTCATGCCGTCCACTTCGGCGATCTCGCTGAGGATGTCCCAGAACTGGTTTTCCAGGCGCAAGGTCGTGACCACGCCACAGATGCGCAACGAGCGGGAACGGGATTCGTAGAGAATCGGGTCGGCTTTGACGTACAGCTCGCACATGGCGTGGCCCTCGCTTACAGGGTGATTTTGGTGCCCAGCAGGCCCAGGAAACCGGCCAGCCAACTGGGATGCGCTGGCCAGGCCGGGGCGGTGGCCAGATTGCCTTGAACATGGCCTTGGGTCACGGGGATATCGATATAGGAGCCCCCCGCCAGCCGAACTTCCGGGGCGCAGGCCGGGTAGGCGCTGCATTCGCGGCCTTCGAGGATGCCGGCCGCCGCCAGCAGTTGCGCGCCGTGGCACACCGCGGCAATCGGCTTGCCAGCCTGGTCGAATTCCCTGACCAGTTGCAGGACCTTTTCGTTCAGGCGCAGGTATTCCGGGGCACGGCCACCGGGGATCAGCAGGGCGTCGTAATCGCTGGACTTCACTTGGGCGAAATCGAAGTTCAGGGCAAACAGATGGCCCGGCTTTTCGCTGTAGGTCTGGTCGCCCTCGAAGTCGTGGATCGCCGTGCGCACGGTCTGCCCGGCGCTCTTGTCGGGACACACCGCATGCACGTTGTGACCGACCATCAGCAGGGCCTGGAACGGCACCATCACTTCGTAGTCTTCGACGTAATCGCCAACCAGCATGAGAATCTTTTTCGCGGCCATGGAGTGGACTCCTTCAGTGAAAGACGGGGGCGCAAGGAGTATTCAAGGTAGCCCCAATCCACCGGCGCGGGTAATAACCCGGTACTACAGCGACAACTGTACGGACAACTCTGCACCCAGCTGTAGCACCAGGATCGCGCGGCTTTATGGCTAGATGCAGGCACCTGTGTCCCTGTACGAATTCTGGTAGCCATCATGTCCTCGCGCGAAAACACCGGCATGGCCCTCGGCCTGCTGGGTGTCATCATTTTCAGCCTGACCCTGCCCTTCACCCGGATAGTGGTGGAGCAGATGCACCCCTTGCTCAACGGCCTGGGCCGCGCGCTGTTCGCGGCGATCCCGGCGGCCTTGCTGCTGCTCTGGCGCCGGGAAAGATGGCCGACCTGGAAGCAGGTCAAGGGCCTGAGCGTGGTGATTCTCGGGGTGATCCTCGGCTTTCCAGTGCTTTCGGCCTGGGCCATGCAGACCCTGCCCGCGTCCCACGGCGCGCTGGTCAATGGCCTGCAACCGTTGTGCGTGGCGCTGTATGCGGCGTGGCTGTCCCACGAGCGGCCGTCGAAGGCCTTCTGGGCTTGCGCCGCCCTGGGCAGTGCGCTGGTGCTGGGTTATGCGCTGCTCAGTGGCGCGGGCAGCATCCAGGCCGGTGATGTGCTGATGCTCGGGGCGATTGCCGTGGGCGGCCTGGGTTATGCCGAAGGGGGCCGGCTGGCGCGGGAGATGGGTGGCTGGCAGGTGATCTGCTGGGCCCTGGTGCTGTCCACGCCGCTGCTGATCGGACCGGTGTGGTACCTGGCGGCGCAGCACCAGGGGGCGATTTCCATGAGGACCTGGTGGGCCTTCGGCTACGTTGCGCTGTTCTCGCAGTTCCTGGGTTTTTTCGCCTGGTATGCCGGGCTGGCCATGGGCGGAATTGCTCGAGTGAGCCAGATCCAGCTACTGCAGATCTTCTTCACCATCGCCTTTTCCGCCCTGTTCTTCGGTGAACAGGTGCAGCCCATTACCTGGGTGTTCGCGGTGGGCGTGATCCTTACCGTGGTCCTGGGGCGCAAGACCGCGGTGCGCCCAGCCACACCGCTGCCCACGCCGCCGGCCAGCCCTCAGCCGAGGTAACCGTCGGCCTTGAGCAGGGTTTCCAGGCAATGTTCGCTGATCTGGTAGAAGGCCTTGAGCTCTTCGATCCTGGCCAGCAGCTGGCTGGGATCCTGCGGTTCGGCGCGCTTGACCGCCAGAATCATCTTGTTCTTGTTGGTGTGCTCCAGGGAGATGAATTCAAAGACCTTGGTTTCATAACCGCAGGCTTCGAGGAACAGCGCCCGCAGGCTGTCGGTGACCATTTCCGCTTGCTGCCCCAGGTGCAGGCCGTATTGCAGCATCGGCTTGAGCAGCAGCGGGCTCTGGATCTGCTGGCGGATCTGCTTGTGGCAGCACGGCGAGCACATGATGATCGCCGCGCCGGAGCGGATACCGGTGTGGATCGCGTAGTCGGTGGCGATGTCACAGGCGTGCAGGGCGATCATCACTTCCAGCTGGCTGGGGGCCACGCTGCGCACGTCACCGCACTTGAACACCAGGCCCGGGTGCTCCAGGCGCTGCGCGGCGGCGTTGCACAGGGTCACCATGTCCTCGCGCAACTCGACGCCGGTGACTTCGCCCTCGGCCTTGAGGGTATTGCGCAGGTAGTCGTGGATGGCGAAGGTCAGGTAGCCCTTGCCGGAGCCGAAGTCCGCCACCCGCACCGGCTGGTCGAGCTTGATCGGCGAGCTGCCCAGGGCGTGGCTGAAGACCTCGATGAACTTGTTGATCTGCTTCCACTTGCGTGACATCGCCGGAATCAGCTCGTGCTGCTTGTTGGTCACCCCCAGGTCGGCGAGAAACGGCCGGCTGAGATCGAGGAAGCGATTCTTCTCCCGGTTGTGCTCGGCGGACGGCGCATCGCGCTGGGTTTGCGGCTTGCCCTTGAACAGCGAACTCTTGCCCTTCTTGCTGTATTCGAGCTGCACCTCGTCGGTGAGGGTCAGCAGGTGGGCGTTCTTGAACGCAGCCGGCAGCAGCTCGGCGATGGCGGCGACGCCTTCGTCCAGGGAGAAGTTCTTGGTGATGTCCCGGGTCTTGTAGCGATAGACGAAGGACAGGCATGGCTGCTCCTTGACCGTCAGTTGCTTGATGATCAGGCGTTGCAGGTCCGCCTCCGGGCCCACGTGCTTGGCCAGTACCAGCTTGATAAAGGCGTTCTGCGTGAGGCTGGTGTCGAGCAGTTGCAGGAACTGGGCGTGATGATCCGGCGCGGGGCGGGCGGAAGGTGCGGTAACAGACATGGGGGCGGGAGCCTCGGGCGATGCGCGGTGTCGATCAGGGAATGGCGGGTATTTTAGGGGGGATGGCCCCTCAGGGCACGGAGTTATTGACCCGAGGATAAAATTTTGTCGCCCCCCGGAAAAATCCCCTCCAATCCCGCCCCGTAGGAGCTGGCTTGCCAGCGAAGGCGTCCCCAAGGGCGGTGCAAGGCTCACGGGCCTCTTCGCCGGCAAGCCGGCTCCTACACAGGTAGCACGCCATAGTCCCCAGCTGGGTGGGTCAGTTGAGCACCACCAGGCGGTTGGGCAATTCGTTGCGTACCTGGGTCAGGGGCACATGGGTCTTGAGCAACTCGCCGCTGGCTTCAATGCAATCAAGGAAGCCCTGCAGGGTCTGGCCTTGCCGGACCTGCTGGGTAAAGGCCTGGACAATCGCGTTCCAGTTCTTGTTGTCCAGGCGCCTGGAGATGCCCTCGTCCACCAGGATCTCCACATAGCGCTCGGCTTCGCTGACAAAGATCAACACCCCGGTGCCGCCCACGGTGTGGTGCAGGTTCTGTTCGAGGAACTGGCGCCGGGCCAGGTTGGAAGCGCGCCAGTGACGCACCGATCGCGGAATCAGCCGGGTGGTGACCCGCGGCAGGCGGAACACCAGGCACAGCACGATAAAGGTCGCCCATTGCGCCAGCAGCAACAGGTGCATGTTCAGCCAGCCGGTGGCGTAATGCACCAGCCCCGGCACCACCAGCGCCAGCAGGCTGGCCCAGAGCAGCGGGATATAGGCGTAGTCGTCGGCCCGGGCGGCCAGCACCGTCACCAGTTCGGCGTCGGTCTGCTGTTCCACCCGGGCGATGGCTTCGGCCACCTGCCGTTGTTCGAATTCACTGAGTAATGCCATGTCGTTGGATTTCCGCTTTTTATTGTCAGTTACCAGCCGCCGGAGGAACCGCCGCCGCCAAAGCTGCCGCCGCCACCACTGAAGCCGCCCCCGCCGCCGGAGCCACCACCAAAACCGCCGAAGCCACCGCCTCCGCCACCGCCGCGCCCACTGGTGGTGGTGATCAAGCCGAGCGCCTGCGCCACCATGATCACCAGGATGAACAGCAGCACCAGGAAGATGAACAGCAACGGGTGACGCTGGACAAAGTCGTCCTGGCTGCTGCTATCACCGCTGTCATACACCGTGGTCGGCTCGTCCAGCGGCGTGCCGCCCAGCACCAGGAGCATGGCCGAGACCCCGTCGCTGATGCCCTTGCTGAACTGCCCGGTCTTGAACGCCGGGGTGATCACCTGGTTGATGATCACCGAGGCCTGCGCGTCGGTCAGGCGATCCTCCAGGCCGTAGCCCACTTCGATGCGCAGCTTGCGCTCGTCCCGGGCGACGATCAGCAGCGCGCCGTTGTTCTTGTCCTTCTGGCCGATGCCCCAGTGGCGCCCCAACTGGTAGCCGTATTCCTCGATGCTGGCGCCTTGCAGGTCCGGCAGGGTTACCACCACCAGCTGTTCGCCGGTGGCCTGTTCGTGGGCTTGCAGTTGCCGGGTCAGCAGAGCGCTGGTGGTCGGCTCGATCATCTGCGCGTCGTCCACCACCCGCCCGCTCAGGGCCGGGAACTTCAGCTCGGCCTGGGCCGAGACCGCAAAGACCCAGAGCAACAGCACCAGGCCAATTTTATAGAGTCGCATCAGCACCTCGTCCTTAATGATTGTCCGCTTGTGCTACCAACTGCCGGACGCCCCGCCACCGCCAAAACTGCCACCGCCCCCACTGAAGCTGCCCGAGCTTGAACTGGAGCTGGAACTGCTGGAGTCGAACCAGTCGAACGAACTGCTGCTCGAACCGGTGTCGCGCTCGGCCCTGGTTTCGCGCCTGGCCGAATCGCCGCTGGCAACAACCGGCGAGTCATCGCCGCTGCGCCATTGGGTCAGGAACCCGAACAACGGTACACCGACGAACACCAGGTAGAACAACCTCTCGAACCACCACATCCACTCGATGTTCTGGTACCAGCTTTTCTCCACCGAGCGGTACACCAGCATCGGCCGGTCGGTGGACGACAATACGTTCACGATGGACGTGGCCCCGGCAATGATCCCCGAGGAATACAGGTCGTCCTTGAAGTACGGAATGATCGAACCATCGATGATGAAGTGGGCCACCACGTCGTTGAGCCGCCCCTCCAGGCCGTAACCGACCTCGATCCGCACCTTGCGATCGTCCTTGGCCACCAGCAGCAGGACGCCGTTGTTCTTGTCCTTCCGGCCGATCCCCCAGTGCCGGCCCAACTGCAGGCCGAACTCCTCGATGCTATGGCCACCCAGGCTCGGCACCGTGGCCACCACGACCTGGTCGGTGGTGGTCTGCTCGAGCCGCTCCAGCATCTGCGCCAGGTAGACCTGCGCGGATGGCGTGAGCAACTGGGCGGTGTCCACCACCCGCCCGGTCAGCTTGGGAAACAGGCGTTCAATCGGTGCCGCTGTCGCAGTGGTCGGTGCGGGCTCGACCTGGACAGCGGGTTGCGACGAACGCAACGGCACCCCATCCGTGGGTGTGGGCCCGGGTGGTTGCGCCAGTACGGCGCCACCCACCAGCCAAAGCCACAGCAGCGCGCCTTGCAGCACGCGCCGCCCGTGGCTCATCAGAATTTGACTTGCGGCGCTTTGTCGGCGTCGGGGCTGGTGGCCTCGAAGGACTCACGCACCGGCATGTCGCTGTACATCAGGCTGTGCCACAGGCGGCCGGGGAAGGTACGGATCTCGGTGTTGTACTTCTGCACCGCCAGGATGAAGTCGCGACGGGCCACGGCGATGCGGTTCTCGGTGCCTTCAAGCTGGGATTGCAGGGCCAGGAAATTCTGGTTGGCCTTGAGGTCCGGGTAGCGCTCGGAGACCACCATCAGGCGGCTCAGGGCACCGCTCAACTGGTCCTGGGCCTGCTGGAACTGCTTGAGTTTTTCCGGGTTGTCCAGGGTGCTGGCGTCCACCTGGATCGAGGTGGCCTTGGCCCGCGCCTCGATCACCGCGGTGAGGGTCTGCTCTTCGTGCTTGGCGTAGCCCTTGACGGTTTCCACCAGGTTGGGGATCAGGTCGGCGCGGCGCTGGTACTGGTTCTGCACCTGGCCCCAGTCGGCCTTGACCTGCTCGTCCAGGGTCGGAATGTTGTTGATGCCACAGCCGCTGAGCAGGCTGGTAAGCAGCAACAAGGCAGCGATGGGCCAGCTCGAACGCAGGCTTTGAGTGATGTTCATGGGTGAGGCTCCTTGCACAACCTGATTGAAATGAAGCTTTTGCCCGCTTTCACACATCCTGTGGGCAAAATCTGCCTGCGCCACTGGAATGCATCGGGCTGATGGGCTAAAAGATGCCCAGCGCGAAAAAGAGTTCAGAAATAAGGCGGTGTGAAAACGTCGCGAGTGAAGGCAAGACAAGGCAAAAACAGGCGAGGAAGCGGAGTGTAGGAGCCTACATGAGCATTCCGAGCCTGTTTTTAACGCCGTATTGCCGAACGCAGCAGTTTTCACACGGCCTGAAGTGTGCGGGAATTATCTGAACAACAATAGTCGCTCCCTAAATTTTGGCTGTTCGACGCGTCACTCATGCGTCGGTCTTGAGCCCTTGAGAACAATATTCATGAAGAAGCTGTGTTTGCTGGGCCTGCTGGTCAGCCTGGCCAGTCACCCTGTATTGGCCGAAACTGCCCCGGTCCCCCTGGAAAACAAAGAAGCCTTTATCAGCGACCTGCTCAAGCGCATGACCCTGGAAGAGAAGATCGGCCAACTGCGGCTGATCAGCATCGGCCCGGAAATGCCCCGCGAGCTGATCCGCAAGGAAATTGCCGCAGGCAATATCGGCGGTACCTTCAACTCCATCACCCGCCCGGAAAACCGGCCGATGCAGGACGCGGCCATGCGCAGCCGGCTGAAGATCCCGATGTTCTTCGCCTACGACGTGATCCACGGCCACCGGACCATCTTCCCCATCAGCCTGGCCCTGGCCTCCAGCTGGGACATGGATGCCATCGGCCGCTCCGGGCGCATTGCCGCCAAGGAAGCCAGCGCCGACAGCCTGGACATCACTTTTGCGCCGATGGTGGATATCTCCCGCGATCCGCGCTGGGGCCGTACCTCCGAAGGCTTTGGCGAAGACACCTACCTGGTCTCGCGCATCGCCAAGGTCATGGTCAAGGCCTACCAGGGCCAGAGCCCGGCCCTGCCGGACAGCATCATGGCCAGCGTCAAGCACTTCGCCCTGTATGGCGCGGTGGAAGGCGGTCGCGACTACAACATCGTCGACATGAGCCCGGTGAAGATGTACCAGGACTACCTGCCGCCCTACCGCGCGGCAATCGACGCCGGCGCCGGCGGGGTGATGGTGGCCCTGAACTCGATCAACGGCGTGCCCGCCACCTCCAACACCTGGCTGATGAACGACCTGCTGCGCAAGGAATGGGGCTTCAAGGGCCTGGCGGTGAGCGACCACGGGGCGATCATCGAACTGATCCGCCATGGCGTCGCCAAGGACGGACGTGAAGCGGCCAAACTGGCGATCAAGGCCGGCATCGACATGAGCATGAACGATTCGCTGTACGGCAAGGAGCTGCCGGGGCTGCTCAAGTCCGGCGAGATCGAACAGAAGGACATCGACAACGCCGTGCGTGAAGTGCTGGCCGCCAAGTACGACATGGGCCTGTTCAAGGACCCGTACGTGCGCATCGGCAAGGCCGAGGACGACCCCGCCGACACCAACGCCGAAAGCCGCCTGCACCGCAGCGACGCCCGGGATATCGCGCGGCGCAGCCTGGTGCTGCTGAAGAACCAGAACGACACCCTGCCACTGCAGAAAACCGCCAAGATCGCCCTTGTAGGCCCGCTGGCCAAGGCGCCGATCGACATGATGGGCAGTTGGGCCGCCGCCGGGGTGCCGGCGCAATCGGTGACCCTGTACGACGGCATGCGCAATGTACTGGGAGACAAGGCCCAACTGGTGTACGCCCGGGGCTCCAACATCACCGCCGACAAGAAGGTGGTGGACTACCTGAACTTCCTCAACTTCGATGCCCCGGAAGTGGTGGACGACCCGCGCCCGGCGCAGCAGATGATCGACGAAGCGGTGAAGGCCGCCCGGCAATCGGATGTGATCGTGGCCGCGGTGGGTGAATCCCGGGGCATGTCCCACGAATCCTCGAGCCGCACCGACCTGCACATTCCTGCCAGCCAGCGCGACCTGATCAAGGCCCTCAAGGCCACCGGCAAGCCACTGGTGCTGGTGCTGATGAATGGCCGGCCGCTGTCGCTGCTGGAAGAAAACCAGCAGGCCGATGCGATCCTGGAAACCTGGTTCAGCGGCACCGAAGGTGGCAACGCCATCGCCGACGTGCTGTTCGGCGACTACAACCCGTCGGGCAAGCTGCCGATCACCTTCCCCCGCTCCGTGGGGCAGATCCCCACCTACTACAACCACCTGACCATCGGCCGGCCGTTCACCCCGGGCAAGCCGGGCAACTACACCTCGCAGTACTTCGACGACACCACCGGCCCGCTGTTCCCGTTCGGCTATGGCCTGAGCTACACCAGCTTCAGCCTGTCGGACATGGCCCTGTCCTCCACCACCCTGAACAAGAGCGGCAAGCTCGACGCCAGCGTGACCGTGAAGAACACCGGCAAGCGTGACGGCGAAACCGTGGTGCAGCTTTACATCCAGGACGTGGCCGGCTCGATGATCCGCCCGATCAAGGAATTGAAGAACTTCCAGAAAGTCATGCTCAAGGCCGGTGAAGAGAAAGCCATTCACTTCACCATCACCGAGGACGACCTGAAGTTCTACAACGCGCAGCTCAAGTACGCCGCAGAGCCGGGCGACTTCAATGTGCAGATCGGCCTGGATTCCCAGGACGTCAAGCAACAGAGCTTCGAACTGCTCTGATCCCGATCACCGGCCGGCGCAGGACCTGCGCCAGCCGACTCCTTCTGTAATCCCCACAATCGCTGCAATATCTGTAGCCGCGTGAGTCAGCCGCGCCGATCCAGCAGGTTGACCACCAGACGGTCGACCCAACCCCAGATCCGCTGCTTGATCCGCCGCCACAGCGGTCGCTTGCGCCACACCGCCAGGCTGACTTCCTCGCTCTGGGCAAAGTCGGCGTCAAAACTCGCCACCACTGCCTGGGTCAACGCAGGGTCCAGGGCTTCCAGATTGGCTTCCAGGTTGAAGCGCAGGTTCCAGTGGTCGAAGTTGCACGAGCCCACGCTCACCCAGTCGTCCACCAGTGCCATCTTCAGGTGCAGGAAACGCGGCTGGTACTCGAAAATCCGCACCCCGGCCTTGAGCAGGCGCGGGTAGTAGCGGTGCCCGGCATAGCGCACCGCGGGGTGGTCGGTGCGCGGCCCGGTCAGCAGCAGGCGTACGTCGAGGCCTCGGGCCGCCGCCTTGCGCAACGAACGGCGCACCGACCAGGTGGGCAGAAAATACGGGGTCGCCAGCCAGATGCGCCGCTGCCCGCTGCTCAGGGCCCGGATCAGCGAATGCAGGATGTCGCGGTGCTGGCGGGCGTCGGCGTAGGCCACCCGGCCCATGCCCTCGCCGGTATCGGGCAGGCGCGGCAGGCGTGGCAGGCCGAAATCGGCACCGGGCTTCCAGGCCCCGCGATACAGGTTGGCGCTCCATTGCCGGTCGAACAGCTGCTGCCAGTCGCTGACCATGGGGCCGGCAATCTCCACCATCACCTCATGCCAGTCGCAGCTGTTGTCCTCGGGTTTCCAGAACTCATCGGTGACCCCAGTGCCGCCCACCACCGCCAGGGCCTGGTCCACCAGCAGCAGCTTGCGATGATCGCGGTACAGGTTGAGAAAGCCCTGGCGCCATTTCAGCCGGTTGTAGAAGCGCAGCTCGACACCGGCCTCGGTCAGGCTGCGGCGCAGGGCCTGGGTAAAGGCCAGGCTGCCGTAGTCGTCGAACAGGCAGCGCACCCGCACCCCGCGCTGCGCTGCCTGCACCAGGGCCTGGACCATGGCCTCGGCGCAGGTCCCGGCTTCCACCAGGTACAGCTCCAGTTCCACCTGGTGCTGGGCGCGGGCAATGGCCACCAGCATCCGCGGGAAGAACTGCGGGCCGTCGATCAGCAACTCGAAGCGGTTGCCTTCGCGCCAGGGGAACACCGCTGCGCGCATGTCAACGCGCCGTGAAGATCAGCACCGCACCCACCGGCACCGAGAAACTGATGGCCGACAACCCGGCCATCTTGCGCAGGCTGTCGAGGCCGGGGGCCAGGTTGAAGTCCTCGGCGTTGAGCACCAGAGGTTCCAGGGTCACCACCTGGAAGCGCCGGTCATCCAGGCGGGTGGCCAGCAATTCGGCGTTGTAGGTGTGTTCCTCGCCGTGCAGGGCGACGGTGACCGGCAGCAGCAATTCGATCTGTGCGCCGGGGGCCAGGTCGTTGATCGGTCGCAGGTTGATCTGTGCACTGATCCGCGCCTCGGGAAACTGGGCGATCTGGAACAGTTCCTGGCGCATGCGCTCATCGCGCAAGGGAATCCCGCTGCTCACCGACTCCAGTTCGATCTGCAACTGCGCCTGGCCCTTGCCATCGACCTTGCCATGCAGCACCAGAAAGCGCTGGACCTCGGAAACACTGGCGTTCTTGGTGGTGACGAAGGACACGCGGGAAGATTCGTTGTCCAGATACCAGTTGGCCTGGGCCGGCAGGGCCAGTACCCCGAGCAGGCTGAAAAGAAGGCGGATCGGCGTACGCATGCAAGCTCCCATGAACAGAAGGCGCCACCTTAACCGCCCGCCAGAAGGCTGGCAAACGTCATGGCAGGCGGCGCAGTAGAGCTAGAAGCGGTAGGTATAGTTCAGGTAGAAGCGTTCGGCGCTATGGCTAATGATGCCTGCCGGTCCTCTGGAGAGGCTCTGGCGCTGGATGCCGTCGGGCTCGCCGTGGGTACGAAAGCGCCCGTGCAGCCAGGCGACATCGAGCCCATCGAACCAGCCGTCGAAGGCATAGCGCAGCACGCTCTGAAATTCCCGGCGGGAAAAACCTGCGTAGCCTTTGGCGTGATTGGAGGCAGCGTAGTGCATATCCAACTTCAGCCGCGGCAAGCCGAAGTCGGCGAAATCCATGCCTCCCAGCAGCTTGAACATCTCCTCGTCCTGCAGGCCGAAGTAGTAGAACAGCTTGCCGCTGCTGTTCCAGGTGCCGTTGTCCTGGGCGAAGAAGGTGCGGTCATAGTCGTCACCCCAGACCTTGTTCCAGGTCAGCCCGGCGTAGTAGCGGCTGAACCGGTACTTGAACAGAAGATCCAGATGCCGAGCATCGTGAGAGCGCTCCGCCTCATACAGCCCGCGCACGCCGGAATACTCGAAGCGCTTGCCGGCATCCTGTTGGCGCCCCCAGATGGCATACACATCGATGCCGCGCTCGGGAGCCAGTTCGAAACTGTGGGTCAGTTTCACCGAGGACGCGCGCAGGTAGTCCCGGGCCACGCCGTGTTCAAGCTGCAGGTTGCTGCCACCAGGCAACACATGACCCAGGGCATAGAGCCTCAGGTCATCGATCCGCTGCCCTCGATAGTTGCGCAGGTCCTGGCTCCAGCCCGAGTCGTTGCGCGGGCTGAAACCGTCGATGCGGCTGAAGTTCAGGCTCAGCGCGCCACGCTCGTAGCTCAGGTCCTGGCCCAGGGTGGCCGCCGGCAGGATGCGCGAATAGCGATCGTCGCGGTAAAGCTGGTATTGCCGGCTTTTTTTCCCCACTCCGGCGCTGACGGTTCCGGCTTCATCCACCCAGCGCCCACGCAGGTACAGCTCGAGGGGCTTGGCGATGCCATGGGGCTGCTGCACGCTGCGGTCGGCTCGCAGGTTGCTGATGTTGTTGGCGTCTCGCCCTACGTGCAAGGCATCGGCTAGGCCATAGCTGTAGTCGAGACCCAGCACCTCGCGATACCAGCCGGAACTGAAGCTGAACTGGGTGGCCTGTACCCATTCATCCCGGGTCGGACCGAACCCTCCCCCGTCGTTTTCCTTCCAGTAGGACTGGCTGTAACGCAAGGACCTGAGGCTGTCCTCGAAAAAGCCCTCGGCCAAGGCCCCACCAGCCACCAGACAACACAACAGCCCGCTCAGATAACGTTGCTCAGCCCGCATGAGATCACCTGTTCTTATTATTGGAATTGGCGTCATGGCCGCCGAAGGCGGACCAGGCTTCATTCTCGGAGCAGCGGGGCAAAGGGCAATGGGCACTGGTTCCGCAGAATGGAACCCGGTGTCTGAGGAGAGCGTTGTCCGCACAGCACGATCAGGGCAGCCGGAATGCCCGAGCGAGAGGTTTCAGGCGATGTCTTTCTGCACCTGCTCGACGGTTTCCGCCAGTAGCCACAGGTGGCGGTTGCGCACCTGTTCGACACAGGCCAGGTCCCGCGGCCAGTGCAGGGCGATACTGCCGATCACCCGGCCTTCGGCCTGCAGCGGCAAGGCCACGGCGCGGATCAGGAACGGCAGGCGCACCGGGTATTCCCAGTGCCCTTCGGTGCGCTGGCCGAACCCCAGGTGCTGGGATTCCAGGCACTGTTGCCGGGCTTCGGCCGGCACCTGCTCCTGCTCGGCCAGACGCTCGACTTCTGCACTGGCCAGGGCCCCCAGGCAGGCCTTGCCCATGGCCGAATGAAACAGGCTGGCATGCTGGCCGACAATCCGGCTGTTGCTCGGGTAGCGCTTGCGCAATACCTCGGGCACCGCACTTTCCAGGACCTCCAGGCTCTCGCCGTCGAAGCTCGACAGGTCGGTGACCAACCCGGTACGTGCACTCAATTCCAGCAACCAGGGCGCCGCCTGCTCCACCATCTGGCGCTTGAAGCGCTGCCGGCTGTCACCGAACAGGCTCCGGGCGCTCAGGCGGTAGCGCCGGTCACTCAGGCCTCGATAGATCCAGCCCTGTTCCTGCAGGGTCAGCAGCATGCGCGATACCGTGGCCTTGGCCAGGCCCGTCAGGTAGTGCAGCTCCTCCAGGCCCAGGGCCTGGTGCTGGCCGATCAGCTCGACAATGGCCAGGGCCCGCTCCACTGAGCGCACGCTGCCGGTTTCTACCTTGCTGGCCATGTCCGAGCTCCCTGACTGAGGAAAAGGTTTTACCCAGCAAGATGCGGGCCCGCGGACCTGGGCGACCACACCCGTTTGATTACCGCAGGTTGCCCGGCGGCCGCTGCCGCACCCACTGCGTGAGCTGCTCATGGGCGTAAGCCAATTGCAGCACGGCGCGGTCGGCCTGGGCCGGACCGATGATCTGCAGCCCCATGGGCAAACCGGCCAGGTTGAAACCCACCGGAATGCTGATACTGGGCAAGCCGGCCAGGGTCGGGCCGATCACCACTTCCATCCAGCGGTGGTAAGTGTCCATTTCCTGCCCATCGATCTGCCGCGGCCAGGCTTGCCGTGCATCGAAAGGGAACACTTGGGCGGTGGGCAGCAGCAGGAAATCGTAACGCTCGAACAGGCGCTGCAACGCGCGATACCAGTCGCTGCGGCTCTGGGAAGCGCGATACACATCCGCCGCGCTCAGCTTCGCCGCGCCCTCCACTTCCCAGCACGCTTCCGGCTTGAGCCAGCGGCGCTTGTCCGGGTCGTCGTACAGCGCCCCCAGGGAGCCCTGGACCAGCCAGTGGCGGTGTACCAGCCAGCAATCCCAGAGCTGGGCCAGGGAAAAGTCCGGCTGGCAGCTTTCCACCTCGCAGCCCAGGCTGGCGAAATCCCCGAGGGCCTTTTCGCACAGGCCCAGTACGCCCTGCTCCATGGCCAGGTAGCCGTTGTAGTCCCCCAGCCAGCCCAGGCGCAGGCCCTTCACATTTCGTTGCAGCGCCGCCTCCGGTTGCGCCGATGGGTCCTTCAGCGACAGAGGCGCCCGGGCGTCAAACCCGGCCTGGGTGCCCAACAGCCGCGCCACGTCGGCCACCGTGCGCCCCATGGGACCTTCGGTGGCCAACTGCTGCACGAACAGTTCCGGGGTCGGGCCGAACGGCACCCGGCCCTGGGAGGGGCGCATGCCGAACACGTTGTTGAAGGCTGCGGGGTTGCGCAACGAGCCCATCATGTCGCTGCCGTCGGCCACCGGCAGCATGCGCAGGGCCAGAGCCACCGCGGCCCCGCCGCTGCTGCCACCGGCACACAGGGTGCTGTCGTAGGCGTTGCCCGTGGTGCCGAACAACTGGTTGTAGGTATGGGAGCCCAGGCCGAACTCGGGCACGTTGCTCTTGCCGACGATGATCGCGCCACTGGCCCGGACCCGCGCCACGCTGATGGCATCCTCCTGGGGCACATGCTCGGCAAACAGCGGCGAACCCATGCTGGTGGTCATCCCGGCGGTGGCCGCCAGGTCCTTGATCGCCTGGGGCATGCCGTGCATCCAGCCCATGGACTGGCCCTGGGCCAACTGCCAGTCTCGCTCGTCGGCCTGCTCCAGCAGGGCCTCGGGGTCCCCCAGCGAGACCAGGGCATTGACCAGTGGATTGCAGCGCTCGATCTGCGCCAGGTAGGCCTGCATTACTTCGCGGCAGGACAGCTCGCGGGCATGGATGGCCCGGGACAGCGCCAGGGCGTCCAGGTCGACAATCGACGCATTAATCGATGGTTCTGCGGGGTTGATCAAGACTCACCTCCCAGGCTCACGGCATCGGGTTTTTCGTCTCTGACCGCGTCATACATGCAGTAGGTACCCAGCAGGCTGAGGACCGAGGTCAGCAGGACATAGAAGGCTGGTGCCACCGGCGTGGCCATGACCTTGCTCAGCCAGGTCACGATCAACGGCGCAAAGCCACCGAACAGCATGACCGTGACGTTATACGCCACCGACACTCCGGTGGAACGCACCTCGATGGGAAACTGCTCGGCCAGGGCCGTGGGGCCGGGGCCGAAGAAACCGCCGATGGCCCCGCACAGCAGCATCTGCATCGCCAGCAGGCGCTCGATGGACGGCGCCGCAGCGACCCACACATACAAGGGATAGACCATGACAAAAAACGCCAGGGTGAACGCCATCAGCACTGGACGTCGCCCAATGCGATCCGACAAGGCCCCGGCAAAGGGAATCACCAGGGTCATCAGGGCCACGGCGAACATCTGCACCAACAGCACCTGATCCAGGGGCAGGCCGAGGTTGGTGTGGGCAAAGGTCGGCATGTTCACCAGCACCACATAAAAGGACACGGTGCCCCCGCAGCACATGCACATGGACACCAGGATCGCTCGGCGATAGGCCGATACCACCTGCCACAACCCGGGCCCTTTGCCACGCACCTGCTTGCGTGCCTCGACAAAGGCTTGCGGCTCTTCCATGTACTTGCGGATCCACAGCCCCACCGGACCGATCAACAGGCCGATCACGAATGGCAGGCGCCAGCCCCAGAGTTCCAGGGTCTGGGGCGAGAAGAAATGGGTCACCGCCGCCACCATCGCCGCCCCGCTGAATACCGCCAGGCACTGCCCTACCAACTGCCAGGAGCCGAAAAGGCCCTTGCGGTGGGGCGGCGCACTCTCCACCAGGTAGGCCGTGGCGCTGGCATACTCGCCACCGGTGGCAAAGCCCTGGAGCATGCGTGCCACCACGATCAGCAGCGGCGCTCCGATACCGATGGCCGCATAGTTGGGGGCGAACACGATCATCGCGATGGCCAGGGTCATCAGTTGGATGATCACCAGCATCGCCGCCTTGCGGCCCCTGCGATCGGAATAGATCCCCAGCAGCACACCGCCCACCGGGCGCATGAAGAAACCCACGCCGAAGGTGGCCAGGGCCATCAGCAGCGAGGTGTATTCGTCTTCCGCGGGAAAGAACTGGCGAGCGATGAAGCTGGCGAGAAAGCCGTAGACGATGAAGTCGTACCATTCCAGGGCGTTGCCGACCACGGCGGCAACCACCTGCCGGGTCCTGGAAACAGAGGGAGTCGAGACGCTCATGGGATGTTCCTTGGAGACTTTTGAGCCTTCTGGCGGGCTCGCTAAAGTGCCGGGCGCCTACAACACGCCCGGGGCAGTCAGGGACACAGGAACAGGAAGGGTCAGGACGGTTTGAGCCAGCTTTCCGCCAGGGCGCCCCAATAGGCCGCGCCGGTAAGGAGGATGTCGTCGTTGAAGTCGTAACCCGGGTTATGCACCATCGGCTGGGCCACGCCGTTGCCGATGAACAGGTAACTGCCCGGGCAGCGCTGCAGCATCCAGCCGAAGTCTTCGCTGCCCATCAGCTTCGGCGTATTGCCGTTGACCGCCTCGGCCCCCACCAGCTCGACACCGATCTTGCGGGCGAACTCGGTTTCCTCCGGGCTGTTGACCAGCACCGGATAGGCCGGGCGATGCTCGATGCTGACCGAGCAACCGAAACTCTCGGCCTGGGTGCGGATAATGGCCTTGACGCGCTCCAGCATCTGCTCGCGCACCGGTGCGTTGAGGGCCCGCAGGCTCAGGCGCAGCAGGGCCTGCTGGGGAATGACGTTGGCCGCCTCGCCCGCTTGCAGGGCACCGACGGTGACCACCGCGGCTTCCTGGGCATCGATGTTGCGCGCTACCACTGTCTGCAAGGCCATGACCATGCTCGCCGCTGCCACCAGCGGGTCTACCGTCAGGTGCGGCATGGAGCCATGGCCGCCGACGCCTTCGACTATCACGTTGAGCAGGTCCTGGGAGGCCATCATCGGCCCTTCGCGAAAGCCCAGGTGCCCGGCCGGCAGCCCCGGCATGTTGTGCAGCCCAAACAGGGCATCACAGGGGAAACGCTCCAGCAGGCCGTCGGCAAGCATGGCCTCGGCGCCACCCTGGCCCTCCTCCGCCGGCTGGAAGATCAGGTTCAGGGTGCCGTCGAACTGCCGGGTCGCCGCCAGGTAACGGGCCGCCCCGAGAAGTAGGGTGGTGTGGCCGTCATGCCCGCAGGCGTGCATGCAACCGCTGTAGCGGCTGCTGTAGGGCACCCCGGTGTTCTCGATGATCGGCAGGGCGTCCATGTCGGCCCGCAGGCCCAGGGTGCGGGGGCTGCTGCCGTTGCGCAGCACCCCTACGACGCCCGTGCGGCCCACGCCGGTGTGCACTTCATAACCCCACTCTTCAAGGCTGCGGGCCACCAGCGCCGCGGTGCGGTTTTCCTCGAAACCCAGCTCGGGGTGGGCGTGAATGTCCTGGCGGATGGCCCGCAGGTCGCTGGCGACATCGTTGAGCCAGGCAAGAATGTGCTGGTGTCGGGTCATGGCGTATCTCCTCTGGGTCGGGTGGGTTCCCGTTCTTTTTTTCGGAGCGCTGCACGAGGGCCAGGGCGTGCTCGAAGCTCTGCGTCAGATAACCGCGAGCCGGGGCACAGGACAATCAAATGTGGTTCCACTGGATGGAACACAAAGCTGCCGCCATCGTTTCGACCCCGGTCAGGGGTCCAGGCGGCAACCTTCACGGGCACTGCGCCAGACCGCGCTATGGGTGCGCCCCAGCGCGCTGGCAGTGACACGACGGGGCTGCGGCTCATCGAGAAAAGCGCTGGTGGGCAGGTACTGGCGCACGTAGGCGCGACAGTAGTCGGCAGGTTGTTGCATGACGTAACGGCAGGAGCAGTACTCCTTGGCGGTGTAGGCGCCGAGGATGTCCGGGAAGGCCTGCAACGCCACCCGCTGCTGCCAGCCCCAGCCCAGCAGCAGGAGCAGGAGCAGCCCGAGCGCCAGCAGGCTGAGTAGCGGACGCCGACGGATCAAGGGCCAGGGCTTCATGGCTGCTCCGGCGTGGCGAAGGCGGCCAGCACCCGCTTGAGCAGTTCATTGTGCTGGTAGCTGCCGTCACGGTCGTCGCCATAGCGCACGATCACCAGGCGCTGCGCCGGCAGCACATACAGCGCCTGGCCCCAGTGTCCCAGCGCGGCGTAGGTATCGGCGGGGGCATCCGGCCAGGGCCGTGGCGCCCCGTCCACCTCGCGGTTGAGCCACCAGTGCCCGCCCGCCACGGCCACGTCCTGGTTGGCCCGATAGCCACGAAAGGGCGTGCGGCAGAATTCGACCCAGGCCTTGGGCAGCAATTGCCGGTCGCGCCAACGGCCATCGCGCTGCATCAGCAGGCCAATGCGAGCCAGATCGCGGGCCGTCAGGTAGAGGTACGAGGAAGCGACAAAAGTGCCAGCAGCATCCCGCTCCCACACTGCCTGGGTGATGCCCAGGGGTTCGAACAGGGCACGCCAGGGATAGTCCGCATACTGCCCCTCCCCCACCATGCCCCGCAGGCTGGCCGCCAGCAGGTTGCTGTCGCCGCTGGAATAGCGAAACACCTGGCCCGGCGGGCCGGAGGCAGCCTGTTGCGCGGTGAAGGCGGCCATGTCCCGGTGCCCGCGGGTGTAGAGCATGGCCACCACCGAAGAGTTGAGAGGGGCGTATTCATAGTCTTCCTGCCAATCCAGGCCCGAGGCCCAGTGCATCAAGTCCGCCAGGGTGATGTCGGGATGGGCCTTGAGCGGCGGGTAGAACTTCGCCGCCGGGTCCTGCAACTGGAAGCGCCCCTCGCCAAAGGCCACCCCCAGCAGCACCGCCAGCAGGCTCTTGCTGGCAGACCAGGCGAGATGGGGCGTCTGTGGCCCGGTTGCCCCGGCGTAGCGCTCGTAGAGCCGTCGACCGTCGCGGATAACCAGCAAGGCGTCGGTGCGAACGCCCTGGCGAGACTCATCGTCCCGGGGCACAAAGGCGTAATCCTCCAGGGCCTGCAACGCCGGGCCGCTGGCTGGCGTGCCCTGGCTCCATTGCAGCGCCGGCCACTCCTCGGCCCGGGCCGGCAGGCTGAGTAATAGAAGCAGGGCCAGCAGCAACCAAGCTTTGGGCATGAAGGACACTCGAGAGCCGTCTGGGGCCGAGCCTATTGCGGGCACATGACCGTTTCGCGACAACCTTCGCCGGCAAGCCGGCTCCTACAGGGAGGCCAGGGCCTTGGCCAGGCGCTGTGCGCGAGCGCTGGCGGCGAGGTCCAGCAGGGCCTGGTCGCGGGTCCATTGCTCGCGCCAGAGCTGTGGCCCCTGGGCGAAGGCAATGCCGATCTCGGGTTTCAGCGCCTCGAACTGCACGAACAGGCCCGCCAGCAGAATGTGCCCGCTGCTCAGCGCCGGGTTCTGCCGGCTGGCTTCGGCACAGCCGGCCAGCAAGCCCAGCAGTTGCAACTGCAAGGGCTGCGGCCAGCCGCTGTCCTGCCCCACGCCATACAGCCAGGCCAGCATGGCGCTCAGGACATAGATGTCTTCCAGGGTGCGGAACGGCTTGACGTAGGCATCCCAGCCGTCGCCGGCCAGCAACTCGCAGGCGGCGTTGTCCAGCTCCAGGCAGCCGTGGCTGATCTCCGGCATCAGGGCAATGGCGGGCAGGGTCTGGACCTTGACCCCGGGCTCGCCGGGATAGACCACCGTCAGGCGCAGGGCTGCGCGCTCCCCCGGGGCTTCGCAGCGAGCCGCCACCAGCAGCCAGTCGGCGGCATCGCCGGCGGTGACGAAATCCTTGCGCCCGTGCAGGCGCAGATCCTCCAGGCGGGTCTGCATGTCCGCCGGGCGCAGGCTGCGGCGTTCGGTCGCGCATAAAGCCCCCAGACTGGACGGCGCGCTGGGCCACAACATGCGCAATGCCGCCTGGTAGCCCACCAGGAAGGCCAGCCCCGGGGTGGCCATCAAGCGCCCGCCGCGCACCGCCAGTTCGAAGGGCGTGACGTTGCCCAGGTGCGCCAGCAAAGCCCCGTAGCCCTCGGCCAGGTCGGGGTTGGCGGGCAATCGTTCACGGCTCTCGAGCAGGGCTTGCCAGGGCATTCGAAGGTCCTCAGGGGCTGTCATATAAGCATCACCAAAGCTTCATGGCGATGACACCGGGGCTACATAGCCTGACTTTGCACAACAAAGTCGATTGGCTGCAACCCAAGGCGGGTCAGTAGCCCGCACGGAGATTCACGATGACTCAGATCGCCCGCATCAGCGACACCGGCACTGAACGCCGCCTGCAAGCCGAACGCCTGATCGGCGCGAAGGCTCTGCAAGAAGCCCAGGCCCTGCGTTTCAACGTCTTCAGTGGCGAGTTCAACGCCAAGCTCAAGGGCGCGGAACTGGGTCTGGACATGGATGACTATGACGTTCATTGCAGCCACATCGGTGTGCGCGACCTGAACACCGGGCGCCTGGTGGCCACCACCCGCCTGCTGGACCACCAGGCCGCCAGCAGCCTGGGGCGTTTCTACAGCGAAGAAGAATTCAGCCTGCACGGCCTGGTGCAGCTCAAGGGGCCGATTCTGGAGATCGGCCGCACCTGCGTCGACCCGGCCTACCGCAACGGCGGCACCATCGCCGTGCTCTGGGGCGAACTGGCGGAAGTGCTCAATCAGGGTGGCTACAGCTACCTGATGGGTTGCGCCAGCATTCCCATGCAGGACGGCGGCGTGCAGGCCCAGGCGATCATGCAGCGCCTGCGCGAGCGCTACCTGTGCACCGAGCACCTGCGGGCCGAGCCGAAGAACCCGCTGCCGAGCCTGGACATTCCGTCCAATGTGATCGCCGAGATGCCGCCCCTGCTCAAGGCCTACATGCGCCTGGGCGCGAAGATCTGCGGCGAGCCGTGCTGGGACGAGGATTTCCAGGTCGCCGATGTGTTCATCCTGCTCAAGCGCGACGAGCTGTGCCCGCGCTACGCCCGGCACTTCAAGGCGGCGGTCTGATGCGCCGGCTGCGGGTCTACGGGCGCATCGCCCGAGTACTGCTGGTGGTGGCGCTGGGCCTGAGCATGGCCAGTATCTTCGGCTTGCTGGAGCGCTTGGGGGTCGCCAACTCCATGGTCCGGCGCCAGCGCTGGTCGCGCTTCTTCATGGCACGCTTGAGCAATGCCCTGCCCTTTCAGGTCTCGGTGCATGGCGAGCTGCCCCGCCAACCGATGCTCTGGATCAGCAACCATGTGTCCTGGACCGATATCCCGCTGCTGGGCATGCTGACGCCGCTGTCCTTCCTGTCCAAGGCCGAAGTGCGCACCTGGCCGGTGGCCGGTTGGCTGGCCGCCAAGGCCGGCAGCCTGTTCATCCGCCGCGGCGCCGGTGACAGCCAGTTGATCCGCAAGCAGATGACCCGGCATCTGCAGGAGCAACACCCACTGCTGCTGTTCCCCGAAGGCACCACCACCGATGGCCGTGGCCTGCGCACCTTCCACGGGCGCTTGCTGGCCAGCGCCATAGATGCCGACGTCTGCCTGCAACCGGTGGCGATCCGTTACCTGCGCGACGGCCAGATCGATACCCTGGCGCCCTTCATCGGCGACGACGATCTGCTCTCGCACCTGATGCGCCTGTTCGCCAATGACCGGGGCCAGGTGGAGATCCACCTGCTCAAGCCGATTGCCTGCCAGGGCCAGGAACGTGCGGCGCTGGCCTTCCAGGCCCAGCAAGCAGTGCAGAAGGCGCTGTTCGGTGATGTCATGCTGCCCGCCGAACCACGCCGCAACGGCGAACTGGTCGCAGCCTGAAACTCTCTGTAGGAGCCGGCTTGCCGGCGAAAAGGACCTTGAAACCTGCGTCGGTCATGAGAGCACCTTCGCTGGCAAGCCAGCTCCTACAACAGCCATCGTGAGTCAGGGCAATTGGATGTGCTGCGCGGCGAATGCCTGCAATTGCGGGTAGAAAGCGCGGAAGTCTTCGCTCAACGGTTCATACAGCCGTTCCAGCTCGACCATCGCCGCGGTCAGCTCCTCTGGCCGTGACAGGCGCCGGGCAATCCCCCGCAACACCTGCTCCAGCACCGCGAACTCGCGATAGGAACCCAGCCAGTCATCCGCCGCCATGTAAGGCGCAATCTGCGCCAGCCGCGCCGGCAACTGCGGCTCGGCCGCCAGCACCCGGTACACCTCGGCGGTGAACAGCGGCAGGGGCCGGTCGGCGTAATGCTGCCAGTCCCGGGCCAGGCAATGGTCGAAGAACACGTCGATGACGATGCCGGCGTAACGCCTTCGCGTCAGGGAGAAACGCGACAGCGCCGCACTCACCAGCGGGTGACTGTCGGTGTAGGTATCGATGCGCCGATGCAGCTGGATCGCCGCCTCGACCTCGGGCGAAAACTGCCCTTGCAGGCGTCCCTTGACGAAATCGCCATACAGGCTGCCGAGTAATTGACCCGGGCGCTGGCCGCCAAGGTGCAGATGTGCGAGATAATTCATGGACGCAGCTTAGCACTGCGACCAACATATCGTTATAACCCGATATACCGATAAGTAATGATTTAAGACCAAAATCATATTGGTATATCGCGAAATAACGATTTAAATTTCGCTTCATCGCGATACAACGTTTCACAAAAAACGAGCACCGCCATGTCCCTCGACCTCGACGAAATAATAAAAGCCCTGGCACATCCGGTTCGCAGGGAAATCCTGCACTGGCTGAAAGACCCGACTGTCGAATTTCCCGATCAGGCTCACAGCAATGAGCACGGCGTCTGCGCCGGGCAGATCGACCAACGCTGCGGCCTGTCGCAGTCGACCGTGTCCGCCCACCTCGCCACCTTGCAACGCGCAGGCCTGATCAGCAGCCGAAAAGTCGGCCAATGGCATTTTTTCAAACGCAACGAGGAAACCATCCAGCAGTTCCTCACGCAAATGAGCCAACAGCTCTGACCTGACAAGGACCCGACAATGCCCCTTTCGCTTCTCATCCTGGCCTTGAGTGCCTTCGCCATCGGTACCACCGAGTTCGTCATCATGGGCCTGCTGCCCGATGTGGCGGCGGACCTCGGGGTGTCGATTCCCGGCGCCGGCTGGCTGGTCACCGGCTACGCCCTTGGGGTGGCCATCGGCGCGCCCTTCATGGCCCTGGCCACTGCCCGCCTGCCCCGCAAGGCAGCCCTGGTGGCGCTGATGGGAATCTTCATTGTCGGCAACCTGCTGTGTGCACTGGCCAGTGATTACAACGTGCTGATGTTTGCCCGGGTGATCACCGCGCTGTGCCACGGTGCCTTCTTTGGTATCGGTTCAGTGGTGGCCGCCGGCCTGGTGCCCGCCAACAAGCGCGCTTCGGCCGTGGCCCTGATGTTCACCGGCCTGACCCTGGCCAACGTCCTTGGCGTGCCCCTGGGCACCGCCCTGGGCCAGGCAGCGGGCTGGCGCTCGACCTTCTGGGTGGTGACGGTGATCGGCGTAGTGGCGCTGATCGGCCTGCTGCGCTTCCTGCCGGCCAAGCGCGATGAGGAAAAACTCGACATGCGTGCGGAGCTGGCGGCCCTCAAGGGCGCGGGTATCTGGCTGTCCCTGAGCATGACCGCGCTGTTCGCCGCATCGATGTTCACCCTCTTCACCTACGTTGCACCGCTGCTCGGTGATGTCACCGGTGTCTCGCCCAAGGGCGTGACCTGGACCCTGCTGCTGATCGGCCTGGGCCTGACCCTGGGCAACATCATCGGCGGCAAACTGGCGGACAAGCGCCTGGGCGCCACCCTGATCGGCGTGTTCGCGGCCATGGCCGTGGTCTCCACCGTACTGACCTGGACCAGCGTGGCGCTGATCCCCACCGAGATCACCCTGTTCCTCTGGGCCACCGCTTCGTTTGCCGCAGTGCCGGCGTTGCAGGTCAACGTAGTGACCTTCGGCAAGGCCGCACCGAACCTGGTTTCGACCCTGAACATCGGCGCCTTCAACATCGGCAATGCCCTGGGTGCCTGGGTCGGCGGCAGCGTCATCGCCCACGGCTTCGGCCTGACCAGCGTGCCGTTGGCGGCTGCGGCCCTGGCGATCCTGGCCCTGCTGGTGACGCTGATTACCTTTCGCCAGGGCGGTAACGCCGAACTGGCTCCTGCAACCCACTGATCCTCTCCCTATCCCTTAAAGAAGGCTGCATTCCATGACGACTCTCTTTGATCCGATCAAACTCGGCGATCTCGAACTGTCCAACCGCATCATCATGGCGCCGCTGACCCGCTGCCGCGCCGATGCCGGCCGCGTACCCAATGCGCTGATGGCCGAGTACTACGTACAACGGGCTTCCGCCGGCCTGATCCTCAGCGAGGCCACCTCGGTGACCCCCATGGGCGTGGGCTACCCGGACACCCCCGGCATCTGGTCCAACGACCAGGTGCGTGGCTGGGCCAATGTGACCAAGGCAGTACACGGCGCCGGCGGCAAGATCTTCCTGCAGCTGTGGCACGTCGGACGCATCTCCCACCCGTCCTATCTGAACGGCGAAACCCCGGTGGCCCCCAGCGCCATCCAGCCCAAGGGGCATGTCAGCCTGGTGCGCCCACTGGCCGACTTCCCAACTCCGCGGGCCCTGGAAACCGCTGAGATCGCCGACATCGTCGACGCCTACCGGGTCGGCGCGGAAAATGCCAAGGCCGCCGGTTTCGACGGCGTGGAAATCCACGGCGCCAACGGCTACCTGCTGGACCAGTTCCTGCAAAGCAGCACCAACCAGCGTACCGACCAGTACGGCGGCTCCCTGGAAAACCGTGCCCGCCTGCTGCTGGAAGTCACCGACGCGGCCATCGAGATCTGGGGTGCCGGCCGGGTAGGCGTGCACCTGGCACCACGTGCCGACTCCCATGACATGGGTGATGCCAACCTGGCGGAGACCTTCACCTACGTCGCTCGGGAGCTGGGCAAACGCGGTATCGCCTTTATCTGCTCCCGCGAGAAAGAAGGCGCCGACAGCCTGGGCCCGCAACTCAAAGAAGCCTTCGGCGGCCCCTACATCGCCAACGAACGCTTCACCAAGGACAGCGCCAACGCCTGGCTGGCCGCTGGCAAGGCTGACGCCGTGGCCTTTGGTGTGCCCTTCATCGCCAACCCGGACCTGCCAGCCCGCCTGAAGGCCGATGCGCCGTTGAACGAAGCGCACCCGGAAACCTTCTACGGCAAGGGCCCGGTCGGCTATATCGACTACCCGACTCTGTAAGCCTGCATCGCTCGATAAAAAGCCCCGACTCTCGCGAGCCGGGGCTTTTTCATGGCCTGCACATTCGTTGTAGCCGCTGCCGCAGGCTCGGGCCGCGTACGCACGGTCGCCCCGAAGGGGCGCGATCATCTCAAGTTCGATGAAGGTCCTGCGGACCTTGTCGCGGACTGCGGCAGGGGCTACAGAAAGCCATTCAGCGTTTGCGCTGGGCCCAGGCCACCGCCAGGCCGCTGAGGCAGATGACCGCGATACCGACCAGGGCGTACTGGTCCGGGGTATGGTCGAAGATCAGGTAGCCAAAGAGCCCGGCGAAAAGAATCTGCCCATAGCTGAAAGGCGCCAGCATCGCCGGCGCGGCATGGCGGAACGCCTGGGTCAGCAACATGTGGCCGAGCATGCCGCAGGTGCCCAGGCCGATCATGAACAGCCCATGAACCAACGTCGGCGTGCTCCAGAAGAACGGCAGCAGCGCGCTCATGATCAGGCTGTTGAGGATCCCGGTGAGAAAGTTGCTAGTGGTCGGGCTGTCGACACCACTGAGCTTGCGGGTCAGCAACTGGTAGAAGCCGAAGCACAGCGCCGACCCCAGCGGCAGCAGGATTGCCGGCGTGAACAACGCGCCACCGGGACGCACCACAATCAGCACCCCGACGAACCCCGCCAGCACTGCCAGCCACTGGGCGCGACTGACCCGCTCCCCCAGAAACGGCACCGACAGGGCAGTCACCAGCAAGGGCGCCAGGAAGTTGACCGCGGTCGCTTCTGCCAGGGGTATATAGCGCAGGCCGGTGGTGAACAGCAGGCTGGTGCCGATCAGGCACAGGGCCCGCAGCAATTGCAGCCCGGGGCGCTTGGTGCGCACCACCGCAGAGAAACCACTGCGCGGCACGAAGACCACCAGCATCAACAGGGTGTGCACCACATAGCGGGCCCAGACCACCATGACGATGGGATAAAAAGCCGACAGGTATTTGGATAACGTGTCGTGGCTGGCAAACAGCAGGACCGCCAGGCAGATCAGGGCGATCCCCTTGATGGGGTGTTCCGCGCCGTTGAACGGTGAAGGGCTCACACTCATTCACACACCCGCAACAAAATCCCTACAAAATACGTAGCTCGCTATCTATCAACCTGCAGCAAGCCCGTATATAAAAGCACCCCATTGTGAAGTGCGACCCCGGGTATGAACGTCCCTCGCCTTAAATGTTGACACAACCGGACTCAATTACGCATTTTGTCTTAATGACGGAGGTTGGGGCTCAAGCGCAGCATATCCAGCCCGATGTCGATCCAGCGCTCTGCTTCGGTGTGCAGGGCGAAGCTGTCAGGGGCCAGCAACCACTGGTAGAGAATGCCATCGATGAACGCATGCAACGTGATAGCTGCCCGCGCCGCATCGAGATTCTCGGGCAATTGCCCACGATTCACTGCATTACGCAACGCCAGCTCGATGTGTACGTTGCAGTCCAGGCTGGCAGCGCGACGCTGGCGGCGCAGGTCGCACATTTCGTCGGTGAACTCGCACTTGTGAAACAGGATTTCATTGATGCGTCGGGTTTTCGGGTCCAGGGCAACTTGATGAAACAAATGAATGAGCAGCTTGCGCATGCAGCCCAACGGGTCCATTTCATCTACATTCTCACTGGCCGCGGCCATTTCATCCAAAGGTTCACGCAGGCTGTCGAGCATGGCCTGCACCAGATCGGCCTTGTTGCTGAAGTGCCAATAGATGGCACCTCGCGTGACTCCCGCCAGCGCCGCGATGTCGGCCAGGGTGGTACGCGCCACGCCACGCTCGTAAAAGGCCTTTTCGGCGGCCTCGAGTATCTGGCTGCGAGTTTCTTGAGCTTCCTCTTTGGTACGACGGACCATGGCAGTAAAACCTCGATCAGGATCTTTCAGCGATGCGTGAAGACCTTCTGAATAAATATGGAACGGCATCTCGAGTGCCGTTTGCCCAGCCTACAATTCAACACCTACAGGGGCTTTTGTAACCGGATGGGTACGCCGCAGGGGTATTTACAAACAACCATGAACGTAAGTATATTCCTTAGCAAGCTACTTATCCACTCAGCCAAGCATTTTTACCCTTCCACTTTTCTTGTGCGCATCTTGCGTGCCTGACCCGAGGATTTTCATGCAACTCAAGCCAGCTGTTACCGCTCTGGTCACTGCCGTCGCCCTGGCATCGCTGCTCAGCGGATGTAAAAAGGAAGAGGCGGCGCCTGCCCCTCAAGCCCCTCAGGTCGGCGTCGTTACCCTGCAACCACAAGCCTTTACCTTGACTTCCGAACTCCCGGGCCGGACCACTGCGTTCCGCATCGCCGAAGTTCGCCCACAGGTAAACGGGATCATTCTCAAGCGTCTGTTCAAAGAAGGTGGAGACGTCAAGGAAGGTCAGCAGCTTTACCAGATCGATCCATCGGTCTATGAGGCAACGCTGAAGAGTGCCGAGGCTAATCTGCAATCGACCAAGTCGATTTCTGATCGCTACAAGCAACTGGTCAACGAGCAGGCCGTAAGCCGCCAGGAATACGACACTGCCGTGGCCAACCGCCTGCAGTCGGAAGCCTCGCTGCAAAGCGCCCAGATCAACCTGCGCTACACCAAAGTGCTGTCGCCACTGACCGGCCGAATCGGCCGTTCCTCGGTGACCGAAGGCGCCCTGGTGAGCAATGGCCAGGCCGATGCCATGGCCGTGATCCAGCAGCTGGACCCAATCTACGTCGACGTTACCCAGTCCTCGGTGGAACTGCTGGAACTGCGTCGCGAACTGGAAAGCGGCCGCCTGCAGAAAGTCGGCGACAATGCCGCCAAGGTCAAACTGACCCTGGAAGACGGCAGCCAGTACAAGCTCGACGGCAAGCTGGAATTCTCCGAAGTCTCGGTGGACGAAACCACCGGCTCGGTGACCCTGCGCGCAGTGTTCCCGAACCCTGAGCACACCCTGCTGCCTGGCATGTTCGTCCACGCCCAACTGCAAGCCGGGGTGAACAGCGCGGCGATCCTGGCTCCCCAGCAAGGCGTGACGCGCGACCTGAAAGGCACCCCGACCGCCCTGGTGGTTGGCCCGGATAACAAGGTCGAGCTGCGTCAACTCAAGGCCAGCCGCACGGTCGGCAGTCAGTGGTTGGTGGAAGATGGGCTGAAAGCCGGCGATCGCCTGATCACCGAAGGCCTGCAGTTCGTCAAGCCGGGCATTGAAGTCAAGGCCAGCGAAGCAACCAACGTTCCAGCGAAGAACCCGGCCCCTGCACAGGCAACTGACAAAGCTGCAGGCG
Organism: Pseudomonas sp. W17; assembly: GCF_040268305.1. NCBI lineage: Bacteria > Pseudomonadati > Pseudomonadota > Gammaproteobacteria > Pseudomonadales > Pseudomonadaceae > Pseudomonas > Pseudomonas sp. W17. The sequence continues at coordinate 1,533,684 of NZ_CP158490.1, read as the reverse complement.
GCAAAGGGGAGTAAACCATGTCGAAATTTTTTATCGACCGTCCGATCTTCGCCTGGGTAATCGCCCTGGTGATCATGTTGGTCGGGGCTCTATCGATCCTCAAATTGCCGATCAACCAGTACCCGAGCATCGCGCCGCCAGCGATCGCCATCTCCGTGACCTACCCAGGCGCTTCCGCACAGACCGTGCAGGACACCGTGGTTCAGGTGATCGAGCAGCAGCTCAACGGTATCGACAACCTGCGTTATGTGTCCTCGGAAAGTAACTCCGACGGCAGCATGACCATCACTGCGACCTTCGAACAGGGCACCAACTCGGACACCGCGCAGGTTCAGGTACAGAACAAGCTCAACCTGGCCACTCCGCTGCTGCCTCAAGAAGTGCAGCAGCAGGGTATCCGCGTGACCAAGGCAGTGAAGAACTTCCTGCTGGTGATCGGCGTGGTTTCCGAGGACGGCAGCATGTCCAAGGACGACCTGTCGAACTACATCGTGTCGAACATGCAGGACCCGATCTCGCGGACCGCGGGCGTCGGTGACTTCCAGGTATTCGGCGCCCAGTACGCGATGCGGATCTGGCTCGACCCGGCCAAGCTGAACAACTACAACCTGACCCCGGTGGACGTGAAGACCGCGGTTGCCGCGCAGAACGTCCAGGTATCGTCCGGCCAGCTCGGCGGCCTGCCTGCCCTGCCCGGCCAGCAACTCAACGCCACCATCATCGGCAAGACCCGCCTGCAGACTGCCGAGCAGTTCAAGGCGATCCTGCTGAAGGTCAACAAGGACGGCTCGCAAGTGCGTCTTGGCGATGTCGCGGACGTCGGCCTGGGTGGCGAGAACTACGCCATCAGCGCCCAGTTCAACGGCAAGCCGGCGTCCGGCCTGGCAGTGAAACTGGCCAACGGCGCCAACGCCCTGGACACCGCCAAGGCCCTGCGCAACACCATCAAGGACCTGGAACCCTTCTTCCCGCAAGGGATGAAGGTGGTGTTCCCGTATGACACCACCCCGGTGGTGACCGAATCCATCAAGGGTGTGGTTGAAACCCTGGTGGAAGCGATCGTCCTGGTGTTCCTGGTGATGTTCCTGTTCCTGCAGAACTTCCGCGCCACGGTGATCACCACCATGACGGTGCCGGTGGTACTGCTGGGTACCTTCGGCATCCTTGCGGCGGCCGGTTTCAGCATCAACACCCTGACCATGTTCGGCATGGTGCTGGCCATCGGCTTGCTGGTGGACGACGCCATCGTCGTGGTGGAGAACGTCGAGCGGGTGATGCACGAGGAAGGGCTGTCGCCCAAGGAGGCGACGAAAAAGTCCATGGGCCAGATCCAGGGAGCCCTGGTGGGTATCGCCCTGGTGCTGTCCGCGGTACTGCTGCCAATGGCCTTCTTCAGCGGCTCCACCGGGGTGATCTACAAGCAGTTCTCGATCACCGTGGTCTCGGCCATGGCTCTGTCGGTGCTGGTTGCCCTGATCTTCACTCCGGCCCTGTGCGCCACCATGCTCAAGGCCGTACCGCAAGGCGAACACGCCACCGAGAAGCGCGGCTTCTTCGGCTGGTTCAACCGCACCTTCGATCGCAGCGTGAAGAGCTACGAACGCGGCGTGGGCAACATGCTGCGCCACAAGGTTCCGTACCTGCTGGCCTACGTGCTGATCGTCCTGGGTATGATCTGGCTGTTCACTCGCATCCCGACCGCGTTCCTGCCGGAAGAAGACCAGGGCGTTCTGTTCGCCCAGGTACAGACGCCGGCCGGCTCCAGTGCCGAGCGGACCCAGGTGGTGGTGGACGAAATGCGCGCCTACCTGCTGGACAAGGAAAAGGACACCGTGGCTTCGGTGTTCACCGTGAACGGCTTCAACTTCGCCGGTCGCGGCCAGAGCTCGGGCATGGCCTTCATCATGCTCAAGCCGTGGGGCGAGCGTTCCGCGGAAAACAACGTGTTCAACCTGGCAGCCCGCGCCCAGCAGCACTTCTTCAGTTTCCGTGACGCGATGGTGTTCGCCTTCGCCCCTCCGGCGGTACTGGAGCTGGGTAACGCCACCGGTTTCGACGTGTTCCTCCAGGACCGCGCCGGTATCGGCCATGAGAAACTGATGGCTGCACGCAACCAGTTCCTCGGCATGGCAGCCCAGAGCAAGGTGCTGTCCCAGGTACGTCCGAACGGCCTGAACGATGAACCGCAGTACCAGTTGACCATCGACGACGAGCGCGCCAGTGCCCTGGGCGTGACCCTCACCGACATCAACAACACCTTGTCGATTGCCCTGGGCAGTAGCTACGTCAACGACTTCATCGACCGTGGTCGGGTGAAGAAGGTGTACATCCAGGGTCAGGCCGGTGCCCGCATGAGCCCCGAAGACCTGAAGAAGTGGTACGTACGCAACAGCGCCGGAACCATGGTGCCGTTCTCCTCCTTCGCCAAGGGCGAGTGGATCTACGGCTCGCCCAAGCTGGCCCGTTACAACGGCGTGGAAGCCATGGAAGTGCTCGGTGCCCCGGCCCCTGGCTACAGTACCGGTGAAGCCATGGCCGAAGTCGAGGCCATTGCCGCGAAGCTGCCGGCGGGTGTCGGTATCTCCTGGACCGGCCTGTCCTACGAGGAACGTCTGTCGGGCTCCCAGGCACCTGCGCTGTACGCCTTGTCCCTGCTGATGGTGTTCCTGTGTCTGGCGGCGCTGTATGAAAGCTGGTCGATTCCGATCGCAGTGATGCTGGTTGTGCCCCTGGGGATCATCGGTGCACTGATGGCAACCAGCATGCGCGGCCTGTCCAACGACGTGTACTTCCAGGTGGGTCTGTTGGTGACCATTGGTCTGGCGGCGAAAAACGCCATTCTGATCGTCGAGTTCGCCAAGGAACTGCACGAGCAGGGCCGCAGCCTGGTAGACGCCGCGGTGGAAGCCTGCCGGATGCGTCTGCGGCCGATCATCATGACCTCCCTGGCCTTCGTCCTCGGGGTCGTGCCACTGGCCATCTCCACGGGCGCCGGCTCGGGTAGCCAGCATGCGATCGGTACCGGGGTGATCGGCGGTATGCTCACCGCGACTATCCTGGCGATCTTCTGGGTGCCATTGTTCTTCGTCACCGTATCGTCCATGGGCCGCAGGAAAGCGGACCTGTCAGAAACTACTGCAACCCCTAATGAGGCTGGCCAATGAGCAAGTCGCTACTCTCCCTGGCAATCACCGCCATCGCGCTAAGTGGTTGCTCGCTGATCCCGGATTACCAGCGCCCGGAAGCGCCGGTGGCGGCGCAGTTCCCCCAAGGCCCTGCCTACTCGCCAAAGGAGGCCGCCAACGTGGCGGCCGCCGAACAGGGCTGGCGGCAGTTCTTCCATGACCCGGCGCTGCAGCAACTGATCCAGACGTCTCTGGAAAACAACCGCGACCTCAAGGTCGCGGCGCTGAACATCGATGCCTATGCCGCGCAGTACCAGATCCAGCGTGCGGACCTGTTCCCGGCGGTTTCGGCCAACGGCAGCGGCAGCCGGCAGCGCACACCAGCGCGCATGTCGCAGACCGGCCAGGCTGGCATCACCAGCCAGTACTCGGCCACCGTGGGCGTCAGTGCCTATGAACTGGACCTGTTCGGCCGCGTTCGCAGCCTGAGCGAGCAGGCCTTGCAGACCTACTTCTCCAGCGAAGAAGCCCGGCGCAGCACCCAGATCAGCCTGGTGGCCAGCGTGGCCAACGCCTACATGACCTGGCAGGCCGACAAGGAACTGCTGAAGCTGACCCAGGACACCCTCGCCGCCTACGAGGAAAGCTACCGGCTGACCTCGCGCAGCAACGAAGTGGGCGTGGCCTCGGCCCTGGACCTGAGCCAGTCGCGGACTTCGGTGGAAAACGCCCGGGTCCAGCTGGCGCGCTACACCCGCCAGGTGGCCCAGGATGAAAACAGCCTGACCCTGCTGCTGGGCACGGCGATTCCGGCCAACCTGCCGGCGGCCCAACCGCTCTCGGCCGACCTGCTGAGCGACCTGCCAGCCGGCCTGCCGTCGGAACTGCTGCAACGGCGTCCGGACATTCTCGAAGCCGAGTACAAGCTCAAGGCGGCCAATGCCAATATCGGCGCGGCGCGGGCAGCGTTCTTCCCGAGCATCAGCCTGACCGCCAATGCCGGTACCTTGAGCCCGGATCTCTCGGGCCTATTCAAGGGGGGCTCGGGCACCTGGCTGTTCCAGCCGCAGATCAACCTGCCGATCTTCAACGCCGGCAGCCTGCGCGCCAGCCTGGACTACTCGAAAATCCAGAAAGACATCACCGTCGCGCAGTACGAGAAATCCATCCAGACCGCCTTCCAGGAAGTCTCCGATGGCCTGGCGGCACGCCAGACCTACAACCAGCAGTTGCAGGCCCAGCGTGATTTCGTCAACGCCAACCAGGACTACTATCGTCTGGCCGAGCGCCGCTACCGTATCGGGGTCGACAGCAACCTGACCTTCCTCGATGCCCAGCGGTCGCTGTTCAGCGCCCAGCAGGCACTGATCACCGATCGCCTGTCGCAGCTCACCAGCGAGGTCAACCTGTACAAGGCCCTCGGCGGTGGCTGGAGCGAACAGACAGCGAAGAACGAGCCACTGGCGGAAAAAGCCCCGGCGCTGCACCTGTTCTGAAGCGTCACCTGGCCATATGAAAAACCCACCTGACGGTGGGTTTTTTTATATGTACCAACTGGAACATTTGTGTTCGATTACCGCCCAAAAAGTGTTTCGTCCAATTGATTGGCCCTGATCCGCGACGCACCATTCCCGGCACCTGGACACACCAATAACAACAGGTCCGATGCCATGCCCCCACGCCCTGCCCGCTGCGGCTGATACCTCCGGTTCCACCCTGCTCCCCTGAAACCTGTGCCCAGACCCTTTGCGCGGCACTGGCCGGCTGCACCCCTAACAATTAGAGAGACCGACGAATGAAGCCAAGCACTCCGCCGTCCTACCTTCTGCCCAGCCTCCTGGCCCTGGCGCTGAGCAGCACCGCCCTGCCGGCACTGGCCGCAGAGTCGGGCTTTCTCGAAGATGCCCAGGCCAACCTGACCCTGCGCAACTTCTATTTCAACCGCAACTTCACCAACCCGACCAAGGCCCAGGGCAAGGCCGAGGAATGGACCCAGAGCTTCATCCTCGACGCAAAGTCCGGCTTCACCCAGGGCACCGTCGGCTTCGGCATGGACGTGCTGGGCCTCTACTCGCTGAAACTCGACGGCGGCAAGGGCACCGGCGGCACCCAACTGCTGCCCCTGGATCACGACGGCCGCCCGGCGGACAACTTCGGACGCCTGGGAGTAGCCTTCAAGGCGCGACTGTCTCAGACCGAGGTCAAGGTCGGCGAATGGATGCCAGTGCTGCCGATCCTGCGCTCCGACGACGGCCGCTCACTGCCACAGACCTTTCGCGGCGGCCAGATCACCTCGAAGGAAATTGCTGGCCTGACTCTCTATGGCGGCCAGTTCCGCGCCAACAGCCCGCGTGACGACAGCAGCATGAGTGACATGAGCATGTTCGGCAAAGCGGCCTTCACCTCCGACCGTTTCAACTTCCAGGGCGCCGAATATGCCTTCAACGACAAGCGCACCCAGATCGCCCTGTGGAATGCCCAGCTCAAGGACATCTATAGCCAGCAGTTCGTCAACCTGATCCACAGCCACCCCCTGGGCGACTGGACCCTGGGCGCCAACCTGGGCTTCTTCTATGGCAAGGAAGACGGCAGCGCCCGCGCCGGCGACATGGAGAACCGCACCTGGTCCGGCCTGTTCTCGGCCAAATATGGCGGCAACACCTTCTATGTGGGCCTGCAGAAGCTCACTGGCGACAGCGCCTGGATGCGGGTCAATGGCACCAGCGGCGGCACCCTGGCCAACGACAGCTACAACGCCAGCTACGACAACGCCAAGGAGAAGTCCTGGCAGGTGCGCCATGACTACAATTTCGCCGCGCTGGGCGTTCCCGGCCTGACCCTGATGAACCGCTACATCAGCGGCAGCAACGTGCACACCGCCACCGTCAGCGACGGCAAGGAATGGGGCCGGGAAAGCGAAGTGGCCTACACGGTCCAGAGCGGCACACTGAAGAACCTCAACCTGAAGTGGCGCAACTCCACCATGCGCCGGGACTTCAGCAACAACGAGTTCGACGAGAACCGCCTGATCATCAGTTATCCCCTCAGCCTGCTGTAAGCCCCTCCAACACGGGGCCGAGCCAGAAGGCCGGCCCCTGCAGTTGTCGGCCTTGAACCGTGGCGCCCAAGGAGAGGTCCGCTGGTCGGGCTTAGTAAAAAAAATCTAATACACAGATAAAGTAGAGGGGTATTCACTTCAGGCGGGCAGTGCTCGCTTCCAGGAAAGGAAACCTATCGATTCAGTTCCGTTATCCATCGGATGTCGTACGTGAAGCTGGCGTAGCCTTGGAGGGTCTGCGTTATGAGCAAGCACATCGTCATTGTCGGAGGAGGTGTAGGCGGTACCATCCTGGCCAATCAACTGGTCAGCAAGCTCTACCCGGAGATACTCAGGGACGAGGTCAAAATCACCCTGCTGTCCGAATCGCCGGATCATTTCTACAAGCCCGCCTTCATGTATGTGGCGTTCAACCTGTTCTTCCAAGAAGAACTCAAGCGACCCGAACGCTCCCTGCTACGCCCCGAAATAACCTTCCGGGTCGACCCCGTCACCCGCTTCGATTTTGCCGGCCAGAGCCTGCACACTCGCAGCGGCAAGCGTCTTGGCTACGATTTCCTGGTGATCGCCACCGGCTGCGTGCCGGCACCGGAACGGATCGAGGGGCTCAAGGAAGCCGGCGACCACTTCTACCAATACCAGCCTGCCCGGCAACTGGCACAGCGCCTGAGCCGGATCGACAAGGGCCGGGTGTTCATCACCGTGTCGTTTCCGCAAACACCCAATGTTCCTCATCAATGCGGCATCGCGCCGGTAGAAACGACCCTGATGCTCGATGACTTCCTGCGGCGGCGCGGAGTACGGGATCGGGTCGAGATCATCTACACCTACCCCAGCACCGCGCAGCTACTGCGCAATTGCCTGTTCCTGCAACGCCCGGTCGGCGAGGTACTGCCGGATATCTTCGAACAGAGGAACATCCGCTTCCAGCGCGGCTTCACCCTGGCCAGGGTCGACCCGGACCGGCGCATCGCCTACTCGGAGGAAGGCGCTGAGCAGCCTTTCGACATTCTCATGGCCACCCCGCCAATCCGGGCCGTGGACGCCGTGCTCGAATCCGGCGCGTCTCAGGCACAGGGCCAGGAGGGCTGGCTGCCGACCCATCACGAAACCCTGCAAGTCTATGGCCTGGAGCGGGTCTATGTGATTGGCGATACCGTCGACCTGCCGATCAGCAAGGCCGGCGGTGCTTGCCACAACCAGGCCCCGGTGATTGCCAACAACATTGCCGGAGAAATCCGCCTGGGCTCTCCCGAGGCGATTTATGACGGTAGGGTCCAGGCGGTCGCGCAGATGGGCCTCAATGCCGGCATGCCCCTTTGGTACGACTATGCCCACGACGTTCTGCCCACCCCGTCGAGCAAGTTGGGTGGCCTGCTGCGCACCGGATTCAATCGCGGCCTGTACTGGGCCGTAGCCCGCGGAATGCTTTGACCCTGCACAGGGAGGAGACAACGCCATGGACAGCTTTGATCCAAGCATGCCTGGTCCAAGGGCGACCCAGCCTGAAGTCGCCGGCACGCCAGGCCTGGAAGCCCTGATGAAAAAGCTCCAGCCGCTGCTGGACAGCGCTCGCCTGGACAACATGGTCGACCTGTTGTCCCTGCTTTGCGACCTGATCGACATGCTCGATCAGGCGATGATCGAAAAACTTGCGCAACAGTTCGAAGAAGCCACCGCTGCCAGCTGGATGCTGGGCAATGCACTACGCATGGCCAAGGCCGAAACCTCAGCGCAAGGTACCGCTCCCAGCCTGTACGGGCTGCTCTCGCTGCTGCGTGAGGAGGACACGCGACGTGGCGCAGCCCTGCTCCTCAGAACCCTGGGTGTCATTGGACGACAACTTTAAAAAGGATGTTTACATGAGTACCAAGCCTCAGCCGACCACGGCCAGGAACCTCAGCACCCAATGGGATCCCCAGGCCTACCAGCAGTTCGTGCGCCTGCGAGAACGTCCGGCGGTCGAGCTACTGGATCATGTCGCCCTGCAGCAACCCCATCACATCTACGACCTGGGTTGCGGAACAGGTATCGCCACTCAACTGCTGGCACAGCGCTGGCCCTACGCGGAGCTGACAGGCGTGGACAGCTCCTCGGAAATGCTTGCCGAAGCCAGCTGCCTGCCGATCAAGGCGCTGTGGCGCAGGTGCGACCTGCTGCAATGGAAAGCCGAACAGCCTGCAGACCTGTTGTTCGCTGCCGCAGTGCTGCACTTCATGAGTGACCACGAACACCTGCTGCCGCGCCTGTTGAACCAGCTCAACCCCGGAGGCTGCCTGGCGGCGCATATGCCCAATTGGCGCGACGCCCTGTGGTATCAGTTGATACTCGAAAGCCTGGAACAGGCAGGACCGGACGGCAAGCCGCTGGGCACCCCGGAGCTGCGGGCGTTCATGGCCGAGCGCCGGGTACTGTCGCTGGATAGCTACTACCGTTTGCTGGCGCCCCTGACTCGGGAACTGGACATCTGGGAAACCGAACACCTGCAGGTCGTGGAAGGCCAGTCGCCGATCTTCGACTGGGTCAAGGTCTCGGCCTTGCGCCCCGTACTCCTGAGCCTGGACGAGCGGCAACGACAATGCTTCCTCAACCATTACCTGGCACGGGTACATCGCTACTATCCGCCCGAAGGCGATGGCCGGACGCTGTTCCCGTTCAAGCGGGTGTTCATTCTGGCCACCGTCTGAAATCGCGCGGTGCAACCCGGGCGCATCAACTGCGGGATTCGATGCCCAGTTCGTCCCACACCGATTCCGCCAGGTGGAAAGTGGCGTTGGCCGCCGGGATTCCGCAGTAGATCGCACTCTGCATGATCACTTCCTTGATCTCGCTGCGGCTCACCCCATTGTTGGCGGCGGCCCGCAGGTGCAGCTTGAGCTCCTCGTTGCGGTTCATGCCGATCAGCATGGCGATGGTGATCAGGCTGCGGGTGTGTCGCGGCAGGCCCGGGCGGGTCCAGATGTCGCCCCAGGCATGGCGGGTGATCATTTCCTGGAACTCCGAGTTGAACTCGGTCAGGGCATTGAGGCTGCGGTCCACATGGGCATCGCCCAACACCGCGCGGCGAACCTGCATGCCTTCGTCATAACGCTGTTTCTCGTCCACAAAGGGCTCCTTGAATCGACTCTCAGACCAGCAGAAAATCCACGACCCGGGCGCTGAAAGCGTCGCCGGCCTGGACGTTGGACAGATGCGCAGCATAGAACTCGGCATACTCCGCGCCCGCCACATGCTGCTGGATGAAGTGCCCGCCGGACGGTGGTGTCACAGCGTCTTCAGTGCCGGCAATCACCAGGGTGGGCACCTTGATCGCCCCCAGCTGTTCACGGAAATCCGCGTCCCGCACCGCCGCGCAGTTGGCCGCATAGCCTTGTGGCGAGGTGGCCGCGAGCATGTCGGTGATCAGCTTGGCCTGGTCAGGGTGAGCTTCGGCAAAGTCGCTGGTGAACCAGCGGGCGATGGAGGCATCGCGCAGCGCCACCATGGCCGCCTGGCCGTCACGTAGCACGGTCTCGATCCGCGGGTTCCATACGGACGGGTCGCCGATCTTCGCCGCGGTGTTGCACACCACCAGCTTGTGCAGACGCTCGCCGGCATTGATCCCCAGCCACTGGCCGATCAGCCCGCCCATGGACAGGCCACAGAAATGCGCACGCTGGACATCCAGTGCATCCAGCAGCGCCACCACGTCGCGGCCCAGTTGCTCGATGCTATAGGGACCTTCGGTGACCAGGGAACGGCCGTGGCCACGGGTGTCCATGCGCAGCACCTGGAAGTGCCGGGTGAAGGCCGCCATCTGCTTGTCCCACATGTGCAGGTCGGTGCCCAGGGAGTTGGACAGCACCAGTACCGGCGCGCCCTCGGGCCCTTCGAGTTGATAGTGCAGTTCGCCCTCGGCGAGTTTCACGAATCCCACAGCAGTCTCCTTCAGGCCTTCAAGGCAAAATGTTCAGCCACGGCGCGCTCGACCCAGGCCTGCGCCTGGCCCAGGTAGTGCGCCGGGTCCAATAGACGATCCAGGTCCGCCGCCGACAGCTCGGCGGTAACCTGGGGATCCTCCCCCAATACCCCACGCAGATGGCGTTTCTCGGCCACTGCGCGCTTGCAGCATTGTTCCAGCAGATGGTGGGCGGTTTCCCGCCCCAGGCGCTGGGCCAGGGCAATGCTCACCGCTTCGGCCAGCACCAGGCCCTGGGTCAAATCCAGGTTGTGCGCCATGCGCGCGCTGTCGACCTCCAGGCCTTCGGCCACCAGTAATGCTTGTTGCAACGCGCCAGACACCAGGCAGCAGATCTCCGGCAGGGTTTCCCATTCGGCGTGCCACAGGCCCAGGCTGCGCTCGTGCTCCTGGGGCATGGCGGCAAACATCGTCGCCAGCAGGCCGGGAACCCGGGTCGCGGCGCTGATCAGCACCGCCGCGCCCACCGGGTTGCGCTTGTGCGGCATGGTGGACGACCCGCCCTTGCCCGGCGCCGAGGGCTCGAAGACCTCCGCCGCCTCGGTCTGCATCAGCAGGCTGATATCCCGCCCCAGCTTGCCCAGGCTGCCGGCCAACAGGCCCAGCACCGAAGCGAACTCCACCAGGCGGTCGCGCTGGGTGTGCCAGGGCTGCTCCGGCAGGGCCAATTGCAGCTCGTCGGCCAGGGCCTGGGCAATCGGCAAGGCCTGCTCGCCCAAAGCCGCCAGGGTTCCGGAAGCGCCGCCGAACTGCAGCACCAGCAAACGCGGCTTGAGCTGCTGCAGGCGCTCGCGGCTGCGGGTCAATGCCCCCAGCCAGCCGCCGATCTTCATCCCCAGGGTCACCGGCGTGGCATGTTGCAGCCAGGTGCGGCCGGCCATCGGGGTCGTGGCGTAACGTTGGGCCCGGGCAACAAGGATGTCCCCCAGGCGCTCCAGGTCCTGCTCCAGCAGGTGCATGGCGCGGCGCAGTTGCAGCACCAGCCCGCTGTCCATCACGTCCTGGCTGGTGGCCCCCAGGTGCACAAAGCGCTCGGCCTCGCCATCGCTGCGGGCGATCTGCCGGCCCAGGGCCTTGACCAGGGGAATGGCCGAGTTGCCGGCCGTGGCAATCGCCTCGCCCAGCATCTGGAAGTCATACAGCCCGGCATGGCAGGCGGCCTCGATGGGCGCTACTGCACTGGCCGGGATCACCCCGACGCGGGCCTGGGCCCGGGCCAGGGCGGCTTCGAAATCGAGCATGGCCTGGACCCGCCCCTGATCGCAGAACACCTCGCGCATTTCCCGGGCAGTAAAGTAGGCATCGAACAACTGATTGCTCGCAGTCAGGGTCATAAACAGTCCTTGGCAAACCTGCGCCCGAGCCGGGCACAGGTACACAGGTCAAAGGTCGTGGTGCAGGTAGGCGGCCTGTTTCGGCAGGCGCAGGCTGAACAGGAAGGCAATCGCCATCATCGCCGTGACATACCAGTAAAAGGTGTTTTCCATGCCCATGTTCTTGAAGTTCAGGGCCACCCATTCCGCCGAGCCACCGAAGATCGCATTGGCCACCGCATAAGCCAAGCCCACCCCGAGTGCGCGCACTTGCGGCGGGAACATCTCGGCCTTCACCAGGCCGCTGATGGAGGTGTAGAAACTGACGATGGCCAGGGCCAGGGTGATCAGCACAAAGGCCAGGAACGGGCTGGTGACGGTCTTCAAGGTCAGCAGGATCGGCACCGTCAACAGCGTACCCAGGGCACCGAACCAGAGCATCGAGTTACGCCGGCCGATCTTGTCCGCCAGCATGCCGAACAGCGGCTGCATGCACATGTAGAGAAACAGCGCGCCGGTCATGATGTAGCTGGCGGTCTTGGCGTGCATGCCCGCGGTGTTCACCAGGTACTTCTGCATGTAGGTGGTGAAGGTGTAGAAAATCAGCGAGCCGCCGGCGGTGTAGCCGAGCACGGTGATAAACGCCGCCGAGTGGTTCTTGAACAGCGCAGCGATGCTGCCGGCGTCCTTGTCCTCACGGATTTCCTTGCTGGTGGTTTCCTTCAGCGAACGGCGCAGCAGCAGCGAGATCACCGCGGCGATGGCACCGATCACGAAGGGAATGCGCCAGCCCCAGGCCTTGAGCTCGGCCTCATCGAGAAACTGCTGGAGGATCACCACCACCAGCACCGCCAGCAGTTGCCCACCGATCAGGGTCACGTACTGGAAGGAGGCAAAGAAGCCGCGCTGGCCCTTGAGCGCCACCTCACTCATGTAGGTGGCGGTGGTGCCGTACTCGCCGCCCACCGACAGGCCCTGGAACAGGCGCGCCACCAGCAGCAGGAACGGCGCCCAGGCACCGATGCTGGCGTAGGTCGGCAAGAAGGCGATCACCAGGGAGCCGGCGCACATCATCAGCACCGAGATCATCATCGAGTTCTTGCGCCCATGACGGTCGGCGACCCGGCCGAACAGCCAGCCGCCGATCGGCCGCATCAGAAAGCCGGCGGCGAACACCCCGGCGGTATTGAGCAACTGCACCGTCGGATCGTCGGAGGGAAAGAAGGCCGGGGCGAAATAGATGGCGCAAAAGGCATAGACATAGAAGTCGAACCATTCCACCAGGTTGCCGGAGGAGGCGCCGACAATGGCAAAGATCCTTTTGCTGCGTTCCTCTCCGGTGTAGTGACTGGTCGTTGTTGTCATGGTTTTTTCACTCATGGGGGACAGTGTGAGTCTAGACACACTTGGCAACATTCCCGTTCCCTGCGGTTAGCGCCCTGCCCGCTCCCGGGCAGAGGTCAATCGACCCTGTCAACCTGTAGCGACTGTAGCCGCTGCCAAGCCACGGCGAGGCTGCGAAAAGGCCCGAAGGGCCTTGCTTGGCGGTCTCAAGCCGAACCTCCGCCGGTCTCAAGCCCGCCGCGCCTGCTACGCAACCCGCGGCAGTGGCCACACAAGGCCGGGTCAGTAGTCGAAGAACACGGTTTCGGCGTCAGTACCCTGGAGGATCACGTTCCACTGGTAGTGACCGTCAGCATCGGCCTTGGCCAGCAAGGTGCCCCGGCGCTCCTCGGGCACGCAGGCCAGCAGCGGATCGCTGGCGTTGGCCGGCTCGCCGTCGAAGTAGATGCGGGTCAGCAGGTGCTTGACCAAACCGCGGGCGAACACCAGTACCACCAGATGCGGGGCCTGGGTCGTGCCGTTCAGGCCCGGCACCGTGCCCGGCTTGATGGTGGTGAAGCGAAAGCGCCCTTCGGCGTCCACCGGCACCCGGCCAAACCCCTGGAAGTTCGGGTCCAGGGGTTTGGCCTGATCGTCTTCGGGGTGGCGGTACTTGCCGGCGGCGTTGGCTTGCCAGACTTCCAGCATCGCGTCGTTGACGAAGTTGCCGTTGCCGTCCACCACCTGGCCGGTGATCGCCACCCGCTCGCCCAGGGTGCCTTCCTCGGTCAGGTCTTCGCGGTTCAGCCAGGTCAGGCCGATGTGGTAGTAGGGGCCGACGGTGTGGGATGTAGTCGCGGTCAGGGTCACGTTATTTCTCCATCGGCGTGGCGTCGCGGCCGCGCAGGACAATGTCCCAACGGTAACCGAGGGCGTAGGAAGGGATGGTTTTCTCCAGGTCGAAGCTGGCGATCAGGCGTTCCTTGGCGCGGGTGTCCGGCACGCAGTTGTAGATCGGGTCATAAGCCAGCAGCGGGTCGCCAGGGAAATACATCTGGGTCACCAGGCGGGTAAGAATGCTCGGTCCGAACAGCGAAAAATGGATATGCGCCGGGCGCCAGGCATTGTGGTGGTTGCCCCAGGGGTAGGCCCCGGGCTTGATGGTCTGGAACTGGTACCAGCCCTCGGCGTCGGTAACGGTGCGCCCAGTGCCGGTGAAGTTCGGGTCCAGGGGCGCATCGTGCAGGTCACGGTCGTGGTTGTAGCGACCGGCCGCGTTGGCCTGCCAGATCTCCACCAGGATGCCCGGCACCGGCAGGCCGTTCTCGTCCAGAACCCGGCCGTGGATGATGATGCGCTCGCCCTGGGGCTGCCCTTCGTGCTGGGCCGTCAGGTCGTTGTCCCGTTCCTGGATCGACTCGGCGCCGATGCTCGGGCCGGTGATTTCCGACAGCGAGTGGGGAATGAACACCAGCGGCTTGGACGGCGAGCGGGTGTTGGTCGACTGGTAGGCCGGGTGCAGGTAATCAGGCTGAGTGCCCGCTTGCGGGCGCCGGTAACCGGGCTTGTCACTCATGGTGGTTCCTCGTTCTCTTCTTATATAAGGCAGGCAGTCAAACGCGCTCGATAGCCAGCGCCAGCCCTTGGCCGACACCCACGCACATGGTGGCCAGGCCTTTCTTACCGCCGTTCTTTTCCAACTGGTGCAAGGCCGTCAGTACCAGGCGTGCGCCACTCATGCCCAACGGGTGACCCAAGGCAATCGCGCCGCCGTTGGGATTGACCTGGGGCGCATCGTCCGCCAAGCCCAGCTCGCGCAGCACCGCCAGGCCCTGGCTGGCGAAGGCTTCGTTGAGTTCGATCACGTCGAAGTCGCTGACCGCCACGCCCAGGCGCTCGATCAGTTTGCGCACCGCCGGCACCGGGCCGATGCCCATGACCCGCGGCGCAACCCCGGCGCTGGCCATGCCCAGTACTCGCGCACGCGGGGTCAGGCCGTGTTTCTTGACGGCTTCGGCCGAGGCCAGGATCAGCGCCGCCGCACCGTCGTTGACCCCGGAGGCATTGCCGGCGGTGACGGTCTTGTCCGGGCCGTTGACCGGCTTGAGCTTGGCCAAGGCTTCCAGGGTGGTGTCGGCACGGGGATGCTCGTCCTGCTCCACCACTGTCTCGCCCTTCTTGTGGGCGATGCGCACCGCAACGATTTCCTCAGCGAAGAAACCGGCGGCCTGGGCCGCCGCGGCACGCTGCTGGCTGCGCAGGGCGAAGGCGTCCTGGTCAGCGCGGGACACTTTGTAGTCATCCGCCACGTTGTCGGCGGTCTGCGGCATGGCATCCACACCGTACTGGGCCTTCATCAGCGGGTTGATGAAACGCCAGCCGATGGTGGTGTCTTCCAGCTTCATGTTGCGCGAAAAGGCGGTATCGGCCTTGCCCATGACAAAGGGCGCGCGGGACATGGACTCGACGCCACCGGCAATCGCCAGCTCCATCTCCCCGCTGGCAATGGCGCGGAAGGCCGTGCCGATGGCGTCCATGCCCGAGGCGCAGAGACGGTTGAGGGTGACGCCGGGCACGCTGTCCGGCAGGCCGGCCAGCAGCAGAGCCATGCGCGCCACGTTGCGGTTGTCCTCGCCGGCCTGGTTGGCGCAGCCGAGGAACACCTCGTCCACGGAGCTCCAGTCCACGCTGGGGTTGCGCTCCATCAAGGCCTTGATCGGCAGCGCCGCCAGGTCGTCAGCGCGCACTGTCGAGAGGCCGCCACCAAAACGGCCGATGGGGGTACGAATGGCATCGCAGATGAATACGTCGCGCATCAGGCTTCTCCAGGGGCTTGGCCATGGGCCGCGGCGGTGCGCGCTTCCAGGTCACGCAGGGCGGTCAGTTCAACCTCGGTGGGTGCTGCGGTCTCGGCCACCTGGTCGGCGAAGCGGATCGCCCAGCCAGTGGCGGCCACCACCTGCTCGCGGGTCACGCCCGGGTGCAGCGAAGTGACGATGAATTCGTGGGTACCGGCTTCCGGCTCCATGATGCACAGGTCGGTGATGATGCCCACCGGCCCCGCCCCTGGCAGGCCCAGGCGCTTGCGCGAATCGCCGCCTTCGCCGTGGCCGACCGAAGTCACGAAGTCCAGCTTGTCGACGAAGGAGCGCGAGGATTGCTTGAGGATGATCAGCACACTCTTGGCCGAACCGGCGATCTCCGGAGCACCGCCGGCGCCCGGCAGGCGCACCTTGGGCCGGTGGTAGTCGCCGACCACGGTGGTGTTGATATTGCCGAAACGGTCGACCTGGGCCGCGCCGAGGAAACCCACGTCGATGCGCCCGCCCTGCAGCCAGTAGCGGAAGATCTCGCCGGTAGGCACCACGGTGTCGGCGGTTTCCGCCAGCTCGCCGTCACCGATAGAGAGTGGCAGGACGCTGGGCTTGGCGCCGATCGGGCCGGACTCGTAGATCAGCACCACGTCCGGTGATGAGGTCAGGCGTGCCAGGTTGGCGGCCTTGGACGGCAGGCCGATGCCGACGAAGCACACCGAGCCGTTCTGCAAGCGACGGGCCGCGGCCACGGTCATCATTTCATTGGTGGAGTAGGTCATTACTGGGCCTCCGAAGCTGCGGCCAGCTTGGCCTGGAATTCGCTGAAATCGGCACTGCCGTGGATGTATTCGTTGATCCAGGCGGTGAACGCCTCACGGTCGCGGGCGATCGGGTCCCAGGCCTGGTAGAAGCGGTTGTCGCGCTCGGAGTAGCCGTGGGCGTAGGACGGATGGGCGCCACCAGGCACATGGCAGACCGCGCTCAGCGCCCAGGTCGGCAGTACGCAGGCGTTCATCGGCGCGTTCAGGTCGTCGACGATTTCCTCGACGGTGACAATGCAGCGCTTGGCGGCCAGGGCGGCCTCTTTCTGTACCCCGAGAATGCCCCACAGCAGCACGTTGCCCTTGCGGTCGGCCTTCTGCGCGTGGATTACCGTGACGTCCGGGCGCACCGAAGGCACCGCCGCCAGCACTTCACCGGTAAACGGGCAGGTCACGGTCTTGATCAGGGGGTTGACCTTGGGCAGGTCGGAACCGGCGTAGGCCCGCAGGACGGCAAAGGGCAGGCCCGAGGCGCCGGCGACATAGGCGTTGGCCAGGTCGGCGTGGCTGTGTTCTTCGATCTCCAGGGGCTGTGGCCATTGCTTTTCCACGGCGTCGCGCAGGCGGTGCAGGGAGCCCACGCCCGGGTTGCCACCCCAGGAGAAAATCAGCTTGCGAGCGCAACCGGCACCGATCAACTGGTCGTAGATCAGGTCAGGGGTCATGCGCACCAGGGTCAGGTCTTTCTTGCCCTGGCGGATGATTTCATGACCTGCGGCCGTAGGAATCAGGTGGGTGAAGCCTTCGAGCGCGACGGTGTCGCCGTCGTTGACGAATTGCTTCACCGCGTCGTGCAGCGAAAGGATTTCAGCCATGGATGGGGTCTCCCGATTGTTATTCAGCGACTGGAGAAAAAGGCGCTCTGGGCGCGCCGCAGTGACTGAAGATTAAGCCGGGGCCAAACCCCAAACAATCCGATAATCGACTGAACGTTCGATTATCGAACAGATTGTTGCAGGGCTATCGATTGCTTCTCTTCAACCCCGCAACAGCCCTGCCGGCCTTCTGGGGCCGCTGCTGCGGGCGAGGATAACGTTCGAAGAACCTTCTGCGCCCTTCAGGAGCAGCGGGCCCTTCGAGCCCGGTCGCAGCCTGCGGCAGCGGCTACAGGGTAGTCCGCGGTCAGGTCGCGTCTGCGTGACTGACCATGCCCTTGATTACCACCGCGGTGGTGGCCAGGGCCGCCGGAATCACCAGGGCAGTCAGCACTTGTTCGAAGTTCCAGCCCAGGCCCAGCAGGGTCGCCCCCATCCACGCGCCGAGAATGGCGCCGAAACGGCCGATGCCAAGCATCCAGGAAACCCCGGTGGCACGCCCCTGGGTCGGGTAGAAGCGCGCGGCCAACGACGGCATTGCCGATTGCGCACCGTTGACGCACATACCGGCGATCAGCACCAGGGTGGCCAACAGGGTGATGTTGCCCAGGCTCTGCCCGACGGCGTAGGCAAAGACCCCAGCCAGCAGGTAGAAACAGCCGATCACCTTGTGCGGGTTGAAACGGTCCATGGCCCAGCCCACGGCCACCGCGCTAAGGACGCCGCCAAACTGGAACAGGGCGCCGATAAAGGCCGCCTGTTCCATGCTCGCCCCGCTGTCGCGCATCAGGGTCGGCAGCCAGCTGGTGAGCAGGTAGACAATCACCAGCCCCATGAAATAGGTCAGCCACAGCAACAGGGTGCCGACGCTATAGGTGCCGGAGAAGATCACCGCGAACACGTTGCGCGCCTTCACGGTCTTCTGTTCCGGCACGCTGAAGCTGCCAGCCTCGCCGACTATGGCCGGGGCAATCGGCGCCAGCGTCTTGCGCACCTTGTCGGTGCCACGATTGCGCACCACCAGGTAACGCGCGGACTCCGGCAGCCAGAGCACCAGCACCAGGGCCAGGATCAGCGGCAGGACCCCGCCGATCAGCAGCAGGCTGTGCCAGCCGAAGGCCGGGATCAGCTTGGCGGAAATGAAACCGCCGCCGGCCATGCCCAGGTTGAAACCGCAGAACATGCTGGTCACCAGCAACGACTTGTGGCGTTCGGGGGTGTATTCGGAAAGCAGCGTGGTGGCGTTGGGCATGCCCGCCCCCAGGCCCAGGCCGGTAAGGAAACGCAGGACCAGCAACTGGTCGACGTTGGTGCTGTAGGCAGAAGCCAGGCTGAAGGCACCAAACAGCAGCACCGCCCCCACCAGCACCACCTTGCGGCCGAAACGGTCGGCCAGGGGGCCGGAGCCCAGGGCGCCGAAGACCATGCCGATCAATGCAGCGCTCATGACCGGGCCGAGGCTGGCGCGGTCGATGCCCCAGTCCTGGGACAGCGCCGGGGCGATGAAGCCCATGGCCGCGGTGTCCAGGCCATCGAGGAAGACAATCAGGAAACACAGGATCACCACGCGCCACTGGTAACGGGACAGCGGCTGGGCATTGATGAAGGACTGCACATCAAGGCAGTTCCCTACAGCGGATTGGGGTTGGTTCATTGTTGTTATTTCCACGCTAAAACGCAGGCGAGCACAGGCCGCCAGGGCTGATCAGGTCACTAAAGGGGTGGCGATATCAGGCGATGCGAGCGGGACGGCAGGAACGGTCGCGGCAACGACGCAGGGAAAGCGTGCTCATGAGTGTTGGCCTCTTCTTTATTATTGGGCGGGCCACCAGCGGCGGGCGAAGATGCCAGCTTGCCGCCGATGACGCTGCCGCGACATTAATGAGCCAGGGGAAACAGCGTCAATTCGCCAAAGGCGTATCTGTGCGTTTATCGAACAGCTTAAGCAAACAACTGCGCGCTCAGATCGCGGCTGGCGCTCAGCAAACCGGGGAGAAAGCGCTGCTCCAGCTCGGCACGGCTGACCCGCCCGGCGTGGGTACTGACGTTCAGCGCCGCCAGCACCTGGCCGGAAGCGTCATACACCGGTACCGCAATGGAGCGCAGGCCCTGCTCCAGTTCCTGATCAACGATGCACCAGCCCTGCTGGCGCACTTGCTGCAGGCACTCCAGCAAGGCTTCCGGGGTGTGCAGGGTGCGGCTGGTCTTGGCTTGCAGGTCCGCATGGTCGAGGTATTCGTGCAGCGACGAATCGTCCAGGGCCGCGAGTAGGATGCGCCCCATGGAGGTGCAATAGGCTGGCAAGCGGCCGCCGACAGACAGGTCGACCGAGATCAGCCGCTGGGTCGTGGCGGAACGGGCGATGTAGAGAATGTCGTCGCCTTCCAGGGTGGCCATGTTGCACGCCTCGTGCAGTTGCTCGCTCATGCGGTCCAGGTAGGGCTGGGCGGAGACCGCCAGAGGCGTCGATGAAAGATAGGCGTGGCCCAGGGTCAGCACCTTGGGCAGCAACGAATAGGTACGCCCGTCGGTGGTGGCGTAACCCAGCTTGATCAGGGTGTGCAGGCAACGGCGCACCGCAGCCCGGGGGATTTCCGTGCGATGGCTGATCTGGGCGATGGTCAAGTGCCGCTTGCGCTCCTGGAACGCCTGCACCACCGCCAGGCCCCGGGCCAGAGAGGTCATGAAATCCGGGTCACCGGTCAACGCCTGAATCCTCTTTGCCGCAGACGCCACGATCGGCGGGGCCACTGAGGTGAAGGAATTACGCATCTGATCGTTCATTTCAGGTTCCCTGCGACAAAATTCGGCCGTATTACAAGCCGTATTGGAGAGACAGCACAAGCTGCCACCGGCAACATTGGGCGATTATCGAACCGGCGACCGATAATCGCAATCCATGGCGCTTGAGGCCGCCCCCCTCTACAGCACTCTTTTATTGCAAAAATGCAGAGTAATAATCTGCCAGCCGAAGCTGGCTCTGCGCGCTATTTTCCATTCGCCACTTGTATAAAGAGCAGCGACACTCCATCTAGAATTCCATTGGCGGAGTACGAAAACAGGAAGCATCGTGTAGGAATTGTTTCGAACTTCCATGTCACAAAATACTCGCAATGAAGTTGGCTATTTTAAACTTGTCACCCATAGAGTTATTCTTCGCCGACGCTATACTGCCGGAGTGAGGAATGCGGAGTCAGTTGCCCCATGCTCCTCTCTCGGGTGACTTGAGACGGTAATCGGTCACCTGCCGCAAGCGCTTGACCCCTAACCAGATTCGGCCAGCCCGCTTGCAACCAACAACACTGTTGCTACGACAGTTGTTTTCACCGGTGACGTGGCCGCATGCAATTAACGGCACGCTTGAGAGACTCGAAGTCATGGCCAGGCAGGCACTGACTTCAGCTCTGCGTAGATGCCCGCAAGCAATGCGTCGCACCGGACTGGACCTTCACTCAATTAGGTAACACTGTGACGAAAGATGAACTGCGCGCTGAACTTGAGCGCCAGGAGCAACGTTACAAGGAAGTTTACGGCGGCGAGATCACCCGTTATGCCGCCCAGCCGGAACCTGAACGCAAACCTTGGCGCAAACGCGCCAGTATTCTCGATCAGGCCTTCACCCAAGAACTGCAAAAGATGGAAAAAGAGCTCAAGGCCGAACAGCCGTAATGCTGGCAGCCTGACTCATTCAGGGCTTGCTCTACTTGCCCGCCCGATCATCCCGGCGGCCAGGCAGACCATTGATGCTCGTTACCCCGGGCCCATGGCCATCTCGCCCATCCACAGCGAGAGAGGCTACCGGGCAAGCCCTTTGGTTGAAATTTCATACACGCGTTTTAACCCTCTGATTTCCGCGCCCAGGCCATCGGATTGACCGCTCGTGCCCAATAAACTCAATGGCTTGCCGTGTTTGAGGGGTATATGCGAAAACTCTGCTCCCGGTCAGTTTTTTCGTTGAAGAATGTTACCGGCGAGCACCTTGTGCATTGATTAGCGGGGTTTTCTGGCATAATCGCGCCCCCTTATGACCGGGTCAGAAAACCTTCATGATCGATTTATTCAGCGGACTGGATGCTTGGGTGCTTGTGAGCCTCTTGCTCGCCCTGGCTTTTGTCCTCGCCTACGAGTTCATCAACGGCTTTCATGACACCGCAAATGCGGTTGCCACTGTTATCTACACCAAGGCCATGCCGCCGCACCTGGCCGTGTTCTTCTCCGGTGTGTTCAATTTCCTCGGTGTGCTGCTGGGCGGGGTTGGCGTGGCCTATGCCATCGTCCACCTGCTGCCGGTCGAGCTGCTGATCAACGTCAACACCGGCCACGGCCTGGCCATGGTCTTCTCGTTGCTCGCCGCGGCCATTACCTGGAACCTGGGCACCTGGTACTTCGGCATTCCGGCCTCCAGTTCCCATACCCTGATCGGCTCCATCCTCGGTGTCGGCCTGGCCAATGCCCTGCTCAGCGACATCCCCCTGGGGGATGGCGTGAACTGGCAGAAGGCAATCGACATCGGCGCTTCCCTGGTGTTCTCGCCGATGGCGGGCTTCATTATTGCAGCGGTGGTACTGATCGGCCTGAAATGGTGGCGGCCGATCTCGAAGATGCACAAGACTCCGGAACAGCGCCGCAAGGTCGATGACAAGAAGCACCCGCCGTTCTGGAACCGCCTGGTACTGGTGATCTCGGCCATGGCCGTGAGCTTCGTGCACGGCTCCAACGACGGCCAGAAAGGCATCGGCCTGATCATGCTGGTACTGATCGGTATCGTGCCTGCCCAGTTCGTGATGGACCTCAACAGCACCACCTACCAGATCGAGCGGACCCGCGACGCCACTCTGCACCTGAGCCAGTTCTACGAGCGCAATCACGAGTCCCTGGGTGAGTTCCTGGCCCTGGGCAAAAGCGTGAAAGACGACCTGCCGGGCAAGTTCCGCTGCAATCCGCAGCAAACCGAACCGACCATCACCGCGCTCCTGAGCAGCCTCAAGGGCGTTTCCGACTACCATTCGTTGTCGCCGGAAAGCCGCATCGAAGTGCGTCGCTACCTGCTTTGCCTGGATGACACCGCGAAAAAGGTCGGCAAGCTGCCAGGCATCTCGGCCCGTGAAAAGGCCGACTTGGACAAGCTGCGCAAAGACCTGACCGCCACCACCGAATACGCACCGTTCTGGGTCATCCTGGCTGTCGCCCTGGCTCTGGGCCTGGGCACCATGATCGGCTGGAAGCGCGTAGTGCAGACCATTGGCGAGAAGATCGGCAAGCAGGGCATGACCTACGCCCAGGGCATGTCGGCACAGATCACCGCCGCCGGCCTGATCGGCCTGGCGAACATCTTCAGCCTGCCGGTTTCCACCACCCACGTACTTTCCTCCGGCGTGGCCGGGACCATGGTCGCCAACAAGAGCGGCCTGCAGAGCGGTACGGTACGGACTATTCTACTGGCCTGGGTCCTGACCCTGCCGGCGACCGTGGCCCTGTCCGCCGGCCTGTTCTGGGCAGCCTCCAAGATCCTGGGTACCTGATACCCCAGCCGGCAACAAAAAAGGTGCGTCCCCCAGGGACGCACCTTTTTTTATGCCTTGAGCTTTCTTACAGGCAAAAAAAAGGGCAACCGAAGTTGCCCAAAATGCCTTGCGTGCTCGTTGCCCTGGAAAGACTTAAGGCTTCTTGCGCTTATTCGCGTCTTTCCAGATAAAGAATCCAAACCCTGCGAAAAACAGAACCATGAGGCCGACAGTCAGCACTCCGGCGATCACCACATTGTCGAAAAACATGACTGGCCTCCTGCTCTTGCCCTGTTGCGATGGGGCTAAGTTAACCAAACGGGAGGCAGGGGAAATTGACCGGGGTCAATGTCGCCCATGACTGGGCGCGAGGAAGGGAGAATAAGTGACTTGCATCAACAGAAAGCGCCCAGATCAGCGCTTTTTCGGTTTGTTTTTCGGTTTTTTCTTGGCCTTGCCCAAGGGCATGGCGTGTTCGAATGCCTGGCGTACTTCGTTCAGGCGCTTTTCATTGAGATCATGCACGCGCTTGGCACGCTCGGCGTTCAGGTCGATCAGCTTGTCGTCTTGATTCATGGCTTGGCTTGCATCACTGGTGGTCTATATCGGCCGCACGCCTTGAAGCAGCGGGCGGCCCTGGCGAATGTGCCAATAATGCGACGTGGCGCCGCACCTGACCAGTGATCAGACCAAGGCGACTGCAATAAAGTCGCTGCCGGGAAGACTTTTTATCCGCACAATGGCCGCCCCTCCCCACAGGAAACCGCATGTGGAAATACCCAAGCACCTGCCCCCGCTGCTGGCCCTGCGCGCCTTCGAGGCCGTGGCCCGGCACCTGAGTTTCAGCAAGGCGGCCCAGGAACTGTGCGTCAGCCAGAGCGCGGTCAGCCATCAAGTGCACAAACTCGAACAGCACCTGGGCCAGCCGCTGTTTGTACGACGCACCCGGGCCATCGACCTGACTACCGCCGGCGCCAGCTATTACCAACAGATCCAGCCGGCCCTGGAGCAGATCGCCGAAGCCACCCGGACGCTGTTGGCAGCAGAGCCATCGCAGGTTCTGCGCATCGGCCTGCTGGCCTCCTTCGCCACCTTGTGGCTGGCGCCGCGCCTGGCGGACTTCAGCCGCCGCCACCCTCAGATCCAGCTGGAGCTGCAACCGGCCATCAACCTGGCAGATGTGGCCGGTGCCGAGGTCGACCTGGCCATTCGCTATGGCAAGGGCCACTGGCCCAACGTCCAGGCCACGCGCTTTCTCGCCGAGCAACTGTCACCGGTGTGCAGCCCCGAGTTCAAGGCCGGGACCCTGGCCAACGGCACCTTGCTGATGGCCCGCTCCCACCGGCCCTTTGAATGGGACGACTGGAGCAGGCAGAACGCCGTCGACCTCAGCCCTCACCCCAGCGTCATGCTCCACGACTACAACATCGTGGTGGAAGCGGCGGTGGCCGGCCAGGGCATCGCCATGGGCCGCCGCCAGTTGATCCGGCGCCACCTTAACCAGGGCAGCCTGGTGGATGCCTTCGACCTCCCGGCTCTGCACAACGATCAGATCGGCTACTGGCTGGTGACCGCCGAAGGTCCGGCGAATCCGGCTGTGCAGTGCTTCGCCCAATGGCTGCTGGAGCAAGGGAGCGCCCCATGAAAAATTCAGATACGTCGGATTAGATCTATCCGTTTGTCGCCCCCAGCCTGAACACCGATGCTGCAAGCCTTCCATTCGAGGACTTGCCATGCGCGACTCTCTGCAGCAACGAGTGCAACAACTGGGTCTTGAACTACCGATCCCCGGCCAGCCGATCGCCAACTACGTCAACCATGCCCAGAGCCAGAACCTGCTGTTCATCTCCGGGCAAACACCGCAAGCAGAGCAGCATCCCCATCTGCTGGGCCGGCTCGGTGACAACCTCAGCATCGAGCAGGGTGCCCAGGCCGCGGAACTGGCGGCCCTGGCCCTGCTGGCGCAACTCTCGGCGGCCCTGGGGGACGACTTGTCGAGGCTGCAACGCATCAGCCGGCTGGGGGTGTTCATTGCCGCCAGCGCCGACTTCAAGGGCCATGGCCAGGTCGCCAATGGCGCCTCCAACCTGCTGGTCAATGCCCTGGGCGAGAAAGGCCGGCATGCCCGCACTTCGGTGGGCGTCGCCAGCCTGCCTGCAGGCGTCGCCGTGGAGGTCGACGGGATTTTCGAGCTCAAGCCGTGATGCCCCTGAGCCCGGACCACATCGCCCGGCTACGGGCGGCCACACCGGGTTGCACCCGGGTCTGTCACTTCAACCATGCCGGGGGGTCCCTGCCCAGCCAGGGCACCCTGGACGCCATGTCCGGGCAACTGCAGCGGGAGGCCCACAGCGGGCCGATGGAAGCGGCCGGCGCCGGCGCCCAGTTGCAGGAGCAGGCGCGACAGACCGCCGCCCGAGTGCTCAACACCTGCCCGCAAGCCATCGCCTTTACCAGCAGTGGTTCGGCGGCCTGGGGCATGGCCTTCAACGCCCTGCCCGCCTGGCAGCCGGGCGACCGGATCCTGGTGGGGCGCCAGGAATGGGCCGGTAACCTGGCCTGCATGGCCCCGGCCGTGGCCGCCGGCGCGCGGCTGGAAGTCATTCCCTGTGACAGCCACGGTGCAGTTTCAGTCCCGGCGCTGGAGTCCATGCTCGACTCCCGGGTGCGCCTCATCGCCTTGACCTGGCTACCGGCCAATGGCGGGCTGATCAACCCGGCCGCAGCCATCGGCCAACTGGCGCGCCAATGGCGCATCCCCTACTTCATCGATGCCGGCCAGGCTCTGGGCCAGGTGCCCTGCGACGTGCAGGCGCTGAACTGCGATGTGCTCAAGGGCGCGGGGCGCAAGTACCTGCGCGGCCCGCGAGGCACGGCCCTACTCTATATAAGGCCCGGCTTCCTCGAGCAGTTGAATCCGCTGCCGCGGGATGTACTGTCGGCGCCCTGGGATGGCCAGGGCTTCGCTCTGCGCAACGATGCCCGGCGCTTTGAAACCAGTGAAGTGTCGATGGTGCTGCTGGCTGGCCTGGCCAATGCCCTGCAGGAGTTCGAAAGCATCGGCGTGGCCGCCATTGCGCAAAGGATCAGTGCCTTGAGCGAGCCGCTGCGCAAGAAGCTGCAGCGCTTGCCCGGCCTGCAACTCCAGGACCTGGGCAGCCCGGGGCAGCAATCGGGCCTGATCGCCTTCACTCTCGAAGGTTGGGACGGGCTGGCACTCAAGGAGGAACTGGCGCGGCGCGGCATCAATATCGGCGCCAATGGCGTCAACTACACACCACTGGACATGCAGGCCCGAGGCCTGGGCAACATTGCCCGGATCGCCTTGAGTTACTTCAATACACAAGAGGAAATCGAGCGCCTGTTGCAGGCCCTCGGGGAACTGGCGGGGAACAAGCGCTCCTAGACCTCGACATCCACCCACAGGCCCTGGCGCGGAGCATCTTCGATCAACGGCACCACCGGCACGGTGTTGTCGGCGTTCAGTTCATCGCCGGGCACTGCCAGGTGCTCTTCGGGGTCGTCCTCGGCCTCACGCTCACGGCGCTGCTTCTGTTGCTGGCGCCGCTGTTCCTCGCGCAGCAGCAGGGCGGACTCCTCGGGGTCGCGCTTTTGCAGGTCGATGGTGCTTTCGTTGGAGCTTTCCTGCACCGGTACCACAGGCGGGATGTCCGGTCGCTGGCGGATCGGATCCTGCTGGGCGGTGATCGGCACGGCACTCAAGGGGAGCATCGGTGGCAGCATATTATTGGTCTCCTGTCGGCAGGCTGTCGGCTGCGGCATGGGCGACTTGAGCCATCGGTCGCAAAACTGTGACCCAGTCGTCAGCCGATAGTGCCCCGCCACCCGACGAATGCACGCCGTACGCTACCTTTTAATCCAGGGGATTGATCAGAGTTCTTTGGACTGGAAGCGTCGTTCCGTTAAGATAGTCGGCTTTTTCAAAGCGGGAGTCAGGCAGCATGGCGCAGCAGTATCAACCGGGGCAACGCTGGATTAGTGACAGCGAAGCCGAGCTGGGTTTAGGCACCGTTCTGGCACAGGACGGTCGCTTGCTGACCGTGCTCTATCCGGCCACTGGCGACACCCGCCAGTATGCGCTACGGAATGCGCCCCTCACTCGCGTGAGGTTCTCTCCGGGTGACAGCATCACCCACTTCGAAGGCTGGAAAATGACCGTACAGGAAGTCGATGATGTCGACGGCCTGCTGGTCTACCACGGCCTCAACGGGCAGAACGAAGCCGTCACCCTGCCGGAAACCCAACTCTCGAACTTCATCCAGTTCCGTCTGGCCAGCGACCGTCTGTTCGCCGGGCAGATCGACCCGCTGGCCTGGTTCTCCCTGCGCTACCACACCCTGGAACACACCAGCCGCCAACTGCAGTCCTCGCTCTGGGGCCTGGGTGGCGTGCGCGCCCAACCCATCGCCCACCAGTTGCACATTGCCCGTGAAGTCGCCGACCGCATCGCGCCGCGGGTCCTGCTGGCGGACGAAGTGGGCCTGGGCAAGACCATCGAGGCCGGCCTGGTGATCCATCGCCAACTGCTCTCGGGTCGCGCCAGCCGGGTACTGATCCTGGTACCGGAAAACCTCCAGCACCAGTGGCTGGTAGAGATGCGCCGACGCTTCAACCTGCAAGTGGCACTGTTCGATGAAGAACGCTTTATCGAAAGCGATGCCAGCAACCCGTTCGAAGACACCCAGCTGGCCCTGGTGGCCCTGGAGTGGCTGGTGGACGACGAGAAGGCCCAGGACGCGCTGTTCGCCGCCGGCTGGGACCTGATGGTGGTGGACGAAGCCCACCACCTGGTGTGGCACGAAGACCAGGTCAGCCCGGAATACGCCCTGGTGGAACAGCTGGCAGAGACCATTCCCGGCGTGCTGCTGTTGACCGCAACCCCGGAACAACTGGGCCAGGACAGCCACTTCGCCCGCCTGCGCCTGCTGGACCCGAACCGTTTCCACGACCTCGCGGCCTTCCGCGCCGAGAGCGAGAACTACCGCCCGGTGGCCGAAGCCGTGCAGGAACTGATGGATAAAGGCCGCCTGTCTCCCGAGGCGCACAAGACCATCCACGGTTTCCTCGGCAACGAAGGCGAAGCCCTGCTGGCCGCGGTCAACGACGGCGACAGCGAAGCCAGCGCACGCCTGGTGCGTGAACTGCTGGACCGCCACGGCACCGGCCGCGTGCTGTTTCGCAACACCCGCGCCGCGGTGCAGGGTTTCCCCGAGCGCAAGCTGCACGCCTACCCGCTGCCATGCCCGGACGAATACCTGGAACTGCCCCTGGGCGAACACGCCGAGCTGTACCCGGAAGTCAGCTTCCAGGCCCAGCCCGACGTCAGCGATGACGAACAGCGCTGGTGGAAGTTCGACCCGCGGGTCGAATGGCTGATCGACCAGCTGAAAATGCTCAAGCGCACCAAGGTGCTGGTGATCTGCGCCCACGCGGAAACCGCCATGGACCTGGAGGACGCCCTGCGCGTGCGCTCCGGCATCCCGGCCACGGTCTTCCACGAGGGCATGAACATCCTTGAACGCGACCGTGCCGCCGCCTACTTCGCCGATGAAGAGTTCGGCGCCCAGGTGCTGATCTGCTCGGAAATCGGCAGTGAAGGCCGCAACTTCCAGTTCGCCCACCACCTGGTGCTGTTCGACCTGCCGTCGCACCCGGACCTGCTGGAGCAGCGTATCGGCCGTCTCGACCGGATCGGCCAGAAGCACGTGATCGAACTGCACGTGCCGTACCTGGAAACCAGCCCGCAAGAGCGCCTGTTCCAGTGGTACCACGAAGCCCTGAACGCCTTCCTCAACACCTGCCCGACCGGCAACGCCCTGCAGCACCAGTTCGGCCCGCGCCTGCTGCCGCTGCTGGAAAATGCCGACGACGGCGAGTGGCAAGCGCTGATCGACGAAGCCCGTGGCGAACGCGAGCGCCTGGAAGCCGAACTGCACACCGGTCGCGACCGCTTGCTGGAGTTGAACTCCGGTGGTGCCGGCGAAGGCGACGCCCTGGTGGAAGCGATCCTCGAACAGGACGACCAGTTCGCCCTGCCGATCTACATGGAAACCCTGTTCGACGCTTTCGGCATCGACAGCGAGGACCATTCGGAAAACGCCCTGATCCTCAAGCCCAGCGAGAAGATGCTCGACGCCAGCTTCCCCCTGGGCGACGACGAAGGCGTGACCATCACCTACGACCGCAACCAGGCGCTGTCTCGCGAGGACATGCAGTTCATCACCTGGGAACACCCCATGGTGCAGGGCGGCATGGACCTGGTGCTGTCCGGCTCCATGGGCAACACCGCCGTGGCGCTGATCAAGAACAAGGCGCTCAAACCCGGCACCGTGCTGCTTGAGCTGCTGTACGTCAGTGAAGTGGTCGCCCCGCGCTCGTTGCAACTGGGCCGCTACCTGCCACCGGCCGCCCTGCGCTGCCTGCTGGACGCCAATGGCAACGACCTGTCGGCGCGGGTCGCCTTCGAGACCCTGAACGACCAGCTGGAAAGCGTGCCCAAGGCCAGCGCCAACAAGTTCATCCAGGCCCAGCGCGATCAATTGGCGCCGAAGATCAACGCCGGCGAAGCCAAGGTCGCACCGCGTCACGCCGAACGTGTGGCCGAGGCGCAACGCCGCCTGGCAGCCGACACCGACGAAGAACTGGCGCGCCTGACTGCGCTGCAGGCGGTCAACCCGACTGTCCGTGACAGCGAGCTGGTGGCCCTGCGTCAACAGCGCGAACAGGGCCTGGCCATGCTGGAAAAGGCCGCCCTGCGTCTGGAAGCGATCCGGGTACTGGTGGCGGGCTGATAGCCCGGTTGTCAGCACTGAACAAAAGGCCCGCACTGTGCGGGCCTTTTTTTTGCCTGTCGCCTGCCAATGCAGCAACGCGCCCTAGCGGCTCACTGCACCATCGTTGATCGCCGGCAGACTCACCTCTGCTGGGGCATCAGCGGCATTCCCACAGGCCAGCCCCTCTTTCATCCGCTGGGCGTCACGGACAAAACAGCGTGCTGCCTGGAACAGAAACAGCAGGGTCAGGAACAGGGCCACGGGAATCAGGTACATCGCATCGTGCAGACCGATGGCCTTGAACTCTTCGGTCATCAGCTCTGCGCCTGCGGCATACATTGCCGAATGGGCGAAGTGGTCGGAGAGCGCCCCCACCACCACCGGCCCCAAGCCGCCCCCCAACAGGTACAGGCCGGCGAAGAACAAGGCCATGGCGGTGGCACGCAAGCGCGGTTCGACCACATCCTGCAGGGCGGTATAGACGCAGGTATAGAAGTTGTAGGCAAACAGCCAGCCGACACTGAATACCGCGACGAACACCCCGACCTCCACCCGCCCGGCATGCAGTGCCCATCCGGTGGCGAGGGTCGAGATGATCAGGCTGCAGGCCGCGAACAACAAACGACCATTGGCTACCCGCTGATGAATCTTGTCGGCGATCCAGCCGCCCAGGGTCAGGCCCACCAGGCCGGTCACCCCGACGATCAGCCCGGTGGCCATGGCGGCTTCCTGCAAGGGCATGAGGAAGTAGCGCTGCAGCATCGGCACCAGGAACGAGTTGCAGGCATAGGTGGCGAAGTTGAACGTCAGCCCGGCCAGAGTCAGCCAGAGAAAGGTCGGTATCGCCAGCACCCGGCGAATGGGCCGGTCAATCCGCACCTGGGCCACTTTCACCGTTTCCGCCGCGCCGCGCTTGGGTTCCTTGATGAAGAACATGAACACCGCCAGCACCAGCCCTGGTACCGCCGCAATGAAGAACGGCGCCCGCCAGCTGTCGAAGGCCTTGACCATGGCACCGATGGTGAAGAACGCCAGCACCAGCCCCAGAGGCAGGCCGAGCATGAAGATGCCCATGGCCCGGGCCCGGCGGTGAGCGGGGAACAGGTCGCCGATCAGCGAGTTGGCGGCCGGGGCGTAGCTGGCCTCGCCAATCCCCACGCCCATGCGCACCAGCAAAAAGCTCCAGAAGCTGCCGACCATGCCGTTGACCGCGGTGAGCCCGCTCCACACCGCCAGCCCCCAGCCCATCAGCTTGCTGCGCGAGCCGGTGTCGGCCAGGCGCCCCAGGGGCAAGCCGGCAATGGCATAGACAATGGTGAAGGCGGTGCCGATGATCCCCAGCTGGAAGTCGCTCAGGTGCCATTCCATGCGGATCGGCTCGATGATGATGGCGGGGATGGTGCGATCGAAGAAGTTGAACAGGTTTGCCAAAAACAACAGGAACAGAATGCGCCAGGCATTTGCCGCTTGAGTCGAATTATCCATGGATCGATCTCTTTTATTGTTATTGGGCCAGACGCGAGCGGGCCTGGAAGCTGCAATCTAGTCAGCCGCACCCACGCTGTCTGTAATCATTCGCCAGCCTGATACCAAGGCATCGCAGGCAGGCGCGGGGATGGCACTTGCGGCTCCCCGGAACAAGCCGCCCGAACTTCGCCACAGCCCCCGCTACCCGGGCCTTTCCCAGTCTTTTCAAGGGCTTGGCCAAGGCCGAAAAAATACCTTGCGCCCCCCCTTCCCAAGGCCGATGCGAAGCCTAGAATAGCCGCCTTGCCAGCCCCCCTTATCAACCCCTCCCCCATCGAATACGCCAATGTCCGAAGCCAGTCCGTGTCTGAATTGCGGTGCCTGCTGTTCATACTTTCGTGTGTCTTTTTTCTGGGGCGAATGCGCCTCATCCGGCGGGACTGTCCCCGACGAGCTGGTGCAAAGTATCAGCCCCAGCCGGGTGGCAATGCTCGGAACCGACTGCAAATCCCCGCGCTGCATCGCCCTTGAAGGCGAGGTCGGCCAGGGTGTGAGCTGTTCGATCTATGACCAGCGCTCCAGCCCGTGCCGCGAGTTCGAGGCTTCCTGGACCGACGGCCAGCCCAACAGCGACTGCGACGCCGCCCGCGCCGCCTTCGGCCTGGCCCCCCTGGAACCGGCGGACACCGAGCCCTGGTACGAGGAAAGCGCTTAGCACCTTTGGCGATAGGGCCCATAAGCAAATCATTAGCAGCAGCGTGCCACCTCCCATTGCAGCCAGCGGGTGCCTTCTATACTCCAAGCACTCGTTGGCGCGCGGCTCCGCCGACCTCAGATGACTCAGAGATGGGCAGGCTATGGACTGGCTGGGCGTGCATTTCATTACCGAGCTTCCTCAGGCCGGGCAAGTGGTCCTGCATTGCACCCACAACCCGGTTCTGGTGCTTCTGGCCTACCTGGTAGCCTGTGCCGCCAGCTTCGCCACCCTGGACATGGCCGAACGTGTCAGTCATGCCGAACGACCGGCCAGCCAGCGCCTGTGGCGCTGGGTCGGAGCCTGCTGCCTGGCCGGGGGGATCTGGGCCATGCACTTCATCGCCATGCTGGCGTTCGAGGCGCCGCTGCAGATCCACTACGACCTGCCCCTGACCCTGCTGTCGCTCCTGATCGCGCTGGTCGCCGCCTGGCTGGCGATGAACACCCTGAGCCACGCGCACATGCCGCTGTGGCGCTATGGCGTTGCTTCGATCTGGATCGGCCTGGGCATCGCCGCCATGCACTACGTCGGCATGGCGGCCATGCGCAGCAGCGCCAGCCTGTACTACGACCCCTTACTGATGGCGCTGTCGGTGCTGGTGGCGATCGCCTGCAGCCTGGCGGCGCTGCTGCTGTCCCGTCACCTGCGCGAAGGCAGCGGCATGTTCCACCAGTTGCTCAAGTACGCCAGCAGCCTGGTGCTGGGCGCTGCCATCGTGCTCATGCACTTCACCGGCATCTGGGCCATGACCCTGGTGCTGCCCGCCGGCAGCCTGCCCGCCCCCGCCACATCCGACGGGCATCTGCAACTAGGCCTGACCCTGAGCGCGATCGTGCTCTTGATCATCGGCAGCGGCATCAGCGCGGCCCTGGCCGACAAGAAGCTGCAACACAAGGAGCGGGACCTGCGGCGGGTCAATGCCCTGCTTTCGCAACTGGACCAGGCCCGGGTTTCCCTGCAGCAGGTGGCCCACTACGACGCCCTGACCAACCTGATCAACCGCCGCGGCTTCAACCAGCTGTTCGCCGAAAAGCTCATCGAGAAAACCACCTTTGGCGGCATGCTGGCGGTGATGTTCCTCGACATCGACCACTTCAAGCGCATCAATGACAGCCTCGGCCACGATGCCGGGGACGAGTTGCTGAAAGTCATCGCCGGGCACATCAAGAGCTCCACCCGCAGCCATGAAGACGTGGTGGCACGCCTGGGCGGCGACGAGTTCTGCATCCTCATCAATCTGTACGACCGCGAAGAAGCCCGGCAGATGGCCCAGCGCATCATGCAGAAAATGAAGGAGCCGATCGAACTGGGAGGGCGGCGCATGGTGATGACCACCAGCATTGGCATCAGCGTCTTCCCCGATGACGGCAAGACCTGCGAGGAGTTGCTCAAGAACGCCGACCTGGCCCTGTATCAATCCAAGGATTGCGGACGCAACAGCCTGCATTTCTTCAACTCCCACCTCAAGACCCGGGCCACCCTGGAACTGCAACTGGAAGAGGAATTGCGCAACGCCCTGCGCGACGACCAGGGCCTGCTGCTGTATTACCAACCTATCTACGACCTCAAGAGCGGCAGGGTCACCAAGCTCGAAGCCCTGATCCGCTGGCAGCACCCGCAACATGGGCTGCTGACCCCGGATCGCTTCATCTCCATTGCCGAAGCCAACGGCATGATCGCCGAGCTGGACAACTGGGTGCTGCGCAAGGCCTGCTCGGACCTGGCCTACCTGTCGCGCCATGGCTGTGGCGAACTGAAGATCGCGGTCAACTGCTCGGCCCTGAACCTGACCCGCGAAGAGCTCGCCGGGGAGATCGAAAGCGCCCTGCGCCAGGCCCAGGTGGCGCCGCAGCGGCTGGAGCTGGAAGTCACGGAAAACGCCCTGATGGGCAATATTGCCAGCACCCTGGCGCTGCTCAAGCAGATCCGCGGGCTGGGGGTGTCGCTGTCGATCGACGACTTCGGCACCGGCTACTCATCCCTGGCCTATCTCAAGCGCTTGCCCCTGAACACCCTGAAGATCGATCGCTCGTTCATCCAGGACATCCCCAAGTCGACCCAGGACATGGAGATCGTCCAGGCGATCATCATCATGGCCCACACCCTGCACCTGCAGGTGGTCACCGAAGGGGTCGAAACCCCGGAACAGCAAGCGTTTCTCCAGCACCATGGCTGCGACTACCTGCAGGGCTACCTGCTCAGCCATCCGGTGCCGCTGCGGGAGTTGCGCGGGGTGCTGGAGGAGCTCGACCAGCGCCACGCCGCGCCGATCAATCCGCGGGCGCCGGGTCCCGATAAAGGCGAACCAGGGTCGCTGGATCTTTTTCCAGATAGCCCTGCCCACCATGCAGACGCATCAACTGCGCAGCTAATCCGCTGATCGGCGTCGCCGAGCCTTGTTCGCGGGAAAACTTCACCGCTCCATCCAGGTCCTTGAGCAGGGTGCGCACATGCCACTTCACCGGCTCGAACCGGCTTTCAGCCATTTGCGGGGCCAGGATCTGCAAAGGTTTCGAGTCGGCAAAGCCACCGGCCAGGGCCTCGGCGATCAGCCGCGCATCCACCCCCGAGCGCTCGGCCAGGGCCACCACCTCGGCGATCACCAGGGCGTTGCAGGCGACGATCATCTGGTTGCAGGCCTTGGTCACCTGCCCGGCGCCCACCGCCCCCATGTGCGTGACCCGCTGCCCCAGGGTCAGCAGCACTGGCCGCACCCGCTCGACGTCCGTCGCCTCACCGCCAACCATGATGGCCAGGCTGCCGGCCTCGGCGCCCGGGGTACCGCCGGACACCGGCGCATCGACCCAGGCCACGCCGCGGCTTGCGGCCAGTTCGGCGGCCATTTCCCGGGTAGCCGTGGGTTCCAGGCTGGACAGGTCCAGCAGCAGCTGACCGGCCCGGGCGCCCTGGGCGATACCCTGGGGGCCAAACACCACCTCGCGCACCACCTCGGTATTGGCCAGGCACATCAGCATCAGGTCGGCATCGGCGCACAGCTGCGCCGGCGTGGCAACTTGTCGCGCCCCGGCAGCCACCAGGGGCGCGCATTTTTCCGGGTTGCGGTTCCACACCGTCAGCGGATAGCCCGCCGCCAGCAGCCGGCGGCACATCGGCAAGCCCATCAGGCCGATTCCGGCAAAGCCGAGTGAAGGTAACGCTGACATCATATTGCCCTCATTTGATTAAAGATCACCGAATACTGGCCGATTCATCATGATTCAGGAAAGGATTCCCCCGAGCGTCGCTCAGAAAAAACCCTGACGCCTTGGGCAAAATTCGCGCTCCACGCAGCGACGAGGTCCCATTCCGTGATGGTTCGACGACACCTCGTCCACGAGCCAACCTGACCAGGCATATGGCGCACAATGACTTCTAAAAACAAACCTGCCAACGCAGTCTCCGAGATGACGCTGACCTCCCCCACAACTAGCCCCTCAGACCCGAAGCCATTGTCCAGTTCACGCCCCCTGTCGACTCAGCAGTACCTGTATTTCACCGAAACCAATACCGACCGCATCCTCGACAACCTCGACGGTCTGCGCGACACGGTGTTCCCGCGGCCACCGCACCTGGAAGGCGAGCCGGACAACCGCCGCGACCAGGAATTTCCGTCGGTCTGCCTGATCGGGCTGGGCCGCTGCGGCTCCAACATCGCCCTGGATGTGGCCGAGCTGGTGTACAACGCCCGCAAGTTCTACCTCAACGAATTCAATAACGAAGACAAGGCCTACGAAGGCGGCTACAGCCCCGGCCAGTGGATCCGCCAGAACCTGCGCCTGGGCCAGAACAAGGCCAGCAAGCCGGTGTTCCTGGTGGAACCGCTGGTGATGCTCGGCGACCTGGACAAGGACATTGCCGGGCGCATCCGTTTCTCGCGCAAGGGCGAGAAAAGCGGCTTCATCCGCGACTACAGCAAGATGAAGATCATGGACCTCTCGGAAGTCCACGCCGGTGGCGCCGGTAACGCGCCGATCCTCGGCCAGTACCTGGCCAAGATCATCCTCAACAAGGACACCCAGCGCTTCTCCAGCCCCGACTGGAAGATGATCCACTCGTACCTGATCGACTCCTGCGGGATCAAGGCCAACCAGTCGCGCCTGTACTTCTCGATCTTCAGTGCCGGCGGCGGTACCGGTTCGGGCATGGCCTCGGAGTTCGGCCTGGCCCAGCAGTACTCGTACATGAACAAGACCTTCGACACCAAGCCGATGGACGAGCACGACAGCAAGAGCGGGCACTCCTTCGTCTTCGAGCCGATCTTCACCAGCGGCATCTGCGTGCTGCCGAACATTTCGGACCATCGCAGCGAAATGTCCGAGGCGCTGCACATCAACGCCGGCCGCCTGCTGTGCAAATACCTTTCGGAAGAGTGGGACTTCTCCTACAACTTCGACAATGAAGACAGCAGTGAAGCCAGCGTCATGGGGCGTATCCGCCCCTGGAACGCGATGATGCTGATCTCCAACGACATCATGCGCTACGCCGAAGAAAGCGATGACGGCAACATCCAGAACATTGACGTCAACGCCATGGAGAAGCACGCCAACCAGTACATCTCCCAACAGATCTTCAACATCCTCACCGCCCAGGCGGTGACCACCGACTACGACCAGAACTACTTCCGTCGGGCCGGCATCGACATCGGCGAGACCATCCGCCTGGACGCCAACGACCTGTTCATGAGCCTGGCTGGCCCGGTTGCGATCGCCTACGCCGAGTCCGTGGTGCCGGAGCAGCCGGTGCCCACCGGCGACAAGTTCAAGGTGTTCGAAAAAGAACCCCAGCGCCTGAACATCGACGACCTGTTCTTCCGCTCCATCGATCTGCCGCACTTCAACAAGGTGACCCAGGCCATCGAGGGCATCAGCCTGCTGCCGATCGAGTCCAAGCGCTACCGCGCGGCCCTGGAGCAATACAAGGCTTCGGGTTATGACGCCGCGGCGCTGCATGACCTGCACTTCTTCAAGAACTGCTCGTCGGTGGTATCGATCGTCTCCCTGCCCAAGGACTACAAGCTGTCCTACATGGACCTAAACCGGCTCAAGACCCACCTCAACAGCCTGTTCCCCAACACCACCCTCAAGCGCTACGCGCTGGTGATCGGCGCTTCGGCCAACCTGTCGCTGACCACCCTGATCGCCAAGAGCCCGTGCCTGTCGGACGACTTCCTGACCCTGATCGTGGCCTTTATCAAGCGTTGCTTTGCACGCAATCCATACCGTTTCGACGACACCCTGGACAACTCGGTGCTGGATTTCATCGTCAGTGACCAGTTCGATGAAGACCGCATCGACGATCTGCTCAACGAATTCGAGAACCCGGCGAAGATCCTCGACACCAACTGGTATGCGATCAAGCCGATGTACGAGAAGAAGTACCGCGAGCTGATCAACGACAAGGACAAGTTCGTCTCGATCAACGACATCCGCCTGTCCCGGGATTGCGTGAAGAAGGCCATCAAGTACCTGCGGGAAATCTACCGCCACCGTATCGGCAAGACCCGGGTCATCTCGCTCAACAGTCACACGGGCAAGACCGCGTATTAAGAAGGGCTTCGCCGGCCAGCCGGCTCCTGCACGGCAGGGAAAAACCTGCTGTCCTGTGGGGACCGGCTGGCCGGCGAATGGTCAATTTACTCACATCGCGAAACAATTAAGCAGCTCGTCGGCTGCGCTTGAAACTGTTCCCCTTCCGTGAACGTCACCCTGAGAGAAAAGCCCGTGGGGCCTTTCTCTACGGCAAGGTGCCATCACTGGATTCACGGTTACTCGGCTACACACTTTTGTCCGACAAAAACCTGCCCCTTATCGGTGCACGCTCTTAGCGCGATGCCCTTTCCTGGATCAGGATCCAGGGTGAAACCACCACCGCCCACAGCGTCGGATCACGTTCCAGCAGATCGGATGCCCGCGTCGCAGACAGTTTCTCGACCTTTCCTTCGGCCAGCCAGGCCGCCACTTTTTCTGCCTGGTTCTCGGCCACGGCCTGGGCCGCCTCGATCAGATCCAGGTCAGCCTCGACCCACAATAGGGCACCCTTGGCGAAGAACGGCTCCAGTTCCTTCCAGCTGATAGATGCGGTCTCACCAAGCAGCTTGGCATAGAGGGTGCTAGGTTCTTGAGTCATGGGACTGTCCAGAAATGAAATCGGCGCAATCATAACGTCGGGGCTCTGGCAGAAAAACCCAGAAGCAAGCGCGACACCGATCGAGAAGCTCAGAAGCGCCAGGGACTGACGCCGAACCGGGCGCAAGCCACGCCGCAAATCTGTCTTTTTCTTTCAATTAAGCGACACCCCGCGTTTTTGCCCCCAGCAGCCAGCTTTTCAAGCGAACAACCGGCGCTCTACACTGTACCGGTACAGTTGCCAGGGGCATTTTCCGACGGGTATTCACGAAATATCTGATTCGGTTCTGCGACCAAGGCCGCCGGAACTATAAAAATTACAACAGTAAGAGTGGAGCACTATGAATAAGGCTACTAAGCAGATTTCCAAACTGTTTGCCGCTATGGTCCTGGCCGGGGTTGCCAGCCATTCGTTCGCAGCTGACACCATCAAGATCGGTATCGCCGGCCCCAAGACCGGCCCTGTAGCCCAATACGGCGACATGCAGTTCAGTGGCGCGAAAATGGCCATCGAACAGATCAACGCCAAAGGCGGCGTCAACGGCAAGAAGCTCGAAGCCGTTGAATACGACGATGCCTGTGATCCCAAGCAAGCCGTGGCAGTCGCCAACAAAGTGGTCAACGATGGCGTCAAGTACGTGGTCGGCCACCTGTGCTCCAGCTCCACTCAACCTGCTTCCGACATCTACGAAGACGAAGGCGTGATCATGATCACCCCGGCTGCCACCAGCCCGGACATCACCGCCCGTGGTTACAAGATGGTGTTCCGCACCATTGGCCTGGACAGCGCCCAGGGCCCTGCCGCCGGTAACTACATCGCCGACCACGTGAAACCCAAAGTGGTTGCCGTGCTCCACGACAAGCAGCAGTACGGTGAAGGCATCGCCACCGCCGTGAAGCAGACCCTGGAGAAGAAAGGCACCAAGGTCGCCGTATTCGAAGGCATCAACGCCGGCGACAAGGACTTCTCTTCGCTGATCGCCAAGCTCAAGCAGGCCAACGTCGATTTCGTCTACTACGGCGGCTACCACCCTGAGCTGGGCCTGATCCTGCGCCAATCCCAGGAAAAAGGCCTGAAGGCCAAGTTCATGGGCCCGGAAGGCGTGGGTAACGACTCCATTTCGCAGATCGCCAAGGATGCTTCCGAAGGCCTGCTGGTCACCCTGCCTAAATCCTTCGACCAGGACCCGGCCAACGTGGCCCTGGCTGACGCGTTCAAGGCCAAGAAAGAAGACCCGAGCGGTCCTTTCGTATTCCCTTCCTACTCCGCAGTTGAAGTCATCGCCGGCGCCATCACCAACGCCAAGAGCGAAGACGCGGCCAAGGTGGCTGAAGCCATCCACGCCGGCACCTTCAAGACCCCTACCGGCGACCTGAGCTTCGACGCCAAGGGCGACTTGAAAGACTTCAAGTTCGTGGTCTACGAGTGGCACTTCGGCAAACCTAAAACCGAAGTTTCCCCTCAGTAAGGCGCGGCCTGACTGACTGCCAATAAAGCCCACGGCGTGCCGTGGGCTTTGTTTTACGAATGTATGGGCCTGTGTTCCGTGATCCGGAATCCCGCCCACCTGAAAATCTCAAAACCGTCATCAGCGGTTCGCTGGCAAAACCCAGCCCGAAGTGGGTGCAGATCCACGGGGCCTGGGCGGGAAAATGACTCCACCAGTGAAATGCGTATCAGGTTTTTAGGAGCGTTGTAATGCCTGACATCTATCACTTTTTCCAACAGCTGGTTAACGGTCTCACCGTTGGCAGCACGTATGCCCTGATCGCCATCGGCTATACGATGGTTTACGGCATCATTGGAATGATCAACTTCGCCCACGGCGAGGTGTACATGATCGGTTCCTACGTGGCGTTCATCGCCATCGCCGGGCTGGCCATGATGGGACTCGACAGCGTCCCGCTCTTGATGACCGCAGCCTTCATCGCGAGCATCGTCGTCACCAGTGCCTACGGCTACAGCATCGAACGGATCGCCTACCGCCCCTTGCGGGGTAGTAACCGCCTGATCCCGCTGATCTCCGCCATCGGCATGTCGATCTTCCTGCAGAACACCGTTCTGCTGGCGCAGGACTCCAAGGACAAATCCATTCCCAACCTGATCCCGGGCAACTTCTCCATCGGGCCAGGCGGCGCACATGAAGTGCTGATTTCCTACATGCAGATCGTGGTATTCGTGGTGACCCTCATCGCCATGCTCGGCCTGACGCTGTTCATCTCCCGTTCTCGCCTGGGTCGCGCCTGCCGCGCCTGTGCCGAGGACATCAAGATGGCCAACCTCCTGGGGATCAATACCAACAACATCATCGCCCTGACCTTCGTGATCGGCGCCGCGCTGGCGGCCATCGCCGCCGTGCTGCTGAGCATGCAATACGGTGTGATCAACCCCAACGCCGGTTTCCTGGTGGGCCTGAAGGCCTTCACCGCAGCGGTCTTGGGCGGCATCGGCAGTATCCCGGGCGCGATGCTCGGCGGGCTGGTGCTGGGGGTGGCCGAAGCCTTTGGTGCCGACGTGTTCGGCGACCAGTACAAGGACGTCGTGGCGTTCGGCCTGTTGGTTCTGGTGCTGTTGTTCCGTCCGACCGGCATTCTGGGCCGTCCGGAGGTTGAGAAAGTATGACTAGGAATCTTAAATCGGCGCTGTTCAGCGCCTTGTTGGTCTGGGCTGTCGCCTACCCGGTGCTAGGCCTGAAACTGACCATCGTCGGCATCAACCTGGAAGTCCACAACACCAGCCCGACCATTCTTGCCACCATCGCGGTGTGCTCGGTGCTGATGTTCCTGCGGGTGCTGTTCCATAGCCAGATCAGCGCCGCCTGGAAGTCATCTCCCAGCATGCCGTTGATCCCGGCCAAGGCCAGCAACTTCCTGACCCTGCCCAGCACCCAGCGCTGGATCATCCTGGCGTTGATCCTTGGCGCCCTGGTCTGGCCGTTCTTCGGCTCCCGCGGGGCGGTGGACATTGCCACGCTGATCCTGATCTACGTGATGCTGGGCCTGGGCCTGAACATCGTGGTCGGCCTGGCCGGCCTGCTGGACCTGGGTTACGTGGGTTTCTACGCCGTCGGCGCCTACAGCTACGCGCTGCTGTCGCACTACTTCGGCCTGAGCTTCTGGATCTGCCTGCCGATCGCCGGCCTGATGGCGGCCACTTTCGGCTTCCTGCTGGGCTTCCCGGTGCTGCGCCTGCGGGGTGACTACCTGGCAATCGTGACCCTGGGCTTTGGCGAGATCATCCGTCTGCTGCTGCGCAACATGACCGATCTCACCGGCGGCCCCAACGGCATCAGCAACATCGAGAAGCCGACCTTCTTCGGCCTGACCTTCGAGCGCAAGGCAGCAGAAGGCATGCAGACCTTCCACGAGTTCTTCGGCCTGCAGTACAACTCGATCAACAAGGTGATCTTCCTCTACCTGGTGGCCCTGCTGCTGGCACTGGCGGCGCTGTTCGTCATCAACCGCCTGCTGCGCATGCCTATCGGCCGTGCCTGGGAAGCCTTGCGTGAAGACGAGATCGCCTGCCGTGCCCTGGGCCTGAACCCCACGGTGATCAAGCTCTCGGCCTTTACCCTGGGCGCCGCGTTCGCCGGTTTCGCCGGCAGCTTCTTCGCCGCGCGCCAAGGCCTGGTAACCCCGGAGTCCTTCACCTTCATCGAGTCGGCGATCATCCTCGCCATCGTCGTGCTGGGTGGCATGGGCTCGCAGCTGGGAGTGATCCTGGCGGCGATCGTGATGATCCTCTTGCCTGAAATGATGCGTGAATTCAGCGAATACCGGATGTTGATGTTCGGCGCCATGATGGTGCTGATGATGATCTGGCGTCCTCAAGGTCTGCTGCCCATGCAACGTCCTCACATGGAGCTGCGCAAATGAGCCGTGAGATCCTCAAAGTAACCGGCCTGTCGATGCGCTTCGGCGGCCTGCTGGCGGTCAACGGCGTGGCCCTGACCGTCAAGGAAAAACAAGTGGTGGCATTGATCGGCCCGAACGGTGCCGGCAAGACCACGGTGTTCAACTGCCTGACCGGTTTCTACCAGCCCAGCGCCGGCAGCATCCTCCTGGACGGCGAGCCGATCGAAGGCCTGCCGGGCCACAAGATCGCCCGCAAGGGCGTGGTGCGTACCTTCCAGAACGTGCGGCTGTTCAAGGACATGACCGCGGTCGAGAACCTGTTGATCGCCCAGCACCGGCACCTGAACACCAACTTCCTCTCCGGGCTGTTCAAGACCCCGGCGTTTCGCAAGAGCGAGCGCGAGGCCATGGAGTACGCCGGCTACTGGCTGGACAAGGTCAACCTGCGGGAGTTTGCCAACCGCCCCGCCGGCACTCTGGCCTATGGTCAGCAACGGCGCCTGGAAATCGCCCGCTGCATGATGACCCGCCCGCGGATCCTCATGCTCGACGAGCCAGCCGCCGGCCTCAACCCCAAGGAAACCGAGGACCTCAAAGCGCTGATCAGCGTGCTGCGCGAAGAGCACAACGTCACCGTGCTGCTGATCGAACACGACATGAAACTGGTCATGAGCATTTCCGACCATATCGTGGTGATCAACCAGGGCACGCCCCTGGCCGACGGCACGCCGGAACAGATCCGCGACAATCCCGAAGTGATCAAAGCCTACCTGGGGGAAGCGTAAATGCTGCAGTTCGAAAACGTTTCCACCTTCTACGGCAAGATCCAGGCGTTGCACAGCGTCAACGTCGAGATCCGCCAGGGCGAGATCGTCACCCTGATCGGCGCCAACGGTGCCGGCAAGTCCACCCTGCTGATGACCCTCTGCGGCTCGCCCCAGGCCCACAGCGGCAGCATCCGTTACCTGGGTGAAGAACTGGTGGGGCAAAACTCGGCGCAGATCATGCGCAAGAGCATTGCCGTGGTGCCGGAAGGCCGCCGGGTATTCGCCCGCCTGACCGTGGAAGAGAACCTCGCCATGGGCGGCTTCTTCACCGACAAGGGCGACTACCAGGAGCAGATGGACAAGGTCCTGGAGCTGTTCCCGCGGCTCAAGGAGCGCTTCACCCAGCGCGGCGGCACCATGTCCGGCGGCGAACAGCAGATGCTCGCCATCGGCCGTGCGCTGATGAGCAAACCCAAGCTGCTGCTCCTGGACGAACCGTCCCTGGGCCTGGCGCCGATCATCATCCAGCAGATCTTCGACATCATCGAACAGCTGCGCCGCGACGGCGTGACGGTGTTCCTGGTGGAGCAGAACGCCAACCAGGCGCTGAAGATCGCCGACCGTGCCTATGTGCTGGAAAACGGCCGGGTGGTGATGCAAGGCACCGGTGAATCGCTGCTGACCGATCCGAAGGTGCGTGAAGCCTACCTGGGCGGCTAAGCACATGCGTCACTGAAAACGGCCCTTCGGGGCCGTTTTTTTTATTCCCGGATAAAAAAATGCCCCGGGCTGTAACGAATCCCCATGAGCCTTCTCTAGAGGGGTAAGCAAGCACAGATGCTTCCTTACCCCAACCGCACTGGAGAAACATCATGAGCAACACTCGTACCCTGTCCGCCACTGCCCTGGTCCTGGCCCTGGGCTCTGCCCTCAGCGTCGCCGCCCTGCCCACCACTGCCCATGCCGCGGACGACATGGAAAAGTGCTTCGGCGTGGCCATGAAGGGCAAGAACGATTGCGCCGCGGGCGCCGGCACCACCTGCGCCGGGACCTCCAAGGTCAACGACCAGGCCAACGCCTGGAAGCTGGTACCCAAGGGCAGCTGCGAGAAAACCGCCAGCAGTACCTCGCCTACCGGTTTCGGCCAGCTCGAAGCCTTCAAAGCCAAGTCCTGATCCTGCGCCTGCCTGAGTGTCGACGATGAACACTGCCCCGCTGCACCACCCTGGCCACGACATTCAGGCGAGCGCCTCCAGCCTGCCGCCCCGCGCCGGGCTGGGACTCAAGACCGAGCATTTCAAACACGTGCTGGAAGAGCAGCCCGACATCGGTTTCTTCGAGGTGCATGCGGAGAACTACATGGTGGCGGGCGGCCCTTTCCACCATTACCTGGGCCTGATCCGCGAACGCTACCCGCTGTCGCTGCACGGTGTCGGCCTGTCCATCGGTGGCGAAGG
Source organism: Pseudomonas sp. W17 (assembly GCF_040268305.1). Taxonomy (NCBI): domain Bacteria; kingdom Pseudomonadati; phylum Pseudomonadota; class Gammaproteobacteria; order Pseudomonadales; family Pseudomonadaceae; genus Pseudomonas; species Pseudomonas sp. W17. The sequence continues at coordinate 1,489,729 of NZ_CP158490.1, read as the reverse complement.
CCCCCTGGACCTGGCTCACCTGGAGCGGCTGGCCGGCTTGATCGAACGCTATCAGCCCCAGTCCTTTTCCGAACACCTGGCCTGGTCCAGCCACGGCCCGGTATTCCTCAACGACCTGCTGCCCCTGGCCTACGACGGGCCCACCTTGCGCCGGGTCTGCGAGCACATCGACCAGGTGCAGAACCATCTGGGACGAACCATGCTGCTGGAGAATCCGGCCACCTACCTGCAATTCCAACGCTCGACCCTGGACGAGACCGACTTCATCCGCGAAGTGGTCCAGCGCAGCGGCTGCGGCCTGCTGCTGGACGTCAACAACCTCTATGTGTCGTGCATCAATCACCAGCGCGATCCCCTGGCCTACCTGCAAGCACTGCCGCTGCAGGCGGTGGGCGAGATTCATCTGGCCGGGTTCGCCGAAGACCGGGATAGCCTCGGTGACCGTCTGTTGATCGACGATCACGGTGCCCCGGTCGACGCTGCGGTCTGGGCCCTGTACCAGGAGGTGCTGGGGCTCATCGGCCCGATGGCCACCCTGATCGAGCGCGACAACCACCTGCCGGCCTTTGCCACCCTGATGGCCGAGGCCTGCCAGGCAGAAGCGCTGTTGCTCGGCGCCCAGGTGCAGCCGTGAGCGGCCAGGGGGAATTCGCCAGGGCCCTGCTGAGCGCCGAACCGGGCTGCCCACAGGGGCTGTCCAGCAGCAACGGCGCCGATCCGGCCAGCCGCTTCGCGGTCTATCGCAACAATGTGCAGGCCTCGTTGAGCAACGCCCTGGCCGAGTCATACCCAGTCGTCATGCAATTGGTTGGTCGCGAGTTTTTCAACGCCATGGCCGCGCTCTACATCCGGGACTTCGCCCCCGCCAGCCCTCTGCTCAACGACTATGGCCGGAACCTGGGCGACTTTATCCAGGGCTTCGGGCCGGCCGCCGGCCTGCCCTACCTGGCCGACATGGCCCGCCTTGAACGGCTGCGGGTCGAGGCCTACCACGCCGCCGACGCCCGCCCCCTGGAGCCGTCACGGCTACTGGCGGCGATGAACCAGCCCGACCGCCTCGGCCAGGCGCAACTGCTCCTGCATCCGTCACTGCGCACCCTGCACTCCAGCTACGCCGTAGTGAGCCTGTGGGCGGCGCACCAGAGCGACCAGCCCTGGCCGGCTTTCGACCTGCAGCAGGGGCAGAACGCCCTGGTGCTGCGCAACGCCCTGGAGGTCGAGGTGATCACCGTGGATACCGGCGCCATGACCTTCATTGAAGCCCTACGCAACCACTGGCCGCTGGAAATCGCCGCGGCCCATGCCCTGGACGCCCAGGCCGACTTCGACCTGGGCCAGTGCCTGGGCCTGCTGCTCGGCCACGGCGCTCTTATCGACCTGCAACCCCAGAAGAAGGCCTGACCATGAACACCCAGACAGAAACGCCCATTGCCGGACTGGTGAATCGGATCATTCAAGGGTTTGAGCGCATTCCCTACAGCCTGATCGCCTTTATCGCGCGTTTTTCCATTGCCGCGGTGTTCTGGAAATCCGGACAGACCAAGGTCGAGGGGCTGGCCGTCGACCTGGTCGATGGCACCTTCCAGCTGGGCTGGCCGCGCCTGGCGGACTCGACCATTCCCCTGTTCAAGAGCGAGTACCACGTGCCTCTGTTGACGCCGGAAGTGGCGGCGCACCTGGCGGCCTTTGCCGAGCATTTTTTCCCGATGCTGATCCTGTTGGGCCTGGCCACGCGCTTTTCCGCCCTGGCGCTGCTGGGGATGACCCTGACCATCCAGCTCTTCGTCTACCCGGACGCCTACCCCACCCACGGCACCTGGGCGGCGATCTTCCTGCTGTTGATGGCCCGCGGCCCGGGCGTGTTTTCCCTCGACCACCTGCTGGCCAGGCATTTTCGCCACCGTTCTCTGTAGCCGCTGCCGCAGGCTGCGAAAAGGGCCGCAGGCCCTTCAAGTTCACAAACGACGGTAAAGCCGGAGGAAGCTACAAACGATCCAGCGCCTCACCGCTGCGACGAAACCAGTCCATCAGGTAATCGGCCAGCACCTGGGTACGCTTGGGCAGGCCGCCCTGATAGGAGTGCACCAGGTACATCGGCATGCTGCGGGTCTGGTAGTCCCGCAGCAGCCAGCGCAGGCGGCCGTCCGCCAGTTCGCTGTGCAGCACATAGGACGGCAGCCGGGCGATCCCCGCGCCCACCAGGGCAGCCTTCTTCAGCAGGTTGTAGTGGTTGCTGGCGAAGGGGCCGCTGACCCGTACCCGCAACAGTTCATGGCGCTGGTGGTACAACCACTCTTCCCGACCGCTGTAATGGCTATTGAGCAGGCAGCGATGCCCGGCCAGCTCCTGAGGCGTGCGCGGCTCGCCGTATTGCTCCAGGTAGGCTGGGCTGGCGCAGGTCATTTCATGCCAGGCCAGCAGCGGCCGGGCCACCAGGCGCTGGTCGTTGGCCACCTCCGAGCGCACGGCCAGATCGAAACCCTCCCGGGTCAGGTCGCGGTAGCTGTTGCTCAGGTCCAGCTCGATCTGCACCTGGGGATAGTGCCGGGAGAACTCCAGCAGCAGGCCGTCGAAAAAGGTTTCCCCCAGGGAGACCGGGACGGTGAGGCGCACCGGCCCGGCCATATCGTCCTTGAGCCGCGCCAGGGCCTGGTGTGCCCGCTCGACCTGAGCCACCAGGGCCTGGGCCTGGGGTAGCAACGCCGCGCCGGCGGCCGTGAGGTCCAGGCGCCGGGTGGTGCGTTGCAGCAGTACCACGGCGTAGCAGGCTTCCAGGGCGCTGATGCGTTTGGAGAGCTGGCCCTTGCTGCACCCCAACTGCTGGGCCGCGAGGGTAAAGCTGCCGGCTTCCACCAGCACCGCAAATGCCGCCAGGTCATCCATCTCGCTCATGGATTGTTTCCATTTGAAAACCAAAGGTTGCCTATTAGCGCGTTAATCGATGAAAAAAACCACTCTAGACTGCAACCTCACCCCCCTTTTCGAGGAACAGCCCATGAAGATTCTCTTGATCGGTGCCAATGGCACCATTGGTTCGGCGGTCGCGCGGGAGCTGGAACAACGTCACGAAGTGGTGCGCATCGGCCGTACCAGCGGTGATTTCCAGGTGGATATCAGCGACAGCCAGTCGATCCGCGCGCTGTTCGAAAAGACCGGGCGCTTCGATGCGCTGGTGTGCGCCGCCGGTAACGTGACCTTCGCGCCGCTGGGGGAAATGACTGCCGAGCACTTCAGCCTGGGCCTGGAGGACAAGCTGATGGGCCAGGTCAACCTGCTGCTGATCGGCCGCGAGTACGCCAACGACGGCGCCTCCTTCACCTTCACCACCGGCGTCCTGAGCCATGACCCGATCCGCAGCGGCGCCTCGGCCGCCCTGGTCAACGGCGCCATCGACAGCTTCGTGCGGGCCGCTGCCATCGAGCTGCCCCGGGGCCTGCGGGTCAACTCCATCAGCCCCAACGTGCTGCTCGAAGCCATGGGCAGCTACGCGCCCTACTTCCGCGGCTTCAAGCCGGTGCCGGCGGCCGACGTGGCCCTGGCCTACGCCAAGAGCGTGGAAGGCCTGCAGACCGGCCAGACCTATCGCGTCGGTTGATCCGGCTTGTGTAGGGCTCGCCAGCGAAGGCGTCCTCCCGAACCACACAAGGCTTCAGGGCCTCTTCGCCGGCAAGCCGGCTCCTACGGTGGATGGCGCTGCTGCGTTCAATCCGGGGTTGTGGTGGCCGGGCGGGCTGCGTAACGTGTCGGACTTCCGCCTGGAGGCCCAATGATGCGCACCGCCCGTTCCCTGCTTTGTTTCGCCCTGTTGCCGCTGTTTGCCGGCTGCCAGATGCTGCCGATGTTCAACCAACAGCCCCAGGCGCCGTCCATGGCCGGGTTGACCCGGATGCAGGGTGAACTCAGTGCCGCCGATGGCAAGCTGCTGTTCAAACCCTGCACCGAAGACCGCCGTTATGTGGTCAACGATGGCGGCAACACCAGTGTGCTGCAGGAAGCGGCAACCCTGGCCGAGAAGCAGGGCAAGCTGTTTGCCGACCTGCGGGGCAAGTTCTCCGCCAGTGCCAGCAGCGACGGCCAGCTGGACCTGCGCCAGCTCTACCGCGTCGAGCGCTCCGCCAGCGCCTGCAGCGATCCGAACTTCCAGCGCCTGATCCTGCGGGCCGGTAGCAAGAACCCGGCGTGGAACGTCGATGTCAGCGCCAAGGGCATGATGATCGAACGCGCCGGCCAGCCGACCCTGGCCCTGCCCTATCTGGAAGAACAGCTGGGGGATGGCCGTTTCAACCTCACCAGTGAAGCCAATCACCAGCGCGTGGAGCTGTGGGTGGCCCCGCAACGCTGCGTCGACCCCGTCACCGGCAGCGTTCAGCACCTGAGCGCAGAGCTTCGGGTGGACGGCCAGGTGCAGCGCGGCTGCGGCTATTTCGGCGGCTCGCGCAACGACTGATTCGACGAGCAGCGGTTTTAGCCTCACGGCCAAGGTGGTTTGCGGCTTATAATCGCCGGTTTGTGCAAAGCAAGCCGGCGCACTGTTGCGCACCGCCTACCCCGGATCCTGTCATGTTACGAATCACCGAACTCAAGTTGCCGATCGACCATCCCGATGAAGACCTGCGCGCCGCCATCGTGCAGCGCCTGGGGATCGCCAGCGATGAGCTGCTCGATTTCACCTTGTTCAAGCGCAGCTACGATGCGCGCAAGAAGTCTTCCGAGCTGTGCTTCATCTACACCATCGACCTCAGCGTGCGCGACGAAGCGCCGCTGCTGCTCAAGTTCGCCGACGACCGTAACGTCAACCCGGCGCCGGATGTCAGCTACAAGGTGGTGGGCCAGGCTCCGGCCGACCTCAGCCAGCGGCCAATCGTGGTGGGCTTCGGCCCCTGCGGGATCTTCGCCGGCCTGTTGCTGGCGCAGATGGGCTTCAAGCCGATCGTCCTCGAGCGTGGCAAGGAAGTGCGCCAGCGCACCAAGGACACCTGGGGCCTGTGGCGCAAGAGCGTGCTCAACCCCGAGTCCAACGTGCAATTTGGCGAAGGCGGCGCCGGGACCTTCTCCGACGGCAAGCTCTACAGCCAGATCAAGGACCCGCAGCACCACGGCCGCAAGGTGCTCCACGAGTTCGTCAAGGCCGGCGCCCCGGACGAGATCCTCTACGTCAGCAAGCCGCACATCGGCACCTTCCGCCTCACCGGCGTGGTGGAAAACATGCGCCAGCAGATCATCGCCCTGGGCGGTGAGGTGCGCTTCGAGCAGCGGGTTACCGACGTGCTGATCGAAGACGGTCAACTGCAAGGTGTGGAACTGGCCAGCGGCGAACAACTGCATTCGCGGCACGTGGTCCTGGCCCTGGGCCACAGCGCCCGCGACACCTTCCGCATGCTCCACAGCCGCGGCGTGTACATGGAAGCCAAGCCGTTCTCGGTGGGCTTTCGTATCGAGCACCCGCAATCGCTGATCGACAGCGCGCGCCTGGGCAAGTACGCCGGCCACCCGAAACTCGGCGCCGCCGACTACAAGCTGGTGCACCACGCCAAGAACGGCCGTTCGGTCTACAGCTTCTGCATGTGCCCGGGCGGCACCGTGGTGGCGGCAACCTCCGAGCCGAACCGGGTGGTGACCAATGGCATGAGCCAGTACTCGCGCAACGAGCGCAACGCCAACTCCGGCATCGTCGTGGGCATCACCCCGGAAGTGGACTACCCGGGCGGCCCGCTGGCAGGCATCGAGTTGCAGGAACGCCTGGAGTCCCACGCCTTTGTCCTGGGTGGCAGTAACTACCAGGCCCCGGCGCAGCTGGTGGGCGACTTTATCGCCGGCAAGCCCACCACCGCCCTGGGCAGCGTCGAGCCGTCCTACAAGCCCGGCGTGACCCTGGGTGACCTGGCCCTGGCCTTGCCGGACTTTGCCATCGAGGCCATTCGTGAAGCCCTGCCGGCCTTCGAACGGCAGATCAAGGGCTATTCGCTGCATGACGCGGTGCTGACCGGTATCGAGACCCGCACCTCATCGCCGCTGCGCATTACCCGCGACGCCTCGATGCAGAGCTTGAATGTGAAGGGGCTGTACCCGGCCGGTGAAGGCGCCGGTTATGCCGGTGGGATTCTCTCCGCCGGGGTCGACGGGATTCGCATTGCCGAAGCCGTGGCCCGCGACATTCTCGGTATCCAGGCCTGAGGGACGGGCCCTTTCGCCGGCAAGCCGGCTCCTACCGCCTACCGTAGGAGCTGGCTTGCCAGCGAAGGCGTCGTCCAGAACAACGCAAGGCTCAAGGGCCTCTTCGCCGGCAAGCCGGCGCCTACGACAAGTTCAGATACCGGCGCGCAATACGCTGGCAGGTAGCGCCTCACCACGCTCGACACTGGCGGCTACCGCCTCGATCAACACCGTCAGTTCATAACCCTGCTCTGCCAGCCACTGCTCATCGTAGTAGGTGGTTGCATAGCGCTCGCCCCCATCACACAGAATCGCCACGATCGACCCCGACTCACCGGCCGCAACCATCTGCTGCGCGGCCATCAGCGCGCCGATCAGGTTGGTGCCGCTGGAGCCGCCAACCCGACGACCCAGGCGCTGGGCCAGATAATGCATGGCCGCCAGGGACAGGGCATCCGGCACCTTGACCATGGCATCGATCACCTTGGGCAGGAACGAAGCCTCGACCCGCGGCCGGCCGATGCCCTCGATCCGCGAACCGCAGTCCAGGCGCAGGCTGGCGTCGCCACTCTGGTAATAGTCGAAGAACACCGAGCGCTCGGCGTCGGCACACAGCACCCGAGTGCAGTGCTGGCGATAGCGCACGTAGCGCCCCAGGGTCGCGGTGGTACCGCCCGTGCCCGGGCTGGAAATCAGCCAGCTGGGCTCCGGGTACCGCTCGAAACGCAACTGCTGGAATATCGACTCGGCGATGTTGTTGTTAGCCCGCCAGTCGGTGGCGCGCTCGGCATAGGTGAACTGATCCATGAAATGGCCGCCGCTCTCCCGGGCCAGGCGCTCGGACTCGGCGTAGATCTGCGTCGGGTCCTGCACCAGGTGGCTCTTGCCGCCATAGAAGGCGATCTGGGCAATTTTCTCCTGGGAAGTGGTCGCCGGCATCACGGCAATGAACGGCAGCCCCAGCAGCCGGGCGAAATAGGCTTCGGAGATCGCCGTGGAGCCACTGGAGGCCTCGATCACCGGCGCGCCGGGCTTGAGCCAGCCATTGCACAGGGCATAGAGGAACAGCGAGCGGGCCAGGCGATGCTTGAGGCTGCCGGTGGGATGGCTGGATTCATCCTTGAAATACAACTCGATGCCCGGCAGGCCCGGCAACGGCAGCGGGATCAGGTGAGTGTCGGCGCTGCGCTGGAAGTCGGCTTCGATGATACGGATGGCCTCACGGGCCCACTGGCGATTGTCGCTCATGCTCTATTCTCGTTGGATCGCACGCCGTACCGGCGCAAGAAGATGAAATGCACCCAGCATAGGTGATCCAGGCTCGCGACGGGCAGGCGCCCTTTCCTGGAAAAAATGCCCCGTCAGCCGCTGCGGACGGACATGTTAGGAAATATCCTGCCCCCCTTACAGGTACAGCTATGAAGCAATTGGAAACACAACTGCAAGAGGGATTTTTCAGCAGCCCGCTTGCCTTCTGCATATAACAAAAAAGAATATAACTTTTGTTTTAACAACTAACTGTACGGGTTAGGGTGTGCCACCTTTTTAGTTTTTAGATGGAGAGCGACCTTGCCTCTGCGTAGCACTTTCACTCGTTTCTTTGCCATGGAAGCTGCCAGCGGTCTGTTATTGATCGCCGCAGCCATCCTGGCCCTGATTATCAACAACTCCCCCCTGTCCTGGCTGTACAACGGCCTGCTGGAAACCCCGGTGGTGGCCCAGGTTGGCGCCCTGAAGATCGCCAAGCCGCTGCTGCTGTGGATCAACGATGGCCTGATGGCACTGTTCTTCCTGCTGATAGGCCTGGAGGTCAAGCGCGAAGTGCTGGAGGGGCAGTTGGCCAAGCCGTCGCAGATCGTCCTGCCCGGCGCAGCGGCCATCGGCGGCATGCTGGTGCCGGCGCTGATCTACTGGTTCCTCAACCGTGACAACCCGCCCGCCCTCAATGGCTGGGCGATTCCCACCGCCACCGACATCGCCTTCGCCCTCGGGGTGCTGGCCTTGCTGGGCAAGCGGGTGCCGACCTCGCTGAAACTGTTCCTGATGACCCTGGCGATCATCGATGACCTGGGAGCGATCGTGATCATCGCGATCTTCTACTCCGGCACGCTGTCGACCCTGTCGCTGATGCTGGCTGGCGCCTGCATCGCCGCCCTGGTGGCGATGAACCGGATGGGCGTGGTCAAGCTCGGGCCCTACATGATCATCGGCCTGATCCTCTGGGTCTGCGTGCTCAAGAGCGGGGTCCACGCGACCCTGGCCGGCGTGACCCTGGCCTTCTGCATACCCTTGCGTACCCGCAACGCCGAACCCTCGCCGCTCAAGGCGCTGGAACACGCCCTGCATCCCTGGGTGTCGTTCGGCATCCTGCCGCTGTTCGCCTTCGCCAATGCCGGGCTGTCGCTGAGCGGCGTGACCCTCGAAAGCTTCACCCACCATGTCCCCATGGGGATCGCGGTCGGCCTGCTGCTGGGCAAGACCATCGGCGTCTTCGGCCTGACCTGGATGACAGTGAAAACCGGTATCGCTGCCTTGCCGTCCGGGGCCAACTGGGGCCAGGTGCTCGGCGTGGCAATTCTGTGTGGCATCGGCTTCACCATGAGCCTGTTCGTCGGCTCTCTGGCCTTCGAGCCCGGCAGCAGCGAATACGCCGGCATGGACCGCATGGGCATCCTGACCGGTTCACTGTTTGCGGCCCTGATCGGTTACGCCGTCACCGCCGCTGCCAGCCGCAGAAACAACACCCTGGCGTCCTGATCCGCAGCGCTTGGACAGGCTGAAAACACAAAACCCCGACCAGTTGCCTGGCCGGGGTTTTGTTTTGTAGCAGGGAGGGTCAGCGGGTAACGCGGCTGGTACCGTTGACCGTCATGATGCGCACGCGGTCGCCCACGCGGAACACTTCGTTTTCCTGAACCTGCTGCACATAGGCACGCATGCTGCCGTCGTCTTCACGCACGGTGATTTCAACGCCCTGGGTACGGGTCAGGCCTTCTTCAGTGGCCGAACCCAGCAGGCCACCGGCAACTGCACCGATGACTGCGGTGACGATGCTGCCACGGCCGCCGCCGATGGCGCTGCCGCCAACGCCGCCGATCACAGCACCTGCAGCGCCGCCGATCGGGGTCTTGGTGCCTTCGATTTTCACCGGACGCAGGGATTCGATGGTGCCCATGCGCACGGTTTGCACACGACGCGCTTCATCACGGGAATAGGAGTCACCGGTCAGGTTGGAGGCACAGCCACCGAGCAACATTGTCATCGTGGTGAAGGATGCAACCAGCAAAACAGACTTACGCATAGGATCAACTCCAAAGGACAGATAATCATTAGACTCCGCAGCTTGACGCCTGTCACGGCGTCGCCCGGATAAAATTGCTTTCATTCAGCCAAAGTACAGGCTGTGTAAACGCCAGGCTTTCTCATTACGGTAGCTCCAGCTCCCTGCATAGCACCACCGAACAAAGGATTTTCCATGGACTACTTCATCATCATCGCGACCACCGCTGCAGGCTTGTATTTCCACTGGTGGCTGTATGTACGCATCAAACGCTGGACCGATAGGGACCTGGCCCTCTCCCTGGCCGGAGCCGATGCCCAGAAGAAGCAATTCATGCTGGAGCAACTGGCCGAGGCCCAGCGCCAGAAAGTAAAACGCCGGGACCTGCCGCAATGGCTGGAAACCGCTGCGGCCGGCTACCCCGGCGAGTGACCTGCAATCCGATCAAGGAGCCAGACGTTCGCGGACCCACTCCTGGCCTTGCAGGCGATAGTTCAAACGGTCATGCAGTCGGCTGGGGCGCCCCTGCCAGAACTCGATGCGCTCCGGCAGCAGGCGATAACCACCCCAGTGTTCCGGGCAATCGGGCTGGCTATCGCTGAAGCGAGCTTCAGTGGCCTTGAGCAACTCTTGCAGTTCGTCACGATCGGCGATCACCCGGCTCTGCGGTGAAGCCCAGGCTCCCAGCCGGCTGCCTAGGGGACGCACCTGATAATAGGCATCGGACTCCTGCGGAGTGACCTTGACCACCCGCCCTTCAATCCGCACCTGACGCTCCAGGGTCGGCCAGAAGAACGTCATGGCGGCGAAGGGCCGTGCAGCCAGCTGCTGGCCCTTGGCGCTCTCGTAGTTGGTGAAGAAGGTGAAGCCCTGCTCATCCAGGCCCTTGAGCAACAGGATGCGGCAGTGAGGGCGACCATCGGTATCGACGGTCGCCACGGTCATGGCATTGGCTTCCACCGGCGGTTGCTCGGTTTTCACCGCATCGGCAAACCACTGGTGGAACAGCGCAAAAGGTTCAGCCGGGGCCTGCGCCTCGGACAAGCCGTCGCGAGTGTAGTCGCGGCGCATATCAGCCAGGGACTGAGTCATGCCTGCTTCCTTATCCTTGAAAATCAGTTTTTAGCCTGGGCGGTAGCCGTTGCGGTCTTCGAAGAGGCGGCGGCCTTCTTCACCGGAGCCTTCTTGGCTGCCGGCTTCTTGGCCACGGTAGCCTTCTTCGCAGGCGCCGCTTTCTTGGCAGAAGCCGCGGGTACTGGAGGCACGGCATCCTGTACGGCAACCATTTCAGTCTCGGAAGGCGTCGGCTGGTTGTACTTGCTCAGCAGGCCCAGCATGGTGCTGCGCTGGGTCAGCATGATTTCCACCCGACGGTTCAGCGAGCGACCCTGGGGGCTGTCGTTGGCGGCACGCGGCATCACCGAACCCATGCCACGCAGCATCAGGCGGTCCTGCTTCAGGCCGCTGAGGCTGAAGATCGCCGCTACGGACTGGGCACGATCACGGCTCAGCTTCTGGTTGGCCAGGGTCGGGCCGGTGGCGTCGGCATGGCCGAGAATCAATACGGCAGTCTTCGGATCACCTTCCACCGCCTTGGCGACGCGGGTGAACGGACCCAGGGTGACCGGCAGCAGCATGGCTGGACGATCCGGGTTGAACGAGGCATCTACCAGCGCAGTGACCACCAGCACGTTTTCACGACGCTCGATCTGCAGCTTGCTGTCCTTCACCGCTTCGCGCAGGCGTGGCTCGTAGTCGTCCAGCCAGGCTTGGGTGATTTTCGGGTCGGGCATCGGGATGTCCGCCACATTGACCTTGCTCAAAGGCTTGGGCTGGCTCTTGGGGAACGGCCACCACCAGTGGGTTTCGGAGTCGGCTGCCGCTGCCACTGCCGGCGCTGGGGCAGGCTCGGCCTTCTTCGCTTCGGCCACTGGCTTGTCGGAAGAATCCTTGGAGGAGAACGGCCACCACCACTTGCTACTCTCGGCCTTGGCGGCAGGAGCGGCAGGGGCTGCGGCAACGACCGGCGCTGGAGCTGGAGCGGGCTCGGCAGCAGCGACAGGCGCCGGCTTGGCGCCAGCAGCGGCCTTGGCGGCAGGGGCCGGGTGCTTGCCAGCGGCTGTGTTCTTGGCAGCAGGGGCCGGTGCAGCGGCCTTGGCCACTACCGCAGGCTTGCTTGCAGAAGCGGCAGGTGCGGCTTCAGTGGTGGCAACCGGCTTTTCAGGCGCAGCTGCGGTTTCCTTGCTGCTGGCCTTATCGGAGCCGAATGACCACCAATGGCCGCCATCCGCTTCATTTTGTGGGGTTTGCGCGCAACCGGTAACGGTCAGGCAGATGGCCAAGGCTAGAGACTTGTTCGACGACATGGGATATCCACAAAATGAGATAAAAAATTCGGTCTAAACAACCGTTACAAACAGACGCTTGGAAATTATAAAAGCCACAGGGTTCCATCCTGCAGCTTTCCAAGCATGTTTAAGCAAAAAAGTTCTTAACAGCAACCTTTTTACAGACAATCCGACAAAACCCGCACCAGCTTCTGTGCCCGAGGGTCCATCAATACATAGGGCCCCAGGGTATTTGTCACAAAACCGAACGCCACATCATGCTCCGGGTCAGCAAAACCGATGGAGCCCCCTGCCCCCGGATGCCCGAACGCCCGCGCGCCCAGGCCAAAGGTGGCATTGGCTACCTGGGGCTGATCGAGCATGCAACCCAGGCCGAAGCGGGTCTGGGTCAGCAACGTCTTGTCCATGCCCAGGCTGTGCTCCCGAGTCAGCTCTTCGAGCATGTCGGCTTCCAGCAAACTGCCGTCCAGCAGGCCGCTGTAGAACCCGGCGAGGCTGCGGGCATTGCCGTGGCCGTTGGCCGCCGGCTGCTGCATGCGCCGCCACTCGGGTTTATTGGTGCTGGTCAGGATAGACGGTGGATTGGTAAACGCCCGAGTACTCATCGCATCGGGTTCGCGCATGGTGACTTGCAGCAGGCGCTGGGCCGCAGCATCGCCCATATTGCCCTTGCCACGGGCGATATGCGCCACGCGGTAGAACTCCTCATCGGCCAGGCCGACATGGAAGTCCAACCCCAAAGGCCTGGCGACCCGGGCCACGATGGACTCCCCCGGCCCGCGCCCATCGGCACGCCGGATCAACTCGCCCACCAGCCAGCCATAGGTGATGGCTGCGTAGCCGTGCCCCTCACCGGGCGTCCACCAGGGCTGCTCGGCGGCCAGGGCATCGACCATGGTCTGCCATTCGTACAGGGCTTGCGCGGGCAACAGCTCGCGCACTGCCGGCAGGCCGGCCTGATGGCAGAGCAACTGGCGCAAAGTAATGGCTGCCTTGCCCGCCGCGGCGAATTCCGGCCAGTAGTCGGCCACGGGCGCATCCAGCTTGAGCTTGCCCTCGGCCACCAACTGCAGGGCGGTGACCGCGGTAAAGGTCTTAGTGCAGGAGAACAGGTTGGCAATGGTGTCGCTGTGCCAGGCCTCGGCGCCGTCCTTGTCCGCGGTACCGGCCCACAGGTCGATGACGCTTTCCCCGCCGATCTGGATGCACAGCGCCGCGCCACGCTCCTGGGAGTCCTCGAACAGGGCGGCGAACGCCTCGCGTACCGCTTCGAATTTAAGCTCGTAATGACCTTGAATCTGCACCCCTGGCTCCCCCTGCAACAAAGCTCGACAACGTGGCGCGCATTGTTCCAGCCCCGAAGGCATTTGGGAACAGCCGGCGAGCTGACGGCTATCACCGGCAAACCCTCGTTTCAGAGGGCTGCCCGGGGTTTCCCGGAAAGCCGCTCAGGCCTTGTGAACGTCAATGACCGTTGCCGGCATGGCCTCCGGCATGCCCGCCCGGGCCCTTGCCGGCACGGCCTTTGTCAGCACCATCGCCCCCATGCTCGCCAGCCACGGCCTGCTCCGCCTCGACCCGAGCCTGCTCCGCGGCCTTGCCCAACTGGTCAATGGCCTGCAGGTTGCTCTTGCGCACGCTGTCGACAAAGCCCTGGAACGGCACATCGGTGATGCCCACCAGGCCGAAATGGCCGTTTTCACCGTCCAGCAAGCGCCCGGTCACCGGCTGGTCCAGGTACTGGAACCAGTGCACGCCGACAATCGACGGCTCGCTGACCGCCTGCTTGAGGAAGTTGGCATAGGCCGGGCCACGGTCCTCTTCCCGGGCCAGCTCGGTCACACCGCCCCAGAACGGACCGCGATCCCGGGAACCGAAGTTGAACTCGGTCACCAGTACCGGCTTGTCGAGGCTGCGCAGGTAGGCAAAGTCCTGACCGTCCTGGGGCTTGAGGGTGTACATGTTGAAGCTCAGGACATCGCAGTACTGGGCGCAGGAAGCCACGGCCTCAGGGTTGCTCACGGCAAACCGCCCGCCCAGCAGCAGGTGGTTGGGGGCGTGCCATTTCAGCGAGTCGGAGATGGTCTTGAAGTAGGTATCGGCGAAGACCTTCTGGAAATACTTGAAGTCGGCCTCGATCTCCGGGTGCTCCGGGCTCGGCAACGGCGGCACGAACCCCGGGTCTTCCATCAACTCCCAGGCCGGCAGGTCGATGCCCCAGGCTTTCGACAGCCCGGCCTGGTTGCGGTACTTGTCCCGCAGTTGCTTGAGAAACGCGCGCTTGGCCGGTACGTCGGTGGTCAGGCGCAGGGTGCCGTAGGCCAGGGCATAGCGGGATTTCGCATCATCGCCGGGGCCGGCCCAGGCCAATTCGTTGTCGGCAAAGTAGCCGATCAGCCAGGGGTCGTCCCGATGGTCGCGGGCGGCAATGGCCACGGCACGTTCGGTGGCCATGGCAAAGCGCGGGTCGAAAGGATCCGGCATGCCGCCCCACCAGTCACTGCCGGTGCTGATGCTGGCGTAATCACCCACGATCGACAGCGGCAAGGTGTAAGGCACCCGGTCGGCCAGCCCCAGGGCCGGAGCGCTCCAGTTGCCGATGGTATTGAAGCCCCAGGCCTGCAAGCGGTCCAGGGTGTGGCCAACCCAGCGTTTCTGGTCGAAGGCCGGTGCCACGCAAGGAGTTGCCTGGGGCGCCGGCGAGGTGTCGGCCGGCGCCTGCTGCGCAGTGGCGCTGTCCGCGGTGCAGGGCTTGCCGTAGGTCCGTTGCAGGTTGGCCTGATAGAAGTCATACCAGCGCCCTGAACCATAGCCACGGCCCTGATCGGCGCCATTACCGCCACGGTTGTCGCCTTCACCGTAATACGCCGCCAGGGGTTCGTCGTCCTTGGGCAAGGCGCCGAACATCCATTCCCGGCCCGCGACATAGGTCTGGTTGTTGTCGGGCGCCACAGTATTGACCCCCAGGGAATAGAACGGATGCCCCTGCGGGGTCACGAGGAACCAGCGGCCATCGCGTTTTTCCGTGCGAAAGAAGCCGCTGGCCTTGAAGCTCGGCCCCTTGTTCCAGCCACCGTAGCTGTCCAGCGAAGCCTTCTCGCGCTCCCCCAGCCAGCCCTGGAGCTGTTGCTGCTCCTTGGCGTCGGCCGCCTTGAGCTGATCGTCGCTGGTGATTTTTTCCGGCCAGCGGGCCCGGGTCGATTGACCGTAGGCATCCACCAGGGAACCGTAGACCGCCTTGATCACCCCCTCGCCATCCTGCACGCCGAAACGCTCCAGCAGAATGCTCTGGGCCGCCTTGGGGTTGTCCATGGACAAGGTCACCGACACCACCTGGCTGCGGTCCAGTTGCCCTTCACTGCTGGCCAGCAGGATGCGCTGGCCGTCCAGGGTCATCGGCATCGGTGGCGCGGCCTTCATGCCCTGGCTCAGCGGACTGCTGGCCACCAGTGGCACCAGCAGGGTCTGCGCCGGGCCGGCCGGCAGGTCGACGCGGCTGACCAGGGTCTTGCCGTCATTGCTCTGGATGGTCACGTAGAGGGTCAGGGCCCAGTTCATCGCGCTCTGGATACGCAGGCTCATCATCCCCGACTGCGACCAGTCCCAGGCCCCGCTCTGGGGCGCCAGGCTCAGGCTCGGCCGGCTCGTGGGGTTGAAAATGATGCGCCGCAGCACTTCGCCTTCGGCCGTTTGCTCTGCGTTGGATTGCGGCAGGCTGGCATCCTGTGTCGCCACCTGCACCACAGCAGCAGGTCGGACAAAGTTGAACAGCGTCTGTTGTCCGGCAGGGGCCGTCCAGACGGGCGCGGCAAACAACAGGGCAAATACAGCGGGCAACGAACGGCGAATCATATGAACCTGGCTCTCCCTAAAGACCGATGAACGGCCGGTGCTGAAGCGGTGACATGAAATAGACAGCACGGCACGCAAATATGCGGGCCGTGCTTAAGATATTTCTCGGCGAAACGGCGGCAAGGCATTGAGGATAGCCTTGCCATAGCGCTGGGTGACCAGACGGCGGTCCAGCAGAGTGATGGTGCCGCGGTCCTGTTCGGTGCGCAGCAGGCGACCGCAGGCCTGGACCAGCTTGAGGGATGCATCCGGCACCGAGATTTCCATGAACGGGTTGCCGCCACGGGCTTCGATCCACTCCGCCAGCGCCGCCTCCACCGGGTCATCCGGCACCGAGAACGGGATCTTGGCGATCACCACGTGTTCGCAGTAGGCCCCGGGCAAGTCCACCCCTTCGGCGAAACTCGCCAGGCCGAACAGCACGCTGGAATCGCCACCGTCGACCCGCGCCTTGTGCTTGTTCAGGGTTTCCTGCTTGGACAGGTTGCCCTGGATGAACACCTGCTTGCGCCAGTCCCGGTCCAGGCCGTCGAACACGTCCTGCATCTGCTTGCGCGAGGAGAACAGCACTAGGGTGCCCCGCGAGCCCTCCACCAGTTCCGGCAGGTCGCGGATGATCGCCGCGGTATGCGCCGGCGCGTCCCGCGGGTCGGCCCGCAGGTCGGGTACCCGCAGCACCCCGGCATCGGCATGGTGGAAAGGGCTCGGCACCACGGCGGTCACGGCCTTTTTCGGCAGGCCGGCACGCATGCGGAAACGGTCGAAAGTGCCCAGGGCAGTCAGGGTCGCCGACGTAACCAGGGCACCGTAGGCCACGTTCCACAGATTGCGCCGGAGCATTTCCGCAGCGAGGATCGGGCTGGCGTTGACCTCGATATCGAACAGCGAGCCGCTTTCGGCCAGGGTCAGCCAACGGGCCATGGGCGGATTGTCTTCCGGGTCCTCGATGGTGAAGGCGGTCCAAAGTTCCCAGTTGCCCGAGGCACGGGCCAGCAGGCTGCCGAACAGCGGGTACCACTCTTCGGCCTGGTTGCTGGCGATACCGATGTTGACCTCGCCATCCATGCCTTCCTTGAGCAACTCGGTCAGGCGGGTGAACAGGTCGGTGAGACGGGAAAAGCCCTTTTTCAGCTCCAGGCCCATCTCGCGCATATGCTCGGGGATCAGCCCGCCGACAAAACGGTGGCGTGGCCGCTCGCGGCCTTCCATGTCCTCGCCGGTGCGGAAATCGGCGATCTGCTCGCAGGCGGTGAACATGAACTGCTGCTGGGTCTTGATCTCCCGCGCCAGCTCCGGCACCTGCTCGATCAGGCGCCCCAGATCACCCGGCAACGGATGCTGGGCCAGCAGCTTGGTGAGGTTCTTGGCGGTCTGCTCCAGCCAGTCGGCAGTGGAGCGCAGGCGGGTGTAATGGGCGAAGTGGCCAATGGCCTTGTCCGGCAGGTGGTGACCTTCGTCGAACACATAGAGGGTGTCGCGCGGGTCCGGCAGCACGGCGCCGCCGCCCAGTGCCAGGTCGGCCAGGACCATGTCGTGGTTGGTGACAATCACATCGACCTTGCCCATGCCTTCACGAGCCTTGTAGAAGGCGCACTGGCCGAAGTTCGGGCAATGGCGGTTGGTGCACTGGCTGTGGTCGGTGGTCAGGCGCGCCCAGTCGGCGTCTTCCAGGGCAGTGGGCCAGCTGTCGCGGTCGCCGTCCCATTTATTGCCGGCGAGTTTTTCGATCATGCTGGTGAACAGCTTCTGGCTGGCTTCATCCACTTCGATCTTGAAGCCTTCTTCCTCGAACAGCTGGGCCGTGGCGGTTTGGGCGTGGCCTTCCTGGAGCAGCATGTCGAGCTTGGACAGGCACATGTAGCGACCGCGGCCCTTGGCCAGGGAGAAGCTGAAGTTCAGCCCGCTGTTGCGCATCAGGTCGGGCAGGTCCTTGTAGACGATCTGCTCTTGCAGGGCGACGGTGGCGGTAGCGATCACCAGGCGCTTGCCGGCGGCCTTGGCCGTGGGAATCGCCGCCAGGCTGTAGGCCACGGTCTTGCCGGTACCGGTGCCGGCTTCCACGGCGACCACCGCCGGGTCGCCACTGCGCCGGCCTTCGTCGTCGGTGTCGATATCACCCAGGACCTTGGCCACTTCGGCGATCATCAGGCGCTGGCCGTAACGCGGCTTGAGGCTCTTGGCTTCGAGAAAACGCGAGTAGGCGCCCTGGATCGTGGTTTTGAGTTCGTTGCTGATCATGGTTTTTCGGGCGCACAAAACGCTGGATAAATTTTCAGTGGTTCGAATCGGCCGCTATCATACCCCGCTAATTCATCCCGCGCAGAACGGAGTACCCGAATGACCCCTTTCGCCCTTGCCTACACCCTGCATGTCCTGGCCGCCCTGGTCTGGGTCGGCGGCATGTTCTTCGCCTGGATGGTCCTGCGCCCGGCGGCCATGGTGGCCCTGGAGGGGCCGGCGCGGCTGAAGTTGTGGGCACAAGTGTTTCCGCGTTTTTTCGTCTGGGTGTGGATCGCTGTGGTGCTGTTGCCGATCAGCGGTATCGGCCTGCTGCATTTGCGCTTCAGCGGCTTTGAAACCGCGCCCAAGTATGTGCAGATCATGATGGGCCTGTACCTGGTGATGACCGCCCTGTTCATCCGCATCCAGTCCCTGCAGTTGCCGGAGCTGCGCAAGGCAGTAGCGGCCGATGATTGGCCCGCTGGCGCCGCAGCGCTGGGCAAGATCCGCCGGTTGGTGGGCAGCAACCTGATCATCGGCCTGGTGCTGGTCGCCCTGGCGGCGGCCCGGCCGACCTTCTGAAAACAGGCCGCCCGCTACAGAAGCGGGCGGCCGGGCAAGGTTCAACGCAAGCGTTACGGCTTACAGGCGCTGCACCGTCAGCGCGCCCGGCTCGCCGGCCGGGCCGGGCTGCCCCTGGGCGCCGGGCCGTCCGCTCTTGCCACCGTCGGCGCGGTACACCAGGCAGCCCTTGGACTTGCCGCCCGCACCCGGCTTGCCACCGGCACCGGCCAGCCCGCCTGCGCCACCATCGACCCAGACCTTGATCTGCTCGCTGGGGAAGTCCCGCGGCAGTTCCACCCGGACCTGGGCGCCTGCCGCACCAGGACGGCCATCGCCGCCATTGTCGCCGTCAGCCCCACGCCCCGCGCTGCCCCAGGTGCAGCCCGGTTCCTGGCCATTGGCGCCATCCAGACCGACATAACCCGGCGCACCGGCACCACCCCGGGCGTCCACGGACAGCGTCTCGGCCTGCAACGACTCGATGCGCAGGTTCAAGTTGCGCCCCGGCTTGGCGGCCTTCAGGTAGGTACCCGGCGCGCCGCGGGAAGTGATCTGGCTGCCCGCTTCCAGCTCCGCACGGCGGACAGTCAAGTGCAGGCTCTGTTCGGTAGGGACGATGGCGATCCGCGCCTCATGCCCCAGCCGCAGTTCGTCCACCTTGAGTTCGGTGACATTGGCCGGGATCAGCAAGGTGCCATAGTCCGCCACTTCCAGCCGCTCCAGTTGCAGAGTGCTGGCGGTATTGGGCAGACGCATCAGGGAATTGGTTTCGACCTTGACCACCTGGGCCATGGCCAGGGGGCTGCAGAAAAGAGCCAGCAGGCAGAGCTTACGCATGGTCGGCCTCGACAACGACAGGAGCAGGAAGAGTCTGCAGGTGGAAGATCCCCACCAGCAGGATGTACAGCCGGTCACGCCAGGGATGTGGCCGATCCTTGAGGCTGCCGTTGAACAGCAGCAGTTCCAGCAAATGGGTCAGCAGCAACAGGCTGCCCGCCAGATTCACTAGAAGATGCAGCGGGTTGATCAACGGCCTGGCCAGGTTGATCAGCACCACCAACCAGAAAACCAAGGTCAGAAACTTCCCCAGCCCCCATAAAACCTTCATACGCTCCCCTCGTGAATTATTCTTTGCGCGCACAGTAACGACTTATCCCGGGGGTAAGCCAGAGGGGAATGAAAATTCTTCACGAAGTGGCTGTTTAGCCACCGGATCGACGAGGATCGCCCGTTACAGACAGGCTGAGCCCATCGCCGAGAAGGCACCGGGATCAAAGGCTCCTGCGCCATCAGCATGGTCCTGGCACAGGAGCAGAGGCGGCCACGTGCGGCTCGTCGCCGCACAGGCCCTGGGGTTTCAGCGGTTGATCTGGATTTCCGTACGACGGTTCATCGCCCGGCCTTCGGCGGTCTTGTTATCCGCCACTGGCTTGCTTTCACCGGCGCCGGTTACCGAGACGAAGCTGCTGCGGGGAATGCCGTTGCTGATCAGGTATTCCACGACCGAGTGGGCGCGCTTGTCCGAGAGTTTCTGGTTGTAGGCATCGCTGCCGACGCTGTCGGTATGGCCGGTCACTCGCAGTTGGGCACTCGACGCCTCCTGTTTCAGTCGGGTGACGATGGTGTTGAGCTTGGTTTTATCGGCATCGGTCAGCTTGGCCGAGTCGAAATGGAAGTGCACATCACGAATGACAATGGTTTCTTCCTTGACCACTACCACCTCTTCTACCACCGGCGGCGGTGGTGGGCAGCCGTTGGCATCGACCTGGACGCCTCTGGGTGTGTGGGGGCACTTGTCGCGGCTGTCCGGCACGCCATCGCCGTCCTCGTCGCCATCACCTTTTACCCAGCAGTACGCACCTGCCAGGCCACCGACTACCAGTGCGCCGCCGCCCGCCCACGAGGAGCTTTCGGTGGCGCCCAGCGCCGCGCCCGTGACGCCACCTACCGCGGCGCAGATCGGCCAGTCGGTTTTCTGCAAACCTGCACAACCCGTCAACACACTGGTTAACAGAACCAGGGGTACTGCCGTGCGAATGATGCTCATTTGATTTCTCCTGAGGGATCGGCTCAAGGCCGATTCACGGAGTAAAGACCGCGCATTTCATCTGCGCCAGCACCTGGCTATCACCGGTTTCGCCCCGTAAACACGGGAGGCTCGCCGATTTAGTGGTGAACCGCTCTAGGCCCGCAGATGCCGGCACGCTAGTCTTTAGCGTTCTGACCGAGGAGCTAAGATGAGCGCCGGCATTTCTAACCGTACCCCGCAGCAGGCCCTGGCGGCTTTGCTGGATCGCTACGCGCCACAACAGCTGCTGCTGATCGGTGCCAGCGACTTCCCCGCCCTGGCTGCTTTCAAAGAGGCCCACCCCACGACCCAAGTGGCCCAGGCGGCACCCGGCCCTCTGCCTGCGCAACTGGCAGCGCGGCGTTTCGACCTGGCCCTGGCCGTGGATTGCCTGGAGCACCTGCCCAAGCGCGACGGCCTGAACCTGCTGGGAGGCATCCGCAACCTCAATGCCAGCCGGATCGCCGTACTGGCCGATCTGCAGGCCTGCGGCTGGCAGGAAACCGACTTCTATTCCCTGGCGTTGCAGGCCAGCGAACGCTTTCAGCGCGATGAACAGGTCCTGACCCTGTTCACCTATGATCTGCTTGAATACAAGCAAGTGCCCGATTGGCTCAATTCACGGTTCTGGGCAAACCCGGAAAACTTTGGAAAGTATTGGTGGTAACACAATGAGTGCCTCGATTTGTCCCTGCGGCAGCGGCAACCTGCTGGATGCCTGCTGCGGCCACTACCATGCCGGCCATCCCGCGCCCAGCGCGCAAGTCCTGATGCGTTCGCGCTACAGCGCCTATGTGCTGGGGCAGGTGGATTACCTGCTGGCCACCACCCTGCCGGCGCAACAGGCGGGCCTGGATCGCCAGTCCATCAGCGACTGGAGCGCCCAAAGCACCTGGCTGGGGTTGCAGGTCGAAAGCTCGGAAGTCTTCGGCGGCCAGCCCGAGCATGCCTTTGTCACTTTTACTGCCCGCTGGCACGACAGCCAGGGCGAGCATAGCCACCGCGAACGCTCATCCTTCGTGCAGAACCAGGGACGCTGGTATTTCATCGACCCCACGGTTCCCCTCAAATCCGGCCGCAACGACGCCTGCCCCTGTGGCAGCGGGCACAAGTTCAAGAAGTGCTGCGCCAGCTACTTCAGCCGCTGAGCCGCGACCGGCCGATACCAACCCGGGCCCAGGATGGGCACCGGCATCCAGAGGGAGTCTTGCAATGATCGGTGAGCTGCGTGCGTTACGAACCTTGTGCCTGCTCGGCGCGCTGGGCCTGACGGGTTGTGCCTCCTGGTTCAGCGATGAGTCCGTCGACCCGACGGTGCATCTGGTCAAGGTCGAGGTGGTCAAGGCCAACCTGCTGGAACAACGCTTCACCCTGCACCTGCGGGTGGATAACCCCAACGACAGCGACCTGACCGTGCGTCGCCTGACCTACAAGGTCTACCTGGAGCGCTTCCTGCTCAGCGAAGGCGAGCACGAACACTGGTTCACCGTCACGCCCCACAGCAGCCGCTTCTTCAAGGTGCCGGTGCGGACCAACCTGTGGCCGCAGATCCGCGATGTGGTGAAATTGCTGCGCAAGCCCGAGCGACCTATCCCCTACCGCCTCGAAGGGGAACTGGAAATCGGATTATTCATCGGCCAGGACGTGCACCTGAAGCGCAATGGCGTGATAATTCCCGGCGATTTTATCCCGGAGTAACCCGCAATGACCCAGCAACCTCATGTCCATGGCCCTGACTGCAACCACGATCATGACCACCACGATCACGACCATGGCCATGTTCACGGCCCGCACTGCAACCACGCTCACCAGGAGCCGGTACGCAACGCACTGAAAGACGTTGGCCGCAACGACCCCTGCCCATGCGGCAGCAGCAAGAAATTCAAGAAGTGCCACGGCGCTTGATCTGAGCGCGGGAGAGGCTTGTCCGCGCGACTTCGCCGTCCGACCTCTCCTAAAAAAGCTGCGCCAGGGTCAACACCGTGGCGTACTCGCCGTGCAGGTTGGCCAGCGACATGTCATGCACCTCCTCGGCAGAACGGGCGCGACCGGCGAAGTCGAGCTTGTCGAAGGTAAAGCAGGCGTCGGCCACTACCCATACCGCAAAGCCCAGGTTACCGGCGGTTCTCGCCGTCGACTCCACCGAGTTGTTGGTGGCAACACCGACTATCACCAACTGTCCGATCCCCTGTCGGCGCAGATCCGCCTCCAGCGAGGTGCCACAAAAAGCATCCGGCACCTGTTTCTGAATCAGCCACTCCCCCGTTTGCGGGCGAAAGCGCGGCTGAAACTCTACCCCCGGCTGCCCGGGCCAGAACACCGAATCCGTCGAGCGCGACAGATGCTGCACATGGATCACCGGCCAACCCCGGGTGCGCCAAAGAGCCAGCAACTCGAGCATCCGCTCTTCTGCCTCGGGATTGTTTCGTGGACCGAGCCGGGGGTGCAGGATGCCTTGCTGTTGATCGATGAGTATCAACGCCGTGTCGGCCGGAATGGGCATTGAGCATTCTCCGTTGGAGCGTCATTGAATTTTGCCGACTTCAACATCACCTTCTGTTTCAGGCAAGCCACCCATTGCACACAGGACGACCTAATGCCGGAGTTTGCTGTCGTTTAACAAGGACCCTTTCCTTTTGGAGCGCTGCATGATCGATCTGTACTACTGGACCACCCCCAACGGCCACAAGATCTCCCTGTTCCTGGAAGAAGCCGGCCTGCCCTACACCCTGTACCCGGTGAACATCGGCCTGGGTGAGCAGTTCAAGCCCGAGTTCCTGAAGATCGCGCCCAACAACCGCATTCCGGCGATCGTTGACCACCAACCCACCGATGGCGGCCAACCACTGTCGCTGTTCGAGTCCGGGGCGATCCTGTTGTACCTCGCGGAAAAGACCGGCCAGTTCCTGCCCCAGGACCTGCGCGGGCGCCAGGAAGCCCTGCAATGGCTGTTCTGGCAGATGGGCGGGCTGGGGCCGATGGCTGGGCAGAATCATCACTTCAGCCAGTTCGCCCCGGAAAAGATCCCCTACGCCATCAAACGTTATGTGGATGAAACCGCGCGGCTGTATGGCGTGCTGGACCGGCGCCTGGCGGACCGCAAGTTTGTCGCCGGCAGTGACTACAGCATTGCCGATATGGCGATCTATCCGTGGATCGCGTCGTACAAGAAACAGAGCCAGAAACTCGAGGACTTCCCTCATCTGCAGCGCTGGTTCAACAGCATCCAGGCCCGGCCGGCTACCGAGCGGGCCTATGCCCTGGTAGAGCAGGTCAATCCCGCCTCCTGAGCCTTGTTCCTGCAGGAGCTGGCCTGCCAGTCACGGTGCCCGCAAGGGCCAGCCAAGGCCAGAAGGCCTCTTCGCCGGCAAGCCGGCTCCTACGGGTTTTGCCAGGTACCGACGCGCCGGCGATCGCTATTTGCAGCGTCGTCGAGAAATACCTCCTGCCCCCGCTTGCGCGGCACTCGCCTGCTCACTAACGTAGCGCCTTTATCGACGCTACCCCCCCGCAGGAGCTTTGCCATGGCCTCGCCAGCCTTCTCACATTTTCTTCCCCGGTTCGGCGTTGCCGCGGCAGTGGCCAGTGCTTTGAGCCTGGCCGGTTGCCAGTCCTGGAACACTCAAGACACCCTGCCCCCCACCTCTGGCGTGCAGCCGCTCAAGGGCCTGGCACAGAACGTTTCCGTGCGGCGCAATGCGGTCGGCGTACCGCTGATCGAAAGCAGCAGCTTCCATGACGCCCTGTTCACCCTGGGCTATGTGCACGCCAGCGACCGCATTGGCCAGATGGTGACCCTGCGCCTGCTGGCACAGGGCCGCCTGGCCGAAATGTCCGGTGCCGACGCACTGGAAGTGGACCGCCTGATGCGCGCGATCAACCTGAAGAAAAGCGCCGATGAGCTGTACAAGGCTTCGTCGCCACGGATCAAGCGCTTCTTCGAGGTCTATGCCCGGGGCGTCAACGCCTACCTGTTCCGCTATCGCGACAAGCTGCCGCCGGACCTGGCAGCCCAGGGCTACACCCCCGAATACTGGAAAGCCGAGGATTCGGCGCTGATCTTCTGCCTGCTGAACTTCGGCCAGTCCGCCAACCTGCAAGAAGAGATCAACGCCCTGGTGCTGGCGCAGAAAGTCGGCAGCGACAAACTGCCGTGGCTGACTCCGAGCTATCCCGATGAACCCCTGCCCCTGGCCGAAGCGGACAAGCTCAAGGGCCTGAATCTCACTGTGCCGGGCCTGAACGAAGTCAGCCGCGCCATCAACCGTCTGGCCCAGCTCAACAGCCTGGGCACCCGCGGCGGCAGCAACCTGGCCATCGCCCCACAGCGCAGCCGCACCGGCCGCAGCCTGCTGGCCGCCGACAGCCACCTGCAAGCCTGGTACTACGCCCAGATCCGCGCGCCGAAATACCAGGCCGCCGGCGCTTCCATCGCTGGCCTGCCGGCGATTCTCCAGGGTTTCAACGGCAAGGTGGCCTGGAGCATGAGCTCGGTGGAGGGAGACAACCAGGACCTGTTCCTGGAAAAGCTCAAGCGCCAGGGCAACGCCCTGTACTACCAGAACAACGGCAAATGGCAGCCGGTGACCGTGCGCAACGAAACCTACTTCGTCAAAGGCCAGCGGCCGATTCGCGAAGCCGTGTACGAAACCCGCCATGGCCCGCTGCTCAACAGCGCCCTGGGGGCAGCGCTCGGTAACGGTTTCGGCTTGGCCCTGCAGACGCCGGAGCTCAAGGACGACAAGACCCTGGACGCCTTCTTCGACCTGTCCCGGGCGCAGAACGTCGAGAAGGCCTCGGATGCCAGTCGGGAAATCCGCGCCATCGCCCTGAACATGGTGTTTGCCGACGCCAGCAACATCGGCTGGCAAGTCACCGGGCGCTTCCCCAACCGCCGCGAAGGCGAAGGCTTACTGCCTTCACCAGGTTGGGATGGCCGTTACGACTGGGACGGCTACGCCGACCCGATGCTCCACCCCTACGACCAGGACCCGCCCCAGGGCTGGATCGCCACCGCCAACCAGCGAGTGATCTCGCGGGGCTACGGCATGCAGCTGTCCAATTCCTGGCACGCCCCGGAACGGGCCGAGCGCATGGCCGGTCTGGCCTCCAGCGGCAAGCAGGACAACCGCAGCCTGATCGCCCTGCAGTACGACCAAAGCACGCTGTTCGCCGCCAAACTGAAAAAGATGTTCGAAGCTCCGGGCATGGCCCAGCCGCTGAAGCAGGCCATCGAGGCCTTGCCCGATACCGAACGCGCCAAGGCCAGGGAAGCCTATAGCCGCTTACTGGCGTTCGACGGCAAGGTCAGCGCCGGCTCGGCCGACGCGGCGTTGTACGAATTGTTCCTGCAGGAGAGCACCAAGCAGATTTTCCTCGACAAGCTCGGCCCCGAGTCCGGTGACGCCTGGCAAGCCTTCGTCGCCAACGGCAACCTTTCCTACTCGGCCCAGGCCGACCACCTGCTGGGCCAGGAAGACAGCCCGTTCTGGGACGATTCGCGCACCGCGCAAAAGGAAGACAAGCCAGCCATCCTCGCCCGCAGCCTGGCAGCCGCCATCAGCTCCGGCGAGCAACTGCTGGGCGCCGACCGCAAGGCCTGGCAATGGGGCAAGCTGCACAGCTACCAGTGGACCAACGCCAATGGCCGGCAGATCCGTGGCCCGCTTCAGGCCGGGGGCGACCACAACACCATCAACAGCGCCGCGTACCGTTGGGGGCAGGACTTTGCCATCACCGATACACCGGCCCTGCGCTTGATCGTGGATTTCGGCCTCAGCGAACCCTTGATGGGCCTCAACAGCAGCGGCCAGTCCGGCAACCCGGTGAGCCCCAACTATGCCAACGGCATCGACGGCTGGCTCAAGGCCCAGTACCTGAGCCTGCCGATGCAACCGCAGAACTTCGAGCGCAGCTACGGCAAGACCCGCCTGACCCTGGTTCCAGGCAAGTAACCTTCCCCCACCCGCTTGCACGTCCTGTGCAAGCGGGCCTGCTCCAAAACGAACAGCTCACCGGCACCCTCAACCGCGCTTGGCACTGGCAGCCCTGTCAGTTCGCCCATCGTAGATTGCCCACCCCTTCGCACCTTATTGGCGCCTGCCAAAAATCACGCCCCATCTCAGCGCACGGGTTCCCTCGTGTCGCTGCTTTCCAGCGCTTTTAAAACACCTGTTCGGGACTCTGGTTCGGAAATTGCTACTTTCATTAAGTCTTATGCGGTCCAGTAACAGTACTCATGCGCCACAAGCGCTCATATTGGTTCTTAGGGATTGAATAATGAAAAAAGCATTGCTGACCCTTTCTGCATTGGCTCTCTGCATGGCCGCCGGCTCCGCGCTGGCCAAGGAATACAAGGAACTGCGCTTCGGCGTCGACCCTTCCTACGCCCCCTTCGAATCCAAGGCCGCCAACGGCAGCCTGGTGGGTTTCGACATCGACCTGGGCAATGCCATCTGTGCCGAGCTGAAGGTCAAGTGCAAGTGGGTCGAAAGTGACTTCGACGGCATGATTCCAGGCCTCAAGGCCAATAAATTCGACGGTGTGATCTCGTCCATGACCGTCACCCCGGCTCGCGAGAAAGTCATCGACTTCTCCAACGAACTGTTTTCCGGCCCCACCGCATTCGTGTTCAAGAAAGGCTCGGGCCTGAGCGAAGACACCGCCTCGCTCAAGGGCAAGACCGTCGGCTACGAGCAGGGCACCATTCAGGAAGCCTACGCCAAGGCCGTGCTGGACAAGGCCGGGGTCAAGACCCAGGCCTATCAGAACCAGGACCAGGTCTATGCCGACCTGACTTCCGGGCGCCTCGATGCCTCGATCCAGGACATGCTGCAGGCCGAACTGGGCTTCCTCAAGTCACCGCAAGGCACTGACTATGAGATCAGCAAGCCGGTGGACGACCCGCTGCTGCCGGCCAAGACCGCGGTGGGTATCTCGAAAGGTAACAAAGAACTGAAAGCGCTTCTGGATAAAGGTATCAAAGCGTTACACGATGATGGCACCTACGCCACCATCCAGAAAAAACACTTCGGTGACCTGAACCTCTACAGCGGTAAATAACCTGTCGGCGCCCATCCTCGATGGGCGCCTTTTTTATCGCTACGGGTCACAGATCGATGCTCGAAGAACTTCTAAAAAACCTGGGGCTTTCCGCGCTCAGCCTGAAGGGTTTCGGCCCTCTGCTGCTGGAAGGTACCTGGATGACCATCAAGTTGTCGGTGTTGTCGCTGCTGGTCAGCGTTTTACTGGGCCTGATCGGCGCCAGCGCCAAATTGTCCAGCGTTGCCCTGCTGCGGGTTCCGGCCCAGCTCTACACCACCCTGATCCGCGGCGTGCCGGACCTGGTCCTGATGCTGCTGATTTTCTACAGCCTGCAAACCTGGTTGACCTCCTTTACCGATTTCATGGAGTGGGACTACATCGAGATCAACCCCTTCAGCGCCGGGGTGATCACCCTGGGTTTCATCTATGGCGCCTACTTCACCGAAACCTTTCGCGGGGCGATCCTTGCCGTGCCCCGGGGCCAGGTGGAAGCCGCCACCGCCTATGGCCTGAAACGCGGCCAGCGCTTTCGCTTCGTGGTCTTTCCGCAAATGATGCGCTTTGCCCTGCCGGGCATCGGCAACAACTGGATGGTGATGCTCAAGGCCACGGCCCTGGTGTCGATCATTGGCCTGGCCGACCTGGTCAAGGCTGCCCAGGACGCCGGCAAGAGCACCTACCAACTCTTCTACTTCCTGGTTCTGGCGGCGCTGATCTACCTGTTGATCACCAGTGCCTCCAACTTTGTCCTGCGCAGGCTTGAACGGCGTTACGCCGCCGGCGCCCGGGAGGCCGTGCGATGATCGAACTCCTGCAGGAATACTGGCGTCCCTTCCTTTACAGCGATGGCTACCACGTGACCGGCCTGGCCATGACCATGTGGCTGCTCAGTGCCTCGATCTGCATCGGCTTTTTGGTGTCGATCCCGCTGTCCATCGCCCGGGTCTCGCCCAAGCGCTACATCCGCTGGCCGGTGCAGTTCTACACCTACCTGTTTCGTGGCACACCGCTCTATATCCAGTTGCTGATCTGCTACACCGGGATCTACAGCATCGCCGCGATTCGCGCACAGCCAGTCCTGGATGCGTTCTTTCGCG
Organism: Pseudomonas sp. W17; assembly: GCF_040268305.1. NCBI lineage: Bacteria > Pseudomonadati > Pseudomonadota > Gammaproteobacteria > Pseudomonadales > Pseudomonadaceae > Pseudomonas > Pseudomonas sp. W17. The sequence goes on along the minus strand of NZ_CP158490.1, from coordinate 1,461,103 downwards.
ATGCAATGAACTGCACCATCCTTGCCTTCGCCCTGAACACCTGCGCCTACACCACGGAGATCTTCGCCGGGGCGATCCGCAGAATGGCCCACGGCGAAGTCGAAGCGGCCAAGGCCTATGGCCTGAGCGGCTGGAAGCTGTACGCCTACGTGATCATGCCCTCGGCCCTGCGCCGCTCGCTGCCCTACTACAGCAACGAAGTGATCCTGATGCTGCACTCCACCACCGTAGCCTTCACCGCGACCATTCCCGACATTCTGAAAATCGCCCGCGACGCCAACTCGGCGACCTTCCTGACATTTCAGTCGTTCGGTATCGCCGCCATCATCTACCTGTGCGTGACCTTCGCCCTGGTGGGCCTGTTCCGCCTCGCTGAACGCCGCTGGCTGGCCTTCCTCGGGCCGACCCACTAGGACTTGCTGCAGGAAAACCGTCAATGCGCCACGAGATCCACGACCTGCTCGCCCCGCTGCCGGGCACCGCGCGCCAGGTCCACAGCTTTCACTTCGGCCCGCCCCAGGCCGCCGGCAAGGTCTATATCCAGTCCTCCCTGCACGCCGACGAGTTGCCCGGCATGCTGGTGGCCTGGCACCTCAAGCAACAGCTGGCGGAGCTGGAAGCCACCGGGCGCCTGCGCCAGGAAATCGTCCTGGTGCCGGTGGCCAATCCGGTGGGCCTGGAACAGGTGCTGATGGATGTGCCTCTGGGCCGCTACCAGCTGGAAAGCGGGCAGAACTTCAACCGCGGCTTCGCCGACCTGGGCGAACAAGTCGGCGATGCCATCGAAGGGCTGCTCAATGCCGACCCTGAACACAACCTTGAACTGATCCGCCGTCACCTGATCGATGCCCTGGCGCGCCAGCGGCCGCAAACCCAACTGCAGTCCCTGCAGTTGACCCTGCAACGGCTGGCCTGCGATGCCGACATGGTGCTGGACCTGCATTGCGACTTCGAGGCTGTGGCGCATCTCTACACCACCCCCGAAGCCTGGCCCCGGGTGGAGCCGCTGGCTCGCTACCTGGGCGCCGAAGCCTGCCTGCTGGCCACCGACTCCGCGGCCTGGTCGTTCGACGAATGCTTCAGCCTGCTGTGGTGGCAACTGCAACAGCGCTTCGGCGAGCGTTTCGCCATCCCGACAGGCAGCTTTGCGGTGACCGTCGAGCTGCGCGGCCAGGGCGACGTCAACCACGGCCTGGCCAGCCTAGACTGCCAGGCCCTGATCGACTACCTGACCCGGCTTGGGGCCATCGCCGGTGAAGCGCCGCCACTGCCCGAGCTGCCCTTCCCGGCCACGCCCCTGGCCGGCGTCGAACCGGTGGCGACCCCGGTAGGCGGGCTGCTGGTGTTCAACGCCCTGCCGGGGGAATACCTGGAAGCCGGGCAACTGGTGGCCGAAATCATCGACCCGATCCACGACCGGGTCACCCCCATCCATTGCAACAACGCCGGGCTCATGTACGCCCGCTCGCTGCGACGCATGGCCACCGCAGGCATGGTGATCGCCCATGTCGCCGGTCGCGAGGCCTATCGCAGCGGTTACCTACTTTCGCCTTGAGGATGCACGCCCCCATGTACAAATTGACCGTTGAAGGCCTGCATAAATGCTATGGCGACAATGAAGTGCTCAAAGGTGTTTCCCTCAAGGCCAGGACCGGCGACGTGATCAGCCTGATCGGCGCCAGCGGCTCGGGCAAGAGCACCTTCCTGCGCTGCATCAACTTTCTCGAAACCCCGGATGACGGCGCCATGAGCCTGGATTGCCAGCAGATCCGCATGGTCAGCGACCGCCACGGCATGCACGTGGCCGACCCGGCCGAGCTGCAGCGGATTCGCACCCGCCTGGCAATGGTGTTCCAGCACTTCAACCTGTGGAGCCACATGACCGTGCTGGAAAACATCACCATGGCCCCGCGCCGGGTGCTGGGGGTCAGCCCCAGGGAGGCCGAGGAACGCGCCCGGCGTTACCTGGACAAGGTCGGCCTGCCGGCACGGGTGGCCAGCCAGTACCCGGCGTTTCTATCCGGCGGCCAGCAGCAACGGGTGGCCATCGCCCGGGCCCTGGCCATGGAGCCGGAGGTCATGCTGTTCGACGAACCCACCTCGGCCCTGGACCCGGAGCTGGTAGGCGAGGTGCTCAAGGTGATCCAGGGCCTGGCCGAAGAGGGCCGGACCATGATCATGGTCACCCACGAGATGAGTTTTGCGCGCAAGGTGTCAAGCCAGGTGCTGTTCCTGCACAAGGGCCTGGTAGAGGAAGAAGGGGCTCCGGAGGACGTGCTGGGCAACCCGAAAAGCGAGCGCTTGCAGCAGTTTCTCAGCGGCAACCTGAAGTAACAGCGGTACCGCACCCGTTCAGGCTCTGGGCCGGGCGGGCGCGGTACGGGCTTCAGGCGACAGGCACGGGAGGCGGCTCGTCGGGCAGGGTCGGTTCGCCCGGCTCGGTGGGTTCAAGGGGTTGCGGGGAATCGGGATCCGGCTGGCCGGGAATGCCACCGGCCATGCTGACGGGAGGATGCGCCAGCAGGGTCCAGGCCAGTACGCCAACCTGATTGGGTTCCAGCCTGGCCAAGGTGGCACTGATTCGCGGATCTATCTTCATGGGGGCACTCCTGAGCTGTGCCGGGTACGCCTTGCGCGTACCGGCAGTACCTCCAATAGAGTGCCTGCCGGCTCAGGAATTCCCGCTATTCGTCAGACAGACGAACTCAGGTGCGTGGCAGGGTCACGCCACGCTGGCCCTGGTATTTGCCGCCACGGTCCTTGTAGGACACTTCGCACTCTTCGTCCGACTCCAGGAACAACATCTGCGCCACGCCTTCGTTGGCGTAGATCTTCGCCGGCAAGGTGGTGGTGTTGGAGAATTCCAGGGTCACGTGGCCTTCCCACTCGGGTTCCAGCGGCGTCACGTTGACGATGATGCCGCAACGGGCATAGGTGCTCTTGCCCAGGCAGATGGTCAGCACATTGCGCGGAATGCGGAAGTACTCGACGGTGCGTGCCAGGGCAAAGGAGTTAGGCGGAATGATGCAGACGTCGCTCTTGATGTCGACGAAGCTCTTTTCATCGAAGTTCTTCGGATCGACGGTGGCCGAATTGATGTTGGTGAACACCTTGAATTCGTCGGCGCAACGCACGTCGTAGCCGTAGCTCGACACCCCGAAGGAGATCAGCCGATCCTGGCCTTCGCCACGCATCTGGCGCTCTACGAAGGGCTCGATCATGCCGTGCTCTTGCGCCATGCGGCGAATCCACTTGTCCGATTTGATGCTCATGGCGGGTGTCCTGAAATAGCGAGGTGAAAAAAAACGGTCTGGCATCTTACCGGGGCGCGAGGTCGGGTTCAAAGTCTGGGACGTTTTTCTCGCCTCACCCCACGATTTTCAAGGGCTGGGCGACGAGCGCCCCGCCGTCAGTCACGAAAACCGAGAAACCTTCGCACTGACCATTGGCACGTTCAGGAAAAAGGGTTAAGGTGGCGCCACTGTGCTGCTTGTGTCACTGAGAATCTCTACACGATGTTGAATTTCGATCCAACCATCTCCAAGAATTTTTCCTGCTCTTTGCACTCAGTCTCGGCCAGGGCTTTTCCTGAGTCGCAGTTAACTTTGTCCAAGGAGATACACCATGTCTAATCGCCAAACCGGTACCGTTAAGTGGTTCAACGATGAAAAAGGCTTCGGCTTCATCACTCCACAATCCGGTGACGACCTGTTCGTACACTTCAAAGCTATCCAATCCGACGGCTTCAAAAGCCTGAAAGAAGGCCAACAGGTTTCTTTCATCGCTACCCGCGGTCAGAAAGGCATGCAAGCTGAAGAAGTTCAAGTTATCTAACTTGTACTGATCCAGTAAAAAAGCCCCGCCCTCAACAGCGGGGCTTTTTTGTGCCCGTCACTTTTGTCGGCGCCCTCGTTGAAAAGGCGCCCATGCGTCCCGGGTTACCAGGTCACGCCAAAGCCCACGGTGTAGCGGGTCTTGTCCAGATCGCTGTCTTCGGTACCGCGGATCAGGTCTTTTTCCGCCTTGAGGTTCAATGAAGCCCAGTCGGTGACCTTGTAGCGCAGCCCCATCTCGGCATCCAGTGCATAGTCGGCCACCCCCGAAAGCGGCCGCCCCACCTCGCCATTGGTGAAGAACTCCACCCGCTTGCCGATCAGGTAACGGTTGTAGTCCCACTTCATCGCCAGGGAATAGAAGTTGTCCTTGCCGCCATCGGCGTACTCGTAATCGGTACGGTTGAGCAGCGAGCCCAGGGAGAACGCGCCCAGCTCATCATCCCAGAACTGGTAGCCGGGGCCGGTACCCACCACCCGCTGCCGCGCCAGGTCCTCGACCTTGTCCCGCTTGTAGGTCAGGCGCCCTTCCCAGAACCACTTTTGCGTGATGAAACGGTCCAGAGCGTACTCGGCGCTCCAGTTGTCCGTGGTCACCACATGATCCTGGAACTCACGGTTGTATTCGCCCTGGGCATTGTGGCGCCAGGCCCCGTGACGCGCCGAGGTCTTGAAGTCGATGTCGTAGTCATCGGTGTTCTTTTCGGCGCGCTTGTAGTCCATAGCCACATCGACGTTGCCTTTCCAGACCATGTCCTCCACCAGCGGCTTGGGCTTCATGATCTGCTGGATGCTCGCCAGCTCCACCGTCTTGGGCGCCTCGCCGTTGGCCAGGATCACCTTGCCTTCGTCCGCCGCCTGCAGCGACTTGGCCTTCTCCCCGGTGTAGGCATCCTGTTTGACCAGCAGCTCCTGGTCGCTCTCCAGAGTCTTGACCTGCTTCCAGTCAATATTGATGGCGCCGCCATAGTCGGTCTGAATCAACAGCTTGCCGCCGTCGAACACCTTGATCTTGCCACTCAGGCGATCACCGTTCTTCAACCACACGGTATCGGCCAATACAGGCATGGAGGCGCTGAGCACCGCGAAACACAGCAAAGTTCTAGGCAACATAAGCAATAGAGGACTCGATCTTGCGAAAAAAAACGGCATTATTCCTGCTGAACAAGCCTTAGTCAGGACTGACCCGGGTATTGAGAGTGAGTTCAATACTCACCCGGCTTTGATCACCACAGCCGACCAGCGTCCCTCCTCTATTATCTGGAACCGCGAATGTGACCGAACACAGCGAAGAGCCGCAAAGCCCTGCACAGATCCGACGTACGGCGCTGTACCTGACCCTGGCCCAGGTCCCCGAAGGCAGGGTGGTGAGCTACGGCCAACTGGCGGAGATGGCAGGCCTGGGGCGGGCGGCACGCTGGGTCGGGCGCACCCTCAGCCAGTTGCCCGCCGACACCAGCCTGCCCTGGCATCGAGTGCTCGGCGCCGGTGGTCGCCTGAGCTTGCCGGCCGGCAGTCCCTCGGGCGACGAGCAGCGGGCCAGACTGCGTGGCGAAGGTGTCTCTATCCTGAACAATCGCGTGGATATTCAGCGCCATGGCTGGCGCCCGGTGGAGCACAGCGGTTAGAGTGCGCGCTTTGTTTCCGTAATCTGAGGCAGACTTCAGCCCATGCCCCGTAAAACCTGGCGCGCCGCACTTGCCGCCTATGCCAGCCCCTCGACGCTCGTGCTGTTGCTGCTTGGTTTCGCCGCCGGCATGCCCTACATGCTGGTGTTCTCGACTCTTTCGGTGTGGTTGCGCGAGGCCGGTGTGGCCCGTGAAACCATCGGTTACGCCAGCCTGATCGGCCTGGCCTATGCCTTCAAGTGGGTATGGTCGCCCTTGCTCGACCAATGGCGCCTGCCCCTCCTGGGCAAGCTCGGTCGACGTCGTTCCTGGCTGGTGCTGGCGCAGACCCTGGTGATTCTCGGCCTGATCGGCATGGGTTTCTGCGACCCGCAAAAGCACCTTTCCTGGCTGATTGCCATTGCGGTGATCGTGGCATTCGCCTCGGCCACTCAGGACATCGCCATCGACGCCTACCGCCTGGAAATCGCCGACGACAGCCGCCAGGCCGCCCTGGCCGCCAGCTACATGTCCGGCTATCGGGTTGCCGTGCTGCTGGCCACTGCCGGCGCACTGTTTTTCGCCGAAGGCTTCGGCTCCACCGGTTTCAGCTACAAGCACTCGGCCTGGACCGGCACCTACGTGCTGTTCGGGGTGCTGATGATCCCGGCCCTGATCACCACCTTGCTGATGCGTGAACCCGCGGTGCCGCTGCGCACCCAACTGTCCGCCGGGCGCTACAGCTTCGCTCACCAGTTGATCTCGGTATTCGTGCTGATCGTGCTACTGGTTTCCGTCCCCGCCACCTTCACCCAGCTGTACAACACCGACTTCGCCAGTGTGATCTTCGACGGCGTCAGCCTGCTGGACCTGCTGCTGGAAGACCGCGCCTTCCTGCGGGCCATCCTCTACATCACCCTCAGCACCCTGTGCCTCTCGGCCATGGGCCGCCGGGGCCTGGCGCCGGTGCTGACGCCGGTCAACGACTTCATCCTGCGCTATCGCTGGCAAGCCTTTCTGCTACTGGGACTGATCGCCACCTATCGCATGTCGGACACGGTCATGGGCGTCATGGCCAACGTGTTCTACATCGACCAGGGTTTCACCAAAGACCAGATCGCCGGGGTCAGCAAGATCTTCGGGCTGATCATGACTCTGCTCGGCGCCGGCATGGGCGGCCTGCTGATCGTGCGGTTCGGCATCCTGCCGATCCTGTTCATCGGCGGCGCCGCATCGGCCGGGACCAACCTGCTGTTCCTCATGCTTGCCGACATGGGCCCCAACCTGAAGATGCTGATCGTCACCATTTCCCTGGACAACTTCAGTTCAGGCATGGCCACTTCAGCCTTCGTCGCCTACCTGTCGAGCCTGACCAACCTCAAGTTCTCCGCCACCCAGTACGCCCTGCTCAGTTCCATCATGCTGCTGCTGCCGCGCCTGATCGGCGGCTATTCCGGGGTCATGGTGGAAAAGTTCGGCTATCACGACTTCTTTCTCATCACCGCGATCCTCGGGGTGCCGACACTGATCCTGATCGCCATTCACTGGTTCCAGGAGAGCCGCCGCGCCGGGCCGAAACCCGAGCCCGAAAGCTCCGCCAACAGCACCGCAGTCGGCGAAGAATCCTAGAAAATCCCGGGGGTTGCGCACTTTTCGCGGTAGCCCCCGGCCCCTCCGAGCGCAATCCTGTACGCCAGCGGAACTCGCCCGTACAATGCTCCGTCACTTCCAGTCTTCAGCAACCGACAACGGCCTACCATGCGCACCAGTCAATATTTGCTCGCCACACAGAAAGAAACGCCTTCCGACGCGGTCGTGATCAGCCATCAGCTGATGCTGCGCGCCGGCATGATCCGTAAACTGGCTTCCGGCCTGTACACCTGGCTGCCGATGGGCTTGCGGGTGATGCGCAAGGTTGAAGCCATCGTTCGCGAAGAAATGAACGCCGCGGGCGCGCTTGAAGTGTTGATGCCGAGCACTCAGCCGGCTGAGCTGTGGCAGGAATCCGGTCGCTGGGAAGAATACGGCCCGGAGCTGCTGCGCTTCAAAGACCGTCACGGTCGCGATTTCTGCGCCGGCCCGACCCACGAAGAAGTGATCACCGATCTGGCTCGCAACGAGCTGAGCAGCTACAAGCAGCTGCCGCTGAACCTGTACCAGATCCAGACCAAATTCCGCGATGAAATCCGCCCACGCTTCGGTCTGATGCGCGGCCGCGAGTTCATCATGAAGGACGCCTACTCCTTCCACGCCGACCAGGCGTCCTTGCAGGTCACCTACGACCGCATGCACCAGGCTTATTGCAATGTCTTCACCCGCCTGGGCCTGAAGTTCCGCCCGGTTGAAGCGGACAACGGCTCCATCGGCGGCGCCGGCTCCCACGAATTCCACGTGCTGGCCGAATCCGGTGAAGACGATATCGTCTTCAGCAACGGCTCCGACTACGCGGCGAACATCGAGAAGGCCGAGGCCGTGCCTCGCGAAACCTCGCGTCCAGCGCCAGCCGAAGAACTGCGCCTGGTCGATACGCCAGACACCAAGACCATTGCCGCGCTGGTGGAAAAATTCAATCTGCCGATTGAAAAGACCATCAAGACCCTGATCGTCCACGCCGAAGAACCAGGCAAGCTGATTGCCCTGATCATCCGTGGCGACCACGAACTCAACGAAATCAAGGCCGCCAACCAGCCTGGCGTTGCCAGCCCGCTGGTCATGGCGTCCGATGCCGAACTGCGTGACGCCATTGGTGCCGGCGCCGGTTCTCTCGGCCCGCTGAACCTGCCGCTGCCGATCATCATCGACCGCTCGGTCGAGCTGATGAGCGACTTCGGTATCGGTGCGAACATCGACGACAAGCACTACTTCGGCGTCAACTGGGAACGCGATCTTCCGGTTCCGACCGTGGCCGACCTGCGTAACGTGGTGGCCGGCGACCCGAGCCCGGACGGCAAGGGCACCCTGGAAATCAAGCGCGGCATCGAAGTCGGGCACATCTTCCAGCTGGGCAACAAGTACAGCAAGGCGATGAAGTGCGAAGTGCTGGGCGAGAACGGCAAGCCGGTGACCCTGGAAATGGGTTGCTACGGCATTGGCGTATCCCGCGTGGTGGCTGCTGCCATCGAGCAGAACAACGATGCCAACGGCATCATCTGGAGCGACACCCTGGCGCCGTTCCAGATTGCCCTGGTGCCACTGCGCTACGAAACCGAGCAGGTTCGCGAAGCCACCGACAAGCTCTACGCGGAACTCACCGCTGCCGGCTTCGAAGTGCTGCTGGACGATCGTGACAAGAAGACCAGCCCGGGCATCAAGTTCGCGGACATGGAGCTGATCGGCATTCCTCACCGGATCGTGGTCAGCGACCGTGGCCTCGCCGAAGGCAACCTGGAATACAAGAGCCGTACCGAAGCCGAGGCGCAAGCACTGCCCGTGGCTGACGTGCTGTCCTTCCTTCAAGCCCGTATCCGTCGCTGAAACCAGATAGAGAAGTCATGTTCAAGCGAAACACCTTAAGCCTCGGGGGCGCCGCTTTATGCGGCGCCCTGCTGGTCAGCGGCTGTGCCAACCAGATGTCGCAACGCAGCGAACACGAGGAACGTGTCGAGCGCAAACTGCTCGATCACAGCCTGCAGATCGATGTCGGTGAGCCTAAGGTGCTTGAGCTGCCGCAACGCCGAGTGCGCATTCACGAACAGAAGACCTTCGAAGTCACCGAGTTCGAGGTCACCCGCCGCTACGATCGCTACACGCCCTACCAACCCTGGCGCGAGATCTACGAGATCCCGCTGGGCGCGGTGGCACTGGTGGCGGGCGTCGGGGCCAATGTGGTCAATGTGTTCGCCTTGGGCAACCTGCCGGACAGCGTGACCAAGGACTGGATCAGCTACGGCGTGTCCGGACTCAACCCGTTCATGAACATGCCGTCCCATGGCCGTGCCCAGCAGAACCTGGCAGCCATCGATGAAGTCCAGCGCGACAAGCGCCTGGAGTATTCGAGCCTGCCATGGAGCGAGCGTCCGGTGCAGGTCAAGGCCGGCAAGCAGACCTACGAGCTGAGCACCGACCGCAATGGCGTGCTGCGCTTGAACCTGCTGGACAATCCGTTTTCCGAGCAGGACCTGAATCACATCGGCAAGCTGCAGATCAGTGTCGAAGACGCTCAGGACGAAGTGCATTCGGACTCCTCCCTGAGCATCAGCAGCGGCCTGCGCAGCAAGTTGCAGGAAGCCCATGCACTGATCTACGACGACCTGGAAGATGATGAGGTGAGCCAGTGGGTGCACCGGGTCAAACGCCTGTCGGAGCTGGGCCTGGAGGAAGAAGCCAGCGAACTGGAGCAAAGCCTGATCGAGCTGACCCGCAACGATCCGGAGCTGCAGAACGAGTTCCTCAAGTCCCTGACCAAGAATGCCGGCCGCCTGGTGGCCGACCCCGGCAGCAACTGACCCCCTGTAGGAGCCGGCTTGCCGGCGAAAGCGATGCCTCGGATGGATCGCAACCGGCCAGCCCCTACAACACCCCTCGGAACAGCTCCAGCTGTTCATGACCGCCGCGCATATCCTGCAAACGCACGCCAATTCCCAGCAGGCGCACCGGCTTGCCGCCGCGCTTGAAGGCCTGGGTCAGCAATTGCCGATAACTCTCCAGGTCACGCCCCGCCCCCGCCTGTTCCAGGGTGGTCTGGGTAAAATCATGAAACTTCACTTTGACGAAAGGCTTGCCCGGCCGATAGCTGCTGTCGATGCGCGCCATGCGCCCCGCCAGGATCTCCATCAGTTCCGGCAACTTCTGCAGGCAACTGTCCAGATCCGGCAGGTCCACGTCGTAGGTATTCTCCACGCTGATCGACTGCCGCCGGCTATCGTTCTGCACTGGCCGCTCATCGATGCCCCGGGCCAGGCTCCACAGGCGCTCGCCAAAACTGCCGAACTCGCGCACCAGCGCCAGCTTGCTCCAGTCCCGCAATTGCAGGCAGTCGACAATGCCCAGGCGCCCCAGCTTGTCCGCCGTGACCTTGCCCACGCCGTGCAGCTTGCTCACTGGCAGCTCGGAGACGAAATCCTCCACCTGGTCAGGGGTGATCACAAACAGGCCGTTGGGCTTTTTCCAGTCACTGGCGATCTTCGCCAGGAATTTGTTCGGCGCCACCCCGGCCGACACGGTGATGTGCAACTGATTGGAAACCCGACGGCGAATGTCCTGGGCGATACGCGTGGCGCTGCCGGCAAAGCTCGGGCTTTCGGAAACATCCAGGTAGGCCTCGTCCAGCGACAGGGGTTCGATCAGGTCGGTGTAGTCGCGAAAGATCGTATGGATCTCTTTGGAAGCTTCCCGATAGGCCTCCATGCGCGGCTTGACGATCACCAGGTCCGGGCACAGGGTCAGGGCGTGCCGGGAGGACATGGCCGAGCGCACCCCATAGGCCCGCGCCTCATAATTGCAGGTAGCAATCACCCCCCGTCGATCCGCTGACCCGCCCACCGCCAGCGGCTTGCTGGCCAGGTGCGGGGCGTCGCGCATTTCGATGGCGGCGTAGAAGCAATCGCAGTCAATGTGGATGATTTTGCGCTGCATCATATAAAGGCAGAGATCATGGAAGGCACAGGTCGCAATGAAAGCAGAAGGCAAGTATCTACCGACACCTGTATATAGCACCAGTACCTTGCATCTTCGCGCTGACCTTCATCAGGCCCGGCTGAATTTATTTGCTCAATGACAACAACGCCTTCAATAGAGCTGCAAGCCCCGTTCTAGCTAGGCCCGAGCCTTCCGAAAAGCCCCTTCAAGGAAGCTAAGCGATTGAACCGGAAGCAATTTTCAAAATTTAATGATTGACAGGATCTGCCAGCTCTGTAGAATTCGGCCACACAGACGCGGGATGGAGCAGTCTGGTAGCTCGTCGGGCTCATAACCCGAAGGTCGTCGGTTCAAATCCGGCTCCCGCAACCAAACATCAAAAAAGGCTACTCGAAAGAGTGGCCTTTTTTGTGCGTGCCTGTTTTGTACTACTCCCTCTCAAACATGGCACAGGCAAAACTCTTTAGCTGTCGATGACTTAAGAGACAGAACTGGCCATTCGACGTTTATTTGACCTATTGGACCATTAACGGTTGACACTCAGTCGTTCGCCTGTAGAATGCCGCCACACAGACGCGGGATGGAGCAGTCTGGTAGCTCGTCGGGCTCATAACCCGAAGGTCGTCGGTTCAAATCCGGCTCCCGCAACCAAACATCAAAAAAGGCTGCTCGAAAGAGTGGCCTTTTTTGTATCTGTTGAAAAAGTCCTTTCGCAACAATGACCTGGCAAAGTGTTGCGAGCCGTTAGCGATGCTTCGACCCTTCAAGATGCGAGCTATGCTCTGTCTCGAGCGACCACCCGGTGGCCATTGCCCAGGGTCGCCGGGCCACGGTGAGACGCGTTAATATTTGAAACTATTTTTTCTACAGGGATTGGTAACTTGGCTGGATACCCCCATCCTGTCGCGCACAATCCACGAGGTGATTGATGCGCGCCAACACGTCTGATTCACAAGACAGCGATACCACTACCGCCACTCAACCTGTGACAGCCACTCGCTTGCGCTGGCTGGACCTGTTGAGCAAGTACCGCCAACCCCTGGGCCTGGCCATAACCCTGCTGCTGTTCGCCATTGCCCTGATCGCTTGCCGTCACCTGCTCAGCGAGCTGGACTTCTACGCCCTGCACGATTCGATCCTCGAGGTGCCCAAGCCGGCCCTGCTCGGCGCCTTGGGCGCGACCATCGTCGGCTTCATCATTCTGCTGGGGTACGAGTGGTCCGCCAGCCGTTACGCCGGGGTCAACCTGCCCGGCCGCACCCTGGCCCTGGGCGGCTTCACCGCTTTCGCCATCGGCAACGCCATCGGTCTGTCGCTGCTATCCGGCGGTTCGGTACGTTATCGCCTGTATGCACGTCACGGGCTGGGGGCCTCCGACGTTGCACACATGACCCTGTTTGCCAGCCTCTCTCTGGGTTGTGCCTTGCCACCGCTGGCGGCCCTGGCCACCCTGAGCAACTTGCCGGCAGCCTCGGCGGCCCTGCGCCTGCCTGAAAGCCTGCTGGCCGGCATTGCCATTGCCGTCCTGCTGCTGGGCGCGGTACTGGCGGTCGGTATCTATCGCCGACGCCTGCCGGAGCAGCCCCTGCGCGACAACCTGCTGGTCCGGGTCGGGCGCCGCACCCTGCGCCTGCCTGGACGCCGCCTGACCTTCCTGCAACTGATCATCACCGCCCTGGACGTCGCCGCAGCCGCCACCGTGCTCTACCTGCTGCTGCCGGAGGCACCGCCGTTCGGCGCCTTCCTGCTGGTGTACCTGCTGGCCCTGGCCGCTGGTGTGCTCAGCCATGTGCCCGGCGGCGTCGGGGTGTTCGAAGCCATCCTGCTGGCGGCGTTCGCCGACAAGCTCGGTGCCGCGCCCCTGGCGGCAGCATTGCTGCTGTATCGCCTGATCTACGTGGTGCTGCCGATGCTGGTGGCCTGCGTCCTGCTGCTGATCAACGAAGCCCAGCGCCTGTTCCAGACCCGGCAATCCCTGCGGGTAGCTTCCGGCTTGGCGGCGCCGATCCTGGCGGTGCTGGTGTTCCTCTCGGGCGTGGTGCTGCTGTTCTCCGGCGCCACCCCGGAAATCGATACCCGTCTGCAGCACATCGGCTTCCTGATTCCCCACCGCCTGGTGGACGCTTCGCACTTCGGCGCCAGCCTGATCGGCGTGCTCTGCCTGCTGCTGGCCCAAGGCCTGCGCCGTCGCCTGTCCGCCGCCTGGATGCTCACCACCATTCTGTTGCTGGTGGGCGCCCTGCTCTCGCTGCTTAAAGGCTTTGACTGGGAAGAAGCCTGCCTGATGACCCTCACCGCCAGCCTGCTGGCCGTTTTCCGGCGCTCGTTCTATCGCCCCAGCCGCCTCACCGAACTGCCCTTCTCGCCGCTGTACCTGGTGGCCAGCGTCTGCGTGCTCGGGGCCTCCATCTGGCTGCTGCTGTTCGCCTATCAGGACGTGCCCTACAGTCACCAACTGTGGTGGCAGTTCACCCTCGACGCCGACGCCCCCCGGGGCCTGCGCTCGCTGTTGGGAGCTGCGGTGCTGTTGCTGGTGGTGTCCCTGACCTGGCTGCTGCGCACCGCACGCCCGGTCATCCATCTGCCCACCAGCGACGAGTTGGACAAGGCCGCGAAGATCCTCATGGCCTCCTCTCAACCCGATGGTGGCCTGGCCCTGACCGGGGACAAGGCGCTGCTGTTCCACCCCAACGACGACGCCTTCCTGATGTACGCTCGCCGCGGCCGCAGCCTGGTGGCGCTGTACGACCCCATCGGCCCGACCCAGCAGCGCGCGGAAATGATCTGGCAGTTCCGCGACCTGTGCGACCTGCACCACGCGCGCCCGGTGTTCTACCAGGTACGGGCGGAGAACCTGCCCTACTACATGGACATCGGCCTGACCGCGATCAAGCTCGGTGAAGAGGCCCGGGTTGACCTCAAGCGCTTTGATCTCGAAGCCAAGGGCAAAGAGATGAAGGACCTGCGCTACACCTGGAACCGTGGCACCCGCGACGGCCTGTCGCTGGAGATCCACGAACCCGGCCAAGCGCCGATGGACGAGCTGAAGGTGATCTCCGACGCCTGGCTGACCGGCAAGAATGTCCGCGAGAAAGGCTTTTCCCTGGGCCGTTTCAGCGACGACTACCTGAAGCACTTCCGCATCGCCATCATTCGTTTTGAAGGACGCCCGGTGGCCTTCGCCAACCTGCTCGAGACCTACGGCCATGACCTGGCCAGCCTCGACTTGATGCGCGCGCACCCGGACGCGCCGAAGCTGACCATGGAGTTCATGATGGTCGGCCTGATCCAGCATTATAAAAATCATGGATACGCCCGCTTCAGCCTGGGCATGGTGCCGCTGTCCGGCCTGCAACCCCGCCGTGGCGCACCGCTGACCCAACGCCTCGGCTCGATGGTCTTCCGTCGCGGCGAGCAACTGTATAACTTCCAAGGCTTGCGCCGCTTCAAAGACAAGTTCCAGCCCGACTGGGAACCCCGTTACATGGCCGTGCCGGCCGGGCTCGACCCGCTGGTGGCACTGGCCGACACCGCCGCCCTGATCGCAGGCGGCCTGACTGGATTGGTGAAACGCTGATGATTCAACGCTCTTGGCGGTATCTGCTGGCCACACTGGTGGTGCTGGCTTTGATTGCGGGTGGCGGCTACTGGTGGTGGAACCGTCCCGCCCCTGAACCCACCCTGGAACAACTGACCCAGGCCGACGGTTCGACCCTGACCCGAGTGACCCCAGGCACCAAGGCCAAGGCCCGGGTAGTGGTGGCGGTGCTGCCTGATTCGACCCTGACCGACAAACAACTGCTGGCCCTGAGCCGCAGCGGCGCGGCGCAGATCGTCCAGGTGATCCTGCCCAAGGACGATTGCAAACTGCAGGAACAAGCCCTGCAAGGTGCCCTGCCCCAGCTCAACGGCCCAGCCACCCTAGTCAGCGGGATTGGCCCGGGCGCCGCCCTGGCCTGGCGCTGGATCGCCTCCCAGAACGACGACAAGGCCCAGGCAGTGTCAGTTGGCTTCACCATCAACCCGGCCCCGGGCTGCACCGATCCGTTGCCCAAGACCCTGGCCCACGGCCATTGGCTGGTGGCCTGGAACGACAACCCCGACGATGAAAGCGCCGGTTTCGTCCGCGACACCCCCAACGCCACCACCAGCATCAGCGACTACGACATTCACCTGCCGCAAGTGCTGAACAATGAGCTGCGCAAACTGCTGGTAGGCTCGGACAACGGCGGCCTGAACATTCCCGTGGTGGAAGTACCGGCCGGCCAGACCAAGGACACCGTGACCCTGTTCCTCTCCGGCGACGGCGGCTGGCGCGACCTGGACCGTGACGTGGCGGGTGAAATGGCCAAGATCGGCTACCCGGTGGTGGGCATCGACACCCTGCGCTACTACTGGCAGCACAAGACGCCTGAGCAAAGCGCCGTCGACCTCACCGAGCTGATGCAACACTACCGGCAGAAGTGGGGCACCAAGCGCTTCGTGCTGACCGGCTACTCCTTCGGCGCCGACGTGCTGCCAGCGATCTACAACCGCCTGCCGGAAGCCGAACAGCAGCGCATCGACGCCATTATCCTGCTGGCCTTCGCCCGTACCGGCAGCTTCGAGATCGAAGTCGAAGGTTGGCTGGGCAATGCCGGCAAGGAAGCCGCCACCGGCCCGGAAATGGCCAAGCTCCCCGCCGCCAAGGTGGTGTGCATCTACGGTGAGGAAGAAGTCGACGAAAGCGGTTGCACCGACAAGACTGCGGTCGGTGAAGCCATGAAGCTGCCGGGCGGCCATCACTTCGATGAGAACTACCCGGCGCTGGCCAAGCGCCTGGTGGACGCCATCGAAAAGCGCCAGACCAAGGATCAGGCCACCGCTCAAGAGTGAGCTGAGCCTAGCCCGACAAAGCCCCCGCAGCCTCAGGTTGCAGGGGCTTTTTTACATCAGCTGTCTAGTTACCTCGTTGAAGCGCGCGTAATGGCGGATGACTCCCGCGCAGCTTGTAGGCAAACTCCGAGAGTTGTGTAGGGGGTGCGTTTTGGGCACTTTGCTGCCTTGCTGGCCTGCGCTTCGACGGGCTAGGCTCCGGGTGTCGCTGAGCATTCAGCGGCCGGGCTTGGAAACCCGAAGAGTCTGGGCAACTAGCACCCCATAGTGATTGCAGGCGAATTTAGCACCTGCAATCCATCTGTTATGGCGGCTGTGCGTGGGAGACCTTCGGGTCTGCCGGTTTCCTGGATTCCCGGTTTTCCAACCTGCGTACAGCTGCCACCCATTCGCTTGGAAACGAACGCGGTAGCTCCTCAAATTCAGGAGTTGGACCATGAACAATGCGAACCCGCCTCAACTGTCAGATCTGAAAACTATCGGCTTAAGCACTTTCCTTTACTGCTCGGAACGCCCGCTGTTCCAGGTCAGCCCCGGCCTGCCCATTGGCGAAGCCCTGGCCCAAGCCTCCGACCTGCTGTCCCTGGCCAAGGCCTTTGCCGAGGACGCCGCCTACAGCAAGGACAGCGACCGTCACGCCTGGGCGGCGCACTACCTGACCACCATCGGCAAGGCGGTCGTGGACGATGTGGTGCAGGCGCTAGCCGCGTAAAGACCAGGGGCGATCTCGGGGCCGGAGGGCTCCGGGAGAAACCGTCCAGTCATCAGCATCGATGTCGGCTACCAGTCCGTCATCGCGAGCAAGCCCGCTCCTACAGAACCGTAGAAACGAAAAAGCCCCCGCTGCCGCAAGGCAACGGGGGCTTTTGTCTGGTCAGGATTACATCTCGACCTGAGTACCCAGCTCGATCACCCGGTTCACCGGCAGCTTGAAGAAGCGCAGGTTGCCGTTGGCGTTCTTCAACATGAAGGCGAACAACGCTTCGCGCCAGCGGGCCATGCCCACCAGTTTGGAGGCGATCACGGTCTCACGACTGAGGAAGTAGGTGGTGCGCATGGGGCTGAAGTCCAGCTCGTCCAGGTGGCACAGTTTCAGGGCTTCCGGGACGTCCGGTTCATCGGTGAAACCAAAGTGCAGGATCACCCGGAAGAAGCCTTCGCCGTAGGAATCCACTTCGAAGCGCCGCTGTGCAGGTACACGCGGAATATCCTCGTAGACCACCGTCAACAGCACCACTTGTTCGTGCAGCACCTGGTTATGCAGCAGGTTGTGCAGCAAGGCGTGGGGCACGGCGTCCGGACGGGCGGTGAGGAACACGGCGGTGCCTTGTACCCGATGCGGCGGCTGTACGCGGATGCTGCCGATAAAGATTGGCAGCGGCAGCCCACCTTCGTCCAGGCGGTCCACCAGCAATTCCTTGCCGCGCTTCCAGGTGGTCATGAGGATGAACAGCACGATCCCCGCCAGTACCGGGAAGGCGCCGCCCTGGAAGATCTTCGGCACGTTGGCGGCGAAGAACAGCCCGTCCACCAGCAGGAAACCCACCAAAAGCGGCACCACCAGCATCGGCGGCCACTTCCACAGCAGCAGGATCACCGCCGACACCAGGATGCTGGTAATCAGCATGGTCCCGGTCACCGCCACGCCGTAGGCCGAAGCCAGGGCACCGGAGGACTCGAAACCGAGCACCAGCAGGATCACACCCACCATCAGCGCCCAGTTCACCGCGCCGATGTAGATCTGCCCCTGCTCGGCGCTGGAGGTGTGCTGAATGTGCATCCGCGGGATGTAACCCAACTGGATTGCTTGGCGAGTCAGGGAGAAAGCCCCGGAAATCACCGCCTGGGACGCGATCACTGTGGCCAGGGTGGCCAGCACCACCAGCGGAATCAGGGCCCAGCTCGGCGCCAGCAGGTAGAAGGGGTTGCGGGCGGCTTCAGGGTTTTCCAGCAGCAGCGCGCCCTGGCCGAAGTAGTTCAGCACCAGCGCCGGCAACACCAGGGCAAACCAGGCCCGGGCAATGGGCTTGCGCCCAAAGTGCCCCATGTCGGCGTACAAGGCTTCGGCACCGGTCAATGCCAGAACCACCGCCCCGAGGATGGCGACCCCCATGCCCGGATGGACAATGAAGAAGCGCACGCCCCACATCGGGTTCAACGCCTGCAACACCTCGGGGTGCTGGAGAATGCCATTGACCCCCAGCCCGCCCAGAACCACGAACCAGGCCACCATCACCGGGCCAAACAGCTTGCCGATGCGATCAGTGCCGTGTTTCTGGATCAGGAACAAAGCCACCAGTACCACCAGCGCCATCGGCACTACCCAATGCTCCAGGCCGCTGAATGCCAGCTCCAGGCCCTCGACCGCTGACAGCACGGAAATCGCCGGGGTGATCATGCTGTCGCCATAGAACAGCGCCGCCCCGATCAGGCCCAGAATCACCAGCATCGAACGCAAGCGTGGATAGGAACCGGAAGCCCGCCTGGCCAGCGCGGTCAGGGCCATGATGCCGCCCTCGCCCTGGTTGTCGGCCCGCAGGACGAACAGCACGTACTTGATCGAGACGACCCAGACCAACGACCAGAAAATCAGGGCCAGGATGCCAAACACCCCGTCGTGATTGACCTGAACCCCATAATGGCCGGCAAACACCTCCTTGAGGGTGTAGAGCGGACTGGTGCCGATATCGCCATACACCACCCCGACCGCCGCCACCAGCATCCCCAGAGGCTTGCCCCCGGAGTGCTCGCCACTCGCCGCCTGACTACTTGCCTGACCCATCAATGACTCCTACTACTCAAGACCGGGGCTTCTTATATAGAAAGCGCAAGGTTATACAAGCGCTATTCTCTTAAGTTGCGCAGTTTGCCATGTAATTTGCAGATTCTTATTACCACTAAGGCACCAACTAACACCGTATGAAAGCAACCGGGCATAACGGGACGAAGCATAGTCCAGCGCTCGTCGTATTTCCCCCGCATAAAGCTGGTCAAGCGCTTCGACCATCGCTAGAATTGCGCACTTTTTGATCAGAGGCGCAGCCAGCGCCCAACCGTCGCACTTGCCCCCCAAGTGGCTCGACACCCAATACCGAGGTTAGACATGTCCACCCCCTCCGCGCCGGCCAACCCGAAAGTCGGCTTCGTATCCCTGGGTTGCCCAAAAGCTCTGGTCGACTCCGAGCGCATCCTCACTCAACTGCGCATGGAAGGCTATGACGTGGTCTCCACCTACCAGGACGCCGACGTCGTGGTGGTCAACACCTGCGGTTTCATCGACTCGGCCAAGGCCGAATCCCTGGAAGTGATCGGCGAAGCCATCAAGGAAAACGGCAAGGTCATCGTCACCGGCTGCATGGGCGTGGAAGAAGGCAATATCCGTGACGTGCACCCTAGCGTGCTGGCGGTCACCGGCCCGCAACAGTACGAGCAGGTGGTCAACGCCGTGCACGAAGTGGTGCCACCGAAACAGGACCACAACCCGCTGATCGACCTGGTGCCGCCGCAAGGCATCAAGCTGACCCCGCGGCACTACGCCTACCTGAAGATTTCCGAAGGCTGCAACCACAGCTGCAGCTTCTGCATCATCCCGTCGATGCGCGGCAAGCTGGTCAGCCGCCCGGTGGGCGATGTGCTCGACGAAGCCCAGCGCCTGGTCAAGTCCGGGGTCAAGGAACTGCTGGTGATCTCCCAGGACACCAGCGCCTATGGCGTCGACGTCAAGTACCGCACCGGCTTCTGGAACGGCGCGCCGGTGAAGACCCGCATGACCGAGCTCTGCGAAGCCCTGAGCACCCTGGGCGTATGGGTTCGCCTGCACTACGTGTACCCCTACCCGCACGTGGACGAGCTGATTCCGCTGATGGCCGCCGGCAAGATCCTGCCGTACCTGGACATCCCGTTCCAACATGCCAGCCCGAAAGTGCTCAAGGCCATGAAGCGCCCGGCCTTCGAAGACAAGACCCTGGCGCGAATCAAGAACTGGCGCGAGATCTGCCCTGAACTGATCATCCGTTCGACCTTTATCGTCGGCTTCCCGGGCGAAACCGAAGAAGATTTCCAGTATCTGCTGAACTGGCTGACCGAAGCCCAACTGGACCGCGTCGGCTGCTTCCAGTACTCGCCGGTGGAAGGCGCTCCAGCCAACGACCTTGACCTGGAAGTGGTCCCGGACGAGGTCAAGCAGGACCGTTGGGAGCGCTTCATGGCGCACCAGCAGGAAATCAGCTCGGCACGCCTGCAACAGCGCATCGGCAAGGAAATCGAAGTGCTGATCGATGAAGTCGACGAGAATGGCGCCGTGGGCCGCTGCTTCTTCGATGCCCCGGAAATCGACGGCAATGTGTTCATCGACGGCGCGGGCGACCTGAAGCCGGGCGACAAGGTCTGGTGCCGGGTGACCGACGCCGACGAATACGACCTCTGGGCCGAAACCCTGTAAGGCGTAAAAAAACTGCCAAGCCCCGCTCTCGCCACGAGATGCGGGGCTTTTTTCGGTCTATCGTTTGCTCTGCCAGGCCTGCAATCACTGCGGCCTATCACTTCAGGGGCAGGCGGCATGCGCCAACACTCGGTCGTGCATACACCCAAACTCAGCGATTACCCGGAACTGACCCAGGTCTGGGAAGCCTCGGTACGTGCCACCCACGACTTTCTCCCGGACAGCTATATAGAGTTGCTGCGCAAACTGGTGCTGACCCGCTACCTGGACGCGGTGATGCTGATCTGCACCCGCGATGCACGCCAGCGCATCACCGGCTTTGCCGGGGTCGCGGCGGGCAAGGTGGAAATGCTCTTCATCGACCCGGCCCACCGGGGCCGAGGCCTGGGCCGCCAGCTGCTGCAGTACGCGGTGGAACACCTCAATGCCCAGCAGTTGGACGTCAACGAGCAGAACCCCCAAGCCCTGGGCTTCTACTTCAAGCAAGGCTTCGAAGTGGTCGGCCGCTCTGAGCAGGACGGTATGGGCCAGCCCTACCCGTTGCTGCACATGCGCCTGAAACAACCACAACTGCAGGCCCGACGCGGCTAAAAGCCACAGCCGGCAAATGGACCCGCGATTAACCGGCGCCAGGCAGGTACAATAGCTGCCCTCTTTTGTTACGGCCCCTGTCATGACTGACCCGATTCGTCTCTCCAAACGCCTCATCGAACTGGTCGGCTGCTCCCGCCGGGAGGCTGAGCTGTTCATCGAGGGCGGCTGGGTCACCGTAGACGGCGAAGTCATCGACGAACCGCAGTTCAAGGTTGGCGCGCAAACCGTCGCTCTGGACCCCGAGGCCAAGGCCACTGCACCGGAGCCGGTGACCATTCTGCTCAACGTGCCCGCCGGCCAGGACCTGGACAGCGCCATGCAGTCCATTGGCGCCGACAGCCTGTCCGAAGAACACCGCTACGGCAAACGTCCATTGCGCGGGCATTTCCTGCGCCTGACCGCCAGCGATGACCTGCAGCCCAACGCCAGCGGCTTGCTGGTGTTCACTCAGGACTGGAAAGTGCTGCGCAAGCTGACTGCCGACGCGGCCAAGATCGAGCAGGAATACGTGGTCGAGGTCGAAGGCGAGATGATCGACCACGGGCTCAACCGCCTGAACCACGGCCTGACCTACAAAGGCCGCGAGCTGCCACCGGTAAAAGCCAGCTGGCAGAACGAGAACCGCCTGCGCTTCGCCATGAAGAACCCGCAGCCGGGCGTGATTGCGCTGTTTTGCCAGGCCGTCGGCCTCAAGGTCGTCGCCATCCGCCGCATACGAGTCGGCGGCGTGTCCATCGGCAAGGTGCCGCTGGGCCAGTGGCGCTACCTGTCGGCCAAAGAGAAGTTCTAAAGCCGCCCCCATTCAGACGCCGTGCCCTGGCGCGGCGCTCCACGCGCATTGATCAGGACTGTAACCATGATTCATAACGATGTACTGCGCAGCGTGCGCTACATGCTCGACATCAGCGACAAGAAGGTCGTCGAGATCATCAAGCTCACCGGCTTCAAGGTCAGCCTGGACGATGTCGTCAGCTACCTGAAGAAGGATGAGGAAGAAGGTTTTGTGCATTGCCCGGACGAAGTCATGGCGCACTTCCTCGATGGCCTGGTGATCTTCAAGCGCGGCAAGGACGAAAGCCGTCCCCCGCTGCCGATCGAACTGCCGGTCACCAACAACATCATTCTGAAGAAGCTGCGAGTGGCCTTCGAACTCAAGGAAGACGACATGCACGCCGTGCTCAAGGCGGCCGACTTCCCGGTGTCCAAGCCGGAACTGAGCGCGCTGTTCCGCAAGTTCGGCCACACCAACTACCGCCCGTGCGGCGATCAGCTGCTGCGCAACTTTCTCAAGGGCCTGACCCTGCGCGTACGCGGCTGAACCCCTTGCGCGGCCGCTGTACATTCTTAGCGGCCCTGATGAGCCGCTATTGCCCCAGGCAATAGTGGCTCCCCGGCAAGCGCCTGAGGACTAGGGTAGGCACACACCTATCTGCTCAGGACTTCCCATGCATCCCTATTTCTCCCTGCAAGGCCGCACCGCCCTGGTGACCGGCGGCACCCGTGGTATCGGCAAGATGATTGCCAAGGCCTTTGTCGAAGCCGGCGCCCGGGTGTATATCTGCGCCCGTGATCCCGACGCCTGCCAGCAGGTCGCCGAGGAACTGGCCGCATTCGGAGAGTGCCGGGGGCTGGCCGCCAACCTGGCCAGTGAGGAAGGCGTGCAGCAGCTTGCCGCCACTTTGGGCCAGCAACTCGACTCCCTGGACATCCTGGTGAACAACGCCGGCACGACCTGGGGCGCGCCACTGGAAAGCTACCCGGCCAAGGGTTGGGAAAAGGTCATGCAATTGAACGTGACTTCGGTGTTCAGCTGTATCCAGCAGTTGCTGCCGCTGCTGCGCCGTGCCGGCTCGGCGGCCCATCCGGCCCGCATCATCAATATCGGCTCGGTGGCCGGAATCAGCTCCTTCGGCGAACAGGCCTACGCCTATGGCCCGAGCAAGGCGGCGCTGCACCAGATGTCGCGGATCCTCGCCCGGGAGCTGGTGAGCCAGCACATCAACGTCAATGTCATCGCGCCGGGACGTTTTCCCAGCAAGATGACTCAGCACATCGGTAACGATGAACAGGCCCTGGCCGAAGACGTGGCGCTGATCCCGATGAAACGCTGGGGCCGGGAAGAGGAAATGGCCGCCCTGGCCATCAGCCTGGCAAGCACTGCGGGGGCCTACATGACCGGCAACATCATTCCTCTGGATGGCGGCTTCAGTCTCTGATCGATGTTGTGCAATTCGCCGGCAAGCCGGCTCCTACAGGTGGCGCGGGTGTTGTAGGAGCTGGCTTGCCAGCGAACGGGTTATCATGCCCTCCCCTTACAGCCTCGACCCCAGAACATGACCTACAGCGTTTCCCCCATCGGCTTCGTGCGCTCCTGCTTCAAGGAGAAGTTCGCCATCCCGCGCCAACCGCAACTGGCTCCGGCCGCGCGCGGGGTGCTGGAACTGGTGGCGCCTTTCGACCAGGGCGACGCGGTGCAAGGGCTGGAGCAGGTCAGCCACGTCTGGCTGCTGTTCCTGTTTCACCAGGCTCTGGAGGACAAGCCGCGACTCAAGGTGCGCCCGCCGCGCCTGGGGGGCAACAAGTCCATGGGGGTCTTCGCCACCCGCGCGACCCATCGCCCCAACGGCATCGGCCAGTCAGTGGTCAAGCTGGACAAGGTCGAGGCCAACCGCCTGTGGATCTCCGGCATCGACCTGCTGGACGGTACGCCGATCCTAGATATCAAGCCTTACGTGCCCTACGCCGACATCATTGCCACGGCGAGCAATGAGATCGCTAGCGCCGCGCCGCAGATTATTCCGGTGCAGTGGCAGGACAATGCCCTGCAACAGGCTCAGATCCACGCTCAGCGTCTGCAGGAGCCCCTGGTGGAGCTGATCGAACAGTGCCTGGCTCAGGATCCGCGTCCGGCCTACCAGGTGCCCACGGCCGAGCGTGAGTACGGCGCCCAGTTCTGGGATCTGGACGTGCGCTGGCATTACCCAGAGCCCGGGGTGATCCGGGTGCTGGAAGTGGTTCCGGGGGGCTGAACCCCGGAAACGAAAAAGCCCGCGCTGCCTTTCCAGGCAACGCGGGCTTTTCTGTGTCTGCTAGCCGCCCAGTCGGCACCAATGCGCTGCCTGGACGGTCTTCGCGAGCACGCTCGCTCCTACTTCTCGACGAAGGCGCGTTCGATCAGGTAGTCACCCGGCTCGCGCATGCGCGGCGAAACGGTCAGGCCGAAGCTGTTGAGCACTTCGCTGGTTTCATCCAGCATGCTCGGGCTGCCGCACAGCATGGCGCGGTCGTCCTGCGGGTTGATCGGCGGCAGGCCGATGTCGCGGAACAGCTTGCCGCTGCGCATCAGGTCGGTCAGGCGGCCTTCGTTCTCGAACGGCTCGCGGGTCACGGTGGGGTAGTAGATCAGCTTTTCACGCAACGCTTCGCCGAAGAACTCGTTCTGCGGCAGGTGCTCGGTGATGAACTCGCGGTAGGCGACTTCGTTGACGTAGCGTACGCCGTGGCACAGGATCACTTTTTCGAAACGCTCGTAGGTTTCCGGATCCTGGATCACGCTCATGAACGGCGCCAGGCCGGTGCCGGTGCTGAGCAGGTACAGGTGTTTGCCGGGTTTCAAGTCATCCAGTACCAGGGTACCGGTTGGCTTCTTGCTGATGATGATCTCGTCGCCTTCCTTCAGATGCTGCAGTTGGGAAGTCAACGGACCGTCTGGAACCTTGATGCTGAAGAATTCGAGATGCTCTTCCCAGTTCGGGCTGGCAATGGAGTAGGCACGCATAAGCGGACGGCCATTAGGCTGTTGCAGGCCGATCATCACGAACTGACCGTTCTCGAAGCGCAGACCCGGATCGCGGGTGCACTTGAAGCTGAACAGAGTGTCATTCCAGTGATGAACACTGAGGACACGCTCGTGGTTCATGTTGCTCATGTACGGGGGCTCCTAGAAATTGCCTGCGCTGACCATGAGCGCAATTGCACAGCATTCTAATGGCGGCGACAATATCTGTTAACTGGATTATTAAGATAAGGGTTATCGGTTATATCGATATGCGATTTACTCTCCGTCAACTGCAAGTCTTCGTCGCCGTCGCCCAGCAAGAGAGCGTTTCTCGTGCTGCGGGGCTGCTGTCCCTGTCGCAATCGGCCGCCAGCACCTCGATCACCGAACTCGAGCGCCAATCCAGTTGCCAGCTGTTCGATCGCGCGGGCAAGCGCCTGAGCCTCAATGCCCTGGGCAAACAGCTGCTGCCACAGGCAGTGGCCCTGCTGGACCAGGCCAAGGAGATCGAAGACCTGCTCAACGGCAAGTCCGGGTTCGGCTCGCTTTCGGTGGGTGCGACCCTGACCATCGGCAACTACCTGGCCACCCTGCTGATCGGCAGTTTCATGCAGGTGCACCCGGAGAGCCAGGTGAAGCTCCATGTGCAGAACACTGCGCATATCGTGCAACAGGTGGCCCACTACGAAATTGATCTGGGTCTAATCGAGGGCGACTGCAGCCATCCGGATATCGAAGTCCAGACCTGGGTCGAAGATGAACTGGTGGTGTTCTGCGCGCCCCAGCATCCACTGGCCAAGCGCGGCCACGCCACCATGGAAGAACTGACCCATGAAGCCTGGATCCTTCGCGAACAGGGTTCCGGGACGCGCCTGACCTTTGACCAGGCCATGCGTCACCACCGCAGTGCACTGAACATCCGCCTGGAGTTGGAGCACACCGAAGCCATCAAGCGTGCGGTGGAGTCGGGGTTGGGGATTGGCTGCATTTCCCGGCTGGCCCTGCGCGATGCGTTTCGCCGCGGCAGCTTGGTGCCGGTGGAAACCCCGGGCCTGGACCTGGCCCGGCAGTTCTACTTCATCTGGCACAAGCAGAAGTACCAGACCTCGGCCATGCGCGAATTCCTGGAACTGTGTCGCGCCTTTACCGCCGGGGTGCAACGCAGCGACGAAATCGTCCTGCCAAGCATTCCCTGATTCAGATCAGGATCACTGCCCAGACGATGGTGATCATGCTCAGAGCCACAAACTGCGCCGCGCTGCCCATGTCCTTGGCGTTTTTCGACAAGGGATGACGATCCAGGGAGATACGGTCGATGGCCGCCTCCACCGCCGAATTGAGCAGCTCGACGATCAGCGCCAGCAGGCACACGGCGATCAACAGCGCACGCTCGACCCGGCTGACATTGAGCAGGAAGCTCAGGGGAATCAGGATCACATTGAGCAGCACCAACTGACGGAATGCCGCCTCGCCAGTGAACGCCGCGCGCAAGCCATCGAACGAATAGCCGGCGGCGTTAAGGATACGTTTAAGACCGGTTTGACCTTTGAAAGGCGACATAAGCTGGGCAACTGAAGAAAAAGAAGTGGGGAAGCTAGTTCAACCAAAGTCAAAAAAGCGTGAACAAACAGCCGGTTAATGGCTGGAAATTGACTCAAGTTGTTGCAAGAGCAGCGCTGCCTGGGTCCGGGTACGCACCCCGAGCTTGCGGAAGATCGCCGTCACGTGGGCCTTGATCGTGGCTTCCGACACGCTCAGCTCGTAGGCGATCTGCTTGTTCAGCAACCCTTCGCAGACCATGGTCAGAACCCGGAACTGCTGGGGCGTCAGGCTAGCCAGGCCTTCGCTGGCGGCCTTGGCTTCGGCTGAGACACTGACCTCTTCAAACGCCTGGGGCGGCCACCAGACATCACCGTTGAGCACACTGCGCACGGCCTGCTGGATGACTTCCAGGGAACTGGACTTGGGGATGAAACCGCTGGCGCCGAACTCTCTGGAGCGCACCATGACGGAGGCTTCTTCCTGCGCCGAAACCATCACCACCGGAATTTGCGGGTACTGCCCGCGCAACAGCACCAGACCGGAAAAACCGTAGGCACCGGGCATGTTCAGGTCCAGCAGGACCAGATCCCAGTCGGATTTTTCGGTGAGTCGCACTTCCAGTTCGGCAATGCTTGCCACTTCCACCAGACGCACATCAGGGCCCAGGCCCAAGGTGACAGCTTGATGCAGTGCACTGCGAAAAAGCGGGTGATCATCGGCAATCAGGATTTCGTATGTGGCCATTTTTCAAATGATCCTGTTTTTCATGGCAGGACTGATGCATTCAGCCCTCACCAAAGCAACACGGAGGCACGCCAGAATACCGCACCCAAAGAGCACGAACGCCGCGAAAAGCCTGAGCAAAACAGTGGTTCAAACAGCGCCGGCGCCCTAATCGGCGCCAAGCATGCCCAGCCAAGCCAGGGTGGTCAAGCGTGAAGCTTTGCGGCATCTTAGCTGGCTAACTAATAAGAGAGCCATCATGCGCAGCCAAGCCTTGCGTGCCGATGTCCTGATGCTGATTACCGCGGTGATCTGGGGCTCGGCGTTTGTCGCACAAACTTCCGGTATGGATCATATCGGCCCCTTCCTTTATTCCGGCCTGCGCTTCGCCCTGGGCTCACTCTGCCTCTTGCCGCTGGTGCTGCGTAAAACACCCACGGATCGTCAGCCCGAACCCTTGCTCAATCGTGGGCTGCTACTGGGCGGCGTACTCATGGGGCTGGCCCTGGCCCTGGGCATCAATCTGCAACAGGTGGGGCTGATGTTCACCACCGTCACCAATGCAGGTTTCATCACCGGGCTCTATGTCATTGTAGTGCCGCTTCTGGGGCTGCTGATTGGCCACAAGACTGGCCTGGGTACCTGGCTCGGCGCCGTGCTGGCGGTGGTGGGCATGTTCCTGCTGAGCGTCAGCGACAGCTTCCACGTTGCCTCGGGAGACTGGCTGCAGCTGATTGGCGCCTTCGTCTGGGGTGGGCACGTGATTCTGGTGGGAGTTTTCGCCGGCCGTCATGACCCGATTCGCCTGGCGTTCCTGCAATTTGCGACCTGCGCGGTGGTCAGCCTGATCCTGGCGTTGTGCCTGGAACCGCTTCGCTGGGAAGCGATTGCCGGCGCCGGGCCGGCCATTCTCTATGGCGGGGTGGTGGCCGTCGGTATCGGCTACACCTTGCAGGTGATTGCCCAAAAGGACGCAATCGCCTCTCACGCGGCAATCATTCTGTCCCTGGAAGCGGTATTTGCCGCCATTGCCGGGGCCTGGTTGCTGGATGAGTCGCTGCAGGCCCGCGGCTACATCGGCTGCGCGCTGATGCTCTGCGGCATGCTGGTAGCCCAGCTATGGCCACAAAAGCCTCATTCCAGCACGACTACACAAAGGGCTTGAGCCGGGCATGCACATCGTCATCCGGATCGATGGCCTTCTGGAACTTCGCTGACAGGTAATGGGTGCTGAACACATCGAGGTAGGCATCCAGTACCTGGCTGACCTGCTCATCGCCGGCCAGCTCCAGGCATAACGCCGCCACTTCAGCGGTACAGAAGTGATCATCACGCTTGGAGCGACGCAGCTTGTAGCGCGAGAGCTTCTCCGGGGACAGGCTGAGAACCGGCAAGTGCTCCAGGTAAGGGCTCTTGCGGAACATCTTGCGCGCCTCGCTCCAGGTAGCGTCCAGCAGAATGAACAGCGGCCGCTTGCCCTCCTCCTGCCTGACTTCGCTGACCACCCGTTCGGGCGCGACGAACTCGCCCGGAAACACGATATAGGGCTGCCACTGCGGGTCGGCCAGCAACGCCAGCAGTTGCGGATCGACCTCAGTACGCGACCAGCTGAACGCCGTCGTGTCGCCGATCACATCGGCAATCAGCCAACCGGTATTGCTCGGTTTGAGCGGTTCGACGTCGTGCATCACCAGGCACATGGCTGACCGGGCAACGACTTTCGGTCGCCAGGCACACAGGCAATGGCTGGGAATTACTCGGCAGCGGGGGCAGCGTTCAGCCCGTGAGCCACGTGCGAAAAAGGGCTTGGCCACGCGCGCCATCCGCAGATCACGTAGACGGGAAACCGCATGACTCATCGCAGGACATGCCAGCAAGAAACAGAAATCAACACGACAAACACTCAAGAGGGTAAGAAGTCGGACAAGTTTATCAGAGCTATCTGTTCAAACCTGTACCGCCCTGCGGCCTCTCCCCCTATAATTCGTCGCCACTGAACGCACAGTCGAGTGGCTGGTCGAAGCATCAGTCACTGCACCAGGAGAGTTTCATGTTGCGCTTTACCATTCCTACCGTCGCCCTTCTGCTGGCCCTGCCTCTGGGTGCCCAAGCTGCGTCCCTGCAAGAGTTCGAACTGGGCAAAATGCTGGAGAAGGTCGCTGCGGAAAGCAACGTCGGCACTCCTCGGGAAATCAACGAGAACATTCTCGACCAGGGCTATACCGTTGAAGGCAAGGAACTGATCAACCACCTCAGCGTCCAGTCTGGCCATGCCGAGCAGATGCGCGCCAACCCCAAGGCGGTGTACCTGCAACTTGGAGCAAGCGTCTGCCGTAACCCCAACTACCGCAAGCTGATGGCCAAAGGCGCCATCATGCGTTACGAGTTCACTGAAAACCGCACCAATCGCCCGGTGGCCTCGGCGCGCTTTCAGGAGTCGGATTGCCCGGCGCAAAGCACGCCCAAGAAAAAGTAATCACGAACGAGCGGCGCGCCGCTGCTGATCATCGGCGCGCAGTTCGGCGACCAGGGCCTGTAGGTATCGCGATGGCCGCTCCTGTGCTGCCAATCGGCGCCGGCACTCTTCCTCCAGGCTTATTTGATGGTCAGCGGCCGCGGCTTGCAGCAGCTGATACAACTGCGGATCAATCTCCAGCGTGACAATGGTCATCCCCTGCCTCCCTGCTCTGGCCCTGCATGGCCCAGAACCCGCTTTCTTCTCTCCGGCCCCTGCTCCTGCGCCAGACGCTGCACCTTAGTAAATCAGAGCCGTCATCCCTTGCCGCCCCTCCTGACCAGCGGTGCCAGCCTGGGGAAAACCGCGAACAAGCGGTTGCCAGCCAAGACTTTATGGGCACATGATCAAGCCATGTCCAAAACGGCTTGCGGACGGTTGAGGAGGCCGTCCTTGTGCGTCTTGCTGTGCAAATGTTCTCAAATAAAGGAAAGCAGAACCTCTGTGGATGACCCCAACACTGCCCAGCGATTGTCAGCTGTGATCGGGTCCGGAAATTCGCTCATTCGCTGGGCTGAGCAGGCAGCGACACAGGCAGTGTCGTGGCACATTCGAATATCTCGATCGTGCGCAAGGTTCTGTGCAGAAGGAGAAGCTGAATGCCTTACCAATCGAATGACCTGTTAAGTCGTCATTTTCAGAACAACGGTGTCGACCTGACGAACCAGGTCGAAGCGCAACTCAACCAGATAGCCCCCAACAGCCCGAATCTTCCTCTTTACCGCGACATGGTGCTCACCGTCCTGCGTATGGCCGAGGATGACCTCAATCGCTGGAATGCCAAGATAACCCTGCAGGCCCTGCGCGAACTGGAGCACGCCTTCCGCGTCCTGGAACAGTTCAAGGGCCGACGCAAAGTGACGGTCTTCGGCTCGGCACGCACCCCCAGTGAACACCCGCTATACGCCATGGCCCGAGAGCTGGGCGCGGCCCTGGCCCGCTCGGATCTGATGGTCATTACCGGGGCCGGCGGGGGCATCATGGCCGCCGCCCACGATGGTGCAGGCCTGGAGCACAGCTTGGGGTTCAACATCACCCTGCCTTTCGAGCAGCATGCCAACCCCACCGTTGGCGGTACGGAGAACCTGCTGTCGTTCCACTTTTTCTTCACCCGCAAGCTGTTCTTCGTCAAGGAGGCCGACGCACTGGTGCTTTGCCCAGGCGGCTTTGGCACCCTTGATGAAGCCCTGGAAGTACTGACCCTGATTCAGACCGGCAAAAGCCCGCTGGTACCCGTGGTACTGCTGGACATGCCGGGTGGACAGTTCTGGCAAGGCGCTCTGGACTTCATCCACAACCAACTGGAAGCCAATCGCTACATTCTGCCCAGTGACATGAAGCTGGTGCGCCTGGTGCACAGCACTGAAGAAGCGGTGCAGGAAATCCAGCAGTTCTATGCCAACTTCCACTCCAGCCGCTGGCTCAAGCAGCAGTTCGTCATCCGCATGAACTACAACCTCAATGAGCAGGCGCTGGAGCAGATGCAGACAGCATTCGCCGACCTGTGCCTGAGTGGCCAGTTTCAACAGCATGCCTACAGCGGGGAGGAACACGACGAAGTGCAGTTCAGCCATCTGGCGCGGCTGTCATTCGCCTTCAATGCTCGCGACAACGGTCGCCTGCGCGAGCTGATCGACTTCATCAACCTGCCGGAAAACTGGGCCAGGCCTCAGCCCCAAACAACGCAACGGGCACGAGAAACCAGCAAAGCCAACTGATCCCAGCCATAACCCGCTGCGTTATGCAGCGGGTACGGCGTCAGTCGTCCATGCCCCGGCCACTCAACAAGCGGCTGATCATGTCCATGGAATACCCGCGATAACTCAGGAAACGTCCTTGCTTGGCACGCTCTCGAGCATCCGCAGGAAACTGCCCGGCAAACTTGCGCTGCCAGACGTCACGCAATTGTTCCTGCCAATCGATACCGCACTCGCGCAGCGCAAGATCAATATCGCTGCGCTGCAAGCCGCGCTGGCCCAATTCCTCGCGAATACGCATGGGCCCGTAACCGGATCGGGCACGGTAGGAAACGAAGCTTTCGAGATAACGGGATTCGGACAGCAAGCCTTCTTCCGTCAAACGGTCAAGGGCTGCTTCGATCATTTCAGGAGGGGCGCCGCGCTGACGCAGTTTACGCGTCAGCTCGACACGACCGTGCTCGCGTCTTGCGAGCAGGTCCATTGCGGTTCGCCGCACCGCGACGAGGGTATCGAGTACGGCGGTCATTGGATCAATCAGATATCAGCGTCGGCCATATCGTCTTCGGTCTCTTTGACCGGGTTGGCTTTGACGTCTGGCGATGCAGTCAGCAGTTTTTCACGGATCTGCTTCTCCAGCGCGTTGCCGATTTCCGGGTTGTCCTGCAGGAACTTGGCCGAGTTGGCCTTGCCCTGACCGATCTTGTTGCCCTGGTAGCTGTACCAGGCACCGGATTTCTCCAGGAAGCCGTGAAGCACGCCCAGATCGATGATTTCACCGTTGAGGTAGATGCCCTTGCCGTAAAGAATCTGGAACTCGGCCTGACGGAACGGCGGAGCCACCTTGTTCTTGACGATCTTGACCCGGGTTTCACTGCCCACCACTTCGTCGCCTTCCTTCACCGCGCCGGTACGGCGGATGTCCAGACGGACCGAAGCGTAGAACTTCAGCGCGTTACCACCGGTGGTGGTTTCCGGGCTACCGAACATCACGCCGATCTTCATGCGGATCTGGTTGATGAAGATCACCAGGCAGTTGGCGTTCTTGATGTTACCGGTGATTTTGCGCAGCGCCTGGGACATCAGGCGGGCTTGCAGGCCCACGTGCATGTCGCCCATTTCGCCTTCGATTTCAGCCTTGGGCACCAGGGCCGCCACGGAGTCGACGATGATCACGTCAACCGCGTTGGAACGCACCAGCATGTCGGTGATTTCCAGGGCCTGTTCGCCGGTGTCCGGCTGGGAAACCAGCAGGTCGTCAACATTCACACCCAGCTTGCCGGCGTATTCCGGGTCCAGTGCGTGCTCGGCATCGACGAACGCACAAGTGGCACCGGCTTTCTGCGCCTGGGCAATAACCGACAGAGTCAGGGTAGTTTTACCGGACGACTCAGGGCCGTAGATTTCAACGATACGGCCTTTTGGCAGACCGCCAATGCCCAGAGCAATGTCCAGACCCAGAGAGCCGGTGGAAATGGCCGGGATCGCCTGACGGTCGTGATCGCCCATACGCATTACGGCACCCTTGCCGAATTGACGTTCGATCTGACCCAGGGCCGCAGCCAAGGCTTTCTTCTTGTTGTCGTCCATTAAAGTCCTCACGTAATCAATAAGGCCTGACGGCCAACACCTGTATAAGTAGCCAGTATTATTCCACAGCGCTCGAGGATCGCCTACCCCTGATTTGCGATTTCTGCCGCAGCATGTTGCAGCAACCCCTCTAGCGCGGCCTTCACCGTTTGTCGGCGGACCTCATCGCGATTTCCCGGAAAGTGCCGGCACTCGGTGGTCAGCGTCTCTCCCGCCCCCCAGGCCAGCCACACAGTGCCCACAGGCTTCTGCGCAGAACCGCCATCCGGCCCGGCGATACCGCTGACCGCCACGGCAAAATGCGCATGACTCCTGGCCTGTGCCCCCCGGACCATGGCCTCGACCACTTCACGACTGACAGCGCCGACCGAATTGAACAAATCGGCCGGCACATTCAATTGCAAGGTCTTCTGGCGATTGGAATAGGTGACATAACCAGCCTCAAACCAGGCCGAACTGCCAGGGATCCGCGTGATCGCCTCGGCGATGCCTCCCCCGGTGCAGGACTCCGCGGTGGTGACGTGGGCATTCAGAACCTGCAAACGCCTGCCGAGTTCAGCGGCAAGCTGGGTGATTTCTTTCACAATCCTCTCCTGATGGGGCTGGCGTGTGCTTACCGTACACCAGGCGAGGTGGCTTGCAAGTGACAGGCTGTCAGATCGGAATCAGAGTTGAGTACTCTTGGACCGGTCTATCTCCCTTGCGCAGCTTCGACAATCACGCGCGGCCTCCAGAACCACTGATAGAGGCACGTCACTTGGTGATCAGCATGTCGATGGTGCTGGTATCGCAAGAGTAATTGGCCTTCTTGTCCAGAACAAAATAGATGGACGACAACTTGCTGACAGGCACCTTGCTTACCGAAAAAACAGCTCCCGTACCTCTGG
The DNA here is from genome assembly GCF_040268305.1 of Pseudomonas sp. W17. Classification (NCBI taxonomy): domain Bacteria; kingdom Pseudomonadati; phylum Pseudomonadota; class Gammaproteobacteria; order Pseudomonadales; family Pseudomonadaceae; genus Pseudomonas; species Pseudomonas sp. W17. The sequence continues at coordinate 1,427,444 of NZ_CP158490.1, read as the reverse complement.
CCAAGCTACCCGACTGAAGAACCGAGTCATCCAAATTCAGGGACCAGGCAACCCCATCGCCACAGCTGTCGTGAATGCTGTTGACACGCCCGAGAACATTTACCTCACCAACGACCGGGCTGCTCCAGCGGATAACCGTCTGGCTATTTTTCCCGGGGTGAAACGCCACATTGCCCGGAGCGATAACAAAACTGCCGTTTCCAGTGAATGTATAAGTCTTGAAGTGGACCGATACGTGAGCCCCCGATACCGGATCCTGCCAACAGGTCACAGGTTGAGCAGTGCAGTCGTCCGCCTTGAAGAAAGGTAGCAACGTATAGTTTTCAGGCTTATTCACCCCGGATGTGTTCTGCATGAATGTCCAGGGCGAGTTCGCCACGACGCTCTCCTTGGCCAGCATTACATCCCTTGCCAGGTTCCACGACATGGCCGTCTCTGCACTCACATTGAGGGAAATCCCGATCAGTGCAAACAAGCTCATCAGCAAGATGTTTTTAGTATTCTGCATAACTTCTCCAGTAGTTCTCATTCCGAGCGTACATGCTCATTTTTCAAACAAAGCCGTGCGCATTCGGCAATCCTGAAACGGCCAAATAAGGCGAACTTCATATAAATCCCCAAGTACCCGAGGCCATAAGCCAATGTCCTGCATCGCTGATGCGATAGCACTTTTACTGGCTGTCACAGGCCGTCACCTTGTCACTCCTCCCTTCCACCTGGATGCAACCCAACCCGGCCGGCTCCAGTGGAGCCGGAGAGTTGATCGACAACCTGCTCTCAGGGCTGCAGCAACATCTCCGTAGTGCTGCGCAGCACAGCCTGGGATTCGCGCACCCACCGCTGCAACGCCTTCAATTGCTCGGCATTGGCGTGGCATTCGCTGTAGTTGTCGACGACGCTGGCGGCGACGGTAGAGAGTGCAAGGCCCGAGGCGGCGCCATCAGTGACGCTGGGGCCTCCGGCCACGGGCAGGTTGGCGGCGCCGGCGTCGTGCACCCGGACAAAACCAGCAGGCACAACGCAGGCTCTATCAGCCGCTTTCGAAACATAGACAGGAACCTCCTTGGTGATGGTGGCGCCCGCCTGATAGACCTTGACGATACGGTCGACGTACTCGACCACCACCTTTTCCCTGACCGTGCCCAGGGCCCGGCCTTGTTCAAAGGATTGTTTGAGACGAGCCTCATCGAGGTGTTGGTTGTTACTGCGCTCACTGCCGGCACCGCTGACGTAGCCGAGTGCATAAAGCAACCCGGCCGCCACAGCGATGGCCAGCCAGCCACGGATATTCATCAAGCCCTCCTGAGGCGCGCATGAAATGAATCACCCAGCCTGCCAAAAAAACCTGTAGCCGCTGCCGCAGACTGCGAAAAGGTCCGCAGGACCTTCAGACGGCAGCCCTCAAACCACCGGCAAACACAGCACCGCCCGCGCCCTGGCCCAGAGTTGCAGGCGGTCCTGCAAGCCATTCAGGCCCCCATTGATCCGCCGGGTAATGCTGTTGAACTCATCGCGGTCAGCCAGGGCATTGAGCCCACCGCGCTCCCAGAACCAGGCCGCCGACTCGGCGGCCCATTGCGCTTGCTCCAGCAGCTCCGGCAACTCCAGCAGGCGCTCATCGCCAAACAGCCCGAGGCTGCACTGGCGATAGTTGCTGCGCCCGGTGATCTGGATCAGCCCACGCCCGCGATAACGCTGGCCGTCGCCGTCAGCCTCCGGTGTGTTGCCCAGGCGTGCCGCGAGCGTGCCGGTGTCGTACTTGCTCAGGTATTGATCACTGCCCAGCTCGCGCACGTACTGCAATTGCCCGGATTCGTGACCGATCTGGGCGAGAAAGGCCGCCTGGCGCTTCGGCGTATCGATCTGCCGATGGGCCATGGCGGTGTTGAGTGGAGAAACAAAAACGCCCGCTTGGCGGCGGGCGTTAGGCATGATTTGTTGCAGTTGTTGTTCGGTGATTGGCATACACAATCTTCGATCAGAAAAGAAAACGCCCCATTGAAAAGGACCGTCTATTGGGTCTGTTCAGTGATCCATGGCGGTGCAACCGGGCGATATCGGCTATCGGGAAAGTTGGGAGATTGTGGCCAATCGCGCAGAGTCTGAAGGTAAGCAAGCAATTCCTTGAATTCCTGTTTGTTAAGCGCTGTAGATACACCTGCTTCAGTTTGGTCGCGATGGCGCTCACGAAGCCACATAACCGTCATTAACGAAGTGTCACGCCAAACTCGCTCCTGAGCCGATAGATCGATATCTGGCTCAGGTGCATCTACTAGGTAAGGCAACCCATCTTCATCATGAACACGAACTTTTCCTGGCGCTGGATTGCCAATCACAGATAGATATTGAGCTTCGGTGATTTCAACCACATCTGCAGGTAACACTGAATGCATACCAGCGAGATAAGTTGTTGCGGTACTTGGACTATAAAAACGTTTCATCCATCCCCCCTTCAAAAGCCGATTGCAATATAGTTTGCAGGCTGATTCGCAGACCCACCATTATAGGTTTTACAAATAGCATTAAACGACGACGATGTTTTCGCCGTAACTGTCAATCCGTACTCATTCATTGCCGAAGCTGAAACAATATTAGAAGTAACAACGAGACATACATTGGGAAATGCAAGTGGGTAATTTGTAGTCTGGACTGTTGCACTCAATGGATTGGTATTTCCCCACTGGATAATTAAGCCACCCAACCACGACGGAAAAGCCAAATAGCCATTCGCAGCAAGACTTATCGAAAACCCTAGTCGAAGCTGTTTAGGCGTGACAATTTTCGTAGCATCACTCCCTAAATTCATATCAGCTTGGCTAGCAATTAATGCCGTCCCCCTCTTGGTTTCAGTCGCTTGATTCGCTAATGGAGTTAGTGCCGCTATGTCGACATTTCCCTGATTAAGAGGCGCGCTCCAAGCTTTAATACACCACATTACTGCCAGGTTGCGTGGACGGGTTTCAACTCCACCCGATGGATTTGTCCTTAGATTTTCATCCTCAGTAACTCCATTCCCAGTATCGCCATAGACCCAGGAGTCAAACACATTTCCAGCACTTGAAGTGTCCTTTACTGAGTGCGTATGACTCTTGAATTCATCAACTTGCCAACTGCCAAGCCCCCTTCCCGCATCGACGCCCCGCCCATGGTCCCAACCGCGAAGAAACTCCCCTCGCGACTCAGGCAAGCGAAAATTACCTGCACCTTCGCTCCCCGTATTGAACGTCGCTCCCAAATAAGCTGCCAGATCCGGATAGGTCGCACTGCTCTGTACACTGCCATCCACCTCTAGAAACCCAGCCGGCACCGTGCCTTTGGGAAACGGCACCATGGCGCCCACCGGCAGGGCCGACATGTTCTTCAGCAGCGCCTCGATCTCCGCCTTGGTATAGGTCACCGATTTGGTATAGGCATCGGTGATCCCGTACTCGGCCAGGGTGGTGCGGATCTTCTCCGGTGGAATCGAATCACGCACGATCGCCTTGATCGCCGCCAGCAACTGGTCATGCTCGGCCTCGGCCGGCTCTTCCCCTCCCGCACGAATCACGTTGAGCAATTCGTCGGTCACCGCATTCCCCCAATCAGAAGAAATCAGTGAACCCACTTGCCCCGTGACCGGGTTTTCATCGACAAACTTTCCGTTCAACAGCCCTACGCTGGGAACACTTTTCGGATAGTCCACGTATTCCTGTCCTCTCTAGTCATAGTTGATGTACACCTGTGTATGAGCCGATGTACTGCGATGGATTAGGCACTCCAGGGCGCTGCCCGGGTTCATGCCAAAACGTTCGCCCCAATAGCTGGCGCCGAAGCGCCGGCCCAGTTGCAGGCGGCCGCCGGTATTAAGGGTCCACATGAAGTTCGCCCGCCAGGTGCCGAAATGCGCGTGACCAAAGCGTGAGCGGCCCATGCGCGGGGTACTCAGCTCAGTGACGCTGGCATTGGGATAGCCCTGGCTGCGGGCGATTTCGACGAAGTAGGCGGCGCGCTGGCTGCCCACCGCCAACAGACGACGGCGCACGGCCAGGCGCCGGTCTTCGAACAGCGGGGTCAGGCCCAGGCAGGGGTCGGGCAGGTCCATGACCTTTTCCCAATCGCTCACCAGCTCGCTGACACTGGCCGGGTCCATTTCGTTTTGCAGGTCCACGGCCCGGGCGTCGATGCGCGCCAACTCCTGGGAGATACCCTGCAACACTCGTTCAAGCTCCGGCACCCGTTCCGGGTCCCAGGCCGGGCCGCTGGGTAGCAGGCTGCGCAGCTGGCCCTGGTACTGGGCGGCGCTTCTTATTGCAGCCATTGGCAACCTCCAAATACCAGCAGTTGGTTGCTGCTTGCCGGCACATCGGCCAGCGGCGCCAGCAGGCGGTGATCCTGTTCACCGGTGGCGCTGCTGATGGCCTCGCGGATGTGGCTCAAGAGCAGGGTTTCTCCCAGGCCGGCCTCGCGGCTGTGCAGATCACGCAGTTGGTCCTCGACCGCGGCCCGCACCGCACTGGTGTCGGGGGTCAGGCGCACCTGGTAGATCACCGGCTGTATCACTGGCGCCAGCACATGCACCTCGGCGGTTACCGGGCGCAAGGGCTCGATATAGGCCAGAACCCGCGCCAGCTGCTCGGCATTGGGAATCGGCTGCAGGTCGTCGTCACGCATGACGAACAAGCCCACGGTGCCCGGCCCCAGGTAATTGCGCCGGCACCATGCACGGGTGATGCCCGGGCACTCCATGGCCCAGGTTTCGTAGTCGTCCGCCGAGCCGCCATGGGGAATGATCCGATAGGAACGGATCACCCGCGAGCGCAGGGATTCGAGGCTTTCCCGGGCCACGCCACCGCTCAGGCCCGGGGCCAGGACGGTGAACGAGTTGCTGATGCCCTGCACCGGCTGCACCGCGGTCAGCTCCAGGCCGGCATCGGCATTGCCCAGGGTACCGCCGTCGACGGCCTGGATCGTGGTGCTGTTGAGGCCTGCGCTGGTGGTTCGCGCGGCGGTCACTGTGTAGCTGCGACCGTCGCTGCTTTGCAACAGGGTGCCGAGATCCAGCACGGCACCGGCTGCCGCGTTGAAACTGACGCTGCCACTGGCCGCCTGGGCGGTCTTGCGCGGCTGGTTCAGGCGCAGCGCGGCGATGCGCTCCAGGGTCGACTCATCGGCCTTGTCCGGAAGGATCTGCTCGGCGATCCAATCCAGGTAGCCATACAGGCCAAAGGCGGCGCCGCTCAGGGTGCGGGCCAGCACTTGGGCATCGGACTGGCGCAGCGAATCGCTGGCCAGGTCGCTTTGGGTGCGCTGAATCAGCACCGGCAGCGAAGGCGTTTCAAACGGCATAGGTCACCTGCCAACTGTGAATGGGGTTGAGGTCCAGACGTTCGCCGTCGGCCAGGATCAGCACCGTGCGCAGGTTCAGGCGCTGGGCATCGAGGCGTTCACTGAGGACCTCGACAGCGTTGCAATGACCATCGTCGATCAGCCACTGCAAGGCCTCGCGGGCATAGAACTCGGCGTCGAGCTGGGTCTGCCGGGTCAACTTGACCCGGCGCAGCAGCCACAGGCGCGAGCCGATGCGGTCGTCGGCCACGCTGGGAAAACTGTCGCCCCACCAGCCATAGCGCTGGTCGTCATCCAGGGCATCGTCATCGGCGGCGCGGCGCCAGGTGAACAGGCTGATTTCCACGGCCCGGGTCAGGGCGTTCTTCAGGTCATAAGTGGCGAACATGCTTAACCTCCCACCGGCGCGCCGGTCTGCCCCGGGCCGGGTTGCACGCCGCTGTGGACGTGGTTGATCTGGCTGATGCCGGCGGCGACCTGATCGCCCTGGGAGACGATCTTGCCGCTCATGCTCAGGGTCGGGCTGTCGATGGTGACGCCGCTGCTGGCGCGGATATTCAAGGTGGCGGTGTCGATGTCGATGACCCGCCCGCGCTTGAAGTGGATCTTGTCGCCCTCGTCGGTGTAGATCGCCACTTCACCGGCGGCCAGGGCCTTGAGGCGATAGCGCCGATCGGCCACCACCAGCACCACTCCATGGGAGCGATCGCCGCCGAGGAAGGTGGCGATGCCCTCGGCGCCGGCCAGGGGGTTGCTGGTAAAACCGTAAGGCTCGAAATGCTCCATGTCGTCGTTGACCTCGCCGGCGGTGAGGCGCATTTGCAGCGATTGCAGTTTGTTGGCCGAATGGGCGAGCACCACGGTGCCCCGCGCCAACAGGCGTGTCAGTAGGCTCATGCTGGGTTCCTTGGGGGGAGAGGAGCCGGCTTGCCGGCGAACAGGGATTGCGCGGTTTCGTGCCGGGTGCCTTCGCCGGCAAGCCGGCTCCTACGGGTGGCTCAGGTTTCAGGCCTTGGGCGAGCCGGGGTTGGCGTCAAAGGTCTGCGGCGGCGCCACCTGCAAGGTGGTGATGGAACCCCGGTCGGACAGCGACCAGGTGACCTTGGAGATCAGCATGTCCTGGTCGAAACCCAGCACCGGGTCGATGACCCGCACCAAAGTGTTGTGTCGCCACAAATCACCATTGCTCTGGCGCCAGCCCTGCACCTGATAGGTGGTGGTCAGCGCCTTGCCGGTGCGGGTGCCGCACTCCCAGTCAGCCCGCTGCTGAGCCAGTTCCGCACTCAGTTGCGCCGCCTCGTTGATCACCGTCACCCGTTTGCGCGAAGCCCGGGCATCGCTGGCCTGGCCGGACACCTCGCAGACCGCGACACCGCTGCTCTGGTCGCTGCCCTTGTGCTGGCCGATCACCCGGTACTCGGAAAACACCGCGGAAAAGTCCATCGGCGCATTGGCCGAGAGAATGTTCTTGCCCAGCTCCAGCGCATCGCCGGCACGCCCGCCGCTGCCTGGTGCCGCCAACAGCAGGTAGCCGTCGGCGTCATCGGTGGAGAACACCCGGTACAAGGTCAACAAGCGGTCGATGGAGGCAAACACCGTCTCCCCCGGCACAATGCTGTGGGTGTGCAACTTGCTGGTGGGTGCAATCTCGCTGCGCACTCCCACGCCGTAAGAGCCGGCCAGGGCGCGGACGATGCTCAGCACATCCTGCTGGCGCCACTGGCTCGGCCGGTTGATGGCCGCGCAATCCACCAGATCCTGGGTCAGGGAGCTGCCCTGGATGCTCAGGCTGATCTGCCTGCCGTCATAACTGACCGGCGCCTGGTAGACATGCCCGGTGAGCACCAGGTCGCAACCGATGCGCACCTGGCAGCGAGCGCCCGGGCGGATCCGTACCTGCGAGTCCTGCCCCGGCCATTGCCAGGTGATGTTGAGGCTGAAGGTGCGGAACTGGCGCTCCAGGTCCGCCGTGATCTCCACGCTTTTCCAGCCGCTGTAGTCCAGCCCGTCCACCGTCAGGGTGACGATATTTGCCAGTTCGTCCATGGGTCACTCCCGCGCAATCTGCAGATCGGCCGGCGGCAGGAAGCCCGGATGGGCCACCCGGTTGCGCTGTACCACTTCACCGACCCGCGTCGCATCGGCGAACCGCTGATAGGCCAGCACCAGCGCCGGCAACCTGCTTTTGGGGCTGAGGCTGACCAGCCGTACCCCGGACGAAGCCACTGCATTGAGGTGGCCCTGCAGTTGCTGGCGCAGGGTGTTGAGCGCCTGGTAATGCATCGGGTCGGCCTTGAGCGCGGATTGCCAGATCACTTCGTTGAGCTGGTCACGCAGGGCCAGTACATCGTCGGCCACCGGCACCTCCAGGCGCTGCACCGGCTGGCTGGCCTGCTGCGCCAGGGGCGGCGTGCTCTTGAGCTTGACCACCGGGGTGGCCACCGGCAAGGCCGACACCAACCGGGCGATCTGCACCAGCAACGCATCCTGGACCAGGTTCGCTACCGCCTCGGCCGCCGCGGTGGTGTCCTTGCCGGTGGTCAGCTTGGGCGCATCGATGCGCCTGGCCGCCTCCACCTGCTGGGAAATATCGGCGAGCATCTGCCGATAGCCGGTGCGGGCAAAATCCTTGAGCCCGCGTACATCCTCCAGCAACCCCTTGAACTCCGTGCTCAGCTCCTTGGGTATTTCCTTGACCGCCCTGACCAGGGTGTTGAGGTCGCCATAGAACTCGATCAGCGGCTTGAACTCGTGTTCGATGACCGCGTACACCTCGGTCAATCCCTTGCGCAGCGAATCCACGCCGATCCGCGCCTGCTTGATCAGGTTGGTGGCGAACTCGAACCGCAGCACCGCCGAGCCCAGCAAGGTATCACTGGCCACCAGCACCTGCTGCTGGGTGTTGACCACCGCCGAAGGAAAGCGCAGCGGCTGGTCCGGATAGAACTTCAGGCTGAAGGTCACCAGGCCACCATCCTGGCGGTTCTGGGTCATCTCGCACTCGCCGACCTTGACCTGCATCCGTCCAAGCCACGGATGCACCAGCTCGCCGCTGCCCTCCTCCAGGACCTTGAGCAGCCTGTCGCGCTGCTCCAGGCAATCGGCGCCGACGATGAAGGCCGTCAGGTCATGGACTTTCGCCTGCTGGCCAAGGCCCTCGAAAAACGGCTGGTCGCGCTGCGGGTACTCATGCAACTGGCCTTTTTGCCCCACCGGGGTTTTCGCCTGGTCGACCCAGAAGGGCACGCCGCGAAAGGAGGCGGGCAACAAACGATCACGCCAGTTATCCGCCATGGGAACCTCCTAGGGAAAGTGAGCGATAGCCCAGGGTCGAAGCGATGTTCAAACCCGGTTGATTGGTCGTGGCCTGTTCGGCGCGCAGGCCAGCCGGGGCGTTTTCGAAACGCAGGGTCAAACCGCCTTCGAGTTGGGTGCGGTTGTTGGCCGCCGCCTGTTGCAGCAGCGAACTGGAGCTTTGCGGCAAATTGCCCGGGGTCAGCAGCGGAGAAGGTTTATCAGTCAGCGAGTCCTCACCCCGGTTTGCCGAGTTGTTATGCTCCACCACACTCTCGGTCAGCGAGTTGATGCTCCCGGTGACACTGACAAGCAAATTGCCAAAGGTCGCTCTGAGTTTCTCGCGGATCGGCTCCAGGATCTTTTCCAGCCGGTCACGAAACGAAGAGAACCACTCGATCAATCCATCGAGATCCTTTCTCATCCCTTCACCGGGAGTCCAACTGAACAGCTTTTCCACATTGGTCTTTGCCGTGATCGACAACGCCCAGATCAGATCCCAGATCGCTGCAAGCAGCCCCACCACGGGTTGCCAGTTACTGCTTATCAAGCCAAGCGGGCTCCACTCGAAAACCTCTCGCAGGCTGCGAAAAAGCACCTGGACAGCCTCTCTGATCGGCTTCAGGTTTCTGATCAACACCCCAAACCCGCTCATGTTGAAGAGCAGATTCAACGCCTGATACACCCGCCCGGTACCGGCGCTGAAGTCTTGCCAGAGGGCGCTCAGGTAAGCGCTGACCGGCCCCCAGTTGGCAATCAATTGCCCGATGGGCGTCCAGGCGAACACGTCCTTGAAAAGACCAACCATGGACATGACCGTGGGTGAAATCTTCCCCCACAGCTGGATGAAAAACCGTGAAACCGGCTTCCAATTGGCCACCACCACACCGGCTACCGCAGCAATCGCCAGCATCGCCAAACCTATAGGCGAGGACAGTGCGGCAAAGACCGTGGCCGCCGAGGCTGCCACCGTAAAGGCGATTGCTGCGGCCGCTAGCCCCTCCACCAACCCGGGGTTATCAGCGACAAATTGACCGACCGATGTCAGTACGGGCTGAAGTCCCGTGACAATGCTGTTGATGGCCGGCAACAGTGCTACCCCCACATTGAGGGTGATTCTTTCCACCGCCTCATCAAAGTGCTTGAGGTTTTGCGCGGTATTGCCCAGCTCGTTCTCCGGACTTGCCTCCCCCCTGAGCGCGGCAGCAGTGACAGCCTGGATGTTCTCCGCCTTGATCGCCGACTGCATGCCCGCAACAAAGGGGGTCAATAGGCCCTGCCCAGAGAACAATCCTGAAAGATCCAGATCTCCTAGACCACTTTCTTCCAGGCTTTTCCTGAACTTGCCCACCACTTGGCGAATGCCGGTGAGCTCCGGGTCGACGGCTTTGCTTGCGCTCTCGGCCACAGCAGGCTTGACCACCTCAGTTTCGGCTTTGACCTGCTGCACAAGTGCTGCCGGTTTAGCCTGTCTTGCCTGCTTGGGCCGCCGGCCCTTGGTCTTGTTTCTTTTTCGATACGCCATCACTGCACCTGCTGCATCGCATTGATCCGTTGCGCGTGCTCCAGGGATTCGCGGAGCACATCCAGTGGCCTGGCCATCATCTGTTCGGGGTCAACCTTCCAGAACCAGGCCAGGTCATAGGCGACAGCGATCAGGTCGGCGATGGCTGCGATGCCGCACTCATGAAAAAACTCGCCACCGCCCAGCTCAGGGCGTTGAGGTCCACCAGGTCGAGCTGGTTCACCGAGGACGGTGGAATGCCGGCGCAGACCGCGATGTATTTGGCCGCGACGTCCATGTCGAGGCTGACCTCTTCGCTCTTGTCGATCTTGTACGGCAGCGCCTTGATCGCCCGCACTTCCTGCACCGTCGGGCGGCGCAGGCTGAGTTCGGCCAGGGGCTCGCCGTGGGCCTCGATCGGCACTTGCAGCTTCACCGTGTTGCTCATTGCCAGGTCCCCTTCTGCCCTTCGAAGTTCAGCTCGATGCTGGCGTCGTCGCCCTTGGCAATAGGCTCGTCCACCAGGTAGGCACCGGCCAATACGTAGACCTTGCCGTTGGCGAACTCGCAGGTGACGGTCATGTCGACGCCTTCGATCAGTTGCTTGAGCGGAAAGTCCGGGGTGTGCAGCGCGGTGACTTTGAACGACGGCGTGAGGTCGGTTTCCTTGTAGAAGCCCGGAACCACGGTTTCCCGCTTGACGGCCATCAGTGGTGCTTCGCAGCCGCCGCTGATGGTCAGTTGAGCGCCGTCCACTTTGACGTAGCAGGTGCCCGCGATCAGTTGACCCATGTTGTTTCTCCCAAAAAATAAGCCCGCTCAAGGCGGGCTGAAAAAGCGCAGTGATGCAGGTACGGCTCAGGCCGCGGCGTCGTACTGCAGGCGGAATTGGTTGAGCAGCGCGAACACTCGCAGGCCGTTGATGTAGTCCGGCGGGAACAGCACGTTGACCCGGCTCGGGTCCTGCACATCGCGTTCGACGATCAGGTGCTCGGCGAACAGCTCGGCGTTCTCCACATGGCCCTCCAGCTCCAGCTTGGCGTACTGGGCAATCAGCTCACCGCGAATGGTGCTCGGGGTGACGATCGGCTGGCCGGCGCCGAAACGAGTGCCGTCGGCGGCCAGCTTGTGGCGCCCGTATTTGCTGGTGATCACGCTTTGCAGGCGGCGCACGATGAACGCCGACTGGTGCATGGTTTCGCTGTCCAGGTAGGAGTTGTCGGCCTGGCCGTAGGCGTTCTTCTGGTAGGTGGTGATCGCCCGCTGAATGCGCATGTAGCCACCTTCGTAGTAAGCGGTGGCGATGCCGTAGCTCAGTAGCGATTGGCGCTCGGTGAGGGTGAAGCGCTCGCTGGCCGGCGCCGGGTCGACGCCCGGCAGGCTGCCGCTCTGGGTCGGGCGGCTGGCATCGGCGGAGATGAACACCGAAGTCCGCGCCGCCAGGGCCGCGGCCTGAACCCAGACCGGTTGTGGCACGCCGGCTTCCAGGGCCTGGATGGTGATGTGCTGATCGTTACGCGCCTGACCGGCCGCCACCAGGGTACCGACGGTGCCGCGCTTGGCGCTGTAGACGTGACCGAACAACTGCTTGGCCCAGGACCAGCGACCGGTGCTGTCATCCATGACGGCTTGCCAGGTGTTGAGGCTGGCCGTATCGGTCCAGGGCATGCAGATGAACTCGAACGGCTCGTCGCCCAGGGCGGCCAGCGCCGCGACCTGATCCGGCACACCGGTGCCGCCGGCCATCTTGCCCAGCACCAGGGTCAGGCCCGCCGGGGTTTCTTCGCCATTGCTCTTGCCCAGGCGATTGAGTTGCAGGCTGATGTCGTTGCCGCTGTCGCCGGTCCACTTGGCGTTCAGGGTCACAGTGCCCTCGGCCGCGGTGGCGGTCACCGGCAGATCTACTGCAGCGTTGACCTTCAAGGCCAGGGCGCTGGCCGCTTGTGCGGCACTGGCGCCGCTGACGATGGAGGCTTGCACCCGCACACCACCGACGTACAAATTGAGCAGGCCGGCGGCGCTGGCGCTACCGCTGATCTTCAGCTCGGCCTTGGCCACGCTGCCCTCGGTGCTGTGCAGCGGCAGGCACCAGATCTCGCCCACCGGGTCGGTCTTGCGCCAGGTTTCGTACATCGAAGCGAGCATCGAGCCCTGGCCGCCAATGCTCCTGGCCAGGGCCACGCTGGACACCAGCACCAATTTGCCGAGATCGTCACCAGCCTGGTTGTCGTTGACCTGGGCGACGATCAGACGACGCATGGCCGAGGACGCGCTATTGGCCGCCGAATTGTCCATCTCGGCGTAGAACAGCGGCACACGGATGTCCGCCGGGATATTGCTGAAACCGATCGCCATTATTTGGCTCCTTGAGATTTCGCCGCTTTCACGGCTTTGCTAGTGATATCGCCATCGGCCAGACGCCGGCGCCACCAGGCGCTGTCCGACACTTCACGGCCGGAAGCGGGCAGCAGATCGCCCGCTTCCGGGTCCGGTACGGCGCGGCCGGCGACCGGCAGCACGGTGATGCGTTTGCTCATTGCTTCAGCTCTCCTGAAAAAGTCAGCTCCAGGCGCCCGTCGGGCCCTGGGCGTTGCAGATTGGGGTCCGCCGGATCGATGGCATCGACCCGCACCGTGACCCCGGTCAAGGACGGCAAGCCGTCGAGTTCACGCTCATGCCAGGTTTCCGCCGGCTGGCCGGGCAGGTTGCGCCCCAGCTGGAACTCGGCGAAAAAGCGCAGGCGGTAGAGCAAGCCAGAGGCATCGAGAGACACCAGCTCGCCACCGTCGTACTGGATCGGGTTGTACTCGGCGCCGGGCTTGAAGCCGACCAGAGCGCGCCAGACTTCGGCGCGCAGGTCGTGCAGCGGATTCAGCGCTTTTGCAGGCTCGGCGGCGCCAAGCGCCAGGACCACGTCGAAGCGGTCGCGGATAGTCTGGCGAATGATGTTCTGCCCGGCGCTGGCACTGGCCAGATCGTTGCTGGGCGCCAAATAGGCGGCTGGCATTGGCGCACCAACGCCTGAAGCAGAATCGGCATGGGTGCCGACAATGATGCGCCCGGTAAAGCTCGGGCACTGTGCTTGTAGCTGATCGAGAACAGCCGAGAGTTTCATGACAAGGCTCCTGGAACGGGATGAGGCTGCGGTGAGGCTTGTTTCTGCCGGGCATGAAAAAACCCGTCGAGACGGGTTTCGCAAAAGCGCCCTGGAATCACGGCCCCAGGCGTACTGCAGAATCTGTGGCAGCCAGCTCCAGAGCCCATCCGGCCAGTCACTCCCGCCCGGTCGGCAAGAGCTCATTGCTGGCCTTGAGCCCTGACTGCAGTGCGGCCCAGAACTCGGCATTTTCATAGCCCATGGCCCAGACGCTGGTGCCGGCCAGGCCCAGCTTGGCGACCAGGGCGGTCTTGGTCTTGATGCTGGCGGCATCGTCGTACCAGAGCACGGGTTGCGCTCGTTCCGGGGTCCATTCCACGCCATCGGCGAAGCTCTTGACCGGGCCCCAGGAGGCATAAGGCGTCGCAGAAGCGGCATCCCGGTGAGTGGCTGCCCGGTGCTCGGCAATGATTTCCTGATAGGCCGACCAGTGCACCCGGTTGCCGATGCTGTAGTCCTGGCCGTATGCGGGCAGCCCTGCCAGAACCTTGCTCGCCGGGACTCGGGAAACGGCGTAACTGAGCAGCGCCTGCTGCCAGTCGAAGCCCGATTCGGGGCCGGGCCAGGCTTCATTGTGAAAGCCGCCGCTGCTCCAGCCCGGCCCGACCTGGTCGTAGGTCATCACCTGGAAGTAGTCCACCGCCGCGCCCAGGGCCTTGTAGTCGTAGCCCTGCAGGTACTCAGGCTCGGTGTCGCTGAACTTGGGCGGGATGCTGATGATCAGCTTCTTGTTGCCGGCATGCAGGGCGTTGCCCAGGGTTTTGACGAAGGCGCAAAACGCCGCGCGGTTCCTGGGTTCGACCTTCTCGAAGTCCAGGTTGATGCCGGCGAATCCGCCCTCTTTGGCCAGCTTGACCAACTGCTTGACGGTGCCGGCGCTCAAGGCCCGGTCGTTGAGGATGGAGTGGGAAATAGCCGGGTCGAAAGCGCCAATGTCTTCGTTGTAGTCGGAAACAGTCGGATACAGCGGCAGGGATTGGCTCTTGGCAAAGCGGATGATGTTCTGCGTGGTTTCGTTCATGCCGTCCTGATGCAGCTTGCCGGTGACGGTCAGGCCGTAGGTGCTGCCCAGGCCGACGGCGGACAGGTTGCGGTGGAACGCCTGCAGATTGCTGTAGGACGCTTCGACCTGGCCGTCGGTATAGGCCAGGACAAAGGGTGCCGCATGGGTGGCAGTGGCCAGCAGCAAGCTGCAGCCGACGATCAAGGTCCGGAGAAAATCCCGGATCGCCAGGGTGATGCCTGGTTTCATGAATACTCCTGTGGGCGGATTGCCCCGTCAGTGGGGAATGGGATCAAGGCTCAAAGCTGCTCGATCCTGAGGGGTTTGCGGGCCTGGGGCGGCTTGCCCTTGGCCTTGGCCTTGCCTTGCTTGCCGCCGTTGCACTGGACCGTGGTCGTCCATCCGGCCTGGGTGAACAACTGCTCGACCGAGTCCACCAGATAGTCACCGTCGAGCCCGGCCTTGAAGCCCTGGGCATTGATCATTCGCTCGGCGAACAGATCGGTGCGCCCCGCAAGGTCCAGGCGCAGGCTGGCGGTGCTGCGGTTGAAGGCCGCCAGGCGCGCCTTGGCGGCCTGCTCGGCGGCAGACTGGTTCGGGTAGAGGTGGCGGTCGGTGTGCACGGCGGGCGAATCATCCGGCGAGCCATCGTTCCCCAGGTCGATGACCCGCAGCTTTCCGCTCCTGGGGTCCTGGTGCCGGGTCTGCACGGCCTTGTGGGTGCTGCCGTCACTCAGGCGGAACTGGTAGCGGCTGACATCGCCACGCCCGAGGGTGACAACCCCCAGGGCCTTGCCGCTGGCGCTCTGTCCGGCCTGGCGGGGCAACACCAGCAGCTTGCCTTCGGCCACCTTGGCGGTGCAGTCATATTGCCGGGCCAGGCGGGTGATGAAGTTGAAATCCGACTCGTTGAGCTGATCGATGCGCGGCACCTTGATGGCGAGCGGGCAGACCGGCTGCCATCCATTGCGCGCCGCCAGGTCACGGACGATGAGCTGCAGCGCAACGTTCTCCCAACTGCCGCTGCGGGTGGTCTTGCCACTGCCGCGCATGTCGCTGGCCTTGCCACGGATCTCGAGCGTATCGGGCGGCCCGTTCACCACCACTTCGTCCACGGTGTAGCGCCCCAGGCGAGTCAGCTCCTGGCCGGCGTAACCGAGGAACACTTCAATGCTCGCGCCGCGCCGGGGCAGCGCCACGGCGCCGTCGCGGTCATCGATGCGCAGCTCGAATTCATCCGACTCCAGGCCGGGCTTGTCCGTGGTGCGCAGGCTCAGCAAGCGGTCGTTGATCTGCGCGGTGATGTCCCGGCCATCGGCGACGATGCGAAACGCTGGGGTCATGTGCCGTACTCCAGAAAAAGCCAACCCCGTGCTCGACGGGGTTGGGTAAAGGGGTTGGGGCTCAATCCCATAGCTGGACCCTGGCCTCGGCCCGGGCCGGTAGCTCCGGCAACCGGATCAGCAGCCCGGCGCGAAACGGCTGTACCTCGTCGGCCAACCCCTGGTTGGCGTCCAGCACCGCTTCGACACAGCCGTTGAGGTGGCCGTAATACTGGTAACACAAGGTATCGAGCAGATCCCCGTCAGACGTTCTGCAAGTCGTCGCCATAGCTTACGAACTCCAATGAAAAACCTTGTTTGCGCGGGATACCGCCGGCCAGCAGGTGGCTCTGATCTTCCTCGATGCTGGTCAGGCACCAGGTGCCCAGCACTTCGCCGTAGCCGGTGGTCAGGCTCAGCGGCTGCAAGCGCCGCCCGATGCTGCGCAAGGTCTGCAACTGCCCCAGGCCGCCCTTGAACCCGGGAAACACCGTGCCTTTGAGAGAGATCCGCTCTTCACCCTGGCCCACCGCCTGCTGGGCGACACTGCGGCTCAAGCGCTCCTGACCGGCCCAGCGGAATCCGCTCTGCCGGCGCAGCGCCTCGAAGGCTGCGGTATCGACGTTGAAGTAGTAAGGCTGGGCGCCCGCCCCGAGCGGTTGCAGGATCAACAGGTGCGCGAAGGGCTTCACCGCCTCGGCCGCCGGAGTGGTCTGTTCGGCAAATGCGGCGGTCGGGAAGATGTTGCCCAGGGAAGGGCTGATCTGCCCGCCGATCCGATTGATTGCCGCGCCGGCCTTGGCCACCTGTTCCTGCAGGGCGCCAAGACGCTGCTGCATCTGCCCGGCCACGGTCACTGCCTGGCTGTACTTGGCCGCGACTTCCCCCACCACCGACTGCGCCGCACCGATACTGCGCATCGTGCGTTGCAGTTTGGCGCCCAGCTCCGGCCCGACAACGGGCAGGCTTTCAAGCTCCAGGGCGGCGCCGCTGATGTCGCTGATGGCACCGTTCATGGGCCCGAGCATTTCATCAGCACTGCGCCGCCCCGCTTCCGCTGCCGCCACCAGGGAACCCAGCCCCGATTGCAGCTGCTCCATGTAAGCCATGCGATCTCCTTAAACGTGTGCGGCGTCGAACAGCTGGCGAGCGGCAGCCTGGCGGCTGAACTCGTCGAACTGCCAGCGCAGGTGGGGTTCCAGTTCCCGGGCCAGTTGCGCGGGGTCGCGCACATCACCCTGGACCGAGATCGACAAGTAGGGCGCGAAGCTGAACTGCTGCTCGATGACTGGAGGTACCTGGGGTTTGAGCGACTCCGGCGCGGTGATCGTGGCCGGCGCCGCAGCAGACGACGATGGGCTGAGCATCGAGCGCGCCGCCTGCCCCATCAGCGGGGGCGTCTGGCCTTTCTGGAAGGATTTGGCGATATCGCCCATGACCGGCGGGATGTTCTGTCCGGCGTTGCGCATCATCAGCGGACCGGCTACGGGCAAGTGCTTGAGCGACTCGTCGGAGCCGAACAGCTTTTTACCCAAGGCGCCACCGGCGGCCGAACCGCCCCAGGCACCCAGGGCGCCGCCCACCAGCCCGCCAATAACAGTACCAATCACCGGCACCACGGAGCCAATGGCCGCCCCTGCTGCTGCACCCGCGGCGGCGCCAGCAAGATTGCCCGCCGCCTCGCCGTAGCCTTCGGCTTTTTCATCCTGGGTCTGGGCATTCAGGTAAGTGTCCGCCACCTGGAAACCTGCACCGAGCACCGAAAGGATCGCACCGCCCTTGAGCAAGGGGGCGACTCCCTTGGCCAGGGAACCGGCGCCTTTCATTACGGCACCAGAGGTGGCAGCCCCTCTGGCCACTCTCTCCAGGCCGCTGGGCGTCAAAGGGCTCTTGAAGCCTTTGCTGCCGCCCCTCGAACGAGGCTCGCGCCTGGGCGTCTTGCGCCCGACACGGCCCTTGCGGCGTTTTTTGTCCGGGCCGCAATCGAGCATGGGCGCACAACAGTCGATACCGCTCGCATTGCCACCAGAGGAGCGCTTCGCCACTTTGCGGCCAACCTGCAGTGAACCTCGAGCGACATTCAGCAGGCCCTTGCCAATGGTGTAGACAGCCATCAGCTTTTGCACCGCGACATAAGCGGCGCCCAGGGCAGTCACCCCCAGCACCAATGATGGTGCCTTCTCCGCCAGTTCGGTCAGCTTGCCGACCACCAGCGTGATGCTTTGGGCAACCAGATCCGTGGCCGGTTGCAGGGCCTTCCCCACGGCAAGCATGCCACCGTCGACCGCCTGCGCGGTTTCCTTCCACAGCTGGACGGAGGCTTGCCGACGCTCGGCCAGGTTCTTGTCGATAACCCCCGAAGCACTCAACGAGTCCTTCTTCACTTGCTCGTATTGCTGCCGGCCCTGGGTGTGAGCCAGCAAGGCCGCCTTGATCTGCATATCGGTGAACAGGTCACCGGTACGCAGGGACTCTTCCAGAGCCTCGAGCATGGACTTGGCCTTCGCCGGATCGGTTTCCTTGCTGATCTGTGCCTGGGCCTCGGCCATCTTCGCGGCCTTGGCCGGATCGATGGCCCTGACATAGCGCATGGCCAGGGCAAAGCTCGCCTCCAGGCTCGACATACCCTTCTGGATACCGATGTTCAGCGACGCCTGATAATCAATGCCGGCATCTTCATAAGCCTTGACCGCCTCACTGGAACCGATTTTCTCGATCCAGTTCTGCAGTTGACCGGCGGCCTGATCAGCACCGCCCGCGGTGTTCATCTGCACTTGCAGCATCGAGCCCAGCTGGCTCACCGCATCCATGCCGGTGAGCCCCTCCCCGCTCGCGCTCTCGAGCAGCGCCGGGAGCAAGCGCGCCATGTCGGCGGCCTCGAAATTGCCCGCCTGCCCCTGCAGGGCGATGGCCTCCAGGGCCTGCTCCATGACCTTGGGGTCGCTGATCCCGGCCTTCAGCTCAAGGGCCCGCATCAGGTTTGCCGTGTCTTCGATACCCGTGCCCTGCCCCACCGCGAACCTGGCCGCCAGCCCCGCGTAACCTTGCGCCTTGTCCAGCGACATGCCCTTGGCAGTCATCTGCCCCACCAGAGCCGCCACCTCGTTGCGGGCCATTCCCGTGTTCCGTGAAGTCTGAACGACGCTGCGGCTCAGCTGCGCTTCCTGAGGTTGATTGGCCACACCGGCCTTGATCGCGATGTCACGGATCAGCGCCTGATAGTCGGCATTGATCTTGACCGGAATGGCCAGCTTGCCGATCCCGTCCTTGGCCAAGCCATACGCCGCCTTGAAGTCGGCCTTGCCCTGGTCGATCTGCTGGTGCCCCCGGGCCTGCAGAGCGGAGCCCCGGGCCACCTTACCCAGCGCCTGATATTCCTGACGCAGTTTATGTACCTGCACACCCTGCTGGCGCAGGCCATCACGGCTCTGTTCCAACCGGCGCAACAGCCCGGCGGCAGATGCAGCACCGGTGTCATGGGCCTTTTTCCATTCATCCTGCAGGCGCAGGGTCTGGCCAATGGTCTTTTCCAGTACCCGGGCCTTGCTGCCCTGCTGCTCCAGTTGCTTGATCCGGCCTTCCACCGTCTTGAAGGCGGCGTCCCACGTCGAACTGAGGGCGGTACCCACCACCACCAGCCCTGATTCCAGCTTGTTCGCCATCTGCTTCTCCTGCTCCTTGGGTGACGGGCTCAATCCGTGAGCCACCAGACCATGTCGGAAAACCTCATGGTCATGATTTCCTCGGCGGCGAAATGCAGCTCGCTGGCGAGCCGCTTCGCCGCCATCTTCATCACCGCAGGGTCAAAGCTCGTCGTCTTGCACCAGGCGAAAATAGCCGGCCTGCAGGCGCTGATAGTCCTTGAGCGCCATGCCCTCCAGATCCTTGGCACTGATTTGCGCCAGGCTGGCGAACAGCATCAGTTCGCGCTGTTCATCATCGCCGGCAGCCCCGGAGTTGGCCGCACGCACATCACGCACGGTGGGGGCGCGCAAGGTGACCTTGTCGCAGACCACGCCGTTCATCTCCACCGGCTTGCTAAGGCTGATCACGACGTTTTCCGCGCTCAGGGTCATCCACGCCGGGGTCTTGTTGATTGCTTGAGTCATGCTGGTGGTTTCCTTACAGGCCCAGGGCAGAACGTTGCGCGGCCAGTTGGTCGACGCCGTTGATCACGCGCTTCATGCCCAGGGCATCGATCTCGTAGATCAAGCGACCATCGACTTCCAGCTTGTAGTAGGTCAGGGCCACGTTGTGCTTGACCTCGGCCTTGTCGCCGGATTTCCAATCGCCCATGTCGACTTCCTTGAGCAAGCCGCGCAGGGTCACGATCACCGGCGTGACCTTGCCCTTGAGGCCCTTGAAGGCGCCACGGAACACGCCGTTGAAACCGCTGCCATCGGCCAGGCCGAACATCTTCAGCGACTCGCGGCGCACGCCGGTGGTGGTGAAGCCGGCTTCCTGCTTCTCCATGCCCATGTCCAGCTCGACGGGCACATCCATGCCGCCGACCCGATGCTCCTCGGTCTTGAGGGTCAACTTGGGCAGGGTCAGGCTCGACACGTCGCCTTGAAAGCTGATGCCATCGACGAACAGGTTCATGTTCGCCAGGGTTTCGGGAATCATTGCCATTGCTGCTGCTCCTTAAGCGGTGTGTTCGAGGACTTCGGTCAGCCACTGGTTGGTGACCTCGACCCGGAAGTTGGGGTTTTCGGCCGGTGGCACGTCGGTGAAGCGGATGTTCCAGTACACCTTGCCCTGCTCCAGCTGGCTGGCGGTGTTGAGCTCGGTGTCGGCGTAGACCTCGAAATTGATGATTGCGCCCTGGTTCTTCAGGTCGCGCATGAACGCCTGCAGGCCCTCGGTCACGTCCTTGACGTAGGTCGCGGTGATCGAGCGGTCCACTGCCCATTTGTGGCCGTAAAGGATCGCGTCCATGACGATGTCCAGGGTCCGAACCCGGGTAACAAAGGCCCACTTCGGATCGCTGGACAGCGTGCGGTTGCCCCACAGGCGGAAACCTTCATCACGAATGATGGTGGTGATGTTGGCGTTGTTCAGCAGGTTGGCGCGGCAGGTTTCATCACCGTCCAGGAACTCGATGGAGCGGGTGGTGCCGGTGATGCCGACAAACTCCTTGTTCGACGGCGAGGCCCAGAAGCCGTACTCGTTGTCGGTCCAGGCAAACAGGCCCGCGACCCAGGCCGAAGCCGGCGCATCGACGGTGGCGCTGGCGCCGTTGTCCCAGTACTGAATGCCCGGGTCGACCATATAGGCGCGCTTGGCGCCGAAGTGCTTGGCATAGGCCATGGCCGCTTCGTCGGTGCTGTTGGGGCCATCAATGATCGCCAGGCCACGCAGCTTGTCGGCCAGGGCCACCAGCGCAGTACCAACCGCCTGGGTCGAACTGTGCTTGGGGGTCACCAGCAACCGCGGCTGGGCGTTGAAACGGCTCTTGCCATCCAGCAAGGCTTGCAGGCCGGTACGCTTGCCGTCGGCCAGCACCCCGCCGATGATCGCCGAGGTCTGCTCGGCCGCATCCGCCACCTTGGCCACGCCGCAAGCGACGATCACCGCCTTGGCCCGCTGGTAGATGGCCTGGCAGGCCTTGGTGATGGCCGCATCCGGGCCCCAGGCTGCGATAGCCTCACGCTCGTTGGTGATCAGCAGCAGGTCGTTGGCCTTGGCTGTGAACGCTGGGGCCTCGGTGAAGGTGTCCACCAGGCCGATGATCGAAGACGTGGGCAGCGAGATAGTGCGTGCGCCGGTGTCGACGTTGGTGACAGTAACGCCGTGGAAAAAACCACTCATGGATAAACTCCAGACATGAAAAAGCCCCGGGTGAAGGGGGCTCGTAGGGATGATTGATTAGTGGGAAGCGGGAAAGAAAACGCCCCGGCGGTGCGGGGCGTTTATTGGGTTTTTTCGGCGAGCCAGGATGGAGCTACCGGGCGATGTTCGGTTTGTGGGAAGTGCGGAGATTGGGGCCAGTCGCGTAGGGATTGCATGTACACCAGAAGCTCGTTGAACTGCTGCTCCGAAAGATTGGTGGATACCTTCATTTCAAGCTGATCGTAATGGCGATCGCGCAGCCAGGTCACCGTCGTCAACTGCGCAGCACGCCAGAGTCGCTCATCGTCTCCAAGGCTGGAAGGTTCAACCATTGCCTGGAGTGCTTGAGGCAACTCCAAGGCGACAGCTGGAGCTGGGCGCATACTCTCGATGACTTGGGCCAAGGCCACGGCATCGATGTCGGGGGTGGTCAGAATCTCCTGGGGGATATAGTGGTTCAGCGTCATATCGCCCCAGTCGACAAGCATGGTGCCAGCGGTAGCCGACACAGAGAGAACTTTAAATCCATTCACAAGATATTCCCCTTTACTCGATCAGGGCTGTTGCCCGCTTCAAAGATCAAGTTGTTGCCATTTTTCTCAATCGAATAACCGCCAGCACCAGCGGGATTGGACGAGCCGACACCAGGGCTGCCCGGTGCTCCGCCGGCACCACCATTCCACCCGGCGGTGTACCAGCCGCCAGCGCCGCCAGCATCCAAAGTGCCGGCCGCTGGATAGCCATAGCCGTAAGTCGAGACTTGATACATCCCACCACCCACGCCACCAGGACGCCCCGCGCCGCCGCCACCGCCGGTGTGCAGTACGTTGGGCCAATAGGCATCCCCACCGCCCCCGCCGCCACCGAAAATATACCCGTTACGGTTGTCCAACGTTGCTGGGTAATCCAGAACAAAGGCTGTAGCGCCTGGCAAAGGGCGAGGAGGATAAGCCCCCGCGCCGCCCGCACCACGGATGTAGTGTTCATTGATGATTTTCAGTGTGGAGCCTGGGGGAAATACACCCGTTCTCAGTGAGTATCCAGCGCCACCGCCGTAGATCATTGCGCGATTGATAAAGAGATAATTCCGGGCTTTGGCGGGACTGCCCATGAGCTCAAAAATGCTCGCACCTGCTCGCTCCACCGTGTTGATAAACACAAACGTTCGCCGCCAGACCGTGCGCCACCCACTTTCGGTTTTGATGAACAGTTCCGCACCCTCTCGCCAGCCGTCTGCAAGCTTTACATAAGGCATGACACCAGGCCGGTAACCGCCATCCAGTTTTACGTGGAAGTTCATCATGGCTCCTCGTATTGCAGCCAAAGCGTACCGACCGCCCCCTCAGTAGGTTTAGGGGCATTTGGAGAGTAGATCAGCCGATTCGCCGGTAAAGCATCAGTGATGCCATACCCTGCAAGCGTGGTCGCTTTGTCTGCTTTTCGCGTCGGGTCAAAGTTGCCAGCATTCCATAGCAAGTTGCCAAAGACGGAGGCGGTCCTGTCGGCAAGACTCAAAAGAAGCGGTGTTGACGTTTCACCGCCATAACTTGCAAAAACCCTCACGTTGTTATTTAGAACATCCATGCGAGCGTCACAGGTGGGCGTCACCCAGCCAAACTCCGGCGAGTCGTTATTGTCACTCGACAGCAATACCGATCCCGTCAACCGTCCACCCGTTGTGGGAAGCAAATTGCTGACTGCGCTCGCCAGGTCAGTTTTTGTTACCCCGTCTGTAATCCCATATCCACCGAGAGTGGTGGCTTTTACTGCTTTGCCGGCAAGCGCATTCGTCACTGTCGCTGAAAAGCCAGGGTCATCGCCCACTGCGCCAGCCAGCTTTTTTAGCGTGTCGAGTGCAACAGGCGCCGCCGCTACGATGCTCTCCTTTGAAAGCTGTATGGCTGAACTGGTCTCTGACTTGGTAAATGCATCAGCAATGCCATAACCGGATAGCGTTGTGGGGTTGGTGCCACTGACCACTATGCCTCGCTTATCGATAGTGACTTGCCGATAAGCGCCGGCAACCTTATCCGCCGGAAGCGCTGCCACCAGGGAGTCATCCACATATTGACGAGTCGCCAGTACCACCGCCGGGTCGATCTTCAACACGATCTGCGCGGTGTTGGCGACGATGAAGTTCATGCGAATGACTTGGGTCTTGCCGGTGCCCTGGGCCAGCAGGGGCTTGAAGCTCGGGGCGCAGTTGGCCACCGCCACCAGGTCGCCGTCGGCATCGAGCAGGCCGATCTCGCGGATCCAGCGCCCGCCGACATCAGGCGGAATCACCTGTTCGGTGATGATGATGTTGGGGTTGGCCGGGTCGGTGCGCACCTGGTTGACCGGGGCGCGTCGCCATTCGTTGATCAGCTTAGTCTGGGTTCTGTTCGGGATGGGGTCGGTGCCGTTGGCATCGCCGATCGCCATTTCCTTGAAGGTCCAGGGCGTGCCCAGGGCGGTGGCGTTGGCCTGTTTCGCCTCGCCCACCGCAGTGAGGATGGCGAAGAACTGACTGTTGGAATCGATCATGAGTACACATCCAAGGTGTCTGTTTCATCAATGCACATGACCTGGCCGTAACGGCCGATCACTTCAATATCGCGAGGGGTCGGGGGGTAAACGTCGAGTACTTCACCCTGGTCCACATAAGCGCCGTAACCGATGACACCGGAGGTTTCCAGACTGATGGCAAGGCCCGTCATGTGCCGGCTCACCGGCCTGGCGTCATCGATCAGCCGGGTCAGTTCCTGGTACATCTGTGCGGTGATGCCGGTATCCAGCACCCCGACTTTCAGGGCAAAGGTGGCTGGCTCGCCTTGGGGAGCCATCTGCCACCACTCGACCACTTCAATCAGGTAGCCCAGCGGTTCCACCACACGGCGCAAAGCGCCGATGGTGCCCTTGCGGGCATGGATGAAGAACGAGGCGCGAATGGCATTGCGCTTGACCGTCTCGCTCCAGCGCGGGTCCCAGCGATCCACCGACCAGGCCCAAGCCAGCTGGGGCAGCAGGTGCACCGGGCAGGTCGAGGGGTTGTACAGGGTGCGCAACATGGTGGCGGTGTCGCTGCTGTTGGTCGCCTCCAGGGCGCGTTCCAAGAGTGTGCTGTTGCTTGGCAGCAGGCTGGTCATATCAGGTCCCCAAGGTAACGCTGTAGCCGGTGCAGTACGCGGCCTGGGCCTTGCTCGGGACTATGTCCTGCCAACCCCGCAGTTCAACCCGGGCCACGCCGGCCACATGCAGCTGGGCATCGACGGCTGAACGCGCCACCTCGATGCCCAGGCGCCGGCGTGGGTTGACCCAGGCGGCCAGCTTGCGCTCGGCCTCTGCCAGGGCGGCATCGCTTTCCGGGCCCGGCCCTTTCATGTGCAGCACCGCGTCGATGCGATACGGCAGTATCTGGGCGCTGTTCACCGTGACCCGATCCCCCAGCGGTCGCACGTCCTCGTCATTGAGGGCCGCGGCGACCGTCGCCAGCAGTTCAGGCGCCGCTGCGCCGTCACCTTCCAGGCTCAGCACCGTAACCGTGACGCAGGCCGGTGACGGGCTTTCGGCCTCGGCGTCCGCCACCCGGGCCGAGGCATTGCGGGCATGCAGGATGTAGCTGTTGCGTGGCCCGGCGGTGGTCAGGCCTTCATAGGCCAGTTGGACACGCTCGCGCAGTGCGTCGTCGGCTTCCTTGACCTGCGCCACAGGCGGTACCGCTTGCGGGTCACCAGCCTGGATCACCAGGCGCTGCAAGTTGACGTTGGCGGCCAACTGATCCAGGTCCGTGCCTTGGGCATGGGCCAGCAGCAGCGCCTTGGCCGCATCGTTGACCCGGGCCCGCAACAGCATGTCGCCGTAGGCCGACAGCTCCAGTTGCTTGGTGACCGGATCGCTTTCCAGATTGGCCGTCCAGTTGTCGCCCATATAACGGCGAAAGGTTGCCAGCTTGCCCTGATACAGCGCTTCAAAATCCAGGGTTTCCAGCACCTGCGGCGCCGGCAGTGCGGATAAATCCAGCATGCTCATGCCGTCACCTCCAAAACCGCGTCATTACCCAGGTAGCGGCCCGTCAGTTGGAAACTGACCTGGCCCTCCACCACCGCTACAACCTTTACCCGCTCCAGCTTCAAGCGGGGCTCCCAGCGCAACAGCGCCCGGGCGACTTCTGCCTGAACCGCGCTTTTCCAGCCACCGGTCACCGGCAAGTCGACATAACGGCGCAGGTTGCTGCCGTATTCAGGAAGCATCCGCCGACTGCCCAAGGGCGTGGTCAGGATGTCCTCGATGGACTGCCGCAAATGCTCGATGCCGGACAGCGGCAAGCCGGTACGGCGATCCATTCCGATCATCGTGTTACTCCTGCAACTGAAAGTCCGGGTGCTGCTCCAGGTAGTCTCGGGCGAGGGTGTCGCTGACCGGTACCGATACCTCGCCCTGGGCCACCGACAGCGCGCGGCCGTCCGCCAGGATCAGAATGCGCGAGGTGTAGAAGGTGTCGCGAAAGACCGCAGCGCCACTGGTGGCCGTGCGGCCGGGCTTTTTTTTCGGGAGTGCCATGCTTTTCTCCGGGTACAAAAAATCCGCATTCGGCGGATTGATCGGGTTTATCGGGGTTGTAGGTTGGGTGGCCGGCGTTGATCGCCAAGGCCTCACTGCGGTGGAGCGGTTGCTCCAGGGCCGGGCATCACGCCTGGGTGGATGTGGGTCGAGCCGACATTCACCCCGTTGTGCTTCAAGCTCGCACCGTTGATTTGCACCTCGCCATTCAAGGTGATTGCCCCCGTCAGGGTGATGCTGTCGGCGTTGCCGGTAATGCTGCTGTCCGTCACCACGACCGAACTGGTGCCGACCTGAATCGTCACCGTGCCGCTGGGCAGGGAGATGCTGTAGCTCTTGGCCTGCCAGTCGTAGACCAGCGAGCCGCCATCATCGAAGCGCCAGACCTCGACGTGCTCGCGGTTATCCGGCTGTGCACCGGCATCGCCATACAGGCCGGGAACGAAAGTGCCCTGCGCCGGCTCGCCACTGGGGCTGATCAGTACGCCCTGCTCGCCCAGGCTCGGCGCCCGCCAGTGCCGGGCCTTGCCGGCGGCCTGGCTGTGCCAGCGAACCCAGGCACTGGTCCAGCCCGCGCCATCGGATACCCGCAGTCTGCCCGCGGCAAGGTCCACGCCGACCACAGCGCAAGGCAGGATCAGGCCAGAAAGCATTCGGTCGTGAGTTGCGGTGACGTAACTCACGACATCTGCTCCGGCGCCTGATAGTGCCCCTCGTGACCGGGGCCGGTGTCGGGGCTGAAACCCAATGCCAGTGTTCCCGGGGGTTGATCGGGCCAGGGCCATTGTTCCTGGCCCAGGTAGATGGACTGCTGCCATTGCACGGTCCACTCGGTTTTCGGCGCCGAATCCACGGCCGTGCCGGCTGGTTTGGCCCACACCGCCTTAGCACTATCGACAGAATCAAGGTTCCAGTTCTGGCAACGCAGCAGGTCCATGAGCTGCGCTGCCAGAACAACCGCCTGCAAGGAGGCCTGCGCAAGGCTCGGGTCAACCCGCACCCGGGCCTCGAAGGTCGCCCGCAGGCAACTACGGCCGTCGCCCGGATCAGCTCCCGGGTCCATGCCGGTGATTGCAAAGTAGATCGCTGTCTCGGCGGAGCCATCAACGGTCTCGGGAAATGCCTCGACCTTGTGCAGATGCGGCATGGCCGTCTTGATCGTGGACGTGATGGCCTCGGGTAGCTGCGTCAGTACGCTCATTGTCTGCTTCCAGAATCAGGCCGAAGCGGCCCCGGCGGCGAAAGCCCGGGGCGCACGACCGTGTTGAGGGCGGTAGCCGCCCGGTGAGTCAAGGCTGGTCTGAATGGGAATCCCGGGAAGGCGGTTCGCAGACCCCGATGCGCTTGGCCGCCCAGCGCTCGTAGAGGCCGATGGCGACGTCGGCGCCGGCCATGGCGGTCAGGCAACCGAAGGCGCAGGCGGTCCAGATCGACACGCCGGCGGCATACAGCAGCATGATCGCCGAGACCCCGCAGACCACGCAGGCTCCGGAGCGCAGTGCCAGGCGCCGCAGCAGCGACCAGCCACGGGCGCCCTCCTTGTCGGCACGCCACATTTCACCGGAAACGCCACCGACCAGCGCCAGGACGATGACCAGCCAGATCGGCATGTCCAGCAACGCTTGTTGCTCGTTTGTCATTCACGTCTCCCGTGCGGATTGAGGCCAGCGAAATGGCCGGTTGATAGAAGGCTGATAACGATGTTTCAAAGGGTCCCTGTCTGTTGGTGGCCCACGTTAGGCAGGCATTCCAAAAAGCCCGGTCGCCCGGGCTTTTCAGTAATGCAAACCTTGGTCTTTCGGCACTACTGGTGCGGTACGGACCCATTCAAATTGTTCCTCCGACCGCGACCCTGTCCGCCGGATAACTGCTTCTGGTGCTTTACGCTGCACACCCGGGCCAGTTGCCAACCCTCTGAACCGTCGAGGCCGATTCATCGCTGCCTTTGCTTTGCCACTAAAGAGCGTCTTTGCAGCCGCTGTTGCGCGGCTTGAGGCTCATATTATGCATTCATGCATATGCAGTCAATGCGTAAATGCATTTATTTATGCGCAAGATTTGCTGAAATGCATGGAAGGCGCATAAACAAAGGGCTGGGGATTTTTCGCGGGCAAAAAAAAGCCCGCTCAAGGGCGGGCTTTGTTCAAGAGGGCTGGCTTAGCGGGCGTACATGCCCCACCAGAAGACGTGACCGAGGATGCTGATCTGCTCTTCCTGGATCTCCTGGAAGCTGTAGTCCTCATCCGGGTGTTCATCGCGGTTGAAGCTGCGCAGGCGGATCCCTGTAGGTAGGCGATACAGCTGCTTCACCCGCAATTGGCCGTTGTGGTTGATCGCATAGAGGTCGCCATCAACGATGTCGCCAATTGCGCATTTGCCGGCATTGACGCCCACCGTGGCGCCGTCCCGCAGCACCGGCAACATGCTGTTGCCACGCACCGTGACGCACTTGGCCTGGTCGAACTGCACGCCGTTGTGCCGCAGGCTGCGCTTGCCGAAGCGCAGGCTGGCGCGTTCGCTTTCCTCGATGACGAATCTTCCTGATCCAGCAGCCAATTCAACCTCGCGCAGAAAGGGAACCGACACCTCGTCGTCATCGACAGGGGTATCGTCGTCCCACAGGCTTATGTCCTTGAGTTCCGAATGAATCTCGTCACGGGGCGCAGCAGCCCGGGCAGGCGCGATATCCATGCGCCCACGCAACTGGTCGGTGCTCACCTGGAAGTATTCGGCGATCCGCGAGATGTGCTTATCCGAAGGATCGACGATCTTCCCGCTGAGAATCCGCGAGAGGGTGGATTGAGGCACACCGGTGCGACGGTGAAGCTCCGTGGGGGAGATTCCGTCACGATCCAGCAGCTCTCTTAAGACGGTAGAAACGTTGCGTATTTGCATAGAACGCATATTGCTCGAACTTTTAGTCAATGACAAATGCTGTTTTGCATATTTGTGCTGCATTTACCGGACAAACACAGTAGCGCCTTGGTGCCTGCGAGGCCAGGGCACCCATGGTAACCTTGCCGCCATCTGCAAAAAGCCGAGCCCAGCGCTCCTTTGCTTCACCCATTCAACGAATCCGCCTGAATACCGATGAGTAAAAATACCTCCGATCTGTCCTCCCACACGCCGATGATGCAGCAGTACTGGCGCCTCAAGAACCAGCACCCTGATCAGTTGATGTTCTACCGCATGGGCGACTTCTACGAGATCTTCTATGAAGACGCGAAGAAGGCCGCCAAGCTGCTGGACATCACCCTGACGGCGCGCGGGCAGTCGGCCGGCCAGGCGATTCCCATGTGCGGTATTCCTTACCACGCCGCCGAGGGCTACCTGGCCAAGCTGGTAAAGCTCGGCGAGTCGGTGGTGATCTGCGAACAGGTGGGGGACCCGGCGACCAGCAAGGGCCCGGTGGAACGCCAGGTGGTGCGTATCATCACGCCAGGCACCGTGAGTGACGAGGCTCTGCTGGATGAGCGCCGCGACAACCTGATCGCCGCCGTGCTGGGCGACGAGCGTCTGTTCGGCCTGGCGGTACTGGACATCACCAGCGGCAACTTCAGCGTCCTGGAGATCAAAGGCTGGGAGAACCTGCTGGCCGAGCTGGAGCGGATCAATCCAGTTGAGCTTTTGATCCCAGATGACTGGCCACAAGGCTTGCCGGCGGAAAAACGCCGCGGTGTGCGACGCCGTGCCCCCTGGGATTTCGAGCGGGACTCGGCGCACAAGAGCCTCTGCCAGCAGTTCTCTACCCAGGACCTCAAGGGCTTTGGCTGCGAAACCCTGACCTTGGCCATCGGCGCCGCCGGTTGCCTGCTCAGCTATGCCAAGGAAACCCAGCGTACCGCCCTACCCCACCTGCGCAGCCTGCGTCATGAGCGCCTGGATGACACCGTGGTGCTGGACGGTGCCAGCCGTCGCAACCTGGAACTGGACACCAACCTGGCGGGCGGGCGTGACAACACCCTGCAATCGGTGGTCGATCGCTGCCAGACCGCCATGGGCAGCCGTTTGCTGACCCGCTGGCTGAATCGCCCGCTGCGCGACCTCAAGGTCCTGGAAGCGCGCCAATCCTCTATTACTTGCCTGCTGGACGGCTACCGTTTCGAACGGCTGCAACCGCAGTTGAAGGAAATCGGCGATATCGAGCGAATTCTGGCGCGAATCGGCCTGCGCAATGCCCGTCCGCGGGACTTGGCCCGTCTACGTGATGCCCTGGCTGCACTGCCGGAGCTGCAAGAAGCCATGACCGAACTGGAGGCCACTCACCTCAATCAGCTGGCTGCCACCACCAGCACCTACCCGGAGCTGGCCGCTCTGCTGGCCAAGGCCATCATCGACAATCCGCCGGCGGTGATCCGTGACGGCGGTGTACTCAAGACCGGCTACGACGCCGAGCTCGACGAGCTGCAGTCGCTGAGCGAGAACGCCGGACAGTTCCTGATTGACCTGGAAGCCCGCGAGAAAGCCCGTACCGGCCTGGCCAACCTCAAGGTCGGGTACAACCGTATCCATGGCTATTTCATCGAGCTGCCAAGCAAGCAAGCCGAACAGGCCCCGGCGGACTACATTCGCCGCCAGACATTGAAAGGCGCCGAGCGCTTCATCACTCCGGAACTCAAGGAGTTCGAAGACAAGGCGCTATCGGCCAAGAGCCGTGCCCTGGCCCGGGAGAAGATGCTCTACGACGCGCTCCTGGAAACCCTGATCAGCCATTTGCCACCGTTGCAGGACACCGCTGGTGCCCTGGCTGAGCTGGACGTGCTGAGCAACCTGGCCGAGCGCGCCTTGAACCTGGACCTCAACTGCCCACGTTTTGTCAGCGAACCTTGCATGCGCATCACCCAGGGTCGTCACCCGGTGGTGGAGCAAGTGTTGACCACGCCGTTCGTGGCCAACGACCTGAGCCTGGACGACAACACGCGGATGCTGGTGATCACCGGTCCGAACATGGGCGGTAAATCCACCTATATGCGCCAGACGGCCCTGATCGTGCTACTGGCCCATATCGGCAGCTTCGTCCCGGCGGCGAGCTGCGAGCTGTCCCTGGTGGACCGGATCTTCACCCGTATCGGCTCCAGCGACGACCTGGCCGGCGGCCGTTCGACCTTCATGGTGGAAATGAGCGAAACCGCAAACATCCTGCACAACGCAACGGAACGCAGCCTGGTGCTGATGGACGAAGTGGGACGCGGCACCAGCACTTTTGACGGACTTTCCCTGGCCTGGGCTGCGGCAGAACGTCTCGCCCACCTGCGCGCCTATACCCTGTTCGCCACCCACTATTTCGAACTGACGGTACTGCCGGAAAGCGAGCCGCTGGTGGCCAACGTGCATCTCAATGCCACCGAGCACAATGAGCGCATTGTGTTCCTGCACCATGTACTTCCAGGCCCAGCCAGCCAGAGCTATGGGCTGGCGGTAGCCCAGCTGGCCGGGGTTCCCAGCGCAGTCATCACCCGCGCCCGGGAGCACTTGAGCCGCCTGGAAACCACCAGCTTGCCCCATGAAGTGGCGCCTCAGGCGCCGGGCAAACCCTCGGTTCCGCAACAAAGCGACATGTTCGCCAGCCTGCCGCACCCGGTGCTCGACGACCTGGCCAAGCTGGATCTGGATGACATGACGCCACGCCGAGCGCTGGAAATGCTCTATACATTGAAGACACGCATCTAACGCGAACGCCTTCAAGCTGTTAGAATCTCGCGCGGTTTGGGATGCTGCGGACTATTAGCCTGGTTGCGCAGACTATCGCTCCCAAACCTGGCGACCCCGTCATGTAGGGGCTCCGCTGCCGCCGCCTGAGGAGAGAATTAGAAATGACCTTCGTCGTCACCGACAACTGCATCAAGTGCAAGTACACCGACTGCGTAGAAGTCTGTCCGGTGGACTGCTTTTACGAAGGCCCGAACTTCCTGGTGATTCACCCGGATGAGTGCATTGATTGCGCACTGTGTGAGCCTGAATGCCCCGCTGTAGCGATTTTCTCCGAGGATGAAGTCCCGGAAGAGATGCAAGAATTCATTCAGTTGAACGTCGAGTTGGCAGAGATCTGGCCGAATATCACTGAAAAGAAAGATCCGTTGCCGGATGCCGAAGAGTGGGATGGCGTCAAAGGCAAGATCAAGGATCTCGAACGCTGATTGCAGCTGCGTTCCCAAAAGGCCCCTTGCGGGCCTTTTTGCGTTTCTGGGGCAAGGAAACTCCGGCGGGACTTTTCGACAGACGAAAAAAAGGGGCGGTATGACCCGCCCACATTTTTCCCTAGTCCCTGTGTTCCTTTTCATCGTCCTGATGAATCGCTTCCTGCGATGTCCTGACCATCGTCCTTGATGGCTGTGTCTATCCGTCGACACAGGGCTGATATTAGAGAGTTCCCCGGCAAGAGCAATCGCACTATTCGTGTGAAACTTTGTCGAAACTCATAGCCATTCATAAAAAATATTATATAAATCAATAATATAAAAAACAGCCTACGTAAAACTAGACAACGCAGAAGTAGCCGAGAACCGAATGCGTACGAAAAAGTAATCTTTGGCTTACATGACGGTTGAGAGTTAAGCCAACCTCTCTGGCAATAGCCCATTCAAAACCACAAGCTGCGTGCAATAAAAAGCCCCGAGTCGATCGGGGCTCTTGTGAATCGATCCAGTGGCTACTGAAACAGCGACTCACTGGACAATCCATTCTTCTCGAGAATCTCCCGAAGGCGCTTGAGCCCTTCAACCTGGATCTGCCGAACCCGCTCACGGGTAAGACCGATCTCCAGGCCCACATCTTCAAGGGTGCTGCTCTCGTGTCCTCGCAGGCCGAAACGTCGCACTACCACTTCACGCTGCTTCTCGGTCAATTCGGAAAGCCACTGATCGATACTTTGTGACAGATCGTCGTCCTGCAACAGCTCACAAGGATCTGTCGGACGGTCGTCGGTCAGGGTATCCAGCAGGGTCTTGTCCGAATCCGGGCCCAGGGAGACATCAACCGAAGAAACCCGCTCGTTCAGGCCGAGCATGCGTTTGACTTCGGCCACCGGCTTCTCCAGCAGGTTGGCGATTTCTTCGGGGGAGGGTTCATGATCGAGTTTTTGCGTCAACTCACGGGCGGCGCGCAAGTAGACGTTGAGTTCTTTGACCACATGGATCGGCAACCGGATGGTCCGGGTCTGATTCATGATGGCCCGCTCGATGGTCTGACGAATCCACCAGGTGGCATAGGTCGAGAAGCGGAAGCCGCGTTCCGGATCGAACTTCTCCACCGCTCGGATCAGCCCGAGGTTGCCCTCTTCGATCAGGTCCAGCAGCGACAGGCCACGATTGACATAGCGCCGGGCGATTTTCACCACCAGCCGCAAGTTGCTTTCAATCATGCGCTTGCGCCCGGCCGGATCACCACTTTGCGACAACCGCGCAAAGTGCACTTCCTCTTCGGGGGAGAGCAATGGAGAAAAACCGATTTCATTGAGGTACAGCTGCGTTGCATCGAGTGCGCGCGTGTAATCAATGTATTTGTGTTGCTTTAATGACGCGGAGCTTTTGGATTTGGTGCGAACGGAAGGTGGAGTTGCCCCCTCATTATTCGACATCGAATCCATATCGATGCTGCTCTCCATAAGGAGAACCTCATCGTCGATGTCAAACTCCGGCACTTCTTTACTGAGAGCCATTGTTATAGTCCTTTGGTGAGTTCGACCTCAGGCTCAAGCGGCGCCTTTATCCCTGGCAACGCTGGAGCCTGTTCCCTCTACGTGAGCGGAACAGGCTGGTAACGGATCAACGACGTGGCAGGAATTGCAGCGGATCTACAGGTTTACCTTGTCGGCGAATCTCAAAGTGCAGTTTCACCCGGTCTGTACCAGTTGATCCCATCTCGGCAATTGTCTGTCCGACTTTGACCTGCTGTCCCTCCCGAACCAATAGCTTGCGGTTGTGGCCGTAAGCACTGACGTAGGTTTCGTTGTGTTTGATGATGACTAATTCGCCGTAGCCCCTTAAGCCACTCCCGGCGTAAACCACCGTCCCATCAGACGCAGCTAAAACAGGCTGTCCCAAATCCCCGGCGATATCAATGCCTTTATTCAAACTACCGTTTGAAGAAAATTTTCCAATCAGAACACCGTTCGAAGGCCATCCCCAACCCGTAGGAGCGGGGCCCGCGGGGGTAGCCGGAGCAGGCGCCGGCTTGCTCGCAGGGCTGGTGGTGGTCGCAGTTGCAGGCGTTGTCGTGGTGCCTGCCGGGCGACGAATGACCGTGGTCTTGCTGGAGGAAGAGGCACTGGACTGGGTGCTGGTAACAACCGTCGCCGGCGTAGTGCCAGTGCGGCCATCAAAGCGAATGACCTGCCCGGGATGGATGGTATAAGGCTCGGCGATGTTGTTGCGAGCGGCCAGCGCCTTGTAGTCCCAGCCATAGCGGAAGGCAATGGAAAACAAGGTGTCTCCGCGACGCACCGCGTACTGCCCGGTGGTCACCGTAGGACGCTGCGGCGCAACAGTGTTACTGCGCTCGACCACCCCCACGCTGCTGGATTTGGTGCTGGAGCAACCGACCAACAAGGAACTCAAGGCAAGGCCAATCATCAGTCGCTGAAAGCTTGTTGTACCTATACGCTGCGCAATGACTGTGAGACTCACCCGCCGCTCCCTTTGTGGTGGTTGACGATATGGATTGCCTGACTCAGGCGTGAAGTGACGCAAGTATAACTGGACACAGGCGCTTTACCGCTGGCCCAGCACAAGGACAGCCGCAAGAACCTGCCTCTGACCGTCGTATCACTCATTGACGATCGATACGGCACTAAGACACAGCCCGCCAGACAGAATTCACCCCAGCCTGATAAATGCCTTCAGGCCAGGGGACCATTGAGCAACGGCACAAAACGCACCGCCCCCAGGACGTGCCGGGCAAAGCCCTGTTCTTCACGGATGATCAGCATCAACTGCTGCACCTCCCCTGCCCCCACCGGAATCACCAGGCGCCCGCCAGGCGCGAGTTGATCGAGCAGGGCCTGCGGGATATCGGTGGCGACGGCAGTGACGATGATGCCGTTGTAGGGCGCCAGCGCCGGCCAGCCTTCCCAGCCGTCGCCCCAGCGAAACACGACGTTGCGCAGGTTCAATTCCTGCAGGCGCTCCTTGGCCCGGTCTTGCAGGACCTTGATCCGCTCCACCGAAAACACCCGCTCCACCAGCTGCGACAATACCGCCGTCTGGTAGCCCGAGCCGGTGCCGATCTCCAGTACCTTGTCCAGCGGCCCGGCCGCCAGCAGCAGCTCACTCATGCGGGCCACCATATAAGGCTGGGAGATGGTCTGGTTATGGCCGATCGGCAGCGCCGTGTCTTCATAGGCACGATGGGCCAAGGCCTCATCGACAAACAGATGCCGCGGTGTGCGCCGAATCACTTCCAGTACCTGAGGGTTGGACAGCCCCTCGTCATACAGGCGCTGGATCAGGCGTTCGCGAGTACGCTGGGAAGTCATGCCGATTCCCCGCCGCAGCAGATCGTCTTGCTCGCGAGCCATCAGCGCAGCCCCTCCAACCAGCCATCCAGACTCCTGAACGCGTCATTGAAGGTGCGATCCAGCTGCAGCGGCGTGACAGACACGTAGCCCTGCATCACTGCATGAAAGTCGGTGCCGGGCCCGCCATCCTCGGCGTCGCCGGCGGCAGCGATCCAGTAACCCGCCTTGCCGCGGGGGTCGACCACCTTCATCGGTGCTGCAGCACGGGCGCGATGGCCCAGGCGGGTCAACTGGATGCCCCGAATATGATCAAGCGGCAGGTTGGGAATATTCACGTTCAACACCGTCCGTGGTGGTAAATCCAGCAAGCCTTGGGCTTGCACCAGCTTGCGCGCGAAATAGGCTGCGGTCGCAAGGTTCTCCACCTGGCGCGAGACCAGCGAAAAGGCGATCGCAGGGCGTTGCAGGAAGCGCCCTTCCAATGCAGCGGCGACCGTCCCGGAGTACAGCACGTCATCACCGAGGTTGGCCCCCAGGTTGATGCCCGACACCACCATGTCCGGGTCATGCTCCAGCAGGCCGTTGAGCCCCAGGTGAACACAGTCGGTGGGGGTGCCATTGATGCTGATAAAGCCGTTGCCAAGGGTATGCGGATGCAACGGACGGTCGAGCGTCAGCGAGCTGCTGGCGCCGCTTTTGTCTTGATCCGGAGCGATAACCACGCACTCGGCGTAATCCGCCAGCGCAGCGTGCAACGCCGCGATACCGGGTGCAGTTACCCCATCATCGTTAGAAATCAGAATGCGCATGAGCTGTCCGTCTGCCCCACCGGCACCAGATCGACGAGTTCACGCACCAAGGCGGTGGCGAAACATCCGGCCGGGAGGACGAATTCCAGTTGCAGAATATCAGGCTCGGGATAATGCCACGTCAAACCGCCAATGGGCAGCCGCAGGATGCGTCGTTCGTGGCTCATGCCGGCTTTTATCAGCCATTGGCACAGTGCCGCCTCGCGGTCGGCCATCTGCTGTTCAAGTTCATGAACCGCACCACCCGCCGGAGACTCGCCTTCGCCCCACAACGGGCCTGTGGGATGCAAGTCAAGAATTGCCAGGCGCGGATCCGTGCATTCATCCGGGCCTGCCATGAAAAAGCTGCGGCTGTCGGTAAATGCCAGCAAGTCGCCCACTTGCGCCTGCTGCCAAGTGCCATCCGCCACTCGCGCTGCCAGCGCCTGGTTGAACAGGTAGCTGCGGGCGGTGGACAACAGGCGCGAACGCACATTGCGCTGCTCCGGCAGCGCCTGGCGGGCAGCCCAGCTACGGGCATCCACCAGGTTGCCCCCGTCGTGGCCGAAGCGCTGGGCGCCGAAATAGTTGGGAATACCTTGAGCAGCAATTCTCTTCAGGCGCTCATCGATGGCTGCCTGATCCGCCTTGAGCTCTGTCAAGCGCAGGGTAAAGCCATTGGCGGCATGGGCCCCACGCTGCAATTTGCGCTTGTGGCGGGTAGCCTCAAGGATCTTCAGAGTATGATTTTCCGCTGCGCCAAGATCCGGATCGGCCTTGCCCGGCAGTTGCACACTGAACCACTGGCGGGTCAGCGCCTGGCGATCCTTGAGCCCGGCATAGCTGACGGTGCGCAACGACACCCCCGCCGCCTTGGCGATCCGCCGCGCCGCTTCCTCGGTGTTCAAGCCGCGTTTTTCCACCCACAGCCACAGATGCTCGCCTTCCCCGCTCAGCGGGATATCGAGTACTTCATCAACCTGGAAGTCTTCGGCAGTGGCCTTGAGTACGGCGCTGCCCAGGGCATCGCCATAGGCCCGCGGGCCCAACAATTGCAGTTCATTCATGGGCGTTGCAACAAGGCCACGGAATGCACGGCGATGCCTTCCTCGCGGCCGACAAAGCCGAGTTTTTCGGTGGTGGTTGCCTTCACGTTCACCTGGTCCAGCTCGACCTGCAGGTCCTCGGCAATCAAGGCCCGCATGGTTTCAATGTGAGGTGCCATTTTCGGTGCCTGGGCGACGATGGTGTTGTCGACATTGCCGATCTTCCAGCCCTTGGCATGAATCAGCGCGACAACATGACGCAGCAGGACACGGCTGTCGGCGCCCTTGAACTGCGGATCGGTGTCCGGAAAGTGCTTGCCGATATCACCCAGCGCGGCAGCGCCCAGAAGGGCATCACTGAGTGCGTGTAACAGCACATCACCATCGGAGTGCGCGAGCAGCCCGAAATGGTGGGCAATACGCACCCCCCCCAACGTGATGAAGTCGCCCTCAGCGAAACGGTGCACATCGTAGCCGTGGCCAATACGCATAAAAAAACGCCCCGAAAAAGTCAGGGCGTGATTCTACCTGCTTTGGCAGGTATTAGGCGTTAAGAGCACGTGCATGGTGCTGCAAGTGGTCGTCTATGAAACTGGCGATAAAGAAGTAGCTGTGGTCGTACCCCGGCTGCATCCGCAACGTCAGCTCATGCCCGGCATTCTTTGCCGCTTGCTGCAAGACCTCAGGCTTGAGCTGGCCGGCGAGGAAGTCGTCACGATCCCCCTGATCCACCAGCAACGGCAGCTTCTCGGTGGCCTCGGCGATCAGCACGCTGGCATCCCACTCGCGCCAGCGTGAACGTTCCTCCCCCAGGTAACGGGAAAACGCCTTCTGCCCCCAGGGGCAATCCATCGGGTTGCTGATGGGAGCGAAGGCCGAAACCGACTGATAGCGCCCCGGATTACGCAGCGCGCAAACCAGTGCCCCGTGACCGCCCATGGAGTGCCCGCTGATCCCACGCTTGTGCGAAGCGGGAAAATGCGCCTCCACCAGCTCCGGCAGCTCGTTCACCACATAATCGTGCATCCGGTAATGCTGGGCCCAGGGCTCCTGCGTCGCGTTCAGGTAGAACCCGGCACCCAGACCGAAATCCCAGGCACCGTCCGGGTCACCGGGCACGCCGGGGCCACGCGGGCTGGTATCCGGAGCGACGATGATCAAGCCCAGCTCGGCAGCCATGCGTTGAGCCCCGGCCTTGTGCATGAAGTTCTCGTCGGTACAGGTCAGGCCGGACAACCAGTAAAGCACCGGCAGCTTGCCGCCCTGCTCGGCCTGGGGCGGCAAATACACGGCGAACACCATGT
Source organism: Pseudomonas sp. W17 (assembly GCF_040268305.1). Lineage (NCBI taxonomy): Bacteria > Pseudomonadati > Pseudomonadota > Gammaproteobacteria > Pseudomonadales > Pseudomonadaceae > Pseudomonas > Pseudomonas sp. W17. The sequence goes on along the minus strand of NZ_CP158490.1, from coordinate 1,388,873 downwards.
CACAGCCCAGCACCCGGGAATGATGCTTGTAGCGTTTATGCCAGCCGCCGAAGCTTTTCTGGCAGGAAAGGTTTTCCAGACTCATGGCAGACCTCCAGCGGCACGCCGCAAGCCATGGGCCGCAAGCGGAACTCCCGCTTGGCGCCTGTGGCTTGCCGCTTGCCGCTGCTCTTAGAAGTGAATGACGGAGCGAATGCTCTTGCCTTCGTGCATCAGGTCGAACGCCTTGTTGATATCTTCCAGGCCCATGGTGTGGGTGATGAAGGTATCCAGGGGGATCTCGCCGGTCTGGGACATTTCCACGTAGCTTGGCAGCTCGCTGCGCCCGCGCACGCCACCAAAGGCTGAGCCGCGCCATACCCGGCCGGTCACCAATTGGAAGGGACGGGTGGAGATTTCCTGGCCGGCACCGGCCACGCCGATGATTACCGATTCGCCCCAGCCCTTGTGGCAGCACTCCAGGGCCGCACGCATCAATTGCACATTGCCGATGCACTCGAAGGAGAAATCCACGCCACCATCAGTCATGTCGACAATGACCTCCTGAATCGGACGGTCGAAATCCTTCGGATTGACGCAGTCGGTGGCGCCCAGTTGCTTGGCGATCTCGAACTTGGCCGGGTTGATATCGATGGCGATGATGCGCCCGGCCTTGGCCTTGACCGCACCTATGACCGCCGACAGCCCAATGCCGCCCAGGCCGAAGATGGCCACGGTGTCACCGGCCTTGACCTTGGCGGTGTTGATCACCGCTCCGATCCCGGTGGTCACGCCGCACCCCAGCAGGCAGACCTTTTCCAGCGGGGCTTCCTTGGGAATCTTGGCCACGGAGATTTCCGGGAGCACGGTGTACTCGGAAAAGGTCGAGGTACCCATGTAGTGGAAAATCGGCTGACCCTGGTAGGAAAAACGCGTGGTGCCATCAGGCATCAGACCCTTGCCCTGGGTGGCGCGAATGGCCTGACAGAGGTTGGTCTTGCCCGACAGACAGAATTTGCACTTGCCGCATTCCGGGGTGTACAGCGGGATCACATGGTCACCCACAGCCACCGAGGTCACGCCCTCGCCCACCGCCTCAACCACCGCACCGCCTTCATGACCGAGGATCGCCGGGAAGATGCCTTCAGGGTCGGCACCAGACAGCGTGTAGGCGTCGGTGTGGCAGACGCCGGAGGCGACGACCCGCAGCAGCACCTCGCCCGCCTTGGGCATGGCGACATCCACTTCGACGATTTCCAGCGGCTTCTTGGCCTCGAAGGCTACGGCAGCACGTGACTTGATCATCCTGACTCTCCAGCGAATAAAAACGAGGCACAGAGTGTAAAACAGCGCAATGCGATGAATAATCCAGGCAAAAGCAAAACATTATTGCTGTATGGGGACAATCAATGAATGACAACCGTTGGGAAGGTATCGACGAATTTGTCGCGGTCGCCGAATGCAGCCAGTTCACCGCTGCCGCCGAGCGCCTGGGGGTCTCTTCGTCCCATATCAGCCGTCAGGTGGCACGGCTTGAGGAACGCTTGCAGACTCGCCTGCTGTATCGCAGTACCCGCCGGGTGACCCTGACCGAGGCCGGGCAGACCTTTCTCCAGCATTGCCAACGTCTGCAGGATGGTCGCGAGGAGGCCCTGCGGGCCGTAGGCGACCTGACCAGCGAGCCCAAGGGCATGCTGCGCATGACCTGTGCAGTGGCCTACGGCGAGCGCTTTATCGTGCCGCTGGTTACCCGGTTCATGAGCCTCTATCCGCAGTTGCGGGTGGATATAGAGCTCAGCAACCGCCCCCTGGATCTGGTGCATGAAGGGCTGGACCTGGCGATTCGCCTTGGGCGCCTGCAGGACTCGCGCCTGGTCGCCACTCGCCTGGCCCCACGCCGCATGTACCTATGCGCCTCGCCCTCCTACCTGGAACGTTATGGACGCCCACACAGCCTCTCAGAGTTGAGCCGGCACAACTGCCTGATCGGCAGCTCGGATATCTGGCAATTGGAACTGGATGGGCGCGAATTTTCGCAACGGGTGCAGGGTAATTGGCGCTGCAACAGCGGACAGGCGGTGCTGGATGCGGCCTTGCAAGGGGTGGGGCTCTGCCAGTTGCCGGACTACTACGTCCTGGAGCACCTGCAGAACGGTACGCTGATTTCCTTGCTGGAAGCTCACCAACCGCCCAACACCGCAGTCTGGGCGCTGTACCCGCAGCAACGGCACCTGTCACCGAAAGTGCGCAAGCTGGTGGATTATCTGAAGCAAGGGCTGGCGCAGCGCCCGGAGTACCGCGACCCGTAGCTGCTGCCGCAGGCTGTGACAAGGCCCGCAGGGCCTTCAGGGCCTCAAGAGCGGCGCCTCCTCCGAGTCGTTCGCAGCCTGCGCCAGCGGATACAAGGTGCAGCGCAAGCCAGCAGTCAGCGGCGGTTGGACCAGCGCTGGCGCAACCATTCCAGGTCTTCGGGACGGGTGACCTTGAGGTTATCCGAGCGGCCTTCGATCAGGCGCGGCGCCTGGCCGGCCCATTCCATCGCCGAAGCTTCATCGGTAATCGCCACATCGGCCACCAGGCTGTCGGCCAGGGCACGATGCAGGGCACCGAGGCGGAACATCTGCGGTGTGTAGGCTTGCCAGATCAAACTGCGGTCAACGGTTTCCAGCACTCGACCGTGCTTGTCCACACGTTTCAGGGTGTCCCGGGCCGGAACTGCGAGCAGCCCCCCCACCGGGTCATCCACCAACTCACCCAGCAGTTTGTCCAGGTCATCCCGGGAAAGATTGGGCCGGGCGGCATCGTGAACCAGCACCCAGTCGTCATCGGCTGCGCCCTGGGCATGCAGATGGAGCAAGGCATTGAGCACCGAGCCGGAACGCTCAGCACCACCTTCGACCCGCTGGATCCGCGAATCATGGGCGCAAGCCAGGGCCGGCCAGTAAGGATCATCAACCGCCAGGCTGACCACCAGCCCCTTGAGGCCGGGGTGGTCGAGAAAACAGCCCAGGCTGTGTTCAAGAATTGTGCGTCCACCCAGTTGCAGGTACTGCTTGGGGCGGTCCGCGGCCATGCGGGCACCAACGCCCGCGGCAGGAATCACGGCCCAGAAGGCCGGCAATACGTCGCTCATTGGGCCAACTGGTAGAGGGTTTCACCCTCCTTGACCATACCCAACTCATGGCGAGCCCGTTCTTCCACGGTCTCCATGCCTTTTTTCAGCTCCATGACTTCCGCATCGAGTACGCGATTTCGTTCCAGCAAACGCTCGTTTTCAGCGTGCTGGTCGGCAATCTGCTGAGTCAGGTCAGCAACCTGGGCCAAGCTGCCGTTCCCCACCCACAGGCGGTACTGCAAGCCAGCCAGCAGCAAGAGCAAGACCAGGAACAACCAATTGGGACTGCGCATCGAATATCGGGTATCCAGTGAAAAAAGACAGCCATGCCAACAACTTCGGACCTACTGATAGCACGAAGCCTGGAAGACCCAGGCTTGTGCTCTTAAGGCATCAGATTAGTGGCAAAAAACTCGCTGTAGCGATTTTCCCGACACAATCCGGTGTCTTTTTACCATCTACTGCTTAGCCGCGAAACTCACCGCGACCGTTGTACTTGGCCTTGCCGTTCAATTGCTCTTCGATACGCAGCAATTGGTTGTACTTGGAAACGCGGTCGGAACGGCACAGGGAGCCGGTCTTGATCTGGCCAGCCGAGGTACCCACGGCCAGGTCGGCGATGGTCGAATCTTCGGTTTCACCGGAACGGTGGGAGATCACCGCAGTGTAGCCGGCAGCCTTGGCCATCTGGATGGCTTCCAGGGTTTCGGTCAGGGTGCCGATCTGGTTGAACTTGATCAGGATCGAGTTGGCGATCTTCTTGTCGATGCCTTCTTTCAGGATCTTGGTGTTGGTCACGAACAGGTCGTCGCCGACCAGTTGAACCTTCTCGCCGATCTTGTCGGTAAGGATTTTCCAGCCGGCCCAGTCGGACTCGTCCAGGCCGTCTTCGATGGAGATGATCGGGTAGCGCTGGGTCAGGCCTTTGAGGTACTCGGCAAAACCTTCGGCGGTGAACACCTGGCCTTCGCCGGACAGGTTGTACTTGCCATCTTCATAGAATTCGCTGGCAGCGCAGTCCAGGGCCAGGGTCACGTCGGTGCCCAGGGTGTAACCGGCGTTGGCCACGGCTTCGGAGATCACTTTCAGAGCGTCTTCGTTGGAAGCCAGGTTCGGTGCAAAACCGCCTTCGTCACCCACTGCGGTGTTCAGGCCACGGGCCTTCAGCACGGCTTTGAGGTGATGGAAGATTTCAGTGCCCATGCGCAGGCCTTCCGAGAAGGACTTGGCGCCAACCGGCTGCACCATGAACTCCTGGATGTCGACGTTGTTATCGGCGTGCTCGCCACCGTTGATGATGTTCATCATCGGTACCGGCATCGAGTAGACGCCCGGAGTGCCATTGAGGTTGGCGATGTGGGCGTACAGCGGCAGGTCCTGGTCCTGAGCGGCGGCCTTGGCAGCAGCCAGGGACACGGCGAGGATCGCGTTGGCGCCCAGGGTGGCCTTGTTCTCGGTACCGTCGAGCTTGATCATGGCCTGATCCAGGGCCTTCTGATCGATCGGGTCCTTACCCAGCAGCAGGTCGCGGATCGGACCGTTGATGTTGGCTACCGCCTTGAGCACGCCCTTGCCCAGGTAACGGCTCTTGTCGCCATCACGCAGCTCCAGCGCTTCGCGCGAGCCGGTGGAAGCACCGGACGGCGCGCATGCACTGCCGATGATGCCGTTGTCGAGAAGCACGTCCGCTTCGACAGTGGGGTTGCCACGGGAGTCGAGAACTTCACGACCTTTGATGTCGACGATTTTTGCCATTGTTGTAAACACTCCAAAGTTGACGAAAACGACGCAGCTGTAGGAAATCTTTTACCGTCGGCAAGGCGGGGAAAGCGGGCAGTCTTGCAGACGATAAGGCTCAGGCCCGGGGGCCTGAGCAATAATCGTGCGGTACTTTACCGGAGAAATCGGTTTTACGCGGTTTCTACCGTCGGAAAACTCTTGACCAGCTCGTCCAGGGCCTTGAGCTGGGCCAGGAACGGCTCGAGCTTGTCCAGGCGCAGGGCGCAAGGACCGTCGCACTTGGCGTTGTCCGGATCCGGATGGGCTTCGAGGAACAGCCCGGCAAGAGACTGGCTCATGCCGGCCTTGGCCAGGTCGGTGACCTGGGCCCGGCGACCGCCAGCGGAGTCGGCGCGACCACCCGGCATCTGCAGGGCGTGGGTCACATCGAAGAACACCGGGTATTCGAACTGCTTCATGATGCCGAAGCCGAGCATGTCCACGACCAGGTTGTTGTAGCCGAAGCTGGAACCGCGCTCGCAGAGGATCAACTGATCGTTGCCCGCCTCTTCGCACTTGCTCAGGATGTGTTTCATTTCCTGGGGTGCGAGAAACTGGGCTTTCTTGATGTTGATCACCGCGCCGGTCTTGGCCATGGCCACAACCAGGTCGGTCTGCCGCGAAAGGAAGGCCGGCAGCTGGATGATGTCGCAGACTTCGGCGACCACGGCAGCCTGGGCCGGCTCGTGGACGTCAGTGATGATCGGCACGCCAAAGGCCTGCTTCACGTCTTCGAAAATCCGCATGCCTTCTTCCAGACCCGGGCCACGGTAGGAGGTCACCGACGAACGGTTGGCCTTGTCGAAACTGGCCTTGAACACGTAGGGGATACCGAGCTTCTCGGTGACCCGCACGTATTCTTCACAGACCTGCATCGCCATGTCGCGGCTTTCCAGCACGTTCATGCCGCCGAACAGCACCATCGGCTTGTCGTTGGCGATCTCGATGTTGCCTACGCGGATGATCTTCTGCGCCATCAGGGTCACGCCTTCTTCTGGTGTTGAGCCAATGCTGCTTTGACGAAACCGCTGAACAGTGGGTGGCCGTCACGGGGAGTCGAGGTGAACTCGGGGTGGAACTGGCAAGCGACGAACCATGGATGATCCTGGGCCTCGACCACTTCAACCAGCGCGCCGTCACCCGAGCGACCGGAGATCTTCAGGCCAGCCTCGATCAGTTGCGGCAGCAGCTTGTTGTTCACTTCGTAACGGTGACGGTGACGCTCGATGATCACGTCCTTGGCGTAGCAGTCGTGGACCTTGGAGCCCGCTTCCAGCAAGCATTCCTGAGCGCCCAGACGCATGGTGCCGCCCAGGTCGGAAGCTTCGGTACGTACTTCAACGGCACCGGTGGCGTCTTCCCACTCGGTGATCAGGCCGACGACCGGATGGCCGCTGGTGCGATCGAACTCGGTGGAGTTGGCGTCTTTCCAGCCCATGACATTACGGGCGAACTCGATGACCGCCACTTGCATGCCCAGGCAGATACCCAGGTACGGCACCTTGTTCTCGCGAGCGTATTGCACCGCGGTGATCTTGCCTTCCACGCCACGCAGGCCAAAACCGCCCGGAACCAGGATCGCATCGACGCCTTCCAGCAGCGCGGTGCCCTGGTTCTCGATGTCTTCGGAATCGATGTAGCGCAGGTTGACCTTGGTACGGTTGGTAATGCCGGCATGACTCATCGCTTCAATCAGCGACTTGTAGGCGTCCAGCAGTTCCATGTACTTGCCGACCATGGCGATGGTGACTTCGTGCTCTGGGTTGAGCTTGGCGTCCACCACTTTTTCCCACTCGGACAGGTCAGCACCGTTGCACTGCAGGCCGAAACGCTCGACGACGAAATCGTCCAGGCCCTGGGCGTGCAGCACGGCCGGGATCTTGTAGATGGTGTCGACGTCTTCCAGGGAGATCACCGCACGCTCTTCAACGTTGGTGAACAGCGCGATCTTGCGGCGCGACGACACATCCACCGGATGGTCGGAGCGGCAGATCAGCACGTCCGGCTGCAAGCCGATCGAACGCAGCTCTTTTACCGAGTGCTGGGTCGGCTTGGTCTTGGTCTCGCCAGCGGTGGCGATGTACGGAACCAGGGTCAGGTGCATCAGCATCGCGCGCTTGGAACCGACTTCCACACGCAGTTGACGGATGGCTTCGAGGAACGGTTGAGACTCGATGTCACCCACGGTACCGCCGATTTCCACCAGGGCCACGTCGGCATCGCCGGCGCCCTTGATGATGCGACGCTTGATCTCGTCGGTGATGTGCGGAATCACCTGGATGGTGGCACCCAGATAATCACCACGGCGCTCCTTGCGCAGCACGTGCTCGTACACGCGGCCGGTGGTGAAGTTGTTGTTCTGGGTCATGGTCGTGCGGATGAACCGCTCGTAGTGGCCCAGGTCCAGGTCGGTCTCGGCGCCGTCGTGGGTGACGAACACTTCACCGTGCTGGAACGGGCTCATGGTGCCCGGGTCGACGTTGATGTACGGGTCCAGCTTGAGCATGGTGACCTTAAGCCCCCGCGCCTCCAGGATGGCCGCCAATGAAGCCGAGGCAATGCCTTTCCCCAATGAAGAAACAACACCGCCCGTGACGAATATGTAGCGCGTCATGAAAAACCCTAGAAGTCTGCGTTAAAGCGGTCAGTGCCGCCGGGGAAAGCGAAGGAAGGCCGAAGCCCCCGATCACCTGCATTAATCACAGTGCACCTTTCAAAAAAACCGCCGCGTGGTGACAGACCGGATGCAAAAACACCGGTAGGTTGCTCGCTACACATTTTTTGGAATCGCCCAGCAAAGACTGCTTGGTAATCGGCAACTCCTGCAATTCAGGCGAATCCACAGAAGTTGTATCAAGAAGGGAGCGTAGTCTACCGGAAAGCCCCTTTCAGCTCAAACCTTGATCGCTGGTTGGTGGCAGCCATTGCAATGGCCAGCCACCCTGGGGGTTTGTCTCAAGTGCCGGCAGGTTCGCCACCGCGAGCAAGCGGTGATCCTGATACAGCAGCGGCAATCTGCCACGGACGAAACCCGGCAGCCCGCTTTCATTGAGCAAACGCTTCAAGTCCCGGTGGCCGCGGCCGGCCAGGTGCATGATCTCGCCCCCCTGGCGATAGCGGATATGCAGCGGCCCGGTCGGCACTGGCCCAGGGAACGACACCTGACCGTTGCCCGGCAGATGCAAGGGCTCTTGCGGATCGAGCCACTGCAACCGTCCGTCGACCGGTTGCAGCCAGATGCCGGACAGCCACCAGACTCGCCCTGCAGCACGATGCAACTCGCCATCGGCCAAACGCCACACCGGTCGCCCTTCGGCACCCGCATCTCGCAGGCTGTCCCAGCCACACCAGTGATCGGTATCCGGCAGACGGCCAAACCGGCTCAACCAATGGCTCAAGGCATTGCGTTGGCGCGCGCCCGACAAAGACTGCAAAGGTGCCAGGGCCAGTGAGGGCAGATCCAGCCAGGGCCAGACGCTAGCACCCCGGGCTGCATCCAGATCCATGATCGCCAGCTCATCGAGCAGGCCCTGGGCTTCATTCAAGTGCGCGGCGCTGCGGCTCATGCTGAGTGCCGCCTGGGGCCAGCGCGCGGTGATCGCCGGCATGACCTGGTGGCGCAGGTAATTGCGCGAATACTGATGATCGGCGTTGGATGGGTCTTCGACCCAGCTCAACTGATGCTCCGCGGCGTAGCACTGCAGTTCGGCACGTGACACATCAAGCAAGGGTCGCAGCAGGTGCCCGTCACCCAACGGCCGCGCTGACGACATTGCCGACAAGCCCCTGACTCCGGCACCGCGCAGCAGGCGAAACAGCAGCGTTTCCGCCTGGTCGTCACGATGCTGCGCCGTCAGCAGCACTTCAGTGCTCGCCGTGAGCCGCGCGAAAGCGCCATAGCGTGCCTCGCGGGCGGCGCGCTCCAGGCTGGCACCCGCTGGCACCTGGACGCGAAGCACCTGCAGCGGCACCCCCAGCGCATCACAGAAGGCCTGACAATGCTCCGGCCAGGCGTCGGCCGCAGCCTGAAGTCCATGATGGATATGCACAGCCGAAAGTGGAGGAAGGCGATGGTGCTGCGCCAGCTCGGCGAGCAGATGCAACAGGACGGTGGAATCCAGGCCACCGGAGAAAGCCACGCGCCAACTCCTGGAGTCACGCCAGGGCGCGAGGCTGTGCAGTAGTTTGGCGCAGAGAGCGTTCATGACGTGTTCAAGACCTGTAGGAGCGGCCGGGTGGCGTACTGCTTGCCCGCATAAGCAACAACGCCGCCATCGAATCGATGGCGGCGCCTGGGTCGCGAACGAGCGTACCCCTACAAGGGGGAGCAGCGCTCGATCAGAGACCGTAGCTCATCAGGCGGTCATAACGACGGGCCAACAGGGTGTCGTTATCCATTTCCTTGAGCATGGCCAGCTGCGAGCTGAGTTCGGCACGGATCGAGGCAGCCGCGGCGGCTGGATCACGATGGGCGCCGCCCAATGGCTCGCCGATGACCTTGTCGACAATCCCCAGGCCTTTGAGGCGCTCGGCGGTGATGCCCATTGCTTCGGCGGCATCAGCGGCCTTTTCCGAGGTTTTCCACAGGATCGAGGCACAGCCTTCCGGCGAGATCACCGCGTAAGTGGAGTACTGCAGCATGTTAAGTTGGTCGCAAACGCCAATGGCCAAGGCACCGCCAGAACCACCTTCACCGATCACGGTGGCGATGATCGGGGTCTTCAGGCGCGCCATGACTCGCAGGTTCCAGGCAATGGCTTCGCTCTGGTTGCGCTCTTCAGCGTCGATACCCGGATAAGCGCCCGGGGTGTCGATGAAGGTCAGGATCGGCATCTTGAAGCGCTCGGCCATTTCCATCAGGCGGCAGGCCTTGCGGTAACCTTCCGGACGCGGCATGCCGAAGTTGCGGCGGACCTTCTCGCGTACTTCGCGGCCCTTTTGGTGACCGATGATCATCACCGGCTGCTCGTCCAGGCGAGCAACGCCGCCTACGATGGCGGCGTCGTCGGAGAAGTGGCGATCGCCATGCAGCTCGTCGAACTCGGTGAAGATGTGCTGGATGTAGTCCAGGGTGTACGGGCGACGCGGGTGCCGCGCCAGACGTGCGATCTGCCAGCTGGTGAGCTTGCCGAAGATGTCCTCGGTCAGGGTGTTGCTCTTGTCCTGCAGGCGGGAAATCTCATCGCCGATATTCAGCGAATTGTCATTACCGACCAAGCGCAACTCTTCGATCTTGGCTTGCAGGTCGGCGATCGGCTGTTCGAAATCAAGAAAATTCGGGTTCATAGGCGTCCGTCTGGGCTCGACGTCCAAGGGAGCTTGGGCCGGCCGGTTGTCTATTCGCGCCCTACCTTAAGGGACGGACGCGTTGAGGTCGAGATTAAAAATTCAAGTGACGATGAGGCGCAATGATGGCACCTCACCGTCAACGGTATTGGAGGAAGACGTTGTCTCGCCCGAACTGGTCACGCAGGGCTTGAATCAAGCTGTCCGCCGGATCGATCCGCCAGTTCTCGCCAAACTGCAGCAGGGCCTTGGCGTCGTCCCGGGTGTACTCCATGGTGATCGGGCATGCGCCGCGGTGGCGCTTGAACAGATCACCCAGCCAGCGTAGCTGATCGCCCTTCAGGGCATCGCTGTGGATCTTCAGGCGCAGGCTTTCCGCCAGGTTGGTCCGCGCATCCTCCATGCTCATCACCCGCTTGACCCGCAGGCGCAGGCCGCCGGAGAAGTCGTCGTTGCTGACCTCGCCCTCCACCACCACCATGGCGTCGGTCTGCAGCAGCGACTGCGCCGAATGGAACGCATCGGCAAACAGCGAGGCCTCGATCCGCCCCGAGCGGTCGTCGAGGGTGATGAAGCCCATCTTGTCGCCCTTTTTGTTCTTCATCACCCGCAGGGCGATGATCATGCCGGCCACGGTCTGGGTATCCCGGGCCGGCTTCAGGTCGATGATGCGCTGGCGGGCGAAACGACGGATCTCGCCTTCGTATTCGTCGATCGGGTGCCCGGTCAGGTACAGCCCCAGGGTATCTTTCTCGCCTTTCAGGCGTTCCTTGAGGGTCAGTTCCTTGGCCTTGCGATGATTGGCGTAGACATCCGCATCCTCATCGACGAAGACCCCGCCAAACAGGTCGGCGTGGCCACTGTCGTGGGTACGCGCGGTCTGCTCCGCGGCCTTGATCGCTTCTTCCATGGCCGCCAGCAGCACGGCGCGGTTCTGGTCGATATTGGCCTGGTAGGCCTTGGGCTCATCGAAGAAGTGCGGCCCCAGGCGGTCCAGGGCGCCGCTTCGAATCAAGCCGTCCAGGGTCCGCTTGTTGATGCGCTTGAGGTCGACCCTGGCGCAGAAATCGAACAGATCCTTGAAAGGGCCTTCCTCGCGGGCTTCGGTGATGGCTTCCACCGGCCCCTCGCCGACGCCCTTGATCGCCCCCAGGCCGTAGACGATGCGACCTTCGTCGTTCACCGTGAACTTGAACTCGGAGGTGTTCACGTCCGGCGCGTCGAGGCGCAACTTCATGATCCGCACTTCCTCGATCAAGGTCACGACCTTGTCGGTGTTGTGCATATCCGCGGAGAGTACCGCCGCCATGAACGGCGCCGGGTAGTGCGCCTTGAGCCAGGCGGTCTGGTACGACACCAGGCCGTAGGCGGCGGAGTGGGATTTGTTGAAGCCGTAGCCGGCGAACTTTTCCACCAGGTCGAAGATGTTGCCCGCCAGGTCTGCATCGATGTTGTTGCTGGCGCAACCTTCAATGAAGCCGCCCCGCTGCTTGGCCATCTCCTCGGGCTTTTTCTTACCCATGGCTCGACGCAGCATGTCCGCACCGCCCAGGGTGTAGCCGGCCATGACCTGGGCGATCTGCATCACCTGTTCCTGATACAGGATGATGCCGTAGGTCGGCGCCAGTACCGGCTGCAGGCCGTCGTACTGATAGTCCGGGTGCGGGTAGGCCAGCTCGGCGCGGCCGTGCTTGCGGTTGATGAAGTCATCCACCATGCCCGATTGCAGCGGCCCCGGACGGAACAGGGCCACCAGTGCGATCAGATCTTCCAGGCAGTCGGGCTTGAGCTTCTTGATCAGCTCCTTCATGCCCCGGGATTCAAGCTGGAATACCGCGGTGGTTTCTGCTTTCTGCAACAGGCTATAGGTCGGCTTGTCGTCCAGCGGGATAAAGGCGATATCCAGCGGTTCCTCGCCGACCTTGGCGCGGTCGCGGTTAATGGTTTTCAGTGCCCAGTCGATGATGGTCAGGGTCCGCAGACCGAGGAAGTCGAACTTCACCAGGCCAGCAGCCTCGACGTCATCCTTGTCGAACTGGGTAACCAGGCCACCGCCCTCTTCGTCGCAGTAGATGGGCGAGAAGTCGGTGAGCTTGGTGGGCGCGATCACCACACCACCGGCGTGCTTGCCGACGTTGCGCACCACGCCCTCGAGCTTGCGCGCCATCTCCCAGATTTCCGCCGCCTCTTCATCGACCTTGATGAAGTCCCGCAGGATCTCCTCTTGCTCGTAGGCTTTTTCCAGGGTCATGCCGACTTCGAAGGGGATCATCTTCGACAGACGGTCGGCCAGGCCGTAGGACTTGCCCTGGACCCGCGCCACGTCACGCACCACCGCCTTGGCCGCCATGGAACCGAAGGTGATGATCTGGCTCACCGCGTTGCGGCCGTATTTCTCGGCCACGTAGTCGATCACCCGGTCGCGACCGTCCATGCAGAAGTCGACGTCGAAGTCGGGCATGGAGACCCGTTCCGGGTTAAGGAAACGTTCGAACAGCAGGTCGTATTCCAGCGGATCGAGGTCAGTGATCTTCTGCACATAGGCCACCAGGGAACCGGCACCCGACCCCCGGCCCGGACCTACCGGTACACCGTTGTTCTTGGCCCACTGGATAAAGTCCATAACGATCAGGAAGTAACCGGGGAAGCCCATCTGGATGATGATATCCAGTTCGAAATTCAGCCGGTCGACGTAGACCTGACGCTTGGCCTCGTAGTCCTCGGTGGTGTCCTTGGGCAGCAGCACGCTGAGGCGCTCTTCCAGGCCGTCGAAGGAAACCTTGCGAAAATACTCATCGATGGTCATGCCATCGGGAATCGGGTAGTCAGGCAAGAAGTGCTTGCCCAGCTTGACCTCGATGTTGCAGCGCTTGGCGATCTCGACAGTGTTTTCCAGCGCCTCGGGCAGGTCACTGAACAGCTCGGCCATTTCCTCGGCGCTTTTCAGGTACTGCTGGTCGCTGTAGTTCTTTGAGCGGCGCGGATCGTCCAGGGCCCGGCCTTCACCGATGCAAACCCGGGTTTCGTGGGCTTCGAAGTCTTCCTGCTTGATGAAACGCACGTCGTTGGTAGCCACCAGCGGCGCGCCGATCTTGTCGGCCAGGGCCACCGCGGCGTGCAATTGCTCTTCGTCGTTGGGGCGGTTGGTACGCTGCACTTCCAGGTAGAAGCGCTCGGGGAATACGGCCATCCACTCCCGGGCCAGGGTCTCGGCAACCTCGAGATCGCCGGCGATCAGGGCCATGCCGATCTCGCCCTCCTTGGCCGCCGAGAGCATGATCAGGCCTTCCGCGGCCTCCGCCACCCACTCACGCTCGATGATGATCTGGCCGTTGCGCTGGCCATCGATGAAGCCGCGGGAAATCAGCTCGGTCAGGTTGCGATAACCCACGGCGTTCATCACCAGCAGGCTGATGCGGCTCAGGGGGTTATCCGGGTCCTTGTTCGACAGCCACAGGTCGGCGCCGCAGATCGGCTTGATCCCCGCACCCATGCTGGTTTTATAGAACTTGACCAGGGAACACATGTTGTTCTGGTCGGTGACCGCCACCGCCGGCATGCCCATGCCGGCCAGCGCCTTGACCAGCGGCTTGATCCGCACCAGACCGTCGACCAGGGAATATTCAGTGTGCAGGCGCAGGTGAACGAATGAAGCCGGCATAGTGATCCTGTAATAAGCGCGAAAACAACAAGGCCCGGATTGTACCGGGCCTCGACTAAAACATCAGCCTCAGGACTGAATCTCGCCCAGCGCCTCGCGGGCTTCGTAGGCTTGCCGCACCGGAGCGAAGGAGCGCCGGTGAATCGGGGTCGGCCCCAGGCGGGCCAGGGCCTCCAGATGCACCGGGGTCGGGTAGCCCTTGTGGCCACCGATGCCATATCCCGGATAGATCAGCTCGAAAGCGGCCATTTCTCGGTCACGGCTGACCTTGGCCAGGATCGATGCCGCGGCAATCGCCGGAACCTTGCTATCGCCCTTGACCACCGCTTCAGCCGGCATCGCCAGCTTCGGGCAACGGTTGCCATCGATCATCGCCAGCTTCGGGGTCACACTCAGCCCCTCCACTGCGCGCTGCATGGCCAACATGGTGGCATGGAGGATATTCAGCTCGTCGATTTCCTCGACCTCAGCCCGGGCGATGCACCAGCTCAGGGCTTTCTCGCAGATTTCGTCGAACAGCTTTTCGCGCCGGGCTTCGGTGAGCTTCTTAGAGTCGTTGAGGCCGAGAATCGGCCGCTTCGGGTCGAGAATCACTGCCGCGGTGACCACTGCACCACACAAAGGGCCACGGCCGACCTCATCGACCCCGGCCACCAGGTCCTCGGCGTCCGCCACCAGGGTGAAATCCAGGCCCATTTGCATTTTCGGGTTACTCACAGTCATTTGCCGATCAGCCCAAGCACGGCTTGCGCGGCCTGGTTGGATGCGTCGCGACGCAAGGTTCGGTGGATCTCGTCAAAGCCGCGAGTCTGCTCTTCACCACCTTCGATCAGCGGCGACAAGGTCTGGGCCAGAGCATCGGCCGTGGCATCGTCCTGCAGCAGCTCGGGCACCAAGAGGCGCTGGGCCAGCAGGTTCGGCAGGGAAATGTACGGGCTCTTGACCATGCGCTTGAGAATCCAGAAGGTCAGCGGCGCCAGGCGATAAGCCACGACCATCGGGCGCTTGTAGAGCAAGGCTTCCAGGGTCGCGGTACCGGAGGCGATCAACACCGCATCGCAAGCAGCCAGCGCCTTGTGGGACTGGCCATCGAGCAACGTCAGTGGCAGATCACGATTGGCCAGCAACTGCTCCAGCTGGACCCGCCGCTCCGGGCTGGCGCAAGGCATGATGAAACGCACGCCGGGGCGCATGGCCCGCAGGCGCTGAGCGGCATCCAGGAACAAGGCGCCCAGGCGCCCTACTTCGCCACCGCGACTACCGGGCATCAAGGCCACCAACGGCCCTTCTGGCAACCCCAGCTCCGCGCGTGCAGCGGCTCGGTCGGCCTCCAGCGGAATGGCATCAGCCAGAGAGTGACCGACGAACTTCACCGGCACCCCCTTCTCTTCATAGAAGCGGGCTTCGAAGGGGAACAGAGTCAGCATCAGGTCGCAGCCTTCGCGGATCTTCAGCACCCGCTTCTGCCGCCAGGCCCAGACCGAAGGGCTGACGTAGTGCACGGTCTTGATCCCGGCCTGACGCAACTTGAGTTCGATATTCAGGGTGAAATCCGGGGCATCGATACCGATAAACACATCCGGCTTTTCAGCAATCAGGGTCTGGATCAGCTTCTTGCGTCGAGCCAGCAGCTCACGCAGGCGCCCAAGCACCTCTACCAGCCCCATGACCGCCAGGCGCTCCATGGGGAAGTAGGAAATAAGGCCTTCGGCCTCCATCAACGGACCACCGACCCCTATGAATTCGACGGCCGGGTGCTGAGCCTTGAGAGCTCGCATCAAACCGCCGCCGAGAATGTCGCCGGAGGCTTCGCCAGCCACCAGCGCAATACGCAGAGTGCTCATGATTAACGGGTGATGCCGCGAGTCGAGGACTGGATCGAGTCACGAAAGACCGCGACTTCAGGGAACTGTGCAGCCGGCTCGGCCAGCTCGGCCAAGGCCTGATCAACCGTCAGCCCCTGGCGATAGACCGTCTTGTAGGCACGACGCAGCGCGTGGATCGCATCTTCGCTGAAGCCGCGGCGGCGCATGCCTTCGAAGTTCATGCTGCGGGCTTCGGCGGGGTTGCCGAATACGGTGACGAATGCCGGCACGTCCTTGCCGATGGCGGTGCCCATGCCGGAAAAGCTGTGGGCGCCGATATGGCAATACTGATGCACCAGAGTGAAACCGGAGAGAATCGCCCAGTCATCCACATGCACATGGCCGGCCAAGGCGGTGTTGTTGACCAGGATGCAGTGGTTGCCGATAACACTGTCATGGCCGATGTGGGCATAGGCCATGACCAGGTTGTGATCACCCAGAGTGGTTTCGGAACGATCCTGGACGGTGCCACGGTGAATGGTCACGCCTTCGCGGATCACGTTGTGGTCACCGATCACCAGGCGGGTTTCCTCGCCCTTGTATTTCAGATCAGGCGTGTCCTCACCTACCGACGAAAACTGGTAGATGCGGTTGTGCTTACCGATCCGGGTAGGGCCCTTGAGAATCACATGGGGCCCGATCACTGTACCCTCGCCGATTTCCACACCAGCGCCGACGATCGACCACGGGCCAACCTCAACGTCGTCGGCCAGGACGGCCGTCGGATCGATGATTGCGCGAGGGTCAATCAAACTCATAGTTTGCGTTCCGCACAGATGATCTCGGCAGAGCACACCGGCTTGCCGTCGACCGAAGCCTGGCATTCGAACTTCCAGATCTGGCGCTTGCAGCTGATGAACTTGGCTTCAAGGATCAACTGGTCGCCCGGCAGCACCGGCTGGCGGAAGCGCAGCTTGTCGGAACCGACGAAGTAATAGAGGGTGCCGTCGGCGGGCTTCACGTCGAGCATCTTGAAACCGAGAATGCCCGCAGCCTGAGCCATGGCCTCGATGATCAGCACGCCCGGCATGATCGGGTGCGCAGGGAAGTGACCATTGAAGAACGGTTCATTGATGCTGACATTCTTGTAGGCACGAATGCACTTGCCTTCAACATCCAGGTCCACTACCCGATCCACCAACAGGAAAGGGTAACGGTGAGGCAAGTATTCGCGAATCTCGTTGATGTCCATCATTTCGGGGGGAAGCCTGTAGTAAAGAGTGGGAGCGCGCGACTAACGCACGCTCCTCTAGCAAATCAAGGAGGCAGTCTAGCGGCTGTGCACACTTGATATGGAAATGGTATCAGCCATCAGATGAAGCATTGCCGCCGGGGGTCACGTCCCCAACGCGCTTTTCCAACTGACGCAAGCGCCGTGCAAGGTCATCCAGCTGGCGGATGCGGGCCGCGCTTTTGCGCCACTCGGCAGCAGGCTGCATGGCCGTACCGGAAGAGTAGGCGCCCGGTTCGGTAATCGAGTGAGTCACCATGGTCATCCCGGTGAGGAATACGTTGTCGCAAATATCGATATGCCCAACCAGGCCCACGCCGCCGGCGAGCATACAGTGCTTGCCGATCTTGGTACTGCCGGAGATCCCCACACAAGCAGCCATGGCGGTGTGATCACCGACCTGGACGTTGTGGGCGATCTGGATCTGGTTGTCCAGCTTCACGCCATTGCCAATGACGGTATCGGCCAGGGCACCGCGGTCGATCGCCGTGTTGACGCCGATTTCCACATCGTCACCGATGGTCACGCCGCCAATCTGGGCGATTTTCTGCCAGACGCCTTTTTCATTGGCAAAGCCAAAGCCTTCCCCCCCCAGCACAGCACCTGACTGAATGACCACACGCTTGCCGATACGCACGTCGTGGTACAGGGTCACCCGTGGTGCCAGCCAGCCACCTTCGCCGATTTCGCAGCGGGCGCCGATAAAGCAGTGAGCGCCGATGGTCACACCTGCAGCAATCCGCGCACCGCTCTCGATCACGGCAAAGGGGCCAATGCTGGCCGCAGGATCTACCTGCGCATCAGCGGCAATCACCGCAGAAGGATGAACACCTGCCTGTGCCTTTGGCTTGGGATCGAACAAATGGGAAATGCGCGCATAGGCCAGGTAGGGATCGGCCACTACCAGTGCGTCACCGGCATAGGCTTGCGCATCCGCGGCCTTCAACAGCACCGCGCCGGCCTGGCAATCCACCAGGTACTTGCGGTACTGGGGATTTGCCAAAAAGCTCAACTGAGCTGGGCCAGCCTCCTGCAAGGTGGCTAGCCCAGTGATTTCCTTCTCCCCGTCGCCACTCAAGGTGGCGCCGAGGAACTCGGCCAACTGGCCGAGCTTTATGGTCGCGGTCATGGCTTACTTCAGCTGATTCATACGCTCGATAACCTGGCGAGTGATGTCGTACTGAGGTTTGACATCAATCACTGCGCCACGCTCGAAGACCAGGTCGAAACCGCCTTTCTTGATGACTTCTTCCACAGCGCTGTCCAGCTTCGGCTTCAGCTGCTTGAGCATTTCGCGGTCGGCAACGGCTTTGGCTTCGTTCAGCTCCTTGGACTGGAACTGGAAGTCACGGGCCTTTTGCTTGAACTCGAGCTCCAGGCGTTCACGCTCGCCCTGCTGCATCTTGTCGCCACCGGCCACCAGACGGTCCTGGATGCCTTTGGCGCTGCTTTCCAGAGTCTTCAGCTTGGTCAACTGAGGGCCGAACTTTTTCTCGGCATCCACGGCGTACTTCTTGGCTGCGTCAGATTCCAGCAGGGCCATCTGATAGTTCAGGACGGCGATTTTCATTTCGGCAAATGCCGGGCTCGCGACCAGAACGGTGGCCAGGAGAACCAATTGAGTCAACTTACGCACGATGCACTCCTACAAAATCCATTGTCGTTATCTTGGATCAGGCTATTAGAAAGTCTGACCGAGAGAGAATTGGAACACCTGAGTTTCAGCGTCATCCGGTTTCTTGATCGGCATCGCCAGGGCGAAGCTCAATGGACCCAGAGCGGTGACCCAAGTCACACCGACACCAACCGAACTGGCCAGATTGCTCAGGCTGATATCGTTGCACTGCGTTTTCACGTTCGACGCCGCAATGGTGTTGGACGTGCTTTCACAGCGAGAGTTGAAGACGTTACCCACATCCCAGAACAAGGAGGTACGCAGCGAGCGCTGATCCTTGACGAAAGGCAACGGGAACAGCAACTCGGCACCACCCTGGATCAATACGTTACCGCCGAATGGCAGTGGATCCTGGTCCGGGTCGGCAGCCGTACCGACGTTACCGGTTACACCAACACCACGACTAGGAGTACTGCGTGGGCCCAGAGTGCTGTCCTTGAAGCCACGTACCGAGTTGAAGCCACCAGCATAGTAGTTCTCGTAGAACGGCAAGCCCTTGGTATCACCAAAGCCGTCGCCATAACCCAGCTCGGTATGGAAGCGCATGGTGTAGTTCTCGCTCAACGGCGTGAACAACTGGCCACGGTAGTCGAGCTTGAAGAACGACAGGTCGCTGCCCGGGGTAGTGGTTTCCAGCACCAGGCTTTGCGAGTGACCGCGGGTCGCCAATACGCCTTTGTTCAGGGTCGATTCGGACCAGCCGGCCGAGGCCTTGAAGTTCAGGTAGCTGTCGCCCTGCTTGTTCACGAAGTCGAAGATTTCGTCGACGGTGTACAGGCCGGTCTTGATCTTGTCCTGCTGCGCGGTCAGACCGAAGGTCAGACGCGAAGTCTCGCTGATCGGGTAGCCCACGCTGACGCCGGCACCCAGGCTGTCCACCGCATAGCTGGCCACGTCGACGTCGAGGTCTTTGTAGTCAGTGGTGCGATAGAAGGCGTTGTAGCCCAGGCTCACGCCATCGGCGGTCCAGTAGGGGTCTACGTAGCCGAAGTTGTAGCGGCTCTGGTATTCGCTGCGGGTCAGGCCGATGCTGACCTTGTTACCGGTACCCAGGAAGTTGTTCTGGGTGATCGAACCACCGAGGATCAGGCCCGCGCTCTGGGCAAAGCCGACGCTGGCGGTGATCGAACCGGACGCTTGTTCTTCAACCGCGTAGTTCACGTCTACCTGGTCATCCACACCCGGCACGGCCGGGGTCTCGACGTTGACTTCCTTGAAGAAGCCCAGGCGCTCAAGACGGGTCTTGGATTGATCGATCAGGTAGGTCGAAGCCCAGCCGCCTTCCATCTGGCGCATCTCGCGGCGCAGCACTTCGTCCTCGGACTTGGTGTTGCCACGGAAGTTGATGCGGTTGACGTAGGCACGCTTGCCCGGGTCCACCACAAAGGTGATGTCCACGGTGTGGTCTTCATCGTGAGGCTGAGGCACGCCGTTGACGTTGGCGAAGGTATAACCCTCGTTGCCCAGGCGGCGAGTGATGAGTTCAGAAGTGGTGGTCATCAGCTTGCGCGAGAACACCTGGCCCTTCTCCACCAGCAGCAGCGCCTTGACCTGGTCTTCAGGGACTTTCAGGTCACCGCTGAGCTTCACGTCACGAACGCTGTACTTCTCGCCTTCGTTAACGTTGACGGTGATGTAGACATGCTTCTTGTCCGGGGTGATGGACACCTGGGTCGAGGCGATATCCATATTGATATAGCCGCGGTCCAGGTAGTAGGAACGCAGGCGCTCCAAGTCACCGGAGAGTTTTTCACGGGCGTACTTGTCGTCGTTCTTGAAGAACGACAGCCAGTTGGTGGTCTTGAGTTCAAACAGACCGATCAGGTCTTCATCGGGGAAGACGGTGTTGCCTACCACGTTGATGTGCTGGATGGCTGCGACTGTGCCTTCGTTGATCTTGACCTTCAGGCCAACCCGGTTACGTGGCTGCGGCACGACTTCGGTTTCAACGCTGGCCGAGTAACGACCCTGAGCGACATATTGACGCTGCAGCTCGTTGCGCACGCCTTCGAGGGTCGCGCGCTGGAAGATTTCACCTTCCGCAAGGCCGGACTGCTTGAGCCCTTTCATCAGGTCGTCAGTGGAGATCGCCTTGTTGCCTTCGATCTCGATACTGGCAACCGACGGACGTTCGACTACCGTGATGACCAGGACGTTGCCATCGCGGCCCAGCTGGATATCTTGAAAGAAACCGGTTTTGAACAGCGCACGAGTGGATTCCACCAGGCGACGGTCGTCCGCCTGCTCGCCGACGTTCAACGGCAAGGCACCAAAGACGCTACCCGCGGAAACGCGCTGGAGGCCGTTGACGCGGATATCGGAGATAGTGAAGGACTCGGCGTGAACTTCGGCGATCATCAATACGGTGAGAACCGCAGTTAGCAGCAGACGTTTCATGAAGTCCTTTCTTATTCCAACTGGCAATAAACAAACTGCCGCAAAATGCGGCAGATTCGCAATTCAGCGAAGCGTTACAGACGACCCAGATCGTTGACCAGAGCAAGCAACATGACTCCGACCACCAAGCTGATACCGATCTGTATCCCCCAACCTTGCACCCGATCCGACAAGGGACGACCACGCGCCCACTCAATCAGATAAAACAGCAAATGCCCCCCATCCAGCACCGGGATGGGCAACAAATTCAGAACACCCAGGCTAATACTCAGATAAGCAAGGAAATTCAAGAAATCAGCAATGCCCGACTGGGCAGAAGCGCCCGCCACTTTAGCAATGGTTATCGGTCCACTCAAGTTTTTTACCGAGAGCTCGCCGAACAACATTTTCTTCAGCGATTCGAGGGTCAGAACGCTCATGGTCCAGGTCCGTCGGGCCCCTTCACCAATCGCCTCCAACGGCCCGTAGCTGACCTCGCGAAGCATCTGCGGCGGCCAATCTACCGCTTTCACCCCGGCTCCCAGGTAGCCATTTGGCGCTTTGCTTTCGCCGCGGCTGGCCAAGGTCACGGGGACGTCGATTTGAGCACCATCGCGCTCGACATGCAGCACAATTTTCGTATCAGGGTGCACACGGACCCAGTCCACCACTTGCTGCCAGTCATTGAGCGACTGGCCATCAAGGGCCAACAGACGATCGCCGGTCTTCAGGCCAGCGGCCTGGGCCGGGCCCTTGGGGTCAAGTTCAGCCAGCACCGGCGGCAGGGCCGGACGCCACGGACGAATGCCCAGGGAGCGAATCGGATCCGGCTCATCAGCCCCTTTCAACCATTTATCCAATTCCAGCTGGCGTGGCGAATCCACAGTGGCGCCCTGCTCACGCACCAGCACCTGCAGCGCACCGCTTTCACCCAGGCGCCGCACCAGTTGCAGGTTCACGGCCGCCCAGCCGGTAGTCGGCTCGCCGTCGATGGCGACAATTTCCTGGCCGGCACTGAGCCCGGCCTTGGCAGCAATACTGCCAGCCTCTACATCACCGATGACCGGCCGCACCTGCTGGCTGCCCAGCATCGCCAGGGCCCAGAAAAACACCAGCGCGAGGAGGAAGTTGGCAATCGGACCGGCAGCAACAATCGCGATACGCTGGCGAACCGACTTGCGGTTGAAGGACTGATCGAGCTCCTCGGCAGCCACCTCGCCTTCACGCTCATCCAGCATCTTCACGTAGCCGCCCAGCGGGATAGCGGCGATGACGAACTCGGTGCCGCGACGATCATGCCAGCGCAGCAAGGGCATGCCAAAGCCCACGGAAAAGCGCAGAACCTTGACGCCACAGCGACGGGCGACCCAGAAGTGACCGAATTCATGGAAGGTGACCAGCACACCCAGGGCTACCAGGGTGCCGACAATCATATAGAGCGCGCTCATCTACTTTCTCCGCAATCCTATTCGCCGCCACTCGCCCCGGTCGCGAATCCTATCGCCCGTTACGCTGCAACCATTGTTGCGCCAGGACTCGAGCCCTGGCGTCTGCCGCAAACACTGCGTCGAGTTCATTGACTGCGACCACAGACTCACGGGTTAAAACCTCATCGATGATACTCGCGATCTCCGGGTAGCGGATGCGCCGCTCGAGAAACGCCGATACCGCCACCTCATTGGCCGCATTCAGCATGGCCGGAGCGCTGTTACCCGCCTCGGCAGCTTGCCGTGCCAGGCGCAGGCAAGGGAACCGCTGCTCGTCGGGTGCCTGGAAATCCAGGCGAGCAATGGCGAACAGATCCAGCGGCGCTACACCGGAATCAATGCGCTCCGGCCAGGCCAGGGCATTGGCGATCGGGGTGCGCATATCCGGATTACCCAACTGCGCCAGGACCGAGCCGTCGACGTAATCCACCAGCGAGTGGATCACGCTTTGCGGGTGCACCACCACTTCGACCTGGGAAGGCCTGGCATCAAATAGCCAGCAGGCCTCGATCAGTTCCAGCCCCTTGTTCATCATGCTTGCCGAGTCCACGGAGATCTTGCGCCCCATGGACCAGTTCGGATGGGCACAGGCCTGTTCGGGGGAAACATGCTCAAGCTCTTCCAGAGGCGTCTGACGGAAAGGACCGCCCGAAGCCGTCAGAAGAATACGTCGCACACCGACCCGACTCAGCCCGCGGGAAAAATCCGCGGGCATGCATTGAAAGATCGCATTGTGTTCACTGTCGATAGGCAACAGCACGGAACCACTCTTGCCCACTGCCTGCATGAACAGCGCGCCAGACATCACCAGCGCTTCCTTGTTGGCCAACAGGATCTTCTTGCCAGCCTCAACCGCCGCCAGAGTCGGGCGCAACCCCGCCGCACCGACAATCGCCGCCATCACGGCATCGACTTCCGGAGCCGAGGCCACCTCGCACAACCCCTGCTCCCCCACCAGCACCTGGGTAGCCAGGCCGGCGGCGCGCAAATCTTGCTGAAGGCGGCCGGCGACCACGGCCTCGGGCACCACCGCAAAACGGGGCTCATGCTTTACGCACAACGCCAGCAGCTCGGCCAGACGCGTGAAGCCCGTCAGGGCAAACACTTGATAACGATCCGGATGACGGGCAATCACATCCAGGGTGCTCAGACCGATAGAACCGGTAGCCCCCAGAACCGTGATCTGTTGTACAGCCGTCACAGCGCAGCCATCCACAACAGCACGGCAAACACCGGAATGGCCGCGGTCAGGCTGTCGATGCGGTCCAGCACCCCACCATGACCGGGCAGCAGGTTGCTACTGTCCTTGATACCCGACTGGCGCTTGAACATGCTCTCGGTCAGGTCGCCGACCACCGAAATGAATACAACGATCGCCGCACCCAGCAGCCCCAGGATCATCTGCCCCAGGGGCCAGTCACGCACCAGCCCCACCACCGCGGTGATCACCAGGCTCAACGCCAGGCCGCCATACACGCCCTCCCAGCTCTTGCCCGGGCTGACCTGGGGCGCTAGCTTGCGCTTGCCGAAGGCCTTGCCGGAGAAGTAGGCACCGATATCCGCGCCCCACACCAGCACCATCACCGCCATGATCAACCAGTTGCCCAGTGGCAGCTGCTTGATGAACACCAGCCCTTGCCAGGCCGGCAGCAGGATCAGCAGGCCGATCAACAACTTGGGTGCGGCACCGGACCATTGCTCGCTGGAACGCGGATAGGTCAGCACCAGGTAGGTCGCCAGCGCCCACCACAGCACCGCAGCCCCCAGCACCCAGGGCGCAACGCCCGGAACCAGATGCATCAGGAACAACAGCGCCGCCACCACCACGGCGAAGGCCACCCGAGCCGGCTGCGCCTCGAAGCCCGCCAGGCGTGCCCATTCCCAGGCACCGAGGCTTACCACCAGGCCGATGAACAGGGCGAACCCCGAGCCTTCGAGCAGGAAGAACCCGCACAAGGCGATCGGCAGCAGGATCAGCGCAGTAATGATTCGTTGTTTAAGCATTAAACCCGGGCTCCAGCCTCGACCTGTTCGCTCGTCTTACCGAAGCGTCGCTGGCGAGATGCGTAATCGGCCAATGCGTTACGCATGGCTTCGTGTTTGAAGTCCGGCCAGAACAGGTCGGAGAAATACAGCTCGGCATAGGCCAGCTGCCACAACAGGAAATTGCTGATGCGATGCTCGCCGCCGGTCCGGATGCACAGGTCCGGCAGCGGCAGGTCGCCGGTCGCCAGGCAGGTCTGCAGCAGGCCCGGAGTGATGTCCTCGGGCCGCAGATGCCCGGCCTGGACCTCGCGCGCCAGGCGCTGGGCGGCCTGAGCGATATCCCACTGGCCGCCATAGTTGGCGGCGATCTGCAGGATGAAACGATCACTACCTGCGGTAATGGCCTCCGCTTCGCGCATCGCCGCCTGCAACTCGGGATGGAAGCGTGAACGATCGCCAATGATCCGCAGGCTGATGTTGTTCTCGTTGAGGCGCTTGGCTTCACGACGCAGGGCCTTGAAGAACAGATCCATCAAGGCACTGACTTCGTCAGCCGGCCGCTGCCAGTTTTCACTGGAAAAGGCAAACAGGGTCAGCACCTCGACCTTGGCCTCAGCGCACACTTCGATCACTGCACGTACCGCATCGACACCCGCCTTATGCCCGGCGACACCCGGCATAAAGCGTTTTTTTGCCCAGCGGTTATTACCGTCCATGATGATCGCCACATGGCGCGGCACCGAGGACAACACGGACTGCTTGGTCTTTTCCATGAAAACGCCTGACCCTTATACGGCCATCAAGTCCTTTTCTTTTTCCTCAGTCGCCTTGGCGATCTGAGCTTCAAAGTCCTTGATCAGCTTATCGATTTCGGCGCTGCCACGGCGCTCTTCGTCTTCGCTGATTTCCTTGTCCTTGGTCAGCTTCTTCAACTCACCCAGGGCATCGCGGCGAATATTGCGCACTGCAACCCGCGCATCCTCGGCGGCAGCACGCGCCTGCTTGGTGAAGCCCTTGCGGGTTTCCTCGGTCAGCGGTGCCATCTTGATCAGCAGCAGCTCACCCAGGTTGGTCGGATTGAGGTTAAGACCGGCACTGCCGATGGCCTTGTCGATGGCTCCGAGCATATTGCGCTCGAACGGCACTACCTGCAGGGTCTGGGAGTCCTTCACGGTAACGTTGGCAACGCCACTCAACGGTGTGTCGGTACCGTAGTAAGGCACCATCACACTGCCCAGGATGCTGGGGTGAGCCTTGCCGGTGCGAATCTGGCCGAATGCATGGGCCAGGGACTCCAGGGATTTCTTCATGCGCTCTTGAGCGTCTTTCTTGATTTCGTTGATCATTGCTCGCCTTCCTCGATCAGGGTTCCTTCAGCGCCACCATGCACGATATTCAGCAGGGCGCCGGGCTTGTTCATGTTAAATACCCGCAGCGGCATCTTGTGGTCGCGGCACAGGCAGATTGCCGTCAGGTCCATCACTCCCAGCTTGCGATCCAGCACTTCATCGTAAGTCAGATGATCGAACTTCTCGGCATGCGGGTCCTTGAACGGGTCTGCAGTGTAAACACCATCGACCTTGGTTGCCTTGAGCACCACGTCGGCATCGATCTCGATAGCGCGCAGGCAGGCTGCGGAGTCGGTGGTGAAGAACGGGTTGCCGGTACCGGCCGCGAAGATCACCACCTCTTTGGAGTTCAGGTGGCGCATCGCCTTGCGACGGTCATAGTGATCGGTCACGCCGACCATGGAAATAGCCGACATCACGATGGCCGAGATATTCGCACGTTCCAGTGCATCACGCATGGCCAGGGCGTTCATCACAGTGGCCAGCATGCCCATGTGGTCGCCCGTGACCCGATCCATCCCGGCCGCGCTCAATGCAGCGCCGCGGAACAGGTTGCCACCACCGATCACCAAGCCTACCTGGACGCCGATACCAACCAGCTGGCCGACTTCCAGCGCCATGCGATCCAGCACCTTGGGATCGATCCCGAACTCTTCCGAGCCCATCAGGGCCTCGCCGCTAAGCTTGAGTAGAATGCGTTTATAGCGAGCTTGATAACCACTGCCCTGCTGAGCCATTGCGAATCTCTCCTGCGGCGTATTTAAAAAATTCTTTGCGGGCTGTTTACAGCCTGCGTTCACTCTAGCTTGACGCTGTCACAGCGCCATCAGAACACGACTTTGTAAGGCGGTTCCGAGGATAAACAACTAAATTACCCTGCCCATTTGAAAAGAGGCTGCGCGCGTGAGCGGGCAGCCTCTTCTGGGCGACAGTTGAAAAAACCGTCTTACTGTTGCTTGGCAGCAGCCAGTTGTGCAGCAACTTCTTCGGCGAAGTTGTCTTCTTTCTTCTCGATGCCTTCACCTACCGCGAAACGGGTGAAGGAAACGATTTCAGCGCCGCCTTTCTTGGCCAGAGCACCTACGGTGATTTCTGGGTCCTTGACGAAAGCTTGCTCAACCAGGCTGGCTTCGGCCAGGAACTTGCTGATACGGCCAGCGATCATTTTTTCAACGATTTCGGCTGGCTTGCCTTTCATCTTGTCTTCGTTCAGCTGCAGGAACACAGCCTTTTCACGCTCGATCGCTTCAGCAGAAACTTGCGATGGCAGCAGGAACTCAGGGTTGCTGGCCGCTACGTGCATGGCGATGTCTTTGGCCAGTTCAACGGAACCGCCTTTCAGAACAACCGCAACACCGATCTTGTTGCCGTGCAGGTAGGTGCCGACCACGTCGCCTTCAACGCGAGCCAGACGACGGATGTTGACGTTCTCGCCAGTCTTGCCAACCAGGATCAGGCGGGCAGCTTCTTGAGCTTCGATCAGCGGAGCGGCGTCGGTCAGCTTGTCAGCGAAAGCCTTTTCCACGCTAGCGGCAACGAATGCCTTGAAATCGTCCTGCAGAGCCAGGAAGTCGGTCTGCGAGTTGACTTCCAGCAGGACAGCGGCTTTACCGTCGTCCTTGATGGCGATAGCGCCTTCAGCAGCAACGTTGCCTGCTTTCTTGGCAGCCTTGATGGCGCCGGAAGCACGCATGTCATCAATGGCTTTTTCGATGTCGCCGCCGGCCTTGGTCAAGGCCTTTTTGCAGTCCATCATGCCTTCGCCGGTACGCTCGCGCAGTTCTTTGACCAACGCTGCAGTAATCTCTGCCATTTTCAAAATCCTCTTGGATAGGTTTTCAACCATTCCACCCGATCGAACGGGCGCTCAATTCTTGGGCATTGCCCCGAAACCACTTCATAACAGCCCCGCATTACAGAAACTGTCGGGGCACGACGACGAAATGATTTTCGAGTTGGCAAAAAGGGGGCCAAGCCCCCTTTTTGCGTGCTGAGTCAACGCTACGCGTCAGTTACTCAGGCTTCAGCCGCCGGTGCTGCAGCTTCTTCGAACACTTCGGTGCCGCCAGCAACGTTGTTGCGACCACGGATCACAGCGTCAGCCATCGAACCCATGTACAGCTGGATGGCGCGAATGGCGTCATCGTTGCCTGGGATGATGTAGTCAACGCCTTCCGGGCTGCTGTTGGTATCGACAACGCCGATGACCGGGATGCCCAGCTTGTTGGCTTCGGTGATCGCGATGCGCTCGTGGTCAACGTCGATCACGAACAGTGCGTCAGGCAGGCCGCCCATGTCCTTGATACCACCCAGGGAACGATCCAGCTTTTCCAGATCGCGAGTACGCATCAGCGCCTCTTTCTTGGTCAGCTTGGCGAAGGTGCCGTCTTCTGCTTGCACTTCAAGGTCACGCAGACGCTTGATGGAAGCACGGATGGTTTTGTAGTTGGTCAGCATGCCGCCCAACCAGCGGTGATCAACGTACGGCGAACCGCAACGTGCTGCTTCTTCAGCAACGATCTTGCCAGCGGAACGCTTGGTGCCGACGAACAGAATCTTGTTTTTGCCCTGGGCCAGACGCTCTACGAAAGTCAGAGCTTCGTTGAACATTGGCAGGGTTTTTTCAAGGTTGATGATGTGGATCTTGTTGCGCGCGCCGAAAATGTACTTGCCCATTTTCGGATTCCAGTAACGGGTTTGGTGACCGAAGTGCACACCGGCCTTCAGCATATCGCGCATGTTGACTTGGGACATGATAGTTCCTTAATAAGTCGGGTTAGGCCTCCACGTATCCCAATGACCAACCAACAGCTTGTGCTGAGGGCACCCAGGTCATCGTGTCGACACGTGTGTGGGTTTGAGCTTTTCGGGGCATCCCCGGAAAGCGGCGCATTTTATACCACAGCAAGGGCAAAAACGGAACCCGGATTCACACTCGGCGATCCGCAGGCATTTTGCCCGCCTCTTGGAATCGGTCCAGAATGCACCATTGTATGGAGAGAAGCGCCAGCAGAACCTCAGATTTGCGCTGAGCCTCTGTTAGAATCGCACCTTTGCGGCTTTTGAAAACCTTGCTGGCCCATCGTAGGCCAAGCCTTGCGCATGCGGGTTTTCGAGCCATTTCCGTGTTTATCGCGCCCCTGGGCGTCAAGAGAGCCTGTATGACCGTCACCCTCAAAACTCCCGAGGACATCGCCAAAATGCGTGTCGCCGGCAAACTGGCCGCCGACGTGCTGGAAATGATTGCCGAGCATGTCAAACCCGGTGTCACCACCGAAGAACTGGACCGCATCTGCCATGACTACATCGTCAATGTGCAGGGTGCGATCCCTGCCCCGCTGAACTACAAGGGCTTCCCCAAATCCATCTGCACCTCGATCAACCACGTGGTGTGCCACGGCATTCCCAACGAGAAGCCGCTGAAGGATGGCGACACCCTGAACATCGATGTGACCGTCATCAAGGACGGCTACCACGGCGACACCAGCCGCATGTTCCACGTTGGCACCGTGCCGGTCTGGGCCGAGCGCCTGTCGCAGATCACCCAGGAATGCATGTACAAGGCCATTGAACTGGTGAAACCGGGCTGCCGCCTGGGCGACATCGGCGAAGTGATCCAGAAGCACGCGGAAAAGAACGGTTTCTCGGTGGTTCGCGAGTTCTGCGGCCACGGCATCGGCAAGGTGTTCCACGAAGAGCCGCAGATCCTGCACTACGGCCGTGCCGGTACCGGCATGGAACTCAAGGCCGGCATGACCTTCACCATCGAGCCGATGATCAACCAGGGCAAGGCCGACACCAAGGTCCTGGGCGACGGCTGGACCGCCATCACCAAGGACCGCAAGCTCTCCGCGCAGTGGGAACACACCCTGCTGGTGACCGAGACCGGCTACGAGATCTTCACCCTGCGCAGCGATGACACCATCGCCCGGGTGTCTGCCTGATCCACAACGCTGCGTCCCGACCTTATAGATAGAAAGGAAAGCCAATCGATGCCGCAGGTGGACCCCGAACTCTTCGACCGCGGCCAGTTCCAGGCGGAACTGGCCCTGAAGGCCAGCCCTATCGCCGCCTTCAAGAAGGCCATCCGCCAGGCACGGGAAGTGCTGGATACGCGCTTTCGCAGTGGGCGGGAGATCCGCCGGCTGATCGAAGACCGCGCCTGGTTCATCGATAACATCCTGCAAAAGGCCTGGGACCAGTTCAGCTGGAGCGACGACGCCGACATCGCCCTGGTGGCGGTCGGCGGCTACGGTCGCGGCGAGCTGCATCCCTATTCCGACATCGACCTGCTGATCCTCCTGGACAGCGCCGACCACGAAATTTTCCGGGACTCCATCGAACGCTTTCTTACCCTGCTCTGGGACATTGGCCTGGAAGTCGGGCAAAGCGTGCGCTCGGTGGACGAATGCGCCGAACAGGCGCGGGCCGACCTGACGGTGATCACCAACCTGATGGAAAGCCGCACCATTGCCGGCCCCGAGCACCTGCGCCAGCGCATGCTGCAAGTGACCAGCACCGAGCACATGTGGCCGAGCAAGGATTTCTTCCTGGCCAAACGGGCCGAGCAGAAGGCCCGCCATCACAAGTACAACGACACCGAATACAACCTGGAGCCCAACGTCAAAGGCTCGCCGGGTGGGTTGCGGGACATCCAGACCATCCTCTGGGTCGCGCGCCGCCAGTACGGCACCCTGAACCTGCGGGCCCTGGCCGGCGAAGGCTTCCTGGTGGAAAGCGAAAACGCGCTCCTGGCCTCGTCCCAGGAGTTCCTGTGGAAGGTCCGCTACGCGCTGCACATGCTCGCGGGGCGCGCCGAGGACCGCCTGCTGCTCGACCACCAGCGCTCCATCGCCACCCTGCTGGGCTTCGAGGGCGAAGATGCGAAACAGAGCATCGAAAGCTTCATGCAGCAGTACTACCGGGTGGTGATGAGCATCGCCCAGTTGAGCGACCTGATCATCCAGCACTTCGAGGAGGTGATCCTCGCCCCCGAGGACGAGGCTCCGCCACAGCCGATCAATGCGCGCTTCCAACTGCACGACGGCTACATCGAGGCGATCAACGACAACGTGTTCAAGCGCACGCCGTTCGCCATGCTGGAGATCTTCGTGCTGATGGCCCAGCACCCGGAAATCAAGGGCGTGCGCGCCGACACCATCCGCCTGCTGCGCGAACACCGGCACCTGATCGACGACGACTTCCGCCACGATATCCGCAACACCAGCCTGTTCATCGAGCTGTTCAAGTGCGAAATCGGCATCCACCGCAACCTGCGGCGGATGAACCGCTACGGCATTCTCGGACGCTACCTGCCGGAGTTCGGCTTCATCGTCGGGCAGATGCAGCACGACCTGTTC
Organism: Pseudomonas sp. W17; assembly: GCF_040268305.1. Taxonomy (NCBI): domain Bacteria; kingdom Pseudomonadati; phylum Pseudomonadota; class Gammaproteobacteria; order Pseudomonadales; family Pseudomonadaceae; genus Pseudomonas; species Pseudomonas sp. W17. Next base: position 1,357,724 of record NZ_CP158490.1, on the reverse strand, counting down.
CACATCTATACCGTGGACGCCCACACGCTGAACCTGATCAAGCACCTGCGCAAAATGCAGTACACGCCGATCTCCGAAAAATTCCCGCTGGCCAGCAAGCTCATGGGCAAGCTGCCCAAGCCCGAGCTGATCTACCTGGCCGGTCTATACCACGACATCGGCAAGGGCCGTCATGGCGACCACTCGGAAATCGGCGCCGTGGATGCCGAAGCCTTCTGCGTGCGCCACCAGTTGCCGCAGTGGGATACCCGGCTGATCGTCTGGCTGGTGCAGAACCACCTGGTGATGTCCACCACGGCTCAGCGCAAGGACTTGTCCGACCCGCAGGTGATTCACGATTTCGCACAGATCGTGGTCGACCAGACCCGCCTCGACTACCTCTACGTACTGACCGTCGCCGATATCTACGCCACCAACCCGACGCTGTGGAACTCCTGGCGCGCCAGCCTGTTGCGCCAGCTCTACACCGAGACCAAGCGAGCCCTGCGCCGCGGCCTGGAAAACCCGGTGGACCGCGAAGAGCAGATCCGCCAGACCCAGAGCGCCGCCCTGGACATCCTGGTGCGCAACGGCACCGACCCGGACGAAGTGGAACAACTCTGGTCCCAACTGGGGGACGACTACTTCCTGCGCCACACCGCCGGCGACGTGGCCTGGCACAGCGACGCGATCCTCCAGCAGCCGGCCGACGGCGGGCCGCTGGTGCTGATCAAGGAAATCACCCAGCGCGAGTTCGAGGGCGGCACCCAGATCTTCATCTACGCCCCGGACCAGCACGATTTCTTCGCGGTGACCGTGGCCGCCATGGACCAGCTCAACCTGAACATCCATGACGCGCGCATCATCACCTCCAGCAGCCAGTTCACCCTCGACACCTACATCGTCCTGGACAACGACGGCGAATCCATCGGCAACAACCCGCAGCGAGTCGAGCAGATCCGCAAGGGCCTGACCGACGCCCTGCGCAACCCCGACGACTACCCGACCATCATCCAGCGCCGGGTGCCGCGCCAGCTCAAGCATTTTGCCTTCGCCCCCGAGGTGACTATCCACAACGACGCCCAACGCCCGGTGACCGTGCTGGAACTCAGCGCCCCGGATCGCCCGGGTTTGCTGGCGCGGATCGGCAAGATTTTCCTGGAGTTCGACCTGTCGCTGCAGAATGCCAAGATCGCCACCCTGGGCGAGCGCGTGGAAGACGTGTTCTTCATCACCGATGCGCACAACCAGCCCCTGTCCGACCCCCAGCTGTGCAGCCGCTTGCAGGATGCGATCGTCGAGCAGTTGAGCGTCAGCCACGAACCGACTATCGAAATGACCCGCCTGAGCATCTGACGGGTCCGAACCACCGCTTTGAGTGAGATACCGCCTCCATGAACAACGCTCTGAACCAGTTGCAGCCCTACCCGTTCGAAAAGCTGCGCGCCTTGCTCGGCACCGTGACGCCCAACCCGGACAAGCGCGCCATCGCCCTGTCCATCGGCGAACCCAAGCACCGCTCGCCAAGCTTTGTCGCCGAAGCCCTGGCCAGCAACCTCGATCAGATGGCGGTCTACCCCACCACCCTGGGCATCCCGGCCCTGCGCGAAGCCATCGCCGGCTGGTGCGAACGGCGCTTTGGCGTGCCCGCGGGCTGGCTCGACCCGGCGCGCAATGTACTGCCGGTCAACGGCACCCGCGAAGCGCTGTTCGCCTTCACCCAGACCGTGGTCAACCGCGGCGAAGACGCCCTGGTGGTCAGCCCCAACCCCTTCTATCAGATCTACGAAGGCGCGGCCTTCCTCGCCGGGGCCAAGCCGCACTACCTGCCGTGCCTGGACGAAAACGGCTTCAACCCGGACTTCGACGCTGTGCCGGCGGAGATCTGGCAGCGCTGCCAGATCCTCTTCCTGTGCTCGCCGGGCAACCCCACCGGCGCGCTGATCCCGCTGGACACCCTGAAGAAGCTGATCGCGCTGGCCGACGAGCACGACTTCGTGATCGCCGCCGACGAGTGCTACAGCGAGCTGTACTTCGACGAACAGACACCGCCCCCGGGCCTGCTCAGCGCCTGCGTCGAACTGGGCCGCAAGGACTTCAAGCGCTGCGTGGTGTTCCACAGCCTGTCCAAGCGCTCCAACCTGCCGGGCCTGCGCTCGGGCTTCGTCGCCGGTGATGCCGAGATTCTCAAGGGCTTCCTGCTGTACCGCACCTACCACGGCTGCGCCATGCCGGTGCAGACCCAACTGGCCAGCGTCGCCGCCTGGAACGACGAAGTGCACGTGCGCGCCAACCGCGCCTTGTACCGGGAGAAATTCGACGCGGTGCTGGCGATCCTTGCGCCCGTGATGGATGTGCAGCGCCCGGACGGCAGCTTCTACCTGTGGCCGAACGTGGCCGGGGATGACGCAGCCTTCTGCCGCGACCTGTTCGAACAGGAGCATGTGACCGTGGTTCCAGGCTCCTACCTGTCGCGGGATGTGGACGGCACCAACCCGGGCGCCGGCCGGGTACGCATGGCGCTGGTAGCGCCGCTGGCGGAATGCGTGGAAGCAGCGGAACGGATTCGCGATTTCGTGCTGCGTCGCGCTTGAGGCCTTTCGCCGGCAAGCCGGCTCCCACAGCAGGAGCCGACTGCCGGCGAACACCTCACTTCACCTGCCCCAGATTGGCCTCGCTCATATCCAGATCGGCCAGTACTTCGCGTAGCACATCGTCGCCAATCTGATGCTGGCGGCTCAGCCGATACAGCTCCAGCCGTTGCGCACGCAGGGCCTTGATCCGCAGGCGCCGCTCCAGCAAGTCCATCTGGAACGCCAGGGCCTGGGCCTCGGCGGAATCGTTGTAGACCTCCAACTGATGCCGGTACTCGGCCATCAAGCGCCCCTTGAGTTCGGTGGCCAGGGCCGCCTGGGCAGCATCCGGGGTTTCACCGGTGTCAGCCACCTCTTCGGCTTCCAGGGCATGGATCGCCGCTTCGGCAGTCTTGCGCCAGGCATCCCGCACTTCCCCACGGCGCTTGTCGTCAGGGCTCTTCACAATGCCGCGCAGCAGCAGCGGCAGGGCAATGCAGGCCGCCACCAGGGACAGCAGGATCACCCCGGCAGCGATGAAGATCAGCAGGTCGCGCTCCGGAAAGGCTTCGCCGGCACCTAGAAACAACGGTACCGACATCACACCGGCCAGGGTTACCGCCCCGCGCACTCCACCCACGGTCAGCAACCAGCAGGAACGGGCGGTCGGCACCAGGGTCAATTCGCCCTTGCCACGCCAGCGCCGCAGCAGGCCGGACAGGCGCCAGATGCTCTGCACCCAGATGAAACGCAACACCAGCAGCACCAGGAAAATCGCCACCACATCCAGGCAACGGTAGAACAGGGTCGGCCACAGCGAGGTCTCGTGACTGACCACGGCCTTGATGATGTCCGGCAGCTGCAACCCCAGGAGCAGGAAGATTAGGCCGTTGAAGGCGAACTCCAGCAGTGACCAGACGCTGCGATTGAGCAGCCGGGTGCTGGTCTGGCGCGGCAGCAGGTCGAGCCAGCTCTGCATCATCCCCGCCGCCACCGCCGAGAGAATGCCCGAGGCTCCCAGGCGCTCGGCCAGCACATAGGCGGCGAACGGCAAAAGCAGCATGAACACCACGTGGGTCGCCGGGTCATCCCAGCCTCGGGCGATCATCCAGGCCCGCAGGCGCCCCACCAGCCAGCTCAGTGCCACGCCGACCGCCAGGCCGCCCACCGCCACCAGGATAAAGGTCAGGCTGGCGTTGGCCAGGGAGAACACCCCGGTCACCGCCGCTGCCAGGGCGAACTTGAAGGTCACCAGGCCCGAGGCGTCATTCATCAGAGCCTCGCCCTGGAGCATGTGCATCAGGGGCGTGGGCAAGCGGTTCTGGGAAATCGCCGATACCGCCACGGCGTCGGTGGGCGAAAGCACGGCGGCCAGGGCAAAGGCCACCGGCAACGGAATGCTCGGCAGCAGCCAATGGATGAAGTAGCCGGCGCCCACCACGGTGAACAGCACCAGCCCTACTGCCAGGGTCAGGATCGGCCCGCGCAGGCGCCAGAATTCGCGCTTGGGCATGCGCCAGCCATCGGAAAACAACAGCGGCGGCAAGAACAGGAAGAGAAACAGCTCCGGGTCCAGGGCCACGTGCAGCCCCAGGGTCGGCCAGGCCAGCAAGGCGCCGGCGGCAATCTGCACCAGGGGCAGCGGCAGTGGAATCACCCGTCCGACAAGACGCGAGAGGCTCACCAGCATCAGCAGGATGAGGACGGTATAGGCGGTTTGCATAAAGCGGGCTTCCCGATCTGAAACTTCAAAGCAGACACACAACGGCGGCAGGAATTCACCGCAGAAGTGCCATATTAGCCGCTTAAGCTGCGTTTACGCCGCTGCACAAAAGTCGCAACGGCGCCTGGGCGCGGAAACACAATGCGACAAAGCCCCGCAGCAGCCGACGCCGAATCGGCGCGGTCGTGGCATAATCCGTGACCTTTCATCTCCAGCATCTCCAAAGGGGGCAATTCCTTGACCGCTTCAAGCAAAACGTTGCACCTTTTCGGCATCAAAGCCTGTGACACCATGAAAAAGGCGCGCACCTGGCTCGATGAACACGCTGTCAGCTATGACTTCCATGATTACAAAACCTCCGGCATTGACCGTGAGCACCTGAATCAGTGGTGCGACGAGCACGGCTGGCAGGTGGTGTTGAACCGCGCGGGCACGACCTTTCGCAAACTCGATGACGAAAGCAAAGCCGATCTCGACCAGGCGAAAGCCGTTGAACTGATGCTCGCGCAACCTTCGATGATCAAGCGCCCGGTGCTCGATCTCGGAGACAAGACCCTGATTGGCTTCAAGCCAGACCTTTACGCAGCGGCGCTCAAGTAAGCCTGCTCAATCAATTTCGCAAGAGGTAACTGCATGTCCACTACCCTGTTCAGCCTGGCATTCGGTGTCGGCACCCAGAACCGTCAAGGCGCTTGGCTGGAAGTGTTTTACGCATCGCCCCTGCTCCAGCCTGCGGCTGAAATCGTCGCTGCCGTAGCGCCGATCCTCGGCTACAGCGAAGGCAACCAGGCCATCACGTTCACCACCGCCCAGGCCGCGCAAATGGCCGACGCACTGAAAAGCATCGACGCCACCCAGGCAGCCCTGCTGACCCGCCTGGCCGAAAGCCACAAGCCGCTGGTAGCGACCCTGCTGGCCGAAGATGCCCAGCTGACCTCCACTCCAGAGGCCTACCTGAAGCTGCACCTGCTGTCCCACCGCCTGGTCAAGCCGCACGGCCTGAGCCTGGCCGGCGTGTTCCCGCTGCTGCCGAACGTGGCCTGGACCAGCCAGGGTGCCATCGACCTCGGCGAGCTGGCCGAGCGTCAACTGGAAGCCCGCCTGCGCGGCGAGCTGCTGGAAGTGTTCTCGGTGGACAAATTCCCGAAAATGACCGACTACGTGGTGCCGAGCGGCGTGCGTATCGCTGACAGTGCGCGGATCCGCCTGGGCGCCTACATCGGCGAAGGCACCACCGTGATGCACGAAGGTTTCGTCAACTTCAACGCCGGCACCGAAGGCCCGGGCATGATCGAAGGCCGGGTTTCCGCAGGCGTGTTCGTCGGCAAGGGTTCGGACCTGGGCGGCGGTTGCTCCACCATGGGCACCCTGTCGGGTGGCGGCAACATCGTGATCAAGGTCGGCGAAGGTTGCCTGATCGGCGCCAACGCCGGTATCGGCATCCCGCTGGGCGACCGCAATACCGTGGAGTCGGGCCTGTACGTGACCGCCGGCACCAAGGTGGCGCTGCTGGACGAGAACAATCAACTGGTCAAAGTGCTCAAGGCCCGGGAACTGGCCGGCCAGCCGGACCTGCTGTTCCGTCGCAACTCGGAAACCGGCGCCGTGGAGTGCAAGACCCACAAGTCGGCCATCGAGCTGAACGAAGCGCTGCACGCTCACAACTAAGCAGCGATTCGGTTTCACTGGAACCGGCCAGGCGCTTATCATCGGCGCCCGGCCTGTTCAAACGAGTTCTGCCACCATGCTTGTAGCCTCCCCCTGGCGCGCCGACTTCCCGGCCATCGCCGCCCTGCATCGCCAGGACCAGACGTACCTGGACAACGCCGCCACCACGCAAAAACCCCAAGCCCTGCTGGACGCGCTGGCGCACTACTACGCCAATGGCGCGGCCAATGTGCATCGTGCGCAACACCTGCCCGGCGCCCACGCCACCCAAGCGTTCGAAGACAGCCGCAGCAAGGTCGGCCAATGGCTGAATGCCGGTGACAGTGGGCAGATCGTCTTCACCCACGGCGCGACCTCCGCGCTGAATCTTCTGGCCTACGGCCTGGAGCACCAATTTTCCCCGGGCGATGAAATCGTCATCAGCGCCCTGGAGCACCACGCCAACCTGCTGCCCTGGCAGCAACTGGCCCAACGTCGCGGTCTCAAGCTGCTGGTCCTGCCCCTGGACCCGGACGGCCTGATCGACGTCGACGCGGCAAGCCGCTTGATCGGCCCGCGCACCCGTTTGCTGGCGGTGAGCCAGCTGTCCAACGTGCTTGGAGCCTGGCAACCCTTGACCCCACTGCTGGCCATGGCCAGGGCCCAGGGCGCACTGACGGTGATCGACGGCGCCCAGGGCGTGGTCCATGGCCGCCACGATGTGCAGGCCCTGGGCTGCGACTTCTATGTGTTCTCCAGCCACAAGCTGTACGGCCCGGATGGGGTCGGCGTGCTGTTTGGCCGTCATGCAGCACTCAAGGGCCTGCGCCACTGGCAGTTCGGTGGTGAAATGGTCCAGGAGGCCGATTACCAGCACGCCAGCTTCCGCCCCGCCCCCTTGGGCTTCGAGGCCGGTACGCCGCCGATTGCCGGGGTCATCGGCCTGGGTGCCACCCTGGATTATCTCGCCGGCCTGGATCAGCAAGCACTGGCCGACCATGAAGCAGCGCTGCACGCCTACCTGCTGCACGGCTTGCAGGCGCGCAATGGCATCCGCCTGCTGGGCTCGCCGCAAGTGGCCCTGGTCAGTTTTGTCGTAGATGGGGTGCACAACGCCGACCTGGCGCACCTGCTGACCGAACAAGGCATTGCCGTACGCGCCGGGCACCACTGCGCCATGCCGCTGATGAAGAGCCTGGGGTTGGCCGGAGCGATTCGCGTGTCATTGGCGCTGTACAACGATTCCGAGGACCTGGAGCGTTTCTTCGAAGCCCTGGATCAGGCCTTGGAGCTGCTGCGATGAGCCTGCCGGCGGATGCCGTCGCCGCCCTAGAGATTTTCCAGGGGGCTGCCGGCTGGGAACAGCGGGCGCGCCTGCTGATGCAATGGGGCGAGCGCCTGCCGTCCCTGAGCGAGGCCGACCGGGTCGAGGCCAACCGGGTGCACGGCTGTGAAAGCCAGGTCTGGCTGGTGGCGGCCCTGGAAAACGGTCATTGGCAGTTTGCCGCAGCCAGCGACGCGCGGCTGATTCGCGGGCTGGTGGCCCTGCTCCTGGCGCGGGTCAATGGCCTGACGGCAGAGCAGTTGCGGGAAGTGGACCTGGCCGACTGGTTCAACCAGTTGGGCCTGTCGCGCCAACTCTCGCCTTCGCGCAGCAATGGCCTGAACGCCGTCTTGCAACGCATGAGCGAACTGGCCAGCGCCCCGTAGCTCCGTAGGAGCCAGCTTGCTGGCGAACAGGCTCATAAGCCTTGCACCCTCCTCGCGGCCCTCTTCGCTGGCAAGCCAGCTCCTACGGGGCGGCGGGTTTGCTGCGTTCCGACGGGCGGCGCACGCCGGCGACAATCTTGTCCACCGCCTTGGTCGCCGCCACCATGCCGAAGGTCGCGGTCACCATCATCACCGCGCCAAAGCCGCCGGCACAGTCGAGCTTGACGCCATCGCCGACAAAACTCTTCTGCAGGCAGATGCTGCCGTCCGGCTTCGGATAACGCAGCTGTTCAGTGGAAAACACGCAAGGCACGCTGTAGTGCCGGGTTACGGTGCGCGAGAAACCGTAGTCGCGGCGCAGGGTGGAACGCACCTTGGAGGCCAACGGGTCATTGAAGGTACGGTTCAGGTCGCAGACCTGGATCAGCGTCGGGTCGATCTGCCCCCCCGCGCCGCCGGTGGTGATGATCTGGATCTTGCGTCGCTTGCACCAGGCAATCAGCGCCGCCTTGGCATTGACACTGTCGATGCAGTCGATCACGCAATCGATGTCCGGGGTGATGTACTCGGCCATGGTCTCGCGGGTGACGAAGTCCGGCACCGCGTGCACCTTGCAGTCCGGATTGATGCCGCGCAGGCGTTCGGCCATGACCTCGACCTTGGGCTTGCCCACAGTGCTGTCCAGCGCGTGCAACTGGCGGTTGCTGTTGCTGACGCAGACGTCATCGAGGTCGAACAGCGAGATCTCGCCCACCCCGCAACGGGCGATGGCTTCCGCCGCCCAGGAACCGACCCCGCCGACTCCGACGATCGCCACATGGGCCGCCCGCAGCCGCTCCAGGCCTTCAATGCCATACAAACGGGCGACGCCGGCAAACCGTGGATCTTCTGTACTCATGACCATCACCTAAAAAACCGGCGCGCATTATAGGGCCTCAACGCGACAAGTTTTAACCTTGAAGCTACAAGTAAAGAACTTAAACCCGAATACAGTGCCCAAGGTCTGGCTTTCCTCTGTGCGCTGTACGCTCAGTTGAGGGCCGGTGTAGGATGCCCGCCGTTTGGCGCCTGCCAACCCTTCCCTCGTTCCACACCTTTTGGAACCCGAAATAGCTATGTCATCGCGTAAATTTGGACTCAACCTGGTGATAGTGCTGGCCATTGCCGCGCTGTTCACCGGTTTCTGGGCGCTGATCAATCGCCCGGTCTCGGCCCCCGACTGGCCGGAACAGATCTCCGGTTTTTCCTACTCGCCTTTCCAGCAGGGCCAGTTCCCGCAGAAGGACCAGTACCCGTCCGACGATGAAATGCGTCGCGACCTGGAGATCATGAGCAAGCTGACCGACAACATCCGTACCTATTCGGTGGACGGCAGCCTGGAAGACATCCCGAGGCTCGCGGAAGAGTTCGGCCTGCGCGTGACCCTGGGGATCTGGATCAGCCCGGACCTGGAGCGCAACGAGCGGGAAATCATGCGCGCCATCGAACTGGCCAATACCTCCCGCAGCGTCGTGCGGGTGGTGGTGGGTAACGAGGCGATCTTCCGCAAGGAAATCACCGCCGACCAACTGTCGGTGATTCTCGACCGGGTGCGGGCCGCGGTAAAAGTTCCGGTCACCACCTCGGAGCAATGGCACGTCTGGGAGGAAAACCCGGGGCTGGCCAAGCACGTCGACCTGATCGCCGCGCACATCCTGCCCTACTGGGAGTTCATCCCGGTGGACAAGGCCGAGCAGTTCGTCCTCGACCGCGCCCGGGACCTGAAGAAGATGTTCCCGAAAAAACCGCTGCTGCTGTCCGAGGTCGGCTGGCCGAGCAACGGCCGCATGCGTGGTGGCGCCGACGCCAGCCCGGCGGACCAGGCGATCTACCTGCGTACCCTGGTCAACAAGCTCAACCGCCAGGGCTACAACTACTTTGTCATCGAAGCCTTCGACCAGCCGTGGAAGGCCAGCGACGAAGGCTCGGTGGGCGCCTACTGGGGCGTGTTCAACGCCGCGCGCCAGCAGAAATTCAACTTCGAAGGCCCGGTGGTGGCCATCCCGCAATGGCGGGTGCTGGCCATCGGCTCGGTGGTGCTGGCGCTGCTGTCGCTGACCCTGCTGATGATCGACGGCTCGGCCCTGCGCCAGCGCGGCCGGACCTTCCTGACCTTTATCGCGTTCCTCTGCGGTTCGGTGCTGGTGTGGATCGGCTACGACTACAGCCAGCAGTACAGTACCTGGTTCAGCCTGACGGTGGGCTTCCTCCTGGCCCTCGGCGCGCTGGGGGTGTTCATCGTGCTGCTGACCGAGGCCCATGAACTGGCCGAAGCGGTGTGGATCCACAAGCGCCGGCGCGAATTCCTGCCGGTGGAGGGGGACTCCAGCTACCGGCCGAAAGTCTCGATCCACGTACCCTGCTACAACGAGCCGCCGGAGATGGTCAAACAGACCCTCAATGCCCTGGCCAACCTCGATTACCCGGACTTCGAAGTCCTGATCATCGACAACAACACCAAGGACCCGGCGGTCTGGGAACCGGTGCAGGCCTATTGCGAGACCCTCGGCCCGCGCTTCAAGTTCTTCCACGTCGCGCCCCTGGCCGGCTTCAAGGGCGGTGCGCTGAACTATCTGTTGCCGCACACCGCCAAGGATGCCGAAGTGATCGCGGTGATCGACTCCGACTACTGCGTCGACCGCAACTGGCTCAAGCACATGGTGCCGCACTTCGCCGATCCGAAGATCGCCATCGTGCAGTCGCCCCAGGACTATCGCGACCAGAACGAAAGCACCTTCAAGAAGCTCTGCTACGCGGAATACAAAGGCTTCTTCCATATCGGCATGGTCACCCGCAACGACCGTGACGCGATCATCCAGCACGGCACCATGACCATGACCCGGCGCACAGTGCTCGAAGAGCTGGGCTGGGCCGACTGGTGCATCTGCGAAGACGCCGAGCTGGGCCTGCGGGTGTTCGAGAAAGGCCTGTCGGCGGCGTACCACCACGAAAGCTACGGCAAGGGCCTGATGCCCGACACCTTCATCGACTTCAAGAAGCAGCGTTTCCGCTGGGCCTATGGCGCGATCCAGATCATCAAGCGCCACACCGCCAGCCTGCTGCGCGGCAAGAACACCGAGCTGACCCGTGGCCAGCGCTACCACTTCCTCGCGGGCTGGCTGCCGTGGGTCGCGGACGGCATGAACATCTTCTTCACCGTCGGTGCCCTGCTGTGGTCGGCGGCGATGATCATCGTGCCGCAACGGGTCGACCCGCCGCTGCTGATCTTCGCCATCCCGCCGCTGGCGCTGTTCGTGTTCAAGGTGGGCAAGATCATCTTCCTCTACCGCCGTGCGGTGGGGGTCAACCTCAAGGACGCGTTCTGCGCGGCCCTGGCGGGCCTGGCCTTGTCCCACACCATCGCCAAGGCGGTGCTGTACGGCTTCTTCACCAGCAGCATCCCGTTCTTCCGCACCCCGAAGAACGCCGACAACCACGGCTTCTGGGTGGCGATCTCGGAAGCCCGGGAAGAGTTGTTCATCATGCTGCTGTTGTGGGGCGCGGCGCTGGGGATCTTCCTGGTGCAGGGCTTGCCGAGCAACGACATGCGCTTCTGGGTGACCATGCTCCTGGTGCAGTCTTTGCCTTACGTGGCAGCGCTGGTCATGGCCTTCCTTTCGTCGCTGCCAAAACCGGCGGAAGAAAGCCAGCCGGCTCCCGCAGCCTAAATCGATCCAAAGCACTAAACGGCGGCCTCTGGCCGCCGTTTTGCTTTAAGATATCCGCCATTTTGCGCGCCTCGCCCAACCCTGTAGGAGCTGGTTTGCCAGCGAACCAAGCAACGCGGTGTATCGATTAAACCGCCCTCGCCGCCCCGCCGGCTCCTGCACAATGCCTTGCACCGGAGTTACCCATGACGGCCCATGCCGAGCTTTCGCCGACCCTGCAACTTGCCTGTGATCTGATCCGTCGCCCCTCGGTGACGCCGGTCGACGCCGACTGCCAGAAGCTGATGATGCAGCGCCTGGGGGATGCCGGCTTCAAGCTGGAACCGATGCGCATCGAGGACGTGGACAACTTCTGGGCCAGCCATGGCCAGCATGAAGGCCCGGTGCTGTGTTTTGCCGGCCACACCGACGTGGTGCCTACCGGCCCGGTCAAGGCCTGGCAGAACGACCCGTTCGACGCTCTGATCGACGAGCACGGCATGCTCTGCGGCCGTGGCGCAGCGGACATGAAGGGCAGCCTGGCGGCCATGCTGGTGGCCGCTGAGCGTTTCGTCACCGACTACCCAGACCACAAGGGCTCGGTAGCCTTCCTCATCACCAGCGACGAAGAAGGCCCCGCGCACCATGGCACCAAGGCCGTGGTGGAGCGCCTGGCGGCACGCAAGGAGCGCCTGGACTGGTGCATCGTCGGTGAGCCTTCGAGCACCAGCCTGGTGGGCGATGTAGTCAAGAACGGCCGCCGCGGCTCCCTCGGCGCCAAGCTCACCGTGCGCGGGGTGCAGGGCCACGTGGCCTATCCGCACCTGGCGAAGAACCCGATCCACCTGGCGGCGCCGGCCCTGGCGGAGCTGGCGGCGGAGCACTGGGACGACGGCAACGCCTTCTTCCCACCCACCAGTTTCCAGATCTCCAACCTCAATTCCGGGACCGGCGCCACCAACGTGATTCCCGGTGAACTGACCGCGCTGTTCAACTTCCGCTTCTCCACCGAATCCACGGTGGAAGGCCTGCAGCAGCGGGTCGCGGCCATCCTCGACAAGCACGGCCTGGACTGGCATGTAGAGTGGGCCCTGTCCGGTCTCCCGTTCCTCACCGAACCCGGCGCCCTGCTGGACGCGGTATCGGCCAGCATCAAGCAGGTCACCGGGCGCGACACCAAGGCCTCCACCAGTGGCGGCACCTCCGACGGGCGCTTCATCGCCACCCTGGGCACCCAGGTGGTGGAACTGGGCCCGGTCAACGCCACCATCCATCAGGTCAACGAGCGGGTACTGGCCAGCGACCTCGATGTGCTGACCGAAATCTACTACCAGACCCTGATCAAGTTGCTCGCCTGATGCTTGCCTGTCCTCTCTGCAGTGCCCCGCTGAACGCCGTGGACAACGGCGTGGTCTGCCCGGCCGGGCATCGTTTCGACCGGGCACGCCAAGGCTACCTGAACCTGCTGCCGGTGCAGCACAAGAACAGCCGTGACCCGGGCGACAACCAGGCCATGGTCGAGGCCCGCCGCGACTTTCTCAACGCCGGGCACTACGCCCCGGTGGCCCGGCGCCTGGCGGAGCTGGCGGCAGAACGCGCACCCCAGCGCTGGGTCGACATCGGCTGTGGCGAGGGTTACTACACCGCGCAACTGGCCCAGGCCCTGCCCGCTGCCGATGGCTACGCCCTGGATATTTCCCGGGAGGCGGTGAAGCGCGCCTGCCGTCGTGCCCCGCAACTGACCTGGATGGTCGCCAGCATGGCGCGCATCCCCCTGGCGGACGCCAGCTGCCAGTTCCTGGCCAGCGTCTTCAGCCCCCTCGACTGGCTGGAGGCCAAGCGCCTGCTCAGCCCCGGCGGCGGCTTGATGAAGGTAGGTCCCACCAGCGGCCACCTGATGGAACTGCGCGAACGCCTGTACGACGAAGTGCGCGAATACACCGACGACAAGCACCTGGCCCTGGTGCCCGAAGGCATGGCCCTGGCCCACAGCGAAACCCTGGAGTTCAAGCTGCACCTGGAACGCCCGCAAGACCGCGCCAACCTGCTGGCCATGACGCCCCATGGCTGGCGCGCCAGCGCCGAGCGCCGCGCCGCGGTGATCGAGCAGGCCGAGCCTTTCGAGGTCAGCGTATCGATGCGCTACGATTACTTCGTGCTGCAATAACCCACTAAAACCCAAGGCCCCGAGCCTGTGCTCGCGGCCGAAGAAATCCGCGAATGGATTTTTCAGACCGGCAATGAGGACATCCATGCGCCAGCCCGATATCGAGATTTACCTGAAAGACGCCGACGTCGACTACAAGGCCATCGCCGCCTGGCTGGGCGCCGTGCTTGGCCCGTGCAGCGACTGGGTACAAAAAGGCCAGACCTACAAATGCACCGCAGGCCAGGTGCCCGTGACCTGGCTGCCCAAGGCCGTGGGCAAGTGGAACAGCCTGTACCTGGAAAGCGACCAGACCCCGTGGGATGACGACATCGCCTGCGCCCGCGCCGCCTTTGCCGCGTTGAATGTGGAGGTGCGCTGCGCACCGGGCAGCTGGGTCGAGGAAGAGGGTGAAGAGTCCGCCGATCGCTGGATTCGCATCAGCGCCGACGGTGAAGAAGAGATTACCTGGCGCACTGCCTGAACAGTGCATACCCGTAGGAGCCGGCTTGCCGGCGAAGAGGCCTTCAATACTTGCGTTCGATAGACGGGCGCCTTCGCTGGCAAGCCAGCTCCTACAGGGTGGGTTACAGGCCGACGACGTCTTCGGCTTGCAGACCTTTCTGGCCTTCGACCACAGCGTATTCCACCTGCTGGCCTTCGGTCAGGGAGCGGTGGCCTTCGCCACGGATCGCCCGGTAGTGGACAAAAACGTCCGCCCCGCCTTCACGCTGGATAAAACCGTAGCCCTTGGCGTCGTTGAACCACTTCACGTTGCCTGTCTCACGAGTAGTCATGAATCCATACCTCATTTTTTTATTATTGGATTGGCGCACTGCAACCAAACCCTGAGAACTTTCCCCCAGCCTGCCTCTCTATGAGTGGAAGCGATACGACCGCGGGAGAGTCGGCCGAGTATATGACAGGCGTAAAAACTCTCAACTCAATCTTGTTTCGGCGCTTTTTTGCCGATTTTCGGCGAATCCGGCACACTACCGGCCCCGAGCAGTTGCTCGGTTTTCTACTCACTCACGCAGAAGCCGTATGACCCGCTCCCCGATCCGCCGTCTTGTGTTTGGCACCTTGCGCCGACTGCTGTACCTCTGGGTCCGCTCGGAAACCATCAACCAGTCGTCCTTCACCCTCGACCTCGACCGCAGCCGACCGGTGTTCTACGTCCTGCAAAACCCGTCCCTGACCGATCTCGCCGTGGTCGATACCGAATGCACCAAGGCCGGGCTGCCACGTCCGGTACTGCCGGTGTCGGTGGGCAACCTGCTGGAACCGGCGGCCTTCTTCTACCTGACCCCGGAGCCCGACTGGCTTGGCCGCCAGGACAAGCGCGGGGCGCCACCGACCCTGACCCGGCTGGTCAGCGCCCTGACCCAGAATGCCGCCGAAGATGCACAGATCATTCCGGTCAGCGTGTTCTGGGGCCAGTCGCCGGACAGCGAATCGAGCCCGTGGAAGCTGCTGTTCGCCGACAGCTGGGCGGTCACCGGACGCCTGCGCCGGCTGCTGAGCATCATGATCCTGGGACGCAAGACCCGAGTGCAGTTCTCCGCACCGATCAACCTGCGCGAGCTGATCGAACACAACAAGGGCCACGAGCGCACCGTGCGCATGGCCCAGCGCATCCTGCGGGTGCACTTTCGCAACCTCAAGGCTGCGGTCATCGGCCCGGACATTTCCCACCGGCGCAACCTGGTCAAGGGCCTGCTGAACCAGCCCCTGGTGAAACAGGCGATCCTCGACGAGGCCGAGCGCGAAAAGATTTCCCCGGAAAAAGCCAAGGCCCAGGCCCTGCGCTACGGCAACGAGATCGCTTCGGACTACACCTACACCGCGATCCGCTTCCTGGAAGTGGTGCTGAGCTGGTTCTGGAACAAGATCTACGACGGGATCAAGGTCAACCACCTCGAAGGCGTGCAGAAGATCGCCCAGGGCCACGAAGTGATCTACGTGCCCTGCCACCGCAGCCATATCGACTACCTGCTGCTGTCCTACCTGCTGTTTCGCAACGGCCTGACCCCGCCGCACATCGCCGCCGGGATCAACCTCAACATGCCGGTGATCGGCGGCCTGCTGCGTCGCGGCGGGGCCTTCTTCATGCGCCGCACCTTCAAGGGCAACCCGCTCTACACCTCGGTGTTCAACGAATACCTGCACACCTTGTTCACCAAGGGTTTCCCGGTGGAGTACTTCGTCGAGGGCGGCCGTTCGCGCACCGGGCGCATGCTGCAACCCAAGACCGGGATGCTGGCAATCACCCTGCGCAGCTTCCTGCGCTCCTCACGCATGCCCATCGTCTTCGTGCCGGTGTACATCGGCTATGAAAGGGTGCTGGAAGGCCGGACCTACCTGGGCGAGCTGCGCGGCGCGAGCAAGAAGAAAGAGTCGATCTTCGACATCTTCAAGGTCATCGGCGCCCTCAAGCAGCGCTTCGGCCAGGTGGCAGTGAACTTCGGCGAACCGATCAAGCTGGCGGAGTTCCTCGACCAGGAACAGCCGGACTGGCGGACCCAGGAGCTGGGCCCGCAGTACCGCCCGGCCTGGCTCAATGAAACCACCAACCGTCTCGGCGAGCGGGTGGCCCAGCACCTCAACGAAGCCGCGGCGATCAACCCGGTGAACCTGGTGGCCCTGGCCCTGCTTTCCACCACCCGCCTGGCCCTGGACGACCGCGCCATGGAGCGGGTCCTGGACCTGTACCTGGCACTGCTGCGTCGCGTTCCCTACTCGCCCCACACCACCTTGCCCGAAGGCGACGGCCGGGCTCTGATCCAGCACGTCAAGGACATGGACCTGCTGGCCGAACAGAGCGACGCCCTGGGCAAGATCCTCTACCTGGACGAGCAGAACGCCGTCCTGATGACCTACTACCGCAACAACGTGCTGCACATCTTCGCCCTGCCGGCGTTGCTGGCGAGCTTCTTCCAGAGCTCGTCGCGCATGAGCCGCGAACAGATCCTGCGCTATACCCGCGCGCTCTATCCCTACCTGCAATCGGAGCTGTTCATCCGCTGGCCGCTGGATGAGCTGGACGCGGTGGTGGACCAGTGGCTGGAGGCCTTTGTCGAACAGGGCCTGCTGCGCTTCGAGAAGGACCTGTACCAGCGTCCGGCCCCGAGCTCGCGGCATTTCGTCCTGCTGACCTTGCTGTCCAAGAGCATTGCCCAGACCCTGCAACGCTTCTACATGGCTATTTCCCTGTTGCTCAACAGCGGCCAGAACAGCATCAGCGCCGAGGAGCTGGAAGACCTGTGCACGGTCATGGCCCAGCGCCTGTCGATCCTGCATGGCCTCAATGCCCCGGAGTTCTTCGACAAGAGCCTGTTCCGCCACTTTATTCAGACCCTGCTGGACCAGGGTGTGCTGCGCCGCGACGAAGCCGGCAAGCTGAGCTACCACGAAGCGCTGGGGGAGCTGGCCGAAGGTGCCGCCAAGCGCGTGCTGCCGGCAGAAATTCGCCTGTCGATCCGCCAGGTCGCCCTGCACCGCAGCGAAGACGCCGCCGACCAGCTCGCGGCACCTGCGCAAAACGACTAGATTCTTACGGGCGCCGGAGCAGCTGCGGCGCCCTCGATACGGAGATCCGCGATGAAAAAGCTCAGCCTGCTGGCCGCCACCGCGCTGCTCGGCGCTTGCCAGTCCATGAATCCCGCTGCCAAGGCCAGCCTCGACGGCGAAGTCTTCTACTTGCAGCGCATCGCCCTGCCTCCGGCCGCCACCCTGAGCGTGAGCCTGCAGGACGTGTCACTGGCCGACGCCCCTGCCGTGGTCCTGGCCGAGCAGAGCGGTCCGGTCAAGGGCCAGGTGCCGCTGCCCTTTCACCTCAGCTACGACCCGGCCCAGGTCAAGCCCGGCCACCGCTATTCGGTCAGCGCGCGGATTGAAGTGGCTGGCCAGCTGGTCTTCATCACCACCGAAAACAACGCCGTTAAACTCGACGGCAGCGATCCGCAGCCCTTGAAGCTGCGGGTCGACGCTGTTCGTTAATTCTTATTGCACAAGGAAGCCGCCATGCTCCGTACTTCGCTTCGTTTCACCAGCCTGTGCGCTGGCCTGTTGATCTCCGCCAGCGCCCTGGCCCTGTCCCTGAGCGACCTGTCCCAGGGTGACGCCAGCGGTGGCCTGAAAGATGCCCTGACCCAGGGTGCGCAGATCGCCGTCAAACAGCTGGGCACCCCAGGTGGTTTCAGCAACAACCCCGAGGTGCGCATCGAGCTGCCGGGCAACCTGGGCAAAGTCGCGAAAAAAATGAAACAGTTCGGCATGGGCGACCAGGTCGATCAGCTTGAAACCAGCATGAACAAGGCTGCCGAGGCCGCTGTCCCGCAAGCCCAGGCCCTATTGGTGGATGCCGTGAAGAAGATGACCGTGGCTGACGCCAAGGGCATTCTTGCCGGCGGCAAGGACTCCGCCACCCAATACCTGGACAAGAGCAGCCGCGAGCAGATCCGCGCCAAGTTCCTGCCGATCGTCAAGCAGGCCACTGACCAGGTCGGCCTGGCCAAGCAGTACAACTCCTTCGCCGGCCAGGCTGCGACGCTCGGCGTGCTGGATGCCAAGAGCGCCAACATCGAGAGTTACGTGACCGAACAAGCCCTCAATGGCCTGTTCGAAATGATCGGCAAGCAGGAAGAAACCATTCGCCAGAACCCGGCGGCAGCCGCCACCAGCCTGGCCAAGAAAGTCTTCGGCACCCTGTAAGCCTCCCCGCTACCTGTAGGAGCCAGCTTGCTGGCGAAGACGTCGCCAGGACAAACGCCTGCCCCAAGGGCCTCTTCGCCGGCAAGCCGGCTCCTACAGGATGTATTCCCGCATACCGGTTCCTAGGTTTTCTTGACCCTGAACCAGGCCGCATACAGCGCCGGCAGGAACAACAGGGTCAGCGCCGTCGCCACGATCAGCCCACCCATGATGGCCACTGCCATCGGCCCGAAGAACACACTGCGCGACAGCGGGATCATCGCCAGCACCGCCGCCAGGGCGGTCAGCACGATGGGCCGGAAACGCCGCACCGTGGCTTCGATGATTGCATCCCAGGGCTTGTGCCCCGCCTTGATGTCCTGCTCGATCTGGTCCACCAGGATCACCGAGTTGCGCATGATCATCCCCGACAGGGCAATGGTCCCGAGCATGGCCACGAAGCCGAAGGGCTGGCGGAACACCAGCAGGAACAAGGTGACCCCGATCAATCCCAGGGGCGCCGTGAGGAACACCATGGCCGTGCGCGAGAAACTGCGCAGCTGGATCATCAGCAAGGTCAGCACCACCACGATGAACAGCGGCACGCCGGCCTTCACCGAGTTCTGGCCCCGAGTCGAGTCCTCGACCGTGCCACCCACTTCCAGCAGGTAACCATCGGGCAGCTCGGCGCGAACCGGCTCCAGGGTCGGCAGGATCTGCTGCACCAGGGTCGCCGGCTGCTCCTTGCCGTAGATGTCGGCGCGCACGGTGACGTTGGGCAGGCGGTTGCGGTGCCAGATCACCCCTTCCTCGAAGCCGTACTCCAGGGTCGCCACCTGGGACAGGGACACGCTCTGGCCATTCTCGGTAGGCACCGCCAGGCTCGGCAGCAACGACAGTTCGGTGCGTTCCTCGCGGGTGCCCCGCAGCAGGATCTCGATCAGCTCATTGTCTTCCCGGTACTGGCTGACGGTGGAGCCTATCAGCGAACTCTGGAGGAATTTCGACAGGTTGGCGGTGCTCACTCCCAAGGCCCGGGCCCGGTCCTGGTCGATGTTCAGGTAGACCACCTTGCTGGGCTCTTCCCAATCCAGGTGCACGTTGACCACATGGGGGTTCTCTCGCACCTTGGCCGCTACCTTGCGCGCCAGGGCTCGGACTTCCTCGATGTGCTCGCCGGTGACCCGGAACTGCACCGGGTAGCCCACGGGCGGCCCGTTCTCCAGGCGCGTGACCCGCGAGCGCAGCGCCGGGAACTGCTCGTTGAGGGTTTCGATCAACCAGCCGCGCAGCTCTTCACGCTCCTCGATGCTCTTGGCCAGCACCACGAACTGGGCAAAGCTGGTGGCTGGCAGTTGCTGGTCCAGCGGCAGGTAGAACCGCGGCGAACCGGTGCCCACGTAGGCCACGTAGTTGTCGATGCCCGCATGCTCCTTGAGCAAGGCTTCCAGGCGCTTGACCTCATCGGCGGTGTTGCTCAGGGACGCGCCTTCCGCCAGCTTCAGGTCGACCATCAGTTCCAGGCGACCCGAGGCCGGGAAGAACTGCTGGGGAACGAAACGGAACAGCATCACCGAGCCGACGAACAGCAGGATGGTCAGGACGATCACCGTCTTGCGCCGCTCCACGCACCAGCCCACTACCCGCCGGACCCGCTGGTAGAAGGGTGTACCGTGGGGATTGGATTCGGCGCCGTGCTTGGCGGCGTGGATCTTCGCCAGGTCCGGCAGCAGTTTTTCCCCCAGGTACGGCACGAACACCACGGCTGCAATCCACGAGGCCACCAGGGCAATGGTCACCACCTGGAAGATCGAACGGGTGTATTCGCCCGTGCCGGACTGGGCCGTGGCGATCGGCAGGAAGCCCGCCGCAGTGATCAGGGTGCCGGTGAGCATGGGGAAGGCGGTACTGGTCCAGGCGAAGCTGGCGGCCTTGATCCGGTCGAAGCCCTGCTCCATCTTGATCGCCATCATCTCTACCGCAATGATCGCGTCGTCCACCAGCAAGCCCAGGGCCAGCACCAGCGCCCCCAGGGAAATCTTGTGCAGGCCGATCCCCAGGTAGTACATGGTGGCGAAGGTCATCGCCAGCACCAGGGGAATCGCCAGGGCCACCACCATCCCGGTCCGCACTCCCAGGGAGAAGAAACTCACCAGCAGCACGATGATCAGGGCCTCGGCCAGCACCCGGACGAACTCGCCCACCCCGGTCTTCACCGCCGCCGGCTGGTCGGACACCTTGCGCAGTTCCATCCCCGCCGGCAGGCTTTTCTGCAGGCGCGAGAACTCGCCTTCCAGGGCCTTGCCCAACACCAGGATGTCACCCCCCTCCTTCATCGCCACAGCCAGGCCGATGGCGTCTTCACCCATGAAGCGCATGCGCGGCGCGGGCGGATCGTTGAAACCACGACGCACGTCCGCCACATCACCGATGCGGAAGGTACGACCGGCGACGCGGATCGGGAAATTGCGGATCTGCTCCACGGTCTGGAAATTGCCCGACACCCGCAGTTGCACCCGCTCGCTCGGGGTCTCGAAGAACCCAGCGGTGGACACTGCGTTCTGTTCTTCCAGGGCCTGTTGCACCGCCGCCAGGGGCAGGCCCAGGGTCGCCAGCTTGACGTTGGACAGCTCGATCCAGATTTTCTCGTCCTGCAGGCCCAGCAGGTCGACCTTGCCCACGTCCTTGACCCGTTGCAGCTGGATCTGGATGCGGTCGGCGTAGTCCTTGAGTACCGCGTAGTCAAAGCCCTGCCCGGTCAACGCATAGATATTGCCGAAGGTGGTGCCGAACTCATCATTGAAGAACGGCCCCTGGATACCGGGCGGCAGGGTCTGCCGGATATCACTGATCTTCTTGCGTACCTGGTACCACAGCTCGGGAACCTCGTTGGAGTGCATCGAGTCCCGGGCGATGAAGGTCACCTGGGACTCCCCCGGCCGCGAGAAGGACACGATGCGGTCGTACTCGCCAGTCTCCATCAGCTTCTTTTCAATGCGCTCGGTGACCTGGCGCGACACTTCCTGGGCCGTGGCCCCGGGCCAGTTGGTGCGGATCACCATGGCCTTGAAGGTGAAAGGCGGATCCTCGCTCTGCCCCAGCTTGGTGTAGGACAGCGCACCGACAATGGCCAGCAGCAACATCAGGAACAGAACGATCTGGCGATTGCGCAACGCCCAGGCGGAAAGGTTGAAACCCATCGGGGATTACTCCTTGGCCGCCAGATTGACCACGCGGTTGGAGCGATCCACCGGGCGCACCTGCAAGCCCTCATGGAGCACATGCACCCCCGCGGCCACCACCCAATCGCTGGCGCTCAGCCCTTCCAGCACCGGCACGCTCTTCTCGCCGAAGGCGCCGACCCGCACCGGGGTCTTGTGCAGGGTATTGTTGGCATCCACCCGCCAGACATAAGTCGCCCCGCCTTCCGCGGACAACGCCGACAGCGGCACCGACAGCGGCACCGCATCGCCGCTCTGGATGAACACCCGGGCACTCTGGCCCAGCTCGGCGGGAACCTTTCCGGCAGTGAAGGCAATACGCGCGGCGAAGGTCCGGGACTTGGGATCGGCAGCAGGCGACAGCTCGCGGATGCGCCCGTCGAAACGCTGGCCCGGCTGGGTCCAGAGCTCCACCGATACCGGCTGGCCGACCTTGAAGCGGCCGTAGTTCTGCTCGGGGAAGCTGATCAGCACCTCACGCTCGCCATCGGTGGCCAGGGTGAAGACCGTCTGCCCGGCCGCCACCACCTGCCCCACTTCCACCGCGCGCTTGGCCACCACGCCGTCCTGCGGCGCGCGCAGCACCGCGTAGCCGGCCTGGTTGTTGGCCACATCGAACTCGGCCTTGATCTGCTTCAGGCGCGCTTCGCCGGAACGGTAGAGGTTCTCGGCGTTGTCGTATTGGGAATGGCTGACCATCTGCCGCTCCAGCAGGGTCTTGTAGCGATCACGCTCGGCGCGCACCAGGTTGAGGTTGGCGCTGGCTGCAGTGACCTGGGCCCGGGTGGCTTCAAGTTGCAGGCGCACGTCCTGCGGGTCGAGCTCCGCCAGGGGCTGGTTGGCCTTGACCCGCTCGCCCTCCTCCACCAGCCGTCGGCTGACCTTGCCGCCGATACGGAATGCCAGGTCCGGCTCATAGCGGGCGCGCACCTCGCCCGGGTAGCTGTCCGAAGCTCTTGCCGAAGGCTCTGGCTGGACCACCATGGCCGGCCGGATGCCAATTTGAACGGGCTCTTCGTGCCCACAAGCAGACAGAAAAAAAGCCAGGCTGACTGGCAAGGCATAGCGGAACATGGCGGCGACCTTTCGCTAATGGTGCTTGGAATATTTATACTGGCCGGTATGTTATTAATAGCAAACTCACCAGTCCAGTATTAACAGCGAAAAAATGTCCGACAATATTTCCGCAAACGTTGGGCCAGGCAGGCCCAAGGATCTGGCCAAGCGCCAGGCCATTCTCGAAGCAGCCAAAGTCCTGTTCTTGAGCAATGGCTACGCCAGTACCAGCATGGATGCGGTCGCCGCTGAGGCCGGGGTTTCAAAGCTCACGGTCTACAGCCATTTCAATGACAAGGAGACCTTGTTCACCGCCGCTGTGGTGGCCAAGTGCGAAGAACAGCTGCCCACGCTGATCTACGAACTGACCCCCGAAACGCCGGTGGAGAATGTCCTGCTGAACATCGCCCGGGGCTTTCACCATCTGATCAACAGCGACGAGTCGGTGAACCTGCACCGCCTGATCATGACGCTGGGCAGCCAGGACCCCAAGCTCTCGCAGATCTTCATCGAGGCCGGTCCCGAACGGGTGCTGCAGGGCATGGAGCGGCTGCTGGCGAAGATCAATCAGCTGGGCACCCTGCGTATCGACAAGCCGCGCAACGCCGCCGAGCACTTTTTCTGCATGCTCAAGGGCGGGGCGAATTTCCGCCTGCTCTACGGCTGCGGCGAACCCTTGAGGGGCGCCGCCGCAGAGGAGCATGTGCAGGAAGTGGTGGCGCTGTTCATCCGCGCCTACCGGCCGTAGAAACCGGCAGGCGCAAGCGCTGGCTGATGTAGGAGCGGGCTTGCCAGCGAAGCGGACTGAAGACCGCCTTCGCCGGCAAGCTGGCTGCTACAGGGGGCTCAGGCCTTGAGGGCCTTCTTCGGGTAGATGTCGTAGCGGCTGGATTTGCCCTCCAGCCCATGGCTGGGCTCGGGCCCTTCGATGCACGGCGCCTTGCGCGGACGCTTGACCACCACCCGGTGGCTGGCCAGGGCCAGGGCCGCGGCAAGCAGGGCCGGGGCGTCGTTGTCATCGCCCACCAGTGGCCGGAACAAGCGCATTTCCTTCTTCACCAGGGCACTTTTCTCCCGATGGGGAAACATCGGGTCGAGGTAGATCACCTGGGGCGGTTCACCCTGCCAGTTGCGCATCAGCTCGATGGAATTGCCCTTGAGCAGGTGCATGCGGGCCACGATAGGCCCTACCTCGGCGTCCAGCGCAGCGCGGGCCAGGCCGTCTTCCAATAGCGCACCAATCAATGGCTGGCGCTCGATCAGGCTCATCTCGCAACCCAGGGTCGCCAGCACGAAACCGTCCTTGCCCAGACCGGCCGTGGCATCCAGCACCCGTGGCCGCACGCCCTGGGCCACCCCCACCGCCTTGGCGATCATCTGCCCGCTGCCGCCGCCGTACAGCCGCCGATGGGCCGCACCGCCCTCGACGAAATCCACCCGTACCGGCCCGGGCGCGTCCGGCCCCAATTGCTGCAACTGCAGGCCCTGCTCACCCACTTGCAAGGCGAACTCGGCCTCATCGACCTGCAGCGCCAGCCCCAGGCGCTCGGCCCATTGCTCGGCCGCAGGGGCGAATCCGGCGCCCAGGGCCTCGACTTTGATGCGGCAGGCTGCGGGTTGCTCATTCATCTGAAAACACACTCAAAAAATTAATGATCGGCAAAAACTGCCGATAACAGGACTATCGGCCATTTTGCCAGAGCTCAAGCGTCGACCGAGAGCAATGTCAGACATTCAACGCACATCGATAGGTTATATCTCGCCCCACGGCGACTATGGCCTGCGCAACTCCCAGGCACTGAGCGGCGTCAGCCATCTGTGGCAGGACTTCTTTGCCCAGGCCCTGGCCGAGCAACGGGGTGAAGGCGCAAGCGTTGAATCGGTACCGGCGGTGGCCATCGATGGCCCGGTTGAACCGGCTGGCGGCAGCGACGTGCTGGCGCAGATCGTCAACCAGCGTCATTGCGACGTGCAAGACACCGAGGTCCGCCCGCCGGAGCCGCTGTTCCTGCCTATCGCCGAGTTTGAAATGGACCTGCTGGATAAACCCGCCCCGCCCTTCCCGCCAGAAGAGATCGTGGCCCAGCAGCGCCAACAGGATTTCGAAAGTGGCTGGGTACGCCCGATCGTGCTCAACGCCGGCCAGCCGATTCCTGCTCCAGGCCCTGCGCCGGAGCCCCGCCCACTGCACCTGCCGATCGCCGAATTCGAACTGGACCTGCTGGACAAACCCGCCGAGCCGTTCCCGCCTCAGGAACTCATCGAGCAACAGCGGGCGATGGACTTCGATATCGGCTGGGCCCGCCCACTGATCCTGCAGAACTTGCGCATCGCCGCCTGAGCCCAGCCTCAGCGACACACCCACCAAGGCCCTACATCCAGATGAAAGTGGTTGCGATGGGCATTGTTGTAGTCCGGCCCCAGCACCACGTTGAACGCATCACAGGCGCCATCCCGGGCCAGGCGCAGAAATCGGCCTTCATTGCTGTCCTTGGGCCAATCCCGGAGCACGCTGATGCTGCGCCCATCCCCCAGGCGAAAGCCGGCGATGTCCAGGGCGTTGGCACTGGCATGCTGGCTGCGGGCACCGCTCTCGCGGCTGTACATGTTGCGGCAGGCGAAACTGCCCAGGTGATCGACTCGCGCCACCCGCTGGCCGTACACCGCCTGCGCGGCCGACTGCAGCCCATGGCGCTCATACAGGGCAAAGGCCACCGCCAGCGGGCAACTGGCGAGAAAGCTGCTGCTCAGGGCCACGTCGCCACCCTGTACACGCAGGGTATTGCTCAATGGGCAAGCGACGTCCCTGCGGCTGTCGAGCTGGCGGCTGGTACGCAAACCCGAGCCCGCCAGCACCTGGTCGCACAGTTGCGGGTCATTCCGCAGCCGCGCCAGCTTGAAACGGGTCAACAGGTTGGGCTTGGCCCGCACGTCCAGCGGCGCCCAGGGATTCCAACTGTCCGCGACGGGCAACCAGCCCAGGCGGACACCGATCAACAACAGGGCGCCCAGCAACAACAAGGCACCCAGGACTTTCACTACCCGCACAGACACTCCCGTTTCACGGCTGCTTGAACATTTGATTGATCTGCCCGAACGGCATCGCCCGGTCGGCAAAATCGAAACGCCCGTGGCTATGGATATCTTGCGCAGCCCGGTAGAAGGCTCCGTAAGCGGCCCGCGCCAGGGCCGAACCGACACTGATGCGCTTGACGCCCAGCTCCGCCAGTTGCGCCACGCTGAGGTTGAGGCCTCCCGACATCAGCACGTTCACCGGCTTGGGCGCCACCGCTCGCACCACCTGCTGAATATCCTCGGCACTGCCCAGGGCCGGGGCATAGAGCACATCGGCACCGGCCTCGGCAAAGGCCTGCAAGCGGCGAATGGTGTCTGCCAGATCATAACGCCCGTGCAGCAGGTTTTCCGCCCGGGCGGTCAGGGTAAAGGGAAAGGGCAGACTGCGAACGGCCGCCACGCAGGCCTCGATGCGTTCCACCGCCAGCTGGAAATCGTAGATCGGCTGCTCGGCATGGCCCGTGGCGTCCTCGATCGAAGCACCAACCACACCGCTGGCCGCCGCAAGAAGCAGCGCCTGGGCACAGCCTTCGGGGCTGTCGGAAAACCCGTTTTCCAGGTCCGCCGCCACCGGTAGGCTGCTGGCGCCGACGATGCTGCGCACGTTGCCCAGCGTGTCCTCCAGGCTGAGTGCACCTTCGGCATCCGGGCGCCCCAGGGAAAAGGCATAGCCGGCGCTGGTGGTGGCCAGGGCCTCGAAGCCGAGGCTGGCGAGCATCTTCGCCGAACCGGCATCCCAGGGGTTGGGAATGACGAAAGCTCCGGCACGTTCATGCAGGGCCCTGAAGGTAGTGGCTCGAAGGGTTTGCGCGTCCATTGGCTCGCTCCTGAAGAAGGCCGTGAAGGCGCTTCAGAGCAAGCCGAGTTGCTCCGCAGCGGGCTCTCTGTATAACTCAGGCAATGCGGGCAAGCCAGGCAAACGTTGCATCAGCCGGGCGTGAAAACGCCGCGCCAGTTCAGCCGCCAGACGGTTGTCCGAAGTGTGCAGGAACACGTAGGGCGTACGCCCCTCTTCGATCCAGCCGGCGACCTTGTCGATCCAGGGTTCAAGGAAAGGATCGTTGGCCTCAAGCTCCGGATGACCGATGAAGCGCACCTGGGGAAACTGGGTGAAGGCTGCGGGGCGCGGTGGCACCTTGGGCTTTTTCGACTGCGCATGCAGCACCGCAGGAGCGGTCGACGTGCAACTGAACAGGGCCCGCGGGTCGAGGCAGATGCGTTCCACGCCACGCTCGCGCAGCAGCCGGTTGAGCATGCGTTCGGCATCGCCCTTGGTGAAGAACTCCGGGTGCCGCACTTCCACCGCCAGCGGCCGCTCCAGGCCATCGATGAACCCGGCCAGTTCCGCCAGACGCTGTGGCGCAAAGCTGGCCGGCAACTGCAGCCACAGCGGCGACACCCGCTCACCCAGGGGGCTGAGCAGCTGGATAAAGGACTCAGCGGCGCTCAACTGCTCGCGCAGGTCGCCGCCGTGACTGATGTCACCGGGGAACTTGGCGGTAAAGCGAAAGTGCTCGGGCATGATCTCGGCCCAGCGCTGCACAGTTCCGGGCGCCGGCCGTGCATAGAAGGTGGTATTGCCTTCGACGGCGTTGAAGACCTGGCAATACAGGCCGAGGAAATCATTGGGCCGGGCGTCTTCCGGGTACAGGTACTCACGCCAGGCGTTTTCGCTCCAGGAAGGACAACCGAGGAAATAAGGCAGCATCAGATATGCAGGTCGAGACCCACCACTTCCATATCCCAATCGACAAAGCCGGCGGTGGTCAGGTAGCTGGCCAGGGCGTTGGCCACGCTCTTTTTCATCGCCCGCTGGAAGATCATGTCCTGGGGGCGGGCGGGAAGATTGCCGGTACGTGAGGAAGACGCCTGGGAACGGCTCTGGGTCGAAGGCTCGGGCTGCACTTCAATGGCGTCGGCATCGTCCAGGGACTCGTCTACCAGCGCACGGCCTTTGCGAGGCTTGCGCTTGATGGGGTAGGACTGAGAGGAGATGCCGTCTATACGCATACAGAAAAGCCCGGGGTCGATGATGGCAATTTAGCGGCACCGCTTCGACTTAGCAAATGCCCAAGTGATAACTAGAACACAGAAAAGCCAAAAGGTTTAAAACCGGGCAGGTTCAGGCTGAAAAAACGGACGATTGGCGGGCGTATGCGGGAGTTATCCGCATAACCGCGCACATTTGTTCTGGGTTCAACGGGCCTTGGGAGTAGCGACCTTGTCCCGCAGATAGACAGGTTGGGCCTGGTCGGCAACGATCGCCTCGCCGCGCTCCCAGGCAAACTGCGCCAGGGTCAGCAGGTCGACCGCATGGGGCAGCATGCCGGCGTCCTGGCCGCTGAGTTCGACGGCAATGCGCTCGCCATACCCCCAACCGGTGCCCGCACCGAACCAGTCGCCGCTGGAGCCTTCGGGCAGGGCCGCGACTTCCGGCGGCAATACCGCTTCCGCGCCCACCTGGCGCATCTCGCCGGCAACTTCCTGGTAGCAGCCCCAATAGACTTCATCCATGCGCGCATCGATGGCCGAAGCCACCTGGGTCGCGCCATGCTCGCGCAGAGCCCGCTGGGCCAGCACCGCCAGGTTGGATACCGGCAGCACCGGGCGCTCCAGGGCAAAGGCCAGGCCCTGCACCACGCCGATGGCGATGCGCACCCCGGTGAAGGCGCCCGGGCCACGGCCAAAGGCAATGGCCTCGACCTGTTGCAAGGTCACCCCGGCATTGGCCAGCAGCTCCTGGATCATCGGCAACAGCTTCTGTGCATGCAGGCGCGGGATCACCTCGTAATGGCTCGTGACCTTGCCGTCATGCAGCAAAGCAACGGAGCAAGCTTCAGTCGCGGTGTCCAGGGCCAGCAAGGTGCTCATTCGGGGTTCCATAGGCATTGAAAAAAGTGACGCATTATAAACAGCAACGGCCCGCAAGCGGGCCGTTCAACGATCAAACGCTCTGGCAACTCAGCTCAGGGCTTCGAGTACCTTGCCGGTGATCACTTCCACCGAACCGACGCCAGGGATATGGCTGTACTTCGGCTTGCCCTGGGTGGCAGCCAGTTGCTGGTAGAACTCCACCAGCGGCTTGGTCTGCGAGTGGTAGACCGACAGGCGATGACGCACGGTTTCCTCGGTGTCGTCCTTGCGCTGCACCAGGTCTTCACCGGTGATGTCATCCTTGCCGGCGATCTTCGGCGGGTTGTAGACGGTGTGGTAGACCCGGCCCGAAGCTTCGTGCACACGGCGACCGGCGATGCGCTGGACAATCTCTTCGTCGTCGACGGCGATTTCCACCACGTTGTCCAGCTCGACACCGGCCTTCACCAGCGCTTCGGCCTGGGGAATGGTGCGCGGGAAGCCGTCGAACAGGAAGCCATTGGCGCAGTCGGCCTGGCTGATGCGTTCCTTGACCAGGTTGATGATCAGGTCATCGGACACCAGGCCACCGCTGTCCATCACGCTCTTGGCCTTCAGGCCCAGCTCGGTGCCGGCCTTGACCGCAGCACGCAGCATGTCACCGGTGGAGATCTGTGGAATACCGAATTTTTCGGTGATGAACTTTGCCTGAGTACCTTTACCGGCCCCGGGAGCTCCCAGCAGAATTACGCGCATCGATGTGCTCCTCAATTTTTTATTTAGAAACGCTCGGATTCGCCTCGTGGGGCCAATCTCAAAAATGGGGGTGTGGCCGCCCAAACGGCCAAAGGCTGATCAAGATACACAGCCGACACAGCGCACACAAGCAGTCGAAAGTCGGAGGAACCCGGCCCTTTTGTGCCCCATTGGCCGGGTAGAACAAGTCGCAACCCGACAACAAAGTGTCGCCAGATGAACCAGAACGACACCTCGCAATTGCCTTGATCGGGGCTGCCCCGCCGCTGGCCGGCAGCCCTCTCGCACCTCAGCCGGTATTGCGCAAGCCAGCGGCGATACCGGCCACGGAGACCAGCAACGCCTGTTCCACGGGGCTTCCTTGCGGCGCTTGCTGCTTGCGCGAGCGCGCCAGAAGCTCGGCCTGCAACAGATGCAGCGGGTCGAGGTAGGTGTTGCGCAGGCGGATGAACTCCAGGGTATCGGGGCTGTGCGCCAGCAGTTGCGACTGCCCGGTCAGGCCCAGGACCACCGCGCAAGCCTGCGACAATAGGTCGCGTAAATGCTCGCCCAACGGCAACAGTTCGGCCTCCACCAGGCGCTCATCATAGGAGCGGGCTATATCCGCGTCGGCCTTGGCCAGCACCATCTCCAGCATGTCGATGCGGGTGCGGAAGAACGGCCATTGCTCGCGCATCTGCCCCAGCAGGTCGCCCTCGCCACGGGCCAGGGCCTTGCTCAAGGCCGCTTCCCAGCCGAGCCAGGCGGGCAACATCAGGCGCGTCTGGGTCCAGCCGAAGATCCAGGGGATGGCCCGCAGGCTCTCGATGCCCCCGGCACGGCGCTTGGCCGGGCGGCTGCCCAGCGGCAGGCGGCCCAGCTCCTGTTCCGGAGTGGACTGGCGGAAGTACTCGACGAACTGCGGATTGTCCCGCACCACCTCGCGGTAGGCCCGGACGCCATCGCTGGCCAGCTCGTCCATCAGGTGACGCCAGGCCGGCTGCGGTGGCGGCGGCGGCAACAGGGTCGCCTCCAGTACCGCGGCCAGATAGAGGTTGAGGTTCTGCTCGGCGATGTCCGGCAGGCCGAATTTGAAGCGGATCATTTCCCCTTGCTCGGTGGTGCGGAAACGCCCCGCCACCGAACCCGGCGGCTGCGACAGAATGGCCGCGTGGGCCGGGCCGCCGCCGCGTCCCACGGTGCCACCGCGGCCGTGGAACAGCAGCAGTTCCACCTGTTGCTCGCGGCAGATGTCCACCAGCCGCTCCTGGGCCCGGTACTGGGCCCAGGCCGCAGCCGTGGTGCCGGCATCCTTGGCCGAGTCGGAGTAGCCGATCATCACTTCCTGCGGCCCTTGCAGGCGCGAACGATAGCCCGGCATGTGCAGCAGTTTTTCCATCACCGGGCCGGCGTTGTCCAGGTCCGCCAGGGTCTCGAACAGAGGCACCACGCGCATCGGCCGCAGCACACCGGATTCCTTGAGCAGCAACTGCACCGCCAGCACATCGGAGGCCGCGCCGGCCATGGAAATCACATAGGAACCCAGGGACGCCGCTGGCGCACCAGCGATTTCGCGGCAGGTGGCGAGCACTTCGGCGGTGTCCGCCGAGGGCTTGAAATAGCCTGGCAACAACGGCCGACGGCTGCTCAGTTCGCGCATCAGGAAGGTGATGCGATCCTCCTCGCTCCAGTCCTCGTAACGCCCCAGGCCCAGGTAATCGGTGATTTCGGTCATGGCCGAGGTATGCCGGCTGGAATCCTGGCGTACATCCAGGCGCACCAGGAACAGACCGAAGGTCACTGCCCGGCGCAGACAGTCGAGCAGCGGCCCGTCGGCAATCACTCCCATGCCGCACTCGTGCAACGACTGGTAGCACAGCTGCAGCGGCTCCAGCAGGTCACGGTTGTTGTGCAACACCTCGGCGCCCGCCGGCACCGCCGCGCTGAGCGCCGCGTGGGCCCAGTTGCGGGTGGCCCGCAGGCGTTCGCGCAATTGCTTGAGCAGCGCCCGATAAGGCTCGGCGCTATCTCCGGCCCTGGCCACGAGCGCCGGGCTGGCCTGCTGCATGGACAGCTCGGCCGCCAAGTGGTCGATGTCCCGCAGGTATAGGTCGGCGGCCATCCAGCGCGCCAGCAGCAGCACTTCGCGGGTTACCGCAGCGGTGACATTGGGGTTGCCATCACGGTCGCCACCCATCCACGACGCAAAGCGGATCGGCGCCGACTCCAGCGGCAGGTGCAGCCCGGTGGCCTCGAACAAGGCCTTGTCGGCCTTGCGCAGGTAATTGGGGATCGCCTGCCACAGCGAATGCTCGATCACCGCAAAGCCCCACTTGGCTTCATCCACCGGAGTGGGTCGGGTCCGGCGGATTTCCTCGGTGTGCCAGGCCTCGGCGATCAAGCGTTGCAGGCGCTCCTGGATCTGCCCGCGCTCGGCGCTCGTGAGGTCACGGTGGTCCTGGGCCGCCAGTTGCCCGGCAATCGCGTCGTATTTCTGGATCAGGGTGCGGCGCGCCACTTCGGTGGGGTGAGCGGTCAGCACCAGCTCGATTTCCAGGCGCCCCAGTTGCCGGGCCAGAGCATCGGCGCTGTGCCCTTCGGCCCGCAGGCGAGCCAGCAGCTCCGGCAGCACCCGAGCCTCGAAGGGTGCCGGCTGCGACTCGTCGCGGCGGTGGATCAACTGATACTGCTCGGCGATGTTCGCCAGGTTGAGGAACTGGTTGAAGGCCCTGGCCACCGGCAGCAGTTCGTCCTCGCTCAACTGGTCGAGGCTGGCGCTCAATTCGGCCCCCGGCGAGCCCCGGCGATCGGCCTTGGCGCCTTTGCGAATCTGCTCGATCTTGTCGAGGAAAGCCTCCCCGTACTGGTCGCGGATGGTATTGCCCAGCAGTTCCCCCAAGAGGTGAACGTCTTCGCGCAAGCGCGCATCAATATCGGTCATCGAGGTGTTCTCCAGCGGACTCAAGGCGGCACGGAAAGCTCAAGAGTGCCGCCTGCACACCTCGCTTAGCAAGCGTGGGGCAAAGCGCACCAAACCTTCGGCGATGCAGCTAGTCTCAAGCATAGGCCGCACGAGGGCCGCCTACCGGCCCCGGCCGGTCCACTCAACCCAGCCTGCCACGAGCAGGTGTTCATTGAGGTCATCATGAAAATCCGTGAACTTGCGCAACACTGGGAAGAAAACGCCAAGGGTCGCCTGACCCGGACCGGCTACCGGATTCACCTGGATGTGGAAGCCGCCGCACGCCTGGCCGCCCTTTCCGAGATGTACCCCAAACGCCAGACCGAAGAACTGCTCGGCGAACTGATCGGCGCCGCCCTGGAAGAGCTGGAGGCGAGCTTCCCCTACATCCAGGGCCAGCACGTCGTGGCCACCGATGAAGAGGGCGATCCACTGTACGAGGATGTGGGTCCCACCCCTCGTTTCCTGGCATTGTCGCGCCAGCATCTGCACCTGCTGGCGAGCCAGTCCGACAAGCCCAAGCACTGAACTTCCACACTCCCGCGGTCACCTGACAATCATCCTTCCCGGCCCTGCAAAGGGTCGGGGATACCCCTGCGCGCGGCAAAAGTTCCCAATCTAGAGCCTTGTCCGATGCGTCAGATTTTTTTCCGGCCAATCGCCATCTTTCTCTGAACTATTCAAAAAAGCCTCGGGTCACACCCATTAGCCATCACTGGAACGGCCGTTTCAAATTTTGCCATCAGCGCTCGTCGTCACTGAAGCGTCACGGCGCCAGAACCAGGATGGATTTTGATGTTTTCCAGGAGTTACCCAATGGAGTTGAAGACCATGAAGATCAGCACTGCCAAATCCTCGTTCACCTCTCTGCGCGGGCTGAAGCTGGCCGCGCTGGCCCTCGGTAGCAGCATGGTTCTGGCCGGTTGTGCCGGGAACCCGCCCACCGAGCAGTACGCGGTCACGCAATCTGCGGTCAATAGCGCAGTGAGCGCAGGCGGTACCGAATTTGCTGCCGTGGAAATGAAGTCGGCGCAGGACAAGCTCAAGCAAGCCGAGATTGCCATGCACGACAAGAAGTACGACGAAGCCCGCCGCCTGGCTGAACAAGCCGAGTGGGACGCCCGCGTAGCAGAGCGCAAGGCCCAGGCCGCCAAGGCCGAGCAAGCGCTGAAAGACTCGCAGAAAGGCGTTCAGGAACTGCGTCAGGAAGGTATGCGTAGCGTGCAATAAGAAGCCGCCGCCGATTCCCACGTACTCGTATTTGATTGAAAGGACGAACCATTATGCGCAAACAATTGATGATCCCAGCCCTGTTGGCCATGAGCGTAGCCCTGGCGGCCTGCTCCACCCCGCCTAACGCCAACCTGGAAAACGCCCGCACCAACTTCTCCGCCCTGCAGGCCAACCCGCAGGCCAGCAAGGTCGCCGCCCTGGAAACCAAGGACGCCGCCGACTGGATGGACAAGGCCGACAAGGCCTACCTGAACAAGGACGACGAGAAGAAGGTCGACCAACTGGCCTACCTGACCAACCAGCGGGTTGAAGTGGCCAAGGAAACCATTGCCCTGCGCACCGCCGAAGCCAAGCTCAAGGATGCCGGCGACCAGCGCGCCCGCGCCATCCTCGATGCCCGCGACGCGCAGATCAAGCAACTGCAGGACAGCCTCAACGCCAAGCAGACCGACCGCGGCACCCTGGTGACCTTCGGTGACGTGCTGTTCGCCACCAACAAGTCCGACCTGAAATCCAGCGGCCTGGTGAACATCAACAAGCTCGCGCAATTCCTCCAGCAGAACCCCGATCGCAAGGTGATCGTCGAAGGCTACACCGACAGCACCGGCAGCGATTCCTACAACCAGTCGCTGTCCGAGCGCCGTGCCGGCTCGGTGCAGATGGCTCTGATCCGCATGGGTATCGACCCGGCGCGCATCGTTAGCCAGGGTTATGGCAAGGAATATCCGGTGGCCGATAACGGCAGTGTTTCCGGCCGCGCCATGAACCGTCGCGTGGAAGTGACCATTTCCAACGACAACCAGCCGGTAGCACCACGTTCGTCGGTCAGCCGCAACTGATCGGGCACCCTGCCTATATAGGCAGGTAAGACAAAACGCCGCCGACCTCTTCAGGTCGGCGGCGTTTTTTTTATGCCGTTATCCATGTAGGAGCCGGCTTGCCGGCGAACAGATCACTGCTCCAGTTGCGGGGTTTCCTGCCCCATGCAGCGCACGGCCTGCTTCTTCTTGTTCACCAGCACCCCGGTCAGGCCTTTCTGCTGGGTGTCGAACAGCACCAGTACACCGTCGATGCACTGGGCCACTTCATCGGCCGGTTGCAGAGAGATCTTGTAGTCCTCGCCGGGCACGGTCTTGAGCATGGTGAAGTCGCTGAGCAGCAATGCATCCTCCGGTTTGGCGAAGTGCAGGTAGCCGTAGTACCACAGGCTGCCCACGGTGACGATGATGCTGCAGATACCGGTGATGATCATGGGAATGGCGTTGCGTTCTTCACTCATTGCGGACTCTCTGGAGGTTCAACTGCTGAATTCGGGGGCGTCGGGTAATTGGGGATCTCCCCCAGGCGGCGCAACCCGTCGAAATGCTGCGGATCATCGAGGTAGCGCAGCATCACGCGGCGCCAGGTCGGATCGGCAAAGGTTTGCACATGGCCGCCGCGGGTCAGCTGCAGGACCCTGGGCGGGGGCGCAGCTTGATACACACGGATGCCATTGGAAAGGGGCACGATGGGATCGTCGATGCTGTGGTAGATCAGTTTCGGTACCCCGGTCAGGCGCGGCATCGAGTGAATCGCGCTGTCGGTGTCCGGCACCAGCCACGACAACGGCACCTGCAACGGCCAGGTCAGCCAGGAAGTGCTCAGGGCATAGCGCCCGACATCGCGATAACTGGCCGGAACCCCATCGAGGACGATGGCCTTGAGCTGGGCCTGACGTTCGGGGTGCTGTACCAGGTAGTGGATGGCCAGGGCGCCGCCCAGGCTTTGCCCCAGCACGATCAATGGCTTGCCCTGCACTTCGGGGGCCTGGTCCAGCCACTTGAACGCGGCATCCAGATCCTGATAGATCGCCGGCAGGCTCGGTGCACCTTCGGACAGGCCATAACCGCGATAGTCCACCAGCAGCACCTGATAGCCCTGCTCCGGCAGCCACCAACTACCCCCCAGGTGCCAGGCCAGATTGCCGCCGTTGCCATGCAGGTGCAGCACCGTGCCCTTGACCGCCACTCCGGGTTTGGCCGGCAGCCACCAGCCGTGCAGCTTGAGGCCATCGGCGGTGGTCAGGGTCACGTCACGGTATTCGAGCCTGGCCCGCTCAGGGGTGAAAGGCAGCCCGGGTTCGGGATAGAACAGCAACGAACTGCAGCCCTGCAGGCCCAGCAGCAGGGCAAATACCGCGCAACACTTCAGCAGCCGGCTCATCCGCAGCCCCCTGGCCTGTACCCGGATGGGCGCTGAAGGCCCTGCAGGCCTTGTCGCAGCCTGTGCCAGTGGCTACAGCTGTCTGTGGATACGTCCATGTGCGCCCCCCGGCAGAAGTCAAAGAATGTTGGAGTAGTCCGCCTCGATCCGGTCCAGGCTCAGATGGTTGAGGAAGTTGGAGAAACACATCCAGGCCGACAGCGCGTTCATGTCGCGAAACTGTTCGGGCAGGTACTTGGGTGCCACCACCAGCCCTTCGTCCACCAGCTGGCGCAGGGTGCGCATGTCCTCGAGGGTGGTCTTGCCGCAGAACAGCAGCGGCACCTGCTCCAGCTTGCCCTTGCGCACAGCCAGCTGAATGTAGTTGTAAACCATGATGAAGCCCTTGAGGTAGGACAAGTCTTTGGTAAACGGCAGCCCCGTGGGCACCGACCCGCGGAACACCCGGCTGGCATTGCCGTAGCTCTCGGCCATCTCGAAGCCCTGCTCGCGGAAGAACTCGAACACCTGCAGGAAGTCCGCGCCCTCCTCCACCATATGGATGGCCCGGGTGCGGTTGGTCAGCTTGCGCAAGCGGCTGGGGTAAGAGGCAAAGGTGATGATCTCCATCAGGATCGCCAGCCCCTCCTGGGTCACCGTGGACGAGGGCGGGCCCTTGGCCAGGAAGGTGCAGATCGGCTGGTTGAGGCCGTTCAGGGTGGTGCCCACGTGCACCAGCCCCTCATGGACTTCCAGGGCCCGCACGTCACGGTTGTTGAACATCGCATCGCTGCGGATCTTGATGTAGTCGGCGCCCGCCGCGGCGTCGGCGACGATACCGTCGGACTCGAACACCCGGATGGTTTCCTCGGCCTCGCCAAACACCTTGTTCAGGCGGCTCTGCAGCAGGCTCACGGCATCCTTGGCACTCAGGGTCTTGGGTTCGTCCTTGAGATCGCCCCGACCGTCGATGTTGTTCAGGTAATCGGACATCATCAGCCCCAGGTCCGCCAGGGTCGGGTCGCCGGCATGGAAGGCATCGGATGCGGCGCCGTACAGCTCCTGCGAGATCAGGCCGAAGTCGCCGGTACCCCGTGCTTCGAGCATGCGCACCACCATGCGGTATTCCTTGCACATGCGGCGCATGATCTGCCCCACCGGGTTGAACTGGCCCAGTTGGCGGGTGATGTCGCGCTCGATGTTCTGGAATTCCAGCTTCACCGCACCAGAATCGAAAGACAGTGGCCGCCCCTCGTAATAGGCGCGGTCCACCGCCGGCATTTCCTTGCCCTTGGCCTTGAGAAAGCCTTTGCGGACGTTCTCGTCCCACTTCACCGCATCCAGCACGCGGATCGGTGTCTGGGCCAGCACTATGCGATCGGACAGAGTGCGTATCGTCTGCTGGTAATCGTCCACCAAAAGCTCCTATTGAATGGGTCTGTAACGCGGGGTCACTTGCCCACGCGCTTGAAGCGCGCCGCCTCGACGAACAAGTCGGAATTGGCGGGGTCGTCAAGGTAGGCGAAGACCTCGGGCAAGGGGCTGCTGATCAGCACGCCATCGCCTTCGGCCGTGGCCATGGGCTCACCGCTCAAGGCCTTTTGACCCAGGGCCTGGCGAATCTGTTCCAGGTCCAGGGTGTAAAGCACCAGTTCGTGCCTTACCGTCAACTCGAAACCGGCAATGCTGTAGTGCCCTCCAAAAGCCTGGGGCACCGCCGCCGACAGGTACCAGCGGTTGCCATGCCGGGAGACGGTGAAATCATAGGTGTCCCGCGGGCGCGCCGTGCCGCCTGGGTAACTCGAGGCACGGTAGCGGTTGGCGCCGATCTGGCTGAGCTGGATGTTCAGCGGCTCGCCCCAGGCATTCTTGCTGGCCCACTTGCCCAGCAATTGGGCAGGCGCCGCCTGCGCAGCCGGCAGCGGCTCCTTGAAGGCCACCAGGCAACCGCTGAGCAGCAGGAACGACAGGGCAATCAGGACGCGCCAGGCTTGCATGCAACTCTCCCATGAACACCAGAATCACTGTAGCCGCTGGCGCGGGCCACGACCGACAGGCCGCAGCCGGCAAGCCAGGCCGCGCGGCTCAGACCGAAGCCAGAACCAGATGCATGTAGCGCGTGAGGATGCCGAGCATCTCTTCTTCCACCAGCGGCTCGGCGCCGTTGAGCAGGCCCTGATATTCCATCCGGCCGATTATCGACGTCAATACCTTGGCATCCTGCTGCGGCTCCCGCGAGCCCAGTACCTGGAAAAACTGGCAAGTGCCGTGCAGCAGGATCTGCTGGTGCGAGCGCACCAGCTGCGCCAGGCGCGGGTTGAGCAAGGCTTCCTGGCGGAAGGCCTGTTCGGCCATCAAGTGTTCACGACGGGTACTCAACTGGCGCCGTACGTAATCGGCGGTCATACGTGCGATATCGTCGGCCAGTTGCGAGCGCGAGGCAGCGCTGCCATCGCCATAGGCGACCATTTCCCGCAGCAGCCCCTCGTTGCTGGCCCACAGCTTGGCCATGAACGCCGCGCTGCGCTCCACGTACTGGGCGAAGGTATCGGTGAGCAGGTCATCGATATCCTTGAAGTAATAGG
The DNA here is from genome assembly GCF_040268305.1 of Pseudomonas sp. W17. NCBI lineage: Bacteria > Pseudomonadati > Pseudomonadota > Gammaproteobacteria > Pseudomonadales > Pseudomonadaceae > Pseudomonas > Pseudomonas sp. W17. The sequence continues at coordinate 1,319,667 of NZ_CP158490.1, read as the reverse complement.
TGGTGGCCGACAAGGGCACACCGGCCTCGGCGGCCACCGCACGATGGCGCACGGCCCGCACGCCGTCACGCACGACAATACGCATGGCGGCATCGAGAATGTCCTGTCTACGCTGCTCACTGCCTTGGCGGCTGGCCTTGCGGCCCTGGTACTGAACACTTTCAGCCACCGCAGTGGCGATGCCAGCTGCACCTTCTTGAGCAATTGCGCGGTTCACGACAGGTATTCCCTCTTAAAAATCACACAGAATTAGAAGCGGTACGTCAGTTCCAACCAGACAATAAAAAGCCGCCTGATAAAGGCGGCTGATTATTCAGAGCACTTAAGCTTGCGGCCGCATGTGCGGGAACAGGATCACGTCGCGAATCGAAGGCGAGTTGGTCAGCAACATCACCAGGCGGTCGATCCCGATGCCCTCGCCGGCGGTGGGCGGCATACCGTATTCCAGGGCACGGACGAAATCGGCGTCGTAGTGCATGGCTTCGTCATCACCGGCGTCCTTGTCCGCCACCTGGGCCATGAAGCGCTCTGCCTGATCTTCCGCGTCGTTCAACTCGGAGTAGGCGTTGGCGATTTCGCGACCACCAATGAACAGCTCGAAACGGTCGGTGACGTTGGGGTTATCGTCGTTGCGACGGGCCAGCGGCGACACTTCGAACGGGTACTGGGTAATGAAGTGCGGCTGCTCCAGCTTGTGCTCCACCAGTTCCTCGAAAATCATCACCTGCAACTTGCCCAGGCCTTCGAAGCCCAGCACCTTGGCACCGGCCTTCTTGGCGATGGCGCGAGCCTTGTCGATGTCGTTCAGGTCATCAGCGGTCAGCTCGGGGTTGTACTTGAGGATCGAGTCGAACACCGACAGGCGCGCGAACGGCTCGCCGAAGTGGAACACCTTGTCGCCGTACGGCACGTCGGTAGATCCCAACACAAGCTGCGCCAGTTCGCGGAACAGTTCTTCGGTCAGGTCCATGTTGTCTTCGTAGTCGGCGTAAGCCTGGTAGAACTCCAACATGGTGAATTCAGGGTTGTGACGGGTCGAAACGCCTTCGTTACGGAAGTTGCGGTTGATCTCGAACACTTTCTCGAAACCGCCAACCACCAGGCGCTTCAGATACAACTCAGGGGCGATACGCAGGAACATTTCCATGTCCAGCGCGTTGTGGTGGGTTTCGAACGGCTTGGCCGCCGCGCCGCCAGGGATGGTCTGCAGCATCGGCGTTTCGACTTCGAGGAAGTCGCGCTTCATCAGGAAGCTGCGGATGTGGGCGATCACTTGCGAACGCACGCGGAAAGTCTGGCGTACTTCTTCGTTGACGATCAGGTCGACGTAGCGCTGACGGTAGCGCTGCTCGGTGTCGGTCAGGCCGTGGTGCTTGTCCGGCAGCGGGCGCAGCGACTTGGTCAGCAGGCGCACATTGGTCATTTCAACGTACAGGTCACCCTTGCCGGAACGGGCCAGGGTGCCTTCGGCAGCGATGATGTCGCCCATGTCCCAGGTCTTGACGGAGGCCAGGGTTTCTTCGGACAGGGTTTTACGGTTGACGTAGACCTGAATGCGACCGGTCATGTCCTGGATCACCATGAACGAGCCACGGTTGAGCATGATGCGACCGGCAACCTTGACCGGGATTGCAGCCTCTGCGAGCTCTTCCTTGGTCTTGTCCGCGTATTTCTTCTGCAGATCTTCGCAGTAGTTTTCGCGGCGGAAGTCGTTCGGGAAGGCATTGCCCTTGGCGCGCTCGGCAGCAAGCTTTTCCTTGCGCAGGGCGATCAGGGAGTTTTCTTCCTGTTGCAGGGCTTGCGGGTCGAGTTGTTGGTCGCTCATGTCTTTTGAAATTCCATCACAGGTTCATTGCCCCCAGGCCTTCGGCCTGGAGATCGCCGGCAAGCCGGCTCCTACGGGATCGCACCGTGTCAGCCGATCCCGTATTGCAGTATTACAAGCCCGATTTCAGGCTGGCTTCCAGGTATTCGTCGATGTCGCCGTCGAGTACCTTGTCGCAGTCGCTGCGTTCGATGTTGGTGCGCAGATCCTTGATCCGCGACGCATCGAGCACGTAGGAGCGGATCTGGTGACCCCAGCCGATGTCCGACTTGGTGTCTTCCAGCGCTTGCGACGCGGCGTTGCGCTTCTGCATTTCCTGCTCGTACAACTTGGCCCGCAGCATTTTCATGGCGGTGTCCTTGTTGGCGTGCTGGGAACGTTCGTTCTGGCAGCTGACCACGGTGTTGGTCGGTACGTGGGTGATACGTACGGCCGAGTCGGTGGTGTTTACGTGTTGACCACCGGCACCGGAGGAACGATAGGTGTCGATCCGCAGGTCTGCCGGGTTGATTTCGATTTCCACCTTGTCGTCGATCTCGGGCGAGACGAAAACGGCGGAAAACGAGGTGTGGCGACGGTTGCCGGAGTCGAACGGGCTCTTGCGCACCAGACGGTGCACGCCGATCTCGGTGCGCAGCCAGCCAAAGGCGTATTCACCCTTGATGTGCACAGTCGCACCTTTGATACCGGCGACTTCACCGGCCGACAGTTCCATGATGGTCGCGTCGAAACCGCGCTTGTCGGCCCAGCGCAGGTACATGCGCAGCAGGATGTTGGCCCAGTCCTGGGCCTCGGTGCCGCCGGAGCCGGCCTGGATGTCCAGGTAGGCGTTGTTCGGGTCCATTTCGTGGCTGAACATGCGGCGGAATTCGAGCTTGGCGAGGTTTTCCTCGAGACGGGCCAGCTCGGCGACAACGTCGCCCACCGCGCCTTCGTCCTCTTCCTCGACCGCCATGTCCAGCAGATCGCGGCAATCGGCCAGGCCACCGTTCAGTTCGTCCAGGGTCTCGACGATCTGTGCCAGCGCTGCGCGCTCGCGGCCCAGTTCCTGGGCGTATTCGGGTTTGTTCCAGACACTCGGATCTTCAAGCTCGCGATTGACCTCGGTCAGACGCTCATGCTTTTGATCGTAGTCAAAGATACCCCCGAATAGTTTCGGAGCGCTCGGACAGGTCCTTGATGGTGTTCAGGATCGGGTTGATTTCCATGGGGGGCGGCACTCGTTGGCGAACTTTTGAAAGCCGGAGATTATAACGGAATCACTGATTCACGGCAGCCCGCTTAGCGGCTTTAAGCGCAATTAGACCCGCTAATTTAAGCGCCAGGACCTATACAATCCGAGCGTGAATGCCACTTCTCGCACTCGATTGCCAGCAGAACCAGGAAACAGCCCGCCATGGAGAGAACCCTCAGCGACTCGCAAATCCGCTACATCAAGGCCCGCGAGCGTCGCAATCTCAGGGGAGCACAGGCATTCATATGCCTGTTCCTGAGCCTGTTCGTGCTGATCCTGCTGCAAGGGGTCTGGCTGTTGATCTCCCCACAGCTGGCCTGCGCCCTGCTGGTGCCGTGGGCAATATTCCTGTGGTGGTGGGTCTTGCATCGCCTGAAAGGCCAGCAAAGCGAGGTGGCAGCCCGGACCCAGTGGCTGCAAGGCCAATTCAGCGCCACCTGGGTCTCCAGCCACAGAAATGGCCACTTCAGCTACAGCTTCGGTGATTACCCCATCGCCGCCTGCTGCCGGCTGAACAACCTCTTCAACGAGAAAAGGCTCGACCTGCACACCCGATACAGGGTCGAAGCCGCCCTTCTCACCTGCTCGCAAACCGCAAGCCACAGCTACTACCTGTTCGGCGACACCCTGGTGCCCGTCCCTCGGGACCCGGCGACCGACGAGCAGCCTGGAAGCTGAGGCGGTTACTCGATCCCGACCTGGTTGCGGCCGTTGTTCTTGGCCAGGTACAGCCCCTTGTCCGCCGCCGAAATCAACTGCCGGCAATGGCTGTTGGGCTGCGGCGTTACGGTGGAAAGACCGATGCTGATGGTCAGGCTCGCGCCCTCCACCGGCGCGATATGGGGGATTTTCAAGGCTTCCACGGTCTGGCGCAGCTTCTCGGCCACCAGTCGCGCCCCGCCCGGCGAGGTATTGGGCAGCACCAGCACGAACTCTTCGCCGCCGTAGCGGGCCGGCAGGTCGGAAGGCCGGCTGCTGGCCTCGCGAATCGCCGTGGCCACCTTGCGCAGGGCTTCGTCGCCCTCCAGGTGGCCGAAGGTGTCGTTGTAGGTCTTGAAGTAGTCGACGTCGATCATCAACAGCGACAGCTGGCTCTGTTCGCGCATCGCCCGCCGCCACTCCAGCTCCAGGTACTCATCGAAATGCCGGCGGTTGGACAGCCCGGTCAGGCCGTCGGAGTTCATCAGCCGTTGCAGCACCAGGTTGGTGTCCAGCAGTTGCTGCTGGCTGACCCGCAGGGCGCGGTAGGCCGCGTCACGCTGCAACAGGGTCATGTAGGAGCGGGAGTGATAGCGAATGCGCGCCACCAGCTCGATGTTGTCCGGCAGCTTGACCAGGTAGTCGTTGGCCCCGGCGGCAAAGGCCGCGCTCTTGATCAGCGGGTCTTCCTTGGTGGAGAGAACGATGATCGGGATGTTCTGGGTCGCCGGGTGGTTGCGGTACTCGCGCACCAGGGTCAGACCGTCCAGGCCCGGCATCACCAGGTCCTGGAGAATCACCGTGGGCTTGATGCGGATCGCCTGGGCAATGGCCTGGTGCGGATCGGCGCAGAAGTGGAAATCGATGTTTTCCTCGTTCGCCAACCCACGCCGCACCGCTTCGCCGATCATGGCCTGGTCGTCCACCAGCAACACCATGGCGGCATTTTCGTCGGTCTTGAATTCGTCGAGCTGTAAATCATTCATGGGTTGTCACCTGAATTGCTACCTGGCCAGGACAGCTGCGTTTATCAGTCATTTGGCAAATATCTCCAGCAAACGTGGAGCGATCTTGTCCAGCGGGCGAATCTCTGAGGCGGCGCCGATGGCAGCGGCCGCCTTGGGCATGCCATACACCGCACTGCTGTTCTGGTCCTGGGCGATGGTCAGATAACCCTGATCACGCATCAGCTTCAAGCCCTGGGCGCCGTCACGGCCCATGCCGGTCAGCAGCACCCCCACCGCATCGCCATTCCAGAAACTGGCAACGCTCTCGAAAAACACATCGATGGAGGGCCGGTAGATCTCGTTCACCGGCTCGGCGGTATAGGCCAGGGTGCCGTTCTTCAACAGACGGATATGATGGTTGGTGCCCGCCAGCAGGACCTTGCCGCTTTGCGGCGGCTCGCCTTCCCGGGCCAGGCGCACCTCCAGGCCGGAGGCACTGCTGAGCCATTCGGCCATGCCTGCGGCAAACACCTGATCAACGTGCTGGACCAGCACGATGGCGGCGGCAAAGTCCTTTGGCAAGCCCTTGAGCAACACTTCCAGAGCCGCCGGCCCACCCGCGGAGGAGCCAATGGCCACCAGGCTCTGGCGTGGCGCACCGCTGCGCAGTGGCTGGGGCGCGGAACGAACCCGGCTGCCGCGCTGGCCGATCAGCCAACCGATATTGAGGATCTTGCGCAACAGTGGCGCCGCCGCTTCCTGGGCATTGCCCGCGCCCAGGGCCGGGGTGTCCACCACATCCAGCGCGCCGTGGCCCATGGCTTCGAACACCCGGTGCACATTCTGCTGGCGATCGACGGTGACGATCACGATGGCGCACGGCGACTCGGCCATGATCCGCCGCGTGGCCTCGACGCCATCCATCACCGGCATGATCAGATCCATGAGAATCAGGTCCGGGGTCAGTTCGGCACAGTACTTCACCGCTTCCGCACCATTGGTGGCGACCCACACCACCTCGTGGCTGGGGTCGAAGGCCAGGGCACGGCGCAGGGCCTCCACGGCCATGGGCATGTCATTGACTATCGCTATCTTCATGCCCGCGCTCCTCCAATCAGTTCCACCACTGCATCCAGCAGGGCGTCGTCATGGAAACTGGCTTTGGCTAGATAATAGTCGGCACCGGCATCCAGTCCACGGCGCCGGTCTTCCTCACGGTCCTTGTAGGACACCACCATCACCGGCAGGGACTGCAGGCGATTGTCACGACGCAAGAGTGTGACCAATTCAATTCCATCCATTCGCGGCATGTCGATGTCGGTGATCAACAGGTCGAAGCTTTCCGAACGCAAGGCATTCCAGCCATCCATGCCATCCACTGCCACCGCCACGTCGTAACCGCGGTTGATCAGCAGCTTGCGTTGCAATTCACGCACCGTCAGCGAATCGTCCACCACCAGAATACGCTTGCGCGCGGCCTGTGCGTGCTGCTGATGGTTGCGCGCAATGCGCTCCAGACGCCCGGTATTGAGCAGTTTGTCCACCGAGCGCAGCATGTCCTCGACATCCACGATCAGCGCCACCCGGCCGTCATCGAGCAGGGCTCCGGCGGAGATGTCCTGAATCTTGCCCAGGCGGTCGTCCAGCGGCAGCACTACCAGGGTGCGCTCGCCGATGAAACGCTCCACCGCGATCCCGTACACCGCATCGCGCTCGCGGATCACCACCACTTTCAGAGTTGGCGCGCTTTCCTGGGTTGCCGGCCGCTGCAGCAACTGGCTGGCGGCGACCAGGCCGACATGCCGGCCTTCGTGCCAGAAATGCTGGCGCCCTTCCACCTGGACGATGGCCTCGGGCTCCAGGTCGCACATGCGTTCGATATGGGCCAGCGGGAAGGCGTAGGCCTCGTCGCCGACCTCCACCACCAGGCTGCGTACCACCGACAGGGTCAGCGGCACCTCCAGGTGGAAACGGCTGCCCTGGCCAGTGTCCTGTTCCAGCACCACCGCCCCGCGCAGCTGACGCACCATGTGCTGCACCGCATCCAGGCCGACGCCGCGACCGGAGACCTCGGTGACCTTGTCCCGCAGGCTGAAGCCCGGCAGGAACAGGAAGGTCAGCAACTCTTCCTCACTGAGCTGGGCCGCGGTCTGCGCCGGCGACAACTGGCGCTCGACAATGCTCTGGCGCAAACGCTCCAGATCGACCCCATTGCCGTCGTCACTGAGTTCCAGCACCAGCAGACCAGCCTGGTGGGATGCCCGCAGGCGAATCACCCCTTCCGCCGGCTTACCCGCCAGCAGGCGCTGCTCCGGCAGTTCGATGCCGTGATCGACGGCGTTGCGCAGCAAATGGGTCAGCGGCGCTTCGAGTTTTTCCAGCACATCGCGGTCGACCTGGGTCTTCTCCCCCTCGATCTCCAGGCGTACCTGCTTGCCCAGGCTGCGACCCAGGTCGCGAACCATGCGCACCTGGCCGGTGAGTACGTCGGCAAAGGGCCGCATGCGGCAGGCCAGCGCGGTGTCGTAGAGCACCTGGGCGCGCTGGCTGGCCTGCCAGCCGAATTCGTCGAGCTCGGCGGTTTTCTCCGCCAGCAACTGCTGGGATTCGGCCAGCAGGCGCCGCGCATCCGCCAGGGCCTCCTGAGCCTCCAGGCTCAAGGCATGTTCCTTGAGGTGCAGGTTGAGGTTTTCCAGGGCGGTCAGGCTGTTGCTCTGGATCCGCCGCAGGCGCTGCAAGGTGGCCAGGTAGGGCTTGAGCCGCTGGGTTTCCACCAGGGATTTGCTCGACAGGTCCAGCAGGCTGTTGAGACGTTCGGCCGTGACCCGCAGCACCCGCTCGCCGCCTTCGGTCATGCGCTTGCCCGGGCGAGCGGGCTCATGGGCGGGTTCGCTGGCAGCCAGCAGCACGGGCTCGGCCTCGGGCTCGCCCAGGAACGCTCCAAGGGCTTGCACCGGGGCTTGCGGTTGTGCGATTGGCAGCTCCGGTACGGGCGGTTCCGGCATTTGCGCCGCCGGCATCGCGGCCCCTGGGGTCAACAGGCGCTCCATCAGGGCCACATACAACGGGATGTCCGCGGCGACCAGCTCCGCACCGCCCGGGGTGGCGATGCGCATCAGCAGGTCGGTGCCCTGCAGCAGGGCGTCGATATGCTCGGGCTGCAGGTACAGCCGCCCTTCCTGGGCGCTCACCAGGCAGTCTTCCATCACGTGGGCAACGCTGACCCCGGCATCGACCCCGACAATCCGCGCCGCGCCCTTGAGGGAATGGGCTGCGCGCATGCAGGCTTCCAACTGGTCGGCCTGGGTCGGGTTGCGCTCCAGGGCCAGCAGCCCGGTGCTGAGCACCTGGGTCTGGGCTTCGGCTTCCAGGCTGAACAGCTCCAGCAGCGAGGCGTCGCGCATCTGATCGGGGGTCATGTCAGGCTCCGGGTCACGGCCGCGAGCAATTGCTCTTCGTCCAGCAGGCGCAGGCTGCGCCCCTGCCATTGCAACACGCCACGGGTGTACTTGGCATTGGCCTGCTCGCCGGAGGCCGAGGCGCCGTTGAGGATGCGCTCGTCGATGGCGTGGATGCCGTGCACTTCGTCCACCGGCACCACCACCGGGCCTCCGGCGGCGCCGATGATCAGCATGCGCGGCATCACCCGTCCTCCTGCCGGCGCGGCCGGGGAAGGATCCAGCCCCAGAAGCTCGGTCAGCGACAGGCAGGCCACCAGCGCCCCGCGGACATTGGCCACCCCCAGCAGGGCGCGCGAGCGCTGGTGCGGCAAGGAATGAATCGCCTGCTGCGGTGCCACTTCCAGCAGGCAGCGGGTCGGCAGGCCCAGCCACTCTTCGCCGAGGCGGAACATCAGCAGCGAGCGAGTGACCACATCGCTGTCGGCCTCCAGCACCACCGAATGCTCGCGGTCCTCCTGGCGCAACGAATAGCGGTCCAGCAGGCGGGTGGCGGCGGCCGAATACACCGAGCAGTTGCGGCAATGAATGTGCTCGGCCAGCAACGGGCAGGACTTGTCGCCATGGATACCGATGCGGTTCCAGCAATCATCGATGGCCTGCGCATCTTCACGGGTGACGTCCAATGAATAGGGGTGGCTCATCGTTTCAACTCACTGTCGGCAGAGCGAACGCTGCGGGCCGCGCGCTCCTGCAATCGTTGGGCCCCGGCCACATCACCCTGGGAAGCCAGCAGCGCGCCCAAGTGCGCCAGGGCTTCGGGGTGCTGGGGCGCCAGGTACAGGGCCTTGCGGTAGTAACCCTGGGCTTCCATGGCGTTGCCGGCCACATCACTGAGCAGGCCCAGCCAGTAGAACACCTGGGCCACCGGCTCGTGCTGCTGCAAATAACGCTCGCAGGCGGCACGGGCCTCGGCGCTCTTGCCCTCGTTGGCCAGGGCGGCAATGGTGGCCAGCAGGCTGGCGGCATCGCTTTCCATCAGCGCGCCGTCGCTCAACGGCGCCGCTACCGGGCGCCTGGCGAACGGCCGTGGGCGCGGCGCCGGGGGCACCACGCTGCGCACGGGAACCGGCAGCGGCAAGGGTTGCGGCAGCACCACCGGAGCCGGCTCGGGCTCATGGTGGCGGCTGAAGGCGAAGGACTGCGGGATGCCGATGGAGCGCATGCCCAGGCGGCCCAGGAGGCTGCCTTCGGCGGGGCCGATGAACAGCACGCCCTCTTCATGGGTCAGGCGCTTGAGCACCTCGAACACCTGGCGCTGGGTCGGCTGGTCAAAATAGATCAGCAGGTTGCGGCAGAACACGAAATCGAAGGCCGGTTCACTGGCCAGCAAGCCCGGATCCAGGACATTGCCCACCTGCAACCGCACCTGCTCACGAACCCGCTCGCTCAGGCGATAACGCTCGCCTTCTTCAGGGTTGAAATGCCGCTCGCGAAACTCGATGGGCTGGCCACGAAAGGAATTCTTGCCGTACAGCGCAGCCTTGGCCCGCTCCACCGACAACGGGCTGACGTCCAGGCCGTCGACCTTGAACTGATGCGGCGCCAGGCCGCCATCGAGCAGGGCCATGGCGATGGAATAGGGCTCCTCGCCGGTGGAGCACGGCAGGCTCAACAGGCGCAGGGCCCGCATGCCCTTGATCTGCGCCAGCCGCGCCTTGGCCAGCTTGACCAGGGTAGCGAAGGATTCCGGATAGCGGAAAAACCAGGTTTCCGGAACGATCACCGCTTCGATCAGGGCCTGCTGCTCATCCCGCGAGCCTTGCAGTTTCTGCCAGTACTCATCGCTGCTGCGGGCATACAGGGCATTGCAGCGCTGTCGTACCGCGCGCTCGATGATCGCCGGCCCCACGGAGGCGACATCCAGGCCGATACGTTCCTTGAGGAAATCGAAAAATCGTTGCTCCTCGCTCATCGAGGCTCCTCAAGCGATGCCGGATCCAGGGGCACGGCGGGAAACAGCAGCTCACGCACCTTGAGGGGCAGCAGGTCGTCGACCCGCACCCATTGCAGCAGGCCCTGGGCGTCTTCGCGCACCGGCCCCAGGTATGGCGCCTGGCGGTTGTCCAGGCCATAGGGCTGGAACTGCGCCGGGTCGCAGCGCAGGGTGTCGTTGGCCTGCTCCAGCAACAGCCCGAGAATCCGCGCCGGCTGCCCGGCATCGCCACGGTAGTGCACCAGCACCAGCCGGGTACTGGTGCGCAACTGCGCCGGGCGGCCGAAGGTCAGCTCGCACAGGTCGATGACTGGCACCACCACGCCGCGATAGGCAAACACCCCGGCCACCCAGGACGGCGCCTGGGCAATGGGCTTGAGCTGCAGGCGCGGCAACACCTCCACCACATCCACGGCCTGCAGCGCATAGCGCTCCTGGCCGATGCGGAACACCAGGAACAGAGCATTCTTGGCACCAGTTGCGCCGTTGCGCTTGTGCGCGAGCTCATCCATCAGACTTTGAAACGCGAAACGCCGCTGCGCAGCCCCACCGCCACCTGGCTCAGCTCGTCAATGGCAAAGCTGGCCTGGCGCAGGGACTCGACGGTCTGGCTGCTGGCATCCCCCAGTTGCACCAGGGCATGGTTGATCTGCTCGGCACCCGTGGCCTGGGCCTGCATGCCCTCATTGACCATCAACACCCGCGGAGCCAAGGCCTGGACCTGATGGATGATCTGCGACAGCTGTTCACCCACCTGCTGCACCTCGGCCATGCCGCGGCGCACCTCCTCGGAAAACTTGTCCATGCCCATGACCCCCGCCGACACCGCCGACTGGATCTCACGGACCATCTGCTCGATGTCATAGGTGGCCACTGCGGTCTGATCCGCCAGGCGCCGCACTTCAGTGGCGACCACGGCAAAACCACGGCCGTACTCGCCGGCCTTCTCGGCCTCGATGGCGGCGTTGAGCGACAGCAGGTTGGTCTGGTCGGCGACCTTGACGATGGTCACCACTACCTGGTTGATGTTGCCGGCCTTCTCGTTGAGGATCGCCAGCTTGGCGTTCACCAGGTCTGCCGCGCCCATCACCGAGTGCATGGTGTCTTCCATGCGCGCCAGGCCCTGCTGGCCGGAGCCGGCAAGCACCGAGGCCTGGTCGGCGGCGCTGGACACTTCGGTCATGGTGCGCACCAGGTCCCGGGAGGTCGCGGCGATCTCCCGCGAGGTGGCGCCGATTTCCGTGGTGGTGGCGGCCGTCTCGGTGGCGGTGGCCTGTTGCTGCTTGGAGGTGGCGGCGATCTCGGTCACCGAGGTGGTGACCTGCACCGAGGAGCGCTGGGCCTGGGACACCAGGGCGGTGAGCTCGGTCATCATGTCGTTGAAGCCGGTTTCCACGGCGCCGAACTCGTCCTTGCGGTCCAGGTTCAGGCGGCCGCTCAGGTCACCGGTGCGCATGATTTCCAGAATGCTCACGATGCGGTTCATCGGCGCCATGATTGCGCGCATCAGCAGCAGGCCGCAGAGCCCGGCAGCCAGCACCGCCAGCAGCAACGACACGCCCATGCTGACCTTGGCCGCGGCCACTGCATCGTCGATGGCGGCGGTGGCGGAGTCGGCCACGGCCTTGTTTTCGCTGATGATGTCGTTGAGTTTCATCCGCCCGGCGGTCCAGGCCGGGGTCAGTTGCTCATTGAACAGGCGGATTGCCTCGGCTTCCTGGCGACGCTGGTGCAGATCGAGCACGGCGGCCTGGATGCGGTTGAACTCCTGGTGGTCCTTCTCGAAGGCATCGAACTCGCTCTGGTCCTCGCGGCTGTTGATGGTCTGCTTGTAATTGGTCATCTGGGTCTGCAGGCGTTCTTCGAAGGCCTTGAAGTCCGCCTTGTCCTCGGCGCTGATGTCCTGATTCTGCTTGAGGCCGATGATTTCCTGGGTCTGCAGGTAGGTGTCGACCCAGGCGCTGCGGATCATCGAGCTGAAATAGACCCCGGGCACCGCGTCATTGCGCATGCGCTCTTCACCGGATTCGATCTTCAACAGCCGCGAGTACGAGACGACGACCATCAACAGCATGATGGCGATAATCACCGCAAAGCTCGCCAAAATGCGTTGGCGCAACGTCCAGTTCTTCACAGTCAGTCCTCGAGGCCATTCAAAAATGTGGGGAGTATAGCCGAGGACGATGCAGGTTTTATGGGTGGTTTAGCACCACGGTTGGCACTTTCGATAAATTTGTGCACCCGCTCTGGATGGCGGCTCAGCGGCGGTTTTATCACCCCAGCCAAGGCAATTCGGCAAATCCATCCGGCAGAACCGCCATCCGTGGCGAACGGCACTCCCAGCGCCGCTTCAGAGATTGTTCTGGCGCACCTGGTTCTCCAGTTCGGCCTTGAGCCCCGGCGCCAGTTGCAACTGGCGCGCCAGCTCGTCCAGGTAGGCTTTTTCCATGAAGTGCTCTTCATCCACCAGCATCACGCTGGCCAGGTACATTTCCGCGGCCATTTCCAGCGTGCTCGCGGCCCGGGCGACATCCGCCGGGTCCAGGGGCTTGTTCAGTTCACTGTGCAGCCACTGCTGCAATTGCGGGTCGTTGTCCAGCTTGCGGAACTCGCCCTCGATCAGCGCCCGCTCGCGCTCGTCCACATGGCCATCGGCCTTGGCCGCCGCCACCAGCGCCTTGAGGATCGCCTGGCTGTGCAACTCCACCTGCTGCGCCGGCAGGCGGTCCAGGGTCTGGGGTTCGTTGCGCGGCGCGGCGCCCTGCTGCGCCTGCCAGTTGCCGTAGGCTTTGTAGGCCAGCACGCCGAGGGCCGCGAGACCGCCGTAGGTCAGGGCCTTGCCGCCGTACTTGCGGGCCTTCTTGTTGCCCAGCAGCAGGCCCATGGCCCCGGCTGCCAAGGCACCGCCACCGGCGCCGGAAAGCAGCCCACCGAGGCCGCCGGACTGGCCACCGAGCAAGCCGCCGAGGCCGCCCTGCGAGCCCTTGCCGTGCTCCGCCGGCGCTGCGCCTGCCTTGTTCTGCAGCATTTCCTGGCCGGACCTGAGTAATTGATCGAGCAATCCACGGGTGTTCATCTGCTGCCTCCGGAAAATAGGTGTCATGTCGACACATAAGGCTGTAAGCCTAGAGAGAAGTGCCCGGGTCGATGCGGCGATAGTGCTTCTGAATGTTGCTTTGCCCGGCCTGGAACACCGGCGTCGCCCCACTGGATTGGCGCCCCGAGTTACGGCACTATCCGCCTCCTGAAAAGCACCGGCGCCACTGCCCGGGCTCACCCCATACCTTCCGGCAGCAAGGATGCTCCCATGCCCCGTGACAACCCCGCCACCGCCTGCGAGTGCCGCCCATGAGCCTGGACGCTGCCAGCCGTTATCAGGTGACGCGAATCCTCACCGGCCTGGTGCCCCATTGCCTGCCACCGCTGCTGTTCTACTACGCCCATGTCTGGGGCATACCGGTGTACCGCAGCCACTTCGGCGCTCTCGCCAAGGGCTTCGGTCTGGGGATGATGGTGGAACTGCTGCTGCAACTGCTGATCGTCGTCAGTTTCCTGCTGGTCCTGGTGCCCCAGCTCAAGGTCAAGCTGGTCCTGATCGGCACCCTGGCGCTGTTCACCGCCTGGGCAATGTTTCCCAACCATCCGATACGCGGCTACGTCTATTGCTTCCTGATGACCGTGCCGCCATTGCTGGCGATCTGGCTGGCGCAGGGTCTGTGCCGGCTGTGCCTGCCCGGGGAGCACTTGCATGCCCAGTAGAAACACCCCAATTGCGCGCTTCTGGCTGGCGCTTGTGCTGCTGATCATGGGCCGCCCCTGCCTGGCCATGAGCCTGGAGCAGCAGTTCACCGGGCTTGCCGACTGCTCCATGGAAAACGTCTACCTGGACGCCAGCGACCACCAGCCCCGGGGCGCGTACTTCAGCGAACGCCAACTGCAGCCCTGCGAGCTGGACGAAGCCGCCCGCTATTGCGTCGACGACCAGTACCACGGCCTGGCAGTCAGCGCGGTGATGATTCCCTATCGCGGGCCGTTCTCGGTCCACGCCCTGTATCTCAAGGACAGTGTCGACAGCGTGCGCCAGCGCCTGGGAACCGCCTTCTTCGGTGATGGCCGGGAACGCCCGCTGCTCACCGAAGACCGCCATACTCCCGGCAGCTCGGTGCTGTATTGCGACCCGCAAAGCCAATGAGCCTGCTTGCCCACATGCCTGTTCTGTATCGCCCCCGGATGACCCTGCCGATGCCCACCCCCCGTCGCTGTTTGCACCTGATCGCCCTGAGCCTGCTGCTCGGTGCCGCCGCCCAGGCCGCCGCCGCACCTGCCTGCCCGTCCAGCGACCTGAAGGTCTTTGCCCAGGCCTTTGCCAGCAGCCCGGAACTGCAGCAGGCATTCACTGCCGTGCCACTGGTCGAGCAACGGCCGATCACTGACGAGCGCGGCCGGGAAGTCACCGCGCGCTACAAGCTCACGGGCGACACCCACCACCTGCTGACCCGGCTCGCCCCCAAGGCCCAGGCCGAAGCTGGCCTGCAGAGCTTCTGGGAGGGCAATACCCTGGTGGTCAACGATCCCCTGGGCGATGTGGTGCAAGCCTTCGTCTTTGAACAGGGTGCCTGCTGGCAACTGGTGCGCGTCGAGCAATGGTCCATGGACGAATTGCTCACACACAACGCCCCCGCAGGCGAAAGCGCCCTGCAGCGACAGATGCGCAAGGCTGACCTGTTCCTGGGCTACGGCGGACGCGAGCAGTACCCGCTGACCGCGTACTTCTTCGAGCTCGGGCAACGCATCCTGCTCGATGCCGCCCGCCACGGCTCACCCAAGGCCGCGGTGCAGGCGGTCAGCCTCGGCTACTCGGGCATGGCCCCGGCGCTCAAGCCGGGGGAGCCGGAAGAACTGCTGCTGCCCTACGCCAAGACCGATGCCGAGGCGGCGCTGATGCTGTCCATGTACTACTGCGACCCAGTCGGCGATGGCTCGATCACCCAATGCCAGCAGCCGCGCAAGTCCGAAGAGCTGGTGCTGCGCACCGCCAGGGAACTGGATTCAGGCAGCGCCTTCTACTACCTGGGCAGTGGCTATGCCGATGGCCAGTGGGGCGTCACCGACAGACCCAGGGCCCTGGCCTGTCACCAGGAAGCACTCAAGCGCGGTGACCTGCATAGCCTCTGGCCGCTGACCTGGTGGAGCAAAAAGAATGAGATGCCGGCCAGCGGCGCCCAGTGCCTGGAACCTTCAGCGCCCGCCCAGGCGGGAAGCTGAGCCCGCATCTTGACGCTTTTTAACAAAATCCCTATAGCTGCGCCCCGGCCTGATCGGGTTAATTGAGCCTCTGGCTCGATCAACCCCGGAGGTCCGTTCCATGCGCTGTACCCCGCTTTCATCACCGCTGTTGCCGGTACCCCGCAGATGACGGCCTCCGGAGCGACGCAAACAGCGCGCCTGGAGCAGGTGGACGCCCTGCGCGGTTTCGCCCTGCTGGGCATCCTGGCGGTGAATATCTGGTCCTTCGCCGATCCCTACTACGCCTCGTCGGTGAGCAACCCGGGCTACGCCAGTAGCCTTGACCACCTGGTTCGCTGGCTGGTGTCGGTGTTCTTCGAGACCAAGTTCTACCTGCTGTTCTCGTTCCTGTTCGGCTATAGCTTCACCTTGCAGATGACCTCCGCCGAACGCTCAGGGGAGCGCTTCGTGCCGCGCATGTTGCGCCGGCAACTGGCCTTGCTGGTGATCGGCCTGATCCACGGCGCCCTGCTGTTCTATGGCGAAATCCTCTCGCTGTACGCCGTGCTGGGGCTGGCCCTGCTGATGTTGCGCGGCTTGTCGGTCCGCTGGGCGGCGGCCCTGGCCGCACTGTTGATCAGCGGCACGGCGGCGCTGTTCCTACTGTTCGGCATCACCTTGCTGGAGGCCGACCTCTACACCGGCGCCGCCGATGGCGGGCCGGTACTCAAGGACCTGGCCCTGAGCGGCAGCGCCCTGCAAACCCTGGCCTACAACGCCTCGCACCTGCTGGAAACCGCCTCCGCGCTGTGGCTGCTGCAGGGCCCCTGCACCCTGGCAATGTTCCTGCTGGGCTATGTGGCGGGGCGCAACAAGCTGCTGGTGGCGCCCTACGCCTTCGAACCGCACCTGGCACGGCTGCTGAGGATCAGCCTGCCGCTGGGCCTGGGTGGCGCCCTGCTCTACGGCTACTGGGCGGCCTATGCGCCCGGCGGCGGCCTGGAAGTGCTCGGCTACGGCATCAGCCAACTGAGCGCACCACTGCTCTCGGCCAGCTACGCCATGCTGCTGCTCAAGGCCTTCGGCTCGGCCCCGGGCCAACGCCTGTGCCGACGGCTGGCGCCGCTGGGGCGCATGTCCCTGAGCAACTACCTGCTGCAATCGCTGATTCTGGGGCTGCTGTTCACCGGCTACGGGCTGGGGCTGGTCAACCACTTGCCGCCGCTGTGGATTGTGCTGCTGGTGGTTGCCATCTACCTGCTGCAGATGCAGCTCAGCGCCCTGTGGTTGCGCAGCCACCAGTACGGCCCCTGCGAGTGGCTGCTGCGGGCCGTGACCATCGCGGCCTGGCCAAGCTGGCGCAAGCGCCTGGCGGCCTAGGCCAGGCGCAGGTACAGGTGGATGTCCTCGGGCTCGATGCGCAGCAGTTCCGGGTCGGGCGTGGCCAGCAGTTCGCAGCCCAGGCGCATGTAGAAATCCACTGTATGCCGCGACGGCGTGGCCGACACATACAAGCCCTGCCCCCCCAGGACCAGGGCCTGCTCCCGGGCCAGCGCAAACAACTGCCGGCCCAGGCCAAGGCCGCGATAGGCCAGGCTCACATGGAGGAATTTCAACTGCCGCAGATCCAGCCCGGCACAGGCGATCGGCAGGCAATCCACCACCACCGCGGCCACCAGCGCCGGGCCGTCGAACACCCCGTACAGCCAACCGCCACGCCGGTAACACTGCTGCAAGATCAGCGCATCATGCTCGGCCTCGCCCTCCGGCCAGCCCTGCACCACTTCATGCTGGGCGTAGCAGCTCAATTGCCCGTTGCACAGGCGGTAGAACTCATCGATGACCTCGGCGCGGTCGATCCATTTGAGCAAGGGGATATCGTCTTCGCCGAGCAAGCGCGGGTGCAGCATGGGAGCAGTTCCTGAAGGGGATCGGGCGGTTACCAATGGACACAAGCTAATCATTTTTCTGCCCCTGGCGAACCGTTTATTCTATCCGGCGTCTGTTTATAGTCCGTTGCGTTTGGCCGATGGCATGACCGAACCACCCCTCGCGATCCCCCCACGCAGCCAGGAACGGCTTGGGATCTTTCTCTGATCAAGGTTCAACCATGCACCGCAGGAATCTCCTCAAAGCCTCCATGGCCCTGGCGGCCTATACCGGCCTCTCGGCCAGCGGCCTGCTGGCCGCCCGAGCCTGGGCCGGCGCCGCTGATGGCCAGGCCCAGGCGTTCGATTTCGAGCAGCTCAAGGCCCAGGCCAAGCAACTTGCCGCCAGCCAGTACGTGGATACCAAGCAGGTGTTGCCGCCCACCCTGGCGAAAATGACCCCGCAGAACTTCAACGCCATCCAGTACGACAGCAAGCACTCGCTGTGGAACGAGTTGAACGGGCAGTTGGACGTGCAGTTCTTCCACGTCGGCATGGGCTTCAAGCAGCCGGTGCGCATGCACAGTGTCGACCCCAAGACCCGCCAGGCGCGGGAGGTGCACTTCCGCCCGCCACTGTTCAACTACCAGAACACCAGCGTCGACACCGCCCAGCTCAAGGGCGACCTGGGCTTTGCCGGGTTCAAGCTGTTCAAGGCCCCGGAACTGGACAAGCACGACGTGGTGTCCTTCCTTGGTGCCAGTTACTTCCGCGCAGTGGACGCCACCGGCCAGTACGGCCTCTCGGCCCGTGGCCTGGCCATCGACACCTACGCCAAGCGCCGCGAGGAGTTCCCCGACTTCACCCAGTTCTGGTTCGAGACCCCGGACAAGGACAGCACCCGCTTCGTGGTCTACGCCCTGCTGGACTCGCCGAGCGCTACCGGTGCCTACCGTTTCGACATCGACTGCCAGGCCGAACGCGTGGTGATGGACGTCGACGCCCACATCAATGCCCGCACCGCCATCGAGCAACTGGGCATTGCACCGATGACCAGCATGTTCAGCTGCGGCACCCATGAGCGGCGCATGTGCGACACCATCCACCCGCAGATCCACGACTCCGACCGCCTGGCCATGTGGCGCGGCAACGGCGAGTGGATCTGCCGCCCGCTGAACAACCCGGCGAACCTGCAATTCAACGCTTTCGCCGACAAGGACCCGAAAGGCTTCGGTCTGGTGCAGACCGACCACGAGTTCGCCAGCTACCAGGACACCGTAGACTGGTACAGCCGCCGCCCGAGCCTGTGGGTCGAGCCCACCACCGCCTGGGGCGAAGGCAGCATCGACCTGCTGGAAATCCCAACCACCGGCGAAACCCTGGACAACATCGTGGCCTTCTGGACCCCGAAAAAACCGGTGGCCGCCGGGGACTCGCTGAACTACGGCTACAAACTCTACTGGAGCGCCCTGCCGCCCGTGGGCACGCCCCTGGCGCGAGTACACGCCACCCGCTCCGGCATGGGCGGTTTCGTCGAAGGCTGGGCCCCGGGCGAGCATTACCCGGAAGTCTGGGCGCGGCGCTTTGCCGTGGACTTCACCGGCGGCGGCCTCGACCGCCTGCCAGCGGGCACCGGCATCGAGCCGGTGGTCACCGCGTCTAACGGCGAGGTCAAGGACTTCAACGTACTGGTGCTGGACGAGATCAAGGGCTACCGCATCACCTTCGACTGGTTCCCCACCAACGACAGTGTCGAACCGGTGGAGCTGCGGCTGTTCATCCGCACCAACGACCGAACCCTGAGCGAGACCTGGCTGTACCAGTACTTCCCGCCGGCGCCGGACAAACGCAAATACCCGTGACCCGCTGAAAGCCCCGGCCCGCCCTACGGGCCTCTTCGCCGGCAAGCCGGCTCCTACAGACCGCACCGCCTCCGTAGGAGCTGGCTTGCCAGCGAAGGCAGCCTGAAGCCAGGCACAAAAAAACGGCCCACACGGGCCGTTTTTTTACATCGGCAGGACCTTAATCGCGCAAGTCCGACTCATGAATCGGCTGGTCCCGGTGGGTTGCCCGCTGGTACTGCGCCGGCCAGATCGCCTTGCGCCCACCCAGGTCGTCATCGGCATGCAGCGGCCAGTAAGGATCACGCAACAGCTCACGGGCGAGAAAGATGATGTCTGCCTGACAGGTACGCAAAATATGCTCGGCCTGGGCCGGTTCGGTGATCATCCCCACGGTCCCGGTGGCAATCCCCGACTCCTTGCGCACTCGCTCGGCAAAGCGCGTCTGATAACCCGGCCCGGTGGGAATCTCGGCATTGGCCGCGGTGCCGCCGGACGACACATCGATCAAATCCACTCCCAGGTCTTTGAGGCGCCGCGCCAGCTCCACGGTCTCGTCCGGGTTCCAGCCGTCTTCCACCCAATCGGTGGCCGACACCCGCACGAACAGCGGCAGCTCCTCGGGCCACACCGCGCGTACCGCCTCGGTCACCTGCAACACCAGGCGAATGCGGTTTTCGAACGAACCGCCGTATTGGTCCTGGCGCTGATTGCTCAGGGGCGAGAGGAACTGGTGCAGCAAATAGCCATGGGCGGCATGCACTTCCACCACCTTGAAGCCGGCCACCAGGGCCCGCTTGGCGGCCGCGACGAAGGCCTGGATGATCTCGCCGATCTGCCCTTCGTCCAGTTGGGTGGGCGGCGTGTGCTGTGGGTCGAAGGCAATCCGCGAGGGCCCCACCGGCACCCAGCCGCCATCCTCGGGTTTGACGCTGCCGGACTTGCCGAGCCAGGGCCGATGAGTACTGGCCTTGCGCCCGGCATGGGCCAGTTGGATGCCGGCCACGGCGCCTTGGGCGGTGATGAAACGGGTGATGCGCTGCAAGGGTTCGATCTGCGCGTCGTTCCACAGGCCCAGGTCCTGGGCGGTGATCCGGCCCTCGGCGGTGACCGCCGTGGCTTCAGTGAAGATCAAACCGGCGCCGCCGACGGCGCGGCTGCCCAGGTGCACCAGATGCCAGTCGTTGGCCAGCCCGTCCACCGACGAGTACTGGCACATGGGCGACACCGCGATGCGGTTGAGCAGGGTCAGTTGACGCAAGGTATAGGGTTCAAGCAGCAGACTCATGGGGCACCTCTCGATCAATGGTCAGGCTCCAGGGTTCTGTTTGAACGGTCGACGAGTGACTGCGAAGTGAAGCGCCCGCCCCCGCGGGTAGAAGAATGACAAAAGGTCACAAGGCCAATCAGACAGTGCTTAGAGACTAGTCGACAACACTGTCGCCGGCAGGGTTCCTGATGCGTGCCCAGGCAAAAAAGGCGCTGCTCCCCTTGTAGCCGCTGCCGCAGGCTGCGATCGGCTGCGTAGCAGACGTGGGGCTTCAAAGGCCCTCAGAGGTCGGCGCAAGATTGCCGGCAAGGCCCTGCGGGCCTTTTCGCTGCCTCGCCACAGGCTCTGCAGCGGCTACAGGGGTTGCCAGCAGAGGCGGGGGAAGGTGGTGGAGACGCACAAGACAAGGCCCGGCGCCCTTTCGCAGGTCAGCGCGGTTCGATATGGGCAATCATCAACTGCACGGTTTCCTGCCCGCGGAACTCGTTGAGGTCGAGTTTGTAGGCCAGCTCCACCCAGCGGATGGTCGGGTTGGGCCAGACTTCGCGGTCGATGCCGAAGGCAATGCCGTCCAGTTTCAGCGAGCCGCATTCGCTGCGCAGCACCACTTTCAGGTGGCGTTCGCCAACGATGCGTTGCTCCACCAGTTCGAATACGCCATGGAACATCGGCTCGGGGAAATGCTGGCCCCAGGGGCCGGCGTGGCGCAGGGCGCGGGCCAGTTCCAGGTGGAACTCTTCCACGGCCAGGGTGCCGTCCGACAGCAGGCGCCCGGTGAGGTCTTCTTCGCGCAGCTGGCGTCGCACTTCTTCGTCGAAGGCCTCGGCAAAGGCCGGGAAGTTCTGCTCCGGCAACGACAGGCCGGCGGCCATGGCGTGGCCGCCGAACTTGCTGATCAGTTGCGGATGGCGCGCGGCCACGGCGTCCAGGGCGTCACGGATATGAAAGCCCGGCACCGAACGCGCCGAGCCCTTGAGCATGCCGTCACCGGCATCGGCAAAGGCGATGGTCGGCCGGTGGTAACGCTCTTTCAGGCGCGAGGCGAGAATCCCGATCACCCCCTGGTGCCAGTCGGCGTCGAACAGGCACAGGCCGAACGGCATCGACTCCACCGGCAATTCCTTGAGCTGGGCCAAGGCTTCGCGCTGCATGCCCTGCTCGATGGATTTGCGGTCCTGGTTCAGTTCGTCCAGCTGGGCGGCCATGGCCCGAGCGGCGGAAACGTCGTCACTGAGCAGGCACTCGATACCCAGGCTCATGTCGTCCAGGCGCCCGGCGGCGTTGAGCCGCGGGCCAAGGATAAAACCCAGGTCGGTGGAGGTAATACGCGAGTGATCGCGCTTGGCCACTTCGAGAATCGCCTTGAGCCCCGGCCGCGCGCGACCGGCACGAATCCGCTCCAGGCCCTGGTGCACCAGGATGCGATTGTTGGCGTCCAGGGGCACCACGTCCGCCACGCTGCCCAGGGCCACCAGATCCAGCAGCTCGCCAATGTTCGGCTGCGGCCGGGTTTCATAGCGACCCAGGCTGCGCAGGCGTGCGCGCAGGGCCATCAGCACATAGAAGATCACCCCGACCCCGGCCAGGGCCTTGCTGGGAAACTCGCAGCCCGGCTGGTTGGGGTTGACGATGGCGTCCGCCGCCGGTAGTTCATGGCCGGGCAAGTGGTGGTCGGTGACCAATACCTGCAAGCCTGCTGCCTTGGCCGCCGCCACGCCTTCGACGCTGGAGATGCCGTTGTCCACGGTAATCAAAAGCTGCGGCTCGCGCTGCAGGGCCACGGCAACGATTTCCGGGGTCAGGCCGTAGCCGTATTCGAAACGGTTGGGCACCAGATAATCGACATGGGCCGCGCCCAGCAGGCGCAGGCCCAGCAAGCCCACGGTGCTGGCGGTGGCGCCGTCGGCGTCGAAGTCGCCGACGATGAGGATGCGCTGGCGCTGGTCCAGGGCGGTCACCAGCAGGTCCACCGCGGCGTCGATGCCCTTGAGCTGCTGATACGGGATCAGCCGCGCCAGGCTCTTGTCCAGCTCCTCCACCGACTGCACGCCACGGGCGGCATAAAGGCGGGTCAGCAGTGGCGGCAGATCGCCGAGAAAGGGCAGGACGGCGGGCAACTCACGGGGTTCGATACGCATGGGCTAACAGCAACTTCTCTGGGGGGACGGTGGATCGTTCAGGTGCGGAGCGGGCGTTCAGCCGCGCTCGCCCAGCAGCCATTCCAGCTGCACTTCGTGCTGGCCGCGATCATCGGTGACGAAGATCGTGCCTTCGCTGATCATCACGTCCCACTTGATGACCCGCGGCATGTCCTTGGCCAGGGTCTCGAGGACGTCCTGGGGCACGCCGGCGATGTTGAGGTTCTTCAGGTTCTTCACCGCGTCCAGCACCCGGGTCTGCCAGACCCGCAGGCTGCCGTAGGCCAGCAGGCTGGTGCGCTCGGTGCGGCGCGAGCACCAGGTCAGGCGATCGGCGTCCGGCTGGCCGACTTCGATCCAGTGCAGGACGCGGTCATCCAGGCTCTTTTCCCACAGGGCGGGTTCATCCACGTCCGACAGACCCCGACCGAACGACAGGTGCTCGTTGTACCAGAAGGCGTAGGCCAGCAGCCGCACGGTCATGCGCTCTTCGGTTTCCGAAGGGTGACGGGCGATGGTCTGCTTGACGCTTTCGTAGACCCCGCGGTCGAGGTCGGTCAGGTTCAGTTCGAATTTGTAGGTGGTGGACGGCTGGGCCATGTGCGGGCTTCTTGAATGTGCGAAAAGGCGGCAAGTCTAACCCGAAACCCGCCGCCCTGCCCGACCGCTGACCAGCCACTCGGACCCTGGACGACATCCGCTGAAATGCATTGCCTGGGTAAAGTCGGTTGCCAGCCCGTAACCATGGCTTTATAACCCCGCGCAAACCGGCTGGCGCGCACCGCGCCAGAGCCGCTGTGCAATAGAAAAGGACGTCCATGACCCTCTTTGTCACCCTGCTCGTCATCGTGCTGCTGTTCATCGCACTGATCCTGTACTTGCGCCAGAAATCCGCCGACCAGCAGCAGTACCTGGAACAGACCGGCAACCTCACCGCCCAGATCAATCAGACCCTGCTGATGAGCAAGGCCGAGCCGCAGCTGGCCCTAGAACTAGCGCTGCAACTGCCGGAGGGCGAAGCGCAGCAGTTGGCCCTGCAACTGGTGGCCAGCGAGCTCTATGTAGCTGGGCACAAGGCCCAGGCCACGGCGATCTACCAGCAACTGCCGCCTCACGCTCGGGAATACGTGCTCAATACCCTGATTGAAACGCTGCTCGACAGCCAGGATACCCAGGCCTGCCTGGAGCTCCTGGAGCACTGGGGCGAATCCCTGCCCAGTTGGCCGCTGCTGCAGGTGCCAATCCTCCAGGCCCGCGGTGAACAGGCGC
Organism: Pseudomonas sp. W17; assembly: GCF_040268305.1. Lineage (NCBI taxonomy): Bacteria > Pseudomonadati > Pseudomonadota > Gammaproteobacteria > Pseudomonadales > Pseudomonadaceae > Pseudomonas > Pseudomonas sp. W17. The sequence goes on along the minus strand of NZ_CP158490.1, from coordinate 1,295,956 downwards.
GCGCCCTGGCGCTGATCGGCGAGCTCGGCGACCCGAAAAACCCTGCGGCCCATGAACGCCAGAGCATCGGCAATTTGCTGATGCTGTCGCGCCTGCAATTTCAGGCGGGCATGCAAGACGCCGCGCTGATCAGCCTCGAACAGGCCTGGGCGAGCTTCCAGCAACCCGGGCAGGAGCGCTATCACACTGTGCTGCGCAGCCTGTTCGACGCGTTCGCCACCCAGGGGCATGCCGAGCGGATTCTGGCCCACTCGGCCGAACTGCCGGCCGAGGAACAGGTGCAGGCGCTGATCGCCCTGTTCGATGCCGGCAATCTGGAGCCGGCCTTCAGCTTGCTGGCCGACAACGGCACCCTCTACTCCTCGACCTACAGCGACCTGATGGACTCGGCCCTGAAACGCCAGCCCATCGAAACCGCCCTGCGCCTGCTGGACCTGAGCCCCGAGATGCACCAGCACAGCCTGCTGCTGCAACTGCTCAACCATCTGGCGGCCCAGGGCCAGACCGCCGAAGCCGAGGCCCTGCTGCTGCAGCGAGCCAGCCACGAGTCGCAGCGTCCGGGGCTGATGCTCGAACTCTGCAATGAGTTGTACCAGGCGCAGCCGCAATGGACCACGGCCTTGCTGGCCCAGGCCCTACAACTGATCGACGGCCACAAGCATGACCATGAGTTCTACAACGGCTTGCGCATGCAGGCCCTGCAAACCCAGCTACTGATGCAAAGCCACCTGCCAGCTCATCGCCGGGACAGCTGGCTGGTGCGCAGCAGCATCGAGGAAATGCACCGCCTGCGCCAGCAGATGCCCGGTGACGAGCAATTGCTGCACCTGTGCGACCAGGCCAAGCTGCTGCACGCCCTGGACCAGACCGCCCAAGCCAGGACCCTGCTGGAACAGGCGGTGCAACTGCTGGATGGCGAGCCGCTGCCGGATGTGGATGAGATGGACGCGCGCTTCTACCTGGAAGACATCGCCAGCGCCTACCTGAGCATCGACGAGGCGCAACAGGCCCAGGCCCTGCAGGACCGGCTCAACGCCGAGGATTCGGGCAGTCGCATCCTGGAAGAGGAACTGCTGCTCAACCATATCCAGCATCAGCGTTACGCCCAGGCCATCGAGGGCCTGAACCTGGGCATCCTGCTCAGTGACAAGAAGCCCCTGTCGCTGCTGTACCAGGCCCTGGAAGACCTGCAGCAGCGTGCCCCCGAACGTGCCGGCGAGCTGAAACAGCAGCTGATGGCGCGCATTGCCAACGGCCAGATCTGGCTCAGTTCCCAGACCAACTGACGCCCCCCGGTTGCGCGCCCTTGGCGGGGCGCGTCACCGGCCAACAGCCGCACCCGAGGAAGATTGATCATGGAAGTACTTGTCATCCTGCTGCTGATTACCGGCGTGATCACGCTGCTGGTGGTCTATGCCAACAAGCGCAGCGCCGGCAATGACCTGGGCATCACCCTGGACGAGGCGGCGCAGATCAATCGCGCCGCGCACCTGAGCGCCATCGAACCACAAGTGGCCTTGCAACTGGCCCAGCGCCTGACGGGCAAGGCCCGGCAACTGGGGCTGATGCAGCTGCCAGCGGCGCTGTACCGACAAGGCGACCAGGAACAGGCCCTGGAAGTACTGGCCGAGCTGGATGAAACCTACCAGCCCATGGCACTGAACCAGTTGCTCGAAACCCTGCTCGACAACGACGGCCCGCAGGCTGTGCTGGGCTTGCTGGAGCGCCTGCATCAACCCCTGCCGTCAGCGCCCTTGCTGCGCATCCCGCTGCTGCTGGCCAAGGGTGAACACGAGCAGGCCCGCGCCTTGCTGGTGACCTTCGGCGTCAACCAGCTGAACCCGGACTCCCCCGGCGAGCACCGGCAGTTGGCTGCCCTGCAACGCAGCTTGGGCCTGGCCGACGAGGCTGCCATCAGCATCGGCCTGGCCTGGCAACTGCTGCTCAAGCAGCCGGTCAACGAACTGGACCCACACGAGATAGAGCAGACCCTGCGCGAGTACCGTGCCCAGGGGCAGGATGCGCAGTTCCCGGCCATGGCCGCGCAATTGCCCGGATCGGCACGGATCATCGTCGTGACCCTGCTCATGGAAACCGGGGAATTCGAGGCCGGGTTCGAACTGCTGGCGCAGGCCCCCGAGCCCGAGGACTACTTCGGCTACCCGCCGCTGCTCAAGCTGATACTGGACGCCAACCGCCCGGATCTGGCTCCACGGCTGATCGCCCAGATACCGGAAAGCTACGCCAGCGATCTACTGCTGAGCCTGTTGAACTGGCATGTCGGGCGCAACGAAATGGCCAAGGCCGAGGCGGCCCTGCAGGCCTGCGCCGTTTCGCCCTCGCAGCGTATCTGGTGCCTGGTCTGCCTGTGGGGCACCTACGTCGAGGAACACTCGCAATGGTGCGCCCATCTGCTGGAACAAGCCTTGCTGACCCTGGAAACCCTGCGTGACGATGAGCAATGGCCGTGGTTGCGCCTGCTGATCCTGGAAACCCAACTGCGGGTGCAGGCCGACCTGCCGCGCCTGCGTCGAGACAGCTGGCTGATCCGCAACAATCTGGAAGAAATGGCACGCCTCAACAGCCAGCTCGAATACGCCGATCGACCGATGAAACTGGCCTTGCAGGCCAAGCTGCTGCACGACCTGGAGCAGACCCGGCAAGCCGGCGAACTGCTGGACCAGGCCGTGCAAGCCCTCGACGACGACCATCAAAGTGCGACGCTGGACCCGGCGGAAAAAACCTTCTTCCTGGAACAGCTGGCGCTGAGCTACGTCTACATCGACGACCAGGCAAAAGCCGCCGAGCTGAAGAACCGCCTGGAGCAGCAGGCGGCCTATGCCAGCCAGTTGAGCCAGGCCATGGTGCTGAACCATATCCGCCAGCAACGCTTCGAGGAGGCGATTGCCGGCCTGGAACTGCGCAACCTGTTCATCGGCGAAAACCCGGTGCAGCAGTTGCACCTTGCCCTGGAAACCCTGAGCCAGAGCGCCCCGGAAAAAGCCCAGGGGCTGCGCCAGAAGCTGATCGACAGCCTCGCGGCCGAGAGCGCCTGGGGTTACCCGAACGCCGCCTGAGGCCGTATTGAGGCCAGCCGCTGTACGCCTTAACGCGGCGCGTAGCGGCTCCAGAGTTCGTTGAACTCCTTGAGGTAACTGGCCACCAGTTGCGGGTGGTCGATCACCAGCAGGTTTTCCTCATTGCCGGTGGTGGCGCTGCGGGTCCAGTTGAAGCTGCCGTTGAGCAAGGTCCGGCCATCGAACACGGCGAACTTGTGGTGCATGTGGAACGGCGTGTCGTCGATCCGCACCGGCACCCCGGCCTCGCGCAGCGCGGCGATATCGCTGCCGACATCGAACTGTTTTTCACTGTCGCTGATCACCCGTACGGCCACGCCGCGCTGGTGGCAGGCGCGAATTTCGTCGCTCAGTTGATCGTCGGAAATGGTGAACACGCAGATATCCACCGAGATCCGGGCCTGGCGGCACAGGTCGCGGATCTTGCGCCGGCAGTCTTCGCCGGGGCTGAAGTGGGCGCTGGCCATGTCCCGCACCGGGGCGCTGTTGGCGTCCAGGGTCTTGATCACTTGTTCCAGCCACTTCAATGCCGGCAGCACATTGACGCTGTCCGCCAGCGCCAGCTCGCGCACCAGGTCAAAGGCACGGTTACGCATGTAGCGCACCTGGTCCTGGCCCAGCTCGCTGCCCAGCTGGCGCAGCTCGTCCCGCTCTTCGTTGCTCAGTTTCAGGTCCAGCACGCTGTCGCGCAGTTGCTGGTCCAGGTGGGCAAAATCCATGTCGTGATCCTTGGCTGTTCGCCGGCAAGCCGGCTCCTACGGTTGGGAGTCCTTGAGGGTCGGAACCTCGCCGTTACTGAGCATCTGGCTCAGTTCGTCGAGGCGCGTGGCAATGTCGCCAATGCGCTGGTGGCTGTGCAGGTCGACATCGATCTTCTTGTGCATGACCTTGAGCAGCGGCAGGAAACTCTGCTCCAGGTGCTCGGAGAGGTTCTCCAGCACTTCACGCATGCCTTGCTGCGGCGCGGGCCGGGCCAGGCCGCGCACGCCTTCCACCAGATCGTTGAGCTGGGCCACGACGCGGGTGCCGACATCGCTGTCGCTGCCGCCCATGGAACGGTTGCGCACGAAGTCGCGCTTGATCTGGGTCCAGCGCTCGCTCTGCTCCGGGGTCTGGTTGCCCCGCAGTTCGGCGAGCTTGAGCAGGTTCTCTTCGGCGCCGGTGGTCAGTAGCTGGGATTCGCCCTGGTAGTGGTCGGCCAAGAGTTGCAGGAGCTCGGCATCGTTCATGACCGCCGAGATCTTCTCGGCCATCTTGTTCATGTTGCGGTAGCTGCCCTGCAGCTTGAACGGCGGCTCGCTGCGGTACTGGTCGGCCTGGGCGGCGCTGGCGATGTACTGCTGGTTGACCCGCAGCACCACGTCGCGCACCTGCATCAGGCGTTGCAGGGTGGTGGTGATCTCGTTGATCTCGGCACCGCTGTAGCTGTGGCTCAGCTCGTTGCTGGAGAAGGCCTTGCCCTCGGCCTTGGCGACAAAGCGGTAGACGTCCGCCATGTCGCGGGTGGCCAGTGGCGCCAGCACCGGGTTGGAGGTCAGGCCGTTCTCGATGTAGCTCAGGGCGAAGGCGTCCTGCATGCCCCCCAGGGTGTCGCCGAGGTTATAGATGTCGGCCCGGTTGGCCAGCATGTCGGGGATCTTGAACACTTCGCCGGACTCGGTGTACGGGTTGCCCGACATCACCACGCAGAACTTCTTGCCGCGCATGTCGTAGGTCTTGGTGCGGCCTTTCCACACGCCTTCGATGCGCCGGGTGCCGTCGCACAGCGAGATGAACTTCTGCAGGAATTCCGGGTGGGTGTGCTGGATGTCGTCGACATAGAGCATCACGTTGTTGCCCATCTCCAGGGCCAGATTGAGCTTCTCCAGCTCCTGGCGCGAAGTGGCGTCCGGTGCCTGGGCCGGGTCCAGGGAACGGACCTGGTGCCCCAGGGCCGGGCCATTGATCTTCATGAAGATCAGCCCCAGGCGGTGCGCCACGTATTCCATCAAGGTGGTCTTGCCGTAGCCCGGTGGCGAAATCAGCATCAACAGGCCCATCAGGTCGGTGCGCTTGTTCTCGCCCACAGTGCCCATCTGCTTGGCCAGGTTGTCGCCGATAAAGCCCAGGTACACATCGTTGATCAGCTTGTTGCGCACGAAGGAGCTCAGCGGCCGCGGCTTGAATTCGCTCAGGCGCAGGGCCGAGCGTTCACGGCCGATGATGCCCTGGCGCAAGCTCTGGTAACGCTGCAGGCCAGGCAGGAATTGTTCGCGGTGGGCCCGCAGGCGGGCAAAGAAACCGTCCACGGTGAGGGACAGGCTGCGCTCCTGAATGCGCGGGTGTTCGCCCATCAGGTTGCCGACACTGAAACGCAGGTCGACTTCGGTGATGCGCTTGGCAAAGTCTTCCCGCAGCAGCGACAGGGCCACCGCCTCGGGCACGTAGTCGGCCCACTCGGCGAACTCGCCCTCGGCGCACAGGGCCGAGAGCCAGTTCTCGGTCAATGCCCACTGTGCAGCAGGCCGTTCCACCAGCCGCGCCAAGGCCTGCTGGTAGTCATCCCACATCCGCGCGCCCTGCAGACGCAGGGTCAGGGCTTCCTGCAGCTGCTTGGCGTATTTGCTGAAGGTGAATTCGATGCGTTCTGCGGCCAGTTCCTGAACCAGGTACTCGGCAGCCTCCGGCAACAGCTCCGCGGCCAAGGTGAAGGCGTGCTGCTGATGCCAGTCACCCAGCGCCACGAGGATTTCCTCCTGCAATTGCAGCAAGCCTTCACGACGCCCGAACAGTTGCTGGATATGCCGGCTGGTACGGGCACGTTCCACCCATTGCCGAGGTTGCGGCTGTTCCTGCTGGCGATCCCAGTAGAGGCAGGCAAAGGCACGGGCAGCCGCGCCGAAACGCAGCAGGCCGGCGCTGTCGCGCAGGGGCAGCAACTGCAGCAGGATCGCGGCGGCGTCGTGGTCGTGAATGCCCTTTTCGTAGCCTTCCTTGTAGCGCGGCGCGGCAAAGTCGCGGATCACCCGCGCCAGTTCTTCGGGGTGCGCCAGCAAGGGTTTCAGGCTTTCCAGGCTCAGGCCTTCCTCACCCCGATCGGCAGCGTCCAGCACCTGCCCGGCCAGGTATTCGGCGCGGTACAGCTGAGCCGATTCCGACTCCAGGGCTACCTGCCAGAAGTCGCGCAGGGCCTCCAGCTCGGGGTCGCGCAGGGGTTCGAGGAAATCCGTGCCAGTGAGGTGCAGGTGCAGCTCATCGCCCCTGGGCATCAGGGTCAGGTCCAGCTCCTGGGTGTTGACGCTGAAGCGGTGGCGCGGCCCCAGCTTGATGACGTTGCCGCCCTCTTCGAACAGCTCGGTCTTGTCGCGCAGGGCACGCACGGCCTGGTCCCGGGCACCCTTTAGGCGCGACTCGACATCGTCGGCCTTGACGCTGTCCTTGAGCTCGCGCAGGCGCTCGGCCAGCTCCCGCAGCTTGAGGATCAGCGGGTCGGCGGCGAAGAACGCATTGAGCTCTTCGGCCTGGGTGAACTTGGCGGTGCGCCGGCCAAGGCTGTCGAGAATCCGCCGCGCGGCATCCAGCAGGCCTTGGGCCTTGCGCTGGCGCTCGTCGAGCAGGGATTGCTTATGGGCCTCGAAGGTTTCCAGCAACTCCTCGCGTTTGCCGAGGATATCGCCGAGGAACTGTTCATGATCGCCAAAGCGACTCTCCAGCTCCTCAAGCTGCACCAGCAAGCGCGACAGTTGCTCATCGCAACGCTCGGGGTCCTGGGCCTGCGCCAGGGCGTTGGTGATGCCCTGGCTGAAGAGTTTGAACTGGGCGCCGAACTGCGCCACGGTCTCGGTCGAGCCCAGGGCCTTGCGCCGTTGTTCGGCGCGGGCCTTGGCCTGGTTCAGGCGGGCGTAGATCTGCGAGATGGATTCGATGATGCGGGTGCGCTGGGTGGCGTCGTCGATCTGCAACGAGGCCATCAGGCTCGACAGCATGTCCAGGTCCCCGGCCATGGCTTGCAGGGCGCCCAGGGGCTCGCTGAGCTGGGCCACGGTTTCGGCTTTCTGCGCCTGGGCGTCGAGGGTTTCCAACTGGGTGACGAAGGGCAGCAGGGCCTGCTCGCTGGCGAGGAAGGTCGCGGTGCCGGCGGCAGTGCGCTCCTGGGCCTTGAGCAGCTCGGATTCCATGGCGTCGATGCGCGCCACGTCGATGTAGCGGTAGTCGCGAATGGTCAGCAGCAGGCCGCGCTGGGTGGTGATGCCGTTCAGCGCATCGACGAAGCTCTGCACCTGGTCCCAGCTGTCCACCAGCAGGCTGTCCAGCAGGGTTTTCTGCTTGGCCTCAGCGGCCACCATGGCCTGGTCCGACTGGCGGCGGATGCTTTCGACCTTCTCGTATTCGTCCAGCACCAGCTCCGACGTGGACGCCACTTCCCGCAGCAGCGGGGCCAGGCCGTCCAGCTCGTCGCTGCCCAGCCAGTGGTACACATCGAACAGCCGACGGGTGTTCTGGCACAGCAGCGAGTAGCGCTGCACCGACACCGCCGGGGTGTCGATCTCGCGGCACAGGTCGTAGAGGTCGGAAACGCTGCGCACCAGTTCGGCGTTGCCGATGCGCCCGAGGAAACCGCTGCGGGTCGGCTGCCGCGCGGCGTACTCCTCGGTGAAGAACGGTGTCTGCCAGACCTGCATCGGATGGACCCGGGTCGGCTCGTCGCCTTCGGCAGCGAAGATCACCATGCGCCCATCTTCCAGGCGCGCGTAGCCGTGGCCGAACAGCGGGTTCTGCAACTGGCGGTTGATCATGTTGTAGGTCAGCAGCACCGAGCGGCCCTGCTCCGGGTGGTAGAAGATGTACTGCACATCTTCACCGTTGGGCGAGCGCACCGAGCGCTTGAAGCGCATGCCTTCCATGGACTGTTCGAAGGTCTTGTACTCGCCGCTTTGCAGGTAGTAGCCGCCGGGGAAGATGATCCCGTGGTCCTCCGGCAACTGCACGCAGGCCAGGCCGATGGCGTCGATGCGCTCCACCTGGCGAGTCAGGCTGTTGAACACCAGATAGCGCCACTGCTCTTCGCGGTACGGCAGAACCTTGAGCAGGATCAGGCTGCCCAGGCGGGCGAATTCGATCTGCGAGTCGTCCAGGGACTGGGTCTTGTCCAGCACCTCTTCACGGTAGATGCCCAGACCCGACTCGGTGTTGTTCTCGACCTTGATGGTCAGGTCGCCGCCGATGGTTTCGACGAACACCGTGTCGAGGATGTTCAGGTGCGGGAAGCGGCCTTCGACCACCATCTCGCGGGTGGCCTTCTTCCATTCGAAGTCGAAGGGCGCCGGCAGGGCGATATCCCGCTCGCCCCGGTTGTCGATGTAACGGACGTCCCGTCCGTCCACCGAGATCGACCAGCGGAACACCCGCACATCGGTGACCCGCTCGCCAATCTGGAAACTTGCCAGCAGCTTGCCGTCACGGATCGCCAGCTGCAGCAGGCGGGTGTTCTTGTAATAGGTATAGAGCTCGTTGAAATCGTTGAGGAAGCCCTGGGCCGCCAAAAAACTGCCTTCCAGGGGCACGGGCTCGGCTTCGTAGCCTTCGCCCTCTTCCACCAGCCGGTAGAGGGAAAACACGTCAGCGACGCTGGTTTCCTTCTTCAGGCCGATAAACACGTTGTAGCCGAACAGCAGGCAGTCGCCGACCTGGACGATGTCCCGGGCGATGCAGTTGTTCTCGGTACGGATGCGCACCCGCCCAACCACTTCCATGCGGCTGTTGCCGAACTCGTCGAGACGCCGCTGGTTGAGGTCGTCAGTGGTGGCCCGCAGGCGTTGGCCCTGGTCCAGCAGGCGCTTGTGCAGCACCTCATAGGCGCCGCCTTCGGCGACGGCCTTATCCAATACGTCCTGTGGGGGAGTTGCGACTTGAGCGTCCGACATCGTGGCCTTCCTGGATCTACGGCGGTATGCAAAAAAGCGGGCTCCTCAAACCTGGAGCCCAGCACCTGAAACCAGCCAGCTGAAACCCGCCGCCTGACACCTGCCCTGCAGCCGTGGATAAAAACGACGGCTGCAGGATCAGGCGAGGGCTGGCGAATCAGCTGTGGTCAGGTATTTCAGGCTTCGGCAGACGGAGCGTCGGCCTTGCGCGTAACGGCAGCGGCGGCCAGCTCAGCGGCTACGGCCGGAGCGCCCTTGCCATTGAGCAGGCGTGCCAGCACGTCCTGGACCACAGGGCTCTTGCCCACCACGCCCTCGATGGCCTTGCCCACCGACAGCGACTTGGCGAAGGAATTGAAGAAGTCGCCTTCGCCGCCGACGATCTCGATCTTGGCCTTGCTGAGGGCAGCCGACAGCACTTCGGCCTGGTCCTTGGCGATTTCCTTGTTGGCGGCGATGGCGGCCATCGCTTCCTCGAAGTTCTTCTCCAATTGCATGCGGAACTCTTCGTGCTGACGTGCGCTGTCGCTGAGGGAGTCCAGGGCACCGAACTTCTTGCCCAGGCCTTCGGCCTCGGCGTTCAGGCGCTGCAGCAGCACTTCGGCTTCGGCCGAACCCAGGTCCTTGGTGGCCTTGGCCTTGGCCGCGCCCAACTGTTCTTCGCCACGGGCCTGGGCACCGAGCTTCTCTTCCATGACCTTGGCTTCAGCGAGGCCGTCCTTCTCTTTGGCAGCCGCCTGGGCTTCCATGATGCGGGCGTCGGCCAGGCCTTTTTCCTGCTCGCCACGGGCTTCGGCAATCAGCTGCTCGGTGCGTACGCGAGCCTGGGCCAGGCCTTCTTTTTCCTGGGCCGCTGCGGTGATTTCCAGCACGCGGGCATCGGCCAGGCCAGGCGCGGCGCGCTCGGCTTCCAGGCCTTCGGCCAGGCGTTTCTTGGCTTCGGCCTGCTTGGCCGCGGCTTCCAGTTCGGCCTGGGCCAGGTTGTTGATTTCCACGGCCTTGTGCTTGGAACGGGTCTCGTCGGCTTCGGCCTGCTTCACCTGGCGCACCAGGTCCTGCTCGGCTTCGGCCTGGGCCTGGATCACCACCACTTGCTTGGCGCGCTCGGCTTCGGAGACTTCGCGCACTTCCTTGATCCGCTCTTCCTCCTGGGCCACGGTCTTCTCCACCGCTACCCGCTCACGGATCACTGTGGCGATGTTCTTGCGCTGCTCTTCCAGAGCCTTTTCTTTCTCGATACGTTGCAGTTCCACTTCACGCTCGCGGGCCACCACTTCCAGGTCCTTGGCGCGGGTGACTTTCTCGACTTCGATGACCACCGCACGCTGGCGGTTCTGCTGGGCCACTTCGACTTCGCGCTGATGGTTCTCGGTGCGCACGTCGATTTCCTGCTGGGACTGAATGCGTGCCTGTTCGGCCTTCAGGCGCTCTTCTTCCTTGACCTTGGCGGTCTCGGCTTCCTCGCGGGCACGGATGGTTTCGATCTCGCGCTTCTGCCGGGCTTCGGCATCGGCCTGCTGGCGTTCGAGGGACAGCGAGGCTTCGCGGGTCTCGACGTTCTTCTTCTGGATCGCCAGTTCCTGGTTACGCTCCAGTTCGTTGGTGATGACGTTCTGCGCCGCGGTCAGCTCGGTGATCTTGCGGATACCCTCGGCGTCGAGAATGTTGCTCGGGTCCAGGGAGTGCTTGGCGGTCTGCTCCAGGTAGTCGATGGCCACGTCTTCCAGCACATAGCCGTTGAGGTCGTTGCCGATGATCTCGATGATGCGGTCGCGGAAGTCCTGGCGGTTCTCGAACAGTTGGACGAAATCGAACTGCTTGCCCACGGTTTTCAGCGCTTCGGAGAACTTGGCGTTGAACAGTTCGTTGACCGCGGCGCGGTCGGAGGCACGGTCGACACCGATGGCCTTGGCCACCTTGAGCACGTCTTCCTGGGTTTCATTGACCCGCAGGTAGAAGGCCACGGTGATGTCGGCGCGCATGTTGTCGCGGCAGATCAGCCCGTCCTTGGCCCGACGGTCGACTTCCAGGGTGATCAGCGAGATGCGCATGAACTCCTTGAGGTGGATCACCGGGTACACCAGGGCACCGGTGAAATGCACCTTGGGGGTCGAGGACATGTCGTTGACAATCAACGCCGTGCCTTGGGGAACCTTGATATAGAAGGCCTTGAACAGGGCCAACAGGCCGAAGACCACCAGGACGACGAGGCCGATCCCGAGCAGGATGGGCAGCAGCGACGGTAAATTCATGCAATCAATCTCCTTTGATTCTTGAGGGAGCCGGGCTCAGAGGCCGCGAAACTCGTCCTCTGTAATGACCCGATAGGCGTGTTGCGCCTCCAGATACTCCAGTAACACGACGCGATCGCCGCGTTTGAAAGCTCGTGCCTCATCGGCACGCACACGCAGGATCAGGCCCGCGCCGCCGTCCTCGAGCACGGCTTCGCCATGTTCCAGGGTGACTCTGCCGCTGCGTACCACAGCCGTCTGCCCCAGCACCGACTTGCTGCTGGTGGCCTCCATCTTGAGAAACAGCGGGCGCAGCGGACGACAGATCGTCGCGCTGATGGGCGCTGCCAGGAACAGTGCGAGCACCGCCAGCAACAGGCCCAGGGGATAGCGCAGCCAACCCAGGGGCAGGTGGCTGAGCACGTAGAGTTCGGCGAAATAGGTCAGGAACCAGCTGAAGAACATCAGCAGGGTCAGCACCAGGGTGACCGGCACCCCGTTGAGTTTGAACTTGATCAGCAGCCCGGCCAGGCCTTCGCCGGTGTGGGCACTGTCGAGCAGCGAGTCGGCCTCGAAGTCCAGCAGGTCGACTTCAAGCATGCCCATGGCCACCACGGCCCAGTAGATCACGGCCAGGCAGAGCATGAAGCTGAACAGCACTGTGGGGAACGACAACACTGTCTGCAGGAAGATTTCCATTGCTTTCCTATCCCTGAAAAAGCCGGGCAAGGCCAGGCGGCCCCGCCCCTACAACACAACGGTGAATCAGGACTTGCTACGGTCCTTCAGGCGCGCCAGCACGCTGTCGGCGCTGGTGCTGCCGGCAACAATCCCGGCTTCACGCAACTTGGCATCCAGGGCATCGTCCGGGCTGCTGGTATTGGCCAGCTCGGCTGCGGCGCCCATCTTTGCCGCGCGCTCGGCCTGCTTCTGCTTGATCCGCTCCAGGGACTCCACGGCGGTGTGCAGCTTGCTCTGGGAGCCGCCGTAGCGCTGGGCCACGGCCTGCTGGGCCTTCTGCACGCTTTCGGTGGCCTTGACGGTATCCACCTGTTGTTTCAAATGCTTGATGTTGCCCTCGGCCTGGGTCACGGCCTTGCGCAACTGCGCGACGCTGGCGGCAAAACCATCGGCCTGCTCACGCTCCACAGCCAGGTCATTTTCCAGGTTGGCGATCTTTTGCGCCACTTCCTGGGCAAGGGCTTCGTTGCCCGCTTCCAGGGCCTTGAGGGCGTAGCTTTCATACTCAGCGATCTTGGCCGCGCTGCCGTTGGCGCGCTCGGCGGCGAGTTTCTGCCGGGCCATGATCTCGGCCAGGGCTTCCTTGGATTTGCGCAGTTCCTGATCGGCGTCGCGGATCTCCTGATCAAGAATCCTCAGTGCCTGGCTGTCCACCAGGGCCTCACCCGCCTCATTGGCACCACCGCGCAGCGCGGTGAGCAGCTTGCTCCATACGTTCATGTGCATTCCTCCAGGTCAGGCCTGAGCCTTCAGGTAGCCTTCGTAGGCCTCGGTTGCCCTGATCACGTTGCTGGCCAGGGTTTCGATCTCGTAGAGCACGTTGGAGAGAATCGAGGTTGCGCTCAGGGCGCCGTACATCATGTAGTGGCGCTCACCGCCAAAACGGGTTTCCAGGCCGATGCTCGACAGCGGGAACAACTGGCGGCTGAGCAACACTTCCTCGTTGAACGCGGCCACATCGGTCACTTCACTTTGCGGCCACAGCAGCGCCTCCACCAGGATCTGCTCGCCGGACAGGGCCACGAACAACGGCAGGTCACCGTATTCACGCATGGTCACGTGCAAGCTCGGCTCGGCACCCTCCAGCAGTTCAACGCTGGCTTCGCCGCTGCTGAACAACTCGGTGGCTACCAGGGCCTGGCACAGCGATCGGGCATTCCAGATCTGCGGCATGCTCATTTCTCCATCCTTTTCCACAGGAGCCAGCCCTTCTGAGGGCTGACGCAGTTTGCGTTCAACCACCAGCAACGCCTGGGCGTTCTCCGGCAGTATCCAGACTTCCTTTTTCACCAAGCCCTGATCACGCAGGCGCTGGCGGAATAAACGTTGGTAATGGGCTGAGGATTTGTTTTCCATGGCGCAGAGACTAAAACATCACATGTAAGGTTTTCAATTAATCACATGTAAAATTTACAGGCGACATTTGTAACAAGAAATATCAGGAAGATCGCTCGGCAAACAGCCGCAAGGCGTCCATCGCTGCATAGACCCTTTTACAGCTTTCGCAACCGCTCTTTTTTCAAGCGGCGTCATTAAACCCTGCCGTCCAATAGAATGAGAAGCACAATAATCCTTGGCCCGAGCGGGAAATAATCGGCAAAGGCAGGCGTCAGGCGCTGCCTTAATGGCGACCAATGGTCTAGGCTAGGCGGATTTTCCTGCCCAGCGGATGCCCCATGACCAGCCTCAGCAAGCCCCTCGCCGGATTGAAAGTGATAGAACTTGGCACCCTGATCGCCGGCCCTTTCGCCTCGCGCATCTGCGCCGAGTTCGGTGCCGAGGTGATCAAGGTCGAGTCACCCGATGGCGGCGATCCGCTGCGCAAGTGGCGCAAGCTGTATGAAGGCACCTCGCTGTGGTGGTTCGTCCAGGCACGCAACAAGAAGTCCCTGACCCTGAACCTCAAGCACCCGGAAGGCCTGGCGGTGCTCAAGCAACTGCTGGGCGAAGCGGACATCCTGATCGAAAACTTCCGCCCCGGCGTGCTGGAAAAGCTCGGCCTGGGCTGGGACGTGTTGCACGCCCTCAACCCGAAACTGGTGATGGTGCGCCTGTCCGGATTCGGCCAGACCGGGCCGATGAAGGACCAACCGGGCTTCGGCGCGGTGGGCGAATCCATGGGCGGCCTGCGCTACATCACCGGTTTCGAGGACCGCCCACCGGTGCGCACCGGAATCTCCATCGGCGACTCCATCGCTGCCCTGTGGGGGGTGATCGGCGCGCTGATGGCGCTGCGTCACCGCGAGGTCAACGGCGGCCAGGGGCAGGTGGTGGACGTGGCGCTGTACGAGGCGATCTTCGCCATGATGGAAAGCATGGTTCCGGAGTTCGATGTATTCGGTTTCATCCGCGAACGCAGTGGCAACATCATGCCCGGCATCACCCCTTCGTCGATCCACACCAGTGCCGACGGCAAGCACGTGCAGATCGGCGCCAACGGCGATGCGATCTTCAAGCGCTTCATGCTCCTGATCGGCCGTGAGGACCTGGCCAATGACCCGGCCCTGGCCAGCAACGACGGGCGCGACACCCGCCGCGACGAACTCTATGGGGTGATCGACCGCTGGGTGGCGTCCCTGCCCCTGGAGCAGGTGCTGGAGCAGTTGAACCAGGCCGAAGTCCCGGCGAGCCGGATCTTCAGCGCCGAGGACATGTTCCACGACCCGCAATTCCTCGCCCGGGAAATGTTCCTCCAGGCCAGGCTGCCGGACGGCAAGGCCTTCAAGATGCCCGGCATCGTGCCAAAGCTCTCGCAAACTCCGGGCTCGGCCGACTGGGTCGGCCCCGAACTCGGCGAACATTCCAGCGAAGTTCTGGCCGGCCTGGGCTACAGCAGCGAGCAGATCCAGGACCTGCGCAACTCTGGGGCAATCTAAGCTGAAACAGCCGTCTCACACTGCTCCCCCGCAACGGGCCCAGCGACGCCCGAGGCCAGGCCTTGGCCGGTTGACGATGGCGCTCGCGACCTGCCTGCTGTGGCTGCCCTGCGCCCCCGGCCACGCCGGCGAAATGCTCACCTGGCTGCTGCGTGACCTGCCGCCGCTGAATATTTTCGAAGGCCAGCAAAAAGGTCGAGGAGTGGTCGACCTGCTCATGCCGCAATTGATTGCCAGCCTGCCGGAGTACCAGCACGAACTGGTACGGGTCAATCGCGCCCGCGGCATGCAGATGTTGCGCGACCCCAGCTTCACCTGTGATCCTGCGCTGATCTGGAACAAGGAGCGTGCGCAATGGGTGGCCTTTTCCATCACCAGCTTTCGAGTGCTGAGCAACGGCCTGGCGATCCGCCGTGCCGACCGTGAACAGATCGCGCACTTCATCCATGACGGCAAGGTCGACCTGCATGGCCTGCTCGACAGCGGCAAGGAACTGATCGGGGTGGTGGCCGAGCGCAGCTACGGGCAACAGCTCGACAACCTGCTGCAGCAGGTTGCTCCGCAGCAGATCCGCGCCCACTACGGCAACGACGCCCTGGGCAGCCTGCTGCAGATGCAGCGCCTGGGGCGCCTGCAACTGCTGTTGGGCTACTGGCCGGAAATCCGCTACCAGGCCGTGCAGCAGGGCATGGACCCGCAGGATCTGGAGTTCTACCCGGTCGAAGGCACCAGCAAGTATCAGGAAATCCACGTCGGCTGCTCCGATACTCCGCAGGGCCGCAAAGCCATCACCCGGATCAACCAGGCCCTGCTCAAGCTGCGCGAGGAGCGACTGGTGGAGTTGTATGCCGCCTGGCTGGACCCCGGAATGCGCGATGAATACCGCGCCGATGCCCGGGCCTACTTCCAGGACTTGAAGGACCACTGACAAACGCCGGGCAAAAAGAAACCCCGAGAAGTGGGGAGACGACTCGGGGTTAAACGTGGTCTTTGCAGACCCGTACCAGCAGGCCACAAGCACCGGAGCACAATGCCTGATCCTGCTGATACCGAGTCTGACTGACGGGCCTGGCGGAAGGTTCCGTAAAATTTCAGATCAATTGCGCCGGGCGAATGCCTTGTCTTCGGCGGCATGGCGCAGGGCGGCGATCACGCAGGGTTCGAGCCGGCCTTCGGCGATCAGCACATCACGGTGCAGGCCGTCCACCACATCAGTGAGCAGGCGCTTATCAGTGAGCTGGGCCCGATTGACCTCACGCTCCACCACGATGGCGCCGGCAGCATTCTTCAAGGTCACCAGGCATTCGCCCCGAGCCCCGCAAGGCGTCAGAGCAACCTGGTAAGGGCTCAGGGCCTCACTCAATAAAAGACTGATACTTTCCATCTAGATCACCACTCAATAGCTCGAATTAAAGGTTCGAAAACAAAAATGCCGGTAGCTTTCTGACATTCAAGTGACCATCGCTCAGAGAAGAAAGTTCGCCACACCTACTGCTGCCGACCTGAGTCAACCGAGCATGCACGGGTAATATGACAGCTGAAAAACGGCCGACCAGGCGCAAACAACGCCGCCTTTGCATTGGAGCTAAGCTTTGAAAGCAACGACGAACAACAAATTGCGCATCATCCTTGCCGACGACCACCCGATCTTCCTCATTGGCCTACGCGCCGTCCTGGAACAGGACGACAGCCTGGCCATTGTCGGCGAGGCCAGTTCGCCTTCCGCCCTGAGCCAGCTGCTGCAGGAGATCGAATGCGATGTGCTGGTGACGGATTTCATGATGCCAGCCGAACAGCAGAACGACGGCCTGCGCCTGATCGAACAGCTGCGCCGCCGCCACCCCGACCTGCCCATCGTGGTGGTGACCATGCTCAACCACCCCGGGCTGTTCCGCTCGATCCTCGATCTGGGAGTGACGGGGTTGCTGAGCAAGGCCAGCCTGGCGGACGAGCTGCCGACCGCCATCGCCCGGGCGCGGCAACACAAGCCCTACATCGCCCAGGCCATCAAGCAGGCCCTGAGCCTGGCCGGCGAAGTGGGGCCGGACCGCCTGGTTTCCAAGGATCAGTTGTCGCCCCGGGAGCTGGAAGTGATCCGCCTGTTGGCCGCCGGCCATGCGGTCGGGGAAATTGCCGCGCAACTAAACCGCAGCAAACAGACTGTCAGCGCACAGAAAGTCAGCGCCATGCGCAAACTGGGCCTGGCCAGCGAAGCCGCGCTGTATATCTACGTCCAGGAACACGGACTGTCCTAGGCACACAAACCGGTGGTCTGCTCATCAAGGCCGTTGCAGCCCAGCCCCGGGGTCTCGGCCAGCCATTGGCGCATCTCGGCGGCGCCCATCGGCGGGGCGATAAAACACCCCTGCAGATGAGCCGCCCCCAAGCCCCTGGCCGCCGCACAGTCGGACTCGGTCTCGATACCGGTCACCACCACCCCCAGGGACATACGTCGCGCCATGCTCATCGCACCGCCGACCAACGCCCGCTTGCGCTCATCAGCGGCCATGCCTGCGACAAACACCGGAGGGATCTTCAGCTCGGTGAAAGGCAGCTCCAGCAAGCGCTGCAGGCTGGTTCCACCGGTACCGAAATCGCCGATGGACAACTTGCAGCCGATCATCCGCAGGCGCAGCAGCGCCTCAACATGGGCGGTATCGGTCTGCAGTTGCGTGGTATCGATGACTTCCAGGGTCAGCATCCGCGCCGGCACTTCGAAGCGCCTCAGCAATGCCTCCAACTGACGAGGGAACAACGGCCGCTCGAGGATGCCGATGGGAATGTTCACGGCAATCGGCAGCCAATAGCCCAGCACCAGTTTCACTCCGGCCACCAGCTCGAGTGCCTGCTCCAGCATGTGCCAGGTGAAAACCTCTTGCAGGCCGGCGAACTCGATCAGCGGAAGAAATTCGCCAGGCATCAGCAAGCCCCGCTCGGGGTGCTGCCAGCGAGCCAGCGCCTCGACGCCTTGAAGACCGCCGTGCTGGTGAATGACCGGCTGAAAATGTGCAACACCACAACCCAGCACCGCTGCCAGCCCCTCGTCCTGAGTCACAGCCTCGAAGACAAACGGCTCAAGGCCCAGCAAGTCACGGAGCAATGTCTGGTTCAATTCGAGGCCGTCTGACCTGGAGTGCTGCTGATAGGCACAGAGCAAGTCGCCGATCACCGCCGCCGAAGCCGGCTTGGGCAGGCACGCGAGCACTTTCAACCCCAGCTCACGGGCCATGCCGGCCGTGCCTTCGAGCACATCCGGCTCTGCGTCGCTGAGAATGATCAAGGCCTTGGCCTGCTGCTGCAGGGCCAGTTCGCGGATCAGCTCCAGGCCATCGGTCTGCTCCAGGTACAGATCGCAGATGGCGATATCCACCGGCCCCTTGCTGTCCAGCGAACGCCGTGCGGACTCCTGGTTCTCGGCAGTCAGCACGTTGAAAACGCCATTGGCGTTGAGCATCTGGTGCAAGGCCATCAACTGGAACGAGTTGTCTTCGAGAATCAGCACTTTAAGCGAATGCATGGGGGGCAACCTCCGATACGGCGCAGGTGGGAACAGTCCACTACGGGCCGACACGGTAATCAGACAAGTCCCAATCACACATAGGACAAGTCTTATTCGTCCAGAGCCGTCTGAATATCGCTGCGCAGAATACCAATGACCTCAAGCAGCAGCGGCCATTGGCTGCCCAGTGCCTGCTCTCGCCGCTCCTTGACCAGTACCTCCAGCTCGATACAAGCCTTGGCCAGGGGCAAGGCGTCGATCAGGCAACACACACCCTTGAGCCGGTGCAGGGTGCCTCCCAGGCGCCCCCAATCCTGCACCGCCAAGGCCTCTTCCAACGCCTGCTGCTCTTCGCCAAGGTTGCGCAACAACTCCTGCAACATGCGCTGCAACACGTGCTCGTCGGCCTGGGTCATGCCGCGCAAGGTCTGGATGTTGAATGACGGCGACGGCAGGAATCGGGCCAGGGATTGGGCCAACTGATCCAGGGTCACCGGCTTGACCAGCAACTGATCCATCCCCGCACGCTCGCAACGCTCTCGCTCGTCTTCGAACGCATTGGCCGTGCAGCCGATCACCGGACAGGGCGAGCGCCCTTCCTGCGCCTCGATCTGGCGGATGGCCTCGGTCAGGGCGTAGCCATTCATGCCCGGCATGTTGCAGTCGGTCATCAGCACATCAAAGGTCCCGGAGCGCCACCGCTGCAGCGCCTCACGGGCATCGCCACAGGCCACGACCCGATGCCCGAGAAACATCAGTTGCTGGCTCAGGACCATGCGATTGGCGCTCAAGTCATCCACCACCAGCACTTCGATGCTGCGGCTCGGCGGACGCTCGGCAGGCGGCGAAACTTGAGGATCGAGATCCTCGCTGACCCGCTCCAGATACAGCTCGATGACAACAACGGTCCCGGCACCAGGCTCACTCAGCAGGTGAATGCGCCCGCCCATCAACTCGATCAACTGCCGGCAGATGCTCAGCCCCAGCCCGGTGCCGCCATAGGTCGAAGAGGTCATGGCATCCGCCTGGACAAAGGGCGTGAATATCTTCGCCTGCTGCTCGGCGCTGATCCCCGGGCCGGTATCCGCGACGCTGATACGCAGACACGGGACACCGGACTCATCGGGCTGGCGCTCCACCGTCACCCGCACTTCACCTTCAGCGGTGAACTTCAAGGCGTTGCTCAACAGGTTGTGCAGGACCTGGCGCAGGCGCAACGGATCAAAGAGGTAACGCCCCCGGGCTTCCTCGTTGAAGACCAGTTGCAGGTGCACTCCCTGGTTGCGCGCGGTCACCTCGAAGAGCTGCCGGACACTGTCGAAAAAGGGCTTGAGGGCGGTGACCTGCGGCACCAACTGCATATGGCCGGCCTCGATCTTGGCCAGATCAAGGCTGTCACCCATCAGGCTGATCAACTCCTGGGCAGACTGATAGGCCACCCGCAGGGCCTCGGAGAATGGCGCGCCACGCACCCTGGCCTGCTCTTTCTCCAGCTCCAGCAAGCCAATGATGGCGGTCATCGGCGTACGGATCTCATGACTCATGGTGGAGAGAAAAGCGCTTTTCGCGGCATTGGCCTGGTCGGCGGACTGACGCGCCTCCACCAACTGGTTCTCCAGGCGCTTGCGCTCGGTGATATCGATCCAGCCACCCAGCAAGCCCTGCAGACGGCCTTCGGCGCTGTAGAACGGGACCGTCCATTGATAGGCATGAATCGATCCGTTGCGCGTCTCCACCTGACGGTCGGCAAACACCGACTCCTCGGACGCCAGCAACTGCATGATCTCGCCATGCAGCTGGCGAGCGGTGGCCGCGGGCAACAGATCCAGCTCCGTCAGTTGGCGCCCCTGAATCTGCTCCAGGCTCGTCCCCAACTGCTGTTCATAACTCTTGTTGCAAGTGATCAGGCGCCCCTGCAGATCACGGACAAAGATCGGGTTGGGAATGCCATCAAGCAGGGCCCGCATGAACACCAACTGATCGTTGAGCCGCTGCTCGGCTTGCAATCGCTGCTGAATCTGCAGCTTGAGCCGACTGCTCCAGGCCAGGGAAATCAGACCGAACAGCAATGCGGTGGAAATGGCCCAGTACACCCAGGTCGGCACCCGCTGCCAGACCGGCATCGGCACCGGCGTGGCCCCCAGCCATTTGAGACGGATAGCACTGAGCTCCGCCACCGGCAGCGCCTCCAGCGACTTGTTGAGGATACTCAGCAGCTCGGGCTGATCCTTGCGCACGGAAAACTCGTCGGCGGACCAGGTACCTTCAACGCTGCGCCCCACCCGCAACCCATCGTCAGCGGGCCCCAACCCCAGCGCCTGGACCTGGACCTCGTTCTGAATGGTGGCCATGGCTTCACCTCTGCTGACCAGAGCCCGAGCTTCCTCATAGCTGGCAACGCTGCGCAGCCGAATATCGGGATAGTAGCGCCGGATGTAGCTCTCAAGGGTGTGCCGCGCCGGCAACGCCAGTACCTCACCGGCCATCTGCTCCAGGCTGCTGAGGCGGCGATCCTCGGGGCGCACGACAAAGACCCAGGCAGCACCACCAAAGGCATGGGAGAAATTCAGGAACAACCGCCGGTCCTCACTGGCCGTGAGGGTAGAGTTCATCTGCGCCTGTCCACTCTCCAGCCACTCCAGGGTCTGCGCTGTGGACAGGCTCTCCTTGTGCACAAAATGCAGGCCGGTCATGCGCGAAATGCGGTTGAGCAGATCGATGTTCAGGCCGGCCCAGCGCCCCTCCTTGTCCTTGAACACATGGGGCGGGTACTGCTGGGACGCCACCATCACATGGGGATGCTGGAGAATCCAGGCCTGCTCCTCGGCGCTGAGTTCGATACGCTCGCCGGAGATGTTCGCCCCCAGGCCGGTGGTCCAGCGGGCCTGTATTTCCCGCTGCAAGGATTCGTCGATGCTCTGCAGCGCCTGCTCCAGCATGCCTGCCAACAGGGCGTTGTCGTCACGGGTGGCAAAGGCGAAGCCGGTTGGCGGCAAGCGGCTTTCATCCTGGATATGCACCGCCAGATAAGGGCGCAAGGCCTTGTAGGCTCGGACGATGATCTCATTGCCGATGAAGGCGTCGGCGTCCCCCTGGTTCAATGCTTCCAGGCCACTGTAGAGGTTAGGCGAGAGCATGATCTGACTGTTCGGATACGCCGCATGAACCTGTTCGGCGTTGGCATAGCCGTCCAATAGCACCAGTTTCTTGCCGGCCAGATCATCACTGGGACTCGACCCGTCGCGGCGCACCACCACCACGGCCCTGTCGGGCATGTAGTCGCTGGTGAAGCGCAGCCCCGAGAGGCCGCGCTCATAGCCATTGGCACTGGTCAGCACATCGATGGTGCCGTTGCGTAGCGCTTCAACCGCCTGCTCACGCTCGGAAAACCCCAGGACTTCCATTGTCACGTCCAATCGCTCGCCCACCAGGCTGAGGTAATCGGCGCTGATGCCCTGATAGCGATTGCGGTCCCGGGTGATGTCGATGGGCTGGTAGTCATCGATGGCAATCCCCACCCTCAGGCGTGGATGCGTCGCCAGCCATTGGCGCTCGTTGGGTGCCAGGGTCAGGGGTTCCAGCTCGACGAACGCCGGCACCAGTTTGAAAGGCAGGTTCTTCGCCGTGCCGGCCAGCGCGACACCCCAGAGTACGGCCCAGCTCAGCAGGCCCGCCACGAGCAGGCCCAGGACACGCCGTACGCTGTAAGTTAGACGAAGCATCATCCGGGCCTCCCTACCCCTGACGGGCCAAGCTTGTAGATGAAAAAACAAAGCCCGTCAGGAGACGGGCTTCGTGGACGACAAGACCAATGAATCAGAGCGGCTTGCCACGATTGCCGTGCTGGCTGACAAAAGCCTGCACCGCTTTCAGGTCGTTGGCCAGGACCGTGCAGCGCTCTTCACGCTGGAACAGGTCGGACAGGTGCGCCGGCAGCTCCAGAGCCTTGCCGACACCGGCCTTTTCCACCGCATCCGGGAACTTGACCGGGTGCGCGGTGCCCAGGACCACCATGGGTGTATCCAGGCTGCGCCGGCATTCGCGGGCGGCCTTGACCCCGATCGCGGTGTGCGGGTCCAGCACTTCGCCGGTCTGGGCGAAGACTTCGGCGATGGTTTCGCAGGTCTGC
The DNA here is from genome assembly GCF_040268305.1 of Pseudomonas sp. W17. Lineage (NCBI taxonomy): Bacteria > Pseudomonadati > Pseudomonadota > Gammaproteobacteria > Pseudomonadales > Pseudomonadaceae > Pseudomonas > Pseudomonas sp. W17. The sequence goes on along the minus strand of NZ_CP158490.1, from coordinate 1,273,500 downwards.
TCGTCGTTCACCGCCAGGGAGTCGAACAGCTTGCGCGCTTCGGTCCAGCGATCCTGTTCGACGCTGAAACCGCCGCCCTGCTTGAAGCTGTCCATCAAAGCCGCCAGGGCCGCGCCGTTGCGACCGTGCAGGTCGAACAGCAGACGCTCGAAGTTCGACGAGACCATGATGTCCATGGACGGCGACAGGGTCGCGTGCAGGGTTTCCTTGACGTACTGATTGCCGCTCATGAAGCGGTGCAGGATGTCGTTGCGGTTGGTGGCGACGATCAGCTGGCTGATCGGCAGGCCCATGTTGCGCGCCAGGTAGCCGGCGAAGATGTCGCCGAAGTTGCCGGTGGGCACCGAGAACGCGATGGAACGTGCCGGGCCGCCCAACTGCAGGGCCGCGTGGAAGTAGTAGACGATCTGGGCCATGATCCGCGCCCAGTTGATCGAGTTCACCGCCACCAGGCGGGTGCCCTTGAGGAAGCCCTGGTCGGCGAAGCTGGCCTTGACCATTTCCTGGCAGTCGTCGAAGTTGCCTTCGATGGCGATGTTGTGGATGTTCTCGCCGAGGATCGTCGTCATCTGCCGGCGCTGCACTTCCGATACACGGTTGTGCGGATGCAGGATGAAGATGTCGACGTTGTCGCACCGCTTGCAGCCTTCGATGGCCGCCGAGCCGGTGTCACCGGAGGTGGCACCGATGATCACCACGCGCTCGCCGCGCTTCTCCAGCACGTAGTCCAGCAGGCGACCCAGCAGTTGCAGGGCGAAGTCCTTGAATGCCAGGGTCGGGCCATGGAACAGCTCCAGCACCCACTCGTTGCCATTGAGCTGACGCAGCGGCGCAATGGCGTTGTGAGAGAAGGCTCCGTAGGTTTCTTCAAGGATCTTCTTGAAATCGGCGTCCGGAATGCTGCCGGTGACAAACGGGCGCATGACCCGGAACGCCAGCTCGTGATACGGCAGGCCAGCCCAGGAAGCGATTTCTTCCTGAGTGAAACGCGGCAGGTTCTCTGGCACATAGAGACCGCCGTCGCTGGCCAGACCTGCCAGCAGCACATCTTCGAAATTCAGGGCCGGTGCCTGGCCACGAGTACTGATATAGCGCATGGGGACAAACCTTCGGTTTGAGCCTCAAGCCGCAAGCTTCAAGCCTCAAGTCAAAGCCGATCAGCTTCTGACTTGGCGCTTGCCGCTTGCCACTTGCGGCTGCTTCATTAATTCAAATGTTCGACGCGGATACGCACCACCGGGCCAACGACGCCCTGCAGGGCCTCCAGGGCGGTGATCGCATCGTTGATGTGCTGCTCCAGAACACGGTGGGTCAGCAGGATCATCGGCACCAGGCCGTCCTGCTCTTCCACTTCCTTCTGCATGATCGATTCGATGTTGATGCCGCGTTCCGAGAGGATGCTCGCCACCTGGGCCAGGACGCCGGGATGATCCTTGGCCTGGATGCGCAGGTAGTAGGCGCTCTCGCAGGACTCGATCGGCAGGATCGGATGATCCGACAGCGAGTCAGGCTGGAACGCCAGGTGCGGCACGCGGTTTTCCGGGTCGCTGGTCATGGCGCGAACCACGTCCACCAGGTCGGCCACCACCGAGGAAGCGGTCGGCTCCATGCCCGCGCCGGCGCCGTAGAACAGGGTCGAACCGGCGGCATCGCCATTGACCATGACCGCGTTCATCACACCGTTGACGTTGGCGATCAGGCGATCGGCCGGAATCAGGGTCGGGTGCACCCGCAACTCGATACCGGCCTCGGTGCGGCGCGCCACCCCCAGGTGCTTGATGCGGTAGCCCAGGGCTTCGGCGTAGTTCACGTCGGCGGTGGTGAGCTTGGTGATGCCTTCGGTGTAGGCCTTGTCGAACTGCAGCGGGATACCAAAGGCGATGGAGGCCAGGATGGTCAGCTTGTGCGCGGCATCGATGCCTTCGACGTCGAAGGTCGGATCGGCTTCGGCGTAGCCCAGGGCCTGCGCTTCGGCCAGCACGTCTTCAAAGGTGCGGCCCTTCTCGCGCATTTCCGAGAGGATGAAGTTGCCGGTGCCGTTGATGATCCCCGCCAGCCAGTTGATACGGTTGGCCGACAGGCCTTCGCGGATCGCCTTGATCACCGGGATGCCACCGGCAACGGCGGCTTCGAAAGCGACGATCACGCCCTTCTCCTGGGCCTTGGCGAAGATTTCGTTGCCGTGCACGGCGATCAGCGCCTTGTTCGCAGTGACCACGTGCTTGCCGTTCTCGATGGCCTTGAGCACCAGGTCACGGGCCACGGTGTAGCCGCCCACCAGCTCGATGACGATATCGATTTCAGGGTTGGTGGCCACGGAGAAGACATCGTTGGTAATCGCAATACCGGTCGTTTGGAACTGCGGCTTTGGCGTACGGGTAGCAATCTGCGCTACTTCGATTCCACGCCCGGCACGGCGGGCAATCTCCTCGGCGTTGCGCTGAAGTACGTTTAGGGTACCGCCACCGACAGTACCCAGCCCACAGATGCCTACTTTGACCGGATTCACTCTGAACTCCCCATAAAACGGCCGACTCTAGGCCGGCCGTGGAATACAGCCGCAAACTGCGCGGCTCTCTATTAATGGCCCGCCGGCTTGGCCGACGGGCCATGATCGTCAAAGGCTAGCGTGACGATGCAGGATTATTTCGCACCCAGGGCCAGTTTGGCGATCTGCGGTGCCGGCTGGTAGCCGGGAATCACCTGGCCATCGGCCAGAACGATGGCCGGGGTGCCGTTGACACCGATCGACTGGCCCAGGGCGAATTGCTTGGACACCGGGTTGGCGCACTTGGCGGCCTTGATTTCCTTGCCGTCGACCATCTTGTCCATCGCGGCTTTCTTGTCCGCCGAGCACCAGACCGCCTGTAACTGTTCGTCACCCGGCGAGCCCAGGCCCTGGCGCGGGAACGCCACGTAGCGCACTTCCACACCCAGCTTGTTCAGCTCGGGCACTTCGGCGTGCAGCTTGTGGCAGTACGGGCAGGTGGTGTCGGTGAACACGGTGATGTGGGTCTTGGTCTCGCCAATGGCTGGATAGACCACAGTTTCCGCGACCGGAATGCCGTTGATCAACTTGGAAATGCCCAGGCGCTCGGTTTTTTCGGTGAGGTTGACCGGCTTGCCATCCTTGAGCTGGAACAGGTAGCCCTGGACCACGAACTGGCCGTCGGCGCTGGCGTACAGCACACGACTGCCCTTGAGCTTGACTTCGTACAGGCCACCCATGGGGCTGGCGGTAATGCTTTCCACAGGCGTTTCGAGCTGCAGGGTCTCGAGGCTCTTGCGGATGGCTTTCTCGGCACTGTCATCGGCCATGGCAAAAGTGCTGAGCAGCGCCAGGGAGGCGGCGGCAAAAATCTGGGTCAAGCGCATGGGAACTCCTGAAGGCGGGCAAATGGGCCACTCGCAGCGATCACCATGGCAACCGCTCGCAAACAGCCGTTTTGCAAACCGGCAAAGCCTATCACATCTGTTTGCCGGCACCGACTACGGGCGACGCAAAGCGCGGCCCGGAAGGCAAATCAACCGCGCGGATGGTGCTTGGCGTGCAGATCCTGCAGCCGGGCGCGGGCCACATGGGTATAGATCTGGGTGGTGGACAGGTCGCTATGGCCCAACAGCATCTGCACCACTCGCAGGTCGGCGCCGTGATTGAGCAGATGGGTAGCGAAGGCATGGCGCAAGGTGTGGGGCGACAGCGCCTTGCCGATCCCGGCGACCTTGGCCTGGTGCTTGATCCGATGCCAGAAGGTCTGGCGGGTCATCTGCTCGCCACGCAGGCTGGGGAACAGCACGTCGCTGGGACGCCCGCCCAGCAGCTCGGCACGGGCATCACGCATGTAGCGCTCGACCCAGACAATCGCCTCCTCGCCCATGGGCACCAGGCGCTCCTTGCTGCCCTTGCCCATGACCCGCAGCACGCCCTGGCGCAGGTTGACCTGCTCCAGGGTCAGGCTGATCAGCTCGGTAACCCGCAGGCCGCAGGCATAGAGCACTTCGAGCATGGCCCGGTCGCGCTGGCCGATGGCCTCGCTCAGGTCCGGCGCGGCCAGTAGCGCTTCCACATCCGCCTCCGACAGCGACTTGGGCAACGGACGCCCCAGTTGCGGCATGTCGATCTGCAAGGTGGGATCGATTTCAATCAGCTTTTCCCGCAGCAGATAGCGATAGAAACCACGCACGCCCGAGAGGAATCGCGCTGTCGAGCGGGGCTTGTAGGCTTGCTCCACGCGCCAGGCCAGGTGATCGAGGATCAGCTCGCGCCCGGCCCGCGGCAACTCCAGCCCCTGCTCCTGCAACCAGCCGTTGAACAACGCCAGGTCACTGCGATAGGCGTCGCGCGTGTTGTCGGACAGGCCTTTCTCCAACCACAGGGCGTCGAGAAAACGGTCGATCAGGGGGTGGTCGATGGCAGGCATAAAGACTCGAAAGGCGCGGCCCAGAGGCCAGGCGTAAAAAAATAGTGAACTGCGCGCAGGGTCGCTAGTCTTTCATAGCCAGCCATTTTCAGGAACAGGGTGCATTGATGAGTGAACAACAGATTCTGCTGGCCTTCGGCGGCATCGGCGTGGCCGCGCTGGGCTGCCAGTGGCTGGCCTGGAGGCTGAAACTGCCGGCCATTCTCTTTCTGTTGCTCAGCGGCATTCTGGCCGGGCCGATACTGGGCTGGCTCGACCCGCAGGAGATGTTCGGCCCGCTGCTGATGCCCCTGGTTTCGCTGGCGGTGGCGCTGATCCTGTTCGAAGGCAGCCTGACCCTGCACCTCTCCGAGTGGCGCGAGATCGGCAGTGTGGTGCACCGCCTGGTGACCATCGGCGCGCTGTCCACCTGGGCCGTGATCACCCTGGCCACCCACTGGCTGCTGGGCTTCGACTGGATGCTGGCCCTGCTGTTCGGCACCCTAACCCTGGTCACCGGACCGACGGTGATCGTGCCCATGCTGCGGGTAGTGCGGCCCAAGGCCTCGATCGCCAATATCCTGCGCTGGGAAGGCATCGTCATCGACCCTATCGGCGCCCTGCTGGCGGTGGTGGTCTACAGCTTCATCATCGCCAGCGCCGAGGGCGCCGGTCTGAGCCAGAGCCTGCTGACCTTTGGCGGGGTGATTCTGTGCGGCAGCCTGTTCGGCATCGCCGGCGGCTGGGTGCTGGGCAGCATCATGCGCCGCCAGTGGCTGCCGGAATACCTGCACAACCTGGCAACCCTGGCGGCAGTGCTGGGAATCTTCATCGCGTCCAACCAGGTGATGCACGAATCCGGACTGCTGGCGGTGACCCTGATGGGCATGTGGATGGCCAACATGAAGGGCGTGGATGTGCGGCACATCCTGCACTTCAAGGAAAACCTCAGCGTGCTGCTGATTTCCGGGCTGTTCATCCTCCTGGCGGCACGCCTGGACCTCAAGGCGCTGATTGCCCTGGGCCCGCTGGTGCTGATCCTGCTGCTGGTGATCCAGTTCATCGCCCGGCCACTGAACGTGCTGCTGTCCACGGCCGGTTCCAGCCTCAACTGGCGTGAACGCGCCTTGCTGGCGTGGATTGCCCCACGGGGGATTGTTGCGGCAGCAGTGTCAGCGATCTTCGCCATCCGCCTGGATGAAGCCGGTCATGAGGGAGCATTGCTGCTGGTGCCACTGACCTTTGCCGTGATCATCGGCACCGTGGTCCTGCAAAGCGCCACGGCTCGCCCCCTGGCGCGCCTGTTGAAAGTCGCCGAGCCGGCGCCCAGCGGCTTTCTCATCGTCGGCGCCAACGGCCCGGCACGGACCCTTGGCAAAGCCTTGCAGCAACTGGGCAGCCGGGTGCTGTTGACCGACTCCAGCTGGGAAAACATTCGCGCGGCGCGCATGGAAGGGCTGCCCACCTATTTCGGAAACCCGGCCTCGCAGCACGCCGATGCCCATCTGGACCTGGTGGGCCTGGGCCACTTGCTTGCACTCTCGCCCTCAGGAGAGCTGAACACCCTGGCCGCCATGCGCTTTCGCCACGACTTCGGCCACCAGCGCCTGTTTGCCCTGGCCAACAGCCAGGAAAGCCGGCGCACCGACAAGCACCGGGCCAGCCACGAACACCGCGGCCAGTTGCTGGGCAGCGAGGCCTTGACCTACACCAAGCTGGCCAGCCTGCTGGGCCAGGGCGCGGAGCTGTACAGCACCAACCTGACCGAAGCCTTTGGCTGGAACGATTACCAGGCCCTGCACGGCGAACGCGCCACTCTGCTGTTTGCCCGCGACAGTAGCGGCTGGGTGCATGTCGTCACCCCAGACAGCAGCCTCAAGCCGGCGGCAGGCTGGACGCTGCTGGCCCTGATCCAGCCCGAGTCCCTGTAACGCTCCCCCTTGCAGGAACTGGTTTGCCAGCGAAGAGGCCCGATGGCTTATTCGCCGGCACGCCGGCTCCTACGTCGCAAACCCTGGAAGCACCGGCACCGGGCGCTTGTCATCGTCGATGGCGACAAAGCTGAACAAGCCATGGATGGCCTTTTCCCGACCATCACAGCTCATGCTCTCTACAAACACCTCGACTTCGACCTTGAGGCTGGTGTTACCCACCTTCACCACTCGCCCCACCAATTCGACGATCGAACCTGCGGCAATCGGATGGTTGAAATCAATGCGGTCGGTGGACACCGTCACCAACGGCAGCCGGCAGAAACGGGTCGCGGCGATAAACGAAACCTCGTCCATCCAGGCCAGGGCGGTGCCGCCGAACAGGGTGTTGTGATGATTGGTGGTGGACGGGAATACCGCCTTGGTCACGCGGGTCACCGAGAGTTCGGTACGGCGCTGGATTTCTTGCTCACGAAGGGTCATCGGACTACTGCCTGAATGGATGGATCCGCGCACGGGCACGCTGCGGGCATGGAACGCCCATGAGCGCTGCAGGGCAGCGACCCAAGGCTTGATGGGAATAATCGGGGGCGGCCTGCCTGTGGATAGAACCAGGCCAGGATTGCCGGGAGGATGCGACGCACCCTGGGCGTCCGTGCAGGCTGCACGGATCGGGCGATCACACTTTATTGGGCCGGCGAGTATATCGCCGCCCGGCAGGGGCTGAAAGAACCCGCCAGGGGCCAAAGGCCACAACCGGCGATAAAAAATGCGATTATCCGCGCACTGAAAAAGGAGACCCGCCGCCATGGATGCCCCGCTCGCGCCTTCGCTCGTCGCGCACCTGCAACAACGCCTGAACACCGACCGAGTGGATCATCCGAACTTCATCGGCCCGCCGCCCGACATCAGCCCATTGACGCCCGCTCAATTGGGCAGCCTGTGGCCGGCCATCCGCCGAGCCCTGCGCGATCATGCCAACCCCGCGGCGCAGCAACTGGCGACCGCGATCGTGCAGCAGGCCACGCAACTGGAGCTGAGCCCGGCCCTCGATCAAACCACCCTGCTGGAGGCGCTGCGCAGTTGCGTGAACTGGCAGGAGGCATTGGAACAACTGGCCTGTTTCAGCGGAACACCGAGCTCCGCCCTGGCCGAAGAACTGCGCAGGATCCTTGCGGAACCGGGCCCACAGTGGGCGCTGTACTACCACCAGGCGTACGTGCTGGCGCAATGGGTGGATGAAGAAACCCGCACGGCGCTGCGGCGTTGCGTGGAACAACACCACGCCGATGCGCCCTACGCCCGGCAGGAGTTCGAACTGCTTGGGCAACTGGAGCCTCGCTCACGGCAGGCCCTGGCCGGCAGCGAGTACTGGACCGGCCATCATCACCTGAGCGCAGATCCGGCCAGAGTGCTGATGGATGACGCGGCGTACGTCGAATTCTCACAGCAGATCCTCAGTACCGCAGCCCAGCGCCTGGACGCCATCCACAGCGGCGCCACGCCCTATGTGGCCGATGGCGCCTTTACCACCGATGACACTCCGGTGATCGCCCGCGCCGCGCGGGTCGCCCTGCTGCGCGATGCCTCCTGGCTGCCACCACTAATGGACATTTTGCTGCCCAAGGCCTGCGTCGCCCCGACCCAGGCCAAGACTGCGCCGTCGCAGTCCCTGGCCATCGCCCTGGGGCATTGCATCGAGCAGGTGCCGACTCCGGAAAGCGTGCAGGCACTGCGCAGCGCCCTGGGCCTGGTGCGCCATGCCAGCATCCAGAAAAAACTCGCCCGCAACCTCAAACCTGCCGAACGCGGCCTGGCCCAACGCCCCGAGATCGCCCTGCGCCTGGCCCCCACCAGCACGCCCGGCAAGGCCCAGCACGGGCTTCTGGCCAGTTGCCTGGAATCCGGGCTGTGGCAAGCCTTTGAGTTGTCTTTGCGCGACTGGCGAGCGCAACTGGCGGACTCCGCCGTGGGCTCGCCCTTTGCCCGCTCACTGGTTTGGGTTGCCCATTGCACAGATGGCCAACGCCGCAGCTTCCTGTTGGACGCGGATGCGCAAGCGCTAGACTCCCGGGGCCAACCGCTGAGCCTGGATGCCGGGTGCAGGATTTCGCTATGGCACCCGCTGTCAGCCAACGCCGCAGAGCGCCACGCCTGGCAGGCCCTGATCAGCGAACGCCGGATCAAACAACCGCTGCGCCAAGTGTTTCGCGAGTACTACCTGCCCTCTCAGCAAGAGCTGGAAAGCCACACCTGCCAGGCATTCGCCGGATACAGCCTGTCCATCCGCCCCCTGATCGGCCTGGCCCGCCGCGAAGGCTGGAAGATCGACCGGGACAGCGGCCTGAGCCGGAACCTGGGGGATATCCGGGTGAGCTTTGCGGTGGACGCGGCACTCTATCCGGGGCTGCAGGGGCACTGCCTGTCCGGCAGCGTAAGCTTCGCTCGGCGCACCGATAAACACTGGCAGCCGATGCTGCTGCAGGATGTGCCGCCGCAGGTGTTTTCAGAAGCCTGCCGGGCCATCGACCTGCTGGTGAGCGTCAGCAGTTTCGCCATCGAAGAGCTGGCACAGAGCGCCACCGGCCAGCCCCTGCCGCAAATGCCGGCAGCCAGGCGCGAGCAACGCCTGAACCTGCTGGCCGGGCACAACCTCACCCAGATGGCTCTGATGCGCCAGCACGTGCTGGGCAGGGCTTTCGCCCCACTTATCGAGCAGGGGGTGTTGTCGATGGAGGGGCGCCATGTCCGCATCGGCGACCATGCGGTGCATCTGGCCACCGGGCGCGTGACACGCGATGGCGAACCCGTGGAGATGGCCCTGGCGGCGCAAAGCGGCAAATTGACCGCCCTGCCCTGGCTGCCTTATGACGAGGTACTGCTGGAACGGATCGCCAACACGGTCTGCGCCCTGCTGAACCGCTCCGGGCATTAAATGACAGGCAACAAAAAAGCAGCCCGTAGGCTGCTTTTTTCTGCATCGGAAGCTGGACTTAAGCCAGTTTTTCCTTGATGCGAGCTGCTTTACCCGACAGGTCGCGCAGGTAGTACAGCTTGGCTTTACGCACGTCACCGCGACGCTTGACAGCCATGCTGTCGATCTGCGGGCTGTAGGTCTGGAAAGTACGCTCTACGCCAACGCCGTTGGAGATTTTACGTACGGTGAACGCGCTGTTCACACCGCGGTTGCGCTTGGCGATAACTACGCCTTCGAACGCCTGCAGACGGGAACGATCACCTTCCTTCACTTTCACCTGAACGACAATGGTGTCGCCCGGGGCAAAGGCTGGGATCTCTTTGGTCATCTGCTCTGCTTCGAGTGCAAGGATGATTTTGTTGGTCATGCTGTGCTCCTAAGGTAAATCGTCGGATCTACCATCGATACGTTGTTAACTATCGTCCCGCTCGCGGAGATATTCCTCGAGCAGCTTCTTCTCTTCTCCAGAAAGCGAGCGGCTTTCCAGAAGATCGGCGCGTCGTTCATAGGTCCGACCAAGGGACTGCTGTAAACGCCAACGCCGGATGTGTGCGTGGTTGCCACTTAGCAACACGTCGGGAACACGCTGATCCGCATACACCTCCGGTCGGGTGTAGTGCGGGCAATCCAGCAGACCGTCCGTGAAGGAATCTTCCTCCGCGGAATCCACATGCCCTAAAGCTCCGGGCAGCAGTCGCGTAACCGCATCAATCAGGACCATCGCCGGCAGCTCGCCACCGGAGAGTACATAGTCGCCAATCGACCACTCTTCATCGACATGAGCATCAATAAAACGCTCGTCAATGCCTTCATAACGACCAGCAATCAGGATCAATGCATCCTCATTCGCCAACTCGCGCACCGCCGACTGATTCAGTTGGCGGCCTTGGGGCGACAGGTAGATCACCTTCGCGCCCTCCCCGGCTGCGTTTCTGGCCTGAACCAGTGCATCTTCCAGGGGCTTGATCTTCATCACCATGCCCGGACCACCGCCAAACGGGCGATCGTCCACAGTGTGATGTCGATCCGTGGTGTAGTCTCGCGGATTCCAACAGGTCAGCTGCAACAGCCCCTGTTTCACCGCGCGGCTGGTTATGCCGTACTCGCTGATGGCGGAGAACATCTCGGGAAACAAACTGATCACTTCTACGCGCAAGTTAGCCACGCTTAGAAGTCCGCATCCCATTCCACCTTCATCTCGCCCGCGGCCAGGTCGACGGCCAACACACATTGCTCGGTATAGGGCAACAGGCGTTCGCGATCATCCAGGCTGCCAGCGCAAGGCTTGACCACCATTACATCGTTCGAGCCGGTCTCCAGCAGGTGATCGATCTTCCCGAGCAGTTGCCCGAGGCCGTCGATAACCTTGAGACCTTGCAGCTGGTACCAGTAGTACTCGCCGTCGGTCAGTTCAGGGAACAGGCTGCGCGGCACGCAGATCTCGTAACCGGCCAGAAGACGAGCTTCCTCGCGATCATCAAGACCCTTGAGCTTTGCGACCAGGAACTTGTCGTTCCCGCGTCCGCTGACCAGCTCAACCTGCTTCACGCTACCTTCGCGCTTGAGCGTCCAGGTTTTGTAGTCCAACAGGTTTTTAATCGGATCAGTAAAGGAAAAGACCTTCACTTCGCCGCGAACGCCATGAACAGAGTAGATTTTGCCGATAACGATCAAATCATCAGCAGGAGCTGGCGTCGCGTTCATAGGGTTCAGGCTGCAGCCTTAGCCGATTCCTTCAGCAACTGAGCAACACGCTCAGAAGGCTGTGCACCAACGCTCAGCCAGTAGGCTACGCGCTCTTGGTTCACGGACAGGCGGACTTCTTGACCACGAGCGATCGGGTTGAAGAAGCCAACTTGTTCTTTGTGCGAACCGTCGCGTGGGTTGCGGCTGTCGGTCACGGTCAAGTGGTAAAACGGGCGCTTTTTGGAGCCGCCAAGGGCAAGACGGATTGTTAGCATGTGAACATCGTTCCTGTAGTCGGTGCTGCAAATCTAAATGCACAGCGGGCATGGGTGCCCGAAAGGCCGCATATTCTAAGGAATATCCGGACTTTTGCAAATGACTTTTTCCGGCGCCCGTCGGCTGCCATTCAGATTTGCCATGGAGCTGCCGCAAGCGACAGCGAGTGAGCGCACCCCAATCGAGGGTTTGCCCGGGATTCCACGTCCCCGTGGAAAAAAGCGCCGGCATGACGGCCGGCGCGGATTCTTCAGATCTTCGGCATGCCGCCGCCGGGCAACATACCGCCCATGCCGCGCATCATCTTGGCCATACCGCCCTTGGCGGAGAACTTCTTCATCATCTTCTGCATCTGCTTGTGCTGCTTGATCAAGCGACCGATGTCCTGCACCTGGGTGCCGGAACCCAGGGCGATCCGGCGCTTGCGCGAACCGCTGATCAGCTCGGGGTCGCGGCGCTCTGCCGGGGTCATGGAGTTGATGATGGCTTCCATCTGCTTGAACTGCTTCTCTGCCGCGCCCTGGGCATTGCCCATCTGCGCCAGGTTCACGCCACCGATGTTCGGCAGCTTGTCCATCAGGCCGCCGAGACCGCCCATGTTCTTCATCTGCTGCAACTGATCGCGGAAGTCTTCGAGGTCGAAGCCCTTGCCCTTCTTCAGTTTTTTAGCAAGCTTGTCGGCCTTGTCCTTGTCGAGGGTCGCTTCAGCCTGTTCGATCAGGCTGAGCACGTCGCCCATGCCGAGGATGCGCGAAGCGATGCGCTCAGGGTGGAACGGCTCCAGGGCTTCGCTCTTCTCGCCCATACCGATGAACTTGATCGGCTTGCCGGTAATGGCCCGCACCGACAGCGCGGCACCACCACGGGCATCGCCGTCGACCTTGGTCAGGATCACACCGGTCAGCGGCAGCGCGTCGCCAAAGGCCTTGGCGGTGTTGGCGGCGTCCTGACCGGTCATGGCGTCGACCACGAACAGGGTTTCCACCGGCTTGATGGCCGCGTGCAGCGCCTGGATCTCGTCCATCATCTCGCTGTCGATGTGCAGGCGACCGGCGGTGTCGACAATCACGACATCGATGAACTTGAGCTTCGCTTCCTTAATAGCCGCTTCGGCGATAGCTACCGGCTTCTGGCTCAGGTCCGATGGGAAGAAGGTCACGCCAATATCATTGGCCAGGGTTTCCAGCTGTTTGATAGCCGCCGGACGGTAGACGTCCGCGGAGACCACCATCACGCTCTTTTTCTTGCGCTCTTTAAGGAAGCGCGCAAGCTTGCCGGCGGTGGTGGTCTTACCCGCCCCCTGCAGACCGGCCATCAGCACCACGGCCGGTGGCACTGCGCTGAGGTTCAAATCTTCGTTGGCCGCGCCCATCAGGCTTTCCAGCTCGGCCTGGACGATCTTCACAAAAGCCTGGCCCGGCGTCAGGCTGCGAGACACTTCGGTGCCGACCGCACGCTCCTTCACGGAGTTGACGAAGTCCTTGACCACCGGCAACGCAACGTCGGCTTCGAGCAGCGCCATGCGCACTTCGCGCAGGGTGTCTTTGATGTTGTCCTCGGTCAGCTTGGCCTTGCCGGTGACATGGCGCAGCGTCTGCGAGAGACGGTCGGTTAGGTTTTCAAACATGCTCGATCCTTTCAGGCCCAAGGTAGACCGGGGGTAATGGCGGCCCAGAGCGTAATAAATAGGTGCTCGATGAGCCTGCGGCGTGGGCAGGTCGCGGATTATAGCGAAGACTGTGCGTGGCGGACACCTCGCCGTCTGCTTGCCTGGTCTTTCAGGGCTCTGGGTTCTATGCCAAACTCAGCGACTTTCGGGCCTGCCTAACAGGATTTATGCTCCCCTTGTCACCCAGTTTGCTACCCACCCTCGCCGCCGCCGTCCTTTATGCCGCTGCGACCTTCTACCAAGGCTCCCGCCTGGCCACAGGCGCCAAGGCGAACAAGCGCCTGCTGGTTACGCTCGGCATCCTGGCCTTGCTGGCCCATGCCGCCAGCCTGCTGACCCACTTGCTGACTCCGGTCGGCCTGGGCCTGGACTTCTTCAGCGCCGCCAGCCTGATTGCCGCAGCAGTCATCGCCCTGACCCTGCTGGCCTGCTGGCGCATCCCGGTGGAAAACCTGCTGGTACTGCTATTCCCGCTCGGCGCCCTGACCGCGCTACTGGCGCAATTCGTCCCCACAGGCACAGTGCCGGTGATCGATGAGGAGCCCGGGATCCTCGCCCACATCCTGTTGTCGATCCTGGCCTACGGCATGTTCACCATCGCGGTGTTCCAGGCCTTGTTGCTGCTGGTGCAGGACCATCAGCTGAAGAACAAGCACCCGTCCGGGCTGATCAGGAACTTCCCGCCGCTGCAAACCATGGAAAGCCTGCTGTTCGGTTTTCTCTGGGCCGGCTGGACCCTGCTGTCGCTGTCGCTGATCTCCGGCTGGCTGTTCGTCGAGAACCTGTTCGCCCAGCACCTGGTGCACAAGACACTGCTGGCCTGCCTGGCCTGGGTAGTGTTCAGCGTGCTGCTATGGGGCCGCAATCGCCTCGGCTGGCGCGGGCACAAGGCAATTCGCTGGACCCTGGCAGGTTTCTGCCTGCTGATGCTGGCCTACTTTGGCAGCAAGCTGGTTCGTGAATACATCCTGCACATCTGACGACCGGCCATGACCGACTCCCTGCCCACCGGGCCCATGCTCGCGGTAATCGCCCTGCTCATCGTCTGGTCGGGCCTGTTCACCGCTATCGATGCCGCCCAGCAGCACCTGCTGACCCTGCGCAGCAACTCGCGCAATGGCGACAAGTCCCAGGCACGCCTGGCCTTCCCCAAGGAAAGCCTGATCCTGTGCAATACCCTGTGCCGGGTCCTGGCCGTAATCATCAGCACCCTGCTAGCGCTGTTCTACTGGGCGGAAAATGGCCCCTGGCTGGCCTGCCTGATCAGCACCTGCGCCCTGCTGGTGCTGGCCGAATACCTGCCGCGGGCTCTGGCCATGCGCTACCCGGAAGGTACCTTGGGCTTTGGCAACAGCCTGCTGTTCATCCCGATGAAAATCGTCTATCCCCTGGCCTGGCTGCTCGACACCCTCAGCCAGTTGCTGCTGCGCCCGTTTGCCCGCAAGGCCAGCGCGGTCAAGCACAGTGACGACGACCCGGCGCTGCTGGACGACGAGCCCACGCCACAGGAGCCACATGCCCTGTCCGGCATCCACGCCCTGGACAACATCACCGTCAATGACATCCTGGTGCCCCGCAGCGAAGTGGACGGCATCAACCTGGACGACCCGATCGAGGACATCATCGCCCAACTGCGCCTGAACCGACGCACACGGCTGCCGGTGTTCCACAGCGATATCAACCAGGTCGAAGCGGTGCTCAACACCCGACAGATCCGTCACCTGCTGCCGGACGCCAGCCTGACCAAGGAGGCCCTGCTGGCGGCCTGCCACGAGCCCTACTTCGTCCCGGAAAGCACCCCGTTGCAGTTGCAACTGCTCAACTTCCACAAACAGCAACGGCGCCTGGGCATGGTGGTGGACGAATACGGCGAAGTGCTGGGCATCGTCACCCTGGAAGATATCCTCGAAGAAATCGTCGGCGAGTTCGAAAGCGAGCACAGCCTGGACAACCCGCACATCCACCCCCAGGCCGATGGCCGCTATGTGGTGGAAGGTGCGGCATCGATCCGCGAGCTGAACAAGAGCCTGGGTTGGCACCTGCCCAGCGACGGTCCCAAGACCCTCAACGGCCTGGTCACCGAAGCCCTGGAAACCATCCCCGACAGCGCGGTGTGCCTGAAAATCGGCCGCTACCGCCTGGAAATCCTCCAAACCGAGGAAAACCGCGTCAGCCGCGTACTGATCTGGCACACCAGCAGCGTCCCCGCCCGCATCTGATCGCCTGCCGCCGCAGCCAATGGCGCCCCTGAAGGTCGAAAACCGTCTCGCCAGCCCGGCAGCCGCCAAGCCCCTTGTTGAATCGTTAGCCGCCTTTCTATAATCGATCCGCTTACCCAAGCCCTGTGCAGACCCGCGTGCTACCCGCACCCAGCGCAAATCTGCCGATAACCAGCCCTTCTGTTCGACGTCACTCCCATCCCGAGGGACGACCGCGCCAAACCCACATCCCTGGGTGCTCGACCATAATAATTCGCTCCACCGGAGCACAGACTGTCAGGGATAACCGCATGACGACCAGCACCGCCTACAGCGCCACCACGCCTGCCCAACCGAGCAATTCCGCCTCGCGGGTGGCCACTGCCAGCTTTATCGGCACCGCCATCGAGTTCTACGACTTTTACGTCTACGCCACCGCCGCCGCACTGGTGATAGGCCCGGTATTCTTTCCCCAGACCTCCGGCACCGCCCAGATGCTCTCGGCGTTCCTGACCTTCGGCATCGCCTTCCTTGCCCGCCCCTTGGGCTCGGCACTGTTCGGCCACTTCGGCGACCGTATCGGACGCAAGTCGACCCTGGTTGCCTCGCTGCTGCTGATGGGCGTGTGCACCACCCTGATCGGCGTACTGCCAGGCTACGCCAGCATCGGCGCCTGGGCGCCCATCCTGCTTTGCGTGCTGCGCTTCGGCCAGGGCCTGGGGTTGGGTGGCGAATGGGGCGGCGCCGCGCTGCTGGCCACGGAGAACGCACCGGAAGGCAAGCGCGCCTGGTTCGGCATGTTCCCGCAGTTGGGCCCCTCCATCGGTTTTCTCGCTGCCAACGGCCTGTTCCTGGCCCTGGCCATGGGCCTGGATGACGAGCAGTTCCGCTCCTGGGGCTGGCGTATTCCCTTCCTGCTCAGCGCCGCCCTGGTGATGGTGGGCCTGTACGTGCGCCTGAAGCTGCACGAAACCCCGGTCTTTGCCAACGCCGTGGCACGCCAGGAACGGGTGAAGATGCCGCTGGTGGAACTCTTCAGCCAGTACTGGCTACCGGTACTGCTCGGCGCCGCGTCGATGGTGGTGTGCTACGCCCTGTTCTACATCTCCACGGTGTTTTCCCTGAGCTACGGCGTCGCTACCCTGGGCTACAGCCGGGAAACCTTCCTCGGCCTGCTGTGCTTCGCCGTACTGTTCATGGCCGCGGCCACGCCTCTATCGGCCTGGGCCAGCGACCGCTTCGGGCGCAAGCCGGTGCTGATTGTCGGCGGCGTGCTGGCCATTCTCTCCGGCTTCACCATGGAACCCCTGCTGACCCAGGGTTCCACCGCCGGCGTGGCGCTGTTCCTGTGCATCGAACTGTTCCTGATGGGGGTCACCTTCGCCCCGATGGGCGCCCTGCTGCCGGAACTGTTCCCGACCCACGTGCGTTATACCGGCGCTTCGGCGGCGTACAACCTGGGGGGCATCGTCGGAGCTTCGGCCGCGCCGTTCTTCGCCCAGAAACTGGTGGCGATGGGCGGTTTGAGCTGGGTTGGGGGGTATGTTTCAGGGGCGGCGATCCTCAGTCTCATCGCGGTGCTGTGCCTGAAGGAAACGCGCAATAACGATTTGAATCGGGTCGCTTGAGCGACCGCTTCACGAGCAAGCTCGCTCCTACAGGTTCAGTCCGAACGCTGTAGGAGCGAGCTTGCTCGCAATGCTTTTTACAGCTCGACCACCACCGCTTGCGCAGCACGGGTCGCCTTGGCCCGGGCGGCTTCGATCGACTCGTCACGCGCCAGGGCTACGCCCATGCGGCGCTGGCCATTGACTTCCGGCTTGCCGAACAGGCGCAGCGCAGTGTCCGGCTCGCTCAGGGCGGCACCGAGGTTGGCGAAGGCGGTCTGGGTGGACGTGCCTTCTACCAGGATCACCGCCGAAGCCGAAGGGCCGAACTGGCGGATCAGCGGAATCGGCAAGCCGAGAATGGCCCGCGCATGCAGGGCGAACTGGGACAGGTCCTGGGAAATCAGGGTCACCAGGCCAGTGTCGTGTGGGCGCGGCGACACTTCGCTGAACCACACCTGGTCGCCCTTGATGAACAGTTCCACGCCAAACAGGCCGCGGCCCCCCAGGGCCTCGGTGACTGCCTTGGCCACCCGCTCGGATTCGGCCAGGGCTTTGGGACTCATGGCCTGGGGCTGCCAGGATTCCTGATAGTCGCCCTTTTCCTGACGATGGCCGACCGGCGCACAGAAGGTGGTACCGCCCACATGACGCACGGTCAACAGGGTGATTTCGTAGTCGAAGTCGATAAAGCCTTCGATGATCACCCGGCCCTTGCCGGCACGGCCGCCTTCCTGGGCGTAGTCCCAGGCTTTCTGCACGTCGTCGACGCTGCGCAGCAGGCTCTGACCCTTGCCCGAGGAACTCATCACCGGCTTGACCACGCACGGGAAGCCCAGGTCTTGCACGGCCCTGGAATAGTCTTCGAAGGTGTCGGCGAAATGGTACGGCGAGGTCGGCAGGTCCAGCTCTTCAGCGGCCAGGCGCCGGATGCCTTCGCGGTTCATGGTCAAGGAGGTGGCCCGGGCGGTGGGGATCACGGTGAAGCCCTCGGCTTCCAGTTCCACCAGGGTCGCGGTGGCGATGGCTTCGATCTCCGGCACGATGAAGTGCGGCTTCTCGGCTTCGATCACGGCCCGCAGCGCCGCGCCATCAAGCATGTTGATCACGTGGCTGCGATGAGCCACCTGCATCGCCGGAGCGTTGGCGTAGCGGTCCACGGCAATCACCTCGACACCCAGGCGTTGCAGCTCGATCACCACCTCCTTGCCCAACTCACCACAGCCACAAAGCAAGACGCGGGTCGCGGTTGGCGACAGTGGAGTTCCGATACGAGTCATCTGAAGGTCCTCAAAGGAGCGGATCATCGAGGGCCGAGCGCCAGGCGGGCGACCCATGGGGAGCGGCATTTTACATGAAGCGCGGGCTTTGGCTCAGCCGGCGCACGCCGCTTTGCGCAAACGCCAGGCCATGGCCAGCCAGACCACGGTGACACCGGCGAACTTCGAACCCAGGGCGGTCAGGATCACCCCCGGGGTCAAGGCATCGATCATGCCGAAGAAGATGAAAGTATCCAGGGGAATGCTCAGGGCCGAGCTGATCCATAGACGATCATGCAGGGGCCGCTTGGTGATACTGAACACCAGCCAGTCGATGCATTCCGAGACGGCGAATGCCGTGGCGCTGGCCAGGGCGATGGTCGGATCGGAGGTCACATAGGACAGCACCAGGGCCGCCAGCATCGCGACGATGGCGCCGTGGCCGAAACGAGTCTGCACCATGTCCCGCAGGACAAACACCAACCCGCCCCAGGCCGACCAGATGATGTCCAGATGCGGGGCAGACGAAAAGGCGTAATTGATCAGCACGACACTGCTGATATAGGCGATCAGGAAGAACATGGGGGCGAAGGGTACCTGTCAGGAAGGTGCACAGGTTACTGCAGGCCCGGGGCTGGGCCAAGAAGCCCTTTCGCCAGCACGCTGGCACCTGCACAAGATTGCAGGAGCCGGCTTGCTGACGAAACGAGCGGATCAACTTGCCGAGCTGGAGCCGATCATCCACAGCAAGCCACTGGACTTGGCCCGCTCATGGCACAGGGCCAGGACCGCACGCCGCTCGGCGTTGTCCATGCGGCTCCAGCGGGTGATCTCGTCCACCGTGCGCTGGCAACCGGTGCAGATATCCTGCTCGTCCAGGGCACAGATGCTCACGCAGGGCGAAGCGACGGGTCTTTCAGGGGCTGTCATTGTTCTTGCTCAACCAGGTCTCGGGCATAACGCTGGGCATTATGAACGTAGTGCGCAGCGCTGGCTTCGAGCATTTTCTTCTGCGGCTCGGTCAACTCCCGTACCACCTTGCCTGGCGAGCCCATGACCAGCGAACCGTCGGGGATTTCCTTGCCCTCGCCGATCAGCGAGTTGGCGCCGATGATGCAGTTCTTGCCGATCTTCGCGCCATTGAGGATCACCGCGTTGATGCCGATCAGGCTGTAGTCGCCCACGGTGCAGCCGTGCAGCATGGCATTGTGGCCGATGGTCACGCCGGTGCCGATGGTCAGTGGAAAGCCCATGTCGGTGTGCATCACCGTGCCATCCTGGACGTTGCTGTGCTTGCCGATCAGGATCAGTTCGTTGTCCCCGCGCAGCACGGCGTTGAACCAGACGCTGGCTCCCTCCTCCAATTTGACCTTGCCCACCAGCGTGGCATTCGGGGCGACCCAGCTCTGTGGATGGGTCTCGACTCGGGCGTCGCCCAGGCGGTATTTCATCTTATTGTCCTCATGGCTCAGGCAGCCGCGGGTTTATGCCATGCGAAGTGATGGCTTCAGGTATCGATATAGTTTTTCGGCGGGCGATGCAGGCTGATTCCGGCGTCGTACAACAGGTTGACCAGCTCGACGATCATGATCGCGGTCAGGCCCCAGATCTTGTACTCGCCAAAGCGATAGCTGGGGACGTACCAGCTGCGCCCCTGGTAATCGATGCGATGGGTATGTTCACGGGGGTCCTGGCGAAAGAACTCCAGGGGCACGCTGAAAACGGCGGCGATCTCAGCGTCATTGGCCTGGTATTCGACATAGTCGGGAATCACCCCGACGTAAGGCGTGACCTTGATTCCGTGCAGGGAAATCAGCGGGCTCAAAGGCCCGATGACCTCCACCAGCCCCGGCGGCAGGCCGATTTCCTCCTTGGCCTCGCGCAGCGCGGTGAAGATCAGGTCCGGGTCTTCCGGATCGCGCCGGCCACCAGGGAAAGCCACCTCGCCGCCATGGGTCGACAGCCCGCTGGCACGCAAGGTCAATACCAGTTCCGGTTCTTCGCTGCGGGTGATGGGCACCAGCACCGCGGCCTCGGGAAAACGTCGGTCGGTCTCCAGCGTACGCGGCGTGTAGTGGCTTACCCGATGAAGTAGCTCGTCCAGCATGAGGCATCTCGATCTGTTGGCTACCGTGCATCATGCACCAATCCAATCTTCGGCCCAACCCCCGCCCCCGGGCATGTCGCTTAACGACAACTTGCCGACAACGGGGCTGGCGCGCCAAGATAGCCCCAGCCTTTTCGGATACCCCACATGAAATTTTGCAGCCAGTGCGGCAACCCGGTGACCCAGCGCATTCCCGAAGGCGATTCGCGCCTGCGCTATGTCTGCGACCACTGCCAGACCATCCATTACCAGAACCCCAATATCGTCGCCGGCTGCCTTGCCACCTGGGAGGGCAAGGTGCTGCTGTGCCGTCGCGCCATCGAGCCGCGCCTGGGCTACTGGACCCTGCCCGCAGGCTTCATGGAAAACGGCGAGACCATCGAACAGGCGGCCATCCGCGAAACCTACGAGGAGGCCTGCGCCCGGGTGCGCGGCCTGAGCATCTACACCCTGATCGACGTGCCGCACATCAGCCAGGTGCATGTGTTCTTTCGCGCGGAGCTCGCCGACCTGGACTTTGCCGCCGGCCCCGAGAGCCTGGAAGTGCAGTTGTTCGACGAAGCCGATATCCCTTGGTCCGAGCTGGCTTTCCGCACCGTCGGCCGTACCTTAGAATGCTTCTTCGCTGACCGGCGGGCCGCGGCCTTTGAAGTGCGCTCCGAATCCATTCCGCCGCTCTCTCAGCCTGCCATCAGTTAAACAATAAAACGTGCACGGGATCTGTGTGCGCCTGGGGATATCGTGTCAATGCGCTGGTTGCTTGCCCTGCTGTGCTGTTCCGTCGTTGCTGTGTGCCAGGCCTCCACCGTGGAAACCCTGGACGGCAAGGTCATCGAAAAGGTCCTAGTGCTCAAGTCCGCCCATCAACTGCAACTGATCAACGGTGGCAAGCCACTGAAGACCTACCGCATCTCCCTGGGCAAGAAACCCAAGGGTCCCAAGCTCATGGAGGGCGACAAGCGCACCCCTGAAGGCCTCTACTGGCTCGACTGGCGCAAGACCAGCGACCGCTACAACCTGGCCATGCACATCTCCTATCCGAACATCACCGATGCCGCCCGCTCTCGGCGCGAAGGGGTGGACCCGGGCGGCATGATCATGATCCACGGCACCCCGGACACCGAAGAATTCCCGGAGCAGTATTTCCACACCCTGGACTGGACAGACGGGTGCATCGCCATGCGCAACGTCGACATGCGCGAGGTCTGGGGCCTGGTCAAGGACGGCACCATGATCGAGATCCGCCCTTAATTTCCCTTCCGCAAAAAATATTTTTACTCCCGCCAGCTCCTCCATTGCGCCCATACCACTTGGCGACCCGCAAGGGGTCGCCACTCGACGCCATGGCGATGGCAGTCAGACCTGCCTAATACCACTTTAATCATTTACCCTTCAAAGCACCCCGTAAACGCTGGATTTACGCCACCTTCAGCAGACCAGTGGCGTTGACATGGTATCTAAGTGGTATTAGTTTTTCGGCACTACCGGGCGACAACAACTTAATAACCGCATCGGAAAACCTACAGATGAATCACCTCCTGGCCCTGCGCCCCGACGACTCTCAACCCACTCCGCTGTACCTGCAACTGGCTCGCAACCTGGAAGCGGCAATCCATGCCGGCCAGTGGAAAGCCGAGCAGGCACTGCCGTCGGAACGCAACCTCAGCGAATTGCTGGGGATCTCCCGGGTCACCGCGCGCAAGGCCTTGGAAGTGCTCTTCGAACAGGGCTTGATCCGCCGCAGCCAGGGCTCGGGGACCTTCATCACCCCGCGCCTGGAGCAACCGCTGTCGCGGCTCTCCGGCTTCAGCGAAATGCTCCGCCTGAAGGGTTTCGTGCCCGGCTCCCAATGGCTGGAACGCACCCTCACCCCGCCCACCCATGAAGAACTGATCCGCCTCGGCCTGTCGCCCAACGACAAGGTGGCGCGGCTAAAGCGCCTGCGCAAAGCCGATGACACAGTGATGGCCATCGAGATGAGCACCCTGCCGGCCAGCATCATCGCCCAGCCGGAAGCGGTCGGGGATTCGCTCTATGAATACCTTGATGGCATCGGCAAGCCCGTGGTGCGGGCGCTGCAGCACATCCAGGCGATCAATGCCTCGGACGAATTCGCCGCCCTGGTGGGCATCGCCCCCGGCACCGCCATGTTGCTGATGACCCGGGTCGGCTACCTGGAAGACAACACGCCGATCGAGGTCACCGACACCTACTGCCGCAACGACTACTACGACTTCGTCGCTGAACTGCGACGCTGAACCCGCTTCCGGAGCCAGAGAAACGCCATGTCCGAAGACAATATCCTCACGCCCCAAGGCTGGGTCCGCGGCCGCCTGCTGCATCAGGACGGCAAGGTGATCGCCATCGAAGGCAGCCCCTGCAATCCGGCGGACAACGACCTGCCCTACCTGCTGCCCGGCTTTATCGACCTGCATGTGCACGGCGGCGGCGGCAAGGACATCATGCAAGGCCGCGATGCCTTCCAGACCATCACCCGCACCCATGTGCGCTTCGGCACCACCTCGTTGCTGGCCACCACCATGACGGCCCCCAGCGAGGAAATCCGCCAGGTCCTGGAGCAACTGGGCAGCTATGCCGAACAGCGCCCCCAGGGCTGCGCCCGAGTGCTCGGCGTGCACTTGGAAGGCCCCTACATCAACCCCGGCAAACTTGGCGCCCAGCCCAACTTCGCCCACACCGCACTGCTGGCGGAAGTGGAGCAGTACCTGGCGCTGGCGCCGATCCGCGTGATCACCATCGCCCCGGAAGTCGCCGGCCACGACGGCCTGATCCGCGAACTCAGCACCCGCGGCGTGCGCATGCAGATCGGCCACACCCTGGGCAGCTACGAGGAAGGCGTGGCGGCCCTCGCCGCTGGCGCCACCAGTTTCACCCACCTGTACAACGCCATGAGCCCGCTGCATCACCGCGAGCCGGGGATCGTCGGCGCGGCCCTGGCCCACGCCCAGTACGCCGAGCTGATCCCGGACCTGCTGCACGTGCACCCCGGTGCCATGCGCGTGGCCCTGCGCTCGATCCCATGCCTGTACTGCGTTACCGACTCCACCGCAGCTGCCGGCATGCCCGACGGTGAATACAAGCTGGGCAGCCACACCGTGACCAAGTGCCTGGGTGGTGTGCGCCTGGCCGACGGCACGCTGGCTGGCAGCACCCTGACCATGGACCAGGCCCTGCGCAATCTGGTGAAGATCGGCCTGCCCCTGGCCGAAGCCTCGCAGCGCCTGTCGCAATTTCCCGCCGACTACCTCGGCATCCCTGAACGCGGCCGCCTGCAACCTGGCAGCTGGGCCGACAGCGTGCGCCTGGACCGGGCACTCACACTGACCGCCGTCATGGTCGAAGGAGAAGACATTGACTTCAAAAATGCTTGAAGAGGCGCTGTCCTCGCACCTGGCCGCGAGCAACCAGTTGCAGCACCTGGACCCGGCGCTGCTCGAGGTCGCCGGCCGCCTGCGCCGCCAGCCGCCACAAGTGGCGATGACCGTGGCCCGGGGCAGCTCCGACCACGCCGCCAGCTACTTCGCCTACCTGACCATGCAGCAAGTGGGTATTCCCGTGGCCTCGCTGCCGATGTCGGTGGTGACCATGCAGCAGGCGCCCCTGCGGGTCAGCGGCCAGGCGGTGTTCGCCTTTTCGCAATCGGGGCAAAGCCCGGACCTGGTAAACAGCGTGCGCCTGCTGCGCAAGCGCGGGGCGCTCAGCGTGGCCATGGTCAACGCGCAAAACAGCCCGCTGGAAGCGGCCAGCGAATTCTTCCTGCCGTTGCACGCCGGCGCCGAGCAGAGCGTGGCCGCCACCAAGAGCTTTATTGCCACCCTCAGTGCCAGCGCGCGACTGATCGGCCACTGGAATGATGACGGACGCTTGCTCGAAGCCGGCCTGGCCCTGCCTGAAGGCTTGCGCCAGGCCGCGACCCAGGATTGGAGCCTGGCCGTCAATGCGCTGCGCGATTGCCAGCGCCTGATGGTGATCGGCCGCGGGGCGGGATTCGCCATTGCCCAGGAAGCCGCGCTCAAGCTCAAGGAAACCTCGGCTATCCAGGCCGAAGCCTTCAGCAGTGCCGAAGTCCGCCACGGCCCCATGGCGCTGATCGACCACGACTATCCGCTGCTGGTGTTCGCCCCCCGCGGCGCCGAGCAGGGTGGCCTGCTGAGCCTGGCCGCCGACATGCGCCAGCGCGGCGCCAAGGTGCTGCTGGCCGCTCCGGACGACATCGGTGAACGGGACCTGACCCTGAGTCGTGCCGAACACCCGGCACTCGACCCGATCCTGGCGATCCAGAGTTTCTACGTCATGGCCGCCGGCCTCGCCCAAGCCCGCAGCATGGACCCCGACCAACCGCGCCACCTGAGCAAAGTGACCCGCACTCACTAAGCCCCATCGCCAACGAGTACTGCGCCATGCACAACAACAATAACGAACTGACGCTCGGTGCCCCGTTAAGCGGGCCAGTGCTAGCACTACGCAGCGTGCCCGACCCGGTGTTCGCCAGCGGTGCCATGGGCGACGGCATCGCCATCGATCCCCTCAACGACACCCTGCATGCGCCCTGCGCCGGCCAGGTGATCCAGGTCGCACGTACCGGGCACGCAATCACCCTGCGCGCCGCCAATGGGGCCGAACTGCTGCTGCACCTGGGCCTGGACACTGTCGAACTGCAGGGCGAGGGGTTTGCGCTGCTGGTGAAGGAAGGCCAGCAGGTGCGTGCCGGCCAGCCCTTGCTGCGGGTTGATCTGGACCACGTGGCACAGCATTGCCGAAGCCTGATCAGCCTGCTGATCCTGACCAATGGCGAGGGTTTCGACCTGCGCCCGCTGACCCTGTCGACAGTCCAGGTGGGCGAGCCATTACTGCACATCAGCCGGCGCGCCAACGCTGGCCCGCAGCCGCTGGCGCAAGAGCAATCCGGGCAGCAGGCCAGCGCCCGGATCAAGGTCGCCCATCGCGGCGGCCTGCATGCCCGCCCCGCCGCCCTGGTGCGCCAGACCGCCCTGAGCTTCAACAGCCATTCGCAGTTGACCTTCAAGGACAAGAGCGCCCCCTGCACCAGCCTGATTGCCCTGATGAGCCTGGGCATCGGTGAACAGGAAGAAGTGCTGGTCAGTTGCCAGGGCGACGATTGCCAGGATGCCCTGCAGGCGGTGCTGCAGACCCTCGGCACCGCGATGGCCGCGGATGCCCATGGCGAAACCCCGGTACCGGCCCCGGCCGCCCAAGGCCCCGTGGAAGACGGCGTGCTGCCGGGCGTCTGCGCCGCGCCGGGCCTGGTGTGCGGACCCCTGGTGCGGCTTAACGCCATGGTCTTGGCGGAGGATCATGGCCAGCATGCACCCGAGCCTCAACGGCAAGCATTGAGCACCGCACTGAACCAGGTGCGCGGGGAAATCCGCCACACCCTGGAGCAGGCCCGGCAACGCCGCGACCAGCAGGAACAGGACATCTTCAGCGCCCACCTGGCGCTGCTCGAAGACCCGACCCTGCTGGACGCCGCCGAAGCCTCCATTGCCCAGGGCCGCGCCGCCACCCATGCCTGGAGCGCGGCGATTACCGAGCAATGCCAGATCCTGCAGCAACTGGGCAGTACGCTGCTGGCTGAACGCGCCAACGACCTGCGGGACCTGCAGCAGCGCGTTCTGCGCGCCCTGCTGGGGGAGGCCTGGCACTACGATCTGCCAGCCGGGGCGATCGTTGCCGCCGAGGAGTTGACCCCTTCCGACCTTCTGCAACTCAGCGCCCAGGGCGTGGCCGGGTTGTGCATGGCCGCCGGCGGTGCCACTTCCCACGTGGCGATCCTCGCCCGGGGCAAAGGCCTGCCTTGCCTGGTGGCCCTGGGCCCGCAAGTGCTGCGCATCGACAGTGGCCGCCAGGTGGTGCTGGATGCCAACGGCGGGCGCCTGGAACTGGAGCCCGACCCGCAGCGCATCGCACAGGTGCAACGGGCCGGTGAAACCCAGCGCCAGCGCCATGCGCTGCAACAGCAAAAAGCCCATGAGCCCGCCCTGACCCAGGACGGCCAGCAGATCGAGGTGGCGGCCAATGTGGCGTCCAGCGATGAAGCCCGAGACGCCCACCAGGGTGGCGCCGACGGCGTCGGCCTGCTGCGCACCGAGTTTCTCTTCGTTGACCGCCAGACCGCCCCGGATCAAGAAGAACAGCGCCAGGCCTATCAGGCAGTGCTCAACGCCATGGGCGACAAGCCGGTGATCATTCGCACCATCGACGTCGGCGGCGACAAACAGCTGGATTACCTGCCCCTGCCGGTGGAAGCCAACCCGGTACTTGGGCTGCGCGGCATCCGCCTGGCCCAGGCGCGCCCTGAACTGCTGGACCAACAACTGCGGGCGCTGCTCCAGGTCAGCCCCGTGCAACGCTGCCGGGTGATGCTGCCGATGGTCACCGAAGTCGCCGAGCTGCTGCACATTCGCCAGCGCCTGGACCTGTTCGCTGCCGAACTGGGCCTGAGCCAGCGCCCGGAACTGGGGGTCATGATCGAAGTCCCCGCCGCCGCCCTGATGGCCGAGCAACTGGCCGAACACGCCGACTTCCTGTCCATCGGCACCAACGACCTCTCCCAGTACACCCTGGCCATGGACCGTGACCACGCCGGGCTGGCGGCACGGGTCGACGCCCTGCACCCCGCCCTGCTGCGGCTGATCGCCCAGACCTGCGCCGGCGCCCAGCGCCATGGTCGCTGGGTCGGGGTCTGTGGCGCCCTGGCCTCCGATCCCCTGGCCACACC
The DNA here is from genome assembly GCF_040268305.1 of Pseudomonas sp. W17. Taxonomy (NCBI): domain Bacteria; kingdom Pseudomonadati; phylum Pseudomonadota; class Gammaproteobacteria; order Pseudomonadales; family Pseudomonadaceae; genus Pseudomonas; species Pseudomonas sp. W17. Next base: position 1,246,630 of record NZ_CP158490.1, on the reverse strand, counting down.
AGTACTCATTGGCCTGGGCGTCAGCGAGCTGTCGGTCAGCCCCCCACAGGTGGGCGAGATCAAGGACCGGGTGCGCCAGCTGGACGCCAGCCAGTGCCGCCAGTTCAGCCAACCGCTGCTCAACCTGCCCGGTGCCGCCACAGTCCGTCAGGCCTGCGAACGGCTTTGGCCTCTGCACTCATAACAAGAATTCCAGGAGAGACGCCATGTACCAGTATTTCATCGAGGGCCTGCAACGCCTCGGCCGGGCGCTGATGCTGCCCATCGCTATCTTGCCCATCGCCGGTCTGCTGCTGCGCCTGGGCGACACCGACCTGCTGAACATCGCGATCATCCACGATGCCGGGCAGTCGATCTTCGGCAACCTGGCGCTGATCTTCGCCATCGGTATCGCCGTCGGCTTTGCCAAGGACAACAATGGCACCGCCGGGCTGGCCGGGGCCATTGGCTACCTGGTAATGATCTCGACCCTCAAGGTGCTGGACGCCAGCATCAACATGGGCATGCTCGCCGGGATCATCAGCGGGCTGATGGCCGGCGCGCTGTACAACCGCTTCAAGGACATCAAGCTGCCGGAGTACCTGGCGTTCTTCGGCGGCCGGCGCTTCGTGCCCATCGCCACCGGTTTCACCGCCGTGGGCCTGGGGGTGGTGTTCGGCCTGATCTGGCCGCCGATCCAGCACGGCATCAACAGCTTCGGCCAGTTGCTGCTGGAGAGCGGCAGCTTCGGCGCCTTTGTCTTCGGCGTGTTCAACCGGCTGCTGATCGTCACCGGCCTGCACCACATCCTCAACAACATGGCCTGGTTCATCTTCGGCAGCTTCACCGACCCGAGCACCGGCGCCGTGGTCACCGGCGACCTGACCCGCTACTTTGCCGGCGACCCCAAGGGCGGCCAGTTCATGACCGGGATGTTCCCAATGATGCTGTTCGGCCTGCCCGCCGCCTGCCTGGCGATGTACCGCAACACACCGCCGGAACGGCGCAAGGTAATGGGCGGGATCTTCCTGTCCATGGCCCTGACATCCTTCCTGACCGGGGTCACCGAACCGATCGAATTCGCCTTCATGTTCCTTGCCCCCCTGCTGTACCTGGTGCATGCCCTGCTCACCGGGCTGGCCATGGCCCTGACCAACCTGCTGAACATCCACCTGGGTTTTACCTTTTCCGGCGGCGCCATCGACATGGCCCTGGGCTGGGGCCGCTCCACCAACGGCTGGAAGGTGTTTCCGGTGGGCCTGCTGTACGCGGTGGTGTACTACCTGGTATTCGATTTCTGCATCCGTCGCTTCAACCTCAAGACCCCGGGCCGTGAAGACAGCCCCTCCAGCGAAAAGACTGAACTGAGCGTCGATCAGCGCGCCGCGGCCTACATCAAGGCCCTGGGTGGCGCCGGCAACCTGCTTACCGTCGGTGCCTGCACTACGCGCCTGCGCCTGGAACTGGCAGACCGCAACCTGGCTTCGGACAGCGAGCTCAAGGCTCTGGGCGCCATGGCCGTGGTGCGCCCCGGCAAGGGCGGCAGCTTGCAGGTGGTGGTGGGGCCGCTGGCAGACAGCATCGCCGACGAGATCCGCCTGGCGTCACCCGTTTCGGCCAGGGCTGCGGTGGCACAGGCGCCTGTTGAAGAAACCCCGCAGGTCGACATTTCCATCCACGAAGCCCAGCAGTGGCTCAACGCCCTCGGCGGTCGGGACAATCTGGTGCAGATGGACTGTGTGGCCCTGACCCGGTTGCGAGTGCGAGTGAACAATAGCCGCAGCCTGTCGGAGCCGGCGCTCAAGGGGCTGGGCTGCCAGGGCATGCGGCGCATGGAGGGGGACGTCTGGCACGTGCTGATTGGCGAAAAGGCCGGGGGCTTGCAGGTGGCGCTGACGGGCTTGCTGCACCAAGAGGTCGGCGCAGGTGCTTGAAGGCACTTTCGCCGGCAAGCCGGCTCCTACAAGGCTCCTGTAGGAGCCGGCTGGCCGGCGAAGGCCCACAAAAAAGCCCGCTGACCGTTGCCGGTTCAGCGGGCTTTGTGTCTGTGGATAACCTCAGAACGCTTCGAGGCGCCAGACTTCATAAGCCGGCGTTTCGTAGGGATGGCTCTGCTTGAGGGCCAGTACCACGTCGCGAATCAGTTCGTCGGCCACCACCAGCTCGACCTTCCACTCCTCCACCCGCTCCACCTGGCCGGTCTGCCCGAGAAACGGCTGGCTGCCGTCCAACGGGCGAAACTGGCCCTGGCCAAGCACCTGCCAGGCGCACTGGTCATAGGCGCCGATGCGTCCGCCGCCCGCGGCGAACACAGCGCTCTTGACCGACTCCACATGGCTGGGGGGCACGAAGAAGCTGAGCTTGTACATCAGCCTCAGTTCACCCAGACCCGAGCGTTACGGAACATGCGCATCCACGCCCCATCTTCGTTCCACTCATCCGGGCGCCAGGAGTTCTGCACGGCACGGAACACCCGCTCAGGGTGCGGCATCATGATGGTGACGCGACCGTCGCGGCTGGTGAGACCGGTGATCCCGCGCGGCGAACCGTTGGGGTTGGCCGGGTAACGCTCGGTAACCTTGCCGTGGTTGTCGACGAAACGCAGGGCCACGCAACCGGACAGGTCGGCTTCCAGCAATGCCTCTTCGCTTTCGAACTCCGCATGGCCTTCACCGTGGGCGATGGCGATCGGCATCCGCGAACCGGCCATGCCCTGCAGGAAGATCGAGTTCGACTCCTGCACCTGGACCATGGCCACCCGCGCTTCGAACTGCTCGGAGCGGTTGCGCACGAAGTGCGGCCAGAACTCGCTGCCCGGGATCAGCTCGTGCAGGTTGGACATCATCTGGCAACCGTTGCACACACCCAGGGTGAAGCTGTCGGTACGTTCGAAGAAGCCCTGGAAGGCATCCCGCGCACGGCTGTTGAACAGCGCCGACTTGGCCCAGCCTTCACCAGCGCCCAGTACGTCGCCGTAGGAGAAGCCACCGCAGGCAACCATGCCCTTGAAGTCGTTGAGGTCGACACGACCGGCGAGGATATCGCTCATGTGCACGTCGATGGCGTTGAAGCCGGCGCGGTCAAAGGCCGCTGCCATTTCCACCTGGCCGTTGACGCCCTGCTCACGCAGTACCGCCACCTGTGGACGCACGCCTTTCTTGATGTAAGGCGCGGCGATGTCCTGGTTGACGTCGAAGCCCAGCTTGACGCTCAGGCCCGGGTTGTCTTCTTCCAGTACCACGTCGAATTCCTGCTCGGCGCAGTCGGCGTTGTCCCGCAGGCGCTGGATCTGGTAGCTGGTCTCAGCCCACTGACGCTGCAGCAGGCGACGCTGGCCGGTGAACACGCTTTCGCCGTTGTAGGAGATGCTCACTTCACCGTTGTTGATCGGCTGGCCGATCACGGCCACGCAATCGCCCAGGCCGGCGGCGCTGAACTGGGCCAGCACGTCCGGAGTAGCGTCCTGGCGCACCTGGATTACCGCACCCAGCTCTTCGTTGAACAGGATGGCGGCGATTTCGGCGGTGTTTTCCGCCACGGCGTCGAGGCTCAGGTTCAAGCCGCAATGGCCGGCGAAGGCCATTTCCACGGCGCTGACCAGCAGGCCGCCATCGGAACGGTCGTGGTAGGCCAGCAGGTGACCGTCGGCGTTGAGGCCCTGGATCACCGCGAAGAAGGCCTTGAGGTCTTCCGCATCATCCACGTCCGGTGCCTGGCTGCCGAGCTTGCCGTGGGTCTGGGCGAGGATCGAGGCGCCCATGCGGTTCTGCCCGCGACCGAGGTCGATCAGGATCAGGTCGGTGGTGCCCTTGTCCATGCGCAGTTGCGGGGTCAGGGTCTGGCGAATGTCCGCTACGGGTGCGAAGCCAGTGACGATCAGCGACAGCGGCGAGGTGACGCTCTTGTCCACGCCCTCTTCGTTCCAGCGGGTGGCCATGGACATGGAGTCCTTGCCCACCGGGATGGTGATGCCCAGCTCTGGGCACAGCTCCATGCCCACTGCCTTGACGGTGTCGTACAGGCGCGCGTCTTCGCCCGGGTGGCCGGCTGCGGACATCCAGTTGGCGGAGAGCTTGATGTCGCTGATCTTGTTGATGCGCGAGGCCGCGATGTTGGTCAGGGTCTCGCCGATCGCCATGCGGCCGGACGCCGGGGCGTCCAGCAGGGCCAGCGGCGTGCGCTCGCCCATGGCCATGGCCTCACCGGTGTAGACGTCGAAGCTGGTGGCGGTCACGGCCACGTCGGCCACCGGCACCTGCCATGGGCCGACCATCTGGTCGCGGGCCACGAGGCCGGTGATGGTACGGTCGCCAATGGTGATCAGGAAGCTCTTGCTGGCCACGGCCGGGTGGTGCAGGACGCGCTCGATGCTCTCGGCGATATCCAGGGTGCTTGGATCGAAATCGTCACCCAGTTCGTTTTCCCGCACAGCCGAACGGTGCATGCGCGGGGCCTTGCCCAGCAGCACTTCGAGCGGCATGTCCACCGGGCTGTTGCTGAAGTGGCTGTCGGTCACGGTCAACTGTGGTTCGGCAGTGGCTTCGCCGACCACCGCGAACGGGCAGCGCTCACGCTCGCAGATGGCCTTGAAACGTTCGAAATCCGCAGCGCCCACCGCCAGGACATAACGCTCCTGGGATTCGTTGGACCAGATTTCGTGCGGGGCCATGCCCGGCTCGTCGTTGGGGATGTTGCGCAGTTCGAAGCGACCGCCACGGCCGCCATCGTTGACCAGTTCCGGGAAGGCGTTGGACAGGCCACCGGCGCCGACGTCGTGGATGAAGCTGATGGGGTTGTTATCCCCCAGTTGCCAGCAACGGTCGATGACTTCCTGGCAACGGCGTTCCATCTCAGGGTTTTCACGCTGTACCGAAGCGAAATCCAGGTCCGCCGAGCTGGTGCCGGTGGCCATGGAGGAAGCGGCGCCGCCGCCCAGGCCGATGAGCATCGCCGGGCCGCCGAGCACGATCAGCTTGGAGCCGACGGTGATCTCGCCTTTCTGCACGTGCTCGTCACGGATGTTGCCCATGCCGCCTGCCAGCATGATCGGCTTGTGGTAACCGCGAACTTCATCGCCACGAGGCGTGGTAATGGATTGCTCGAAGGTGCGGAAATAACCGGTCAGGGCCGGACGGCCGAATTCGTTGTTGAACGCCGCGCCACCCAGTGGGCCTTCGATCATGATGTCGAGGGCGGTGACGATGCGCTCTGGCTTGCCGTACGGCACTTCCCACGGCTGTTCGAAGCCCGGGATCTGCAGGTTGGAAACGGTGAAACCGGTGAGGCCGGCCTTGGGCTTGGCGCCGCGCCCGGTGGCGCCTTCGTCGCGGATTTCGCCGCCGGAACCGGTGGAGGCCCCCGGGAACGGCGCGATGGCGGTCGGGTGGTTGTGGGTCTCGACCTTCATCAGGATATGCACCGGCTCCTGTACCGCACCGTACTGGCGGGTCTCAGGGTTCGGATAGAAACGCCCGGCAACCGAACCGACGATGACCGCGGCGTTGTCCTTATAGGCGGAGAGCACACCTTCGTTGTGCATCTGATAGGTGTTCTTGATCATGCCGAACAGGCTTTTTTCCTGGCTCTGGCCGTCGATATCCCAACTGGCGTTGAAGATCTTGTGGCGGCAGTGCTCGGAGTTGGCCTGGGCGAACATCATCAGTTCGATGTCGTGGGGATTACGCTTGAGGCCCTGGAAGGCGTTCATCAGGTAATCGATTTCGTCTTCGGCCAGGGCCAGGCCCAGCTCGCTGTTGGCCTGCTCCAGCGCAGCACGGCCACCGCCGAGGATGTCGATGGCGGTCAGCGGCTTGGGTTCGGCGTGGCTGAACAGGCCGGCGGCCTGTTCCAGGTTGGCCACCACGATCTGGGTCATGCGGTCGTGCAGGGCGTCGGCGATCAGCTGGGCCTCGGCCTCGCTGAACTCACCTGCCACATAGAAGGCGATGCCGCGCTCCAGGCGCTGGATCTTCGCCAGGCCACAGTTGCGGGCGATGTCGCTGGCCTTGCTCGACCACGGCGAAATGGTGCCGAAACGTGGCAGGACCAGGAACAGACGGCCGGTCGGCTCTTGTACCGGAACGCTGGGGCCGTACTTCAGAAGGCGCGCAAGCACCTGCTGTTCGTCGCCGGTCAGGACGCCGGTGACTTCGGCGAAGTGAGCGAATTCAGCATACAAGCCACTGACAGCCGGTACTTTCTGGCTCAGTTGCTCAAGGAGTTTGCTGTGGCGAAAGGCAGAAAGGGCAGGAGCGCCGCGCAGGATCAACATCTTCGGGACAGCCTCGGGAAGGGGGTGTGCTTTGAGGCCGTGCATTCTAACGTAAACCGCTGGCATCGGCACTCGAAACGCAACCCCCGAGCGCCTCCGGACGTCGGCCCGGGGCCTGCCCCCTATAACAAAGCCTCATCAGGGTCATTGCCGGTGGTTATTTTAAACGTCACATTCAGCGCCCAGGCCCCATTCCTGAGGCCTTCAGCCCGGCTCGACCATCGCTAGCAGACAAGCCCTTCGCTGTCGAGATATGGCGGCCGTTATCCTTTGCGTATACTGCGCCAATGTTTTCCCCTATGGCTTTACGTCCGCGCTGCGCCAAGTGGCTCATCGTTACCGGACTCTTCCTGATGCTCGGCGCCTGTGTTGAGAAACCCAGCACGCTCGAGCGCGTAAAGGAGGATGGTGTGCTGCGGGTGGTCACCCGTAACAGCCCTGCCACCTACTTTCAGGATCGCAACGGTGAAACCGGCTTCGAATACGAGCTGGTGAAACGCTTTGCCGACGATCTGGGGGTGGAGCTCAAGATCGAGACCGCCGACAACCTCGACGACCTATTCGACCAGCTGGGCCAGCCCAAGGGCCCCGTCCTGGCCGCCGCCGGCCTGGTGAGCAGCGAGCAGCGCAAGCAGCAGGTGCGGTTCTCCCACCCCTATCTGGAAGTCACGCCCCAGGTCATCTATCGCAATGGCCGTTCCCGCCCCACCACCGCGCAAGACCTGGTGGGCAAGCACATCATGGTGCTCAAGGGCAGCACCCACGCCGAACAACTGGCGGAACTCAAGCTCAAGTACCCCGGCATCGAATACGAAGAGTCGGACGCCGTGGAAGTGGTGGACCTGCTGCGCATGGTGGACGAAGGGCAGATCGACCTGACCCTGGTGGACTCCAACGAACTGGCGATGAACCAGGTCTACTTCCCCAATGTGCGAGTGGCCTTTGACCTGGGCGACGCCCGCAGCCAGAGCTGGGCCGTGGCCGCAGGCGACGACAACAGCCTGCTCAACGAGATCAACAGTTTCCTCGACAAGGTCGAGAAGAACGGCACCCTGCAACGCCTGAAGGACCGCTACTACGGCCATGTGGACGTGCTCGGCTATGTCGGCGCCTACACCTTTGCCCAGCACCTGCAGCAACGCCTGCCCAAGTACGAGAAGCACTTCAAGGCATCGGCCAAGCAGGAAAAGCTCGACTGGCGCCTGCTGGCGGCGGTGGGCTATCAGGAATCGATGTGGCAGGCCGAGGTCACCTCCAAGACCGGGGTGCGCGGGCTGATGATGCTGACCCAGAACACGGCCCAGGCCATGGGCGTTTCCAACCGCCTGGACCCCAAGCAGAGCATCAGCGGCGGGGCCAAGTACCTGGCCTATATCAAGGAACAGCTGGACGACAAGATCGAGGAACCGGACCGCACCTGGTTCGCCCTGGCCGCCTATAACGTCGGCACCGGCCACCTGGACGATGCGCGCAAGCTGGCCGAGAAAGAAGGCCTGAACCCGAACAAGTGGCTGGATGTGAAGAAGATGCTACCGCGCCTGTCGCAGAAGCAGTGGTACAGCAAGACCCGCTACGGCTATGCCCGGGGCGGCGAGCCCGTGCATTTCGTCGCCAACATCCGTCGCTACTACGACATTCTCACCTGGGTGACCCAGCCGCAGCTGGAAGGCGACCAGGTCGCCGAAGGCAACCTGCACGTACCCGGGGTCAACAAGACCAAGCCGCCGGAAGAGAATCCTCCGCTTTAAAAACATTCGCCGGCCAGCCGGCTCCTACGCAGGTTGTGCAGAAGCCAACTGGCCGGCGAAGGCGATTCAGGCCTTGGCTGCAGCCGCCAGGATCAAGGCCTTCATCTCAGCCACCGCCCCCTTGAAACCGACAAACAGAGCGTGTGCCACCAGGGCATGGCCGATGTTCAGCTCGTTGATGCCCTTGATCGCCGCCACCGCCTCGACGTTGTGGTAATGCAGGCCATGGCCGGCGTTGACGATCAGCCCCTGGGCCAGACCAACAGCAACGCCGTCGACGATACGCTGCAGCTCCTCGGCCACTTCACTGGGCGTCTGGGCATCGGCATAACGCCCGGTGTGCAACTCGATGGCCGGCGCGCCGACCCGCTTGGAGGCCTCGATCTGGCGCTCGTCGGCGTCGATGAAAAGGGACACTTCGGAACCGATTTTCGACAGCCGCTCTACCGCCGCCTTGATCCGCGCCTCCTGCCCCGCCACATCCAGGCCGCCTTCGGTGGTCAGCTCCTGGCGGGTTTCCGGCACCAGGCAGATATGTGCCGGACGGATACGCTCGGCAAAAGCCATCATCTCTTCGGTGACGCCCATTTCGAAGTTCATGCGGGTCTGCAGCACATCCTTGAGCAGCAGCACGTCGCGCTCCTGGATATGCCGGCGATCTTCGCGCAGGTGCACGGTGATGCCGTCGGCGCCCGCCTCTTCCGCGTCCAGCGCTGCCTTGACCGGGTCCGGGTAACGGGTGCCCCGTGCCTGGCGCAGGGTGGCAACGTGGTCGATGTTCACGCCAAGAAGAATGCGATTGCTGGTGGTCACGGAAGCGCTCCTGAATAGATGAAGATTCGGCGCACAGCATACGGGGAGACTAAGGCTTGCGAAACAACTCGCGACTGACCAGGGGCCGGCCGCCCAGGTGCACCGCCAGGGCCTGGCGCATCAGGCGCTTGGCCGCCGACAGCGCGCCGGGTGCGCTCCAGTCGGCATCGGCCATGGCCAGCAACTCGGTGCCGTTGAACAGCCCCGGCTGCAGCAGGAACACCTGCTCCAGCCCGGCATCCACCTGTAAGCGGTACAGGCCGTCGGCAGCGATGGGGGCGCCATGGATGTCGCTGTCCAGGGCAAAGCCGTAGCCCAGGTCATCCAGCAGGCGCCACTCAAAGGCCCGCAGCAGAGGCTCCAGGGGACGGCCTTCGGCCAGAGCCTGCAGCGTGGCAGCGTAGTGGTCGAATACCGCGGGATGGGGATCTTCCGCCGGCAGCAGGCGAATCAACAGCTCGTTCAGATAGAGGCCGCTGAACAACGCCTCGCCATTGAGCCAGGCAGCAATGCCGGCACTTTCCATGCGCGCGACGTTCTTCAGTTCGCCACGGCCGCGAAACTCGACCTCCAGGGGCACGAAGGGCCGCGCCAGGGTCCCGGCCTTGCCCCGGGCATTGCGCAGCACCGCTCGCAGGCGACCTTGGGGGGTAAGAAAATCCACCAGGGCACTGCTTTCGCGGTAGGCGCGGCTGTGCAGGACGTAGGCGAGTTGGCCGACTGGGGCGTTGCTGGACATGGTTGCGGGGGATCTCAGGGGAAGAGAGGGAACCGGGTCCGGAGAAGGGGTTGCAGCTGCTCGCCGGCAAGCCGGCTCCTACAGGAAGGTGCAGGAGCCGGCTTGCCGGCGAAGTGCATCAGAGGTCGCCGTAGCCCAGCGAGCGCAGGGCGCGTTCGTCGTCGGACCAGCCGCCCTTGACCTTGACCCAGAGGTTGAGCATGACCTTGGAATCGAACAGCAGCTCCATGTCCTTGCGCGCCTCCATGCCGATGCGCTTGATCCGCTCACCCTTGTCGCCAATGATGATTTTCTTCTGGCCGTCGCGCTCGACGAGGATCAAGGCATGGATATGCAGGGTCTTGCCCTGCTGCTTGAACTCTTCGATTTCCACGGTGATCTGGTAGGGCAGCTCGGCACCGAGCTGGCGCATGATCTTTTCCCGTACCAGTTCAGCGGCGAGGAAGCGGCTGCTGCGGTCGGTGATCTGGTCTTCCGGGAAGAAGTGGTCGTTCTCCGGCAGGTGCTTGGCGATCAGGCCTTCCAGGGCTTCGAGGTTGTGCCCCTGCTGGGCGGAGACCGGCACGATCTCGGCGTTCGGCAGTTGCTCCTGCAGCCAGGTCAGGTGCGGCATCAGCTCGGCCTTGTCCTCGATGCGATCGGTCTTGTTGATCGCCAGGATTACCGGGCCCTGCACGTACTGCACACGCTCCAGCACCAGTTGGTCTTCGTCGGTCCACTTGGTGCGATCGACCACGAAGATCACCACGTCGACGTCTTTCAACGCCGCCGAAGCGGTCTTGTTCATGTAGCGGTTCAGCGCCTTCTCGTTGCTCTTGTGCATACCGGGGGTATCGACGTAGATCGCCTGGATGGCGCCTTCGGTCTTGATCCCGAGCATGTTGTGACGAGTGGTCTGGGGCTTGCGCGAGGTGATCGCCAGCTTCTGGCCGAGGATGTGGTTGAGCAGCGTCGACTTGCCCACGTTGGGGCGGCCGACGATGGCGACATAGCCACAGCGTGTTGCAGTTGAATCAGTCATGGCCATTCTCCACGCCCAGGGCAATCAGTGCTGCGGCGGCCGCTACCTGTTCGGCAATACGGCGGCTCACACCCTGACCTCGGCTTTTTTCATTCAATAAGGTGACTTCACATTCAACGAAGAATGTCCGGCAATGCGGTTCGCCCTGGATATCCACCACTTCGTAGCGTGGCAGTTCGCAGGCGCGGGACTGGAGGAATTCCTGCAGCCGGGTCTTGGGGTCCTTGTTGGTGTCCACCAGGGTCAGGCTCTCGAACTCTGAGGCCAGCCAGGACAGCACGCGGTCACGGGCAGTCTCCATGCCGGCGTCCAGGTAGATCGCACCAATCAGGGCCTCCAGGGCATCGGCAAGGATCGACTCACGACGGAAACCGCCGCTCTTCAATTCGCCGGAGCCCAGGCGCAGGTACTCGCCCAGGTCAAAACCACGGGCCAGCACCGCCAGTGTTTCACCTTTCACCAGACGCGCGCGCAAACGCGAGAGCTGGCCTTCGCGGGCCTGGGGAAAGCGCTCGAACAGCGCCTCGCCGGCAACGAAGTTGAGAATGGCGTCACCGAGAAACTCCAGGCGTTCGTTGTTGCGCCCGGCAAAGCTGCGGTGAGTGAGGGCCAGCAGCATGAGCTCCTGGTCCTTGAAGGAATAACCGAGCTGACGCTCGAGACGGCTCAAAGAAACGCTCACGGTTTACCCACGCTGGTTTCGTTGCCGAAACTCGCCATCCCAGGGGCCGCGCACGAGGTGCGGGTGGCAATTAACGCTGTGTTCAAATTTACATCCTGAATATCGTTGACTGCATGCTTCTGGCGATAAGGCTGTTACGGGTCGCCCAAGGGCAAGGCCGTTTTATACAAGAGCCAGAAAAGCATTCGGCGCTGTGTTCAACAGCGCCGCGTGTGATTACTTGATCAGGCCAACCCGCGAGAAATTCGGCAGGTGGCTGAGTTTCGGTTCGGGCCAGCTCATCCAGACTGCGAAGGCCTTGCCGACGATATTCTTGTCGGGAACCATGCCCAGCAGGTCCTTGGGAATACTTGGATCGTCCCAGTAGCGACTGTCGTTAGAGTTGTCGCGGTTGTCGCCCATCATGAAGTAGTGCCCGGCCGGCACCACCCAGCGACCGTCCGGGGTTGCCCGGTAACGGCTCATTTCCTTGCGGATCAAGTGCTCGGCGGCGCCCAGTTTTTCCTTGTACAGCTCGGCGCTGCCCAAGGTGCCGGGTTCAGCCCCCACCAGTTGCTCCGCCACCGGCTGACCGTTGACGAACAGGTGCTTGTCACTGGTGTAGCGCACTTCATCACCCGGCAGGCCGACCACACGCTTGATGTAGTTGACGTTCGGATCGCTTGGGTAGCGGAACACCATCACATCACCGCGCTGCGGATCACCGACTTCGATGACCTTCTTGTCGATCACCGGCAAGCGGATCCCGTAGGAAAACTTGTTCACCAGGATGAAGTCGCCCACATCCAGGGTCGGCTTCATCGAGCCCGATGGAATCTGGAACGGCTCCACCAGGAACGAACGCAGCACCAGGACGATGAACAGCACCGGAAAGAACGACTTGCCGTATTCAACCAGCAGCGGCTCTTTGCTCAGCTTCTCGACCACCACCCCGTCCGGCTGGCTGACGCTGCCCTGATAGTTGGCAATGGCGGCACGCCGGCGCGGTGCCAGGAACACCAGGTCGAGCAACGCCAAGAGACCGCAAACGAAGACAGCGATGACCAGCAACAGCGGGAAATTTAGTGACATAGGACCTAACTATCCAACCTGAGCACGGCAAGGAAGGCTTCTTGTGGAATTTCCACGTTGCCCACTTGCTTCATGCGTTTCTTACCGGCCTTCTGCTTTTCCAACAGCTTGCGCTTACGGCTAACGTCGCCGCCGTAGCATTTGGCCAGTACGTTCTTTCTGAGTGCCTTGACCGTTGTCCGCGCCACAATCTGCCCGCCAATGGCGGCCTGGATTGCCACGTCAAACATCTGCCGAGGAATCAGTTCTTTCATCTTTTCGGTCAGCGCACGCCCTTTGTAGTGGGCGTTGTCACGGTGCACGATCAACGCCAGGGCGTCGACCTTCTCACCGTTGATCAGCACATCCAGTTTCACCAGATTAGCCGACTGGTAACGATCGAAATGATAATCCAGCGAAGCATAGCCGCGGCTGGTGGATTTCAGGCGGTCGAAGAAGTCCAGGACCACTTCGTTCATCGGCAGGTCGTAGGTCACCTGGACCTGGCTGCCGAGGAACAGCATGTCGTGCTGCACGCCGCGCTTCTCGATGCACAGGGTTATGACGTTGCCCAGGTGCTCTTGCGGCACAAGAATATTGGCCCGCACGATCGGCTCGCGCATGTCTTCGATCGCCGACAGATCCGGAAGCTTGGACGGGTTGTCGACGTAGATCGTTTCACCGTTCTTCAGTTGCAGCTCGAAGATTACCGTCGGTGCGGTGGTGATCAGGTCCAGATCGTACTCGCGCTCCAGGCGCTCCTGGATGATCTCCATGTGCAGCATGCCGAGGAACCCGCAGCGGAAGCCGAAGCCCAGGGCGTCGGAGCTTTCCGGGGTGTACTGCAAGGAAGAGTCGTTCAGGGTGAGCTTCTGCAGGGCTTCGCGGAAATCCTCGAAGTCGTCGGAGCTGACCGGGAACAGGCCGGCGTAGACCTGGGGCTGGATGCGCTTGAAACCCGGCAGCACTTCAACGTCCGGGGTCGAGCTCAGGGTCAGGGTGTCACCCACGGGCGCGCCGTGAATGTCCTTGATGCCCGCGATGATGAAGCCCACTTCACCGGCCTTGAGGTCAGTGGTGGCGGTGTGTTTCGGGTTGAATACACCAACGCTGTCCACCAGGTGGATCTTGCCGGTGGACTTGACCAGGATCTTGTCGCCCTTCTTCACCCGGCCATGGCGTACACGTACCAGGGACACGACGCCCAGGTAGTTGTCGAACCAGGAGTCGATGATCAGGGCTTGCAGCGGGTCTTCGATGTTGCCGGTCGGTGCCGGAATGGTGGTCACCAGGCGCTCGAGCACCTCGTCCACGCCCAGGCCGGTCTTGGCGCTGCAGGTCACGGCGTCGGTGGCATCGATACCGATGATCTTCTCGATCTCTTCCTTGACCCGCTCCGGATCGGCCTGTGGCAGGTCGATCTTGTTCAGCACCGGCATCACTTCCAGGCCTTGCTCGATGGCGGTGTAGCAGTTGGCAACCGACTGGGCTTCGACGCCCTGGCCGGCGTCCACCACCAGCAATGCACCTTCACAGGCCGCCAGGGAACGGCTGACTTCGTAGGTGAAGTCCACGTGGCCCGGGGTGTCAATGAAGTTCAGCTGGTAGGTAATGCCATCTTTGGCTTTGTAATAGAGGGTGACGCTGTGGGCCTTGATGGTGATCCCGCGCTCACGCTCAAGGTCCATGGAGTCCAGAACCTGGGCTTCCATTTCGCGCTCGGCCAGGCCGCCGCACATCTGGATGAAGCGATCGGCCAGAGTCGACTTGCCATGGTCAATGTGGGCGATGATGGAGAAATTGCGGATATGACTCAAATCACTCACGGATGAACACTCAAAAAGGCTGCAGGCATGGCCCGCCGAAAAATAGCCGGGAATTGTACCTGATACTCGGCACAAGCGTCACGCTCGCCTGTCAGCGTTTGTCAAATGCAAAAACGCCCCGATCCAAGGACCGGGGCGTTACATCAAGACCCTGGCAAAGCCGCGGAATCAGCCGGCCCGGCGCAACAGCCAGACGCCCGCCACCGCGCAGATACCCGCAGGCACCAGCACCGCGAACAACGGCGAAAAGCCAAATACCAGGCTCGAAGGGCCCAGCAGGTCCTGGGCGATGCGGAAGGTGAAACCCACCAGTACGCCGGTGAATACCCGCTGACCCAGGGTCACCGAACGCAGAGGACCGAAAATGAAGGAAATGGCCATCAATACCAGCGCCGCCGTCACCAGCGGCTGCAGGACCTTGACCCAGAACGCCAGCCAGTAGCGACCATTGTTCAGGCCCTGGTCGGCCAGGTAGTGGATGTAGCCCCACAAGCCGCTGATGGACAGGGATTCCGGCGCCATCACCACAGTGCTCAGCAGTTGCGGGCTCAAGGCCACATCCCAACGTTCGCCGGGCACGCTGATGACTTCGGTATGACCGTCGCGGAAGTAGGTGGTGGTGACATCCGTCAGCTGCCAGTAGTCCTCGTGGAAACGGGCCTGGCGGGCAAAGCTCGACGACAGCATGTGGCGCTGGTCATCGAAGTGGTAGCGGGTCACGCCATAGAGCAGGCCATTGGGCTGCACTGCGTTGATATGGATGAATTCATCGCCCTGGCGGTGCCACAGACCGTGCTTGGAACTCTGGGCATCGCCGGAGCCCTGGGCCAGGGCCCGACTGGCCTGGGCCTGGGTCTCGGTGGCCGGCGCTATGTATTCGCCCACCAGCACGCCCACCAGCATCAGCACCAGCATGGGTTTCATGACCGCCCAGACAATACGGCCCACCGATACACCGGCCGCACGCATGATGGTCAACTCGCTGTTACTGGCCAGGCTGCCAAGGCCGATAAGGCAACCGATCAGGCCTGCCATCGGCAGCATTTCATAGACCCGACGCGGCGCAGTGAGGGCCACGTAGCTCATTACATCCACCACGGTATACGTTTCGTTGACGGCCCCCATCTCATCGATGAAGGCAAACAGCGAGGCCAGCCCGAGGATGATCCCCAGGACCGCCAGGATAGCCATGAACACACTGCTACCGATGTAGCGATCGAGCTTAACCACGAGCCATCTCCTTCACGCTGCGACGACTCGCCATTTTCAAGCGCATCGGCTCCCAATACATCAGGCCGAGGCCGATCAACAGAAACAGTAGGTGCACCCACCACAGCCCCAGGGCCGGGGAAATCTTGCCCTTCTCCAGTGCACCGCGCACGGCGATCAGGATGGTCAGGTAAGCCATGTACAGCAGGATCGCCGGGATCAGCTTGAGGAAGCGGCCCTGGCGCGGGTTGACCCGGGACAACGGCACCGCCATCAGTGTCACGATGAACACCAGCAATGGCAGGGACAGGCGCCATTGCAGCTCGGCACGGGCTCGCAGGTCATCCTTGCCGATCAGGTCAGCGGTGGGCATGGCGTCGCGATCGGTGACTTCGTCGCTGACGTCCGGACGCTCCAGCAAAACACCGTAGGTGTCGTACTTGATCACCCGGTAGTTGGCCTCGCCCGGGTTGCCGTCATAGCGATAGCCGTTTTCCAGGATCAGGTAACGATTGCCGTCGGGGCGAATGTCCTGATGGCCCTTCTCGGCCACCAGCACCGAAATGCCCTCGTCCTTTTTCTGCTGGCCCAGGCGCTTCTCGGAAATGAACACGCCGCCCAGATTGGTTCGGTCTTCGGACAACTGCTCGGTGTAGGTGACCCGGGTACCGTCGTTGAGCGCCTGGAAGCGCCCCGCCACCAGCGTGTCGAACTCGGTCAGGGCATCCTGCTTGTTCAGCAACAGCTGGAACTGGTTGGCACCCTGGGGCGCCAGGCTCAGGCTCAGCCAGGCCACCAGCAGGGCCACCAGGGCCGCCGGGATCATGGTTATGCCCAACAGGCGTTGCTGGCTCATGCCGGTGGCCGACAGCACGGTCATCTCGCTTTCGAGATAGAGCCGGCCGTAAGCCAGGAGAATGCCGAGGAACAGTCCCAGGGGCAGGATCAGTTGCAAGAAGCCCGGCAGGCGAAAACCCATGATCAGGAACAGCGAGCCCGGATCCAGGGCCCCCGAGGCGGCTTGCGCGAGGAACTTGACGAAGCGCCCGCTCATGATGATGACCAGCAATACCGCGCTCACGGCACTCAGGGTCAGCAGGATTTCGCGGGACAGATAACGAAAGACGATCAAACCAGACACTCCAGGGTTGTCAGGCTAAGGCGGCCGAACAAGCAAACGTATCGAGCCGGCCCCAGACGCAGGGCCGCCGAAAAAAGATGGCGCATTATCCTGTGATTGCGCGCGCCTGTCACGGAGGATGCTCACCCAGCGCTCTAATGCGCCGAAACTGGCCCATGCGAGGGTTGTCAGCCGCGACCGGCGAGGTTCAAACTGGCGGCTTTGTCGTCGGCAGCATGCGGCGTCTTCTTCTATATAGATAAGCTCGGCGCAGGACAGCCTCCTGCGCTCTTTGACCATTCATTCAGGGACCCAGACATGGAACTGGTTGTAAAAAGCGTTAGCCCGGAAACGTTGAAGACCGCCACCCTGGTGGTCGCCGTCGGCGAAGGCCGCAAACTCGGCAACGTTGCCAAGCAACTCGACGAACTCAGCGGCGGCGCCATCAGCGCCGTACTCAAGCGCGGCGACCTGGCCGGCAAGGTCGGCCAGAGCCTGCTGCTGCACGGCGTGGCCAAGCTCAAGGCCGAGCGAGTGCTGCTGGTAGGCACCGGCAAGGACGGCGAACTGGGCGACCGCCCGTTCCGCAAGATCATCAGCGGCGTGCTCACCACCCTCAAGGGCCTGGGCGGCAGCGACGCCGTGCTGGCGCTGGATGAAGTCGTGGTCAAGGGCCGCGACAGCTACGGCAAGACCCGCCTGCTGGCGGAAACCCTGGTGGACGGTGGTTATGTCTTCGACCGCTACAAGAGCCAGAAGGCAGAGCCCCGC
Source organism: Pseudomonas sp. W17 (assembly GCF_040268305.1). Classification (NCBI taxonomy): domain Bacteria; kingdom Pseudomonadati; phylum Pseudomonadota; class Gammaproteobacteria; order Pseudomonadales; family Pseudomonadaceae; genus Pseudomonas; species Pseudomonas sp. W17. Next base: position 1,229,401 of record NZ_CP158490.1, on the reverse strand, counting down.
GCCCTGAAGAAAATCACCCTGCTGACCATCAAGGCCGCCGAAGCCGAAGTCCAGCGCGGCGTAACCCATGCCCAGGCCATCGCCAACGGCATGGCCTTTACCCGCGACCTGGGCAACCTGCCGCCGAACGTCTGCCACCCGACCTTCCTCGGCGAACAGGCCAAGGCCCTGGGCAAGGAGTTCAAGGGCCTGAAGGTCGAGGTCCTCGACGAGAAGAAGATCAAGGAACTGGGCATGGGCTCGTTCTATGCCGTGGGCCAGGGCAGCGACCAGCCGCCACGCCTGATCGTCATGCAGTACAACGGCGGCAAGAAGTCCGAGAAGCCGTTCGCCCTGGTGGGCAAGGGCATCACTTTCGACACCGGCGGTATCAGCCTCAAGCCGGGCGCCGGCATGGATGAAATGAAGTACGACATGGGCGGCGCCGCCAGTGTGTTCGGCACCCTGCGCGCCGTGCTGGAGCTGAAGCTGCCGATCAACCTGGTGTGCATCCTGGCCTGCGCCGAGAACATGCCCAGCGGTGGCGCCGCGCGCCCTGGCGACATCGTCACCACCATGAGCGGGCAGACCGTGGAGATCCTCAACACCGACGCCGAAGGCCGCCTGGTGCTGTGCGATGCCCTGACCTACTCCGAGCGCTTCAAGCCACAGGCCGTGATCGATATTGCCACCCTCACCGGTGCCTGCGTGGTCGCCCTGGGCGCCCATACTTCGGGCCTGCTGGGCAACAACGACGAACTGATCGGCCAACTGCTCAGCGCCGGCCAGCAAGCCGACGACCGCGCCTGGCAACTGCCGTTGTTCGACGAGTACCAGGAGCAACTGGACAGCCCGTTCGCCGACATCGCCAACATCGGCGGGCCGAAGGCAGGCACCATCACCGCCGCCTGCTTCCTCTCGCGCTTCACCAAGAACCTCAACTGGGCGCACCTGGACATCGCCGGCACTGCCTGGACCAGCGGTGGCAAGGACAAGGGCGCCACTGGCCGTCCGGTCCCCCTGCTGACCCAATACCTGCTGGACCGCGCCAAAGCCTGAAAACCATGACCGCAGGGGGCGCCGCATGAAGGCGGCGCCCTCCTCGGCTCAGGAAACCCAATGACCAAAGTCGACTTCTATATTCTTCCCAGCGCGGACCCTGCGGCGCGCCTGGATTTTGCCTGCAAGCTCACCGACAAGGCCTGGCGCATGGGCCACCGCATCTACCTGCATTGCAGCGATGCAGAGCAACGGGACGAGCTCGATGCCCGCCTGTGGCGCTTCAAGGGCGAAACCTTCGTCCCCCACGGCCCGGCGGAAAGCGAACCCGAAAGCCTGATCGTCCTCGGCCTCGGCCAGGACCCCGGCCCCCACAATGACCTGCTGGTGAACCTGGACCTGAAAGTGCCGGCCTTCGCCCCGCGTTTTGCCCGGATTGCCGAGGTGGTGGTAGAAGACCCCGCTATTCGTCAGGCGGCCCGCGAGAGTTTCCGTTTCTATCGCGAACAGGGCTATCCTCTGCAAGATCACCGTTTACAGCGACTCTGAGCACCCGATGGACACTCCCAATCCGCTGCAAAAGCCCGCGCACCTGCTGGATGACCTCGAGTCGATCCGTAAACTGCTCGGCGATGAAAACCTGCAACCGCCACTGCTGACCGAGACCGTCAGCAGCGAAGTACAGATTCCCCTGCTGTTCGACATGGTGGGCAACCAGCAGCCGGCCGCTGCCCAAGCCGCCCCTGCTGCACCTGCCAAGGCGCAACCCGCGCCAGCCGCCGCACCCGCACCGGCTCAAGCGGCGACACCCGCTCCAGTACCTGCTGCGGCGGCCCCCGTCGCCAAGCCTGCCCCCGCCAGCAACAACGCCGATGCCTTGCTGCACCTGGACAGCGAACTGCGCGCCGCCGCACAACTGATCATGCAGGACGTGATCGACGACTTCGCGCCGCATATCGAAACCGAGATCAAGCGTCGCCTCGACGCCCGCCTGGAACGCCTGCTCGCAGCGGCCACCAGCGGCAAACCATAAGCCACACGCAAAAGCCGGGCCGGGCCATCTTGTCGCTTGCCGCTGGTGGCTTGCTGCCGCCCCCCTCCGCTATACTTCCCGGCTTTTCCTGAATAAATGCCAATAGGGTCCCGCCGCGCATGGATAAGACCTACCAGCCGCACGCCATTGAAACTTCCTGGTACCAGACCTGGGAGTCCGAGAACTACTTCGCCCCGCAAGGCGCGGGCGACTCCTACACCATCATGATCCCGCCGCCGAACGTCACCGGCAGCCTGCACATGGGCCACGGCTTCAACAACGCGATCATGGACGCCCTGATCCGTTTCCGCCGCATGCAGGGTCGCAACACCCTGTGGCAGCCGGGCACCGACCACGCCGGCATCGCCACGCAAATGCTAGTGGAGCGCCAGATCGAAGCCCAGGGCCAGAATCGCCATGACCTGGGCCGGGAAAAATTCCTCGAAAAAGTCTGGGAATGGAAGGATCAATCCGGGGGCAACATCAGCCGCCAGATCCGCCGCCTGGGCTCCTCCGTGGACTGGAGCCGCGAGCGCTTCACCATGGACGACGGCCTCTCGGAAGCGGTGAAGGAAGCCTTCGTGCGCCTGCACGAAGACGGCCTGATCTACCGCGGCAAGCGCCTGGTGAACTGGGATACCAAGCTACACACGGCGATTTCCGACCTCGAAGTGGAAAACCACGACGAGAAAGGCTTCCTGTGGAACCTGCGCTACCCGCTGGCCGACGGCGCCAAGACCGCTGAAGGCAACGACTACCTGATCGTCGCCACCACCCGTCCGGAAACCATGCTCGGCGACTCCGCCGTCGCGGTGAACCCTGAAGACGAGCGCTACAAGGCCCTGATCGGCAAGTTCGTCGAACTGCCCCTGGTGGGCCGTCGCATCCCGATCATCGCCGACGATTACTGCGACCCCGAATTCGGCACCGGCTGCGTGAAGATCACCCCGGCCCACGACTTCAACGACTATGAAGTCGGCAAGCGCCACAACCTGCCGCTGCTCAACATCTTCGACAAGAACGCCGCCGTACTGCCGGCCTGCCAGGTGTTCAACCTGGACGGCAGCCTGAACGACAGCGTCGACGGCAAGATCCCGGCCGAGTACGTGGGCCTGGACCGCTTCGAAGCACGCAAGCAGATCGTTGCCGCGTTCGACGCCGCCGGCCTGCTGGTGAGCGTCGACGACCACGCGCTGAAAGTGCCGAAGGGCGACCGTTCCGGCACCGTCATCGAGCCGTGGCTGACCGACCAGTGGTATGTCTCCACCAAGCCGCTGGCAGAACCTGCCATCGCCGCTGTGGAAGACGGCCGCATCGCCTTCGTGCCCAAGCAGTACGAGAACATGTATTTCTCCTGGATGCGTGACATCCAGGACTGGTGCATCAGCCGCCAGCTGTGGTGGGGCCACCGCATTCCGGCCTGGTACGACGAGTCGGGCAAGGTCTATGTCGGCCGCGATGAAGCGGAAGTACGGGCCAAGCACAACCTCGGTCCGGACGTTGCCCTGCAACAGGACAACGACGTGCTCGACACCTGGTTCAGTTCGGGCCTGTGGACCTTCTCCACCCTGGGCTGGCCGGAGCAGACCGACTTCCTCAAGACCTTCCACCCCACCGACGTGCTGGTCACCGGCTTCGACATCATTTTCTTCTGGGTCGCCCGGATGATCATGCTCACCATGCACCTGGTGAAGAACGAAGACGGCACACCGCAGGTTCCGTTCAAGACCGTGTACGTGCACGGCCTGGTCCGCGATGGCCAGGGCCAGAAGATGTCCAAGTCCAAGGGCAACGTCCTCGACCCGCTGGACATCATCGATGGTATCGACCTCGAAACCCTGGTGCAGAAGCGCACCACCGGCCTGATGCAGCCCAAACTGCAGAAAGCCATCGAGAAGCAGACCCGCGCCGAATTCGCCGACGGCATCGCCAGCTACGGCACCGACGCCCTGCGCTTCACCTTCTGCTCCCTGGCCACCACTGGTCGCGACATCAAGTTCGACATGGGCCGCGTTGAGGGTTACCGCAACTTCTGCAACAAGATCTGGAACGCCGCGCGCTACGTGCTGGACAAGGGCGAGGACTGCGGCCAGAACGGCGAGGCCTACGAGCTGTCCCTGGCGGACCGCTGGATCATCTCGCAGCTGCAGCGCACTGAAGCCGAAGTCACCCGCCAACTCGACCAGTTCCGTTTCGACCTGGCCGCCCAGGCCCTGTACGAGTTCATCTGGAACCAGTACTGCGACTGGTACCTGGAGCTGTCCAAGCCGGTGCTGTGGGACGAGAACTCGCCGGTTGAGCGCCAGCGCGGCACCCGTCGCACCCTGGTACGGGTACTGGAAGTGGCGCTGCGCCTGGCGCATCCGTTCATGCCGTTCATCACCGAGGAAATCTGGCAGCGCCTGGCGCCGCTGGCAGGCAGCACGGGCAAGACCATCATGCTGCAGCCTTGGCCGGTGGCCAATGAAGCCCGCATCGACCAGGCCGCCGAAGACGACATCGAATGGCTCAAAGGCCTGATGCTCGGCACTCGCAACATTCGCGCGGAAATGAACATCGGCCCGGGCAAGCCCCTGGCCCTGTTCCTGAAGAACGTCAGCGCTGAAGACCAGCGTCGTCTGACCGAGAACGAAGCCTTGCTGAAGAAGCTGGCCCGACTCGAATCCATCACGGTGCTGGGTGCCGGCGACGAAGCGCCGCTGTCCGCCACCGCTCTGGTAGGCGAGATGGAAGTGCTGGTGCCCATGGCCGGCCTGATCGACAAGGGCGCCGAACTGGCGCGCCTGGACAAGGAAATCCAGCGCCTGCAAGGCGAAGTGCAGCGAGTGGGCGGCAAGCTGTCCAACGCCTCCTTCGTCGACAAGGCTCCGGCCGAAGTGATCGAGAAGGAACGCGCCAAACTGGCCGAAGCCGAACAGGCCCTGGGCAAGCTGGCAGAGCAGCACGCACGGATCTCCAGCCTGTAACGGCGATTCGCGCAGCGTGAAAGAGGGAGGCCCGCAAAGGCCTCCCTTTTTTATTGGCGGCAGATCGCTTTCGCTGGCAAGCCAGCTTCTACCAGTAGACGGTGCTTTGGCAGGGGCCGGCTTGCCGGCGGCGAAGCCTCCCGCCCCAACACCGCAAGATATGGGACAATGCCCGCCACTTTGAATCAGCCCCGAATCGATCCCCCCATGACCGCCCCCAACACTCCCAAGCCTGCGCGCAAAAAACCCAAGCCTGCCTCCCCAGCCAAAGCCGCCGCCCCCCGGGAAAAAGCCAGCCTGCACCCGCGCAATCGCCACCAGGGGCGCTACGACTTCCCACAACTGATCAAGAGCACCCCGGAGCTGGGGCAATTCGTGATCCTCAACCCCTATGGCAAGGAAAGCATCGACTTCGCCGACCCGGCAGCCGTGCGGGTGTTCAACCGGGCCCTGCTCAAGGCCTTCTACGGCATTGCCCACTGGGACATTCCGGCGGACTTTCTCTGCCCCCCAGTGCCCGGCCGCGCCGATTATGTGCATTTCCTCGCCGATCTGCTGGCCAGCCACAACCAGGGTGAAATCCCTCGTGGCGCGGCCGTGCGGGTGCTGGATGTCGGCGTCGGCGCCAACTGCATCTACCCCCTGATCGGCTACAGCGACTACCGCTGGCAATTCCTCGGTTCGGACATCGACAGCACCGCCCTGGCTGCGGCCAAGGCCATCGTCCAGGCCAACGGCTTGAACAAGGCCATCAGCCTGCGCCAGCAAGGCAATCCCAGGCAGATCCTCACCGGCCTGCTGGAAAGTACCGAGCGCTTCGACCTGACGATGTGCAACCCACCCTTCCATGCCTCCCTGGACGAAGCGACACGCGGCAGCCAGCGCAAGTGGCGAGCCCTGGGCAAGGCCGACCCCAAGCGCAAGCTGCCAGTGCTGAACTTCGGCGGCCAGGCACGGGAACTCTGGTGCGAGGGCGGTGAGATCCGTTTCGTCAGTCAGTTGATCAGCGAGAGCGCAGGCGTCGGCCAGCAAGTGCTGTGGTTCAGCACCCTGGTGTCAAAGGCTTCAAACCTGCCAGCCATTGAAAGCGCACTGAAAAAAGCCGGAGTACTGGAAAGCCAAGTGGTGGAAATGTCCCAGGGACAGAAACAGAGCCGCTTCGTCGCCTGGACCTTCAAGGACAAGGCACAGCAACAGGCCTGGAGCCAGGAACGCTGGATGAGGAAGAACTAAAGAGGCGGGGGATTCAAGGACGATTCACCTTGCGTGAATCGGTGTTACACAAACCGTGCCCGGAAAACTTCTGAGCACGGTTTCACTGCAAGTATTACTTGTTAACAGCGTCGGTCAGGCCTTTAGCCACAACCAGCTTGATAACTTTCTTGGCAGCGATTTCGATGGCAGCGCCAGTCGATGGGTTACGGCCAGTACGGGCAGGACGCTCGGTCACTTTCAGTTTGCCGATACCTGGCAGAGTGATTTCGCCGCCATTTTCCAATTGATCAGCAACGATCTGAGCCAGTTGGTCCAGGGCGTTACGCGCGGTGGTTTTCGGCGCGTCGATAGCTTCAGCGATATCAGCGATCAGTTGGTCTTTAGTAATAGCCATTGTGGTGTTCCTTCCCTATCAAATTCATTTGGATTGCAGAGTGCAGTGTCAGCCATCGAGCCAGATCTTGTGAATCTGGCACCCCGGTTACAACCACGACAGATCGGGGTTATAGATACCGAAATCAGGGTTTGGTTCGACCCGACAAATGCTGAATGCACGCTTAACGCTGAGACATCGCGTAAGACGGGGCAAAACTAGCACACAGACGGGGAAATATCCGCCTCTACCTAGCCATTTGGTCAGCTTTATTGCTCTAAATCGGTAAAAAAATGCATAAGCCTTACCGACGAGCCGTTCATCACCCGGCAAACCGCGCCAAAACCAGCGGGTGCGGTACACTGGGCACTTTTTCGGGGAGCCCGCCCTCCCCCTTCAATCAGCCGAGAAGCCCATGCCGATCCGTCATTGCATCGTCCACCTGATCGACAAAAAACCCGACGGCAGCCCAGCAGTCCTGCACGCCCGCGATTCCGAACTGGCAGAGTCCGCGGCCATCGAGAACATGCTCGCCGACCTCAATGAAAGCTATAACGCCAAACAGGGCAAAGCCTGGGGCCTGTTCCACCCCGAGTCCGGTGCGTTCCCCTTCAGCGGCTGGCTGAAGGAGTACCTGGACGGCGGCCAGGACTTCACCGCGTTCAGCCGGGTCGCGGTGGAGCATCTGCAGAAGCTGATGGAAGAGTCCAACCTGTCGGTGGGCGGCCACGTACTGTTCGCCCACTACCAGCAAGGCATGACCGACTACCTGGCGATCGCCCTGCTGCACCACAGCGAGGGCGTGGCGGTGACCGACCAGCTGGACGTGACGCCGTCGCGCCACCTGGACCTGGGCCAGCTGCATCTGGCGGCGCGGATCAACATCTCCGAATGGCAGAACAACAAGCAGTCCAAGCAGTACATCTCCTTTATCAAGGGCAAGAACGGCAAGAAGGTCTCGGAGTACTTCCGCGACTTCATCGGTTGCCAGGAAGGCGTCGACGGCCCGGGCGAGACCCGTACCCTGCTCAAGGCCTTCAGCGACTTCGTCGAAAGCGAAGACCTGCCGGAAGATTCGGCCCGGGAAAAGACCAAGACCCTGGTGGACTACGCCAGCAGCCAGGCCAAGCTCGGCGAACCCATGGGCCTGGAAGAACTCTCGGAACTGATCGACGAAGACCGCCCCAAGGCGTTCTACGATCACATCCGCAACAAGGACTACGGGCTGTCGCCGGAGATCCCCGCGGACAAGCGCACCCTGAACCAGTTCCGCCGCTTCACCGGTCGCGCCGAGGGCCTGTCCATCAGTTTCGAGGCCCATCTGCTGGGTTCGAAGATCGAGTACGACGAAGAAGCCGGGACCCTGATCATCAAGGGCCTGCCAACCCAACTGACCGACCAGCTCAAGCGCCGTAACTGATGCTCCAGGGGGTATTGAAGAAGCTCCTGCTGATCCTGCTGGTGGTGGTGGTCTATCAGAACTGGGGCAAGATCGAACGACTGTTCAACCCTTCGGCGGTGGTCAGCGAAGAGATCCGTAGCCAGGCCCGGGTCGTGCTCTACGCCACCGACTGGTGCGGCTACTGCAAGGCCACCCGGCGCTTTCTCGATCAGAAGGGCATTCCCTATCAGGAGTTCGACATCGAGAAAGATGCCGAGGCGCGCAAGGCCTATACCGAACTGGGCGGTGCAGGGATTCCGATCCTGGATGTGAATGGAACCCTGCTGCGCACCTACGACCCCGAGGCCATCATGGCTGCGCTGCAACGTCAGTAGGAGCTGGGCGGCGCGGCCAGCAGATCGTGCACCGATCTTGAGGGCGCCTTCGCTGGCAAGCCAGCTCCTACACCAGCCTGCTTCTCCTCGATCACTGCGCCTGGATACGGAAACCCAACCGCGGGAAGTGCACATGCACCACACCGGCACGGGAGTCTTCGCGACGCAGGATCAACTCTTCAGTGCCGGCGAACAGCAACTCTCCCGCTACAGGATCAACACCATAATCGGTGGCGGCAATCACCACCTGCTGCCCCGCCGCGAAGCCGTTGGGATCGACAAACGGCTCATCAGGCAGGGCTGCCGGGGTAGCGCTGCGCGACACCTCAAGCGCCTCTTCGGCGCTCATTTCGGTGAAAGAGCCGTGACCAAAGCCCAGCACCCGCGCCAACCAGGCGGCCACCGCCGGATACGCGTCCACCAGCGGCGCCGTCACCGGCGTGCCCTTGAGAAACCACAGCGGGTGAGCCAGGGCGATATCGGCAATCGAGGGTTCGCCAAACAGGAAGTCCCCCGGCTCGCGCTGCAGTTGCTGCTCCAGACGCGTCATGATGGTTGGCCATTGATGCTTGGCCACTTCCAGGGGCAGACGGCTGGCGCTGCCGCCACTGAACAACGCGGCGCGGTCGGCCATGAACGCCTTGACTGCTTCCGGCGGCAACTTGCCAAAGCGTGCAGCTGCCGATTCGGGCTGGAACACCAGAGTCACTGCATGCTGGAACACCACCGAGTCGACCCAGGCGGCGAAGGTCGCGCTGATCATTTCCTGGCCTTCAGGGAACAGCGCCGGCGAGGCCTTTTCCTGCTCCAGACGCCGGGCGATCAAAGCCGTGTCGCAATAGATATCAGCACCGACCTGCAGTACCGGCGTCTTGCGATAGCCACCGGTCAGGGCAGTCAGATCAGGCTTGGGCATCACCGGGGAAATCTTCACGGAGCGCCAGGACAGGCCCTTGAAGCCCAGGAGCAGGCGGGCTTTTTCCGCAAATGGAGAAGTCGGGTAATGGTGCAGGATCAACTCTGACATGCTGGGGTCCGCCGGAAGAGGGAGAGCGCTGAGCTTAGCGCGCAATCCGTGGACGGCCTACAGATCCGGCTGATGAGAACCTATCAGTCAGATTGATGCCGCGGCGGTGGCCGAAGCCACCAGGCATTCCTTGGCACTCTTCCTGAGCTTCTTGATCAGCCGCTCCTGGCGCAAGGCTTCGCCCTTGTCCCGGCAAGCCTCGGTATAGACCAGCGCCACCGCCGGGCTGGAGAGAAAGAAACGCGCGCCCTTACCGCTCTGGTGCTTGGCGAAGCGCTTCACCGGGTCGTCGCTGATACCGCAGTACAGGGCACCGTTGGCCGCCCGCACCAGATACACGAACCAGGGCTTGGCGTCAGTGGCAGGCTGCGCCGTTTCGGCACTGGAGGATGAAAGAGGGCTGGTCACAAAAGGTATCGAGGCCTGTGAATAACAAGCCGCGATCTTAGCAGAGGATGGCTTTCAGCGACCGCTCTGGAAGGCCTTGAGCCCCTTGCGCGCCTGGGCGCGAACAGCATTCTTGAGCAGCGGCGTCCAGCCCAGCAGCAGGCCCTTGGTGCCCAGGGCCTGGCGCGCCCAACGCCACATGTCGAACTGATCATGATGCTCGCAGATCTTGCCGTCGCGAAACACGAACCGGGCCTGGATATCGTTGATCACCGTATTGCCGGTCTGGCTGAACAGGTAGGTGGCAACCCAGTGCGCGCCGCCGGAGTTCGAGTCGGCACGCACCTGATCGAAAGTCAGGGAAAAGTCCTTGGCACGGGAGGTGAGCATGCGCCACATATCGCCGGCATCACGCCCGCGCAACTCGCCGAACGCCGGGTCACTGAACAGCACATCCTCGGTGTAGCAGGCGCTCATGGCCTCGGCATCCAGGCGCTGGAAAGCCTGATAGAACTCGGTGATCAGGGCGCGATGGGCATCACTCATGAACGGACTCCGAAAGGGCAAGGGGGATGCAGCACAATAATCCGCAACCCCGGCGAACACTATCGGCATTTACCGGGTAAATAGCGCAAGCAAGGCCCGTCAGATTCTCTCGCTCTGCACCTGCACATGCAGCGAACGACCGGCGCCCAGCCCGGCAATGATCGCACCGCAGCCCAGCACCGCGAAAATCCAGCCCACGGCGTTCCAGCCGCCGGTCCAGTCATGCACCAGCCCCACGGCAAACGGCCCCATGGACGCCAGGGTGTAGCCAATGCCCTGGGCCATGCTCGACAGATTGGCGGCCACATGAGGATCCCGCGAACGCAAGACGATCAGGGTCAGGGCCAGGCTGAAGGTGCCACCCTGCCCCAGGCCCAGCAGGATCGCCCAGCCCCACAGGCCCTCGATGGGCGCGTACAGGCAACCGAACAGCCCGCCCAGGGTCATCAGCATGACAATCACGATGGCCAGGCGCTGGTCCTTGCCCCGGGTCGCCAGCCAGGGCGCCGCCAGAGAACTGGCCAATTGCACGATCACCGAACCGGACAGCACCAGCCCGGCCTGGGTCGGGGTCAGCCCACGGCCGATCAGGATCGACGGCAACCAGCCAAACACGATGTACGCCAGGGAGGATTGCAGGCCCATGTACAGGGTTACCTGCCAGGCCAGGCGGTCCCGCAGCAGACCGCGCACGCGAAAGGCCACATGGTGAGCACCGTGCTTGTGCCCCACCTGAGGCAACCAGAACAGGGCCGCCACCAGCGCCGGTACCACCCAGAAGCCCAACCCCATGGCCCAACTGCCCCCGAAATGCTGGCTCAGAGGCACCGTGGCCCCCGCCGCCATCGCCGCGCCCAGGCACAGGGCCATGGTGTAGACCCCGGTCATGGTGCCCGCGTGCCGGGCGAAGTCGCGCTTGACGATACCCGGCAGCAGCACCCCGATCACGCCGATGCTGGCGCCGGCCAGGATGCTCCCGGCAAACACTCCGACCTCACCGAAGGAACTGCGCAGCACAATGCCCAGGGCCAGGGTCATGAGGATGCCCAGCACCACCCGCTCGGCTCCGAAGCGCCGGGCCAGCAGCGGCGCCAAAGGCGCGAACAGCCCCAGGCACAGCACCGGCAAGGTAGTCAGCAGCCCGGCCTTGGCGGCCGATAGCCCCAGGTGCTGCGACACATCACTGAGCAGTGGCGCCATGCTCGATAGCGCCGGACGCAGGTTCAGCGCCACCAGGATCAGCCCCAGCAGCAACAGCCAGGGGCGCTGCAGAGGCGGTGGAGCCTGCTGCACCTCTTCATCATCAGCCTCGGCGTCGATCAGCAGCTCTTCGAGCTCGGCGGAACGCCGAGGCGAGGACGGGGTTTTCGCAGGTACCGTTTGATTGGACATGGAGGTCTCGGACTCAGGATTCGTTGATCAGCTGGCGGGAAATGTTCTTGGCTCGTTCGGGGTCGCGTTGCTCGATGGCATCCAGCAGGTGTTGGTGCCGATCGAAGACTTCCTGACGCCTGGGGGTCACGGTCAGGGTCTGGCGCAACTGGGCGCCGACCACGCTGGAGAAATAGCGATACAGCTGGCTGAGGGTCGGGTTGTGGGCGGCGTCCACCAGGCGCTGGTGAAACACCAGGTCGCAGGCGATGTAGCTTTCCAGGTCGCCATGAAAGTGCCGGCCGCTGACGGCCAGCGCATCGCTCAGGGCGTGCAGGTCCTTGTCGGTGCGGCGCAGGGCGGCCAGGCCGACGGCCTCCACTTCCAGAATGTGGCGGGTTTCCCGGGCCTGCTCCAGGGAGCACTGGGACAGGGCCTGGATCATGTCCAAGGGATCGGCCACCGCCCGCAGGTAACTGCCGTCACCCTGGCGGATCTCGATCAGCCCGGAAAACGCCAGTACCCGCAGGGCCTCGCGCACAGTGTTGCGGCTGATGCCCAGCTCACTGGCCAGTTCCGGTTCGGTGGGCAGGCGCTGGCCCACGACCCAGGCGCCATTGGTGATGCGCAGGCGCAGTTGCTCCAGGGCCTGGTCGACCAGGGAACGTTTGATCAGGGGGGATATTTCGCTCATTGAACTCACTCTTTCATCCAATCATCGGACGAATTGCCTGGCATGGTATTCAGACCTTTCCCAGAGTTCAACGTTTTAGGCTGGAGCAGGCACTTTCGCCATTTCAGCCAGGCCTTGACAAAAAACCCTATAAGGGTAATTTCAATCAAGCCTCAAGGGTGTCTCATGGAAAAGAAAACACCTCATTACGACCTGTCGCTGATCAAGGCACAGGTCGTTCGGCAAGGGGCACAAGCCTTCACTCGAAGCGCGTTGCTCTGCGGCAAGGAACTCGGATTGTCCTTGGCGGCCATGCAACGAGTGATAGCCGGACTCCAGGGCAGCATGTTCTACAAATCGATGACCACCTATGGCGATCACCGGCTGTGGCAGGACGTGTATTACACCCGCATCGATAACCGGACGCTCTACATCAAGGTCACCTACCGCCCCGGTGCAGGGCCTCCGGTGATCTCCTTCAAGGAGGCAGAGACATGAAACGACAACAATGCTACAGCTGCGGCGCTCCCACCGGCATGCTGGCCTTCGAGCAGCGCAGCGAGCTCATCGACTACCGGCACCTGCAGCGTCAGCTCCATGGCCTGGCGGGCTGGGAATGCCAGGAGTGCGGTGAAATCGAATTCGATGCCCAGAGTGCAGAGCGCTATGCCGCCGCGGGCGACCACTTGCTGGAGGAGTACCGGCAGAGCGTCGCCGCCGACCTGAAGCGCATCCGCCGCAAGCTGCACCTCTCGCAGAAAGAAGCGGTCAAACTGCTGTCCGGCGGCGGGCACAACGCCTTTTCCCGTTACGAGCGCGGCGAAGTCGGCGTGCCCCAACCGCTGTACGTGCTGATGCGCCTGCTGGATCGCCACCCACGGTTGATGAAGGACGTACTGGAGCTTGGCGAACCACGGCTGGCGCCCTCAGCCTTGGGCGACCACCCCGAACCACAGCTCGGCGCAGCCGGCAGCTGAATGCCGGGCAAAAATAAACCCGGAGCCAGTCCGGGCTTATCGTCAGCGCCAGCCGTGCATCAGGATCAATGCAGGATCTGGCTCAGGAACAGCTTGGTGCGGTCGTTCTGCGGGTTGTCGAAGAAGTCGTTGGGCGCCGCCTGCTCGACGATTTCGCCCTTGTCCATGAAGATCACCCGGTTGGCCACGGTGCGGGCAAAGCCCATTTCATGGGTCACGCAGAGCATGGTCATGCCGTCTTCCGCCAGGCCGATCATGGTGTCCAGCACCTCCTTGACCATTTCCGGGTCCAGGGCCGAGGTGGGTTCGTCGAACAGCATGATCTTGGGCTTCATGCACAGCGCCCGGGCAATCGCCACCCGTTGCTGCTGGCCACCGGACAGCTGGCCCGGGTACTTGTTGGCCTGCTCCGGAATGCGCACCCGCTCCAGATAGTGCATGGCGATTTCCTCGGCCTTGCGCTTGGGCATCTTGCGCACCCACATCGGCGCCAGGGTGCAGTTTTGCAGGATGGTCAGGTGCGGGAACAGGTTGAAGTGCTGGAACACCATGCCCACTTCCCGGCGAATGGCCTCGATCTGCTTGAGGTCGTTGGTCAGCTCGACACCATCCACCACGATGCGTCCCTGCTGGTGCTCTTCCAGGCGGTTGAGGCAGCGGATGGTGGTGGACTTGCCCGAGCCCGAAGGCCCGCACAGCACGATGCGCTCACCCTGCCTGACGTTGAGGTTGATGTCCTTCAACACGTGGAACTGGCCGTACCACTTGTTCACACCCTGCATCTGAATAATGCCTTCAGGGCCCACAGGCTTTTTGCTCGCTTGACTCATGGAGATACTCCTAACGCTTGTGGCCTGTGTCCAACTTACGCTCCAGATGCATGGAGTAGCGGGACATACCGAAACAGAAAATCCAGAACACCAGGGCCGCGAAGACATAGCCTTCGGTGGCCATGCCCAGCCATTTGGGATCGGCGGCGGCTTGCTTGACGCTGTTGAGCAGGTCGAACAGGCCGATGATGATCACCAGGCTGGTGTCCTTGAACAGGGCGATGAAGGTGTTGACGATGCCGGGAATCACCAGCTTCAGGGCCTGGGGCAGAATCACCAGGCCCATGGCCCGCCAATAACCCAGGCCCATGGCCGCAGCGGCTTCGTACTGGCCCTTGGGAATGGCTTGCAAGCCACCGCGCACCACCTCGGCCACATAGGCCGACTGGAACAGGATCACCCCGATCAGCGCACGCAACAGCTTGTCGAAATTCATGCCTTCGGGCAGGAACAGCGGCAGCATCACCGAGGACATGAACAGCACGGTGATCAGCGGCACGCCGCGCCAGAACTCGATGAAGGTCACGCAGACCACGCGGATCGCCGGCAGGTTGGAGCGCCTTCCCAATGCCAGCAGGATTCCCAGCGGCAGTGCCCCGGCGATGCCCACGGTGGCAATCACCAGGGTCAGCATCAGGCCACCCCACTGGCTGGTGGCCACCGTGCTCAGGCCCAGGTAACCGCCGTGCAACAGGCTGTAGGCAATGATCGGGTAACCCACCAGGAAGCACAGCCCGTATATCGCCTTGCGCGGGAAGCGCGAGATGAACAACGGTGCGGCACCGATCACCGCCAGCCACACGCTCAGGTCCACTCGCCAGCGCAGTTCCACCGGGTAGTAGCCGTACATGAACTGGCCGAAGCGCTGCTGGATGAACACCCAGCAGGCGCCACCCCTGGTGCAGTCGGCGCGAGAGGTACCGACCCAGTTGGCGTCGAGAATCGCCCAATGCATCAGCGGCGGCACCACCAGGTAGATCAGGTAGAAGGCAAACAGGGTCAACAGGGTATTGAGCCAGTTGGAGAACATGTTGGCGCGCATCCACGCCAGCACGCCGATACTGCGGCTGGGCGGCGGCATATCGGGCTTGAAGGTATGAGTCGTCATGGGCGCTTCCTCACCGCTCGATCAGCGCAATGCGCTTGTTGTACCAGTTCATCAGCAGGGAAATGCTGATGCTGATCGCCAGGTACACGCTCATGGTGATGGCAATGACTTCAATGGCCTGGCCGGTCTGGTTGAGCACCGTGCCGGCGAACAGCGAAACCATTTCCGGGTAGCCGATACCCGCGGCCAGAGAAGAGTTCTTCGCCAGGTTCAGGTATTGGCTGGTCAGCGGCGGAATGATCACCCGCAGGGCCTGGGGAATGATCACCTTGCGCAGGGTCGGGCCGTTGCGCAGCCCCAGGGAGCGGGCCGCCTCGGTCTGGCCGTGGCTCACCGACTTGATCCCGGACCGCACGATCTCGGCGATGAACGCCGCGGTGTAGACAGTCAGGGCCAGGGTCAGGGCCAGCAGCTCGGGAATCAGTACCCAGCCGCCGACGAAATTGAACCCCGCCAGCTTCGGCATCTCCCAGTGCACCGGCGAGCCGAAGATCAGCGTGCACAACGCGGGAATCACCAACAGCAGGCCCAGGCCGCTCCAGAACTTGTGAAAAGGCACGCCGGTGGCCTCAAAGCGCCGGTTGGCCCAGCGGCACATCAGCGCGATGGCGCCGATGGCCAGGACCAGGCTTGCGACAAACGCCCAGAAACCGGGGGCCATCTGCGCCGCCGGCATGTTCAGGCCGCGGCTACTGACGAAGAACATATCGCCGAAGTTGTGGCTGTTGCGCGGCCCCGGCATGGTCAGGAATACCGCGAAGTACCAGAACAGGATCTGCAGCAGCGGAGGAATGTTGCGGAACACTTCCACATACACCGTCGCCAGCTTGCTGATGATCCAGTTCGGCGACAGCCGCGCCACACCGATGATGAACCCCAGCAGGGTCGCAAGGATCACCCCGATAAAGGTCACCAGCAGGGTGTTGAGCAGGCCGATGACGAACACCCGGGCATAACTGTCCGCTTCGGTGTAGGCAATCAGGTGTTGCGCGATGCCGAACCCGGCGCTGCGCTCAAGAAAGTCGAAACCCGAGGTAATACCCCGGTGCTGGAGGTTGGTTTGCGTGTTGTCGAACAGAAACCAGCCCAGCGAAACCACCGCCACTATGGTGATGATCTGGAATAACCAGGCGCGCACACGCGGGTCGCTGAGGCTAAGCCTCTGCTTGGGTGCGCCGATTGTATTTTGCATGAAGTGCCCCAGGAATAATGGAACAGAACATCACCCGGCGGTTGGCCCGCCGGGTGATAGAACCATCAGCGCACAGGTGGTGCGTATTGGATGCCGCCGTTGTTCCACAGCGCGTTCAGGCCGCGGTCGATGGCCAGTGGCGTGCTCTTGCCGAGGTTTTTCTCGAACACTTCACCGTAGTTACCTACTTGCTTGACGATCTGTACTACCCAGTCCTTCGGCAGTTTCAGGTCTTTGCCGTATTCACCGTCCGCGCCCAGCAGACGTGCTACATCAGGGTTCTTGGTGGACTTGGCTTCAGCTTCGACGTTTTTCGAAGTGACGCCCGCCTCTTCGGCGTTAAGCATGGCGAACAGGGTCCACTTGACGATGCTGAACCACTCTTCGTCGCCTTTACGCACCACCGGGCCCAAAGGCTCCTTGGAGATGGTTTCCGGCAGTACGACATAATCGGTCGGAGTCGCCAGCTTGCTGCGCTGTGCGTAAAGCTGGGACTTGTCGGAGGTCAGTACGTCGCAACGACCGGACTCCAGGGACTTGGCACTCTCATCGGAGGTGTCGAAGGTGATCGGGGTGTATTTCAGACCATTGCCGCGGAAGTAGTCCGACACGTTCAGCTCAGTGGTAGTACCGGCTTGAATACAGATGGTCGCACCGTCCAGCTCTTTGGCGCTTTTTACGCCCAGCTTTTTGTTCACCAGGAAACCGATGCCGTCGTAATAGGTGACGCCGGCGAACACCAGGCCCATGCCCGCATCGCGGGAACTGGTCCAGGTGGTGTTGCGCGACAGCACGTCGATCTCGCCGGACTGCAGCGCAGTGAAGCGCTCCTTGGCGTTCAACTGGCTGAACTTGACCTTGGTCGCATCGCCGAACACCGCAGCCGCCACCGCGCGGCAAACGTCGGCATCGATGCCGAGGATCTTGCCGGTGGCATCCGGTACCGAGAAGCCCGGCAAACCGTCACTGACGCCGCATTGCACGAATCCTTTCTTCTGTACTGCATCGAGGGTCGCACCCGCCTGTGCGAAACCGCTCATACCCAGCACCGTTGCTGCCGTGACGGCAGCCAGGGTGGATTTCAACATCTTCATTCAAACCTCCAATTTTGCTCTTGTTGTGTCGGAGCTTGAGTCCTGCCGCACCCTCATGAGGCGCTGTTGACCCGTGTCGGCTTTTTTATGGGGTCAAGCGGCGTAAGACCTTAGCTATGAGTCTAGTAGGAGAAATCCACGTAATAGGGGGCCTACATCTCACCAATCGGCCGAACGGGCTGTAGCCCTTCGCAGTTCGCAAAGCCCGTAGCGGCCAGTGGCGAACCTTCATCAGAGGAGGCTGGCTATCCCATCGCCTGCGGTAGCCTGTTAGTGTTACCGCCGGCGGACAGGGCTTTCACCTGGACTCCTCTTTCTGAGCCATAGCAAAGCCCGTACCACAGTCCCGGCTAAAGCGTTTCAGCCAGTGGTCAACAGTAAAACGTTCAACCGTGCGACATCTTCTTCACCGATCAACCGGGCGCGCCCTTCACTCACGCACTCAATCAGCGCGCACGCACACAAATGGAGCAGCCATGACCGAGCCCTTGATTCTTCAGCCCAGCAAGCCCGCAGATGCCTGTGTGATCTGGCTTCACGGCCTGGGAGCGGACCGTTACGACTTCCTGCCGGTAGCCGAGATGCTGCAGGAAACCCTGCTGAGCACGCGCTTCGTATTGCCCCAGGCGCCGACCCGGGCAGTGACCATCAATGGCGGATATGCCATGCCCAGCTGGTACGACATTCTGGCCATGAACCCGGCCCGCGCCATCAGCCGTGAACAGCTCGAGGAATCGTCTGACGAGGTCATCAGACTGATCGAAGAACAACGCACCAGCGGAATAGACGCATCGCGAATTTTCCTCGCCGGTTTCTCCCAGGGTGGCGCCGTTGTACTGCACACCGCCTTCCTCAAATGGCAGGGTCCATTGGGTGGCGTACTTGCCCTGTCCACCTATGCCCCGACCTTCAGCGATGAACTGCAACTATCGGCCAGCCAACAGCGGATTCCGGTGCTTTGCCTGCACGGCCAGTACGACGAAGTGGTGCAGAACGCCATGGGCCGTACCGCTTATGAGTACCTGAAGCAGCATGGTGTCACCGTGACATGGCAGGAATACCCAATGGAACACGAGGTGTTACCAGAGGAAATCCGCGACATCGGCACCTGGCTGAGCGAGCGCTTGCGCTAGAAAATCCGCGCGCCGTGCCCCCGGCGAGCAACAGACTACGCCGCGCCCGCTTCTTGCATTACACTGGCCGGCGTACATTCCTTAACCAATTGATGAGATGACCGTGCTCAAAGCACTCAAGAAAATCTTCGGTAAAAGCGAGGCTGAGCCGCTCGCGCCAAGCCCCAGTGCCCCCTCCCCCAGTTCCAGCAGCCGTCATGACGGCCGTCAGCCGGAACGGAGCGCACCCGCTACCGCAGCTAAAAAAGAACCGGTGAACACACCGGCCACCCCTTCCGCTCCCAAAGCCCCACGCCAAGAGAAGCCCAAGGCCGAGCAACCCAAAGCTGAGCAGCCGCGTCGCCCGCGCGCGCCGAAACCGCCGGTCAGCACCTGGAAACTCGAAGACTTCGTGGTCGAACCCCAGGAAGGCAAGACCCGCTTCCACGACTTCAAGCTCGCTCCGGAACTGATGCACGCCATCCAGGACCTGGGCTTTCCCTATTGCACGCCAATCCAGGCCCAGGTGCTGGGCTATACCCTGGCGGGCAAGGACGCCATCGGCCGGGCCCAGACCGGTACCGGCAAGACCGCCGCATTCCTGGTGTCGATCATCACCCAGCTGCTGCAGACCCCGCCGCCCAAGGAGCGCTACATGGGCGAACCACGGGCGCTGATCATCGCTCCGACCCGGGAGCTGGTGGTACAGATCGCCAAGGACGCCGCGGCGCTGACCAAGTACACCGGCCTCAACGTCATGACCTTCGTTGGCGGCATGGATTTCGACAAGCAGCTCAAGCACCTGGAAGCGCGCCACTGCGACATCCTGGTCGCCACCCCGGGCCGCCTGCTGGACTTCAATCAGCGCGGCGACGTGCACCTGGACATGGTCGAAGTGATGGTGCTGGACGAAGCCGACCGCATGCTCGACATGGGCTTCATCCCGCAGGTACGGCAGATCATTCGCCAGACGCCCCCCAAGAGCGAGCGCCAGACCCTGCTGTTCTCCGCCACCTTCACCGAAGACGTGATGAACCTGGCCAAGCAATGGACCACCGACCCGGCCATCGTCGAGATCGAAGCCGAGAACGTCGCCAACGCCAACGTCGAACAGCACATCTATGCCGTGGCCGGCGCCGACAAGTACAAGCTGCTGTACAACCTGGTCACCGACAACGGCTGGGAACGGGTGATGGTCTTCGCCAACCGCAAGGATGAAGTGCGACGCATCGAGGAACGCCTGGTACGCGATGGGGTGAACGCCGCCCAGCTGTCCGGCGACGTGCCGCAGCACAAGCGGATCAAGACCCTGGAAGGCTTCCGCGAAGGCAAGATCCGGGTCCTGGTGGCCACCGACGTGGCCGGCCGCGGCATCCACATCGACGGCATCAGCCACGTGATCAACTTCACCCTGCCGGAAGTGCCGGACGACTACGTGCACCGCATCGGCCGGACCGGTCGCGCCGGTGCCGACGGCGTATCCATCAGCTTCGCCGGCGAAGACGACTCCTACCAGCTGCCATCGATCGAAGCCCTGCTGGGCCGCAAGATCAGCTGCGAGATGCCGCCCGCCGAACTGCTGCGCCCGGTGGAGCGCAAGCGCCCGCAAGCCTGACGGCCGGCGCTCCCGCAGCGCCCCGGCAACCTGAAGAAACGCAGCCCGACCACAGGCTGCGTTTTTTTTCGCCTGGATATTGCCCGCCAAAACCAAAAGTCCATAATAGACAAATTAGTTTAAATCCTGAGAGCCCTTGCATGTCCAGCACGCCTTACGTGATTGCCC
The DNA here is from genome assembly GCF_040268305.1 of Pseudomonas sp. W17. NCBI lineage: Bacteria > Pseudomonadati > Pseudomonadota > Gammaproteobacteria > Pseudomonadales > Pseudomonadaceae > Pseudomonas > Pseudomonas sp. W17. The sequence goes on along the minus strand of NZ_CP158490.1, from coordinate 1,208,960 downwards.
GCCCCGAGGCCCGTCAATTGCTCGAACGCATCGACGTGCCGCAGATCCTGCGCAAACTGTTCCGCGACCTGGCTGCCGGGCTCGCCGTGCAACCGGCGCAGCAACTGGTGGAGTTTCCCCAGGGGGCCGGCGACTTCATCAATTACCTGGGGGTGCTGGCCGAAGACCGGGTGTACGGGGTCAAGACCTCGCCCTACATCGTCCGTACCCAAGGCGCGCTGGTCACCGCCTGGACGTTGCTGATGTCCACGGACAGCGGCCAGCCGTTGCTGCTGTGCGACGCCGCCGAACTGACCACCGCCCGTACCGCGGCCACCACAGCGGTCGCGGTCGACGCCCTGGCGCCCCCCACAACCCGGCACCTGGCAATCATCGGTAGCGGCGCGGTGGCCCAGGCGCACTTGCGCTATGTGCAGGACCTGCGCCCCTGGCAGAGCATCCGCCTCTACTCCCCGAGCCTGGCGAACAAGCCCGCCGCAGAGCTTGCCCGCCTGCAAGCCCTCGACCCGCGCTTGCAACTGGTGGCCCGGCTTGAGGACGCCACCGAGGGCGCCGACGTGATCATGCTCTGCACCTCGTCCGCCGGACCCGTGCTGGATCCGAGCAGCCTCGGCAAGCCGGCGCTGATCACCTCCATCAGCACCAATGCGCCACGGGCCCACGAAGTGCCACCCGCGGCCCTGGCACAGATGCAGGTCTACTGCGACTACCGGCGCACCACACCGGGCTGCGCCGGTGAAATGCTGATCGCCGGCGAACAGCACGGCTGGGACAGTGCGGCGATTCTCGGCGACCTGCCGGAGTTGCTCAGCGAACAGGCCCCGCTCCCGGATGCCGAACGCCCGGTGTTCTTCCGTTCCATCGGCCTGGGCCTGGAAGACATCGCCCTGGCCAATGCCCTGTACCACCTGCGGCGCCCGCAGTAACCACTGCTGCTCGCCCCTATTGCGGAGCTTCGAATGATCCAGGCAGATTTCATCATCATTGGCGGCGGTATCGCCGGAGCGTCCACCGGCTACTGGCTGTCGCTCCATGGCCGGGTGGTTGTGCTGGAGCGTGAATCCCATCCCGCCTATCACTCCACCGGCCGCTCCGCGGCGCTCTATACCGCCGCCTACGGCACCGCCCAGGTGCGCGCCCTGACCCTGGCCAGCCGGGCCTTCTTCGACCACCCGCCGCAGGGTTTCTGCGAGCACCCGCTGCTGACCCCGCGGGGTGAAATGACCGTGGACTTCAACGGTGATCCGGCCGAGCTGAACAACCAGTACCTGAGCGCCAGGGCCACGGTGCCGGAGATGCAACTGCTGAGCGCCGACGAAGCCTGCGCGCGCCTGCCGATCCTGCGCCGGGAAAAGGTCCATGGCGCGCTCTACGACCCCAGCGCCAGCGATATCGACACCGACGCCCTGCACCAGGGCTACCTGCGGGGCATCCGCCGCAACCAGGGCCAGGTCTGCACCGACCATGAGGTGCTGGGGATCGAGCGCGACAGCCAAGGGCAGTGGCAGGTGCGAACGGCCGCTCAGGCGTTCAGTGCGCCGGTGTTGATCAATGCCGCCGGGGCCTGGGCCGACCACATCGGCACAATGGCCGGAGCCCGCGCCCTGGGCCTGCAGCCCAAGCGCCGCGCGGCTTTCATCTTCGCCGCCGCCGAAGGCCTGGACTTTCACCACTGGCCAATGCTGGTGAGCCTGGATGAATCCTTCTACATGAAGCCCGACGCCGGCATGTTCCTCGGCTCACCGGCCAATGCCGATCCGGTTGAACCCCACGATGTGCAACCCGAAGAACTGGACATCGCCCTGGGTATCCACCAGATCGAAGAAGCCACCACCCTGAGCATCCGTCGTCCAACCCGGACCTGGGCCGGGCTGCGCAGCTTTGTCAGCGACGGCGATCTGCTGGCCGGTTTCGACCTGCAGGTTCCGGGGCTGTTCTGGGTTGCAGGCCAGGGCGGCTACGGTATCCAGACCTCCCCGGCCATGGGCCAGGCCAGCGCCGCCCTGGTGCGAGGTGCCCCCTTGCCGGAACACCTGACCCGCTTCGGCCTCACGCCTGCCATGCTCTCCCCGGCCCGCCTCGACCGAACCACCGGTTGAGGCGCCCCCAACGATTGCGGCACACTCCCAGCGCCCGCTGCCGGCGGGCGCTGAAGCTGCCTGGAGTACGACCATGACCTCACCTGCAAAGGACCCTGCCCTGGACAATTTCCGGGCGATTGCCGATGCCATTGCCACCCTGTTCTTCCCCCATGCCGAGGTGGTGCTCCACGACCTGCGTACACAGAAGATCGACTACATCGCCAACAACCTGTCCAAACGCGAAGTGGGCGACGACGCAGCCCTGGAAGACCTGCTCAGCGGCGACCGCGACGAACGCAACATCGGCCCCTATGAAAAGCTCAACTGGGACGGACAGAAGATCCGCAGCCTCAGCAGCGTGCTGCGCGACAGCCAGGGCCAGCCCCAGGCGGTGCTGTGCATCAACCTGAACATCTCGCTGTTCGAAAACGCCAAGGCGGCGCTGGACCTGTTTCTGTCGCCGAGCAAACTGATTCCCCAGCCCGACTCGCTGTTTCGCGATGACTGGCAGGAGCGGATCAACACCTTCCTGCACAACTGGCTGCGCGAGCGCCAGCTGGGGCTGAACCTGCTGACCCGCGATCACAAGCGCGAACTGGTGCTGGCGCTGCACGCCGAGGGCGCCTTCAAGGGCAAGAGCGCCTCCAACTACGTGGCCAACGTGCTGAACATGGGCCGGGCGACGGTGTACAAGCACCTGAAGGAATTGAAGGGACAATAAAGGTTCACGAGCAAGCTCGCTCCTACGCGCAATTGCACAACACCTGTAGGAGCGAGCTCGCTCGCGAAGGCGTCCTCAAGAACGCCATAATGTCTCAATCCCCATAGATATCCGACTTGAAGTACTTGGCCTGGATCTTCTGATATTCACCATTGGCCCGAATATCATCGATGGCCTTGTTCAACTCGCCCACCAGTTCACTGTTGCCCTTGCGCACGGCAATCCCGGCGCCCTCGCCGACGTACTTCGGATCTTTGAGCTCAGGCCCGACAAAGGCGTAGTCGGCCCCCCGGGGCATCGACAGAAAGTCGGCCAGCGGAATGCTGTCGGCAAAGATCGCGTCCAGGCGCCCGGCCGCCAGGTCCATGTAGATCTCTTCGTTGTTGCTGTAGCGCACCACCTTGATGCCCTTGGGCTCGAACACCTCCGTGGCATAGCGGTCGGTGGTGGTGGAGCGCTGCACGCCCACGGTCTTGCCCTTGAGGCTGGCGTACTGGTCGTCCACCTCGGCGCCCTTCTTCATCACCAGGCGCGACGACGTGAAGTAGTACTTGTGGGTGAAATCCACGGATTTACGGCGCTCGGCGGTAATGGTCATGGAGGACAGCGCAGCGTCGATCTTCTTCACCTTCAGCGAAGGAATCAGGCCGTCGAACTCGCCCTCGATCCACTCGCACTTGACCTGCATCTGCGCGCACAGGGCATTGCCGATGTCGTAGTCGAAACCACCGATCTTGCCCTCGGCGGTCTTGAAGGCAAATGGCGGGTACGCCGCCTCGATGCCCAAGCGCAGGGTCTTTTCGGCCGCGAACAGGCTGCTGCACGCCAACAGGCTCAAGGCCAGGCCACTGATCAGGGGGAGTTTTTTCATGTTCGTTCTCTCGCGGGTTGTTGTTGGTTTGGCAAGACAGAAAGAAGAGGTGAAACGGGGAACACTGTATTTGTACTTGTAATTCCATACTGGACTTTTACGTACATATCGTCAACGGCGCGCGCAGCGACTTATACCCAGCGGTCGGCGGGAACAGTCGCATTCGATTGCAGGTTGGATTGCGGCGGGCTCAGGCGCCGCCGGCAAGTATCATGGGATCAGTCTTTCCAGCGCGCGGCCGCCGCGTGATCACTGTCGCGGCCTTCCACCCAGCGCGGGCCGTCGGCGGTGTTTTCCTTTTTCCAGAACGGCGCCCGGGTCTTGAGGTAGTCCATGACAAAGGCACAGGCATCGAACGCAGCCTGGCGATGGGCACTGGCCGCACCGACAAACACAATGGGCTCGCCCGGCTCCAGGGCGCCGATGCGGTGCAGCACTTCCAGTTGCAACAGCGGCCAGCGCTGCTCGGCTTCGGCGGCGATCTTGCCCAGGGCCTTTTCGGTCATGCCCGGGTAATGCTCAAGAAACATGCCGTGGACATCCTGCCCATCATTGAAATCGCGCACGTAGCCGACAAAGCTGACCACCGCACCCACCCCGGTATCCGCGGCGTGCATGGCGTTGACTTCAGCCCCGGGATCGAACGCTGCTGACTGCACTCGAATCGCCATCTCAACCTCCGGTCACCGTGGGAAAAAACGCTACTTCGTCGCCGTCTTCCAGGGGTTCGTCCAGCTGGCACAGCTCTTCATTGCGGGCGCACATCAGGTTCTGCTCGGCCAATACCTCGGCCCCGTCCCGGGACAGCAACGCCTGGCGCACATCCTCGACCTGCTGGAACACGCCTTCGATCTCCAGCCCGTCAATGCCCAGGGCCTCGCGGTAACGAGCGAAAAACTTCACCGAGATCTTCATGCCTGATCCGCCTGGTAATGGCCGCTCTTGCCGCCGAGCTTCTCCAGCACCCGAACGCTGTCGATGGTCATGCCCCGGTCCACCGCCTTGCACATGTCATAGATGGTCAGCGCGGCGACGCTGGCGGCGGTCAGCGCCTCCATTTCCACCCCGGTCTGCCCCGATAGCTTGCAACGCGCAACGATGTGCACGCAGTCCTCGCCTTCGGCACAGAGCTCGACCTTGACACTGGTAAGCATCAACGGATGGCACAGGGGAATCAGGTCACTGGTTTTCTTTGCCGCCTGGATCCCGGCGATGCGCGCCACGGCGAATACATCGCCCTTGGGGTGACCGCCGCTGACGATCATCTGCAGGGTTTGCGGGAGCATGCGTACCCGCGCTTCGGCCACCGCCTCGCGAAAGGTCACGGCCTTGTCGGTGACGTCGACCATATTGGCGCGCCCCTGGGAATCGAGATGAGTCAGCACGGCGTTACTCCTGATCTGGTGGCGGCGATTGTAAACCCGCGGGTCAGTTTTCCGCACCCTGCAGCCCCGCCCCCGGGGGGAAACATTCCTGCTCGAGATGGTCAGCCGGCCTGTCTGGCCCAGGGTCCCAGAGGACGATCAGCGTGGCGAATACCCAGCATAAGAACAAAGAATTGGCGCCATTATATTAATAAAAGTACAACTTCCCGGAAAAAGGAAACGAAAAAACATGGCATTTCTAATATCAATCCTCCTAAGCCTCCTGGCCGGTTTCGCAGTACCACTACAAGCAGGAACCAATTCAAGACTTGGACACCTATTAGGCCATCCATTATGGGCCACCGGGGTATCACTACTTGTCAGCCTACTGGCACTTATTGCTGTAATAATCTTTATTAAAGTTCCTCGCCCCAACTTCGCAGCCGCTCAGGAAGGCCCCTGGTGGATCTGGATGGGCGGGATTGCCGGTGTGTTCTACATCACCGTCGCCCTGCTGATGGCGCCACGCCTAGGGGCCCTCAACTTCATCATGACAGTGATTGTCGGACAACTGATCATTTCCTTGCTCATCGACTATTTCGGTTTGGTCGGTCTTCCACGCCAAACAATAAGCATGCAAAAACTCATTGGCGTACTAGTAGTCATTGGTGGATTCATCATTACTACTCGCGGCTAGCCATAAGAACAACGCAACAACCGATAACAACCAGAAACAACCTGCCCAACTATTTCCTCATCGGAAAGTTAATAACACTCAGCCGACCAGATAGGTGAACAATGACCAGTCAAGCTGCAACTTATGACTCCATCGGTGAACGCTTTGAAGACTTTACCGACACCGCCTCGCAACGCTCGGTAGAAACGGAAACCTTCTTCCATATGGTGGGAGCCATCCAAGGCAAATCCGTCCTGGACCTGGCCTGCGGCTTCGGCTACTTCGGCCGTGAGCTTTACCACCAGGGCGCCAGCAAAGTGGTCGGGGTGGATATTTCCTCATCGATGATCGAACTGGCACGCAAGGAATCGGCGCGCAACCAGGAGGCCATCGAGTATCACGTCGCCAACGTCTGCGACATGGGCGTACTGGGGCACTTCGACCGCGTCACTGCGGCCTGGCTGTTCAATTACGCGCAATCACCACAAGAGCTGGAAAAGATGTTCAAGGTCGTGGCCAGGAACATGGTCCCCGGCGGCAAACTCATCGCCTACACCGTGGACCCGGGCTTCGAGTTGCAACGCGGCAACTTCACCAAGTACGGCGTCCACGTACTCAGCGAAGAACCCCATGCCGGTGGCTTCCGCCATCACGCCGAGTTCGTTACCCAACCGCCCAGCGCCTTCACCTTCCACCGCTGGAGCCGCGACACCTACGAGCACGCCATCCTCAAGGCCGGCTTCTCCAAGCTGCAGTGGCAGAAGCCAATCATCTCCGTCGCCAATCGTGCCAAGCATCCCGTCGGCTACTGGGACGATTTCGAGCGCAACTGCCTGCAAACCGGGCTGATCTGCACCCTGTGACCGCCCCTCTCCCCTCAACCAGATGCAGGACAAGAAGTACTATGAATTCCAAGGGTTTTGCTCACTGGCCAGTGTTCGACGGCCCCCTGACAGCCGAAATGACCGACAGGCAATTGATGGGCCTCGCGGAACACTTTCAGCCAGGCATCGAGCTTTCGCTGCCCCTGGCAGTCTGGCGGCAGTTGTCCGACAAATCGGCGGAGCAGTTGGCCCTGGGGGTGGAAAACCCTGACGCTCCCCTGTCATGGCGTCTGGCCTCGGCACGGCTGCTGGCACAGACCATGGACCCACGCCTGGATGTACTCAACCCGCCGATGATCACCATCGAAGGCGGCCAGGTCGAGATCGGCCTGGAGGCGTCGGCCATCGACCAGGTGCTGCAGCGCATGCAGGGCCTGGGGCTGGACCGCAGCTGGATCGAGAAGGAGGCCCCGCGCCACCGGGTCGAGCTCAAGCCCTACGCCATTGGCAAGTACCCGGTAACCAACCTGGAATACCGGGCATTCCTGGAGGATTCGCAGTACCCCGCCATCCCCGGCAACTGGCTTTTCGGCCAGTTCCCCAGCGAACGCGCCAACCATCCGGTCTATGGCCTGAGCGCCGGCGATGCCGACGTCTACTGCCAGTGGCTGGCGGCCCGTACCGGTCGCTCGTTCCGCCTGCCCAGCGAAGCGGAATGGGAGTTTGCCGCCGCCGGCCATGAAAACCTCGAATACCCCTGGGGCGACCAGTTTCTGCCCCTGCACGCCAACACCGCGGAAATGGGCCTGTTCGCCACCACCCCGGTAGGTGCCCTGCCCGAGGGCGCATCGCCCTTCGGCTGCATGGACATGGCCGGAAACGTCGAAGAATACGTGGCCGATGACTACGCCCCCTACCCCGGCGGCAATGCCGTCATCGACGACCTGGTGACCGTGGTCGGCACCCACCGGATTGCCCGCGGCGGCAGCTTCACACGCTTTCGCGACTTGACCCGCAACTGCCGTCGACACGGCAAATACCCCAGGGAGATCTACGTGATGGGCTTCAGGCTCGCCGAGAGCCTCTGACCCGGCATTTCTACTTTTGCAACCAAACAATTACACGTTCAACGTCAAAGAACGGAAGGGATTTCCATGAACACACTCAGCATCAGAAACCAGGTCGACATCCCCCTGAACGACTCGCCCACCCCCGGCACTTTCTACAGTTTCAGCGGCCTGGAAGCGGCCCATGAACACATCCTGATCAAGCTGGGCCCCGCCAGCGAACACAGCCCCCTGGTGCGCATTCATTCCGAATGCCTGACCGGCGATGTCTTCAACTCCCAGCGCTGCGATTGCGGCCCGCAACTGAGCGAGTCCATCTCGCGCATGCAGGAAGAAGGCGGCTACCTCATCTACCTGCGCCAGGAAGGCCGGGGCATCGGCCTGTACGCCAAGCTGGATGCCTACCGCCTGCAAGACGGCGGCATGGACACCTTCGAAGCCAACAGCCACTTGAACTTCCCCGAGGACGGCCGGGACTTCTCCATGGCCGCCAGGATGCTCAAGGCCCTGGGCGTGCAGCACTGCCGCCTGATCACCAACAACCCGGACAAGGTCCAGGCCCTGAAGGACAACGGCATCATCGTGGACAGCACCATCCCCACCGGGGTCTTCCTCACCCGGCACAACAGCCACTACCTGCAAGCCAAGAAAGACAAGAAGCACCACCTCATCGATCTCATCAAATAGAAGAGCCTGCCTCCCCCGGAGCCCGCGGGCCGGGGGACGGCTGCCCGTCATCCGCCAACGCATTATTAAGGACAATAATCATGAGACATTTCGGGCCCATCAGCGGCATCGCCACGTTCAAGGACACCTACGTCGCCACCGCCGGCTACGACAACCAGGTGATCCTCTGGGATGCCAGGACCCGGACCCCGATCCAGCGGGTCCTTCACGATCACCTGGCCAACCAGTGCGCATTCAACGCCGCCGGCACGCTGCTGGTAAGCGCCAGCAGCGACTACACCGCGCGGGTCTGGGAAGTGCCGTCCCTGCGCCTGAAGACCGTGCTCATCGGCCATGACGACGACATCGAGATGGCCGCCTTCTCCCCGGACGGCCAGACCATCGCCACCTGCTCCCGGGACCACAGCATCCGCCTGTTCAATCTCAGCGGCCAGACCCTGCGGATCCTCCACGGCCACACCGCCGACGTGATCTCGGTGTGCTGGTCGGCCGACGGCCAGACCCTGGTATCGAGCAGCGATGACGGTTCGATCCGGCGCTGGGATGCCAATACCGGGCAACAGCTGGAAACCATCGACCTGGGCGGCGTAGAAACCGACACCGTGGCCCTGTCCCGCGAGGGCATCATTTTCGCCGGCGACGACGAAGGCAAGATCTCCATCATCAGCCCCCGCGGCACCCTGCTGCAGCCCGCCCACAGCGCCGGGATCAAGCGGATCATCTGGGACGACAGCCAGCGCCTGCTGATCAGCCTCAGCTACGACCGCTCGGTCATGCTCTGGCACCTCAAGCAGGACGGCACCCTGGTCAAGACGGCGGAAACCTCCCTGCCGAGCATCATCTGGCCACGCAGTTGCGCGCTGCTGGGCAGCCATCGCATCGCCTTCGTCACCTTCGGCTCACGCTATGCCACCTGGGATTTCGCCACCCAGACCTGGGACCTCAGCGGCATCGAACCGGCGGTCAGCCTCAACGCCGTGGCGGTGGTCGGCGAAGACGTCTACAGCATCGGCGACGCCGGCATCCTGCATATCAACGGCCAACCCAGCATCAAGGCCGGCAGCCTGTGCAACTTCCTCCTGCCCTTTGGCGACAGTGTGTTGACCGGCGGCCAGATGGGCACGGTGTTCGACGCCCGCACCGGCGCCACCCTGTACCAGCACCGCTCGCCCCTGAACTGCGGCACCACCTTCATCAAGGACGGAGCCTTGCACGCAGCCATCGGCACCTACACCGGCGAAGCGCTGATCTTCTGCCTGGACCAGCAACAGCCGCGCTTCGTCACCCAGGTGCGCATGCATGAGAACGCCATCAAAGGCATCGCCGCCGATGAAACCTACATTTTCAGCGTGTGCGCCACCGCAGCCGCGGCCTTCTTCCGGATTGCCGACTTCGGCCTGGAAACCTACCTGGAAAAAGCCCACGAGCGGATCTCCAACGGCTGCACGCAGATCCAGGGCGGCTTCGCCAGCATCGGTCGCGACCTGAAACTGCGCCTGTGGCGCGATGGCGCCAGCGAGGTGTTCGACACGCCCCACAGCCACTCGATCAAGTGCATCGCCATCTCCCGGGACCGCTCGATGATCGCCACCGGCAGCTACGGCGGCACCGTGGCCGTCTTCGATCTGAAAAAGCGCGTCTGGGCCAGCGTGGAGAAACCCACCGCCAGCGGCATTTCCTGCCTGATCCATGACGCCAGCGGCGAAGGTTTCCTGGCCAGCGCCTACGACGGCCGGATCTACCCAATCACGCCCCCGGCCGCTGTCCAGTCGGCGCGCCCATGACCTACTTCAGCGAAGTCGACTTCCAGCACATGCAGCACGCCCTGTCCCTGGCAGAACGGGGCAGCCACTCCACCTGGCCCAATCCGCGGGTGGGTTGCGTGATCGCCCATGGCTCGCAAGTGGTCGGCGAAGGCTGGCATCGGCGGGCCGGCGGGCCCCACGCCGAGGTGTTCGCCCTGCGCCAGGCCGGTGGCCTGGCGCGGGGGGCCACCGCCTACGTGACCATGGAACCCTGCAGCCATGTCGGACGCACCGGTGCCTGCCATCAAGCCCTGATCGACAGCGGCGTGCACAGCGTGGTGGTGGCCCATCAGGACCCGTTCGAACAGGTCAACGGCCAGGGCATCGCCCAACTGCGCAACGCCGGAATCGAGGTGCGGGTCGGCCTGCTGGAATCGGCGGCCCAGGAGTTGAACCGCGGCTTTCTGTCCACGGTGCGGCGCCAGCGGCCCTGGGTGCAACTGAAAATGGGCATGAGCCTGGACGGGCGCACGGCCCTGGACAATGGGCGCTCGAAGTGGATCACCAGCACCCGGGCCCGGGCCGACGTGCAGTATTGGCGGGCCCGCAGCTCGGCGATCCTCACCGGCAGCGGTACCGTCCTGGCGGACGACCCACTGCTCACGGTACGCCAGCTGTCCTCCCCGGAGGCCCTGGCGCCAGTACGTGTGGTGCTCGACAGCCAGGACCGGGTGCCCGCCACGGCGCGGGTGTTCAACGACCAGGCGCCGAGCCTGCACGTGGTGCACCGGGAGTGCCCGCTGGCCAGCAGCGACAGCGAGCAGGTCATGGCGCTGCCCGGGGACGACCAGGGCCTGCACCTTGAGCAGTTGCTGCACAACCTCAGCCAGCGCGGCCTGCACGACCTGTTGGTGGAAGCCGGCCCGACACTGGCCGGCAACCTGCTCAAGGCGCATCTGGTGGATGAGTTGCTGTTGTACGTGGCTCCGCGCCTGCTGGGGGATCTGGCCCGGCCGCTGGTGCACCTGCCGTGCTTCGACCGCCTGGAGGAGGCCCTGGACTTTGCCCTGTATGACGTCAGCCAGCTGGGGCCGGACCTGCGTCTGCGCCTGCGGCCGGCTCAGCCGCCGAGCGCGCTATGAGCGACCACCTGCTTGACCTGTTCGCGCAACCAGACATGGGCCGGTTCATTGTCGAAACGCTGATGCCAGATCTGCACGAAGGGAAACGGCGGAATCGGCAACGGCGGTCGCAGCTGGATCAGGTCCTGGTTAAGCAGCGCTTCGTCCAGGGTGCGAGTGGCCACCGTGAGAATCAGGTCGGTGTTGTGAATCATGCTGGGGGCAGTACGCCAATGGGGCACGCTCACGGCTATCCGCCGCTGCAGCCCTTCGTCGCGCAGCAGGCTGTCCACCTCGCCGTTGGCGCTGCCATCCATCGACACCAGGATGTGTGGCCGGGCCAGGTAGCTGTCCAGGTCCAGCGTGCCGTCGGCCGGCAACGTGCGTCGGTCGAGGAGGCAGGAGAAGGTTTCCTCGAACAGTACCTCGGTGGAAATGTCGCCGGACAGGTTGGGAAACACCCCCAGGGCCAGGTCGATCTTGCCCTGGGAAACCTGCTCGAACATTCCGTGCCGGGTGTCCTGGGTCACCACCAAGGTGGTGTTCGGCGCATCGCGGCGCAAGCGCACCATCAGGTTGGGCAGCACCAGCGCGGCGCCGTAGTCGGACATCGCCAGGGTGAAGATGCGCTGGGAACTGGCGGGATCGAAGTCGATGGACTTGCCGAACAGGGTTTCGATCTGGCCAAGGATTTCCCGCAGCGGTTGCTGGATGTTCTGGGCCAGGGAGCTGAGCACCAGTTCACTGCCCCGGCGAATCAGGATCGGGTCATCCAGCAACCCGCGCAACTTGCTCAACGAGTGGCTGATGGCCGGCTGACTCAAGTGCAGGCGCAAGGCCGTACGGGTGACATGTTTTTCTGTCAGCAGGGCATCAAGCACCACCAGCAGGTTCAAATCGATATTGCGCAGTAAGACCGTGACCATCCTGTCATTTCCAACTCAGGGAGCAAGGTCCCAAAAGGAGCAACACATGCTGCAACTCAAACGAATTATTGAAACAGCCCTTTATGTGAACGATCTCGACATCGCGAAAGAATTCTACGCAAAAACCTTCCAGCTGGAAGTCATGGTCGAGAGTGATGTCCTCGTGGCGCTGAACATCGGCGGCCAGAATACCCTGTTGCTCTTCAAGCGGGGCGCCTCGCTGCACACCAAATACCTCAGCGGCGGCGAGATCCCGCCCCACGACGCCAGCGGGCAGATCCATGTGTGCTTTGCCATCGACAAACAGGACCTGCCCGGCTGGAAGGAACGCCTGGCCCGCTCCGGCATTCCCTTGGAAGGTCGTACCGAATGGCCCAAGGGCGGCTCCAGCATCTATTTCCGCGACCCGGATGAAAACCTCGTCGAGCTGCTCACCCCCGGTTGCTGGCCGATCTACTGAAACTGCAACTGACGTCAAGGAGTGAATGTCATGGTGTCCGTCGGTGTAACCAAGCCCCCCTCCCTGCGCGCATGGCTGGCGCTGATCGCGGCGCTGCTGACCGTCGGCCTGCTGGCCGGGTGGCTGTGGCACGGGGCCCGGCCCGGCCCCCAGGCCTATGCACAGGCACCGGTCAAGGTCGCCGTGGCCACGGCCAGTACCCTGCCCTTCCCGAACTACCTGGAAGCCATCGGCGAACTGGAGGCGATCCAGCAAGTCAGCGTGCCGGCGGAAATCGGCGGGCGCATCGTCAACCTGCCGATCCAGTCAGGGCAGCGGGTCGAACGCGGCCAGGTCCTGGTCCAGCTCAACGACGCGCCCCAGCGCGGCAACCTGGTGCGCCTGCAAGGGGAAATGGAAAACGCCCGGATCCGCCTCGAACGCTCGCGGCGCCTGGTGTCGGTCAACGCCACCTCCAGGGAAGCCTTCGACAATGCCCAGACCGAGCTGTCCACCGCCAAGGGCGCCTTGCAGGCGCTGACCGCGGAAATCGAGCAGCGCACCATTCGCGCGCCCTTTGCCGGCACCCTGGGCATTCGCAAGGTGCACCTGGGGCAATACGTGAACCCCGGGGACGTGCTGATCAACCTAATTGGCGACAAGGGCCTGTACGTCAACTTCAGCGTGCCCGAGCAGGCGCTGGCCCAGGTCACGCCGGGGGCGACCCTGGAAGTGCTTCTCGACGCCCTGCCCGGGCAGGTGCTCAGCGCCAAAGTGAGCGCTGTCGATCCGTTTCTCGATCGCACCCGTACCCTGAGCATCCAGGCACGCCTGCAAGACCCGCCAGCCAGCGCCCTGCCCCATATGTTCGCCCGTGTGCGGCTGGCCCAGCCGCTACCCAGCGGCACCTTGAGCGTGCCGGAAACCGCGGTGACCTATAACGCCTACGGCGAAGAGTTGTTCGTGGTCCAGCCGGCCAAGGATGCCCAGGGCGCGCCGACGGTGCAGCGGGTATCGGTGAAAACCGGTGCGCGGCATGCCGGCCGGGTGGTGATCGACAGCGGCCTGGCGCCGGGCGCGCAAGTGGTGACGTCCGGGCAGATCAAGCTCAGTGACGGTGCCCCGATCGAACCGCAGCAGCACAGCGTGCTCAGCGATGCCGGCGGCAGTGCGACGACCCTGGCCGCGGGAGAAGAGCCGTGAAGTTCACCGATCTGTTTGTCCGCCGCCCGGTGCTCGCGCTGGTGGTCAGCCTGCTGATCCTGCTGGCGGGGCTCAAGGCCTATAGCAACCTGCCGGTGCGCCAGTACCCGTTGCTGGAAAGCTCGGTGATCAGCGTCACCACCGACTACCCCGGGGCGCCGGCTGAGCTGATGCAGGGCTTTGTCACCCAGCCGATCAACCAGTCCCTGGCCTCCGTGGAGGGGGTGGACTACGTCAGCTCGTCCTCGGTCCAGGGGCGCAGCCTGATCACCCTGCGCATGGCCCTCAACCAGGATTCGTCGAAGACCCTGAGCGAGGTGATCGCCAAGGTCAACCAGGTCAAGTACCGCCTGCCCGAGCAGGCCTACGACCCGGTGATCGAGCGTTCCGCCGGGGACGCCACCGCCGTGGCCTATGTCGGTTTCGCCAGCCGCTCGCTGTCCGCCTCGGCGCTGAGCGACTACCTCAGCCGAGTGGTACAGCCGCTGTTTTCCAGCATCGAGGGCGTGGCCAAGGTCGAGACCTTCGGCGGCCAGCGCCTGGCCATGCGCCTGTGGCTGGACCCGCAGCGCATGGCCGGCCACGGCGTCAGCGCGGCCCAGGTGGAACAGGCGATCCGCGCCAACAACTTCCAGGCCGCCCCCGGGCAGATCAAGGGCCAGTACGTGATCTCGTCGATCCAGGTCAACACCGACCTGAGCAACCTCGACGAGTTTCGCGACATGGTCATCAGCAACCGTGGCGACCACCTCCTGCGCCTGCGGGACATCGCCCGGGTCGAGCTGGGCTCGGCGTCCTATGAAACCAGTGCGCTGATGGACGGCAAGCCGGCGGTGCACCTGGGTCTGTATGCCACGCCCAAGGGCAACCCGCTGCTGATCGTCGCCGACATCAAGCGCCTGCTGCCGGAGATCCAGAAGACCCTGCCGCCGGGAGTGGAGGTGGCCCTGGCGTTCGAGACCGCCCACTTCATCCAGGCCTCGATCATCGAGGTCATCGAAACCCTGATCGAAGCCATCCTGATCGTGGTGGCGATCATCTACCTGTGCCTGGGCTCGGCCCGCAGCGTGCTGATCCCGGTGGTCAGCATTCCGCTGTCGATGGTCGGCGCACTGGCGCTGATGCACCTGTTCGGCTTCAGCATCAACCTCCTGACTCTGCTGGCCATGGTCCTGGCCATCGGCCTGGTGGTGGACGATGCCATCGTGGTCATGGAGAACATCCACCGCCACCTCAAGGAGGGTCGCACGCCGTTGCAGGCGGCCTTTGTCGGGGCCAGGGAAATCGCCTCGCCGGTGATCGCCATGACCATCACCCTGGCTGCGGTGTACATGCCCATAGGCCTGATGAGCGGGCTGACCGGCGCGCTGTTCAAGGAGTTCGCCCTGACCCTGGCCGGCGCGGTGCTGATCTCCGGGGTAGTGGCCCTGACCCTGACCCCGGTGATGTGCGCCAAGCTGCTGCCGGCGGGGCTGCAGGAAGGTCGCATGAGCCGCTGGGCCGAGCAGTTCTTCCACTGGCTGGCACGTCTATACCAGCACGGCCTGGTGCGTTCCCTGCGCTGGCGCGGCGCGGTCCTGGCGTTTGCCGCCCTGGTGCTGCTCAGCCTGCCGTGGCTCTACGGCCACGCCAGCAAGGAGCTGGCGCCCAACGAAGACCAGGGCAACCTGCTGCTGGCGATCAAGTCGCCGCAGCACGCCAACCTGGACTATGTCGAGCGCTATGCCTACCAGCTGGACGCGATCCTCCAGGGCCTGCCGGAAACCGTCAGCACCTGGATCATCAATGGCAGCGACGGCGTGGCCGCCAGTTTCGCCGGGGTCAACTTCAGCGAGTGGTCGCAACGCCAGCGCAGCGCGGCCAGCATCCAGCAGCAGTTGCAGCAGAAGGTCGATGCAGTCGAGGGCAACTCGATCTTCGTCTTCCAGTTGCCGCCGCTGCCGGCCTCCACCGGCGGCCTGCCGGTGCAACTGGTGATCCGCAGCACCGAGGACTACCGCTCGCTGTTCCAGGCCATGGAGGAGATCAAGCAGCAGGCCCGGGCCAGCGGCCTGTTCACGGTGGTGGACAGCGACCTGGAGTTCAACAACCCGGTGACCGAGGTGCGCATCGATCGCAGCAAGGCCAACAGCCTGGGCATCCGCATGCAGGACATCGGCACCACCCTGGCGGTGCTGATCGGCGAGAACTACACCAACCGCTTCGCCCTGCAGGGCCGCTCCTACGACGTGATTCCCCAGAGCGCCGCGGCCCAGCGCCTGACACCCCAGGCCCTCAACGGCTTCTACGTGGAGACCGACAGCGGCACCCAGGTGCCGTTGTCCACCGTGGTCAGCCTGCATGACAGCATCCAGCCCAACAAGCTCAAGCAGTTCAACCAGCAGAATGCCGCGACCTTCCAGGGCATCCCCGCCCCGGGGGTCAGCCTGGGCCAGGCGGTGGCCTTCCTGCAGCAGCAAAGCCAGGCCCTGCCCGCCAGTTTCAGCCATGACTGGCAGGCCGATTCGCGGCAGTTCATCCACGAAGGCAATGCCCTGCTGCTGACTTTCCTGTTCGCCCTCATCGTGATCTACATGGTGCTGGCCGCGCAGTACGAAAGCCTGAGCGACCCGCTGATCATCCTGATCACCGTGCCGCTGTCGATCTGTGGCGCGCTGATTCCCCTGGCGCTGGGGCTGGCGACCATCAATATCTACACGCAGATCGGCCTGGTGACCCTGATCGGCCTCATCAGCAAGCACGGCATCCTGATGGTGGAGTTCGCCAATGAACTGCGCGCGGCCCTGGGCTGCACTGCGGCCCAGGCGATTATCCGCGCGGCACGGATCCGCCTGCGGCCGATCCTCATGACCACCGCCGCCATGGTGGTGGGGCTGGTACCGCTGCTGTTTTCTTCCGGCGCCGGCGCCAGCAGCCGTTTCGGCCTGGGGCTGGTGATCGTCATCGGCATGCTGGTGGGCACCCTGTTCACCCTGTTCGTGCTGCCGTCGATCTACAGCCTGATGGCACGCGCCCACAGTCGCTCCAGCGAGCTGGAGGAACTGCAGCAACTGGCCTGAGCCTGCGCCAGAAGTGCAACGGGCGGCCCAAGGGCCGCCCGTTGTGTTCCAGGGTGAGGTTACAAGTGGCTTTCGGCGTATTCCGCCAGGATCGAACGCGGCACCCCTTGCAGGGTGATGTGCACGCCGTTAGGGAAGTCCTTGAAACGTTCGGTGAGGTAGGTCAGGCCAGAACTGGTGGCCGACAGGTAGGGGGTATCGATCTGTGCCAGGTTGCCCAGGCACACCACTTTGGAACCGGCGCCGGCACGGGTGATGATGGTCTTCATCTGGTGCGGGGTGAGGTTCTGGCATTCGTCGATCAGGATCAGGCTCTGCTGGAAGCTGCGGCCGCGGATGTAGTTCAGGGATTTGAACTGCAACGGCACCTTGCTGAGGATGTAGTCGACACTGCCGTGGGTGTTCTCGTCATCCATGTGCAGGGCTTCGAGGTTGTCGGTGATGGCGCCCAGCCAGGGTTCCATCTTCTCAGCCTCGGTGCCGGGCAGGAAGCCGATCTCCTGGTCCAGCCCCTGCACGCTGCGGGTGGCGATGATGCGCCGGTAGCGCTTGCTGACCATGGTCTGCTCGATAGCGGCGGCCAGAGCCAGGATGGTCTTGCCCGAGCCCGCGGCGCCGGACAGGTTGACCAGGTGGATATCCGGATCGAGCAGCGCGTACAGCGCCAGGCCCTGGTAGATGTCCCGCGGTTTCAGCCCCCAGGCTTCCTGGTGCAACAGGGGTTCCTGATGCAGGTCGAGGATCAGCAGCACATCGGCGCGGATTTCCTTGATCCAGCCGACAAAGCCCTGTTCGTCGATGATGAATTCATTGATGTGCACCGCCGGCAGGTTGTCGATCAACTGCACCTGGTGCCAGGTACGGCCATGGTCCTGACGGGTTTCCACCTTGCTTACGCGGTCCCAGAACGAGCCGCTCATGTTGTGGAAACCATTGGGCAGCAGGGAAACATCGTCCACCAGCTGGTCGGTGCTGTAGTCCTCGGCGGCGATCCCGCAGGCCCGCGCCTTGAGGCGCATGTTGATGTCTTTGGTCACCAGCACCACGGGCAGGTCCTTGTTGCGCGCGTGCAGGTCGATCAGCTGGTTGATGATGATGTTGTCGTTGAGGTTGTCCGGCAACAGGCTGGTGGGCTCGTTGCGCTTGCTCATGAGGATCGACAGCAAGCCCTTGGGCCCGCTCTTGCCACGCTGGATCGGTACGCCCAGTTCGACGTCCTCGGGTGAGGCTTCACCCAGGGTCTTGTCGATCAGGCGGATGGCCTGGCGGCATTCGGCGGCCACGCTGTGATGCCCGCTCTTGAGCTTGTCCAGCTCTTCGAGGACGGTCATGGGGATGGCGACGTGGTGTTCTTCGAAATTCAGTAAGGCGTTTGGATCGTGAATCAATACATTGGTATCGAGTACATAAAGGATTGGCTGGTTGGAAGAAGAGCTACGTCCGTGGTCATCCATACTCGGTCACCTTATGTGGGAGCCAGTCGACGCAATACCATGGGGTATCGCGCCTCGAAGGGCCACCGAATTCACCCGCGGGGGTTCAGGTGACCTGCACACACAAGGAGTCTTGGGAGACGCCACCTGTGTCGCAGGTTTCGGCGGTCTGAGTTCGTAATACTCCAAAAACCGTGACAGGAAAAAGCACTTTGACGCTTTTTTGATGTTTATTTTGCAGAGTGACGAATAGCCCTTGGCGAGTGGCCCGGGCACCGTTAAAGTCGGAAGTCCGCCTGCCTCGAAATCCCGCTGTTTTTCCCCGCTTCAGCCACCATTTCTCCCTGTTTGCGCAGGCTGTTTCGTTTCAGCGAAATGCATCCTGGCAGTCTTCCCAACCGATGCCGCTCTGCGCGGTCTGGGCCAGCAACCAGGGCAAGCTGCTCTTGACCCCATCCTGCTTGGCATTGAAGGCGATCACCCCACGTCGCCACAGCAGCATCAAAGTCAACACTCTTTGCCCGCTGTCCTCGGCCTTGAGCTTGCCGGCGCCGTCCTGGGCGTCGATGTCCCATAGCGCCACCTGCATGCCCTGGGAATTGAAGAAGCCCTGGGCGTCGGCGCGACGCTGGCCATAGGGCGGGCGGAACAGCGGCACGTAGTTTTCCGGCAGCTTGCTTTTCACCAGGTCGGCGCTGCGCTGGATCGAGTACTGCCAGTCCTGCCAATGGCTGTGGGAACGGAATTCCCACCCCTGGACCCCAACGCACTGCCGGGAATACAGGGATTGCAGGCTGGCCACCGAAGCCTTGTCGAGGCGGTTCTGGATATCGTTGCCAAGAACGAAGAAGGTGCCGCTGAGGTTGGCCTTGCGCAGGTAGTTGGTGAGCCAGGGCGTGTTGTCCGGCGCCAGGTTGGCGGCGCTGTCGAAGGTCAGCAGAAACAGCCGGTCATTGAGCTCGTCACCATTGCGCTCGTAGTCGCCAAAGCGCAGCACTTCGCTGCTGGTCTGCGGTGACAGCGCGGCCTTGCGCAGCAATTCGTCCAGGTACTGCTCGTGGAAGGTCCGGCTCGGCTCGCCCCAGCGCGCGTAGTAGGAGTCCTGCGCCAGATGGAACTTGCCGGCCTGCTTGCGCAACTGCTGCATGTTTTCCACCAGGTAACAGAAGGACGCGTCCTGGTCGCAGCTTTGCTGGGCGAAGTTGTAGTTATCCAGCAGACGCTGCCACAGATGTTCGCGCAGCTCAGAGATCGCCTCCATGTTGATCATCCGCAGGCCCAGGCGCTGCTTCATCGAGGCCTCGTCCCAGGCTTCGCTGATCAGCAAGGCGCGAGCGAAGGTGAGGATCTCGGCCCGCGAGGCGACGTCGAACAGGGTCGGATTGTCGAGCTTTTCCGGCCAGGTGCTGCGGTCCAGGGTCGCCACATCATTGGGCGCTGCCAGCACGCTGAAACTCAGAAGCCAGGCCGAGAAGAGAAACGCGATACGCAAAAGGGATGCCTCCAGAACAAAACCCGCGCCGCACTATAGCCGATCTGTGCCAGGAATCAGGGCCCCTTCGCCGGCAAGCCGGCTCCTACAGGCTCGTGCAGGAGCCGGCTTGCCGGCGAACCGCGATCAGCGGTCATGACTATCGCCATCATAGGTGGAGTCCGGGCGCCCGAGCCCCTAGAATCCCCCGACGCCAAAAGGAGACGACCCCATGCTGATGGTGATTTCACCCGCCAAGACCCTCGATTACGAAACACCGCCGGTTACCCAGCGCTTCACCCAGCCGCAATACCTCGACCACTCCCAGGAACTGATCCAGCAACTGCGGGAACTGACCCCGGCGCAGATCAGCGAGCTGATGCACGTATCCGACAAGATCGGCGGGCTCAACGCCGCGCGCTTCGGTAGCTGGACCCCGGCCTTCACTCCAGACAATGCCAAGCAGGCGCTGCTGGCGTTCAAGGGCGACGTCTATACCGGGCTCAACGCCGAAAACCTCAGCGAGGCGGATTTCGACTACGCCCAGCAACACCTGCGCATGCTTTCCGGCCTGTACGGCCTGTTGCGCCCTCTGGACCTGATGCAGCCCTATCGCCTGGAAATGGGCACCAAGCTGGCCAACGCCCGGGGCAAGGACCTGTATGCCTTCTGGGGCACCCGTATCAGCGAATGGCTGAACGAGGCCCTGGCCGAGCAAGGTGACGACCTGCTGCTGAACCTGGCTTCCAACGAGTACTTCTCGGCGGTAAAGCGTACGGCCCTGAACGCGCGGATCATCAATACCGAGTTCAAGGACCTGAAGAACGGCCAGTACAAGATCATCAGTTTCTATGCCAAGAAAGCCCGTGGCCTGATGAGCCGCTTCGTCATCCAGGAGCGCATCAACGACCCCGCTCAGCTCAAGCAATTCGACGTCCAGGGCTACCGCTTCAGCGCGGAGCAGTCCAAAGCCGACAACCTGGTGTTCCTGCGCGACCACGCACCGGAATAAAGCGTTCCCCTGCCGCGCTCGTTTCCAACCGGCGAGCGCGCCAGAATGTGATCATCAGCACATTCCCCGCCTTTAATAAGCCAATTTTCTGGCGCCATAGAACTTTCAGCGTTTTGCCTAACTTTTATTTCACTCGACAGCGCTGATTTTTTCAGTAGTGGCACCACTTTTTTTATTCGGTAGTGGCACAAAAATATCCCCTCGCTTCAACTCCCCATAACTAAAGGCTCAAACCGTTAGTGCTATCAGTTTGAGAGCAGTGCCATCTTTCTCAATATTTCAAGAAATTTCGAAAAACAGGATGAGCGGGCAGGAACTATGCCTTCAGACACCGCTCATACCACCGGTAACGATTCTCAACGAGGTTGTAGGAGATGACTTACACGGACTCACGAGGAACTAATCAAGTTGCAACATTGATTTGACCAACGAGTCACAAACTTGAACTAAAGGGTAAACAAACGGAGATAAGGCACCTCAACTATCCCCTAACGAGCCAAGGAACAGCTGGCCTTCAAGCCCCCCGAAAACAACTGGAGAGCCCGTACTACGTGGCATCCAGCCATCCACAGGAACGCGGATGGTTTTTCTCGAGGGACCTGCAGCAGGAGCCGCCGGCAACATTCAAGGGCAAGTCAAAACAACATGGATCGGTTGCGCACAACTTGAGTGCATTTATTTAGTCACTCGGAACTTAGTCTGCCTGCACACGGCACTACAGCGTACTTCGCTGTACTTCCGAGTGCGCAACAACAGCTGGCAAACATTAACTCCGGCCATCTAATGGCGTGAATAACACAGAGGTAAATGCGATGCGCATCAGCATATTTGGTTTGGGTTACGTCGGTGCAGTATGTGCCGGTTGCCTGTCCGCACGGGGCCATGAAGTGGTTGGCGTAGATATCTCCAAAGACAAGATCGACCTGATCAACGCCGGCAAGTCGCCGATCGTCGAACCGGGCCTGGGCGAACTTCTGGCGCAAGGAATCCAGACCGCTCGTCTGCGTGGCACCACCAACTTCGCCGAGGCCATTCGCGATACCGACCTGTCGATGATCTGCGTCGGTACCCCGAGCAAGAAGAACGGCGACCTGGAACTGGACTACATCGAATCGGTGTGCCGCGAGATCGGTTTCGTCCTGCGCGACAAGGCCACCCGCCACACCATCGTGGTACGCAGCACCGTGCTGCCGGGCACAGTGAAGAACGTGGTGATCCCGATTCTCGAAGACTGCTCGGGCAAGAAGGCCGGGGTGGATTTCGGCGTGGCGGTGAACCCCGAGTTCCTGCGCGAAAGCACCGCGATCAAGGACTACGACTTCCCGCCCATGACCGTGATCGGCCAGTTCGACCAGGCCTCCGGTGACGTGCTGCAAGCGCTGTACGAAGAACTCGACGCGCCGATCATCCGCAAGGACATCGAAGTCGCCGAGATGATCAAGTACACCTGCAACGTCTGGCACGCCACCAAGGTCACCTTCGCCAACGAAATCGGCAACATCGCCAAGGCGGTGGGCGTGGACGGCCGTGAAGTGATGGACGTGGTCTGCCAGGACAAGACCCTCAACCTGTCCCAGTACTACATGCGCCCGGGCTTCGCCTTCGGCGGCTCGTGCCTGCCCAAGGACGTGCGCGCCCTGACCTACCGCGCCGGCTCCCTGGACATTGAGGCGCCCCTGCTCAACTCGCTGATGCGCAGCAATGAATCCCAGGTGCAGAACGCCTTCGACATCGTTTCCAGCCATGACAAGCGCAAGGTCGCCCTGCTGGGCCTGAGCTTCAAGGCCGGCACCGACGACCTGCGCGAGAGCCCGCTGGTGGAACTGGCGGAAATGCTCATCGGCAAAGGCTTCGACCTGAGCATCTACGACAGCAACGTCGAGTACGCCCGGGTTCACGGCGCCAACAAGGACTACATCGAGTCGAAGATCCCCCACGTTTCGTCCCTGCTCAACTCGGACTTCGACGCGGTAATCGGCAACTCCGACGTGATCATTCTCGGCAACCGCGACGAGAAGTTCCGCGCCCTGGCCGAAGACGTGCCCCACGGCAAGCAGGTCATCGACCTGGTGGGCTTCATGTCCAAGGCTACCTGCAGCAAAGGCCGTACCGAAGGGATCTGCTGGTAAGGGTTCGCCAGCCAGCCGGCTCCTACCCCATCCCCGTAGGAGCTGGCTGGCCAGCGATCTGGCCCTCCCAGATCTCCATGCCTGCCTTAACCCCCCTCGGGCCACCCCACAGGCTCGCCCGAGACCTTGATGGACGCAGATTATGCACAGGCTAAAGCACGGCCTGCTTCAGGCCGCCGGTTGGCTGTTCTACTTGAGTTTGCTGATGGGCATGGCCTTGTTGCTGCCCGCCTCGACCTTCGACTCACAGTCCAAGGACTTCATTTTCCTGATTGGCGCCGTGGGCATCTGGCGCTACTCGATGGGTGCCACGCACTTCGTGCGCGGTATGCTGTTTCTCTACGTGGTCTACCCGCACCTGCGGCGCAAGGTGCGCAAGCTCGGCAGCGCGGCGGACCCGTCCCATGTGTACCTGATGGTCACCAGCTTCCGGATCGACGCGCTGACCACCGCCCAGGTCTACGGTTCGGTCATCCGTGAAGCCATCGACTGCGGCTTCCCCACCACCGTGGTCTGCTCGATCGTGGAAATGTCCGACGAGCTGCTGGTGAAAAGCCTGTGGACGCGGATGAACCCGCCGGAGCGGGTCAAGCTGGACTTCGTACGCATTCCCGGCACCGGCAAGCGTGATGGCCTGGCCTTCGGCTTTCGTGCCATCTCCCGCCACCTGCCGGACAGCCGCGCCGTGGTAGCGGTGATCGACGGTGACACCGTGCTCGGCGAAGGCGTGGTACGCAAGACCGTGCCCTGGTTCCAGCTGTTCGGCAATGTCGGCGGCCTGACCACCAACGAATTCTGCGAAGTGCGCGGCGGCTACATCATGAGCGAGTGGCACAAGCTGCGCTTCGCCCAGCGCCACATCAACATGTGCTCCATGGCCCTGTCCAAGCGCGTGCTGACCATGACCGGGCGCATGTCGGTGTTCCGCGCCACCGTGGTCACCGACCCGGACTTCATCGCCGACGTAGAAAGCGACTCCCTGCAGCACTGGCGCCTGGGCCGCTTCAAGTTCCTTACCGGCGACGACAAGTCCAGCTGGTTCAGCCTGATGCGCCTGGGCTACGACACCTTCTACGTGCCTGACGCGGCAATCAACACCGTGGAGCACCCGCCGGAGAAGAGCTTCATCAAGGCCAGCCGCAAGCTGATGTTCCGCTGGTACGGCAACAACCTGCGGCAGAACTCCCGGGCCCTCGGCCTGGGCATGAAACGCCTGGGGCTGTTCACCAGCGTGGTGCTGTTCGACCAGCGCGTGTCGATGTGGACCTCGCTGCTGGGCCTGACCGTGGCGATCATCGCCAGCTTCAAGTACGGCACCGCCTTCATCCTGGCCTACCTGCTGTGGATCGGCATTACCCGCCTGATCCTGACCCTGCTGCTGTCCTGCTCGGGGCACCGCATCGGCCCGGCCTACCCCTTGATTCTCTATTACAACCAGATCGTCGGCGCGCTGGTGAAGATCTACGTGTTCTTCCGCCTCGACCAGCAATCCTGGACCCGCCAGGACACCAAGCTGACCCGCGACCTGGCCAGTTTTCAACGTTGGTTCAACACCTGGTCGTCTCGGACCATGACCTTCTCGGCCGGCAGCGTGTTCGTCGCTGTCCTGCTGCTGATGGTCTGAACCGCCTTGCCTGAATTAACTAGGAAATCGACTCTATGAACACCGCCGTGAACGTCAACGTAGTGCATGAATCCGAAGCCCAACGCCAGCACGCCCGGGTCAAGATCCCGGCCAAGCTGCGCTTCTTCGGAACCGAGGCCAAGCCTCTTGAAGTGCGGGTCCACGACCTCTCCGCCGGCGGCCTGAGCTTCAACGCCGGGCAGCAGATGCTGACCGTGGGCGAAGTGCACAAGGGCCGCCTGCAATTTGTCATCGACAACCTCGGCCTGGCCATGGACGTCGAGCTGCAGGTCCGCTCCTTCGATCGCCAGAGCGGCCGGGTCGGTTGCCAGTTCCAGAACCTCGAACCCCAGGACATCTCCACCCTGCGCCACCTGATCACCTCGCACCTGGCCGGCGACATCGTCAGCATGGGCGACGTGCTCGCCACCCTGCAGCGCGACAACTTCACCAAGGCGCGCAAGAACAAGGACAGCGGCAGCGGCATGACTCCGCTGGGGCGCCTGCGGGCGGTGACCTTCAGCGCCGGGATCTTCATCGTCGGCCTTGCCGCCTTCGGTTTCATCCTCAAGTCGGTGTACGGCATGTACTTCGTCAGCCACGCCGAGGCCGGCCTGGTCAACGTTCCGGGGATGAACGTCACCATGCCGCGCGACGGCACCGTGCAGAGCCTGGTGCAGACCGATGGCAGCGTCGCCAAAGGCGCGCCCCTGGCCAGCTTCAGCACCAGCATGCTGGACGTGCTCAAGGGCCACCTGGACGAAAACCAGCTGCAACCGGCCAAGGTCGAGGAACTGTTCGGCAAGCAGATGACCGGCACCCTGACCTCCCCCTGCGACTGCACCGTGGCCCAGCAGCTGGTGGCCGACGGGCAGTACGCCAGCAAGGGCGACGTGATCTTCCAGCTGGTGCCGCGCAATAGCCTGGCCAATGTCGAGGCGCGGTTCTCCTACCGCCAGTTCGGCGACGTGCGCCCGGGCACCAAGGTCAACTTCCAGATCGCCGGCGAGGATGAAGTGCGCACCGGCACCATCGTCAGCAGCGCCAGCCTCAACAGCAACGACCTGTCCTCCGACATCCGCGTGCAGATCAAGCCCGACGCGCCCCTGAGCAGCGTCTTCGCCGGCCGCCCGGTGGAAGTCAGCAGCGACCGCGGCCCGTCGATGAACTGGCTGATCGACAAAGCCATGGCTGCCGGTCTCTGAGCGGAGGACATGCCTGTGACTAGCCCTTTCATTGACGAGTGCTGCGCACTCGATAAGCCTCAAGGGCGCCGCGCCCTGGCCCTGTGCTCCCTGGCCCTGGCCGTGAGCCTGGCCGGTTGCGCCGGCCTGCCGGACCAGCGCCTGGCCAACGAGGCCCTGAAGCGCGGCGACACCGCCCTGGCCCAGCAGAACTACCGCCAACTGGCAGACCTGGGCTACAGCGAAGCGCAAGTGGGCCTGGCCGACATTCAGGTGGAAAGCCGCGACCCGGCGCAGATCAAGCAGGCCGAGGCCACCTACCGCGCCGCAGCCGACACCTCGCCCCGTGCCCAGGCGCGCCTGGGGCGCCTGCTGGTGGCCAAGCCCGGCTCCAGCGAGGCCGAGCAGCACGAAGCCGAAGGCCTGCTGAAGAAAGCCTTTGCCAATGGCGAAGGCAACACCCTGATCCCCCTGGCGATGCTGTACCTGCAATACCCCCACAGCTTCCCCAACGTCGACGCCCAGCAGCAGATCAGCCAATGGCGCGCCGCCGGCTATCCGGAAGCCGGTCTGGCCCAGGTCCTGCTGTACCGCACCCAGGGCACCTACGACCAGCACCTGGACCAGGTGGAAAGCATCTGCAAGGCCGCCCTCGACAGCACCGACATCTGCTACGTCGAGCTGGCCACCGTCTACCAGAAACGCGGCCAGCCAGAACAGCAGGCCGAGCTGATCAAGCGACTGCAGGCCGGCTACAGCCGTGGCAGCGTCAGTGCCCAGCGAGTCGACAGCGTGGCCCGGGTACTGGGCGATGCCAGTCTTGGCAAGCCGGATGAAAAGACCGCCCAGGCCCTGCTGGAACAGGTCGCCCCCGGCTACCCGGCCTCCTGGGTCAGCCTGGCGCAACTGCTCTACGACTTCCCCGAGCTGGGTGACGTCGACAAGATGATGGAATACCTGGAGAACGGCCGCGCCGCCGACCAGCCCCGGGCCGAACTGCTGCTGGGCAAGCTCTACTACGAAGGCAAGTGGGTGCCGGCGGACGCCAAGGTGGCCGAGGCGCACTTCCAGAAAGCCGTGGGCCGCGAAGTCGCCGCCGACTACTACCTGGGGCAGATCTACCGCCGTGGCTATCTGGGCCAGGTGTACCCGCAAAAAGCCCTGGACCACCTGCTGACGGCTGCCCGCAACGGCCAGAACAGCGCCGACTTCGCCATTGCCCAGCTGTTTTCCCAGGGCCGCGGCACCGCGCCCAACCCGGTCAACGCCTACGTCTTCAGCCAGTTGGCCAAGGCCCAGGACACCCCACAGGCCAACGAACTGGCCCAGCAGCTGGATCAACAACTGCCCCCCGGCCAGCGCGCCGAAGCCCAGCGCCTGCTGCAACAGGAGCAGGCGGCGCGCGGTGCCCTGACCCAGAACACGCTGCAACTGCACGCGCTGCAGGAAGAAGACGGCGAGGAATCCCTATGAAGTCCATCCCATTCAACACCACCCCTGTAGCCGCTGCCGCAGGCTGCGACCACGCGCGAAGCGCTCGCCACGCCTGCCCTCGCGAATCGCGGCCGCTGCGCGACCGGGCACACCCCGCCGCCACAACCACAGGCAAGCGCTTGTGCCTGTCGAAACTGGGCATGGCCCTGGGTTTTGCCATGATCTGGTCCAACCCGACCCTGGCGGCCATCACCGACACCAAGAACTTCGGCCTGGAAGTGAAGATCACCGGCCAGTCCGAGGACGATCGCGACCTGGGCACCCAGGGCGGTGGCGACGTCAACGGCATCGGCCTCGACCTGCGGCCCTGGGTCTATGGCGAAAGCGGCAACTGGAGCGCCTACGCCATGGGCCAGGCAGTGACCGCAAGCGACGTGATCGAAACCGACACCCTGCAACAGTCCGGCGACGACGCCAGCCAGCAGTCCAGCAACGATGACCGCAAGACCAAGAAGAACTACCTGGCCATGCGCGAGTTCTGGGTCGGCTACAGCGGCTTCACCGCCTACCCCGGCGAGCAGTTGAAGTTCGGCCGCCAGCGCCTGCGCAACGATGACGGGCAATGGCGCGACACCAACATCGAGGCGCTGAACTGGACCTTCGACACCACCCTGCTGCGGGCCAACCTGGGGGCCGCCGAGCGCTTCAGTGAATACCGCACCGACCTCAAGGAGCTGGCGCCCAAGGACAAGGACCGCCTGCACCTGTACGCCGACGCCGCCTACCAGTGGACGCCCGGCCAGTGGGTGGGCATCCGCGCCCACCATACCCACGACGACGGCAAGCTCGACTATGCCCAGCCCGGCGTGGCCAGCGACCCGCTGGACAAGAAGGAAAACGGCGACCTGACCTGGCTCGGCCTGGAAGCCAACAGCGACGCCTTTAACTGGCGCAACACCAATACCGTCAACTACTGGGCCAGCCTCACCGGCATGCGCGGCGACCGCGATACGGTCAACCCGCTGA
Source organism: Pseudomonas sp. W17 (assembly GCF_040268305.1). Classification (NCBI taxonomy): domain Bacteria; kingdom Pseudomonadati; phylum Pseudomonadota; class Gammaproteobacteria; order Pseudomonadales; family Pseudomonadaceae; genus Pseudomonas; species Pseudomonas sp. W17. The sequence continues at coordinate 1,180,863 of NZ_CP158490.1, read as the reverse complement.
ACGCCGATGGCAGCCGCCCGACCCAAGCCAAGCGCGGGGACAACCTCAACGGCTGGGCCACCGACCTGGGCGTGCGCCTGCGCCTTGACCCGAACTGGCAAGTGGGCGCGGCCTATGCCCGGGCCAGCGCCGAGTACGAACAGAACGGCCTGCAAAGCAACCGCTCCAACTACACCGGTACTCGCTCCCGGGTGCACCGCTTCGGCGAAGCCTTCCGGGGCGAAATGAACAACACCCAGAGCGCCACCCTGTTCGGTTCCTGGCAACTGCGCGAGGACTACGACGCCAGCCTGGTCTACCACAAGTTCTGGCGTGTGGACGGCAACAAACCGGTGGGCAGCAACGGCATCAACGCAGTGGACAACAACTACGACGACACCACCGGCGCCCTGCTCAGCAGCACCTCGCTGCCGCTCATGGATGGCAAGAAGGACCTCGGCCAGGAGATGGACCTGGTGGTCACCAAGTACTTCAAGCAAGGCCTGTTGCCCGCGGCCCTGAGCCAGTCGATCGATGAACCTTCGGCCCTGGTGCGTTTGCGCGGTGGCGTGTTCAAGCCCGGCGACGCCTACGGCAAAGAGGTCGACTCCTACATGCACCGCGCCTTTATCGACGTGATCTGGCGCTTCTGATGCAAGCCGCTAAAGGAGTGCCCGACATGCCTACTCAAACTCTCCAGAGCCCGTTGTCCAGAGGCTCCCTGAGCCTCCTGGCCGGCGCCCTGCTGCTGGCCAGCAGCAGCGCCTTCGCCACTGCCGAGACGGCCAAGGCACCGATCATCGCCAAGGAGCTGCAACAGGCCAAGACCTACACCGTCAGCAGTGCTCCCACCGAGCCCCTGGCCCTGGCCAAGCCGACCCTGCCCGACCTCTCCGGCTACACCGCCGAGGCGGCCGCGGCGAAGATCGTGCGCAGCAAGCCGGGCAAGATCAGCGTGCGCCGGATGATGCAGGAAGACGCCCTGAAGGACTTTATCGGCGGTGACAACAAGATGGCCGAATGGGTGGTGCGCCAGCACGGCATACCCCAGGCGATCTTCATCGACGACGGCTACGTCAACCTCAAGGAACTGGTGGGCAAGCTGCCCAAGCAGTACATCAGCGAAACCGCGCCCGGGGTCTACCTGGCCCGCCTGCCCATCGTCGTCGGCCGCCACGGCATCCTGGAAATCGACAAACAGACCCAGGAGCTGCGCCTGTCCCAGGAAGGCGGCTCGTTCCTGGTCAACGATGGCCAGCTGTTTGTGCGCGACACCAAGGTCACGGGCTGGCGCGAGAAGGACAACGGCCCGGCGACCTTCCGCTCACCCAAGGAATTCCGCCCGTTCCTGCTGGCCTGGGGCGGCACCGAGACGTACATCGTCAACAGCCAGATGGCCAGCTTCGGCTACGCCAACTCCAAGTCCTACGGGGTGAGTATTTCCCAGTACACGCCGAACATGGCCAAGGTGCTCAAGCGCGATGAACCCACCGGCTGGATCGTCGGCTCGACGTTCTCGGACATGTGGTACGGCTTCTACTGCTACGAGACCCGGGACTTCGTGCTCAAGGGCAACACCTACAAGGACAACATCGTCTACGGCATCGACCCCCACGACCGTTCCCATGGCCTGATCATTGCCGACAACACCGTCCACGGCACCAAGAAGAAGCACGGCATCATCATTTCCCGGGAAGTGAACGACAGCTTCATCTTCAACAACCGCAGCTACGACAACCACCTCTCCGGGCTGGTGATCGACCGTAACAGCATCAACAACCTGATCGCCTACAACGAGATCTACCGCAACCACACCGACGGCATCACCCTCTACGAGAGTGCCGACAACCTGATCTACGGCAACAAGGTGATCAGCAACCGCCGCCACGGCATCCGCATTCGCAACAGCGTGAACATCCGTCTGTACGAAAACATCGCCATGGCCAACGGCCTGACCGGGGTCTACGGCCACATCAAGGACCTTTCCGACACCGACCGCGACATCAAGCTCGACCCGTTCGACGCCCAGGTCTCGCTGATCGTGGTCGGCGGCGAGCTGGCCGCCAACGGCAGCGGGCCGATGTCCATCGACTCCCCCTTGAGCGTGGAGCTGTACCGGGTCTCCATGCTGGCGCCGACCAAAAGCAGCGGCATCAGCTTCTCCGGGGTCCTGGGCGAGCGCCAGGATGAAATTCTCGACCTGCTGGTGCGCCAGCAGAAAGCCGTGTTGATCGACCCCGTCGAACGCCAGACCGAATTGCGGGATTGAGGATGACTTTCATGCACCCACACTGGATCAAACTCCTGGGCCTGTCGGCCCTGACCGCGGGGATTCTCGCCGCCAGCGCCGGCGCCCGTGCCGACGAAACCAGCGCCACAAGCGCCGCGCCGAACTTCAAGGCCGAGCCGTGCTGCAACCTGTGCCCGGCCGCCCACGACGCAAAGAACTACGTGACCCGCTACCAGCAGAACTTCACCACCCTGGTGCAAGCCCAGGGCGACTGGCTGTTCCGTACCCAGGAAGATTTGCGCACCGAGTTCAACACCACTCCCGAAGGCTACCGCCGCCTCAAGCAGTTGCACGAAGCCTTCAAGAGCAAGGGCGTGGAACTGGTGGTGGTCTATCAGCCGACCCGCGGCCTGGTGAACCGCAACAAGCTCAACCCGGCGGAGAAAGCCCGTTTCGACTATGACAAGGCGCTGAGCAACTACAAGGCCATGCTCGGGCGCTTCGCGCAGATGGGCTACGTGGTGCCGGACCTCTCGCCGCTAACCAACGAACAACTGCCCGATACCCTGCCGGCCCACGACTTCTACTTCCGCGGCGACCAGCACTGGACCCCTTATGGCGCCCAGCGCACGGCGAAGATCGTCGCCGACAAGGTCAAGCAGTTGCCGGCCTTTGCCGACATTCCACGGCGTGAATTCGAAACCCATAAGTCCGGGCGCATGGGCAAGACCGGCACCCTGCACAACATGGCCGGCCAGTTGTGCGGCACCAGCTACGCCATCCAGTACATGGACCAGTTCACCACCGAGCCCAAGGGCGAGGCTGGCGACGGCGACCTGTTCGGCGACTCCGGCAACCCGCAGATCACCCTCGTGGGTACCAGCCACAGTGGCAAGAACTACAACTTCGCCGGCTTCCTGGAAGAGGCCATCGGTGCCGACATCCTCAACGTCGCCTTCCCCGGCGGCGGCCTGGAAGGCTCGATGCTGCAGTACCTGGGCAGCGACGAATTCCAGAAGAGCCCGCCGAAGATCCTCATCTGGGAATTCTCGCCGCTGTACCGCCTGGACCAGGAAACCATCTACCGGCAGATGATGGCCCTGCTGGACAACGGCTGCGAGGGCAAGGACGCGCAGATGACCGGCAGCACCACCCTCAAGCCCGGCAAGAACGAATTGCTGGTCAACAGCAAGAACATGGACCTGCGCAACAGCGGTCATCAGGTCGACATCCGCTTCGCCGACACCTCGGTGAAAACCCTGCAAGCCACCCTCTGGTACATGAACGGGCGCCACGAGGACATCAAGATCGAAAAACCGGAAACGTCCGACACCGACGGGCGCTTCGCCTTCGAACTGCGCACCGACGAAGACTGGGCCTCGCAGAACCTGCTGGCGGTCGAGATCCAGGGCCCGGAAGCGGGCACTGCGGGGCAGAAGGTCGAAGCGAAAATTTGCAAACGCAACGTATTCCCGAGCGCCGAGCAACGCACCGCGCAGATCGGGCAATGAGGTTACCTATGCAAAGCAAAGACTTGAAACGCTTGTTGATACCCAGCCTGCTGGGGCTGGCCATCGTCACCGGCAGCGCCCAGGCCGCCGCTCCGCTGCGTCCGCCCCAGGGCTATTACGCCCCGGTGGACAAGTTCAAGAGCGGCGACAACAGCGAGGGCTGCGACGCCATGCCGGCGCCCTACACCGGCGCCCTGCAGTTTCGCAGCAAGTACGAAGGCTCGGACAAGGCCCGGGCGACCCTCAACGTGCAGTCCGAACAGGCCTTTCGTGACACCACCGCGGACATCACCAAGATCGAGCGCGGCACCAGCAAGCGGGTCATGCAGTTCATGCGCGACGGCCGTCCTGAACAGCTGGACTGCACCCTCGCCTGGCTCAGCGCCTGGGCCCAGGCCGACGCGCTGATGTCCAAGGACTTCAACCACACCGGCAAGTCCATGCGCAAATGGGCCCTGGGCAGCATGGCCTCGGCCTACCTGCGGCTGAAGTTCTCCGATTCCCACCCCCTGGCCACCCATCAGGAACAGGCACAGAAGATCGAAGCCTGGTTCAGCAAGATGGCCGACCAGGTGGTCAGCGACTGGGACAACCTGCCCCTGGACAAGACCAACAACCACTCCTACTGGGCCGCCTGGTCGGTGATGGCCACCGCCGTGGCCACCAACCGCCGCGACCTGTTCGACTGGGCAGTCAAGGAATACAAGGTCGGCGCCAACCAGGTCGATGCCGACGGCTTCTTGCCCAACGAACTCAAGCGCCAGCAGCGGGCCCTGGCCTACCACAACTACGCCCTACCGCCGCTGGCAATGATCGCCAGCTTCGCCCAGGTCAACGGCGTGGACCTGCGCCAGGAAAACCACGAAGCACTCAAGCGCCTGGGGGAGCGGGTGCTGGCCGGGGTCAAGGACCCGGACACCTTCGAGAAGAAGAACGGCAAGGAACAGGACATGACCGACCTCAAGGTCGACTCGAAATTCGCCTGGCTGGAACCCTACTGCAGCCTCTACACCTGCGCCCCGGATGTCTTGGAACGCAAGCACAAGATGCAGCCATTCAAGACTTTCCGCCTGGGTGGCGACCTGACCAAGGTCTACGACCCGGCCCATGCAAAGGGCTCCTGATTCGAATCGTTGGAACGTCCCCCTGTAGGAGCTGGCTTGCCAGCGAAGAGGCCCTCAAGAGCGCCTTCGCCGGCAAGCCGGCTCCTACAGGGGGCGCGCTGCACGCAGTACCGCTTCCCCGGTTTTTCACGGGGGGGTTTGGGGGGGCTCCGGCCTCTGACTATTGGTTAAACATGGAGAGATCGGGATGGTTTTCTCATCCAATGTGTTCCTGTTCCTGTTCCTGCCGATCTTTCTCGGCTTGTACTACTTGAGCGGGCAACGCTATCGCAACTTGCTGCTGCTGATCGCCAGCTATGTGTTCTATGCCTGGTGGCGCGTGGACTTCCTGGCGCTGTTCGCCGGGGTCACCCTGTGGAACTACTGGATCGGCCTGAAAGTCGGCGCCGCCGGTGTCAGGACCAAACCCGCCCAGCGCTGGCTGCTGCTGGGGGTGGCGGTGGACCTGTGCATCCTCGGCTACTTCAAGTACGCCAACTTCGGCGTCGACAGCATCAACGCCATCATGACCTCCATGGGGCTTGAGCCGTTCATCCTGACCCACGTGCTGCTGCCGATCGGCATCTCGTTCTACATCTTCGAGTCCATCAGCTACATCATCGACGTCTACCGCGGCGACACCCCGGCCACTCGCAACCTGATCGACTTCGCGGCGTTCGTGGCGATCTTCCCGCACCTGATCGCCGGCCCCGTGCTGCGCTTTCGTGACCTGGCGGACCAGTTCAACAACCGCACCCACACCCTGGACAAGTTCTCCGAAGGCTGCACCCGCTTCATGCAGGGCTTCATCAAGAAAGTGTTCATCGCCGACACCCTGGCGGTGGTCGCCGACCATTGCTTCGCCCTGCACAACCCCACCACGGGCGATGCCTGGCTCGGCGCCCTGGCCTACACCGCGCAGCTGTACTTCGACTTCTCCGGCTACAGCGACATGGCCATCGGCCTGGGCTTGATGATGGGTTTTCGCTTCATGGAAAACTTCAAGCAGCCCTACATCAGCCAGTCGATCACCGAGTTCTGGCGGCGCTGGCACATCAGCCTCTCTACCTGGCTGCGCGACTACCTGTACATCACCCTGGGCGGCAACCGCAAAGGCACCCTGATCACCTACCGCAACCTGTTTTTGACCATGCTCCTGGGCGGCCTGTGGCACGGCGCCAACTTCACCTACATCGTCTGGGGCGCCTGGCACGGCATGTGGCTGGCCATCGAAAAGGCCCTGGGCATCAACACCACGCCGCGTAGCCTGAACCCGGTGCGCTGGGCCCTGACCTTCCTCCTGGTGGTGATGGGCTGGGTGATCTTCCGTGCCGAAAACCTGCACGTGGCCGGGCGTATGTACGGCGCGATGTTCAGCTTTGGCGACTGGTCGCTGTCGGAACTCAACCGCGCCAGCCTCACCGGCCTGCAAGTGGCGACCCTGATCCTGGCCTACGCCACCCTGGCGTTCTTCGGCCTGCGTGACCTGTACCGCAACCCGGCGCCGGTCAAGGCCAAGCCCGAGGTCACTAGCGCCGCCGACGGCCCGGCCAGCGCCCAGCCCGGCCTGATCAAGGCGGTGCCCGGGGACAACCCCGGCAGCATTCACCAGCCGGGCTACATCGTCGGCACCGAGGCCCAGGTGCAGCCGGCCTACTGGACTGCCGACTGGTCGCGCTACGCCATGCGCGCCCTGGTGCTGCTGCTGTTCATTGCCTCGATTCTCAAACTCTCGGCGCAAAGCTTCTCGCCGTTCCTTTACTTCCAGTTCTGAGGGATCTGCCCATGACCCGCTCATTACGTGTGTTCTACATCGCCCTGTTCCTGCTGACCCTGCTGGTGCTGGGGTTGTGGTCGGCGCGCAGCTTCTTCGGTTTCAGTACCAACAACGATGCCACCGTGCTCAACGGGCGCTGGGCCAAGGCGGTGGAAACCCACTACGACGACCAGTTCCCGATCAAGCGCCTGGGCACCAACCTCTGGGCCGCCCTGGACTTCAAGCTGTTCAACGAAGGGCGCCCGGGGGTGGTGCTGGGCCGTGACCAGTGGCTGTACAGCGATGAAGAGTTCAACCCCGTGGTCAACGAGGAGCTCAACCTGCAGGGCAACTACGCCCTGGTGGAAGGCGTGCGCCAGACCCTCAAGGAGCACGGGGTAAAACTGGTGATGGCGATCGTTCCGGCCAAGGTGCGCCTGTACCCGGAACACATGGACGAAGTGCGCCCGGCGCGCATCCACGCCAACCTCTACCAGGACTTCCACGCCCGGGTCGCCGCCGACAAGATCCTTGCACCCGACCTGCTTGGCCCCCTGCAACAGGCCAAGCGACAGGGCCAGCAAGTGTTCCTGCGCACCGACACCCACTGGACCCCCGCCGGCGCCGAGATCGTCGCCCGGCAACTGGCCCTGACCATCGCCGCCAAGACCCCGCTCAGCGGTCAGCCACAACGCTTCGTTACCGAGACCCAAGAGACCGTGGAACACAAGGGCGACCTGCGCCGCTTCCTGCCCCTGGACCCGCTGTTCGAAAACCTGATGCCGGCCGAAGAGCCGCTGCAAAAGCGCGTGACCCGGGCCAGCGAGGAACAGCCGGCCGCCGACGACGCGCTATTCGCCGACCGCGAAGTGCCAGTGACCCTGGTGGGCACCAGCTACAGCGCCAACCCCAGCTGGAACTTCGTCGGCGCCCTGAAACAGGCCCTGCACAGCGACGTGCTGAGCTACGCCGAAGACGGCCACGGCCCGATCCTGCCGATGCTCAGCTACCTGAAAAGCGACGACTTCAAGAACAACCCGCCCCAGCTGCTGATCTGGGAATTCCCTGAACGCTATCTGCCTGTGAACAACGAAATCGGCGACGCCGACCCTCAGTGGGTCGCAGAACTCAAGCAAGCCGGTGCACGCCAACAGAACCTAGCTGTTAACGCCAAATCCGAGACGCCCGACCGGGCGCAAAACTGAAAAAGAGGTAACACTCATGACTTTCACTACTACTCCTCGTCGTCTCGCCCAAGCAATCACCCTGGCTGCCGGCATGAGCGTCCTGTCCCTGTCTGCGTTCGCCGGTGGCGATGCCGCACTGTACGGCCCCACCGCGCCCAAGGGCTCGACCTTCGTGCGCCTGTACAACGCCAGCAACAGCGAAGTCAGCGCCACGGTGGGCAGCACCAACGTCAACGACGTCGCGCCCCTGGCCAGCAGCGACTTCAGCTTCATGCCCGGCGGCGACTACACCGCCAAGGTGGGCAGCCAGAGCGTGCCGGTGAAACTGGCCGCCGATCACTATTACACCCTGGTCAACAACGCCAGCGGCCAGCCGCAGCTGATCGAAGAACCGCCGTTCAAGAACAAGCAGAAATCCCTGGTGCGGGTGCAGAACCTCAGCGACCAGGCCCTGACCCTGAAGACCGCCGACGGCAAGACCGATGTGGTCAAGGCCGTGGCCGCCAAGGGCCGCGGCGAGCGCGAAATCAACCCGGTGAAGGTCAGCTTCGCCCTGTATGACGGCGAGAAAAAGGTCAGCGACCTCAAGCCCGTGGCCCTGGAGCGCGGCGAAGCAGCGGTGCTCTACGTCACCGGCAACGGCAGCAGCCTGTCGCCGGTCTGGGTCAAGCGCCCGGTTTCCACCCGCTAATGAATTTCCGGATGCCTTGCCCGTCCCCCTGTGTAGGAGCTGGCTTGCCAGCGAAGGCGTCCTCACGGGCCCCTTCGCCGGCAAGCCGGCTCCTACAGAAGGTGGGCAGCGCATCCGGTCACGCAACAAAAACAAGAGTGAAACGACAGAACGCAGTAGCTCTAACCCATACGATGTTTGAAGGAGTAACAACATGATTCCGGTGATCTTGTCAGGTGGTAGCGGCTCACGTCTTTGGCCGCTTTCGCGCAAGCAATTCCCCAAGCAGTTCCTCGCCCTGACCGGCGAACACACTTTGTTCCAGCAGACCCTGGAGCGCCTGGTGTTCGAAGGCATGGACACCCCCATCGTGGTCTGCAACAAGGACCACCGCTTTATCGTCAACGAGCAACTGGCGGCCCGTAAGCTCGAATCCCAGCGCATCCTCATGGAGCCCTTCGGCCGCAACACCGCCCCGGCCGTGGCCCTGACCGCGATGATGCTGGTCAACGAAGGCCGCGACGAGCTGATGCTGGTACTGCCCGCCGACCACGTCCTGGACGACCAGAAAGCCCTGCAACGGGCCCTGGCCCTGGCCACCGTGGCCGCCGAGCGTGGCGAAATGGTGCTGTTCGGGGTCCCGGCAACCAAGCCGGAAACCGGCTACGGCTACATCAAGTCCACCAACGATGCGCTGCTCCCGGAGGGGGTCAGCCGGGTCTCGCACTTCGTCGAAAAGCCCGACGAAAAACGCGCCACCGAGTTTGTCCAGGCCGGCGGCTATTTCTGGAACAGCGGCATGTTCCTGTTCCGCGCCAGCCGCTTCCTCGAAGAGCTGAAGAAACACGACCCGGACATCTACGACACCTGCCTCTTGACCCTGGAGCGCAGCCAGCAGGACCCGGACACCGTGACCATCGACGAAGCCACCTTCGCCTGCTGCCCGGACAACTCCCTCGACTACGCGGTGATGGAGAAGACCCAGCGCGCCTGCGTGGTCCCCCTGAGTGCCGGCTGGAGCGATGTCGGCTGCTGGTCGTCGCTGTGGGACGTGCATGAAAAAGACGCCAACGGCAACGTCAGCAAAGGCGATGTGGTGATCCAGGACAGCAAGAACTGCATGATCCACGGCAACGGCAAGCTGGTGTCGGTGATCGGCCTTGAAAACATCGTCGTGGTGGAAACCAAGGACGCCATGATGATCGCCCACAAGGACAAGGTCCAAGGGGTGAAACAGATGGTCAACACCCTCAACGAACAGGGCCGCAGCGAGACCCAGAACCACTGCGAGGTCTACCGTCCGTGGGGCTCCTACGACTCGGTGGACATGGGCGGGCGTTTCCAGGTCAAGCACATCTCGGTCAAGCCGGGGGCCTGCCTGTCGCTACAGATGCACCACCACCGCGCCGAACACTGGATCGTGGTCAGCGGCACCGCCGAAGTCACCTGTGACGAGAACGTGTTCCTGCTCACCGAGAACCAGTCCACCTACATCCCGATTGCCTCGGTGCACCGCCTGCGCAACCCGGGCAAGATCCCGCTGGAGATCATCGAAGTGCAATCGGGTAGCTACCTGGGCGAAGACGATATCGAGCGGTTTGAAGATATCTACGGCCGCTCCACCCCGGTGGAACGTGGCGTCTCAGTGAAGACCATCGCCCAGTAACAGCGACAGGCTTCAAGCGGCAAGCTGCGAGCAAAGGCAGAGCGCCGTTATCAGCGAGTCCTTTCAACCCCCTTCCAGGCGCCTGCGTCCCCTATCCGCAGGCGGTTGGACAGGGGGATTTTTTTTGTAGCCGCTGCCGCAGGCTGCGAAAAGGGCCGAAGGACCTTCAGCGGTCTTAAGCCCCCTGCGCCCGCTGCGCGGTCGTTCGCAGCCTGCGGCAGCGGCTACAAGGAGCAGACCGGTGCATCGTTGCTACACCCATTTCAGCCCTGGTCGCGGCGCTAAAGATTGGCATGAACATCTTCAAGCGTTTCAAAGATCTCCTGCCCATCGGCCTGCAGAATACCCAGTTCGGCAAACAGCGTTTTCCAATTGCCCAGCGCCTCCAGCGTCTGGTCGATGTAGTCATCCGGTTTGAGAAACTTGTAGTCCGCGCACAAGCGTCTGATTGCCTTGCGGGACGGACGCCCCTGGCCGTCGAACGCGGTGGTGTGCTCGCCCATGCCGGTGGAGAACGTCAGGTCATACGCGGGCGCGAGAACCCATTGTCCCTCCAGGCCGCCCTGCCCCTCTTCGTAGAGAAAAGCGAAGTTCTTCGCGTGATCGTCGTAGTTGTGCGCCAGGCCGTTGAACACCATGAGCCGGGCCATTTTCTCCACTTCCTTGGCGCTCTTGGTCAGCGCAAAGGTCAGGCGCAGCAAGTCCTTGTAGTCCAAGCCTGGAACTCTGAAGTCCGCATGCAGAATCCCGGCAGCGGTCATCATGTGGACTTTCTCGTTGTGCTGGCGATCAAAGCGCCGGGAGGCAAAGAAGCGTTCGTTCCACCCCTGCTCCGAGGGCACGGTGATCAGCTCGCATTGGGCCATATCGACCCCGGCGGCGCGGGCCATGCGGGCGTAGGCATATTCAATCGCCCCCATGGACCAGGGTTCCTGCAGGGCCCTGAATTTCACGATCCAGTGCGCGTAGCCCTCTGGCAAGGGTTCAAAGGCCGAAACCACATGGGACAGGTCCGGCGAAAGGGCAACGGCTGCCTTGGGCCTGGCGCCACCTGGCGAGCCACCGGCAATCCGCAGTGCCTTCAGGACTTCAACCGTTTCCCCCACCTGGACCTGGACCGAAGCCTGGTACAGCAGTGAAAGGCTGATGGGTTCGCGCTGCATTTTTTCCGCCATGGGGTAGTACTCCAAGGCGCCCATCCCACGGTTGCCAATGTAGGCAAGCCGATCGAGTTGAGTCAGGCCATTGGCGACCCGCGCCCCATACTCCGCCGTGAAAAAACGCTTCATCAGCAGCAAGCCCCAACCATCGGGAAGGGAATCGGCAAAGGCTCCATGAATGCCCAGGAACACTTGGCTATCGGGTTGCTGCGGCTTCTCGTCGAAGGTCAGTTGCGGCGACAGATTGAAGCCCCGGCTCAACCAGTCCCTGGCGTAGGTGAAGTAGCAGCCCTGGCGATTCCAGCTCAGTACCCCCACCTGCCGCCCATGCATGAAGACGCCCAATTCCTCGATCGGCTGGTATTTCCTGGTGCCTCGTCCAGTCATCGGGTGCCCCTCTGGCGTTTTGAGTTTTGCAGCTCAAACAGCGTGTTTGGCGCAGGTGGCTTGAACAACCTGAGCAGCGGATCGAGCTCATCCAAAGCCGCCGCAATCAGCACCATCGACTCAAGGGAGATGGCCCCCTGCAGCTCGAAACGCTTGATGGTCGAGGCGGGCACCCCGGATTTTTCGGCCAGGGTTTTGCGCGACAGGTTTTTTGACAACCTGAGGGCCTGTGCGTTTTTTCCGATCTGCGCCGTGATCTCGGAAGGGGTGTACATGAAACGAGTAAGGGACATGACGCTGCGTCTGCCTCCGGCCTGTTGATTACCTCGTCAAACTATGGACAACATAGGATCCATTATAGTTAAAAAATTCCAATAACAGACCTTATATTACCCATAATAATTTTACGCCCAGAACGTTGAGGTAAAACACACCCTGGACACCCTCCATCGCCAACCCCACCTACGCTTAGGTAGGATGTCCCCTCCTTTTCCCCGAGGCTCGCGTCATGTTCATCGGCGTTCTGCTGGTCATCACCTGGCTGATCCTGCTTCTGCGCTACCCCGCCAAAGCCCTTCCCGTGTCCCTGGCCGCCGCGTTCGGCCTGGCCCTGGTGGCCTGCTGGGTGGTCTGGCTGGACAACCGCGAAGCCCAGCAACTGGCGCGCCTGGAGCTGCGCCTGACCTACGCCCCCGAACACTGCCCCGCCGACCGTCCATTGCAGGTCAAGCTCAACAACGGCAACAAGGTGCCCCTGGTGGAGTTGCGCTGGCGGGTCGCGGCCTACGCGCCGGGGGATACGGTCAACCTCGCCGACAACCAGTACAGCGCCCCGCGCTACCGTGGCCCCGGCGAGTTGCAGGCCGGCGCCAACTGGCAGGACTGCCTGCCCCTGCCGCCGCTGCGCCCCGGCTATCGCCCGCAAACCCTGGAGTTTCGCGCCGAGGGTTTACAGGGTAGTTTCTCCGACTGATTCGCCCCGCCCCTCACTCCAGCACAAGGACCGCGCCATGCCCGTAGCGTTGATCACCGGTTGTTCCAGCGGCATCGGCCGCGCCCTGGCGGACACCTTCAAGGGCGCCGGTTTCACCGTGCTCGCCACCGCCCGCAAGGCCGAGGACGTCTCTGCCCTGCAAGCGGCCGGCTTCAAGGCCGTGCAACTGGACGTCAATGACGGCCCGGCCCTGGGCGCCCTGGGCGAGGAGATCAACCAGCAGTACGGCGGCCTCGATGTGCTGATCAACAACGCCGGCTACGGCGCCATGGGCCCGTTGCTCGATGGCGGCGTGGAAGCGATGCAACGCCAGTTCGAAACCAATGTGTTCTCGGTGGTCGGGGTGACTCGGGCGATGTTCCCGGTGCTGCGCCGCAGCCGCGGCCTGGTGGTGAACATCGGCAGCGTCTCCGGGGTGCTGGTGACGCCGTTTGCCGGTGCCTACTGCGCCTCGAAAGCCGCGGTGCACGCCTTGAGCGATGCACTGCGCATGGAGTTGGCGCCGTTCGGCATCCGCGTCATGGAAGTGCAGCCCGGGGCCATTGCTTCGAGCTTCGCCAAGAACGCCGGGCATGAAGCCGAACAGCTGCTCAACGAACAATCGCCCTGGTGGCCACTGCGCGAGGGCATCCGCTCCCGGGCCAAGGCCTCCCAGGACAAGCCCACACCGGCCAGCGAATTTGCCGCCGGCCTGCTCAAGGCCGTGCAGCAGGATAAGCCGCCGCGCCTGGTGCGCCTGGGCAATGGCAGCCGCGCCTTGCCGCTGCTGGCCAATCTGCTGCCCAAGGGTCTGCTGGAGAAGGGACTGATGAAGCGTTTTGGCCTGAGCGCCAAGCTCTAACCCCCACGCATGCAAGCCAGCTCGGGTGTACCGCGTGCCTCCCGTAGAAGCCGGCTTGCCGGCGAAGAGGCCCTTGAGTCTTGCATCGCCTGGGCCAACGCCTTCGCTGGCAAGCCAGCTCCTACAACAGTCAGATAGACCGTGCAGCGCTCCGTAGGAGCCGGCTTGCCGGCGAAGAGGCCCGCGAGCCTTGCATCGCCCTTGCCGGCGCCTTCGCTGGCAAGCCAGCTCCTACAAAGGCTCGGGGTTGACGATGACGGTGCAGGTGATGCCGGCCGCCAGCAGGACGCCTTCGGGCACTTCATCGATGTGGATGCGCACCGGCACGCGCTGGGCCAGGCGCACCCAGTTGAAGGTCGGGTTGACGTCGGCAATCAGTTCGCGGCTTTCCGGGTTGTCGCGGTCGTAGATGCCCCGGGAAATGCTTTCCACATGGCCCTTGAGCACTTCGCCGCTCATCAGTTGCATGTCGGCCTTATCCCCGACGCGCACGTGGGGCAGCTTGGTTTCCTCGAAGAAGCCGTAGACCCAGAACGAGTTCATGTCGACCACTGCCATCTTCGCCTCGCCGATGCGTGCGTAGTCGCCACGGTGCACGTTGAGGTTGGTGACGTAGCCATCCACCGCCGCCCGTACCTGGGTACGTTTGAGGTTCAGCTCCGCCGCTTCCAGCTGGGCCTGGGCGTGCTGGTAGTCGGCCAGGGCCGAGTCGGCGATGTTGCCGGCGTCGTCGCGGTTTTCCTTGGAGATCACCAGGTTGTCCATGTCGGCGCGGCGCTTGGCGTTGACCTTGCGCATCTCCCAGGTGGCCTTCTTCGACGCCACCAGCGCTTGCGCCTGCTTGACCGCGATCTGGTAGTGCTCGGGGTCGATCTGCATCAGCAGATCGCCCTTGCGCACCAGCTGGTTGTCCTTGACCGGCACGTCCACCACTTCGCCGGTGACATCGGCGGCGACGTTGATGATATCCGCCCGCACCCGGCCGTCACGGGTCCAGGGGGTGTACATGTAGTGTTCCCACAGGGTGCGGCCGATCCACAGGGCCAGGGCCAGCACGAGCAGGGTGGCGAGCAGGCTGAAAAACTTTTTCATTGCGGGGGTCTCAACGGTAGACAGTGAGCGCCATGGCGCCGAACAGACAGCAGAACAGGCTCAGGCGCAGCAGCGCCGGGTGCCAGAAGAAGCGATACAGGTCATAGCCGGAAATGAACCGGTCCAGGGCCCAGGCCAGGGCCGCGGCGATGAAGAACATCAGGGTCATGGTGGGCATGTAAACGCCGTGGAAGGCGATTTCACGAGGCATGGTCAAGTCCTTGGGGTGCAGGCGCCGTTGGCTTGGCCACGGCATAGGCCGCCAGCGGCGATTGCGGGTCGAGCAATGAAGTACGGATGAAGTGCAGGTAGCTCTTGACCCGGCGCAGGGCCGAGGTGTCGAAGTGCGGGGCAAAGGGCTCGTCGGTGGCCTGGACCCGGCTGATGGCGTGGTCCACGGCGATCAGGCCGCGCTCCAGGTTGCTCTGGCTGGGCTGCAGGAACAGCCGCACCAGGGAGCGGCCCATGACCCGGATCGCCTGGCGCCAGGGCTGGGATTCGGCATAGGCCGGGTGCACCGGGAGGATCGCCTGCTCCTTGCGCAGCTCGATGATGGCGTGGCCGACTTCCAGCACCACGAACATCCAGCGCAGCAGCTCGCTCTGCACCTTGGGCTGGCCCACCGCCAGGCCATAGGCCTGGTGCAGCAGGTCGCGGGTACGGCTCTCGAAGCTCGACGCCAGGCCCTTGAGCTTGCCGCTGATGGCGTACACCACCTGGCCGCGCAGGTCCTGCTCCAGGCGCCGCCACAGCCAGCGGCTGTTGGGCGGCAGGATGATCGCCCCGGCCGCGGCGCAGACCAGCATGCCCATGACCATGGCGATGTAGTCGTTGATGAAGGTGTAGGGGTTGTAGATGGTCAGGTTGTCCGGCACCGAACCGGTGCTGAAGAAGATCAGCAAGCCCAGGCCGACCCCGGCGTACTTGGGCCTGGACGCGAGGAACGAACCGAGCACGATCACCGGCGCCAGCATCAGGCACAGCAACGGGAAGCCATCGATCCAGGGGAACACGAAGAACATTTCGACGAAGCCCACCAGCGCGCCGATAAAAGTCCCGCAGGCCATCTGGAACGCCATGCGTTTGGGGTTCGGCGTGGCCGCCGAGAGGCCGATGGTGGCGGCGGCGATCAGGGTCATGGTGGCGCCGCTGGGCCAGGCCGTGGCCACCCAGTAGCTGCCCAGCACCACCAGCACGAAGGCCGCGCGGATGCCCGAGGCGGCGCAGGCCAGCCAGTTGGTCTGCGGGGTGTAGGGCTCGTCCCAGCGCTCGCGCTCGTGGCTGTGGTCGGCCAGGGACGCGTGGGTCTGGGCGTAGCTGTGCATCTCGTCGACAAAGCGGTAGAGCAGCTCGTAGGCGGTGTGGAAATCCAGCTGCTCGGCGTCGCTCGGGCCGCTCTCCTGGAAGGCCGTGCGCAGGCTGCGCACCCGCGCCGGCAGCTCGGCCTTGTAGGCCGCCAGGGCCGTGGCCAGGCGCGCCGCATCGGGACTGGTCAGGGCACGGCCGGAGAAGCCGTCCAGCAGTTCCGCCAGGTCCTGCAGGCCGGGCTTGATCGCCGCCACCACGTGATCGGCGCCGCTGCTGCGCAGGCGTTCGAGCAACTGGTGCAGGGCGTTGAAGCGCGTGGTGATGCCCATGAACTCGCTGTTCAGGCGGCTCAGGCGGCCATTGCGCCGACGCATGTGCGGGTCTTCGAACACGGTGACGCTGCGCAGCCCTTCCAGGCCCACGGCCTCGGCGATGAAGCGCACGTTGCTACTTTCGAAGCTGTCGCGCTGGCTGCGCCCGCGCAGGCCGTCGGTAACGAACAGGGCGAACACCCCGAAGCGCTGGTACAGGGCGTTGCGCATGGCAGCGCTGGCGGTCTGTGGCAGGATCGCGGCGCTGACCAGGGTCGAGCAGAGAATCCCCAGGGAGATCTCCAGTACCCGCCACACCGCCGCCATGAAGGCCCCTTCCGGATGGGCCAGGGCCGGCAGGCCGACCATGGCCGCGGTGTAGCCGGCGAGGACGAAACCATAGGCGCGAAAGTTGCGGTAGCGCGCCGCGCCGGCCGAGCAGATGCCGACCCAGATCGCCAGCGAGCCGAGGAACAGCTCGGTGTTCTGGGCGAACAGGGCGATCAGCGCCACCATCACCGCCGAGCCCGCCAGGGTACCGAGAAAGCGGTAGAAGCTCTTGGCGAACACCTGGCCGCTCTGCGGCTGCATGACGATGAATACGGTGATCATCGCCGTGCGCGGTTGCGGCAACTCCAGGCGCATGGCCAGCCACAGGGTGAGGAACGCGGCGGCCAGGACCTTGAAGATATAGACCCAGGTCACGCCGTCGCTGCGCGCCCAGTCGAAGAAACCCCGGCGCCATTCAAGGGAGTACAGCCAGCGCAAAGGTGCGGGCAAGGAAGTCATGGGTGCCTGCTTCAATGGTCGAACACGGCCAGGGCCGCGGGGGTCTTGGGTGCCTCAAGGCGGTCTTGCGCGGGAACGTCGCGGCCGGCTTCAAGCCCGCCGCCCAGGGCCGTGACCAGGTCCGCCTGGACCGTCAGGCGTGCGGCCTGCACCTGCTGCTGCACCTGTTGCTGATGGAACAGCAGGCTCTGGGCGTTGAGCACATTCAGGTAGTCGGTCAGGCCGCGCTGGAAGGCCACGGTGGCGATGTCGTAGGTCTTCTGCGCGGCGGCCACCGACTCGGCGGCGAAGGCTTGCTGCTTGTCCATGGACTCGCGGCGGATCAACTGGTCGGAGATGCTTTTCAGTGCATCCACCAGGGCCTGGTTGTACCTGGCCACGGCCAGGTCGTAGCCGGCCGCGGCTTCACCCAGTTCCGAGCGCAGGCGCCCGCCGTCGAAGATCGGCAGGCTGATGGCCGGGCCGACGTTGTAGTTGAGCTTCTTGCCGGTGAGGAACTCCAGGGCCCCACCGCCGGTGGCCATGAAGCCGATGCTGCCCACCAGGTCGACGTTGGGGTAGAAGCCGGCGTGAGCCACATCGATACCGCGAGCCTGGGCCGCCACTTGCCAGCGGCTGGCGACCACGTCCGGGCGCTGCCCCAGCAGTTCGGCGGGCAGGGCAGAGGGCAGTTTCAGCGCAGCGCCCAGGGACAGGCTTGGCCGCTGCAACTGCGCGCCCTCCCCCGGGCCCTTGCCGGCCAGGGCCGCCAATTGGTTGCGGGTCAGGGCGATTTCTTCGTCCAGGGCGTCCAGCTGGCGATGGGTTTCCGGCAGCGGCGCCTCGGCCTGGCTGACTTCGAAATGGGTGCCGAGGCCGCCGTCCAGGCGCCGTTGCGCCAGTTCGAGGATCTGTTGCTGCTGCTTGAGGGTGGCCAGGGCGATATCGCGCTGGGCGAAGTGCAGGGACAGCTGGATATAGCTGCGCACCACATTGTTCACCAGTTCCAGCTGGGCCTGACGGGCTTCGGCCACGCTCATGTGGGCCAGGTCCACGGCACGCTCGGTGCTGTTGCTTTCCCGGCCCCAGAGGTCCAGGGCATAACTCAAGCCCAGGGCGGCGTTATTGTCCCAGGTGGTGCTGTTGGACAGGGCGCCGGGGCCGTAGAACTGATCGGTGGGCCAGTTGTGGCGCTTGAGGGTGGCGTCACCCTTGATCTGCAGCGACTCGGCCGACTCGGCGATGCCGGCCAGGGCCTTGGCCTGGCGGACCCGGGCGGCGGCCATGGCCAGGCTCGGGCTGCCTTGCACCGCAAGGCTGATCCAGCGGTCCAGTTGCGGGTCGCCATAGGCCTGCCACCACTGGGCGCTGGGCCAGTGGGCGTCCTGCGCGGCGCTCTTTATCGCCTCATCCGTGGCCAATGTATTAGCGGGAAGTGTCTTGCCCTGTGGGGCAATGCCTCCGGTTCCGATGCAGCCGCTGATTGCTAACGATAAAGCCCAAACACTGAGGGTCTTGAACCCTCTGCTGATGCGACGCGGCACTGCTGCGAATTCCTGAAGATCGGGGGGGAGTATTTCTCTCGTAGGAGCTGGCTTGCCGGCGCAGCGATACGCCTGCTACACCGCGTTGCGCGGATCGACGACCTGCCGGCTCCTAGGGATCGGCGCAATTCTAGGGGGCGGCCGTTGCGGCGATAAGCTGGGATTCCTGTGAATCTTTGTTACCGTAAACGCGATAATCCCTTGGTCGTATCCCTGTACGCCTGTAAAAACAGAAACTTCGTGTCACAATTTGCCATCTCCCCTGAGAGCACCCCATGGACACCTTGCAAAACATGCGCGCCTTCAGTTGCGTGGCCGAAGCCGGTAGTTTCACGGCCGCCGCGGTGCAGCTGGACACCACCACCGCCAACGTCTCGCGCGCCGTCTCCAATCTTGAGGCGCACCTGCAAACCCGCCTGCTCAACCGCACGACTCGCCGCATCGCCCTGACCGAGGCCGGCAAGCGCTACCTGCTGCGCTGCGAGCAGATCCTGGCCTATGTCGAAGAAGCCGAGGCCGAGGCCAGCGACGCCCACGCCCGCCCCGCCGGGCAGTTGAAAGTGCACACCATGACCGGCATCGGCCAGCACTTCGTGATCGACGCCATTGCCCGCTACCGCAAGACCCACCCGGACGTGACCTTCGACCTGACCATGGCCAACCGTGTGCCGGACCTCCTGGACGAGGGCTACGACGTGTCCATCGTCCTGGCCCGGGAGCTGCCGGATTCGGGGTTCGTCTCCCAGCGCCTGGGGATGACCTACAGCATCGTCTGCGCCTCGCCGGCCTATGTGAAAGCCAACGGCTGCCCGCAAAAGCCCAGCGATCTGCTGAACCATGCCTGCCTGCGCCTGGTGAGCCCGGTGATTCCCCTGGAGAAGTGGACCTTCGACGGCCCGGAAGGCCAGGAAATGGTCACCATCAACAGCTCGCCGTTCCTGGTGAACTCCGCCGATGCCATGAAGACTGCGATCATCAGCGGCATGGGGGTCGGGGTGTTGCCGGTATACGCAGCTATAGAGGGTTTGCGCACCGGCACCCTGGTGCGGGTGATGCCCAAGTACCGCTCCCAGGAGCTGAACCTGTACGCCATCTACCCGTCGCGCCAGTACCTGGACGCCAAGATCAAGACCTGGGTCGAATACCTGCGCGGCTCTCTGCCGGAGATCCTCACCGCGCACCAGACTGAACTGGCGGCCTATGAACTGAGCGGCAGCCTGACCGGCGCACGCCTGGCCACCTGACCACGGGGCTCCCCGCCCAGACCACCGAGCCACCTGTAGGAGCCGGCTTGCCGGCGAAGAAGCTCGCACATCCTGCGCAAGCCTGGATGCCGCCTTCGCTGGCAAGCCAGCTCCTACACGATGTACGCCCCTCCCCCAAACGCCGGCCCATCCCCCGTAGGAGCCGGCTTGCCGGCGAAGAAGCCCGCACGTCCTGTGCAAACCTGGATGCCGCCTTCGCTGGCAAGCCAGCTCCTACACACGCAGGCTCGTGGCGGGG
The DNA here is from genome assembly GCF_040268305.1 of Pseudomonas sp. W17. NCBI lineage: Bacteria > Pseudomonadati > Pseudomonadota > Gammaproteobacteria > Pseudomonadales > Pseudomonadaceae > Pseudomonas > Pseudomonas sp. W17. The sequence continues at coordinate 1,160,853 of NZ_CP158490.1, read as the reverse complement.
TGCTTTGGTGGCGGCGGCAAAAATGTTAGCTTGCTTGGCATTCTCCCCGCCTGACGAGCCTTCGCGCGATGAAAAAGACTGTACTTGCCTTCAGCCGCATCACCCCCGAGATGACCGAACGCCTGCAACAGGATTTCGAGGTCATAGTGCCCAACCCCAAGCACGGGGACGTCGCCGCGCAATTCAATGAAGCCCTGCCCCAGGCCCACGGCCTGATCGGTGTCGGCCGCAAGCTGGGCCGTGCGCAGCTGGAAAACGCCGCGCGCCTGGAAGTGGTATCGAGCATCTCGGTGGGCTACGACAACTATGACCTGGCCTACTTCAACGAGCGCGGGCTGATGCTCACCAACACCCCGGATGTGCTCACCGAAAGCACCGCCGACCTGGCCTTCGCCCTGCTCATGAGCAGCGCCCGCCGAGTGGCCGAGCTGGATGCCTGGACCAAGGCCGGGCAATGGCAGGCCAGCGTCGGCCCGGCGCTGTTCGGCTGCGATGTGCACGGCAAGACCCTGGGCATCGTCGGCATGGGCAACATTGGCGCGGCCATCGCCCGCCGTGGGCGCCTGGGCTTCGGCATGCCGATCCTCTACAGCGGCAACAGCCGCAAGGCGGCCCTGGAGCAGGAACTGGGGGCGCAGTTTCGCAGCCTGGAGCAACTGCTGGCGGAGGCGGATTTCGTCTGCCTGGTGGTGCCGTTGAGCGAAAAGACCAAGCACCTGATCAGCCACCGCGAACTGGCATTGATGAAGCCCAGTGCAATCCTGGTGAACATTTCCCGCGGGCCGGTGGTGGATGAACCGGCGCTGATCGAAGCCTTGCAGAAGGGCCAGATCCGTGGCGCCGGCCTGGATGTGTACGAGAAGGAACCGCTGGCGGAGTCGCCGCTGTTCCAGCTGAACAACGCAGTGACCTTGCCGCACATTGGCTCGGCCACCCATGAAACCCGCGACGCCATGGCCGCGCGCGCCATGAGCAACCTGCGCAGTGCCCTGCTGGGGGAGCGGCCGCAGGACCTGGTCAACCCGCAGGTGTGGAAGGGCTGATCGACTCACCTTGACGGCCTCTTCACTGGCAACACCTCCCCCGTAGGAGCCGGCTTGCCGGCGATGGGGCCCGCGAGTTCTGCGCAAACCTTGAAACCGCTTTCGCTGGCAAGCCAGCTCCTACAACCAGTGCCACCGCCACCACCGCCCCGTAGGAGCCGGCTTGCCGGCGAAGGGGCCCGCGAGTTCTGCGCAAACCTGGAAACCGACTTCGCTGGCAAGCCAGCTTCTATACAAGCCGGCGCCTGGTCAGGCGGTAGCTGCTTTGGCTGCCACCAACGGCTTGGGTTTACGGAACACCAGTACGTTGCCCAGCATCACCAGCACCAGCCCGGCCAGGGCCGGGGCGGTCCATTGGTAGCCTTCGACAAAGGCCGAGACGTTCAACGCCACTACCGGGAACAGCACGGTGCAGTAAGCCGCGCGCTCCGGGCCCATGCGCCCCACCAGGGTCAGGTAGGCGGTAAAACCGATGACCGAGCCCGGAATCACCAGGTACAGCAGTGAGCCGATGTAGCGGGTGCTCCATTCCACATCGAAGGCGATGCCCTGGAACAGGCAATACACCGCCAGCATCGTCGCGCCGTAGGCCATGCCCCAGGCATTGGTGGTCAATGGCTTGAGCCCGGCTTTTTGCTGCAGGCTGGACAGCATGTTGCCCGCCGAGAAGCACAAGGTGCCCAGCAGGGCCAAGCCCAGGCCCAGCAGGGTTTGCGGGCTGGCACTGTGGCCCACCAGCTCCGGCCAGAACAGCAGCCCCAGCCCCAGCAGCCCCAGGCCGCCGCCCAGCAGCACGTTGCGAGCGATCTTCTGGCCGAAGAACACTCGCGCATTCAGGGCGTTCCACAGGGTCGCAGTGGAAAACACCACCGCTACCAGGCCACTGGGAATCCACTGGCTGGCGTGCAAAAAGCACATGAAGTTGATGCAGAACAGGCACAACCCCTGGGCCAGGCAGATCAGGTGACCACGACGGTTCATCGGCTGCAGCTTGCGGCTGAGCAGCAACAGGACGAACAGCACCAGGGCCGCCAGGGCGAAGCGATAGACGATGGACACCGGAATCGCCACCACCCCCAGTTGCAGTTTCAGGGCGATCCAGGTGGTGCCCCAGATCAGCACGGTCAACAGGTACAGCGATAGGTTCATGGCGCGACTCCTTTGTCAGGGGTGCAGTGTCACGCCCCGCCGGCCTTGCGCGCTTGCACAAACTTGCGCTTTTTATCCGCCCGGGGCTGGCAGCGCACGGGCTACGGAGTAGCATGCAGCACACCGGCAGCCGCACCCATGTTGACGCCCCACCATGCACGCACTGGATACCCTGCAAGTCTTCCAAGCCCTGAACCGCTCGCCCAATGCTCGCCTGGAGCACAGCGCCGAGCTCGGTGACGGCTTGTCCGCAGCCTTGTGGAGCAACCATCACGACGCCCAGGAGTACGAGGCCCCCAGCCATCACACCCTGTCCTGCTACCTGGCCGGCGGCACCGGCACCTTCCGCCGCGACCAGCCGGGCAGCAAGGGCGGCCCGGGCAAGTTGTGCATCCTGCCCGCCGAGCACCAGTCGGCCTGGGTGATCAACGGTGATATTCGCCTGGCCCATCTGTACTTCAGCCCGGAGCAGTTCGCCCTGGGCTGCGTCACCCTGCTGGATCGCGAGCCCCGGGAACTGCAACTGCGCGAAAGCACCTTTCTCGACGACCCCGAGCAGACCCAGCGCTTTGCGCAGTTGGTCCGCCTGAACTGGGACGAACCCGGCGAGCGCCTGCTGACCAGCAGCCTGGCCCACGAAATGCTCAGCCATGCCCTGCTCAATCAAGTGGGCCAGCGCCAGGGGGCCCGGCTCAAGGGCGGGCTGGCCGCACACCAGCGACGGCTGCTGGTGGACTACATCGACAGCCAGCTGGACGCGCCCCTGAGCCTGGGCCAACTGGCGGGGTTGTGCGCCCTCTCCGAATACCACTTCGCCCGCATGTTCCGTGCAAGCTTCGGCCTGCCGCCCCACCAATACCTGCTAGCCCGACGCCTGAGCCGGGCCCGGCACCTGCTGCGCACCACCGCCCAGCCCCTGGGCGAGATTGCACTGGCCTGTGGTTTTGCCAGTGCCAGCCACTTCAGCAATCGCTTCCGCCACGCCCTGGGGGGCACGCCGGGAGACTACCGCCTGGCGTTCCTGCGCTGAGGCCAGGGTTACCTAAAACCCGCCTCTGCTTGCTCCTTCCTTATGCCAAAGCCCACGCTGACACGCCTGAGTCAGTAAGCGGTTAAAGTTCCTTACTTAAATAAGACAATTCTTACAAGCCAATTAAAAACCCCCTACATATCCCTCTCAGAAATATCACGCCCGGCAAGTTCTTATATGACACCAAAGAACACAATCAGGTAATTATTTTTATATTTTATTTATCACTTCATTCATGGAGCTGATGATTATTGTTTAAGCCCAGTTTCAACTTAGTCTTCGGACCTTGAGTGCCAGGCATTCCATAAATATCCCCCCCTTACAGGAGCCAATTACCTGAAATACCCGACAGACTCTTGCCCACAACAATTGACACACAACTTCCCCCCCCTGAGGCAATCCAACCTTCAACCATTGGATCCTTGAACAAACCAGCAACAACTCAGCCGTTAATCGCCTTACTCCAAAACAACAAAAACAGAGGACGATGAAATGCTTTCACAAAGTTTGCCACGGCAATGGGTCAGACACTCGCCCCTGCTGTGTGCCTCGATACTGGCCATTCCGGTAAAAGCCGAACTGCTCGAGGACAGCAGCGCACGCCTGGAACTGCGCAACTACTACTTCAATCGGGACTACCGCGAAGGCACTGCCCCTACCCGTGAAGAATGGGCGCAAGGTTTCCTCTTGCGCCTGGATTCGGGGTTCACCGAAGGCAGCCTCGGCGTCGGTGCCGAAGCCATCGGCATGCTCGGGATCAAGCTGGATTCCGCTCCTGGCCGGACCGGCACCGGGCTGTTGAAGGTGGCACGCAATGGCCGGGCAGAGGATGACTATTCGAAACTGGCCCTGGCCGGCAAGCTCAAGACCAGCAAGACCCTGTTCAAGTTCGGAACCCTGGTACCGCCGGTACTGCCGACTCTGAGACCCAATGACGGCCGCCTGTTTGCACAGATGTTCGAAGGCGGGCTGCTGACCTCCAATGAAATCGACAACCTGGAGTTTACCGCCGGGCGTCTGAGCCGGGTCCTGCAGCGCAACGCCACGCAGTACACACCGCTGACCCTGAACCCCTTGAACCGGCGCTTCGAGAAGCTGGGGGCCACCGCGGAACACTTCGACATGGCGGGCCTCGACTATCGGTTCCGCAAGCAATGGCTGGCTCGCGTGCATGTCGCCCAGTTGCAGGATATCTACCGCCAGCAGGTCTTCGCCCTGGTCAACAAGAGCCCCTGGGGAGCGGGGACGTTCAGCAGCGATCTGCGCTTGAGCCTGATGAACGACTACGGCAATGCCAAAGCCGGCAAGATCGACAACCGCGCCCTGCAGGGGTTGCTCGGCTATGCCTATAAAGGCCACAGCCTTGGCCTGACTTATCAGCGAATGTTGGGGGATACCGGGTATGCCAACATCCTGGGTACCGATGCCAACTTGATCAACTTGTCCGTACTGGGTGACTTCGCCAATGCCAAGGAGCGCTCCTGGGCACTTCGCTATGGCTATGACTTTGCCAACCTGGGCTTGCCGGGCCTGACTATCAATAGCCGCTATATATCCGGCAGCCATGCCGAGATAACCGGCAGCCAAAGCATTGGCAAGTCATGGGAGCTGGATAATGAATTGCGTTATGTCGTGCAACAAGGCCCGCTGAAGAACTTAAGTGTACGCCTGCGCAGTGCGCTCTATCGCTCCAACTCCGCCAAGAACTTCATTCGCGACACTGATGATACACGACTGATGTTCAACTACACCTGGAACATCAAGTAACCGGGCAACTGGAAGCATCATAAAAAATAAAACACTTAGAGGTGATATCCACATGCAACGTCTACTATCGAAAAGTTTGGCCAGCCTATTGTTTTTAAGCCTGATCAGCCCAGTCGAAGCCAAACAAACCGCTCAGCCGCAAAGCATCCCGGAGTTCCGACCGGGGTACTTGATCGGTTATCTGGAACAGCAGGACCTGCCCGATAGTCTTGCGCTGTTACCCCCACCTCCTGCGGTGGGGACTCCCGCCTTCGCCCTGGACCAGAGCCTGGCTGAAAAAAGCCAGGCCTTGCGTGGCAGCAAGCGCTGGGAGTTGGCCATCATTGATGCCAACCTGAAGTTCCCCGCCGCCGCAGAGACGTTTTCCTGTGCGCTGAATGCGCCGATCAGCGAACAGCAAACACCCGCGCTGTACAGAGTCTTGCGGCGCACCCTGGCCGATGCCGGGCTGGCCACTTCAAGCGCAAAGAAGCGCTACCAGCGCACCCGGCCCTTCGTCTACAACCAGCAGCCCAGTTGCACCCCGGAAGATGAGGCCAAGCTGGCCGCAGATGGTTCCTACCCGTCGGGCCACAGTGCAATCGGCTGGGCCTGGGCGCTGCTGTTGAGCGAACTGGCCCCCGAGTACGGCAACGCACTGTGGGCCCGTGGCCGGGCCTATTCGGAAAGCCGCATGGTGTGCAACGTGCATTGGTACAGCGATATCCATGAAGGCCGTGAGATCGGCGCGACCACCGTGGCACGCTTGCACGCCGACCCGACCTTCCAGGCCGATTTCGCCCTGGCCCGGCAAGAGCTGCTGGCCATTCGCGCCAAGGGCCTGAGCGCCAGCGGCGACTGTGCGGCGCAAGCGCAAGCCCTGGCACTTGGCGCCGACTAGGGTGCCAGGGTGAGGACCTTGAAGGTATTGGCATGAAATAGCGGGTCCGGCTTGGGTTCGGCCGGGCTCGCGGCCGGTTGGGTGAAGTCCATTGCTGCCAGGTAGACCCGCCGGGTACGCGGGTCGAACGCCATGTTGTAGGCCATGGGCTGGGTGCTGACGCTACCCAGGAGCTGGTAGCGGTCGGCATCGAGCTGGGCGACGACGCTGAGGTTGGCGTCCACCCCGCTGGCGATCAGCAAGCGCTGGGCCTGCGGGTCGTAGGCCAGGGCGTTGACGTCCCGGGTGATCGGCAGGCTGGCCTTGAGCGCACCGTTGTCGCGGTCGAGCACCAGCAGCACTGGCCGTTCACCACGGCAAGCGACGAACAACCGCCCCCGTTGTTCATCCTGGGCCAGGGCACTGGGCCGCGGGCAGTCGGGATACTGCCAGCGGTCCAGGACCTTGAAACTGCTGGAGGACAACCGCGCGACGATGCCCTCATCGCGCATCGGCAGGAAGAAACTGCCATCGCCCTTGAGCAGCAACGGGTCGATCTTCTTCACCGCCAGCTCATGGGCGGCGGTGATGCGCTCTTCTTTGGGATCGAAGACGAACAGGGTGGAACGATCGGCCCGGCGCCCGCTGACAATGATCACCTGCCCGGTGCGCGGCTCGTACACCGCGCTGTTGAGGTTGCTCTGGGTGACGGTGATGCGCTTGAGCGGCTTGAATGTGGATAACTCCACCACCCCCAGGCTGCCGTCGGTGTTCAGCACCAGCAGGCGGTCCAGCTCCGGTACCAACACCACACCATTGGCGCCCCGGGACTGTTCGAGGGTGCGCACCGGGCGCTGCTTGTCCACATCGAACACGCTCAGGCCGTTTTCCCGACGGGCCAGGAACAGGTAGGGCCGGGTCGGGTCCAGGGCGATGAAGCCCCAACTGCTGCCGGAGCCCGGCAGCTGCACTTGCTGTTCGCGGTGGTACAGGCGCTCATCCGCCGGCGCAGCCGCCTGGGCCACGCCACAGAACGCCAGGAGCACACTCAGGGCCAGGGCTTTCATCAGAACTCCAGGGTGCTGGACAGCGACACTTGGCGAGCGTCCCCCAGGGACACGAAGTACTTGCTCACCGAGGAGGTGTAGTAGGTCTTGTCGAACAGGTTCTTCACGTTGAGCTGGAACTTGACCTTCTGCCCTTCGACCTTGGTGTCGTAGGTGGCGAAGGCATCGGCCACGGTGTAGCCCGGCAGGTCGAAGCTGTTGGGCGCATCCCCGGCGCGCTCACCGACATAACGGGCACCGGCGCCGACCCGCAGGCGGTCGCCGCCGATCAGGCTGCCGAAGTCGTAGACCGCCGACAGCGAACCGGTGTTCTTGGCCACGTTCTGCAGTTGCTTGCCCTTGTACTGGGTGTCCTTGGTCACTTCGGCGTCGGTGTAGGCGTAGCTGCCAATCAGGCTCCACTGGTCGGTGAGCTGCCCGGTCAGGTCCAGCTCCAGGCCCTGGGAATGCACTTCACCGGCCACGCTGGTGACAGTCTCGGAGGCCGTGGCGGTGGTCACCAGCACGTTGCGCTTGGTGATGTCGAACAACGCCGCACTGGCGGTGATGCGCCCTGGAATGTCGAGCTTGGCCCCCAGTTCCCAGGACTTGGCTTCTTCCGGTGCGATGGAGCCGTCCAGCACCACGCTGCCACCGGCCAGCTGGGCAATGCTGGAGTTGGGTTTGAACGACTCGGTGTAGCTGCCGTAGAACGACAGCTGGTCGGTGTAGCGGTACACCAGGCCGGCGCGGGGCACGAACTTCTGCCCGTTGCTGTCGGTATTGGCGTGGAACGGCCGGCCCTTGCCCGCGTACTGGTCGTATTCCTGGAAACGCCCGCCGCCCACCAGGATCCATTGGTCGGTGAGGTGGATGGCATCCTGGAAGAACAGCGAGTCACTGCGCAGCAGGTCGGTCTGGTCGCTGTCCGGGGCGCTGACGTTGGTCCCCGCCACTTGCTGGCCGTACACCGGGTTGAGGTAGTTGAAACTGGTGTTCTTGCCGCGGATCAGGTCGGCGCGGTAGATCTTGCGGTACTCGTCGTCCAGGCCGAACACCAGGTCGTGCTGCATGCCGCCCAGTTGCACCTTGCCTTCCAGGCTGACGGTGGCATAGCGGTCGGTGGTCAGGGCATTCTTGGTGCCGTCCATGGTCCGGGTCAGGGTGCCGTTGGCGTTCACCGCGGTCAGGCGCACCTGGCTGGCGTCGTAGGTTTCACGGTTCCAGCTGTAGCCGAAGTGGGCCTTCCAGTCGTCGCTGAGCTCGTGATCGACCTCGAAACGATACAGGTCCGAACGCCCTTCCATGTTGTTGAACGGCTCGTCCAGGCGCCGGGTGGCCGGGATGTCCAGCGGGTGGTTGGTCTTGGGGTCGATGGCCGTGCCGCGGTCGAACGGGGTCAGGAATTCGCGATGCTCATAGGCCAGCAGCACCTTGGTGCGCTCGCCGTACCAGGCCAGGGACGGCGCCACCAGGGATTCGCGGTGGGTGCCGAAGTTGCGCCAGTAGTCTTCGTCTTCGTGGTCGACGATCAGCCGGTAGGCCAGCCCGGAATCCCCCAGCGGCCCGGTGGTGTCCAGGCTGCCACCGCTGCCGTTCTTGCCCGAACCGTAGGTCGAGCCGCGCACGGTCAGGGCCGTGGACTGCTGCAACTCGGGTTTCTTGCTGACGATGTTGATCACCCCGCCCGGGTCCTGGATGCCGTACAGCAGGGAGGACGGGCCCTTGATCACTTCCACGCGCTCGGCCGTGGCGTTGAGGGAGCGCCCCTGCACCACCGGCATGCTGTCGCGCATGATCGAGCCGTTGCGGTTGTCGCCGAAACCGCGCAGGAGCACCGCGTCCTGAGTGCCGCCCAGGGTGTTGGTCTGGGTGATGCCACTGACGTTCTTCAGGGCGTCATCCAGGTTGCGCGGGGTCTGGTCGCGCAGCACCTGGGCCGGGATCACGTTGATGATCTGCGGGATTTCCTGGTTCAGCGCCTGGGAGCGGGCCACCGAGGTGGTGGCCGGCGGCTGGTAGCTGGTGCTTTCGTCGACGCCCTGGGTGGTGATGCTGGAAGTCCCCAGGTTCAGCCCGGCACCTTGGGGCAGGGGTTCGAGAACCAGGGTATGGGCGTCGCTGCGGCGATAGGTGAAACCGGAATTGCCCAAGAGACGCTGCAAGGCCTGCTCGGCACTGAGCTGGCCGGTGACGGCCGGGGCCTTGAGGTTGTAGGGCGCCTCGTCGGTGTAGACCACGCTGATCCCGGTGACCCGGGTGAAATCGCTCAGGGCCTGGGGTAGCGGCTTGGCCGCGATGGCGAAGTTGAACAGCGCACTGTGCTGCTCGCTGCCGGCCTGGGCCGCCAATGCCACGCTCAGGGGCAGCAGGGCCAACCCCGAAACCACCAGCGCCGAAGCGCCGAACCACCGTTTGACCGAACCGTTTACCGCCGAATTTGCCCTGGACTTCATGCTGGAGACTCGTGTGTAAAAGCACCGCGAATGCGAATTAGTCGCACTTTCAAGCACTACACGTATCTCGCAGGCAAAGACCTCAGCATTTTTTTGAAAATATTTTCAGGGCGGCGAAAACGCCCCCGCCCGATGCATCCCCTGTAGCCAGTGCCGCAGGCTGCGATCGGGCTGGGCGGCACTCTGACGAAGCGATCGAGGCGCTCGTGAGGCCGCAGGAGGTTTGACGGGAGACCGTCAAGCAAGGTCCTGCGGACCTTTTCGCAGCCTCGCAGGCTCGGCAGCGGCTACAGCGCTCGTTACAGGGATCGCTGGATGCGCCCGGCACTGGTGCTGGAGCCCACGGGCTTGCCCTGCTGGTCCATGTCCTTGAGGTAGTGCAGCATCGCCTCCAGGTCGCTGACCCCCAGGTCGCTGCGGTTCAGGCCGCTCTTGAACAGGCTGAAGCGGTCGCCGCCATCGGCCAGGAAGCCGTTCATCACCAGCCGGTAGTTCGCGCCGGCCTGCAGCGGCTTGCCGTTGAGGCGCACGCTGCCGGGGACGACACGGCTGTCCGGCGGGCGCTTGGGGTCCCAGCGATAGGTGAAGCCCTGGGACACTTGCAGGATGTTGGCATCGTCCGCGCCCTTCCATTGCTGGTTGAGCACCTGTTCGATCTGCCGGCCCGTGAGGTCGAAAGCGATCAGGTTGTTGTTGAACGGCTGCAACGTCGCCAGTTGCCCGTAGTTGACCCGGGTCTGCCCGGGCTCCAGGGCCAGGTCGCTGCGAATGCCGCCGGTGTTCATGAAGGCGATCTGTGCGCCGTTGGCCCGGCCGCCGGCCAGATGCGCGTCGGCAATCAGGTCACCGATGGGCATTTCCCCGGCCGCGTCGGCACGCCGGGCAATCGGCGAGGCGGCAATCGCCCCCACCGGCTTGAGCAGCACCTGGTTGCTACGGGCCTCGACCTCCTGTTGCAACTGCGCCAGGGCCGGGTCCTGTGGATAACGGGCCGGATCGGCCAGCAGGTTGAGGGCCTGGATGCTCGCCACCCGGTGCTGGCCCGGGGTCACTTGCAGGGTCAGGTGGGTCAGCAGGTGGCCGTAGGAATTGCCTTGGGTCACCAGCAGCGGCCCGACCTTGCACAGGTAGCCCTGGTGCGAGTGGGCGCTGATCAGCACGTCCACCGCCGGGTCCAGGCGCTTGGCCACGTCGACGATATCGCCGCCGAGCTGCGAGCAGTCCTGCTTGTCGAACGGCTCCGGGGTCGAGCCGCCCTGGTGCACCACGGCGACGATGGCGTTGACACCCTGGGCATTGAGTTCGGGGATCAGCTTGTTGATGGATTCGGCTTCATCGACCACCTGCAAACCGCGCATGCCCTTGGCGCTGACCACCGAGGCCACGTCCCGCAGCACCGCACCGACAAAGGCCACCTTGACCCCGCGCACCTCTTCGATGCGGTAGGCCGGCAGCAACGGCTTGCCAGTGTCGCTGTCCAGCAGGTTGGCCGCCAGGTAGGGGAAGCCGCTGCCGGGGTAGTTCGGGCGGAACTGGCAGGCCTTGTCCGGCCGCGACGACTGGCAGCCTCCATTGAGCTGGCGCAGGAACTCGGCCTTGCCGTTGTCCAGTTCGTGATTGCCGATGGCGCTGAGTTTCATGCCCATCTGGCGCAGGGCGTCCAGGGTCGGCTCGTCGGCCCACATGGCCGACAGCGGCGGGCTGCCACCCACCAGGTCACCGGCGCCGATGAACAGCAGTTGCGGGTCCTGCTGGCGCAGTTGGGCAAGCATGCCGCCCAGGGTAGCGATGCCGCCGGCCGCAAGCTTGCGCACGCCGCCCGGGGCCTGGGGGTCCTTGTAGCTGAAGGGGTTGGCTTGCAGGTAGCCGTGCAGATCGTTGATGGCGACGATGTTCACCGCCACCGGTTGCGGCGGTTCAGACAGCGAGCTGCAACCGGCCAGGGTGACCAGGGCCAGAGTCAGTGCCCCCAGCATCCGGGGCATGGGACGAAGACGGGACATGAAAGAAATCCTTGGTAGATCAGCGAAAAAAAGCCGCTGGCGCAGGCCGATCAGGCAGAGAACAGCGCTGGGAACAGCGCCGGCTTCGCCGTCGATCGCAGCCCGTGCCCGCGGCAGCGGCTACAGGTCAGGTCATCAGGCAGGTTGCAGGCTGCCGTGGACCACCTGGGGTGCGGGCGGGGCCTTCAGCGCGGTGCCCATGCCGGCGCGCAGCAGCAAGATCTTCAGGTGGTCGGTGATGCGCTCGACCCGGTCCTGGAAGTGGTTGTGGAAGATCATGCTGCCCAGGGCAATGGCGATCCCCAGGGCCGTGGCATACAGCGCGGTGCCGATACCCTTGGACACTTCGCCCGGGTCGCTGACGCCGGTCTCGGCCAGGGCCTTGAAGGTGTCGATGATCCCCAGGATGGTGCCCAAGAGGCCCAGCAAGGGCGCAGCGGTAACCACGGTTTCCAGCAGCCACAGGCCATGCATCAGCTTGCTGCGGGTGGCGATGTAGATCGACTCGCTGAGATCTTCCAGGTCCTTGTGGCTGGCCAGCCCCTGCTTGTGGGCAAACAGCTCGGCGACCATTTCCAGGGGCAGGCTGTTGCGCTCGCGCAGCGGGGCGGGCAGATCGTCGACGCTGTGCATCTTCGGGTTGAGCACGGTCTCCAGTTTCTTCGCCTGACGCAGGCTGAAGCTGAAGTAGATGCCCCGCTCCACCGCGATGAAGGCGGCAATCGCGGCAGCGCCGTACATGGTGTAGAAGGTGATGTCGTGCAGCAGATTCATGTCCATCGTCATTTCCTCTTGTGCCTGAATCGAATCAGAACGCAGCTTCCAGGGAGACCATCGCGGTGCGTTCTTCACCCACGTTGTAATAGGCGGTGCTTGGCGCCAGGCCATTGGTCCTTACCGAGTTGAAAGACACGGTGCGTACCGACGCCAGGTATTCCTTGTCGAACACGTTGAGCATCGAGAAGCGCAGGGTCGCGGACTTCAGCACCTTCTTGTCCACCGGCAGGTGGATACCGGCATTGAGGTCGAACACGGTGCGTCCGGAGATCTTCTCGTCGTTGGTCAGGTCGCCGTAGAAGGCGCCGACGTACTTGCCCACCACGTTGCCGTAGTAGAGCGAATCGTCGTAGCCCAGGCTCAGGTTGAACATGTTTTCCGGAACGTTGGTCAGCTGTTTGCCGGACGTCGGCAGCAGCACGTTCTTGTTGGTCAGGTCATCCATCTGCTCGGACTTGGTGTAGGTGTACGAGGCGTAGTAGTTGAAGTTGTGCGGCAAGCGGCCGCTCCACTCCAGCTCCAGGCCACGGTTCTTCACTTCGCCGACGTTGGCCACGACGTAGTCGCCATTGAGGTCGGTGGTGGAGATCTGCCGGTCCTTGAAGGTGATGTAGAACAGGGTCGCGCTCAGGGCCATGTTCTCCTCGCTGTAGCGCCAGCCCAGTTCCTGATTCCAGCTCAGCTCGGGTTTCAGGCTGATGGAATCACCCTTGTTGTACAGCACGTAGTTGGGCGGCGTGCGCATGTTGCGGGTGACGTTGTAGAACGCCTGGTTGTTAGGGTCCACCTGGTACTTGGCGTTGAAGCTGGGCAGGAACTCGTGGTACTTGGCGTCGCGTTTTTCCGGCTTGTCGGTGAGGCTGCCCAGGTTGTTGCCATCACGCTCCACGTACTGGTAGGCCAGGGCCCCGGTGAGGGTCAGGTCCGGGGTCGCCTGCCAGGTGTCCTGCACCCAGAGTTTCTGCGCCGGGGTCACGGTGTACTGGTGGCGGCCCTGGACCGTCACGCCGTTGCGGTCCACCAGTTGATCGGAGCCGTTGTAGTCGCCCCAGACGTTTTCCGGAGCGCCGTTGCCCTTGATGCCGATGAAGGGCTGGGTCTGGCGCTGGCGGGCGCGCTCGTACCAGTAGCCCACGTCCAGGCTGTGCTCTTCGTTGAGGTCCCACTTGAGCTTGGTGGTCATGCCGGGGCGCCAGGTCTCGGTCCACGAAGGCCGGTAGTAGGTGCCGCTGGGCAGCCCGCTCAGGTCATAGTTGCCGGCCCGGCTGGAGGTGCTGGACAAGGTGGTGGCGGTCTGGCCGCTGAAACTGCCGCCGTTGGACCAGACGTAGTACGGGTTGAAGGTCAGGCTCAGGTCGTCGCGCAGCTGGAAGCGCTGGGTCACCGAGGCGGTCACGCTTTCGAAGGGATTGCGGTTGAGCTTGTAGGACTGGGACACGCTGCCGTTCTTGAACGCGGTGCTTTCCGAGTAGTCCAGGCGCCGGCCCTGGGTCTGGAACTGGGACTTGCTGACGCTGTTGTAGTTGTAGTTTTCCTGCAGGTTGTACTTGACGATGGCGTTGGTGGAGTTGCCGTTGCCGTCTTCGAACAGGGTGTTCCACTCGATCTTGTCGGCCCGCAGGGTGCCCTTGCCCTTCCACTTGTCACCTTCGGTATGGGACGCCGAGACCCAGGTCTTGAAGCCCCCCAGCTCGCCGGTGTTGAGGCGGGCAAAGGATTTGCGCAGGTTGTTGGAACCCACAGACTGCTTGACGAACACCCCGAAATCCTTGGTCGGGCGCACGGTCACCAGGCCGATGTTGCCACCGCTGGAACCGATGTGCGGGCCGTCGGCTTCGGACGAACCCTGGGTGACGAAGACTTCACTGAAGTTTTCCGGGTCGCCCATCAGGTTCGGGTAGATGCTGTAGTCCCCCGAGTCGTTGATCGGGAAACCGTCGGCGGAGAGCCCGACCTGGTCGGAGTTCATCCCGCGCATGGTGAAGTTGGTGCCGCTCAGGCCCGAGGCGTCGGTGCTGGAAACGTTGATCCCCGGGGTGTACTTGAGCTTGTCCACGGCGTTGGCGGTGGGGGCCATCTGATCCATGGCCTCCTTGGTCACGGTGGAGCGGCCCTTGGCGCTTTCTTCCTTGATCATGTGGCCGTTGCCCAGGGTCTGTTTACCAGCAACGTTCACCGAACCTACGTCCACGGTATCGTCGGCCAAAACCAGTGGCGCAAAACTGCCCAGGCCCGATGCCAGAAGCAGGGCATAAAGTTTATTGATCTTCACGGGTCAATCCCTTGCTTACAACTTTCGTTAATAGGTGATGGGTTTATTCCACGTTGTAACTAAAGGTCGCGGTAAAACGTTGCTTGTTCTTGCCGGAGAACGCGTCCGAGGGAAACGGCGAAACTTTCTCCACGCGGCGCAAACTGGTTTGCGCCGCGCGATTGAGCAACATGTTCGGCGCCTTGTTTTCGATGCCACTGTCGAGCACGTTGCCGGCCCGATCGACTTCCAGCCAGATCACCACATCGCCCTGGGGACGTTGCAGCGAGGCCTCGCGGCCGCTGGGGTATTGCTTGTGCTTTTCCAGTTCCTTGCGCAAAGCGGCGGTGTACAGACTTTCCTTGATTGCACTACTGGGCGCCGCGGGCGCGGTGGCCGGAGCAGGTACGGGAGCCGGTGCGGCCACCGGTTTCGGCGCGGCGGCCACTGCGGGCTGCGGCGCGGTGGGGGCGTTCTGGGCCACGGCCGGGGCCGGGGCCGGCTTGGGTGGCGCAGGCTTGGCCACCATGGGCTTGGGCACCGGCGGCTTGGGCTTGACCACCGGCTTGGGTTTCGGCGGCTCGATCACCAGCGGTTCTTCCTCCGGCACCACCTGCGGCGGCTCGGGCTCGATGGGCAACGGCTCAGGCGGTGGCGGTGGTGGCTCGGCCGCCGCTAGCAGTTCGGCGGCATCGACCAGGGCGATTTCCACGGTGCTTTCGTCATACACCGGCTTGATCTGCAACTGCTGCAACTGGCTGGTATAGATCACCAGCAGCAACAGGCCAGCCGGCAGCAGGCACGCAAGCAACTTGCGAGTTCTATAGAGACTGAACATGGCGTCAGGACTTGCGTGTAGCGATGGAGACGGAAGAGAAGCCATTGCCCTTGAGCAAGTCCATCACCGAAACCAGGCGTTTAACTTCCACGCCCTGATCGCTGTTGATAATGATCACCAACTTTTCACTGCTGTCGTTCAACACTTTGAGTTGCGCCAGCAATGCACTTTCATCCAGGTCCTGGCCATCGAGTTGCAGGCGCTCTTGCAGACCCAGGGTGATCACTGCCTTGTTTTGCGGCTTCAACTGTTGCGCGGTACTGGCGACCGGCAACTGCGTCTTGATCCCTACGGCCGGGATCACGTTGAGGCTGATGAGTACGAAGAACACCAGCAGAAACATCATCACATCGATCATCGGAATGATCTCGATATGAGCTTTTTTCTTTTTAGCTACATCCCAGCTGCGCATCGTCTTGCTCCCGCTTCAGCTATCCCTCCCTTGTGAGAGCTGAATCACAACCCTCGCCGATCCTGACCATGTGCTCAGGAATGCGCAGATCATCCCCGTCTGATGTAACGGTTTGGTGACAGAACGGAGTGATAACGATGAATGTTCGGGGGCTCTGGGACGCGGTTCTCAGCGCAGGACGATGAACCTCCCGAGAACCCGATGCTGCTGGAAGCCGAGCACCGCCTGCAGTGAATCGAGGACCGCCTGCGGGTCCTTGCTGGAGAAACTGCCACTGATGCGCCGCGCCGCCAGTTCATCGTTGAGCAGCAGGATACGCCCGGGGAAATAGCGCCGCAGGTCGTCCACCACCTCGGCCAGAGGCGCGTGGTAATAGTTCAGCCAGCCCTGGCGCCAGGCCAGTTGCGCCTCACTGTCGACAGCGTGCAGCGGGGCCGCAACGCCATGTCCGTAGGCCACTTGCTGCGCGGCGCCGAGCACCTGCTGCGCCGCGCCCTTGGCCGGCGTGACCCCCACCCGGCCGGACAGCACCGTGACCTGGGCCCCGCCCGGCTGCAGGCGCACTTCGAACTGGGTGCCCAGCACCCGCGCCTCCCCCTCTTGCGCGTCCACCACAAAGGGCTCGCCGGTGTGGCTGACGCTGAAGAAACCGGCGCCGCGACGCAGCTGCACATGGCGCTCGCCGCGGCTGAAATCCACGGCAATGGCGCTGTCGGCATCCAGGGTCACCTGGCTCTGGTCGGCCAGGATCAGGGTGCGCACCTGGCCCGGCGCGGAAACGTAGTCGGCCCCCAGGTCATCGACCCAGCGCCCGGGCTGCCAGCCGGCGCCCAGGGCCACCGCCAGCAATACACTGGCGGCCAGCGCCAGCCCCGCCGACCAGCGCCGTCGGGCCCGGCCCCTGGCAGCATCCATGGAACGCAGCAGGCCGTGCAGGGCAAAGGCGTCTTCATCGGCCAGGGTGCGCGCCGGCTGCTCGCTCAGCTCCCACACCACCTGGGCCTGGGCATAGGCCTCGATATGCGCGGGGTCGGCCTGCAACCACTGGCTGAAGGTGGCCTGGTCGCCACTGCTGGGCTGATCGTGGAGCAGGCTCAGCCAGGCCAGCGCGGCCTGCTCCTGAGCGGGCGTCGGGCAGATACTCGTGCGGTGGTTCACGGTGCATTCCTTGGCGTGCGCGTGCCCGGGGCTTCCCGCAGGCTGGCCTTGCAGGCTTCGAGGGCGCGCATCATATGTTTTTCCACGGCGCTTTGGGACAAGCCCAAGGCCTTGGCGATCTCGGCGTACTTGCGCCCGTGGATGCGGTTGAGCAGGAAGATCTGCCGGGTGCGCTGCGGCAGGCTGCGCAGGGCCGCTTCGACATGCCGCAGGTCGTTGCCGGCTTCCAGCGCCGCCTGGGGCTCGCTGCCCTGGTTGTCCTGCTGCTCTGGCAGCCAGCCTTCATTGACCCGCACTCGCGCGCCCTCGCTGCGCAGGTGGTCGATGGCGATATTGCCGGCGCAACGCAGCAGGTAGGTGCTGAGTTCCTCGACCTGCACCAGGGGCCGGCGCCAGAAGCGCAGGAACAGGTCCTGCACCAGGTCGGCGGCGGTGGCCCGGCAACCGACCCGGCGGCTGACCAGGGCCTCCATCTGCGAACGCTGGGACAGGAACACCTGGAGAAAATGCGCACGGCTGCCCTGCGGATCAGGGTGATCCCCCTCGGCAGGCTCCGGTGGCAGGGTGCTCATCATCGTCGGTCCGCTCAGAAGTGGGCCAGGGCCGCGACCGGGCTGGCCAGCAGGCTGGCCCCCGCCATCGTCAGCACCAGGCGCGGCCGATAGGGCAACAGCAGCACCAGCAGCAAGGCGCTGAACATCAGCACCGCGCACCACTGCACCAGCCCCAGGCTCCAGCCGGTGCCCTGCACTGCTGCTGCCAGCGACAGGCCCAGCAACAGCCAGCCGCCCAGGCGCAGGCCGTGGCGGCGCAGGGCCGAAGGCTTGTGCCCGAGCAGCTCACCGTGATGCCGGTCCAGGGACAGGCACAGGCCGGTGAATCCGGCAAAGCACAGCAGCAGCGCCAGCAGCATTCAGTTCACCTCGGTGTCAGGGGCCGGTGGCCGATGTCGTGCGGCACGGGCCGCCGCCGGCTGGCCGCGATGCATCTTGCGCGCCGCCCAGGCCAGGAACAGGCCGCTGCCCAGGCAGGTCAGGTCGAAGCCCGCCAGCATCCAGTCGCCGCGGACCATGAGGCCGTCGGCCCGGCTCGGGCTGGTCAGGACGTCCAGCAAAGGAATGCCGGCGAACAGCAAGGCCGCCAGGCTCAGTTGCTCGACCCAGGCACGACGCTCCGGCCGCAGCACGGCATGCAGCAAGCTCAGGCCCCACAGCATGAAGAAGCCGTTGACCTCCCAATCGGCACGTTCGGCCAGGGTCACCGGCAACAGCCGGTTGGCCCAGAAGAATCCGGCCACAGCCAGCACCAGCCCGGCCATGCTGGCCAGGTTCAGCACCTGCACCAGACGCAGCTCGAAGGGCAGCGCCGGGCTCCTGGCGTGCTTGAGCTGGCGCTTGCCGAGCCAGAGCACCAGGCCGGTGCCGATCATCGCGGTGCTTGCCAGGCCACAGGCGAAGTACAGCCAGCGCAACAGCGGACCGGCGAACAGCCCCATGTGCAAACCATAGAAACTGCCGCTGATGACCTTGGGCAGGGATTGTTCCGGACTGGCCTGCAACAGCTGGCCACTGACCCCGTTGAACGACAGGGTGCTGCCCCCATCGCGCACCACCCGGTCGGCGCTGTGGCGCATGACGTGCACCGAAGCGTTGGCATCCCCCGGGTGATTGATCACCAGCCGCTGCACCCGGCCCCCCGGCCAATGGTCCAGGGCCTGTTCGAGCAGCGGGTCGAGGGCGGTCAGGGGCGCTGCCCGACCGGCCGCCGGGGTGTTGTTGCTGGCCGGCCGCAGGTCCTTGAAGTAGGCGTTGCTGTCACCCTTGTAGGCCACCTGGATGCTCGCCGGCATGACCATGGACATGAAGATCACCAGGCTGCTGTAGGTGATCATCAAGTGGAACGGCAGCACCAGCACGCCCAGCGCGTTGTGCCCGTCGAGCCAGGTGCGCTGGCCCTTGCGCGGGCGGAAGGTGAAGAAGTCCTTGAAGATTTTCTTGTGGGTGATGATGCCGCTGATCAGCGCCACGAACATCACCATGGCCGCCAGGGTCGAGAGCCAGCGACCCCAGGGATAGGGCATCTGCAACTGGAAGTGGAAGCGGTAGAAGAACTCGCCGCCACGGGTATCGCGCACATGCACTTCGCTGCCGGTACCGGGGTCCAGGAGCTTTTCCGTGAACACCCCGCGCTCGCCGGGGGCGCTCGGCGCCTGCCAGGCCACCGCCAGCAGCGGCTGGCGCGGGTCCGGCAGGTCGATGAACCAGCGCTGGGCGCCCTGGCCGTGCTGTTCCAGGTAGCGCTGGGCCAGCTCCAGACTGACGTCGGCGTTCAGGGCGCGGGCCGGCGCCTCGGGCTGCATCCAGTGGGTGATTTCCGCCTTGAAGTAGGACAGGGTGCCGGTGAAGAAAATCGCGAACAGCAACCAGCCCAGCAGCAGCCCGCTCCAGGTGTGCAGCCAGGCCATGGATTGCCGCAACCCCTCCTTCATGACCAGGCCGCCCAGTAGAGACTGCCGCTCACCAGCGCCAGCACCAGGCTCGGCAGCAATACCCCGGCCCAGGCCTGCCAGGCACTGCGACAGGCGAAGCACCAGAGCACCGCCAGCAGGTAGAACACGAAGGACAGGAGCATCCCGCTGAGCACGGCATCGACCCTGGGGCCAGGCAGCAACAGGGTCAGGCAGACACTGGACAGCGCCGCCAGCAGGTAGCCCCCCAGGACTGCGGCGCAGACCCGCGAGGCAACCGCCAGACGATAGGAAGCGGGGAGCCCGCCGGCCTTGCTTTTCATGTTTGGACCTGGATACGAAGGGAGAAGCCCGGGATGCCACGCAAGCACCCGGAGCCAACAGGCGCACGATAATAATGATAAATATTCTCATATGCAAAAAAGCCCAGGCACAGCCACTGGCTGCCGGCGATGCGGGCGGATTGCCGAATGCCATATCGCCCCACTACAATGCGAACAATTCTTGTTCTCTTATGCGCCAGCTCGGTGCAGGAGCGTCCGGCTTGTCCCACACCGCTACCGTCGAAGGCCTCTACCAGGCCCATCACAGCTGGTTGAACACCTGGTTGCGGCGCCGGCTCGGCTGCCCCCACAGCGCCGCAGACCTGGCCCAGGACACCTTCATCCGGGTACTCAGCGCCCGGGAAACACCGGCCCTGATCGAACCCCGGGCGTTTCTCACCACCATCGCCAAGCGCGTGCTGTTCAACCACTACCGGCGCCAGGACCTGGAGCGTGCCTATCAGGAAACCCTGGCGCAGATGCCTGAACAGGTGGCGCCCTCCGAGGAAGAGCGGGCCATCATCCTGCAAACCCTGATGGATCTGGACAGCCTGCTCGACGGCCTGCCGCGACCGGTCAAGCGAGCCTTTCTGCTGTGCCAGCTGGACGGCCTGACCTACGGCGAAATCGCCCGGGAGCTGAACATCTCCATCGCCACGGTCAAACGCCACCTGAACAAAGCGGCGATGCGCTGCTACTTCGCCCTGTGAGTGCCTCGATGAACCCACACCTCAATGGCCAGCCCGATTTCAGCAACCAGGTGGCCGAACAGGCCGTGCACTGGCTGATCGAAATGCAGGGCGGGCCCTTGAGCCCGCGCCAGCAACAGGCCTGGCAGCAATGGCACGATGCCCACAGCGAACATCAGCGGGCCTGGGAGCATATCCAGCGCGTCAACCAGCGCCTGCGTGGCCTGTCTTCACCCCTGGCCCACGCCGCCCTGAACGCGCCGAAATCCGCCAGCCGGCGCCAGGCACTGAAGCTGTTGCTGATTCTCGGCGCCGGCTCGGCCGCCGCCTGGGGCCTGCGCGAACACAACCCGCTGCCGCCACTGCTGGCGGATTACCGCAGCCCCCTGGGGCAGCGGCGCAAACTGCAACTGAGCGACGGCAGCCAGTTGCAGCTCAATACCAGCAGCGCGGTGGATGTGCGCTTTGATGGCCAGCAACGGCTGATCCGCCTGCTGGAGGGCGAGATCATGCTCACCAGTGCCAAGGATGCCCGGCCGCTGCGGGTGCAGACCGCACAAGGGCAGGTTAGCCCGCAAGGCGCGCGGCTGAACCTGCGCCAATTCAAGCATTACACCCAACTGGCGGTGTTCTCCGGAACCGTCGGCGTGACGCCCCTGGACTACGCCACAACCCCGCCCCAGGTGGCGGCCGGGCAGCAACTGAATTTCACCGGCAACAGCTGGCAAGCTCCCCGGGCCCTGGATGCCGGCAGCGGCGCCTGGAGCGAAGGCATGCTGGTGGCAGCGCACATGCGCCTGGCGGACTTTCTCGACGAACTGGGGCGCTACCGCCGCGGTCAGCTCAACTGTGATGCACAGGTGGCGGACCTGCTGATTTCCGGCAGCTACCCCCTGGATGACAGCGAGCGGATTCTCGACCTGCTGGAGATCAGCCTGCCGGTCAAGGTACGTCGCTTCACCCGCTATTGGGTCACCGTCCAGGCCCGCACCTGACGGCACTCTGTCGCCGCTGCCGCGGGCTGCAACCGGCTCCGCAGGGGACGCGCCCTTGACCCGGGCCTCACCCAAGCCCCCGCAAACCAATCGCCGCCCGCCCCGGCACCGAAAAAAAACCACCGCCCATGAGCCGTTTCCCCAGGATCAAGTGACAGAGAAGGAAAGCCACCTTGATTCCCCCTTCTCAGGACCCACCTTCATGACCGAGCAACCCACCTGCCTCACGCCTCTGGCCCGTACCCTGCGCCACTTGCTGCTGGGGGCCAGCCTGAGCCTGGCCAGCCTGCCCCTGGTCCAGGCCGCCGAGGCCCAGGCCCAGAGTTATCACATCGCCCCGACCTCGCTGGAAAACGCCCTGAACCAGTTTGGCCGGCAAGCCGGGGTGCTGATCTCTTTCGGTTCACACGTCACCAATGGCGTGCAAAGCCGTGGCCTGCAAGGCCAGTACAGCCCGCAGGAAGGCCTGAACGTTCTGCTGCAAGGCACCGGCCTGCAAGCCCGGGCCGAGGGCAGCAATGCCTTCAGCCTGCAACCGGCCAGCCCCGAGGCCGCTGCGCAGCCGCTGCACCTGGGCGCCTCCAGCGTGGTCGGCGACTGGCTCGGCGATGCCCAGCAAAGCGATGTGTTCGAGCACCCAGGGGCCCGGGACGTGATCCGTCGCGAGGAGTTCGAACGCCAGGGCGCCACCCAGGCGCGGGACGTGCTCAATCGGATTCCCGGGGTCAACGCACCGGACAACAACGGCACCGGCAGCCACGACATGGCGCTGAACTTCGGCATCCGCGGCCTCAATCCGCGCCTGGCCTCGCGCTCCACGGTGCTGATGGACGGCATCCCGGTACCCTTCGCCCCCTATGGTCAGCCGCAACTTTCGTTTGCCCCCATCAGCATGGGCAACATGGATGCCGTGGACGTGGTGCGCGGTGGTGGCGCGGTGCGCTATGGCCCGCAGAACGTCGGCGGCATCGTCAACTTCGTGACCCGGGCAATTCCCGACGCGCCGACGGTCAAGGGCGGCTTCCAGACCGAAACCAGCCCCTCCTCCAGCCATGACGGCTTCAAGACCACCGGCAACCTGCTGGCCGGTGGCACCGCCGACAACGGCCTGGGCGGCGCCCTGCTGTACTCCGGCACCCGCGGCGGCGACTGGCGCGAACACAGCGACACGCAGATCGACGACCTGATCCTCAAGGGCAAGTACCAGCTCGATGAAGCCAACAGTTTCAATGCCATGGCCCAGTACTACGAAGGTGAGGCGGACATGCCCGGCGGCCTGAACGTGGCGGACTACAAGGCCGACCCTTACCAGTCGACCCGCCCCTACGACAAGTTCTGGGGCCGGCGCACGATGTTCAACGTCGGCTACCGCTACCAGGAAGATCGCCGCGAATTCACCGTCAACAGCTTCTTCACCAAGACCCTGCGCAGCGGTTACCTGGACCAGGGCAGCTTCCTCTCCCTGTCGCCTCGCGAATACTGGGTACGCGGCCTGGAAACCCGTTTCGCCCAAGGCTTCGACCTGGGAGACAGCAGCCACGAAGTGGGCGTCGGCTACCGCTACATCAACGAAGCCGGTCATGAACTGCGCTATCGCACGCCGCTGACCGCCAACCAGCAACTGCCCACCAGCAACAGCCGCAATGACCGCGACACCCGTGGCGGCACCGAGGCCCATGCGTTCTTCGTCGATGACCGGATCGATATCGGCAAGTGGACCCTGACCCCGGGCATCCGCTACGAGATGATCGAGTCGCAGCAGAGCAACAACCTCACCCACGTCAAATACAAGGGTGACTACAACACCGCGCTGCCGGCGCTGAATGTGATGTACCACCTCAACGAGAGCTGGAACCTCTACGCCAACACCGAAGGCTCCTTCGGCAGCGTGCAGTACAGCCAGATGCCCAACCGCGTGGCCAGTGGCGAGGTCAAGCCGGAGAAAGCCCGCACCTGGGAACTGGGCACCCGCTATGACGACGGCACCCTGCGGGCGGAGATCGGCGCTTTCCTGATCAACTTCGACAACCAGTACGACAGCAACCAGACCAACGACACGGTGATCGCCCGGGGCGAGACTCGCCACCAGGGTATCGAGAGCAGCGTCAGCTACGCCCTGGATGACCTGGCCCCGGCGCTGGCGGGCTTCGATGTCTACGCCACCTACGCCTATGTCGATGCCACCATTCGTGAAGACGGCCCGAATAAGGGCAACCGCGTGCCCTTCTCTTCCAAGCACAAGGGCACCCTGGGGGTGAGCTATACCGAAGGCCCATGGAAGCTCAACCTCGACAGCAGCTACCAGAGCAGCCAGTTTGCCGACAATGCCAACACCCGTGCCGAAAGCGCCGATGGCAGCACCGGGCGCATCCCCGGCTACATGCTGTTCAGCACCCGCGCCGGGTATGACTTCGGCCCGCAACTGTCGGACCTGAACGTGGCGGTGGGGGTGAAGAACATCTTCAACCACCAGTACTTCACCCGTTCCTTCGACGACAACAACAAGGGCAAGTACGTAGGCGAGCCACGCACGCTCTATGTGCAGACCTCCGTGGCGTTCTGATTAATTTTCCCCACAAAGCAAAACAGGCCTGCAATGCAGGCCCGTCCGGTTGGGGGGTGAAACTCGGCCGTCAGCTATTGAGCGCGGCCTGTTGGTTCTCCAGGAATTCTTCTTCGAGCAGGGCATCTGCCTCGCTGCCATCGGCTGTGGGCACCGCTGCCGCACGTTTGCCGCGCAATTTGCCGAACATGTGCTCCAGGGCACTTTCCAACTTGACGGTGGCGCCGTCGAGGGCCTGCTCCAGGGTGTCGGCTTTGTGGGTCACGGAAACCGGTTGGTGACCTTTCGGACGGGCTTCCAGCTGGCAGCGCATATCGTCCGGACCCGACTTGCCGCCGTTCTCGTCCCGCAGGTGGACCACTACCCGGGTCAGGTCTTCTTCGTAGCGTTCGAGCGTGCTTTCAACGGTGCTGCGCACCCACTCCTCCATCCGAAGGCTGCTTTGAATATGGTTATCGCTATGGACTTGGATTTGCATAGTTCTTCCCTTATTTCAGCTTGCTCGTAAGAGGGTCAAGGCAATGCGTATGAACCTGCATTTCATGACCTCTTGATTACACAATTAGGCACGGCGACGAACATTTCAACCCCTTAAAAAAGATAAATATTCATACGCAAATAAAGCCGGACAAACCGCAAAGGCGCTGTTAAGGTCGGGAGTTAGCCCGCCCCATGCGTCAGTCAAAACTGCTCACAGCTGCTCCTCGCCCAGAGGGTGCAAGCCGCGAAAGATCTCCGCTTCCTCCACCAGCCAGTCATGCACCGCGCGTACGCCCGGATGGCTCAGTGCGCCCGGCGCATAGAGCAGCACGTAGCGTTTGTGGTTGGGCACCGCCAGGCCGAAAGGCACGATCAGGGTGCCACGCTCCAGTTCGTCATTGAGCAGGGTGCGCCGGGCAATCGCCACGCCCATGCCGGCAATCGCCGCCTCGATGGTCAGGTGGTTGCGATTGAAGGTATGGCCACGACGCACGTCCGCGCCCTCGAAGCCGATGGCATTGAGGTAGAACTCCCACTCGGCGTATTCATAGCTGCCGCGCCAGGCGGTGATGTCGTGCAACAGCGCAAAGTGCGCCAGGTCCGCCGGACCGTGCAGCGGCGGGCGCCCACGCAGCAGGCTCGGGGCGCACACCGGGAAAACCTGCTCATCCAGCAACGCGGTGGACTGCAAGCCGGGGTAGCTGCCGTCGTTCAGGTCGATGGCCAGGTCGAAGTCGCCCTCGTGCAGGGCCACGCTGCTGTCTTCGGCCACCAGCCGCAGCTGGATCTCCGGATAACGCTGCTGCAGGCGCGGCAGGCGCGGAGTCAGCCACTTGCCGAGAAACGACGGGATCGAGCGCAAGCGCAAGGTCCCCCCGATCATCCCCGCATCCAGGCGCCGCAGTTCCGCGTCGATGCTGCCGTAGGCCTCGCTCACCGTCAGCGCCAGCCGCTGGCCTTCGGCACTCAGCTCCACCCCCCGGGGCCGCCGGTGAAACAGGCGAAAACCCAGGCGTTCCTCCAACTGGCGGATCTGCTGGCTGACCGCCCCCGGGGTGATGTGCAGCTCTTCTGCACAACGGGTAAAAGACAGGTGCCGCGCGGCACAGGAAAACACATGCAGCCAGACATAGGTCTGGGCATGAAATTGTCGGCTCATCGTTTAGCCCTGCTAAAGGATCTCTTAGGAAGTTTCGTTGGTCAGTGCTGACCGAGGCGGGCAGTATCGCCGACATTGCGCTTGGCCTACAAAAAATGGCAGCGATCCACCTTCCATTGCTTGTAAGGCTTTAGCATGGCTATCAGTGTTTTCGATCTCTTCAAAGTCGGTATCGGCCCCTCCAGCTCCCACACCGTGGGCCCGATGCGCGCCGCCGCGACCTTCGCCCAGGCGCTGTTCGAGCAGGGCCTGCAAGACCAGGTGCAGCGGGTACAGATCCGTCTCTATGGTTCGCTGTCCGCCACCGGCGTCGGCCATGCCACAGACCGCGCCAGTGTCATGGGGCTGATGGGGGAATGGCCAGACAGCATCGACCCCACCAGCATCAACCCGCGCATCCAGCAGTTGCGCGACAGCGGCCAACTGCTGCTGGGTGGGCACAGCCCCATTGCCTTTGACTGGCAGCAGGACCTGCTCCTGCTGGACGAAAGCCTGCCCTACCACCCCAACGCCATGTCCCTGACCGCCTTTGGCGAGCAGGGCAAGCTGCTGGAGCAGACCTACTACTCGGTGGGTGGCGGCTTCATCATCGAAGCGGCCCAGGTCGAGGCCGGTGCCGAAACCACCACCGGCGTCCAACTGCCCTACGACTTCAACAGTGCCGCTGAACTGCTGGCCCTGTGCAAGACCCATAAGCTGCGGGTCGGCGAACTGATGCTGGCCAATGAACGGGCCTGGCGCAGCGACGCCGAGATCCGCAGCGGCCTGCTGCACATCTGGTCGGTGATGCGCGAATGCGTGGAACAGGGCCTGCGCCACGAAGGCATCCTGCCCGGCGGCCTCGAGGTACCCCGCCGCGCCGCCAAGCTGCACCGCAGCCTGCTGGAAATCGGCAAGCCGAATGTCATCACCTCGACCCTCTCGGCCATGGAGTGGGTCAACCTCTATGCCCTGGCCGTGAACGAGGAAAACGCCGCCGGCGGGCGCATGGTCACCGCGCCCACCAACGGCGCGGCGGGGATCATCCCGGCGGTGCTGCACTACTACATGAAGTTCAACCCGCAGGCCTGTGACGACGACATCCTCAACTTTTTCCTCGGTGCCGCCGCCGTGGGCATCCTGTGCAAGAAGAACGCCTCCATCTCCGGCGCCGAAGTCGGCTGCCAGGGCGAAGTGGGCTCGGCCTGCGCCATGGCCGCCGCCGGGCTGGCGGAAATCCTCGGGGCGACCCCGGAGCAACTGTGCAATGCCGCGGAAATCGGCCTGGAGCATAACCTCGGCCTGACCTGCGACCCCGTAGGCGGGCTGGTGCAGGTGCCCTGCATCGAACGCAACGCGATTGCCGCGGTGAAGGCGATCAACGCCACCCAGATGGCCCTGCGCGGCGACGGCAAGCACTTCATCTCCCTGGACCGGGTGATCCGCACCATGCGCGATACCGGCGCCGACATGCATGACAAATACAAAGAGACTTCACGGGGCGGCCTGGCGGTGAGCTGGGTGGAATGCTGAGGAGCCTTCCCTGACCGTCCGCACTACGTGAGCCCGAGCAAAAATAATAACGAGGCGATAACGATGACCGATGTACCGACACCTGCTGCCCAAAACCCTGCTGTAGCCACACCCCGCGACACCACCAGCGCCCGCCAAGGCTGGAGCAAGCACGACACCACCTGGATGCTCGGTCTGTATGGCACTGCCATCGGCGCTGGCACCCTGTTCCTGCCGATCAACGCCGGGGTCGGCGGCTTCTGGCCGCTGATCGTGCTGGCGCTGCTGGCCTTCCCCATGACCTTCTTCGCCCACCGCGGCCTGACCCGCTTCGTTCTTTCCGGACGCTCCGGAGACATCACCGAAGTGGTCGAGGAGCATTTCGGGGTCGGCGCCGGCAAGCTGATCACCCTGCTCTACTTCTTTGCCATCTTCCCGATCCTGCTGGTGTATAGCGTCGCGCTGACCAACACCCTGAGCAGTTTCATGGAACACCAGCTGCACATGACTCCACCGCCGCGGGCGTTGCTATCGCTGCTGCTGATCCTCGGCCTGATGGCCATCGTGCGCTGCGGCCAGGGCGTGATCGTGCGGGCCATGAGCCTGCTGGTCTACCCGTTCGTCGCCGCGTTGCTGCTACTGGCCCTGAGCCTGATCCCCAACTGGAACGGCGCGTTCTTCGCCTCGGCCGGCGAAGGCATGCCCCTGCCGCTGTTCTTCAAGACCCTGTGGCTGGCGATCCCGGTGATGGTGTTTTCCTTCAACCATTCGCCGATCATCTCGGCCTTCGCCCTGGATCAGAAGCGCCATTACGGCCCGCAGGCCGAAGCCAAGAGCAGCGGTATCCTGGCCACGGCCCACGGCATGATGGTGCTGACCGTGATGTTCTTCTGCTTCAGTTGCGTGCTGGCCCTGTCGCCGGCGGACCTGGTAGCGGCCAAGGAACAGAACATCTCGATCCTGTCCTACCTGGCCAACCACTTTCAGACCCCGGTGATTGCCTATGCCGCCCCGCTGATCGCCCTGGTGGCCATTACCAAGTCGTTCCTGGGCCACTACATCGGCGCCAGCGAAGGCTTCCAGGGCCTGATCGTGAAAAACCTGCGGGGTCGCTCGCTGTCCTCCAGCAGCCTGGAAAAGATCACCGCGCTGTTCATGATCCTCACGTGCTGGGCCGTGGCCACCTTCAACCCGAGCATCCTGCACATCATCGAGACCATGGGCGGACCGGTAATCGCCTGCCTGCTGTTCCTGATGCCGATGTATGCGATCCGGCGGGTGCCTTCACTGCGCCAGTATTCGGGCCAGTTGTCGAACCTGTTCGTGGTGCTGATCGGGCTGGTCGCACTGTCTGCGATCATTTATTCAGTCGTGCCCTGAATCGGGCCGGGATAAAAAAAGCGGACCTCGTGGTCCGCTTTTTTGTCCCCGTATTCATTGCCCGGCGCGTTTCCCGGCATGTCCCTTGCTTTGTCCCGGGGGAGGAATACGGACGTTGGCCCCCCTCGGCGAACGACTGGCCAGTGGTCCGGAATCGCGAACTAATTCCGCGCCCTGCCGGTCAATGACTGCACGATCCAATCAGGCGGTGACGCATCATGGACAACCCTTTTCAACTGATTACCGACACCTTCACCCCGCAATACCAGGTCAACCTGAGCATCCAGGGCCTGGACGGCAGCATCATGCTGACCTTGTCCGAAGGTGGCCGCGTGGTGGCCAAGCGCATGATCAGCGCGGCCCAGCGCAATGACCCGCAGCGCATCAAGCGCCTGGTGCAAAGCATTCAGTTTGGTATCGCCATCGAGCAGGGCCACAGTGCCGTGGCCATTCTCGAAGCCATGACCAACGGCGACAGCCTGGGCCTGCCGCCGCCCACCGGCCGGAAGCTCGCGCCGCCGGCCCTGAGGTTCTAGAGCTCGCCCTTCTCCACTTCCGGGTGTTCGCCGGAGCCCGCGCCGATCTTGCGCTGCGGATGCTCGATCTTCACCGAAGGGAACTGCGACGAGGCGTAGCGCACCACCAGGATGGCGAAGGCCAGCAACAGGATGCCGCCGCACAGGTAGATGATGCCCAGGTCCGGCGGGTTGTGGTGCGAGACGTTGGAGATCAGCAACCGGGTCAGCGCGGTGATCGCCACGTAGATCAGGAAACGCACCGGCATGTGGTTGGTCTTGAAGTAGATGCCGACCATCGCCCCCAACTCCAGGTAGATGAACAGCAGCAGGATGTCATCGATCTTGATGTGGCCCACCTCGATCATCTGCAAAAATTCCATCACCGCCGCCCAGGCGGTCACCGCACCGATGGCGAACAGCGCCAGGTAGTGGAACGACTCGACGAACAGGTTGCCCAGGGATTCGGCCAGCTGGTGGACGTTCTGCCGCAGGTTCTCGGCCCAATTGATTTTCACGATGGTTTTTCCTTAGGTCGTTTCGACCGGATGATGCGGATTGGACGTGACGGTTGTTCTGCATGCAGAAAAAAGGCCAGGAGCCTTCAATGAGATGGTGGCCGCCGGCAACGAGGCACGGCCTGGTAACAATCGGCCCGGGAAAAAAATTGCGTCTACATTAAAAAGCCACTATCCAAGGGAAAAGGTTTCGCCTATTCTCTCGACCTGTATATAGATACAGTATTTATACAGACCCATTATCGTGAAGGCATGTGAGGTGGTGAATGGCCGTCGAAGTGGTATACCGCAGCAGCCGAGATATGGAGCGCTTGTTCATGGATAAAGCCGAAGCTGACCGTCATGACAAAATGCTCGAACTGGCTGAATTGCTCGCTGAAGTGTTGCACAAAGCCGTGCCGTCGCTGAGCGAACAGCAGGTGGAAGAAGCCGGGATCTACATGGCGAAGAACCGCGATGTGTTCGCCAAGGCGTTCAAGAGCCAGCCGGACGCGTTGTCCGAGTTGCTCAGTGCCCCCGCTCCCGTAGTGGAGGCTGTGGCAGAGCCGCAACCTGTTGAAGCCGAGGCGCCAGCCAAACCGGCGAAAGCGGCCAAGGCCGCGAAATAGGCTTTACGCGAATTGAATAAGCCCTGTGCCCCAGGCACAGGGCTTTTTTCATGCCTGGGAAGGCAAGAGTGGCACTTGTGCGATGGCCGGTTGAAGCGCTGTCGCCCCTGGCGAATCAGGCAATTCGATAGCGTTGCGATGCAGCAGGGAAGTGATCTTGCCCAGGAAGGCCAGGGGCATCTCAGTCGAGTCCCCATACAGGTCAACCATTCCCACCTCAACTGCGCTGTCAACGATGCAGGAGAACGCCTCGACCTCTTCAGGCGCTATCAAGGCGACAAGCTCCTGGGGCCAATCATCTCCGCGACCATTGAGTGCCAGCAGCGCCCCGGCTCTCTCCCACGCCAGTAGATCGCCCTTTGGCGGGTAGCCCTCAAGGTGCTTTATCAACTCATCGATGGACGGGTGAGCAATGCCTTTTCGTTCGCAGTAAACCGCCAGGCATGCCGCTGCGTACAACTGCAGTTGCCTGATGGAGCAGCCAGTCAATGGTGGGGCCATATCTGGCGCTGTCATTGCGCGACGTCCCAGACCCTGGAGCCTGCGGAACAAAAACCTGATGCGATATCCATGGCTTCCAGAATTCGGTCCTCCAGCTCTTCTGATGCGCCAGGCCGGAGTGATGCCAGATGCTTGTATACGGCCTCTGCGCAAAAGCCCTTGTCCCGGTATGCCACAAGAACATCACGAACCGCCTGAATGTCCGCCCCCACCCGCAACAGGCAGGACAACTGCTCATCCAGCCCGGTCTCCAGCGCTTCACGCATCGTCGATACATTCCTTGTCAGTGGGCACTTCGCAGCCGGATGGTACACAGAGCCTGGCCAAGGGTTAAGGCAAGAATGCCTAGCGGTACAGCACCCGTTCCGCCAGTTCATCGGCCACTCGCGCCGGGGAGCGCTTTTCGGCCTGGGCGTGGGCGAAGATTTCCGTCAGCCGCTGGCTGATCTTCGACAGGTGGGCGGTGATGACCGGCAGTTCCGTGTTGCGGTGCTTGAGGGACACATAGATCAGCCCCCCGGAATTGATCACGTAGTCCGGCGCATAGAGAATCCCGCGGCGCTCCAATTGATCGGCCACCTGCAGGTTGGTCAGTTGATTGTTGGCCGAACCCGCCACCGCCGAGCAGCGCAGTTGCGCCACGCTGAGGCTGTTGAGCACCGCCCCCAGGCCGCAGGGTGCGAGGATGTCGCAAGGGGTGCTGAGCAGAGAATCGTTGGCGATGGGATGGGCGCCCAGTTGCTCCATGGCCAGTTGCACCTTGCCGGCATCGATATCGCTGACCAGCAACTCCGCCCCGGCAGCGTGCAACTGTTCGGCCAGGGCATAGCCGACATTGCCCAGCCCCTGGATCGCCACCCGCAGGCCTTCCAGGTTGTCGCTGCCCAGGCGCGCCATGGCGGTGCTGCGTATGCCGGCGAACACTCCCATGGCGGCATGGGGGGCCGGGTCGCCCGCGGCACTGGTGCTGGTGACGTAACGGGTCTGCTGGGCGATGCAGTCCATGTCGGCCACCGAGGTGCCGCTGTCGATGGCGGTGATGTAGCGCCCGTCCAGTTGCTCGACGCATCGGCCAAAGGCTTCGAACAGGGCGGCGCGGCTTTCCACATGGGCGGGGCGGATGATCACGGCGGTACCGCCGCCCTGGGGCAGGCCGGCCAGGGCGGCCTTGTAGCTCATGCCCTGGGCCAGGCGCGCAGCATCCGTCACGGCACTGCTGTCGTCGGGGTAGGCGAGGTAACGACAGCCGCCCAGGGCGGGCCCCAGGCGGCTGTCGTGGATGGCGATCACTGCCTTCAACCCGGTACAGGGGTCGACGCTGAGGTGCAGCGATTCAAGGCGGGTGCTGTGCATGAGAGCGAACATCGACGGGCTCCCGAATCACTTCTTGTAGACGCCAGTATAGGCTTGCGCCTGGAATTTGCTGCGCCGCGCAGGAATAAGCCCCGGGGTTTTGCAGGCTTTGGGAAATAACCTGCTACCACGCATTTCAACACTGGACGAAGCTTCGTCACGAGGCTAAAACGAGGCATCCGTCGGAGATCGAGATGAACCCGCGCCAAGCTTTTTTCGCCTGTCTGCACCGCTCGCCACCCGCCCTGCTGGAAGCTGCCCTGTGGATTGCTGCCGAGCATGATCCCCAGGTGGTGCCCGGCCTGTTGCTGGAGGAGTTCAAGCAACTGCAGCAGCAAGTGGGCAGCAGCCTGCCGACGCTGCCGGCGAATGAGCTCGGCCAACCGCTGTTGCGCCGGCTCAACGACCTGGGTTTCCAGCAGGACGAACACCTGCCCCTGCGGCCCCAGGCTGCGCTGATGGACAAGGTCCTGGAGCGTCGGCGCGGCCAGCCCCTGGCCCTGGCCCTGATCGCTCTGGAGCTGGCGCAGCGGCTGCAGGTGCCGCTGGCGGGGGTGAACTTTCCCGGGCACTTCCTGCTGCGGGTGCCCGGTGCCGACCACCTGCTGGACCCGTGCGGCGGGCGGCGGCTGTACCCCAACGATTGCCGGGAACTGCTGCAGCGCCAGTACGGCGCCCATATCAAACTCAGCGCCGAGCATCTGGCCAGCGCCGAACCGCTGCAGATGTTCCAGCGCCTGTCACGCAACCTGCGCCAGTTGCACCTGTCCTACGACGACCATCTGGGGGCCCTGATCAATGCCGAACGGGTCCTGGAAATCGGCAACGGCAGCGCCGCCGACTACCTGGCCCGGGCCAGCCTCTACCAGCGCCTGGAATGCCCGAATGCCGAACGCTTCGATCTGGAGCACGCCCTGCTGCTCAGCGACGACCCGATCCAGCGCCTGCGCCTGACCGAACGCCTCGGGCACCTGCCGCCCAACACCATCGTGCACTGAATCCCCGCGGTTCCGCGCCTGCCGTGCAACAATGCCCGCCGCTCACCCGCCTGCTGCAAGGATGAAAAAGCATGAACAGCGCCGAACGCTTCCTCCAGGATTTCCACCAGCGCCACCCCGGCACCACGCCACCGGCCTTCGCCGGGCTGAGCCTGGCGGGGCGTGGTTCCTCCTACGACATACTGGCAACCACCCTCAAGGCCCTACCACCCGAGGCGCGGGTGCTGGACCTGGGTTGCGGCGACGGTTTCCTGCTCGACCTGCTGGCCAGGCACCACCCCACGGCACGGTTTTTCGGGGTCGACATGAGCGCCACCGAATTACAGGCGGCCCATGTGCGCCTGGCGGGCCGGGGCCTGCTGCTGGAGGAGCGGGCGCAAGCCCTTTCCCTCGCCAGCGCCAGCGTCGACGCGGTGCTTTCCCACCTGGCGCTGATGCTCATGAGCGATATCGAGCAGGTGCTGCAGGAGGCTCATCGAGTGCTGGTCCCGGGCGGCCAACTGTCAGCGATGGTCGGCCGGGAATTTCTCCTCGGGGAACTGGGCCAGCACTACCTGCAGGTGTTCCGCGCCGCCGCCCGACGCGACCACCTGGCGCACCTGCCCCTGGTGGACCCACGGGCGCAGTCGGAGGATGGCTGGCGGCAACTGCTGGGCCGGCACTTCACCGCGCTGCACTTCGAAGACCTGGACCTGCCCTGGACGCCAACCTTCGAGGAACTCTGGGTTGCCCTCGGCGACACCTACGACCTGGATCGCCTGAGCCCTGCCAACCGCGCCAGGATGAAGCAGGAACTGCACGACGCCACCCGGCACTTGCAAAGCGCCGACGGCACCCTGCCCACCGGCTGGGGGCTGTTGCTGATACAGGCCAGGGCCGCATGACAGCAGCGCTCGGGCTCTGGCAGGATGGGCGGCTAACCCCAGGGAACGGACACAGCATGCTCATCAGAAAAGCCCACGGCGCCGACGCACAACGAGTCTTCGACATTCGCAACCAGGCCATCAACCAGCAGTGCGCCGGCCACTACCCCGAAGCGGACCTCCAGATCTGGACGGCTGGCGAACTGAGCGACTACTTCATCGAAGTGGTGGAAAACACCGGCCATGTCGCGGTCATCGACAATCAGGTGACCGCCAGCGGCATGCTCGACCTGGAGACCGGGCAGGTCGACGCGGTGTTCGTCGACCCGGCCTACATGGGACGTGGTATCGGCCGCAAGATGATGGAGTACCTCGAAGAACGGGCGCTGGAGGCCGAGTTGCCCCACCTGATCCTGGATTCGACCCTCAATGCCGCCGACTTTTATCGCCGTTGCGGCTTTGTCGGTGAGCGCATCGCTCAGTACCAGTCGCCCCGGGGCCTGACCCTGGCCTGCGTGCCGATGATCAAGCACCTGGCACGCTGAAGCACCCTGCCCCTCAGGACTTGAGCGGGGCCTGCCGTTGCGCGGCCGGCCCCGCCTCACTTGAGGCCGACGCCAGGGGCGAACGCACCTGGATGATCAACAACGCCGCAAGCAGGGCCGGAATCGCGCAGAAGAAGAAAATCTGCTGCACCGGAATATGCATCGCCAGCAGCATGCTGCCGAATAGCGGACCGAGGATCGAACCGAAACGCCCCACGCCCAAAGCCCAGCCGGTGCCGGTGGCGCGCACCTGGGCCGGGTAGAAGTTGCTGGCGAAGGCATTCAGGGTCAACTGGCCACCGATGATGCAGAAGCCCGCGGCAAACACGAACACCACCAGGTAGCGCGGGTTGTCGTGGTTCAACCCCAGTAGCACGGTGCACAGTGCGGCGGCGCTGAGCACCGCGGCCAGCAGGCGCACCTTGCGTTTCAGGCGGTCGGCGAACCAGGCCATGCAGATCGCGCCGAGGGTGCCGGCGAAGAGGAACATCGAAGTCACCAGGTTGGCCTGCCTCAGGGCCAGGCCACTCTCCAGCAGCAGCGTCGGCAACCAGCTGATCATGAAATACAGCAGGATCAGGCTGACGAAAAAGGTCGACCAGATCAGCAAGGTCGGCCGTGCATAGCCATGGCGGAACAGCTCCAGCACCGTGAGCTTGCTGTCCACCTGCTCACCGCTGTTGAGCACTGCGGCCGGCGGTTGCCAGTCCGGGAGCATCTGTGCGGTGACCTTGCGCAGCCGCGCATAGGGCGGCGCGTCCCGCAGCAGGCGCGGCAGCGATTCGGGCAGGCGCCAGAGCAGGAAAGGAAACAGCAGCAGTGGCGTGATGCCACCGGCGAGGAACACCGCTTCCCAGCCAAAGCGATCGATGAACCCGGCGGCAACGAAACCACCCGCCGCGCCGCCAAAGGAGAAACCGCAGGCGGCCAGGGTCACCATCAGGGTGCGCAGGCGCGGCGGCGAATATTCGGACATCAGCGCCATCGCGCTGGGCATCGCCCCGCCCATGCCGATGCCACAGATAAAACGGGCGGCCATCAGGCTTTCAAGGGAATTGGCGAACACCATCAGCACCGTCAGGCTGGCGTAGATCAGCACGCAACAGAGCAGGATCCGGCGCATGCCAAAACGGTCCGCCAGGGGCGTCACCGCCAGGGACCCCAGGGTCAGGCCCAGCAGGTTGGCGCTGAACACCGGGCCGAAGGCGGCCTTCTCCAGCCCCCAGTCCTGGGCCAGGGCCGGCACCACATAGCCCAGGACCTGGGCGTCGTAGCCATCGGTGACCAGCAGCAAGGCGAGAAGCAACAAGAGCAACCACTGGTAGCGGGACACCGGGCGGGCGTCGAGCGCAGCACGAAAGCTGGCAATCTGATTTTGCATCGCAAAGTACCTGTTCGGTTTTTTATGGTTATGGGCAGCAGTGTTGCGCAGGTCACAGGCGGTGACCGCTCAGGCCCCGTTGCGGGGCCTGGATGATGCGGATGCCACGCTGCCCCGGATACCGGGCAGCGTGCAGGTTCAGGCTGGCGTATCCGGCTGGTTGGCCGGGTGCGCAGCCTGGAACGCCGGGTGCTCGGCGGCCAGGGCCGCGACCCGGAGGATCCGCGGATAGGCGTCCAGGGACACCTTGAAACGCTCGGCCGCATACAGCTGGGGAATCAGGAACACATCGGCCAGCCCCGGCTCATCGCCAAAACAGAAGCCCTGGTCGCCGATCAGTTGCTCCAGGGCCGCCAGCCCCTGGCTGATCCAGTGGTCGATCCACACCAGCAGTTGCGCTTCCTCATGGCCCCATTCCCGTAGCAGGTTTTGGGTGCTGGAGTTGTGCAGCGGATGAATGTCGCAGCCGATGATCGCGGCAACCGCCCGTTCCCGGGCGCGGCTGACCAGGTCCGTGGACAGCAGCGGCACCTGTGGATAACGCTCCTCCAGGTACTCGATGATTGCCAGCGACTGGATCAGCAGGTCGCCTTCATCGGTCCGCAGGGCCGGCACCCGGCCCTGAGGGTTGATCTCCAGGTACTCCGGCTGGCGATTCGCACCGCCCTTGGGCACCAGCAGATTGACCGGTATGGCCTGGAACTCCAGGCCCTTGAGGGCCAGCGCGATGCGCACCCGGTAGGACGCAGTGGAGCGGTAGTAGGTATAGAGCTGCATGGGGGCTCTCCCTTAACGTGCCGGCTGGACCGTGCCACGGCATTCGCCGAAGCCGATGGAGGCGAAACCCTCACGGCTGCAACGCCCGCGCAGGATGATTTCATCGCCGTCCTCGAGGAACTTGCGCACCTCGCCGGACGCCAGTTCGATGGGTTTCTTGCCGCCTTCGGTGATCTCCAGCAGGCTGCCGAACTGGCCGTTCTGCGGGCCGGACAAGGTGCCCGAACCGAACAGGTCGCCAGCCTGCAACTGGCAGCCGTTGACGCTGTGGTGCGCAACCATCTGCGCCACGGTCCAGTACATGTACCGAGTGTTGCTCAGGGTCAGGCGGTGTGCCGGCAGGCCCTGCTCGCGCATGGTGCGAGTGGTCAGCAGCACTTCCAGTTCGATGTCGAAGCCACCGCCGGCCTGGTCGCGCTTGTCCAGCAGGTACGGCAGCGGTTGCGGGTCGCCTTCAGGGCGCGGGGCCTGAGCCTGGCGGAACGGCTCCAGGGCCTCGGCGGTCACCACCCAGGGCGAAATGCTGGTGATGAAGCTTTTCGACAGGAATGGGCCCAGCGGCTGGTATTCCCAGGCCTGGATATCCCGCGCCGACCAATCGTTGAGCAGGCAGAACCCGGCAATGTGTTCGGCGGCGTCGCCAATGGCGATGGGCTCGCCCATCTCGTTGCCCTGGCCGATCCAGATGCCCAGCTCCAGTTCGTAGTCCAGGCGCGCGCAGGGGCCGAAGGTCGGTTCGGACTGCCCGGCCGGCAGGGTCTGGCCCTTGGGCCGGCGCACGTCGGCACCGGAAGTACGGATAGTGGAGGCGCGACCGTGGTAACCGATCGGCACGTACTTGTAGTTGGGCAGCAGCGGGTTGTCGGGGCGGAACAGCTTGCCGACGTTCTGCGCGTGTTCGATGCCCACATAGAAGTCGGTGTAATCGTTGATCTTGGCCGGCAGGTGCATCTGGCAGTCCGCGGCCAGGGGCAGCAGTTTCGCCCCCTGGGCCTCGATCTTGCCGCGCAGGCTGCTGCCTTCGCCGAGCAGTTCCAGCAGGCGTTCGCGCAAGGCGACCCGGGCCGGGCGGCCGAGTTCGAAGAACGCATTCAGCTGGCCGCCACGGGCCGCCTGCACCGCAGCCTGGGCCTGGCCTTCGAACAGCCCGGCATCCAGCGCCGCTTCCAGGTCGAAAATCTGTTCGCCAATGGCGACCCCGCTGCGGGGCGCCGAACCCTGGGTGCTGAAGACGCCTAGGGGCAGGTTCTGCAACGGGAAGTCGGGGTGACCGTTGGCGGACTCGACCCAGCTACGGGTGATGGTGGGCAAGGTCATGGGTTATCTCCGATTCGGGTTGAAGGTGACGGGCAGCGAGGCCCAGCAAGCATCGTAGTCGTTCTGCAGCTCTGGGCACTCCAGGGCGAACTGGCTCGGGCGCAGCACCTGGCTGGTCTCGAACATGAAGGCCATGGTGTTGTCGATCTTGGCCGGCTGCAACTGGGCGTTGATCGCCTTGGTGCAGGTTTCGCCGTCCGGGCCGTGGGCGCTCATGCAACTGTGCAGCGACGCGCCGCCGGGCAGGAAGCCTTCGGCCTTGGCATCGTAGGCACCCTGGATCAGGCCCATGAACTCGTTCATCAGGTTGCGGTGGAACCACGGTGGACGGAAGGTGTTCTCGGCCACCATCCAGCGTGGCGGAAAGATCACGAAGTCCAGGTTGGCCAGGCCCGGCACGCTGGTGGGCGAGGTCAATACGGTGAAGATCGACGGGTCCGGGTGGTCGAAGCTGACGGTGCCAATGGTGTTGAAACGACGCAGGTCGTATTTGTACGGCACGTTGTTGCCGTGCCAGGCCACCACGTTCAGTGGCGAATGGTCGAGCTCGCAGCCCCAGAGCTCGCCGAGGTACTTCTGGACGAGCGTGGTGGGCTGGCGCAGGTCTTCGTAATGAGCCACCGGGGCCAGGAAATCCCGGGGGTTGGCCAGGCCGTTGCTGCCAATCGGCCCAAGGTCCGGCAGGCGCAGCGGCGCGCCGTGGTTCTCGGCGACGTAGCCGCGGGCTTGCGGGTCCAGCAGTTCGATGCGGAATTTCAGCCCGCGAGGCAGCACGGCGATTTCCAATGGCTCCAGGTCCAGCATGCCCAGTTCGGTGACGATGCGCAGGCGGCCCAGCTCCGGCACCAGCAGCAGCTCGCCATCGGCATTGAAGAACACCCGCTCCATCGAGCGGTTGGCACGGTAGTGATAGACGCTGATACCCGCCGGCTTCTGCGCCGCCGAGTTGGCCACCATGGCCACCAGGCCGTCGATGAAATCGGTGGCTTCACCAGGAATCTGCAGGGGGCTCCAGCGCAGGCGGTTGGGGGTGACCTCACCCAGGGGGCCGCCTGCCAGCTGGCGCGCAAGCTTGGCGAAAGCCGGGTGCTTGGCCGAGGGCTGGATGCGGTACATCCAGGTACGCCGGGCTTCGCTGCGGGTCATGGTGAAGGCGGTGCCGGAAAACAGTTCGGC
Source organism: Pseudomonas sp. W17 (assembly GCF_040268305.1). Lineage (NCBI taxonomy): Bacteria > Pseudomonadati > Pseudomonadota > Gammaproteobacteria > Pseudomonadales > Pseudomonadaceae > Pseudomonas > Pseudomonas sp. W17. The sequence goes on along the minus strand of NZ_CP158490.1, from coordinate 1,121,965 downwards.
GTACAGGCCGTAAGGGGCTTTTTGCGGGGAGTTCTGGCCGACGGGAAGCGCCCCTGGCAGGGCCTCGCTGGCAAATTCGTTGCCAAAGCCCGATTGGTAGCTGAGGGCCGACGCCGAAGAATCGAGGTTCATGGAGCCTCCTGGAAGTTGGAATAGGCAGGGGCCACCACTCCCTTACAAGAGCTATCGGCACGCCTGGGTTATTTTTATCGTAATCCAATTACGCATAACGTAATTTGATTGCCCAGGAGCGTCAAGCTATAAAGACCGCCACTTGTCACGGGACCCCAATGCCTCCATGGAAAAGCCGCGCAGCATCAGCGACAGCACCGGTAAACAGAAAGTCCGCTCGGCCGAGGTCGGTACCGACATCCTCAAGGCCCTGGCCGAACTGTCGCCAGCCACTTCCCTTTCGCGCCTGGCCGAACATGTGCAGATGCCGGCAAGCAAGGTGCATCGCTACCTGCAGGCCTTGATTGCCAGCGGCTTTGCCGAACAGAACAGCGCCACCAATCACTACGGCCTGGGCCGCGAAGCACTGCGGGTAGGCCTGGCTGCCCTGGGCAGCATGGACGTACTGAAAGTCGCGACCCTGCCCCTGGCGGAACTACGGGACGAATTGAACGAAACCTGCTTCCTCGCGGTGTGGGGCAACCAGGGCGCGACAGTGGTGCATATCGAACCGGCGGTGCGGGCGGTGACCGTGGTCACTCAACTGGGCTCGGTGCTGCCACTGCTCAGTTCATCCACCGGGCTGGTGTTCAACGCCTACCTGCCACAGCGCGAAACCCTCGACCTGCGCCAGCAGGAACTGACAACCGGCAGCCCCCACGCCCTGGCCGACGAGCAGGTGCACGATGCCCTGGCCGAGCAGATTCGCCAGCGCGGGCTGCACCATGTCCACGGTTTGCTGATGCCCGGTGTCGATGCCCTGTCGGCGCCGGTGTTCGATGCCACCGGCAAGATCGCCGCGGTGCTGACCGTGGTAGGGCCGACATCGCTGTTCCACGCCGATGAACATGGGCCCGCAGCCCAACGTCTGCTGGCGGCCAGCTCTGCAGTGAGCTGGCGCATGGGTTATCAGCCGCAATAACCGCTAGCGCTCAACTCATCAGCCCCAGGGCCTGGGCCTTGGCTACCGCCTGGGTACGCCGCTCCACCCCCAGTTTGCTGTGAATCCGGCGCCCGTGGGTCTTCACGGTATGCAGGGAAATGAACAATTTCTCGGCGATCTGCTGGTTTGAACAGCCCTGGGCGATCAGTTGCAGCACTTGCAGTTCCCGCAGGCTGAGCAGGCTTTCGCGATTTTCCAGGGGGCCTGCCGATGACGGCGTCTGCAGCGTTTCCCCCGCAGGCAGCAAGAGTGGTTGCCGCAGGCGCAGTTCGTGCAGTGCCTGCGGCAGGTTGCATCGCTGCACCAGTGCCTGCCCGGCCTGCAATGCCTCCTGCGCCAGCGCCTGGTTGCCTTGCAGGTGGGCGACCTCGGCCAGGGCCAGTTGCACCTCAGCCTCCAACCCCTGCATGCCGTGGCGTTGGGCCCGGGCCAGCAGCCCCTGCAAGGTAGCGATCGGCGCCTGGGCCCGCCCCAGGTGAACCTCGGCCAGCACCAGCAGGTATTCGATCCCCGGAATCAACTCCAGGGTGGCCGGTGGCGCCTGTAGCGCCTGCGGGCCGCGAAAGTGCCGGAGCAAGCGGCTCAAGGCCTCCTGAGCCAGCTCCGGTCGCCCCTGTTGCAGCCAGAGCTGGCTGCTGACCTGCAACAGCACGCCCCGGTACACCGTGTCGGGAATCTGCCGCTGCTGCATCAGCCGCTCCGCATCCCGCAGGCGCACGAAGGCCTGGGCATAATCACCCTGGTTGGCCGCCAGTTGGGCCTGGCCGAGAAAACCATACAAGGCACGCTTGTCGTGGCTCAGCAGGCAATCCTCGAGGCCGCTGCGAAAGTAGCCGGCCGCCTGCTCTGCATGCCCCTGGCGCAAGGCCAGGCGACCGAGTCGCAGGGCGATGCGACCGAGCAGCGGGGTCGCCCGCAGCGCCTGCATCGACAAGCGCTCACAGACCTGCTCCAGCAGGCTCTGGGCCCGATGCGGCGCGCCCCTTTGCTCCAGCAACTGGGCATGGTCCAGTTCCAGCAGGCCTTCGAACAGCTGGGCATCCTGGGCCCGGGCCAGGCACAGGGCTTCACGATTGAGGGCCTGGGCCACATCCAGCTCCGCACCCAGCAGGGCCTGCTGGGTCAGCCCCGACAGGCACAGCAGGCGGGTGGTCCAGGCGCTGTCCGCCAGCTCATCCAGGGCCTCGATAAAATGCTGCCGCGCCGCCACCATCCGCCCGCTCAGGTGCAGCAGCCAGCCCTGCTGTGCCTGCCAGCGGGCCAGCAACTGACGCTGCTGCGCTGCCGAGGGCTGGGGGGCGAACCGGGCCATCTGCGCCATGCACTGCCCGGCCTGCTCGAAGCGCCCGGCAAACAGCATGGCCGCAACCAGCAGCCCCACCAGGTGCGGCGACACCAGCAAGAGTTCGCCACCGTGGCGCTCATGCAGTTGCAGCAACAGCAGCGCATTGTCCTGCTGGAACAGGAACTCGAAACTGAAATGCTCCAGCAGGCTGACCGCGACTTCATACTCTTCGGCCCGCAGCGCCTGCTCAAAGGCCGACTGCCAATCCTCCTGGGCAATGAACCACTGGCAGGCCCGGCGATGCCAGGAGCGCCCGCCCGGCCAGGCCTCGTCGCGCATTAGCCGGGCCAGCGGCGGAAACACCTGGAGCCAGTCGCCGCCACCGTCCCAGGGTTCAATGAAGCAGGCCATGTCCTGCAGGGTCCGCAGGTACTGGGCACCCTCCCCGACGCCGAACAGATGCTCGCACAGCTCGGCGTTGAAACGTGGCAGGTGCGCCAGTACTTGCCAGACTTGCGCCAGCTCCGCCGGCAGCACGCTGAACAGCTCGTGCTCCAGGTACTCCAGCAAGGTATTGGGGCGCCCCGGCTTGCAGGGCTGAATCGTCAGCTCGCTGCCTTCCAGCAAGGCGATGCGCACCCCGGCGCACCAGCCGCCACTGCGTTGCAGAATGCGACTGGCGGTCTGCGCGCACAGGGGTTGCGGCAGCCGTTGCAGCAGTTGCTCGATCTCGATCTGGCTGAATGCCAGTGCCGGGCCGTCCAGCTCGAACAACTGATCGTCCAGCAGCAGGCGTGGCCAGTTGCACAGGGGCCGGCGACGGCAACCCAGCCACCAGGTCAACTGCGGGTTGTCCAGGCTCAGCAGGCGATCGAGCAGCAGGTCCAGGTCCGCAGCCGCGACCCGGCAATAGTCATCGATGAAGATCCAGGCCGGCGCCTGCAGGTGCGCCAGGTGCTGCAGCACCGTGGCTTCGTCATCGCGCTCCAGCCCCAGGGCCTGGGCCAGGGCAGCGCACAGCCCCTGCGGGCTATGCCGCCCGCCGGACAACGGTAACCAGCTCACCCGGCAGGTCTGCGGTGCCTGTTGCAGGCACTCAGCCAGCAGCGCCGTCTTGCCGCTGCCGGCAGGCGCGCAAAGCAGTTTGACCCGCGCACCGGAGGCCAGCAACGGCGCGCTCAGGCGGCTGCGGGAAAAATGATGGGAGGACAAACGGGGCATGAACCCGGGACGCTCTGGACAACGAGTCATGGCGGTCATTGCGGCGTGCCTTTTTATAGTTTTAGCCAGCGTAGCCCCACCCTAGCCCCGACCTCCTGGCCAGTTGAAGAAGTATTCAGCAGGCTGATCAGCCCCCATAAAAAACCGACCAGGCAGTCGGATAACTGCCAGTCAAGAGGAAGGCAGTATTGCCGCGACTGTGGCGAGCAAGCTCGCTTGCCAGGACTGGCCACCATAAAAAGCCGCACGCCCCAAGAGCGTGCGGCTCGACCATTGCTCCACTGCAACCCAAGAGGCGCCTAGCGCACTCCGCTGGCGCGCAGGGCCGCCGGGGTATAGTCGGCCGCCTTGGCGGCAAAGCCGAACTCCAGGCTGTGCTTCTCTTCGTTCTTCATGCCCAGGGCCAGATAACGGCCGGCGTTCAGGTCATACAGGGCCTCCAGGGTGTAGGCCGGTACCTGGTGGTCGTAGTAGTACTGCGCATGACCTTCGGCTACCCGCCACAGTTGGCCACGCCCGTCATAGTGGTCCACCAGGGCCACCTGCCAGCTGTCCTCGTCGATGTACATGTGCCGAGTGGCGTAGATGTGCCGCTGGTTGGGCTTGACCGTGCCCACCACTTCCCACACCCGGTGCAGTTCATAGCGGGTCAGGTCCTGGTTGATGTGCCCGGCCTTGACGATGTCGTCGTACTTGAGGCTCGGGGAATCCAGCTTGTAGCTGTTGTAGGGGATGTACATCTCCTTCTTGCCCACCAGCTTCCAGTCGTAACGGTCGGGAGCACCGGAGAACATGTCGAAGTTGTCCGAGGTGCGCAGGCCGTCGGCGGCGGTGCCCGGGCCGTCGTAGGCCACTTGCGGGGCGCGGCGCACGCGACGCTGGCCCGCGTTGTAGATCCATGCCGAACGCGGTTCCTTGACCTGGTCCAGGGTCTCGTGGACCAGCAGCACGTTGCCCGCCAGCCGCGCCGGGGCGGTCACCGACTGCTTGAAGAAGTTCTGCACGTTGGCCGCCTTGGCCGGGTCCAGGTCCGGGATCAGTTGCGGCGCCGCCACCTCTTCCTCGAAACGGATCGAGGTGTAGCTGCCGTTGGTCTGCGGGGTGACCTGGGTGACGATGCGCTTCTGGTTGCCGCCGTGATAACGGGTCAGGTGGTTCCACAGCACCTCGATGCCGTTCTTCGGAATCGGGAAGGCGTAGTAACGGTTGCCGGTAAAGTTGGCCAGGCCGTTGCCGTCGTTGGTAGTGGTCACGCTCAAGGCGCTGCGCTTGGCCGACTCGTAGATCTCGGGTGGCAGGCCGACGCTGCGGTGAGTGGGGTAGACCGGGATCCGGTAGCTGTCCGGGTAGCGCTTGAACATCGCCACCTGGCCGTCCGAAAGCTTGTCCTTGTATTTGTCCACCGTCGCCGCGGTGATGATGAACAGCGGTTTTTCATTGGCGAACGGGTCGGCGAGAAAGCCCTTGCTGTCCACCGCCCCGGCATTCTTGGGAATGCCTCCGGTCCAGGCCGGGATCGAGCCGTCGGCATTACCGGCTTTTTCCGCACCTACCGGGGTCAGGCTGGTTCCCAGCTTGGCGGCTTCTTCCGGGCTCACGGCGGCCAACAGGTTGGCCGCCCACAACCCCAGTGCCAGGGCGCTGCATTGCAGAATCATCTTGCGCATTCAAATGCTCCTTCTTGTGCCGGTTCAGAAGTTCACGCCAAAGCTCAACGCGAGGAAGTCCCGGTCGGTCAGGGTGTTGTAGCGCCCGCCAAAAAAGTCGGTGTAGCTGAGGCTGGCGGTGTAGGTGTTGCGGTAGTCGGCATCCACGCCAACGCTCAGGGCCTTGGCGCCCTGGTTGAACAGGCCGTTGGGCCCGTAGCCGTTGACGTCATGGGACCAGGAAAGGTTGGGCTTGAAGTTGATGCCGGCGATCACGTTGCTGTAGTCGAGGATGGCCCGGGCGCGATAGCCCCAGGAGGTGGCCGTGACGAAACCGTCGGTGTCGCCCCCATAGCCGTATTGGCCGTACACCGAGTCCCGGCCGTAGCGCAGCTTGCTCTTGTCTTCCAGGCCTCCGACGTGGACCACTGCCGCCTCGCCCACCAGGGTCAGGCGGTCGGCCCCCAGCACCTGATCGAAGAACTGGGTCATGGAACTCTGGATCTGAGTGATTTCCTTGCGCCGGTAGCCGGTGTTGTCAGCCCCCATGGCGGTCTTGATCGGCGACGCCGCGCCCCCGGAAATAGGGTTGAGCAGGGCCAGGGTCAGGTCGTTGGTGTTGACCTGCACCGGCGCGTTGGGCCGATAGCTGATCTCGCCGGTCCAGGCGGTGCCGGTGGGCAGGGTGGTGGAGAAACTGGCGCCATACAGGCGGATGTCTTCCGGGTATTCGAGGTAGTACTGGCCACGGCCAAGCATCACGCTTTGCACCAGGCCACTGCCAGAACCCGGAACGATGCCGTTGGCGACGCCGGCAATGGCGCCCAGGGTCGCCGCGCTGACATTGGCCGTGGTGGTACTCACCACCGGGCTGCGGGAGTGGTAGTTCATGAAGTACAGGCCGTACTCGGTGTCATCGCCGAGCCAGCGCAGGGCGGCGCCCCACTGCCCGGAGTCGCGGGCATCACGATCACCGCCGCGGGGCAGGATCACCCCTTCGCGGGTCACCTGGAAGCCCTGGCCGAAGGCCGCCGCCACCGGCTGCAACGGCGCGATGGCCGGGCTGCCGACGGTGTAGCCGGTGGTGCAGCCATCGGCCACCACGTCGTTGCCGAAGAAGGTGCCGCAGTTGTCCACCACGGTCTGGTCCCACTCCAGCTGATAGAAGCCTTCCACGGTCAGCTGATTGGTCAGGCCCTGGGACGCGAACAGCATGTTCACCGGCACCAGGCCTTCCTTGATTTCGGCGCCGGGGCGGCGAAAGGCCGAGACATCCACAGGGTTGATGCTGTTGATGGAGTTGCCTATGAAGGTGCTCTCGCCCCAGCTGACCACCTGCTTGCCGGCACGCACGGTACCCGGCAGGTCGGCAATGGAATAGTTGTGGTAGACGAAGGCATCGAGGATCTGCGCCCCCGATGACTTGGCGCCCTCCTTGCGGTTGTGGTCGCTGATGGGCTTGAACTCGCGGTCTTCGTCCTTGAGCTCGAAGTCGTACCAGTACTTGCCGCGAACGAAGACCCCGGTGTCGCCGTACTTGAGCTCCAGGTCATGCAGGCCCTTGAAGATCTTCGAGAAGGTTTCGCCCTTCTTGAAGTTCAGGCGGCCATCGTCGCCGGTGGACGACTGGGCGGTACCGCCATTGACCGTTCCGACGAAGGCGCGGTCGGCATTGCGCATGCCCCAGCTGGCACCAACCGATAGCGACGAGTCGAACTGCCCTTCGATTTCCCCGATGTTGAACGACACCGCCTGCGCCTGGGCGCAGCAGCCCAGCGCCACCGCGACGGCCAGCGCCTGCGGTTTGAAGATGGCGCGCATTGTTATTCTTGTCATGCGTCTTCCCCGGTGAGTGACAGGAGGCCTCACCCTACTGCCGGGGTAGCACGGTCGATAAGCGCACCAAGGAGGTATTCGCGCTGTCACTCGAAGGGATTAGTGCCCTTGCCATCAGGGCCGTTCAAGGGGTTATCCAGCGGCTGGATGCAGGCTTATCAGGGGCGTCGATGCAGGGGGATGACCGGGGCGAAAAAACGCTTAGACTGTTGCTCAGGCTGTAACAGTCCTTGTCCTGAATCGCTATTTTTCCGTACCCGGCCAGGGCTTATTCTTCACTCGCAGTCACGGCAAACAACCGCTTGCCACTGACCTTGCAAGTACCGGGCACGAACTGTTCCCGGGAATGATTTCCAGCCGCTTGAAGGCGTGTGATTCAAGCTGCTGCCCCTGGTTCACCGACGTTGATTTTGTAGCTCCTTGATCTAACGTCTTGCTTCGGCCGCTGCTCTTGCAGCGGCCTTTTTTATGCCTGGAACACCAGAGGAAAGTGGCAACTACGCCGCGTCATCCTCGCTCTCGTCGTAATGAAACTTGTGCAGCAGACGGTGCGCCACTGGGGACAGGATCAAGCCCAGGGTGGCAGCGAAGACCAGGTTGGTATAAAGCCCGTAGCTGGCAAAAAACAGTTTGCCACCAGGGGTTTGCGGCATGTTGATGGGGCCGATGCCGCCGAGGATCATGGCCGCGTCATACAAGGCGTCATGGAAGGAAATGTCTTGTTCGAAGTACAGCAGGCCGCTGATACCCAGCAGCACCGAGAAGATGATCAGCGCCAGCACCACCAGCCCATGCATGCATAAACGGCGGATGAACAGCAGCCGCGACAATACCGGCTGATCCTTTGACTCATACATATGCAGCACTCCCTGTTCGTTCGCGGACCGTCGAGCATAGTGACGAACGCTGCAGGAGTAAAACCGCCGGGGCCAGGGCCCGGCGGGGTGATGCATCCAGTGCTGAAAACCCGGCGCACTTAGCGCCAGAAGCCGGCCCCTATCACCCAGGCACAGGCGATAGGGGATGGACAAAGGGGCGCTTCAGAGGGCGTACTTTTGCAGATTCTGCATCATCTCCTTCAACGCCTCGATATTGTCCTTGGGGTGAGCCGCGCCCTCGAAGTCGCAGATCTGCTGCCAGTGGGCCGCCACGTCTTCCGGGGAAAATCCCTGGCGAGGATCGAAGCCGGCGCCCAGGCTGCGCTCCCAGCGCACCTTGCCGATCCAGCCCCCGCCCACTTCGAACAGGCCGGAGGTTTCCTGGCACTGCTCGCTGCCCAGGTACACCACCAGCGGGCTGACCAGTTCGGGCTTGAGCTGCTCGAACACCTGGGGCGGAATCAGCCCCTCGGTCATCCGCGTGCCGCCGGTGGGCGCGATGGCGTTGACCAGGATGTTGTTCTTGCGCCCTTCGATGGCCAGGGTCCGGGTCAGGCCGTACAGGCCGAGCTTGGCCATGCCGTAGTTGGACTGGCCGAAGTTGCCATAGATGCCCGAGGTGGAAGCGGTGAAGATCACCCGCCCATACCCCTGGTCGCGCAGGTGTGGCCAGGCGGCGCGGGTGACCTTGTAGGCCCCCTCAACATGCACCCGATACACCAGGTCCCAATCGGCGTCCTCCATCTTGTGGAAGGTCTTGTCCCGCAGGATCCCCGCGTTGTTGACCACCACATCGACCCGACCAAACACATCCAGGGCGTTCTGCACGATCTTTTCACCGTCGGTGACCGAGTCATGGCTGGCTTCGGCGATACCGCCGGCCTCGCGGATCTGCGCCACCACGCGGTCGGCGGCCGAAGCGCTGGCGCCTTCGCCCTGGGCCGAGCCGCCGAGGTCGTTGACCAGCACCTTGGCGCCGTGCCGGGCGAACAGCAGTGCATGGGCCCGGCCCAGGCCACCGCCGGCCCCGGTGACGATCACCACTTTATCTTCCAAGCGCACAGACTCACTCATACCGAACTCCAGCAGGGCCAATGGACAATGCTTCGAGTGTCAGGCAGCCAGCCTTTGGTCACAATAAAAACGTTTTGACCTGAATGGTGCGCAATAAGGCAGCGGGATAATCGCCTTGCCCGCTCAAGGCCGCGGGGTTCAGGAACACGCCAACCGTGATGATGGCGACAGCAGATTGTCGCGAAACTCCAGGTAATGCTTGAGCACCGCCAGGGGCGCTTCGATCTGCGGGTAATGCCCGATGTTCGGCAGCAGCACCGTGTCGGCCCGTGGGATCAATTGCCGATAGCGCTCCACCATGTGTGCCCCGGAAATCGGGTCCAGGGCACCATCGATCACCCGCAGGGGCACCTCGCCGCGCTGCATGGCACTGACCCAACGTTCACGCCGGGCCCGGCGTTCAGGGATGTAGCCGATCAGCTTGTGCAGGATTCGCGGGCCATCGTTGCTCTGCACCAGGCTCCAGAAATCATCCAGCACCGACTCGCTGGGGCGGTTCTGGGGGCCGAATATCTGCCGAAAACTCTTGGCCAGGCCCTGGCGGCTGAACGTGCGCCCGAGCATCCAGCCCAGCGGGCTGAGCAGCAGCTTCTGGGTCAGCACCGGGCGATGGGTTTCCGGAAACAGGCCGCCGTTGAGAAACACGCAACTGGCGATATCGATCCGCTCTTCGTAGTGCCGGGCCAGCAACTCCTGGGCAACGCTGTCGCCGTAGTCGTGGGCCAGCAGATGCACCGGCTCGGCGATACCCAGATGGGCCAGCAGCGCCTGCTGCAGGTCAGCCTGCTCCAGCAGGCTGTAGTCATGCTCCAGGGGCTTGGCCGAATCGCCGAAGCCCAGCATGTCGCAGGCGATCACCTGATGATGCCGGGCCAGGGGCTGCCACAGGTAGTGCCAGTCCCAACTGGCGGTGGGAAAGCCATGGATCAGCAGCAGCGGCTCGCCCTGCCCGGCTACCCAGTAACGGATGCGCTGGCCGCGAAAGAGCAGGTCATGTCCGCGTGTACGCCACACGCACAGCGGGATCTCGGCAATAGGCATCAGAGTGTGTAACCCGGGTCGAGTTGATCGAGTTTGCGCAGCAGGGCCGGCCAGGCCAGAGCGCCGCCCATGCCCTGAGCGCTGCGGGTGACACCAGCGATCATCGCCCTGGCCCCGGCCAGGATCGGCGCAGGGATGGCAATCAGCTCGGCGCCGCCGTTCTGCGCCAGCACCTGGATCTCGCAGGCGCGCTGGAAGGTGAACATCATCAGGAAGGTGTCGGCGATGGTCGCGCCGCAGGTGAGCAGGCCATGGTTGTGCAGCATCAGGAAACTGTTGTCCCCCAGGTCGGCCTGCAGCCGGACCTTCTCCTCGGGGTTCAGGGCCACACCTTCATAGGGGTGGTAACCCAGGCTCGACAACACGAACAGCGACTGCTGGCTGATGGGCAACACGCCCTGCTTCTGCGCCGACACCGCAACCCCGGCCGCGGTATGGGTGTGCAGCACGCAAACCACATCGTGACGCACCGCATGCACCGCGCTGTGAATGGTGTAGCCCGCCGGGTTGATCTCGTAGGGGCTGTCCATCAGCTTGTTGCCGGCCTGGTCGACCTTCACCAGGCTCGACGCGGTGATCTCGTGGAACATCAGGCCAAACGGGTTGATCAGGAAATCTTCGGTGCCCGGTACCTTGGCGGAGATGTGGGTGAAAATCAGGTCGTCCCAGCCATGCATCGCCACCAGGCGATAGCAGGCGGCCAGGTCCACGCGGGTTTGCCACTCGATGGCGCTGACCTGGTTTTTTACACTCGGTGTCGATTGAACGGGGGCTAGGCTCAAGGCAAGGACCTCGGTGGTGGTTCTTATAGGAAGAAGACCTCCAGAGTCTAGACAGCCCACGCCGCTGGCGGAGTTGCATTGGCAGCCAGCTTGATGGCCGTGCGGGTCAGCCGGGAATCAGGCCCTGGCCCGGGGCTTGCGCGTCAAAGCAACGACGCCAGCAAAGGGGCGGCGAACAGGTTCAGAAGCCCGGTCAGGACCATCACCAGCCCTGCCACCGAACCTTCTTCGCCCCCCACTTCATGGGCCCGGCTGACCCCTGCACCATGGGCCCCGACGCCAAACAGGGCGCCGCGGGCCAGGGCGCTGCGCAGCGGCAGCCAGCGCAGCAGCACACCGCCGAGCATGGCCCCGAATACCCCGGTGAACATCACGAATACCGCGGTCAGCTCGGGTACGCCGCCCAGGTCATGGGCCAGGGGCATGGCGAACGGCGTGGTGATGGAGCGCGGCACCAGGGACAGGGTCACCGAGCTGTCCAGGGCCAGGGCCTTGGCCAGGCCGAACGAGCTGCCAATGGAAGCCGCGCTGCCCGCCAGCATGCCCAGCAGCAATGCCGACCAGTGGCGCATCAGCAGTTGCCGCTGCTGCCAGATGGGAATGGCGAAGGCCACGGTCACCGGCCCTAGTACGAGCATCAGCCAGTGGGTGTTGGCGGCATATTCGGCGTAGGCGGTGTGCAGCGGCACGGCGACCGCCAGCAGCAGGGCCGGCACCAGAATCAGCGGCGACAGCAGGTAGCGCCCGGTGCGCCGATAGATCCAGCGGCTGAACAGGTAGGCGCCCAGGGTCAGGGCCAGCCAGAACACCGGCATGGCTTCAAGCTTCATGGCGCATCCTCCAGCGGCACACCAGTTCCACGGTCAAGGCTGTCACCAGCATCACCAGCAGGGTGCTGACGCCTATTACCAGCAGAATCCGCCAGCCGTCCTGGCGCAGCAGGCCGCCGTAGTCCAGCAGGCTCATCAGTGCGGGAATGAAGAACAGCAGCATCTCGGCCATCAACAGGCCGGCCCCCAGCTGCAGGGCCGCCGGCTTGACCCAGCCCAGGGCGAAGGCCAGCAGCAACAGCGCAAGGCCCATGACCCCGCCAGGAATCGGCCAGGGCAGCCAGCTGGCCAGTTGGCAGCCGAGAAAATAGATGGCCAGCAGCACCGCCAGTTCAAGAATCAGGCGGCCCAGGCGTTTGCAGTTGGAAATGTTCATGGTGGTTCGGTCCTCTCAGGGGCTTATTTTATGAAAAGCCCCATCATTACCGAAGCGAATTGTTAGACTGGAAGCCATTCCAATCTGGAATCAACGTCATGGATTTCAAACAACTGCGCAGCTTTGTCGAGGTGATCCGCCAGGGCGGCTTCACCCAGGCGGCCAGGACCCTGCACATCAGCCAGTCGGCGGTCAGCAAGCAGATCGCCCAGCTGGAACAGAGCCTCGGCACGCCCTTGCTGGAGCGCCAGGGTTCGCACATCCACCTCACCGCCGCCGGCAACGTGGTGCTGCAACGGGCCGAAGGCATGTTGCGCCTGCGCCACGAACTGCTCAGCGAACTGGACGACCTGAGCCAGCTGGCACGGGGTGAACTGCGCCTGGGGCTGCCGCTGCTAGGCAGTGACGCGCTGTTCGCCAGCCGTTTTGCCGAATACCGCCGGCGCTATCCGAATATCCAGGTGCAGTTGCTCGAAGGCGGCAGCCTGAATGTCGAACAGGCGGTGCGCAACGGCGAACTGGAACTGGGGGGCAGCCTGACCCCCAAGGACCCGGCGTTCGCCTACCAGCCCTTCTGCGATGAACCGCTGGATGCCTTGCTGCCCGCCGATCACCCCTTGGCGATGAACGCCCAGGTACGCCTGGAAGAACTGGCGGACACGCCGTTCCTCCTGTACCAGCGCAGTTTCGTGCTCAACGACCGGCTGTTGCAGGCCTGCCAGCAGGTAGGTTTCACCCCCAGGGAAGGCGGGCGCAGCGGCCAGGCGGATTTCCTGGCGGCGCTGGTGGCGGCCGGCCAGGGCGTGGTGCTGTTGCCCAGTGTGGTAGCCCGTGGCCTGGTGCGGCCTGGGGTAGTGCGCCTGACCTTGAAGGCGCCGGACTACCTGCGATGGGATATCGCCTTCATCTGGCGCCAGGGCGCTTATCTGTCCAAGGCAGCGCAAGCCTGGCTGGCGCTGCTGCGGGAACAGCCGGTCAGCCCCGCAGGGCGCTGATCAGCTCGGCCAGCCAGGGCTCGGCGTCGGTTTCCGGGGTCACGCTCTCGCTGGCGTCCAGGCGCAGCATGGGCAGCACTTCCTGCACGCCCAGCTCGGCGAACAGCTCGCGCATCTGCTCGCCACCGCCACAGAAGGTATCGCCGTAGCTGGAATCCCCCAGGCCGATGACCGCTCCGGGCAACCCGCGCCAGGCGGCAGGCAACTGATCGCGAATACTCGAATACAGCGGGAGCAGGTTGTCCGGCAACTCGCCCATGCCGGTGGTGGAGGTCACGGCCAGAAACGCCTGCGGGGCGAAGGCCTGAAGCTCGGCCAGAGTGGCGCGCGGGTTGTGCCAGGCCTCGAAACCTGCGGCGTTGAGGAGTTTGGCGGCATGCCGGGCGACTTCTTCAGCCGTGCCGTACACCGAGCCGGAAAGGATGGCGACTTTCATCAATCTGATCCTGAAGCTGACTAAAAGGCTGGGATATTAACAGCTACGGAGTAAAATCCCGCCTGTGCCGCCACCTCTGCTGAAAAGCGCTGGTGGACAGCGGGCCACCCTCTCTTAGACTCCAGCACTTGCTGATCGAAAGCGGAACTTCGGGATGATCAACGCTCATCTGCTGCAAAAGATGATCAACGCCTCCAACGACGGGATTGTGGTCGCGGAACAGGAAGGCGAAGACAACATCGTGATTTACGTGAACCCGGCCTTCGAGCGGCTGACCGGCTACAGCGCCGACGAAGTGCTGTACCAGGATTGCCGCTTCCTGCAATCCGGGGACCGTGACCAGCCAGGCCTGGAAGTGATCCGCCAGGCCCTGCGACAAGGCCGGCCGTGCCGCGAGGTGCTGCGCAACTACCGCAAGGACGGCAGTCACTTCTGGAATGAGCTGTCGATCACCCCGGTATTCAATGACAGTGATCAGCTGACCTATTTCATCGGCGTGCAGAAAGACGTCAGCGTCCAGGTCAAGGCCCAGCAACGCTTGCTCCAGCTGGAGCAGCAACTGGCCGAAGTGCAAGCTGAACTGGCCGCCCTCAAGGCGACCAGCGGCCACTAATAAATCGCGGAATTCGTGGTCGTAGGGATATTCCCCGCCGATCTGTCCTCCACCCTCCGAGCAACATCATGCAGCGTGACGCCCTCCTCACCCAGGATGAACTGGACTTCATCCAGACCATGCAGCACAACCCGCAGCTCAATGTGCGTGATACCACCTCGAGCCTGATGGTCAATGGCGGCGCGCAGATCCGTGACCTGCTGACGCGCCTGGCGGCCAATGAAAAGGTCACCATCCAGGCCCGTTTCGACAATCAGCAGATGACCTTCCCGCTGCAGCTGGTGGAAGACGAATTCCATGCCCTGCACCTGCGGCTGGGGGTGCCGAGCATCTTCGAGGATGGGCCCATGGTGCGCCCCTGGCGCCTGGCCCTGGAGCAGCCGGTGGCCCTGGAAAATGCCAGGGGCCAGCCTGGCCGCCTGTGGGTTCGGGAGGTCTCGTTCAAGGGAATATTGGTGGAGATCCGCAACGGTACCCGGCCACCGCGGCAGTTCGCCCAGTGGTTCAGCCCCTCGGGCTATGAACGGATTGCCCTGCACGGGCGCTTCGAGCGCCAGACCGAAGCCGGTTTCTACGCCTACCGCCTGGATCAGAGCGACCTGGAAGAAACCGAGCGCCTGCGCCAGTTCATCCTCCAGCAGCACCGCCACAGCCATCCGGCACTGCACGCCTGAAGGCTAGCGCCTCAAAGAAACCCGCGCAGGCGCTGCTGCATCAAGCGCCCCTCGTTACCCAGGCAAGCCACCGGCGAACCGACCAGGCTGTCCTGGACCAGGTCCGCCGCGTCCCCGGCCAGCAGCAATGGGCAATCCAGGGTCAGTGCCAGGCGCTTGAGGCGCTTGGGCAACTCGGCCGAGGGTGCGTGATTGGAAAACACCACCAGGGCTACCGGCGCGACCTTTTCGCAGACCAGGGTCAGTTCCTCCAGCGGCACACCCGGGCCCAGCAGGCGCACACCGATCGGGTCTTGCCCGAGCATCAGCGCCGCCACCAGTAGCTCCAGTTCGCGGCATTGCTCATTGAGCGCCGTCAGCAGCAGATAGCGGCTCTGGGTGGCGCGTTGCAACAGCAGGCGCTGGGTAATCCGCGCCCGCAGGAAGCCATCCAGGAACAGCCATTCGCTGGTCTGGCCAAAAGCCTCGCGCGCCAGCAGTAACTGCTTCCAGAACGGCAGGAAGATGTCCTGGAACACCACCGGCAAGGCATAGCTGGAGAAGATCTGCCCGTAGAGGCGCTCAAGCTGCTCCTCATCGAACGCGCTGACCGCCAGCTTCAATTGATCGCGCCACTGGCCGTATTCGCCCTGCAAGCCGCCATCCACCGGAGCCTTGAGCTGGGCCTGGGCAGCCCGGCCCTTGGCCAGGATCTTGCCCACTTTGCTCACCGCCACACCGCGTTCGATCCAGCCGAGAATCTCGCGCACAGCCTCAACATCGTGCATGGAGTACAGACGATGCCCACTTTCGGTGCGTGTCGGCTGAATCAGACCGTAGCGTCGTTCCCAGGCCCTCAGGGTCACCGGGTTGATTCCGGTCAGGCGCGCCACCTCACGGATCGGAAACAACTCGTCCTGACGAACGGCTTCGGGGGCGTGAGGGGCGGGGGCAAGTTCAGTCATGACGGGCATCTGGGAAGAAAACACCGGGAAACAAAGTGGCGATCATTCTACTCCCCTCAGGTGGCGATGCTTCAAGCACGAGAAAAACCGACCGCCGTCATTGGTGCCTGAGCAGCAATCAGGAATAATCCTTGCTTGCTTCAGGCGCGGCCCGCCACCCCGGTGCCTCGTCAAGCGACTGCCTTACCCAGGCAGCGCATTGGTTTTACGGAGATACATAATGTCTACCTCACCCGTCACCCTGATGGTTGCCCGGCGCGTTGCCGACGGCCGTTACCAGGACCTGATCGCCTGGCTGCGCGAAGGCGAACAACTGGCCACCGACTTTCCCGGTTACCTGGGTTCCGGCGTTCTTGCGCCGCCACCCAACGATGACGAATTCCAGATCATCTTCCGCTTCGCCGACGAATCCACCCTGCATACCTGGGAACACTCCGCCTCGCGTACGGCCTGGCTGGCCCGGGGCAGCGACCTGTTCGCCCACCCTTCGGAGCACCGGGTCAGCGGTATCGACGGCTGGTTCGGCGCCACCGGCCATCGCCCGCCGCGCTGGAAGCAGGCCGTGGCCATCTGGCTGGCATTCTTCCCGGTGTCGCTGCTGTTCAACTTTGTCCTGGGCCCGTTGCTCGGCGACCTGAGCCTGCTGCCTCGGGTATTTGTCAGCACCCTGGCCCTGACCCCGCTGATGGTCTATTTCTTCATTCCGCTGTCCACCCGGCTGCTGGCCAACTGGCTCAACAGCACACCGGCCCGACCGCTACCGGCCACCCCCTCGACGCAGAATCCGTGATTCGCCGGCAAGCCGGCTCCTACCACACCTCGCGCGACATTCGCGCCTACCGTAGGAGCTGGCTTGCCAGCGAAAAAAACCCGCAAGATCGCATTCGCCGGCAAGCCCGTTGCCTGCAGGCACAGGGCCTTCCCTCGCTGGTATAGTTTTCCCACTACCCGCGACGCGAGCCCTTCATGAACACCTCTCCTGCCCCGATCCTGATCACCGGCGCCAGCCAGCGAGTCGGCCTGCATTGCGCCCTGCGCCTGCTCCAAGACGGGCAGCCGGTGATCGTCACCTACCGCAGCCAGCGCCCGGGCCTTGAGGCCCTGCGGGAAAAGGGCGCGACCCTACTGTTCGCCGATCTCTCCAGCGAAGCCGGAATCCTGGCCCTGATCACCGAGCTGAAAAACCGTACCCAGAGCCTGCGGGCCATCGTCCACAACGCCTCGGAATGGCTGCAGGAGAGCCCTGGCGACGAAGCAGCGGCCTTTGCCCGGATGTTCGGCGTGCACATGCTGGCGCCCTACCTGATCAACCTGCATTGCGCCGAGTTGCTGCAGCGCTCGAGCCCGGCAGACATCATCCACATCAGCGACGACGTGACTCGCAAGGGCAGCAGCAAGCACATCGCCTACTGCGCCAGCAAAGCCGGACTGGACAGCCTGACCCTGTCCTTCGCAGCGAAATACGCCCCGACAATCAAGGTCAACGGCATTGCCCCGGCCCTGCTATTGTTCAATCCCGACGACGACGCGGCGTACCGCGCCAAGACCCTGGCCAAATCTGCGCTGGGCATCGAACCCGGCAGCGAAGTGATTTACCAGAGCCTGCGCTATCTGCTGGACAACCCCTATGTCACCGGCACCACCCTGACCGTCAACGGCGGGCGGCACCTCAAGTAAGCCGGCCCCTGTGAGGACCTTGCATGACCCTTTCCCTGCCCCAGCACTATCGCGAGATCCTCAAGGACCTGGGCGAAGACCCCGAGCGCGAAGGCCTGCTCGATACCCCCAAGCGCGCGGCCAAGGCCATGCAATACCTGTGTCACGGCTACGGCCAGTCGCTGGAGGAAATCGTCAACGGCGCACTGTTTGCTTCCGAAAGCGATGAAATGGTGATAGTCGCCGACATCGAGCTGTATTCCCTGTGCGAACATCACCTGCTGCCCTTCATCGGCAAGGCCCATGTGGCTTATATTCCTACCGGCAAGGTCCTGGGGCTGTCGAAGATCGCGCGGATCGTCGACATGTTCGCCAGGCGCCTGCAGATCCAGGAAAATCTCACTCGGGAAATCGCCGACGCGGTACAGAGCGTGACTCAGGCCGCCGGCGTCGCGGTGGTGATCGAGGCCAAGCACATGTGCATGATGATGCGCGGCGTCGAGAAACAGAATTCCACCATGCACACCTCGGTGATGCTCGGCGCCTTCCGCGATTCGAGCACCACTCGCCAGGAATTCCTGCAATTGATTGGACGGAGCAAGTAGCAATGCCACAACTTCAGCCAGGAATGGCTCGTATCCGAGTCAAGGACCTGCTCCTGCGGACCTACATCGGAATCAACGAGGAAGAGATCCTCAACAAGCAGGATGTGCTGATCAACCTGACCATCCTCTACGCGGCCCAGGACGCGGTGCGGGACAACGACATCGACCACGCACTGAACTACCGCACCATCACCAAGGCGATCATTGCCCATGTCGAGGGCAACCGCTTTGCCCTGCTGGAGCGCCTGACCCAGGAGCTGCTGGACCTGGTGATGAGCAACGCCTCGGTGCAGTACGCCGAAGTCGAAGTCGACAAACCCCACGCCCTGCGTTTTGCCGAGTCGGTGTCGATCACCCTCGCGGCCAGCCGCGCCAGCGCCTAGAAAACTGCCACAAGTGGCAAGTGCCCGCCTGGGCGCTTGCCCCTGTCCCGGAGAAACCCCATGACTGAACAACAACGCCTGGAACTGGAAGCCGCGGCCTTTCGCCGCCTGGTGGCCCACCTGGACAGCCGCAAGGACGTGCAGAACATCGACCTGATGAACCTCGCCGGGTTCTGCCGCAACTGCCTGTCCAAGTGGTACAAGGCCGAGGCCGACGAACGCCAGATCGAGGTCAGCCTCGATGACGCTCGTGAAGTGGTGTATGGCATGCCCTACGCCGAATGGAAAAATCTCTACCAGAAAGAAGCCAGCGCCGAGCAGCAAGCGGCGTTCGCCAAAGGAAAACCCCAATGACTGACCTGAACACCCTGCGCGCCAGCCTGAACAGCGGTGAACACGCTTTTGCCGACACCCTGGCCTTTGTCGCCGCCGGCTATGACTACCAGCCCCAGGCCTTCAACAACGGCGGCGTGGAAAACGCCGCCGGGCAGAACGAAGGTTCGTGCAAGACCTTGGGCCTGGCCCTGCTGGAAGGCCTGAGCGACGAAGAGGCCCTGCTGGCTTTCGGCGAACACTACCGCTCGGTACTGGCCACCCCCGAAGGCACTGACCACGGCAATATCCGCGCCCTGATCGTTCACGGCCTGGCCGGGGTCAAGTTCTCCGCCCAGCCGCTGACCCGCCGCTGACCCGCCGCTGATCCGCATTCTGTAGGAGCTGGCTCGCCAGCGAAGGCGTCAGCACAGCGGCGCAAGGCTCAAGGGCCTGTTCGCCGGCAAGCCGGCTGCTACCGTGCAACCCCCATAAAAAAACCGGCTTGCGCCGGTTTTTTTTATGGGTGGCAAATCAGAACGAAGCGTTCTGCAGGCCGTCCAGGTAACGCTCGGTATCCAGTGCCGCCATGCAACCGGCGCCGGCCGAGGTGATGGCCTGGCGGTAAACGTGGTCGGCCACGTCGCCGGCAGCAAAGATGCCCTCGACGCTGGTGGCGGTGGCATTGCCGTCACGGCCGCCCTGCACGACCAGGTAACCGTCCTTGAGGGTCAGCTGGCCTTCGAACAGCGAGGTGTTCGGGGTGTGGCCGATGGCGATGAACACGCCGTCGACCTTCAACTCGTCGAAGCTGCCGTCGTTGTTCTTCAGGCGGGCACCGGTCACGCCCATGTTGTCACCCAGGACTTCGTCCAGGTTGGCATTGAGCTTGAGGATGATCTTGCCTTCGGCCACCCGGGCGTTGAGCTTGTCGATCAGGATCTTCTCGGCGCGGAAGGTTTCGCGACGGTGGATCAGGGTCACGGTGCTGGCGATGTTGGCCAGGTACAGCGCTTCTTCAACAGCGGTGTTACCGCCACCGACCACTGCCACCGGCTTGTTGCGATAGAAGAAGCCGTCGCAGGTGGCACAGGCGGAAACACCCTTGCCCATGAACGCTTCTTCCGAAGGCAGGCCCAGGTAGCGAGCGCTGGCACCGGTGGCGATGATCAGGGCGTCGCAGGTGTAGGTCGCGCTGTCACCGGTCAGGGTGTAGGGCTTGGCTGCGAAGTCCACGGCATTGATGTGATCGAAGACGATTTCAGTCTCGAAACGCTCGGCGTGCTCGCGCATCCGCTCCATCAGGGCCGGGCCGGTCAGGCCATGCACGTCACCGGGCCAGTTGTCGACTTCGGTAGTGGTGGTCAGCTGGCCACCGGCCTGCATGCCGGTGATCAGCAGCGGCTTCAGGTTGGCACGGGCGGCATAGACGGCGGCGCTGTAACCGGCAGGGCCGGAACCGAGAATAATCACACGCGAATGGCGTACTTCAGACATGACTCACTCCTATCGACCGGCCCGGCTAGCCTGGCGCGGAACGCCGGATTGCCGGCTGGAATAAAAAAGGACGGCGAAACCTTGGGGAAGGCTTGAACTCGTCCGTCCAAAAAATAATGGGTGAAGCGTATAGAGGGGGCGAAGATTAAGGAAATACGGTTTAACAATCCAGCTCATAGGCGGTCTCTATCCTCAGGAGGCCTATTTGAAAGGGTCTTTGTTACCGTTGATGTCGACCGCTTCGCCGTGCTTTCGCCCCCAGGACAAAGCCGGTAAGGTCGGCGCGTTTTCATTCTGCTCGGAGCGCTCTATGCCCGCCCCTGTCCTGTCCGGCCCGCAATACCTGCGTGAAGGCCTGAAGCTGGTCCTCAGCCCCGGCCTGCGCCTGTTCGTGCTCCTGCCCCTGGCAATCAACCTGGTGCTGTTCGTCGGATTGATCTATTTCGCCGGCCATCAATTCAGCCTCTGGGTCGATGCGCTGATGCCGTCCCTGCCCAGTTGGCTGAGTTTCCTCAGCTATGTCATCTGGCCGCTGTTCGTGGTGCTGGTGGCCTTCATGGTGTTTTTCAGCTTCACCATGCTGGCCAACATCATCGCCGCCCCCTTCAACGGTTTCCTCTCGGAAAAAGTCGAAACCGTGGTGCGCGGCACCGATGATTTCCCGCCCTTCAGCTGGGGTGAGCTGATTGCCATGATCCCCCGCACCCTGGCGCGGGAAATGCGCAAGCTCGGCTACTTCCTGCCCCGGGCCATCGGCCTGTTCATCCTCTCGCTGATTCCGGTGGTCAACCTGATTGCCGCGCCGCTGTGGCTGCTGTTCGGTATCTGGATGATGGCTATCCAGTACATCGACTACCCGGCGGACAACCACAAGATGAGCTGGCAGGACATGCTCGCCTGGCTGCGCCAGAAGCGCTGGCAGAGCCTGGGCTTTGGCGGCATCGTCTACCTGGCGCTGCTGATCCCGCTGGTCAATATCCTGATGATGCCGGCCGCCGTGGCCGGTGCCACGCTGTTCTGGGTGCGTGAACGCGGGGTGGAGAACCTGCCGGCCAAATAAGGCCGGGGGGTCATAAATCCATCATCGCAAGGTCACAATGGCGACATGGCCTCAGCCGACACTGAGGCCATGACGACAGCTCTGCATATCACCCTCATCACTGAAACCTTCCCACCGGAAATCAATGGCGTGGCCAATACCCTTGGCCGCCTCTGCGAGGGCCTGCGTGCCCGTGGGCATCAGGTTGAGCTGGTGCGCCCGCGCCAGGGTTGCGACCAGAGCCGGGCCAGCGACGAAGCCCTGCTGCTGTGCCGGGGCTGGCCGCTGCCGGGCTACCCGGGGCTGCAATGGGGCCAGTCGTCGATGCACAAGCTGCTGCGACGCTGGAAACGCCAGCGCCCGGACGTGCTCTATATCGCCACCGAGGGGCCGCTGGGGCTGTCTGCGCTGCGGGCCGCCAAGCGCCTGGGAATCTCCGTGGTCAGCGGCTTTCACACCAACTTCCAGCAGTACTCCAGCCAATATGGCCTGGGTTTGCTGACCCGCTTGCTGACCCACTATCTGCGCTGGTTCCACAACCGCTCGCAACTGACCCTGGTACCCAGCGCCAGCCAGCACCTGGAGCTGGAGCGCCGGCATTTCGAACGCCTGGCCCTGCTGTCCCGGGGCGTCGACAGCCAGCTGTTCCACCCGGCCAAGCGGCTCGATACGCTGCGGGCCGACTGGGGCCTGGGCGCCGATGACCTGGCGGTGATCCACGTTGGGCGCCTGGCGCAGGAGAAGAACCTGGGCTTGCTCAAGCGCTGCTTCGAACGCCTGCAGGCGACTTATCCACAGCGCAGGATGAAGCTGATCGTGGTGGGTGACGGCCCGCAACGTGGGGCTCTGGAAAAAAGCCTGCCCGAGGCCCTGTTCTGTGGCAGCCAGCGGGGCGAAGCCCTGGCCGCCCACTACGCCTGCGGGGATCTGTTCCTGTTTCCCAGCCTCACCGAAACCTTCGGCAACGTGGTGCTGGAGGCTCTGGCCTCGGGGCTCGCGGTGGTGGCCTACGATCAGGCTGCCGCAGCACAGCATATCCGCCATGGCTACAACGGTGTGCTGGCCATGCCCGGCGACGAAAGCGCCTTCTGCGACGCTGCCAGCTGGCTGCTGGAAGAACCGGAAACCTTGCGCCGGGTACGCCTCAACGCCCGCCAGCATGCCAGCCGCCAGGGCTGGGCCGCGGTTATCGAGCAGTTTGAAGATCGCCTGCGCAGTGCCTGCGAGCACGGGCCGGCCGAGGATTACGAAGGGCTTATCGAAGCGACGGTCAAACCCCGCAGCGCCGTGGAGACACTCGGCACGGCAAGGGGGCTGCCCCCCTCGCCGCCCGGAGCAGGCAGTTAAACCAGGGTCATCAGCGCGTCACGGCTGAATGGCAGGATGTCCTGCTCGCGACCTTCACGGACTTTCTGCGCCCAATCCGGATCCACCAGCAGTGCACGGCCCACGGCCACCAGATCGAACTCGTCGTTGTTCAGACGCTGCAGCAGGTTTTCCAGGCTGGCCGGCTGCGCCACCTTGTCGGTGTTGACCATGAACTGCAGGAACTCGCCGTCCAGGCCGACGCTGCCCACGGTGATGGTGGGCTTGCCGGTGAGTTTGCGAGTCCAGCCCGCCAGGTTGAGGTCGGAACCTTCGAACTCCGGCTCCCAGAAGCGGCGGGTCGAGCAGTGGAAGATATCCACACCGGCATCCGCCAGCGGCTTGAGGAAGGCCTCCAGAGCTTCCGGGGTCTGCACCAGGCGCGCGCTGTAGTCCTGCTGCTTCCACTGGGAAAAACGCAGGATGATCGGGAAATCCGGACCGACGGCAGCCCGCACGGCCTGGATCAGCTCAATGGCGAAGCGCGAGCGCTGGGCCAGGTCGCCACCGTATTCATCGGTACGCTGGTTGGTGCCTTCCCAGAAGAACTGGTCCACCAGGTAACCATGGGCGCCATGGATCTCCACGCCGTCCATGCCGATGCTCTGGGCATCCTTGGCGGCCTGGGCAAAGGCAGCGATCACCTCCTGGATGTCCTGGTGGGTCATGCCGTGCACCAGCACCTTGCCGTCCTTGAGCTTCTCGGTCGGGCCGTAGCCGGGCACGCTGGCGTCCGGCTCGGTGCCCAGGCGCCGCACATTGCCCACATGCCAGAGTTGCGGGACGATCTTGCCGCCTTCGGCGTGGACCGCATCCACCACCTTCTTCCAGCCGGCCAGGGCCGCCTCGCCATGGAACTGCGGCACATTGGGGTAACCATTGGCAGCCTGGTGACCCACCGTGGTGCCCTCGGTAATGATCAGGCCGACACCCGCAGCAGCGCGGCGGCGGTAATACTCAATGACCTTGGAGTTGGGCACGCCACCGGGGGAAAACGACCGGGTCATTGGTGCCATCACCACGCGGGTCGGCAGTTCCAGCGCGCCGAGTTGAAAGGGTTTGAACAAGGCTTGAACAGGCATGCTGCGCTCCGAGAAAAAGGCTTGAGTCGATATTCGACGCACAAGACTGCGCCGGGTACCGGCCCCGGCGCACTTATGATGAGGATAATATTCCCCCCTCAATGCGCTGCCCAGCATTATTGATTTGAGTGATTTAGATGCAAAAACGCCGCATTGCAGCGGCGTGAAAGAGGTGCCCGTCAGTGGTTAGCTCAGGGCCTTTTCGATGGCCTGGATCACTGTCGGATCATCGGGAGCGGTACGCGGCGAGAAACGCGCCAGTACCCGGCCGTCCTTGCCCAATAGGAATTTCTCGAAGTTCCAGGTGATGTCCCCGGGAAACTCGGCGCCTTCGCCCGCCAGCAGGCGGTACAGCTGATGGCGCTCGGGACCGTTCACGTCCAGTTTGCTGCTCAAGGGAAAGGTCACCCCGTAGTTGAGGCTGCAAAACTCCTGGATCTCCTGCTCAGTGCCCGGTTCCTGCCCGGCGAACTGGTTGCAAGGCAACCCCAGCACGCTGAATCCCTGGGCCTTGTATTGCTGGTAGAGATTCTCCAGCGCCGCATATTGTGGTGTCAGACCACATTTGGAGGCGACGTTGACCACCAGCACGACGTGCCCCTTGAAGGGCGCGAGCGGCAGCTCCTGACCATCCAGGGCTTTCAATTTAAGGTCGTGAAAAGCACTCATGACGAACTCCAAATTCCTGTGTTCTTACAGAAAACAGCCTCTCGACAGTACAGCCAAAAGCCGCGGACTAAAAAGGCGCCCTCGGGCGCCTCTCCAGTAAGCTTGAGCTTAGCGCAGAAAATCAGTGGTGATGGCCACCTTCGCCATGGACGTGACCATGAGCGATTTCTTCCTGGCTGGCGTCACGGATGGCAACGATCTTAACCTGGAAGTTCAGGCGCTGACCGGCCAGCGGGTGGTTGCCGTCGACGGTAACGTCGTCGCCGTCCAGGTCACGGATGGTCACGATCTGCATCTGGCCGTCCGGAGCGGAAGCGTGGAACTGCATGCCCACTTCCAGTTCGTCGACGCCTTCGAACATGCTGCGGCTCAGGGTGCTGACCAGTTCGGCAGCGTATTCGCCGTAGGCATCTTCAGGTTCTACGGAGACTTTCAGTTCGTCACCAACTTGCTTGCCTTCCAGGGCCTTTTCCAGACCAGGAATGATGTTACCTGCGCCTTGCAGGTAAACCAGCGGGGCGCCGCCGGCAGAGCTGTCGATGACCTCACCAGCGTCGTTGGTGAGGGTATAGTCGATGGAGACAGCCTTATTGGCGGCGATCAGCATGGGGCGGGACCTTTTGCATAAGAATGAAGAACGTCCAAGTTTAGCGAAGCAATCGCTCGAAAGCGAACGGAACCCGGACCAACGGAACGTGAAAAATCACTCGACAATCTGCGGTTTTCATCAGGATGAAGAGGGCCATTGGGTGGCTGAACTGTCCTGCGGGCATACCCAGCACCTGCGCCACCAACCGCCCTGGCAGTCCCGGGCCTGGGTCCTGGAGCCGCAGTTGCGGGCGGAAAAAATAGGCCAGTGCTTTGCCTGCGGCTGGTGCGCTCAAGCCCCGGATAACGATAACCTTAGCGCCTGACTTCAGGCAGACGGCCAAAGACCGTCGCCTTTGCCATGCACCTTCTGAGAATTCGCATGCAAACTTTTTTCATCGCGCCCACCGATTTTGGAGTGGGTCTGACCTCCATCAGCCTCGGGCTGGTGCGTACGCTGGAACGGGCTGGCCTCAAGGTCGGCTTCTTCAAACCCATAGCCCAACCTCACCCCGGTGACACCGGCCCCGAGCGTTCCACCGAACTGGTGGCGCGCACCCATGGCCTGAAACCGCCACAACCCCTGGGCCTGGCCCATGTGGAGCGGATGCTCGGCGACGGCCAGCTGGATGAGTTGCTGGAAGAAATCATCACCCTCTACCAGCAGGCGGCCATCGGCAAGGATGTATTGATCGTCGAAGGCATGGTGCCGACCCGCAGTGCCAGCTACGCCGCCCGGGTCAACCTGCACCTGGCAAAAAGCCTGGATGCCGAGGTGATCCTGGTATCCGCCCCGGAAAACGAAGTACTCACCGAGCTGTCCGGCCGGGTCGAGTTGCAGGCCCAGCTGTTCGGCGGCCCGCGGGACCCGAAAGTACTGGGGGTGATCCTCAACAAGGTGCGCACCGACGAAAGCATGGAGGCGTTTTCCGCGCGCTTGAAGGAACATTCGCCCTTGCTGCGCAGCGGCGACTTCCGCCTGCTGGGGTGCATCCCCTTCCAGCCGGAGCTCAATGCCCCGCGTACCCGGGACGTGGCCGACCTGATGGGCGCCCAGGTGCTCAACGCCGGCGACTACGAAAGCCGGCGCATGACCAAGATCATCATTTGCGCCCGCACCATGCGCAACACCGTGGAACTGCTCAAGCCCGGCGTGCTGGTGGTGACCCCGGGCGACCGTGACGACATCATCCTCGCCGTGAGCCTGGCGGCCATCAACGGCGTGCCCCTGGCCGGCCTGCTGCTGACCAGCGACACCCTGCCCGACCCGCGGATCATGGAGCTCTGCCGGGGCGCCCTGAACGCCGGCCTGCCAGTGCTTTCGGTGAGCACCGGGTCCTACGACACCGCCAACCAGCTCAATGGCCTGAACAAGGAAATTCCCATCGATGACCGCGAGCGCGCGGAAATCATCACCGACTTCGTCGCCAGTCACCTGGACGCTAACTGGCTGCACCAGCGCTGCGGCACCCCACGGGAAATGCGCCTGTCACCTGCGGTGTTCCGCTACCAGTTGATCCAGCGCGCCCAGCAGGCCAACAAGCGTATCGTCCTGCCCGAAGGCAGCGAGCCACTGACCGTGCAGGCCGCCGCCATCTGCCAGGCCCGGGGCATCGCCCGTTGCGTGCTGCTGGCCAAGCCCGAGGACGTGCACGCGGTGGCCCGGGCCCAGGGCATCGAACTGCCCGAAGGCCTGGAGATTCTCGATCCGGACCTGATTCGCCAACGCTATGTGGAACCCATGGTGGCCCTGCGCAAGAGCAAGAGCCTCAACGCTCCCATGGCCGAGCAGCAGCTGGAAGATCCGGTGGTGATCGGCACGGTGATGCTGGCCCTGGATGAAGTCGATGGCCTGGTTTCCGGGGTCATCCACTCCACTGCCAACACCATCCGCCCAGCCCTGCAGTTGATCAAGACCGCGCCGGGCTGCAGCCTGGTGTCCTCGGTGTTCTTCATGCTGTTCCCCGAGGAAGTGCTGGTGTATGGCGACTGCGTGATGAACCCGCACCCCAGCGCCAGCGAGCTGGCGGAAATCGCCCTGCAGAGCGCCGACTCGGCAGCCGCCTTCGGTATCACCCCGCGCGTGGCGATGATCAGCTACTCCAGCGGCGACTCGGCCAGCGGCGAGGAAGTGGAGAAAGTTCGCGAAGCCACTCTGCTGGCTCACGAAGCCCAGCGTTCGCTGCTGATCGACGGGCCGTTGCAATACGACGCCGCGGCCAACGAAAACGTCGCCCGGCAACTGGCCCCCAACAGCCAGGTCGCGGGCAAGGCCACGGTCTTCGTGTTCCCTGACCTCAACACCGGCAACACCACCCACAAGGCGGTGCAACGCAGCGCCGATTGCGTGAGCCTGGGGCCGATGCTGCAAGGCCTGCGCAAACCGGTGAACGACCTGCCCCGGGGCGCCCAGGTGGACGACATCGTCTACACCATCGCCCTGACCGCGATTCAAGCCGCCAACCGACCTATGGATGTCTAAATGCTGGAATTCCTACCTGCCGTGGTGCGCGGAGTCATCGCCTCGCTCCTGTTGGCGCTGAACACCATCCTGCTGTGCTCGTTCCTGTTCTGCGTGGCGTTGGTCAAGGCCCTGCCCTTCGCCCTCACCCAGCGCTTGAGCCTGTGGCTGATGAACCACACCCACGAAGCCTGGATCAGCAACAACAAGGCCTGGATGCAGTTGGTATGCCGTACCCGTTGGCACGTGCAGGGCCTGGAAGGCCTGGATTACCAGCACTCCTACCTGGTCACCAGCAACCACCAGAGCTGGGTCGACATCATGGTCCTGCAGTACGTGCTCAACCGGCGTATCCGCCCCCTGAAGTTCTTCCTCAAGCAGGAGCTGATCTGGGTGCCAGTGATTGGCCTGGCTTGGTGGGCCCTGGGCTTTCCGTTCATGAAGCGCTACTCCAAGGCGTACCTGGAGAAGCACCCGGAAAAGAAAGGCAAGGACCTGGAAACCACGCGCAAGACCTGTGCGAAGTTTCGCAACAACCCGGTGGGCATCTTCAACTTCGTCGAGGGCACGCGCTTTACCGACGCCAAGCACGCCCAGCAACAATCGCCGTTCCGCTACCTGCTCAAGCCCAAGGCCGGCGGCATCGCCTTTGTCCTGGATGCCATGGGCGAGCAACTGCAGTCGATCATCGATGTGACCATCCACTACCCAGCGGGCCGCCCCGGTTTCTGGGACCTGCTGTGCGGCAGGGTCAAGGATGTGGTGGTGCGTTTCGAAGAGGTGCAGATCCCGGCGCAGTTCCTTGGCAAGAACTACGAGCAGGACACGGCCTATCGCCAGGAATTCCAGGGCTGGATCAACCAGCAGTGGCTGGACAAGGATGCGCTGCTGGAAGTGCTGCATCGCGAGTATCCGGCCAAACCCTGAGGGCCTTTTCGCTGGCAAGCCAGCTCCTGCGGTCCTGCACCCTACTTACCGGCGAACGCTATCTGAAGCGCACAAAAAAGCCCGCAGCCGATCACTCGGCTGCGGGCTTTTTGCTACGGCTTAGATCGCGCCGCGGCTGCGCAACAGGTCCAGCACCTGCTTGACGCTTTCTTCCAGCGACAGCGACTGGGTGTCGATCACCAGATCGGCATTGAGCGGCACGTCATAGGGGAAGGACTCGCCCGGGATGTTATCCCCGCCGGCCGCGTACAGGCCCTGCGGATCACGCTCGGCGCACACCGCAGGCGATGCCTGGACGTAGACCGTCAGCAGACGCTCCTTGCCGATCAGGTCCTTGGCCTGCTCGCGCCCTTCGGCACTCGGTGCCACGAACGCGGCCAGGGTCAGCAGGCCGGCTTCGTTGAACTGACGGGCGACGTGGGCCGCACGGCGCCAGTTCTCGGTACGCCCGGCACGGTCCTGGGGCAGGCCCTTGTTCAGGTCATGCCGCAGGTTCTGGCCATCGAGCACATACACCGCGCGCCCCATGTCGAACAGCTTGCGCTCGACCGCGTAGGCCAGGGTGCTCTTGCCCGCACCCGACAGGCCGCTGAACAGCACGGTAGCCGGTTGCTGGCCGAAACGCTGGGCACGCTCTTCGGTGGCTACATGAGCCAGCTTGCCGTGTTGGGTGGCGCTGCCATGGGCCACCGGCTGGGCGATGATCATGCCGGCGCCGACGGTGCCGTTGGTCAAGCGGTCGATGACGATGAAAGCGCCGGTGGTGCGGTTGCTTTCGTAACCATCCAGGGCAATCGGCGCGTCGAGGCTGATCTTGACCTTGCCGATCTCGTTCAGTTGCAGTGCGCTGGCCGCGCCCTCTTCCAGGGTGTTCACATCGACCTTGTGATGGATGCTGGCAATCGAGCCCGGCACATAGCTGGTGGCGCGCTTGATGTCGTACTTCTTGCCCGGCAGCATCGGCTCTTCGGCCATCCATACCAGCATGGCTTCGAAGCTGTCGGTGACCGGCGGCACGTTGTCGGCATGCACCAGCAGGTCGCCGCGGGAGATATCGATTTCATCTTCCATGGTCAGGGTCACGGCCTGGCCCGGGCCGGCCTGCTCCAGTTCACCTTCGAAGGTGACGATGGACTTGACCCGGCTGCTCTTGCCCGACGGCAATACGACGATCTCGTCGCCCTTGTGCACGATGCCGCTGGCCAGGGTGCCGGCAAAACCACGGAAGTTCAGGTTCGGACGGTTGACGTACTGCACCGGGAAACGCAGGTCGGTGAAGTTGCGGTCGCCGGCCACTTCCACGGTCTCGAGGATTTCCATCAGCGACTGGCCGGTGTACCAGGGCGAGCGCTCGCTCTTGTTCACCACGTTGTCGCCCTTGAGCGCCGACATCGGCACGAAGTGCAGGCTGGTGGGCTGCAGCTTCAGGCCCTTGGCGAACTTCAGGTAGTCGGCCTTGATCGATTCGAACACGCCTTCATCGAAGTCCTTGAGGTCCATCTTGTTGATGGCCACGACGATGTGCTTGATGCCCAGCAGGGAGGCGATGAAGCTGTGGCGACGGGTCTGGGTCTGCACGCCGTAGCGGGCGTCCACCAGGATGATCGCCAGGTCACAGGTGGATGCACCGGTGGCCATGTTGCGGGTGTACTGCTCATGGCCGGGGGTGTCGGCGATGATGAACTTGCGCTTGGCGGTGGAGAAATAGCGGTAGGCGACATCGATGGTGATGCCCTGCTCCCGCTCGGCCTGCAGGCCGTCGACCAGCAACGCCAGGTCGATGTCGTCACCGGTGGTGCCGACCTTCTTCGAGTCCCGGGTGATGGCTTCCAGATGGTCTTCGTAGATCATCTTCGAGTCGTGCAGCAGGCGCCCGATCAGGGTGCTCTTGCCGTCGTCGACGTTACCGCAGGTCAAAAAGCGCAGCAGCTCCTTGCGTTCGTGCTGGCCCAGGTACGCGAGGATGTCCTCGCTGATCAAATCAGATTGATGCGACATGACAGCCCCTTAGAAATAACCTTGACGTTTCTTGTCTTCCATTGAGCCGGCGCCATCGTGGTCGATGACCCGGCCCTGGCGCTCGGAAGTTCGCGTCAGGAGCATTTCCTGGATGATGTCCGTCAGGCTCTCGGCCTCGGACTCCACCGCGCCCGTCAACGGGTAGCAGCCAAGGGTACGGAAACGTACTTTCTTTTTGACGATGCGGGCTTTCTCTTCATCGGACAGATGCTCGAGGATGCGCTCGTCATCGATCATGATCAGGGTGCCGTTCTTCTCGATCACTTCACGCTCGGCGGCGAAGTACAGCGGCACGATCGGGATGCCTTCGAGGTAGATGTACTGCCAGATGTCCAGCTCGGTCCAGTTGGACAGCGGGAACACACGGATCGACTCGCCCTTGTTGACCTTGCCGTTGTAGACGTTCCACAGCTCGGGGCGCTGGTTCTTCGGGTCCCAGCGGTGCTTGCTGTCGCGGAACGAGTAGACGCGCTCCTTGGCGCGGGACTTCTCTTCATCGCGGCGGGCACCGCCGAACGCGGCGTCGAAACCATGTTTGTCCAGAGCCTGCTTGAGGCCCTCGGTCTTCATGATGTCGGTGTGCTTGGCACTGCCGTGGGTGAAAGGGTTGATGCCCTGGGCCACGCCATCCGGGTTGACGTGGGTGATCAGGTCCAGGCCCAGCTCTTCGACCATGCGGTCGCGGAACTTGTACATTTCCTGGAATTTCCACTGGGTATCGACGTGCATCACCGGGAACGGCAGCTTGCCGGGGAAGAACGCCTTGCGAGCCAGATGCAACATCACGGCGGAGTCTTTACCGATGGAGTACAGCATCACCGGGTTGTCGAACTCGGCGGCCACCTCGCGGATGATGTGGATGCTTTCCGCCTCCAGCTGTTTCAGATGCGTCAGTTTGTCGACCATGGCTACTCACGAAAGCTTTCTTATGGACGGCCATCGGGCCGTGTTCGAGCGGGGCATGCTAGCACAGCGACCTGCTTCTAATCAGGGAGCCAACTAGAACGAAACGGTATATGAATATACCGCTCCGTTAGGCCCCAAGCGCCACTCTGCGGGAGCTGGCTTGCCAGCACAGGCGCTTTCGGGCGCACCTTCGGGCTGACCGGCAAGCCGGCTCCTGCCGGGGGTCAGATGGGGTTGGGGCAATCGATGAACAGGTGTTCGAGGGCAAAGCGCCGGGCCAGGTAGTCACCCAGGGCCTGGACGCCATAACGCTCGGTGGCGTGATGGCCGGCGGCAATGAAGCTGATGTCGTTTTCCCGGGCACTGTGGAAGGTCTGCTCCGAGGCTTCGCCACTGAGGTACAGGTCGACGCCGGCCTGCACCGCCTGGTCGATGTAGCCCTGGCCGCCACCGGTGCACCAGCCGACCCGACGGATCATCTCGCTGCCTTCGATCAGCAGCGGCTCTCGCCCCATTGCCTCTTGCACCCGGCGGGCAAAGTCCCGCGCGGTCATCGGCTCGCCGAGGGAACCCACCAGGCCGACGACCTTGGGGTTTTCCGGGTCCAGCGGGCCTTCCACGGTGATGTCTAGCTGACGGGCCAGTTGCACGTTGTTGCCCACTTCCGGGTGCAGGTCCAGGGGCAGGTGATAGGCCAGCAGGCTGATGTCGTGCTTGAGCAGGGTTTTCAGCCTACGCTGCTTCATGCCGGTGATGCAGGGGTTCTCGCCCTTCCAGAAGTAGCCGTGATGCACCAGCACCAGGTCGGCCTTGGCCTCCACCGCAGCGTCCAGCAACGCCTGGCTAGCGGTCACGCCACTGACGATGCGCATCACCTGCGGGCGCCCTTCGACCTGCAGGCCATTGGGGCAGTAATCGGCAATACGTGAACTGCCCAGGTAACGGTCCGCTTCTTCCACCAGTGTGCTCAGGGCAACGGCCATAAAAGACTCCTAAATATCCCGTTCAGAGGCACGCGCGGCCTCGTATAATGCGCGACATTATGGGCCGTGCGCAGCCCTTCGTAACCACCCAGGACTTGCTCAATGCTCAAGGCTCTGCGTTTTTTTGGCTGGCCGCTACTGGCCGGCGTGCTTATCGCGTTGTTGATTATCCAGCGCTACCCGCAATGGGTGGGCCTGCCCAGCCTCGACGTCAATCTGCAGCAAGCCCCGCAAACCACCAGCACGCAACAGGGGCCGGTGTCCTACGCCGACGCCGTGGTGATCGCCGCGCCCGCGGTGGTCAACCTGTACACCACCAAGGTCATCAACAAGCCGGCTCACCCGCTCTTTGAAGACCCGCAGTTCCGGCGCTTCTTCGGCGACAACCTGCCCAAGCAGCAGCGCATGGAATCGAGCCTGGGCTCGGGGGTGATCATGAGCCCCGAGGGCTACCTGCTGACCAACAACCATGTGACCTCCGGTGCCGAGCAAATAGTGGTGGCCCTCAAGGACGGCCGCGAGACCCTGGCCCGGGTGATCGGCAGCGATCCGGAAACCGACCTGGCGGTGCTCAAGATCGACTTGAAGAACCTGCCTTCGATCACCGTCGGCCGTTCGGAAAACGTCCGCGTCGGCGACGTCGCGCTGGCCATCGGCAACCCGTTCGGGGTCGGCCAGACCGTGACCATGGGCATCATCAGTGCCACCGGGCGCAACCAGCTGGGCCTGAACAACTACGAAGACTTCATCCAGACCGACGCCGCCATCAACCCGGGCAACTCCGGTGGCGCCCTGGTGGACGCCAACGGCAACCTGACCGGGATCAACACCGCGATCTTCTCCAAGTCCGGTGGCTCCCAGGGCATCGGTTTTGCGATCCCGATCAAGCTGGCCATGGAAGTGATGAAGTCGATCATCGAGCACGGCCAGGTCATCCGCGGCTGGCTGGGGATCGAAGTGCAACCCTTGACCCAGGAGCTGGCAGAGTCCTTCGGCCTGGCCGGGCGCCCGGGAATCGTGGTGGCGGGGATCTTCCGCGACGGCCCGGCGCAGAAAGCCGGGATGCAACTGGGTGACGTGATCCTCAGTATCGATGGCGAACCTGCCGGCGACGGCCGGCGTTCGATGAACCAGGTGGCGCGGATCAAACCGACGGACAAAGTCTCGATCCTGGTCATGCGCAACGGCAAGGAACTCAAGCTGACGGCAGAAATCGGCCTGCGACCACCGCCCGCGCCCGTCAAAGAAGAAGAGTGAAGCTGGGCCCGGCCATGCCGGGCTAACAGCATACATTCTCATTAGTCATGTTATATTGTTTCAATATCGCTATTGGAACAGCCCCATGACGTCCCGAAGAATCCTCCCCTTGGCAGGCCTGACCCTGGGCCTGCTGGCAGATCCGCTGCTGGCCAAAGAACCTGAGCCGCTGGAACTTGAAACCACCCGTATCAGCACTGAATACGAATCCGCCACGGGCCCGGTCAAGGGCTACCGGGCCACACGCTCGGCCAGCGCGACGAAGACCGATACGGCGATCCGCGACATTCCCCAATCCATCAGCGTGATCCCCGCCAGCGTGCTCAAGGACCTGGGCAGCAACAACGTCGAACGCGCCCTGGAGTTTGCCGGCGGGGTTTCCAAGCAGAACAACTTCGGCGGGCTGACCCTGTATGAATACAGCGTGCGCGGCTTCACCACCTCGGAGTTCTACAAGGACGGCTTCAGCGCCAACCGCGGCTACCCCAGCACCCCGGACGCCGCCACTGTCGAGCGCATCGAAGTGCTCAAGGGGCCGGCCGCCAGCCTCTATGGCCGTGGCGATCCCGGCGGCACGGTGAATATCGTCACCAAGAAACCCCAGCCCGAAACCTTCGCGACCTTGCAGACCAGCGCTGGCAGCTGGGACCGCTACCGCACCGCCCTGGACCTCAACACCCCGCTGGATGCCCAGGGCAACCTGCTGTCCCGGGTCAACCTGGCCGTGGAGGACAACCACAGCTTTCGCGACCACGTGGACAGCCGCCGGGTGTTCGTCGCGCCCTCCTTCAGCTGGCAGTTGAACCCGGACACCAGCCTGCTGCTGGAAAGCGAATGGGTGCGCCACAGCTCGACCTTCGACCGCGGCATCGTGGCCCCGAACAATCGCTGGAGCGGCGTCTCCCGCTCGACCTTCCTCGGCGAACCCGATGACGGCAACATCGACAACCATAACAACATGCTCCAGGCCACCCTGGAACACCACCTCAATGACAGCTGGAAACTGCTTCTGGCCAGCCACTACAAGGAGGGCAAGCTCTGGGGCTTCGCCTCCGAAACCCGACCGCTGAACGCCGACCGGCACACGGTCAACCGGCGCTACCGCGAGCGGGACAACAACTGGCATGACAGCATCACCCAGCTGGAACTGCGCGGCCTGTTCGACCTCGGCAGTTGGCAGCATGAACTGCTGATCGGCAGCGAATACGAGAACTACCGCAAGAACGAGCGGGTCACCAGCATTGCCGGCGGCGCCTATGCCATCGATATCTACGACCCGATCTACGGTCAGGCCAAGCCCAACGGCAAACGCTCTGGCACGGACTTTTTCGAGCATGTCGAAAGCCAGGCCCTCAACCTGCAGGACCAGATCATCTTCACTGACCGCCTGCGAGGCATGGTCGGCGCCCGCTTTGAACACTTCGAGCAAAAGATCGACGACCACACCACCGGCAAGCGCAGCCGCCAGAACCACGATGCCCTGACCCAGCGCGCCGGCCTGCTCTACCAACTGACCCCGCAGGTGGGGCTGTTCGCCAACGCCTCCACCTCGTTCAAGCCCAACAATGGGCTGGATGCGGGCGGCAAGACCTTCAAGCCCGAGGAAGGCGTCGGCTATGAAGTGGGGATCAAGAGCGAGCTGTTCGACGAGCGCTTGAGCGCCACCCTCGCCGCCTTCCATATCGACAAGGAAAACGTCCTGGCCCTGGACCCCGGCACCGACTCCAGCCGCGCCATGGGCAAGGCCCGCAGCCAGGGCTTCGACCTGCAGTTCAGCGGCCAGTTGACCGACGCGGTGCGCGTGATAGGCGCCTATGCGCTGATTGATGCGCAAGTCACCAAGGGCGACCCGGCAATCCCCGCCGGCAGCCGCATTCTCGGCGTGGCCAGGCACAGCGCCAGCCTGCTGGGGGTCTATGAATTCCAGGACGGCCGGCTCAAGGGCTCGGACATCGGCGCAGCCATGACCTATGTCGGCGACCGCTCGGGCGAGGCCGGAGGCCGCTTCGAGCTGCCCGCCTACCGCACCCTGGACCTGCTGGCCCACTACAAGGCCAGCGACAACCTGACCCTGGGCCTGAACCTGAACAACCTGTTCGACGAGAAGTACTACGAACGCTCCTACAGCAACTACTGGGTCAATCCCGGCGAACCGCGCAATTTCACCCTCAGCCTCACACTCAACCTGTAGAAGAGAGCCGCCATGCACAGCCTCAAATCCATCGCCCTGCTGGGCCTGCTCGCCACACTGGGCGCCACCCAGGCCTCGGCCCACGGCCTGTGGACCGAACAACGACGCGGCAATGTCGAAGTGATCTACGGCCACGGCGCCGAAGACGACGCCTTCAAGGCCAAGAAAATCAGCGGTGCCTGGGCCTATGACGGCGCGGCCAGAATGATTCCGGTGACCGTGCAACGCCTGGCGGACCACGCACGCCTGCAACCGCTCAAACCGCCGGCGGTACTGGCCGTGGCACTGGACAACGGCCCCTGGTCGCAAACCGCGGACAAGCGCTGGGTCAACCAGGGTCGCAGCAAGGTCCCGGGGGCCATCGCCTCGACTCACACCTACAAGTACAGCCTGGCGATCTATCAACCGGGAGCGAAGCTGCCCAAGCTGGAACAGCTCAAGCTGGTGATC
Source organism: Pseudomonas sp. W17 (assembly GCF_040268305.1). Lineage (NCBI taxonomy): Bacteria > Pseudomonadati > Pseudomonadota > Gammaproteobacteria > Pseudomonadales > Pseudomonadaceae > Pseudomonas > Pseudomonas sp. W17. Next base: position 1,085,809 of record NZ_CP158490.1, on the reverse strand, counting down.
CTGCCGGAAGTCGACCCGCTGACCGTCGGCCCGGGCAAAAACCTGCCGGTGCGGGTGCTGCTGGATGGGCAGCCGGTGGCCGGGGTGAAGTTGATTGGCGATTACCGCAATGCACCGAGCACCCTGAGCACCGAGACCGATGCCCAGGGACGCGCCCAAGTGCTGGTGAGGAACGAAGGCTTGAACGTGATTGCCGCAGAGCTGGAGGTAGCGCTCAAGGACAACCCGGATGTGGCCTCACGCGGCCTGTTCAGCTCCCTGACCTTCCTCGGCGAGCCGCACCACGAATAAAGGTACGGCCACCTCGGAAGCCAGGCGCCTGGACTACAGCTCGCCCAGGCCGTCGATCAGCGCCTGGTTCTGTTCCTGTGTGCCGATGCTGATCCGCAGGAACTGAGCGATCCGCTGCTGCTTGAAGTGGCGCACTATCACCCCTTGCTCGCGCAGCTTGGCCGCCAGGCCGGCTGCGTCGTGCCGCGGGTGGCGGGCAAAGATGAAGTTGGCCGCCGACGGCAGCACTTCGAAGCCTTTGGCCTGCAACTGCGCCACCACCCATTCGCGACTGTCGATCACTTGCTGGCAGGTCTTGGCGAAGTACTCGCGGTCCTCGAAAGCCGCCGCCGCTCCGACGATCGCCAGGCGATCCAGCGGGTAGGAGTTGAAGCTGTTCTTGACCCGCTCCAGGGCCTCGATCAGATCCGGGTGCCCTACCGCCAGGCCCACTCGCAAGCCGGCCAGGGAGCGCGACTTGGACAGGGTCTGGGTCACCAGCAGGTTCGGGTAGCGATCCACCAGGCTGATGGCGGTCTGGCCGCCGAAGTCGATGTAGGCCTCATCCACCACCACCACGGAATCCGGGCTGGCCTTGAGGATCTGCTCCACCGCATCCAGGGCCAACAGGCAGCCGGTGGGCGCATTCGGGTTGGGGAAGATGATCCCGCCGTTGGGCCTGGCGTAGTCGGCCACGCGGATCTGGAACTGCTCGTCCAGCGGCACCGCTTCGTGCTCGATGCCGTACAGGCCGCAATACACCGGGTAGAAGCTGTAGCTGATGTCCGGGAACAGCAGCGGTTTTTCCTGCTGCAGCAGGCCGTGAAAAATGTGCGCCAGGACTTCGTCGGAACCGTTGCCGAGGAACACCTGGTTACCCTGCACCCCGTAGTAACTGGCTACCGCCTGCTTGAGCAGGTCACTGTTGGGGTCCGGGTACAGACGCAGGTTGTCGTTGAGTTCGGCCTGCATCGCCGCCAGGGCCCTGGGCGACGGGCCATAGGGGTTTTCATTGGTGTTGAGCTTGACCAGCTTGGTCAGCTTGGGTTGTTCGCCCGGCACGTAGGGCACCAGGTTCTTGACGAACGGACTCCAGAATTTGCTCATGTTCATTGCCCCTGATCTTGGTCGTCGACGATGCGGTATTCGGCGCTGCGGGCGTGGGCGGTCAGCGACTCGCCACGGGCCAGCACCGAGGCGGTGCGGCCCAGTTCAGAGGCGCCCTGCTCGGAGCAGAAGATGATCGACGAACGTTTCTGGAAGTCATACACCCCCAGCGGCGACGAGAAACGCGCGGTGCCGGAAGTCGGCAGCACGTGGTTCGGCCCGGCGCAGTAATCCCCCAGCGCTTCGCTGGTGTGGCGGCCCATAAAGATCGCCCCGGCGTGGCGGATCTGCGGCAGCCAGGCTTGCGGGTCGGCCACGGACAGCTCCAGGTGCTCGGGGGCAATGCGGTTGGCCACTTCAATGGCTTGCTGCATGTCGCGGACCTTGATCAGGGCTCCACGGCCGTTGATCGAGGTGTTGATGATTTGTGCGCGCTCCATGGTTGGCAGCAGCTTGGCGATGCTTGCCGCGACTTTATCCAGGAACTCGGCATCCGGGCTGACCAGGATCGCCTGGGCGTCTTCGTCGTGCTCGGCCTGGGAGAACAGGTCCATGGCGATCCAGTCCGGGTCGGTCTGGCCGTCGCAGACCACCAGGATTTCCGACGGGCCGGCGATCATGTCGATGCCGACCTGGCCGAACACATGGCGCTTGGCGGTGGCCACATAGATGTTGCCCGGGCCAACAACCTTGTCCACCTGGGGCACGCTTTCGGTGCCGTAGGCCAGCGCGGCCACGGCCTGGGCGCCGCCGATGGTGAACACCCGATCGACCCCGGCGATGCAGGCGGCAGCCAGTACCAGTTCGTTGACCTCGCCACGCGGGGTCGGCACCACCATCACCACCTCGGTAACGCCCGCCACCTTGGCCGGAATCGCGTTCATCAACACCGACGACGGGTAGGACGCCTTGCCCCCCGGTACGTACAGGCCGGCGCGGTCCAGCGGCGTGACCTTCTGGCCCAGCACCGTGCCGTCGGCCTCGGTGTAGGTCCAGGAGTCCTGTTTCTGCTTCTCGTGGTAGCTGCGCACCCGCGCCGCGGCCTTTTCCAGGGCTTCGCGCTGGGCCACGGTGATCCGGGTCAGGGCCAGCTCCAGGCGCTCGCGCGGCAGGATCAGGTCTGCCATGGAGGCCACTTGCAAGCCGTCAAAACGCTGGGTGAACTCCACCAGCGCCGCATCGCCGCGCTCGCGCACGGCCTTGATGATGTCCAGCACCCGCTGATTGACCGAATCGTCAGAGACACTTTCCCAGCTCAGCAGATGATCCAGATGACGGGCGAAATCCGGGTCGGCAGCGTTGAGTCGGCGAATTGCAGTCGGAGCGGTCATAGCGAAGGCCTCAATGATTGGCGAATGCACAAAAGGGCAAGCTTGGATTTGCAAAGCTCAGGCGCCGCAAGACTACCAAGCCATCCGCGTGGGCACCTGAGCATTCTGGCTATGACGCGGATAGATGGGCGCGGCTCAAGGCCACGCATGTGAATCAGCCGCGGTGTCGCGATTCCACTGCCTTGCGCAGGGTATCGATCAACGCCTGGATACGGGCGTGCTGCATCTTCATCGATGCCTTGTTGACCACCAGGCGGGAGCTGATGGTAGCAATCAGTTCCTGGGGTTCCAGGCCGTTGGCCCGCAGGGTATTGCCAGTGTCGACCACGTCGATGATCTTGTCGGCCAGGCCGATCAGCGGCGCCAGCTCCATGGAACCGTAGAGCTTGATGATGTCCACCTGACGACCCTGCTCGGCGTAGTAGCGCTTGGCTACGTTGACGAACTTGGTGGCCACGCGCAGGCGGCCCTTGGGTTCTGCGGCGCCAATGGCACCGGCAGTCATCAGCTTGCACTGGGCAATCTGCAGGTCCAGTGGCTCATACAGGCCCTGGCCGGTGTACTCCATCAGGACGTCCTTGCCGGCCACCCCGAGGTCGGCAGCGCCATGCTCGACATAAGTCGGCACGTCAGTGGCACGCACGATCAGCAGGCGGACATCGTCCTGGGTCGTGGGGATGATCAGTTTGCGGCTCTTGTCCGGATTCTCGGTTGGCACGATGCCCGCTTCAGCCAGAAGCGGCAGCGTGTCGTCGAGGATACGGCCCTTGGACAGTGCGATGGTCAACATGAGTAACGTAAGTCCTTATGCGGCGACTGATGCCCGGACGCAAACGGCGCCAGACATGCGTCGAGCCTGAAGACAGGCTCGACGTGAAACAGATTCGACTGTGGGCACCTCCCTGTGCCCGTCATGCAACTAGCCCGGTACGCGGCGGATCTTGGCGCCGAGCATCTGCAGCTTCTCTTCGATGCACTCGTAACCACGGTCGATGTGGTAGATGCGATCGATCAGGGTGTCGCCTTCGGCCATCAGGGCCGAGATCACCAGGCTGGCCGAAGCCCGCAGGTCGGTAGCCATGACAGGCGCGCCCTTGAGGATTTCGGTACCGGTAACGATGGCGGTGTTGCCTTCGACCTGGATCTTGGCGCCCATGCGGTGCAGCTCATAGACGTGCATGAAGCGGTTTTCGAAGATGGTCTCGATCACCGCGCCAGTACCTTCGGCAATCGCGTTCAGGGAAATGAACTGCGCCTGCATGTCGGTGGGGAACGCCGGGTACGGAGCGGTACGCACGTTGACCGCCTTGGGGCGCTTGCCGTGCATGTTGAGTTCGATCCAGTCGCTGCCGGTGGTGACTTCAGCGCCGGCTTCCTTGAGCTTTTCCAGAACGGCTTCAAGGATGGTCGGATCGGTGTCCTTGACCTTGACGCGGCCGCCGGTGACGGCTGCAGCCACCAGGTAGGTGCCGGTTTCGATACGGTCAGGCATCACTTTGTAGATCGCCGAATGCAGACGCTCGACGCCATCGATGGTGATGGTGTCGGTGCCAGCGCCGGAAATCTTCGCGCCCATGGCGATCAGGAAGTTCGCCAGGTCCACGACTTCTGGTTCGCGAGCGGCGTTCTGCAGCACGCTGCGGCCACGGGCCAGGGCTGCAGCCATCATGATGTTCTCGGTACCGGTCACGCTCACGGTATCGAAGAAGAAATTCGCGCCGCGCAGGCCACCCTCAGGCGCCTTGGCCTTGATGTAGCCGCCTTCGACGTCGATCACCGCGCCCATGGCTTCCAGGCCGCGGATGTGCAGGTCTACCGGACGCGAGCCGATGGCGCAACCGCCAGGCAGGGCCACTTCGGCTTCGCCGAAACGGGCAACCATCGGGCCCAGTACCAGGATCGAGGCGCGCATGGTTTTCACCAGCTCGTAGGGTGCCACCAGGGTCTTGATGGTACGCGGGTCGATTTCGACGCTGAGCTTCTCGTCGATCACCGGCTCGATGCCCATGCGACCGAACAGCTCGATCATGGTGGTGATGTCGTGCAGGTGCGGCAGGTTGGCCACGGTGACCGGGCCATCGCACAGCAGGGTTGCCGCCAGAATCGGCAGCGCGGAGTTCTTGGCCCCGGAAATGCGGATCTCGCCATCAAGGCGAACGCCGCCGGTAATAATCAATTTATCCATAACAGTCTCGACGCCCTTGGGCTCAGGTGCGCTCGGCCCAGGCCGCGCGGCTGAAAAATTTCATGGTGATCGCGTGGATGCTGCCATCGGCAATCCATGGATTCAAATGGGCATAGATGCTCTGCTGACGCTTCACCGGGCTCAAGGCCGACAGTTCGTCGCTAATCACGTTCAGCTGAAAGTTGCAGCCTTCGCCCTCAACTTCTACCTGAGCTCCGGGCAGCTTTCCCTCAAGAAAGCTCTTCACTTCGTTGGCCTGCATGCTCAACCTCAATCGGCGCCCTGTGCGCGCGGGTCGGACATCATACAAAAAAGCCCCGCGCCTGCGAACCCCGCATAGCAGGACTCTGACGGGGGGCTTCTATATAGAGATGTGGGTTATTGGGGATGGGCGAAGATTTCGGTGACTCCGGAGACCTCGGCGATCTCGCGCATGTCCTCGGGCAGCGCACGAACGCTCACCGCCTTGCCCAGTGCCTGGCCATCACGCATAAAGGCCAGTAGCAGCGCGAGGCCGACGCTGGAGGACTTCTCCACCGCCGAGCAATCGAGCACCAGCGCCGGTGCCTGGCTCGACTTGATCAGTGCCTGGCCCTGCTTGCGCAGGCCCGGGCCGCTGCGGTAATCCAGCACGCCACTGATCAACAGTTCCCCGGCGTCACCGAGGCGCACGGCCGATTCACTCATTGCGCAGCCTTTTGTGCAGCGTCTTCGGTCACTTCCTTGGCCTTGGCCACCTCACCGGCCCAGCCGTCGATGGTCTTGTCCAGGTTGTTGCCGTTGCGCTGCATCGCATCGGCGAACTGATCGCGGAACAGCTTGCCGATATTGATGCCATTGATGATCACGTTACGAATCTTCCATTCGTCGTTGATCTTCTCCAAGGTGTAGGACACCGGGTAGATCGCCCCGTTATTGCCTTTCACCTGCATGTCGACGCTGGTACGGGTGCCGCTTTCATCCTTGGGAGGAGAAATGGTGATGCCCTGGTTGTTGTACTCCAGCAACGCATTGCCATAGAACTGGATCAGGCTGCGCTTGAAGTTCTCCTGGAAGCGCGACATCTGCTCCGGGGTGGCCTTGCGCGAATACTTCACTGTCATGATGCTGCGGGAAATCCCGTCGGCATCCACCGCCGGGCCGACAATGCCGTTCAGGGCGTTATAGAAGTCGGATGGGCTTTGCTTGTACTTCTCTTTATTGGCTGCCAGATCGGCCAACAACCGATTGGTAGTGTCCTGCACCAGGTCATGGGCGGACGTGGGGCTCGCCGCATTTGCCAGCAACGGCAGGGCAGCGAGCAGCACCAACAGGCCACGTCGCAAGATAGAAATCATCGAAAAACTCCTCATTTGGCGTCTTTGCTAACGGTATTGAGCAGGAATTTACCGATCAGGTCCTCCAGTACCAGCGACGACTGGGTGTCGTGGATGGTTCCACCATCCTTGAGCAAGGCTTCTTCCCCGCCCACGCTGATACCGATGTATTTCTCACCCAACAGGCCAGCAGTCAGAATAGATGCAGTGGAGTCAGTCGGCAGATTATCCACGCGCTTTTCCAATTGCATCGTTACCCGGCCAGTGAAGCTGTCACGGTCCAGATCGATCGCCGTGACCTTGCCAATGGTCACGCCGGCCATGGTCACTTTGGCTCTGACCGTCAAACCGGCGATATTGTCGAAGTAGGCGTAAAGTTTATAAGTATCGGTGCTCGCGGTTGGAGACAAGCCACTGACTCGCAGGGCAAGCAACAGCAAAGCCAGGATGCCGGCCAGCAGGAAAAGGCCGACACCGATTTCCAGGGTGCGGTTTTGCATCAGAAATCTCCAAACATCAAGGCGGTCAGAATAAAGTCCAAGCCGAGTACGGCCAACGAGGCATACACCACGGTCTTGGTAGTGGCACGGCTGATCCCCTCTGAAGTGGGCTCACAGTCATAGCCTTGGAAAACGGCGATCCAGGTCACTACAAACGCAAAAACAATACTTTTGATCACACCGTTGAGCACGTCACCACTGAAGGTCACGCTGTTCTGCATGTTCGCCCAGTAGGAGCCGTCGTAGACTCCCAGCCAGTCGACAGCGACCCACGAACCGCCCCAGATGCCCACCACGCTGAAAATCATCGCCAGCAACGGCAGGGAAATGAAGCCGGCCCACAGGCGCGGCGCAATGATGTACTTGAGCGGGTCGACACCGATCATCTCCAGGCTGGAGAGCTGCTCGGTGGACTTCATGTTGCCGATTTCCGCGGTCAGCGCCGAACCGGCACGCCCGGCGAACAGCAGCGCAGTCACTACCGGCCCCAGCTCCCGCAACAGGGTCAGGGCCACCATCTGCCCCACCGCCTGCTCCGAACCGTAGCTGGAAAGGATATTGAAGCCCTGCAGCGCCAGCACCATGCCGATGAAGATCCCGGACACGACAATGATCACCAGGGACATCACGCCCACTGAGTGCAGTTGCTTGACCAGCAGGCCAAAGCTGCCGCCTATGCCACCGCGGCCCAGCAACGCATGGAACAGGAACAGCGTGGAACGCCCCAGTACCGCCAGGACATCGATGCCTGAGCGACCGAAGAGGCGAACCCTCTCGATTAGCGATATTTTGCGCATCAGCGCTTCCCCAGAAGATCTGCGCGGTAGTCCGTCGCTGGAAAGTGGAACGGCACCGGGCCGTCGGGATCGCCCTTCATGAACTGACGGATACGCGGATTATCGGAGTCCATCAGCTCTTCGGGAGTTCCCTGGCCCAACACCTGGCCATCGCCCACTACATATAGGTAGTCGGCAATGCTCGCGGTTTCCGCCAGGTCGTGGGAAACCAGGATGCTGGTGATGCCCAGGGCATCGTTGAGCAGCCGGATCAGGCGCACCAAAACGCCCATGGCAATGGGGTCCTGGCCCACGAAAGGCTCGTCGTACATGAGGATCTGCGGATCCAGCGCAATCGCCCGGGCCAGGGCGACCCGGCGCTTCATGCCGCCGGACAGCTCGTCTGGCATCAGATCGACCGCGCCGCGCAAGCCCACCGCCTGTAACTTGAGCAGGACGATGTCACGAATCATTTCGTCCGGCAGTTGGGTGTGCACCCGCAGCGGAAAGGCCACGTTCTCGAACACGTCCAGGTCGGTGAACAGTGCGCCGCTCTGGAACAGCACGCCCATCTGCTTGCGCGCGTCGAACAGATCGCTGCGCGATAGGCTCGGCAGATTCTGGCCATTGACCCACACTTCGCCGCTGCTGGGCCGCAACTGCATGCCCATCAAGCGCAACAGGGTGGTCTTCCCACAGCCGGAAGGCCCCATGATGCCGGTGACCTTGCCCCGCGGAATACGGATATCCACGTTATTGAAAATGCTGCGCGTACCGCGCTTGAAGGACAGTCCCTTCAGCTCGACCGCGTAGGCGTTATCGGCACTCATCTAAACTCCTTGCGATGCAGCCTATCACTCGGACGCTTGGCTCCCTGCCGGGAGTACATGCCCCTGGGCAGGCCGAACTGGCGGCGAACTATATCACTGCTGATACGGAGCCCCCAAGGCCGACGCCACCCCCGTTCAGGTCGACGACAGGCAAAAACCAGACTTTCCTCGCGCCCGGTAGACAAAGCCTGACGAACTTGCGTGAGGGATTTGTTCATTACCGCTATAATCGCCGCCTTTTCATCGGGCTATACGATTTCAGACATGAGCCAATCCAGCGACCTGATTCAATCAGCACAACGCACCATCCGCCTCGAACTACAGGCAGTAGAAGGCCTGCTGCCCCATATCGACGCAGATTTCGTACGCGCTTGCGAGATGATTCTGGCCAGCAAAGGCCGCGTAGTAGTGGTCGGCATGGGCAAGTCCGGGCACGTCGGCAACAAGATTGCCGCTACCCTGGCCAGCACCGGGACCACGGCTTTCTTCGTCCATCCTGCCGAAGCCAGCCATGGCGACATGGGCATGATTACCCGCGATGACGTGATCCTGGCCCTCTCCAACTCCGGCTCCACCAACGAAATCGTCACCCTGCTGCCCCTAATCAAGCGTCTGGGCATCCAGTTGATCAGCCTCACCGGCAACCCCGAGTCGCCGCTGGCCAAGGCGGCTGACGTCAACCTCAACGTCCACGTCGAGCACGAAGCCTGCCCGCTGAACCTGGCACCGACCTCCTCGACTACCGCCGCCCTGGTCATGGGCGACGCCCTGGCCGTGGCGCTGCTGGAAGCCCGCGGCTTCACTGCCGAGGACTTTGCCTTCTCCCACCCGGGTGGTGCCCTGGGCCGTCGCCTGCTGCTCAAGGTGGAGAACGTCATGCACGAAGGCAGCGATCTGCCCCAGGTGCAACGCGGCACCCTGCTCAAGGATGCGCTCATGGAAATGACCCGCAAGGGCCTGGGCATGACCGTGATCCTGGAGGCCGACGGCCGCCTGGCCGGGATCTTCACCGACGGCGACCTGCGTCGCACCCTGGATCGGGCCATCGATATACACCATGCCACCATCGATTCGGTGATGACCCCTCATGGCAAGACCGCACGTGCCGACATGCTGGCCGCCGAAGCCCTGAAAATCATGGAAGACCATAAGATCAGCGCCCTGGTGGTGGTGGACAAGGAAGACCGGCCGATCGGCGCCTTGAACATGCACGACCTGCTGCGCGCGGGAGTGATGTGATGAGTGCCGACCTGCTGCAACGCGGTAAAAACATCAAGCTGGCGGTATTCGATGTCGACGGCGTGCTGACTGACGGGCGCCTCTACTTCCTCGAAGACGGCAGCGAGTTCAAGACCTTCAACACCCTGGACGGCCAGGGCATCAAGATGCTCATGGCGGCCGGCGTGCAGACGGCGATCATCAGCGGGCGCAAGACCCCGGTGGTAGAGCGCCGGGCCAAGAACCTGGGGATTCCCCACCTGTACCAGGGCCGCGAAGACAAGCTGGTGGTACTGGACGAGCTTCTTGGCCAACTGGGCCTAAGCTATGAACAGGTCGCCTATCTGGGCGACGATTTGCCCGACCTGCCGGTGATCCGCCGCGTGGGGCTGGGCATGGCGGTGGCCAATGCCGCAGCGTTTGTCCGCGAACACGCCCACGGCGTCACGGTGGCCCGCGGCGGCGAAGGTGCCGCCCGCGAGTTCTGCGAACTGATCCTGCGTGCCCAGGACCGCCTTGAAGCAGCCAATGCCGCTTACTTATAGAGCCTTCCCATGCTGAGCAAAAAGATTCGCAACATCCTGATCTTCGGGACCATCGCCCTGCTGTTCGCAGCGGTCGGTTACTGGAACATCAGCCCGGAACGCTTCCTCGACAAGCCGGTGGCCCAGGTCGACGAAAGCGCCATTGACTACTACGTGATCAACGCCCGCAGCGTGCAGTACCTGCCCGACGGCAAACTGCAGTACGAAATGACCTCGGACAAGGTCGAGCACGTCAAGGCCAGCGAAGTGACCCTGCTGACCAAGCCGGACCTGCAGATGTACCGTGGCACCACGCTCCCCTGGCATGTCCAGAGCGAACGCGGCGAGGTCAACCCGGACGGCACCGAGGTCGAGCTGATCGATTCGGTACGGGTTTCCCGCACCGACGAGCACAACCGCAACCTGCTGATCACCACAACCCGCATGACAGTATTCCCGCAGAAGCAATATGCGCAGACCGAGCAAGCCGTTAGAATCGACGGCGCCGGCGGCGTGACTACGGCCAAGGGAATGAAAGCGTATTTGAAAGACGGCAGGATGAACCTGCTATCGAACGTAAGAGGACAGTATGAGGCTCGTTAAAACCCTCCCTATTTTGCTCAGTCTGGGCGCAGCACTGGGAAGCGTGAGCGCCTGGGCTCTGCCGAACGATAGCCAACAGCCGATCCGCATCCAGGCCGACGACGCCCAGCTGGACGACAAGAACGGCGTGGCCACCTACAAGGGCGATGTCATCATCACCCAGGGCTCGATGAAGATCACCGGTAACACCGTGACCATCACCCGGTCCAAGACCGGTGAAATCGACGTGGTGACCTCGGTGGGCAACCTCGCCTACTTCGAGCAACTGCAGAAGCAGACCGACCCGAAACCGGTCCAGGCCTACGCCGTGACCATCCAGTACCATGCCCAGCAGAACCGCATCGTGCTGATCGACAAGGCCAAGGTCATCAACGACGGTAATACCACCGAAGGCGAGAAGATCGTCTACGACACCGTCAAGCAGGTTGCCAACGCCGGTCGCGCCAATGGCAGCTCGGTTACCGCGCCGCGTCCGCGGATCGACATGGTCATCCAGCCGAAAAAGAAAACCGACGAGCAAAAGGCCCAGTAATGGCAACTCTGAAAGCTCAGCACCTGGCCAAGAGCTACAAGAGCCGCCAGGTCGTGCGTGATGTCAGCCTGTCCATCGACAGCGGTCAGATCGTCGGCCTGCTCGGCCCCAACGGCGCCGGCAAGACCACCTGCTTCTACATGATCGTCGGCCTGGTCCAGGCCGATCAGGGCCGCGTCCTGATCGACGACCTGGATGTCAGCCACCAACCGATGCACGGCCGAGCACGCGCCGGTATCGGCTACCTGCCCCAGGAAGCCTCGATCTTTCGCAAGCTGTCGGTGGCCGACAACATCATGGCCATCCTCGAGACCCGCAAGGAGCTCGACAAGGCCGGCCGTCGCCAGGAACTGGAAAGCCTGCTGCAGGAATTCCACATCAACCACATCCGCGACAACCTCGGCATGAGCCTGTCCGGTGGTGAGCGGCGCCGCGTGGAGATCGCCCGGGCCCTGGCCACTGCGCCCAAGTTCATCCTGCTGGACGAACCCTTCGCCGGTGTCGACCCGATCTCGGTGGGCGATATCAAGCAGATCATCCACCACCTCAAGGCCAAGGGCATCGGGGTGCTGATCACCGACCACAACGTCCGCGAAACCCTGGACATCTGTGAGACCGCCTACATCGTCAACGACGGGCAACTGATCGCCGAAGGCGACTCCGAGACCATCCTGGCCAACGAACTGGTCAAGGAAGTCTATCTGGGCCATGAGTTCCGCCTGTAAGGGCTGATGTGTTGGGCTGGACGCCAGGGCGCCGGGAACAATAAAACCCTACAAACTTTATTGTTACAGCGCTCTAGGCAAACACTTCAGTTTCAGGCATATAATTTGCTTATGTTTGGCGCTCCGGCGCCCTGTAGTGGATGGCGCATGTGCGCCGGCAAATAAGGTGTTAAGCCCCTGCCATGAAACCATCGCTAGTCCTTAGAATGGGCCAGCAGCTGACGATGACACCGCAGCTGCAACAGGCCATCCGCCTGCTCCAATTGTCGACCCTGGACCTGCAACAGGAAATCCAGGAAGCCCTGGAGTCCAACCCGATGCTCGAGCGCCAGGAAGAAGGCGACGACTTCGACAACAGCGACCCCCTGGCCGACAACACCGAGTCCAAACCCAATACCGAGATCCAGGAGCCCTCCTACCAGGAAACCGCCCCCACGGTGGACAACCTCGAGGACGGTGAGTGGAACGAGCGCATCCCCAACGAACTGCCGGTCGACACCGCCTGGGAAGACGTCTACCAGACCAGCGCCAGCAGCCTGCCCAGCAGCGATGACGACGAGTGGGACTTCACCACCCGCACTTCCGCGGGCGAGAGCCTGCAGAGCCACCTGCTCTGGCAACTGAACCTGGCGCCGATGTCGGACACCGACCGCCTGATTGCCGTGACCCTGATCGACTGCATCAACAATCAGGGCTACCTGGACGAAACCCTCGAGGAGATCCTCGAAGCCTTCGATCCGGAACTGGATATCGAACTGGACGAGATAGAAGCCGTCCTGCACCGCATCCAGCAATTCGAACCCGCAGGTATCGGCGCCCGCAACCTGGGCGAGTGCCTGTTGCTGCAACTGCGCCAGTTGCCGGCGAAAACGCCCTGGCTGGGCGAGGCCCAGCGCCTGGTCAGTGACTACATCGACCTCCTGGGCAGCCGCGACTACAGCCAGCTGATGCGACGCATGAAGCTCAAGGAAGATGAGCTGCGCCAGGTCATCGAGCTGGTGCAGAGCCTCAACCCCCGCCCCGGATCGCAGATCGAATCCAGCGAAGCCGAATACGTGGTCCCGGACGTCATAGTGCGCAAGGACAACGACCGCTGGCTGGTGGAACTGAATCAGGAGTCCGTGCCGCGCCTGCGGGTCAACGCCCAGTACGCCGGTTTTGTACGCCGCGCCGACACCAGCGCCGACAACACCTTCATGCGCAACCAGTTGCAGGAAGCCCGCTGGTTCATCAAGAGCCTGCAAAGCCGCAATGAAACCCTGATGAAGGTCGCCACCCAGATCGTCGAGCATCAGCGCGGCTTTCTCGAATATGGCGATGAAGCGATGAAGCCGCTGGTTCTGCACGATATCGCCGAGGCGGTGGGCATGCACGAATCGACGATTTCCCGGGTGACCACGCAAAAATTCATGCATACCCCACGGGGCATATATGAACTGAAATACTTTTTCTCCAGCCACGTCAGCACTTCGGAAGGCGGTGAATGCTCGTCCACGGCGATCCGCGCGATCATCAAAAAATTGGTGGCCGCGGAAAATCAGAAAAAGCCGTTGAGTGACAGCAAGATCGCTGGTTTACTGGAGGCACAAGGCATTCAGGTAGCCCGTCGTACCGTCGCCAAGTACCGCGAATCCCTTGGGATCGCGCCTTCCAGCGAACGTAAGCGGTTGATGTAGCCGCAGGGCTGGCCACAGCGTTTCAGAGTGTGTTTGAAAAGGGCCCGGTGCCGTTTTCAAACCTAGTCTAGGTGGCAGGCAACCCAGCCTGCCGCGTTATGCACTGGCAACGAAGGAGAAGCTGTATGCAAGTCAACATCAGTGGACACCAACTCGAAGTGACTGAACCCCTGCGCGTCTACATCGGCGAAAAACTCGACCGGCTGGAGAGGCACTTCGACAAGATTACCAATGTACAGGTCACCATGGCTGTCGAGAAGCTGAAGCAGAAAATCGAAGCCACCCTGCACATCCACGGTGGGGAGGTCGTTGCCAACGCAGAACATGACGATATGTATGCCGCCATCGACCTGCTCACGGACAAGCTTGACCGCCAACTGAAAAAGCATAAGGAAAAGCAACTCCACCTTCTCCAAGGCACGGGTCGCTAACACTCCCCTCCCATGATCCGACTTGAAAGCATCCTGACCCCCGGCCGTTCCCTGGTGAACGTGCCGGGCGGCAGTAAAAAACGCGCCCTCGAACAAATTGCCAACCTGATCAGCCGTGAAGTGCCTGATCTGGAGATGCAGGATGTCTTCGAGAGCCTGATTGCCCGTGAAAAACTCGGTTCCACCGGTTTTGGCAACGGCATCGCCATTCCCCACTGCCGCCTCAAAGGCTGCGAGTCGCCCATCAGTGCGCTGATGCACCTGGACGCTCCGATCGATTTCGACGCCATCGATGGCGCACCGGTCGACCTGCTGTTCGTCCTGCTGGTTCCGGAAGCCGCGACCGATGCACACCTGGAACTGCTCCGGCAGATCGCCAGCATGCTCGATCGCAAGGAAGTCCGTGACCGACTGCGCAGCGCCACCAGCAACGAAGCCTTGTATCAGGTCGTTCTGGACGAGCAAAACGGTCAGTAATCATGCGTTTGATCATCGTCAGCGGCCGCTCCGGCTCAGGTAAAAGCACCGCCCTCGATGTTCTCGAGGACCACGGCTACTACTGCATCGACAACCTGCCAGCCGGCTTGCTGCCGGAACTGGCTGAACGTGCGTTGATCCACACCGAACTGGCGCAACCTTTGGTGGCGGTGTCCATCGATGCCCGCAACCTGCCCAGTCATCTGTCGCGCTTCCCCGAATTGCTGGAAGAAGTACGCAGCCGGCATATCCAGTGCGACGTGCTGTACCTGGATGCCGACGAAGAGACCCTGCTCAAGCGCTTCTCCGAGACCCGTCGGCGCCACCCGCTGAGCAGCGCCAACCGCTCCCTGGCCGAAGCCATCCACGATGAAACCCAACTGCTGGGGCCGATCGTCGACCTGGCCGATCTCAAGGTCAACACCACCAACCTGAACCTTTACCAACTGCGCGACACCATCAAGCTGCGACTGTTGAACCAGCCGGAACCCGGTACCGCATTCCTGGTGGAGTCCTTCGGCTTCAAGCGCGGCATGCCGGTGGATGCAGACCTGGTGTTCGACGTGCGCTGCCTGCCCAACCCGTATTGGAAGCCCGAGTTGCGCGCCCAATCAGGCCTGGATGCGCCCGTGGCCGAGTATCTGGCGGCGCAACCCGATGTCGAGGAAATGTTCCAGGACATCTCCAGCTACCTGCTCAAATGGCTGCCACGCTTTGCCGCCAGCAACCGCGCCTATGTGACCATCGCCATCGGCTGCACCGGCGGGCACCACCGCTCCGTGTACCTGACCGAGCGCCTGGGCCAGGTCCTGCAAAAATCCCTGAAGAACGTCCAGGTTCGCCACCGCGACCTTAGCTGAAAGGATCTACCCCGCGATGCCAGCTCTGGAAATCGAGATCATCAATAAACTGGGCCTGCATGCCCGTGCCTCGGCCAAGTTCGTCGGCGTGGCCGGGCAGTTTCCCTGCCAGATCCGCGCCGGCAGGACCCCGGACTCCATGGTCGACGGCAAAAGCATCATGGCCATGATGATGCTGGCCGCCGGCAAGGGCACCAGGATCCACCTGAAGACCGAAGGCGAGCAGGAACAGGAAGCGATGGATGCGCTGGTGGCACTGATCAACAACTTCTTCGACGAAGGCGAGTAGGCCCGGGCGGGCCCCTCACCATACGGCCCTCAGGCGAGTGCCGTATCCATGACCATCATCAGGCAGAAACCGATACACAGGCCAAGGCTGGCAAGCTTGTCATGGCCATTGCGACGCGACTCCGGAATCACTTCATGAGTGACCACCAGCAGCATCGCCCCCGCCGCCAGGGCCAGGCCCAAGGGCAGCAATACCTGCGCCAGGCTCACCAGCCAGGCGCAGAGCAAGGCAAAGACCGGCTCCACCAGACCTGAAGCCGCACCAATCAGGAATGCCTTGACCCGCGACATCCCCGCCCCCGCCAATACCAGGGCAATCACCAGGCCTTCCGGTACATCCTGCAGGGCAATGCCCATGGCCAGGCTGTCCGCATCCGGCATGCCGCCTCCGGCCGACACCCCCACCGCCATCCCTTCAGGAACGTTGTGAGCAATGATGGCGAAGACGAACAGCCAGATACGCGGGGCAATCACCGGATGCTCTGGCGTGCCCACCAGCACCTCCGGGCTGCCCCCCGAGACCTTGAGATCCACCAGGAACAGGCCAAAGGCCCCGAGCATGATGCCGGCGCAGATCAGGCCGCTGGAGCCCCAGGCAGACAAGCCCAGGTCCTGGGCCGCAGCGATGCCGGGGACGATCAGCGAAAATGCCGTGGCCGCCAGCATCACTCCGGCACCAAAGCCCAGCAGGGTGTCGCTCACCGCCACCGGCATCCGCCGGATCACCAGCACCGGGACCGCCCCCAGCGCCGTGCCCAGTGCGCAGATCGAACCGCCCTGCAAGGCGCGCAGCAAACGCGGCTCCAGGTTCAGCCAGCTCAACCCTTGAGCCACCAGCAACGCCGTGCCCGCCAACAGCAACAGCGAACCGAAGGCATAACGAAACATTCGCCCGCTGCTGATTGCCAGTGTTTCAGTGCCCATAGTCGGCCTTAGATCTTGTTTTGATGGAAAGGTATCAAGCCATCGCGGCCTGGTAGCGCTGAGCGACTTCCGGCCAGTTGATGACGTTGTAGAAGGCGTTGATGTATTCCGGGCGGCGGTTCTGGTAGCGCAGGTAGTAGGCGTGCTCCCACACATCCAGACCGAGGATCGGCGTATTGCCGTTCATCAGCGGGCTGTCCTGGTTACCGCTGCTTTCCACCACCAGTTTCTTCTCCGGTGTCACGCT
This sequence comes from Pseudomonas sp. W17, assembly GCF_040268305.1. NCBI lineage: Bacteria > Pseudomonadati > Pseudomonadota > Gammaproteobacteria > Pseudomonadales > Pseudomonadaceae > Pseudomonas > Pseudomonas sp. W17. The sequence continues at coordinate 1,068,989 of NZ_CP158490.1, read as the reverse complement.
GAGCCAGGCCCAGCCACTGCCGAAACGGGTGAGTGCGGCCTTGGTGAAGGCTTCCTTGAAGCTCTCGAAACCACCCAGTTGCTGCTCGATGGCTTGCCCCAGGGCGCCTTGGGGATGACCGCCACCGGCGGGCGTCATCACCGCCCAGAACAGCGAATGGTTGGCATGCCCGCCACCCTGGTTGATCACCGCAGCACGCAGTTTTTCCGGCAGTTGCTGAACGCTGGCTACCAGCTTTTCCACCTCCCACCCTGCCCATTCGGTCCCCTCGACGGCGGCGTTGAGGTTGTTGATGTAGGTCTGGTGATGCTTGGTGTAGTGGATTTCCATGGTTTGCGCATCGATGTGCGGTTCCAGGGCGTCGTAGGCGTAAGGCAGTGCAGGCAAGGTAAAGGACATATCAATGGGCTCCGTAAGAGGGGCTGTCTGGTTGCGGGCTGTCGGCTGACAGGCCCGCGACGTTGCTGTCCAGCAAACGGTGAGTGCGCGGGTATTCGCCGTGATCACCGATGAAATTCAGCAGTTCGACGTAGGTCTTGCTGCTTTGGCGCAAGGCCGCTTCCCGCAGGGCTGTGGGCAAGCGGCTGTCCTGCATGGTCTGCAGCAACCGCTGATGGATGGCGCAGAGGTATTCCGCGCTCTCCTCCGGCTGATTGAGGCGCAGGTGCAGGTCTGCCAGGTTGTGATGGGAAATCACACAGGCCGCTACCGCTTCGTCGGCATCCGACCAGCGCTCGAACAGCACCTGGGCCAGGGCCAGCGCCTGCAGGTAGAACTCGCGAGCATCCACCAGCTCGCCCTGCATAAAGAGGCGATTGGCCCTTTCGATCGTGCGTTTCCAGTGCTCCATGGTGAGCCTCCAAAGCGGTGTCGGTGGGTTACACGCCGCCGGCAGTGAGCTTTTCCGGGTCCAGCAGGACCTCCAGCTGGCTGCGTGGCAGATCGGTATGTTCAAGGGCCACGTCGATCACCGGGCGCCCCTGCTTGTAGGCGGTCTTGGCGATCTCCGCAGCCTTCTGATAGCCGATGATCGGGTTCAGCGCCGTGACCAGGATCGGGTTGCGCGACAGCGCTTCCTTGAGCTTGGGCTCGTTGACCTTGAAGCTGGCGATGGCCTTGTCTGCCAGCAGGCGGCTGGAGTTGGCCAGCAACTCGATGCTGCTCAGCAGGTTCTGGGCAATGATCGGCAGCATCACGTTGAGCTCGAAGTTGCCCGATTGCCCGGCCACAGTGATGGTGCTGTCGTTGCCGATGACCTGGGCGGCGACCATCGCGGTGGCTTCAGGAATCACCGGGTTGACCTTGCCGGGCATGATCGACGAACCGGGCTGCAAACCTTCCAGCTCGATCTCGCCGAGCCCGGCCAGCGGGCCGGAGTTCATCCAGCGCAAGTCGTTGGCGATCTTCATCAACGACACCGCGGTAGCCTTGAGCTGGCCGGATACCGTCACCGCAGTGTCCTGGGAGCCGATCAGGGCGAAGAGGTTCTTGCCCGGGGTGAATTGCACCTGGGTCAGCTTGCTCAACTGCTGGCTGAAACGCGCAGCGAACTCGGGATGCGCATTGATTCCGGTACCCACAGCGGTACCGCCCTGAGCCAGGGATTGCAGGCTCGGCAGCAGATCCTGCAGGTGGCTGATATTGGCCTTGAGTTGCTGCGCCCAGCCCTCCAGCACCTGGCTCATGCGCACCGGCATCGCGTCCATCAGGTGAGTGCGGCCGGTCTTGATGAAGGGGTGCACCTGTACCGCCTTGCGCTCGATGACCTCCACCAGATGCACCAGGGCCGGCAGCAGTTGCTCATGCAGGGTCAGCGCGGCGCTGACATGAATGGTGGTAGGGATGATGTCGTTGCTGCTCTGGCCGCAGTTGACATGGTCATTGGGGTTGACCGGTTCACCCAGCAGGCGGCTGGCCAGGGTTGCCAGTACTTCATTGGCGTTCATGTTGGAACTGGTGCCAGAGCCGGTCTGGAAAATGTCCACCGGGAAGTGCGGCATGAAATCACCTTCCAGCAGACCCTGGGCGGCATCGACGATGGCCTTGCCCTGGGCTTCGCTGATCTGCCCCAGTTCGACGTTGGCCTTGGCCGCAGCCGCCTTGGCCAGGATCAGCGCACGGATGAAGGCCGCCGGCATGCGTTGGCCGCTGATGGGGAAGTTGTCCACCGCACGCTGGGTCTGGGCGCCGTACAGGGCCAGTTCCGGTACCTGCAATTCGCCCATGCTGTCGCGTTCGATACGGGTATTACTCATCGGGAAATCCTTGCACCAGTTCTATCAGGGGAATGGAAGGCAGCAGCGAGCAGGTCGCCAACTGCCAGGCGTGGCTCTGCCAGCGCTTGAGCCGGCAATTGCACAAAGACAACCGCTCCATGTCGCGCAACGGCCGCCAGGCCTGGTCCAGGCACAGGCTGCGCCAATGCCAGGGCAGCGCTGTATCGGTTGCGGTATCGATCAATAAACGGAAGGAAGTTTCAGCGACGGTCCAGGCCGACATCGCGGTACAGCAGGCCAGGTAACGGCCTTCGGCGAGGTAATGCTCGATCAGACGGGGTTCGTCCGGTTCCAGTGCGCAACGGATCTGGCGGCTCATCCAGCGCCAGCTTTCGAGGTAAGGCTGCTCGTGCAAGGCAGAACTCATGACCTGGGCTCATTGAATAATGATTTTCATTATTAAATGATATTGAGAATCAAATCAATCTGGCTTGTATGATTTTTGTCCAACTCTTATAGGGCCCGCCTTGCCGGCGAATGAGCCCTTGAGCCTGGTGCCGGATGTCAGGACGCTTTCGCTGGCAAGCCAGCTCCTACAAAAATGGCGGCCATAAAAAACGCGCCACCTCGGGGAGGTGGCGCGTTGGGGCTGAAGCTGGGCGCGGTCAGCTGCCGGCGACGGTCATGCGTTCGATCAGCACCGAGCCGGTGCGGATGTTGCTACGCAGCTCCAGGTCGTTACCCACTGCGAGGATCTGCTTGAACATGTCCCGCAGGTTGCCGGCAATGGTCACTTCCTGCACCGCGAACTGAATCTCGCCGTTCTCGACCCAGAAACCCGCCGCACCGCGGGAGTAGTCCCCGGTGACCATGTTCAGGCCATGGCCCATCAGCTCGGTCACCAGCAGGCCACGGCCCATGCGCCGCAGCAGCGCGGCCTGGTCTTCGTCGCCATGGGTGACGAACAGGTTGTGCACGCCACCGGCGTTGGCGGTGCTCGGCATGCCCAGCTTGCGCCCGGAATAGGTGCCCAGTACATAGGACACCAGCTCACCGTCCTGGATGAACGGCTTGGCGTAGGTGGCCAGGCCATCGCCGTCGAAAGCCGAACTGCCCATGGCGCGCATCAGGTGCGGGCGCTCATCGATGGTCATCCACTGCGGAAACAGTTGTTGACCCAGGGCGCCTTCGAGGAAGGACGACTTGCGGTACAGGTTGCCACCGGAAATCGCCCCGAGAAAACTGCCGAACAGGCCACCGGCCAGTTCTGCGGAAAACAGCACCGGCACCTCACAGGTCGGCACTGGACGGGCACCTAGCCGGCTGGCGGCGCGCTGGGCGGCACGCTGGCCAATGCTCGCCGGGTCGGCCAGCAACTGGCCCTGGCGATTGACGTCGTACCAGTAGTCGCGCTGCATCTGGCCATCCGCCTCGGCAATCATCACGCAGCTCAGGCTGTGGCGGGTGGACGCATAACCACCAATGAAGCCGTGGCTGTTGCCATACACCCGACAGCCCTGGTGGGTGCTGAGGGTGGTACCGTCGGCATTCTTGATCCGGCTGTCGGCAGCAAAGGCCGCTGCCTCACAGGTCAGGGCCTGCTCGATGGCTTGTTCGGGGGTGATGTCCCAGGCGTGGAACAGGTCGAAGTCCTGCAGGTCCTTGGCCATCAAGGCCGCGTCGGCAAGGCCCGAGGCTTCGTCTTCGGAGGTGTGCTTGGCAATCGCCAGGGCCGCCGCCACGGTTTCGCGAATGGCCTCGGGGCCGCTGGCAGACGTACTGGCCGAACCCTTGCGCTGGCCCAGGTAGAGGGTGATACCAAAGCCCTGGTCGCGGTTGAATTCGACGGTTTCCACTTCCCGCTGGCGCACCGAAGTCGACAGCCCCTGCTCCAGGGACACCGCCACTTCACAGGCGCTGGCCCCCTGGCGCTTGGCCTCGGCGATGATCTGCTCGACTTGCTCCTGCAGGGCCGGCAAAGCCTGTGGGCCGACGCTTTGTGCTGCACTCATGCTGTTCTCCACTCAAATTCTGCTTTCGATTAAGGCCGGCGAGCGACCGGGCCGGACAAGCGGCCCTCGACTGGTTATCATGGCGGCGTTTCTTTGCGGACTGCCACCATGGTTGATTCTTACGACGACTCCCTCGATGGGGAGAAAAGCAAATCCCAGGTCAAACGCGAGCTGCATGCTCTGGTTGATCTCGGCGAGCGCCTTACCACTCTCAAGCCCGACTTGCTGAACAAACTGCCCCTGACCGACGCCTTGCGCCGGGCCCTGGCGGATGCACCCAAGCACGTCGCCCATATCGCCCGAAAGCGCCACCTGCAGTTCATCGGCAAGCTGATGCGGGACCAGGACACCGACGCGATTCTGCAACTGCTTGACCAACTCGATGCCTCCACCCGGCAGTACAACGAACGCTTCCATAACCTGGAGCGTTGGCGCGACCGCCTGATCGGCGGCGGCGATGACGTGCTGGAAAAGTTCGTCGGCGAATACCCGGACGCCGATCGCCAGCAACTGCGCTCCCTGATCCGTCAGGCCCAGCATGAGCTGGCGCATAACAAGGCACCGGCCTCAAGCCGTAAAATCTTCAAGTACATCCGCGAGCTGGACGAGACTCAACGCGGCCTGCGCTGAGCCTTGCCACGGGTGAGCTGCCCTGCAGCTCACCCGACGCCCTCCCTCCTTATGCCCCAGTGCCACCCACGGTGATTGCATCGATCTTCAGGGTCGGCTGGCCAACGCCCACTGGCACCGATTGCCCATCCTTGCCGCAGGTGCCGACGCCACTGTCCAGGGACAGGTCATTACCCACCATCGATACCCGGCTCATGGCTTCCGGACCGTTGCCGATCAAGGTCGCGCCCTTGACCGGGGCGGTGATCTTGCCGTCCTCGATCAGGTAGGCCTCACTGGTGGAGAACACGAACTTGCCGCTGGTGATATCCACCTGGCCGCCGCCGAGGTTGGCGCAATAGATGCCCTTCTTCACCGAAGCGATGATTTCCGCCGGATCGCTTTCGCCACCCAGCAGGTAGGTGTTGGTCATGCGCGGCATCGGCAGGTGCGCATAAGACTCGCGGCGACCGTTGCCGGTGCGGGCCACGCCCATCAGCCGGGCATTGAGCTTGTCCTGCATGTAGCCCTTGAGCACGCCGTTCTCGATCAGCGTGGTGCATTCGGTGGGGGTGCCTTCGTCGTCCACGCTCAGGGAACCACGGCGCCCGGCCAGGGTGCCGTCGTCGACGATGGTGCAGAGCTTGGAAGCCACCATTTCGCCCATGCGACCGCTGTAGGCCGAACTGCCCTTGCGGTTGAAGTCACCCTCCAGGCCGTGGCCCACAGCTTCGTGCAGCAGCACTCCGGACCAGCCGGAGCCCAGCACCACCGGCAGGGTTCCGGCCGGCGCCGGAATGGCTTCCAGATTGACCAGCGCCTGGCGCAGGGCTTCACGGGCATAGCCCATGGCCCGATCTTCGCTGAGGAAATAGCGGTAGTCGGTACGCCCGCCGCCGCCATGGCCACCGCGCTCGCGGCGACCGTTCTGCTCGACGATGACGCTGACGTTGAAACGCACCAGCGGCCGCACGTCCGCCGCCAGGCCGCCATCGGTAGAGGCCACCAGGATCCGCTCCCAGACCCCGGCCATGCTCACGCTGACCTGCTGGATGCGCGGATCCAGGGCGCGGGTTGCGGCGTCAACGCGCTTGAGCAGCTCGACCTTCTCGGCCCGGCTGATGACTTCCAGGGGGTTGTCCGGCGCATACAGCTGCGCCACGTCCTGGGTCGAGAACGCCTGCACGGTGCCGTTTTGCCCAGCCCGGGAAATCGAGCGCGCCGCCCGGGCGGCGAGGCCCAGGGCCTCCAGGGTGATGGCATTGCTGTAGGCGAAGCCGGTCTTCTCACCAGATTGCGCACGCACCCCAACCCCCTGGTCGAGGTTGAAACTGCCTTCCTTGACGATTCCGTCTTCCAGGGACCAGGACTCGGAAATCTGCCCCTGGAAATACAGATCGGCGGCATCGATGCCCGGGCCGGCCAGATCGCCCAGCACGCCTTGCAAGCTTTCGATGGTCACGCCGCCCGGGGCTAGTAGATGTTCACTGACAGAGGACAACAACCCGCTCATATGTTTTGGCCTTAAATTCGTCGTACTTATGCAAGCCGTTGCACGCCTTGCGAGAAAATGCGCCGGTGACTGAACACCGGCATCCGCGCCCGGATGGACGCCTGTTCGCTGCTGTCGCGCTCGGCCAGCAGCACGCCTTGACCTTGATCCTGTTGCGCCACTATCCGCCCCCAGGGGTCGACGATCGCCGCATGGCCGTAGGTTTCCCGCGGGCCGGGATGCACGCCGCCCTGGGCCGCCGCCAGCACATAGCACTGGGTCTCGATGGCACGGGCGCGAATCAGCACCTCCCAATGGGCCGCACCGGTGACCGCGGTAAACGCCGAAGGCGCGGTGATTAACTCGGCGCCAGCGGCGCGCAACTCGCTGTACAGCTCGGGAAAGCGCAGGTCATAACAGACTGTAAGGCCGACCCTTCCCACCGGCGTATCCGCCACCACCACCCGGTTTCCATGAGCATAGTCATCGGATTCACGGTAGCGCCCGCGATTGTCCGCCACATCGACATCGAACAGGTGCAGCTTGTCGTAGCGCGCCACGAACTGCCCCTGGTCATCCACCAGCAACGAACAGGCATTGGACTTGGCCTCGGGCTGATCGACGGGGGGCAACGGCAAGGTGCCGGCCACTATCCATAACCTGAGGTCGCGGGCGGCCTGTTTCAACCATGGCAGGATCGGACCTTCGCCCAGCGCTTCGGCGCGACCGATGGCGGCCATGTCGCGGCGCCCCATGGCGGCGAAGTTTTCCGGCAGGACGGCCAGCTTTGCACCGCCGGCAGCAGCCTGTTCGAGCAGGCTCCGAGCCTGCTGCAGATTGGCCAGGACATCGCTCTGGCTGACCATTTGAATCACCGCAAGAGACATGGCGAACTCCTTGTAGGGTAGGCGGCCATGCTACTCCATAGGCGCGAATCGAGGATTCTCAAAACGGTTTGTCGAAGGTGATTTTCGGCTCTTTCCATGGGCCTTTGACGTTGTATTTGACGCTGGCGAAGCGCGCCACGCGGTCACCGATCAGCTTGTCGATCAGGAACAACGCCCCGCCCACCGCCGGCGCACCGACAATCAGCGCGGCAATCGGCAGGTTGTTGGTCACCGGCAGGGTCACCAGCAGCTTGGCGTCGACCTGGTCGGCCACCATGTCCAGGGTGCCATTGAGCTCCAGGTTGCTCGACGGCCCGGTCAGGGTGATCGGCTCGCGAGTGACGTAAACGCCATTGCTCGCCGCCAGCACGCCCCGGACCCGGTCATAGCTCAGGCCCTTGCCGAACAGGTCGGAGAAGTCCAGGCGCAGGCGGCGACCGATGGAGTTGAAGTTGAGCAGGCCGAATACCCGCAAGGCCTGGGCCCCGCCCTCGACTTCGACGAACTGGCCCTTGCGCAGGGTAGCGTCCAGGCTGCCGGAGAAGCGCTTCAAGCCCACCCAGGCCGGCGAGCCCGGCCAACGGCCATCGACGTCCAGGTGAAAATCTTCACTGGTCACGGTCGGGGCGAAGCCCCAGCCCTTGAGCACGTCCGCCAGGTTCTTGCCGCCAATGCGGCCCCGGTACCAACTGTTGCTGGCACCGGCCTGGCCTTCCCAGCCGCCCTCGCCCTGCAACTGCATGCCCTTGAGGCCCAGGTCCAGGCCATTGAAGACCATGCCCCTGGACGTCGGCCGTACCTTGAGCGCCCAGCGGCCGATCAGGTCCTGGCCCTGGAACAGCTGGGCAATGGAAATATCCAGGGGCGGAACGCTCTTCGGATCCACCGAGGCCAGGGGGTCGGGCGCATTTTCATCGGCCTGCGCTGCCGGATCGGCAGCCGGCAGGCGCACGTACGCCATGTCGATGGCCATCGGCGCCGCCTTGGCATCGGGAATCCCGACCTTGCCTTTGGCCTGCTGGCTGTCGATCTGCAACTCCCAGGCAGCGGGCTTGCGCGCCAGCAACAGGTTGACCTGGTCCAGGGTGGTGCCGAAGGCACTGAGCTTGCCAACCTTGAAGTCCGCACTGCTGAGCAACTGTTTGGCGCTGCCTCCCGGGTCCTGCCCGGCGTAGCGATCCACCAGGGCTTTCCAGGGTTCCACATCCAGCTCGGAGAGAATCCCTCGTATCCGCAGCCCTTTACCCGGCGGCAGCAAGGCCGCGCCATCGCCGAGGAACAGCTCGCCCCGACCCTCGGCGAGCTTGCCGCTGGGCGCCGCAAAGGTGAAGTCGGCCAGTTCGCCGTAGTTGAACCAGTAGCGCCTCTCGGCCCCTTGCAGAGTCATGCGAAATACACTGTTGCGCCCGGTGCTGGCCGCCATGCCGAACGGCGCCGGCAGGTCCACCGCTACGCCCTTGAGACTGGAACTGACCATCAACTGGCTGTCGGCTCCGTCCAGGTTCAGTTGCAACTGGTAGGGCACCTCGCCGGACACCGGCAACGGCTGGCCGACTTGCAACCACTCGGTAAGCTTCTTGACCGCAACCTGGCCCTTGGCAACCACTCGAGTGTTGGGTTTGCCCGGCTTGCCATCGGCGAAGATCTGCGCCGTGACCGGCCGCTCGAACGCCTGGGCACTGATGCCCTCGCCACTCAAGCCCTTGGCACTATCGAAGCGGAAATCGCCCTTGAGCTGGGTCAGTTCCAGTTCAGGCTCACTGAGCTTGAGGCGCGCCTTGTCGGTCTTGAACGCCACCACGATCTTCGGCTCCTGGCCCTTGACCAGGGGAATATCCAGATCCAGCTTGCCTTGCAGCTCGCCCTCGCCATGCCAGCCGGCAAAGGTCGAGCCGGTGCCGATCGGCGCTTCCTGGAGAATTTTCACGCCATCGCCCAGGCCACCGGCAAAGGCGCCATCGATGTACATGTGGCTGTCCTGTCCGCTGGCAGCATGGGGAATGTTGACGAAGACATCCCGCACCTTGGTGTCCAGCAACTGGCCTTTGCTGGCGACGATGCGCACGCCGCTGTCTTCGATGAACACATCGCCGCTGACCTTGGTCAGGTGCGGCCAGCCCGGCTGGAATGCCAGCTCGGTATCATGCACCTTGAAGAACAGGCTGATGCTGCGGGCGGCCTCGACGGCGTCATGGTTCAGCGAACCCTGGTACTGGAAGAAGCCCTGGTCCACCGCGCCCTTGAGGATCGCCGTGCGCAGCCATTCATCCACACCGGCGTTGAGCACCTGGGGCAGGTACTTGGCGGTGTAGCGCCCATCGCCGTCCACCAGGCCGACTCGCAGGTCCATGTAGTCTTCCTGGCTGTGGTCGAAATGCAGGCGGATCAGGAAGTCGCCGGCGATCTTGCCCTCTTCGCCCAGCACCTTCAGGTAGGGGGCAATCAGGGTGAAACCTTCCTTGTCGAGCTTCCAGGTCAGGGTGGCGTTGGCCTGGATGTACTGCCAGGGCTTGGCGAAGATCGGGTACAGGTGCAGGGAGAAATCCTTGCTGTCCATGCGCAGCTCGCCCTTGCCCAGGTCGCCGCTGATGCTGCCGCTGACATTTCGTGCTGCCGGAGCACCGTGATAGGCATCGAAGCCAACCCGGTCGAGGTTCGCGGCGAAGCTCAGGCGCTGGTCGCCAGTGTTCTGGGGACGATAGTCGAGCAGCACGTTGCGCAGGCCGCCAGTGACTTTCAGTCGGTCGATGGCCGTGGCCAGGCCTTCCGGCAAGGGGGCCAGGGCATCGAGGATCGGGGTGATCGGCTTCAGGTCCAGGCGGTCGGCCTGCACATGCCAGAGTTCTTCCTGCTGCTCGGTCGCGTTGCGCTGCTGCACCTGCACACGGGATTCCCAGCGGGTCTCGCCGAGGTTCAGCGCCAGGGAGTCAAGCTGCACCTGCAGGCCCTGCTCGTCACGCTGGAAGTAGGCATTCAATGCCAGGTTGCTTAGGGACACCGGCGTGCGCTCGGCATAGGCCCCGGTAAATTGCGGGGCATTCAAGCGCAGCGTGGCGTTTTGCACCCCACCCTTGGCCCACTTCAGCCACAGCTCGCCCCCCGCTTTGAGCTCGGAGAGTTTCCACTCCCGGGTCAGCCGAGCCGGCACCCAACGCGACCAGTCGCTTTGCGGCAAGCTCAGGTACAAGTCGGCCTGGGCATCGCGCCAGGCCTCGGCCCGCATCCTGGTCCGCAGGTTCATTGCCAGGGGCTGGCCGTCCGGCAGCGTCAGGCGCAGCTCCAGGCGCTGGCGGCTGGTACCGCTACGCAGATTGAGCCCGACGTAGGTCAGGGCCACGGGCTGGTGGTCCAGAGGCTGCAAGGTGACCTGGCTGTCCAGCAGCGACAGCTCGGCAACTTGTTGCAGGCGGCCCAGCAACTGCTGGGGGTCCATCGGCTGGTCCTGTTGCACCGGCAGGCCTTCAAGCTGCCACTGGCCGTCCGTGCCCTCTTTCAGGCTCAGGCTCAGGCCGCTGAGCTCCAGGCGGCCGATCCGCAGGTCACGGGCCAGCAGGCTGCCGAGCATATCCGGCGCCACGCTCACCTGATCCAGGCGCAGCGCATTGGCGCCCTCGCCCACCTGCACGTCGTGGGCCAGCAGGATCGGCGACAAGCCGCTCCAGCGCCCCTCCAGGCTACCGATATGCACCGGCAAGCCCACGGCCTGCTGCACCTTGGCCTCGACCTCGGGCTGGTATTCGGCCACCAGCGGGGTCAGTTCCCGGCCCAGACTGACATACAAGGCAGTCGCCACCAGCGCCAGCGCACAGAAGCCAAGCCCCCAGCGAATCAGCGTGGTGAACAGGCGCATCAGCCGCTCCATTTCAGTTGGCTCCCAGGGTAAAAGTCATGCAAAAAGCTGAAGCCAGCCATTTCCACGGATGTAGAACACGCGGAATCAGAGCAGCACCACGTCGTATTGTTCCTGGGAATACATGGTTTCGACCTGGAACCTGATGGTCCGGCCGATAAAACCCTCCAGCTCCGCCACGTTGCCCGACTCTTCGTCCAGCAGCCGGTCGACCACCTTCTGATTGGCCAGCACCCGATACCCTTCTGCCTGATAAGCCCGGGCCTCGCGGAGGATTTCTCGGAATATTTCGTAACAGACGGTTTCCGGGGTTTTCAACTTGCCCCGACCCTGGCAACTGCTGCAAGGCTCGCACAGCACTTGCTCCAGGCTTTCGCGGGTGCGCTTGCGAGTCATCTGCACCAGGCCCAGCTCGGTGATGCCGATGATGTTGGTCTTGGCGTGGTCACGCTCCAGCTGCTTTTCCAGGGTGCGCAATACCTGGCGCTGGTGCTCTTCATCTTCCATGTCGATGAAGTCGATGATGATGATCCCGCCCAGGTTGCGCAGGCGCAGTTGCCGGGCAATGGCGGTGGCCGCCTCGAGGTTGGTCTTGAAGATGGTTTCCTCAAGGTTGCGATGACCGACGAAGGCCCCGGTGTTGACGTCGATGGTGGTCATGGCTTCCGCCGGGTCTACCACCAGGTAGCCTCCGGACTTGAGCGGCACCTTGCGCTCCAGGGCTTTCTGGATTTCGTCCTCGACGCCGTACAGATCGAAGATCGGCCTCTCGCCGGGGTAGTGCTCCAGGCGATCGGCGATTTCCGGCATCAGCTCGGCCACGAACACCGTGGTCTTCTGGAAGGTTTCCCGGGAGTCGATGCGGATCTTCTCGATCTTCGGGCTCACCAGGTCGCGCAGGGTGCGCAGCGCCAGGCCCAGATCCTCGTAGATCACATTGGGCGCGCCGATGGTCTTGATCTGCGCGCCGATCTGGTCCCAGAGCCGGCGCAGGTAACGGATGTCCATCATAATCTCATCGGCCCCGGCGCCTTCGGCGGCGGTGCGCAGGATAAAACCACCGGCCTCCTTGATGCCTTCCTGGGCCACGCAATCACTGACGACCTGCTTCAGGCGCTCACGCTCGGCTTCGTCCTCGATCTTCAGCGAGATACCGACATGGGCGGTACGCGGCATGTACACCAGATAGCGGGAAGGGATCGACAACTGAGTGGTCAGGCGCGCGCCCTTGGAACCGATGGGGTCCTTGGTGACTTGCACCACCAGGCTCTGCCCTTCGTGCACCAGAGCACTGATGCTCTCTACCGCAGTGCCTTCGCGGGTGGAAATTTCCGAGGCGTGGATAAACGCCGCCCGGTCCAGGCCGATGTCGACGAAGGCCGCCTGCATGCCCGGCAAGACCCGCACCACCTTGCCCTTGTAGATGTTGCCGACGATCCCCCGGCGCTGGGTGCGCTCGACGTGAACTTCTTGCAGCACTCCGTTTTCGACCACCGCCACGCGTGATTCCATCGGCGTGATGTTGATCAGAATCTCTTCACTCATGGCAGTGTCTCGTTCAGGCGTGTTCATAGAGGGCAGCAGCAATCGGGTACGGCGCTTTAGCGCACTGGAAGGTTTTGCCAACAGGGTATGCCGAAATGCCCGAGCAGTTCTGCGGTTTCGCACACCGGCAACCCAACCACCGCGGAATAACTGCCATTGAGGCCGGCGACAAACACCGCTGCCAGTCCCTGGATAGCATAGCCACCGGCTTTGTCGCAGGGCTCGCCGCTGGCCCAGTAGAGCGCGGCCTCTGCAGGTGAGATCGGGCGAAAACGTACCAGGCTGCGCACCACTCGCGACTCGCAGCGTTCACCGTCAAGCAGGGCAATGGCGGTGAACACTTCATGCTCACGCCCCGAAAGCGCCATGAGCATCTGCAACGCATCAGCCTGATCCAGTGGTTTGCCGAGAATCCGCCCATCGAGCACCACCGCGGTGTCGGCCCCCAGCACACAGGCCGGGGCCTGGGATTCACTGCTGGTGATCAGCCCGCGCCCCGCCGCAGCCTTGCCTCGGGCCAGGCGCTCGACGTAGGCGGCAGGTGACTCATCGGCCAGCGGGGTTTCATCGATGTCCGCACTGATGGCGGTGAACGGCACGCCGATCTGCGTCAGCAACTCACGCCGACGAGGCGAACCGGAAGCGAGGTAAAGCGGATTCATCAAGACATCTCCCTGTCGAGGTGCGGGCCAATGCCTGACCGAATTAATTGATTTTGAAACGTCGACGCAAGCCGCGCAGGCCGAAGCTGACCCAGGGCCACAACAAGGCACTGACCAGGGCCGGCAGCACCAGGGCCAGGGTCGGCTGGCGGTTGCCGGTCAGTGCGCTGAGCCAGAGTTGAACCAACTGCGCCAGGCCGAAGATCACCAGGATCACCAGGCTCTGCTGCCACATCGGAAACATCCGCAGGCGCTGTTGCAGAGACAGTACAAGGAAGGTGATCAGCGTCAGGATCAGGGCATTCTGCCCCAGCAGGGTGCCGTAGAGCACATCCTCTGCCAGCCCCAGGCACCAGGCAGTGACCATGCCGACCTTGTGCGGCAGGGCCAGGGCCCAGAACGCCAGCAACAGCGCCAGCCACAGCGGACGCAGGATCTCCATGAACTGCGGCAAGGGCGAGACGCTCAGCAGCAGCCCGATAAGAAAGGTCAACCAGACGATCCAGCCATTTCGCGAATAGGTGCTACCCGCCATTATTCTCTTCCTCCGGTGGTAGCCGGTGCTGCTGCCGGTGGTTTGGCAGCGGCCGGTTTCACCACAGGTTTATGGACCGGCTTGGCCGGAGCGTGAGCCGCGGGTTTGGCCGGGGTCGCCGGCGCAGCAGGAGTCGCAGTGGCGGGCGCAGCCCCGGCGTTTGCCGCCGCGGCCGGCTTGGGCACGGTGGCCGGGACCACTGGCGCGGCGCCGGCGCCCTGCTGGTCCTGGGCTTCCTGGGCCTGGGCGGCATCGTTGGCACGCTCTTCGGCGGTACGCGGATCGCTGAATACCAGCAGCAGGTAGCGGCTGCGGTTCAGCGCAGCGGTGGGTACCGCCCGCACAATGGCGAACGGCTGGCCGGAGTCGTGGATCACTTCCTTGACCGTGGCCACCGGGTAGCCGGCGGGGAAACGCTGGCCCAGACCGGAGCTGACCAGCAGATCGCCTTCCTTTATATCCGCGGTGTCGGCCACATGGCGCAACTCCAGGCGCTCCGGATTGCCGGTGCCGCTGGCGATGGCGCGCAGGCCGTTGCGGTTGACCTGCACCGGAATGCTGTGGGTGGTGTCAGTGAGCAGCAGTACGCGGGAGGTGTAGGGCATCAACTCCACCACCTGGCCCATCAGGCCACGGGCATCGAGCACCGGCTGGCCGAGGAACACGCCATCGCGCTCACCCTTGTTGATGATGATGCGGTGGGTAAAGGGGTTCGGGTCCATGCCGATCAACTCGGCCACTTCAACCTTCTCGTTGACCAGTGCCGAGGAATTAAGCAACTCGCGCAGGCGCACGTTCTGCTCGGTCAGGGCCGCGAGCTTTTGCATGCGCCCCTGCAGCAGCAGGTTTTCGGTCTTGAGTTTTTCGTTTTCAGCGACCAGTTCGGTACGGCTGCCGAACTGACTGGCCACGCCTTGCCATAGCCGCTGCGGCAGGTCGGTGATCCAGTAGGACTGCATCAACACCAGCGACATTTGGCTACGCACTGGCTTGAGCAGTGTGAAGCGGGCATCGACCACCATCAGTGCGACCGAGAGAACGACCAGCACCAGGAGGCGCACGCCTAATGAGGGGCCTTTGGCGAAAAGCGGTTTAATAGGCCGCTCCTCCCAGGCAAATGTTGTGTTTATTCATACGGCATCAAACCGGCCTGGATGCAGATTGACAGAAGATAAACGCCACAGGCAGCACTGCAAAGTGCTGCCTGTGAGCGCAACAGCATAGATGCAACCGGCGAAGTTACTCGCTGGAGAGCAGGTCCATGGTGTGTTTGTCCATCATTTCCAATGCACGGCCACCGCCGCGAGCGACACAGGTCAGCGGGTCTTCGGCAACGATCACCGGCAGGCCGGTTTCCTGGGCCAGCAGCTTGTCCAGATCACGCAGCAGCGCGCCACCACCGGTCAGCACCAGGCCGCGCTCGGCGATGTCCGAGGCCAGTTCCGGAGGCGATTGCTCCAGGGCGCTTTTCACCGCCTGAACGATGGTTGCCAGAGACTCTTGCAGAGCCTCCAGCACTTCATTGGAGTTCAAGGTGAAGGCACGTGGCACGCCTTCGGCCAGGTTACGGCCGCGGACGTCGACTTCACGCACTTCACCGCCCGGGTAGGCGGTACCGATTTCCTGCTTGATGCGCTCGGCGGTGGATTCACCGATCAGGCTGCCGTAGTTGCGACGCACGTAGGTGATAATCGCTTCGTCGAAACGGTCGCCGCCAACCCGTACGGATTCGGCGTAGACCACACCGTTCAGGGAGATCAGGGCGATTTCAGTGGTACCACCACCGATGTCCACGACCATCGAACCGCGGGCCTCTTCAACCGGCAGGCCGGCACCGATCGCAGCGGCCATCGGCTCTTCGATCAGGAACACTTCACGGGCACCGGCGCCAAGGGCCGATTCACGGATGGCGCGACGCTCAACCTGGGTGGACTTGCATGGAACGCAGATCAGCACACGTGGGCTGGGCTGCAGAAAGCTGTTTTCGTGAACCTTGTTGATGAAGTACTGCAGCATCTTTTCGCAAACGCTGAAGTCGGCGATCACGCCGTCTTTCATCGGACGAATGGCTGCGATGTTGCCCGGGGTACGACCGAGCATGCGCTTGGCCTCAGTACCAACCGCGACAACACTTTTCTGATTACCGTGGGTCCGAATGGCCACAACCGATGGTTCATTCAGGACAATACCGCGCTCGCGCACGTAAATAAGGGTGTTGGCAGTGCCCAGGTCAATGGAAAGATCGCTGGAAAACATGCCACGCAGTTTCTTGAACATGGGAAAGGGACCCTAGGCAACGCGTGGGTAAAAAAGTGCGGCAAACTCTAACAACGACAGGGATTTTGGGCAAGGCGCCAATATGTTAAATTGGCCGCTTTTCTGTGCACCAACCCCCACAATCGCGGCCATAAGACCGTAGAAATGCGGTAGTGTTCCGACAATCTAACACGCGGACGAAATCCGTTTTTGTTTTCCACTGGAGAATCCCATGGCGCTTGAACGCTCCGACGTGGAAAAAATCGCTCATTTGGCCAGCATCAAGCTCAATGAAGGCGATCTTCCACACATCACCTTGGCCCTGAACAGCATTCTCGGGCTGGTGGATGAAATGCAGGCAGTCGATACCGACGGTATCGAGCCCCTGGCCCACCCCCTGGAAGCCAGCCAGCGCCTGCGCGCAGACGTTGTGACCGAGTCCAATCATCGCGAGGCCTATCAGTCCATCGCACCAGCGGTCGAAAGCGGCCTGTACCTGGTTCCGAAAGTCATCGACTAAAGGGAAAGAGCCTGCAATGCATCACATGACTCTGGCCGAGATCGCCCGCGGCCTCGCCGACAAGAAATTCTCCTCTGTAGAACTGACCCAGACCCTGCTGGCGCGCATCGCCCAGCTGGATCCGCAGATCAACAGCTTCATCAGCCTCACACAGGACCTGGCACTGTCCCAGGCCAAGGCCGCCGACGAGCGTCGCGCCAATGGTGAGAGCGGTGCTCTGCTGGGCGCGCCGATCGCCCACAAGGATCTGTTCTGCACCCAGGGCATCCGCACCAGCTGCGGCTCGAAGATGCTTGACAACTTCAAGGCGCCCTACGACGCCACCGTGGTCGCCAAGCTGGCCGCTGCCGGGGCCGTGACCCTGGGCAAGACCAACATGGACGAATTCGCCATGGGCTCGGCCAACGAGTCGAGCTGGTACGGCGCGGTGAAAAACCCGTGGAACCTGGAACACGTACCCGGCGGCTCGTCCGGCGGTTCCGCTGCGGCGGTCGCTGCGCGCCTGCTGCCAGCCGCTACAGCCACCGACACCGGCGGCTCGATCCGCCAGCCCGCCGCCTTCACCAACCTCACCGGCCTGAAGCCGACCTACGGTCGCGTTTCCCGTTGGGGCATGATCGCCTACGCTTCCAGCCTCGATCAGGGTGGCCCGCTGGCACGCACCGCCGAAGACTGCGCGATCCTGCTGCAAGGCATGGCCGGCTTCGACCCGAACGACTCCACCAGCATCGATGAACCGGTACCGGACTACAGCGCCGGCCTCAGCGGCTCGCTGCAGGGCCTGCGCATCGGCGTGCCGAAGGAATACTTCAGCGCCGGCCTGGACCCACGCATCGCCGAGCTGATCCACAACAGCATCAAGGAGCTGGAAAAGCTCGGTGCGGTGATCAAGGAAATCAGCCTGCCGAACATGCAGCACGCCATCCCCGCGTACTACGTGATCGCCCCGGCGGAAGCCTCTTCCAACCTGTCGCGGTTCGACGGCGTGCGTTTCGGCTACCGTTGCGAGAACCCGGAAAACCTGGAAGACCTGTACAAGCGCTCCCGCGGCGAAGGCTTCGGCAGCGAAGTGCAGCGCCGGATCATGGTCGGTGCCTACGCACTGTCCGCCGGCTACTACGATGCCTACTACCTCAAGGCGCAGAAAATCCGCCGCCTGGTGAAGAACGACTTCATGAGCGCGTTCAACGAAGTCGACATCATCCTCGGCCCGACCACGCCCAACCCGGCCTGGAAGCTCGGCGCCAAAAGCAGCGACCCGGTCGCTGCATACCTGGAAGACGTCTACACCATCACCGCCAACCTCGCGGGCCTGCCGGGCCTGTCGATGCCGGCCGGCTTCGTCGACGGCTTGCCGGTCGGCGTGCAACTGCTCGCCCCGTATTTCCAGGAAGGCCGCTTGCTCAACGTTGCGCACCAGTATCAGTTGAACACTGACTGGCACACCCGCACCCCAACCGGCTTCTGAGGAGACACACATGCAATGGGAAGTCGTGATCGGGCTGGAGATTCATACCCAGCTCACCACTCAATCGAAGATTTTCTCCGGTAGCTCCACCGCCTTCGGTGCCGAGCCCAACACCCAGGCCAGCCTGATCGACCTGGGCATGCCCGGCGTGCTGCCAGTGCTGAACCAGGAAGCGGTGCGCATGGCGGTGATGTTCGGTCTGGCGGTAGACGCCGAGATCGGCCAGCACAACGTGTTCGCCCGCAAGAACTACTTCTACCCCGACCTGCCCAAGGGCTACCAGATCAGCCAGATGGAACTGCCTATTGTCGGCAAGGGCCACCTGGACATCCCTCTGGAAGACGGCACCATGAAACGCGTCGGGATCACCCGCGCGCACCTGGAAGAAGACGCCGGCAAGAGCCTGCACGAAGAATTCAACGGCGCCACCGGTATCGACCTGAACCGTGCTGGCACGCCGCTGCTGGAAATCGTTTCCGAGCCTGACATGCGCAGCGCCAAGGAAGCCGTGGCCTACGTCAAGTCGATCCACGCCCTGGTGCGCTACCTGGGTATCTGCGATGGCAACATGGCCGAAGGCTCCCTGCGTTGCGACTGCAACGTCTCGGTCCGCCCCAAGGGCCAGGTCGAGTTCGGCACCCGCTGCGAGATCAAGAACGTCAACTCGTTCCGCTTCATCGAGAAGGCGATCAACAGCGAGATCCGTCGCCAGATCGAGCTGATCGAAGACGGCGGTAAAGTGATCCAGCAGACCCGCCTGTACGACCCGAACAAGGACGAGACCCGTCCGATGCGCAGCAAGGAAGAAGCCAACGACTACCGTTACTTCCCCGATCCGGACCTGCTGCCCGTGGTCATCGAGGATTCCTTCCTCGATCAGGTACGTGCCACCCTGCCGGAACTGCCACCACAGAAACGCGAACGCTTCCAGGAGCAGTTCGGCCTGTCGGTCTACGACGCCAGCGTACTGGCCACCAGCCGTGAGCAGGCGGACTACTTCGAGAAGGTCGCCAGCATCGCCGGTGACGCCAAGCTCGCCGCCAACTGGGTCATGGTCGAGTTGGGCAGCCTGCTGAACAAGCAGGGCCTGGAAATCGACGAAGCCCCGGTCTCGGCTGAACAACTGGGCGGCATGCTGTTGCGGATCAAGGACAACACCATCTCCGGCAAGATCGCCAAGACCGTGTTCGAAGCCATGGCCAATGGCGAAGGCAATGCCGACGAGATCATCGACAAGCGTGGCCTCAAGCAAGTCACCGACAGCGGCGCGATCTCTGCGGTGCTCGATGAGATGCTCGCAGCCAACGCCGAACAGGTCGAACAGTACCGTGCCGCCGATGAGGCCAAGCGCGGCAAGATGTTCGGCTTCTTCGTCGGCCAGGCGATGAAAGCATCCAAAGGCAAGGCCAACCCGCAACAGGTCAACGAGCTGCTCAAGAGCAAGCTCGAGGGCTGATCGCGGTTTAACCGCAAGCGGCCCCGGCCGCTTGCGCGTGACGAGGGAGCGTGCTCCCGCTCGGTCCGACAGCGACTGCAAACCGGCCGGCGCCGCTCCAGCAAGGAACATCGCCGTCGGCTTGCGGTCTGCCAGACAGACCAGCGGGAGTACGCTCCCTCGCCACATCAACCATCGGAGCTCCCGAATGAAGCGTCTGGTTGCCACTAGCGCCCTGCTCGCTCTGCTCACTGGCTGCGCCACCAGCCACGTCATCGACCCCCGGGGTTATGACGCAACCGGCACCGCCTCCTATTACGGCGCTCGGCACCACGGCAATCGCACTGCCAGTGGCGAGCCCTTCGACCAGAACGGCCTGACCGCCGCCCACCGCGAACTGCCATTCGGCACCCGGGTACAGGTCACCAACCTGGGCAACGACAAGAGCGTCGTGGTACGTATCAACGACCGAGGCCCGCACACCCGAGGCCGCCTGATCGACCTGTCCCGCGCCGCCGCCCAACAACTGGACATGCTGCGCAGCGGAACTGCCAAAGTCCGCGTCCAAGCCCTCAGCGACTGACCCCGGGAGCCCACGCCATTACCGCTTTTGCCGAACTGCCCCTGCTCAGCCTGATCCAGCTCATCAGCGGCCTGGTGATGCTGATCGCCGGCGCCGAACTGCTGGTGCGCGCGGCCATCCGCCTGGCTGCACGCCTGCACATGCGTCCACTGATCATTGGCCTGAGCATCGTCGCCTTCAGCAGCAGCGCGCCACAAATGGCCATCAGCCTGCAGGCGACCCTGGCCGACAACACCGACATTGCCGTGGGCAGCGTGATCGGCAGCAGCATTTTCAACATCCTGGTGACCCTGGGCCTGTCCGCGCTGATCATCCCGCTGCGGGTCTCGCGGCAACTGGTGCGCCTGGACATCCCGCTGATGATCGGCGCCAGCCTGCTGGTGTTCGTGCTGGCCTACAACGAACAACTCAGCCCCAGCGACGGCCTGATCCTGCTGGCAGCCCTGGTGCTGTACCTGGGCCTGCTGTTGCGCCAGTCCCGCCATTCGCACCGCCCCCACTCACCCGCACCGGCCGGCCAGCGCAGTTGGGCACCGCGCATCAGCAGCCTGCTGATGGTCCTGCTCGGCCTCGGCCTGCTGGTCTTCGCCGGGCACTTGCTGCTGGGCGCCGCCGTCTCCGTGGCCGACGACCTGGGGCTTTCCGAGCGGGTCATGGGCCTGACCGTGATCGCCGTCAGCACCTCCCTGCCCCAACTCGCCACTTCGCTGCTGGCGGCCCTGCGCGGCCAGCGCGAGATTGCCGTGGGCAACATCATCGGCAGCAACCTGTTCAACCTGCTGGGAGTGCTGGGCTTCACCGCCCTGGTGGCACCGACACCTCTTTCGGTCTCGCCCAATGCCCTGGACTTCGACCTGCCGGTCATGCTCGGCGTGGCCGTGCTGTGCCTGCCGGTGTTCTATTCCGGATACCGCGTGACCCGGGCCGAAGGCCTGCTGTTTCTGGGCTTGTACCTGGCTTACGGGCTGCATGTGGTGTCCTTCACCACCGGCATGCCTCTGGCCGGCAAGCTGGAACACCTGATGCTGTTTTTCGTCCTGCCAGCGCTGGTGGCGTTCCTGCTGTTCAGTTCGCTGCGAGCCTGGCGCCGCCAACACAAGAAGGAAGCACCATGAGCGAGAACAAGAAAAGCGGGTTGCAGATGCGTCGCCAGGTCATGGGCGATGCGTTCGTCGATCGCGCCCTGGGCAACGCCACCGAATTCACCCAGCCCTTGCAGGACTTCGTCAACGAGCATGCCTGGGGCGGTGTGTGGAACCGTGAGGGCCTGCCGCTCAAGACCCGCAGCCTGATCACCCTGGCGACCCTGACCGCACTCAAGTGCCCACAGGAACTCAAGGGCCACGTGCGCGGCGCACTGAACAACGGCTGCAGTGTCGAAGAGATTCGTGAAGCGCTGCTGCATTGCGCGGTGTATGCCGGAGTGCCGGCGGCCATCGATGCGTTTCGCGCGGCCCAGGAAGTGATAGACACCTATCAGCAACCGCAGTGAACCTGCTGCCGGCTCCTACGCGATAGCCGTGCAGGAGCCGGCTCGCGGCAAAGCCTAGATCCACCCACCCCACTGCAACAGGAAAATCCCGATATTGGTGGTCACCGCCGCCATCACCGTGGTGATGACGATGATCGCCGCCGCCAGTTCGTGGTTGCCATTGGCCGCCCGGGCCATGACAAAACTGGCCGCTGCGGTGGGGCTGCCAAAGTACAGGAACAGGATCCCCAACTCCGCTCCGCGAAACCCGCACAGCCAGGCCCCCAGGGTCGCCAGGGCAGGCAGGCTGACCATCTTCAGCAAACTGGAACTCATCGCCAGCTCGCCGCTGTTGCGCAAGGCTGCCAGGGACAAGGTGCCGCCAATGCAGATCAGCGCCAGGGGCAGGCTCATCTGCGCCAGGTAGCGCCCCGAAGTTTCCAGCCAGTTGGGAATGCCGATCTGCCAGTAGGCGAACGGTGCGGCCACCAGCACACTGACAATCAGCGGGTTGCTGACAACGCTCTTGAAGATGCTCCAGGGATCGGACTTGATCACCGGGCTGTAGACCGCCAGGACGATGGTCGAGAGGGTGTTGTAGAACAGGATCACCAGGGCTGCGAGCACTGCCCCCAGGGAAATTCCGTAATCGCCGTACAGGCTGGCAGCCAGGGCCAGGCCGATGATCGCGTTATTGCCGCGAAACGCGCCCTGGGTATAGATCCCGCGGTCGGCCTTGGGGCAACGCCAGATCGCCCAGCCCCAGGCCAGCCCAAAGCACGCCAGGGTGGCCAAGGAGAAATAGATCAGCACCCCGGGTTTCAACGATGAATGCAGGTCGGCATGGACAATGCCGAGAAACAGCAGCGCCGGCATGGTGACGTTGAACACCAGGGCCGAGGCCGTATGAATGAAGTTGTCGTCGATCCATTCCACCCGTTTGAGCAACAGGCCGAGCAGCAACATGGCAAAGACCGGCGCCGTGATCGTCAGGGTTTCGAGAAAAATAGCCAGCATGGGCGGGTGGACCTTGAGCCTGTCGTTAGGGCGCTAATAATAATTCAATCCGCACGCTGGCGTCTGGAGCCTCGCTTCCATCGGATCTGCCTGCCCCACGCAGTACCCAGCCTACGGCTCCATTGCGGGGCGGAAGAAAAAATGCTGCAGCGGTGCATTCGCTTCTTGACGGGAAAACGTTTTCCTCTATGCTCGATTCAACTGTATATACATACAGTTAAATAAGGAAATACCCCCATGACATATCAAGGAGCTAGAAATGTCAGGACTCTCTGCACAGAAGCAGCAACAGCCACAACACGCGGGCAAGATCGTCGCCGACCTGGACCGCCTGTTCAGTGAACAAGGCATCGCCATTTCCGGCGATGGCGACACCCTGGTACTGGTCGCCGATGGCCACCACACCATTAAGTACCACCGCCCGGAAGACCTGCCTCGTTCTGCACAAAAAACCACCAAGGGCCAGCCACAGCTGCGTTTCGAGGGCGGCGAACACACAGCCATCGGCGACAGCACCCTGCTGCGCTTCGTCAAGGATGCACCGGCCATCCCGGCGTGGCAGGTCGAACTGCACCTGCCTAACGGCCTGGCGCTAACCTACGGCCAGGTGGTGGCCCTGGGAGGCGACTTCTATGGCATTCCCGAGCAGCCGATCTGCGAAGGCGCAACCCCCAGTGATCGAGTGCAGCGCTTTATCGCGGCGTTCAACTCCCTTGCGGTACTGCCGGCGGCGAAAGACGAAGCCCGGCAGATCCTTGCAGTGATGCAAAAGGAAATCGTCGCCGCCAACCAGGCGATCCGCGACGGCAAGCAGCCCCATGAAGCCTATGACGCCCTGGGCGACACCCTGTCCGAGGAGTGGAACAAGATAACCGGGGGCGGCAGCTTGGTATCCGCCCTGTTCCCCCTGGGGCGCTACCTGAAGCTGGCGGCCAACAACGCCGATCACTTCGGCGAGTGGGCCCTGGCTGCCTACACCGCAGGGCATACCGCTGCGCTGCAGCAAGCGGTACTGGCGGGCAAGAGCGCGGACGACAAGCAACTGGAACTGGCTTACGCAATGAACGCCTTCGCCGACCATTTCCTCACCGATCTGTTTTCCTCCGGCCACGTACGGGTGCCGCGCAAACAGGTGGCGGCGGTCGTCACCCCCAGCGACCTGGGTTCGCTGATTACCCGCTTCATGCATGACGAGGACAGCAAGTTCGGCCTGAATGTCAGCAACGCCCAGGGCGATCGCTGGCACGCCTATGGCGACAAGCGCTACTTCGACAGCGTCGACCATCGCAATCGCCAGCAAGTGAAGATGGCAGTGCAGAGTTCGGCAGACGAAATCTTCGCCAGCTACCTCAGCGGCAACCTCCCCGCTCCCGCCAGCTACGCAGCCCTTAAAACCCTGCCGGACCTGAATGCCGCGAAAACCGGCAACTTCTCGCCACTGTTCGTGATGAGTGGCGACAAGGTCCTGCGCCGCAGCGACGTCAACAACCTCAATGACAGCAAGACCATCGACAACTGGTGGGGCTGGAGCACCTACCTGCTGCTGCAGAACTACAGCCCGAACAAGCCGGCCGGCTACCTGGAAACCCCCAGCGCGGTTCCGGTGATCCTCGCCGATGGCTGGCAGAGCCACAGCCCCAGCGAACCCAACTGGCTGCCAGGCCACGCGGTGCGCTACGCCCTCAGCGAAACCAACGGGTTGAACGAGTCCTACATCGGCCCCTGGTCGGCCTATGTGGAACTGAGCGACAGCTTCCAGCCAACCCTGAGCATTCCGGCCGGCACCAGCAACAGCAGCGCCACCGGGCGCAATGTGTTCCGCCAGTTCCGTGGTGGTTCACCGGAGCTGGTCGGCTCCATCGACAAGAACGCCAGCCACTTCATCGACAGCAACGCCTGATAAGGAGATCACCATGGCTATCAACCTGAAACTGCAACTGGCTTCCGGCCAGTCTCTCAAGGATGCTCCACTGGAGCTGCTGCTCAACGGCGCCCCGATCGCCCGAGCCAGCGTGGATGAACACGGCAACGTGGCCTTCAACGCGAAGCCGGGCAGCGGCCAGTTGGCCGTACGTGTGGACCGTTCGATCCTGCACCAGGCCTAATCGCGGCCTGTAGGAACGGCTCGCTCGCGAAACGGCCCTCCGTCAGGCCGTGAGGGTCTGCTCTTGCAGATGCCCCTGCTCGATACGAACGAGCCGTGGATGGAAGCGCTTGAGGCTGCTGCGATGGCCGACGCTGACAATGCTCAGGCCCGGCAACTGATCGATCAGCGCCTGATACAAGGTGGCTTCGTCCTCTTCGTCCATGGCCGAGGTGGCCTCATCCATGTACAGCCACTGCGGTGCATAGAGCAGGGCCCGGGCAAAGGCCAGGCGCTGCTGCTCCCCCGGCGACAACATGCGCTGCCAGTGATTGCTCTCGTCCAGACGCGCCACCAGATGGGGCAGGCGGCAAGTTTCCAGGACCTGTGCATAACGCTCCTGGGGGTAGCTGTCGCCCGACTGTGGATAACTCAAGGCTTCCCGCAGGCTGCCAATGGGCAGGTAGGGCTTCTGCGGCAGGAACAGGTAACGCCGGTTCGGCAGCAGGATGCTCCCGTGCCCGGCCGGCCACAGCCGGCCCATGGCCCGCAGCAAGGTACTCTTGCCACTGCCGGAACGGCCGCTGAGCATGAGCCGCTCACCTGGGTTCACGGTCATTTCGGCGCCGGCCAGCAGATGCCGACCATCGGCCAGGTCCAGGCCCAAGTCACGTACGCACAATTGTTCGCCCTGATGCTGCACGTCGATAGCCGGGGTCCGTTCTTCGTTATCACTCATGGCCTGGCGGAAACTCAGCAGACGATCACAGGTGGCGCGCCAGGCCGCCAGGTCCGAATACGCACTGATGAACCAGCTGAAGTTCTCCTGAACGTTCCCGAACGCCGAGTTGATCTGCATCAGCTCACCCAGCTCGATCTTGCCGGAAAAGTACCGCGGGGCTGCCACGATAAAGGGGAAGATGATCGCAATCTGGCCATACCCGGCGGTGAAGAAGGTCAGGCGCTTGGAGACCTTCATGATGTTCCAGAAGTTGTGCCAGACCTTGCCGAAACGGCTGCTCAGACGCTGGTTCTCGTTCTTCTCGCCGTCATACAGGGCAATGCTCTCGGCATTCTCCCGTACCCGCACCATTGAAAAACGCAGGTCGGCTTCGAAGCGCTGTTGCTGGTTGTTGAGGCCGATCAGGCGGCGCCCGATCAAGTGGGTCAGCCAGCTGCCGACAGCGGCATAGACCAGCGCGCACCAGAACATGTAGCCGGGAATGGTGTAGTCGAACACCTCGATACTGCCGGACACCCCCCACAGGATGATCGAGAAGGACACCAGGCTGACAATGTTGCGGATCAGCCCCAGGCCCAGGGACAGCGTATTGCTGGTAAAGCTGTTGAGGTCTTCGGAAATCCGCTGGTCCGGGTTGTCGGTGTAGCCGCCCTGCTCCAGCTGGTAGTAGTTCTTGTGGCCCAGCCAGCGGGCAAAGTGCTTCTCGGTGAGCCAGGCCCGCCAGCGGATGGTCAGCATCTGGGTCAGGTACAGACGGTACACCGCCCCCAGGATCGCCACCGCGGCAATCCCGCAGAAATACAGGATCAAGTGCCAGAATGCCGCTTCGTCCTTTTTCTGCAAGGCGTTGTAGAAGTCCTTGTACCAGCTGTTGATCCACACCGAGATGGCCACGCTGAACAGCGACAGGCCGATCACCGCAACCAGCAACAGCCAGGCCTTGCCCTTTTCCTCACTGCACCAGTACGGCGTGATCATGGCCCAGACCCGGCGAAAGAATTGCCCGCGCACGGCATCGTTGACCGCGGAGTATTCAGCGTTCTGATTCATCGTTGAGGCTCGATAGGAAGAAGGGCAAGCGTTGAGCCGATCATAGTAGATCGGCTCGCTTTTTCACGACGCCCAGCGGACATTCGTTCAGTCGCGGTTCAGCGACGCACGGGACGCTTCTGCAATTTGCGCTGCAAGGTACGGCGGTGCATGCCCAGGGCCCGGGCAGTGGCGGAGATGTTGCCTTCGTGTTCGGTCAACACACGCTGAATGTGTTCCCACTGCAGGCGGTCCACCGACATCGGGTTTTCCGGCACCAGGGTGTCGAGATCGGCGTGTTCGGAGAGCAGCGCGGCCAGTACATCGTCGGCATCCGCCGGCTTGCACAGGTAGTTGCAGGCGCCACGCTTGATCGCTTCCACCGCGGTGGCGATGCTCGAATAGCCGGTGAGAATCAGCACCCGCATCTCCGGGTCCAGCTCCAGCAGCTTGGGCAACAGCACCAGCCCGGAGTCGCCATCCATCTTCAAGTCCAGCGCGGCGTAGTCCGGCAGGTCCTGCTGGGCAATGACCAGGCCCTCCTCGGCGGAACCGGCGGTGCTCACGCGGAAACCGCGGCGGCTCATGGCGCGGGCCATCACGCGGGTAAAGGTGGCGTCATCATCCACCAGCAACAGGTGCGGCAGTTCCTCGCCTTCGACTTGGATCTCTTCACTCATGGTCGTCTCCTCGGGCGGCACGGGGCAGGCGCAGCTCAGTGAGCGTTCCGCCTTCCTCATGACTGTAGAGTTTCACTGAGCCTCCAGCGCGGGTCACGCTGGCCTTGCTCAAAAACAGGCCCAGGCCGAAGCCTTTGCCCTTGGTGGTAAAAAACGGTTTGCCGATCTGTTCGGCGATGGCCAAGGGTACTCCGGCACCGTGGTCACGAATACTGATGGTGAGGTTTTCCGCGTCCCAGTCCAGGCGTACTTCCAGGCCTTCGGGGCAGGCATCGGCGGCATTGTTCAGCAGGTTGAGCAGGGCCTGGGTCAGGTCCGGCGGCGGCGCCAGGCGCGGCACCGGCCCCTCGCCCAACAGATGGAAACGGTAGCTGGCTTCCGGGCGCATCAGGTGCCAACGGTTCAAGGCTTCGTCCAGCCACTGGGTGACTTCCTGCATGTCCACCGCCAGGCGGCGATTGGCCTCGGCCGCGCGCACCAGTTGCTGCAGGGTTTCCTTGCACAGCTTGACCTGGTCCTGGAGCACGCCGAGGTCATCCTGAAGCAGCGGGTCGGAATGGTCCTGGCGCATTTCCTTGAGCAGCACGCTCATGGTCGCCAGGGGCGTGCCCAATTCGTGGGCGGCACCGGCGGCCTGGGTCGCCACTGCCAGCAATTGCTGGTCGCGCAGCCCCTCTTCGCGCCGGATCGCCCGCAGTTCTTCCTGGCGGCGCAGCTCTTCCGCCATGCGTGCAGCGAAGAAGGTGATCACCGCCGCAGCCAGGGCAAAGCTCAGCCACATGCCGTAGACCTGCAAGTTCTCCCGGGCAATGGGGAAAGTCTGCAACGGGTAGAAACGCGCCAGCAACAGGGTATAGAGCGTCAGGGCGATACCTGACAGGACCACCGAGTAGCGCCACGGCAAGGTCACCGCGGCGATGGTCAGGGGCACCAGGTAATAGGAGACGAAGGGGTTGGTGGAACCACCGGAGAAGTACAGCAGGACACTGTGGATAAACAGGTCACAGGCCAGTTGCAGGGCGTATTCCAGCTCCGTCACCGGCCACGAGGTGCGCAGGCGGATCGCGGTGAAAGCGCACAACACCATGGAAAACATCAGGGTCACGCCCAGTTGCAACCAGGGCAGCGGCAGCAGGTCCAGCCAGTAGGCGAGCCCCACCGAACCGGCCTGAGCGGCCAGCACCAGGGTACGGATAAAGGTCAGGCGCCAGAGGTTCTGACGGGTTGCGGACAGCAATTTTACGGGGGCGAGCATGAGCTCTCCTGATGAGCGCTCCAGGGCAATCGCCGGGAGTATAACCAAGCAGCCCCCGGCACAGGCAAAACTGCGGCAAAGCGCCACACTGCCTTGAGCGGCCGCGGACGATCCACGGCGATCATGTGTATCAAAGTTGTAATTGGCTGCAACGAGGAATAAAAACCACAGTCTGAAGGTTTCACCCAGGCTCTGACCTTATCCTGCGGACCGCACTCAAGGAGTTTTCATGCAGCATTTCAGTCGCAGCGTCGCCCTTCTCGCACTCAGCGCCGGCACCCTCACCAGCCTGCCCGCCCTGGCCGCCGATGAACTGCACTACAACCAGATTTCCCTGCGCGCCGAAGTCAGCCAGGAAGTGGCTCGGGATCTGATGATCGTGACCCTCTACAGCGAATCGCAGAATACCGACCCGGCCAAGCTCGCCGCAGAAATCACCACCACCATGAACAAGGCCCTGGACCAGGCGCGCCAGGTCAAGGACGTGACCCTGCGCCAGGGCAGCCGCAACAGCTACCCGATCTACGACGGCAAGGGCCAGAAGATCACAGGCTGGCGTGAGCGCGCCGAACTGCGCCTGGAAAGCTCCGACTTCGCCGCGCTGTCCAAGCTCACCGGTGAACTGCTGGGCGACCTGAAGATGGGTGGCATGGACTTCGCCATCGCCGCCCCGACCCGCAAAGCCAGCGAAGACGCGTTGCTCAAGGATGCGGTCAACGCCTTCAAGGCCCGTGCGCAACTGGCCACCGAGGCCCTGGGCGGCAAGGGCTACAAGATCGTCAACCTGAACCTCAACAGCAATGGCTATCCACAGCCTTACATGCGCGCGCCGATGATGATGAAGGCCGCCAGCATGGATTCGGCCCCAGTGACACCAGAAGTCGAGGCCGGCACCAGCCAGGTCAGCATGACCGCCGACGGCGCCATCGAAGTGCTGATGCCCTGACCTTTTCCCTGCGTCTTCCAACGGCGATAACCTTCGGCATCAAGGTTATCGCCGTTTTTCGTTACCGGCTATTTCAACCCGGACCCGGGGGAACCCGGCTTTGTGGTGTTAGAGTTAGGCCCCTCGGTGCGCAGCGGCTCAGATGTCGCTGACGTCCGCCGGGTATACTGCTTCTTTCCTATAAGAGTCTCTTCAATGACCGCAGATCGCATCGGCGAACGCCTGCGTCGCTATCGCCGCGCCGCCAAGAAAACCCTGCGCCAGATCGCCAGCGAATCCGGTCTGACCGCCAGCTTCCTCTCCCAGGCAGAGCGTAATCTCACGGGTGTATCGATCTCTTCCCTAGTCAATATCGCCAAGTCTCTGAACGTTCCGCTGAACGCCCTGTTCGACCAGCCGATCCAGGCGCAACCCGACTCCCACGACGGCAAGCGGGTGCGCTACACCATCGAAGGCCAGCCACTGGCCTACGAGCGCCTGTCCAGCTCCTTTCCCGGAAACCTGATCAACGCGGTCAAGATGAACATACCGGTGGGCTACCAGTCCGAGCTGATTTCCCATGACGGCTCGGAGTTCTCCTACGTGCTTTCAGGACAGATCGTCTACACCATCGAGGGCAGTCAATATCCCCTGAGTGCCGGTGACTCGGTGCACTTCGACGCCACCAAGACTCATTGCCTGGCCAACGTCGGCAATGGCCCGGCAGAAGTCCTGACCGTCACCACCATGGGCCTGTTCGACGACCATTCCGCGGCCTGAGCCCAGCGCACGGCCGTCAGTCGAACCCCTGGGACAAACCTGTGCACAGGGAGAAATGTTAGTCACGCTTAATTTTCGTTGACCACGATTTCAGCATGACTTAATTTCGGCATCGGCGAATCGACTATCAACAACACAACAAAGCGATCGCCGTCGCCGCACAGGGTCCATGGGGCTGCATCCACTCCCCATAAGAAGGCGAGTTTCCATGGCCCACAAGGCCAATCCTCAGATATGCCCTAGAAAAAGAAAAAATGAGGTTTGCATGGATAAGACCTTTCCGCTCCAGGTTTGGCAGACAACGGGTCTGATCCGCGGCACTACGCCGTCACAAACCCGCAGCGACCTCCACAGTGACAACCTCACTGCGAGCCCCGAATTCAGCACCTGCGACGATGTGCCAAGCACGCGCCATCGCCAGCAAAATTGCGGGCATCCGTTCTCCACGGCCTCCCTCACCCAGCCGCCCACCTCCATCCAGTCAGGCAAGGCCGGGCGCCTGGGCCAAGCATCACCCGGCACACCAGCCAGCACCGCACCAAGAGTGGGCGCGATGGGCTTCGATTGCCCCGTGAAAAGGCAGCGCATGCACCACAAAACACCGGCGCAAACGATCAAATGCGTCAAGATTTATACAAATGCGTCATTCCTGTACGTTCGTTCCACTCTTTGAGACTTGTGGCAGCCCTGCATCTTGCATTGGGTATGAGGGCTGCATAAGTATCGGCGGGTCGACTCACAAGGTCGCCCTCTACACCAAAAATGACAACAAATCATGAGGCCACCATGTTCAAGAAAGCAGTCCTTCCGTTATTAGTCAGCGCCGGCTTGCTCGCCAGCGCACCCTTCGCCCAAGCGGCGACTAACCTGGTGTTCTGCTCTGAAGGGAGCCCGGCCGGTTTCGACCCTGGCCAGTACACCACCGGAACCGACTTCGACGCCTCAGCCGAAACCCTCTACAACCGCCTCAGCCAGTTCGAACGCGGCGGCACCGCGGTCATTCCGGGCCTGGCCACCAGTTGGGACATCTCGGACGACGGTCTGACCTACACCTTCCACCTGCGCGAAGGCGTCAAGTTCCACACCACGCCGTACTTCACCCCGACCCGTACTTTCAACGCCGACGACGTGCTGTTCACCTTCAACCGCATGATCGACAAGGACATGCCGTTCCGTAAGGCCTACCCCACCGAATTCCCGTATTTCACCGACATGGGGATGGACACCAACATCACCAAGGTCGAGAAAGTCGACGACAAGACCGTCAAGTTCACCCTCAAGACCGTGGACGCAGCCTTCATCCAGAACCTGGCCATGAGCTTCGCCTCGATCCAGTCCGCCGAATACGCCGACAAGCTGCTCAAGGAAGGCAAGGCCAGCGACATCAACCAGAAGCCGATCGGCACTGGCCCCTTCGTGTTCAAGAGCTACCAGAAAGACTCGAACATCCGCTACACCGGCAACAAGGACTACTGGAAGCCTGAAGACGTGAAGATCGACAACCTGATCTTCGCCATCACCACCGACCCCTCGGTGCGTATCCAGAAGCTGAAGAAGAACGAATGCCAGGTCACCCTCTTCCCGCGTCCGGCCGACCTCAAGGCCCTCAAGGAAGACAAGACCCTGAAGATGCCTGAACAGGCAGGCTTCAACCTCGGCTACATCGCCTACAACGTGATGCCGGTCCTCAAGGGCCGTACCGATGCCAACCCGCTGGCCGACCTCAAGGTGCGCCAGGCGCTGGACATGGCGGTGAACAAGCCGCAGATCATCGATTCGGTGTACCAGGGCGCCGGCCAGCTGGCGGTCAACGCCATGCCTCCAACCCAGTGGTCCTATGACACCACCATCAAGGACGCCAAGTACGACCCCGAGAAAGCCAAGGAGCTGCTCAAGGAAGCCGGCATCAAGGAAGGCACCCAGATCACCCTGTGGGCCATGCCGGTACAGCGTCCCTACAACCCCAACGCCAAGCTGATGGCCGAAATGCTGCAGTCGGACTGGGCGAAGATCGGCCTGAAAGTGAACATCGTCAGCTACGAGTGGGGCGAGTACATCAAGCGCTCCAAGGGCGGCGAGAACCAGGCGATGATCATCGGCTGGAGCGGCGACAATGGTGACCCCGACAACTGGCTCGGCACCCTGTTCGGTTGCGATGCAATGAACGGCAACAACTTCTCGAAATGGTGCGACAAGCCTTACGACGCCCTGATCAAGCAAGCCAAGGCTACCTCTGATGTAGCCAAGCGCACCGAGCTGTACAAGCAGGCGCAACACATCCTCAAAGATGCAGTACCGATGACACCTATCGCTCACTCGACGGTGTTCCAACCCATGCGCGCCAACGTGCAGGATTTCAAAATCAGCCCCTTTGGCTTGAACTCCTTCTACGGCGTCAGCATCGGCAAATAAGGTTCTGCAACGGCGACGTCCATGACGTCGCCGTTGCTTTACCAGCCCGGCCCGCTGGAGCTCGGTCTCTACTGCGCAACGACCCGCCACTGGCGCACTGTCTTGCGAATTCAGAGCCGATTCCTACAGGCATTTCAGGTTCGACGCAGTTACCGCCCGGCCCTCGACCCTCAAGGTCGGTGCAAGGCGAAGCCGCGTCTGCCAACGGGCACCTGCCGCACGTAGTGGTTTGGCATCAATGGCCTGTACAGGCTCCAGGAAGGAGTCATGGCCCATTGTTCATCACAACAAAAATGGAGAAGTACGGTCATGCGTCATTCCTGGATTTTCCCGGCCCTGCTGGGCAGCGGCCTGTTGGCCACCAGTTCGTTCGGCACCGCCGCCGAACGCAGCCTGGTGTTCTGTTCCGAAGGCAGCCCGGCGGGCTTTGACACCGCCCAATACACCACTGCTACCGACAACGATGCCGCCGAGCCGCTGTACAACCGCCTGGTGGAGTTCGAAAGAGGTGCCACCAACGTGCTGCCAGCGCTGGCCAAGAGCTGGGACATTTCCGAGGACGGTCTCACCTACAGCTTTCACCTGCGCGAAGGGGTGAAGTTCCATAGCACGCCCTATTTCAAGCCGAGCCGAGACCTCAACGCCGACGACGTACTGTTCACCTTCAACCGCATGCTCGACGCCGAACATCCGTTCCGCAAGGCTTACCCGACGGAGTTTCCCTACTTCAACGGCATGAGCCTGAACAAGAACATCGCCCGGGTCGAAAAGACCGACCCGCTGACCGTAGTCATGACCCTCAATACCGTGGACGCGGCCTTCATCCAGAACCTGGCCATGAGCTTCGCCGCGATCCTTTCCGCCGAATACGCCGAGCAACTGCTCCAGGCCGGCACCCCGAGCCAGATCAACCAGAAACCCATCGGCACCGGGCCCTTCGTGTTCCAGCGTTATCAGAAAGACTCGCAGATCCGCTACAGCGCCAACCCGCACTACTGGGACCCAAGCCGGGTCAAGCTCGACCGGCTGATCTTCGCCATCAACACCGACGCCTCGGTACGGGTACAAAAGCTGCGGGCCGGCGAATGCCAGGTGACCCTGCACCCGCGCCCCGCCGATATCGACACGCTGAAAAACGACCCGAAACTGCAAGTCATCGAAAAGCCCGGGTTCAATCTGGGCTACATCGCCTACAACGTGCAGCACAAACCCTTCGACCAGCTCGAAGTGCGCCAGGCGCTGGACATGGCGGTGAACAAGCCAAGCATCCTCAACGCCGTGTACCAGGGTGCCGGGCAACTGGCAGTTAACGCCATGCCACCGACCCAGTGGTCCTACGACGAAACCATCAAGGACGCCGCCTACAACCCGGAAAAAGCCCGGGAGCTGCTCAAGGCCGCCGGGGTCAAGGAAGGCACGCAAATCACCCTCTGGGCCATGCCGGTACAACGCCCCTACAACCCCAACGCCAAGCTGATGGCCGAGATGCTGCAGTCCGACTGGGCGAAGATCGGCCTGAAAGTGAAGATCGTCAGCTACGAGTGGGGCGAGTACATCAAGCGCACCAAGAACGGCGAACACGACATCAGCCTGATCGGCTGGACCGGCGACAACGGTGACCCGGACAACTGGCTGGGCACGCTGTACAGCTGCGACGCCATTGGCGGCAACAACTACTCCATGTGGTGCAACCCGCAGTACGACAAGCTGATCAAGCAGGCCAAGGTCGTCACCGACCGTGAACAGCGCAGCCTGCTGTACAAACAGGCTCAGCAACTGCTCAAGCAACAGGTCCCAATCACACCCGTGGCCCACTCGACGATCAACCAGCCGCTGAGCGCGAAAGTCGAAGGTTTCAAGGTCAGTCCTTTCGGCCGCAACGCCTTTTCGGGTGTCAGCCTAGCCCCATAACCGATGAGCCAAAACCCTGGGGGCGATTTTCGCCCTCACGCAGACGCTTTGCCTGAATTCGGCGATCAAGCCTTATGCAAACGTTTGCGATGCCTTGAATGAGTTCCAAAAACCAGCCGGCCCAAAAAAACCGGCATTTAAAAAAGAAAACAAAGGAGCTTCACCCATGAAACTGAGCAGCAGCGCATTGTTAGCCTTGGCTATCAGTAGCATCACCGCCTCGGCCTATGCGGAGAACGTCAGCCAGGACTTCGTCCCGACTGAACTGAACGCCACCAGTGCCCAGGCTGAGACCAAGGGTTTTATCGAAGGGCAGAGCCTGTCGGGTACCACGCGCAACTGGTACGCCAACGAGCTGAAACGTCGTAACGACCGTTTTTCGTACAACCACAATGGTGTAGAGACCTCGACCCCGCGCCGTATCAACTGGGTCCAGGGCACCATCCTCAACTACACCTCGGGTTTCACTGAAGGCACCGTTGGCGTCAGCACTGAAGTCGCCGCCTACAACGCTATTGCTCTGGATCGTGACCGCAAGGACATCGCCGGCAAGAACAACCGCACCCTGACCCACTCCGACGGCGACGCCGTGGGCCAGTGGAGCAAGCTGGGCCTGGCCAACGTCAAGTTCCGCGTGTCCAACACCACCCTGACCGCCGGCCGGCAGAACTTCAGCACGCCGATCGTCGACGTCATCGGCAACCGTCCGCTGCCTTCGAGCTTTGAAGGGGTGAGCATCCACAGCGAAGAGTTCAACAACCTGTCGTTCGACGCCGGCAGCTTCGACCGGGTATCGCCACGGACCGAACAGAGCCTGTCCAAGTTCAGCTCCGAGTACAACAGCAACGGTGCCGAGACCGATCGCGTAAGCCTGGTCGGCGCCAACTACCAGCCGCTGAAAAGCCTGAAGACCAGCCTCTACGCCTCCAAGGTGGAAGACTTCTGGAACCAGTACTACTTCGGCGCCACCCACGAGCTGGGCGACAGCTCGGTGCTGAGCCTGACCACCGGCCTGAACTATTACAAGACCGTCGATACCGGCAAGAAGAAGATGGGCGAGATCGACAACGACACCTACTCGCTGTCGCTCGGCCTGACCCACCAGGCCCACAGCCTGACCTTCTCGTACCAGGAAATTAACGGTAACGAGTACTTCGACTACCTGCACGAAACCAACGGCATCTACCTGGCCAACTCCCTGCTCTCGGACTTCAACGGCCCGAACGAGAAGTCCTTCCAGATCGCCTACGGCCTGAACATGGCCGAGTACGGCGTGCCCGGCCTCAAGTTCAACATCTACCAGGCCCGTGGCTGGGGCATCGACGGTACCCACTACAACGGCACCGCCTACAGCGGCGTCAAGGCAGACGGTACGGTCTATGGCGTACGCACCATGGACGGCGAGCACCACTACGAATACGGCATCGGTGCTTCCTACGCCGTACAGAGCGGCCCGCTGAAAGCCACCGCGATCCGTGCCACCTACACCACGCACCGCGCCAGCGAGAACCAGGCCGACGGCAACATCAATGAATTCCGACTGGTTACCACCATCCCGTTCAATATTCTCTAACCCACCAGTTGAAGGGCGGATTCATGACGAATCCGCCATTCAAGCTAATCTGGTTCAATCGATTGCAGAGGGTTCCTGATGAAAATGCTTCCCCTGAAAGCGGCCGTTGGCGCCGCCCTGCTGAGCGTCGCCCTGGGCGCCACAGCCAAACCCTTGGTGGTCTGTACCGAAGCCAGCCCGGAAGGCTTCGATATGGTCCAGTACACGACTGCAGTCACGGCCGACGCAGTGGCAGAAACCATCTTCAACCGCCTGGTGGACTTCAAGCCCGGCACCACTGACATCGAGCCGGCCCTGGCCGAATCCTGGGACATCAGCCCCGACGGCCTGCAATACACCTTCCATCTGCGCAAGGGCGTCAAATTCCACAGCACCGACTACTTCACCCCCACGCGCGAGATGAACGCCGACGACGTGCTCTGGAGCTTCCAGCGCCAGTTGGACCCGAAGCACCCCTGGCATGACAAGTCCAGCGTGGGCTTCCCCTATTTCGAAAGCATGGGCTTCAAGGAACTGCTGAAAAGCGTCGAGAAGATCGACGACCACACCGTGGTCTTCACCCTGACCCGCCGCGAAGCCCCTTTCCTCGCCGACGTGGCCATGGCCTTCTCGTCGATCTTCCCGGCCGAATACGCCGACAAGCTGCTCAAGGAAGGCAAGACCTCTGAGCTCAACAGCAAGCCCATAGGCACCGGCCCGTTCATCTTCACCCGCTATGCCAAGGACGCCCAGGTACGCTTCAAGGCCAACCCGGAGTACTTCCGCGGCAAGCCGCCGGCCGACCCGCTGGTGCTGGCGATCACCACCGATAACAACGTGCGCCTGCAGAAGCTCAAGGCCAACGAGTGCCAGATCGCCCTGTACCCCAAGCCCGATGACATTCCCAGCATCAAGGCCGACGCCAACCTCAAGGTCGACGAGCTGGCCGCCATGACCACCGGCTACATCGCCATGAACACCACGCGCAAGTACATGAGCGACGTGCGAGTGCGCAAGGCCATCGACATCGCCTTCGACAAGGAAGCCTACGTCAACAGCCTGTACGGCAAGGGCAACGCCCTGGTGGCCACCGGCCCGTATCCACCGACCCTGCTGGGCTTCAACAACAGCCTGAAGAACCCGCCCCGGGATCTGGACAAGGCCCGCGCGCTGCTCAAGGAAGCCGGTGTACCGGAGGGTACGGTTATCACCCTGTTCACCCGCAACGGCGGCGGCCCGACCAACCCCAACCCGATGCTCGGCGCACAGATGATGCAGGCCGACCTGGCCAAGGTGGGCCTCAAGCTCGACATCCGCGTGATGGAGTGGGGCGAGATGCTCAAACGTGCGAAAAACGGCGAACACGATATGGTGTCGGCGGGCTGGGCCGGGGACAACGGCGATCCGGACAACTTCCTGACCCCGAACCTGAGTTGTGACGCGGCGAAAAACGGCGAAAACTACGCCCGCTGGTGCAACAAGACGTTCCAGGATCTGATCGACGAAGCACGCTCCGACGCTGAACCCGCCAAACGCGCCGAGCTCTATGAAAAGGCCATGCTGGTTTTCGAACAGGATCAACCGTGGATCCCCATGGCCTATCCGAAAATGTTCACCGCCATGCGCAAGAACGTCGAGGGTTATCACATTAGCCCCCTGACCACTAACAACTTCGCTACCACCCAAGTGAAGTAATAAGAAACGCCCGCCGTCCTTGACCCCAAGGATGGCGGGAACGCCTAACCGGCTGATTGAGGTACTTCAGAAGATGTTTAGTTTTATTGCCCGCCGTGTGGGGTTGCTGATACCCACATTCTTCGGCATCACCTTGCTGACCTTCGCCTTGATACGCATGATTCCCGGCGACCCCGTGGAAGTCATGATGGGCGAGCGTCGGGTCGACCCTGAGATGCATGCCCAGGCAATGGAACGCCTTGGATTGAACAAGCCGCTGTACGCCCAGTACCTAGACTACATCGGCAAGCTGGCCCACGGCGACCTGGGCGAGTCCCTGCGCACCCGCACCAGCGTCTGGAGCGAATTCACCTCGCTGTTCCCCGCGACCCTGGAACTGTCCATGGCCGCCCTGCTGTTCGCCGGTGTGCTCGGCCTGCTGGCCGGGGTGATCGCCGCCTTGAAGCGAGGGTCGCTGTTCGACCATGGGGTAATGGGGATCTCGCTGGCGGGGTATTCGATGCCGATCTTCTGGTGGGGCCTGATCCTGATCATGTTCTTCTCGGTAAGCCTGGGCTGGACCCCGGTTTCCGGGCGTATCGACCTGCTCTACGACATCGAGCCGAAAACCGGCTTCATGCTCATCGACACCCTGCTGGCCAAAGACACCGACGCCTTCTTCGACGCGCTGCAACACCTGATCCTGCCCGCCATCGTGCTGGGCACCATTCCGCTGGCGGTGATCGCGCGGATGACCCGCTCCTCGATGCTCGAAGTACTGCGTGAGGACTACATCCGTACCGCCAAGGCCAAGGGCCTGTCGCCGGCTCGGGTGGTGTTCGTCCACGGCCTGCGCAACGCGTTGATTCCGGTGCTGACCGTGGTCGGCCTGCAAGTCGGCACCCTGCTGGCCGGTGCGGTCCTGACCGAAACCATCTTTTCCTGGCCGGGCATCGGCAAGTGGCTGATCGAAGCCATCGGCGCCCGGGACTATCCCGTGGTGCAGAACGGCATCCTGCTGATCGCCTGCCTGGTGATCATGGTCAACTTCGTGGTGGACATCCTCTACGGCTTTGCCAACCCACGCATCCGTCATCAGCGCTGAGATCAAGACTAATGAGCACTCCAACTTCCTCAGTAGCAGTCGATCAAAGCCTGCTCTATCCGTCCGTCTACAAAGAATTCTGGCAGCACTTCTCCCGCAACAAGGGCGCGGTGGCCGGCCTGCTGTTCATGCTGCTGATCGTGTTCTGCGCACTGTTCGCGCCCTGGGTGGCGCCGCACAACCCCAGCGAGCAGTACCGCGACTTCCTGCTGACCCCTCCGGCCTGGCTCGAAGGTGGCCAGATGCAGTTCCTGCTGGGCACCGATGAACTGGGCCGCGACCTGCTCTCGCGCCTGATCCAGGGTTCGCGCCTGTCGCTGCTGATCGGCCTGTCGTCGGTGGTGATGTCGCTGATCCCGGGGATCCTCCTCGGGCTGTTCGCCGGCTTCTTTCCGCGTTTGCTGGGCCCGACCATCATGCGCCTGATGGACATCATGCTGGCCCTGCCCTCGCTGCTGCTGGCCGTGGCCATCGTCGCCATCCTCGGCCCAGGCCTGATCAATACCGTGATCGCCATTGCCGTGGTGTCCCTGCCGTCCTATGTACGCCTGACCCGCGCCGCAGTGATGGGCGAACTCAACCGCGACTACGTGACCGCCGCGCGCCTGGCCGGTGCCGGCCTGCCACGCCTGATGTTCATCACCGTGCTGCCCAACTGCATGGCACCGCTGATCGTCCAGGCCACCCTGAGCTTCTCCTCGGCGATCCTCGACGCCGCCGCCCTGGGCTTCCTCGGCCTGGGCGTGCAACCGCCGACTCCGGAGTGGGGCACCATGCTGGCCTCGGCCCGGGACTACATCGAACGCGCCTGGTGGGTCGTGAGCCTGCCGGGCCTGACCATTTTGCTCAGCGTGCTGGCAATCAACCTGATGGGCGACGGCCTGCGCGATGCGCTGGATCCGAAACTCAAGAACGCCGCCTGAGGAGATTCCCATGTCACTGCTAGAAATCAAGAATCTCAATGTCCGCTTCGGCGACGCCACTGCGGTGCCGGTGGTCGACGGCCTCGACCTCAAGGTCGACAAGGGCGAAGTGCTGGCCATCGTCGGCGAGTCCGGCTCCGGCAAATCGGTGACCATGATGGCCTTGATGGGCCTGATCGAGCCCCCCGGCATCGTCACCGCCGATGCCCTAAGCTTCGACGGCCGCGACATGCTCAAGCTCAGCCCGCGCCAGCGCCGGCAGATCGTCGGCAAGGACCTGGCCATGGTCTTCCAGGACCCGATGACCGCGTTGAACCCCAGCTATACCGTGGGCTTCCAGATCGAGGAAGTGCTGCGCCTGCACCTGAAGATGTCCAGCAAGGCCGCACGCAAGCGCGCCATCGAACTGCTGGAAAAGGTCGAGATCCCCGGCGCCGCCAGCCGCATGGACGCCTACCCGCACCAACTGTCCGGCGGCATGAGCCAGCGGGTGGCAATCGCCATGGCGATCGCCGGCGAGCCCAAGCTACTGATCGCCGACGAACCCACCACCGCCCTCGACGTGACCATCCAGGCGCAAATCATGGACCTGCTGCTCAACCTGCAGAAAGAACAGAACATGGGCCTGGTGCTGATCACCCACGACCTCGCCGTGGTCGCCGAAACCGCCCAGCGGGTGTGCGTGATGTACGCCGGCCAGGCGGTTGAGGTGGGCCAGGTACCGGAGCTGTTCGATATCCCCGCGCACCCCTACAGCGAAGCGCTGCTGGCGGCGATTCCCGAGCACAGCCTCGGCGCCACTCGCTTG
Organism: Pseudomonas sp. W17; assembly: GCF_040268305.1. Classification (NCBI taxonomy): domain Bacteria; kingdom Pseudomonadati; phylum Pseudomonadota; class Gammaproteobacteria; order Pseudomonadales; family Pseudomonadaceae; genus Pseudomonas; species Pseudomonas sp. W17. Next base: position 1,028,552 of record NZ_CP158490.1, on the reverse strand, counting down.
TCGACCCTGCCGGGCATCGTCCCCGGGCGCTACGACCGGCCTCAAGGCTGCCTGCTATCGCCACGCTGCCCCTACGTGCAAGACAACTGCCGCGCCCAGCGCCCCAGCCTCGACCCGAAAGCCGCCAGCCTGGTGCGCTGCTTCTACCCGCTGAATCAGGAGGTGGCGTAATGGCCGTCGTTCTTACCGCCCGCGACCTCACCCGTCACTACGAAGTGTCCCGTGGCCTGTTCAAGGGCCACGCCACCGTGCGCGCACTCAACGGCGTGTCCTTCGAGCTGGAAGCCGGCAAGACCCTGGCTGTGGTGGGTGAATCCGGCTGTGGCAAATCCACCCTGGCGCGGGCCCTGACCCTGATCGAGGAACCGTCTTCCGGCTCGCTGAAGATCGCCGGCCAGGAAGTCGCCGGCGCCGACAAGGCCCAGCGCAAGCAACTGCGCAAAGACGTGCAGATGGTGTTCCAGAGCCCTTATGCCTCGCTCAACCCGCGGCAGAAGATCGGTGACCAGCTGGCCGAGCCGCTGCTGATCAACACCAAGCTGTCGGCCGCCGAACGCCGGGAAAAAGTCCAGGCGATGATGAAGCAGGTAGGCCTGCGCCCCGAACATTACCAGCGCTACCCGCACATGTTCTCCGGGGGGCAGCGCCAGCGTATCGCCCTGGCCCGGGCAATGATGCTGCAGCCCAAGGTGCTGGTGGCGGACGAACCGACCTCGGCCCTGGACGTATCGATCCAGGCCCAGGTATTGAACCTGTTCATGGACCTGCAGCAGGAATTCAACACCGCCTATGTGTTCATTTCCCACAACCTGGCAGTGGTGCGCCACGTGGCCGACCAGGTGCTGGTGATGTACCTCGGCCGGCCGGTGGAAATGGGCCCCAAGGAGGACATCTACACCCGCCCCCTGCACCCCTACACCCAGGCCCTGCTGTCGGCGACTCCAACCATCCACCCGGACCCGGACAAGCCGAAGATCAAGATCGTCGGCGAGCTGCCCAACCCGCTGAACCCACCACCGGGCTGCGCCTTCCACAAGCGCTGCCCTTATGCCACCAAGCGTTGCAGCACTGAAGAGCCGGCCCTGCGCCAGCTCGACAGCCGCCAGGTGGCCTGCCACTACGCCGAGCAATTCGTGCTGTAGCGGCCATGAAAAAGGCGCTCCCGGAAGGCTCCGGGAGCGCCTGAACCTTGTTCGACCCGCCCCCGGCGACGGATTGCGCATCAGTCCGTCGTCGGGGGTTTCTTTTAGCCCTGGCTGTCGCCGTCATCCTCGTCGGTGGTCTGGTCGTCATCGCCGGAACTGCCACCCTGACCTTCATCGCCCGGCTCCGATTCGGACTTGGCAAGCATCTGCACCGGTGCGCTCTGGCTCGAGGAGTAACCCGGCTCGCTCACCTGCATCAGGTTGTGGGCCCAGGCCGCCGAGGTTCCGAGCGACAGCATCACCAGCACTTTGATCAACAGCACAACGCGTTGGAAAATTCTCATAGCCGATTCCATCCTTTCATAGGTGAATCATCGAAGGCTGCGCGCCAGCCTTACGGCGGCCACAGCACTGTCTGAAACCTAGTCGTGATATCCCGGCTTTTCCAGATAGCTCCCTATCGATTCCCGAGCCGCCAAAGCCCTTCCGATTAACGGCACTCCCTTAAGAACACCACAACCCGCAGGAGCCGGCTTGCCGGCGAAGAAACCCGCAAGCCAGGCACAACAGCGTCCGCCGCCTTAGCTGGCAAGCCAGCGCCTACGGGGCGGCGGCAGGCCAATCCAGCGCGCAAAAAAAGCCCCGCTGTCTGCACAGCGGGGCTCGGGGGTGACCGACGAACTTAGTGGTGTTCGCGGGTGGCGCGGAATTTCACGTCCGGCCAGCGCTCTTCCATCAGCGCCAGGTTGACCCGGGTCGGCGCCAGGTAGGTCAGGTGGCCGCCGCCATCCAGGGCCAGGTTTTCCACCGCCTTGTTGGAAAACTCTTCGAGCTTCTTCTTGTCGCTGCATTCGATCCAGCGGGCGGACCACACGGTGATCGGCTCGTAGGAGCACTCCACCTTGTATTCCTCCTTCAGGCGGCTGGCCACCACGTCGAACTGCAGCACACCCACGGCGCCGAGGATGATGTCGTTGCTGCGCTCGGGGAAGAACACCTGGGTCGCGCCTTCTTCGGCCAGCTGTTGCAGGCCCTGGCGCAGTTGCTTGGACTTGAGCGGGTCCTTCAGACGCACACGGCGGAACAGCTCCGGGGCGAAGTGCGGAATACCGGTGAAGCCCAGCGCCTCGCCTTCGGTGAAGGTGTCGCCGATCTGGATGGTGCCGTGGTTGTGCAGGCCGATGATGTCGCCGGCATAGGCCTCTTCCAGTTGCTCACGCTCGGAGGAGAAGAAGGTCAGGGCATCGCCGATGCGCACGTCCTTGCCAGTGCGCACGTGGCGCATCTTCATGCCTTTCTCGTACTTGCCCGAGCAGATGCGCATGAAGGCGATGCGGTCGCGGTGCTTGGGGTCCATGTTCGCCTGGATCTTGAAGATGAAGCCCGAGAACTTCTCTTCCTGGGGGGCCACGCTGCGCTCGTTGGCAACGCGGGCCAGCGGCAGCGGCGCCCAGTCCACCACGGCGTCGAGCACGTGGTCGACACCGAAGTTGCCCAGCGCGGTCCCGAAGAACACCGGCGTCAGCTGGCCGTCGAGGAACTCCTGCTGGTTGAACTCGTGGCAGGCGCCCTGCACCAGTTCCAGCTGCTCGATGAAGCGCTCGTACTCGTCACCCAGGTGGGCCCGGGCTTCGGCGGAGTCGAGCTTTTCGATGATTTTGGTTTCGGTGCGCTCGTGGCCATGGCCTGGGGTGTAGACGATGATGTAGTCGCCGGCCAGGTGGTACACGCCCTTGAAGTCGCGGTAGCAACCGATCGGCCAGGTGATGGGGGCAGCCTTGATCTTCAGGACCGCTTCGATTTCGTCCAGCAGTTCGATCGGGTCGCGAATGTCCCGGTCGAGTTTGTTGATGAAACTGACGATGGGCGTGTCGCGCAGGCGGCAGACGTCCATCAGGGCGATGGTCCGTGGCTCGACGCCCTTACCGCCGTCGAGCACCATCAGCGCCGAGTCCACCGCGGTCAGGGTGCGGTAGGTGTCTTCCGAGAAGTCTTCGTGGCCGGGGGTGTCCAGCAGGTTGATCATGTGTTCGCGATAGGGGAACTGCATGACCGACGTGGTAATGGAAATACCCCGCTGCTTCTCCATCTCCATCCAGTCGGAAGTGGCGTGGCGGTCGGACTTACGCGATTTGACGGTACCCGCCACCGCAATGGCCTTGCCCATCAGCAACAGCTTCTCGGTGATGGTGGTCTTACCCGCATCCGGGTGGGAAATAATGGCGAAAGTGCGGCGTTTCGCGACTTCGGCGGCCTGTTGGGTCATGGGAAATCGCCTGGCGGTGATCAAAAAAGGGCGCAGATTATAGCCCAGACATAGCCTTGCGGGCCACAGCTCCCCCCGTCGCCCGGGCGACCGGACGGCAGATTAACGGTGGCTAAATGCTGCCAATTATGGAACCTTTTAAAACGTGGAGACGTCCACTCCCCTGTCACGCACTGTCGTCAGGGGCTGAAATATCAGCAAGTTAGCTTGACGAAGCTGCGCTCATGGCCCGTTCACCCGCCGCTCTGCCGGCGCTCGACGAGCTGCTTTTCGCGCGTACTTTCCCGGCAGCCAGGAATGGCCCTGCCACACGGGAAAGTGCCCGCCGACCGACAAAAAGGAGTCCGCCTGTGGCTATTCGCTATGGCAAAGGGCTGATAGGAGGCGCTGCGGTAATCGCCCTCCTGGCCCTGCTGGTCCACTGGATCGGCATCACTACGATCGAACACTACCGCGACGATCTGTTGTTCTACCTGCAAGCTCATCTGTTCCTGGTCCTGGCTTCAATGCTAGCCGCGCTGGTGGTGGGGATCCCCGCCGGCATCGTCCTCAGCCGCCCGAGCATGGTCGGACGCGCCGAACGCTTCATGCAAGTGTTCAACATCGGTAACACCGTCCCTCCCCTGGCCGTCCTGGCCATCGCTCTGGGGATCCTCGGCATCGGCAGTGGCCCGGCCATTTTCGCGCTGTTCCTCGCCTCCCTGCTGCCCATCGTGCGCAACACCTACGAAGGCCTGAAGAACGTCCAGGGCTCTCTCAAGGAAGCCGCGGTCGGCATCGGCATGACGCCACGCCAGGTGCTGTGGAAAGTCGAATTGCCCAATGCCGTGCCAATCATCATCGGCGGTGTGCGGGTGGCCCTGGCGATCAACGTCGGCACCGCGCCCCTGGCCTTCCTGATCGGCGCCAACAGCCTGGGCAGCCTGATTTTCCCCGGCATCGCCCTGAACAATCAGCCGCAATTACTGCTCGGCGCGGCCTGTACCGCGCTGCTGGCCTTGCTCCTCGATGGCCTGGTGACCCTGGCCAGCCGACTTTGGCTGGAACGTGGTCTGCGCCCGTCTTAAGCCCGTCAGAGCCAAGGAACCGACATGAAGAAATTAAGCCTGATACTCGGCTGCGTCCTGCTTTTCAGCACACTGGCCCACGCCGCGGAAAAACCGCTGATCCGCATCGGCGCCCGGGTCTTCACCGAACAGACTCTGCTGGCGGAGATCACCTCCCAGTACTTGCGCAGCAAGGGCTACGACACCCGCGTCACCGGGGGCCTGGGCAGCAACCTGGCCCGCAGTGCCCAGGAAAGTGGGCAGTTGGACCTGATCTGGGAATACACCGGAGTCTCGCTGGTGGCCTACAACCACATCGACGAGAAACTCGACAGCGAACAGTCCTACGCCCGGGTGAAAGAACTCGACGCGAAAAAAGGCCTGGTCTGGCTGTCACCGTCCAAGTTCAGCAATACCTACGCCCTGGCGCTGCCAGAGAACGTGGCCAAGGAACATCCGCAGATCAATAGCATCAGCGACCTGACCCAGGCCCTGGCCGAAAACACCAAGGAAAACCGCCTGGTGGCCCTGGACACCGAGTTCGCCAACCGCTCCGACGGCATGGCCGGGATGGTCAAGCTCTATGACATGGCCCTGACCCGCAAGAACAGCCGGCAGATGGACGCCGGCCTGGTCTACACAGCCCTGCGCAACGGCCAGGTGTTCGCCGGCCTGGTGTACACCACCGACGGGCGCCTCAATGCCTTCAAGCTCAAACTGCTGGAAGACGACAAGCACTACTTCCCGGACTACACCGCCGCGCCGGTGGTACGCCAGGCCTACCTCGACGCGCACCCGCAACTGGCCGCCGAGCTCAAGCCGCTGGCGGCGCTGTTCGACGACGAAACCATGCGCCAGCTAAACGCGCGGGTCGACGTCGACCATGAAAGCCCATCCGCCGTGGCCGCAGATTTCCTGCGCCAGCACCCGATCAACTAAAGAGGAGAAGACATGGAATTCCTGAACGCCTTTTCCCATCTCGATTGGGCCCAGGTCCTGCACCTGACCTGGCAGCACATCACCCTGGTGGGCATCGCCGTGACCCTGGCCATCGTCTTCGGCGTGCCCCTGGGCGTGCTGATGACCCGCTTCCCGACCCTTGCCGGCCCACTGCAGGCCAGCGCCACCGTGCTGCTGACCATTCCGTCCATCGCCCTGTTCGGCCTGCTGCTGCCGTTCTACTCCAAGTTCGGCCAGGGCCTGGGCCCGCTACCGGCTATCACCGCGGTGTTCCTCTATTCCCTGCTGCCGATCATGCGCAACACCTACCTGGCGCTGACCGGCGTCGAACCGGGCATTCGTGAAGCCGCCCGCGGCATCGGCATGACCTTCGGCCAGCGCCTGCGCATGGTCGAGTTGCCGATCGCGGTGCCGGTGATCCTCGCCGGGGTACGCACCGCCGTGGTGATGAACATCGGCGTCATGACCATCGCCGCCACCATCGGCGCCGGCGGCCTGGGCGTACTCATTCTTGCTTCCATCAGCCGCAGCGACATGTCGATGCTGATCGTCGGCGCCGTGCTGGTCAGCCTCCTGGCCATCTTCGCCGACCTGCTTCTGCAATGGCTGCAACGCTCGCTGACTCCAAAAGGACTCCTGAAATGATCGAACTTCAAAACCTGACCAAGACCTTTCGCAGCAACGGCAAGGATGTCAAAGCCGTCGACTCGGTAAGCCTGACCGTCAATGAAGGCGAGATCTGCGTGTTCCTCGGGCCCTCCGGCTGCGGCAAGAGCACCACGCTAAAAATGATCAACCGCCTGATCATGCCCACCTCGGGCAAGGTGCTGATCAATGGCGAAGACACCACCGATCTCGACGAAGTGACCCTGCGCCGCAACATCGGCTACGTGATCCAGCAGATCGGCCTGTTCCCCAACATGACCATCGAGGAAAACATCGTGGTGGTGCCACGCCTGCTGGGCTGGGACAAGCAGAAATGCCACGACCGGGCCCGCGAGCTGATGAACATGATCAAGCTCGAACCCAAGCAGTACCTGCATCGCTACCCACGGGAACTGTCCGGTGGCCAGCAACAGCGCATCGGGGTGATCCGCGCCCTGGCGGCGGACGCTCCGCTGCTGCTGATGGACGAGCCCTTCGGCGCGGTGGACCCGATCAACCGCGAGATGATCCAGAACGAATTCTTCGAGATGCAGCGGGCGCTGAACAAGACCGTGATCATGGTCAGCCATGACATCGACGAAGCCATCAAGCTGGGGGACAAGATCGCCATCTTCCGTGCCGGCAAGCTGCTGCAGATCGATCACCCCGACACCCTGCTGGCGCACCCGGCGGACGACTTCGTCAGCAACTTCGTCGGCCAGGACAGCACCTTGAAACGCCTGTTGCTGGTCAAGGCCGAAGACGCCGCGGACAACGCCCCGTCGGTCAGCCCGGAAACCCCGGTAGCCGACGCCCTGGAACTGATGGACGAACACGACCGGCGCTACGTGGTGGTGACCTGTGCCGAGAACAAGGCTCTGGGTTATGTACGTCGTCGCGACCTGCACCGCCAGACCGGCACCTGCGCCCAGTTCCTGCGAGAGTTCAACGCTACAGCCGCCTACGACGAACACCTGCGGATTCTTCTGTCGCGCATGTACGAGTTCAACCGCTCGTGGCTGCCGGTGATGGATGCCGAGCGAGTGTTCTTGGGCGAGGTGACTCAGGAATCCATCGCCGCCTACCTGAGCTCCGGGCGTTCGCGGGGGATGAAGACCAATATCGTCTCGCCGGCTGAAGCGGTGGTTGGCTGATCAATAAATAGCCAATAACCAACCTGTGGCGAGGGAGCTTGCTCCCTCGGGACTGTGAAGCGGCCCCTCTTTGCAAAAAGAATGGGGCTGCTGCGCATCCGGCGCGAGCAAGCGCCCTCGCCAGCATGTGTTTTTGGCCCACCCACACGCCGGAAAAAAATATCAACAGCCGCCCCAGTCAGAGCTGTCCGGCGCCCCCCTCCGAAATAACCAAAATCCTCCTCACACCGCCCTCTCGCCGCTAACGTCGCCGATGTTGGCGCTTTCATACTTCCCAGCTACTTGGCACACAAAAGCGTCGAACGTGCAGGTATTTTTAACACTCGAGAATTCTTCGGGAACATCTGTCCGTCATCTGTGTCGGCTACAAAGAGAGGTGTCGATAACGCACGTCAGACAAGTGCAAAAACGCGACATTTTTTGTTGATCTCAACCCCTTCACCGCCTAAAGTTCGCGCCGAACGTCCATGCTGGAAACGATCCATCCGGCTCAAGTACTGACGACGAGACAGCAAGGCCAAGGGCAGATTGCCCATGGCCTTTTTGCTTTCGGCGACATGCCTTGGGAAGTAGGCGAACCAAAGTGGGGATACGGAGGACGTTCATTTGCACCCATTGATTTCTAACGTTTGCCAGTAGGAGCTCCCAACGCATGTCGATTAACGTCGAAGACTATTTTGCGCGCGAAACCTTTCAAAAAATGAAGGCGTTCGCCGACCAGCAAGAAACCCCGTTCGTGGTCATCGACACCCAGATGATCTCCCAGGCCTACGACGACCTGCGCGCCGGTTTCGAATTCGCCAAGGTCTACTACGCGGTCAAGGCCAACCCGGCCGTCGAGATCATCGACCTGCTGCACGAAAAAGGCTCCAGCTTCGACATCGCTTCGATCTACGAGCTGGACAAGGTGCTGGGCCGCGGCGTCAACCCGGCCAACATCAGCTACGGCAACACCATCAAGAAGTCCAAGGACATCCGCTACTTCTATGACAAGGGCGTGCGCCTGTACGCCACCGACTCCGAGGCCGACCTGCGCAACATCGCCAAGGCCGCACCGGGCTCGAAAGTCTACGTGCGCATTCTCACCGAAGGCTCCACCACCGCCGACTGGCCGCTGTCGCGCAAGTTCGGCTGCCAGACCGACATGGCCATGGACCTGCTGATCCTCGCTCGCGACCTGGGCCTGGTGCCTTACGGCGTGTCGTTCCACGTGGGTTCGCAACAGCGCGACATCAGCGTATGGGACGCCGCCATTGCCAAGGTCAAGGTGATCTTCGAGCGCCTCAAGGAAGAAGACGGCATCGAGCTGAAGCTGATCAACATGGGTGGCGGCTTCCCGGCCAACTACATCACCCGCACCAACAGCCTGGAAACCTATGCCGAGGAAATCATCCGCTTCCTCAAGGAAGACTTCGGCGACGACCTGCCGGAAATCATCCTCGAACCAGGCCGTTCGCTGATCGCCAACGCCGGCATCCTGGTCAGCGAAGTAGTGCTGGTGGCGCGCAAATCCCGCACCGCCGTCGAGCGCTGGGTGTACACCGACGTGGGCAAGTTCTCCGGCCTGATCGAAACCATGGACGAGTCCATCAAGTTCCCGATCTGGACCGAGAAGAAAGGTGAAGTGGAAGAAGTGGTGATCGCCGGCCCGACCTGCGACAGCGCCGACATCATGTACGAGAACTACAAGTACGGCCTACCACTGAACCTGGCCATCGGCGACCGCCTGTACTGGCTGTCCACCGGCGCCTACACCACCAGCTACAGCGCGGTGGAATTCAACGGTTTCCCGCCGCTGAAGGCCTTCTACGTTTAAAGACTGCGCTTAGCTGCAAGAAAAAGCCCATGACCTGTCATGGGCTTTTTTGTACCTGAATCACACATCCTTCCTTGTAGGAGCGAGCTTGCTCGCGAAACGCAGACGACTCATTGCCCGGGTCTAGCCCCTTCGCTGGCAAGCCAGCTCCTACAGGTCATTGCGGTGCGTCGCCCAGTTCCACCGCCCGCCGCTGATAGGCCTGGGCCAGCTCGCGAATCTCGGGATGCGTGGCATTGAGCAGCGCGGCGCATGCCACCCGGAGGAAGTTCAGATTGCCGCCGGCCAGGGCGCGCTTCAGCCACTCCACGGCTTCGTCGATACGCCCGGCATCGGCCAGCACTGCCGCATGGCTGAACTGCCCGCGAAAATCCCCGCCTTCGGCCGAGCGCCGGTACCAGTCCCGAGCTGCTTCGAGGTCGGCCTGGCACACCAGCCCTTCTTCCAGGTAACGCCCCAGCAGGTTCATCGACTTGGCATGGCCAAGGTCCGCCGCTCGACGGTAGCAGGCCAGGGCCAAGGCATGGTTCTGCACCACGCCGCGACCGGTGGCCAACAGGTTGGCGTAGTTGTACAGCCCCCAGTCCAGCCCCGCTTCGGCCGCCAGGCGATAGTGCCCGGCCGCGCTGGCGGCATCCGCCGGGCAACCCCAGCCGTGCTCATGGCAGCGGCCGAGCATGTTGCGCGCCATCAGGTGCCCGCGTTGTGCGGCGATCTCGAACCAGCGCACCGCCAGGGGTTGATCCTGCTGGATGCCGCGACCGTCGAGGAGGATCTGCCCCAGCAGCGCCTGGGCATCCAGCAGGCCCTCGGAAGCAGCGGCCAGCACCGCCTGGGCGGCGCGGGCCGGGCTCTCCTCAAGCATGGCGCTCAGTTGCGCGCCGTCGAGGAGCTCCTCGCGACGAAGTTGAAAAGTCACGACTTACACCTCGACCCAGCGACGCAGAAGGTTGTGGTAGGTGCCGGTCAGGCGGATCAGGGAAGGATGGTCGGGCGCGTCCCGGGTCAGCTCCTGGATCGCGCCGTCCATCTCGAACAGCAAGGCGCGCTGGCTGTCTTCGCGCACCAGGCTCTGGGTCCAGAAGAATGAGGCGTAGCGAGCGCCCCGGGTCACCGGGTTGACCTTGTGCAGGCTGGTGCCTGGATACAGCACCATGTCCCCCGCCGGCAGCTTGACCCGCTGCAGGCCGAAGGTGTCCTGGATCTCCAGCTCGCCGCCGTCGTAATCCTCGGGGTCGCTGAAGAACAGGGTCGACGACAGATCCGTACGCACCCGCTCCGGGCTGCCCTTGGGCTGGCGCACCGCGTTGTCGATATGAAAATCGAAACTGCCGCCGGCGGTGTAGCAGTTGATCAGCGGCGGAAACACCTTGTGCGGCAAGGCGGCGGACATGAACAGCGGGTTCTGCCACAGGCGATCGAGCATCGCCGCGCCGATCTCCTGGGCCAGCGGGTGGCCTTCCGGCAGTTGCAGGTTGTGCTTGGCCTTGGCCGACTGGTAACCGGCGGTGATCTTGCCGTCCGCCCAGTCCGCCTGTTCCAGGGCTTCACGGATGCGCCCGACCTCGTCACGGGTGAACACGCCAGGGATGTGCAGCAACATGGCCAGGTACCTGCAGAGCGAAAGGCCGTCAATGATATTGATTCTTATTGACTGTGTAAAACCCCGGGACGCATGAGAACGTAAAAACCGTAAAGGCAAATTGTAAAGAATGTAAATTAAGTGCGAATAGCAATATTTCGCAATTGATAACAAATGTTTCTTTCCCCTATATTCCGCCGCCTCAAATCCTTGGGGAGGGGAAAAACATGTCACGCCAACAACCACCATCCGCTGTCAGTTCACCACGCCTGCTGGCGTCTGCAATTGGCGTGGCGATCACCGCCGGCTCCGCAGGCCATATGGTCCAGGCGGCTGAAGAGACTCAGCAGAAGACTTCGGGCAAAGCCATTGCCCTGGAAGCCACCAGCATTACCGGTGAGGCCCAGGACCAAACGTCCTACAAGGTCGAAAACTCCTCCTCGAAAAAGTACACCGCGCCGCTGGTGAACACCCCACGCTCGGTGACCGTGGTGCCACAGCAAGTACTCAAGGACACCGCGGCCACCTCGCTGCAGGACGCCCTGCGTACCGTGCCCGGTATCACCTTCGGTGCCGGTGAGGGCGGCAACCCCCAAGGCGACCGTCCGTTCATCCGGGGGTTCGACGCCCAAAGTGACACCTACCTGGACGGCGTCCGCGACACAGGTGCCCAAAGCCGCGAAGTCTTCGCAGTTGAAAACATCGAAGTCAGCAAAGGCCCTAACTCGGCCATGGGCGGCCGTGGCGCCGCTGGCGGCAGCATCAACCTGGTGAGCAAGAAGGCGCACCTGGGTAACTCCCTGGACGGTGGCTTCACCTGGGGCTCCGATCAGACCCAGCGCTACACCCTGGATGGCAACTACCAGTTCAGCGATACCGCCGCTGGCCGTCTGAACCTGATGAGCCATGAAAGCAACGTCGCCGGACGAGACAAGGTCAACTACGACCGCTGGGGCATCGCCCCGTCCCTGGCCTTCGGCCTAGGCACCGACACCCGGGTATTCCTCGATTACTACCACCTGGAAAGCGATGACCTGCCGGACTCGGGCATTCCCTACGGCTATTCCATGGGCACCGCCCACACCGCGGCCCATCCGGACAAACCGGTCAACGGCGGCGACAGCAGCAACTTCTATGGCCTGACCGACCGCGACTTCCGCAAGTCCCGCGTGGACACCGCGACCTTCGCCATCGAGCACGACCTGAACGACTCGTTGACCCTGAAGAACACCTTCCGTCACGGCACCAGCATGCAGGACTACATCCTGACCCAGCCGGACGACAGCCAGGGCAACGTACGCAGTGGCACCGTCTGGCGTCGGGCCAACACCCGGGTGTCGAACACCGACACCACCACCAACCAGACCGATCTGTACGGTGAGTTCGTGCTGGGCGGCTTCAAGAACAACTTCTCCGCCGGCATCGAACTGTCCGACGAGTCCTCGAGCAAAAGTGGCTACACCGTTTCCAACAACGCCAATATCAAGTGCAACGTGCCGCAGCCTGCTGGCGTTTGTACCTCGCTGTCGAACCCGACTCCGGATGACGCCTATGCCGGCACCATCAGCCGCAACTACGCGGGCACCGACACCGAAGGCACCACCCGGGCCATCTACTTTGCCGACACTCTGGAGCTGACCCCGCAGTGGCTGGTCAACATGGGCCTGCGCTACGACCACTTCGAAACCCAGGCCAAGACCAAGAACACCGCGCGCACCACCACCTTCAAGGCCGAGGACACCAGCGAATTCGTGACTGGCCAACTGGGCCTGGTATGGAAGCCGCAGGACAACGGCAGCGTCTATATCTCCTATGCCACCTCGGCTACACCGGTCGGCAGCACCCTGGACAACGGCGCCGAGACCAACCCGTTTGCCACCACTTCCGGCACGCCGACCAGCATCGTCAGCGACATGAAACCCGAGGAAACCGTCAACTACGAGATCGGCACCAAGTGGGACCTGTTCAACGACCGTCTGGCACTGACGGGTGCGATCTTCCGTACCGAAAAGGAAAACACCCGGGTCCTGAGCAGCAACTACACCTACGAAAATGCCGGCAAGACCCGAGTTGACGGCCTTGAGCTGACCGCAAGCGGCAAGCTGACCGACAAGTGGCAAGTGTTCGCCGGCTACAGCTACTTGGACAGCACCATCGTCGATCCGGGCGCCAGCGGTGATCGCAGTGGCAAAGTCACCAGCCTGACCAACCCGGCCAAGGGCAATGAATTGCCAAATACGCCGAAAAACAGCTTCAGCCTGTGGACCACCTATAACCTGACCCAGAAGCTGACCATCGGCGGTGGCGCCTTCTACGTCGACAAGGTCTGGGGCGATAACAACAACAGCCTGTACGTACCGTCCTACACCCGCTACGACGCCATGGCCAGCTACAAGCTGACCAAGAACGTCGACCTGCAGTTGAACGTGCAGAACCTGACCGACAAGACCTACTACGACAAGGCCTACGCGGCGCACTTCGCCAACCAGGCGGCCGGTCGTACCGCGCTGATGAGTGCCAACTTCCACTTCTGATCCAGCGCAAGACCTTCCTGTGGCCACGGCCACAGGCGCCCAAGCCCCACGCATTTCAATGCCTGGGGCTTTTGCATGTAAAAACGAATGCTTCTCGACAACACACGGCATAATGCGCGCCGTGTTTCCTCTCTCTGGACGAACAAGGCGAGTGACGTGTTGAAGAAAACCCTGTTCCAGCTGCACTGGTTCTTCGGCATCAGCGCGGGGCTGGTCCTGGCCCTGATGGGCATCACCGGGGCGACCGTGTCGTTCCAGGACGAAATCCTGCGCGCCCTCAATCCATCGGTGCTGCAAGTCGACAAGCTCCCCGCCGGGGTGCTGCCGCCCGCCGAACTGGTGGACAAGATCCAGGCCGCCAAAGGCAAGACGGTGTCCATGCTCTGGGTCGAAACCGACAGCGGCAACGCCGCGCGGGTGTTCTTCACCCCGCCGCCAGGGGAACGCCGTGGCCAGATGCGCTACTTCGACCCCTATACCGGCGAGTTCATGGGCGACGCCGTCGGCCAGGACTTCTTCGGCTTCATGCTGCAACTGCACCGCTTCCTGGCCGTCGGCGACACCGGCCGGCAGATCACCGGCGCCTGCACCCTGATCCTGATCTTCTTCTGCCTGTCCGGGCTGTACCTGCGCTGGCCGCGCCAGGTCGGCAACTGGCGGGTGTGGCTGACCCTGGACTGGGCCAAGAAAGGCCGCGGCTTCAACTGGGACCTGCACGCGGTGTTCGGCACCTGGTGCCTGCTGTTCTACCTGCTGTTCGCCCTCACCGGCCTGTACTGGTCCTACGATTGGTACCGGGAGGGCCTGACCAAGCTGCTCTCCGATGCGCCACACAGCGAACGCCAGCGTGGCGGCCGCGGTGGCCCACCGCCCAAGGGCCCGGCCCCGGTGGCGGACTACAACGCCATGTGGAGCAGCGTCTACAGCGCCGCCGGCAAGGACCTCAATGCCTACAACATCCGTATGCCTGCCGTGGCCGGGCAGCCGGCGACTGTGTTCTACCTGCTCAAGACCTCCCCCCACGAACGGGCGCTGAACCAACTGACCCTCGACCCGGCCACCGGGGTGATCAGCCGTCATGACCGCTACGCCGACAAGAGCCTCAAGTCGCAGTTGCTCACTAGCGTCTACGCGCTGCACGTGGGCAGCTACTTCGGCCTGGTGGGGCGCATCCTGCTGACCCTGGCCTCCTTGACCATGCCGCTGTTCTTCGTCACCGGCTGGCTGCTGTACCTGGATCGCCGACGCAAGAAGCGCCAGATCAAGCAGGCCCGCCAAGGCCTGGAAAGTACCGCCCCCGACGGCTCGGCGTGGCTGATCGGTTTCGCCAGCCAGAGCGGTTTCGCCGAGCAACTGGCCTGGCAGACCGCCGGGCAATTGCAGGCTGCCGGGGTGGCGACCAAGGTCCAGCCGCTGAGCAGTCTCAGCGAACAGGATCTGCGTGACGCCCAGCGCGCGCTGTTCGTGGTCAGCACCTTTGGCGACGGCGAAGCACCGGACAGCGCCCGCGGCTTCGAGCGCAAGCTACTGGGCCGCGAGCTGTCGCTGCAAGGCCTGCAATACGCCGTGCTCGGCCTGGGCGACCGCCAGTACCAGCACTTCTGCGGCTTTGCCCGACGCCTGCACGACTGGCTGTCGAACCAGGGCGGCAGCACCCTGTTCGCCCCCATCGAAGTGGACAGCGGCGACAGCTACGCCCTGCGCCACTGGCAGCAGCAACTGGGCCAGCTCACCGGCCATGCCCCGGTAGACCTGTGGCAGGCCCCGGCCTTCGACAACTGGACCCTGAAGAGCCGCACCCTGCTCAACCCCGACAGCAGCGGCTCCGGGGTCTACCTGCTGCAACTGCTGGCCCCCAGCGCCAGCAGCTGGCTGGCTGGCGACCTGGTGGAAGTCATGCCGCGCAACAGCCCGTGGATGGTGGAATACTTCCTCGACGGCCTGGGGCTTTCCGGCGAGGCCAGGGTCCAGCTCGACGGCCTGGAAGAGAGCCTGGAACAGGCTCTGGGCAGCCGCCAGCTACCGGAAAACCGCACCCACCTGGTGGGCCTGCACGCCCAGGCCCTGGTGGATGCCCTGGTACCCCTGAGCATGCGCGAATACTCCATCGCCTCGATTGCCGCCGACGGTTGCCTGGAGCTGCTGGTGCGCCAGGAACGCCACCCCGATGGCAGCTTGGGGATCGGTTCCGGCTGGCTCACCGAGCATGCTGCGGTGGGTTCGAGCATCAGCCTGCGGGTACGGCGCAACAGCGGCTTCCACCTGCCGACCGAACCTTGCCCACTGATTCTGCTGGGCAACGGCACCGGGCTGGCGGGCTTGCGCAGCCTGCTCAAGGCGCGGATCGCCGAGGGCCAGCAACGCAACTGGCTGATCTTTGGCGAGCGCAATGCCGAGCATGATTTCTACTTCAAGGATGAACTGCAGGAATGGCGCACCCGGGGCGACCTGAGCCGCCTGGATCTGGCGTTCTCCCGGGACCAGGCCGAGAAGGTCTACGTCCAGGACCGCCTGCTCCAGGCGGCGGACGAGCTGAAAAAATGGCTGGACGATGGCGCCGCGCTCTACATCTGCGGCAGCTTGCAGGGCATGGCGTCGGGAGTGGATCAGGTACTTAACGAACTGCTGGGAGCAGAGCACGTGGAGCGCCTGATCGAAGAGGGCCGCTACCGCCGCGACGTTTACTGAGGCCTCAGACGCTTCGCCGGCAAGCCGGCTCCTGCACCAATCCTGCAGCCCCCTCCGTAGGAGCTGGCTTGCCAGCGAAGGCGCCCGTCTGAACAGCGCAAGGCTCACGGGCCCTATTCGCCGGCAAGCCGGCTCCTACGGGACGGGGCGCTGGTGGGGATGGTTACGCCGGTTGCAGGTTGTGTTCGTACACCGCCACGCCGTCCAGGTCCCGCAGGATCACTTTCAGCTCCGCCGTTTGCCCATCGATCTGCACTTCGCCAAAGAACTGGAAGCCGGCAAAGGGCGAAGTGTTCTGCGCTGGCGGCGCCTTCTGGAACACCACTTCCGGGCCGAAGGTCTTGTCCAGCGCATTGGGCCCGAAACTCCCGGCATTCAGGGGGCCGGCAACAAACTCCCAGAACGGCTCGAAATCCTGGAACGCCGCGCGATCCGGGTGGTAATGGTGGGCCGCGCAGTAATGCACATCGGCCGTCAGCCACACATGGTTGCGTACCTGATGCTTGCGCAAATACGCCAGCAGCTCGGCAATCTCCAGCTCGCGGCCCTGGGCCGGGCCCGGGTCGCCGTTGGCGATCGCCTCCCAGCGCGCCACCCCGGGGCTGACTTCGCCATCGGGCACGCCCAGGCCAATGGGCATGTCCGCCGCCACCACTTTCCACTGAGCCGAGGAGTCCTTGAGCTCACGCTTCAGCCAATCGAGTTGCTCGCGGCCGAGGAAAGGTTTCTCGCCGCCGAGGTTGTCATCGTTGGGGCCGCGATAGCTGCGCATGTCCAGCACGAACACATCCAGCAACGGCCCATAGCTGAGCTTGCGGTAGATGCGCCCGCCGCCATCGGCGCTCTGCCGGCGCATGGGCGAATACTCCAGCCAGGCCTGGCGCGCGCGGCCCACCAGGGTCTGGATGTCCTTGACCACGTAACGTTCGTCCAGCTGCTTGCTCGGCGACCAGTTATTGACCACCTCGTGGTCGTCCCACTGCCAGATCTGCGGCACCTCGGCGTTGAAGCGGCGCAGGTTTTCGTCCATCAGGTTGTAGCGGTAGTTGCCCCGGTATTCGTCGAGGGTCTCGGCCACTTTGCTCTTGGCCTCGGTGGTGATATTGCGCCAGATCCGCCCGTCTTCCACGGTCAACTGCGCCGGCACCGGGCCGTCGGCGTAGATGGTATCGCCGCTGTGGATAAAGAAGTCCGGCAAGCGCAGGCGCATGGCCTCATAGATACGCATGCCACCGATGTCCGGGTTGATGCCAAAGCCCTGGCCCACCGTGTCACCGCTCCAGACAAAACGGATGTCCCGGCGTTGCGTCGGCGCACTGCGCAAATGGCCGAACCACGGCTCACTGGCCACACCGCTCTGGGCGTCCTCGAAGGTCACCCGATAGAAGATCGCCTGATCGGCCGGCAACCCGGTCAACTCCACCCGCGCCGTGAAGTCGGTCCGCGCATCGGCCAGGGGCGAGATGAAACGCCGGGGGTTGCTGAACATGCTGCGCGTATCCCACTCCACCACCATCCGCGCCGGGCGGTCGCTGCGGCTCCAGATCATCGCCCGATCCCCCAGCAGGTCCCCGGACTGCACCCCATCGGTGAGCTGCGGCCGATCCTTGACCGAAGCAATCACCGCCGGCGCCAGGCTCGGCAGCAACAGCCCCGCCCCAGCGATTTGCATGATCCGACGACGGCCGAGGTTGAACTCGCTCATGGTGACTCCCTGACAATGGTCAAAAGCCAACCTTAGTCAGTGGGGATGAAGGGGGTGTGACAGCGAGGCTGCTGTGCCCCCTGCCACCGTAGGAGCTGGCTTGCCAGCGAAGGCATCGGCCCGAACAGCGCAAGGTTCAGGGGCCGCTTCGCCGGCAAGCCGGCTCCTACGAGGAGGCCGGTTGCAGGGCCAGTTCCACGGTTTCCGGCCGTTTCACCAGCGCATAGACAACCGCCGTCAGCAGGCTGCCCGCGACAATCGCCAGCAGGTACAGCAGGGCGTGGTTGATGGCATTCGGGATCAGCATGACGAACAGGCCGCCGTGGGGCGCCATCAGTTTGCAGCCGAAGTACATCGACAAGGCCCCGGTCAGGGCGCCGCCGGCAATGCTCGCCGGGATCACTCGCAACGGGTCTTTGGCGGCAAACGGAATCGCCCCTTCGGAGATAAAGCACAGGCCCAATACCAGGGCGGCTTTGCCGGCTTCGCGTTCGGTCTGGGCAAATTTGCGTCGGGCAATGAAGGTGGCAATCCCTAAGCCAATCGGCGGTACCATGCCCGCCGCCATGGTCGCGGCCATCGGTGCATAGCTCTGGGAGGCCAGCAGCCCTACCGAGAACGCATAGGCCGCCTTGTTGATCGGCCCACCCAGGTCGACGCACATCATGCCGCCCAGCAGTACCCCGAGCAGAATGGCGTTGGTGGTGCCCATGCTGTCGAGGAAGTGGGTCAGGGCTTCGAGCATGCCCGCCACGGGTTTACCCACCACGTAGATCATCACCAGCCCGGTGAACAGGCTGGCCAGCAGCGGGATGATCAGGATCGGTTTCAACGCCTCCAGGCTTTGCGGCAAACGCGCATATTTATTGATCGCCTTGGCCGCATAACCGGCGAGGAAGCCGGCGACGATGCCGCCGATAAAACCCGCGCCCAGGGTGCTGGCGAGCATGCCGCCGATCATTCCCGGCGCCAGGCCTGGGCGGTCGGCGATGGAGTAGGCGATGTAACCCGCCAGCAGCGGCACCATCAACTTGAAGGCGGTCTCGCCGCCGATCTGCATCAAGGCCGCGGCCAGGGTGCCCTCCTCCTTGAAGGCGGTGATGCCGAAGACGAAGGACAGGGCAATCATCAAGCCGCCCGCCACCACCATCGGCAGCATGAACGACACCCCGGTCAGCAGGTGTTTGTAGACCCCGGTCTTTTCCTGTTTGGCCGGTGCCTGGGCGCCTGACGCGGAGGACTCCAGCTGGCCCTCGGCCAGGGCCTTGTTCAGGATCGCTTCGGACTGTTTCAGGGCCACGCCGGTGCCGCAGCGATAAATGCGCTTGCCGGCAAAACGCTCGGTGGCCACTTCGATGTCCGCCGCCAGCAGCACCACGTCGGCCTCGGCAATGGCTTGGGCGCTCAGCGGATTGCGCGCGCCCACCGAGCCCTGGGTTTCCACTTGCAGGTCGTAGCCCAGGCGCTTGGCGGTCTGCTGCAGGGCCTCGGCGGCCATGAAGGTGTGCGCCACGCCAGTCGGGCAAGCAGTGATCGCCACCAGCCGCGGGGCGCGCTTGCCTGTTTCGACCACTGGCTCGGCACTGACCTCGGTGGCCACATGGACCTGGGCCTCTTCGGCGCCGCGACGCAGCACTGCATCGACATCCTGCAGGGCCTGGGACGGGCTGCTGCGGTACACCCGCTTGCCGACAAAACGCGACAGGTCCACAGGCCCGGTGCTGACCACCAGTACCCACTCGGCAGCCTCGATGGTCGTGGCCGACAGTTGACGTTCGGGGTGCGCTTCATCGTGCACTTCGACGCTGGTGCTCCAGCCCTGGCGCTGGGCCGCGGCGTCCAGCAGGCGGGCGCAGAGTACGCTGGTGACCATGCCGTTGGGGCAGGCGGTAATAATGGCTAACTTCATACGCAACCCTCTTATTGTTCTATGAGGGGATGCACGCGCACCCCCTGCTCCAGCCGGGCCAGTTGCGCCCTGTCGCTGATGCCGAAACCGATCTGGGTCACGGCCATGGCGGCAATCGCCGTGGCGGTGCGCAGGGTCTGTTCGAACGGCTGGGCGCCAAGCAGGCCGTGGAGCATGCCCGCCAGCAGCGAGTCGCCGGCGCCCACGGTGCTGACCACGCTGACCTTGGGCGGCAGGGCCTGCAAGGACGGTGCAGCACTGAACCAGTTGACCCCCTCGGCGCCGTGGGACACCACCACATGCTCGACGCCCTGGGCGCGCAACTGGCGCGCAGCCTCGGCCTGCCCGGCCACTGAAACCACCGGGCTGCCCAAGGCGTCCGCCAGCTCTTCGGTGTTGGGCTTGACCAGCCAGGGGCCTGCCGCCAGGCCGGCGCGCAAGGCAGCGCCGCTGGTGTCGAGGGCGACTTTAAGACCGAGGTTTTTCAAACGCAGCAGCAGGGCCTGGAACCATTCGGGGCTGACCCCACGCGGCAGGCTGCCGGCCACCACCACCGCGTCATGCCCGGGAGCGATCTGTTCCAGGCGTTCAAGCAGGGCCTGTTGCGCAGCTTCGCTAACCTCGGGCCCAGGGCCGTTGATGTCGGTAATGCGCCCGTCACTTTCGGCCAGCTTGATGTTGCTGCGAGTGTCCCCGGGCACACGGATAAAGGCGTCGACAAACCCGCGCTGGGCAAACAACGCGTCAAACGCCTGTGGATTGTTTTCCCCGAGAAAACCGCTGACGGTCAGTTGATGGCCGAGGTCGGCCAGCACCTGGGCCACGTTCACGCCCTTGCCGGCGGCGTGGGTGTACATGGCGTCGCTGCGGTTGACCTGCCCTGCGTCCAGGCGCGCCAGCTGCACCGTCAGGTCCAGCGCCGGGTTGAGGGTCAGGGTAAGAATCTTCGCCATTACATGGCCTCCACTAGGGCGCGCACTTCGTTGGCGCTGCCGACGGCCAGGGCCTGTTGAGCAAGGGTTTGTGCCTGGGTCAGGCGCAGTTCGCGGATCCGCGCCTTGACCTCGGCGATGCTGCGTCCGGAAACACTGAGTTCATCCACCCCCAGGCCCACCAGCACCGGCACCGCCAGCGGGTCGGCCGCCAGCTCGCCGCAGACCCCGACCCACTTGCCGTGGGCATGGGCGGCACGCACGGTGATGTCGATCAGTTGCAACACTGCCGGGTGCAGGCCATCGGCCTGGGCGGAAAGGGTCGGGTGGCCACGATCGATGGCCAGGGTGTACTGGGTCAGGTCGTTGGTGCCGATGCTGAAGAAGTCCACTTCCTTGGCCAGCACCGGCGCCAGCAGGGCGGCGGACGGCACTTCGATCATGATCCCCAGTTGCAGGTCGGCCACGGGGATTTCCCGGCGCAGGCGCTCGGTCATGTCCCGGGCCTGGCGCCACTCTTCGACGCTGCCGACCATGGGGAACATGATCCGCAGTGGACGGTTGTCCGCCGAGCGCAGCAGAGCGCGCAATTGCGCTTCCATGATCAGTGGCCGCTGCAGGGTCAGGCGGATGCCGCGCACGCCGAGGAAGGGGTTTTCTTCCTTGGCGATCGGCCAGTAAGGAAGCGGTTTGTCGCCGCCCACATCCAGGGTGCGCACCACCAGCGGACGCCCGGCAAGGCCGTCGAGTACGCGGCGGTATTCGGCTTCCTGGGTGGCTTCGTCCGGGGCCTGGGGATGGGCCATGAAGATCAGTTCGGTGCGCAGCAGGCCGATGCCCTCGGCGCCGTTTTCCACGGCGGCGGCGACACCGGCGCTTTCACCGATATTGGCGAACACCTCGACCGCGTGACCATCGGTGGTATGGGCCGCCTGATGACGTTGCTCGGCGGCCGCCTTGAGCCGTTGCTCGCGGTTGTCGCGCTCTTCGGCGGCCCGTTGCAAGGTCGTGCTATCAGCGTCGACATGCAGGCGCCCGCGTTGGCCGTCCAGCAACAAGGGCGTACCGGACTTGATCAGCAACACGCTGGCCCCCGCGCCCACCAGGGCCGGAATCCCCAGGGCCCGGGCGACGATGGCGCTGTGTGCGGTAGCGCCGCCGCGGGCGGTGAGAATGCCGGCGACCCGGGTCGGATCGAGGCGCGCGACGTCCGAGGGACCGACTTCGTCCATCACCAGGATGTAGGGCTGGTCCGGCTCGGCCGGGGTTTCGATGCCGCACAATTGCGCCAGCACCCGGCGGCCAATGTCCCGCAGGTCGGCGGCACGCTCGGCGAGCAAGGCATCCTGCAGGGCTTCCTGCTGCTTGGCGGCGATTTCGATCACGGTCATCCACGCCGCTTCAGCGCTTTCGCCCTGCTTGAGGCGGGTGTCCACTTCGTCGGTCAACTCGGGGTCGTCGAGCATTTCCTGGTGGGTGATGAAGATTTCGCGAATGGCCTTGGCCTGGCTGCGCTGGATCAAGCCGTCGATGTCCTGGCGCACTTCGGCCAGGGCCTGCTGCAGGCGCTGACGCTCGATGGCGGTGGACTCGCCCCGCAGCGGGTAGTCGATGGCTTGCTGAACCTGGATATGGGCCGGGCCGATGGCGATGCCGGGAGCGGCGGCGATGGCCTGGATCAGGCTGCCGGAGGCCGGCGCGCTGAGCGGGACCACGACTTCCTGCTGTTCTTCCCGAGGGGCGCTGACGGCCGGCAGTGGCTCAACCTCTTCGCCCAGCCCCTCTTCGATGGCCGCCAACAAAGCAGGCAAAGCGTCGGCGGCAATGCTCGGTTCAGCGATCAGTTCCAGCACCTGGCCGCGTCGGGCACCGAGACTCAGCAGCTTGCTCAGGCTTTTTACCGAGACGGCCGAATCCTTGCCGTCGGCGATGCGGATGCGGATCTCGCCCTCGAAATTTTTCGCCAATTGCGCCAGCACCTTGGCCGGGCGGGCATGCAGGCCGTGGGCATTGGCCAGGGCGATACGGGCGCTGGGCCAGTCCGCCGGCAACTCGCCGCCGAGCACTTCCAGCACCGCACGGCGGCTGGTGGCACGGCCCAGTTCCTGGCCTCGGCCTTCGATCAGCAGCGCACACAGGCGTTCCAACAACGCTTGGTGGGCCTCCCCCAGGCTGGCCAGGCAGAACAGGCCGCTCAGGGGCTGGCCCAGGTAGCGGATGGGTTTGTCCGGGGTGACAAAGGCCAGCCCCGGGCGCAGCACGGTCTGCTCGCTGTGCAACCACCACAGGCCGTCGCCCAGGGGCAACGCATCGACCTGTTGCAGCACCGCGGCAAAGCCGTTGCTCACGCACTCGGCCTGGCGCAGCAGACGGGCGCCACGCCAGACCAGTTCTTCGAAGTCTTCCGCCGCCACCCCGAGGCCGATCATCTGCGCATCCAGCGCCAGTTCCTGGGGCGCACCCTGCAATAGCTTGAGCAGGGCCTCCGGGGAACTGGCGCGACGCAGGGCCTGGCCCAGGTCGGTTTCACCCAGGGCGCGGGTCAGGAGTTGCAGGAGTCGCAAATGCTCGTCGGATTTGGCCGCGATGCCGATGGCCAGGTAAACGATCTGCCCATCGCCCCAATCCACGCCGTCGGGAAACTGCAGCAGGCGCACGCCGGTGGCAAAGACCTGATCGCGGGTTTCCGGGGTGCCGTGGGGAATGGCGATGCCTTGGCCAAGAAAGGTCGAGCCCTGGGTTTCGCGGGCCTGGAGGCCAGCCAGGTAACCCTCGGCCACCAGGCCGTCCGCCACCAGTTTGTCGGCCAGCAAGTGCAGCGCCGCGGACTTATCCACAGCCGACTGGCCCATGGATATCTGCTCTACAGTGAGCTCGAGCATGGCTTCTCCTATTTAGCGCGGCAGGGGGCGGCGCTAGGTATTGTTTTAAGTAAGCAGCGTAGGCGTCTTTACTGCCACAAACGGGACTCGGTGCCTGGCAGGGGCGTTTTCCGTTCGGGCTTGGGCCTAGAAAATACGCTTGCTGAAACGTTTAATCTAGCAAGTTTGGTACGTTACTCCATAATCTCGAGCGCTTGAAGTCCTTCTGGTCGATTGCCGGTTCCGACGTTGGTCGCCTGCCCAGATCAGGTAGGATTGGCGAAAATATCGGGGCAAGCACCAAAAACAAGGAAATCCCGGGTTGAAACTCAGTGATATCGCTCGCCTGGCCGGTGTGTCTGTGACCACCGCCAGTTACGTCATCAACGGCAAGGCCGAACAACAACGCATCAGCAACGCCACCGTGGAACGGGTGCGAGCGGTGGTGGAAGAACACGGCTTTACTCCCAACCCCCAGGCGGCCGGCTTGCGCAGTCGGCACACCCGTACCTTGGGTTTCATTCTCCCGGACCTGGAGAACCCCAGCTACGCACGCATCGCCAAGCTGCTGGAGCAAGGCGCCCGGGCCCGAGGGTATCAGCTGCTGATCGCCAGTTCCGACGACGCTCCGGACAGCGAGCGGCAATTGCTCCAGCTGTTCCGCGCCCGGCGTTGCGACGCGCTGTTCGTCGCCAGCTGCCTGCCGCCGGAAGACGACAGCTACCAGCAGCTGCAGGCCCAGGGCCTGCCGATCATCGCCATCGACCGGGTGATGCCGCCCGAGCTGTTCTGCTCGGTGATCAGCGACGACCTGCAAGCCAGCCTGCACCTGACCCAGAGCCTGCTTGAGCCTGAGCCCAAGCAGATCGTGCTGATCGGCGCGCGCCCGGAACTGAGCATCAGCCAGGAACGGGCCGCCGGATTCCGCCAGGCCCTGCAAGGCTTCGGTGGCGAAGTGCTGATCGAGCACGGCGAAGCCTTCAGTCGTGATTGCGGCCGCCAGCTGATGGAAGAACTGCTGCAGCGCCTGGGTCATCTGCCAGACGCCCTGGTGACCACCTCCTATGTACTGCTGCAAGGGGTATTCGATGCCTTGCACGACTTCCCGCTGAAATCCCGGCCGCTGCGCCTGGGCACCTTTGGTGATACCCAGTTGCTGGATTTCCTGCCGCTGCCGGTCAATGCCATGGCCCAGCAGCATCAACTGATCGCCGAAAAAGCCCTGCAACTGGCCCTGGCCGCCATTGAAGAGGCGCATTACCAGCCCGGCGTGCAGGCCATCGCGCGGACCTTCAAACAGCGCATCCAACAGGGCTGAACCGTGGAGCTGATCGACAGCCACACCCACCTGGATTTCGCGGATTTCGATGCCGATCGCGGGGCGCTGCTGGCAGACAGCCGCGCCCTGGGCGTCTCGCGAATGGTGGTGCTGGGGGTCTATCAGGCCAATTGGCAGCGGCTCTGGGATCTGGTGCAAAGCGACTCGCAGCTGTACGCGGCCTTTGGCCTGCACCCGGTGTACCTGGACGATCACCGCCCGGAACATCTCCAGCAACTGGGTGACTGGCTGACCCGGCTGGCAGGGCACCCGCAAGTGTGCGCGGTGGGCGAGATCGGCCTGGACTACTTTCTTGCGCACCTGGATCGCGAGCGCCAACAGGCACTCTTCGAAGCGCAATTGCAGCTGGCGGCAGATTTCCAGTTGCCCGCCCTGCTTCATGTCCGGCGCAGCCACGCGGCGGTGATCGCCAGCCTGAAGCGCTTCAAGCTCAAGCGTGGCGGCATTATCCACGCCTTCGCCGGCAGCCGCGAGGAAGCCCGGGAATACCTCAAGCTGGGGTTCAAGCTGGGTCTGGGGGGCGCCGCGACCTGGCCCCAGGCCCTGCGCCTGCGCAAGGTGATCGCCGAGCTGCCGCTGCACGCCCTGGTGCTGGAAACCGACTCGCCGGACATGGCGCCTGCCATGTTTCCCGGCCAGCGCAACAGCCCGCAGCACCTGCCGGCCATCTGCGCCGCCCTGGCGCAGATCATCGGCATCACGCCCGAGCAACTGGCCAGCGCCAGCACCCGCAACGCCTGCGAGCTGTTCGGCTGGCCTTCAGCCGGCCTGTAGCTGCAACGGTCGGCGCTGACGCCGACGGGCAGCCATCATCACCAACAGGTAACTCACCAGCATCAATGCCGAAACGCTCAGTTGCTGAGCCAGGCTTACCAGCCCGACCCACTCCAGCACCAGTGTCACCAATATCACCGTGGCACACAGCACGATCATGGTCGCGCGCAGGGTGGCCAGCGAGCCCAGGGACCTGAGGCGCTTGATCTGTTCGGGGCAACTGAGCTTCAGCGGTTTGTGGCAATGGTTGCAGTTGAAGGCTTCCTGCAACGCCATGGCATTGAGTTGCCAGGGTTCGAGTTCAAGGAGGGTCTGGCAATGGGCGCAACGGCCCTGGATTCCAGAAGTGGCAGTCATCAACGTATTTCCTCAGGGCCATGCAAGGCACATGGCCAACTGGTCGAACAGCCTGCGGGATCACCGGGGCTGAAAAATCAGACGCGCAGGAAAACAGGAAACACGCGACAAACAAAGCATTCATTTACTACCGATTGTATGCAAAGCAGCGAAGCCCCTGGTTTCCGGGGCCTCGCCGAGAGCCGGTGCACGTTGCTCAGACGCGGAAAGCGCCGATCAATTGCTTCAGTTGCACCACCTGGGCCGACAACTGCCGGCTGGCATCCTCGGTCTGGTGCGCCCCCTCGGCAGTGCGCTCACCGGCACGATTGATCTCGACGATGTTCTGGTCGATGTCGTGGGCCACCGCGGTCTGCTGCTCCACGGCCGCGGCGATTTGCTGGTTCTGGTCGACGATCATGCCTACTGCACCAAGGATATTTTCCAGTGCCTGCTGGACCTTTTCCGACTGGTCCACCGTACCGTTGGCCATGGCGTGGCTGCTGCCCATGGCCTTGACCGCCGCGCTGACGCCACCGTGGAGCTTGCCGATCATGTCCTCAATCTCCTCGGTGGACTGCTGGGTGCGTTTGGCCAGGGTCCGCACTTCATCGGCCACCACCGCAAAGCCCCGGCCCTGCTCACCGGCGCGCGCCGCCTCGATGGCCGCGTTGAGGGCCAGCAGGTTGGTCTGCTCGGCGATGCTCTTGATCACCTCCAGGACCCGGCTGATGGACTGGCTGTCGCTGGCCAGCTGGTTGATCACCAGCACCGACTGGTCGATCTCGCTGGCCAGCCGGGCGATGCTGCCCTGCTGGGATTCCACCAGCCCGCGGCCACTGATGGTTTCGTCATTCACGCTGTGGGCGCTGCTGACCGCCGCCGCGGCGCTGCGAGCCACTTCCTGGGAGGTGGCGGACATCTGGTTCATCGCCGTGGCCACTTGCTCGATCTGGGTGCGCTGGCCGGCCACGGCCTGATTGCTCTGGGCCGATACACTCTGCACTTGCCCGGCCTGGCGCTCCACCTCACTGACGGTGTGGCCAACCCGCTCGATCAGGTCGTGGATTTTCAGCACGGTGCCGTTGAACACACTGCCCAGTTCCCCCAGTTCGTCGCGGCTGTGGGCGGTGAAGCTGACGGTCATGTCCCCCGCCGCTACCTTGTCCATCATCGCCCCCAGGCGCCGCAGAGTGGTGCGGGTGGAAGCGTAGAAACCGCCGTACAGGTAGACGATGGAGAGAAACACCAGGGCCAGGGCCGCCACCAGCAGTACCATGTGGCGACGGTTCTGCTCCAGGCGCTTTTGCAACTCGACATCCAGGAATTTCAAGGTGCCTTCATTGAGCTGGTAGGTCTGCGCCATCAGCCCGCTGACCTGGTCGTAGAAGGCCTGCCAGGGCGCATCCAGGGTATCGGCCATCACCACCTGCTCCTCGAACAGCTCGCTGGCCTGCTTGAGGCTGCCCTTGCTGGTCGTGGCCAGCGTGTCGAGAGCATCGTGGGCAGCGCGGCTGGAACCCAGGGCATCCTGCAACTTGAGCCCGTATTCGGCCTGGAGCTTTTCGATCTGCACCAGCAATTCGTCGAAACGCGTGCTGGACGAGGAATTGAGGAACCCCTGGCCCAAGGAGTAGGCGCCCATGGCCCGGCCTTCACCGAGGAGCTGGGTAACCTGCGGGGTGACGCTGGTGATCAGCTCGCTGAGCTGGCGAATGTCACCCTGGCCATCGCGGCTCAGGCCCGACTGGCTGGCGATGATCTGGCTGAACAACTGCGCGCTGCCCAGCAATTTGCCGATCAGGCCGCTTTTGTTCAGCAGCGAGCTTTCCACTTGCTGGGTCTTGAAAGCGGCAATCAGTTCATCGCGCTTGGCGTTGAAGACCTCCACCTGCTGTGGGTCCGTGGTCACCGCCTGCAAGGCCTGCAGGCGCTCCAGCACGGATTTCTCCAGGGCCGCGATCTTGCCTTCCAGGTCCCCTGCCTTGCCGGACTGACCGAGGCTGGCGTTGATCTGCACCAGGTTATTGAGGGTTTCCAGGTCTCGGCGCAGGGCCAGGCTGCTGCCCAGCAGGTCGAGGCTTTGCAGTTCGACCCGGGTGCCCTGGAACTCGCGGTAGGAGTCGCGCACCAGATAGAAGTTGGTCACCAGCATGGGTAGAAAGAACAGCACGCTGATCAGGCTGAACTTCATGCCGAAGCTCAGGCGGTTCATCAGCGCGACAGCGGGATAGAGCAAGCTCTTCACAAAGAAGTCTCCCTTTTCTTTTATTGTTATTGGCAGGCAGGCGAAGGCAGCAGATAGCCACTATTCGGCGCTCCGTCTGTATAGCTCAATTTCGTGGGAGGTTTTGTAACTTAAAGTTAACCGCCAGCCCGACATCCAGGGGACGCTCGCGGGCTGTGGCGAGGGAGCTTGCTGCCGATCGACGGCGCAGCCGTCGCACTCTCTGCGATGCGCTGCGCCAGAAAACCCTCGGTGGGCGGTTGGGGCCAGCCCTTGGTCACCTCAGGCCAGGACGGTCCACAGGGCAAAGCCGGCGTACCAGAGCACCGCCGCCCGCAACAACAGCTCCCAGATACGATCCAGGCTGCTGATACCTTCGGGCCCGACTTCCGGCGGCGGGATTTCCGCGGCCACCAGGCCGACCTTTTCCACCAACTGCGCGGCACCGATATGCCAGTTGAGCAACTCGTGGAGCATCACCCGGCCGACTGCGACAAAGTTACCCACCAGAGCAAAACTCGCCGCCAGCAGGCGCACCGGCAACCAGTCGAAGGCATGTCGCAACTGCCCCGCGCGTTCGACCAGGGCGGGGTTCCTGCCATGTTCGGCGGCGAGAGCCAACAGGCGATAGCTCAGGGCCGCTACCGGCCCCAGCAGAAAGTACCAGAAGATCACCGCGAAGAAACTCTGGAAGGCCTGCCACAGCAGGTGGCCCTGCACTCGCTCCAGCAGTTGTTCGCCATTTTCGGCGCAGATGCCCAGGTCACGTTCTGCGACATGGGCTGCCGCTTGCAGATCCTCACGCCGCCAGGCGTCACGGAAAGGGCCCAGTTCACCCAGCAAGTCGCCGCGCCCCAGGGCGTAGATCACCACCAGCAGGTGCACCGGCAGCGCCAGCAAGCCATAGGCGATGGGCTCCAGCACCAGCAGCAACAGCCCGAGCAGCGCCACCGGCAGCAACACCATGACGATCAGCAGCCACCACGGATGCCCGGCCATACGCGGGCTCGACTCCAGCCGCGCCAGTTCCCCCAGCCACCAGCCATCACGCTGCACCCGCTGGCGCAGGGCCGAGAACTTCTCGATCCACACCGCCAACAGCAACACCAGAAAACTCATTGTTCTTCCCCCTTCTCCAAGGCGGCACGAAAGCGTGCCCAGTCGAATCCCGGGCCCGGGTCGGTCTTGCGCCCGGGCGCGATGTCGCTATGCCCGCAGATCCGTTGTGGCGTGATGTCGCTGAAGGCCCGCCGCAGTTGCCTGCTCAGGCTGATCAACGAGTGATATTGAGCATCGCTGAAAGGCTGATCATCGGTGCCTTCCAGTTCGATGCCCAGGGAAAAGTCGTTGCACGTCTCACGCCCCTGGAAACTCGAGACACCGGCATGCCAGGCCCGATCCAGGCAGGAAACGAATTGGGTGACGGCGCCGTCACGCTCGATCAGAAAATGCGCAGAAACACGCAGATCGGCGATCCCGGCAAAATAGGGATGCTCTGTGACATCAAGGCGATTCTGGAAGAATTCCTGCACCTTGCCGGTGCCGAACTGCCCCGGCGGCAGGCTGATGTTGTGAATCACCAGCAGGGAAATCTCGCCCGCGGGACGTTCATTGAAATTGGGTGACGGGCAATGCCGTACGCCATGACACCACCCCGTGGCAGGGTCCAGCCGCATACCGATTCCTTCAACTAAAGCCTTGGGTGGCCCAGTATGCCGCGTTATCCCCTCGGGTTGCGATCACTTGCCGTGATTGAGTCGCTGCAGGTTGCCGATCACCGATTCCAGGGCGCGGTCGAACAGCAGGGTGTCATCCAGGGCGCGCACTGCGCCACGCTGGAACTCCAGGGCCAGGCCCATGCGCGTACGCTCCAGCACCTTCATGCCGGTGCGGTTGACGAACACGTATTTGGCCACCGGATGGGGAACAATCGCCGCCAGTTTGCAGCGCAGGGTGTTGTCCTCGTCCTCCTGGAATTCGACCCAGGCCCCAAGCCGCAGTTGGTCCACCCATTGCACGCTGGGGTCGCTGGCCGGCAACGCCAGCGGCGCGACTTCCAGCGGGCCCTCTTCAGCACTGGGCAGGACAATCTCTTCGGCCACCACGATCATGTGTGCAGGGTCTGCTTCCAGTACGGCACCCTGCAGTTGCGGGGCCTGAGCCTCGCGCTCGAATGCCTGCAAGTGCAGGAGCTCCAGCTGGCTGAAGAACTCACTGGTAGCGAAAGGATCGAAAGCCGCCGCGCTCAAACCCTCGCGCAGGCCCTTGAGCAACCCCGGCACCAGCGCCAGCAGACGCATGGCAGTATCCGGCTGTTCATGGCGCTGCACGCTCCAGATCAGCTCCAGCAGGGTCTGCTCCGCAGTTTGCCACTCTGGCGAGTCGTCGCCGTGCTTGAGGCAACTGAGCAGCATCACCTGGCTCCAGGCTTCGCGGACAAAATCCACCACCTTCTGCGGCAACACCTTGCCCAGCAGGGCGTCATTCAGGGCCTGCTCTACCCGGCGCCGGGCCAGCTCGGCCCTGGCCCGCCCTTCCTCGGCGTCACGGGTACGCTGCTCCAGCAACTCGGCGCGACGCCGTTCATCGGCAGTGAAGGCCAGGAAGTCCGCCAGCAGCTCGGAGAAGATCGCCGGGTCATCGCTGAACTCGCTGAGCAGGCGTTGCACCACTTGCTCGATCCGCAGGTACAGACTGTCGCGCTGGTGGTCATCGCAACCGCCCCAGCCCATGGCGGCAGCGGCGATCTCATTGAGCAGGCGCCGGGCCGGGTGATTACCGCGGCTGAAGAAACTCTTGTCCAGCACCGCCACCTTGAGCATGGGAATCTGCAGGCGGCCAATCAGCGCCTTGAGCGAGTCCGGCAGGTTGCGGTCATCGAGAATGCATTCGAAGAGCATGGCGATCAGGTTGATCACGTCTTCATCGGCCACATCCACCACCCGGGATTTGCCGCTCTTGACGCTGACCCGGGTCAGCAATTGTTCCAACTGGTTGCGCAGGTCGAAATCGTCCTGGGCGCTGGGCGCCGGCACGTATTGCTGCAGATGCGACAGCAGGCGCATGAGGTCGCGGGTGGAAATCGGCTGGGTTTCGGCGCTGGCTTCCAGGGTCGGCGCCACGCTGCCACGCACATGAAACAGCAGGGTCTGCAGGGCGGCGAAAACTTCCTGCACGCTCTCGTCGAGCTGCGACTGGCTGGATTTCGCCGTGCCCCCCTCGGTCGCTGACGCACGGGCCTCGGCCTGGGCTCGATCGGCCGCCCGGCGGGCCGGAGCAGGCATCAGTTCCGGCAGGATCCCGGTGGCGATCAGCAGCTGGTTGGCTTCGGCATAGAGTTGTTCGGCATCGCTGAGCACATAACGCTCGAACAACTTGAGGATGATCAGCTTGACCTTGATTTCCACCCCCAGGCTGCGCCCGGCCTGGAGGAAATACTCGCAGAGCAGCGCCGGCCCCAGGGGGTTGTCCCCATCCACCAGGCGCCGTCCCAGCAGCACACTCAGGCGCTCCGTCAACTGCCCCAGGGCGAAGCCATCACGGTTGAGCACCTTGGCTACCATGGCATCCACCGCGACGGTCTTTTCCAGGTCATCGTGGGACGGATCCAGTGATGGGTCGTAGACCACGGCATGGGGAATGGCCAGGGCCGGGTCATACTGCACCAGGCAGGCAAAAGCCTGGAAGAACGCCTCCAGGAAACCGCGCTCGATGCTCTTGCGCTTCAGCCGCAGGTCGCGCATGGCTTCGAAGAGGGTGTTTTGCTCGACGTTGTTGCGGGCCCGATCGGCCATTTCGAACAGGGTGTCATCAGCGTTATCGAACAGTTCCTGCAAGCCGTGGCGCAATTGCTGGGCGGCCTTGTCTCGGACCTGAAGCAGAATCACAGGCAGGCGGGCAAGCGGCGAAGCGGTCGCCTGATCTGTAGCGGCCTTGTGCAAAGGCACTACATTCCCGTCGTTGTGCATCCAAGCCTCCTGGAAAGGTGTTTCTTCGGTTCGAGATCAAGATTCAGTCAAGCCGACGACGCTCACAGCCGGCTCTCAGCGGAGGCGCATGCACTCCACTGCACTTCATTTAGGGGGAAGCCAAAGACACGTCAAAGCTATGACGTCAATTACAAGTCATATTATCTTGTAAAAGTCCCCTCTTGCGCCAGCAGACTCTGTGGCCTCCTCCGAAATAACCCCTAGCGACTCAAGAAAAGTCACTCCTATTCATCAGACAAAGCCATCCAGGACAGGTTCGCCAATGCCTTGCAGGCATTTGCCACCTTGGGTTCGCTGATCCCCTGGCCCTATAATCGGCGCACTTTGTTTGTGGAGCCCGTTATGCCGAATCTACGCCTCGCCGACCTGACCGCCGAAATCGAAGCCAACGTGCGCCGTGCGTTGCTGGAAGACATCGGCAGCGGCGACATCACCGCGCAACTGATCCCGGCCGAACGTCTGGCCAAGGCCACCATCATTACCCGCGAAGCCGCAGTAGTCGCCGGCACCGCCTGGGTCGATGCGGTCTTTCGCCAGCTGGACCCGCGGGTCGCTGTGCACTGGCAAGTGGCCGACGGTGAGCGGGTGGTGCCCAACCAGGTGCTTTTCCACCTCGAAGGCCCAGCCCGCTCGCTGCTCACCGGCGAGCGCAGTGCCCTGAACTTTCTGCAACTGCTGTCCGGCGTGGCCACCCGCGCGCGGTACCTGGCGGACTTTGTCGCCGATACCCAGGTCAAGCTGCTGGATACCCGCAAGACCCTGCCGGGGCTGCGCCTGGCACAGAAGTACGCGGTCACCTGCGGCGGTTGCCACAACCACCGCATCGGCCTGTATGACGCCTTCCTGATCAAGGAAAACCATATCGCTGCCTGCGGCGGTATCGCCCAGGCCATCAGCACCGCCCACAGGATCGCCCCGGGCAAGCCGGTGGAAGTGGAAGTGGAAAGCCTGGAGGAACTGAAGGAGGCCCTGGCCGCCGGGGCCGACATCATCATGCTCGACGAACTGAGCCTGGACGACATGCGCGAGGCCGTGCGCCTGAACGCCGGCAAGGCCAAGCTGGAAGCCAGTGGCGGGATCAACGAAAGCACCTTGCGCCCGATCGCCGAGACCGGGGTGGATTACATTTCCATCGGTGCCATGACCAAGGACGTGAAAGCGCTGGACCTGTCCATGCGCTTGAGCCTCTGAGCCATGAAAAACGCCAGCCTGGTTCAGGCTGGCGTCGTGCTCAACCGTCGATCTCGTTGAGCTGCAGATAGTCCTCCAGGTCCATGCCCAGCGCTTCAGCAACTTCCTGATGCACCTCCAGGCGCATGGCCTTCAGTTCCTCCGGTGTTTCTGCCACCAGATCGAGCACCAGTTCCCATGGCTCTATGCCGCGGGATTCCGCCTCGTCCTCGAACGCCCATTGCGCCTGCTGCTTCTGCTCTTCCGGGCTCAGGGCGCTGATTTCCTCTTGCAAGGAAGGCGTGGCAGCCAGGTACCTTTCAAGCGCTACGTCGATTCTTGCCTCTTTAGGAATCATCTCGTTCTCTCTGATCGTGGGAATGGAAGATGGATCTGGATCGTTGGGATCTCTCTGCCGCAAAAAACCGTTGTGAACTTCGATTTATCTGGCCTTCAGAACCATTCTGGATCATCTGAAAACAGCATGCTGGTACTCAGACAGGGACCGAATATAGGACCTTTGGGCGACGATTTATATGACCTGATGCACCCCTGAGAGAGAAATCGGCGGATTTGCGGGCCATCACCAGACACCGCCTCACCAGAAACCTCAGGAAACAAGGCTGCTCAGCCCGTTGCGGTTCCTTTTCTCAAGCAGACTCCTGCCTTGCCAAGTTCGAAAAATCTTCTGAGATTTTCAAGGATGTCGTACTTCTTAACTGCCCCATCACTGGCAATATTCATTTCAGCTTTGGTCACCCACAAGTGCCCTTCCTTTCTTTGATTAGGAATAACGGAGAGCACGATATTAAATTTTGTAGCCTCAGGAGCTTTCCCGGATGCCTTAGGCTCATAAAAATTAAACGTCAGTTCGTTATTATCATTGGGCGAGACACTTTGCGCACTGACAACAGGCAGTCCAGCCTTCGAAGCAGTTGGAAAATTAGCCGAGTACAACACGCTTGCGCCGCGTACCTCTTGGGTTATCTCCAAATAATATTGCTCACGATCTTTCACATTCGCGGGAGTCGTGCACTCTTCGCCCTCCGTTGCAAAATACCGCCCCTCGAACTCATACGAAGGGGGTTTCTCACAGGCTGCAAGGGCCAGCGACACTGCACCGATTAACGCCAACTTCCACTTCTTCACAACTGGACGCTCCATGATTCCCAGGCGCCATTATGGGGAATGCTGTTCGCTGGCACCACCTGATTCATGACCAGCATCAAGTACTCGCATGAGCAACTAAGCATGGGCCCATCCATGACGGGCACAGAGAAGCAAAGCCTTAGTTACCACTATTACTTCAAATACATGAACGCCTATAAAACATCACGCAAAAGTAACGATAAAAGTGCGCAGTTGAATAGAGCAACACCCCATGAAACTTCCAGAGCGAACCATGGCACCTGTCAACCATGTGTTATGGATACAACCGATACCTTCAACACGGGTTAAACCTGCCTGGCGGAAGTTCGTAGAGAGTGTCTTTTGAGGGAGCTCATTCAGCGTCAGACGGAGTTTGCTGGAGGGGGTAGATTCAGAAACTGCCCCACTCTCGATATCTGGTGCCGGTGACAGGAATCGAACCTGCGACCTTCGCGTTACGAGTGCGCTGCTCTACCGACTGAGCTACACCGGCGTGGGCTAAAACCTAGCACCAGCGTCCCGGGCCGGCAACCGAGCGGCTTTTATCGCAGATAGCAAAACGCCCCGAACCAGTCGGGGCGTCTGCTTGTTCAGCGTAAGGCTAAAGGGTGATTAAACGCCCGAAGCCTTGGCTGCTGCCACGTCTTTGATGGACAGCTTGATACGGCCGCGGTTGTCCACGTCCAGTACCAGCACTTCCACTTCCTGACCTTCTTTCAGGATGTCGGTGACTTTCTCAACGCGAGCGTCGCTCAGCATGGAGATGTGCACCAGACCATCCTTGCCCGGCAGGATGTTGACGAAGGCACCGAAGTCGACGATGCGCTCAACCTTGCCGACGTAGATCTTGCCGATCTCGGCTTCCGCGGTGATGCCCAGAACGCGCTGACGCGCGGCCTCTGCAGCTTCCTTGGTTTCGCCGAAGATCTTGATCGAGCCGTCGTCTTCGATGTCGATCGAAGCCTTGGTTTCTTCACAGATCGCGCGGATGGTGGCGCCGCCTTTACCGATGACGTCACGGATCTTGTCGGTGTCGATCTTCATCGCGATCATGGTCGGAGCGTTGGCCGACAGCTCGGTACGGGACTGACCGATGATCTGGTTCATCTGACCGAGGATGTTCAGGCGAGCTTCCAGGGCCTGGCCCAGGGCGATCTCCATGATTTCTTCGGTGATGCCTTTGATCTTGATGTCCATCTGCAGCGCGGTGACGCCTTTGGCGGTACCGGCTACCTTGAAGTCCATGTCGCCCAGGTGGTCTTCGTCACCCAGGATGTCGGTCAGAACGGCGAACTTCTCGCCTTCCTTGACCAGGCCCATGGCGATACCGGCAACCGGCGCCTTCATCGGCACGCCAGCGTCCATCAGCGCCAGGGAAGCACCGCACACGGAAGCCATGGAGCTGGAACCGTTGGACTCGGTGATTTCCGATACTACGCGGATGGTGTAAGGGAACACGTCGGCGGCTGGCAGCATGGCCTGGACCGAGCGACGGGCCAGACGGCCGTGACCGATTTCACGACGACCAGCGCCGCCCATGCGACCACACTCGCCCACCGAGAACGGAGGGAAGTTGTAGTGCAGCATGAAGGGGTCTTTCTTCTCGCCTTCCAGGGTGTCCAGCAGCTGTGCGTCACGGGCAGTACCCAGGGTCGCAACCACCAGGGCCTGGGTTTCGCCACGGGTGAACAGGGCCGAACCGTGAGTCTTGGGCAGTACGCCGACTTCGATGTTCAGCGGACGTACAGTGCGAGTGTCGCGGCCGTCGATACGTGGCTTGCCGTTGACGATGTTTTCGCGAACGGTGCGGTATTCGATCTCGCCGAAAGCGGCTTTGACGTCGGCAGCCGAAGGCTGGCCTTCTTCACCGGAGAGCTTGGCGACCACCTGGTCTTTCAGCTCGCCCAGGCGAGCGTAACGGTCGGCCTTGACGGTGATGGTGTAAGCCTGGGAGATGGCTTCGCCGAACTCGGCACGGATAGCGCCCAGCAGTTCGGTGGCTTCTGGGGCAGCAGCCCAATCCCAGGTAGGTTTGGCAGCTTCGGCGGCCAGCTCTTTGACAGCCTTGATCACCGACTGGAATTCGTCGTGGGCGAACAGTACAGCGCCCAGCATCTGGTCTTCGGTCAGCTCTTTGGCTTCCGATTCAACCATCAGTACGGCTTCTTCGGTACCGGCCACGACCATGTCCAGGCTCGAAGCAGCCAGTTGCTCGTAGGTCGGGTTCAGCAGGTAGCCGGTGCTTTCGTGGAATGCCACGCGAGCGGCGCCGATCGGGCCGTCGAAAGGAATGCCGGAAATGGCCAGGGCAGCCGAGGTACCGATCATCGCAGCGATGTCCGGATCGGTCTTCTTGCTGGTGGAAACCACGGTGCAGACTACCTGCACTTCGTTCATGAAGCCTTCTGGGAACAGAGGGCGGATCGGACGGTCGATCAGACGCGAGGTCAGGGTTTCTTTCTCGGAAGGACGGCCTTCGCGCTTGAAGAAACCGCCAGGGATCTTACCGGCAGCGTAAGTCTTTTCCTGGTAGTGAACAGACAGAGGGAAGAAGCCCTTGCCTGGATCGGCTTGCTTGGCGCCAACCACGGTCACCAATACGCTGACGTCGTCGTCAACGGTGACCAATACTGCGCCGGAGGCCTGACGGGCGATACGGCCAGTCTCGAGGGTTACGGTCGACTGACCGAACTGGAATTTTTTGATTACCGGGTTCACGGTGTCCTACCTTCTTTGTGGCTCTTGGGGAAACTTGCTTCTTGCGAAATTCTTGGGCAATGCGGGGAATCGGCCCAGCCTTTATTGTCCAGGTAAAACAGTGCAGCAGATAAAACTTGAGGCTGGAAGCCTGCCATACGCCGGCGGAAAAACCGCTGACGCATGGCAAACAACCAACCTCATAGCGCAATCGCTGATTAGCGACGCAGACCCAGACGACCGATCAGGGTGCTGTAACGGCTCAGGTCCTTGCCTTTCAGGTAGTCCAGCAGCTTACGACGCTGGTTTACCATGCGGATCAGGCCACGACGGGAGTGGTGGTCTTTACCGTTGGCTTTGAAGTGACCTTGCAGTTTGTTGATGTTGGCGGTCAGCAGTGCAACTTGCACTTCTGGCGAACCAGTGTCACCAACAGCTTGCTGGTAGTCGGTTACGATCTGAGCTTTTTCTTCAACGCTGAGTGCCATGTGGGCAATCCTTATATCAGGAAACTGTTCAAGAACAGTTTCAACAGGCCAGGGACAAATCCCTGTATCTATAAATGAGTAGTGACCGTGCCTGTTAACAGCCACCCTCGTCCGGTCATTCTGACCGAATCAGTCGACGCGGCGCGATGCGCCCGTCTTCGCTCACTTCACCGATACCGATGAAGCGACCGTTGTGATCCTGTACCCGCACCATGCCGAACTTCGGTGCATCCGGGGCACGTACCGGCTGGCCGTTGAGCCAGTAGAACGCGCTGTGCTCCGAGAACTGCAGCAGCGGCCAATCCAGCAGACCGCTGTCCGATGGCATCAGGAAGCGGTCTACCGCTTCGTTGCCGCCTTCGGCGTGCACCGCTTCAAGCTCTTCCAGGGTGACCGTCTGGGCCAGGCTGAAAGGTCCGGCCTGGGTCCGTCGCAGTTCTGCAACGTAGGCACCACAGCCGAGCTTTTCACCGATATCTTCCACCAGGGTGCGGATATAGGTGCCTTTGCTGCAGTCCACCGCCAGGCGAGCAGTGTCACCTTCGAAGGCGAGCAATTCCAAGCGCGCAATAGTAACAGAACGCGGTTCGCGCTCCACCACTTCCCCTGCACGAGCCAGTTTGTAGAGTGGCTGGCCATCGCGTTTGAGGGCCGAGTACATCGGCGGTATCTGCTTGATTTCGCCACGAAATTCCGGCAATACCGCCTCGATATCGGCACGACCAACGGTCACTTCGCGGGTCTGCAAAACTTCGCCTTCAGCGTCCGCGGTGGTGGTGGTCTTGCCCAACTGAGCCAGGGTTTCGTAACCCTTGTCGGAATCGAGCAGGTATTGCGAGAACTTGGTGGCCTCGCCAAAGCACAGCGGCAAAACGCCGGTGGCCAGGGGGTCGAGGCTACCGGTGTGGCCGGCCTTCTCGGCATTGAGCAGCCAACGGACCTTCTGCAGCGCCGCGTTGGAGGTGAAGCCCAGCGGCTTGTCCAGGAGGATGATGCCGCTGACGTTACGACGGATACGCTTGACCTGAGCCACCGCTTACTCCTTGGCGTCTTCAGGGGCAGGCGCGTCGCCATGCTGGCTGTCTTCAGCCACGGCACGCTCGATCAGGGCCGACAGGTGCGCCCCGCGGGCCACGCTCTCGTCGTAATGGAAGTGCAGTTGCGGCACGCTGCGCAGCTTCATTTCCTTGGCCAATTGCATGCGCAGGAAACCTGCCGCCGAGTTCAGCACCTTGATGCTCTGGGCGATTTGTTCGGCGTTTTCCTGGCCCATCACGGTGATGAAGATCTTCGCGTGGCCGACGTCGCGGCTGACTTCCACGGCGGTGATGGTCACCAGGCCGACGCGTGGATCCTTGACTTCACGACGGATCAGTTGCGCCAGTTCGCGCTGCATCTGATCACCGATACGTTGGGTACGGCTGTATTCTTTTGCCATGTCTTGTTACCTGTTACTGCCTCACGGTGAAACCCGTGTGGTCTGAAAGCGGCAAACGCCCGGCCTGGCAGAAGCCAGACCGGGCGTTGCGTTTAGAGGCCGCCGAGGGCGCCGTGCATTTGCATGCGAGCGGCCATCAGGGCTCTTGAAGTGCGCGAGTTAGAGGCTGCGAGCAACCTGGACCTTCTCGAAGACTTCGATCTTGTCGCCGACTTTGACGTCGTTGTAGCTCTTCACGCCGATACCGCATTCCATGCCGGCACGTACTTCAGAGGCGTCATCCTTGAAGCGGCGCAGGGATTCAAGCTCGCCTTCGAAGATAACGATGTCTTCACGCAGTACGCGGATTGGACGGTTACGGTGCACGACACCTTCGATGACCATGCAACCGGCGATCGCACCAAACTTCGGCGAGCGGAACACGTCGCGAACTTCGGCAACACCCAGGATGTTCTCCCGAACGTCGCTGCCCAGCATACCGGTCAGGGCTTTCTTGACGTCTTCGATGATGTCGTAGATCACGTTGTAGTAACGCATATCCAGACCTTCCTGCTCGACGATCTTCCGTGCGCCGGCATCGGCGCGCACGTTGAAGCCGAACAGTACAGCGTTGGAGGCCAGTGCCAGGTTGGCGTCGCTTTCGGTGATACCACCGACGCCGCCGCCCACTACGCGCACTTGCACTTCGTCGTTGCCCAGGCCGTTCAGAGCGCCTTGCAGAGCTTCCAGCGAACCACGGACGTCGGATTTGAGGACGATGTTGAGCGTCTTCTTCTCTTCCTGGCCCATGCTTTCGAAGATGTTTTCCAGCTTGCCGGCGTGAGCACGGGCCAGCTTGACCTCGCGAAACTTGCCTTGACGGAACAAAGCCACTTCACGGGCTTTCTTCTCGTCGGCAACCACGCTCATCTCGTCGCCAGCGTCCGGAGTACCGTCCAGGCCGAGGATCTCGACCGGAATGGAAGGACCGGCTTCCTTGATTGGCTTGCCGTTCTCATCGAGCATGGCGCGCACGCGGCCATAGTTCGAACCGACCAGCACCATGTCGCCTTGACGCAGCGTACCGTCCTGAACCAGCACGGTAGCTACCGGGCCGCGGCCCTTGTCGAGGCGGGACTCGACCACGACACCGCGGCCCGGGGCCGAAGGAGTCGCCTTGAGTTCCAGAACTTCGGCCTGCAGCAGAACAGCTTCCAGCAGGTCGTCGACACCGGTACCCATTTTCGCGGAGACCGGTACGAATGGAGTATCACCACCCCAGTCTTCCGACGTCACGCCGTGAACCGAAAGCTCACTGCGGATACGGTCCAGGTCGGCGCCCGGCTTGTCGATCTTGTTCACCGCAACCACCAGCGGAACGCCGGCAGCTTGTGCGTGCTGAACGGCTTCAACGGTCTGCGGCATCACGCCGTCGTCCGCTGCAACCACCAGGATCACAATGTCGGTGGCCTTGGCACCACGGGCACGCATGGCGGTAAACGCGGCGTGACCAGGGGTGTCGAGGAAAGTGACCATGCCGCGCTCGGTTTCTACGTGGTAGGCACCGATGTGCTGGGTGATGCCGCCGGCCTCGCCCGCGGCCACTTTGGCGCGACGGATGTAGTCCAGCAACGAAGTCTTACCGTGGTCAACGTGGCCCATTACGGTCACGACCGGCGCACGGGCAACTGCTTCACCTTCGAACTTCAGGGACTCGGCCAGGGAATCTTCCAGGGCGGTGTCGCTGACCAGGGTCACTTTGTGGCCCAGTTCTTCAGCAACCAGCTGGGCAGTTTCCTGGTCCAGAACCTGGTTGATGGTGGCTGGAGTACCCAGCTTGAACATGAACTTGATGACTTCGGCAGCCTTGACCGACATCTGCTGGGCCAGTTCGCCCACAGTGATGGTCTCGCCGATCTGCACGTCACGTACCACTGGCCCGGTTGGGCTCTGGAAACCGTGAGCATTGCGCTTCTTCAGCTTGGCCTTGCCGCGACCACCACGACGGAAGCCATCGCTTTCTTCGTCGGTGGTACGTGGGGCAACGCGCGGAGCTGGGGCCTTTTCCTTGACCGAAGCACGATGCGGAGCATTTTTGCGCTCGCCATCGCCGCCACGACGGTTGTCGTCGTTGCGGGTCTTGTCCGGACGGCGCTGTTCGTCTTTCTTGCGCGCGTCAGCTGCTGGAGCCGCAGCGGCCACCGGAGCTTCCTGCACAGGCTCGACTACAGGCGCTGGAGCAGGAGCTGCTGATTGCGCAGCAACCGGCTCGGCAACCGGAGCAGGCTGGCGACGCGCTTCTTCTTCGGCGCGACGCTTGGTTTCTTCTTCAGCCTTCTGACGAGCAGCATTTTCTACTGCACGACGTTCTTCCAGTTCGCGTTGACGCTCGGCTTCGATTTCTTCCGGGCTGCGCTGTACGAAGACTTTCTTCTTGCGCACTTCAACGCTGATGCTCTTGCTGCCAGCAACCCGCAGGGTGCTGGTGGTCTTGCGCTGCAAAGTAATTTTGCGTGGTTCTTCCACTTTCGCCTTGTGGCTGCTTTTCAGGTGAGTCAGCAACGACTGCTTCTCACTGTCGCTCACATGTTCCTCGGCGGCGGTGTGCGGCAGACCTGCCTCACGCATCTGCTGCAGCAGGCGCTCTACCGGTGTTTTGACCTCATCGGCCAGTTGTTTCACCGTGACTTGCGTCATGCACTTCTCTCCTCAGGCCGCGCCTAATTACTCGAACCAGTGGGCTCGGGCGGCCATGATCAACTTGCCGGCACGATCATCGTCAATGCCGTCGATGTCGAGCAGGTCGTCAATAGACTGCTCGGCCAGGTCTTCGCGGGTAATTACGCCGCGCACCGCCAGTTCCATCGCCAAATCCTTGTCCATACCCTCAAGCGAGAGCAGGTCTTCGGCCGGATGGGCGTCTGCCAGCTTTTCCTCAGTAGCGATGGCTTTAGTCAACAAGCGATCCTTGGCCCGAGCGCGAAGCTCGTTGACGATATCTTCGTCAAAGCCGTCGATGTTGAGCATTTCTTCCAGCGGTACGTAGGCAATCTCTTCCAGGCTGGTGAAGCCTTCATCAACCAGAACCTGTGCCAGTTCTTCATCGACTTCCAGCTCGTCGATGAAATTGCGCAGGATGTCGCCGGTTTCTGCTTGCTGCTTGGCCTGGATGTCCGATTCGGTCATCACGTTCAGGGTCCAGCCAGTCAGTTGGCTGGCCAGACGCACGTTCTGACCACCACGACCGATGGCTTGAGCCAGATTGTCTGCGCCAACGGCGATGTCCATGGCATGGGCATCTTCGTCGACGATAATTGCCGCGACTTCGGCCGGCGACATGGCGTTGATCACGAACTGCGCCGGGTTCTCATCCCACAGGACGATATCCACACGCTCGCCACCCAACTCACCGGAAACGGCCTGGACGCGCGAACCGCGCATACCAATGCACGCGCCCTGCGGGTCGATGCGCTTGTCCTTGGAGCGAACTGCGATCTT
The DNA here is from genome assembly GCF_040268305.1 of Pseudomonas sp. W17. Taxonomy (NCBI): domain Bacteria; kingdom Pseudomonadati; phylum Pseudomonadota; class Gammaproteobacteria; order Pseudomonadales; family Pseudomonadaceae; genus Pseudomonas; species Pseudomonas sp. W17. The sequence goes on along the minus strand of NZ_CP158490.1, from coordinate 986,225 downwards.
GGCCCGCGAACCCGGATCACGGGAGGCGGCCATTACTTCGATCAGGCCTTCGGCAATTTCCGGCACTTCGATACGGAACAGCTCGATCAGCATTTCCGGCGCGGTACGCGACAGGATCAGCTGCGGGCCGCGGTTCTCGGTGCGGATTTCCTTGAGCAGCGCGCGCAGGCGCACGCCAACCCGGAAAGTCTCACGGGAGATGATGTCTTCACGGGCCAGCAACGCCTCGGCGTTGTTACCCAGGTCGACGATCACGTTGTCACGTGTCACTTTTTTCACGGTGCCGGAGATGATTTCCCCCAGGCGCTCGCGATAGGCATCAACTACCTGTGCGCGCTCGGCTTCGCGAACCTTCTGCACGATGACCTGCTTGGCGGTCTGGGCAGCGATGCGGCCGAACTCGATGGATTCGATCTTTTCTTCGATCACATCACCGACTTTGGCGTCGGGATGGGTTTCGCGAGCCTTGCTCAACCAGGTCTCGACCGCTGGATCATCCAGGTCGGCTTCTTCGACCACCGTCCAGCGACGGAAAGTTTCGTAGGAACCGGTGTGGCGATTGATTTCCACACGCAGGTCTACTTCGTCCTCAAAACGCTTCTTGGTAGCAGTGGCCAGAGCCAGCTCCAGCGCTTCAAAAATTACGCTTGCCGGTACACCCTTTTCATTGGATACCGACTCAACAACCAGCAGTACTTCTTTGCTCATCGTACGCCTCGCCTTTCGCAAGCCATTGGATCCGCGGGATCCGCGTCTCAGTCAAAACTGGGAATTATGTTGGCCTTGTCGATCATATCGATCGGCAACAGGAACTCATGGTCATCCACTTGCACCACGACATCCTGTTCCTCCACCCCGCGGAGAAGGCCCTGAAAATTACGCCGACCTTCGAAGGGCGAGCGCAGTTTGATCTTCACTTGCTCACCGACATACTTGGCAAACTGTTCAAGAGTGAACAGTGGGCGTTCCATGCCAGGAGAGGAAACTTCAAGGGTGTATTCAACGGAGATCGGATCTTCTACGTCGAGAACACCACTGATCTGACGGCTGACGATGGCGCAATCGTCCACCAGCACGCCGCCTTCTTTATCGATATAAACGCGCAACAATGAGTGGCGACCCTGAGCCGAAAACTCAATACCCCAGCATTCATAGCCAAGGGCCACGACCACCGGGGCCAACAAGGCCTGCAACTGTTCTAGCTTGCTCGACACCTGAACCCCCTCGTGCATGCTTGTGCAAATAAAAAATGGGCGAAGCGCCCATCCCGGAAACGCCGTTGAATAGCGGCGTTGTAAAGTGTCCAGCTAACAAAAAGCCCCTGAAAAGGGGCTCCGCTAAAACTGGTTGCGGGGGCCGGATTTGAACCGACGACCTTCGGGTTATGAGCCCGACGAGCTACCAGACTGCTCCACCCCGCGACAAAGCTGGGGCGGAAGTATACGACTGATCCCTTTTTGGGTCAATGTAACCTTCCACCTACAAGAAAGCCCGCAACAGCGGGCTCTCCTGATAATTGGTACCGAGAAGGGGACTCGAACCCCTACACCCTATGGGCACAACCACCTCAAGGTTGCGTGTCTACCAATTCCACCACCTCGGCATAGACTACGTTACTGCGTGAAACTCTTCTTACTTCTGCTCTGGAGCTGGAGGTACGTCAGTCGCGCTGTTGGCCGACTTTTGCTCTTGGAGCACCGGGACATCATCAGAAGCCGGTTTTTGCTTCGGTACTTCAAGCACTGCTGGATCTGGCAAACCTACTTGAGTCAGCTGGTGAGCTTTCTCTTTAGCAAAGTAACCTAACCCCAAGCTGGTTATGAAGAAACCGGCGGCAAGTATAGCAGTAAACTTACTAAGAAAGGTAGAGGAACCTTGGCTTCCGAACACAGTATTTGAAGCACCTGCACCGAAAGACGCGCCAGCATCCGCACCTTTACCCTGCTGCAGCAAAACCAGAGCAACTACGCCCAGGGCACCCAGCAGATGAAAAACGACTACGACTGTTTCCAGCATTTTTTCAGTTTCCCGCGGCGCGACAGATCGCACCGAACTCATCTGCATTCAGGGAAGCTCCACCAATGAGCCCCCCATCGATATCCGGCATGCCGAACAGTTCGACCGCATTGGCCGCCTTCACGCTGCCGCCGTATAGAAGCCGCACACCTCGTGCCACTTCAGAATTTTCTGCCGCCAACTGCGCGCGGATAGCTGCGTGCACATCCTGCGCCTGCTGCGGTGTCGCAGTCAGCCCGGTACCAATGGCCCAGACCGGCTCGTAAGCGATAACAGCATTGGCGAACGCACCAACACCCAACTCTTCGATGATGCTGCCCAGCTGACGCCCGACAACCTCTAGAGTCTTCCCGGCTTCGCGCTGCTCGAGGGTCTCCCCTACACACAGAACCGGCTTCAAGCCACAGGCCTGCGCCGCTGCGAACTTGCGATTGAGAGTCGCGTCACGCTCACCCATGATCAGGCGGCGCTCGGAGTGCCCAACCAGCACCAGGGAACAACCTGCATCCACCAACTGACTCGGGGCGATCTCGCCCGTCAATGCACCTTGCATGGATTCCACCGCAGAGTTCTGCGCGCCGACCTGAATCGACTTACCCTTCAAGCCATCAATCACTTGATTGATATGCAAGCAAGGCGGGAATACCGCGACATCAACACCGCTTGGCAAGGCCAGATGACGAAGGCCGTTGATCAGCTCAGCGACGCTGGCGCGGGTACCGTGCATCTTCCAGTTACCAGCTACCATAGGGCGACGCATGCTGTACCTCGTCGGTCAAAGTGGGCGCAGATGTTACCCAACCAAAACAACACTGGCAAGCCGAAATCAGGCAGAAACTTCAGCAACCAGTTTCGCCAGCTCTTCGGCGTAAGCGCGAACCTGAGCTTCGTCGTCGCCTTCAACCATCACGCGCACCAGAGGCTCAGTACCCGACTTGCGCAACAGAACCCGACCACGCCCAGCCATAGCGGCCGTGACACGCTCGCAAGCCTCTTTCACCGCAGGATGCTCGACCGGGTTCTCACCGCCGCCAAAGCGCACATTGACCAGCACCTGAGGACACTTGCGCAGCCCCTGACGGGACTGGGCCAGGCTTTCACCACGAGCCTTGAGCGCCATCAGCACCTGCAGCGCGGCGATGATCGCATCCCCGGTAGTAGCATGACGGAAGCACACGATGTGCCCGGAGTTTTCGCCACCTACCAGCCAATTGCGCTCCAGCAGCTCGGCGATCACATAACGGTCACCGACGTTGGCCCGCACAAAGGGGATGCCCAAGTCCGCCAGGGCCAGTTCCAGCCCCAGGTTGCTCATGAGCGTTCCGACCACACCGCCTTGCAGCTTGTCACGCTCATGCAGGTCGCGAGCGATGATGAACAGCAGCTCATCACCATCCACGATCGCACCAGTCTGATCGACCATCAGCACCCGGTCACCATCGCCATCAAAGGCGATCCCCAGGTCCGCATGCTCGGCCAGGACAGCCGCCTGCAATTGGCCCATGTGGGTCGAGCCGCAGTTTTCGTTGATGTTCAAGCCATTGGGTTGCGCGGACAGCACAGTGACCTGCGCCCCCAACTCGCGGAACACGCTTGGCGCCACCTTGTAGGTCGCGCCATGAGCGCAGTCGAGAACAACTTTCAAACCAGCGAAGCTGGTGCTGGAAGGCACGCTGCTTTTGCAGAATTCGATATAACGCCCTGAAGCGTCGTTGATCCGCGAAACCTTGCCGAGCTTGCTCGACTCCACCACGGTCATCGGCGCATCCAGCAACTCCTCGATCATCAGCTCGACCTCGTCAGGCAGTTTGGTGCCTTCGCCCGAGAAAAACTTGATGCCGTTGTCATCATGAGGATTGTGCGAGGCACTGATAACGATGCCCGCCTCCGCATGGAAAGTACGCGTCAGGTAAGCAATGGCCGGAGTCGGCATCGGCCCCAGGAGCATCACATCAGCACCAGCTGCAGACAACCCGGCCTCCAGTGCAGACTCGAACATGTACCCGGAGATACGCGTATCCTTGCCCACCAGCACGCGGCAGGCGCCCATGCTGCGAAATGCCATGCCGGCGGCCCAGCCGAGCTTGAGCATGAAATCAGGAGTGATAGGGAATTGGCCTACACGGCCACGGATGCCGTCGGTGCCAAAGTATTTTTTAGTCATAAGTACTCCATCATTCTTATTCGGCGGATTCCACTGCCGCAATCATTCGCACCACATCCACGGTCTCGGCGACATCATGGACACGGATAATTTTCGCGCCCTTGGACACTGCCAGGGCCGCTAGCGCCAGACTGCCGTGCAATCGCTCACCTACGGGGCGATTCAAGGCCTGGCCAATCATGCTCTTGCGCGACACCCCAACCAACAACGGGCGCCCAAGGGCATGCAAGGCATCCATATGCTTGAACAGGCTCAGGTTGTGTTGCAGGGTCTTGGCAAAGCCAAAGCCCGGATCGAGCACAATCCGCTCTGGACCGATGCCCACTGACGCACACTGGGCCATGCGCTCAACCAGGAACTCGGCAACCTCTCGGGTCACGTCCTGATAATGCGGGTTGTCCTGCATATCACCGGGCTCACCCAGCATGTGCATCAGACACACCGGCAAGCCAGTGGCCGCCGCCGCATCCAGGGCACCCTCCCGGCGCAATGAACGAACGTCATTGATCAGCCCTGCGCCGAGGCGAGCGGTTTCACGCATCACCGCCGGTGTCGAGGTATCAACAGAAATGATCACATCCAACTCACGGTGGATGCGCTCGACCACAGGCGCGACTCGCTCCAACTCCTCCAGCGGCGATACCGCACGGGCACCCGGGCGAGTGGATTCGCCACCGACATCAATCAGCGTAGCACCGGCCGCAACCATGGCCTCGGCATGCTGCAAAGCCAGATCAAGCTGGCTGAAGCGGCCACCATCAGAGAAGGAGTCGGGAGTTACATTCAAGATGCCCATGACATGCGCACGGGCCAAATCAAGAACCCGGTTGCCGCAAGGCAACCGGGTGGAGGAAGGAACAGAAGTCATTTAAAACCTTAGTGGTCGGCTGCTGGGCCGCCAATGGGTGTTTCCGGACGCTCATTCTGCACTACTGGAGGAGGAGTACCCGAGCCGCCCTCCCAATCACGAGGTTCGCGTGGAGTACGCCCTGCCATGATGTCGTCGATCTGATCGGCGTCGATGGTTTCGTACTTCATCAGGGCGTCTGCCATGGCATCCAGCTTGTCGCGGTTGTCCGTCAGGATCTGCTTGGCGGTGCCGTAGCACTGATCGATGATGCTGCGCACCTCGGAGTCGATCAGTTTCGCCGTTTCCGCAGACAGGCTCGCATGCTGGCTACCCGCGCTGCGCCCCAGGAACACCTCACCCTCTTCTTCGGCATACATCAGCGGACCAAGCTTCTCGGAAAGACCCCATTTGGTCACCATGTTCCGCGCGATCTGGCTGGCACGCATGATGTCGTTGGAGGCGCCGGTGGTCACGCCGTCGAAGCCAAGGGTCATTTCTTCGGCGATACGACCGCCGTAGAGCGAGCAGATCTGGCTGATCAAGGCACGCTTGGAGAGACTGTAGCGATCTTCTTCCGGCAGGAACATGGTGACACCCAAGGCACGGCCGCGAGGAATGATCGACACCTTGTAGACCGGGTCGTGCTCCGGCACGACACGACCAACAATGGCGTGGCCTGCTTCGTGATAAGCCGTGTTCTGCTTCTCTTTTTCGGACATGACCATGGATTTGCGCTCCGCGCCCATCATGATCTTGTCCTTGGCCAGTTCGAATTCCTTCATTTCAACGATGCGCTTGCCGGTACGCGCCGCAAACAGCGAGGCCTCGTTGACCAGATTCGCCAGGTCGGCACCGGAGAAACCCGGGGTACCGCGGGCGATTACCGCAGGTGCGACGTCGTCGCCCATTGGCACTTTACGCATGTGCACCTTGAGAATCTGTTCGCGACCACGAATGTCCGGCAGGCCAACCACGACCTGACGGTCGAAACGGCCAGGACGCAGCAAGGCCGGGTCCAGTACGTCAGGACGGTTGGTCGCGGCGATCACGATGATGCCGTCGTTCATTTCGAAACCATCCATCTCAACCAGCAACTGGTTGAGGGTCTGCTCACGCTCATCATGACCGCCGCCCATGCCGGCGCCACGGTGACGACCGACGGCGTCGATCTCGTCGATGAAGATGATGCAAGGAGCATGCTTCTTGGCTTGCTCGAACATGTCACGGACGCGGCTGGCACCCACACCGACGAACATCTCGACGAAGTCGGAACCGGAAATGGTGAAGAAAGGCACTTTGGCTTCACCAGCGATGGCTTTGGCCAGCAACGTCTTACCGGTACCTGGTGGGCCCACCATCAACACGCCGCGAGGAATACGACCGCCCAGACGCTGGAACTTGCCTGGGTCACGGAGGAATTCAACCAACTCACCTACTTCTTCCTTGGCCTCGTCGCAACCGGCAACGTCAGCCAAGGTGGTTTTCACCTGATCTTCAGACAGCAAGCGCGCCTTGCTCTTGCCAAAACTCATCGGCCCGCCCTTGCCTCCGGCGCCACCCTGCATCTGGCGCATGAAGAACATGAACACCGCGATGATCACCAGGATCGGGAAGCTGGCCACCAGCAGTTGGGTCCAGATGCTTTGCTGTTCAGGCTGCTTGCCTTCGACCACCACGTGGTTGTCCACCAGGTCGCCGATCAGGCCATTGTCCTGAATGGCAGGACGAATGGTCTTGAAGCTGTCGCCATCGTTGCGCTTGCCGGTAATCACGTAGCCATCAACCGCTACGCGCTCGACCTTGCCATCCTTAACTTGCTGGATGAAGTCGGAATAGTTGAGGGTCTGCGGCTCGTTAGGGCTGGAGAAGTTGTTCATCACCGTCACCAAGACGGCGGCGATGATCAACCACAGGATCAGATTCTTTGCCATGTCGTTCAATTAACTACCCTCTGAAGCAAGCTCCGCTACTGGCGCGCGCTTCGCATGATATTCACCGGCCTAACTTACTACATTACCTACAGCTCTGGCAGGCGCTGTCTGTAACCCTATGTGAAACTTAGACTACACAATATGCGCTTAATCTGACGGGGCGAAATACGAAAATCCTATCACCCCAGTCAAAACTCTTACTTACTCACTACGACCACGGAAGCCGCGCCCCAGCAAGTATTGCTCCCGAGAACGGTCACGAGATGATGACGGTTTGCGCATCTGCACTTTCTCGAACATCTGCCGCACGCTCTTGTGGTACTCATCGAAGCCTTCACCCTGGAAGATCTTGATCAGAAAATCACCACCTGGACGCAAGACCCGACCAGCAAGATCCAGCGCCAACTCGCACAGGAACATCGCTCGCGGCATATCCACGGCTGCTAACCCACTCATATTGGGGGCCATATCGGAAATCACAAGGTCAACTTCAGAATTTCCAACCGCCTCGAGGATCTGCGCCAGTACTGCATCCTCAGTGAAGTCCCCTTGAATAAAGGTCACATCGGGAATGCTGTCCATTTCCAGGATGTCCGAGGCAATCAGGCGCCCCTGGCCACCAATCAGACGACTGGTCACCTGCGACCAGCCACCAGGGGCGGCCCCCAGGTCGATAACACTCATGCCAGGACGGATAAGGCGGTCCTTTTCCTGGATCTCCAGCAGTTTGTAGCTGGCACGGGAACGGTACCCATCTTTTTGCGCCATTTTGACGAATGGGTCGTTGAAGTGCTCTTTCAGCCAGTTATGGCTAGTTTTGGAACGGGCCACGGGCCACCTCAAAATAAAACGGGTCGTGATTAACTGGGCGGTCCCGGACTCGCTCGGGTAAACTGGCCGCCGCTTTTTACAAGATCAGACGCAGGGGTCAGATTATGCCGCTCACTCAAGAGCAGAAGAAACAGTACAAATCCATTGGCCACCATCTGAAACCAGTATTGACTGTGGCTGACAACGGTTTGACCGAAGGTGTATTAGCCGAACTTGAACGCGCCTTGAGCGATCACGAGCTGATCAAGATCAAGCTCAACATCCTCGAGCGCGAGTCGCGCCTGGAAGCCATTGCCGAATTGTGCAAGGCCGGCAAAGCGGATCTGGTGCAGGTCATCGGCAAGATGGCGCTGATCTACCGCAAGAACGCCAAGGTAAACAAGCAATTGTCGAACGTCCATCGTTTCCACTGACGTCGACTCGGGTCAAGGGTGTGCCTGGCGCACCCTGCCACCCCATCCCGGCACTGGCTGCAACACCAGTACCAGCCCGGAAAAACCCAGGACCAGATAGCTGAACAACTGCCAGCGCTGAGCTTCCGGCAACAAGATGCGTACGACGAAATACATCGCACACGCATACATCGCCATCAATAGCAGTTGCCCCCGAATATCCCGCCACAAGCTCCTCAGCCCTTCGGACTGGATCAATACCAGTATCTGCAGGACCAGGCACGCCGCCGAAAAACCTACCAGCAACGCACTGAGCAGCGACGAGATTTCTTCGATCAGCAAGGGGGCAAGGCCAATCTGCCCCAGGGCGGGCAGCAAGCCGAGATGCAACAACCACAAGCCGCCGACCCATAACATCTGGGCCAGCTGCCAAAGCATGGCGCCCGCGTGCAGCGGGCGCCTTCTTTCAAATGTGACGGACTTCGACAATCTCGTACTCGATAACGCCACCAGGCGTTTTGACCGCCACCACATCACCCTCTTCCTTGGCAATCAAGGCGCGAGCGATCGGCGAGCCGACGGAAATTTTACCGAGTTTGATGTCAGCCTCGTCCTCACCCACTATCTGGTAGGTGACGCTTTCGTCAGTTTCGACGTTGGCGATTTCGACCGTGGTGCCAAAGATCACCTTGCCGGTATGGGGAATGGTCGTGACATCGATGACCACCGAGTTCTGCAGGCGGCCTTCAATATCGCGGATCCGCGCTTCTACCATGCCCTGCTGTTCGCGAGCGGCATGGTATTCGGCGTTTTCCTTCAGGTCACCCAACTCGCGGGCCGTACCGATGTCCTGGCTGAGCTTCGGACGCACGACCTTGGTCAGGTGAGCATGCTCTTCTTCCAGGGCGCGCGCGCCCTGGACGGTCATTGGGTATTTATTCATGCCTTCAATCCTGCGTGTAGATCCTGCAAGCGACGCACGGTCTTTTCCGGACCGAACTTCAACGCTTCACAGATAGCTTCGCCAGCAGCAATGGTGGTGGTGCAGTAGATCTTGTGCTGCAAGGCGTTACGACGAATGGAATAAGAGTCAGCAATCGACTGACGGCCTTCAGTGGTGTTGATGATTAGAGTGACTTCGTCGTTCTTGATCATATCGACCACATGCGGACGACCTTCAGTCACCTTGTTCACACGACGCACTTTCAGACCGGCCGCCTCGATCAGCTTGGCGGTGCCCGCAGTAGCGACCACTTCGAAGCCCAAGTTGATCAGATCACGGGCCACGCCTGCAACCAGAGGTTTGTCATCGTCGCGCACGCTGATGAACGCAGTACCGCCGGTCGGCAGCACTTCGCTGGCACCCATCTGGGCCTTGGCAAAGGCTTCGCCGAAGGTGTCGCCCACGCCCATCACTTCACCGGTGGACTTCATCTCTGGGCCGAGGATCGGGTCGACACCCGGGAACTTGGCAAACGGGAATACCGCTTCCTTGACGCTGTAGAAGTTCGGAATGATTTCCTTGGTGAAGCCCAGCTCTTTCAGGGTCTTACCGGCCATCACACGAGCAGCGATCATCGCCAGGGAGACACCGATGCACTTGGAAACGAACGGCACGGTCCGGGAAGCGCGCGGGTTCACTTCGATGACGTAGATCTGATCGCCTTGCAGGGCCAGCTGCACGTTCATCAGGCCAACCACACCCAGTTCCAGGGCCATTTTCTTGACCTGCTCGCGCATCTCGTCCTGGATGTGCGCCGGCAGCGAGTACGGCGGCAGCGAGCACGCAGAGTCACCGGAGTGAACGCCAGCCTGCTCGATGTGCTGCATGATGGCGCCGATCACTACGTCGGTGCCGTCGCAGACCGCATCCACGTCCATTTCAATGGCGCAGTTGAGGAAGTGGTCCAGCAGCACCGGGCTGTCGTTGGACACTTGCACCGCTTCCCGCAGGTAGCGCTTGAGTTCATCTTCCTCGTAGACGATTTCCATCGCCCGGCCGCCCAGCACGTAGGACGGACGCACCACCAGAGGGTAACCGATCTTGGCGGCGGCACGAATCGCTTCGTCTTCGCTGCGCACGGTAGCGTTTGGTGGCTGACGCAGGTTCAGGCGTTCGACCATCTGCTGGAAGCGCTCACGGTCTTCGGCACGGTCGATAGCGTCTGGGCTGGTGCCGATGATCGGCACGCCGGCGGCTTCCAGGGCACGAGCCAGTTTCAGCGGAGTCTGGCCGCCGTACTGCACGATCACGCCTTTTGGCTTCTCGACACGGACGATTTCCAGCACGTCTTCCAGCGTCACTGGCTCGAAGTACAGGCGATCCGAAGTGTCGTAGTCGGTGGAAACGGTTTCCGGGTTGCAGTTGACCATGATGGTTTCGTAACCATCGTCGCGCAGCGCCAGGGCGGCGTGTACGCAGCAGTAGTCGAACTCGATGCCCTGGCCGATACGGTTTGGACCACCACCCAGGATCATGATCTTGTCACGGGTCGAAGGTGCGGCTTCGCACTCTTCTTCATAAGTCGAGTACAGGTACGCGGTGTCGGTGGCGAACTCGGCGGCGCAGGTGTCGACGCGCTTGTAGACCGGGAACACTTCCAGCTTCTGACGATGTGTGCGCAGGTTCTTCTCGGTCACGCCCAGCAGCTTGGCCAGACGCTGGTCGGAGAAGCCTTTGCGCTTGAGGCGGAACATCAGGTCGCGGTCGATGGCCGACAGGCCCAGGGTCTTGACCTTCTCTTCTTCCTTGATCAGGTCTTCGATCTGCACCAGGAACCAAGGATCGATCATGTTCATGCCGAAGATCTGCTCGACGGTCATGCCGGCACGGAAGGCATCAGCCACGTACCAGATACGCTCGGCGCCGGGCACGGTCAGCTCGCGCTTGAGCACGTTCATGCTTTCCGGATTGCTCAGGTCGAGCTTGGGATCCAGGCCGCAAACGCCCACTTCCAGACCGCGCAGGGCTTTCTGCAGGGATTCCTGGAAGGTCCGACCGATGGCCATGACCTCACCCACCGACTTCATCTGGGTGGTCAGGCGCGCGTCGGCCTTGGAGAACTTCTCGAAGGCGAAGCGTGGCAGCTTGGTCACGACGTAGTCGATGGACGGCTCGAAGGACGCCGGGGTCTTGCCGCCGGTAATATCGTTGGACAGCTCGTCCAGGGTGTAGCCGACAGCCAGCTTGGCCGCGACCTTGGCGATCGGGAAACCGGTGGCTTTCGAAGCCAGCGCCGAGGAACGGGATACCCGCGGGTTCATCTCGATCACGACCATGCGGCCTGTGTTCGGGCAGATACCGAACTGCACGTTGGAACCGCCAGTTTCCACACCGATCTCGCGCAGCACCGCCAGAGAGGCGTTACGCAGGATCTGGTATTCCTTGTCGGTCAGGGTCTGTGCCGGAGCCACGGTGATGGAGTCACCGGTGTGCACGCCCATCGGGTCGAAGTTCTCGATGGAGCAGACGATGATGCAGTTGTCCTTCTTATCGCGGACCACCTCCATCTCGTACTCTTTCCAGCCGATCAGGGATTCGTCGATCAGCAGTTCCTTGGTCGGCGACAGGTCCAGACCGCGGGCGCAGATTTCTTCGAACTCTTCGCGGTTGTAGGCGATGCCACCACCGGTGCCCCCCATGGTGAAGGATGGACGGATGATGCAAGGGAAGCCCAGCTTGTCGAGGACCGCATTGGCCTCTTCCATGCTGTGGGCAATACCGGAACGCGGGCACGCCAGGCCGATGGACTTCATGGCAGCGTCGAAGCGCGAACGGTCTTCAGCCTTGTCGATGGTGTCGGCGTTGGCGCCGATCATCTCTACGCCGAACTTCTCCAGGACGCCTTCACGCTCCAGGTCCAGGGCGCAGTTCAGCGCAGTCTGGCCGCCCATGGTCGGCAGCAGCGCGTCCGGACGCTCTTTCTCGATGATCTTGGCAACGGTCTGCCACTTGATCGGCTCGATGTAGGTGGCGTCGGCCATGGCCGGGTCGGTCATGATGGTGGCCGGGTTGGAGTTCACCAGGATGACCCGGTAACCCTCTTCGCGCAGGGCCTTGCAAGCCTGGGCGCCGGAGTAGTCGAATTCGCAGGCCTGGCCGATCACGATCGGGCCAGCGCCAAGAATCAGGATGCTTTTAATGTCTGTACGTTTTGGCATGGGTTGTCACTCAAATCCGCAGGTCAGTCGGCAAGCCGTCTTGAACATTCTCTGAGGCGCCCGAGGGGTTCCGCCGGATTTGCCGGGGCCGCCCTCAAGCGCTGCTCGCTACACTTTCAAGGCGAGCGCTTAGCGTCGCTTGGCCATCTCGTTGATGAAGCGGTCGAACAGCGGCGCCACATCGTTCGGGCCCGGGCTGGCTTCCGGGTGGCCCTGGAAGCTGAACGCGCTCTTGTCGGTACGCTCGATACCCTGCAGGGTGCCGTCGAACAGCGACTTGTGGATCGCCCGGACGTTGCCCGGCAGCGTGGCTTCATCCACCGCAAAACCGTGGTTCTGGCTGGTGATCATGACCACGCCGCTGTCCAGATCCTGCACCGGGTGGTTGGCACCGTGGTGGCCGTGGCCCATTTTCAGGGTCTTGGCACCAGAGGCCAGGGCCAGCAGTTGGTGACCCAGGCAGATGCCGAACACCGGAATCTCGGTTTCGAGGATTTCCTTGATCGCCTTGATGGCGTAGTCGCAAGGCTCGGGGTCACCTGGGCCGTTGGACAGGAACACACCGTCAGGCTTGAGAGCCAGCACATCGCTCGCTGGGGTCTGGGCAGGCACCACGGTGACGCGGCAACCGCGCTCCACCAGCATGCGCAGGATATTCAGCTTGACCCCGTAGTCGTAGGCAACCACGTGATACGGCAGCTCGGAAGCCTCGATGGTGGCGTGGCTGTCGGTCTTCAGATCCCAGACAGTCGAACGCCACTCGTAGCTTTCCTTGGTGCTGACGACTTTCGCCAGGTCCATGCCTTTCAGGCCCGGGAAGCCGCGCGCTGCAGCGATCGCCGCTTCTTCGGAAATGTTGTCACCGGCCATGATGCAGCCGTTCTGTGCACCTTTCTCACGCAGGATGCGGGTCAGGCGACGGGTGTCGATACCAGCGATCGCCACCACGTTGTTGGCTTTCAGGTAATCGGACAGGGACAGAGTGTTACGCCAGTTGCTGGCTACCAGCGGCAGGTCACGGATGACCAGGCCGGCCGACCAGACGCGGTCGGACTCGGCATCTTCCGGCGTGGTGCCGGTGTTGCCGATGTGAGGGTAAGTCAGGGTAACGATCTGTTGGGCGTAGGAAGGATCGGTAAGGATTTCCTGATAGCCGGTCATTGCGGTGTTGAACACCACCTCACCAACGGTTTGACCGTCGGCTCCAATGGCTTCGCCACGAAAAATGCTGCCATCAGCAAGGGCGAGTATGGCTGGCTTAGTCAAGAAGACCTCCCGTAAATAGAGCCTGAAAGGGCGATCGCAGGTTGCAAAAAAGCGGAATGACGTATAGACACGTCACCCCGCTTCTTCGTCGAATTATCTGCGCGCTTTTAGTGGACACACTAAAGCTGTAGCTTACAGAAAAAGGCTTTTTCGGTCCACCGCTAATGAGCCCTAAAGGCAGAGGAATGCGACAGAACATCGCCTAGCGGTACGAAGTGGGGTTGAAGGACAGCCTCAACCCCACTTCAGATGCATCTCAACGCAGATCCAGCACATCCTGCATGTCGTATAGGCCGGCCTCGCGCCCGTCCAGCCACAGCGCGGCACGCACCGCGCCCTTGGCGAAGGTCATGCGACTGGAGGCCTTGTGGGTAATCTCCAGGCGCTCGCCCTCAGTGGCAAACAGCACGGTGTGATCCCCCACCACATCGCCACCACGAACCGTGGCGAAGCCGATGGTTTCACGCTCACGGGCGCCGGTATGGCCTTCACGACCATACACCGCGACCTGCTGCAGATCGCGCCCCAGAGCGCTGGCGATCACCTCACCCATGCGCAGGGCGGTGCCCGATGGCGCATCGATCTTGTGTCGGTGATGCGCCTCGATGATCTCGATATCCGCATCATCACCCAGCACCCGAGCCGCCATATCCAGCAGCTTCAGCGACAGGTTGACCCCAACACTGAAGTTGGCAGCGAAGACGATCGGAATCTCCTTGCCCGCCTCGGCCAGCAATTGCTTTTCCTTGGCACCCAAACCCGTAGTACCAATCACCATGGCCTTGCCCGCCTTACGGCAGAAGGCCAGGTTCTTGAGCATCACTTCCGGCAAGGTGAAATCGATCAGCACATCAAACTCATCGACAACCTTCTCCAGGCTATCGGACATCGACACGCCAAGACGCCCCAGGGATGCCAGCTCACCTGCATCCGCGCCCACCAGCGAACTGCCAGGCCGAACGATGGCTGCCGTCAGCCCGGAGAGCGGCGAGCGCAGCTGCACAGCCTCGACCAGGGTCTTGCCCATGCGCCCGGCGGCGCCCATCACTGCTATACGTCGCATGCGTTACTCCTTACAGGTCGCCGAAGAAGCGCTTGACGCCCTCGAACCAGCCGGTAGTTTTCGGCGAGTGAGAATTGTCGTCGTCCAGCGAACCACGCAACTCTTCCAGCAGCTCGCGCTGACGACGACTCAGGTTCACTGGCGTCTCCACCGCAACCCGGCACATCAGGTCGCCGGCACCGCCGCCACGCACGGGAGCAACGCCCTTGCCACGAATCCGGAACTGCTTGCCGGTCTGTGTTCCCTCTGGGATCTTCAGCTTGACCCGACCGTCCAGGGTCGGAATCTCCAGCTCGCCACCCAACGCCGCATCTACGAAGCTGATGGGCACTTCACAGAACAGGTGCTTGCCGTCGCGCTGGAAGATCGCGTGCTCACGCACATTGATCACCACATACAGGTCGCCAGTCGGGCCACCCTGGGTCCCCGCCTCGCCTTCGCCGGACAGGCGAATACGGTCGCCGGTATCGACACCTGCCGGCACTTTCACCGACAGCGTCTTGTACTCTTCGACCCGACCTTCGCCGTGGCACGAATCGCACGGATCGGAAATGATCTTGCCCTGGCCATGGCAGCGCGGGCAGGTCTGCTGCACCGAGAAGAAACCCTGCTGCATGCGCACCTGACCAATACCGCCACAGGTCGGACAAGTGACAGGGGAAGACCCCTTCTTGGCGCCCGAACCATCGCATGGCTTGCAGTTGACCAGTGTCGGCACACGGATATTCACCGTGGTGCCACGCACCGCCTCTTCCAGGTTCAACTCCAGGGTGTAACGCAGGTCGCTGCCGCGTTGCGCACCGCCACGGGAACCGCCGCGACCGCCACCGAAGAAATCACTGAACACGTCACCGAAGATATCGGAGAAGTTCTGCCCGCCGAAGCCGGCCCCCCCGCCACCCATGCTCGGGTCGACACCAGCGTGGCCGTACTGGTCATACGCGGCACGCTTGCTGGAATCGGACAGTACTTCGTAGGCCTCGTTGGCCTCCTTGAACATGTCTTCCGACGCTTTGTCGCCGGGATTACGGTCCGGGTGATGCTTCATCGCCAAGCGACGGTAAGCCTTTTTCAGCTCCGCATCGCTGGAACCACGCTCCACACCCAACACTTCGTAATAGTCACGCTTTGCCATAAGTCTTTGCACTCTTAAGGACGTCCGGCAAACCCTCCTGAGCTCTGCCAAACTCGCTGAGCCCCAATACAGGCCCGGACCCAACTCACGTCAATTCAACGATCCTGGTCTTGGAAAGCCAACCCGGTTGCGGGCCGACCATTGCGGTCATCACAGCCGGAAAGCAGGAGCTTCTCCGACCCGACCGCCAGCGCACAAACGGAGCTTGTACGCCGTCAAAATTTCGCTGACTCCAGACACGCCAACGCGGGAGCAAGCTCCCGCGCGGCGACATCCTACCAGTCACCGCCCAAAGGCAGTCAACCGGCCGACCAACAAGCCATTACTTGTGGTCTTTTACTTCTTCGAACTCGGCGTCGACGACATCGTCGGCTTTTTCAGCGGACTCGGCGTGCGGTGCCGCGCCTTCTGCAGGCTGGGCCTGTTCGGCGTACATCTTCTGGGCAACCGGGGCCGAGACTTTCGACAGCTCTTCGACCTTGGCGTCGATGGCAGCCTTGTCGTCGCCCTTGACGGCAGCTTCCAGTGCAACCACGGCGGCTTCGATTGCGGTTTTCTCTTCCGCGGTCACTTTGTCACCGGCGTCAGCCACCATCTTGCGAGTCGAGTGCACCAGCGCATCACCCTGGTTACGGGCGGTGGCCAGTTCTTCGAACTTGCGATCCTCTTCCGAGTTGGCTTCAGCGTCACGGATCATCTGCTGGATCTCTTCATCCGACAGACCCGAGTTGGCCTTGATCACGATCGACTGAGTCTTGCCGGTAGCCTTGTCCTTCGCACCTACGTGCAGGATGCCGTTGGCGTCGATGTCGAAGGTCACTTCAATCTGCGGCACGCCACGTGGAGCTGGTGGAATGTCGGCCAGGTCGAACTTGCCCAGGGACTTGTTCTGCGCGGCTTGCTTGCGCTCGCCCTGCAGTACGTGAATGGTCACTGCACCCTGGTTGTCGTCGGCAGTCGAGAACACTTGGGATTTCTTGGTAGGAATCGTGGTGTTTTTCTCGATCAGCGCGGTCATCACGCCACCCATGGTTTCGATACCCAGGGTCAGCGGGCTGACGTCCAGCAGCAGTACGTCTTTCACGTCGCCGGCCAGTACCGCACCCTGGATGGCAGCACCCATGGCAACAGCTTCGTCCGGGTTGACGTCCTTGCGAGCTTCCTTACCGAAGAAGTCGGTTACGGTCTTCTGTACCAGCGGCATACGGGTCTGGCCGCCGACCAGGATCACGTCGTTGATCGAACCCACGTCGATACCGGCGTCTTTGAGCGCGATACGGCAAGGCTCGATGGTGCGCTGAACCAGGTCTTCAACCAGCGACTCCAGCTTGGCGCGGGAAATCTTCACGTTCAGGTGCTTAGGACCGGTGGCATCTGCAGTGATGTACGGCAGGTTGACGTCGGTCTGCTGGCTCGAGGACAGCTCGATCTTGGCTTTCTCGGCAGCTTCTTTCAGGCGCTGCATGGCCAGCGGGTCACCTTTGAGGTTCATGCCGCTTTCTTTCTTGAACTCATCAACCAGGTAGTCGATCAAGCGGATGTCGAAGTCTTCACCACCGAGGAAGGTGTCACCGTTGGTGGCCAGCACTTCGAACTGGTGCTCGCCATCGACTTCAGCGATTTCGATCACCGAAACGTCGAAAGTACCACCGCCCAGGTCGTAAACGATCACGGTGTGATCGCCCTTGGCCTTGTCCATACCGTAGGCCAGAGCGGCTGCGGTTGGTTCGTTGATGATACGTTTGACGTCCAGGCCTGCGATGCGGCCGGCGTCTTTGGTCGCCTGGCGCTGACTGTCGTTGAAGTAGGCCGGAACAGTGATGACCGCTTCGGTCACGGCTTCGCCGAGGTAGTCTTCGGCGGTCTTCTTCATTTTCTTGAGGATTTCAGCCGAGATTTGTGGCGGAGCCATTTTCTGGCCGTTCACTTCAACCCAGGCGTCGTTGTTGTCAGCCTTGACGATCTTGTAAGGGACCATCTGGATGTCTTTCTGCACAACTTCTTCGTCGAAGCGACGACCGATCAGACGCTTTACTGCGTACAGGGTGTTGTGCGGGTTGGTGACAGCCTGACGCTTGGCCGACTGACCTACCAGGATTTCGCCATCGTTGGCGTACGCGATGATCGACGGCGTGGTACGCGCGCCTTCAGCGTTTTCGATAACTTTTACGTTGCCGTTTTCAAGAATGGAGACGCACGAGTTGGTGGTCCCCAAGTCAATACCGATAATCTTGCCCATGTTAACTCTCCCGAAACTTTGGATTTGGATGCCGCAGCTGTGGTGGCAAACTGCGGTAGCACTTAAACGCTTGACTGATAAATGGGGGCTCTACAGCCGTTTTCAAGCCTTTTCGTCAATCGAAGGCGAAACCGGTGCAGGAGCCTTGCTGACCACGACCATGGCCGGGCGCAGCAGGCGACCGTTGAGCTGGTAGCCCTTCTGGAACACTTTCAGAACACTGTTCGGCTCGACATCCGCGCTTTCCTGCATGGCCATGGCCTGATGCTGTTCAGCGTTGAAGGGTTCGCCGTGTGGATCGATGGCTTCCAGCTGATAACGCTTGAGGGTGTCGTGGAACATCTTCAAGGTCAGCTCGATGCCTTCACGCATCGGGCGGATGCTTTCGTCGTCCGGGTTGGACAGCTCCAGGCCACGCTCCAGGCTGTCGATCACCGGCAGCAGGTCGCCGGCAAACTTCTCCAGCGCGAATTTGTGAGCTTTCTCCACGTCCTGCTCGGCGCGGCGGCGGACGTTCTGCAGATCGGCAGCAACACGCAAAGCCTGATCCTGCGCGCCAGCCAGTTGCTCTTCGAGCACTTGTACACGAGCCGCCAGGTCATCACCCGATGCCTCGGGAGCCTGATTGGCGTCTAGATTTTGCGTATCCAGCGTCTGTTCGTCAGCCATGAAATTCTCCTTTCAATATCGTCTGTGAGCCGGGCTCACTCTTCTGCCCAGCTATATGGGGTCGCATTTTCAAGGTTCAAGTCCGCAGCCACAGCAAAAGTCGTTCCGACCCGATAAATCCTGTATGTGGACATTACCGAGCGCACTAAAAAGCCAGAACGACCAAGCAAATCGAGCTAAGGGAAAGCATTGTCAGCTCGAAACAAAACACTGTATAAATAACCAGACATCTAGTTTGGGAGCGGCCTTAATGCTGGTGCACCTGTCCGTACACAATTACGCCATCGTCGAACACCTGGATCTGGAACTCGATCGCGGGATGAGCGTCATTACCGGCGAGACCGGTGCCGGCAAGTCGATCATGCTCGACGCGCTCGGCCTGACCCTGGGTGATCGTGCCGACAGCGGCGTGGTACGCCCCGGAGCCGACAAGGCCGATATCCTCGCCACCTTCGATCTGGCGGATATCCCCGAGGCCCACGCCTGGCTGGCCGAGCGTGACCTGGACACCGACGGCCCGTGCATCCTGCGTCGGGTCATCACGGCAGAAGGACGTTCCCGCGGCTATATCAACGGTACGCCCTGCCCGCTCGGAGACTTGAAAGCCCTGGGCGAACTGCTGATCGATATCCACAGCCAGCATGAACACCAGTCGCTGCTCAAGACCGATACCCATAGGCGCCTACTGGATGAGTACGCCGGCGCAACCGACCTGGCGCGCCAGGTGCAACTGGCTGCGCAGCGCTGGCGCCAGACCCGCCTGGAGCTGGAGCGCCTGTCCAACTCCGGCGACGAGCAGCGCGCTCGCCATCAACTGCTCAGTTACCAGCTCGAAGAACTGGAAAACCTGGGGCTCGGGGAAAATGAACTCGAACAACTGGAGCAGGAGCACAAGAACCTGACCAATGCCGAAACCCTGCTGGGCATCTGCCGCCAGGTGGTGGAGCAATGCAGCGAAAGTGATTCAGGCAATGTCCTGAACGCCCTGACTGTCAGCCTCAACCGCCTGTCGAGCATCGGCAACTCCTCGGGTTCCCTGGGCGAGGCCACCAACCTGCTGGCCAGCGCGCAGATCCAGGTCGAAGAAGCCGTGGGCGAGTTGAATCGTTTCCTTGACCACTTCGACGCTGATCCGGCACGCCTGCAACAACTCGAAGAACGCCTCGACGCCATCTATACCCTGGCGCGCAAGCATCGCATCCAGCCCTTCGAACTCGCTGCCATGCAGCAAACCCTGCTAGATGAAATAGAGACTCTGGACGCCAATGACGAATCCATCGAACGGCTGGGCGAAGAGCTGCAATCCTTCGCTCGTCATTATCAGGAGAAAGCCCTGGAACTGAGCCAGTTGCGCCAGCAGGCCGCGACCAGCCTGGCCAGCGCAGTGGAGCAGGAGATCCAGCGCCTGGGTATGCCCGGAGGGCGCTTCACCATCGAACTGCGCGCCAACAGCAGCGATGAACTGCTGCCCAACGGCCTGGAGCAGGTGGAACTGCTGGTCAGTGCCAACCCCGGGCAACCCCTCAAGGCCCTGGCGAAAGTCGCGTCCGGCGGTGAGCTGTCACGTATCAGCCTGGCGATCCAGGTCATCACCGCGCAGACCTCGCGGGTTCCCACATTGGTATTCGACGAAGTCGATGTGGGGATTGGTGGCCCGACAGCCGAGATCGTCGGCCAGCTGCTGCGCCGCCTCGGCGAACGCGGCCAGGTATTGACCGTTACACACCTGCCGCAAGTCGCCGCCCAGGGGCATCAGCATCTGTTCGTGCACAAGGTGCGCGGCAGCGATGCCACTCATACCGCAGTATCCAAGCTGGGCAAGAATGAGAGGGTCGAGGAGGTGGCGCGGATGCTCGGCGGCATCGACCTGACCAAGGAGTCTCTGGCCCACGCCAAGAAAATGGTGGTGACCGCCAAGGCCTGAACCTTCAGCGCTTCTTTTATATAGGCACAAAACACGAAGGCGACCCTAGGGTCGCCTTCGATCGTTTCACGACGATAAACGCCGCGTGAGGGGCTTACTTCTTCTTGCGCACGTACAGCACAAGATTGTGATCCACCAACTCGAAACCGTGCTTTTCGACAATCGCCTTCTGAAGCTTTTCGATTTCTTCGTCGAAGAATTCGATCACTTCACCAGACTCCACGTTGACCATATGGTCGTGGTGACCGCCATCCGCCAGCTCGAATACAGCGTGACCGCCATCAAAATTATGGCGTACCACCAGTCCGGCTGCTTCGAATTGAGTCAGTACACGGTAAACCGTGGCCAGACCCACATCCTCACCAGCTTCCATCAGCGCCTTGTAGACATCCTCAGCGCTCATGTGCCGCTGCTCGGTGGAATCGAGCATTTGTAGAATTTTGACTCGTGGCAGAGTCACTTTGAGGCCGGCTTTACGTAGTTCGCTATTTTCAACCATGGTCAGCTTTCTCGCCGATGCTGCTTCGCAGCTTCTCTTAATGCGGGTATGATCGGGGTTTACGTTGTCCCAGCCAAGATAGTGGAAGTCGCCCACCGATGCAAAACACCAAGCTCTTGCTAACCAGTTTCACCTTCGTGGGACTGCTCGCACTCGCCGGTTGTTCATTCCCCGGGGTTTACAAAATCGACATCCAGCAGGGCAATGTCGTCACGCAGGACATGATAGACCAGTTGCGCCCCGGAATGACCCGACGGCAAGTACGGTTTATCATGGGCAACCCTCTGTTGACCGACACGTTCCATGCCGATCGCTGGGATTATCTCTACAGCCTGCAGCCTGGTGGTGGTGAACGCCAACAGGAACGCGTGAGCCTGATCTTCAACGGCAACGACCAGTTGGTCAGCTTGGCCGGTGACTTCATGCCGGGTGTAAGCCGCGACGAAGCCCTGCTGGGCAAGGACAGCGCCAACACCGTGACAGCGCCTGCCGAGAACGTCGAGAAACCAAAAGCCGAGAAACCAGCCAAGCCTGGCTCGCTGCTCGACCAGATCCAGAAGGACGTGGATGGCGTGAAAACCGTGCCAGTTCCTACGCCTGAACCACTGGATACTTCGCCGGAATAATTTTTGGCGAAATAAAATAGCCCGGGCATGCCCGGGCTTTTTATTGCCTGTCACCATCAATCACGATTCGCGCTTGCGTGCCTCGGCCGCTTTCGCCGCCCGCAGACGCCGAACCTCTTTCGGATCGGCCAGCAATGGGCGATAGACCTCGATCCGATCCCCCGCCTGAATCACATGATGTTCAGGGTCACTGACCTGCTTGCCGAAGATCCCCACCGGACAAGCCGCCAGATCCAGTTCGGGAAACTGCTGCCCGATGGCTGAAGCCTGCAAGGCTGCACGCAGCGTCGACCCCTGGGGCACCTGCACACTGATCAACGCCTGGCGATCGACAGCCGCGTAGGCCACCTCAATCGAAATCATCGACTCAGCCATGCAACTGCTTAGCCCGCTGGCAGAAAGCGTCCACCAGAGTATTCGCCGCCTGGTTGAACAGCGGCCCCAAGGTCGCTCGAACCAAGGGCCCCGCATAATCGAAAGACAGATCAAGGCTGATCTTGCAGGCCTTCTCGCCCAGCGGCTTGAACACCCACACGCCATGCAACTGATTGAATGGCCCCTCCTCCAGATTCATCTCGATCGACTGCCCCGGCACCAGATTGTTGCAGGTCACGAAGCGCTGACTCATGCCGCCCTTGGCCACCGCCAGGCTCGCGCGCATCCGCTCTTCGCTGCTTTCCAGCACCTCGGCCGACGAGCACCAGGGCAGAAACTCCGGGTACCGGGCCACGTCATTGACCAGATCGTAAAGGAACTGCGCCGGATAGGGCAGAAGGGCCGAACGTTGAATATGGGTCGTCATGTGAGCTTCATTTCCACAACTGGGCGGCAAACACCACAAGAATGCCGACGGGCGCCACATAGCGCATCAAAAACAAGGCCAGAGCGAACAACAGCGGGCTACGTAACGACAGCTCATCACGAACTGCCTCACGGCCCATCACCCAACCTGCAAATACCACGAAGCACAAACCGCCAAGAGGCAACATGATCCGCGAGGTGAAAAAGTCGATCACACCAAAGAAGTCCAGACCGCCGGCCGCGCCCCACTGGTAGAGATGAAAAACGCCGCCTTCGTTCACGAAAAATTTGGCCTGTTGCCAGATGTTGAAAGAGAACACCGTTCCCAATCCCACAAACCAGCAACTGAACGCCAGCCAGAATGTCACCCAGCCGCGGCGGATTTTAGTCCTCTCGACGAGATAAGCCACCATCGGCTCCAACAAGGAAATGGCCGAACTCCAGGCCGCAATCGCCACCAGGATAAAGAACACTACGCCCATAAGCTGGCCGAACGCCACATTGCCGAAGGCGAACGGCAGGCTGATGAACATCAGCCCCGGCCCTTCACTGGGGTTCAGCCCCGCAGCGAACACGATGGGGAACAACGCCATGCCCGCCACCAGGGAAACGAAGGTATCCAGCAGCGCCACCCCGACCACAGTGCCGGACAGGGACGAATGCTTGGGCATGTAGGCGCCATAGATCATGATCGAGCCGACCCCCACGCTGAGGGAAAAGAACGCATGCCCCATGGCCGGCAACAGCCCATCCAATAGCCGGTCCAGACTGAAGTCGAACATGAAATGCAGGCCCTGCATGAAATGCCCGGTGGTCATGCTGTAGCCCAGCAGCACCAGCAACATCACGAACAGCAGCGGCATCATGACCCGCAGGCTGCGCTCAAGCCCGGCCACCACACCCTTGGCAATCACCAGCGCCGACAGCAGCATGAACAGCGTGTGCCACAGGGTCAGGCGCCAGGGGTCAGCCGTCACCGCGGAAAAATAGGCGCCGACCTGATCCGCCGTGACACCCTGAAAATCGCCACGCCCCATATCGATGATGTAGTCCAGGGACCAACCACCCACCACGCTGTAGAAGGAGAGAATCAGCAACGCCGTGATCATTCCGGCAAAGGCGCCCCAGGACCAGTTGGCCGAATGCCCGGCCTCCAGGGCCAGCACCTTCAGGGCATTCGCCGGGCTTTGTCGCGCACGACGGCCAATCAGGGTTTCCGCCAGCATCACCGGCAACCCGATCAGCGCAATACACGCCAGAAACACCAGAACAAAGGCACCACCACCATAGACGCCGACCATGTAGGGGAATTTCCAGATGCTCCCCAGGCCCACGGCCGAACCAGTTGCAGCGAGTATAAAGACCCAGCGGCTTGCCCAGCCGCCGTGGACAGAGACCCTGTCTGTCGACATCGTTAACGCGCCCAACCGAAAAAAAAGAGGCCGCATTGTCCGGGATTCAATCAACCTGCTCAAGCACGCTGCGTCACCGTAGCCGACGCGCGCGCAACTCCCTATAATGCCGCCCCTATGGCTAAACAGAAGAAACACCCAACAGGGACCATCGCGCAAAATAAAAAGGCGCGTCACGATTACTTCATCGAACATCGGTTCGAGGCTGGCATGGTCCTGGCCGGCTGGGAAGTAAAGAGTCTGCGTGCAGGCAAGGCACAGCTGGTGGACAGTTATGTGCTGCTCAAGGATGGTGAAGCCTGGTTGCTCGGCAGCCACTTCACACCATTGACCACCGCCAGCACCCACGTCATCGCCGACCCGACGCGCTCGCGCAAGCTGCTGCTCAACCAGCGCGAGCTGGAAAAGCTGTTTGCCGCCGTGCAGCAGAAGGGTTACGCCTGCGTGTGCCTTTCGCTCTACTGGAGCAAGCACCTGATCAAGTGTGAAATCGCACTGGGCAAGGGCAAGAAGGAATACGACAAGCGACATACCGAACGCGAGCGCGATTCCGATCGCGAGCTGCAGCGCGCGGTGCGGACCAAGGGCAAGGAAGACTGATCTTCCTGCCTTGAGGTCGCTTTCGCCGGTAAGCCGGCTCCTACAACACCCAGGTAGGAGCCGGCTTGCCGGCGATTTGCATTACATGCCCTTGCGCCGTTCGGCCCGGGCCACTCGCTGCACTTCCTGACGCACTTCTTCGAGCACTTCCTGCACATAGAGAATGTGACGGCTGGAGATTTCCCGCGCCTCTTCGGCCCGCCCTTCGATAATTGCCTGGTACAGGTCGCGGTGCTGGCTGATCAGCATGTCGCGGGTTTCCGTGCGCTGCTTGTACATGCCACCGATGTTGGTCACCACGTTGCGTTTGAGCAGGTCGAACAGCCCGCGGATGGTGTGCAGCAGCACGGCGTTGTGGCTGGCCTCGGCAATCGCCAAGTGGAACTTGGCATCCGCCGCACCTTCCTCGATACGACTGACATCGTCGGAACGGGAATAACAATCCTGCAACTCCTCGAAGGCTTGAGTCAGTCGCTCACGATCCACTGCCGTCGCCCGCAGCGCCGCGTAATAGGCGCAGGACGCTTCCAGCGTATGCCGGAACTCCAGCAGGTCGCGCTGGGCATCGGTGTTGTTTTCCAGCAGGTGCAGCAGTGGATCGCTGAAGGTCGAGCCCAGGGATTCCACCACATAGTTGCCACCGCCCTGACGACTGATCAGCAACCCCTTGGCCGTGAGTTTCTGGATCGCCTCGCGCAGTGAGGGCCGAGAGACACCGAACTGCTCGGCCAGTGCCCGCTCGGCCGGCAGCCGCTCGCCGGCCGTCAAGGTGCCTTCAAGAATCATCCCTTCCAGACGCTCGACGATATCGTCGGACAAACGGCGCTGGCGTATCTGATCAAACCCCATAACTCACTCTCCACCCTCCCGACCCTTCGCCGGGGGGCTCTATTCTGGCCTATTCATGGCGCGCCAACACCTGTCAGAACACGGCCATTTGCACCGATCAGATGCCCGCGCCATAGCGCATTCGACAAAAGTTTTAGGGCGGCAAATTGACACACCGAGCACAAGGCTTTTACCCTAGCCAACAGCGATTGTAAATTGGTCTTACCAATTAACCAAGACGCTAGCAGTGCCTGACCAACAACAATTAGGGGCCACCCCATTATGCAAACCTGGCAACAGCTCTATAGCCCGCTTGGCAGCCTCGGCCTGTCCGCCCTCGCCGCCGTCATCCCGATCGTGTTTTTCTTCCTGGCTCTGGCCGTGTTCCGTCTCAAAGGACACGTCGCCGGGAGTATCACCCTGGCCTTGTCGATCCTGGTGGCGATCTTCGCCTTCCAGATGCCCGCCGACATGGCCCTCGCTGCCGCTGGCTATGGATTTGCCTACGGTCTGTGGCCCATCGCCTGGATCATTGTCGCCGCCGTTTTCCTCTACAAGCTGACCGTGAAGAGCGGCCAGTTCGAAATCATCCGCAGCTCGGTGCTGTCGATCACCGACGACCAGCGCCTGCAGGTGCTGCTGATCGGTTTCTGCTTCGGCGCCTTCCTTGAAGGGGCTGCCGGCTTTGGCGCGCCAGTGGCGATCACCGCCGCCCTGCTGGTGGGCCTGGGCTTCAACCCGCTGTACGCCGCCGGCCTGTGCCTGATCGCCAACACCGCGCCCGTGGCCTTCGGCGCCCTGGGGATTCCGATCATCGTCGCCGGCCAGGTGACGGGCATCGACGCCTTCAAGATCGGCGCCATGACCGGCCGCCAACTGCCGCTGCTGTCGCTGTTCGTGCCGTTCTGGCTGGTGTTCATGATGGACGGTATGCGCGGCGTCAAAGAGACCTGGCCCGCCGCCCTGGTGGCTGGCCTGAGCTTTGCCATTACCCAGTACTTCACCTCGAACTTCATCGGCCCGGAACTGCCGGACATCACCTCGGCCCTGGCCAGCCTGATCTCCCTGACCCTGTTCCTGAAAATCTGGCAACCCAAGCGCACCGCCGGTGCACAGATCGCCGGTGCCACCTCCAGCGCGGCCATCACCGCCAGTGCCGGTGGCTTCGGCCAGCCACGCCAAACCCAGGCCTCGCCCTACAGCCTGGGCCAGATCTTCAAGGCCTGGTCGCCGTTCCTGATCCTCACCGTGCTGGTGACCATCTGGACCCTCAAGCCCTTCAAGGCGATGTTCGCCGCCGGCGGCTCGATGTACGGCTGGGTGTTCAACTTCGCCATCCCGCATCTGGATCAGCTGGTGATCAAGATGGCGCCGATCGTGACCACGCCAACGGCCATCCCGGCGGTGTTCAAGCTCGACCCGATCTCCGCCACTGGCACGGCGATTTTCTTCTCCGCGCTGATCTCCATGCTGGTGCTGAAGATCAACTTCAAAACTGGTCTGACCACTTTGAAAGAGACCTTCTACGAGCTGCGCTGGCCGATCCTATCCATCGGCATGGTGCTGGCGTTCGCCTTCGTCACCAACTACTCGGGCATGTCTTCGACCATGGCCCTGGTCCTGGCGGCGACGGGGGCAGCATTCCCGTTCTTCTCGCCGTTCCTGGGCTGGCTCGGGGTGTTCCTCACCGGTTCCGATACCTCGTCCAACGCTCTGTTCAGCTCGCTGCAAGCCACCACCGCGCACCAGATCGGGGTCAATGACACCCTGCTGGTCGCGGCCAACACCAGCGGCGGCGTGACCGGCAAAATGATCTCGCCGCAATCGATCGCCGTGGCCTGCGCCGCCACCGGCCTGGTGGGCAAGGAATCGGACCTGTTCCGCTTCACCCTCAAGCACAGTCTGTTCTTTGCCACTATTGTCGGTCTGATCACCCTGGCCCAGGCCTACTGGTTCACCGGCATGCTGGTGCACTAAGCAACACCTGCGACACCGATGGAACCGACGCCGCCCTCACCCGCGGCGTCAGTCATTCACCACCCGGTCTGCAAGGCTGCTGAAAGCTTGCTGGTTTATCTTTCAGCCGCCTCGACGGACGAATAACCGGGACCACCCGGAGACACGCCTGATGAGCGAGCTTTTCTACAACGCCGTGCCCAATGCGACCCGTGTCGCACCGCCGCTGGCCGAACCCCGGCAGTACCCCAGCGCGAAACCGTCGCGGGTCTACCTGTTCGGCACTTGTGTGGTCGACCTGTTCTATCCCGAAGCCGGGATGGACGCGATTCACCTGCTGGAGCGCGAAGGCATTCGCGTGGAGTACCCGCAAGGGCAAAGCTGCTGCGGACAACCGGCCTACACCTCGGGTTACACCGAGCAGGCGCGCACCGTGGCCCGCTCGCAACTGGCGCTGTTTGCCGGCGACTATCCGGTGGTGGTGCCGTCGGGTTCCTGCGCGGGCATGCTGCGCGAGCATTACGCGGACTTGTTCAAGGACGAGCCCGAGACGTTGCAACAAGTGCAGGCCCTGGCCGCCCGCACCTATGAACTGGCCGAGTTCCTCCTGCACGTGTGCAAGGTGCAGCTCAAGGACAGTGGCGCTCCGGTCAAGGTGGCCTTGCACACCTCGTGCTCGGCACGCCGGGAAATGAACACCCACCTGCACGGCCGTGAGTTGCTGTCACAGCTGAGCAATGTGGAACGGGTAGAACACAGCCACGAAAGCGAATGCTGTGGCTTTGGCGGGACTTTCAGCGTCCGAATGCCGGACATCTCCGGCGCCATGGTCGCGGACAAGACCCGGGCGCTGAAGGAATCCGGCGCACATCAGGTGCTGAGTGCCGACTGCGGCTGCTTGATGAACATCAACGGCGCGCTGGAGAAACAGCAAGAGGCATTGCGCGGCCAGCACCTGGCGAGCTTCCTCTGGCAACGTACTGGAGGTGCACAATGAGCACCCCAGAGCTGATTCCGACCACGACGCTGGCGGACGATTTTCGCACCCGGGCCCACCAGGCCCTGGGTGACCAACAACTGCGAAACAACTTTCGCAGTGCCATGGATTCACTCATGGCCAAGCGTGCGGCTTCGTTCAGCGATGCCCACGAAAGAGAACACCTGCGCGCCCTGGGCAACGCGATTCGAGCCCGGGCGTTATCCAAGCTGCCCGACCTGCTCGAGCGCCTGGAACAGAACCTGACCCGCAACGGTGTGACAGTGCACTGGGCGGAAACGGTGGACGAAGCCAATGGCATCGTCCTCTCGATCATCCGCGCTCACGAGGCGCGGCAAGTGATCAAGGGCAAATCGATGGTCAGCGAAGAGATGGAAATGAACCATGTCCTCGCTGAACAAGGCATTGAATGCCTTGAGTCGGACATGGGCGAGTTCATCGTCCAGCTCGACCACGAGAAGCCTTCACACATCATTATGCCGGCGATCCACAAGAATGCCGGTCAGGTCGCGTCCTTGTTCCACGACAAACTCGGCGTGGAGTACACCAAGGACGTTGACCAACTCATTCAGATCGGTCGCAAGGTCTTGCGGCAGAAATTCTTCGAAGCCGATATCGGCGTCTCCGGCGTCAATTTCGCCGTGGCCGAGACCGGCACCCTGCTGCTGGTGGAAAACGAAGGCAACGGGCGCATGTCCACCACCGTGCCGCCAGTGCACATCGCCGTCACCGGGATCGAGAAAGTCGTCGAGAACCTGCGGGACGTGGTGCCGCTGCTCTCGCTACTGACCCGTTCGGCCCTGGGCCAGCCCATCACCACCTACGTCAACATGATCTCCGGCCCGCGCAAAGAGCATGAGCTGGACGGCCCCCAGGAAGTGCACTTGGTGCTGCTGGACAACGGCCGCAGCCAGGCGTTTGCCGACAGCGAACTGCGCCAGACCCTGAACTGCATCCGCTGCGGCGCCTGCATGAACCACTGCCCGGTCTACACCCGGGTCGGCGGCCACACCTACGGTGAGGTCTACCCGGGCCCCATCGGCAAGATCATCACCCCGCACATGGTGGGCCTGGCCAAGGTGCCGGATCACCCCAGCGCCTCGTCGCTGTGCGGTGCCTGTGGCGAAGTCTGCCCGGTGAAGATCCCGATCCCGGCGCTGCTGCGGCGCCTGCGGGAAGAGAACGTCAAGGCCCCGGACAGCCCACATCAAGTGATGCGTGGCCAGGGCAGCAAGTATTCGCGCAAGGAGCGGTTCATCTGGAACGCCTGGGCCCGACTCAACAGCTCACCGCGCCTGTATCGCCTGTTCACCCTGGCCGCCACCCGGCTGCGCGCCCTCACCCCGAGCAAGGTCGGCCCCTGGACGCAGAACCACAGTGCGCCAAAACCCGCCGCCCGGTCGCTGCATGATCTGGCCCGTGAGCACCTGGACAAGCAGGGAGACCGCTGATGAGCGCGAAACACAACATCCTCGCCAAGCTGCGCAACAGCCTGCGCGGCACCACGCCGATTGTGGATAACTTCGACGAGGCGCTGGTCACCGAACCTTACAGCTACAGCGCGGAACAACGCATCCCGCAACTGCGCAAACAGATGGAAGCGGTGCACACCGAAATCCACCTGAGCACCGGCGCCGGTTGGCCTGAACTGCTGGCCCGCCTGCTGCAGGAACGCCAGTTGCCCAGCCTGCTGATCGCCCCGAACACGCCCCACGGCCAGCGGGTCACCCAGTACTGGGCCGAGCATCCGCAACTGCCGGCGCTCAAGGCCTACGACCGCCCGGTGGAAGAATGGAAAGCCGAGCTGTTCAACGACACCCCGGCCAGCCTCACGACCACCCTGGGCGCCATCGCCGCCACCGGCAGCCTGATCCTCTGGCCGACCCGGGAAGAGCCGCGGCTGATGAGCCTGGTGCCGCCGGTGCATTTCGCCCTGCTCAAGGCCAGCGAGATCCGCGACAACTTCTATCAGGTGCAGCAACAGATGAACTGGGCCGCCGGCATGCCGACCAACGCGCTGCTGGTGTCCGGCCCATCGAAGACCGCTGATATCGAGCAAGTCCTGGCTTACGGCGCCCACGGCCCGAAAGACCTAGTGGTGCTGATCCTGGAGGACCAATGAGCCTACCGGCCGCTTTTCTGCGTGATGCCCAGCAACTGATCCCCCAGGAGCGGCGCTTCGACGACCCGCTCTCGACCCTGGCCTTCGGCACCGACGCCAGCTTCTACCGGCTGATCCCCAAGCTGGTAATCCGCGTCGAGTCCGAAGACGAAGTGGTCGCCCTGCTCCAGCTGGCCCAGCGCGACCGGGTGCCGGTGACCTTCCGTGCGGCGGGCACCAGCCTTTCCGGGCAGGCCATCAGTGACTCGGTGCTGATCGTTCTGGGGGATAACTGGAACGGCAAGGAGATTCGCCACCAGGGTTCGCAGATCCGCCTGCAGCCTGGTGTGATCGGCGCCCAGGCCAATGCCTGGCTGGCACCTTTCGGGCGCAAGATCGGCCCCGATCCGGCCTCGATCAACGCCTGCAAGATCGGTGGCATCGTCGCCAACAATGCCAGCGGCATGTGCTGCGGTACCGCGCAGAACACCTACCACACCCTGGCCGGCATCCGCCTGGTACTGGCCGATGGCACACGTCTGGATACCGAGGATGAGGCCAGCGTCGCGGCCTTCCGCGCCAGCCATGGTCCGTTGCTGGAGCGCCTGGCCGAGCTGGGCCGCAGCACCCGCGCCAACAGCGAACTGGCGGCGAAGATCCGCCACAAATATCGGCTGAAAAACACCACCGGCCTGTCCCTCAATGCCCTGGTGGACTTCGACGAGCCGCTGGATATCCTCAGCCACCTGCTGGTGGGCTCCGAGGGCACCCTGGGCTTTATCAGCGCGGTGACCTACGACACGGTGATCGACCACCCGAACAAGGCGTCGGCGCTGATCGTCTTTCCCGATGTGGACACCTGCTGCAACGCGGTGACCGTGCTCAAGAGCCAGCCGGTGTCGGCGGTGGAACTGCTGGATCGCCGCAGCCTGCGCTCGGTGCAGGACAAGCCCGGCATGCCAGCGTTCGTCCAGCAGCTCTCGGCCAATGCCTGCGCGCTGCTGATCGAGTCCCGCGCCGCGTCCTCATCACTGCTGCAAGAGCAACTGGCGCAGATCATGAGTTCCCTGGCCGCCTTCCCGGTGGAAAAGCAGGTCGACTTCACTGAAGACCCGCAGGAAAACGCCAAGCTCTGGGCGATCCGCAAGGACACCTTCCCGGCGGTAGGCGCGGTGCGCAAGACCGGCACCACGGTGATCATCGAAGACGTGACCTTCCCCGTGGAACAGCTGGCCATCGGCGTCAACCGCCTGATCGAGCTGTTCGACAAGCACCACTACGACGAAGCGATCCTGTTCGGCCACGCCCTGGAGGGCAACCTGCACTTCGTCTTCACCCAGGGCTTCAACAGCAGCGAGGAAGTGAACCGCTACCAGGCGTTCATGGACGACGTGGCGCAACTGGTGGCGGTGGAATTCGGCGGTTCGCTGAAGGCCGAGCACGGCACTGGGCGCAACATGGCACCCTTCGTCGAGCTGGAATGGGGCAGCGATGCCTACCAGCTGATGTGGCAGCTCAAGCGCCTGCTGGACCCCAGCAACATCCTCAACCCGGACGTGGTGCTCAGCGAAGACCCGCAGATCCACCTCAAGCACCTCAAGCCACTGCCGGCGGCCGACGAGATTGTGGATAAGTGCATCGAGTGCGGCTTCTGCGAGCCGGTGTGCCCGTCCAAGGGGCTGACCCTGAGCCCGCGCCAGCGCATCGTCATCTGGCGTGATATCCAGGCACGCAAACGGGCCGGCATCGACACCACAGAACTGGAAGCGGCCTATCAGTACCAGGGCATCGACACCTGCGCCGCCACCGGCCTGTGCGCCCAGCGCTGCCCGGTGGGCATCAACACCGGCGAGCTGGTGAAGAAACTGCGCAGTGAACACGCCACCCATAACGGCACCGCCGACTGGCTCGGCTCGCACTTCGCCACCACCTTGCAGGGCGCCCGCTTCACCCTGCACGTGGCCAACGGCGCGCGCATGCTCCTGGGCGCTCCGCGCCTGAGCAAGCTGTCGGCGAGCCTGACGCGCCTGTCCAAAGGCCAGGTGCCGCAGTGGAGCAGCGCCATGCCCCAGCCGGAAAAGGCCATCCGCTTCAGCCCGGCTGTGAGCGATTCGCGCCCGCGGGTGGTGTACCTGGCGGCCTGTGTGTCCCGGGTCATGGGGCCAGCGGCGGGCGACAAGGAGCAAAGCTCGCTCTACGAGAAAACCCGCGGCCTGCTGGAGAAGGCCGGTTATCAAGTAGTGCTGCCGGACAACCTGGACAACCTCTGCTGCGGCCAGCCATTTGCCTCCAAGGGCTACGCCACCCAGGCCGAGGACAAGCGCCAGGAACTGATCGGCGCCCTGCTCCACGCCAGCCGGGGCGGCCTCGACCCGATCTACTGCGACACCAGCCCCTGCACCCTGCGCCTGGTACAGGACCTGGGGGATGTACGCCTGGACCTCTACGACCCGGTGCGCTTCATCCGCACCCACCTGCTGGAGCGCCTGGAGTTCACGCCGCAGGAAGCGCCGATCGCGGTGCACGTCACCTGCAGCACCCAGCACCTGGGCGAGAGCCAGGCGCTGATCGAACTGGCCCGGCGTTGCAGCAACAACGTGGTGATCCCCGAAGGCATCCATTGCTGTGGTTTCGCCGGCGACAAGGGTTTCACCACCCCGGAACTCAATGCCCACTCCCTGCGCAGCCTGAAGGACGCGGTGCAGTATTGCAGCGAAGGCATCTCCACCAGCCGCACCTGTGAAATCGGCCTCAGCCAGCATGGCGGGATCGACTATCACGGGCTGGTTTACCTGGTGGATCGAGTCACCCGGGCCAAGGCGGTCTGAGCCATCGAACCGGGCAATCAAGGGGCGTTTTCGCCCCTTTTTTTGTGCCTGGCGCAAGGCGCCCATGGCTTTTCCATTTCATCGCAAAAAAAAACAGAACCCCGGCGCGCGGCTAGAGTCCATTTTCTAGGCCCGCAACAAAGGGCTTAGCCCCACTCGGCAGCCTGCCCCGTTGACCGGAGGCACCGAGCCCCTGCGATCAAGGAGATAACCATGAAGCGTTCTGCACTGGCTGGACTGTTCATCACCGCCGCGATGCTGGCCTCCCCGGTTTTTGCCGCCGGGCAAGAGGACCTGTGCCAGATCAACCTGCAAAAGATCAAGGATGCCAAAGTCAGCACCGAAGTCATGAGCTCGGACCTGAGCAGCGACATCGACGCCAAGGTCCAGCAAGCCACCGCCGAACACGCCAAAGGCACCGAGGAAGGCACCAAGAACTGCATCTCCCTGACCACCCAGGCGATCCAGCAATTGCAGAACAACACCAAGGGCGATCAGTAGGCCAATGCATTGGGCCAACCTTCGGGTTGGCCTTCTGGCCTCGGTTAGCGTAAACTCCGCCCACCTGTTGGTAATGCACAACAGGTTCGGGGCCGTTTAGGATTCGACGCCGGTTGCGAAACTTTAGGTGCATGCCGAGTTGGTAACAGAACTCGTAAATCCACTGTTGCAACTTCCTATAGTTGCCAATGACGAAACCTACGGGGATTACGCTCTCGCTGCGTAAGCAGCCTTAGCCCTTCCCCCCTGGTACCTTCGGGTCCAGCAATCATCAGGGGATGTCTGTAAACCCAAAATGATTGTCATATAGAACAGAATCGCCGTGCAGTACGTTGTGGACGAAGCGGCTAAAACTTACACAACTCGCCCAAAGCACCCTGCCCGTCGGGTCGCTGAGGGTTAACTCAATAGACACGGCTAAGCATGTAGTACCGACAGCGGAGTACTGGCGGACGGGGGTTCAAATCCCCCCGGCTCCACCAACTCAACAAGAAAAGACGTCCACGGACGTCTTTTTTTGTGCCTGAAATCCAGTGAATACCGAAGTCTCAGCGTTTCTTGGGGCTTTTGAGGATTTCTGACTTCCAGGCGCTTGGATATCCCGGGCGGTATCCCGGAATATCAAATGCCATTTCCAGGATCCCAAAATGCTGCTCAAAGCAGCCCACATGCCTGCTGGCGCAACCCGCCTCTGCGATCGCCAGCTCAAGGCAACGGGTAAAGACTTCGTCCTCAGCGACGGCAATGGCTTGCAGGTTCGAGTACGCGCCAGCGGCTCGATGATGTGGAATTTCAATTACCGCGAGCCGTTGATCAGAAGCCGTATCAACATGGCGCTTGGTCCATACCTCGACCTCTCGCGGGCCAACGCCCGGAAGAAAGCCGCAGAGGCGCGTGAGTTGCTCGCTTTGGGCACTGATCCCAAAACCTGGCGAGATGAGATAAGGCAAGCCAGACTGGCTGAGACTGAACACACTTTCGAGAAGGTGGCCACGGCCTGGTTCGTGCTGAAGAAAGACGCCATAACCAATTGGCGGATTCCAGACCGAGAACAAAACCTTCGGCTTTGCCGCCGGCGCGGCCGACTTTGTTCACCTGTGGACACCAACCAGCGCGGCAAAGCGGCCATTGATTTATCTGTCGCCCCATGGCGCACCTCTGAAGCCGTTAGTACCCAAACAGCGACTTGCTCTCCAGGTACTCCTCAAACCCCAACTCCCCCCACTCACGCCCATTACCCGACTGTTTATAGCCGCCAAACGGCGCGGCCTGGTCGGCCCGCGCGCCATTGAGATGGACCATGCCGGTACGCAATTGCCGCGCAACCCCGCGGCTGCGTTCGAGGCTGGCCGAGGTGACGTAACCTGACAAGCCATAAGGGCTATCGTTGGCAATAGCTATCGCTTCGGCTTCGCTGTCGTACGGCATGATCGCCAGGACCGGACCGAAGATCTCTTCCCGCGCCACGAGCATGTCCGGGGTGACGTCGGCAAATACCGTAGGTTGCACGTAGTAGCCGCGCTCAATCCCTTGTGGTCGTCCCAGCCCTCCGGCGATCAAGCGCGAACCCTCGGCGATGGCCTGGGCGATCATGGTCTGTACCCGTTCGAATTGCAGGGCATTGGCCACGGGACCGATGGCAGAGGTGGGGTTACTGTCGTCGAAGCACACCTGCGCCAGGACTTCCCGAACGATATCAATCACCGCCAGTTGCTGCTCGCGCGGTACTAGCAGGCGTGTCGGCGCATTGCACGACTGGCCGCTATTGCGAATACAGGCCTGCACCCCGTGGCGCACCGCGCTAGGCAGGCAGGCATCGTCGAGCAGGATATTCGCGGATTTGCCGCCCAGTTCCTGGGACACACGCTTCACTGTATCGGCTGCCGCCTTGGCCACTGCGATGCCGGCGCGGGTCGAGCCGGTAAACGACACCATATCCACCTCGACATGGCTGGCCAGCGCAGCCCCAACAACGGGCCCATTACCGTTGACCAGGTTGAACACCCCCTTCGGCACCCGGGCCTCATGCAGGATCTGCGCGACGATATGCGCCGACAACGGCGCACACTCACTGGGCTTGAGTACGACGGTGCAGCCCACCGCCAGGGCGGGTGCGAGCTTGCAGATGAGTTGATTGAGTGGCCAGTTCCAGGGGGTGATCAGCGCGCACACGCCGATAGGCTCACGCACCACCAGCGACTGGCCCAGGCGCCGTTCGAAGCGGTACTCGCGCAGCACTTCCAGCGCCTGCGCCAGATGGCCCAGGCCTGCCGGGACATGAGCGCTCCGGGCCAGGGACAGTGGCGCCCCCATCTCCAGATGAACCGCCTCGATCAACGCCTCGCTATGGCGTTTGTAGGCTTCGATGATGCGCTGCAGCAAGTCGATACGTGCCTCGAGCGAACTCGCAGCGAACGCCGGAAAGGCCCGTCGGGCCGCGTCGAGCGCACGGTCTACATCATGAGTGTCGCCCAGAATGATGCGCGCGATCCCCTGCTCGGTGGACGGATTGACCACTGTCTCGACGGTTTCGCCGTGGGGTTTGACCCAGCCGCCGTCAATGTAGAACTCAAACAAATCGGACATACCCTCGACTCCCTTCAGGTCACCTGACTCAAGGCTCGCGCCAAGGTGTCGAACACCTGGGCGATCTCCTGCTGGCTGATCACCAACGGCGGTGAAATCACGATGGTGTCGCCCGAACCGCGCACCAGTACCCCGTGCTCAAAGCACCACTGCGCCACCTCACTGCC
Source organism: Pseudomonas sp. W17 (assembly GCF_040268305.1). Lineage (NCBI taxonomy): Bacteria > Pseudomonadati > Pseudomonadota > Gammaproteobacteria > Pseudomonadales > Pseudomonadaceae > Pseudomonas > Pseudomonas sp. W17. The sequence goes on along the minus strand of NZ_CP158490.1, from coordinate 949,682 downwards.
ACGCGCGCCGGCGGCGCCAGGGCGCGGCTCGAGTTCGACGGCGCCAAGCAAACCGATGGTGCGTACGTCCAGCACCGGCCCCACACCCCGCAGCGCCAGCGCGGCCGACTGCCAGGGCCCACTGACCGCGTTGACGTGTTGATTGATGCCCAGTTCACGATGCACCTCGATGGTCGCCAGCCCGGCTGCACACGCCAGCGGATGCGCCGAATAGGTATAGCCGTGCATCAGCTCGATAACGTTCGCCGGCCCGGCCATGAACGCTTCGTATACCGCACCGCTAACCAGTACGCCGCCCATGGGCACGGCGCCGTTGGTCAGACCTTTAGCGGTGGTGATCAGGTCTGGCGTTACGCCAAACGCCTGGGCGGCGAAGCTTTCGCCAACACGGCCAAATCCTGTGATCACTTCGTCGAAAATCAGCAGCACGCCGTGTCGGGTGCAGAGTTCGCGCAAGCGTTGCAGATATCCCCGGGGCGGCGGGTAAACCCCTCCGGAGCCTGTCACCGGCTCCACGATCACTGCCGCCACGGTGCTCGGATCCTGAATGTCCAGCAGTTGTGTCAGCGCTTCGGCGTACCGTTCACCCTGCTGCGGTTGCCCAGCACTGAAACGCATACCCGCGTCGTAAGGCAGCGGCAGGTGAGACACCTCGCCCAACAGCGGACCGAAGTCACGCTTCTGCCGGCCGATACCCGACACCGACAGCCCACCGAAACCCATGCCGTGATAGCCCTTGGCACGCCCGATAAACTTGGTACGGCGGCTGTCGCCGCGGGCCTGGTGATACGCCCGGGCAATCTTCAATGCGGTGTCGACGGCCTCGGAACCTGAGTTGGTAAAGAACACCTGCTCCATACCGGCCGGGCTGATGTCGATCAGGCGCTCGGCCATCTCCAGAGCATGGGGGTGGCTCATCTTGAATGACGAGACAAAGTCCAGGCGTCCTGCCGCCTCGCGAATGGCCTCGACGATTTTCGGCTGGCCATGCCCGGCATTGACACACCAGAGGCCCGCCATTGCATCGAGTACACGACGCCCATCGGTGGTGGTGTAGTACATGCCGTCAGCACTGGCGAACATCATCGGTTGCTGCTGAAACTGGCGCATAGGGGTAAACGGCGCCCAGAACGCGCCGCACTCGGAACCTGTAGGGTGGGAACTATCGTTCATAGCGACTCCTGCAAAACTGTTCTTCGATGGCCGGTCAGCGTCGGGCGCTGCAACGGGCCTGCGTTAACGTTGACGCTGCGGTCCAGGTACAACATGCCGCGTTCAATGCGGCAGCTGACACGGTCACAAAACGCCATCTCGACAAACTGCCAGGTCATGCTTAATGCCCCGTCGTCGGTCCAGCGCGCCTGTGCCACCACCGGAGTGAGTTCCGGCTGGTATTGGTGGTGCAGATAATGGCCGGTCATGCTGGTCCGGCTTTCAATGCCGTCGGCCAGCCCGGCGCGAATGCAGTGGGTGCCACGGGGGTCGGTGAGGTAGAAGTCGCAATGGTCAGCGCCAAGCACCAAGCGTATTTCGCTGACTTGATCGTCGTTGGCCTCCATCACAAACGTGCCGTTGAACTCAGCGTGGCGCGGCGATGTCGACGCCCCTGAGAGGAGCGGTAGCCGCTGGCTTGCCAACAGCGCCGCCAATTCGGCATCCGCCGCGCCGTCGGCGGGCACGCCCAGCGCCGGCAAAAGATGCTCCCAGAGCAGGCTGTGCAAGCGCCGCTCGCCCAGGGGCAGCCCGGCGGTAAACGCAATCACCGCGTTATGGCGTGGCAAGACGATGCATTGCTGGCCAAATACCCCGGAGGCGTAGTAGCCACCGTGCAGGGTCATCCACCACTGGTAGCCATAGCCTTCGCGGCGCGTGGCACCTGCCTCACTCGAGTCGCGACCCTGGTAGCGCTTGCCGTCGAAGGCCCCCATCCATACATCATCGACATGCCCGCGGGTGGCTTCGGCCACCCACTCCCGGGACAGCAACTGCTGTCCTTCCCAGTTGCCTTGTTGCAAGTGCAGCACACCGAACTTGAGCAAGTCCTCGGTGCTGCAACTCAGGCCATTGCCGCCAGTGTTGAAGCCGCCAGGTGCAAGGTCCCATTCGATGGTACCCATTGCCATGGGTTGGAAAATACGTGCGTTGCACAACTCAAAGGCCGTCTGGCCGCTGACCACGCTGACAATCGCCGAGAGCATGAAACTCGAGGCGCTGCTGTAGATAAACTGCTGCCCTGGTGGGTCTTCAACCGGTTCATCGAGAAACAGCTTGACCCAGCTTTCACTGCGCCCACGCCAGGCGCCGCCGGAAATGCCCTGGCGATGGCCGGTGCGCATGGTCAGCAAATCGCCCACGGTCATGGCTGCCAGATTGGCGCTGATGGGTGACGGGCAATCTGCAGCAAAAAAGTCCACCACCTTGGCGTCCAGCGACAGCACGCCGTCATCCACCAACAGCCCGATGGCCATGGATACCCAGCTTTTGGTGACCGAATGTTGAACATGCAAGCGCTCGGCGCGATAAGGCGCCCAAAACGCTTCGGCCACCACCGCACCGTCGCGGTACAGCATGAAACTGTGCAACTCCAGGCCTGCAGCGTTCACCGCACCAATGAAATCACTCACGCCACGCGCCGATACGCGTTGTTGGCTGGGCAGTGCCCGTCGCAACGGCAAACTTGTCATCTGATCTATCCCCTCATTTCAACTGCCTTGGCGTGCAACAGGCTGACTCTGTTGCAAGCCGTTACTGCTACCAGAGCGCTACGGTGTAACCCAGGATCACTCGGTTTTCGTTGGTGTCACGGGTGAAGTTGCTGGTGGCGCTGGCGTTCTGCCAACGCAGCGACACATCCTTGAACATGCCGCTTTGCACCACGTAGCCAAGGGTGAAATCGCGCTCCCACTCACGCCCTTCGCCCTTGAAGCCGATGACCTTGGCGTTGTCGCCCTTGGCATAACGCGTCGAGAACAGCAGGCCCGGCAGGCCCAGCGAGGCGAAGTCATAGTCATAGCGGGCATGCCACACGCGCTCGCCGGTCTGGGAGAAGTTAGCCAGTTGGTACTCGGTGAACAGGTAGGTGTTCGTGCCGTCCACGTAGGTGAACGGCGTCGAGCCGTACTGTTCCTGGTAACCGCCGCTGAAGTTGTGGCCATAGAGGCTGTAGCCGATGCGCGTACTCAACGCACGGTTATCCACCTTGCCGGCCAGGGCCGCGGCGTCTTCACTGGCATTGAAGTAACGAATGTCGGTCTTGATCGTACCGGGGCCCCACTTGAAGCTATTTTTCAAACCCAGGTAGTGCTGTTGGTAGAGGCTTTCCAGTTGCGCGTACTGATAGGTCACGACCGTGGTTGGCGTGAGCTTGTACTCGCCGCCGGCGTAGCGAAACTCATCACTTTTGGCGCTGCTTTTGTAGGCGCCGTATTGGCTGGTAAGGCCCATGTCCTCGTAGTGGGTCGAGTCGCGTTGCTTGACCTGGTCCAGCTGGCCCACGCTCAGGGTCAGATTGTCGATGTCCTTGGAGGTGAATGCTGTGCCACTGAAACTCTGCGGAAACAGCCGGCTGAGGTTGGGTTGCAGGGTGGGCAGGTCCGGCACCATGTAGCCCACTCGCAACTCGCTTTTGGCCATGCGCGCCTTACCGGTGATGCCGAGTTTGGAGTAATTGTCATGGGCACGGCGTGCATAGCTGGGAGAGCCAGGCTCGGCCGAACTTGAGCGCGCCAGCAGCCCGGTGCCGGAGTTATCCGGGCTCGAATCGAGCTTCACGCCCAGCATGCCGACCGCGTCCAGGCCAAAACCCAGCGTGCCGTCGGTAAAGCCCGATTTGAGATCGAGAATAAACCCCTGCGCCCATTCGGCGCGCTTGTTCTGCCCGCTGGACTCGCGGTAGTCGCGGTTGAAGTAATAGTTCTTCAATTCAAGCGAGGCCTTGCTGTCGGCGACAAAGTCGGCCTGGGCAAACAAGGGCATGAAACCGACGCCCATGGCGCTGGCACTGGTGACAACTTTGTTGATGCGGTTATTCATGCGTAGGTTCCTGGCAGACAGGTTGAGTAGGGTTGTTTTTGTTTTCTTCGGCCATGGCTTCGCCCGCTTCGCCAATCACCGATTGACAAAGGTTTGGTCTCAACACGTGGCCTGGGGTGCAGCAGTACCTAAATCACACCGGCGCGGAGGCGGTAACTGCCATCCGCACGTTTCTCCAAGGGGCTGGCCGCTGCGAGCAGCCGGCGGGTATAGGGATGTTGCGGGGTGTCGAAAAGGGTGTCGCGCGGCCCCATTTCGACCACTTCCCCCTGGTTCATCACCGCCACGCGATGAGCGATGCGTTCCACTGCCGACAGGTCGTGGGAGATGAACAGGCAGGCGAACCCGTATTGGCGTTGCAAGCGCTCGAACAACTCAAGAATCTGCTTTTGAATGGTCATGTCCAACGCCGAAATCGGCTCGTCGGCAATCACCAGCTTGGGCCGCCTCACCAGCGCCCGGCCAATCGCCACGCGCTGGCGCTGGCCACCGGAGAGTTGATGGGCAAAGCGCTCACGGAACTGCTCGGGCAAGCCGACGTCAATCAGGGTCTCGGTGACCCGTTGGCGTTTTTGCGTGGCCGTCAGCCCCGGCTCATGGCGCAGCGGCTCGGCAATGATCTGGCCGACGGTCATGCGTGGGTCGAGGGAAGAGTACGGGTCCTGGAAAATCATCTGGCATTGCAGGCGGTGTGCGCGGTTGGCGGCCTTGAGGATATCCACGCCCTGGAACAGGATGGCCCCGGCGCATGGCGTGACCAACCCGACCACGGCCCGCCCAAGGGTGGTTTTGCCCGAGCCGCTGCCACCGACCAAGGCCAAGGTCTCACCCGGTGCGATGCTCAGATTGACCGAATGCACCACGCGCTTGGGCACGCTGCGCCCCCAGAAACTGCGCGGCCCCGGGTGTTCGATGCATACATCCCGGACCTGCAACAGCGCATGATCGGCCGCCGGCAACGGCACCAGCTCGCCTCGCCGTGGCAGCGCTTCAAGTAGCTGCCGGGTGTAGTCGGCCTTCGGCGCGAACAGGATGTCTTCGATACGGCCCTGCTCCACCGCCTTGCCCGCACGCATCACCACCACCTTGTGGGCATAACGCGCCACCAGGGACAGGTCGTGGCTGATGAACAAAATCGCAGTGCCTTGTTCGCGCGTCAGCTCCAGCATCAACTCGATCACGTCCAGTTGAGCCAGGCAATCGAGCGCTGTGGTTGGCTCGTCAGCGATCAGCAGCGCCGGACGCAGCAACATCACCGAGGCCAGCATGATGCGTTGGCGCATACCGCCGGAGAACTGGTGCGGGTAGGACCCCAGGCATTTCTCGGCATCCTTGATACCGATGCGTTGCAGCATGGCGCTGCAGCGTTCGCGGATCGTCGCCGCATCCAGCGTGGTATGCAGTTTGAGCGCCTCGCTCATCTGCCGGCCAATCGTCAGCGCGGGGTTGAGCGAGACCATTGGTTCCTGGAACACCATGCCGATCCGCGCACCGCGCACTTCACGCATCGCCTTGGCATTGCCGCTGTCCAGCGGTTCGCCCTGGAACATAATGCGCCCACCACACACCTGCATCGGTGCCGGCAGCAAGCCAATGGCAGCGCGCGCGGCCATGGTCTTGCCGCTTCCCGATTCGCCTACCAGCGCGACGATCTCGCCAGGAGCCATGGTGAAGCTGAAATCATCGACGGCCAGGGGGCCGTCCGCACCGACGCGAATCTGTAGATTTTCAACGGCCAGTAATGGCACTGGAGCGCTCATGCTCATTTCCTCATGCGCGGGTCGAGACGATCACGCAAGGCGTCGCCGAACAGATTGATAGCCAGCAACGTCAGGCTGATAAAAATGCCCGGGAAGATCCCCAGCCACGGTGCTGTCGAGATGTAGGTGCGGCTCGCCGAGAGCATGCTGCCCCAGGTCGCGGCCGGCGGCGGAACACCCAGGCCAAGGAAGCTCAGCGCACTCTCCGAGAGCAACGCCCATCCGAACATGCTGGTGCCCAGCACACACAGCGGCGCCAGGCAGTTGGGGGTGATATGGCGGAACATGGTGTACAGCTCGGAGTTGCCGATCACCCGAGACGCCTCGATGAACTCCAATTCACGCAACGACAACACACTGCCTCGCACCACACGCACCACTGACGGGGTATAGGCAATGCCCAGGGCGAGCACGATGCCGTACTGGCTGGCACCAACGATTGCCATGATGCCCAGGGCCATGAGAATGCCCGGGAACGCCAGCAGTGCATCGTTGAGCATCATCAGCACCCGATCGGTCCAGCCGCGCAGGTAGCCGGCAAGCATACCGATTACCGTGCCGCAGATAACCGCCACGCTCACCGAGAGTAGGCTGATCCACAGGCTCGTACGCGCACCAATGATCAAGCGACTGAACACGTCACGGCCGAATTCATCGGTGCCCAGCCAGTGCGCAGCATCGGGCGCGTGCAGGCGCGACAACAGGTCTAGCTTGAGCGGGTCATAAGGCGTCCACACCACGCCGAGCAACGCCAGCAACACCAGTGCCACGAGCAGGCCGCCGCCGATCAACGCATTCAACGGCGGGTAACGCCAGGCCCGTCGAGGCTGGGCATCCAGCCCTGTCGGCAAGGCGGGAGTCTTGAGGTTCATAGCTTCACCCTTGGATCGAACAGCGGATACAACAGATCCACCAACAGGTTGACCAACACGTAGATGCAGGTGACCAGCAGCAGGCAACCCTGCAGCACCGGGTAGTCACGAGAGAAGATCGAATCGACCATCAAGCGACCAATACCGGGCAAGGTGAATACGGTTTCCAGTACCGCAATGCCGCCGAGCAAATTGCCGAGAATCAGGCCAATCAAGGTCCAGGTGGGCGCAAAGGCATTGCGCAGAGCGTGTTTCCACAGCACCGCCCCCTCCGACAACCCCTTGGCCCGCGCATGGGCGATGTACTCCAGGCGCAGCACTTCGATGGTGCTGGCCCGCGCCATCCGCGCAATCGCGCCGAACTCCACCAGGGTCAGGGTGATGATCGGCAGCACCACATAAGTCACGGCTTTTATCGGGTCGCTGGCAAAACCGACGTAACCGATCACCGGCAACCAGCCAAGCTGAATGCCAAACACATAAAGCAACAGCAAGCCCAACCAGAAACTCGGCACCGACAGCAGCAACGTCGCCGTAGCCACCAGCCCCAAGTCCAGCGCACTGTTTTGCTTCCAGGCCGCGAGCAAGCCCACTGGCACCGCGAGCAGGGTCGCCAGTGACACCGCGACAAGCACCACTGAGGCGCTGACGCTGAATCGCTCGATCAGCAGCGCCAATACCGGCTGGCGGCTGCTGATGGACATCCCGAGATCGCCACTGAGCACTGACTTGATCCAGATCAGGTACTGGGTCACCACCGAGTGGTCCAACCCCAGGCTGCTGCGCATGTCGGCGAGACTTTGCGGATCGGCCATGTCGCCCAGCATCAGCAGCGCCGGATCGCCGGGGATCAGGCGAATCAAGGCAAATACAATCACCGAGATCAACAGCAGGGTCGGCACCGCCATGCCGAGCCTGTGCAATATGAATCGAAACATAGCGGTACGCCTTACTTGGAAGTGTCGGCCAGCTTCACGCCCCAGAGGCGCGGTTTGGCAACAGGCCAGGAGCGATAACCTTCAACGCGCTTGCCCATGGCGCCGATGGCGGTGCCGTTGTAGATGACCACCATCGGTACATCCTTGAGCATCAAGGTGTGCAGCTTGTCGAACAGTGGCTGGCGCTTGGCGGGGTCAACCTCACGCTGGGCCTCGCGCAATATCGCCAAGGCTTCGGGGTTGTCCCAGACCTTGCGCGGCTCCTTCTGCTTGTCGCCAATCACTGATTCATAGCTCTGCGCCGCATCGAAACGCCCCGAGTAGGAGAACGACATCATCTGGTAGCTGCCGGTCTGGTAGCGCTCCAGCTGCGTCCCCCACTCCAGGGTTTCCATCTCGATGTTCAGCCCCGCCGCCTGAGTCATGGCCTGGCTGAGCAAACCCATGTCGAACATCTGCGGGTAGCGCTTGTTGACCAGCATGCGGATTTTTTCGCCGCCGTAACCGGCCTCTTTCAACAGGCGCCGGGCCTCGTCGAGGTTGTAGGTGTAGCCCTGGTGCGCGGTGTCGTCGTAGTAGGGGCTGGCGGTGGGGATGACTGAGTTGTTGACCACCGATAAGCCATCGGACAAGGCCGCCACCATCTGTGCGTAATCCAGGGACAGCGCCACCGCGCGACGAATGCGCACGTCCTTGAGCAACGGATCACGGATCTGGAACAGCAGGCCGCTGATGGTCATGATGGGGCTGACCTGGATCTGCAGATTCTTGACCTGCTTGAGTTGTGCAGCGTCCATCGCCGTCACATCCGGCAGCAGGTCGACACCACCCGAGAGCAGGGCGGCCTTGGCCGAGGCAGAATCGGGGATCACCTCGAAACGCACCTTGTCGACAAACGCCTGCTTGTTGCCGGTATACCCGTCCGCCTCGGCCTCGGCACGCGGTGTGTATTCCTTGAAGCGATCCAGTTCGACGTACTGGCCCTTCTGCCATTTGCCCAGGGTGAACGGCCCGGTGCCAATCGGTGCACGCCAACTGCCATCGGCGGCCAGAGAGTCCGGGTGCAGGATGCCGCTGCCGGCACAATCCGGGCGAGCCATCGCGGCGAGGAACAAGCCGTTGGCCTGGTCCAGCGTGAACACCACGGTTTTCGGATCAGGAGTGGCAACATCGACAATCCTGGCTGCGCCACGCCCGTCGAACTCCGCCAGGCAACGCCATTGGGTCCTGGGGTCCAGGTAGCGCTGCCAGGTCCATTGCACATCCTTGGCCGTCAACAGCTGGCCATTCTGGAAGTGCACACCGTCTCGCAGGCTGAAGGTGTAGCGCAGGCCATCTGGCGAGACAGCGACGGCGCTGGCCAGCATCGGCGCAATGCTGGTGTCTTCGCGATACGCCACCAGACCCTCGACGATATGCATCATCACCGCATCGGTATTGTCGTCGCGGTTGACGCCCGGATCGGTGCTGCGGATGTCACCATTGAGACCCACGCTGATGACCTTGTCTTGCGCGACGGCCATGGAAAAGGTGCACGCCGACATCGCGACGGCCAGTGCCGTCTTTACGTAGCTATTCACGGGAGAAAGACTCCTTGAAGTAATTTTCCGGTCAGTGGCGAGGGCCAGGGCAGGACCGGCATCAGAATGAGTGAATCCTTGGTTATTGTTATACGGCCTGTTCTGAGTGCATCTACCAGCGGTGTATCAGCCAAGGCTGCGCTTGCGGCGCAACACCTTGGCGAAGAAGTCCTGGGCAGCCGGCATAGCCTTGACCCCCTGGTGCGCAACGTTGGGCAACAGGTCGAAATGCACCTGCACGCCGGCGGCTTCGAAACTCGCCTTCAAGCTGGCCAGGCGCTCCGGGCGCGTGCGCCCGGCAGCGTTGGCACCGGCCATGTAGTGTTTGCCCCCTTCGCGGTGGGTGATTTCCCAGGTTTCGAGGTCCGAATCGCCGACCACCATGTGCACCGGCAGTTGCTGCAAGGCTTGCAGGTTCAACGGTTTGCCAAAGCGCGTCGCGAAGTCCCGCACGCCGACCCACCAGTCCTGCTCGGCGTCCAGCAGGGTCACCGAGCCCGGCGCACCGATGGACGCCGCCCAGAGTTTCTCGGGGTGCAGGTAGCAGAACCGGTGGGTGAATTGCCCGCCGCCGGAATAGCCGAACAGCGCAAAGGTATCGAAGCGGCGCCCGTAGCGCTTGCCGACGCTGGCAATCATGTCGAGCAACACCTGGTCGTAACGGATATCGCCCTCGACCAGTTGCTTGTAGCCATCGCCATTGCTGTCACCCAGCACGCCGACCGGAAATAGTGGCGACAAGATCACACAGTCGTTCCAGCGGCCAAACTCCGCGAAGCCATTGCGATAAATCTCCATCGCACGGGTCGAGCCGTGCAGCGACACCACCAGGTCCACTGGCCGGGAGCTGTCTTCGATGGTTTCAGGCACATAGAGGGTGTAGGCAAAACGGCTGTCCTGGTGATGCGAGTACACCGTGGTAACGCCGAGGTGATACACGTTTTTGGCGGCACGCAAGGCTGCGTCGATGGGGTTGGTGTCTGGATGGGTATCTGGATTGCTCATGGAAAGTTCGCCGAGTCAGTTCGGGCTTGAGTATTGGTCGGGCGCTATAAAAAGAAAAACTAATTAAACTTTAGCCAGGGAAAACAAAACCTTTATGATCAAGCCCTACCCATGGCCGCGAGTTGATTCATGAGCAACATTCGCTTTTTCAAGACGTTTATCGCCGTCGCCGAGTACGGCAGCTTTGCTGCTGCTGCCGACCGCGTGGCACTGACCAACGCCGCCGTCGGCCAACAAATGCGCGCACTCGAAGAGGAAATGCGCCGCCCGCTGTTCGACCGCAGTCAGCGGCAGATCAAGCTGAGCCGCGATGGTGTGTTATTGCTGCCCAAGGCCAAGCGGCTGCTGGCGGACTACGAACAAATGATCGCTGAAGCCCCCGACGGCGAGGCCATGGAGGGCGAAGTCTCGATCGGCGGCATTACCTCTGGCATGGGCCTGCTCGCCAATTGCCTGGTACAACTGAAAAAGCTGCACCCCAGGATATCGGTCAACCTGATGACCGCCCGTTCCGACGAAGTGGTCAACCTAGTGCAGGCCGCCAAACTCGACGCCGCGCTACTGATCGAGACGGCGCGGCAAAACTTCAATGGCTTGAGTTGGACCCTGCTCTATAACGAACCGATCGTCATGCTCGCCAATGCCACACAGACCGCCGGCATCAACGACGCTGTGGAGTTGCTGAGAACCCAGCCGTTTATTCGCTACGACAGGTCCACAGCGGTGGGCCGCAAGGTGCAGTCGATCATCAAGAGTGAATCGGTCGAACCGCTGGAGATCTTGGAACTGAACTCGATCATCGGCATCGCTGACCTGGTACGCCAACAAGTCGGGGTGGCGATTGTGCCGCTGCTGAAAAATTTCGACTGGCACAAAGACCCAAGCCTGCGGGTGCTGCCGTTGCCGGGGGACCTGGCGGTACGCCGGGTGGGAATCCTGGAACAAGGCACCAAAAGTGCAATTACCGGGGAAATTCGCAAGTTGCTGATGTCGGCTGTGGCAAAGTAATACTCCCCTTGGCACGGGTCATTAGCGCCTGCCATCGGGAAAGTCAGTGAGTTGCGCCCCTGTCGCTCAGGAGGAACTTCCCGCGCTTGCAGAGCAAGCACCTTTCGCCCTTGAAATGACGTTGATGACTGGTCATTCAGGGCCAGTGCGGCCTTCGCGCCAGGCTGCAATTGGCCAATTCCGTTGAAAAATGCGCCTAGGATTCAATCGTTGCCGCTTTCAACCTCCAGAGCGTCGAGCATGACCTGCTCCAAGATCTCAAAGAAACCTCGGATGTGCGCCTGCTTCAATGCCAGAGGCCGGGTAACCAGATAGACCTCCATCGCTGGAAGTTCAAGATCCGGAAACACCTCGGTCAGGTCCTTGGCCAGAATGCGCGGCAGTACCGCCACGCCCAGGCCTCGCCGCACCGACTCCAGTTGCACGGCGAACGAGTCCACGCTGATTTGCCCACGGTCCAGGCCCGCCGCCTTGGCGGCACGCATTTGCGGCAACATATCCAGCGGCGGAAGCAAGGCGATGTTGGCCGCCGTCGCCAGGGTCACCTCCGGGAACCGCTTCAGGTAGCCTGCCTGGGCGAAGACGCCGTAGGCGAGCTTGCCTAGGGGTCGATAGATCAGCGAGGGCTCGCCCAGGTGCGCGGTGCGCACTGCAATATCGGCTACGCCGCGGACGATCTTGTGAAAGTCGGCGGTGACCAGCAACTCCACGGAGCAACGCGGATGCAGGGCCGTAAAACGACTCGCGGCCTCCAGTACACAAGGAGAAAACCCCTCTCCGGCACTCACCAGGACACTGCCACACAGCTCCGTCTGCACCCCGGACAGACCCGTCGCCGTTTGGCGCCGCAAGCCGGTTTCCGCCGCCAAGGCCACTTCCACCAGGGACTGGCCCCGCGCGGTCAGCCAACAACCTTCAACACCTCGTTCAACGAGCGGCTCACCCAGGGCCACTTCCAGTTGGGTCAGGCGGCGGGACACGGTAGACGCCGCGATACCCAGCAACTGGCCCGCCTGAAGAAAACTGCCACGCCGCGAAACGGCCAGCAGCAGCCGAAGATCGTCCCAATTTGCCTGCAACGCCATACCCCCATCCTCCCTGGTTTGCATAAATGCAAAGCCATTATGCAGCAGTCGCTGTTTTTCAAGCACGGTCTCGCCGGTATATCTACAGGCCTTCGAAACCACTGGAATGCACTGTATGACGACGGGCCCCCACGACTACGCAGAACGCGCCGCTCGTGCCTTCAACCACCGTGACCTGGAGTCGCTGCTCGCGTTGGTGTGCGAAGACTTCATCTACCTCGATGGCATGGGCATGCAAAGCGGCCGTGAATCCATGCGCAAACGGGAGACCGCCCTGTTCGAGGCGTTCCCTGATGCCCACATGGCCTTCACGCCCTTTATCGTCGCTGACGACCGGTTGGCGCTGACCGCCCTACTCACCGGCACCTTCACCGCCCCTCTGGTGCTGCCGGGCAAGGTGATCCCGGCTCATGGACGCCCGATTGCCGTGCACTACAGCGCGCACTTCACCTTCAGAAACGGCTTGGCCTGCCGCGAAGAAGTGTTCTTCGACAGCTCGGCGTTGATGCTCCCCGTCGAACAGCAGAAGGGTTAAGCCATGGGCACAGTATTCGTGACAGGCGCCACCGGCTTGCTGGGAAACAACCTAGTACGCGAGCTGGTCGCCCGTGGCTACGGCGTCAAAGCCCTGGTGCGCTCAAGAGCCAAAGGTGAAGAGCAGTTCAACGATCTGCCAAGTGTGGAACTGGTCGTAGGCGACATGGCCGACATCGATGCCTTCGCACCTTCGCTGCAAGGCTGCGATACGGTGTTTCATACCGCGGCGTTCTTTCGCGATAACTACAAGGGCGGCAGCCACTGGGCAGCCCTGGAAAAGATCAATGTCACCGGTACGCGAGAGCTGCTGCACCACGCCTACCACGCGGGCATACGCCGGTTTGTCCACACCTCTTCGATTGCCCTGCTCGACGGCGCCCCTGGCACCTCCATCGATGAGAGCTGCCTGCGCGCCGAAGCCGATGCGGATGACTACTACCGCAGCAAGATCCTCGCCGACCGCGAGGTCTTGAGCTTCCTCGACACCCACCCGCAGATGCATGCCTGCATGGTGCTGCCCGGCTGGATGTGGGGCCCGGGCGACAGGGGGCCGACCTCCTCGGGACAATTGGTCAAGGATGTGATCAACGGCAAGCTGCCCGGGCTGATCCCCGGCACCTTCTCCGTGGTCGATGCCCGAGATGTGGCCTGGGCGCAGATCTCTGCCGCCAAAAACGGCCGGCGTGGGGAGCGCTACCTCGCGGCCGGCCAGAGCTTGACCATGCGCCAGTTGGTGCCGCTCCTAGGGCGCATCGCGGGCGTCAAAACCCCTGTTCGGCAACTGCCACTGCCCGCGCTGTACCTGTTGGCGGCGGTGCAGGAGGTCTACGCGCGCCTGACCGGCAAGCCCATTTTGCTGAGCATGGCAACGGTGCGCCTGCTGGTACGCGAGGAAAACCGGACCAGCTTTAACCACCGCAAGAGTGAACAAGAGCTTGGCGTGAATTTTCGAAAACTGGAGCAGACTATTTCTGACACGGTGGCGTGGTATCGGCAAAATGGCGGGTTCACGAAAACCAAGGACGACAACCAACGGTGAGCAAGACAATCATCCTGATGCGTCACGGCCAGCCAAGGATGGCCACAACCGACAAGATCTCAATGCTCGAGATGAAGGACTGGATCGCGCAATACAACCGATCCGAAATCATCCGCGATCCCGCGCCGCAGGCCAGCCTGCAACTCGCCGCCACCGCCGCCACCATTGTTTCAAGCAGCGCGCCTCGGGCCCTGACCTCCGTCGAGGTGCTCGGGCTGAAACCTGCCGTCGTCGACGCGACGTTCTGCGAAGCCCAACTGCCCCATGGTGGCTGGCGATTTCCCCGGTTATCGCCGTTTACCGGGGCCTTCATCTTTCGCGTCCTGTGGCTGTGCGGCTATTCGAGCGGCGTCGAATCCTTCGGTGCGGCGAAGCAGCGTGCCAGTGCCGCCGCTCAGCGGCTGCAGGCCCTCGCTGGCGAAGAGCCGGTGCTACTGCTCGGTCATGGCGTCATGAATCGGATGATTGCCAAGCAACTGCTGGCAAGCGGGTGGACTCGCCAACAGCGTAGTGGCAGCCGCTATTGGAGTGCGTCGGTGTATCACTACGCCGGTGTCTAAACGGTGGTCGGTGCAGAGTACGCAAGCGGTTGGGCAGCGACACGTCAATCGCCGATGTCACTGGCGACAACACTAAAGCCCATGCCCCACCGCTTGTGACTTGAAGAGGTACAGAGTCTCTTTCTTTTGTGCGAAACGTCCTAGTTGCGCCGAACCACTTGAATCGGGAGTTCCTGCTAACTAGCCTCGACCTGTCACCAAACATTCGATGGCCGGGTTTAGCAGCTCGATGTTGACTAGGCGCACGGAGTTACGCCATGCAAAAGCTCGTTCCCGATCAGCCCAAAGCCCCCCAGCGCAACGGCAGAAACCCTGAACTAGACCAGGCCAACAAACAGATCCTTCAGAAACTGGCAATCCGACCGTCCGGTGCGCCTCTGGCTAAGTCCATCAAACACACCTCAGGCCTCCCGGTTAGCCGCGACTCATTGTTTTCCATCCGAGAGGGCATCAACGCTGAAAAAGCCCTGCTCCACCTCTCTCTATTGCTGAAAAGCGCCGAAGAAGTTTCCGATGAAATCACCGAACGCGGCAGCGGCATCGAGCGCGGTCTGATCTGGTCCCTGGTGCACTCGGTGGAGATGGCCGATGCTGCTGTTGAAGTAGGCGATCTCCTGCCGGCCAATGCTCACCGCTTCCCGGTCTCGAACTGGATTCGCACACGCCCCGACAGCACCAGGGCAAATTCCTGCCCGGGGGGGCGGATGTAATCCTCGAACTGCTGCAACTCGCGGGCAAAGATTCGCGTGTACATAGGGGTCATGCTGCGCCCGGGAAAATCGCCGGCCATGGGGTGGTAGTCGTAATTGCCGGTGCTGTAGCCGGGGGCGCCGGCGATGGTGGTGCTGACCACGGTCGGTTACACCTGGGCGCTGCGGGTCTGGATCAGGTTCGGCGCCGGGGTGAACAGTTGGGCGATGTCGACGCCCAGGGCGCGGGCCGCAGCGGGGAGTTTTTCGTAGCTGACCGAGACCTGGGCCAGCTCCATTTTCGACAGGGTCGACAGTGCGACGCCGGAGCGTTCCGAGAGCTGTTTTAGGGTCAGCTCGTCCTGTGGACAACCGATCGCGCGCTGGAATCAGTGTTATATCCAGGAGGGAAACCTTTTCCATAGTGCGCCTTCCCTCCTCCATTTCGACCGCAAGTCAGTCCTGCTCCCCCTCCTCTCTCTTGTGCTTACGATAACGGGAGAGCGAAATTCCCGTTTGGCGCTTGAAGTAGCGACACAAGTAAGACGCGTCGACGAAGTTCAGTTCGTCGGCCACACGGCCAATAGCCAAGTCACTGTATGAAAGAAGCGCCTTGATCTCCAAGGTTACCTGCCGATCAATCAAGCCCTTGGGTGTGTCATTGAAAAACGCTTTGGTCAACTGCGACAGGTAGAACGGCGTGATATTCAGTGCGTCGGCGTAGAACTTCACATCTCTGTGCCGCACACAATGTTTGCCTATCAATTCCCAGAAACGCCAACTGAGCATTTCCTTCCGGCTGAATCCCCTGTTTTCTATCTGGTTGGCTGGAAGTTGCTCGGCTATTTTCAAAAAGAGGTTCTGCAGCTGATTGCGCAACATGATGCGTTGGTAGGTGGGACAGGTCTGCGCAATGTTCCGCATCTGTGTCACCCAGCCCTCTATCAGCGGCATGTCGTCCTTGGATGGAACGCAATGAGGATGGTCATGCAGAAATACGAACAAGGTATTGGGTAGCGGGTAGGCAACCTCCGCGGCAAAACTTTTCGGCATAAGGCAGAAAAATACCTTGAAACGGCGCGAGCGACGTTTGAGCAAGGCAATAGTGTCCTCAGCCAGCAGCATCACAGCACCGCGCCTAACCGCATGCTCTTTGAAGTTAAGAGTGAAGTGGGCACTACCGCAGAGGCATACCAGCAGCGTCAAGTAAGCGTGACCGAAGGAGAGCGGTAAACCGAGCCCTTCCGCTAGCGTGGTTTCTCCCATCCGCATCGAGTCGTCAGGAGCGGAAAGTTTCGGAATGTGATGCATAGTGCCCCAGCGCTACAACAAACAAGAGCCAAAATCCTATCACCGCTTGACGCAGCTGTTTCTAAAAGTACCGAAAACGCCGAGGTACTGACGTGTACCGATGATCTGTCTCCCAATACTCTGTCCCGAACGAACCAATCCATTCGGGTACAGGACATGACACTTGAAACAGAACGACTCTTGCTTCGCCCCTGGCAGGCCACAGACGCCGCCGATCTATACGAATATGCCAAAGACGCCCGAGTCGGCCCTATCGCTGGCTGGCCCCCACACACCAGTGTGGAGAACAGTGCCGACATCATCCGTACGGTCTTCAATCACCCCGAGGTGTACGCGGTCGAATTGAAGGAAAATCGCCGTGCTGTTGGTTGTGTGGGCATTCTCATAGGCAGCAACAGCAATTTTGAAATCAGTGAGCAGGAAGGTGAAATCGCCTACTGGATCGGTGTGCCGTACTGGGGCAAAGGCCTGACTCCGGAAGCCGTGCGTGAAGTGATGCGACACGCCTTTGAAAACCTGAATCTCAAAGCACTTTGGTGTGGTTACTTCGCCAACAACATCCAGTCCTATGCTGCTCAATCCAAGTGTGGCTTTCGCTTTCATCACACGGAAGAAAACAAATACAACCAGTTCCTCCAAGACTATCGGACAGAACACATTAGCCGTATCACCTACCAAGAATGGCTGGACCATACGAAAGAGTAAGGACACAAACCAAAGGTACCGGTGTACGGCGGCAACGACCGACGGACGCAGTCTGGTGACGACGTATACCGCACGAACGCCGCAGAGGAGTGCAAACCTTACTTGGAACTGCACGGAGAGCTAACCGGAATCCCCCGCCGCCCCAGCACTGCCGTGAACTGCAACAGCTAGAGTGCGAAGCCTGCCGCAGGACAGCGCCGCACTTTTCGCCACGCTGCTGGCGAAGGCGCAGGAGGAACTGAATGCCCGTGAAAGTTAATTGAGCCTTATCAACACCCCAGTTCAGGAGACTTTATGAAAATCTCACTTACCCAAGTAACGCAAAAAAACTATGAAGCGATTTGTGAACTGGAGGTCACTGAAGAGCAGGAAGACTACGTGGCAAGTAATACCTGGTCGCTCGTTGAGGCTGCGTACAACCCAGGTTACTTCACACGCGCCATCATCGCGGATGGAGAGCCTGTAGGCTTCTTTATGTGGGTACAAGAGTCAAAAGGCAAAGTTTCTATCTGGCGCTTTATGGTGGACAAACAACATCAGCAGAAATCCATCGGTAGAGTAGCGCTGGGCCTGGCCCTACATGAAATAAAACAGATCGCAGATTTGAAAGAAATTGAAATTTGCTACAACCCCAACAACATCGTAGCTAAAGGGTTTTACTCCAGTTTCGGGTTTGTCGAGGTTGGTATGGATGCAGACGGCGAAGATATGCTGGCGAGGATCAGGATTTGAACTACGCCAAATACAATCCGAGCTTTGCACAACAGTTCTGATGACCTTCAACTCCAACCGCTTATGGCTCAGGTGGGCGCAGAGTCTGTTTCTATTGTGCGAAACGGCCTGGTTGAACTTAACCACTTGTACCGGGAGTTGTGAACGCCTTGCTCGATGGTGAGGGGCCTCAACGCTCCGACATCACCACCATCACCTCCGCATCCTCATCCCCTTCCGCCAGGTAGATATGGCCAATGCTGCTGTTGAAGTAGGCGGTCTCCTGCGGGCCGATGCTCACGGCTTCCCCGGTCTCGAACTGAATCCGCACGCGGCCGGAGAGCACCAGGGCGAATTCCTGCCCGGGGTGGCGGATGTAATCCTCGAACTGCTGCAGCTCGCGGGCAAAGATTCGCGCGTACATGGGGGTCATGCTACGCCCGGGAAAATCTCCGGCCATGGGGTGGTAGTCGTAATTGCCGGTGCTGTAGCCGGGGGCGTCGGCGATGGTGGTGCTGACCACGGTCGGTTGCACCTGGGCGCTGCGGGTCTGGGTCAGGTTCGGCGCGGGGGTGAAGAGCTGGGCGATGTCGACGCCCAGGGCGCGGGCCGCCGCGGCGAGTTTCTCGTAGCTGACCGAAACCTGGGCCAGCTCCATTTTCGACAGGGTCGACAGCGCGACGCCGGAGCGTTCCGAGAGCTGTTTGAGGGTCAGCTTCTGGTTTTTGCGGATGGTCCGCAGGCGTGCGCCGACCTGGGTTCGGTCGATCAGTGGATGGGCGTGGGAGCTCGAGGCGGGCTGGGCTCGGTCGGAACTCATTGGGGCTCTCTGTCAGGCAAATAAGGGCAACCGCGACGCTGGCCGGGGCACGTGGCGAAATATTAACCCATGACCCCGGGTTGACTGGAAAATTCTCATATCTTACATTTCTCGTATGTGAGAATTTTGACCCCTGTTATTTCCCAGCGATCCAGGAACCCCGGCATGCACGACACCCAATGCTTCGACTTCGTCATCATCGGCGCCGGTATTGCCGGTGCTTCCCTGGCCTATCGCCTGGCCGGGCAGGCCAGCGTGCTGGTGCTGGAACGTGAATCGCAGCCGGGCTATCACGCCACCGGGCGCTCGGCGGCGATGTTTATGGAGGCTTACGGCACCCCGCAGATCCAGGCCCTGACCCGCGCCAGCCGGGCTTTCTACCAGCGGCCGCCGCAAGGTTTCTGCGAACACCCGCTGATGGAACCCCGTGGCTGTCTGTACGTCGCCAGCGAGGAACAGCTGGACCAATTGCAGCAAACCTACGATGAAACCCGCGCCCGCTCCGCCAATGTGCGCCTGATCACGGCCGAGCAGGCCCGGGCCCTGGTGCCCTGCCTGCGCCCCGACGCCGTCGCCGGGGCGATGCTGGAAACCGCCGCCCAGGACCTGGACGTGCACGCCCTGCACCAGGGCTTCCTGCGGGCCATGCGCCGGGCCGGTGGGCTGCTGGAGTGCGACACGCACATTGTCGAAGCCAGCCGCGAAGACCGCCACTGGAACCTCACACTCAGTGATGGCCGCGCACTGCAGGCGCGCAATCTGGTGAACGCTGCCGGTGCCTGGGTCGATGAAGTGGCCCAGCTGTGCGGCGTGGCCCCCATCGGCCTGCAACCCTGCCGGCGCAGCGCCTTCACCTTCGACGGCCCGTCGGATGAAGACTTCAGCCGCTGGCCGGCGGTGATCGGCATCGACGAAAGCTTCTACTTCAAGCCCGACGCCGGCCAGTTGCTCGGCTCCCCGGCCAATGCCGACCCGGTGCCGCCCCAGGACGTGATGCCCGAAGAGCTGGACATCGCCACCGGCATCTACCACATCGAGAACGTCACCTCCCTGAGCATCCGCCGCCCGCGCCACAGCTGGGCCGGCCTGCGCTCCTTCGTCGCCGACGGCGATCTGGTGGTGGGCTGGGATGACAGTTGCGAAGGCTTTTTCTGGCTCGCCGCCCAAGGCGGCTACGGCATCCAGTCGGCGGCCGGCGTCTCGCAACTGGCCTGCGCCCTGCTGCTGGGGCAACTGGTCCCCGAAGAACTGCTGAGCCAGGGCGTCGATGCCCAGGCCCTGGCCCCCGCTCGCTTGCGTTAACCCACCCTGCCCACGAGGCCCTTGCCATGTCCAATGACATCCAGCGTTATCCCAGCCACCTGCCCTACCCCTTTTCCCGGGCGATCCGGGTCGGCGGCTTTCTGTTCCTCTCCGGCCAGGTGCCCATGAGCGCCGAAGGCGAAGTGGTGCACGGCGACATCCGCGTGCAGACCGAAGCCGCCCTGGCGCGCATCGGCGAGACCCTGGCCGAATGCGGCGCCAGCTTCGATCAGGTGGTGAAAAGCACCGTTTGGCTCACCGACATGCAGCACTTCGCCGGTTTCAACGAGGTCTACCAGCGCCACTTCAAGAACGGTTTCCCGGTGCGTTCCACCGTCAGCGCCCAACTGGCGCTGGGGGTCGATGTCGAGATCGAAGTCCAGGCCTGGGTCGGCGAAAACTGAGTCACCCGCCGCAGCCCTCAAGTGCGATGCCCAGGACCGCCACGCCAATAGATGACGCGGCCGTCCACCCCACATAACAACAACAAATCGAGGCTAATCGTCATGAAAGAAAGTCTGAAGATCGCCGGCGCCTTCGTCGGTGTGATTGTCGGCGCGGGGTTCGCCTCCGGTCGTGAACTGCTGTTGATGTTCGTCGACTTCGGCGTCTGGGGGCTGGCAGGTGCGGTGGTCAGCGCCGCGCTGTTCACCTTCCTCGGCATGGCCCTGGCCAGCATGGGCAGCCGCCTGCGAGCGGCGTCGCACAAGGACGTGGTGCAGGCCCTGTGCGGCAAGCACCTGGGGGCCCTGGTGGACCTGATGATCACCTTCTTCATGTTCGCCGTGACCGTGGTGATGCTGGCCGGCGGCGGTGCCCTGCTGGAACAGCAATTCGGCATTCCCGCCATCGCCGGCAGCGTGCTGGTGACCCTGATCGTGGTCGCCATCGTGTGCCTGGACGTGCACAAGGTCATCGGCATGATCGGCGCGGTGACGCCCTTCCTGATCATCACCGCGGTCGGCGTCGCACTGTATGGCGCCGCGACCCGTGACCTGAGCTTCGGTGAACTCAATCAACTGGCGGCCAAGCAAGAAGCCGGCGCCAGCCACTGGTTGCTGGGCGCCTTGCTCTACGTGTCCTACAACATCGTTGCCGGGGTGCCGATCCTGGCGATCATGGGCGGCGCGGCCAAGGGCGAGAAACAGGCGATGTGGGGCGGCATCCTCGGCGGCGCGCTGCTGGGCGTGCTGATGCTGGTGATGAGCCTCGGCCTGCTATCGCGCCTGGACAGCGTGGCGGACCTGCCGATGCCCATGCTGTCGATTGCCAGCGAAGTCTCTCCGGCCCTGGGGCTGCTGATGGCGCTGATCATCTTCTGCATGATCCTCAACACCGCCGTGGGCACCCTGTACTCCTTCTCCGCGCGGCTGTTGCCGGCCGGCACCCGACAGTTCCGCCTCGGTTCGATAACCGCCGGCGCCCTGGCGTTTGTCGGCAGCCTGGTGGGCTTTATCAGCCTGGTGGGGCAGGTGTATCCGTTCTTCGGCTACCTGGGGTTCCTGCTGATTGCCGCGGTGGTGATCGGCTGGCTGCGACCACGGCGGGTGGTGGTGGCGTAGCTCAGCAAGGCGCTCAGAACCCTCGCCCCCCATCAATCAGGCACCCTGCATTTAGCGCGGGTGCCTTTTTGTATTCAGCGAGAGCGATAAATTCGATCGCCCCTACGAAAGCTTTTGCTACAGCTTTGGCCTCGTACTGCGCAAAGGCTGGGCTAGCGTTGGAAGGCTGCCCTCAGAAAGGTATTTTTCGTGACCAACGACTTAGCTCTTGAAAAGCATGCGATGACGCCGGCGGAGCAGGCAACCGCTGATGAGGCGTTGCACTTTGCTCGCGCGCATAAGAAAAGAATCGCAAAACGCCTTGCCAGTAGGGACCAGTATCTTACTGAAGAGTCACCGGTTTCAGTTTTTATGGCCGGCTCGCCTGGCGCGGGAAAAACCGAGGCGTCCATCGCTCTTGTGAACCTCTTTGCCGATACCGCGATCCTTAGAATCGACCCTGATGATCTTCGCCATGAGTTCTCAGCCTACACCGGAGCCAACTCATGGCTGTTTCAAGGAGCTGTCTCGATTCTGGTAGAAAAAATACTCGATCTGGCAATCTCGCAAAGGCAGTCCTTTATCTTGGATGGCACCTTTTCAAATATCGAGGTCGCCAGAAGAAATGTGCAACGCTCCTTGAACAAGAAACGCTTTGTTCAAATCCTGTATGTCTACCAAAACCCTTTCCTGGCCTGGGAGTTTGTCAAAGCACGGGAAGAGGCCGAAGGCCGCCGGATTCGCAAAGAGCATTTCATCGATCACTACTTCGCAGCGCGTGACGTTGTAAACCGGCTTAAGCTAGAGTTCGCCAGCGACGTCCACGTGGATCTGCTGCTCAAGCACATCGACAACTCGGGGCGGCTGTACAAAGCGGGGGTCGATAGAATTGACTACCATATTCCCGAGCGATACACACGGGCCGATCTGGAGGCCAAGCTCGGAATGCCATCAGGAGCGCATCCATGACTTTGATCAAGCCAGGTAGGTCCAAAGGTGCGAAAAGCCCTTTTGCCGACTTCATTCGCAACGCAAAGTCCGAGCAGAAGAAGCGCGTCTATACCGAAGTTCTGAGCGAGGCGACAAAGCAGCAGAACCTCATCATGGCGCAAGCAGAAGCGAAACGATCCTGACTCAAACTGGCGAAAAAGCCTGGCTCAATGCCAGGCTTTTCGACAGAGTCGTAGGCGTATCAGATGTTGCTTTGCTCAACAAGCTTTCGCCAGCTCTTGTCCCACTTAATCACCTTCCCTTCACTGTTCTTTTCAGCTGGGTGGAAGACTCTGATATAACGCACGCCGTCCAGTTCAACCTCATCCCGGCTGCGGGCGCTGGGAAATTTTTCATCCAGCGTCTGCCAAACCTTTTCATCTTCCGTTAGAGGCAGCAAGCCAAGAGACTTCAATCGTCCCTCTATTAGCTGCACGTCGTCTTGGAGTTGTTTCAACTCATCCTGAACACCTTTCTCAGCCAACCGCCCTATCGACTTCTCGAGGTATTCGAGGAGCCTTTCCTTGGCCTTCATCAGGTCAAAATCAGAAAACTCGCTCACATAGTTCTCGCGTTCCAAAACATCGTGCCCCTCCTGCAGCGAGAGCACATTAGTATTGATCAACGCATAGGCATGAGCCCCAGTAGGACACGCTCCCCCCTTGTTCGTGGCGATGCAACTGAGGCTGATGGTGTTCAACGTACCGGGATAAAAGAACGCAAAAAGTGCATCAAACTCCTCTTGCTTGAGCGCCTCCATATGACTGGAGCACAGCCCAGCACCTTCGGGGAAATTAACTTCGGTGATGTAGCCTTTCTTGCTCAGCGCATCCACTAGAGCCGAAAAATTGATATCTCCGGTCAGCACCCTGAATTTGAGATAACCAGTAAAGTTGGTGTCATCAGGAAACATAGGCCCTCCTGGCCTCTCGGTCTAAGTAAGCATTTCAGACCGACGAGTATGCCGACTGCGTTCACATAGCCAATAGCTTTTTTGTTTTGATGTAGAAAAACCATAGCGCCTAAAGAATTCTGACTTGCCGCCCTTAGCTGTTGAGAAGTACGGAGAAAGCTTCCAATGAAATTATCGCGTGAAAAAGCAGCATCGTTGCATGGCCTGGTCTAGTCAGTAGCGCATTCGAGAGCGACCACCACCCTCACAACCTAGCGGAAGTATCAATCGTAAGAACACAGCGCAGCAGCATGATCTGCTGCGCTGTCTCTTCAAACAAACCGCCCCGCCCTGAGCGCCTTCAAGAAGGTATAGGACGCATGGTTCAACGTCTCTCGCGGGGCGGTGATCACGCTCACCGAGCGTACGATGCGCTGGTCTTCCAGGCGCAGGAAATTCAGCTGGTCCCCCGCTGCCGAGCGGCTGAGCAGTTCCGGTAGCAAGGTCACGCCCATGCCTTGGGCCACCAGGGCCAGCAGTGAGGTGGTGTTTCTCACGCTGAGGGTCGAGTGCTCGCGGATGTGCCGGAACTCGGCGGCGTTGATCTCGGCGCCTAAGCCACTGTTGATGAAGTTCTGCCCGTCCAGGTCGCTCCAGCGCAGCGGGCGCGCCAGGCGGTTGAGGGGGTTGTCGCTGGCGCAGACCACGCAGAAGGCGTCGGAGAGCAGGAAGTCCTGGTCGATGTTGGGGATGCTCGCCGGTACGGTGCCGATGCCGATATCCACGTCGCCGCTGAGCACCGCTTGCACCACTCGCTCGGAATCCATGTCGCGGATATCCAGGTGGAACTGCGGGTGCTGTTCATGGAATTGCTTGAGCAGCGGCGGCAGCAGGGTGATGGCGAAGGACGGCACCGCCGCCACCCGCACCAGGCCGGTCTCGGCCTTGGCGTAGGTCTTGATGGTGCTGATGGTGCGGTCGAAATGCGCCAGTTCGCGCTGGGCTTCCAGCAGCACGAAACGCCCCAGGGGGCTGAGCTGGTTCTTGCGCTCGCCTTCGAACAAGGCGCCGCCCAGTTCCTCTTCCAGTTGCTTGAGCGAGAGCGACACCGCTGCCGGTGTGCGGTGCAGGCGCTGGGCAGCCTGGGTCAGGCTCTGGCTGGTGGCCACCGCGACGAAAAACTGCAAATTGGAGATCTTGATGCTCATGGCGGCGCGTCCTGCTGGCAAAGGCATAGCTTAAATTTTACTTAAACAACCTTAAAATTTATTAGATTTACTTAATACAAGGCCGACTCATAATCCTCCCAGAACCGCACAAAGGCAACGCCCCGCCTGGCGTGCCGCCCTGGAGGATTTCATGAGCGACAACCATCACAACTACATCGCCGGCCAATGGCTCAAGGGCGCCAGCGAGATCGAGAACCGCAACCCGTCCGACACCCGCGACCTGATCGGCCTCTACGCCCAGGCCTCCCGGGCGCAGTTGGACAGTGCCATTGCCGCCGCCAGCGAGGCCCAGCGAATCTGGGCCCGCAGCGGCCTCGAGCAACGCTACAAGGTGCTGATGGCCATCGGTCAGGAGCTGATGCAGCGTTCTGCGGAAATCGGCAGGACCCTGTCCCGGGAAGAAGGCAAGCCCATGGCCGAAGGTGCTGGAGAGGTGTACCGCGCCGGGCAGTTCTTCACCTACTACGCTGCGGAAACCCTGCGCCAGTTGGGCCAGACCGCCGACTCGGTGCGCGACGGCATCGAGATCGATATCCGCCGTGAACCCATCGGCGTGGTGGCGATCATTTCGCCATGGAATTTCCCCATGGCCACCGCCTGCTGGAAGATCGCCCCGGCCCTGGCCTTCGGCAACGCCGTGGTGTGGAAGCCGGCCAACCTGACCCCGGCCAGCGCGGTGATTCTCAGCGAGATCATCGCCCGCCAGGACTTGCCCGCGGGCCTGTTCAACCTGGTGATGGGCGCCGGTTCCGAGATCGGCCAGGCGCTGATCGAGCACCGGGGCATCAACGCCATTTCCTTCACCGGCTCGGTGGACGTGGGCAAGGGCATCGCCGCCTCGGCCGCCGCCAACCTGACCAAGGTGCAACTGGAAATGGGCTCGAAAAACGCCCTGGCAGTGATGGACGACGCCGACCTCGACCTGGCGGTGAGCTGCGCGATGAATGGCGCCTTTGGCGGTACCGGGCAGAAGTGCACCGCCTCCTCGCGGTTGATCGTGCATGAAGGCATCCACGATGCCTTCGTGGAAAAACTGCTAGCGGCAACCCAGGCGCTCAAGGTCGGCCACGCCCTGGAAGCCGGCACCCAGATCGGCCCGGTGGCCAGCGCCGCACAGCTGGAGGCCAACCTGGCGAACCTGCAACTGGGCCAGCAGGAAGGCGCCGAACTGCTCACCGGCGGCCAGCGCCTGGAGCTGGAAAGCCCCGGTTACTACCAGGCACCGGCGCTGTTCATTGGCGGCAGCAATGCCATGCGCATCAACCGCGAAGAGCTGTTCGCGCCCATCGCCTGCGTGATCAAGGCCGGCAGCTACGAAGAGGCCCTGAGCCTGGTCAACGACACCCGCTTCGGCCTCACCGCCGGCATCATGACCCGCTCCCTGGCCCGCGCCAGCCACTTTCGCCGCAATGCCCGGGTCGGCTGCGTGATGGTCAACCTGCCCACCGCCGGCACCGACTACCACGTGCCTTTCGGCGGCCGTGGCGAGTCCAGCTACGGCCCGCGCGAGCAGGGGCGCTCGGCGGTGGAATTCTACACCCACGTGAAGACCGGCTACATCGCCGCGGGGGCGCCACTATGAGCCTGCCCCAGACCTTCGCCAGCCGCGGCCCGCGCATCGATGCCATGCAGTACGACAACTGGTCGGAAAAGATCTTCCAGCAGATGCGCGAAGGCGGCGTCGATGCGGTCCACGTGACCATCGCCTACCACGAGACCTTCCGCGAAATGGTGGCCAATATCGAAGCCTGGAACCGCAGGTTCCAGCGCTACTCGCACCTGATCCTGCACGGCAAGTGGGCCAGCGACATTGCCCTGGCACGGCAGACCGGGCGCACGGCGATCTTCTTCGGTTTCCAGAACCCCTCGCCCATCGAGGACGACATCGGCCTGGTGGAAGTGGTGCACAGCCTCGGCGCACGCTTCATGCAGCTGACCTACAACAACCAGTCGCTGCTGGCCACCGGTTGCTATGAACAGGAAGACCCGGGGCTGACCCGCATGGGCAAGCAGGTGGTACGGGAGATGAACCGGGTCGGCCTGGTGGTGGACATGTCCCACTCCGCCGAACGCTCGACCCTGCAAGCCATCGAGCACTCCGAGCGCCCGATCGCCATCACCCACGCCAACCCGGCGTTCTGGCACGCGGCGCTGCGCAACAAGTCCGACACCGTGCTCAAGGCCCTGGGCCAGAGCGGTGGCATGTTCGGTTTCTCGCTGTACCCGCACCACCTCAAGGACAAGAGCGCCTGCAGCGTGCAGAGCTTCTGCGAAATGATCGCGCGCACCGCCGAGCTGATGGACGTCGAGCACCTGGGCCTGGGTTCCGACCTGTGCCAGGACCAGCCCAACAGCGTGGTGGACTGGATGCGCGTCGGCCGCTGGACCCTGGATGTCGACTACGGCGAAGGCTCCAAGGCGCAACCGGGCTTCCCCGACCAGCCGGCCTGGTTCCGCGACAACCGCGACTTCCACAACATCGAAGCGGGCCTGCAAGGCGTGGGTTTCAGCGCCCAGGAGGTCGCCGCGATCATGGGCGGCAACTGGCTGCGCTTCTTCGAGAACAATTTTGTTCCGGCCAAGGCCCAGGCAGGTGCCGCCGTCCACCCTCACGAGATCGCGGTCTGAGGCCCCCGACTGTTTCCCGATTGTCCTGACGTCCGGCCTGAACAGGGTCATCGCCAAGCACTAACAACAACAAATGCGCCCATAACAATTATTAGCGATCGACAACGCAACACGGAGGCACCATGGAAATTCCAGGCGAAATCAAAGCGGGGATCGACACCCGCTCGCTGCACAGCCGCGCCGCTGGAACCCTCGACTGGTCGATTTTCTGGATCAGCGGAGGTTTCTTCCTGCTGTTCCTGGTCATTGCCCTGATAGACCTGAACACCCTTTCCAGCCTGATCGGCCACGCCTTCACCTGGAGCACCCACTACTTCGGCCTGTACTGGCAGGTGCTGATGCTGGCGACCTTCGGCGCCAGCCTGTACATCGGCTTCACCCGCCTGGGCCGGGTGCGCCTGGGCGGCGTCGGGCACAAGCCCAGCATCAGCACCTTCAACTGGGTATCGATGATCATGTGCGCCCTGCTGGCCGGCGGCGGCGCCTTCTGGGCCGCTGCCGAACCCATGATGCATTTCATCGCCCCACCGCCGTACTTCGGCGCCGTGGCCAAGAGCGACGCCGCCGGCGTGGCCGCGCTCTCCCAGTCGTTCCTGCACTGGGGTTTCATGGCCTGGGCGGTGCTCGGCAGCCTGCTGACCGTGGTCTACATGTACCTGCACCACGAAAAGAACCTGCCGCTGATGCCGCGCACCCTGCTCTATCCACTGCTGGGCGAGCGTGCCCTGAAGGGCCCGATCGCCGTGTTCGCCGATGCCTCGGCAATCATCGCGGTGGTGGCCGGCACCATTGGCCCGGTGGGCTTTCTCGGCCTGCAGATCGCCTTTGTCCTGCACTCGGTGTGGGGCGTGCCGAACACCATCATGGTCCAGGCCATGGTGATTCTCTCGGTGACGGTGATCTACACCCTGTCCTGTGTGGTGGGCCTGGGCGGCCTGCGGCTGGTGAGCAAGGTCCACGTGTGGCTGATGCTGGGCCTGGCGGCGTTCCTGTTCATCTTCGGCCCCACCCTGTTCCTCAGCGAAACCCTGGCCCAGAGCCTGGCGGTGCACGTCACCAGCTTCTTCCAGACCGCCCTGTACCGCGATGACAACGCCTGGCTCAACAGCTGGACCCTGTTCTACTGGGGCTGGTTCATCGGCTACGCGCCGATGATGGGTATCTACGTGGCCAAGGTCTCCCGCGGGCGCAGCATTCGTGAGGTGATCACCCTGATGTCGGTGGCCGCCCCGCTGATCACCATGCTCTGGTTCACCCTGGTGGGTGGCACCGGGATCGGTATCGAACTGCAGTCGCCGGGCCGCGTGATCAGCCACGGCGTGCAACCTGAGGCGCTGCTGCTCGGGGTGGCCCAGTCGATGCCGCTGCCCAACCTGATTTCGGCGCTGTTCCTGTTCCTCAGTTTCTTCTCGGTGGTCACCAGCGCCGGCTCCATGTCCTATACCGTGGCCATGGCCATCAGCAGCAACCACGCCGAATCCCCGGCCTGGCTGCGGGTGTTCTGGGGCGCCGGCATGGGCCTGGTGGGGGCTACCCTGATCACCCTCGGTGAGGGCGGCATCAGTGCCTTGCAGTCGTTCATCGTGATCACTGCGGTGCCGGTGTCGCTGCTGATCCTCCCGGCGGTCTGGGACGCGATCCGCATTGCCCGGCAAATGGCCTGTGAACAGGGGGTGCTCTGAATGAACCTGCGACCACCCGCCAGCGTCATGAAGGCGGCGCGCCTGGGGGCCTTCCACCAATCCCGGCTGTCGTTCATGCGCCAGTTGCTGCGCCGCCTCAAGGCTGAAAACTGGCAGTTCCAGCGCCCGCTGTGGACCCTCGACAGCCAGGGCGTGGGCCGTGCGGTGTACACCGCCACCGGCCCGCAGCGCAGCTACAGCCTGGTGGCCTTCGCCCATGACCTGGACCCGGCACTGCGCTCGGACCGGGTCATCGCCACCGCCTGGGATGCCACCTTCGCCCTGTTCGACGGCATCCCCGATGCCGCCGACCTGGACCGCCTGGAGGCCAATGTGCCGAAGCAGGAAGCCGGGCGCATTTCCTCCCGCGAGCTGTGCATGGCCCGGGCCAACCGTTCGGTGCGGCTGTTCGACCATGTGATCGAGGCCCTGGCTGCCGGCCGCCAGCCGCAGCGCGAGTTCATCGATGAAGTCGGCTACCTGATGCGCACCACCGCGGTCTACGGCAGCGGCAAGTTCGGCGCGGCCGACCGTGAAAGCATCGCCCAGCGGCCGGAGCTGGCGGCACCCTTCCAGGCGGAAATGCTCACCGTGTTCCTGATCCGCGCCTTCACCCTGGACCTGGTGGAACACCTGGCCCAGGCCCGGGCGCCCCGGCAGGCGGTGACCCTGGAGCCGCAACTGCGCCGGCGTCTGGGCATCGGCAACTCCACGGGGCTGGGCATGGCGCCGTTCCTGCTGAACCATCCGGTGCTCTTGAACAACTGGGTACAGGCCCGTGAAACCGCCCTGCAACGGGTACGCGCCGTGCGCCAGCCATCGGCTGCGGAGCGCCAGCGGTTCGTCGAATTCCTCACCCGGGCCCAGGCCGGCATCGGCCACTGGCACTCCGAGCACGAACTGCAACACGGCCGCATCCTGCAACTGCAAGGTGACCTGCAGCGCCTGGAGCACCATCTCGCCAGCGGCATCCTGGAGCAGGATTCCCCCTGGGACGAACTCTATCGCTGGGCCGAAGGCGCGCTGTCGCTGGAAGCCCAGGAATGCCTGGTGTCGCTGCTGCTGGAGCCCTACGGCCACCTGGTGGATGAGCTGGGCGCCGGTATGCAGGCCGATGAGCAGGCCAGCTTCAGCGTCGACGGCAGCATGAGCATCGGCCGCCTGCGGCAGATACTCGACGAGCATTATTCCTGGGTCGCGGCCATCGACTTTTCCAGCCAAGCCAGCCGCGCGCTGTTCTGGTACGTCTCCGAGGAAAAACTCGAACCGCGGATCGGCCAGCGCTTTGCCGAGCCCGGGCAAGACCTGGAGCAGCCCCTGGCAGTGGCCCGGGACATCGCCCAGTTGCAAGCCGCCCTGCCCGGCTGGAGCGACGCGCAAAGCGTCGCCAGCTTCCTGCTGCGGCACCCGGAACATCGCCACAGCCTGCGCCGGGTGCAACTGGCGCCAGCGTTCCCCTACGCCGACATCCAGGACAACCTGATCGACCAGGCGCTGCTGCCCATCGACCTGCTGCGCTGCAAGCTGTCGTTCTTCGGCGCCACCCACTTCGACCCGCGCTCGGATCGCTGGGTACGCATCACCCTCTACCAGAACGCGCCCTTCCCCCATGAGCTGGGGCAGATGGCCGCGGACGACTGGTCCTACCCCAACCTCGACAGCCAGGAGCAGCGCCGTGCATGCCTCGTTGAATGAAATCGAAAGCCTGTGCAAGAAAGCCGCCCGCGGTGCCGGGCTGTCCTGGGGCCTGGCGGAGGAAGCCGGCAAGGCCGCGCGCTGGCTCTCGGCCCACGGCCTCGACGGGCCCGGCGTGCTGGCCACGCAGCTGCGACAGAATGACGGCTGTGCCTACCAGCAACTGGCCCCGGATGTCAGCGCCGAGCCCTGGCAGGTGCCAGGGCATGCCCTGTGCCCGCTGATTGCCGGGGCGACCCTGAGCGACCACGCCTACCTGCTGCGCAGCAACGGCCGCATCGAGCTCCGGCAGGTGGCGCACCCGCAACTGCTGCTGCCCTTTGCCAGCGCCACCGCGCGCCAGCTCGGCCTGTGGCTGGAGCTGTCCTGGAACGGCTGCTGCCTGAAGTTTTCCCCCTCGGGCGAAGCCTGGCTGGTACGTGCGCAGAACCTCGGCGCCGCCACAGCCGCCCAGGTGCGCTGCGCTTGCACCGATCCTGCCGGCACCCTCGGCAAGCCTCTGGCGGGCAGCATTCCGGACCTGGGCGACAGCCCCCAGCACGACCTCGATCACCTGGCCGCCCGCACCTACGTGCCGGCCTCCGAAGCCTCGCGCCTGCTGGGCGCCGGGGCCGGCCTGAGCGACAACAACTGACCTTTCCACCCTTGAACCAATGGACGAACCAATGGACCTCGACATGACCTCATCCCTCCAGCGAATCGGCACCACCGCGCGCTTCAGCCAGGCCGTGATCCACAACCGGACCGTCTACCTGGCAGGCCAGGTTTCGCAATTGACCGAAGGGGACATCCGCGCCCAGACGCAGGATGTGCTGCAACAGATCGACGCCCTGCTGGCCAGGGCCGGCACCGACAAGGGCCACCTGCTCAGCGCGCAGATCTGGCTCAAGGACATGGCTGACTACCCGGCCATGAACCTGCTCTGGGATGCCTGGCTCGAAGGTGTCCAGGCACCGGTGCGGGCTTGCGTGCAGGCGCCCATGGCCAAGCCGCACTACCGCATCGAAGTGTTGGTGATTGCTGCGCAACCGGCCTGAATCAGCCCAGCCCTGGCCCGGTCTCAGTGGCCACCAGGGCCCGCTCCATGATCAGCGTCAGCTCCTCGCCCTCGTAATGCTCGCGTACCCGGACAAAGCCCAGGCGGGCATAAAAGCCTTCAGCGGTGACCGACGAGGGCACCACCAGCGAGGTCTGGCCCGAATCCAGCGCCGCCTGCTCGACCGCGGCCATCAGTTGCCGCCCCAGGCCCTGGCCGTGGTAGGCCGGGTCGACAAACACCGAACGCACCGCACGCCCGTCGAGGCTGGCGGTGCCCCGCAATTCCCCGTGCACCAGGGCGACAAACATCTGCCGGCGCTGCATCAGTTGGCGCACTGCATCGGGGGTGAAGCTGGCCTGGACCCGCTCGATCACACTGGCGGGGTAGTCCTGGGCATTGCTGGCGAGCAAGGCCGCCAGGATCACCTGGCTGACCTGTGGAGCATCGGCCGGTACGGCCGGACGAACCTGATATTGCATGACCACTCCCTGGTTATCCCGCGGATGACAGTGGCCAAAATACGGCCCGCCCCAGGCCCTGCCAAGCACTTATTGCAACTGGAACACCAGGCAGGGGTTGTCGTTGAGCCGCCCCTCGAACACCGGCAACTGATTCTCCAGGGAGGTGTTATCCAGCAGCCCCCGGTCCTTGCGCGCGATCATCACCCAGGAGTCATGGGGCAGCGAGTCCAAGTGCCCGGGGTCGTCGCCGCTGACGAACAGCGGCTGTTCGTCGTGGTCCAGGTTCATCATGTAGCGCACCGCCCAGGTGTCCTGGCCCAGGTTGAAGAACACCAGCGGCCCGGGGCTGACCTGGCGCAACTGCTCCACCTGGGAAACGAAGGCCTTAGTGTCGAACTGCAGATCCTTGGCCGGGTCCACCACCGCCACCAGCAGCGTCCATTGCGCCGCCAGGGCCAAGCCGCTGAGCAGCACCAGACGCCGCCCGAAACTGCCCAGGGTCTTGCGCCAGCCATACAGCGCCAGCAGCTGCAACACGACGAAGATCGCGATCAGCAACGGCATGGACACCGGCGGCCAGTAACCGTGCTTGTGCCAGCTGTGGCGCAGGACGAACAGCACCAGGATGCACAACCCCGGCAACAAACCCACCAGCCACAGGTAGCCGCTGCGCACCTTGCCCAGCCAGCCCCGGGCCGTGAGCAGGCCGTAGGCCGCCACCGCAGCGAACATCGGCACCATGGGCAGGATGTAATAGGCGCGCTTGAAGTGCGGCACCGACAGGCCCAGCAGGATCATCAGGCCACAGGCCCCCAGCCGAAGTACCAGGCGCAGCTGCGGGTTCACATGGCGCTGCGACCATTGCCGGCGCAATACCCAGAGCGTCGCCAGGGCCAGGGGCACCACCGGGAAGTAGCGGTACAGCGCCAGCTGGAAGTAGAAGTAGAACGGCTCGCCGCTTTCATCCAGGCGCCCGACCACCTGCATGTTGTAGACCTGACGGACGAAATCTTCGCCACCAGCGAGATAGGCCAGTTGCATCAGCAGCCACCAGCAGCCGGCCAGCAACAGGAGGCCACTGACGCCATAGGCGAGCACCCGTTTGATCAGCGTCAGCCGCGCCTCGCGGGTGCGGCTGTCCCCCAGCAGCCAGTAGGTGCAGGCCACCCCGCAGACTTCCACCAGCCCCAGGGGCCCGCGAATGGCAAAGGCCAGCACCAGCAGCGGCAGCACCGCCCACAACCGCAGCCGGGAGCCCAGTTGCTCGCCGCTGTGCAGCAGGTAGAAGGTGCCCAGGCACAGCAGGGAAACCATCTGGTCCAGGCACACCGAGCGGGACTTGTCCAACAGCTGGCTGGTCAGCGCCGTGAGCAGCACCGCGAGCAGTGCCCAGGTGCGCCCCGAAGGCGCCAGCAAGCGATACAGCAGCGCCAGCACCCCGGCCGAGGCCAGCGCGGTGGGCAGGATATTGGCCAGGTGGTTGGGGGCGCCGAAAGCCTGGGCGAACAGGTAGCTGAAGAAGGTCGCGGTGCCCGGGTAGTCCGGGTATGGCTGGCCGTAGGTAGTGGGGAACAGGCTGGCGCCGTGGCGGAACATTTCCTGCAGGAACAGCGCCCAACGGCCGTCGAAACCCTGGGGCTGCTGGTCCCAGATGCCAAAGGTGAACAGCAGCAGGGCCACCAGGTAAATACCCCAGACCTCAATACTCAAACGCGTTTCTCGAACCATCTTCGCCCCACCAGAAAGCGCCGCACCCAAAGCGAGGCATAAGGCTGGACATGTTGCTCGCGCAGCCCCTGAACGGTGCCTGAACAAGGATAAAAAACCCGCTCCGCACAGCCGACTGTAGCCGCTGCCGAGCCCGCGAGGCTGCGAAAAGGCCCGCAGGGCCTTGCCTGGCGATCTTCAGGCAAACCTCTGGCGGCCTCAGGGTCCCTGCGCTTCCTGCGACAGTGCCCCCAGAGCGTTCGCAGCCTGCGGCAGCGGCTACAGGGAACGGCGACCCAGGGTGATAAGCCGGCGCCAGTCGAACTGCCCCACTGCCAGCGCCAGCAGGATCAGGCCCATGGATACAGCCTCATCGACCCCGACCCGCTGCCCCAGGATCAACACCGACCCGGCCATGCCGAACACCGGGATCAGCAACGACAAGGGCGCCACCCGAGAGACCGGATACTCCCGCAGCAACAGGTTCCAGCCCCAGTAACAGAAGTGCGTCGCCGCATAGACCTGAAACATCAGCGACAGCAGCGCACTGACGGACACCTGCCCGGCCAGTTGCAGAAACGGCGCACTCCCGTGGCTTACCCAGGTCAATGCCAGCAGCGGCAATGGCGCAAACAGGCTCGCCCAGACCACGAAAGCGAACACCTCACGCACCCCGCAGCGCTTGATGATGACGTTGCCCACGCTCCAGCTGAATGCACTCACCAGCAGCAGGGCATAACCCAGGCTGGTGGCATGCCCGGGGCTGTCGCCAATGATCCGCAGCAGCCCCCACAGGGCAATGGCCGTGGCCAGCACCTGTTGCAGGCGCAGGCGCTCGCCGAACAGCAGCACGCCCCAGCCCAGGGAGAAAAAGGCACTGAACTGGATCAACAGTGCAGCCGTGCCCGGCGCCACGCCGTGATCGATCCCCAGGTTGATCAGCGCCCACATGGCGACGCCGAAAATCAGCCCGTAGGCCGCCAGCCAGGCGAATGCCACCGGCGGGCGCGGCACCAGGAACACCCAGGGCAGCGCCGCCAGGGTGAAACGCAGGGCGGTGAGCAGCAACGGATCGATACTGGCCAGGCCCAGTTTGGTGATGGGAAAGTTCAGGCCCCACAAGGCCGTCACCAACAGGGCCAGGAACAGGTGTTTTTTCTGCATGTCGCGCGGTCCAGGACAGGCGGCCGCGGGTCATTCCCCGGCCGGGGCCGAACTATCGCCCCGGCGCGCCATGGCCCGCTTGCAGTATTAGGTCAATTATCAGTAGATTCGGGCCATGCAACCCATCGATATCGATCCTTACGAAAATACCCCGCGGGATGTGGTGGTCACCGCCATCGACTACCCCGACGGCCTGTACTTCGCCGAGCACCAGCATCGGCGCGGGCAGTTCGCCTATGCGGCCACGGGGGTGATCAGCGTCTTCAGCGACCAGGGCAACTGGGTGGTGCCGCCGCAGCGGGCCATCTGGGTGCCGGCCGGCGTGCCCCACGCCATGCACATGAGCGGGCCGGTGACCATGCTCAACACCTATGTACGGCCCCGGGCAGCCAAGCGCCTGGGCCTGCCGGAACAATGCCAGGTGCGGGAGGTGTCCGAGCTGCTGCGCCAGTTGCTGCTGCGGGCCACGGCCATTCCCCCGCGCTACGCCGTGGGCAGCGTGCAGGGCCAGGTGATGAACCTGCTGCTGCATGAAGTCGCGGCCATGCCGGCCCTTGCCCTCAATGCTCCGCTTCCCCGCGAGCCACGGCTGGCCAGGGCCTGCCGCGAGGCGCTGGAGCAACCTTCGCTGGAGTTGGGGATCGATGAAATGGCCGAGCGCGCCGGCATGAGCCGCCGCACCTTCACCCGGCTGTTCCGCCAGCACACCGGCATCAGCTTCGTCGAGTGGCGCCAGCAGGCCTGCCTGCTGGCTGCCGTGGTGCGCCTGGGCCAGGGCGAGGCCGTGACCCGGGTCGCCAGCGACCTGGGCTACAGCAGCCCGAGTGCGTTCAGCGGTGTGTTTCGCAAGGTATTGGGCGAGACGCCCAGCCGCTATTTTGCCCGGGCCCGGGCCTGAAGGACCCGAGCCGGAGCGAGGCCGTGCTAGAGGAACACGGCGGACAACATCCCCAGCGCGCCGAGGCAGAAGCCGATCAAGGCACCGCGCCCGGGCGCCTGCTGGAACAGGGCCCAGATCACCAGCGGCTCCAGGAGCAGCAGCGACGTTACCGAGACCACGGTGATGATCCAGATGTCGCCCACCGCCACGTAACCCAGCCAGTAGGCCGCCAGCAGGCAGATACCGCCCAGGCACATGATCAGCACTGGCAACGCCAGTTCGGCACCGGAGGTGTTGCCGGAATGGGCCAGCCGCGCCACCACCACTTCACTGTAGATGGCGCAGAACTCGCCCAGCACCATCAGCCCTACAGCAGAAACTCCGAGTAATTCTTTGGACATGTAACAAACCCCTTCGTATTGAGAGCCCGATTTTTCAGCTCCCAGGCATTGATCGCTCCGCTGACGGAGCCTGAATCACGATGCGCAGGGGTACGGGGCAACTCGGTAATATCCAGGAACTTGAACATGTCCATCTCCTTCTGGGTGGGGGGGTGCAAACCGGGCCCATGCACGACCGACGGGCCACTGCCTGTATAAGGGATTTTCTGCCCCGGAGTCATCCACCAGAGCGCGTCGACCGCGAAAAAAACACGCAAACTCCACAAACAGACAGGCTCGCTGCCGATAGCCTTGCTCCGGTCATTCTCAGCCTGAGGCCCGTGCCCACCATGTCCCAAGCGCCCCAATCCGTTCGCACCCTGAACCGCGGTCACTGGATCGCCACCTACTTCATCGGCGTCGCCGGGCTGTCCCTGGCCCTGATGCTGGTGCTCAACCTGATACTGCTGACTTCCAGCGAGACCCCGTGGAAGGCGCTGCTGGACTCCCTGTCGTTCAGCGTGGCGGTGCTGATGGTGAGCCTGGTGCTGATTACCCTGATCGCCGCCTTGCCGTGCATCCTGTTCTTCTGGCTGGCCCAGCGCTTTAACTGGCGTCGCCTGTGGATCTACCTAGTGAGCGGAGCCCTGGCGGCGCAGTTCGCCATTCCCGTGATGACCCAACTGCTCCCCGAACTCTTCAACCTCCCGCACGGCGTCAGCGCTGCGCTGCACTATTTACAGCTGGTATCGATGTTCGGCGGCTGTGGGGTGTTCATGGGGGGGCTGTTCTGGTGGCGCAGCGGGCGTCACTTGCGCTGAACCGAGCCTTTTTTCACCACCGGCCCGACGCCAGGCAACCCACCCCTGGAGCAGGGCCAAAACAGCCACCCCTATAGCGATCCTTTCCATGTCCACAACAACTCCACCCCGACGCAGCGTGCAGCCGGAAGACTGGTTCGCCGCTTACTTCATCGGCGTCACGGCCCTGGCCACGGTGCTGGCCTTGCTGCTGATGCTGACGATGCTGGCCAGCGCCGGTTCGTTGAACGGCAACATCATTCTGCAGACGCTGTTCGTGGGCCTGCTGACCCTGGTCGTCAGTGGCGTGCTGACCGGCATTCTCACGGCGTTGCCTTGCGCGCTGTTCTTCTGGCTGGCCCAGCGCTTTGCCTGGCGCAACGTGCTGATCTACCTGTTCAGCGGCGCGGTGGCCGCCATGCCGACCATCCCCGTGGTCGCGAGCCTGGCCCCTTCCACCTTCTATTCCGACCCGGCCGAAGAGGAACCGCTACCCGAGGGCTTGCCGCGCTACCTGCCACTGGCGCCGCTGTTCGGTTGTGCGGGGGCCTTCCTCGGCGGCGTCTTCTGGTGGCGCAGCGGGCGCCACCTGCGCTGACCGCGACAGCCTCTACAACGAGGCGCCGGGCTCGGCCTCGCGGGCCACTACCACTTTGCCCAGCAGGCCGCCCTGCTCCACCCGGGCATGGGCCCGGCGCAGGCTGTCGGCGCTGAAGGGGTGAATGACTTCATTCAAGGTGCTGCGTATCACGCCCTGGTCCAGCAGTTGCCCCAGCCGGTTGAGGATGTGGTGCTGCTCGATCATGTCCGGGGTCTGAAACAGCGCCCGGGTGAAAACCATCTCCCAGTGCAAGGACACGCTCTTGGCCTTGAGCGGCAGCGCATCGAAGAAGTCGTGATCGTCGATCAGCGCGAGATGGCCGTGGGGCGCGATGATTTCGCTCAGCTCGGCATAGTGCCGGGCGGTGTGGGTCAGGGCGGCGATATGGCTCGGTGGCGGCAGGTCGAGGGCGGCCACTTGCGGCACCAGCGAGCGGGAATGATCCAACACCTGATGGGCCCCCCGGTCCAGGCACCACTGGCGGCTGTCCGGCCGCGAGGCGGTGGCGATCACCGTCATCCCGGTCAGCTGGCGCACCAGCTGGATCAGCACCGAACCCACGCCACCGGCGCCACCGACAATCAGCAGCGTGCCCTGCCGGGACAGGTCGCCGGGCACCCGGCCCAGGCGTTCGAAGAGCAATTGCCAGGCGGTCAGCGCGGTCAACGGCATGGCCGCCGCCTGGGCAAAGGACAGGCGCTTGGGCTTGTGCCCCACCAGGCGTTCATCGACCCGGTGCAGCTCGGCATTGGCCCCCTCGCGGGTGAAGGTGCCGGCATAGAACACCGCATCTCCAGGGGCGAACAGGGTCACCGCGCTACCCACCGCGCGGACCACGCCACTGGCGTCCCAGCCCAGGGTGCGCACCTCGTCGGGCACCGCCACCTGGCCGGCGCGGACCTTAGTGTCCAAAGGGTTGACCGATACCGCCTCGACCGCCACCAGCAGGTCATGAGGTTCCAGTGGCGGCGGGGCCAGTTGCACCTCGCAGAACGCGTGGGGGTCAGACAGGTGCGAGCCTTTGAGGTAGGCGATGGCCTTCATTGCAGAGCTTCCTTGGCGGTTGAAAGCGCACACTTAAATCCCTCATGCCCTGCCCGCACAAGTAGGGTACTTTTGCGTACCTGCTACGCAAAAGGACCGTCAGGCGATGAAAAACAAACACTACCAGGACATTCCAGGCTGCCCGGTGGAGGTCACCCTGGACCTGATCGACGGCCGCTGGAAAGGTGTGGTCCTGCATCAATTGCTGGCCAACGAGTTCCTGCGTTTCAATGAACTGCAACGGCGCCTGCCGGGGATCTCCCAACGTCTTTTGACCAAGCAGTTGCGGGACCTGGAAGCCGCCGGCCTGGTGGCGCGCACGGTGTACGCCGAGGTGCCGCCGCGGGTGGAATACCGCCTGACCGAAGAGGGGCAATCGCTGCAGCCGGTGGTCGAGGCGCTGTCGGCCTGGGGCCGCGGGCGCATCAGCCGGCAACAGCAGGAAAGCGCCCTCACCTGATCCCTCACCAGAGCCCCCCATGCCCGCCCACCCGGATACTCCAGCAAGGTTCAAGGTCTACCAGGGCTCGACCCTGCTCGGCTGGTCGGCCCTGGAGTCGGCCGACCCGCCCATGGGTGTGGCCTTCGGCCAATTCATCGCCGCCCCGGCCTATGCCGGCCTCCAGCAGCAGGTTCGTGCACTGGCAGGAGCGAGCCAGAGCGGGCTGCACCTGGTAGTACACCACCTCGACCAACCCGTGCCTGCCCTGGGCGTGAGCATTCAGGACTACTCCGCCGAATGTGGCGCCGATGCCATCGAGATCACCGTGCTGGGCATCGCCTACCCCCTCTACGAACAGCTGTTCCCGCGAGCCGTGGCCGCCTACCAGCAGGCCATGGGCTAACCCGCGCACAGCCGGCGAACATCCGCACGTTTTACCCCTACTTGTTCACAATTCGTTAAGACTTGCCTACGTATACTTTCGGGCTTGCCCGCGGCCTTCCGGCTGCGCCCCTCGACCTGCCGGCGCACAACTCATGTCACGACCCGCTCCGCTACTGTTT
Source organism: Pseudomonas sp. W17 (assembly GCF_040268305.1). NCBI lineage: Bacteria > Pseudomonadati > Pseudomonadota > Gammaproteobacteria > Pseudomonadales > Pseudomonadaceae > Pseudomonas > Pseudomonas sp. W17. The sequence continues at coordinate 909,990 of NZ_CP158490.1, read as the reverse complement.
CTGCTGGCCTGCCTGCTGTTCTTCTTCGCCCTGGGCAACCACCAGTTGCAAGGTTCCACCGAAGCCCGGGTGGCCGGGATCGCCATGGAGATGCACCTGGACGATGACTGGGTCACACCGCGCCTGTTCGGCACGCCATTCCTGGAAAAACCGCCGCTGAGCCTGTGGCTCGATGCCGGGGCCATCCGCGCCTTCGGCGGCACGCCCCTGGCGGTGCGCCTGGCCTCGGCCTTCGCCGGGCTGTTCAGCGTGATGCTGCTGTACGCCATGCTGCGCCGCTTTGGCCGGCCGGCAGCCCTGGCGGCCATGGCCGGGCTGATGCTGGCGACCATGGCCAGTTACTGGAGCAACGTGCGCGGCGTGGGCGAGGATGCCCTGCTCAGCCTCGGGGTAACCCTGGCCCTGCTGGCGTTTTTCCAGGCCCATCGACGCCAGGCCGCGCAGCAGCCGGCGCGGCTCTCCTGGCTGGCGTTCGCCGGCGGGATCGCCATCGCCACCCTGAGCAAGGGCGTGCTCGGCCTGGCCATGCCCGGGGTGGTGATCTTCGCCTACTTGCTGGCCGACAGCCTGATCGACAAGCGCTTCACCTTCAGCCACTGGCTGCGCCCGGGCCTGCTGACCCTGCTGGGGCTGGTGCCGCTGATGATCTGGCTGTACATGCTCTACCAGCGCGGCGGCCTGCAGGCCCTGGGGGAAGTGCTGTGGACCAACAGCGTCGGGCGCTTCGACGGCTCCTTCGAGGAGGCCGGACACTACGAGCCCTTCTACTACTACCTGGCCAAGCTGCCCCAGGCCTTCCTGCCGTGGAACATCCTGGTTTACCTGGGCCTGTGGCATTTCCGTAAAACCCTGGTGCAGAACCGCTACCTGCTGTTTTTCAGCCTCTGGCTGCTGGCGCAGTTCGCCTTGCTGTGCCTGGCTTCGAGCAAGCGCACGGTGTACCTGATGTCCCTGACCCCGGCCGCGGCGGTGCTGGCGGCGGAATATGGCGCAGTGCTCTACCAGCGCCTGGCCAAGCGGGCCCCGGGCACGGGTTTCTGGAGTGCCGTGGGGCGCCAGCGCAAGGGCTTGCTGATAACGCTCATGGCCCTGGTGATCGGCGGCTATCTGGCCAACGCCCAATGGGCCGCGCCCAGGGCCGACCGCGAACTGTCGTTCGTTCCAGTGACCGACCGGATCATGGCGTTGCAGGGTAGCGGGCACCAGCTGGCGCTGTACCAGGCCAACGAACGCATCGCCGGCGCCAGCGTGTTCTACACCCAGAGCCTGCTCAAGGACCTGCAGACCGAAGCGCAGTTGCAGGCCTTTCTCGCCGAGTCGCCGCAGCATGTCGCCGTCATCGGCGGCGACCAGACGCCCAAGCCGCCATTGCAGATCCTCAAGACCCTCATGGTCAGCCGCCAGGCCTACCACTTCGTCAGCCTCGCGCCGGGCCACTGACCCAGCAACGAAAACGGCACCTGAATCAGGTGCCGTTTGTCTATCCGGGCGAGGCTTACTGAGGGTTCTTCAGCTTGACCACATCACCGGAGACCTTGGTGGTGTAGCCGCTCAGGACCCAGGCCCAGAACCAGTTTTCCTGGACCTGGGTGTTGATCAGGGCGTCGCCGCCCTTGGCCTTGATCGCCGCAGTCTGCGCGCGGACGAAACGGCTGTTCTGCTGGATCGGGATCACCCCGAACAACATGATGCCGGTGGCGGTCGCTTCACTGTGACCGATCACGGTGTACTGGCTGCTGTCCAACTGCTGGGTTTTCATCGGGGTGCCGGTGCAGCCCGCAAGAACCAGACCGAGGCAGGCAGAGGCAACGACTTTGCTGATGTGCTTCACGACGCAACTCCATGGAAAAAGCGTCCGGGATTCATTTCCCGGGCGCGGCACTTTACTCGCGCGACATTGAAATGCCCATCCCCGTGGCCCCGCCCCTTGCCCCCGCCCCCTTGAACGCCACCCCTTGAATCCTTTCCCGCTGATACCCGCTCACCGCCCTTGAAACCATGACTCCTGCCCATTGACGGGCATTTCCTCAAAGGAGTCAGTCATGACCATCACCGTTACAACCACGACCCTGGACCAGGCCGTCGCCCAGAAGCGTTTCGACGATGCCTGCCACTATCTGCGCCAATCCGACCTGGCCAGCTTCCTGATCGACGAACTGATCGCCGTCAAGGAAGAGCTGATCGTGGAAGTCACCAACTCGTCGGCAGCGGACAAGACCGACCGCTGGATTCCTCCGGCTGCCACCTCCACCACTTCCGCCGGGCGCGTGGTGTGGAACCTCAAGTCCCAGGTGTACGCCATCGAGAAAAAATACAAGCAGCCGGACCTGAGCAATTTCCAGAAATTCCTCGCGCTATTCAGCAGCGACCGGGTCGAGCGCCTGTCCCCCGCCCTGGTGCTGATGCACGAGCTGGGACACGCCTGCCAGTTCCTCACCAACAAGGCCGAGTTCCGCCAGCAACTGGCGAACAAAAACATCCTCGAAGTGGAAAACATCAACGTCAACGCCATCGAGAACACCGTGGCCAAGGAATTGACTGCTAAAAACAACAAGGAAGGCCTGCGCTGGGATTACCTCGACGCCCGCTAAGCCTTGCTCCCCGGCGACAGCCTGTCGCCGCGGAGACTTCCCCCGTGTTCGTGTCGGGCCGTTGCGGCCTGGAAAAGGAGTTATTCCCATGTTGATTCTGCGTTCACTGATCATCGGCCTGAGCCTCTTGGCCAGCGCTGCCCACGCCCTGGAAACCGCCCAGGTGCCGCCCGCCACCCTCAAGGCCTACGCCGCCACCCTGAGCACCGTCGCCGGCAGCAGCCAGTGGCAGCAACTGTGGAAACGCTCTCGTGACCAGGGCGTGTTCGTCCACCAGGGCGAGCAACCGCGCTTTACCGTCAGCCAGGACAAACTGCCGGACATGGCTCGCAGCACCTTGATCAATGCCAGCAGCGTAACCCCGCAGAACACCACCCAGGCGCTGTACCGCTATGAGTTTTCCAACCCCATCGGCCAGGCCAAGGGCATTTCCCTCAAGGCCATGTGCCTGTTGGTGGACTGGCGCTCGCTGCCCAGCGGCACACAACCCGACGACACCAGCCACATGGGCAACGCCAGCCTGCTGCAAACCTACCCCTGCCCTTGAAACCGGCAAGCCGCCCAGGCCTTGAGCCTGGGCGGCGAGCACTTACGAGGTTAGCTGCGAGCCCAGCAGATCAGCCTCCTTGCGCCGGCGAGTGCCGTAGCTGTCGCCAAAGTTGCGCAGGTTGGCCAGGGCACTCTTCCAGTCGCGGGCCACCACCTGGGCCCAGAAGTTCGGTGTGCGACTGGCCAGGTTGCCGTACTGAAAGGCCACCGAGGCGATAACGGTCTGCATCGGTGCCGGCAGTTGAGCGAAGTCCACTCCGCTGGCCTTGGTGTAGTTCGCTGCCAGAAGATCGACGAAGGGCGCCTTGAATGCCTCGTCCACCAAAAGCGCCTCGTCACTGCTGATGTTCAAGGGCTGGCCGTCGAGAAACGCCTTGGCCTTGAGCCCCTTCAGCCCCAGGTAGGGGGTCAGTCGCCGGATCAGGTCCGCCGGCAGATTGAGCGCCTGCAGGTCCTCTACGTTCCGTTGCCCCAGATCGAAGCCTGTGCCCACCGTGACGCCACTCTTGCTCTTGTCCGGATCGGGCACATAACCGCGGGTAATGGCAGCTCCCTCCAGAGCGGCGATAAAACTGAAATCAATCGCGTAGCGTGACATGGATTTTTCCTCATCCAGTTTAGGAAAATCCAGTGCACCACCAGCGACCGATACAACATCAGAATGTAATAGTTCCCCTTAATAGGGGGGAAATTTCCCACTGAACAGAGGACGAGACACCTCCTTAGGATCAAACCAGCCTTATCCATAATTCCAAGGAGGTACCAAATGGACGTGAAAGACCTCGTACTCATCGATGTTCGCCAGCTCCCTCACTCGCTCCAGGCCCTCATCGACTGCATCGGACTGGAAAATGCCTACCGCCTGACCCGTGAATACGGCGGCCGCCCCAAGTACATCCCCAAGCATGCCGAACGTACCTCCCTGGCTTTGATCCTGCCGCCCGACGCCCTCAACGCGCTGATCGAGCGTTTCGCCGGCCTGGCCCTGGAGATCCCCAAGGCCGACCACTTCTGCCGGCAGATCCGCAACCAGCACATTCAACTGGAAAGCCTGGGCGGTATTTCCCGCAGTGTGCTGGCGGACAAGTACGGCCTGAGCCTGCGGCAGATCGGCAACATCCGCCGCCTGGATGCCAACACTCACCGGTAATCGATTCCTGCTGAATCGGCCTTCACGGCTTTCTTAACCTGCAAGGGCGCATTTCGCGCAACAAAGAACAAGGAGCTAGACCATGGCAGATATCGATAAGGGCCTGATTGGCGGCGTGATCGCCGCCCTGCCCCTGGACAAGATGATCACCGGTCCACTGATGGCGATGATTCAGGCGCAGGTCGCCGCGAGCAAAGCCTATGCGGACTTCCTGATGGGCGTGTGCATTCAGAACGGCCAGGCGGTTTCGGTGCAGTTCGACTACGACGAAACCCTGGTGGATGAGCAGGGGGTGTACAAGGGCACCGTGAAGAAGTCGATGCGCATCCCGTTGCTGGCGGCCATCAGTCACCCCAACATCACCATCGAGGAAGGCTCCATCGAGTTCGAGCTGACCATCAGCCAGATGGCCGAGGACACCAGCAGCACCGAAGCCTCCGGCAGTTTCGAGGCGAAGATGGGCTGGGGCCCGTTCAGCGTTTCGGTCAAGGGCGCGGCGAGCCACAAATCGACCCAGACCCGCAAGACCGACACCCGCGCCCGCTACGCCATCAGCACCAAGATCGTCCGCCAGGACCCACCGGAAGCCCTGATGCGGGTCATCGACTTCCTCACCGACGCAGCCACCAAGCCTGTGCGGCTGCCTAGCACTCAACCGACCGACACCGACAAGCTCCCGACCGCCAACGCGCTGAAAATGCCCGATGCCGCGGACGAGAAGAAAACCGGTACCGGCGGTTGATCCACACCGCGCCTTCGCCCCAGTAACCCGCCCCGCCTTCATGGCGGGGCACTTCAGCCACCGAACAAGGAGCGTGATCCATGGCGTTTTTTTCTCGCAGCAAGGAGCCCATGTCCGCCAGCGACCTGAGCCATATCACCCGCGGCATGCATCAGGCTGCAGCCGCCACCCACAACCTGATCGCCCAGCAGTACATCAAGTTGTTCGACCAGTTCTTCGACTACAACGTCGACGACCTGGGCACGCCGATGAAGGCCAAGATGGTCGAGGTGGCGCTCAACGAAGACCACATCATCAATGTGCCGCTGATTGCGCTGGTTTCGCCCAAGGGCCTGGCCCTGCACAAGATGACTGTCGACCTGTCGGTGCGCATGCAGGCCACCGAGCTGCAGAAGGCCAGCCACGATCTGGAGAACGGCGAGCTGCAGAGCGAGAAGTTTTTCGTCACCTTCGGCAGCGGCAAGCGTGACGGCCAGGAACGCGACCCGGACGAGGTACAGATCAGCATGGAGTTTCGCGACTGCCAGCCGCCGGAAGCGATCCAGCGCCTGATCGAGGAGTTCACCAACCTGATCAGCCCGCAGCGCATCAACGACGGCCCGGCAGCCACCCCGCCAGCGGCTGGCACGCCACCGGCCGAGCCGGACCTGCTGCCACCTTGAGCCGCTTCCTATGCCCCTGAAGGCCAGCTACACGGAGCGGCCGCCTGCGGTCAGGGCTTGAGGTTCACCGAGCGCCAGTCACTGGCCTCGATCAGGCCGAGCATCTTCGGCGCGCCATTGAGGGTATCGGTGGAGACGAACAGGGAAGCGCCGTACCCCAGGGTCGGGGTCGCCCGTTTCAGGTCCTGCTCCATCTGCGCCATGCATTCGCTGTGGGTCACCAGCACCAGGTTGCGCCCGGCGACCTTGTGCGCCATGACATCACGCAACATGGTGTTCTTGCAGTTGAACAGCCAGCCATCGCCACTGCTGACCTTGCTGAACATGTAGCTCGCGGTCTGCGCGGTGCGCGTCAACGGGCTGTTGTAGATATCGGTACGCTCCAGGCCCAGGTGCTCGAACTGCGCGCCGAGCCCCACCGCCACCTCGCGGGCCCGGTCGGTAATGCCATCGGCCGGGCCCAGGCACGCGGCATTGGAGCGGTCGCAGCGCTCCATGTGCCGCACCAGCACAATCATTTCGCCCTTGTCCCAGGCGGCCGTCAGGGCCTGGAGCCCGGCCCCGTTGCCGTGGCTCAGGTCGGGCACCGAGGCCGGCCGGAGCAGGAGCAGCCCCAGGGGAATCACCAGGCAAGCGCCCAGCAGCAGCGCCAGCAGGTTCTTGTAACGGACCAGGAAGCGCCCCAGGAAGGGCCGCTTGCTCGCCGGCAACACCAGTCTTGTAGTCAATTCCCAGCCGCCCTTACGAGAATGTTCCGATGTGTTGAGCAGCGCACAGCAAGGCTACGAAAGCCTGATGACAATTGAACGCTGGCCGATGCCCGTGGCATCGACCGCCCAGACTCTAGAGCGCCGGGCGTGGGGCCCGAGTGAAATCAATGTGAAAAAAAGCTCAACGGACCGGCGGCACATCCCGCAAAATAGCCGTCCATCGCCTAAAACATTGTCTTGGGACAATGCCGACGAAATCGTTTCAGCTATGGCACATCCCGCCGATACACCCCCTACAAAACACCTTGCTGGTCACCAACAACAACAATCTTCCAGCCAACTCAAGATCAAGAAGAGCTACGTTCCTGGAGGAATTCAATGAGTAGTTGGTTTGCCAACATCAGCGTCAACCTTAAGCTGGGCCTGGGTTTCGGCCTGGTCCTGGCCCTGACCACCGTCCTTGCACTGACCGGCTGGACCAGCCTGGGCAGCCTGATCGACCGCAGCAACTGGATGAGCGACATCACTCAGCTCAACAGCGGCCTGACCAAGCTGCGGGTCACCCGCCTGCAGTACATGCTGGCCAACGGCGACGAAACCGCCGCCCAAGGCGTGCAGAACACCCTGGACGATTTCAGCGCCCAGCAGAAAAAACTCCTGGCCTCGTTCCAGAGCCCGGAAAACATCAAGCTCCTGCAAGGCCTGGGCGCGACCATCAGTGCCTATCAGGACTCGCTGAACAAGATGCGCAATGCCTACCGCAGCGGCGACGCTGCGCGCCTGGCGATGAACCAGAACGCCGAACGCGCCAATGACCTGATCAACGGGATCAACTCCTGGGTCAAGCAGTTGCCCCTGAGCGATGAGCGCTTCGAGCAGTTCCAGGCCATCACCCAGGCCAAGGAAGCCTTCCAGCTGGCGCGCTATGAAGTGCGCGGCTACGTCACCACCAACAACCCGGACACCGAACAGAAAGCCGTCACCCAGCTCAACGCTGCGATTGCCGAAATGGATCAGCTCAAGTCCCATTTCAGCAGCACCCAGCGCGATGCCCTGCAACAGCTCGAAACCGCCCTGAGTGGCTACCGCAGCTCGCTGCAGGCCTTCAAGGTCGCCTTCACCAACGCCGTAGAGGCGCGCAAGGAAATGACCGACCAGGGCGCCGACATCGTCAGCCGCAGTGACGCCCTGTACCAGATCCAGCTGGACCGCCGCGACATCGAGAGCGCCCAGGCCCGCAGCCTGCAGCTGATCAGCACCCTGCTGGCGCTGCTGGTCGGTGTACTGGCCGCCGTGATCATCACCCGGCAGATCACCCGCCCACTGCAGGAAACCCTGGCCGTGGTCGAGCGCATCGCCTCCGGCGACCTGACCGAGAACCTGCGGGTCACCCGCCGCGACGAACTGGGCGTGCTGCAACAAGGCATCGTGCGCATGGGCGTGACCCTGCGCGAGCTGATCAGCGGCATCCGCGACGGCGTGACCCAGATCGCCAGCGCCGCGGAAGAACTGTCCGCGGTGACCGAAGAAACCAGCGCTGGGGTCAACAGCCAGAAAGTCGAGACCGACCAGGTGGCCACCGCCATGCACGAGATGACCGCCACCGTGCAGGAAGTCGCGCGCAATGCCGAAGAAGCCTCCCAGGCCGCGGCCGCCGCCGACGGCGAAGCCCGCCAGGGCGACAAGGTGGTGGCCCAGGCCATCGAGCAGATCGAGCGCCTGGCCAGTGAAGTGGTGCGCTCCACCGACGCCATGACCGTGCTGCAGCAGGAAAGCGACAAGATCGGCAGCGTCATGGACGTGATCAAGGCCGTGGCCGAACAGACCAACCTGCTGGCACTGAACGCCGCCATTGAAGCCGCTCGTGCCGGTGAAGCCGGGCGTGGTTTCGCCGTGGTCGCCGACGAAGTGCGGGCCCTGGCCCAGCGCACCCAGAAGTCCACCGAAGAGATCGAGGAACTGGTGGCCGGCCTGCAGAACGGCACCCAGCAAGTGGCCACGGTGATGAACAACAGCCGCAGCCTGACCGACAGCAGCGTCGAACTGACCCGCAAGGCCGGCGCCTCGCTGGAAAGCATCACCCGCACCGTTTCCAACATCCAGTCGATGAACCAGCAGATCGCCGCCGCTGCCGAGCAACAGAGCGCCGTGGCTGAAGAGATCAGCCGCAGCATCATCAACGTGCGCGACGTCTCCGAACAGACCGCCGCCGCCAGCGATGAAACCGCAGCCGCAAGTGTTGAACTGGCGCGCCTGGGCGGCCAGTTGCAGATGATGGTCAGCCACTTCCGCGTCTGATTCGCCGCGGCCCCTTCGCCGGAAAGCCGGCTCCTACACCCTCCGTAGGAGCTGGCTTGCCAGCGAAAGGCGCCAATCCCCGGACCCGAGCATTTACACCCATCAGGGTTTGCCCTTACCTTTCCCGGTCTTCGTCCTGCTGTCCTAGGGATTAGTCACCAGGAACCCGTTCATGCCCAGCCTCGGTTTTACTTCGGTCCCGCCCCTGCTGAAATACCTGCTCTATGCGGAGCAATTGGGTATTGCCACCGAGCCGGCTCTAGCGGCAGCCGGGCTTAGCGCCGCGCAGTTGAACGACACCAGCCTGCGCCTGCCCATGGAGGTGCATGAGCGGCTGCTGGACTATTTCTGCCAGCACTCGGGCGATCCGCTGTTCGGGCTCAATTCGGCGCGCTTCGTCAAACCCAGCTCGTGGAATGTGCTGGGCTACATCACCATGAACTGCGCGACCCTCGGCGAAGCCATGGGCCGCATCATGCCGTTCGAAAAACTGGTGGGAGACATGGGCACCAGCCGCGCCGAAGTCGCTGGCAACCAGGTACGGCTGATCTGGAGTTGCCGCCATCAGCGCCCGGACATCCGCCGCCACCTGGTGGAAAACGTCCTGGCGTCCTGGCTGTTGTATGCGCGCTGGATCGCCGATTCGCAGTTGTCGCCCAGCGCGGTGTGGTTCGAACACGCCCTGCCGGAACCCGCCGAGGCGGCGCAGTACGAGGCGTTGTTCGGCTGCCCGGTGCTGTTCCAGCAACCCTGCTCGGCGCTGGTGGCGCCGCTGGAGTACCTGCAGATGCCCCTGCGCCAGGCCGACGCGCGCCTGCTCAAGACCCTGGAAGAACATGCCCAGGCGATGATGGCTTCCCTGGGCGATGCGCCCCTGGCCTTGCAGGTGCACAACGTGCTGCGCCAGTTGCTCAAGGACGGCCTGCCGCGCAAGGAGCAGGTGGCGCAGCACCTGCACCTGTCGGTACGCACCCTGCAGCGCCAACTGCAACAGGCTGGCACTTCATACCAGCAGATTCTCGACGACCTGCGCCAGGAGCTGGCCGAGCACTATCTGCGCCACAGCGAGCTGTCGATCCAGGGCATCTCCGATTGTCTGGGGTTCACCGAACCGCGCTCGTTCCACCGCAGTTTCAAGACCCGCACCGGGCTGACCCCAGGGCAGTTCCGCCTGAGCGCGCAGAGCTCCGGCAAGGCCTGAAACCCGTTACACGCTGATGGCGTTGGTGAACACCAGGCGATTGCCGAACGGGTCGCTGATGGTCATGTCCTGGCTGCCCCAGGGCATGGCCTGGATCTGCGGATGGGAGAAGCGGTACTGCTTGGCCAGCAACTGCTGCTGGAAGGTTTCCAGTTCATCGGTCTCGATCCGCAGGGCCGCACCCGGCGAGCAGTCGCCATGGTGCTCGGTAAGGTGCAGCACGCACTCGCCCCGCGAGACCTGCATGTACAGCGGAAAATCGGCTTCGAAGCGGTGTTCCCAATCCAGGGAGAAACCCAGGAAATCGAGGTAAAACTCCCGGGCCTTGGCTTCATCGAAGATCCGCAGGATGGGGGTGGTTTTGCCAAAGCTCATTGCGCGACTCCCTGACTGAAATGAGCCGACTATACAGACGGCGATTATCAGCAGTTCGGCGCCGCTCGGGGATTCTTTAATAGCACAGCGCCATCATTGTGACGGAGGTCAACAAATCAGCCAGCGAATGCAAATCCCGGGCGCAGGTCACCTTCCCGGGGCAGGAAGCGCCCGTGGCGTTCGCCGTTGGCCCGGCCCTGGGCAAAACTGCGCACGCCATTGACCCAGACCCCATCGATGCCTTGCGCGGCGCGCTGCGGCTCCTTGAAATCCGCCACGTCGCGCACCCGCGCCGGGTCGAACAGCACCAGATCGGCCCAGTGCCCTTCGCGGATCTCGCCACGCTGGTGCAGGCCGAAGCGCGCCGCGGACAGCCCGGTCATCTTGTGCACCGCAGTGTGCAGCGGGAACAGGCCCAGGTCGCGGCTGAAGTACCCCAGTACCCGGGGGAAGGCGCCCCACAATCTTGGATGGGGGAAAGGATCTTCCGGCAGGCCATCGGAGCCGATCATCGACAGCGGATGGGCGAGGATGCGCCGCACATCGTTTTCATCCATGCCGTAGTACACCGCCCCCGCCGGTTGCAGGCGCTCGGCGGCGGCCAGCAGGCTGACGCCCCAGTCGGCGGCGATCTCGCTCAAGTCGCGACCGCCCTGCTCAGGGTGCGGTGTGGACCAGGTGATGGTGATGCGGTAGGCATCGGTGACCTGCTTGAGGTCCAGGGTCGAGGAACTGGCGGCGTAGGGATAGCAGTCGCAGCCCACCGGGTGTTCCCGGGCGGCGTTTTCCAGGGCTGCCAGCAGTTGCGGGCTGCGCCCCCAGTTGCCGGCGCCGGCGCACTTGAGGTGCGAGACGATTACCGGTGCCCGGGCCGCGCGACCAATCAGAAAAGCTTCGTCCATGGCCTCCAGCACCGGCTCGAACTCGCTGCGCAAATGGGTGGTGTACACCGCGCCGAACGCCGTCAATTCCTGGGCCAGTTGCAGCACTTCATCGGTCTCGGCGCAAAACGCGCTGGCGTAGGCCAGCCCGCTGGACAGGCCCAGGGCGCCGCTCTCCAGGCTTTCGCGCAGTTGCCCGCGCATGGCGCTGATTTCATCGGCCGTGGCCGTGCGAAACAGGTCCGGCAGGTGGTTGCTGCGCAGCGCGGTATGCCCCACCAGCGCCGCCACGTTGATCGCCGGGCGCGCGGCATCCACCGCTGCGCGGTAGTCACGAAAACGCGGGTAGACGAACATCGAGCGCTCGCCCAGCAGGTTCATCGGGTCCGGCGGGTCGCCCTTGAGGGTCACCGGCGCGGCGCTGATCCCGCAGTTGCCGACGATCACCGTGGTCACCCCCTGGCTGAGCTTGGGCAGCATCTGCGGCTGGCGGATCACCACCGTGTCGTCATGGGTGTGCACATCGATGAAACCCGGGGCCAGCACCCGCCCGGCGGCGTCGATCTCTTGCTCGGCGCTGGCCGCGGACAGATCGCCGATGCGTGCGATGCGCCCGTCGAGGATGGCCAGGTCGGCGGGGTAACCGGGACGGTCGCTGCCGTCGATGATCAGGGCGTTGCGGATCAGCGTGTGGTAGCGCATGTCAGTCTCCCAGGGGCAGGCAATCGTCGCCGCCACGGTAATGGTCCAGGGCCAGCTTGATCCGTCGCAGGCGTTCCTGGTTGTCGTCGGGCAGGGCCAGGGCCAGCTCGGTGGCCAGCACATCAATGGCCAACAGCATGCCGTAGCGGGCCGCGGTGGGTTTGTAGATGAACGAGGTCTCGGCGCTGTGCAGCGGCAGCAGCACATCCGCCAATTGCGCCAGGGGCGAGTCGGGCAAGGTAATGGCCAGGATCCCGGCGCCGTAGGTACGGGCCAGGGCCACCGCCTCCAGCAGCTCGGGGGTGATGCCGGTCAGCGAACAGGCGATCACCGCGTGCTGCGGCCCCAGGGCGGCGGCGGTGACGCGCATCATCACCGGGTCGTGGCAGGCGGCAATGGGGTAGCCCAGGCGTACCAGGCGCACTTGCAACTCGCTGCTGCACAGGGTCGAGCAGCCGCCCATGCCGAAGGCGTGGATCATCCGCGCGCGCCCCAGCAGGCGCACCGCATCGGCGAATTGGGCCTCCTCGAAACCGGCCAGATGCTGGTGCAGCGCAGCTTCGATATCGCCAACGATCTGCCGGTAGAACCCGGACTGTTCCGGGGTGCCAGCAGGGTCCAGGAAGCGGCTGCCCACCCCACTGGCCTGGGCCAACTGCAGGCGCAACTGGCGCAAGTCGCGGCAGCCGACGCTGCGGGCAAAGCGCGACAGGGTGGCGGCGCTGACTTCAGCGCGGCGGGCCAGTTCGTCGAGGCTGGCAGAGGCGGCAAAGCCCACATCGTCGAGCATCAGCCGGGCGATCCGCCCTTCCCCGGCGCTGAGAAAATCCAGGCGCGAGCGGATCTGGTAAAGGATGTCCATCTACAAAAACTCCGCGAGGACCAGGGTCAGGCCGAAGGCGATCACCGAGATCAGGGTCTCCAGCACGGTCCAGGTCTTGAAGGTCTGGATGACGGTCATATTGAAGTATTCCTTCACCAGCCAGAAGCCGCCGTCGTTGACGTGGGAAAGAATCACCGAGCCGGCGCCGGTGGCGATCACCAGCAGCTCCGGGTGCGGGTAGCCCAGGCCGACGGCCACCGGCGCCACCACCCCGGAAGCGGTGGTCAGGGCCACGGTGGCCGAACCGGTGGCGACCCGCATCAGCACCGCGAACAGCCAGCCCATCCACAGCGGCGAGAGCTGGAACTCATGGGCCAGGCCGACGATCTGCTCGGTCACCCCGGAGTCGATGAGAATGCGGTTGAGGCCGCCGCCGGCCCCCACCAACAGGGTGATGCTGGCGGTGGGCGCCAGGCATTCGTTGGTGAACTTGAGGATCGATTCGCGGTTCATGCCCTGGGCCAGCCCCAGGGTCCAGAAACTCACCAGGGTGGCCACCAGCAGGGCGATCACCGAGTTACCGATAAACAGCAGGAACTGGTTGAGGCCGGTGCCGGGCTCGGCCAGCAGGTTGGCCCAGCCGCCGAGAAGCATCAGCACCACCGGCAGCAGGATGGTGGCCAAGGTCAGGCGGAAACTCGGCAGGCGCAGGCGCGGCTCGCGGGCGATGAACTGGCGCTCCAGGGGGTTCTGCGCCGGCAGGTGGATGTGCGGCACGATGAACCGCGCGTACAGCGGCCCGGCGATGATCGCCGTGGGCACACCGATCAGCAGCGCATACACCAGGGTCTGCCCCACCGACGCCTGATAGGCCTGCACCGCCAGCATCGCTCCCGGGTGCGGCGGCACCAGGGCGTGCACCACCGAGAGCCCGGCGACCATGGGCAAGCCCACCATCAGCAGCGACACCCCGACCCGCCGCGCCACGGTGAAGGCAATTGGCACCAGCAGTACGAAACCCACTTCGAAGAACAGCGGCAGCCCCACCAGGAAGGCGATGCAGACCATGGCCCAGTGGGCGTTGCGTTCGCCGAAGCGGTCGATCAGGGTGCGCGCCACCTGCTCGGCACCACCGGATTCGGCCATCAGCTTGCCGAGCATGGTGCCCAGTGCCACCACCAGGGCGATATGCCCCAGGGTCTTGCCAACCCCGGCCTCGTAGGCGCTCACCACTCCGGAAGGCGGCATGCCGGCCATCAGCGCCAGGCCCACCGACACCAGGGTGATGACGATAAAGGGGTTGAGTCGGTAGCGGGCGATCAACACGATCAGCGCAATGATGGCGACTGCGGCGTAGCCCAGCAGCCAAGAACCCGTAGCGGGAGCCATGGCGTCCTCCTTGAAAACAGCGTCACTTTCGAATGGTTGTGAAATTCATTAATCACTTAGAAAGGTGAACTTCAAACCGAGTGAAACTTATTTTCGTAAAGAGGCAGGCTTTGTCGCGAACAGCTAAGTGAAAGGCCGGCTTATGAAAATCGGCAGTGGGTATTTTCATCCACTGCCGCGGTGGCCGATCTCAGTCGTGATGCTCTCGGGCACGCTTGAGCAGCTTCTTGCAGCGCTCGGACAGGTGCAGCACCCGCAACTGCTTGCCGGCCTTGGCATAACGCTCGCGCAGGGTTTTCAGTGCGGCGATGGCCGAGTAGTCGACAAAACTCAGGTGGCGACAGTCGACAGTCACGTGCCGAGGATCGCCCGCCGGATCGAACTGGTTGAGAAACGCCGTGGTGGAGGCGAAGAACAGGGTGCCGTGCAGTTGGTAGTGCTTGCTGCCGTCGGCTTCCAGGTGGCTGTCGGCGTACAGCTCGCGGGCCTGCTGCCAGGCGAAGTTGAGGGCGGCAATGACGATGCCGCAGAACACCGCCATGGCCAGGTCGGTGAACACGGTGATCACGGTCACCGCGAGGATCACCAGCACATCGTTGAGCGGCACCTTGTTGATCACCCGCAGGGACGCCCAGGCGAAGGTCTGCTGCGACACCACGAACATCACCCCCACCAGCGCCGCCAGGGGGATGCGCTCGATCAGCGGTGAGAGAAACAGCACGAACAGCAGGATCAGAGCGCCCGCCACCACGCCCGACAAACGCCCGCGGCCACCGGAACTGAGGTTGATCACGGTCTGGCCGATCATCGCGCAGCCACCCATGCCGCCGAACATTCCCGAGACCACATTGGCCGCGCCCAGGGCCACGCATTCACGGTCCGGGTAGCCGCGGCTCTCGGTGATTTCGTCGGTGAGGTTGAGGGTCAGCAGGGTTTCCAGCAGGCCAACCATGGCCATCAGGAACGCATAGGGGGCGATGATGCCCAGGGTCTCCAGGTTCCACGGCACCTGGGGCAGCGCCAGGCTCGGCAGGCCGCCGGCGATGTGGGCCATGTCTCCCAGGGTGCGGGTCGGCAGGCCCAGCAGGTACACCAACGCGCCGACCCCGAGGATCGCCACCAGGGCCGGTGGCACCGCCCGGGTCAGGCGCGGCAGCAGGTAGACGATGGCCATGGTCAATGCCACCAGCCCGGCCATCAGGTACAGCGGCTGGCCGCTGAGCCAGTGTTCGCCGCTCTTGAAATGTTCCAGCTGGGCCAGGGCGATGACGATCGCCAAGCCGTTGACGAAGCCCAGCATCACCGGGTGCGGCACCATGCGCACCAGCTTGCCCAGGCGCAGCAGGCCGAAGGCGACCATCACCAGCCCGCCCAGCAGCACCGTGGCCAACAGGTACTGCACACCGTGCTGCACTACCAGGGCGACGATCACCACCGCCATGGAGCCGGCCGCGCCGGAGACCATGCCCGGCCGCCCGCCGAACAGCGCCGTCAGGGTGCAGATGAAGAAGGCGCCATACAGACCCATCAACGGGTTGAGGTGGGCCACCAGGGCGAAGGCGATGCACTCGGGCAGCAAGGCAAAGGAGGTGGTGAGTCCGGCCAGGACATCGGCACGCAGACGTTTTGCTTTCATGATTGACCTGATAGACGGACCGGCAGGCGCGGCCCTGGGAAGTGCGGAAAGAAGGCGGGGAATGTTACGGAATTGAGCCGCCTCCGACCAGCCGGCCGTCGGCGCCTGCACAACGAAGGTAGGAGCTGGCTTGCCAGCGAAGAGGCCGCTCGACCTGGCGCCAGGCTTGCGTGCCCTTTCGCCGGCAAGCGGAACGCCGCCCGGCCAGCTCCTACAGGGGTTCAGCGGTTATTTGACGACCTTGCCGACACCGCGGCCACGTGGGTCGGAAGCGGTTTCAAGCGCAGTGCCATTGACCCGGATCGCCTGGATATCGCCCATCTCCCAACCCTGGTCTTCCAGGGTGTAGCCCATGGCCTTGAGCTCGTCGGCCACCTTGCCGGTGAGCGGCGCATAGGCGTCGTAGTAGATCGTGTCCTTGGGCAGCAGCTGGTGATGCACGCGCTGCGCGGCCACGGCCTTTTCCAGGGGCAGGTGGTAGTCGTAGAGGTTGTTCAGCACCTGGAAGATCGAGGTGAAGATCCGCGAACCACCGGGGGTGCCCAGCACCAGGGTGACCTTGCCATCGCGGGTCACCAGGCTCGGGCTCATGGAGGACAGCATGCGCTTGCCCGGGGCGATGGCGTTGGCGTCGCCGCCCACTACGCCGAAGGCGTTGGCCACGCCCGGCTTGGCGCTGAAGTCGTCCATTTCGTCGTTGAGCAAAAAGCCCGCGCCCTTGACCACCACGCCGCTGCCATAGTCCCAGTTCAGGGTGTAGGTGTTGCTCACCGCGTTGCCCTGGGCATCGACGATGGAGAAGTGGGTGGTCTGGTGCGGCTCAAGCCCGGGGCGCACTTTCTCGGTGGCCGAGATGGCGTTGGGGTTGACCTCGGCGGCGCGTTTTTTCAGATACGCCGGGTCGGTCAGTTGCTTGACCGGAACATCGGAAAACGCCGGGTCGCCCAGGTAGTCGGCGCGGTCGGCGAACACCCGCTTTTCGATTTCCGCCAGCAGGTGAATGTACTTGGCTGAATTGAGCTCCACACCCTTGAAGTCCGCCGCGCGCTCTTCCTTGATGCTGATCAGCTGCGCCAGGGCCACCCCGCCAGAGCTGGGCGGCGGCGCGGTGTACAGGGTGTTGCCACGGAAGGTCACCTGCAGCGGCTGGCGCCACTGGACCTTGTAGTCCTGCAGGTCCTGCTTGGTGATCAGGCCCTTGTCGGCCTGCATCTGCGCCACCAGCAAGTCGGCGGTCTTGCCGCTGTAGAACTCCTTGGCGCCCTGGTCGGCGATGCGCTCCAGGGTCGCGGCCAGTTCCGGCTGACGGAAGGTCTCGCCCGGTTTCATGCTGCCGAAGTAGTCGCCGAAGTTGGTGGTGCCGTTGAACAGCTTCAACGCATCCTCGCGGTACTGGTACTGCTTGTCCGCCACCTTGAAGCCGTTCTTCGCATAACCCACGGCCGGAGTGATCAGCTCGCTCCACGGCAACTTGCCGAACTTCTGGTGAGCTTCCCACAGGCCCATCACCGTGCCCGGCACCCCGGCGGCGCGGGCGCCCACCAGGCTCAGGTTCTCGATCACCTCGCCCTTTTCATTCAGGTACATGTTCCGGGTCGCGGCCTTGGGCGCGGTTTCCCGGTAGTCGAGGAAGTACGGCTTGCCGTCGATGTACATCGTCATGAACCCGCCGCCCCCGATGTTGCCGGCCTCGGGGTAGGTCACGGCCAGGGCGAAGGCCGTGGCCACCGCGGCATCCACCGCGTTGCCGCCCTTCTTGAGGATCTGCGCCGCGACATCGGCGCCGTACTGGTTGGGCGCGGCCACCGCGCCGCCTTCCAGGGTCACGGCGAAGGCCGAGCTGCTGGCGGCGATGGCGGCCGTCAGGGCCAGGGTCTTGAACAACAGAATGCGCATAGGTCCTTCCTTTTCTTGTTATTGAACGGCAAGAACCTTAGGCCCGAGACGGGGGGTTGAGCAATCGCCAATCGTGGCACGAACGTCCCAAGCCTCAGCCATGGATAACCGTAGGAGCTGGCTTGCCAGCGAATGCAACTTCAAGAGTTGCGCAAAACCCGGGGGCCCCTTCGCCGGCAAGCCGGCTCCTACGGGGGATAGGCGGGGAATGGGGGGAGCCTTCAGCCCTGGAACTCGGGGTTGGCGTAATCGGCCAGCTTGCCCTGGATGAAATCCAGGAAGCACTGGATGCGCAGGGCCAGTTGCGAGTTGCGGTAGTACACGGCGTTGATCGGCTGGCGATAGCCGCTGTTGAACGAGGCCAGCACCGGTTGCAGGCGCCCGGCGCGGATGTCGTCGATGGTCATGAAGTGCGACAGGCAGGCAATGCCCTGCCCTTCCAGCGCCAGGTGGCGCAGGGTCTCGCCACTGGAGGCGCTGATGCCCGGCTGGATCTGCCAGCGGTCGCCATGCACATGGCGCAGCGGCCAGTGGTTGAGGGTCTCGGTCTGGGTGAAGCCCAGCAGGGTGTGCCCGGCCAGTTCGGCCACGCTCTGCGGCGTACCGTGGCGGGCCAGGTAGTCAGGGCTGGCGAGGATGTGCAGCGGGCTGCAGCCCAGGGAGCGGGCATGCAGGGTGGAATCCGCCAGCACGCCGATGCGGATGGCGATGTCGGTGCTCTGCTCCAGCAGGTCGATGATCAGGTCGTTGCTGTTGAGCTCCAGCTGGATATCCGGGTACAGGCTGCGGAACTCGGCCACGTAGGGAACGATGGCATGCAGCATGAAGGGCGATGCGGCGTTGATCCGCAAGCGCCCGGACGGGTTGCGCTGGCGCGAGGACAGGCGCTCTTCGAGCTCGTCCATCTGATCGAGGATCAGCTTGGCCTGTTCGAAGAAGTAGCGCCCTTCCTCGGTCAGGTCCATGCGTCGCGTGGTGCGGTTGATCAGCGTGGTGTCGAGCTTGGCCTCCAGCCGCGACAAGCTGCGGCTGACCGCCGAAGGGGTCTGGGCCAACTGCTCGGCGGCGGCGGAAATCGAGCCGCACTCGATGACACAGACGAAGACTTGCAACTCGTCGGATCGGGCTTTCACATGAGTCCTCTGGCGGCAGCGGGGCAACATCGCCCCTGAATTTCAAGGCACTCAATAGTAGCCGGATTCAGCCCGGCAGATTGAACACTGCCTTGAGGTGTTCCTCGTAACGCTGCACATCGCCTTCGATGTTCGGGCGTTTCATCACGTCCACGCAGAGGAAGGTTGGCAGGGCGCTCATGCCCAGGAACTGGTTGGCCTTGTGGAACGGGAAGTAGACCGCGTCCACGCCCTTGGCCTCGAAGAAGTCGGTGGGATCGTCGAAGGCTTGCTGCGGGGCGTTCCAGGTCAGCGAAAGCATGTACTGCTTGCCCTGGATCAGGCCGCCGCTACCGTACTTCTGCGAAGCATCGGAGCGGGTCCGGCCGTCGCTGGCGTAGAGGCTGCCGTGGCCTTCGGTGAAGACTTCGTCGATGTATTTCTTGACGATCCACGGCGCGCCCATCCACCAGCCGGGCATCTGGTAGACGATCACGTCGGCCCAGAGAAACTTCGCCACTTCTTCCTGGATGTCGTAGCCCTCGTCGATGTGGGTGACCTTGACCTCCAGGCCGCCACGATCCAGTACCGCCAGGGCGGTGTCGTGCAGGGTGGCGTTGTAGCGCCCATCGGAGTGGGCGAATTGCTTGGCGCCATTGAGCAGCAGTACTTTTTTCATGATCCAGCCTCATCGGGAACAACCCGTTGCGCATCGATGGCGGCGGGCTGTAAAGATTGAAAACGATGGCGGCAGGTTAATCAGGCCAGGGCCGGAGAATAAGCCCGGGTTGTTCAAAATACATTTGACTCAAACGCACGAATCAGCGGTGGATTGTTGCCTTAGAATTTTTGCCGACCTCCCCATCAGCAAGAGTGCTCCTTATGCCCACACCCCAGGCCTTCATCCTTCACGCCAAGACCCGCCCGGAACGGGCTGATGCCTTCGAGGCGTTCTTTCTCGGCCATGTAGCCGCCAGCCGCGCTGAAGCCGGCTGCATCGAATACCACATGCTGCGGGACCGACAGGACCCGAGCCTGTTCATTTTCTACGAGGTCTGGGCTTCCCAGGAGGCGCTGGATAGCCACTCCAGCCTGCCGCACATGCAGCAGTTCCTCGACGCGCGCATGGACTACCTGGAGCAGGACTTCGAGATCCGCGCCATCGACATGCTCAGCCCGGCCGCGGCTGGCCGCTGAGCAAAAGGTCTAGCCGCTGATCAGCAAGTGCCCGCCCAAGAGGCCCATGCCGACAAAGAACACCCGCTTGAACAACTGGGCGCTGATGCGCTGGCGCAACCACTGCCCCAGCCACATGCCCAGCAGCGCCGGGGCCAGGGTCAGCAGCGAGGCCCCCAGCTCGGCGCCGCCCAGGGCGCCGCGCCACAGCAGGCCGCCGGCCAGGGCCAGGGTCGAGACGGTGAACGACAGGCCCAGGGCCTGCACCAGCTGATCCTTGTTCAGCCCCAGGGCTTGCAGGTAGGGCACCGCCGGAATCACGAACACCCCGGTGGCCGAGGTGATGACCCCGGTGACCAGCCCGCACAGCGGCCCCAGCCAGCGTTCCTGGGCCGCCGACACTCGCAGGGTCGGCAACAGCAAGCCGCTCAGGGCATATAGCAGTAGCGCCGCCCCCAAGCCCCGCACCACCCAATGCCCGGCGTCGATTCCCAGCCACAGGGAGCCGGCGGCGGTGCCGGCAAAGATCGCCAGCAGCATCGGCCACAGGCGCTTGAGCAAGGCCGGCAGATGCCCGCCAAAGGCCAGTTGCCAGAGATTGGTCAGGGTCGCCGGAATGATCAGCAGGGCCGCAGCCTGCGCCGGCGCCATAGCCAACCCCAAGAGGCCCATGGCCACGGTGGGCAGGCCAAGACCGATCACCCCCTTGACCATGCCGGCCAGCACAAAAGTGCCGATCACCAACAGGGAAAGGGCCACTCCGAGATTCTGATAAAACGCGAGCGAGCTGTTCATGGGCCTATCCTGCGCCCTGCTCGCCCTGCTGAAAATCTGCCATATACTGAGCCAGCCTCTTGCCCGGCAATAGGCACATACAAAAACCTATGGCCCGTACCTCCGTAGGAGCTGGCTTGCCAGCGAAGGCGCACTCAAGCCCGATGCAAAATCCGAAGGCCTCTTCGCCGGCAAGCCGGCTCCTACATAAGAAATTGCTGGTTGGGGAATCATTCATGCACTTCGACCTGATCGACCTGCGCCTGTACCTGAACATTCTGGAGGCTGGCAACATCACCGCCGGTGCCGCTCGCAGCCACTTGTCGCTGGCCGCCGCCAGCGCTCGAATCCGCGCCATGGAGGCCTCGCTGGGCATCGAGTTTCTCGAACGCGGGCGTCGTGGCATCCGCCCGACAGCCGCCGGCAAGGCCCTGGCCCAGCATGCGCGAACGCTGCTGCTGTACGCCGAGCACCTGCAACAGGACCTTGGCGAATACGCCAGGGGGGTCAAGGGCCAGGTGCGCCTGTTGTGCAACACCACCGCACTCAGCGAGTACCTGCCAGAGCTGCTGGCAGACTTCCTGCACAGCCAGCCCCATGTCGATATCGAGCTGCAGGAGCTGCCCAGCCAGCGCATCACCCACGCCCTGCGCCAGGGCGCGGCGGACCTGGGGATCGTCTCCGATGCGGTGGACACTCAGGGCCTGATGACCCGGGCCTTTCGCGACGACCCACTGGTGCTGGTGATGCCCCCGCACCACCCCTTGGGTGCCCTGGCGGCCCCCAGCTTCAGCGACAGCCTGGCCCACGACTATGTCGGCCTGGCCAGCCACAGCGCCCTGGCGGTGTACCTGGAGGAACAGGCCCTGCACCTGGGCCGGCGCATGCAGTTGCGCATCCGCGCCGAAGGCTTCGACGCCGTGCTGCGCATGGTGGCCCGCGGCGCCGGACTGGCCCTGGTGCCCCTGGCGGCCCTGCAACGCAACCTGCACCTGGCTCTGCAAAGCCGCCCCTTGAACGAGGCCTGGGCACGCCGCCGCTTGCTGCTGTGCGCCCGCGACTTCGACGCCCTGCCCCTGTATGCCCAGGGCTTGTGCCGTGCGCTGCTAGAGCCTTGACTCTCCCCTTAGGGGCAGACTTTAGCCTTGGGGTTTATTCCTCAAGGACCACGGCAATGAGCAAACGCATCCTGGTGATTCTCGGCCACCCTTCGCGCCACAGCCTGTGCGCGGCATTGAGCGAGCGCTACGTGAAAGCGGCGCAGGAAGCCGGCCATGAAGTGCGCCAGCTCAGGCTCGGCGACCTGCATTTCGACCCCGTGCTGCGCGAAGGTTATCGCCAGATCCAGCCCTTGGAAGAAGACCTGCAGCAGGCCCAGGCCGACATCCTCTGGGCCGAGCACCTGACCTGGGTCTTCCCCATCTGGTGGGGCGGCATTCCGGCGCTGATGAAGGGCTTTCTCGATCGCGTGCTGCTGCCGGGCTTCGCCTTCAAGTACCGCCCCGGCAAAGCCTTTCCGGAGCAGCTGCTAAAGGGCCGCAGCGCCCACCTGCTGGTGACCATGGATACACCGCCCTGGTACTTCCGCTGGTTCTACCGCATGCCCGGCTTGCAGCAGATGCGCCGCACCACCCTGGCCTTCTGCGGCATCAAGCCCTTGCGCACCCTGACCTTCGGCCCGGTGCTGGACGCCAGCCAGGAACGCCGGGCCGACTGGCTGCTGCAAGTGGAGCACCTTGCCAGGCAGTGAATCTGCCCGATAATGCGCGACACCAGCGCCCATTGGCTGGCCCTGGAATCCGGAAGTGAAAAGGAACCTGCATGTACATCGGCCAAGCCGCGCAACTGTCCGGAACCACGATCAAGAGCATCCGCCATTACGAAGCCATCGGCCTCTTGCCCGAGCCGGCGCGCCAGGGCCGCTACCGCCTGTATGACGCGCAGAGCGTCGAGCAACTGATATTCATCAAGTGCGCCCAGCAGTTGGGCTTCAAGCTCAAGGAACTGCAGCAGGTATTCGCCACCCACCAGGGGCAGGCCTTCCCCTGGGACCGGGCCCAGGCGGCCCTGGCGCAGAAAAAGCGCGAGCTGCAACAGCAGATCGAGGATTTGCAGCAGTTGCAGGGCCGGCTCGAGCTGTTCGAGACCAGCCTGCAACAGGCGCGAGAGGAATGCCCCCTGGGCAGCCGCTAGGACCGCCCGGGCGGCCTTGCTTCAGACCTCCGACAAGCCGGCGACCACCCGCGGCTTACGAAAGCACAGGTAATAGACCAGGGTCAGCAACAGCAGGAACGGCACCCCGAACACCAGGGTCATCTTGAACGCCTCGGTGAAGAAGGTGGTGATCATCACCGCCCCCATCAGCACCAGCCCCAGCAGGGTGCTGTAGGGAAACAGGCGCATGCGGAACGACAACTGCTGCTCGCCGTGGCGCTGGTGATAGCGGCGGAAGCAGTAATGGGTGAGGAAGATCATGAACCAGGTGAAGATCGCGCCGAACATCGAGATCGCCATCATCAGGGTGAACGAACTCTCGGGGTACAGCACGTTGACCAGGGTCGCCAGGGCGATGCCGGAGCTGGACAGCAGCAGGGCATTGAGCGGAATCCCGTTCTTGCTCAGGGCCCCCATGGACTTGGGCGCATAGCCGGCGCGGGACAGGCTGAACATCATCCGCGTGGTGATGTAGAGCTGGCTGTTCATCGCCGATAGCGCGGCGATCAGGATCACGAAATTCATCACCCCGGTGGCCCCGGGAATACCGATGGTCTGCATCACCGTGACGAACGGGCTCTGGGCCTTGCCGGCCTGGGCCCAGGGCACGATGGCCAGCATCAGCGCCAGGGTCAGCAGATAGAACACCACCAGGCGCACGATAGTGGCGCGAAAGGCCTGTTTCACCGCGCGTTGCGGGTCCTTGGCCTCGCCCGCCGCCACCGCGATCATCTCCACGCTCAGGTAGCTGAAGATCGACACGATCACGGCAATCCACATGCCTTCGAAACCGTTGGGAAAGAAGCCGCCGTGAGCGCTGTAGTTGTGCAGCCCGTAGTCGGGGTTGCCAGAGCCGAACACCACGTACACCGCCAGGATGATGAAGCCGACGATGGCGGCGATCTTGATGGTGGAAAACCAGTATTCGAAGTTGCCGAAGGTCTTCACGCTGATGCCGTTGAGCACGATCAGCACGCTGGAGAAGGAGATGATCCACACCCACTCCGGAACGTTGGCGAACCAGTACTTCATGTACATGGCGATGGCCGTGACTTCGGCCCCCACCGCCAGCACGATGGCCGCCCAGTAGGCATAGCGCACCAGGAAGCCGGCCAGCGGGCTGACGTAGAACTCGGCGTAGGCACCGAAGGAGCCGGAGGTGGAATGGGCCACGGTCATTTCCGCCAGGCAGCCCATCAGGATCAGGGTGATCAACGCGCCGATGGCGTAGCTCAGCAGCACGCTGGGGCCGGCATAACCGATGGCGTAGGCGCTGCCCATGAAGAGCCCGGTGCCAATGGCCCCGCCGATGGCGATCATGCTCATCTGGCCGGCGGTCAACTGCCGCCTGAGGCCGTGCTCGCGATTGGATATCGCTTCGAAACCCTTGTTGGAGGTGGTCACTTTGAGTGCCTCTTTATTGTTGTGTGCACATATAAATCGTTGTGACGGCCCGTCCTTGTGCCGCTGGCCTGGTCGCCGCACAGGGCGGCAACCAGGGGGTGAAACACGTCTCAGGTCACGCTGTGGCGTACCTGGAATTGCGCCTGGGCCCAGGTTTTCTGGTCGAGGATTTCACCGAGGATCTGCACCGCGTCCCATACCTCGCTGAAGCGGGTGTACAGCGGAGTGAAGCCGAAACGCATGATCCGCGGCTCGCGGTAATCGCCGATCACGCCCCGGGCGATCAGGGCCTGGATCACCGCGTAGCCTTCGGGGTGCTCGAAGCTCACGTGGCTGCCACGCTTGGCATGCTCACGCGGGGTCACCAGCTTCAGCTCGTGACCGACGCAGCGCTGCTCCACCAGTTCGATGAACAGGTCGGTCAGCGCCAGGGACTTGCGCCGCAGGCTCTGCATGTCGGTCCGTTCGAAGACTTCCAGGCCGCATTCGACCATGGCCAGAGAGGTAATCGGCTGGGTGCCGCACAGGTAGCGGGCAATGCCGCTGGAAGGCTCGTAGCGGGTAGCCATGTCGAACTGCCGGGCATGGCCGAACCAGCCGGACAGCGG
The DNA here is from genome assembly GCF_040268305.1 of Pseudomonas sp. W17. NCBI lineage: Bacteria > Pseudomonadati > Pseudomonadota > Gammaproteobacteria > Pseudomonadales > Pseudomonadaceae > Pseudomonas > Pseudomonas sp. W17. The sequence goes on along the minus strand of NZ_CP158490.1, from coordinate 885,097 downwards.
CTGGGTAACCAGGTCGCAGAGCGCCGGAGCGACCCAGGCGAAGGCCTGGGAGCCGGGGCCGCCATTGAGGTACTTGTAGGTGCAGCCGATGGCGTAGTCGGCGCCGCTGCGGCCCAGGTCCACCGGCACCGCGCCGGCCGAGTGGGCCAGGTCCCAGATGCTCAGGGCGCCCGCCTCGTGGATCAGCCCGGTGGTCGCCTGCATGTCGTGCATGTAGCCGGTCTTGTAGTTGACGTGGGTCAGCAGCACCACCGCGGTGTCCTGGTCGATGGCCGCCGGCAGTTGTTCCGGGCTGTCCACCAGGCGCAGGGAGTACCCCTGCTGCAGCAGCTGCGTCAGGCCTTCGACTATGTACAGGTCGGTAGGAAAGTTGCTGCTTTCGGAGACGATCACCCGCCGCTGGGGCGCACGTCCGGCCTGGACCTGCAGGGCGGCACTGAGGACCTTGAACAGGTTGATGGAAGTGGTATCGGTGATGACCACCTCACCAGCACCCGCACCGATCAGCGGCGCCAGCCGATCCCCCAGGCGCTGGGACAGGTCACGCCAGCCGGCCGTGTTCCAGCTGCGGATCAGGCCCTCGCCCCACTCTTGCTCGATCACCTGCCGGGCCCGCTCGGCAGCCGCCACGGGGCGGGCACCAAGGGAGTTGCCATCGAGGTAGATCACCCCTTCGGGCAGGCTGAACTGTTGGCGCAGCGGCGCCAGGGGGTCCTGTTCATCGAGACGCAGGCAGTGGTTTTTATCGATCATTGGCAGTCCTGTCTTGGTCAATGTCATGCCCACCGGAAGGGGCCGGGCACGGGGTCCTGGAAACCCGAAAACTTGAGAAATAATGGACGAAGACCGGGAGAATTTTCGTGCAAAGTGCAGCGCGCTGTCGTACTAATCTCGAATAAAATTCTAATCCTCCAATAAAAAACGCGGATTTATGCCAACCATGACCCTCGACTCCACGGACCTGCGCATCCTCTACTTCCTGCAACAGGACGGGCGTATCAGCAATCAGGAACTGGCGGAGAAAGTCGCCCTCTCGCCCTCGGCCTGCCTGCGCCGCCTGCGCCTGCTGGAAACGGAGGGGATCATCAGCGGCTATCGCGCCCAGCTCAATGCCGAGCGCCTGGGCATCGAGCTGGAGGCGATCGTCCACGTATCCCTGCGCCAGGACGTGGAAGGCTGGCACGAGACCTTTATCGGCAAGGTCCAGCAGTGGCCGGAAGTGGTGGCCGCCTACGTGATCACCGGCGCCAGCAACTACGTGCTGCGCATCCAGGCGCGCAACCTCAAGCACTTCTCGGATTTCATCGTCAACCATCTGAACCGCGCCTCGGGCGTGACCGATATCCGCTCGGAAATCGTCCTGCAGAAGATCAAGGAACAGAACAGCCTGCTGGACCTGGTGCAGCGCAAGTAAGGCGTCCTAGAACCCGGCCGGGCGCCGCGCGGGGTGACGCTGGGCAGTGACGCTCGGGGTTTCGTCGAACAGCTTGCGGTACTCGGCGGAGAACCGCCCCAGGTGGGTGAAGCCCCAGCCCAGGGCAATCTCCGAGATGTTGCGCGCCGAGCCGTGCTCGAGAATTTCCTGGCGCACGCCATTGAGCCGGTGGCGCTTGAGGTAGGCCATGGGCGACAGGGCGAAGTACTTGCGAAAGGCCTCGAACAGCTTGAAGCGCGAGACACCGGCGGCGGCCTCCAGGTCTTCCAGGTGCACGGTCTCGCGGGCATGTTCATGCAAGTGCTGGCGGGCCCGTACCAGATAGTGGGGCAGCTTGACCCCGAGCATCGCCCGCAACTCGCTGGAGTAGTTGTTGGGCTGGGCCAGGATCAGGCCCTTGATCAATGAGCTTTCGATTTCCCGGGTGAAGGCCAGCTGTTCATAGAGCTCGTTGCCCTGGGCCAGTTCGCCGATGAAATGCTGCGCCATGCGCCACCATGCCGCGGCGGCACCGTGCAGCGCATCCATGCCGGGCTCGAAACGCAGCGGCTCCAGCACCGGGCGCTGCAACAGGCCCTCCAGGGCCTCGCTCATGGCCGGCCGGGAAATCACCACCTGCAGCTTGCGACAGTCTCCGGAGATGGCCAGCACCTGGCTTTCGTTGGGGGCGATGATCACCCCCTGGCCGCGGTCCGAGCGCAAGAGGCGCCCGTCCTTGCTCAGTTCCTGCTCGCCGCACAACGGCAGGCTCAGGCTGTAGCTGCTGAAGCGCTCGGTGTCCTGGATATCCACCACCACATCGGTGCCGTATTCGATGATGCCCAGGGTCGTGGAACGGGACCTGAGCACGTTGGCATTGTGGTGGAAACGAATGCGTTCGGGGTTGGCGGTTTCCAGGCGGTGAGGCCCACAGATTCCCGCCATCCAGTTCCTGGCCCCTTCAAGGTCAAAGCGATCGATACGAATCTCGCGAAACTGCCCATCAGCCTTGCTATTCATCACGGCGCACCCACGGCAATTTTTATTCAGCGCGCTCTGACGGCGCGTCTTGTATGACAGGGCAAGTTTTGCGCCAGCCGACGGCGCTGCCAACCCAGTGGATAGCAATCGTCGACTAAGTGGATAACCGGGCCCCATCACTCTCATTGGCTGCGCTCACAGTAGCCGATCAGCGCACCAACAGGCAGCCATCCATCGCTTGCCTGCACGATGCTGGGTAGATGCTACCCAGGGGCCTGCTGCTCCATGCCTTGCCGGGAACGGGCAATTTTGTGGATGACCTTGGCCGACTAAGCGGATAGCCGCAGGCCCCCTCCCCTCTCTCTAATGACGGCACCCGATTGGCCTGAATAAAAAAGGTACCGACTCATGAGTGGTGCAAGAAACGTCGAGCAGTGGCAAGACTTCATCCACAGCTGCCTGGATTTTCGTCCCGCGGACGGGGTGTTCCGTATCGCCCGGGACATGTTCACCGAACCCGAGCTGTTCGACCTGGAGATGGAGCTGATCTTCGAGAAGAACTGGATCTACGCCTGTCACGAAAGCGAGCTGCCCAACAACCACGACTTCATCACGATGCGCGCCGGGCGCCAGCCGATGATCATCACCCGCGACGGCGAGGGCAGACTCAATGCCCTGGTCAACGCCTGCCAGCACCGCGGCACCACCCTGACCCGGGTTGGCAAGGGCAACCAGTCCACCTTCACCTGCCCCTTCCATGCCTGGTGCTACAAGAGCGACGGGCGCCTGGTGAAGGTCAAGGCGCCAGGGGAATACGACGAGGGCTTCGACAAGGCCACCCGCGGCCTGAAGAAGGCCCGCATCGAGAGCTACAAGGGCTTCGTCTTCATCAGCCTGGACGTGGCCGCCGACAATTCCCTGGAAGACTTCCTCGGCGACGCCAGGATCTTCTTCGACATGATGGTCGCCCAGTCCCCCGACGGTGAGCTGGAGGTGCTGCCGGGCAAGTCCGCCTACACCTACGACGGCAACTGGAAGCTGCAGAACGAGAACGGCCTGGACGGTTATCACGTCAGCACCGTGCACTACAACTACGTGGCCACGGTGCAGCACCGCCAGCAGGTCAACGCCGACAGCGGCGCCGGCAGCAGCGCCACCCTGGACTACAGCAAGCTCGGCGCCGGCGACGCCAGCACCGACGATGGCTGGTTCGCCTTCGAGAACGGCCACAGCGTGCTGTTCAGCGAAATGCCCAACCCGGCGGTGCGCTCCGGCTACGCCAGCATCATGCCGCGCCTGGTGGCCGAGCACGGCCAGGCCAAGGCCGAGTGGATGATGCACCGCCTGCGCAACCTGAACATCTACCCCAGCCTGTTCTTCCTCGACCAGATCAGTTCCCAGTTGCGGATCATCCGCCCCATTGCCTGGAACAAGACCGAGATCATCAGCCAGTGCATCGGGGTCAAGGGCGAGAGCGACGCCGACCGGGAAAACCGCATCCGCCAATTCGAGGATTTCTTCAACGTCTCGGGCATGGGCACGCCGGACGACCTGGTGGAGTTCCGCGAGGCCCAGCGCGGCTTCCAGGGGCGCCTGGAGCGCTGGAGCGACATCTCCCGCGGGCGCCAGCATTGGGTCAGCGGGCCCACCGCCAACAGCGAGAACCTGGGCATCCAGCCGGCCATGACCGGCACCGAGATCACCCATGAGGGGCTGTACGTCAACCAGCACCGCAACTGGCAGAAATTCCTCCTCGACGGCCTGCAGCGCCGGCCCCTGAAACTGCGTGAGGTGTGATCATGAATGCGCAATTGCAGTACCAGATCGAGCAATTCTTCTACCGCAAGTCCGAGCTTTGCGATGCCCAGGACTGGGACGCCTACCTGCAACTGTTTGCCGTGGACAGCGAGTTCCACCTGCCCCAGTGGGACTCGGAACACGTCTACACCCAGGACCCGAAACGCGAGATGTCGCTGATCTACTACGCCAACCGTTCGGGCCTGGAGGACCGGGTGTTTCGCCTGCGCACCGGCAAGGCGGCCTCGACCATCCCCATGCCGCGCACCCTGCACATGGTCAGCAACCTGCGCATTGCCGAGGGCGACAACGGCCTGTTGCGGGTACGCCTGAACTGGCACACGCTGTTCTATCGCCTGGCCACCGCCGAGGAGTTCTACGGCCATGCCACCTACGACCTCAAGCCCCAGGGCGACAGTTGGCTGATCCAGCGCAAGCACGTGCTGCTGCTCAACGACACGATCAACTCGGTGCTCGATTTCTATCACCTCTGACCCACGGAAGTTCTCCCATGACGCACAAGGTCGCGTTCAGCTTTGCCGACGGCAAGACCCTGTTCTTCCCGGTCAAGGCCAATGAAATCCTGCTCGACGCCGCCCTGCGCAACGGCATCAAGATCCCCCTGGACTGCCGCGAAGGGGTGTGCGGCACCTGCCAGGGCCGTTGTGAGTCCGGCCAGTACAGCCAGGACTATGTGGACGAAGAAGCCCTCAGCGCCCAGGACCTGGAACAGCGCAAGATGCTCAGTTGCCAGACCCGGGTGCAGTCCGACGCAGCGTTCTATTTCGATTTCGACTCCAGCCTGTGCCACAGCGCCGACCCGGTGCAGTTGCAGGGCTCGGTGATCGACGTGCGCCAGGTGTCCGAAAGCACCGCCATCCTCCACCTGGACCTGGGCGGCCATCAAGCGCCACTGGATTTCCTCCCGGGCCAGTACGCGCGCCTGAGCATCCCCGGTACCGGCACTAGCCGGGCCTACTCCTTCGCCAACCGGCCGGCGGCGGACAACCAGTTGCAGTTCCTGATCCGCCTGCTGCCCGACGGGGTGATGAGCAACTACATCCGCGAGCGCTGCCTGGTGGGCGACACCCTCCAGCTGGAGGCGCCGCTGGGGGCCTTCTACCTGCGTCAGATCAGCCGTCCGCTGATCCTGGTGGCCGGCGGCACCGGACTGTCGGCGCTATTGGCAATGCTCGAACAGATCGTCGAGCAGGGCTGCCAGCAACCACTGCATCTGTACTACGGCGTGCGCCACAGTGCCGATCTGTGCGAACTGGAGCGTATCCAGGCACTGGGCGAGCGCTTGCCAGCGTTTCGCTTCACCCCGGTAATCAGCGACACCGACCCGGATTGGTCGGGCAAGCGCGGCTACATCAGCGAACACTTCGACAGCAGCGAACTGCGCGACCAGGACACCGACATGTATGTCTGCGGGCCGCCGCCAATGGTCGATTCGATCCGAATCTGGCTGCAAGAACAGCAACTTAACCGCGTTCAGCTGTATTACGAGCGGTTTACCGAGAGTAATATCTGATTCCGTCAGCATTCAGCCGCGATCGGTCCTGTTCAGCCTGGGATCGGTCCTGATAACAACTAGAAGAGAGCGCAATTTAGTGGATCAGACCTTGAAGCAAGGTGAACTCAAGCGTGGCTTGAAGAACCGCCATATTCAGTTGATCGCCCTGGGCGGGGCGATCGGCACCGGACTCTTCCTCGGCTCGGCCGGGGTGCTCAAGTCCGCCGGACCTTCGATGATCCTCGGCTATGCGATTGCCGGGTTCATTGCCTTCCTGATCATGCGCCAGTTGGGGGAAATGATCGTCGAGGAGCCGGTGGCCGGTTCCTTCAGCCACTTCGCGCACAAGTACTGGGGCGGCTACTTCGGCTTTCTCGCCGGCTGGAACTACTGGGTGCTGTATGTCCTGGTGGGCATGGCCGAGCTCACCGCAGTGGGCAAGTACGTGCAGTTCTGGTGGCCGGAAATCCCCACCTGGGTCAGCGCCGCGGTGTTCTTCGTGCTGGTCAACCTGATCAACATGATGAACGTGAAGTTCTTCGGTGAAGCCGAGTTCTGGTTCGCCATCATCAAGGTGGTGGCCATCGTCGGCATGATCGTCCTGGGCTGCTACATGCTGTTCAGCGGCAGCGGCGGTAGCCAGGCGTCGGTGAGCAACCTGTGGTCCCACGGCGGTTTCTTCCCCAACGGCGGAACCGGCCTGCTGATGGCCATGGCCTTCATCATGTTCTCCTTCGGCGGCCTGGAACTGGTAGGCATCACTGCCGCCGAAGCCGCCGAACCGCGCAAGGTCATTCCCAAGGCCATCAACCAGGTGGTCTACCGGGTGCTGATCTTCTACGTCGGCGCCCTGGCCGTGCTGCTGTCGCTGTACCCGTGGGACGAACTGCTGGTGAGCCTCAACGCTGGCGGCGACGCCTACAGCAGCAGCCCGTTCGTGAAGATCTTCTCGCTGATCGGCAGTGATGCCGCAGCGCAGATCCTCAACTTCGTGGTCCTGACCGCGGCGCTGTCGGTGTACAACAGCGGCGTGTACTGCAACAGCCGCATGCTCTACGGCCTGGCCGAACAGGGCGATGCACCCAAGGCGCTGATGAAGCTCAACAAGCAGGGCGTGCCGATCCTGGCCCTGGGCATCTCCGCGCTGATCACCCTGCTCTGCGTGCTGGTCAACTACCTGGCGCCCCATGAAGCGCTGGAGTTGCTGTTCGCCCTGGTGGTGGCCGCATTGATGATCAACTGGGCGCTGATCAGCCTGACCCACCTGCGCTTTCGCAAGGCCATGGCCGAGCAGGGCGTGGTGCCTTCGTTCAAGGCCTTCTGGTCACCGCTGAGCAACTACCTGTGCCTGGCCTTTATGGTGATGATCGTCGGCGTGATGTGGATGATCCCCAGCATCCGTGCCTCGGTGTACGCGATCCCGGTGTGGGTCCTGGTGATCTGGGGCTTCTACCTGCTGAGCCGGGCGAAGAAAGCTTCGCAACCCGCCCTGCGCTAAGCCCACAGGTTCACGCCACACACCCGAGCCCGGCCTTATCCAAGGCCGGGCTTTTTTGTCGGCGCCGCCAAAGTGGTCTGCCAGCAAACAAGAATGTGGCTCGAAACGATAGTCCATCCGTTACCTAGAATCGGGCCTCTCCCGGCGCTTGGGCCAGGGAGCCTGTTCCTCGACGGAGAGTGGCTTATGAACAGAACCGCGACAGGCCTTAGACCGGCCGATATCTTCTCTCCCACCGTGGCGGCACTGATCTCAGTGCTGGTGAACTATGGCGGGACTTTCATCCTGGTGTTCCAGGCCGCTGAACTGGCCCGGCTGACACCCGCCCAGACCACCTCCTGGGTCTGGGCCGTGTCCCTGGGCGTGGGCCTCTCCGGCATGTGGCTGAGCCTGCGCTACAAGGCGCCGATCATCACCGCCTGGTCCACCCCCGGGGCGGCCTTCTTGGCCACGGTGATGCCCTTCACGCCCTATGCCGAGGTGATCGGCGCCTACCTGGTTTGCGCCCTGGGGTTCATCGTCCTGGGCGGGTCCGGGGCTTTCGACAAGCTGGTGCGCCTGATTCCCAAGGGCATCGCGGCTGGCCTGCTGGCAGGCATCCTGCTGCAGTTCGGGATCAACGCCTTTGGCGGCGCGAGTGCCGATCCACTGCTGGTGATCGTGCTGGTACTGTCCTATGCGGTGCTGCGGCGCTTCACTTCACGCTTTGCCGTGGTGGGCATCCTGTTCATCGGCCTGGCGTTGCTGATCGTCCAGGAGCGGGTCGACTTCGCCACCGTGCACCTGAGCTTCGCCGCTCCCCTGTTCACTGCACCACAGTTCTCCGTGTCGGCCTTGCTCGGCGTGGCCCTGCCACTGTTCGTCATCACCCTGACCGGCCAGTACATGCCGGGCATGCTGGTGCTGCGCAATGACGGCTTCCAGACCAGCGCCAACCCGCTGCTCACGGTCACCGGTTTGGGCTCGCTGATCATGGCGCCGTTCGGCGCTCACGCATTCAACGTGGCGGCGATCACCGCGGCGATCTGTACCGGCGAGGATGCCCACCCGGACCCGGGCAAACGCTATATCGCCGGTATCGCCTGCGGCGTTTTCTACATCCTGGTGGGAACCTTCGGGGTCACCCTGGCGACCCTGTTCATGGTCTTGCCCAAGGCCTTTATCACCACCCTGGCCGGCCTGGCATTGCTGGGGGCAATCGGCGGCAGCCTGGCCAACGCCATGGCCGATACGGCCACCCGGGAAACCGCGCTGATCACCTTCCTTGCCACTGCCGCCAACGTCACTCTGCTGGGGATCGGGGGTGCCTTCTGGGGGCTGGTTGCCGGGCTGACCGTGCACCTGTTGATCCTGGGCCCGCGCAGCGCCCTGGCACTGGAACGCGCCAAACCCTGACCGCCGGCGCTGGAAAAAGGCCGCTGGCTAGGGCTTTCCCAGGGCCTGGGCCAGACGCGCCATCGCCGCCTCGATCTCATGGGCGCTCAGGGACGCATAGCCCAATAGCCAGCCCTGCTGCTTCTGCTCGCCCGCATAAAGCCGGCTGAGCCCCGGCAACTGGATGCCAGCCCTGGCCGCACGTTGCTGGGTCAGCTCCTCGCTCCAGCCGGGTTCCAGAAGACACGGGACCTGCAATCCGCCGGGTGGCGGCAAGGCCCTGGCAATGCCCGGCAAGTGCCGGCCTATGGCCTCGAGCATGGCCTGCCGGCGCCCGGCGTAGAGCTTGCGCATGGCCCGTACATGGGCGTTGTAGTGCCCCTCCTCCATGAACCGCGCCAGGGTCAGCTGGAGGATCTGCGGCGTGTGCCCGTCCATGATGCTGCGGGCACTGCTGAAGGACCCCACCAGTTCGGCAGGCAGGATCATGTAGCCCATGCGCAGGCCCGGATAGAGAGTCTTGCTGAAGGTGCCGATGTACAGGGTGCGCCGAAACGGGTCCAGGCCCTGGACGCAGGCGGTGGGCAGGCCCTCGTAGTGAAACTCGCTGTCGTAGTCGTCCTCGATGATCCATCGGTCCTGCTCGGCGGCCCAGCGGGTCAGCTCCAGGCGGCGCTCCAGGGACAGGGTGGCACCCGTGGGGTACTGGTGCGAGGGCGTCACATAGACACAGCGGGCGCCGCTGCGGTCGGCTCGCAACAGGTCGGTGCGGATGCCCTGGCCATCCACATCAATGGGCACGATCCGCGCCTCGGCCGCCTCGAAGGCCTTGCGCGCGCCGAAGTAGCCCGGGTTCTCCATCAGGATCGGCTTGCCGGCGTCCACCAGCAGTTGCGCGCACAGGAACAGCGCCTGGCGAGTGCTGCTCAGCACCAGGATCTGCTCGGGCTGCACCTTGGCCCCGCGTTCCAGGTTGAGGTAGGCGGCAATCGCCTTGCGCAGGGGCAGCGCGCCCTGGGGATCGCCATGCAGCAGCACGCTGGCACGGTAATCCTTCAATGCCTGGCGTTGCAGGCGCTCCCAGACCTCCAGCGGGAAGCTGCGGGTTTCCGGCAAACCGGTAGCGAAGGCCGTGACCGCCTGCTGATCGCTGACCCCACCCCGCGCCAACAGTGCCGCGCCGCGCCGGCTCAGGCCCGCTCCCGGTTCCGGGCTGTTGGCCGGCAACCCTTGCTGGAGCTGGCGCCGGCGGGACGGGCCACGCAATTGGGCACCGATGGTTTCGCAGACATAGCTCCCCGAGCCTTTGCGCCGCAGGACAAAACCGTCGCGCTGCAACTGCACATAGGCGTTTTCCACGGTGTCGCGCGATACCGCCAGCGACTTGGCCAGGGCTCGGGTCGCCGGCAGCTTCATGCCAGGGCCCAGGGCGCCGTCGAGGATCAGCCCGCGCAAGGCGCGCTGGATGCGCTGGTGCAGGTCCAGAGGGAGGAACTCAGGATCGCTGAGCCGCATCTTGAGGGTTTCAAGCTCGAAGGTCCGGGACATGTGGTCTGCCTTAGAGAGTAAAAATGGTGCACCGAAGGCGGCCACCTTATCCCCAGAGCGCAACTGCCGCCAGCGCCCGCGGCTCTCTAACGACCTCTGTAGCCGCTGCCGCAGGCTGCGATAAGGTCCGGAGGACCTTCCAGACCTCAAGAGCGCGTCTGCTGCGCTGCCGATCGCAGTCTGCGGCAGCGGCCGCACCAGGGTCTCAGGGAGTCAGACGCCGGCAGGCACATGAAAACGCCCCGGCAGGCGGGGCGTTTTCGGGTCAGAGCGAGGAGCGCACTCGCCACAGTTCGGGAAACAGCACGGTGTCGAGCATCTTGCGCAGGTAGCCCACGCCTTCGGTGCCGCCGGTGCCGGGCTGGAAGCCGATGATGCGCTCCACCGTGGTCACATGGCGAAAGCGCCACTGGCGGAAGGAGTCTTCCAGGTCGATGAACTTCTCCGCCAACTGGTACAGGTCCCAATAGGCCGAAGGGTTGGCGTAGACCTCGCGCCAGGCCGCTTCCACCGACGGGTCATGCTGAGTCGTGGTGGTGCTATCCAGTGCCAGGCGCGCAGGGTCGATGCTCAAGCCGCTGCGGGCCATCAGGGCAATCGCCTCGTCATACATGGACGGGGTGGCAATCGACGCTTCCAGCGATTGCAACAGTTCGGGACGATGGGCATGGGGCCGCAGCAGGGCCGCGCTCTTGTTGCCGAGGATGAATTCGATCTCCCGATACTGGAACGACTGGAAGCCCGAGGACTGGCCCAGGTAAGGCCGGATCGACTTGTACTCGGACGGCGTCATGGTGGCCAGCACCGCCCAGGCGTGCACCAGTTGATCGAAAATCCGCGAAACCCGCGCCAGCATCTTGAACGCCGGCGGCAACTGGCCCTGGCGCACATGCTCGCGGGCCGCCTTGAGCTCGTGCAGCATCAGCTTCATCCATAGCTCCGAGGTCTGGTGCTGGATGATGAAGAGCATCTCGTTGTGGTCCGGCGACAGGGGATGCTGGGCGCTGAGGATGCGCCCCAGGTCCAGGTAGTCGCCGTAGCTCATGGAGTCGGAAAAATTCAGCTCGGCGTTATGCCACTCAGCCGGCGGATTGCTTGAAAAGGGACATTGGCTCATCGCGTGGGCTCCTCGCCTCAGGCAGCGGTTGCCCATCGCTGGCTGCGCAGCCCGGATCGGGATGCACAACGGCGCGAAGGGCCAGCTGTGTATTTATTGTAGGAATGAATCGGCCAGGGGGCGCAGGATCGCCCGCACCGGACTGGCGTCCAGGTGAGCGAAGCGCAGTGGCAGGGCAATCAGTTCGTAGTCGCCTTCGGCAACCTCATCGAGAACCACGCCTTCGAGGATCGCCATGCCATGGCGGGCCACGGTGTTGTGGGCGTCCATGGTCTTGGACTGCTGGGGGTCGAGGGACGGGGTGTCGATGCCGATCAGGCGCACGCCGAGGCTGGCCAGCAGCTCGACAGTGGCTGGAGCAACGGCAGTAAAGTCCGGGTCCCAGGCACTCAGCGGAGCCTGTGGGTAAGTACGCAGCAACACTCGCGCAGGCAAGTTTTCGAGGCGCCCGAGCAACGCCTCGGGCTGCACCAGAGCACCGCTGTCCAGGCAGTGCAGGACCCGGCACGGGCCCATGTAGACATCCAGCGGCACTTCACCGATGGGCAGGCCGTCCGGCCGGTAATGCAGGGGCGCATCGACATGGGCACCGGTGTGGGGCGACAGGATCACCCGCCCGACATTCACCGGGCACTCGGGGCCGAACTGCCAGACGCGCTCCTCCTGGAACGGCGTATCTCCCGGCCAGGTCGGGGTTGCGGTACTCAACGGCGGGCTGATATCCCACCAGCGTGGTGTATTTTCCATTCGTGCGGCTCTTAGGTCACTCCGAGCTGAATGATACGAGCGAAACCGGTAAAGATTCTTGCGAAATAACTCGGGCAGCCGCGGATATTTCGCAATTACTGCTAACAAAGCCCTGTTTGCCGAATGAATCTTGCAACCGCCACGCCTCTTCCCGGCCCTGCGCCCAGCCACCTCGACTCGGGGCAGGCGCTGCGCTTCTGGATACCCCGAGGTCGAGTACAGACAACCCCCTGCCCGCCAGGCGCTATAGGGTGCGGCTTCAGTTCTCTGCCTGCTAGGAGCACAGCATGTCCCAACCCATCACCGTTCTTCGCGACACTCATCCGCTGCCGGTGCTCGACGCCTGCAAGTGGGAAAAACTCCAGGGCGATCCGCACACCGTCAACCTCAACGCCTACACCAGCGAGGATGGCAGCAAGATCATGGGCACCTGGATCTGCACCCCGGGCAAATGGCGGGTGGCCTATGAAAAGTGGGAGTACTGCCATTTCCAGGAAGGCTACTGCGTGATCACCCCGGACGGCCGCGACCCCATCCACCTGCGCGCCGGCGATATCTTCGTGGTGGAGCCCGGGATGAAAGGCACCTGGGAAGTGGTGGAAACCGTGCGCAAGTACTTCGTCTTCGCCTGAGCCCTCCCTCGATACCGGGAGCCCGCGCCAGCCGGGCTCCCCTGGCCGTGTTGCGATTCAAGCCAGCGTCTTTTGCCAAATGTCTATATAATCACTGCCAAATGGCAAAAGGCAGGAGCAGCACTCATGGTCGCGCTGACAGGCACCGGCCTCGTTCCCAAGCGGCGAGGCAAACTGGTATTGAAAGAGCAGTCCTCGGACATCCTTCTGGGTGGCCGGGCACGCTTTGACGATCGTATCTCGATCTATCGCCTGACCGAGGAGGGCATCCCGCTGGCGGCGATCATCAAGTTCGTCTCCTCGGTGCCCATGCTCAAGGACGAACAGGTCCTGGCCAAGATCATCGGCCTTTCCGAACGCACCCTGCACCGGCGCCTGAAAACCCCGGACGAGCCGCTGAACCCGGAACAGAGCGCCCGTGCAGTGCGCTTCGCCCAGGTGCTGGCCAAGGCCGAGGACATCTTCGGCAGCAGTGAAGAGGCCCAGGAGTGGATGGCCAAGCCGGTGATGGGCCTGGACGGCCACAAACCGGTGGACCTGCTGACCAACCCCATCGGTTTCGAACTGGTGGACGAGTTCCTCACCCGCCTGGAATACGGGGTCTATCAGTGATCAGTGTGCCGGGCAGCAGCACCCTTCACTTCTGGCGGCTGGACGCCGCCCGGCACGCCGACAGCTGGGACAGCGGCATTGGTGCCGAGCTGTGTGGCGGCCGCTGGAACTCCAAGGGCGTGAAGGCGGTGTACGCCAGCGCCGACCCGGCCACGGCGATTCTGGAAGTGGCGGTGCACAAGGGTTTTGCCGCCCTGGACAGCGTGCCCCATGTACTCACCGGCGCCCTGATCCAGGACCCGACCGCCATCTACCGAGTCGATGAAAACCATATTCCCAACCCCAACTGGCTGGTGCCGGGGATTCCCAGCGCCGGCCAGCAGAAGTTCGCCGATCAGTTGCTGGCGGACCACCCTTTCGTGCTGGTGCCCTCGTCGGTTTCCCGGCACAGCTGGAATATCCTGATCAATCCGCTGCTGGCCAAGGGGCTGTACCAGGTGGTGATCCAGGAACGCTTCGGCCTCGACACCCGCCTCAACCCTCCCTCCGGCACCGTTGCCAGCCGGCCGAACTGAGCCGGGCAAAAAAAAGCGGGAACCTGCCCGACGCAGGTTCCCGCAAATGCCCCGGCTGAAGGGGCTGCATTCAATGACGCGCAAACCCGCCAGTGCCCCCTCCCTACAAGCGACGCCTTACTGCGGCTTGCGGTAGCTGTTGACGATGGCCGAGAAATCCTTGCCACCTTCCCCACGCTGGCTCATGGCCTGGTACAGCTGCTGGGCCACGGCACCGAGCACTACCGGCTGGTGGGCCTGGCGCGCAGCTTCGGTGGCCAGCCCCAGGTCCTTGAGCATCAGCTCGGCACCAAAGCCGCCGGTGTAGCCGCGGGACGCCGGGGCGGTTTCAATCACGCCCGGCCACGGGTTGTAGGTGTCGGAACTCCAGCACCGACCGGTGGAGCTGTTGATGATCCCCGCCAGCACTTGGGTGTCGATGCCCAGGGCATCCCCCAGGGCCATGGCCTCGCTGACGCCGATCATCGAAATCCCCAGCAGCAAGTTGTTGCAGATCTTGGCGATCTGCCCGGTGCCCACTTCACCGCAGTGCACGATGTTGCGGCCCATCTGCGCCAGCACCGGTTGCAGGGTGGCGAACAGTTCGGCGCTGGCGCCGACCATGAAGGTCAGGGTCCCGGCCTGGGCGCCGCCGGTGCCACCGGATACCGGTGCATCGGCCATGGCCACGCCCTGCTTGGCGGCGGCTGCGGCCACTTCACGGGCGGTCTGTGGGTCGATGGTGCTGCAATCCACCGCCGGAATGCCGCGGCCAATACCCGCCAGCACCCCATCCTCGCCCAGCCAGACGCTGCGCACATGGGCCGCCGCGGGGAGCATGGTGATCACCAGTTCGGCGCCTTCGGCAGCGGCCTTGGGCGAAGCAGCGACGCGCCCGCCCAGTTGCGCCAGCTCTGCCAGCACGCTCTGGTTGAGATCGAACAGGTTCAACTGATGGCCGGCCTTGATCAGGTTGCGGGCCATGGGCGCGCCCATGTTGCCCAGACCGATAAATGCAATGTTCATGTCAGGCTCCTCAACGCAGGCTGATGGTGGTGTTCACACCGTCATTGACGCTGTCATCGTCGAACCAGCGGCTGGTGACGGTCTTGGTCTGAGTGTAGAACTGCACCACTTGCTTGCCGTAGGGGCCCAGGTCGCCGAGCTTGGAACCACGGGAACCGGTGAAGCTGAAGAACGGCACCGGCACCGGAATCGGGATGTTGATGCCCACCTGGCCGACGTCGATTTCGCTCTGGAACTTGCGCGCCGCCGCCCCGCTCTGGGTGAACAGGCCGGTGCCGTTGCCGAAGGGGTTGGCATTGACCAGGGCAATGGCCTGATCCAGGGTGTCGACCTCCAGCACCACCAGCACCGGGCCGAAGATTTCCTGGGTGTAGATCTGCATATCGGTGGTTACCCCGGAGAACAGGGTCGGGCCGATGAAGTTGCCCTGCTCGTAGCCCGGAACCTTGATGTCGCGGCCATCGAGCTCCAGCTTGGCGCCTTCTTTCACGCCGCTTTCGATCAGCTCCAGAATCCGCGCCTTGGCGCGCTTGGACACGACCGGGCCCACATCGGTGCCCGGCTCGCTGCCGGCGTTGACCTTGAGCTTCTGCGCCAGGGCCTTGAGGTCTGGCAGCCATTGTTTCGAAGCGCCCACCAGCACCACCACCGAGGTGGCCATGCACCGCTGGCCGGCAGCGCCGAAGCCGGCGCCCACCAGGGCATTGAGGGTCTGTTCGCGGTTGGCGTCGGGCAGCACCACGGCGTGGTTTTTTGCGCCCATCATCGATTGCACGCGCTTGCCGTGCTTGCCCGCCAGGTCATAGACGTGGGTGCCGACCGCAGTCGAACCGACGAAGGACACCGCCTTGATGTCCTTGTGGGTGCATAGCGCATCCACCACGTCCTTGCCGCCGTGCACCACGTTGAGCACACCGGCCGGCACCCCGGCTTCCACCGCCAGCTCCACCAGCAGCATGGTGGACAGCGGGTCCTGCTCGGAAGGCTTGAGGACGAAGGTGTTGCCGCAGGCGATGGCCATCGGGAACATCCACAGCGGAATCATTGCCGGGAAGTTGAAGGGGGTGATCCCGGCGCACACGCCGATCGGCTGGCGCAGGGTGTAAGTGTCCACGCCGCCGGCAACGTTTTCGGCGAATTCGCCCATCTGCAGGGTGCCGATGGAGCAGGCATGCTCCACCACTTCCAGGCCGCGGAAGATGTCGCCCTCGGCGTCGGCGATGGTCTTGCCCTGCTCAGCGCTGAGGACCAGGGCAATGCGTTTGGAGTGCTCGCGGATCAGGGCCTGGAGCTTGAGCATGATGCGCATCCGCGCGCCGATCGGGGTCAGTTTCCAGGTCTGGAAGGCGCGCTGGGCAGCGGCGATCGCGGCGTCGACTTCAGCGGCAGTGGCAAAGGGCACCTTGGCCAGTACTTCCTGGGTCGCCGGGTTGACGATGTCATGCCATTCCTGGCTCTGGGACTGGACCCATTCACCGTCGATCAGCAGTTTGACCTGTTGCAGGGTGGTGCCGTCGGGCTTGAGGGATGCGTTCATGGGGTCTCCTGACTTCTTGAGTTCTTATGCAGGGAAACCAAGGCGGGCAAGCGCCTTGAAAGAGGGGCTGTCGCGAGTTGGTATCGGACGGTTTTTGGAGTATAGATGTGCAAACTTCTAATAAGAACGCACATAAAATCCGGTCCATCATGCAAAAAAACATCACCTCGCTAAGCACCCTGAACTGGGACGACCTGAAGTTTTTCCTCGAAGTGGCGCGCACTCGCAAGGCCAGCAGCGCGGCCAAGCGCCTGGCGGTGGACTACACCACGGTATCGCGGCGCATCGGGTCCCTGGAAACCGCACTGGGCACCTTGCTGTTCGAAAAATCCCGCACCAACGGCTTTGTCCTCACCGCCGAGGGTCAGCGCCTGCTGGGTTATGCGGAGTCCATCGAAAGCACCCTGCACATGGCGTGCGAGCAGGTCTCGGGCTCCGGAGTGGCGTTGTCCGGCCATGTGCGCATGGGCTGCACCGAGGGCTTCGGCAGCTTCTTCGTCACCCCGCAACTCAGCCATTTCCTCGACGCCTACCCGGCGATCTCGGTGGATATCCTGCCGCTGCCGCACTTCATCAGCCTGTCCAAGCGCGAGGCGGATATCGTCATCGCCCTGGAACGCCCGGAGCACGGCCCCTATGTGTGCTGCAAGCTGTGCGACTACCGCCTGCAGCTGTACGCCACCCAGGAATACCTCGACCGCCACCCGCCGATCCGCCGCCCCGGCGACCTGAGCGAGCATCAATTCATCAGCTATGTGGATGACCTGGCCTTCAGTTCCGAGCTGCTGTACCTGGCCAATGTGGTGCCCGGTGCCAGCGCCAACCTGCGCAGCACCAGCGTGATTGCCCAGTACGTGGCAGCGCAGCAGGGCCGCTCGCTGGCGATCCTGCCGTGCTTCCTGGCGGCCCAGGACCCGCGCCTGCTGCCAGTGCTGCCCAAGGAAATCAACCTGACCCGGCAATTCTGGATGTACTGCCGGGAGGATCTCAGGAAGTTGAAGCGGATCACCCTGTTATGGGATTACATCCGCGAGGTGACCGAGCAGAATCGCCCTCTGCTCATGGGGGACAGCCGCAGCATGCTGTTCGCCGCCCCCTGACGCTTTACCTGCTCATGGATCGAACTGGATACCCGAAGATGAAAAAACTCAGCCGGCGCGGCTCGCTCACCCTTGGCGCAGTGGTTCTCGGCGCCTCGCTGTGGCCCGCTTCGCAATGGTGGGAAAAGGGCCTGGCGACGGCCCGCGGCGCCCCCCGCATCAGCCCCAACGGGTGCTACAGGGTTCAGGTATTCAGGCCGTTCTGGGTCCTGCCCGGCAGATTCCACACCCAGTACCACCCGGACCCGGAGCAGGCTCCCAACGAGAACCCGCACTGGGAGCTGCCGGCGTTTTTCCGTTTGTATGACCAGCGCAATGACCAATGGCTTGGCGACAGCCAGATCTATGACCTGGTCGTCGACGGGGGCCCCTTGCAGTGGGGCATGAAAGGAGACCCGCGGGTGTCCGCGGCCATGATCGACATCGGCCCCAACGCGCCGGATTGCATCGGCGACCAGCCGGCCAAAGGGCGCTAGCGGCTGCCGGGGGTAGCCGCCAGCCGGGCAATGCCGATCAGTCGGCGATCACCACGATCGACACCCGACGGTTCTCGGTACGCCCGGCCACGGTGCTGTTGGAGGCCACCGGCTCGCTGCTGCCCAGGCCGCGCAGCTGGATGTTTTCTTCACGCATGCCAACCTGGGTCAACACCTTGACCACGCTCTTGGCCCGGCGCAAGGACAGTTGCACGTTATAGGCCTCCTTGCCCGACGCGTCGGTGTGACCGTCGACCCGGACCTTCTGGATATCGACGCTGAGCAGCGCCTTGCCGATGCGCTGGACGATCTCGGTGCTGGCCTGGTTCAGGGTTTCCACATCGCTGCCAAACAGCACCTTGCCCGACAGGCCAAAGGCCCAGCCTTCATCCGTCAGTTCGAAGCCCTCCTGTTTCAGAACCGCGATCTGTTTCGGGGTCAGACCTTTGGGCGGCACGCTCTGACAGCCGGCCAGGGCCAGCAGGGCCATGAACACCAGAGTGCTGAACAGTCGAACCGAACGTTGCGTCATCGAGAACAAGGGAATTAGCTCCTGTTTTGAACCTGAACGATAGGGAGCTCCGCCCCCACTGTGTGTTGCCCGCCTCGCGAACCGCGCTTGGCTTGGTACATGGCCGCGTCGGCGGCATTCAACAGACTGCCCGGTGTCGCGCCATGATCCGGGTACACGGCAATACCGATACTCAGCGATGTCAGGATCGACAGGCTGCCGGGCAGTTGAATCGGTACTTCCATGCTGCTGATGATCTTGTCGGCGATGCGCTGGGCATCCTCGACCCGGTGCAGCGGGGTCAGCAGCACGGCAAATTCGTCCCCGCCCAGGCGCGCCACCAGGTCGTCCTCGCGCAACTGCGCGCGAATCCGCGTGGCCACAGCCACCAGCACCGCATCGCCGGCGGCGTGGCCGAAGTTATCGTTGATCTCCTTGAACCGGTCGCTGTCGAGAAACAGCACCGCCATGCGCTCGTTGAGCTTGTTGGCGCTGCGCAGGGCACGGATCAGCCGGCCTTCGAAGAACGCCCGGTTGGGCAGGCCGGTCAGGCTGTCGTGGCTGGCCTGGTGGGCCAGGGTTTCATTCTCGCTTTGCAGATGGGTCTGCCAGGCCTCCAGCTCATCGAGCAGGGCGTTGAAGTCGTTGCCCAGGTTGTCCAGTTCGGCGATTTCCGCAGGCGGCACCCGCTGATCGAAGGCCCGCTCGCGCCGGGCCGCGTGGGCCACATCGGCGAGGCTGCGCAACGGCCCGGTGATGCCCCGCAGCTGGCGGCGCGCCAGGTACAGCGCCAACCAGGCGCTGAGGGCAATGCACAGCACGATGCCCACCAGGCCACTGAGGAGAAACCGCAACAGGCTGCCGCCATGGCCGGTGACATTGATGGTGCCGATTTCCCGCCCCTGGTGCAGGATCGGCAGGCTGATGGGCTTTTCCAGAAAGGCGCTGGCGACGTGCATTTCCAGATTGGTCAGAAAGCCGCTTTCCGGGCGCTGCCAGCTGGCCAGCAACTGGCCCTGGCTGTCATACACCTTGGCGTCGGCCACCTCTTCGGTGGAGGCGATCAGGGCCAGGGCCTCGGTGGCCACCACACTGTCGTTGAACACCACTGCAGCTTCCACGGTGTAGCTGATGGAGCGGGCGATCAGGTGCAGGTTGTGATCGGCGTACACGCGCAGGGCCAACACTCCGAGAAAGGTCAGGGACAGGCTGGCCATGGAGATCGCCAGCAGAGCGACGATCAGGTGGCCGCGACCGATGACCGACCGCAGTGTAGGGCGGGCGTTGGGCTTGAACAGTTTCATGGGGCCGCCGGACGACGACGGGAAAGCTGCAGCACGCTGGGATGAATCTTCACCCCACTGCGCGCCACGGAATCCAGGTTGACCTCGAACGACACCTGGCTGTCGCCGACCCGCAGGCAGAACAGGCTGCCCACGGTGCACTGGTCGCCCCCCTCGCTGATGCTCAGCACCGGTTGCCCGATCAGCGAGTTGAACAGCCGGGTACGCTCATCATTGGACAATTTGCCGACATAGACCGAATCGCACTCACTGGCCAACGACGGGTTGTTGGCCAGCAGACGCCGCACCAGCACCGGGCGGCCGGTGGCCTGGGTCGCGCCCTTGAGCAGGTCATCGGTGTATTCGGTGGGGCCAACCACGCACAGACGCAGTTGCGCAGGCTCCACGGGCCAGCGAGCGTAGCTGAGAATGCCCAGCACCACTTGGGTTACAGCCTTGGCCCGTTGCTCGGCCAGGCTCGCGGACGCCGGTGGCTCCGACTGCGCGATGGCCAACAGGCTGAACAGGCAGAGAATGGTCGACAGCACACACTGTCTCCACCCCAAAATGCGCTCTGTCCTCAAGACAGCCACGTCCATGCAGGGATTCTCTTTGATTTTCACGGAAATGATGCCGCAACGATAGCACAGCCCGGGAAAATGCAGCGAGACCAGCGCCCGAGCACGATGCCTGAGAAAAGCCGGAAACATGGGCGTCAGTCCAACTCCAGCATCAACCCGCTCAGACGCTTGACCTTGCGCCGAACAGCCTCTTCGAACACTCCGGCACGGGGCTCGATCAGGCTGAACCAGTCCTTGGCCCGGGTGATACCGGTGTAGATCAGCTCCTTGGTCAGCACCGGGTTCAAAGCGTCGGGCAGGATCAACGCGGTGTGGGCGAACTCCGAGCCCTGGGACTTATGCACAGTCATGGCGTAAACGGTTTCCACGTCATTGAGCCGGCTTGGCAGCACCAACCGCACCCCGCCCTGGCCATCGTTGCGCGGAAAGGCGACGCGCAGCACCTGACGCCCCGCCTCCGAGCCTTCCTGCTCAGGCAGTTTCAGGGTGATGCCGATATCACCGTTCATCAGGCCCAGGCCGTAATCGTTGCGGGTCATCAGCACCGGGCGGCCCTCGTACCATTGCTGGTCGCTGTCGATCAGCCGGGCCTTGAACAGCGCCTGGGTGATCCGCAGGTTCAGGCCTTCGACACCCCAGGGGCCCTTGCGCACCGCGCACAGCAATTGGAAGCGATCAAAGGCCTGCAGGACATGGCGCGCCCAGTCGGTCCAGCGCCGATCCGCCAGAGGCGTACCCGGCGGCGGGCGCTGGCTGCGCAGTACATTCAGGTAGTGGCGGTAGCCTTGCGGCCCCTCGCCATGGCCCTCCAGCAGCAGCCGCTCCAGGGCCCGATCCTGCTCGCCCTTGAGGCTCAGGCCATACAGGTCGGCATGGCTGCGAGCCGCCAGCAGGCGCCGGGCTTCATCGGCCTGCTGCTGGTTGACCCAACGCGCCAGCTGGCCGATGCCGCTGCCTTCGCCGAAACGCCGGGAATGGCGCAGCATCACCACCTGCTGCGCCAGGGGATGCTGGTGGGCGCTGTCTTCCTGCAGGCCGCTGGCTCCCAGGTTCTCGCCACTGACCGCCTCCAGCCAGGCCCGGGTCTGCGGGTTGTACCAACCGGCCTCGGCGTCACGGCACAGGTCGCCGAGCACGGCGCCGGCTTCCACCGAGGCCAGTTGGTCCTTGTCCCCCAGCAACACCAGGCGTGCATGGAGGGGCAAGGCGTCCAGCAGGTTGGCCATCATTTCCAGGTCGATCATCGAGGCTTCGTCCACCACCAGGACATCCAGGGGCAACCGGTTGCCGGCGTGATGGCGGAAATGCCGGGTGCCCGGGCGATTGCCCAGCAAGCGGTGCACGGTGGTCACCTCGCTGGGGATCATTTCCCGCACCTCATCGGGCACCGCCAGGGAACGCACCTGCAAGCTGATGGACTCGGTCAGGCGCGCCGCGGCCTTGCCGGTAGGCGCCGCCAGGCGAATGCGCAGCGGCTTGCGTGCTTCCACCGCCGGGCCCTGGAGCAAGGCCAGCAGGCGCACCACGGTGGTGGTCTTGCCGGTGCCGGGGCCGCCGGTGATGATGCTGAAGGCGCCCCGGGTGGCCAGGGCACAGGCGAGTTTCTGCCAGTCGACGGGCCCCGCCGCCTTGGCCGGGCCGAACAGCCCGTCGAGGCGCGCCGCGAGGTTTTCCGGCGTGGCCTCGGCCAAGGCCAGGCGCTGGCGCAAGGCGTTGTCGATACGCCGCTCATAGGCCCAGTAGCGGCGCAGGTACAGGCGCTTGCCAGACAGCACCAGCGGCCGCTGCCGGGAAGACTCGGCATGATCCGCCGCCAGGGCCACCAGGCGGCTGCCGGCCAGGACCTTGCACCAGTGCGCCCCTTCAAGCCCCATCAACACCTGGGACGGCAGCGCCGGTGCGCCGTTTTGTGCGTCGCCTTCGGGCGGCAGCGACAGGGCGAAGTCCGGCTCCTTGAGGGTTTCGAACAGGTCCAGGCAGACATGCCCGTGCCCCAGCTGATGGCTGGTCAGGGCCGCGGCCATCAGTACCAGCGGATCACAGCCCGGGTCCAGCTCATGCAGGAAGCCGACAAAGGCCCGGTCCAGGGAACGTAGCCAGCCGCGCTCGACCCAGCGCTCAAGCAACAGCAGCAAGTCGTCGGCGCGGCTCAGGGGCACCAGGTCGAAGGCCGGTTGCGGCGCCTGGTCCAGTGCATCGAACAGGTCCTGGCTCATAGCAGCACTCCCTGCTCCCAGGCGGGCTCGGCCTTGGGTGGCTCGGGCTGGCCCTGGAACATGCGGTCCAGTTGCTCGATCAACTGTCGAGGCGGCCGGACGAAGTAGGCCCCCTGGCTGGCGGCACGGGTGCCCCGCAGGAACAGGTACAAGGCGCCGCCCACATGGCGATCGTAGTCGTAGTCCGCCAGCCGGGCCTTCAATTGTCGGTGCAGGGCCAGCAGGTACAGCACGTATTGCAGGTCGTAACGGTTGTCGAGAATCGATTGTTCCATGGCCTGCTCGGTGTAGGCCGCGTCGTCCGCGCCCAGCCAGTTGGATTTGTAGTCGGCCACGTAATAGCGGCCCTGGTGTTCGAAGGTCAGGTCGATAAAACCCTTGAACATGCCGTTGAGCAATACCGGCTCGGCCGTGACTCGGGGCGCGCCCTGATGGGTTTGCTGGCGTACCCGCTCATCGAGCTTGAGCACATCGACCTTGTGGCTGGCGAACCAGAACTCCATCTCGACCCGGTACTGGGTCAACTGCCCGAGCACCACCGGTGCCTGGCCCTCGCCCAGGGGCAAGGGCGCTTGCAGCAGGTGCTGCAGCCAGTCGCTCAGGGTCGGGATCCAGCCTTGCCAGCCGCGGCGATTGCAGCGCCGGGCCACGGCGTCCTCGATCGCCTCGGGGGCAGCGGCAAAACCCTCCTCCCCAGCCCACTCCAGCAGGCCATGAAGGAAGGTCCCGGGGTTCGGGCCGCGGGGGAAGCGGTGGATATCGCCGCCGCTGGCCAGGGTTTCCCGAGGAGCTTCGGGGTCCAGGCGTTCGTCGTCGAAGAGTTTCTGCGCCTGGGGGTTTTCCGGCGCCTCGGTGCTGCCCGCCCCCAGGATGTCGCTGATGCGCAAGGCACTGTAGGAGGCAATCCACCAGTTTTCCGCGGCGCGGCGGCTGGGCGTCAGCGGCGCCAGCAGGGTGGCCTCGTTGCGCGGTGGCCGATAGCGCTGGTCATCGACGACGGGCAGCTCGGACACGCCAATCGCAGCGCAGCCCTGCTGCAGGTCCAGCAGCCAGCGCAACAAGGCGCTGGATTCGCCCAGGACATCGCCGCCCCCCAGCAGGTAACCCAGGGCCGAAAGGTGCAATACCGAGCTGCTGTGATTGCCCCGCTTGAGATCGGCCACCCCCAGCCAGCAGGCATGCTGGGCCCTGGTCAGGGCCACATAGAGCAGCCGCAGGTCTTCCGCCAGGCGCTCTTCATCGGCCAGGGCAATCAGCTCCGGGGTGGGCCGCAGGCTGACCTGGGGCTTGCCGGCAGCATCGTGGTAATGCAGCGGCAAGCGGCTGCCATCCACCGGCTTGGTGGAACAGATGAAGGGCAGGAACACCAAGGGGTATTCCAGGCCCTTGGACTTGTGGATGGTCACCACCTTGACCAGTTGCTCATCGCTTTCCAGGCGCAGGATCTGCTCCTCCCCCGCCTGCCCGGACAGCGCCAGGTGCTCGGC
The DNA here is from genome assembly GCF_040268305.1 of Pseudomonas sp. W17. Classification (NCBI taxonomy): domain Bacteria; kingdom Pseudomonadati; phylum Pseudomonadota; class Gammaproteobacteria; order Pseudomonadales; family Pseudomonadaceae; genus Pseudomonas; species Pseudomonas sp. W17. The sequence continues at coordinate 861,150 of NZ_CP158490.1, read as the reverse complement.
CAGATGGCGGATCAGGGCCTGCTCGCCGTCGAGTTCGGCGGCGCTTTGTTGCAGCAGCTCGGACAGGTGCAGAAGGTTGGTCAGCACCCGCTCGCCATCACTGCGGGCCATCAGCGCCTGGGGCAGCTGGAAGTCATGCAGCAGGCGCCGCAGCATGGGCAGCACGCCCTGGCTGCGCCAGATCGCCCGGTAGCCACGGAACTGCATGACCCGCGCTTCCCAGGCCAGTTCATCCTGGTTGAGCCGCTCCAGCTCCAGCAGCGGCAGGTTCAGGGTGAGGGACGCCAGGGCCGCGCGCAGCGGCCGCTCCACGTCCGGCTCGGCGCAAGCCTTGAGCCACACCAGCACATCCCGGGCTTCCTGGGCGGCGAACACCGAGTCCTTGTCCGACAGGTACACACTGCGCACCCCGCGGGCCGCCAGCTCGCCGCGCACGGCCTGGGCCTCCTTGCCATCGCGCACCAGGATCGCGATATCCGCCGGTAGCAAGCCTTTCAGCGCTTGCTGCTCACGGACAAACCCACTGCGCCCCTGCTGGCCGCCATTGAGCAGGCCGACAATCGCAGTGGCGCAAGCCGCCGCCTGATGCTGGCGATACTGGGCCCCGGACAGCGGCTGTTCCGAAGGCAATTGCCAGAAGTTAAGTGCCGGCACCGGCTGGCCGTCGACCAGCAGTTGCTCCTTGCGCCCCTGGGCGGCCACCGCCAGGAATGGCACCGGGTTCTCGCCATCCGCTTCGCGAAACAGGAAGGCTCCCTGTCCCTGCGGCCGCTGTTCGGCTTGCAGGAACACATGGTTGACCGCGCTGACCATCGCCTGGCTGGAACGGAAGTTGGTGCCCAGGGTGTGCAGGCGCCCGCTGGTGGCCTGGCGTGCCCGCAGGTAGGTGTAGATATCGGCGCCACGGAAGGCGTAGATCGCCTGCTTGGGATCGCCGATCAGGAACAGGCCGGTCTCGGGGTCGTTGGCCTCGATCCGGTAGATGCTTTCGAAGATCCGGTACTGCACCGGGTCGGTGTCCTGGAATTCGTCGATCAGGGCCACCGGGAACTGCTCGCGAATCAGGGTCGCCAGGCGCTCGCCGCCATCGCTCTGCAGGGCGCTGTCCAGGCGCAGCAGCATGTCGTCGAAGCCCATCTCGGCGCGCCGCCGCTTCTCTTCTTCGAAACGTGCCCCCACCCATTGCGCGGCGTGTTGCAGGACCGCCGCATCCGGGCTGGGCAAGGCATCGAGGCTGGCCTTGAGCCCGGCCATGGCGTCGAGCCCGGGGTGATCGGGGGCCGCGCCTTTCCAGGCCTCGCTCATGCCTTCGGGGGTCAGGCGGGTGAAGCCGGTGCCGATGTCCAGCTGCTCGACGGATTCGTCCTCGGCCCAGGCACTGATCTTTTCGAACCAGGGCTCGAAGAACCGGGCCTGCATCTTGCGCCCGTCGACGCTCTTGCTGGCCACGCCTTGCAGGCAGATCTCCCGCAGTTGCGCGGCCCACTCGCGCCAGGGCGCCTTGATCTGCACCAGGGCTTCACGACGTTCTTGCAGGCAGGCTTCGATCAACTCGCTCGGCGTCTGTTCGGGTGGGTCCCGACGCTCGTTGCCGAACATTGCCCGCACTCGGGGCATGAGTTCGGCCGGCCCGACCCAATGGCTGCGCACCCAGTTCAGGGCATCACCCTGCATCGGGTAGCAGAACAGCCGCCAGTAATCGCGCAGAACCTGGCCCAGCAGGTCGCTGTGGTCGGTTTCCAGGGTCTGGGTGAACAGGCTGCCGCTGTCGAACGCATGTTCGCGCAACATGCGCTGGCACCAACTGTGGATGGTCGAGACCGCGGCCTCATCCATCCATTGCGCGGCGATGTCCAGGCGATTGGCACAGGCGGCCCACTGCTCGACGGGGTATTGCTCACGCAACTCGACGATCAGGCCATCGGGGGCGCTGGTTTCATCGCGAAAGAAGCGCGCGGCTTCCGCCAGGCGCGTGCGAATGCGCTCGCGCAATTCCTTGGTGGCGGCATCGGTAAAGGTCACCACCAGTATCTGCGGCGGCAGCAATTCACGCCCGAAACCCGCCGCCTCACCGCCATGGCCCAGCACCAGGCGCAAGTAGAGCGCGGAGATGGTGAAGGTCTTGCCGGTACCGGCACTGGCCTCGATCAACTGGCTGCCGCGCAGAGGAAATGCCAGGGCCAGGGGAGCTTGTGCAGTCATGCGCCTGCCTCCTCGCCGAGCGCCGAACGCCAGGGAGCATTCAACAGGGGTCGATAAAGGGTCTCGGCCCAACCGCTGAAGGTTTCATCGGCGATCAGTGCGTTGTAGTCGGCGAATTGGCGGGCCAGGGCCGGGCTTTGCCGGCGTTCGCCCTCGCTGTTCTGGCCGTCGCCATCGTAGGTCTTGCGTGCAGCGGCCGCGGCTTTGTCCGGGTCGCTCTGGCCCAGCCAGGCGAAGGCGGTCTTGATCGCCACCGGCAGCGGCTGGCGCATGCCGGCCTGCCAGGCCTGCAGCAGGTTGCCGAGAATCTGCCGGGCCACCTCCTGCTCCAGCGGCGGCAACAACAGGCTGTCATCGCTGGCCACCAGCGCGGTGGTCAAGGAGTAACCACTGGCGCAGGCCAGCAGATGATTGACCCAAGGCTTGATCAGCCGATGCCATTTACGGGTCTTGGTCGAGCCGATGCCGTTGGGGATGGCGCTCACAGCCAACAACCCGCCATCAGCTCGCTGGTGCAGGCTGCTGAGCCAACCTTCCAGGCGCACGCCTTGCAGTTCCAGGCTCACAGGCAGCGCACTGGTTACCGGGGTCGGCCACAGGTCGAGCAGTTGCCGATAACGCTGCAACAGGTCCGGCAGGGGCTCCAGCAGTTCGCGCTGCAGGCATTCGCCAAAACCGGCCATGGGCAACAGGCCACTGGCTTGCAGCCTCTGGGCCTGGGCCTGCAAGGCTTGCTCGGGCTGCGCGGCGTCGCCCAGCGCCGCTTCCAGCAGGCTGTCGCTGAGGCTGTAGCGCTGTAGAGCATCGAGCACGAAGGGCTCTTCATCGGCCAGCGGTGCTTCCATGGCTTCAAAGAACACCTTGAGCCTTTGGCTGAAGAAATGCCGCACCGGGTTGCGCAGGAAATCCTGCAACTGGGCAAGGCTCAGGGGCTCGTCCTGGACATAGGGTTCCAGGCGTTCGACTGCGCCCAGTTCCTCTCGGACCTGATGCAGCACTTGCCACTCCCGGGCGTAGCTGAACAGCGTGTCGCTGTCGTGGAAATAGCGGGCACTGAAGGGTTGCAGGGGATGCTCCTGGGTCAGGGCCTCCAGCAGGGAGTCCTGCTCATTGGGCAGCCGCCAGCCGCTGGCCAGGTGATCGCGCAACTGGCCGATCAGGACCGAGGCCGGGCGCTCGCTGTTGTCGCGAATGCTGCGGCCAACCCAACTGACATAAAGTTGGTCACGAGCCGAGAGCAGCGCTTCAAGCAGCAGGTAACGGTCGTCTTCGCGCCGTGATCGGTCGCCGGGGCGGTAGTCGCTCCCCATCAGGTCGAAGTCCAGAGGCGGCTGCGCCCTGGGGTAATCGCCATCGTTCATGCCCAGCAGGCACACCAGCTTGAAGGGGATGGCGCGCATTGGCATCAGGGTGCAGAAGTTCACCGCTCCGGCGAGGAAACGCTGGGACAGGCGCCCCTGGTCCAGGCCGGCCAGCCAGGCTTCGCGGACCACCGTCAGCGGCAACTGATCTTGCAGGCCCACAGACTCGCAGGTTTCCAGCCAGGTTTCCCGCAGGTCGTCGAGCTGTCCCAGCAGGTAATCATCGTGCTCGTTGCTGGCAAGGAAGAACTGTTCCAACAGGTTGTGCAGGCGCTCGCCCCACTCCGCCGGAACCGCCGGCTGGGTGAGTTGCTGGTAGGCGATCTGCAGGGCGTCAAGAAGGGCGACCAGGGGACCGATCAGCGCCGCATCCAGGCCACCGATCTCGTCATAAGGCTCGATACCGTCACAGGCGTCGGAACGGCCGACGGCATAACCCAGGAGCATGCGCCGCAAGCCGAAACGCCAGCTGTTCTGCTCCAGTTCCGGGGGCAGCCCCAGTTCTGCGCGCTGCTCGGCATTCATTCCCCAACGGATGCCGGCACCTTCAATCCAGCGGTGCAGGGTCGGCAGGTCGGCTTCGTCAACGCCAAAACGCGCACGCAGGGCTGGAACGTCCAGCAGGTCGAGAATCTCACTGACCGGAAAACGACTGTCCGGCAGCTTCAATAGATGCTCGACGGCGATCAGCAGCGGGTCACGGCCACGCTGGCCCTGGTCTGTGAGGGTGAAGGGAATGAAGCGCCGGTCATCCCGCTCCAGCTGGCCGAACACCGCGCGGATATGCGGGGCGTAGCTGTCGATGTCCGGGACCATGACGATCACATCCCGGGGCCGCAGGTCGGGCTCTGCACTGAAGCGCGCCAGGAGCTGGTCGTGAAGGATCTCCACTTCTCGCTGGGCGCTGTGGGCAATGTGAAAACGGATCGATTGGTCGTGCTGGATATCGACCTGCGGCCACAACTCACGTGTTTCGTTCAGCGGGCGCAGCTCGAGAATGTCGTCCTGCAATTGCTGGAGCATGCTGGCCGGCTGGCTGTCACTGAACAGATCGATCCGGCCATCGCGAAAAGCGCTGCGATAGCTGTTGGGATCGTCATAGCTGTCCAGCAGGTTGATGTAGTCACGGCCTTGCTTGCCCCAGGCGGCCAGCAGCGGGTGGGCGTGCTGGTGCAGGGTTTGCGGATCCAGGGCCTGAGGCATGCCGGCCTTGCGCGCCTGGCGTTTGTATTGGTGGCGCAGCAGGTCCTTGTCGGCAACGATATCGGCCCAGTGATGGCGACAAGGGTTGTGCACACACAGCAGCACCTGACTGAAGTGGGCCAACCCGGCCAGTGCCTCCAGGGCCTGGGCCGGCAGCGAAGAGATACCGAAAACGATCACTCGGGACGGCAAGCCACTGGGCGCCACCTCCAGTTGGTTGATCCGTTCGATAAAGCGCTGGTGAACGCCTGCGCGACTCTGGGCCATCCCCTCGGTGCCGACATCCAACAGCAGCGCGCGCCATAGCTCGGCCTGCCAGCAGTTGGCAGGCGTCAGGACCTTGGTTTCACCACGACCATTGCGCAGTTGGTGGCGGCCGGCGGCCCAATCCTCCAGCCAGTCGGCTCGATAGACCTGGTATTGGTCGAACAGATCGGCCAGACGCTCGGCCAATTGATAGCGCTTGCGCAGGTCACTGTCGTGGGTCAGGAAGCGTTGCAGGGGTTCGAAATGCGGCTCATCGATCAACTCCGGCAACAGGCGCATCAGCCGCCAGGTCAGGGGAGCTTTATCCAGCAGGGATTTGGGCGGGATTTCGTCTCGCCCCAGGACCAGGCGGTACAACTGCCACATGAAACTGCCCGGCAATTGCACATCAATGGCAGCGGCAATACCGCAGCCACCGCCGTCATCCACTTCGGGGTCTTCGGCCAGGGCCAGTTTCAGCCATTGGGCGATACCGTTGCTCTGTACCAGGGCAATTTCATTTTCCAGGGGCGCCAGGGGATAACGCCGCATCCAGCTGACCACCAGGCTGCGCAACTCGTCCAGGCGGTTACCGTGAACCACCATGAAACCAGGGTTGAGGGACGAGGCGTCCGGCATAAAGGCTTCCTTGGAGAATGCAAAAAGCTAGGGCGGAACCTTAGCACTGTCACCGGGCAGTGGCAGCCAGGTCGAGCAAACAGTGACAGAGAAAGCGCCAGGCTTTTATGTCGCGCAAAAACAAAACCCCAACTGCATATGCAGTTGGGGTTTCGGAATTTAATCTTGACGATGACCTACTCTCACATGGGGAAACCCCACACTACCATCGGCGATGCATCGTTTCACTTCTGAGTTCGGGATGGGATCAGGTGGTTCCAACGCTCTATGGTCGTCAAGAAATTCGGTAGCCAGTCCGTTGCTTGTGCAACGTGCCAGCGAATGGGTATGTAATAGATTTGTGTGTTCGCAAACTTTCGGTTTGTATCGTCTTCACACACCGCAACTCGCTTCTTAAGCAAATTGCTTGGGTGTTATATGGTCAAGCCTCACGGGCAATTAGTATTGGTTAGCTCAACGCCTCACAGCGCTTACACACCCAACCTATCAACGTCGTAGTCTTCGACGGCCCTTTAGGGAACTCAAGGTTCCAGTGAGATCTCATCTTGAGGCAAGTTTCCCGCTTAGATGCTTTCAGCGGTTATCTTTTCCGAACATAGCTACCCGGCAATGCCACTGGCGTGACAACCGGAACACCAGAGGTTCGTCCACTCCGGTCCTCTCGTACTAGGAGCAGCCCCTCTCAAATCTCAAACGTCCACGGCAGATAGGGACCGAACTGTCTCACGACGTTCTAAACCCAGCTCGCGTACCACTTTAAATGGCGAACAGCCATACCCTTGGGACCGGCTTCAGCCCCAGGATGTGATGAGCCGACATCGAGGTGCCAAACACCGCCGTCGATATGAACTCTTGGGCGGTATCAGCCTGTTATCCCCGGAGTACCTTTTATCCGTTGAGCGATGGCCCTTCCATACAGAACCACCGGATCACTAAGACCTACTTTCGTACCTGCTCGACGTGTCTGTCTCGCAGTCAAGCGCGCTTTTGCCTTTATACTCTACGACCGATTTCCGACCGGTCTGAGCGCACCTTCGTACTCCTCCGTTACTCTTTAGGAGGAGACCGCCCCAGTCAAACTACCCACCATACACTGTCCTCGATCCGGATAACGGACCTGAGTTAGAACCTCAAAGTTGCCAGGGTGGTATTTCAAGGATGGCTCCACGCAAACTGGCGTTCACGCTTCAAAGCCTCCCACCTATCCTACACAAGCAAATTCAAAGTCCAGTGCAAAGCTATAGTAAAGGTTCACGGGGTCTTTCCGTCTAGCCGCGGATACACTGCATCTTCACAGCGATTTCAATTTCACTGAGTCTCGGGTGGAGACAGCGCCGCCATCGTTACGCCATTCGTGCAGGTCGGAACTTACCCGACAAGGAATTTCGCTACCTTAGGACCGTTATAGTTACGGCCGCCGTTTACCGGGGCTTCGATCAAGAGCTTCGCGTTAGCTAACCCCATCAATTAACCTTCCGGCACCGGGCAGGCGTCACACCCTATACGTCCACTTTCGTGTTTGCAGAGTGCTGTGTTTTTAATAAACAGTCGCAGCGGCCTGGTATCTTCGACCGGCATGAGCTTACGGAGCAAGTCCTTCACCCTCACCGGCGCACCTTCTCCCGAAGTTACGGTGCCATTTTGCCTAGTTCCTTCACCCGAGTTCTCTCAAGCGCCTTGGTATTCTCTACCCAACCACCTGTGTCGGTTTGGGGTACGGTTCCTAGTTATCTGAAGCTTAGAAGCTTTTCTTGGAAGCATGGCATCAACCACTTCGTCACCTAAAAGGCAACTCGTCATCAGCTCTCGGCCTTAGAACCCCGGATTTACCTAAGATTCCAGCCTACCACCTTAAACTTGGACAACCAACGCCAAGCTGGCCTAGCCTTCTCCGTCCCTCCATCGCAATAACTAGAAGTACAGGAATATTAACCTGTTTTCCATCGACTACGCTTTTCAGCCTCGCCTTAGGGACCGACTAACCCTGCGTCGATTAACGTTGCGCAGGAAACCTTGGTCTTTCGGCGTGGGTGTTTTTCACACCCATTGTCGTTACTCATGTCAGCATTCGCACTTCTGATACCTCCAGCAAGCTTCTCAACTCACCTTCACAGGCTTACAGAACGCTCCTCTACCGCATCACTTACGTGATACCCGTAGCTTCGGTGTATGGTTTGAGCCCCGTTACATCTTCCGCGCAGGCCGACTCGACTAGTGAGCTATTACGCTTTCTTTAAAGGGTGGCTGCTTCTAAGCCAACCTCCTAGCTGTCTAAGCCTTCCCACATCGTTTCCCACTTAACCATAACTTTGGGACCTTAGCTGACGGTCTGGGTTGTTTCCCTTTTCACGACGGACGTTAGCACCCGCCGTGTGTCTCCCATGCTCGGCACTTGTAGGTATTCGGAGTTTGCATCGGTTTGGTAAGTCGGGATGACCCCCTAGCCGAAACAGTGCTCTACCCCCTACAGTGATACATGAGGCGCTACCTAAATAGCTTTCGAGGAGAACCAGCTATCTCCGAGCTTGATTAGCCTTTCACTCCGATCCACAGGTCATCCGCTAACTTTTCAACGGTAGTCGGTTCGGTCCTCCAGTCAGTGTTACCTAACCTTCAACCTGCCCATGGATAGATCGCCCGGTTTCGGGTCTATTCCCAGCGACTAGACGCCCTATTAAGACTCGCTTTCGCTACGCCTCCCCTATTCGGTTAAGCTTGCCACTGAAAATAAGTCGCTGACCCATTATACAAAAGGTACGCAGTCACAGAACAAAGTCTGCTCCCACTGCTTGTACGCATACGGTTTCAGGATCTATTTCACTCCCCTCTCCGGGGTTCTTTTCGCCTTTCCCTCACGGTACTAGTTCACTATCGGTCAGTCAGTAGTATTTAGCCTTGGAGGATGGTCCCCCCATATTCAGACAAGGTTTCTCGTGCCCCGTCCTACTCGATTTCATGACTAAGAGATTTTCGCGTACAGGGCTATCACCCACTATGGCCGCACTTTCCAGAGCGTTCCGCTAATCTCAAAGCCACTTAAGGGCTAGTCCCCGTTCGCTCGCCACTACTAAGGGAATCTCGGTTGATTTCTTTTCCTCAGGGTACTTAGATGTTTCAGTTCCCCTGGTTCGCCTCTTGCACCTATGTATTCAGTACAAGATAACCATCTTATGATGGCTGGGTTCCCCCATTCAGAGATCTCCGGATCAAAGTCTGTTTGCCGACTCCCCGAAGCTTATCGCAGGCTACCACGTCTTTCATCGCCTCTGACTGCCAAGGCATCCACCGTATGCGCTTCTTCACTTGACCATATAACCCCAAGCAATCTGGTTATACTATGAAGACGACATTCGCCGAAAATTTGCATTCTTAATTAAAAGAGAACTCACAAATTTTACCTTAGCCTGATCCGTTACCAGTGAAAGTAACGTTCAGTCTATCTTTCTATCACATACCCAAATTTTTAAAGAACGATCTAATCAAAAGACTAGAAATCAACATTCAAAGTGAATGCTCATTTCTAAGCTTTCAGAAGCAGTTTATGGTGGAGCCAAGCGGGATCGAACCGCTGACCTCCTGCGTGCAAGGCAGGCGCTCTCCCAGCTGAGCTATGGCCCCATAACAAAATTGGTGGGTCTGGGCAGATTCGAACTGCCGACCTCACCCTTATCAGGGGTGCGCTCTAACCAACTGAGCTACAGACCCAATTTCGAGCTTGTAACTGTTAGCTTGGAGCTATCAGCTTGGAGCTTAAAGCTGCTTCTATCGTCTTCTTCAATGAATCAAGCAATTCGTGTGGGAGCTTATGAAGCAGCTGATGTCGTCGATTAAGGAGGTGATCCAGCCGCAGGTTCCCCTACGGCTACCTTGTTACGACTTCACCCCAGTCATGAATCACACCGTGGTAACCGTCCTCCCGAAGGTTAGACTAGCTACTTCTGGTGCAACCCACTCCCATGGTGTGACGGGCGGTGTGTACAAGGCCCGGGAACGTATTCACCGCGACATTCTGATTCGCGATTACTAGCGATTCCGACTTCACGCAGTCGAGTTGCAGACTGCGATCCGGACTACGATCGGTTTTATGGGATTAGCTCCACCTCGCGGCTTGGCAACCCTTTGTACCGACCATTGTAGCACGTGTGTAGCCCAGGCCGTAAGGGCCATGATGACTTGACGTCATCCCCACCTTCCTCCGGTTTGTCACCGGCAGTCTCCTTAGAGTGCCCACCATAACGTGCTGGTAACTAAGGACAAGGGTTGCGCTCGTTACGGGACTTAACCCAACATCTCACGACACGAGCTGACGACAGCCATGCAGCACCTGTCTCAATGTTCCCGAAGGCACCAATCTATCTCTAGAAAGTTCATTGGATGTCAAGGCCTGGTAAGGTTCTTCGCGTTGCTTCGAATTAAACCACATGCTCCACCGCTTGTGCGGGCCCCCGTCAATTCATTTGAGTTTTAACCTTGCGGCCGTACTCCCCAGGCGGTCAACTTAATGCGTTAGCTGCGCCACTAAGAGCTCAAGGCTCCCAACGGCTAGTTGACATCGTTTACGGCGTGGACTACCAGGGTATCTAATCCTGTTTGCTCCCCACGCTTTCGCACCTCAGTGTCAGTATCAGTCCAGGTGGTCGCCTTCGCCACTGGTGTTCCTTCCTATATCTACGCATTTCACCGCTACACAGGAAATTCCACCACCCTCTACCATACTCTAGCTTGCCAGTTTTGGATGCAGTTCCCAGGTTGAGCCCGGGGCTTTCACATCCAACTTAACAAACCACCTACGCGCGCTTTACGCCCAGTAATTCCGATTAACGCTTGCACCCTCTGTATTACCGCGGCTGCTGGCACAGAGTTAGCCGGTGCTTATTCTGTCGGTAACGTCAAAACAATCACGTATTAGGTAACTGCCCTTCCTCCCAACTTAAAGTGCTTTACAATCCGAAGACCTTCTTCACACACGCGGCATGGCTGGATCAGGCTTTCGCCCATTGTCCAATATTCCCCACTGCTGCCTCCCGTAGGAGTCTGGACCGTGTCTCAGTTCCAGTGTGACTGATCATCCTCTCAGACCAGTTACGGATCGTCGCCTTGGTGAGCCATTACCTCACCAACTAGCTAATCCGACCTAGGCTCATCTAATAGCGTGAGGTCCGAAGATCCCCCACTTTCTCCCGTAGGACGTATGCGGTATTAGCGCCCGTTTCCGGACGTTATCCCCCACTACTAGGCAGATTCCTAGGCATTACTCACCCGTCCGCCGCTCGCCACCAGGTACAAGTACCCGTGCTGCCGCTCGACTTGCATGTGTTAGGCCTGCCGCCAGCGTTCAATCTGAGCCATGATCAAACTCTTCAGTTCAAACATCTTTGGGTTTTGAGAAAACCCTAAACTTGGCTCAGCAATCGTTGGTTACATCTTTGATTTCTCGCGGAGTAACTTGTGATGCTGATAATCTTTTTGACTATCAGTCTGACTCCACAAGCACCCACACGAATTGCTTGATTCAGTTGTTAAAGAGCGGTTGGTTAAGATCTTTCGTCTCAACCGAGGCGCGCATTCTACAGCAGCCTCATTTGCTGTCAAGTGATTTTTTTAAGAAGTTTTCAAAGTTTCCTTTTTAACTTCAACCACTTGCGCTTCCGATCTCTCGTTAGCGGGAGGCGAATTCTACAGCGTTACACGCTGCTGTCAACACCTCTTTTCAACCGCTTTCGACCGAGAGGATCGAATCGTTAATAAGGCGAAAACTGACTGCCTTACCAACTGCTTCTGGCTTCGATGAACTGAAGCGTAACCGCTGTCGAAAACTGCGTAACTCATTGAATCTCAAGGAGTTTTCCGTTTCGACTGCGCCGGAAGTGGGGCGAATTATAGACCTGTAGAATCTGCCGTCAACAGTTATTTTCATAAATCTGTCATATCGGTCAGAAAAGCCCATAAAAGCAAAGGCCGGCACCAAGGGGCCGGCCTTTATTGCTTCACTCTTACAGGCTAGGGAAGGCGAACTGCGAGGCTTCGTGGCTGGCACGTTGCGGCCAGCGCTGAGTGATCGCCTTGCGACGGGTATAGAAACGCACACCATCGGGACCGTAGGCATGCAGGTCACCGAACAGTGAACGCTTCCAGCCACCGAAGCTGTGATAGGCCACAGGTACCGGCAGCGGCACGTTGACGCCCACCATGCCCACTTCGATCTCGTCGCAGAACAGACGTGCCGCTTCACCGTCACGGGTAAAGATGCAGGTACCGTTGCCGTACTCGTGACCGTTGATCAGTTGCATGGCCTCCTCCAGGCTGTTGACCCGGACGATGCACAGCACCGGCCCGAAGATCTCTTCCTTATAGATGCGCATCTGCGGGGTAACGCGGTCGAACAGGCAGCCACCGAGGAAGAAGCCGTCTTCATGACCGGCCACGCTCAGGCCACGACCGTCCACCACCAGTTGCGCACCTGCGGCCACGCCGTCTTCTACATAACCACTGACCTTGTCACGCGCCTGGGCGGTAACCAGCGGCCCCATGTCCAGGCCACAGGAAGTACCGGCACCAATCTTCAGCGCCTTGATCTGTGGCACCAGCTTGGCCACCAGGGCATCGGCCACCTGGTCGCCCACGCACACGGCTACCGAGATCGCCATACAACGCTCACCACATGAACCGTAGGCCGCGCCCATCAACGCACTGACGGCGTTATCCAGGTCGGCATCCGGCATCAGCACCGCGTGGTTCTTCGCCCCCCCCAGAGCCTGAACGCGCTTGCCGCGCTTGGTGCCTTCGGCATAGATGTACTCGGCAATTGGCGTCGAACCGACAAAACTCAGCGCCTTGACTTCCGGTGCCTCGATCAGCGCGTCCACCGCAGTTTTGTCACCGTGCACCACGTTCAGCACGCCCTTGGGCAGGCCGGCCTCATGCAGCAGTTCGGCAATCAGCAGGGTCGAGCTTGGGTCACGCTCAGAAGGCTTGAGGATGAAGCAGTTGCCACAGGCGATCGCCAGCGGATACATCCACAGCGGCACCATGGCCGGGAAGTTGAACGGGGTAATGCCGGCCACTACGCCCAGCGGCTGGAAGTCGGACCAGGCGTCGATGTTCGGGCCCACGTTACGGCTGTACTCGCCCTTGAGGATTTCCGGTGCGGCGCAGGCGTATTCGACGTTCTCGATACCGCGCTTCAATTCGCCAGCAGCATCTTCCAGGGTCTTGCCGTGCTCTTCGCTGATCAGCTTGGCAATACGGGCTTCGTTCTGCTCCAGCAATTGCTTGAAGCGGAACATCACCTGGGCGCGCTTGGCCGGTGGCGTATTGCGCCAGGCCGGGAATGCCGACTTGGCCGAGTCGATGGCTTGCTGGATGGTTTCACGGCTGGCCAGCGGCACTTTATGGATCGCCTGACCGGTGGATGGGTTGAACACGTCAGCGCTGCGACCGTTGTCGCTTACCAGCTCACCGTGGATCAGGTGTTGAATCAGACTCATGCGGGGACTCCTGAAAGAGGGAAAGCGCAGGCGCGAAACACTTCGCGCCTGCTTCTATATAAGAGGGATCGAATCAGTCGAGCTTGCTCAGCACTTCGCCAACCGCGTCGAACAGACGATCGAGGTCTTGCGGCTTACTGTTGAAGGTTGGGCCGAACTGCAGGGTGTCGCCGCCGAAGCGCACATAGAAACCGGCTTTCCACAACGCCATGCCAGCCTCGAACGGACGCACGATGGCATCGCCATCACGGGGTGCAATCTGGATCGCGCCAGCCAGGCCGAAGTTACGGATGTCGATCACGTTCTTCGTGCCCTTGATGCCGTGCAGTGCATTCTCGAAATGCGGGGCAACCTCGGCCACGCTCTGGACCAGGTTTTCCTTCTGCAGCAGGTCCAGTGCCGCCAGGCCCGCAGCGCACGCCACCGGGTGCGCCGAGTAGGTGTAGCCGTGGGGGAATTCCACTGCGTACTCGGGTGTCGCCTGGTTCATGAAGGTCTGATAGATCTCGGAGCTGGCAATCACCGCGCCCATGGGGATCGCGCCGTTGGTGACCTGCTTGGCCACGCACATCAGATCCGGCGTCACGCCGAAGCTGTCAGCGCCGAACATGGCACCGGTACGGCCGAAGCCAGTGATCACTTCGTCGAACACCAGCAGGATGTTGTGCTGGTCGCAGATTTCCCGCAGGCGCTTGAGGTAACCCTGTGGCGGCACCAGCACGCCAGCCGAGCCGGCCATCGGCTCGACGAAGACTGCAGCGATATTGGAAGCATCGTGCAACTCGATCAGCTTCAGCAGCTCATCGGCCAGGGCAATACCGCCCTGCTCCGGCATGCCACGGGAAAACGCGTTACTGGCCAGCAACGTATGCGGCAGGTGGTCCACATCCATCATTGCCTGGCCGAACAGCTTACGGTTGCCGTTGACACCGCCCAGGCTGGTGCCGGCGATGTTCACCCCATGATAGCCACGGGCACGGCCGATCATCTTGGTCTTGGTCGACTGGCCTTTCAGGCGCCAGTAGGCACGCACCATCTTCACTGCGGTATCGGCGCACTCGGAGCCGGAGTCGGTGAAGAACACGTGGTTCAGGTTGCCCGGGGTCAGGTCGGTGATTTTCTCTGCCAGTTGAAACGACAGCGGGTGACCGTATTGGAAGCCAGGGGAGTAATCCAGGGTGCCCAACTGCTTGGCGACCGCTTCCTGGATCTCCTTGCGCGAGTGACCGGCGCCGCAGGTCCACAGACCCGACAGCGAGTCATAGATCTTGCGGCCCTTGTCATCCACCAGCCAGCTGCCTTCGGCGCCGACGATCAGGCGCGGGTCACGCTGGAAGTTACGGTTGGCGGTGTAGGGCATCCAGTGAGCGTCGAGCTTGAGCTGGCTGGCCAGGGACTGAGGGGCGGTTTCCGGCATGTTCATGAGCAAAACCTCGCAAGGCAATGAAGCGGCGTAGGAATGAAAAGCGTTGTTGCAGCTAAGTTGCCACGGCTATAAAGTCGGTGAAATCCAACTTTAATAACCTTCAGTCTGGCATCTACTAAACTATGAGCAGCCGTCGAGCCGACCCGCTGGCGCAAGTCAGCGACTTTGATATCCGCCTGCTGCGGATCTTTCGCAGCGTGGTGGAGTGCGGTGGTTTCTCTGCCGCGGAAACCGTGCTCGGCATCGGCCGCTCCGCCATCAGCCAGCAGATGAGCGACCTGGAGCAGCGGGTCGGCCTGCGCCTGTGCCAGCGCGGGCGCGCCGGGTTCTCCCTGACCGAGGAGGGCCGCGAGGTCTATCAGTCGACCCTGCAACTGCTCAGTGCCCTGGAAAGCTTCCGTACCGAGGTCAACGGCCTGCACCGCCACCTGCGCGGCGAATTGATCATCGGCCTCACCGACAACCTGGTGACCCTGCCCCACATGCGCATCACCCACGCCCTGGCGCAATTGAAGGAGCGTGGCCCGGACGTGCAGATCCAGATCCGCATGATCGCCCCCAACGAAGTCGAGCAAGGGGTGCTCGACGGCCGCCTGCATGTCGGCGTGGTGCCCCAGGCCAGTGCCCTGCCCGGCCTGGAATACCAGCCACTGTATGACGAGCGCTCGCTGCTGTACTGCGCAGTGGGCCACCCGCTGTTCTATGTGGATGACCGGCAACTGGACGACCAGCGCCTCAACGACCAGGACGCCATCGCCCCGACCTTTCGCCTGCCGGCCGAGATCCAGGCCCACTACCAGGCGCTGAATTGCACCGCCAGCGCATCCGACCGGGAAGGCATGGCGTTCCTGATTCTCACCGGCCGCTACATCGGCTACCTGCCGGACCACTACGCCAGCCTCTGGGTGCAGCAGGGCCGGTTGCGTGCCCTCAAACCCAAGTCACGCTTCTACGACCTGAGCCTGGCATCGGTCACGCGCAAGGGCCGGCGCCCTCATTTGGTGCTCGAAAGCTTTCTGGAAAGCCTGGCGGCAACCCGCTAGAGCGTCTCCACTCACCAGCAAGGCCCCGTATTCAAAGGACCGCACCGCAAAACAGAAAAAATAACCTGAGCACCTGGACAGCTTTTTGCAAAGACCTCGGCACCTTGAACCCCAGCCCGAGCTCCACGCCATGCAGCCAGATGCTTCCCGCCCCAGCGAACTGATCTACGGCCTCGACGACCGCCCGCAACCCCTGCCCGCGCTGCTGGCGGCCTTGCAGCATGTGCTGGCCAGCTTTGTCGGCATCATCACCCCACCACTGGTGATTGGTTCGGCCCTGGGCCTTTCGGCACACCTGCCATACCTGATCAGCATGGCGCTGATGGTCTCCGGGGTCGGCACCTTTATCCAGGCCCGGCGCCCCTGGGGTATCGGGGCCGGCATGATCTGCCTGCAAGGCACCAGCTTCGCCTTCCTCGGCGCCGTACTGTCGGCGGGGTTCCTGGTCAAGCAACGGGGCGGCAGCCCGGAAGACATCCTGGCGATGATCTTCGGCGTGTGTTTCTTCGGCGCGCTGGTGCAGATCGTCCTCAGCCGCTTTATCGGGCGACTGCGCCGGGTGATCACCCCGTTGGTGACCGGCATCGTCATTACCCTGATCGGCATCAGCCTGATCAAGGTCGGCATCACCGACCTGGGCGGCGGCTTCAATGCCGCGGACTTCGGCGCCACGGGCAATCTCGGCCTGGGCCTGCTGGTGCTGCTGACCATCATTCTGCTCAACCGCAGCAACACCCCGTGGGTGCGCCTCAGCGCCATCATCATCGGCCTGGCCCTGGGCAGCCTGGCGGCCTGGTTCAGCGGCAAGCTGGTGCCCCAGCCGCTGCCGGACCTGCCGTTGATCAGCCTGCCCCTGCCCTTCAGGTACGGCTTCAGTTTCGACTGGAGCGCCTTTATTCCCGTAGCCCTGATCTACCTGATCAGCACCCTGGAAACCGTGGGAGATCTGACCGCCAACTGCATGCTGGCGCGCCAGCCCATCAGCGGCCCTTCCTATATAAGCCGGCTCAAGGGCGGGGTCCTGGGGGACGGCGTCAGTTGCATGATCGCCGCCACCTTCAGTGCCTTCCCCAACACCACCTTCGCCCAGAACAACGGGGTGATTCAGTTGACCGGTGTGGCCAGCCGCTTCGTCGGCCTGTACATCGGCCTGATCCTGTTCTGCCTGGGCCTGTTCCCGCTGATCGGCGCGCTGCTGCAACAGATCCCCAAGCCGGTACTCGGCGGTGCCACCCTGGTGATGTTTGGCAGCGTCGCCGCAGCCGGGATACGGATCCTCGCCCAGGCCCCGCTGGACCGGCGCAGCATGCTGATCATCGCTACTTCGTTCGGCGTCGGCCTGGGCATCGCCGCGCAACCGAACCTGCTGCACCTGCTGCCCAAGGTGGTGCAGAACCTGTTCGATTCGGCGATCACCAGCGGCGGCCTCACCGCCTTGCTGATGAGCCTGCTGTTGCCGGAAAGCAAGGGCGCGGCGAATGACGCAAATCCGATTCCGGAAAACGACACCCTGAAGGCCCACTGAGGCTTTTGTAACGCCAAGGCTTGTCTGATCCACGTGGGTGCGCTATCAACGCACAGGTTGCACCCACAGACTTGCTCGGAAACCTCCATGACCTTTGAAGTCCCCGCCCACAGCACTCCTCACCCCGGCAAACCCGCCAGCCGCATTCGGCAGAAGAATGAAGAGGCCATCCTCCAGGCCGCCGAGGACGAGTTCGCCCGTCACGGTTTCAAAGGCACCAGCATGAACACCATCGCGCAGAAGGCCGGCCTGCCCAAAGCCAACCTGCACTACTACTTCACCAACAAGCTGGGGCTGTACATCGCGGTGCTGAGCAACATCCTGGAACTCTGGGACAGCACCTTCAACACCCTCACCGCCGAAGATGATCCGGCCGAAGCCCTGACCCGCTACATCCGCGCCAAGATGGAATTCTCCCGCCGCCAGCCGCAAGCCTCGCGGATCTTCGCCATGGAGATCATCAGCGGTGGCGAGTGCCTGAGCGAGTATTTCAGCCAGGACTACCGCGCCTGGTTCCAGGGCCGCGCCGCGGTGTTCCAGGCCTGGATCGACGCCGGCAAGATGGACCCGGTGGACCCGGTGCACCTGATCTTCCTGCTGTGGGGCAGCACCCAGCACTATGCCGATTTCGCCACCCAGATCTGCCGCGTCACCGGGCGCACCCGGCTGACCAAGCAGGACATGGAAGACGCCGGCAACAACCTGATCCGCATCATTCTCAAAGGCTGTGGCCTGACACCTGCACTGAAAGACTGACCCCCATGCCCTTTACCCTGGCCGGCCTTTGCGAATACCGCGAGGAAATTCGCAAAAGCCGCTTCATCACCTTTGCCGCGCCCATCAGCAGCGCGGCCGAGGCCCAAGCCTTCATCCAGCAGTACAGCGACCTCAACGCTTCGCATAACTGCTGGGCGTGGAAACTCGCCGACCAGTACCGGAGCAACGACGACGGTGAACCCGGCGGCACCGCCGGGCGACCGATCCTTGCGGCCATCGAGGCCCAGGACTGTGACCAGGTGGCGGTGCTGGTGATCCGCTGGTACGGCGGCATCCAGCTGGGCACCGGCGGCCTGGCCCGAGCCTATGGCGGCGGCGCCAACAAGTGCCTGCAAGGCGCCGAGCGCATCGCCCTGGTCAACCGCGTACCGCTGCGTTGCGCCTGCAGCTTCAGCGAGCTGGCGCTGGTCAAGCTACGGGTAGCCGAACTGGGCGGGCTGCTGGTCCAGGAAGACTTCACCGCCAATGGCGTAGAGCTGCAACTGGCCCTGGGCGAAGAGCAGATCGACACCCTGCAGCAACAGCTGGCGGACCTCAGCCGCGGGCGCATCCTTTTGCAGCGCTGACGGCACCAACCCGGCCCGGGCCACCTTGTGCATAACCCGCAAGGGCCCCAGGCACTTGCCCACATCTACTGTGCACCCGACTGTGGATAAGCTGAGCACATAGCGCTGTAACCCTTCTGCAACGTGGCTTTGCGGGCTTTGTTCATTTTTTGTCCAAAGCCTCCCCAGGAAGCTTTTTTCCACAGCGAAACAGCAACTTAAGCCGGTTTATCACAGTTCCCGGGCAAGCCAGTGGTGCTGATGCCCAAGCGCCGCTCTTGCACACAATTACTGTGGAGCAAGCTGTGGATAACCCGTGCAAGGCTGCTCCAGCCCCTGATTGCGCAGGGTCTGCAGGCAACTGATCATTTTCTGTGCAACGGCCTGGGGACAAAAACAGCGCCTTTTCAACCACCTTGCCCCGAAGTGGTGCCAGGACCCTGG
Organism: Pseudomonas sp. W17; assembly: GCF_040268305.1. Lineage (NCBI taxonomy): Bacteria > Pseudomonadati > Pseudomonadota > Gammaproteobacteria > Pseudomonadales > Pseudomonadaceae > Pseudomonas > Pseudomonas sp. W17. The sequence continues at coordinate 842,252 of NZ_CP158490.1, read as the reverse complement.
TCCTGTCAGCCAGGCAGGATGCCGCCCGGGAGCACTCCACCGGCTTTCCTGACCCACTGGCCAGGAAATTGCTTTATCCACAGGCACAACTCCCAGAAGCCGAGCCTGTCATGTCCAATCACCCTGCACCCAGCAGCCAGGCACCACGCCTGCAACTGCGCCGGATCAGCAAACGCTATCCCGGCTGCCTGGCCAACGACGCCATCGACCTGAACATCGCTGCGGGTGAAATCCATGCGTTGCTGGGCGAAAACGGCGCCGGCAAAAGCACCTTGATGAAGATCATCTATGGGGTGGTCCAGGCCGATTCGGGGGAACTGCTCTGGCAAGGACGACGCCAGCTCATCGACAACCCGGCCCAGGCACGCAGCCTGGGGATCGGCATGGTGTTCCAGCATTTCTCGCTGTTCGAAACCCTCAGCGTGGCGCAGAACATTGCCCTGGCCATGGGCGCCGGCGCCGGTACGCCGAGCCAGCTGGAAGGCAGAATCCGCGAGGTTTCCCAGCGTTACGGCATGGCCCTCGAACCCCAGCGCCTGGTGCACAGCCTGTCCATCGGCGAACGCCAGCGGGTGGAAATCGTCCGCTGCCTGATGCAGGACATCCGCCTGCTGATTCTCGACGAGCCGACCTCGGTCCTGACCCCGCAGGAGGCCGACGACCTGTTCGTCACCCTGCGCCGGCTAGCCGACGAAGGCTGCAGCATCCTGTTCATCAGCCACAAGCTCGCCGAGGTGCGCGCCCTGTGCCACAGCGCCACGGTGCTGCGCGCGGGCCGGGTGGCCGGGCACTGCAGGCCGGCGCAGTGCTCGGATCGCGAGCTGGCGCGGCTGATGGTGGGGGACGCGGCGGCGATGATCACCGACTACCCGAAAGCCCGCGGCACGAACGACTTCCTGCGCCTGGACAACCTCAGCTGGGACAACCCCGATCCTTTCGGCTGCTCACTGAAGAACATCGACCTGCGCCTGCGCAGCGGCGAGATCGTCGGCATCGCCGGAGTCGCCGGCAATGGCCAGGACGAACTGCTGGCCCTGCTCAGCGGTGAACAGCGCCTGCCCCGTGGCGAAGCCGAACGTATCTGTTTCGCCGGCCAGGGCGTGGCACATCTGTATCCCGACGCCCGACGCCAGCGCGGCCTGGCTTTCGTTCCCGCCGAACGCCTGGGCCACGGCGCGGTGCCGGAACTGAGCCTGGAGGACAACGCCCTGCTCAGCGCCTTTCAACAGGGCCTGGTGCGCCACGGTCTGATCCAGCGACGCAAGGTACGAGAACTGGCCGAGCGCATCATCCAGCGTTTCGGGGTCAAGAGCGCCGGTTCCCAGAGCCCGGCCCGCAGCCTGTCCGGCGGCAACCTGCAGAAATTCATCCTGGGCCGCGAGATTCTCCAGCAGCCTCGCCTGCTGATCGCCGCGCACCCGACCTGGGGCGTGGATGTAGGGGCCGCCGCCACTATCCACCGGGCACTGATCGCCTTGCGCGATGCCGGCGCGGCGATCCTGGTGATCTCCGAAGACCTGGACGAGCTGTTCCAGATCAGCGACCGCCTCGCTGCCCTGTGCGCTGGACGCCTTTCGCCCCTCAAGGCCTGCGCCGACACCTCGCTGGTGGAGGTTGGCGGCTGGATGGCCGGCCACGCCGATTCCCTGCCCTCACCCGCTGCCCTGGCGATTTAACGGAGCTGTCCATGCTGCTTTCACTCGAACCCCGTGGCCGCCAGTCGCGGCTGATGCTCTGGTGCTCGCCACTGTTGGCGGCGCTGCTGACCCTGGGCTGCGGTTCCCTGCTGTTCATGGCCCTGGGGCATGACCCCTGGCTGACCTTGCACACCCTGCTGATCGCCCCGGTCAGCGACCTGTATGGCGTGTCCGAACTGCTGGTCAAGGCGCTACCTATCCTGCTCTGTGCCCTGGGCCTGGCGGTGGCCTACCAGGCGCGGGTGTGGAACATCGGCGCCGAGGGCCAGTTGCTGCTCGGGGCCCTGGTCGGTAGCGCCCTGGCGGTCAATCTCATCGAGCTGCAAAGCCGCTGGGCGCTGGTGCTGATCCTGCTTGCCGGAACCCTGGCCGGCGCCGCCTGGGCCGGGCTCACCGCCTGGTTGCGCACCCGCTTCAACGCCAACGAAATCCTCACCAGCATCATGCTCAACTACATTGCCCTGAACCTGTTGCTGTACTGCGTGCATGGCCCGTTGAAAGACCCCGCCGGGTTCAACTTTCCCGAATCGGCGATGTTCGGCGACGCCAGCCGCCTGCCGCTGCTGATGGAAGACGGCCGGGTCCACGCCGGGGTGTACTTCGCCCTGCTGGCCCTGGTGGCGGTCTGGGTGCTGCTGCAGAAAAGCTTTGTCGGCTTCCAGATCAGGGTGCTCGGCCTGGACCAGCGTGCCGCCGGCTTCGTCGGCTTTCGCCAGAAGCGCCTGGTCTGGCTGGCGCTGTTGACCAGCGGTGCGCTGGCAGGGCTGGCTGGGGTCTGCGAAGTCGCCGGCCCCATCGGCCAACTGGTGCCCCAGGTGTCTCCCGGCTACGGCTACGCGGCCATTACCGTGGCTTTTCTCGGCCGCCTGAACCCCATCGGCATTGTGTTTTCCAGCCTGCTGATGGCGTTGCTGTACATCGGTGGCGAGAGCGCGCAGATGAGCCTCAACCTGCCCCAGGCCATCACCCAGCTGTTCCAGGGAATGATGCTGTTCTTTCTCCTGGCCAGCGACGTGCTGATTCTCTATCGCCCGCGCCTGAACCTGCGTTGGGTGCGCCGTAACGCCAGCGCCACTGCTACCGCCGGAGCCCTGTGATGGATATCGATCTGCTGAGCAATATTCTCTACGCCATGGTGCGCTGCGGCACCCCTCTGCTGCTGGTGGCCCTGGGGGAACTGATCTGTGAAAAGAGCGGCGTCCTCAACCTGGGGCAGGAAGGCATGATGCTGTTCGGCGCGGTGATAGGTTTTATCGTCGCCCTCAACAGCGGCCATTTGTGGCTCGGGGTGCTGCTGGCGATGGCCGCCGGGATGCTGCTGGCGGCGCTGTTCGCACTGGTGGCCCTGGTGTTCACCGCGAACCAGGTGGCTACCGGGCTGGCGCTGACGATCTTCGGGGTCGGCCTGTCGAGCTTTGTCGGTGCGGCCTGGGTCGGCAAGCCCCTGGTCGGCTTCGAACCGCTGGCGCTGCCGCTGCTGAGCGAAATCCCGCTGATCGGCCGCATGCTGTTCGCCCAGGATTTGCTGGTGTACCTGTCCTTCACCCTGTTCGCCCTGGTGGCCTGGGTGGTTCTCAAAAGCCGGGTCGGCCTGATCATCCAGGCCGTCGGCGAGAACCCCGACGCCGCCAGCGCCATGGGCCTGCCGGTGCTGCGGGTGCGCACGCTCGCGGTGCTATTCGGCGGCGCCATGGCGGGGCTGGCCGGGGCCTACCTGTCCCTGGCCTACACCCCGATGTGGGCCGAGAACATGAGCGCCGGACGCGGCTGGATCGCCCTGGCGCTGGTGGTGTTCGCCAGCTGGCGAGTGTGGCGGCTGCTGCTCGGCGCCTACCTGTTCGGCCTGGCGAGCATCCTGCACCTGGTGGCCCAGGGCCTGGGCCTGGCGATTCCTTCCAACCTGCTGGCGATGCTGCCCTATGCCGCGACCATCCTGGTGCTGGTGCTGCTATCCCGGGATGCCTTGCGCACCCGGCTGTATGCACCGGTGTCCCTCGGCCAGCCGTGGCAGTCGGGACACTAGATGACTGCCGGGGCCTGACCGGCAGTCGCTCGCACCGGCAGCAACTGGGCCACGCACCAGGCCAGCTCGAAGAACAGGATCACCCCGATCAATGCCGTGGCTCCGTGGGCCAGGGCATAGACCTGCCAGGTGGCGAAGAGGATGCGCCCCACCGCGTCATAGCGGCCGAACGCCTGCTGCGGGTCACGAATACGCAGTACTGACCACACGCAGATGATCGAGCCCATCAGGTTGGCCATCAGCATGTGCATGGGTTCGAAAACCGGCAGTGCTCCCGGCAGGTTGAGGGCCTGGACCGTGTCCTGCAGCAGCCCGTGCAGGGCCATGAAACTCCAGGGGGTGGCGAAGGCCAAAGTCACCAGCAAGTCGTACCAGCCGCTGGCCCGGACCAGTTTTCGATACTGTTTGGTGGTCCACATAGATGTCGCTCCATCGATTCAAGGAGCGCGCAGGCTAAAGCCTGGAGTATGCTCCAGGGTCAAGCCCTTTCGAGCCCCATGCTTGCGCATCGGAGAACCGGGCCAGTTGCGCCCCGAGCTGCAACTGCGACTGGGACAAGCCTGTCCATTGAATCCGTGATCCTCACTTATCAAGGAACCTCATCATGTCCACGGCAAAAACCGCACTGATCATCGGCGCCTCCCGGGGCTTGGGCCTCGGCCTGGTCCAACGCCTGCTGGAAGACGGCTGGCAGGTCACCGCCACTGTGCGCAACCCGCACAAGGCCGAGGCGCTGCAAGCCCTGGGCAAAGTGCAGATCGAGCAACTGGACATGGACGATCAGCAAGCGGTGATTGCCCTGAGCCAGAAGCTCAAGGACCAGGTGTTCGACCTGCTGTTCGTCAATGCCGGGGTTAAGGGTCCGGACAACCAGTTGCCGGGGCAGGCGACCCTGGCCGAAGTCGGCCAGCTGTTCTTCACCAACGCCGTGGCGCCGATCAACCTGGCCCAGCGCTTCGTCGGGCAGATCCGCAAGGACAGCGGCGTGCTGGCGTTCATGAGTTCGGTGCTGGGCAGCGTGACCATGCCCGACGCGCCGGAGCTGGCCCTGTACAAGGCCAGCAAGGCCGCGCTGAACTCCATGACCAACAGCTTCGTGACCCAGTTGGGGCAAAAGCTCACCGTGCTTTCGCTGCACCCGGGCTGGGTGAAGACCGACATGGGCGGCGAAGGCGCCGATATCGATGTGCAGACCAGCACCCGCGGGCTGATCGCCCAGGTCAATGCCTACACCGGCAAGGGCGGCCATCACTTCGTCAACTACAAAGGCGAAACCATCCCCTGGTAAGCCCTTGCTCAGGCCAGCGAAGGCTCTGGAACGGAGGGCAAAATGCAAGTTTTGTCCCCCGGCACATCTTTCGCTAGACTGCGCACCTCGCCCCCTTGCGGCGACCCTGGATCAGCAGACAGGGCATCACTGAGCTGGCTAACCTGAACCCACTTTCAGAGGAGCCGGCAACCATGCCTGCGATCCGTACTTGGTTAAAAAATCCCCTGGCCATCTTCACCGGCAATGCCCTCGACGCCCGTGGCGGCCTGGTACTGCAAGACGGCCTGATCGTTGAAGTGCTAGGCCTCGGCCAGCAACCTGCAAGCCCCTGCCTGCAGGTCTTCGATGCCCGCGAGCACGTGCTGCTGCCCGGCCTGATCAACACCCACCATCACTTCTATCAAACCCTGACCCGCGCCTGGGCGCCGGTGGTCAACCAGCCGCTGTTCCCCTGGCTCAAGACCCTGTACCCGGTCTGGGCCCGGCTGACCCCGGAAAAACTCGCCCTGGCGACCAAAGTGGCACTGGCCGAACTGCTGCTCTCCGGCTGTACCACCGCCGCCGACCATCACTATCTGTTCCCGGACGGCCTGGAAAATGCCATCGACGTGCAAGTCGAAACCGTGCGTGAACTGGGCATGCGCGCGATGCTCACCCGCGGCTCGATGAGCCTTGGCGAAAAGGACGGCGGCCTGCCACCGCAACAGACCGTGCAGCAAGGCCAGGTGATTCTCGACGACAGTCAGCGCCTGATCCAGCAGTACCACGAGCGTGGCGACGGTGCGCAGATCCAGATCGCCCTGGCACCGTGCTCGCCATTCTCGGTGACCCCGGAAATCATGTCGGCCAGCGCCGAACTGGCCAACGGGCTCGATGTGCGCCTGCACACCCACCTGGCCGAGACCCTCGACGAAGAAGACTTCTGCCTGCAGCGTTTCGGCCTGCGCACGGTGGATTATCTGGACAGCGTCGGCTGGCTCGGTCCGCGCACCTGGCTGGCCCACGGCATCCACTTCAACCCGGATGAAATCGCCCGCCTCGGCCAGGCCGGTACCGGCATCTGCCATTGCCCGAGTTCGAACATGCGCCTGGCGTCCGGCATCTGCCCCAGCATCGAGCTGACCGATGCAGGTGCGCTGTTCGGCTTGGGCGTGGACGGTTCGGCGTCCAATGACGCCTCGAACATGATCCTCGAAGCGCGTCAGGCGCTGTACATCCAGCGCCTGCGTTACGGCGCCGAAAAGATCACCCCGGAGCGTGTACTGGGCTGGGCGACCCAGGGGTCGGCAAGCCTGTTGGGCCGTACCGACATCGGCGAACTGGCGGTAGGCAAGCAGGCGGACCTGGCGTTGTTCAAGCTCGATGAACTGCGTTTCTCGGGCAGCCATGATCCGGTTTCGGCACTGCTGTTGTGCGGCGCGGATCGGGCGGACCGGGTCATGATCGGCGGCCAGTGGCGGGTGATTGATGGCCAGGTCGAAGGGCTGGATCTGAAAAACCTGATCGCCGATCACAGCCAGGCGGCCCGGCAACTGATCGCCGGCACCTGATCTTTGCCGCCCACAGCGAGGGACCCGATCCCTCGCCTGCGCCTTAAGCGGAATCGGATTGAGGAAACATGTTAGTTTCCGCCCTCGAACGAACCGCTATAGGGACATTACGTGAAACAAAAGTACGGACTGGCGCTTTGCGTCGCGCTGCTGATTTCAGGCTGCGAGAAACAGGAGGTTGCTGGCCCGCCCAGTAACGTGCTGTCAGCTGAAAAAGTGGCAGAAATTGCGTCGACCATCAGCCGTAAATACCCGAATCTGTCCCCACAAAACCGCGAGGCCGTACTTAACACAGTGGTCCGCTCGCTGGACAACATGGTGCTGATTGAGGGGGGCGAATTCCAGATGGGTGATTTCGGCTGGCCCCGTGGCTTCGACCCACAGGCCTTGTGCCAATGGCCCTGTGGCGTGGCCCCGGAAAAAATGGAGCGGATCAGCCTCGAGGTCGATGACGACTTCGTTCATCCGGTCAAATTGAGCAGCTATTACCTGTCCTCGTTGCAAACCACCCTGGGCGATTTCGATCTGTTCTTCCTCGCGCAAGGCAAGCCGCCGTTCGACGCGAAACTGCGCGAACTCGCCGAGATGAAGCACCTTTACCAGGCAAACCTGCCCGCCCCGGCGTCTAAAGAATGGCAAGAAGCCAAGGATTATTGCGGCTGGCTGGCAGAACTCAGCGGCTATCCCGTCGATCTACCCACCGAGGCCCAATGGGAATATGCGGCGCGCAACCGCGGCCAACCGGTGATGTTCGCCACCGACAATGGCAATCTGGATTACGGCCGCAACTTCCCGGCCCCTGACGACAACGAAACCTTCGCCGTGGACAGGTTCGTGCCCAATCCGCTGGGCCTCTACAACCTCACCGGCAACGCCAGTGAATGGGTCAACGATTGGTACGATAAACACTACTATCGCGAGTCTCCCGTGGAGAACCCGCAAGGGCCTGAAACAGGCATTTATCGGGCGCAACGGGGCGCCAACAACGTAAATGCCAACGACCCGACCTTTTCGCCCTCGGCCAGCACCGTGCGTCGTTGGAGTTGGGGGGCACTCGCGGCCTGGAATGCCCCCGGGGTCAGCTTTCGCTGTGCCATCCAGTCAGCGCAGCCGCTTTAAAGACCCAGCAGCGACAGCATGATGAAGGTCGCAAACAGCACGAAGTGGGTCATGCCCTCAATGGCATTGGTTTCACCGTCGTTGAGGTTGATCGCGCTGACGATCAGGGTGATGAACACCATCACCGTTTGCACCGGGGTCATGGCCATCTGGAAGGGCTGGCCGGTGTACAAGGCCATGGCCTCCATCACCGGCACCGTGAGGATCACCGTCGACAGGGAAGCGCCCAGGGCCACGTTGACCACCGACTGCATGCGGTTGGCCAGGGCGGCGCGCAGGGCGGTCAGGATTTCCGGCGCGGCGGAAATCGCCGCCACCAGGATCGCCGTGATCACCGGCGGTGCGCCCGTGCCTTCCAGGCCCAGGTCCAGGGTCTTGGACATCACCTCGGCCAGGGCGCCGATTACCACCACCCCGAACACCAGGATGCCGATGCTCCAGGCCAGGTTGATGGCCTGGGGCTGTTCCTGGGCCTCTTTATTGCGGCGTTTTTCCGGGTAGCTGTAGCTGAAGAAATAGCTGTGCGGCCCGACCTGCATACGCAGGAACAGGGTATAGAGCACCACCATGGCGCCGATGGTGAAGGCCGAGTAGACCTTCCAGTCGGCCTCGGGGATGAACTCCGGCACCACCATCGACACGCCCATGGCGGTGAGGATCATCACGCTGTAGGTACGCGCCGAGTCGTCGTTGTAGGGCTGCTCGCCATGCTTGATGCCGCCCATCAGTGCGGCCAGGCCGAGGATGCCGTTGATGTCCAGCATCACCGCCGAGTAGATGGTGTCGCGCACCAGGGTAGGCGAGGCTTCGTTGCTCATCATGATCGCCAGGATCACCACTTCCACCAGCACCGCGGCCAGGGTCAGGATCATGGTGCCGTAGGGGTCGCCGACCTTTTCCGCCAACAGTTCGGCGTGATGGGCGACGCGCATCGAGGCGATGACGATAAAGCCGATCAGCACCAGCCCTGCGCCCAGGGCGATGCCCTGGCCACTGCCCAGCAACAGGTGTTCAAGCGGATAGGCGGCCACGGCGGCCAGCAGCGCAAGCAGTAGAAACTTTTCTTGCTTGAGGGAATTGAGCATTGCAGTCCTTTGACGGGAATAAAAACGAGTACAGGAGATGACTGAAAGACTGCACCAAGTCACTAACGTTTCGTTACATGTTAGTGCACCAGCCCCAGGCGCCGCGCACCGGGTTGGTTCTTGTACAGCCCTTCGCCGGCAAGCGGCCTCCTGCATTCCAGCCCCGTAGGAGCTGGCTTACCAGCGAAAAGTACGCCCCAAAGCCCCCGTAGAAACCGCCTCGCCGGCGCAACGACCATCTTTGTTGTCCTGTTGGTCAGCTATTTGCATTGCCCTCCAGCGCTTGCCGACCCAGCCCCCACAACAAGATGGAGCTCCCATTCATGCATACACGCCCGTTGCACAAGTTGCTCTGCACCCTGGCCGCCGCCATCGGCCTGAGTGCCAGCCTTACCGCCAGCGCCGCCGATCCGCTGAAGGTCGGTTTCGTCTACATCGGCCCCATAGGCGATCACGGCTGGACCTATCAGCATGAACAGGGGCGCAAGGCCCTGGTGGAAAAATTCGGCGACCAGATCAAGACCAACTACGTGGAGAACGTAGCCGAAGGCGCCGACGCCGAGCGGGTGATCCGCAACATGGCCAAGGACAACTACGACCTGATCTTCACCACCTCCTTCGGCTACATGAACCCCACGCTGAAGGTCGCCAGGCAGTTCCCCAAGGTGACCTTCGAACACGCCACCGGCTACAAGCAGGACAAGAACCTCGGCACCTACCTGGCGCGCACCTACGAGGGCCGCTACGTGGGTGGTTTCCTCGCGGCGAAGATGACCAAGAGCAAGAAGATCGGCTACGTCGCCTCCTTCCCCATTCCGGAGGTGATCCGCGACATCAACGCCATCCAGCTGGCCCTGAACAAGTACAACCCGGGCACCGAGATCAAGGTGGTGTGGGTCAATTCCTGGTTCGATCCGGGCAAGGAAGCCGACGCCGCCAATGCCCTGATCGACCAGGGCGCCGACGTGATCTTCCAGCACACCGACAGCCCGGCGCCGATCCAGGCCGCGCAGCGGCGTGGCGTGTACGCGGTGGGCTATGCCTCGGACATGGCCCACTTCGGCCCCAAGGCGGTGCTGACCTCCATCGTCAACAACTGGGGCCCGCACTACATCCAGGCCACCCAGGGGGTGATGGACCACAGTTGGAAACCCCAGGACTACTGGGGTGGGCTGAAAGAGGGTACGGTTGAACTGCCCCTCAGCGACCTGCTGCCGGCCCCGGTGAAAACCGAGGCCCAGCAGATCATCGCCAGCATCAAGAGTGGCGAGTTCCACCCGTTCACCGGCCCGATCAAGGACCAGGCCGGGGTCGAAAAAATCGCCGCGGGGGTCAGCGCCAGCAATGCCGAACTGGCCTCGATGAACTACTACGTCGAAGGCCTGAAGGCGGACATCCCCAAATAATCTACTCGTCGCTGTCGGAGCATCCGCCAGCGACGACGGACCGCCAACAGGATGGGAGCATTTTCATGAATCAACTGCCGATCATCGATATCAGCCCGCTGTATCAGGATGAGCAGCAAGGCTGGGACAGTGTCGCCAAGCAGATCGACCGCGCCTGTCGCGAATGGGGCTTCTTCTACATCAAGGGTCACCCGATCAGCGCACAACGCATCGAGCAATTGCTGAACACGGCCAAGCACTTCTTCGCCCTGCCCAGTGTTGAAAAACTCAAGATCGATATCACCCAGAGCCGTCACCATCGCGGCTACGGCGCCATCGCCACCGAGCAGCTGGACCCAAGCAAGCCCAGCGACCTCAAGGAAACCTTCGACATGGGCCTGCACCTGCCGGCCGAGCACCCGGACGTGCTGGCGGAAAAACCCCTGCGCGGGCCCAACCGCCACCCTGACCTGCCCGGCTGGCAAGCCCTGATGGAGCAGCACTACCAGGACATGCAGGCCCTGGCCCAGACCCTGCTACGGGCCATGACCCTGGCCCTGGGCATCGAACGCGACTTCTTCGACCGCCGCTTCCAGGACCCGGTGAGCGTGCTGCGGATGATCCATTATCCGCCGCGCCACACCGCCAGCAGCGCAGAACAGCAAGGCGCCGGCGCCCACACCGACTACGGCTGCATCACCCTGCTCTACCAGGACGCCGCCGGCGGCTTGCAGGTGCGCAACGTCAAGGGCCAGTGGATCGACGCCCCGCCCATCGACGGCAGCTTCGTGGTCAACCTCGGCGACATGATGGCGCGCTGGAGCAACGACCGTTACCTGTCGACCCCGCACCGGGTCATCAGCCCGCTGGGGGTGGACCGCTACTCGATGCCGTTCTTCGCCGAACCGCACCCGGATACCCGCATCGAGTGCCTGCCCGGCTGCCAGGACCGCGAGCACCCGGCCAAGTACCCGGTGACCACCTGCGCCGAATTTCTCCTGTCGCGCTTTGCCGATACCTACGCCTACCGCCGGGAGCTGGGGCAGGCCTGACCGCCCCCTCGGTCAGGTTTTGCCGAACATTTGCGCCGCCAGATGTAGAATGGCGGCTTTTTCGGGCCCGGTGAAAACCTGGCGAAAGCCGCAAGCCACAGCCAGTTCCCCACAGAAGGGCACGGCCCCGGCAGCGCATCACTCTCGCAGCGCCCGCCTGCACCTGATGAGACGACACCATGTATGACTGGCTGAACGCCTTGCCCAAGGCCGAGTTGCACCTGCACCTGGAAGGTTCCCTGGAACCGGAACTGCTGTTCGCCCTGGCCGAACGCAACAAGATCGCCCTGCCCTGGAGCGACGTCGAGACCCTGCGCAAGGCCTACGCCTTCAACAACCTGCAGGAATTCCTCGACCTGTACTACCAGGGCGCCGACGTGCTGCGCACCTCCCAGGACTTCTACGACCTGACCTGGGCCTACCTGCTGCGCTGCAAAGAACAGAACGTGATCCACACCGAACCCTTCTTCGACCCGCAGACCCACACCGACCGTGGCGTGCCGTTCGAAGTGGTGCTCAACGGCATCGCCAGCGCACTCAAAGATGGCGAGCAGCAACTGGGCATCACCAGCGGCCTGATCCTCAGTTTCCTGCGCCACTTGAGCGAAGAAGAGGCGCAGAAGACCCTCGACCAGGCGCTGCCGTTTCGCGATGCATTCGTCGCCGTGGGCCTGGACAGTTCGGAAATGGGCCACCCACCGAGCAAGTTCCAGCGGGTATTCGACCGCGCGCGCAGCGAAGGCCTCCTGACCGTCGCCCACGCCGGTGAAGAAGGCCCGCCGGAGTACATCTGGGAAGCCCTGGACCTGTTGAAGATCCAGCGCATCGACCACGGTGTACGGGCCTTCGAAGACGAGCGGCTGATGCAGCGCATCATCGACGAGCAGATCCCGCTGACTGTGTGCCCGCTGTCCAACACCAAGCTCTGCGTGTTCGACCACATGTCCCAGCACAACATCCTGCAAATGCTGGAGCGCGGGGTGAAGGTCACGGTCAACTCCGATGACCCGGCCTACTTCGGCGGCTACGTCACCGAGAACTTCCACGCCCTGCACACCGACCTGGGCATGACCCAGGACCAGGCCCGGCGCCTGGCGCAGAACAGCCTGGATGCACGGCTGGTCAAGCCGTAACGGCCTTCGCCGGCCAGCCGGCTCCTACACGAACCTGTAGGAGCCGGCTGGCCGGCGAACAGGCCCCCCCGTCTCTATCAGCTCCCCGCCTCGCTCAACTCCTCCAGGGTCTTGCCCCGGGTTTCCATCCCGAACAGCCAGACCACCCCCGCGGCAATCACGAAGCACGCCGCCCCCAGGGCGAATACGCCGCCCTGCCCGGTCAACGGAAACACCAGCCCGGTCACCAGCGGCCCCAACAGCGAACCGATGCGCCCCACCGCCGAAGCGAACCCCGAGCCCGTGGCCCGGGCCGACGTCGGGTACAACTCGGGGGTATAGGTGTAGAGCACCGCCCACATGCCGAACAGGAAAAACTGCATCAGCAGCCCGGTGCCGATCAGCAGGCTGACGTTGCCGCCAAAGACCGCGCTCTGCCCGTAGAAGAAGGCCATGACCCCGCCGCCGAGCAAGGTCACGATGCACACCGGCTTGCGCCCCCAGCGCTCCACCAGCCAGGCCGCCATGAGGAACCCGGGAATTCCGCCCAGGGAAATCAGCACCGTGTAGTACACCGACTGGGTCACCGCGAAACCGGACTGCTGGAGCAAGGCGCTGAGCCAGGACGTCAGGCCGTAGAAGCCCAGCAGGGCGAAGAACCACAGGCTCCAGATCATCATCGTGCGCTGGCGATAGAGCGGCGACCAGATCTGCTTCAGTGCCGAGAAAAAGTGCCCCGGCGCACTCTCGATACGCGGCAGGTGCAGCGGCTCCGGCAATTGCGCCGTGCCCAGGGAAGCGCGCACCTTGTCTTCGATGCCACACAGCACCCGATCCGCATCGGCGTGGCGCCCGGCCTGTTCCAGCCAGCGCGGTGACTCGGGAATGAAGAAGCGGATCACCAGCACGAACACCGCCGGTACTGCCAGCACCAGGAAGATGTCACGCCAGCCGATCAGCGGCAGGAGGAAATACGAGAGCACCCCGGCGGCGACGAAACCCAGGGGCCAGAAGCCGTCCATCAGGGCTATGTAGCGCCCGCGACGCTGGGCCGGAATCATCTCCGAGAGCATCGACTGGGCGATGGGAAACTCCATGCCCATGCCGATCCCCAGCAGCACCCGGAACAGGGTCAGGCTGTCCACGCTCTGGGCGGTGGAACACAGGTAACTGGCCACGCCCCAGAGCACGATGCTCCACTGGAACACCGGCTTGCGCCCATAGCGGTCGGCAAGCATGCCCGACAGCGAGGCGCCCAGCACCATGCCGAAGAAACTGGAGCTGGCCAGCAGGCCGGCCTGGGCCGAACTCAGACCAAACTCGGTTTTGATCGAGCCGAGGAGGAAAGTCATCATCGCCAGGTCCATGGAGTCGAAGAAAAACGCCAGGGCGATGATGATGAAAATCACCCGGTGATAGCCGCTGATGGGTAACCGTTCCAGGCGCTCTGCGGCGCTGTATTCCTGTATGCCCATGCCCGTTCCCCCGGTTGAATGCTTGACCGCCCGAGTGTGCGGGATCGAGGCCGGGGCTGATTGCCGAGGGCGACCTGTTCGCGTCCGCCAGCGACGCCGAGGGCACGGTGGCCAGACTCGCCGGCAAGCCGGCTCCTATCGCGGGCGTTGCGCGCTGATCTGCGCGCAACGCTCCTGGAGCAGGTCACGCAGTAATTTCACCGGTTTGCTCAGGTGCGCCCGGTGGGTGCACAGCAGGTTCAGCGACGCGCCTTCGCAGCGCAGTTCCGGCAGCAATATCTGCAGGCGGCCGGCCAGCACATCGGCGGCCACATCCAGCCAGGACTTGTAGGCAATTCCTGCTCCGGCCACTGCCCAGCGCCGCACCACATCGGCGTCGTCGCTCAGACGGTCACCACTGACGGTGAGGCTCACCTCGCGCTTGCCGTCATGAAAGCTCCAGAGGTCATGAGCCCGGCTGTCGAGCATGTACAACAGGCAGTTGTGCTGGGCCAGTTGCTCCAGCTGGCGCGGCTCGCCGTAGCGGGCCAGATAACTGGGGGCGGCGCACAGCACCCGGCGGTTGTCCGGAGCCACTGGCAGCGCCACCAGGCTGGAGTCCTCCGGTTCGCCGTAACGCAGGGCAATGTCCACCGGCTGGCGGAACAGGTCGGCAATCCGGTCCCCCAGCAGCAGGCGCACGCTGAGCTTGGGATGTTCACGCTGGAACTCGTCGAGCCAGGGCAACAGCAGATTGCGGCCAAAATCCGAAGGGGCAGAAAGCTGCAACACGCCACTGACCTGATCCTGACCACTGGCCAGCAGGCGCCGGCCTTCATCCAGGTTGCTCAAGGCCGCCCGGGCGTATTCGAGAAAGCCCTCGCCCTCCGCGGTGAGCCGCAGGCTGCGGGTGGAACGGGCCAGCAGGCGTGCGCCCAGGTGTTCCTCGATGCGCTTGAGGGCAGCGCTGGCCACCGCCGGCGACAGGTCCATGACCCGGGCCGCCGCCGACAGGCTGCCCAGGTCTGCGGCACGCACGAACAACTGCAGGTCATCGAATCGCAGCATGAGGCCTTCCTGGATTATCAAAAAAATATTGAAAGAGCCTGCTCTTTTAGCCGGTTTTATCCTCGGGAGAAATAGCCAATCATCCCTTCCATCGCCCAGCACCTGAGGAAGCCCACATGTCCCAAGCCTTCACCGCGATTGCCACCCTGATCGCCAAGCCCCAGCAGCAAGACGTTCTCAAGCGCGAGCTCAGCGCCCTGGTCTCGCCCAGCCGCGAGGAAAGCGGTTGCCAGTACTACGAGCTGCACCAGGATGCCGAGCAACCGGGCACCTTTTACGTGTTGGAGCGCTGGGACGATGAAGCAGCCCTGGAGTTTCATAACAACACCGCGCACTTCCGGCATTTCCTCCATCAGACCCGCGAGGCGATCGAGCACTTTGAGCTCAAGCGCCTGCAGTTAATTGTCTGAGCCTTTTTTCCCTACTCATCATCAGGAACTCAACATGAAAGCCATCGCCTATTACGCTTCCCTGCCCATCGACGATCCCAAGTCCCTGCAAGACATCGAGCTGCCCGAGCCCGTGGCCGGCCCTCGCGATCTGCTGGTGGAGGTCAGGGCCATCTCGGTCAACCCGGTGGACACCAAGGTACGCCAGAACGTCCAGCCCGAAGGCGGCGCAGCCAAGGTGCTGGGTTGGGACGTGGCCGGGGTGGTCAAGGCCGTGGGCAGCGACGTCAGCCTGTTCAAGGTCGGTGACCGGGTGTTCTACGCCGGCTCCATCGCCCGGGCCGGCGGCAACAGTGAGCTGCACACTGTGGATGAACGGATCGTCGGCCACATGCCCAAGAGCCTGGGCTTCGCCGCGGCCGCCGCCCTGCCGCTGACCGCGATCACCGCCTGGGAGCTGCTGTTCGAACGCCTGCAGATCAGCCAGGAGCCGGCTGACAAAGGCCAGAGCCTGCTGATCGTCGGCGCTGCCGGCGGGGTTGGTTCGATCCTCACCCAGCTGGCTCGTCAGCTCACCGGCCTCAAGGTGATCGGCAGTGCCTCTCGCGAACAGACCCAGGCCTGGGTCCGCGAGCTGGGCGCCCATGCGGTGGTGGACCATAGCCAGCCACTGAGCGCCGAACTCCAGCGCATTGGCGCAGGCCAGGTGACCCACGTCGCCAGCCTGACCCAGACCGATGCCCACCTCGACCAACTGGTGGAAGCCCTGGCACCCCAGGGCAAGCTGGCGCTGATCGACGATCCGAAAAGCCTCGACGTGACCAAGCTCAAGCGCAAGAGCCTGTCGTTGCACTGGGAGTTCATGTACACCCGTTCGCTGTTCGAAACCGCCGACATGCAAGAGCAGCACGTGCTGCTCAACCGGGTCGCCGAACTGATTGACGCCGGCACCTTGAAGACCACGGTGGGTGAGCACTTCGGCCAGATCAACGCAGCCAACCTGCGCCGCGCCCACGCCCTGCTGGAGAGCGGCAAGGCTCGCGGCAAGATCGTCCTCGAAGGTTTCTGAGGCGTTAACGAACGGCAGCCGGCACCGGTAAAAGGTGCTGGCTGCCGTCAGTCCGAGAGTTGATTCCGGTCATATTTGTGACCGTATTCGGGTCTACACTGGGGGCCCTTGCAGCGCAGTCTTTTACCGTTAGGAGGTCAGCAATGAAGATCCTGATAAAAGAATTGGCACACCCCCAGGGCTCTCAATGGCAGGTGCGGCTCGACCAGCATGTGGTGACGTTCCGCAGCGAGGCCGAAGCCCGGGCCTTCACCCAGACCCTGCAAAGCCGCCTGCAAGCCCCCCACCCGATTCCCCAGAGCCAGCGCGCCACCGGCTGACTCAGAGCTCGGCAGCCTTCAGCGCCCGGGCATTCTGCAAGCGCCGGGTCATGACCGCCATGCTCACCGCTAGCACACCGCACAGGCTGATGACCATGGCCATCGGCATGGCGCTGCCGTCATGCAGCACACCCACCAGGTACGCCGCCCCTGCCGCCACGCTGAATTGCAGGCAACCGAGCATCGCCGAGGCGCTGCCGGCCCGTGCGCCCTGACCATTCATGGCGCAGGCTGCGGCATTGGGAATGATGCAGCCCAGGCTGGCGATACACACGAACAACGGCAGCAGCAGCGGCCAGAGCGCACTGGTGTGCAAGGCGCTGACGCCGAGCAGGGTCAGGCCCGCTGCCAGGTAGATCCACACGGTGCGCGCCAGCAGGAACGCCGGGCCACGCTTGGCCAGCAGGCGCGCATTGATCTGCGCCACCAGGATGAAGCCCCCGGCATTGATCCCGAAGAACCAGCCGAAGTGCTCCGCTGGCACGCCATAGAGCTTGATGAAGACAAAGGGCGAACCGGCAATGTAGGAAAACATCCCGGCAATGGCGATCCCGCCGGTCAAGGCGTGGCCGAGAAATACCCGGTCCGACAGCAGCAGGCCATATTGGCGCAACGCCCCGGACAGAGGCAGACGCGGGCGGGTGGCCGGCATGCTTTCCGGCAGGCCCAGGGCCACTGCCAGCCCGGACAGTGCACTGAACACCGTGAGCATGATGAAGATCGACTGCCAGCCGTAGAGGTTGACCAGCAGGCCGCCCAGCATTGGCGCCAGGATCGGGGCCAGGCCCATCACCAGCATCAGTTGGGAGAAGACCTTGGCCGAACCCACCGCATCGCACTTGTCGCTGACCACGGCCCGGGAAATCACCATCCCGGCGCATCCGCCCAGGGCCTGGACAAAGCGTGCGCCGATCAGCCATTCCAGGTTCGGCGCATAGGCGCAGGCCAGGGAGGCCAGCGTGAACAGGCCCACCCCCGCCAGCAGCGGCAGGCGCCGGCCAAAACGATCGGCCACCGGGCCATAGGCCAACTGGCCGATGGACAGGCCGAGGAAGTAGGCGGCCAGGGTCAGCTGAACGTGTTTTTCATCGGTGCCGAAAGCCAGGGCCATCGAGGGGAAAGCCGGCAGGTAGAAGTCGATGGCCAGCGGGCCGAAAGCGCTCAGAGCGCCGAGAATCAGGATTGTGCGGAGGTTCATGGCATCCAAACGAGCGTTGGTCAGCGGTCGCACAGTCTAGCCGCGCTTGGACGCCTTGAACATTCCGATAGGTCGCTAACTATATAAAAAGGCTCAGGCAACCTTGACCGCGTAGCCTTCCTCGCTGATCAGGCTGATCACCTCATCGCTGGACAGGCGGCTCTCGACTCCGACTTCCTTGGCCGCCAGATCCACCCGCACGGTGGCCGCCGGGTCCTTGCTTTGCAGCGCCTGGGTGATGGCACGCACACAGTGACCGCAGGACATGCCTTGAACGTTGAATACTTGCATTGCGCTTCTCCTGTATTGGGTTGGAGCAAGTCTTGTCCTTGCCACCGTGGCAAGGTCAAGTTCCGGATTGATCTGCCGGGCTGGAAATCGGCGGCGCGCTCGGCCAAGCTGCACGTCTTACGACATCACAGCGGGAGATTCAGCCATGCGCTGGTCAACTTTCAGCCTCGTCGGCCTCCTGGGCCTGTTCGCGGCAACCCCATCGGCGCTGGCCGCCGGAGAGGACTACGGCGTGCTGATCATTTCCAGGGAGCGGCTGGAAGTCGCCACGTCCTGCGAGATCGGCCTGTACATCCAGGACCAGCTCGCCGGTCGGCTGTTCCAGGAACAGAGCGCCTCGTTCAACCTGCCGCCGGGCAAGGTTTCCCTGCGCCTGAAACTGCTGCCAGGCCAGGCCCCGGGCTGCAACGCCGGGCTGCTTGCCCCGAGTTCCCAGGACATCAGCCTGCGGGCTGGCGATGTGCTGAAGTTCCGCATCGCCATGAACGCCTCGGGCATGTACCTCAAGCCCGCCGCCCTGGAATACTGACACCCCGCCCCCTGCCGAGCTACCGGGGGCCTGCTGTTCGCGCACTGCGAGCAGCCCCTGGGACAAAATGAAGCACCCGTGCAATGCCCCCTTGACCTTGCCTGCGTGGCAAGGTTGATCCTGTAGGCAACATTCACAGGGAGCGTCGCCATGCCTGAATCAACCACTTTCGACCTGCCGATTGCCGGCATGACCTGCGCCAGTTGCGCCGGGCGCGTAGAGCGTGCCCTGGGCAAGGTCGCCGGCATTCGCACGGTCAGCGTCAACCTGGCCACGGAACAGGCTCGGGTCGAAGCACCGCAAGACAGCCTGCCGGCCCTGCTGGAAGCCGTGGAAAACGCCGGCTACAGCGTGCCGGTGCAAGCCGTCGAACTGAGCATCGGCGGCATGACCTGCGCCACCTGCGCCGGGCGAGTCGAACGCGCCTTGAACAAACTCCCCGGCGTCCGCAGCGCCAGCGTCAACCTGGCCACCGAGCGTGCCCATGTCGAACTGCTGGGCCAGGTCGACCCGACGCTGCTGATCAATGCCGTGACCCAGGCCGGCTACTCCGCCAGCCTGTGGCAGGCCGAGCAGAAACAGGGCGACGAGCAACAGCAGAACCTGCGACGCGAGCGCTGGAGCCTGGTGCTGGCCATCCTCCTGGCCCTGCCCCTGGTGCTGCCGATGCTGGTGCAGCCGTTCGGCCTGCACTGGATGCTTCCGGCCTGGGCCCAGTTCGCCCTGGCCACCCCGGTGCAGTTCATCTTCGGTGCACGCTTTTATGTCGCGGCCTGGAAGGCCGTGCGCGCCGGCAGCGGCAACATGGACCTGCTGGTGGCCCTGGGCACCAGCGCCGGCTATGGCCTGAGCCTGTACGAGTGGGCCACCGCCGCCGCGGGCAGCATGCCGCACCTGTACTTCGAGGCCTCGGCGGTGGTAATCGCCCTGGTGCTGCTGGGCAAATACCTGGAAAGCCGCGCCAAGCGCCAGACCGCCAGTGCCATCCGCGCCCTGGAAGCCCTGCGTCCGGAACGAGCGATCCAGGTCATCGACGGCCGCGAACAGGAAGTCGCGATCAGCGCCTTGCGCCTGGGTGACCTGGTGCTGGTCAAGCCCGGCGAGCGCTTTCCGGTGGACGGCGAAGTCATCGAAGGCCAGAGCCATGCCGATGAAGCGCTGATCAGCGGCGAGAGCCTGCCCGTGCCCAAGCAACCCGGCGACAAGGTCACCGGTGGCGCCATCAACGGCGAAGGCCGGCTGCTGGTGCGCACCCTGGCCCTGGGGGCGGAAACCGTGCTGGCGCGGATCATTCGCCTGGTGGAAGACGCCCAGGCCGGCAAGGCACCGATCCAGAAACTGGTGGATAAAGTCAGCCAGGTGTTCGTGCCCACTGTCCTGGTGCTGGCGCTGATCACGCTGGTGGGCTGGTGGCTGCACGGCGCACCGCTGGAAACCGCGGTGATCAACGCCGTGGCGGTGCTGGTGATCGCCTGCCCTTGCGCCCTGGGGCTGGCCACGCCCACGGCGATCATGGCCGGCACCGGCGTGGCGGCCCGCCACGGCATCCTGATCAAGGATGCCGAAGCCCTGGAGCGGGCCCATGAAGTCAGTTCGGTGGTCTTCGACAAGACCGGCACCCTGACCTCCGGCACCCCACGTATCGCCCATATGCAGGCGGTGGAAGGCGATGAAAACAGCGTGCTGCAACTGGCCGGTGCCCTGCAGCGCGGCAGTGAGCACCCTCTGGCCAAGGCGGTGCTGGACCTGTGCCAGGAACGCCAACTGCCGGTGGCTGACGTCAGCGCCAGCCAGTCCCTCACCGGGCGAGGTATCGCCGGCACCCTGGAGGGCCGCCAACTGGCCCTGGGCAACCGCCGCCTGCTGGAAGAAAGCGGCCTCAACCCCGGCGATCTGGCCCAGGCAGCCAGGGACTGGGAACACGAAGGCCGGACCCTGTCCTGGCTGATCGAGCAGAGCCCGCAATCCCGGGTGCTGGGCCTGTTCGCCTTTGGCGACACCCTCAAGCCCGGCGCGTTGCAGGCGGTGCAGCAACTCAATGCACGGCATATCAGCAGCCATTTGCTGACCGGCGACAACCGCGGCAGCGCCAAGGTGGTGGCCGACGCCCTGGGCATCACCGACGTGCACGCCGAAGTGCTGCCGGCGGACAAGGCGGCCACGGTGGCCGAGCTGAAAAAGACCGGCGTGGTGGCCATGGTCGGGGATGGTATCAACGACGCCCCGGCCCTCGCGGCGGCGGACATCGGCATCGCCATGGGCGGCGGCACCGACGTGGCCATGCATGCGGCCGGCATCACCCTGATGCGCGGCGATCCACGGTTGATCCCGGCGGCCCTGGAAATCAGCCGCAAGACCTACGCGAAGATTCGCCAGAACCTGTTCTGGGCCTTCGTCTACAACCTGATCGGCATCCCGCTGGCGGCCTTCGGCCTGCTCAACCCGGTGCTCGCCGGGGCGGCCATGGCGCTGTCCAGCGTCAGCGTGGTCAGCAATGCGCTACTGTTGAAAACCTGGAAACCCAAAGACCTGGAGAACGCCGAATGAACATCGGCCAAGCAGCCCGAAAGAGCGGCCTGAGCGCCAAGATGATCCGTTACTACGAGTCCATCGGCCTGCTCAAGCCCGCCCATCGCAGTGACAGCGGCTATCGCCTGTATGGCGATGACGACCTGCACAGCCTGGCCTTCATCAAGCGCTCCCGGGACCTGGGGTTTTCCCTGGAGGAGGTGGGCAAGCTGCTGACCCTGTGGCAGGACCGGCAGCGGGCCAGCGCCGATGTGAAGGCCCTGGCCCGCCAGCATATCGACGAGTTGAACCAGAAGATCCGCGAGCTGGCAGGGCTGCGCGACACCCTGCAGGACCTGGTGGAGCACTGCCAGGGCGACCACCGCCCGGACTGCCCGATCCTCAAGGAACTGGCCTCGGGCAGTTGCTGCGGATCCTGAGCCTGTGACCTGCCGCCCCATGTAGCCGCTGCCGAGCCCTGGGCGAGGCTGCGAAAAGGCCCGCAGGACCTTGCTTGGCGATCTCCCGCCAGACCTCGGCGCCCTCAAGATCCCTGCGTCCCTTCGGGCCGTGCGCAGCCTTCGGCAGCGGCTACAAGGTGCAAGGGGTCAAGGGGCCCAGGGGCCCAGGGGCCGGGTAGTTTGCGGGAATGAAAAATCCGGCCAAGGCCGGATTTTTTTATGGCATCACTGCATCCAGGGCGGAGGCGGTGGTTCTTCGGATTTGCCCGGCGGCGCATCATCCGCCGCGCGTACTGCCTGGCGACGCTCCTCGTCCAGGCGCGCCGCTTCGATCTCGCGGATCACGCTGCCGACATCCGCCAGTTCTTCAGGGTCGTCGAACTCGCCGGTCAGCACGCTGCCCGGATGCAAGGTGCCAGCTTCGTACAGGGCCCACATTTCCTTGGCATACCGAGTGCCCTTGAGTTCCGGGGCAAAACGCCCGAAATAGGACGCCATGTTGCCGACGTCACGCTCCAGCATGCTGAAGGCATGGTTGTTGCCGGCAGCATCCACCGCCTGGGGCAGGTCGATGATCACCGGGCCATCCGGGGTCAGCAGCACGTTGAACTCGGAAAGGTCACCGTGCACCAGGCCGGTACACAACATCAGCACGATCTGGGAAATCAGGAAGGCGTGATATTCACGGGCCTGGTCCGGTTCCAGCACCACATCGTTGAGCCGCGGCGCCGCATCGCCGTACTCGTCGGCCACCAACTCCATCAACAGCACACCTTCGAGGAAGTCGAACGGCTTGGGCACCCGCACCCCGGCATTGGCCAGACGGAACAACGCCGCCACTTCGGCGTTCTGCCAGGCGTCCTCGGTTTCCTTGCGCCCGAACTTCGAGCCCTTGGCCATGGCCCGCGCCTGACGGCTGTTACGAACCTTGCGCCCCTCCTGATACTCCGCCGCCTGACGGAAACTGCGTTTGTTCGCCTCCTTGTAGACCTTGGCGCAACGTAGCTCGTTGCCGCAGCGCACCACATACACAGCTGCCTCTTTACCACTCATGAGTGGGCGCAGCACCTCGTCTACCAGACCGTCTTCAATCAGCGGTTCAATGCGTTTTGGAGTCTTCATCAGCTTTTATTGTGGGTCCCTTGTTACCAAACACGCGAAAGTCACTCGTTATACGGCAATCCTCCCACGACGGGAAAGGGCTGCCGACCACCGAGCGACAGCAATGCACTCAATGTGCCAGATCAATCCATCGACGCCGCCAAGGATCATAGCCGAGACGGCGTCCGCAACCGTCCATCAGTGGCACTCAAGCCAACCCCTTCGCGGGCCTGCCCGCGGAAGTTTTTTTCTGCCTGCGGCTCAATATTGCTCGGCGCCAGCCGAAGCCCTCAGAGAGACAGGGAGTTTGTCCGACAATCCAATAAAGACGTCAGCCACCGGCCAAGGTTCGATCGCCGCGGGCTCGACTTCACCCCAGGGATGCAATCAGCGTCATCTTTCAAGCTGCCGATAAATCCGCGAGTCGCCTGCACTTCGTGGTCTTACAAAAAACTGGAGCGCGGATGAACATCAAACAGAAATTGACCTGGGCCTTTGCCGTCATCGCCAGCCTGCCCGTGGTGCTGGTAGCCACGCTGGTGGTGATCAACCTGCGCAGCGAGGCCGAAAACACCTTCGTCGACGGCAGCGGCCGCGAGATCCGCCAAGTGGCCAACGCCATGCAGCTGTTCTTCGAAGGCATCAGCCAGAACATCGATTACCTGGCCGCTCAACCCTTGATCACCCAGGCCGGTGACAACCTCAAGACCTGGATGAGCGCCGATGCCGCGAAGGCACCGGAAGGCGAGCAGGACAAACGAATCTTCGAGCTGTTCGCCGCCATGGCCGCCAGCCATCCTGCCTATTCCTATGTGTCCTATGGCGTGAGCAACGGCGGATACGTCTCCTGGCCCGCCGACCTGAAGCTGGCCAACTACGACCCCCGCGTACGCCCCTGGTACAAGACCGCCCAGGCCAACCCGGGCAAGACCCTGCGCACCGAGGCCTATTACTGGGCCAGCGACGATGCGGTGCTGGTCAGCACCGTGCGCTCGCTGGCCAACCAGTTGGGCCCCCAGGGCGGCGTGGTCGCAGTCGACGTGTCGCTCAAGCAGCTCACCGAGATCGTCAAACAGATCAAGCTGGGCGAATCGGGCTACCTGATGCTGATGGAAAACAACGGCACGGTGCTGGTGGACCCCAAGCAGCCGGAGCACAACTTCAAGGCCCTGGGCAGCCTCGGCGAGGGTTACGCGCAACTGGCCAAGGCCGGCAAGGGCCTGGTGCAGGTGGAGCTGGGCGGCGAGCACTACATGGCCAACGTCTGGCCTTCGGAGCAACTGGGCTGGACCTTCATCGGCCTGATCAAGCAGAACGAAGTCATGGGCGCGGCCACCCAGCTGACCTGGATCATCGCCGGTATTGCCGCGATCCTGGCGGTGCTGTTCGCAGTGCTCGGGGCGAGTTTCGCCAGCCTCATCGTGCGGCCGATCCGCGGCGTGGCCAGTGGCCTGGAAGGCATTGCCCAAGGCGAAGGCGATCTGACCCGCAGCCTGAATATCCGTGGCAGCGACGAAACCGCGCAGTTGGCCAACTGGTTCAACCAGTTCCTGGCAGCAATCCGCAACCTGATCCAGAGCATCGGCCAGGCCGCGCAGAAGATCCTCGCCACTTCCCACAGTTCGACCCAGGTCTCCAGCGACATGGCCGAAGCCGCCGGGCGCCAGCGCGAAGCGGTGGACATGGTGTCCACCGCTTTCCACGAAATGGTCGCCACCGCCAACGAAGTGGCCCGCTCCTGCAGCCAGGCCGCCGAGTCGGCGGACAGTGGCCAGCGCCAGGCCCGGGAAGGCCAGCAGCAGATCGATGACGCGGTGCACAGCGTCGATCGCCTGAGCCAGGAGATCGAACAGTCGGCGCAGTCGATGCAGCAACTGGAACGCGACAGCACCGACATCCAGTCGATCCTCGGCACCATCCGCTCGATCGCCGAACAGACCAACCTGCTGGCGCTGAACGCGGCCATCGAGGCCGCCCGGGCCGGGGAGCAGGGTCGCGGTTTTGCCGTGGTGGCCGACGAGGTGCGGGCCCTGGCCAAGCGTACCGCCGACTCCACTGCCGAGATCGACGGGCTGCTGGGCAACCTGGCCAAACGCACCAGCGCCGTGACCCAGCAGATGCACGCCAGCCTGGAAGTGTCCCAGCAGTCGGTGAACCGCATCGGCCTGGCGCGCAACAGCTTCGGGCAGATCCGCGAATCGGTGGACGTGATCCGCGACATGAACACCCAGATCGCCACCGCCGCCGAAGAGCAGCATCAGGTGGCGGAAGACATCAACCGGCACATCAGCCAGATCCATGGCGATGCGCAACTGGTGGCGGAACTGGCGAACTCGGCGCGCCTGGACTCCCAGAGCCTGGCGGGGCTGTCCAATGAGCTGGACGCCCTGGTACGGCGCTTCAAGACCTGAAGACGCTTTCGCCGGCAAGCCGGCTCCTACGAATGGGCGGCATTTCTGTGTAGGAGCCTGCGTGCCGGGGAAGGCCACGAACCTCAGCGCTCGATGATCGCCGTCACACCCTGGCCGCCCGCGGCACAGATGGAAATCAGCCCGCGCCCCTGCCCCGCCACACTCAGCAGCTTCGCCAGGTTGGCGACGATGCGCCCGCCGGTGGCGGCAAACGGGTGCCCTGCCGCCAGGGAACTGCCTTTGACGTTGAGCCGGGCGCGATCGATGCTGCCCAGAGGTGCCTCCAGGCCCAGCCTGGCCTTGCAGTATTCGGGGTCTTCCCAGGCCTTGAGAGTGCACAGCACCTGGGCGGCGAAGGCTTCGTGGATCTCGTAGTAGTCGAAGTCCTGCAGGCTCAGGCCATTGCGCGCCAGCAAGCGCGGCACGGCGTATGCCGGGGCCATCAGCAGGCCCTCGGCGCCGTTGACGAAGTCCACCGCCGCGGCCTCGCCGTCGCGCAGGTAGGCAAGAACCGGCAGGCCCCGCTCCCTGGCCCACGCTTCACTGCCCAACAGCACCAGCGAGGCGCCATCGGTCAGGGGCGTGGAGTTGCCCGCCGTCAGCGTGCCGCTGGCGCTACGGTCGAAGGCCGGCTTGAGGCTGGCGAGCTTTTCCAGGGTCAGGTCCGGGCGCAGGTTGTTGTCCCGGGTCAGGCCGAGGAAGGGAGTGATCAGGTCGTCCTGCCAGCCTTCGGCGTAGGCGGCGGCCATTTTCTGATGGCTTTCCAGGGCCAGTTGATCCTGATCGGCGCGGGCAATGTTCCAGGTCTTGGCCATCTGCTCGCAGTGCTCGCCCATGGACAAGCCGGTGCGCGGCTCGCCATTGCGCGGCAGTTCCGGCTTGAGGTGATGGGGCCGCAGTTGCAGCAGGGTCTTGAGCTTGTCGCCGGTGCTCTTGGCGCGGTTGGCCTGCAACAGGATCTTGCGCAGGCCTTCGTTGACCCCGATCGGCGCATCCGAAGTGGTATCCACCCCGCCGGCGATGCCGCAGTCGATCTGCCCCAGGGCGATCTTGTTGGCCACCAGCAGCGCCGCTTCCAGGCCCGTGCCGCAGGCCTGCTGGATATCGTAGGCCGGGGTGGTGGGCGAAAGCCGTGAGCCGAGCACGCATTCGCGGGTCAGGTTGAAGTCCCGGGAATGCTTGAGCACGGCACCGGCGGCCACCTCGCCAAGGCGCAGGCCGTGCAGGTTGTAGCGCTCGATCAGGCCCTCCAGGGCGGCGGTGAGCATCGCCTGGTTGCTGGCGGTGGCATAGGGGCCGTTGGAACGGGCGAAGGGGATGCGGTTGCCGCCGATAATCGCGACGCGACGCAGCTGTGTCATGGAAAGCTCCCTATTCTGTGAGTGCGACTGCGGTGGGTACCTCCTCCAGCGTAGGAGGGATCTGGCCGATCGAACGACCCCGGGCCATTCATGGTCCACACTTTGAACCCCAACCTTCGGAGTGCGTTCCATGTCTGACCGTTATATCGACTTCGCCAACTCGTCCATCGGCCAGCGCCTGGTCGGGGCTCTTGGCCTGCCGTCGCCGGTACGCCTGGAGCGCTGGCAAGCCGGTCGCCTGCGGCCTATCGAAGGTGCGCTGTTGCTCGGCGGCGGCGCGCTGGCACAACAGGTGGCCGCCCTGGCGCCGCGCCTGACCGATGGCATCTACAGCTATGGCGCCGACCCGTCCCTGGCCACCCCATGGATTCCGGGCCACGGGCCCAGGCTCAAGGCCGTGGTGTTCGACGCCAGCGAGCTGCTGCACACCGACCAGCTCAAGCAATTGCGGGAATTCTTCCAGCCACTGCTGAGAAACCTCGAGCCCAGCGCCCACCTGGTCATCCTCGGACGCGCCCCGGAAACCCTTGACGAGCCCTTCGCCGCCAGCGCCCAGCGCGCCCTGGAAGGCTTCAGCCGCTCCCTGGCCAAGGAACTGCGCAACGGCGCCACCCTGCAATTGCTGTATGTGGCAGCCGGAGCAGAAGAACAGCTGGAAGGCGCCTTGCGCTTCTTTCTCTCGCCCAAGAGCGCCTACGTTTCCGGGCAGGTGATCCGCTTGCAGCCCTGCGCGACCCAGGTCCAGGACTGGAGCCGCCCGCTGGCCGGGCGCAAGGCCCTGGTCACCGGCGCCGCCCGCGGCATTGGTGCGGCCATCGCCGAAACCCTGGCCCGGGACGGCGCCCAGGTCCTGCTGCTGGACGTGCCCCAGGTCAAGGCCGATCTGGAAGCCCTGGCGGCCCGTCTCGGCGGCCGCGCCATCTGCCTGGACATCTGCGCCGAAGACGCTCCGGCACAGTTGATCGAGCAACTGCCGGAGGGCATCGACATCCTGGTGCACAACGCCGGCATCACCCGGGACAAGACCCTGGCCAACATGACCCCGGAATACTGGGACGCGGTGCTGGCGGTGAACCTCAATGCGCCCCAGGTGCTGACCCAGGCCCTGCTGGACAGCGCACGCCTGCACGACCATGGCCGGGTGATCCTGCTGGCCTCCATCAGCGGCATCGCCGGCAACCGCGGGCAAACCAACTACGCCGCCAGCAAGGCCGGGCTGATTGGCCTGGCCCAGGCCTGGGCGCCGCTGCTGCACGCCCGGGATATCAGCATCAATGCCGTGGCGCCGGGCTTCATCGAGACCCAGATGACCGCCAAGGTGCCCTTCGCCCTGCGCGAAGCTGGAAGGCGCATGAGTTCCCTGGGCCAGGGCGGCCTGCCTCAGGACGTTGCCGAAGCGGTGGCCTGGCTCGGCCAGCCGGGCAGCGGCGCCGTCAGCGGGCAGGCCCTGCGGGTCTGCGGACAAAGTCTCTTGGGGGCCTGAAAATGACTGCACACTGGCACGAACTGAACCTGCCCGCGTCCCTGCCGCCGCTGTTTCTCAAAGCGGCAATGCGCCGACGGATCAACGGCACGCAGTTACCCGAATACGGCCTGCGCTGCTGGATCAGCCTGGCCCCCGGGCAACTGGCGGGCTACCGCAAGGTCTGCGGCTTTGCCGATAACGGCTTGCTGCCCGCGACCTACCCCCATGTGCTGGCGTTTCCCTTGCAGATGCAACTGCTTACTGCCCGGGACTTTCCATTTCCACTGCTGGGGCTGATTCACCTGGGCAACAGGATTCGTGTGTTGCGCCCCATGGGCAATGTCAGCAGCGTTCGAATCGGGGTCCAGGTGTGCAACCTGCAACCCCACGCCAAAGGCGCAACATTCGACCTGGTGACCACAGTGGACGATTTGCTGGGCCCCCTCTGGGAAGCGCAAAGCCGCATGCTCTGCCGTGGAGTCAAGTTGGTGGGAGAACCTTCCAGCCAACACTTGCCCAACGCCGACAATCTCGGCGAAGTCGCCTGCTGGCGCGCCGAGCGCGATATCGGCCGGCGCTACGCCAGGGTTTCCGGCGACTACAACCCGATCCACCTGAGCGCCTGGAGCGCCCGGCTGTTCGGCTTTCCCCAGGCCATCGCCCATGGCCTGTGGAACAAGGCGCGCACCCTGGCAGCCCTGAGCGAGCATCTGCCAGCAGCGAACATCGAAGTGACGGTGCAGTTCATGAAGCCCGTGCTGCTGCCCAGCGAAGTGCGCCTGCTGGCCAGTGCCGGGGGTTCAAGCGGAGAACTGCAGTTGCTGGGCAGCGGCGAGTTGCAGCATATGCTGGGCAACTGGCAGCCAATCGCCTGAGTGGCCTCAGCCCCGGCGGATCAGCACCACCCCGACGACGATCAGCAGCAATCCGGCAATCTTGCCGAGGCTGACCGGCGCTTCCCGAAACCCCACCCAGCCAAAGTGGTCCAGCGCCAGAGCCATGCTCAACTGGCCGGCCAGCACCAGCGACATGAACAGCAGGGCGCCGACCCGCGGCCCGGCAAAGGCGGCCGTGGTAATGAAGAACGCCCCCAGCAGGCCGCCGCACCAATGCCACCAGGTCAGGCCCTTGAGGGCACCCAGGGTCGGCATTTCGCGCTGCAGCACCACCAGCACCAGCAGCGCCGCGGTGCCGACAAAAAAAGAGATCAGGGCCGCAGCCAGCACCCCGCCGACCTGCTTGGCCAGTTGACCGTTGATTCCGGCTTGCAGGGCGAGAAAGGCCCCGGCAACAAACGGCAGGCACAGCAGCCACCAGACCGGCATCTGCATATTGAGCTCCAGAGAGTTTTGGGCGGCGCAGTATAAACCAGGCCCCCCATCCCCCTGCCAGCCACTAAACCCCAACGGGAAAGTGCAAGTACCGCGAACTCTGCACAAAAACAGCCTATTAATTGTATATATATAACTTTAGTTTAACGAGCACTTCCCAAGGACACTAAAAAACACCAAATCATTGTTTTAAAACAATTCATCACACACTAGGAGCGCCAACCAATACTTTGAGACTAGCTACTTGTAAATCAATAAACCGAGCAAAAATAAGTCATTAATACCAAGTTCATAATTGTTCAATTTATTCCCTGCGCCTTTTATGTAGACAACGGACGAAGGTATCTCCAGCGCAAGAACTGGAGAGCTATCGAAAACAACGAACGTTGTAATAGGTGCAAGGAATACCAGACATGAAAACTCAATTCGGATGGAAAGCGTTAACGGCAATAACCATGATCCTGACCCTCAGCCTGGCAGGCTGCAGCGGCGGTGGTGGCGGTCATAAAAGTGGTGGCAGCAGCTCGCCAGCCAGTGCCAGCGGCGGTACTGACGGCACCGGTGGCACTGGTGGCGGCACAGGCGGAACAGGAGGCACTGGAGGTGGCACTGGTGGTACCGGTGGAGGCACAGGTGGTACCGGCGGCACTGGCGGAGGCACAGGTGGCACTGGCGGAACCGGAGGAACTGGCGGTACCACCACTCCCCTGACGACCAGCAGCCTGGTCTCGGATCTGGGTACCACCCTCAGCGGCGTCGGTACCGGTGTCAGCGGCCTGGGCACTTCCCTGGCCACCGTACCTGTGGTTGGAGGCGTGGTACAAAGCGCCGTCAACACCACCGGCAACGTGGTGGACACCGTCGGTGACGGCCTGACCAACGGCCTGGGCAAACTGGGCACCGATCCCAAGGCACTGAGCAAGACCACTGCCACCGTCGGCAATGTGGTCGGCGATGTGGGCACCGGGGTCACCGACCTCAGCGGCAAACTGGCAACCACCACCCAGAGCGTTCCGGTGGTGGGTGGCCTGGTGACCAGGGTGGCTCCGGTAGTCGGCGGCGTAGGCACCCGGGTGACCATGCTCGGTAATACCCTGAGCACCGTCACCAGCAGCGGACCTCTGGGAACACTGACCGACAATGTCGGCGATAAGGTACTGGTTCCAGTGGTCAGCCTGGCGGAAGACGTGACCGGCAATATCGGCGGCGCCACCGGTCTTGGCTCCCCTGTAAAAGGTCTGCTCAATGGCGTAGCTCAGGCCGTGGACAGCACCGGTAACAAGATCACTGACGCTGGCAACGGCAACCCTGTAACAAATCTGTTGGGCAACACCCTGAGCAACGCAAGTACGGCCGTGGGCACTGCCGGCGGTTATGTGAGCAACTCGGGTAGCGGAACCGGGAATGGCAGTGGCCTCGGCGGCAACAACGGCCTGCTGGAAACTGTCGGCGGTGCAGTGGCCAACTTGAGCAACGGCCTGAATGCCGGCAATACCAACGGTACCGTTAGCGCAGGCGGGGTCACCGGAGCGGCAGCCGGCAACCTGATCGCCTCGGTAGGCGGCGCTCTAGGCGGCAGCGGTACCCCTAACCTGGTAGTCACTGCACCATTGGCCAGCGTCGGAGTGAGCCTGGGCTCGGCATTGAACCCCGTCACCAGTTCGGTTGCCGGCCTGACTCAGCAAGTAGGTGCTGCTACCGGCCTGGGTAGCCCGACCAGCAGTCTTCTAGGCCAGGTGGGCGGCGCAGTCAGCAACGTAGGTGCGGGCGTGGCCAGCAATAGTGGCGCCAATCCGATAGGTACCGCCTTGGGCAGCACCCTTGGAGCCGTGGGCAACACCGTGGCTTCGGTTGGCGGCCTGGTCAACGGCGGCACAGCGCCCAGTGGCGGCTTGCTCGGTGGCCTTGGCGTAGGCGCCAACGCCAGCGCCAGTGGCAGTGCCTCTGCCGGTGCGGGCCTCAATGGCGGCCTGGGTGGAGTGCTCGGCGGCCTGACCGGCGCCCTGGGCGGCAACAAGAAATAATTTTGCACCTGGCCGATTCGACGGCCTCACCTGCAGCGCCTACGCTTGGTTGAGGGCGGGAGATTCCCACGAGTCTCTCGCCTTTTTGTTTATCCAGAGACAAGCATCCAGAGCCAGATTGTGGCCAAGACCCGAGCGGCAACTGGAGCCAGGAACTTTCTACACCGCTGCGGCTCGACCATGGAGTGTCCTATGCGCACGTTGGCCAGTTTGTTGTTAGTTGGATGCTGTACCTCCGTTTACGCCGACTCCCTTCCGCGCTTTCTCAACAGCAATGACAGCATCAACAACCTGCCCCAACCCAACCTGCCGGTGGATGCCTACCGCCCGGCAACCCCGCAACCGCAACTGCCCGAGCAACCCACTGCGCCGCAAGGCCAGCAGCCGCTGATGATGGGCACCAAGGTCACGGTGCGCCAGGTGCAGATCGAGGGCGGTACGGTCTACCCCCTCGAAGAACTGGCAGCGATCTACCAGCCACTGCTCGGCCACGAGGCCAGCTTCGGCCAGTTGATCGAGGCCACGCGCAACATCACCCGGCGCTATCAGAACGACGGCTACCTGCTGTCCTACGCCTTCATGCCACAGCAGAACTTCGACCAGGGCGTGCTGCGGGTGGTGCTGGTGGAAGGCTACATTCGGGACTACCAGCTGCAGGGCGATATAGGCCCGGTATCCGCTTACCTGGACAAACTGGTGAGCAAGCTCAAGGCCGAGCGCCCGCTGACCCGCAAGACCTTCGAACGCTACACCACACTGATGAGCAAGGTTCCCGGGGTCACCCTGCAGGCGGTAGTGCCGCCACCGGGCACTACCGACGGCGCAACCCAACTGGTGGCAGTGGCCAGCCGCAAGGCCATCGCCACCACCCTCAACAGCACCGACGACAACCGCAACGGCCTGCAGGCCTTGGTGGGCATCACCAGCAACTCGCAGACCGCCTGGGGCGAACAGCTCAGCCTCAGCGGGCTGTTCCCGCCGGGCCACGACAAGGAACACTACTACCGCCTGGACTACAGCCAGTTGCTGGGTTCGGAAGGCACGCAACTGAGCCTCTACGGCGCTCGCTACCGCGCCGACCCACGGAGCAACGTGCAGCTGGACAACGGGATCGAGCTGGAGCCCCATCGGGAGAACGACCGCTTTTCCATCGGCGTCAGCCACCCTTTCATCGCCTCGCCCAATGAAATGCTCACCGCCGGCACACGCCTGTATGCGGTAAATGACAAGACCCGTTACCGGGTCAGCAACAGCCCGCTGACCCTGGAAGAAAAAACCGACATCCGCGCCCTGGCGCTTGAGGCGGACTGGAGCAAGTCCGATCCGCGCCAACTGCGGATTCTCAGCGCCGGCCTGTATCGGGGCCTGGACAGCATGGGCGCCGAGACCAACAACAGCCTCTATGATCTGGATTTCTTCCGCCTGCGCCTGGCCGGGGTACAGAGCGATCGTTTCCTGGACAATTGGCAAGGCGTGCTTTCCGCCGCCTGGTACTGGAGCAACGACAACCTGCCCGACAGCGAGCGGGCGTCCTTTGGCGGGCAGAACTTCGCTCGCGGCTACCCCGATGACCAGGCGACCGGGGACAAGGGCTGGGGCGTGGCCTACGAAGTGAACTACAGTTTCAACCGCGAGGGGCCCTGGGTGCGTGTGCTGCAGCCCTATGTGGTGCTGGACCGCTCCAAGACCTGGTTCAACCAGTTGCCGGTCAGGGGCAGCAGCCTGTCATCCGCCGCGGTCGGTTTGCGTTTCGGTGATGCCAAGCACTACAACATCGCCCTGGAAGCGGCCAAGCCGATGTCCGATGAAGCCCTCGACACCTACAACCGCAAGCCACGCTATACCTTGAGCTTCAGCTATCAACTTTGAACATCCGGATGACTGAGACCCGCTTTCGAGCGGGTCTTTTTTTGCCGCCAGGACAGCACCGGCCAAACCCTGGGGTCAGGGGCCAACGACATGCAGCCGGGGTTCGGGAAACAGATTGTTGAGGGTTTCCAGCAGGCGCACGTGGTAGATCGGCTTGCGAAACAGGTCCAGGACCTGCAGCCGCAGCAGGTCGCTGACGTCATCCATGTCGGCATGCCCCGACATGACGATCACCGGCAGGTGCTGGCGCGCGGTGTGCTCACGCAGGCGCTTGATCAGCGATAGGCCGCTTTCCTCGGGCATGCGCAGGTCAGTGATTACCAGGGCGATATCCGGATGCCGGGTGAGGTGGTCCAGGGCCAGCTTCACCGAGGTGGCAGTGAAACAGCAGAAGCCCTCGCCTTCGAGCAGTTCGGCAAGTTCCAGCAATGCATCCTCTTCGTCATCGACCAGAAGAAGTTGCTGACGTGAGGATGGGGAAGTCATGGACGGTACCCTGGTGTGAACTTCATGCAAGTGGGTGAACGCAGCCAATGCACAGCCGGCCGGGCGGCCCTCAATCACCAGCAGGCCTTTGGTTAGGCAAACCGCAGGCCTGCACGAGACCCGGATGGCTGGAAAGTCGGGCGATCACAACCCAGAGGCTGCTCAGCTGGGCCACTCCATGCTCAAGGGTTAGGACGGGTGACGGTGCCGCCTCCGAGGTTAGTCAGGATGTTGTTGAAAATGGCCAGAACACGATCACCCAGTGGGGTGACGAACGCCACGACCACAACGGCCACCATGGCCACGACAATGGCGTACTCGATGGCGGATGCGCCTTCGGTGCGGTCAAAAAACTGGCGCGCCCTGAGCAACAAGTATTGAAAAATCATCCTAGCTCTCCTTGCGCCGCAAGGCGCCGTTGGAACAGCACCGGGCAAATTCCCCGGTGCAACCTGAGCATTGTCAACAAAGGCCGGCCCAGCAACTGTAAGAACTGATTAGTCATTAAGTATTAATTGGAAGGTAGGCGCCAAAAAACCTGCCCATGTGGACAGACTCATACCTTTGTTAGCTATTTTTGGGTGAGTTAATGGCATTTCGTCCTAGCTCTACTACCTTCACATAGCGAAATAGTTGCATGTTCATAGCTGCCTGATTGCGAAATTAACTCGTTTGGAATCACGGGCTGGTAGTGCAGCAGGAAAGGGAGAGCCTTCATGAACAGTCGCCTCACCATGGGTCTGGCCGGACTTCTTCTGGTAGGTGCGGTGTTTTTCGGTTACTGGGGCCTGGTACTCAGTCGTAAACCCGAACCAGCACCACCGGTTCAACCCGTGGCGCCCAGTGTCGTCGAACCAGCCACCACCAGCGCAGAAGACCAGACCCGCCAACCAGTGGTCGTGCTGGTGCGCGATGTGCCGCCCTTCGTGCCCCTCGCCGCCACCGATCTGGCGCTGGAAAAACTGCGCACCGCGCCGGCCGGCAGCCTCAGCGCCATCAGCCAGGCGGTGGGCCGCACACCTTGGCGGCAGTTGAATGCCGGCACCTGGCTCAATGAGCAGAGCTTCAGTACCGGCGGCGCCCTGGCGCGGATGATTCACAGCGACGAACGAGCCCTGGCGGTCGCGGTCGACGAAGTGATCGGCGCCGCCGGACAACTGAGCCCAGGGGACTATGTCGATGTCGTGCTGTTCCTACGCCAGGACACCAGCAACCCGCAGCAGTCGGCACAGATCGCCGTGCCCGCCATGCGCGTGCTGGCTGTGGGCGAACAGCTGGGCCTGGCCAATGACGGGCAGCCCGCCTCCCCCGGGTTGAGCAACGAAGAAAAGCTCAAGCAGGACCAGCGCCGGCTGAATGCGCGCACGGTGGTCCTGGCCGTCCCCGAACAACTCTTGAGCCGGCTGATGCTCGCCACCCAGGTCGGTGTGCTGCGCCTGGCCGTGCGCAGCAGCGAGGAACAGCGCCTGGCCCATTACTGGGCCGGCAACGAAGAAGCCAGCGAGCACCTCGATGCCGCCAACAGCAACCTGTTCCAGTTCACTCAACTTGCCCTGGGCAGCGCCCCGCGCGCACCGGCCGCCCAAGGTGGCGCCGCACGGTCGGCGGTGGAAGTGATCCGGGGCAACCAAGTCACTCAACAAACTCCCTGATTGAGCAAGGATGCACTACATGCGCAGTCGTTCCATGCCACTGTTCTCCGCACTGCTGACCCTGAGCCTGGGCCCGCTGCTCTGCACCCAGGCCCTGGCTGCGGCGGTGGCAGGCTGTTCGAACCTGGCACCGTTGCCCGCAGTGCTGGAGATCGGCGAAGGCTTGCAGCAGGAACTGCAATCTCCGGTGGCCATCACCCGCCTGGCGGTGGGCGACCCCAAGATCGCGGACGTCCAGACCACCGGCAACAGAGCCTTCCTGCTCACCGGCATGGCGCCCGGCGCCACCAGCCTGATGGTCTGGACCACCTGCGCCAGTACCCCACGCCAGAGCATGGTATTTGTCCAGGGCCGGGCCACCGCCGACATGAGCACCGGCCGCCTGCGGGCCAGTGACGATCCACTGCTGCCCAGCCAGGTGCAGACCGACATCCGCTTTGTCGAAGTCAGCCGCACCAAGCTCAAGGAGGCCAGCGTTTCCATCTTCGGCCGCGGACACAACTTCCTGTTCGGCGCGCCCGGCACCGCCCCCGTTACCAGTGGCACCTCCGGCAGCGTGACCCCGACCTTCGGCGGCCGCCGGACCAACATCCCGCTGGACAACGGCACCTTCAACATCGGCTTCGGCAACGGTCGGGTGCTGACCCTGATCAACGCCCTGGAAGGCAGCGGCTTCGCCTACACCCTGGCCCGCCCGTCCCTGGTGGCCCTCAGCGGCCAGAGCGCAAGCTTCCTGGCCGGGGGCGAAATCCCCATCCCGGTGCCCAGCACCGGCAGCAACAGCGTGACCATCGAATACAAGGAGTTCGGTATCCGCCTGACCCTCACGCCCACCATCGTCGATCGCGGGCGTATCTCCCTTAAGGTTGCCCCGGAGGTCAGCGAACTGGACTACAGCAACGCCGTGACCATTGCCGGGACCCGAGTCCCGGCGCTGACCATCCGCCGCACCGATACCAGCATTTCCCTGGCCGACGGCGAAAGCTTCGTCATCAGCGGCCTGATCAGCACCAACAACAGCTCTCAAGTGAACAAGTTTCCAGGGCTGGGGGACATTCCGGTGCTCGGAGCCTTCTTTCGCGACACCACGATCAATCGCGAAGAGCGTGAACTGCTGATGGTAGTGACCCCGCACCTGGTCCAGCCCCTGGCCGCCGACGCCAAGCTGCCGGCCCTGCCCGGCGAACGGCTGCGCAACTACGACCCGAACTTCTACCGCATGTTCTTCCTCGAGAACGGCAACTTCGACAAGCGCAGCGGGTTGTCGCAATGAACCAGGACCTGAGCCAAACGTTTCTCGCCATCACCCGCAACAGCACCGACCTGGAGTGGCTGCAAGGCGCCCTGGCGCCCCTGGGCCAGGTCGTGGGTGCCGATGGCAGTCTCGACGAGCTGCTGGCACTGGTGGATGTGACCTTCGCCAACCTGGTGTTCGTCGGCCTCGATCGCGAACACGTGGTGGCCCAGGCCGCCATGATCGAAGGCGCCCTGGAGGCCAAGCCGATGCTGGCGATCGTCGCCCTCGGTGATGGCATGGACAACCAGCTGGTGCTCAATGCCATGCGCGCCGGCGCCCGCGACTTCGTCGCCTACGGCTCGCGCTCCAGTGAAGTCGCCGGGCTGGTCCGCCGTCTAAGCAAACGCCTGCCGGCAGTGACACCCAACACGCAACTGGGCGGCCTGACCGTGCTCTATGGCGCCCAGGGCGATAGCGACGGCGCCCTCCTGGCCAGCCACTTGGCGCTGGTGGTGCAGAAGAGTGGCCAGCAGACACTGCTGCTGGACCTGGGCCTGCCCCGGGGCGACAGCCTGGCGCTGCTGGGCCTGGAAAGCTCGTTCCACTTCGGCGACGCCCTGCGCCACCTGCGGCGCCTGGATGCCACACTGATCGACAGCGCCTTCACCAGCGCCGAGGCGGGCCTGCGGATCCTCGCCTACGCCAGCCACGACGCGCCTCTGGAGCACACCAGCGCGGCGGAGCTGTACATGCTCCTCAGTGCCTTGCGCCAGCACTTCCAGCACATTGTGGTGAACCTTGTCGGCCAGCCGGACAGCGAGGCCCTGCGTACCTTCGTCAGCCATTGCGACAAGCTGCTGTGGTGCACCGACCAGAACGTGCTCGACTGCCGGCGCAACCTGGCCGTACTCAATCACTGGCGTGAAAAAGGCATGAAACTCGAGCATGCGCGCTTGCTGGTCGACCGCTACCTGCGCACCGTGGCACCGGATTCCGAAACCCTGGGCAAGACCTTCGGCCTGGAGGTGATTGCGGTGCTGGCCTACAGCCCCGAGGTGCGCCTGAACGCCAAGAACCAGGGCGTTACCCTGTTCGAACTGGCCCCGCGCGAGGCCCTGACCCAAAGCCTGCGTACCCTGGGCGAGCGGCTGGCGAAACGCTCCCAGGGCCTGCCCAAGCCCAAGGCCGGCTGGCTCAATCGCATCATGGGGGGCAGATGAGCGGCGAAAAACTCTTTGGCGCCCCACCCCGCGCAGGCGCCGGCAATAGCGACCACGAAGGCCTGAAGCTGGTGCTGCATCGCTACATCATCGATGCCATCGAAGAGTCGGGGAAAAACCTGCTGGAAAGCTCCCGGCAGAACCTCTCGCAATTCGTCACCGACAAGGTGGCGGAGTACATCGCGCGCATGCACCTGGCGATCTCGCGCTATGAAATGGAGCGGCTGGCCGAAGAGATCGTCGACGAACTGACCGGCTTCGGCCCCCTGGAAGTGCTGTTGCGCGATCCGGCGGTGACCGAGATCCTGGTGAACGGCCCGCACCGGGTGTTCGTCGAACGTGAAGGCGTGCTGCACCAGAGCGACCTGCGCTTCATCGACGCCCACCATGTGGAGCGGGTGATGCAGCGGATTCTCGCGCCCCTGGGCCGGCGCCTCGACGAGTCCTCGCCGATGGTCGATGCGCGCCTGCCGGACGGCAGCCGGGTCAACGCGATCATCCCGCCCATCGCCCTGGACGGGCCCTGCCTGTCGATTCGAAAGTTTCGCAAGGACATGCTCAAGAGCAGCGACCTGATTGCCATGCAGACCATCGACCTGGCGATCTTCGAATTCATCCAGGAAGCGGTGGGCAAGCGCTGCAACATCCTGATCAGCGGCGGCACCGGCACCGGCAAGACCACCCTGCTGAACATCCTCAGCCAGTTGATCAACCCCCATGAACGGCTGGTCACCATCGAGGATGTGGCCGAACTGCAGCTGGGCCACCCCCACGTGGTCCGCCTGGAAACCCGCCCGCCCAATGCCGAGGGGCACGGCGAGGTGAAGGCCAGCGACCTGATCCGCAACGCCCTGCGGATGCGTCCGGACCGGATCATCCTCGGCGAGATCCGTGGTGTGGAAGTACTGGACGTGCTGACCGCAATGAACACCGGCCACGACGGCTCCATGAGTACTGTGCACGCCAACAATGCCCAGGATGCCCTGCTGCGCCTGGAAACCCTGGTGGGCCTGACCGGCCGCCAGATCGCCGAGCGCACCCTGCGGCAGATGATCTGCGCCGCCCTGGATGTGGTGATCCAGTTGACCCGCATGCCTGATGGCCGGCGTTGCGTCAGCGAAGTCGTGGAAGTGGTGGGCATACGTGACGACATCTACGTCACCAATACCCTGTTCCGCCTGGATCGTCGGACCGGCTTCGGCTTCCTGCGCGAGGCGATGAACCCTGCGGGTGACAAACTGCGCCGCGAAAGCGGGCTGGGCGTCAATTGAACCGGCGAGGTGGCCCATGATCGGTCTGCTGTTTACCTTGATCTGCCTGCTTCTGCTGGGGCTTTCCGGCTGGCTGTTCTACCACGGCGTGCGCAAGACCGAGCGGGAACGAGTGCTCAACCGCCTGGCCGAAGGGCAG
Organism: Pseudomonas sp. W17; assembly: GCF_040268305.1. Lineage (NCBI taxonomy): Bacteria > Pseudomonadati > Pseudomonadota > Gammaproteobacteria > Pseudomonadales > Pseudomonadaceae > Pseudomonas > Pseudomonas sp. W17. Next base: position 803,105 of record NZ_CP158490.1, on the reverse strand, counting down.
CCCGACCTGACGCCACAACGCACCTCCTGGGGTGGCCTGGAGCGCGCGTTCGCCCGGGCCGGCCAGGGCCAGCCCAGCGAGCGCCTGGGCCTGTGGCTGGCGGTGTGGGTGGTGCTGATGCTGCTGGCCTATGTGCTGGCGAGCTGGCTCGGCCTGTTGGGCGGCATCCTCCTGCCACCCCTGCTGCTGCGGCTGTATATCGCCTGGCTGTATCAGCGCCGGCTCAAGCGCATGATCGAACAACTGCCGGCCTTGCTCGATCACAGCGTGCGCAGCCTGAAGTCCGGGCGTACCCTGGCGGACGCCGTGCTGGGTGCCATCGAGGCCAGCAACGACCCGCTGAAGAACGCCATGGGCCGCATCCAGCGCAACGTGCAACTGGGGGTCAACCTGCCGGACGCGGTCAGCGATTTTGCCGAGTTCTACGAGCAGGACGAACTGCGCATGTTCGCCCTGGGCCTGAAGGTCAATCATCGCTACGGCGGCAACGCCAGCGAGTTGCTGGAAAACCTGATCAAGCTGATCCGCGAGCGCGAGCAAGGGGCGCGGCAACTGAGCGCGATGACCGGGGAAACCCGCATGACCGCCTGGGTCCTGGGAACCCTGCCGCTGTTGCTGGTGGGCTACTTCATGCTGACCAACCCGGGCTACATGCTGGGCATGTGGCACGACTCCGCGGGGCAGAAAATGCTGATCACCGCGGTGTGCCTGCAGATCTTCGGCTGCCTGGCCCTTTGGCGCATGTTGAGGAGCATCTGAAATGCTGGTTCTGGCCGCTGTACTGATGTTTCTCGGAGCGTTGCTGCTGCTTGGCAACGGTGTGCTGGAACAGCGCCGGCGCGAGCGCCAGATCGCCCAGCGCTTGCAGGGCAACATGACCCGCGACAGCCGCCTGGGCAACTGGCTGCGACTGCTGGGCGACAGCCGCTTCGGGCAGCGCGCGGTGAGCATGGACAGTGAAACCCAGACCCTGCTCAACCGTCTGGGCTGGCGCCGCGCCAGAGAGCGCTCACTGTTCGCCGCCAGCCAGATCGCCACACCGGTGCTGGCCGTGTGCCTGGTGATCTTCATCCAGGAAGTGGCCTTTCCCCAGGCCCAGAGCAAGTGGCTGGTACCCATGCTGGCACTCGGTGCCGGCTACCTGCTGCCCAAGCGCGCGCTGGCCTACGCCGCCAAGCGCCGGCAGAAGCACATCGCCCTGGAGATCTCGACCTTCATTCCCCTGCTGCGCATCCTGTTCGAGTCGGGCATGGCAGTGGAACAGGCGTTGCGCGTACTGAGCAGCGAAGCGCAAAAGCTGCTGCCGGAACTGACCCACGAACTGCGCCTGATCCTGGCCCGTGTCGACTCGGGGCTGGAGCTGGGCCATGAACTCAACCAGACCGCCACCCTGCTGGCGGTGGACGAGTTCACCGACACCTGCGTGATTCTCCAGCAACTGATCCTGCAGGGCGGCGGGGCTATGAAATCGCTGCAGGCGCTCAAGCAACTGCTGGACGACCGGCGCCTGACGCGCCTGCAGGAATACATCTCGAAAATGTCCGCAAAAATGTCGGTGGTGATGATGCTGTTTCTCTTCCCCGCCCTGTTGATCGTGCTGGCCGGGCCAGGCTTCACCGCCATCGCCCGGGCCTTCGCTTCTTAAGAGGGAACCTGATGAAAACCATGATTGTCGTTGCCAGCCTGTTGCTGCTCGGAGGGTGCGCCAGCAACAGCCAGACGCCCTGGGCGGCCCTGACCAACTCCAGCAGTTGCGCCAAGCTCAGCTCCGAGCAGGAACTGGCAATGAACCTCGCCGACGAAATGGCCACCAATGGCAAGCTGCACGCCAGCCTGGCCAACCTGCAGAACCTGCCGGACAACCTCGCCGAGGTGCGCGTACGCAAGGCGCGAGTCTATCGGTTGCTGGGCCGCAGTGAGGCCGAACCCTTGTACCGCAGCCTGCTGGGCTCGTGCCTGGCGGCCGAAGGCGAGCACGGCCTGGGGCAGTTGGCGGCGGCCAGGGGCGACAACGGCCAGGCCCAGGCGCACCTGCAACGGGCCGCGCGCCTGGCGCCGACCAATGAAAGAATCCGCAATGACCTGGGGGTGGTCTACCTCAACCAGTTGCGCATCGAGGATGCGCGCTTCGAGTTCCTCACCGCCATCGAGCTCAAACAGTCCGAGCCCCTGGCGGCCATCAACCTGGTGACCCTGTTGCTCTACCAGGACAACTGGCAGCAGGCCGCGCAAGTGGTCAGCCAGGCGAGCCTGAACCCGCAGCAGTTCGCCCAGGCCCAGGCCCGCGCCGAGGAGCTCAAGGCCCCGACCGCCCCGCGCGCCAAGGTGACCCAGGTCGCCAGTGGCGCTACCACCTTGCAGCCAGACGCCGCACCCGCCAAGGAGCGCTGATGATGAAACTGCCGATGTTCTATTGCACTGCCCTGCTGGCGCTGCCCCTGGCCACCCAGGCCATCGAGGCCGGCCCTGCTTCGCCCCAGCAACAGGAAACCGAAGCCTGGCTACTGTTGCAGAACCGCAACCTGGCGTCCTCCCCACAGCCTCAGACGGCCACGCCCACCGAACGCGAACTGGCGCTGCAGCGCTGGCTGAAGAAATACAAATACGAGATCCCGGACCTGTACGACCCGGACGCCGGCGGCAAGGTGGAAACCAAGTAGGGGAAAGCCCGCAACCGGCGGCGAACGGCTCGCCGCCGCAGGCTCAGTGGGCAGTCACCCGCTGGCGCAGCCCGGAATTGCTCGGTGACAGGGCCAGGGCCAGCTGTGTGCGGTTATGCATGTGGGTCAGACGCAGTACCTGGGAGACATACAGCTTGACGGTGTTTTCGGTGATCCCCAGCTCGCAGGCAATCTGGTAGTTGGTCTGGCCCTTGCCCACCAGTCGGGCCACATCCAGTTGCCGTGGCGACAGCTGGTTGAAGATGGCCGGGATCTCGATGGCATCCCCTTCGCCGGCGCCTTCGCCCCGGGGCTCTTCGCTGCGGCTGGTAGCCGGGCTGCGCCGGACCTTGTCCAGGTCCTGGTACAGATCATCGATGGATTCGGAAAGAAACTGCAGCTTCTGGTTGAGGTGCCCCAGGTGCAGGTTCTTCTGCCGTTCCTGCAAGGCGACCTCCTGACGCTGCAGGCCTTCGAGGAGTTCGTCCAGGTCGATGGGCTTCTGGTAGTAGTCGGCGATGCCGGCGCGCAGGGCCTTGATCACATCCTGCTTGTCCGACTGCCCGGTGAGCATGATGGCTTCGAATACCCGCTGCTTGCCGGCCATCCGTTGCAGTTCCTGGACCAGCTGAATGCCGTCCATATCGGGCATGTGCAGATCGCAGAGCACCAGGGAAATTTCCGGGTCCCTGTTGAAGCACTCCAGCGCCTGGCGGCTGGATTCGCAAGGGACACAACGGTAACCGCTGCTTTCGAGGAACTCGCAAAGCTCTTCGACAATCAGGGGCTGATCGTCGACCACGAGCACCTTCATCTGTGAGGTGAGCTTGTTCACGTGCTACTCCGTGCGGGCCAATCGCCGATTGGCCACTCCTGTGCTGCCACGCATGATCCGGGCAGCCACGACTTAAAACCTAGACCTACTTTCCGACTATGTACATAGCATTAATGGGTCCGGCGACTAGTGGATCACGCTCACAGTTAAGACCATTCCAGCCAGGACAAAGGGGGCAAAAGGGTATTTTTTTGACCCCCTCCCAGCGCGCCCTGCCACGGGGGTATCAAGTGCTTGTTTCTGCTGGGGCCAGAGCCTGAGCACAAGCAGCCAAAGCAGGCTGCACAGACCGGCGGCGATGAACGTCCCCAGCAGATACAGAGGGCCGGAGGCCAGCCCCAGGGCCGCCATCAACTTGACGTCGCCGGCGCCCATTCGTCCGCTGGCGTAGCCGGGCAAGGTGAACAGCAACGCCAGCAACAACGCCCAACCGCCCTGGCTCGCGCCGGCCCCCAGCCAGGTGGTGCCGTTCCACAGCAGGTAGACCGTCGCCAAGAGCGCGGCGCCAAGAGTCAAGCCATTGGCAATATGCCGCTGACGCAAATCCTGCAGCGCACAGATTGCCAACCAGACCCACAAAACCCAGAAATGCATCAGCCAGAACGGTCCCTTTTGCCGGAATGGTCCTATGCTCAATGGACATAGTGGTTGTCAGGGTAGACGCACTCATGAAACCGGGCCTCCCTAGAAAGCAGAAAGGCGCTGTGGCGATCGAATTCGCCGCGGTGTTCGTGATCTTTTTCGCGGTGTTCTACGGTCTTGTCAGCTACAGCCTGCCGCTGCTGATGATGCAGTCGTTCCACCAGGCCACTGCCGAAGCGGTGCGTCGCGCGGTGATGGTCGACCCCAATACCCCGAACTACGCCACCACGGTGCAGAACCTCGCCAACAGCGTGGTGCAGACCCAGACTCAGTGGATTCCCCCGCCCTTCAACTTCGCCGCCACCGACTACAGCGCGGTGTACAGCGCCGGGGTGCTGACGGTCTCGGTGAACTACCCCACCAGCAAGCTGAACCAGGTGCTGCCGCGGCTGGTGCTGCCAGGAATCGGCCCGGTACCCAGCCTGCCCACCTCCCTGACCGCTAGCTCGAGTCTGCAATTTTGACCTCTGGCGACAAGCTGCTCGGACGTCTACTGGGCCGCCAGGCGCTTCCCGCCGCACAGCCGCACAGCCCGCTGCCGCCCCAGGCGGTGGGCCTGCAACTGGTGCTCGATCAACAGGGGCGCATCCTCACCAGCCACGGCCCGCTGCGCCACAGCCTGATCCAGCTGCCCCCCTCCCGCGAGCCACCGCTCCTGCTGGACTACGTATTGCCCGGCAGCGTCCTGGCCCTTGAGGGCGGCCCTGCCGACTGGAGCGGCCAGGTGCTGGACCTGGACCTGCGCGGCGCCGGCGGCCAGCCCCTGCACCTGCGCGGCTGGGTCCAGCGCTGGGGGCAGGAATGGCACCTGCAACTGCTGGATATCGGCGACCTGGTCCAGCAGCGGCAACAGGCCCTGGGGCGCGAGCAGTGCCGGGTGTTTGCCGCCCAGGCCAGCGAACAGTTGCGCCTGTGCAACCTGACCCGCCTGCCGGACGTGCTCCACGACCAACTCACCGACCTGGCCCGCTATTGGCACATTCCCTGTCTCGGCCTGGCCCTGCTCGACGAGCAGGAGCAGGGCTGGGTGATCCACAGCTGCTACAGCGCCCATGACGCCCCGCGCCTGTGGCAGGAAGGCCAGGCCCTGGGGGCCGGCCTGGACAGCCTGAGCGGCAACACCCCTCAGCACCTGAACCAGATCCAGGGCCTCAACGAACACCCGCGGCTGCAAGGTATCTTCGGCCATCGCGAAGGCTTCCTGGTGCCGTACCGGGATGATCACGGCGTCGCCGCCTGGCTCTTGTGCGGCTGCTACGCGGTCCAGCAGCATGCCCCGTACCTGCTGGATCGCGACTGGCTGATGCTCGCCGCAGCCCTGGCCGGGCCCTTGCTCAGTCGCCTGCGGGAGCATCGCCATCACCTGCACCTGGAACGCCTGGAGGCCCTCCAAGGGCTGCTGGGCGCCGGCTGGTGGGAGCTGTGCCCGGACACCGCCGAAATACTGCTGGCCAGCCGCCTGGCCGCCAGCCTGCACCTGCCCGAGGATGGCGGCCGCCTGAGCGTGCAGGCCTGGCTGGAACTGATTCATTCCGCCGACCGCGGCGAACTCAGCAGCCGCCTGCAGGAACTGAAACTGGGCAAGCCGCTGCTGCTCAATGTGCGCCTGCACGAGCCCGACCCCAGCGCCCCCCAGCGCTGGTATCGCTTGCAGGGCCAGGCCCTGGGCCGAGGGGAAAGCCAACGCCTGGTGGGTTTCATGCTGGACATCAGCGACATCAAGAACCAACAGCAGCAGGCCGCCGCCGCCCATGCCCGGCTGGACAACCTGATCGCCAGTTCACCGGCGGTGATCTACGTCCAGCATTACCAGGAAGGCGCCTTGCAGCCGAGCTTTTTCAGCGCCAGCCTGCAACCCCTGCTGGGCTGGAGCCTGGCGGACTGCACGGCGCGGCCCCTGGCGGAGTGGGTGCACCCCGACGACCGCGACCTGTATTTCCAGCGCTGCCGCCAGTTGCTGCGCGAAGGCAGTGTGCATACCCGCTATCGGCTGCGCGATCGCCACGGTGCATACCACTGGGTGCTGGACGAAGCCAAGCTGCTGCGCGACGACCTGGGGTTGCCGGTGGAAGCCGTCGGCCTGTGGCTGGACGTCACCGAGGCAACCCTGGCCGCCGAGCAGGTGCGCCAGAGCGAAGAGCGCTATCGGATCCTGGTGGAAGATTCGCCGGCGATGATTTGCCGCTATCGCCCGGACCTGACCCTGACCTTTGGCAACCGGCCGCTGGCGGCCTACCTGGAATGCGCCCCTGAGGAACTGCCGGGCAGCAACCTGGGGCAGTGGCTCTCCGCCGAACAGCGTGAAGGCTTCGAGCGCCGGCTCAAGCTGTTGAGCCCGGAATATCCCGTGAGCACCGCCGAGATCAACCTGCAATTGCCCGGGCGCGAACATGCCTGGTGGGTGTGGTCGGATCGCGGAGTGTTCGATGAACAAGGGCAACTGCTGGAAATCCAGGCCGTGGGCCGCGACAACACCGAAGTCCGGCGCGCCCAGCAGCAGCTCACGCAAAGCGCGAAAATGGCCACCCTGGGGGAAATGGCCACCGGGCTTGCCCACGAGATCAACCAGCCGCTCAACGTGATGCGCATGGCCATCGTCAACGTGCTCAAGCGCCTGGGCAATGGCGACGTGCAGATCGACTACCTCACCGACAAGCTCAAGCGCATCGACGCCCAGGTCCAGCGTGCGGCCCGGGTGGTGGACCACATGCGGGTGTTCGGCCGGCGCTCGGAAGTGGAACAGCAGCCGTTCAACCCGGCCCACGCCATCGAAGGCACCCTCTCGCTGCTGGCCGAAGGCATGCGAGGCAAGGGGCTGGAGTTGCGGATCAGCGAGCTGGGGTTCGAGGTCCAGGTGCTGGGGTTTGTCGACCAGTTGGAGCAGGTATTGATCAACCTGCTGGTCAATGCCCGGGACGCCCTGCTGGGCAAACAGGAAAAGCAGCACGACTTCAAACCCTGGATCGCCGTGTACGGCCAGCGCGACGAGCAGTGGGTGCGCCTGTGGGTCGAGGACAATGGTGGCGGCATCGACCCGCGCCTGCTGGAGCGGATCTTCGAGCCGTTCTTCACCACCAAGCCGGTGGGCATCGGCACCGGGCTCGGGCTGTCGGTGAGCTATGGCATCGTGCAGAACATGGGGGGCCGCCTGAGCGTCAGCAACAGCCAGGACGGCGCGCGCTTCTGCATCGAACTGCCGATCGCCGAGGCAGATCAGATCACCAGGTAGGCTTTGCCGGTCTGCCCGCAGGTGAGGTTGGCCCCTACTTCCACGTCCATCAGGTTGATCCCCAGCCCCGACAGCAGGTTGTTCAGCAGAGGGTCCAGCAGCGGGCTCAGGAGCCCGGTGATCAACGGCGTGAGCAGGTTGCTGACCCCGCTGATGGCCGAAGCCAGCCCCGTGACAATGGCCCCCAGCGGGTTGTTGTTGACCGGCTTGTAGACGATCAGGTTGATGCCGGCCAGGGTGCCCGCCAGGCTGTTGACGATGTTCGTGGTCGGGGCCGCCGTCTGGTAAGTCGGGGTCTGGTTGACGTTGGGCGGTATCGGAAACGGCGACGCCGAGCTGGAGAACACCAGGTCCTGGGTATTCTGCGCCACGCTGGTGTTGACCATCACCGCGATGCCGCCGCCCGCGTAGTGCACCACCGGGTCGCAACGCCCCGGCAGGACCAGGAACTGGTAGCAGGTGCGTATGCCCAGGTCCACCAGCGGCAACGGCTTCACCACGGGCTCGGCGGCAGACGAAAAGGCATTGGCCGGGTCGATCTGGCCGACCTTCAAGTCGGCGATGGAACTGATGGCATGGGCGGTCAGGCTCTTGGTCCCCCTGTTGTTCACCGGGCAGCTGTAGTCGGTGACATAGGCAATCGCGCCCCCCGCGTCCAGGCTCAGGTCGATCTCCGATGAGGAGGCGATGGCCGGGTATAGCTGTTCGCACCCCGCCCCCAGCAGGCATAACGCCGAACCCAGCGTCGCCACCAGGTTCAGGCTCAGCAGGCTGTTCAACACCGGGGTCAGCGGCGCCACCAGGTTGCCCACCGCGGTGCTCAACCCGGAAACCAGCGGCAGGGACAGATTGACCCGCACTAGGGTCCGTACCTGCGCAGTGCGTACATAGATCCGGTTGGCGCCCATGGGATCGGCCTTGGCCAGCGCCGGATTGCCGATGGCCGACAACTGCGGCGGCTCGATGACCTTGGCCTGCACCGTGATATTGGCCAGCCCCAGCACATTGATCGGCAAGGTCGCCGCCACCGCGCTGTTGCTGTTGGACAACTGGATCACCGCCTGCAACAGCTGGAACAGTTGCAGGTTGGCATCCAGGGCGGTGCTGGGCAGGCCGGTCTGCAACTGCAGGATATCTCCCAGTTTCAAGGGCGCGGCATTGATCGCGGCAACCTGCAGGTTGCCCAGGGCGGTCAGGATGTCGGCGGTGGCGCCATTGGCCTGGACCACGGTGATCGCCGCCTGGATCAGTTGCGTCACGCTGGTGGTGGTGTTGAGCAACTGGGTGTAATTGCCAGCGGCCACCCCCAGATTGATCGCCAGTTGGTTGAGGTAGCTCAGCAGGTTGATGTTGGTGTTGAGCAAACCGTTCCAGCCCACCGCGCTGAGGCTCAGGCTGCCCCCCAGCATCCCGCCCACCAGTGGGTTGAGAATGCTCGATTGCGCGGTACTGACGGTGCCCAGGGTGCTGCGAATGCTCAACTGCGCCACGGTGGGCGTCGGCGCAGCAGCCACGGCCGTGGCGCTGAGCTGGGTGGTGAGGTTGATCGGCCCCGGTGTGAACAGGGCCGCCACCCCCGATGCCACGCTGATGGGCACGGTATGGGTGGCGATCACCCGTATCGCCACCGCTTGTGCAGGGTTGGCAGTGAAGGTCCGCAGGCCGTTGGCCCCGGTGGTCAGGGAACCGCAGGAAGTGCTCAGGCTACTGCCGGTGGCTACGGTGAAGCCGTTGCGGGTGGCGTTCTGGCCGGCGTAGGCGGCGGCCGTCAGGCCGGCCTGGCAGGTGCCGCCACGGCTGACGGCCTCCAGCGCGGCGTTGTCCGCCACCCGTTGCAACTTGCGCTGTTCCATGTAGAGCCGACCGCTGTCCACTACCAGCAACATCAGCAACAACGCCAGGCCGAAGGTCACCGCCGCCATCAGGCCAATGGCCCCGCGCTGACGAGCCGGGCCGTAAAACCGCTTCAGGGGAGACATCGGGGCACTCCTTTACCGGCTCGCAGCCGAGCGCTATCTCCATCGATGAAAGCAGTGTAGTCAAAGGCCGTGGCAGGCGCCGGCCGGGGCGCGGGGTCGCCGGACTGGCGGCAGCAGGCAAGGCCACACGCCTGTGCCGCCCTGCCCGGTCGAAGGTTTCAGTGGGGCGGGTAGTTCTGCAGGATACGCGTCACCGTGGTGCGGACCGCGGCGCTGCGATCTGCCGGGTTGGGCGAGCTGCTGAGCATCTGCTCGTCGCTGCCGCGCCACACCAGCTTGCCGTCCTTGCCGTCCAGCAGGTCGATCTGGATGGTTGCCACCTTATAGGTGATGTTGCGGGTTTCGTTGTACATCGGCCCGCCCCAGTAGCCATTCCACGGGCCGCCCCAACCGCCGCCATAGTTGGTGGTGACCTGCTGCTGGCGGTCCTCGACGATCAGGTACGCCTGCACATTCAGGTCGGCCCGGGCACCACCCTGGGCCGGACGCAGGCCGCGCTGGTCCAGTTGCTCGGCCACCGCCTGGCGGATGCGCTGTTCGGTCAAGTCGCTCTTGATCCGTGGATCATCCGGCCGGTATTGCAGGGCGGGTTCTTTCCAGTTCCAACTGCGGTAGGCGCCAAAGTCCCGGCTGGCGTCGAAGTCATGATTGACCTGGTTGGCGGCGCAGGCACTGAGCAAGGCGGCACACACCAGTAGAGCGATTCGATGGAACATGCTGTTTCTCCGCTTGAAGACAAAAACCGGTGGCGATCCTAACTGGGAGGATAGGCCGCCATTGCCTTTTGCACCGCCTCACGCAAGGCATCGGCCCGCTCGCCGAGGCTGCCGCGGCTGCTGGTTTCGGCGCTGGCGCTCCAGACCGGCTGGCCGCTGGCGCCGTCATACAGATTGACCCGCACCACCACCACTTCCACCTCGTAGGTGCGCACCACCGGCACGCTGCCGTACATGCCGTAGCCCGGGCCATAACGGTTATAGCCGCCGTAACCGCCATACCCGTAGTCGTCCTGGACCTGGCGCAGGCGCTTTTCCAGGTGCAGGTCGGCGCTGACCCACAGGTCCGCCGGCCGGTTGTCATGCACAGGGCGCAAACCCTGCTGATCCAAGGCATTGCTGACCGCCTCGGCAATCTGCGCCGAGTCGGCCCAGGCCGAACCGCTGGGCAGGCGACCATTGAGCCAGGCCCAGTTGCGGTAGCGGCCATAGTCCCGTTGCGGCGCCGGGTAGGCGCTGCGGTCAAAGGTGCCCGCAGCTTGCGGCGGGGCCGGCGGCAGCGGGTTGGAGCTGGCGACATAGGGGTTGCTGCCCTGACAGGCGGCAAGCCCCGAACACAGGAGGATCAGACCCAGGCGGTGTTTCATTGCACACTCCGTTAGACCGGCCGGCACAGCCAATGCAGATAACGCCCAAGCCCGGCGAAACTTGGGTGTCGACGGTGAGCCAGCTCCATTTCCAGCAGATCCGTCAGCTCGGCACGGGCCTGGAACTCCACCGGCATGTAATCGTGGAAAACCCGCACTCCGCTCTGGCTTTCGACTCGCCACAGGCCCTCAAGTTGCGCCGCCAGCTCGCGAGGATCAAGGGGCTGTTGCGGGGTCAGGCTCTGTTTCTCGCCGGCCATGTCATTCTTGCGCATCTTGCGGAAATGGCCCTTGAGCAGGTTGCGGTAAACCAGTGCATCGCGGTTGTAGAAGGCCAGGGACAGCCAGCCATCGGCGGCGGTCAACTGATGCAGCACCGGCAGGATCGCGTGGGGTTCGGCCAGCCATTCCAGCACCGCGTGGCACAGCACCAGGTCGTAGGGTTCGGTCAGTTGCCCCAGCAGTTCCTGCCAGGGCGCCTGGATGAAGGTGGCCTGCTGCCCGGCTTCGGCAAAGCGCTGCCGGGCGCCTTCAAGCATGGGCGCGGCGGGCTCGGCCAGGGTGACCTGGTGCCCGCGCTCGGCCAGCCACAAGGACATGTGCCCCAGCCCGGCGCCGATATCCAGCACCCGCAGTGGTCGCTCGGGCAGCGCTTCCTTGAGATCGGCCTGGAGCACCGCCAGGCGGATCGCGCCTTTGGCACCGCCATAGATCTTCTCGGCGAAACGGGTCGCCAACTGATCGAAATGCCGGTCGCTCATGAGCAGAACCGCCGTTCGCTGTCCGCCAGCTTGCTGCGTACCACCTGGTCCATGTCCAACCCCAGCTCGCTGCACAGCAACAGCAGGTAGAGGACGATATCCCCCACTTCCTGGCCGGCATGGGCCAGCTTGTCTGCTGGCAGTTGCCGCGACTGGTCCTCGCTCAGCCACTGGAAGATTTCCACCAGCTCGGCCATTTCGACGCTGGCGGCCATGGCCAGGTTCTTCGGGCTGTGAAATTGCCGCCAATCGTTGCGGTCACGAATGGCGTGCAGGCGTTGGGTCAGTTGCTCTAGGTTCATCGGGGTCTCCTGAAGGCGTATAGCTTCCGGGGGATGGACGTGGGACGCAAGAGCGCTTTCGCCGGCAAGCCGGCTCCTCCAGAATGCGCAACCCCCGACAGCTTCTATGCTTAACAGGGAACTCGCCACGGGTGTTCATGGCCCAAGCTTGAGCTCGGGCACTCGGCCCATCTTTCATCAGGACGCGCACATGCAGGTAGAAAGTTTCTTCGAATGGCTCGGCCAGGCCATCGGCTCGGTGATCCGCTTTATCGTCGACCTGCTCAGCGGGTTGTTCAATACCCTGACCCACGCCGGGGGCAACTTTGTCGACGGCCTGTCCCGCGCTCTGGGCATGGACACCTCGATCGTCAGCATCATTGCCCTGATCATCGGCCTGATGTTCCTGTACTCGGCGATCCGCGCCTTCATGCGAGCCTCGATCATCCTCGGCATCATCTGGCTGGTGCTCGGCCTCTGGCTGCTGAGCTGGATCATCCACTGATCCCCCCGCACTAACCCCCGGCGCCCGCGGGCGCCGGGTACAATGCCCGCTCTCGCAAGGAGCCTGCATGCCCCCCCTGATTTCCGATTGGCGTCACCGCCCCACCCATCGCCGCGTCTGGGCCCTGGCCGCGCCGATGATCCTGTCGAACATTTCCGTGCCCCTGGTAGCGCTGGTGGACAGCACGGTGATCGGCCACCTGCCCCACGCCCACCAGCTGGGCGCCGTGGCGGTCGGTGCCAGCCTCTATACCTTCCTGGCCTGGGCCATGGGCTTCCTGCGCATGGGCGCCACCGGCTTCGCCGCCCAGGCCGCCGGGCGCGGCGACGGGGCGGCGCTGCGACAGATCCTGCTCCAGGGCTTGATACTGGCCATGGGGCTGGCGCTGCTGCTGGGCGCCATAGGCGTGCCCCTGAGCGGCGCGGCGCTGCACCTGATGCAGCCCTCGGCGGAGCTGGACCAGATGACCCGGAGCTTTTTCCACACCCGCCTGCTGGGCCTGCCCGCGGCCCTGGCCAGCTTCGCCCTGGTGGGCTGGTTTCTCGGTACCCAGAACGCCCGGGCACCGCTGGCCATCCTGCTCAGCACCAACATGCTGAACATCGCCCTCAATCTTTGGTTCGTCCTCGGCCTGGACTGGGGCGTGGTGGGCTCGGCCCGGGCTTCGGTGATCGCCGAATGGAGCGGCGCGCTGGTCGGCCTGGCCATGACCCGGCCGGCTCTGCGGGCCTATCCGGGGCAAATCGCCTGGGCGGCATTGCGCCGCTGGCAGAGCTGGCGCCCGCTGCTGGCGGTCAATCGTGACATTTTCATCCGCAGCCTGGCCCTGCAATCGGTGTTCTTCCTGATCACCGTGCAAGGCGCCCGTCTGGGCGATGCCACAGTGGCGGCCAATGCCCTGCTGCTCAACGGCCTGCTGCTTACCGCCCATGCCCTGGATGGCCTGGCCCACGCAGTGGAGGCCCTGTGCGGCCACGCCATCGGCGCCCATGACCGCCCGGCCCTGCGCCGCTCGCTGGTGGTAGCCGGTGGCTGGTCGCTGCTGGCCAGCCTGGGGTTCGCCGTGCTGTTCCTGCTGGGCGGCCACCTGTTCATCGAAATGCAGACCGATATTCCCGACGTGCGCCAGACCGCCTTTACCTACCTGCCCTACCTCGCCGTACTGCCGTTGATTGCGGTCTGGAGCTACCTGCTGGACGGCCTGTTCATCGGCGCCACCCGGGCCCGGGAAATGCGCAACGGCATGTTGCTGACCGTGCTCCTGCTGCTGCCTTTTGCCTGGGCGCTGCAAGGCCTGGGCAACCACGGCCTGTGGCTGACGTTCCTGCTGTTCATGTTCCTGCGCAGCCTGACCCTGGGCGCCTTCGCCTGGCACCTGCAGCGCCGCGACCGCTGGTTCGCCGAGGCTCGCTGAACCTCGTGCCCGCAGGCCGCACAGCCTGAATTGCGGGCAAAAAAAACCCACCGCAAGCGGTGGGTTTCCAGGGTTCGCCGGGGCTGTCAGGAAGACAGGTAGGACGAACGGGTCAGGCCCAGGCGCAATGCGTCAAGGAACTGGGTACGCTCGGCGGCGCTGATCTTGGCGCTGGCCACCTTGTCGCGGTAGTGGGTCATCAACTCCTCCGGCGACAGGTGCACGTAGCGCAGCATGTCTTCGATGGTGTCGTGGGTCTCGATCCCGGCGTGGTACACGCTGCCATTGGCCCGCTGGTAGATGTTCACCGAGTCGGTGTCACCGAACAGGTTGTGCATGTCACCAAGGATTTCCTGGTAGGCGCCCACCAGGAAGATCCCCAGCAGGTAGTCCTCGCCCTCGTTGAGGCCGTGTACCGGCAGGCTGGTCTCGATGCTCTGCTCGTCGACGTACTGCTTGATCTTGCCGTCGGAGTCGCAGGTCAGGTCCTGCAGCACCGCGCGGCGCAGCGGCTCTTCGTCGAGGCGGTGCAGCGGCAGGATCGGCAGGACCTGGCCGATGGCCCAGGTGTCCGGCAGGCTCTGGAATACCGAGAAGTTGCAGATGTACTTGTCGGCCAGCTTGTCGTTGAGTTCGTCCAGCACCTGGCGGTGGGAACGCTGGCGCGCCTTGAGCGAGTTGTGCAGGCGCCGGCATACGGCGAAGTAGCACTGCTCGGCCAGGGCTTTCTCGGCCAGGGTCAGCTTGCCGTCGGCGTACTGGGCGGCCACGTCGCTCATGTAGTGAGTGGCTCGCCAGTAGGTTTCGGTGACCATTTCAATGTCAGTCGGGCCCAGCAGGTCCACCAGCCATTGCACGGTTTCCGGCAGCTCTTCCTTGTTTTCGATCTTCGGCACGTCGTCGTTGTGTTTCTCGACGTCGGTGACCTGCACCACCAGCATGGCGTGGTGGGCGGTCAGGGAGCGGCCGCTCTCGGAGAAGATGTGCGGGTGCGGCAGGTTCTGCGCGTCGCAGAATTCCTTGAGCATGCCCACCACCACGCCGGCGTAGTCGTCCATGTCGTAGTTGATCGAGCTGGCGTTGCGCGAGTGGGTGCCGTCGTAGTCCACACCCAGGCCGCCGCCGACGTCGATGTGGTCCACCGGCAGGCCGAGGTTGCGCAACTCGCCGTAGTAGCGGATCGCTTCCTTGAAGCCGTGCTGGTAGTCCGCCAGGTTGGCGATCTGCGAGCCCATGTGGAAGTGCAGCAGGCGGATGCCCTGGTCCAGGCCGGCGGCGCGGAAACGCTCCACCACCGACAGCAGTTGCGCCGCCGACAGGCCGAACTTGGACTTTTCACCACCGGTGTCGGCCCACTTGCTCGACGCCAGGGACGACAGGCGCACCCGCAGGCCCACCTGTGGCTTGACCTTGAGGGAGGCCGCTTCCTCGATCACCAGGCCCACTTCGGACTCTTTCTCGATGACGATGAACACGTTGTGGCCCAGCTTCTGGCCCATCAGCGCCAGGCGGATGAACTCGCGATCCTTGTAGCCGTTGCAGACAATGGTGCCGCCCTTGGGCGCCAGGGCCAGGACCGCCAGCAGCTCCGGCTTGGAGCCGGCTTCCAGGCCGATGGAAACATTCTGGGTAGCGATGATGTTCTCGATCACCGCTTCTTGCTGGTTGACCTTGATCGGGTACAGCGCGGTGTACTTGCTCTGGTATTCCAGGCGCCCGATGTTGGCATCGAAGGCACCGGTCAGCTGGCGCACGCGGTCCTGGAGGATGTCCGGGAAGCGCACCAGCAACGGCAGGGACAAGCCGCTCTTGCGCAGCTCCTCGACCTGCTCGAACAGATCGATGGGCAAGCTGCTCGGGCCGTTCGGACGAACTTCGACGCGACCGGCGTCATTGATCGCGAAATACCCGGCCCCCCAATGGCGAATCCCGTAGACACTGCGGCTGTCCGCAACTGTCCATTGGCTGCCATCGTCTTTACGTGTGCGTCGTACGGACATCGAAGTCCCCTATAAAGAAGTCATAGAGCGCCGCCCCACTCCAGGGCTGGCGCAGTCTAAAGAATGAAAATGACGATTAGCCTGCAAGCGCAATAGACCGCGCCCGCCGTGCCGAGTTTAGAAACCGTTCATGAACAGGCTCTGTGAAAACCATGGAGACGACGCCGGTGTCCTGAGCGAATCAAGACAGGGTCCAGTCACAGGTGGTTTTCACAGAGGCTGCTAGCCGCCGGACTTCTTCGCCTTGAAACCGTGCTTGACCAGTTCCGCCAAGAGTAGCTCGACATGGTCGCCCTGGATTTCGATGACGCCGTCTTTCAGGGCGCCGCCGGTACCACAGCGTTTCTTCAGCGTCGTGGCCAGCTCCTTGAGGGCATCTTCGGCCAGGGGCACGCCGGTGATGGTGGTCACCGTCTTGCCGCCACGGCCCTTGCTTTCGCGGCGCACGCGGGCAATGCCGTCGCCGGCCGGGATCACGGTTTGTTTGCAGATACAGGCGGCTACCGGCTGGCTACAGTCCGGGCAATGTCGACCTGCGTCGGTGGAAAATACCAGGCCACCAAGGGCGGCGAAGGATGCGGCTTTTTTGGCCACCGGCAATCCTCTTGGGAGGACAAAGACTGGTCGAAGCACATAGCGGTGCCATCGACCGCGAAGCCCCACTCAGGCAGGGGCAGCGCTACTGAACCAGGGCAGCCTGGTTCAGCTTGAAAAGTCGCGCAGTGTAACGGCAAAAAGCCCGGTTGCTAAGAGCCAATCAGCGCCAATTTATGCAACTTTAGCGACGCCGTGCCAGATAGCGCTGCAGGGCAGCCAGGGAGTCCGGGCAATAGGGCTTTTCGTGGATTTCCCGCAGCACCTGATCCAGTGGCATGAAGTGCGCTTCCAGGACTTCTTCCGGCTGCAATCGCAGCGGGCCGTCCCACACCGCACAGAACGCCGAGCACCAGAGGCGGTTGCCGGTGTCCTCGAAGAAGAAATGATCGTGGGCGACCAGCTCCACCCCGCTCACCCCCAGCTCCTCCTCCAGTTCCCGGGCAGCCGACTCCGCGTAGCTCTCGCTGGCCAGGACCATGCCGCCGGCGGCGACGTCCCAGTAGCCCGGGTAGATGGCCTTGCTCAGGGTTCGCCGGTGCACGCACAGCTCACCGGCGGAGTTGAACAGCATGATGTAGGTGCCACGCCCGATCAGGCCGCGCTCGCGCAACTCGGAACGGACCATGGCACCCAGCAACTGGTCTTCACCATCGACCCAGGCAATCTGTTCTGCATCGGAGGCGGCGCGGTGGGCCGCCTCTTTGTCGGTTGCGACCATGGATCAGCCTTGATTGAGCAATTGACGCAAGTCGATGACCGCCGCGTTGGCCCGGGAAATATAGTTGGCCATCACCAGCGAGTGGTTGGCCAGCACGCCGAAGCCGCTGCCATTGAGAATCATCGGGCTCCAGACCGGCTCCTGGGACGCTTCCAGTTCGCGAATGATCTGGCGCACGCTGACGGTGGCGTTCTTCTTCGCCAGCACATCGGCGAAGTCCACCTCGATGGCCCGCAGCAGGTGCGACAGCGCCCAGGCCTGGCCACGGGCTTCGTAGAATACGTTGTCGATCTGCATCCACGGGGTTTCCACCACTTCTTCATCGACCTGCGGGCCCTGGCCCGGGGCCGGCACTTCGGTCTTCAGAGCAGTATTGAGCTTGACCCGGCCGACACTGGCCGACAGGCGCTGGGACAGCGAGCCCAGGCGCGTGCCAACGTCACCCAGCCAGTTGTTGAGGTTGTCGGCGCGGGCATAGAACTGCGCGGTCTTCTGGTTCGGATCGGACAGACGCGCCTGGTAGCGGCTCAGGGAGTTGATGCCTTCCTGGTACTCCGATTCGCTGGACGGCAGAATCCAGCTCTTGTTGTCGAAGTTGAAGCGCGGCTCGGCCTTGGCCAGGTCGGCGTCTTCGGCGGACTGCGACTGGGAACGGGCGAAGTCCTTGCGCAGGGCACGGGTCAGGTCGCGGACCTGGACCAGCACGCCGTATTCCCAGCTCGGCATGTTGTCCATCCACAGCCCTGGTGGAAAACGGTCGTTGGAAATGTAGCCACCCGGCTTGTCCAGCAGGGTGCCGACCACGGTCTTCAGGGTTTCCACGGTGGTGTAGCCCACCACCATCTGTCGGCCTTCCTTCTCGGCGGCGATCTGGGCGTTCTGCTGGACCGGGAACAGCGCCGGCTCCTGGCTCCAGTACCAGCCCAGGGCACCGGTGACCAGCAGATACAGGCCCAGCAAGGTGGCCAGGGCACGACTGAACAGCAGGCCACCGAAATAGCTGCGTGTCGCCGACTTGGGTTCGGCAGCACGATCCGGCGCGCTGCCTGCGCGATTCTTCCAATCCAGCATGGCTATGTCCTTTCAATCACTTGAGTTCATCGGTTCGACCACAACCCTACTCCATCGTGCCTTGCCTTGACGGGATAAATCTTCCGGCAAATGCGCGCCGCGCAATGATTGCGAATCAGCTGGCCACTATAAATGAAGCACAGTCCGGAGCCTACGCGACCAGTCGGTCAGGAACTGAATAACGTCGCTTTGCACATTATTGACGTACGACACTCATGGGACACAAAAGTGGTGCTAGCATAGAGCCACCAGTCGATCTCAGCATGCACCCTAACTAGTAGTCAGGATATGACCGAGCCAGAAGACCCCAGCCGTGAGCGCCTCAAGCACCACTTTGCCCAGCGGGTAATTCATCAGGCACGTCAGATTCTTGAGATATGGCAGCGTCTGCAACGTAGCGAATGGTCGACCACCGACATGTCGGAGCTGTGCGAGGCCAACCTGCGCCTGCTGCGCTTCGCCGAACGTTTCGAACAACCCGAACATACCCAGCTGGCCCGCAGCATCAGCCAGTCCCTGGAAGCGGTGGACGCCAACCGTGGCCGCCTCAGTAGCAACCTGATCACCGACCTCAACCGCCTGATGCAGCGCCTGTCGCGCACCGGGCTGCGCCACGGCGACCAACTGGAACAGACCTTCCTGCCGCCCCTGCGCAAGCCGATCTACGTGATGCTGCAGGACCACGACCGGGCCGAGCGCCTGGCCAAGCAGCTGGAATTCTTCGGCCTCAGCGCCCAGTCCCTGGACAGCATTCCGGCCTTTCGTTCGTCCATGGTCGAACGCCTGCCGGCGGCCATCGTCATCGATGTGGATTTCTGCGGTGCCGGCATGGGCCTGACCCTGGCCGCCGAGGCCCAGGTCGGCCTGGAGCAGAAACTCCCGCTGCTGTTCTTCAGCCTGCATGAAACCGACACCCCGACGCGCCTGGCCGCAGTGCGCGCCGGCGGCCAGGAATTCCTCACCGGCACCCTGGAAGCCTCCAGCCTGCTGGAAAAAATCGAAGTACTGACCTGCGTCGCCCAGTACGAACCCTATAAGGTGCTGATCATCGACGACTCCCGGGCCCAGGCGCTGCACACCGAGCGCCTGCTCAACAGCGCCGGGATCGTCACCCGCACCCTGATCGAACCGATCCAGGCCATGGCCGAGCTGGCGGACTTCCAGCCTGACCTGATCATTCTCGACATGTACATGCCGGCCTGCACCGGCACCGAGCTGGCCAAGGTAATCCGCCACAACGACCGCTACGTCAGCGTGCCGATCATCTACCTGTCCGCCGAGGACGACCTGGACAAGCAGCTGGACGCCATGAGCGAAGGCGGCGACGACTTTCTCACCAAGCCGATCAAGCCCCGGCACCTGATCACCACCGTGCGCAACCGCGCGGCCCGGGCGCGCAACCTCAAGGCGCGGATGGTCCGCGACAGCCTCACCGGCCTGTACAACCACACACATATCCTGCAACTGCTGGAAGACTGCAGTTTCCGCGCCCGTCGCGAGGGCAAGCCGCTGAGCTTCGCCATGCTGGATATCGACCACTTCAAGCGGGTCAACGACAGCCACGGCCACCCCATGGGCGACCGGGTGATCAAGAGCCTGGCGCTGTTTCTCAAACAGCGCCTGCGCAAGACCGACTTCATCGGCCGCTACGGCGGCGAAGAATTTGCCATTGTCATGCCCGACACCGACCAGGACGCCGCGTGCAAGGTTCTGGACGAAATCCGCCAGCGCTTTGCCGAGATCCACTACCCGGCCCAGCCCCAGGACCTGTGGTGCACCTTCAGCGCCGGGGTGGTGGAAATGCAGGAGGATTCCGACAGCCTGATGATGGCCAGCCAGGCCGACGAAGCCCTGTATCGAGCCAAGCATGGCGGGCGCAATCGGGTCCAGGCCGCGCGATCAAGTCAAAGTGCCATCTTTTCATCCGAATCCACCGATTCGGTCATAACCTTGTAATACAAACGCAATAAATTCAGGCGCTTACCATTTAAGCCGTTGGTAGAGCCCCGATGCGCCTGAAGCTGCTGACCAATCTCAATACCCTGCTGCTCGTTGCCGTTTGCCTCGCCCTGGGGGCGACGCTCTGGTGGTCGCAACGGGCCCTGGAACGCCCCTATCTATTGATGGAGCGCTACCTGGGGCTGTCCCAGCAGTTTCAGAACCAGGTGGCGCGCAATATCGAAGACTACCTGGCCAGCGGCGATGCCCTGCGCCTGAGCAGCGCGGCCCAGGCCCTGGAAACCCTGCAGGGCGAGCTGGGCGAACTGCCGCCACCGCTGGCGCAAAGCCTGCGCCCGAGCCTGGCCAGCCTCGACGACTTCAGCAAGACCGACCTGCTGGCCGCCGGCAAGCTGGCAGGCGATCCCCAGGCCCTGCTGTTGCAGGCCGAACGCGAGCTGGGCGCCAACCTGGAGCAGCTCAGCCAGTACGCCAGCGGGGCCAAGAGCGCGGAAGCGGCGAACTACCTGCCTTTGTTGCTCACCGCCTCCCAGCACCTGGGCAAGCTCTCCCTGGCCCGGGACAAGCTGGTGAGCAGTGGCCGCAGCGAGCTGGCCGCCGATGTGGAACGGGAAGTGAGCAGCATCCGCGCCCAGGCCGATCGGCTCGAAGCCCTGCCTTTATTGGGCGTGGCCGCCAGCAGCGAATCGGGCACCGATGATTTCGCCGCCATGATGGGCCTGGAAAACACCGAGAAAGCCGCCGCCGAAGATGCCGGCATAGGCTTCAAGCGTGAACTCAACAGCTTGCTCAGCCGCTATCCGGCAGAACTGCAACGCACCCGCGAGCAGATCCAGAAGCGCGCCGACCTGAGCGCCGCAACCCTGCTGAAGATCAATGCCGTGCGCCAGGCCATCGCCGAGCTGGAACCGGCGGTACGGGCCCAGCACGGGCAGATCCAGGGCGAAGTGCGGCTGATGCAGGGGCTGATGATCGGCCTGATCCTGTTGATCGCCCTGGTGATCGACACCTTGCAGCGCAAGCTGGCCCGGGTTCTGACCAACCTCGCCCCGGCGCTGTCGACCTGGGCCGAAGGCGACTTCAGCCGACCGATCCAGCTGGGCAAGACCAACCGCGAACTGCATGACATCGAGGAATCCCTGAACCGCCTGCGGGCCTACCTGGTGGACCTGGTGGGCACCATCCGCCAGAACGCCGAACAAGTGGCCGGCAGCAGCCGTGCCCTGGCCGACCTGAGCAGCGGCCTGCACAGCGGCGCCGAGCGCCAGGCCGGCGACACCGCACAGATCCGCGATGCCCTGGGCGAACTGGAAGCCACCATCCAGCAGGTCGCCGGGGACGCCAGCCAGGCCGCTGACGCCAGCCGCAGTGCTGGCCTCGCAGTGCAGCAGGGGCAGAAAGTCATAGGCCTGAGCCTCACCGGGCTGCACGCCCTTGTCGGGGAAGTCCAGGGCAACGCACAGATGATCGAACACCTGGCGCAGGAATCCGCCACCATCGGCGGCGTGCTGACGGTGATCCGCTCCATCGCCGACCAGACCAACCTGCTGGCCCTCAACGCCGCCATCGAAGCCGCTCGCGCCGGGGAAATGGGCCGCGGTTTTGCCGTGGTTGCCGAAGAAGTACGCTCCCTGGCCCAGCGCACCGCCGGGGCCACCGCGCAGATCCAGACCCTGATCGCCGGCCTGCAGGCCGCCGCCCAGCAATCGGTACAAGGCATGCGCGCCCAGGTCGAGCACGCCGAGGCCACCGCCGGCCAGGCCCAGGCCGCCGATGGCGCCCTGGACGAAATCGTCGGGGCGATCCAGACCATCGCCGATACCGCCGTGCGGATTGCCGATGTCACTGCCCAGCAGAGCGGCGCGGTGAGCGAAATCCGCGATCACAGCGAACGCATCCACCAGTTGGGTGGCGACAACCTGCTGCGCATCGGCGAAGGCCGGGCCCAGGGCGAAAACCTGCTGGACCTGGGCGGGCAATTGCATACGGCAGTCCAAGCGTTCCGCGTCTAGGCTCTGAAACGGGCGCGCAAACCACAACCCGCCGCCATCAGCGACGAAACGGGCGACAAGAAGCACGCCCCCCTTCTTGAGGGCAAATGACCGGATTTAATCTGTCGGTCACATATTTTGCGCAAACATCGGTCATCGTGCTGGCTATTGCAGAGAACTGGACAGTCATAAAGTCTTTCCGGCATAGTCGCCGGGTTCTGACAACAGCCCCCGATAACAAGGAACAACCGATGGCCACCCTACTGGTTCTTCACGGACCCAACCTGAACCTGCTCGGCACCCGTGAACCGGGGGTCTACGGTGCAACTACCCTGGCCCAGATCAATCAGGACCTGGAGCAACGGGCCCGTGATGCCGGGCACCATCTGCAGTACCTGCAGAGCAATGCCGAGTACGAATTGATCGAGCGCATCCATGCCGCCCGCGATGAAGGCGTGGATTTCATTTTGATCAATCCAGCAGCTTTTACGCATACAAGCGTCGCATTACGTGACGCGCTGCTGGCGGTGAGCATCCCATTCATCGAAGTGCATTTGTCCAACGTGCACAAACGCGAACCTTTCCGTCATCACTCCTACTTCTCCGATGTTGCGGTGGGAGTGATCTGCGGCCTTGGCGCCAGCGGTTACCGACTGGCCCTGGAGGCCGCCCTAGAACAGCTTGAACGTCAGGCAAACGCTTGAACGACAAGCGATAAACGCCCCTGACCGACCCTTGGGAGTTGATGATTCATGGATATCCGTAAAGTTAAGAAACTGATCGAACTGCTGGAAGAGTCCGGCATCGACGAGCTGGAGATCAAGGAAGGCGAAGAGTCCGTACGCATCAGCCGCCACAGCAAGACTCCAGCCCAGCAGTACTACGCACCGGCTCCGGTTGCCGCTCCAGTGGCTGCGCCTGCCGCTGCCGCTCCTGCTGCTGCCGCCGCTCCTGCAGCACCGGCCGCACCCGCGCTGAACGGCACCGTGGCCCGTTCGCCAATGGTCGGTACTTTCTACCGCAAGTCTTCGCCTACCTCGCCAGCCTTCGTTGAAGTCGGCCAGAGCGTGAAGAAGGGCGACACCCTGTGCATCGTCGAAGCAATGAAGATGATGAACCACATCGAAGCTGAAACCAGCGGTGTGATCGAGTCCATTCTTGTCGAAGACGGCCAGCCGGTTGAGTACGACCAACCGCTGTTCACCATCGTTTGAACCGCGGAGAGTCTTTGATGTTGAAGCCTGCGAAGTTGGAAAAAGTCCTGATCGCCAACCGCGGCGAAATCGCCCTGCGGATCCTGCGTGCCTGCAAGGAAATGGGGATCAAGACCGTAGCCGTCTACTCCAAGGCCGACAAGGAGCTGATGCACCTGGGCCTGGCGGACGAATCGGTATGCATCGGCCCTGCGCAAGCCGCGCAGTCCTACCTGCACATCCCGGCCATCATCGCGGCCGCTGAAGTCACTGGCGCCACGGCGATCCACCCTGGCTACGGCTTCCTCGCGGAAAACGCCGACTTCGCCGAACAGGTGGAAAACTCCGGCTTCGCCTTCATCGGCCCGAAAGCCGAGACCATCCGCCTGATGGGCGACAAGGTTTCCGCCAAGCACGCCATGATCGCTGCCGGCGTACCGACGGTTCCAGGTTCCGACGGCCCGCTGCCGGAAGACGAGGAAACCGCCCTGCGCATCGGCCGTGAAGTCGGCTACCCGGTGATCATCAAGGCCGCCGGTGGCGGTGGTGGTCGCGGCATGCGCGTGGTGCACAAGGAAGAAGACCTGATCGCCTCGGCGAAGCTGACCCGCTCCGAAGCCGGCGCGGCGTTCGGCAACCCGATGGTCTACCTGGAGAAGTTCCTGACCAACCCACGTCACGTGGAAGTCCAGGTGCTGTCCGACGGCCAGGGCAATGCCATCCACCTGGGCGACCGCGACTGCTCGCTGCAGCGTCGGCACCAGAAGGTCCTCGAAGAAGCGCCGGCACCGGGCATCGACGAGACCGCCCGCCAGGAAGTCTTCGCCCGCTGCGTCAAGGCGTGCATCGACATCGGCTACCGTGGCGCCGGCACGTTCGAGTTCCTCTACGAGAACGGCCGCTTCTACTTCATCGAGATGAACACTCGCGTGCAGGTAGAGCACCCGGTATCGGAAATGGTGACCGGTATCGACATCGTCAAGGAAATGCTCAGCATTGCCGCCGGCAACAAGCTGTCGTTCACCCAGGACGACGTCGTGATCCGCGGCCACGCGCTGGAATGCCGGATCAACGCCGAAGACCCGAAAACCTTCATGCCAAGCCCAGGCACGGTCAAGCATTTCCATGCCCCGGGCGGCAACGGCGTGCGCGTCGACTCGCACCTGTACAGCGGCTACGCGGTTCCACCGAACTACGATTCGTTGATCGGCAAGCTGATCACCTACGGGGCCACCCGTGACGAAGCCATGGCGCGCATGCGCAATGCGCTGGACGAAATCGTCGTCGACGGGATCAAGACCAACATCCCGCTGCACCGCGACCTGACCCGTGACGAAGGCTTCTGCAAAGGGGGCGTGAACATTCACTACCTCGAGCACAAGCTGGCCGAGCAACACTGATCGGCACCCGCCACACCGACAAGGCCGCTTTCGAGCGGCCTTGTCGTATCCGCCGCCCCGCAGGAGCGAGCCTGCTCGCGAACCGCGCAGCGGCCATTCCCTGATCAACCGTCCTTGCGACCAAGCACAGGGCATCCCCCTCGCTCCCAAGGGGCGTCTCGCGTAAACTTGCGCGCTTCTCGCGGCCCACTAGGCTGCACATCACATATTTTCAAAGGTGCCCGCCATGCCTTGGCTGCAAGTCCGTCTCGCCATCAGCCCAGAACAAGCCGAAACCTACGAAGACGCTTTTCTTGAAGTCGGTGCCGTCTCGGTCACCTTCATGGACGCCGAGGATCAGCCGATCTTCGAACCTGAACTGAACACCACCCCACTCTGGTCCCACACCCATCTGCTGGCCCTGTTCGAGGGCGGCACCGAAGCCGCCAGCGTACTCGCCCACATGGAGCTGCTGACCGGCGGCCCGCTGCCCGAGCATCACAGCGAAGTCATCGAAGACCAGGATTGGGAGCGCAGCTGGATGGACAACTTCCAGCCCATGCGTTTCGGCCAGCGCCTGTGGATCGTTCCCAGCTGGCACGCCGCGCCGGAGCCCGAGGCAGTGAACCTGCTGCTGGACCCGGGCCTGGCCTTCGGCACCGGCACCCACCCGACCACCGCCCTGTGCCTGGAATGGCTGGACGGCCAGGACCTGAAAGACTGCAACGTGCTGGACTTCGGCTGCGGCTCGGGGATCCTGGCCATTGCCGCCCTGTTGCTGGGTGCCAAACAGGCGGTGGGCACCGACATCGACGTGCAAGCCCTGGAAGCCTCCCGTGACAATGCCGGGCGCAACGGCATTGCCGACGAGCTGTTCCCGCTCTACCTGCCCGAGCAGCTGCCCCAGGTGCAGGCCGATGTACTGGTGGCCAACATCCTGGCCGGGCCACTGGTGGCCCTGGCGCCGCAGCTTTCGGGGCTGGTCAAGTCCGGCGGGCGCCTGGCGCTTTCCGGCATCCTTGCCGAACAGGGCGAGGAAGTCGCCGCGGCTTATGCCCAGGACTTCGATCTGGACCCGATCGCCACCCTTGATGGCTGGGTGCGCATCACCGGCCGTCGGCGCTAGAATGGCCGCCTGCATAATCCGGATGGCCGCATGACCGACAGTTTCGTCACCCAGTGCCCGCATTGCCAAACCCGCTTCCGCGTCAGCCACGCCCAGTTGAGCGTGGCCCGTGGAGTGGTTCGCTGTGGCTCCTGCCTGCAGGTGTTCAACGCCGCACGGCAGTTGCTCGAGCAACGCGCGGCCAAGGAAGCTGCCACCTCGAAAGCCGCTGCCAAACCCGTAGCGCCACCGGCTGCTCCCGCAGCGACCGTGGCGCCGGCACCGGCGGCACCGGATCTGCCACCCCCCGCGGCCCCTGCCGCTCCTCAGCGCGCCATCAGCCAGAAGCAATGGTCGGCCGCCGAGATGGACCTGGATCACCTGGACCTCGATGAGGAACTGGCCAAGCTCGAACAGCGCGAAATCCAGCCAGCCAAGGCCTTTGGCCAGGAACGCGAGCACAAGGAAGGCAGCCTCAGCGCCCGGCGCGATACCCAGGACGCCGACGAGGCGCACTGGCCGGACGAACTGTTCGGCAGCGCCGCCGAACGGGACGACAGCGAGCCTTCGCCCCCCAAGGTGCAACCGGACGACGCCGAACCCAGCGCCGAACCACCCAAGCCCAGCCGCACCGAACCGTCGCTGTCGTTCAACCTCGCGGACCTGGACGACGAACCCCAGGCGCCCAGGTTGCGCCTGGACGATGACCTGGAACCTCACTCGCCTGCCAACCCGGAAGACCAGGACGACGAGCCCGCCGTCTCCGGCAAGAAGCGCCGCGAGCGCAACGAGCCCGGGGTCAAGGAAGAGGTGCTGCTGGACCTGGTGGACGACCCGCTCCACCTCGACTGGCAGAAGCGCCGCTCGCCCTGGGGCAAGCGCCTGCTCTGGCTGCTGCTGATCCTGCTGGCCGCCGGCGGCCTGGTGGGACAATACGTCGCCTATCACTTTGATGAGCTGGCCCGCCAGGACCAGTACCGTCCCTGGTTCCAGCAACTGTGCCCGGAATTCGGCTGCACGGTACCTTCCCGGGTCGACATCGCCCGGATCAAGAGCAGCAACCTGGTGGTACGCAGCCATCCGGAATTCAGCGGCGCCCTGGTGGTGGACGCCATCATCTATAACCGCGCGCCCTTCTCCCAACCCTTCCCGCTGCTTGAGCTGCGCTTCGCCGACCTCAACGGCCACCTGATCGCCAGCCGCAGCTTCAAGCCCGGGGAATACCTGGGCGGTGACTTGCAGGATGCGGCGGAAATGCCGCCGCAGACCCCGATTCACATCGCCCTGGATATTCTTGACCCCGGCCCGAAAGCGGTGAACTACAGTCTGAGTTTCCACTCGCCTGAGTGAATCGGCTGCACAAGTTCACGGACGACTCTGGATTAACGACAGTTTTATGACTGTTTCGCCTGGATTGCTCCCAGGACGCTACAGAAGAACTGTTCAGATTTTATCCAATTCAGCCTTTATCCGGTCATCGAGAGCGGGTATCATGCCAACCCTTTTTCGAACTCTCATGATCCGGCCCCACAACAGGGAAGTCCTATGTCGGCGGTACGCATCGGCCCATATACAGTGCACAACGGTTTGATTCTCGCCCCGATGGCGGGGGTTACAGACCAGCCCTTTCGTCAGCTTTGCAAGCAATTGGGCGCGGGCCTTGTAGTCTCGGAAATGGTCACCAGCGACATGAGCTTGTGGAACAGCCGCAAATCGCGGTTGCGCATGATCCACGAAGGCGATCCCGAGCCCCGCTCGGTGCAGATTGCCGGGGGTGATGCACAGATGCTGGCAGACGCCGCCCGCGCCAACGTCGAGTTGGGCGCACAGATTATTGATATCAACATGGGTTGCCCGGCCAAGAAGGTCTGCAACAAGGCCGCCGGCTCCGCGTTGCTGAAGGACGAAGCCCTGGTCAACGAGATTCTCCAGGCAGTAGTGGCCGCTGTGGATGTACCGGTCACCCTGAAGATCCGCACCGGCTGGGACCGGGAGAACAAGAACGGCCTGACGGTGGCGAAGATCGCCGAGCAGGCCGGCATCACGGCACTGGCGGTCCATGGTCGGACCCGGGCCGACCTGTACACCGGTGAAGCCGAGTACGACACCATTGCCGCGATCAAGCAGGCGGTGTCGATCCCGGTCTTTGCCAATGGCGATATCGACTCGCCGGAAAAGGCCCGGCGGGTGTTGCACGCCACCGGCGCCGACGGGCTGTTGATCGGCCGGGCCGCCCAGGGGCGGCCATGGATTTTTCGTGAGATCGAACACTTCCTCAGTACCGGTGAAACCCTCCCGGCACCGGAGCTGTTCGAGGTGGAACGTATTCTGCTAGAGCACCTGGCCGCGCTGCATGCCTTCTATGGAGATGTCATGGGCGTACGCATTGCGCGCAAGCATGTGGGCTGGTATCTCGCAACCCTGCCGGGCGCCAGGGAGTTTCGCGCCCACTTCAATCGTTTGGAAGATACGGAAGCACAATGCGCCAACGTTCGTGAGTTCTTTGCCGGACGTTACAAGAGCCTGGAAACAGGGGACGGAGAGGGGGTGGCCGCATGACGATGATGACCGAGACTTTAGTGAGTGGAACAACACCCGTGAGCGACAACGTGAATTTGAAACAGCACCTCAATACACCCAGCGAAGAAGGCCAGACCCTTCGCGGGAGTGTCGAGAAGGCGCTGCACAATTATTTCGCCCACCTTGAGGGCGCTGCCGTCACGGACGTGTACAACCTGGTGCTCTCCGAAGTCGAGGCTCCGTTGCTCGAAAGCGTGATGAACTACGTCAAGGGCAACCAGACCAAGGCCAGCGAACTCCTGGGTCTGAACCGCGGTACCCTGCGCAAGAAACTCAAGCAGTACGATTTGCTGTAAGCATTCAATCAAACCAGAAAGGCGCCCGCGTAAAAAACGGTCGCCTTTTTTGCTGACTCCTTTGCTTTTGATGGAAATTGAGATGACCGACCAGACTACCCGCCTGCCGATCCGCCGCGCCTTGATCAGTGTTTCCGACAAGACCGGGATCCTCGAATTCGCCAAGGAGCTGGAAGCCCTTGGTGTGGAGATCCTCTCCACCGGCGGGACCTTCAAACTGCTGCAGGACAACGGCGTGTCCGCAGTGGAAGTCGCGGATTACACCGGTTTCGCGGAAATGATGGATGGCCGGGTGAAGACCCTGCACCCGAAAATCCACGGCGGTATCCTCGGCCGTCGCGGCATTGACGACGCCATCATGAACGAGCACGGGATCAAGCCGATCGACCTGGTCGCGGTCAACCTCTACCCGTTCGAAGCCACCATCAACAAGCCGGGCTGCGACCTGCCGACCGCCATCGAGAACATCGACATCGGCGGCCCGACCATGGTCCGCTCGGCGGCCAAGAACCATAAGGACGTGGCCATCGTGGTCAATGCCAGCGACTACGCCGGCGTCCTGGAAAGCCTCAAGGCCGGTGGCCTGACTTACGCCCAGCGCTTCGACCTGATGCTCAAGGCCTTCGAACACACCGCTGCGTACGACGGCATGATCGCCAACTACATGGGCACCGTGAACCAGGCCGCCGAAACCCTCGGCACAGAAGGTCGCAGCGAATTCCCGCGCACCTTCAACAGCCAATTCATCAAGGCCCAGGAAATGCGCTACGGCGAGAACCCGCACCAGAGCGCGGCGTTCTACGTTGAGGCCAAACCTGCTGAAGTCGGCATCGCCACCGCGACCCAACTGCAAGGCAAAGAGCTGTCCTACAACAACGTGGCCGACACCGACGCCGCGCTGGAATGCGTGAAGAGCTTCGTCAAGCCGGCCTGCGTCATCGTCAAGCACGCCAACCCGTGCGGCGTGGCGGTCAGCCCGGACGCTGAAGGCGGTATCCGCCAGGCGTACGAACTGGCCTACGCCACCGACACCGAATCGGCCTTCGGCGGCATCATCGCCTTCAACCGCGAGCTGGATGCAGCCACCGCCAAGGCCATCGTCGAGCGTCAGTTCGTCGAAGTGATCATTGCCCCGAGCGTCAGCGAAGAAGCCCGCGCCATTGTCGCTGCCAAGGCCAACGTGCGCCTGCTGGCCTGCGGCCAGTGGTCGGCTGAGCGCGCTGCGGCCTGGGATTACAAGCGCGTCAACGGCGGCCTGCTGGTGCAGAGCCGCGACATCGGCATGATCAGTGCCGATGACCTGAAAGTCGTGACCAAGCGCGCCCCGACCGAGCAAGAGATCAACGACCTGATCTTCGCCTGGAAAGTCGCCAAGTACGTCAAGTCCAACGCCATCGTCTACGCCAAGAACCGCCAGACCATCGGTGTCGGCGCCGGCCAGATGAGCCGAGTGAACTCCGCGAGAATCGCCGCCATCAAGGCCGAGCACGCCGGCTTGCAAGTCGCCGGTTCGGTCATGGCCTCCGATGCGTTCTTCCCGTTCCGCGACGGCCTGGACAACGCCGCCAAGGTCGGCATCACCGCAGTGATCCAGCCCGGCGGCTCGATGCGTGACAACGAAGTGATTGCCGCTGCCGACGAAGCGGGCATTGCCATGGTGTTCACCGGCATGCGCCACTTCCGTCACTGATACGACAACGGTCGCACTGACACCGGCATCTGCTGCGTTGGAGCCCACCTCGATGATGCTCATTGCCAACAGGCAACTGCGCTCATCGAGGTGGGCTCCGCCTTGCATCTACCACTGTCATTGCAACCTCCTGAGGCATCCAGCTCTTCAGGTTCCAAAACAGAATTAGCGTCATCCGAGGTTTTTGAAATGAATGTACTGATCATTGGTAGCGGCGGTCGTGAACACGCTCTGGCCTGGAAAGTCGCTCAGGACCCACGGGTTCAGAAAGTGTTCGTCGCCCCAGGCAACGCCGGCACCGCCATCGAGGCCAAGTGCGAGAACGTCGCCATCGACGTCCTGGCCCTGGAGCAGCTTGCAGACTTTGCCGAGAAGAATGTGTCCCTGACCATCGTCGGCCCGGAAGTGCCGCTGGTGGCTGGCGTGGTCGACCTGTTCCGCTCCCGTGGCCTGGACTGCTTCGGCCCGACGGCCGGTGCTGCGCAGCTGGAAGGTTCGAAAGCCTTCACCAAGGATTTCCTCGCCCGCCACAAGATCCCTACTGCCGACTATCAGAACTTCACCGAGATCGAGCCGGCCCTGGCTTACCTGCGTGAAAAAGGCGCCCCGATCGTGATCAAGGCCGACGGCCTGGCCGCCGGCAAAGGCGTGATCGTGGCCATGACCCTGGCCGAAGCCGAGGAAGCGGTGCGCGACATGCTGGCCGGCAATGCCTTCGGCGACGCCGGTTCCCGCGTGGTGATCGAGGAGTTCCTCGACGGCGAGGAAGCCAGCTTTATCGTCATGGTCGACGGCAAGAACGTGCTGCCCATGGCCACCAGCCAGGACCACAAGCGCGTCGGCGACGGCGACACTGGCCCCAATACCGGTGGCATGGGCGCCTACTCCCCGGCACCGGTGGTCACTTCAGAAGTGCACCAGCGGGTGATGGATCTGGTGATCTGGCCCACCGTGCGCGGCATGGCCGAGGAAGGCAACGTCTACACCGGCTTCCTCTATGCCGGGCTGATGATCGACAAGGCCGGCAACCCGAAAGTCATCGAGTTCAACTGCCGCTTCGGCGACCCGGAAACCCAACCGGTGATGCTGCGCCTGCAATCGAGCCTGGTGCTGCTGGTGGAAGCCGCCCTGGCCCAGGCCCTGGACAAGGTCGAAGCGCAGTGGGACCCACGCCCGAGCCTGGGTATCGTTCTGGCGGCAGGCGGCTATCCTGGTGACTACGCCAAGGGCGCAGCCATCACTGGCCTGGACGCCGCGGCAGCACTGGAAGGCAAGGTGTTCCACGCCGGTACCGCACTCAAGGATGGCCAGGTCGTGACCTCCGGCGGCCGGGTACTGTGCGCTACCGCCATGGGTGACAGCGTCGACGCGGCTCAGCAACAGGCCTACCGCCTGGCGGCCGAGATCGACTGGCAGGGCTGCTTCTACCGCAAGGACATCGGCTACCGCGCCATTGCCCGCGAGCGCGGCCAGGAGTAAGGCTGTCGTTGACCCCGGCAAGGGCACACGCCCTTGCCGTGCGGTCATTACGCCGCGCATAGTTATAATCAGGCATCAACCAACGAAGGGATTTCGCCGTGCGCTGGCTCAGGATTGCCCTAGGCTTCACCGTCACCTTGCTGACCCTGCTCTGCTTGAACCCGGCCCTGGCCGCTCAAGGCAGTGGCTGGGCGGTTTTGCTCGACGAACAGGCCGACCTGCAGCTCAGTGACATCCGCTCCCCGCGCTACACCAACCAGTTCAGCCCGATCGAGCTGGACAAGCTCACCGCAGCCGAGCCCGATGGCGCCCTGTGGCTACGCTTCAAGCTGCAACCGGGAACCCATGAGCAGATCCTGCGGATCTTCGCCCCCGACCTGTCCCACCTGAACCTCTACGTGCTCGAAGGCGACAAGCTGATCGAGCAAGTGAACACCGGCTCCGGCCAGTCGCAGGCGCAAAAGCCCCTGCCCAGCAGCGACTTCATGCTGCCGCTGCCGCAAAGCGCCAAGCCACTGGACGTCTATGTACGCCTGGTGTCCGAACACGAGCTGCGCCCCTTCATCACCCTGCAATCGGCGGTGATGGGTGCGGCCGACCAGAGCCAGACGCTTATCTACGGCCTGCTCTTCGGCTGCCTGGCGATGCTGATCCTGCACAACCTCACCCGCTTCGCCTACACCCGTTCGCGCAGCAGCCTGTGGCTGGCAGCCTGCGAAGGGCTGCTGACCCTCAGCCTGCTGATGCTGCTGAACCTGTTCGGGCCCTGGCTCCCGGCCTGGGAAGCCCTGCAGACGCCGGGGGCCTATATCGCCCTGCTGCTGACCGCGCCCTGCGGGATGATGTTCGCCTACCGCTTTTTCGCCCCCCTGGGCGCCCATCCACTGAACCGCCTGCTGCTGGGCAACATCCTGCTGATCAGCCTGTTCGGCCTGTTGCTGCTGTTCGTCGATACCCTGCCTCTGAACATCATCACCTACGGTCTGGTGGCCCTGGCCGGCCTGAGCATGCTGTTCGTCGGCGGCTATCACTGGCACAAGGGCTATCGCCCGGCGCGCCTGTTCGTCGCCGCCATGGTGATCTTCAACCTCGGCACCCTGGTGATCCTGCCGGCCCTGCTGGGGCTGACCCTGGTAGCCCCGCAAGGCCTGATCGTCACCCTCTTGAGCGTGGTGTGCATCGCCGGGCTGCTGATGAGCATTGCCCTGGGCGAGCGCCAGCGCAACATCACCGAGAACCGCTTCAGCGTCAGCCGCGACCTGGCCGCCAGCACCGCCGAGGTCAATGCCAAGGCCGAGTTCCTGGCCAAGATCAGCCACGAGATCCGCACCCCGATGAACGGCGTGCTGGGCATGACCGAGCTGCTGCTGGGCACCCCGCTGTCGGTCAAGCAGCGCGATTACGTGCAGACCATCCACAGTGCCGGCAACGAGCTGCTGACCCTGATCAACGAGATCCTCGACATCTCCAAGCTGGAGTCCGGGCAGATCGAACTGGACGATGTGCAGTTCGACCTCAACGCCCTGATCGAAGACTGCCTGAGCATCTTCCGGGCCAAGGCCGAACAGCAGAACGTCGAGCTGATCAGTTTCATCCAGCCCCAGGTGCCACGGGTCATCAGCGGTGACCCGACACGCCTGCGCCAGGCCCTGCTGAGCCTGTTGGAAAATGCCCTGAAAAAGACCGATGAAGGCGAAGTGCTGATCGTCGTCGCCCTCGACGAGCGCAGCAGCAAACCGCGCTTGCGCATCGCCGTGCAGGACAGCGGCCAGCCGATGGAGGCCGAAGAGCGCGAAGCCCTGCTGCACACCGAGCTGCACAGCAAGAACTTCCTCGCCACCACCCGCCTGGGGGGCAACCTGGGGCTGGTGATCGCCCGTCAACTGATCCTGCTGATGCATGGCGAGTTCGGCATCAAGAGCGGCACCAACCAGGGCAGCACCCTGTGGCTGACCCTGCCCCTGGATGCCGAGCGCCTGGAACATCCGACCGCCGACCTCGACGGCCCCCTGCAGGGCGCGCGGGTACTGGTGGTGGACGACAACGACACCTGCCGCAAGGTGCTGGTACAGCAGTGCAGTGCCTGGGGCCTGAACGTCAGCGCCGTACCATCGGGCAAGGAAGCCCTGGCCCTGCTACGCACCAAGGCGCACCTGCGGGACTACTTCGACGTGGTATTGCTGGACCAGAACATGCCCGGCATGACCGGCATGCAACTGGCGGCGAAGATCAAGGAAGACCCGAGCCTGAACCACGACATTCTGCTGATCATGCTCACCGGCATCAGCAATGCGCCGAGCAAGGTGATTGCACGTAATGCCGGGATCAAGCGCATCCTCGCCAAGCCAGTGGCCGGCTACACCCTCAAGACCACCCTGGCGGACGAACTCAATCAGCGCGACAAGGCCCCCGCCGCCCCCTACAACCAGCCGGCGCACGCTGCCCAAGCCCCGGCGCCAGTCACCGTGCCCAGCGACTTCCGCATCCTGGTGGCCGAGGACAACAGCATTTCCACCAAGGTCATCCGCGGCATGCTCGGCAAGCTCAACCTGCAGCCCGATACCGCCAGCAACGGCGAGGAAGCCTTGCAGGCAATGAAAGCCAACCGCTACGACCTGGTACTGATGGATTGCGAAATGCCGGTGCTCGACGGCTTCTCCGCCACCCAGCAACTGCGCGCCTGGGAAGTCGGCAACCAGCGGGTACGCACCCCGGTAGTGGCGCTCACCGCGCACATCCTCGCCGAGCACAAGGAGCGCGCGCGCCAGGCCGGCATGGACGGGCACATGGCCAAGCCCGTGGAGCTCTCGCAACTGCGGGAACTGGTGGAACACTGGGTGACCCAGCGCGACCTGCGCGAGCGCAGCACCGCGCACACCAGTTGAGCCGACAGGCTCTGCGGCGCCTGTTAAACTCTCGCTCGCCCTCCTTTAGTCGTGAGCTCCCACCATGCTCCACGTGCTGTTCAGCGTTTACCTGAAGATGCTGGTGCTCTACAGCCCCTTCTTCGTGCTCTCGTGCTTCATCAGCCTGACCCGCGGCTATTCGCTCAAGGAGCGCCGGCGCCTGGCCTGGAAAGTGGCCCTGGCGACCCTGGTCTCCAGCATCCTGCTGTACCTGTTCGGCCGGGTGATCTTCGGCGTGTTCGGCATCACCGTGGACGCTTTCCGCATCGGCGCCGGCAGCGTGCTGTTCATCTCTGCCCTGGGCATGGCCCAGGGCAAATCGGCGGTGCAGACCGACAACGTGCAGCAGGACGTGACCATAGTCCCGCTGACCATTCCCCTGACCGTGGGCCCGGGCACCATCGGCGCCCTGCTGGTGATGGGCGTCAGCCAGCCGCACTGGGACGACAAGCTCACCGCCATCCTCAGCATCGCCCTGGCCAGCCTCACCGTGGGGGTGGTGCTGTACCTGTCCAACCGCATCGAACGCATCCTCGGCGACCAGGGCTTGCAGATCGTCAGCCGGTTGATGGGACTGTTCGTCTGCGCCCTGGCGGCGCAGATCATCTTCACCGGGGTCAGGGGCTACCTGGTCCCTTAGGGCCCCGGCCACCCTCCCATCAAGCGACAGGCAACGGAATGCAGACTCTTCAACGACCCACTGGCACGGGCCCCGCCGCCGCGCGCGCCCTGTGCCTTGCGCAGATCGGGCGCGGCCTGGCCTGCCTGCTGGCCGGGCTCCTGCTCATGCCCCTCCCGGCACTGGCTGGCGAATCGCCCCAGGCCAAGCTCGAGGCCTGGCTGAACAAGACCAGTGAATCCATTGAGCGCTTTGGCGACTTCAAGGTGTACCACCGTCGGGACGGCAGCAGCCCCCGGGAAATCACCTACAAGGGCCAGCTCTATCGGCCGCTGAACGCCTGGCAGATCACCGAGGTAAAACCCACCGGGGCGACCCGGGGCGGGCAACCGGTACTGCTGGCCACCACCATCGAATGGATGGGCGTCGGCACGGTACTGATCGCCGTGCAGAACGACACGCCCCTGGCCCGCGTCCTCAGCCCGGTCAAGAGCAAGAGCGAACCCGACTGGGGCCAGCCGCAACCCGGACGCAGCGACCTGCTGCTGTTTCCCGAGGGCGCGCGGGCCCTGGTGCCCTCCACCGGGCAAGTGCTGTGGTTCGACGAGCGGCTGCCCGGCTGGGGGTTCTCCCACTACGCCATGCTGGTGTCGGTGTCGCCGGACAACAGCAGTGCTGCGTTCCTCGGCAAGGAAGGGCTGCTGCTCAGTTCGGCGGAACAGGGCGTGTATGCCCAGTTGCCGATCAGCAAGGAGCTGAACCTGAGCCAGCTCTGGCCCCTGTTCAACCAAGCCGGCGACCGCGCGCGAAAGGCCCTGGACGAAGGCCGGCGCATTGACCAGAGCCGCCTGCATCACGCCTTGCAGGTGGACTGGGTCGGCCGCCAGTTCAGCTGGCAGCAGGTGCAGGGAAGCTGGCAGCTCAAGGGGCTGGGCCTGAACTCCAGCCCGCTGAAGAAGGAGCATTGAGTGATGACCGTTCTACGTCCATGGCCCGCCCGACAGCTGCTGCAACTGACTACGGCCATGGTGCTGGCCGGTTGCGCCAGCCATGGCAGCGAGCAACCCAGCGATATACGCACCGAGCACGCCAAGGCCTCAGACGCGGTGCTGGAGCTTGAAGTCAGCTTCGCCAAAGCGCCGGACTACAAGCCTGAAACCCGCGGCCCCTATGCATCCAGCCAGTACGTGAAGATCGAGGGCGCACCGGCCCTGGAGATACCCTTCTACCAAAAAGGTATCGGCTTCGAACTGGGCGTGGTGGGTGACCCGCGGGCGCTGCTGGCCCTGCCCTACCCTTCGCCCAAGGCCGACTCATCGAGCAAGAACCTGCGGGTCATCGGCCAACGCCTGGACAGCACCCGCTACCGTTTTGTAGTGCTGCCGCTGTCGGGCTGGAACAGCCTCGACAGCTTCGAGGTGGCCTTCGCCCACAACGGCCGGCGCGAGGCCATGACCTTCACCTACAGCACGCAAGTGGCCTGCAACAGCAGCTTTGCGGTGACGACGCCGACCTACGGTTTCGCGATGTCGGTGGAGGCGCGCTTTCCCAAGGGCGTCCAGGGTTGCCTCAAGGCCTGTGATGCACGCCCCGAGTACGCCGGGCAATGCGCCTACAACTCCGGTTTTCGCCAGGTCTCGAACCTGTAGCCCCCCTTCCAGCAGGAGCAGGAACCACCCAATGCCCTACAGCGCCGATGCCGCTTTCATTCAGGAACAATGGCAGGCCGGGTGTTTCCCTCGGGAAAACACCCTGGTCCTCGGCAGCGGGTTCTACTGCCTGTTCGACCTGCCCTATGAACATCCCCGGCTGATCAACAACGTCTGGATGCCGGCCCTGGACTATCCCCAACAGGATGAGCCTGACTTCGTCACCACCCTGGGCTTGTGCACCGACGGTCCACAGTCGTTCTATGCCCGGGGTGGGGAGACGGCAGGCTACGGCGGCGATGGCTTCCTGGCCTTGCAGGAAAAAGGCTCGGATGCACTGATCTGGCTGATTGCCCTGCGCGACACCAACCCCTTCTACCGGGTAGAGATCCAGGACCAGTACCTCCATGGCGAATCGACCTCCGGGGTCAGCGTACGAATACCCATTCAGCGCCCTGACCAATTGATCCTGACCTGGCCCTGAACCGCCCCCTCGAAAAGCCGAGCCCCCATGGAAAAACTCACCGCCAACGCAGCCATCGACCTTCTGAGCCGCCACAGGTTGCCCGGCCTGGACGCCGCCGCGCGCTTCTCCCACCTCCTGAACTGGTGGGGAATAGACAGCGACGACCTTGAATTCGCGGCACTTGCACCCAGCCTGCAACAACAGATCCTGACCCAACCGGAGCCCCCGCAAGAGGTGCAAGACCCACGCTACGACGCGCTGCTGCTGATCGCCCTGCGCGCCGAATATCGCGGCGTCAGCCACCTGTACCTGAGGCGCTGCCTGCGTGAAGCCGGGCTGGGTGACTACACCGTCAGCGCGAACATCGAGTGCCTGGAGGCCTGCCCCTGCTGCGGCTACCTGACCCTGGGCGCACGAGGCGAATACGAGATCTGCGACCTGTGCCACTGGGAAGACGACGGCAGCGAAGCGCTGGATGTGCCGAGTGGGCCGAACCATAAAACCCTGGGCCAGGCCCGGGAACAATTCACCCGCGACATGAACCATCTGCCGCTGGACAAATGGCCACGCGCCACCGAGTACCCGGCATGATTCCAGCGCCACTGATTGCCCTGATCGAAGCCCAGCCCCGCTACCGCCCGCTTCCTGAAAACGCCGAGGTCACCCTGGCGCTGGAAGCCCTGGGCATTGCCCCGGACAGCGAGTTCGCGCAGATCTACCTGGCCTGCCACCCCGCCGATTTCAGCAGCCGCGCCAGCGACGAAGTGCTCCTCGACATTGCCGGGCCCGGCGAGGAAGTTCGCATGGGCACCGAGTTCATCCATGAGGTCTGGGAGCTGCCAGAGAACTTTGTGGCCTTCACCTCATTGCAAGGCGAAGGCGGCTACTTGCTGGACAAGGACAGCGGCGGCGTCTGGGATTTCGACCTGGGCGACTGGGAAGCTTTCGTCGCCGGCCGCATCCCCGCCAGATGGGCCGGCTTCTTCGAATTCATCACCTGGCTGCTGACCGCCGAACCCAGCGACTCGTAGGAGCCGGCTTGCCGGCGAAGAGGCCCTTGAACCTTGCACGGCCCTGAACGACGCCTTCGCCGGCAAGCCGGCTCCTACAGGGGTTTATTGCCGTACCAACGCGGCGTGTAGACCCACTCGCCACCTTCCGCCCGGGGGAAGACGCAGGTGGTGGAGGAGCCCACCAACACCATGGTGCGCATGTCCACCTGCTCCGGGGTCAGCTCGCCCAGGGTGATGACCCGCAGGGTCTGGCCCGGGCGGCCAATGTCGCGCCCCAACACCACAGGGGTTTGCGGCGTACGGTGCTGGCGCACGATCTCCAGGGCCCGGCCCAGTTGCCAGGGCCGCGAGCGGGAAATCGGGTTGTAGAAGGCCAGGGCCAGATCCGCCTGGGAGGCGAGGTCCAGGCGCTTCTCGATGATGTCCCAGGGCTTGAGGTTGTCCGACAGCGACAGCACACAGAAATCATGGCCCAGGGGTGCACCGGCCTGGGCTGCGGTGGCCAGGGAGGCGGAGACGCCCGGGAGGATCTCCAGATCGACGCTGTGCCAGGCCGGGTCGCTGGATTCGTGCAGGGCTTCGAGCACCGCCGCGGCCATGGCGAATACTCCCGGGTCGCCGGACGACACCACCACCACCGAACGGCCCTGGGCCGCCAGCTCGAAGGCGTGACGGGCGCGCTGCATCTCTTCGCGGTTATCGGTGCAGTGCATCACCTGGTCGGCGCGAAACGGACCGGCCATGCGCACGTAGGTTTCATAACCGAGAATGTCGTTGGCCCGGGCCAGTTCGGCTTTCACTGCCGGCACCATCAGCTCGGCGGCGCCAGGGCCGAGGCCGATCACGGCAAGGCGCCCACGGGGGCGGCCAATCTGCTCCGGGTCCAGGGGCTGGCTGGCCACAGCAATGGCGATGTCCTCGCCGACCTTCAGCGGCGGCAGCAATTGCGGCACGGCCTGTTGCGCCAGTTCGGCGACACTGTCGGCGGCCGGCAGGAAACGCAACGGTACGCCCAGTTGCGCCGCTGCCTGGTGCAGGGCACGGTCGGCCATGTCGCGGTCAGCGGCCAGCAGGCACGCCACCGACTGCACCGCGATGCGCGCCTGATGCAAAGCCTGGCGGATGTGGGTGGCCAGGTCGCTATC
The DNA here is from genome assembly GCF_040268305.1 of Pseudomonas sp. W17. Taxonomy (NCBI): domain Bacteria; kingdom Pseudomonadati; phylum Pseudomonadota; class Gammaproteobacteria; order Pseudomonadales; family Pseudomonadaceae; genus Pseudomonas; species Pseudomonas sp. W17. The sequence continues at coordinate 763,580 of NZ_CP158490.1, read as the reverse complement.
AGCTTCGCCGGCCAGTCGCTGCCCACGGCAGGCAACCAGCACGCTGCGGGGGTAGATCAACAGTTCATTGGCCACGGGCTCGCGCTCGGCTGAACCGACCCGGATGGTCAGGCGGGCCTGATCATCCTCGGGCAGCTTCGCTGCGGCCAGCCAGGGTGCTGCGCCTTCGATGCGCACGCTTTCGCCACCCAGCAGGTCGGAGACGAACCGCTTGCCCAGCTCCAGGTCACCCAGAGCATAGCCACTGGGCGGGTTGAGCAGGCAGGTGCCGAAGCGCAGTTCACCGCTGGTGGTGATGGCGGCCGCGACTCCGAGCCCCGCGGCAATTTCCCGGGCCATGCCATTGACCCCGCCAAGGCCGCCCAGCAGCGGCACCACGGCGCTGCCGTCTTCGGCCACGGCCAGAACCGGCGGTTCGGCGCCTTTTTCCAGCAGCAGCGGCGCCAGGGTGCGGATCACGATGCCGGCCGCACACAGGGCGATGATCGGCGTGTCCTGTTGATAGAGCTGGCGCAGGGTCGCGCCGAATTCGTGGTAGACCCGGTCGGCGCCTTCGACCCGTTCCGCCAGACCGTGGATCAACGAGTCGGGATACAGCCGCTGGATCTGCCGCGCGGTGTCGAGGCTGCCTTGGCCAAGGATGACGATGGCCGGAGTTGAACGGGCCATCAGCCTTGCCACCTTTCGCCGGGAACGATGATCAGCGAGAAGTACGGCGAGGACATCGGCTCCACGTCATCCAGCGGCACGATCTTCTGGTTGGCCATGGTGGCGCGCTCGACGTACAGCGCACGCCGCGCCAGCCCCAGTTCTTCCAGGACCTGGCGCACCTTGGGGAAGTTGCGCCCCAGCTTCATCACCACCGCCGCATCGGCGTCCGCCAGGCGACGCTTGAGTTCCTCATGGGGCAGCACCCCGGAAAGCACCGACAGGCTCTGGTTGCGATACACCAGGGGCGCGCCCAGCACCGAAGCGCCGCCCAGCATCGAGCACACCCCCGGCACCACTTCGGCCTGGTAACGCTCGGCCAACCGGTCGTGCAGGTACATGTAGGAGCCGTAGAAGAACGGGTCGCCTTCGCAGATCACCGCCACGTCGCGGCCGGCGTCCAGGTGCTGCGCCAGCTCCTCGCTGGCGCTGTCGTAGAAGTCGCTGATCACTTGTTCGTAGGACAGCGGTGCCGGCAGCACTTCGGTGGTGACCGGGTACACCAGGGGCAACAGGGTCTGGGCCTGTTGCAGGTGCCCTTCGATGATGCCGAAGGCGTTGCCCTTCTTGCCCTTGGCCACGAAGTAGGCCACCACCGGTGATTCGCGCAGCAGGCGCAGGGCTTTGACGGTAATCAGTTCCGGATCACCGGGGCCCACGCCAAGGCCGATCAAACGTCCGGGCTGCTGCATCATTCGACCTCCGTGGCCAGGGCATTGACCGCAGCCGCCGCCATGGCGCTGCCGCCCAGGCGGCCCTGCATGATCACGAAGGGCACCCCGCGGCTGTCGGCGGCGAGCATCGCCTTGGATTCGGCGGCGCCGACAAAGCCCACTGGGAAGCCGAGGATCAGCGCCGGTTTCGGCGCGCCCGCATCGAGCATTTCCAGCAGGTAGAACAAAGCGGTGGGCGCGTTGCCGATCACCACCACGCTGCCTTCCAGGTGCGGGCGCCACAGTTCCAGGGCCGCAGCGGAACGGGTGTTGCCCAGCTCCCGAGCCAGCTCTGGCACGCTGTCGTCGCGCAGGGTGCAGATCACCTGGTTGTTGGCCGGCAAGCGGGCCCGGGTAATACCCTCGGAAACCATGCGCGCATCGCAGAGAATCGGCGCACCGGCCGCCAGGGCATCGCGCCCGGCCTTGCCGGCGCCCTCGGAAAACTGCAGGCCGTCGACGGCCTCGACCATGCCGCAGGCATGGATCACCCGCACGGCGAGTTTCTCCAGGTCGGCGGGAATGCGCTCCAGCCGGGCTTCTTCGCGAATGATCGCGAAGGAGTTGCGATAGATCTCCTGACCGTCGCGGATGTAATCAAGCATCAAGGTTGCTCCGTGGGCGGGCATCGAGCAATGCCTCTGCCGCTTCAATAGAAAGGTTGCGTGCGTGCAGCGTGCCGAAACCCGGCTGCGCTGCATCGCGCAAATACAAGTCATAGCGCCCTGGGGCCACCGCCAGCAGGGTGGCCGGCGCCACATGAGCGGCGGCGCAGGAACGCGGGCAGGCGGACAGGTGCACATCCAGTTGGCGACCATGGCGCTGGAGCAGCCCTGCCAGTTGCAGGGCGTCGCTTTTGGTGTCGGCCAGGGCCTTGCCGCAACCACTGGAACCGGTGCAGGCAATCAAGTGAGCCAAGGCCTGTTGCGGGCTGCACAGTAGGCCCAGTTGCTCCAGGGCGGCAGTGGCCGCCGGCGCATCCGCCGCGGCGATCGAGGGCAGCAGCAGGCTCTGCCAGGGGGTCAGGCGCAGGCTGGCGTCACCGTACTGTCGGGCCAATTGCGCCGCGCCCTTGAGCATGGCCGGATCGAGCCGCCCCAGGGGCGTGCCCGCGCCAACATAAACCTGCCCGGGCGCAGCCTGTGGATAAGTACCGATATGCAGTCCAGCGACACTGGCCTGACGCCGCCAGCCACCGATATTCAACAGCGGCCGGCTCAGGCGGGGCTCCAGTTGAGCGAGGAAATCCTCCCGCGACATGTCCATCAGCAGGTGACGCATGCGCGTCTGTTCCGGCCGCGCCAGGTCGAGAAACAGCTCCAGCACGGCCACCAGCAGCTCGTGGCCCTGGTCCTGCGCCACCGCCGCCAGGGGTTCATCCACCGGGCAGCCAGCCAGCCCGAACGCCAGCAGCCCCTGGCCGTCGCGCTCAAGGGCCGACAGCCACAGGTCATGGTGATGTTCGAGCATGGCCAGGGCTTCGCCACCGTCGAGCTGTACGGCGAACTTGGCCGACAGTTGGTGAAAGCGCGGATGGCCCTGCAAGGTGTCGAGGATCTGCGCGGCCAGGGGCCGGGTATCCATCAAGCACTGCCGATCGATCCCGGCGCAGGGGCTGAGCATCAGGTTGCGCACATCGTCACCGGCGGCAGTAGTCGGCCCAAGCCCGGCAGCCAGCAGTGCGGCGATCAGTGCCTGATGCTCCGGGCCGATGCCGCGAATCTGCAGGTTGGCGCGGTTGGTGGCCTCGATCACGCCCCCCGCGTAAGCCTGCGCCGCCTCGGCCACTGCCACGGCCTGCTCCGCGCTGATGACGCCGCCAGCCAGCTTGATCCGGCAGATGCCACCGTCCAGCGCCGGGACGATGCGCAGCAACCCCGGGCAGGCCGAGGGGCGGATGGCAGTGGACATCGAGCGTTCGTTCAAGGGGGTGACCGGCCGTGTGGGAAAAGCGCTTCGTCAGCGAAGGCGCGGTATTATGCCTGCTTTGTCCGAAGGCATGAAAAGCCTGCCTGTCGGAACAACAGGTTTTGCGTTCGAGGAATAGAGATGTCGCCCTGGCTGACAGTAGTGGGAATCGGTGAAGACGGCTTCAAGGGCCTGGGCAGAAATGCCCGGCATGCCCTGCTGGGCGCATCAAAGATCGTCGGCGCCCAACGCCAGCTGGACCTGCTGCCACCCTGCATCCGTGGCCAGCGCCAGCTGTGGCCCAGCCCGTTTTCCCTGGAGCCGGTGCTGAGCCAGCGTGGTGCTGCAGTCTGCGTCCTGGCCAGCGGTGACCCCATGCTGTTCGGCGTCGGCGCCAGCCTGGCGCGGCAGCTGCCCGCAGAGGAAATCCAGGTACTGTCCTTCCCTTCGTCCTATTCCCTGGCGGCTGCGCGCCTGGGCTGGCCTTTGCAGGAGGTGATCACGCTCTCTGTGGTCGCGCGGCCGATCAGCGCACTCAGCGCCCAACTGTCCGGCGGGGTACGCCTGCTGGTGCTGAGCAATGACGGCCACAGCCCGGCCGCCATCGCCGGCCTGCTGCGCGAGCGCGGTTTCGGCCCGAGCCGGATCAGCGTGCTGGAACACCTGGGCGGCCCCCTGGAGCGGCGCATCGACGGCACCGCCAATGACTGGGCCGACCCGGCAATCGCCGACCTCAACCTGCTGGCCATCGAATGCCTGGCCGAAGCCAGCACCCCGCGCCTGTCGCGGCTCGCCGGCCTGCCGGACTCGGCCTTTCGCCACGACGGCCAGTTGACCAAGCGCGACGTGCGGGCCATGACCCTGGCGCGCCTGGCACCGGTGCCCGGCGAGCTGCTCTGGGACGTGGGCGCCGGCAGCGGCTCCATCGGCATCGAGTGGATGCGTACCCACCCCAGCTGCCGCGCCCTGGCCATCGAGGCCGACGACGGCCGCCAGCAATTGATCGAACACAACCGCGAGGTACTCGGCGTGCCCGGGCTGCAACTGATACGCGGCCGCGCGCCCCAGGCACTGGCCGGGCTGGAGCGTCCGGATGCGATCTTCATCGGTGGCGGCGTGACCCGCGAAGGCGTGCTGCAGGCCTGCTGGGAACAACTCAAGCCCGGCGGGCGCCTGGTGGCCAATGCCGTGACCCTGCAAAGCGAAATGACCCTGATGGACTGGCGAGAACGCCACGGCGGCGAGCTGACCCGCATCCACATCGCCCAGGCCCAGCCACTGGGAGAGTTCGACACCTGGCGCCAGGCCCTGCCGATCACCCTGCTGGACCTGCACAAGCCCCGGGACCTGCCGTGAACCTTGCAGGTGCGGGCTTGCTCGCGAATACGTCCGCCCAAGAGACCGACGTGCGCCCTTGGCGAGCAAGCTCGCCCCTGCGAGGGCTGGGGCATGCGTGAAGAAACAGCGGAACAGCCCGCGCCCCTGCGCAGTGGCCTGACCACCGGCAGCTGCGCCACCGCCACCAGCCTGGCCGCCGCGCGCCTGCTGCTCGAGGGCTGCAATGCCGACGCGGTGCAGATCATCCTGCCCAAGGGCAAGCAGGTGCAGATGCGCCTGGAATTCTGCCGCCACACCGCCGACGGCGCCGAAGCCGGCACTATCAAGGACGCCGGCGACGATCCGGACGTGACCCACGGCGCCCTGCTGTACTCCCGGGTGCGCCTGACCCCTGAACCGGGCATTCGCTTCGTCGCCGGCCAGGGTGTCGGCACCGTGACCCGCCCCGGCCTGGTGCTGGCGGTGGGCGAGCCGGCGATCAATCCCGTACCGCGCCGGATGATCGGCGAGCACCTGCAACGACTCGCCGAGGAACGGGCCTACCCCGGCGGTTTCGAGGTCACGGTGAACGTCGAGGGCGGAGCGGAACTGGCCCTGAAAACCATGAACCCGCGCCTGGGGATTCTTGGCGGGCTGTCGATCCTGGGCACCAGCGGCATTGTCCGGCCCTTCTCCTGCGCCGCCTACATCGCCTCGATTCACCAAGGCATCGACGTGGCCAAGACCAATGGCTACCTGCACATCGCCGCCTGCACCGGCAACGCCAGCGAAGACACCATGCGCCGGGTCTACCAGTTACCGGAAATCGCCCTGATCGAAATGGGCGACTTCGTCGGCGCGGTGCTCAAGCACTTGCGCAAAGTACCGGTGGATAAACTCAGCCTGTGCGGCGGCTTCGGCAAGATCAGCAAGCTGGCCGCCGGGCACATGGACTTGCACAGCCGCCACTCCAGTATCGACCTGCCGCAACTGGCGCAATGGGCCGCCGATGCGGGTGCCGATCCGGCGCTGCAACAGGCCATCCGCGAGGCCAATACCAGCCAGCAGGCGCTGGCCATGGCCAGCGCCGCGGGGGTCGCCCTGGGCGATGCGGTATGCCAGCACGCCCTGGATTTCGCCCGCAGCGTGGTGCCGCCCCAGGTCCAGGTTGAGGTCTTTGCCATCGACCGCCAAGGCGGCATCGTCGGCCACGCCGGAGGTTTCCAATGAGCCGTATCCTGCTGCTGGGCGGGGTCACCGAGGCCTTGGCCATTGCCCGCACCCTGGGCCCAACACATATCTACAGCCTGGCCGGAGTAGGCCGGGTGCCCACCGACCTGAACTGCCAGGTACGAGTCGGCGGCTATGGAGGTGCCGAGGGGCTGGCACGCTTTATCCGCGAAGAGCGCATCGGCCTGCTGCTGGATGCCACCCACCCTTACGCGGCACAGATCAGCGCCAATGCACAGGCTGCCGCGCAACTGACCGGGATTGCCTGCTGGGCCTTGCGGCGTCCGGCGTGGCAACCGCAGCCCGGGGATGACTGGCGCGAGATCACGGATTGGCCGCACTTGGTGCAGGCCCTGGAACCCTTCAAGCGACCCTTGTTCACTCTGGGTCGCGAACCCTTGCAGCATCTGGAAGAAATTCCGGCCGGCCAGTTCTGGACCCTACGCGCCCTGGACGCCTACCCGGGCAACCCGCGCTGTGAAGTGATCGGGGCCCGCGGGCCGTTCCTGATCGAGGACGAACGGGCGCTGTTCGTGCGCCGGCAGATCGACGTGCTGATCAGCAAGAACAGCGGCAGCAGCGCCACCGAACCCAAACTGGAAGTGGCCCGCGAGCGGGGCATACCGGTGCTGGTGCTCAAGCGTCCCGAGCTGCCCGAGGTCGACCGCCAATTTGCCAGCGTAGCCGAGGTACTGAGCGCCCTGGGGCAGCTGCCTCACGCCTGACAGACAAAGACGCCAAGCCCCACAGACTCTTGGGATTCCCCTGGCAGCGATCGATAAGACAGTGCTTTAGCCTCCTTGGAACGATTCAGTGGCGACCGGTTCATCAATGGCCGGTCGTCGCACCAATCGATTTCAGTTTGGCAAATGACTTGCCAGACAGTATCCCAAGGAATACAGTCGCCATGTTCGTCTTTGAGCAGACTCAGGCGTTTACCCACTGGCTGCTACGCCTAAAAGATCCCCAGGGAAAACCCGCGTGCTGGCCCGGATCAGGGCGGCGCAACTGGGCCGTTTCGGCGACTGCGAACCCGTGGGCGAAGGTGTCTATGAAATGCACATCCATCGCGGCCCCGGCTACCGGGTGTATTTCTCGCGCCGGGACACTGTGATCTACCTGTTGCTGATCGGCGGTGACAAGAGCACCCAGAGACGCGATATCCAACGCGCCAGGCAACTGGCCCATGACCTCAAGAGCGAGGGCTGAAACATGCGCACCCCAGTGACCCGCTTCGACGCGGCGGAGTACCTCAAGACCCCTGAAGACATGGTGGCCTACCTCGACGCCTGCTTCGAGGAAGACACCGGCGACGGCGTGCTGATCCGCGCCGCACTCAACGACATCGCCCGCGCCCGCGGCATGACCCAGGTCGCCCGTGACACCGGCCTGGGCCGCGAAAGCCTGTACAAGTCCCTGGGCAGCCAGGGCAATCCCGAGTTCGCGACTATCATCAAGGTCATGAAGGCACTGGGACTCAAGCTTCACGTCAGCCTGGCCTGAACTGGCACTGCGACACCACACCGCATACGCTGCTTTTTTACTTATCCACAGCGATCAGGCTAAATACCCGCCTGATCGCTCAACCGACGGATCGTCCCCATGTCCCGACAACGGCTCGCATTTGCCTGGATCGCCTGCTTCGCAGTGCTGTTCAACATGCTTGCCATGCCGCTTTCCGGAGCCATGCCGCGCAGCGATTCGGGGCTGGACGAGCAACTGCTGTGGGGCAGCTTCTGCTCCTCCAGCGGCACCAAGCTGGTGGCCATTTCCCTGGGCAAGCTCGACCAGCAAGCGCCGCAGAACGACGACCATTCCACCATGCAGCACTGCTGGTGCTGCTCCGGCTCGCCGCCGCTGGTGGCCTTGCCCGGGCACGTTCCCCAGCTGTCCTTCACCCGCTTCGCAGTCCAGCCGGGCGCACCGCAACCGCAGGTAGAACGGCTCACCCTGCGCCAGCAATGGCCCAGCCTGAACCCCGGTGCCCCGCCTCTGGCATGATTCCCTTTCGCAAGTGATCTGCGTCTTTGAATCGTTCTGGAGAACTCACATGTTCAAACCATCCCTGGTCAAGCAATCCCTGCTGCTGGCCGCACTGCTGCTGCCTGCCTGTTTCGCCACCGCCCACGACTACAAGGCCGGTGACCTGCAGATCGCTCATCCCTGGTCTCAGGAACTGCCGCCGAACGCGCCCACCGTGGCCGCGTACTTCGTGGTGCACAACCCGGGCAAGAACGCCGACACCCTGCTCAGCGTCGACTCGCCGATCGCCGGCAAGGCCGAGCTGCACGAGCACGTCAAGCAAGGCGACATGATGAAGATGCAACAAGTGGCCAAGGTGGCGGTGCCCGCCGGTGGCGAGGCGACCTTCGCCCCCATGGGCTACCACGTGATGCTGCTGGAGCTCAAAGACCGCAGCCTGCTCACCGACGGCAAGCGTTTCCCGCTGACCCTGCACTTTGAAAAAGCCGGTGACGTCACGGTCGAAGTGGCGGTGCAGAAGCAGGCGCCGGACGCCATGCAAGGGCATATGCACGCCCAGTAAGCACTGACCGGCCCTCACCGTGAACGCCCCGCACGCGCCTGGCCGCAGGCGGTCCGTGCCGCGCCGCGACTCGTCTGGAGTCCGCCGCGGCAGCTGGATCAGCCTGTTCGCCATGCTGATGATCTTTATCGGCCCGCTGATTTCCCAGTCGATGCCGATGGATCACGCGATGCCGATGAACATGTCCGTTTCCATGGACATGGGCGACGCTGCGCCCGGCTGCCACGGTGAAAGCCCGCACCACGCACAAAAGGGCAGATCCCAGGGCGAAGAGCATGTGCTCTGGGAAAAATGCGGCTATTGCAGCCTGCTGTTCAATTGCCCGGCACTGCCTTCGGCGCTGTCGTTCGCCGCTCTGTTCACGCCGCCCACACCGTATTTCCTGATCCCCGCCACGCGCCTGGGCCACGCCCGGCAGACCGTGTTCCCCGGCGCCCTGACCCGCGCCCCACCGTTCCTCGCCTGAGTCTTCAGCTCATCTCACACGGCCGGCTGTCAGCGCGACAGACGCGTACTCGCGGCCGTGTCATTCAAGACCGAACGATGGAACATCTATGTTTTCTGCCGACTCTCGCCTGGGCGTTGCCCAGCCACTCAAGACCTTCGCCCTGAACCCTGCGCGCCAGCACTTCAACCGCGCCCTCGCGGTCCTCTGCGGCGCTCTGCTGACGCCCCTGGCGCTGGCCGACGATGCCACAACGGACCACTCCCGGCACAGCACCGAACTGAGCCCGACGGTGATCACCGCCATCGCCCCCAGCTCGCCCCTGACCGTGGTCACCAACCCCAAGGACCCGCGCCAGCCGGTGCCGGCCAGTGACGGCGGCGACTACCTCAAGACCATTCCCGGCTTTGCCCTGGTACGCAACGGCGGCACCAACGGCGACCCGGTGCTGCGGGGCATGTTCGGCTCGCGGCTGAACATCCTCACCAACGGCGGCATGATGCTCGGCGCCTGCCCGGGCCGCATGGACGCGCCGACCTCTTACATCTCTCCGGAAACCTACGACCGGCTGACCGTGATAAAGGGCCCGCAGACCGTACTCTGGGGCCCGGGCGCCTCGGCCGGCACGGTGCTTTTCGAGCGCGAACCGGAACATTTCGGCGAACTCGGCACCCGGGTCAATGCCAGCCTGCTGGCCGGCTCCAACGGGCGCTTCGACAAGACCCTGGATGCCGCTGCCGGTGGCCCCCTGGGTTATGTGCGGGTGATCGGCAACACCGCCCACGCCGACGACTACCGCGACGGCAACAATGACACCGTGGCCTCGCGCTACGACAAGTGGAACGGTGACGTGGCCCTGGGCTGGACCCCGGACGCCGACACCCTGCTGGAACTCACCGCCGGCAAGGGCGATGGCGAAGCCCGCTACGCCGGGCGCGGCATGGACGGCTCGCAATTCAAGCGCGAAAGCCTGGGCCTGCGTTTCGAGAAGTCCAACCTTGGCGAGGTGCTGGACAAGGTCGAGGCCCAGGTCTACTACAACTACGCCGACCACGTGATGGACAACTACAGCCTGCGCACCCCATCCGGCACCGGAATGATGGCCGGCCCCATGGCCTCCAACGTCGACCGTCGCACCCTCGGGGCGCGGATCAAGGCCACCTGGCGCTGGGCCGACCTGCAACTGATCGGCGGCCTGGACGCCCAGACCAACGAACACCGCAACCGCGCCAGCAGCGGCGTCGACACCTACAAGCAACTGCCCCGTACCAAGGACGCCGACTTCCACAACTACGGAGCCTTCGGCGAGCTGACCTGGTACGCCGCCGAGCGTGACCGGATGATCACCGGCGCGCGCCTGGACCGCGCCTCGGCCAAGGACTACCGGCCAAGCATCGGCTCGGGAATGATGACCCGCCCCAACCCCACCGCCGGCGACACCCGGGCCGATACCCTGCCCAGCGGCTTCGTGCGCTACGAGCATGACCTGGCCGACAGCCCGACCACGCTTTACGTCGGCCTTGGCCACACCCAGCGCTTCCCCGACTACTGGGAGCTGTTCTCGCCGAAAATGGGCCCGGCCGGCTCGGTGAACGCCTTCGATTCGATCAAGCCGGAAAAGACCACCCAGCTCGACTTCGGCCTGCAGTACCAGGGTGAAGACCTGGAAGCCTGGGCCTCGGGCTACATCGGCCAGGTGCGCGACTACATCCTCTTCGACTACAACTCGAAGATGATGGGCATGAGCACCTCTCGGGCCGAGAACATCGACGCACGGATCATGGGCGGCGAACTGGGCGCGGCCTACAAGCTGACCTCCAACTGGAAAGCCGACGCGACCCTGGCCTACGCCTGGGGCAAGAACAGCAGCGACGGCAAGGCCCTGCCACAGATGCCGCCGCTGGACGCGCGCCTGGGCCTGACCTACAGCGAGGACGACTGGAGCGCCGGGGCCTTGTGGCGCGTTGTCGCCGCGCAGAACCGGGTGGACCTGAACAAGGGCAACGTGGTCGGCAAGGACTTCGGCAAGAGCGGCGGCTTCGGCGTGTTCTCCCTCAACGGCGCCTACCGGGTGACCAAGAACCTCAAGCTCAGCACCGGGGTCGACAACCTGTTCGGCAAGGCCTACGCCGAGCACCTGAACCTGGCGGGCAATGCCGGCTTCGGCTACCCGGCGACGGACCCGCAAGCCATCAAGGAACCGGGGCGCACGCTCTGGACCAAGGTTGACCTGAATTTCTGATGCCCCTTCGCCGGCACGCCGTCTCCTCGTCGCTGGAGCCGGCTTGCCGGCGAACAGCCCCCATAAGAAAAGATCCACAGCCCTGCGGAGCCTTCCCCGATGAACCGACCCAAAGTGTCTTTCTACAACCTGGCCTGGCGCTGGCATTTCTACGCCGGGCTGTTCGTCGCCCCCTTCATGGTGATGCTGGCCCTGACCGGCATCGTCTACCTGTTCAAACCGCAGCTGGACCCGCTGATGTACCCCAGCCTGCTCAAGGTGCCTGCCGCCCACCACAGCCTCAGCGCCGATGAGCTGTTGCAACGGGTTCAGGCCGCCTACCCCCAGGGCCATATCAAGCAGTACCTGCCCGCTGTGGATGCCGAGCGCAGCGCGCAGTTCGTGGTGCAGGATGCCGGCCACGAACTCAACGTGTTCATCGACCCCTACCACGGTGACGTGCTCGGCGAGCAGGATGCCAAGGCCAACCTGCAGGCCGTGGCCCGGGCCATTCACGGCGAGCTGATGATCGGCACCGTCGGTGACCGGCTGGTGGAACTGGCCGCGAGCTGGGGCATTGTCCTGGTGGTCTCGGGCCTGTACCTGTGGTGGCCGCGGGGCAAGTCTTCGGCCGGGGTACTCTGGCCACGCTGGAGTGCCCGCGGCCGCCTGTTCTGGCGTGACCTGCACGGTGTGCTGGGTTTCTGGGGCTCGGCCTTCCTGCTGCTGATGCTGCTCAGCGGCATGACCTGGACCGGCTTCTGGGGCAAGCAGTACGCCGACCTGTGGAACCGCTTCCCGGTGGCCATGTGGAACAACGTGCCGACCTCCGACCAGCAGGCCCGGGAGCTCAACAGCGCCACGCGCCAGACCGTGCCCTGGGCCCTGGAAAACACCCCGATGCCGATGTCCGGCGACCACGCCGAGCACATGGCCCACAACGCCGCGGACGCGGCGCCGGCAGCGCCGTCCATCAGCCTGCAAGCGGTGCAGGATATCGCTCGCCAGCGCCAGGTCGAGGCGGGCTACAGCATCACTCTGCCGAGCACTGCCACGGGCGTGTTCACCATCGCGGTGTTCGCCGACGACCCACGCAACGATGCCACCCTGCATGTCGACCAATACACCGGCCAGGTGCTCGCCGATGTGCGCTGGAAGGACTACAGCAACGTGGCCCGGGCCACCGAGCTGGGAGTGATGCTGCACGAAGGCAAGATGTTCGGGCGCTTCAACCAGATCCTGGTGCTGGTGGTGTGCCTGATGATCCTGCTCGGCGCCGTGAGTGGTCTCATCATGTGGTGGCAACGACGGCCCCAGGGCCGACTCGGCGTGCCCCCACTGCGCCACGACCTGCCGAAATGGAAAACCGCGATGTTGATCATGGCGCTGCTGGCCCTGGCGTTTCCTTTGGTCGGGGCCTCGCTGATTGTGGTGTGGCTGCTCGATCGCCTGCTGCTCTCACGCTTCAACCGTGGGCCTGAATCTGCTTCATCTTCAACATGAATCAGCCGAGATGCGCGTTCCAGAGGGCTCTGTAGAATCTCGGCGCTTTAGCCGTGCACAGTTATAATGTTACTTTATAACACTAAAGTGTAAGATCCCTGCCCGCAGCCCCCACTGCGGGCAACCCTCTCGAAGAAGTGATTCACCGTCCCGATGAACAAGTACTTGCTGCCCAGCCTCTGCCTGATGGCCCTGACTTCCCCGGCCCAGGCCGACGACTCCGCCCTGACCCTGCCCACCGGCACCATCTCCGCCGCTGCCAGCGAAGCCGACGACAGCATCAGCCTGGCCACCCCCACCAGCGCCGGTTCGCGCCTGGGCCTGAGCGCCCTGGAAACCCCGGCCAGCACCGACAGCCTGAGCGGCGATCGAATCCGCGCCCGGGGCGATCGGAGCATCCAGGACGCGGTATCGCGCAGCGCCGGCATCAGCCGCACCGGCACCCCGGGCGACGGCGGCACCTCGCTGTCGGCACGGGGCTTTACCGGGCAGAGCTCGGTGATGCAGCTGTATGACGGCAACCGCATGTACACCGGCATGGGCACCGTGACCTTCCCGGTGGACACCTGGGCGGTGGAGCGGGTCGACGTGCTCCGCGGCCCGGCCTCGGTGCTGTACGGCGAAGGCGCCACCGGTGCGGTGATCAACACCGTTCCGAAAAAGCCGTTCAGCGGCGAAATCGAAAACCACCTGCGCCTGGGCTACGGCTCCTTCGATCGCCAGCAGCAGGCCCTGGACAGCGGCGGTTCCCTGAGCGACACCCTGAGCTACCGGCTCAACCTCAACCGCGAGCGCAGCAACGGCTGGATCGACCGGGGCGATTCCTCCGGCGACTTCGTCAGCGCTGCCCTGCGCTGGCAGGCCCGTGATGACCTGGCCTTTACCCTGGCCCACGACTACGGCGACCAGAACCCGATGAACTACTTCGGCACGCCGCTGATCGACGGGCGTTTCCACAAAAGCCTGCGGGACAAGAACTACAACGTGCGCAACGACCAGCAGCACTACAACGACCAGTGGACCCGCCTGACCAGCCAATGGCAGATTTCCGACCAGATCAGTGCCAGCAACGAGCTGTATTACCTCAAGGCCCAGCGCCGTTGGCAGAACGCCGAGAACTACAACTTCAACACCCTGGACCGGCAACTGACCCGCAGCGGCAACTACGGTATCGGCCACCAGCAGGAACAGCTCGGTGACCGTCAGACCTTCACCTTCAAGCACTCGCTGCTGGGCCTCGACAGCCAGACCCTGACCGGCGTCGACTACAACCGCATCCGCTTCCACATGAAGAGCAACTCGCCCTTCACAGACAGCGTGAGCAACGGTCAGCCGGTGGATCTGTACCATCCGGCCCCGGGCGACTTCGCCAGCAACAGCCCTTACCGCGATCAATTCAAGACCACCACCAGGCAGATGTCGGTGTTCGCCGAAAACCGCCTGCAGCTCAGCGAGCGCTGGTCCCTGGTGACCGGTGTACGCCGCGACTACGTGCATATTGATCGCGATGACTTGAAGGACGACAGCCGAAGCGACAAGACCCTGACCGGTAACAACTGGAAGGCCGGGCTGGTGTTTGCGGTGACCCCGGACACCTCCCTCTATGGCCAATACTCCACCAGCACCGACGGTGTCGGCGGGCTGATTTCCCTGAGCAAGAGCCAGCAGCAATTCGACCTCTCCAGTGCCAGGCAGACCGAGATCGGCCTCAAGCAGATGTTCTGGGACCAGCGTGGCGAATGGACCCTGGCGGCCTACCATATCGTCAAGAAGAAGCTGCTGACCGATGTCCCGGGCGACCCGGACCTGAAACAGCAGGTGGGCCAGCAATCCTCCAACGGCCTGGAAGCCAGCCTGGACCTGCAACTGCCCCGCGCCTGGCAACTGCAGGCCAACGCCGCCATCGTTCGCGCCCGGTACGACGACTTCCAGCAGGACGTCGACGGCGTGCAGGTCTCCCGCGACGGCAAGCGCCCGGTGGACGTGCCACGCCGCACCGCCAACCTGTGGCTGAGCAAGGCCCTCGACGATGACCTGCGGGCCGGCGCCGGAGTGCGCTATGTAGACGCACGCTACGCCGACATGGCCAACCGGAATCAGTTGCCCAGCTACACCGTGGTGGATGCGGCGCTGTCATGGAAAGCCTTGCCCAGCACCACCCTGGGCCTGCAATTGAACAACCTGTTTGACCGCCAGTACGCGCAAAGCCAATACAATGACGGCCAGCAATGGATACTCGGCGAGCCGCGCTCGTTCTTCGTCACCGCTGACTACACCTTTTAACCTCACCTGCGGCCACCGCGCGGGGACCACACGGATACGGCATGACCTCGCTGAACCTCACCAACCTGGCCTGGACACCCCTGGGCCAGGGCCACTGCCACCACCAGTTCCAACTGCGTGAGGCCAGCCTGCAGGTGGCGGCCGGCGAGTTCGTCGGCCTGATCGGGCCCAACGGCAGCGGCAAGACCAGCCTGCTGCGCTGCGCCTATCGCTTCAGCAAGCCGCAGCAGGGCGAGGTGTTACTGGCCCATCACAACGTGTGGAAACAGTCGCCGCGCTGGTGCGCGCAACGCATCGCCGTGGTCCTCCAGGAGTTTCCCGACGCCTTCGGCCTGACCGTGGAAGAGGTGGTCGCCATGGGCCGCACCCCGCACAAGGGCCTGTTCGACGGCGACACCCAGGACGACCGGCGCATCGCCCGCGAGGCCCTGGAGTCGGTGGGCCTGCTGGGCTTCGAGGACCACGCCTTCGCCACCCTGTCCGGCGGTGAGAAACAGCGGGTGATCCTGGCCCGCGCTTTGGCCCAGCAACCCCAGTTGCTGATCCTCGACGAGCCCACCAACCACCTCGACCCGCGCTACCAGCTGGAGTTGCTGCAGCGGGTCAAGCGCCTGGGCATCGGTACCCTGGCGAGCATCCACGACCTGAACCTGGCCGCAGCCTTCTGCGACCGCCTGTATGTCCTCGACCACGGGCGCATCGTCGCCAGCGGCACGCCCGGCGAGGTGCTCACCGTCGAGTTGCTGCGCAACGTCTTCGGCGTCGAGGCGCTGATCGACGCCCATCCCCTGTCCGGCTACCCACGAATCACCTGGATCACCCAACCATGACCTTGCGCTCCCTGCTTCGCTCCAGCCTGCTCCTGGCCCTGTCACTGGGGGCCACCCAGGCCTTCGCCGAGGCCACCCATTACCCGCTGACCATCACCAGCTGCAACCGCGAAGTGACCTTCAAGCAAGCGCCGCAACACGCCCTCAGCCATGACATCAACATGACCCAGATGATGCTCGCCCTGGGGCTCAAGCCACGCATGGTGGGCTACAGCGGGATCAGCGGCTGGAAGGCCGTGACCCCGCAAATGAGCGCCCTGCTCGACGGCCTGCCGGAACTGGCGGCCAAGTATCCGTCGGTGGAAACCCTGCTCAATGCCAACGTCGACTTCTTCTTCGCCGGCTGGGACTACGGCATGCGCGTGGGCGGCGACCTCACGCCACAGACCCTGGCGCCGCTGGGGATCAACGTCTACGAACTGACCGAGTCCTGCGCCTTCGTGATGAAGCGCCCGGCCGCCAGCCTAGAGGACACCTACACCGACCTGCGTAACCTCGGGCGGATCTTCGACGTGCAGGATCGCGCCAACGCCCTGATCGCCCGGATGCAGGAGCAGGTGGCCCAGGTACAGAAGGACCTGCCCAGGGACAAGCCGCGGGTATTCCTCTATGACAGCGGCGAAGACCGGGCCATGACCTCGGGCCGCCTGGGCATGCCCCAGGCGCTGATCGACGCGGCCGGCGGCCGCAATATCCTCGATGACGTCGACGCCAGCTGGACCCGGGTCAACTGGGAAACCGTGGTCGAGCGCAACCCGCAGGTGATCGTGATCGTCGACTACAGCGAAGTCAGCGCCGAGCAGAAGCAGCAGTTCCTGCTGAACAACAAGGCCCTGCAAGGAGTCGATGCGATCAAGAACCAGCGCTTCATCGTCATCCCCTATGTGCAGGCCACGCCGGGCATCGACAACGTGCTGGCGGTGGAAACCCTGGCCAAGGGTTTCCACGGCGAATGACCAGTCCCCGCTATGCCGCACTGTTGATGGCCCTGGGCGCCCTGCTGCTGGCGTCCTGCGTGGTGTCCCTGGGCTTTGGCCCGGCGCGGGTGCCGGTGGAGGTGGTGGGGCGCATTCTGTTGCACAAGGCCCTGGGCCTGGGCGTTGTGGACTGGAGCCCGGGCCAGGAGCACATCGTCTGGCTGATCCGCGTGCCGCGCATGCTCCTGGGGGCCCTGGTGGGTGCCGGGCTGGCACTGATCGGCGCGGTGCTGCAGGCGGTGACCCGCAACCCGCTGGCCGACCCGCACCTGCTGGGGGTGACCTCCGGCGCCACCCTCGGCGCGGTGATCGTGGTGCTGCACCTGGGCCAGGTTATCGGGCTTTTGACCCTGCCCCTGGCGGCCTTTGTCGGCGCCCTGCTGAGCATGGCGCTGGTGCTGGGGATCGCCGCCCGCAACGGCCGCCTCGACAGCGACCGGCTGTTGCTGTGCGGGGTGGCGGTGTCGTTCGTGATGATGGCCGCGGCCAACCTGCTGCTGTTCATGGGCGACCACCGCGCCAGCTCCGCAGTGATGTTCTGGATGCTCGGCGGCCTGGGCCTGGCGCGCTGGGAACTGCTGGCGATCCCCGCCGCCAGCGTGCTGCTGGGGCTGGTGTTGCTGCTGGGCATGGCGCGCCCGCTGAACGCCCTGATGGCCGGCGAGCAGACCGCCGTGACCCTGGGCCTGAACGCGCGCAATGTGCGCCTGAAGGTATTCCTGATTGCCTCGCTGATGACCGGAGTGCTGGTGTCCATCAGCGGCTCCATCGGTTTTGTCGGGCTGATGGTGCCGCACATTGCCCGGCGCCTGGTGGGCGCCGAACACCGCCGGCTGCTGCCGGTGTGCGTACTGCTGGGCAGCGTGTTCCTGGTCTGGGTGGATGTGGCTGCGCGCACCCTGATCGCCCCCGAGGACCTGCCCATCGGCGTGGCCACCGCGGCCATCGGCGGGGTGTTCTTCATCGGCCTGATGCGCCGCCGCTGACCTCCCCGGCAGGAGCCGGCTTGCCGGCGAAGGCGCTCGTGAGCCTTGTGCCAGGTTCGAGGGCCTCTTCGCTGGCAAGCCAGCGCCTACAATCGTCGCCCTTGCTTTAAGATCGCGCGCTTGGATCTCTCAGGATGAGTCTCATGTTCAGAACCGCATTCTTGGCCTTGCTGCTCGGCACAGCCCTTGGCGCCCAGGCCGGCACCTCTGTCGACGTTTCGAAAATCTACGGCAACATCCAGATCGTCAACAGCTTCCCCGACTACAAGGTCAAGGTGGTGAACTCCTTTCCCGACCTGAAGGTGAAGCAGGTCAACTCCTTCGCCGACGCGCCGGGCAAGTGGTAGATCGTCAACAGTTTTCCCGACTACAAGATCCAGATCGTCGACTCCTTTCCCGACTTCACCATCAAATATGTCGATTCCTTCCCGGGCGTGAATTGAAGCCACCCCCAGGCCACGGCTGCCGCCCAGCGGCAGCACCACAATGACGCACCCCGGTGCACCAGCCCCTGGCCCAAGCCTCGTCTTGGGGCATCACCTCCCCCGCCCGCGCCGTTAAAGCGACGTTTTCATGCCTTGCGCCGACTCGGCACACCCCTTGCAAAACAGCCCTTCAGCAGTCCGCATCTACCACCTGAAAAATCAAGAGTTCATGGAGATCGCACAATGAAGCGTCGTAGTTTGCTCAAGGCTTTCACTCTCACGGCAAGCATTGCCGCGATGGGCATGACCTGGACCGTCCAGGCCGCCGAAACCATCAAGGTGGGGATCCTGCACTCGCTGTCGGGCACCATGGCGATCTCCGAAACGTCCCTCAAGGACATGGCGTTGATGACCATCGACGAAATCAACGCCAAGGGCGGGGTCAACGGCAAGCTGCTGGAGCCGGTGGTGGTGGACCCGGCCTCGAACTGGCCGCTGTTCGCCGAGAAGGGCCGCCAGTTGCTGACCCAGGACAAGGTGGCGGTGGTATTCGGCTGCTGGACCTCGGTGTCGCGCAAGTCGGTGCTGCCGGTGTTCGAGGAGCTCAACGGCCTGCTGTTCTACCCGGTGCAGTACGAAGGCGAAGAGATGTCGCCCAACGTCTTCTACACCGGCGCCGCACCGAACCAGCAGGCGATCCCGGCGGTGGAATACCTGATGAGCGAGGACGGCGGCAGCGCCAAGCGCTTCTTCCTCCTGGGCACCGACTACGTCTACCCGCGCACCACCAACAAGATCCTGCGTTCGTTCCTGCACTCCAAGGGCGTGGCCGACAAGGACATCGAAGAGGTCTACACCCCGTTCGGCCACAGCGACTATCAAACCATCGTCGCCAACATCAAGAAGTTCTCCGCCGGAGGCAAGACTGCGGTGATCTCCACGGTCAACGGTGACTCCAACGTGCCCTTCTACAAGGAACTGGCCAACCAGGGCCTGAAAGCCACCGACGTGCCGGTGGTGGCCTTCTCGGTGGGCGAGGAAGAACTGCGCGGCATCGACACCAAGCCCCTGGTGGGCAACCTCGCGGCCTGGAACTACTTCGAATCGGTGGATAACCCGGTGAACCAGAAGTTCGTCGCCGCCTGGAAAGCCTACGCCAAGGCCAAGAACCTGCCGGGCGCGGACAAGGCGGTGACCAACGACCCGATGGAAGCCACCTACGTCGGCATCCACATGTGGGCCCAGGCGGTGGAGAAAGCCAAGTCCACCGATGTCGACAAGGTTCGCGAGGCCCTGGCCGGGCAGACCTTCGCCGCCCCTTCGGGCTACACCCTGACCATGGACAAGACCAATCACCATCTGCACAAGCCGGTGATGATCGGCGAGATCCAGCCCGACGGTCAGTTCAACGTGGTCTGGCAGACCGAAGGCCCGATCCGTGCCCAGCCCTGGAGCCCGTTCATCCCGGGCAACGACAAGAAGCCGGACTACGCGGTCAAGAGCAACTGATCCGAACCTGACGCCTTCCCCGTAGGAGCGAGCTTGCTCGCGACGAGGTCCGCAGGACCTGCAACGAAAACCGCCCGGCTGGCCGCTGCGCGGATCGCGAGCAAGCTCGCTCCTACAGGTTATCCGGGCGCTTTCAAGGACACCGATATGCCCACTGCCCTCTACCGTTTGATCCTCGCCGGCCTGTTGTTACTGCCATGGACGGCCCAGGCCGGGGATGCCGAAGACTTCGTCGCCGGCAACTCCGGCGAGCAGGCCCGGCTTCTGGAAACCTGGGCCGCGCAGCCCGACCCGGCGCGCCTGGAACTGCTCAACGCCCTGCAGCAGGGCCAGTTGAACATCGCCGGCGAAAGCAGAACCCTGCGCCTGAACAACCGCCTGCGGGGCCTGATCGACAGCGCCCTGGCCAGCCACCAGTTGCTCGCCAGCGACGCCAATAGCCGTCTGGCCGCCGCCCGCCAACTGCAGAAAAGCGCCAAGCCGGCGCAACTGAAATTCCTCGATGCCCGACTGGCCGCCGAGCAAGCCCCGGACGTGCACGATGCCCTGAGCCTGGCCCTGGCCAACCTGCAACTGGTGGACAGCGACCCGGCGGTGCGCCTGGCCGCCGTGCGCCTGCTGGGGGAAACCGGCGACCCGCTGGCCCGCACCCGTCTCGAAGGCCTGCTCGAACCCGGGGTCGAAGCCGATGCCGCGGTGCGCACCGCGGCCGAAACTAGCCTGGCCCAGGTCAAGCGCAAGCTGCTGGTGGGCGAAGTGCTGGGCCAGGCCTTCAGCGGCCTGTCCCTGGGCTCGATCCTGCTGCTGGCGGCCCTGGGCCTGGCCATCACCTTCGGCCTGCTGGGGGTGATCAACATGGCCCACGGCGAGATGCTGATGCTCGGCGCCTACGCCACCTATGTGGTGCAGTTGCTGTTCCAGCGCTACGCCCCGCAAGCCATCGAGTACTACCCACTGCTGGCGCTGCCGGTGGCGTTTTTCGTCACCGCCGGGATCGGCATGGCCCTGGAGCGCACGGTGATCCGCCACCTCTACGGCCGGCCCCTGGAAACACTGCTGGCCACCTGGGGCATCAGCCTGATGCTGATCCAGCTGGTGCGCCTGCTGTTCGGCGCGCAGAACGTCGAAGTGGCGAACCCGGCCTGGCTGTCCGGCGGCATCCAGGTGCTGCCCAACCTGGTACTGCCCTACAACCGCATCGTGATCATCGCCTTCGCGCTGTTTGTCGTGGTGCTCACCTGGCTGCTGCTGAACAAGACCCGCCTGGGCCTGAACGTGCGCGCGGTGACCCAGAACCGCAACATGGCCGCCTGCTGCGGCGTGCCCACCGGGCGCGTGGACATGCTCGCCTTCGGCCTCGGCTCAGGCATTGCGGGCCTGGGCGGCGTGGCCCTGAGCCAGATCGGCAACGTCGGCCCGGACCTGGGCCAGAGCTACATCATCGACTCGTTCCTGGTGGTGGTACTCGGCGGGGTCGGGCAACTGGCCGGCAGCGTGCTGGCGGCCTTCGGCCTGGGGGTGGCGAACAAGATCCTCGAACCGCAGATTGGCGCCGTGCTCGGCAAGATCCTGATCCTTGCGCTGATCATTCTGTTTATCCAGAAACGCCCGCAGGGACTCTTCGCACTGAAAGGACGGGTGATCGACTGATGAATCAACCACTGCTCATTACCGCCACCCAGAAAGCCGGGCCCAGGGTCACGATCACCGTCGGGGCGTTGCTGCTCCTGGTGCTGCTGGCCCTGCCGCTGCTGTCGCTGCTACCGGCGGACAACCCGCTGCACGTCTCGGCCTACACCCTGACCCTGGTGGGCAAGATCCTCTGCTACGCCATCGTCGCCCTGGCCCTGGACCTGGTCTGGGGCTACGCCGGGCTGCTGTCCCTGGGCCACGGCCTGTTCTTCGCCCTGGGCGGCTACGCCATGGGCATGTACCTGATGCGCCAGGCCGCCGGGGATGGCCTGCCGGCCTTCATGACCTTCCTTTCCTGGAGCGAACTGCCCTGGTACTGGGCCGGCACCGAGCATTTCCTCTGGGCCTTGTGCCTGGTGGTGCTGGCCCCGGGTCTGCTGGCCCTGGTGTTCGGCTTCTTCGCCTTCCGCTCGCGGATCAAGGGCGTGTACTTCTCGATCATGACCCAGGCCCTGACCTTCGCCGGGATGCTGCTGTTCTTTCGCAACGAGACCGGCTTTGGCGGCAACAACGGCTTTACCAACTTCCGCAGCATCCTGGGCTTCGGCATCACCGAACCGGGCACTCGGGCGGTGCTGTTCCTGGCCACGGTGGCGCTGCTGGTGGGCAGCCTGTACCTGGGCTGGCGCCTGGCCCGGAGCAAGTTCGGCCGGGTGCTGACGGCCCTGCGCGATGCCGAGAACCGCCTGATGTTCTGCGGCTACGACCCGCGCGGCTTCAAGCTTTTCGTCTGGGTCCTGAGCGCCGTGCTGTGCGGCCTGGCCGGGGCCCTGTACGTGCCCCAGGTGGGCATCATCAACCCCAGCGAAATGTCCCCCACCAACTCCATCGAGGCCGCCGTGTGGGTCGCCCTGGGCGGGCGCGGCACGCTGATCGGCCCGCTGCTGGGGGCCGGGGTGGTCAACGGCATGAAGAGCTGGTTCACCGTGGCCTTTCCCGAATACTGGCTGTTCTTCCTCGGTGCGCTGTTCATCGTCGTGACCCTGTACCTGCCCAAGGGCGTGATCGGCCTGCTGAACAAACGAGGTGAACAATGAGAGTCACAGCAACGGCGGACTTCATGCTCGAACCCATTCTCGACACCAACAAGGACGCCGGCACCAGCCGCGACGCCATCGGCCTTGGCCACGCCGCCGGCAAGGGCCTCAACACCCGCCACGGCACCATCCTGACCCTGGAGGACATCAGCGTCAGCTTCGATGGTTTCAAGGCCCTCAACGACCTCAACCTGTACATCGGCGTCGGCGAGCTGCGCTGCATCATCGGCCCCAACGGCGCCGGCAAGACCACCTTGATGGACGTGATCACCGGCAAGACCCGCCCCTCCCGGGGCAAGGCCTGGTTCGGCGAAACCCTGGACCTGACCCTGATGAGCGAAGTGCAGATCGCCCAGGCCGGGATCGGCCGCAAGTTCCAGAAGCCCACGGTGTTCGAGGCCCTGAGCGTGTTCGAGAACCTGGAGCTGGCGCAGAAGACCGACAAGTCGGTATGGGCCAGCCTCGGGGCACGCTTGAGCACAGAACAGCAGGACCGCATCGCCCAGGTGCTGGAGACCATTCGCCTGACGGCTTCGGCCCGGCGCCAGGCCGGCCTGCTGTCCCACGGCCAGAAGCAGTTTCTGGAGATCGGCATGCTGCTGATGCAGGACCCGCAACTGCTGTTGCTGGACGAACCGGTGGCGGGCATGACCGACGCCGAGACCGAGTTCACCGCCGAGCTGTTCAAGACCCTGGCGGGCAAGCACTCGCTGATGGTGGTGGAGCACGACATGGGCTTTGTCGGCTCGATTGCCGACCACGTCACCGTGCTGCACCAGGGCAGTGTGCTGGCCGAAGGCTCCCTGGAACAGGTGCAGGAAAACGAACGGGTGATTGAGGTTTACCTCGGCCGTTAGCGCAACCGCCGTTCGCCGGCAAGCCGGCTCCTACCCCTCCCGCAGGAGCTGGCTTGTCAGCGAGGACCGCACCGCAATTCCCACAAAATTCGAGTACCCGACCATGCTCCAAGTCGACCAGTTGCACCAGTACTACGGCGGTAGCCACATCCTGCGCGGCCTGAGCTTCGAGGCCCGGATCGGCGAAGTCACCTGCCTGCTGGGGCGTAACGGCGTGGGCAAGACCACCCTGCTCAAGTGCCTGATGGGCCTGCTGCCGGCCAAGGAGGGCGCGGTCAACTGGGAGGGCCGGAGCATCACCGGCTACAAGCCCCATCAGCGCGTCCACGCCGGGATCGCCTACGTGCCCCAGGGCCGGGAAATCTTCGGCCGCCTGACCGTGGAGGAAAACCTGCTGATGGGCCTGTCCCGCTTCCCCGGCTCCCAGGCCAAGGAAGTGCCGGCCTTCATCTACGAACTGTTCCCGGTGCTGTTGCAGATGAAGCAGCGCCGGGGTGGCGACCTCTCCGGCGGTCAGCAGCAACAACTGGCCATCGGCCGGGCCCTGGCCAGCCGCCCGCGCCTGCTGATCCTCGATGAGCCCACCGAAGGCATCCAGCCCTCGGTGATCAAGGAGATCGGCGCGGTGATCAGCAAGCTCGCGGCCCGGGGCGACATGGCGATCCTGCTGGTGGAGCAGTTCTACGACTTTGCCGCCGAACTGGCCGACCAGTACCTGGTGATGTCCAGGGGGGAAATCATCCAGCAGGGCCGCGGCGAAAATATGCAGGCCGAGGGTGTACGCGGCCTGGTTACGATCTAATCTGTAGCCTCCTAACGATAACGACCCAGCATGAACCTACCTGCCGCCACCGCCCTGTTCACTCCCAGCTGGCACGCCGAACTGGAGCTGGCCTATGCCCGTTGCGGTGCCACCACGCGCCCGGTGCTGCGCCGCCACCTGGGCCCGCTGCGGGTGCAGAAGCACCTATATGCCGAAGGCCCCGAGGTTTGCCAGCACATCATCGTCCACCCGCCCGGCGGCATTGCCGGCAGTGACCGGCTGGCCATCAGCGCCCGGGTCGACAGCGGGGCCTGGGCCCAGTTGACCAGCCCCGGGGCGGCCAAGTGGTATCGCGCCACCGGCCCGGCCAGCCAGACCCTGAACCTGCAGGTAGCGCCGGGCGCGACCCTGGAGTGGCTGCCCCAGGAAACCATCGTCTTCAGCGCTGCCCAGGCCGAGCTCACGACCCGCATCGAATTGCAGGGCGATGCCCGGCTGTTCTACTGGGACATCATTGCCCTGGGGCGCCCGGCCAGTGGCGAGCGGTTCGAGCAGGGCCATTTCCAGGCCCACCTGGACCTGTACCGCGACGGCCGGCCGCTGTGGCATGAACGCCAGCGCATCGGCGGTGGCGACGGCCTGCTGGACTCACCCATTGGCCTGGATGGCCAACCGGTGTTCGCCACCTTGCTGGTGACCGGTGAAATCGACGGCGAACTGCTGGAACGCTGCCGCGCCCTGGCACACCCGGTACGCGGCGACCTGAGCCAACTGCCGGGCCTGCTGGTGGCCCGCTGCCTGGCCAGCGAAGCTCTGCAGGCCCGGGCCTGGCTGATCGAGCTGTGGCGCCTGCTGCGCCCGGCACTGCTGGGCCGCGAAGCCAGGCCACCCAGAATCTGGAACACCTGACCCCCATGCCCTTTTCCACTGCACCTTTTTCTACTGCCTGACAACGGATTGACCACGATGGATCTGACCCCACGCGAAAAAGACAAGCTGCTGATCTTCACCGCCGGCCTGGTGGCCGAGCGGCGACTGGCCCGCGGCCTCAAGCTCAACTACCCGGAAACCATGGCCTATATCTCCGCGGCGCTGCTCGAAGGCGCCCGGGACGGGCAAACCGTGGCCGAACTGATGCACTACGGCACCACCCTGCTCAGCCGCGAGCAGGTGATGGAAGGCATCCCGGAGATGATCCCGGACATCCAGGTGGAGGCCACCTTTCCCGACGGCACCAAGCTGGTCACCGTTCACCAACCCATTGCCTGAGGCCGTGCCATGACCTATCGCATCCGCGATGCCCTGCATGCCGACCTGCCGGCGATCCGCGACATCTACAACGACGCTGTGCTCAACACCACGGCGATCTGGAACGAGCAACCGGTAGACCTGGGCAACCGCCAGGCCTGGTTCAGCGCACGCCAGGCCCAGGGCTATCCGATCCTGGTGATCATCAACGCCGAGGAGCAGGTGCTCGGCTACGCTTCCTTCGGCGACTGGCGGCCTTTCGACGGCTTCCGCCACACCGTGGAACATTCGGTCTATGTGCGCAGCGACCAGCGCGGCAACGGCCTGGGCCCGCAGTTGATGGCGGTGCTGCTGGAGCGCGCCCGGGGCTGTGGCAAGCACGTGATGGTGGCCGCCATCGAGAGCGGCAACAGCGCCTCGGTCCGTCTGCATGAGCGCCTGGGCTTCATCAGCACCGGGCAGATGCCTCAGGTGGGCACCAAGTTCGGGCGCTGGCTGGACCTGACCTTCATGCAGCTGATTCTCAACCCCGGGGCGCAACCGCCCGCCCCGCACAAGGAGTGAAATCTCGATGAACGCCGCCCAACTGCGCCTGGTCCATGGAGAAAGCTTTGCCCATTACCGTCAGGGACTGATCGAGTTGCTGCTGGACTCGGTGCAGCATGGTGCGTCCATCGGCTTCATGGCCGATCTCGACGACAGCCAGGCCCGCAGCTACCTCAGCAGCGTGCAGGCCGGGGTCGAGGACGGCAGCCTGCTGTTGTGGGTGGTGGTACGCGACGAGAAAGTCCTGGCCAGCGTGCAACTGGCCCTGTGCATGAAAGCCAACGGGCGCAACCGCGCCGAGGTGCAGAAGCTCCAGGTCCTGCACAGCGCCCGCCGCCGCGGCCTGGGCCAGCAGTTGATGAATGCCCTGGAACAGGCCGCCCGCCAGCACAAGCGCGGGCTGCTGTACCTGGACACCGAGGCCGGCTCCGCGGCGGAAGAGTTCTACCGCGCCCTGGGCTATACCCGGGTCGGCGAACTGCCCAACTACTGCCAGAGCCCGGACGGCACCTATACCGCCACCGCCATCTACTTCAAGACCCTGGGACAACCCCTATGATTCCTGGCCAATACCAGATCCAGCCCGGCGAGATCGAACTCAACGCCGGGCGCCGCACCCTGCGCCTGAACGTATCCAACAGCGGCGACCGGCCAATCCAGGTCGGCTCCCACTACCACTTCTTCGAAACCAACGACGCCTTGACCTTCGACCGAGCCGCCAGCCGCGGCATGCGCCTGAACATCGCCGCCGGCACCGCGGTGCGCTTCGAACCGGGCCAGACCCGGGAAGTGGAACTGGTGGAACTGGCCGGCAAGCGCCGGGTATTCGGCTTCGCCGGGCGGATCATGGGCGACCTCTGATCCCTCGACCCTACGCACGTAGGAGCCAGCTTGCCGGCGAATGCGGTCTTTCGGGCCCCTTCGCCGGCAAGCCGGCTCCTGCAAGACCTGTTTTTGTAAGGAGCTGCGATGAAGATTTCCCGTGAAGCCTACGCCGACATGTTCGGCCCCACCGTGGGCGACAAGGTGCGGCTGGCCGACACCGAGCTGTGGATCGAAGTGGAGAAGGATTTCACCACCTACGGTGAAGAAGTGAAGTTCGGCGGCGGCAAGGTGATCCGTGACGGTATGGGCCAGAGCCAGTTGCTGGCCGCCGAGGTGGTGGACACCCTGATCACCAACGCCCTGATCATCGACCACTGGGGCATCGTCAAGGCCGACGTCGGCCTCAAGGACGGGCGCATCGCCGCCATCGGCAAGGCCGGCAATCCGGATATCCAGCCCGACGTGAACATCGCCATCGGCGCCAGCACCGAGGTCATCGCCGGTGAGGGCATGATCCTCACCGCCGGCGGCATCGAC
Organism: Pseudomonas sp. W17; assembly: GCF_040268305.1. Taxonomy (NCBI): domain Bacteria; kingdom Pseudomonadati; phylum Pseudomonadota; class Gammaproteobacteria; order Pseudomonadales; family Pseudomonadaceae; genus Pseudomonas; species Pseudomonas sp. W17. The sequence goes on along the minus strand of NZ_CP158490.1, from coordinate 736,475 downwards.
ACCCATATCCACTTCATCTGCCCGCAGCAGATCGAAGAGGCGCTGATGAGCGGCGTCACCACCATGATCGGTGGCGGCACGGGACCTGCCACCGGGACCAACGCCACCACCTGCACCTCCGGGCCCTGGCACATGGCGCGCATGCTCCAGGCGGCGGACGCCTTCGCCATGAACATCGGCTTTACCGGCAAGGGCAACGCCAGCCTGCCCGAGCCGCTGATCGAACAGGTCAAGGCCGGGGCCATCGGCCTCAAGCTGCACGAGGACTGGGGCAGCACCCCGGCCAGCATCGACAACTGCCTGAGCGTGGCCGATGAGTACGACGTGCAGGTGGCGATCCACACCGACACCCTCAATGAATCGGGCTTCGTCGAAACCACCCTGGGCGCCTTCAAGGGCCGCACCATCCATACCTACCACACCGAAGGCGCCGGCGGCGGCCATGCCCCGGACATCATCAAGGCCTGCGGCCTGGCCAACGTGCTGCCCAGCTCCACCAACCCGACCCGGCCCTTCACCCGCAACACCATCGACGAACACCTGGACATGCTGATGGTCTGCCATCACCTGGACCCGAGCATCGCCGAGGACGTGGCCTTCGCCGAAAGCCGCATCCGCCGGGAGACCATTGCCGCCGAGGACATCCTCCACGACCTCGGGGCCTTCTCCATGATCAGCTCCGACAGCCAGGCCATGGGCCGGGTCGGCGAAGTGGTGACCCGCACCTGGCAGACCGCCGACAAGATGCACAAGCAGCGCGGCCCGCTGCCGGGGGATGGCCCGGGCAACAGCAACTTCCGGGTCAAGCGCTACATTGCCAAGTACACCATCAACCCGGCGATCACCCACGGCATCAGCCATGAGGTGGGCTCCGTCGAAGTGGGCAAGTGGGCCGACCTGGTGCTCTGGCGCCCGGCGTTCTTCGGGGTCAAGCCGACCCTGATCCTCAAGGGCGGGGCCATTGCCGCCAGCCTGATGGGCGACGCCAACGCCTCGATCCCGACCCCGCAGCCGGTGCACTACCGGCCGATGTTCGCCAGCTTCGGCGGCAGCCGTCACGCCACCAGCCTGACCTTCATCAGCCAGGCGGCACTGGAGGCCGGGGTGCCGGAGCAGTTGGGGCTGAAAAAACGCATCGCCGTGGTCAAGGGCTGTCGCAACGTGCAGAAAACCGACCTGATCCACAACGACTACCTGCCGGATATCGAAGTCGACCCGCAGACCTATCAGGTCAAGGCTGATGGCGTGCTGCTGTGGTGCGAACCGGCGGACGTACTGCCCATGGCCCAGCGCTACTTCCTGTTCTAGGGCTGGCCCACCACTGGGCAGAGTGGCTGCTGAAATGTTCGATTAGGCGCTAAGATGCGTCTCGGTTTTCCACTCACTGCCCAGTAAGGTGCCCGGCTATGCGCCTGTCCGATTTTATCGTGCAGCACGTTGATCGAATCGTTGATGAATGGGAACAATTTGCCAGGAGCCTCGCTCAGGACTCCCTGACCCGCACGGACCTGCGTGACCACGCGCGCTCCATCCTGCTGGCCGCCGCCCGGGATATGTGCACCGCCCAGAGCCCCGGGGAACAACGGGCCAAGGCCAAGGGCGAAGGCCCGGAAAAAACCCCCAGCCTGGATGCCGCGGCCGCCAGCCATGGCGAGCTGCGCCATCACGTGGGGTTCGACCTGGTGCAGATGACCTCGGAATTCCGCCACCTGCGAGCCTGCGTGATCCGCCTGTGGGTGGCCAGCCTGCAGACACCGGACCTGGCCTACCTGCAGGACATGATCCGTTTCAACGAAGCCATTGATGAAGCCCTGGCCGAGTCCACCGCAGCCTATGCCGAACAGGTCAGCCGCTCGCGGGATATCTTCCTGGCAATTCTTGGCCACGACCTGCGGGCGCCGTTGCAGGCAGTGAGCATGTCCACTGAAATGCTGGCACGCAAAGTCGCCCTGGACGGCGACGCCCAGGCCTTCGTTTCACGTATCAAGAGCGGCACCCGGCACATGGGCGCCATGGTCAGCGACCTGCTGGAGTTCGTGCGCAGCCGCCTGGGCAGCAGCCTGCCCATCGAACCTGCGCCCATGGACCTGGCCAGCGCGGCCAAGGCGGCCATGGACGAAGCCTGCGCCGGGCAGCCCGATTGCACCCCGCTGATGAGCTTCGAGGGCGACAGCCATGGCATCTGGGACCGCGGGCGCATCGAGCAGATGCTGCAGAACCTGATCGGCAACGCCCTGCAGCACGGCAACAACCGCCGCACCGTGACCGTGACCATCACCGGAGGCGCGGAACAGGTGCTGTTGACCGTGCACAACTACGGCACGCCGATCCCCCCGGAGGCCCTGGGCACCCTGTTCGACCCGTTGGTGCGCAGCGTCGACGAAGAACTGGGCAACCCCAGCACCAGCCTTGGCCTGGGGCTGTTCATCGTCAAGGAAGTGGTGGTTGCCCACCAGGGCAGCATCGAAGTCAGCTCCAACGCCAGCGATGGCACCACCTTCACCGTGGTCCTGCCGCGCGTCTCCCGCGCCAGTGCCTGAGGCACTTTGTAACCGCTAGTGCGTTTGTATCGTTTTGTAGCCGCTGCTGAGCGCCAGCGAAGCTGCGAACGAGGACGCAGTCCTCGCAACCCGCGTTTTCCTGACACACCGCAGTCGCCTGGTTATACGGGCGCTGCGCGCCCGGTCGCAGCCTCGCTAGCGCTCGGCAGCGGCTACAGGCCTACACACCCTCAGTCCACCAGCAGGCGGCCCAGGCGCTGTTTGAGCATCTGGTTCTCGGCGCGCAGTTGCCGCACTTCGTCCAGCAGGTCCAGGGCCAGGGCCACGCCTTCCCATTCCAGGTCCAGGTCGCGGCGCAACTTCGCCGCGCGCTTGGCCAGGGACAGCTCATAGTCGTTGAAGCGCCAGTCCTTGGGCGCCCGGCCCTGAGGTTCGAGGATGCCGTGCTCGACGATTTCGATCACGTAGGCCGCCGACAGGTCGGCCACTTCACAGAACTCTTCCATGTCCAGCTGAACGATCAGGGTGCTCATGATCAGCGCCTCCTAGTGTCGAATCAGAAATTTTCCCGGGGGTCGAACGCTGCCTTCTTCGCCAGCTCCTGCCACAAGGCCTTGACGTCGTCGCCCGCCTGCTTGGGCATGACCGCCTTGAGTTGCACGAACAGGTAGCCGCGCTGGCCGGCCTTGTTCAGCAGGCCATGGCCCTTGGCGCGCATGCGCTGGCCATTCTGGCTGCCGGCCGGAACCTTGAGGTTGATCTTGCCGGTCAGGGTCGGTACCGCGACCTCGGTCCCCAGCGCCAGCTCCCAGGGGGCCAGTGGCAGGGTGATGATCAGGTTCTCGCCTTCGACATCGAACTTGGGATGCGGCGCGAAGCGAATGGTCAGGTACAGGTCGCCATTCGCGCCGCCGCCCACGCCGGGCGCGCCCTGGCCCTTGAGGCGGATGCGCTCGCCGTCGGTGACACCTGCCGGAATCTTCACGTTCAGGCTCTTGCTGGTGTTGCTGACGTGTTGTCCATTGGCGTTGTACTGCGGCACCTGGAAGCTGATCTTCTTCGACTCGGTGGACAGGGTTTCTTCAAGAAAGATCGGCAGTTCCATTTCCACATCCTGTCCACGACGACCGCTGCTGCGGCGCTGCTCCGGGCCGCCGAATCCTGGCCCCCGGTTACCAAAGATCGAACTGAAGAAGTCCGAGAAATCGCCACCGTCCTCGCCGCCGCCAAAACCGCCACGGCTCTGCCAGCCCGGCGGGCCCTGGAAGGGCTGGCCATGCTGGCCGTACTTGCGCAGGTCATCGTACTCGGCGCGCTTGTCGGCGCTTTTCAGCGCTTCATAGGCTTCCGAGGCGTCCTTGAACTTGGCCTCGGCATCCTTTTCCTTACTGACGTCGGGGTGGTACTTGCGCGCCAGCTTGCGATAGGCGGCCTTGATCGCCTTGTCGTCCGCTGTCGGCTCCACGCCGAGAATCTTGTAATAGTCTTTGAAGTCCATCGAGGGAATCACCATCCGTTATCAAAGTCGCGCGGCGTGCAGCACAGCATGCTCGGTCTGGCAGCATGAGAATTGATCAATCTCAATTCTCTGACTGAACGGCGCATCAGAAGTTTATCGGCAGCCTCGGGCGGATCTTGTGATCCCGGGTGGCTGCGCGGCCCATGCCTGCAAGTTTGGGGGTAAAGGATAGTCTTTCAAGGCACGACAGGGGGTGATTTAGCAGATAGTCGGCCTTTGCAAGGCGCGAGGACTGGCGTACGCTGCGCGGCCGTTTTTTTCACCGGATCCAAAGACATGAACAACGCCACCCCGGCCCGTGCCTGCGGCATTGACTTCGGTACCTCCAACTCCACCGTCGGCTGGCTGCGCCCCGGCGAGGAGACGCTGATCACCCTGGAGGACGACAAGATCACCCTGCCTTCGGTGGTATTCTTCAATATCGAGGAACGCCGTCCGGTGTACGGCCGCCTGGCGTTGCACGAATACCTGGAAGGCTACGAAGGCCGGCTGATGCGCTCGCTGAAAAGCCTGCTGGGTTCCAAGCTGATCAAGCACGACACCAGCGTGCTGGGTACTGCCATGCCGTTCAAGGACCTCTTGGGGCTGTTCATCGGCCAGTTGAAGAGCCGCGCCGAAGCCGCCGCCGGTCGGGAATTCGAACAGGTGGTGCTGGGGCGCCCGGTGTTCTTCGTCGATGACGACGCCGCCGCCGACCAGGAAGCCGAAGATACCCTGGTGGAAGTGGCCCGCAAGATCGGCTTCAAGCACGTGTCCTTCCAGTACGAACCCATCGCCGCGGCCTTCGACTACGAATCCACCATCGAGCGCGAAGAGCTGGTGCTGATCGTCGACATCGGCGGTGGTACCTCGGACTTCTCCCTGGTGCGCCTGTCCCCCGAGCGCCGTGGCGTCGATAACCGCCACGACGACATCCTCGCCACCGGCGGCGTGCACGTGGGCGGTACCGACTTCGACAAGCAACTGAGCCTCCAGGGCGTGATGCCGCTGTTCGGCTACGGCAGCCGGATGAAGAGCGGCGCCTACATGCCCACCAGCCACCACATGAACCTGGCGACCTGGCACACCATCAACTCGGTGTACTCGCAGAAATCCCAGCTGGCCCTGGGCAGCATGCGCTATGACATCGAGGACACCGGCGGCATCGACCGCCTGTTCAAGCTGATCGAACAGCGCGCCGGGCACTGGCTGGCCATGATCGTTGAAGAGACCAAGATCCAGCTGACCCACGCAGAGAACCGCCTGGTGGCCCTGGACCGAATCGAGCGCGACCTCAGCGTGGACCTGACCCGGGCCCTGTTCGAATCCTCCATCGACGGTTTGCTGGAGCGCATCCGCACCAGCGTCACCCAGTTGCTGAGCGACGCCAATGTCGGTGTGGGCCAGGTCGATACGGTGTTCTTCACCGGTGGTTCCAGCGGCATTCCGGCGCTGCGCCAGAGCGTGGCGGCGATGCTGCCCAATGCCCGGCATGTGGAAGGCAATATCTTCGGTAGCATCGGCAGCGGCCTGGCCATCGAGGCCAAGAAGCGTTACGGCTGAAACAGCTTCGCCGGCCCGCCGGCTCCTACAAGGTTCTGTAGGAGCCGGCGGGCCGGCGAACAAGATTCACACCAATCCCGCCAGCTTCAACTCGCTCTTCAGGTACGCGTAATAGATCGGCCCCGCCACCACCCCGGGCAGGCCGAAGGCGGCCTCGAACACCAGCATCGCCAGCAGCAGCTCCCAGGACTTGGCACTGATCTGCCCGCCAACGATCCGCGCGTTGAGGAAGTATTCCAGCTTGTGGATAAAGATCAGGTAGCCCAGCGCCGCCACCGCCACCCAGATCGACAGCGACAGGCCGACGATGGTGATCAGTGTGTTGGAAATCAGGTTGCCGATCACCGGCAGCAGGCCCAGCAGGAAGGTCAGCACGATCAGGGTCTTGGTCAGCGGCAGCTTGACCCCGAACAGCGGCAGGATCAGCGCCAGGAAGATCCCGGTGAAGAAGGTGTTGAGCAGGGAGATCTTGATCTGGGCGAAGACGATGTTGCGAAACGCCTGGACCAGCAGGTGCAGACGGTCGAACAGCGCCGCCGCCAGAGGCTTGCGCTTGGTCAGGTCGGGGACCCGCTGCAGGGCAATGATCGCCCCCAGGACCATGCCGATCAGCAGGGTCACGAACATGTGCGCCGCGTCCTTGCCTACCAGTTGCAACTCGCTCAGGTGCTTGCTGGCCCAGGCGCCGATGGCGGCCTGGAACTCGGCGGCGCTGGCCGGCAGGTAGGAATCGAGGAACGGCGGCAACTGGCCCCGGGCCTTGTCCACCACCACCATGAACTTGCCCAGCGAGGCACCCGGGTTCTCCGCTTCATGCAACAGGAAGCTGATGGCTCCAGCGAACAGCAGGGTCAGCAGGCTGACCACCAGGGTGCCCAGCAAGGCCACCGCCAGCCAGCGCGCACGCCGCCCTTCGATCAGCCGCTGCAGTTGCGGGGTGAGCATGTTGACCAGCTCGAACACCAGCAACCCGGCCAGCAGGCTGGGCAGCAGACGCAGGGGCAAGGCCAGCAACAGGCCACCGAAAATGATGATCCAACTGATGAACAACAGATGACGCTGTGAAAACGCTGGCATATAGCCTCAAGACAGACAGCGGGGAAAAGACCGGCAGTCTGCCAGCCTTCACCCCTGAGGAATAGTGGCAAGCGCCTTAAGGACGCGGGCTTACAGGGTACTGGAGTGTTGTGACAGGCGAAGGTTCAGTCGGCTTTGGCCCCGGGCGCCGGTGCCGAAAGGTCGGGCAGCGGCACGTCGTAGCCGCAGTAGTGCAGGCGGGTTAGGGTCAGGCGCTTGTCGGGATAGTCGCTGCCCCAGGCGCTTCCCCGGTCATAACGGGCCTTGCCGCGGGCACAAGCAGCCTGGAGCCGGTTTTGTGCCTGGGCCAGAGCCGAAGGTGCCAGACGCTTGATCTGCAAGCTGGCAAAGAACGGCAGGATAAAGGTCCGATCCAGATCGTAACCCTTGGCGCCCAACGCCAGACGTTGCCCGGCATGTACATAGAACGGTTGAGTCAGGCCGCTTTCCCCTTCCCAGCACCAATACCTGACCTCATCCTCCCAGAGCCCCACTGCAGCCCCCTGCCAGTGCTCATAGAAGCGCAGGCACTGGTAGCCACCCCGGGTGACCCAATCCACTTCACGGGGTTTGGCACCACTGCCGGGCAAAGCCAATGCAGCCAGCTTGCCCTGGAGAAAGGCGTCCCGGGGATACATCAGCCCATAACCCTCACCGTCGAGAAAGCTGCTGACCTTCATGTACAGCGAAGACGCCGATACCTGGACATCGCCATAGGCGAAGGTCCCCTCGGTAGCGACAGACAGGCTGTCGCTGATTCTGTCGTAGTAGAAACCGCCCATGAGCGTACCGCATTCTGTGTGCCGGAACGGTTCAGGCAGGTCGAAGGAGAAACGCTGGGGCAAGGTCACCCGCTTGGCCCCTTCGCTACACAACATGCGCTGCTCGGTGCGTCGCTCCTGCGGCTTGGCGGGGAGGTTCAGGCATCCCCCGAGCAGCAATGCCAGCCCCACCACCACACTTGGGCTCCCCCTCATCTGCGGATAGTGTCCTTGCCATTGGCATCGATGAACGTAGGTTCAATGTACCGGGGATTCTTCTTGAACTGGTCCTGCAGTGCATTGGGCGCATCACCGCACATGCCCTTGGCGACACACAGGTAGTTCGAGTGCGGGCTATCCACTCCCATCAACGAGGTGCTGGTCGCCAGCGAACCGAAGAAACGAGCCACCGGGTCGGACGAGTGCGTGAAGTTCTGCCCCAGCAGATCCGACACGGTATCGGTGACCGGCAACATGCCGAAGAAGGTCTTCGACCCCGGACGGTTGACCTGGAAGAAGGCGCCGTTGCCGATATCGAATCCGGCGGCATCGGCGGCTTCAAAGAAGCTCTTGGAACCCACTGGGGCGCCCGACAACTGGATGCTCCCGACCTGGCCATTGAGGTTGAAATCCAGGCCGGAAATCGCCCGGTAGGTCAACAGGCCGCCCTGGCTGTGGCCAGCAACGTCCAGCTTGTACTCATCCTTGATCCCGGCCTGGAAGAAATCGTGCAACTGCTGGGCGTTACCAGAGCGCACCGTCCCGCCCAGCGCCACATCCCACAGTGACTCGACCAAGTCGCCGAGAATCCCGTGCTCGGGGTTGTAGGCCTGCATGAAGGAATCGGAGCCGGTCTGCATCGCACCGTTGACCAATGCCGCCATCAGCGAGTTCTGGATGCCGTTGGTGAACACTGCACCATCACCATCGGGACGCTCGATCTCCATCAGCTTCTGCACGTTCTCGATCATCGGTTTGCCGGACACGGGATCCACCTTGATAGTCTTGCCGTCGGCCTCGTACTGGTACTTGGTCTCGACCCGATAGAAGCGCATGTCGCCCGTGATCAAGGCCGGCACCTGGGTGATCAGGCCGCCATGGTTCTCGACGCCGGGCATGACGCCACCGGTGTACTTGCCAGCCTTGTCGAGCACGGTTTCCAGGAGCCCAGGAATCCAGGCCAGCGGCAGCAACGACGGGTTGTCGGCCACTACCTGGTCCGCCGCCTTGCTCAGATCGCCAAACTGGGTGAAGAGGCCCGAGGTATTCTTGCCATAGTTCTTCATCCCCTCCTTCCACTGGTTCAGGGTCTGAATCGGGTGGTTCACCGACTCCAGGGACGACTGCGAGACATACAGGTCGGTACGCTTTTCCTTGTCCTTGGTGATTTCATAGGCCTGGGACACATCGCGGTTCAGGCCCGCAGTGGAGTCGACGCCAGTCTTGGCGTCGTTGCGCACGGTGATGGTGCCCGCGCCCACTGTGGCGCGCACTTCCTGCTCACGCTCCTTGCGGTAGTCATAGCCGCTGACGCTCCAGCCGGAACTGCCGGTCTTGCCCCGACCTTCCAGGCTCTTGTCGGTGGTGAAGGCCACGTCCTTGCCGCCCGTGGACTTGGCCCCATCGCCACCCCAACCGAAGGTTCCCCCAGCATTCAAGTAGTAGCTGTGCTCCTTGTCCTCGCCGGCGATATCACGAAAACCCAGGGTACCGGTATCAAGCTTGAGCTTGCCGTTGTCTGCCGCGAGCAGTGCACCGTCGAGTTGGGTGTGCTTCTCGGTGCGGATATCCACGCCGTTCTGGCCGGTGATGCTGGTCTGCTCCTGGACCCAGTTGGTCTTGCCGGTGGTCTTGCCCAGGCCCAAGGAGCCGCTGACGCTGCCTCCGCCAGCCAGGCCAATGCTCACGGTGACGCTGGCGTCCATCTGCTTGCCGCTGGCCTTGCCGGTATCCGGCACCGAGGACACCGTCAGGTCACCGCCAACCCGGCCGATGACCTCACCACCGCGCAGGGTGGCGCCGGCAATGGTGGTGTCCTTGCCGCTGCTGAAGCGCAGTTGATCACCCGCTACCAGATGCGCGTTCTGTTGCGCCTGCCCTTCACGCTCCAACTTGCCCTTGCCCATGTCGACACTGGCGTAGACCGAGACAAAGTCCTTGCCCCCCAGGGCCAGCCCCACTTCACCGCCGCCACTGTGGCGCTTGGATTCACTGCTGGAATCGTTCTCTGCAGCGCGAATGGTCAGATCCTTGCCCGCGCTGAGATCGATATCGCGCCCGCTCTGCACCTGAGTGCCCACCAAGGTCAGATTGTCGCGGGCTTCCAGGCTGACGTCACGTCCGGCCAGCAGCACCGACGGCGTACTGGTTCCCTGGCTCATCTGCTCGCTGGAGGTACCGTTGCTCCCGCCGATCCCTGCCCGGGCACTACCGCCGCCACTCTGACCGTTGATCCCGCCCTGGCTACGGCTGCTCTTGCTCTCTTCAGCAACCGAACCACGGGCAACATCGACGATGATGTCGCGGCCCACCATGGAGATATCGCGCCCGGCATCGAAATACCCGCCACGAATGCTGATGTCATTGCCGGCCACGGCGCTGATATCGCGTCCCGCTCCCAGGCTGCTCGGGCTGTTGCCGTGGGTCTCCTGGCGCGAACTGGTGGACTGGCTGGCCGAGCCCAGGTGGGTGGCGGCGGTTGGCCCCGAAGTGAACTGGTTGATGGCATCCACGGTGCTCAGCACGCTGGAGGTCTTGCTGACCCCGTCCTCGCCCTTGCCCGTGCCCTTGAGGGCATCCATGGTGTTGCCGAAGTTGTGGCTGACATTGACCGTCAGACCATTGCGATCACGACTTTTGCTGCGTTCCTCGATGCTGGTTTCCTTGCCGGCGTCAATGTTGATGTCGTGCCCGGCCTGCAGGTTGACATCACGCTTGGCGTCCACCCGCGAGCCTTCCAGGGTCAGGTCACGTCCGGCCTTGATGGTCGCATCCTGCCCGGCCAGCAACTGGCTCGGCGCCACCGTTTCCTGGGCGTTGCGGGATTTTTCCTTGAGGCTTTCATGGCCGAGGAACGCGGTGACGCCGTTGCGATCGCTGGACAGGGACAAGCCGGTGTGTTTCTCCGATTTCCAGTGGCTCTGATCCTGGCTATTGCTGCCGGCCAGGACATTCACATCGCGCCCGGCGCCGACCTTGAGGTCGTGCACTGCCGCTGCCGTGCTGCCGATCATGTTGACGTCACGTGCGGCTTGCAGGGTGGTGTCGCGTCCGGCGCTGACCACACTACCGACACTCTGGCTCTGCAGGTGCTCCTGCCCGGATTTTTTCCCCGAAGCGACCGAGATGAAACCGCCGGAACTGGAGAGCCCGACCTTGCTCTTGTACTTGTCGCTCTGGCTGCTGGAAGTGTTGGCGGCATCCATCAGGTTGATATCGCCATTCTTGTCCACCAGACCGGCACGCACTTCGGCATCGCGCTTGGCTTCGATGGAACTGGCCGAGAGGTTGACGTTGGTCCCGGCGATCACCACGGCGTCATTACCGGCACTCAGCTCGCTGCCCACCTGGGTGGTGCTGCTGGAGGTGCGGCTGTTGCCGCTCTTGCTCAGGCCGAAGCTGCCTTTCTTCTTCTGGCTGTAGGCGCTGTCCTGCTGCTCCTGGGCCGAGACCAGGCTGACGTCCCGGGTAGCGCCCACCAGCAGGTCGTTGCCGGCCTTGAGCTGGCTGCCGACCACGGTGACGTCGCGTCCGCCGTTGAGGCTGATACGGCCATCCTTGTCCTGGCTGACGTTGACCATCAGGTCGTGCCCGGCGCTGATCTCGGAGGCCACGTTGGTGGTGGAGGAATCGGCGCTGCGGGTGGTCTTGCTCTTGCCCCAGGAACCTTTCTTCTTCTGGTAGAAGGTCGAGGATTGCTCGTCCTGGGCCGAGGCGATGACGATGTCGCGCTTGGCATTGAGGGACAGGTCGTTGCCGGCGCTGACCTGGCTCGCTACCACCGCCAGGTCGCGCCCGGCATTGAGTTCCAGGTTGCCGCCGGTGGTCACGCTGGAGCCCAGGGTCTGCACCGTGTCGTTGGTCACCAGGCCGCGACGGATCGCGCTCTGGGTGAAGGTGTGGTCCTGCACCGCCAGCAGGTCGATATCGCGACCGGCGCTGAGCTTGGCATCGCCGGCACTGGCGAGCTGGCCGAGGTTGGTCAGGTCGCGACCGGCGCTGAGGTCCAGCTGCTGGCGCGCGGTGATCTGGCTGCCCTGGTCGAGTATGGTGCGATTGCCCGAGCCGTAGCCGACGGCCACTGCGGTGCGGTCGTTGATGATGTCGCCCTTGATCGAGGTGACGCTGACCTGGTTGCCGCGGATTTCCCCGGCCAGTGCGTTGCGCACGCTGTCCTGGGCCATCAGGCTGACCCGATCGTTGGCCTCGATCAGGCCGCCCTGGTAGAGGCTGCCGCCAGCATTCACGCTCAGGTCGTTGCTGGCCCGCAGGGTACCGACGTTGCTCAGGTCGCCGCCGGCGATCAGGGTCATGTCGCGCCCCTGCACCAGGCTGCCGCCGCGCAGGTTGCGGGTTTCCGCCTGGGCCAGGTAGAGCACCGGCACCAGCACTTTCTCACCCTGCACTTCGCGGGTTTCCATCCACACGATGTCATGGGTCAGCGAGGCCACCTGGGCCGGGGTCAGGGACACGCCGATGCTCAGGTTCAACTGGTCCTTGGAAGCGATGGCGTTGTCCATCAGGTAGCGGTACTGGTCGTAGTCGCTGGTCAGCCCGGCCGCCAGGAAGCGCTGGCCGGTCTGGGCCAGCACTGCGTCGCGAATCAGCCGGGTCTCGTACAGGCCGTCGCCCAGGCGGCGCCAGGTCTGGTCGGTGTTGTAGTTGAGGTGGCCGAGCATGTAGTCCGAGCTCATGAAGCGCGACAGGTCGGTGAAGGTCGGATTGGTCTCGATCAGGTAGCGGCCCTGGGGGTTCTGGCTCTTGACGAACAGGCCGTACTCGCCCTGAGGCACGCGGAAGCTCGACAGCGAGGTCGGGTCCACGGCGGCGAACGGCACGCCGGAGAAATCCACCGGGACGAAGCTGACCTGGGTGGTGCCGTCGGCGCCGATCTTCTCGATGCGTTGCACATCCTTGGCCACTTGGTTGGCCGCCGCGGAGCTCTGGGCGTTGACCGTGATCACCTGGCCACCGACCTGGGTCAGGTTGTTCTGTAGCGTCTGCCCCGTGAGCTGGGCGCGGGTCTGTTCGCTCTGCACGCCGTTTTCAAGGGTGCCACTGACCTGCAGGTGCAGGCGCTGGCCGGCCTGCAGGGTGGAGGCGTAGGCGGTCTGGGAGCCCGGGGTGATCACCGTGTGGCTGGCGGGTTCGTAGATCGGGTACTGGGTCACCACGGTCGGCAGAGGGTCCTGCTGGCCCGGCGCGCGATTGGCGTTGGCGGCGTTCCAGGCGATGGTGGCGCGCTCGGCGGCGCGGAACGCGCCCTGGGAAACCCCGTGCAGGAAATAGCTGATGCTCTCGACCCGTTTGTTCAGGGTCAGGCCCCGGTTGTACAGGTTGTTGGCGGTGATGGAGACATCGCGGTTGGCGGCGATCAGGCTCTGGTCGTTTTCCACCGTATCGGCATTGATGGTCAGGTCACGGTTGGACACCAGGCGGGCGCCAGCGGAGTGCTCGCCCATAGTGCCTTCGTAGGTGGTGTTAACGATGTAAGTGGCGGTGTGGTAATCGCCGGAACAGTCGGTGCAGTTGATCACGATATTGCGCTGGGTGATGGTTTCGCCGACCTGGTACTGGTCCATGGCGTTTTGCAGCAACGCCACGTTGAGGCTCATGTCGCCCTCGCTTTCGATGGTTCCGGAGCGGTTGCTCAGCAGGGCCGCGCGGCCCCCGTCGAGGGCGGCGAAGCTGAGGTTGCCGGCGCTGTAGATGTCGCCGTAGCTGTTGGCCAGGCCGTTGCCCCGCAGGAGCATGTCGCCGCCGCTGTAGATCAGGGTGTCGGCCGAGGTGGTGATGCCGTTGCTGGAGCGCAGCTGCATCTGCCCCAGGGCGCCCAGGGTGCCGCGGTTGTTGATCTGCCCCGCCGACACGTAGAGGTTCTGGCTGGCGATCAGCCGGCCCAGGTTGTCCAGGGTGCCGCGCAGGTTCAGCTCGGTGTCGCCGCCGCTGGCGATACGACCGCCGTTCTGGTTGAGGTCGCTGGCGCCCACCGTGAGCTTGCCTCGGGAGGACAGCAGGCCGCTGTTGTTCAGGTTGCCGCCCAGGTCCAGGGTCAGGTAGCCGTCAGTGGCCAGTTCCCCGGCGTTGTTCAGGGTTGCGGCGCCCACCCGCAGGCCGCTGGCGCTGGCGATACGGTCGCCGGCACTGAGGTTGAGATCGCCACCGGTGCTCAGGTCCAGGGCGCCGTTGAGCTGCATCAGCCCGCTGCGGTCCACCCAGCCGATGTCCCAGTCGCCCCGGCCCAGGCCGGTGATGCGCCCCTGGAGGCCCGAGAGCCCGCCCAGGTCGAGTTTGAACAGGCCGTTGCCAGCGTGCTCGATGCTGCCGCCGACGTTGTTCAGGTTGCCCGCATTCAGGCTGAAGGCGTTGGAGCCCAGGGCCAGGCTACCGCCCTGGTTGTACAGGCTGCCACCCAGGCTGATCCGGCTTTGCTCCCCGCCTACGGCGCGGATTCGCCCGCCGGCGCTGTTGTCCAGGTTGCCGCCCACCAGCAGCAGCGAGCCGGCCGACTCCACCAGGCCGCCCTGGTTGTAGAGGTTGGCCGCGGTGGTCAGGTCCAACTGCTGGGCGCTGATTTCGCCGCCCCAGCGGTTGTCCAGGGTCTGTCCGGACGCGCTGAGCAGGCCGTTGGCGTAGAGCTTGCCTGCCTGGTTGGTGAGGCGATCCACCACCAGTTTCAGGTTGCCGGCCTGGCTGCTGATCAAGCCGGCCTTGCCGTTCAGGGCACTGTTATCCACAGCCCCGGCCGTCACCGCCAGGGTCGCGCCCTGCAGGGTGCCGCCACGGTTGTCCAGGCTGCCCTGGCCCAGGGTGACTTCACCATGGCCGCCCTGGGCCAGGATCATCCCTTCGGCGTTGTTCAGGCCCCCGGCCACCATGTTCAGGCCATCGCTGCCAGCGAGCAGTTGCCCCTGGCGGTTGTCCAGCGCGCCGCCATCGACCTCCAGGTGCTTGCCCTTGAGGGTGCCGCCCTGGTTGTCGAGACGGGCCAGCTGGGTGACCTTGAGTGCCTGGTCACCGGCGTCGATGACCCCGGCGCTGTTGTTCAATACGCCGTTGTTGAGGGCCACATGCAGCCCCCCGGTCTTGGCCACCACTGCGCCCCTGGCGCTGTTGTCCAGGCCCGCGGCGTTGATCCCGACGCTCTCGCCGAGGATCACCCCGCCACTGTTGTTCAGTTGGCCGCCGTTGACTTGCAGATGCCCGTCGCTTTGCAGGCGCCCCTGGCTGTTGAGCAACTGCCCCGGGGTGGCGCCGTCGGCAGTCAAGGTCAGCAGCAAGCCGTCGCTGCCCGCCGCCAGCAGGCCTGCGCCCTGGTTGTCCAGGCGCTGGGTGCTCAGGCTCAGGCGGTCGCCCACCAGTTGCCCGCCACGGTTGTCCAAAAGGCCGTTGTTGGTCAGCAGCAATTGATTGCCCACCACCACGCCGCCCTGGTTGTTCAGGCTGCCGGAGCCGATCTGCACATCGCCGTTCTTGGCCTGCAAATGGCCCAGGGCGTTGTTCAGATGCTGCTTGACCGTCAGGGTCAGCTGGCCGGCTTCGGCGCTGAGTACCCCGCCCTGGTTCTGGCTGAGGCTGTCGAGGTTGGCAGTCAGTACGTTGCCGATCACCTGGCCCTGGTTGTTGGCCAGGTCCCGGGCTTCCAGCAGCAGGTTGTCCTTGCCTTGCAGCAGGCCGCCCTGGTTGTCGATGTCCGCGGTGTGCAGCTCAAGCCCGGTGGCATCCACCGTGCCGCCCTGGTTGTCGAGCTTGCCACTGCTGGTGAGGGTCAGCTGCGGAGCAACCAGGGTGCCAGCGCGGTTATCCACGCTGGCGGACTTGAGGCTGAGCAGCGATGTGGCCTGGAGCTTGCCACCCGCATTGATCAGGTCCTGGGCGAGGTTCACCTGCAACTCGCCCTTCTCGGCGCTGACCAGGCCCTTCTGGCTGTTGTCCAGGCGCGTGCCAGTGATCTTGATCTGGTCGGCCAGCAGCTTGCCGCCCTGGTTGAGCAACTCTGCGCCCTGGGTTTCCAGCAGGGTCTGGGCCTGGAGCTGGCCACCATTGTTGTTCAACTGCTCGCTGACCTTGAAGGTGGCGCTGCCCTGGCTGGCCCCGATCAGGCCCTGCTGGTTGTCCAACCGCCCGGCGCTGATCTCTACCCGGTCGGCAATCATCGAGCCTTTCTGGTTGCTCACTTCGCGGGCCTTGAGGGTCAGGTCGGCGCCCGCCACTTCCAGGCGCCCGCCGTTGTTGTTCAGGCTATCCAGAGTGAGCGTCGCGGCCTGCTGGTCGCCAAAGCGGATCAGGCCGCCCAGGTTGGCGATGGCCGGGGTGGTCAGCACCAGCTCGTGCTGTGCCAGCACCCGGGCCTGTGCGCCCTGGTTGACCAGGCGCGCGGTCTTGACCTCGACCTTGGGCCCTTGAATCACCCCGTTCTGGTTGTTCAGGGCCTGGCGCGCGGTCAGCTCCAGGTTGCGGCTGGCCAGTACGTTGCCGTGGTTCTCCAGGGTGCCGGCGGTCAGCTTGACCTCACCGTGATCGTTGCGGCTGTTGTCGGTGTTGACTCCGGCTTCGATGATGCCGTGGTTGACTACCTGCGCGGCGTCTACCACCTGGACCCGGTCCCGGGCCGCCAGGCTGGTCTGCACCTGGATCTGCTCGGCAGCCTGCAGGGTCGCCTCGGTACCGGCGTAGGCCTTGCCCTTGAGCTCGATGCTCTGGGCCTTGATGGCGATGGCCTGGTTGGCGCCCATGCCGGCGACCGTGACCTTGCCGTTGGCGTCGATCTGGATATCACCGGTGCTGGCCGCCATTTCCCCGGACATGTTCACCCCCACGCCCTTTTCCGTGCCCACCAGGCGGATCGCCCCGGCGTACATGCCGCCCAGGGCCGAGCTGTCGATGGCCAGTTCCGGCTTGGCGCTGGCGTCGGCATCCCGGGCCGTGACGCTCAGATCATCGGCCTTGACGTCGTTGCGCCCGGTGATGACGTTGAGCTTCTTGGCGTACAGGTCGGCATTGAGCTTGGTACTGCGGGTGATCAGGTCGAACTGGTCGATGTTGCTGGCGTTGAGGCCGGCGCCTTCGATGCTGATGTCGCCGCCATCGACCTGGAAGCGATCGAGTTTCTGCCCTTCGATCACCGGCTTGCCGGTGGTCAGGGTGGCCCGTGGGGTGTTGATGAAGCCGCAGCCGTTGCAGGTGATGCCATGGGGGTTGGCGACGATCACCCGGGCCGACTGCCCGGCCACTTCGGTATAGCCCGCCAGCTTACTGCGATTGCTGCCGGTGACTTCGTTGAGAATGACCTGGGCCGCCTGCCCCTTGAGGTTGGGGTTGCCCATGATGTAGCCGCCCAGCTGAGTGTTCTGGGTCGAGCCGGTACCGTTATTGAGGATCAGGCCGTTGCTGCCGACGTTGTATTCGCTGAACTTGTTGTGGGACAAGCCGGCGCCGTTGGCGGCATTGATGTTGACGATGGGTACGCCATTGCCGGCCGCGCCGATGGTGGCGTTGCCCCCCGCGGCCGGGTCCAGGGCCAGGCCTGCGGCCACGCTGACGATCGGGTTGAGAAACAGGATCCCCGACAACGACAGGGCAATGCATTGGGCAAAAGGCTTGCGAACGTCCATGTGCGAATCATCCATTCAATAACGTTGCGGGCGAGTCAGAAGAACAGGTCTACCCGGAAGTACACCGGGTGCTCTCGCCTCTCGATAATTGCCGGTCGCTCCAGGGAGCGTGCGAAGCTGACGGATGCAGCCAGGTACTGGCCGCGGGCATTGAGTTCCAGGGCATTGCCGCTCATGCGGCCGCGGGCATCATGGTTGTAGCGATCGCCCTTGATCACCCCCACGTCATACGCAAAGGCCATGCCGTATTCCTGGACAAAAGGCTGCAACGCCGGCCAGGTCACCGCACGGCGCCAGCGCAGTTGGTTGCGCCAGTAGCCGCCGCTGTTGCCGGACAGGGTCTGGTCCTGGAAGCCACGCACCGAGTTGAGGCCGCCGAGGCTGATACGCTGGGGGCTGAAGAGCACGTCCTCGCTGCGCTGCCCGGTGGCCAGGCTGTCGAAGCTGAAGTTTTCGTTCCACAGGCGAAAGGGCTGCAGGTAGCTCAGGGTCAGGCTGTATTTGTTGTAACGGGCCACTGGCTCGCTGCCATGGGGATTGCCGCTGCCCTGGGCATCCAGGGCGCCGATGCCCTGCTGCCAGCCAATGTCGGCGTTGACCAGGGCATTGCCGATGCGCCGCCCATGGTTAAAGCCCAGCTGGCTTTCGGTGATGCGGTTGCTGGACACGTCGATCAGGTTGTCATCGATGTAGTTGCGCGTGCGCAACTGGCTCAGGCCCAGGCTCATGCCGGTCTTGCTCAGGTTGTCGCGGTGCAGCACCCGTTCGGCGCGCAACTGCTGGTTCTTGCTTTCGCCGTCCATGGTGAAGTCGAAGCCGGTGCTGTCATTGCGGGTGCGGTAGTAGCTCTGGCTGTAGGAATAACTGAGGGTCCACCAGCCCCAGGGCAGGCTGTAGAACAGGCTCTGGTTGTCGGAGTGGCGCCAGCGGTCACTGACCGTGTCCTGGTTGGCCCGCAGGCTGAGCTGGTCTGCCAGGCCCAGGGGGCTGTCCCAGTCCAGGCCGAGGCCGGCCTGCTGCTCGCCGGTGCTCTTGTCGCCGCTGTTGTTGCGGGTGGCCGATACCCGCCAGGGTTTCAGACGCTGGCCCTTGAGCCCGACACGGCTGTCACCCAGTTTCTCTCCCGGGGCCAGTTCCAGTTCCACCTGGCGCGAAGGCAGGCGAGTCAGCTGGTCCACCAGTTGCTCCAGCTCCCGCAGGTTGAGCACCTCGCCGGTGGTGCCGGGAAAGGCCATGGCCAGTTCCCGCGAGCTGGCCAGGGCGGAACTGTCCAGGCTCTCCAGGCGGCCTTCGACCACCACGATGGTCAGTTGCCCCGAGGCCAGTTCCTGGGCCGGCAGGTAGGCCCGGGTGGTGACATAGCCCTGCTGCAGGTAGTGATGGGTGATGGCCTTGAGCAGGGTGTTGATCTGCGTCACCGACAGGCACTGGTCGCGATAGGGCGCCACCAGGCGCTCGCGATCGGCGGCGGAAAGATGATCGGCACCCTTGAGAATCACGGTCTTGATGGTGAAGCAGCGCTGCTCGCCCGGTTGCGGGGCAGGCTCGGGGGGCAAGGTCTTGCCGGGGAGTTGCTGGAGTTCGTCGAGGCGCTTCTGCTGCTCTTGCAGCAACTGCTGCTGGCGATCCCGAATCAGGTCGCGATCACCCGGCGTCTGCAGCGGCGCGGCACTGAGCGCGAGCGAAGCAGACAAAGCACAAAACGCTACTACAGGCCTGAACAAGCCAAAACGCGACATGCTTTCCATTCCCTAGAATCACGGATTTTGGCTGGCCAAACGTCCGCGTGGTGCGTCCCGGCACCTGTTTTCGAAGGGAACAAAGTGTAAATGTAAAAAAAATTACATAACAAAAAAGCGACGAGCGGTAGCTGTCAGACCTATCTCATTGAAAGCTAATGGTTTACGTGCTGCGAAACTCTGAAAAAACCGATGCAGGCCAAGGTTTTGTAGCGCGCGATACCTCAGCCCCATCGATTCAGGCTCATTTCTTCTTCAGGCAATCACTCATGAACGCCTTGCGCGCATCGCCCTTGAGCGCCTGGGTGGTGGCCGTGGCGTTGCAGGTCTTCATTCTTTCCTGAGGCGTGGACGGGGTAGCCGCAGCTGCCGGGGCCGCCTTGAGGCAAGTGCTCATGAAGGCTTTGCGCTCATCGCCCTTTAGGGTCTTGGCGGTGGCCTCGGCATTGCAGGTGGTCATCTTGTTCTGCTGGGCGGTGGCGGCAAAACCCTGGGAGCACAGCAGCAGGCCCACCATCAACAACGGAATACGCAACATCTTCATGGAGTTTTCTCCTTGTCACCGCACCGACGGGCACGGCCTCCAGCGCAGTGTAGACAAAGCCTGTTACACCTTCACCTGTTCTGCAGGCCGGCCCGGCGATACTGCTCCGGCGTGCTGCCAGCCTGGCGCTGGAACATCGCGATAAACGCCGAGGCGCTGCTGTAGCCCATGTCGAAGGCGATTTCCTGGATGCTGCGCGAGCTCTCCAGGGCCTCGATGGAGGCCAGGAAACGCTGGCGCTGGCGCCATTCGCCAAAACTCATGCCCAATTCGCGCACAAACTGCCGGGCCAGGGTCCGCTCGCTGACATGGGCCAGCCCCGCCCAGTGGGCCAAAGGCTGGTTGTTGCCCGGTTCGGCCTGCAGGGCCTGGAGCACCCGCAGCAGGTCGGGGCTGCTGGCGTAGGGCAGGTAACAGGTATGCACCGGCGCCTGGCGCAACTGGTCCAGCAGCACCTGGGCCAGGCGCTGGTCGGCCTCACCCTCGGGGATCTGCACGTCACGGGCGGCGAAGTCCTTGAGGATCGCCTTGAGGATCTCGCTGATGGCCAGGGTACTGCCCGCGGCCGGCAACTCGGCACACAGCTCCGGGGCCAGCAGTACGGCGCGGTAGTTGATCGGCTGCGCGGTGTAGAAACTGTGGGGCGTCTGTGGCGGCACCCACACCGCATATTGCGGCGGCGACATGAAACGCTGGCCGGCAATCTCCATGTGCATCACGCCGTGGGCCGAATACTCCAGGCAGCCCCAGGGGTGGCGATGCTCCAGGGCATGGCTGTGGGCGGCGAAGTCGGCATAGCGGAAGTACACCGGCGCGGGCAGTCCGTGGAAATCCAGGAGATCGATGTGTTTTTTGCTCATGCTGTCCGGATGTCGGGGCGGGTTGTCCGGTTCGCAGTATAGGCATTGATCCGGACAAGAGGATAATCAGCCTTCATCAACTGTCTGGTTGTCTCCATGCAATACGCTTATCCACTGCTGGCCATCTTTATCTGGGCCGGCAATACCGTGATCAACAAACTCGCCGTGGGCGCGATCTTTCCCGCGGAGATCGGCTTCTATCGCTGGTTGCTGGCGGGCCTGCTGTTCACCCCCTTCATGCTCAAGCCGGTGATCAAGCACTGGCCGGAGGTCCGCCCCAACCTCTGGCGCATCGCCATTCTCGGCGTGCTGGGCATGGCGGTGTACCAGAGCCTGGCCTACTTCGCCGCCAGCCTGACCTCGGCCACCAACATGGGCATCATCCTTTCGCTGATGCCGCTGATGTCCCTGGCCATGGCCATCGCGGCCCTGGGCCAGCGCCTGACTGCCGGAGCCCTGGTGGGCGCCGTGCTGTCCTTCGCCGGGGTGCTGGTGGTGGTGTCCTCCGGCAGCCTGGCCGCGCTGCTGCAACACGGGGTCAACCTGG
The DNA here is from genome assembly GCF_040268305.1 of Pseudomonas sp. W17. Classification (NCBI taxonomy): domain Bacteria; kingdom Pseudomonadati; phylum Pseudomonadota; class Gammaproteobacteria; order Pseudomonadales; family Pseudomonadaceae; genus Pseudomonas; species Pseudomonas sp. W17. The sequence continues at coordinate 715,552 of NZ_CP158490.1, read as the reverse complement.
GGGACGCGATGATGCTGGTGGCCACCCTGGCCTACGCCATCTACAGCACCCTACTGAAGAAATGGCAGCTGCGCCTGCCGCCGCTGGTGCTGTTGTATCTGCAGGTGCTGGTGGCGGTCGTGGTGCTGCTACCGTTGTTCCTGGCTTCGCCGAAGGTAGGCCCGACTCTGCAGAACATTCCGCTGGTGCTCTATGCCTGCCTGTTGGCTTCGATGCTCGCGCCCTTGGCCTGGATGCAGGCGGTGGTGCGCCTGGGGCCAAGCCGGACCACGCTGTTTTTCAATCTGCTGCCGTTGATCACGGCGCTGATTGCGGCAGTGGTGCTGCATGAGCAGTTGGCCTGGTTCCATTTGGTGGGTGGCTTGCTGACCTTGGGCGGGGTGATTCTCTCGGAACGCTGGACCACCGTGCTGGGACCGCTCGCCGGCAAGCCGGCTTCTGCCGGGCAACGCTGAGATCAGAGGCCGGCGGCCTTGAGGCGCCGGGCATGTTCGACGAACAGGCGGATCGGCTCAGCGCCCTTGCCCACCAGCCCCAGGGACTGATTGACGATATCGAAATGGTCCAGCGGGTAATCATCGCCAATGACCTGCCCCAGGTGCGAGCTGTAGCGCCCCACCATACCGTCGCACTGGCCGGCTTCACGGACGAAGGTGCGGGCGAACAGCCGGCAACTGCGGTTGGTGCCGTCGAACAGGTTACGCCCGCGGTTGGTCTTGCCCGGCTGCAAAATGCCGGACCAGGAGTAGTAGTGCACACCGTCGACCTGCGCCGGCCCTTGCCCGCCCCATTCCTGCGGCAACCCCTGGGGGTACTGGCGGTTGAACAGGGCCACGCCCTCGGTGGTCAGGGACTGGTGCGAAGCATGGATATCCACCGGCTGCTTCGGTCCGCGATAGCCGGTTTCCAGCAACCGCATCAGGCTTGAAATCCCCCTCAGCAGCAGGCTCAGCACTCGCCCCCGCAGGCTATGGGCGGGTGAATGCCGTTGCAGATAATCCGCCAGCTCGGAGCCATGGTTGGGCCCCGCCACCGACGTTACCGAGGCCACCCAGTCCGGGCGCTTGGCGGCGGCGTAGCGCGCGGTGAGCGCGCCCTGGCTGTGGCCGATCAGGTTGACTCGGGCGGCGCCGGTCTCGGCCATGATCCGCTGGATCTGCGCCAGCAACTGCTCACCGCGCACCTCGCTGGAATTGAGCGGCGAGACCTGCACCGCGATCACCTGCGCCCCGCCGCGGCGCAAGGCCGGAATGATCCCGTACCAATAGGGGTACAGCAGCAGGCGGACAAAGCCGAGCATGCCGGGCACCAGGACCAGGGGGTAACGGGTGGCAAGCTCTTGGGACATGCGGCGACATCCTTGTGCGAAGGCAGCGGGGCTGGCTGAAAGCTAGACCATAACCGGGGCCGTCGTCAGCCCCCATGACGCTTTGGCGACAAACCGGTGACAGCCCGTTTCTCCCGGCAGCTACTTCAGCCCGGCCACCCCCGCCACGATCAGCCCCACCGACACCAGCTTGACCGCCGTCAGGCTTTCTCCCAGCAGCAGGCAGCCCAGCAGCACCGTGCCCAGGGAACCGATGGCGGTCCAGATCGGGTAGGCCACGCTCACCGGCAACTCGCGCATGGCCAGGGTCAGGAAACAGATCCCGCCCACCGCCGCGACCACCGTCAGCAGCGACGGCCAGGGCCGGGTAAAGCCCTCGGCGTACTTCATGCCCATGGCGAACGTGACCTCGAAGGCCGCCGCCAGCAGCAGGAACATCCAGGCCATGGCGCCTCCCCCTCAGAAACTCTGCGCTAGGGCCAGCAGGCGCTGCTGGGCTTCGCCACAGGACTGCGCGAAACGCTCGGGCGCCGACTCCTCGCCCTCCGCCGCAACCACGGTGACGTCTTCGATACCGATAAAACCCAGGGCCGTGCGCAACCAGCGGTCCGCGTGGTTCATCGCTTCATGCTCGCCCCCCGGGCCAAAGCCGCCCCCGCCGCGGCTGGTAACGATCAACACCTTCTTGCCCTGCACCAGAGGCTGGTACTGGGCCACGCCGTTGTCCTGCAGGGTGTTGAAGGTCAGCCCCAGGCGCACGATGTGATCGACCCAGGCCTTGATCCCGCTGGGCACGCTGAAGTTGTGCATTGGCGCCGAGATCACCAGGCGCTGATGGCCAAGCAACTCCGCCACCAGTTCGTCGCTCAGGGCTAGGTCGGCCTGCATCGACAGCGGCCGCGCCTCGGGCTGTGGATAAAACGCGGCGGCGATAAAGGCTTCGCTGACGTGGGGCAAGGCACCCCGGCCAACCTCGCGCCGGGTCAACCGCCCCTGGGGATTGGCCGCTTGCCAGGCCTGGAGGAAGGCGTCGGCCAGGCGCCGGCTGTGGGAACGCTCGCCCCGTGGGCTACCGTGGATCGCAAGAACTGTACTCATCTCATCTGCCTCAGACGGGTTGCTGATGGCGGCCTTGAAACCAAGGCCGGTCCGCGCTAAAGCTAAGAGCACAGCTGCACTGCAACAAATGAACAGAATTTCTTCCAGATGAATTTATCTCAGCCATGGAGCACTCGATGTTCGCCCACCTGCCCCTCACCGCCCTGCGCACTTTCGAGTCCGCCGCGCGCCTGCTGAGTTTCAAGGCCGCCGCCGAGGACCTGTCGGTGACGCCCACCGCGGTGTCGCACCAGATCCGCAGCCTGGAGCACTGGCTGGGGGTGGCGCTGTTCGAACGACTGCCGCGCCAGGTGCGCCTGACCGAGCCCGGCCAGCGCTTGTTTCACAGCTTGCACAGTGCTCTTTTGGAGGTGACCCAGAGTGTCGATACGCTGCGGCCCACGCCCAGCAATGCCCAACTGACCGTTTCCACCACCGCGGCCTTTGCCGCCCTGTGGCTGGTGCCGCGGCTGGGGCACTTCTATGCCCGGCACCCCGGCATCAGCCTGCGCCTGGATACCCAATGCGAGGTGGTGGACCTGCAACAGGACGCCAGCATCGACGTGGCGATCCGCTACAGCCAGGAGGGCTACCTGGACCTGCACGGCCTGTGCCTGTTCGACGAACGTTTCGCAGTCTACGGCTCGCCCCAGCAGGTGGCCCTGGCCCGCCAGCAGGCACCGACCCTGATCAGCGTGCACTGGCGCAACTCCCGGCTGTATGCCGACGGTTGGCAGGCCTGGTGCGCCCAGGCCGGGGAAAGCTGGTTCGATGACGCGCCGCTGATCCGCTCCTACGACGAGGAACAGTACGCCCTGCAAGCGGCCATTGCCGGCCAGGGCCTGGTCCTGGCCAGCGACATACTGGTGTCCCAGAGCGTGGCCAGCGGCCTGCTGCAGCCCTACCGACCCGAAGTCCAGGTGGACGGCGCCGGTTACAGCGCCCTGTGCGTGCCCGGCCGCGAGCGCCATCCGCCGGTGCGCGCCTTCCTTCAATGGCTGCAGCAGGAATCATTGCTGGCCGGGCACCCGCCACTGGCACGCAGTTGACCGCCGGGCACATCCGATAAAACTTTTTGCCGCCGCCGCGACTCACAACCAAGGTAGCGATCAGGCCAACAGAGCCTGGCGTAAATCGGATTAGCCTCCAGGAGATCGAGATGAGCGACATGCATTTGTCTGATGTGAACACCCTGCGCGAACGGGCCCGCCAACACGTGGAAAACGGAGCCGTGACCGAGGGCTACAACGCCGATCGCGAGGAGATACTGCGCCTGCTCAACGAGTCGCTGGCCACCGAGCTGGTGTGTGTGTTGCGCTACAAGCGCCACTACTTCATGGCCAACGGGATCAAGGCCAGCGTCGCCGCCAGCGAGTTCCTCGAACACGCCACCCAGGAAGCCGAGCACGCCGACAAACTGGCCGAGCGCATCGTCCAGCTCGGTGGCGAACCGGAGTTCAACCCCGACCTGCTGTCCAAGCACTCCCATGCCCAGTACGTGGCCGGCAACACCTTGAAGGAAATGGTCTACGAGGACCTGGTGGCGGAGCGCATCGCGGTCGACAGCTACCGCGAGATCATCCAGTACATCGGTGACAAGGACCCCACCACCCGCCGCCTGTTCGAAGAGATCCTGGCCCAGGAAGAAGAACACGCCGACGACATGGCAGACATCCTCAACGACCTGTAACGCCCTCTCCCCCAAGCCCGCCCTGCCTGCAGCGGCGGGCTTTTTTCTGGCCGCGCGCACTGGCCCTTAATGAGTCGGTTTCACCGTCACCGGTGCCTTGCCCGAGCGCATCTGCTGCAACAGCGGCGCGCACTGGTTGGGCTCATCGCCGCTGGGCGCCACCAGCGCCAGCAGGCCCGCCGCCGGCCCGGCGATCACCCCCAGGGCCACCATGCCGGCACCGCGCAGTACCAGGGGCACGGCCTTGACCCCGGCACTGGGCTGGATGAACTTGCCCTGTACATAAAGCGGCGAGCGCAGGGAGAACAGGCGCAGGCCCTTGGATTCCGGAGTGATGGTCAGGTCCAGTTGCTCGCTGGCCATATTGGCGGTGCCATCGATGTAGATGATGGCGTTCTCGGTGTCGAAGACGAACAGCCGGGAAGTCGCCAGGCCGCTCTTGATGCCGAAGTCGGCCGCTGCGCAATTGATCTTCACTTCCTTGTCGCCAAACATCTTGCCGACCACATAGTTGCCGACGTTGAGCCCGGCGATTTCCATCAGGCTGCGGCTGATGGCGCCATCGTTGATCAGCATCTTCAGGTCACCGTTGGCACTGCCCAGCAGGGCCGCCACCGAGTTGCCGCGACCGGCGATGTCGGCATCGCCATTGAGCTCGCCAAAGCTGGTCTTCATCGGTTCGAAGGTGGGGAACAGTTGCTTGAGCTTGAAATTGCGCGCCGTCAGCCTGGCCCGGCCCTCCAGCGGCGTGGTGTGGCCGTTGAGGCGGATCTGGGCATCGAGCTTGCCGCCGGCCACGCCGAAGCGCAGGGGCTCCAGGCTGAGCTGGCCGTCGTTGAGCACCAGGTGGGTGTACAGATCGGTGAACGGCAGCTCGGCGCTGTGGACGATGCGCTTGCCGGTGAACTCCACATCGGCGTCCATGTCCCGCCAGCGCTCGGTGCGGAACTCTTCCACCGGCAGCACCTTGTCCGCCGGCTGCTTGCTCTCGCCGCCCCGGGCCTTCTGCTTGGCGTTGGAGTCGGCGCCGATCAGCGGCGCCAGGTCGCTCATCAGCAACTGGTTGGACACCAGCGCGCCACTGAGCTTGGGCCGTGGCTGGCTGGCCACGTAGGTCAGGTTGCCGTGGATGTCGCTGTCGCCGATCTTGCCGTTGAAGTCCTGGTAACTGAAGGTCGCGCCCGCCGGATCGTGCAGCTTGGCGGTCAGGTGGCCGTCGGTGGAATAGGGCGGCGAATCCGGCAGGGTCACTCCGGTCAGCGGGTAGAGGTTGCCCAGGCTGGTGCCCGCCAGCTTCAGGCGCAGGTCCAGGGCGCCGAGGTTCAGCGGGTCGGTCAGGCTGCCGCGCAGCTCCACCTTGGTGTCGCCGATCTGCGCCTGGGCCTGCAGCGGAAACGGCTTGCGGGAATCCTGCAAGGCCAGCAGGCCGCCGATCTTGCCGGTGCCGGCGAGCTTCTGCCCGTGATACTGGCCCTTGACCTTGAGGGCGAAGGCATAGGCCTGGGCCTCGGCGCCTTTCTCGGCCACCTTCTTCGCTTCACTTTCACCGACGATATCGCTGAACGGGATCGGCTTGCCGAGCAGTTCCACCTGCAGGTCCAGCTGGGTCTTCAGGCTCTGGTCATCGAGGGTCACGTGGCCCTTGTCGAAACCGATGGCACCGATGTCCACCGTCCAGTTGGACGGTTCGGCGTTCGGGTCCTTGGGGTCGAACTTGAAAGTCCAGTTGGCGCGCCCGTCGGCCAGGCGCTGCAACGCGGCGTCGGGCTCGGTGAGGTCGATGCGCGGAATGCTCACTCGTTGCGCCAGCAGGGCCAGAGGCGAAATGCGCAGCTCGACCCGCTTGAGGCTGACCATCTGCGGCGCCTTGGACCAGTCCGGGTTGCCCAGGGTCAGGTCCTGGGCCACCACGTGGGGCCAGGGCACCCAGGCCCGCCAGCCACCTTCGTCAGGTTCGCGTTGCCAGACCACCGACAAATCGCCATTGATCGCGAAAGGCCGGTGCAACTCCTCGGAGACCTTGGCATTGAGCGTGGGTTTGATCCGGTTCCAATCGAAGAACGCGATCACCAGTACCAGCACCGCCAGTAGCAGGATCAGGCCAGTGATGGACCAGGCGAGAATTTTACGAGTGCGCGTCATTGCACGAGGCTCCTGAAGACAACTGAGCGCCCAACCACGACGCATCGATGAACTGCCGATGGAAAAATCACCGGCCATGAAAACTACGACTGACAAAGCCTGCGCAGGTTTAATCCGGCTACCCGATCCGCTGAAAAAACCTGCATTCCTGATCACTCGGACAGCTTTGTGTTACCTCGAACCGCCCCTCCCTGAAGCGGCAGTGAGTCGAAAATACCCACCCTGGTGCAAAAGCAATCGGCGTTAACGCCCGAGCTAGAGCCTTCGCGGCAAACAATCAATTCCGTTGATTATTACCATTGTGTTTATGAACTTTTATATCGATTTAGCGGCGGTAACATTAGCTCCGTACCCAATTTATCGCCCTACCAAGGAGCAACCCATCATGAAACGCCAACTTTTACTGAGCCTCGCCTTATCTGTTCTGGCTGCCAACGCCTTCGCCCTGCCAGCCGCTGAACAAGCCACCCCACAGGTCAAGGCCAGCCACAGCGTGTTCACCCAGACCCTGGCCGAAGGCGGTTCGGATCGCCTGATCGAACGCAACAAAGTCGCTGCCGACGGTTATGACCGTACTCCACAAGGCCAGAGCGTTGCCGAAGACGGCTATGATCGCACCCCTCAAGGCCAGAACGTTGCCGAAGATGGCTACGACCGTACACCTCAAGGCCAGAACGTCGCCGAAGATGGCTACGACCGCACCCCACAAGGTCAAAACGTAGCTGAAGGCGGCCGTGATCGCCTGGAAGAGAAAGGCCTGGTGGAAGATGGCTACAGCCGTACACCTCAAGGTCAGACCGTTGCCGAAGGCGGTGCTGATCGCCTGGCCGAACGTCATCAAGCTGCGAGCTGAGGCCATGATGGCCCTGGAAAAAAGCCCGATCCCTGGATCGGGCTTTGACTTTTATAGCAGCTGCATTTTTCCCCCTGCCTCTCCCTCCTGTCTCTGACAGCAGTTCGACTCCGGCAAAGTTGATTTGCTAGAGTGCGCCGCTCCCATTGAGCAAAGAACGCCCCGCCGATGCTGCCCCGCGCCGAACAGAAGCAACAGACCCGCAACGCCCTGATGGATGCCGCCCGGCACCTGATGGAGTGTGGCCGTGGGTTTGGCAGCCTGAGCCTGCGGGAAGTGGCGAAAGCCGCGGGTATCGTGCCTACCGGTTTCTACCGGCACTTCAGCGATATGGACCAACTGGGCCTGGAACTGGTCAGCGAAGTCGGCCAGACCTTTCGCGAAACCATCCGCCTGGTGCGCCACAATGAATTCGTCATGGGCGGCATCATCGATGCCTCGGTACGCATCTTCCTCGATGTGGTGGAAGCCAAGCGCTCGCAGTTCCTGTTTCTGGCCCGAGAGCAGTACGGCGGCTCGCTGCCGGTTCGCCAGGCCATCGCCACCTTGCGCGAGAACATCAGTTCGGACCTCGCCGCCGACCTCACCCTGATGCCCAAGCTCCAGCACCTGGACGCTGCCGATCTCAGCGTCATGGCCGACCTGATCGTCAAAAGCGTGTTCGCCACCCTGCCCGACATCATTGATCCCCCGGCCCAGGCCCTGCCCGAACACCTCACGCCCCAGGCCAAGATCACCCAGCAACTGCGCTTCATCTTCATCGGCCTCAAGCACTGGCAAGGCCTGGGCAGCACCGAGTAACTCGCCCGCACCGCTCCCCCTTCACACTATGCGCCCCGCTCTGGGCTACGCGTTTGCGCCTGCCCGCCCGCCGGGCACCGGATTGCAGCAAAAACATTTCCCGCGCACCAACTCAGTGCTATAAATCAGCTCAGCGCATCAATTTGTAACAAGATGAAACAAGGTTTTGCCCCTTTTTCAGGCGCAGTTCCGGCATCGAGAAAGGGTTTTCCCTCTCCACCGAGTGATTGGCAAGGCCCTTGCTCTGGCTTGTGCATCGCTCATAGCTGGAAGCTTTCCGATGCTGGTGATCCACCGCAGAACCGCCCCCCAAGCCACCTGGTCCGCCGAACTGCACCTGACTTACGAGGCCCGCAGCAAAAGCCGCCTGCGCTGTTTCAGTGCCGCCGGTGAAGACGTCGGCCTGTTTCTGGAGCGGGGCCAGCCACCGCTGCACGATGGGGAGTTCCTGGAGGCCGAGGACGGGCGCATCGTCAAGGTCTGCGCCCGCCCGGAAGCCCTGCTGCACGTCACCTGCCGCAACGCCTTCGAACTGACCCGCGCCGCCTATCACCTGGGCAACCGCCACGTGGCCCTGCAGGTGGGTGACGGCTGGCTGCGCCTGCTGGACGACTATGTGCTCAAGGCCATGCTCGAACAGCTGGGGGCCAGCACCGCGCCCCTTGAGGCACCGTTCCAGCCCGAGCATGGCGCCTATGGCGGCGGCCACCATCATTCGCGCCACGGCGATGAAGACTTCAACTATCCGCCGCGCCTGCACCAGTTCGGCGTCCGCCCATGAACCCGGCCTGGGCCCTGCTGCGCCTGGCCAGCCCGCAGTTGCCGATTGGCGGCTACAGCTATTCCCAGGGCCTGGAAATGGCCGTGGAGCAGCAGCGGGTAAATGATCAGGCCAGCGCCCGCCGCTGGATCAGCGATCAACTGCTGCTGAACCTGGCACGCTTCGAAGCACCGCTGCTGCTCGCCCACTGCCAGGCCGCAGCCGACCAGGACTGGGCCCGCTTGCAGCAGTTGAGCGAGGAACATCGGGCCAGCCGCGAAACCCGCGAGCTTTACCAGGAAAGCCGGCAGATGGGTTATTCCCTCAAGCAACTGCTGGAGGGTTTGCCGGAACTGGACAGCGATGCCAGGGAACTGCTGGCGCACCAGGACGAACCACACCTGGCCCTGGGCTGGGCCCTGGCGGCACGGGCCTGGCGCATCAGCCCAGCGGACGCCCTGGCCGCCTGGCTGTGGAGCTGGCTGGAGAACCAGCTGGCGGTGCTGATGAAGACCCTGCCCCTGGGCCAGCAGGCCGCCCAGCGCCTGACCAGCGAGCTGCTGCCACTGTTGCAGCAAGCCCAGCACCACGCCGCGAACCTTGACCCCAACCATCATGGCAGCGCCGCTTTCGGCCTGTCCCTGGCGAGCATGGCCCACGAGCGCCAATACAGCCGCCTGTTCCGTTCCTAGGAGAAACTCATGAACGCACAACCTCTGCGCGTCGGCATCGGCGGCCCGGTGGGCTCCGGTAAAACCGCCCTGACCCTGGCCCTGTGCCTGGCCCTGCGCGAGCGCTACAACCTGGCGGTGGTGACCAACGATATCTACACCCGCGAAGACGCCGACTTCCTGGTACGCAATGAGGCCCTGGCGCCGGAACGGATCATCGGCGTGGAAACCGGCGGCTGCCCGCACACCGCGATCCGCGAAGACGCCTCGATCAATCTGGAAGCGGTGGACCAGTTGAACCGGCGCTTTCCCGGGCTCGACCTGATCCTGGTGGAGTCCGGCGGCGACAACCTCTCGGCCACCTTCAGCCCCGAACTCTCCGATCTGACCATCTATGTGATCGACGTTTCCGCCGGTGACAAGCTGCCGCGCAAGGGCGGTCCGGGCATCTGCAAATCCGACCTGCTGGTGATCAACAAGATCGACCTGGCGCCGCTGGTGGGAGCCTCCCTGGAGATGATGAACAGCGATACCCAGCGCATGCGCGGCGGCAAGCCGTTCGTCTTCAGCAACCAGAAAACCGGCCAGGGCCTGGCGGACATCATCACCTTCATCGAACGCCAGGGCCTGCTCACCGCTGCCTGATCCCCGACCCCAATCCGCTCAACAAGGAAAGCCACTCCATGACCCTAAAACGCATCCTCGGGGCCCTGGCCCTGCTGCTGACCCCGGCCCTGGCCTTCGCCCACCCGGGCCATGGCGACAACGGCCTGATGGCCGGTATCAGCCACCCCATCAGCGGCCTCGACCACCTGCTGGCCATGCTCGCTGTCGGCCTGTGGGCCGCCCAGCAGCAAGGCGCCGCGCGCTGGGCGCTGCCTTGCACCTTCGTCGGCACCATGCTGATCGGTGGTGTGCTGGGCTTCGAGGGCCTGGAGTTGCCGGCCCTGGAAAGCGGCATCGCCGCCTCGGTATTGGCCCTGGGCCTGGCCGTGGCCCTGGCCGTGCGCCCGCCCCTGAGCCTGGCGATTGCCGCCACCGCGCTGTTTGCCCTGTTCCATGGCGTGGCCCACGGCCTGGAACTGCCGGACATGTCCAGCCCTTGGGCCTATGCCGCCGGTTTTGTGGCGGCCACTGCGGCCCTGCATGCCGCCGGCTATGCCGTGGTACGGGTACTGCCTCAGGCGGCAGCGCCGCTGGTGCGCCTGGCCGGTGCGGCCTCGGCCGCTACGGGCGTGTGGTTGCTGGCAGGCTGATCCCTGCTTCATCTGCAGGAGCCGGCGTGCCGGCGAAGGCGGTCTTGCGGGCCGCGTTCGCAGGCAAGCCAGCTCCTGCAAGACTGAGGTGATCTTTGGGCCGCCTTCGCTGGCAAGCCAGCTCCTGCCAGCAGGTCGTACTCGGCGGGCAAGCCGCCTTGTGGGGCTTCTCTGGTAACATGTCGCGCATTCAAAACTGCCGTGACGACGCCAGCCAATGCCCGATGTATCCCGCTCCGCCACCTCGCCTGAATCGAGCGCTCTGTTCAACGCCATGCAGCAGCATTTCCACAAGGTGATAGTGCCGCTGTGGCAAGGCCCGGGCTGGAATCCGCAGTTGGCGCTGCCCTATGAGGCGCTGGACGCCGAGCATCGGCCGCTGCCGCCGCAGCGCTATCGAGCCATGGCCTGTGCCCGGCAGTTGTATCTGTTCTCCCAATTGATCGGCGATGCCGCCGCGCCCTTTGCCCAGGAGCGCGCCGCCGCGCTGTTCCGCTCGCTGCAGCGGCACTTTCACGACGCCGAGCACGGCGGCTGGTTCTACAGCATCGACCCCGAAGGCGCGCCGCTGGATAGGCGCAAGGACCTCTACACCCACGCCTTCATCCTCTTCGCCTGCGCTCACTACTGGGCCAAGGTCCGCGAGCCGCTGGTGGAGTCGGTGCTCAACGCCGCCCTGGAAGTGGTAGCCCAGCGCTTCGCCCGCGGCGACGGGCTCTACGAAGCCAGCCTCGCCGAGGACTGGTGCATATTGGGTTCGGGGCCGCTGCAGAATCCACTGATGCACCTGGCCGAAGCCTTTCTCGCGATCCTGGCCGTACGCGAGGACGCTGCGGTGCAAGCCGCGTTGCTGGAACTGTGCCAGGCCATGCAGCAGCAGTTCATCGACCCGCAGCACGGGGTGATGATGGAGAAGCCCCTGGGAGCTGTGGATAACTGGTTCGAGCCGGGGCACCAGTTCGAGTGGTACTTCCTGCTGGCCTCGTCACAGTTACTGCGCGGCAGCGCCCTGCACTCTTCCGTGGAACGAGCCTTCGCCTTCACCGAGCAACTGGGAGTCGAGCCCGAGAGCGGCGCCGTCTGCGCCACGCTCGAACTACCGCCCCGGGCCGGCGTCAAGGACGCCACCCAGCGTATCTGGGCCCAGGCCGAATACCTGCGTGCCCTGACCTTGCGCCCGGCTGGCCAGGCGCCCTTGCTGCGTCAGCTAAAGGCGCTGCAAGCGCATTTCCTGCATGCAGGGGGCTGGAATGAATGCCTGGATGCCAGCGGCGCGGTCAGCCGGCAGGATATGCCCTCGACCACGCCTTATCACCTGGCGACCTGCTATCGCGGGCTGGCGGAATATTTTGCCTGAGGCCCTTCCCCGGCAAGCCGGCTCCTACGCGGTGTTGTAGGAGCCGGCTTGCCGGCGAAACAGGCGCCGCCCATCAAGCGATCCACTTGCGATCCCCGGTAAAGCTGATGGTCAGCCAGCGTGCTGCGTCGGCCTCTCCCAACTGGCTGGAAATCTCCTCGCGCAAGCGGTCCAGAGTCGCCACATCCTGCAGCGGATAGTGCGCCGGCAAGACGATATGGATCTCGATGAACCGCGCCCGACCGTGCTTCTGCACGTAGCTGATGTAGTCGTCGAAACCATGGGCAGCCTTGGCCTGCTCCATCACATTGCGGACCTTTTCGTCCAACTGGTCCGGGGCGATCCCCAGCACATCACGCAGGGCCGGGCGCAGGATCTTCAGCGCCGGCGGCAACATGCTCAGGGCCAGCAGGATCAGGATCGCCGGGTCGACATACACCGCCCACTGGCCGTGCCCGTACTGCTTGAGCAGCAAGGCGATGATGAAGCTCACCAGCAGCCCCACCGAGAGCATCGCGTCCACCAGCCAGCTGATGTTGTCGAACTGGATCAGCGACGACTTGAGCTTGCGGTTACGCCGTCGCACGTAGAAGAAGTAGGCGAACTCCGCCACGGCGAAAAACGCCGCATAGAAAATCACCAGCCCCAGCTCGACCTCGCGGCCACCGTTGATGATGCCGAACACCCCATTGAGGAAGGCGTAGATGGCGATGAGCATCAGGAAGCTGCCTTCAATCAGCAGCACCATGGGTTCCAGGTGCCAGAAGCCGAACTGGAAACGGTGGTTGCTTTCCTTGGCGATCAGCTTGGCGGTGATCAGCATCAGGACCTTGATGAAGGTGGCGATCAGCGAAAAAAATCCATCGAACAAGATGGATTGGGCGCCAGAAACAAAACCCGTGACGATACCGGCGATCGCCACGGCGAACATCAGTACGGTCGATTGTTTGAGCAGAGCCTGCTCACCTCGGTTACTCACAATTCCTCCTATCGAACTTCAAAAACGCCGCCTCGTGTGAGGCAGCGGCGAAATTTCTGGCGGGAATTCTAACCTGTCAGGGCTGACCACAAGCTGAAACGAATCAGCTTATGTGTATCCGAGTACAACTGTAGCCGCTGCCGAGCGATGGCGAGGCTGCGACCGCCTCCGCAGGAGGCGCAAGATCTTGCGGGCGCCGGAGGGCCCTGCGGCCCTGTCGCAGCCTGCGGCAGCGGCTACAGGAGGCTCATGACTTGGCGTTGCGTTCGATGGCGAAACCGGCCCAGGTCTGGCTCACAGGCATCAGCTCCAGGCTGTTGATGTTGACGTGTGCCGGGGTATTGAGCACCCAGAAAATGGTGTCGGCGATGTCCTCGGGCTGGATCGGCTCGGCCCCGGCGTAGGTGGCGTCGTAGCGTGCCTGGTCACCGGCGAAGCGCACCAGGGAGAACTCGCTTTCGCACAACCCCGGCTCGATGTTGGTGACGCGCACGCCGGTGCCCTGCAGGTCGCAGCGCAGGTTCAGGGAGAACTGTTTGACGAAGGCCTTGCTCGCGCCATAGACGTGGCTGCCCGGGTACGGGTAGTTGCCGGCGATGGAGCCCAGGTTGACGATGCCTGCGCCGCGGCCATGGGCGATCAACCGTGGCAGCAGCAGGCGGGTGCTGTACATCAGGCCCTTGATGTTGGTGTCGACCATGGTGTCCCAGTCATCCAGGTCGCACTTGGGCGCCGGGTCCACGCCCAGGGCCAGGCCGGCGTTGTTGATCAGCCCGCGCAGCTTGCTGAACGAAGGCGGCAACTGGGCGATGGCCTCTTCCATGGCCTTGCGGTCGCGCACATCGAGCACCAGGCCATGCACCTCGGTCTGTTTGGACAGCTCCGCGCACAGGGCGCTGAGGCGCTCCTCGCGACGGCCGGTCAGTACCAGGGACCAGCCGGCTGCGGCAAAGCGCCGGGCGCAGGCTTCGCCAAAACCGGAAGTCGCGCCCGTAATGAACAGTGTGGAAGTCATGGTGTTCTCCTTGCTGGGTGGCGAGCCGCCGTTTCGATAAAAAACGCTTCGCAGCATGCCCGGGCCGGCTCCTACCGGCAACCGCGCCGTTGGCCGTAAAGAGCCGCAAGCGGTGAGCGCGCCCGATGCTCGCTGTACAAAAAACACTCACCAGGCGCCAAGCCACGGGTTACATGGCCTGCAGCCATGTGCACGCACCTTATCCACAGGCCGGTCCACAGTCTTTGGGGGCAAGTGCAAAGGGCTGAAAGCCGCTATCCACAGGGCCTGCGCGGGTCCAGCAGAAGTTTTTTGCTTGACCCGGACCGCGGGTCCATGCAGCCGGCCCGGGCAAAGATGACCGCACGGTCAAGGTTGACAAGGCCAGAGGCCAGTAACTACGCCGCTCAGAGCCGTCTTTCCAGAGTTTAATCACAGACTTATCCACAGGCTTATCCCAACCCTTTTCCAGGTACAGCTGCGACAATAAAAAGGTTGACAAGCGCACCTTCAGCTCCCATAAAAAGCACCGATCAAAAAACAACCAATCGCCTGCAAGCCACGTGGTTAAAGGCCTGCAGCCAGCTACACCCACGTTACCCACAGCCCGCTCCACAGCAAACGGGGACAAGTCAAAACAGTGGAAAAACAACTGTTTGCAGCGTCTTTATGCCGCGTTAAAGCAGCTTGCCAGGAATGTTTTCCACAATTACCGGACACAGGCTTGGTGCAGGCGCAAAGCGCCAGTCGGCGCTCGGTGAAATCAGAAAGGCGGTCAGGCGGCCCCCTTCGCTGGCAAGCCAGCGCCTACAGGGGAGGACGGGATGGGGTGGGCATAACAATGCCCCGGCGGCGCGGGCCGGCGGGGCATGCTTTATCCACAGAGCGGACGGTCAGTGGCCGCCCAGGTAAGCGTTGCGCACCTCCTCGTTGACCAGCAGTTCCTTGCCGGTGCCGCTCAGGCGGATCTCGCCGTTGACCATCACGTAGGCGCGGTCCGAGAGCTTCAGCGCGTGGTTGGCGTTCTGCTCCACCAGGAAGATGGTCATGCCGGTGGCCGCCAACTCCCTCAAGGTGGCGAAGATCTGCTTCACCACGATCGGCGCCAGGCCCAGGCTCGGCTCATCCAGCAGCAGCAACTTGGGCCGGCTCATCAATGCCCGGGCAATGGCCAGCATCTGCTGCTCGCCGCCAGACATGGTCATGGCCCGCTGGGTACGCCGTTCCTTGAGCCGGGGAAACAGCTCGAACATGCGCTGCATGTCCTCATTGGCGTACTTGTCGCCAATGGGGATGGTGCCCATCAGCAGGTTTTCCTCCACGGTCATGTCGGGGAACACCCGGCGCCCTTCCGGGGACTGGGCGATGCCGTTGGAGGCGATGTAGTGGGACGACTTGTGGGTGATGTCCACGCCGCGATAGAGAATCTGCCCGGACTCCGCCCGGGGCTGGCCGAAAATCGACATCAGCAGGGTCGACTTGCCGGCGCCGTTGGAGCCGATCAGGCTCACGGTTTCCCCTTCGTTGATGTGCAGCGAGACTTTCTTCAGGGCCTGGATCGGGCCGTAGTACACGTCCAGGTCCTTGAGTTCGAGGATAGGTTGAGTCATGCCAGTTCCTCTTCGTCGGCACCCAGGTAGGCGGCAATCACTTTCGGATCATTGCGGATCGCCTCCGGGCCGCCCTCGGCGATCACGTTGCCGTGGTCGAGCACCACGATGTGGTCGGAAATACTCATCACCATGCCCATGTCGTGTTCGATCAGCACCACGGTCAGGTCGTGCTCGTCGCGCAGCAGCCGGATCATTGCGCTCAGCGCCTCGGTTTCCTGGGGGTTGAGGCCGGCGGCCGGCTCGTCGAGGCAGATGATCTGCGGCCGGGTGCACATGGCCCGTGCGATCTCCAGGCGCCGTTGCTGGCCGTAGGACAGCTCGCCGGCAAGGCGGTTGGCGCAGTCCACCAGGTCCACCACCTCCAGCCAGTAGAAGGCATGGTCCAGGGCGGCGCTTTCCGCCTTGCGGTAGCCCTTGGTGTTGAGGATGCCCGCCAGCAGGTTGCGGTTGACCCACATGTGCTGGGCCACCAGCAGGTTTTCCACCACGGACATTTCCTTGAACAGGCGAATGTTCTGGAAGGTCCGCGCCAGCCCGGCGCGGTTCACCAGGTGGGTGCCGCCGAACATCTTGTAGTACAGGCGGCTGGCGAAGCTTTTCGGCGAGACGAAGTCGGTGGCGCGAAAGGGCTCGCCCAGGAGCTTGATGACGTTGGTCTGCCGGCCCCGGGTATTGAGCTCGATGCGCCCGCCGGAGGCCTTGTAGAAGCCGGTCAGGCAGTTGAACACCGTGGTCTTGCCGGCGCCGTTGGGGCCGATCAGGGCGAAGATCGAGTTGCGCTTGACCTTCAGGCTGACGTCGCTGAGGGCCTTGATGCCACCGAAGTGCATCATCAGGTTTTCGACCGAAAGAATGTATTCGCTCATGGCGCGTTCCCCTCAGTCAGAGCACCTTTGCGTGGAGTGACGCCAGTACGGCTGATGCGGATCAGCCCTCGCGGTCGCCAGATCATCATCAACACCATGAGAATGCCGAACAGCAGCACCCGGTACTCGGAGAAGCTGCGCAGCAACTCCGGCGCCACAGTCAGCACGAAGGCCGCGATCACCACGCCCACCGTCGAGCCCATGCCCCCCAGCACCACGATGGCCAGGATCAGCGCCGATTCGAAGAAGGTGAACGACGACGGGTTGACGAAGCCCTGGTAGCTGGCGAAGAACACCCCGGCCAGGCCGGCGGTGGAAGCACCGATGGTGAAGGCCGAGAGTTTGACCAGCACATGGTTCAGGCCCATGGCGCGGCAGGCGATCTCGTCTTCACGCAGGGCTTCCCAGGCCCGCCCCACGGGCATGCGGGTCAGCCGGTGCTTGATGTAGAGCACCAGCAGCACCACCAGGAACAGCACGATGTAGATGAACAGGAATTTCAGGTTGGGGTTGTATTCCAGGCCGAAGAACTCATGAAACGGCACCCCGCCGTCCTTGGCCTTGCGGCCGAACTCCAGGCCCAGGAAAGTCGGCGACGGCACCGGCATGCCGTTGGGGCCACCGGTGAAGGACAGCCAGTTATTGAGCACCAGGCGGATGATCTCGCCGAAGCCCAGGGTCACGATGGCCAGGTAGTCGCCGTGCATCCTCAACACCGGGAAGCCCAATATGCACCCCGCCAGCGCCGCGGCAATCGCCGCCAGGGGCAGCACGCTCCAGAAGCCCAGGCCCAGGTACTGGTAACCCAGGGCCAGGCCATAGGCGCCGATGGCGTAGAACGCCACGTAGCCCAGGTCCAGCAGGCCCGCCAGCCCCACCACGATGTTCAGCCCCAGGCCCAGTAGTACGTAGATCAACCCGAGGATGACCACGGTCAGCAGGTACTTGTTGGCGAAGAACGGGAACACGATGGCGATCACGATCAGGGCCGGAATGATCCAGCGCAGGCGCGACTTGTAGTCCGGCGCCAGCACATGCACCCCGGAGCCGGTGCTTTCGAAGCCCTGGAGAATCTTCAGGCCCTTGGGGGTTTGCAGGAACAGGCTCAGGGCCAGACGGCCGGCCATGACGATCGCCACCAGCCAGGCGACCCGGGTCGGCTCCAGGTTGAAACTGTAGCCATCGAGCACCACGCCCACGATGGGGCCGAACACGATCAGCGAGATCAGCCCGGCCAGTACGGCGTCGATGACGCTCTTTTTGATATCAATCGGTTTATTGGCAGCAGACATACTTACACCTTCGCCACGAGTGGGCGACCCAGCAGGCCTTGGGGACGGAAGATCAGGATCAGCACCAGCAGCGAGAAACTGAACACGTCTTTGTAGTCGGAGTTGATCAAGCCGGAGAACAGCGACTCGGAGATGCCGAGGATGATCCCGCCGAGCATCGCCCCAGGCAGCGAGCCGATGCCGCCGAGTACCGCCGCGGTGAACGCCTTGATGCCGATGACGAAGCCGGCATAGAAGTCGAACGTGCCGTAGTTCATGGTGATCAGCACCCCGGCCAGGGCCGCCATGGCCGCGCCGATGACGAACACGTAGGAGATCACCCGGTCGGTGTTGATGCCGAGGATCGAGGCCATCTTGCGGTCTTGCTGGGTGGCCCGGCACATACGCCCGAGCTTGGTGTACTTGATGATGTAGGTGAGCAGCGCCATGCCGGCGAACGCCGCCACCAGGATGAAGATCTTGGTGTAGGTGAGCTGCACGAAGCCTGTGCCGATATCGACTTTCCAGGCCCCGGCCAGCAGGGTCGGAACCCCTTGCTGCTTGGCGCCCTGGCTGATCTGCGCGTAGTTCTGCAGGATCAGCGAAATGCCGATGGCGCTGATCAGCGGCGCCAGGCGGGTGGAGTTGCGCAGGGGTTTGTAGGCCACGCGCTCGATGACCCAGCCATAGATCCCCGTCACCACGACGGTGAAGATCAGCGTGCCGAGAATGAGTAGCGGGAAGGATTCAATGCCGAAATAGGCCAGCAGAGCCAGACTGATTGCCGCGAGGTAGGCGGAAATCATGTAAACCTCGCCGTGGGCGAAGTTGATCATGCCGATGATGCCATAGACCATTGTGTAGCCGATGGCGATCAGACCGTAGACGGACCCGAGGGTCAGCCCATTGATCAGTTGCTGCAGGAAAATACCATCCATAACGCAATCTCACGGACTTGAGAGACTGCACAGGCCGTCGACGCCGGACAGGGATCACCCGTCTGCGCAACACGTCCGTTGTGCAGCTCTACGAGAAAAGGCAAGTACTGCACGAGCAGGGACCGGTACCAGGGGGTGGTACCGGCCCGTTCGGACTCATGTCACTTCTGTTTTTCCAGCTGGTGGTACTTGCCGTCCTTGTCCCACTGATAGACCACGTAGTCGGAAACCTTGAGGTCACCCTTGGCGTCCCAGGACTTCTCGCCCATCACGGTTTTCACCGGATTGGCCTTGAGCCATTTGGCCGCATCTTCGCCCTTGTTGGACTTGGCGCCGCCGAAGCCGGCCGCCAGGGCCTGGATCGAGGCATAAGCGTACAGGGTATAGCCCTCTGGCTCGGTGCCGGCCTTGCGGAAGGCATCCACCACGGCCTTGCTGTCCGGCAGCAGGCGCGGGTCGGCGCCGAAGGTCATGTACACGCCGTCAACGTATTGCGGGCCACCGGCGGTGGTCACCAATTCGTCGGTAACGATGCCGTCGTCGGACATGAACTTGACGTCCTTCAGGCCCTGCTCGCGCAGTTGGCGTACCAGCGGACCGGCTTCCGGATGCAGGCCGCCGAAGTACACCACGTCGGCGCCGGCGGCGCGGATCTTGGTCACCACGGCGCTGAAGTCTTTCTCGCCACGGGTCAGGCCCTCGTACAGCACCGGGGTCACGCCGCGCTTGGTCAACTGTGCCTTGGTGGCATCCGCCAGGCCCTGGCCGTAGGTGTCCTTGTCGTGCAGCACCACGACTTTCTTGCCCTTGAGCACATCGATGATGTAGTCACCGGCGACGATGCCCTGCTGGTCGTCACGCCCGCACATACGGAACATCGCGGAGAGGCCACGCTCGGTGACCTGGGGGTTGGTGGAGCCCGGGGTGATGGCAATCACACCGGCGTCGCTGTACACCTCGGAAGCCGGAATGGTCGACGAGGAGCAGAAGTGCCCGACCACGCCGGCCACCTTGTCCTGGTCCACCAGGCGGTTGGCCACTGCCACCGCCTGCTTGGGTTCACAGGCGTCATCGCCCTTGACCAGGACGATCTTCTCGCCGTTGACCCCGCCCTTGGCGTTGATCTCGTCAGCCGCTGCCTGTGCACCCTTCATGTACTGCTCGCCAAATGCCGCGTTGGCGCCTGTCATGGGACCCGCTACACCGATCTTCAGGTCGGCTTGAGCAAACGCAGAAACACCCAGCGCAGTTGCCACTGCGAGGGCCAGAAAGCCTTTCTTGTAAAACGTCTGGGACATGAGGTGGTGCTCCAAGGTTTTTTTAGTTGGCACTGCGACTTCACTAAGGTTGCTCAGAGCAAGCGCCGTGCCAGTGGTTTTTTATTCTGAAAAAAGTCGCTGTCTTATTGTTATTTCGACTGTTTCGAGCCCTTTTTTATTGGGCGTGCAACCGTCTAAACCGCGGAAGGTAAAACCCTGCTTTTTAATGGGCGCAACCCATGCGTGCCATCATTGCAACCGCGACACAATTCAACGTGCAACCCTGCTGTAACAGCTCGCGTCACCGAACTGCACACTGCTGGTGCGAGACTGCTACGAGCCGCACCATTACAGGCTAGTCGCTGCATCGAAAAGCGTCGTCGGCCGCCCACTATTTCCTTGTTCAGATCACAATTCGCAGGCACTGGCCCGCGTGGTAGAGGGAGAAGCCGGCTTCGTACAGGCAACTGCGCAAGCCCACGCCGGCCAGGGGCTGCATGGCTGCGAAGGGGATCGGCAGGGCCTGGGGGTCGCCGTTGCACAGGTAGTCGGCGAAGGCCTTGCCCACCACGGTTCCGGTGGTCACGCCCCGGCCGTTGTAACCGGTGACAGCCACCAGGCCCGGGGCCGGCTCGAACAGGCGCATCAGGTGGTCGGGGGTGAAGGCGATGCAGCCGGTCCAGGTGCATTCCCACTCCACCGGCTTGAGGTACGGGAAGTAATGCTGCTGTACGCGGTCGGCCCAGGCCTTGAGGAACCACAAGGGCTTCTGGCTGCCATTGCCCAGGCTGCCCAGCAACAGGCGGCCCTCGGCATCCCGTCGGATGCTGCTGAGCACCTGTCGGGTATCCCAGGAGCCCTGGCCCCCGGGCAGGATCTGCCGGGCCGCTTCTTCGGTCAGGGGCGCGGAAGCCACCTGGTAGTAGTAGCCGGGGAAGAAGTTGCGCCGCAGCTCGGTCCAGTCGCCTTCGGTGTAGGCGTTGGAGGCGATCACCACCTGCTCGGCCAGCACCGAGCCCTGCTCGGTCTGCACCGACCAGCGCTGGCCCTGGCGCTCCAGGCGGGTGACCGGGGAATGGTCGAACAGACGCCCGCCCAATTCCGTCGCCGCCCTGGCCAGGCCGCTGACGTAAGCCATGGGGTTGAGGGTTCCCGCCCGCCGGTCGAGCAGGGCCGCGGCAATCTTGCGAGTGCCGGTGGCCGCCTCGCACGCCGCGCCGCTCAGCAACTCCACGGGGGCCCCGCGACGTTTCCACTGTTCTTCACGGCTGCGCAGATCGGCCTCGCCCCGGGCGTTGTGGGCCATGTGCAAAGTGCCTTCGCGGCGCAGCTGGCAATCGATGTGGTACTTGTCCACCAGGCTGAACACCAATGACGGCGCCGCGCCGAGCATGCGGTTGAGCTGGCTGCCCACCTGCTCGCCGAAACCGGCCTCGATCTCGTCCGGCGGGATCCACATGCCGGCGTTCACCAGCCCGACGTTGCGCCCTGAACCGCCGTGCCCCGCGCGGTGGGCTTCGACCACACAGACCCGCTTGCCCTGCTCCAGCAAATGCACGGCGGCCGACAGCCCGGTGAAGCCGGCGCCGATGATGCACACATCCGCCGTCAGCTCGCCCTTGAGCGGCGCTCTGTCAGGCCGTTGCGGGGTGAGTGTTTCCCACAGACATTGTTCTTGTAGCGCCATTGCCAGACTCCGAAATCAACGAACCACAGACGCTGAAACGCACTTGCCGCTGTTCGCCAGCAAGCTGGCTCCTACACACCTCCCCGTAGGAGCGAGCTTGCTCGCGAAAAGACTCAATCGAAGGTGATGCCCTGGGCCAGCGGCAGCTCCCGGGAGTAGTTGACGGTGTTGGTCTGGCGCCGCATGTAGCCGCGCCAGGCATCGGAGCCGGATTCGCGACCGCCACCGGTTTCCTTCTCGCCGCCGAAGGCGCCGCCGATCTCTGCGCCGCTGGGGCCGATGTTGACGTTGGCGATGCCGCAGTCGCTGCCCACCGCCGACATGAACTGCTCGGCTTCACGCACGTCGGTGGTGAAGATGCAGGACGACAGGCCCTGAGGCACGGCGTTGTTCAGGCGCAGCGCTTCTTCGAAGTCGTTGTAGCCGATCACATAGAGGATCGGCGCGAAGGTTTCGCTGCACACCACCTCGCTCTGCTCGGGCATTTCGACGATGGCCGGCGACACGTAGTAGGCGTTGGGGAACTGGTCCTGCAACTGGCGCTGGCCGCCGAAGACCCGGCCGCCCTCGCTCAGAGCCTGCTCCAGGGCATCCTGCATGGCCTCGAAACTGTGCTTGTCGATCAGCGGGCCGATCAGGTTGCCTTGCAGAGGGTGGCCGATGCGCACCTTGGAATAGGCCGCCTTGAGACGGGTGACGATTTCCTCTTTCACCGACTCGTGGGCAATCAAACGGCGCAAGGTGGTGCAACGCTGGCCGGCGGTGCCGACGGCGCTGAACAGGATGGCGCGCACAGCCATGTCCAGGTCGGCGCTCGGGCCAAGGATCATGGCGTTGTTGCCACCCAGTTCGAGAATGCTGCGGGCAAAGCGTGCGGCCACTTTCGGCGCCACTTCACGGCCCATGCGGGTACTGCCGGTGGCGCTGATCAGGGCCACCCGCGGATCGTCCACCAGGGCGGCACCGGCATCACGGCCGCCGATGATCACCTGGCTCAGGTATTCGGGCGCATGCTGGAAGTTCTTCAACACGCGCTCCAGCAGCGCCTGGCAGGCCAGGGCGGTGAGCGGGGTCTTTTCCGAGGGTTTCCAGATCACCGGGTTGCCGCAGACCAGCGCCAGGGTGGTGTTCCAGGCCCAGACCGCTACCGGGAAGTTGAAGGCGCTGATCACCCCGACAACCCCCAGGGGATGCCAGGTTTCACGCATGTGATGGCCCGGGCGCTCGGAGGCGATGGTCAGGCCGTAGAGCTGGCGCGACAGGCCGACGGCGAAGTCGCAGATGTCGATCATTTCCTGCACTTCCCCCAGGCCTTCCTGGGTGATCTTGCCGGCTTCCCAGGACACCAGCTCCCCCAGGTCGGCCTTGTACTCGCGCAGCACCTCACCGAATTGCCGCACCAGCTCGCCGCGACGGGGTGCCGGCACCTTGCGCCACAGGGCGAATGCATGCTCTGCGCGACTGACCTGCTGCTCCACCTCGGCGGCGCCCTGCCAGTTCACCGCGGCGATCCGGCTGCCGTCGATGGGCGAATGCACAGGCTGGGTGCCCGACTGGTACAGGGCCGGGTTGACACCCAGACGATCAAGCAATGCGGCAACCATGGGGTTACTCCTTACAGATGAAAGCGAAAGAACCAGGCCGCTGCGACGGCCATCAAGGCTAGTAGTTGTAGCTGGCCCGAGACTTGCCAACAAACGACCTTTAAGCGAGATATCATTCCGTTTATTCATGCTGAGCCGCTCGCTGGCACCCATAAGAACAAGGACCACCCATGCTCAACAAACGCTACTTGCCGTCGATCACCGCCCTGCAGTGCTTCGAGGCCGTGACCCGGCACCTGAGCTTCACCCGTGCGGCCGAAGAGCTCAACCTGACCCAGAGCGCGGTGAGCAAGCAAGTGGCGCAACTGGAAGAGCTGCTGCAACACCTGCTGTTTCGTCGGGTACGGCGGCGCTTGCAACTGACTCCGGCCGGCGACCTGTACCTGGTGGAGGTGCGCAAGATCCTCACCCAGGTGGAGATGTCTACCCATTACCTGCGTTCCTACGGCGGCGAGACCGAAGTCCTACGAGTCTCCACGCCTTACACTTTTGGCGCCCGCTGGCTGGTACCGCGCCTCAAGGGCTGGCGACTGCGCCACCCGCACATCCACCTGGACCTGTGCAATGAGCAAGAGCCTGACGAACTGCTCCAGGGCCATGCCGACCTGGCCTTCTACTTTGGCCAGGGTTCACGCCCCGGCACCGAGAGCCTGAAGCTGTTCAGCGAAGAGCTGGTGGCGGTCTGCGCCCCCGACAGCCTGCCCGCCGAGCCCTTGACCGACCCCAGGCAACTCACTGAACTGGTGCTGTTGCAGAACGCTTCACGGCCCCAGGGCTGGCACGAATGGTTCGACCAACAGGGCTACCAGACCGAGCACAGCTACCACGGCCCACGCTTCGAAACCTTCTATATGTGCATCCGTGCGGCCCAGGTCGGCTGCGGGGTCGCCCTGCTGCCACGTTTTCTGGTGGAAGAAGAACTGGCTGAAGGCAAGCTGGTGATCGCCTGGGAATACGCCATGCCCAGCCAGGACGCCTATTACCTGGCCTACCCCGAACACTCGGCGGAAGTGCCCAAGGTCCGGGACTTCGTGCGCTGGATGCTCGAACACAACGACGCCCCCCGCCCGTAAGAGCCGGCTTGCCGGCGATGGGTCCCTTGAGCCCTGCTCAAGACTGAAGATCCGTTCGCTGGCAAGCCAGCTCCTACGGCCGGAGAATGGCCCGCCACAAAAAACACTGGCAAAGCGCTGCGCGTCTATGCGCCACTAGCGCCTTCATTGAAAGAGCTGAATACCGCACTTGTCCGTCGCGGCCAGCATGGAGATTCCCGTTATGAGCGAGAGTGTGTTTGCCGATCGCATCGTGCAGAACCTGCTCGACACCGACTTCTACAAACTGACCATGATGCAGGCGGTGCTGCACAACTACCCCAACGTCGAGGTGGAATGGGAGTTTCGTTGCCGTAACAGCGAGGACCTGCGGCCCTATCTGGCAGAGATCCGCTACCAGTTCGAGCGCCTGGCGGAACTGAGCCTGAGCGCCGACCAGTTGGGCTTTCTCGAACGCATCAGCTTTCTCAAGCCGGATTTCCTGCGCTTTCTCGGGCTGTTTCGCTTCAACCTGCGCTACGTGCATACCGGCATCGAGGACGGCGAGCTGTTTATCCGCCTGCGAGGCCCCTGGCTGCACGTGATCCTGTTCGAAGTGCCGATGCTGGCCATCATCAGCGAGGTGCGCAACCGCTACCGCTATCGCGAGATCCAGCTGGTCCAGGCCCGCGAGCAGCTGTACCGCAAGTTCGACTGGCTGACCGCCAACGCCAGCAGCGAAGAACTTTCCGAGCTGCAAGTGGCGGATTTCGGCACCCGCCGACGCTTTTCCTACCGGGTCCAGGAAGAAGTAGTGAACGTGCTCAAGCACGATTTCCCCGGACGTTTTGTCGGCACCAGCAACGTGCACCTGTCCCGGGAACTGAACATGAAACCCCTGGGCACCATGGCCCACGAATGGATCATGGCCCACCAGCAACTGGGGCCGCGGCTGATCGACAGCCAGATCGCCGCCCTCGACTGCTGGGTCCGCGAATACCGTGGCTTGCTGGGCATCGCCCTGACGGATTGCATCACCACCGATGCCTTCCTCGGCGATTTCGACCTGTTCTTCGCCAAGCTGTTCGACGGCCTGCGCCACGACTCCGGCGACCCGATCCTCTGGGCAGAAAAGGCCATCGCCCACTACCACAAGCTGGGCATCGATCCGATGAGCAAGACCCTGGTGTTCTCCGACAGCCTGAGCCTGCCGCGCGCCCTGGAAATATTCCGTGCGCTGCGAGGGCGGATCAATGTCAGCTTCGGCATCGGCACCAACCTGACCTGTGACATTCCCGGTGTCGAGCCGATGAGCATCGTGCTTAAAATGGCTGCCTGCAATGGCCAGCCCGTCGCCAAGATCTCCGATGAAGCGGGCAAGACCCATTGCAAGGATCCGAACTTCGTCGCTTACTTGCGCCACGTTTTCCAAGTACCTGCCCAACCTGGCAAGGAGTGAATCATGCAAGCCGTACAGCGTGAGATTGCGCAGCAGCTCAAGGTCCAAGCACCTTTTCCCGACCACGCCGCCCTTGAGGCAGAAATCGCCCGGCGCATCCGCTTCATCCAGGACTGCCTGGTCAATTCCGGGCTCAAGTCCCTGGTCCTAGGCATCAGCGGCGGTGTCGACTCACTAACCGCCGGCCTGCTGGCCCAGCGCGCGATGCGTGAACTGCGCGAACGCAGCGGTGACGACAGCTACCGCTTCATCGCGGTGCGCCTGCCCTATGAAACCCAGTTCGACGAACACGACGCCCAGGCCTCGGTGGATTTCATCAACCCCGACGAACGCCACACGGTGAACATCGGCCCGGCGGTCAAGGCCCTGGCCAACGAAGTGGCGGCCTTCGAAGGGCAGCACGCGGTGTCCCGGGACTTCGTCCTCGGCAACACCAAGGCGCGGATGCGCATGGTCGCCCAGTACACCATCGCCGGCGCCGCCCACGGCCTGGTGATCGGCACCGACCACGCCGCCGAAGCGGTGATGGGCTTCTTCACCAAGTTCGGTGACGGCGCCTGCGACCTGGCGCCCCTGAGCGGCCTGGTGAAGAACCAAGTGCGTTCCATTGCCCGCTATTTCGGCGCGCCCGAATCCCTGGTGGAAAAAGTGCCGACCGCCGACCTTGAAGACCTGTCCCCGGGCAAGCCGGACGAAGCGTCCCATGGCGTCACCTACGCCGAGATCGACGCCTTCCTGCACGGCCAGCCGGTGCGCGAGGAAGCCTTCAAGATCATCTGTTACACCTACCGCAAGACCCACCACAAGCGTGTCATGCCGTTCGCCCCATGACCCGCCTCGCTCCTACGGATGCACACAAAAAAAGCGCCCCTGGGGGCGCTTTCTTGTTGCAGCCGGGCCTGATGCTTACTTCAGGACCACAGCGCCTTTCATCATCGAGTTGTGGCCTGGGAACGAGCAGAAGAACTGGTAGCTTTCGCCAGCGGTCAGCTTCGATACGTCGAAGGTCACCGAATCTTTCTCGCCGGCACCGATGATCTTGGTGTGGGCGATGACGCGGGTGTCGCCTTCCTTCAGGTAGCTCTTGTCGATACCGGCGGCCATGCCGTCGGTGGCGATGCCAGCCATGTCTGCGGTCTTGCTCAGTACCCAGTTGTGGCCCATGACGTTCTTCGGCAGGCTGCCGGAGTGGGTCAGGTTCACAGTGAAGGTCTTGCAGCTCTTGTCGATGGTGATTTCCTTAGTGTTGAAGGACATCTGGTCGGTAGAGTCGACATCGACCTTGCATTCGGCGGCCATCAGTTGGCTGCTGGCCAGTGTCAACAGGGATACCGCAACGAGTTTGGCAAACATGGTGAATCTCCAAGGCAGGGTTAACAAAATCCATCTGAATCCATGGGACGGAAGACTGCCTGAATTTCTCGCAAGTTCCTATGATTTGCATCAAAAAATTGTATACAACTCTCTGCTATCGACCTGATCAAGACAATCAACCGGCCAGCGGCATGGCACGCTTCTAGAATCACGCCATCGTCCCTGATCGGAGTCACCCTCATGCCGTTGAACAGCCTGTTTCGCAGCTTGCTCGCCGCCTACGCCTGTGGCGCCAGCGGTACCCATGAAACCCCGCAACGGGAGGTTTAATACTTGGAGCGAGGCCGGCGAGCCTTTACTCTGAGGCCATCAATGACCTCGGAGTAAGGCATGTCGTTAACTTCTGTCTGTGTATTCTGTGGCGCCAGCACCGGCGCCAACCCTCTCTATCGTGAAGCCGCCCAGGCCTTGGGTCGGGCCATCGCCGAGCGCAAGCTGACCCTGGTGTATGGCGGCGGCGCGGTAGGGCTGATGGGCATCGTCGCCGACGCGGCCCTGGCGGCCGGGGGCGAAGTCATCGGGATCATTCCGCAAAGCCTGAAGGACAAGGAAATCGGCCATCGCGGCCTGACCCGCCTGGAAGTGGTGGACGGCATGCACGCCCGCAAGGCGCGCATGGCCGAGCTCAGCGACGCCTTCATCGCCCTGCCCGGCGGCCTGGGAACCCTGGAAGAACTATTCGAAGTCTGGACCTGGGGCCAGTTGGGCTACCACCACAAGCCGCTCGGCCTGCTGGAAGTGAATGGCTTCTACGAAAAACTCAGCGGTTTTCTCGATCATATCGTCGGCGAAGGCTTCGTCCGTGCCCCGCACCGTGACATGCTGCAAATGAGCGAGTCGCCGGCCGGCCTGCTGGATGCGCTGGACGCCTGGCAACCGACGGTCCCGGACAAATGGGCCGAGCGCAAACCCAGCTAACCACCCAGGCCCGATAACAGGCAGAATACGCGCCGCTCAACCTCACCTTCGACCCCAGAGGATCGCCCATGGCCAAACCCAACTACTCCTTCGCCAAACGTCAACGTGACTTGGCCAAGGAACAGAAGAAAGAGGAAAAGCTGCAACGCAAGAAAGCCGCCGCTGAAGAAACCAGCGCACTGAACCCGGATGCAGAAGGTGAAGTGAGCGTCGACGACGCCGAGCCCGAGGCCCCCCAGGCCTGACCTGCCCCGTAGGAGCTGGCTGGCCAGCGAAAGCGCTCTCCAGCCCTACGCAATATCCGCAGGCCCCATCGCTGGCAAGCCGGCTCCTGCAAGGTCGGAAATGGCAGTGTCATGCCAGAGGCATGACGGTGACCCGAACATCCGGGTCATGGCTGCCCCCTCCCAGAATCACCCCACGCAACGGCGACACATCGGAAAAATCCCGGCCCCAGGCCAGGGTGATGTGCTCCAGCGCCGGCTGCACGTTGTTGGTCGGGTCGAAATCCACCCAGCCCAGCACCGGGCAAAACACTGAAACCCAGGCATGGGAAGCATCGGCGCCGATCAGCCGCGGCTGCCCCGGCGGTGGCTGGGTCAGCAGGTAGCCACTGACATAGCGCGCCGCCAGCCCTCGCGAGCGCAGGCAGGCCAGCATCAGGTGGGCGAAGTCCTGGCACACCCCGCGCCGACGTTCCAGCACCTCCACCAGCGGCGTCGCCACCTGGGTGGCTTCGGCGTCGAAAGTGAACTCACTGAAGATCTTCTCCATCAACGCCTGGGCGCCCTGCAACAGCGGCCGCCCCGGTACGAAGCAACTGGCGCAGAACTCGACAAAACTCTGCTTCAGATGCACATAAGGCGATTCGAAACGGTAGCGACAGGCTTCCAGCAACGCCTCGGACAAGGACTGGCCGCTATAGGCCAGGGCGCCGCGGGCGGCATCCCAGGGCAGTGACGCGGCAAAATCCAGCGCCGGCCGCTCCAGCACCTCGACACTGAGCTGGGCATTGACCAGCAATTCGTCATGGGGCCGCTCGAAGGCCAGGCGGGTCAGCGGGTTGCCGAATACATCCTGCTCGTCACGACGGCTGGTAGGGTCGGGGCTGATCAGCAATTGCCGCTCGCTGCACAGTTGCCAGGCACAGGCCCGGGGCCACAGGTGCGCCAGTTGCTGGGCCAGGGACACCGGGCTGTCGTAGCGGTAGTGGGTGTCGTGGAACACCTGGTAGCGCGCGCTCATCAGACCGACACCGTTTGTTGGCTGACATCATCCACATGGGCGAAATGCCGCAGCGCCAGGCGGTCCGAAACCTGCCCGCTGACCTCGGCGATCTCCTGCAGCAGGTCCGCCAGGCCCTCCACTGCGGCGCGCACACTGGCCTCGCCGAACAGCGAGTTCTCCAGGCAGCCCAGGTCGAAATGCGCCAGGCGCTCCACCAGCCGCGGCAGCGCCAGCTCGCGGGGCACGCCGAAATCATCGTTGAGGCGCTTGAGGGTGCGGGTCACCAGCTTGAGCTGAAACAACACGGCGTGGGGGTTCTGTTCATCCAGCAGCAACAGGTCAAGGACCGGAATCAACTGCGCCACCGCCAGGTAGCGCGACCGGTAGGTGATGCTGCTGTTACCCAGTTCCAGCAGCCAGTCCAGGCCGGCCTGATCGAAGGCCGCGGTGCCCCGCAGGAAGGCCGCGAGGCTGCTGCTGAGGAACTGCAGGCGCTCGATGCGCCGGCCGATCATCAGGAAGCGCCAGCCTTCGTCGCGGGTCATGTCGTCTAGGGCGAACCCGGAGAGCGCCGCCAGGGACATCACCAGGCGGTTGAGAAAATCCAGCAGTTCGGCGAAATCCGGCTCCGGAGTGTCCAGCTCCTGGGCCTCGCGCTGCAGCTCCACCAGGGCCTGCCAGTTTTCCCGGGACAGCTTGCCGCGTACCTGGGAAGCCGCCCACTGCAAGCGTTGCAGGTTGGAGCGCAAGCTGAAGGACCAGTCCTCACCCAACAGGGCCGCCAGCAGGCGCTCGGGCAGCTCGCCCTCATCCGGCAGCAGCATCAGGCTTTCTCCCAGGTCCACCGCGGCCAGCAAGGCTTGCGGGTCATCGCCGTCGACATAGCGCGCCAGCATGATCCGCAGCAGCCGCGCACTGTCGTCACAGCGCTCGCAATAACGGCCGAACCAGAACAGGTTTTCCACCACCCGCGACGGCAGGTAGGGATCGCGGCGCACCAGGTCATACACGCCGATGGTGCGCTGGGCCTTCCACTGCTCGCCGCTGGGCGCCCGCTCCCCCAGCACCCAGGTGTCCTTGCTGGCGCCACCGCGCTGCATCGACACCACTTCGGCACCGGCCTGGGAAGCGACCCGGGTCAGGCCTCCGGGCAGCACCCGGTAGCCGTCCTCGCTGGCCACCGCATACACCCGCATGCCGATGGCACGGGGCTGCAACTGCCCGTTCTCGGCCTGCCAGACCGGCGCCTGGGACAGTTGCGGCAATTCCTGGGCGACATAGGCATAGGGCCGCGCCCGCATGCGCTCAGCCAATCGCCGACGTTGCTCGGGGTCCAGGTCGCGGCCCAGCACCGGCGTGAAGCTCTGGGAAGCGAAGGCCGGCTTGACCAGCAGATCCGGGAGTTTTTCCAGGGCCTGCTGCAGCACCGGGGCCTCGCCGCACCACCAGGTAGCGATGGACGGCAGAAGCAGTTCCTCGCCCAGCAGAAACTGGCTGATCCTCGGCAGGAAGCCCAGCAGGCCGGGGGACTCCAGCACCCCGCTGCCCAGGGCGTTGGCCACCAGCACCCGGCCCTGGCGCACCGCGTCCAGCAGCCCGGGAACCCCCAGGGCCGAGTCGGTACGCAACTCCAGCGGATCGCAGAAATCGTCGTCCAGACGACGCATGATGGCGTGCACCCGGCGCAGGCCGCTGAGAGTCTTGAGGTACACCGTGGCATCACGCACGGTCAGGTCGCCGCCCTCCACCAGCGGGTAGCCAAGCTGTCGCGCCAGGTACAGGTGCTCGAAATAGCTCTCGTTGAACCGCCCTGGCGTCAGCAGCACCACCAGCGGCGCTTCGCTGTCCCGGGGTGCCTGGCGGGCCAGGGTTTCCTGCAGGGTGCGGAAGAACCCGGCCAGGTGCTGCACTTGCAGGTCGCGGTACAGGTCGGGGAACGCCCGGGACACGCTCATGCGGTTCTCCAGGGCATAGCCGGCCCCGGAGGGCGCCTGGGTACGGTCGGCGGTGACCCACCAGCGCCCGTCCGGGCTGCGTGCCAGGTCCACGGCATACAGGTGCAGGAAGGTCTGTTCCGGCGGGCAGATGCCCTGGCACGGCCAGAGGAAATTGTTGTGGCCGAACACCAGTTCCGCCGGCAACAGCCCTTCGCGGATCAACCGCTGCGGGCCATACAAATCCGCCAGCACGGCATTGAGCAGGCGAGCGCGCTGGGCGATTCCGGTGGACAGCAACTGCCATTCATCCGCCGCGATCACATGGGGCAACAGGTCCAGTTCCCAGGGCCGGTCGGCGCCCTTGGGGTCGGCATAGACGTTGTAGGTGACGCCGTTCTCGTGGATCTGCCGGGTCAGCAGCGCCTGGCGCTGGGCCAGTTGCCCGGGGCTGCTGCGCTGCAACTGTTCCAGCAGCCGCTGCCAGTGCGCCCGAACCTGGCCCTGGTCATCCAGCAACTCGTGGTAGGTACCCGCCGTCAGCGGGTAACGGTCTAGCAAGTCAGGCATGGAACACTCGGCAGACGGCAGGGAAAGTCAGATTAACGCACCGCCATGACGCCCGGATATGGCTATCTCACAGGCGTCGCAGGTGGATTAGAAACGTCGCAAATCCAGGCTCAGCGGCAACTCGGCATTGATCACCACTGGCGGCACCTCCAGGCTTCCCGGGCTATGGCCCAGGCGGAAGAAGCGCGCCATGCGCCGGCTTTCCGCCTCGTTGGCATTCACCGGCAGGCTGGCGTAATTGCGCCCGCCGGGGTGAGCCACATGGTATTGGCAGCCGCCCAGGGAGCGCTGCATCCAGGTATCCAGCAGGTCGAACACCAGCGGTGCATGCACCGGGATAGTGGGTTGCAGGCAGTTGGCCGGTTGCCAGGCGCGGTAACGTACCCCGGCGACAAACTCGCCGACCCGCCCGGTGGGATGAAGGGGCAGCGCCACGCCATTGCAGGTCAGCACGTGGCGCTCGGGTACCAGGCCGCCGACCTTGACCTGCAGGCGCTCCAGGGAAGAGTCGACATAACGCACCGTACCGCCCGCCGCGCCCTCCTCCCCCAGCACATGCCAGGGCTCCAGGGCCTGGCGCAGTTCCAGCTCGATGCCACTGACGGCGTAATCGCCGACCTTGGGAAAGCGGAACTCCAGGTGCGCGGCAAACCATTCGGCCCGCAGCGGGTAGCCGGCGGCATTCAGCTCCACCAATACATCAGCGAAATCCTGTTCGATAAAGTGCGGCAACAGAAAACGATCGTGCAGTTCGGTGCCCCAGCGCGCCAACCGGGCCGGCGCGTAAGGCTCGCGCCAGAAGCGCGCCACCAGCGCCCGCAGCAGCAACTGCTGGGCCAGGCTCATGCGCGCATGGGGCGGCATTTCAAAGGCCCGCAGCTCCAGCAGGCCAAGGCGCCCGGTGGCGCCATCCGGCGAATACAGCTTGTCGATGCAGAACTCGGCGCGATGGGCGTTGCCGGTGACATCGATCAGCAGGTTGCGCAGCAGGCGGTCCACCAACCAGGGCGCGCACTCCTGGCCGGGAGCCGGCATCTGCGCGAAGGCAATCTCCAGCTCGTACAGCGCGTCATTGCGTGCCTCGTCGACCCTCGGTGCCTGGGACGTGGGGCCGATGAACAACCCGGAAAACAGGTAGGACAGCGACGGGTGGTTGTGCCAGTAACTGATCAGGCTGCGCAGCAGGTCGGGGCGCCGCAGGAACGGCGAGTCGGCCGGGGTGGCTCCGCCAAGGACAAAATGGTTGCCGCCGCCGGTGCCGGTGTGGCGCCCATCGATCATGAACTTCTCGCTGGTCAGGCGCGTCTGCCGGGCCTGCTCATAGAGAAACTCGGTGCGCTCCACCAACTCGTCCCAACTGACCGAGGGCTGCACGTTGACTTCAATCACCCCCGGGTCCGGGGTCACCCGGAAGTTGCACAGGCGCGGGTCCGCCGGCGGCTCGTAGCCCTCCAGCAAGACCGGGCAGCGCAGCTCCTCGGCCGTGGCCTCGATCACGCTGACCAGTTGCAGATAATCCTCCAGACGCTCCAGGGGCGGCATGAACAGGTACAACCGCCCCTCGCGCGCCTCGGCGCAGAGCGCGGTACGGGTCAGCCAGTCGGCAGACTCGTCCACCTGGGGCACCCGCTCGTCCGCCACAGCCGGCTCATCAATCGCTGCCAGCTGAGCCGCGCCTGCCAGTTCGGGAAAATCCTGGTTCGGATCGGTGGCATGAATGAACGGATACTCCGCCGCCGTCACCCAGGGCTGGGACGCCAGGGGCAAGCGATAGCCCAGGGGCGAATCACCCGGCACCAGCCGACAATGGCTATCGCGCAGGTACCAGCGCCCGCTCTGCCACTGGTCGCCCTTGGCGGTACGGGCCAAGGGCAGGACCTGGCCGATGACCTTGTCCAGCCCCTGGCGGAAAACCTTGCGCAGGCGCTCCCGCTCCAGGGCATCCTCCAGCCGCGAATCCTCGGCGCTGACATTCAGCGGCAGGCTGCCTTCGCGCCACAGGTAGTAGAAATTGTCCTCGTAGGCGGGAAACACAAAACGCGCAGGCAGCTTCAGACGCTCGGCGACACTGGCCAGAAAACGTCCGGCCAACAGCGCATCGGCGGCGTAATCTTCATGCTCGTCGGCAATCAGCGCGTTGTTGCGCCACACCGGAACACCGTCGCGACGCCAGTGGCAATTCAGCGACCAGCGCGGCAGTTGCTCTCCCGGGTACCACTTGCCCTGGCCGAAGTGGACCAGGCCCTGGGGCGCATAGTGCTGGCGCAGGCGCTGGAACAGCTCGCCGGCCAGGCGGCGCTTGTTCGCCCCCAAGGCTGCTGTGTTCCACTCCGGGCCATCGGGATCGTCGATGGCGACGAAAGTCGGTTCGCCGCCCATGGTCAGGCGCACATCCGCCTCCAGCAAGTCGACATCGATCTGCCGGCCCAGGGCCTGGATCGCCAGCCATTGCTCGTCGGTGTAGGGCTTGGTCACCCGGGGCGCTTCCCAGATGCGCTCCACACTCATCTCATGGCTGAATTCACATTCGCAGGGTTCCACCAGCCCGGTGATGGGCGCCGCTGAAGAGGGGTCGGGGCTGCAGGCCAGGGGAATATGCCCTTCCCCGGCGAACAGCCCGGACGTGGCATCCAGGCCGATCCAGCCGGCGCCCGGCAGGTACACCTCGCACCAGGCATGCAGGTCGGTGAAGTCCACCTCGGTGCCGGAGGGGCCATCCAGGGATTTGACGTCCGCCGTCAGCTGGATCAGGTAGCCGGAGACAAAGCGCGCCGCCAACCCCAGGTTGCGCAGCAATTGCACCAGCAGCCAGGCCGAGTCCCGACAGGAGCCGGAGGCGTTGAGCAGGGTCTGCTCCGGAGTCTGCACCCCGGGCTCCATGCGGATCAGGTAGGCGATGTCGGCACTCAACCGCTGGTTCAGGCCCACCAGGAAATCCACCGCCGGCAGCGGTGAGCGCGAAATGGCGCCCAGGTAAGCCTGGAACCTCGGCGTCAGGGGCAGGGTTTCCAGGTAGGGCGCCAGCTCGCGCTGTTCATCGGCGGCATAAGCGAAGGGAATCTGCTCGGCGTAGGGCTCGAGGAAGAAATCGAACGGGTTGAACACCGCCATTTCCGCCAACAGGTCGACTTCGATCCGCAGCTCGCTGGCTTTTTCCGGGAACACCAGACGCGCCAGGTAATTGCCCTGCGGGTCCTGCTGCCAATTGATGAAATGCTGCTCGGGCTGAACCTTCAGCGCATAGGAAAGAATTCGCGTGCGACTGTGGGCCGCCGGGCGCAAGCGAACGATCTGCGGGCCCAGTTCGACGGCGCGGTCGTAGCGATAGTGCGTGACATGGTGCAATGCGACATGAATCGACACGGCGTGCCTCCTGCGAGCCTGAACGGTGGGAGAACCTGCGCAAGACTTATGCCAGCGCGCAAGTCCATGGGGTTGTTCAGCGACCCTGGGCAGTACAGCACCAAAACCGCGCAACCGGTGTATCCCTGTGCAGGCCGTTGCACATAAATGTGCCAGACGGCGCCCGATGACCAGGCATATGGGAACCCGCGCAGGCAAGAAAACCCATCACCCTAAAAGCAAAACGCCAGCTCCGTGGCTGGCGTCTTGCGGTGGGTGTTAGCGCGGTACTACCGGCTTGCGGGTCGGCTTCTTGCCCTTGCCTTTGGCCGCATCGGCGCGCTCCTTGGCTGCCTGCTTGTTGCGGGCAAACGCCGCAGCCTTGGCCTGTTCGCGCTTGTCCCAGGCATTGCCGCCGTCGCTGCCGCGAGGAGGTAGCCCGGTGTGCTGGGTAAGGATCTTGGTTTCCTTGGCCACCTTGTGGCTGCCGGCCGGTGTCGAATTCTTGCGACGGGCACTTTGGTAGCTGTCGGTAGCCGGCTGGTGGGTCGGAATCAACTGGTTCTTGCCCGGACCGATCAGGTCGCCACGACCCATGCGCAGCAGAGCCTCGCGCAGCATCGGCCAACCCTTCGGATCGTGGTAGCGCAGGAACGCCTTGTGCAGGCGGCGCTGCTCCTCGCTCTTGACGATGGTCACGCCGTCGCTCTTGTAGGTGACCTTGCGCAGCGGGTTCTTACCCGAGTGGTACATGGCCGTGGCCGTGGCCATCGGCGACGGGTAGAACGCCTGTACCTGGTCCGCGCGAAAGCCGTTGCCCTTGAGCCACAGGGCCAGGTTCATCATGTCTTCATCGGTGGTGCCCGGGTGGGCGGCGATGAAGTACGGAATCAGGTACTGCTCCTTGCCCGCTTCCTTGGAGTATTTCTCGAACATCCGCTTGAAGCGGTCGTAGGTGCCGATACCCGGCTTCATCATCTGATTGAGCGGACCTTCCTCGGTGTGTTCCGGGGCGATCTTCAAGTAGCCGCCCACGTGGTGGGTCACCAGCTCCTTGACGTACTCCGGCGATTCCACGGCCAGGTCGTAGCGCAGGCCGGAGGCGATGAGGATCTTCTTCACCCCGGGCAAGGCACGGGCGCTGCGATACAGCTGGATCAGCGACGAATGGTCGGTGTTCAGGTTCGGACAGATACCCGGGAACACGCAGGACGGCTTGCGGCACGCGGATTCGATTTCCGGGCTCTTGCAGGCGATGCGGTACATGTTCGCGGTCGGGCCGCCGAGGTCGGAAATGACCCCGGTAAAACCTGGGACCTTGTCGCGAATTTCTTCGATCTCGCGAATGATCGACTCTTCAGAACGGTTCTGGATGATCCGCCCTTCGTGCTCGGTGATGGAGCAGAAAGTACAACCGCCGAAGCAGCCGCGCATGATGTTCACCGAGAAGCGGATCATGTCGTAGGCCGGGATCTTTTCCTTGCCATAGGCCGGGTGCGGAATGCGCTGATAAGGCATGCCGAACACGTAGTCCATTTCCTCGGTGGTCATGGGAATGGGCGGCGGGTTGAACCACACGTCCACTTCGCCATGCTTCTGCACCAGGGCGCGGGCGTTGCCCGGATTGGTTTCCAGGTGCAGCACGCGGTTGGCATGGGCGTACAGGACCGGGTCGTTGCGCACCTTCTCCATGGACGGCAGGCGGATCACGGTCTTGTCCCGGGTCATGCGCGGGCTGGCAAGGATCTGCACCACCTTGGCTTCCTGGGGATCGTCCACCGGGCCCTTTTCCTGCTCGATGGCGCAGGCCTGGGTGTCCTGGGTATTGACGTAGGGGTTGATGATCTTGTCGATCTTGCCCGGGCGGTCGATACGGGTGGAGTCCACTTCGTACCAGTCCTTGGGCGTGTCGCGGCGGATGAAGGCGGTGCCGCGCACGTCGGTGATGTCTTCGATCTTGTGGCCGTAGGACAGGCGCTGGGCCACTTCGACGATGGCTCGCTCGGCGTTGCCGTACAGCAGGATGTCGGCGCTGGCGTCGATCAGGATCGAGTTGCGTACCCGGTCCTGCCAGTAGTCGTAGTGGGCGATGCGGCGCAGGGACGCTTCAATGCCGCCGAGAACGATGGGCACGTGCTTGTAGGCTTCCTTGCAGCGCTGGCTATAGACCAGGCTCGCACGATCCGGGCGTTTGCCCGCCAGGCCACCGGGGGTGTAGGCGTCGTCGGAGCGGATTTTCTTGTCGGCGGTGTAGCGGTTGATCATCGAGTCCATGTTGCCGGCAGCGACACCGAAGAACAGGTTCGGCTCGCCGAGCTTCATGAAGTCGTCTTTGGACTGCCAGTTGGGCTGGGCGATGATCCCGACGCGAAAGCCCTGGGACTCCAGCAGCCGACCGATGATCGCCATGCCGAACGACGGGTGATCGACGTAGGCATCACCGGTGACGATGATGATGTCGCAGGAATCCCAGCCGAGCTGATCCATCTCCTCCCTGCTCATGGGCAGGAATGGTGCTGGCCCGAAACATTCGGCCCAGTACTTGGGATAGTCAAATAACGGCTTGGCTGCTTGCATGTCGATGACCGGTGTTGGCTTGGATAGGGACGCGTTGATTCACAGGAAAATTCGCGGGCGCGGAATATAGCACAAAAAATAACCAATTCCGACCAAAAGGGTCGGAATTCATTGTCACGTCACGCGACCCGTGGCGAGGGCGTTTACTCCCGCTCGCCTGCGCAGCAGGCGCAGAGTCGGTGGCGACAATATATCTGGAGCAAGGCGCCGACCGGCCTTGGGGCCGCTGCGTGCTCCAGCGGGAGCACGCTGCCCCACCAGAGCACCACCATGGCTGGCGCCGTTATTCGTCGTCGTCGAAGTTGTAGCTGCCCGGGGCGAGGTTCTCGAAGCGGGTGTACTTGCCGATGAACGCCAGGCGGATAAAGCCGATGGGGCCGTTCCGCTGCTTGCCGATGATGATCTCGGCAATGCCCTTGTGCTCGGTTTCCGGGTGATACACCTCGTCCCGGTAGACGAACATGATCACGTCGGCGTCCTGCTCGATCGCTCCGGATTCCCGCAAGTCGGAGTTCACCGGGCGCTTGTTGGGACGTTGTTCCAGGGAGCGGTTGAGCTGGGACAGGGCCACTACCGGGCAGTTGAACTCCTTGGCCAGGGCTTTCAGGGACCGGGAAATCTCGGAAATCTCGTTGGTCCGGTTGTCGCCGCTGGAGCCTGGAATCTGCATGAGCTGCAGGTAGTCGATCATGATCAGGGCGATATCGCCGTGCTCACGCACCAGGCGCCGGGTCCGCGCACGCATCTCCGAGGGGCTGATGCCCGCGGTGTCGTCGATGAACAGCTTGCGGTCGTTGAGCAGGTTGACCGCCGAGGTCAGGCGTGGCCAGTCGTCGTCTTCCAGCTGGCCGGAACGGACCTTGGTCTGGTCGATGCGGCCCAGCGAGGAGAGCATACGCATGATCAGCGATTCACCTGGCATCTCCAGGGAGTACACCAGCACCGCCTTGTCGCTGCGCAGTACCGCGTTCTCCACCAGGTTCATAGCGAAGGTGGTCTTACCCATGGACGGACGGCCGGCGACGATGATCAAGTCGGCCGGCTGCAGGCCGCTGGTCTTCTCGTCGAGATCGGTATAGCCGGTGGACAGGCCGGTGATGGCGTTGTCCGTGTTGAACAGGGTATCGATGCGGTCGATGGCCTTGGTCAGCAGTTCGTTGACCCCCACCGGGCCGCCGGTCTTGGGCCGCGCTTCGGCGATCTGGAAGATCTGCCGCTCGGCCTCGTCGAGAATCTCTTCGGCGGTGCGCCCTTCCGGGTTGAAGGCACTGTCGGCGATCTCGGTGCTGATGCCGATCAGCTGACGCAGGGTGGCCCGCTGACGAACGATCTGCGCATAGGCCTTGATGTTGGCCACCGACGGAGTGTTCTTCGCCAGTTCACCCAGGTAGCCCAGGCCGCCGACCTGCGAAGTCTGGCCTTCCTTGTCCAGTTGCTCGGACAGGGTGACCACGTCGATGGGCATGTTCTGGTCGGCCAGCTTGGCAATGGCGCGGAAGATCAAACGGTGGTCATGCCGGTAGAAATCGCCGTCGGACACTTGATCCAACACACGTTCCCAGGCGTTGTTGTCCAACATCAGACCACCGAGCACGGCCTGTTCGGCCTCGATGGAGTGCGGCGGCACCTTCAGGGCAGCGGTTTGCAGATCGTATTGCTCGGGAGCGGAGATATCGTTCATGGCCACTTGGAATTCGGGGGTGAAAATCAGGATCAGCAGAAAGACAAAGGGCACGACCTGTAAACAGGATCGTGCCCGATGTTAACCGTCAGCCACACAAGGTGCCAGACGATTTGGTACTGCTTAAGCAGCCACCACGACAACGCGTACGGTTGCTTCAACTTCAGCGTGCAGGTGCACGGCTACGTCGAATTCACCTACGTTGCGGATGGTGCCGTTCGGCAGACGAACTTCGCTTTTTGCCACTTCAACGCCCGAGGCGGTCAGTGCATCAGCGATGTCGTGGGTGCCGATCGAACCGAACAGCTTGCCTTCGTCACCGGCGGTGGCAGTGATGGTCACTTCCAGCTCAGCCAGTTGCGCAGCGCGAGTTTCGGCAGAAGCCTTCTTCTCTGCAGCCAGTTTTTCCAGCTCGGCACGACGCGCTTCGAACGCAGCCAGGTTGGCAGCGGTAGCAGCGGTGGCTTTGCCGAAAGGCAGCAGGTAGTTACGGCCGTAACCAGCCTTAACGTTTACCTTATCGCCCAGGTTGCCCAGGTTGGCGATTTTTTCCAGCAGGATCAGTTCCATTTGGTAATAACCTCTTAACTTTTAACCTTCACCGTTCGCAGAGCCGTTATCAGCGTCTTTCGGCGCCAAACGACCGCGAAAATCAACCAGACTGTCGACAATGGCCAGGACCACGAGCAACGGATAGATCAGCTGCATGAACGGCAACAGCGTGACGTACAACCCCACCAGCCAGAACCTGGCCAGTCGCCCTTGTGCCACCAGCCCGTGAATCAGGGCCAGCCCGGCAAAAGCCAGCGGGACACTGCACATCGGCGTCAGCATGGCCAGTTGAGGTCCGAAGTTCGGCCCCACCAGCATGCACGCCAGCAGCAACATCGCTGGCCCAAGAGGGATTCTGATGGCGCGAAACTCGCGACCAAAACCACCCGGGTTATACAACACAGCCTGCCAGTAACGCCCAAGAATCAGGCTCAGCACGCTGATGGCTTGCAACAGGGCCGCTATCAGGCCGGTCAGGATCGGGGCAATCAGCGTGGCAAGACGAGCTCGCTCTTCAACCGATAGCTGCTGGTAGACCTCACCCAAGGCCATCGGCAGGATTTTTATCAATTCCTGTGACAGCGCTTCGATC
The DNA here is from genome assembly GCF_040268305.1 of Pseudomonas sp. W17. Lineage (NCBI taxonomy): Bacteria > Pseudomonadati > Pseudomonadota > Gammaproteobacteria > Pseudomonadales > Pseudomonadaceae > Pseudomonas > Pseudomonas sp. W17. Next base: position 675,129 of record NZ_CP158490.1, on the reverse strand, counting down.
TGAGGGCGGAAAGCCGCACCCAGGACTCCAGCAAACACCAACCCCATCGCTATGCTGACCAGCAGCACGCGGCTCCAGGACTCGCTTGCGCGCAAAACCAACGCAAGACTCGAAGAACCCAGCAGCACCAGAAGTGCCCGCGGGTCATCGAACGTCAGCCACCAGAGCAAAGCTGGCAGCACTCCCAGAGCGAGGACGCCAAGGGCATCCTTCAATCCGCGCCGCAGAAGCACCAGGCTCCCGGCGGCAGCACCCAACCAATACAACAACGGCAATGCCGAACAGCCAGCCACTACCAGAGTGGCCTGCATACGACCGCGCATGATGAACTCAGCTAAGGCGCGCATGCATTCAATCCCTTACTACTTGTCGACTGCCCGATCTCAGCGGCCGTGGCTGTCGGTGTAGGCCAGCAGGGCCAGGAAGCGGGCGCGCTTGATAGCGGTGGCCAGCTGACGCTGATAACGAGCTTTGGTACCGGTGATGCGGCTTGGAACGATTTTGCCGGTCTCGGATACGTAGGCTTTCAGAGTGTTGAGATCTTTGTAATCGATCTCTTTCACGTCTTCAGCGGTGAAGCGGCAGAATTTACGACGACGGAAGAAACGTGCCATGTAATTGGCTCCTCAAAAGGTCCGTGGATTACTCGTCAGCGTTATCGCTGGCGTCGCTGTTGTCGCTGTCATCGCCATCGGCGCTGTCAGCATGCTCAGGACGGTCACGACGCTCACGGCGCTCACTGCGGTTTTCTTCAGCCTTGAGCATCTCGGATTGGCCAGTGATGGCTTCTTCGCGACGGATGACCAGGTTACGGATCACAGCATCGTTGTAACGGAAGTTGTCTTCCAGCTCAGCCAGGGCTTTACCGGTGCACTCAACGTTCAGCATCACGTAGTGAGCCTTGTGAACATTGTTGATTGCGTAGGCCAGTTGACGACGGCCCCAGTCTTCCAGACGGTGGATTTTGCCGCCGTCTTCTTCGATCAGCTTGGTGTAACGCTCAACCATGCCGCCGACTTGCTCGCTTTGATCCGGGTGGACCAAAAAGATGATTTCGTAATGACGCATGAATGCTCCTTACGGGTTGTAGCCTGCCGCCTATAAGCGGTCAGACAAGGAGTGAATGACACTGGTGTGTCTTGCCTGGTAGTAGGCACATATGCGCCTGCCGTCACGGCAAGGGGCGCAATTGTAGAGAAGGGGGAACAGCGGCGCAAGGCAATTGGTGATTATTTGAACAACCACCTGCGGGAGCCGGCGTGCCGACGATGGACGGCAGCACGCGCCTCGCCGGCAAGCCGGCTCCTGCAACTGCGAGTCAGGCTTTCTTGGCGCCGGCCTTGGCCTTGGCACCGCGCTGGCGCATGGCTTCGAACAGGCATACGCCAGTGGCCACGGAGACGTTGAGGCTGCTGACGCTGCCGGCCATCGGCAGGCGTACCAGGTAATCGCAGTGCTCGCGGGTCAGGCGACGCATGCCCTTGCCTTCGGCCCCCATGATGATGATGGTCGGCCCGGTCAGGTCCTGGTCGTACAGTTCCTGTTCGGCCTCGCCGGCGGTGCCGACGATCCACAGCCCACGCTGCTGGAGCTTCTCCAGGGTGCGGGCCAGGTTGGTCACGGCTACCAGCGGAATCACTTCGGCGGCGCCGCAGGCCACTTTGCGCACGGTCGGAGTCAGGGTCGCCGACTTGTCCTTGGGCACCAGCACTGCCAGGGCACCGGCCGCATCGGCAGTACGCAGGCAGGCCCCGAGGTTATGCGGGTCGGTCACACCGTCCAGCACCAGCAGCAACGGCGCGCCTTCGGTACGGTCCAGCAGCTCGTCGAGCATGGCCTCGCCCCACACCTGGCTCGGGCTGACTTCCGCCACTACGCCCTGGTGCACGCCTTCAACCCATGCGTCCATCTCACGACGCTCGGCCTGGCCAACCGAAACACGGTTCTGCGCAGCCAGGTCCACCAGCACCTGAACCCGTGGATCACTGCGCCCTTCAGCCAACCAGATCTGCTTGACCCGCTTGGGATGGTGACGCAGCAACGCTTCTACGGCATGCACACCGTAGATCTTTTCCAACTGACTCATGACTTGGCCTTAGGTTTGCGCGCCCCGCCGCTTTTAGCGCCGGAAGCGGAGCCCGCCTTGGGCGGACCTTTACGATGTTTGCTCGGCTTGGCGGGCTTTTCGCCAGCGCGCGAGGGCGCCGGCTTACCGGACTTTCCCGCAGACGTCGCTTTACCACCGCCCTTGGCTTCGGCCAGCAGCGCCCGCTTCATTTCACGGCTTTTGCGCACTTCGGCGTTTTTCGCTGCAGCGTCGCTTGGACGATAAGCCTCGACCGCCTTTTCCTTGGCGGAGCTGCGACGCCCCGCCTTGGCTGGAGCCGGCTCTTCCACGACCTTGCTGGCAGGTGCGTCCGCGGCGCCACGCTTCTTGCGGCCGATCGGTGCGTTGATGGTCTTCTCGGCCATTTCGAAATCGATCTTGCGCTCGTCCAGGTCGACGCGCATGACCCGCACTTCCACAGTATCGCCCAGGCGGAAGCTGCGACCGGTGCGCTCGCCCGCCAGGCGGTGATGCACAGGGTCGAAGTGGTAGTAGTCCCCCGGCAAGGCGGTGACGTGCACCAGGCCCTCGACGTAGATGTCGGTCAACTCGACGAACAGGCCGAAACCGGTCACCGCGGTGATCACACCCGGGAAGGACTCGCCCACACGATCCTTCATGAACTCGCACTTGAGCCAGTTCACTACGTCCCGCGTGGCCTCATCGGCACGGCGCTCGCTCATCGAGCACTGCTCGCCGAGCTGCTCCAGGGTCGCTTCGTCGTACGGATAGATACGCGCCTTCGGAATGGTCATCGCCCCGGCGCGGCGCACGTGCGGCGTGTCCTGCTTGGAGTGGATGACGCTGCGGATGGCCCGATGGGTCAACAGGTCCGGGTAGCGACGGATCGGCGAGGTGAAGTGGGTATAGGCTTCGTAATTCAGGCCGAAGTGGCCCTGGTTATCAGCGCTGTACACCGCCTGGCTCAGGGAGCGCAGCATCACGGTCTGGATCAGGTGGTAATCCGGACGGTCCTTGATGGTTTCCAGCAATGCCTGGTAGTCCTTCGGCGTCGGACCATCCTTGCCCTTATGCAGGGATAGGCCCAGCTCGCCGAGGAAGGCGCGCAGTTTTTCCAAACGCTCCGGCGGCGGACCATCGTGCACCCGGTACAGGGCCGGAATCTCGTGCTTCTTGAGGAACTCGGCGGTGGCCACGTTGGCCGCCAGCATGCATTCCTCGATCAGCTTGTGCGCATCATTGCGGGTAGTCGGACGAATTTCGGCGATCTTGCGCTCGGAACCGAAGATGATCCGGGTTTCCTGGGTCTCGAAGTCGATGGCGCCCCGGGTATGGCGAGCCCCCAGCAAGACCTTGTACAGCGCATACAGCTGCTTCAGGTGCGGCAGGACATCGCCGTATTCACCGCGCAACTGTTTGGCTTCGCTGGTTTTCGGCTGCTCGAGCATGGTGCTGACCTTGTTGTAGGTCAGACGCGCCTTGGAGTGGATCACCGCTTCGTAGAACTGGTAATCGGTCATCTCGCCGGACTTGGAGATGGTCATCTCGCAAACCATGGCCAGGCGATCGACTTTCGGGTTCAGCGAGCACAGGCCGTTGGACAGTTGCTCGGGCAGCATCGGGATCACCCGCTCGGGGAAGTACACCGAGTTGCCGCGCACCTGGGCTTCGGCATCCAGAGCCGAACCGATCTTCACGTAACTGGAGACGTCGGCAATCGCCACATACAGCTTCCAGCCACCACCGAACAGGCGCAGCTTGCCGGGCTTGGCTTCGCAGAAAACAGCGTCGTCGAAGTCGCGGGCATCTTCGCCGTCGATGGTGACGAAAGGCAGATCACGCAGGTCGATGCGCTTCTCTTTGTCCTTCTCTTCCACTTCGGGCTTGAGCTTGCCGGCTTCCTTGAGCACCGCCTCTGGCCAGACATGAGGAATATCGTAGGTGCGCAGGGCAACGTCGATTTCCATGCCCGGTGCCATGTAGTTGCCCACCACTTCCACCACATCGCCTTGCGGCTGGAAGCGCGGCGTCGGCCAGTGAGTGATCTTCACTTCGACGAACTGACCGATCTTGGCATTGGCATTGCGCCCCGGCGTTACCAGCACTTCCTGCTGGATCTTCGGGTTGTCTGCCACCACGAAACCGATACCACCTTCTTCGAAGTAGCGACCGACGATGCTTTCGTGGGCACGGGACACCACTTCGACGATCACGCCTTCGCGACGGCCGCGGCGATCCAGGCCGGAAACCCGGGCCAGGGCGCGGTCGCCATCGAATACCAGACGCATTTGCGCCGGGCTCATGAACAGGTCGTCGCTGCCGTCATCCGGCACCAGGAAGCCGAAGCCGTCACGGTGACCGCTGATACGGCCGAGAATCAGGTCGAGCTTGTCCACCGGCGCATAAGTGCCGCGGCGGGTATAGATCAGTTGAGCGTCGCGCTCCATGGCGCGCAGGCGGCGGCGCAGGGCTTCCAGCTGGTCTTCCGTGGTCAGACCGAACTCTTCTACCAACTGCTCGCGACTAGCAGGCGAACCCCGGTCAGCAAGATGCTGAAGGATGAGTTCGCGGCTAGGAATAGGGTTTTCGTATTTTTCCGCTTCACGAGCGGCCTCGGGATCGAGGGACTGCCAATCGGCCATTAGATAAATTTCACCTTGTCTATATGCGGGTTAGTTTGGCATACGCGTATTGAAACGGGAAATTTCAGGCTCAGACAACCTAGGAATAATCCTCGCCATCACCTCAGAAACATCGTCACGCATACCGCCGGAGAGTTTTTTTCAATCTTTTTTGAAATCTGGGGTTTACAGCTCAAAAGAGCCTCCGTATAGTGCGCGCCATCGACGACGGAGACGTCAGCGATACTGCCCAGATGGTGAAATTGGTAGACACGCCAGCTTCAGGTGCTGGTGGCCGCAAGGCCGTGGAAGTTCGAGTCTTCTTCTGGGCACCAATTCAAGAGCTTGAGATTAGATCAGTTTCAAGGCTCGAACAAAAACCCGCGAAAGCGGGTTTTTGCATTCTAAGTGTTTGATTTAATAAAACCAAAACAGGGGTTTACAGATCAAAACGCTGTCCGTATAGTGCGCTCCATCGACACGGCGACAACGTCGATATTGCCCAGATGGTGAAATTGGTAGACACGCCAGCTTCAGGTGCTGGTGACCGCAAGGTCGTGGAAGTTCGAGTCTTCTTCTGGGCACCAATTCAAAACTTGAGAGCATCGCTTTCAAGTCTCACAAAAACCCGCGAAAGCGGGTTTTTGCGTTTCAGCCTTCTGATATTTCCCCGCACCATCGCCTTCCTCCGCATCCGCAAAGCGCACATGAGAAACGATATCGTTTATGATTGTTACAAGTTTTTGCGGCACTACAGTGAGGAAACCTGCGAATGATGTTCAGAAATACCCTCCTTCCAACATCCCTTCTGCGTGGCTTGACCATCACTTTGCTGGGGCTGACCCTGGCATCCCCCTCCACCCAGGCAGCCGATCCGGTTTCCCTGACCCTGTACAACGGTCAGCACAAGGAAGTCGGCGACGCGGTAGCCAAGGCTTTCGAAGCCAAGACCGGCATCCATGTCAATGTCCGCAAGGGCAGCAGCAATCAACTGGCCAGCCAGGTTGTCGAAGAAGGCGACCGCTCCCCCGCTGATGTGATCTACACCGAAGAATCCCCTCCCCTGAACAAACTCGGCGAACAGGGCCTGCTGGCCCAGACCGACGCCACGACCCTGGCCGTGCTGCCCAAGGAATATGTTGCGGGCAACGGCACCTGGATCGGTGTCACCGCGCGCGTACGAGTCGTCGCCTTCAACCCGAAACTGATCGACGAAAAAGACCTGCCCCAGTCGGTGATGGAATTCTCACAGCCGCAGTGGCAAGGCAAGGTTGGCTTCGTGCCCACCAGCGGCGCTTTTCAGGAACAGGCCGTGGCCATCATCAAGATGCACGGCAGGGATGCTGCCGAAGAATGGCTGACCGGCCTACGGGCTTTCGGCAAGGTCTACAGCAATAACATGGTGGCCCTCAAAGCCGTGGAAAACGGCGAAGTGGCCACGGTCCTGGTGAACAACTACTACTGGTTTGCCCTGCAACGGGAAAAAGGCCAGCTCGACTCGAAACTGCACTACTTCACGGGCGGCGACGTCGGCGGCCTGATCACCGTGTCCAGCGCAGCCGTACTCAAGTCCAGCAAACATCCGAAAGAGGCCCAGCAGCTTCTGGCCTACATGGCCAGCGAAGAGGGCCAGCGGGTGATTACCCAGACCACGGCCGAGTACCCGCTGCATAAAGGCATGCAGTCCGATCGCGGACTCAAGCCCTTCAATGAACTGGAAGCCCCGAAGGTGACCCCAGCCGATCTCGGCAATGCCGAGGAAGCCCTGGACCTGGAACGTGACGTCGGCCTGAACTGATGAATCCATCGCCATCCGCTTCCGCCTTGCGCACCACCTTTGTGCCGAGGCGCAAGCGGCCTTCAATCTGGCTACTGCTGCCAGTCCTGCTACTGGTCTGCCTGAGCCTGTTGCCACTGTTATATGTCGGCCTCAAGGCCTGGCAGGCCGGCTGGGCTGAAGCCCTGCACCTGCTGTGGCGCCCCTATGTGTTGCGCCTGCTGAGCAATACCCTGCTGCTGATGCTCGGCGTGACCCTTGCCTGCGCCGTGCTCGGCCTGTCCCTGGCCTGGCTGCTGGAACGCAGCGATTTGCCGGGAAGGCGGATCTGGGGCGTGGTGCTGTGCTTGCCCTTCGCCGTACCGGCCTTTGTCAGCAGCTTCACTTGGGTATCCCTGAGCGCCGGGTTCGAAGGACTGGGCGGCGCGATCCTGGTGATGACCCTGTCCAAATACCCGCTGGTGTTCCTGCCGGTGGCGGCCACCCTGCGTAATCTCGACCCCTCCCTGGAGGAATCGGCGCGGACCCTGGGGCAAAATCGCTGGGGCGTGTTCTTCAAGATAACCCTGCCCTTGCTCTGGCCTTCATTGCTGGCCGGCTCGCTGCTGATTGCCCTGCATATGCTGGTGGAGTTCGGCGCCCTGTCGATCATCGGCCTGCAGACCTTCACCACCGCCATCTACCAGCAATTCGAGCTGGAGTTCAGCAATGCCAACGCCGCCATGCTGTCGGCCGTGTTGCTGGCGCTGTGCCTGCTGCTGCTGGGGCTGGAACTGCGCGTCCGTGGCAAGGGCCGCCATGTACGCACCGGCCAGGGCGCAGCCAGGCACGCCGAACAGGTACGCCTGGGGCGCTGGAGCATCGGCGGACAGCTTTACTGCCTGATGCTGGCGCTGATCGGCAGCGGTGTCCCCCTGGGCATGCTTGCCTATTGGCTGGCCGTCGGTTCATCGGCAGCCTTCCCCGTCGCGGCAATCAGCGAAGCATTGCTGTCTTCACTGGCCCTGTCCCTGGGCGGCGCCGGCCTGTGTCTGGTGCTGGCAGTGCCGGTGGGCCTGCTGGTGGTGCGCTACAAGGGGCGCCTGGCCATCTGGGCAGAGCGCCTGCCCTATCTGCTGCATGCCCTGCCAGGGCTGGTGATCGCCCTGACCCTGGTGTATTTCGCGCTGCACTATGTGCCGGTGCTGTACCAGACCTCGGCGCTGCTGCTGATTGCCTATGCCCTGCTGTTCCTGCCCCTGGCCCAGGCGCCGATCCGTACCGCGCTGAACAAGGCCGCGCCACAGCTGGAAGAAGCAGCAAGAACCCTCGGCGCATCGTCGTTCAGCGCCTTTTGCCGAGTGACCCTGCCGATCATCTTCCCGGCGCTGGGCGCGGCTTTCGCCCTGGTCTTTCTGGATGCGATGAAGGAACTGACAGCGACCCTGCTGCTCAGCCCAACCGGGCTCAACACCCTGGCCACAGAAGTGTGGGCGCATACGGCGAATGTGGAGTTTGCAGCGGCGGCACCTTATGCGGCGCTGTTGATACTGGTGTCAGGGCTACCGGTCTATCTGCTGACAACGCGGATGTATTTGAGTCGCTGAGAGGTGGCAAGCCGGCTCCTGCAGTAAGGTGGCAGGAGCCAGCTTGCCGGCCAGGCATCAGGCGCGGAACTGACCGAGGCTGGCCTTGAGCTGCGCCGCCAGGCTGTCCAGTACCTTGCCGCTGGCGGTGGTTTCTACCACGGCCTGAGCCGCCCGCTCGGCCTGGGCATGGATGGTTTCCACCCGCCCACGCACCGCCTGCGCGCCCTGCGCCTGATGGGCCGCAGCCTGGGTGGCCAGGCCAATCGCGGCGTGCACCTGCTCTACCGAAGACTGCACCGATTGTTGCAGGCGAGCACTGTCGCGCAGCACCAGCAAGCCCTCGCTGGCCTGACGCCCGGCCTGACCGATAGCCGCTACGGCCTCCCGCGCGCCCTGCTGCAGGGCACCGATATGGGCCTGGATATCGCCAGTGGAGCTTTGCGTCTTGCTGGCCAGGGCCCGCACCTCATCCGCCACCACGGCAAATCCGCGCCCGGTCTCGCCGGCGCGCGCGGCCTCGATCGCAGCGTTCAATGCCAGCAGGTTGGTTTGCTCGGCAATGCCATGGATCACCGTCAGCACCACCTCGATCTGCTCGCTCTGCTGGGCCAGGCGCTCGATCACCTTGGCCCCGGTATCCACTTGCCCCGCCAGCGCCTCGATCAGGCTGCCGACCTGCTCGGAGGTGCGGGTAGTCTCGTCCGTCGCCTGACGAATCTCCACCACCTGCTGCAGTGCGGCCTGCATCGCCTGGCTTTCCGCCTGGGCTTCATCGGCCATCTGCGACAACGCTCGCAGGCTCTCTGCCACCTCATCACGCTGCGCTTCGGCTGCGGCATCAGCCCCGGCATTACGCTGGCTCATGGCGCCGATCTCGACGCCTGTGCGCTGGGCCACATCCCCCGCTTCCCGCACGATGGGCTGCAACTTATCCACAAAGCGATTCACCGCCGAGGCCATGTCGCCAATCTCATCATTGCTGTTGAGCGGCACACGCTTGGTCAGGTCACCTTCGCCCGCTGCCAGGTCATTGAGCGCAGCGATCAGCAAATGCAGCTTGCTCACCACGCGACGCCCCAGCACCACTGCCAGCAACAGCAGCAGGGCCAGGCCAACCAGCGCCAGGCCGACGCCGATCTGCCAGCGCAAGGTGGCCGCCGCCTCCTGCACCGTGCTCGCGGTATTGGCCTGCATCTGTGCCGCCGTACCCTGGGCCGACTGCAAGCGCGAGCGCATGGCCGCCGAGCTGTCGGCAGAAGCTCCCTTGAGGCTGTCGCCAACCAACTGATCGCTGCTGGCAATCAAGGCACTGAAACGCTGATCCAGGGCGGCGATATCGGCCTCCACCGACGCGGTGGAGACTCCCATCAGCACCTTGCCGATTTCCACGCCATTGGGATTGATCGAGGCTTCAAGGTAGTACACCGAAGGATCGTTCTTCGCTGCATCCAGGACTTTGTCCAGCGCCCGGTCGCCCTTGCCCTTTTCCAGCAGCGCCTTGTTGATCGGGTTTTCACGATTCAGGTAGCGGGTCAGGTGCTCTCCCGCCGCATCGTCATAAACCACGAACAACACATTGGGGTTGCGCTGAGCCCGTCGGGCGAACTCGGACAAGGTCGGCACATCACTGTCCCACATGGCGCGAGGCGCCACGGAGGCCAGCAACTGAGCCATGTCATTGGCAGAGTCCTTCAGGTCCTTCTCCAGCGCCGCACGCAGCTGTACCTGTTCTTCCTTGAGACGCGAAGACAGGCCGGCCGTGAGGCGTTGGCGGGTACTGCTGGAAAGACTCTCCAGACTGGAGGTGACTTCTTTGCCCGCCTGCTCGAGCTCGCCAGCCAATTTCTGGCTGTCGCCGCCCAGGCGCGAAGCCAGATCCGCCTCGAGTGCGGTCACTGTGCTCCGAGTCAGGGCAACCGCTACCAGCACTTGCACCAAAAGGGCGATACCGAGAGTAACGAACACAGGCCGTAGTAAACGGCTTTGTAACAGTGAGAGAACGGCCGACACAGGAAATCCCTCTACTTTTGACGCCATTATTCTGATGGCACTCTAGAAGTGGATTTCACAGCAAGGGTCGTGCCGCGTGGCAGGCAGAAACGACAAAGGGCCCGATTAAGGGCCCTTTGTTTTTTACATCAACGAGTTATCAAGCGAACGGATGACGCAGAACGATGGTCTCGTTGCGGTCCGGGCCTGTCGAAATAATGTCGATCGGCGCGCCGACCAACTCTTCGATGCGCTTGATGTAGGCCTGGGCGGCGGCAGGCAGCTCTTCCAGGGTCTTGGCACCCAGGGTCGACTCGCTCCAGCCCGGCATCTGCTCGTACACCGGCTCCAGGCCGATGTAGCTGTCGGCGTCGGTTGGCGCGTCGATGACTGCACCATCCTGGTTCTTGTAGCCGACACAGATATTGATGGTTTCCAGGCCGTCCAGAACGTCCAGCTTGGTCAGGCACAGGCCCGAGATGCTGTTGACGTCGATGGCGCGACGCAGGATCACGGCATCGAACCAGCCGCAGCGACGAGCGCGGCCGGTGGTGGCGCCGAACTCATGACCACGCTTGGCCAGGAAAGCGCCGATGTCGTCGAACAGCTCGGTCGGGAACGGGCCCGAGCCTACGCGAGTGGTATAGGCCTTGGTGATGCCCAGGATGTAGTCCAGGTACATCGGACCCACGCCCGAACCGGTGGCGATACCACCAGCAGTGGTGTTGGAGCTGGTGACGTACGGGTAGGTGCCGTGGTCGATGTCCAGCAACGAACCCTGGGCGCCTTCGAACATGATGTCCTTGCCGGCGCGGCGCAACTGGTGCAGCTCGGCAGTCACGTCGAGCATCATCGGCTTGAGCAGTTCGGCGTACTCCATGCACTCGTCCAGGGTCTTCTGGAAGTCGATGGCCGGCTCTTTGTAGTAATTCACCAGAACGAAGTTGTGGTAGTCCAGCAGCTCGCCCAGCTTGGCGGCGAAACGCTCGCGGTGGAACAGATCGCCGATGCGCAGGCCACGACGTGCAACCTTGTCTTCGTAAGCCGGGCCGATGCCGCGGCCGGTGGTACCGATCTTCTGCTCGCCACGGGCTTTCTCGCGGGCCTGGTCCAGGGCCACGTGATAGGACAGGATCAGCGGGCAGGACGGGCTGATACGCAGGCGCTCGCGCACCGGCACACCCTTCTCTTCCAGCTTGACGATTTCACGCATCAAGGCATCCGGAGCTACCACCACACCGTTACCGATCAGGCACTGCACGCCTTCGCGCAGCACACCGGACGGAATCAGGTGCAGGACGGTCTTCTCACCGTCGATCACCAGGGTGTGGCCAGCGTTGTGGCCACCCTGGTAGCGCACTACGGCGGCGGCATGTTCGGTCAGCAGATCAACGATCTTGCCTTTGCCCTCATCACCCCATTGGGTGCCCAGGACTACGACATTCTTACCCATAACACTTGTCCTCATTCGCGCAAACTTGGTGCCGGCAGCCGCCGGCAGGAAAACTCAAGAAGCCAGCGGCAATACTTGCCAAAGCCCATTCTGCTGAATCAATTGCCGGTCGCAGTCCGCTTCACGGGCGGCGGCCAAAGGCTGCCCAGGCAAGGCCTGAACCACACGCTGACCCTCACTGCGCAAGCGGCAGACGGTCTGCCAGAGTGCCGCGTCAGTGTTGTCTGGCATCCAGATACCGCCAGACGGTAGCTCGACTTCAGCACGCCCCAGGGTCACCAGGGTTTTCAAATCGGTGGAGAAACCAGTCGCGGGACGGGCACGCCCGAAATCCGCGCCGATGTCATCGTAGCGCCCGCCCTGGGCGATGGATTGGCCCACGCCTGGAACAAATACCGCGAACACCACACCGGTGTGGTAGTGATAGCCGCGCAACTCGCCAAGGTCGAAATACAGCGGCAAGTCCGGGAACCGCACGGACAGGCGCTCGGCAATGGTCAGCAATTCATCCAGCGCCAGCAGCACAGACGTCGGCGCACCGGCCAGGCGACGGCGGGCATCGCCCAGCACTTCGCGGCTGCCGCACAGGTCCACCAGGGAGCGCAGCATGTCCGCCAGGTCGGCCGGCAGGCCTTCCGTCAGGCTGATGACCTCGTCGATCGCCTTGCGTTGCAGGGCATCGAACAGTTGCTGTTCAACAGCACCGGACAAGCCGGCGGCCTGTGCCAGGCCACGGTAGATGCCAACATGTCCCAGATCCATGTGCACATCGGGCACGTCGGCCAGTTGCAGCATGGCCAGCATCAGGCTGATGACTTCAACGTCGCTGCTCGGGCTGGCATCACCATACAACTCGGCCCCCAGCTGGATCGGGCTGCGCGAGGACGACAAGGCACGCGGCTGCGCATGCAGCACACTGCCGGCGTAGCACAGGCGGCTCGGCCCTTCGCGGCGCAGGGTGTGGGCATCAATACGCGCCACCTGCGGCGTGATGTCGGCCCGAAACCCCATCTGCCGGCCCGACTGCGGGTCGATGACCTTGAAGGTACGCAGATCCAGATCCTGGCCTGCACCTGTCAACAGGGATTCCAGGTATTCGATATGGGGAGTGACGACGAACTCGTAACCCCAACTCTGAAACAGATCCAACACCTGACGACGCGCCACTTCGATGCGCGCCGCTTCCGGCGGCAATACTTCTTCGATGCCATCTGGCAGCAGCCAGCGGTCTACCGTTGCCATTACGCCATTCCCCTATGGTCCGGGCGGCAAGCCTGGGGCCAGCCTTAGAGTGAAGCAGAAAACAGTCGCATCCGACGCGAGCTCAGCCGGACAGGCAGCCAGGAATCAGCTGTACAGACCATTTTCCTCGAAAAATCTTGCCGGACTCTTGAACGAGCCACGGCCAATCAAAGATGCAGACGCAAAAAAGCCGGGAATTTCCCGGCTGCCGCATCATACACCCGTTTTCCCAAAGGATCACCCCGCGAGGCGTTTTAGCCGCCCGGCGGGGTGCTCCAGGGTCAGGGCCTGATCAAGGCTTGGACTTTTCCAGGTAGTGGAAGAAGTCGCTGCTTGGGTCCAGAACCATGACGTCGGATTTGTTCGCGAAGCTTTCACGGTAGGCACGCAGGCTACGGTAGAACGCGTAGAACTCCTGGTCCTGGCCGTAGGCCTTGGCATAGATCGCCGCTGCCTGGGCATCACCGTCACCGCGAGCCTCTTCAGACTCCCGATAGGCCTCAGCCAACAGCACGCGACGCTGACGATCGGCATCGGCACGGATGCCTTCCGCCAGTTCGTTACCCTTGGCCCGGTGCTCGCGAGCCTCACGCTCACGCTCGGTGCTCATGCGCTCGAACACGCTGCGGTTCACTTCCTTGGGCAAGTCGATGGCCTTGACCCGGACATCGACCACTTCGATACCCAGCTCCTTTTCCGCCATCTTGTTCAGCGAAGCCGTGATATCCGCCATCAGCGCGTCACGCTCACCGGAAACCACTTCGTGCAGGGTGCGCTTACCGAACTGGTCACGCAGGCCCGACTCCAGGCGACGGGAAAGACGCTCGTCGGCAATCTGCTTGAGGCCGGAAGTCGCGGTGTAGAAACGCTCGGCATCCTTCACCCGCCACTTGGCGTAGGCATCCACCATCACGGCTTTCTTTTCCAGGGTCAGGAAGCGCTGCGTCGGTGCATCCAGGGTCATCAGGCGTGCGTCGAACTTACGCACCTGGTTCACGTAGGGCACTTTCACATGCAGGCCAGGCTGGACATCCGCCTGAACCACACGACCGAACTGCAGCAACACCGCACGCTCGGTCTGAGCGACGATGTAGAAGCTGTTCCAGGCAACCACCGCCACGACAACGCCCACGATCAGGGCGATCAGCGATTTATTGCTCATCAGCGAGTCTCCCTAGAACGCGTCTGCTGCTGTTGCTGCATATGGTCAGCCGCCGCGCGCGCATTCGCTTCATTGCTGGCCGCCGACGCTGCGCCCGTTACCGGAGCACTGCCGCTACGACCACTGTCGATCATCTTGTCCAGCGGCAGATAGAGCAGATTGTTCTGCCCGCCCTTGCTGCCAGTCACCAACACCTTGCTGGTGTTGCTGAAGACTTCCTGCATGGTGTCCAGGTACAGGCGCTGACGAGTGACCTCAGGAGCCTTGCGGTACTCGGCAACCAGTTTGGTGAAGCGATCTGCCTCACCCTTGGCCCGGGATACCACTTCGTCACGGTAACCGTTGGCATCCTCGAGGATGCGCTGGGCCTGACCACGGGCTTCCGGCACGACGCCGTTGGCATAGGTTTCAGCCTGGTTGCGCGAACGCTGTTCATCTTCACGGGCACGGATCACGTCATCGAAGGCTTCCTGTACTTCACGCGGTGCCGCTGCGCTCTGTACGTTCACCTGGGTCACGGTGATACCGGTGCGATAGTTGTCCAGGAAGCGTTGCAGACGCTCCTTGATCTCACTGGCCATCAATTCACGACCTTCGGTCAGCACCTGGTCCATTGCGGTGGAACCCACCACGTGGCGCAGGGCGCTGTCGGTCGCATGCTGCAGGCTGATTTCCGGCTGATCGACGTTCAGCACGAAATCCTGCAGGTTGCTGATCTTGTACTGCACGGTCAGCGGCACTTCGACGATGTTCTCGTCCTCGGTGAGCATCTGGCCCTGCTTGGTGTAGGCACGCTCACGCGTGACGTTTTCCATGTACTTGCGATCGATCGGCGGGAAGTAGATGTTCAGACCCGGGCCGACGGTTTCGTAGTATTTGCCGAAGCGCAGCACTACGGCCTGCTCCTGCTCGTCTACTACATACACCGCGCTGTACAGCCACACGGCAGCCAGCACGACAAGACCGATACCCAGCAGGCCGAAACCACCGCCCTTGCCGGAACTACCGCCGTCATCACCACGTTTCTTACCACCACCGAACAACCCATTCAGGCTTTCCTGCAGCTTACGGAAGGCCTCGTCGAGATCTGGTGGCCCCTTGCGATCGCCATTATTGCGGCGCTTACCACCCCAAGGGTCCTGATTATTCGAGTTGCCACCCGGCTCATTCCAAGCCATAGCGCTCTCCATCTGATAAAGCAAAGACGCACCCACGGCGCGCCGACCAATGCTACAGAATGCCTGCTACAGCGGCACAACCGCTTGCCCAGGCTTTTATTGCAAAGTGTGTTGCTCGATGAATTCCGACGGCTGCATGCCTTCGCGACTGACCAGCCGGTTCAACTCGGCCCGTGGCAGGCGAACAGCAAGCAGGCTGACACCTTCGTCGTCGTGATCTTCTTTCTGCACAGCGTTCAACTGGAAAAACTGTGCTCGCAGTCGAGCAAAACGCTGAGGCAAGCGCAAGGTGCCTACAAACAAATCTTCACCCAGCAGCTCGGCGATGGCCTGCTTGAGCAGATCCAGCCCCTGGCCATCACGGGCCGACAGCCAGACCCGCTGTGGCTTGCCGTCGGGGTCGCGCTGGATCTGCGGCTCCACACCCTCGAGCAAATCGAGTTTGTTATAGACCTCCAGGATCGGCAAGTCTTGAGCCCCGATCTCCCCCAGCACCACCATCACCTGCTCGATCTGCGCCATGCGCTCGGGCTCATGGGCATCGATCACATGCAGCAGCAAATCGGAGTTGCTCGATTCTTCGAGGGTAGCCCGAAACGCCTCCACCAACTTGTGCGGCAGGTGGCGGATGAACCCCACGGTATCGGCCAGCACAATCGGCCCCAGGTCGTCCAGCTCAAGCCGGCGCAGGGTGGGGTCGAGGGTGGCGAACAATTGGTCGGCAGCGAAAACATCGGACGCAGTGACCGCATTGAACAGCGTGGACTTGCCGGCGTTGGTGTAGCCCACCAGGGACACTGAAGGGATATCCGCACGCTTGCGGCCACGACGGGCCTGCTCACGCTGGCTGCGAACCTTCTCCAGGCGCGCCTTGATCTGCCGCAGACGCACTCGCAACAGGCGCCGGTCGGTTTCCAACTGGGTTTCACCGGGCCCGCGCAGACCGATACCGCCTTTCTGCCGTTCAAGGTGAGTCCAGCCACGAACCAGACGGGTGCTCATGTGCTCAAGCTGGGCCAGTTCAACCTGGAGCTTGCCTTCATGGGTGCGCGCGCGCTGAGCGAAGATATCGAGAATCAGACCCGTGCGGTCGATCACGCGACACTCGAATACACGTTCGAGGTTACGTTCCTGACTGGGTGTGAGGATGTGATTGAAAATCACCAGGTCTACCTGTTCGGCTTTGACCAGGTCGCGTAACTCCTCGACCTTGCCGCTGCCAACCAGGTATTTGGCGGTTGGCCGATGACGCGGCACGCTAACAAACGCGACGGTCTCGGCGCCGGCCGATAATGCCAGCTCCTGAAACTCCTGCGGATCTTCGCGCGCCTCAGGGTCCTGACCATCCAAGTGAACGAGAATGGCCCGTTCACCACCACCGTGGCGCTCAAAGAACAAAGGAGACTCCTATCAGGCGTTACCTGGCTCAGCGTCACCCTGTTCGGATTCGGAAGCGCTAGGCAGGCGAATCGGGCGAACTGGAACCACTGTCGAGATAGCGTGCTTGTAAACCATTTGGCTGACGGTGTTCTTCAGCAGGATGACGAACTGGTCGAAAGACTCGATCGTACCTTGCAGCTTGATCCCGTTGACCAGATAAATGGAAACCCCAACCTTCTCTTTACGCAATGTATTCAAGTAAGGGTCTTGTAGCGAATGCCCTTTTGACATGTGCCGCACTCCTTTAAGGATCAATAATAAAAATCAGAAAACAGATGGCCAAAGCCGTCACACCCGCAAGGATAGACGGCAATTGCAAGGACTCAGCTCAATATGGAGATCGTCCCCAAGTATTTCAAGGCGCGTGGCAGATTGTCGCAATCCAGGCTGTCCAACCATTGCAGGTCAGCCCAACTACGTAACCAGGTGAACTGGCGTTTCGCCAATTGGCGCGTGGCAATGATGCCCCGCTCCTGCATTTCGGCTGACGTCAGCTTGCCATCCAGATGATCCCAGACTTGGCGGTAGCCCACTGCACGTATAGACGGCAACCCGGCATGCAGGTCACTTCTGGAACGCAGAGCTACGACCTCGTCAATGAATCCCTGTTCCAACATTTGTGTGAATCTTTGTGCAATACGCTGGTGCAGTACCTGGCGATTCGCCGGAGCGATGGCCAGATTGGCGACAGTATAGGGCAATTGACTGCGTCCAGATGCGCCTGCTTCAGTACTTTGCGCCAATTGACGCTGGCGATGGGCGGTCATTGTCAGGCCACTGACCCGATAGACCTCAAGTGCCCGGGTCAGACGTTGGGGGTCGTTGGGGTGGATCCGCGCCGCCGACTCGGGGTCCACCGCCGCCAGCTGGTCGTGCAGGGCCTGCCAGCCAAGGCGTGCAGCCTCCTCCTCCAGCTCGGCACGTACCTGCGGATCCGCCGCGGGCATGTCCGCCAGGCCTTCAAGCAGCGCCTTGTAATACAGCATGGTGCCGCCCACCAACAGCGGGATCTTGCCCCGGGCGGTGATATCGGCCATGGCCGCCAGCGCATCGGTACGGAAATCCGCCGCCGAGTAGCTCTCGGCAGGGTCGAGAATATCGATCAGGCGATGGGGAAACTGCGCCAGCAGTTCCCTGGAAGGCTTCGCGGTGCCAATGTCCATGCCGCGGTAGACCAACGCCGAGTCGACACTGATCAGCTCGCAAGGCAGCACCTTGGTCAGTTCGATGGCCAGATCGGTCTTGCCCGCAGCAGTCGGGCCCATCAGGAAAATCGCTGGAGGAAGCTGGGTCATCAACGGCCGCGCAGAAAGAGTTTGTCCAGATCGTCCAGACCCATTTGGGTCCAGGTCGGTCGACCGTGGTTGCATTGGCCGCTGCGCTCGGTGTTTTCCATGTCCCGCAGCAAGGCGTTCATTTCCGGCAGCGCCAGGCGTCGATTGGCGCGGATCGCGCCGTGGCAGGCCATGGTGCCGAGCAGCTCATTGAGGTGAGCCTGGATCCGGTCACTGGTGCCGTACTCCATCAGGTCCGCCAGTACGTCATGCACCAGGCGATTGGCTTCCGCCTGCTTCAACAATGCTGGGATCTGGCGGATAGCCAGGGATTCCGGGCCCAGGCGCTGCAGCTCGAAGCCCAGGCGCTGGAACCAGCTCATGTGTTCTTCAGCGCAATCGGCCTCACGCTGGCTGACGGCAATCGACTCCGGTACCAGCAGCGGCTGGCCGCTCAGGCCTTCGCTGGCCATGGCCACTTTCAAGCGCTCGTACATGATCCGCTCGTGAGCCGCGTGCATGTCCACCAGCACCAGACCCAGGGCGTTTTCCGCCAGGATGTAGATCCCCTTGAGCTGGGCCAGGGCATAGCCCAGGGGCGGAATGTCCTCCTGGCCGTCCGGCAAAGCCGCCGCTGGCGCCCCCGGCAACGGGGCAAAGAACTCGCGGTACACGCCCTGGCTCTCGGCGGCCGGCAACACTGGCTGTGGCCGTGGCGTGTACTGATATTGATAGCCACTGCCGCCTCCCGCGCCCGGCGCATTGACGCTCGGCTGGGATTGGGGCTGCTCCAGAGCCAGATTCGCGGCCAGGCGCATCTCACCCTGAGGCCCGAACTCGCCGGCCTCGATACCTGTCGGGCGCACGATGCCGGCGACCGCCGCCGGCGCCGCCAACTGATCCTCGGGCCGCACATCACCCAGGGCCCGGTGCAAGGTGCCATAAAGGAAGTCGTGCACCATGCGCCCGTCACGGAAACGCACTTCGTGCTTGGTCGGGTGCACGTTGACGTCGACCACCGACGGGTCGACTTCGAAAAACAGTACAAAGGTCGGGTGTCGACCGTTGAACAGAACATCGCGATAAGCCTGGCGCACCGCGTGAGCCACCAGCTTGTCCCGTACCGCGCGACCATTGACGTAGAAGTACTGCAGGTCCGCCTGGCTGCGGGAGAAGGTCGGCAAGCCCACCCAGCCCCACAGATGCAAGCCGTTGCGCTCGACCTCGATGGGCAACGCCTGCTCCAGGAAGCCCGAACCGCACACCGCCGCCACACGACGGGCACGAGCGGCGTCGTCCTTGGCCTCGTGCAGGCTGAGGATGCTCTTGCCGTTGTGCCGCAAGTGGAAGGCCACGTCGAAACGCGCCAGGGCCAGGCGCTTGATCACTTCCTGCAGGTGATCGAACTCGGTCTTTTCCGCCTTGAGGAACTTGCGTCGTGCCGGCGTATTGAAGAACAGGTCGCGGACTTCCACCGAAGTGCCTACCGGGTGCGCCGCCGGCTGCACCCTTGGTGCCATGTCCCGGCCTTCGGTTTCCACCTGCCAGGCCTGCTCGGCATCCCGGGTACGGGACGTGAGGGTCAGGCGCGCCACGGAGCTGATGGAAGCCAGGGCCTCGCCGCGGAACCCCAGGCTCATGACCCGCTCCAGGTCTTCCAGGTCGCGGATCTTGCTGGTGGCGTGCCGGGCCAGGGCCAGCGGCAAGTCGTCAGAGGAAATGCCGCTACCGTCGTCACGTACCCGCAGCAGCTTGACCCCGGCCTGCTCCACATCCACATCGATGCGCTTGGCGCCGGAGTCCAGGCTGTTTTCCAACAGCTCCTTGATCACCGAAGCCGGGCGCTCGACCACCTCGCCCGCGGCAATCTGGTTGGCCAGGCGCGGGCTGAGCAGCTCGATGCGCGCGCTACTGATTACCGATTCACTCATTCCTTGGCCGCCAGTTCTGTACCGGGGATGGTCAACACCTGCCCCACTTTCAATTCATCGCTTTTCAGGTTGTTGGCACTGCGTAGCGTGGCCGCGGAGACCTGATAGCGCACGGCGATCATGGCCAGGGTTTCCCCTGGATTGACCCGGTGATCACGCGGACCCTGGGCGATCTTCCCGGAATCGCGCAGCCAGGCAATATAGGTGCCCGGTGGCGGGTTCTGCTGGAAGAACTGCCGCACGCCGCTGCTGATGGAGCGCGCCAGGGCCTGCTGATGGCTGGCGGTGGCCAGCTTCGAGGCCTCGTTGGAGTTGGAGATAAAGCCGGTTTCCACCAGGATCGACGGAATATCCGGGGATTTGAGCACCATGAACCCGGCCTGTTCCACCCGCTGCTTGTGCAACGGAGTCACCCGGCCGATGTTGTTCAGGACTTTCTGCCCGACATTCAGACTGGAGGTCAGGGACGCTGTCATCGACAGGTCCAGCAGCACCCCGGCCAGCATCCGGTCCTTGTCATCCAGGCTGACGTTGCCGGCCCCGCCGATCAGGTCGGAACGGTTCTCGCTGTCCGCCAGCCAGCGCGCGGTTTCCGACGTGGCACCACGTTCAGACAAGGCAAACACCGACGCGCCAAAGGCCGCGGCCGAAGGCGCAGCGTCGGCATGGATCGAGACGAACAGGTCGGCGCCCTTCTTGCGGGCGATCTCGGTACGACCGCGCAATGGAATGAAGTAGTCGCCGGTACGGGTCAGCTCGGCGCGGAAACCCTTGAGGCCATTGACCTGACGCTGCAATTCGCGAGCAATGGCCAGCACCACGTCTTTTTCATGCTGCCCGCGGGAGCCGGAGGCACCCGGGTCTTCGCCGCCGTGGCCGGCATCGATCACCACAATGATGTCGCGCTTGCCCGCCGGGGCTGGCGGCAGCTTGATCGCCGGCTCCGCCGGAGTGACGGGCACTGCTGGGACAGTGGCCACAGTAGGTGGCGGCGCAGCAGGTGGCGCGGCGTCAGCCGGGTTGTCGAACAGATCGACCACCAGGCGATTGCCGTACTGAGCGTTGGGCGCCAGGGTGAAACTTTTCGGCGTGACGGCCTTTTTCAGATCGATGACCACCCGCAGGTCACTGGGCGTGCGCTGTGCCGAGCGCATGGCGGTAATCGGTGTATTGGCCGTGGCGACGTTCAGCGGACCGCCAAGGGTCGCGCCATTGATATCGATCACCAGACGATCCGGGGCCGTCAGGGTAAAGACGCTGTGCTGAACCGGGCCGGACAGGTCGAATACCAGTCGCGTGTTATCCGGTGCCCGCCACAGGCGGACGCTGCGAACCTGTGTAGCGGCCACAGCATCGACGGCCAATGCCGTAAGCAACAGTCCTACGACAGCAACCAACGCGCGAATGCGCATACCTAACCCCATCAATTATTTGAATTCCAACGCCAAAGCGGCACACCAGGACTCGCCACGCGAGCCTTGAGACAACAGATGCACAGAACGCCCATTGTTATGCGGGGTAATGGTAATGGTCAGGTCAGGCTTTGGCAAAAAGCCTGCACCACGCTGGGGCCACTCCAGCAGGCACAGAGCATCGCCCTCGAAGTAGTCGCGAATCCCCAGGAACTCCAGCTCTTCCGGATCCACCAGACGGTACAGGTCGAAGTGGAAAGCCCGCACCAAGCCGATCTCGTACGGTTCGACCAGGGTAAAGGTCGGGCTCTTCACTGCCCCCACGTGCCCCAGGCCACGGATGATCCCTCGCGACAAGGTGGTTTTGCCCGCCCCCAGGTCGCCTTCGAGGAAGATCACCCCCACGCCTTGGGTCACCTGGGCAATACGTGCACCAAATTCCACCATGGCCTGTTCGTCGGCCAGAAAAAGGGTTAACTCAGACACGGTGATTGTTCCTCCAACAACTGACGAATGGCTGGAATCAGATCACTGGCCGCCAGCCCTCGGCCCAATTTGCCTTGCTGCTCGCCCGCGCTGGCATGCAACCAGACCGCCAGGCAGGCGGCATCGAATGCCGACAAGCCTTGCGCCAGCAAGGCGCCGATCAGGCCAGCCAGCACATCACCCAAGCCTGCCGTGGCCATCGCCGGATGCCCGGCGTCACAGCGGGCCAGCCGCCCATCGGCAGTGGCGATCAGGCTACCGGCCCCCTTGAGCACTGCAACCGCTGCGTATTTTTTGCTCAGCGCCAGGGCCGCTGCAGGGCGATCCGCCTGCACCTCGGCGCTGGAGATACCCAGCAGCCGCGCCGCCTCTCCCGGATGGGGAGTGATGACACTCGCGGCAGGCAGTTGCAGCCCGCCCTCGGCCAGCAGGTTCAAGGCATCGGCATCCCACACCTGGGGCAACGGCGCATTGGCCGCCGCCGACAGCAGGCTGCGCCCCCAGGCGCCCTGCCCCAACCCCGGCCCGACCACCAGCACCGTGGCCCGAGCCAACAACCCCATCAACTGGTTGGCCGAATGAGTGCCCTGGGTCATGACCTCCGGCAAGCGCGCCGCAGCGGCAGCCACATGCTCACTGCGGGTCGCCAGGGACACCAGCCCCGCGCCACTGCGCAAGGCACTTTCCGCACTCAGCAAGGCGGCGCCGGCAAAACCTCGATCGCCTCCAATCAGCAACAGGTGGCCGAACTGGCCCTTGTGGGCATCGCGAAGTCGTCCACTCAGATATGGCAAATGGCCAGAAGTCAGCAACTGAACGTCAGGTAGAGGGTGTTTTGTCTGCGGCATGCGTCTTCGAGCTCCGATGTCTGGCAGAATTATACGCACCTCAGCCCCGGTTTCTCTCGCCTCATGCCCGCTATTACCCAGGATCTTCCCGCTCTCGCCCAATCGATCAAGGACTGGGGCCGCGAACTGGGCTTTCAACAAGTCGGCATCAGCGGCCTGGACCTGGCCGAGCATGAGCAGCACCTGGAACGCTGGCTCGCCGCCGGCTACCACGGCGAGATGGAATACATGGGCGCCCATGGCAGCAAACGCTCCCATCCCGACCAGTTGGTGCCTGGCACCCTGCGGGTGGTTTCGCTGCGCATGGACTACCTGCCCGGCGACACCCAGATGGCCCAGCGCCTGGCCCAGCCTTCCAAGGCCTATGTTTCGCGCTATGCCCTGGGGCGCGATTATCACAAGCTGATCCGCAAGCGCGTACAGCAACTGGCCGAGCGCATCCAGCAAGCCATCGGCCCCTTTGGCTACCGCGCCTTCGTCGATAGCGCTCCGGTGCTGGAAAAAGCCATCGCCGAACAGGCCGGGCTCGGCTGGATCGGCAAGAACACCCTGGTGCTGAATCGCAAAGCCGGCAGCTACTTCTTCCTCAGCGAACTGTTCGTCGACCTGCCCCTGCCGGTGGACGCGCCCCACGCCACTGAGCACTGCGGCCGCTGCACCGCCTGCCTGGACATCTGCCCGACCAACGCCTTCGTCGGCCCCTATGTGCTGGATGCCCGACGCTGCATTTCCTACCTGACCATCGAGCTCAAAAGCGCCATCCCCGAAGACCTGCGCCCGCTGATCGGCAACCGGGTATTCGGCTGCGATGACTGCCAGATCGTCTGCCCCTGGAATCGCTTCGCCCGCTCAACGGCCGAGGGCGACTTCAAGCCCCGGCACAACCTGGACAATGCCGAACTGGCAGAGCTGTTCATGTGGGACGAGGACAAATTCCTCAGCAATACCGAAGGTTCGCCCTTGCGCCGCGCCGGCTACGAGCGCTGGCTACGCAACCTGGCGGTGGGCCTGGGCAACGCCCCCTCTAGCATTCCGGTGCTGGAAGCCCTCAAGGCCCGCCAGGACTACCCCTCGGAACTGGTTCGCGAACATGTGCAATGGGCCCTGGACCAGCACGCCAACCGTCAGTGTTCGTCGTTGTAGACGAACTTGGGCATTTCCCAGTGAAAACGGATCGCCAGCAAGCGCAATAGAAAGCCGCCGAACAGGGTGACCAGGATCGACTGCTCGCTGGGCAGTTGCAGGTAGATGCACAGCATGTAGCACCAGGCCGCGGCGAAGGACACGCTGGCGTACAGCTCGCGGCGAAAGATCAGCGGGATATCGTTGCAGAAGATGTCCCTGAGGATGCCGCCAAAGACCCCGGTGATCACCCCACTGACTGAAGCCACCAGCATGCCGTGGCCCATTTCCAGGGCAGTCATGCAGCCGATCAGGGTAAAGGCCACCAGGCCCACGGCGTCGAGCACCAGAAACAGCGAGCGCAGGTGACGCATCAAGGGCGCGATGAAGATCGTCACCAATGCCGCCACCGAGGTCAGCACCAGGTATTCCGGGTGCTTGACCCAGGTCAGCGGGTAGTGGCCCAGCAGCACATCACGCACAGAACCGCCGCCGAGTGCGGTGACGCAGGCAATCAGCACCACACCGAACCAGTCCATGCCGCGCCGGCCGGCAGACAGGGCACCGGTCATGGCTTCGGCGGTAATGGCAATCAGATAAAGCATCAACAGCATGATGGCGGTCCTTGCAGGAAGGCGCGCAGTCTACTCAGTTGAAGCGGGCACCAAAAGGGGGCGGGTACGGGCGCCGAGTCGCAACGGGCGCCCGTTCGCCGGCAAGCCGACGCCTGCGGGTCAGAACTTGATGAAGTGCTTGCGGTAGTGCTGGAGCTCGGCAATAGACTCGCGAATATCGTCCAGGGCCAGGTGGGTGCTGCCTTTCTTGAAGCTGTCGCGCACGTCCGGCGCCCAGCGGGCGGCCAGTTCCTTGAGGGTCGAGACGTCCAGGTTGCGGTAGTGGAAGTAGCTTTCCAGAGCCTTCATGTGGCGGTACAGGAAGCGCCGGTCCTGGCAGATGCTGTTGCCGCAGATCGGCGATTTGCCCTTGGGCACCCACTGCTCCAGGAAGGCAATGGTCTGGGCTTCGGCTTCGGCCATGCTGATGCGGCTTTCGCGAACCCGCTGGGTCAGACCGGAACCGCCGTGCTGGCGGGTGTTCCATTCATCCATGCCGGCGAGGATCTCGTCGCTCTGGTGGATGGCGATGACCGGTCCTTCAGCCAAGGTGTTGAGGTTGCTGTCAGTGACAATGGTGGCCATCTCGATGATGACGTCGGTGTCAGGGTTCAGACCGGTCATTTCCAGGTCGATCCAAATCAGGTTCTGCGGGTTTTGCATGGGTGGGCTCCTCGGCGTAGTTGCGCAGTTTAGCCTAGAGGGCCTGCCCGGCGTGCTAAACTCGCCGCCGTTTTACCTATCCGCCGTAATTATCGACACGGAACACCAATGGCCAAACGCCAGCTCAATCGCCGCCAAAACTGGCGCATCGAAAAGATCCAGGGTGAGCGCGCCGCCCGCGCCGCCAAACGCGAGTCCTCTGCCGTCGAGGCGCTGGAAGGTGGCGACCTGGGCCCGGAACAGACCGGCCTGGTCATCGCCCACTTCGGCGTCCAGGTCGAAGTCGAGGCTCGCGAAGGCGAAACGGCCGGCCAGGTGTTCCGCTGCTACCTGCGGGCCAACCTGCCGGCCCTGGTGACCGGCGACCAGGTGGTCTGGCGCGCCGGCAACCAGGGCATCGGGGTGATCGTCGCGCAACTGCCGCGCAGCACCGAGCTGTGCCGCCCGGACAGCCGCGGCCAGCTCAAGCCGGTGGCCGCCAACGTCGACATGATCGTGATCGTGTTTGCGCCCATGCCCGAGCCCCACGCCAACCTGATCGACCGCTACCTGGTAGCCGCCGAGCATGCTGGAATCCGGCCGTTGCTGCTGCTGAACAAGGCCGACCTGATCGATGAGCACAACGCCCCTGCGCTCAACGCCCTGCTCGCGGTCTACCGCCAACTGGGCTACCCGCTGCTGGAGGTCTCGGCTCATCACGGCGACGGCATGGAGCAGTTGCAAGCCCTGCTGGACGGGCGCATCAGTGTATTCGTCGGCCAGTCGGGGGTAGGCAAGTCGTCCCTGGTCAACAGCCTGCTGCCGGAAGTCGAAACCCGCGTCGGCCCGCTGTCGGAGTTCTCCGGCCAGGGCACTCACACCACCACGACCGCGCGCCTGTTCCACTTCCCCGGTGGCGGTGAGCTGATCGACTCCCCCGGTATCCGTGAGTTCGGCCTCGGCCATGTCAGCCGCGCCGATGTCGAGGCCGGGTTCATCGAGTTCAATGACTTGCTGGGCACCTGCCGCTTCCGCGATTGCAAGCACGATCGCGAGCCGGGCTGTGCCTTGCTCAAGGCCCTGGAAGACGGACGCATCCAGCAGCAACGGATGAACAGCTACCGCTCGATCCTCGCCAGCCTGCCAGACAACAGCTACTGATTGACCTGACCCAGATACGACAAGGCCGCGATCTTCGCGGCCTTGTCGTTTGTCACTTCGCCGTGCCCGGCGTAGCGGGCGGCGTCACCGGAGCAGTGGGAGCCGGAGCCGGAGCCGAAGACTGGCCCGCCGCACCCTGCTCGTCCATCTTCAACACACCGTCCTCGAAGATATTCATACGTTGACGCACCTCGTGCGCCGGCAGCGGTTCGCTACCGGGCGGCAAGGCATTCGGGTCGGCTGCCGCCCCCGGTACTTCACCGGGAGCACCGCTACCCTGGGTCGGTACCGGAGCATTGGGATCGGTCTGCTCACCCTCGATGGCACGCTGGGCCTTCTTGGTCAGCACGACGATATCGATACGCCGGTTGACCGGGTTGAACGGGTCCTTGCGATCGAATAGCGCCGACGAAGCAAAGCCCACCACACGCGCGACTTGCGGATCAGGATAACCACCCGCCACCAGCGCCCGACGCGCAGCGTTGGCCCGGTTGGCCGACAGTTCCCAGTTGCCGAAGTCGCCAGTGCCCGAATAGGGCTTGGCGTCGGTGTGACCGCTGATGCTGATCTTGTTCGGCACGGTCTTGATGGTGTCGGCCATGGCCAGCAGGATGTCTTCGAAATACGGCTTCAGACGTGCACTGCCAGAGTCGAACATAGGCCGGTTCTCGGCGTCCATGATCTGGATCCGCAGGCCGTCCGGGGTGATCTCGAAGAGGATCTGGTCCTTGAACTTCTGCAGTTGCGGGTTCTCTTCAACCTTGTTCTGCAACTCTTGCAACAGCAACTCGAGACGCTCGCGCTCGACCTGCTCGGCCATGCCCTCCACCTGGTCGGCATCCACCGTGACCTTGTCCGGTTGTGGCTGGGACTTGATCTCGGGGTTGAGGGTGTTGTCCGGCGCCAGCTCAGGGGAGCCGCCCAGGTCGATGATGTAGGGCGTACCGCTTTCCGAGAAGCCGATCGGGTCCTTGAAGTAACCGGCGATGGCGATCTTCTGTTCCGGGGTGGCCGTGGACAGCAGCCACAGCACCAGGAAGAACGCCATCATCGCCGTGGCGAAGTCGGCGAAGGCGATTTTCCAGGCGCCCCCGTGATGTCCGCCAGCGAAGCGCTTGACGCGCTTGATGATAATCGGCTGATTATTTTCCATGACTTAGCGACCGCGAACCGCTTGTTCGAGCTCGGCGAAGCTAGGACGGTGCGCCGGGTACAGAACCTTGCGCCCGAACTCCACGGCCAGGGACGGCGGCATGCCGGAAGCCGAGGCCACCAGCGACGCCTTGATGGCTTCGTAGACGTTCAGTTCTTCCTTGGCGTCGTGGGCCAGGGAGTGGGCCAGCGGGCCGAAGAAACCATAGGCCGCGAGAATACCGAAGAAGGTACCCACCAGCGCCGCGCCTACGTGCAGACCGATGGACTTCTGGTCGCCATCGCCCAGGGAGGCCATGGTCACCACGATCCCCAATACCGCCGCGACGATACCGAAACCGGGCATGCCGTCGGCAATCCCGTTGACCGCATGGGATGGATGCTCGAGGTCTTCCTTGAGGCTGAACAGCTCCATGTCGAACAGGCCTTCCAACTCGTGGGGAGCCATGTTGCCGGAGGACATGATGCGCAGATAGTCACAGACGAAGGCGGTCATGCGTTCATCTTTGAGCACCGCCGGGTACTTGGCGAAAATCGGGCTGGCCGCGGCGTCCTCGATATCGCCTTCGATGGCCATCATGCCTTCGCGACGACTCTTGTTGAGGATCTCGTAGATCAGGCCCAGCACTTCCAGGTAGAAAGTGTGGGTGAAGCGCGAGCTGAACATGCCCAGGGATTTCTTGACGACGTGCATCGTCATATAGCCCGGGTTGGCCTGGAGGAATGCGCCAAAGGCTGCGCCGCCGATGATCAGCACTTCGAAAGGCTGGATCAGCGCCGCGATTTTGCCGTGGGAAAGCACGTATCCGCCGAGCACGCTCGCGAATACGACGATGATGCCGATAATTTTAGCCATAGGTAGGGGAGTACTTATTGAGTCGGGTTCAAGGTCATATTCGGAAGTTCTTAAAACTCTTCTTCTACTTATCGGCAAAACTGCGCCAGACTATAGCCAGTTAAGGCGAAAAGCCAGTTTGGCCCGCTCTGGGCGTGTTCACAGCAGACGATGATTGCGCCCGACCATGTCTAATGAAACCAGCGTCCCACATTCTCCGCCCGCCTCTCTCGACGCCTGGGTAAAGCTCCTCAATGGCGTGCGCCTGCCGGTGCCCCAGGCCAGCCATGACCGGGTCTGCCGCGCCATCGCCAACAACCGCAGCTCGCTGCGGGAGATTGTCGATCTGATGCAAAACAGCCCGGCACTGGCCTTGAGCGTGATCCGCGAAGCCAACCGGCATTCCCACGGCAGCATGAGCGAACCGGCGGAAAACCTGGAGATCGCGGTCAACCGCCTGGGCCTCAAGCGTACCGAGGAGTTGCTCGAGCAACTGCCGACACTGCCTGAAGAGCAGATCCCCCAGGCATTGCGCCAGTTCCAGCTGATCAGCCAGCACGCCAGCCAGCAAGCCAATGGCTTCTTTGCCGGACGCCTGGCGCGACTCTGGCAGGACATCCACTGGGGCAGCCTGCTGTTTCTCTCGCCGCTGTGGGCCATGGCCCTGGTCTATCCCAAGCTGCTGGAAGAGTGGGAACTGCGGGTCATCTACAAGCACGAATCCGCACACGACGTTGAACTGCAACTGTTCGGAGTGCGGCTGATGGAAATGTGCCAGGCCCTGGTCCTGGCCTGGCACCTGCCGATCTGGGTCCAGCAGGGCTATCGCCTGCTGACCCAGGAGCAGCACCTGCTGGCCAAGGTCATGCTGATTGCCCGCGACAGCGACAACCCGCTGCGCCAGCAACAACGCCTGGACGCTGAACCGGACCTGCGGCGCTGGCTGAACCAGCCGGCCAACACTGTGTTGCTGGCCAACGGCCTGGCGCTGGCGGCGCAACAGTCCTGGAACAGCCCCCATGGCCGGCGCTGGCAGAACCTTACCGCTCTTTATCTGCAGATCCCGCTGGACCAGGTCCAGCAACAGTTGCACCAACAGGCCGTACAAAGCGCCCGCAACGACACCCAGCCCGACCTCTGGCACCCGGCCCAGGCCCTGCTCTGGCCCTGGGATGCCCGACGCCTGCATCACGGCGAGCAACCAGCCCCGGCGCCCACCGCACTGGAACTGGCCAAGTGGCGCAAGCTCTGCGGCGAACTGTTGCTGGACCCCAGCCCCTTTACCAACGCCGTGCACCTTACCGGCTTTGCCCGGGATGCCCTGGCGGCGTGCGGCATGCATCGGGTCATGCTGCTGATGGTCGATCGCAGCCTGAGCCACCTGCGAGTGCAGCAGCTTTACGGCCTGCCCGGGGAAGCGGCCAGCCTGACCTTGCAGGCCAAGCAGAGCCCGCTGTTGCAACGCCTGCTGGAAAAATCCGCGCAGATCCGCCTGACCCCGGCCAACCGGGCCCAGTTCGCCCCTCACCTGCCAAGCTCGCTGCGCCAGCTGTTTCGCGGCGAACACCTGCTGATCCGCTCACTGTCGTGCAATGGCCGGGTACTGATGCTGGCGATCGCCGACCAGGGCGGCGTGCCGTTCTCGGAAATCAGCGTCCAGGCCTTCGGCAAGACCGCCCAGTGCATCGAAAAAGCCTTGCACAGCTTTACCAACCGCAGCCAATGACGCTTGCGCTACAATCCTTCCCTTTGCGCCCTGGGGACCTGACATGTCTGACTTCTCTGGCTTGCCGCTGGTCATTGAACCGAGCGACCTGCTCGCCCGCCTGAACGCCCGCGAACTGATCCTGGTCGACCTGACCAGCGCTGCCCGCTATGCCACCGGGCATATTCCCGGGGCACGCTTCATCGACCCCAAGCGCACTCAGCTGGGCCAGGCGCCGGCTCCCGGGCTGCTGCCTCCGCAAGCGACGCTTGAAACGCTGTTCGGCGAACTCGGGCACAACCCGGACGCGGTCTATGTGGTCTACGACGATGAAGGCGGTGGCTGGGCCGGGCGCTTCATCTGGCTGCTGGACGTGATCGGCCACCACCGCTACCACTACCTCGACGGCGGCTTGCCGGCCTGGTTGGCAGAAAGCCTGCCCGTGTCTACCGAAGTCCCGGCCGCGGTCGGCGGCCCCGTGGCGCTGGCCCTGCATGACGAGCCCACCGCCACCCGCGAATACCTGCAAAGCCGTCTCGGCGCGGCGGACCTGGTGATCTGGGACGCCCGCGGACCGCTGGAGTACTCCGGCGAAAAAGTCCTGGCAGCCAAGGGCGGGCATATCCCCGGCGCGGTGAATTTCGAATGGACCGCCGGCATGGATCAGGCACGCCACCTGCGCATCCGCCGCGACATGCCACAGATCCTTGCGGACCTGGGCATCAGCAAAGACAAAGAAGTGATCACCCACTGCCAGACCCACCATCGCTCCGGCTTCACCTATCTGGTGGCCAAGGCGCTGGGCTACCCACGGGTCAAGGGCTACGCCGGTTCCTGGGGCGAATGGGGCAATCATCCCGATACGCCCGTAGAGATTTAAGGTTTTTAAGGACACCCAATGAAAAAGCGTTTGTTCATCATCAGCCAGTACCTGCTGCCTCATCACCTGCTGTCGCGCCTGGCCGGCTGCATTGCCGAGTGCCGCGTGCGCTGGTTTAAGAATGCCTTCACCCGCTGGTTCGCCAAGCAGTATCAAGTGGATATGTCCGAGGCCCAGGTCGAGGACGTGACCGCCTACGAGCACTTCAACGCCTTCTTCACCCGCGCCCTCAAAGACGGAGCGCGGCCGCTGGACCCGACCCCGGGGGCGGTGCTCAGCCCTGCCGACGGCGCGGTCAGCCAACTGGGCCCGATCGAACACGGCCGGGTGTTCCAGGCCAAGGGCCACAGCTACAGCGTGCTGGAACTGCTGGGCGGTGACCCGGCCCTGGCACAGCCGTTCATGGGCGGCGACTTTGCCACCATCTACCTCTCCCCCAAGGACTACCACCGGGTGCACATGCCCCTGGCCGGCACCCTGCGGGAAATGGTCTATGTGCCGGGCCGGATCTTCTCGGTCAACCAGACTACCGCTGAAAACGTACCCGAGCTGTTCGCACGCAACGAGCGCGTGGTGTGCATCTTCGATACCGAGCGCGGTCCGATGGCGCTGGTGCTGGTGGGCGCGATGATCGTCGCTTCGATCGAAACCGTCTGGGCCGGCCTGGTAACGCCGCCCAAGCGCGAACTCAAGACCGTACGCTACGACGAAGCCGCCCGCGCTCCGATCCACCTGGAGAAAGGCGCCGAAATGGGCCGCTTCAAGCTGGGCTCCACGGCCATCGTGCTGTTTGGCCCGGACCAGGTGCAGTGGGCCGAAGAGCTGGCTGCCGGCTCGCCCGTACGGATGGGCCAGGGCCTGGGCCTGCCCAAGGCTTGAGGCCTGAATGCCGGACATAAAAAACGCCGCTGATCAGCGGCGTTTTTTATGGGCGGGGATTTTCCGGCGGCTCAGAGCTGCCCGTCGCGGTCACGGAACCCCAGCAGGTACAGCACGCCATCCAGGCCCAGGGTCGAGATCGCCTGCTTGGCCGACTGCTTGACCAGCGGCTTGGCGCGGAATGCCACGCCCAGGCCGGCAATGCCGAGCATCGGCAGATCGTTGGCGCCATCGCCGACAGCGATGGTCTGCTCCAGGCGCAGGCCTTCCTTGTGCGCCAGCTCACGCAGCAGATCGGCCTTGCGCTGGGCGTCGACAATCGGCTCCACCGCCACGCCAGTGACCTTGCCGTCCACCACTTCCAGCTCGTTGGCGAACACGTAGTCGATACCCAGCTTGGCTTGCAGTTGCTTGGCAAAGTAGGTGAAGCCGCCGGAGAGGATCGCGGTCTTGTAGCCCAGGCGCTTGAGTTCGGCGAACAGGGTTTCGGCGCCCTCGGTCAGGCGCAGGGAGGCGCCGATGGCGTCCAGCACATTGACGTCCAGGCCCTTGAGCAACGCCAGGCGCTCCTTGAAACTGGCGCGGAAGTCCAGCTCGCCGGCCATCGCCCGCTCGGTGATTTCCGCGACCCGATCGCCGACACCGGCCGCCTTGGCCAGCTCGTCGATGACTTCGGCCTCGATCAGCGTCGAATCCATGTCGAACACCGCCAGGCGCCGGTTACGGCGGAACAGCGAGTCTTCCTGGAAGGCGATATCGACGTTCAGCTCCTGGGCCACGCTGAGGAACTCGGCCCGCAGGGCTTGCGGATCGGCGGCTTCGCCACGTACCGAGAACTCGATGCAGCCCTTGCCCTGGTCGGCAGGCATGTCCAGGGGCATGCGCCCGGACAGGCGATCGATATGGTCGATGTTCAGGCCGTACTTGGCGGTGATGGAACTCACGCGCTGCAACTGTTCAGCGGTCACCTTGCGCGTCAGCAGGGTCACGATATGACGCTTCTTGCCCTGCCCGGCGACCCACTGCTGGTAATCCTCCTCGGACACCGGCGTGAAGCGCACCTGCTGGTCGAGCTTGTAGGCGGTGAACAGGATGTCCTTGAGCACCGACGAGCTCTGCTCGTTGCTGGGAATTTCAACCAGGATGCCGAACGACAAGGTGTCGTGGATCACCGCCTGACCGATGTCGAGAATGTTCACACCACCCTGGGCCAGAACGCCGGTAATGGCCGCAGTCAGACCGGGACGATCTTCGCCGGTGATGTTTATCAGGACAATTTCGCGCAAGGCGCACCCCCGAGGTGGAAAAAAAGCGCATTCTACCCACTTTCGGTGACCATCGGGCACAGCCAGCGCTTTGCCGGTCTAGGGCCTGTCGCTATACTGCGCGTCAACTTCACGGACAAAAGAGCCGAGCTCAGTGAACCGGCCCACGCCAGTTAAAACCGATAACTTCTTCCTGCTGATCTTCCGTGCACTGCGCCACCGCCGTGTGCCGATTGCATTGCGCATTGCCAGCCATAACGTGATCCTGGTCGCCCTGGCCCTGGTGATCTATGCCGGCGTGATGGGCCTGCAGTTCAAGCAAGCCATGCACGAACAAGCCGACGCCCTGGGTCAGAGCCTGACCACCCAGACCGCCACCTCGGCCACCGAGCTGCTGGTGTCCAACGACATCCTCAGCCTCAACGTCCTGCTCAACAATCTGACCAAGAACCCGCTGGTGGCCCACGCGGCCATCTACAGCGTGGACAACCGCATCCTCGCCGAGGCCGGCCAGCGCCCCAAGAGCAGCCTGCTGGGTGAAACCGAAGGCGTGTACCAGACCAAGATCACCTTCCAGGACGTGACCGCGGGCAACCTGCGAATCAGCCTGGACATGGCGCAATTCCAGCAGCCGATGACCATCAGCCTGCAAAGCATGGGCATCCTCAGCGCCATCCTGCTGGCCCTGGCCCTGGCCTTGAGCCTGCGCCTGGGGCGGCACATCTCGACTCCGCTGCTGCAACTGCGAGTCTGGCTGCGTGACCTGGATGAACACACTCCCGCCACCCAGCGCCAGGACGAAATCGGCGATCTGGCGCGTCAGCTGCATGCCCGCCTGGTACCGGAAAAACCCGAACCGGCACCGCAGCCCGAGGCTGAAGTACAAGACGACGAGGACGATGAGCCGGCATTCGAAGTGCGCAACCTGCGGGACCCGAGCTTCGACGAAAGCGCTCCGGTAGCAGGCCTGAAGCCTGCACCCCGGCATCTGGTTCACGCCGAAGAAGATGAACTGGACGAGGAAGACCCCTTCGCCGACCTGCGGGACAGCTCATCGACGCCTGCTGCCAAGCCACAACCGCAACCACAGGTTCCGGCCCAGCCCCAGCACAGTGCGGTACTGGCGGTGCAACTCGGTGCCCAGGAGCAACTGCGACGCCTGCCCCGCGCCCGCCTGATGGAACTCCTGGAACGCTACCGCGATTGCCTCGACCAGGCCGCCTCGCTGTACCAGAGCGAACTGCATACCCTGAACGATGGCAGCACGCTGATGCTGTTCCACAGCGAAGACAGCGGTGACGACTACCTAACCAACGCCATCTGCTGCGGCGAGTTGCTGCGCGCCCTGGGCCATGCCCTGCAGATCGAAGTGGCGGACAGCGGCATCACCCTGCAACTGCAACTGGGCCTGACCCTGGGCGACGAACTGTTCGGCCTGAGCCAGATCGACCTGCTGCTCACCGAAACCGCTCAGGATGCCCTGGCCCTGTCCCAGCACAGCCGCAACCTGCTGCTGGTGGAGCGCAAGGTCAATGACGACCCGCTGCTGCGCCAGCGGGCACGTATTCGCCCGATCGCCAGCCCGGAAGGTGCCTGCTGCGTGGAACGCCTGATGGAGCCCTACCCGTCGATGCTGGAGCGGCAACTGGCACGCATGCATGAAACACGGGCCAAGCTGTAAGGCTGACCCGCAAAAAG
This sequence comes from Pseudomonas sp. W17, assembly GCF_040268305.1. Classification (NCBI taxonomy): domain Bacteria; kingdom Pseudomonadati; phylum Pseudomonadota; class Gammaproteobacteria; order Pseudomonadales; family Pseudomonadaceae; genus Pseudomonas; species Pseudomonas sp. W17. Next base: position 640,727 of record NZ_CP158490.1, on the reverse strand, counting down.
AAGCCCGCCCAGTGCGGGCTTTTTTCATGAGCTTTATGTAGCCGCTGGCGCAGCCTGCGACAAGCCACGCAGGGGCTTCAACGCTGGTGATATCGCTGCGTGCCTGCGGCCCGCTCTCAGCCTTCGGCAGCGGCTACAGAAGATTGCGTTGGCCAGAGCCAGAAACGACAAGGCCCGCTGTTGGGCGGGCCTTGTCTCGCGGCGTGTCAACTCAGAACCTGAACACTTCCATATCCGTGCGGATCGGCGTGGCCATCGGGATCTTCGGTTGTTTTTCCTGCCCGGCAGGCTTGGGCGCAGGAGCCGGGGCCGCCTTGCGTGGCACCTCCGCCACCGCCGGCTGATTGGCCAGAGGCTTGAGGGCACCCGACAACTGTTCCGCCAGACGCTGCAACAGCACGCCCTGGGCCTGGACCTGGGACGCCGTGGTTCCCGCGTGCTGCTCCTGCAGATGAACGATGCGGTTGTCCCGCACCTGGCCACGACGGTCGATCAGGCGCCATTGCGCATCCAGCACCGCCGGCTGCGACTTGCCTGAATCCAGGCGAGTGATCGACAGCAGCACCTGGACATCCGGAGTGAAGCCGCTGGTGGCCGGAGCCAATACAACCCGCTGGCTGTCGAGATGACCGGCCACCTGGCGCAACAGCAACTGGTCGATGTCCGAAGACAGGCTGCCGGCCCAGCGACCATCAGTGGAGGCCTGCAGGCTGCCATCATCCTGACGCTGCAGGAGGGTTTCACGTTGCAGGTAGTCGGCGATCAGCACCGGCCCAAGCAATACCGACATGCCGGCACTGGCCGGCTGAGCTGGACTTCCGCTGTCCAGCTGATACAGCGACACCGGCTGGTGTACGCTGCAACCCGCCAGGCCAAGAACGCCGGCGAGCAAGAAAACAAGAGGAAGGCGCAGAGCAGTCATCATCCCATCCAGGTGGCGGCCACAAGGCTAGCCACAGTGTAAATACTCAAAAAAACCTGAATAACGCCCGGCCACGCCAGCGTTTGAAAGCGCATATCATCCGTGAATATGCGCCCTGACTCCAGTGTTGTAGCGTCGATCCTGCGCTTAAATCGCAGATCGAACGCTCTAGCCCGCCCTTAACTGAGAGGCTCTACCAACAACGCATCCACCCGCTGGAAGCCGCGAGGCAGTTTGTTGCCACGGCGCCCGCGCTCACCTTTGTAGTGCTCCAGATCGTCAGCCTTCAGCGACAAGGTGCGCTTGCCAGCCTGCAGCACCAGGGTCGCGCCGTCCGGCAGCACCGCGATATCGGTGACGTACTCTTCGCGGCTGGCCACGCGCTCACCGGGAATGCCGATGATCTTGTTGCCCTTGCCCTTGCCCAGCTGCGGCAGGTCGCTGATCTTGAACACCAGCAAGCGCCCTTCGGTGGTCACCGAAGCCAGCCAGTTCTGTTCGCGATCGGCCACTGGCCGCGGCGCCAGCACCTTGGCATTGTTCGGCAGGCTCAACAGCGCCTTGCCCGCCTTGTTCTTGGCCTGCAGGTCCTCGCCCTTGACCACGAAGCCGTAGCCGGCGTCAGAAGCGATCACATACAAGGCATCGTCATCCGGCAGCAGCACGCATTCGAACGTCGCACCCGGCGGCGGCGTCAGACGGCCGGTCAGCGGCTCGCCCTGACCCCGGGCCGATGGCAGCGTATGGGCCGCCACCGAGTAACTGCGCCCGGTGGAGTCGATGAACACCGCGAACTGGTTGGAACGCCCGGGCGCAGCGGTCTTGTAGCCATCGCCGGCCTTGTAGGACAGACCAGTGGCGTCAATATCATGCCCCTTGGCGCAACGCACCCAGCCTTTTTCCGACAGAACGATAGTCACCGGCTCGGTAGGCATCAGCTCGTTTTCCGACAGCGCCTTGGCCTCGGCCCGGGCGACGATCGGCGAACGACGGTCATCGCCGTAGGTTTCTGCGTCTTGCAGCAACTCGGTGCGCACCAGCTTCTTCAGTTTGGCTTCGCTGTTGAGCAAGGCTTGCAGCTTGGCCTGCTCCTTGAGCAACTCATCCTGTTCGGCCCGCAGCTTCATCTCTTCCAGACGCGCCAATTGGCGCAGGCGCGTGTCGAGGATGTAGTCAGCCTGGATTTCGCTCAGGGCGAAACGCTCGATCAGCTTGGCCCGTGGATGCTCCTCGGTACGGATGATGTGGATCACTTCATCCAGGTTGAGGTAGGCAATCAGCAAACCGTCCAACAGATGCAGGCGACGCTCGACCTTGTCCAGGCGGAACTGCAGCCGGCGACGCACGGTGGTGACCCGGAACTCCAGCCACTCCACCAGCAGGGCCCGCAGGTTCTTCAACTGCGGCTTGCCGTCCAGGCCAATGATGTTGATGTTGACCCGGTAGGTGGATTCCAGCTCGGTGGTGGCGAACAGGTGCTGCATCAACTCATCGGCGTCGACCCGGTTGGAGCGCGGGATGATCACGATGCGGCACGGGTTCTCATGGTCCGACTCGTCACGCAGGTCGGCCACCATCGGCAGCTTCTTGGCCTGCATCTGGCCGGCGATCTGTTCCAGCACTTTGGCCCCGGAGACCTGGTGCGGCAGCGCGGTGACGATGATGTCGCCGTCCTCGACCCGGTACACGGCGCGCATGCGCACCGAGCCACGGCCGGTTTCGTAGATCTTCAGCAGGTCGGCACGCGGGGTGATGATCTCGGCTTCGGTGGGGTAGTCCGGCCCCTGGATATGCTCGCAGAGCTGCTCGACCGTGGCCTTGGGCTCATCCAGCAGGCGCACGCAGGCCGAAGCCACTTCCCGCAGGTTGTGCGGCGGCACGTCGGTGGCCATGCCCACGGCGATGCCGGTGGTGCCGTTGAGCAGGATGTTCGGCAGGCGTGCCGGCAGTACCAGCGGCTCCTGCAGCGTGCCGTCGAAGTTCGGCCCCCAGTCCGCAGTGCCCTGGCCCAGTTCGCTGAGCAGCACTTCGGAATAGCGCGACAGGCGCGCCTCGGTGTAACGCATGGCAGCGAAGGACTTGGGATCGTCCGGCGCACCCCAGTTGCCCTGGCCGTCCACCAGCGTGTAGCGGTAGCTGAACGGCTGGGCCATCAGCACCATGGCCTCATAACAGGCCGAATCGCCGTGCGGGTGGAACTTGCCGAGCACGTCACCCACGGTACGCGCGGATTTCTTGTGCTTGGAATCGGCATCCAGCCCCAGCTCACTCATGGCGTAGACGATACGCCGCTGTACCGGTTTCAGGCCGTCGCCGATATGCGGCAGAGCACGGTCCATGATCACGTACATGGAGTAGTTGAGGTAGGCATTTTCGGTGAAGTCAGCCAGTGACCGGCGTTCTACGCCATCCAGGCTGAGATCAAGGGAGTCGCTCATGCGGGCCTCATTGGTTCGTAGTCTGGCGCAGCAGCATGCTGCCGCCGCGCTGAGTAAATTCAAGTTTTTTCAAAGCGCTCATGCCCAGCAGAACCTGGTCGCCGTCGAGCCCCGGCGCCACCAGCGCGGCCACGTCCCGCAGCACGATATCCCCCAGCTGCAGGAGTTCGATACGGGTCCGATAACCTTCGCTGCGCCCATTGGCCGTGCTCAGGGTGACCGGCGCACCGCGCTCTAGGCCCAGACGTTCAGCGAGATCCGCAGGTACCGAGACATCGGTGGCCCCGGTGTCGAGCATGAATTGCACCAGCCGCCCGTTGATATGGCCGCTGGCGACGAAATGCCCCTGACGATTGCCCGCCAGTTGCACTTCGATGTAACCCTCATGTTGTTGCGAACTGACGACAGTGTTGGGGTTCTCCTGGTGCGCTTCCCAGTCGGCAAAGAACCGCGTGGCCAGGAACAGCGCCGCCGCCCAGGCCATGATCAGCATCACCCGCCCGGCACTCTTGCCCGGTTGCTGGCTCACGGCTTGGCACTCCAGCCGCCTTCGGGAGCTGCAAAACGCCAGACGATCGGTCGGGCCTCGCCGTCGGCGCGAGCACCGTTGTTGTTGTCCAGGCCAATCCAGGCGCCCTTGGCGTCCACCACCAGGGCTTCCGCCAACCCGTAGGGCTGTGGATAACGCCGATGCTCCACCAGTGCTTCGCCAGCATACGACCAGCACTGCTCGACCTTGGCGCTCAGCGCGTCCCGGCGACAGATCTGATAGGCGTTGCGCTCCAGGGTGAACAGCTTGCCGTCGAACAGCGACAGGTCGGCGAAGTCACGGGATACGGCCTTGGCGTTGGGCACCTGCTCAGGCTGCATTAGCGCCCCTGCTTCACTGAGCAGCACGCAACCGCCATCGCAGTCCCAGGTGGTCTGGCCACGCTTAATCAACAGCAGCCCGCGCCGCTCACGTTCCGCCGCCAGCCAGATCCGATCCCCGGCAGGGTTGACCGCCAGCCCTTCGAACAGGGCATTGAAGTGCAGCAGCATGCCGCTGGCACGGGCTTCGCGCACCATGATCGGGGAAATCTTCAACCAGGCCGGCGCGCCTTGCGCCGGAACCTGCAGCATCGCGGCATGGGCTTCGCTGACCACATATTTGTTGCCGGCGGCATCACAGGTGATGCCCTCGAAGTCCAGGTCGCCGCCACGCACGAAGGACGCCGCCCAGGTCCGCACCTTCAAGCCCCAGGGCAAGCCGGAATCCGGCACCGCAGGCACCTCGATCCCGACGGTCTCGGCCTGCCAGACAGGGTTACGGGTATCGAGCCTGTAGATCTGCTCGTCGTCGCGATCGGAGACGGTCCAGAGCTCCTGACCACACAGCGCCAGCCCGGACAGATTGCCGCCGCGCATGCCTTCCACAGGATGCTCGGACAGCAGTTTCAGTTCGGGCGCCGGCGCGGCCACCACCGAGGTTGCCAATAGCGCCAGGGCCAGGGCAAAACCTCTGTGCATCAGGCCAGCACCTCGGCCAGGTTGCCCTTGGACTCCAGCCAGGACTTGCGATCACCGGCGCGCTTCTTGGCCAGCAGCATGTCCATGATTTCCGCGGTGGCCTCGACATCGTCCAGGGTCAACTGCACCAGGCGCCGGGTGTTCGGGTCCATGGTGGTCTCGCGCAGTTGCGGCGGGTTCATTTCACCCAGCCCCTTGAATCGGGTGACCTGTGGCTTGCCGCGCTTCTTCTCGGCCACCAGGCGGTCGAGAATGCCGTCGCGCTCGGCTTCATCCAGGGCGTAGTAGATCTCCTTGCCCAGGTCGATGCGGTACAGCGGCGGCATGGCCACGTAGACGTGACCGGCATCCACCAGCGGACGGAAATGCTGGACGAACAAGGCACACAGCAAGGTAGCGATGTGCAAGCCGTCGGAGTCGGCGTCGGCGAGGATGCAGATCTTGCCGTAGCGCAGCTGGCTCATGTCCTCGGCGCCCGGATCGACCCCGATGGCCACGGCGATGTTGTGCACTTCCTGGCTGGCCAGGACCTCGCTGCCGTCCACTTCCCAGGTGTTGAGGATCTTGCCGCGCAACGGCAGGATCGCCTGGAACTCCTTGTCCCGCGCCTGCTTGGCCGAACCGCCGGCGGAGTCACCCTCCACCAGGAACAGCTCGGAGCGCATCGGGTCCTGGCCGGCACAGTCCGCCAGCTTGCCTGGCAGTGCCGGGCCCTGGGTAATGCGCTTGCGCTCGACCTTCTTGCTGGCCTTCAAGCGGCGCCCGGCGTTGCTGATGGCCAGCTCCGCCAGTTGCATGCCCAGCTCGGGGTTGGCGTTGAGCCACAGGCTGAAGGCGTCCTTGACCACACCGGAAACGAACGCCGCCGCCTCGCGGGATGACAGGCGCTCCTTGGTCTGGCCGGAGAATTGCGCATCCTGCATTTTCATCGACAGGACAAAGGCAATGCGCTCCCAGACGTCTTCCGGGGCCAGCTTCAGGCCGCGGGGCAACAGGTTGCGGAACTCGCAGAACTCGCGCATGGCATCCAGCAGGCCCTGGCGCAGACCGTTGACATGGGTGCCGCCCTGGGCCGTGGGGATCAGGTTGACGTAGCTTTCCTGGACGCTGTCGCCGCCTTCGGGCAGCCACAACAGGGCCCAGTCCACCGCTTCCTTGTTCCCTGCCAGGCTGCCGCAGAACGGCTCGGCCGGCAGGCGTTCGAATTCACTGACCGCATCCACCAGGTAGGAGCGCAGGCCATCTTCGTAGTGCCACTCGACCTTCTCGCCGCTGGACTTGTCCTCGAAGCTCACCAGCAGCCCCGGGCAGAGTACGGCCTTGGCCTTGAGCACGTGCTTGAGACGGCTGACGGAGAATTTCGGCGAGTCGAAGTATTTTGGGTCCGGAGCGAAGTACACGCTGGTGCCGGTGTTGCGCTTGCCCACGGTGCCGACCACTTCCAGCTCGGAGGCCTTGTAGCCGTCGGCGAAAGTCATCTGGTATTCGTTGCCGTCGCGCTTGACCCGCACCCGTACCTGGTTCGACAAGGCGTTGACCACGGAGATGCCGACCCCGTGCAGACCGCCGGAGAACTGGTAGTTCTTGTTGGAGAACTTGCCGCCGGCGTGGAGCTTGGTGAGGATCAGCTCGATCCCGGACACGCCTTCTTCCGGGTGGATGTCCACGGGCATGCCGCGGCCGTCGTCGGACACTTCCAGGGAATGGTCGGCGTGCAGGATGACCTGTATCGACTTCGCATGGCCGGCCAGGGCTTCGTCGACGCTGTTGTCGATGACTTCCTGGGCCAAATGGTTGGGCCGCGTGGTGTCGGTGTACATGCCCGGGCGTTTGCGCACCGGGTCGAGTCCCGAGAGGACTTCGATGGCGTCTGCGTTATAAGAGCTAGCGCTGGGAGTGGCCATGGGTTCTCGTCGTTAGTCGTTCAATGAATATGGGGCGAAGGCTCACAGTGCAGTGAAGTCGATCGCCTGGTACTGATCGGCAGTGATGCCGGCAAAATTCAACATCGCCGGCAATTGTCCGGCAAAACCTTGGAAACTATGATCGCCGCCGGCCTGTATGCGCAAGGCACAGGCGCGGTAGTAGCGCTCGGCGCTGCGATAGTCCAGCGTCTCGTCCCCGGTCTGCAACCACACCTGATAACGCTCAGGGTCCTGGGGTGGCGCCACTTCCAGCGCTGCCAGGGCCGCGACATGGTCGTGGGTCAGCTCCCAGGTCTCGTCGGTGTACAGGTTCTTCTGCGTGCCCAGATAACCGTCGAACATCCGGTGCGGGCTGACAGCAGGGTTGATCAGCAGGGCCTTCAGACCATAGCGCTCGGCAAGGTGAGTCGCATAGTAGCCGCCGAGCGAGCTGCCGACCAGCAATGGACGACCGAGTTCGGCAATCGCCTGTTCCAGCTGGCCAATGGCCTGGCGCGGATGGTGATGCAGGGCCGGCACCCGCAGTTGCCCGGCCAGGCCGAGCTGCTCCATGACCTGGCGCAACTGGGAGGCCTTGGTCGATGCCGGAGCACTGTTGAAGCCGTGGATATAGAGGATCGAACCGGACATGCGAGCTCCCTGTGCACCTGGGCAAAAGCCGCAGTTTACAGGGATGGGGCCAGGTTACGCAGCCGCTTCAGTAGCCTTCGCTACCGTAGTCGATGGTGAATTCATAGCCTTCGACCCGCTGCACGCCGGTTTCCAGCCGTCCATCGGGCAGCAGCCGCAACCAACGGTAGCCCGGCACCTGCTCCTCGACCTTGAAGTCGTCGCTCAAGGGCTCGAACTGGATGCAGGTGGAAGGTGAGGCCAATAGCCGCACGTCGCCCCGCAGGCGATCGATCTCCTGGTGAACATGCCCCCAGAGCACAGCGCGCACCTGGGGGAAAGCGTCGATCACGGCAAACAGCGCCTGGGCATTGCGCAGGCCGATGGGCTCCATCCAGGCGCAATCGATGGACACCGGATGGTGATGCAGGCAGACCAGGTGGTGCCGCTCTGGTGCTTCGCGCAGGGAGCGGGTCAGCAGTTGCAACTGCTCATCCTGCAGATAACCCGGTACCGAACCCGGCACCGCCGAGTCCAGCAGAGTGATGCGCCAGTTGCCGATGTCCACCACCGGGTCCAGCAAGTCACTGCCGCTGGCGGCCTGCTCCATGACCTGCGGTTCGTCGTGGTTGCCCGGCAGCCAGCGGCCTGGGGCGGCAATCTGCCGGGTCAGTTGGCGAAAGCGTTGATAGGACTCCAGCGTGCCGTCCTGGGACAGGTCGCCGGTGGCCAGCATCAGGTCGATCCGTGGCTGCTGCGCCAACACCAGGTCGATGACCCGTTGCAGGCTGTCGGCGGTGTTCATGCCCAAAAGCGTGCCGTCCGTCTCGGCAAACAGATGGCTATCGGACAGCTGCACCAGCAACACGGGGTCGGCAGCAGTCAGTGCGGATACGCTTGGCACGGCGTTCTCCCGGAGCAAGATCACAAAGCGTGAAGAAGGGGGCAATTATGCTGGGGGAAGTGAAAAAGAGGAAACCTGGGAAGCGGACCCAGTTCACATCTAGCGCACGGCTTCGAACTCGTGGCCGCAGGCCAGGCAGTGGCTCAGCCACTCGCCGAGGAACACGTTCAGCTGGGCCTTTTCATCAGGCTGGTGCATGAAGGCATTGGGATAGGGATAGATGCTGCGAAAACGCCGGGCATGTTCCGCACTGATGACTTCCGCCATGCGCGCGTCGTGATAGACCTGCACTTCCAGCTGCGGCACAGGCAGCCAGGGCAGGCTGTGCTCCTGGCGCACCTGCAAGGTGGTGGTATACGGGCAGGCCAGTACCACCTCCAGGGCCAGTACGCCGAGCATCTGGTCGCCCTGGGTCACGGCAATGCGCCGCGCCACGGGCTGGTTGCGCATGTCGGGCAGCAGTCGCATCAGCCGGGCGTAGTTGGCCTCGCAGGAAGCTTGCAGCCCCGCGAGATCCACCCGATAGCGGTCGCGTACCTTGTTTACGACCATAACCCCCTCACTTCCGCGCGATTGAGCGCCAGCCACTGCAAGGCAATGATGCTGGCGGCATTGCAAATCCGCCCGTCGCGCATGGCCTGCAAAGCATCCTCATAGGCCATCACGCACACCCGAATGTCTTCCGCCTCTTCCTCCAGCCCATGCAGCCCACCGGCGGCGCTGCTGTCGCAACGCCCCAGGTACAGATGGACGAATTCGGTGCTGCCACCGGGCGACGGGAAGTACTGGGTCATCGGCCACAGCGCCGAGATGTCCAGGCCAGCTTCCTCCTGCGCCTCGCGGCGGGCAACCTGTTCCGGCTGCTCGTCCTTGTCGATCAGCCCGGCCACCAGTTCCACCAGCCAGGGCGAAGCCGTCTTGCCCATGGCACCGACGCGGAACTGTTCGATCAGCACTACCTCATCGCGCTGCGGGTCGTACGGCAGTACGCAGACCGCATCGTGGCGGACAAAGACTTCACGATTGATTTCACGCCCCATGCCACCGGCGAACAGCTCATGACGCAGTTGCAGGCGATCGAGCCGGTAGAAACCCTGGAAACAGTTTTCGCGCCGGATAATCTCGACGGCACTCGGCGTGGAGTTGGCAAAGTCAGTCATAACAATCCTCGTGTACAGCGTGTTCAATCCGAGGATCCCCCTCGACTTCGCGCCATCCTAACGCGCTCGCAGCTGATCATGCAGCCCCTTTACCCTCAGCGGGATAGACGGCGAGGGGCTAAACCTACTCTAATTGCCTCTATTGAGCTTAGTGGCGAACCGACTGCCTCGCAGGCAGTCGAAGCCGGTAACTTTTGCCTCCCCCTGGTTTATGAAGGACGCCCATGTCGCTTGTCAAAATCGCCTCCGTGGCCTGTATCGCCCTGACCCTGGGTGCCTGCCAAAGCCTGTTTCAACCCAGCTACATGACCCCGCTGGAAAGCACCCGGGACAAGTCCGAACAACTCAAGCCCGGTTGCAGCGGCGCCGACTGCCCGCTGGTCAACCTCGACACCGTGCACTTCCCCGCCGAACCGAAGCTGGATGCCATCATTGAAAAGCGCCTGCTGCAAATGACCCGCACCAGCCCCGATGCTGCGCTGCCGGCCAGCCTTGCGGCCTATCGCGAGCAGTTCCTGCGCAGCGCGCCGGACCGCCACGGCATGTACCTGCAATCCAAGCTACGCGAGCAGCATGACGGCCTGGTGATCATCGAACTGGCCAGTTACCTGGACACCGGCGCCGCCAACGGCACCCCGGGCCGTGGCTTCGTCAACTACTCACGCCAGCAGCACAAGGCCCTGAACCTGGCGGACATGCTCCTGCCCGGCCAGGAAGAGATGTTCTGGAAGGCCGCGCGGGTCGCCCACAACAACTGGCTGATCAGCACTCACCTGGATCGCGAGGCCGAGTTTGTGAAGACCTGGCCCTTCCAGAAGACCCAGAACGTAGCGCTGACCCGTAACGCCGTGACCCTCAAGTACGACGTCACCACCATCGCGCCGCAGGTTTTGGGCCACATCGAACTGCAGATCCCTTACGACCGCCTCAAGGGCGTGCTCAAGCCCGAGCTGTTTCCTGGCGGTAACTGAAAGCCCGGCCCAACAGCCATTGCAGCAGCCCTGCCAGCACCAGTGACGGCAGGGTTGCGCCGATATCCGGGTACAGATTGGCCAACAGATGATAGGTGCTCACCCCACCCAGCCAGGCCAGCAGCGCCGGCCAGCGCAAGGCTGACGCCGGGTTCTGCCCCGAGCGCCGACGCAGGATGAAGTGATCCACCAGCACCACGCCAAACAGCGGCGCGAATACCGAGCCGATCAGCAACAGGAAGTTCTGGTACTGGGCCAACGGCGCCAGGCAGGCGATCAGGGTGCAGAGCACGCCTATGGCCAGCGCCAGGTGCTCGACCTTGAGGCGCAGCAGGATGCCGCTGGAAACCGCTGCCGAATGGATATCGGCAAAGGCATTCTCCGACTCGTCCAGCAGAATCAGCAGCAACGGAATCCCCAGCCCGGCCCCGGCCAGCGCCAGCAGCAAGGCATTCACTTCACCACTGGGAGCGAAGGCCAGGGTGTAGGCGACGCCCAGGCTCATCAACCAGAAATTGCCGATGAAAAAGCCCAGGGCCGTGCCGCCGAACACGCTCTTGGCGCGCTTGCCGAACCGCGAGTAGTCGGCGATCAGCGGCAACCAGGACAAGGGCATGGCGATGGCGATATCGAAGCCCACGGCGAACGGCATCGAGCCGTCCCCGGCCTGGGCCCAGAGCGCCGCCAGGTCGGCTCGGGCGAAGAGGTTCCAGGTCAGCCACAGGCAGGCGGCCAACAATAACCAGATTCCCCATTTGCGCAGGATCTGCCGGACGAAGGTCAAGGGCCCGCTGACCGCCAGCAAGGTGGCCAGGGCACCGAAAAACAGGGTCCAGAGCAACGGGTTGGCCAGCAGGCTGCCTTCGCTGAAGGCCCGGCTGCCCAGGAGGCTCGCGGCATCGCGCATGACGATGATTTCAAACGAGCCCCAGCCCACCAGTTGCAACAGGTTCAACAGCGCCGGCAGGCTGGCGCCGCGCCGGCCCAGGCTGAGCTTGAGCGCAGCCATGGACGACAGGCCGGTGTCGCTGCCGATCACCCCCACCGCCGCCAGCAGCAGAACGCCGACCGCGGTGCCGAGCAGGATCGCCAGCAGCGAATGGGCCAGCCCCAGGCCTGGCGCCAGCAAGGCGCCGGTCTGCAGCACCATCAGGCCGATACCGAGGGAAAACCACAGGGAAAACAGATCGCGGGCGCCAAACACGCGCTTGTCGGCCGGTACCGCGAGATCGGGAGAGTAGGTACTGATTGGACTGCTCAAGGTTGATATCTCGAAGGAATAGGGTCTGCAGGAGCCGGCTTGCCGGCGAAAGCGCCACCTTGTCGAGAGCGCGGCGCCTGGTTCGCGGGCAAGCCCGCTCCTGCACAGAGGGGTCAGACTTTCTTGTACAGCTGGCTGCCTTCCTGCTTGAAGCGCTCGGCCTGTTCCGCCAGGCCCTTGGCGACATCCACATCCACCGCTTCGATACGCTGGTTGGCTGCGTACTCACGCACTTCCTGGGTGATCTTCATCGAGCAGAACTTCGGCCCGCACATGGAGCAGAAATGCGCGACCTTGGCCGAATCCTTGGGCAGGGTCTCGTCGTGGTACGAACGGGCGGTGTCCGGGTCCAGGCCGAGGTTGAACTGGTCTTCCCAGCGGAACTCGAAACGCGCCTTGGACAAGGCGTTGTCGCGGATCTGCGCGCCCGGGTGACCTTTCGCCAGATCCGCAGCATGCGCGGCGATCTTGTAGGTGATGATCCCGGTCTTCACGTCATCCTTGTTCGGCAGGCCCAGGTGTTCCTTGGGCGTGACGTAGCAGAGCATGGCGCAGCCGAACCAGCCGATCATCGCCGCACCGATACCGGAGGTGATGTGGTCGTAGCCGGGGGCAATGTCGGTAGTCAGCGGGCCGAGGGTGTAGAACGGCGCCTCGTCGCAGCACTCCAGCTGCTTGTCCATGTTCTCCTTGATCAACTGCATCGGCACGTGGCCCGGGCCTTCGATCATGCACTGCACGTCATGCTTCCAGGCGATCTTGGTCAGCTCGCCGAGGGTCTCCAGTTCGCCGAACTGGGCTTCGTCGTTGGCGTCGGCAATCGACCCCGGGCGCAGGCCATCTCCCAGGGAGAAGCTGACGTCGTAGGCCTTCATGATTTCGCAGATTTCGTCGAAGTGGGTGTAGAGGAAGTTCTCCTTGTGGTGCGCCAGGCACCACTTGGCCATGATCGAGCCACCCCGGGACACGATGCCGGTGACCCGCTTGGCGGTCAGCGGCACGTAACGCAGCAAGACGCCTGCGTGGATGGTGAAGTAGTCCACACCCTGCTCGGCCTGCTCGATCAGGGTGTCGCGGAACAGCTCCCAGGTCAGGTCCTCGGCCACGCCGTTGACCTTTTCCAGGGCCTGGTAGATCGGTACGGTACCGATCGGCACCGGCGAGTTGCGGATGATCCACTCGCGGGTTTCATGGATGTGCTTGCCGGTGGACAGGTCCATCACCGTGTCCGAACCCCAGCGGATGCCCCAGGTCAGTTTCGCCACTTCTTCCTCGATCGAGGAACCCAGGGCACTGTTGCCGATGTTGCCGTTGATCTTCACCAGGAAGTTGCGGCCGATGATCATCGGTTCCAGTTCGACGTGGTTGATGTTGGCCGGGATGATCGCGCGGCCACGGGCGATTTCCTCACGCACGAACTCGGCGGTGATTTCCTTGGGGATGCTGGCGCCGAAGCTGTGGCCGGCGTGTTGCTGCTTCAGCAAGCCGGCGGCACGGGCCTCTTGCAGCTTCATGTTTTCGCGGATGGCGACGTATTCCATCTCGGCGGTGATGATGCCTTTGCGCGCGTAGTGCATCTGGCTGACGTTGGCCCCGGCCTTGGCCCGGCGCGGGTTGTTGACGTGGGCGAAGCGCAGCTTGGTCAGCTCCGGGTCGGCCAGGCGCTGCTGGCCGAAGTTGGAGCTCAGGCCGGCCAGGCGCTCGGTGTCGCCACGGTCTTCGATCCAGGCCGAACGCACATCGCCCAGGCCCTTGCGCACATCGATCACCACGTTCGGATCGGTGTAGGGGCCGGAGGTGTCGTACACGGTCACCGGGGCGTTGATCTCGCCGCCGAAGTCGGTGGGGGTCACATCCAGGGTGATTTCGCGCATGGGCACGCGGATGTCCGGGCGCGAACCCTGGACATAGACTTTTTGCGAGCGGGTAAAGGGCTGAACCGATTGTTGGTCGACTTGGGCCGACTCACTGAGGTTGCTAGCGTTTTTTAATTTTGTAGTCATCACGGGCTCTCCAGACAGCATCCAGGCAGTGGATTTTTGTCGGAGCGAACCTGTAACGGACGGACGCACCCTGTCTAAGCAACTAGTGAGTGCAGTGCTTGGTACTCGAGGGGTGTTCGATTGTCGAACAACATCCCGGACGAAGCACAAGAGGACTCGCCGGGTGACGAGAAATCTTGTTCCCTACGCAGGCGCTAACCTGATCAGGTTCAACGGGATCCGGATTATCCGATCTCAGCCTCATAGCAAGGCACCCCGACAAGAACCGGGCCAGTCTAGACAAAGCCACAGCAGAACGCCAACCCCCCGTACGATCAGCATGATGAATGGCGTAATTGCAGGATTGTTGCCACCCCCCAGCGCATCTACACTCGTTGCCCTGTGTCGAACCTTGACGCTCTGTGGGTCGCGCCTTAGCCTTGGCGCCTGGATTATCTCCGTAATATCAACTCTAGGGATCGCCGAATGCTGCGCAAACTCTCACTGGCTGTTGCCGTGTCTTGTGCGTCCAATGGAATGGCCTGGGCAGCAGAAGCGCCTTTGACCACCAAGACCGATCTGGTCAGCGTCTACCAGGAAGCGGTGGACAACAACGCCGATCTGGCCGCTGCGCGCGCCCAGTACGGTGCCCAGAAGGAAGTGGTGCCCCAGGCTCGTGCCGGGTTGCTGCCCAACCTTTCGGCCGGCGCGGACATGAACAACACCCGCACCAAGTTCGACGAACCGTCGATGACCTCTACCCGCAGCGGTAACGTCTACCAGGCGACCCTGGCCCAGCCCCTGTTCCGGGCCGACCGCTGGTTCCAGCTGCAGGCGGCCAAGGACATCAACGAACAGGCTTCCCTGCAACTCTCGGCCACCGAGCAGAACCTGATCCTGCAGAGCGCAGAAAACTACTTCGCGGTGTTGCGCGCCCAGGACAACCTGGCCTCGACCAAGGCCGAGGAAGCGGCCTTCAAGCGTCAGTTGGACCAATCCAACGAACGCTTCGACGTGGGCCTGTCGGACAAGACCGACGTCCTGCAATCCCAGGCCAGCTACGATACCGCCCGGGCCAACCGGATCCTTGCCCAGCGCCAGGTGGATGATGCCTTCGAGGCCCTGATCACCCTGACCAACCGCGAGTACAACTCGATCCAGGGCATCGTCCATACCCTGCCAGTGCTGGCGCCGACCCCCAACGACGCCAAGGCCTGGGTGGACACCGCCGCCAAGCAGAACCTCAACCTGCTGGCCAGCAACTACGCAGTCAGCGCCGCTGAGGAAACTCTCAAGCAGCGCAAGGCCGGGCATGCCCCGACCCTGGACGCAGTGGCGCAGTACAAGAAAGGCGACAACGATGCTTTGGGCTTCAGCAACCCCAACCCGCTGACGCGCTATGGCAGCGACGTCGAACAGCGCTCCATCGGCCTGCAACTGAACATTCCGATCTACAGCGGCGGCCTGACCAGCTCCCAGGTGCGCGAATCCTACTCGCGCCTGAGCCAGACCGAGCAACAGCGTGAATCCCTGCGCCGCCAGGTGGTGGAAAACACCCGCAACCTGCACCGCGCGGTGAATACCGATGTCGAGCAGGTCCAGGCCCGGCGCCAGTCGATCATTTCCAACCAGAGCGCAGTGGAGGCCACGGAGATCGGCTACCAGGTGGGCACGCGCAATATCGTCGATGTGCTCGACGCCCAGCGCCAGCTGTACACCTCGGTGCGCAACTACAACAACAGCCGCTACGACTACATCCTCGACAACCTGCGCCTGAAACAGGCGGCCGGCACCCTCAACCCGGGGGACCTGCAGGACCTGTCGCGCTATCTCAAGGCCGACTACAACCCGGATCGCGACTTCCTGCCGCCAGATCTGGCCAAGGCCGCCCAGGAGCAGCTCAGGGCCCGCCCCTGAAGGTCGCAAGCATGAAAAAGGCCACCTTTGCGGGTGGCCTTTTTCACGGCGGTGTAACGGCCTTTTACGGCCATGCGACAGCGGCTACCGAAGGCGACGATCAGTGCCTGCCCAGGAGGCGGCCAAGGCCATCGAGCAGCCGTTGCAAGGCGCCCTGGTTGGCCTTGAGCACCTTGAGCCCGGCATCGGCCATCTTGCGCGCATCCTGGGGTAGCTCGAACAGACGCTGCACCGCCACCGCGAGCCCCTCGGCATCGTCCACTTCCTGCAAGGCTCCGGCCTCACGCAGCATCGCGGCGATTTCCAGGAAATTGAACAGATGCGGCCCGCTGATCACCGGCTTGGCCAGGGCCGCCGGCTCCAGCAGGTTGTGCCCACCGTTGGGCACCAGGCTGCCGCCGACAAAGGCGCTGTCGGCCAGGGCATAGAGGAACAGCAATTCGCCCATGGTGTCCCCCAGCAGTACCGAGGTGGTGGCAAGCACCGGCTCGGCTGCAGAACGGCGTACCGTGGCAAAACCCTGCTGCCGGCACAGCTCATGCACCGAGTCGAAGCGCTCCGGGTGCCGCGGCACCAGGATCAGCAAGGCATTGGGGTAATTGCCCAGCAGTTGCCGGTGGGCATCGAGCACCACCGCGTCTTCGCCCTCGTGGGTACTCGCGGCGATCCACACCGGGCGCTCCATGGCCTGCCATTGCTGGCGCAGCTCAGTGGCCCGCTGCAGCAACTGCGGGTCGATGCTCAGGTCGAACTTGATCGATCCGGTCACTTGCACAGTCTCTGGCCGGGCCCCAAGCCGGAGGAAACGCTGGGCCTCGGCTTCGGTCTGCACCGCGAACAGGCTCATCTGCGCCAGCATCGGTGCGGTCAGCCGAGCAAAACGCCCATAGCCCTTGGCCGAACGCTCGGACAACCGGGCATTGGCCAGGGCTACCGGAATCCCGCGCCGGGCACACTGGTCGATATGGTTGGGCCACAGTTCGGTTTCCATGATCACCGCCAGCTTGGGCTGCACCCGATCGAGAAACCGCGCCGCGGCGCAAGGCAAGTCGTAGGGCAGGTAGCAGTGCTGGATCCGCGGCTCGTTGGCAAACAGCGCGTGGATGCGCTCGGAGCCGGTGGGAGTCATGCAGGTCACGGTAATCGGCAGCTGTGGATAACGCGCCAGCAGCGCCCGGATCATCGGCGCGGCAGCGATGCTCTCGCCCACCGACACCGCATGCACCCAGATGCCACCGGGTTGCATGCTCGGCAAGCCGAGAGAGAAACGCTCGCCAATGCGCTTGGCATAAGCCGGCGCCTTGCGCGAGCGCAGCCACAGGCGGATCGCTACCAATGGCAGCCCCAGGTAAAACAATGCGGTATAGAGAGTTCTATTCATGGCGGCGGAGTTTATCGGTTTTTTAGCCGATCGCCTTCAGGTGCACGGCAAAACGTTCTGCCAGCCAGTGCGCCGCGGGGCCCAGAGGTTCGTCACGGCGCCAGGCCAGTTCCACCACCAGTGCCGGGGGCGTCCATTGGCTGGCCAGCTCCACCATCTGGTTCTGATAGGCCGGGTACTGCACCACATGCCGTGGCAGCCAGGCCCAGCCCAGCCCGCGCATCAGCCATTCGGCCAGGACGTAGAAGCTGTCAGCCCGCCAGACCTGGGGGCTGACCTGCTCACCACCGGGGTAGCCACTGGCTTGCGGAGCGATGAGCAACTGCCGGTGTAGCGCCAGCAACTGGCGGTTGACCCTTTTTTCATGGGCCAGCGGATGCCCCACGGCGCAGACAGTGACCATCTCCACACTGCCCAGGGCCCGGCGCTCCAAAGTTTCCGGCATCTGCTCATGATGAAACAGCAACCCCAGGTCGGCCCGGCGCTCCACCAGTTTGCGCGCTACGTCGCCCTGGGCCCCGCTGGCCAGTTGCACCTCCAGGCTGGGAAAGTGTTCCGCCAAAGCCTCTAGGCTGTCGAGCACCGGCTGATAGGGCATCGCTTCGTCCTGGGCCAGGCGCAACCGCGCTTCCTGGCCGCGCATCAAGGCCAGCGCCCGGCCATTGAGGCGGTCGCACTGGCGCAGGATCTCCCGCGCTTCCTGCAACAGTGCGCTGCCCGCCTCCGTCAGCCTTGGCTGGCGGCCACTGCTGCGTTCGAACAGGCTGACTCCCAGGTCATCCTCCAGCTGGGCGATGGCACTGCTGATGGCCGATTGCGCCTTGCGCTGCTGGCGGGCCACGGCAGAAAACGAACGCAGTTCGGCGACCCCGACAAACAGGCGCAACTGCTCCAGGTTCCATTGCATGTTCATGGCACAACCTATCTATCATCCAGATAGGTAATGACTTTACCCCATCTGAACTTTCTCTAGAATGCCGACCTCACAAAGCAGTCCCAGCCCCGAGGAACCCTCCCATGAACGCTTACTACTACCTGGCTATCGCCATCTGCGCGGAAGTGATCGCCACTGTTTCAATGAAAGCGGTCAAGGGCCTGAGCACTCCGCTGCCCCTGGCATTGATCATCGTCGGCTACGGCGTGGCCTTCTGGATGCTGACCCTGGTGGTGCGTACGGTGCCGGTGGGCGTGGCCTACGCGGTATGGGCCGGCATGGGCATCGTCATGGTGAGCATCGCCGCGCTGTTTCTGTACGGCCAGAAGCTGGATATCCCGGCGATGCTGGGCATGGCGCTGATCGTCCTCGGCGTGGTGGTGATCCAGTTGTTCTCGAAAACCGCCGGGCACTAGAAAGCAGCCTCACGCCACACGCCTCAAGCGGCCAGAGTGAGCGCCAAGCTTGCAGCTTGAGGCCTGAGGCTTGAAACTTGCGGCTTCGTTTTACTTACCGAGGTCGCTGCATGCCATCCGCTATTTCCACCGATGTGCTGATTGTCGGCGCAGGCGTCGCCGGTCTCTGGCTCAACGCTCGCCTGCAACGCCTGGGTTTTTCCACCGTGCTGGTGGAAAGCGCCAGCCTCGGCGGCGGACAGAGCGTGAAATCCCAGGGGATCATCCACGGCGGCGCCAAATACGCCCTGCACGGCGCCCTCACTGGCGCCTCCGAGGCCATTGCCGACATGCCACGGCGCTGGCGCGAAGCCCTGGCGGGCAATGGCGAGCTGGACCTGTCCGGCGTGCGCCTGCTGTCCGAGGCCCACTACCTCTGGTCCCCCGGCACTCTGGCCGGCAACCTCACCAGCTTCTTCGCCAGCAAGGCGGTACGCGGGCGGGTCGATCAGGTCAAGGGCGAGCAACTGCCCCCGGCCCTGCAGGACAAGCGTTTCAAGGGCAAGGTTTACCGCCTCGCCGAACTGGTAGTGGATGTGCCGAGCCTGATCGAGCGCCTCGCGCACCTGGCGGGAGACAGCCTGCTGGCCGGGCAGAAGATCGAGCCCCTGCTGGAGAACGGCCAACTGCTGGGCCTGCGGGTCGACGGCCGGGAAATCCGCGCGCAACGCATTGTCCTCAGCGCCGGAGCCGGCAATGCCGAGCTGCTGCAAGCGGCCGGCCTGAGCCAGCCCGCCATGCAACTGCGACCATTGCACATGGTGCTGGTCAAGGGCCCGAGCCTGAAACCGCTGTACGCCCACTGCCTGGGCGGCGGGCCAAAACCACGGATCACCGTCACCACTCACCCGGCCGCCGACGGCCAGTGGGTCTGGTACCTGGGGGGCGATATTGCCGAAGCCGAGGGCGTGGCCCGGGAACCGGCAGCGCAGATTGCCGCAGCCCAGAAGGAACTGGGGCAACTGCTGCCCTGGATCGACCTGAGCCAGGCGCAATGGGCCACCCTGCGGGTCGACCGCGCCGAACCGGCACAGTCGGGCCTGGCCCGCCCGGACAACGCCTTCCTCGCCGAGCAGGATCGCCTGCTGGTGGGCTGGCCGACCAAGCTGGCCCTGGCACCGGACTTCGCCGACCGGGTCCTGGCTGCCTTGGAGCGCGACGGCATTCGCCCCGCCGCCGCCCAGGCCCTGCCCGAACTGCCCAAGCCGCCCCTGGCGCAACCAGCCTGGGAGCAACTGCTGCCATGAGCCAGCCAACCCTGCACGATCTGCATCGCCCCTTGGGCAGCACCGGCCTGCTGGTGTCGCCCCTGGGTCTGGGCACGGTGAAACTGGGCCGCGACCAGGGCGTGAAATACCCCAACGGCTTCCAGATCCCCGACGACCAGGAGGCCCGCATGCTGCTCAAGCTGACCCGCGATCTGGGCATCAACCTGATCGACACCGCTCCGGCCTACGGCCGCAGCGAAGAGCGCCTGGGCCCGCTACTGCGCGGCCAGCGCCAGGAATGGGTGATTGTCAGCAAGGTCGGCGAAGAGTTCGCCGATGGCCTGTCGCGGCACGATTTCAGCGCGGCCCATACCCGGATGTCCGTGGAGCGCAGCCTGCAACGCCTGGAAACCGACTTCATCGACCTGGTGCTGGTGCATTCCGACGGCAACGACCTGGCGATCCTCGAGCAGTGCGAGGTCTACCAGGCCCTGGCGCAGCTCAAGCAGGAGGGCAAGATCCGTGGCTTCGGCTTCTCCGGCAAGACCGTAGACGGCGGCCTGAAGGCCCTGGAGCAAGGCGATTGCGCCATGGTTACCTACAATCTGAACGAACAGGCCGAGCGGGCAGTCATTGACTACGCTACCGCTCACCACAAGGGCATCCTGGTGAAAAAGGCGCTTGCCAGCGGCCACGTCTGCCTGAGCCCGGGCATCGATCCGGTGCGGGCCAGCTTCGAGCTGCTGTTTGACCGGCCCGGTGTCGCCAGTGCTATTGTCGGGACCATCAATCCCTTGCACCTGGCCCATAACGTGTCGACTGTGGCGCAGGTCCTTGGCAAGAACTGATGCCGCCGACGCGGCCGACCCCGACGCAAGAAGGAGCCGAGATGTCGCGACCGCTCATTAGAAAGAACCCCAGCAACTTCAAGACCCTGCCCCTGTTCGTCGAAGCGACTCCCGAAGGCTTGAGCTACCAGAGCGTCGGAATGCCGCTGAACTTCGCCCAGACCCTGCAGCGTCGACGCGCGGTGACGGTGGCCGACAATCAGCGCTTCGCCCTGGAGCTGGCCAACCTCGGGGTCTCGGTGCGCCTGACCCTGCACTGGCAGAACCGCGACTACTGGGTGTTGGTGCGCCAGCGCCGCCAGGATCGCGGCGATGTAGTGCTCAAGCTGATTTCCGGCTATGTCCCGGCTCACGAGCTCAACCTGCCACTGCATACCGCGATCCAGGAAATTGCCGAGGAATGCCTGCTGGAAACCCCCGAAGGCTGGCTCGGTGGGCGCTTCAACGACACCTGGCTGCCTGCACCCTATGCCGGCGCCCTGCACTATCGCGAGGCCCTGCCCTTTCGCCTGACCCCGCTGTCTGGGGCGGCGCTGCCGGTGCGCTGTGGCAATTTGCAGTTGCTGGAGCGTCCCCGGGCCTATGTGCACCTGCCCACCGCCTCACTGCAGTTGATCTACGACCTGCGCCTGGACGTGCCGAGGGAAGCCAAGTCCCTCAGCCTGTTCCACGTCGACGAGCGCCTGGAGGGCGACCAACTGGTGGCACGGCTGGACCGCAAGCGCCCGGACCTGTACCTGATGCCCCTGGACAACGGCGAGCCCTGCGCCGAGCTCTACACCCTGAAGAAAGACCAGTTGCATCCGGCCAGCACCCGCGGCCTGTACCTGGCGGAAAGCTTCGCCCAGCAGGAAGGCTGGGTGGTGAGTGACGAGCGGATTCGCTGGAAGGACTGGCTCAGGCAGCGGGGCCTGGAGCCACCGCAAAAGGCGTCGAAGCTATCGCGGCTGACCGGCCGGGCCCGGCAGATCCTGCGCAAGATCGTCCCCGGCAACGCCCGGCGCCAGGGCTGAGGCAAAAAAAGGCGCCTGCAACAGGCGCCTTTTTTGCGGACCGCAAGGCCGTTACTCGGCCTTGTCGGTCTTGCGGATCTTCTCGACGATAGCCGTGGTCGAGCTGTTTTCCACAAGCCCCAGCACCTTAACGGTGCCGCCATAGGCACCGACTATATCGGCACCTACAACCTGGTCGATGGAATAGTCACCGCCCTTCACCAGCACGTCCGGCCGAACCTGGGACAGGAGGTTTTCCGGGGTGCCTTCGGGGAAACTGATCACCCAGTCCACCGCCCCCAGCCCCGCCAGCACCGCCATGCGCCGGTCGACACTGTTGATCGGACGGCCAGGGCCCTTGAGGCGGCTGACCGAAGCGTCATCGTTGATCGCCACGATCAACCGGTCGCCCTGGGCTCGCGCCTGTTCCAGGTAGGTCACGTGCCCGGCATGCAGGATGTCAAAGCAGCCGTTGGTGAAGACGATCTTCTCGTTGTGGGCTCGGGCATCATCGATGGCCAGCAACAACTGGTCGAGGCTCAGCACCCCGCGCTCGGAGCCTTCCTCGCGCTGGATCGCCCGGCGCAGTTCGGGAGCACTGATGGCGGCGGTACCCAGCTTGCCAACCACGATGCCGGCCGCCAGATTGGCCAGGCCCACTGCGTGGGGCAGCTCTTCGCCGGCGGCAATGGCGGCCGCCAGGGTGGAGATCACCGTATCCCCGGCACCGGTAACGTCGAACACTTCCCGGGCCCGGGCTGGCAAGTGCATGGCCGGGTGGTCGGGGCGCAACAGGGTCATGCCATGTTCGCCACGGGTCACCAGCAGCGCCCCCAGCTCCAGGTCATGCATCAACTGCGCGCCCTTGCTCACCAGTTCGTGCTCGTCGGCGCAGCCGCCGACGATGGTCTCGAACTCGCTGAGGTTCGGCGTGATCAGGCTGGCGCCGCGGTAGATGGAGAAATCCTTGCCCTTGGGGTCCGCCAGCACCGGAATGCCCCGGGCCCGCGCAGCGGCGATCAGCACTTGGTGATTGCGCAGCGCGCCCTTGCCGTAGTCGGACAACACCAGCACCTTGATCCCGTCGAGCAGGGCATCGACCTCGGCCGCCAGGGCCAGGGCGTCGGTGGCGAAGGGTTCTTCGAAATCGATACGCAACAACTGCTGGTGACGGCTCATGACCCGCAGCTTGACGATGGTCGGCTGGTGCTTGATGCGCTGGAACAGCGCACGCACGCCCGCGCCTTGCAGGCTGTTGGCCAGGCTGTCGGCGGCTTCATCGTCGCCGGTCACGCCCACCAGGGAGGCCGGCGCGCCGAGGGCAGCGATGTTCAGGGCAACGTTGGCGGCACCGCCGGGGCGATCCTCGATTTGCTCGACCTTGACCACCGGCACTGGCGCCTCAGGGGAAATCCGTGAGGTACCACCATGCCAGTAACGGTCGAGCATGACATCGCCGACCACCAAGACGGGGGCTTGATCGAATCGCGGCATGGACAACTTCATGGAGCATCCCACATACAAAATGAACAGGGGCGCGATATTAACACAGGGTTGGCGCCGCCTAGTTCTATGCCTTGAATGGGGCCGACGAAGAATTCTTGCCGCTTATTTACGGGGCAGCAGTTGCAGCAGGCGGCGGATCGCCTCCGGCAGTGCCACGGTCGCCGTGTCGATCTCGCAATCGGCCTGCAACGGCGCTTCATAGGGGCTGTCGAGCCCGGTGAAGTCCTTGATCCGCCCCTCCAGCGCAGCCTGGTACAACCCTTTGGGGTCACGCCGGGCACAGGTGTCAAAAGGTGTACTGACGTACACCTCGATGAATTCCCCCGGGCCGAACAGCGCGCGGGCGGCATCGCGCTCGGCGCGAAACGGCGAGATCGCCGACACTATGACCAGCAGGCCGGCGTCCACCATCAACCGCGCCACCTCGGCCATGCGGCGGATATTCTCCTTGCGCGCCTCGGCCCCCATTCCCAGGTCACTGCACAGGCCACCGCGAACGTTGTCACCGTCGAGGACGAAGGTGTGCATACCCAACTCGTTGAGCCGCAGCTCCAACAGATTGGCCAGGGTCGACTTGCCGGCCCCCGACAATCCGGTCAGCCAAAGACAGCAGGGTTGCTGCTGCTTGAGAGCGGCCCGGGCCTCGGTGGACAACGACAGGCTGTAGGGACGGATTTGCGGGCACTCCAGCGGTACACAGGCAAGCTTATTCATAACCGAGCATCTCGTAGTCGCGTTGATAGACCCGGCGCACCAGGCGCCGGGTGCGTACCGAACAGATATCCCTGACGGGGGTGCTATGGCGCTGCTGGGTGCTGTTGACATGGGGCAGTCGGGTCTGGACCTGCAACTGCTCGCACAGCAGTTGGAAATCTCGCTGCAGGTGCTCCTGATAGCCGACGAAATCCAGGGCCAGGCGGCCCAGGGAATCGGTGAGAAAATCGCTCTGGGCAGCAAAGTGCATCTGCTTGTGGATGGTTTCCGGGTGCAGCCAGCGGCCGATAAAGTCATCGAAGTCGCGGTAATGCCCTACCAGCGCCTGGGCTGCCTGGTCCCGTCGGCCGAGGCGATTGCCCCGCAGGAAAGCGTAGGCCGAGTAGGCGCGCTCCAGGGGGTCGCGCACGAAAGCAAACTTGAAGCTGCTGGAAAAGGCCTGGGGAAACTGCTGCTCGTACCAGTACAACGGCAGGTGCCCGGGCATCCAACCGTCGAACAATGCCGAACAGATGCTGCTGCCCGCGCACTTGGGGACATGAATGAACAGGCAGGAGTGCCGGGAGAAGGCATCAGGAAAGCGCACATTGGCCGACATGGACTTGTTCACCACTTGGCGATCCACCACCGACAGGCGCCCAAGCAGGAAATTGCGCTGGGTCTTGGGTAATAACTTCCACACAAAGCGTTGCAACATTCTGCTACCCACGCGAGAGGGATGGCCCCCTCGATCTGTTCAAAGATTCAGGCGGGAACCATAACAAGCGGGAAACGCAGAATTATTTAGGCTTGGTCAAGACTGTAAGGAAGCGGCTACAAATGATGCCAAGGTGCCTTGCACACCAAGGCCCCGGGGAGCGAGCCGGCTCGCTCCCCGGAACAGGTCAGGCGATTCCGCTGGGCGCGGGCTCTTCCAGGCCCATGGCATGCAACCGCGAGTAGTAGCCGTTCTGTGCCAGCAACTGGGCATGGCTGCCGCGCTCGACAATCCGCCCCTGGTCCATGACCAGGATCAGGTCGGCTTTCTCGATGGTCGACAGGCGGTGGGCAATCACCAGGGTGGTGCGGCCCTTCATGACCTTGTCCAGGGCGGCCTGGATGTGCCGCTCGGATTCGGTATCCAGGGCCGAAGTGGCCTCGTCGAGAATCAGCAGCGGGGCGTTCTTCAGCAAGGCCCGGGCAATCGCCAGGCGCTGGCGCTGGCCACCTGAAAGCAGTACGCCGTTCTCCCCTACCTGGGTATCCAGGCCTTCGGGCAACTGGGCAATGAAGTCCATGGCATAGGCATCGGCGGCGGCCTTCTCGATGTCCTCACGCGGCGCACCGGCCAGGTCACCGTAGGCAATGTTGTTGGCCACGGTGTCACTGAACAGGGTGACGTGCTGGGTAACCTGAGCAATATGCCGACGCAGGTTCAGCAGGCGGAAGTCTTCGACCTCGGTGCCATCCAGAAGAATCTGGCCCTTGTCGTGGTGGTAGAACCGCGGAATCAGGTTGGCCAGAGTCGACTTGCCACTGCCGGAACGCCCCACCAGCGCCACCATTTTCCCGGGCTCGATACTGAAGCTGATGTCATCGAGCACCTGCCGTTCGGTTGCCGGGTAGGTGAAACTCAGGTTGCGCACCTCCAGGTGCCCATTGATGCTGGCGCGCTCGACGGTGCCGCGATCGACCTCTGGCTCGACGTCCAACTGCTCGAAGATGCTCTCCGCACCCGCCACGCCTTTCTGGATCGTTGAGCTGACTTCGGACAGCTGGCGAATCGGCTTGGGCAGCAGACCGGCCATGGTGATATAGGCCACCATTTCACCGGCAGAAGCATCACCGCGCAGATACAGCACCAGAAACATCAGCACCGCCATGGCGCTGTAGATCACCAGTTGCAACAGTGGGGTGTAGATGGCGCCGGTACGGGTCATGCGCAGTTGCTTGTCAGTGTTGCCCTGGCTGGCCGCAAGAAAACGCTGCTGCTCATAGGTCTCGCCGCCAAAGCTGCGAACCACGCGATAGCCCTGGATGGTTTCCGAGGCAACATGGGTCACATCACCCATGGCCACCTGGATCTTCTTGCTCTGCTTGCGGAATTTCTTGCTGGCGGTGCGGACCATGACCGCGATCAGCGGCAGGATGGCGATCATCACCAGGGTCAGGCGCCAGTTCATCCACAACAGCGAGCCGAACAGGAAGATCACGGTCATGCCTTCGCGGATCACCACCTTGATCGCGTCCGTCGCCGCCCCCGTGACCATGGTCACGTTGAAGGTGATACGCGAGATCAGGTGCCCGGAGTTGTGCTTGTCGAAGTAACGGTTGGGCAGGGTCAACAGGTTGTTGAACAGTTGCACCCGCAAATCGTGCACCAGCCCCAGGGATACCTTGGCCAGGAAGTAGTTGCCCAGGTAGGAGCCCAGGCCTTGCCAGGCAGCGATCAGCACGATCAGCAGCGGCACCGCTTGGAGCAACTGCATGTCGCGCAGATAAGGCACACCGGGAAACAGCACCGCCTGAGGGTTGGACAGGCCGTCGACGAAATACTTGAGGATGTAGCCGAGCATGGGCTGAGTCGAAGCGAAGATCAGAAACCCGACGATGCTGATGAGAAACAGACCAATATAGGGCCGCACATAGCCGAGCAGACGGAAGTAGATTTTCAAGCTCGAGGGGCTTGCGTCAGGACTGGAGTCGGTCATATCACGCGAATGTCGTCAAAAAGGAGGCTGACTTTAGCACAGCTTGTTCGCGGTACTGGCACTCCCATAGGCCCGAGATTGTTCAGCTGACCAACGACATCGCCAGCCATAAGTCGTTATGATTGCCAGCTTAACTTCCGGGATGAACGTTCAAGCATGCAACCCAATGCCCTTCACAACACGGCCAATCGAGTATTCGATTTCATTTGCCTGTGGATTCTGCCGATCGGTTATCTACTGCTTCTCTGTGCGATGTTCTTCCTTCCGGGGCGCAGTGGATTGCACAAGCTGTACTACGGACTGTTCAGCATCCCGACGCTGATCGCGCTGTGTACTCGCCCCAGCGAACTGAAAACCCTTCTGCGCGAACCTGTCTTCATCGCCATGTTGCTGTTCTGCACCTGGGCCATTGTCAGCCTGGCCTGGAGCCCTCCGGTGGACAGCGTGCTGGGGGAAATCAAGACGCCTCTGCACACCCTGATGCTGTTCGCCGGCTGCATGCTACTGGTTCGCTACCGCGGCGAGGTGCTACAGCCGCTGGTCTTTTGTGCTGCGATCGTTGCTCTCATCGCCTCGATCTTCAACCTGTACGTCTTCGTTCGATACCACACCCCCGAACTGCGCATGATCGGTGCGGGCGCCTTTGACAACCCATTGCTGAGCTCCCATGTCTTTGGGTTCTTCTGTGTCTACTGGCTGTGCCTGAGCATGAACTGCCGTCGTTACCAGATACTCTGGCTGAGCGTTCCGGCGCTGGTCATCATGGTCGCCGCACTGATCGCCACGGGCTCCAGAACGCCTCTGGTGGCATTGACCCTGGCGGCACTGTGGCTGAGCTTCATTAGTTGGAACCGTCGTTCGCTGATGCTGCTGGGCGGCATGCTGGCAGGCGGTATAGCCGTCGTTGCGCTGTTCTCGCAGATGCTTCTGGAACGGGGCAGCTCTTCGCGTTTCGATCTCTGGCGCCTGGCCCTGGAACAGATTGCCAACCACCCATGGATCGGCCACGGCTACAACGCCAGTCTGTCCCTGGACCCCGGCATCGGTTTCCTGCTGCAAGAGCCCCATAACTTCGCCCTGGGCGTGCTCTACTATGTGGGCATCATCGGCCTTCTGCCGTGGCTGTTCATGCAGGCCTGGGCCCTGTTCAAAAGCTGGCAACTGCGGGCCGAACCACTACTGATCCTGGCCTCGACCTGGCTGATGTTCGGCATTGGCGCAGGCCTGACCGAAGGCGGCGGGATTCTCTCTCGCCCCAAAGAGCACTGGTTCCTGCTGTGGATTCCCCTGGCCCTGATCGCTGCCCTGTGTATCAGCCAACGTGCGCGACGCTCACCCAGCCACAGGGTCGAGTCGCTCACCCAGGCCGACGCCGACAAGCTGATGGCCAATGCCCGGGTTATCGAAGCCGACGGCCTGGGCCCCAAGGTCCTGCGTCTTGACGACGGCAGCTTCCTCAAGCTGTTTCGCCCTCGCCGCTGGTACACCTCCGGAGGGTTCAACCCCTACTCCGCGCGGTTTGCCACCAATAGCGAGCAACTGCGCGAGCTGGGCATCACCACCCCGAAAATCCTCGGACTGTATCGTCTTGCCGACGGCAGCAACGCCGTCCGCTACCAACCGCTACCCGGCCAGACTCTGCGCCAGAGCCTGCAATTGGCCAGCTCTGGCGACGAGCGTTCCAAGTTGATCAAGCGCTTTGGCGCCTTCATGGCCAATCTGCATGAGCAAGGGGTGTATTTCCGCTCACTGCACCTGGCCAATGTGCTGGTACTGGAAAATGGCGAGTTCGGGCTGATCGATCTTGCAGACCTGCGGGTCTACCCCTCATCACTGAGAAAATCGCTGCGCCAACGCAATGTGCGCCATATGCAGCGCTATGCCGAGGATTGTGGCTGGCTGTTCCTGGAGCACCTGGACGCACTGCAGGCCGGTTACGCACTGGGCACCTCGATGCCCCTGGCCACCGGACTGTTGAAGCAGCTACCGGCGAATGACCTGCACCAGGTGGCTCGCTGATCCCTGCGCACGCACCTGTTCCATGACAGCTACACAGAGCTGCCTGGAACAGGTTCGGAAGGGATTAAACAGCGGGCGGTCAGGCTGAGCGCTGCCGGGCGTAGGCCAGGAAGCCGTCAATATCATCGCTGCAGAGCTTGTCGGCCAACCCGTGCAACTCAGCCTCCGGCCAGTCCCACCAGGCACTCTGCAAGAGTTGCTGGCGCTGCTCCTCGGGAAAGCGCCAGCGCAGGAAACGCGCCGGGTTGCCACCGACCACCGCATAAGGCTCGACGTCCTTGGTGACCAGCGCCCCCGCCGCGACAATCGCACCATGACCAATGGTCACACCGGATAACAGCGTGCTGTTGGAACACAGCCACACATCACTGCCCACCCGGACATCGCCATTGGTCCCGGCGTAGCCACTGATGTGCGCGGCCTGAGGCAGCATGGCCGGGAAGGGATAAGTGGTGACCCAATCCGCTCGGTGGTGGCCACCGAGGAATATCTGCACCCCTTCGGCAATCGAGCAGTACGCCCCGATGCTCAGGGTCGAGCCCTCCTGCCAGTCATGCACCTCGGGCAAGCCATAGCTGCCACGCCCGATGCTGTAACCTGGATATCTCTGCTGGAAACGCACCACGCCGCGCTCGATTTTCGGCAGCTTGCGGATCGCACGCTTGGCGCGCTTCTCCAGAAAACGTTGAATCCAGCCCATGCTCCGGCGTCTCTTCAGTCTTTTTCCAGTGGAGAAAAATAAAGGCGGCCCAATCCACGCCAGGTTTTCTTGTTCCAGGCCTTGAACGGAATCTGTGCCAGCAGCTCGCGTGCCAGTTTGCGATCCCGATTGGAGACTTTGAGGAACATCGAACTGAGGAACTTGTAGCGCACCTCGTCATACAGCGGGTGGTCGCTGAACAGGGCGTAGGAACGCAGGATGTTGTCGATCATGAACCGGTGGTTCTTGTAGGAGTTGGTGGCGTGCTTGCGATACCGCGCCATCAACACGTTCAAGCCATCGATGAAATAGCCGGCCCGGGTGATCTTCAACTCGATCAGCAGGTCTTCAAGACGGATATTCGGATCGAAACCGCCGACCTTTTCCAGGGCCTCACGACGAATCATCAGGGTCGGAGCCGGTGGATAGGGCTTGCGCTCAAGGAACATGTCGTCGAAGTCCAGGCGCCGGAACGGCACGTCACGGCGCTGGCGCTTCTCGGGAAACAGGTTGCCGTCGCTGTCGATCAGCTCGATATTGCCCGCGCAGATCCCTACCTCAGGCTTGCCATCCATGTAGGCCACCTGAGTCGCAATGCGCTCGGGCAGCATGATGTCGTCGGAGCCGAAAGGCACGATCAGGCTGCCCCTGGACCGTGCAATGGCACCATTGAGAGTGTTGGTCAGGCCCTGATTCTGCTGAACCCGGAAGTCGAAGCCATGCTGCTCCTGCAGGCGCCGGATACGCTCGACACTGTCATCGCTGGAGCCGTCATCCACCACCAGCAGCTCGATGTTCGGATAGGTCTGATTGAGCACACTGAGAATGCTTTGCTCAATGTAGGGCGCGTGGTTGTAGGAGGCGATAATCACCGTCACCACAGGTTGCTGGTCTGCCATTACTGCCTCTTGCCCGCTTGACTCAAACCGGAGTCGATCAATTGCCGGTACTCCTCGCGGAACACCTCGATATCGTGTTCTTTCTGCAGATAGGCGTAGGCCTGCTGGCCCTTGGCGGCCAGTTCCTCGTCGGACAGCCCGAGATAGGCATCCAGCGCGGTGACCAGCGCCGATACATTGGCCGGCTCCACGGCCAGGCCGCCAGCCCCCTCAATCAGGGGCAGCATGGCCGGCACGTTCGAGGCGATCACCGGCAACTGCCCGCTCATGCCTTCAAGCAAAGCCAAGCCCAGCCCCTCGGCCAGCGATGGCATGGTCCAGATATCGAAGGCCCGCACGTATTGCAGGGCGTTCTCCTTGAACCCCAGCAGGTGAGCCCGGCCCTGCAGCCCCAGGCGCTCGATTTCAGCGCGCAGATTGGCTTCTTCACGACCGGCACCAATGATTGCCAACTGAGTTTGCGGGTACTTGTCCTTGAGTTGAGCAAAGGCCTGCAGCAGATAGGTATGACCCTTGACCGGCACCAGGCGGCCCAAGGCTCCAATCAGCCGCACATCGGGGGCCAGCCCCAGCAACTCCCGGGAGCGCTCGCGGGAATGCTGCAAGGCCTCTGCCTGTTCGATATCGATGGCGTTGGTGATCGCCCAGGTATTCTGGTCGGTGAAACCACATTGGCAATCGAGCAGGTACTGCTTGACGGCCGGGGACACACCGACAAAGCGCCAGTGCCGGTCGATCAGGCGCTGGGTCTGGCGACGGCGGTAAAGCCGGTCGTACTCACCAAAACCGTGGGAAATTCCGATGCACAACGGCACCTTCAACCAGCGGTTGAGGGTCAGCATCATGTTCACCGGCTTGAAGCGGTTGCAGATCACCACATCGAACTGTTCCTTGCGGCAAAACTGATACAACCGCCACATGGCCCGCAGGCGCATGCCCTTGAGGGATTTGTCGGAAAACTCGAAATACACCGAATGCGCGGCGCGACTCACCGGATCGTTCGGCCCGGGGCGCCCCCGCAGGAACGCTGCGGTGACTTCGTAACGCTCAGCCGGCAAGGCCTTGACGATCTGCTCGGCGAGGTCGGCGAAGTCGTGGGATTTGACGTTGTAGTCCGGCTGCAACTGCAGGACCTTGAAGCGCTGATTCATAACTATCCCCGGTGAAAACCTGCAGCATCGATGATCCAGGACGGCTCACTGGCCAGGGCTTGGAGCGACTGCGCATCCTGCTCCGGCAACTGCGACCACTCATTGCGCTTCCAGCACACAAAGTGGAAATACGGGAAACTGCGGTCGCCGTCGCGGTCATTGGTCAGATGCCCATCCTTCCAGTACCAGCATGT
The DNA here is from genome assembly GCF_040268305.1 of Pseudomonas sp. W17. Classification (NCBI taxonomy): domain Bacteria; kingdom Pseudomonadati; phylum Pseudomonadota; class Gammaproteobacteria; order Pseudomonadales; family Pseudomonadaceae; genus Pseudomonas; species Pseudomonas sp. W17. The sequence continues at coordinate 609,438 of NZ_CP158490.1, read as the reverse complement.
CGGAAAATCACGGCTGCCGTCATGCCACTTGATGACGCCCCCCGGCGTGCTGAAGGCCTCGGTGAACTCACTGCGGCGGCGCCATGGATTGAACTTGCCCACCAGCTTGAACAGCGGTTCCGGAAAGTTCTTGCGCCAGAGGAAAATCCGGCTGAAGGCTCCTTCATCCAGTGCATGGTGCTGCTGATCAGTGAAGCGCACCTGCCAGTTCTTGATCTTGCGGAACAGCTCAAGCTGACGGGGGCTGTTGCGTATCAGGCACAAGTGCCCGGCGACTCGCCGTTCATGGGTAGAAAACAGGTCGTACTTCGCCAGGCGCTCCGCGGTGAAATAGGCCCGCAAGTCACCGTAGACCAGGTCGATATCGCCGAAGGCCCAGAAGTCGTAGCCCTCCAGACGATCAATATGGATGTACCCCATGGCGGGCCTGATATCACAGAGCTTGTAGGCAGCATTGGGCGCAAAATCGATGCCCAGGCGCCGGGAGGCCAAGGCGCAGTACTCCGCAAAGCTCATGCTTTCAAGCTTGACGTTCGGCGGCAGATTGTCCGGGGTCCCGCAGTCGCTGAAAAAGAGCCAATCGATATCCGGATTCCGCCGGCAGCTTTCGAGAAAAAACGGCATCCAGAATGGCCAACGCCCGAAGTAGGGCATGAGAAACAAGATTCGCGGGCGAGGATTGATCACAAAGGACTCACTGTCGGATTGGGGCTACAAAACGCCCCCATGGTTATGTCGGTTTATCGCTGTTGCAATAGCCAGAACAGCTCATGGCGTCTGACCGCCTTGCGAAAGAACTCATTCTCCCCCAGCGCTGAAGGCACCCTACCGGCCATAAGCCACTGTATCGACCTGCGCAGGCGTCGCTTGAACGGCATTTTCGGTTGCAGGTCATGCATCATGCCCAAGGCCATGGCCTTGTCATACTGCTCGCTCTGGGACAGTGACAAGCACCAGGGACGCAACACCGCCGTCGACTCGAACACCGGCGGCAATGCAATGCCTGCGCCCGAATCCCCCATGGGCCAGCGGTCGTTGTCATGCAGGTGATTGGCGTAGCCGAGGATAGTGGTCGGCTGCCAGGCCAGCCCTTCCAGGGCTTGCATGACCGCCTCACGAGCACAGATGTGGTCGGGATGAGGGTCCAGCGTCGGGTGCGGCAGTACTATTACTTGAGGGCGCGCCTTGAGCAGCAGCTCGCGCAGGTCGGCCAGGAGATTGTTCCAGGTCGGCAACCCGTCCTGGTCGGCGGGCAGCGGGAATGGATTGAACTGGCGGAACAAGCGGGTATCGCTCAGTTGCGCCTCGCGAGAGGCCAGCGGCTGTTCAGGGGAGGCCTGCATGGCAGGCAGCTGCAGGCAGAAATAGCCCAACTGCACACAATGGGATTCAGGCACCCCGGCCCAGCGCGGCACAGTAATACTGTCCCAGGCCCGCAAGCGCCCCTTGATCCGCGCCGCCTCTGCCGGGTTCATGCCCATGGCCTGGTAATGCTCAGCCTCGATTTCGCCTGCGGTCAGGGTCACGATCCAGGCCTCGTCGGCCTGGCTGTACAGACCGAAGGCTGCCAACTCGGCATCGTCGGCATGGGGAGCGATCACCATCACCCGCTGGCGCCGGTAGTCGGGATCCCGCCAGAACATCAGTTGCGGCTGGATGCGGAGCCGACAGAAGCGCCCGCGCAACCTCAGCTCGCCACTGACCAGGGAACTGGCCACGCCGCTGAGGTTGAGGTAGCGCAGGCCATTGACCCCGCGCTCGAACACCTGACGATCGGCAAGCGGACCGCCCGACACCTCAACAGCCGGGTCGAGAAAACGTCCCAGCCACGAGCTCTTGACGTGCACGCCCAAAACCAGGGTTTCATCCCCGGCCAGCGCCAGCGGCGCCTCCAGCAACAGGCGCCCCGCTTCAAGGCGCACAGCGGCCTGCTGGGCATCGCTGCCGAAGTCGTAGCAGTAATCATCCTTGGGCGAATAGAACAGATGATCGGCAAACCAGGCTTCATGGGCCAGCCAGGCCAATACCGCCAGCAATACCGGCACCCACCAAGCCACCAGGATGCCGACCACCAATAGCAGCACCAGCCCGATCAACAGAGCGATTCGTTTATTGCGCCGGTGGCGCTTGAGCAGTTGTTGTTTGCGACTCATGGGCTGACTCACACCTGGAAAACCGGCACAGGATTGCACCAACGGTCCTTGTATTCACGATCGGCACGACCGAAGGAGAAACGCAGTGGCTTGTTCAGGGCACGGGCCTGTTCCCAGGCACTCTGGGTGTTGAGAAAACTCAGCACGCTGCCGGGGCTGAACTCACGAGTCTCGGGGTCTACCCCACCGTTCACGTACTCGACGCTGATCCACTCCGGCGCTTCGACCCGGTAGATCAGTTGCACGGCAATCGGCGCGTCGTTGAGGAAGATCACCGAACCGATCAGCAGCTCGCGCAGGCGCTCCAGCACCTCGGCCATACGTTCGGCACCGGTGGCGGCAAAGCCCCAGCGGCGCTGGAACAGGTCGCAGTAGATCGCCGCCAGCTCGGGGCTGCTGAAATCACTGACCGGGCGTACAACCCCGCCCGCCTCTTCCAGCAGGCGCAGCTCACGACGCTGGTTGTAACGAAACTTCTTCGACAGCTCTTCCGGCGTCCTGGCCATGGCCAGCTGTTCAGCCTGGGGCTTGAGGCCGGTCAGGCGCCCCTCGTTCAATGCGGACAGGTAACGCCCACGATGACGCAACATCGCCTGAGCATCGGCAGCGGCGGGCAGGATCAGCTCGGCATTGCCGATATCGAACAGGCCCTTCTTGCCGGCCCGCTTGAGCACGTCCTTGGACAGCGCCAGGTCGCGCCCCCAGGTGGCAATGGCCGCCTGTAATTGGCCGTTGCGTTCCCAGGCCAGGTAGCGCACCGGGATCTGCGCCAGGTCCGCCAACTGCTCCACCACCAGGGGATGGGTTGCCACACTGCCACCGAACCGCTGCCAGGCATCGGCGTAGGTCGATGCGTCAATGACTGACCAGCCACGTTCGCGCCAGCCTTGAAATCGATTGAGCATCAGCCCCTCGCGGTCAGATCGGTGACTTGCGGCAAACGCCAGAATACGTCGCGTACAGCACGGTCGGAGAAGCGCTCGCGCAGGCGATCGAGCATCAGCTCGGCACAGACCCGGCGCTGGTGATCGTCCATCGCGGCCAGATGTTGAAGCCCCTGGGCCATATGTTCAACGTCGCCCAGGGGGAACAGGATGCCCACCCCCTCGACCACTTCCCGGGCACCGCCACAGGCGGTGGCCAGCAGCGGCACGCCGGCGGCCATGGCCTCCAGCAGGACCATGCCAAAAGGCTCGTGGTCGGAGCTCAAGGCAAACACATCGAAGGCGCGGAAATAGCGTCGGGCCTGAGGCACCTGCCCGAGGAACAGCACGCGATCGGCAATCCCCAGCTCGCGGGCCAGGGACTTCAGGTCTTTTTCCAGACGCCCGGTTCCGAGAATCGCCAGTTGGCTGTGCGGCGGCAATTGCGGCAAAGCCGCGGCAAAGCCACGCAGCAAGGTGGCCTGGTCCTTGTCCGGATGCAGGCGCCCGACGTTGCCGACAATCCAGGCATCGGCGGACAGGCCCAGCTCGCTGCGCGCCTGGGCAGCGCTCAGTTGCTCGGCCTGCAGTGCCTCAAGGTCGATACGGTTGTACAGGGTCTGAATGCGCTGCGCCGGCCATTTCGGTAGGCAGGCACGCATGTCGTCACGCACCGCATCGGACACCCCGAGCAGGCTCAGGCGCTTACGGAACAGTTGGGCGAAGAGCTTGCGGCTGCCGCGCTTGTAATCGGAAAACGCATGATGGACACCGATCACCGGCAAGCCGGTACCGAGCAAGGCGATATAGATCGGCTTGAAGCGGTGAGCGATGCAGAAGCTGAAATTGCGTGACGCGGCGATCTTGCGCAGGTCGCGGATGGCGCCCAGCTTCAGGCCGCGGATGGCCTTGGAGCTGTATTCCATGAACAGCACTTCATCAGACGCACAGCCCGCGGCGACATCGGCATCGGCGGCCCCGGTGAGAAACACCGTGGTCACTCGATAGCCGCTGCCCGCGAACAGGTTGGCGTATTGCCGGGCACAGTCCAGGAACGGCCCGTCATAGCCGTGGCAGAACTGCAGCACATGGCGTTCAGCCGAGCGTGTCATAAGGGTCCACGCCGTCTTTGACCACCAGAATGTCTTCCATGATCAGGTACTGCAGGTCGGACCCGTAGAACATGTTCAGGGCATCGGTGGGCGAACAGATCATCGGTTCGCCACGGCGGTTCAACGAGGTGTTCAGCGACACGCCGTTGCCGGTCAGTACTTCCAGGGCCTTCATCATGTCGTAGTAGCGCGGGTTGTATTCGCGCTTGAGCACCTGGGCCCGGGACGTGCCGTCCTCGTGGACCACTTCCGGTACCCGGGTCTTCCACTCTTCAGCCACTTCGAAGGTGAAGGTCATGAACGGCGCCGGGTGATCGACCTTGATCATCTGCGGGCCGACGGTGTCGAGCATCGACGGGCAGAAAGGCCTCCAGCGCTCGCGGAACTTGATCTGTTCGTTGATCCGGTCGGCCACGCCAGTGGCGCTCGGGCAACCGATGATCGAACGGCCGCCCAGGGCACGCGGACCGAACTCCATGCGGCCCTGGAACCATGCCACCGGGTTGCCATCCACCATGATCTTGGCGATACGCTCCGGGGTGTTGTCGATCTGCCGCCAGGCTGGCTTGTTCGGGTGGCGGGCACAGGCCGCGATCACGTCTTCATTGCTGTAGGACGGGCCGAGATAGACATGCTCCATCTTCTCTACCGGCACCCCACGGGCATGGGAAACGTACGCCGCGGCACCAACGGCGGTACCGGCGTCGCCGGAAGCCGGCTGCACGAACAGCTCCTTGACCTCGGGACGGGCAATGATCTTCTGGTTCAGCTTGACGTTCAGCGCACAGCCGCCGGCGAAGGCCAGCTTGCCGGTTTCCTTGAGGATGTCGCCCAGGTAATGGTCGATCATCTGCAGGGCCAGCTTCTCGAACAGCGCCTGCATGCTCGCCGCGTAGTGGATGTACGGCTCGTCGGCGATGTCGCCTTCGCGCTTGGGACCCAGCCACTCGATGAGTTTTGGCGAGAAGTAGAAACCCTTGCCCTTCTCTTTGTAGCGACGCAGGCCGATGACGTTGGCGTAATCGGTGTTGATCACCAGCTCGCCGTTTTCAAAACTGGCCAGGCGCGAGAAATCGTATTTGCTGGCATCGCCGTACGGCGCCATGCCCATGACCTTGAACTCGCCGTCGAGCATCTCGAAGCCGAGGAACTCGGTGATCGCGCCATAGAGGCCGCCCAGGGAGTCCGGGTCGAAGAATTCCTTGATCTTGTGGATCTTGCCGTTTTCGCCGTAGCCGAAGAAGGTGGTGGCGTACTCACCCTTGCCGTCGATCCCGAGGATCGCGGTCTTCTCCTTGAAGCCCGAGCAGTGGTAGGCACTGGAGGCGTGGGCCAGGTGGTGTTCCACCGGCTCGATCTTGACCTTTTTCGGGTCGAAGCCCAGCTGCTCCAGGCACCAGACGATCTTATTGCGGTAGCGCTTGTAGCGACGGTTACCCATCAGGATCGCGTCCAGGGCGCGGTCCGGGGCGTACCAGTAGCGCTTGGCGTAGTGCCAGCGAGCCTTGCCGAAGAGGCTGATCGGGGCAAACGGAATCGCGACTACGTCAACGTCGGAAGGCTTGATCCCGGCCTGCTCCAGGCAGAATTTCGCCGACTCGTAGGGCATGCGGTTCTTTGCATGTTTGTCGCGCACGAAACGCTCTTCTTCAGCGGCGGCAATCAGCTTGCCGTCGATATACAGGGCCGCTGAAGGATCATGGCTAAGGGCGCCGGACAGGCCAAGAATCGTCAATGCCACAGGGGTCTAGCCTCGTTTAGTCTGCATGCGGGCGCGATGCGCCTTGAAAATGAAGTGTGCTCGCAAGGGGCGAGAAACAACGAAAGGGCGGGATTATAACGTAAAAGCAGGTGCAAGCCTCTAGCGGCGAGCGCCAAGCCTGGGTTGGCACCCGCCGCGCGCCGTGGCCGCGGCGCAGGCAGCGGCCATGGGTCGCAGGTCAGGCCTCGGTGCCCTGGGCCGTCTTGGGCAGGCGCTGGTCAATCACTTGATACAAATTGCTGTCTTGTGGCCAATTGCGCATGAATCGCGCGCGATCACGGGCATAAGCCGGGGCAAAGCTGCTCAGGCTGGAGTGCTGGCACATGGAGTCGAGGTCTATCAGCGCCCAGCGACCCTCTTGCCAGAACAGGTTGTGGCCCTTGAAGTCACCATGGCTGATGCGCTCCTTGATCAGCTCGGCAAACAGCTGGTCCAGCGCCAGCAATTCCGGCTCCGGGGCTTGCCCGCTGTCCACGAAGGGTGCAAAGCGCTCGATGATGTCCGGCCCTGGCAGATGCTCGGTCACCAGGTAGGCGCTGCGCCGCAGCCACAGGAAACGCCGCTCCAGCAAGGCCAGAGGCTTGGGCGTGGCAATGCCCAGGAACGCCAGGCGATTGCCTTCGCGCCAGGAATGCCAGGCCCGGCTCGGGCGCCAAAAGCGCTTGAGCCAGTGAGCAAAGCCCTTGATGTTGTAGCGCTTGATCACCAGCGGCCGGCCCGCAACCTCGACCCGCCCCACACTGGCCGCGCCACCGGTCTTGTACAGATGGCCCTGATCCAGCAGGGCGTCGGCCTGCTCCAGCACCGGCAGCATCGCCGCCTCTTCCTCACGGCGGATCGCGCGCAAGGCGAACGGGCCGCGCTGCACGCTGAACAGCGTGCACTCGCGGCCGACCTTGTTGAGAAAGTCCCGCAGGCGCCAGCCCCGGACCTTGTTCACCTGCTTCTGCAGGGCTTCCAGGGGCAAGGCATGTTCGGCGTTGCTCAACAGGTAGTGCACCAGCAACTCTTCGGTGAACGGCTCCAGGCTCTTGGGCAACTGGGCGAAGAATACCCCGAGGTTCTCCAGGACCTTCTGCCGGGACAGGGGCTTGCCCGCCTCTTCGACACAGATCCCCGCCCCATCGATCAAATACAGCCGGCCATCATGGCGCAGCAGATTGTCCAGGTGCAGGTCCGACTGCCAGAGGCCCTTGGCGTGCAACTGGCCAATAGCCCCGAGGGCCTCGGCCAGCACCTCAGCCTGCTCGTCGGCCAGCACCGGCAGAGCTTCCACTTGCTTCCAGGCGTCGCCCAGGCTTTGTGCGCCCTGCAGTAACTCGAACAGCAGCCAGCCGCCCTCACCTTCCTGCAAACCGTCCGCCAGCAGCAAGGGCGTCGTCAGCCCTTGTCCTGCCAGCAGGCGCACACCCTGCAATTCTCGCTGGAAATGCCGAGCGGCCTTGGAGCCCACCAGCAGCTTGGCCAGCACCGGACGCCCGCGCCAGACCCCGGCCCCCACGTAACGCTGCCCCGGTAGCACCCGCAACAGGCTCAGCAACTGCAACTGTGCCGGGCCGGCGGCGTCCGCCAATTCAAGGCTCAAGGGCAGCGTCGGGCTGCGCCCGCTGTTCTTCAGTTCGGACAGGCGCATCAGCGTGCCCCCTTGTGGCTACGCCGAGCACTGAGCCGCGCCACCCAGGCATCCACCAGGGAGCTGTCCTGAGGCTGGCCCACATAGGCCGCCAGCAGGCTGCGCACCTCATCGCTACTCCACACCGCAGCCCGGCGCAGCAAGGGTTCCAGATCCTTGACCCGATCACGCTGGCCAAACAGCAGGGGCCGGGTCTTTTCCAGGTCGATCAACTGCGCCTGATACCCATCGCCCGCGGCCCGCAGGAAAATATGCTTGGGATAGAAACAGCCATGCACCTGGCGCAAGCCGTGCAGCTGCCGGGCCAGTTGCCCGCAAGCCTGGAGCACCGCCTGCCGCTGATGCTCGCTGAGCCGGTCCCACTGCAACAGCAGCGCATCCAGGTCATCCCAGCCATCCAGGGCCCGGGTCACAAGGATCGCCCGGGACTCGCCATCGACCTTGCGCATACCGAAGAACACCGCTTGCAAGGCCGGAATGCCCAACTGCTGGTAGCGGCGGATATTGCGAAATTCACGGGCGAAACTCGGCTCGCCAAAGGGCCGGTGCAGGGTCCGGGTCAGGTAGTTGGTCTGGCGCTTGAGGTAGAACCCCTGCCCTTCCACATCCAGGCGAAACACACTGCTGCTGCCGCCACGACCGGTATTGGGTTCATCCACCGCTTCCAATTGGGTGGCCCAGAGCTGGTCGAAAGTGCCGAGGCCATTGCGCTCCAGCAGCGCACGCTCCTCGGACGCCAGAAAATCAGTCATTCACGCCCCTCGAAAAATCTCACCACGTGGCGAATACGCTCCTTGTCGGCGGCACTCAAGTGATCACGCTGACGGTATTGCAGGTAGAAACGCAGGCGCTGGGTGGCCGACAGATGGTATTTGGCCACCTTATCCAGACAGGCCAGGTCCTTGGTGATCCGGTACTTGAGCCAGAAACCACGCCAGAAATCGCCGTTCGGGCAATCGATCAGGTACAACCGGTCCTGGTCGTCGACCAGCAGGTTGCGCCACTTCAAATCATTGTGGGTAAAGCGGTGGTCATGCATGACCCGGGTGTAAGCGGCCAACTGACGGCTGACGCCATCCACCCAACGACGGTCCTGCAGACGCGGGTCGTTGCGTTCGGCCAGCACCGAGAGATCCTCGGTACGCGGCAGCTCCCGGGTGATCATCGCCCCCCGGGAATAGGCCAGGCAGCGACGCTCCAGGCCCCAGGCCACCACATCGGCGGTGGGAATGCCCCATTTGGCGAAGCGCTTGAGGTTCTGCCACTCGAACTTGACCCGGGGCTTGCCCAGGTAGCGCCGCAGATTCTTGCCGGCGCCGGTATAGCGCTTGACGTAATAGTTGACGCCACCACGCTCGACGCGGATGACTTCGGACAACGGATCCCGGGTCAGGTGCTCGCCCTGCAGGGCAAACACCGCTTCCAGACTGCCGAAATCCTCCGCCAACGCCTGATAGGCCGGGTCCAGGTTCCAGCTCGCCATCAGAGTGCATCTCCGTACCGTTGCTTGCGGGCGTAGAGCTTTTCCGCCTTGCCTTCGAGCCAGGCCAGCAGTGCGGCCTCCTCGGCCAGAATCTGCCGCAACGGCTGCTGGAAGTAGCCCTTGAGAAAGCGCAGCTTGTCGCGGCGCGTCAGGCCGATATCCAGGGCCGAGAAATACAGCGCCGCCAGATCCTTGTTGCGCCAGCGCTGAGTGATCTTCGGCCGGGTCTGGGCCCGGTGCAGGTCGATCACCGAGAGCTTGAGCCCTTCGGGAGTGACAGGCCGATCGGTGTGCAGCAGGAAGTGGCAGATATAGCAGTCGCGGTGGTTGACCCCGGCGCGATGCATCATGCCGGTCATGCGCGCTACTTCGGCGATCAGCGCGCGCTTGAGCGCAGGCGCCGGCGGCTGCTTGACCCAGCCGATGCTGAAATCTTCGAGGCTGACGGTCGGCGCCAGTTCCTCGGTGACGATGAACGAATGCTGGTCTGCCGGATTGGCCCCACGCTCGCCGTAGGCCACGGCGGTCATGGTGGGCACGCCCACCTGATGCAGGCGCTCCAGGGCGCGCCATTCCTGGCCGGCGCCGAGCACCGGCAGTTTGGCGGTGACCAGGTTCTTGACGATCTCGCCCCAGCCGATCCCACGATGGATCTTCACGAAATAACCGCGGCCGTCGACTTCCGTACGCAAGGTACGGCGCGCTTCCAGCTCACGGTAGACCTGGCCCTTCAGGCCCTCGACAGCGTCGAACGCATCGCGTCCGGCCCAGAGGCTCTTGAAGGGTTCGGCAAGCATCAACTTCATCGGTGTTGCTCCGCCAGAATCACATCCGCAGCGTGCTGCGGCATGCTGTAAAGGTCGGCCGTCTCGGCGAACGCCAGGCCATTTCGGCTCCAGGTCGCGCGTGCAGCGTCGTCGGTCAACATGGTGGTGAGGTATTGATTGAGCTGCGCCTGTTCCAGCGGCTCATCCAGCACCAGGCCGCTCTGGGCCTCGGCAATGTAATGGGCATAACCGCAGACCGCGCTGACCAGCACCGGCAGGCCGGCCACCAGGGCCTCCAGCAATACGGTGCCGGTGTTTTCGTTGTAGGCCGGGTGAATCAGCAGGTCGGCGCCCAGCAAGAACCGCGGGATATCGCTGCGGCCCTTCATGAACTGCACCTGGTCGCTCAACCCCAGCGCAGCACTTTGTACCTGGAATACCTTGGGGTCGTCCTGGCCGATTACAAACAGCCGGGTGCGTTTTTTCAGCGCCGAGGGCAATGCCGCCAGGGCCTTGAGGCTGCGGTCCACACCCTTGGTCTTGAACCCGGAACCGATCTGCACCAGCAGCAGGTCGTCATCCTTGAGCTTGAATTCGCGACGAAAATCCGCCCGGATCTCGGCGGCGTTGGCCGGTGCCCGGCGGTCCTGGGCGATCCCCGGCGGCAGCAGATGGAAGCGCTCCAGCGGGGTGTCGTAGTGCTTGATGAACAGCGGCTGCTGGACCTCGGAGATCATCAGGATCTCGGTCTTGGCGTCCTTGGCGAACACCGCGCGCTCGTACTCGGCAAAGTGCCGGTAACGGCCCCAGCGCCGGTACAGGGAGTGCCGCAGGTTCTGTGCCTTGTCCTCGAAACAGCCATCGGCGGCGTAGTACACGTCCAGCCCCGGCATCTTGTTGAAACCCACCAGCCGGTCCACCGGGCGCTTGGCCAGGTCGGCCTCCATCCAGGCGCTGAGCTTTTCATTGCGACGATGGTTGAACAGCGCCTTGACCGGCGCCACCAGCACTTCGAAACCGGGAGGGATATCGCCTTCCCAGATCAGGGTGTAGACACGGATCTGATGCCCGCGCCGCTGGCACTCCAGGGCGATGCGCATGAAATCGCGCTGCAGGCCGCCGAAGGGGAAATACTTATAAAGGACAAAAGCCAATTGCATCAGCGCGGCTCCTCAGCCAGTAACAGGGTGCTCAGTCGGCTGGCGACACGCTCGGGATTCAGGCGAGTGAAGCACAGCGGCCACTCGCGTTTGAGGTCATAACGCTGCTGGTCCACAGCGGTGGGCTGATAGGTGCATTTCTTCTGCAGGCACGGCGCGCACGGGAAGTTGCTGCCCAGGTGGATCTGCACCCGGCCATAGGCGCCGGTCAGCCCCGGGTTGGTCGGCCCAAACAGTGAGATGGTCGGTACATCCAGTGCCGCGGCGAGGTGGCCCAGCCCGGTGTCCACGGCCACGCAGGCCTGGGCATCGGCCAGCACCTTGGCGACCCCGGCCAGGTTTAGCTTCGGCAGCACCGTGGCGTTTTTCAGGCCGCTGGCGATGCGCTCGGCTCGAGCCTTTTCCGCGGGGTTGCCCCAGGGCAGCTTGACCTCGACGCCGAGCATGCCCATGCGTTCGGTCAGCTCGCGCCAGTAGGCCTCGGGCCAGTGCTTGGTGTCCCAGGTGGTGCCATGCAGGAACAGCACGAAGGGCTTCTTGCGCGGCAACTCCACGAGTTTTTCGACGTTCAGGCCATAGTCGCCCAGGCCCTGGGGCAGGTCGTAGCCCAGGGCCACGGCGAACAGTTGGCGCACGCGCTCCACCGCGTGCTGCCCACGGGCCACCGCCAGGCGCCGGGAATAGAAGCGTGAAGCCAGAGGCTCGCGGGCCGAGTTCTTGTCCAGCCCAGCCACCGGGGCACGCACGTAACGCGTCAGCCAGGCACTCTTGAGCAGGCCCTGGGCATCGATCACCAGGTCGTACTTGGTCGAGCGCACGCTCTGCTTGAAGCGCCGCCACTCGCCACTCTTGATGGTCTGCCAGATGTTCTTGCGCCAGCGACGGATCGCCACCGGTATCACCTTGCCGACCGCCGGATGCCAGGTGGGAATTTCGGCAAAGCCTTCTTCCACCACCCAGTCGAACTTGATCCCGGGGATGGCTCGCGCGGCATCGGTCAGCGCCGGCAATGCATGGATCACATCCCCCAGGGACGAGGTCTTGATCAACAGTACCCGCAACTTATTGAACCTCGACCACGGTGCCCTGCAACCGCTGCAGGGCTTCGTTCACCGGCTGCGGCAACAACTGGCGCAGGCAGTTGTAATGGCCGAAGCGGCAGGTGCGGTCAAAGCACGGGCTGCATTCGATCCCCAGCCGTACTACCTCGACCCGATCGGCCAGGGGCGGGGTGAAGCCCGGCGAAGTGGAGCCGTACACCGCCACCAGCGGGCGATTGAGCGCCGCAGCCACGTGCATCAACCCGGAATCGTTGGACACCACCGAGTCGGCGCAGGACAGCAGATCGATGGCCTCGGCCAGGGACGTTTCGCCACTGAGGTTGCTCGATTCCTCGCGCAGGCCGGGAATCAGCCGCCCGCGAATCTCTTCGCCCACAGCATGGTCATTCTTCGAGCCGAACAGCCAGACCTGCCAGCCTTCGCGGATCTTCGCCTCGGCGACCTGGGCGTAGTGCTCGGACGGCCAGCGCTTGGCTTCGCCGAACTCCGCCCCCGGGCACAGTGCCAGCACCGGGCGGTCCAGGCTCAGGCCGAACTTGGCCAGGGCCGCGTCCCGGCTTTGCGGATCGATCTGCAGGCTCGGGCGCGGATAAGGCTTGGGCAGCTCGGTCCCCGGCTCATAGGCCAGGGCCATGAAACGCTCGATCATCAGCGGATAACGTTCTTTGTCGAGCTTGCGCACGTCATTGAGCAGGCCGTAGCGGAACTCGCCGCGCCAGCCGGTGCGCTTGGGAATGCCGGCAAAAAACGGCACCAGCGCCGACTTCAGCGAGTTGGGCAGCAGGATCGCCTGATCGTACTGGCCAGCCAGGGACTTGCCGATCCGCCGGCGGGTCGCCAGTTCCAGGGCGCCATGGCCCAGGGGAAAGCTCAGGGCCCGACGCACCTGGGGCATGCGTTCGAGGATCGGCCGGCTCCACTCGGGGGCCAGCACGTCGATCTCGCATTGTGGATGACGCTGTTTCAGGCACTCGAAGAGTGTCTGCGCCATCACCATGTCACCGACCCAACTGGGCCCAACGATCAGAATATTCATGTGGTTTCCATAAACGAACCGGGGAGGCATACGCCTCCCCGCCTCGAGAATCCAGCACCGCGGCCTTCACCGCCGGTTCAGTTTGGGCGAGCCGGCAAGGCCCGCCGAATACATGGTTGGCCTTCTCAGGCCGCTTAGCTTAGCCCCAGCTCACGCCAAATTCGTAACACTTCCCGTCGTTCGGTCACAAATTGATCACCGGTAATGATTCCGGCCTCATTCTGCAACGCCTGCCGGTGAGCCGCGGAACGGTAGGCCTTGTAGACCTCGCGCAGCAGGCTGGCATCGCTCGCGGGCATCAGCCCGACTTGCTCCAGACCTTCCAGGATGCGGATGTTATCGGTATAGCGCAGCAGTGACGGGTGCTCTTCGGACCACGCCAGGGCCGCGTATTGCACCATAAATTCGATATCGACGATACCTCCGGCGTCCTGCTTGAGGTCGAACGGCGCCGTGGCTTCGAAGGCATTGGCTGCGGTTCCGGCGGCGGTCAGGCGGCTGCCCAGGTTGTCGCGCATCTTGGCCCGCATCTCGCTGACTTCCTGGCGCAGCTTGGGCAGGTCGCGTTTTTTCCCCAGCACCGCGGCCCTGACCTTTTCAAAGGCCTGGCCCACATCCTGGCTGCCCACCAGCACCCGCGCCCGCACCAGCGCCTGGTGCTCCCAGGTCCAGGCCTCGTTCTCCTGATAGCGGGCAAAGGCCCCCAGGGAACTCACCAGCAACCCCGAAGCGCCGGAAGGCCGCAGGCGCATATCCACCTCATAGAGCTGGCCGGAGTTGGTCTGGGTGGTCAGCAGGTGAATGATGCGCTGCCCCAGCCGGGTGAAGAACTGCGCACCGTCTATGGGTTTGGGCCCGTCGGTTTCCGCCTGGGGGTCGCCATCATGGATGAACACCAGGTCCAGGTCGGAACCGTGGCCCAGCTCGATGCCGCCGACCTTGCCGTAACCGACAATGATGAAGCCCGGGTCGCACAAGGTGCCATCGGTACGCAGCGGTGCACCATGCTTGGACACCGTCTGGCGCCAGGCCAGGGCCAGCACCTGCTCCAGGATCGCTTCGGCGAGCCAGGTCAGGTAATCGCTGACTTTCATTAAAGGCAGGCTGCCGGCGATCTCCGAGGCGGCCACTCGCAGGCGGTGGGCCAGCTTGAAGTGGCGCAGGGCTTCCATCTGCTGCTCCAGGTCATCCTCGGGAATGCGCGTCAGGCGCTCGCGCAACTCGGCAGCCAGTTCCGGCGCCAGGGGCGGCTTGAACAGACGCCCCTCGTTGAGCAGTTCATCCAGCAGCAGGGGGAAGCGGGTGATTTGCTCGGCGATCCACGGGCTGGCGGCGCATAAGGTCAGCAGACGACGTAGAGCCCCAGGGTTCTCGGTGAGCAGCACCAGATAGGCCGAACGCCGCGCCACGGCTTCCACCAGCGGCAGCACTCGCTCCAGCACCAGGTCCGGATTGGCGTGCTCCACCGCCTGGGCCAGCAACCGCGGAATAAAGGCATCCAGACGTTCGCGTCCCAGGCGTTGCATGGCACGCAGCTGCGGGCTGCCCCGCAGACCGGCCAGGGCTCGCAGGGCCTTGGGCGCATCGACGAAGCCGCCCTCCTGCAACTGGCGGCAGGCGGCCTCCTCGTCCTGGGCTTCCTCCCACAGCGGCAGCCATTCGCCACCCACCACCACTTCGCTTTCGGCGCCTTCATCCTCATCCGGGTCGGCGATGACCTGACGGAAGTGCCAATCTACCCGGCCGCGCCAGTGCATCAACTGTTCATGGAAGGCGTTCCAATCGGCAAAGCCCAGCATGAAGGCGATCCGCGCCTGATCCTGGGGATTGTCCGGAAGCATCTGCGTCTGGCGATCGGCGATGGCCTGAATCGCGTGCTCGGTATAGCGCAGGAACTCATAGCCTTCGCGCAGCTCGCTGATCACGGCAGGCGGCAGGTAGCCCTGCCCTTCCAGAGTGCCCAGCACCTTTAATAGAGGACGCTGCTGCAGGCTCAGGTCGCGTCCGCCATGGATCAGCTGGAAAGCCTGGGCGATGAACTCGACCTCGCGGATCCCCCCCGAGCCCAGCTTGATATTGTCGGCCATGCCCTTGCGCCGGACTTCCTGCTGGATCAGCTGCTTCATGGTGCGCAGCGCCTCGATGGCGGAAAAGTCCAGGTAACGGCGATAGACGAAAGGCCGCAGCATGTCCAGTAACTGCGCACCGGCGGCCTGATCCCCTGCCACCACCCGGGCCTTGATCATGGCGTAGCGCTCCCAGTCGCGCCCCTGATCCTGGTAGTACTGCTCCAGCGCATTGAAGCTCAACACCAGGGCACCGGCAGAACCATAGGGCCGCAGGCGCATGTCGACGCGGAACACGAACCCGTCGACGGTCATCGGGTCCAGGGCCTTGATCAGGCGCTGCCCGAGGCGGATGAAGAACTCCTGATTATCCAGGGGCCGCTTGACGCCGACGGTCTCGCCGCCTTCGGGGTAGGCGAAGATCAGGTCGATGTCCGACGACAGGTTGAGTTCCACCGCCCCCAGCTTTCCCATGCCGAGGATCACCATCTGCTGCGGCTCGCCGCTGCGCCCGCCGGTGGGCACGCCGAACTGCTGGGTGTGACGCAGATACAACCATTGATAGGCCTGGTCGATGCAGGCGTCGGCCAGATCGGAAAGGTCGCGGCAGGTCTGCACCAGATCCGCCTGGCGGGTCAGGTCGCGCCAGATGATCCGCACCTGCTGACGGGTGCGCTGGCGCCGCAGCACGCGCCCCAATTGATCCTCGCTCTCGGCCGCCCGCACCGCGGCGGCGATTTGCGCGCACAACTCCCCAGGCGCGAATGGGCGGTCCAGCTCGCCGCTGCGCACCAGCTCCAGCAACATCAAAGGGTCACGCAGGCTCTGTTCAATGACAAAGTCGCTGGCGGCGCCCACCCGGGCGAACTCCGCCCAGCGTTCGGCGCTCCAGTCGGCCAACCCGGGATCGCCTTCCAGGGCCGCGACGGCGCCACGCAACGACTGCTCTGCGCGGCTGACCAATGGCAAGAGAATCGCGGGAACGGGGGCAAGCGCGGGCAGGCTCATGGGCTATCCTTGATCGGCGTGGAAAATGCGGGCGGGGACGGATGTCGCGGGCAGGTCGCCTGATGGACTGTCGAACAAAAGTTAGAAATAGCTGAAAATAGGTTTTTTTTGGCAGCCGGCATTAATTTTTTACCTATTCCCGTTAGTCACCGACCAACAGTAACGATTATTCTCACAACGCAGCAGGAGGCCATAAGCCGCTCTTCTGTAGTTTTACTACTCGTATATACATTCGAAAGGCTGAAATGGCCGACGATTTGTAGTAAAACTACACGCCGCCGGATCAACCTCCGGCAATCCAAGAATTTATAATCGTCTGCCCACAAGGCCAGTCGCAAACTCAGGCAACCGATTCTGGAAGCCTTTCCGCCCTGGAGCAAGCCATGCAAGACCTCGATCCCGTCGAAACCCAGGAATGGCTGGACGCCCTGGAATCGGTTCTCGACAAAGAAGGCGAAGACCGTGCTCACTATCTGATGACCCGTATGGGCGAACTCGCGACCCGCAGCGGCTCGCAACTGCCCTACGCCATCACCACGCCGTACCGCAACACGATTCCCGTCACCCACGAAGCACGCATGCCTGGCGACCTGTTCATGGAACGCCGCATTCGCTCGCTGGTACGTTGGAACGCGTTGGCCATGGTCATGCGTACGAACCTGAAAGATTCTGACCTGGGCGGTCACATCTCCAGCTTCGCCTCCAGCGCCACCTTGTATGACATCGGCTTCAACTACTTCTTCCAGGCCCCGACCGACGAACACGGCGGCGACCTGATCTACTTCCAGGGTCACGCATCGCCTGGCGTCTACGCCCGTGCGTTCATGGAAGGCCGCATCACCGAAGACCAGATGAACAACTTCCGCCAGGAAGTCGATGGCAATGGCCTGTCGTCCTACCCGCACCCTTGGCTGATGCCTGACTTCTGGCAGTTCCCGACCGTTTCCATGGGTCTGGGCCCGATCCAGGCGATCTACCAGGCGCGCTTCATGAAGTACCTGGAAGCCCGTGGCTTCATCCCTGCCGGCAAACAGAAAGTCTGGTGCTTCATGGGCGACGGCGAGTGCGACGAGCCGGAATCCCTGGGCGCGATCTCCCTGGCCGGCCGCGAGAAGCTGGACAACCTGATCTTCGTCATCAACTGCAACCTGCAGCGCCTCGACGGCCCGGTTCGCGGCAACGGCAAGATCATCCAGGAACTCGAAGGCGTGTTCCGTGGCGCCCAGTGGAACGTCAACAAGGTGGTCTGGGGCCGTTTCTGGGACCCACTGCTGGCCAAGGACGTCGACGGCATCCTGCAGCGCCGCATGGACGAAGTCATCGACGGCGAGTACCAGAACTACAAGGCCAAGGACGGCGCGTTCGTCCGCGAGCACTTCTTCAACACCCCTGAACTCAAGGCGATGGTTGCCGATCTGTCCGACGACGAGATCTGGAAACTCAACCGTGGCGGCCATGACCCGTACAAGGTCTATGCGGCCTACCACGAGGCGGTCAACCACAAAGAGCAGCCGACCGTCATCCTGGCCAAGACCATCAAGGGTTATGGCACCGGCGCCGGCGAAGCGAAGAACACCGCGCACAACACCAAAAAAGTCGACGTCGACAGCCTGAAGCTGTTCCGCGACCGTTTCGACATTCCGGTGAAAGACGACGACATCGAGAACCTGCCGTTCTTCAAACCAGAAGAAGGCAGCGCCGAAGCCCGCTACCTGAGCGAGCGTCGTGCCGCACTGGGCGGTTTCGTGCCGCAGCGTCGCGCCAAGAGCTTCAGCGTCCCGACTCCGCCATTGGATACCCTCAAGGCCATCCTCGACGGCTCGGGCGACCGTGAAATCTCCACCACCATGGCCTTCGTGCGGATCCTCGCGCAGCTGGTCAAGGACAAGGAAATCGGCCAGCGCATCGTGCCGATCATCCCGGACGAAGCCCGTACCTTCGGTATGGAAGGCATGTTCCGCCAGTTAGGCATCTACTCCTCCGTCGGCCAGCTCTACGAGCCAGTCGATAAAGACCAGGTGATGTTCTACCGCGAAGACAAGAAGGGCCAGATCCTCGAAGAAGGCATCAACGAAGCGGGCGCCATGAGCTCCTTCATCGCTGCCGGTACTTCGTACTCCAGCCACAACCAGCCAATGCTGCCGTTCTACATCTTCTATTCGATGTTCGGCTTCCAGCGTATCGGCGACCTGGCCTGGGCTGCCGGCGACAGCCGTACCCGCGGCTTCCTGATCGGCGGTACTGCCGGGCGCACCACCCTCAACGGGGAAGGCCTGCAGCACGAAGACGGTCACAGCCACATGCTGGCCGGGACCATCCCGAACTGCCGCACCTTTGATCCGACCTACGGCTACGAGCTGGCGGTGATCATCCAGGACGGCATGAAGAAGATGACCGAAGAGCAACAGGACGTCTTCTACTACATCACCGTGATGAACGAGTCCTACCAGCAGCCAGCCATGCCGGCCGGTGTCGAGGAAGGCATCATCAAGGGCATGTACCTGCTGGAAGAAGACACCCGCGAGGCCGCGCACCACGTGCAACTGATGGGCTCCGGCACCATCCTGCGCGAAGTTCGCGAAGCCGCGAAGATCCTGCGTGACGAGTTCAACGTCGCTGCCGACGTCTGGAGCGTGACCAGCTTCAACGAACTGCGCCGCGACGGCCTGGCCGTGGAACGCAGCAACCGCCTGCACCCTGGCCAGAAGCCGAAGCTGAGCTACGTCGAAGAGTGCCTGAACGGCCGCAAGGGTCCGGTCATCGCCTCCACCGACTACATGAAGCTGTTCGCCGAACAGATCCGCCAGTGGGTCCCATCCAAGGAGTTCAAAGTCCTGGGCACCGACGGTTTCGGCCGCAGCGACAGCCGCAAGAAACTGCGTCACTTCTTCGAAGTAGACCGTCATTTCGTGGTGTTGGCAGCCCTGGAAGCCTTGGCTGACCGTGGTGACATCGAACCTAAGGTCGTGGCTGAAGCCATCACCAAGTTCGGTATCAACCCGGAAAAACGCAACCCACTGGACTGCTGAGGAGACTTTCTGTGAGCGAACTCATTCGCGTACCTGACATCGGCAGCGGTGAAGGTGAAGTAATCGAACTGTTTGTGAAGGTCGGCGACCGTATCGAAGCCGACCAGAGCATCCTGACCCTGGAATCGGACAAGGCCAGCATGGAAGTGCCGGCCCCGAAAGCCGGCGTCATCAAGAGCCTCAAGGTGAAGCTGGGCGACCGTCTGAAAGAAGGCGACGAACTGCTCGAACTGGAAGTCGAGGGCGCCGCTACTGCGGCCCCGGCGGCTGCTCCTGCGGCAAAAGCTGAAGCCAAACCGGCGGCTGCTCCTGCCGCAGCCCCAGCCCCTGCTGCCGCTTCGGTTCAGCAAGTGCACGTGCCGGACATCGGTTCGTCGGGCAAGGCCCAGATCATCGAGATCCAGGTCAAGGTCGGCGACAAGGTCGAGGCTGATCAATCGCTGATCACCCTGGAATCCGACAAGGCAAGCATGGAAATCCCGTCGCCTGCCGCTGGCGTGGTCAAGGCCATCAGCGTCAAGCTCAACGACGAAGTCGGCACCGGCGACCTGATCCTGGACCTGGAAGTGGCGGGTGCTGCGGCTCCTGCTGCCGCTCCGGCCCAGGCTGCGGCTCCAGCCGCTGCCGCTGCGCCTGCTCCTGCAGCAGCCCCGGCTGCTCCAGTGGCTGACAGTGTTCAGGACATCCACGTTCCGGACATCGGTTCGGCCGGCAAGGCCAAGATCATCGAAGTGCTGGTCAAGGCTGGCGACAGCGTTGAAGCCGACCAGTCGCTGATTACCCTGGAATCCGACAAGGCGAGCATGGAAATTCCATCGCCTGCCGCTGGCGTGGTGGAAAGCGTTTCCATCAAGTTGGACGACGAAGTCGGCACCGGCGATCTGATCCTCAAGCTGAAAGTCAAAGGCGCAGCGCCTGCTGCTGCTCCGGCTGCGGCTGCCGCGCCAAGCGCTCCGGCTCCAGCCGCCGCTGCTGCCCCGGCTGCCGCTGCACCTGCTGTCGCCCCGGCCGCCGCACCTGCCAAGCCAGGCGCGAAAGTTCACGCCGGCCCGGCCGTGCGTCAACTGGCCCGTGAATTCGGCGTCGAGTTGAGCGCTGTCGGCGCCAGCGGCCCGCACGGTCGCATCCTGAAAGAAGACGTGCAGGTCTACGTCAAGGCCATGATGCAGAAGGCCAAGGAAGCGCCAGCTGCTGGCGGCGCAACCGGTGGCGCGGGCATCCCGCCGATTCCGGTCGTGGACTTCAGCCGCTTCGGTGAAATCGAAGAAGTGCCGATGACCCGCCTGATGCAGGCCGGCGCCGCCAACCTGCACCGCAGCTGGCTGAACGTGCCACACGTGACTCAGTTCGACTCGGCCGACATCACCGAGCTGGAAGCTTTCCGCGTTGCACAGAAGGCCGTGGCCGAGAAGGCCGGCGTCAAGCTGACCATCCTGCCGCTGCTGCTCAAGTCCTGTGCCCACCTGCTCAAGGAACTGCCGGACTTCAACAGCTCCCTGGCGCCAAGCGGCAAGGCGATCATCCGCAAAAAGTACGTGAACATCGGCTTCGCCGTGGACACTCCGGATGGCCTGCTGGTACCGGTGATCAAGGACGTCGACCAGAAGAGCCTGCTGCAACTGGCGGCCGAGGCGGCTTCCCTGGCGGAAAAAGCCCGCACCAAGAAGCTCTCCGCGGACGAGATGCAAGGCGCCTGCTTCACCATCTCCAGCCTCGGGCACATTGGCGGCACCGGTTTCACGCCGATCGTCAACGCGCCGGAAGTGGCGATCCTCGGTGTTTCCAAGGCCACCATCCAGCCAGTCTGGGACGGCAAGACCTTCCAGCCGAAACTGATGCTGCCACTGTCCCTGTCCTACGATCACCGTGTGATCAACGGCGCGGCCGCCGCACGCTTCACCAAGCGCCTGAGCGACCTGCTGGCGGACATCCGCACCATTCTGCTGTAACCCGCGTACCGGCCCTCCTGTCATGGGCGGGCCGGTAGCGCACGCTTTCCGAGCGCCACGCTCGTACCTCAACCCCGTCAATTTGGCGGGGCTTTTTTTGCCAGAAAAACGTCGCCAATTGCCCGTCAGTGCACGACGTTAAACAGCAAAAAAGTTACTTTGCAGAAATCCTTCTGCCTGCCGATACAGGTTTATAGCACTTAGCCTTCATCTTACTTGTCAGTCGATGCGCCATGATGCAACCTTGCCGCAGGCAACAGTAAAGAGGGCGTGAGCCCGGCGCGATCAGCAATTTCGAAGCGAGTTTCCCCATGAAAAGCCAACCCGATGCCGCCAGCCGTATGGCGGCCGAGGTAGTGACGCAGTTGCCTGTGCCCTCGCGGCTCGGCATGTTGCGTTTCGAACGGCTGAATGAAGCGAGCTGGGCGCTGCTGTTTCTCGATCCCAATTGCGAACGCCAGTTCGGCCTGCCCGCCGTCGAACTCTGCGCCCTGGTCGGCTCGCCCTATGCCAGCCTGATGGAGCCCGAAGCCCGCTATCAGTTGCACGACACCATCCAGCAGCAACTGAGCAACAGCTCCCATTACCTGATCCGCTATACCCTGCACACCGCCCAGGGGCCCTTGAGCATCCTCGAGCTGGGCGAAGCCTACAAACAGCACAACCGGCACCTGCTGCGCGGCTACCTGTTGGTGGTCGAAGGGCTGTTCAGCGATGCTTCGGCGCTGCCGGCACTGGATCTGGAAACCCAGAACACCCGCCTGCAGATCGCCCTGGAACTCAACCAGCGGGCCCAGCAGGAGCAATTGCAGCACCTGGAACGGGTGCGTGCGCAGCAGGATTTGATCCTGCTCCTGACCCGCCAGCGCTACAGCACCGGCAATTCGTTGAAGGAAGCTGCCGAACTGATTACCCGCAGCGCCTGCGACATCTACCAGATCGACTGCGCCAGCATCTGGAACCTGGAAGACCAGCAACTGGTGCCGATTGCCGCCTATCACCGCGGCCCCCAGGAATACCGCATGCCGGAGCCCATCGACGCCAGCAGCTTTCCCGACTACCTGGAAGCCCTGCACAGCTGCCGCGCCATCGACGCGCAGAACGCCATGCGCGACCCGCGAACCCGGGAGATGGCCGAGAGCCTGCGCCCGCGGGACGTCAACGCCATGCTCGACGCCAGCATCCGCATCGACGGCCAGGTGGTCGGGGTGCTGTGCCTGGAACAGACCGGCATGACCCGGGCCTGGCAGTCCGACGAGATCGCCTTCGCCGGCGAACTGGCAGACCAGTTCGCCCAGGTCATCAACAATCACAACCGGCGGGCCGCTACCAGCGCCCTGCACCTGTTCCAGCGCGCCGTGGAACAGAGCGCCAACGCCTTCCTGCTGGTCAATTGCGACGGCGTGGTGGAGTACGTCAACCCCAGCTTCACGGCGATCACCCAATACAGCACCGAAGAGGTCCATGGCCACCGCCTGTCCGAACTGCCGGCCCTGGAAAACCTCAGCGAGCTGCTGTTCGACGCTCCGTCCAGCCTGGCCAAGAGCAACAGCTGGCAGGGCGAGTTCAAAAGCCGGCGCAAGAACCTGGAGCCTTACTGGGGCCAGCTGTCGATCTCCAAGGTGTATGGCGACAACCGCGAGCTGACCCACTACATCGGCATCTATGAAGACATCACCCAGACCAAGCTCGCCCAGCAGCGCATCGAGCGCCTGGCCTACACCGACAACCTGACCAACCTGGGCAACCGCCCCGCCTTCATCCGCAACCTCGATGAACGCTTTGCCCGAGACAGCGATACCCCGATCAGCCTGCTGCTGGTGGACATCGACAATTTCAAGCGGATCAACGACAGCCTCGGCCACCAGACCGGCGACAAACTGCTGATCAGCCTGGCCCGGCGCCTGCGCAACAGCCTGAGCCCCAGCGGCAGCCTGGCGCGCTTCGCCAGCAACGAATTCGCCGTGCTGCTGGACAACACCGACCTGGAAACCGGGCAACAGATCGCCAGCCAGTTGCTGATGACCCTGGACAAGCCGATGTTCGTCGACAACCAGTTGATCAGCGTCACCGGCTCCGTGGGCCTGGCCAGTGCGCCGCTGCACGGCCGTGACCCGCAGACCCTGATGCGCAACGCCGGCCTGGCCCTGCACAAGGCCAAGGCCAACGGCAAGCACCAGGTGCAGGTGTTCACCGAGGCGCTGAACGCCGAGGCCAGCTACAAACTGTTCGTCGAGAACAACCTGCGCCGCGCCCTGACCCAGAACGAGCTGGACGTGTTCTACCAGCCCAAGCTGTGCCTGCGCAGCGGCCGCCTGCTGGGCATGGAGGCGCTGCTGCGCTGGAACCATCCGGAAAAGGGCATGATCCGCCCCGACCAGTTCATCAGCGTGGCGGAAGAAACCGGCCTGATCATCCCCATCGGCAAGTGGATCGCCCGCCAGGCCTGCCGCATGAGCAAGCAACTGACCGCCGCCGGCATGGGCAACCTGCACGTGGCCATCAACCTGTCGCCCAAGCAGTTTTCCGACCCGGACCTGGTGGCCTCCATCGCCAGCATCCTCAAGGAAGAACAGCTGCCCTCCTCGCTGCTGGAGCTTGAGCTAACAGAGGGCCTGCTGCTGGAAGCCACCGACGACACCCACCAGCAGCTGGAACAACTGAAAAAACTCGGCCTGACCCTGGCCATGGACGACTTCGGCACCGGCTATTCGTCCCTGAGTTACCTGAAGAAATTCCCCATCGATATCATCAAGATCGATCGCAGCTTCATCCACGAGATCCCCGACAACCAGGACGACATGGAAATCACCTCCGCGGTGATCGCCATGGCCCACAACCTGAAGATCAAGGTGGTCGCCGAAGGCATCGAGACCGCCGAGCAACTGGCCTTCCTGCGCCGCCACCGCTGCGACGTGGGCCAGGGCTACCTGTTCGACCGGCCGATTCCCGGCTCCGAGCTAATTGCCAAGCTCAAGCGTTATCCTCGTGGCCCGATTGCCTGACAGCGCTGTAACACTTGGGCAAACTGCGTGTCTGATTAATTACTCGATCCCACCCTGACTGAGAGGACTGATCATGGTTCTGCGCTCGGAAATTCTGGTGAACAAAAACGTGCTACCGACCAAAGAACAAGCTCTGCCTGGCCGCGAAACCCCGATGACTCTGCCTGAAAAGCACTTTGTCTTCGAAGACACCCCGCTGCTTGGCCCGTTCTTCCAGGACGTCGACTTCGCGATCTTCGGCCTGGGCTGTTTCTGGGGCGCCGAACGCCGCTTCTGGCAGCGCGAGGGCGTGGTCAGCACCGTGGTCGGTTACGCCGGCGGCTTCACCCCGAACCCGACCTATGAAGAGGTCTGCTCGGGCTTAACCGGCCACACCGAAGTGGTGCTCGTGGTGTATGACAAGGCCAAGGTCAGCTACAAAGAACTGCTGGCAATGTTCTGGGAGCTGCACAACCCGACCCAGGGCATGCGCCAGGGCAATGATATCGGCACCCAGTACCGCTCGGTGATCTACGCCACCAATCCGACCCAGCTGGAGCAGGCGCTGCACAGCAGGGACGTGTTCCAGGCGGAGCTGACCAAGGCCGGCCTGGGCACCATCACCACGGAAATCGAAGAAGCGCCGACCGTGTACTTCGCCGAGGCTTACCACCAGCAGTACCTGGCGAAGAACCCTGAAGGCTATTGCGGGATCGGCGGCACCGGCGTGACCTGCCCGATCTGAGTCCTTGGGCCGGCCAGCCGGCTCCTGCAACCTTGCGCAGGAGCTGGCTGGCCAGCGACCCTTTACTCTGCGATCAACCAGTCCATCTGCCAGCCGCCCTGGGTCTGGCCGAGCTTCTTCGACAGCCAGGGCAGCAACTCGCGCAATTCCTCTTCCAGGCCCCAAGGCGGGTTGGCGATCGCCAGGCCCGAGCCGTTGAGGCTGTTGGGCGTGTCCAGCGGATGCACCAGCAACTCCACCCGCAGCAGCTTCGGCGCACCGGTACCGGCCAGGTCCTGGTAGAAGCGTCGCAGGGCGCGCTGGTCCTTGACCGGGTACCAGATGGCCGCCACGGTCTGGCGCATGCGGCCAATGGCTTCCTTCAGCGATGCCGCACAGCGCTGCATCTCGTCCAGTTGCTCGAAAGGCGGGTCGATGAGCATCACCGCGCGTTTTTCCGCCACCGGCAGCAGGGCCCGGGCCACGTGCCAGCCCTCGCCCAGGTGCACCGCTACCCGCCGGTCACCCTTCATGTTGTCCTTGAGCAGCAGGCCGTCTTCCGGGTGTTTCTCGTTGAGCAGCACCCGATCCTGGGAACGGGTCAGGCGCCGAGCCAGTTCCGGCGAGCCCGGGTAGTAACGCAACTCGCCATCGGGGTTCATCTTGCGCAGCACCTGCATGTAATCGGCGGTCAGCGCCGGCAGGTCCTCGTCGCCCCACAGGCGGGCGATGCCTTCCAGGTACTCGCCGGTGCGCGTGGCCTGGTCGCCCTTGAGGTCATACAGGCCGATACCGGCGTGGCTGTCGAGGTAGGCGAACGGCTGCTCCTTGCGCGACATCAGGGCGATGAGGCGGGTCAGGGTCAGGTGTTTGAAGACGTCGGCGTGATTGCCGGCGTGGAAGGCGTGACGATAGTTCATGGTTGCTCCTGCGCAGGGGGGCAAGTTTACCCTGTGCGCAGGCTGTCGTCAGTTCAGAGCCGGGCCGTACCCGGCGCAGGCGACGACGGGCACGGGGAGGGTTTCAGACAAACTCGTGGCTGACTTGCGACCACAGGCTGACCCGCCGCCCGGACGTTTCGAACACCTCGATCTCGCGCTTGATCCCGCCGCTGTCCTTCCAGCCCGGCAGGTCGAGCACGATCAGCTCCTCCATCATCGCCATGTACAGCGCATCCACCGGCGCCCAGAGCTTGCCGATGGCGGCATTGTCCTTGCCCGCCAGGCACAGGTTGATCGGGTGGGACATGCTCACCTGGCTGAACACCGCATGGCCGGCTTCCAGTATCTGCGCCGCGACCTGGTTGCATTGGAGAAAACGCTCGTTGATGACGGCCGGCTCGGAATGGCTGTAGGGGCAGGCCAGGAAAATCTTGCGCATCGTTACCTCGATTTCAGTGATAGGTGATGCGGGCCGTCAGGCCCGCGCAGGTTGCAGGGCAAAGGCGGCCGCCTGTTCCTGCTCTTGCAGCTCATAGCGCTGGGCGGCTGGCACCGAGATGCGGATGGCGATCGCCACCGCCAGCAGGCCGCCAAACAGTTTGCCGAGCAGAATCGGCAGGATCAGGCTTGGCTGGAAGTTCGCAGTGAAGGCCAGGTGGTCGCCGATCAGTGCCTGGGCGCAGACCCCCAGGGCCACGCACAGCACCTTGTCGCGGGCGGTCATGTGCTTGAACAGGTGGAAGGTGGCGATGATGTTGGCAAACACCATGATGAACCCCGCGGCACCGGTGCTGGACAGGTTCAGATGGCGTCCCAGCAGCTCCATGGGCTTCTTGCAGTAGCGCTGGAACAGGTAGCAGATGGGGAAGGTACCGGCGAGCATGATGCCGATGTAGCCGGCGATCTCGATCGCCCGGAACAGCTCCTTTTCGTCGGCGAACATCGGGTCGAAGCCCCAGCCGCCGAAGTTGATGCTGAAGAACTTGGTGAAGTGCTCGACGATGCTCAGGGCCAGGATCAGCTTGATCGCCGCGTCCATGATCTTGCCGAACACCAGGAAGCCCCTGACCATCATCTGCGGCCGGTAGCGCAGCCCCGCCGCCAGCAGGAAGCAGAACACGAACAGCGGCGCCAGCAGCTTGAGCATGTCGACGAAGCCCAGGGACAGGTAGTACAGCGCCTCGGAGTTGGTGGAAACGATGTCCCGCACCGGCAAGTGGGTAGCGGTGATGATCAGCAGCGACATCAGCACCGCGAACGGAATGCTGATCAGCCCGGCCATGGCACCCAGGGCCAGGTACTTGTGGTCCTTGCGCTCGAGCATGGTCAGGCCCACCGGGATCAGGTAGACGATGGTCGCCCCGGAGGTGTAGCCCACCAGCATTGCGGTAATCCACAGGTCACGGTTGGCGGTCAGGGCGTTGGCCAGCTGGTAGCCGCCCATGTCCACGGCAATGATCGACAGCGCCGCGATGGAGACATCCGAACCCAGGGCGTTGAAGAACGGCCCCAGGGCGTGGGAAATGCCCTGGGACAGGTAGGGAATCGCCACCATGATCCCGGCCTGGGCCAGGAACACCGGGCCGATGGAGTGGATACCGTTGACGAACTCCTTACCCAGCCCGCTCTCGGGCTTGATGATGGATGACAGGGCGCCGATCACGGCGCCGAGCATGATCAGGTAAATGACGTAGTTTCCAAATTCAGCCATGTGGGTTCATCTCTCTGAGCGTCATTTATAGGTTTCCCCCGCCGGGGAAGTTCTTGTCGAGGCCAGCTCTGGTCACTCATCGCCAAGGAGAACGATGAACCAGGTGATGAAACACAGGGCACATCCCGTGCCACAATGTGTATTAGTTGTGGCTTTTACTTTAAAACAACCATATTTCGGTCAATACACCTTCGCAACATTGGCCCGACCTGCCGTGGGTCATGAGCCAACCCCATGACTGCGGGCCATTGTGAAACGTGCAAGTAAATGCTTAACTTTTCCATCGAATTTGACCGAATCAGCACATTCCTGAACCAGGAGTGTGCGTAAGTAACAAAAAATGCCCATTTGTGTGGCGAAGTACCACTAAACGGAAAACACCATGCGCCCCAACGAACGACGACAGCACATTCTCGAACTCCTGCGGCAACGGGAGCGGATTTCTGTGGAAGAGCTGGCGCGCATCACTGCCACGTCCCAGGAAACCATCCGCCGCGACCTCAGCGACCTGGCGGAAAGCGGCCTGGTCACCAAGTTCCACGGTGGCGCGGCCCTGCCCCCTACCGGCGAGCACGAAAACACCTTCCAGACCCGCATGAACGAACACGCCCAGGAGAAGCGCGCCATCGGCCGCTACGCCGCCGGCCTGTTCTGCGCGGGCGACAGCATCTTCATCGATACCGGCACCACCACCCTGTTCTTCGCTCGGGAACTGGCGCAGCACACCCGCCTGACGGTGATCACCAACTCCCTGCCGATTGCCGGCTGCATTGGCGAGTCGGGCAATCGGGTGTTCATGATCGGTGGTGAATATCGCCCCGACTCGAC
The DNA here is from genome assembly GCF_040268305.1 of Pseudomonas sp. W17. NCBI lineage: Bacteria > Pseudomonadati > Pseudomonadota > Gammaproteobacteria > Pseudomonadales > Pseudomonadaceae > Pseudomonas > Pseudomonas sp. W17. The sequence goes on along the minus strand of NZ_CP158490.1, from coordinate 581,108 downwards.
ACAGAACGTCGGCACCCTGGCCCTGGAACAGATCACCCGTTTCAACGCCGAGCACGCGGTGATCACCATTGGCGCGCTGAATGAAGACGGCGCCATGGACTTCTCCATCGAAGAAGCCGAAGTGGCCCGCGCGATGATTGCCCAGGCCCGCCAGCTGACGGTGATCGCCGATTCCTCGAAGCTGGAACGCCGCGGCCTGTTCAAGGTGTTCCCGCTGGAGCGCATAGACCGCCTGGTGATCGACCGCCAGCCCGGCCCGGATCTGCTGGCGGCCCTGGAGAAAGCCGGCGTGGAGGTGCATCTGGTGCCACAGCCCTGAACCAGGGCCGTTGCCACAGGTGATGGCCATCACCGAAAACCACAACCAAATGACCGATATATGACCGAATAGAAAATAAAAACAACAATCATGGCCCGCATTATGCTTTGATTCCTGCACAGATCCTTGGGTGTTACCGCAGGAAACAGGCATTTATATGACCGAACTTTATCCGAACAATGTGACTTTCGATGTGGCCATCGTCGGTGGCGGGGTCGTCGGTTGCGCCATGGCCCGGCGCTTCGCCCTCGAAGGCGCACGGGTGGTGCTGCTGGAAAAGGGCAGCGACATTCTCTCCGGCGCCAGCAAGGCCAACAGCGCCATCCTGCACACCGGCTTCGACGCCCCCAGTGGCAGCCTGGAACTGCAGTGCATGCAGGCCGGCTACCAGGAATACCTGGAAATCCACTCGGCCATGAACCTGCCACTGCTCAAGAGTGGCGCGCTGGTAGTGGCCTGGAACGCCGAGGACCAGGCCAGGCTGCCGGGGATCCTCGCCCAGGCCCAGGCCAATGGGGTAGACAACGTTCGCCTGCTGGAACGCAGCGAGATCCTCGCCCTGGAGCCGCACCTGGCCAATCACGCCGTGGGCGCGGTACTGGTCCCCGACGAGCACCTGATCGACCCCTGGTCCGCACCCCTGGGTTACCTGCAGCAGGCCATGGCCCATGGCGCCCGCGTACAGTTGCAATGCGAGGTGCAGCAAGGCCAGTTCGATGGCGACGCCTGGACCCTGCACACCAACCGGGGCACCCTGCGCAGCGCCCAGGTGATCAACTGCGCCGGGCTGTTCGGCGACACCCTGGAACACAACCTGCTGGGCCACAGCGAATTTCGCATCATGCCGCGCAAGGGCCAGTTCGTGGTCTTCGACAAGGCCGCGGCCACACTGCTGGAACGCATCGTCCTGCCGGTACCCAACGAGCGCACCAAGGGCATAGTCCTGACCCGCACGGTGTACGGCAACCTGCTGGTGGGCCCCACCGCCGAAGAGCAGGAGGACCGCGTGCATGCGGGGCTCGACGGCCCGACCCTGCAAAGCCTGATCGATGCCGCCGTGGAGCGGATTCCCGCCCTCGCCGGGATGCCGGTCACCGCCACCTACGCCGGGCTGCGCCCCGCCAGCGAAAAGAAGGAATACCGGATCCAGGCCGACCACGCCCGGCACTGGATCACCGTCGGCGGCATCCGCTCCACCGGGCTCACCGCCGCCCTGGGTATTGCCCGGCATGTCTACGGCCTGTACAGCCAGCGCCGCCAGCACCAGCCGGTGCGCGAACCGGTCTGGCCACAGATGCCCAATCTGGCGGAGCACTTGCCCCGCGACTGGCAGCGCCCCGGCTATGGCGAAATCGTCTGCCATTGCGAACTGGTGACCCGGCGCGAAATAGAAAGCGCCCTGCACAGCCCCCTGCCACCTGGCGACCTGGGCGGGCTCAAGCGCCGCACCCGCGCCTGCATGGGCCGCTGCCAGGGTTTCTATTGCTCGGCCCAGGTCGCCGAACTCAGCGCCAGCCAACTGGCCGTCCCTCTTGCCACAGGTCGTTGCCATGAACAGCACTGAACTTCTTCAGGCCGAAGCGGCCATTATCGGCAGCGGCCCGGCGGGCCTGGCCGCGGCTATCGAACTGCGGCGCCAGGGTATCGGCCCGGTGATTGTCATCGAACGTGAAAGCGAAGCCGGCGGCATTCCCCGGCACTGTGCCCACCCGCCCTTCGGCATGCGCGAGTACCAGCGCCTTCTCAGCGGCCCGGCCTATGCCCGGCGCAATGTCGAAGCCGCGCTGAAAGCCGGCGTGATCCTGCTGCTGCGACACACGGTGGTCAGCCTGGAACCCGGCGGCCTGTTGCGCCTGGCCACTCCAGACGGGCCACGGCAGATCCAGGCACAGAAGGTGCTGATCGCCACCGGCGCCCGGGAAACCCCGCGCTCGGCACGCCTGCTGTCCGGCGACCGCCCGGTGGGGGTGATCAACACCGGGGCCTTGCAGAACTTCCTCTATGTGCAGCACCTCAAGCCTTTCGAGCGGCCGCTGATCATCGGCACCGAACTGGTCAGCCTGTCTGCCGTGCTCAGTTGCCGACGCGCCGGTATCCGTCCGGTGGCGGTGCTGGAAGCCAATAAACGAGCCACCGCCCGCTGGCCGCTGTCGGTGTTCCCAAGGTTGCTGGGCATCCCCATGCACTTTGGCGCCGATCTGCTGGCGATCAATGGGTGTGGCCGGGTGGAGTCGGCCCGGGTGCGCCTGGCCGACGGCCAGGTTCGCGACATTTCCTGCGACGGCGTGCTGCTCACCGGCCAGTTCACCCCGGAGTCGAGCCTGGTGCGCCTGAGCCACCTGCAACTGGACAATGGCAGCGGGGGGCCGAAGATCGACCAGTACGGCCGCTGTTCGGACCCGGCCTACTTTGCCGCCGGCAACCTGCTGCGGCCAATCGAGACGGCCGGCTGGTCCTACCGCGAAGGGCGGCGCATCGGCAGCCTGATGGCCCTGGCCCTGAGCGGCCAGCTACCCGATGCCAATGACGCCCTGACCCTGAAGTACGCCGCCCCGATCAAGCTCGGCGTGCCGGGCCGCCTGGTGCGCGGCGAGCTGGCGGGCCTGGCGCACATCCAGTTGCGGGTCAGCCAGGCGGTCAGTGGCACCCTGCGGGTCCGCGCCCAGGGCCTGGAGCTCTGGAGCCGACCGGTCTCGGCACTGCCGGAACGGCGCCTGCTGATCCCCATCAAGGACCTGCACCTGCCGGAACATTTCGACCAACTGGACATCTGCATCGACCAGGCCGTCCCACAACAAGAGAAATGACCATGCGAATAGCCGCACTTGACCAGGGCACCACCAGCACCCGCGTACTGGTCGTGGACATGCAAGGCCGTGCCGATATCCAACTGGCGCTGCGCCACCAGCAGCATCACCCGCGCCCGGGCTGGGTCGAACACGACCCGCTGGAGCTGCTGGCCAACCTGCAACGCTGCCTGGAAGCCACCGGCCGGGTCGACGCCATCGGCCTGGCCAACCAGGGTGAAAGCTGCCTGGCCTGGGACGCCGTCAGTGGCGCGCCGCTGTCGCCGGTGATCGTCTGGCAGGACAACCGCAGCGCCGCGCGCATCGAAGAACTGCGCGCCAGCGGCGCCGAGGCCCTGACCCTGGAACGGGCCGGGCTGCCCCTGGATGCCTACTTCTCCGCCAGCAAGCTGGCCTGGATCGTCGACAACCTGCCGGCGGCACAGGCCGCCCTGAGTGCCGGCCGACTGCGCCTGGGCACCACCGATGCCTACTTTCTCGATCGCCTGACCGGGGTCTACGCCACTGACATCACCACCGCCTCGCGCACCTCGCTGATGAATCTCGCCACCGGCCAGTGGGACCCGCAGTTGTGCCAACTGTTCGGCGTGCCCCTGCAGGCCCTGCCGGAAATCCGCGCCACGGTCGGCGACTTCGGACGCATCGGCCAGACCCCCATCAGCGCCTCGGTGGTCGACCAGCAAGCCTCGCTGTACGGTCACGGCTGCCGGGAGCCGGGGGACGCCAAGATCACCTTCGGCACCGGCGCCTTCGCCCTGACAGTCACAGGCGAACAGATCATTCGCGCCCCGGAGAAAGGCCTGCTGGCCACCGTCGCCTGGCAGGCCGACGGCAAACCGGTGTATGCCATGGACGGTGGCGTGTACGACGCCAGCGCCGCAGTGGAATGGGCCGGGCGCCTGGGCCTGTTCAGCGACTTCTCGGAACTGGCAGCCTTCGATCAGCCACCGGCGATTTCCCGCGAGCTGGCGTTTGTCCCGGCCTTGTCCGGGCTTGCCTGCCCGCACTGGGACCGCAGTGCCGGGGCGGTATGGATCGGCATGAACGCCGCCACCACTCGCCAGGACCTGTGCCAGGCGGTACTGGAAGGCGTGGCCCTGCGCAGCGCCGAAGTGATCACGGCGATGGACGATCACCTTAACGTCACCGACCAGTTGTCGATTGACGGCGGCCTGGCCCGCAGCCCGTATTTCGCCCAGTTCCTGGCCGATATCCTGCAACGCACCATCGTCACCCAGCGCTTCGACGAACTCACCGCCCTGGGCTGCGCCGCCCTCGCCGCCCGCGGCCTGGGGCTGGAGTTGCCAGAGCTGGACAACACCCGCACCGACTACCGGCCGCGTATCGACCGGGCCACGGCAGACGCCTGGCGCTGCACCTTCAGCACCGCGGTCAAGCGCTCCCAGGGCTGGTCCCAGCCGCGCTGAAACCGCCCGCCGGCCATGGATGGCCGGCCCTTTCCTGCCGCACCTCGGGGCCCTTGCCCATCCGCCGCGCCTATTGGACACTGACGCGCCTGCCCGCGGCCAAGCGGCGGGCACATCAAACGGTTGCTGGCGACTCAGACACACGGGACCACTGACTGCTGCGCGGGCACACGACCTGCCTGGCTGTGCTCATTAATGGATTAGCCAGGGTCTGTTACCGCTTGGTGACAAGCCCTTAGTCGAGGATTTATGAAAGACGCAACGATTGCGCTGCACCATGGATTCAAGTCGGACCCGACCACCAAGGCCGTGGCCGTGCCCATCTACCAGAACGTCGCCTTCGAGTTCGACAACGCCCAACACGGCGCTGACCTGTTCAACCTCGATGTGCCCGGCAACATCTACACCCGCATCATGAACCCCACCAACGATGTGCTGGAACAGCGCATGGCCGCCCTGGAAGGCGGGATCGCCGGGCTGGCGGTGGCCGCCGGCAGTGCCGCCATCCACTACGCGATCCAGACCCTGACCCAGGCTGGGGACAATATCGTCTCCACGCCCCAGCTGTACGGCGGCACCTACACCCTGTTCGCCCACCTGCTGCCCAGCTTCGGGGTCGAAGTACGCTTCGCCCGGGACGACTCCCCCGAGGCCATTGCCGAGCTGATCGACGACAAGACCAAGCTGGTGTACTGCGAGAGCATCGGCAACCCCGCGGGCAACATCGTCGATATCGAGGGCCTGGCCCAGGCCGCCCACGCCCGTAACGTGCCACTGATGGTGGACAACACCGTGGCCACGCCGATCCTGTGCAAGCCGATCCAGTTCGGCGCCGACATCGTGGTGCACTCGGTGACCAAGTACGTCGGTGGCCATGGCAACTCCCTGGGCGGGGTGATCGTCGACAGCGGCAACTTCCCCTGGGCCGACCACCCGCAGAAGTTCGCCAGCCTCAACACCCCGGAGCCGGCCTACCACGGCGTGGTCTACACCGAGAAGTTCGGCCCCGCCGCCTTTATCGCCCGGGCCCGCACCGTGCCGCTGCGCAACACCGGCGCGGCATTGGCGCCGATGAACGCCTTCCTGTTGCTGCAAGGCCTGGAAACCCTGGCCCTGCGCATGGAACGCCACACCGACAACGCCCTCAAGGTGGCGCAGTTCCTCCAGAACCATCCCCTGGTGGCCTGGGTCAGCTACGCCGGCCTGCCCGACCACCCGCACCATGAACTGGCGCGCAAATACATGCAGGGCAAGCCATCGGCGATCCTCTCCTTCGGCCTCAAGGGCGGCTATGCCGCGGGCGTGCGCTTCTACGATGCGCTGCAGATCTTCAAGCGCCTGGTGAACATCGGCGACGCCAAGTCCCTGGCTTGCCACCCGGCGTCCACCACCCACCGGCAGATGAACGAAGAAGAGCAGGCCAAGGCCGGGGTCAAGTCGGAGATGATCCGTCTCTCGGTGGGCATCGAGGCCATCGAAGACCTGCTCGAAGACCTGGACCAGGCACTGCAACAAGCCTGATCCCCGGCCCTGGCGTTCTGCGCCAGGGCCATTGCCTAGCGCGTTGGCACCCACGCCTCTCCCCTCTCCAGCCCCCAGGCCCCTTGATCACCCGCAAAGGAACCCGACATGATTGTGCGTTACGTCAAGATCACCATGACCCTGGCAGTGGCGGCCTTCGCCCTGCTGGTGGCCTACAACAACATCAGCGACTACGGTTCCAACTTCGCCTTTGTCCAGCACGTGCTGAGCATGGACAGCGTCTTCCCCGGCAACAGCGCCACCGACCGCGCCCTGACCTTGCCGCTGCTGTGGAATGCCGGTTACTGGCTGATCATCGCCGGCGAAGCCCTGACCGGCGCGCTGCTGGTATTTGGCGCCCTGCGCCTGTGGCTGGCCCGGCACGGTGTCGCCAGCGACTTCAACCGCGCCAAGCGCTGGGCCATTGCCGGCTTCTGCCTGGGCTTCTGCGTCTGGTTCTTCGGCTTCATGGTGGTCGGCGGCGAGTGGTTCATGATGTGGCAGTCCAAGGCCTGGAACGGCCAGGACGCGGCGTTCAAGTTCTACATGGCGATCCTTGGCGTACTGATATTCCTCAACCAGCCCGACACCGAGCTGCACTGACCCTGTAGCCGCAGCCGAGCCATGGCGAGGCTGCGCAAAGGCCTGCAGGGCCTTGCGGTCCCTCCGAGCGCCCCTCGTTAACAGCCTGCGGCAGCGGCTACGGGACGCAAAAAAAAACGGCCCGCTGCGGTGACGCAGCGGGCCGTTCTTCAGCGCCCCGGGGAATCAGGGCAGGATTTGCGCACTCAGTGGTTGAGCTTGAAATCCTTCTCGGCCGCTTCGAAGCGCTGGACCATGCCGGCGCTCGGCGTGCCCATCTTGCTCACCAGCAGGATCGCCAGGCTGGCGAAGATGAAGCCCGGGATGATTTCGTACAGGCCCAGCAGAGCGAAATGCTTCCACAGGATCACGGTGACGGCACCGACGATGATGCCGGCCAGCGCGCCGTCACGGGTCATGCCTTTCCAGATCACCGAAATCAGTACCACGGGGCCGAAGGCCGCGCCGAACCCGGCCCAGGCATAGCTCACCAGGCCCAGCACGCGGTTTTCCGGGTTGGCGGCCATGGCAATGGCGATCAGCGCCACCACCAGCACCATGGCGCGGCCGACCCACACCAGTTCCAACTGGGAAGCGTGCTTGCGCAGGAAGGCTTTGTAGAAGTCTTCGGTCAGGGCACTGGAGCACACCAGCAACTGGCAGCTCAGGGTACTCATGACTGCCGCCAGGATGGCCGACAGCAGCACACCCGCGATCCACGGGTTGAACAGCAGCTTGGCCAGTTCGATGAACACCCGCTCAGGGTTTTCGGTCACAGGGCCGGCCACCTCAGGGTGCGCCGAGAAATAGGCGATACCAAAGAAGCCCACCGCCACGGTGCCGCCCAGGCACAGGATCATCCAGGTCATGGAGATGCGACGGGCCTTGGCGATCGACTTCACCGAATCGGCGGCCATGAAGCGCGCCAGGATATGCGGCTGGCCGAAGTAGCCCAGGCCCCAGCCCATCAGCGAGATGACACCGATGAAGGTGGTGTTCTTGAGCATGTCGAAGTTGGTCGGGTCCTTGGCTTCGATGGCCAGGAAGGTGGTGTCCACGCCACCGGTCGCCAGCAGCACGATGATCGGCGTCAGGATCAGTGCGAAGATCATCAGCGTGGCCTGGACGGTATCGGTCCAGCTCACTGCCAGGAAACCACCAACGAAGGTGTAGGCAATGGTTGCCGCCGCACCGGCCCACAGCGCTGTCTCGTAGGGCATGCCGAAAGTGCTTTCGAACAGGCGGGCACCGGCGACGATGCCGGAGGCGCAGTAGATGGTGAAGAACACCAGGATCACCACCGCAGAGATGATCCGCAGCAGGCCGCTCTTGTCTTCAAAGCGGCTGGAGAAGTAGTCCGGCAGGGTCAGCGCGTCACCGTTGTGTTCGGTCTGCACCCGCAGGCGGCCGGCCACGAACAGCCAGTTGAGGTAGGCACCGACGATCAGGCCGATGGCGATCCAGCTTTCCGAAAGACCGGACATGTAGATGGCGCCCGGCAGGCCCATCAGCAGCCAGCCACTCATGTCGGAAGCACCGGCGGAAAGCGCGGTGACCACGCTGCCGAGGCTGCGGCCGCCAAGAATGTAGTCGGAAAGGTTGTTGGTGGAGCGATAGGCCATGAAGCCGATCAGCACCATTGCCGCGATGTAGATCACGAAGGTGATCAAGGTTGGATTGCTTGCACTCATTGAGTTACGCCCTGGCTTTGTTTTTATGGTGCGGCGGCCACTGCCACCCGCCGCCAAACGATGACGTTTGGGAGACGATCAGGCGGGCCGCGCATTTATGACTGATGTTTCCCCAGGAAAGCCATCAGCCGATGAACCAGTCCTGCAGGACGGTTGCACCTTGGCCGCGAATCCTATGCAACAAGACGAACAAGGTGCAACCAATTTGCACCGAATCAGTTGCACCTTGTCCAAAAACTGGTCGTTGACGACGCTTTTGCTCCTTTTTGGAGCAAAAAATGGCGTTTTCAGAAGTAAAGGCACCAGTAGGAGGCAAGCCACTCCGTGCAGGAATTTTATTCCTGACAAGCTGCTTCTTTTTCCAGCTAAAAATGGGTTGCACCCGGTTGCACCTATTGCAGTGCGCGGATAATCTTGCCGCCAGCTGATGCCACACGTGCGTGGCAAACATGAGGATAAAAATATGGCTACCACCACCCTCGGGGTCAAACTCGACGACCCTACCCGCGAGCGCCTCAAGGCCGCCGCGGCCTCGATCGATCGTACGCCGCACTGGCTGATCAAGCAGGCGATTTTCAATTACCTGGAAAAACTCGAGGGTGGTGCAACCCTGACCGAGCTGAGCAGTGCCACCGCCAAAGACGGCGAGGATGCCGGCGAGGTACAGACCGATCACGCCCACCAATGCTTCCTGGAGTTCGCCGAAAGCATTCTCCCGCAGTCGGTGCTGCGCGCCTCGATCACCGCCGCCTACCGCCGCCCGGAACCGGAAGTGGTACCGATGCTGCTGGAGCAGGCGCGCTTGCCGGCCGCCACCGCCGAAGCCGCGAACAAGCTGGCCGCCTCGATCGCCGAGAAGCTGCGCAACCAGAAGAGCGCCGGCGGCCGTGCCGGTATCGTCCAGGGCCTGCTGCAGGAGTTCTCCCTGTCGTCCCAGGAAGGCGTGGCGCTGATGTGCCTGGCCGAAGCCCTGCTGCGCATCCCCGACAAGGGCACCCGTGACGCGCTGATCCGCGACAAGATCAGCACCGGCAACTGGCAGCCGCACCTGGGCAACAGCCCATCGCTGTTCGTCAACGCCGCCACCTGGGGCCTGCTGCTGACCGGCAAGCTGGTGTCGACCCACAACGAGGCCGGCCTGACCTCCTCCCTGAGCCGCATCATCGGCAAGAGCGGCGAGCCGATGATCCGCAAGGGCGTGGACATGGCCATGCGCTTGATGGGCGAACAGTTCGTCACCGGCGAAACCATCGCCGAAGCTTTGGCCAACGCCAGCAAGTTCGAAGCCAAGGGCTTCCGCTATTCCTACGACATGCTCGGCGAAGCCGCACTGACCGAGCACGACGCACAGAAGTACCTCGCGTCCTACGAGCAGGCCATCCACTCCATCGGCAAGGCCTCCCACGGTCGCGGCATCTATGAAGGCCCGGGCATCTCCATCAAGCTCTCGGCCCTGCACCCGCGCTACAGCCGCGCCCAGTACGAGCGCGTGATGGAAGAGCTGTACCCGCGCCTGCTGTCCCTGACCCTGCTGGCCAAGCAGTACGACATCGGCCTGAACATCGACGCCGAGGAAGCCGACCGCCTGGAGCTGTCCCTGGACCTGCTGGAGCGCCTGTGCTTCGAGCCGCAACTGACCGGCTGGAACGGTATCGGCTTCGTGATCCAGGCCTACCAGAAGCGCTGCCCGTACGTGATCGACTATGTCATCGATCTGGCCCGTCGCAGCCGTCACCGCCTGATGATCCGCCTGGTGAAAGGCGCCTACTGGGACAGCGAGATCAAGCGCGCCCAGGTCGAAGGCCTGGAAGGCTATCCGGTCTACACCCGCAAGGTGTACACCGACGTTTCCTACATCGCCTGCGCACGCAAGCTGCTGTCGGTGCCGGAAGTCATCTACCCGCAGTTCGCCACCCACAACGCCCACACTCTGTCGGCGATCTACCACATTGCCGGTCAGAACTATTACCCCGGCCAGTACGAGTTCCAGTGCCTGCACGGCATGGGCGAACCGCTGTACGAGCAAGTGGTGGGCAAGGTTGCCGAGGGCAAGCTGAACCGTCCATGCCGCGTCTATGCACCGGTGGGCACCCACGAAACCCTGCTGGCCTACCTGGTACGCCGGCTGCTGGAAAACGGCGCCAACACCTCGTTCGTCAACCGTATCGCCGACCAGTCGATCTCGATCCAGGAACTGGTGGCCGATCCGGTGACCCAGATCGAACAGATGGCCACCCTGGAAGGCGGTTTCGGCCTGCCGCACCCGCGCATTCCATTGCCGCGTGACCTGTATGGCGCCGAGCGGGCCAACTCCGCCGGCATCGACATGGCCAACGAACACCGCCTGGCGTCACTGTCCTGCGCACTGCTGGCCACCGCCCACAACAACTGGAAAGCCGCACCGATGCTCGGTTGCGCCGCCAGCAGCGAAACCCCGGCGCCGGTACTCAACCCGTCGGACCATCGCGATGTGGTGGGCCACGTCCAGGAAGCCACGGTCGAAGACGTCGACAACGCCATCCAGTGCGCCCTCAACGCCGCACCGATCTGGCAGGCCACACCGCCGGCCGAACGCGCGGCGATCCTGGAACGCGCCGCCGACCTGATGGAAGGCGAGATCCAGCCGCTGATGGGCCTGCTGGCCCGGGAAGCCGGCAAGACCTTCGCCAACGCTATCGCCGAAGTGCGTGAAGCCGTGGACTTCCTGCGCTACTACGCGGTGCAGGCCCGCAACGACTTCAGCAACGACGCCCACCGCCCACTGGGCCCGGTGGTGTGCATCAGCCCGTGGAACTTCCCGCTGGCCATCTTCAGTGGCCAGGTCGCCGCGGCCCTCGCCGCCGGTAACCCGGTACTGGCCAAGCCGGCCGAACAGACCCCGCTGGTGGCGGCCCAGGCCGTGCGCCTGCTGCTCGAAGCCGGGATTCCCGAAGGCGTGCTGCAACTGCTGCCGGGCCAGGGCGAAAGCGTCGGTGCCCGCCTGGTGGGTGACGAGCGCGTCAAGGGCGTGATGTTCACCGGCTCCACTGAAGTTGCGCGCCTGCTGCAACGCAACATCGCCGGGCGCCTGGACAACCAGGGCCGGCCGATCCCGCTGATCGCCGAAACCGGTGGCCAGAACGCCATGATCGTCGATTCCTCGGCCCTGACCGAACAGGTGGTCATCGACGTGGTGTCCTCGGCCTTCGACAGTGCCGGCCAGCGTTGCTCGGCCCTGCGCGTGCTGTGCCTGCAGGAAGATTCCGCCGACCGTGTGATCGAAATGCTCAAGGGCGCCATGGCCGAAAACCGCCTGGGCAACCCTGAGCGCCTGTCGGTGGACATCGGCCCGGTGATCGACGCCGAAGCCAAGGCCGGCATCGAGAAGCACATCCAGGCCATGCGCGACAAAGGTCGCAACGTGTACCAGATGGCCATCGCCGACGGCGAAGAATGCAAGCGCGGCACCTTTGTCATGCCGACCCTGATCGAGCTGGAAAGCTTCGACGAGCTGCAGCGCGAGATCTTCGGTCCGGTGCTGCACGTGGTGCGCTACAAGCGCAAGGAAATCGACCAGCTGATCGCCCAGATCAACGCTTCCGGCTACGGCCTGACCCTGGGCGTGCACACCCGGATCGACGAGACCATCGCCAAGGTGGTGGACAACGTCCACGCCGGTAACGTCTACGTCAACCGCAACATCGTCGGTGCCGTGGTCGGCGTGCAGCCGTTCGGCGGCGAAGGCCTGTCGGGCACCGGCCCGAAAGCCGGCGGCCCGCTGTACCTGTACCGCCTGCTGTCGACCCGCCCGGTGGATGCCATCGAGCAGTCCTTTGCCCGTGGCGACGCCGAGAACGCCCCGGACCTGCGCCTGCGCGAAGCCCTCAGCAAGCCGTTGAACGCCCTGCAAGCCTGGGCCGAGAGCAGCAAGCTGGCGGAACTGGCGATCCTGTGCAAACAGTTCGCCGGCCAGTCCCAGAGCGGCATCACCCGGCAGTTGACCGGCCCTACCGGCGAGCGCAACAGCTACGCCATCCTGCCCCGCGAGCACGTCCTGTGCCTGGCGGAAGTCGAGGGTGACCTGCTGACCCAACTGGCAGCCGTGCTGGCCGTCGGTGGCTCGGCGGTGTGGCCGGAAAGCGAGATCAGCAAGGCGCTGTTCGCCCGCTTGCCGAAGGAAGTCCAGGCACGCATCCAGCGCGTGGCCGACTGGAGCAAGGACGAAGTGGTATTCGACGCCGTCCTGCACCACGGTGATTCCGACCAGCTGCGCAGCGTCTGCCAGCAGGTGGCCCAGCGTGCCGGTGCCATCGTCGGCGTCCAGGGCCTGTCTCAGGGCGAGACTGCGATTGCCCTGGAGCGCCTGGTGATCGAGCGCGCTTTGAGCGTCAACACCGCAGCCGCCGGCGGCAACGCCAGCCTGATGACCATCGGCTGATCGCCGAAGGTTCTGCTGCATCGATGGGCGCCCTGACCGGCGCCCATTTTTTTTGCCCGTCCTCTGTAGGAGCCGGCTTGCCGGCGAAGAGGCCCTTGAGCCCTGCATCACCCTCCCATGACGCCTTCGCGGGCGAGCCCGCTCCTGCAGAAGCCGACGCCTATTGAGGTTTTTTGGGCTTTGCATCACCGAAATCAATCTTGCTATCCAACCTTCATTCACGCACCTAGACTCGGCCCATTCCCTATCCCACAGGTATGCCGCCATGTCCGAGACGCTGCTCAGTTCCCGCAATCTGGCCTTCGAACTGTATGAGGTACTCGACGCCGAGGGCCTGACCCAGCGCGAGCGGTTTGCCGAGCACAACCGGCAAACCTTCGACGCCGCCCTGGGCACCGCCCGCAGCATCGCCGAGAAGTTCTTCGCCCCACACAACCGCAAGGGCGATGAGCACGAGCCACGCTACGAAGACGGCCAGGCGGTGCTGATCCCCGAAGTGAAACCGGCGGTGGATGCGTTCCTCGAAGCCGGCTTCCTGAATGCCGCCCGCAGTTTCGAGGCCGGCGGCATGCAACTGCCAACCCTGCTGTCCCAGGCCTGCTTCGCCCACTTCCAGGCGGCCAACGCGGCCTCGACCTCCTACCCGTTCCTGACCATGGGCGCCGCCAACCTGATCGAGAGCTTCGGCACCGAAGAACAGAAACAACGCTTCCTGCAGCCGATGATCGACGGTCGCTTCTTCGGCACCATGGCCCTGACCGAGCCCCATGCCGGCTCGTCGCTATCGGATATCCGCACCCGTGCCGAACCGGCCGCCGACGGCAGCTACCGGCTCAAGGGCAACAAGATCTTCATTTCCGGCGGCGACCACCCGCTGTCGGAAAACATCGTGCACATGGTCCTGGCCAAGCTGCCGGACGCGCCGCCCGGGGTGAAGGGCATTTCGCTGTTTATCGTGCCCAAGTTCCTGGTCAACAACGACGGCAGCCTGGGGCCGCGCAACGATGTGCTGCTGGCCGGGCTGTTCCACAAGATGGGCTGGCGCGGCACCACCTCCACCGCGCTGAACTTCGGCGATAACGGCCAGTGCGTGGGGTATCTGGTGGGCAAGCCCCATCACGGCCTGAGCTACATGTTCCAGATGATGAACGAGGCACGGATCGGCGTCGGCATGGGTGCGGTGATGCTCGGCTACGCCGGCTACCTGTACTCCCTGGAATACGCCCGTCAACGCCCGCAAGGTCGCCTGCCGGACAGCAAGGACCCGAGCACCGCGCCGGTGGCAATCATCCAGCACGCCGATGTGCGGCGCATGCTGCTGACCCAGAAGGCCTACGTCGAAGGCGCCTTCGACCTGGGGCTGTACGCGGCGCGGCTGTTCGACGACACCACCACCCTGGCCGATGCGGCCGAGCGCCAGCAGGCCCACGAACTGCTGGACCTGCTGACCCCGATCGTCAAATCCTGGCCTTCAGAGTTCTGCCTGAAGGCCAACGAACTGGCGATCCAGATTCTCGGCGGCCACGGCTATACCCGGGAGTACCCGGTGGAGCAGTACTACCGCGACAACCGCCTGAACCCGATTCACGAAGGCACCCACGGCATCCAGTCCCTGGACCTGCTGGGACGCAAGCTGGCGCAGAACGGCGGCGCCGGGCTCAAGCGCCTGGTACGGCTGATTGCCGAGACCGGCGAGCGGGCCCGCGCCCATCAATCACTGGACGCCCTGCGCCTGCCCCTGGAACAACTGGTAACGCGCCTGCAAAACGTGACGCTGGGGTTGCTGGGTGACCTGGCCAGCGGCAAGGTCACCGGCACCCTGGCCAACTCGGCGCTGTATCTGAAAGCCTTCGGCCATGCGGTGATCGGCTGGCGCTGGCTGGAACAGGCCATCCGGGCCGAGGAAGGACTGGCGCGGGCAGTGGCGGCGGATCGGGATTTCTACCTGGGCAAGTTGCAGGCCGCGCGCTACTTCCTGACCTGGGAAGTGCCAGGCTGCCAGCACGAGCTGGCACTGCTGGAAGCGCGGGACGATACCTGCCTGAGCATGCAGGACGCCTGGTTCTGAGGCCACCCAGGAGCGGGCTGCCGACGAAGGCGCCCGGCCTGACGCACCGCGGCGGGTGGTCAGTGCAGCTTGAAGCCGCCCACCTGTCGGGCCAGGTCCTCGGAGAGGCGCTGCAGGGTCCGGCAGTCTTCACGGCAGGCCTGGACTTCGGCCGCGGTGGCACGGGCCAGATCGGAGATGCCCTGGACATTGCGGTTGATCTCTTCGGTCACCGCCGATTGCTCCTCGGTGGCGGTGGCCACTTGCTGGTTCATGTCGCTGATGTGCTCAACCTGCCCGGTAATCGCTGTCAGCGAAGCCCCGGTCTGCTGGCTGGACTGCACCCCGGTACCCGTGGCCGACTGCCCCGCATGCATGGAGGCCACGGCATTCTCCGCGCCTTGCTTGAGGCTCTGGATCATCTGCTGGATCTCGTCGGTGGACGCCTGGGTGCGCTGGGCCAGGGTCCGCACTTCGTCCGCCACCACAGCAAAGCCTCGGCCCATTTCCCCGGCACGGGCTGCCTCGATAGCCGCATTGAGGGCCAGCAGGTTGGTCTGCTCGGAGACCCCGCGGATCACCGCCAATACCTGATCGATGGAGGCCACCTGATGCGCCAGCTCACTGACAGCTCTGGCGGCCAGGGCAATTTCCCCGGACATGCTTTCGATGTGCCGGATCGAGCCGTCCACCACCCCCTGGGCCAGTTGGGCCTCATCCCGGGCCGCCTGGGACGCATCGGCCGCCTGCCCGGCATTGCGCGCGATGTCCTGGACGGTCAGCCCCATCTGGTGCACGGCCGTGGCCACCATGTCGGTCATTTCCTGCTGCCGCCCCGAGCGCTCGGCAGTGTTCTCCACCACCGCCGCCACCTGCCCCACGGATGAGCGCAGACGCTCGGTGGTGGCCAGCACTTCGCCGATCATGCCGTGCTGGCTGTCGAGAAAACGATTGAAGCCCCGGGCCAGGTCCCCCAGCTCGTCGGCCCGGCTGGCATCCAGGCGCAGGGTCAGGTCGCCACCACCGCTGCCGATGGCTACCAGCCCGGCGGTCACCTGGCGCACAGGCCGCACCAGGCCGCGAGCCAGCCAGATCACCAGCAACAGGCAGACCAGGGCGATAGCCAGGCCGATGCCGGTGGTCAGCCACAAGGTTTGCCGGGCATCGGCGTAGATCTGCGCTTCGGGCACCTCGGCCACCAGCGACCACCCCATGCCTCGCAGTGGCAGGCTCAGGGCCACAAAGTCTTCGCCGTCGCGCACGAACCGGCTGCTGGCCAACCCCTCGTGCCCCATGACCGCCTGGGCGGCCGACTCGCCGATCTGCTCGGACAGGTGCCGCTTGCCGCTGAACTGCGCCTCGGGGTGAACCTGGATCAAGCCGTCGGCGCGCACCAGATAGACCTTGCCGTGCTCGCCGAAGCTGAAGTCATGGATCAATTGCGACAGCGCCTGCATCTTCAGCCCGAGCCCGGCCACCCCCACCAGCTTGCCGTCCTTCTTGACCCGCATGTCGATGAACATCGCCAACTCGCCGGTGGCCACATCGGTGTCGATGTTGAGCAGCCGCGGCTTGTCGCTGTCGATGAAGCTGTAGAACCAGGCGTCCTTGGGATTGGAACGGCTGAGGGTGCGATCCAGCCCCTTCTCGTTGTAGTAGTGGTTGGTCGCGGTGCCCACCATCAAGGTGGTGAAGGCCTGATTTTCGGCGCGGATGCCTTCCAGGTAGTCGACGAACACCTGGGCCTGGGCCGGATCCTCGCCGCCTGCCAGCCAATCGCGCAGCATGCCGTTGCTGGCAATGTCCCGGGCGACCGTCAGCGGCTGGGCGAGGATGCGTTCGATATCGTTGCGCATGGCTTCGATGCTCGAAGGCAGCGCCTTGTCCACCAGGTAGTTCTGGGTCAGGTGGTTGATCACCACGGTGTAGACCGCCACCACCACCAGCAGGCTGACCAGCAGGGCCGAGCCCATGCTGAGGACCAGTTGCCATTGAATACTGCGTCGCCAGAATTGCATGGAACACCTCTTTCTTATTGGTATAAGAGGCTGAAATGTCGCGCCAGCCGCGGAAGGTTGTATACAAACATTAGTTATGTTTGTCCAACCTATAACCCTGCGGCTGTGTGCAGTTCCGTCAGTTCTGTTGAATGGTCTTGGCAATGACCTCGACGGTGGCGCTCACTTGCTCCTGATAGCGCTCCAGTTCCTGGGCATGGCGCTTCTGCATCTCGATCTGCTGCGAGCACAGGTTCATCGCCGCCAGCACCAGCAGGCGCTCGCCGATCAGCGTCGGGTACTTCTTCTTGGTGTCGGCCAGGGCCGCCTTGAGCATCAGCGCAGCGTCCATCAGGGTCTGTTCTTCCCCGGCCGGCGCCTTGATCGAGTAATCCTCCCCCAGGATCGAAACGACCTTCACTCCATCGATGTGATGTCTCATGGATTGGCCGGGCTCGCGCTGACACGCTCAACCAGCGCCTGGATGCGGGCAGCGGTGGCGCCTTGCTTTTCTTCCTGCTCCATCAGGCTCAGTTGCAGGCTTTCGTTTTCATCCTTGGCCTGGTCCAGTTGTTCCTTGAGGGCTGCGTTCGTACCGAGCAGTTCCTGGTTCTGTACCACCAGGTCGCTGACCAGCTGTTCCAATTGGCTGAGGGATGCTTCCAACATTTTGATCTTCCGGGCTTTTTGCAAAGGGCGCGTACGATAAAGAAAAGTCACCCTGGATGCCAGGGTTATCCAGGCGCAAAGCCTTGATTTTACTGGCGATGACCCTTCCGCGAGAGCTGTTAGAGACTGTCATTCTGCGCTCCGGTTCCTGACGCCTCGTCGGAGTCTCGGACTTTTATGAACTTTCCCAGTTACGCATAAGAAATTTCTGAAACTGCATCCGCCGGTTCAAGAAGCCATTGTTCAACGCGATAGACAGGTACGTCCCTGATCCTGCCAGCGCAATAAAGCGCTCACCCGAGGTAATGTCCATGTCCCTGCGCTCCCTGAATATTGCCCCGAGGGCCTTCCTCGGATTTGCCCTGATCGGCTGCCTGATGCTGTTTCTCGGGGTGTTCGCCCTGAATCAGATGGGCAAGATCCGCTCAGCCACCGAGCGCATGAGCCAGGACACCATCCCGAGCATCAAGAGCGTCGATGAATTCACCCAGCTCAGCCTGCGCCAACGGGTCCAGGCCTACCGACTGCTGCTCAACCGCGAACCCCAGGCCCAGCAGCAGACCCTGGATGCCATCGACCAGCGCAACCAGAAGATCGAAGAAGCCCGGGCCCAGTACCTGAAGCTCATCAGCAGCCCCGAGGAGCGCCTTGCCTACGAGCAATACGGCACGCTGCTGAGCCACCACCGGCAGTTGGAGAGCCAACTGATCGAGCTGTCGCACAACAACCAGCTTGAGGCCATGCAACAACTGCTCAATACCGAACTGATGGACAGCGCCGAAAAGATCAACGCGGTCCTCAACCAACTGGTGGAGATCAACAGCCATTACGCCACCGTCGCCGACGATGATGCTGCCGCTCAGTACCGCAGAGCCTTCAATCTGGTGGTAGGGCTGCTGGTGCTGGCCAGCGCCCTGACCCTGCTGTTCGCCTGGCGCCTGATCCGCAGCATCACCCAGCCCATCGCCAATGCCCTGAGGGCCGCCGAAGAGATCGCCGAAGGCAACCTGACCCGCCCCATCACGGTCGATGGCAGCGACGAAGCCGGGCGCCTGCTGCAAGCCATGGTCACGATGCAGGAAAAGCTGCGCGACACCCTGCAGAGTATTTCCGGCTCCGCCCATCAGTTGGCGTCGGCGGCCGAAGAGCTCAACAGCGTCACCGAGGAAGGCGCCCGCGGCCTGACCCAGCAGAACAACGAGATCGAACAGGCCGCCACCGCGGTCAATGAAATGACCAGCGCCGTGGAGGAAGTGGCGCGCAATGCGGTGAGCACCTCCGAAGCCTCGAAGAGCGCCACCACTTCCGCCGGCGACGGCCGCGACCTGGTGCGCGAAACCGTGTCGGCCATCGAGCGCATGAGCTCCGACGTGCAAGGCACCGCCAGCCTGATCGGCGACCTGGCCAACGAGTCCCGGGACATCGGCAAGGTGCTGGACGTGATTCGCGGCCTGGCCGACCAGACCAACCTGCTGGCCCTCAATGCCGCCATCGAGGCTGCCCGTGCCGGTGAGGCCGGTCGCGGTTTTGCCGTGGTCGCCGACGAAGTCCGCGCCCTGGCCCACCGCACCCAGCAGTCCACCAGCGAAATCGAACGCATGATCGGCAGCATCCAGAGCGGCACCGAGCACGCCGTGGACTCCATGCGCAACAGCACCGAACGCGCCGAATCGACCCTGAGCATCGCCCGGGGGGCCGGCCAGTCCCTGGACACCATCAACAGCGCCATCAGCGAAATCAACGAACGCAACCTGGTGATCGCCAGCGCCGCTGAAGAACAGGCCCAGGTTGCCCGTGAAGTGGACCGCAACCTGGTGAACATCCGCGACCTGTCGGTACAGTCCACCACCGGTGCCAACCAGACCCAGGCCGCCAGCAGCGAGCTGTCACGCCTGGCGGTCGACCTGAACAACCTGGTAACCCGATTCAAGCTCTGAAGCCCTTGCGCCCTGCTCCAGCTCCCGCCGTTGAGCGGTGGGGGCTGGTGAGGGTGGCGTTCAAGGCACCCCAGCAGGCAGGTACCGGACAGGCTTAATCCACGGCGAGACTCAAGACTTTAGTCGTACGACCGATAAGTCACGGTAGAGTCAGTCTCAAGCCCCGCACGGATGCGCCCTTTTTGGTACCTACCATGTCCCTTCGTAATATGAATATCGCTCCGCGGGCCTTCCTCGGCTTCGCCATGATCGGCGGCTTGATGCTGATCCTCGGGGTGTTCGCCCTGAACCAGATGAGCAAGATCCGCGGCGCCGCCGAAGACATCACGTCGAGCAGCGTGCCAAGCATCAAGAGCCTCGACGAATTCACCCAGTTGACCCTGCGCCTGCGGGTGCTGTCCTACCGCTTGCTGGTGAACCGTGAGCCGGACGTGCAGCAAAAGACCATCGAACTGCTGGAAATGCGCAACCAGCAGATCCGCGCCGCCCAGGTCATCTACGAAAAATTCATCACCAGCCCGGAAGAAAAATCCGCCTACGAGCAGTACCTCCAACTGCTGGGCCAGTACCGGCAGATCGAAGAGCGGATGAAGAGCCTGTCGCGCAACAATCAGGTGGATGAGCTGCGCAACTTGCTCAATACCGAACTGCTGAACAACTCCGAAGCCATGAACACCGTGCTCAACCGCTTGCTGGAGATCAACACCCAGCAGACCGTGGACACCAACCAGCAAGCCGCCGAGCAGTACTCCTCGGCCTTCAACCTGGTGGTGGCGCTGCTGGTGCTGGCTACTGGCCTGACCTTCCTCTTCGCCTGGCTGCTGACCCGCAGCATCACCCAGCCCATCGCCAACGCCCTGGGCGCCGCCGAGGAAATCGCCGAGGGCAACCTGACCCGGCCGATCAAGGTCGATGGCAGTGACGAGGCCGGGCGCCTGTTGCAGGCCATGGCCAAGATGCAGGAAAAACTGCGCGACACCCTGCAGCGCATCTCCGGTTCCGCCACCCAGTTGGCTTCGGCGGCCGAAGAGCTCAACAGCGTCACCGAGGAAAGCGCCCGCGGCCTGACCCAGCAGAACAACGAGATCGAACAGGCCGCCACCGCGGTCAATGAAATGACCAGCGCCGTGGAAGAAGTGGCGCGCAACGCGGTGAGCACCTCCGAAGCCTCGAAGAATGCCACCGCCTCCGCCGGCGACGGCCGCGACCTGGTGCAGGAAACCGTGTCGGCCATCGAGCGCATGAGTTCCGATGTGCAGGGCACCGCCAGCCTGATCGGCGACCTGGCCAACGAGTCCCGGGACATCGGCAAGGTGCTGGACGTGATTCGCGGCCTGGCCGACCAGACCAACCTGCTGGCCCTCAATGCCGCCATCGAGGCCGCCCGTGCCGGTGAGGCCGGTCGCGGTTTTGCCGTGGTCGCCGACGAAGTCCGCGCCCTGGCCCACCGCACCCAGCAGTCCACCAGCGAAATCGAACGCATGATCGGCAGCATCCAGAGCGGCACCGAGCACGCCGTGGATTCCATGCGCAACAGCACCGAACGCGCCGAATCGACCCTGAATATCGCCCGGGGTGCCGGCCTGTCCCTGGACACCATCAACAGCGCCATCATCGAGATCAACGAACGCAACCTGGTGATCGCCAGCGCCGCTGAAGAACAGGCCCAGGTGGCCCGGGAAGTGGACCGCAACCTGGTGAACATCCGCGACTTGTCGGTGCAGTCCTCCACCGGTGCCAACCAGACCAGTGCAGCCAGCAACGAGCTGTCGCGCCTGGCCGTGGACCTCAACGGCATGGTTGCCCGCTTCCGCCTCTGAAACACCCCGCCAGCCCTGGATGGCGCCGGTAAAACGGCGCCGGAATTCGCACCTGGGGAATCCGCCACTGTCGCCAAAAGCTTTTTGACAGTGGCGTATTTCAACAGGTTAGAATCGCTGGCACGCAGACTGCATGGTCAGCCTGCGCCCGCCTTTTTCGCCCTGGAGTACTGCCTTTGAATGCGACGACCATCAACAGCCTGTTCTTGATCGGCGCGTTGCTGGTAGGTGCGAGCATTCTGGTGAGTTCACTTTCATCGCGCCTGGGCATCCCGATCCTGGTGATCATCCTGGCCGTGGGCATGACCGCCGGGGTGGACGGCGGCGGCATCATCTTCGACAACTACCCGACCGCCTACCTGGTGGGCAACCTGGCCCTGGCCGTGATCCTGCTGGACGGCGGCCTGCGTACCCGGGTCGCGAGCTTCCGCGTGGCCCTGTGGCCGGCGCTGTCCCTGGCCACGGTGGGGGTGCTGATCACCACTGGCCTGACCGGCATGGCAGCCGCCTGGCTGTTCGACCTCAACCTGATCCAGGGCCTGCTGATCGGCGCCATCGTCGGCTCCACCGACGCCGCCGCGGTGTTCTCGCTGCTGGGGGGCAAGGGCCTCAACGAGCGGGTCACCGCCAGCCTGGAGATCGAATCCGGCAGCAACGACCCGATGGCGGTGTTCCTCACCGTGACCCTGATCGACATGCTCGCCAGCGGCCACACCGGCCTGCACTGGAGCCTGCTGACGGACCTGATCCGCGAGTTCGGCATCGGCGCGGTGATCGGCCTGGGCGGTGGCTGGCTGATGTTGCAACTGGTCAACCGCATCCACCTGGCCACCGGCCTGTACCCGATCCTGGTGGTGGCCGGCGGCCTGGTGGTGTTCGCCCTGACCAACGCCCTGCACGGCAGCGGCTTCCTCGCCGTGTACCTGTGCGGCCTGGTAATCGGCAACCGCCCGGTACGCAGCCGCCACGGCATCCTGCACATGCTCGACGGCATGGCCTGGCTGGCACAGATCGGCATGTTCCTGGTGCTGGGGCTGCTGGTCACCCCCCACGACTTGCTGCCCATCGCCCTGCCGGCCCTGGGCCTGGCGCTGTGGATGATCCTGTTCGCCCGACCGCTGTCGGTGCTGGTGGGCCTGGCGCCGTTCAAGGCCTTCCATGGCCGGGAAAAGGCCTTCATTTCCTGGGTCGGGCTGCGCGGTGCGGTACCGATCATTCTCGCGGTGTTCCCGCTGATGGCCGGGCTGCCCAATGCCCAGCTGTACTTCAACCTGGCGTTCTTCATCGTCCTGATCTCGCTGCTGGTGCAGGGCACCAGCCTGCCGTGGGTGGCCAAGTGGCTGAAGGTGACGGTTCCACCGGAGCCGGCACCGATCTCCCGGGCGGCCCTGGAGGTCCACGTCACCAGCGAGTGGGAGCTGTTCGTCTACCGCCTGGGGGCGGAGAAATGGTGCATCGGCGCCGCCCTGCGGGAGCTGAAAATGCCCGAGGGCACGCGCATCGCCGCACTGTTTCGTGGCCAGCAACTGCTCCATCCGTCGGGTAGTACGGTGCTCGAAGCCGACGATCTGCTGTGCGTGATCGGCCATGAACACAACCTCCCGGCCCTGGGCAAACTCTTCAGCCAGGCTCCGGAACGCGGCCTGGACCTGCGCTTCTTCGGTGACTTCGTGCTCGAGGGCGATGCCCAGCTGGGCGCGGTCTCGGCGCTCTACGGGCTCAAGCTCGACGGCCAGGACGCAGACATGCCGCTGGGCGCCTTCATCGCCCAGAAGGTCGGTGGTGCACCGGTGGTCGGCGACCAGGTGGAATGGAACAACACCATCTGGACCGTGGCCGTGATGGACGGGAACAAGATCGGCAAGGTCGGCGTCAGATTCCCCGAAGGAAGTCGCCCCGGCCCCGGACTCTTCCTCTAAACTGCGGAACGCGTCAGCCCCCGGCATGGCGCCCCCTATTCCTAATTGCTTGACCGACCTCTATGCCTATCCTGCGTAAATTTTTCGCTGTTGCCCTGCTGGGCCTGAGCCTCTCTGTCGGCGCGGTACAGGGCGGTGACCCGCCCAGCGCCGAGGCGGTCCAGCAGAGCCTGGACAAGATCGCCGAGCGCAAACTGCCGGAGGCCGACCAGAAGGCCCTGCAGACCCTGCTGCAGAACACCCTGAATCAGCTGGCCAACAAGCAGAACTATGAGCAGCGCCTGAGCGATCTCAAGCAGCAATTGAGCAATGCCCCGCGCCAGACATCGGAAAACCAGCGCGAACTGGCCCGCCTGAAAGCCAGCAAAGTGGTCCCGGTGATCCAGCGCTACGGCTCGTTGCCGGTATCGCAGCTCGAACAGCTGCTGACCGAGCGCACCAGCCTGCAGGGCGACCTGCAAAAGGCCCTGGCCGACGCCAATACCCTGGACATCACCGCCCAGACCCGCCCCGAGCGCGCCCAGGCGGAGATCAGCAGCAGCCAGACGCGCATCCTGCAGATCAACGCCGCACTCAAATCCGGCAAGGACGGCGGCAAGCTGCTCAGCGCCGACCAGCGCAACCTGCTCAACGCCGAGCTGGCAGCGATCAACGCGCTGATCCCCCTGCGCCGCCAGGAACTGGCCGGCAACAGCCAATTGCAGGATCTGGGCAGTAGCCAGCATGACCTGCTGATGGAAAAGACCGCGCGCCTGGAGCAGGAAATCCAGGACCTGCAGACCCTGATCAACCAGAAGCGCCTGGCCCAGTCCCAGGAAACCGTGACCCAGCAGTCCATCGAGGCGCAGAAGGCCGGGAGCAGCAGCCTGCTGGCCACCGAGAGCGCCAGCAACCTCAGGCTCTCCGACTACCTGCTCAAAAGCACCGACCGCCTCAACGAACTGACCCAGCAGAACCTGCTGACCAAGCAGCAGCTGGACAGCGTGACCCAGAGCGATGCGGCCCTGGACGAGCAGATCAACGTGCTCAAGGGCAGCCTGCTGCTGTCGAAGATCCTCTATAAACAGAAGCAGGCCCTGCCGCGCCTGAAACTGGACCGCGACCTGGCGGACGAAATCGCCGACATCCGCCTCTATCAGTTCGAAGTCAATCAACAGCGCGAGCTGCTGGGCAGCCCCAGCACCTACGTCGACAACCTGCTCAAGAACCAACCCCCGGAACAGGTCACGCCACAACTGCGCCGGACCCTGATCGATCTCGCCATCACCCGCGCCGACCTGCTGGAACGCCTGAACCGCGAGCTGAGCGCGCTGCTCAATGAATCCATCACCCTGCAGTTGAACCAGAAGCAGCTGCTCAGCACTTCCCAGAGCCTGCGAGCGACCCTCGACGAGCAGATGTTCTGGATCCCCAGCAACAAGCCGCTGGACGCCGAGTGGCTGCAAAGCGTCCCCGTGCGCCTGGAGCGCCAGGTCACTACCCTGCCCTGGGCCTCCAGCCTCAGCGAACTGACTGACGGCCTGGCCCAGCGGCCACTGCTGTTCCTGCCCCTGGCGTTGCTGTTCGGCGCCCTGCTGTGGCGGCGCAAGGCCCTGTATGCGCGCCTGAACAAGGTGCACAAGGACATCGGCCATTTCAAACGCGACAGCCAGTGGCACACACCGCTGGCGATCCTGGTGAACATCCTCCTGGCGATGCCGGTGACCCTGGTCCTGGCCCTGTGCGGCTACGCCCTGCAGATCGACGCCCGTGGGCAGAACGCCAACCTCGGCGCCGCGCTGCTGCAGATCGCCCAGGCCTGGCTGGTGTTCTATACCGCCTATCGGATCCTCGCCCCCGGCGGCGTGGCGGAACTGCATTTCCGCTGGGAAAAACCCCAGGTGGAATTCCTCCAGGGCTGGGTCCGCCGCCTGGGGCTGGTGGTCCTGGCACTGGTGGCCGTGGTGGCGGTGGCCGAGCACCAGCCTGCGGCCCTGGCCGAGGACGTGCTGGGCATCGCCGTGGTGCTGACCTGCTATGCACTGATGGCCTGGCTGCTGAGCCGCCTGCTGCTGAGCAGCCCGACCCACCAGAACACCTCGCTGTTCCGCAAGGCCGTGGGCGTGCTCTTCACCCTGCTGCCGATCGCCCTGTTCATCGCCGTGTGCTTCGGCTACTACTACACCGCCCTGAAACTCAGCGACCGGCTGATCAACACCCTGTACCTGCTGATGTTCTGGCTGGTGATCGAGGCCACCTTCGTCCGCGGCCTGAGCGTGGCGGCCCGGCGCCTGGCCTACCAGCGCGCGCTGAGCAAGCGCCAGGCCGCCAAGGAAGCCGGGGAAAGCGGCGAGGCGGTGGTGGAAGAGCCGACCCTGGATATCGAGAAGGTCAACGAGCAATCCCTGCGCCTGATCCGCCTGGCCCTGCTGGGCGGCTTCATGGCGGCGCTGTACTGGGTATGGGCAGACCTGATCACGGTGTTCTCCTACCTGGACAACGTCACCCTCTACGAATACACCAGCGGCACCGGCGCCAACATGAGCATGGTGCCCATCAGCATCGGCGACGTCATCGGCGCGCTGATCATCGTCGGCATCACCTTCGCCCTGGCGCGCAACCTGCCTGGCCTGCTGGAGGTACTGGTGCTGTCCAAGCTGGACCTGGCCCAGGGCAGCGCCTATGCCACCACCACCCTGCTGTCCTACGCCATCGCCGGGATAGGTTTCGTCGCCACCCTGTCGACCCTGGGGGTCAGTTGGGACAAGCTGCAATGGCTGGTGGCCGCCTTGTCCGTGGGCCTGGGCTTCGGCATGCAGGCGATCTTCGCCAACTTCATCTCCGGCATCATCATCCTGTTCGAGCGCCCGGTACGGATCGGCGACACCATCACCATCGGCAACCTGTCGGGCACCGTGAGCAAGATCCGCATCCGCGCCACCACCATCACCGACTTCGACCGCAAGGACATCATCGTCCCCAACCAGACCTTCATCACCGGGCAGTTGATCAACTGGTCGCTGACCGACACCATCACCCGGGTGACCCTCAAGCTCGGCGTGGACTACGGTTCGGACCTGGACCTGGTCAAGGAACTGCTGCTCAAGGCTGCCCGGGAGAACCCGCGGGTCCTCAAGGAGCCGGAACCCCATGTGTACTTCCTGAACTTCGGTGAAAGCACCCTGGACCATGAGCTGCGCATGCACGTGCGCGAGCTGGGGGACCGCAACCCGGTGGTCGACGAGGTCAACCGCTTCATCAACCGCGAGTTCAAGAAACAGCACATCAACATCTCGTTCCGGCAGATGGAGGTCTACCTGAAGAACCTCCACGGCCAGGAATACAAGATGGTGCCCATCGAACCCGAGGCCAAGACCATAGTCCCGGTGGCCGAGGGCAAGCCGCTGCAGGAACCGCCGGCCAGCAAACTCGACTAAGGCCTCTTTCCCCAGCAGAATACTCGGACATTCTGCTGGGAGATGGCCGTTGAAAGCCCTCGACGAACTGACCTTCGACAACCGCTTCGCCCGCCTGGGCGACGCCTTCTCGACCCACGTACTGCCCGAACCCCTCGACAACCCGCGGCTGGTGGCCGCCAGCCCTGGCGCCATGGCGCTGCTGGACCTGGACCCGGCCGTGGCCGAAACCCCGGTGTTCGCCGAACTGTTCGGCGGGCACAAGCTGTGGGCCGAGGCCGAGCCCCGGGCGATGGTCTATTCCGGGCATCAGTTCGGCTCCTACAACCCGCAATTGGGGGACGGCCGCGGGCTGCTGCTGGGCGAGGTCTACAACCAGGCGGGAGAACACTGGGACCTGCACCTGAAGGGCGCCGGCCAGACGCCCTATTCGCGCATGGGCGATGGCCGCGCGGTGCTGCGCTCGTCGATCCGCGAATTCCTTGCCTCCGAGGCCCTGCATGCCCTGGGCATTCCCAGCAGCCGCGCACTGTGCGTGATCGGCTCGGACACTCCGGTATGGCGCGAGAAGCAGGAGCGCGGGGCCATGGTCCTGCGCCTGGCACCGAGCCATATCCGCTTCGGCCATTTCGAGTATTTCTACTACACCAAGAAACCCGAGCAGCAGAAGCAGTTGGGGGAGCATGTACTGGCCCTGCATTTCCCCGAGTGCCAAGAGCTGCCTGAACCCTACCTGGCGATGTTCCGCGAGATCGTCGAGCGCAATGCCGAGCTGATTGCCAAATGGCAGGCCTATGGCTTCTGCCACGGGGTGATGAACACCGACAACATGTCGATCCTGGGCATCACCTTCGACTTCGGCCCCTTCGCCTTCCTCGACGATTTCGACGCCCACTTCATCTGCAACCACTCGGACGATCAGGGGCGCTACTCCTTCAGCAACCAGGTACCCATCGGCCAGTGGAACCTCAGCGCCCTGGCCCAGGCCCTGACCCCGTTCATCAGTGTCGAGGCGCTGCGCGAAAGCCTGGGCCTGTTCCTGCCGCTGTACCAGGCCCACTACCTGGACCTGATGCGCCGACGCCTGGGCTTCACCCAGGCCGAGGACGACGACCAGCAGCTGGTGGAGCGCCTGCTGCAACTGATGCAGAACAGCGGCGCCGACTACAGCCTGTTCTTCCGCCGGCTGGGGGAGCACGCCCCGGAGCAGGCGCTGGCACGGCTGCGGGACGACTTCGTCGACCGCAACGGCTTCGACGCCTGGGCCGGGCTGTACCGGGAACGGGTCGCCCGCGATCCGATCCAGGGCCAGGACCTGCGCCGCGCGCGCATGCACGCGGTCAACCCGCTGTACATCCTGCGCAACTATTTAGCGCAGAAAGCCATCGACGCCGCAGAAGCCGGGGATTACAGCGAAGTGCGCCGCCTGCATCAGGTGCTGAGCCGGCCTTTCGAGGAACAGCCCGGCATGGACAGCTACGCCGAACGCCCGCCGGAGTGGGGCAAGCACCTGGAAATCAGCTGTTCGTCCTGAGTCGGGCGAAGCTGTCCATCGATACCTTCAAGCCCTAGGCCAACCTGCGGACCTGCCGCAGGTTGAGCAGGCGCTTGCCGTCCAGCACTGGCTCAACCTGGGATTGCGCATGGACCCGCCACTGACGGGCAGGGATAATGCGCGCCCTGATTTCCAGTACCTGCAAGGATGCACATGAACCTGTTCTTCACCCTGGCCACCCTCGCCCTGGCCGTCTTCAGCCTGGTGTCGGTCGTCATCTACCTGAGCCGCCGCGCCAAGTACCGCATGAACCTGCACGGTAAGGCGCACCGCAGCATTACCGAGGCCGAACTGGCGATCGCCAAGAAGTTCGCCGCGGTCATCGGCCTCAACGGGCATCGCCTGGCCCAATGACGCACTGGCGGCCTGGCTGCCACCTTCACCGCTCGCCCATGCCCCGAGCCCTGCCACCATCGTTGCCCTGCAAGAGTCCGCCATGAAACGTCGCTACCTGCTGCTGTTGCCCCTGCTGCTGTCGCTGGCCGGGTGCAAGGAAGACTTCGCCACCCTGCACTTTCAGGAGTCGGTGCGCTCCGACCCCAAGGCCGGCCCGCAATACTCCGACCAGTTGGTGCACGAGGCGTACAAACAGAGCATTTACACCGCGCTCGGCACCCAGAGCCTGGACCCGGATGCCATCGCCCTGGAGCGGGACCAGGAGGACGACAAGGTCATTCACCTGCGCCTGGTGGACTACTCCCTGAGCCCGGAACAACGGGGCAGCCTCAAGGCCATCCTCGAACAGGTCGTCAGCGCGCGAAATGCCAGCTCGATGAACCTGCGCCTGGAGCTGGACAACGCCCATGCCAAGCTCACCCCTTCCGGCACCAGCGACCTGCCGGACAACATCGACGCCACCCTGGCGTTCGAGCCGGAGTTCGGCATGCTGCTGGACCGCAGCTACGAAGACAGCATGCAGGCCATCGTCAACGCGAGCGAAATCGAAGGCCCGGTCAGTTGCAAGATCACCGCGCGCCTGGCGATGCCCAGGCCCTTGGAACTGATCGCCTACGAAGCCCTTGAACAGGACAACAGCGAGCGCGGCCTGATCTCCTTGCTGGCCCGCGGCGGCAGCATTGCCAAGGTGCCACTCAAGGTGCATTTCGATGACCCGGACCTGAACCGGCTCCTGCAGCACAAAACCGTCCAGGCCTGGCCATCCAGCTCGAAGATCACCCGGCCCGCCCCGGTGCCCCTTGACGAATTCGCCATCGTCATCGGCTCCATCGGCGTCCAGACCCTGACCTCGGCCCTGGCCTTCGACACCCGCAAGGACGAGCTGCAAGCGCTGTGCGACCAGAAGATGCAGACCCTGGGCCGGCCGTTCACCTTTCACATGGGCCGGACCCTGGATCGCCTGACCAGCGTCGATTTCCGCTAACAGCCACTATGCGACCAGGATTTCCATTGAACCGACGCCTCTCCACTGCCGCCCTGTTGCTGATGCTGCTGACCGGCTGCAAGCAGACCTACCTCACCCTGCATTTCCAGGAAGAAGTGGGCAACCCCCAGCAGGCCCGGATAGTGCCGTACTTCGCAGAGGCCATCACTCAGATGGCCGCCGGGATCGGCATCGAACCCGACGCCATCGGCCTGGAAATGGACCGCATGGACGACAAGACCCTGCATATCAGCCTGGACAGCAGCGTGCCCGAACCCCAGCGCCAGCGCCTGCAAGCGCTGTTCAGCGAAATTGTCGAGGCACGCGCAGCCGCCACCTTCGAAGCCGTTCTGGAGATCGCCCCGCAAACCGGGAGATACACCACCCCCGAGTACCGCAAAAGGGCCATGGCCTTGCCGCGACGCTTCTCCCTGGCGCTGGAGCCGGTGAAATACGCCGATGTGCTGTTTCATTACTCGATGGAGGAGTTGATCAGCGGCAAGCTCGCGGCCACCGGCACGCCCAACGAGGCGTTCTGCCAATACCAGGCCACCCTCCAGGCGCCGGGCATGCCGTTCAGCCAGATGGGCAGCAAGGCCGGTAGCGGCACAGGGGATTACAACGTGTATCTGGAGTGGAAAGACAGCAAGCGCGAACCGGCGCAATACTTGTTCGGCAACATCACTTTCGCCAACCCCACGCTCAACCAGATGCTGTTCGACAACCGCATCCAGCTGTCCGCGATCAAGACCTCCTGGGGCACGCGAGCGGACCGCCGGGCCGACCGCGTCGGTTTCAGCGTCGGCTCCCTGGGCCTGCAGTACCACGAGGACGGGGAGATTTCCCCGTTGCAACACATTGGTTTCATGGGCAGGTGCGAGGGCATGGCCATGGCGCTGGGGCGGCCCTTTACCTTCTACATCGGCCGCTCCATGGACCGCCTGATCAGCGTCGAACTGGCCCCGCCCAGCGCATGAGCCCTGGAGACGCAACGGCTCCAGGCCGACCGCTGCGACTTGATATTGCCCCCGGGCGCCGCCATCTAAGGCGCTCTACCCTGTTTGCGGAGCCCGACCATGTCCGACCCACTGCTGATCCCCTGCCCGCACTGCAACGGCCTCAACCGCATTCCCGCCGAGCGCCTGGGGGACCACCCCAAGTGCGGGCGCTGCAAGGCCGAGGTCTTGCTGAGCAAACCCTTTGACTTGAAACAGGGCGACTACGCCAGCCAGATCAAGGGCGACCTGCCGTTGCTGGTGGATGTATGGGCAGACTGGTGCGGGCCGTGCAAATCCTTTGCGCCGGTCTTCCAGCAAGCCGCCGCGCAGCTCAGCGGCAAGTGCCGCCTGGCCAAGCTGGACAGTGAAGCCAACCCGCAGCTGGCGGGGCAATTGGGGATTCGCTCGATCCCCAGCCTGATTCTGTTCAAGAACGGTCGGGAAGTAGCCCGGCAAAGCGGCGCCTTGCCACTGCCGCAACTGTTGAGCTGGCTGCGCAGCCAGGGGATTTGACGCAGCGCCAAGAGCCGCAGGCCAAACCCTGCGCTCATGGCCTCTTGAGGGTCAGGCGTTTTCCAGCAGGTTGTGCAGGTCGACGAATTGCTGGGTCAGCTTGTGTCGTGGGTCCAGGTGGATCAGCGGCATGCTGGCCTGGTGGGATTCACGCATGCGCACCGAGCTGCCCAGGTACACCGGCAGCACTGGCAGGCCCTCGCTGATCAGTTTGTCGAGCATCTGCTGCGGCAGGCTGGCCCGGGCCTGGAACTGATTGACCACGATGCCCTCGACCTCCAGCCCCTCATTGTGGTCTTCCTTCAGCTCTTCGATCTCCGCCAGCAGGCCGTACAGGGCCTGACGGGAAAAACTGTCGCAGTCGAAGGGGATCAGCACACGATCAGCGGCGATCAGCGCCGATACCGCGTAGAAATTCAGGGCAGGCGGGGTATCGAGGTAGATCCGGTCGTAATCCTCGGCCAGCTCGTCCAGCAATTTGCGCAGCTTGTTGATCTTGTGCTTGGCCTCAAGCTTGGGCTGCAGGTCCGCCAGCTCGGCGGTGGCCGTGATCACGTGCAGGTTGTCGAAGGGGGTCTCGTAGATATCCACCTGGTTTTTCTTGGCGAACGGTCCGGACGACAGGGTTTGCTTGAAAAAATCGGCAATGCCCATGGGAATGTCCTCGCCGGTCAGGCCGGTGAGGTACTGGGTCGAGTTGGCCTGGGCATCCAGGTCCACCAGCAAGGTGCGATAGCCCTCGCTGGCGCTGACCGCCGCCAGATTGCAGGCAATACTGGATTTGCCCACGCCACCTTTCTGATTGAACACCACACGCCGCATGTCTAGACCTCCCTGTATCAAAGATCACCGAGTGTAGTAGGCCACGCGGCCCCTTAGCTACCTTGCTGTCACACAGATTTTCCTTGCCCGCAGCCCTGGCACAAACACCGGGCAATGTCGGCCCCGAGGCCGACCTGGGACTGAAAGACTTCAGATAGTGGCAAAAAGACACCTCGCATCGCGTCGGATTTTTCGCTTTTGCGACCAACAGGCCAAGGAGCATTTGCTACAAGCCAGTCGCACCGGGATAATGCGCGCCACTGACGCCTTCGCGTCACTCAGGCCAATCGCCGATCGAAGCGATATGCCGCGTCAAGGAAGCCCGCAGGGGCGGGATGAAATCAAGTGATCAAGTTCAACATCGCTCAATGGCGTGCGTGGGCCCCTGGGCTCGAAAGCGTGGACGCCTGGCAGGCCTGGAGCCGTCAACCGGCCCTGCCTGAAAACAGCGATGCCGCCCCCGATGTGTCCTTTCTCCCCGCCATGCAGCGGCGCCGTCTCAGCCGCCTGGCGCGCATGGCGTTCAGCGTCGGCTGGCCCCTGGCCGAGGGCCTGGAACAACTGCCGCTGGTGTTCATCTCCCGACATGGCGAAACCCCGCGCACCTTCGAGATTCTCAGCGACCTGGCCGCCGAGCAGCCGTTGTCGCCCACCCAGTTCAGCCTCTCGGTACACAACGCAGTGATCGGCCTGTGGTCGATCATGCGCGGCGAAACCAGCGAAATGACGGCCCTGGCCGCTGCCGGCGATGGCCTTGAGCATGGCCTGCTGGAGGCGGCCACGCTGCTGGCCGACGGCGCCCCCCATGTACTGCTGGTGATCACCGAGGAACAACCGCCCGAGGCCTATGCCAGCTGGATCGACGACGTGCCGTTCCCCTATGCCCTGGGCCTGCTGCTGACCCCCGGCGACGACTGGCAGTTGTCCCTGGGCAGCCATGACGGTCAAACGCCCAGGGCCCAATGGCCCCACGCCCTGAATCTGCTGCGTACCCTGCTGGGCGCGCAGACCTTTTGCCAACATGCCTGGATGAATCGTGTATGGACCTGGCAACGCAACCACTGAGCGCCAAGGGCCGCAATGCCTACTACTGGCGCCTGACGGCCACGGCGCTGAGCTTTGCACTGTTCGGAATAGGTGGTTTGTGCCTGCGCCTGGTGATTTTCCCCCTGCTCGCCTGCCTGCCCGGCGACGCCCAGCGCCAGCGCCAGCGGGCGCGCAAGACCGTCAGCCGGCTGTTCTGGCTGTTTATCCGCTTCATGGCCAGGAGCGGCGTGCTCACCTATGAGGTCCAGGGCGCCGAGCGGCTCGGGCGACCGGGGCAGATGATCATCGCCAACCACCCCTCGCTGATCGACGTGGTGTTCCTCATCGGCCTGGTCCGCGACGCCAACTGCGTGGTGAAGCAGAGCCTGTGGAACAACCCCTTCACCCGCGGCCCGGTGCGCGCCACCCAGTACATCAGCAACGACGGCAGCATGGACATGCTCGACAGTGCCTGCGGGGCGCTGCAAGCAGGCCAGACCCTGATCGTCTTTCCCGAGGGCACCCGCACCCAGCCGGGTGCCGCTCCGGCCTTTCATCGGGGAGCGGCGGCCATTGCCCTGCGCGGTGCGAAGATCATCACCCCGGTGGTGATCCGGGTCAGCCCTAGCACCCTGACCAAGGCCGAACC
Organism: Pseudomonas sp. W17; assembly: GCF_040268305.1. NCBI lineage: Bacteria > Pseudomonadati > Pseudomonadota > Gammaproteobacteria > Pseudomonadales > Pseudomonadaceae > Pseudomonas > Pseudomonas sp. W17. Next base: position 547,616 of record NZ_CP158490.1, on the reverse strand, counting down.
CTGGTACCGCATCCCGCAACGCCGTGTGCACTTCAGTTTTCACGTCGGTGCCGATATAGACCCACAGACCTTTGCAGCCCAGGGCCCGGCGCCCCAGGCTTCGCGCAAGCTCAATGAGCACTTGCACCATTTTTTCATTAAGGAGCTCGCCAGAGATGAGCGATACACACCCGGACCTGATGCTTGAAATCAAACTGCTGATCATCGACGCCCTGGGCCTCGAAGACATCAGTGCCCAGGACATCGGCAACGACCAGACGCTGTTCGGCGAAGGCCTGGGCCTGGACTCGGTGGATGCCCTGGAGCTGGGCCTGGCGATCCAGAAGAAATACGGCATCAAGATCGACGCCGACGCCAAGGACACCCGCAACCACTTCAGCAACGTGGCGAGCCTTGCGGCGTTCGTCACTGCAAAACAGGCAGCTTGAGAACCGACCATGCAAACCCGTGACGATATCTTCAACACCCTGCGCGATGCCCTGGTCGAGCTCTTCGAACTGGAGCCCGAGCGCGTCAGCCTCGAGTCCAACCTGTACGAAGACCTGGAAATCGACAGCATCGATGCGGTCGACCTGATCGACCACATCAAGCGCCAGACCGGCAAGAAAATCGCCGCCGAGGAATTCAAGTCGGTGCGCACCGTCAACGACGTGGTCGAGGCGGTCTACCGTCTGGTCCAGCCGGCCGCATGAGCCGGCTGATCGGCCTGGGCTTGTTGCTGGCCGGCCTGCTCTACCCCTTCGCGGTGTACTTCGGCATGGAGCATTTCGCTCCGTGGCAGTTCGGCCTGCTGCTGGGCGGCCTGTGGCTGGCCCGGGCGCTGACCGGCGAACGCCGCCCCGGCAGCCTGTGGATGGCCATTGCGGCGATCGCGTTCTGCCTGCTGCTGGCCTGGTTCGACAACCCGGCGCTGCTGCGCTGGTACCCGGTGCTGATCAGCGCCTTCATGCTCGGCCTGTTCGGCCTGAGCCTGAAATACGGCCCCCCGGTGGCAGAGCGCCTGGCCCGCATCAGCGAGCCGCAATTGCCGGAAAAGGCCATACGTTATACGCGCCAGGTGACCGTCGCCTGGAGCGTGTTTTTCCTCTGTAACGGAATGCTCGCCGCGGCCCTGACCCTGTGGGCGCCGCTGAGCTGGTGGACGTTGTACAACGGCCTGATCGCCTACGGGCTGATGGGCCTGCTGTTTGCCATTGAATGGCTGTTACGACAACGGGTAAGAGGCCGTAGATGAACTGGATTCCCCTTGAGCAGCTGTTGCTCAAGCTACATACGCCGCGAGCGGTCAGCGCCGCGCCGGCCATCGACCTGGGGGCCGTGCAGGAACAGGCCCTGAGCCTGGCCGCTGCCCTGCAAGCCTGTGGCGTACGGCGCCTGGCGGTGCACCTGGAAGACGCCGTGGAACTGGCGGTGGCCCTGCTCGGCGCCTGGCGTGCCGGGGCCAGCGTGCTGCTGCCCGCTGACCTGCAAGCCCAGACCCGCCAGCGCTGGTCGAGCGAAGTCGACCTGTGGCTGACCGACCAGGACACGCCCCTGCACCAGTTGCAGGCCAGCCCCCTGGCCCCGGCCGTGCTGGACCTGGACACCTGCCAGTTGAGCCTGTGCACCTCCGGCTCCAGCGGCGAACCCAAGCGCATCGAGAAGAACCTGCGGCAACTGGCCAACGAGGTCGTCGCCCTGGAACACCTGTGGGGCGCCGACCTGGGCCAGGCCTGGATCATCGGCAGCGTCGCCACCCAGCACATCTACGGCCTGCTGTTCCGCGTGCTCTGGCCACTGTGCGCCGGGCGGCCTTTTGTACGCCGCCAGCTGCCATTTCCCGAAGACCTGCAACGGGCCAGCCGCGAGTGCCCGGCGTTTGCCTGGGTGGCGAGCCCGGCCCTGCTCAAGCGCATGGGCGACAACCTCGACTGGCCGGCCCTGAGCCAGGTACGGCGGGTATTTTCCTCCGGCGGCGCCTTGCCCGCCGAAGCGGCCAACGGCCTGCACCAGCGCCTGCAGCAATGGCCGACGGAAATCCTCGGCAGCTCGGAAACCGGCGGCATCGCCTGGCGCCAGGGGCCAGGCCTGTGGCAGCCCTTCGCCGATGTACGGCTGAGCCAGGATGCCGACGGCGCGCTGTTGATCGCCTCGCCCTACCTGCCGGCCGGGCATGTGGAACACACGGCCGACGCCGCGCGGATCGCCGCCGACGGGCGCTTCGAACTGCTGGGGCGCCTGGATCGCATCGTCAAGCTGGAAGAAAAACGCATTTCCCTGCCCATGCTTGAGCAGGCCCTGGCCAGCCACGAATGGGTGGCGGAAGCGCGACTCGGGGTGATCGAAGACAACCGCGCCTACCTCGGCGCCCTGCTGGTGCTCAGCGAGCCCGGCCTGCATGCCCTGCGCAACCAGGGCCGGCGCCACCTGACCCAGGCCCTGCGCCAGCACCTGGCCGGGCATTGCGAAGCCCTGGCCCTGCCCCGGCGCTGGCGTCTGGTGCGGCAACTGCCGCTGAACAGCCAGGGCAAGCTGCCCCAGGCGCAAGTCCAGGCCCTGCTGCTGGCTCCACGCCCGCAAGCCCCGGAAGTGCTGGAGCAACGGCAGCACGAGGAGGAGTGGCAGCTGCAACTGGCCATTCCGCCGGACCTGGCGTACTTCAGCGGGCACTTCCCCCAGACCCCGGTGCTGCCGGGGGTGGTGCAGGTGGACTGGGCCCTGGCCCTGGGCCAGCAACTGCTGGAGCTGCCGGGCCGCTTCGCCGGCATGGAAGTGCTGAAGTTCCAGCAACTGGTACGCCCCGGCGACCGCATCCAGCTGAACCTGCGTTTCGATGCCCAGCGCCAGAAACTGTATTTCGCCTACCTCAATGACGGGGCTCCCTGCTCCAGCGGGCGGATCGTCCTGGAGGCCAGCTGTGGATAAGTTGTACGGCGTTGCGCCCGGGATTCGCTGGCAAGCCAGCGCTTACGCTGAAGGGGCCCGCTGCCATGCATAAGCCTTGCGCGGTGATCCCGGTCTACAACCATGAAACCGCCGTGCCGGCGGTGGTCGAGGCGCTCCTGGCCCGCGGCCTGCCCTGTGTCCTGGTGGACGACGCCAGCAGCCCCCAATGCGCGGCGGTGCTGGAGCAACTGGCCGGCCTCGACCAGGTGTTCCTGATCCGCCTGGCGATCAACCAGGGCAAGGGCGGCGCGGTCATGGCCGGCCTGCGCGAAGCCGCGCAGCTGGGCTTCAGCCATGCCCTGCAAGTCGATGCCGATGGCCAGCACGACCTCACGGATGTGGATAACTTCATCCAGCACTCCCAGGCCCACCCCGAGGCGCTGGTCTGCGGTTATCCACAGTACGACGCCAGCGTGCCCAAGGGACGCCTGTATGCCCGCTACCTGACCCACGTGTGGGTCTGGATCAACAGCCTGTCACTGCAGATTCCCGATTCCATGTGCGGCTTCCGGGTCTACCCCTTGCCAGCGACCCTGGCCCTGCTGGACTCGGTGCAACTGGGCCGGCGCATGGACTTCGATCCGGAGATCCTGGTGCGCCTGGCCTGGCGCAACCAGCCCATGCGCTGGCTGCCGACCCGGGTCCACTATCCCCAGGACGGCCTCTCGCACTTTCGCCTGTTCCATGACAACGCGCTGATCTCGAAGATGCACGCCAAGCTGTTCTTCGGCATGTTGGCGCGCCTGCCGCTGATCCTCTGGCGCCGGTGGCGTCCATGAGCCAGGAGCAACCCAAGGAGCCCGGCAACGAACACTGGGCCGACCATCAGGAGCGCGGCAGTTTCTGGCTGATGAAGCTCACCGCCCTGGGCGTGCGGGTGCTGGGGCGCCGGCTGCTGAGCCCGGTGCTATACGCCATCGTGTTCTACTTCTTCCTGTTCGGCCGCCGGGCCCGGCGCAGCATCTGGCAGTACCAGCAGCACCTGGCCCAATGGAGCGGGCGCGACGAGTTGCGCCCCAGCCACTGGCGGGTGTTCGGCCAGTTCATGGCCTTTGCCGATGCCCTGCTGGACAAGCTCGACGTGTGGAACGGCAAACTGCGCATCGAACAGATCGAGATCCTCGACCCGGCGCAACTGCGCCACCAACTGCGCGGCGAACGCGGGCAGATGCTGGTGGGCGCGCACCTGGGCAACCTGGAAGTCTGCCGGGCCCTGGCCGAGCTGGGGGAGCAGGTGACCATGAACGTGCTGGTGCACACCAAGCACGCCGAACGCTTCAACCGCCTGCTGGGCGAAGCCGGGGCCAGTAACCTGCGGCTGATCCAGGTCAGCGAGCTGGACCCAGCGATCATGCTGCAACTGAGCCAGCGCCTGGATCGCGGCGAATGGCTGGCGATTGCCGGGGACCGCGTGCCGCTGCACGGCGGGCGCAACGTGCGGGTGGATTTCCTCGGCCACCCGGCCGCCTTCCCCCAGGGCCCCTGGCTGCTGGCCGGGCTGCTCAAGTGCCCGGTCAACCTGCTGCTGTGCCTGAAACAGCAAGGCCGCTACCAGGTGATCCTCGAGCCCTTCGCCGACGCCGTGCAGTGGAAACGCAATGACCGCCAGCAGGTGATCGCCCAGTGGACCGCCCGCTACGCCGAGCGCCTGGGCCAGTACTGCCTGCAAGCCCCGCAACAATGGTTCAACTTTTACCCATTCTGGAAGACCGATGACGACCTCGACCCATGAGCCGGTAACCTTCGGCGAACACCCCCTGCGCATCGAAGACGTGCTGGCCCTGGCCAACCGCCAGGTGCCGACGCGCCTGCAAGGCGACGCCGCCTGGCGCCAGCGGATCGCCAAGGGCGCGCAGTTCCTCGATTCCCTGCTGGACAAGGAAGGGGTGATCTACGGCGTGACCACCGGCTACGGCGATTCTTGCGTGGTGGCGGTGCCGCTGCAGCATGTCGAGGCGCTGCCGCGCCATCTGTACACCTTCCACGGTTGCGGCCTGGGCAAGCTGCTGGACGCCCAAGCTACCCGCGCGGTACTGGCGGCGCGCTTGCAGTCGCTGTGCCACGGGGTTTCCGGGGTCCGCGTGGAACTGCTGGAGCGCCTGCAGGCCTTCCTCGACCAGGACATCCTGCCGCTGATCCCGGAAGAGGGCTCGGTGGGCGCCAGCGGCGACCTGACGCCGCTGTCCTATGTGGCGGCAACCCTGTCCGGGGAACGCGAGGTGATGTTCCGCGGCGAACGGCGTGAGTCCGCCGACGTGCACCGCGAGCTGGGCTGGGAACCCCTGGTACTGCGGCCCAAGGAAGCCCTGGCGCTGATGAACGGCACCGCGGTAATGACCGGGCTGGCCTGCCTGGCCTTTGCCCGGGCCGACTACCTGCTGCGCCTGGCAACCCGCATCACCGCCCTCAACGTGGTGGCCCTGCAGGGCAATCCGGAACACTTCGACGAACGCCTGTTCGCCGCCAAGCCGCACCCGGGGCAGATGCAAGTGGCCGCCTGGCTGCGCCAGGACCTGGCGATCGACGCGCCGACCGCGCCCCTGCATCGCCTGCAGGACCGCTACTCGCTGCGCTGCGCCCCCCATGTGCTGGGGGTGCTGGCCGACAGCCTGAACTGGCTGCGCGGTTTCATCGAGACCGAGCTCAACAGCGCCAACGACAACCCCATCATCGACGCCGAGGCCGAGCGCGTGCTGCACGGCGGGCACTTCTATGGCGGGCACATCGCCTTCGCCATGGACAGCCTGAAGAACCTGGTGGCCAACGTCGCCGACCTGCTGGACCGGCAGTTGGCCCTGCTGGTGGACGTGCGCTACAACCACGGCCTGCCGAGCAACCTTTCCGGCGCCAGCGCCGAGCGCGCCATGCTCAACCACGGCTTCAAGGCGGTGCAGATCGGCGCCAGCGCCTGGAGCGCCGAGGCCCTGAAAAACACCATGCCGGCCAGCGTGTTCTCGCGCTCCACCGAGTGCCACAACCAGGACAAGGTGAGCATGGGCACCATCGCCGCACGGGACGCGATCCGCGTGCTGGAGCTCACCGAACAAGTGGCCGCCGCCACCTTGCTGGCGGCCAACCAGGGGGTCTGGCTGCGCAGCCAGGAAGCCAATGCCCGGCCTTTGCCACCAGCCCTGGATGCCATGCACCGGCAACTGGCCGAGGACTTCGCACCGGTGATCGAAGACCGCGCCCTGGAGCACGAACTGCGCCTGTGCCTGCAACGCATCGCCGAACAACACTGGAGGCTGCATGCGTAGCAAGGGAGTGATCCACGCCGACACCCAGATCCAGGTGCCCTTCTTCGACGTCGACACCATGCACGTCGTCTGGCACGGGCATTACGTCAAATACCTGGAGGTCGCCCGCTGCGCCCTGCTGGACAAGCTCGGCCACAACTACAACCAGATGCTCGAATCCGGCTACGCCTGGCCAGTGATCGACCTGCAACTGCGCTACGTGCGCGGTGCGGTGTTCGGCCAGACTCTGAACGTGCGCGCCAGCCTGGTGGAGTGGGAAAGCCGGCTGAAGATCAATTACCTGATCACCGACCAGGCCACGGGCGAGCGCATGACCCGCGCCAGCTCGGTGCAGGTGGCCGTGGAGATCGCCAGCCGGGAAATGCAACTGGCCTCGCCCAAGGTCTTCACCGATGCCGTCGCGAGGGCCTTGCCATGAAGGTAGGAGCGAGCTTGCTCGCGAAGAGGGTCGGTCTGCCTGCCAGCTGCATGAGGCTGCGTACCGTGGTGCGGCGGTTCGCGAGCAAGCTCGCGCCCACGCTCTTGGTGCTCTGGTGTGTGCCGGGGATGGCCCAGGCCTTCGACCTGCAACAGTTGAGCGATCAACTGTCGCGGCCGGAGGTAATCCACGGTCGTTTCATCCAGGAAAAACACCTGCGGGCCCTGCCCCAGCCATTGACCAGCAAGGGTCACTTCGTGCTGGCGAAAAACCATGGCCTGCTGTGGCTGCTGCAGACCCCGTTGCAACAGGACTACCGCATCACTGCCCAGGGCATCGCCCGGCGCGATGGCGGCGGCTGGCAGATGCTTCCCGGCAAGAGTGCCGGGGCCGAGCAGAACCGCCTGTTTCTCGCTGTGCTGCAAGGCGACAGCAGCGGCCTGCAGCGGGACTTCGAACTCAAGCTGCAAGGCAGCGCGCAGAACTGGCAGTTGCAACTGATCCCCCGCTCCCTGCTGCTCAAACAAATCTTCAACCAGATCAACATCGACGGCGGCGAGCTGGTGCAACGCATCGAACTGCTGGAAGCCCAGGGCGACCGCACTTTGCTGATCATGCAGGACAGCAGCAGCGCCCAGCCGCTCAGTGAAACGGAGCAACATGACTTTGCCGAGTGAACGCTGGCTGCCGCGGTTTTTCCTGATTCTGCTGACCCTGGTCCTGGCCCTCGGTGCCTGGCAATGGCGCCATGGCGCACCGCTGTCGGCCAACCTCATGGAACTGGTACCCGGCACCGCCCCGGATGCCCTGGAGCAACAGGCCGAGCAACGCATGCAGGAACCGCTGAACCGGGAAATCCTGGTGCTGGTGGGGCATGCCGAACGTCAGCAGGCAGTGGCCATGGCCCGGCAACTGGCCGAGCAATGGCAGGCCAGCGGGTTGTTCGAGAAGGTCCAGTGGAACCTCCAGGCCGACCTGCCGGCGCTGCGCCAGCAACTGTTGCAGGGCCGCCTGGCGATGCTCGGGGCCAAGGATCGCGAGCAACTGGCCCAGCAGCCCCAGGCGTTTATCCAGCAACGGGTGCAGAGCCTGTTCGACCCGTTCGGCGGCTTTACCCTGGTGCCCAGCCAGGATGACTGGCTGGGCCTGACCGGACGCATCCAGAACAGCCAGCCGCGACATGGCGCGGTGCAGCTGGACATCGGCAGCGGCGCCCTGGTGGCCGAGGCCGACGGCCAGCACTGGGTATTGCTGCGGGCCCGCACCGGCGGCAACGCCTTCGACATGCAACTGCCTCTGCAAGTGGCTGACCTGCTGCGCCACAGCCGTGAGCAGGCCAGCCAGCAACAGGTACAACTGTTGGCCGCCAGCGGTTTGCTGTACGCCGCCAACGGCCAGCAACAGGCCACCCGGGAAATCACCTGGGTCGGCGGCGGCGCCACCCTGGGCATCCTTTTGCTGTTGCTGCTGGCCTTCCGCCGCTGGCGCGCCCTGCTGGCCTTCGTCCCGGTGCTGGTGGGCATGCTGTTTGGCGCCGTGGCCTGCGTGGCGCTGTTTGGCCGCATGCACGTCATGACCCTGGTGCTGGGGTCGAGCCTGATCGGCGTGGCCGTCGACTACCCCCTGCACTACCTGTCCAAGAGCTGGAGCCTGAAACCCTGGCGCAGCTGGCCGGCCCTGCGCCTGACCCTGCCGGGGCTGAGCCTGAGCCTGGCCACCAGTTGCATCGGCTACCTGGCCCTGGCCTGGACCCCGTTCCCGGCCCTGACCCAGATTGCCGTCTTCTCCGCCGCCGGCCTGGTGGGCGCCTACCTGGCGGCGGTGTGCCTGCTGCCAGCACTGCTCAAGGGGGTGCAACTGCGCCCGGCGCAATGGCCGCTGCAAGTGGCCCAAGCCCTGCTGCAGGCCCGCGCGGCCTTGCTCAAGCGAGTGCCCAGCCCGGTGCTGCTGGTATTGCTGGCGCTGTTCTGCGCCGCCGGCCTGTGGCAGCTCGAGAGCAAGAACGACATCCGCCAATGGGTCGGTGCACCGCCGCAGTTGCTGCAGGAAGCCCAGGCCATTGCGCAGATCACCGGCTATCAGCCCACCAGCCAGTTCTTCCTGGTGCGCGCCACCGATCAGCAGCAACTGCTGGAGCGCCTGGAGGCCCTGGACCTGCGCCTGCAACAGCTGGTGAACCTGGGCAAGCTCAAGGGCTACCTGTCTCTGAACCAGTTGCTCAGCCAACCGACCGAACAACAGCAGGTGCGCGAAGCCCTCAAGCAGCTGCCGCGTTTCTGGCAGCCGCTGCTGGACCTGGGGGTGCCCCTGGCCGCCCTGCAAGCGGAGCTGGAACAGCTGCAGCAATTGCCGGTGGAAGACCTCGACGCCGCGCTTTCCGGGCCGCTGGCCGAGCCCTATCGCCCGCTGTGGCTGGGAGCCAACGCCAACGGCGTGGCCGCCATGGTCAGCCTGCAGGGGCTGAACGACGCCGCCCTGCTGCGAATCCAGGCCGATGATCTGCCAGGGGTGCAACTGGTGGACCGCCTGGGTGAGCTGAACCGGGTATTCGCCGCCACCCAGGTCAGCGCCGCCGAACTCAAGCTGGCCTCCTGCGTGCTGATCGTCCTGCTGCTGATCCTGCCCTTCGGTTTCGGGGGTGCCCTGCGCCTGGTGGCCCTGCCCCTGCTGGCAGCCCTGTGCAGCCTGGCCAGCCTCGGCTGGCTGGGCCAGCCCCTGACCCTGTTCAGCCTGTTCGGCCTACTGCTGGTGACGGCCATCAGCGTCGACTACGCGATCCTCATGCGCGAGCAGATCGGCGGCGCCGCGGTGAGCCTGCTGGGCACGCTGCTGGCGGCCCTGACCACCTGGCTGTCGTTCGGCCTGCTGGCCATTTCCAGCACCCCGGCGGTGAGCAACTTCGGTCTGGCGGTCAGCCTGGGGCTGGCCTTCAGCTTCATCCTCGCGCCCTGGGCCAGCCACCGGCCGCACCCGGCACCCGACGCAGAGCGTGCAGCATGCTGACCCTGCTGTTCTGGCTACTGGCCCTGGCGCTGTTTGCCCTGGCCACCCACATCGGCCGGCGCCTGGGCCTGATCCCGATTGTCAGCCAGCTGCTGCTGGCGACCTTCGGCCTGCCGCTGCTGATGCTGCTGTGGATCGAACCGCACTGGCAGCTAAGTGGTGCGCAGCTGGTTTCGCCGCAGTGGCTCAAGCATCTGTACAGCCTGAGCTTTGCCTTGCTGCTGGGGCATATCCTCAGTGACGTGATCGACCTGCGCCTGGACCGCCAGAGCCTGAAGATCGCCGTGCCGAGCTTTGGCATTCCCTTCGCCTGCGGCCTGGCCACCGCCTTCTGGCTACTGCCGGCGCAACCCTGGATCAGCTCCCTGGCGGTCGGCCTGCTGTTCGCCATCACCGCGATCCCGGTGCTCTACCTGTACCTGCGGCACATCCAGTACCCGCCCGCCGCCACCCGGCGCCTGGTGCAGACCGCGATCCTCATCGACCTGACCTGCTGGAGCCTGTTCGCCCTAGCCCAGGGCAGCCTGCACCTGAGCAGCCTGCTGCTACCCCTGGCCGGTGCCTGCCTGCCCCTGGTGCTGCGCGGCCTGGGCCTGCGCCAGCCGCTGCTCTACAGCCTGGGCTTTTTCGGCCTGCTGGTGGTGGCCGAGCACTACCGGCTCAATGCGCTGATCTTCGGCATCGGCTACCTGCTGTGCATGGCCGCCCTCAAGCTGGCGCTGGTGCTGCCGTTACAGGCTGCCTGGATGAACCGCTTGCAGACCTACATCGCCATCCCGCTGATCCTGACCTTCGGCATCGTGCAGATCGATGTGCACAGCGCCATGGGCAGCCTCGGCTGGGTGCAACTGACGGCCCTGCTGCTGTTGCCGATTGCCAGCAAGCTGCTGGGCAACTGGCTGGGCCTGGGCTGGGCCGGCGCTTCCTTTACCGGCGCCAGCCGCTGGCGGGAAAGCCTGCTGCTGAACATTCGCGGCTTGAGCGAGATCGTCTTTCTCAACCTGCTGCTGCAACAACAGTTGATCAGCCCGGCGCTGTACTTCGCGCTGATGCTCATGGGCCTGATCGCCACCCTGCTGCCGGCCCTGGCCGGAATGCACCGAACTCCCCAGGCGGCGCCCCACGCTGCCCCCTTGAACCTGAACATCGCCAAACCGGCAAGGAGCCCCAGTGCCAACAGTTGAAATGGAACGTCGCCAAGTCGTGGTGATCGGTGCCGGCCCCTCGGGGGCCATCGCGGCCGCGCTACTCAAGCGCCAGGGCCACGACGTGCTGATCGTCGAGCGGCAACATTTCCCGCGTTTCTCCATCGGTGAAAGCCTGCTGTCCCACTGCCTGGATTTCGTCGAGGAAGCCGGGATGCTGGAGGCGGTGCAAGCCGCCGGCTTCCAGCTCAAGAACGGCGCGGCCTTCGCCTGGGGCGAGCACTACAGTACCTTCGATTTCGGCGACACCTTCAGCAATGGCAAGCCCACCACCTTCCAGGTGCAGCGCGCCGACTTCGACAAGCTGCTGGCCGACCAGGCCGCCCTGCAAGGGGTGGAGATCCGCTACGGCGAAGAGATTGTCGCGGTGGAGGTGGAGCGGCCCTTGCCACAGCTCGACTGCCGCCGTGAAGACGGCAGCCAGTACCGCATCGAAGCCGACTTCATCCTCGACGCCAGCGGTTACGGCCGGGTCCTGCCGCGCCTGCTGGAACTGGAAGCGCCGTCGAACTTTCCGGTACGCCGAGCGGTGTTCACTCATGTCGAAGACCGCATCGACTGCGAGCACTTCGACCGCAACAAGATCCTCATCACCACCCACCCCGAGCACCGCGACATCTGGTTCTGGAGCATCCCCTTCAGCAACGGCCGCTGCTCGGTAGGGGTGGTGGCCGCCCAAGAGCATTTCGCCGGGCGCGATGGCGACCTGGACGCCTGCCTGCGGGGCTTCATCAGCGAAACCCCGAGCCTGGCCAAGGTGCTGCAATACGCCGAGTGGGACACCCCGGCACGGACCATCGGCGGCTACTCGGCCAACGTCAGCACCCTGCATGGCCCGGGCTTCGCCCTGCTGGGCAACGCCGCGGAATTCCTCGACCCGGTGTTCTCTTCCGGGGTGACCATCGCCATGCGTTCCGCGAGCATGGCCGCCGCCGTGTTGCACCGGCAGTTGCAGGGCCAGGGCGTCGACTGGGCGACGGAGTTCGCCGAACCGCTGAAACGCGGCGTGGACACCTTCCGCTGCTACGTCGAGGGCTGGTACGCCGGTACTTTCCAGGACGTGATCTACCATCCGGGCAGTTCCCCGGAAATCCGCCGCATGATCAGCTCGATCCTCGCCGGTTATGCCTGGGATGAACGCAACCCTTTCGTCAGCGAGCCCAAGCGCCGGCTCAAGGCCCTCTCGGAAGTCTGTGCGAGGGACCGCGCATGAGTGAGCAAACCAGCCAGTACCTGAGTGATAGCTACGTCGAGGAAACCCGCTTCGGCTTCTGGTTCCTGCGCAGCCACACCTGGCAGCACCATGTGCTGCGGGTGGCGATCAATGACCTGCGCTCGCTGTTCGATGGCGAGCTGCCCCGGCATCCGGTGTTGCTGGACGCCGGTTGCGGCCAGGGCAAGTCGTTCCAGTACCTGCGCCAGGTGTTCGCCCCGCAGCGCCTGATCGGCCTGGACGCCGACCCCCACAGCCTCAAGCTCAGCGCCGAGGAAGCCCGGCGCCAGCAGATGCAGGTGGAGTTGATCGGCAGCGACTGCGCGACCCTGGAACTGGCCGACGCCAGCGTCGACCTGCTGTTCTGCCACCAGACCTTCCACCACCTGGTGGAACAGGAAAAAGCCCTGGCCGAGTTCTACCGGGTGCTCAAGCCCGGGGGTTACCTGCTGTTTGCCGAATCCACCGAGGCCTATATCGACACCTGGGTGATCCGCTGGCTGTTCCGCCATCCGATGCATGTGCAGAAAAGCGCCGCCCAGTACCTGCAGATGATTCGTCAGCAGGGCTTTGAATTCGGCCCGCAGAACGTGTCTTATCCCTACCTGTGGTGGAGTCGCGCCAAGGACTTCGGCCTGCTGGAGCGCTTCGGCCTGCGCCAGCCGCCGCCGGTGGGCCAGCGCGAGGAAACCCTGGTCAATGTGGTGGCCCGCAAGCCGCTCGCTCCCCCTGTTGCCGAGGAAGGTCCGTCCGAATGATCCGTGCCCTGCTGCTCGGTTGTGTCCTGTTGCTGAGCGCTTGCGTCAGTCAGGCTCCGCTGCCCGAGCGCACGCCCTCGCTGGTGCTGCCGTTGCAGCTCCACGTACAGCGCCAGCTTCAGGACCAGCGCCAGGACTGGCTGCTGGTGATCCAGGCCGAAGGCCCGGACCTGCGCTGGTCGCTGATGGACCCGCTGGGCATTCCCCAGGCCCGTCAGCGCCTGGTGGGCGGACACTGGCAGGCCGACGGCCTGCTGCCACCCAACCCGGAGGCCCGGGAGCTGTTCGCGGCCCTGCTGTTCGCCCTCACACCCGAGGCGGAACTGGCCGCCAACTACCCGGGCGCCCACCAGCAAGGCGCCCAACGTACCCTCGGCCCACGCTGGCGGATTGACTATCAACAACTTCTGGATTTCGAGTTGAACCTGCCCCAAGGCCCGCACTACCACATCACGGCTCTGAGCACCGAGGCCACGCCATGACGGCTTACCTCAACGCCCTCGGGGTGATCTGCGCCCTGGGCCGCAATCGCCAGGAAGTCGCCCGCAGCCTGTTTGCCGGCGACTGCTCGGGCATGCGCGACGAAAGCCACTGGGTGCCCGAGCGCACCTTGCCGGTGGCGGCAGTGCGCAGCCCGCTGGCGGGCATGCCGGCGGGCCTCGAAGCCCAGAACAGCCGCAACAACCAGCTGCTGCTGGAGGCCACCCGGCAGATCGAAGGCGACATCCAGCAGGCCATCCAGCGCTACGGCCATGGCCGCATCGGCATCGTCCTGGGCACCAGCACGTCGGGCATCGACGAGGCCAGCCGGGGCATCGCCCGTTACCTGCAGGACCGGCAATTCCCGGCGGGCTACGACTACCGTCAGCAGGAGCTCAGCGCCCCGGCGAACTTCCTTGCCCAATGGCTGCAACTCTGCGGCCCGGCCTATGTGATTTCCACCGCCTGTACCTCCAGCGCCCGGGCCCTGATCAGTGCTCGGCGCCTGCTCGACCTGGGCCTGTGCGACGCCGTGCTGTGCGGCGGGGTCGACAGCCTGTGCAAGCTGACCCTCAATGGTTTCACAGCCCTGGAGGCGGTCTCCGGGCAACGCTGCAACCCGTTTTCCCGCAACCGCGACGGGATCAACATCGGTGAAGCGGCGGTGCTGTTCCTCATGAGCCGGGAGCCTGCCGGCGACGCTCCTGTTGCCCTACTGGGCGGTGGCGCCAGCTCCGACGCCTACCATATTTCCGCCCCGGCCCCCGATGGCCGCGGCGCCCTGCAGGCCATGAGCCTGGCCTTGCGCGGCGCCGGCCTGCAGCCGCAGCAGATCGACTACCTGAACCTGCACGGCACCGCCACCCAGCACAACGACGCCATGGAAAGCCTGGCCGTGGCCCAGCTGTTCCCCGAAGGCGTGCCCTGCTCTTCGACCAAACCCATGAGCGGCCATACCCTGGGGGCCGCCGGGGCCCTGGAGGCGGCGTTCTGCTGGCTGGCCCTGAGTACCGACAACCCAGGCCTGGCGCTGCCGCCCCATGTCTGGGATGCCCAGGCCGACCCGGCCTTGCCGCCACTGCGCTGGGTCACCCCGGACGATCGCCTGGCCCCCCACGCACCGCGCCGCCTGATGAGCAACTCCTTCGCCTTCGGCGGCAACAACGTCAGCCTGATTATCGGAGACGCCCCATGATTGACTGGCCGCTCGCCGAGTTGCTGCCCCACGCCGGGGACATGATCCTCATCGATCAGGTCCTGGCCTTTGATGAAGAACAGATCCGTACCCGCCTCGAAGTTCGCCCCGGTGGCCTGTTCAACCGCCCCGACGGCAGCCTGCCGGCCTGGGTCGGCGTCGAGCTGATGGCCCAGAGCGTGGCCGCCTACGCCGGTTGCCGCGCCCGCCAGCAAGGCTTGCCGGTGGAGCTGGGCTTTCTTCTGGGCACCCGCAAATTCGAATGCAATGTCGAGCACTTCCCCCTCGGCAGCACCCTGGAAATCCATGCCCTGCGCTCTCTGGAAGACGACAACGGCATGGGCGTGTTCGAGTGCCACCTCAGTGGCCCCGGCATCACCGCCAGCGCGCGCCTGAACGTGTTCCGTCCGCCCCAGGCCGCCGACTACCTGCATGAAACACCTGCCTCTTCTACAGGAACACCGTCATGACTGACTCCGTACTGGTCACCGGCTCCAGCCGTGGCATCGGCCGTGCCATCGCCCTGCGTCTGGCCCGGGCCGGGTATGACCTGGTGCTGCACTGCCGCAGCGGCCGCACCGAAGCAGAAGCCGTCAGGGGCGAAGTCCAGGCCCTGGGCCGCAGCGCCCGCGTCCTGCAATTCGATGTATCGGACCGGGAGGCCTGCCGGGCTGCCCTGGAGGCCGATGTCGAAGCCCATGGCGCCTATTATGGCGTGGTGCTCAACGCCGGCCTGACCCGCGACGGCGCCTTCCCGGCCCTCAGCGAAGAGGACTGGGACCAGGTGCTGCGCACCAACCTCGACGGTTTCTACAATGTCCTGCACCCGGTGATGATGCCCATGATCCGCCGCCGTGCAGCCGGGCGCATCGTCTGCATCACCTCGGTCTCGGGGCTGATCGGCAACCGTGGCCAGGTCAACTACAGCGCCTCCAAGGCCGGCGTGATCGGCGCCGCCAAGGCCCTGGCCATCGAGCTGGGCAAGCGCAAGATCACCGTCAACTGCGTGGCCCCGGGGCTGATCGACACCGCCATGCTGGATGAAAACGTGCCGGTGGAAGAACTGCTGAAAATGATTCCCGCGCAGCGCATGGGCACCCCGGAAGAGGTGGCCGGCGCGGTGAATTTCCTGATGTCCGCCGAAGCGTCCTACATCACTCGCCAGGTGCTGTCGGTGAACGGGGGCCTGTGCTGATGAAACGTGTGGTCGTCACCGGCATGGCCGGCATCACCTCCCTGGGCAGCGACTGGGCCAGCATCGCCGAGCGCTTTGCCGCCAACCGCAGCGGCATCCGGCGCATGGACGAGTGGGACAGGTTCAGCGAACTCAACACCCGCCTGGCCGGCCCCATCGATGACTTCCAGGTGCCCGGGCACTGGACCCGCAAGCAACTGCGCAGCATGGGCCGGGTTTCGCGCCTGGCCGTGGGCGCCGCCGAGCAGGCCCTGGCCGACGCCGGGCTGCTGGGCGACCCGTCGATCAAGGACGGGCGCATGGGCGTGGCCTGTGGTTCTTCCACCGGCAGCACCGACGAGATCAAGGCCTTCGGCAACATGCTGCTCAACTCGGTGGCCGAAGGGCTCAACGCCAACTCCTACGTGCGCATGATGCCCCACACCACCGCCGCCAATATCAGCATCTTCTTCGGCCTGACCGGGCGCCTGATCCCTACCTCCAGCGCCTGCACCAGCGGTAGCCAGGGCATCGGCTACGCCTATGAGGCGATCAGGTTCGGCCGCCTGCCGCTGATGCTCGCCGGCGGCGCCGAGGAACTGTGCCCCACCGAAGCCATGGTGTTCGACGCGCTGTATGCCACCAGCCTGAAGAACGATGCGCCGCACACCAGCCCGCGCCCCTACGACAGCGGCCGTGACGGCCTGGTGATCGGCGAAGGTGGCGGCATGCTGGTGCTTGAGGAGCTGGAGCACGCCCTGGCCCGTGGCGCGCACATCCACGCGGAAATCGTCGGCTTCGGCAGCAACGCCGACGGCCAGCACACCACCCGCCCCGAACAGAGCACCATGCGCCGGGCCATGGAGCTGGCGCTGGAGGATGGGGCCCTGGCCCCGGAGGCCATCGGCTACGTCAACGGCCATGGCACCGCCACCGAGCAGGGCGACATCGCCGAGACCCTGGCCACCAGCAGCCTGTTCGGCAGCCGCATGCCCATCAGTTCGCAGAAGAGTTTCCTCGGCCACACCCTGGGCGCCTGCGGCGCGCTGGAATCCTGGTTCAGCATCGAGATGCTCAACCGCGACCTCTATGTGCACACCTGCAACCTGGATCAGGTCGACCCCCGCTGCGGCGAGCTGGACTACCTGCAGGGAGGCTTTCGCGCCATGAGCCACGAATACGTGATGAACAACAACTTTGCCTTTGGCGGCGTCAACACCTCGTTGATCTTCCGCCGCTGGTCCTGATGCCCCACCTCACTGGAGAAATGGAATGTCTTCCCTGTTTCGCGCCACCCTCATCGTCCTTGCCCTGCTGAGCGTCACCGCCTGTACCAGCAAGCGCATGTACACCCCCAACCGGGTGCTCCCGGCCACCATCCAGGCCGACCAGGAGCAGGTCAAGCAGGCGATCCTGAAGAACCTCGTAGCCCGCAAGTGGACCGTGCAGCGCATCAGCCCGGAGCTGATCCAGGCCGAGATCACCGTGCGTCAACAGTTCCACGCGGAGATCGATATCCAGTACTCCGCCAGCTACTACAAGATCGTCTACCGCGACAGCCGCGACATGGACTACAAGGACGGCAAGATCCACAAGAACTACATCCGCTGGGTGCGCCTGCTGGACAAGGGAATCCTGCGCGAACTGCGGGACAACCAGAACGAGCGGGCCGCGCAACAGCTTTCGGATGCCGCGGCCAAGAGCTTCCCGGCCGCACAATGAGCCCTTCCCTGTGACCCTGGTCACAGGGCTGCTTCACCCCCTTAGATGTCATGGAGAATGCGATGCGTTTGAAGACACTGGCGGCCACCGCCACCCTGCTGCTGTGCACCCTGCCCGGCGTCAGCCAGGCCCGCGATACCACCTTGTACCTGCCCTTCGACAAGGTCGTGGCCGAGGCCATCAGCACCGGCAAGATCGACGGCAGCGTGAAGTTCTACCTGGCGGGCAACAAGCCGGCCGGCAAGGTCAGCGTGCTGAGCCCCGGCGCCGTGACCAACAAGAAGACCAATGCCTTCGGCAAGGCCGACCAGGTGGCCTGCGAGTGGGCCTTGCAGTCGGCACTGATCACCCTGCATGAAGCGGCGAAGAAAGTCGGCGCCAACGCCGTGACCGACATTGCCAGCTTCTACAAGAGCCACGAGCGCAAGGACGCCACCACCTATGAGTGCCATGCCGGCGCCATCATGGCTGGCGTAGCGCTGCGCGCAGACCTGTCCAAGGTCCAGTGAGCTGCGGCTGACAACGAAAAGGGCGCCTGGGGCGCCCTTTTCGTTTCCGGGATTTTTCCGGAAGCGCGCCAATCGCCGTCTACACTCGCAACAGCAGGCCGGGTCACCGCCGCCTGCGGGAGCCAAGTGGCGCGATCGGGCATCGGCCGGCGTGACAGTGGCGCCCCTTTCACGTCCGTCAAGGAGCCGACCATGCAAGTGAAAGCACTGATTGCCCTGGCCCTGCTAACGGCCCTGAGCCCCGCCAGCCAGGCCACCAACCTGATGTACATGCCCTTCGAGAAAGTCGTGGCCGACGCCGAGCGCGCCGGGCGCCTGGATGGCAGCGTGAGCTTCCATCTGGCCGGCAACCCGCTTGCGCCGGTGCTCCAGGTGCGGCTCACCGAAGTCACCACCAACAAGAAGACCAACGCTTTCAACAAGAGCGATATCGCCGCCTGCGAATGGGCCCTGCAGTCGGCCCTGATCACCCTGCAAGCCGCGGCCAAGCGGGTCGGCGCCAACGCGGTGATCAATATCGTCAGCTACTACAAGCACCACGTGCGCAAGGACCTCAACACCTACGAATGCCATGCCGGGGTACTGATGGCCGGAGTGGCCCTGCGCGGCGACCTGGTGAACCTGCAGGCCCCGGTGCGGCCCAACAGCCCCTCAGGGCGTAGCCCCGGTCTTGCGCGTCAGTAGCTCGACAAAGGCCTTGGCCATGGGCGAAGCCTGATCCTTGCGCTGCACCAGCCACACCGCCGACATCGCCGCCGGGTCCAGCAGGCGGCGATAGACCACGCCGTCGATGCGCATGCGCTGGTAGGAGGCCGGCAGCACCGACACCCCCAACCCCGCCGCCACCAGGCCGATGATGGTCATGGCTTCCGCCGCCTCCTGAGCGAAATGCGGGGTAAAGCCGGCATCCCGGGACAGGCTCAGCAACTGCGCATACAGGCCGCTGCCATAGCTGCGGGGGAAAAACACAAAGGGCTCACAGGCCAGCTCCGCCAGGTGCAGCCCCTCTTCACTGCCACTGGCCAGCGGGTGCTTGGAACTGAGCACCGCCACCAGCGGCTCGCGCAGCAACTCCACCACCGACAGCGAATCCGGCAGGGGCAAGGGCCGCATGATGCCGACCTGGATCGCCTGGTCCACCAGGGCCTCGGCCACCTGGGTGCTGCTCATTTCCTTGAGCTTGAGGTGTACCGCGGGAAAGCGCTGGCGAAAGGCGAAGATCGCCTGGGGAATGGTCGAATTGAAGGGCGCCGACGAGGTGAAGCCGATCTTCAGTTCCCCCAGCTCGCCCAACTGCGCACGCCGCGCCACGTCCGCGGCCTTGTCCACCTGGGCCAGTACCAGCCGCGCCTCTTCCAGGAACAGGCGCCCGGCCTCGCTGAGCTCGACCCGACGATTGGTGCGTTCGAACAGGCGCGCGCCCACCTCCTGCTCCAGCGCCTGGATCTGCTGGCTCAGGGGCGGTTGGGAGATGCCCAGCACCTGGGCTGCACGACCAAAATGCAGTTCTTCGGCGACAGCGATGAAGTAGCGCAGGTGACGCAGTTCCATGAGGGCCTCATTAAGTCTTAAAACCTATCAAACAGGTCGAACAATATATTGGAAAGAATCATTAGCCAGCTATATGCTTTTTCCATTGC
Organism: Pseudomonas sp. W17; assembly: GCF_040268305.1. Lineage (NCBI taxonomy): Bacteria > Pseudomonadati > Pseudomonadota > Gammaproteobacteria > Pseudomonadales > Pseudomonadaceae > Pseudomonas > Pseudomonas sp. W17. The sequence goes on along the minus strand of NZ_CP158490.1, from coordinate 528,117 downwards.
CTGACCGGCTGCGTTCCCCCGAGGTCCCCCGTGAAATCCGCTGTTGCCGCTGTTGCCCCCTCCGCCCACGAACCCCCTGCCACGCCCCTGGACGAGGTGGTCGCCCAGCTCAACGAGGCCTATATCGAAAAAGGCACGCCGATGTTCATGCGCACCGTGCTGGCGCTGTTCTCCGGCGGTTTTGCCACCTTCGCCCTGCTGTATTGCGTACAACCGATGATGCCGCTGCTGTCCCGGGACTTCTCCATCAATGCCGCCCAGAGCAGCCTGATTCTCTCGGTCGCCACTGGCATGCTGGCCATCGGGTTGTTGATCACCGGGCCGGTTTCCGACCGCATCGGTCGCAAGCCGGTGATGGTTGCCGCCTTGCTGGCCGCCGCCTTGTGCACCATCGCCAGTGCGCTGATGCCGAGCTGGCACGGGGTGCTGCTGATGCGCGCGCTGGTGGGCCTGTCCCTGAGCGGGCTGGCAGCAGTGGCCATGACCTACCTGAGCGAGGAGATCCACCCCCAGCACATCGGCCTGGCCATGGGCCTGTACATTGGTGGCAACGCCATCGGCGGCATGAGCGGGCGACTGATCACCGGGGTGCTGATCGACTTCGTCAGCTGGCACACGGCGATGCTGGTGATCGGCGGCCTGGCACTGATCGCTGCCGCGGTGTTCTGGCGCATCCTTCCCGAATCACGCAATTTCCGCCCCCGTTCGCTGCACCCGCGCAGCCTGCTGGACGGCTTTGCCATGCACTTTCGCGATGCCGGCCTGCCCTGGCTGTTCCTCGAAGGTTTCCTGCTGATGGGGGCTTTCGTCACCCTGTTCAACTACATCGGCTACCGCCTGCTGGCCGGGCCCTATCAACTGAGCCAGGCCTGGGTCGGGATGCTGTCGGTGGTGTACCTCTCGGGCATCTATAGCTCGGCGAAGATCGGCGCCCTGGCCGACCAGCTGGGCCGGCGCCGGGTGCTATGGGGCACCATCGTGCTGATGCTGGCAGGGATTGCCCTGACTCTGCTGACCCCGCTGTCCCTGGTGCTGATCGGCATGCTGCTGTTCACCTTCGGCTTCTTCGGTGCCCACTCGGTGGCCAGCAGCTGGATCGGCCGTCGCGCCACCAAGGCCAAGGGCCAGGCGTCGTCGCTGTACCTGTTCAGCTACTACGCCGGCTCGAGCATTGCCGGCACCGCCGGCGGGGTGTTCTGGCACCTGGCGGGTTGGAACGGCATCGGCCTGTTTATCGGCGCCTTGCTGATCGGAGCCCTGTTGATCGCCATGAAACTCGCCAAACTCCCCCCTTTGTAGGAGCAGGCTTGCCGGCGAAGTGCTCCGCCAGGCAGGCGCAGGTCTTGAGGGCCCTTTCGCCAGCAAGCTGGCTCCTACAAAAGTGTCCGCCAATGAAAACGCCCGGCAGGTGCCGGGCGTTTTTTTATGGGGGCGCTTATTCGTGGTATTGCGCCGACAACTCGTGCACCGCTTCAAGGAAGGCTCCGGCGTGCTCCGGTTTCACTTCCGGAGTGATGCCGTGGCCCAGGTTGAACACGTGGCCGCTGCCCTTGCCGTAGCTGGCGAGGATGCGCGCAACTTCGCTGCGGATCGCCTGCGGGTTGGCGTAGAGCACGGTAGGGTCCATGTTGCCTTGCAGCGATACCTTGCTGCCGACCCGGCGGCGGGCTTCGCCGATGTCACAGGTCCAGTCCAGGCCCAGGCTGTCCGCGCCGGCATCGGCAATGCTTTCCAGCCACAGGCCGCCGCCCTTGGTGAAGAGGATCACCGGAACCTTGCGCCCGTCGTGTTCGCGGATCAGGCCACTGACGATCTTGCGCATGTAGGCCAGGGAGAACTCCTGGTAGGCCGCCGCCGAGAGGCTGCCGCCCCAGCTGTCGAAGATCTGCACCGCCTGCGCGCCGGCACGGATCTGCCCGTTCAGGTACGCGGTGACCGACTGGGCCAGCTTGTCCAGCAGCAGGTGCATGGCTTGCGGGTTGTCGTAGAGCATGGCCTTCGACTTGCGGAAGTCCTTGGAGGAGCCGCCTTCGACCATGTAGGTGGCCAGGGTCCAGGGGCTGCCGGAGAAACCGATCAACGGCACACGGCCGTTGAGTTCGCGACGAATGGTGCTGACCGCATCCATTACATAGCCCAGGTCCTTGTGCGGATCGGGGATCGGCAGAGCTTCGATGTCGGCCAGGGTGCTGACCACTTTCTTGAAGCGCGGGCCTTCACCGGTCTCAAAGTACAGGCCTTGGCCCATGGCATCGGGGATGGTCAGGATGTCGGAGAAGAGGATCGCCGCATCCAGCTGTGGATAGCGGTCCAGAGGCTGCAGCGTGACTTCGCAAGCGAACGCCGGGTTCATGCACAGGCTCATGAAGTCACCGGCGTTGGCACGGCTGGCGCGGTATTCAGGCAAGTAGCGCCCAGCCTGACGCATCATCCACACCGGGGTGACGTCTACGGGTTGCTTGAGCAGGGCACGAAGGAAACGGTCGTTCTTCAGGGCAGTCATGTCGGCATCCGGAAAAAAAGTGGGGGCATTTTCTCAGAGCGCGACACAAAAGGCACGGCAAGAGCCGTTTCTTTATGTCTATGGGGGCAATTTGTCACGGGACGGGCACAGATCCCGTAGGAGCCAGCTTGCTGGCGAAGCGATCGACGCGGTGCTTCAACAGCACCGCGTTATCGTTGTTCGCCGGCCAGCCGGCTCCTGCAAGGTGGGTCAGACGCCCAGGTAGTCGAGGATGCCTTCGGCGGCGTTACGCCCTTCGAAGATCGCCGTCACCACAAGATCAGAACCGCGCACCATATCACCACCGGCAAAGATCTTCGGGTTGCTGGTCTGGTGCTTGAACTGGCCCTGTTCCGGGGCCACGACACGGCCCTGGCTGTCGGTCTGGATGCTGAACTGCTCGAACCATGGCGCCGGGCTTGGACGGAAACCGAAGGCGATGACCACGGCGTCGGCCGGGATGATCTCTTCAGAACCCGGGATCGGCTCGGGGCTGCGGCGGCCACGGGCGTCCGGCTCGCCGAGACGGGTCTCGACCACCTTCACGCCTTCGACGCGATCTTCACCGACAATGGCGATCGGCTGGCGGTTGTAGAGGAATTTCACGCCTTCTTCCTTGGCGTTCTTCACCTCTTTGCGCGAGCCGGGCATGTTGGCTTCGTCACGACGATAGGCGCAGGTCACCGACTTGGCGCCCTGGCGGATCGAGGTGCGGTTGCAGTCCATCGCGGTGTCGCCACCACCCAGCACCACCACCTTCTTGCCTTTCATGTCGACGAAGTCTTCCGGCGACTTTTCAAAGCCCAGGTTGCGGTTGACGTTGGCGATCAGGAAATCCAGCGCGTCATAGACGCCCGGCAGGTCCTCACCGGCAAAGCCGCCCTTCATGTAGGTGTAGGTGCCCATGCCCATGAACACCGCATCGTATTCGGCGAGCAGTTGCTCCATGGTCACGTCCTTGCCCACCTCGGTGTTGAGGCGGAACTCGATGCCCATGCCGCTGAAGACTTCGCGACGATTGCTCAGCACGGTCTTTTCCAGCTTGAACTCGGGGATACCGAAGGTCAGCAGACCGCCGATTTCCGGGTTCTTGTCGAACACCACCGGGGTCACGCCGCCACGCACCAGCACATCGGCACAGCCCAGGCCTGCCGGGCCCGCGCCAATGATCGCCACGCGTTTGCCGGTGGGCTTGACCTTGGACATGTCAGGGCGCCAGCCCATGGCGAAAGCGGTGTCGGTGATGTACTTCTCCACCGAACCGATGGTCACCGCGCCAAACCCGTCGTTGAGGGTGCAGGCACCCTCGCACAGGCGATCCTGCGGGCACACCCGGCCACAGACTTCCGGCAGGGTGTTGGTCTGGTGCGACAGCTCGGCGGCGGCGAGGATGTTGCCCTCGGCCACCAGCTTGAGCCAGTTGGGAATGAAGTTGTGCACCGGGCACTTCCATTCACAGTATGGGTTACCGCAACCCAGGCAGCGGTGGGCCTGGTCGGCCGACTGCTGGGGTTTGAAGGGTTCGTAGATTTCCACGAACTCTTTCTTGCGTTGACGCAACAGTTTCTTCTTCGGATCCTTGCGCCCGACATCGATGAACTGGAAGTCGTTATTCAGACGTTCAGCCATTATCAAAACCTCATCACACTCTTCAGGCGCATATCACTGCGGGTTGGCACGGGTGCTGGAAAGCAACGACTTCAAGCTGGCAGCCTTGGGCTTGACCAGCCAGAAACGGCGCAGGTAGTCGTCGAGGTTCTCGGCGAGGTTACGGCCCCATTCGCTGTCGGTTTCCTCGACGTACTCGTTCAGCACGCGCTGCAGGTGGCTGCGATAGGCTTCCATCGCTTCGCCGCTGATCCGTTGGATTTCCACCAGTTCGTGGTTGACCCGGTCAACGAAGGTGTTGTCCTGGTCCAGCACATAGGCGAAACCGCCGGTCATGCCTGAGCCGAAGTTGTAACCGGTCTTGCCCAGGACGCAGACGAAACCACCGGTCATGTACTCGCAGCAGTGATCGCCAGTGCCTTCCACCACGGTGTGGGCACCGGAGTTGCGCACGGCGAAACGCTCACCCGCGGTGCCAGCGGCGAACAGCTTGCCGCCGGTGGCGCCGTACAGGCAGGTGTTGCCGATAATGGCGCTGTCCTGGGTCTTGTAGACGCTGCCCTTGGGCGGAACGATCACCAGCTTGCCGCCGGTCATGCCCTTGCCCACGTAGTCGTTGGCGTCGCCTTCCAGGTAGAGGTTCAGGCCGCCGGCGTTCCACACGCCGAAGCTCTGCCCCGCAGTGCCCTTGAAGCGGAACGTGATAGGCGCCTGGGCCATGCCCTGGTTGCCGTGGAGCCTGGCGATCTCGCCGGAGATCCGTGCGCCGATGGAGCGGTCGCAGTTGCAGATATCCAGGGCGAAATCGGCGCCGCTCTTGTCATTGATCGCCGAGCGGGCCATCTCGACCATTTTCTCGGCCAGCAGGCCCTTGTCGAACGGCGGGTTGCGGTCCACCTGGCAGAACTGCGGCTTGTCCGCCGGAATGTGGTCACTGCCCAGCAACGGGGTCAGGTCCAGGTGATGCTGCTTGGCGGTCTGGCCTTCCAGCACCTCCAGCAGGTCGGTCCGGCCGATCAGTTGCTCCAGGGAACGCACGCCAAGCTTGGCCAGCCACTCACGGGTTTCCTCGGCGACGTAGGTGAAGAAGTTCACCACCATGTCGACGGTGCCGATGTAGTGATCCTTGCGCAGTTTCTCGTTCTGGGTCGCCACACCGGTGGCGCAGTTGTTCAGGTGGCAGATGCGCAGGTACTTGCAGCCCAGGGCGATCATCGGCGCGGTGCCGAAGCCGAAGCTCTCGGCGCCGAGGATGGCTGCCTTGATCACGTCGAGGCCGGTTTTCAGGCCGCCGTCGGTCTGCACCCGGACCTTGCCGCGCAGGTCGTTGCCGCGCAGGGTCTGGTGGGTTTCCGCCAGGCCCAGTTCCCACGGCGCACCGGCGTACTTGATCGAGGTCAGCGGCGAAGCGCCGGTACCGCCGTCGTAGCCGGAGATGGTGATCAGGTCGGCATAGGCCTTGGCCACGCCGGCGGCGATGGTGCCGACGCCGGCTTCGGCCACCAGCTTCACCGACACCAACGCCTGAGGGTTGACCTGCTTGAGGTCGAAGATCAGCTGCGACAAGTCTTCGATCGAATAGATGTCGTGGTGCGGCGGAGGCGAAATCAAGGTCACGCCGGGGACTGCGTAGCGCAGCTTGGCGATCAGGCCGTTGACCTTGCCACCAGGCAGCTGGCCGCCCTCGCCGGGCTTGGCGCCCTGGGCCACCTTGATCTGCAGCACTTCGGCGTTGACCAGGTACTCCGGGGTCACGCCGAAACGGCCAGTGGCCACTTGCTTGATCTTCGAGCTCTTGATGGTGCCGTAGCGCGCCGGGTCTTCGCCGCCTTCACCGGAGTTGGAACGCGCGCCGAGGCGGTTCATGGCTTCGGCCAGGGCTTCGTGAGCCTCCGGCGACAGGGCGCCCAGGGAGATACCGGCGGAGTCGAAGCGCTTGAGGATCGATTCCAGGGGCTCGACTTCGCTGATGTCCATCGGCGTGTCCAGGGTCTTCACCTGGAACAGGTCGCGGATCATCGACACCGGGCGGTTGTCCACCAGCGCGGTGTATTCCTTGAACTTGGCGTAGTCGCCCTGCTGCACGGCGGCTTGCAGGGTGTTGACCACGTCCGGGTTGTAGGCGTGGTATTCGCCACCGTGGACGAACTTCAGCAGGCCGCCTTGCTGGATCGGCTTGCGCGGGCTCCAGGCTTCGGTCGCCAGGGCTTTCTGTTCGGCTTCGATGTCGACGAAACGTGCGCCCTTGATCCGGCTCGGCACGCCACGGAAGCTCAGGTTGCAGACCTCCTCGGACAGGCCGATGGCTTCGAACAGCTGCGCGCCACGGTAAGAGGCGATGGTGGAGATGCCCATCTTCGACAGGATCTTCAGCAGGCCCTTGGTGATGCCCTTGCGGTAGTTCTTGAACACCTCGTAGAGGTCGCCCAGCACTTCACCGGTACGGATCAGGTCGCCCAGCACTTCGTAGGCCAGGAACGGATAGACCGCCGAGGCGCCGAACCCGATCAGCACCGCGAAGTGGTGCGGATCGCGGGCGGTGGCAGTTTCCACGAGTATGTTGGAGTCGCAGCGCAGGCCCTTTTCAGTCAGGCGGTGGTGCACCGCGCCGGTGGCCAGGGAGGCGTGGATCGGCAACTTGCCCGGCGCAATATGACGGTCGCTGAGGACGATCTGGGTGCGGCCGGCGCGAGCGGCTTCTTCAGCCTGGTCGGCGACGTTGCGGATCGCGGCTTCCAGACCGACGCTCTCGTCGTAGTTGAGGTCGATGACCTGGCGCTCGAAACCCGGGCGGTCGAGGTTCATCAGCGAACGCCACTTGGCCGGGGAGATCACTGGCGAGCTGAGGATCACTCGCGAAGCGTGCTCGGGCGACTCCTGGAAGATGTTGCGCTCGGCACCGAGGCAGATCTCCAGGGACATGACGATGGCTTCGCGCAGCGGGTCGATCGGCGGGTTGGTGACCTGGGCGAACTGCTGGCGGAAATAGTCGTAGGGGGTACGCACGCGCTGGGACAGCACCGCCATCGGCGTGTCGTCGCCCATCGAACCCACCGCTTCGTAGCCCTGCTCGCCCAGCGGGCGCAGCACCTGGTCACGCTCTTCGAAGGTGACCTGGTACATCTTCATGTACTGCTTGAGCTGGTCGACGTCGTAGAAGGCCGAACCGTGGTCGTTGTCTTCCATGGTGGCCTGGATGCGCAGGGCATTCTTGCGCAGCCATTGCTTGTACGGATGACGGGACTTCAGACGGTTGTCGATGGCGTCGGTGTCGAGGATCTGCCCGGTCTCGGTGTCCACGGCAAAGATCTGGCCCGGGCCGACCCGGCCCTTGGCGATCACGTCCTCGGGCTGGTAGTTCCACACGCCGATTTCCGAAGCCAGGGTGATGAAGCCGTTCTGGGTGGTGACCCAGCGCGCCGGGCGCAGGCCGTTGCGGTCCAGCAGGCAGACGGCGTAGCGGCCGTCGGTCATGACCACGCCGGCCGGGCCGTCCCACGGCTCCATGTGCATCGAGTTGTATTCGTAGAACGCGCGCAGGTCGGCGTCCATGGTCTCGACGTTCTGCCACGCTGGCGGAATGATCATGCGCACGCCGCGGAACAGGTCGATGCCGCCGGTGACCATCAACTCCAGCATGTTGTCCATGCTCGAGGAGTCGGAACCCACACGGTTGACCAGCGGGCCGAGCTCTTCCAGGTCCGGGATCAGGTCGTTGGCGAACTTGGTGCGCCGGGCCACGGCCCAGTTGCGGTTGCCGGTGATGGTGTTGATCTCGCCGTTGTGGGCGAGGAAGCGGAATGGCTGGGCCAGCGGCCATTTCGGCAGGGTGTTGGTGGAGAAGCGCTGGTGAAACACGCAGATCGCGGTTTGCAGGCGCTCGTCACCCAGGTCCGGATAGAAGGCGGCGAGGTCCGCCGGCATCATCAGGCCCTTATAGATGATGGTCTTGTGGGAAAAGCTGCAGATGTAGTGGTCGGTGTCGGCGGCGTTGGCCACCGAGGAGCGGCGACGGGAACTGAACAGCTTGATGGCGAAATCCTGGTCGCTCAGACCCTGGCCGCCGATGAACACTTGTTCGATCTGTGGCAGGCGCTCCAGGGCCAGACGCCCGAGCACACTGGTATCGATCGGTACTTTGCGCCAGCCCACCAGTTGCAGGCCGGCGGCGAGGATCTCGCGGTTCATGTTTTCGCGAGCGGCTTCGGCTTTCACCGGGTCCTGGTTGAAGAACACCATGCCCACCGCATATTGCTTGGGCAGCTCGATGCCGAAGTGCTCCGTGGCGACTGCGCGCAGGAACAGGTCGGGCTTTTGCATCAGCAGACCGCAACCGTCGCCGGTCTTGCCGTCCGCGTTGATCCCACCGCGGTGGGTCATGCAGGTAAGGGCCTCAATGGCCGTTTTCAACAGGGTATGACTGGGTTCGCCCTGCATGTGGGCTATCAGGCCGAAACCACAGTTATCCTTAAATTCATCTGGTTGGTACAGACCTGCTTTCATAGACACTTTCTCACCAGGCTGCCTCTTTTAGAGGCAAATTTCTTTTCAATTCAACCACTTGCATTCCGCGCCGAACGTACGCCAGCTTTGCGGGGGCAAAAGGGAGGTCATTGTACACACCGACACAAAGCCCCACAAATTTAGCGACGATCTGTCGTAAATTCATGTCGCATTTATGAACGTTTTAAAGCGATATGCTGTGCTAGTCAAAAAGTTTTGCTTTTGACTGCCGCGACTCAAAAACTACTGTGACGCAGACACCACAAGGCACGCGGCCTGTAAGGCAGCATGCCGATGCGGAAATTTGAGGTTGCCGGGAGAGGCGGCCTGGGTAAGGCCGCCGAATCTTCAGCGAGTTGTTGCCAGTTCTTGTTGAACGCTAGCGACAGTGCGAGGCCAAGGTTTACCAGCCTGAACCTTCGCTGGCAAGGATTTGATGGCGCTGACCGCTGCATCGCGGCTTGCGAAGTTGCCGTAGGTGATCACATACAGCGGCTTGCCGTTGAGGACTTTCTTGAAGTAGCGGTATTCGCCGCCCTGTTCCTTGACGAAGTTCTGCGCGGTGGCTTCCGAGCTGGTGCCGAGGATCTGCACCACGTAGTTGCCTGGCGCCTGGCCAGCGTACCAGCTGCCACCGGCGGCCTTGGCCACGGTGACCGGCTTCTCGGCCGGCTTGGCCGGAGCAGGCTTGGCTGCCACTGGTTTCTCTGCCGGCTTGGCGGCAGGCGCAGGCTTGGCCGTGGCCACCTGGGTCGGTGCCGGGGTTGGACGCGCTGCCGGAGTCGGCGTCGGGCCAGCCGTAGCCCCAGCAGGCGGCGCGGTGGTGGTCACGGTCGGTGGAACGGCGCTGGAGCCTTCAACCGGTACCCCGTCGTCACCCTCACTGATACCCCCTGCGGCTTCGGCCAGAGGACCGCGCATCACGGGCTGCGACTGGCCGACCAACGGCAGCGGCATTGGCTGTGACGAACCGGCGAACTCCACTGACGGGCTGCCATTGGCATTGGGTGTCGGTGTTTGCCCCAAAGGCAGTTGCGCTTGCTCATTGGCCGGAGCGCCGGTGGTTGGAGCCTTGCTGCGGCCCGGCATCAACCAGGCCGCGGCCACGGCCACCACCACGACAGCGGAGATGGCCAATACGTGTTTCTTCGGCATGTTGAACCCCATACTTGGACGCTTGACCGCAGAGCGGCTGGCGATCATTGCTTCGATCATTGCATCCCTGGCGACCTGGTTGATGTTGCCCGGCCAGCCATCGGAGCTTTCGTGAATATCACTGATCTGATCTGCGGAGAAAAGTTCGATGCCCTGCCCCGCACCTTCAAGCCGCTGGGCCAGATATTCGCGGGTTTCCTCTTCGGTATAAGGCTGCAACTCGATGACGTGGAAGCGCTCTTCCTCGGTATTGAGCTGGTCCAGTGCGGCGATCAGCGACGACTCGCCGAACAGGAACACATGGGGGCGCCCCTCCGGAGCACCGGCCGCCAGGGCCAGCAGGGCCTCGAGGGCGGACTCGTCGAGCTGCTCGGCGTCATCCACCAGCAGATAGACTTCCTGACCGGTCAGGGCCAGCTGCACTATCTGGGCGAGGATCGCGCCGATTTCAGCCTCGGCCACGTTCAGCGCCTGGGCCACCTGGCGCAGCACGCCGGCAGCGTCGCCGGCGCCGCGGGCCGACACCACCACGCTCTGCACCGATTGCTTGTTGGTACTGGCTACCAGCGCCTGGCGCAGCAGGGTCTTGCCGCTGCCCTGAGGCCCGGTGACCACCAGCAGCAACTGGCTGTAGCGGGCCAGGTGATGCAGTTGCCCCAGCACGGGCTTGCGCTGGGCAGGAAAGAACTTGAAGCCAGGGACCCGGGGAGCGAAAGGATCGTGGCTCAACTGGTAATGGCCGAGGAAAGCCTCGTCGGCGTGCAAACTAGTCATCGGGATCTTATTAACCTTTAAGCTGAGCCAGGGCGCGGTAGTCCGCTCCCAGCGTGGCCTGTAAAACCTCTTTCGGATAATCGTCGGTCACTACGGCTTCGCCCATGCGGCGCAACAGCACCAGACGCAAACGACCGTCGATCACTTTCTTGTCAATTGCCATGTGTTCGAGAAAATCCGCTTCGCTCATTTCCTCTGGCGGGATGACCGGCAAGCCCGCGCGCTGGAACAGGCGAATACCGCGGTCACGCTCCTGGCTGGTGATCCAGCCCAGGCGCGCGGACATTTCCAGGGCCATTACGGTGCCAGCAGCCACCGCCTCGCCGTGCAGCCACACACCGTACCCCATGTGGGTTTCGATGGCGTGGCCGAAGGTATGCCCCAGGTTGAGGGTGGCCCGCACTCCCGATTCACGTTCGTCGGCACCCACCACCGCGGCCTTGGCCGCACAGGAGCGCTCGATGGCGTAAGTCAGCGCCTGCTGGTCCAGGGCCCGCAGGCGGTCGACGTTCTCTTCCAGCCAGGTGAGGAAGGGCTCGTCGCAGATCAGGCCGTACTTGATCACTTCCGCCAGACCAGCCGACAGCTCGCGGCTGGGCAGGGTGTTAAGGCTGGTGGTATCGATCAGCACCACGTTCGGCTGGTAGAAGGCGCCGACCATGTTCTTGCCCAGCGGGTGGTTGATACCGGTCTTGCCACCCACCGAAGAGTCCACCTGGGACAGGAGGGTGGTAGGAATCTGGATGAAATCCACGCCCCGCTGGTAGCAGGCCGCGGCAAAGCCGGCCATATCACCGATCACGCCGCCACCGAGGGCGATGATGGTAGTGCGTCGATCGTGGCGCGCAGTGAGCAGGCCATCGAAGATCAACTGCAGGGTTTCCCAGTTCTTGTAGGCCTCGCCATCGGGCAGGACCACCGAGATCACCGAGAACTGCCCCAGGCTGCGGGTCAGGCGCTCAAGGTAAAGCGGCGCGACGGTCTCATTGGAAATGATCGCCACTTGCCGCCCGGCGATATGCGGCACCAGCAGCTCGGGCTGGTCCAACAGACCTTCACCAATGTGAATCGGGTAGCTGCGCTCGCCTAGATCGACCTTAAGTGTCTGCATGTGTCCCCACAGTGAAGATGGAAGCAGGCATTGTGCCCTGCATTGACGATGGGCCTCGTCTGGTCTTCTGACGCAGCCCGATAGCTCTGCGCCACACCTTGGCGGTCTGGCGCGACGCCGAGAATAGCGCATTTCGCTCGACGCATTAACGGGGTGGCAGCTGCTGCAGGCGCTCCAGTATGTCCAGCACCACCATTCGTGGCGGCCGCTCATCGGTTTCCACCACCAGATCGGCAATTTCCCGATAAAGCGGGTCGCGGATTTCCAGCAGGTCGCGCAGGGTCTTGGCCGGATCGGCGGTGCGCAGCAGGGGACGATTGCGGTCCCGGGCGGTGCGCCCCACCTGTTGCTCGACCGAGGCGTGCAGATAGACCACTCGTCCGCCAGCGTGCAGCGCCCGACGATTGGCCTCGCGCATCACTGCACCACCGCCAGTGGCCAGGACCACGCCGTCAGTGCCACAGAGCTCGGCGATCATCGCCTGTTCGCGATCACGAAAGCCCGGTTCGCCTTCCTTATCGAAGATCCACGGGATATTCGCCCCTGTACGCAGTTCAATTTCCTTATCGGAATCTTTGAATGGCAGGCGCAGCTCTTTGGCCAGTAAGCGACCGATGGTGCTTTTTCCAGCCCCCATCGGCCCAACAAGAATCAAATTTCGCACAGAATCAACGACTCACAGCAATCGCCTGGTTGTTCATGATACGCGGAGTGAGAAATACCAGCAGCTCGGATTTTTTCTCCGACACCACGTCACGCCGGAAAAGGCGGCCAAGATACGGCACATCGCCAAGAAATGGCACTTTATCTACAACCTTGCTCTGGGTATTGGAGAAAACCCCGCCGATGACGATGGTCGCCCCGTCGTTGACCAGTACCTTGGCATTGACCTCGTTCTTCTTGATCGGCGGTACATCCTGGACCTTGTTCAGGTAGTCCGGCTCATCCTTGGTGACCTTGACCTCCATGATGATGCGGTTGTCCGGGGTGATCTGCGGCGTCACTTCAAGCGACAGCGACGCCTCCTTGAAGGACACCGAGGTAGCGCCGCTGGAGCTGGCTTCCTGGTAGGGGATCTCGGTGCCCTTGAGGATCTTTGCGGTTTCCTTGTCGGAGGTGACCACCTTGGGCTGGGAAACGATCTCGCCGTTGCCGGTCTTCTCCATGGCGGTCAACTCCAGGTCCAGCAGCACGTTGTCGGTGATGTAGGCGATACCGATGCCCGAGGTATGGGCGCTAGCCCCCAGATCGACAAAGGGCGAGTTGCTGCCGCCGCTGCCCGGAGCGCCGATGCTGCTGGAACCGCTGGCAGCGTTCTGCACCCCGCCGGCGCTCCAGTTGCCCTGGTTCTGCACCGAGCCGCCCCAGCGCACGCCCAGGCTCTTGTCGTAGTCAACGTTGGCCTCGACGATGCGCGCTTCGATCATCACCTGGCGCACGGGAACATCCAGCTGGGCGACGATGCGCCGAAGTTCGTCGAGGCGCTCCTGGCTCTGGTAGGCAATGATGCTGTTGGTGCGTTCGTCCACGGTGATCGAGCCACGCTCATCGGCTTTTTCCTCGGCGCGGGTCACCGACTGGAACAGCTTGGCGATGTCCGCCGCCTTGGCGTAGTTGACCTGAAGCAGCTCCCGACGCAACGGCGCCAGGTCCTCCAGCTGCTTCTGCGACTCCAGCTCCTGACGCTCGCGGGCGGCAATCTCATCCGCCGGAGCCACCAGCAGCACATTGCCGATCTTGCGCGAATCAAGGCCCTTGGTCCGTAGCACCAGATCCAGGGCCTGATCCCAGGGCACGTTCTGCAGGCGCAGGGTGATGCCGCCCTGCACCGTGTCGCTGGCCACCAGGTTGAGGCCCGTGAAATCGGCGATCAATTGCAGCACCGAGCGCACCTCGATGTCCTGAAAGTTCAGCGAGAGCTTTTCCCCCTTGTAGGCAGGTCGGGCCGCAACCGCCCTGCTGCTGGTCTCGACCAGGGGGCGGACACTGATCGTCAGGCGGTTGTCGGTCTGGAAGGTGGAATAGTCGAAGGCGCCCTTGGGCTCCAGGGTGACGGTGGTACGCCCGGCAGCCGTATCCGCAGTGATGTACTGCACCGGGGTGGCGAAATCCTTGACGTCCAGGCGAACCCGCAGCGCCTCGGGCAATTGGGTACGGGCGAAATCGAGCACGATCCGGCCCTCGCGCCGCTGGACATCGACAGTGATGCGCGGGTCGGACAGGTCGATCAGCACATTGCCTTCGCCCTCCTCGCCGCGTTGAAAATCCACGCCGCGTATCGACCCGGCCACTGCCTGCGGCTTTGCAGGCGCCCGAGCTGCCGTCCCCGGAGCTGCGGGCTTGGGCTCGGCGGCGCCGACCAGCGGTGCCAGCAGCGCTATCCATAGCGCTACACCGAGGGCTGAAACAGTCCTGTTCATTTTCCAGATTCCACTTAAGAGTGTTTTTTCAGCGCCAGTGTTCGCGGCCGCTCCAGCCAGGCTCCCGCTCCATCGGGAACAATTTCCACCACCTCGATCTGCGATTCGCTGATGGTCACAACCCGGCCTTCGTTGCGCCCCAGGTAGTCGCCTACCTGCAAGCGGTGGATGCCACCTGCGCCGCGCAACAGGGCAAAGCTCCCGGAGGCGTTGGACAGGGTCCCGACCATTTGCAACTGCTCGATATCGAACCCCTCCAGGTATTGCCGGGGTCGCTGCGGGTCGGGCCGGACCGCACTGCCCCCTTGCCGACGGGCCGCCAGGTCAAGCCTTTGCGGCGGCTGGAACGGACTGCGCAATGCACTGGCGTCATAGGTGAACGAGGGGTAAGACCGGATTACCGGCATTGGTTCAATCGGCCCGGGCGCTTGCAGGCGCATCTGGTTCATGTAGGCGTCCAGGTCGGCAAAGTCGTCATCGGCGCCACCACACCCCCACAGCCCGGTACAAAGGCAGCCAAGCACCGCCCAGCGCAGGCGCCTCATGAGTGCGGCTCCGGAGCGTCGTACCTGTAGGTGCGCGCCTCGATGCTCATGCGCAACAGCGCCGGATTGCCCGCCGCCACAGGCTGAATGCGAAAATCATGCAAGGTGACGATGCGCGGCAGGCCGGCGACGCCACTGACGAAGCTCGCCAGGTCGTGATAGGCCCCGGTGACAGTAATCTGGATCGGCAACTCGACGTAGAACTGCCTGGCCACCTCCGGTTGCAGCCTGATTTCCTCGAAGGCCAGGCCACTGCCCAGCCCCACGCGACTGATGTCCTCCAGCAGGCCAGGGACCTCGGTGTCGCTGGGCAACTGACGCAACAGCAGGTCAAAGCTGTTGCGTATGACGGCCAACTGCTCCTGGTAGCGCGACAAATTGGCTCCCTGGCGCGCCTTGCCGGCAAACTCCTGCCTGAGACGAGTTTCCTCCTGGCGCTGGCGCTCCAGTTGCTCCAGGTGCGGGCTCAGGTAAAAGCCGTAGCCCCCTAGCAGAACCAGCAGCAGAAGCAGGGCCGCCACCAGACTCCTGGCCGGCCCGGGCCAGGAGCCCAGGTTGGCCAGCTCCAGCTCCCGCAGATCGACACGCCGCAACTCTGCCAACCATTGTCGGGGGGTCATTGCCGAAGCTCCCCGGTTGGCCCGGACGTCTGCCCGACATTCAGCCGGAACAGGTTGTTCAGCCCTTGCTGGGCGTCCACCGCGTTCTTCACCTCGGTCAGGCTGGGGGCAGCAAAACCCTCGGCAGCCTGCAGATTGCGCATCAGGTCGGACACCCTGTTGTTTGACTCGGCGGCACCGCTGATTCCAAGGTTCTGCCCCTGCAGATCCACCTCGGTGAAGTACACGCCATCAGGCAGGCTGCGGGCCAACTGTTGAAAAATCCGCACACTGTTCGAGCGGTTGCCCTGCAGCTCTTCGATGATGCCCATGCGTTCGAGCAACTGCTGTCGCTGTGCCTTGAGTCCCTGGATGCTGGCGATCTGCTCATCCAGACGTGCCGTCGCCTGGCCCAGATACTGGTTGCGTAAATGCTGGCGCTCGATCACCCGGCTTATATAAGCGTCGGCCAACAGAATGACCCCAGCCCCGAGCACGACCATCATCGCCAGCATCTGCAGGAAACGCCGACGCCTCAGTTCGCGCGAGGCCTCGCGCCAGGGCAACAGGTTGATCCGCGCCATCAGTCGAACCCTCGCAGGGCCAGGCCACAGGCCAGGAGCAGGTTCGGCGCCTGTTCATTCAATACCTGGGGGTCGACTCGAGGCCCCATCGGCATGGCCCGGAAAGGATTGGCCAGCGACGTATCGATGCCTGTCTCGCCCTCTACCCGCCGCTCCAGGCCGGCCAGGCCGCTACCGTCTCCGGCCAGCAGCAGTTGCACCAGGGGCTGTTGCTGAGGCGAGGTGGCAAACTGCTGCAGGGAACGGCTGACTTGTTGCAGCACCTCCTGCTCGAAGGGTTGCAGCAACTCTTCAGCGCAGCCCTGTGGCAAACGGCCCTGGCTCTGCGCCAGCAATGCCTGCTCCAGTGTCAGCCCGTATCGACGCTGGAGCGCTTCCAGCAGCAGCCCGCTACCGAAAAGCTGCTCACGGCTATAGATCACTCGCTGGCCGTGCAGGACGCTGAAACGGCTAAGGGCCTGGCCTATATCCAGCAACGCCACGGCGCCAGGAGTCGCCAGCGGCAGGTGCGCCGCCAGCAGCAACAGGCAACGCTCCAGAGCCAGGGGCTGGGTATCCACCACCCGGGCTGTCAGGCCGGCCAGGCCCAATACCGTTTCCAGGGCTTCTACCCGCTCGTTGCGACAGGCTACCAGCAGCACCTGAACCCGCTGCGGATTACCGGGCACCGGCCCCTGCACTTCAAAATCCAGGGCCACGTCTTCCAGGGGATAGGGAATGTACTGGCCGGCTTCCAGCCGGACCTGCTGCTCCAGTTCGTCGGTGTGCAGGCCCGCCGGCATCTCGATCAGTTT
The DNA here is from genome assembly GCF_040268305.1 of Pseudomonas sp. W17. NCBI lineage: Bacteria > Pseudomonadati > Pseudomonadota > Gammaproteobacteria > Pseudomonadales > Pseudomonadaceae > Pseudomonas > Pseudomonas sp. W17. Next base: position 511,521 of record NZ_CP158490.1, on the reverse strand, counting down.
GCTGATCACCGCCTCGCCCGCCACCGCTACCGCCGCCCCCTTGAGCCGGCTGCCCGTCTTGAGCCAGGCGCGGGACAGGGCTGCGGCCAGGGCCTCGGGGTCGGCAATGTGCTGGTCAAGCACAGTATTGGGCGCCAGGGGCTCCCTGGCGTAGGCCTCGACCTGGTACCCCTGTCCCTGGCGCCCCAGGGCCAGAAGCGTGACCGATGTCGCATTGATATCGATCCCCATAAGGGAACTCGGCTTTTTGCTGAAGAGTCCAAGCACGACCAATTCCCTATGACTATCCGTGACTTACGGACTGCTTAAGCTGCATTGCGTTCAATGGTCACGTCTTGACAGACGGGCAAATGACGCTCTCGGCGGAAAATGCTTATAATGCCCAGCGTTTTTTTCCGCTTTTACCTGCTGCGTGGGCCGGCCCCTGATGTCCGTGAATGCCCTGACGCCTAATTCATTCCTTTCTCTGGAAATCCAAAAGCCTTGATTCGTCTGCTGAAGTTTTTCGGGTGGTCCATCGTCGCGGTGTTCTGCGGGCTCCTCCTCGCCCTCTCCGGTGCGTTTCTCTATCTTAGTCCCGGCTTGCCGTCGGTTGAGGCCCTGAGAAGCATCCAGTTGCAGATTCCCCTGCGGGTGTACAGCAGCGACGGCAAACTGATCGCTGAATTCGGTGAAATGCGCCGTACCCCCATACGTTTCGCCGACATTCCGCCCAACTTCATCAATGCGTTACTAAGTGCTGAAGACGACAACTTCGCTAACCATTACGGGGTTGACCCCAGCAGCCTGATGCGTGCCGCAACCCAGCTGGTCAAGAGCGGACACATCCAGTCCGGCGGCAGCACCATCACCATGCAAGTGGCGAAAAACTTCTTCCTGACCAGCGAGCGCAGCTTCTCGCGCAAGACCACCGAGATCCTCCTGGCTCTGCAGATCGAACGGCAGCTGACCAAGGACGAGATCCTCGAGCTGTACGTCAACAAGATCTACCTGGGCAACCGTGCCTACGGGATCGAGGCAGCGGCCCAGGTGTATTACGGCAAGTCCATCCGTGACGTGAGCCTGGCGCAGATGGCGATGATCGCCGGCCTGCCCAAGGCGCCTTCGCGCTTCAACCCCCTGGCCAACCCGGCACGCAGCAAGGAACGTCGCGACTGGATCCTGGGGCGCATGTACAAGCTCGGCAAGATCACCGAAGCGGCCTACACCGAGGCAATCAATGAACCGTTGAACGCCAGCTATCACGTACCGACTCCGGAAGTGAACGCCCCGTACATCGCCGAGATGGCCCGGGCCGAAATGGTCGGCCGCTATGGCAGCGATGCCTACACCGAAGGTTTCCGGGTCACCACCACGGTGCCCAGCGATCTGCAGGAAATGGCCAACACCGCGGTCCATGAAGGCCTGATGACCTATGACCAGCGCCACGGCTATCGCGGCCCGGAATCGCGCCTGCCAGGCAAGACCCAGGCGGCCTGGGCCAGCGAACTGACCAAGCAGCGGACCATCAGCGGCCTGGAACCGGCGATCGTCACCCTGGTAGAGAAGAATGGCCTCCAGGTGCTGACCCGCAACGGCGAAGAACATGTGGCCTGGGACAGCATGAAATGGGCCCGGCCGTTCCTCAATACCAACAGCATGGGCCCGGTCCCGCGCCAACCGGCGGACGTGGCCCAGGTCGGCGACCTGATCCGCGTGCAGCGCCAGGCGGACAACTCGTTGAAGTTCAGCCAGATCCCGGTCGCCCAGGGCGCCCTGGTGACGCTGGACCCGCAGAACGGTGCGATCCGCGCCCTGGTGGGCGGCTTCGCCTTCGAGCAGAGCAACTACAACCGTGCGATGCAGGCCAAGCGCCAGCCCGGCTCCAGCTTCAAGCCGTTCATCTATAGCGCCGCCCTGGATAACGGCTACACCCCGGCCAGCCTGGTGAACGACGCACCTATCGTGTTCGTCGACGAATACCTGGACAAGGTCTGGCGCCCGAAGAACGACACAAACACCTTCCTCGGCCCGATCCGCATGCGCGAGGCGCTGTACAAGTCGCGCAACCTGGTGTCGATCCGCCTGCTGCAGAGCATGGGCGTGGACCGCACCATCGACTACATCAGCAAGTTCGGCTTCAACAAGCAGGACCTGCCGCGCAACCTGTCCCTGGCCCTGGGTACCGCAACCCTGACGCCGATGGAGATCGCCACCGGCTGGAGCACCTTTGCCAACGGCGGCTACAAGATCACCCCGTACATCATCGACAAGATCGAAAGCCGCAACGGCGAGCTGCTGTTCAGCGCCAACCCGCCAAGCGCCCCCACCGGCAATACGGCCACCAGCGGCATCGCCGCCCCGGAGCACAACTTCACGATCAACAACGTGGCCGGTGAAACCTCAGCTCCGGCAGCGACGCAAGCCCCGGCGGTTGCCGAGCGGATCATCGATGGCCGTACCACCTACATCCTCAACAGCATGCTCCAGGACGTGATCAAGCTGGGTACCGGACGCCGCGCACTGGCCTTGGGCCGTACCGACCTGGCGGGCAAGACCGGTACCACCAACGAGTCCAAGGATGCCTGGTTCTCCGGCTACAACGCCGACTACGTGACCACCGTATGGACCGGTTTCGACCAGCCGGAAAGCCTGGGGCGCCGCGAATACGGCGGCACCGTGGCACTGCCGATCTGGATGAGCTTCATGGGCGCCGCCCTCAAGGACAAGCCGCCACACACCCAGCCGGAGCCGGAAGGCATTCTCAGCCTGCGGGTAGACCCGGTCAGCGGCCGCGCCGCCACACCCGGCACGCCCAATGCCTACTTCGAACTGTTCAAGAGCGAAGACACTCCGCCTTCGGTCAATGAACTGGGCAATGGCGCCGTACCAGGCAGCCCGCTGCCGGCGGACGAAGCGGCGCCGATCGATCTGTTCTAGCGCCAGGGGAGCCGTGAACGCGGCAACCCTCGCCGGCGTGCCCGCTCCTACAGCGGGCAAGCGCCCACAAAAAAGCCCCGGCTCTCGCGAGCAGGGGCTTTTTACATGACGCTACGAACGCTTAACCGTTGAACACATCATCCACGCTCTTGAGCGGGTAGTTCTTCGGGTACGGCAGGGTAGCCACGCCGGTCTCGATGGCGGCCTTGGCCACGGCATCGGAGATCACGGTGATCAGGCGGGCATCCATTGGCTTGGGAATGATGTACTCACGGCCGAATTCCAGCTTGATGCCACCGTAGGCGTCGCACACTTCCTGAGGAACCGGCAGCTTGGCCAGGTCACGCAGGGCGTTGGCCGCGGCGATCTTCATTTCTTCGTTGATGCGCTTGGCGCGTACGTCCAGGGCACCACGGAAGATGAACGGGAAGCCCAGGACGTTGTTCACCTGGTTCGGGTAGTCCGAACGGCCGGTAGCCATGATCACGTCGTCGCGGGTGGCGTGCGCCAGTTCCGGGGCGATTTCTGGATCAGGGTTGGAGCAGGCGAACACGATCGGGTTCGGCGCCATGGATTTCAGGCCTTCAGCACTCAGCAGGTTCGGGCCGGACAGACCGACGAACACGTCGGCGCCTTGCAGGGCGTCGGCCAGGGTGCGCTTGTCGGTGGCGTGGGCGAACACCGCCTTGTACTGGTTCAGGTCATCACGGCCGGAGTGGATCACGCCGGTACGGTCGACCATGAAAATGTTTTCGATCTGTGCACCCATGCTCACCAGCAACTTCATGCAGGAGATGGCGGCAGCACCGGCACCCAGGCAGACGATCTTGGCGTCGGCCAGGGTTTTGCCAGCGATTTCCAGGGCGTTGATCATGCCGGCGGCGGTAACGATCGCGGTGCCGTGCTGGTCATCGTGGAACACCGGAATGTCGCACTGCTCGATCAGAGCGCGCTCGATCTCAAAGCACTCGGGTGCCTTGATGTCTTCCAGGTTGATGCCACCGAAGGTGATGGAAATGCGCTTGACGGTGTCGATGAAAGCCTGCGGGCTTTCGGAGTCGACTTCGATGTCGAATACATCGATGCCGGCGAAACGCTTGAACAGCACGCCCTTGCCTTCCATCACTGGCTTGGAGGCCAGTGGGCCGAGGTTACCCAGGCCGAGAATCGCGGTGCCATCGGAAATGACGGCAACCAGGTTGCCTTTGCCGGTGTACTTGTAGGCCAGTTCCGGATCGCGAGCGATTTCGCGTACCGGCTCGGCTACGCCGGGGCTGTAGGCCAACGCCAGATCACGAGCGGTAGCAGTGGCCTTGGTGAGCTCGACACTCAGCTTTCCTGGACGAGGATTGGCATGGTATTCGAGAGCGGCAGTTTTCAAATCAGACATGTGGGCATTCCGCTTTTTGCTGTTGGACAGACGGACCGCCGAGGATACTCGTGTCGCATAGTCCCCACAAGACTGCCCGGTCACCCCTGTCAAGGCCCCTAGCGTACGACTTTGGGCCAAGAGCCGCGGGGTACAAGGCTTTCAACTGTTCACAATCTATTAAAAAAATGTCTACAATTTTTCTTTATCAGATAAGTCCGAGCATGGAAGGGTCTGTCACGGACAACATCCAGCGCGGATGTGCAGATTGCCGGCCAGGCTGACGCGAGCGATCGACAACCCAGCCGCGAGCCTCGATCCGGCGCCCCGAAAGGCCACTGAGCAGCCGGCGATCGAAGCGCCGCAGAACATTGGGTGCAATGCGCAATACAACCTGCCCCTGCAATGTGATCCAAAGACCACCGCGATTGCGCTGCACCCTGCTCACTCGCCCTTCGAACAGAGCAAAGCCCGCGCGATGGATCTGCTGCGCCGTGAGTACAGGTGAACGTCGCCAAAGCCCCAGCCCGGCTCGGCGCGCATGGTTCTCGGCAGCCTTTTGGCAGCTCGCCAGGGCGACGTTTGGCAGCACGGCAATCCGATAGGCCAAGCCTTCCGCGATCAACCGGGCTTCGAAGTTGATACCAGTGACGCCATAGACATGGGCCAGGACACGACCGTAACGATCCTGCCTTTCACGCCCCGGCAGCAGGCCGACCCGCCCACCACTCTGTGCCACCAGCTGTCGCAGGCGCTGCCGCGCCGCCTCGGCGAAGGGCTCGGCAGGGAGCCCCTTGCCCGCCAGCTCCGGGGCATTGAGGCCGATCATGCGTAACCTGCGGCCATCCTTGAGGTGCAGAGTGTCGCCATCCACCACCCGCAGCACCGTTGCCGGCAACAGCCCTTTGGGCGCCGGGCAAAACGCCTCGGCCGCTGTCAGCCAAATCGCGCCCACAAAAAAGGCGCCCACTAGGGACGCCTTTTTCATCAGCGAGGAAAGTCGGTATCGGCTTTCCAGAACGATCAGCCTCAGGCCTTCTTCGTTGCGCCGAAAGCACCGAAGCGCGACTTGAACTTGTCGACACGACCGCCAACGTCCAGAGTCTTTTGCTTGCCGGTGTAGAACGGGTGGCACTCGTTGCACACGTCCAGGCTCAGAGGCTTGGCCAGGGTGGAGCGAGTTTCGATGACGTTACCGCAGCTGCAGGTAGCGGTAATGGCTTCGTATACTGGATGGATATCGGCTTTCATGGTGTATTCCTCAGGCTAGCGTGCCGCCACCCAACACTATTGTTGAATACCGCACGAATTAGGGCGCGAATTCTACCAGACCGCGTCAAACGCGCAAGCGATCCTGAGTGCAGCCCATCAGAAAAAGCCGGTGCAACCTTGACAGCCCAGGCTTTGCCACCCCCTGAACTGAAAAACCGGCTCCATGCCCAGGCAGACCCCGCAGGTACAGGTGCCACGCACGCTTATACAGGACACTCCACCGCTGCTCTGTTAGGCTCCGGGGCCTATTTACCCTCTGCTCAACGAGATTGTCCCGCGTGCCCGACGCCATCCTGCGCCTCGCCCTGCCCTCGCCCCTGCGCCGCCTGTTCGACTACCGTGCTCCGGCCGGGGTGCTGCGTGCCCAGTTGCACCCCGGCATGCGCCTGCGGGTGCCATTCGGCCGCCGGGAAATGATCGGCATCCTTGTGGAGGTGGCGGATCACAGCGAGGTCCCGGCGGAAAAACTCAAGCCGGCCCTGGCCCTGCTGGATCCCACGCCTCCGCTACCGCCGGCCCTGTTCAAGCTGTGCCTGTGGACCGCCCAGTACTACCAGCACAGCCTGGGAGACACCTTGAGCTGGGCATTGCCAGTGCTGTTGCGCCAGGGCGAGCTGGCCGAGGCCCGCCAGGAGCGCTTCTGGTCGATAGCCCCCGGGGCCCGGCTCGACGACCCGCGCATCGCTCGCGCCCCACGCCAGCGCGAAGCCCTGGCAACCCTGGCCCAGCACCCACACGGCGTGCCCCATACCCTGCTGAGCAAGTTGATGCTGAGCAAGGACAGCCTCGACCTGCTGCGGGCCAAGGACCTGGTGCAGGTGGAGGTGCGCAAGCACGCGCCGGGCGTGCGCCACGAACACTGGCTGGCCCAGCCCGAACTGCCGCTCAACAGCGAGCAGCGCGCCGCCTATGAAGCCATCCGCGCCGGGTTCGACAGCTATCACGCGTTTCTCCTGGCCGGGGTCACCGGGAGCGGCAAGACCGAGGTCTACCTGCAACTGATCCGCGAAACCCTGGAAGCCGGCAAGCAGGCCCTGGTGCTGATTCCGGAGATCAACCTCGGCCCGCAGACCCTGGCGCGCTTCGAGCAACGCTTCAACGCCCGCATCGCCCTGCTGCACTCGGCGGTCAATGACCGCGAACGCCTGGACGCCTGGCTGGCTGCCCGGGACGGCGAGGCCGACATCATCATCGGCACCCGCTCGGCCCTGTTCACGCCGATGAAGAACCCTGGCCTGATCATCATCGACGAGGAGCACGACGGGTCCTATAAACAGCAGGAAGGCTTGCGTTACCACGCCCGCGACCTGGCTCTGGTACGTGCGCGCCAAGAAAACATTCCCATCGTCCTGGGCTCGGCCACGCCGTCCCTGGAAAGCCTGCACAACGCCTACACCGGCCGCTACGGCCTGCTGCGCCTGAACGAGCGGGCCGGCGGCGCCAAGCAGCCGCGTTTCCTGCGCCTGGACGTGAAGAGCCGCCCGCTGGACAGCGGTATTTCCGGCCCCATGCAGCAAGCCATCGGCCAGACCCTGGCCGCCGGCCAGCAGGTCCTGGTGTTCCTCAACCGCCGCGGCTTCGCCCCGACCCTGCTCTGCCACGACTGCGGCTGGATGTCCGAATGCCAGCGCTGCGATGCACGCATGACCGTGCACCAGCGTTCCGGCGAGCTGCGCTGCCACCACTGCGGCCATGTGGAGCGGGTTCCGCGCCATTGCCCGCAATGCGGCAAGGTCGACCTGCGCCCCGTGGGCGCCGGCACCGAGCGGGCGGAAGAGCGCCTGGGCATCTTGTTTCCCGACTACCCGGTGCTGCGGGTGGACCGCGACAGCACCTCGCGCAAGGACGCGATGAACCAGCTGTTCGCCACCATCCAAAAAGGCCAGCCGTGCATCCTCGTGGGCACCCAGATGCTGGCCAAGGGGCATCACTTTCCCCGGGTGACCCTGGTGTCGATCCTCGATGCCGATGGCGGCCTGTTCTCCGGCGACTTCCGCGCCAGCGAGCGCATGGCGCAACTGATCGTCCAGGTCGCCGGGCGGGCCGGCCGGGCCGAAGAGCCGGGCAAGGTGATCATCCAGACCCACCTCGCCGACCACCCGTTGCTGGTGCAGTTGACCGAGCAGGGCTACTTCGCCTTCGCCGAACAGGCCCTGAGCGAGCGCCGCGCCGCCGGCCTGCCACCTTTCGCCCACCTGGCGCTGCTGCGGGCCGAAGCCCACAAACCGGGCCAGGCCGAGGGGTTCCTCGATGAAGCCTGCAGCGAGGCCGAGCGCCTGCTGGCGGAACAGAACCTGGGGGGCATCGAACTATTGGGCCCGGTGCCGGCTCCGATGGAGCGGCGCGCCGGACGTTATCGCGCGCAATTGCTGCTGCAGGCCAATGCCCGAGCGCCCTTGCATCGGTTGCTCAGCAGTTGGCTGCTGGTGCTGGAACAGATGCCCAGCGGGCGGCAGGTCCGCTGGTCGCTGGATGTGGATCCCGTGGATCTGTATTGATCGAGGTCGTGCTTTCGCGGGCAAGCCCGCTCCTACAATGGGCAGCATCAAACCCGCAAGAGCGGGCAAGCCCGCTCCTACAATGGGCAGCATCAAACCCGCAAGAGCGGGCTTGCCGGCGAAGGCAATCGAATGCCGCCATCGATCCCCAAGCAGTCCTCTATAGTTGGCAAGCCCGTTCCAGCAACGGATAATGCCCAGTTTTTCCACCTGCGCACCGAAGCGCCGCCGCGCCAGCGGTCGAAAGAGAAGACCATGAAAGACACCATTCGCCAGCTCATCCAGCAAGCCATCACCCAACTCGTCACCGAAGGTGTGTTGCCAGAAGGCCTGACGCCGGCGATCCAGGTCGAAAACACCCGCGATAAGACCCACGGCGACTTCGCCAGCAACATCGCCATGATGCTGGCCAAGCCGGCCGGCATGAAGCCGCGCGACCTGGCGGAGAAAATCATCGCCGCCCTGCCGGCCCATGAAGACCTGAGCAAGGCGGAAATCGCCGGCCCCGGCTTCATCAACTTCTTCCAGAACACCCAGGCCCTGGCCGCGCGCCTGGACGCCGCTCTTGGCGACGACCACCTGGGCGTACGCAAGGCCGGCCCGGCTCAGCGCACCGTGATCGACATGTCGGCACCCAACCTGGCCAAGGAAATGCACGTTGGCCACCTGCGCTCCACCATCATTGGCGACGGCGTGGCCCGGGTCCTGGAGTTCCTCGGCGACACCGTGATCCGCCAGAACCACGTGGGCGACTGGGGCACCCAGTTCGGCATGCTGATGGCCTACCTGGAAGAAAACCCCATCACCAGTGACGAGCTGTCGGACCTGGAGAACTTCTACCGCGCCGCCAAGCAGCGCTTCGACGAGTCCGAAGCCTTCGCCGACCGCGCCCGCGGCCTGGTGGTCAAGCTGCAGGCCGGCGACCCGGACTGCCTGGAGCTGTGGACCAAGTTCAAGGACATCTCCCTGTCCCACTGCCAGAAGATCTACGAGCTGCTCAACGTCAAGCTGACCATGGCCGACGTGATGGGCGAGAGCGCCTACAACGACGACCTGATCAACGTGGTCAACGACCTCAAGGCCCAGGGCCTGCTGGTGGAGAGCAACGGCGCCCAGTGCGTGTTCCTCGACGAGTTCAAGAACGCCGAAGGCGAGCCGCTGCCGGTGATCATCGTCAAGGCTGACGGCGGCTACCTGTACGCCACCACCGACCTGGCGGCCGTGCGCTACCGCAGCGGCAAGCTCAAGGCCGATCGCGCCCTGTACTTCGTCGACCAGCGCCAGGCCCTGCACTTCCAGCAAGTGTTCGCCGTGGCCCGCAAGGCCGGTTTCGTGACCCATCCGATGGAAATGGAGCACATGGGCTTCGGCACCATGAACGGCGCCGACGGCCGTCCGTTCAAGACCCGCGACGGCGGCACCGTGAAGCTCATCGACCTGCTGACCGAAGCCGAAGAGCGTGCCTACGCCCTGGTGAAGGAAAAGAACCCGCAACTGCCGGAAGCCGACCTGCGCAGCATCGCCAAGGTGGTGGGCATCGACTCGGTGAAGTACGCCGACCTGTCCAAGCACCGCACCAGCGACTACAGCTTCAACTTCGACCTGATGCTCAACTTCGAAGGCAACACCGCGCCGTACCTGCTGTACGCCTACACCCGCGCCGCCGGTGTGTTCCGCAAGCTGGGCAAGGACTTCAGCGAAGTCGGCGGGCAGATCGAACTGCACGCGGCCCAGGAACTGGAGCTGGCAGCCAAGCTGGCGCAGTTCGGCGAGATTCTCAACAACGTCGCCGAGAAGGGCACGCCACACATCCTCTGCACCTACCTGTACGACGTGGCCGGGCTGTTCTCCAGCTTCTATGAAAACTGCCCGATCCTGGCAGCCGAGACGCCGACCCAGATGCACAGCCGTCTGCGCCTCACCGAGCTGACCCGGCGCACCCTCAAGCAAGGTCTGGAACTGCTGGGCCTCAAAGTCCTGGAGCAAATGTAAGTTGGCTGCCAAGAAAAAACCTGCACCCAAGCGTGGCGCCAGCCGTTACCAGGCCCCGGCCAAAAAGCCGATTCCGGGCTGGTTGTGGCTGGCCATCGGCCTGACCATCGGTGCCTTCATCGTGTTCCTGATGAAGCTCGAGCCCGGCAAGGGCGGCGACAGCGTCAAGCGCGAGAAGATCGAACAGCAGAAAGCCACCAAGATCGCCGAGGCCAACAAAACCCCGCCGAGCCCCCAGCAACCGGTGAAGCCGAAATACGACTTCTACACCCTGCTGCCGGAATCGGAGGTCATCGTGCCGCCGGAAGCGGTGCCGGAAAAAACCCTGCCAACGCCACAGGTGCCACCAGTGCCCACCACCCCGGTAACCCCGGCGGAAGCGGCCAAGATCGACACCGCCCGTGCCCAGGCAGCCCTGGCCGGGATCACCCCGCCACCAGCGCCACCCGTGGCCAAGGCGGCGCCGGTGACCAAGTTCTTCCTCCAGGCCGGTTCGTTCCGCAAGGAAGCCGATGCCGACAAGGTCCGGGCGCAGATCATCCTGCTGGGCCAGTCGGTCTCGGTGGAATCCGGCACGGTGAAGGATGAAACCTGGTACCGGGTATTGGTAGGCCCGTTCAGCAACCGCGAACAGCTGACCGTGGCGCAGAAACAACTGGCCGGCGCCGGCTTCAGCAACCTGCTGTTACAACAGCGCCAGAGCCGCTAAGCCGACCGCTACGCGATTGATCGCGGGCAAGCCCACTCCTACATGGCCCCCCGTAGGAGCGGGCCTGCCCGCGCAGCGCTTGCAGCATGCAACAATGACCGCCGGTCCCTCGCTGCAACCTCCGGTTGAAAAACGCCCGGCCACCCCCATATGAGTTTCCATCAGGGCACTTTCGCCCCGCTGTGTGGAGACTCCCCCCTTGACCACCATCGTTTCAGTCCGCCGCCACGGCAAAGTCGTCATGGGCGGCGACGGCCAGGTTTCTCTCGGCAACACCGTGATGAAAGGCAACGCGAAAAAAGTCCGCCGCCTCTATCACGGCCAGGTCATCGCCGGCTTTGCCGGGGCCACCGCCGACGCCTTCACCTTGTTCGAGCGCTTTGAAGGCCAACTGGAGAAACACCAGGGCCATCTGGTCCGTGCCGCCGTAGAGCTGGCCAAGGAATGGCGCACCGATCGTTCCCTGAGCCGCCTAGAAGCCATGCTGGCCGTGGCCAACAAGGATGCCTCCTTGATCATCACCGGCAATGGCGACGTGGTTGAACCCGAGGACGGGCTGATCGCCATGGGCTCCGGTGGCGCCTACGCCCAGGCCGCTGCCAGCGCCCTGCTGAAAAAGACCGACCTGTCGGCCCGTGAAATCGTCGAGACCGCACTCGGCATCGCCGGCGACATCTGTGTATTCACCAACCACACTCAAACCATCGAGGAGCAGGATCTCGCGGAATAAGCCTGTTGCGGCGCTTGCGCCACGGCATTCATTCTTGCTTGAGGACCGCCAACTACTATGTCCATGACACCCCGCGAAATCGTCCACGAACTCAACCGCCATATCATCGGCCAGGACGATGCCAAGCGCGCCGTCGCTATCGCCCTGCGCAACCGCTGGCGCCGCATGCAACTGCCGGCCGAGCTGCGCGTTGAAGTGACCCCCAAGAACATCCTGATGATCGGCCCGACCGGTGTCGGCAAGACCGAGATCGCCCGCCGCCTGGCCAAGCTGGCCAATGCGCCCTTCATCAAGGTCGAGGCCACCAAGTTCACCGAAGTCGGCTATGTGGGCCGCGACGTTGAATCCATCATCCGCGACCTGGCCGACGCGGCGATCAAGATGTTCCGCGAACAGGAAATGATCCGGGTTCGCCATCGCGCTGAAGACGCCGCCGAAGAACGCATCCTCGATGCCCTGCTGCCCCAGGCACGCACCGGCTTCAACAGCGACGACGCGGCTCCGGCCCAGGACTCCAACACCCGCCAGCTGTTCCGCAAGCGCCTGCGCGAAGGCCAGCTGGATGACAAGGAAATCGAGATCGAAGTGGCGGAAGCTGCAGGCGTCGACATTTCCGCGCCACCGGGCATGGAAGAAATGACCAACCAGCTGCAGAGCCTGTTCGCCAACATGGGCAAGGGCAAGCGCAAGAACCGCAAGCTTAAGGTCAAGGAAGCGCTGAAACTGGTACGCGACGAAGAAGCCAGCCGCCTGGTCAACGACGAAGAACTCAAGGCCAAGGCCCTGGAAGCCGTCGAGCAGCACGGCATCGTGTTCATCGACGAGATCGACAAGGTGGCCAAACGCGGCAACGCCGGCGGTGTGGACGTCTCCCGCGAGGGCGTGCAGCGTGACCTGCTGCCGCTGATTGAAGGCTGCACCGTCAACACCAAGCTGGGCATGGTCAAGACCGACCACATCCTGTTCATTGCCTCCGGTGCCTTCCACCTGAGCAAGCCCAGCGACCTGGTACCGGAGCTGCAAGGCCGTCTGCCGATCCGCGTGGAACTCAAGGCGCTGTCGCCGCAAGACTTCGAGCGCATCCTCAGCGAGCCGCACGCTTCGCTGACCGAGCAATATCGCGAGCTGCTGAAGACCGAAGGCCTGAACATCGAGTTCCTGCCCGAAGGCATCAAGCGCCTGGCGGAAATCGCCTGGCAGGTCAACGAGAAGACCGAGAACATCGGTGCCCGTCGCCTGCACACCCTGCTCGAGCGCCTGCTGGAAGAGGTGTCGTTCAGTGCCGGTGACCTGGCCAGCGCCCACAGCGAAGAGCCGATCCGCATCGACGCCGCCTACGTCAACAGCCACCTGGGCGAATTGGCGCAGAACGAAGACCTTTCCCGTTATATCCTGTAAACCTTCGCCACCCATGCAGGGACTGGCTTGCCAGCGATAGGGCCTCCCCCGATCGCCGGCAAGCCGGCTCCTGCCGGAAGGACTACAGGTCATGAGCAAACTTCCCACCGGTATCAACCTGCACAAAGCCTCGAAAACCCTGACCCTGACTTACGGGCCGGACGAGGTCTATCACCTGCCTGCAGAACTCCTGCGGGTGCATTCTCCCTCCGCCGAGGTCCAGGGCCACGGCAAACCCATCCTGCAATTCGGCAAGCTCGGCGTCGGCCTGACCAAGGTTGAACCGGCGGGCCAGTACGCACTGAAATTGACCTTCGACGACGGTCATGACAGCGGATTGTTCACCTGGGACTACCTCTACCAACTGGCGCTGCGCCAGGACGAGCTGTGGAACGACTATCTGGCGGAGCTCAAGGCTGCCGGAAAATCCCGCGATCCGAACGAGTCCATCGTCAAGCTGATGCTCTAGCTCAAGGCTCCGATGGTTTAGAGGGCATTTTCTAATTTCATCTGTTTGAATGCTTGGCTGTATGGCCAATGAATGGCCTGCTTGCGGAAAAAATTAAACTCGGGTAACCAATGGAGCTGGCAAGTTCCCTGCAGAGCTTTCGGAACAAAAAAGCAGCGGTGCGCAATCAACGGTCACCCGAGCAGTAGTACCTGGCATCGTGCTGTGTGACTGCACAGCAGGTCCGGTACTCGTCTCAGGACAATGGAGCGTCGTAGATGAGTAACAAGAATAACGATGACCTGAAACGCCAAGCCTCGGAAAATACCCTGGGGCTCAATCCGGTCATTGGCTTGCGTAGAAAGGACCTGCTTACTTCCGCTCGAATGGTGCTTGCCCAGGCCATCAAACAACCCATCCACAGCGTCAAGCACGTCGCCCATTTCGGCATCGAACTTAAGAACGTGATGTTCGGCAAATCCACCCTGCAGCCGGAGAGCGACGACCGTCGCTTCAACGACCCCGCGTGGAGCCAGAACCCGTTGTACAAACGCTACCTGCAAACCTACCTGGCGTGGCGCAAGGAGCTCCACGACTGGATCGACGACAGCAGCCTGTCCGAGCAGGACATCAGCCGCGGCCACTTCGTGATCAACCTGATGACCGAAGCCATGGCCCCGACCAACAGCGCGGCCAACCCAGCAGCGGTCAAGCGCTTCTTCGAAACCGGCGGCAAGAGCCTGCTGGACGGCCTGTCCCATCTGGCCAAGGACCTGGTGCACAACGGCGGCATGCCCAGCCAGGTCAACATGGACGCCTTCGAAGTGGGCAAGAACCTGGGCACCAGTGAAGGCGCGGTGGTGTTTCGCAATGACGTGCTGGAGCTGATCCAGTACCGGCCGATCACCGAGCAGGTGCATGAGCGCCCGCTGCTGGTGGTGCCACCGCAGATCAACAAGTTCTATGTCTTCGACCTCAGCCCGGACAAGAGCCTGGCGCGCTTCTGCCTGCGCAACAACGTGCAGACCTTTATCGTCAGCTGGCGCAACCCCACCAAGGCCCAGCGCGAATGGGGCCTGTCCACCTACATCGAAGCCCTGAAAGAAGCGGTCGACGTAGTGACCGCGATCACCGGCAGCAAGGACGTGAACATGCTCGGTGCCTGCTCCGGCGGCATCACCTGCACCGCGCTGCTGGGCCACTACGCGGCGCTGGGGCAGAAGAAGGTCAACGCCCTGACCCTGCTGGTCAGCGTACTGGACACCACCCTGGACACCCAGGTAGCGCTGTTCGTCGACGAGCAGACCCTGGAAGCGGCCAAGCGCCACTCCTATCAGGCCGGAGTCCTGGAAGGCCGCGACATGGCCAAGGTGTTCGCCTGGATGCGCCCCAACGACCTGATCTGGAACTACTGGGTCAACAACTACCTGCTGGGCAACGAGCCGCCGGTGTTCGACATCCTGTTCTGGAACAACGACACCACCCGCCTGCCCGCCGCCTTCCATGGCGACCTGATCGAAATGTTCAAGAACAACCCGCTGGTGCGCGCCAATGCACTGGAAGTGTGCGGCACGCCGATCGACCTCAAGCAGGTGACCGCCGATATCTTCTCCCTGGCCGGCACCAACGACCACATCACCCCGTGGAAGTCCTGCTACAAGTCGGCGCAGCTGTTTGGCGGCAACGTCGAGTTCGTGCTCTCCAGCAGCGGCCATATCCAGAGCATCCTCAACCCGCCTGGCAACCCCAAGGCGCGCTACATGACCAGCACCGACATTCCGGCCTGCCCCGACCAGTGGCAGGAAAACTCGATCAAGCACACCGATTCCTGGTGGCTGCATTGGCAGGCCTGGCAGGCGGAACGCTCAGGTGACCTGAAGCCGGCGCCCACCAGCCTGGGTAACAAGAAGTTCGCAGCCGCCGAGGCGGCGCCCGGGACCTACGTCCACGAGCGCTGAGCCCCGGCCATCGACACGGCGGCGCCAGGAGGTTCCGCCAAGCCCTATTCTTGACAAGAGGCTCGGCCTCAGGAAATCCGCAGGACGCCCGGGATGGCGGCTGCGACGGTTTAATTCACAGGGCTACGGCATGCCACACTCATTCATATTCCGCACCGTCGACCTGGATGGCCAGACCATCCGCACCGCGGTACGCCCAGGCAAGCCGCACTTGACGCCGCTGCTGATCTTCAACGGCATCGGCGCCAACCTGGAGCTGGTGTTTCCCTTTGTCCAGGCCCTGGATCCGGACCTAGAGGTGATCGCCTTCGATGTCCCCGGTGTCGGCGGCTCCTCCACGCCGAGCCGGCCCTACCGCTTTCCCGGGCTGGCCAAGCTGACCGCGCGGATGCTCGACTATCTGGACTACGGCCAGGTCAATGCAGTGGGTGTGTCCTGGGGCGGCGCGCTGGCCCAGCAGTTCGCCTACGACTACCCCGAGCGCTGCAAGAAGCTGGTGCTGGCCGCCACCGCGGCCGGGGCGTTCATGGTCCCGGGCAAACCCAAGGTGCTGTGGATGATGGCCAGTCCACGGCGCTACGTGCAGCCCTCCCATGTGATGCGCATCGCGCCGCTGATCTATGGCGGCTCCTTCCGCCGCGACCCGAGCCTGGCAGCGGAACACGCAGCCAAGGTGCGCTCGGCCGGCAAGCTCGGCTACTACTGGCAGCTATTCGCGGGCCTGGGCTGGACCAGCATTCACTGGCTGCACAAGATCCATCAGCCGACCCTGGTGCTGGCCGGCGATGACGACCCGCTGATTCCCCTGATCAACATGCGCATGCTGGCCTGGCGCATACCCAATGCCCAGTTGCACATCATCGATGATGGCCACCTGTTCCTGATCACCCGGGCCGAGGCCGTCGCCCCGATCATCATGAAGTTCCTCCAGGAAGAACGCCAAAGGGCGGTGATGCACCCGCATCCCGAACCTGTGCGCCCTACCAAGTAAAAGATACCTGTCGACAGGATCGTCGCGCGCAAGAAGGGCCAGGACCGACTATGTTGTCTGTCTTGGATTGGTCTGCTTGTTAGTGGTTTGACGAAGGAGTGTTGACTCATGCAAGACAAACCTGCGACGGGCTCATTGCCGTCACCCGCCGCGTATATCAATGCGCAGAGCGCGATCACCGGCCTGCGCGGCCGGGACCTGTTCTCCACCTTGCGCAGCCTGGCGGCCCACAGCCTGCGCAATCCGTTGCACAGTGCCCGGCATACCCTGGCCCTGGGCGGCCAGCTGGGGCGTGTGCTGCTGGGGGAAACCCTGCACAAGACCAACCCCAAGGACAACCGCTTCGCCGACCCGGCCTGGAGCCTCAACCCCTTCTACCGGCGCGGCCTGCAGGCCTACCTGAGCTGGCAGAAGCAGGTGCGCCACTGGATCGACGACAGCGGCATGAGCGAGGACGACCGGGCCCGGGCACACTTTGCCTTTTCCCTGCTCAATGATGCCGTTGCGCCTTCCAATACCCTGCTCAACCCCCTGGCCCTCAAGGAGATCTTCAACACCGGAGGCAACAGCGTGGTGCGGGGCATCGGCAACCTGCTGGATGACCTGCTGCACAACAACGGGTTGCCCAGCCAGGTGACCAAGCACGCCTTCGAAGTGGGCAAGAACCTGGCGGTCACCCCGGGCTCAGTGGTGTTTCGCAATGAATTGCTGGAGCTGATCCAGTACAGCCCCATGAGCGAAAAACAGTACGCCAAGCCGCTGCTGATCGTGCCGCCACAAATCAACAAGTACTACATTTTCGACCTGAGCCCGACCAACAGCTTCGTCCAGTACGCGCTGAAAAACGGCCTGCAGGTGTTCATGGTCAGCTGGCGCAACCCGGATGTGCGGCACCGCGAGTGGGGCCTGTCGACCTACGTCGAGGCGGCCGAAGAAGCGCTGAACGTCACCCGGGCGATTACCGGCAGTCGCGAAGTCAACCTGGTGGGAGCCTGTGCCGGAGGGCTGACCATCGCCGCCCTGCAAGGCCACCTGCAGGCCAAGCGCCAGCTGCGCCGGGTATCCAGCGCGACCTACATGGTGAGCCTGCTGGACAGCCAGATGGACAGCCCGGCAACGCTGTTCGCCGACGAGAAGACCCTCGAAGCGGCCAAGCGTCGCTCCTATCAGCAAGGGGTACTGGACGGTCGCGACATGGCCAAGGTGTTCGCCTGGATGCGCCCCAACGACCTGATCTGGAACTACTGGGTCAACAACTACCTGCTGGGCAAGGAGCCGCCGGTCTTCGACATTCTCTACTGGAACAACGACAGCACCCGGTTGCCGGCCGCGCTGCACGGCGATCTGCTGGACTTCTTCAAGCACAACCCCCTGAGCCATGTCGGCGGGCTGGAAGTCTGCGGCACACCGATCGACTTGCAGAAGGTCACGGTGGACAGCTTCAGCGTGGCCGGGATCAACGACCACATCACGCCCTGGGACGCGGTCTACCGTTCGACCCTGCTGCTGGGCGGCGAACGGCGCTTCGTGCTGTCCAACAGCGGCCACGTGCAGAGCATCCTCAACCCGCCGAGCAATCCCAAGGCCAACTACGTGGAGAACCGCAAGCTCAGCAGCGACCCGCGGGCCTGGTACTACGATGCCGAGCATGTGGACGGCAGCTGGTGGAGCCAGTGGCTGACCTGGGTCCAGGAGCGTTCAGGGGCGCAGCGGGAAACCCTCACCACCCTGGGCAACCAGAACTATCCACCGATGGAGGCTGCGCCCGGCACCTACGTGCGCGTGCGCTGAAGACACTTTGCACCACGGTTCCACGCCGGAGCCGTGCCCCTTCAATGGACCGACAAGAAGTCAGGATGAAGACCCGCGACCGGATACTCGAATGTGCCCTGCAACTGTTCAATCAAAAGGGCGAGCCCAATGTCTCCACCATGGAGGTGGCCAATGAAATGGGGATCAGCCCCGGCAACCTCTACTACCACTTCCATGGCAAGGAGCCGCTGGTGCTCGGCCTGTTCGAGCGCTTTCAGAACGAACTGACGCCATTGCTGGACCCACCGTCCGACGTCCAGCTGGCGGCGGAAGACTACTGGCTGTTCCTGCACCTGATCGTCGAGCGCCTGGCCCACTACCGCTTTCTGTTTCAGGACCTGTCCAACCTGGCCGGGCGCCTGCCAAAACTGGCCAAGGGCATTCGCAATCTGCTCAATGCCTTGAAACGCACCCTGGCCTCCTTGCTGGCCCGGCTCAAGGCTCAGGGGCAACTGGTCAGCGGCACCCAGGCCCTGGGGCAGCTGGTGGAACAGATCACCATGACCCTGCTGTTCTCTCTGGATTACCAGCGGATTCTCGATCGCGAAGGCGAAGTCCGGCTGGTGGTCTACCAGATCATGATGCTGGTGGCGCCACACCTGCTGCCGCCGGCAAAGATGGCCACCGAACAGATGGCGCTGCGCTACCTGGATGAGCAGGGCTAGAAGCCTCAAAAAAAACGCCCGGCCTTCCCAGGCCGGGCGTTTTTTTGTTCCTGATGGGATCAGGACTGGCTGCTTGGCGTCGCTGGAGCTGGCGCGGCAGTCGGGGTTGCAGCCGGGCTCGGGGCTGCGGCGGAGTTCGCCGAGCTGGCCGGGGCCGGGGCTGCAGGCTTGGCCGCGACAGCGGGCTTGGCTGCTGGTTTGGCCGCTGGCTTGGCAGCCACAGGCTTCTTGGCCACAGGCTTTTTCGCCACTGCAGGCTTGGCGGCCGGTTTGGCCGCTGGCTTGGCCGCTGCGGTTTTCGCCGCGGGCTTGGCTGCTGGCTTGGCAGCGGGCTTGGCCGCTACAGGCTTGGCAGCCGGTTTGGCGGCTGGTTTGGCCGCTGCGGTTTTCGCGGCCGGCTTGGCTGCGGGTTTAGCGGCGGCCTTGACGACAGGCTTAGCGGCAGGCTTGGCCAGAGGCTTGGCTGCGGGTTTTGCAGCAGGCTTGGCAGCTGCAGTTTTGGCTGCAACCGGCGCAACCTTGGCACCTGTGAGTTTTTCAATCTGCTTGGTCAGGGTATCGACCTTGTCGTGCAGGGCCTTGACTTCGTTGCGGCTAGGCACGCCCAGACGCGAGATGGCGCTGTTCAAGCGCTTGTCGAAAGCGCCCTCCAGTTCATCCCACTTACCCAGGGCGCGATCCTTGACGTCGCTGATACGCGACTTGGCCGAAGTTGCGGAATCTTTGGCCGCATCAACTTTCTTGCCGACTACGCTCTTAGTCAGTTTCTCGGCTTTCTCACCATCTTTGACCAATGTCTCGAAAAGCTTGCTGCCGTCAGAGTCGATTTTCGAGTACACGCCTAAACCAGCAAGCCAAATTTTACGGGAGTACTCTTCGACTTTCCCGATCCACGAGCTGCCTTCTTTTTCAGTATTCTTTTTACCAGCCATCCCGTTCTCCTTAATGTTTACGCGCGACACGTTCGAGCAACGCCGTCAGCTCATCGAGCTTAGCAGAGAGTGTCTCAACGTCATGTTTAGACGGAATGCCGATACGATTCAAGGCACTGGCGACGCGCGTGTCAAAAGCCTTCTCGACCTTGTCCAGCTGCACTTCGACTTTGCCTTTAAGAGTGCTGACATCCCCTTTAACGCCATCTATCTGACTGTTGGCTGCTTCAAGTTGTTCAGTGACAACTTTTTTGCCTTTCTTTTCAACGGATTGACCAGCCTTGATCAACTCCTGAAAGTACTCGCTGCCTTCCTGACCGACTTTGGCGTAGGCCCCCAGGCCTGCCAGCCAGATCTTGCGGGCATAGGATTTGACTTCACTCAGGGCAGTCGATTGGGCATCAACTTTTTTCTTCAGAATTACTTTGGCCATGGTGCACCTCACGCGCAGAAGGTTTGAGGAACTGCCCTCGGAAAGAGGACCTGAGGCACAACCTAGAGAGAAAAATTAGAATCGGCACCCTAACGACTGTCATGAATTCATGTAGGAGCCGGTTCAGACCAGAGCCTTGTCCAGAGCCTTTTCGATTTCCGACTTGATGGTGCCGCTCATGGCCGACATCAACATCCCCAGTTCCACGTCGATGCGGATCGATTCTTCACCCACATGCACCGCGCCTTTGACGCCCGAGCGCTTGAGGTTCAGGGTATCGCCTGCCCACTGCGGCTCCAGGCCATATTGATCGGCGAGTTTCTGCGCCAGTTTGTCGGCCTTTTCACGGGCTGCCTGCTTGCCCAGGCCATGGGCACGTTCAACACTAATACGGGCCATTGAAGGTCTCCTGCTGTTTCGGGACTTGCCTGAAGCATCTTGACCCTGCGTGCGTCAAAACGTCCCGGCGGATCGCTATCTTACATTCAGCCTTGCCAAGACAAAGACCGCCACCGGCATTAGAATGTCCCGCATTCTCTTTTGGTGACAGCGATATGACTGATCAGCGCAAAGGCAGCGATGCCGAACCCACCACTCACTTCGGCTTCAAGAATGTTCCTGAAAGCCAGAAAGCGGAAAAAGTCGCTGAGGTGTTCCACTCGGTAGCGGCCAAGTACGACTTGATGAACGACGTGCTGTCCGGTGGCATGCACCGCCTGTGGAAACGCTTCACGATCGAGCTGTCCGGCGTGCGCGCCGGCAATCGCGTACTGGACATCGCCGGCGGTACCGGCGACCTGACCAAGCGCTTCTCCCACCTGGTAGGCCCGACCGGCCAAGTGGTACTGGCTGACATTAACGAGTCCATGCTCAAGGTCGGTCGCGACCGCCTGCTGGACCTGGGTGTGGCCGGCAACGTCGAATTCGTCCAGGCCGACGCGGAAAAACTGCCCTTCCCGGACAACCATTTCGACTGCGTGACCATTGCCTTCGGCCTGCGTAACGTCACCCATAAAGAAGACGCCCTGCGCTCCATGTTGCGGGTGCTCAAGCCCGGCGGCCGGTTGCTGGTGCTGGAGTTCTCCAAGCCCACCAACGCCCTGATGTCCAAGGTCTACGACGCCTATTCGTTCGCCTTCATGCCCCTAGCCGGCAAGCTGATCACCAACGACTCGGAAAGCTATCGCTACCTGGCCGAATCGATCCGCATGCACCCCAACCAGGAAACCCTGAAGTCGATGATGGTCGAGGCCGGCTTCGACCGCGTGACCTATCACAACATGACCGCAGGCATCGTCGCCCTGCACCGCGGCATCAAGCCCTGATGTTGCTCAGCGGCCTGCTCGCCAGCGTCGAGACCGGCATCAATCGGGTGCTGCGTCTGGACAGCACGGCGCTGCCGCGCCTGCAGCACCTCAATGGCAAGGTGATCGCCGTGGAATGCCGCAACCCGGCGCTGCAGCTGTTCATCCTGCCCAGCGATGAAGGCCTGATGCTCGCCAGCCAGTGGGCCGCGGACCCGGACTGCACCCTGCGCGCACCGGCCTCGAGCCTGCTGCGCCTGGCCCTGAGCAAGGACAAGACCGCGGTCCTGCACGGCCCCGAAGTGGAGCTGGAAGGCGATAGCGGCGTGCTGCTGGACCTGGCAGCAACCCTTCAGGACCTGAAGCTGGACTGGGAATACGAACTCTCGCGCTGGCTGGGCCCCGTGGCCACCCAGCTGTTCAGTGGCCATGTGCGCAGCCGCGCCCGCTGGTATCAGCAAGGATTTGCCAGCCTCAACCAGAACCTCGCCGAATTCCTCGCCGAAGAATCGCGGACCCTGGTGGGTCAACGCGAAGCCGAAGCGCGCTTTCGCGAGCTG
This sequence comes from Pseudomonas sp. W17, assembly GCF_040268305.1. Classification (NCBI taxonomy): domain Bacteria; kingdom Pseudomonadati; phylum Pseudomonadota; class Gammaproteobacteria; order Pseudomonadales; family Pseudomonadaceae; genus Pseudomonas; species Pseudomonas sp. W17. The sequence continues at coordinate 489,531 of NZ_CP158490.1, read as the reverse complement.
GATCAGGCCAAACTCGACCTGGAACGTCTCGAGGCGCGCTTGGAGCGCCTTTCCCGATCCCTTGACCCAAGCGATAACGCATGAAGCTGCTTGCCGTCCGCCGTCTGTTGCGCATCCAGCGCGTCGTGATCCGCTACCGCCTCGATGACCTGCTGTTCGACCTGCCCCTGCCCTGGTTCCTCCTGGCCCTGCGCTTCGCCCTGCCCTGGCGCTGGTTCCCGCGCAAGCCACTGGACCTGAGCCGCGGTGCACGCCTGCGCCTGGCGTTGCAGGACCTGGGGCCGATCTTCATCAAGTTCGGGCAGATCCTCTCGACCCGCCGCGACCTGCTGCCGGAAGACATCGCCGACGAGCTGATGCTGCTGCAGGACCGGGTGCCGCCGTTCGACTCGCAAAAGTCCGTGGCCCTGATCGAAGCGCAGCTGGGCAAGAAGATCAGCGACGTGTTCAGCCGCTTCGACATCGAGCCCCTGGCGTCGGCGTCGGTGGCCCAGGTGCACGCCGCCAAGCTCAAGACCGGCGAAGAAGTGGTGGTCAAGGTGATCCGCCCCGGGCTCAAGCCGATCATCGCCCAGGACCTGGCGTGGCTGTTCATCCTAGCCCGTGCCGCGGAAAAGCTCTCCGCCGACGCGCGCCTGCTGCACCCGGTGGACGTGGTCAGCGACTACGAGAAAACCATCTACGACGAGCTCGACCTGCTGCGCGAGGCGGCCAACGCCAGCCAGCTAAAGCGCAACTTCGAAGGCTCGCCGCTGCTCTATGTACCCCAGGTCTACTGGGACTGGTGCCGGCCCAAAGTGCTGGTGATGGAGCGCATCTACGGCATTCAGGTCACCGACCTGGCCACCCTGGCCGACCAGCGTACCGACATGAAGATGCTCGCCGAGCGTGGCGTGGAGATCTTCTTCACCCAGGTGTTCCGCGACAGCTTCTTCCACGCCGACATGCACCCGGGCAACATCTTCGTCAGCACCGTGCAGCCCTGGAGCCCGCAGTACATCGCCATCGACTGCGGCATCGTCGGCAGCCTGACCCCGGAAGACCAGGACTACCTGGCCCGCAACCTGTTTGCCTTCTTCAAGCGCGACTACCGCCGCGTGGCCCAGTTGCACATTGATTCCGGCTGGGTCCCGGCGGAAACCAAGCTCAACGAATTCGAGGCGGCGATCCGCACCGTGTGCGAGCCAATCTTCGAAAAACCGCTGAAGGACATTTCCTTCGGCCAGGTGCTGATGCGCCTGTTCCAGACCGCTCGGCGCTTCAACATGGAAGTTCAGCCGCAGCTGGTGCTGTTGCAGAAGACCCTGCTCAACATCGAGGGCCTGGGCCGCCAGCTGTACCCGGACCTGGACCTGTGGAACACCGCGCAACCCTTCCTCGAACGCTGGATGCGCGAACGGGTCAGCCCCAAGACCGTGCTCGGCAATATCCACAGCCAGATCGAACAGTTGCCGCACCTGGCCAACATGACCCGCGACCTGCTGGAGCGCATGTCGCAGCCCCATGCCGCCGATCCGCCGGCGCCCTGGCACAAGCGCAAGGACGACTGGTTCCTGCGCCTGCTGGGCACTGCCCACCTGGGCGGTGGCGCGGTCCTGGCCGCCGGCGGTCCATTGCATGAGCTGGGGCACTGGCCTGCTGGCATCATGATTGCGGTCGGTTTGTATCTGATCGTTCGCCGATAGCCAGTGGCGCGACCTGCTGGCAAACTGTCGAAATCGCCGAGGCGTCACCAGCGGGTAGAGCCCGGTTGTCGGAGTCGAAAATGAAAGATTGGCTGGACCAGATCAAATGGGGTGCGGACGGCCTGGTGCCGGCCATCGCCCAGGATCACAAGACCGGGCGCGTACTGATGATGGCCTGGATGAACCGCGAGGCCCTGAGCCTGACCGCTGCCGAGAATCGCGCCATCTACTGGTCACGTTCCCGTGGCAAGCTGTGGCGCAAGGGCGAAGAATCCGGGCACGTGCAGAAGCTTCATGAAATGCGCCTGGACTGCGACGCCGATGTGATCATCCTGATGGTTGAGCAGATCGGCGACATCGCCTGCCATACCGGCCGCCATAGCTGTTTCTACCGCGTCTATGAAGATGGCGAGTGGAAAACCGTCGAACCGGTCCTCAAGGACCCGCACGCGATCTATTCTGCAGGACACTGACATGAGCGATACCCTCACCCGTCTGGCCCAGGTGCTGGAAGAGCGTAAAGACGCCGCAGCCGACAGCTCCTACGTTGCCAGCCTGTACCACAAGGGCCTGAACAAGATTCTGGAAAAAGTCGGCGAAGAATCGGTGGAAACCATCATCGCCGCCAAGGACGCTGCCATCAGCGGCGACTGCAGCGATGTGATCTACGAAACCGCGGACCTGTGGTTCCACACCCTGGTCATGCTGGCGCAGCTGGGGCAGCATCCCCAGGCCGTGCTCGATGAGCTGGACCGCCGCTTCGGTTTGTCCGGACACGCCGAGAAAGCCTCGCGTCCGTCCGCCTGAACAACTTTCTAAGAGGAAACGCAGCATGGGCATTTTTGACTGGAAACACTGGATCGTCATCCTGGTGGTCGTGGTACTGGTATTCGGCACCAAGAAGCTCAAGAACCTGGGCACCGACGTCGGCGAATCGATCAAGGGCTTTCGCAAGGCCATGAATGACGACGAAAAGCCTGCCGAACCCGTGGTCCCGCCAGCGGCGCAGCCTGTGCCACCGGTTCAGCCGCAGCAGAGCGCGCCGTTGAACCAGCCGCACACCATCGATGTGCAGGCGCAGAAAGTCGAAGAGCCGACCCGCAAAGACTCGTGAGCACTGACTAATGTTTGGTATCAGCTTCTCTGAACTGCTGCTGGTGGGCCTGGTGGCCCTGCTGGTGCTCGGCCCCGAGCGCCTGCCCGGCGCTGCGCGCACCGCCGGCCTGTGGGTCGGGCGCCTCAAGCGCAGCTTCAACGCGATAAAACAGGAAGTTGAACGTGAAATCGGTGCCGACGAAATCCGCCGGCAACTGCACAACGAGCACATTCTGTCCCTGGAGCAGGAAGCGCGGAAAATCCTCGCCCCGACCCAGCAGCAACCGACTCCGGTAGAGCCTGTGGCCGAGCAGACGATTCACGCGCCAGGCGCCGCTACGGTCGCCGAAGCGCCGCCAGCCAGCGAAGTGCCCGCGCCTCTGCCATCGACACCAGCACCGGCACCGACCGCAGCGCCCGCAGCCCCAGTGGCAACACCCGCCACCACGGCCCCCCACGACTCCACCTTGCCGCCGCGAGCACCATGAGCGATATCCCAGAGAACGACCAACACATGCCGCTGGTGTCGCACCTCACCGAGCTGCGCACCCGCCTGCTGCGCTGCGTAGCGGCGATCTTCATCATCTTCGCCGGGCTGTTCGCCTTCACCCAGCAGATCTACACCATCGTCTCCACACCGCTGCGCCAGTACCTGCCGGTCGGCGCGACGATGATCGCCACCGACGTCGCCTCGCCGTTCCTCACGCCGCTGAAGCTGACCATGATGGTCTCGCTGTTCCTGGCGATCCCGGTGATCCTGCACCAGATCTGGGGCTTTATCGCCCCCGGCCTGTACAAGCATGAAAAGCGCATTGCCGTGCCCTTGCTGGTGTCGAGCATCCTGCTGTTCTACATCGGCATGGCGTTCGCCTACTTCCTGGTGTTCCCGCTGATCTTCAAGTTCTTCGCCGCCGCCACCCCGGCCGGCGTGGAGATGATGACCGATATCACCAGCTACCTCGATTTCGTCATGACCCTGTTCTTCGCCTTCGGCGTGGCCTTCGAGATCCCGGTGGCCGTGGTCCTGCTGGTGTGGATAGGCGTGGTCAACGTGGCGTACCTGCGCAAGATCCGCCCTTACGTGATCATCGGCTGCTTCGTGGTGGGCATGATCCTCACCCCGCCGGACATTTTCTCCCAGACCCTGCTGGCCGTGCCCATGTGGCTGCTGTTCGAGATCGGCGTGCTGTTCGGCGGGCTGATCAGCAAACGTGGCGAGCACCCGGACGATGAACCGGCCGACGACCACAACGACCAGCCGCCAGCGACCCAAGCGTGAACCTGCTGCTTCTGGAAGAAGCCGATTTCATTGCGGCCGACCGGGTAGTGCTGCGCGACCGACGCCTGACCCACATGCAGGACGTGCATCGGGTGGCGGTCGGCGACAGCCTGCGGGTCGGGCGCATTGGCGGCTTGATGGGCAGTGCCCAGGTACTGCGCCTGGAGCCTGCTGAAGCCGAACTGCAAGTGACCCTCGATCAGCCGCCACCGGCCAAGCTACCGTTGACCCTGGTGCTGGCCCTGCCGCGCCCGAAAATGCTTCGCCGGGTGTTCCAGACCATAGCGACCATGGGCGTGCCGCGGCTGGTGCTGGTGAACAGCTACCGGGTAGAAAAGAGCTTCTGGCAGACCCCGTTCCTGGAGCCCGAAACGATTCGCGAACACCTGGTGCTCGGCCTGGAACAGGCCCGTGACACCGTGCTGCCCGACGTCCTGATCGAAAAACGCTTCAAGCCCTTCGTCGAAGACCGCCTGCCGGCCCTCAGCGCTGGCACCCTGGGGCTGGTGGGCCACCCTGGCCCATATCCGCCCTGCCCTCGCGGGCTGGACCAGGCCGTCACCCTGGCCATTGGCCCGGAAGGCGGCTGGATTCCCTACGAGATCGATCTTCTGGACAAGGCCGGCCTGCAACCGGTGCAACTGGGCGAACGCATCCTGCGGGTCGAAACCGCGGTCACCGCCCTGCTTTCGCGCCTGTTCTGAGCCCCCATGTGCGTGCTGGCCAAGTGGCCAGCCGGACCTCACGGTCGTAATGGCAACTAGCCAGTCAAGCTACAGAATCCCCCACTCCCGCCGATAGCCTATGGTTAAGCGCACATTGCTAAAAGGGAGTTCGCAGAATGTACCGTTGGCTAGCCAGAAACCTGGGAAACGTAAGCGTCAGCCTCAAGCTGGGTATCGGCTTCGGCCTGGTACTGCTCCTGACCCTGCTGATCACCGCCACCGGCTGGACCGGCCTGAGCCGGGTGATCGACCGGGGCGACAAATTGGGCAATATTTCCGTTATCTACGCCCTGACCAAGGACCTGCGCATCGCCCGCCTCAACTACGAGATGAGCCGCGGTGAACACGGCCCGGCCGCGGTCAACGACTTCCTCAAGCAACTCAACGACGGCCTGCAGGACGCTCGCGCGCAACTGCAGCAACCGGAAAGCATCACCATGGTCGACCAGCAACTGGACGCCGTGGCCGAATACCAGAAGGCCTTTGCCGACATGACTCGCGCCACCGCCAGCCGCGAGGCCGCGAGGTCCCAGCTTGGCGCCACCGCGGACAATGCCGTGGCCCGGGTCGCGGAGGTTGAGAACTCACTGCTGCAAGGCGACAGCGTGGCGCAGTTCAATAGCGTGATCGACCTGTCCAAGCTGATCCAGCAGGCACGCTTCCAGGTACGCGGCTACACCTACAGCGCCAAGCCCGAGGCCAAGCAGCCGGCGCTGGACGCCATCGACAACGCCCTGAACAACCTCACCAGCCTGCCTTCGCGCCTGCCCGAGCAGCACGTTGCCAACCTGCAACAGGCCAGCGACTCGCTGAAGGCCTACCGGATGGCCGTCAGCGCCTACAGCGACGCCGAAGAAGCCAGCGCGGCTGCGCTCAAGCGCATGGCCGCCCAGGGCGACCGGCTGATGGACCTGAGCAAGCAGCTGACCGTGGCCCAGACCACCAAGCGTGACAGCGACGCCGCGCAGGCCAAGAGCACCCTGCTGATCGCCACCTTGCTGGCCATGCTGTTCGGCCTGATCGCCGCCTGGGCCATCACCCGGCAGATCACCCAGCCGCTGCAGCAGACCCTCAAGGCCGCCGAGCGCGTGGCTTCCGGGGACCTGAGCCAGAACCTCGCCGTAGAGCGCCGCGATGAACTGGGCCAACTGCAGAAAGCCATGCAGCGCATGACGGTGAGCTTGCGGGAACTGATCGGCGGCATCAGCGACGGCGTGACCCAGATCGCCAGCGCCGCCGAGCAACTGTCCGCGGTGACCGAACAGACCAGCGCCGGGGTCAACAGCCAGAAAGTCGAGACCGACCAGGTGGCCACGGCCATGAACGAAATGGCCGCCACCGTGCAGGAAGTGGCGCGCAATGCCGAAGAAGCCTCAGAGGCCGCTGTAGCCGCCGATCAGCAGGCCCGCGAGGGTGACCGGGTGGTGAACGAAGCCATCGCCCAGATCGAGCGCCTGGCCAGCGAGGTGGGCCATTCCACCGAGGCCATGGGCCATCTCAAGCAGGAAAGCGACAAGATCGGCAGCGTCCTGGATGTGATCAAGTCGGTGGCCCAGCAGACCAACCTGCTGGCCCTGAACGCCGCCATCGAGGCCGCCCGGGCCGGTGAAGCCGGGCGGGGTTTTGCCGTGGTGGCGGATGAAGTACGCAGCCTGGCGCAACGTACCCAGCAATCCACCGAGGAAATCGCTGAGCTCATCGTTGGCCTACAAAGCGGCACCCAGCAGGTGGCCAGCACCCTGGATACCAGCCGCAGCCTGACCGACAGCAGTGTCGAGCTGACACGCCGGGCTGGTGGTTCCCTGGAAAACATCACCCGTACCGTGTCGGCGATCCAGGCGATGAACCAGCAGATCGCCGCGGCAGCAGAGCAGCAGAGCGCGGTGGCGGAAGAGATCAACCGCAGCGTGTTGAATGTGCGGGATGTGTCTGAACAGACGTCATCGGCCAGCGAGGAAACCGCCGCGTCCAGCGCCGAGCTGGCGCGGCTGGGGATTCACCTGCAAAGCCTGGTGGGGCGTTTCCGGGTCTGAGCCGCTTCGGCAAGCCGGCTCCTACCGGGAAATGCAGGAGCCGGCCTTACAGCACCTGGCGCAGGAAAGCCTGGGCCCGTGGGTCTTGCGGCGCATCGAAGAACACCTGCGGCGCCGCGTCTTCCAGCAGTTTGCCGTGATCGAAGAACAGCACCCGATCCGCCACTTCCCGGGCAAAGCCCATCTCGTGGGTCACGCAGACCATGGTCATGCCTTCCAGGGCCAGGGTCTTCATCACATCCAGCACCTCGCCGACCATTTCCGGATCCAGGGCCGAGGTTGGCTCGTCGAACAGCATCACCTTGGGTTCCATGGCCAGGGCTCGGGCGATGGCCACACGCTGCTGCTGGCCACCGGAAAGCCGCGAAGGAAACTCGTGGGCCTTCTGGGCGATCCCGACCTTTTCCAGCAACGCCAGGGCCTTGGCCTCGCGCTCCTGCTTGCCGCGCTTGCGTACCACCTTCTGCGCCAGGCAGAGGTTTTCCAGCACGGTCATGTGCGGGAACAGGTTGAAGTGCTGGAACACCATGCCGACTTCCCGGCGGTAGGCGTTCACATCGGTCCTCGGGTCGGCCAGTTGCAGGCCGTCGATGCTCACCGAGCCGGAATCGAACTCTTCAAGGCCATTGAGGCAACGCAGGAAGGTCGACTTGCCGGAGCCGGACGGGCCGATCACCACCAGCACCTCGCCCTTGGCCACCTGGGTGGTGACGTTATCCACGGCGCGCACCACCTGGCCGCGGGTGTCGAAGACTTTTACCAGATCGCGGACTTCAATCACTTTGCGCGAGCCTCCGTTCAAGCCGGCTGGCCATCTTCGACAGCGGCAGGTTGATCAACAAATACAGGCCCGCCACGCAGAACAGGATCTCGAATGGCGAGAACGACGTGGTGATGACTTCCCGGCCGCTCTTGAGCAGTTCGGTTATGGCAATCACCGACACCAGGGAGGTGTCCTTGACCAGGCTGATGAACTGCCCGGCCAGCGGCGGCAGCACCCGCTTGAAGGCCTGGGGCAGCACCACATGGCGCATCGACTGGCCGGCGCTGAGCCCCAGGGAGCGGGCGGCTTCGTTCTGCCCGCGGGCGATGGACTGCACCCCGGCGCGAACGATTTCCGCCACATAGGCCCCGGTAAACAGCGACAGCGCGGCGATCCCGGCGAACTCCCGGGACAGATTGAGCACCGTGCCAATAAAGAAATAGAAGATGAATATCTGCACCAGCAGCGGCGTGCCCCGCACCAGTTCGACATAGATCGTCGACAGGTCGCGCAGGGTCGGGTTGCTGGACAACCGGCACAGGCCGGTACCCAGGCCGATCAGCAGCCCCAGCACGCCGGACACCACCGACAGCCACAAGGTGGTCCATAGGCCCCACAACAGAGGGCCCGCGGCCCAGTGCCGGGTCACGCCGATGACATCGCCTTCGGCCACGTCATCGCCGCTAGCCACCTGCAAGCTGCTTTCATCGACACTCAGATGCTGCTCGGCACCCGAGTCACCACGCAGCGTGACTTGTGCCTTGCCGCCCTGGCGCACCACCTCGGCGACGGTGGAGATTTCCGCCGCCCGCTGGGACTCTTCGGCCTGATAGGCGAAGTACTGGGGGACACGGTTCCAGCGCCACTCGTAGGACATCAACGAGGTGGCGTAGTACAGCGCGCCAGCCAGACCGATCAACACCAGCACGGTCAGCACGTGCCAGGGCCATTGGGCTTTCTTGTGTTTGTTCACTTTGCAGGTTCCAGCGGTTTGCAGCGGGGGAGGTTCGGCAGAGCCCGGGTGGGCATCGTCGCGAGCAGGCTCGCGCCTACAAAAACGCTATGCGCCCTGTAGGAGCGAGCTTGCTCGCGATCAACCAGAAGTCAGTTGCCTGACACCTATTCCATGTCCTTGAGCCACTCTGTGCTCTTGAACCACTTGTCATGGATGCGATCGTAGGTGCCGTCTTCGTGGATCTGGTGCAGGAAGTTGTTGATGAAGTTGATGCTGTCGTAATCGCCCTTCTTCAAACCGAAGGCCAGGGGCTCGTAGGTGAACGGCTTGTCGAGGAATACCAGCTTGCCATTGCCCACTTTGTTGACGGCCACCACGTTGTACGGAGCGTCGTAGATGAAGGCGTCGGCCTTGCCGTTGACCACGTCCAGCACCGCTTCCTGCTCGTTGTCGTAGCCGTGGTACTTGGCCTTGGCGATCAGCTTCTTGGCGACCATCTCACCGGTGGTGCCCAGCTTGGAGGTGATGCGGTAGTCGGCGCTGTTCAGGTCCTTGTAGGACTTGATGGTGCCTTCCAGGTCCTTGCGGATCAGCAGGGTCTGGCCGACCACGATGAAGGGTTCGCTGAAGTTCAGGCGCAGGTTGCGTTCCTGGGTCAGGGTCATGCCGCTGCCGATCATGTCGAACTTGTCGGTCAGCAGGGCCGGGATGATGCCGTCGTAGCCAGTGGAAACCATCTCCAGCTTGACCCCCATGGACTTGGCCATGGCCTTGAGCAGGTCGACTTCGAAACCGATGATTTCGCCACGCTTGTTGGTCATCTCGAACGGCATGTAGGTCGGGTCCATGCCGACTTTCAGCGTGCCGCGCTTGACCGCGTCGTCGATAGCACCGGCCTGGGCCGTGTTGACCGCCAGCAGGGCTGCGGCACCCGCCAGCAGCAGCGAAAGATACTTCTTCATCTCAAGTCCCCTGAAGCCATTTTATTGTGGTGTCTGCGCACGGCGGTCATCTGCTTGAGTGCTTCGAATGGCAGGCCGTTGTCGATTGCGCGCAGAAATTTGCGGGTGCGATGCTAACGCACTCGGCCATTTGCACAAGGATTTTTGTTGTTTCAGGGGGAGCGACCGGTGGCCGCTGCCACAGCCTCCGACAAGGCGTAGGCGGCCATTGGCGCCATAAAGCAAAACGCCCTTGAGCAAGAGCTCAAGGGCGTTGGCTTCAGGCCGGTTGCGGCGCCGCGTTCAACGGCTGCAACGGCAGCAGCGGTGCATGGGGATCGGCATCCACCGACTGGCGCCAGGCGCTCAGCCATTCGCTGTGCCCCTCGCTCCAGACCTGCTCGTGCAGGCGCCCCAGGGCTACCGGGTCGCTCAATAGCGCCAGCCGCTCGCTGTTGTTCAGGGCCGCCGGGCCGACTTTCAGGGCATGGCGTACACGCTCCTGGCGCAGCCACTCGATGGGCTCGGCCTGGGTGTGGCGCGAGGTCGCCAGGGCACAGGCCAGGGCGTTCTGCTGCGGATCTACCACGGCCCGGACAAAGCCGTCGTTGAGCGCATGCCAGCGGTTTTCATGGGTGTACTGGTCGGTTGCCAGCAGCGCCTGTGGCGGAGCGTATTCCTCGGGGATCAGGAACAGGCTTTCGTCACGGGACTTCAGGCCCAGGCCCACGCGGCTGGAGATCACCGACACCGGGATCGACAGCATCAACGAACCGACGATCGGTACCAGCCACCAGAGGAAGCTCGGATTCAACCAGATCACCAGCAGCGCCCAGCAGAAGCCCAGCAGGGTCTGCGGACCGTGGCGCTTGACCGCTTCGCTCCACGGCGTGGAGTCGTCGTCACGCTGTGGCGAGTTCCAGGTCGCGGCCCAGCCCAGGAACGCGGCCAGTACGAAACGGGTGTGGAAAATCATCCGCACCGGCGCCAGCAGCATGGAGAACAGCATCTCCAGGAGCATCGACAGGGTCACCTTGAACTTGCCACCGAACTCTTTCGCACCCTTGGCCCAGATCAGGATGATGCTCAAGAGCTTGGGTAGGAACAGCAGCACGATGGTGGTGGAGAACAGCGCGATGGCCTTGTCCGGATGCCACTGCGGCCACAGCGGATACAGCTGCCGCGGCTCGAGGAAGTACTGCGGCTCCATCAGGGTGTTGACCGCCAGCAGGGCCGTGGACAGCACCAGGAAGAAGAACCACAGCGGCGCCGATAGATAGGACATCACCCCGGTGAGGAACACCGCGCGGTGCACCGGGTGCATGCCCTTGACCAGGAACAGGCGGAAGTTCATCAGGTTGCCGTGGCACCAGCGCCGGTCACGCTTGAGTTCGTCCAGCAGGTTCGGCGGCAGCTCTTCGTAGCTGCCCGGCAGGTCGTAGGCAATCCACACGCCCCAGCCGGCACGGCGCATCAGCGCGGCTTCGACGAAGTCGTGGGAGAGAATCGCACCCGCGAAGGCACCCTTGCCCGGCAACGGCGCCAGGGCACAGTGCTCGATGAACGGCTGCATGCGGATGATCGCGTTGTGCCCCCAGTAGTGGGATTCCCCCAACTGCCAGAAGTGCAGGCCGGCGGTGAACAGCGGGCCGTAGACCCGGGTGGCGAACTGCTGCATGCGCGCATACAGGGTGTCCATGCCCGAGGCCCGTGGCGCGGTCTGGATGATCCCCGCATCCGGCGTGGCTTCCATCAGGCGTACCAGGCTGGTCAGGCATTCGCCGCTCATCACGCTGTCGGCGTCCAGTACCACCATGTACTTGTAGTCACCGCCCCAGCGACGGCAGAAGTCGTCGAGGTTGCCGCTCTTGCGCTTCACTCGGCGGCGACGGCGGCGATAGAAGATCTTGCCGAAGCCCTTGGCTTCGCGGCAGACATCAAGCCAGGCCTGCTGCTCGGCCACGCAGATATCGCTGTCGTTGCTGTCGCTGAGGACGAAGAAGTCGAAGCGGTCCAGGTCACCGGTGGCCGCCACCGACTCGAAGGTCGCGCGCAGGCCGGCAAACACCCGGGGCACGTCTTCGTTGCAGATCGGCATCACCAGTGCGGTGCGCGCATCCTTGGGAATCGGCTCGTTGCCGGCGCTGGCCCCGGAGATGCGGTACTTGTCGTGGCCGGTCAGCAGTTCCAGGAAGCCCATCAGGGCGGTCCAGAAACCTGCCGAGACCCAGCAGAACAGGATCCCGAATAGAATCAGGATGCTGGTCTGCAGGGCATAAGGCAGCACTTGCTGGGCGGTCTGCATCAGCGGCTGGTGCATGACCTCTTCCAGGTCGACGAAGGACCAGCCCTGGTACGGCATGATGCCTTTCATGTACCAGCCGGCGACGATGGTCTGGCCGAGCATCAGCACCAGCAGGATGTAGCGGCGGATAGAACCGACGGTACGCCAGCGAGCGGCCGGCAGTACCCGTTCGTCCTTCTTCGGCGCTGGCGGGTTGGTACGCCCGGTCAGGCGCCGCCAGCCGCGCACCAGGATATTGGTGCGCCACGGCTCCGGGACCACCTTGGTGCGGCGGATCGGTGGCGTGGCCTTGAGGCAGACCCGGCCCTCGGCGTCCACCGCGAGCATTTCCGCTTCTACCAGCTCAGCGGCGGTGCTCAGGGTCAGGCGCTGGCCCACCGAGGCCTGGGCGGCATCGGTGGGGCCATCGAAGGTGCTGGACGACAGGCGTTGGTGCAATTCGCTGAAGGACTGGCAGCCCGCGAGTTCCGCGCGCTGCTGGTCCGACATCGGCAAATGCGCCAGGTACTCGGCAAGAGACGCTGGCTGTAGTTGAGAGTTACTCATCGGCAGGCAACTGATAGCTCCAGGTCTCGGTCAGGACTTGCTCCGTTTTAACCGGTTCCGGTGTGGCTGGGGCCGCGTCCGCAGCAGCAGGCTGCTTGGCGTCTTTGTGGTCCTTGTCCTTGGCGTTCTTGGCGTCTTTAGCCTCTTTGCCCGGCTGGGCTTGCGCCTGCTTGGCGGCTGCCGCTGCGGCTTCCTTCTCTTTCTTCTCCTGCTGCTTGGCGGCGATCTTGTCGGCCTTGGCGATGGAGGAGTTGGAGTTCGGCGTCGAGGCCTTTGCCGGCTCGGGCTGCGCAATGTCGCGGACCAGAGCGGCACGCATCTCGGTGGACTTGCTCGCGTCCTTGATCTTCATCCGCAGGGTCAGGCGCCAGCCCTTGGTTTCCGGGTTGTAGCGAACGCTGTTTTCCACCAGCTCGGCGTTGTCACCCACGCTGACCTGGCTGCGAACGTCGGCGTTTTCCGGCAATGCCGCCAGGGACGGGCCTTCGAAGTCCACCAGGTAGGCCACGCTGCCGTCGGGCTGACGGATCAGGTTGGACTGCTTGACGTCACCGGTGGAGCGCAGGGTCTGCTGTACCCAGGCGCTGTCAGGGGAATGCAGGGCGGCTTCGTCGATGGTCCAGTGCAGGCGATAGGCGAAATCCAGCGGCTGGCCTGGCTCAGGCTGCTTTTCCGGGTTCCAGAACGCCACGATGTTGTCGTTGGTTTCGTCCGCGGTCGGGATCTCTACCAGGTCGACGGTGCCCTTGCCCCAGTCGCCCTTGGGCTCGATCCAGGCGCTTGGGCGCTTGTCGTAGCGGTCGTCGAGGTCTTCATAGTGGCTGAAGTCGCGGCCACGCTGGAGCAGGCCGAAACCACGCGGGTTCTCCACCGAGAAGTTGCTCACGGCCAGATGTTTCGGGTTGTTCAGCGGGCGCCAGATCCACTCGCCATTGCCGGCGTGGATCGACAGGCCGCTGGAGTCGTGCAGTTCGCGACGGTAGTTGAGGACCTTCGACGGCTGGTTGGCGCCGAACAGGTACATGCTGGTCAGCGGGGCCAGGCCCAGCTTGCCGACCTTGTCACGCAGGAACACCCGGGCCTTGACGTCGACAATGGTGTCGGCGCCCGGCCGCAGGGTCAGGCGATAAGCGCCAGTGGCCCGTGGCGAATCCAGCAGGGCGTAGATCACCAGGTGCTTGTCGGTAGCCTTGGGCTGCTGGATCCAGAACTCGCTGAAACGCGGGAATTCCTCGCCGGATGGCAGGGCGGTGTCGATTGCCAGGCCCCGGGCGGACAGGCCATAAGTATGGCCCTTGCCAACGACGCGGAAATAGCTCGCGCCGAGCATGGTCATGATCTCGTCTTGCTTGTCAGCCTTGTTGATCGGGTACAGCACGCGGAAACCGGCGTAGCCGAGCTTCTCGGTGGCCTTGGGGTCGAACTTCACGTCGCCGAAATCGAAACGGTTCGGGTCGTACTTGATCTCGGTAACGGTGTTGGCGCTGATCTCGTTGATCTTCACCGGCGTGTCGAAGTGCATGCCCTGGTGGTAGAACGACAGCTTGAACGGGGTCTTCTGGTCAGCCCATTCGGCTTTTTCGGTGAGGAAGCGGATTTTTTGGTAATCCGCGAACTTCATCTCACGGAACTCGTTCGGCAGGTTACTGCGCGGGGCCTCGTACTTCTGCCCGGCCAGGTCCTTGGCCTTGACCGATACATCATCCAGATTGAATGCCATGAGTTGACCGGCGCCGAGCAGGCAGACCAGCGCAGAGCCCGTCACCAGTGCGTTTCGTAACCGTTTGGCAAACAAGTTTGGTGCATTACAGGGACTAACAATCACGAGCAACCCTCGCCGAAAACAGATCAAAAAACCAACGGCCAGCTATCTATATGCCAGGTTGGCGAGCATTGTTCCGACTCCGATGGGGCTAAATGATTCCCCAAACGGCCGTGGACAAGTCTCTACTTAAGTCAAAATGGACCAACGAACGCTGATCCCCGTAGCGCGCGATTATCTAGTAGCCCGCGTTACAACGCATCAGGGGTAACAAAGTATTTATCGCGAAAAACAGCAGTTTCCGGCCCAAATCGGTGGAAAAAGCTGTTTCAGGCGTTTTCAGGTCTGTAACAGGAAGGTTACCGGGCCATCATTGACCAGATGCACCTGCATGTCCGCGCCAAAACGCCCTGATGCCACTTTGCCATGCAACTGTTGCGCCTTCACTACCAGGTAGTCAAAAAGCTCTTCGCCAAGGGCCGGCGGCGCGGCTGTGGAAAAGCTCGGGCGCAGCCCGCTCTTGGTGTCCGCCGCCAGGGTGAATTGCGACACCAGCAGCAAGCCGCCCTGCACATCCGCCAGGGACAGGTTCATCTTGCCCTCGGCATCACTGAACACCCGATAGTTAAGCAGCTTATGCAGGAGTTTGTCGGCACTGGCCCGGGTGTCCTCGGGCTCCACCGCCACCAGTACCAGCAATCCCTGGTCCACCGCGCCGACTATTTCCCCGGCGACTTCCACCCGCGCGCCACGCACGCGCTGCAAGAGGCCCTTCATGCTTCTTCGGGCGGCAGGTCGAGCAGACGGCGCGCCATCTGGTCGGTGGCGCGTACCAGAGCATCGGTGATGCCCGGCTCGGAGGCGGCGTGGCCAGCGTCGCGGATCACCTGCAGCTCGCTGTTGGGCCAGGCCTGATGCAGCTCCCAGGCGTTGTCCAGCGGGCAGATCACATCGTAGCGGCCATGGACGATGACCCCGGGCAGATGGGCGATCTTGCCCATGTCGCGGATCAGCTGGTCAGGTTCGAGGAAGGCGTTGTTGGTGAAGTAATGGCATTCGATCCGGGCAATCGACAGCGCCCGCTGCGGCTCGGAGAAACGGTCCACCACCAACGGGTTGGGTCGCAGGGTCGCGGTGCGCCCTTCCCAGCCCGACCAGGCCTTGGCCGCATGCATCTGGGCGATCTGGTCGGTGCCGGTCAGGCGCTTGTGGAAGGCGCTGACCAGGTCATGCCGCTCTTCCAAGGGAATCGGCGCCACATAGTCCTGCCAGTAATCGGGGAACAGGCGGCTGGCGCCACACTGGTAGTACCACTGGATCTCCTGGGGCCGGGCAAGGAAGATGCCCCGCACGATGAGGCCGAGCACGCGCTCCGGGTGGGTCTG
Source organism: Pseudomonas sp. W17 (assembly GCF_040268305.1). Lineage (NCBI taxonomy): Bacteria > Pseudomonadati > Pseudomonadota > Gammaproteobacteria > Pseudomonadales > Pseudomonadaceae > Pseudomonas > Pseudomonas sp. W17. The sequence goes on along the minus strand of NZ_CP158490.1, from coordinate 474,057 downwards.
GGCATAGGCCAGGGCCAGGGTCGAACCCCAGGAGCCGCCAAACAGCACCCACTTGTCGATGCCCAGGTGCTGGCGAATGCGCTCAAGGTCCGCCACCAGGTCCCAGGTGGTATTGTTTTCCAGGCTGGCGTGGGGGGTGGAACGCCCGCAACCGCGCTGGTCGAAGGTGACGATGCGATACAGATTCGGGTCGAAGTAGCAGCGGCTGGCCCCATCGCAGCCCGCCCCCGGCCCGCCATGAATGAACACCACCGGCAAACCTTCCGGTGAACCACTTTCGTCGACATACAGCACGTGCGGCTCGTCGACGGCCAGATCGTGCCGGGCATAGGGTTTGATCTGCGGGTACAAAGTCTGCATTACGCGCTCCGTGGAGGTCGGGTTCATCCCTGGCGGGGACTACATTTATTCTGCCGTCCGGCATCATAAACCCGAATTACGCAATGAGCATGTCCTTGGAGAAAACAGGGTTGTTTGCAGGTTTTGCGCGGGGGTCGAAGGCGCTTCGCGAGCAAGCGCGCTCCTACAAAAAGCGTGTATCCGTTGTAGGAGCGCCTGCTGTCAGGCGTAACGTTCCTGCCCCCAGGCCAGCAGCCCCTGGAGCAATTCCTTGAGCACCACCTGGGTCGGTGCTGCCAGGTCCTCGCGATAGCGGAACGGTTCGAACTCTTCCATGTAGGCGCTCTGTGCCAGCTCCAGTTGCACGGCATGGATATGCTCGGCCGGGTTGCCGTAGTGGCGGGTGATATGCCCGCCCTTGAAGCGCCCGTTGAGCACATGGGTGTAGTCGCCGTGGCCGGCGCAGATCGCCTCCAGCCGGCTGGCCAGTTGCGGATCGCAGCTGGCGCCATTGAAAGTGCCGAGGTTGAAGTCCGGCAGCTTGCCTTCGAACAGGTGCGGGATCAGCGAGCGGATGGAGTGGGCATCGAACAGCAGGGCATAGCCGAATTCGGCCTTCAGCCGCGCCAGCTCTTGCTGGAGGGTGCGGTGGTAAGGCCCCCACACCTCATGCAGGTACTGCTCGCGCTCCTCACTGGACGGCGCCTGACCTTCGACGAACAAGGGCTCGCCGTCGAACAGGGTGGCCGGGTACAGGCCAGTGGTGGCCCCCACGTACAGGGGCTTGTCATCGGACGGGCGGTTCAGGTCGATGACAAAACGCGAATATTCGGCCGCCAGGGTACTGGCCCCCAGCTCCTGGGCGAACTGGTACAGCCGTGGAATGTGCCAGTCGGTGTCCGGCAGGCTCTGCGCCTGGGGCACCAGCCCGGCCGCCACCGCCGGGGTCAGGCGCGTACCGGCGTGGGGCATGCTGATCAGCAGCGGCACCCGGCCTTGTTTGAAATTCAGAACCTTATCCACAACCCTTCTCCTACACAGTCACTTCAACGCCGTGTCGCACGACGCGCTTTTCCAGATCGCCGCCCAGCCAGTAGGCCAGGTCGGCAGGACGATCGATCTGCCAGGCGACGAAGTCCGCCACCTTGCCCACCTCCAGCGAACCATGGGTCTTTTCCATGCCCAGGGCCTGGGCCGCATGCAGGGTAACCCCGGCCAGGGCCTCCTCGGGGGTCATACGGAAACAGGTACAGGCCATGTTCAGCATCAGCCGCAGCGACAACGCCGGTGACGTACCGGGATTGAGGTCGCTGGCCACGGCGATCTTCACCCCGTGCTTGCGCAGGGCTTCCATTGGCGGCAGCTGGGTTTCCCGGAGGAAATAGAAGGCCCCCGGCAGCAACACCGCCACGGTCCCGGACGCCGCCATGGCTATTGCATCCTCCTCGGTCATGAACTCCAGGTGATCGGCGGACAGCGCATGGTAGCGGGCCGCCAGGCTCGAACCATGCAGCGACGACAGTTGCTCGGCGTGCAGCTTGACCGGCAGGCCGAGCTGTTGCGCGGCAATGAACACCCGCTCCACCTGCTCCGGGGAGAACGCCAGGTATTCACAGAAGGCATCCACCGCGTCCACCAGCCCCTCGGCCGCCAGGGCCGGGAGCATCTCGCTGCAGATATGCTCGATGTAGGCATCGCTGCGCTCGGCGTATTCCGGCGGCAGGGCGTGGGCCGCCAGGCAGGTGCTGCGCACGCTGACCGGCAACTCTTCGCCCAGGCGACGGATCACCCGCAGGATCTTGCGCTCGCTGGCCAGGTCCAGGCCGTAGCCGGACTTGATCTCGACGCTGGTCACGCCATCGCGCAACAGGCTCAGCAGACGCTTGCGGGCGCTGCCGAACAGTTCCTCCTCGGTGGCGGCCCGAGTAGCCCGTACGGTACTGGCGATACCACCGCCGGCAGCGGCGATCTCGGCATAGCTCACCCCTTGCAGGCGCTGCTCGAACTCACCACTGCGGTTGCCGCCAAATACCGTGTGGGTGTGGCAATCGATAAAGCCCGGGGTTACCCAGGCTCCAGCCAGGTCATTGACCTGGGCGTAGTCGCCGGCCAGCGCCTCCGAGCGCCGGCCGATCCACTCGATGTGCGCCCCTGACGTCACCATGGCCGCATCCTCGATGATCGAGTAAACACCCGAGGCCATGCTGGCGACGTTGCAGTGTTGCCAAAGAGTTTTCATCCAACCTCCATTAATGGTCAGTAGGTAAAGGAGCGTCGCTCATGATCGCCTGGGCCTGCCCCGCCATGGGCTTGACCCACAGCATATAGGCCACGATCAGTAGAGCGATCCACACTACGCCGACGATCAGCGCTCCCTGGGTTTTCGGGAAATAGCCCAGCACGCCGAAGATGAACAGCATGAAGGCAATGGCCGCCGCCGGGGCCCAAGGCCAGAATGGCACCTTGAACTGCAACTGGGCCACCTGCTCGGCGGTCATCGAACGGCGCATGGCCACGTGAGTCAGGAGAATCATCAGCCACACCCAGACCGTGGCGAACGTGGCCAGGGAAGCGATCAGCAGGAAGATGTTTTCCGGGATCAGGTAGTTCAGCACCACCCCGATCAACAGAGTCACGGCCATCACCACCACGGTCATCCACGGCACCCCGTGCTTGGACACCTGGGCAAAGCCCTTGGGCGCCTGCCCTTGCCGGGCCAGGCCATACATCATCCGGCCGGCGCCGAAGATGTCGCTGTTGATGGCCGATACCGCCGCCGAAATCACCACGATATTGAGGATAGTGGCGGCCGAGCTGATGCCCAGGCTGTCAAAGATCTGCACGAACGGGCTGCCCTGGGTACCGATCTGCGGCCAGGGGAAAATCGACATCAGCACGAACAGGGTCAGCACGTAGAACAGCAGGATACGCAGCGGCACGGCATTGATCGCCTTGGGAATGACCCGCTTCGGGTCCAGGGCCTCGCCCGCAGTGACCCCGATGATCTCGATGCCGCCAAAGGCAAACATCACCACGGCAAACGAGGCGATCACCCCACTGATGCCATTGGGCATGAAGCCTCCGTGGGCCCAGAGGTTGGCGGCGCCAGTGGCCTGGTCCTGCGCGGCGCTGCTGATACCGAAGAGCATGATGCCCAAGCCCCCCAGGATCATCGCGACGATCGCCCCGACCTTGAGCAGCGACAGCCAGAACTCCATCTCGCCGAACACCTTGACGTTGCACAGGTTCAGGCCACCGATGAACAGCACGATGCCCAGCACCCAGATCCAGCGCGCCACTTCGGGAAACCAGAAGCCCATGTAGATGCCAAAGGCAGTCACGTCCGCCAGGCACACGATCAACATCTCGAAGGCGTAGGTCCACCCCAGGATGAAGCCCGGCAACGGCCCCAGGTACTGGCTGGCGTAATGCCCGAACGAACCGGACACCGGGTTGTGCACGGCCATCTCCCCGAGGGCGCGCATCACCATGAAAACCGCCGCGCCACCGATCAGGTAGGCCAGCAACACGGCGGGCCCGGCCATCTGGATGGCCGAGGCCGAACCGTAGAACAATCCTGTACCGATGGCCGACCCCAAGGCCATGAAGCGTATATGGCGGGCTGTCAGCCCTCGGCGTAGTCCACTGTCTTGCGATTGCATGTCATCGTCCCTTTTATTGTTATCGGACAAGTCCGCCCCGCGCAGGGGTGCGGGGCGGAGGAAGCAGACGCTCCGCGCCTGTCTTGCAGGTAAAGCCAACCAGCACGGGCCGCAGCTCCACGCCGAGCGCGAAGCTGCCTGGCGGCCCGGCGTGCATTACAGGCTCGGCAACAACCGGGCTGGCAGCAGCCCGTTCAGGCAACGCGAAGCCAGCAACTCACTGGCGGCGTTGATGTCCGGTGCAAAGAAGCGGTCCTTCTCGTAGTACGCCACTTTCTCGCGCAAGGTGGCACGGGCCTTTTCCAGGGTCGGCGAGGTTTTCAGGCCTTCGCGCAGGTCCAGCCCCTGGCAGGCCGCCAGCCATTCCACAGCCAGGACACCACGGGTGTTCTCGGCCATTTCCCACAAGCGCTTGCCGGCGGCCGGGGCCATGGAGACGTGGTCTTCCTGGTTGGCAGAGGTAGGGATGCTGTCCACCGAGTGCGGGTGGGCCAGGGCCTTGTTCTCGCTGGCCAGGGCCGCGGCGGTGACCTGGGCGATCATGAAGCCGGAGTTGACCCCACCATTGGCCACCAGGAACGGCGGCAGCTGGGACATGTGCTTGTCCATCATCAGCGAGATCCGCCGTTCGCTCAGGGAGGCGATCTCGGCGATGGCCAGGGCCATGTTGTCGGCGGCCATGGCCACCGGCTCGGCGTGGAAGTTGCCACCGGAAATCACGTCACCTTCGGCGGCGAACACCAGCGGGTTGTCCGACACGGCGTTGGCTTCCACCACCAGCACTTCGGCAGCCTGGCGCAACTGGGTCAGGCAGGCGCCCATCACTTGTGGCTGGCAACGCAGGGAATACGGGTCCTGGACCTTGTCGCAATTCTTGTGCGACGCGGATACCTCGGTGCTGTCCCCCAGCAACGCGCGATAGGCCGCGGCGGTATCGATCTGCCCGCGCTGACCACGAGCGGCGTGAATCCGCGGGTCGAATGGCGAGCGCGAACCCAGCACCGCTTCCACGGTCAGGCCGCCGCACACCAGGGCGCCGGCGAACAGGTCTTCGCCCTCGAACAGACCGCGCAAGGCGTATGCGGTGGAAACCTGGGTGCCGTTGAGCAGCGCCAGGCCTTCCTTGGCGGCCAGGGTCAACGGCTTGAGGCCGGCCACTTCCAGGGCCGCTGTCGCTTCCAGCCACTGCCCCTTGTAGCGCGCCTTGCCCTCGCCCAGCAGCACCAGGGACATGTGGGCCAAAGGCGCCAGGTCGCCGGAAGCACCCACCGAGCCCTTGAGCGGGATGTGCGGGTAGACCTCGGCGTTGATCAGGGCGATCAAGGCGTCGATCACCTGGCGGCGGATCCCGGAGAAGCCACGGCTCAGGCTGTTGACCTTGAGCACCATGATCAGGCGTACCAGGTCATCGCTGATAGGCTCGCCAACACCGGCGGCGTGGGACAGCACCAGCGAGCGCTGGAGGTTTTCCAGGTCGGCGCTGGCAATGCGAGTCGAGGCCAGCAGGCCAAAACCGGTGTTGATGCCATAGGCAGTACGATTCTCGGCGAGGATCTGCTCGACACAGGCGACGCTGGCGTCGATCTGCGCCGAGGCGCTGCCATCCAGGGTCAGGGTCAGCGGCTGCTGATAGATGGCCCGCAGTTGGGCCAGGGTCAGTTGGCCGGGAATCAGGTTTAGCGCAGTCACATTCATGCTCCTTTTGAGAGTTTTGTAATAACTAGCCAGTCGCTCCGGAAGCTTCCGTTGTCCGTCGCCACCCGCAGCTTGAGCAGGTGGCGCCTTGGCACGCTGGCGATGGGGAAATCCGTTTTATTGCACCTTGGAAAAGCGTTTGTTGAGCAATCGCGGGTCCTTGAGCAAGGCCGCCACGCTGGCGATATCCGGGGCCAGCCAGCGGTCCTGGTCGTAGGCCGGAACCCGCTCGCGCAGCAGGCACCAGGCAATGCCGGTGCCGGTGCCGAAGCGCTGCTCCTTGAGAAATTCGAATGCCTGAGCCGCCAGCAGGTACTCGATGGCGAGGATCTGGGTGCAGTTGTCCAGCACCTGCAGCAGCTTCAGGGCGGCGTTGGTGCCCAGGCTCAGGTGGTCTTCCTGCAGGCCCGAGGTGACGAAATTGTCGAGCACCGCCGGCTGTGCCAGCTGGCGGTTCTGCGCGCACAGCGAGGCCGCCACGTACTGCACGATCATCATCCCGGAGTTGACCCCGGGCTCGGCCACCAGGAACGCCGGCAGGCCACTGACATGGGGGTTGATCAGGCGGTCCAGGCGGCGCTCGGCGATGGAGCCGATCTCGGCCATGGCAATCGCCAGCACGTCCGCCGCCAGGGCCACCGATTGGCCGTGGGGGTTGGCCTGGGACACCACCCGATAGTTGTCCGGGGTGCCCAGCAGCAACGGATTGTCGGTAGCGGCATTGAGCTCGGTTTCCACCTGCCTGGCCGCGTGGGCCAGTTGATCCCGGGCAGCACCGTGCACCTGGGGAATCGAGCGGATGCTCAGGGCGTCCTGGGTACGGATGCCCTTGCTGGAAGCGATCACCTCGCTGCGGTCGAGCAAGGCCCGCAGGTTGCTGCCCACCACCTGCATGCCGGGGTGCGCCTTGAGGGCGATGATCTCGGCATCAAAGGCGGCGATCTGGCCGCGCAGGGCCTCGAAGCTCATGGCGCCGATCACGTCGGCCCACTGCAACAGGCGGCTGGCATCGGCCAGGGCCAGGCAACCGAGGCCGGTCATGCACGGCGTGCCGTTGACCAGGCACAGACCATCCTTGGCCCCCAGTTGCACCGCTTGCAGCCCTTCCTCGGCCAGGGCCTGCTCGGCGCTGACGATGTGCCCGCGATAGCTGACCTGACCGACGCCGAGCAGCGCCACGCCGATATGGGCCATGTGGGTCAGGTAGCCCACCGAACCCTGCGACGGCACCTGCGGGGTGATCCCGCGATTGAGCAGCGCCAGCAGCGCCTGGACCACCTGCCGGTGGATCCCGGACTTGCCGTGGCTGTAGTTGATGATGGCCGCACAGATGATCGCCCGGGTCTGTTCGTCGGCCAGCACCGGGCCAACTCCGCAGGCATGGCTGAGCAGGGTATTGCGTGACAGCTGGCTGAGCTGCTCGCCGGCCAGCAACACATTGCACAAGGCCCCAAGGCCGGTGCTGATGCCATAGGCGCGCTCGCCGCTGTCCACCACTTTGCGCACGATGGCCTGGGCATTGTCGATCCGCGCCCAGGCCTGCTCCGAGAGTTCGAGCTCAGCACCGTGGCGGGCGACGGCGACAACATCCTGCCAACCCAGGGGGGCGTCGGCGATTACGATCTTTTCAGCCTGGAACATCGTTAACCTCGTGGTGAAATCCGGGGGCCTCTTCGCTGGCAAGCCAGCTCCTACGGGCCCGGGGCTTGTGGGCTGTTGAACTACACCGTCGCGGCACGACGCTGGACGAAGCGGTCGACGTACTCATCCGCCGGTGAATGCAGGATCTCCCTGGGCGTGCCCACCTGGATCAGGCGGCCGTCCTTGAGGATCGCGATGCGGTTGCCGATGCGCACGGCCTCGTCCAGGTCATGGGTGATGAAGACAATGGTCTTGTGCAGCGTCTTCTGCAGCTCCAGCAACTGGTCCTGCATTTCTGCGCGGATCAGCGGGTCGAGGGCGCTGAAGGCCTCGTCCATGAGAATGATGTCGGTGTCCGCCGCCAGGGCCCGGGCCAGGCCGACCCGCTGGCGCATGCCGCCGGACAGCTGGTGCGGGTACTTGTTCTCGTAGCCCTTGAGGCCCACGGTGTTGATCCAGTGCAAGGCACGCTCGGCACACAGTGCCTTGCTCTCGCCGCGCACCTTGAGGCCGTAGGCAACATTGTCCTGCACGTTGCGGTGGGGCAGCAGGCCGAAGCTCTGGAACACCATGCTGATCTTGTGCCGGCGAAACTGGCGCAGGGCCTCCATGTCGTATTGCAGGATGTCCTCGCCGTCCACCAGGATCGCGCCGCTGGTGGGGTCGATCAGGCGGTTGAAGTGGCGCACCAGGGTCGACTTGCCAGAGCCGGACAGGCCCATGATGACGAAGATCTCGCCGGTGCCGATGCTCAGGGACAGGTCGTTGACCCCGACCACACAGCCGGTCTCGGCCAGCACCTGGTCCTTGCCCTTGCCTTGGCGGATCATCGCCAGGGCATCGGCAGGGCGACTGCCGAAAATCTTGAAGACGTTCCTCACTTCGATCTTGCTGATGGCAGCGCTGCTCATTTGCTCACCTCATGGCGCGGACGACCGTAGGCCTGGGTAATGCGGTCGATCACCACCGCCAGAATCACGATCGCCAGCCCCGCTTCCAGGCCGCGCCCGACGTTGAGGGTCTGGATCCCCACCAGCACATCCTCGCCCAGGCCACGGGCACCGATCATCGAGGCGATCACCACCATCGACAGGGCCATCATCGTGGTCTGGTTGATCCCGGCCATGATGCTCGGCAGGGCCAGGGGCAGTTGCACACCGAACAGCTGCTGCCAGCGGTTGGCGCCGAAGGCGTTGATCGCCTCCATCACCTCGCCGTCCACCTGGCGGATCCCCAGGTCGGTGAGGCGGATCAAGGGCGGCGCGGCGTAGATCACCGTAGCGAAGATCGCCGGCACCTTGCCCAGGCCGAACAGCATCAGCACCGGGATCAGGTACACGAAGCTGGGCATGGTCTGCATGATGTCCAAGAGCGGCATCAGCACTGAGCGCAGGCGGTTGCTGCGGGCCGAGAGGATCCCCAGGGGGATGCCGATCAGCACCGAGATCAGGGTGGCCACCAGCATCAGCGCCAGGGTCTGCATCAGCTTGTCCCACAGCCCCACCGCGCCCACCAGGAACAGCAGGCCGACGATCACCGCGGTGGTCAGCAGCTTGCGGGTGGCGTGCCAGGCGATACCGCCGACAATCGCCAGCATCAGCCACCAGGGCGCCATGCGCAGCAGGCCTTCGAGGTTGACGATGGCCCACAGCAGGGTGTCGGAAATGTGCCGGAACACATCGCCATAATGGGTCACCAGGGCGTCGACCCAGCCGTTGACCCAATCGGCGATGGAAAACGTGAAGCTTTCTGGAAACATAGGAAACTCTCGCTCAAAGGAGGTTGCTGTCCGGTTCCCGACGGCCCTTGGAGCCGCCGGAAAAGCCCGGGCTACAGGGCCGCGTCGATTTTCCCGGCGGCCTCTTCACTGACCCATGGGTGCCAGACTTCAGGATGTTCCTTGAGAAAGAGTTTCGCCAGTTTCGGCGACTCGATGCGCTCGCGGCTCATGCGCGCCAGATTCTGGTTGAGCAGGTCGATCGGCAGGTTGACCTTTTCCAGTACCGCCACCAGCTCCGGGGCCTCGTCGTGGAAGACTCTGGACAAGCCGACCTTGATGCTCACGCTCTTGTCGACGCCAGGTTTCTCATCGAGCTTGACCAGGTCCACCTGGCCCATCAGCGGGGTCGGCGACCAGTAGTAGAAGAGGATCGGCTCGCCGCGCTTGTAGCTCGACAGTACCGCCGCATCCAGGGCCGGGCCGGTGCCCGGGCGGAAGTTGGTGTAGCTGCTTTCCAGGCCGTAGCTCTTGAGCATCTCGCTGTTGTCCAGCTCGCAGGTCCAGCCCGCCGGGCAGTTGTAGAAACGCCCCTTGCTCGGTTCTTCCGGGTCCTTGAACACGCTGGCGTACTTGCCCAGGTCGGCAATGTTCTTCAGGTCCGGGGCCTTGGCTTCGAGCTTGCGCTTGGCGTCGCCTTCGATCACGTAGCGCGGGACGTACCAGCCTTCGACAGCACCCACCACCGGCGCGCCGACGCCCACCACCTTGCCGGCCTTCTCGGCCTTGTTCCACACCTCGCTGCGGCCCACCCACTCTTCGGCGAAGATCTGGATGTCATTGCTGCCCAGGGCGTTTTCCATGGTGATGGAGTTGCCCGGCAGGCTGTCGGTCTTGCAGCCGTAGCCCTTCTCCAGGACCAGTTGCAGCACGTCGGTCAGCAACATGCCGCTTTCCCAGTTCAGGCCGGCGAACTTCACCGCCTTGCCCGACTCGCACCAGCCCGCGGCCTGAGCGCCGGAAGCGGCCAGCAGGCCCATGGACAGCAACGTGGTCAGCAGGGTCTTATGCATTTTCATTGTGTGACGCTCCTAATCATGAGTTGGCTTACGGCAGTTAAGAGGCATCCAGCCCTGTCCACGTCCAATCAAGACTCATACCGCTGCAGCGCGGGTGGTCCCACTCGTTTTTTGTTCGGTGGGCGCGCCCTGCTCTACTGGCAGGATCAGGTGCTCGGGCACCGCGCCATGCCACTTCTTCGCACAGGCGTAGTACAACGCCGCGGGCACCACCAGGCCGATGATCCAGGAGATGTCGGTATCTCCGAGGCTCGCCACCAGGGGGCCAGTGTAGAAGTGGGTGGAAATGAACGGCATCTGAATCAGCACGCCGAACACATAGATACTGATGCCCATGACATTCCAGCGGCCGTAGCGACCGTCCGGATTGGACAGCGCGGGGATGTCATAGCGCTCCTTGGTAATGCAGTAGAAATCCACCAGGTTGATCGCACTCCAGGGCGTGAAGAACGCCAGTAGGAACAGGATGAAGGCGGAGAAATCCTTGAGGAACGAATCCTTGCCCAACAGTGCCAGGGTGGCGGCAAGCGAGACCATGATGAAGATGTAGAACAGGCGCACACCGCTGCCGATATGCCGGCTGCCGCGAAAGCCGCTGATGATGGTGGCGATCGACATGAAGCTGCCGTAGGCATTCAGCGTGGTCACCGTGACCTTGCCGAAGGCCACGGCGAAATACAGCAGGCCGGCGACGATACCGGTACCGCCGAGGCTGACGATGAACGACACCTCGTGGTGGGCGAACTGGGACCCGGCCAGGGCCGCCGCGAAGACCCCGAAGACCATCGCGGCCTGGGCCCCGATCACCGAACCCAGGCCTACGGCCCAGAAGGTTTTCGCCGCCGAGGTGCTGCGCGGCAGGTAGCGCGAGTAGTCCGCCACATAAGGGCCGAAGGCGATCTGCCAGGAGGCCGACAGCGATACCGCCAGCAGGAAGCTGGCCAGGGAAAAATGCTTGTTGCCGAGCAGGGCCGCGATGTCGTTGCCTGCCAGCAGCTTGTAGAACAGGTAGATGAAGGCCACCACGCCAAGCACGCTGGCGATCCGCCCGATGCCGTGGATGACCCGGTAGCCGAAAATGGTGAAGACCATGATCGAGCCGGCGAACAGCAAGATGCCGGCCCAGTCTTCGACGTGCAGCAGTTGCGCCACAGCCTGCCCCGCCAGCAGCGAACCGCTGGCGGAAAAGCCGACGTACATCAGGCACACCAGCACCAGGGGAATCACCGCACCGTACACGCCGAACTGCACGCGGCTGGAGATCATCTGCGGCAGCCCCAGTTGCGGGCCCTGGGCGGCATGCAGGGCCATGACCCCGCCCCCCAGCAACTGACCGACCAGCAAGCCGATCAGCGACCAGAACACATCACCGCCCAGGACCACTGCCAGGGCGCCGGTGACAATGGCGGTGATCTGCAGGTTGGCGCCCAACCACAGGGTGAATTGACTCAAGAGACGACCGTGTCTTTCCGCTTCCGGGATGTAGTCGATCGAACGCCTTTCGATCAACGGTTTGTTGCTTGCACGATCATTCGCTAAAGCCATGGACGTCGAACCTCTAGTGGGCACTGCAGACGATTTCCCCTGTAGGAGCGAGCGGGCTTGCGAGGCGGTGTGCCTGATGCACCGCGGTGCATGCTTGGCCAGCAAGCTGGCTCCTACAGAGAGCGGTGGTTACTTGCCGGTGATCATCGGCAGATTCAGGCCCTGTTCCTTGGCGCAATCGATGGCGATCTGGTAGCCGGCATCGGCGTGACGCATCACCCCGGTGGCCGGGTCGTTGTGCAGCACCCGGGCAATACGCTCGGCCGCTTCATCGGTGCCGTCGCAGACGATCACCATCCCCGAATGCTGGGAGAAGCCCATGCCGACGCCGCCGCCGTGGTGCAGGGAAACCCAGGTCGCGCCACTGGCGGTGTTCAACAGGGCATTGAGCAGCGGCCAGTCGGATACGGCATCGGAACCGTCCTGCATGGATTCGGTTTCACGGTTCGGGCTGGCCACGGAACCGGAGTCCAGGTGGTCGCGACCGATGACGATCGGTGCCGACAGCTCGCCGCTGCGGACCATTTCGTTGAAGGCCAGGCCGAGCTTGGCGCGCAGGCCCAGGCCAACCCAGCAGATCCGTGCCGGCAAGCCCTGGAAGCTGATGCGCTCGCGCGCCATGTCCAGCCAGTTGTGCAGGTGGGCGTCGTCGGGGATCAGTTCCTTGACCTTGGCGTCGGTCTTGTAGATGTCCTGCGGATCGCCGGACAGCGCCGCCCAGCGGAACGGGCCGATGCCACGGCAGAACAGCGGACGGATATAGGCCGGGACGAAACCTGGGAAGTCGAAAGCGTTTTCCACGCCCTCTTCCTGGGCCATCTGGCGGATGTTGTTGCCGTAGTCGAAGGTCGGAACCCCCATTTTCTGGAAGTCCAGCATGGCTTGGACGTGCACGGCCATGGACTGCTTGGCCGCCTTGATCACCGCCGCCGGCTCGGTCTGGGCGCGGTCACGGTACTGCTCCCAGGTCCAGCCCTTGGGCAGGTAGCCGTTCAGCGGGTCGTGGGCGCTGGTCTGGTCGGTGACCATGTCCGGGCGCACACCGCGGCGTACCAGTTCCGGCAGGATCTCGGCAGCGTTGCCGCACAGGGCAATGGAGATGGCACGGCCTTCGGCGGTGTATTTCTTGATCCGCGCCAGAGCGTCGTCCAGGTCGGTGGCCTGCTCGTCGACGTAGCGGGTCTTGAGGCGGAAGTCGATGCTGGTCTGCTGGCACTCGATGTTCAGCGAGCAGGCTCCGGCCAGGGTCGCGGCCAGTGGCTGGGCACCGCCCATGCCGCCCAGACCGGCAGTCAGCACCCAACGGCCCTTGAGGTTGGAATCGTAATGCTGGCGGCCGGCTTCGACGAAGGTTTCATAGGTGCCCTGGACGATGCCCTGGCTGCCGATGTAGATCCAGCTGCCGGCGGTCATCTGGCCGTACATCGCCAGGCCCTTGGCATCCAGTTCGTTGAAGTGTTCCCAGCTGGCCCAGTGCGGCACCAGGTTGGAGTTGGCGATCAGTACCCGCGGGGCGTTGCTGTGGGTCTTGAACACGCCCACCGGCTTGCCGGACTGCACCAGCAGGGTTTCGTCGTCATTCAGACGGGTCAGGGCCTCGACGATCTTGTCGTAGCACTCCCAGTTGCGCGCCGCGCGGCCGATGCCGCCGTACACCACCAGCTCCTTGGGGTTCTCGGCAACTTCCGGGTCGAGGTTGTTCATCAGCATGCGCAGCGGCGCTTCGGTCAGCCAGCTCTTGGCGGTCAGCTTGTTGCCGCGTGCAGCACGGATTTCGACGTTACGGTATTTAGTTGGCTTGCTGTCGGTCACGGAAAAACTCCTCGGCGATGAGTCCAAGGTGCGAAGAGGATTCCATCGACTCTTACGCACACATATTTACTTGTACATACAAGCATATGCAATCAAGCGGCCAACTCCCTTGAGATTATTCTCATAAACCTGACGGACACATCGCAGGCCTTGTAGAACGGGGCTTTCAACCAAAGATAAATTTTCAGCGAAGGTTTTTTGCCACGCGCGCGGCTGTTACCAGGATGGGCTTTTGCGCCGAGCTGGGGCGTTCGGTAACAAATGAGTGCGCACAAGAAACAGCAGGCGCGCCGGCGCCGGCACGCAGAACCCCGCACGAAGCCGAGGGCAGCCAAGCACGAATAAAGAAAGGAGGTTTGCAGCATCCGCAGGCCGTATCCCGGCCTGCGGCAAGATGTGATGAATCAGCGGGCGGTGAGTTCGATCACGCAGCACAGCCCGTCCAGGGCGACTTCCAGCAGCCCACGATTGCCTTCCAGGCGCAGACAGTCATAACGCCCCAGTGCTTGCACCGGTGCGCTACCGGTATCCACCCAGGCTTGCTCGGCAGCGCTGAACAGCAACAAGGTGTGCGCCTGGGTGAAAAACCGCTGCTGGCCATCGAGCCACTGCAAACGGGCGACGTAGCGCTGTGGGCAATAGATCAGGTTGAAGTCGCGGATCGCCCCCTCCAGCAATGTGCAATCGACCTGGCTGGCGCCGCTGAAGGCAAAGGCGTCCAGAGGCAACAGCGGCCGCACATCCTCGCCATCGATGGTCAGTTGCATGCCCGCGCCCTGGAGCACGGTGATGACCCGCTGGTAACCGGCAAAACTGGAAAACCCGCCGGACTCGGCGATATCGGCAATCGACAGGCGCCAGCCGAAACCGTCCAGGCCGTCACCGGTATCCCGGGCAATCTCTTCGGTGCTGCCTCCACCGTTTTTCCAAGGCATGCGTGGGTAGTCGGCGGCACGCAGATGGGTGAGCTGGATCATTTGTGAAAGCGCCCTTCCAGACGATGACGGGAACCGGGGTGGATCAGCCGCGCGGCGGTCACCGGCTGGCGCCCGGACCAGGTACGACGGCGAATCAGCAGGCAAGGCTCGCCCCGCTCGATCTGCAGCAGCCGGCATTCTTCGGCTTCGGCGAGAATCGCCTCCACCACATGCTCGCCCTCGGTCAGGGGCGCGACCTGGGACAGATAGGCGTAGGGAGTCTGCAGGGTGAAGTCCTGCTTGAGGTACTCCGGCGCCACCAGGGCGTTGACGAAACGGTCCTCGATCTGCACCGGGATGTCGTTTTCGAAATGCACGATCAGCGAGTGGAAGACCTTCTGCCCTTCACGCATGTCCAGGGCCAGGGCACGCTCGGAACCGGCGGCCTCCTCGCTCAGGGTGATCACCTGGCAGGTGTGGCGATGACCGCGGGACGCGATCTCGTCGGCAATGTTGTGCACTTCGAACAGGGCGGACTGGCTCTTGGGTTCGGCGACGAAAGTGCCCACGCCCTGCATCCGCACCAGCATGCCTTCGGCCGTCATCTCGCGCAGCGCGCGGTTGATGGTCATGCGGCTGAAACCCAGCTGATTGACCAGCTCGCTTTCCGAGGGAACACGGTAGTGCGGCGGCCAGTTTCCGCTCTCGATCTGCTGGGTGATCATCTGTTTGACGCGGGCGTACAAGGGCGCCGGACTATCGCCCAAGTGGGCAGCCAGCGGCGATTTGGCAGGCGGAGTCGGCACAGGAAATCCTTGTTGATCGATAAAGGTGGCTAGCTTGCCGGAGTTTACCGGGCAGGCAAACGTCTGTATATGTATATACAAATAACAAACGATAGGGTGCTTGAACCATGTCCGCCTTTTTCGCCGAACGTGCACTGCTGCCTGATGGCTGGGCCAACCATGTACGCCTTGAAGTCAGCGCTAACGGCCAACTGACACAGATCCAGGCCAACGCCAGCGCAGACGGCGCGGAACGGCTCAAGGGCCCGCTGCTGCCGGGCATGCCCAACCTGCACTCCCATGCATTCCAGCGGGCCATGGCCGGGCTGGCGGAAGTGGCCGGCAACCCCAATGACAGCTTCTGGACCTGGCGCGACCTGATGTACCGCCTGGTGGGCAAGATCAATCCCGAGCAGTTGGAAGTCATCGCCCGGCAGCTGTATATCGAAATGCTCAAGGCCGGCTACACCTCGGTAGCTGAATTCCACTACGTGCATCACGACAGCGACGGCAAGCCCTACGCCGACCCCGCCGAACTGTCCCGACGCATCAGCCAGGCCGCCGCCGGCAGCGGTATCGGCCTGACCCTGCTGCCAGTGCTCTACAGCCACGCAGGCTTTGGTGGCCAGGCACCGAATGACGGCCAGCGCCGCTTCATCAACAGCACGGAAAACTACCTCAAGCTGCAACAGCACTTGCAGCCGCTGCTGGCGCAGCAGGCCAACCAGCAACTGGGCCTGTGCTTTCACTCGTTGCGAGCGGTCACGCCACAGCAGATCAGCGAAGTGCTGGCTGCCAGTGATCGCCATTGCCCGGTGCATATCCACATCGCCGAGCAGCAGAAGGAAGTCGACGACTGCCTGAGCTGGAGCGGCCGGCGTCCATTGCAGTGGCTGTATGAAAACGTCGCGGTGGATCAGCGCTGGTGCCTGGTCCACGCCACCCACGCCAACCCCGAGGAAGTCAGCCTCATGGCCAGAAGCCGGGCCATCGCCGGCCTGTGCCTGACCACCGAGGCCAACCTGGGCGACGGTATTTTCCCGGCGGTGGACTTCCTGGCCCAGGGCGGGCGCCTGGGCATCGGCTCCGACAGCCATGTGTCCTTGAGCGTGGTGGAAGAGCTGCGCTGGCTGGAGTACGGCCAGCGCCTGCGGGACCAGCGCCGCAACCGCCTGTACCGCGCCGACCAGCCCATGGTCGGCCGGACCCTGTACGACGCCGCGCTGGATGGCGGTGCCCAGGCCCTGGGACAAGGCATTGGCGCCCTGGCCGTGGGTACCCGCGCCGACTGGCTGGTGCTGGATGGCAACGACCCCTACCTGGCCACCGCCGACGGCGACGGGATTCTCAACCGCTGGCTGTTCGCCGGCGGCGACCGTCAGGTGCGCGATGTGATGGTGGGTGGGCAGTGGGTCGTGCGCGACGGGCGTCACGCCGCCGAAGAAGACAGCAGCCGGGCCTTCACCCAGGTCCTGCGTGACCTGCTCAACTAACCCCGACCTGTAGGAGCCTGCTGGCCGGCGAAAGCATTCTCACGAGCGCCTTCGCCGGCCAGCCGGCTCCTGCGGATGAGCTTATTTCGAGGTCTTGGCCATGGCCGAGTCCGACACCCGCCAGATCAGCCGCGTGGTGTCATACCCCTGCTGGCGAGCCTTGCTCAGCAGTTCCTCGCGCACCGTTTCGTTGACCTCCTTGGTCCGCGACAGCAGCCACAGGTAACGGCGGTTCGGGTTGCCGACAATCGCGGTCTTGTAGTCATCGCTGACGTACAACACCCAGTAGTCGCCCTTGGTAGCGCCCGGCAGCAGCCGCGAGAACCAGTTATCGAACTCCACCCACAGCTTGTCGGTCTTGCCCGGCACTTGAGGCGTGGCCGTACCACGGGCCTCTTCCCATTTCCATTCCGGCGTCAGGCAGCGATTGAGCACCGCCACGTTGCCCTCCGGCAGCAGGGTATAACGAGCCTCGGATTGCGCACAGTTGCGCTGGAAGTACATGGGCAACCGCGCCAGCTCGTACCAGGTGCCCTGATAACGCTTGAGATCGACGTGGTTGACGGTCTTGGGCGCCAGCGAATCGTCCCGGGACGTGGCGCAGCCGGCCAAGAGCAGGCCGACCAGAAGAGTGACAGCAAAACGCATCATTATTTTTCTCCCGTGGGCCCGAAGCCCCGGTTTTTTTACTTCAGGCCTTGCCCGGAAAACATCAGAACCTTGTCACCGGCGTACTGCACGCTGATAAAGCTGTTCTTGTCACCCCAGGTGCAGCTGGACATGCCCAGCGCGCCCGAACAGTCAGTCGGCTTGCCCAGGAGTTGTTCGACCTCGGCCTTGGGCATACCCGCCGACAGCTTGGAATAGTTTTCCTGATTGACCTTGCTGCACGCGGCCAGCAGCACGCAGAACGACAACAGAGCGAGAGAACGCAGGGACATGGTGAACTCCTGAACAAAAGGGGGAAGGCCTGTCAGCCAACCAGAAGCTTAGAAGAGAAAACCCCCTTCTGGTTCCCCGGGGAGACGGGTATTTCTTGCCTGGCAAACCGGGCAATTGCCTCGTAAATCAAGGACCTTTTTGCCGCACCTGACAGTTCGTCGGCTTTGTGTATCTGCCCCTCATTTTCAGTGGTGGCCAGTCGACATAAGATGCAGCGCAAAGCCCTCCACTGTGGCAAATTGACGCCCCTCGTTGACCAGCCCCTCGCGGTAGTTCATTTAATGACCAGAAATATGAAGTTCAGCCACAAGATCCTGCTCGCCGCCGCCCTTGTGGTTGCCGTTGCGTTCGCCTGTTTTATTCTGTTCAACGACTATCGACAGCGAGAGGCCCTGCGCAGCAGCACCGAAGCCTCGATGCAGGAACTGGGCAGCCTGACCACCAGCAACATCCAGACCTGGCTGGAGAGCCGCATCCAGCTCCTGCAATCCCTGGCCCAGCAGATCGCCGTGGACGGCAGCGGCGCCGATAGCCTGAAACGCAGCGTCGGCCTGCCCGCCTACACCGGCAACTTCCAGCTCAGCTACTTCGGAGGCCAGGACGGCGTGATGTTCTCGGTACCGGCCGGCAACCGCGCCGCCGATTACGACCCCCGTGCCCGCGGCTGGTACAAGGCAGCCACCGGCGCCCAGCGGACCATCGTCACCGAACCCTACATCGCCGCCTCGTCGGGCAAGCTGGTGATCACCGTCGCCACCCCGGTACAGCACCAGAACCAGATGATCGGCGTGGCCGGTGCCGACATCGACCTGTCGAGCGTCAGCGCCATCATCAACTCACTGAACTTCGGCGGCCACGGCCATGCCTTCATCGTCAGTGCCGAGGGCAAGATCCTCATCCACCCTGACAGCAAGCTGGTGCTCAAGAACCTGAGCGAGGCCTACCCCAACGCAGCGCCGAACGTCAGCCCAGGGCTGAAAGAAGTGCAGCAGGGCGGCAAGACCCAGTTCATTTCCTTCACCCACGTCAATGGCGTGCCCTCGGCCGACTGGTACGTGGCCCTGGTCCTGGACCAGGACACCGCCTTCGCCATGCTCAGCGAGTTCCGCACCTCGGCCATCATCGCCATGGCCATTGCCGTGGTGATCATCATCAGCCTGCTGGGCATGCTGATCCGCATGCTGATGCAGCCCCTGCACCTGATGGGCCGGGCCATGCACGATATCGCCGAAGGTGAAGGCGACCTGACCAAACGCCTGGTGATCCACGGCCACGACGAATTCGGCACCCTGGGAGTGTCGTTCAACCGTTTCGTCGAACGCATCCACAGCTCGATCCGCGAAGTGTCCTCGGCCACCGGCCAGGTCAACGAAGTGGCCCTGCGGGTCGTGGCTGCCTCCAATTCGTCGATGTTCAACTCCGACCAGCAGGCCTCGCGCACCAGCAGCGTGGCCGCAGCCATCAACCAGCTGGGCGCCGCCGCCCAGGAAATCGCCCAGAACGCAGCCCTGGCCTCGCAGCACTCCAGCGACGCCCGCAGCCTGGCGGAAGACGGCCAGCAGGTAGTGGACAAGACCATCGCCGCGATGCACCAGCTGTCGGCCAAGATCAGCAGTTCCTGCGACAACATCGAAACCCTCAACAGCAGCACGGTGAACATCGGGCAAATTCTGGAAGTGATCACCAGCATCTCCCAGCAGACCAACCTGCTGGCCCTCAACGCCGCCATCGAAGCCGCCCGCGCCGGTGAGGCCGGGCGCGGCTTCGCAGTGGTAGCGGACGAAGTGCGCAACCTCGCCCACCGCACCCAGGATTCGGCGCAGCAAGTGCAGAAGATGATCGAGGAACTGCAGGTAGGCGCCCGTGAAGCGGTGGGCACCATGACCGAAAGCCAGCGCGAGAGCGAGAACAGCGTGGGCATTGCCAACCAGGCCGGCGAGCGCCTGGGCAGCGTGACCCAGCGCATCGGCGAGATCGACGGCATGAACCAGTCGGTGGCCACCGCCACCGAGGAGCAGACCGCCGTGGTGGAGTCGATCAACGTCGACATCACCGAGATCAACACCCTCAACCAGGAAGGCGTGGAAAACCTCCAGGCCACCTTGCGCGCCTGCGCCGACCTGGAGCAGCAGGCCAAGCGCCTGCAGCATCTGGTGGGCAGTTTCCGTATCTGAGTAACAGCTTCGCCGGCCTGCCGGCGAAAGTGCCCTTAAAAACGCGAACCGGGCTCGCGCAGGAAAGCCAGTTCCTCGGCCGTGGATTCGCGGTCCAGGATGGCATTGCGATGGGGGAAGCGCCCAAAGCGGGCAATGACTTTCTGGTGCCGTTCGGCGTAGTCCAGGTTGTCGGCAAACACTGCACGCTCGTCCGCTGGCTGTTCATCGTGCAGGGCGGTAAAGCGTGAAACGCTCTCGTTCTGCACCGCCAGGTTTTCGCAGTGCTCGAACACCAGGTAGATGAAGCAGCGCTGGATGGCCGGCAGGCGCCGGTCAAAATCCGCGGCGATACCCTGGGCCACCAGTGCCTGGGCACGCAGGTCGCCGGCAAATGCCTTGGGAGTGTCGCGATAGATCATCCGTGGCAGTTGGTCGAGCAACAGCACCATGGCCAGCCAACCTTGGGGGCTTTGCGCCCATTCGGTCAAACCGCCAGCCAGGGCCTGCTCCACCAGGCCGGCGAAACGCTGACGCGCTTCGAGGTCCTGGCTGTCGCGCTTGCCGAACCACAACCGGCCCTTGGCAGCGACAATCTCCGCCGGCCTTTCGGCTGAACCGAACCACCAATCAAGCAGAGGCTGCCAGGGCGCGCTCATGATTTACTCCTTGTGGTAGCCGGTCACGCGGGCCACTTCTTCCTTCGAGCCGAGGAACACCGCCACACGCTGGTGCAGGCCTTCAGGCTGAATGTCGAGAATGCGCTTGTGACCATCGGTGGACGCGCCGCCGGCCTGCTCCACCAGGAACGACATCGGATTGGCTTCGTACATCAGGCGCAGCTTGCCCGGCTTTTCCGGCTCGCGGCTGTCCCGTGGGTACATGAACAGGCCGCCACGGGTCAGGATACGGTGCACGTCAGCCACCATCGCTGCGACCCAGCGCATGTTGTAGTTCTTTTTCAGCGGGCCGGTGTCGCCCGCCAGCAGTTCTTCCACGTAGCGCTTGACCGGGGCTTCCCAGTGACGCTCGTTGGACATGTTGATGGCGAATTCCTGGGTGGATTCCGGAATCTTGATGTCTTCGTGGGTCAGGACGAAGCTGCCCATTTCGCGGTCCAGGGTGAAGCCTTTGACGCCGTCGCCCAGGGTCAGCACCAGCATGGTCTGCGGGCCGTAGATGGCGTAACCGGCGGCGACCTGCTGGGTGCCCGGCTGCAGGAAGGCCTTTTCATTCAGGGCTTCGTTCTGGCTCAGGTACTCGTTCGGGCAGCGCAGTACCGAGAAAATGGTGCCGACCGGTGCGTTGATATCGATGTTCGAGGAGCCGTCCAGCGGGTCGAATACCAGCAGGTAGGCGCCTTTGGGGTACTTGCCCGGGATCTGGTAGGCATTGTCCATTTCCTCGGACGCCATGCCGGCCAGGTGGCCGCCCCATTCGTTGGCTTCGAGCAGGATCTCGTTGGAGATCACGTCGAGCTTCTTCTGCACTTCGCCCTGCACGTTTTCCGTGCCCATGCTGCCCAGGACACCGCCCAGGGCGCCCTTGGAAACGGCGTGGCTGATCTCCTTGCAAGCACGCGCCACCACTTCGATCAGGAAGCGCAGATCGGCAGGAGTGTTGTTGCTGCGGGTCTGCTCAATCAAATAGCGACTCAGGGTAACGCGGGACATGGAAGGCTCCGGAGGAATGGGGGGCTAAAAACCCGCGCAGTTTAACGCGAGTCGAGGCGCATTTCCTCCTCTCAGACAGGGAACCGCCAGTTAGAGTTCAGGCGCCGGTTTCAGCGTAGTCAAAAACCCCGGGCACGATGGACCTTGGTGGCGAGGGAGCTTGGTCCCTCGCCACACCTGCCCGCCTCAGGCCGCGGGTTTGCGCAACATGCTGAAGGCCATGCCGGCCAGGGCCAGCACCCCGAGAAGCAATACGGCCCACAGGCCGATCTTCTTCCAGTCCGGCCCGCCTGCCGCCACGGCAGCGGCAGGAGCGACAGTGGCCGAGGCCAGTTGCGCCGCGCCCTCGACCTTGGCTTGGCCCAACTGCTTGAGGCGTTGCGCACTGTAGTCGGGGATCAGGGTCGCCAGCGGCAGGTTGGCCGCGCTCGCGGTGGGGTTGCCCAGGGCCAGGGTGTAAGGGCCGGCTCCCCGAGCCAGGAACACCAGTTGGGTGCCACGCACGGCGAACTCCAGGCTCGGGGCCTCGGCGCCCAGGCCGCCACCACGTTCATCCACCACCAGCCTGAGTTGCTGCACGGTCTGCCCCGGCAGTTGCAGTTCGTTCTGCTGTACGTCCTGGCCATTCTGGGTCAGGCGGTACAGCAGGCCATTGCCCAGGGGCTGCCACGGCAGGCTGCTTTCTCGGCGCCCATAAAGCGTGGCCGGAGCCAGGCTGTTGGCCTGGGTCAGGGCAATGCGCACTCGCTCCAGGTTCAAACCCATGGGCAACTGCCAGGTGTACTCGCCGGCCTTGGCACTGCTGCCTCCCAGGGGCTGCGACCACACCAGCGGCGAGGGCAGGCTGCTGGTGGTACTGCTTTGCAATTGCGCCGAAGTCAGCACCGGCGCCATTTGCGGGGTGTTCCACAAGAGGCGCAGGTAGCGCGCCGTCTGCCCGGGCAAGGCCACTTCATGCTGTTCGACCCGCTCGTCGGCGAACGACAGGCGCGCCACCTGGCCTTCGCCCCAGGGCTGCCAGTGTTGCAGGTCGTCGCTGGCTTCGATGCTGAACCGCTGGAAGCCGTCGCGTTCGCTGGTCCAGTCCAGCACCAGTTGCTGCAACGGTGCCTTGATTGCGCTGGCATCCAGCAACCAGCCACGCAGGACCTCCTCGCCGGCCTCCAGATGAGTGGAGGGCTGAACCTCCACCAGCGTGCCATTGGTGGTGGATTGCACCCGCACGCTGGGGGTGCTGTCGGCGGCATCTGCCGAGCTGTACAACGGGAACCACTTCACATCGCTGAGCGTGTGCTGCTCGGTGGTCTGCGCTTGCTGGCGCGCCAGGGCATAGGCCTGGGGCTCACCGGCGGCGTTGAACACACGGATATCCCGCAGGTCGGTCTGGCTGGCGTGCAGTTGCACCGCCAACGGCAATTCCAGGCGATACCAGGGCCCCTCGCCGCTCAGGCTCAGGGGTGCCAGGGACTTGAAGTCCGCCGGTTTGTCCTGGGCCACGGCGGACAACGCCACACACAGGCCCACAGCCCCCAACCAGCCCAGGCTCAGCTTCGCACTCACGATGACACTCCTTCATTCAACGGTTTGCCGGGCTCGGCTTGCGCCTCGGCACGCTTGGGCGGCAATGGGGCGAAATAGCCCACCACCAGCAGCAATACTCCCACCCCGATGAACGAGACGATCCGCGCCAGTCCGCCACGGTTGCTCAACTCCACCAGGAACAGCTTGGCCACCACCACGGCAATCAGCACTGCGCCGATCAGCCAGACTTCACGGCGATGACGCAGGTGGCCGCCGATCATCAGGCTCAGGGCAATCAGGGTCCAGACGATGGACAGCCCGGCCTGGACCATCATCGATTCCAGCAACGCATCCGCCTGGAACGGCACGCCGCTCCAATGGTGGGCCGCCCGCATCACCAGCACGGTGAAGAAGGCGAACAGCGACAGCCCCGCCACCAGTTGCGTGGCACGCTCGGCGTAGTCGGCACGGATCGCCAGTTCCCGCACCGCGCTGCGCGACCAGACATAGACGCCGAACAGCGCGAACAGCAGCCCCAGTTCCAACGGGTTGAGCAGCGGCAGGTAAGGCAGTGGTTCGGCCCGGCCATCGCTGAAGATATTCGCCAGCCAGAACCAGCCGAGCATCAGCACCGCCAGGGGCAGCGCGGCATACAGGCGGTACTCGCGGGAGTGGGCAGAAACCGGCCACGGCCAGGTGCGCGGCGCGGCCATCGCCACCAGGTACAGGCTCGGCAGGATCGCCCAACCCAACCAGCGCCAGGCGTTGTACTGCTCGGACAACAGCAGCAGGCCATAACGCAGCTCCAGCGCCAGCACGCCGATCAGCAACCAGCAGCCCAGCACATGGGCGATGCTCGCCACCCGTGCCGGCAGCTGCGACGCCAGGCGCCGCTGGCTGAAGAAGTGCACGGCGAACAACAGGGTCCAGGCCAGCCAGCCGAAATCCGCAGCCGGGTGATAGCGCGGACCCCAGGAAGCCAGCAGCACCAGACCCGCGGCCGGTATCAACAGGCTGCACAACAGGCCCAGGGACGACCATTTCAAACGTACCGCCAGCAGCGCCCAGAGCAACACGCTAGCCGCGCTGATCAGCAACAGCAGGCTGGCCTGCCAATGGGCCGGGGCGAAGCGCAGCACTTCCTTGAGCCAGGTAAAGGCCCACCAGCAGGCGCCCCAGGCCAGCAACAGATCGGACAGATGGCCCAGGCTCAAGGTATCGAAGGCCGAACCATGGTTGCCCCGCTGCAGGCGCCAGGCGCCCACCAGGGCCGCCAGGGCCAGAACCATCGGCGTCCAGAAATCGCCATTGGCCAGAGGCCGCGCAGCGTCCGCCGCGACGAAATACCAACCCGAACCGGCCAGCAGGAAAGTGCTGCCGCCAATCACCTGGAGCACCAGGCCGAAGACAAAGCTGGCCCGCTGCTGCAGATACAGGCTGAGCCAGATGATCAGCAGGCCACTGGCGGCCCAGACGCCACTGGCCGTGCTCCAGGGCAGGACGAACAGCACCGCCAGGTTGATCATCATCAGGCCGGCCAGCAGTACCAGGGACAAGCCCCGCAGCAGCCGCGGATCACTGCGCACCATGTCATTGCGGGCTGCCAGGAGCATGCCGCCGATCAGCGCCAGGCCAATCAGCGAAGCGCTCATCAGCCCGCTCCAGCCGGCGTTGAACACCGCACCGGCATCGCCGTCCGCACCTTGCAGGCGCATCAGGAACAGCGCACCGCCCAACAGCTGCACGGCGAAGGCGGTGAACAGGAACGTCCGCGATTGCAGGCGCAGGCCGACAAACAGCGTCGCCAACCCGGCCACCGCCCAGCTGATGGCGGTGCCCTGGGTGAACAGGAACAACGGCGCCAGCAGGTACAGGAAAGCCAGCCCGGCCACCGCCAGGATCGGCGCAATGCCCTGCTCCCAGCTCGCTACCTGGGTCTTCTGCGCCCGCCGCAACTGGTCGAAGCTGAACAGCAGCGCGACGCCCAGCAGCAACGCCCCCAGCGGCGCGCCGTCCAGCAGGCTGGTAGTGCCAGGCTGCAGCTTACTGAGGAAGGCCAGGGCCGACCCCAGTTGCAGCAGCAGGGCGAACGCCCGGGCCAGCGGCCGTTGCTGACGCAGGCCGAGCCAGAAGATTCCCGCCCCTTCCACGGCCCAGGCAGCGCAGGTCCAGCGCGCATCCAGGCCTAGAGGGATCGCCAGGCTGGCGAAGATCACGCCCAGGGCCAGGCAGGTTTCACCCAGCAACAGGGCGCGGCCGCCCATCAGTAGCCGGGCCAGGACCATGTAGGTCAGGCCCAGGGCCAGGGCACTGAAGGAAGCGGCGAACTCCAGGTGCTGGACCAACGCCAGTTGCAGGCCGAAGCCCACCAGGGGCGGGCCGAAGAGCATGCTGCCGTCGACGTAGTCACCCTTGCGCGCAGACCAGTGCAGCAGCGCCTGGCGGCTGTCATCCGCCGGTGCGTCGGGCATTTCCAGCAGCTTGCGCCGGGTGAACAGCAGGCCGATGGCCAGGTACATGACAAAGAACAGGATCAGGAAGGGCTCGGTGCTCCACAGCAGCTCCGGCGTGTAGGAGCGCAGGCCCCAGGCAAAGCCGATACCGAAGGTGCCGACAAAGCCGATCAGGTTCAGCAGGCGCCAGGCCTTGAACCAGGCAATGGCCAGGATGCCGGCATTGAGCAGGGCGAAGTAACTGAACAGTGCCACATGGCTGCCGGCGCCGGTGGACGTCAGGATCGGTGCGGCAAAGCCGCCCAGGGCTGCAGCGGCCGCCAGACTGAGGGCGTCCTGGGTAATGGCCAGGATCGCCGAAAACACCGTGACCGCCACCAACAGGCCAAGGGCCGCGGAAGGGTCGAGCAACGGATGCAGGCGCATCGCCGCGAACACCGTCAGGTACAGCACCGCGATACCGGTGCCCTGGAGCATCAGGGCGTAGTTGCTGTTGCGCCGCCGCAACCACCAGCCCAGGCCCAGCAGGCCCAGGGAGCAGGCCGCAACCCCGGCGTAGCGCAGCTCCAGCGGCACCACCATGCCTTCGGTGGCGTAGCGCAGAAGGAAAGCCAGGCCAAGGAACAACAGCACCACGCCGACCCGCAGCACAGTGTTGCCGCCAAACAGCCAGTTGCGCGCGCCGCTCAGGGCGCGCTCGATCAGGTTGGGTTCCCGAGGCGTAGCTACGGATTCACGGGCCGGCGCCTGGGGCTGGGGTTGCCATACCGACTCCGGCACCGGCTGGCTGGCCTCCACGGAGGCGGCAGGGCTCGCTGCCGCGGGCAATTCCCAGACCAGCTCGGGGGCAACCGGCGCCGGCTCCACGGGCTGGACTTCCTCAAGAATGAATTCGGGAAGGTCTGCAAGTTCCGGCGCGGCGCTCATGCCGCTACCTGCCTCGGCCAGCGGGGCGCTGGCCTGGGGTTCTGAGGCGGGTTCGGCAGCGGGGCCGCCGGTGCTTTCCAGCAGGGCAAGGCGCTGGCCCAGGGTAGCGAGGGCCTTCTTTGCCTTCTCCAGCTCACGATGCTGGTCGACAACTTGTCGATGCAAGGCGTCGGAACGAATCGCCAGGCCGATGGCCAAGCCCGAGATCGCGCCAATCAGGGCGTCGCTAAAGGACTCGTCAAGGAGCCAGCCCAGTCCCCCTCCCAGCAGCATGAATATCCATTGCATGTGTCGATATCCCTAAGCAGTCCATTGACGGACGGGTGCAACCGTATGGGTGCCCGCGCCGGTAAACCGGTAAAGGCCCCTCCCCGCTTGGAAGCCGGACACCAGCCAAAAGACACCGCCGGGGAGGCAAAACGCTGCCCAGTATATCGGCAAGGCCCAACAAACGCTGGGCCTTGTACACACTTCTAGAATTTTCTCAGGGGCCTCATTCCAGGGCCTTCCAGATCTCCGTAGCGTATTCACGGATGGTCCGGTCCGAAGAGAACCAGCCCATGCGCGCAGTGTTGAGCACCGCCGAACGCCACCATTCCTTGGAGTCGTGCCAGCGCTCCTCGACCCGGGCCTGGGCGTTCCAGTAAGCGTCGAAATCGGCGCAGACCAGGAACCGGTCGTAATCGATCAGCGAATCGATCAGCGCGGTATAGCGCGACGGATCGTCCGGGGAGAACACCCCGCCGCGAATCGCCTGCAGCACGTCGTTCAGCCGATGGGAGGCGGCGATGTCCGGCACCGCGCTGAACTCGCCATTGCGTTTGCGCGCCTCCACCTGCTGGGCACTGAGGCCGAAGATGAACATGTGCTCCGCGCCGACCTGCTCGCACATCTCGACGTTGGCGCCGTCCAGGGTGCCGATGGTCAACGCGCCATTGAGGCCGAACTTCATGTTGCTGGTGCCCGAGGCCTCGAACCCGGCGGTGGAGATCTGCTCCGACAGGTCGGCGGCAGGAATGATGCTTTCCGCCAGGCTGACGTTGTAGTTGGGCAAGAACACCACCTTGAGCAAACCGCGCACCGTGGGGTCATTGTTCACCGTACGGGCGATGTCGTTGGTCAGCTTGATGATCAGCTTGGCCTGGTGATAGCTGGCGGCAGCCTTGCCGGCGAAGATCTTCACCCGCGGCACCCAGTCGGTTTCCGGCTCGGCGCGGATCGCCTGGTACAACGCCACGGTGTGCAACAGGTTGAGCAACTGGCGCTTGTATTCGTGGATGCGCTTGACCTGCACATCGAACATTGCCGCCGGGTTGATCGCGATTCCCAGGCGCTCATGGATGATCGCCGCGAGGGCGCGCTTGCTGTGCAGGCGCTGCTCGGCGAACTGTTTGCGAAAGGCCGGTTTCTCGGCAAAGGGTTCGAGCCCCCTGAGCAGTTCCTCGGGGCTGTCCAGCAGCTCGGGGCCCAGGGCCTCCACCAGCATTTCAGTGAGTTGCGGGTTGGCCTGGTACAGCCAGCGGCGGAAGGTGATGCCGTTGGTCTTGTTGTTGATGCGCTCGGGGTACAGCTTGTGCAGCTCGGAGAACACCGTGCTGCGCATCAACTGGGTGTGCAGCCCGGACACGCCGTTGACGCTGTGGGAGCCGAGAAACGCCAGGTTGCCCATGCGCACCCGGCGGCCGTTGTCTTCCTCGATCAGCGACACCGCCCGCAGCACGTCGAAATCGTGCAGGCCCTTGGCCCGCAGCGAGTCGATGTGCTGGGCGTTGATCAGGTAGATGATCTGCATGTGCCGCGGCAGCATGCGCTCCATCAGGCCCACCGGCCAGGTTTCCAGGGCTTCGGGCAGCAAGGTGTGGTTGGTGTAGGAGAGGGTTTCCACGGTGATCTGCCACGCCGCGTCCCAGGCGATGCCGTGCAGGTCGACCAATTGGCGCATCAGCTCGGCCACGGCGATCGACGGGTGGGTGTCATTGAGCTGGATCGCCGCGTGCTCGCCGAGGCTGAGCACCGAGTCGTGCATGTTCTTGTGGCGGCGCAGCAGGTCCTGCAGCGACGCCGAGACGAAGAAATATTCCTGGCGCAGGCGCAGCTCCTGGCCGGCCTCGGTGCTGTCGGCCGGGTACAGCACCCGGGAAATACTCTCGGCCCGGGCCACTTCGGCTACCGCGCCCAGGTGGTCACCGGCATTGAAGCGCTCCAGGTGCAGGTCTTCCATGGCCCGTGCCCGCCACAAGCGCAAGGTGTTGACGCTGGCCCCGCGCCAGCCCACCACCGGGGTGTCGTAGGCCACCGCGCGCACCGTTTCCGCCGGCCACCAGACCTGCCGGGTGTTGCCCGCCTCGTCGGTCACGGTGTCGACACTGCCGCCAAAGCCGATGGAGTAGATCACCTCGGGGCGCTCGAACTCCCAGGGGTTGCCGAAATCCAGCCAGTGCTCGGTCTGCTCCTGCTGCCAGCCATCGACGATGGCCTGGCGGAACAGCCCGTGTTCGTAGCGGATGCCGTAGCCGTGGCCGGCGATACCCAGCGTCGACATGCTTTCCATGAAGCATGCCGCCAGGCGCCCCAGGCCACCGTTGCCCAAAGCCGCATCGGGCTCCAGCAGGCGGATGCGCTCCAGGTCCACCCCCAGGTCGGTGAGGGCCTCGCGGGCCACCTCCAGCAGCCCGAGGTTGCTCAGGCTGTCGAACAGCAGGCGGCCGATAAGGAACTCCAGGGACAGGTAGTACACCCGCTTCTGGCCCTTGCGGTAGATCTGCCGCGTGTGATCCATCCAGTGGTCGACCATGTGGTCCCGCGCGGCCAGGGCAATGGCTTCGAACCAGTCGTGGTCGAAGGCGTGATCCGGGTCTTTGCCTACCGCGTAGGTGAGTTTGGTCAAGACGGCTTCGCGAAAAGCGGCCACCTCAGCGTCGCGAACAAGGGGTTCCTGAGTCATCGATACGACCTCTGACGAGATACACAGTGAGCATGGAATTGTCTGAGCCTAGTCGGTCTGACACGAGGCGAAGGCTCTGGTTCGGCGCTATTTCAAATGGCTCGGCTAAACAGGGAGTCTTCTGCGCCAGCGGGAGAAAAGGATGCAGTTGCCGTGCCGCCAGGTATTGTTCGGCGCCACATGAAGAAAAATCCGACCTAAAGTCGTTCAAAAATCCACCAGTCCCGGTATGATCGCGCGCCCTGGAACACCTGCCGGAAATGACCTTGATGAAGTCCAACCTGATCGCCGCCGCGGAAATCGATCGTCTCGATACCTGGGCCAAGTACACCGCCCCTATGTGCGGCTCCTGCATGTCCAGCTGCTGCACACTGCCGGTGGAAGTGAAGATCAAGGACCTGATCCGCATCGGCATCGTCGATGAATTCGAACGCGGCGAGCCGGCGAAGAACATCGCCAAGCGCCTGCAGAAGGAAGGCATCGTCGAGCGCTACAACCAGAAGTCGGAAATCTTCACCCTGCAGCGCATGAGCAACAACGACTGCCTGTATCTGGATCGTAAAAGCCGCCTGTGCACCATTTATGACAAGCGCCCGGACACCTGCCGCAACCATCCGAAGATCGGCCCGCGCCCGGGTTACTGCGCCTACAAGCCCAAGCCGGTGGAACGCCCGACCAACACCAGCAGCCGGACCCTGGAACGTTTCTGAGCCCCGGCCTGCGCCTGCAACCCCGTTCCCCATGTAACCCTGCCGCCCTGTAGCCGCTGCCGAGCCTTGGCGAGGCTGCGAACGGCTGCAAAGCAGCCGCAGCACGGGCCACTGCAGAGTTTCAGATACACCGTTTTACGACCGCTACGCGGTCGATCGCAGCCTTGCAGGCTCGGCAGCGGCTACAGGACCCGAGCTTTTTCACAGATCAAAAAAAACGCCCCCGGCCGCAAGGCCGGGGGCGTTTTCATTCAGCCGGAACTAAAGACTCAGTTCTTGGCTTTCTTGGCAGCGCGAGTACGCTCGCCTTCGTCCAGGATCTTCTTGCGAAGACGGATGGACTTAGGAGTCACTTCACACAGCTCGTCGTCCTGGATGAATTCCAGAGCCTGTTCCAGGGTGAAACGGACCGGCGGAACCAGGGCGATGGTTTCGTCCTTGCCCGAAGCACGCATGTTGTCGAGCTTCTTGCCTTTGGTTGGGTTCACACCCAGGTCGTTGTCACGGCTGTTCAGACCAACGATCTGACCGTTGTAGATTTCCTGGCCGTGCTCGACGAACAGCTTGCCGCGCGCCTGCAGGGTTTCCAGGGAGTAGGTCAGGGCCTTGCCGGTTTCTACCGATACCAGTACGCCGTTCTGACGGCCGGACATGTGGCCGGACTTCATCGGAGCGTAGCGATCGAAGATCGAGGTCAGGATGCCTGCACCGTTGGTCAGGGTCAGGAACTGGTTACGGAAACCGATCAGACCACGGGCTGGAATGTTGTATTCCAGGCGTACACGGCCCTTGCCATCCGGAACCATGTTGCTCAGGTCACCCTTACGCAGGCCCATTTCTTCCATGACCTTGCCCTGGGAATCTTCAGGGATGTCGATGGTGACGTTTTCGAACGGTTCCTGCTTCACGCCGTCAACTTCACGGATGATCACTTCAGGACGGCCAACGCCCATTTCGAAACCTTCGCGACGCATGGTTTCGATCAGTACCGACAGGTGCAGCTCACCACGGCCGGAAACCTTGAACTTGTCGGCCGAGTCACCTTCTTCGACACGCAGAGCAACGTTGTACAGCAGCTCCTTGTCCAGACGCTCCTTGATGTTACGGGAGGTCACGAACTTGCCTTCTTTACCGCAGAATGGCGAGTCGTTGACCTGGAAGGTCATGGAAACGGTTGGCTCGTCGACGGTCAGCGGCTTCATCGCTTCAACAGCGGTCGGGTCGCACAGGGTGTCGGAGATGAACAGCTCGTCGAAACCGCTGATGCAGACGATGTCGCCGGCAGCGGCTTCTTCAACGTCTACGCGGTGCAGACCGTGGTGGCCCATCAGCTTGAGGATACGACCGTTGCGGCGCTTGCCGTCGACGTCGATGGCCACTACCGGGGTGTTGGGCTTGACGCGACCGCGAGCGATACGGCCAACGCCGATCACACCCAGGAAGCTGTTGTAGTCCAGAGCGGAGATCTGCATCTGGAACGGACCGTCACGGTCAACGCTTGGCGCTGGCACGTTGTCGACGATCGACTGGTACAGCGGGGTCATGTCTTCGGCCATTTCGGTGTGGTCCAGACCGGCAATGCCGTTCAGGGCCGAGGCATAGACGACTTTGAAGTCCAGCTGTTCTTCGGTGGCGCCCAGGTTGTCGAACAGGTCGAAGATCTGGTCCAGAACCCAGTCAGGACGCGCACCCGGACGGTCGACCTTGTTGATCACCACGATTGGACGCAGGCCGGCTTCGAAAGCCTTCTTGGTCACGAAACGGGTTTGCGGCATAGGGCCGTCTTGAGCGTCGACCAGCAGCAGCACGGAGTCGACCATGGACATTACGCGCTCAACTTCGCCGCCGAAGTCGGCGTGGCCCGGGGTGTCCACGATGTTGATGTGGTAGCCGTTCCAGTTGATGGCGGTGTTTTTCGCCAGGATGGTAATGCCGCGCTCTTTTTCCTGGTCGTTGGAGTCCATCACGCGCTCGTCGTTGAGCTCGTTGCGCTCCAGGGTGCCGGATTGACGCAGGAGTTTGTCTACCAGGGTGGTCTTACCATGGTCAACGTGGGCAATGATGGCGATGTTGCGTAGATTTTCGATCACTTGTGTATCTCGATCAGAGGATTCGGTGTGCTGACAAATGCTGGCAGCGATTAACAATAGATTCAGGCCTGGCCGTTACAGCTGGACGGCGGCGTCGGGGGGCCGGTGACGCAAGCCACAGGCGAACATCCCCGGGCACTTAGCTCGGTCTATAAACGCGCACATTGGCATGTCCCTCACTGAGCAGATGGTGAGCATGCAGGCGACTCATGACGCCTTTGTCGCAATACAGCAGGTACTGGCGCGTAGGGTCCAGTTCCTTGAAGCGGGCGTTCAATGCATAGAACGGCAGCGCTTTTACTTCGACGCCAGGCAGCTGCAGCGGGTCATCTTCCTCGGCATCCGGGTGACGGATGTCGATGACGATCTGACCGGCCAGCGCTTCACTGACTTCTTCAATCTGCAAATCCTGGCCCAACTCGTCGATCACTCGGTCGATCGGCACCAGTTTGGCCCGCTCGATCGCACGCTCGAGCACCGCCATATCGAATTCTTTCTCTTCATGCTCGACGCGATAACGCTTGGCATGGGTCTTGGGGTTCACCGAGATGACCCCGCAGTACTCCGGCATGTGCTTGGCGAAGTCGGCGGTACCGATTTCGACGGCCAGGTCGATGATGTCCTGCTTGTGGCTGGCGATCAGCGGACGCAGTACCAGCTTCTCGGTCACGCAGTCGATCACCGACAGGTTCGGCAGGGTCTGGCTGGACACCTGGGAAATCGCCTCGCCGGTCACCAGCGCATCGATGTGCAGGCGGTCGGCGATGCTCGACGCGGCACGCAACATCATACGCTTCAAAATGACGCCCATATGACTGTTGTCGACTTTGCCGAGGATTTCCCCGAGCACTTCCTCGAACGGCACGCTGACGAACAGCACGCGCTGGGAGCTGCCGTACTTCTTCCATATATAGTGCGCGACTTCCATCACGCCCAGTTCATGAGCACGCCCGCCCAGGTTGAAGAAGCAGAAATGCCCCATCAGGCCGCGGCGCATGATCTGGTAGGCCGCCACCGTGGAATCGAAACCGCCGGACATCAGGACCAGGGTCTGTTCCAGGGCGCCCAGCGGGTAGCCGCCGATGCCATTGTGCTGGCTGTGGATCACGAACAACCGTTGGTCGCGAATTTCCATCCGCACTTCGATTTCAGGCTCTTTCAGGGAAATTCCGGCGGCGCCGCACTGCCGACGCAGTTGGCTGCCGACGTATTTTTCCACGTCCATGGAGCTGAATTCATGCTTGCCGGCACGCTTGCAGCGCACGGCAAAAACCTTCCCCGGGAGGGCTTCGCCAAAGTGCTGCTTGCACTTGGCGACGATGTCGTCGAAGTCGCCCAGAGGGTACTCGTCGACCTGCAGGAAATGCGCGATGCCGGGCATGCAGCTCAGGCGCTCGGTCATGTCCTTCAGGGCCTTGGGCTCGCTGACGGCGGTTTCCAGCTCGAGGTTGTCCCACACACCATTGACCACCACGGCCGGGTCCAGGTCGCGGAGCACGGCACGGATGTTCTTCGCCAACTGACGGATGAAACGCGTCCGAACCGGGCGGCTCTTGATGGTGATTTCCGGGAAAACTTTAACGATTAGTTTCATGAAAACAGCGCGCGCTGGGCCAGCCGAAAAAGGGGGGCGCGGATTATAGCGGAAATTGCTCAAGGTTTAACCAGTTTATGTGCAGAAGGTTTTCGATGCACCAAAACGGGTCATTTATTGGCAAAGACGCTACATTGCAGTGCGCCGAATGCCGGCATTCAAACCAATACGTCGCAGAAAGCGTGATTTTGGGGCAGAAAACCCATCTCGGGGCACTGGCATGCAATTTGCTCCCTTGTGAGGCAGGTTGCCATGGCAGAGTATTCGCGCCGGCATCACCCACATTCTAAGGGCACTCCAACACCAAGCCCGAAGCCACCCGGAGGACACTATGTCGAAGTCGGTTCAACTCATCAAAGATCATGACGTCAAATGGATTGATCTGCGCTTCACTGACACCAAGGGCACTCAACATCACGTGACCATGCCGGCTCGTGATGCGCTGGATGAAGACTTCTTCGAAGCTGGCAAGATGTTCGACGGCTCCTCCATCGCTGGCTGGAAAGGCATCGAAGCCTCCGACATGATCCTGATGCCGGACGACGAAACCGCCGTACTGGACCCGTTCACCGAAGAACCGACCCTGATCCTGGTGTGCGACATCATCGAACCTTCGAGCATGCAGGGTTACGATCGTGACCCACGTGCCATCGCCAAGCGCGCCGAAGAGCACCTGAAAGCCACCGGTATCGGCGACACCGTATTCGCCGGCCCAGAGCCAGAGTTCTTCATCTTCGACCAGGTGAAATTCAAGTCCGACATCTCCGGCTCCATGTTCAAGATCTACTCCGAACAAGGTTCGTGGATGTCCGACCAGGACATCGAAGGCGGTAACAAGGGCCACCGTCCAGGCGTCAAGGGCGGCTACTTCCCGGTTCCACCGTTCGACCACGACCACGAAATCCGTACCTCCATGTGCAACGCACTGGAAGAAATGGGCCTGACCGTCGAAGTTCACCACCACGAAGTGGCGACTGCCGGCCAGAACGAAATCGGCGTCAAGTTCAACACCCTGGTGAAGAAGGCCGACGAAACCCAGACCCTGAAGTACGTGGTGCACAACGTGGCTGACGCCTACGGCCGCACTGCCACCTTCATGCCCAAGCCTCTGTACGGCGACAACGGCTCGGGCATGCACGTCCACATGTCGATCTGGAAAGACGGCAAGAACACCTTCGCAGGTGAAGGCTATGCCGGCCTGTCCGATACCGCCCTGTACTTCATCGGCGGCATCATCAAGCACGGTAAGGCCCTGAACGGCTTCACCAACCCGGCGACCAACTCCTACAAGCGTCTGGTGCCAGGCTTCGAAGCCCCGGTCATGCTGGCCTACTCGGCGCGCAACCGTTCCGCTTCGATCCGTATTCCTTACGTGTCGAGCCCTAAGGCCCGCCGTATCGAAGCCCGTTTCCCGGACCCGGCTGCCAACCCGTACCTGGCCTTCGCTGCCCTGCTGATGGCCGGCCTGGACGGCATCCAGAACAAGATCCACCCTGGCGACGCTGCTGACAAAAACCTGTACGACCTGCCGCCTGAAGAGGCCAAAGAGATCCCACAAGTTTGCGGCAGCCTGAAGGAAGCCCTGGAAGAGCTGGACAAAGGTCGTGCGTTCCTGACCAAAGGCGGCGTTTTCAGCGACGACTTCATCGACGCCTACATCGCCCTGAAAAGCGAAGAAGAAATCAAGGTACGTACCTTCGTACACCCACTGGAATACGAGCTGTACTACAGCTGCTGATCCGGTAGCACCGGCGCAAGCCGCGTGATCAAGAGGCCTCCTTCGGGAGGCCTTTTTTATGCCCGCGCATTTGCCCTGCCCGGGGTGGTTGCGTGCATCATGGGCACCGTCTCCCCATCAGCAGCCGAGCCCGCCCATGACTTCGCGCCTCAACCTGTGCCTCGCCCTGACTTGCAGCCTGTTCGCCACCGCCGCCTGCGCCAGTGACGCCCCGCCCGCCCTCGCCCCGCTGCTGCAGAGCATCGGCGAACGCCTGGCGATTGCCGATCAGGTGGTCCTGAGCAAATGGGACAGCCACAAGGCCGTGGAAGACCGCCCGCGGGAACAACAGGTGATCGCCGGGGCAACCGCCCAGGCCGCAACCTATCACTTGAGCGAAGAAACGGTTGGGCAGTTCTTCGCCGCCCAGATCGAAGCCAACAAGCTGGTGCAATACGCCCGACTCTCGACCTGGCACTTGCAAGGCCGGGCACCGGACACTCCGCGCCAGGACCTGGCCGGGCAGATCCGCCCCCAACTTGATCAGTTACAAAAACGCCTGCTGCAGCAACTGGCCGACTTCAGCCCGCAGCGCACCGACCGCCAATGCCCGCAATGGCTGGCCCGGGCCAATCAGGCCAGCAGCAGCGACCCACTGCGACGACTGGCGATGGTTCGTGCCACGGCAGAGTTATGTGTGTTCAAAGGTTAACCACGCCTGTGCCACGCGCAGCAGCACCCTATGCTGGAGCCTTTCAGGCACCCGCCAGGATCAGCGAGATGCACCTCGTCATTGCTTGCCTGCTGTGGATCAGCGCATTGCCAGCCGGCGCGCAGATCTACCAGTACACCGACTCGGCCGGTAATCGCGCCTATAGCGACCAGCCGCCGGGAACCTCGTACCGGCAGATTGAAACGCCCGCGCCGAATCGCCTCCCCAGCCCGGCCACCCCGGCGCCACATACGCCGGCAGCACAACCTGCCAGCACCCTTCTGGCCTACGAACGGCTGCAACTGAGCGGCGTACCGGAGCACGGTGCCTTGCGCGCCAACAACGGCAGTTTCAGCGTGCAGGTGGAGTTGCAGCCCAGCCTGCGGCCCGGCCACCGTCTGCGCCTGCTGCTGGATGGCCAGCCCTATGGCCAGGCCGGCCAGGGGCCCGAGCTGCAACTGGTGAATATCGACCGTGGCCAGCACCGGTTGGCGGTGCAGGTGCTGGCTGGCGACAAGGTCCTGCAACAGAGCCCGGCCATCAGCTTCACTCTGCTGCGGGCCCGCCGCCCCTGAGCCTCAACCGTGCACCACGCCGCTGGCCAGCAGTGCGGCGATGGTCGATTCATCCAGGCCCAGCCCCTGCAATACCGCCCGGGTGTCCTGCCCCAGGCTCGGCGGCGCCGTACGGTAGCTGGCCGGCGTGCGCGACAACTTCACCGGCGAACCTATGCCCCGGTAGCCATCGAGTTCCACCAGCAGCCCGCGATGCCGGGTGTGGGGATGAGCCACCACCTGGTCGACGGTGGCGATCGAACCACAAGGCACCCCCAGGCCGATCAGCCGCGGGGCCAGCAACGCGCCGTCGTGTGCCGACAGGTAATGCTCCAGTTGCTGCTTCAAGGCCTCGCGATTGACCGAGCGCTGGCCGTTGTCGGTAAAGCGCGGGTCCTCCAGCAACGCGCCGGCCCCCAGTTCCTGGCACAGCCGGGCGAACTGGCGGTCGTTGCCCACCGCCAGGAAAATCGGCTCGCCAGCGGTGCGGTAGCTGTCGTAGGGAGCAATGTTGGGATGGGCGTTGCCCGTGCGTTTGGGCGTCTGGCCGGCGGCGAAGTAGTTCGGCAGGTGCGGGTGCAGCAGGGACACGCCGCAGTCGTACAGGGAGATGTCCAGTGACTGCCCGAGGCCGCTGCGCTGGCGCTCGTTGAGGGCCAGGAGAATCCCCGCCAGGGCATTCAGGCCGGTGACCATATCGACAATCGGCAGGCCGATGCGCAACGGCCCGCCGTCGCCTTCGCCGTTGACGCTCATCAGCCCGGCCATGGCCTGGATCACCGCGTCGTAACCCGGTAGCCCGCCCAGCGGGCCATCGGCGCCAAAGCCGGAAATCCCGCAGTGGATCAACGCCGGAAAACGCTGGCTCAGCACCTCCTGGTAACCGATGCCCCAACGCTGCAGGGTGCCCGGCTTGAAGTTCTCGATCAGCACGTCGGCGCCTTCCAGCAACTGCATCAGCAGTTCCAAGCCTTCGGGGCGCGACAGGTCGACGGCGATCCCCTGCTTGTTACGGTTGATGCCGCGAAAATACGCCGCGTCATCACCTTCGAAAGGCGGCCCCCAGCCCCGGGTCTCATCACCGCTCAAAGGTTCCAGCTTGATCACGTCGGCGCCGTGGTCGGCCAGGGCCTGGGAGCAGTAGGGGCCGCCCAGCACACGGCTGAGATCGATGATTTTCACGCCCGCCAGGGCGCCTTGGGCAAACGTCATGGATGTACTCCGGCAGATCGGACAAGGACGGCCATTCAGGCCGGCAGCAATTGCATGGCCTGGGCCTGGGACAGCGGGCTTTCATTGGCCAGGCGCACCAGCAGCTCGGCATCGATCACCGGCTCAAGGCCCAACGGATCGCGCGGCAACACCTTGTGCACCAGCACCAGGTGAGCCAGGGCCAGGCGCCGATGGTCCGCACCCTGGCGCGCGGCCTCCCAGGCCATGAAGATGGCGCTGGCCAGGTGATAGAGAACGCTGCCCACCTGCCGCACC
Organism: Pseudomonas sp. W17; assembly: GCF_040268305.1. Taxonomy (NCBI): domain Bacteria; kingdom Pseudomonadati; phylum Pseudomonadota; class Gammaproteobacteria; order Pseudomonadales; family Pseudomonadaceae; genus Pseudomonas; species Pseudomonas sp. W17. Next base: position 435,894 of record NZ_CP158490.1, on the reverse strand, counting down.
TGCTCGTCCCGGCGCTGCTGCGCCACGGCATGGAAGCCGGTCACGGTGCGCAACAGGGCCGAATCGAACAGCCGGCGGCTCGCCGGTGGCAAATCGGCCTCGGCCAGCAGCCCGGCCAGATAGCCCTGCAACGGCTCCAGCGCCTGCTCCCGAGTCACCGCCCGGGCAATGTCCAGGGCGACGATGTTGCTGGTGCCCTCCCAGATCGACCCCAGGTGCGCATCGCGCACCAGCCGGGCATCGCTCCACTCCTCGATATAGCCAACCCCGCCGCGCACTTCCATGGCATCGCCGGTCACCCGGCGGGCATCACGGCAGGCGCGGAACTTGATCAGCGGCGTAAGGATCCGCACGCACTTGCGCGCCGTCTCATCGCCGCCATCGGCCCGGGGCAGCAAGCTGGCGATCTGCATGAACATCGAGCGCGCCTGTTCGGCGGGCAGCATCATCTTCAGCAACTGGCGCTGCATCAGCGGCATTTCGATCAGGTGCTTGCCGAAGGCCCGGCGCTGGCGGGCGATGTACAACGCCTCGCTCAGCCCCCGGCGCATCAGCCCCGCCGCGCGCACGCCATTGGACAGGCGCGACATGTTGATCATGTCGGCCATCTGCTGAAAACCGCGGCCGACCTCACCGATCAGGTAGGCCGTGGCGCCTTCCAGGGTGATCTCGCCACTGGCCATCGAGCGGCTGCCCAGCTTGTCCTTCAGGCGCTGGATCCGATAGTGGTTGCGCGAGCCGTCGGGCAGCACCTTGGGCAACAGGAACAGGGTCACCCCGGCCATGCCCGGTGGTGCGTCTTCCGGGCGCGCCAAGACCATGGCCAGGTCGGCATCCGGGTTGGAGCAGAACCACTTCTCACCGAACAGGCGCCATTGGCCATCTTCCAGCCGGGCCCGGGTTTCGGTGCGTGAAACGTCGGAACCGGCGGCCTGTTCGGTCATGAACATCGCCCCCTGGAACAGCGTCTCGAACTCCTGGGACTGCAACTGCGGCAGGTAGCGCGCCACCAGTTCCGGCGTACCGAACTTGCACAGGGTGCGGGTCAGGGAGTCGGTCATGCTCACCGGGCAGCACAGGCCGAACTCGGCCTGGACGAACAGGTAGGTCAGGGCGTACTTGATCAGCGGCGGCGGACCACCAGGCTGGTGGCTCATGGCAGCCAGCCCCAGTTCGGCAAAGGCCACCCGTTCCAGGGTGACGTAGTCCGGATGCTTGGCGATGCTTTGCAGGTTCTCGCCGCGGCGGGTACGCGGTTGCAGCACCGGGGGATTCTTGTCGGCGCTCAGGGCCAGCACATCCAGCTCGCCACCGGCCCGGGCGCCCAGGTGCTGCAAGGTGGGCAACCACTGCTGGTAGACCGCCGAGGGCAGGTAGACCTGGAGCAGCGCGGCCAGGCCGGCGTCACACTCGAACAGGTTGATGCCGCGGCTGTCGGGGATGTTGAGGCTGTCTTCAATGGGGCGGGGCTCGGCGGTCATGGCGCGTCTCCTGTTTTTTGTAGGCCGAGACTAGAGCCGCCATCGATAAGTATCTAATACAAAATCAATCAAATACGATAAGAAATCCATATCGTAGAACCGGAGTCGCCATGGACCTCAAACAGTTGCGCTACTTCGTCGCGGTAGCCGAAGAACTGCATTTCGGGCGGGCCGCGAACCGTCTGTGCATTTCCCAGCCGGCCCTGAGTTTCGACATCAAGAAGCTTGAGGGGCAACTGGAAGTCCAACTGCTCAATCGCAACAACAAATCCGTGAGCCTGACCAACGCCGGCCAGGTGCTGCTGGACGAGGCCCGCTACCTGCTGCTGCGTGCCGACCAGGCGCGGCACCTGACCCAGCGCTCGGCAGAAGGCTTTGCCGGGCGCCTGAGCCTGGGTTTCGTCAACTCGATCCTGCACCGCGGGCTGCCCGAGGCGGTCAAGGCCTTCGAACAGCAATACCCGGAAACCGAAGTGGTGCTGATGGAAATGAACAGTGCCGACCAGACCCAGGCCCTGCAACGCGGCCAGATCGACATCGGTTTCGTCCATGGCAGCACCTTCGCCGCCGGCATCCACAGCGAACCGCTGCTGGCCGAGCCGTTCCTCTGCTGCCTGCCCCAGAGCCACTCGCTGGCCACCCAGGCGCGGATCGACCTGGCGCAACTGGCCAATGACGATTTCATCCTGTTTCCGCGGGCGGTCTCGCCGCACTACCACGACCTGATCATTTCCCGCTGCGTGGCGGCCGGGTTCAGCCCGCGCATTCGCCACGAGACGCGGCTATGGCAAACGGTGGTGGCAATGGTGGCCCACGAGATGGGCGTGGCGCTGGTGCCCCAGACCCTGGCCATGCTCGGCCAGCCGGGCGTGCATTACGGCGAGCTCGAAGGCTCCGGCGCGCCTTCGCAGATCCAGGCGATCCGCCTGGAGGACAAGCCTTCGGCGGCGGCCGAAAGCTTTCTCGGGCTGCTCAAGTCCCTGATCAAACCGGCCGCCGGAGGGCGCTGAGCGGTGGGGCGCGATACGCAATCACGTATCAAACCATAAGATTTAATCATTATATTTTTCGATTCCTGCCTGTATAGGCTCCCAGCGGTCGGACCTTGCCAGAAGTCCATGCGCCCGATCAGGGGCGCATATAACAATAAAAACGCAGGAATTGAACATGAACGCTGCCCAGGATGCCGCTGCCCACAAGAAAGCCCGCAAGGCGGGTATCGCCTCATTCATCGGCACCACCATCGAGTGGTATGACTTCTACGCCTATGGCATCGCCGCCGCCCTGGTGTTCGGCAAGGTGTTCTTTCCCGCCGACCTGCCCCCCGGCACGGCCACCCTGCTGTCCTTCCTGACCCTGTGGGCCGGGTTCATCGCCCGCCCCGTCGGCGGCATCATCTTCGGCCACATGGGCGACAAGATCGGTCGCAAGACCACCCTGGTGATCACCCTGATCATGATGGGCCTGGCCACCACCTGCATCGGCCTGCTGCCCAGCTACCTGCAGATCGGCGTCTGGGCCCCCATTGCCCTGGTGACCCTGCGCATCATCCAGGGCATCGCGGTGGGCGGCGAATGGGGCGGGGCGATCCTCATCGCCAGCGAAAGCGCGCCCAAGGGCAAGGGCATTCTCTATGCTGCCTTCGCCCAGCAGGGTTCGCCGGCCGGCAACCTGCTGGCAACCCTGGTGTTCTTCGGCCTCAGCGCCCTGCCGACTCCGGACTTTCTGCTCTGGGGCTGGCGCATTCCGTTCCTGCTGTCGGCGGTGCTGGTGATCATCGGCATGGTCATCCGCCTCAAGCTGGAAGAATCCGATGACATGAAGCGCCTGATGGAGCAGAAAAAGACCGTCAAGCTACCGATTCTCGAAGTCCTGCGCGACCACTGGCGCCTGGTGCTGCTGGGGGCCGGGGTGCTGCCGATCATCCACGTCACCTATTTCAAGAGCACCTTCGCCCTGTCCTGGGCCACCAAGGAGCTGGGCTACAGCCAGAGCAGCTTCCTCAGCGTGATCGTCATCGCCCTGGTAGTGCAGTTCATCACCCAGCCCCTGGGTGCGGTGCTGGTTTCACGCATGGACATGCGCAAGGCCATGGTGCTGATGGTGGTGCCCGAGCTGCTGCTGATGCCGGCGATGTTCTTCGCCGTGGAGACCGGTCACTACTGGATCGCGGTGCTGGGCATGTGCCTGGCCACGGTGCCGCACTCGATGTTCTATGGCGCGGTGGGCGGCATCCTGGCGCGGGCCTTCCCGACCCGGGTGCGCTACAGCGGGCTGTCGATCTCCTATCAGCTGTGTTCACTGCTGGTGGGCGGCGCCACGCCGGTGCTGGCCCAGAGCATCCTCAATGGCACCGGCAGCATCATCGGCGTAGCCATAGCCTCGGCCTGCTACGCCCTGGTCTCGCTGGCATGCATGCTGGCCCTGCTCAAGCGCATCGGCCATAACGCCGCCGAACTGTCCACGGCGGAACAGGCGGATGCCGACGAACTGGCGCGCCAGACTGGCGCCCAGCCACCTGTGGATAAGGTTTCCCGGCCCGACCCGGTGCCTGGCAGCGAGCTACAGCCCGCTCGCTGATGCCCCCTCCAAGTGGTGCAGGCGCCGCTCATGTTCCAGCAGCCAGCGCTTGCGCCACAGGCCACCGCCATAGCCGGTCAGAGAGCCATCGGCGCCAATCACCCGGTGGCAGGCAATGACAATGGAAATCTGGTTGGCGGCATTGGCCCGGGCCACCGCCCGCACCGCTGAGGGCGAGCCGACCTGCCGCGCCACCTCGGCGTAGCTGCAGGTGGTACCCAGGGGAATGGCCCGCAGCGCCTGCCAGACGGTACGGGTAAAGGGCGAGGCGCTCATCGCCAGCGGTGTGGCGAAGTGCACCGCCTCGCCGGCGAAGTAACGCTGCAGTTCGGCCTCGATCTGGTCGATGGGGGCAAAACGCCCGAAACCTATGCTCGAACCACTGCTCTTCTGCAGGTTCTGCAACTCATTGGCCAGTGCCGGGCGGTCGAAGAACTCCAGCAGATGCAGGACCTGGGCGTCGGCCACCGCCAGCATCACGCCGATCGGGGTCTGCAACCAATCGACCTTGAGCAGTTCCCGCCCCCGCAGGTTGGACGGCGGCTGGCCCGCCAGGCGGCTGAAGGCATGGCGAAAGCCGCTGTCGGAGTCGAAGCCGGCGCTGATCTGCGCCTCGATCACCGGCTCTCCCGAGGCCAGTTGCTGCATGCCCTGGCCCATGCGACGCAGGCGCGCCATTTCCAGGAAGGTGACGCCGAAATAGCGCTTGAACGCACGGCGCACGGTGGATGGGTCCAGCCCCTGGGCGACCAGGTCGTCCTCGTACCAACGGCGTTCCGGGTCGCTGCCCAACTGCTCGAGCAAGGTCTGCACCCAGGGCTCCTGGACCCCGGCCCGCTCCAGCGGACGACAGCGCAGGCAGGCGCGGAACCCAGCTTCGACACAACCCTTGATGGAGCCGAAGAACACCGTGTTCTCGCGCTTGGGCTTGCGTGCAGCGCAGGTCAGGCGGCAGAACACGCCGGTGCTCTTCACCCCGACAAAGGCAAAGCCTTCATAGGCCGGGTCCCGCGCCAGCAGCGCCTGGTACAGGGTGTCGTCATCGGGAAGCTGGAACAGCAGAGGGGCATTTTCCATGGCCGCATCCTAAACCTTGAAGCATCGGGTTCGAGCACTCTAAACCCGCCCTTTGCCCCGCGCCGCTGAAAAACGGGCGTTGATTCTTCTATCAAGGCGCGCCCATCGAGCGCCGTTCAGATTCATGCACTATATTGGTGCAATGCCTTGCACTCAGGTGCCAATACCAGCCCATTTTGGTTCGAAAATACCCGCCAGAGCTGGCAAAACGCCACAGAACCAGGCTTCAAACGCCTGTTTCAGGGCATGCGCGCTTCTTTTCGGAGCCTTGGTTTGGTTTTTGCATTTTCTCCACCACAGCGCCTTAGCCGCGCGCGAACTTCGGGACCGGCCCCGGATTGTCTTGCTTCAAAAGAGGTCACCATCTACCCATGACCATCAGCGACCCACTGCACCGCCTGCTTCTGGACAACCTGACCACCGCCACCATCCTGCTCAATGCCGACCTGCGCCTTGAGTACATGAACCCGGCGGCGGAAATGCTCCTGGCCATCAGCGGCCAGCGCAGCCATGGGCAATTCATCAGCGAGCTGTTCACCGAATCCGCCGAAGCCTTGAGCTCCCTGCGCCAGGCGGTGGAGCAGGCGCACCCCTTCACCAAGCGCGAAGCCATGCTCACCGCACTGACCGGCCAGACCCTGACCGTCGACTACGCGGTGACGCCGATCCTCAGCAATGGCGACACCCTGTTGCTGCTGGAGGTCCACCCCCGGGATCGGTTGCTGCGCATCACCAAGGAAGAGGCCCAGCTGTCCAAGCAGGAAACCAGCAAGATGCTGGTGCGCGGCCTGGCCCATGAAATCAAGAACCCTCTGGGAGGGATTCGCGGCGCCGCACAATTGCTGGCCCGGGAGCTGCCCGAAGAAAGCCTCAAGGACTACACCAACGTCATCATCGAAGAAGCCGACCGCCTGCGGAACCTGGTGGATCGCATGCTCGGCTCGAACAAACTGCCATCCCTGGCCCTGACCAACATCCATGAAGTGCTGGAGCGGGTCAGCAGCCTGGTGGAAGCCGAAAGCCAGGGCTGTATCACCCTGGTGCGCGATTACGACCCGAGCATTCCCGACGTGCTGATCGACCGCGAACAGATGATCCAGGCGGTGCTCAACATCGTGCGCAACGCCATGCAGGCCATCAGCAGCCAGAATGAAATGCGCCTGGGGCGCATCACCCTGCGCAGCCGCACCATGCGCCAGTTCACCATCGGCCACGTGCGCCATCGCCTGGTGAGCAAGATCGAGATCATCGACAACGGCCCGGGCATCCCCGCGGAACTGCAGGACACCCTCTTCTTCCCCATGGTCAGCGGCCGCCCGGACGGTACCGGGCTGGGCCTGGCCATCACCCAGAACATCATCAGCCAGCACCAGGGTCTGATCGAATGTGACAGCCATCCCGGCCACACCACGTTCTCGATCTTTCTGCCACTGGAACAAGGAGCCCCATCGACATGAGCCGTAGTGAAACCGTGTGGATCGTCGATGACGACCGTTCTATCCGTTGGGTCCTGGAAAAAGCCTTGCAGCAGGAAGGGATGACCACCCAGAGCTTCGACAGCGCCGATGGGGTGATGAGCCGCCTGGCCCGCCAGGCCCCGGACGTGATCATTTCCGACATTCGCATGCCCGGCGCCAGTGGCCTGGACCTGCTGGCACGGATTCGCGAGCAGCACCCGCGCCTGCCGGTGATCATCATGACCGCGCATTCGGACCTGGATAGCGCTGTCGCTTCCTACCAGGGCGGCGCCTTCGAATACCTGCCCAAGCCGTTCGATGTCGATGAAGCGGTGTCGCTGGTCAAGCGCGCCAATCAGCACGCCCAGGAACAGCAAGGCCTGGAAGTGCCGCCGACCCTGACTCGCACTCCGGAAATCATCGGTGAGGCGCCGGCCATGCAGGAGGTGTTCCGAGCCATCGGGCGCCTGAGCCATTCCAACATCACAGTGCTGATCAACGGCGAATCCGGTACCGGTAAGGAACTGGTAGCCCATGCCCTGCATCGCCACAGCCCGCGGGCGGCTTCGCCGTTCATCGCCCTGAACATGGCGGCGATCCCCAAGGATCTGATGGAATCCGAGCTGTTCGGCCATGAAAAGGGCGCCTTCACCGGCGCGGCCAACCTGCGGCGCGGGCGCTTCGAGCAGGCCGACGGCGGTACCCTGTTCCTCGACGAGATCGGCGACATGCCAGCCGACACCCAGACCCGCCTGCTGCGGGTCCTGGCCGATGGCGAGTTCTATCGGGTCGGTGGCCATACCCCGGTCAAGGTCGATGTACGCATCATCGCCGCGACCCACCAGAACCTGGAAACCCTGGTGCACGCCGGCAAGTTCCGTGAGGACCTGTTCCACCGCCTCAACGTGATCCGCATCCATATCCCGCGCCTGTCGGACCGTCGCGAAGACATCCCGACCCTGGCCAGGCATTTCCTCAGCCGCGCCGCCCAGGAGCTGGCGGTGGAACCCAAGTTGCTAAAAAACGAAACCGAGGAATACCTGAAGAACCTGCCGTGGCCGGGCAACGTACGCCAGCTGGAGAACACCTGCCGCTGGATCACGGTCATGGCCTCGGGTCGCGAGGTGCATATCAGCGACCTGCCACCGGAGTTGCTGAGCCTGCCCCAGGATTCGGCGCCGGTCACCAACTGGGAACAGGCCCTGCGCCAATGGGCCGACCAGGCCCTGGCCCGCGGGCAATCGAACCTGCTGGACAGCGCGGTACCGAGTTTCGAGCGGATCATGATCGAGACCGCCCTCAAGCACACCGCCGGCCGCCGCCGCGATGCCGCGGTCCTGTTGGGCTGGGGGCGCAATACCCTGACCCGCAAGATCAAGGAGCTGGGGATGAAGGTCGACGGTGGCGACGAGGATGAAGGCGAGGAAGGCTGAAGCCCCGGCCGCGGCATGTAGGCGCTGGCTTGCCAGCGAAGAGGCCCTTGAACCTTGCAGTGCGCCCACAGGCGCTTTCGCCGGCAAGCCGGCTCCTACGATGAGGATGTGCGTGCACCAGTATGGGGTGCATGCACTGCCCGAAGGCGCACTGCTGTGCCATCCAGCCCGGGTACAACCCGCGCCTCAGCTCTGAAAAGCCCTCCGTCGAAAACGCAAAAGCCCCGGATTACGGGGCTTTCGGCTTTTTATCCCAGCAATCAACGCCTCTGCAGCCAAAACTGGCACGCCACCTGCAATAACCCAGTCACTACCCAGTTTCGGGGACCTTGGTACAGGCAGGCCGGGGATTCCCCTCTTTAACACCAGGCTCGGCACGCACATCGCGACGGCCAATGGTTTCGGGAACCCCAGTACAGGCAGGCTGGGACTTCCCTCTTTAACACCAGGCCCACCCCGCTCACAGCGACGGGCCAGGCTTTCGGGAACCCCGGTACAGGCAGGCCGGGACTTCCCTCTTTAATACCCGGCCCATCCCGCTCACAGCGACGGGCCAGGCTTTCGGGAACCCCGGTACAGGCAGGCCGGGACTTCCCTCTTTAACACCAGGCCCACCCCGCTCACAGCGACGGGCCACGCTTTTGGGGACCCTGGTACAGGCAGGCCGGGAATCCCCTTCTTTACACCGGGACTCATCGCCCTCGTGGCGCTCAGCCCCTCCCGCTTTTGGGGGCCTTGGTACAGGCAGGCCGGGGTTTCCCTCTTTTATTCCTCCTGCAGGTGGATCGCCAGGCGCCAGCGCCCCTCCACCTCGCTCCCGTCCCACTGGCCCCGCAGCGGCCGCGCGGCCACCAGGTTCAGCAGCAGGCCCTGGTCCGCCCGGCGCACCCGCCAGTTCACATTGCGCTGATTGACCTGCAACTGGCCCTTCTGTGCCTGCCCCTGGGCATCGAACAGCAGCGCCACGGTGCCATCGATGTGTTCCCCATGGAGCTTGGGCTCATGGTTGAACCACAGCACCAGCCCATCGGGCGCCACCTCGACCTGCTGCAACGCCACCGGATCAGGCTGGGTCAGGCGGCCGATCATCAGCCCTACCATCACCCCGACAATCGCCAGGGAGCCGAACACCCGCAGCATTAGCTTCGGTCGCGAGTACGCTTCAGGCGTAGAATGCAGCCTGTCTTTCTCTTCGGAGCCGTGCATGTTTCACGTCATCCTCTTTCAACCAGAAATTCCGCCGAATACCGGCAACGTTATCAGGCTGTGCGCCAACAGCGGCTGCCACCTGCATTTGATCGAGCCGCTGGGTTTCGAAATGGACGACAAGCGCCTGCGCCGCGCCGGCCTCGACTATCACGAATACGCCACCCTGCAACGCCATGCGAACCTTGCCAGTTGCCTGGAGAGCCTCGGCCAACCGCGCCTGTTCGCCTTCACCACCAAGGGCTCGCGCCCCTTCCATGACGCCAGCTTCCAGGAGGGCGACGCCTTCCTGTTCGGCCCCGAGAGCCGGGGCCTGCCGGCAGACGTGCTGGACGCCCTGCCCGGCGAACAGCGCCTGCGCCTGCCCATGCGCGAAGGCTGCCGCAGCCTGAACCTGTCCAACACCGTGGCCGTGGCGGTCTATGAAGGCTGGAGACAGTTGGGGTTCAAGTAGGGCCAGGGGTTCGCGGGCAAGCCCGCTCCCACAGGTTTTGCCCGAGCATGAAAAAAGCGCCGTTACAGGCGCTTTTTTCGTACCACAACCAGCACTTACTGAACGGTGTTTTCGCCAGCGGACTGCAGGCGTTGCAGCTCTTGGGCATACAGCGCATCGAAGTTCACCGGGGCCAGCATCAGCGCCGGGAACGAACCGCGGGTCACCAGGCTGTCCAGCGCTTCACGAGCGTAAGGGAACAGGATGTTCGGGCAGAAAGCACCCAGGGTGTGGCTCATGGAAGCCTCATCCAGGTTCTTGATCAGGAAGATACCGGCCTGCTGAACTTCAGCGATGAAGGCCACTTCGTCGCCGTTCTTCACGGTCACGGACAGGGTCAGCACCACTTCGTGGAAGTCGGCTTCCAACGCTGTCTGGCGGGTATTGAGGTCCAGGCCGACGCTAGGTTCCCATTGCTGACGGAAGATCGCCGGGCTTTTCGGCGCTTCGAAGGACAGGTCACGCACGTAGATACGCTGCAGGGAGAATTGCGGTGCGCTTTCGTCGTCGGCAACGGTGTTCTGTTGGTCAGTCATCTCATGATCCTTCTTGATCTTGGGTCTATAGGGTTAGGTTCTGTACGCAAACTGCCTGCGCTTCGACCATGCTGCGTTAAAAACAGGCTCGGAATGCTCATGTAGGCCCCGACACTCCGCTTCCTCGCCTGTTTTGCCTTGCCTGATCTTCGCTCGGCGAGTTTCCATACGAGCCTAGGAATTTCAGGCCGCTAGCAGCGCGTCGAGCTTGCCAGCACGCTCCAGGGCGAACAAATCATCACAGCCACCTACATGGGTGGCGCCGATCCAGATCTGCGGCACGGACGTACGCCCGGCCTTCTGGGCCATCTCGGCGCGTACCTGGGGCTTGCCATCGACCTTGATCTCTTCGAAGGCTACGCCTTTGCTCGCCAGCAGATGCTTGGCGCGCGAGCAGTAAGGGCAGTAATCACTGGAGTAGACGATGACCTTGGACATTACTTCACCAATGGCAGGTTATCGGCCTTCCAGCTGGCCACGCCGCCGGACAGCTTGGCCGCGGTGAAACCGGACTTGAGCAGCTCGCGGGCGTGGGTGCCGGCGTGCTGGCCCTGGGCGTCCACCAGGATGATGGTCTTGGACTTGTGCTTCTCCAGCTCGCCGACACGGGCGGCCAGCTTGTCCTGGGGAATGTTCAGTGCACCGACGATATGGCCGGCGGCATAGTCCTTGGATGGACGGATATCGATCACGACGCCCTGCTCGCTGTTGACCAGCGCGGTCAGTTCACGGGTGCTGAGGCTGCGGCCACCGCGGCTCAATTCATGAGCGATCAACAGAGCCAGCAGGATGGCGAAGGCGCCGACGAGCAAGTAGTGTTCAGTGGCGAATTGAATCAGGTGAGCAACCATCTAAGGAGGTTCCAGGGCGTTAAAATGTCGGCCAGTATACACAGCCCTCCGGGTCGACCAAACCCCGCCCGGCGGTGACTCCACCGGAACTTCGCTTTAAACTGCCACTCCCTTTTTCAACACCTCCCTTTCATCTCTTTCCTATCCAGCCACGAGTGGACGCCATGACTACCACGCCTAAACCTTTGGTCCTGATGATTCTGGATGGCTTCGGTCACAGCGAAAGCCACGAATCCAACGCCGTCTATGCGGCCAAGAAGCCGGTCCTGGACCGCTTGTGCGCCAGCATGCCCAACGGCCTGATCTCGGGTTCGGGCATGGATGTCGGCCTGCCGGACGGGCAGATGGGCAACTCCGAAGTCGGCCACATGAACCTCGGCGCCGGCCGCGTGGTGTACCAGGACTTCACCCGGGTGACCAAGGCCATCCGTGACGGTGAGTTCTTCGAGAACCCGACCATTTGCGCGGCCGTGGACAAGGCCGTGAATGCCGGCAAGGCGGTGCACATCCTCGGCCTGCTGTCCGACGGCGGCGTGCACAGCCACCAGGACCACCTGATCGCCATGGCCGAACTGGCCTTCAAGCGCGGCGCCGAGAAGATCTACCTGCATGCCTTCCTCGATGGCCGCGACACCCCGCCCAAAAGCGCCCAGTCGTCCATCGAACTGCTGGACGAGACCTTCAAGACCCTGGGCAAGGGCCGCATCGCCAGCCTGATCGGCCGTTACTTCGCCATGGACCGCGACAACCGCTGGGACCGTGTGGCCCAGGCCTACAACCTGATCGTCGACGGCCAGGGCCAGTTCAACGCCGCTACCGCCCAGGAAGGCCTGCAAGCCGCCTACGCACGTGAAGAGAGCGACGAATTCGTCAAGGCCACCACCATCGGCGAACCGGTCAAGGTCGAGGACGGCGATGCCGTGGTGTTCATGAACTTCCGCGCCGACCGTGCACGGGAGCTGACCCGGGTCTTCGTCGAAGACGACTTCAAGGACTTCGAACGCCCACGCCAGCCTAAGCTGGCCGGCTTCGTCATGCTCACCCAGTACGCCGCCAGCATCCCCGCGCCGTCGGCCTTTGCTCCAGGCAGCCTGGAAAACGTGCTGGGCGACTATTTGGCGAAAAACGGCAAGACCCAGCTGCGCATTGCCGAAACCGAGAAATACGCTCACGTGACCTTCTTCTTCTCCGGCGGCCGTGAAGAGCCGTTCCCGGGTGAAGAACGCATCCTGATCCCATCGCCGAAAGTCGCCACCTACGACCTGCAGCCGGAAATGAGCGCCCCTGAAGTCACCGACAAGATCGTCGACGCCATCGAGCACCAGCGTTATGACGTGATCATCGTCAACTACGCCAACGGCGACATGGTCGGCCACAGCGGCGTGTTCGAGGCGGCGGTCAAAGCCGTGGAATGCCTGGACCTGTGCGTCGGACGTATCGTCGACGCCCTGGAAAAGGTCGGCGGCGAAGCCCTGATCACCGCCGACCACGGCAACGTCGAGCAGATGTCCGACGAATCCACCGGCCAGGCCCACACCGCCCACACCACCGAGCCGGTGCCATTCATCTATGTCGGCAAACGCACCTTGAACGTCCGTGAAGGCGGGGTTCTGGCGGACGTGGCGCCCACCATGCTCAAGCTGCTGGGCCTGCCCAAGCCCGCGGAAATGACCGGCACGTCGATCCTGGTGGACCCGGCGCGCTGATCCCCCAGCTCGCCATCGCAGGCAAAAACGCCCGATGCAACCATCGGGCGTTTTTCATGGTGGCCTTGCACAGGGCGAATCAGAGCCATGGCAGTACAACCAGACAAGCGCCGGGCTTTTATTGAATAATGATTATCGTTATCAATACCAGCAGAGAGAATCTCCATGAACAAGACGGCTATGCTGCTTCTGGCCTCCCTCCTGTCAGGCTGTGCAAGCCAGGTTCCTGCTCAACAGCCGGTGGATGCCAATGCCCTCGTACAGCAACACAGCCCGGTGCAAATGGATGCTCAGACCGCCAATAAATTGAAAGCACTGCTGAAGATCCAGCCATCCCGGGGCTCTAACGACATAGGCCAGATGAACGACCTGATTTCCCGGGAGTTCCTGCACACCCCTTACGCGGCGAACCGGCTGCACGGCTCTGCAACCCTGGCCGAGAAGCTGGTGGTCGACTTCAGGGGCCTGGACTGCTTCACCTACCTGGATTACGTCGAGGCCTTGCGCCAGTCCAGCGACGAGGCCGGCTTCATCAACAACCTGGTGCAGATTCGCTACGTGAACGGCGATATCAACTTCCTCAACCGCCGCCACTTCTTCACCGATTGGGCCCATGCCGGGCAACCCATGGCCGAGGATGTGACCGCCCAGCTGAGTGCGAACGCGGTGACCGTGGCCAAGCGCCTCAATCAAAAGGCCGATGGCGGCCGCTACCTGCCCGGCCTGCCCGTGGCCGAACGCGACATCACCTACATTCCCAGCGCATTGATTGACCAGCATCTACTCAGCCACCTGCAAACCGGCGACTACATCGGCATCTATACCCACCTCTCGGGCCTGGACGTCACCCATACCGGGCTGTTCATCCAGACGGCCCAGGGCCCGGTCCTGCGCAACGCCTCCTCGAAAAAGGACCAGGGCGCGGTGATCGACTCACCCTTCATGGAGTACGTTCACAACGTCCCGGGAATCGTGGTCCTGCGGGCCCGGCAAGACAGCCAGGCCGGCCAGGCTGCCTCGGCCGCGAAGACCGGCACCCAAGCGCTGCAGCATCAGGCTCGCTCGCCCGCACAAGGTTGATCGGCGCCGCCGCCCCAGGCCACGGTGGCGGCACGCTGATAGCAAATGGCCCAATAACGGCCCGGAAACGGCTTTTTATGACGAACGCCTCAAAGCAGTTGGCTTTGAGGCGTTTTTTTTGCAGCGATGGGCGGGCATACTAGGCCGTCCCTTTCCCTGGTGTCGCCCGCCTCTATGCTTCGCGCCCTGATTACCCTTGCTCTGATCTGCCTGCTCCAACCGGCTTTCGCCGACGAGCGCGCGCAAACCCAACAACAGTTGGACGCCACGCGTCAGGACATTGCCGAGCTGAAAAAGCTGCTGGGCAAGTTGCAGGAAGAGAAGTCCGGGGTGCAGAAAGAACTGCGCGGCACCGAAACCGAGATGGGCAAGCTGGAAAAGCAGGTCGAGGCCCTGCAAAAAGAGCTGAAGAAAAGCGAATCCGAGCTGCAGCGACTCGATGAGGAGAAAAAAAAACTTCAGAGCGCGCGCACTGAACAGCAGCGACTGATCGCCATCCAGGCCCGCGCGGCCTACCAGAACGGGCGTCAGGAGTACCTCAAGCTGCTGCTCAACCAGCAGAACCCGGAAAAATTCGCCCGCACCCTGACCTATTACGACTACCTGAGCCAGGCCCGCCTGGAGCAGTTGAAGAATTTCAACGAGACCCTGCGCCAACTGGCCAATGTGGAAAAGGACATCTCCCTGCAGCAGGCCCAGCTGCTGGTGCAGAAAAGCAGCCTCGACACCCAGCGCGAAGAACTCGACAAGGTGCGCAAGGAGCGCCAGCTGGCCCTGGCCAAGCTGAACAACGATGTGAAGGCCCGTGACGACAAGCTCAAGGCCCGCGAACAGGACCAGGCCGACCTGGCCAAGGTCCTGAAAACCATCGAGGAAACCCTGGCGCGCCAGGCTCGCGAGGCAGAGGAAGCGCGGCAGAAAGCGCTGTTCGCCCAGCAGGAAGCCGAAAAAAAGCGCTTGCGTGAGGCTCAGGCCGACGCCAGCGATGAGCCGCGCAAACCCGCAAGATCAAGCCCTGGAGCCCTGGTTTCCAGCGCCGGTCCTTCCTATGGCGGGGCATTTGCTTCAGCCCGGGGAAAACTTCCATGGCCCGTTGATGGTCGACTACTGGCACGCTTTGGTGAAACCCGTGGCGACGACGCCCGCTCCAAGTGGGACGGCGTGATGATCAGCGCCGCCGCCGGCAGCCAGGTGCACGCCGTGCACGGTGGCCGGGTAGTGTTCGCCGACTGGCTGCGCGGCGCCGGCCTGCTGGTGATCCTCGATCACGGCAACGGTTACCTGAGCCTCTACGGACACAACCAGACGCTGCTCAAGGAAGCCGGCGACGTGGTCAAGGCCGGAGAGTCCATCTCCACCGTCGGTAATAGTGGCGGACAGGACACTCCTGCGCTGTACTTTGCAATTCGTCAGCAGGGCCGCCCCAGCGACCCGGCTCAGTGGTGCCACGCGCAAGGATAAGCGCTGCATCTAAATTAGGAGTTCGTTCGACATGCTGCATCTGTCCCGCCTTACCTCGCTGGCCCTGACGATCGCCCTGGTGATCGGAGCGCCTCAGGCGTTTGCCGCCGAAACCGCTCAAGCAGCAACCGCCGCGACCACCAAGGCGCCCTTGCCGCTGGAAGAGCTGCGCACCTTCGCCGAGGTCATGGACCGCATCAAGGCCGCGTATGTCGAACCCGTAGACGACAAGACCCTGCTGGAGAATGCCATCAAGGGCATGCTCAGCAACCTCGACCCGCACTCTGCCTATCTGGGCCCGGAAGACTTCGCCGAACTGCAGGAAAGCACCAGCGGCGAATTCGGCGGCCTGGGCATCGAAGTCGGCGCCGAGGACGGCTTCATCAAGGTGGTCTCGCCCATCGACGACACCCCGGCATCCAAGGCCGGGATCCAGGCCGGCGACCTGATCGTCAAGATCAACGGCCAGCCGACCCGTGGCCAGACCATGACCGAAGCCGTGGACAAGATGCGCGGCAAGATCGGCCAGAAGATCACCCTGACCCTGGTGCGCGACGGCGGCACGCCGTTCGACGTGACCCTGGCCCGCGCCACCATCCAGGTGAAAAGCGTGAAGAGCCAGCTGCTGGAGTCGGGCTACGGCTATATCCGCATCACCCAGTTCCAGGTCAAGACCGGCGAGGAAGTCTCCAAGGCCCTGGCCAAGCTACGCAAGGACAACGGCAAGAAGCTCAACGGCATCATCCTCGACCTGCGCAACAACCCGGGCGGCGTGCTGCAAGCCGCGGTGGAAGTGGTGGACCACTTCATCACCAAGGGCCTGATCGTCTACACCAAAGGCCGCATCGCCAACTCCGAGCTGCGCTTCTCCGCCACCGGCAAGGACGAAAGCGAAGCCGTGCCGATGGTGGTGCTGATCAACGGCGGCAGCGCCTCGGCTTCGGAGATCGTCGCCGGTGCCCTGCAGGATCAGAAGCGCGCGGTACTGATGGGTACCACCAGCTTCGGCAAGGGCTCGGTGCAGACCGTGCTGCCGCTGAACAACGACCGGGCGCTGAAGATCACCACCGCGCTGTACTTCACCCCCAACGGGCGTTCGATCCAGGCCCAGGGCATCGTTCCGGACATCGAAGTGCGCCGCGCCAAGATCACCAGCGAGTCCCAGGACGGCGAGTACTTCAAGGAAGCCGACCTGCAGGGTCACCTGGGCAATGGCAACGGCGGCGCCGACAAGCCCAGTGGTGCAGCGAGCAAGGCCAAGCCGATGCCGCAGGACGACGACTACCAGTTGGCCCAGGCCCTGAGCCTGCTCAAGGGGCTGAGCATCACCCGCGGCAAATGATTGAACCCTTCGCCGGCAAGCCGGCTCCTACAGGAGCCGGCTTGCGTAGGAGCTGGCTCGCCAGCGAAGCGCCCGCCAGGGTGCCCATTCCCCTAAAGGCCTGATCCCGATCCTCATGATTTCCCGCTGCTCACTGCTGTTGCGCTCGCTCCAGGCCCCGCTGTTCACCCTGCTGTGCCTCTTGCCCCTCGCGCCCCAAGCCGCCGAACCCACAGCCGTCGCGCCCAAGGCCTACCTGAGCCTGATCATCGACGACCTGGGCCAGAACCTGCCCCGGGACCGCCGGGTACTGGCCCTGCCCGGCCCGGTAACCACGGCGATCATGCCGAACACGCCCCACGCAGCCGAGTTCGCCCGTGAAGCCCATCGCGCCGGCAAGATCGTCATCCTGCACATGCCCATGGACCCGGCCACAGGGCCGTTCGCCTGGCACCCCGAGCTGCCCGTCGAAGAACTGCAAAAACGCCTGGACGCCGCCTTCCAGGCCGTGCCCTACACCAGCGGCATCAACAACCACATGGGCAGCCGCATGACCGCCCAGCCCCAGGCCATGGCCTGGCTGATGGGCGAGCTGCAACGGCGGCACAAGTTCTTTGTCGACAGCCGCACCAGCGCCCAGACGGTGGCCGCCGCCGAAGCGCAGAAGATCGGCCTGGCCAGTGTTTCCCGGGATGTGTTCCTGGATGATGAACGTACCGAAGCGGCGATCAGCCAACAGTTGCAGACCGCGATCAAACTGGCGCGCAAACAGGGTTCGGCGGTGATGATCGGCCACCCTTATCCACAGACCCTGGCAGTGCTCGAACGTGAGCTGCCCAGGCTCAAGGCCCAGGGCATCGAGTGGATCGATATCAAGTCGATGATCAGCCTGCGCAGCAACAAGGCCATGGCCGGGCATGGCAAGAACGGGGTTTATCGCTAGAGGCCTTCGCCACAGGAACTGGCTTGCCAGCGAAGCGCCTACAGGTAACGCCCCATGATCTCCTCCACCATCCCCTCTTGGCGCATCTGGTCCAGGGCCGCCTGAAGCTTGGCCACCACCTCATCGGAGACGTCCTTGTTCAGGGCCAGGTACAGCTCGGCGCTGTTGAAGCGCAGCACGGTCTTGAGGCCGCTGATGCCCTCCTGCTTGGCCAGGTAGCGCCCGGCCGGGTCGCCAGTGGCCCAGAGGTCGATCTGCCCCGCCACCAGCTTCCTGGCGTTGTCCTGGTCACGCAGTACCACTTGCGGCGCCAGGCCCTGCTTGGTCAGGGTCTCGGCAATGGCATCGCCCTTGTAGGCGCCGATCTTGTACTTGCGCGCCTGCTCCAGGGATTCGAGGCTGATGGTGCTGCCGGCCTTGGCCAGCATGATCCAGTCATCCGGGCCAATGGGGCCGACCCACTTGAACAGCGGCTCGCGGTCCGGCAGGCGCGCCATGACGAACACACCATAGCCCGGCTGCTCCAGCGCCATCTTGTAGATACGCTCCCATGGAAAACGCAGGGTCAGGCTGTAATTGATTCCGGCACGCTTGAACATTTCGCGGACGATATCCACGGCGATGCCGTCGATATTCTCGCCCTGAGCGAAGTTCTTGCCGTTCTTGGCCATGTTGTAGGGAGGGAAGTTTTCCGTCAGCAACACCAGGGAGGTGTCGGCGGGTTCATCAGCGCGGGCGAGGCCGCAAAGAACAAGCGAAGCGCTGGCGACAACCACTAGAAGACGTTTGAACATGACGGGCTACCGGAATCCATGGCGTGCTCAAGAGTGCCGTGAGCCCGCCATGCTGTCCAGTGGCTATCGCACAACAATCCCGCGCTGGGCCATGTAGGCCTTGGCCTCGGGAACCGTGTACTCGCCGAAGTGGAAAATACTCGCCGCCAGCACCGCGCTGGCATGGCCTTCGATGATGCCGTCGGCCAGATGCTGGAGGTTGCCGACACCGCCGGAGGCGATCACCGGAATCCCCAGGGCATCGCTGATGGCCCGGGTCACGCCCAGGTCGAAGCCGTTTTTCATGCCGTCCTGATCCATGCTGGTGAGCAGGATCTCGCCGGCACCCAGGCCTTCCATCTTCTTCGCCCATTCCACTGCGTCCAGCCCGGTGGGCTTGCGCCCGCCATGGGTGAAGATTTCCCAGCGCGGGGCTTCGCCCGGGCCGGAGACTTTCTTGGCGTCGATGGCGACCACGATGCACTGGGAGCCGAAGTGCTGCGCGGCCTCGCCGACGAACTCCGGATTGAACACCGCGGCGGTGTTGATCGAGACCTTGTCCGCGCCGGCATTGAGCAGGTTGCGGATGTCCTGCACGGTGCGCACGCCACCGCCCACGGTCAGCGGGATGAACACCTGGCTGGCCATGCGTTCGACGGTATGGAGGGTGGTATCACGCCCATCGACGCTGGCGGTGATGTCGAGGAAAGTGATTTCGTCGGCACCCTGCTCGTCGTAGCGACGGGCAATTTCCACCGGGTCACCGGCGTCGCGGATGTTCTCGAACTTGACGCCCTTGACCACCCGGCCGTTGTCCACGTCCAGGCAAGGGATGATGCGTTTGGCCAGTGCCATGGCGAATCCTCAGCCTTGGTACGAATCGCAGAAAGCCTGGGCTTCTGCGACATCGAGGGTGCCTTCATAGATCGCGCGGCCAGTGATGGCGCCGATGATTCCTGGCGCCTTGGCGTCCAGCAGGGCCTTGATGTCGCCCAGGTTGTGGATACCGCCGGAAGCGATCACCGGGATCTTGGTGGCCGCCGCCAGGGCTGCGGTGAACGGCACGTTGCAGCCCTGCATCATGCCGTCTTTGGCGATGTCGGTATAAACGATGGCGGACACGCCGTCGGCTTCGAAACGCTTGGCCAGGTCGATCACTTGCACGCTGCTGACTTCAGCCCAGCCGTCGGTGGCGACGAAACCGTCCTTGGCGTCCAGGCCGACAATCACCTTGCCGGGGAACGCGCGACAGGCCTCGGCGACGAACTCCGGCTCCTTGACCGCCTTGGTGCCGATGATCACGTAGCTCACGCCAGCCTTGACGTAGTGCTCGATGGTTTCCAGGGAACGGATGCCGCCACCGATCTGGATCGGCAGGTTCGGGTAGCGCTTGGCGATTGCGGTGACCACCTCGCCGTTGACCGGCTGGCCTTCGAAGGCACCGTTCAGGTCCACCAGATGCAGACGACGGCAACCGCCTTCAACCCATTTGGCGGCCATGCTCACCGGGTCATCGGAGAACACCGTGGAATCTTCCATGCGGCCTTGGCGCAGACGCACACAGGCGCCGTCCTTGAGATCGATAGCGGGAATAATCAGCATCTGGCAAACCTTCAAGTTCGATTGTTCAGCTTCACTCGGAAATCAGTTTTTCTCGAGCGCCCACAGGTCGCTTTCGATGCTTTCGAACCTCTCCTTGAGGTGCGCCTGCACATCGAAAATCGCCCGGTTGTAATAGTGCGGAGCAATTTCGCGGGTAAACAGTTCAAGAACCTCCGCTGCTTCGAACGAGCCCAGCTCGAGCTCGAACCGATCCTCCAGGAAACGCTTGATCTTGTGCGTCGCCTCGCTCTCCTGCTCGGCAGTAAGGCTCAGGATCGGCGGCTTGGGTTTCTTGATCGCCATTTACCAGCGACCGTCCCAGGCGGCGAAATTCTGCAGCAGCTGCAGGCCGTGGGTATGGCTTTTCTCCGGGTGGAACTGCACGGCGAAACGCGAGCCGTCGGCCAGCGCCGCGGCGAAATCCACGCCATAGTGACCGCTGCCCACCACCTGCCGCGCGTTACCGGCATTGATGTAGTAGCTGTGCACGAAGTAGAAGCGCGCCAGGTCCGCAATGTTGTGCCACAGCGGGTGATCCACCGCCTGCTTCACTTCGTTCCAGCCCATGTGCGGCACCTTCAGGTGCTCGCCATCCTCGATCAGGCCCTTGCCGAAGAACTTCACCTGGCCGGGAAACAGGCCGATGCAGTCCACGCCTTCGTTCTCTTCACTGTGGTCGAGCAGCGCCTGCATGCCCACGCAGATACCGAGGAACGGACGGTCCTGGCTGACCTCGCGCACCAGGGCATCGAAGCCCAGGCGGCGGATCTCGGCCATGCAGTCACGGATCGCGCCCACTCCGGGGAACACGACCCGGTCGGCCTCTCGAATCACGCTGGCATCGCTGGTGATCAGCACCTTGCCGGCGCCCACGTGCTCCAGGGCCTTGGCCACCGAGTGCAGGTTGCCCATGCCGTAGTCGATGACGGCGACGGTCTGCATTACAGCACGCCCTTGGTCGACGGCATCTGGCCGGCCATGCGCTCGTCCAGCTCCACCGCCATGCGCAGCGCGCGGCCGAAGGCCTTGAACACGGTCTCGATCTGGTGGTGAGTGTTGGTGCCGCGCAGGGTGTCGATGTGCAGGGTCACGTTGGCGTGGTTGACGAAGCCCTGGAAGAACTCCTGGAACAGGTCGACATCGAAACCACCGACGGTGGCGCGGGTGAACGGCACATGCATCTGCAGGCCAGGGCGGCCGGAGAAGTCGATCACCACGCGGGACAGGGCTTCATCCAGCGGCACATAGGCATGGCCGTAGCGACGGATGCCTTTCTTGTCGCCGATGGCCTTGCTGAACGCCTGGCCGAGGGTGATACCGACATCCTCCACGGTGTGGTGGTCGTCGATATGCAGGTCGCCCTTGCTTTCGATGTCCAGGTCGATCAGCCCGTGCCGGGCGATCTGGTCCAGCATGTGCTCAAGGAAGGGCACGCCGATATCGAATCGGGCCTTTCCGGTGCCATCCAGGTTGATCGAGGCTTTGATCTGGGTTTCCAGAGTGTCGCGCTCGACAGATGCCTTACGTTCGGCCATCACCAGCTCCGCAAAATCATTGGGCGAAAAAGGCGAATAGTATAGGCCCCACGGCGGCTAAACAGAAACACGATGGACAATATCCTGACGGGCGCCAGCCAATGGCTGCGGGGCTGTACCTGTCATGACAACTATAGAAAACAGCTCACCGCTGAAGGCGCCAGGCCTTGCAGACCGAGGCGCCTTGCTCGCCGGCAAGCCGGCTCCTACGCAGGAGCTGGCTTGCCGGCCAAGCCCTTAATGGAACAGCACTGCGGTCTTCTGCAGAGTCACCCAAACCCCCCAGGCCAATGGAATGCCCACGACCAGCCAGGCAGCGATCACCAGCGGCTGGCTGGCGGACGAAGCTTTCCACTCCAGCACGACACTGCTGTCAGCACCCTTGTCGTGGCCCAGGGCCTGCTCGGCCGCCAGTTGCTCGTCGGTCATGAAGTACTTGTCGGCCACCGGGCGCACCAGCAGGTTGCACAGGAAGCCCAGCACCAGCAGGCCGGCGAGGATGTACAGGGTGATGTCATAAGCTGCGGCGCGTTCGACGCCGATGTTCAACTGATACTCACGCAGGTAGTTCACCAGCACCGGGCCCAGCACTCCCGCCGCTGCCCAGGCAGTCAGCAGGCGACCGTGGATCGCACCCACCATTTGTGTCCCGAACAGGTCCGCCAGGTAGGCCGGAACTGTGGCGAAACCACCGCCGTACATCGACAGGATGATGCAGAACGCCGCCACGAACAGGGCGATGTTGCCCAGGTGGCCGAGGTTCGGAATCAGCGCGTAGAGGGCAAAGCCCAGGGCGAAGAACACGAAGTAGGTGTTCTTGCGCCCCAGGTAGTCGGAGAACGACGCCCAGAAGAACCGCCCGCCGATGTTGAACAGGCTCAGCAAACCGGTGAAGCCGGCGGCAATCGCGGCAATCTGCGCCAGTTGCCCGGCGTCCAGCTGGCTGAAGGTCAGGCCATTGCCCAGCAGCTTGCCGGCAAACACTTCCTGCAGCAGGGGCGAGGCCATGCCGAGGATGCCGATACCGGCCGATACGTTGAGGCACAGCACCAGCCAGACCAGGCGGAACTGCGGAGTCTTCCAGGCCACGTTCACGTGCACATGGCGGTGGGTGATCATCGCATTGGCGGCTTTCTTCGCCGGCGCAGTCCAACCTTCAGGTTTCCAGCCGGTCGGCGGAACCCGATAGGCCAGGGCGCCGCCGATCATGAACACGAAGTAGATCGCGGCCATCACCAAAAAGCTCTGCCACACGCCGACGCTGGTAGGCGTGGCGAAGTAGCTCATCAGGGCTGCCGCCAGGGGCGCGCCCACCATGGCGCCACCGCCAAAGCCCATGATCGCCATGCCGGTGGCCATGCCGCGCTTGTCCGGGAACCACTTGATCAGGGTCGACACCGGGGAAATGTAGCCCAGGCCCAGGCCAATACCGCCGATGACCCCGGAGCCTATCCACATCAGCCAGATCTGGTGGGTGTAGATCCCCAGCGCCGAGATCAGCAGGCCGCCGCACCAGCACAGTGCCGAAACCACACCGGCCTTGCGCGGGCCGGCATGTTCCAGCCAGCCGCCCCAGATCGCCGCCGAGCACCCCAGGAAGATGAAGAACAGGGTGTAGATCCAGCCGAGCATGGAGATCGGCCAGTCACACTGGGACGAAAAGATCTGCGCGATGAAGCCCATGCCGGGCTCGCAAGCCACGGGCGCACTGACGCCCAGGGCCTTGGACAGCGGCAGCCAGAACACCGAAAAGCCATAGGCCATGCCGATGCACAGGTGGATGGCCAGAGCGGCCGGTGGAACCAGCCAGCGGTTGAAACCGGGCTTGGCGATGATGCGTTCTTTGGACAAGAACGCTGGCTGAGCGGACGGACTGGCCGCCGCTTTGCTAGTGCTCATGGATGTTTCCCCCAATTATTAGAATTGTTCATCGGCCACTCTTCTGCGACGACCTTGGCACGCGGGCGCGGTCGTTTTATTGAGTAAAGCTCCATTTGGGCAGACGCGACATTAAGTCGCACAAGGGCGAACGAACCGCGAGAGGTTACCATTTGCGACAAACTAAAAAACCAAACTGACATTACCTTTTTTCCCGCAACTGCTTCGCCCGCAGGCCAGGCCACCGGCAAAAAAATGGCCGCCACGACGAAAAAACCTCTAACTGCAATGGGTGACCAGTCGTCAGGTTCAGAGCGTTATACTCCCTCGCTAAATTTTGAATTCGACATACAAGGACTCGCCCATGAAAGCGTTCGGCAAAATCCTGGGTCTGGTAATTCTCGGGCTGTTGCTGATCATCGTGGCTCTCGGCTTCGCCTTGACCCACCTATTTGATCCCAACGACTACAAAGACGAGATTCGCCAGATTGCCCGCGACAAGGCCCACATCGAGCTGACGCTCAATGGCGACATCGGCTGGAGCCTGTTCCCCTGGCTGGGCCTGGAACTGCACGATGCCGGCGTGGCCACCCTGGCCAACCCGACCCAACCTTTCGCCGACCTGCAGATGCTCGGCCTGTCGGTCCGGGTGTTGCCGCTGCTGCGCCGCGAAGTGCAGATGAGCGATGTGCGTGTCGAAGGCCTGAACCTGCGCCTGACCCGCAACAAGGACGGCCACGGCAACTGGCAGGACATTGGCAAGGCCGCACCGACCGACAAGCAGGCCGAGACTCCGGCCGCCAGCACCGGCGAAGCCAGCCAACCACCAGCCGGCGCGGACAAACCCGCGCAGCCGATCCGCCTGGACATCGACAGCCTGACCGTGAACAACGCCCGGGTTGAGTACAACGATGAACAGACCGACAAGCAGTTCACCGCCGAAAGCATCCAGCTGAGTACCGGGCCGATTCACGAAGCCACCAACACCCCGGTCAAGCTCACGGCCTTCCTCGCCAGCAGCCAACCCGCAGTGCGCGTGCGCACCGAACTCAATGGCGAACTGCGCTTCGACCGCGCCCTGCAGCGCTACCAGTTCGAAGACATGCGCCTGTCCGGCGAAGCCGCCGGCGACCCGTTGCAAGGCAAGACCCTGACCTTCGCAGCCCAGGGCCAGCTGCTGCTGGACCAGGCCGCCAACGTTGCCCAGTGGACCGGCCTGAAGGTCTCTCTCAATCAGTTGCGCGCCCTGGGTGAGCTCAAGGTCAACGACCTGGACAAGACCCCGCAGATCAGCGGCGGCATCTCCATTGCCCAGTTCGACCTGGCGAGATTCGTCGACAGCATCGGCCAGACCCTGCCCGCCATGGGTGAAGGCAGCCTGAGCAAGGTCGAGCTGGTCAGCCGCCTGCAAGGCACGCCCACCAGCCTGGCACTGGAAGACCTGAACCTGAAGCTCGACGACAGCACCTTCAGCGGCCGCCTGGCCATCGAGGACTTCGACAAGCAATCCCTGCGCGCCCAGCTCAAGGCTGACACCTTCAATGTCGACCGCTACCTGCCGCCCAAGTCCGCCGAAGCCAACAGCGCGGCATCGGCACGCAAGGCCGAAGTGCAGAGCAGCGAAGCCGATGCCATGGCCGGAGCCGGCAGCACCCCGCTGCCCAACGCACCGACCAAGGGCGCCTGGAGCACCGACCGCCTGCTGCCGGTGGAACGCCTGAGCAAACTCGACGTCGATGCCGACCTGAGCTTCGGCCAACTGACCCTGGACAAGCTGCCGATCCAGAATGCCGCACTCAAGGCCTCCGGCCAGGGTGGCCTGCTCAAGCTTTCCAGCCTGCGCGGCGAGCTGTACAACGGCAGCTTCGATGCCAGCGGCAACCTCGATGTGCGCCAGAGCACACCGCAGTTGAGCTTGCAGACCAAGATCAACCGGGTGCCGGTGGAACGCATCCTCGAAAGCCAGGGCCAGAATCCTCCGGTCAAGGGCCTGGTGACCCTGAACAGCAACCTCAGCGGCAGCGGCAACAGCCAGAAGGCATTGATCGACAGCCTCAACGGCACCGCCAGCTTCGTCATCAACAACGGCGTGCTACTCAACGCCAATATCGAACAGCAGCTGTGCCAGGGCATCGCCGTGCTCAACCGCAAGAACCTCAGCAGCACGCCACGGGGCAAGGACACGCCCTTCCAGGAGCTCAAGGGCAACCTGACACTGCGCAATGGCGTGGCCAGCAACCCGGACCTGAAAGTGCGCATCCCCGGCATGACGGTGAACGGCAACGGCGACATCGACCTGCGAGTGCTGGGCATGGACTACCGGGTCGGCATCATTGTCGAAGGCGACCTGCGGGATAACCCGGACCCGGCCTGCCAGGTGGGCGAGCGCTTTACCGGCATCGAGCTGCCGCTGCGCTGCCGCGGCCCGCTGGAGCTGGGGGCCAAGGCCTGCCGCCTGGACAAGGACGGCCTGGGCCAGGTAGCAGCCAAGCTGGCCGGTGACCGCCTGCAGCAAAAGATCGACGAGAAACTGGGGGACAAGGTCAGCCCGGAACTGAAGAACGCGCTCAAGGGGCTGTTCAAGCGATGAGAGCCGAGGCCTTTTCAACGGCGGTGCTGGACTGGTACGACCGCCACGGCCGCCATGACCTGCCCTGGCAGCAGGACATCAACCCGTATCGGGTGTGGGTCTCGGAGATCATGCTGCAACAGACCCAGGTCAGCACCGTGCTCAACTACTTCGACCGCTTCATGGCCTCGCTGCCCACGGTGCAGGCCCTGGCCGAAGCCCCGGAAGACGAAGTGCTGCACCTGTGGACCGGCCTGGGCTACTACACCCGGGCGCGCAACCTGCAGAAGACCGCGAAGATCGTCATGGCCGAATACGGCGGCGAGTTCCCCAGGGACGTGGAAAAGCTCACCGAGCTGCCGGGCATCGGCCTCTCCACCGCTGGCGCCATCGCCAGCATCGGCATGGGCCTGCGGGCGCCGATCCTCGACGGCAACGTCAAGCGGGTGCTGGCACGCTTCACCGCCCAGGAGGGCTACCCCGGCGAACCCAAGGTGGCCAGGCAGTTGTGGGCCGCCGCCGAGCGCTTCACCCCCCACAGCCGGGTCAACCACTACACCCAGGCGATGATGGACCTGGGCGCGACCCTCTGTACCCGGAGCAAGCCCAGCTGCCTGCTGTGCCCCCTGGAGCGCGGCTGCGAAGCCCACATGCTCGGCCTGGAGACTCGCTACCCGATTCCCAAGCCACGCAAGGAAGTGCCGCAGAAGCGCACCCTGATGCCGATGCTGGCCAATCGCGAAGGCGCCATCCTGCTTTACCGGCGGCCCTCCAGCGGCCTCTGGGGCGGGTTGTGGAGCCTGCCGGAGCTGGATGGCCTGGACGACATCCAGCACCTGGCCCTGCAGCACTCCCTGGAACTGGGCCAGCAACAGCAGATGCCCGGGCTGGTGCACACCTTCAGCCACTTCCAACTGGCCATCGAACCCTGGCTGATCCGGGTCGAAGAGTCGGCCCTGCACGTCGCCGAGGCCGACTGGCTCTGGTATAACCTCGCCACCCCGCCGCGCCTGGGCCTTGCCGCCCCGGTGAAAACACTGCTCAAACGCGCGGCCGAAGTCTTGAATGCAGGAGAGTCGTCATGACCCGCACCGTAATGTGCCGCAAGTACCAGGAAGAACTGCCGGGCCTGGAGCGCCCTCCCTACCCGGGGGCCAAGGGCCAGGATATTTTCGATCACGTCTCGGCCAAGGCCTGGGCCGACTGGCAGAAACACCAGACCCTGCTGATCAACGAAAAGCGCCTGAACATGATGAATGCCGACGATCGCAAATATCTGCAGGGCGAGATGGACAAGTTTTTCTCCGGCGAGGAATACGCCAAGGCCGACGGCTACGTGCCGCCGGCTGAGTAAAGCTGTTGAAAATCGGGGGTGGAACGTAAGCGACGGTAATAATTAAACATTTTTTTCAAAACTTGCTTGACGCCCCCCTGAAAAACCCGTTTAATGCGCCCCGTTGCCCAGATAGCTCAGTCGGTAGAGCAGGGGATTGAAAATCCCCGTGTCGGCGGTTCGATTCCGTCTCTGGGCACCACCTTCAGCTTTCAGGTGGTGTTTACATCACGTGAAAGCAACCAAGAAACCCGCCTAGTGCGGGTTTTTTGTTGCCTGTAATTCAGCCCCTCCCCGTATAACCTGCATCGCCAGGAGTGTTGCACTCCGGCAGAAATACCCCGACACCCCATGACCCGACTCAAGTCGTGACTTGCTGGCACTCTCCTTAGTTTGCCAACCCTTCAGGCTGCCCCTGGGCCACATCGAGCAGGGCCACGCCATCACCGAGCAGCAATTAAGGTTTTTTTTCATGCCTGCAATTGGCCGTTACCCAGGCTCAGCACCGGGCAACATTCCAGCCCTCACTCAATAGCCGTTGTTCCAGTGGACGTTGAGATCACGCATGGTCGCCACGCCCATGTCGACCATGCTGCGCTGTTCCAGCCCTTTGCGGGTGGTGATGACCTGGAATTTGCCGGCCGGCAACTGCACGAAGACGATCGGCCCCACTCCGCTCAGGCTCAGCACCTCATGCCCTTGCGGGTTCTGGATCAGCACATCGACATCCGAGGTGTATTCATTCCCTGAGCCGACGGAAAAGGTCATGTGCAGGTTGTAACCCTTGGCCTGCTGAATGGCCCGCGACTCGTCCAGGCCGATGCCGCCGCTGACATAGGAAATACCGTTCTGTTGCAGCGGCTCCAATTGCACGCCAGCCGGGTCGATCGGCTCATTGCTGGAGGAGGCGGAGCGCACGCTCACTGGTGCGGCCAATAGCAGCACCGCGATAACACCTGACAGGACACTCATAGAAAAGGACTTCATGATGACCACTCCCGGGTTCGTCTCGAACCACTGAATGGGACGCCACCGTCAGGCCTCTGGCCCCGGGACGGCAGCGCCCGGGTCTCCCCTGCTTTCTTGAATGGCCAGGCCATGTCTCAGGCCAGAAGCCGAATGAAAACCCTCGCTCGCCTTGTGCAACCAGGCTCGCCCATAGCTCCTGCTATTGAGTGTAAAACCTGACACAGGGCGGTTTAGATCGATTCGGCGTGAGGCCTTTAACCAAAGGTACCTAGGCTAGGGGACCAGCCCCTCGGCTCGGAGCCTGCGCCGCCTGCCAATGCCTCATCTCCTCGGCGATGAAGTGCTGCACCAGATCGCTGTACATCTTCTCGATGGCATCCGGGTTCAGGCCTTCGGCCGCCGCCCAATCGCGACGAGTGGCCAACATGGCTTTGAAACGCTCCTCGGCGCGCACGGTGGCCGCCGAGGTCTTGAATTTCGATGCCGCCAGTACGTACTGCAAGCGCGCGCCGAGCAAGGCGATGACCGCTCGATCCAGGGCATCGATTTCCCGGCGGATATCGTCCATGTCCTGGCATTGTTCCGGACTCATCTGATTCTTCACTTCCATGCTCAAGGCTCCATCGACGAATAGGGATACCCGGGCTCGACCGGGCCCGGATTATTCCCATGGGCCCGCCTGGGAGTAAAGTTGCAGGCATCCGCCCATCCGGGCGCAAAGGAACTGTTCTTGTGAACCAGAAGCGAACCCGAGTCCGCCTGCCCCATCCCCAGCCCGGCAAGACCCGCAGCGGGGCCTGGTTTTTTTTGCTGATCGGCAGCGTGCTGCTGGCACTGACTGCGCTGCTGGGCTGGACCCTGGTAAGCGCGCTGCTGGACGGGCAGATCGTCACCAGCAACCGCGCCGGCCCAAAGCTCGCCTACAGCCAGGCGTTGCAGCCCACCAAGTTCTATATCGAGCTGCTCTGGCAAGGCACCAGCACCCTGTTGCTGGGTACCCTGGCAGTTGCCGCGCTGTGGATCGCCCGGGTATTAATGAACGCACAAAAAAATCGTCGCTGAACGCCAGGGGTCGCTCCGGCCCGTTACAGCCGCCAAGGAACAACCGCCCATGTCCCTGCTGTCCTCGCCCGACCTGCCTGCCGCCCGCCCCGCCACTGCCGAGCCGGCGCCCGGCCCCAGTGAACGCTTCAGCGAAGTGGCGGCGGACGGTTTCCGCCTTGGCGGCTTCAGCTGGCGCCACGCGCAAGCCGATCCGGCGCGCGCAGTGGTGATCATCAACGCCGCGACCTCGGTGCGCTGCCGCTATTACTTTCGCTTCGCCGACTACCTGTTCGCCAACGGCTTAGACGTGATGACCTACGACTACCGCGGCATCGGCGAGTCGCGCCCGGCCTCGCTCAAGGGGCTCAAGGCATCCTGGTCGGATTGGGGCGCGCTGGATTTCGAAGCCATGCTGCAACGCGCCCGGCGCGAGTTTCCCGGGCAACCGATCGACGTGGTGGGCCACAGCTTCGGCGGCTGCGCCCTGGGCCTGGCGGCCTCCGCCGGGGTGATCCGCCGCGCGGCCACCATGGGCGCGCAGTTCGCCTACTGGCGCGACTACGTGCCCGCCCAACGCTGGCGCATGCTGGGCAAGTGGCATGTGCTGATGCCCCTGCTGACCCGCCTGTACGGCTACTTCCCCGGCAAGCGCCTGGGCTGGATGGAAGACACCCCCGCCGGGGTGGTCCGCGACTGGGCCACCCCGCATCCACGCTACGAAGGCCGCCCCAGCGGCCGCAGGCTGGCCGCAGAGCGCAGTGGGCAGCCCTTCGCCCAGGTCAGCGCCCCGATCCTCGCCATCAGCGTCAGCGACGACCCCTTTGGCACCGTGGCAGCCATCGAGCGGCTACTGGGCTACTTCGACAACAGCACGCGCACCCATTGGCGCATTCGCCCCGAGGACATCGGTGAGGTCGAGATCGGCCACTTCGCCTTCTTCCACAGCCGCTTCGAAAGCCGGCTCTGGCCGCTGCTGCTGCACTGGCTGCAGCACGCAAGCCCGGCCCCGAACAGCCCAGGGCAAGAGCTGACGCCGGGGCGCTGATCAGGCAAAGGCGTTGATGAACCAGGTGATCAGCGGGATCGCCACGATGTCGATCAATACCGCACCGCACAGCGGCACGATGATGAAGGCCTTGTAGGAAAAGACCTTGTAGTGATCACAGATCGCGCCCATGTTGGCCACCGCATTGGGCGTGGCCCCCAGGCCGTGCCCCATGAAGCCGGCACACAACACCGCCGCGTCATAGTTGCCGCCAAACAGGCGGAACAGCAGGAACACACACAGCAGCACCATCACCAGCACCTGCACCACCAGGATCACCAGCAGCGGCAGGCCGAGCTGTTCCAGTTCCCAGAACTTCAGGCTCATCATGGCCATGGTCAGGAACACCCCCAGGCATACGTCGCCCAGGGTGCTCACGGCGCTGTCGGGGATGTCGATGATCCGCGCCCGGTCATTGAGATTGCGCAGGATGATCGCCACGAACATCGCCCCCACGTAGCTTGGCAGGACGATGCCCAGGTGCTCGTTCAGCGCGCTGCCGATCCAGAAACCCAGCACCATGATCAGCAGAATGCAGGTCAGCAGGCGCAGCAGGGTCGGCGCATCCAAAGGCGCCACCGAACCCTGGGCAGCGCTTTCCAGGTGCTGCAGGGTACTGACCTGATCGGCCTGGATCTGCAGGCGGTTGCGCTCGATCAGCCAGCGCGCCAGCGGGCTGCCCAGCAAGCCGCCGGCAACCATGCCGAAGGTGGCCGAGGCCAGGGCCGCCGTGGTGGCCCCCACCGCCCCGAGGTTTTCCGCGATCGGGCCAAAGGCCGCCGCCGCGCCAAAGCCACCCTCCAGGGACACCGCACCGGCCATGATGCCCAGCAGCGGGTCGATGCCCAGCGCCTTGGCGGCACCGACCCCCACCAGGTTCTGCAGCAGCGCCAGGGACCAGCAGGCCCCCAGGTAGACGAACAGGATCTTGCCGCCACGACGCAGCAGGCCGAGGCTGCCCCCCAGGCCCACGGTGGTAAAGAACGCCACCATCAAGGGCGTCTGGATCGCGGTGTCGAGCTTGATCGCCAGCAGTTGCTGATCGCGCAGCAGCCAGACGATCAGGGCAAAGCCGAAACCGCCGATCACCGGCGCCGGGACACAGAGCTGGGTCAGCCAGCGGCTGCGTTTCTTCAGCTGGGCTCCCACCCCCAGCAGGATCAGGGCCAGCGCCAGGGTGGTCAGCGCGTCCAATTCAAAAGTCGGCATGGCAAACATCTCTTCTTGTCATTGTGGTGTTGCGCGGCGAGGGGCATGCCCCTCAGTGAATCAGGCTGGCCAGCAGACGCGCGGCCACGCGGGCGGTGCGCTGGTCCTGGTCGAGCCCGGGATTGAGTTCGGCAATGTCGGCCACGCGCAATTTGCCGCTGGCCCGAGCACGGCGTACCAGGTGCTCGACCACCTGCACATCCACCCCATAGGCCGAGGGCGCGCTGACGCCGGGAGCCTGGCTGGCCGGCAGCACATCCAGGCACAGGGTCATGTAGAGCACGTCGATACCGTCGAGAAAAGTGTCCAGGCAGGCCTCGACTGCCGGCAGGTTCCAGCCCTGCATCTGCCGGTCCAGCAAGTAGCGCACATCGAGCTCCCGGGCTTGCTCGAACAGCGCCTGGGTGTTGCTCAACTCGCTGACCCCCAGGCAGCAATACTCGAAAGGCATGCCGGCCTGCCGGCAGTATTCGGCGATCTGCCGGAACGGCGTGCCCGAACTGCTTTGCGGCGCATGGCGCAGATCGAAGTGGGCATCGAAATTGAGAATGCCGATGCGCGGGCAGGGCTGTTGGCGGCGCAGGTGATCGGCCAGGCCACTGAAGCTGGCAAAGGCGATTTCATGACCACCGCCCAGCCCCAGGGCCAGGTGCCCCTGTTCGAGCAACAGGCCGAGGCGCTCGGCGTAGCGCTGCTGGGCGCTTTCCAGGTGGTGGTCGGTGCAGGTCACGTCCCCTGCGTCGTACAGCGGGCCGGTGCCGTGCCAGGCCAGGTTGGCCAGGGCCGCGCGCAAGGCTGCCGGGCCCTGGCTGGCACCGGTGCGCCCCTGGTTGCGCTTGACCCCTTCGTCACAGGCCAGCCCGAGCAAGGCGATACCCGCCGGCTGCTGTTCGGCCCAGGGCTGCACCCACTGGTGCCAGCGCCGGGCGGCAAGGCCTTCGGTCAGGTCGATACGACCCTGCCACAGGTGCATGGGGGCGGTGCTGATCATGGTCTTGCTCCAGTCAATTCAATCCAGTCGGGCGCTCAGGCGCTGGGCCGCTTCGCGGGTCCAGCGGATCAGCCGCTCACTGCGCTGTTCGGCGCGGAACGCCGGGGCCATGAGGCTGATGGCGCCTTGCAAGCGGTCACGGCTGTCCAGCAAGGGCGCGCTGACACCCCAGATGCCCAGATCGATCTCGCTCAGGCTCACCGCATGCCCGGCGGCGCGAATGGCCCCGTAGCTGTCCAGGTGCGCGGCGAAATCCGCCTCCTCGACGCCCTGCTGGCGCAGGATCGACAAGCACAGCTCAGGCTCCATGTAGGCCAGCAACACCTTGGCCGAGGCGCCCAGCAGCAGCGGCTGCGCCAGGCCTTTCTGGTAGCAGCAGCGCAAGGGCTGCGGGCTGTCCACCAGCTCGATGCAGATCGCCTGCCCGTTGCTTGGCACCATCAGCGCGACGCTTTCCTGGCTGAGTTCGGCCAGACGGTTGAGCTCCGGCTTGGCCAGGGTCACCAGCAGGCCTTCGCGGTCGAACTTCTTCGCCAGTTGCAGGCAAGCAGGCCCGGGCAGGTAACGGCCCTGGCCATTGTCCTGGGCCAGCCCCCAGCGCAGCAGGGTCTTGAGGTGGCGATAGGTGCTGCTCAGGGGCTGCTGCAGGTTCAGCGACAGCTCCTTGGCAGACATGGCCTCCGGGGATTGCCCCAGGGCCACGAGTATTTGCAGCAGACGGTCAGTGGGCGTGTGGTAGTGCATAGCGGCCTCTTGCAGCCATGGTGCATGGAGTTTCCCGGCAAATGAAATCAGATTCCCAGACAGTGGGAAAAGGCTGCAAAAAACCTATGGCACAGGTGCTGCGCCGCAATGGACCTCGGCCCATGCAGGATCGTCGGTACTCGCCTTGAGGCCTTGGCGGGTGCCAGCGCAGCGATTTGCTGGCATCCTTTCCCGCCTGACCGGCCGTTCGCCCCGAATCCGCGAGCGCCGCCCCTTTGCGCAACAAGGTAAGACGCCCATGGCATCGATCGACAAACAACACAAACGTGCCGCCCGGGCAAAGGCCAAGGCCAAGCAGAACCGCGCCAAGCGCACTGCACCGACCTCGGAGCTGGAACTGGACCCCAACGACAGCCGCATCGACTTCGAATCGGTGGACCTGACCGAGCTGTTCGTGAAGATGCGCGACGCCGAGAAAACCAGCCAGCAGGCGCTGTGCACGGTCTTCCTCTCGGACCCGCTGCTGGAACTGGTCTATGAGCAGGAGGGCGAACAGGGCGCCACGGACTTCATCCTTGCGGCGCTGATCGAATACCGTAACTGGTCCACCGAGGCCGACGAGGCCACGGCCCTGGCCTGGATCGAGTCCGAGGCCTTCCAGGCCGACTACATGGCCGCATCCCAGGCACTGTTCAGCGCCGAAGGCTGAGTTTCTTCCGGGCATGAAAAAAGGGCGCATTCAGCAATGAATGCGCCCTTTTCCGTTTCAGCTAAACAGCCTGGCGTGATGCTCAGGCAGCTTCCAGCCGAGGGATTTCCATGCCGATGCGCGAGCTGGCGAAGTTCAGGTCGCCGCTGGCGATGGACTGGGCCTTGAAGCCTGCGCCGATCAGGTCGCGGACATACAGCTTGTTGTAGATGAACATGAACACCAGGTTGCTCAGGCCGAAGGTGAACATGGCCAGCAGGAACATGATGGCAGCCCATTTCCAGTCGGCGCGGAACAGTGCCGGGATGAAGCCGAAGAAGAACACGGTCCAGGAGAAACCAACTGGCGCTTCCTTGATGGCTCCGGTGTTCGGGTTTTTGAAGATGATTTTAGTGAACGCCATGCGCGTCTCCTTGCCGCCCTTTCTTTAAGGGACCAATGGCCGGGCGATCACCATTGAACCCTGAATGCTCGTTCTTCGAGCCGGGACTGTCAGGCAGGCGCTGACACTCAGGAACCATGGCGGCTACGCAGGGAACAAGGGACAGAAGCAGAAGGCGGATTCAGGGCCCCGACAAGCATTCAATCCCTTGCAATACAGCGCTATTCCATAGCTCCTCTCACGCTGGCACGCAAGAGCTCTTATCGAAGAGCGCGCAGGCTACTATTTCGCCAGCGGGCTGTCCATGAAACGCCATGTAACAAGTCACAAATCCAGTAAAAAGGCCACCGTCAATGCTGACGGCAGCCTTTTTTGCCTTTCAGAACGCCAAACTCTCAGAACCGGCATCCCCTGCCGGGGCCTTCGTCAGTGCCTGGTGGTACTGCTCGGCGCTGATTTCGCTGAGCGTCGCGTAACCGTCGTACTGGTAGAAACGCTGCTTGTCCCGGGCATAGCGCTGGGCAACAAACTCCAGGCTGGCCAGGTCGATGCGCTTGGCACTCACCGGCCGCCGGCCACAGAACAGCTTGCGCGTGCCCAATTGCAGAAAGTCCGGATGTGGAACCATCACTTCCTCCGGGCTGAATTCCACCTCCAGCGGTTTGCCGGCAGCAAACATCAGTGTCGCGGTGAAGGCGTAGCTGCCCATGACGCGAGTGTGCGCCGGGTCGAGGGGCTTCTTTCTTGCGCCGTAGTAATACACCGCCCCCTTGTCCCGGGCCCAGCCATGCCCGCATGACTCGAAGCTGGCCAGATCCACTTTGGCCATAGGCTCGGGCACCTGATAAAAGACACTGTGGCAAAAAACCCTCTGGCCATCTGTCAGGTACGGGCCGCCCAGGGCACGGTAATGATCGGCGCAGGCCGAAGAGAATCGCTCCGGCACCCGGGTCTCGGCGCGATGAAAGGGGATCAGGTACAAGCCATTGGCGTCGCCACACAGGTGTGTGTCCAGCAGCTTGAAACTGCCGGCATCCAGACCATTGATGGGGCGGCCATGGAAGTGCACCTGGCTCCCCAGCTCGAACCCGGAGCCGATGGAACGCAAGGCCTGGGCCGTTGACCCCGATGGTGCCTGCAAGCGATGCCACCAATAATCTTGCAACTGCGGATGCGCCTCGAAGTACGCCGACCACTCTTGCAGCATGGTGGCATCGATCACCCCATCCGAACCGAGCGGGCCGTGCCTGTCACCCACCAGCAACGGCGAATAGCTGCCTTCGCCACGCTCCAGCTGGGCCACCACAAAACTCTCTACATCCACGTCCAGCGGCTTGCTGCGCCGGTAGACGCGATGCCGGTCAGCGTAGTAGTCGAACCCCAGGTGACGGAAACTCGGGCCATCGGCACCACGCAGGCGGGTGCCATTGCAGTAGACGAACTGATCGTCCACGGCAAAGTACGGGTCCGCCGCTTCACTCTGGCTCAAGATCCGGCCACCGGCATCGAACACCGACTGAACACGGTTCAGCAGGCGGAAGTCACCGACATAGCGCAGGGTTTTTCCGGTCAGGTAATAAGCCCGCCGTGCGTCCTTGGCGTAGCGCTCGTTGAGCACGCTGAAAGTCGCCAGATCGACGTTGTCGATGCGGTAGAAATACTCATAGGCGATGCTCGAGCCCTGCTGCGCCTGGACGATCACCGAATGCCCATCCGTACCCCAGCGCCAGGCCAGCATCTGGAAGCCATCCGGATTGGCAATCGGCAACGGCGAACCGTCCTTCTGATGCAGCACAACGCCGCCCCGGCAGACCTGGCCGCTGATCACTTGATAAGCCGGATGGTTGGTACCGCGCACCTGCTGCTCCGCGCTGGCGATCGCCCGGGCGCCGAGGAAGACCTTGTCCCCGTCACTGAACAGTACCGACCCCGCAGGCCAGTTTTCTGGCACCGGGTGCACAAGCGCCAGGCGCTCAGGCTGCGCGCCGTCGATCACCTCCTGCCCGTAGTCATGACAGAAGTAGGCACGGCACTGATCACGCCAATGGTCATGGCCCAGGCTCTGCAAGCCCCGACACACACGCACCGGCAAGGCTTGCAACGGGTGGTAGCCATGACGCGCGAAGTAACGGGGCAACGCATAATAATCGGCCCGCGCATCACGCAGCAGGTGCCGATGAACACGATGTCGCCAGAGCGGCTCGCCCTCTACCAGGGGGGAAGCCGGGAATTGCTCGGTCGCGGCCTGGCAAGCCTGCTCAGCCGGGGTCCGCCCTTCACGCTGCAGCATGAGGTACACGTCCCGGGCTCGCTCCTCCACCAACAGCGACCCCTCTACGAAGGCGAACCCTTGATGCCATTCGAGGTCGAGCAGTTCCCACTCGGCATCATCCATATCCAGGTCTTTCATCGCTGCATCCCAAGCTAACCGAGTGGCGGATTATCAGCAGGCGCCCCGGGTGGGTAAAGCGTCCCGTCGCCAGGCCGCGAGCGAGCCTCTGCCCGCCACCAGCAGCCCCCCCAAGTTGCATCCGGACATGAAAAAGGCCGCGGTCATTTCTGAGCGCGGCCTTTTCATAAAGAGCGGAGCAAACCGTCAGTTCAGTGCCAGGGCACCATTGCGCTCGGCCTTGCGCCGACGGGCCACCAACAGGCCCGCAGCGATGACGATGACACTGAGCAGGCCAGTGGCGAGGATCTCCACCCGGTGCTCTTCCTGGAACAGCATGATGCCCAGCACCGCGACGATGAACACGATCACAGCGTAAGTCAGGCCCGGGAACAGCCACATGCGGAAGGCGATCTTCTCGCCGGCAGCCATGCGCTTGTGGCGCATGCGCAGTTGCGAGACGGCAATCACCAGGTACACCAGCAAAGCGATGGCGCCGGAGCTGGCCAGGAGGAATTCGAACACCGCCGCCGGAGCGACATAGTTGGCGAACACCGCGAGGAAGGCCGCAGCGGTGGACAGGATCACCGCCCAATAAGGCGTGCCGCTGGCGTTGGTGCGCTTGGCGGCGGCCGGGGCATCGCCACGCTTGCCCAGGGAGAACAGCATGCGCGAGGCAGTGTAGAGCGCCGAGTTCAGGCAACTGGTCACGGCCACCAGCACCACCAGGTCAACGATCAGCTTGGCATTGGGGATGCCCATGCGGTCGAGCACGGTCTGGTAGGAGCCGACCTGAGCCAGGCTCGGGTCGTTCCACGGCACCAGGGCCACAACGATAAAGATCGATACCAGGTAGAACAGGCCGATCCGCCAGATCACCGAGTTGGTGGCCTTGGAGATCTGTTTGCCCGGGTTATGGGATTCCGCCGCAGCGATGGTGACGATCTCGGTGCCCATGAAGGAGAACATGGTGGTCAGCATGGCGGCCAGCACCGCGCCCATGCCGTTGGGCATGAAGCCTTGGGTGTCCACCAGATGCGAGACGCCGCTGACCTGGCTGTTGGGCAGTAAGCCGCAAATGGCCGCCAGGCCGAGGATCACGAAGCCGATGATGGCTACCACCTTGATCAGGGCGAACCAGAACTCGAACTCACCGTAGTTCTTCACGCTGAACAGGTTGGTGGCGGTCAGCAGCAGGGTGATCACCAGAGTGAAGACCCAGATCGCCACGTTGGGGAACCAGGCATGCAGGATGGTCGCGGCAGCGTTGGCTTCCAGGGGAATCACCAGCACCCAGAACCACCAGTACAGCCAACCAATGGTGAAACCGGCCCAGTGGCCGATGGCGCGGTCCGCGTAGGTGGAGAACGATCCGGTGTCCGGCGAAGCTACGGCCATTTCCGCCAGCATGCGCATCACCAGCACCACCAGGGTGCCGGCAGCAGCATAGGCCAGCAGCACAGCGGGGCCGGCTTCGGCGATGGCGTGGCCGGAGCCGACGAAGAGGCCTGCGCCGATCACGCCGGCAATCGACAGCATGGTCACATGCCGCGGTTTGAGCCCCTGTTCGAGGTCATTGGAGAGTTGCGTACCGCTCATGAAAAGCACCTTTGCAACGAAAAAAAGAGTAACTCCACCCGGTCTGCATTCGTTCTCGTAAAAAGAATCCAACAGGGCGTTCTTTATATCGCACGCAAGAATTGCGCCAAAATGTTACAGAACCCCGGGCAACAAGGGTTGGCGAGCCGACCGATGGAAATCCCAAGTCATTGAGAACAATGGCATTTCGCCATTTCGTTACCGGCCGACTCACTTGCAGGACGAGATGGCGCACCAAAAACACACCCGAAAAGCAGTCGATGAGCGATTAGAGTGCAGATCCATGACCTTTGGCCCGTTAACCCTTCCAACACCCGGCCAAAGCTGGCACCATCGCGCCTTTTTTTACGCGACACCTACCGGATTTCAGGCGGATCCAGGGTTCAAACAGGCGTTCGGTTGTTGATGGGGCGACAGTCTTCTGTGCTGATGCGACAACCTGCCACACACCGTCTGTTTACCTCCGGTAGCGCTGTTGGCTGCGCTTGGAACCCTATGCTAGCTTGGCGCCTCGCCAGGAAGGCCGCCCAACAGCAGGAGCACAATGAACTCAATGAGGACCGCACATGGCTGAGGCCACGCCCGCGCTTGAAATCCGCAACTTGCACAAACGCTACGGCACTCAGGAGGTACTCAAGGGTATCTCGCTGACCGCACGCGACGGTGACGTGATATCGATCCTGGGTTCCTCCGGCTCCGGCAAGTCCACTTTCCTGCGCTGCATCAACCTGCTGGAAAACCCGCACCAGGGCCAGATCCTGGTGGCCGGCGAAGAGCTCAAGCTCAAGGCCGCGAAAAACGGCGAGCTGGTAGCCGCCGACGGCAAGCAGATCAACCGCCTGCGCAGCGAAATCGGGTTCGTCTTCCAGAATTTCAATCTCTGGCCGCACATGAGCGTGCTCGACAACATCATCGAGGCGCCACGCCGGGTGCTGGGCCAGAGCAAGGCCGAGGCCATCGAAGTGGCCGAGGCGCTGCTGGCCAAGGTCGGCATCGCCGACAAGCGCCACGCCTACCCGGCACAGCTGTCCGGCGGCCAGCAGCAACGCGCCGCCATCGCCCGGACCCTGGCGATGCAACCCAAAGTCATCCTGTTCGACGAGCCGACCTCGGCCCTGGACCCGGAAATGGTCCAGGAAGTCCTCAACGTGATCCGCGCCCTGGCCGAAGAAGGCCGCACCATGCTGCTGGTCACCCACGAAATGAGCTTTGCCCGTCAGGTCTCCAGCGAAGTGGTGTTTCTGCACCAGGGTCTGGTAGAAGAGCAAGGATCGCCACAGCAGGTCTTCGAGAACCCGCTTTCGGCACGCTGCAAACAATTCATGTCCAGCAACCGCTAACGGAGCTACACGCATGCAGAGCTATAAGAAAATCCTCCTGGCCGCTGCCGTCACCCTGGCCTTCAGCGCCAGCGCTGCCGCCGAGACCCTGAAGATGGGCATCGAAGCAGCCTACCCACCGTTCAACAACAAGGATGCCAGCGGCCAAGTGGTCGGCTTCGACAAGGACATCGGCGACGCCCTGTGCGCCAAGATGAAAGTCGAGTGCACCGTGGTCACCTCCGACTGGGACGGCATCATTCCGGCCCTGAACGCGAAGAAGTTCGACTTCCTGATCTCCTCGCTGTCGATCACCGATGAGCGCAAGCAGGCGGTGGACTTCACCGACCCGTACTACTCCAACAAGCTGCAGTTCATCGCTCCCAAGGCCAAGACCGACTTCAAGACCGACAAGGCCTCGCTCAAGGGCAAGATCATCGGCGCGCAACGGGCGACCCTGGCCGGCACCTGGCTGGAAGACAACCTGGGCGACGACATCACCATCAAGCTCTACGACACCCAGGAAAACGCTTACCTGGACCTGACCTCCGGCCGCCTGGACGCGATCCTGGCCGACAAATACGTCAACTACGAGTGGCTCAAGAGCGACGCGGGCAAGCCTTATGAGTTCAAGGGCGAGCCTATGGTGGAAAGCGACAAGATCGGGATTGCCGTGCGCAAGAAAGATCCACTGCGCGAGAAGCTGAATGCCGCCCTGAAAGAAATCGTGGCCGACGGCACCTACAAGAAAATCAACGACAAGTACTTCCCATTCAGCATCTATTGATACTGACTTGCCTGACCGGCGCTCGCCCCCTGGGCGCCGGTCCTTAGCAAAGCCATCCAGACCCCATGAATATCGATCTCTACGGATTCGGCCCGGCGCTCGCCGCCGGCGCGCTGATGACCGTCAAGCTGGCCCTCTCGGCGTTATGCCTGGGACTGGTGCTCGGCCTGCTCGGCGCCTTGGCCAAGACTTCCCCGTACAAGCCACTGCGCTGGCTTGGCGAAACCTATTCGACCATCGTGCGCGGCGTCCCGGAACTGCTGTGGGTGCTGCTGATCTACTACGGCACGGTGAACATGATGAGCGCGCTGGGCGAGCATTTCGGCAACCCCGATCTGGCCCTCAGTCCGTTTCTCGCCGGGGTGATCGCCCTCGGGCTGTGCTTTGGCGCCTATGCCACTGAAGTGTTTCGTGGCGCGATCCTGGCCATCCCCAAGGGCCACCGCGAGGCCGGCACCGCGCTGGGCCTTTCCAAGTTCCGGATCTTCAGCCGCCTGATCCTGCCGCAGATGTGGCGTATCGCGCTGCCGGGCCTGGGTAACCTGTTCATGATCCTGATGAAGGACACCGCGCTGGTGTCGGTGATCGGCCTTGAAGAAATCATGCGCCACGCGCAGAACGCCGTGACCTTCGCCAAGCATCCCTTCACCTTCTTCATGGTCGCGGCCTTCATGTACCTGGGCCTGACCGTGCTGGCCATGACCGGCATGCACTTCCTGGAAAAACGCGCCGCCCGCGGCTTTGTGAGGACGACGTAATGGAATGGGAAGTCATCTACAAATGGCTGCCGAAGTTCATCCAGGGCGCGACGCTGACCCTGGAGCTGGTGGGCATCGCCGTGATTCTCGGCCTGCTGCTGGCCATCCCGCTGGGCATCGCCCGCTCGTCCAAGCTCTGGTACGTGCGCGCCCTGCCCTACGCCTACATCTTCTTCTTTCGCGGCACGCCGCTGCTGGTGCAGCTGTTCCTGGTGTATTACGGCCTGGCGCAGTTCGATGCGGTGCGCGACAGCTTCCTGTGGCCCTACCTGCGCGACCCGTTCTGGTGCGCCACCGCCACCATGACCCTGCACACCGCGGCCTACATCGCCGAGATCCTGCGCGGCGCCATCCAGGCCATTCCCCCCGGTGAGATCGAAGCCGCGCGGGCCCTGGGCATGTCCCGGCCCAAGGCGCTGTTCTACATCATCCTGCCGCGGGCGGCGCGCATCGGCCTGCCGGCCTACAGCAACGAAGTGATCCTGATGCTCAAGGCCAGCTCCCTGGCCAGTACCGTGACCCTGCTGGAGCTGACCGGCATGGCGCGCACCATCATCGCCCGCAACTACCTGACGGTGGACATGTTCTTCACCGCCGGGGTGTTCTACCTGTTGATGTCGTTCATCCTGGTCCAGGCCTTCCGCCAACTGGAACGCTGGCTGCGGGTCGACGCCTGCCAGGGACGCTGACCCTCTCCCGCTCCCGCCAGGGAGCGGGCCTGCCCCGGACTCAACACCATGCCCGCCATCCTCCAAGGCCCCGCGCTGCTCGATCGCTTCCAGGCCCTGGACGGCTTCCTGC
The DNA here is from genome assembly GCF_040268305.1 of Pseudomonas sp. W17. Taxonomy (NCBI): domain Bacteria; kingdom Pseudomonadati; phylum Pseudomonadota; class Gammaproteobacteria; order Pseudomonadales; family Pseudomonadaceae; genus Pseudomonas; species Pseudomonas sp. W17. The sequence goes on along the minus strand of NZ_CP158490.1, from coordinate 393,872 downwards.
TTGAACACCAGGATCTCTGGCGGCCTCGTCCGTTCCAGTATCTGCACCTACCCTGGGAAACCTCCTACCCGGACCTCGCCCAGTGGCTGCGCCGGCGCACCCTGGAAGACGCCGAAGCCACCCACAACCACCCGGAACACCTCCAGGCCCCCGCCCCTTTCTGCGAGTTGGCCGCGCGCTCCCGGGCCCTGTCTGCCGTGGCTGAATGGCCCGGCCAGGCATTGCCGTCCCTGCGCCAGCGCCTCAGTGTCGACGTCCCCGGCCGCAAATGGCAGCAGATCGAAGCCTTCGCCGGCCGCCTGCACTTCACCCAGGCAACCGAGCACTGGCTCGACTGGTGTTCGGGCAAGGGCCACCTGGGGCGGCGCCTACTGCAGCCCGGACAACAATTGACCTGCCTGGAATACGACCCGGCGCTGGTGACCAGCGGCGCACAGCTGAGCCAGCACCACGGCCTGCCTGCCCGGCACCTGCACCAGGATGTACTGGCCGCCGACGCCGCCCGCCACCTCGATGCCCGACACACCCCAGTGGCCCTGCATGCCTGCGGCGACCTGCATGTGCGCCTGATCCAGCTCGCCAGCCAGAACGGCTGCCAGCAACTGGCCATTGCCCCTTGTTGCTACAACCGCACCAGCGCCAGCCACTATCAGGGGTTATCCACAGCGGCCCAGGCATCACACCTGCAACTGTCCCTGGAGGACCTGGCCCTGCCCATGAGCGAAACCGTCACCGCCGGCGCCCGGGTGCGGCGCCAGCGCGACAGCTCCATGGCCCGGCGCCTGGCTTTCGACCTGCTGCAGCGGCAAGTGCGCGGGGTCGATGAATACCTGCCCACCCCGTCGCTGCCCAGCCACTGGCTGGACAAGCCCTTCGCCGACTACTGCCGCGACCTTGCCGCGCTCAAGGAGTTATCCACAGTGGGCCAGCCAGACTGGCCGGCACTGGAAGCCGCCGGCTGGCAGCGCCTGGCCCAGGTGCGCAACCTGGAACTGCTGCGCGGCCTGTTCCGCCGGCCATTGGAACTGTGGCTGGTGCTGGACCGGGCATTGTTTCTGCAACAGCAGGGCTACCAGGTACGCCTGGGCACCTTCTGCCCTGCGCACCTGACCCCGCGCAATCTGCTGCTTCTGGCGGAGCGTTGAGAGCCTGCGACGGCCTGTCGCGACCTGTGGATAAGTCTGTTGATGGAATTCAATGAAAGCCCATGAAAGCGTGGCCTGGAGCCAAAAACAGAGGCTGGTCATTTTTTGTTCACAAAATAAACCGTCGAAAAAACAGCCAGTTGCGCAAGGAATGAGAAACGGTCCACAAAACTGGCCCGTCCAGGCCCTGGCAACCCATCCGTTGTGCATAAACACCTGAACGAACGGGCATAACGCCCTCTCGTCCAGGCCGTTTCCACAGGCTCTGTCACCTCCTGCCGCGGGCTATTCGTCCGCTCGCGCCGGGATCCACCATTCTTCGCCCCGGGCGGTACTGATGTACTCCGGCCAACGGAAATCGTGGGGCACCTTGAAGTCCTCGGGCAGCAGTGGCGCCTGCCAGCGAGTGCCGCCGATACCGCCACCGGTGCGCTCGACGAACTCGGCCTTGGCCGCACTCAACAGGGCTTCGTCGGTCAGCAGGTCCACCAGGGTCGCGGCAATGGTCTTGGCCGCCACTTCGATCATCGGGTCGATGGTCTGGCGGATGCCGCCCAGGGCGTTGGACACCCAGTCCGGATAGACCGTGCCAGCTGGCGCACTGAGCATCGGTCGGGCCACCAGCAGGCGCACGGTGGGGCAGTGCCAGGTGTATTCCGGGTAGTCATCGGAGGTCAGGTAGTTCTGCCAGGCGGGCATTTGCAGGCGCATCTGGCGCTCGCATTCCTGGGGTTCGATCAAGGCTTCGGTGGCCGGCAGAAATGGCCGTTCCATGGCTTCGAGGCCAAGGTTGCGCTGGATTTCCCGAGCGATCTCCCGGGCTTCTTCGTCCCACTGTGGAGCGCCCACCGCCGCCAGGTTGTCGTAGGTGGCCTGGGCCATGACGTGGTTGGGCAGGCCGCCCCGGGACTTGCACACCCAGGTCTTTTTCCAGCGGCAGCCGGTGGCCATGGCCGCCGCTGCGGCGTTGTTGTCCATGACCTGGGAGATGGTCTCGGCGTGCTCGATGGAATCGCAGCGCAGCAGGTACTGGATCTGCGACAGGTGCGGCGGCAGGTTGTCCGCGGTGGCCTGGCCGGCGGTGAGGATCGCTTCGTTGTAGCTCCACAGGCCGGTGAACGGCAGGGTCGAACGGCGCAGGCTTTCGTTCAGGGTGTAGAAATGCACCAGGGCGTCGTTGGCCCCCGGCGCCCGGGCCGCCAGATGGTTCTGCGGGATCGGGCTATAGCGATCGGCGGCGATCCAGTTCTGCGGATCCTCGCAGGTAAAGCTGTAGATGTAGGCGTAGGCGATGCCGCAGTGGGTGTCCCAGGTGGTGGTGTTGTTCAGCGGCAGCATGTAGGTGGGGTGGAAGCTGATGGCGGCATCCAGGTCATCGTAGTAGCCCTTGGCGGCGTGGACCGGCTTGGAAGCGCGGAGCTTTTCCGCCGGCTCGCCGAAGAACCTGATGCTGCCCTGCAGGCCGAATTCCACCATGGTCGCCTTGGCCGCCAGGGCCCCGCCGAGGGCGCTGATGCCCAGGGCCGAGTGCGGGTCGGTGTGCCCCGGAGCGAAGCGCGACAGGCCATCGCGCGGCTGCTTGCGGGTAGTGGCCGCCTGGCAGTTGCCTGGCACTGCGTCGTATTCGCCGTAGGTGGCCAGCAGCGGTCCCTGGCCCTGGGTAAAGGTGGCGCAGAAGGCCGTGGGCATGCCGCCACTGCCGCGCTCGACGATGAAGCCCTCGGCCTCCAGCAGCTCGACATACCAGGCGCAGGACTTGTATTCACGAAAGGCCGGCTCGGCGTAATGCCAGATGATCTGGTGCCAGTCCGACAGTTGCTGGCGGTGGCGTTCAACCCAATCCATGGCGAATTCTTTGTAACGGGACATCCGCGGCACTCCTGGTTTTCCAGGTTCCGGCCGGCCGGCGCCAGGACGCCACAGCGCCCCCACTCGGCCTGCGGGACCTCTTGTTGTTATTAGGCTTGTCCGGTCGGCTAAAGGCCGGATCGAGGCTCAGTATTGGTGAAGCACCGATTACATCAATCGAATTTTTTAGGCGGCAATGTCAAAGTAAATTGACCAGTTTGCCGAGAGGGCGGCCCATACTGCGCCGCACTATGTGCGGAATACGAACGCCGTCGAACACAGGTTCCCTTGACCCGGAGGTTGTATGCGCTACCCCTCGATCACCGCCCTGCGCGCCCTCGACGCGGTCGCCCGACTGGGCAGCGTCACTGCTGCCGCCCAGCAACTGAGCCTGACCCGCAGCGCCATCAGCCACCAGATCATCAGCCTGGAACAGAGCCTGGGTTTTGCCCTCACCGAACGGGTCGGGCGCGGCATCGGCCTGACCTACCAGGGCCAGTGCTATGCCCGGGAGGTGCGGCGCATCCTGGCCGACATCCAGGACGCCGGGCGGCGTTTCGACGGCCTGTCGGTGTCCGGAAAACTGCGCATCAGCTGCAACCCGGGGTTCGCCAGTTTCTGGCTGTGCAATCACATCAACGGTTTCCTGCGCCAGTACCCCCAGGTGCAGTTGCAGGTGGTCAGCCCGCGCTCCCAGGACGACACCAGCGACGCCGAAGCCGACCTGTTCATCGCCTATGGCATCGGCGACTGGCCGGGGCTGCTGGTGGAGCAGATCGTTACCCTGCGCTTCTCGCCGGTGTGCAGCCCACGCCTGATCAACGCCATCGGCGGCCTGAAGACCCCACTGGACCTCAAGGACTTCCCGCTGATCCACATGAGCGACACCAGCGACTGGCGGGTCTGGCTGGCAGCGGCGGGCGCCAGCCAGGTCAACGCCGACAGCGGCATCACCTTCTCCGATGCGCACTGTGCCCAGTCGGCCTGCATCGCCGCCCAGGGCGTGGCGATTGGCGACAACCTGCTCAGTGGCGACGCCCTGGCCCGGGGCCTGCTGGTGCGCCCGTTCGACATCAGCATCAGCGCCTTGCGCGGCTACTTCCTGGTGATCGACCCGGCCAAGGCCGAGCGCTCGGTGGTCCAGGCCTTCAGCGCCTGGTTGAAGAACCAGTTGCAGACCAGCGCCCAGCACATCTCGGACGCCCCCTCCGGCGAACCCTGAGGCCTCGCGACTGGGAAATTTCACTCACCAATGAGACAAAAATTATTCCATTGATGTGGCGTTGCTTTTCACAATAATGAGCCGACCGCCTGCTGTTCCGACAATAAAAATTCCATAGCGCAGGCCGGCTTTGCGGGAGATCTCCGTAGTGTCCAGCAGTCCCTCGACTCAACTCAGCGCCCAAGGAATCAGCCAGTTCTACGGCAACTTCACTGCCCTGGACGGCATCGACCTCGACGTTCGCCAAGGCGAATTCCTCACCCTGCTCGGCCCCTCGGGCTCCGGCAAGACCACCCTGTTGATGATCCTCGCGGGCTTCCTCACCCCCAGCGCCGGCAAGCTGCTGGAGCGCGGCATCGACATCAGCCGGCGGCCGGCGGAAAAACGCAACTACGGCATGGTGTTCCAGGGCTACGCGCTGTTTCCCCACATGAGCGTGGCCGACAACGTCGCCTACCCGTTGCGCATCCGAGGCGTGAAAGCCGAGGAACGCCAGCGCCGGGTCAAGCACATCCTCGAAGTGGTGGGCCTGGGCGCCCACCTGAACAAGAAGCCGTCCGAACTTTCCGGTGGCCAGCAACAGCGCGTCGCCATCGCCCGGGCCCTGGTGTTCGAGCCAGACATGCTGCTGCTCGACGAGCCGCTCTCGGCCCTGGACAAGAACCTGCGCGAGCAGTTGCAGACCGAGTTGCAACGCATTCATCGCCAGGTCGGCACCAGCTTTGTCTTCGTCACCCATGACCAGGGTGAAGCCCTGGCGCTGTCGACCCGCATCGCCATCTTCAACCAGGGGCGGCTGGCACAGATCGACACCCCGGAAACCATCTACGACCGCCCGCGCAACCGCTTCGTCGCCGAGTTCCTGGGCAAGATGAACCTGTTCCCGCTGCAGGGCATTTCCCGCAACGGCAACCAGGCCAGCGGACGCTTTGGCGACAGCCCGCTGCAGGCCACCACGTCCGGGGAGATCAGCAGCCAGCCGCAATTGCTGGCAGTACGCCCGGAACACATGACCCTGCACACCGAGCGCCCGCAAGCCGGCGAGCACAACGTGCTGCCCGCCTGCCTCGGCGAGCGGGTGTACCAGGGTTCCAGCACCCACCTGGCGTTGAACATCAGCCCGGAACTGGCACCGGTGAACCTCTCGGTGCCCGGCGACCACCCCGGCGCCCGATTGCCCAGCGGCACCCCGGTGTGGCTGAGCTGGCCGGTACGCCACAGCTTCCTACTGGAAGCCTAAGCCGGCCGCTCCCCCATCGCGCACAGCTCTCCCATAACAATAATCGGCCGGCGCGCCCTGCACCGGCCTCGCGAGGACTTGCCCCATGAGCCAGCACCATCAACGCGACTGCATTGAAATCCTCATCGAAAAAGCCCGCGGCGGGCAGGTCAGCCGCCGCACCTTCCTCCAGGCCATAGGCCTGCTGGCGGCGGTGCCCCTGGCATTGCGCAGCGGTATCAGCTGGGCCGCCGACAAGCCCCTGGTGGTGGTCAACTGGGGCGGCGACGCACTCAATGCCTTTCGCAGCGCCTGGACCGACAGCTTCACCAAGAGCACCGGCATCCCGGTGCGCATCGACGGCGCCGGCCCCACCGAAGGGGCCATCCGTTCGCAGCTGGCCAGCGGCCGGCCGAGCTGGGACGTGGTCGACGTGGACAGCTACAGCGCCATGACCCTGGGCCGCGACAAGGTCCTGCAACCCCTGGACTACAGCGTGGTGCAGCGGGACCTGGTGGCGCCGTCGCTGTCCCACGAGCACGGCATCGCCGGCTACCTGTTCAGCTACGTGATCGCCTGGGACAGCCAGAAGTTCGGCGACAACGGCCCCAAGGACTGGGCGGACTTCTGGAACGTGGAGAAATTCCCCGGCAAGCGCACCCTCTACAAGTGGATGAACGGCATGCTCGAAGCCGCGCTGCTGGCCGATGGCGTGGCCGCCGAGCAGTTGTACCCGCTGGACGTGCCCCGGGCCTTGCGCAAGATCGATGAGCTCAAGCCCCATGTCCTGTCGTTCTGGGGCTCGGGCGCCGAAAGCCAGCAGTTGATGATCGAAGGCGAAGCCTCCATGGGCGCCATCTGGCACACCCGCGCCACCCTGCTCCACGAAGACAGCGGCGGCCGCATCAAGTGGGGCTTCGACCATGCCTTCCTCAACGCCAGCAGCTGGGGCGTGCTCAAGGACAACCCCGCGGGCACCGCACCGGCCATGCAGTTCATCCAGCACGCCTTGCAGCCGGCCGGGCAACTGAAGCTGTTCGAGGCCCTGGGCAACGGCCCGTCCAACGCCGCCACCCAGCAATTGATGAGCGCCGAACAGCGGGAGATCAACTGCGCCTCCGAAGCCAACATGAAGAAGCAGATCTTCCTCGACACCCAGTGGTACGCCGACCACTACTCCAGCACCCTGGAGCAGTACCTGACCCACCTGTCCAAATGAGCCGCCGACCATGAGTGCAACCCGAACCGCACGCCTGGAACGCAGCCTGCTGCTGTTCCCGCTGCCGCTGCTGCTGGTGGTGTTCTATCTGTTGCCGTTCTTCGGCGTGGTGAGCTGGAGCTTCACCCTGCCGGAGACAGGCTTCGGGCAGTACCAGCGCATCGCAACCGACCCGGCGATCCACGACATGCTCCTGCGCACCCTGCGCCTGTGCCTGATCGTGAGCCTCTTGGCCCTGGTGATCGGCTACCTGCTGGCCTACTGCTGGGTGTTCAGCCCGCCGTTCTGGCAGCGCATGGTGGAGATCTGCGTGTTCATCCCGTTCTGGATCTCGGTGCTGGTGCGGGCCTTCGGCTGGCTGATCGCCCTGCGCAGCAACGGCGTGGTCAACGACAGCCTGCTGTCCCTGGGCTGGATCGATCACCCCTTGCAACTGACCCGCAACGAACTGGGGGTGGTGATCGGTATGCTGCACTTCATGATCCCCTATGCCCTGTTCCCGCTGCTGTCGAGCATGCGCCAGCTGGATCAACGGGTGCTGCTGGCCTCACGCGGCCTGGGGGCCGGCGCCCTGCGGACCTTCTGGCAGGTGCTGCTGCCGCAGACCCTGCCGGGGCTGCTGGGGGCCTTCATCATGGTCTTCGTGTTCTGCCTGGGCTTCTTCATCACCCCGGTGCTGCTGGGCGGCGGGCAGACGGTGATGATTGCCGAATACGTGTTCCTGCAGATGTTCCAGACCAGCAACTGGGGCCTGGGCGCGGCCCTGAGCCTGGTGCTGCTGACCCTGGTCAGCGCGCTGATCTGGCTGCTGATGCGCATCACCCGTGTCAATCGACTGGTGGGTTGAGGTCACTATGAATACACATCGCACTGCCCTGAGTACCCGGCTGATCGCCGTGGTCGCCATGGCCTTCATGCTGTTCCCGCTGCTGACGGTGATCCCGGTTTCCTTCACCGCCAAACGCTACCTGTCGATGCCCGACGGCCACTGGTCGCTGCGCCACTACGAGGCGCTGCTGAGCAACCCCGACTGGCTGTCGAGCATCGGCCAGAGCCTGGCCATCGCCAGCGCCACCAGCCTGATCGCCACCCTGCTGGCGGTGAGTTTCAGCCTCGGCATCTGGTACCTGCGCTCGCGCCTGGCAACCCTGCTGATCGGCCTGGTGCTGCTGCCCATGGCCATTCCGCCGGTGATCTCGGCGCTGGTGCTGTACTTCATGGAAACCAACCTCGGGCGCATCGCCCCGGGCTGGGGCTACGACACCCTGCCCGGGGTGGTGATCGCCCATGTGGTGATGGTGGTGCCCTACGGCGTGGTGACCATGCTGGTGGCGCTGAGCCAGGTGGACCGGCGCATCGAACTGGCCTCGCGCAACCTGGGGGCGAGCCTGATGCAGACCACCTTCCTGGTGATGTTGCCGAACCTCAAGCTGGGGATCTTCTCCACCGCGCTGCTGAGCTTTGCCCTGTCCTGGGAGGAAGTGGCGGTGACCCTGTTCATCACCAGTGTCGACGTCAACACCCTGCCGCGGCGGATCTGGAGCGGCCTGCGCGATAACGTCGACCCCAGCGTGGCGGCGATCTCGGTGCTGCTGATCGGCCTGACCCTGCTGGTACTCATGGGCCGCCTGGCCTTGCAGTACGCCGCCCAGCGCCGCGCCCGCTCCTAGCGCCCGTGGCGAGGGAGCTTGCTCCCTCGCCACGGGGCCCACCCTACTCCCTGGCTATTCGCTTCCGAGCTGACCGAAGTCATCCCTCACTCTCCGCGTTTTATCCGATAGTGCCCCGCTCGCCCACCCGGTTGCCCAGGCTCTTCTAGACTCAATGGGTGGTCGTAGATGGAACCGAACAAGTCGCTTTCGTGCAGATGAACCAGAAGCAGCGTGTCAAGCTGCCCTTTATGCCCTGAACAGGTGCGGCAACGACCGCGCCGGGTACAACAAGATGCCCATTCAGGGTGCATGGCCAACGGCCTGAAACGCCGCGCTACCGTGACGCGGCAACCAGCGCCGCAGCCGACACTTTCGGACAGCCGACAACCACCAGGTGTGTCCGTGACCGTGAGGAATGCTGTATGCCTGATGAAACACTGCACCTGCCTCTGATCCACCGCCTGCTGGAGCGCCACAAAGACTCCCCGGGCGCGCTGCTGCCGATCCTCCACCAGATCCAGGAAGAGCTCGGCTACATCCCCGATCCCGCCATCCCGGAAATAGCCCACAGCCTCAACCTGAGCCAGGCCGAAGTTCGCGGGGTAATCAGCTTCTACCATGACTTTCGTACCTCGCCGCCGGCGCGGCACATCCTGCGCCTGTGCCGCGCCGAATCCTGCCAGAGCCGCGGCGCCGAGCAACTGGCGGCGCAGCTGCGCGAGCGCCTGCAACTGGACGACCACGGCAGCAGCGCCGACGGCAACATCAGCCTGCGGCCGGTATATTGCCTGGGGGCCTGCGCCTGCTCGCCAGCCCTGGAGCTGGATGGCCAGCTGCATGCACGCCTGAGCGCAGAGCGCCTGGACGCGCTGCTCGACAGCTGCCGGGAGGACGCGTGATGCCCAGCCTCTACCTGCCCTGTGATTCCCTGGCCCGCGCCGTGGGCGCCGATGAAGTGGCCAAGGCCATCGCCACCCAGGCCGAACAGCGCCAGCTGCCGCTGCAACTGCAACGCACCAGCTCCCGTGGCCTGTACTGGCTGGAGCCGCTGCTGGAAGTCGACACCCCGGACGGGCGCCTGGGCTTCGGCCCGGTGGGCGCCGCCGACGTACCGGCGCTGCTGGACGCCCTGCAAGGCGATGCCGCCAGCCATCCCCTGGCCCTGGGCCGGGTCGAAGACCTGCCCTACCTGAAGAACCAGCAACGCCTGCTGTTCGCCCGCGCCGGCATTACCCGGCCGCTGTCCCTGGCCGATTACCGGGCCCACGGCGGCTTCGAGGGCCTGACCCGCTCCATCGCCCTGGGCGGCGAGCAGACCGTGGCCGCGGTGCTCGACTCCGGCCTGCGTGGCCGCGGCGGCGCGGCCTTCCCCGCCGGGATCAAATGGCGCACCGTGCGCGACACGCCGCCGCAGCAGAAGTACGTGGTGTGCAACGCCGACGAAGGCGACTCCGGCACCTTCGCCGACCGCATGCTGATGGAGGGCGACCCGTTCCTGCTGATCGAAGGCATGGCCATTGCCGGCCTCGCGGTCGGCGCCAGCTACGGCTACATCTACGTACGCTCGGAATACCCCCAGGCCGTGGCGACCCTGCGCGAGGCCCTGGACATCGCCCGGGATGCCGGTTACCTCGGGGCCAACGCCGGCGGTAGCGGCCAGGCCTTCGACATGGAAGTACGGGTCGGTGCCGGGGCCTATATCTGCGGCGAGGAGACCGCCCTGCTGGATTCCCTGGAAGGCAAGCGCGGCATCGTTCGCGCCAAGCCGCCGATCCCGGCGCTGCAAGGCCTGTTCGGCCAGCCGACCCTGGTGCACAACGTGCTGACCCTGGCCTCGGTGCCGCTGATCCTGGCCAAGGGCGCGGCGTTCTATCGCGACTACGGCATGGGCCGGTCCCTGGGCACCATGCCCTTCCAACTGGCGGGCAACGTGCGCCACGGCGGTCTGGTGGAGCGGGCCTTCGGCCTGACCCTGCGCGAGCTGGTGGAAGGCTATGGCGGCGGCACCGCCAGCGGCCGGCCACTGAAGGCTGCGCAAGTCGGCGGCCCGCTCGGCGCCTGGGTACCGCCTTCGCAGTTCGATACGCCGCTGGATTACGAAGCCTTCGCCGCCATGGGCGCGATGCTCGGCCACGGTGGCGTGGTGGTGGCCGACGACAGCCTGGACCTGGCCCGCATGGCGCGCTTCGCCCTGCAGTTCTGCGCCGAGGAATCCTGCGGCAAATGCACCCCGTGCCGCATCGGCTCGACCCGCGGCGTGGAGGTCATCGATCGCCTGCTGGCCGCTCCCGATCAAGGCCGCCGCGATGAGCAGGCGCTGATCCTCAAGGACCTGTGCGACACCCTGCAATACGGCTCGCTGTGCGCCCTGGGCGGGATGACCTCCTACCCGGTGGCCAGCGCCCTGAAGCACTTCCCCGCCGACTTCGGTCTGGCGCCCTCGGAGGCCGAGCAATGATCACTCTTTTCGACCCAGCCACAGACATCGATCTCAATGCCGTGGACTTCGGCACCCCGGCCCGCGACAGCCAGGTGCAGGTCAGCCTGAACATCGACGGGCGCAGCATCAGCGTGCCCCAGGGCACCTCGGTGATGCGCGCCGCGGCCCTGATGGGCACCACCATTCCCAAACTCTGCGCCACCGACAGCCTGGAAGCCTTCGGTTCGTGCCGCATGTGCCTGGTGGAGATCGACGGCATGCGCGGCTACCCGGCCTCCTGCACCACCCCGGTCAGCGAAGGCATGGTGGTGCATACGCAAACGCCGAAACTGGCGACCCTGCGCCGCAACGTGATGGAGCTGTACATCTCCGACCACCCTCTGGACTGCCTGACCTGCTCGGCCAACGGCAACTGCGAACTGCAGACCGTCGCCGGCCAGGTGGGCCTGCGGGAAGTGCGCTACGGCTATGACGGCGCCAACCACCTGCAGGATCAGAAAGACACCTCCAACCCCTACTTCGACTACGACCCGAGCAAGTGCATCGTCTGCAACCGCTGCGTGCGCGCCTGCGAGGAAACCCAGGGCACCTTCGCCCTGACCATCAGCGGCCGCGGCTTCGAATCCCGGGTTGCGGCGGCCGGTGGCGACAACTTCCTGGACTCCGAATGCGTGTCCTGCGGCGCCTGCGTGCAGGCCTGCCCCACCGCCACCCTGATGGAAAAGAGCGTGGTACAGATGGGCCAGCCGGAGCGGGCGGTGATCACCACCTGCGCCTACTGCGGCGTGGGTTGCTCGTTCCGCGCCGAGATGAAGGGCGACCAGCTGGTGCGCATGGTTCCGGACAAGAACGGCCAGGCCAACCACGGCCACTCCTGCGTCAAGGGCCGCTTCGCCTGGGGCTACGCCACCCACCCGGACCGCATCACCAAGCCGATGATCCGCAAGCACATCAGCGACCCTTGGCAGGAAGTCAGCTGGGACGAAGCAGTGTCCTACGCCGCCAGCGAACTGCGGCGCATCCAGTTCAAATATGGCCGCGATTCCATCGGCGGCATCACCTCCAGCCGGTGCACCAACGAAGAAACCTACCTGGTGCAGAAACTGGTGCGGGCAGCCTTCGGCAACAACAACGTCGATACCTGTGCGCGGGTCTGCCACTCGCCCACCGGCTACGGCCTCAAGCAGACCCTGGGGGAATCCGCCGGGACCCAGAGCTTCGACTCGGTGATGCAGGCCGACGTGATCCTGGTGATGGGCGCCAACCCCAGCGACGCCCACCCGGTGTTCGGTTCCCAGCTCAAACGGCGCCTGCGTGAAGGGGCCAAGCTGATCGTGATCGACCCGCGACGCATCGATCTGGTGGACTCGGTGCACGCCCGCGCCGAGCTGCACTTGGCTCTGCGGCCAGGCACCAACGTGGCCATGCTCAATGCCCTGGCCCATGTGATCGTCACCGAAGGGCTGGTCAATCAGGAGTTCGTCGACGCCCGCTGCGAGCCGGAAGCCTTTGCCCTGTGGAGCGCCTTCGTCAGCCGCGCCGACAATTCGCCGGAAGTCCTTGGCGCCATCTGCGGCGTACCTGCCGCCGATATCCGCGCCGCCGCGCGCTTGTACGCCACCGGCGGCAACGCCGCGATCTACTACGGCCTGGGCGTCACCGAACACAGCCAGGGCAGCACCTCGGTGATGGGCATCGCCAACCTGGCCATGGCCACCGGCAACATCGGCCGTGAAGGGGTCGGGGTTAACCCGCTGCGGGGGCAGAACAACGTCCAGGGCTCCTGCGACATGGGCTCCTTCCCCCACGAGCTGCCGGGCTACCGACACATCTCCAACCAGGCGGTACGCCAGCAGTTCGAGCAGGCCTGGAACGTCACCCTGCAGGCCGACCCCGGCCTGCGCATTCCCAACATGTTCGAAGCGGCCCTGGGCGGCAGCTTCAAGGGCCTGTACTGCCAGGGCGAGGACATCGCCCAGAGCGACCCCAACACCCAGCACGTGACCGCGGCCCTGTCGGCCATGGAATGCGTGGTGGTGCAGGACATCTTCCTCAACGAAACCGCCAAGTTCGCCCACGTGTTCCTGCCGGGCAGCTCGTTCCTGGAAAAGGACGGCACTTTCACCAACGCCGAACGGCGCATCTCGCGAGTGCGCAAGGTCATGGAGCCCCTGGGCGGCAAGGCCGACTGGGAAGGCACCCTGGCCCTGGCCGCGGCCCTGGGCTACCCGATGCACTACAACCATCCTTCGGAAATCATGGATGAAATCGCCCGCCTGACCCCGACCTTCACCGGCGTCAGCTACGCCAGCCTGGACCGCCACGGCAGCCTGCAATGGCCGTGCAACGACGCCGCGCCGGATGGCACGCCGACCATGCACATCGACGAGTTCGTGCGTGGCAAGGGGCGCTTCATGCTCACCGGCTACGTGCCCACCGACGAGAAGGTCAACGGTCGCTACCCGCTGCTGCTGACCACCGGCCGCATCCTCAGCCAGTACAACGTCGGCGCCCAGACCCGGCGTACCGACAACGTCGCCTGGCACGCCGAGGACCGCCTGGAAATCCACCCCACCGATGCCGAGAGCCGGGGTATCAACGAAGGCGATTGGGTGGGCATCGGCAGCCGCGCCGGGCAGACCGTGCTGCGGGCCCGGGTCACCGAGCGGGTGGCACCGGGGGTGGTCTACACCACCTTCCACTTCCCCGAGTCGGGGGCCAACGTGATCACCACCGACAACTCCGACTGGGCCACCAACTGTCCGGAATACAAGGTCACCGCGGTGGAAGTCAGCCGCGTCTACCACCCTTCCGAATGGCAGAAGCGCTACCAGGCATTCAGCGAAGAGCAGCATCGCCTGCTGGACAAGCGTGGCCGCTCCCGGGGCGGCAAGGCGGAGGTGCGCCGATGAGCACCGCCAACCTGATCAAGATGGCCAACCAGATCGCCTCGTACTTCGCCAATGAGCCGGACCAGGTACAGGCCGTGCTCAGCGTGCGCAACCACATGCAGATGTTCTGGACCCCAGGCATGCGCAAGGAACTGCTGGCCTGGCAGACCGAGCAGCAAGGGGCCGAACTGCATCCACTCGTGCAGCAGGCGATGCGCGACGCGGGCTGGGAGGCCTAGACCAGCCCTCACCCCCGGCCTGCTACCCCAGGCCGGGGCTACCCTCCAACGGCTCAGCTACCCGGGCACTTGCTGTCCACCGGCGGCTTGGCCTGGACCGCCATCGGCATGACCGCTCCCGGCTTGCCCAGTGGCAACAACTGGTACACCGCAAAGGCACACATGGCTGCGGTTTCGCCGTTCGCCTGGGGGATGTAGTTCAGGCCGACATAGGCCTCGTAGCTCTTGCCCGGCTCGAACAGCACCACCTTCCTCACCTCGGGGCAGGTGCTGTAGGTGCTGCCATAGCCACCCGCCGCCACGCCCCCGCCTTCCAGCAGGAAAGGCCGGCCCGCCGGTACCCGGTACTCGGTGGCGATCTCGTTGTAGGCGCCCTCGCCCCTGCGGATCGCCCCTGCGTAGGCCGGCAGTTTCGGCGCGAACCTGGGCAGCATGTCGATCTGCCGGGGCTGCCCCGGGAACTGCGGGTAGTTGATGTTGGCCTGTTGATCGCTGCCGAAACGCCCGGCCTTGGCCAGGCGCTTGCTGTCCCCCAGGCACCCGGCATAGGCGTCCCCGCGCACCTCGCCGTTGGTGATCACCCGCAACTGCGCGGTCGGCACGCTCAGGGGCGGTTCCGAATAGGGCTGTACCGGTTTGACACTGCAAGCGCCGAGCAACGCCATCGCGGCCAGCAGGGTGGGAGTTGCGAGATTCATCACTGAAGTTTCCTTTGACTGAGGCGGCCACCGGGCCCGCACAGGCTATCGGCCGAGTGCCCGCAGCCTTCACTGCCACCCAGGCACTTTCCACAAAACACAAGCCAGCTTGTGCCCGCCGGGATGTACCCGGCAACCCCTGCCACCTACGCTGCGCCGACCTGCCTTCAACAACAAAAACAAAAGGAAGCGACGGTTATGGCACTCGATTATCTGGTAATGGCGATCTACGTCCTGCTGATGGCCGGCCTCGGCTGGTGGGGCATGCGCAAAGTGAAAAACCAGGATGACTTTCTGGTGGCCGGGCGCCGCCTGGGCCCAGCCCTGTACCTGGGCACGCTGTCGGCGGTGATGCTCGGCGGCGCTTCCACCATAGGCTCGGTGCGCCTGGGCTACAGCTACGGCATTTCCGGGCTGTGGCTGGTGTTCATGCTGGGCCTGGGGATCATCGTGCTGAGCCTGGTGTTCTCCCGGCAAATCGCCCAGTTGCGGGTCTTTACCGTGACCCAGATCCTGGAGCAGCGCTATCAGGCGTCCTCGCGGCTGATCGGTGGCTGCGTGATGGTGGCCTACGACCTGATGGTGGCGGTGACCGCCACCATCGCCATCGGCTCGATCACCGAAGTGGTGTTCGAGATCCCGCGGATCACCGCAATCCTCTGCGGAGGCGGCCTGGTGATCTTCTACTCGGTGATCGGCGGCATGTGGTCGCTGACCCTCACCGACATCATCCAGTTCGTGATCATGACCCTGGGGATCTTCGGCGTCCTGCTGCCCATGAGCCTGGGCCAGGCCGGCGGCCTGGAAGCCTTGCAGGCCAACCTGCCGGCGGGCTTCTTCGAGCTGGGCAATATCGGCCTGGACACCATCCTTACCTACTTCCTGCTGTACTTCTTCGGCGCCCTGATCGGCCAGGACATCTGGCAGCGGCTGTTCACCGCCCGCAGTGAAAGCGTGGTGCGCTACGCCGGGCTCGGCGCCGGGGTCTACTGCATGTTCTATGGCGCCGCCTGCGCCCTGGTGGGGGCCGCCGCCAAACTGCTGTTGCCGGACCTGGCGGTGGCGGAAAACGCCTTCGCCGAAGTCACCCGCAGCGTGTTGCCCGCCGGCCTGCGCGGCTTGGTGGTGGCCGCGGCCCTGGCCGCCATCATGTCCACCGCCAGCGCCTGCCTGCTGGCTTCGGCCACGGTGCTCAAGGAAGACATCTACAGCCGCTTCCTTACCCGGGGCGGGGAAAACCACTTGGCCAGCAGCCGCTGGATCACCCTCGGGCTGGGGGCGGCGATGCTGTTGATGGCGTGCCTGGTGAACGACGTGATCGCCGGGCTGAGCATCGCCTACAACCTGCTGGTGGGCGGCCTGCTGGTGCCGATCATGGGCGCGCTGCTGTGGCGCCGTGCCTCGGCCAGGGGCGCCATCGCCTGCATGCTCACCGGCAGTCTGACGGTGATCGCGTTCATGGTCCGCGACGGCATTCTCGCCAACACCCCGATCTACTACGGGCTCGGGGTCAGCCTCCTGACCTTTGTCGGCGTCAGCCTGACAAGCCGGGCGGCACCGGCACTGCGCAGCGCCACCGAATAAACCTTCACAGCGAACAAGGAACCCCGCCATGTCCAAGCCCTTCCCCCAACCCGTGGATGCCGCCCTGGTACCACGCTTCGCCGGCATTCCAAGCTTCATGCGCCTGCCGCTGTTCGACGACCCGGCCCAGGTGCAGATCGCCCTGGTGGGCGTGCCCTGGGACGGCGGCACCACCAACCGTGCCGGTGCCCGCCACGGCCCGCGGGAGGTGCGCAACCAGTCGAGCCTGATGCGCAAGGTGCACCATGTCAGCCGCATCGCCCCCTATGACCTGGTCCGGGTCGGTGACCTGGGTGATGCACCAGTGAACCCCATCGACCTGCTGGATTCGCTGAAACAGATCGAAGGTTTCTTCAGCCAATTGCACCAGGCCGGCGCCGTGCCCCTGGCGGTGGGTGGCGACCACCTGGTGACCCTGCCGATCTTCCGCGCCCTGGCCCGCCACCGGCCCATCGGCATGGTGCACTTCGATGCCCACTCCGACACCAACGACCGCTACTTCGGCGACAACCTCTACACCCACGGCACGCCCTTTCGCCGCGCCATCGAAGAAGGCCTGCTGGACCCCAAGCGCACGGTGCAGATCGGCATTCGCGGTTCGATCTACAGCGCCGACGACGAGGCTTTCGCCCGGGACTGCGGGATTCGCGTGATCCACATGGAAGAGTTCGCCGACATCGGCGTCGAAGCCACCCTGGCCGAAGCCCGGCGCGTGGTGGGCGACGGCCCGACCTACATCAGCTTCGACGTCGACGTACTCGACCCGGCCTTCGCCCCCGGCACCGGCACCCCGGAGATCGGCGGCATGACCACCCTCCAGGCCCAGCAGATGATCCGCGGCTTGCGCGGCCTGAACCTGGTCGGCGCCGACGTGGTGGAAGTCTCGCCGCCCTTCGACGTCGGCGGCGCCACCGCCCTGGTGGGCGCGACCCTGATGTTCGAGTTGCTGTGCATCCTCGCCGAATCGATAGCGCAAGGCTCCTGAGGAGGGCCAGCCAATCGTTTGCCAGCGGACGCGGCCCTGAGCGCTTCGCAAAAATAGTCAGATTTCAGGGGTTTACAGAAGCCCGCCAATCGCTATAATCGTCGCCCTGACACGCCGGTATAGCTCAGTTGGTAGAGCAACTGACTTGTAATCAGTAGGTCCCGGGTTCGACTCCTGGTGCCGGCACCATACAAAACAAAGCCCTCGCAGCGATGCGAGGGCTTTGTTGTTTCCAGGGTCAAACAATCCTCTCCCGATGCCTTCAGCACCTTGCTGGACCCGGTATCGCCGCGCTTCAGCCCCCTTACCCTTCTTCGCAAGTCCCACAAGCACAACGTCCTTCGTGTTTAATGCACATCGCCAGCACGACTCCGGCAGGTGTTTTGCGCTAGTGTTTCCTGCGGACTCGGACGGTCTTCACGTGCACGGCCTTTGAACCAGGTGCAAACGCTCATGACCCATGCAACGCCCTCCATCAAACTCAGCACGCTTCAGCAAATAGCGCCCTACCTGAGCATGCGCGGAGTGTCGCCGCTGGAGTTCTTCCGGCGTTACGGGATTTCCCCGCAGGTTTTTCAATACCCGGATGCCTGGGTGCCGCGAGCGACCTGTTTTCACATCGCCAATGAAATGGCCGCAGTCGCACAGGACCCCTTCGCGGGTGCAACGGTGGGGCACCTGATCGAAGTACGCTCACTCGGCGCCTGGGGCGGGTTGATCCTGGGTTCGACCAACCTTGCCCAGGCGTGCGCAGTGGCAGCGATCCATACGGACTTACTGCATCAAGGAAGTGACGTAAGAATCGTTACCGAAGGCCGTACGACGAAGCTGATCCAGCAATTCACCGGGCAGCACGGGGCTGATCCGAAGCAGGTCATTCTCGGCACTCTGGCGCTGCTGAGGAAAGTGCCGCTCATGTCCGGCGAGCCTTGCGCCATACGGGTGCATCTGCAAAACCCGCGGGAGCGAGGAGATGAGGCGCTGGAGGAGTACCTGGGGCCGAATCTGCACATGAACGCGAAGCACAACATGATCGAATTTGATCGTGAGCTGCTCGACACCCCTCTGCAACCTGCCCGGGATGACGCCTGGAAAGTCACCGAGGCCTTGAAGTCGACCGCGCAAGCCGCCGGTGTGCTGATCGAACGGATCGCGGATCAGGATCGATCCAAACTTACCGCTATTTCAAGAAACATCGGCTTGTCTTCCCGAACGCTACAGCGTCGCCTCAAGTACTGCGGCATCGACTTCGAAGACCTGCGTGACGAAACCCGTCGCAGCGAAGCACTGCAATTGATTGCCAGCGGCAAATACACCGCGACCGAGATTGCCTACATGGTGGGCTACAGTGATCAGGCGCACTTTACCCGAGCCTTCAAGCGCTGGACCGGAAGTTCGCCGTCGCGCTACCGCTCGCTCTTGAAAGATGATCGTTAACCTCTTCGCCTGACCCTCCCGCCCTACTATCGGGCGCCTTCAAATAACCCACTTCGCGGTACTTGCCTGTTGTGCTTTTGGCACCAAATGGCAAGTTTCCAGCAGGGTGTTCTTATAAAGTCTGAAAAGGTAATGCCCACTTAAAAGAGCTAGAGGTTTACATGCCCGATTCATCCACGGCCTGCATCGTCGCCCTGACGCTGGCCACTTTTGCCAGTGCACACGCTCAGTCATCCGCTGATGCGCCGGTGCGGGTAAATGTCGACAACTTTGCTCGCGCCGAGTCCGACCTCTACATGGGCAAGAGTGTGAAGAGTGGAGGCTTGGGGCGATTTGTTCACAGCCGCGAAGCGGTTGCCATCGACGCTCAGGATGTCATCCGCATGAACAGAGACACGCTTTACTCGTCAGCGGTGTTCGATCTCGATGCCGGCCCGGTGACTGTCACCTTGCCTGAAGCCGGTGAGAGGTTCATGTCGATGCAAGTGGTCAACGAAGATCATTACGTGCCGGCAGTCATTTATGGGCCCGGTCCCCATACGCTGGCGAAAGAGGACATCGGCACACGCTATGTATTTGTCGCTATCCGCCTGTTCTTCGACCCCACGGATCGCAAAGACCTCGAGCAGGTGCATGCGCTGCAGGACGCCATCCAGGTCAGCCAGGCCAGGCACGGGGAGTTCGTGGTTCCGAAGTGGGATCAGGCGAGCCAGAAAAAAGTGCGTGATGCCCTGGCTGTTCTGGGTTCGACCCTTCCCGACTACAACCAGTCCTTTGGCCCGAAAGGCAGGGTCGATCCGGTGCGCCACCTGATCGGAACCGCAACGGGCTGGGGCGGCAACCCGAGCAGGGACGCCATCTACCTCGGAGCAGTATTGCCGCACAACGATGGAAAAACCGTCTACCGGCTCAAGGTTGAACAGGTACCGGTCAAGAGTTTCTGGTCTGTGAGTGTTTACAACGCCGACGGGTACTTTCAGAAAAACCCCTATGACGCCTATTCGCTGAACAACCTCACTGCCAAGAAAAGTGCCGATGGTTCAATTGTCATCCAGTTCGGGGGTTGCGAGGCCAAGGTCGTCAATTGCCTGGTTACGACACCCGGCTGGAACTACACCGTCAGGCTCTATCGACCGAGTAACGAAATACTCAGTGGCCAATGGCGTTTTCCACAGCCCGAGCCCGTCGATTTGTAAATTCGATTATTCGAGCAAGTGCAAGTTTGTCGAAACGACGGACTCCTGCCATCGGTACTTGTAAACGCACTGTGGCGATCAATGAGGCCAGCGCTTGCGCCGGGGGTTTACCGGCCTGCGATCACCTCGGATACCAGCACCTGCAAGTTGAATATTAGTGATCAACTCAGCAATGGCTCTGCACTACAGAGTTCACACCCAAGGAAATGAACAATGACACTCAAGGATCATTCACATTCTTTCAGGTCTCCCGTGGTGTTCTCCCTAAGTGCAGCCCTTGCATTGATGCTGGTGCCGCCAGCCCAGGCTGCCCCGGCCGATTCAGGCGGCACGCCATCGGTGACGGTAGGCGGTGGCTTGGCTGTTGGCCCGTTGTACCAGGGCTCTTCCCACTACGCCGCCTTCCCGTCACTGAAGCTCAAGGCGGTCATGCCGACCCAGGACTGGGGCACCTTTACTGCGGCCTTTCCGGAAGGGCTGCGATGGGATCTGCCGGGACTGGCGCCTTTCGGCGTGGCCCTGCTGGTGGGTTATGACCCAGGGCGCAAGGAACGCATTCACACCCTGGACGGCCGTGATGACTACCTGCGGGGCATGGGCAACCTGGACAGCACCGCCCTGGTGGGGGCAGAAGCGTACTGGATCCTGCCCGCCGGCCGCTTGTTCGTACGCGGCCTGCAATCGAGCCAGAGGCGCAATTACGGTGGCGAAAGCCTGGGCCGTACGGCGTACCTGGAAGCCGGGGTCGCCACCACCTACCCGCTGTCTTCGACCTTGACCCTGGACTCGACGCTGTACGGCACCTGGAGCAACGAGAACGACATGATGGCCCGCTTCGGCGTCACCGCCCAGCAAGCCGCACGCACCCGGTTCGATGAATACCACCCCGGGGGCGGGATGCGCGACGTGACCTTGAAGCTGGGCCTGACCTGGCAATGGCAGCCACAGCTGGCGCTGGAAGGGGGCATCAAGACCTACGCCCTGGTCTCCGACGCCCGTGACAGCCCGCTGACGGGGGAAAAGGTCGGTGCCGGAGCCTATCTGGACGCCTTGTACCGGTTCTGATCAGCCGTGGTCATGGATAGAAAAGAGAACGCACGATGAAAAAAATACCTGAACCCTTCGCAGTGACACTGTCCCTGGCCGGCCTGCTCTGGTCGGCATGGGCGCTGGCCGAGGACGCCGCCACGAAGGTCACCGACCCGCACTTCAAGCTGGCGCCAGGCTACCTTGAACCGGCTGACTTGCCTGTACGCCTGGCCTTGCTCGGGGCCCCGCCAAAACCGGGCTCCGCGGCTCTCGCGCGGGATGAAGAAGCACGGCGTGCGGCGCTGGCGCTGCGTGGCTCGAGCCGGGAGAAACTCGCGGCAACCGATGCAGAACTGTCATTCCCCGGCCCGGCGAAAACCTTCTCTTGCGCGCTGGGCACGCAGATCAGCGAAAAGAGCACACCCCATCTCTATACCTTGATGCAGCGCACCCTGACGGATGCGGGGGGCTCCACCTACGCCGGAAAGAATGCCTACAACCGTACTCGCCCCTTCGTGGTGCATGACGAAGGCACGTGCCGCAAGGACATGGAGCCACTGCTGCGCACGGATGGCTCCTGGCCCTCCGGCCACTCCGCAGCGGGCTGGGCCTGGGGCCTGGTCCTGGCCGAGATCAGCCCGGCCCGCGCCACCGAACTGATGACCCGTGGCCTGGCATACGGCCAGAGCCGGGTCATCTGCGACGCCCACTGGCAGAGCGACGTGGACGCTGGCCGCATCATGGGGGCCGCGACGGTCGCCAGCCTGCATGGCAATCCGGCATTCCTCGCCGACCTGGCGGCCGCGAAGGAGGAGGTCAAGGCGGCGCAGCAGGCCGGCCTGAAGCCTGCCGAGGACTGCGCAGCCGAAGGCGTGGCTCTTGGGCTGACCCAGCACTGATCGGAGAAACAGCATGATCCACCGTGACCATCCGCACTCACCGTTGCTGCACCGGCGTACCCGCCTGGCGCTGCTGCTGGGCGCCTTGACGACCGCCGGAACCAGCCTGCCGCCCGTGGCCATGGCGGCAGACGACGATGGCTGGCGGTTCAACGGCGGCCCGTACGTGTGGGGCGCCGGGATCCGCGGGCACGTAGGCCACCGCAGCACAGGGACCCAGTTCATCAAGTCCGACTTCTCGGACATCGCGCGCAGTGTCGACATGTCGGTGATGCTGATGGGCGAAGCGCGGCGCGGCCCCTACAGCGTGCTCGCCGACCTGATGTACATCGACACCGACACCCGCAACCGGCTGCCAGCCGGAGCGCTGGCGTCCAAGCTAGAGGTGCAGAGCAAGACCGCCTCGGGTTTCCTGGGGGGCGGCTACCAGGTGCTGGGGGATGACGATCATCGCCTGGACATCGCCGGCGGCGTGCGCGTCTGGTACAGCAGCACCAGCATCACCCTGCACGGTGGTCCGGCCGGGGGCCTGTCGGGCTCGGACAAGGCCACCTGGGCCGACGCGATGGCGGGGTTGCGCGGGCACTACGCCGTGAACGAGCGGTTCTGGCTCTCCGCCTGGGGCATGGCGGGCGCCGGGCAGTCCCGGGAAGACTGGGACCTAGCCGCACTGGCGGGCTGGGAGTTCCTGCCGGGCTTTTCGGCGGTGGCCGGCTACCGGGCCATGGGGGTCGATTATCGCCATGACGGGTTTGTCTACGACATCGTCCAGAAGGGCCCGCTGCTGGGTATCAGTGGGCGCTTCTGAGCCTTGTATCGCAAGGCTCCCCCCAGGCATGCGCTTCATGCTCCAATAGCCGCCGATTCCAGCTGCACGCAGGCCGCCCATGAAGCCTATCGCCGTATCGATCCTGACCCTGTTGCTCCACTCCCTGCTATTCAGCGCCCCGGCCCTGGCCGGTGATGCCGAAGCCGGCGCCAAGCTGTTCAAGCGCCTGTGCAGCGGCTGCCATAACATCGGGCCTTCGGTACGCAGTTCCTTCGGGCCGCAGCTCAATGGCATCATCGACCGCCCCGCCGGCAGCGCCGCGGACTACCAGTACTCGACGGCCATGAAGTCCTCGGGCATTGTCTGGAGCCGGGACAAGCTCATCCAGTACCTGGAAGACCCCAAGGCCGTGGTGCCCGGTACCCGGATGATTTTCTGGGGGCTGAGCGATGAGGAAAAAATCGATAATCTGCTGGCCTATCTGCAGACGTTCCAGACCCCCTGACCCGTTTTCGACAAGGATGTGTTGATGAAGCTCCCTTTGCTCTCGCTGGCGGCCATGAGCCTCGCCCTGGGCGCGCTGGCGCCCGATCTGCAGGCCGCCGGCTTCGACTGCGCCAAGGCCTCGACCCAAGTGGAAAAGACTGTCTGCGCCACGCCGACGCTGTCCGCCAAGGACGAGGAGATGACCCGCCGCTACCAGGCGCTGAAGCACTTGCAGGTGTTCCGCCTGCTGCAAGGCCACTGGTTGAAGAACACCCGCAATACCTGCCCCGACACCGATTGCCTGGAGTCGGTCTACCGGGCCCAGGTGAAAATGCTCACGTCGCTGCCGATTCCTCCCGAGCCCGCCCCGGACGCACTGCGCCCACTGGCTCCCGGCGAGGCGTACCTGGTCTATGACCCGGACGACTGGCAGAACTTCACCCTGGCCACCTTCAACAGCACCCTGCCCCAGGGCGACCAGCAGATCGTCGATGCCCAGGTGATAGCCGGGGTGCTGCATGTGGTGCTGTTTGTCGGGCGCTATCAGCAGGGCAAGCCGGTGTATGTGGGCACCCTGTATGAGTACGCCGATGACCAGCCGGGGCTGCATCCCATCGCCCAAGACATCGCCTTCGCCGGCTGGGCCAATCCCGGGGCCAACGACCAGGGGCCGCGCTACGCCGGGATAGTCGATGGCCAGTTCTACTACCGCGAGCAGCTGGCGGGCCAGTTGCAGCAAAGCATGGTCTACCGCCTGGGTTCGCGCAGCGCGCCCGCCAGCACTCAGCAGGTGTTCCAGGTTGGCTCCAACACCTTCATGCACGCCCGGGCACGGGTGGAGCAGGACCTCAATCGCGACAGCAGCCAGCTGTCCCTGAACTATGACCGCGCCAACGCGGGCAGCCATTCGGAGAACATCACCGAGCAGAAACAGCCCGATGCCGGATGGGCCATCGTCAACCCGACCTGGAGCACCACGCGCCCGGTGCTGTACTTCGATAACCAAGGGCCCCGGGCCTGTATCTGGCGGGTCGATATGCGGGGCAAGGAGTTGTCGAAGATAGTCACCGATCACGACGCAATGTCGGCCCGGCCGGTGGATATCCATGGCCGTGAAGCGGTGGTCTACCTGCAGGGCAACCAGCTGAAGTTCGCCATCAATCCGGACGACTGACGAACAGCGTTCGCGGATAAAAAAAGGCTCGCGATCCGGCGAGCCTTTTTTATTGCATCAACCACGCTGCATTCAAGGCAGCTTGATCTTGTACTCGGCCAGCTTGGCCTGGTGCTGCGGCTCGACGTACTTCTGGTTCACCAGCTTGGCGAACTGGGCAAAGTCGGCGCGGGCGTCGTCGGGCTGGCCCAGTTTGTCGTAGGCCAGGCCGCGGTGGTAGAAGGCCCAGGCATAGTCGGGCTGCTTCAACAGGCCGGTGCTGTAGGCTTCCGCGGCCTCGCGATAGCGACCCAGGTCGTACAGCGTCTGGCCCAGGTGGTAGTAGGTCGGCATGTTGAAACCGCTGCCCTTGCCCGCCTCACCCAGGTTGTTGTCAAGGTTGGACTGCACCAGCTCCAGGGCCTTTTGCGGGTTGCCCGCTTCGCGATACAGACGGCTCAGGTCCAGCACCGCCCGAGCATCGGGCTTGGGGCCCAGCTCGATGGATTTTTCCTTGGCGGCGATGGCTTCCGGATAACGCTTGAAGCTGGCGTAGGCATCGGATTTGAGCCAGTACACCAGGCTCTGCATGGGCTGGCTCAGCTGGTTCTTCTCAAGGCACAGGTCGGCCTCTTGCAGCACCACGTCGAATTTTTCGGCCTTGGAAGCCTGGCCCACCATGCGGCAATGGGCGTAGTTGATCTGGTCCTGGCTCTGCAGGCTGGCGCAGCCAGTCACAGCAAGGGCACACACAAGCAGGAGCGACCCGCGTACAGACAATGAAGGCATGTTTTTCAATCCAGCAGATGGGCGTTGAGGTCAGGGCGATACACCTGCAGCAACGGCGCGGTGACCGTACCCTGCAAGCTGCAGAAGATCGTGGTGCGTCCGGCAATCGGTGCGTTGGTGGTACCGATGTCGATGCTCAGGATGCGTTCGACATAACCGAACGGCGTAGCCACGCCACCGCCCGCCAGGCCTTCGGTGCGCCACTGGTCGATGGGGTCGCCGACCCGGCGGATCTCCACCCGGCTCATGGCGCTGCGGTCTGCCTTCAGGCGGCTGTTGTCCACCAGCAGCGGCTTGAGTGCCGCGGCCACGTCCTTGGGCTGGCCCTCGGCGACAAAGCCCCAGAACAGCAGGTTGCCCACCGACTTCAGCGACTGAGCTTCGTTGTAGTAGCCCACCAGGCGCACGCCATTGACCAGCAGCGGCTGTTCGAAGGACTGGTAGCGCCCGCCTTCCTGCAAAGGGTTCATGACCTTGGGCGCGCTTACCGCACCGTACCGGGCCAGGCTCAAGGTGCCGGTCGGCAGTCGGGCGGTATTCAGGTTCTGGAAGAACTGCGCATCGCAGCGGGAGAAGTCGCTCAGCAACTGCTCGGGCGCAGTCGCTTGCTGGCCGTGGGCGATGCTGGCGACGCTCAGCAGGCACAGGCCGGATAGCAGGGTACGGAACATCGAAATCATCCGTGACGAGACAGGGGGGTGGACTGTAACAAGATTGATATGCGCCAACCACTGGCTGAAACAGGCACCCGGGCGAGAACAGTCACCCGCCATCCCGGGCATTTCTGCAACCCGGATGCCCAGGCACAAAAAAGCCCCGAACCAGTCGGGGCTTTTCGTGTTGCAACCCCCTGATATCAGGGGGTGATCAGGCGTTCATCAGAACACGTTGATCGGGTAGTCGACGAACACACGCAGTTCGTTGCCGCCCACGTTGTACTCGGAAGACTTCTGCGAAACGCGCAGTACCGAGCTGCGTACTTTCACGCTCAGGTCTTTGGCCGGACCGCTCTGTACTACGTACTTGAACTGGTTGAAGATTTCCCGCTCGCTGCCGCCGGTGGAGGTCGAGGTGGTGATGTTGTCGCCACGCACGTAGGCCACGTTGTAGGTCAGGCCCGGTACGCCGAAGGCGCCGAAGTCCAGACCGTAGCCCAGCTGCCAGCTGCGCTCGTCTTCGGCGTTGAAGTCGGACCAGTAGGAGTTGGCCAGGTAGATGGTGTTGCCGCCATCGCCCACGCGGTTCTGACCACGCTGGTAGCCGCCATAGGCATAGCCCAGGTGGCTGTCGCCGGTGCTGCGCTGGTGCGCCAGGGTGAAGGAGTGCGGGCCCATGGCGTAGGTGGCTGCCAGGCTCCAGATCTTGTTGTCTTCGCCGCCGGCTTTAGCCTTCTCGGCGTAGGACTTGTCCAGCTCGGTACGGTAGCCGTTGAAGTCCAGGGTCAGGGACTGGTCAGTGGCCAGCGGGAACACGTAGTTCAG
The DNA here is from genome assembly GCF_040268305.1 of Pseudomonas sp. W17. Taxonomy (NCBI): domain Bacteria; kingdom Pseudomonadati; phylum Pseudomonadota; class Gammaproteobacteria; order Pseudomonadales; family Pseudomonadaceae; genus Pseudomonas; species Pseudomonas sp. W17. Next base: position 367,491 of record NZ_CP158490.1, on the reverse strand, counting down.
GTTGATGTATTGCTTCTTCAGCACGTCTTCGACGTCGGAAGCGTACAGCGCGCCCTTGAACTGCTCGGTGAACTGGTAGCTACCGCCCAACACGTTGATCGACTTCAGGCCACCGCTGTCACGACCTTCGTCGCTCTTGCGCGACTCGGCGGTGAAGTGACCAGCGTTCAGCTCCAGGCCCTTGATCTCCTTGGAGGTGATCAGGGTACCGGTGTAGCTTTCCGGCAGCAGGCGCGAATTGTCGTAGTTCAACACCGGCAGGGCCGGCATCTGGTCGCCATAGGTCAGCACAGTGTTGGAGAAGCGGAACTTGACCGCGGCGCCGGCCTTGGCCAGGTCGTTGGCGGCCTTGCCGCTGTTGTCTTGCTTGAAGAAGTCGATGCCACCGGCACCGCTGCGACCCTTGCCGCCGTCCAGGCGCAGTGCGTACAGGCCGAAGGCGTCAACGCCCACGCCCACAGTGCCTTGGGTGAAACCGGAGGAGAAGGTGCCGATGAAACCCTGGCCCCATTCAGCCTTGTCCGGGTTGCCATCTTTGTAGTCACGGTTGATGTAAGCGTTGCGCAACAGCACTTTCAGGCTGCTGTCTTCAACAAAACCCTTGGCGTCGGCCTGGCCGTCGGCCATGGCCTGTGTTGCGCTCAAAATCCCCAGTGCAACCAAGCAGATCCGCTGTTTAAACATTTTATTTTCCTTATTACGGTTTGGTGACGCGCTGTGAGCTCCGCGGCTATGGCGATTGAACGCTCTTCTACCGTTGAAACAAAAAAGCCCGACCGCGGGTGAGCACGGTGGGCCTTTTATTATTCTGAAATATGGCTCCTGGCCACAGGCGTTGGGGCGAATCCTATCTGCGCCTTTAACAACGTGTCAATTTCGTGAATCGTCTTTGAATAGCTGAAAATATTCTAAGAACTGCGGGCTAGAGCATTGCCAGCTGCACACTGTGACTGTCCACGAATTGTTCGAAGTGAGTGACCTTGCCATCTTTAAGTGTCCACAAATGAGCCACCCGTACATCGATCGGTTTGCCCGAGGCCTTGTAGACGCCCTGGTAATTGCCATAGGCGAACACCTTGTCGCCCTGGGCCACATAGTTCTCGACCTTGAAGGTGAAGTCCTGCCATTCCGAGCCCAGGCGCTTGAAGACGTGCTCCAGCACCGCCTCGAACCCTATGTAGGTGCCGGCATAGGGAAAGCCTGCCGCCTCGGTCCAGCGGGCATCGGGGGCCAGGGCCGCTGCGGTGTTGCGCGCATTTTCCTGGGAGTTGGCACCTTCGTAGGTGCTCTTGATCAACGCTAGGTTATCCATGGGTGACTCCACGCAGGTCAGGTGAGTTCAGGGTGTGCAACCGTCCAGGCCACAGGCCTGGACCACGCCATCGTGAGGGCCGCTATCGGCGCCCAGGGAGGTCTTCAGCCAGTCGGCGAAGGCCTCGGGTTTGCCCAGCCAGGGGCTGATGTCGAGCAACTGGTAACGACCATCGCGCTCCAGCACCAGGGTCGGGAAGCCTTGCCCGCCGACCTTGGCCAACAGGGCCCGGCTGGCCTTTATATGGTTGTCCAGTTCATGGGCCACCGCCTGGTCGAAGGCCGCCTCGAAGGCGGCCGGGGCAAACCCCTGGGCCTGCGCCAGCTCCAGCAGCACCTGCCGGTCGGCGATCCTGCGCCCTTCCAGATAATGCGCCGTCTGCAACCGGCCCAGAAATTCCAGGCCCCGCCCTTCCATAGCCTGGGCCGCCAGTACGGCGGCAATCGGCGGCGCCGAGTCGAAGGTGGCCGTCTCATCCCGCAGCAGGCCCTCGAAATAGGCCTGGCCAAAAGGCTGCCCGCTGTACTCGGCGATCCGCCGGTCATGGGGCATGACGTAATCGCGCAGTTGCGGCGAGACCGGCTGGCGGTTGCGCCCGGTCATCATGCCGCCGGCATGGGCCACCACCGGCACCACCGCCTGGGCGGCCTGCACCAGCGGCTTGGCACCGTAGCACCAGCCGCACAGGGGGTCATAAATATAGTGAAGGGTGGCCAAGGACATATCTGGGCTCCAGCAAGGTCTTGAAAATTCGATGTCACGCAGACTAGGCCGCGCGCGCCAAGGGAAAAACCTCGAATTGGCTTTTAGTCTGTTGCTGTAACCGGTCGAATCCGTCTGTTTAGCCTCAGTATGCGAACCGATACCCGAAAGATACATTCAGAAACAAATAGCCAGGGGAACTTATTAGTGAATATTTAACATCTGTTAATGACAAGCATTACCATTCGCACCCTCGAATTTCCCCTTCTCGGATGCGTTTCAGATGCCTGCCCATTTCCGCCTCATGCCCCTGTCCCTGGGTCTTTGCACCCTGCTGGCCAGCGGTTTTGCCTGCGCTGCCAGCACTACCCTGCCGATGACCTCCATCAGTGCCGAGGCCGAAGCCGACCCCGATGACCCACGGGTCAAGGAAGTCAGCACTGCAACCCGTACCTCGACCCCGGCGCGCTACGTGCCCCAGGCCATCGACACAATCAAGACCGCCAACGTGCTGGACTACGGCGTCAACGACCTGGGCAGCGCCCTGAGTGGCATTCCCAACGTCAGCAGCGGCTCGGACACGCGCTTCGACAGCCTGCGGATCCGCGGCTTCGATGCTAGTAACGACTTCTATCTGGACGGCATTCGCGACGACAGCCAATACGTGCGCGACCTGCACAACATCGAGCGCATCGAAGTGCTCAAGGGCCCGGCGGCAGTGCTCTACGGCCGTGGCAGCCAGGGCGGGATCATCAACCGGGTGAGCAAGCTGCCGGAATTCGGCCGCCGCTCCAGCGTCGAAGTCCAGGGCGGCAGCCAGGACCTGCGCAGCCTGTATGCCGATCTCAGCGCCGACCCGACAGAGAACATCAGCCTGCGCCTGAACCTGGGCAACGAGGACCGGAACAGTTTCCGCAAAGGCGTCAGCGGCAACCGCCAATTGTTCGCCCCGTCCATGAGCTGGCAACTGACCCCGGACCTGAACTGGCTGGTGCAGTACGAATACAGCCGCTACAACCGCACCCCGGACCGCGGCATCCCCGGGGTTAACGGACGCCCGGCGGACGTCAGCCGCGACACCACCTACGGCGATCACCGCGACTACATCGACGACAAGTCCCAGTCCCTGCGCTCCAAGCTGAGCTACGAGCTCAGCGAGAACTGGCAACTGCGCCACACCCTGGGGGTATTCAAGCTCGACAGCGATTTCGACAACACCTATCAGACCGGCTACAACGCCACGACCGGCAAGGTCCAACGTCAACGCTGGCAGCAGGACCTGAAGACCCGCAACGTCTACAACAACACCGAACTGGAGGGCCGTTTCGACACCTTCGGCCTGGAACATCGCCTGCTCACCGGCCTGGAGCTCGGCAGCCAGCGCCGCGACCCGATCCTCTACAACGCCGCCACTTCCGGGCCGGTCAGCCAGGCGGTGCCCGCCGTCGACCTGTACACCCCCAACCCGTACCAGAGCCACACCGGCCGCATGCAGGTCTGGAGCAACAACCACACCGAGGTCGAAAGCCGGGCCCTCTATGTGCAGGACCAACTGCGCCTGAACGATCAATGGCAATTGCTCGCCGGCCTGCGCTACGACAACTTCGATGTGCAGACCAGCAACCGCAAGAACGGGCTCTCCGAAAGCCGCGAAAGCCACAGCGTCAGCCCGCGCCTGGGGGTGGTCTGGACGCCGCTGGAACACCACTCGTTCTATGCCTCATGGAGCAAGTCGTTCTCACCGGTGGGCGGCGGCCTGATCGGCATCACCCCGAACGCCGCCGGTAACGGCAACGACCTGAGCCCTGAGCTCACCCGGCAGAAGGAAGTCGGAGTCAAGAGCGACTGGCTGGGCGAACGCCTGAGCACCACCCTGGCGGTGTATGAGCTGGAGCTCTACAACCGTCGCACCTCCGATCCGCAGGACCGCAGCATCACCCTACTCACCGGGCTGCAACGCTCCCGCGGCATCGAGCTGACGGGCACCGGCAAGATCGTCGGCAACTGGTACCTGCGTGGCGGCATCGGCCTGCAGGACGCCGTGGTGGTCAAGGACAACAACGGCTTCGAAGACAAGCGCGTGAACAACGTCGCCAAGCGCAATGGCAGCCTGTTCATCACCTGGAAACCGGAACTGGGCTGGTACGCCGAGACCGGCCTGACCCTGGTCGGCGACCGCTTCGCCGATAGCAGCAACACCGTGGCGCTGCCCGGTTATGGCCGCTGGGACGCCCTGGCCGGTTACCGGCACAAGGACTGGGACGTACGCGCCGCGCTGAACAATATCGCCGACCGCGAGTACTACAGTTCCGCCACCAGCGCCTTCCAGATCCAGCCGGGCGACCCTCGCAGCCTGGTGGTCACCGGCAACTACCGCTTCTGACACCCGCACGCCCGGCATCTGTATGACAGGCAAAAAAAAGCGCTGCCATCCCGGCAGCGCTTCGCACAATCCCTTGTTTGTCTATCCTTTCACCACATCCCACAACGCCTGCAGTTCCGCCTCGCTGAGCAATCCAGCGGGGTAACGCTCAATGATGATCCGGCGCGGATCAGGTTCCCTGATCTGACGCGTTCCATTGGACTTCAACCACTGGGCCAGCACCTGCAGCGACTCGTTATTCATTGCCAAGGGATGGGACGCCCGCTCGCTGACCATGTTCATTCCAGCGCTCTCCTGGTATCTGAGCGGCCTAACTTATCCAAGCTTTATGACAGAACAACACCGTTCTCCATGTCTCAGAATCACGCCAGGAAAGATACAAGAGCTATGCCAATGTGCCACCCGTGCCGATATACGGTCATGAAAAAGCCCGCGGCCTGTCTAGGCTGCGGGCTGGCTGGTGAAGCTCAGGCCACGGGCCGGACCGGCACCGGCAAACAACCGGCATCGGCTGTTACAACGGCACTCAAATCCGCTGTGGCGCGGGCTGTTGCTGGGTAAGGCAGTGGATATTGCCGCCCCCCAGTAACAGTTCACGGCCCGGCACCATCACCACTTCGTGCTCGGGAAACAGCTGCTGCAGGATGGCCTTGGCCTGGGCGTCCATCGGGTCGTCAAAGCTGGGCGCGATAATCCCGCCATTGACGATCAGGAAGTTCACGTAGGAACCCGCCAGGCGCACCGAAGGGTTGCGCTCCTGGCTGCCCTCTACCGCGTCGACCCCGGCGCATTCCTCTTCGGTGGCGTACAAGGGGCCGGGAATCGGCATCTTGTGCACCTTGAAGGTGCGACCCTTGGCGTCACGGGTGTTTTCCAGCACCTGCAGGGCGGCCTGGCAACGCGGGTAGTTCGGGTCCTCGGGGTCGTCGGTCCAGGCCAGCAGCACTTCGCCCGGGCGCACATAGCAGCAGAAGTTATCCACATGGCCGTCGGTTTCGTCGTTGTACAGGCCGTCCGGCAGCCAGACGATCTGCTCCACCGCTAGATGCTCGCGCAGTACCGCCTCGATCTCTTCGCGGGACAGGTGCGGGTTGCGGTTGTGGTTGAGCAGGCATTCCTCGGTGGTGATCAGGGTGCCTTCGCCATCGACGTGGATCGAGCCACCTTCGAGCACGAAGCCCTCGGTGCGGTACTCCTGGCAACGTTCGATTTCCAGCACCTTGCTGGCGACCTGCTCGTCACGGTTCCACGGCGAATACAGGCCGCCTTCGAAGCCGCCCCAGGCGTTGAAGCCCCAGTGCACGCCGCGCACCTCGCCGCTGGCGTTGATGACAAAAGTCGGGCCGGTGTCGCGGACCCAGGCGTCGTCGCTGGACATTTCCACCACACGGATATTGGGCACGTCCAGGCGTGCCCGGGCGTTTTCATACTGGGCCGCGGACACCGCCACTGTCACCGGTTCAAAGCGCGCGATGGCCTTGGCCACCGCGGCATGGGCGGCCTGCGCCGGCTTGCCGCCCAGGCGCCAGTTGTCCGGGCGCTCGGGCCAGATCATCCAGGCCTGGGTCTGGGTCGCCCATTCGGCGGGCATGTAGAAACCGTCGGCGCGCGGCGTGCTGTGCAAAGTGCTCATAGTGTTCAGGACTCCAGGGAACCGTCGAGGGTTTTCAGCGCGCCATAGAGGTTCGGACGACGGTCACGGAAACTGCCCCAGGCGCTGCGGATGTGCTCGAGCTCGTCGAGGTCGAAGCTGTGCACAAGGATACCTTCTTCAGTTTGGTTGAGCTCCTGAACCTTCTCGCCGAACTGATTGGCGATGAAGGACGAGCCGTAGAAGGTGATGTCGTAGCCGTCCTGCTCTTCGTTGCCGATGCGGTTGCTGGCGATCAGCGGCATCAGGTTGGCCCCGGCATGGCCCTGCTGCACCCGCTGCCAGTGGTCGCGGGAGGAAATTGTCTGGTCGTGGGGCTCGCTGCCGATGGCGGTGGGGTAGAAGAGAATTTCCGCGCCTTGCAGGGCCATGCTGCGGGCGCACTCGGGGAACCACTGGTCCCAGCAGATGCCCACGCCGATCTTCGCGTAGCGGGTGTTCCATACCTTGAAGCCGGTATCGCCCGGGTTGAAGTAGTACTTTTCGTGGTAGCCGGGGCCATCCGGGATGTGGCTTTTCCGATAAATCCCGAGGTTGCTGCCATCGGCATCGATGATCGCGATGCTGTTGAAACGCGCCCGCCCGGCCAGCTCGTAGAAGCTGATGGGCAGCACCACTTGCAGCTCCCTGGCGACTTTCTGGAAGTGCGCGATGGCGGGGTTGCTGTCCACCGTGGTGGCCAGTTGCAGGTAATCCGGATTGGGCTTCTGGCAGAAGTAAGGCGCCTCGAACAGTTCCTGGATCAGGATGATCTGCGCCCCCTTGGCCGCGGCTTCGCGTACCAGTTTCTCAGCGGTTTCGAGGTTGGCCTCAAGGTCCCAGGAACAGGCCATCTGGGTAGCGGCGACGGTAACGGTACGGCTCATGGATCAACTCCTGGGCAAGGCGAAGCGGTCGATGACAACGGACACAAGGCACCGGGCACGGCGAGGCCGGGCCTGGATATGGTCACTTTATATCCGATAAATATCGACTTTAAAAGCTGAAAACCCATTAGCCACGATAAATTACCGACAAAAAGCCGATAACAATCGAATTATCAAGAAACGCATTCGCCGGCAAGCCGACTCCTACCAAGCGTTGCAGGAGCCGGCCGGCGAATGGAGGTCAACGCAAAGCAGAGCCCTGCGCCTACAGCTCTTCGCTCAACACCTTGGCCAGCATGTCGACGAAGAAATCCACGCTCTGGCGAGTCGTGACCATCGGCGGCTTGATCTTGAGGATGTTCAGGTGATCGCCGGTAGGTTGCATGAAAATCCCCAGCTCGCGCAGGCGTTCGCACAGCAGGGTGGTTTCCTCGGTGGCCGGTTCCAGGGTGGCGTGATCGCGGATCAGCTCCAGCCCCAGGTAGAAACCGGAACCATGCACCGCTCCCACCAGCGGGTGGTTTTCCTTGAGCGCCTCCAGGCGCTGCCGGAAGTGTTCACCGACCACCTGGGCGTTTTCCCAGAGTTTCTCCTCCTGCATCACGTCCAGCACCGCAATGCCGATGCGGCAACTGACCGGGCTACCGCCGGACGAGGAGAAGAAATAGCCTTCGGCCTCCAGCGCTTCGGCGATTTCCCGCCGGGTGATCACCGCGCCCAGGGGCTGGCCATTGCCCATGCCCTTGGCCATGGTGATGATGTCCGGGGTCACGCCCTGCTCCTCGAAGCCCCAGAAGAACTGGCCCATGCGCCCGTAGCCGACCTGGATCTCGTCGGCGATGCACACCCCGCCCCGGGCCCGCACCCGCTCGTAGACCTGCTGCAGGTAGCCCGGTGGCAGCGAAATCCCTCCGGCGTTGCCATACACGGGTTCGCAGATGAAACCGGCCAGTTGGCGCTGCTGCTCATCCAGCTTGTGCAGTTGCTGGTCGACGCTGCGCAGGTAGTGCGGGGTGCTGTCCTGGCCGCGGAACTCGCCGCGATAGGTGTTGGGCGCGGTCACCGGGTGCACCCACTCCGGACGGCTGGTGAGGGCCTGGGGGTTGTCGGCGATGGAGGTGGACACTGCGTCAGCCGCCACCGACCAGCCGTGGTAGGCCTCCAGCACACTGAGCATGTCGCGCCCGCCGCTGTAGGCCCAGGCCAGGCGGATCGCCAGGTCATTGGCCTCGGTGCCGCTGTTGACCAGGAACACCCGGTCCATGGAATCCGGTGCCAGGGCCAGCAGGCGCTCGGAGAACTCGGCGATCGCCGCATAGTGGAAACGCGAGTTGGTGTTGAGCAGCGACCATTGCCGCGCCGCTTCAGCGGCCATGCGCGGGTGACCGTGGCCCAGCACCGCGACGTTGTTGAGCATGTCCAGGTAGGAACGCCCCTGCATGTCGATCAAGTGGTTGCGCCAGCCGCGCTCGATCCGCGGCGGATCGACGTAATAGTGCTTCTGCGAGCGGGCAAAACTGGCGTCACGACGCTCCAGCAGGGTTTGCGGATCCAGTTCCGGCTCGGCATCGCAGGCCAGCCCCAGCAGCGCCGCCGGCGAGGGGCAAAGGGCTTGCCAGGCCGGGGCTCGGGACGGTGTACAGAACAGCGGCGGATCCAGTTCGGCAGCGCGACACAGCTGCACCTTGAGCCGACCATCCGCCGCCACGGCGCCCAGCACCTGGCCCTTGACCAGCGCCGCTCCCGGCTGCAACGAAGGCTCGACGCCCCTCAGGTGCACACTCAGGGTCGGGCCATCGAGGCGCAACAGGCCTTGCTCGCCACGGTGCAGGACCCCGGCGAACGGCGCTTCCACAGCGGTGCCTGGCGGCACTTGCAGTTGTACATGCAAGGGGCAGGTCGAGGGTTCCTCGGCGCTATCGGGACGGGTCTGCGACAGGCGGTACTGTCCATAGCGGCTGGCGGCCAGGCCATGGGCGGCGCCAGCTTCGGCCAACAGGCGATCGTCGATCCCCGGCTGCTCCCAATTGCCCGCCTCGAAGTGCGGGCTGAGCACGCCCAGGTCGATCAGGGCGAATTCGCGCCCCACCAGGCTCGGCAACAGCGGGGCGAACCCTTCACCGCCGATGGCAGGCAGTGCGTGCCCGACAGCAGTGAGAATTGCCGCCTCCATGAACTCGAACGACACCGAGTTGGCGACCTGGAAAATCTCCCATTCGTGGCTCAGGTTGGCACGGCTGTAGGCATTGCCCGGGTCGATGCTGACCTGCTGCTCGCCACTGAGCACCAGCACCGCCGCCCGGGCCACGATCAGAGGCCAGAGCGCCAGCAGCTCCGCCCGTTGCAACGGGTTGACCTGATGGTAGGCCTGGATCGCCGGGAGGATGCGCAGCGGGTCGCCCTCGGCGTGATGCAGCAGCGCCGCGCAGGTCACCGACAGGTCGGTGATGCGCCAGGTGCGAATCAGGTCGCCGAAATCGATCACTCCCTGCACCTGCCAATGCCGTGCTTCATCCCGCTGCCAAACCACGTTGTCATCGGTGATGTCCATATGGATGGCCTGCACCGGCAGTTGCTCCAGCAGCGGATGCAAGCGTCGCTCGGCGCGTTGCGCGGCGCTGGCGATCATCGCTCGTTGCTGCGGGTCGGCAATGACCGGCAGCAGATGCCCGATCAATGCCTGGGCATGCCGGGCGTCCCATTGCAGGGTGCGCTCCAGGCCCGGATGCTCGAAATCCGCCAGGGCCAGGTCCATCTGCCCGCACAGCCGGCCCAGGCCCGCCACCAGCTCGCCGCCCAGGTGCGGCAGCTGGGTCAGGGAGCGGCCTTCTATATAGTCCAGCAGGCGCACGTGCAGCGTTTGCCCGGCGATCTCCAGGGACAACAGGTCCGCGCCGTTTGTCGCCGGGATGACCCTGGGCACTCGCAGCTCCGGGTGCTGTTGCAGATGCTTGAGGCCGGCGTGCTGCGCCTGCAACTCCAGGACCGAGTAGTCGCCGCGGCAGATCTTCAGGACAAACCGCCCCTGGGGGCTGTCGACGCGATAGTTGAGGTCTTGCTGGCTGCCCAGCGAGTGCAGGGTGCCGTGCAGGCCGTAGTGGCTTTCCAGCAACTCCAGCGCTTGCTGCGCTAAGACTTGCGGGCTGGGCAGACTGGCACGGTGGATCAAGGTGGCGAGCAACATACAACGACCCCTGGAATTGTTATAGGGCGCTTATATCGCCACTGCGCAAGTTAATGCGCAACCCCAAAGCGCACAGGCAAGACCAGAGCCTTGCCTGCTGTAAACTTCGGCCGGCGAAATTTCCGACGGTTCGCAGAGCAATCAAGCGGTTGTTGCTATTGCACCCTAGGCGTCCTATCGACAAGCTATGCTGCATTCGTCGCAGCAAATGACCGTTTTCAAGGATACAGGCCCCAAATATGCGCATTCTCGTTACCGGCGGAGCCGGTTTTATCGGCTCGGCCCTGGTCCGCCATCTGCTTCAGCACACGGAACACGAAGTGCTGAACCTGGACAAACTGACCTACGCAGGCAACCTGGAATCGCTGCACAGCATCGCCAGCAACAGCCGCTATGAGTTCGTCAAGGCCGATATCGTCGACCAGGCCACCGTCAGCGCCGTGCTGGCGCGCTTCCAGCCCCACGCGATCATGCACCTGGCTGCCGAGTCCCATGTCGACCGCTCCATCGACGGGCCGTCCGACTTCATCCAGACCAATATCGTCGGCACCTACAGCCTGCTGGAAGCGACCCGCGCCTACTGGCACACATTGCCCGAGGCGGAAAAAGCCGCTTTCCGTTTCCACCATATTTCCACCGATGAGGTCTATGGCGACCTGCATGGCGTCGATGACCTGTTCACCGAAACCACGCCCTACGCCCCCAGCTCGCCCTACTCCGCCAGCAAGGCCGCATCCGACCACCTGGTCCGCGCCTGGCAGCGTACCTATGGGCTGCCGGTGCTGATCACCAACTGCTCCAACAACTACGGCCCGTTCCACTTCCCCGAAAAGCTGATTCCGCTGGTGATCCTCAACGCCCTGGCAGGCAAACCGCTGCCGGTGTACGGCAACGGCCTGCAGGTGCGCGACTGGCTGTATGTCGAGGATCACGCCCGGGCCCTGTTCAAGGTGATGACCGAAGGCACGGTCGGCGAGACCTACAACATCGGCGGCCACAACGAGCAGAAGAACATCGACGTGGTACGCGGCATCTGCAGCCTGCTGGAAGAGCTGGCCCCGCAGAAACCCCAGGGCGTGGCTCACTACGCCGACCTCATCACCTTCGTCCAGGACCGCCCCGGCCACGATCTGCGCTACGCCATCGACGCCGGCAAGATCGAGCGCGAGCTGGGCTGGGTTCCGGAAGAAACCTTCACCAGTGGCCTGCGCAAGACCGTGCAGTGGTACCTGGAAAACCTCGAGTGGTGCCGCCGGGTACAAGACGGCAGCTACCAGGGCCAACGCCTGGGTTCCACCGACATCAAGGATCTGATTGCATGATCAAAGGCATTGTTCTGGCGGGCGGCTCCGGCACCCGTCTGCACCCCATCACCCTCGGTGTGTCCAAGCAGCTGCTGCCAATCTACGACAAGCCGATGATCTACTACCCGATCTCGGTACTGATGCTGGCCGGCATCCAGGACATCCTGATCATCTCCACCCCCCAGGACCTGCCGCAATACCGCAACCTGCTGGGTGACGGCAGCCAGTTCGGCGTGCGTTTTTGCTACGCCGAACAGCCTTCGCCGGATGGCCTGGCCCAGGCCTTCCTGATTGGCGAGGAGTTCATCGGCAATGACCCGGTGTGCCTGATCCTGGGCGACAACATCTTCCACGGCCAGTACTTCGGCGAACAGCTGCGCGATGCCGCCAAGCGCACCAGCGGCGCCACGGTGTTCGGCTACTGGGTCAAGGACCCGGAGCGTTTCGGGGTCATCGACTTCGACAGCGAGGGCCGTGCCCTGTCCATCGAAGAGAAACCCAAGAAGCCGAAGTCCAGCTACGCGGTCACCGGCCTGTATTTCTACGACAATGACGTGGTGCAGATTGCCAGGGACGTCAAGCCTTCGCCCCGGGGCGAACTGGAGATCACCGACGTCAACAACGCCTACCTTAAGCGTGGCGACCTGCACGTGGAGCGTTTTGGCCGGGGCTTTGCCTGGCTCGACACCGGCACCCACGACAGCCTGCTGGAGGCCTCGCAATACGTGCAGACCATCGAGCATCGCCAGGGCCTGAAAGTCGCCTGTCTGGAAGAGATCGCCTATGAGAACCGCTGGATCAGCCGCGAGCACCTGCTGGAGCGCGCCGCTTACTTCGGCAAGACCGGCTATGGCCAGTACCTGTTCACTCTGGCGGGGGAGACCCAATGAACATCATTCAGACAGAGCTCACCGGTGTACTGATTATCGAGCCCAAGGTCTTTGGCGACGAGCGTGGCTTCTTCTACGAGAGCTTCAATGCCAAGGCCTTTGAAGAGGCCACCGGCTTGCAGAAGAGCTTTGTACAGGACAATCACTCGCGATCCGTCAAGAACGTCCTGCGTGGTCTGCACTACCAGATTGAGCACCCGCAGGGAAAACTGGTCCGGGTGATTGCCGGCGAGGTTCTGGACGTAGCCGTCGATATCCGGCGTAGCTCCCCGAACTTTGGCCGTTGGGCAAGTGTTCGCCTGTCTGCACATAACAATCGCCAACTATGGATTCCCGAAGGGTTCGCCCATGGCTTCGTAGTACTCAGCGACGCTGCCGAGTTTCTCTACAAGACCACCGATTACTACACGCCTTCTGCTGAGCGTTGCATCAGCTGGGACGATCCGACCCTGGCGATCAACTGGCAGTTGCAGGATATGCCAACGCTCTCGGCCAAGGACCAGAAAGGTAAAAGCCTAGAAGAGGCCGATCTGTTCCCATGAACGCTCCTCTGAAAATCCTTATCAGCGGCCAGCACGGCCAGGTCTCCCGGGAGCTGCAGCAGCGCCTCGGCGACCTCGGTGAGCTGGTGGTCCTGGGTCGTGAGCAACTGGACCTGAGCCACCCGGAACAGATCCGCCAGCAAGTGCGCGCCATTCGCCCGGACCTGATCATCAATGCCGCCGCCCACACCGCCGTCGACCAGGCCCAGAGCGAGCCGGAGCTGGCTTTTGCGATCAACGCCACGGCCCCCGGGATCTTCGCCCAGGAAGCCTTCGAGCTGGGTGTGCCGCTGATTCACTACTCCACCGACTACGTGTTCGATGGCAGCAAGGAAACGCCCTATGTTGAGGACGACGAGCCCAACCCACTGAGTGTCTACGGCGAGAGCAAGCTGGCTGGCGAACGGGCGATCCGGCTGGTCCAGGGGCAGCATTTGATCCTGCGCACCAGCTGGGTCTACTCCAGCCATGGCAAGAACTTCCTGCTAACCATGCAGCGCCTGCTGCAGGAAAAACCCGAGCTGCGGGTGGTGGCCGACCAGATCGGCGCGCCCACCTGGGCCGGCACCATCGCCACCAGCACCCGGGCGCTGATCGAGCGTTGGCGAGCCGGGCAGCCCGGCGCCTGGGGCACCTACCACCTCACCGCCCACGGCGAGACTTCCTGGTTCGGCTTTGCCCAGGCCATCGGCGAGCAGTTGCTGGCCATGGACAAACCCTGCGCCGTCCTTGAAGCCATCCCTTCCAGCGCTTACCCGACACCGGCGCCGCGGCCGTTGAACTCGCGTCTGGACTGCAGCCACCTGGCACGGGAGTGGGGCGTGGTCCAGCCGGATTGGCACACCGCATTGCGCGAGTGTCTTGCCGAGCAGGGCTAGGCATAATGCGCCTGTATCCACAGGCGCCTTTTCCATGACCCCACCCCTTCCCCGTCGCCCTCGCTGGCGCAGCCTGGCCTTGCTGGCACTGTGCCTGGCGCCGTTGCTGTGGCCGCTGGAGCATCTGGCGGAGCGCTACTACCGCAACGAGCTGACCAGCCAGAACCGCCAGACCCTCGACCTGTACGTGGCCAACCTGCTGGGCACCCTGCACCGCTACGAAGTGCTGCCGCAGATCCTCGGCGACCTGCCGGCACTGCGTGCGGTACTCGGCGCCCCGGACGATGGCGTGACCCAGGGCAACGCCAACCGCCTGCTGAAGAACATCAGTGCCCAGACCGGCGCCGAGGTGATGTACCTGATGGACACCAGCGGCAAGACCCTGGCGGCCTCCAACTGGGACAAGCACGACAGCTTCGTCGGTCGCAATTTCGCCTTCCGCCCCTATTTCAGCGAGGCCATGGCCGGGCGCCTGGGGCGCTTCTTCGGCCTGGGCACCACCTCGGCCAAGCGCGGCTACTTCTTTGCTGCCGCGGTGCGCGATGGCGAGCGGATCCTTGGCGTGCTGGTGGTCAAGGTCGACCTGGACCACACCGAAAGCCTGTGGGGCAAGACCCCGGAACAGTTGCTGATGACCGACCACAATGGCGTGGTGATCCTCACCTCGCGCCCGGAATGGCGCTTTCGCGCGACCCGGCCGCTGAGCGACGAGGAACGCCAGGCGATCGTCGCCATCCAGCCCTATCCGACTCGCGACCCAAGGCCGCTGAACCTCAACCCCAATGCCTGGCTGACCCAGACCCAGCAGATCGACGAAACCCGCTGGGCCGTGAGCATCCTCGCACCGCGCACTCTGATCGACCGGCCGGTGCGCACGGTAGTGGCCGTGGGCGCCGCCGCGCTGCTGGTGCTGATGCTGTTGCTCGGCCTGATGATGCAGCGCCGCCGCCACTACCTGGAGCGGATCGCCTTCGAAGCCAAGGCGCGGCGCGAGCTGGAGATGCGTGTGGCCGAGCGCACCAGCGACCTGGAAAGCCTCAACCGGCGCCTGAAGCAGGAAGTGCTGGAGCGCGAAACCGCCCAGCAGGAACTGGTGCGGGCCCAGGACAACCTGGTCCAGGCCGGCAAGCTCTCGGCTCTGGGCACCATGTCGGCCAGCATCAGCCACGAGCTCAACCAGCCCCTGGCGGCGATCCGCAGCTATGCCGAGAACGCCGAAGTGCTGCTGGACCACCAGCGCACCGACGACGCCCGAGGCAACCTCAAACTGATCAGCGAACTGACCGGGCGCATGGCCTCGATCATTGCCCACCTGCGGGCCTTCGCCCGGCGCGATCACCACGCCCCGGAAAGCGTGGCCCTGCAACCGGCCCTGGACGACGCCCTGGCGCTGCTGGCCAAGCGCCGCCGGGCCATGGAAGTGGAACTGATCCGCGACCTGCCGGCTGCCACCCTGTGGGTCGAAGCCGGGGAAACCCGCCTGCGCCAGGTGCTTGGCAACCTGCTGGCCAACGCCCTGGATGCCCTGACCGAAAAAGGCCCCCCGCGCAAACTCTGGCTGAGTGCCGAATCCACCGCCACCGGCGTCAACCTGTACATTCGCGACAACGGTCCGGGCTTCTGCATGGAAGCGCTGGGTCGCGCCGGAGAGCCGTTCTACACCACCAAGACCCGTACTCAGGGCCTGGGGCTGGGGCTGGCCATCTGCGACACCCTGATGCGTGCCTTCGGTGGTGAACTGTCATTCGCCAACCACCGCGAAGGCGGGGCCCTGATCACCCTGCGCCTGCGGGCCGGGGCCCCCGGAGTCAGCCTGCAGCCCTCCGAGGACCGCGGGGTATGAAGCAGAGCGGCAACCCGATATCAACCCTGTCCGGCCCGGCGCTCCCGGCCCCGACACGATCTGGAAAGTGAGCGATGAGCCATCCCGAGAGCCTCGATCCTCAGTTGCAAGTGGTGCTGATCGACGACGATCCCCACCTGCGCCAGGCCCTGAGCCAGACCCTGGACCTGGCGGGGCTCAAGGTGCTGTCCCTCGCCGAAGCCCAGGGCCTGGCGCCGCGCCTGGAGCGGGATTGGCCGGGGGTGGTGGTCAGCGACATCCGCATGCCCGGCATGGACGGCCTGGAGCTGCTCAACCAGCTGCATGCCCAGGACCCGGAACTGCCGGTGCTGCTGATCACCGGCCACGGCGACGTGCCCCTGGCCGTGCAGGCCATGCGTGCCGGCGCCTATGACTTTCTGGAAAAGCCCTTCGCCAGCGATGCCCTGCTGGACAGTGTGCGCCGCGCCCTGGACTGGCGGCGCCTGGTGCTGGACAACCGCAGCCTGCGCCTGGCCCTCAGCGACCGTCAGGAACTCAGTGCACGACTGGTAGGCCAGTCAGCGCCGATGCTGCGCCTGCGCCAGCAGATCGGCGCCCTGGCGGCGACCCGGGCCGATGTGCTGATCCTCGGCGAGACCGGCGCCGGCAAGGAAGTGGTGGCCCGTGCCCTGCACGATCTCTCCGGACGGCGCAACGGGCCGTTCGTGGCGATCAACGCCGGTGCCCTGGCGGAGTCGGTGGTGGAAAGCGAGCTGTTCGGCCACGAGCCGGGGGCCTTCACCGGCGCGCAGAAACGCCGCATCGGCAAGTTCGAATTTGCCAACGGCGGCACCCTGTTCCTCGATGAGATCGAAAGCATGAGCCTGGATGTCCAGGTCAAGCTGCTGCGCCTGCTGCAGGAGCGGGTGGTGGAACGCCTGGGGGGCAATCAATTGATCCCGCTGGATATCCGCATCATCGCCGCGACCAAGGAAGACCTGCGCCAGGCCGCGGACCAGGGACGCTTTCGCGCCGACCTCTACTACCGCCTGAACGTCGCGCCGCTGCGCATTCCACCGCTACGCGAGCGTGGCGAAGACGTGCTGATGCTGTTCCAGCACTTCGCCGACGAAGCCAGCACCCGCCACGGCCTGCCGCCCCAGGAACTGCAACCCGGACACCGTGCCTTGCTGCTGCGCCACAGCTGGCCGGGCAACGTGCGCGAGCTGCAGAACGCCGCCGAACGCTTCGCCCTGGGCCTGGAACTGGCCCTGGACAACAGCGAGCCGGGTACTCCCGCGGCTGCGGCCCCGAGCCTGATCGAAGGTGGCTTGAGCGAGCAGGTGGAGCACTTCGAAAAGACCCTGATCGCCGCTGAAATGGCCCAGCCCCACAGCTCCATGCGCAGCCTCGCCGAAGCCCTGGGGATTCCACGCAAGACCCTGCACGACAAGCTGCGCAAGCACGGTTTGAACTTCGCCGACGGCGGCGCCAACCAGCCCGGCGACGAATCAGAATGAAGCGTTCCGTTATTCCCTTGACCCCTGAGGCCCCGGCATGAATCGCGACAGTCGATACCTGGAATCCATCCTCCACCGCGACATCCCCCTGACACGGGACATGGGTCTGCAGGTGCTCGACTGGCAGGGGCAAGAGTTGCGCCTGCACTTGCCCCTGGAGGCCAACGTCAACCACAAGAGCACCATGTTCGGCGGCAGCCTGTACTGCGGTGCGGTGCTCGCCGGCTGGGGCTGGCTGCACCTGCGGCTCAAGGAACAGGGCATCGATGACGGGCACATCGTCATCCAGGAAGGCCAGATCAGTTACCCGCTGCCGGTGACCGGCGACGCCGTGGCGATCTGCGCCGCGCCGGATGACAAGGTCTGGAACAGATTCCTCGCCATGTATCAGCGCTACGGCCGTGCCCGCCTGACCTTGCACACCCGGGTCGTCAATGCCGGCAGCGCAGAAGACGCCGTGCGTTTTACCGGCCAGTACGTCCTGCACCGCTAACCCGTTTGCGACCCGGCTCAAATCTGTAGGAGCTGGCTTGCCAGCGAAGAGGCCGGAAATGCTTGCACAGGGCCCAAGGGCCGCGTCGCCGGCAAGCCGGCTCCTGCACAAGGGTGGCAGCGGCAAGTCGCCGCGAGGTGATCAGGAGCGGGCCAGTTCCAGCAACTTGGCGCGCCAGGGCGCCTTGGCCGGCAGGGCCAGGAAGAAGCCGTTGAGCAACGACTCCCGAGGTGGATAGCAGAACGGCGCACCGCTGAGATCCAGCACCTCGCCGCCCGCGCCTTCGAGCACGCCCTGGGCCGCCGCGGTGTCCCACTGCGAGGTGGGCGCCAGACGCGGATAGCAGTCTGCCGCGCCTTCGGCCAGCAGGCAGAACTTCAGCGAACTGCCGATATTGGCCAGTTGCAATTCACCCAGGGCGGCGCTCAAACCACTGAGCAGACGTTCCTGCTCCGGGCTCGAATGCCGGCGGCTGGCCACCACGGTAAACGCCTCGCCGGCCCCCGGTTGCTCACGCACCTGGATCGCCTGCGGTGCCTGCCCGCGATCCACGCGCCAGGCCCCGAGGCCGGCACCGCCCAGGTAGCAGCGGCCACTGGTGGGCATCGACACCACGCCGAACACCACCCGCCCCTGCTCGATCAGGGCGATATTGACGGTGAATTCTTCACTGCCGGAAATGAATTCCTTGGTGCCGTCCAGCGGGTCCACCAGCCACCAGCGCTGCCAGCTGGCGCGGGTGGCCTGGGGAATGTCCGCATCCTCTTCGGACAGCACCGGGATGCTCGAGTCCAGGGCCGTGAGGCCGGCCACGATCAGGTGATGGGCGGCCAGGTCGGCGGCGGTCACCGGCGACTCGTCGGCCTTGTGATTGACCGCCACATCGGCACGCCAGAACGGCAGGATCGCTTCACCGGCACGCAGGGCCAGCTCGGCAACCGGCGCCAGCAAGGGATGGGGAAAATTCATTGACGTCTCGCTCATGCTTGAAAGACCCCGCGCTGGCTCAGCAGGTCGCGGGTCAGGTACAGCGCAGCCAGGGCCCGGCCTTCGCTGAACTGAGGGTTCTGCGCCAGGCTCGCCAGTTCGCGCAGGTTGACCTTGTCGACCCGCATCGGCTCCGGCTCGTCGCCTTCCAGGCGCTCTTCATACAGATCGGTGGCCAGCACTACCTGGATCTTCTGGCTCATGTAGCCCGGGGACAGCGACAGCTCGGTCAGATGCTCCAGTTGCCGCGCGCCAAACCCGGCCTCTTCCTTGAGCTCGCGCTCGGCCGCTGCCAGCACATCCTCCCCCGGCTCGATCAGGCCCTTGGGCAACGACAGCTCGTAGGCGTCGGTGCCGCCGCAGTATTCCTCCACCAACACTGCATGCTCGGCGTCGAGCATTGCCACGATCATCACCGCGCCATAGCCGGCGCCCTTGCCCACCAGGCGCTCATAGGTACGTTCGACGCCATTGGAAAACCGCAACTGCACCTCTTCGACACAGAACAGACGACTGGTGGCGACGATCTCGCGGGCGAGTACGGTGGGTTTCTGGCGCATAGCGGGCTCCTTGGCGATAGCGGGTTACTATACAGCCTGTTTTAAAGTGACTGGGTTGCAGATTGCCGGTGCACAGCACCACGGCGGAACCTATTGTTTACTACGTGTGACCGTCCTCTTCGAGGCGGCTCCTTTCTATCCGTTCTAGTGACCGGGCCTCCCTGCCCCACTGGCCTTGTCGACCCCGCCGGTCGGCTGTTTTCTTACCACTGGAGAAGTGTTCGATGGCCCTACTGCCCTGGCACCAGATCGATACCGTCCTGCTGGACATGGACGGCACCTTGCTGGACCTGCACTACGACAACCATTTCTGGATGGAACACCTGCCCCAGCGCTACGCCGAGCTGCACGGGGTCAGCCGGGCCATGGCCGAGCTGGAGCTGCAGCCCCTGTTCGAACGCAACGCCGGCCAGTTGCAGTGGTATTGCCTGGACTTCTGGAGCGCCGAACTGCAACTGCCGGTGCGCGAGTTGAAGCTGGAAACCGCGCACCTGATCGCCCTGCGTCCGGACGCAGACAACTTTCTTGCAGCCATCAAGCAAGCCGGCAAGCGGGTGATCCTGATCACCAACGCCCATCGCGACTCCCTGTCATTGAAGCTGGAACGGATCGAACTGGCGCCATACTTCGAACGCCTGATCAGTTCCCACGACTATGGTTTCCCCAAGGAAAGCCCACAGTTCTGGGACGCCTTGCAAGCCGATATCCGCTTCGACCCGGCCCGCAGCCTGTTCATCGACGACACCCTGCCCATCCTGCGCAGTGCGCGGGACTTTGGTGTGGCGCAGTTGCTGGCGGTGAGCCAGCCGGACAGCCGCAGAGGGCCGAAAGACACCGCGGAGTTCGCGGCGGTGGGGGATTACCGGGCGCTGATCGAAGGCTTGTGAAGCCCTTCGCGGGCAAGCTCGCTCCTACAGAACCCCGTGGGAGCGGGCTTGCCCGCGAAGAGAACCGATCATTCGGGAATACGCAGCACCTGGCCCGGGTAGATCTTGTCCGGGTGGGACAGCAGCGGCTTGTTGGCCTCGAAGATCTTGTTGTACTTGTTGGCATCGCCGTACTGCACCTTGGCGATGGCGCTCAGGGTGTCGCCTTTCTTCACGGTGACGAATACCGCAGAAACCACCGCCGGACCGGTCACGCTGATCTGGTCCTCGACACTGCCGACGCCGGAAATGTTGCCCAGGGCCAGCAAGATCTTCTCCTTCTCTTCCTGGCTCGCCACTTCACCGCTGACAATCACCTTGTCACCTTCCACCGTGGCATGAACATTGGGATTGCCCAGGCCAACCTTTTCGATGTGCTCCTTGAGTTGCTCACTGGCATTGGCGTTACCCGGGGTCAACAGGTCGATCAGTTTCTCACCGGCTTCCTTCACAAAGCTGAAAATGCTCATGTCGCACACTCCTTGGTTGATAGATCCAGACGCGAAAGACTAGACCAGCCTGGCCGGATGAGGTTCCCGGGCGACCAGTGACCCAAGGTCACAGGCCCGCGGTAGAATCCCGGCCTTTTGCCGCTCCGGAGCGAAGATGGACCTCAAGCAGCTGAAATTCCTCATCGCCCTCGACGAAACCCGGCATTTCGGCCAAGCCGCCGCGCGCTGCCACATCACCCAGCCGACCCTCTCCATGCGCTTGCGCAGCCTGGAAGAAGAGCTCGACTTGCCGCTGGTCAAGCGCGGCCAGCGTTTCGAAGGCTTCACCGCACCCGGCGAGCGGGTGCTGGCGTGGGCCCGCACCGTGCTCACCGCCCATGACGGGCTACTGGCCGAGGCCGCCGCCTGCCGCGGCAACCTGGTGGGCACCCTGCGCGTAGGGGTGGTGCCGCTGTCGAGTTTCAATCCCCAGCCACTGCTGCAGCGCCTGCATGCCGAGCACCCGAACCTGCGCTTCGAACTCTCGTCCCTGAGCTCGGAACAGATCCTCGAACAGTTGGCCAGCAATCGCCTGGACCTCGGGGTTTCCTACCTGGAGCGCCTGGACAGCGAGAATTTCGACTCCCTGCCCCTGGAACCGACCCACATGGGCCTGCTCTACGACCACCGGCACTTCAGCTTCGGCGAACAACCCCTGAGCTGGGAGGCGCTGATCGAACTGCCCCTGGGCCTGCTCACCAGCGGCATGCACTTTCGCCAGTCCATCGACCACAACTTCCACATCCGCGGCCTGCAACCGCAGCCGGTGCTGCAGACCGACGCCGTCCATCAGCTGGTGCAGATGGTCCATGGCGGCCTGTGCTGCGCCGTAATGCCTCTGGACAGCGGCCTGGAAACCCTCACCGAGCACCTGCGCCTGCAACCCATCGCCGATGCCCAGACCCTGGCCCGCCTGGGCCTGATCATGCGCCGCAGCGCGCCGCGCTCGGCCCTGGCGCAAGCCTGCTTCGCCCTCTACCAGCAAGCCTTCGGCGATTCTTGATCGACGCCATCTATCAATAGATCAGTACTAGCAATTAGACGCGACAGATTGCCGCGCTTAGTCTTGGGAGCCGTTACGCCGCTGATCAACCCGGCGCGGCGCCAGCCCCGGCGAAACGGGCACCCGCACTCGCTGCCAGCCAGCCCCACAGCATCCCTCGAACGCTAGTACGCGAAGGCATTTGCCCGGCCAGACGCTGGCCGCGCGAGCAGCGTCTCAACCTTGTCCACCTGCCGCCGAGCGTGCGCTGCGGGTCAGCAGCCTGCGATGGAGAGTCGCCCGTGAGTACACATAACCAAGCCGATCAGAAACCCGTAGCCCGCTACAAGCCCTACAAGGGACCCGCCGGTGGCTGGGGTGCCCTGATCAGCGTGGCCCAGGCCTGGCTGACCAGCGACAACGCGCTGAAGAACATCCGCATGATGCTCAAGACCAACCAGAACGGCGGCTTCGACTGTCCGGGCTGCGCCTGGGGCGATTCGCCGGAAAGCGGCATGGTCAAATTCTGCGAGAACGGTGCCAAGGCGGTGAACTGGGAAGCCACCAAGCGCCGGGTGGACGCGGCCTTCTTCGCCAAGCACAGCGTCACCTCGCTGCTGGAACAAAGTGATTACTGGCTGGAGTACCAGGGCCGTCTGACCGAGCCGATGCGCTACAACGCCGACACCGACCGCTACCAGCCCATCACTTGGGAAAACGCCTTCAGCCTGATCGCCAGGCACCTGCACAACCTGCCCAGCCCGGACATGGCCGAGTTCTATACCTCGGGCCGGGCCAGCAACGAAGCGGCGTACCTGTATCAATTGTTCGTGCGCGCTTACGGCACCAACAACTTCCCCGACTGTTCGAACATGTGCCACGAGGCCAGCGGCGTAGCCCTGGCGCAAAGCGTCGGAGTCGGCAAGGGCACCGTGACTTTTGACGATTTCGAACACGCGGACGCTATTTTCGTCTGGGGCCAGAACCCCGGCACCAACCACCCGCGGATGCTCGAACCGCTGCGCGAAGCAGTGAAGCGCGGCGCCCAGGTGGTATGCGTCAACCCGTTGAAGGAGCGCGGCCTGGAACGCTTCCAGCACCCGCAGAACCCGCTCGAAATGCTCACCAACGGCAATCGACCGACCAACACCGCCTATTTCCGCCCGGCCCTGGGCGGCGACATGGCGCTGCTGCGGGGCATGGCCAAGTTCCTTTTGCAGTGGGAGCGCGATGCGCAGAAAGCCGGGACAGCGTCGGTATTCGACCACGATTTCCTCAACGCCCACACCGCCCACGTCCTCGATTACCTGGGCACCATCGACGACACCCCCTGGGAGCAGATTGTCGAGCAGTCCGGCCTGACCCTGGTGGAGATCGAGCAAGCCGCGCGCATGTATGCCAAGGGCAAGAACGTGATCATGTGCTGGGCCATGGGCATCACCCAGCACCGCCACTCGGTGCCGACCATCCAGGAAATCGCCAACCTGATGCTGCTTCGCGGCAACATCGGCAAGCCCGGCGCCGGGCTGTGCCCGGTGCGTGGCCACAGCAACGTGCAGGGCGACCGCACCATGGGCATCAACGAACGCCCGCCAGTGGCCTTCCTCGACTCCCTGGAGCGGCGCTTCCAGTTCAAGGCCCCCCGGGACAACGGCCACAACGTGGTAGAGGCGATCCACGCCATGCTCGAAGGCCGCTCCAAGGTATTCATCGGCCTGGGAGGCAACTTCGCCCAGGCTACCCCGGACAGCCCGCGCACCTTCCAGGCCCTGAGCAACTGCGACCTCACCGTGCAGATCAGCACCAAGCTCAACCGCAGCCACCTGGCCCACGGCAAGGACGCACTGATCCTGCCATGCCTGGGGCGTACCGATATCGACCAGCAGGCGGGCGGCCCGCAAGCGGTGACCGTGGAAGACTCCTTCAGCATGGTCCACGCCTCCAACGGCCAGCTGCAGCCGCTGTCGTCGCAGATGCGCTCCGAGCCGTGGATCCTCGCCGGCATCGCCGCCGCGACTCTGGGCAGCCAACCGGTGGACTGGAACTGGCTGGCAGCGGACTACGGGCGCATCCGTGACCTGATCGCCGACACCATTCCCGGCTTCAAGGACTTCAATGAACGGCTCAAGCACCCGGGCGGCTTCTACCTGGGCAACAGCGCCGGCTCGCGCCAGTGGAACACCCCTTCGGGACGCGCCAATTTCCGCGCCAACCTGCTGCCCAAGGACCTGATCCACGAACGCACCCGGGCCACCGGGCAACTGCCGGACCTGATCCTGCAGTCCATGCGTTCCCACGATCAGTACAACACCACCATCTACGGCCTCGATGACCGCTACCGCGGGGTCAAGGGGCAGCGCGATGTGCTGTTCGCCAATGAGGCAGACATCATCCGCCTGGGCTTCAAGCCGGGGCAGAAAGCCGACATCGTGTCCCTGTGGGATGACGGCCGTGAGCGTCGGGTCAAGGGCTTCACCTTGCTAGCCTTCGACATTCCGGCCGGCCAGGCCGCGGCCTACTACCCGGAAGTGAACCCCCTGGTACCGCTGGAAAGCACCGGCGATGGCAGCCACACCCCAACGTCCAAGTTCATCGCCATCCGCCTGGAAGCGGCCAGCGACAACGGCCTGATCATGGCTCGCTCGGCCTGATGCCTGACTTGAGGGCCTCTTCGCTGGCAAGCCAGCCCCTACGGTTGACAGGTAAGCCGTAGGAGCCGGCTTGCCGGCGAACGCTTCCCCACGACTCTGAATCGCGGACACAAAAAAGGCCGCTCTTGCATAAAAGCGGCCGTTCCGAAGTAGCTAAAGACCCGTAAAAACCACTTAAGTTCCGCAATAAAAACAATAAGTTACGAGATTGTGTACAACTCGTGCTATTCGTCGGATTTCGTTTGTAAGCGTCGTGGTACAGCCTCAGGATCGCGCCGTCATCCCTTTGAGGCTCCTCTATGAAGTTCTCCTCGATTCTCTTGTTGTCCCTTGGCCTGGTCAGCGGCGTCGCCTCTGCCGGTGGCACCACTGAAGCAGGTGTGGGCGGCGCATTGGGCGGGGTTCTAGGCTCGGTGGTCGGTCAGCAGATCGGCGGCAATACCGGTTCCGCCATCGGTGCGGCCCTGGGCGGCGCCGGCGGTAGCGCAGTGGGCGCGGACAAACGCAGCCGTGGCCAGGCAGCCATTGGCGGCGCCCTGGGCGCAGCCGGCGGCAACGTGGTGGGCCGCAGCATGGGCGGCAACACCGGCAGCCTGATCGGCGCAGCGGCAGGCGGTGGCGCCGGCGGCGCGCTGGGCAACTACATGGGCAATGAAAGTGCCCGGGAAGATCGCGACTACCGCGGCCGCGACGACCGCCGCTACTACCGCGACGGCCACCGTGGCCGTGGCCATGCCTACGGGCATCGCAAGCACCGCCACTACCGCGACTGATCCCCTGTAGCCGCTGCCGCAGGCTGCGAGCGAGGCCGCAGGGCTCGCCAGAGCAGGCGCTGCGGTGTGTCAGGCGGCTCGTGGAGGCAGGTTAGCGTCTCCTGCGGAGCCGATCGCAGCCTACGGCAGCGGCTACAGATTCCAGATCAATTATCGACGTTCACGCCACCAGCAGCTGTTCCAGGGCCGCTCGCAATGCGGGCGGAATCGGCACCGGCTGGTTCGATGCCCGGTCCACGAACACATGGACAAAACGTCCCGCTGCACAGGCATCCGCCTCTCCCGCCTTGAACACCGCCAGTTCGTACTGCACTGAACTGTTGCCCAGCTTGCCGACCCGCAAACCAATCTCGATGCGTTCGGGAAAGGCGATGGACGCAAAGTAATCGCAGGCCGAGCTGACCACGAACCCCACCACCTCGCCGTCATGGATATCCAGCCCGCCCCGTTCGATCAGGTAGGTGTTCACCGCCGTGTCGAAGAAGCTGTAGTAGGTGACATTGTTAACGTGGCCGTAGACATCGTTGTCATGCCAGCGGGTGATGATCGGCTGGAAATGGCGATAGTCGCCGCGTTGCGGCATAGGCTCGGACATCAGGGCTCTCTCCCATCGTTTGAAGGCCGGGCGATCGGTTGATCGCCCGGCATTTCACCCCAGGCAGCTAAGCCTGGGCAAACCCTTTTCCGGCCGCGGCCAGTTCCTCGATCAACTGCGCCGGGCGCCAATGCGCCCCGTGCTCGGCTTGCAGGTGCTGCAAACGCTGACGGACCTGCTCCAGCCCCTGGGCATCCGCCCAGCTCATCGGCCCACCCTGCTCCTTGGGAAAACCGTAGCCATTGAGATAGACCCGGTCGATGTCGGCGGCCGACTGGGCGATGCCCTCTTGGAGAATCTTCGCCCCTTCGTTGACCAGCGCCAGCAGGCAGCGCTCGAGGATCTCCTCGGGGCCGATGTCCCGGCGCCGGTAACCCAGCTCCTCGCTGACCTGCAGCACCAGCGCATCCACCTGCAGGTCATGCTCGGCCTGGCGGCTGCCGGGTTCGTAGTGGTAGTAGCCGTCGCCACTCTTCTGGCCGAAACGACCCGACTCGCACAACCGGTTGTCGATCTGCACCTCGGGCGCATCCTGGCCCACACCGTCCAGTTGCCGGGCGCGCCAGCCCAGGTCGATGCCCACCACGTCATACATGCGGAACGGGCCCATGGCGAAACCGAACCCCTGCAAGGCGCCATCCACCTGATAGGGAAACGCCCCTTCCAGCAGCATCTTGCGCGCCTCGAGCACGTAGGTGTTGAGCATGCGATTGCCGATGAAGCCGAAGCAGTTGCCCGCCACGACACTAACCTTGCCCATGCGCTGCCCCAGGGCCAGGGCAGCGTCGAGCACCGCAGGAGCGGTCTTGGCCGCGCGCACCACCTCCAGCAGTTTCATGATGTGGGCCGGGCTGAAGAAGTGCAGGCCCAGTACCTGTGGCGCCCGCTGGGTGACTGCGGCAATCGCGTCGATATCCAGGGCCGAGGTGTTGCTGGCAAGGATCGCCTCGGGCTTGAGGGTCGCGTCCAGCTGACGAAAGATCTGCTGCTTGAGTTCGAGGTTTTCGTAGACCGCCTCGATCACCAGGTCCACGTCGGCGAGCTGTGGATAATCCGCCGCCGGCTTGATCCGCGCCACCCGCGCATCGGCCTCGGCCTGATCGATGCGCCCCTGGCGCACGTTGTGGGCGTAGGTGTCCGCCACCGCCGCCAGGGCCTGCTGGAGCATCTGCGGGTTGTTGTCCAGCCACAGTACCGGCAGGCCGGCATTGGCCAGGCACATGACAATGCCACGGCCCATGGTGCCGGCACCGATCACGGCGGCGCGCTGAATATCGAAAGCTGTCTGGCTCATGTTGGCTCTCTTGTGGGCGATCCAAAGACAGCCCCCACCATAGTCAGGCCCTCATCATTTTTGAAATTTATTCCTGTGATGAGCAGCATTCAGCAGATGGATTTTTAGCCTGGCAAATGGGCCTCGCACCACGCCCGCACCGCGGCATAAGGGTAATCTTCCAGTGCCGCGAAACCGGGGATGCTCCGAGCCTTGAGCCGGGTGAACAACGGCACGCTGATACCACAGAGAAAACGGGTCAGGCGTTCCGCCCCGGGTACATCGCCGGTGTGCTGCTGGTGCCTGTGGATAAAGTGGCCACACAGCCCGTCGAAACTCTTATCCACAAGCGCGGACAGAACCGGCGGCTCCGGCAGCCGCGCCACCTGGCCATGGCACACCGAACAATGCCCGCAACGCTGGGGTGCGTGCCGGTCGCCGAAATACTCCGCCAGGCGGTAACCCAGGCACTGCTCGGTGGCGAACAGGTCGAGCATGGCGTGGATCCGCGCAATTTCACTGCCCTCGTGGCGGGTGAAATAACCGTGCAGGTCGGCACTCAGTGCCGCCAGGTCAAAGTCCGTCTGCAACAGGCTGTAGACCTCGGTCATCTGCTTGCTTTCCAGCTCTACCCAGCCTTTTTCCTGGAAGTAATCCAGGGCCTTGACCACCCGGGTGCGCGGCGCCTGGTACTGCTCGTAGAGCGCGTCGAAATTCACCGTGGCCCAGGTCCTGGCGCGGCTTGAAGTGTTGATCACGGCCTCGACGAAGTCCCTCCGCTCGCCCTCGAAACGCGCCAGCAGGGCCTCGGTTTCCAGCAGCAGTTTGAAGCGATATTCCGCGAAATAGGCATAGCGCGGCGCGATCAGGCCCCGCAGTTCCAACTGCACCAGCAAGGTCTTGAGTGGCAGTTGGCGAATGTTGCTCTGGTCCGCCAGGGGGCCGAGCAGGAACTCCCATTGCCCGTCCGCCGCCGATGCCTGCAACTCCTCCAGCACACAACGGATGCCACTCAATTCCGGGGTATCGCCATAGACGAAGTTTTCCAGCACGTTGAGGCTGTCGCGGTTGGCCAGTACCAGGCAATCCGAAGGCTGGCCGTCGCGCCCGGCACGACCGATTTCCTGGCTGTAGTTCTCGATGGACTTGGGCAGATCGAAGTGCACCACGTTGCGGATGTCGCTCTTGTCGATGCCCATGCCGAAGGCGATGGTGGCGACGATGCAGTGGCTGCGGCCCTCCATGAAGCGACGCTGGATCGACTCGCGCTGCTCATGGGGCAGGCCGGCGTGATAGGCCTCGGCGGCGATGCCTTGCTGGCTCAGGTGCTCGGCGATCTGCTCGGCGGTTTTCTGCAGGGTCACGTAGACAATGCTCGGCTGCCCGGCCCGGGCGCTCATCCACTGCACCAGCCGCCGACGCTTGTCGGCGCCCGGTACCGGTTCCACCAGCAGGTTGAGGTTGGGTCGGTAGAAACCGGTGGTTACCACGTCCTGCTGGGCGATGGCGAACTTGGCCTGCATGTCGGCGATCACTTTGGGGGTCGCCGTGGCCGTCAGTAGCAGGGCCTGGGGGATGTTGAACTGGCGCTGGTAGTCCGGCAGTTTCAGGTAGTCGGGGCGGAAGTTGTGGCCCCATTCGGAGATGCAGTGCGCCTCGTCCACCACCAGCAGGGAGATGGGCACCTGCTGCAGAAAATTGCGAAAGCGTTCGTTCTTCAGCCGCTCCACCGAGATCATCAGGATCTTCAGCTCCCCGGAACGAGCCCGGGCCATGACCTCATTGGCTTCATCCCGGCCCTGGGCCGAGTCGATGCTGGCAGCGGCAATGCCGTGGCGCTGGAGGAAGGCCAACTGGTCCTGCATCAGCGCCAGCAGCGGCGAGACCACCAGGGTCAGGTGCGGCAGCAGCAGGGCCGGCAACTGGTAGCACAGGGACTTGCCCGAGCCGGTGGGAAAGATCGCTGCCGCCGAGCGCCCGGCGAGCACCGCGCTGACCGCGGCCTCCTGGCCCGGACGAAACTGTGGATAACCGAAGACCTGTTCCAGGGTGCTGTGCATAAGGGTCACTCCTTGGACCGCTGACCTGTCTTGAAGACTAGCGGGACAGGTCGGCGGGGCCAGAAAAGGTCGAAGGAAAAGCGCTACCGGATGATACCGGGCACAAGAAGCTTCATCGGCAAGCCAGCCCCAGCGCAGGAGCCGGCTTGCCGCTAAAGGAGGCCACCGCTAGCGCAAGGTCCGGCAATCCAGCCACTGCACGCCGTTGTGCTGATTGGCCTTGAGCAAGGCCGGCACCGCCTGGGCGGCCTTGGCATGGGTGTCATGGAACAGAATGATGCCCCGGCGCCAGAGCAGCATCAGTGTCTGCACCCGCTGCGCGGCCGCCTCGGCGCCGACCTTCTTGCTCCAGTCCTGGGAGTCGATGTTCCACAGCATCACCTGCACCCCCTGGGCCTTGAAGAACCCGGCGCTGTCACTGCGACGCTGCCCGTAGGGCGGCCGGAACAACGGCAGGTACTCATTGGTCAACGTGCGGTTGGCCAAGTTGGTGCTGCGAATCACCGAGCTTTGCCATTCGTTCCAGGAGGAGTGGGACTTGTGCTCCCAGCCATGTACGCCCACACACTGACCGTCGTACAACTCGCGCATTTTCCCTGCCGAAGACTGGCTCAGGCGCGCCTGAAACGAGTCCCCCAGGACAAAGAAAAGGCTATGTAGATCGTAGGCCCGCAGCATCTCGATCAACTGATCCGTAGGCCCGTCTCTCAGGCTCGGCCCATCGTCGAAGGTCAGCAGAAACTGCCGGTCTGCCAGTTCGTCGCCCAGGCGCTCTGCCGGGTCCATACGCTGGATCTCACTGCTGACGGCGGGAAACAAGGCGGCCAGGCGCAGCTGTTCATTGAGGTACTGCTGATGAAACTGCCCACTGGCCTCACCCCAGGCGCCGTAGGCCGCCTTGCTGGCGCCGGTGAAACTGGCCGCCAGTTGCCGCAGCTCCCCAAGGTTGCGTACCTGCAGACAAAAAGGCTGGCCGTCACAGTCCTGGCTGGCCTGCCGGTAGTTGTCCAGCAATTGGTCCCAGAAACGCTGGCGCAGTTGATCCACCGACTTGCGGTCAAGCTGCCGCACTCCAAGCCGCTGCTTGAGGGCCTTATCATCCAAGGCCTCGGTGGCCAGCAGGGCTTTGCTGAACATCAGAATCTCGGCCCGGGAGGCGATATCGAAATCTGCGGCGCTGGTCAGCGGATTCGGCCAGCCACTGCGGTCGATGGTGGCGAACACCAGCGGCCCGGCCGCCTGGGCCACCCCTGTGGTCAGACACAGCGCCAGCAACCAGGGGAAAACACGAATTCGCATACCAACCTCCATAAATGCACAACGCGCCACTGCCGGCGCGTTGTGGAGATAACTTCTGCCTGTGTGATCAGCGGTTCTGCAACCGCTCTATCGCCTTGTCGTACACCGGGTTGGCCTTCTGCTCCCGGGCCTTGCGGTAGTGCTCCAGCGCCGTGACCAATTGCCCGGCGTCTTCGTAGATGCGCCCCATGTCGTAGTAGGCGCTGGCGCGTATGGTGGGCGCCGATGGGCCACTGGCCAGGGCGATTGCCTGGCGATCGGCGGCCACGGCCTCATCGGGGCGGCTGTTCTTGCGGTTGGACAGGGCCAGGTTGCTGTAGGCCTGGGCAAAGCCTGGGTCCAGCTCGATGGCTTCGCGATAGTAGATACCCGCACTGCCGAAGTCGCCCTTGCGGTAGGAAGCCTCGCCTTTCTGGTTGAGGCTCTTGGCATCCACCGGCCCCTCGTCCCTGGCCAACACTGCATCAATGGGCTTGCCATTGGCCAGTAGCAGCGGGTCGAGGTCGCTCATCCGCGACTCCACTTCCTCGTTACCTTGCAGCACCCGATCGATGTCCTGCAGTTGGCCATTGGCCGTCAGGCGAAACACTACCCAGAGGTTGCCCTGGCGGTTCTGTGGCACCCGGTAGCTGCGCATCAGCGTCGGGCCCTTATAGACAAAGACCTGCGCCTGGCTGCGGCCCAGGCGCAAGGATTCGGGATTATTACCGTTGGTAAAGTCGTGCACGGCATACACGTAGGCATCGCCCGGCACAGGCTGTTCGATGGTGAGGGTCTCCGGCCCGCGGCTGTCGGTGCTATCCACATTCATCCGCGCCCCCGGCCCGGTGCCGGTGGCGTAATACAGCAACCGGTGGGGATAGCTCAAATGCGCATCCAGGTCTTCCCCCGGTGCACTCCAGCTCAGCACCACGCGCAGGCTTTGCGGATCCTTGAGCACCGGGCTCATGGCGTAGCTCAGCCCCTGGCACGGGCACTTGGCCCGCAGGTCGGCATAACCGAGCTTGCGGATCAGCAGTTCACTGCCCGGCGAATCGGCGGCCTCCAGCGTCACTCGCCCCTGGGCATCGGTCCGCCCGGAAGCCTGCCCCAACTGCACTTCAGCATCGGCCAGCACCGCGTCCTTGACCACCGCATCCAGCACCTGGAGCGACAACGACTGAGCCTGCACCGGACTCATCAGCATCCCTAGCCACAACAACGCCGCCAGGCGGAAAAAAGCCATAACAAAATCCCTGTTGATAACGATGGCCGGACCTCTGTCCCGCCCCACCCATCAGCGGCGAACCATACACAGTTTTGCCCGCCAATGCTCGGCCTGGCGCCGTAAATACAGCGCAAAACGACAGTCTTGCCTACCCGGAGCAACGCCCCCCGCCCCGACCTCCAAGCACTTGCAAGCCAAACCCCAACTCGCCTTACACTGCAGCCCCTGGAAACCGCAAGTGAACCCCGACCATGCAACTGGCCCCCGGCTTTCCCGACGACGTCATCATGCGCCAGCTCATGCAACTGCTGCATGAGGAAATAGGCCTGCCCGAGCGCAAGACTCTTCGCCTGAACACCGCGATCAATCTCGACCTGGGTTGCGACGGCGCCGACGCCCGGCATTTACTCAACGCTCTGGAAGAACAGTTCGATATCGATTTTGTCGATTTCGACAGCTATCGCTACTTCCAGCCCGAAGGCTACGATGTGTCCTTCAAACGCCGCGCCAAGGGTCGGGGAGACAAGCTTCCGCTGACCATCGGTATGCTGTACCGGGCGCTCAAGGAGCAACGCTGGGACACTCAGGAGCTGGAAGGCCTCTAAGGTTCACGGCAGTACATAAGGAAATGCCGTGGACGTACTGATGGGCTTGCTCGCCGCCCTGCTCTGGGGCGGCACCGATTTTCTCGTGGGGCTCAACGTGCGCGCCGTGGGCGTGAAACGTGCGGTGTTCTTCAGCCAGAGTCTGGGGCTCACCCTGATGAGCCTGCTGCTGGTGATCTTTCCCGCCTTCCTGCTCAAGGCCATGGCCGCGCCCCTGGAGGTCTGGCTGATGGGCGTGGTCGCCGCGGCCTTCACCGTCTCCGGCGCCCTGGCCCTGGGCAAGGCCTTCGCCCTGGGCAAAGCCTCCATCGTCGCCCCGTTGGTGACCTCCTACGGTGTGGTCACCACCTTGCTGTCCTGGGCCAGTGGCGAGCAGATCAGCCTGCTGCAGCTCATGTGCATCCTGTTGTGCGTGATCGGCGTGATCCTCTCCAGCCTGCACTCGGACTCCAAGCTGCCCCACAGCACCTCCGCCAGCCGCTCGATCTTCTTCGCCCTGCTCTCGGCCTTCCTCTATGGCACCAGCTTCTGGCTGCAGGGCCGCTACACCCTGCCGCAACTGGGGCCGATCAGCATGCTCTGGCTGGGTTACGCGGTGGGCAGCGGCGTAATGCTGCTGATGGTGCTGAAAGTCGCGGACGGGCTGAAGATTCCGCCACTGAAAAACTGCGGCCTGCTGGCCTCCACCAGCCTGATGAACCTGGGCGCCTTCTTCGCCTTTTCCTGGGGCGCCATGAGCGGCTCGGTGTCGGTGGTGACGGTGATCAGTACGCTGTCCGGCGGCATCGCCGCGGTGCTGGGCTATGTGTTCTTCAAGGAGCGGCTGACGGCGGTGCAAGTGACGGGTGTGGTGCTGGTGTTGCTGGGGGCGCTGGTGTTGCACTTGAAGACGTGAGGGTGTCTGGCTGGCCCAGAGGATGCCGCGCATCCCATCGCAGCCTGCGCCTGCGGCTACAGCGGCGCACAAAAAAGCCGCCCCGAAGGGCGGCTTTTTCATTGCAGGTCGAGGCTTACAGCTTTGGACCGGCGGCCTTGATCACGTCGCTCACGTCGAACTTCTTGAAGTTCTCGATGAACAGGCCGGCCAGGGCCTTGGCGGCTTCGTCGTAGGCGGCTTTGTCCGCCCAGGTGTTGCGTGGGTTGAGCAGGCCGGTTTCGACGCCCGGTACGGCTTTTGGCACGTCCAGGTTGACGATGTCCAGGTGCTCGGTCTCGGCACCGATCAGCGCGCCGCTCTGGATCGCTGCAATCACGCCACGGGTGGTGGGGATGTTGAAGCGTTTGCCCACGCCGTAGCCACCGCCGGTCCAGCCGGTGTTGACCAGGTAGACCTTGGAGCCGAAACCGCGGATGCGCTTGATCAGCAGCTCGGCGTATTCGCCCGCCGGACGCGGGAAGAACGGTGCGCCGAAGCAGGTGGAGAAGGTCGACTTGATGCCCGAGCCCGAACCCATTTCAGTCGAGCCCACCAGAGCGGTGTAGCCGGACAGGAAGTGGTAGGCGGCTTGTTCTTCGCTGAGGATCGAGACGGGCGGCAGTACGCCGGTCAGGTCGCAGGTCAGGAAGATCACGGCGTTAGGCTCGCCACCGAGGTTCTTCGGCGCGCGTTTTTCGATCAGCTCGCGCGGGTAGGCGGCGCGGCTGTTCTGGGTCAGGCTGTCGTCGGCGTAGTCGGCTTTCTTGGTGACCGGGTCGATCACCACGTTTTCCAGAACGGCACCGTGCTGGATGGCTTTCCAGATCACCGGCTCGTTCTTTTCCGACAAGTCGATGCACTTGGCATAGCAACCGCCTTCGATGTTGAACACCACGCCCACGCCCCAACCGTGTTCGTCGTCACCGATCAGGTAACGGCTTTCATCGGCGGACAAGGTGGTCTTGCCGGTGCCCGACAGACCGAAGAACAGGGTCACGTCGCCTTCTTCGCCCATGTTGGCGGCGCAGTGCATCGGCAGTACGTCGGCAGCCGGCAGCAGGAAGTTCTGCACGGAGAACAGGGCTTTCTTCATTTCACCGGCGTAGCGCATGCCGGCGATCAGCACTTTCTTGGCCGCGAAGTTGAGGATCACGGTGCCATCGGAGTTGGTGCCGTCGCGCTCTGGCTCGCAGACGAAGTTCGGCGCGTTGAGGATCTGCCACTCATCCTTGCCACCGGCGTTGTACTGCTCGGGGTTGATGAACAGGCAGCGGCCGAACAGGTTGTGCCAGGCGGTCTCGGTGGTCATTTTCACCGGCAGGTAGTGCGCCGGATCGGAACCTACATGCACATGGGAAACAAAACGCTCGCGCTCGCCCAGGTAGGCTTCAACGCGGTCCCACAGGGCGTCGAACTTGGCCGCCGGGAACTTGCGGTTGATCGGGCCCCAGGCGATAGCGTCCTGGGTGCTGGGCTCTTCTACGATGAAACGATCCACTGGCGAACGGCCGGTACGATGACCGGTGCGAACCACCAGAGCGCCGGTATCGGCAAGCTCGCCCTCACCGCGGTTCAGGGCTTCTTTGACCAGATCATCCACACTCAGATCGGTGTACACGGCGTTATTGGCTTGCGTCATGAGGTTCCCCGTCGGCCATTGGCCGAGTGCTCCAAACGTTTTGTAGTAGAAACTCGCGCACTACTACCGCGAAAAAAGTGCGCCGGATTATGCCAGAAAAGCCCCAAAATAGTAGGGCCCTCCCGTCAGCACGGCGTAATTCCGGCGTTTGCCAGGTGATTTACCTGCGCTGAATCGTTTTAGTGACGAGTATCTGACGGCGTATCCACGCCCGCCCCCGCGAACAATTGCGCGATATCAGCGGCATCGAACAGGTAGCGTTCGTTGCAGAACTGGCAATCGATCTCGATGCTGCCGCCATGTTCGACCACCAGTTGCTGGGCATCTTCCAGACCCAGGCTGACCAGCGCATTGCCCGAGCGTTCCCGCGAGCAACTGCAGCGAAAACGCAGCGGCTGCACGTCGAACAGGCGCACGGCTTCTTCGTGGTACAGGCGGTGGAGCACGGTTTCGTTGTCCAGGCTCAGCAGCTCATCGGCGGTCAGGGTGCTGGCCAGAGCAGTGAGGTGCTGCCAGCTGGCGTCACGCTCTTCCTGATCACGCAGGCGGTCGGCGGGCAGTTGTTGCAGGAGCAGGCCACGGGCGCTGCGGCCGTCGGCATAGAGCCAGAAACGGGTGCCGGTCTGTTGCGACATGACGAAGTAGTTGGTGAAGCATTCCGCCAGGTTGGTGCCGTCCAGGTCGACGATGCCCTGGTAGCGCTGGCCATTGGTCGGGTCCACGGTCAGGGCCAGGACGCCGTTGGGCATCAGGTCGGCGAGGGTGGCATCAGGGGCGATCTGCTCCGCGTCGTAACGGGCCAGGCCACGGATCTCGCGCTCGCTGGAGCACTCGATCATCAGCAGCGGCACCGGGCCTTCGGAACGGGCCTGGAGAATCAGCAAGCCATCGAATTTCAGGGTGCCGACCAGCAACGATGCCGCCGCCATCAGTTCGCCAAGCAGCTGTGCAACCGGCTCGGGATAGGGGTGTTTGGCGAGGACTTCCGCGTAACTGCGCTCCAGCGCCACCAGCTCGCCGCGGGTGTCGCTCTCATCGAAGATGAAGCGTTGAGTGAAGTCGGTATCCGGCAAATCAGTCATAGGTCTGGGTATCTGAATGATGACAAAAAGGTGACAAGCACCGAAAATTGCGGCTTTGCACCATGAGGGTGCAGTTTTGCGGTGATTGGAGATATTTTATGAACAATCCGGGTTTGTTCCAAGCAAGGTGGAACCTCGGCAAGCTGGTTCTGTGCAATTTACTCCCTTTGGCCCTGCTGGGTTTCTGGTTGTGGCCCACCGGGCAGGCGCTCTGCACGGTCTTCGACGAATGGCTGTTCCACCACCTCAACGCCCCTCTGGCAAGCAACTCGACCTGGCTGCATATCTGGGCAGTGGCCAGCCTGCGGCCGTTCGATATCGTGGTGGGGCTGATCATGCTCGGCCTGCTGATTCGCGGTGACTGGGTGTTCAAGGCGGTGGACGTGCGCCGTGCCTTCTTCGGCTTTCTATCGATCCTGATTCTGATGGTGGTGATTCGCGCGCTGTTTTCCAAGCTGGTAGCCGTCATGAACTGGCAGCACAACAGCCCGTCCATGGTGCTGGAAGGCGCCGTGCACATGAGCGACTACTTCCCGGGCTGGGAAAAGACCTGGGAACTCAAGGACCGCTCCAGCCAGAGCTTCCCGGGCGACCACGCTTCGGTGCTGCTGATCTGGGGCCTGTTCATGGGGATCTTCAGCCGCAGCATCGGCCAGTTCCTGATCGTCTGGGGCCTGACCCTGCTGTTCATGATGCCGCGCCTGGTGGCAGGCGCCCACTGGGGCCAGGACGACTACATCGGCGGTGTGCTGCTGGCGGTGCTGGCCCTGGGCTGGGGCTACTACACCCCGT
This sequence comes from Pseudomonas sp. W17, assembly GCF_040268305.1. Classification (NCBI taxonomy): domain Bacteria; kingdom Pseudomonadati; phylum Pseudomonadota; class Gammaproteobacteria; order Pseudomonadales; family Pseudomonadaceae; genus Pseudomonas; species Pseudomonas sp. W17. The sequence goes on along the minus strand of NZ_CP158490.1, from coordinate 331,124 downwards.
ACGCGGCGCGGATGTCGAACTTCCTGCTGCGCCTGACCCACCCGCTGTTCAACCTGTTGAGCCGGATGCCCGTGCTCTCGCGCATGAGCGTGGTGCGCGCCAGCAGCCTGCTGCGCTAAGCAGCCCCGTAGGAGCCGGCTTGCCGGCTCCTACGGTTTCATTCGTGGTTGCTGCCGTGGAACTTGAACAGGTCCCGGCGCTGTTTCTTGCTCGGTTTACCGTCGGTGCTCACTCCTAGGGCACCAGCCTTGCGCTGGGCCGCAGCGGCTTCGCGCTTGGCGATGCTGGCCTCGGTTTCCGCGTACAGAGCCTGTGCTTCAGGAGCGCCACGGCGGACGATGGACAGGGCCTGGACCACCACGGTGCGTTCGTCGAAACCGGTACGGATCTGGTACTCGTCCCCTACCCGTGGCTCCTTGCCCGGTTTGCAGCGCTCGCCCCGGTGATGCACCTTGCCGCTTTCAATCGCTGTCTTGGCCAGGGCCCGGGTCTTGTAGAAGCGCGCCGCCCACAGCCATTTATCCAGACGAACCTTGTCCTCTTCTTCCTGCTTGTGCGCCACTGGAATTCCCCTCGCTGAAAAATGTCGCAACTTTACCGCCTGCAAGCGGGCTCTCATAAACCCTGCCGCTCACCTAAAATAACCCAGGTTGCGCCCTGATACGCGAGGAGTCCCCGTGACTGACTTCCCCACTTCCCTGACCTCGCCCGGCAACCGTTGCGAAGGTTGCCAGCAAAGCCAGCCACTGGGCTTCGATTTTTCCTTCGCCTACCAGCCCATAGTCGATCTGCGGGACCACTCGGTCTTCGCCCACGAAGCCCTGGTGCGCGGGGTCAATGGCGAAGGCGCGGGAACGGTGCTGGGCCAGGTCAATGACAGCAATCGCTACCGTTTCGACCAGCGCTGCCGGACCCAGGCAATCGCCCTCGCCGCCCAGTTGGGTATGCAAAGCCACCTGTCGATCAACTTCATGCCCAACGCCGTGTACCGGCCGGAACTGTGCATCCGCAGCACCCTGGAGGCGGCCCGGGCCCAGCGTTTTCCCCTGGACCGGCTGATTTTCGAAACCCTGGAAAGCCAGCACGTAGATAACTATCGCCATTTGACCAATATTCTGCGTGAATACCGCGAATTCGGCTTCAAGACCGCCATCGACGACTTCGGCTCGGGGTACTCGGGGCTGAACCTGCTGGCGGATTTCCAACCCGACCTGATCAAGCTCGACATGGCGCTGGTGCGCGATGTGGACCAGGATCGCGTACGCCAGGCGATCATCCGCGCGATTGTCACAATGTGTGCGGAGTTGGGGGTTACAGTCATCGCCGAAGGTATTGAAAGCGCCGGTGAACGGGACTTTCTCAGCGACTGTGGAATTTATCTGATGCAGGGCTACTGGTTCGCCAAGCCTGCATTCAAAGCCCTGGCCGAGGTTCCGGCCGCGGCCTGGAACAGCTAATTGCGGATTTTCCTTATTGAAGACTTTTGACCATTTGACCGTTGTCGGTCTGCGCGAGTGGGTGGCGCTCCCGGATCTGGGCGTGGCCGGCCTGCGCGCCAAGATCGACACCGGGGCCAGCACCTCCAGCCTGCATGCCACCGAGATCGAGCCTTTCGAGCGCGACGGTGAGCAGTGGGTGCGCTTCAATGCCCACCTGGGCAGTGTGGTGCAGTTGCGTCACCGGCGTTGCGAAGCGCCGCTGGTGGCGATGAAAACCATTAAAAGCTCCAATGGCCAGGCCCAGGTGCGCTACGTGATCAGCACCACCCTGGCCCTGGGCGATCGGGTGTGGCGGGTGGAGTTCACCCTCGCCTGCCGCAAGGCCATGCGCTATCGCCTGCTGCTGGGTTCCAAGGCTCTGATCGACGGCCAACTGGTGGTCAATCCGGGCATCAAGTACGTACAAGACAAACCGGTGTTCCCGGTATCCACTACCTCTGCCACAGGTGTTGCATGAAGATCGCTGTGCTGTCGCGTAACCCGCGTCTGTATTCCACTCGTCGTCTGGTCGAGGCCGGCACCGAGCGTGGCCATGAAATGGTAGTGGTCGATACCCTGCGCGCCTACATGAACATCGCCAGTCACAAGCCGCAGATCCACTACCGCGGCAAGCCCCTGGAAGGCTTCGATGCGGTGATCCCGCGGATCGGTGCCTCGGTGACCTTCTATGGCTGCGCGGTGCTGCGCCAGTTCGAAATGATGGGGGTGTTCCCCCTCAACGAATCGGTGGCCATCGCCCGCTCCCGGGACAAGCTGCGCTCGCTGCAGTTGCTGTCGCGGCGTGGTATCGGCCTGCCGGTGACCGGCTTCGCCCATTCCCCGGACGACATTCCCGACCTGATCGAGATGGTCAACGGCGCGCCATTGGTGATCAAGGTGCTGGAAGGCACCCAGGGCATCGGCGTGGTGCTGTGTGAAACCGCCACGGCGGCGGAATCGGTGATCGAGGCCTTCATGGGCCTGAAGCAGAACATCATGGTCCAGGAGTACATCAAGGAGGCCGGCGGCGCCGACATTCGCTGCTTCGTGGTGGGGGACAAGGTGATCGCGGCAATGAAACGCCAGGCCAAGCCGGGGGAGTTTCGCTCCAACCTGCATCGCGGCGGCAGCGCCAGCCTGATCAAGATCACTCCCGAAGAACGCATGACTGCGTTGCGGGCGGCCAAGGTCATGGGCCTGAGCGTGGCAGGGGTGGATATCCTGCGTTCCAATCACGGGCCGCTGGTGATGGAAGTCAATTCCTCGCCGGGCCTGGAAGGCATCGAGACCACCACCGGCAAGAACGTGGCGGGAATCATCATCGAGCACATCGAGAAGAACGGCGGGCCGAACATGACCCGGACCAAGGGCAAGGGCTAGGGATCGCGTGGCCGGCCTTGCGCTGGCAAGCCAGCTCCTACGGGCTATGTGCTGCCTGCAGGAGCGAAGCCCTGATCAATCCGCATCACGGGGCAGCAGCAAGCCCAGCGGCAGGCGTACCCGCGCTTCCAGGCCACCATCGGGGCGGTTGCGCAGTTCGACATTGCCACCGTGCATGGCGGCAATCCGCTTGACGATGGCCAGCCCCAGCCCGGTGCCCTTGCCGCCCCGGGCACGGTCGCCACGGGTGAAGGGGTTGAAGATCGCTTCCAGTTCCGAAGGATCGATCCCCGCGCCACGGTCCATCACGCTGAGCACCACATAGGGCGCATTGGTGTCACCGGACACATAGGCCGCCACTTCCACTTCCGTACCCGCATGATTCAGGGCGTTACCGATCAGGTTGTTGAGCAGGCGCTTCATCGACACCCGGCGCAACGGGAACGGCTGGATCGGCTCCAGGCGCAGGTGCACCCGCTCTTCGTTCTGGTTGTAGGGCGCCGCCACTTCCTGCACCAGATCGCCCAGGTCCACCTCTTCCACCGACTCGTCGCGGCCATCGCGAATGAAGGCCAGGAACTGGTCGAGAATGGCGTCCATGTCCTCGATATCCCGCACCATGTCGTCGGTCAGGTCAGTGTGATCGCCCATCAATTCCAGGGACAGGCGCAGCCGGGTCAGCGGCGTGCGCAGGTCGTGGGACACCCCGGCCAGCATCAACTCCCGCTCTCGCCCTGCCTGTTCCACGTCCTCGGCCATCTGGTTGAACGCGCGGTAGACCTCGGTCATTTCGCTGGGCGTATCGCTGATGGGCAGGCGCACGCTGCGTCCCTGGCCCAGTTGCCGGGCGGCATACACCAGGCGCTTGAGGGGCTGGTTGAGCTGGCTGACGAAGATCCAGGCCGAGGCGGTGGACAAGAGGCCAATGGCCAGGAACCAGCCCAGCACGCTCCAGATCTTCTGCCCCCGCAGCGGGTGGGGGTACAGCGGCACCTTGAGCCAGCCGTCCCCCAGGCTCGGCGCCCGCACCCAGAGCGCCGGCGGCGCATGCATGCGCAGGCGCACTTCGGTGTCGGCGCCCAGTTCGGCCTGCATCTGCCGCTGGTAGATCTCGCTGTAGGGCCAATGCTGCTCGCCGGCCGGTACGCCGCTGCCCACCACCTTGATCAGGCCGGCAGCCTCGGCGATCTGGTCACGGTTGGATTCATCGGCGGCCCAGTAGGCGCGCAGGGTCAGGGCCACGCCGTGGCTGTACTGCCGGTCCACCAGCACGTCCTCGTTCATCAACAGATAAACCAGGGTCAATGCCTTGGAAAACAGCACCACGATCAGCACCAGCCACAGGGTGCGGGAGAAGAAACTCTGGGGGAACCACAGCGGGGTTTTCATAACAGCCACTACACACTTTGCAGGAGCGACTCGCGCTCGCACCGTTGCGGAATGCGAACGCCCGGGTCGTTACCGGCCCGGGCGTTGGCTCCTACAAATCAATGATCACTTGGTCGCGGTGCCATCCGGCACAAAGACATAACCCACGCCCCAGACGGTCTGGATGTAGCGCGGCTTGGAAGGATCGGGCTCGATCATCCGACGCAGGCGGGAGATCTGCACGTCAATGGAGCGCTCCAGGGCGTCCCATTCGCGACCACGGGCCAGGTTCATCAACTTGTCCCGGGTCAGCGGCTGGCGGGCGTTCATCACTAGCGCCTTGAGCACCGCGAATTCACCGGTGGTGAGCATGTGCACTTCATTGCCGCGCTTGAGCTCGCGGGTGGCCAGGGACAACTCGTAGTCGCCGAAGGTCACGCTTTCGTCTTCGCTGCCCGGCGCACCCGGCACCGGGGCGGACTGGCGACGCAATACGGCCTTGACCCGCGCCATCAGCTCGTCGGGGTTGAACGGCTTGGCCAGGTAATCGTCGGCGCCCAGTTCCAGGCCCTTGATGCGGCTCAGCTCGTCGCCCTTGGCGGTGAGCATGATGATCGGAATCTGGTTGTTCGCGCTGCGCAGGCGGCGGCATGCGGTCAAGCCGTCTTCGCCGGGCAGCATCAGGTCGAGTACCACCAGGTTGAACACTTCGCGACCCAGCAGGCGGTCCATTTGCTCGGTGTTCGGTACTGCGCGGGCACGGTAGCCCTTGCTGACGAAGAAACGCTCCAGCAGGCTGCTCAGCCCAGGGTCGTCGTCAACAATAAGAATTTTTTCGCCTTCAGCAGTTTGTACAGTGCTGCTCATTGGATGCTCCTCTAATCTCGGTGCGCATTATGGCGTAGCTGCCGTTATACGCACCGAGTGCATTGTTAGCAGATTTTTCCTCTATCGCCAGCAAACCCGCTGTCGGCCTGAGGCTGGCGATCACCCCGCAACGGCTAACGCTGGGTATAATGCGCCGCCTTTTGTGTTGGGCAATATCTGATCAGTACGCCTGCGGCCGGTTTATTTTTTTACCCGGGCCGGCAGTATTTTTTCGATTTCACGGGTCAACAGGCAGCCTTTTGATCCAGGTGGCGGCGCGTGCCAGGCCGCTCAACCAGACTCGCCGGGCCTTATTTTCGTGCCCGCGGGCCTGCTTTCACAATTTGTCAGGTGGTTTTATGGACAGCATCAACAGCCGCATTGCCGAGGAACTCGGCGTACGCCCACAACAGGTCGAAGCGGCCGTCGCTCTATTGGATGAAGGCTCCACCGTGCCCTTCATCGCCCGCTACCGGAAAGAAGTCACCGGCAGCCTCGATGACACCCAGCTGCGTCATCTGGAAGAGCGCCTGCGCTACCTGCGAGAACTCGACGAACGGCGGATCAGCATCCTGGCCAGCATCGAAGAGCAAGGCAAGCTGACCCCGGAGCTGGCCCGCGACATCAAGCTGGCCGACACCAAGACCCGCCTCGAAGACCTTTACCTGCCTTATAAGCAGAAGCGCCGCACCAAGGGCCAGATCGCCCTGGAAGCCGGCCTCGGCGAACTGGCCGACGGCCTGTTCAACGACCCGAACCTGGCTCCGGAAACCGAAGCCGCACGCTTCGTCGACGCCGAAAAAGGCGTGGCCGACGTCAAGGCCGCCCTGGAAGGCGCCAAGTACATCCTGATGGAGCGCTTCGCCGAAGACGCCAGCCTGCTGGAAAAGCTGCGCAATTTCCTCAAGCAGGAAGCGACCATCAGCGCCCGCGTGGTGGCTGGCAAGGAAGAGGAAGGCGCCAAGTTCCGTGACTACTTCGAACACGATGAACCACTCAAAAGCATGCCGTCGCACCGCGCCCTGGCGATTTTCCGTGGCCGCAACGAAGGCATTCTCAGCTCCGCGCTGAAAGTCGGTGACGAGCTGCCGGGCACCATGCACCCCTGCGAAGGCATGATCGGCCAGCACGTGGGCATCCAGAACCAGAACCGTGCCGCCGACAAATGGCTGGGTGAAGTGGTGCGCTGGACCTGGAAGGTCAAGCTCTACACCCACCTGGAAACCGACCTGCTGGGCGAGCTGCGCGATGGCGCGGAAACCGAGGCGATCAACGTCTTCGCCCACAACCTGCACGACCTGCTGCTGGCCGCTCCGGCCGGCCCGCGCGCCACCCTGGGCCTGGACCCGGGCCTGCGCACCGGCTGCAAGGTGGCGGTGGTGGATGCCACCGGCAAGCTGCTGGACCACGCCACCGTCTACCCCCATGTGCCGCACAACAAGTGGGACCAGACCCTGGGCATACTGGCTGCCCTGTGCGCCAAGCACTCGGTGGACCTGATCGCCATCGGCAACGGCACCGCCAGCCGGGAAACCGACAAGCTGGCGGCCGAGCTGATCAAGAAATACCCGGCCATGAAGATGACCAAGGTCATGGTCTCCGAAGCCGGTGCATCGGTGTACTCGGCCTCGGAGCTGGCGGCCAAGGAATTCCCGGACCTGGACGTATCGATCCGTGGCGCGGTGTCCATCGCCCGCCGCCTGCAGGATCCACTGGCCGAGCTGGTGAAGATCGACCCGAAATCCATCGGTGTCGGCCAGTACCAGCACGATGTCTCGCAACTGAAACTGGCCCGTGGCCTGGACGCGGTGGTGGAAGACTGCGTGAACGCCGTGGGCGTCGACGTCAACACCGCCTCCGTGGCCCTGCTGGCGCGGATCTCCGGCCTCAACGCGACCCTGGCGCAGAACATCGTCAGCCACCGCGACGAACACGGTGCCTTCAAGACCCGCGCCGCGCTGAAAAAAGTCGCCCGCCTGGGTGAAAAGACCTTCGAACAGGCCGCCGGCTTCCTGCGTGTGATGAACGGCGACAACCCGCTGGACGCTTCCGCAGTGCACCCGGAAGCCTACCCGCTGGTACAACGCATCGCCGCCGACACCGGCCGCGACATCCGCTCGCTGATCGGCGACAGCGGCTTCCTCAAGCGCCTGGACCCGAAAAAGTTCACCGACGAAACCTTCGGCCTGCCCACCGTCACCGACATCCTCCAGGAACTGGACAAGCCCGGCCGCGACCCGCGCCCCGAGTTCAAGACCGCCGAGTTCCAGGACGGTGTCGAAGACCTCAAGGACCTGCAACTGGGGATGATCCTCGAAGGCGTGGTGACCAACGTCACCAATTTCGGGGCCTTCGTCGACATCGGCGTGCACCAGGACGGCCTGGTGCACATTTCGGCGCTGTCGGAGAAGTTCATCAAGGACCCACGCGAAGCGGTGAAGGCCGGTGACGTGGTGAAAGTGAAGGTCATGGAAGTCGATATCCCGCGCAAACGCGTCGGCCTGTCGATGCGCATGGGCGACACCCCGGGCGAGAAGATCGACGGTGCCCGTGGCTCCCGCCCCGGCTCGGCGCCACGCTCCTCCCAGGGCAATGCACCGCGCAAGGAGAGCGCCGCGCCCGCCCCGAGCAACAACGCCATGGCCTCGCTGTTCGCCAACGCCAAGCAGTTGAAGAAACGCTGATGCAGATCCCTGCCGGCCTGACCGAAAGCGCCTTCAGCCAATTGCTCGGCTGCCGTCTGCAACGCCTGGAAACCGGCGAAGCGGACGTCGCCCTGGAGCTGACCCCGCAACTGCGCAATCGCGGGCAGAAGCTGCACGGCGGGGCGATCTTCAGCCTGGTGGACATTGCCATGGGGCTGGCCTGTTCCAGCACCCACGGCTTTGACCAGCAGAGCGCCACCATCGAGTGCAAGATCAACTACATCCGCGCCGTGGCCGAGGGTGAAGTGCTGTGCCGGGCCAAGGTGATCCACCCCGGCCGCCGCACCCTGGTGGTGGAAGCGGACGTGATCCAGGGCGACAAACTGGTCGCAAAAGCACAAGGCACCTTCGCCGTCCTATAGCTCCCTGTCATGAATTTGGGTTAATTTCGGCGCTGCGAAAGCGGCGTCGGAGTTTTCTGCCCGCGCTAAAGCCAGATTCAGGGATGAAGGATTGGCGTTTTCAGGCGAGTCGGCTTGACTCAAAAACCAGGCGAAAACGCCAGTTTTAACTTCACCCTTGTAGACCGTCCTGCCCACCCCCATATTGGGGCGACTGACGCGTGAAGGAATCCAACTTGAGCGAACTTCTCAACCGCCGCCTGGCTCTGCTCGGCGAGCGCGCTAACCTCTCTCTGCTCGAGCAGTGCCTGCACGGTATCGAACGTGAATGCCTGCGTGTCACCGGCGAAGGCCGCCTGGCACAGACCCCGCACCCGGAAGAACTGGGTTCCGCGCTGACCAACGAACAGATCACCACGGACTACTCCGAGTCGCTGCTGGAGTTCATCACCCCGGCCCTCAAGGACCCGGCGGACACCCTGGCCAGCCTCGACAAGATTCATCGCTTCGCCTACAGCAAGCTCGGCAACGAGTACCTGTGGAGTCCATCGATGCCGTGCCCGTTGCCGGCCGAGGAAGATATCCCCATCGCCTACTACGGCACCTCCAACATCGGTCAGCTCAAGTACGTGTACCGCAAGGGCCTGGCCCTGCGCTACGGCAAGACCATGCAGTGCATTGCCGGGATCCACTACAACTTTTCCCTGCCGGAACAGCTATGGCCGCTGCTCAAGCAGGCCGAGGGCTTTGTCGGCACCGACCGTGACTACCAGTCCTCGGCCTATATCGCGCTGATCCGCAATTTCCGTCGCTACAGCTGGCTGCTGATGTACCTGTTCGGTGCCTCGCCGGCCCTGGACGCGGGCTTCCTGCGCGGCCGCTCGCACCAGCTGGAGCAGTTGGACGCCGAGACCCTGTACCTGCCCTACGCCACCAGCCTGCGCATGAGCGACCTGGGCTACCAGAGCAAGGCCCAGGCCGGCCTGACCCCTTGCTACAACGACCTGAACAGCTACACCGACAGCCTGCGCAAGGCCGTGGCCACGCCCTACGCGCCCTATGTGGAAGTCGGCACCCACAAGGATGGCGAGTGGGTGCAACTGAACACCAACATCCTGCAGATCGAAAACGAGTACTACTCCAACATCCGCCCCAAGCGCGTGACCTACACCGGCGAGCGGCCGATCCAGGCGCTGATGGCCCGGGGTATCCAGTACGTCGAAGTACGCTGCCTGGACATCAACCCGTTCCTGCCACTGGGCATCGACATCCAGGAAGCCCGCTTCCTCGACGCCTTTCTGCTGTATTGCGCACTCAACGACAGCCCGCTGTTCGAGAACAACGAGTGCGGCAATGCCACCTCAAACTTCCTCGCCGTGGTCAAGGAAGGCCGGCGCCCGGGCCTGCAGCTGCAACGCCAGGGCCAGCCGGTGGAAATGAAGGAGTGGGCCGCCCAACTGCTGGAGCAGATCGCCCCTCTGGCCGCCCTGCTCGACCAGAGCCATGGCAGCGACGTGCACAGCAAGGCCCTGGACGCCCAACTGGCCAAGGTCAAGGATTCGTCCCTGACCCCTTCGGCCCAGGTCCTGGCGGCCATGAGCGAGCACAAGGAGAGCTTCACCCAGTTCTCCCTGCGCCAGAGCCAGGCCCATGCCGAGTACTTCCGCAGCCAGGCACTGAGCAAGGAAGAGCAAGCCGCCTTCGAAGAAGCGGCGCGCAAATCCCTGGAACAGCAGACCGAGCTTGAACAGAACGAGGTGGGTGATTTCGACGTGTTCGTCGGTGCCTACCAGGCCAGCATCCTGGCCATCAGCAACTGACGCTTCGCCGGCCAGCCGGCTCCTACACCCCTCCCGTAGGAGCCGGCTTGCCGGCGAACAGCACGCTACATATTCCCCTCATAAGCTAATGCAAATAAGTTATTTATTTCTGCATTCTTAGATCATTTAGTCTCCTCCCACGCCGATCACCGGCCGCCTATGAGGAGCCTTCCATGAAACTGCATTTCCCCCTTCGCCTCCTGGCGGCCGCGTCCCTGGCCGCAGCGAGTTTCTTCGCCCAGGCGGCCGACGTCACCGTCGCCTACCAGACCACCGTCGACCCGGCCAAGGTCGCCCAAGCCGACGGCAGCTACGAAAAAGCCACCCAGGCCAAGATCAACTGGCGCAAATTCGACAACGGTGCCGACGTCATCGCCGCCATCGCTTCCGGCGATGTGCAGATCGGCTACCTGGGCTCCAGCCCGCTGACCGCCGCCATCACCCGCAAGGTGCCGGTGCAGACCTTCCTCATCGCCACCCAGATCGGCGCCGCCGAAGCCCTGGTGGCCCGGGACGGTTCCGGGATCAACAGCCCTCAGGATCTGGTCGGCAAGAAAGTCGCCGTGCCCTTCGTTTCCACCGGCCACTACAGCCTGCTGGCCGCCCTGAAGCACTGGAACATCGACCCTTCGAAAGTACAGATCCTCAACCTCGCGCCACCGGCGATCATCGCCGCCTGGAAACGCGGCGATATCGACGCCACCTACGTCTGGGACCCGGCCCTGGGCGTGGCCAAGGAAAACGGCAAGGTGCTGATCACCTCCGGCGAGCTGGCCAAGTTCGGCGCGCCGACCTTCGACGCCTGGATCGTGCGCAAGGATTTCGCCGAGAAGCACCCGGAAATCGTCACGGCCTTTGCCAAGGTGACCCTGGATGCCTACGCCCAGTACCGCAAGGACCCGCAAGCCTGGCTGGCCAACCAGGGCAACGTCGACAAGCTGGTGAAGCTCTCCGGGGCCAAGGCCAGCGATATCCCGCTGCTGCTGCAAGGCAACGTCTACCCACTGGCCGCCGATCAGGTGGTCAGCCTCGGCGCCCCGACCACCAAGGCCATCACCGACACCGCCGCGTTCCTCAAGGAGCAGGGCAAGGTCGAGGCAGTGCTGCCGGACTACGCCCCCTACGTCAGCGCCAAGTTCATCCCTGAATAACCCGCGTCAGGACAGGAGATAGCCGTCATGGCCTTGCTACAACTGGAGCGCATCAGCGCACAGTACCCCGGCGCCGCCGAACCGGTGCTGGCGGATATTTCCCTGACCCTGGGGCCACAGCAACTGCTGGTCGCCCTGGGCCCTTCCGGCAGCGGCAAGACCTCGCTGCTGAACCTGATTGCCGGCTTCGTCGAACCCAGCGCCGGGCGCATCCAGCTTGATGGCGTACCGGTGCAGGGCCCCAGCGCCGAACGCGGCGTGGTGTTCCAAGACGATGCCCTGCTGCCCTGGCAGGACGTGCTGGGCAACGTCGCCGTCGGCCTGGAGCTGGCCGGCGTGGCCCGCGACAAGCGCGAAGCGCGGGCTCGGGAAATGCTTGCCCTGGTGGACCTGGCCGGCTTCGACAAGCGCCGCATCTGGCAGCTCTCCGGTGGCCAGAAGCAGCGAGTGGGCCTGGCCCGCGCCCTGGCGGCCGACCCGCGGGTGCTGCTGATGGACGAACCCTTCGGTGCCCTGGATGCCTTCACTCGCGAGCAGATGCAGGAGCTGTTGCTGCAAGTCTGGCGCCGTACCGCCAAGCCGGTATTCCTGATTACCCACGACATCGAAGAAGCGGTGTTCCTGGCCACCGAGCTGATTCTCCTGGCGCCCAACCCGGGGCAGATCGTCGAACGCCTGAACCTGGACTTCGGCCAGCGCTACGCCGCCGGCGAGTCGGCGCGGGCGATCAAGTCCGACCCGCGGTTCATCGAAACCCGCGAACACGTGCTGGCCCGGGTGTTCTCCCAGCGCAGCGCCACCCAGCAGCAGGAGCGGCCATGAGCAGCTACGAGATTCCCGCCACCGCCACCGGCGATGCCAACCCCAAAGCGCCACAAATCGCGCGCCGCAGCCTGAGCACCCGCTGGATCAGCGTGCTGACCCTGGTGGTCCTGCTGGCCTTGTGGTGGGCCGTCACCGCCACCGGCCTGATCGAGCCGCTGTTCCTGCCGCCCCCTTCTGCGGTGCTGCAAAAGGGCTGGTTGCTGGCCACCAGCGGCTACATGGATTCCACCCTATGGCAGCACCTGGCGGCGAGCCTGCAACGCATCGGCCTGGCCCTGGGCTTTGCCGTGCTGACGGCGATTCCGGTGGGCATCGCCATCGGCGCCAACCGCATCGCCCGTGGCGTGCTCGACCCGCTGATCGAGTTCTACCGGCCGATTCCGCCCCTGGCCTACCTGCCGCTGATCGTCATCTGGTGCGGGATTGGCGAGCTGTCCAAGGTGCTGCTGATCTACCTTGCGATCTTCGCCCCGATCGCCATCGCCACCGCTACCGGCGTGCGCACCGTGGACCCGGCGAAGCTGCGCGCCGCCCAGTCCCTGGGGGCTACCCGGGCCCAGCTGATTCGCCATGTGATCCTGCCCAGCGCCTTGCCGGACATCCTCACCGGCGTGCGCATCGGCCTGGGCGTGGGCTGGTCGACCCTGGTGGCGGCAGAGCTGATTGCCGCCACCAGCGGCCTGGGTTTCATGGTGCAGTCCGCCGCGCAATTCCTGGTCACCGATGTGGTGGTGCTGGGGATCCTGGTGATTGCCCTGATCGCCTTCGCCATGGAAATGGGCCTGCGCGCCCTGCAGCGCAAGCTGGTGCCCTGGCATGGCCAGAGCCACTGACTGGCGCCTGCCTTGCGTCGATTGCCCCGGTTGTCTGTAGCCGCTGCAGCCCCCGAGAGGCTGCGACCGAGCGCACAGCGCTCGCAGCGATCGGCCAGGACGACCGCGCTGCAAGGGTTTGCGTTTGCTGCGCAGACGTTCGCAGCCTCGCCAAGGCTCGGCAGCGGCTACAAGAACCGTGCATGCCAGCGATTTTAAGATTGATGCAGATAAACCGAATCCGACCACGCCGACGTCCGGCGCCGTACAAGAGAACGATCATGAGCCTGACCATCACTCCTCTAAGCTCCGCCCTCGGCGCCCAGATCGGCGGCATCGATATCAGCCAGCCCTTGAGCATCGAACATCGTGACGCCATCGAGCAGGCGCTGCTCAAGCACCAGGTACTGTTCTTTCGCAACCAGCCGGTCACCCCGCAGCAGCAGGCGCGTTTCGCCGCCTGCTTCGGCGACCTGCACATCCACCCGATCTACCCCAATGTGCCGGAGCAGCCGGAGGTATTGATCCTCGATACCGCCGAGACCGACGTGCGCGACAACGCCATCTGGCACACCGACGTAACCTTTCTGCCGACCCCGGCCCTGGGCGCGGTGCTCAGCGCCAAGCTGCTGCCGGAGTTCGGCGGCGACACCCTGTGGGCCAGCGGCATTGCCGCCTACGAAGCCTTGTCCGAGCCGATGAAGAACCTGCTCCAGGGCCTGACCGCCACCCACGAGTTCATCAAGTCCTTCCCTCTGGAGCGCTTCGGCAACACCCCCGAAGACCTGGCGCGCTGGGAGGAAACCCGGCGCAAGAACCCGCCGCTGTCGCACCCGGTGATCCGCACCCATCCGGTGAGCGGACGCAAGTCGCTGTTCGTCAACGACGGATTCACCACCAAGATCAACGAACTGTCCGAGAGCGAAAGCGAAGCCATCCTCAAGCTGCTGTTCGCCCACGCCACCCGCCCGGAATTCACCATCCGCTGGCGCTGGCAGGAAAACGACGTGGCGTTCTGGGACAACCGCGTGACCCAGCACTATGCGGTGGACGACTACCGTCCACAGCGCCGAGTCATGCACCGCGCGACCATTCTGGGGGATGTGCCGTTCTTTCGCTGAAACACGGAGGATGCAGCAAGCCCCGGCCCCGCTGAACGAGCGAGGCCGGGGAAGGCTGGCTATTTGACGCTGGCGGGAGCTTTCTTCTTGCGATTGCCGATATGAATCGCCTGGCCATTCACCGACAGTGCGGCTTCATGCAGGGCTTCGGACAGGGTCGGATGGGAGAACACCATCATCCCCAGGTCTTCGGCGCTGGTGCCGAACTCCATGCCGATCGCGCCTTCCTGGACCAGTTCCGCAGCGCCCGGCCCGATCACATGCACGCCCAGTACCCGGTCGGTGCGCGCATCGGCAATTACCTTGACCAGCCCGGCGGTGTCGTTGGCCGCCATGGCGCGGCTGCTGGCGGCGAAGGGGAAGGTGCCGATGTTCAGCTCGATGCCCTGGGCCTTGAGGGCCTGCTCGGTCTGGCCGACCCAGGCGATTTCCGGGTGGGTGTAGATCACTGACGGGATCAGCTCGTAATTGAGCGGATGGTGATGCCCGGCAAGGCTCTCGGCCACCATCACTCCTTCTTCCGACGCCTTGTGCGCCAGCATCGGGCCGCGTACCACGTCGCCAATGGCGAACACCCCGGGCACGCTGGTCAGGCACTGACCGTCGACGTGGATGAAGCCGCGCTCATCCAGTTGTACGCCGCTGTCAGGCGCCAACAGGTCGGTGGTCAGGGGCCGACGACCCACGGCGACGATCAGGCGGTCGAAGGTCTGCTGCTTGTCTTCGCCGGCCTCGCTGAGGCTGACCTTGACGCTGTCGCCCTGCACTTCGGACGCCGTCATCCGGGCACCCAGACGGATATCCAGGCCTTGCTTGCCGAGGATCTTCTGCGCCTCCTTGGCGATCTGTACGTCCACTGCCGGCAGGAAGCTGTCGAGGGCTTCGAGCACCGTCACTTCGGCGCCCAGGCGGGCCCAGACCGAGCCCAGTTCCAGGCCGATGACGCCGGCGCCGATCACCCCAAGACGCTTGGGCACGCTGGTGAATTCCAGGGCTCCGGTGGAATCGACGATCACCTTGTCCGTCAGCGGCGCGGCGGCGATATCGATAGGCCGTGAGCCGGGGGCGAGAATGATGCTGGTGGCGCTGATGCGCTGGGTGCTGCCATCGGCCGCGGTGACCTCCACTTCCTTGTTGGCCAGCAACTTGCCGTGACCTTCCAGCAGGGCCACGCCATTGGCCTTGAACAGCGAGGCGATGCCACCGTTGAAATTGCGCACCACGTTGTCCTTGCGCGCCAGCATGGCCGGCACATCCATCTGCGGATTGCGGATGCCGATGCCGTGCACTTCGAATCCGTTGCGCGCTTCGTAGTAGTGGTGGGAACTGTCCAGCAGTGCCTTGGAGGGAATGCAGCCAACGTTCAGGCACGTCCCGCCCAGGGCAGTCTTGCCATCCTTGCCCTTGTAGCGCTCGATGCAGACTGTCTTGAGCCCCAGTTGCGCGGCCCGGATGGCGGCGACATAGCCGCCGGGACCCGCACCAATAACGATCACATCGTAACTTTCACTCATAGGTTGCCGTCCTTTGCACAGACAAACTCGACCACGGCCTCCATGGTCGCGCTGTCCTTGAGAATTTTCAGATGGCCCAACCCGCGAGTCTGCAAGACCCGCCGGTGTCGCAAGCCTTCGGCGAAGGATTGCAGGTCATCTGCCGGGACTTCCTGGTCCTGCTGGTCATGCACCAGCAGCACCGGGACCTCCACCTGGCGCCCATAACGGCTGACCGCCAGGCTGGCCATGTCCTTCTGATAGCGTTGCTCAACCAGAAGTTGCATGCGTTGCCTGACGTCATCGTTGATCCACAAAAATGCGGCAAAGCGCCGGACCACGTTTTCGATATCGGCCGGCGCGGCCACCAGGACCGCTCGCTGGAAACCCTTGCCGACCGGAGTGCTCAAGGCATACCCGGCGGCAGCGCCGCCCAGGGAGTGACCAATCACGGTGTCGAAGGGCCCCAGTTGCTTTTGCACCTGGTCGAGCATGCTGACGAAGGTCGGCAGCGAGGCCTGCCGACCGCCGCTGCCGCCATGGCCGATGCAGTCGAAGGAGAGGACCTCGCAGCCCTCCTCCAGCAACAGCGGGATCAGGTACTGCCACTGGGTGCTGGCGCCACTCCAACCGTGCACCAGCACCACCCGGCGCCGGACCTGCGGTGGAGTCCAGCGAAAGCAGCGCAGGCGCCCCTGGTCGGTTTCCAGGTCCTGCACCGTGGCGCTGGGCAAGGTCTGCGGAAAATGCTGGCGCAGCCGTTGTGGCGTCGTGAACATCTTCAGCGCCCGTGCTGCAGCGCGCTGGGGAAAAAGCCGCGACTCAATCCAGAAGCTGCAGCGAAGCAGCCCCAGAACCCCGTTGTAAATGCCCTTGAAGAGCATCTTCCTGAAGCTGTTGCGCCGGCCCCTGGCAGGTGCCGGCCTTGGCTCTTGGGTCGCCATCTTCCTTCCTCATCGACTACAGAATTCAAGCGCTGGGCTACAGCTTCACCATGTTGAAGTCCAACTTGCTCACGCCGCATTCCGGGCAGGTCCAATCCTCGGCAATGTCGTCCCAGGCGGTGCCAGGAGGCACCCCCGAATCCGGATCGCCAAGGCGTTGATCGTAGATCCAGCCACAGATCAGGCACATCCACAGGCCGGACTCGGCCACAGCGTTTTCAGCGTAGGTGCTCATGGGTGGTCAACCATCATCAAAGGGTTATGCGTTGTTCTCATGCGCTGGCCTGGGCCACTTCGGCCACCTTGACGTTCTCCACGAGGAACTGCGCCACCTGCTCCAGTACCGCGGCATCGGAGAGGATCCGCACATGCCCGAGCCCGGACACCGGCTCCAGCTTGGCCCATGGCATCAGCGTGGTGATCTGCTGCGCTTCGCAGAACGGCACGATCGGGTCGTTGAGGTCATGCAGCACCAGGGTTGGCAGTTGCAGGGCGTTGCCCAGCGCCGGGATATCCCAGTGCTCCACCGGCACGCCGTTGCGTTTCCACAGTTCCCGGTGCATGGCCTGGACCACCGCCGGCTTGAGCTTCAGGTAGCCGTTGGCCCAGCGCTGGATCACCACCGGCAGGTTGGCCGGCGAGCCCAGCAGGCACAGGGCCTTGATCCGATGAGTCTCGGCCAGTTCGGCCAGGGCTCCGGTGGCGGCAATCCCGCCCAGGGAATGGGCAACGATACCCACCACGTCGCCGAGGGCGACAATCGCCGCTTTCACCGCGTCCTTGAACTCGGTCATGGTGCTCAGCGAGCCCGGCGAGATGCCGTGGGCCGGCGCATCGAAGGTCGCGACCTTGAAGCCCTGGCGCTGCAGGACCCGGGTGAAGGAATACAGGCTGCGGCTGTCCGCACCCCAGCCATGGACCAGCAGGATGGTCTGGTTGCCCGTGCCCCACTGATAGCCATGGGGAACGCCGGGGATACCCTTGATATGGAAACGCTGGGCGCCCAGGGGGCTCATTTCCTTGTCCGGCTGCTTGATGTATTCCCGGGTGTAGCCGAACAGGTCGGTGGCCTTGGCCCCGGCGGTCTCCAGCGACACCGATCCCAGCACGCCCATGTAGCTGCGCAGCATCTGCTGCTTCATGGTCAACGGGCCGTTGGCGGCCCGGGCTCCGGGGGTGCTCGGGTCACCGGCCGCCTGGGTTGGTTGGTCGAAGGACTCATAGAAACCGTTCACCGGGTCGTACAGGTGGCAGCTACGCGCCACGTGCCACACGTCCTGCACGGTCATGGGCTTTTCCCGGACCATGCCGGGGAAGGCCGTCTTCAACGCGGCCTGGGCTTCGGGCAGGTTGTAGTGGGGAATGATCGGCGCCACATGGTGCGCGGTGTGCACCGAAATGTAGTGGGTCAGGAACAGCAGCCACTTGGGGTACATGTAGTCGGTGGTCAGCAGCAGGCGGCTGCTGTTGAAGCTCCAGTGTTCCTTGGTGAGGAACGGGGTCTCGTCGCTGATGTGGTGCATCATGGTGGTCAGGCTGAACCAGGCATGGGTCGCCAGCCACGGGGCGATGAAGTACAGGAACAGGCCGGTGAAGCCGGTGAAGTAGACCAGGGTCGGCAGGTAGATCAGCGCAGCCACCACCATGAACAGGATCGAGCGACGCACTTCGTTGCGCGCTTCGAGCTTGTGGAACATCGACGGACGGAAGCCCGAGTGACGCTGGTAGTTGACCGTGCCCAGCCAGAACAGCCAGGTGCGGGTGCTGCTGTAGACCAGCTTGTCCCACCAGGGCATGGCGTCATATTGCACGCGCAGCACCGGGCGCCAGTCGACGTCCATTTCCAGGTTGTTGGTGTTGGCGTGGTGCATGTTGTGCATGTGGCGCCAGCCGTGGAACGGGTACAGCAACGGCAGCAGCGCGATGTGCCCGAGGATGTGGTTGAAGCTGCGGTTGCGCGAGAACGAGTTGTGCCCGCAATCGTGAGCGACACAGAACAGGCCCCAGCCGCCCAGGCCCGCCACCAGCCACAGCGGCAGGTAGAACATCCAGTGCACGTGGGCGACCGCCACGATGGCACCGATGTAGAGCATGTAGCTGACGACGAAGCTGAGCATCCCGCGCCATACCCGCGGCTGATACAGGTGCTTGGGGATTGCGTCGGTCAGACGCAGGCCCTCGATCTCCTGAGAGCGTCGGAGCAGGTCATTGAATTTATCGTTTTTTTGCGAGGGCATCTGTGCAATGGCCATGGCCAAGCTCCTGCGAAGTCAAACTTCGGATGTGGTCAGTTCATTGGCCAGGTATTTGGACAGGTCATCGATGCTGGAGTATTCGAACAGCAGGGCCGGCGACAGGCGCTGCTCCATGAACTTCTCCAGGTCACCCGCCACCTTCACCGCTACCAGCGAATCGAGGCCGTAGGACTCGAAGCTGCGGGCGGTATCGACCTGGGAAGGATCGATCTTCAAGAGCGCGCCCATCTTCTGCACCAGCCAATGCTTGATGCTGTCCTCGTTGAGTTCGACCGCCGCCTGTTTTTTCTCTGAGAAGCTCAGAGTGCTCAGCAAATTGGAGATGAAATTGGACATAGGATCTTCCTTGATGAGTGAGGTGGTTAATACGATCAGCCGATTGGGCGTTTCAGGACGAGGCCTGGCGCTTGCGGACTTTGTCGATCATTGCCTGGGACGGGGAACGCAGGTCTGAGACCAGTCTCAGCTTGCCCATTAACGCCAGTGTCCAGCCCGACAGGTCGGGCTCCCACCAGTGCACGCCATGCCGGTACCAGGCAGGGAATGCGTGGTGATTGTTTTGCAGCCCCTCGCCAAAGGTGAGGAAGGCCACGATCCAGTTGTTGGTGCTCTGGTCGTGGGTCACGAACGGGCGAGCGCCGTAGCGGTGGCAGATGGAGCCCACACACCAGGCCGCCTGGTTGGCGACGAAGATCCGCGCCAGGCCGCCGAAGATCAGGCCGCTCCAGGCACCGGACCAGCTCTGGCTGACCAGCCCGCCGATCACCCCTGGCAGGATTACCCCCAGGGCCACCCAGAACAGGTAGGTCTGGTTGTAGAAGAACAGCCGGCGGTCGCGCAGGATGTCCGGGGCGAAGAAGTTCCAGCTCGACATGTCCGGGGCCAGCATCCACGGCATGTGCGCATGCCACAGCCCCTTGGCCCGTTGCCAGCGGCTCTGGCCCATGAGGTTGGGGGAATGCGGGTCACCGTGCTGGTCGCTGTAGGTGTGGTGCCGGCGATGGGTGGTGACCCAGAACAGGATCGGTCCCTGGGCCGCCATGCAACCGGCGATCAGCATCAGGCTGCTCATCAGCCGCGAGGTCTTGAACGCACGATGGGCCAGGTAACGGTGGTAGCCCATGGAAACCCCGAACATCTGCACCGCGTAGAACACCGCGAAGAGGATGAAATCCAGGGCATGGACCTGGCCGGTGAACCATAGCCGGATTGCCTCGAAGGTCCCGAACAGGGGCACCAGCATGACTGCCAGCGCGATCCGCGCCTTGGTCCTGGCCGCACTCGGGCTCAGCTGGGCAACCCCGCCGACCTCTGGTGTCGCTGTGTTGGTGAGTATCTCGTCCATGAATTGCTTCCTGTGAGGTAGGGACCGGCAATCAGCTTTCTGAAGGTTCTGCAGCCACGGTCGGGCCGGGCCGTTTGACATCCCAGGCCAGGCCGCAGAGGGCGAGCAGCTCGATGAACAGGCCGCCAATATCCAACTGCCAGGGTTTCAGGCCGGCATGGGCCAGCGCCGGGAAGGCATGGTGGTTGTTGTGCCAACCGCCCCCTACCGTCGGAATCGCCAGCCAGAACACGTTGCGGCTGGTATCCCGGGTCTTGTGGTCGCGGCCGCCAACCCGGTGGGCAAAGGAGTTGATGCACCAGGTGGCGTGGTCCACCAGGAAGATCCGCACGAAGCCGCCCCACAGCAGGCCGCTGAGCGCGCCCTCCCAGCTGCGGGTTATCAGCCCGCATGCCAGGCTGGGCAGCAGCAGGCCGAGGATGATCCACAGGTAGTAGCGCTGGTTGATCTGCATGATCAGTCGATCGCGCAGCAGGTCCGGCACGAACTGGCTCCAGTTCTGCTTGCGCAGGCTGAACAGCCAGCCCAGGTGAGCGTGCCACCAGCCCTGGATATTGCCGATAAAACCCGCCTTGAGCGGGCGCGGCGAATGCGGGTCGCCTTCCTTGTCGGTGAAGGCGTGGTGCTGGCGATGGGTCGCCGCCCAGAACAGGATCGGGCCCTGCGCCGCCATCGAACCGGCGATGCCGAAGAATGCGGTGATCACCGGGCCGGCCTTGAACGCATGGTGGGAAAAGAACCGGTGCATGCCCACTTCCACTCCCAGGGCGGTCAGCAGGTACATGCTGGCCAGCGCGCCGATTTCCAGCCAGCCGATGCCCTGATGCCAGGCCAGCACCAGGGCCACCACGGTGCCCACTGCCGGAGTTGCGACCGTCAGCCAGGCCAATTGCCGCTCGCGCTGGCCGGTGCGGTCGATATGAGGATTCATGGCCGTCATGACAGGGCATCCGTAGCAGTTTTAAGGGTAGGTGCCGCAGCCGCGCGACTGGCGCCATAGCGCGCCAGCGTGTCGTTGAGCAGGGCCTTGCGGGTGGCCTGGCGCTGGACCTTGCCACTGGTGGTCAGTGGAATGCCGCCCATGGGCGCCAGGTGGATGCGCGCCGGGGCCACGCCGAACTGGCTGACCAGCGCACTGGTGATCACCTGGCGCAGCTGTTCCTGCTGGGCTTCATCGAGTTTCTCGCTGCGCTTGACCTCGGCCACGATCGCCAGTTGTTCCTGCTGGCCGTTATCGATGCCCACCGCCACGCAGCCGTTGCTGCGGATGCGCGGGTCGGCGCTTTCCACCGCCAGCTCCAGGTCCTGGGGATACAGGTTGCGCCCGGCAATGATGATCAGGTCCTTGAGGCGCCCGGTGACGAACAGCTCATCGCGGTGCAGCGCGCCAAGATCGCCGGTGCGCATGAAACGCCCATGGATGCCCGGCAGGCTGGCGCGAAACACCTGCTGGCTCAGCGCTTCCTTGCCCCAGTAGCCGGCGCCCACGTTGTCGCCCTGGACCCAGATCTCGCCGATCTGGCCGTCCGCCACCGGTTGCAGGCTGACAGGGTCGACAATCGCCACGCGCAGGCCCGGGGCGACCCTGCCGCTACTGACCAGCGGCAGGGCCCGGGCATCCTCGGCATCGACGATGGCCAGGGTGCCACTGGCGAGTTGGTCCCGATCCACCTGGGTATTGAACGCCGGCTCATCGTGGCGCTTGCCCGAGACCAGTACGGTGGCCTCGGCCAACCCGTAGCAGGGGCCCAGGGCCGCCGGGTTGAAGCCGGCGGCGGCAAAACGTTCGGAGAAGCGCGCCAGGGTGCTCTGGCGCACCGGCTCGGCCCCGCAATAGATAGCCTTGAGCTTGCTCAGGTCGAGCTCTGCCAGTTCCTCGTCGGTGATGTTTTCGACACACAGGTCGAAGGCGAAGTTGGGCGCGATGGTGACGTCGGCGCCGTACCTGGACACCGCATCCAGCCAGCGCAGCGGCCGCTGGACAAAGTGCCCGGGGCTGATGAGCACGGTAGGGAAGGCATCGAAGATCGGCTGCAGGATTCCGCCCATCAGGCCCATGTCGTGATAGGGCGGCAGCCAGCTGCAACCCACGCGATTCCTGGCCGGGCCCATCCACTGGCTGGCACTGCGGCAATTACTGTAGAGGTTGTCGTGGGTCAGCATCACGCCCTTGGGCGCCGAGGTGGAGCCCGAGGTGTATTGCAGCAGGGCCAGTTGGCCGTGGGCGAGCGCCTGCCCGCGCCAGGATGAATCCGCCTCGGCCAACTGCTCCGGGTCAACCCACTGGGGCACGGGCAAATCACCCTGGAGCAGAGCGTTGACCCGCTCCTGGGACCGCATGAAGCGCGAGCTGGTGAGCACCAGTTGCGGATGGGCATCAGCGCAGATCAGTGCCAGCCGCTCCAGCCCCCGGGTCCCCACTGGGGGAAAGGCCGGGATCGCCACGGCACCGGCCAGCAGCAGGCCGAACAGTGAAACGATGTAGTCTATACCGGTCTCGAACAGCATCAGCACCCGTTTTTCACGGGGCTCGAAGATCTGCAGCGCGGCGGCCAATCGTTGACTACGCTTCCACAGTTCGGCGTAGCTGATCGACGCCTCCTCCCGCTCGCCATCGAGCAGATGGATGAAGGCAATGGCATCGGGTTGCCGCCATGCGCGATAGGCCAGTACTTCGGTAACCGAACTTAAACATTCGATGCCCGGGACTTCGGCCAACGGCAGATCATCAACTGCTACATGCGCTGAGATGGCTGGATTGACATCATTAAGATAATCACGAGGCACGGCGTAGTTCATTCAAAATCCTTTTTAAATGGAGAGCCATATATTGACCTAAAGGTCGTTTATTATTTTCAGCACTAAGGAACCGAACAAACGCCCCTAAGAAGGGGAGCTCTTACTAGGCAGTAGACAAAGATGTCATTTTATTGACAGAGCAACGCATTCACTTGATGAATGCATATTTTTTTATGTCCCACAGGGAATAGCGTGGGCAGGAAAGTGAAATCTGGATGCGTTGAGAAGTCTGCCACCAGCTTGTATATTTTGCTAATGCACAAATGGACACTTACAGGGAGAAAATGGACATGGATGTGCTCACGCTTATTGCGCTGGAAGGTGCCATGGGATCGAGTGTCGCGATCACCCTGGATGTGCTGCGAACAGCTAACCAGGTCGCCGAAGTCATGGGCCGGCCAACCATCACCTGGAAGATTATCGGCAGCAGCGAATCGGTTCGCATGCGCAACGGCATGCGCCTGGATGCCCAGCCACTGGACAAGGTCCAGGCCATCGAAGGCAGCATGCTGGTGATCCCTGGACTGGGGCTGGAGAACACCCAGGAGCTGGATTTCTTTGGCTGTCGCCGCGAAAAAAGGCTGCCTGGGCTCAGCCTGTCCAGCGAACTGATCACCCGGCTCGGGCACGCCGATATCCGCAAGCTCAGCCAGCTGGTGCATGACCATCACCGCCGCGGGCAGCAGACGGCGGCGTCCTGTTCAGCAGTTTTCGTCCTGGGTGAGGCGGGGGTTCTGGAGGGGCATACGGTCACCACTCATTGGCAACTGTATGAAACTTTCAAAGAGCGTTATCCCGAAGCGATACTCGACACAAAACGCATGCTTATTCATGACGGAAATATGATTACAGCAGGCGCAGGCATGTCGCAAATGGATCTAATGCTCTACATATTGCGTAATAAGATGGGCAATCAGATTGCTGAATTGACCATGCGTTATCTGTTGATAGATGGTCGACCGGCGCAATATCACTACATGGCCTTGTCCAACTTGCAAACGGAAAACCGTGAAGTTTTGTTAATGGAGAAGTTCATCGAGGATTGCCTGCCCAACGTTCCGCCACTGAGCACCATTGCCGAACATTTGCGTATAACCGAGAAGACCTTATCCCGCAGAATTCGTAGCGCCACGGGAAAACCGCCCATGGCCTTCATTCAGAAAGTTCGCCTGCAACATGTTCAAAGCTTATTGGAAACCACCAATATGAGCATTGAAGAAGTTGCTTTCAAAGTGGGCTATGCCGATTCCACCGCTCTACGCCGCCTGATGTGGAAAAACATGGGCTGCACCCCCAGCCAGTTGCGCAAGACCCGCTCCGGGCCGCCGATCATCTAGGCCCCGGCTGCTTATCACCTCTCCTCCTCGGCTGCGCCTGGCGCGGCCGGGGGCACCTTGCACAACGGCACCAGCAACAACGCCACCACGAACATCATCGCCATCAGGCGGAACACATCGCCAAAGGCCAGGGTCAGCGCTTCACGCCCCACCAGGCGGCCGAGAATGCCCTGAGCCATCAGGAAAGCGTGGCTGGCATCCGGTGTATCGGCGGCAATCTTCAGCGCCAGTTGGCCCATGAGTTCCTGGGCGGCGACAGCCTTGCTCCCCAGCGACTCGGACAGGCGCAGGACCTGAGTCCGGGCATCGTCCTGCAGCCAGGTGTTGACCGTAGCAATACCAATGGCGCCGCCCAGGTTGCGCATCAGGTTGAACAGCCCGGAGGCCTGGCGCAGTTCAACCCCCTGGAACGAACTCAAGGCCATGTTCACGCTCGGCACGATGCACAGCATCAGGAACAGCCCACGCGCCACCTGCGGCACCAGCAACTCATCGAATCCCCAGTTGGAGGTGACCCGGGAAGTCAGCCACAGGCTCAGCGCCAGGCCGAGGAAACCCACCGAGATGATCAGGCGCCGATCAACTTTTTCCGAGGCCCGGGCAGCAATAATCGTACTGACCAACTGCCCGATGCCCACGACAAAAACCGTGGTGCCGATTTCCAGGCTATCGAAGCCACGCACCCGGCCAAGAAACACCGGCACCAGGTAGGTCGACGAATAAAGGCCAAAACCGATCACCAGGTTCAGCAGGCAGGCAATGGAAAAGGTACGGTCGCGAAACGGCACCAGGGACACGATCGGGTTGTTCGAATACAACGAGCGCTCGATGAACAAACCAAAGGACACAAGGGACACCCAGGCCGCGATGACGATCCCGGTATCGCTGAACCAGTCCTTGCGCGGCCCCTCCTCCAGCACGTATTCAAAACACCCCAGGGCCAGCGCCATGGCGACGAAATGCAGCCAGTCGATACGCCGCAGCATGGACAGGTCCGGGCGATCCACATCGATCAGCAACGCCGCACCGATGCAGATCACCAGCCCCGGCAGCACGTTGATGAAGAAGATCCAGCGCCAGTCCAGGTAGAAGGTCACCAGGCCGCCCACCGTGGGGCCCAGGGTCGGTGCCAGCACCGCGGTCATGCCAAGGATTGCCGGGACCATCGCCCGCTGCTTGCCTTCGAACAACACGAACCCCACGGCGAATACCGTGGGCACCATCGCCCCGCCGGCAAAGCCTTGCAGGGCCCGCAGCACGATCATCGACTCGATGTTCCAGGCCATCCCGCAACCCACGCTGAACAGGGTAAAGAACGCCGCGCTGGCAGCGAACAGCCAGCGGGTGGAAATCGCCTGGGCGAGAAACGCCGAGAAGGGAATCATGATCAGTTCGGCAATCAGATAGGCGGTCTGCACCCAGCTCACTTCATCAGGGCCGGCACTGAGCCCGGCCTGCACGTCGTTGAGCGAGGCCGCCACGATCTGGATGTCGATCAGCGCCATGAACATGCCGAAAGCCATGATCGTGAAGACCAGAAACTTGCGCTTGGTGGACTGTTGGCCGGGCTGGGCACCCGCTTCGGAGAGGTCAGTTGCGCTTGTCGTCACGGTAGGTACTTCCCTGTAGTATTGCGACCGACATGTGAATATTATGATCGTAATTCAAAACAGCATGGAGCTTCAACATGGAGCAGAGCACCCAGACTCAGAACGCCATCCTGCAAGCCGCCCAAGAGTCCGAGAAGCCGCGCAAGCGTTCCAAGCGCCCGCTGATCGCCGGCGCTATCGCCCTGACATTGGTAGCAGTCGGGGTTGGCTGGGTGCTGATGGCGCCGTCGACGCAGGCCACGGACGATGCCTACATCGCCGCCGATGCGACCTCCGTCGCGCCGCGGGTCCATGGCCTGGTGACAGAGGTGCTGGTCAAGGATCACCAGAGCGTCACCGCCGGGCAGCCCCTGGTGCGCATCAACAGCGAAGAGTTCGACAGCCGGGTATCCCTGGCCGAAGGCGATCTGGCGGACAACCAGGCCCAAGTCGCCCTGGCCGAGGCCGCGCTGACCATCCAGGACGCCGAGCAGCGCCTGGCCAGTGCCCGCGTGCAGGCGGCGCGTACCTCGATCCGCACCAACCAGGCCGAATCCAAGCGTGCCGGTGCAGAGCGCAATCGCTTCGATACCCTGGTCACCACTGGCGCCGTGGCGCGCAATGAAGTGGAGAAATACAGCACCCAGGCCATCTCCGCAGAACAAGGCCTGGCCTACGCCCAGGCCATGTTGCAAGTGGCGGAGAACGACCTTGCGGTCACCACCGCGCAACGGCAACGCCTGCAAGCGCAATTGCAGATGGCCAAGGCCAAGGTGGTAACCGCCAAGGCGCGGCTGGAACTGGCCCAGCAGGACCTGCGCCACACCACCATCTATGCACCGATGGACGGCACCGTCGGCAATCGGCAGATCCAGGTCGGCGATTACGTGCAACCGGGTTCGCGCCTGCTGACCCTGGTGCCGCTGCATGACCTCTATGTACTGGCCAACTTCAAGGAGACCCAGACCCAGCACATGTACCCGGGGCAATCGACGCAGATCAAGATCGATGCCCTGCCAGGCGTCAGCATCACCGGCACCGTGGAAAGCCTGGCTCCGGGTTCAGGCTCGACCTTTGCCCTGCTGCCCTTCGAACCGGGCACCGGCAACTTCACCAAGATCGTCCAGCGGGTGCCGGTGCGCATTCGCTTCGACGCCAACCAGTCCGGCCTCGAACGCCTGCGGCCGGGCCTGTCGGTGACCGCCAAGGTCGACCTCGATGATCCCCAGGACCGCACCGTGGCCGGCAATCCGTCCCCCTTGAAAGTCAGCAGCACGACCAGGTAACGACGCCTGCCGCCCCGCTCCAGGCGGCAAAGCCAACAGCCCCCGGCAGATCGCTCTGCCGGGGGCTGTTTTATCGGTGCACGGGCAGACTTACCTCACTCTGCCGTCGAAGGTTTTTCCCACAGGTTGATGCGCCCCTCTTTGGCGAAATGATCGATTTCCGCCAGTTCCTCGACACTGAAGCTCAGGTTCTGCAACGCCCCGACGTTCTCGATGATCTGCTCCGGCCGGCTGGCACCGATCAGCGCCGAGGTCACCCGCGGGTCGCGCAGGGTCCAGGCCAGGGCCAGTTGCGCCAGGCTCTGGCCGCGGTTCTTGGCGATCTCGTTGAGCGCGCGGACATGGGCGATATTGGCCTCCGACAAGTGCGAAGCCTGCAACGAGCCGCCCCCCGGACGATTGACCCGCGCATCCTCGGGAATGCCATTGAGGTACTTGTCGGTAAGCAGGCCCTGGGCCAGCGGCGTAAAGGCGATGACCCCGGCGCCGAGCTCCTCGGTGGTGTCCAGCAGGTCCTTCTCGACCCAGCGGTTGAGCATGTTGTAGGCCGGTTGATGGATCAGCAGCGGCACCTTCCACTCCTTGAGCAACACGGCGATTTCCCGGGTCTTGGCCCCCGAATAGGAAGAAATACCGATATACAACGCCTTGCCCTGCTGCACGGCGGTGGCCAGGGCGCTGGCGGTTTCCTCCAGCGGCGTATCCGGGTCGAAACGGTGGGAATAGAAGATATCCACATAGTCCAGGCCCAGGCGCTGCAGGCTCTGGTCGAGGCTGGCCAGCACGTACTTGCGCGAACCGCCGCCCTGCCCGTAAGGCCCGGGCCACATGTCCCAACCGGCCTTGCTGGAGATGATCAATTCATCGCGATAGGCCTTGAAGTCTTCACGCAGCAAGCGGCCGAAGTTGATTTCGGCGCTGCCGTAGGGCGGGCCGTAGTTGTTGGCCAGGTCGAAGTGGTTGATCCCCAGGTCGAAGGCCGTGCGCAGCAAGGCACGCTGGGTGTCGATCGGCGTGCTGTCGCCAAAGTTGTGCCACAACCCCAGGGACAGCGCCGGCAGTACCAGGCCACTGCGGCCGACACGGCGATAGGGGATGGAGTCGTAGCGGTTTTCAGCAGCTATGTAAGTCATCGAATCCTCTCTGAGTCAGGTCTTTCCAAAACGACTAACGTCGATCAAAGCGCCCCACGGTAGGAGCCGCGTTGTCACACAAACTGATTCTTCGGTCGCGCCAACCCCAGGTTTTCCCGCAGGGTTCGGCCCTCGTATTCAGTTCTGAACAGCCCGCGCCGCTGCAGTTCCGGAATCACCCCGCCGGCAAAGTCCCGTAGCCCGCCAGGGAGATGTGGCACCAGCACATTGAAACCATCGGCCGCGTCCTCCTCGAACCAGGCTTGCAGTTCGTCGGCTATCTGCCCGGGCGTACCGATCAGGCTGTAGTGCCCACGGCCACCGGCAATCCTGCGCCCCAACTGGGCCAGGGTCAGGTTGTCCTTGCCGGCCAGCTCGGTGAGCAATTGCTGGCGGCTCTGCTGGCCGCTCTCGGTCAGTGGCAGCGACGGTAACGGTGCATCCAGCGGGTAGCCGGACAAGTCGAAGTTGCCCAGCATCCTCCCCAACAGGGCCACGCCCACTTCGGGCTCCACCAGGTCCTGGAAGGCTTCGAATTTTTCCCGGGCCTGACTTTCGCTGTCCCCCACCACCACGAATACCCCAGGCATGATTTTCAGGGATTGTGTACTACGATCGTACTGCTTCAGGCGTCCTTTCAGGTCGGCATAGAAGGCCTGTGCGGCAGCCAGGGAGGGCTGGGCGGTGAATACCACTTCGGCGGTCTGGGCCGCCAGCTCACGACCGCTCTCGGAAGAACCGGCCTGGACGATGACGGGGTATCCCTGGGGTGGGCGTGCCACATTCAATGGCCCTTTGACCTGGAAGAATTCACCGCGATGGTCCAGTAAATGCTGCTTGTCCGGGTCGAAATACTCGCCACTGGCCTTGTTGCGGACAAAGGCGTCGTCCTCCCAGCTGTCCCAGAGCCCGGTGACCACCCGATGGAACTCCCGGGCCCTGCGATAACGTTCCGCGTGCCCAAAATGTTCTTCCCGACCGAAATTCCGCGCTTCGGCGGCATTGTCGGAAGTCACCAGGTTCCACCCCGCCCGACCACCTGAAAGATGGTCCAGCGAAGCGAATTTACGTGCTACGTGGTACGGTACGTTATAGCTCGTAGTGCTAGTGGCAATTAGCCCTATTCGTTCGGTCACGGCCGCCAGGGCCGCCAGTAACGTCAAGGGTTCGAAGTAATCGGAGCGGGCCATGCGGCTGGCGATGGGGCCGGTAGGGGCTGCCAGGCTGTCGGCGACGAACAGTGCATCGAAGCGCGCGGCTTCGGCGATCTGCGCCAGTTCTTTATAGACGGCAAAATCCAGCCCTGCCTGGGCCGGAACATCCGGATGACGCCAGGCGGCAACGTGGTGACCGGTGGCCATGAGAAAGGCGCCGAGCTTGAGCTGGCGAGTGGAACGGGACATGGATCACTCCTTGTTTCATGCTGCAAAAAGGGCACCGCCAAAGCCCGCGGTAGGAGCTGGCTTGCCAGCGAAAGCGCCCCCGGGACCTGCTCCCAGCTCGCCGCCCCATTCGCCGGCAAGCCGGCTCCTACAACGGCAGGGCATCAGAAATCCTTGCGCAACTGCACGCCGAAATAACGTTCGTCATCCCGGGGCACGGCGCGGTAGATGTAGTTGCCACCACTGGCCAGCAAGGGCGAATAGGACTTGTCGGCAAGGTTCTTGCCCAGCAACGCCACGCGCCAGCCATCGTTGTAGTCGGCCAGGGCAATGCTGGCGTTCCAGATGCCGTAGGCGCCCTGCCGGGTGTCGAGGTTCTGGCTGATGTCGTACTGCACTTCGCTTTGCCAGCTGTAGTCAGTGCCCAACTCGATATCCAGGCCGTTATCCAGGGGAATGCTGTAGTCGGCGCGCACGTAGCTTTTCCAGTCCGGGCTAAAGGGCAACGGCTTGCCGTTGACGTTGCACGAAGCCGCCGCGCCCGCCGGGCAGGCGAATTCATCGATGCGCGCCCGGGTGTAGGCCAGGGCCCCGGAGAACTTCAGTTGCTGGGTGGCCTGCAGGGCGTAATCCAGTTCCACGCCCTCGCTGCTGACGCTCCCGGCATTGATCAGGCGGGTCACTACCTGCCCGGCCACGGTGTCGAAGAAGTTGGCCTGGTAGTTGTCGTATTCGCTGTGGAACACCGCGAGGTTGGTGGTCAGCCGGTTATTCCAGCTGCTGGCCTTGATCCCCGCCTCCCAGGTGTTGGAGGTTTCGGGTTTCAGCGCTTGGGTGTCCCGCGGCTGCATGTTGAAGAACACGTTGTAGGCCGGGCCCTTGTAGCCCCGGGAATAGGTCAGGTAGCTGGTGACCGTGGCGCTGAGGTCATATTGCAGGCCCAGGCGCCCGGACCAGCCATCCTCGTCCACCGAGCCGGAACTCTGGGTGCCCGGCTGGATGCCGCTGACCGTGGTCGCCGAAGTCGAGACCCGGCGGTGATCGTACTTCAGGTCATCGTGGGTCCAGCGCAGGCCGGCGATGCCACGAAAGTCCTCGGTGAAATTCAGGGTGCTCTCGCCAAATACCGCGTAGCTGTCGTTGGTGGTGCTGTAGTCGGCAACGCCCCGGCTGGCGCTGGTGGTGGTGGTCAGGGTGCGCTGGTAGGTTTCTTCATCCTTGCCGTGCATGTAGAACAGGCCGCCGACGTACTCCAGGAACTGCCCCTTGGGCGATGCCAGGCGCAGCTCCTGCGAGTACTGGTTGTAGTCCAGGTCACCCTTGTCGGCGGTCCCGGGGAAAGCCGCAGTGACCGTGCCAAGACGGTCGCCGTCCTGGTACTGGGTATTGTTCCAGCCGCGCCAGGCGGTGATCGAGGTCAGGGTATAGTCGCCCAGGCTCCAGTCCAGCTGGCCGGAAAGGCCCTTGTTGATATCGTCCACATGGGTACGGGTGTCGGTGTTGATGTCCCGGTTGTCGCTGCTGGCGCGCACGGGGTTCAGGGCATTGGCAAAGGCAGGTGTCAGGGCCTTGCTCACCACCCCGTTGGGGGCGTCATCATGGGATTGCATGTAGTCCGCCGCGAAGGTGAACTTGAGGTCCTCGCTGGGGGTGAACTCCAGCTTGCCGCGCACGCCCTTGCGGTTGTAGCCGTTGACCTCCTGGCCGTTGTGGCGGTTATCCACATTGCCGTCGTAACTGCCGAACAAGGTGGTGAGCGAGCCCTTGAGGGTGTCGGGAATCAGGCTGCCGCCAATGCCAAAACGGGTGCGGCTTTCGTTGCCGCTGTAGTAGGCCTGGTCGATGTAGCCATGAGTCTCGGCCGTAGGCGCCTTGGTGATGACATTCAGCACCCCGGCCGAGGCGTTCTTGCCGAACAGGGTGCCCTGGGGCCCGCGCAGCACCTCGATCCGTTCCAGATCCAGCAGGTCCAGGGTGGCCTGGCCGGGGCGGCCGTAGACCACCCCGTCGATCACCGTAGCCACCGTGGGCTCCACCCCCGGTGAGGTGGAAATGGTGCCCACGCCACGGATGAACAGCGAGGTGTCCTTGTTCGAGGCACCCGTGCGGAAGTTCAGCGATGGAACCTGCTGCACAATGCTTGCAACGCCGTTGCGGTTATCCCGCTCCAGTTGCTCGCCCTCCACCACCGAGACCGCCACCGGGACTTTCTGCAGCGATTCTTCGCGGCGGGTGGCGGTGACGGTCACCGACTTCAGGGTCGGTTCCTGATCCTGTGCGCTGGCGCCGCTGTCAGCGGCAAAAGCCGCCGGCAGCGGCAAGGCAACCAGCCCCGCCAGCAACCAGCCCAGATGGGGTCGCAATGGCGTGGCACCGCGGATCGACTGCGTGAGACTGTGCTGTTCCCCAAGAAAGTTCTGCATGCTGCACCTGCTGAAAAATGCCCCGAACCGCTGCCGATCTGTGCCGGCAGCGCCTGAAAACTGTCTTGGGCATTCGCTCGAGCGAGTAGCAGACATGGCGCTTTGTTAGCGCTAACATCGCCAGTATCGACAGGCTCTTGATAGAGCGTCCAATACTGAAAAATTACTTTTATATGCCTTTTTGTTCAGCCAAAGGGATGCGCTCATGACCTCTGACCAAGCGCCTGGCCGCAAGCGCCGCGGCGCCGGCCGCGTAACCCTGAACACCGTGGCGCGCCAGGCCGGGGTCTCGGCGATCACCGTTTCGCGCTATTTCAACCAGCCCGACAGTGTTTCCCCCGAGCGCCGTGAACGCATCGCCGCGGTGGTCGCCGAACTCGGCTATGTACCAAACCTGGTGGCCGGCGGGCTGGCCTCGGCCCGCGGGCGAATTGTCGCCATGGTCATCCCGAACATTTCCGGGCCGATTTTCGCCCAGACCATCCAGGGCTTCAGCGACACCCTCAGCCGCCATGGCTACCAACTGCTGCTGGCTTCCAGCTACTTCGACGCAAGGCAGGAGGAGAGCGCGGTAAGGGCCTTTCTCGGCTGGTCGCCGGCAGCCCTGGTACTGACCAGCCACTTCCATAGCCCGGGCACGGAAAAGATGCTCGCCGACACCGAGATCCCGGTGATCGAAACCTGGGACTACCAGCCCCAGCGCCAACCGCTGCAGATCGGCTTTTCGCACTTTCAGGTAGGGGTCACGGCCGCTCGCCACCTGCACGCCAAAGGCTACCGGCGCATCGCCTTCGTGCAGAACAGCGCCCCGGGAGACTTCAGTGCCCTGGAGCGGCGCGACGGCTATCTGGCAACGCTGGCCGAGTTGGGGCTGGCGCCCCGGGTGTTTGCCCCGGATGCCGACCGCGCGCCCTTCGAGGCCGGCAAACAGGCCATGGAAGCGCTGATGGGCAGCCCGGAACGCCCCGACGCGATCATCTTCGCCAACGACAACCTGGCGGCCGGCGGCCTGCTGGCGGGGCAACGAGCCGGGCTGAAGATCCCCGAGGAATGTGCGGTGCTGGGCTTTGGCGACTACCCCTTTGCGCAGATGCTGCTGCCCAGCCTGAGCACCATCCAGCCACCGGCGCTTCAGATCGGCGTACTGGCCGCGACCCGGGTGCTGGAGAGCCTGGGAGTGCTGCCAGTGGCCGGCACGGTGCAACGCCTGAACCTGCTGCAATGCCAGCTGATCGAGCGCGAAAGCAGTTGAGCCCACCGCCCCTCAGGCAGAGAGCTCGCGCAGCGCCGCAGCGGCGAGGAACCCGGAACGCGAACGGTAGCGCTGATCGCGTTCGACCCTCTGGTCGATGCGCTCCAGCAATTGCTCCGGCAGGGTGGCGTTGAAGCGCACCGACTTGCCGAAGTAGGGCGTCACGTCGAACTCCACCACGCCCCATACGCCACCGGCGTAGTCGGGGTTGTCCAGGTGATCGTCAATCTCATGCACCTGGGGCAAGGGCTCGCCGTCCGCCACCAGGCCCTCGTAGTGCAGGGACAGCGCTTCCTTGATGTTCTCGAACGCCAGGGAAACCGTCGGGCCGGCAGAATGGCAGCCCGGTACATCCGGAACTGTCACCCCATATTCGGAGTCGGCATCCTTGTGCAGAACCACCGGGAATTTCATGTCGTTGGACTCCTCGTTCAGAAACAGGCTCATTTCAGGCCCGCCTGTTTCAAGATGCTGTTGAGCGTGCCTTTGGGCAGATCCGTATCCGGGTGCCTGATGGTCACGCGGCCCGGCTTGAAAGGATGCTTGTACTGATGGTGACTGCCCTTGACGGCCACCAAGTACCAACCATCCGCCTCGATCCTGCTGATCATTTCCCGACTGCGCATAGCCCCGCCCTGTGGATGCCGAACGATCAGGCACCTTAAGCAATGCAGCAGAGCAAAATACACACTATACACACTTGGTTAATTAATACGCTGGTGGCCAATCGCCCAGCGTGCAGGAGCCGGCTTGCCGGGGAACAGGCCTTCAGGTCCGGCATCGCTCTCGCGGCGGCCTTCGCTGGCAAGCCGGCTCCTGCGCATAGCGTGCCAGCGGGGACGTCAATGCGCCTCGGTAAACACCTGCGCCAGCCAGTCGACAAACACCCGCACCCGCGGCGACATGTGCCGGCTGTGGGGGTAGACCACCGACACCGGCATTGCCGGGGGCGGCATGTGACAGAGAATCTCGCGCATCGATCCCTGCTCGATCTGCCGCGCCACGTGATAACGCGGACACTGGATGATCCCCAGCCCCGCCAGGGCCGAGGCGCCGTAGATCTGCGCACCGAACACCGACAAGGCACCATCGATGGTCACTTCGCGCACCTGCCCCTCGACCAGGAACTCGAAGGGGAACGAGCGGGTGGCGGTACGCGAAACGTAGTTCACCGCCCGATGCGCACCGAGTTCGTCCAGGCTCTGCGGTTCGCCGTATCGCGCCAGGTAGGCGGGGCTGGCGCAGGTCACCTGCTGCAGGTTCGCCACCCGCCGGGCAATCAGCGAGGAGCCTTCCAGGTTGCCGGCACGCAGCACGCAGTCCACGCCCTCGGCGACCAGGTCGACAAAGTGGTCGGCCTCGCTGATGGCCAGTTCGATCTGTGGATAACGTTGCATGAACTCCCCCAGCCGCGGGATCACGAAGTGCTTGGCCAGGGTGCCGTGCATGTCCACCCGCAAGCGCCCATGGGGCTCCACAGTGCGAAACGCCAGTTCAGCCTCTTCCAGCTCCGCCAGCAGTTGCACGCAACGGGGGTAATAGGCCTGGCCATCCAGAGTCGGGCGTACCCGGCGGGTGCTGCGCTCCAGCAGCCGGGTGCCGAGCCAGGCCTCGAACTGGTTGAGGGTGTGGGTCAGGGTCGCCCGGGGCAGGTTCAGGTCATCGGCGGCTAGAGTGAAGCTGCTGCGCTCGTAGATCCTTACGAACACTTTCATCCCTTTGACTTGGTCCACAGGTGGCTCCAGAAGCTCGATTGTTGGCGAATATTGAACAGTCAAGGCAACTCTGGCGCATTTATCCAGCACGGTAAATCCGTGAACCTGTTGTCCAGACAAGCCGTTCAAACTCCATGAAGGACTGACCCCATGACCGCTCAAGCCGCAAAAGTCGCCATTGTCACCGGAGCCTCCCGAGGCATAGGCGCAGTGATCGCCCGCCAGTTGGCCAAGGAGGGTTACGCCGTGGCGATCAACTACGCCAGCAGCAGCGAGGAAGCTTCCCGGCTGGTGGTGGAACTGCGCCAGGCCGGGCACCGGGCCATAGCGGTCAAGGCCGACGTGGCCAGCGCCAGCGATGTGCGCCGGCTGTTCGAAGAGACCGAGACCCAACTGGGCAAGGTCGATGTGCTGATCAACAACGCCGGCATCCTCAAGGTGCTGCCCCTGGCCGAGCACAGCGACGAGCTCTACGAGCAGACCTTCGCCATCAACACTCGCGGTACCTTCAACACCCTGCGCGAAGCCGCCGGGCGCCTGAATGACGGCGGCCGTATCGTCAATTTCTCCAGCAGCACCGTCGGCCTCAACCTGCCGGGCTACGCGGTGTACATCGCCAGCAAGGCGGCGGTGGAATCCCTGACCCAGGTGTTTGCCAAGGAGCTGCGCGGGCGCCAGATCACGGTCAATGCCGTGGCGCCGGGGCCGGTGGCCACCGAACTGTTCCTCAAGGACAAGACTGCCGAGCAGGTGGCCAGCTTCGCCAGGATGCCGCCCCTGG
Source organism: Pseudomonas sp. W17 (assembly GCF_040268305.1). Taxonomy (NCBI): domain Bacteria; kingdom Pseudomonadati; phylum Pseudomonadota; class Gammaproteobacteria; order Pseudomonadales; family Pseudomonadaceae; genus Pseudomonas; species Pseudomonas sp. W17. The sequence goes on along the minus strand of NZ_CP158490.1, from coordinate 295,522 downwards.
AACGTCTGGGGCAGCCGGAGGATATCGCCAGCATCATCAGCTTCCTGGCGAGCCCGGCGGCGGCCTGGGTCAACGGGCAGATCCTGCGGGCCAATGGCGGGCTGGTTTGACGCCTATGCTCGATATATGCGCCGGCACACCGGCTCCCGGGGAGTACCCATCATGCACACCACCATCATCATCACCTTTGGCCTGATCCTGCTGGCACTGGTGCTGTTTATCGGCGAGCGGCTGGGTTTCAGCCGCCAGCCCCTGGGCTATGGCTTCTCGGGGCTGTGGCTGGCGTTGACGGTCATCAACGGTGCGGTGGGCATGGTCACCGCCCACCAGCCCCTGCGTTCGGAGCTGGCGGTCGGCAGCCTGGTGTTTGCCGTGCCGGTGCTGGCCCTGGTGTTCTACCTGTTGCTCACCAAGGCCTGAGCGAACGGCTCAGCGCACCAGATGCAGGAACTGCATATGGCGTTCGTACTGGTCGAGGATGTCGTTGATGATCTGTTCCTTGGTGTAGCCCATCAGGTCGTAATCCTGACTGCCCTCGGCCAGATGCACCTCGGCCCGATAGTAACGGCGGTTGCGCAGCTCCTTGGGCCCCATGCCGCCACGGGCGAAGGACGGGGTGAAGTAACCGCGCATCTGCACCTGGTAGATGAACGGGTGCTGGTCGCCATGGCCGATTTCCAGGCTCACGCTGTCGTTGGCCGGGTCGGGCTGGGTCACCACGTTCAAGCCCTTCTCGACGAACACCGCGGTCACCTCTTCGATGGCCGGGCGCACTGTCTGGTCGAGGAAGCGATACACCTCATCCCGTGACGGGAAATGCACCGCCTGGCTCAGGCGCTGGCGCCAGCCGCCCTTGCCCCGCCGCGAAGGCGCAACCGGCGCCAGGGAATGCAACTGGGCGATGCGCCGCTGGGATTCCAGGTAGAACGCCTTGTGCAGCCCCCACATCATCAACAGCAGGATCAGCGAGAACGGCAGCGAGGTCAGCACCACCGCCGACTTCAGCGAGTCGATGCTGCCGGCGAACAACAGCGCGCTGGTAACCAGCGCCGTCATCGCGCCCCAGAACACCCGCAGCCATTTCGGCCCATCCTCATCGGCGTTGCCGCCTTTGGCCGACAGGGTCGAGAGCACCACGGTGCCGGAATCCGCCGAGGTGACGAAGAACACGAAGCTGATGAACACCGTGACCGCAATCACGGTCTTGCTCCAGGGGTAGGTTTCCAGCAGCAGGTAGAGGGTCATCGACGGGTTGTCGATAGCCGACATGCCCAGGGCGCTCATACCGTGGTTGAGTACCTGGTCGATGGCGCTGTTACCGAAGATCGACATCCACGCCAGGGTAAAGCCCAGGGGAATCAGCAGTACGCCGAACACGAACTCGCGGATGGTCCGGCCCCGGGAAATCCGCGCGATGAACAGGCCCACGAACGGCGACCATGCAATCCACCAGGCCCAGTAGAACACCGTCCAGCCGCCCAGCCAGTCGCTGGGCTTGTTGTAGGCATAGACGTCGAAGCTCTTGGTCGGCAAGGCACCCAGGTAGTCGCCCAGGTTCTGGATCAGGGTGTTGAGCAGGTGCTGGGTGGGGCCGGCGAACAGCACGAACAGCAGCAGCGCCACCGCCAGCAGCATGTTGATGTCGGACATCACCCGCACGCCCTTGTCGACCCCGGACACCGCGACAATGATCGCCGCGCCCATCATCAGGGTGATCAGGCCAACCTGGATCCACTGGGTGTGGGCGATGCCGAACAGGTAGTCGAGGCCGGAGTTCAGGTGCAGTACGCCAAAGCCCATGTCGGCGCCCAGGCCAAACACCGTGGCGATGATGCCGAAGCCATCCACCGCGTAGCCGATAGGGCCGTTGATGCGCTTGCCGATCAGCGGGTACAGCGCCGAACGCAGGGCCAGCGGCAGGTTGTGCCGATAGGCGAAGTACGCCAGGGCCATGCCGACGAAGGCGAACACCCCCCACCCGTGCAGGCCCCAGTGCAGGAACAGCAGCTGCATGCCCTGGCGCGCCGCCTCGGCGGTGCCAGCCTCGCCCTGGGGCGGTTGCAGCATATGGGTCAGGGGCTCGGAAACGCAGAAGAAGAACAGCGTGATGCTGATCCCGGCGGCGAACAGCATGCCGGCCCAGGACAGGTAACTGAACTCGGGTTCGTCGTGGTCGGCACCGAGCTTGATCTTGCCGTAGCCGGACAAGGCGGTGACCACCACGAAGACCAGGTACAGGGTCATCGCCAGCATGTAGTACCAGCCGACCGTATTGGCCGCCCAGTTTTGCGCCGCCAGCAGCCAGGCGCCGGCCTGTTCCGGCATGGAAATGACCACCACGCCGAAGATCAGGATAAAGCTCGCGGCGAAGTAGAACACCGGAGGGTTCATGCGAATCAGAGCATTCGCGGAGGTGGATGGTGCACTCATGAACGATGCACCTCGAAGGGATGAAACATGGCTGAAATAGACGGACTCAGCAAAGGCAAGCCTCCTGTTGTGAGCGGGCAGCGAACCACCGGTTTAACTTGAACAAGCGTTCAAGTTAAACATGGATAGGCGGTCGAGGACTAATCGCAGGGCTCAGCGGTACTGTCAGTACGCTAGCTCAGGGAAGGGTATGACGTATGTCGCACGCAATCGTTCAGCAGAAAAAGCCCCTTGCCGGGCCGGCCTCTCTCCCGTAGGAGCCGGCTTGCCGGCGAATAGGCTGGCAAGCCCTGCATTGCTCTCAGGGACGCCTTCGCTGGCAAGCCAGTCCTACACAAGCCGGCTTCTACTTCTGCGAGCCGTCGTCGTGCTGCAGGTTGGCCTGGGTCAGGTTGCAGCCGGCCGGCACGCTGCGGGTCAGCCAGACGTTGCCGCCAATGGTCGAGCCCTTGCCGATGGTGATGCGCCCCAGAATGGTCGCGCCGGCGTAGATCACCACGTCGTCCTCGACGATCGGGTGGCGCGGGTGGCCCTTCTGCAACTGGCCGTCCTCGTCCGCCGGGAAGCGCTTGGCGCCCAGGGTCACCGCCTGATAGATGCGCACCCGCTCGCCGATGATCGCGGTCTCGCCGATCACCACGCCGGTACCGTGGTCGATGAAGAAGCTGCGGCCGATCTGCGCACCCGGGTGGATGTCGATGCCGGTGGCCGAGTGGGCGATTTCCGAGCTGATCCGCGCCAGCAGCGGCAAGCCGGCGCGATACAGATGATGCGCCAGGCGGTGGTGGATCACCGCCAGGATGCCGGGGTAGCACAGCAGTACCTCATCCACGCTGCGGGCCGCAGGGTCGCCGTGATAGGCCGCCAGCACATCGGTGTCCAGCAGCACCCGCAGGCCGGGCAGGGCCAGGGCGAAATCCTGGATCAGGCGGATCGCCCGGGCGTTGACTTCGGCATCGGCCTCGCCGCTCTGCCTGGCCACATAGCGCAGCTCCAGGCGCGCCTGGGCCAGCAAGGCGTTGAGCGCCGCGTCTAGGGTGTGGCCCACGTAGAAGTCCTCGCTCTCTTCGCGCAGGTCCACCGGCCCCAGGCGCATGGGGAACAGGGCACCGCACAGGGCCTCGAGGATTTCTGCCATGGCCGCTCGCGACGGCAGCTCACGCCCGCCCTGCTCGCCGCTGACCCGACCGTTGCGGGTACGCCACTGGTCACGGGCATCACGCAGTTGGCCAACGATGGTCTGCAATTGCCAATGGCTGGAACGCTCGCTCACGATAAGACTCCTTACTCGGGCGGCCGGACAATCGGGCCGCGCAAACGGCGATCACTTTACGCCCGGCGACGGCGGCGCTTAAGAACTAATTGTCTGGCTTCAAGCACTTTTTCGCATAAGCGATTGGCGGTTGCCCGGGCAAAAAGGGCTGCCTATAGTCCTTGCACCTTCCCTGTTCCGTGCGGCCCCATGATCAAACAACAGCTCGCCCGCTTTAATCGTCTCGACCTGCTCAGGTCTACCACCGCCCTGGAAAAACTCGAACGGCTGTCGGCCTGGATCGGTCGCGATGTCTACGTCAAGCGTGACGACAGCACACCCCTGGCCATGGGCGGCAACAAGCTGCGCAAGCTCGAATACCTGGCCGCCGATGCCCTGGCCCAGGGCGCCGACACCCTGATCACCGCCGGTGCCATCCAGTCCAACCATGTGCGCCAGACCGCAGCCCTGGCTGCCAAGTTGGGGCTGGGCTGTGTGGCCCTGCTGGAAAACCCCACCGGCACCCAAGACCCCAACTACCTGGGCAATGGCAACCGCCTGCTGCTGGACCTGTTCGACGCCAAGGTGGAGCTGGTGGAAAACCTCGACCAGGCCGACGAGCAACTGCACGCCCTGGCCGCGCGCCTGCGCAGCAACGGCAAGAAACCCTACCTGGTGCCCATCGGCGGCTCCAACGCCCTGGGGGCCCTGGGCTACGTGCGCGCCGGCCTGGAGCTGGCGCAGCAGATCGAAGACAGCGGCCTGGAATTTGCCGCCGTGGTCCTGGCCTCCGGCAGCGCCGGCACCCACAGCGGCCTGGCCCTGGCCTTGAGCGACGTGCTGCCGCAACTGCCGGTGATCGGGGTCACCGTGTCGCGCAGCGAAGAAGACCAGCGGCCCAAGGTCCAGGGCCTGGCCGAGCGCACCGCCGAGTTGCTGGGAGTGAAGCTGCCCGACGCTTTCAACGTGCAGTTGTGGGACGAGTACTTCGCCCCGCGCTACGGTGAACCCAATGCCGGGACGCTGGCGGCGGTCAAGCTGCTGGCCAGCCAGGAAGGCCTGTTGCTGGACCCGGTATACACCGGCAAGGCCATGGCCGGCCTGCTGGACGGGGTCGGCCGCCAGCGCTTCGACGATGGCCCGCTGATTTTCCTGCACACCGGCGGCGCCCCGGCCCTGTTCGCCTACGCCGGCGCCTTCTCGTAGGAGGTGAAGTTTTGTGTAGGAGCCGGCTTGCCGGCGAACAGGCCCGCAAGCCATGCGCCACCCTCGACGGCGCTTTCGCTGGCAAGCCAGCTCCTACGGGTTGAGTGCCGTGAAGTTTTTGTAGGAGATGGTGGCGCAACAAAACCAAACAAAAAGGAATAACAAAGTAAATTTATATTATTTTTAAACCTATAAATGCCGTCTTATAGTCGCGCCGCAGGCCCAATTGCCACGAGACGCGCCGCGCGCATTTAAGGCAGGATAAAGCACAGTTCGCGCCTCACCGATTGACCTGCAACTCCACCCGCATCGTGCATAAGAAAACACACAGGGGCTTGTCATGAATTTTTCCGTACTGCGTCGCAATCTGCTGATTGGCACACTGGGCCTGGCCCTCGGTGCCGGACTGATGGGACAAGCGGTTGCCGGCGAGCAACTGCAGAAAATCAAGGATGCCGGAGTCATCAACGTCGGCCTGGAAGGCACCTACCCACCGTTCAGCTATGTGGACGAAAACGGCAAGCTGACCGGCTTCGAGGTGGAATTCTCCGAAGCCCTGGCGAACAAGCTCGGGGTCAAGGTCAAGCTGCAGCCGACCAAGTGGGACGGCATTCTCGCCGCTCTGGAGTCCAAGCGCCTGGACGCCGTGGTGAACCAGGTGACCATCTCTGAAGAGCGCAAGAAAAAGTACGATTTCTCCATCCCCTATACCGTCTCCGGCATCCAGGCCCTGACCCAGAAGAAGGACGAAGGCAAGTTCAAGACCGCCGCCGACCTGGGTGGGCACAAGGTCGGCGTGGGCCTGGGCACCAACTACGAGCAGTGGCTCAAGGACAATGTGCCCACCGCCATCATCAAGACCTACGACGACGATCCGACCAAGTACCAGGACCTGCGCGTAGGCCGTATCGAAGCCATCCTGGTGGACCGCCTGGCGGCCTTCGAACTGATCAAGAAAACCAAGGACACCCTCGTGGTATCCGGCGAACCCTTCTCCCGCCAGGAAGCCGGCGTGGCCCTGCGCAAGGGCGAACCTGAGCTGCTGGCGGCGGTGAACAAGGCCATCGAGGAACTGCGGGCGGACGGCACGTTGAAAAAACTCTCGGAAAAATACTTCAACGCTGACGTCACCCAATAATGGAAGCAGGCCTGCAACTGGCGCTGGAATCAGCGCCATTTCTTCTCAAAGGCGCGTACTACACGGTCATCCTCAGCCTCGGCGGCATGTTCTTCGGACTGCTGCTGGGCTTTGGCCTGGCCTTGATGCGCCTGTCACACCTGGCCCTGGTGAGCTGGATCGCCCGCATCTACGTGTCGTTCTTTCGCGGCACGCCGCTCTTGGTGCAGCTCTTCGTGATCTATTACGGCCTGCCGCAACTGGGGCTGGAACTGGACCCGCTGCCCGCGGCACTGATCGGTTTCTCCCTGAACATGGCGGCCTATGCCTGTGAAATCCTCAGAGCTGCCATCGGCTCCATCGAGCGTGGCCAATGGGAAGCCGCCGCCAGCATCGGCATGACCCGCGCGCAGACCCTGCGCCGGGCGATCCTGCCCCAAGCCATGCGCACGGCCCTGCCGCCGCTGGGCAACAGCTTCATTTCTCTGGTCAAGGACACGGCCCTGGCCGCCACCATCCAGGTGCCTGAACTGTTCCGCCAGGCGCAGCTGATCACCGCCCGCACCTTCGAAATCTTCACCATGTATCTTGCCGCCGCCCTGATCTACTGGATTCTCGCCAGCGTGCTCGCGCACCTGCAGAACCGGCTTGAAGAGCGGGTCAATCGGCACGACCAGGAGTCCTGAAGCCATGATCGTGGTGGAAAAACTGACCAAGCAGTTCAAGGGCCAGACGGTGCTCAATGGCATCGACCTGGAGGTCAAGGAAGGCGAAGTGGTCGCCATCATCGGCCCCAGCGGCTCGGGCAAGACCACCTTCCTGCGCTGCCTGAATTTTCTCGAAGAACCCACCAGCGGCCGCATCCGCATCGGTGACATCAGCATCGACAGCAGCATCCCCCTGAGCCATCAGCAGGGCCGGATCCGCCAGTTGCGCCAGCAAGTGGGCTTCGTATTCCAGAACTTCAACCTGTTCCCCCACCGCACCGCCCTGGAGAACGTCATCGAAGGCCCGCTGGTGGTGAAGAAGACCCCGCGGGAGCAAGCCGTCGCCCTGGGTCGCGCGCTGCTGGCCAAGGTCGGGCTGGCAGGTAAGGAAGATGCCTACCCCAGGCGCCTATCCGGCGGCCAGCAACAGCGGGTAGCGATCGCCCGGGCCCTGGCCATGGAACCGCGGGTGATCCTGTTCGACGAACCCACCTCGGCCCTGGACCCGGAGCTGGTGGGCGAAGTACTGGCCACCATCCGCAGCCTGGCCGAAGAGAAACGCACCATGGTCATCGTCACCCACGAGATGGGCTTTGCCCGGGACGTGGCCAACCGGGTGATCTTCTTCGACAAGGGGGTGATCGTCGAACAGGGCGAAGCCAAGGCGCTGTTCGCCAACCCCCAGCACGAACGCACCCGACAGTTCCTCAGCAAGTTTCTCCACCCCGGCACATGAAGCTTGAAACTCCCCTAGCCGGCTGCCTGCGCTCCTTCCAGGCCATGGAGGCCTGATGCTGGCGCCGCAGAAAATCCACAACCTGCTCCGGCTCTCGCCCCAGGCCCGGTGTGACTACCTGATTCGCAAGGTGGCGGATTTCCAGGTCATCTGGGGGCTGTTCGCTGACGGCTGGGCCACCGCCGGCTCCGCCCAGGCCAGCGCCATCGCCTTCTGGCCAGAGGCGGAGTTCGCCGCCTTGTGCGCCCACGGCCCATGGCACGGCTTTGAACCCAAGCCCATTGAGCTGGGCCATTTCCTCTCCCACTGGCTGCCTGGCATGCAGCGCGACGCCAGGCTCTGCCTGGTGTTTGCCGATGCGGACGGACAAGGCCTGTTGCTGCCCCCCGAGTCACTGCTGCAATCGCTCACCCACGAGCTGGATCAGTACCAGTAACGCCTGCGGCGGCGCCTGAACGCTCAGCGCCGATCGCCTCACTTCCCGTGTTTGCATCCCCCTGTCCGTGTTCTTTTGCGCCAACGAAAAATGCTAGCCGGTGTCTGCCGCACACCGCGCCAGCCCGCAGCCACTGGGCCGCAACCGGCCATCCTGCCGTATACGTAAACCCCTTCTATTCATATTCCTAAAAATTAGTTTATTTAATTTTTATACGCGCATAGGGTATATGCACCGGACCACCGGACATTCTTGATTCTGATTTCGCCGCACGCACGCGGCATATCCATGAGATGTGAGGTAGGTATGGTCCGGAACACAATCACCCCAGTGCAGATCGCCAGGGCATTGCGTGCAGCCAAGGAGTGGCGCTGATGTCCAGTCTGGTCGAAGCTCAGGTCCAGAGTGACCTGGATATTGCTCCCCTTTTGTTGCCCGCACGGGTTTTGCGCAACGACGCCGAAGCCCTTCAGGCCGCCCATGAACTGGCGGACGTTGCCCGCCAGCAAGCCGCCCAACGTGACCGTCAGCGCAAGCTGCCCTGGGCGCAGATCGAACAGTTCACCCGCAGCGGCCTGGGCAGTATTTCCATCCCCCGCACCTACGGCGGGCCACAGGTTTCCTTCGTCACCCTGGCCGAAGTCTTTGCCATCATTTCCGCGGCCGACCCGGCCCTGGGACAGATCCCGCAGAACCAGTTTGGCATCCTCGGCCTGATTCTCGGCTGCGGCACCGAGCGGCAGAAGAAACAGCTGCTGCAGAGCGTCCTGGAAGGCTGGCGCATCGGCAATGCCGGCCCGGAACGCGGCACCAAGAACACCCTTGAACTCAAGGCACGGATCACCGCCGACGCCGACGGCCACGTGATCAATGGCCAGAAGTTCTACTCCACCGGCGCCCTGTTCGCCCACTGGGTGGCGGTCAAGGCACTCAACGAGGAAGGCCGCCAGGTGCTGGCCTTCGTCCGTCGTGGCACCCCGGGGCTGCGCATCGTCGACGACTGGTCGGGCTTCGGCCAGCGCACCACCGCCAGCGGCACCATCCTGCTCAACGATGTACGGGTGGACGCCGAGCTGGTGCTAGACAACTGGCGGATCAACGAAACACCGAATATCCAGGGCGCGGTATCCCAGCTGATCCAGGCCGCCATTGACGCCGGCATCGCCCGGGAAGCCTTGGCCGACGCCATCCGTTTCGTTCGTGAACGAGCACGCCCGTGGGTCGACGCCAACGTCGAACGGGCCAGCGATGACCTGTATGTGATCGCCGACATCGGCAAGCTGCAGATCGAACTGCACGCCGCCGAAGCCCTGCTGCGCAAGGCCGGCCAGGTGCTGGACCAGGTCAGTGCGGCGCCGATCACTGCCGAGTCTGCGGCCCGCGCCTCCATCGCCGTGGCCGAAGCCAAGGTGCTGACCACCGAGATCTCGCTGCTGGCCAGTGAAAAGCTCTTCGAGCTGGCTGGCAGCCGCGCCACCCTCGCCGAATTCAACCTCGACCGTCACTGGCGCAACGCCCGGGTGCACACCCTGCACGACCCGGTGCGCTGGAAGTACCACGCCGTGGGCACCTATCACCTGAACGGCACCTTGCCTGCCCGGCACTCCTGGATTTAACCGCCCAGAACGCTTTTGACCAGATCTCTGGAGAAACACATGTCTCTTTCCCAACACGTCGCGGTCATTACCAGCGATGAGCAAGCCCTGATTGTCGCCAGCGACCTGGCGGAAGATTTCAAGCGCGACAGCGCCCTGCGCGACCGCGAGCGGCGCCTGCCGCACCCCGAGCTGGAAGCCTTTTCCCGCTCCGGCCTGTGGGGCATCAGCGTGCCCAAGGAATACGGTGGCGCCGGGGTTTCCAACGTCACCCTGGCCAAGGTCATCGCCCTGATCGCCGAGGCTGACGCCTCCCTGGGGCAGATCCCGCAGAACCATTTCTACGCCCTGGAAGTGCTGCGAGTGAACGGCAGCCCTCAGCAGAAACAACGGCTGTACGCCGAAGTCCTGGCCGGCCGGCGTTTCGGCAATGCCCTGGCCGAGCTGGGCACCAAGACCGCCCACGACCGCACCACCCGCCTGAGCCGCGACAGCAACGGCCCGGGCTACCGCATCGACGGGCGCAAGTTCTACGCCACCGGCGCCCTCTACGCCCAGCGCATCCCCACCTCGGTGGTGGATGAACACGGCGTGCAGCAACTGGCCTTCGTCCCCGCCGACGCCCAGGGCCTGGACGTGATCGACGACTGGAGCGGCTTCGGCCAGCGCACCACCGGCAGCGGCTCGGTGCAATTCGACAACGTGTGGGTGGACGAGGCCGACGTGGTGCCGTTCCAGAGCGCCTTCGAGCGCCCGACCCCAGTCGGCCCGCTGGCGCAGATTCTCCACGCCGCCATCGACACCGGCATCGCCCGCGCCGCCTATGAAGACGCCCTGCGCTTTGTGCGCACCAAGACCCGGCCGTGGATCGACTCCGGCAACGACAAGGCCACCGACGACCCACTGACCCTCAAGAGCTTCGGCCACCTGAGCATCCGCCTGCACGCCACCGAGGCCCTGCTGGAGCGCGCCGGAGAATTCCTCGACCGGGCCCAGGCCGACACCAACGCCGACACCGTGGCCGCCGCGTCCATCGCCGTGGCCGAGGTCCGCGCCCTGAGCACGGAAATCTCCCTGGCCGCCGGCAGCACCCTGTTCGAACTGGCGGGCAGCCAGGCGACCCTGGCCGAGCATGGCCTGGACCGCCACTGGCGCAATGCCCGGGTACACACCCTGCACGACCCGGTGCGCTGGAAGTACCACGCGGTGGGCAACTACTACCTGAACCAGCAGAACCCGCCACTGCGGGGGACCATCTGATGGCCGCGCCTGAAACCACCAAGAAGAAGATCCTGCTCAACGCCTTCAACATGAACTGCGTCGGGCACATCAACCACGGCCTGTGGACCCACCCGCGGGACAACTCGACCCAGTACAAGACCCTCGAGTACTGGACCGAGCTGGCCCAGTTGCTGGAGCGCGGGCTGTTCGACGGGCTGTTCATCGCCGACATCGTCGGGGTCTACGACGTCTACCAGAACTCGGTGGACGTGCCCCTCAAGGAGTCGATCCAGCTGCCGGTGAACGACCCGCTGCTACTGGTCTCGGCCATGGCCGCGGTCACCAAGAACCTGGGGTTCGGCCTCACCGCCAACCTCACCTACGAGGCGCCCTACCTGTTCGCCCGGCGCCTTTCCACCCTCGACCACCTGAGCCGTGGCCGGGTCGGCTGGAACATCGTCACCGGCTACCTGGACAGCGCCGCCCAGGCCATGGGGCTCAAGGAGCAGATCGAGCACGACCGCCGCTACGACCAGGCCGACGAGTACCTGGAGGTGCTGTACAAACTCTGGGAAGGCAGCTGGGAGGACGACGCGGTCCTTAACGACCGCGAACAGCGCATCTACGCCCAGCCGGGCAAGGTGCACAAGGTCGAGCACCAGGGCGAGTTCTACCAGGTCAGTGGCTACCACCTGTGCGAACCGTCGCCGCAGCGCACCCCGGTGCTGTTCCAGGCCGGCAGCTCGGACCGCGGCCTGCTGTTCGCCGGGCGCCACGCCGAGTGCGTGTTCATCAGCGGGCAGAACAAGGCCGCGACCAGGGCCCAGGTGGACAAGGTCCGCGCCAGCGCCGTGGCCGCCGGGCGCAATCCCGAGGACATCAAGGTGTTCATGGGTCTCAACGTGATAGTCGGCCAGACCGAGGAACTGGCCTGGAAGAAGCACGCCGAGTACCGCAGCCACGCCAGCGCAGAGGCCGGGGTGGCGCATTTTTCCGCGTCCACCGGGATCGATTTTTCCCAGTACGAGATCGACGAGCCGATCCAGTACGTGAAGAGCAATGCCATCCAGTCGGCCACCAAGAACCTGCAGAACAACGACTGGACCCGACGCAAGCTGCTGGACCAGCACGCCCTGGGCGGCCGCTACTTCACCGTGGTCGGCTCGCCGCAGCAGGTGGCCGACGACCTGGAATCCTGGATCGCCGAAACCGGCCTGGACGGCTTCAACCTGACCCGCATCGTCACCCCGGAAAGCTACGTCGACTTCATCGACCTGGTCATCCCCGAACTGCAGCGCCGCGGCTCCTACAAGACCGCCTACGACGACGGCACCCTGCGGGAAAAGCTCTTCCGCCAGGGCCGCAAGCTGCCCGAACAACACACCGGCGCGGCCTACCGCCGCTAAATGCTTCGCCGGCAAGCCGGCTCCTGCACACCTCACTGTAGGCGCTGGCTAGCCAGCGAAGAGGCCCGCAACCACACCCCATTCCCTGGCCCCGACTCGGACCCTGACCCCTATGAAAACCAAACGCCTGCGCCACCCGCTCAAAGCCCTGGCCCTCGCCCTCGGCCTGTTCAGCAGCGCCGTCTTCGCCGCCGACGCGCCGCTCAAGGTCGGCACCACCGCCGCCTTCGCCATTCCCCTGGAGGCCGCCGTGGAAGAGGCCGGCAAGCAGGGCCTGAAGGTGGAACTGGTGGAGTTCACCGACTGGATCGCGCCCAACGTCAGCCTGGCCGCCGGTGACATCGACGTGAACTACTTCCAGCACATCCCGTTCCTGGAAAACGCCAAGGCCGCCGCCGGTTTCGACCTGGTGCCCTTCGCCCCGGGCATCATCAACAACGTCGGCCTGTACTCGAAAAAATACAAAAGCTTCGCTGAACTGCCCGAGGGCGCCAGCGTGGCCATCGCCAACGACCCGATCAACAGCGGGCGCGGCCTGCAACTGCTGGCCAAGGCCGGGCTGATCACCCTCAAGCCGGGCGTCGGCTACAAGGCCACCGAAGACGACATCGTCAGCAACCCGAAGAAGATCAAGATCCTCCAGGTCGAAGCCGTGCAACTGGTACGCGCCTATGACGACGCCGACCTGGTCCAGGGCTACCCGGCCTACATCCGCCTGGCCAAGACCTTCGATGCCGGCTCGGCGCTGCTGTTCGACGGCCTGGACCACAAGGAATACGTGATTCAGTTCGTGATCCAGCCCAAGAGCAAGAACGACCCGCGGCTGATCAAGTTCGTCGACATCTACCAGCACTCGCCTGCCGTTCGCGCCGCTCTGGATAAAGCCCACGGCAAGCTCTACCAAGCCGGTTGGGAAGGTTGAGATGAGTGTCGCGACGCTGCAGCGCAAGCTGCCGGAAGCGGCGCCCCGGCGCGCCGAGCAGACCGAGCTGCACCCCGAACTGAATCGCGCCCAGGTGCGTTTTATCGGCCTGGGCAAGACCTACCAGGGCCAGCAGGGTCCGGTGCAGGCCTTGCACGATATCGACCTCTCGATCCAGCGCGGCGAGGTGTTCGGCATCATCGGCCGCAGCGGCGCCGGCAAGTCGTCGCTGATCCGCACCATCAACCGCCTGGAGCAGCCCAGCAGCGGCCGGGTGCTAATCGACCAGGTGGACATCGGCGACTTCGACGAAGACCGCCTGGTGGCCCTGCGCCGGCGCATCGGCATGATCTTCCAGCACTTCAACCTGATGTCGGCCAAGACCGTGTGGCACAACGTCGAGCTGCCGCTGAAGGTGGCCGGGGTACCCAAGGCCGAGCGCGAGCGCAAGGTGCGCGAGCTGCTGGAGCTGGTGGGTCTCAAGGACAAGCATCGGGCCTACCCGGCGCAGTTGTCCGGCGGCCAGAAGCAGCGGGTGGGGATCGCCCGGGCCCTGGTCCACGATCCCGAGATCCTGCTGTGCGACGAGGCCACTTCGGCCCTGGATCCGGAAACCACCCAGTCGATCCTCGGCCTGCTGAAAGAGATCAACCAGCGCCTGGGCCTGACCATCATCCTGATCACCCACGAGATGGCGGTAATCCGCGATATCTGCGACCGCGTGGTGGTGCTGGAACACGGGCGCATCGTCGAGCAGGGGCCGGTCTGGGAAGTCTTCGGCAACCCGCAGCACGAGGTCAGCAAGACCCTGCTGGCGCCCCTGCAGCACGGCCTGCCGGAAGAACTGCAGAACCGCCTGCAAAGCCATCCGACGTCTTCCGAGGCGGCGCTGGTGCTGAGCCTGCGCTTCACCGGCAGCAGCCATGAGGAACCGGACCTGGCGGCGCTGTTCGGCGCCCTGGGCGGCCGCGTACGCCTGCTGCAAGGCGGCGTGGAACGCATCCAGGGGCACGCCCTGGGGCAATTGCTGCTGGCAGTCCAGGGCTCGTCCCTGGAGGCTGCGCAACTGCGCCAGCGCGCCGGGCAATGGGCACAACAGGTGGAGGTACTGGGCTATGTGGTTTGATCGCTTGTTGCAGGGCATTCTCGACACCCTGCTGATGGTCGGCGTGTCCTCGCTGATTGCCCTGCTGGCGGGGATTCCCCTGGCGGTGATCCTGGTCACCAGCGGCAAGGGCGGGATCTACGAGGCGCCGAACCTGAACCGGGCGCTGGGGGCCTTTGTGAACCTGTTCCGCTCGATCCCGTTCCTGATCCTGATGGTGGCGCTGATCCCCTTTACCCGGATGATCGTCGGCACCACCTACGGCGTGTGGGCCGCCGTGGTGCCGCTGACCATCGCCGCCACGCCGTTCTTTGCGCGGATCGCCGAAGTCAGCCTGCGTGAGGTCGACCACGGCCTGATCGAGGCCGCCCAGGCCATGGGTTGCCGGCGCTGGCATATCGTCTGGCACGTGCTGCTGCCCGAAGCGCTGCCGGGCATCGTCGGCGGCTTCACCATCACCCTGGTGACCATGATCAACTCCTCGGCCATGGCCGGGGCGATTGGCGCGGGCGGCCTGGGGGACATTGCCTACCGCTACGGTTATCAGCGTTTCGACAGCCAGATCATGCTCACGGTGATCGTGCTGCTGGTGATTCTGGTGGCCGCGATCCAGCTGGGTGGCGACCGCCTGGCGCGGGTGCTGAACAAGCGCTGAGGGCTGTGGTGTCCGCTCGGACGCCTTCGCGAGCAAGCTCGCTCCTACCAGGGACTGCACACAACCTGTAGGAGCGAGCTTGCTCGCGAAAAGGCCGCCAGGTCGCCATTGGAGGTATATTTGCTGCCTCCCTTCTACCCACGCAGCCCGCCATGAAACTCGCCCCCGACGATCTCGAAAGCATCACCGCAACCACCCTCGGCCACTACAACCAGGTGGCCGAAGGTTTTCGCGAAGGCACCCGCGACCACGATGTGAGCCAGAACATCGACGCGCTGCTGCGGCACATTCAGGGCCCGGCGCCATTCACCGTGCTGGATTTTGGCTGCGGCCCCGGCCGCGACCTGCAGGCCTTTACCCGCCTGGGCCATGTCGCCGTCGGCCTCGACGGCTGCGAGCGCTTCGCCCAGATGGCCCGGGAAGACAGCGGCTGCGAGGTCTGGCAGCAGGACTTTCTCAAGCTCGACCTGCCGGCTGAACGCTTCGACGGGATCTTCGCCAACGCGGTGCTGTTCCACATTCCCCGCCAGGAACTGCCGCGGATACTCAAGCAGCTGCATGCCAGCCTGAAGGACGGCGGCGTGCTGTTCAGCTCCAATCCGCGAGGGGAAAACCAGGAAGGCTGGAACGGCCCGCGCTATGGCGCCTACCACGACCTGGCGGCCTGGCAGGCACTGCTGACTGATGCCGGGTTTGTCGAACTGGAGCACTACTACCGCCCCGCCGGCCTGCCTCGCGAACAGCAACCGTGGCTGGCCAGCGTCTGGCGCAAGGCCTGATCCCCCTGCAAGGAGCCAACTCGCCAGCGAAGGCGATTTCAGATCAGGCGCCTGTCTCTCGGACCCCTTCGCTGGCAAGCCAGCTCCTACGAGGCAGTGGGGGGCCTACGCCCTCTGCAACGCCGCATACCCCGTAGGAGCCGGCTTGCCGGCGAAGGCGATTTCGGATCAGGTGCTCGCCTTCAGGCCCCCTTTCGCTGGCAAGCCAGCTCCTACGGAAATAGCCAGCGCCTACGAGGCCGTGGGCCGGGTGCGCTCGGTGTCCTTGCTCGGTTCCTTGATCTTGTACCAGGCCACGTACAGCGCCGGGAGGAACAGCAGGGTGAGCAAGGTGGCAACGATGATGCCGCCGATCATGGCGTAGGCCATCGGCCCCCAGAACACTTCCCGGGCAATCGGGATCATCCCCAGGCTGGCCGCCGCGGCGGTCAGCAGGATAGGTCGACGCCGATGGTGGGTGGCTTCCAGCACCGCGTCCCAGGGGTGATAGCCCTCACGCTCGTATTCGTCGATCTGGGTCACCAGGATCACCGAGTTGCGGATGATGATGCCGATCAGCGCCAGGATCCCGAGGATCGCCACAAAGCCCATGGGCGTGCCCGTGGGCACCAGGGCCAGGACCACGCCGATCAGCCCCAGGGGCGCCACACTGGCCACCAGGAACAGCTTCTGCACGCTGTGCAGCTGGATCATCAGGAAGGTCGCCATGAGGAACAGCATCAGCGGCACCACCTTGGCGATCGGCCCCTGGGCCTTGCCGCTCTCCTCCACGGTGCCGCCGGTGGCCACCGAATAGCCGGCGGGCAGTTGCGCGGCGAAATGGTCGATGTCCGGCTTCAGTTGCTTGACCAGGTCGGTGGGCTGGATCGCATCGCGCACCGCGGCCTTGATGGTGATGGTCGGCTTGCGGTCGCGACGCCACACCAGCGGCTGCTCCAGTTCGTAGCGCACGCTGGCGAACGCCAGCAGCGGGATCGAAGTGCCGCTGGGAGTGACGATCTGCAGGTTCTGCAGGGTTTCCGGGGAGCCGCGCTCGTTGTCGTCGGCGCGACCGACCACGTTGATCAGGTAGATGTCGTCATGCACCTGGGTCACGGTGGAGCCGCTGACGATGCTGTTCATCAACTGCGCCACGTCTTCGGAGGACAGCCCCAGTTGCCGCGCCTTGTCCTGGGCGATGTCGATGCGCAGCACTTTGCCGGGCTCGTTCCAGTCATAGATGATCTCGCCGATGTGCGGGTTCTTGTCCAGCTCGGTGGCCAGTTCGATGGCGTGCTTGCGCACCTGGTCGATGTCCTTGCCACTGACCCGGTATTGAATCGGCCGCCCCACCGGCGGGCCCATTTCCAGGGCCTGCACATAGCTGCCGATGCCGACGAAATCTTCCCGCAGGCGTTTCTGCAAGCGCTGGGTCAGGGCCGTGCGCTGCTCCAGGCCCTTGCTGACGATCACCAGCTGGGCGTAGTACGGGTTCTGCAATTGCTGGTCCAGGGGCAGGTAGAAACGGATTGCGCCCTCGCCGATGTAGGTGCTCCAGCGCTCGATGTCCGGGTCGTCCTTGAGGGTGGCCTCCAGGCGGTCCACGGCCTGGCGGGTCTCGTTGATCGAAGCGTTCTGCGGCAGGTTGAGGTCAACGAGGATCTCCGGCCGGTCCGATGACGGGAAGAACTGGTTCTGCACGAAACGCATGCAGAACACCGAAGCCACGAACAGCAGCACGGTGATGCCGATGGCCCACCAGCGGTTGCGCATGGCCCACAGCAGGCCACCGTTGAAGGCCCGTCCGATACGCCCCGGCTCATCGGAATGGGGTTTGACGTTGGTGCTCAGGATGTGGATGCCGATCACCGGGGCAAACAGCACCGCGACTATCCACGACACCAGCATGGCCACCGCGATCACCGCGAACAGGGTAAAGGTGTACTCACCGGCAGAACTGGCATTGAGGCCGATGGGCACGAAGCCGGCCACGGTCACCAGGGTCCCGGTGAGCATGGGAAAGGCGGTGGAGGTGTAGGCGAAGGTCGCTGCCTGCTCCTTGCTCTCGCCCTTCTCCAGCCGCGTGACCATCATTTCCACGGTGATCATCGCGTCATCCACCAGCAGCCCCAGGGCGATGATCAGCGCCCCCAGGGAGATCCGCTGCATGGTGATGCCGCTGTACTCCATGAACACGAAGACCATGGCCAGCACCAGCGGAATCGAGCAGGCCACCACCAGGCCGGCGCGGACCCCGAGGCTGATGAAACTCACCACCAGCACGATGATCACCGCCTCGAACAGGGCACTGGTGAAACCGCCCACTGCCTCTTCCACCACCTCGGCCTGGTCGGAAACCTTATGCACCCCGACGCCCACCGGCAGGTCGGCGGTGAGCTGGTCCATGCGAGCGTGCAAGGCCTTGCCGAAGTCCTGGATGTTGCCGCCCTTCTTCATGGCGATCGCCAGGCCGATGGCCGGCTTGCCATTGAAGCGGAACAGCGGCGTGGAAGGGTCGACATAACCGCGGCTGATCTCGGCGATGTCCGCCAGCCGGTAGAAGCGGTCGTTGAGCCGCAGGTTGACCGTGGCCAGGTCCTTCTCCGAGGCGAACTGCCCGGACGTGCGCACCGAGATGCGCTCCGGCCCTGCCTCGATCACCCCGGCCGGGGTCACCGCGTTCTGCGATTGCAGGCTCTGCAGGACCTGGCGCTGGTCAATGCCCAAGGCCGCCAGCTTGCGGGTGGAGAAGTTCAGGTAGATGACTTCGTCCTGCTCGCCGACCATCTCCACCTTGCCCAGGTTCGGCACTTCACGGATCTGCGCCCGTACCTGTTCCACGTAGTCGCGCAACTGGCGCATGCTCAGGCCATCGGCGGTGAAGGCGTAGATCGAACCGAACACATCGCCGAACTCATCGTTGAACCCCGGGCCCTGCAGGCCCTGGGGAAAGTCGCCGCGGATGTCGTTGATCTTCTTGCGCACCTGGTACCAGATCTCGGGAATGTCC
This sequence comes from Pseudomonas sp. W17, assembly GCF_040268305.1. NCBI lineage: Bacteria > Pseudomonadati > Pseudomonadota > Gammaproteobacteria > Pseudomonadales > Pseudomonadaceae > Pseudomonas > Pseudomonas sp. W17. The sequence continues at coordinate 276,966 of NZ_CP158490.1, read as the reverse complement.
TTGGCACTGGTGGTGTCGCGAAGGTAGACGAAAACCGTCGATTCGCCGGGGCGGGTGTAGCTTTTCACGTAGTCCAGCGAGTCCAGCTCTTCGAGTTTCTTCTCGATGCGGTCGGTGACCTGCTTCAGGGTTTCTTCCTGGGTCGCACCGGGCCAGCGGGTCTGGATGACCATGGTCTTGATGGTGAAGGACGGGTCTTCCTCGCGCCCCAAATTCATGTAGGAAAACACGCCCATTAGCAGCGCAACGAACATCAGGTACCAGACGAAGGACTGATGCTTGATCGCCCACTCGGACAGGTTGAAGCTCCCTTTGCTGTCGGGCGTCATTGTGCGCGGTCCTCATCGATTTTGACTTTCTGCCCCGGCTTGAGGCTGTTGACCCCGGCACTGACCACCCGCTCGCCGGGCTTGACGCCCTGGCTGATCAACGCCGAAGCACTGTCGCGGCTGAGCACCGTGACCTCGCGCGGAGCCACCGTCTGGCTCTGGGGGTCGACGACCCAGATCCGGGTCTTGCCCTGCACCTCTTGCAGGGCGGTCAGCGGCACCTCGGTGCGCGGCTCGATGGCCGAGCTCAGGGTCACGCTGATGGCGGTGCCCAGGCGAAAGGCCTCGGGCGTGTCCTTGAGGGTCAGGCGGGCGCGGCGGGTACGGGTTGCACTCTGGGCCTGGGGTTCGATCTCACGCACCGTGGCGGTGGTGCTGATGCTCGGATCCAGCTGTGCCGCGACCTTGAATTCCACACCGGCCGGCAACTGGTCCACCAGGCTGGCCGGCAGGTCGATCACCGCTTCCTTGATCTCCGGCCGGGCCAGGGTCACCACTTGCTGGCCGGCGGTCACCACCTGCCCGGCCTCGGCGTTCCAGGCGGTGATCACACCGCCGTGATCGCTGCGCAGTTCGCTGTAGTTGAGCTGGTCCCGGGCCTGGCGCACCGAGGCCTTGGCCTGGTCCAGGGAGGCACCGGTGGTCTTCAGGTCGGTCTGGGCGATGTCCAGTTGCGCCTGGGCGCCCACGCCGCGATCGAACAGTTCCTGCTGGCGCCGGGCATTGGCCTGGGCGTTGATCCACTGCGCCTCGACCTTGGCCAGGTCGCCCTGGGCGGCCCGCAGCTGGTTCTGCTGGTCGGTGGGGTCCAGAGTCGCCAGCAAGTCCCCGGGGCCCACTTCGGCACCGACATCGACATTGCGGTTGGCAATGCGCCCCGGCACCCGGAAGCCCAGGTTGGTCTCGTAGCGGGCCTGGATGGTGCCGGCAAAACGCCCCAGGCTTTCCTCGGCCTGGGGCGCCACCCGGAACGACAGCACCGGGCGCACCGGCTCCGGCGCCGGCTCTTCCCTGGAGCAGCCCAGCAATAAGGCGCTGGCACACAACAACGGCAGCAGGCGCTTCATGGCTGTGCTCCTTGGTCGCTCGTTTGCGAGGCGATCTCCACGAACATCCCCGGGTGCAGCAACTGCCCACCCGCCACTACCACTTTCTCGCCGCCCTTGAGGCCGTCGCTGATGATCACCTTGCCGGTGAGGTAGCGCCCGACCTTCACCGTGTGCAGGGCCGTCTTGCCGTCCTCGCCCACCAGCCACACGGCAGGCTCGCTGAGGTTCTTGGTCAGGGCCGACCAGGGCAGCACCACACTGGCCTTGCCATGGGCCCGGGCGGTAGCGCTGACCACCGAGCCCAGGTCCATGCCCGCCGGCAACGAATCGAGCACCACCTTGACCTGCACCGTGCCGCTCTGGGCCGAGACCACCGGCGTCACCTCGCGGACCTTGCCGGTGGTGGTCACCTTGGGGTTGTCCAGCAGGCTGATGTGAATGGTTTCCTGGCCCGGTGGCTGCATCAGCAGCGACTCGTAGACGTTGAACACCGCATCGCGCTCGCCATCCCGGGCCAGGCTGAAGATCGGCACCGTGGCCTGCACCACCTGGCCGACCTCGGCCTGGCGCGCGGTGATCACCCCCGGAGCCTCGGCCACCAGCTCGGTGTAGCTCAGTTGCTCGCGGGCGTTGGCCAGTTGCGCCTGGGCCGCGCTCAGGGCGCTCTGGCTGCTGCGCAGGGCGGCCTGGGCCGAATCGTATTCACTCTGGCTGGTGTAGCCCTTGGGCAAGAGCTTCTGCTGGCGGACAAACGCCGCGCCGGCCTGCTTGACCCGGGCCTGCTCGGCGAACACCGAGGCCGCGGCAGAATCGACATTGGTCTGCAGGTCCTTGGGATCGAGCTTGGCCAGCACCTGTTGCGCGGTAACCCGATCGCCGACATCGACCATGCGCTGGATGATCTTGCCGCCGACGCGGAACGACAGTTCAGTCTGCACCCGGGCCTGGACGTCACCGGTCAGGGTCACCGAAGGGGCGAAGTCACTGCTCTGCACCTCCAGGATGCGCACCCGCGGGCGCTCCTTTTCCCCGGGCTTTTCCGCCCCGCAGCCGCCAAGCAGCAGCAACAGGGTCAATCCCACTATCCACTTCGAATTGAACGCAGCCATGCAGGCTCCTTTTGCGTGATGCTGTCTCGCCAGTGACGTTACGACTGTGAGCTTAGAACAGGGTTCAACCGCTGCACGCCAGTCTCATCAGAGAGGGTTTCGGTGGCGCGAAGCTTGCTCCCGCTGGCCGGCCGGCGCCCCGGGGCGCAGCAGCCGCAACGGCCCTCGACGCGCTCTATCCTGGCAAGCACGACGTCGGTTTCGAGGGCAGCCGCAAGCAAGCTGCGGCTCCACAAATCAGGCACACTGCGCACCACGCAACAGGAGACCCGGCATGCTCAAGACCCTGGCGGTGGCCAACTACCGCTCCATCAACAAACTGGTGATCCCCCTGGGTCGGCTGAACCTGGTCACCGGCGCCAACGGCAGCGGCAAGTCCAACCTGTACCGCGCCCTGCGCCTGCTGGCGGAGACCGCCCAGGGCGGCGTGGTCAACGCCCTGGCCAAGGAAGGCGGGTTGGAATCGACGTATTGGGCCGGGCCGGAACAGATCAGCCGACGCATGAGCCAGGGCGAGGTGCCGATCCAGGGCGGGCCGCGCAAGGCCGCCAGACGCCTGCAACTGGGCTTTGCCGGTGAGGACTTCGGGTACGCGATCAGCCTGGGGCTGCCGGATTCCAGCGGCCATTTCATGTTGCCCGGGCACAGCTCGCCGATTGCCTCGCGCTTCACTCTCGACCCCTGGATCAAGCGCGAGAGCATCTGGGGCGGGCCCCTGTACCGCTCGGCCAGTGCCCTGGTGGACCGCCAGGGCCCGATGATACGAGCCCGTGCGGGCCGCCAATGGGAGGTGCTGGCGCAGCACACGAGCAGCGGCGACAGCCTGTTCGACCGGGTGGGCAACCTGAGTTCATCGCCCGAGGTCCTGCATCTGCGCGAGCAGATCCGAGGCTGGCGTTTTTATGACCACTTGCGCACCGACAGCCAGGCACCCGCGCGCCGACCACAACTGGGCACCCGCACCCCGGTGCTGCACCACGATGGCCGGGACCTGGCCGCCGCGTTGCAGACCATCATCGAAGTGGGCGATCAGCAGGCATTGCACGAAACCATCAGCGATGCCTTCCCGGAGTCGCGGCTGGAGATCGATGCCGTTCCGGGGGGGCTGTTCGGGGTGCAGTTCTATCAGGATGGCTTGTTGCGACCGTTGTCGGCCGCGGAACTGTCCGACGGCACCTTGCGCTACCTGTTGCTGGTAGCGGCCCTGCTGACCCCACGACCACCGACCCTGATGGTGCTCAATGAACCGGAGACCAGCCTGCACCCGGACCTGTTGCCGGCCCTGGCGCGCCTGATCATTCGCGCCTCGCAACAGTGCCAGGTGTGGGTGGTGTCCCACGCCCGGCGGCTGATCGCAGCCTTGCAGCAAGACCCCGAATGCAACTGCATCGTGCTGGAGAAACAACTGGGCCAGACCGGCATCGTCGGCCAGCGCATGCTGGACGAACCGGCGTGGAACTGGCCTGACTGACCCCTCCCCGCCGGCCCCGACTGCCATGCCCCCCGTAGGAGCCAGCTTGCTGGCGAAGAGGCCCTCAAGCCCTGCATCGCCCTCACGGACGCCTTCGCTGGCCAGCCAGCTCCTACGCGAAGGGAGGAGGGGTCAGCCCTGCCATTTGCCGCCTTCGACAATCACGCTCTCAGGCTTGGTGTCGTCGCTCAGCTCTTTGCGCACGTACTGGTCATACAGCTTGAGCAGGTACTTCTCCTCGCCCAGCTTGGCCAGTTCGGCATTCACCCAGTCCCGCAATTCAATGTTGCCCTTCTTCACCGCCGGGGCGATCGGCGCCTGCTCGCCCAGGGTCTGCGGCAATACGCGGTAGCCCGGGTTCTGCTTGGACCAGCTGAACAGGATCAGGTTGTCCTGGGCATAGGCGTCACCGCGACCGTTGGCCAGGGCCTGCAGGGATTCAGTGTTCTTCTCGAACTTGAGCAGTTTCCAGTCCGGGTGGTTCTGGGTCAGCCAGATGTCCGCGGTGGTGCCGGTGGTGACGATGGTGGTGCGGCTCGCCAGGTCATCCAGGCTCTTCACTGCACTGCCTTCAGGCACCAGGGCCTGGACCGCCACCTTCAGGTTGGGGTTGGTGAACTCCACCGCTTCCTTGCGCTCCGGGGTCACGGTCATGTTGGCCAGGATCAGGTCGACCTTGTCGCTCTGCAGGAAGGGAATGCGGCTGGCCGGTTCCACGGCGACGAATTCAACCTTGTTCTCGTCCCCCAACAGGTCCTTGGCGAATTGCCGGCCGATGTCGGTATCGAAGCCCACGTAGCGCCCGGTTTCATCGACGAAACCGAACGGCGGCTTGTCGGTGAATACACCGACGATCAGCTTGTCCCGGGCCTTGATCTTGTCCAGGTAGCCGGCCGCCGGCGCGGCGCTGGCGGCCGTGGCCGCAGGCTTGGGTGCATCATTGGATTTGTCGCAGCCGGCCAGCAGGGCCAGACCGAACAGCGGCAGTAACAACAGCGAAGACTTGGCAGTTTTCATAAGAGCTCCAGTTCCTTTTTAGGGGCTTTCTTGGGCAGTGCTTCAACGAAGGAGAACTTCTCCAGGAACTGCTGCGCGCGTGCGCTCTGCGGGTTCGTGAAGAAAGCCTCGGGGGTGTTCTGTTCCACGATGCGCCCGCCGTCCATGAACACGACACGGTCGGCCACGGCCCGGGCGAAGGCCATTTCATGGGTGACGATCAACAGGGTCATGCCGTCGCGGGCCAGGCCCTGGATCACTTCCAGCACTTCCTTGACCATCTCCGGATCCAGCGCCGCGGTGACCTCGTCGAACAGCATCACCTGGGGGTTCATGCACAACGAACGGACGATGGCGATGCGTTGCTGCTGGCCGCCGGAAAGCTGCCGGGGAAAGGCCTCGCGCTTGTCCAGCAGGCCCACTCGTTCCAGCAGCGCCTCGGCCTGGGCCCGGGCTTCCCGGGGCTCGCGCTTCTGTACCTTGAGCGGCCCCAGGAGGATGTTGTCCAGCACGTTCATGTGGGGAAACAGGTGATAGCTCTGGAACACCATGCCGATCTGCTGGCGCACCTGGCGCCAGTCGGTGGCGGGGCTCAGCAGTTCGCGCCCGGCAAAACGCAGGTGGCCGCTGTGGGCGGTTTCCAGGCCGTTGAGGCAGCGCAACAGGGTGCTCTTGCCGCAGCCGCTGGGGCCGAGGATGACGATCACCTCACCCGCCGCCACGCAGAGGTCCACTTCCTTTAGCACCTGCTGCGGGCCGAAGAACTTGTTGAAACCCTGGAACTCGATCAATGCGCTCATGCTTGCGTCCAGCGCCGTTCCAGCACGCGGGAGGCGGCTGACAACGGGTAGCAGATAAAGAAGAAAAACAGAAACAGCACGCCGTAGATCAGCACCGACTCGTAGGTGCGCTCGATGATCTGCTGGCCGACCTTGATCACGTCCACCACGCCGATCAGCACTGCCAGGGAGCTGGTCTTGATGATCCGCGTGTAGACGTTGATGGTCGGTGGCGTCATGCGTTTCAGCGCCTGGGGCAGCAACACGTAGCCGTACAACTGGGCACCGGAAAGGCCGATGGACAGCCCTGCCTCACGCTGGCCCCGGGGCAGGGACTGCAGCGCCCCGCGCACCACCTCGCCGACCTCGCTGGCACCCCACAGCGACAGCACCAGCACCGCGCAGGTGAAGCTGGGAATGCTGATGCCGAAGAAGATCGGAAAGCCGAAGAACAGCAGGTACAGCCAGACCAGCACCGGAATCGCCCGGAACAGCTCCAGGTAGATCCGCAGCGGCACGTCCAGCACCTTGCGCTGCAGGCTGCGCAGCACGCCATAGAGCACGCCGCCCAGGGTGCTGAAGGCAATGCTCAGCAAGGAAATCGACAAGGTCTGCGCAGCGCCCCTGGCCAGTTGCGGCAGGGACACCAGCAACAGCTCAAGACCCGAACTGGCCATGCTGCAACCTCCTTTCCAGACGGCTGAGCAACAGCGACAGGGGCAGGAACAACAGCACGCAGATCAGCGTCAGCACCGCGAGCATTTCGTAGGTCTTGTAGTACAGGGCGATGTAGCTCTTGGTGGTGTAGAGAATTTCCGGCACCGCCACCGCCGAGACCACGGTGGTTTCCTTGAGCAGGAAAATGAAATTGGCGAACAGCGATGGCAGGCTGAGGATCCCGGCCTGGGGCAGGATCACGTAGCGCAGCAACTGCCACTGCGACAGGCCGATGGAGCGCCCCGACTCCAGCTGCGCCTGGGGCACGGCTTCCACGCCGGCCCGCAGCACCTCGGTGAGGTAGGCGCCGCCAAGAAAAGTCATGGTGATGATCGCCGCGGTGAAGCCGGAGACCTTGATCCCCAGGGCCGGCAAGGCGAAGTAGACGAAGAACAGCTGGATCAGCAACGGTGTATTGCGCGCCAGTTCCACGTACAGGCCGATCAGCCGGTGCAGGTAAGGGGTGCGAAATACCAGGAGCGTGGCGTTGATCAGGGCCACCAGCAGGGAAGTGCCGATGGCGATCAGGCCGACCTGCAGGGTTACCCCAACGGCTTTGAGAAAGGCCGGCAGGGTGCTGAGGATAAAGGCGTAGTCGAGGGTCATTGAAAGTCCTGGACGCCGCTGGGATACAGCGGCGGTGGTGCAGTCCATGGGGCGATGGGTAACCGCCCGGCTGCCGCGACTTTATAGCTATAAAAAGCAGAATTTAAATACCGTTAAGGCATATTGATATCACCCAAAAACCTAACCCGCGGATTTGCCGGGCTGGCGCCCAGCTACTACCTTCTCTGCCGGGCCTGCCGGGTTCTTTCGCGCTCGAACAGCCCCACTGGACGCTGCACTTCTCAAGGACGACCACCATGGCCGATGCAAAGACCCCGCAACCCCTGGACCCCCATGAACTGATGAAATGGCTGGCGGCCCTGCGCCGGGCCACCCAGCCCACCGCCCAAAACGCCCCTGTGTAGGCGCCGGCTCCTACGGTTTTTTCGGGCGCAATAAAAAACGCCGACGCTGCGCTAGCCGTCGGCGTTTAAACCTTGAAGGGGTTTGTCGCGTCAGTAGCCTAGTTCATCAGAACGCCGGCAGTACTGCGCCGCTGTATTTTTTCTCGATGAAGGCTTTGACTTCCGGGCTGGTCAGCGCCTTGGCCAACTTCTGGATGGCCGGGCTGTCCTTGTTGTCCGGGCGGGCCACCAGGTAGTTCACGTAAGGCGAATCGGAACCTTCGATGATCAGCGCATCCTTCGCCGGGTTCAGGCCGGCTTCCAGAGCGTAGTTGGTGTTGATCATGTCCAGGTCAACCTGGTCCAGGACCCGCGGCAGCATGGCCGACTCAAGTTCCTTGAACTTGAAGTTGTGCGGGTTCTTGGCGATGTCCTTGGGCGTGGCCACGGCGTTCTTCGGGTCCTTGAGCTCGATCAGCCCGGCCTTCTGCAGCAGGATCAGGGCGCGGCCGCTGTTGCTGCCTTCGTTGGGGATGGCGATGGTTGCGCCATCTTTCAGCTCGGCCAGGGTCTTGACCTTCTTGGAGTAGCCGCCGAAAGGTTCGACGTGCACGCCGATCACGGTTTCCAGGTGGGTGCCTTTGCCTTCGTTGAAGCTCTTCAGGTAGGGCAGGGTCTGGAAGTAGTTGGCGTCCAGACGCTTCTGGTCGACCTGCACGTTGGGCTGCACGTAGTCGGTGAAGACCTTGATTTCCAGGTCCACGCCTTCCTTGGCCAGGGTCGGCTTGATCAGCTCGAGGATCTCGGCGTGGGGCACCGGGGTCGCAGCGACCACCAGCTTCTCGCCAGCCTGGGCGATACCTGCGCTCAGGGCTGCCGCCAGTGCGGTGAACAACAGAACTTTTTTCATGCAAGGTCCTTAGGTGTCGAGGTCGACGACGGCTTCAAATAGGGAACTGATTGAGGTGCCAGTGAAGTGCCACTGCTGGCGTGAGGCGGACAATACCGAGATTTTTTATTCCCGAACAATATCTTTTTCGCAAGAACTTATAACTTTTTTACGGGTACAAAATGGATAGCTGGCTAGCCTGCCGGTACGTCTCGTTGCTCCGTTACACAACGCCTGCGATCTATCGATTACCGACTTCAATGGCAACCTTGGTAATGACCGACGTCAGTGCCTTCTCCAGTGCACCATCACCCTCCAGGCTGGCGTAAATGTCATACCTCACTTCATGCTTCGAGTTCATCCAGCGCAACCCGGTCTTCCTGACTCCGCCCACTACTTTTTCCGACGTTTTCACCAAGGGCTTACCGAGGTCTTGAGGCTTGGCGTAATCATCGTCGTAAACAACTACACGCTGCGACAGCTCACGTTCATAGTGGGACTCGTAGGTGACAACATAGTCAGCACCGCACGAATAAAGTGACATGACACCGTTCAAACCGCCTTCCTTCATCTCGACACCGGAGGGGGCTTCTTTGGAAAACTGACATCCCAATTTTTCAATTGCCGCTCTCGACTCCGATTTGAACCTGACTGCTTTAGATAGCCTTTTATCGGTCTTCTGAGCGAGTGTGACCATCGAACTGAATTGCTCGAAGCTTGGAAAGCTCGATCTTTTCTCAGGCTCAATTCGGGATGAGGCGGGTCTCTTGTTGATGATACTTTGAATATGTGCGTTACCACTTAGAGGGTGAATTTCCAACTCCGCAATTGCCGAGAATGAAACAAGCAACATGCTTATGCAGATCATCAACAAGCGCATCATCACCACTCCGTCAGATTGCAAGAGGTCGTGTAGGTTTCGAGGCAGGGCGAACCGTCAGCTACGCTTGGAGACCAGCCAGGAGTACAGACATTGATAAGCAGATGATCCTGTTGAGCGCTGTAGTCAGGATCGCCATATTTCCCGTCCGCATAATGGAAACCGTAGACTTCCCAATCCATGCCACAAAATCCGCAACCTGCATAAGACCGCCAGGTACTGTCGGATTTATCGTAAAACTCCCTGTAACTGCCATCCACAGTGTTGTATTGCACAGACGATGTTTCTAATTTCCATGTACGTATCGTGTCCCAACTGACTGACTCGTTGAAACCGAAACAGTTGGCACGAGAAAACATCGCCAGTTCAGTGAGATACGCATAGGCGTTGGGGGTCAGAGCAGATAGAAAAATGACCGCACAAGATACTCTTCTCATAAAAATCCCTTTAATGCTTGAAGCAGATTTCCTTTTCGAAGAAGTTAATGCAAATCATTTGCATGTACAACCATTGCTTTTGCAATAACTCTCGTGCTCGCTCCGCTCTACAATCCCAACCGCTGCGCAACCTTCTCCAGCACAGCCTTCAACCTTCCGCGCTCACTCTCACTTCCCCGCAGCAACACCTCTATTTGCCGCTCCAACTCACTCAGCGGTGACACTTTTTCCGGCAGGTTGAGGTGCTCGGGCAGTATCTCCTCGCCGCTGCTGACCAGCAGCGCAAAGTGGATGACGTTCTCCAGCTCCCGGGTGTTGCCCGGCCAGCTGTGGCGATTCAGGGCCTGCTGCGCGGCTTCGCTGATCAGCGGCACCGGCAGGTCCAGGCGCTGGCTGTAGATGCCGAGGAAGTATTCGGCCAGGGACTCGATGTCTCCCACCCGTTCCCGCAGCGCCGGCAGTTCCAGCTGGCCTTCGCTGAGGTAGCGATACAGGCGCTCGTGAAACTTGCCCGCCGCCACCGCCTGGGCCAGGTCGATGCTGGTGGCCGCCACCAGGCGCACGTCCACCGGGCTCGGTTGCTGGGCGCCGACCCGGGTCACTTCGTGGTTCTCCAGGGCGGCCAGCAGCTTGGTCTGGATCGGCAGCGGCAGGTCGCCGATTTCATCCAGGTACAGGGTCCCGCCGTTGGCCGAGCCGAACCAGCCGGCGCGGCTGCTGGCCGAACCGCTGAAACTGCCGGCGGCATAACCGAACAGTTCGGCGTCGGCGTAGGTCGGGCTGATGGCGCCGCAGTTCACCGAGACGAACAGGCCACTGCGATCGCTGGCACGGTGGATGTGCCGGGCCAGCAGCTCCTTGCCGGTGCCGGTTTCGCCACGGATCAGTACCGAAACCGAACGCGGCGCCAGTTGCTCCAGCTCTTCGCGCAACTGCCGCGAGCGCGGGTCGACGAACACCAGCGCCTTGGCGCGGATGCTCAGGGGGCTTTTCTCGGCATCGGGGAAGGTCAGCAACGGCTGACCGAATGGGGTATGGGCACTCATGGCAGGCTCCCGCCCCAGACCGCCGGGGGACGGGGCGTTTAAACGAAAAAAGGACGATCAGGCACGACGCAGGGCGTGTTGTTCCATGCGGTTCTGCAAGCGGTACAGATAGGCGAAACCCTGCTCCCAGCGATGGTGGCCGGACTTGACGTTGATATGGCCGGCGCCGGCCAGGATCCCGGCTTCGGCGCCCCAGTCACGGGCCAGCTCCAGGGCCCGCGGCGCGCTCACGGCACTGTCGTTATCCGAGCTGACCACTTGGCTGGGGAACGGCAGCAGGTGCCGGGGGATCGGCGCGAAATTGCGCAGCGCCGGGGCACAGGCCGGGCGCTCGACGTCCGCCGGGGCCACCAGCAACGCACCGCGCACCTGGCGCAAGGCCGCTACGGGCGCGCGCGCGGCCCAATGAGCCACGGTAATGCAACCCAGGCTGTGGGCAATCAGGATCACCGGAGTGTCGTCGGCGGCAATGGCCTCGGCCAGGGCCGCCACCCAATCTTCGCGGCGCGGCGTCAGCCAGTCGGCCTGCTCCACCCGCGCGCTGTTGGGCAGGCTGTTCTGCCAGTGGGTTTGCCAATGATCTTCTGGCGATCCTTGCCAGCCCGGCACAATCAAGTAGCGAATGGATTCGTTGCGCATGGGGAACTCTCCTGCTGCGTGTCTGTTCCCGGACGAGTATAGGGAGGGGATTTATATTCGTTAAGGAATAAGAAGCTATTTATTAATGCCTTAAACGAATATAAAACTTCCCCCCGGCCTCCGTAGGAGCCGGCTTGCCGGCGAAGGGGCCCGCAAGCCTTGCACCGCGCTCAAGGACGCCTTCGCTGGCAAGCCAGCGCCTACGGCTGGCGCGATTACGGTGGGGGCCTTGCGGGGGCTTTTTCGCCAGGCAAAAAAAAGGCCGCACCCTGCCAAGGAGACGGCCTGAAAAGTCGTGGCGTTGTTGCTCGGTCTCAGCGCGCGGTAATCACCGACAGTTTGGTGATGCCCGCACGCTCGATGGACGCCATGGCTCGGGCCACTTCGCCGTAGTTGACGCCATCGTCGGCCTGCAGCTGGACCCGCACTTGCGGGTCCTTGGCCTTGGCCGCTTGCAAGTTGGTTTCCAGCAGGTCCGGCTGGATCTCGTCCTTGTTGATAAAGAGTTTGCCGGCACCGTCGATGCTCACCACCAGCGGGTCTTTCTGCTCCACCGGGGCCACGGCCTCCGTTTTGGGCAGGTTGATCGGAATGGCGTTGGTCAGCAGCGGCGCGGTGACGATGAACACCACCAGCAGTACCAGCATCACGTCCACCAGCGGGGTGACGTTGATCTCACTCAGCACCTCATCGCTGTCTTGAGTGGAGAAGGCCATGTCAGGACGCCTCCTTCACTTTTTGCGGGCTGCCCTGGGCCGCGGCCTTGTGCACGCTCGGGTGGATCAGCACACGGAAGGAGTTCTTCTGCGCCAGGCTGTAGAAGTCGTGGGCAAAGTCGTCCAGGTCCGCAGCCGTGAGCTTCAGGCGCCGCAGGAAGTAGTTGTAGACCAGCACCGCCGGCACCGCGACGGCGATCCCCACGCCGGTGGCCACCAGGGCCGCGCCGATCGGCCCGGCCACGGTTTCCAGGCTGGCAGAGCCCGCCGCGCTGATGCCTTTCAAGGCTTCCATGATCCCCCACACGGTGCCGAACAGACCGATAAAGGGCGAGGTGCTACCGATACTGGCGACCACCGCCAAGCCGGTTTCCAGGGAGCGGCGTTCACGCACGATCTGCTGGCGCAGGGCGCGTTCGAGACGGTCCTGATGGTTGATCGCCTGGCTCAGGTCCGCGGCATGGGGCGCTTCGCCGACCTGGATCGCCGCATAGCCGGCCTGGGCAACCCGGGCCGCCGCGCCGGGCTGGGTTTCACTCAACGAGGCAGCGGAGTCGAGGCTGGACGCTGCCCAGAACTGATTGTGGAACTTGCGATCCTGGGACTTGAGGCGGGCGAACTGCACGCCCTTGACCAGGGCCAGGCCCCAAGTGGCGACGGAGAAGACCACCAACAGCCAGATCACCGCGCTTTCGATGGATTCCAGTGGAGATGCCAGTAACGTCATGATGTGTTCCCTCTGTGTAAGCGTTTAGCGCGTGTTGGTTGATCGGCCTTGCGGCTCAATGAATCTTGAAATCTATGGGTACGCTGACCCAGCCGTCCTGGGCCACGTCGCCCTGCTTGGCCGGGACGAAACTCCAACGCTTGACCGCGGCCAGGGCGGCGTCATCGAGTTGCTGGCGACCACTGCTCTTCTGGATCTGGATCTCGCCCGGCTTGCCGCTGGCCAGTACATGCACCCGCAGCAACACCGTGCCTTCCCAACCGCGACGCTGGGCCAGCGACGGATATTCCGGCGCCGGGTTCTTCAAGTACGCGGCATTCGCCGAAGCCGGAGTCACGGGCGCCGGGGCCGGTGGCGCGGGCGGAGCCGGAGCGGCTACCGGGGCCGCGGGCTGTGGCGGCGCCGGAGTCTGCTGCACCGGTTTGGGCGCAGGTTTCGGCTCGGGCTTGGGCACCGGCTTGGGTTTGGGCACCGGCTTGGGCGGTGGCGGCTTCACGGCCAGCTCGTCCTCCACTGGCGGTGGCGGCTCCACCACCGGCTGTACCGGTTGTGGCGGTGGGGGCTCGACCACCGGCGGCGCCGGGCGCGAGAACTCGATGGTCATGGGCGGGATTTCCGGCGGCACGATCGGCAGCACCGGGGTCGGCTTCTGGCTCAGCCAGTAGATCACTGCCGCGTGCAGTACCAGGGCCGCGGCGCCGAGGATGATGGCCTCACGGCGACGCAATATCCCCTTGGGCGTGCGTTGCAGACGCAATTGGCCCAGCGGCAAGCGGTGAGGCCGGCCGAGGTCGACCAACTCGCCGCTCGGTGCCTGGCGCCACAGCACCTCGTGTGCACTGGCGGCGGTCTGGACATTGCCCATGGATTCACTCCCTACGATCTTTTGAAAAACCCGGCACCGGCGTTTGAACTGCCCCAACGCAACGGTGCCGCGGGGTCAATGATCAGTGCCCCGTGCTTATCTCTTAAAGTAATCTTTCAAGTTATAGATAGATCGAAATCGAATACATGATTTCGCGAAAAAGTCCCAGGCCCCGTGGTTCAAGGGCTGCAGCCAAGAGGGAAAAACACCATGCCTTGCGGGCATCGAAAATATTCCCGCAAAGCATCGAAACAAGACGCTTGGCGGGGGATGGAACAGCTCTCCAAGCAGCAGCGGCCCCTCAAGATCAGCCCTTGCGCTGCTTGAACAATCTTGTGAAGGGGCATTCCAGGGCCGCTGGGGCACTGTGCTACCGGCATGAGGCGACGAGATACCGGCGGCCGCCTGTTATCGAACGCGCGACGGCTAGACGAAGCTGTTCCGCAACTCGCCCCCCGGATGATCGGCCTGTACAGCCCTGGTGCAGACGAACCTGGCCAACCAGCAGACAGTCAGCGCCTGGCCACTTGCGGCTTGACGCTTGCCACTGCCCGCAACTGTTCCTGTAGCTCCTTGCCGGCCCGGCTCAAGCCACTGCCGGCGTACAACGCCAGGCGCACGCCCTGGATGTCCGGCAAACCGCTGTCGGCGTCGAGCACGCGATGCCCCTTGCCCAGCACCCGCACCGGCAACAGGCTGATGCCCAGGCCCGCCGCCACCGCCGAACAGACGCTGGCCAGGCTGGCGCTGGAATAGGCGATGCGCCACGGCCAGCCTCCGACCTCCAGGTGATGGAGCATTTCCTGGCGGTACAGGCCGCCCACCGGGAACGCCACCAAAGGCAACGGATCGCGGCCAAAGGCGGGCTGGCGAACGCTGTCGACCCAGCACAAAGGCTCGGGCCAGGACGCCACGCAGTCGTCGCTGTGGCCCATCTGCTTGACCAGCAGCAGGTCGAATTCACCGCGCCGGTACTGGCGCAGCAACTCCGGGCCCAGACCGCTGCTGACCTCCAGGCGCACCGCCGGATAGTCCAGGCCAAAGCGCGAGAGCATGGGCATCAGGCGCTCGGCGGCGAAATCTTCCGGCACCCCGAGGCGCAGGACTTCTTCGCCGCGCTGGTTGACCAGCATATCGCTGGCCTCTTCATGCAGCGCCAGGATGCGCCGGGCGTAGGCCAGCAGCCGCTCGCCCTCCACCGTGGCCACCACCCGGCGCTGGTCACGGTCCAGCAACTGGCAGCCCAGGCTCTCTTCCAGGCGCCGCACCTGCTGGCTCACAGTGGACTGGGTGAGGTGCAGGCGCTCGGCGGCGCGGGTGAAGTTCTGGCTGTCGGCGACCGCGACAAAACTGCGTAACAACACCGGATCCAACATGTTGACCTATCATCCTGACTGCCACTGGTTGGCATGATTATATTTAATTTCAGAATACCCAGGGCCGTCACCATACTTCCCTTTCATCAGCCGGAACGGGAGGTTCTCATGCTACTCAAGCGTTTTCTCAAACGCGGCCTGATCGCCGCCGGCCTGTTCACTGCGGGGGTGGTCATGGCCAGCGATGGCGCGTTGCTGGAAGCGGTACGCAAGGGGCAACTGCAGCAGGTACAACAGTTGCTTGAGCAAGGCGCGGCGCTCGATGGCCGTGGCCTGGACGGCAGCAGCCCGCTGCTGGTGGCCACCCGGGACAACCGCATCGACATCGCCCGGGCGCTGATCGAGGCCGGGGCCGACGTCAACCGCAAGAACCTGATCCAGGACAGCCCCTACCTGCTGGCCGGCGCCAGCGGTCACAACGAAATCCTCAAGCTGACCCTGGCCCACGGCGCCGACCTCAAGAGCACCAACCGCTACGGCGGCACCGCGCTGATCCCGGCCTGCGAACGCGGCCACGTGGAAACCGTGCGCCTGCTGATCGAGGCCGGCGTCGAGCTGGACCACGTCAACCACTTGGGCTGGACCTGCCTGATGGAAGCCATAGTGCTGTCCGACGGCGGCCCGGCGCACCAACAGATCGTCGCCCAACTGATTGCCGCCGGCGCCGACCTGAACCTGCCGGACCGCGCCGGCCTCAGCCCGTTGCAACAGGCCGAGCGCCGTGGCCAGAGCGCCATCGCCAAGCTGCTGCGCGATGCCGGCGCTGCCTGAGCCCGCCCCTCTTTTGAAGGAACCTTGCATGCACGACGATCAACACTACCTGCAACAGGCCGTGGCACTGGCCCGGCGCAATGTCGAACAGGGCGGCCGCCCGTTCGGCGCATTGCTGGTGCGCAACGGCCGGGTACTGGCCGAGGCGGTGAATGAAATCCACCTCAGCCAGGACCCCACCGCCCACGCCGAGATGCTGGCCATCCGCGCCGCCAGCAGGCAATTGGGCCCGCGCCTGGATGATTGCGTGATCTACGCCAGCGGCCAGCCCTGCCCCATGTGCCTGGCCGCCATGTACCTGTGCGGCGTGTCCCGCGCGGTATTCGCTGCCAGCAATGAGCAAGCTGAGCCGTTCGGCCTGTCCACCGCGGCCATCTACCAGCAACTGAGCAAGCCCCTGGAAGCCCAGCGCCTGCCGGTGCTGCACCTGCCCCAGGCAGCGATGAGCGCCCTCTACCAGGATTGGCAGGAGCGTCATGCAGCGAACTGAATCCACCTTCCAGCGCTGGGCCGGCTGGGCCCTGCTGGTGTGCCTGGGGCTGAACCTGCGGCCCATCCTCAGCTCGGTCAGCCCGCTGCTCAACGAGATCCGCGGCGCCACCGGCATGAGCTTCCAGAGCAGCGCCTGGCTCACCAGCCTGCCGGTGATCTGCATGGGCCTGGTGGCCTTGCTCGGTGTACGCATCGAAGCCCGCCTGGGCGAGCGTCGGGGCGTTTCCCTGGGCTTGCTGCTGGTGCTGCTGGCCTGCCTGGTGCGGCTGTTCTTCGGCGAGGCCGCGGCCTTGCTCGCCACCGCCCTGCTCGGCGGCGCCGGGGTGGCCTTGATCCAGGCCCTGGTGCCGGCGTTGATCAAGCGCCAGTTCCAGCAGCGCGTAGCCCTGGCCATGGGCGTCTACTCGGCCTCGCTGATGGGCGGTGGCGGCATTGCCGCCCTGCTCAGCCCGCAGGTGGCCAGCCACTTCGCCAACTGGCAGGCGGGGCTTGGCGTCTGGCTGCTACCGGCGATGGCGGCGCTGCTGCTCTGGGCCTGCCTGCCCCTGGGGGCCGGCCGCCGCAACGGCAGCCCGGCTCCCCTGGCCGGGCTCTGGAACAACCGCCGCGCCTGGCTGCTGGCGTTGTATTTCGGCCTGGTGAACTGCGGCTACATGAGCATGGTCGCCTGGCTGCCGGCCTACTACCTGCAGATGGGCTGGAGCGCCAGCCAGAGCGGTTCGCTGCTGGCCTTCATGACCCTGTTCCAAGTCAGCGCCGCCCTGCTGATGCCGGCCCTGGCCCAACGCAGCAGCGACCGCCGCCCGCTGCTGGGCATCAGCCTCGCGGCCCAGGCCGCGGGTTTTCTCGGGCTGGTGCTGTGGCCCTTGCAGAGCCCGCACCTGTGGGTGGCGCTGATCGGCTTCGGCCTCGGAGCGTGCTTTGCCCTGAGCCTGATCCTCACCCTGGATCACCGGCGCGACCCTCGGGAAGCCGGGCAACTGGCGGCTTTTGTCCAGGGCGTGGGCTTTCTGATCAACGCCGTCTCGCCATGGCTCAGCGGCTGGCTGCGGCAAGTCACCGGCAGCTTTGTCAGCGCCTGGTGGGTGCTGATCGTGGGTGTCCTGGCGATGCTGCTCCTGACCCGGATCTTCAGCCCCGCCAGCTATCAGGCCCGGGCCCAGCTCGATACCGCGCCCCAACCGGCCTGACACCGGCCCTCCAACCCACCGCCTGCCAGCACGGCAGGCGGCGTTCTTCATGTCGCCACAGCACCACTATCCTTCTCGACCGGCTAAGATCGGCCGCCAACGCCTCTCGCGACAACGGGCACACACTCAACTCAGGACACAGGAATAGCGATGGACGCTGCAACGATCGGCCGCTGGGTAAGCAGCCTGGGGCTCAGCCATGAAGAACTGATCGCCCGGGGAGAACGCATCGAGACCCCGAAGGACAAGATCTACGATGAATTCGATTGGCTGACCGTGATCGTCGAGCCCGGCCTGATGCTGGACTTCTGGGAAGACAGCCTGGCCCTGGAAAAGGTATTGATCGAACTCATGCCCCTTGAACAGGGGCGCTCCTTCTACAGGGGCGAGCTGCCCGCCCCGTTCTCGCGCAGCATGACCCACGCCGACATCCGCAACCTGCTGGGTACGCCCCTGCGATCGGGGGAGCGCAGGCCATCAGCAGATGGGCAATACACGCTCAACGCCTGGGAGAGCTACCGCCTGCCGGAGCACCTGCATCCCGGTGCGCGGGTTGGGTTCGTCTATAGCGCCGACCGGCAGATCAAGGTCCTGTCGTTCGACTTGCTGGAGCCGCAGCGCGACTGATTCGGACACACAGAGTGGCTCGTGGAGACTCGCGACGATCCGGGCTTCAAAGTGACTCGCTGTAAGAGCCAAACCATAAGTGGCCGTGACCGCAGCAATGGATAGGTACACCAATAAGACCCCAACCTCGGGTTTTACGGCCACTACGCGCCCGGGCGGGAACAAGCTCCCTCGCCACAGCATGATTCCTGGCTTGGAGTCGTGGCGATTATTGAAAATAAATTATTGTAATTCGATAATTTTTTATCAATAATTTGCCACCCCCAAAGTTTTGCAAGGAATAACGCATGAACTCCCAAATCAACGGCTCGGCCCAGTACCGCTTACGACGGGTCGGCCTGCTGGCCGCGATCCTGGCCTGGGTCATGGGCGTGGTGGAGCTGGGCGGCAATGCCGGGCTCTGGATCTACAGCAAGGACCAGGTCCTGGGCGCCCTGCTCGGCGTATTCGCCGAACACTCGCCGCGCCTGCTGGAAGCCGACTTCAAGCTCTCGTCGCTGAGCTTCACCCTGCTGGTGATCCTCGACTTCCTGCCACTGCTGCTGTCGAGCTTCGCCCTGTACCTGACCGGCGTGTTCTTCCTGCGCCTGTCCCGTGGCGAAACCTGGAGCGATCGCAACATCCGCATCCTCTGGCGCGTGGGCATGCTGTGGATAGTCGCCCCGGCCACGTTCCCGATGATGGAAACCCTGCAAGGCCTGGCCCTGTCCATCGACCTGCCGCCCGGCCAGCGCATCCTGCAGATTTCCGCGGGCTTCTCGTCCTACGCGGCCTACGAGGTGGTCAAAGGAATCTTGCTCTGCTCGTTTTCCATTATCATGCGCGACGCCAAAGTCCTCAGTGATGAGCACAGTCACTACATATAGAACAATGAGATGACCATTATCGTTCGGCTTGACGTTGTCATGGCTAAAAACAAGATTCGCTCGAAAGAGTTGGCCGCCATCCTGGGCATTACCGAGGCCAATCTGTCGTTGCTGAAAAATGGCAAGGTCAAGGGGATGAAAATCGAGACCCTGGACAAACTCTGCGCCGCACTCGACTGCCAGCCCGGCGACCTGCTGGAATATCAGGCCACCGAGCCCGCGTGACACCCCCGCGTTTGTTTGATCCGAGTCCCGATCGTTAAAGCCTTACCACTCCTCACGTTGCACATTGGCTTATTCATGACTCGCTACCTGCTCTGCCCGCTGCTTTTGCTCGCCTGTCTTTTGACCGGCTGCGCCAACAAACTCGAAGTGGCGATTGCCGCCACTCCGGCCCCGGACTACTACTTCGACCCTCAGGCCCCGGTGCTGGTAAGCATCAACGGAGCCAACGATGCCCACGGTCTCAACGCCAGCTACTACCTGCGCGACATGGTCGCCGCCCTGCATGGCATGGGTTTCAAGCAGGTCTACACCGATACGTCGCTGCCCAAGAACCATCCGCCGTTCCGAATGAACTTCACCCTCGACGTGGGCAGCGAAAAGGTCAGCTACCGCTACACCGCCACCGACTACGGCCAGGTGCCCAGCAGCACCAAGACGGTGTGCAAGCAGAGCACCCATAAAGACAAGAACCTGGTGTGCAACAGCACCCCGACCACCACCTGGGGCCCGGTGGGTTCCTCGGAGCGCACCGGCTACACCACCCTCAGTACCTTCAACATCAAGGCCAAGGACGAGCAGAGCCGGCGCACGGTATTCCTGCTGCGGGCCTCGTCCTATAACGAGGACTGCCAGGACGCCAAGGTCGAGGATTTCCTGGTGCAGGAAAGCCTGGACAACCTGGACTTCCGCAACCGGGTGCAGCGCAAATACACCGTCACCCTGCCCGAAGGCCATAGCTGCAAATAAGCGCCTACCACGCACCGGGCGACACGCCTACAATCGCCCCTCGACGCCCGCCCGATCCTCCATCGGGCGGGCGCGGTCCCTCAACGACAAGGCGCATGTCGAGCATGACCCTGGATTGGAATGCCTGGGAAATAGAACCCGGATCTATCGTGGACGAACAGCTGATCGCCCAGGTGCAGCATCGCCTCGGCGTCGAGTTTCCGTCGCTGTACCTGGAGCTGGTGCAGTACGCCGAGGCCGCCACGCCGGGGATCGGCGGCTTCGCCTATGACGGCGGCTACACCTGCATCAGCGAGTTCTTCGAATTCGGCCTGAGCAGCCAGCCCTGGACCCTGCTCTGGTACGCCAGCCCTGGCCGTGTGCCGGGGCTCGCCGCAGGCTGCCTGCCGATTGCCCGGGATGCCGGCGGCCTGCTGATCTGCCTGGACTTCAACAGCCCGGCCGTGGCGGTGGAAATCTTCGATCCCGAGAGCGCCAGCCGTTACCCGGTGGCCGCCGATTTCAAGGCCTTTGTCGAGCTGTGGCAGCCATGAAGTGGATAGTCGTGCCCACCAGCAAAGACGCCCAGCAACGCCTGGACCTGGACCAGTGCCTGCCGGGCGACCTGGAAGAACTGGCCCTGTCCCCGGAGCAGTGGGCAACCCTGTCCCGCAGCGACCTGCTGCCCAGCTTGAACCGTGCCCTGGGCACCCTGATCGATGACTACGAGGACGCCTCGATCCAGGGCCAGGCCGCCCTGGCCACGGCCCTGTCGATCCTGACCCGGGCCGCTACGGCGCAAGACGAACTGCTCCCCAAGCTGATCGCCTTGAATCGACTGGCCCTGGAACGCGACACCGGCCTGTTTTTCTACTTCTGAGGCCATCCCCAGGGCTGCTCCCGCACCTGATTTGTGGCGAGGCCGCCCGCCCCGGGAACCTGCTCAAATCCCCGCCTGTTTGAGCCCCGAGTCCGGCACGCTCACTGCCGTTTCCGAACGTGGCGTGCCCTGGGGCACCCAGTCGTAACTCACCGGCAGAGCCCGGTACACCCAGTTGCTGATGGCCTCGCTGCCCGGTGCCTTGCCCAGATAGGGGCTGACGTATTCCCAGACGATTTCACCGCCGGCCGTCACCTGGAAGAAGCGCCCGTTCATGCCTTCATCGATCAGGGTGTTGCCGTTGGGCAGGCGCCGCGCACTGCTGATGAACGAGCTGTAGAAAGCCCAGCCCGGCTGCCGGGAACTGGCGGCGCTGTACTGCCAGACGATCTGGTTCTTGATCGGGTCGATCTCCAGCACCCGGGAGCCGGCGATCAGCCCCAGGGGCACCGACGGGTAACCGGCGGTGCCCTGGTTGTCGAATACCAGCAGATGCCCGGCCCCTGGCAAGCCGGCGGGAATGATGTGGGCGTCATGCTGGCCGACGAACTGGTCCACCGGGCGCGGCACCTTGGCGGCGGTCTTCGGGTTGATCGGCGACAGGTTCGGCCCCAGGCGCCAGACCACCTTGCCGCTGTGCTTGTCGAGGATGGCGATGAAGTTGGCGTTGCGCGAGTCGATCAGCAGGTTGTCCGGGGCGAAGCGTTTATCACCGGCGTCGAACCACTGGTTGGGCCCCACCACGCTGAGGTTGTTGATGTGCAGGTAGTCCGGGTTGTCGGTGCCGTACACCAGCTTCAGTTGCGCCGGGGTAAAGCCGAATTCCTTGAGGTGTTCGGAGGCCAGCCACTGCCATTTGACCTGGCCCCCGGGGCTGACTTCATAGATCGCGTCGTCGATCACCTGGGGCACCTTGAACCCCGCCACCTTGTGCACCTTGTTGGCCAGCACCAGGGTGTTGCCGTTGCTCAGCCGGCGCTGGTCATGATGCTGCTGGGCCGCGCCGCCCGGGGCCTGGTCGCCCCACTGCCAGACCAGCTTGCCGTTCCAGTCCAGCTCGCCGACGCTCTGGTTGCCCAGGCCGTTACCCGCCGAACCCAGGGGCCCGGGCTCCTTGTCCTTGAGCTGCAACAGCACCCGGCCACGCTCGCCGCCCACCAGCTGCGGGTCGATGATGGCCGAGGGGAAACCGGCCTGGGGCCAGTTCTTCACTTCGTTGCCGTTCATGTCGATCAGGTGGGTCTGCTTATCGGCACCACTGAAGATCACGTACTGGTTATAGGCCCTGGCCGGGTCGTAGCGAGTGACGCCGGTGGGGTAGACGCTGGGCGCGGCCTGCACCGCCGAGGCCAGCAGGGCGGTGGACAGCAGCAGGGGCAAAGCGGTGGTGAGGCGCAACATGACAAGCACTCCTGTTCAAGTCGAAAGGCGCCGGAGAACCCGGCGCAAGGTGCGAAAAGCCGGGTATCAGAAGTCGTAGCGACCGGTCACGCCCAAGGTCCGCGGGGTGCCCAGCAGGCCTTCGTAACCGCCGTTGCCGCCGGTCCAGAGGGTGGTGTAGTAGGTCTTGTCGAAGGCGTTCTTCAGCCACAGCGAAACGTCCCATTGGCCCTGCTCGTAGTTGCCGCGCAAGCCGGTGGAAAGGTTGACCACGGCGTAGCTGGGGATCTGCCCGTACTCGGAATCCTCCACGGTGCCCACCGCCTTGGAACGGAACGCATAGCTGGCGGTGACGTACTCTTCCAGGCCGTTGTCCAGGTTCCACTTGTATTCGCCGTTGGCGTTGCCGATCCATTTCGAGGCACCCACCACCTGGTGGCCGCTGAGATCGCACGAGGCCGGGGCACCGGGGCGCAGGCTGACTTCCGGCGGGCACGGCGCATCCTTGTAGGAGAGGTAGCGCACGTCGTTATAGGAACCGTTGAGGTTCAGGGTCAGGCCACGGATCGGCACCAGGGTGCTTTCCACTTCCACCCCGCGCGAGCGCACCGAACCGGCGTTGGTCAGGTACTGCACGCGGTTGGCGTCGTCGTAGGCGTTGGTCTGGTAGCCGTTGACCTGGGTCCAGAACAGGTTGGCGTTGAGTTGCAGGCGGCGGTCAAACAGGGTGCTCTTGAAACCCAGCTCGGCGTTGTTGGCGCGCTCGGTGCCGATCAGCAGCGAATCGGCCCCGGCGGTAGGCGCCGACCCCACCGTCAGGTTGACCCCACCGGACTTCTCGCCGTGGGACAGGGTGGCGTAGCCCAGCAGGTCGTCGGTGATGCGGTAGCTGAGGTTGAGCAGGCCCGAGGGGCTGGTGCTGTACTGGTTGAGGTCGCCGGAGTCATAGGCTCCGGTGCGCCCGCGCCGCGCGTTGGCGGCGGCGCCGGCCACCGCCACGCCGCCCACCGGGGCGTTGCGGGTCACCCAGGCGCTTTTCTCCTCGTAGGTGCCGCGCAGGCCGGCGGTGAAATCCAGGCGCTCGGTGAGGTGCCAGGTGCCCTGGGCAAACAGGGCGAAACTGTTGGTCTGGATATGCCCGTTGCCGATGCTGGTGACGTTGCTCAGGGCGCCGGCCGGGGTGCCATTCCAGATGTCCGCCTTGGGCCCGTAATAGGCGAAGGATTTGTTGTCCAGGTCGGAGCCGAAGTAGTAGGCGCCCAGCACATAGTCGAAGAAGCCGCCGGTGGGCGAGGCCAGGCGAAATTCCTGGGACCACTGCTTGTCTTGCACCGAAACCCCGGCGTTGTAGCTGGCCGGAACGTTGAGGCCATCGTCGTTGCGCGGGGTGAAATTCCACCAGCGGTAGGAGCTGACCGAGGTCAGGGTGAAGTCGCTGGGCAGGGTCCA
This sequence comes from Pseudomonas sp. W17, assembly GCF_040268305.1. NCBI lineage: Bacteria > Pseudomonadati > Pseudomonadota > Gammaproteobacteria > Pseudomonadales > Pseudomonadaceae > Pseudomonas > Pseudomonas sp. W17. The sequence goes on along the minus strand of NZ_CP158490.1, from coordinate 253,385 downwards.
GTTGGCCTCAAGCGAAGTGCCGCCCTGGAACACCGTCACGTGCTGGTCGTTGTCCAGGTTGACCTTGCGGTGCGAACCATTGACCAGGGTCGCGCCGGCCGCCGCCGCGCGCGACTCGTAGACATTGGTGCCGTTGATGGTCGGCCCGGTGCTATACAGCACCCGGGTGCCGGCGCTGGAATCCTCTTCGTTGTAGTCGCCGATCCAGCGCAGGTTGAAGCGCTCATTGGGCTTGTACAGCAACTGCCCGCGAAAGCCCTGGCGTGAGCCGCCATTGAGGTCGTGGCCGTCGAATTCGTTCTTGATGTCGCCGTCGCTGCGGGTGCGGTAGGCGGAAAAACGCCCCGCCAGCTCATCGGTCAGCGGCCCGGAAATCGTGCCCTTGGTCTGAAAGTAACCATCCTCGCCGAGGGAGGTTTCGATGCTGCGCTCCGGGGTGAAGCTCGGCGCCCGGGTGCTGATGTTGATCACCCCGGCGGTGGTGTTCTTGCCGAACAGGGTGCCCTGGGGGCCGCGCAGCACTTCCAGCTGCTCGATGTCCATCAGGTCGAACACCGCCATCCCCGGCCTTCCGAGGTAGACGTTGTCGATGTACAGCCCGACGCTGCCTTCCAGGCCGTCGCTGGCCGGGTTGTTGCCCAGGCCACGGATCGACACGCTGGACTGGCGCGCATGCATGTAGGCGACGTTGACGCTGGGCACCAGTTGCTGCAGATCCTGGATGCGGTACACCCGCTGGCTCTCCAGGGCCTGGCCGCTGACCACGCTCATGGGGGTGGGCACGCTCTGGGAGCTTTCCTCGCGTCGACGGGCAGTGACGGTCACCGTCTGCAACTGGCCATCATCGGCCTTGGCCTTGCTGGCACTGCTCTTGGCCGGGGTGGCTTGCGGCGCCGGGGCCTCTTCGGCCCAGGTCGGTGTCCAACTGGCACTGCCGGCCAGCAACAGCGCCAGGGGCAGGCGCTTGAGCCGCCGGGGCGAGAGGGGTGAAGCGAGGGACAACGGGCTCATGGGCGGCTCCTGGTCAGAAAATATACAGCCTTGTATATTCCTTAAAGTTATTTATTTATGTTTTTACAAAGATTTACTGCATAAGAGATTGCCTTTATAAGGAGTCGACCTAATGCATAGCCAATGCATTTCCCCGATATTTTTTATGTGAAAAATGCATATCGACCTGCGCCAGCTCCGCCACTTCATCGCCCTCGCCGAACAGCGCAGCTTTGTCGCGGCCGCAGCGGCGGTGAACCTCTCGCAATCGGCCTTCAGCCGCAGCATCCAGGCCCTGGAACACAGCGTCGGCTGCCAGCTGGTGGATCGCGGGCGCAAGGACCTGGCGCCGACCAAGCAGGGCCAGTTGCTGCTGGAGCACGCGCGCCGGCTGGTCAGCGGCGCCCAGCAGATGGCCAACGAGATCAGCCAGTTCAATGGGCTGGAAGCGGGAGAGTTGCGCTTCGGCTGTGGCCCGGCGCCAGCCGCCGGGCTGATCCCCCGGGCCATCGGCAGCTTTATCGGGCGTTACCCCAAGGCCCGGGTGCAGTTCCAGGTGGATGACTGGCAAAGCCTGAGCAAGCGCCTGCTCAGCGAAGAGTTCGAATTCTTCGTTGCCGACACCCGGCACTTCGAGGCCGATCCGGACTACCTGACCCAGCGCCTGCGCCCGCGCAAATGGCATTTCTGCTGCCGCGCCGGGCACCCCCTGGCCCAGCGCGAAAGTGTCAGCGCCAGCGAACTGATGAGCTACCCACTGGCGGTGACCATCCGCCCGCCCAACCTGCGCAAGGTCATTGTCGATCTGAGCGGCAAGCCGGACTTCACGCCCAATGTGGAATGCGAAAACAGCTACAGCCTGCTGGGGGTGGTCATGCGCTCGGACGCCATCGGCATCGTCGGTTCCTACAGCGACGCGTTGCACAACGCCAAGGGCGAGCTGGTGTGCCTGAAGATCGACGGCCTGGCCGACGACCTGGAAGAGCTCTACACCCGCTACGGCATCGTCAGCCGCGCCGGCTATCGCCTGTCGCCTTTGGCCGCGGCGATGATCGACGAGATCAAGCGCATCGACGAACAGGACGAAGAGGTATGCAACCTGGACAACCTCGCCGTGTGAACTGCCCCCAACCGTAGGAGCCGGCTTGCCGGCGAAGAGGCCCTTGAACCTTGCAGCGCGCTCGAGGGCGCCTTCGCTGGCAAGCCAGCTCCTACAGGCACCACAGACCCGCGGGCGCCCCCCGCATTGCATGAAACGCATCGAAACTATTCGGCAAATGCGCTTGCCGGAAGCCCCCGCCGGAGGCGAAAAACCTCGCCTGTCTTCCCCTCGGTGAACCCCATGTCCAATACCCATCCGCCCGTGCGCAACGTGCTCTACATCATGTGCGACCAGCTGCGCCGGGATTACCTCTCGTGCTACGGCCACCCGCACCTGCAGACCCCGAACATCGACCGCCTGGCCGCCGCCGGGGTGCGCTTCAGCCGCGCCTACACCCAGGGCACCATCTGCGGCCCGTCGCGCATGTCGGCCTACACCGGGCGCTACGTCAGCAGCCACCAGGTGGCCTGGAACGCCGTGCCCCTGCCCCTTGAAGAACTGACCCTGGGGGACTACCTGCGACCCCACGGCATCCGCACCGCGCTGGTGGGCAAGACCCACGCCACACCCAACCTCGACGCCCTGCAACGCCTGGCCATCGACCCCGGGAGTGCCCAGGCCGAGGTGCTCAACGAAGTCGGCTTCGAGCCCTATTTCCGCCATGACGGCATCTACCCCGACGACCCGATCTTCGACGACAAGCGCGAGTCGGCGCCCTACACCCACTACTTGCGCGACCTCGGCTACCAAGGGCGCAACCCCTGGCACGACTGGGCCAACGCCGGGGCCGGCGAGCAGGGAGAAATCCGCAGCGGCTGGAAAATGCGCAACGCCCACCTGCCGGCCCGGGTCGCGCAAGAGCATTCGGAAACCGTCTACACCACCGACCGCGCCATCGACTTCATCAGCGAACAAGGCGAGCAGCCCTGGTGCCTGCACCTGTCCTACATCAAACCGCACTGGCCCTATATCGCGCCTGCCCCGTACCACGCCCTGTATGGCCCGGAGCAGGTGATCCCGGCGGTGCGCGCCGCGCCAGGGCAGCTCAGCGATCACCCGGTCTACGCCGCCTTCCGCCAGCATGAAGAAAGCCTGAATTTTTCCCGGGACGAAGTGCGCCTGAACGTGGTGCCCACCTACATGGGCCTGATCAAGCAGGTGGATGACCAGCTCGGCCGGCTGTTTGACTTCCTGCAGAGCAACGGCCGCTGGGACGACACCCTGATCGTCTTCACCAGCGACCACGGCGACTTCCTTGGCGACCACTACCTGGGGGAAAAGGAATTTCTGCTGGAACCGGCGGTGGGCGTGCCGTTGATCGTCCGCGACCCGCGCACGGCGGCAGACAGCAGCCGCGGCACCGTGGACGAACGCCTGGTGGAAACCATCGACGCCCTGCCGACCTTTCTCGAGGCCCTGGGCCTGCCGGGGGCCGAGCATCGCCTGGAAGGCCGCTCGCTGATCCCCCTGCTGCACGGCGCCGAACCGGCCTGGCGCCGCTACGCCATCAGCGAATACGACTACGCCTTCCAGGCCCCGGCGCGAGAGCGCCTGGGCCAGCCCATCGACCGCTGCCGCATGACCATGGTGCGCAGCGAGCGCTGGAAGTACCTGGCCTACGATGGCTTGCGCCCGCAGTTGTTCGACCTGCACAACGACCCCCAGGAGTTGCACGACCTGGGGACCGATCCGGCCTATGCCGCGGTGCGCGAAGAACACCTGGGATATGTGCTGGAATGGCTGCGCGGCCTGAAACGCCGTACCACCATCAGCCATCAAGAAATCGACCTGCGCGGCCAGCGTTTTCGCTACGGCGAGCCGGAAAGCGAAAAGCTGGTACAGATCGGCGTGTGGTAACCCCCACCCGTACCTGCACCTTCCCCCGTAGGAGCCGGCTTGCCGGCGAAGAGGCCCTTGGACCTTGCAGCGCTCTCGAGGGCGCCTTCGCTGGCAAGCCAGCTCCTACAGTGGGCAGGTTCATCGGGTAAATGCCCGTAGGGGCTTGAGGGGGCGGGTCAGAGGCCTTTGGTGGTCTGGCTGCGCTGGCCGTGGACGCCCACCGGGACGTCGCCCTTGAGGGTCACGCGGCGCACGATGCGGTCCTGGGTGCCGTAGTCGTCCACGGCATAGTGCTGGGTCGAGCGGTTGTCCCAGATCGCCACGTCCCCTGCGCTCCAGCGCCAGCGCACGGTGTTTTCCAGACGGGTGACGTGGCTTTGCAGCAAGCCGAACAGATGCGCCGAGTCCGCCTGGGAATAGCCCTTGATGCGCTTCACGAAGTGCCCCAGTACCAGGCTCTTTTCACCGCTCTCGGGGTGCACGCGAACGATCGGGTGCTCGGTCTCGAACACCGTGGAGGTGAATACCTTGCGGTAACGCTCCAGCTTCTCCGCCGAAACGTCCGGCTTGGCCCCGGCGTAGTCGTATTCGTTGCTGTGCACCGCCCAGAGCTTGTCCGCCAGCTCCCGCAGCTCCGCCGACAGTTCGTTGTAGGCCGTGGCGGTGTTGGCCCAGACGGTGTCGCCACCGTAGGCCGGGGCCACCACCGAGCGCAGGATCGAGGCCTTGGGGTAAGCGTCGACGAAGGTCACGTCGGTGTGCCAGGAGTTGGCCCGCTGGCCCTGGGCGCCATCCAGCTCCATCAGGTAGCGGGTGCCGTCGCGTACCGGCACGGTGGGGTGGGCCACCGGTTCGCCCAGCAGGTGCGAGAAGGCTTCCTGGCTCTGGTCGTCGAGGTGGGTCTGGCCACGGAAGAAAATCACCTTGTACTGCACCAGCGCTTGCCGGATCGCTTCCACGGTGGCGGCGTCGAGATCGCCGGACAGTTGCACGCCACGGATCTCAGCGCCGATACGGCCGGCCACCGGGTGAATATCAAGGGCATGAACAGCAGGTTGAACGGCTAAGGCGGCATTGCTCATCAGGTACACCCTCATCGGACTGCTTACGGTGGAACCGCCGCGAAACAACGCTCTATCTATATTCAATTTAGATCTAATAGATAACCACATGCTTCGTTGACGGAATAAGAGCTTGCATTTAAAACCTCATTCCTCACTCGTCGCAAATGCCTTCGAGCTATTTTTCGGATGCCGGGAAAGCATATGGATCTTCGCCAATTGCGTTACTTCATCGCCCTCAATGAACACCGCAGTTTTGTCCGCGCCGCCGACGCCATGGGCATCACCCAGCCGGCCTTCAGCCGCAGTATCCAGGGCCTGGAACAGGAGTTCGGCTGCGTGCTGGTGGACCGCGGCAACAAGGATCTGCGCCCCACCCCGGAAGGCCAGGTGGTGCTGCAGCACGCCTTGAGCCTGGTGCAGGGCGCGGCCTTGCTCAGCAGCGAAGTGACCCAGATGACCAAGCTCGACGCCGGTGAGGTGCGCTTCGGCTGCGGCCCGGCCCCGGCAGTGAAGTTGGTACCCGATGCGGTGGCGCAATTCACCAGTGCCCACCCGAAGGTGCGCACCTGCTTTGCCGTGGACAACTGGGAAAAACTCAGCCGCAGCCTGAACCGCGAAGAGATCGAATTCTTTATTGCCGACATCCGCCATTTCGAAGCCGACCCGAACTACCAGACCCAGCCCCTGACGCCCAAGCGCGGGGTGTTCTTCTGCCGCCCGGGGCACCCGCTGCTGGCCAAGGAGAGCCTGTCCACCAACGACATGTTCGATTACCCCCTGGCCACCACCCTGATCCCCCCGGGGATCCGCAAGCTGCTGGCCAACCTCAGCGGGCGCATCGATTTTTCCCCGACCATCGAGACCGAGCACTTTCCGGCGCTGGTGAAGATCGTCCGCCAGTCCAATGCCATCGGCGTGGGCACCGCCGAGGCCTTTGCCGAAGACATCGCCCAGGGTTCGCTGGCGCTGCTGCACTGGCGCAACCTGCCGCAGAACATCGACAGCCTGAATGCCCGTTGCGGCATCGTCAGCCGCAGCGGTTTTCGCCTGTCGCCGGCGGCGCGCAAGATGATCGAAGTGCTGGTGGCGGTGGATCGGCAGGGGCACGCCATCGCCGTGTAGAACAGCTTCGCCGGCAAGCCGGCTCCTACAAGATCCCGCACGATATCCCCGCCGACCGTGGGAGCTGGCTTGCCAGCGAAGAGGCCCTCAAGCCCTCCCTCGCCGACAAGCCGGCTCCAGGGTTACGCAGGAGCCGGCTTGCCGGCGAATGGTGCCGACCTCAAAGACCGGCAGCGGCCAACTGCGGGGCGACCCAGGCATCCACCTTGAACGGCTTGCGAATCAAGCGTTCCTTGGCCGCCAGGTCTACTGAATCCTGCAGTTTGCCGAGGAACACCGGGTCCAGGGTCGAGGGGAAGATCTCGCTCAGGCGCTGGTCCTTGAGGTCATCCTGCAAGATCACCGGCGGGTAGCTGGCCAGCCCCGAAACCAGCTGGATGTAGGCTTCCTTGTTGCTGTCCTGGGTCAGCCACTCTACGGCCTGCTGCTGGGCCTTGAGCAGTTTTGCCACGGCCTCGGGATGTTCGTCGACAAACTTGCCGGCGCCCACCAGCACGCTCTGCACGCTGCCGGCGCCCCCCAGGTCCTTGGTGCTCAGGGGCAGTTCGGCCAGGCCTTTGCTGCGCAGGGCCGAGAGCCCGGTGCTGCCCCAGGAGGCGTCGATCTGCTTGGCCGCCAATGCAGCCACCGCCGCGTTGAAGTCAAGGTTGACCACCTTCAGGTCCTTCTCGCTCAGGCCCCGGCTGGCCAGGGCCGCGTCGAACGACAGCTGGGTGGCGGTGCCACGGAACACTGCCACGCGCTTGCCCTTGAGGTCTTCCAGGGTCTTGATCCCGGAACCCGGCACCACCCCCAGATAGTGCTTGACCCCACGGGCCGAGGCGCTGAGCAGGCGGGTATCCAGGCCGTTGGACTTGCCGATGATGGCGGCCAGGTCCCCCAGGTACGCCAGGTCCACCTGGCCGTTGGCGAAGGCCTCGTTGATCACCGGGCCTGCGCCCTTGAAGAAATTCCACTGGATCTTGATGCCCTGGTCGGCGAAGGCCTTTTCGAAGATCTGTTGCTGGCGCAGCACATCCACCACCCCACCGCCGCTGTGCTGGGTGCCGGCACTGAGGTCGGGCACGGCAATGCGGATTTCCTTGAGTTCGTCGGCCTGGGCCAGCAGCGGCAGGCAGCCCAGGAGCCCCGCCAGGGCCGGGGCGGCGAACAGGCTGATGACGCGTTTGAAGGGAAGGTTCATGGGTGCGGCTCCTGGTGGCAAAGGCTGAGAGGAGCAAAAGGTAGGCACGGAATCGTTCAACACTTAAATACTATAAATTCACATTTTGATAACCATATCGAATAAATCAGCTGCCACGGGCGTCCCCGGGGATATGCATGAAATGCATGAAAAATATTCTTCAAATGCATTGGATGCGTGTCGGCGAGAAGCCTTAAATGGCCTTTCTTATCTCTTAATAGAATCGATAAGAATTTTAATAGATCACAAATGCATAAAACGTAGAAACCGCCTTGCCAGCGAAGAGGCCCTCAAACGCTGATTCGCCGACAAGCCAGCCCCTACGGCATCGACCCACGCCATGCAGTACCCGACGACGGAGGTCATCCATGGCCCGTGTTTCCCTGCTCAGCCTGCCCCTGGCGGCGCCGTCCGACGGACGCCCGGGCTGGCCCCTGATCAGCCAGCGGCTGCTGCCCTGGCTGTTGCCCATCAGCCTGTTCGCCCTGTGGTGGCTGGCCAGCCGCAATCAATGGATGAGCGAACAGATCCTGCCGGCCCCGGCCCTGGTCTGGAGCAGTGCCCTGGAGCTGGCCCATGGCGAGCTGTGGAGCCATCTGGCGATCAGCCTGCAACGGCTGTTCTGGGGCCTGCTGGCGGGTATCGCCGCCGGCGCCCTGCTGGGGGGTGCCCTGGGCTTCAGCCGACGCCTGGAGCGCCTGGTGTTTCCCACCTTCGGCGCCCTGTCGCAGATCCCCACCCTGGCCTGGATCCCGTTGTTCATGGTGTTTTTCGGCATCGGCGAAGTGCTCAAGCTGGTGGTGCTGATCAAGGCGGTGGTGGTGCCCGTGACCCTGCACACCCTGGTGGGCGTGCGCGATGCCCAGCCCCGGCTGCGGGAAGCCGCCGCGGTGCTGCGCCTGCCGCCGGCGCTGCTGGTGCGCCGCCTGGTGCTGCCCGCTGCGCTGCCGGCCTTCATGGCCGGGGTGCGCCTGGCGCTGGCCACCGGCTGGACCTCGCTGCTGGCAGTGGAACTGCTGGCCTCCAGCGAAGGCATCGGCTACCTGATGGTCTGGGCACGCCAGCTGTTCATGCTGGACATCGTCTTCGTGTGCATCCTGGTGATCGGCCTGCTGGGGGTGTGCATGGACCGCGGCATCGGCTGGCTCGACCGCCGGCTGGTGCACTGGCCGCACCCGGCCACCGCCGAATTCCGTCGCGGCCCGCGCTACCAGGGCTGGCAGCGCCTGCAACCCTGGCTGCTGCCCCTGGCGCTGCTGGCCCTGTGGCAAGTGGCGAGCGACCAGCAGTGGGTCGACCCGAACATCCTGCCCAGCCCCCTGGCGGTACTCGCCACCACCGGCAACGGCCTGCTCGATGGCAGCCTGCTGGGGGGCATGGGCCTGAGCCTGGGCCGCACCCTCGGCGGCCTGCTGCTGGGCGGCGGCCTGGGCTTTGCCTTTGGCCTGCTGCTGGGCCTGTCGCGGTTCAGTGAACGCGTGCTGGGCCCGACCCTGGCCGCCATCCGCCAGATCGCCATCTTCGCCTGGGTGCCGCTGCTCACCGCCTGGTTCGGCCTCGGGGAACTGGCCAAGTGGGTGTTCGTCGCCCTGGCCGCATTCTTCCCGCTGTTCATCGCCACCCAGCGCAGCGTCGCCCAGCTCTCGCCGCAACTGGCGGAAGCCGCCCAGGTACTGCGCCTGAACCTCTGGCAACGGCTGCGCCGGCTGGTGCTGCCCGGCGCCGCGCCGGGGATTTTCGCCGGCCTGCGCATCAGCCTGATCTACGCCTGGCTGGGCACCATCGGCGCGGAATACTTCATGCCGTCCAACGGCGGCATCGGCAGCCAGATGATCAGTGCCCAGCAACTGCTACGCATGGACCTGATCATGGCCGGCATGCTCCTGGTGGGCCTTACCGGGGCCCTGCTCAACCTGATCGGGCAACAACTCGAACTTCGCGCCACCCGCTGGAGACACGCATGAACGCACCCCTGGTCAGTTTCACTCACGTGGGCAAGACCTTCGCCGTCGCCGGTGGCGAGGTGGAGGCGATCCGCGAATTCAACCTGGACATCGCCGAAGGCGAGTTCGTCGCCATCGTCGGTTCCAGCGGTTGCGGCAAGTCCACCCTGCTGCGCCTGCTGATCGGCCTGGACACCGAGTTTCGTGGCCAGATCCGGGTCGACGGCAAGGCCGTCAGCGGCATCGGCGGCGAGCGCGGCATCGTGTTCCAGGAACACCGCCTGTTCCCCTGGCTGACGGTGGCCGAGAACATCGGCCTGGGCCTGGTCAACGAGCCCCTGAGCGCCGCCGAGCGCCAGCAACGGGTCGGCGAATTCATCGAACTGGTGGGCCTCAAGGATTTCACCCGGGCCTATCCCCACCAACTGTCCGGCGGTATGGCGCAACGAGTGGCCATTGCCCGGGGGCTGGTAGCCAGCCCGCGGATCCTGCTGCTGGACGAACCCTTCGGCGCCCTCGACGCCCTGACCCGCCAACAGATGCAGGACGAACTGCTGGCGATCCGCGAGCGGGCCAAGATCACCACGGTGCTGGTGACCCACGATGTCGAGGAAGCGATTTTCCTCGCCGACCGGGTGGTGGTGATGGAACCGCGCCCGGGGCGGATCAAGCGCGTGGTCGAGGTGGCCCTGCCCCACCCGCGCCAGCGCAGCAGTTTCGACTTCCACCAACTGCGTGAGGAGCTGCTTCACGAACTGACCCGCGACGAGCTCTACCAGGCGCCTTCGCCGGTACAGATCCGCGACCTGCCCCTGACCTTCATTGCTTGCTGAACAGGAGTGACTCGATGCCGCAACGTCCCAACTTCCTGGTGATCCTGGCCGACGACCTGGGCTTCTCCGACCTCGGCGCCTTCGGCGGCGAGATCGCCACGCCGAACCTCGATGCCCTGGCCTTCAACGGCCTGCGCCTGACCGACTTCCACACCGCCCCCACCTGCTCGCCAACCCGCTCCATGCTGCTCACCGGCACCGACCATCACATCGCCGGGATCGGCACCATGGCCGAAGCCCTGACCCCCGAGCTGATCGGCAAGCCGGGCTATGAGGGTTACCTCAACGACCGCGTGGTGGCCCTGCCGGAACTGCTGCGCGAGGCCGGCTACCAGACCCTGATGAGCGGCAAATGGCACCTGGGGCTGACTGCCGAACGCGCGCCCCATGCCCGGGGCTTCGAGCGCTCGTTCTCGCTGTTGCCGGGGGCGGCCAACCACTACGGCTTCGAGCCGACCTACGACGAGCACACCCCCGGGCTGCTCAAATCCACGCCGGCGCTGTACATCGAGGACGACCGCTTCATCGATGAACTGCCAGCGGGTTTCTATTCCTCCGATGCCTTTGGCGACAAGCTCTTGCAGTACCTGAAAGAGCGCGACCAGAGCCGGCCGTTCTTCGCCTACCTGCCGTTCTCGGCGCCCCATTGGCCGCTGCAGGCTCCGGAGGAAATCGTCGCCAAGTACCGGGGCCGCTATGACGCCGGCCCCGAAGTGCTGCGCCGCGAGCGCCTGGAAAAACTCCAGGCCCTGGGCCTGGTGGACCCGCAGGTCGAGCCCCATCCGCTGATCAACCTGAACGCCGAATGGAACGCCCTCAGCGAAGAACAGCGCCAGGTGTCGGCACGGGCCATGGAGGTGTATGCGGCGATGGTCGAGCGCATGGACTGGAACATCGGCCGGGTGGTGGACTACCTGCGTCAGCAGGGGCAGCTGGACAACACCCTGATCCTGTTCATGTCCGACAACGGTGCCGAAGGCGCGCTGCTGGAAGCCTTCCCCAAGTTCGGCCCGGAGCTTCTGACCTACCTCAACCAGCACTACGACAACCGCCTGGAGAACATCGGCCGGGCCAACTCCTACGTCTGGTACGGCCCGGCCTGGGCCCAAGCGGCCACTGCGCCATCGCGGCTGTTCAAGGCCTTCACCACCCAGGGCGGAATTCGCGTGCCGGCGCTGCTGCACTACCCGCAACTGCCGCTCAAGGGGCAGATCAGCCACGGCTTCGGCACGGTGATGGACATTACTCCGACCTTGCTCGACCTGGCCGGCGTGCGCCACCCGGGCAAGCGCTGGCGCGGGCGCGATGTGGCGCCGCTGCGGGGCAAGTCCTGGCTGGGCTTTCTCTCCGGCGAAACCGCCCGGGTGCATGACGAACAAACGGTAACCGGCTGGGAGCTGTTCGGCCGCCGGGCAATTCGCCAGGGCCAGTGGAAGGCGGTGTACATCCCCGGCCCCGTGGGCCCGGCGACGTGGCAGCTGTACGACCTGGGCCAGGACCCGGGGGAGATTCACGACCTGGCCCACAGCCAGCCGGAAAAACTGCGCACCCTGCTGGAAGAATGGCAGCGCTACGTGGATGAAACCGGAGTGATCCTCAGCGAATCACCGTTCCAGCCGGATTGATCTTGCAGGAGCTGGCTTGTCTATGAACCGGCCCCTGGAGGAGCCTGCTTGTGTAGGAGCTGGCTTGCCAGCGAAGGCGTCCTCCAGAACAACACAAGTCTCCAGGGCCCTTTCGCCGGCAAGCCGGCTCCTACGGGGTGCGTTTGGGTTGTCGGTGAATACACCGGGCTGCGCCACGCGCTGGCCTCAGCCTCGGGTGATGCGGCAAGCCGGGGTATTCGGCAGTTCCTTGACCACGACGTAATGCCCTGCCCGGTTTTTCTCGACCCGCAACGGCGAAGCGGCCAAGTAGCTGCCGCGCAGGCTCTGGTCGACAAAACAGATGGCGATGCCCTGCTTCCCCTGCTCCATCACTCTGACGCTGTAGACCCAGCTTTGCTCTTCGTCCACCGCGCTGTAGGCGCCCTCGGCGCCTGCGGCCTTCTCGTAGATCCGATAGGGCGTCTGGCCCAGCGTGGTGCCGTCCGGGTAATGCCGCGGCCGCAAGGAATTGCGAAAACCGTTCACTTCCAGATGCTTCAAGATACTCAGCGCCAGTGCCTCGTCACTGCCCTGCGCCACCGAGTCGGCCAGCGACACGCTGCCCACACTCATCAAGGCAACGGCGATCAATCGCCTCACCGCACTGCTCATACTGTCTCCCTGTCGTTGCCTCTTCGCGGATTCCGGGCGTTTCCCGGCGCCGCGTGACCTTGGCTTAACGTTATCGGTCCTTGGATATTTAACCAGAAAGACAGTCCGCCCCCTCAAGGGCGGGCGTTATGCGCCGGTTGCATCGCTTCGCGCTCCTGCCGGGTAAAGCGGTTGGCCCGGGCAAAGGTGCCGAAATCGTTGAAGCGCACGCCCATCTCGGCCATCACTTTATGCGCCACCGATGCCGTCATCTGGCGAATGTAGAAGGGTTCCTTGACCACGAAATGGTGGATGCCGTGGGTGCTGCCGAAGTTGCAGCAGAAGGCCTGCAACGGCCACATCCACCAGGGGTTGAGTACCTGGGTCTGCTGGATCACGTTGCCCGGCTCGATGTCGCCGTAGTAGTGCATGTTGGAACTGACAAAGTGCAGGCAGAAGGTGCGCAGCACGTTGGGGCCGATGATCACCACCACGGCGATATCGACGTAGTGCATCAGCGCCATGGTGTCTTGCGACCACTGGATCGGGCTGCCCAACAGGGCGGCCACGCCGTTGGCCCCATGAAAGCCCAGGAACACATACCAGGCGCCCCAATGCAGCAATGCCAGCGGCGCGTACACCGCCAGGGTACGAACGAGGATGCCCAGCTTGCGCCTGGCCCCCGGCGCCCGCAGCAGGCGGATGAAGGCCGCCATCATGTTGTCCCCCACCATCAGCAGGCGGGCGATGCCCCAGGGCTCGCCGTTGGTGATGGCGCGCTCCTCGATGTCGCTCTCGCTGCCGGACACCTTGTGATGATTCAGGTGCAGGTGGCGGCGCACCCAGGGGTTGATGGTGCTCGGCCGCGCCAGCCACACCAGCCCCAGCATCAGGTTGTGGGGCAGGCGCTGCTTGCGAAAGTACATGCTGTGGATCAGGTCGTGCTCCAGCTCGTGGGTCAGGGAGGCGAAAAAGGCATTGAGCAGCAGGCACGCCCACCAGGCCAGGTGACCCATGACATAGAGCAGCGCTGACCCCAGCATCCCCGACAGAGCGAACGCAAGGATCCCCGCGCCCAGCGCGTCCTGGTGCCGCAGCAAAGGAAAACGCTGGCGCAGTTCATCACCCCGGGCCAGGACCACCTGGCGTATATGCGCCGCCCGCTGCTGTGCGTTCATCCGTTCGGGGCTTGCAGAAATACCCTGCATGATTCCATCCTCTGATCAGTGATGTGTGCATCCTGCCCCGAGCCCCGGCTCCGGGCGCTAGCCGTAAACGCCAACCTGTTGACCGGACGCGCCAATCGCATGACCGAAGCCACCTCCCTTGCCAGCTGGACCCGCGCCTTGCGCAAGCAACTGGACGCTCTGGACCTCGACAGCGCCGCACTGTGCCGCGAAGCCGGGCTCGACCCGCAATTGATGGACGACCCCAACGCCCGCTACCCGCTGTCGGCCACCACCCGCCTCTGGCATCTCGCCGTGCAGGCCAGCGGCGACCCGGCCATCGGCCTGCGGGTCTCGCGCTTTGTCAGCCCCACCACCTTTCATGCCCTGGGCTACGCCCTGGTGGCCAGCGGCAGCCTGCGGGAAGTGTTCGAGCGCATCGTGCGTTATCACCAGGTGGTCAGCGACGCCCTGGAACTGGCCCTGACCCGGGAAGCGGACCGCTACCGGTTCTTCCTCAGGGTGCCGGAGGGCTCGCCGCAACCGGCCTTTGAAGCTATCGACGCCTTTGCCGCGATCTACGTGCGCACCTGCCGCAATCGCCTGGGCCGTGACTACGCGCCGTTGGCCGTGCAATTGCGGCGCCCGGCCCCGGCGGACCCGAGCCAGTGGCACAAGGTATTCCGCTGCCCGGTGCAGTTCGCCGCCGTGGACGACTGCCTGGAGTTCGGCCTGCACGATTTCGACAGCCACCTGGACGACGCCAACCCGGAGCTGGCCGAGCACAACGAAGCGGTGCTCAAGCGCACCCTCCTGCAACTGCGGCCCCTGACCTGGGAGCGCAAGGTACGCGGGGTGATCGAAGCCCAATTGCCCGAAGGCGAACCTTCGGCCGAGCGAGTGGCCCAGGCCCTGCACCTGAGCCTGCGCAGCCTGCAACGGCACCTGGCGGATGAAGGCACGCGCTTTGACACCCTGCTCAACGAATGCCGGGAAAACCTCGCCCTGCTGCACCTGCGGGACCTGGAGTGCTCCCTGAGCGAGATCAGCTACCTGCTGGGCTTTGCCGATGCCAGCAGCTTCAGCCGGGCATTCAAGCGCTGGACCGGGATGACCCCGGGGCAGTTTCGCGACGGCCTGCGCTAAGCCCCAGCAGCCTTGTAGCCGCTGCTGAGCCTGCGAAGCTGCGAACGACCGCAACGCGGGCGCAAATACTGCAGGCCGCTGAAGGCCTGGCGGCCTTGTCGCAGCCTCGGCAGCGGCTACAGGAGGGGGAAGCCCAGTTCGAATACCGTGGCCTGCTCATCGCTCGTGACCCGCACCTGGCCGCCATGCAGCAGCATGATCGAGTGCACGATGGCCAACCCCAGGCCCCCAGAGTCGCCCGGTTCGGCTCGGGACGGGTCGACCCGGTAGAAACGGTCGAACAGCCGGGGCAGGTGCTCGGGGGCGATCGCCGGGCCCTGGTTGTGCACCTGCAACCAGCACCAGCCCGCTTCGTCGTGGCGCCGCAGGCGGATCTGCGACCCTGCATCGGCATGACGCACGGCATTGGCCAGAAGGTTGCCCAGGGCCCGTTGCAGCAATTGCTGGTCAGCCCGCAGCTCGCCGGAAAAACCGTTCTCCAGGCGCAACTGGCGGTCGTCGGCCAGGGCTTCGAAGTAGTCGCACAGTTGCGCCCCGACACCGGCCAGTGACAGTACCTGCAGGTCCAGCACCGCATCGGCCTGCTCGGCCCGGGCCAGGAACAGCAGGTTCTCGGCCATGCGCCCCAGGCGCTCGAACTCTTCCATGTTGGAGGCCAGCACTTCCTGGTACTCCGCCGCACTGCGCGGCTGGTTCAAGGCCAGGCCATTGCTGCCCAGGAGGTTGTGCAACGGCGTGCGGATCTCGTGGGCCAGGTCGGCGGAAAATTGCGACAGGCGCTCAAAACTCTCTTCCAGGCGCGCCAGCATGGCGTTCAGGGCCTGCACCGGCTCGTGGAATTCCGCCGGGATGCCGTGGGTGTGCAGGCGCCGGTCGAGGCTGCGCAGGTCGATCTGGCGGGCCGCTTCGCTGAGCTGGCGCAAGGGCTGCAAGCCCCGGCGCAACAGCAGCAGGCCCAGGGCGAAGGCCAGCAAGGCCCCCAGCCCCACCGCCAGGTACAGGCGCAGGCGGTAACTGGCGAGCATCTGCTCGCGCTCGCTGAGAACCTTGCCGGCCACCACGGTCAGGGCTTCGCCCTTGGGCCCCCGGGCCTGACCCGCCAGCAGCGCCACCGACACATCGTCCGCCCCCGGCCAGAGGCGGACATCGGTGCGTTGCGGCGCCTGTTGCAGCGCAATGGGATCGAGCGCGGGCAGGGGCTGCCGGCGCGGGTTGATGTCGATCACCGTCGAGCCATCGGCCCGCAGCACCAGCAGCAGGCTTTCCTGGTTGCCCAGCATGTTCTGGTACAGCCGGGGCCGGGCTTGCAGAGCATCCAGGCTGTCGCTGTCCTGCAGCAGGGCCCGCACCTGTTCCAGGCGGCCGAGCAGGGCCAGGTCGTCGCGGTAGGTGATTTCCCCGGCCAGGGAACGGTAGAGGAACACCCCGATCACGCTGAGCACCAGGGCGCAGACCGCGGCAAAGGCCAGGGCCAGCCGCCAGGCGATGGAACTAGAGCGCTTCATCCGGGGCTTCCAGCTGGTAGCCGACGCCACGCACAGTGTGGATCAGCTTGGGCATGTAGGGGTCGTCGACCTTGGCCCGCAACCTTCGTACCGCCACTTCCACCATGTTGGTGTCGCTGTCGAAATTCAGGTTCCACACCTGGGAGGCGATGAGGGTCCGCGACAGCACTTCGCCCTGGCGGCTGGCCAGCAGGTGCAGCAGGGCGAACTCCTTGTTGGTCAGGGCGATGCGCTGGCCGCCACGGCTGACGCGACGGCGCAGCACGTCGATCTCCAGGTCGGCGATGCTGAAGGACTCGGCCTCGCGCAGCGGTCCGCGGCGCAGCAGGGTGCGCACCCGGGCCAGTAGCTCGGCAAAGGCGAAGGGCTTGAGCAGGTAGTCGTCGGCGCCCAGCTCCAGGCCGCGGACCCGGTCTTCGATGGCGTCCTTGGCGGTGAGGAACAGCACCGAGGTGGCGCCGCGCTGGCGGATCAGTTGCAGCAACTGCCAACCATTGAGGCCCGGGAGCATCACGTCGAGGATGATCAGGTCGTATTCCTGCTGCTCGATAAAATAGCGCCCGTCCAGGCCGTTCAGGGCCACGTCCACGGCGAATCCGGACTCTCCCAGGCCCTTGGCAAGGAAATTCGCGGTCTTGGCTTCGTCTTCAACTACCAGCAAACGCATGGCGCACCTCGGAAATGATCGGCACAGGCTAGGCGCCCGGCGCGCGCTTGCCCATTACAAACTTGTAATCCAACTGACGAGGTTCTGACGAGGACCGCTGGCTAAGGTGGCGGCCTGTCTTTGCGGAGCCTTCCCCATGATGTGCAAAACCCTTCTTCTAAGTCTTGGCCTGGGCCTTGCCGGCAGCGCCCTGGCGGCACCGGACCTGCCCCGTCACGCCGAACTGGACCTGGCCACCGCCCGTCAGCTGGCCGACGCCAGCCTGGCCCAGTGCACGGCCGTGGTGTCGGTGCTGGACCGTGGCGGCAACCTGCTGGTGACCTTGCGCAGTGATGGCGTCGGCCCGCACAACACCGTCGCCAGCCAGCGCAAGGCCTATACCGCGCTGTCCACCAAGACCCCGAGCCGGCTGTTCGCCGAACGGGCGCGCAACAACCCCGAGGCGGCCAATCTCAACACCTTGCCGGAGCTGTTGTTGCTCGGCGGCGGCATTCCATTGTTTGCCGATAACCAGCTGGTGGGCGCGATGGGCATTGCCGGTGCGGGCGGCGCGGCGCAGGACGAGGCGTGCGCGTTACAGGCGGCACAGCGGGTGGGGTTGGCGGCCGAGGCCGAACGTCAGTGAACGGGAGAGCCGCGCCCGCGTTGCGCTAATGCGCAGCCTCGCGGGCTCGGCAGCGGCTACAGAGTCTGTTGTTTGTTCAATCGAGAAAGGAGTGAGACATGAACGTTTTGCGTAATGGCCTGGCCGCTATCGGCTTCTGCGGCCTGTCGAGCCTGGCCCTGGCGGCGGGCAATCCCTTGAGCGTGCACGTGCTGAACCTGGAAAGCGGTTTGCCGTCGCCGGGGGTCAAGGTGACCCTGGAGCAGCAGGTGGGCCAGGACTGGAAGCCCTTGTCCGAAGGGGTGACCAATGAGCAGGGGCGGATTGCCGAGCTGTTTCCGGCGGGCCGGGCGCTGACGGCCGGCGAGTATCGGGTGGTCTTCAAGACCGGCGAGTACTTCAGGCAAGCCAAGCGCGAGACCTTCTTTCCGGAGATCCCGGTGATCTTCGAGGTCAGGCAGACCGAGCAGCATTACCACATTCCGTTGTTGCTCAGCCCTTACGGGTTCTCGACCTATCGTGGCTCGTAGGAACCGGCTGCCGGCGAAGGCGATCTCGCGGGCCCTTCGCTGGCAAGCCAGCTCCTACGGGAGGCAGGGACAACGCGGGGGTTTCTGTAGGAGCCGGCTTGCCGGCGAAGGCGATCTTGCGGGCCTCTTCGCTGGCAAGCCAGCTCCTACGGGAGGCAGGGACATCGCGGGGGCTTCTATGGCGAGGTCAGGGCGCGCAGGCGCTCGGTGTCGAGGATTTCGATCTCGCCATAGCTCAGGCGCAGGATGCCCTGGTGCTGCAGCTCCTTGAGGATCTGGTTGGTGGTCTGGCGCGACAGCGAGAGCATCAGCGCCAGTTGTTCCTGGGGCAGTTGCAGCACGCGGCGGGCCTGGGCCACTTCACCGTAGCCGGCGGCCATCGCCAGCAGGCGGCTGGCCACCCGCGCCGGGGCCGGCATCAGGCTCAACTGCTCCAGGTTGATAAAGGCCAGGCGCAGTTTGTGGCTCATCAGCAGGGCGAACTGGCGCCAGTATTGCGGCTGCTGCTCCAGTAGTTGCAGCAGATTCGCCTGCGGCACCTGGAGCAGGGTGCAGGCGCCCTCGGCGTAGGCATCGTGGGTACGGGGCTGGCCGTCGAACAGGCAGATCTCGCCGAACCAGTGGGGCGCTTCCATCAGGCTCAGCAAGGCCTCCTTGCCCTGCTCGCTGACCGCGCCCACCCGCACCGTGCCCTCGAGCACCGCGTACAGCCCGCAGGGCGGATCGCCGCGCCGAAACAGGCACTGCCCCGCCGTCAGCCGGCGCAGGCGCGCACTGTCGAGCAAACTATTCTGTAAGGAAGCCGGCAGGTGGCTGAACCACTGGCCGGTCATCAGGCATTCACGCCACTGGTGCAGGTCCATGAACAGGTCTTTCCCTCAGGGCATCGCAATGATTGTCGCCTAGCTGACAGAGCCGAGCACCGCCGCCGGGCATGATCGAGCCACCCTAACGGAGGAACAACAATGAAAAGCCTCGTTGATCATCTCAGTCAATACGCCGCCTACCACCGCGACCCGCGCAATATCGCCAGCCACTTCATCGGCATTCCGATGATTGTGGTGGCGGTGGCCGTGCTGTTGTCGCGTCCCGCCTGGAGCATGGCCGGCCTGTCGTGGTCGCCGGCGTTGCTGCTGGCCCTGGCCGCATCAGTGTTCTACCTACGCCTGGAAGTGCGCCTGGGGGTGCTGATGACGGTGCTGATGGCGCTATCGGTGTGGGCCGGCCAGGTGCTGGCGGCGCAAAGTACCGGGCTCTGGCTGAGCAGCGGCCTGGGCCTGTTCGTGATCGGCTGGGTGATCCAGTTCATCGGCCATTACTACGAGGGCCGCAAGCCGGCCTTCGTCGACGACCTTTCGGGGCTGATTGTCGGCCCGCTGTTCGTGGTGGCTGAACTGGCCTTCCTGCTGGGCCTGCGCCATGACCTGAAGCAGGCCATCGAGCAGCGTTCCGGGCCGGTGGCCCTGCGGCACAAGAAAGCCATGGTCTGAAGCCCGGGAACGCTTCGGGAATATTGGGCCGGCCCCCGTAGGAACCGGCTTGCCGGCGAAGAGGCCTTCGAGCCAGGTGCAAGCCTGAAGGACGCTTTCGCTGGCAAGCCAGCTCCTACAGCGGGCGTGATGTCGGCGGGGTCAGAGGCTGGCGTGTTTCTGCCAGACCTTGGGCTTGAAGAACAGGGTTTCACCACGGGCCAGGCCGATCAGGCTGTCGTGGTCCTTCACCACTTCGGCCTCGATCAGTTCGCTCTGCCCTTCCACCTTCAGGGTCACCCGGGTGGTGGCCCCCAGCGGACGGATATCCCGCACTTCGGCGGCGTGGTGGTCTTCCAGTTCGGAACGCGACAGCGACACTTCGTGAGGCCGGAACAACACGTGGTTGTCCTCCCCCAGGTGCAGGCGGTTGGAGTCGCCGAGGAAGTGGTAGACGAAGTCGCTGGCCGGGTTCTCGTAGACCTCGCCCGGGGAACCGATCTGTTCGATCACGCCCTTGTTCATCACCACGATGCGGTCGGCCACTTCCATGGCTTCTTCCTGATCGTGGGTAACGAATACCGAAGTCAGGTTGATGTCTTCGTGCAGCCGCGCCAGCCAGCGCCGCAGCTCCTTGCGCACCTTGGCGTCGAGGGCGCCGAAGGGTTCGTCCAGCAGCAGCACCTTGGGCTCCACCGCCAGGGCGCGGGCCAGGGCGATACGCTGGCGCTGGCCGCCGGAGAGCTGTTCCGGGTAACGGTCGCAGAGCCAGTCCAGCTGCACCATGTTCAGCAGCTCGTGGACCTTCTCGGCGATCTTGCTCTCGCTGGGACGCTGGTTCTTCGGCTTCATGCGCAGGCCGAAGGCAACGTTGTCGAACACGCTCATGTGGCGGAACAGGGCGTAGTGCTGGAACACGAAACCGACGTTGCGATCACGCACGTCGTGACCCGAGACATCCTCGCCGTGGAACACGATGCTGCCTTGGTCCGGGGTTTCCAGCCCGGCGATGATCCGCAGCAGGGTGGTCTTGCCGCAGCCGGACGGGCCCAGCAGGGCCACCAGCTCGCCGCTCTGGATGTCCAGGTTGATGCTGTTCAGGGCCTTGAAGGCGTTGAAGTTCTTGCTGACGTTACGGACTTCGATCGACATGACTTATTCCTCCGCGGCGCTGGCGCGCAGGCGGTTGATTCGGGATTCGCTCCACTGCTTGAGCAGCAGGATGAACAACGCAAGGATCAGCAACAGGCTGGCGACGGCAAAGGCGGCGACGTGGTTGTACTCGTTGTAGAGGATTTCCACGTGCAGCGGCAGGGTGTTGGTGACCCCGCGAATGTGCCCGGAAACCACCGACACCGCGCCGAACTCACCCATGGCCCGGGCGGTACACAGCACCACGCCGTAGATCAGGCCCCATTTGATGTTGGGCACGGTGACGTGCCAGAACATCTGCCAGCCATTGGCCCCCAGCAACCTGGCGGCCTCCTCTTCCTGGGTGCCCTGCTCCTGCATCAGCGGGATCAGTTCCCGGGCAACGAAGGGCACGGTGACGAAGATGGTGGCCAGGACAATGCCCGGCAAGGCGAAGACGATCTGGATGTCGTGGTCCGAAAGCCACGGGCCGAACAGGCCCTGGGCGCCGAACATCAGCACATAGACCAGGCCGGCGATCACTGGCGACACCGAGAACGGCAGGTCGATCAGGGTCACCAGGATGCTCTTGCCGCGGAACGAGTACTTGCTCACGCACCAGGCCGCGCTGACCCCGAACACCAGGTTCAGGGGCACCGAGATCAGCACCGCGATCACCGTGAGTTTCAGCGCCGACAGGGCGTCGGGCTCGAAGATCGCATCGAAGAACGCCCCCAGGCCGAGCTTCAGGCCCTGGGACACCACGATGAACAGCGGCAGCAGCAGGAACAGGGCGAAGATCAGCCAGCCGAGGCCGATCAGCAGGCGCCGCGAGGTGGCGCTGCCACGGCGGGCGGCGTTGGCGGAGGACGCGGCGGAAATGGACGATTGGGACATGGTCGCGCCTCCTTAAGGTCGTTCGATGCGCCGCTGCAGCAGGTTGATCAGCAGCAGCAGAATGAAGGAAACCACCAGCATCAGCACGCCGATGGAAGTGGCGCCGGTGTAATCGTACTGGTCGAGCTTGACCATGATCAGCAGGGGCAGGATCTCGGTCTTCATCGGCATGTTGCCGGCGATGAAGATCACCGAACCGTACTCGCCCACGCCGCGGGCAAAGGCCAGGGCAAAACCGGTGAGCCAGGCCGGCAGCAAGGCCGGTACCAGGATATGGCGGAACACCTGCCACGGCTTGGCACCCAGGCAGGCGGCGGCTTCTTCCACTTCACGAGGGATGTCCGCCAGCACCGGCTGCACCGTGCGCACCACGAATGGCAGGGTGACGAAGGTCAGTGCCAGGGTGATGCCCAGGGGGGTGTAGGCAATCTTGAAACCCAGGTCGGTGGCGAACTGCCCCACCAGGCCGGTGGGCGCGTAGAGCGCAGTCAGGGCAATGCCCGCCACGGCGGTGGGCAGGGCGAATGGCAGGTCGATCATGGCATCGATGATCTTGCGCCCGGGGAAGCTGTAGCGCACCAGGACCCAGGCCAGCAGGGTGCCGATGACGCCGTTGATGATGGCCGCATACAACGCGGTACCGAAGCTCAGCTTGAGCGCGGCGAGCACCCGTGGCGCCGAAATGATCGCCCAGAACTGTTCCCAGGTAAGTTGCGCAGCATGCACGAACATCGCCGCCAGGGGGATGAGCACAATCAGGCTGAGGTACACCAAGGTGTAGCCCAGCGTCAGCCCGAAGCCGGGTATGACGGGGGAGATACGACGCGACATAAGAGTCCTTGGTTAACGGAACGGATACGCAAAACCCGCAACTCAATGCGGGCTCTGCCTGGTAGGAGCCGGCTTGCCGGCGAAAGGGCCCGCAAGTCGTGCATTGCCCTCAGGGGCGCCTTCGCTGGCAAGCCAGCCCCTACAACAGGGTTATTGCGCCGTGTAGATCTGGTCGAACACGCCACCGTCATTGAAGAATTTCGGTTGAGCAGTTTTCCAGCCGCCGAAGTCCTTGTCGATAGTTACCAGGTCCAGTTTCGGGAACTGCTGGGCATATTTGGCGGCGATGTCCTTGTCCCGTGGGCGGTAGAAGTTCTTCGCGGCAATTTCCTGGCCGGCCGGGCTGTACAGGTGTTTGAGGTAGGCCTCGGCGATCTGGATGTTGCCTTTCTTCTCGGCGTTCTTGTCCACCACCGCCACTGGCGGCTCGGCGAGGATCGACAGCGAAGGCACGACGATATCGAACTTGTCGGCGCCGCCGTCTTCCTTGAGGGCCAGGAAAGCTTCGTTTTCCCAGGCCAGCAGCACGTCGCCCTGACCGTTGTTGACGAAGGTGATGGTCGAGCCGCGGGCCCCGGTGTCCAGTACCGGTACGTGCTTGAACAGCTCCTTCACGTATTCCTGAGCCTTGGCCTCACTGCCACCGGCCTTCAGGCCGTAGGCCCAGGCGGCGAGGAAGTTCCAGCGTGCACCGCCGGACGTTTTCGGGTTCGGGGTGATCACCGAGACGTCTTTCTTGATCAGGTCGCCCCAATCCTTGATGCCCTTGGGGTTGCCCTTGCGCACCAGGAACACGATGGTCGAGGTGTAGGGGGTGCTGGCATCGGGCAGGCGTTTCTGCCAGTCCGCCGGCAGGGTCTTGCCGAGCTTGGCGATTTCGTCGATGTCACCGGCCAGGGCCAGGGTCACCACGTCGGCGCGCAGGCCGTCGATCACCGCCCGGCCCTGCTTGCCGGAGCCACCGTGGGATTGCTGGATCTTCACGTTGTCGCCCGGGTGGTCCTTCTTCCAGAAGTTCACGAACTCGGCGTTGTAATCCTGGTACAGCTCACGGGTCGGGTCATAGGACACATTGAGCAGCTCATAGTCCTTGGCAACGGCGGAACCGGCGAAAACGGCGCTGGCGAGGGCGGCCAGGGCATAACGGCGAATCGACGACATGGTGAAGCTCCTGAAATTTTTTAAGGTGCTGGCATTTTTCTTATGGCGATTTCAGCCCGCATTCGAAAAGGAACGCTGGGATTCGTGCAGGGGGTCATGGATGACGCCCTCCGGTTGACCAGTCGGGCCTCTCGTTCGCGAGAGGGTGACGCGGTGTTCAGCGAGGTACTTTCAACTCGGTTTGTGGCCGGGCTGCTGCAGACGGAATTTTTCCTTGCGTTCGATCTGAACGACCTGGGCGTTGTGCACGGTGATTTCCACCGCACCGAAGCGCAGGTCGCGCAGTGCGCTTTGAATTTCCCGCAAGATGGTTGCTTCGTCCTGGCCGTCAACGCTGCGTAGAGATGCGCTCATGGTGTTGCTCCTGAGTGGGATGTGCCTGGCAGTGGCGGCACTGCTTGCGGCGTGGGAGCAATACTAGATAGGGCCGGATATTCTTAAAAATACTATTTAAGAATGTTTATATAACCAGAAGAAATTATTCGAGCTGACAGCAGCTTAACCCAACCCTGTAGCCGCTGCCGAGCTTCAGCGAGGCTGCGCAAAGGCCCCCAGGACCTTGCCTGGCGCCCTTGCGCCAAACACCGCACTGCCACGTCGGTATGCCGCCCAAACCGTTCGCAGCCTGCGGCAGCGGCTACAGGGATCAACGGATCTGCGGGGCGTTGCTCCAGACCAGTTGCGCCGCCGGCATCGGCCGGCCGAACCAGTAGCCCTGGCCCAGGTCGCAGGCGTGTTCCAGAAGGAAACGCGCCTGTTCCACCTGCTCGATACCCTCGGCATGCACCTGCATGCCCATGCTCTGGGCCAGGGCAATGATTACCCGGGATATCGCTGCATCGTCCTCGTCGAACGGCAGGCCGGCGACAAAACCCTGGTCGATCTTGAGCTTCTGCACCGGCAGGCGCTTGAGCCGCAGCAGGGAGGAGTAGCCCGTGCCGAAGTCGTCGATGGCCAGGCGAATGCCCAGCTCGCGCAAACGGTGCATCTGCTCCAGGGCCACTTCGGGATCGTCCATCACCGCGCTTTCGGTGACTTCCAGCTCCAGGTAGGCCGGATCCAGCCCGGTCTCGTGCAGCACCTGGGCCACCTGCTGGTACAGCTCGCTGCGGGCGAACAGGCGGGTCGAGACATTCACCGCGATAAACGACAGCACCACGCCATCGGCCTGCCACTGGCACATCTGCCGGCAAGCCTGCTGCATGACCCAGGCATCGATCTCGGCAATCATCCCGGTGCGCTCGGCAATCGGTATGAACTCCGCCGGCGACACCAGCCCGCGCTCGGGATGCTCCCAGCGCACCAGGGCCTCGACGCCTACCAGGCGGCTGGTCTTGAGGTCGTGCACCGGCTGGTAATAGACCCGCAGTTCCTGCTGGTCCAGGGCGCGGCGCAGCTCGAAGGCGATTTCCACCCGCTGCTGGGCATGGGCGGTGAGCTCCTCGGTGTACAGGGCGTAACCGTTGCGCCCGGCGCTTTTGGCCTTGAACAGCGCCGCATCGGCGTTGCGCAGCAGTTGGCTGGCGCTCAGCGCGTCGCTGGGAAACAGGCTGATACCGATACTGGCGTTGATCACCACCTGCTGCTCGCCGAGCTGGAAGGGCTCCTTGAGGCCGTCGATGATGCGCTGGGCCAGGGCCGCCGCCTGCACCAGCTGCGGGCAGCTTTCGGCCAGCACCGCGAACTCATCGCCGCCCAGGCGCGCCAGGGTGATGCCCGGGCCAAACATCCCGCCCAGGCGCTCGGCCACCGCCTTGAGCAGTTGGTCGCCGACGTTGTGCCCCAGGCTGTCGTTGATCATCTTGAAGTGGTCCAGATCGATCATCAGCATGGCGCAGCCGCGCTTGTGGATCTGCGCCGAAGCCAGGGCCTGTTCGGCACGGTCGGTGAACAGCAGGCGGTTGGGCAGGTCGGTCAGCGGATCGTGATGGGCCAGGTGAGCCAGCTCGTGCTCGGAATCCTTGATCGCGCTGATGTCGGAAAATACCGCAACGTAATGAGTCAGCTCGCCCTGCTCATCGCGGATCGCGCGGATGGTCTGCCATTGCGGGTAGATCTCGCCGCTCTTGCGCCGATTCCAGATTTCGCCGCTCCACTCATCGGTCTTCCGCAACGAGTCGAACATCGATTGATAGAACTGCGCCGAATGATGCCCGGACTTGAACAGGCTCGGCTGACGGCCCAGCACCTCTTCGCGCTGGTAGCCGGTGATTTCGATGAAGGCGCGGTTGACGTGGACGATCTGCCCCTGGGTATCGCTCACCAGCACCCCTTCGCGGGTGCAGTCGAATACCGCCGCAGCCTGGCGCAGGCGCTCGCGGTCCTTCTGCTGGTGGCGCAGCCAGCGATCGGCCCCCAACACCCGCAGCAGACGGGCCCGGGCGAAGAAGATCAGCACCGCGCTGACCACCGCCCAGGCATAGCCGCCAACCATTTGCCAATGGGCCCGATCGGAAAACTCATCGAAGAAACTGCTCAATAAGTAACCACTGAACTGCAACCAGACCAGCGACAACAGCAGATAGAGCAGCGCGGCACGCAAACCATTGCGATAAGAAACCGACATAAGTCCGTCTATTTCCACACGAAAAGTTTGGGATTATAGAGGAAGAAACATTCCGCCACTCTTATCTGAAAGGGCGACTGGTTTTCTCAGTGGGCTTAGTGATAATGCCTGGGCTGTTTTTTTCTTTATCGAGGGCCTTATCGCCTATGTGGTACGAAGGTTTACTTGGCTTGTCCGCCTGGCAACTGGTGGCAGTCACCCTGTTGATGACCCACGTGACCATTGTCGCGGTCACGGTCTATCTGCATCGCTATTCCGCGCACCGTTCCCTGGAACTCAACGCCGGCCTGAAACATTTCTTCCGCTTCTGGCTGTGGCTGACCACGGCGCAGAACACCCGCGAGTGGACCGCCATCCACCGCAAGCACCACGCCAAGTGCGAAACCGCCGACGACCCCCACAGCCCGGTGGTCAAGGGCCTGTCCACCGTGCTGCGCAAGGGCGCAGAGCTGTATCGCGAAGAGGCGAAGAACCCGGAGACCCTGCGCATCTACGGCAAGAACTGCCCGGAAGACTGGATCGAACGCAACCTCTACAGCCGCTACAAGCTGGGCGGCGTGGCGCTGATGGCAGCCATCGACCTGCTGCTGTTCGGCACCATCGGCATCACCATCTGGGCCATCCAGATGATGTGGATTCCGTTCTGGGCCGCCGGGGTCATCAATGGCCTGGGGCATGCGGTGGGCTACCGCAATTTCGAATGCCGCGACGCCGCCACCAACCTGGTGCCCTGGGGCATCATCGTCGGCGGCGAAGAGCTGCACAACAATCACCACACCTACCCCAACTCGGCCAAGCTCTCGGTGAAGAAGTGGGAGTTCGACCTGGGCTGGGCCTGGATCAAGGTCTTCAGCTTCCTGCGTCTGGCCAGGGTCCAGCGCGTGGCGCCCATCGCCCACCGGGTCGAAGGCAAGGGCCACCTGGACATGGATACCGCCATGGCCATCCTCAACAACCGGTTCCAGATCATGGCCCAGTACCGCAAGCTGGTGATCGGCCCGCTGGTGAAACAGGAACTGGCCAAGGTCGATCATTCGGTGCGCCACCAGTTCCACCGCGCCAAGCGCCTGCTGTCCCGGGAAACCAGCCTGCTGGAAGACCGCCACCACCTGCGCATCCAGAGCATGCTGGAGCACAGCCAGGCCTTGAAGGTGATCTACGAGAAGCGTCTGGCCCTGCAGCAGATCTGGGTCAAGACCAGCTCCAACGGCCACGACATGCTCGCGGCCATCAAGGATTGGGTGCACGAGGCCGAGGCCAGCGGCATTCAGTCCCTGCGTGATTTCGCCCATCAGCTCAAGACCTATTCCCTGCGTCCCACCACCGCCTGACCCCAGCCCCTCGCCACTCCCGTGGCGAGGGGCTGCCCTTCTGAAATCAAGCCTTGCAGGCCCCTCTCGACCGTCTGGCGGGCGCTCGCGCTATCGCTGTAGCGGCCGGGAACTTAGCGCCCGATCCCCTATCTCAAACAACACTTCGCCACCCAGGCGGGCTTGGTTGTAGCCGCTGCCTAACGGCGCGCGGCACGCCCTTTGAGATCTGTGCCGATGGTCAACAAGAACCCACACACTCCCTCTGCGTTTCCCCAGTGGCCCGAAGCCGCGCAAACCCTGATGGCCCTGATGCATGCACAGGGCGAAGTGGCCCGCCTGACCGAACGCGAGCAGCTGTTCAGCTCGCTGCTGGTCAGTGTCAACGCGGTGCTCTGGGCCTTCGACTGGGACAGCCGCCAGGTGCTGTACGTCAGCCCGGCCTATGAACGGATCTTCGGTCGCCCCGCAGGCCTGCTCCTGGCGGACTGCAATCAATGGCGCGACAGCATCTACCCCGATGACCTGGAGTACGCCGAGCGCAGCCTGGCCCAGGTCCTGGAAAAGGGCGCGGTGGAAGATCGCGAGTACCGCATCATCGATGCCCAGGGCCAGGTGCGCTGGCTCAGCGACAAATGCTTCATCAACCGCAATGCCGAGCCCGGGCAACGCCTGATCGTGGTCGGCATCGCCGAAGACATCACCGAAAAGAAGCAGCTGGAAACCGAGTTGCAACGCCTGGCCACCACCGACGTGCTGACCCAGAGCAGCAACCGCCGGCACTTCTTCGAATGCGCCAACCGCGAGTTCGAGCAGGCGCGCCTGCAAGGCTCGTCCCTGGCCTTCCTGCTGCTGGATATCGATGATTTCAAAGTGATCAACGACACCTACGGCCACCCCGAAGGCGACATCGTCCTGCAGCGCATCGCCGAAAGCGGGCGCGCGGCCCTGCGTCGCGGCGACCTGTTCGGGCGGATCGGGGGCGAGGAGTTCGCCGCGGTTTTTCCCGGCTGCACCGCGGATATGGCGCGCCAGGTGGCCGAGCGCCTGCAACGGGAGATCCAGCGCCAGAATTTCAGCCACCAGGGCCAGACGTTCACCATCACCGTGAGCCAGGGCCTGACCGGCCTGCTGGCGGAAGACGAAAGCCTGGACAACCTGTTCGCCCGCGCCGACAGCGCCATGTACGAAGCCAAGCGCCAGGGCAAGAACCGCATCATCACCGGATAAACCCGCGATCACTCGCCCGTAGGAGCTGGCTGGCCCGCGAAGGCGCCCGCAAGGCTTGCACAAGACTCGAAGGCCTCTTCGCCGGCAAGCCGGTTCCTACAGTGGTTCAGCCCTTGCGCAGGCGGATCAGTTCCGGCAGCCCGACCTTCAGCAGCCGCGCGGTCTTGCAGCGCGCAATCTCTTCCACCCCTTCGTGCTCGGTCAGCCGCGCCAGCTGCGCCGCCAGGTTCATCACCAGCGCCTCGCGGGAATACACCCCACCGCCCAACTGGTAGATCGAGGCAATCAGTTCCCGCAGTTCCAGGGGCATGCGCCAGCGGGTCCGCAGTGCCGAGCCGTAGGCCGCGCCAAAGCGCTCCAGGGCATCGCCGATTTCTTCCTGGTCGTCCAGCTCGCCGCCGGCCTGTTTCCACTCCTGCAGGCAACGCAGCAGCGCCAGATCGCCCAGGCGATGCAGTAGCCCGGCGCAGTAGCAGCGCTCCTGGTCCAGGTCCAGCAGGCGCGCCAGGGTCCGGCCGTATTCCGCGGTATGCAGGGACAGCTCCCAATAGCGCTCGGCATAGTCGGCCAGGGCCGGATCGCTCAGGCGCGCGCTGCGCTTGAGGGTCAGGCCGAGGATCAGGTTCATGCTCTGCCCGGTGCCCAGCCGATGCAGGGCCTGGGACAGGGTCTGCACGCCGTCGCCATGGTGCTGCGCGGCGCTGTTGGCGGCAGCGATCAGCACCGCGGTGACCTGGGGATCGGTGCGGATCTCTTCCTCCAGCACCTTGAGGTCCAGGCCTTCGGGGTTGAGGCTGCGCTTGACCGCCAGTTGCACGTCGGTGAGCAGCGGCGCGCCGTCGGCCACATCGCGCCGGCGTTCAAGAAAGGGCCACAGGGTCATGCCCGGCGCCAGGGCCGGCACCTCGCAGGAGACTTCCTGGCCGGCGTCCAGCAGCAGGCCCTGCAGGCGCTGGGTCAGCCCCTCCATGTTCAGGGGCTTGGTCAGGTAGGCAGTGGGCGCCAGGGGCAAGGCCTCGCGCACGCTGGCGCTGTCGCTGCGCACGCTCAGCAGGATGAACGGCTGCACCGGGTTGCGCTTGCGCTGGCGCACCGCGCGCAACATCGACAGGCCATCGATGCCCGGCAGCTCCCAATCGGCAATGATCAGGTCATAGGGTTTGGCGCTCAGCAGGTCCATGGCCTCCTGACCGTCGGCACACAAGTCCAGACGCGCATCACAGCGCACGTTCAACAGCACTTGCTTGAGCAAATCACGAGACCAGAGATCAGCCTCGGCAATCAGCACGCGAGGTACAGCGGGTAAATCAACAGCGGTCATGCAGCACGCTCCCTAGGCAATCCCTTGCACCTTAGTCAATGCACGGGCTTCCATACAGCGCAAATCCCGCTGGAGCCGCCTGAGGACGAAAAAAAACCCGCCGAAGCGGGTTTTTCTGTCGATCAGGTCACAGCGTCATCAGAGTTCAGCGAAGCACTCTTCGATGATGGCCAGGCCTTTGTCCAGCTGCGCATCCGGCGAGGTCAGCGGTACCAGCACCCGCAGAACGTTGCCGTAGGTGCCGCAGGACAGCAGGATCAGCCCCTTTTCGCGAGCCTTGGCCACGACCTGGGCCACGGCAGCGGCGTTCGGCTTGTGGCTGTCGCCATTCTCGAACAGTTCCACCGCGATCATCGCGCCCAGGGCACGCACTTCACCGATTACCGGGTACTTGGCCTGGATGGCCTTGAGGCCGGTCACCAGGCGCTCGCCAACAGCCTTGCAGCGATCCAGCAAGTGCTCTTCCTCGAACACTTCCATCACCGCCAGGGCCGCCGCACAGGCGATCGGGCTACCGGCGTAGGTGCCGCCCAGGCCGCCTGGAGCGATGGCGTCCATGTACTCGGCCTTGCCGCAGACACCGGCCAGCGGGAAGCCGCCGGCGATGGACTTGGCGAAGGTGGTCAGGTCGGCGGTAACGCCCATCTGTTCCATGGCGAAGAAGGTGCCGGTACGGCCAGCGCCGGTCTGCACTTCGTCAGCGATCAGCAGGATGCCGTGCTGGTCGCAAAGGGCGCGCAGGCGCTTCATGAACTCTTTGGGCGCGACGTAGAAGCCGCCTTCGCCCTGCACCGGCTCGATGATGATCGCAGCGATATCACGAGGCTCGGCGTCGTTCTTGAAGATGCGCTCGATGCTCGCGATGGAGTCGTCGATGCTCACGCCGTGCAGTTCATTCGGGTACAGCGCGCGGAAGATGCCGCCTGGCATCAGGCCCATGCCGGCCGAGTAAGGCACGACCTTGCCGGTCAGGCCCAGGGTCATCATGGTGCGGCCGTGGTAGGCGCCGGTGAAGGCGATCACGCCGGCGCGGCCAGTGGCGGCACGGGCGATCTTCACGGCGTTCTCGACGGCTTCGGAACCGGTGGTCACCAGCAGGGTTTTCTTGGCGAAATCACCTGGCACCTTGGCGTTGATTTTCTCGCACAGCTCCACGTAAGGCTCGTAGGCCAGGACCTGGAAGCAGGTGTGGGTCAGCTTGTTCAGTTGCTCGGTCACCGCGGCGATGATCTTCGGGTGCACGTGACCGGTGTTCAGTACCGCGATACCGCCGGCGAAGTCGATGAACTCGCGGCCTTCAACGTCGGTGACGGTGGCGTTCTTCGCGCTGTCGGCGAAGATCGGGTGAATCTGGCCAACACCGCGCGGTACAGCGGCTTCACGGCGTTTCATCAAAGATGCGTTGGTCTTGCTCATAGTGTCCTCATTCACCGCTGCGGCAGCGGTGTGATTCAAGGGTTGCGGGGCGGGGAAGCGCCTGCGACAGCATGCGATGATCGACTGCCGGAGCGGTCCCGGGCCACCTTGAAAAGTGCGTTTTTTAAAGCTGCGCAGGGGGACAGCGCTCTCGTGCCCCCGGCGCTTGAAACCGGATCAGATACCCAGGCAGAGGTATTTGATTTCCAGGTAATCCTCGATCCCGTACTTGGAACCTTCACGGCCCAGGCCCGAGGCCTTGATGCCGCCGAACGGCGCCACTTCGTTGGAGATCAGGCCGGTGTTGACCCCGACCATGCCGTATTCCAGGGCCTCGGCCACACGGAACACACGACCCAGGTCGCGGGCATAGAAGTACGAGGCCAGGCCGAACTCGGTGTCGTTGGACATGGCGATGACTTCGGCTTCGTCTTTGAAGCGGAACAGCGGCGCCAATGGGCCAAAGGTTTCTTCCTTGGCCACGGCTGCATCCTTGGGCACGTTGACCAGGATGGTCGGCTCGAAGAAGTTGCCTTCCATGGACTTGCCGCCGGCCAGCAGGGTCGCGCCTTTTTTCAGGGCGTCGGCGATGTGTTCCTGGACCTTGGCCACGGCTTTTTCGTCGATCAGCGGGCCAGTGGTGGTGCCTTCTTCCAGGCCGTTGCCGATCTTCAGCTTGGCCACTGCTGCCTTCAATTTCTCGGCGAAGGCGTCGTAGACCGAATCCTGGATGTACAGGCGGTTGGCGCAGACGCAGGTCTGGCCGTTGTTGCGGTACTTGGAGATGATCGCGCCTTCGACGGCCTTATCCAGGTCCGCGTCGTCGAACACGATGAACGGCGCGTTGCCGCCCAGCTCCAGGGAGACTTTCTTGATGTCCTTGGCGCATTCGGCCATCAGCTGACGACCGATCTCGGTGGAGCCGGTGAACGACAGCTTGCGCACGATCGGGTTGCTGGTGAGCTCGCCGCCGATGTCGCCGGCGCTGCCGGTGACCACACTCAGCACGCCTTTCGGGATGCCGGCACGGTGCGCCAGTTCCACCAGGGCCAGGGCCGAGAACGGGGTTTGCGAAGCGGGCTTGATGACCATGGTGCAACCGGCGGCCAGGGCCGGGCCGGCTTTACGGGTGATCATCGCCGCCGGGAAGTTCCACGGGGTGATGGCCGCGGTCACGCCGATCGGCTGCTTGATCACGATCAGGCGCTTGTCGGGCTGGTGGCCGGGAATCACGTCGCCGTAGATGCGCTTGGCTTCTTCGGCGAACCATTCGATGAAGGAGGCGGCGTAGGCGATTTCGCCCTTGGCTTCGGCCAGCGGCTTGCCCTGCTCCAGGGTCATCAGGCGACCCAGGTCGTCCTGGTTCTCGATCAGCAATTCATACCAGCGGCGCAGCTTGGTGGCGCGCTCCTTGGCAGTCAGGGCACGCCAGGCCGGCAGGGCCTTGTCGGCGGCCTCGATGGCGCGGCGGGTTTCGGCGGCGCCCATCTTGGGTACGGTACCGAGGATTTCACCGGTAGCGGGGTTGTTGACCTTGATCGTCTGGCCGTTGTCCGCGTCGACCCAAGCTCCATCGATGAAGGCTTGTTGGCGGAACAACTGGGCGTCTTTGAGCTGCATGTCGGCTTCCTTAACAGCACCGCGCATACGCGGGGCGAATTGTGATTGTAGAAAGGCGCCAGGTCAGGAGGAGAGCGCCGGGGCGCTGTCACCAGCCCGTGGCCAGGCTGCCGTCAGGAAAATCGTTCACTGGGTAAAAGCACGAAAAAGTCGCACACAAGAATAGACGTGCGTTTGGGCACCCAGGCAAGAGCGTTTGAAATCTCAAACGAATCCTAGGGTCAACGGGGGTAAAGGACAATAGGCTGTTCGAAAAAAAGAACGTAAAGGCGCCTAGCGGTAAAAAATCCGCTTCAACCTCCCATGCCGCCGGGCAAAAGACAACGCCCCCGCAGCCTATGGCAGGCGGCGGGGGCGCTGGCATGGCGCCTGGGGAACGGTCAGCTACTGAACGACTTGAGCACCGTCAACAGGCTGGTGAGGTTGTCGGCCACACCGCCCTGGGCGACTTTCTCGGTGGCCGACGCACCGGCGGTGGTGTCGACGCTGTAGATCTGCATCACGCCCTGGTTGGTGGCCGCCTGGGCCAGGGTGTTTTGCTGCTGCTGCGCCGAAACCGAGTTCTGGAACAGGATGGCCACGGACTGGCCCATGGACTGGTAGATGGTGCCCATCGACATGGCTGGCGCTTCGGCGACGACCTTGACGTTGGTCTGGGTGACGGCATCGGTGATTTGCGGACTGACTGTGCTCATAAAAACTCCATTTTTTCAGCAGGTAGGTTCAACGGAAAATCAGGCTTTCAGCCATCAGCTCTGAAAGGACTTGAGAACCGTCAACAGGCTGGTGAGGTTGTCGGAGACCCCGCCCTGGGCGACTTTTTCGGTGGCCGCCGCCCCGGCGGTGGTGTCGACGCTGTAGATCTGCATCACGCCCTGGTTGGTGGCCGCCTGGGCCAGGGTGTTTTGCTGCTGCTGCGCCGAGACCGAGTTCTGGAACAGGATCGCGGTGGCCTGGGCCATGGATTGGTAGATGGTGCCCATCGCCATGGCCGGCGCTTCGGCGACGACCTTGACGTTGGTCTGGGTGACGGCATCGGTGATTTGTTCGTTTACAAGTGGCATGGCTCAACTTCCTTTGTTAGGCACACGGAGCATTCCGTGTCATTGAGTGAACGTGGCAGCCCTGATGCTGTGAAGCGGGGCTTGAACGGCCTTGCGGTTATTTCAGGGGGCCCTTATTGCCCACTGCCGGCGGTCAGTTGCTTGAGGGTGTCTTCGACTTTCTGCGACAGCCCGGCCATCCGCGCCTCGACCGCGGCTTTCACCTCCTGCTGGACCAGGGCGCTGATCATTGCCTTGAGCTGCGGATCGTCCGGCGGGAAGCTGGCCGGGGACAGTGCCGGCGCCAGCGCCGCCGCGGCGGCTGCAGCGGCGGCGGTCGTCACCAGGCCGGCCCCGGGGGGCGATACCGACAGCGGCTCCTCGGACTCGGCGGCCGCCAGCAGTTGCCGCAGCACCAGCTCCCGCGCCTGGGGATCGGCCTTGCCCGCGGCGGCGGAACCGGCCAGTTGATCGATGATCTGCCGGGTGCGCAGCCCATCGGACTGCATCAGCTCCGTGGCCCGCTGCCGCGCCTGATCGACGCTCTGTTGCGCGGCCCTGGACATGTCCAGCGGCTTGTCCTGGGCAAATGCCTCCAGTACCTGGCGCTCGACCTGGGTCAACGGGCGTTTCAGATACTTCTCGGCAAAGCCGAATATCGTCGCCATCGGGGTCTGCTCTTCATTCGCCATTGCATGCTCCTTACTCAATGAATGACGTTGAAGGGCTGGGCACCGGGTCCGTCGAACTTCAACGCCAGGGGAAAAGCCTGTGTCGCGGTCATGCTCCTGGCCGTGCAGGCCCCGGGCACCTGGCGCGCCCGGGGCGCTTGCTCAGGAGGACGGTGTGCGATTGGCCAGGGTGCTGCTGTACTTGGCGATGCTCTGGTCGATCTTGTCGATGGCCACGCCGGCCGCGTCGGCCTCCATGGCTCCGGCAGCCGCCGCCACCGCAGCCGCCGCGCCCACCAGCAGATCGGTGACCAACGCGCCCAGGGCATCCTCGGCAGCCCCCTTGACGTTCTCTTTGACGATGTTCTCGGTCATCTGCTTGAGCAGCACCGCCTGGGCCGCGAGGGCCAGCTTGCTGACCCCGTCGAAATACCCCGCCGCCGACTGCGCCACCAGGCCGGCGGCCTGGCTGATCATCATGTCCGGCGCTGCCGCGATCTGCGCCGGGGCATAGCTGAAGGTCTGGGCATTGCTGAACTGCACCGCCTGGACGATCTGGCTGTTCAGGGCATCGGTGCTGTCGCTGCTGGGCGTGCCGGCCTGCTTGAGCAGGTGCGCGTTCATCGTCTGCATCATCGAGGGCTGCGCCGGGCCTGCAGGCGATGGCGCAGGATCGGGCGCCGGCGCGCTGGCCGTCGAGGCGGCGTCACCGGCCATCGCCGAGGGTGCCTCAGGCTCGGCGGCTACTGCAGCGGCGCCAGGGTCGGCCGCCGCGCCGGCGCTTTCATCGGCCGCGGCTGCGGGTGGGGTTTTCTTCTTGAACCAGGCCATGACGATTCTCCCGGGCGGTCAGCCCTACTCGCCGATCGCCATGATCAGCGCCACGGCCTTGGACACCACCGCATTGGAGATCTGGTTGAGCGCCTGCTGGCTGTTGACCGCGTTCTGCAGCGACAGGCCGGCCGAGTGGCTGGCCACCTGGTACAGCGAGGCAATGGCCTGGGCCGGAGCCTCGGCCACGACCTTGACGTTGGTCTGGGTGACGGCATCGGTGATCTGCGAGTTGACCATTGGATCGGGCATACATCTCTCCTTAGATGGAATGGCCCACCGCAGAAGGCGGCGGCACCGGCTACAGCATCGAAAACAGGCTCACTGAACAGGAACGCCCGAGCGAGCCGGCTGTGAAACCTCAGGCCGCATCAACGCAACTGCGCCCGCAACAGCTGCACATACTTGCGCGCCAAGGGCTGGTTCATGCCCAGCTCGGCGGCGATGTGGGGATAGGGCAGGTCGTCGACAAACTTTAGTTCAAAGAGGCGGCGCTTCTTCGGCGGCAGTTGCGCCACCCGTCGACTGAGCAGGGCCAGGGTTTCCAGCAACTCCACCTGGTCGAGCACCGACATCTGCGGGGCCTCCAGCTGCTGCAGCGGGTCATCCTCAAGCCCGGCGAAATCCACAAACAGGCGCTGCTCCCGGGCCTGCCGGCGGCAGCTGTCGACAAACACATGATCAAGCACCAGGAACAGAAAACCCTGGGGGTCGCGAATTCGCTCCGGCGAGCGGCGAAAGAACAGCAGCGCCTTGATCGCCGTGGCCGCCAGCCACTCTTGGGCACCATCGGCGTTGCCCCGCGCCAACTGCCGGGCGCGGCGCTGCAAACCGGGCAATACCGCCCTCCAGCTGGCTTCGAACAGTTGGTCCGGCAGGCCCGCTTGCAGGCCGCCCGGCATGGAACAGTTCATCTCCTGCACCTCCCTGTGCCCCGTGATTGCACGGTTCTGGCTGCAGGTTGCGCGCAGGTACGAGGAAGCTTCAGCAGGAAAAACTGCCACTA
Organism: Pseudomonas sp. W17; assembly: GCF_040268305.1. NCBI lineage: Bacteria > Pseudomonadati > Pseudomonadota > Gammaproteobacteria > Pseudomonadales > Pseudomonadaceae > Pseudomonas > Pseudomonas sp. W17. The sequence goes on along the minus strand of NZ_CP158490.1, from coordinate 216,951 downwards.
CGGCCCGGGTTTCCGGGGGTTGCGACGGACAAGCACCAGCCGATGAAAACCGGCGTGGACGCCCCGAGTCGACATAGGTATGATGTCGCCCGCACTGCACTCGTAGCTCAGCTGGATAGAGTACTGCCCTCCGAAGGCAGGGGTCGTGGGTTCGAATCCCGCCGAGTGCGCCATCTTCAGCGAAAAAGCCCCAGGTCTTACGGCCTGGGGCTTTTTTGTTGATCCGCGATGCAAAACGGCGCGATGCCCGGACGGCACCCCGCACACATGACGGCCCTGGGCTGTCCTGGCGAAGCGCAACTTGCTACATTCGCCGCCCCCGGACAGGAGGTCCCGATGCTGCGCCATCCCCTGCACAATCAACCCTTCGAGCCCCAGATACGCGACTGGGTCACCTGGTTCATGGGCTATGACATGCCCCCGGCCCTGGATGCCGAACTGAACCGCTACAACCCCAATGACCCGGACGACCGCGAATACCTGGTCCGCCACTACGGCCTGATGCGCCACGGTTCCCGGGAAAATTTCCGGCATCGACAGCGCCTGGTGGAGGTGCTGCAAGCGGCCCTGGATGACCCGGACTACGACTTCGAACAGATCTGGGAGCCCATCGAGGACGACTACGAATACGATCAGTGGCCCAGCAACTGGCCAGGGGTGATCGACAACAGCCGGGACCTTTTCCAGCGCCTGCTGAACGCGGCACGGGAGCGCTGGCAGGAAGACCTGGTCCGCGCGCAATTGCCTTCGCTGGCAGAGTGCCGGGCAATCCCGCACCGTGAGCGTTTCGGCGGGGATTGGCTGTTCGGCATCGACAACCCTGAAGCCTGGCGGGCCGAGTTCGATGTGACCGCCACGCCCTATGACCTGGAGACCCAGGGCCCGCAGTTCCAGGGCGAGCAACTGAGCCTGCACCTGAGCGGTGAACTGCCGCGCTTGTCTGTGCCTGCCAGCTGGCCGGTGATCGAGGCGGCGACCCACTGCAGTTTCGTGCTCAAGGTCCAGGGCATCAGCGAACTGGCGGTCAGCGGCACGCGCTTCGACGGGCGCATGCGCACCCAGCTCACTCGCCTGGGCCCCGGTTATCACCTGCGCCTGGAAATCGGCTTCGATTGCGTGATCGAATGCGTGGCGTTATCTGTGAGCATCGCCGACGTCAAGGGAACACCCGATGAAAAGCAACTTTGAAGTGGCTCTGGAGCGCGAGGAAGTGCTGCAGTTCTTTCGCGGCCAGGGCCAGTACCTGACCCGGGACGGCGATTGGGACGAGCACCTGTACTGCATCAATTGGCCGGGGATCTTCGCCTACTTGCGGGACAATGCCGACGGCGCACAGCAACTGAGTGCCAGCTTCGAGCGCTACGCGTACAGCGTCGAGGAAAGCATTGAGGACTGTTTCGGCCTGCGGGAAAACCTGTTCTGCTACTACTCGACCCGAGCCCGCTGGACGCCCGAGAGTGTCGACCTGCTGGGGCAATTGCCGGAGCCCTGCCGGCGGCGGATCGTGCAGCGCCTGAGCTGGTATCGCTGGCAAGTGGAAAACCACGCCCGGCTGCTGCCGGAACGGGCCCGGCGCATGACCGCGGACGGTGCCTGCGCCGAGTTCATCGAGTTGCCCGCCACCCCCTACGCCTGAGCGCTGGGGCTGCCGGATCACTCCTCCTCGACGGCGTCGGAGTGCGGGGCCGCCTGATCGTCTTCGTCGTCGGCCTGCTGATCGAGGTCCTCGCCCTCTTCAAGGCCAAAGTCCTTGCGGCTTTCCTTGATGGCCTGGCGCAGCTCCGCGCCCTTGATCGGGCAGTTCAACATTGCAGCAATACGGTCGATGCGGGGTGCCATGACCGGCCTCTCACTTTCTGGAAACTGGGCAGATAGTGCGCGTTTTCCGCTGTGACAGCCAACCCCCGCACCTTATTGACGACGCAAGGCTTGCAGGCGCGCGTCCAGATCCTCCTGTGGATAAGTTTCCTGCAGCTGGAGCAGCAGCTCGGCCGCCGCGCGGTTCTGGCCCTCGTCCCATAGACGCAGCACTGTCTGCAGTTGCTCATTCAATCGCTTGATCGCCCGGGGCGCGGCCGGCGCCGACATGCGCTTGGCCAGCTTGCTCGACTCGGCCCTGGGCTTGGCCATCGCAGGTGGCGCTGCATCAGCGGACGCTTCCATCTCCGGCGCCGCGGCAAAACTGCCGACAGGGGCCGCCGGAGCGATGGGCGAAGGGGCAGCCGGCTCAGGGACGCTCAAGGCCCCGGCCAGCTCGGCGGAACGTGGCGCCGCCTGGCGTGCCATGGGCGCAGCTGGGGCTGGAGCGGGCGCAGGGACAAAGGCCTGCTCTTGTGGATAGTGCTCCGGGGAAGGGCGCAGCAAACCGATGACCAGCGCCACGCCAAACAGACTGGCAAAAGCCAGTTGATAACGCGGCCGCAGGCAGGCCTGCATCCAGCGTTGCCAGAAGCCGGGCTTGGGCGCCGGGGCTTCGCGGCGGGCAGTGGCCAGGATCAGGGCATCCAGATGGGCCGGTGGTTCCTGGGTACTGTGTTGGCGGATATGCGCCAGCATCTGCTCTTCGGGGGTTGGGGTCTGTCGGGCGTCAGTCATGTGAGTACCTCCTCGGCCAGGAGCCGACGCAATTTTTTCAACGCATAGCGGAAACGGCTTTTCACCGTTTCCAGGGGAGCCTGGGTCAGGCTGGCGATTTCTGGCAGTTCCAGGTCGCCGTGGGCCCGCAGCAGGAACACCTCGCGCTGGTCTTCGGGCAGGTCCTGCAGGGCGGCTTCGATACGCTGCTGGTCGCGGCACAGGCTCAGTTGCTGTTCGGGGCCGGGGGCTTGGTCGGCTTCACCGTGCAGTTGTTCGTCATAGCTGTCGTGCAACGGGTTGCGCTGGCCGTGCTTGCGCCAGTGGTCGATCAAGCGGTTGCGGGCAATCTGGTACAACCAGGTCCGGAAGCTGGCCCGGCCCTCGGGCTGGCTGGTGCTGCGGATCAGGCTGAGCCAGGTTTCCTGGTAGACCTCATCCGCCAGCTCGGCCTTGCCGCACAGGCTCAGCACAAAGCGATACAAGCCCTGGCGATGGCGCTGGTAAAGCACCTCGAAGGCCGCGGTTTCTCCGGCACGGTAACGCGCCAGCAGCGTTTCATCGCTGCTGGCGTCGCTGGTGGATTGGGCAGCAGACATAGGGCGGTTGAACTCCTGTTCACTGCGGGTCTGAGGTCTACTCAAGGCGGCTCTGCACTTGGCTCATGTCCACGGGCTGCGCCGCCTGGGCTTTCGGCGCCTGAGTTTGCAGGCTTTGCGCCAGCTCCACCAGCTGTACGAACTCGCCTCGCAGGCCGTAAGGGTCGGCACCCTTGGCGCCCTGGGCCAGCTTGACCGTGTCGGCCAGGCTGAAGTTGCCGGTGTAGCGGCCGTCCTTGAGCTGCTGGGAGAACGCCGCCACGGCTGCGGCGAAGCGCAGGTCGGGGCTGGCCGCCGCCAGGCTGCCGGGCTGCTGGGCACTGATGGGCCGTTCGATCAGGCGGCTGCTGCCGCCTTCCGGCGCCTTGTAGCGCAGCCGCAGCATGGCCAGTTCGCCCTGCTTGCCACTCTGTTGCGGCGCCTTGGCCTGGGCATAACGCAGCGGCTCCAACCAGCCCTTCTCGCCAGCCGGGACAATTTCATACAACGCGGTAACCGTATGCCCTGCACCGATTTCCCCGGCGTCGACCTTGTCGTTGCTGAAGTCTTCTCGCTTGAGTGCACGGTTCTCATAACCCAGCAGGCGGTATTCGCTGACCTGGGCCGGGTTGAACTCCACTTGCAGCTTCACGTCCTTGGCCACCACCGCCAGGGTCGAGCTGAGCTGGTCCACCAGAACCTTGCGCGCTTCGCGCAGGTTGTCGATGTAGGCGTAGTTGCCGTCACCGGCATCGGCCAGTTGCTCCATCAGGTGCTCGTTGTAGTTATCCACACCGAACCCCAGGGTGGTCAGGGAGACACCACTCTTGCGCTTTTCGGCGGCCATGGCCTTGAGGCTGTCGAAGTCGCTGACACCGACGTTGAAGTCGCCGTCGGTGGCCAGCAGGATGCGGTTGATGCCCTTGTCGATAAACCCCTGCTGGGCCATCTGGTAGGCCAGCTGGATACCCGAGGCGCCCGCCGTGGAACCGCCGGCGGTGAGCTGGTCGATGGCAGTGCGGATCTTCGCCTTGTCACGACCGGACGTGGGCTCCAGCACCACCCGTGATTCACCGGCGTAGACCACCAGCGACACCCGATCCTGGTCCCGCACTTGATCCACCAGCAGCTTGAGGGTGCTTTTCACCAGGGGCAGGCCTTCACGGCGATCCATGGAGCCGGAGACATCCACCAGGAACACCAGGTTGGCCGGGGCCAGCTCCGCCACCGCACGATCCGATGCCTTGATGCCGATGCGCAGCAGGCGGGTATGGGGGTTCCACGGCGACGGCGCCAGCTCGGTGGTCACGCCAAAGGGCGAGCCGTCCGTGGGCAGGGCGTAATCGTAGGGGAAGTAGTTGACCAGTTCCTCCAGGCGCACCGCGCCCTCCGGCGGCAGGCTGCCCTGGTTGAGCAAGCGGCGGACGTTGGCATAGGCACCCGTATCGACGTCGGCGCTGAAGGTCGAGACCGGTGCTTCGGCGACGCTGTGGATCGGGTTGTCCGGCAGTTTCTGGTACTGCTCCCGGGGCTCGTCGCGGTACCCGGCCACCAGCGAATCCCGTGAGCTAATGGGCGCCGGCATCGGCGCTGACAACCTCATGGGATGCACAGCGCGCTTGGCCATGGTGGCATCGGCGTGCTGCACCTCGTACTGCGGCAATGCTCCCTGGGTTGACGAGCCGGCAGCGGATTCGGGCTTGGACGACACACCACAGCCGGCAACTGCCAGCAACAGGCCGGCGGCAAAACCCTGGGCGGCCGGACGAAGGAAATGCACGGGAAGGGACATGGGGCTGACCTCGGAAAGAAATGATCCATTCCCCCCTTCAGACGAAGCCCCTGGGCGATTCGGGTTAAGCCTTCGAAAAAAATTTCACTCAGCGGGAATAGCGGCGCACCACACTGCTGTTGCGCAGTACGTGACCGTTGATCTTTTCCAGCAGTTGGGCGCGGGTCAGGCCGGCGGGCAGGGCTTCCGGCGGCAGGTCCAGGGCGTAGATCTGGATGATGTAGTGGTGCGCGCTGTCACCCACCGGCGGGCACGGGCCCATATAGGAAGTACCGTTGCGGCTGTTAAGGCCGGCCAGCCCTTCCAGGTTCGGCTTGTTGCCGGCACCGGCGGGAATCTGCCGGGTGGTGGGCTTGATGCCGTAGTGCACCCAGTGATCCACGCCCTGGCCCTTGGCCCCATCCGGGTCGTGCATGACGATGGCGTAGCTCAAGGTCCCGGTCGGGCCGGCAGTCCAGTTCAAGGCCGGGGAATTATTGTGCCCGCCACAGCCCTTGGCATCGCTGGCATTGCCCGTGGTGAACAGCCGGTCATCCGAAACCCCGGGAATGTTCAGGGTAAAACGCTCCTGGGCCTGCACGGGCAAGTGCAGGCACAGCAACGCGGCACCAACGGCCAGCCAAGTATTGCAGGAGGCAAAGCGAGACATACGAAAGCACCTTTTTGCGGATGAGTTCAGGGTGATCACAAGACTATAGCCTGCACGAAAGAGCGCACTCCTTCGCACCAGGCAAGGGAGCAGATTGAGCTTGAGGACGGGGGTAGTTGTAAATGAATATTTCAGACAGGAATCGCAATGGCGACCACCCTCCACGGCCGGCCGGAAAGAGCGGCGGGCCATCCGCCCGCCTCCTGAAATGATGCACAGGCCTCAGTCCCGGTGGGCCTGCATGTACTGACGCAGCAATTGGTTGATCCGCGTCTGGTAACCCGCGCCCTGGCCCTTGAACCACTCCAGCACATCGGCGTCCAGGCGAATGGTCACGGCCTTCTTGCCCGGCAGGTGCACCTCGGCGCGGCGAAAGAAATCGTCATCAAGCTCGGGAATATCAGAAGTATCGATGCCCTGGTCATCGGTTTTCGCCAGGCGATCCCAGTCAGTTTTCGATCCGTCAGTTTTCGATCCGTTGGACATAGTATTTAGCCTCCCGCTTAGTGGCTTTTCGCGCCGAGATGATGCGCACCGCATGACCCCGCCGCTCGGTATGGACCACCACGCCCACCAGGGCCCTGATCCAACCGAGGCTGACCCAGCGCTCCTCGCCGTAGTCCAGGCGCTCATCGCGCAACGACAGCACCGGGCGCTGGAACATCAGCACCGCATCGTTGAAATCGATGCCGTGCTTGAGCAGGTTGGCGTGGTTCTTGGCCTCGGCCCATGCAACGTACATGAGCAATTCCGTATTTACAAATGTACATACAGGCTAGCCGGCCGTTCGCCAAAAGCGCCCTGGCTAAACACCTGGAAATACAGTCGCAAGCGGGATGGATGTGTACGGAAAAAGCCCTACAACGCTCTCGGAAAAGACGCCACCACACTTGCCTTGCACCCTCGCAAGCCCGCGGCTTATAGTCCGGCCGTCGCCCATATGGCGATACAGGTTTGGCGACCTGGCAATAGAGAATGCAAACAACCTGCTTGCAGGTTTTTTTGCGCCCGCATGATTGCTCTATGGCGGTTGTGCGTGGGAGACCTTCGGGTCTGTCGGTTTTCTCTATTGCCGGCTCGCCAACCTGCGCACAACTGCCACCTATTGTTTGGCGACGGTAAGTGGACAGCCGCTCAACTAACGGAATAGAGAGAACTGATCATGAACCGCTACATGCCGATCACCGGCCACGACTGCCTGATTCCTTCCCTGCTGATCGACACCCAGGCGCCCATCGATGTGCTGCACGACGCCGCAGCCTTTCGCATCCGCGCCGCGACTCAACTGCTGGAGCACTTCGCCGCCGAGCCCCTGCGCAGCGAAGCGGTGGTACTGCAGGAGCTGACCCTGGTGTGCAGCATCCTGCTGCGCGATGGCTGTGATCTGCTGGATGTGACATCACGGCGCCTGCAACCGCAGGCCGAACTCTAAACACCCCAGGGCGGCTTCCCGGCCGCCCGCTCTTCATAAGGAAATGCCATGCATAAACCCCCGACAGAACACCTCCAGCGCCAGATTCGCGCGCTCTACGACGCCGACACCATCCGCGTCTACCAAGCCTATTCCGACAGCATCGCCGACGCCGCCCTGGCCCACGGCACCTTCGTCTCCCCACCCTTCAAGATGGAGCGCATGACCTGGATAAAGCCGTCTTTCCTGTGGATGATGTACCGCGCCGGCTGGGGTTTTAAGGACCCCGGACAGACCCGCATCCTGGCCATCGACATCAGCCGCGAAGGCTTCGAATGGGCCCTGGCCAACGGTTGCCTGAGCCATGTCGACGAGTCCATGAGCAAGGAAGAGTGGTTGAAGTTGAAAGACCAGTCGCCGGTGCGGATTCAGTGGGACCCGGAACGGGATCTGTACCTGCGGCCCCAGGAACATCGGGCCATTCAGATTGGCCTGAGCAAGGAGGCCGTGCAGTTGTATGTGAACCAGTGGATCAAGCGCATCACCGACGTCACGCCCCTGGCTCACGAGATTCATCGACTAATTCAGGAAGGAGACTTGGAAGGAGCCAGCAGGCTGCTTCCGCAGGAGCGGGAGTACTCTATGGGGTTTGATGTATAACCTGCACTTTCGGAAGTTGCAGCTAAGTTACTGGAAGAACTCACTCATTCACCTTAGAGGCTTAGCAAACAACAATCGTCATCTGATCAATCCCACTTAAAATCAGGTGTGATGGTACATAAAACCCCTGCGTGACCAAGCATTTTCCTGACCCGCGAGACCTCAACAGCCTGCCCGGAGAACAGAAGAAATTGGCCTTTCTGCAGTGCTTTTCTGGACATCAAAAAATTATAACCTGCCACCTCGGATACAACTCGCACATGTGCTTCGCTTTTATAATTACCGCTACAAAAAATTTTATATTCTCGCTCATCGATTTTAATGTCTGAAATATGTGTAGTAACCAAGGACCAGCCACAACCGGAACACCTTAACCCTTGGGTAGAACCCTCGTTAAACACATCGAGCTGTTCTTCACACGATGTACATATTAGAGGAGATACTTCTTTCATCATGGCTTACCAGATTAAAACACTTTGAAAACCGTGGATTACTAGGAAATCATCTACTGCTCAACGGTCACCAGTTCCTTTAAAGAAACACAAAAGTCATCTACCGCTAAAAAATCAATACCAGCCTCGAACCCAAAATATACATTCGAAGATTCTTCGCAACTACTTCCAAGGTTAAATAAAAAACCTATGGAAAAGTATCCATCTTCCATGCTTTCAGCCTCCCCGGCCATGAACCTTATTTGAAAGTCGCTTTCCAAAGGCATATAAACCAGTGACTCATTAACCTGATTAGTAAGCACTGACAATTTATGCCTATAGAAATAATCAACAAGCCTATTTATATCATCAAAATTCAAACTACAAAAGAAATCAGCCGGTAAACAGCCAGAATATTTATCATACCAAATACTGACAATATCGAAGTCAAAAAAAACTATCCTTAGCCTTCATATTTTTGACAATAAACTCTAACACTCCCGCCTCTGTCTTAAGTTTAATGCTCATGCTACATCTCACTTAAAAATGCAAAATACATGCATACATATCTCTGTACCACGCGCGATTACACCATAATATATTTTCTTCTTCACTCTAAAAACTCATCACTTACGTGACTCTTACTTAATATATAGCCCACTATGATCCGAAGGCTGACAAACTAGAAAAAACAAACTTGATGCAGGTCACAGCAGAGCTTTTTTTCAAACCTTATTTCAATCTTGAAAAAATCAAAGACTCAGGAGTTAGTGAAAAATCATCTGAGTCATCATGCAGCCCATGAGCTATCCTTCACCTACAATGACTTTTCGCAACCCAACTAAAGCAGTTCTTATCAACTTAACTTCATAGTCCGCATTCAAAGTTATCTTTACGCCTGCCAGCATCGAGCTCAATTTCTCTTTCGGATAAACATCCGCCATTGAATACAACTCTTGGATCACCCTATCAATCAAGCCTACAACTACATCAGCATACTCTTGGCTTTTCAGAAATTTATCTAGCTGCAGATCAATACAACCAGGGCCGCCATACGAAATCGAATCGACCCAAGAATCAAACATATAGTCCAATGCTTCCGAGCTTACATATTTTCCGGACTCTATTACTAGAAAGCAGGCAATACTCAAGTCCAGATCATGAATCCGCGTAAACTGCCCAGAAAACTCTAAATTCGAATAAGCCAAATCAAACTCTCACTCATTGTAAGTATGAAACAGAGCCCTGCCATCTTGGGATTCTTTATTCCGTTCTAATAAACCCAAGCCACCCTACACCAACAACCAGGTAACTAGTCAGAAGATTTTCAACATCAGCCTCTTCGGAAAACTAGAAATTTCCGATACATAAAGGAAATTCTACAAACTCTTGTCGATGCAACTTAAATACTAGACGATGCATGTTTTTTGCATCCCCAACATTTCTATGCAGAATTTTCTGCAGACTTGATTCATATTCAGCATATAACACAGCGCCTTCACATACTCTTACTTCTCTCACAAGCTTCCGCGCACCATACTTTAAAAGAATCGAATACACTCCTTTACTTTTCGCTTCGAAACCAACAACTATTAGTTTCACAAACTACTGCTCAAAAATTAAATAAGAACCCCATGTTCCTTGAGGCCATTTCATTTCCATTTTTTGCTAGTCCCTTTACACAGTTCACAAATCATCACACATCCACAACTATTCAAACCATCGACTAAAATCCAGCATCCTATTTCATTACCTCCTTCCCAAAGCTGAGCAACCACGAGCCTGTTGAGCTCAGCGCATAAAAAATCCCAATATTTCCGTTTCAACATAAGAGCAAGTCTTCTTACGAGAGCCAGACCATCTAACTTCTAAAAAACAAAACAACTTCTTTTGTCCTCCGTCTCATAACGCCAAGATTTTATAATGCCCTCTTTTGAGACAAGTATTGAGTAACGACAATCCATAAGCCACGTAATGTAGTAGCGCTTTTCACCTGCCTCTTCATCCAAAACTTTATCAAAAGCTGCATTCTTATTGCTGGGCGACCAATATTGATGCAAACAATCTGGCAGGCATCTAGGGGGCCAAAAGTGCGACTCAAACGGAGTACCAACCAACCCATTGGTAGCACTAACCCAAGTCGAATAAAAAGGTGACGAGCATCCTATAGCAAAGAGACAGACCAAAAATACATTAATTATTTTTTTCATCTTTCCTCACTGCATCAGTTAGAGGCCTATATTTATCAATGATTGCCCCGTAATTGACTATTAATGCGGGCGGCATACTACCAATATTTTCAAAAATACTCATATCAGGCTTTTCGCCTAAAGAACCTCCCAGTTGCCAGCTCAACTTTTTCAGCTCGATCAGTCTATTCATCCAAGTATCATGTAAAGTCGCAAATGCATTAACACCAGGAACATTACTTAAAAAATTACTAAGAGGCATTCCGTGACAAATAGCCAACAAGGAAGTACACGTTTGATTTAGACCAACATTATTTCCTTCTCGCTCTATTCCACTGACAGTAACGCGCGGCACAAGCCCCCCATCTAGCTCTTGAAAAACATTGCTTCCAGGTCTCTCCACCCCAGGCCTAACATCCGGGTCTCGACCCGCCGAATACTGATACAACTCCATCAACGCCCCAGTCGCAGCAATACTCAACCAAGTGTTTTTGTCCTTACCACTCAACGCACCCTTCAACGCTGTATTAGCCGCATAGGCCTTCAATCGTCCAGCATAATCGTCGCCATATAGATAGTTACCTTCCTTAGTTAAAGTCCTCCCCATTTCATTGGTAAAGGCCGCGCCGAAACCGGCGATCACCGCACCGGTTGCATAGCCTTTCAAGCTATTTTCACTGAATACATCCTTCGCAACATTGCCCAGGTTGCCCTTGTTGTTGATGGTGCTGGCCGCAGCCGTGCCCGCCATCGAGGACAGCGCGGTAGTAGCCATCGCATTGCCCCAACCCGCAGCAACAAAGGTGCCCGCTGAGGCCCCGGCAGTTGAAATGCCACCCGCCGCCATGGCTGTTCCGCTACCTGCCGAGCCCACACCCGCAAATGTTGTACCCAGCGCCCCACTCGCGGCCCCTGCGGTCAATGCCGCGACCACGATAACAATCGCCAGCATGGCTCCTTGACCAAGCCCGGAGTGACTGTATTTGAAGCTGTCATGAATCTCCTGCACCTTGCGCCAGTCCACATCTCCTCGCTGCTCTGCCTCCTTGAGCCAGGCCAGTTGCGGGTCGGCCTTGACCATCGCGTCAATGCTCTGGCTGATGGTGCCCTGGTCGATCTGCTTGATATCGATCTTCAGTCCATCCAGGGCCTTGATCGCTACCTTGCCTTGAGCTACCAACGCTGTCTGGCGCAAGGTCTCATCGGTGTTGCCCTTCCCTTTGGCGCTGGTCCAGGCCAGGCTATTGTTGCTCTTCTCATGACTCTCTTGATGCAGGTCCTTCACCCCTTCAAAGGTGATGGCTGTACCGCTATCCAGGGTGATGTCCTTGTCACTCTCCAATTTGGCGACCTGATACTTCTGATCGCCACCACTCACCAGAGTCAAATTACCACCCGTACTGATTTCGCTGCCCACATGGGTAACCTGAGTGACCTCATCGCGCTGGGTCTTCTTGCTACCCCAACTACCCTTTTTCTTCATGTCATACAGCGAGTAATTGCTGTCTTGAGCCGCCAGCAGATTCAGTTGGTCAGCGGCCACCAGATAAGCTTCATCCCCGGCTGTCACACGGCTGGAGATCAAGGTCAGATCCTCACCCGCAGTCAGCGAAACATCTCCCCCCGCCGTCACCGTGGAAGCAACCTGTTTGACATGATCTTCCTGGCTTTTGACCTTTTTGGTCTTGCTGTAGAAGTGCGTTTCATTGGCCGCCGAAACCAGGTTCAGATTCTCGGTGGCCACCATCGCCACATCGCGCTTGGCTTCGATCTGGCTGGCGATGGCGGTGATGTCGCGCCCGGCGCTGATGGCCAGGTCGCGACCGGCCTGCAGGCTGGAGCCGTTCTGGGTCACGGTGTGGTCGTTGTAGCGCACGCCGCGGTCGTTGCTGACCACCTGTTGCACTGAGGTCAGGTTGATGTCGCGCCCAGCTTTGAGACCGATATCGGCACCGCTTTTGAGTACACCACCGTCGTTGTTGATATCGCGCCCGGCACTGATCACCAGGCTGTTCGCCGCTTCTACCCGGGCGGCGTTGTCGACGAAGTCGCGCTGCTGGGCGTAGCTGCCGTTGCTGCTCTGGTGCGAGGTCAGGGTGCGCTCGTTGATGACGTCGCCCCGGGTTACGGCGAGGCTCACGTCACGCCCGGCGATGATGCCGCCAGCCTTGTTCACCAGGTCGTTGCCGGCCAGCAGGTCGAGGCGGTTGCCGGCTTCCACCAGGCCGCTGTTGACCAGGTTCTGCCCGGCCTGGGCCGACAGGTTGTGGGTCGCGCGCAGGGTGCCGACGTTGTTAAGGTCCTCCTGGCCGGCGATCAGGTTGACGTCGCTGCCGGCGATCAAGGCGCCGTTGGGCGCCAGTCGGTTCTTGGCCTGGGCCAGGTACAGCATGGGCACCAGCACTTGTTCGCCGTTCACTTCATGGCTTTCCAGCCAGACGATGTCGTGGGTCAGGGCCGCCACCTGCTCGGAGGTCAGGGTCACGCCCACCGACAGGTTGAGCTGTTGCCGGCTTTGAATGGCGTTGTCCATCAGGTACTTGAACAGCTGTTCGTCGCTGTTCTGGCCGTCGATAAAACGCTGGCCGGTACGGGCTTGTACCGCTTGTTGAATCAGCTTCTGCTCGTAGAAGCCATCCCCCAGGCGTTTGGCGCTGTCGTCTGGGTTGTAACCGAGGCTGGACAGCAGGTAGTCCGAGCTCATGAACTGCTTGAGGTCGGTGAGTACCGGGTTGGTTTCTATCAGGTACTTGTGCGGCCGGGTAAGGTTCGCGGCATCCGGCAGGCCGGCGATCTGCGCCGGAGCTGGTGTGGCGCTGCTGCTCTGACCACTGAGGCGGAACAGACCGTTCTGCCCAGCGGGCAGACTAAAGCCAGGCAGGGCCAGGGGGTTGACCTGTTGCTGGGTCAGGTCTGGGGGCAGTTGCGGGCTGAGGCTGATGCGAGTAGCGAAGGCAGTACCCGGTACTTGGGTATCGGTACGCGCACCGCTGCTGACATAGGTGTAACCCGGACGGACCACGCTGCTGTCGAAGCCATTGCCGGCCTGGATGCTCACCGCTCCCCCGGCCTGGATCACTGCGGCATAGCTTTGATCACCACCGGCGAGTTTTTTCGTCGTCCCCAGGCCGACCCACTCACGTTCGGTCATGCCGATAAAACCAGCCAGCGCGCCTTCCAGACCACCCAGGTCATCAGGCGTATAACCCGCACTCTGGAACCAGTATCGGTTGGTGACAGCGTTAGCGACGTTGTACCAGGCACTGGCATTTTTGGTCCGCGCCGACATGAACACCCGGGTGGTTTCGGTCTCGCCGGTTTCCACGCCGCTGTGGGTCAGGTTGTTGACCGTGGCCACCAGGTTGCCGGCCGCGCTGATACTGCTGCTCTGGTTCAGCAGGTCGCCGGCGTTGATATTCAGGTTGACGCCAGCGGCAATGCTCGACGCCGCACTCGCTTCGGTGACTTCGAATTTGTCGCGCTGAACGATCTCCCACACGTGATTGCGTTTGCCGCCACAGTCACCGGCGTTGTAGCCCTCGATGCAGGCGACTTCAGCGATTCTGGCGGTGTAGATGCCGCCGTTGTTGGTAGCCAGCACATCGCGCATGTTCTCAAGGGTGCTGGCTGCAAGCGTCATGGAACCATCGCTTTGCAGGGTGCCGGAACGGTTGGCGATGCGGCTGGCCAGAGCCCCCTGACCATCGCGATCGATCGTCAGATGACCGAGGCTGTAAACGTTGCCGTAGCTGTTGGTCAGGGTGTCGACCCGCAGCCCCATGTCGTCGCCACTGAACACCAGCCCGTGATCATTGAGCAGGCCGCCGGTGCTCAAGGTCAGGTTCTGGGCAGCCGCAAGGGTGCCCTGATTGTTGATGCCACCCGCGTCGAGCGTGAGCCCGGCCGCAGCGCTCAGGCGCCCTGCGTTGTTCAACTGGCCGAACACCGAGACTGTGGTGTTGCCGCCGCCAGCAATACTGGCACTGTCTGCCAGATCCACTTGGGCAGCTTTTAGGTCCAGTTGCCCAAAGCTGCTGAGTCGGCCCTTGCTGCTGTAATGACCACTGAGGTCGATATTGACGCCTGCATCACTGCCGATCAGGCCGTCATTGATCCAGTTCACGCCGCTGCCTATCAGGCCATTGCCGGCTAGGAGCTGGCCCGTACGGGCCTGGGTCAGGTGGTTGACGTTGACTGTCAGTTTCCTGGCCTGGATCGAGCTGCTGTTGGTCCAGCGTTCGCCTTCCAGGGTCAGCTGGCCGGCGGTTTTCAGGCGCCCGCCCACATCCTCGAGGTTGGCCATGGACAGGCCGAACAGGCCGTTGCCGCTGTGCAGCACGCTGCCGCCACGGTTGTTGAAGCTGCGAGCGTCGAAGGCCAGGTTTTGGTTGGCGGTTTCCAGGGAGCCATCGCGGTTGTCGAACAATCCGCCGAGCTCCAGCCGTGTATCGCCACCGTCTCCCAGGGCGCGCAATTGGCCGGTCTGATTGTCGAGGCTGGCGGCCTTGATCGTCAGGCTGCTGTCGCTTTCGATGATGCCCTTGTGGTTATTCAGAGCGCCGCTGAGGTCGAAATTAATCTGCTGGCCGGCGATTTGCCCGTTGTTGCCACTGTTGTCGAAATGGCCACCGCTAACTTTGACAAGGCCCTTGGCGTAGAGGCCACCGTTGCGGTTATCGAAATCGCCGGTGGTGATCAGCGCATCGCCGCTTTGCGCGGAAATCCGCCCGCCGTCGTTGTCTATGCCAGCCAGGGCCTTGAGGGTCAGGCGCTGGGCCTGGGTCACGCCGCCCTGGCGGTTGTTGCTCGGGTCGTAGCCGTTTTTCAGCACGCCGCGAAGATCGGCGATCATCGCGCCTTGCACGCTAGAAAGCACACCCCCACGGTTATCCAAGTGGCCGGCGCCAATGTTCAGGTTACCGTTCCTGGCCAGGATGCGACCACTCTGGTTGTCGATGTCGCCGGTGCTCAGGTTCAGAGCGCCTTGGCTCTGCAGGGTGCCCTTGCCATTGGTGAGGCTCCCGGCCTGAACGTGCAGGCCGCCGGTCTGGCTGTAGATCAAGCCATCACCGCTGTTCTGCAGTGCGCCGTCCAGGGTCAGGCTCAATGGGTCGTTGGCCATCAAGGTCCCACGGTCACGATTGTCCAGACTGGCAGCGAACAGGCTCAGCAGGCTCTGGCTGGCCATCTGGCCAGCCCGATTGTCGATCTGCCCAGCACGTTCGATGCGCAGCGGGCCGCCGCTGGCCAGCTTGCCGTGGGTATTGTTCAACGCGCCCAACAGATTAAGGGTGACGGCGGTTTTGCCGGTGAAAGTGCCGGTGCCATTGTCCAGGTCGGTGCCGGTAAAGGTCAGGTCACCCGCGGCGTCAAGGGTGCCGCCGTTGTTGCCCAGGGTCATGGCCCGCAAGGTCAGGGTCGCGGCGCTGTCGATGGAGCCGCCCTGGCTGTTGTCCAGCCGGTCGCTGAGTTTGAGGCTCTGTGCACCCGCGCTGGAGATCACGCCCTTGAGGCTGTTGTCGAGGCTCGCGGCCTTGACGTCCAAGGCCTGCTGGCTGACCAGTCCACCGCCCTGGCTGTTGTTCAAGGCGTCGCTGAGGGTGATGTCGACACCGCCCTTGAGGCTGGAGACGGTGCCTTTGTTGCTGTTGTTCAGGCCGGTGCCCTTGAGGGTCAGGCCCTGCCAGCCCGACAGCAGCCCACCCTGGTTGTCCAGTTCCGCAGTACCGGTAATCTCCAGGGTCTGTTGCGCCAGTACCACGCCGGTGAGGTTGTCCATGCCGGCCAGCACCAGGGTGCTGCTGCCCTGGCTCGACAGCTCGCCGCCGCTGTTGCCCAAGTGGCCGAGGGTGGCATTGAGGGACTGCTGGCTCTTGATCAGGCCGCCCTGGCCGTTGCGCACTTGCTCGGCATTGAGTTGCAGGCGCTCGGCGCTCAGCAGCTTGCCCTGATGGCTGTTATCCAGAGTTGCGGCGCTGACCGTTACCTGGCGCTGCCCACTCAGGGTGCCGCCTTGGTTGTTCAGAGTCTGGGTGGTCGTGACCGTCAAATCACGGCTGGCCACCACGCTCTTGCCGCTGTTGTTCAGGTTTTGCGCCGTCAGGGTGACATCGCCATTCGGGTTGCGGCTGTTGTCGAGGTTGACCCCGGCTTCGATGATGCCGTGGTTGTTCAGTTGCCCGCCGCTGCCCAGATTGATGCTGTTGGCCGCCGCCAGGGTGCTGTGGTTGTTCAGGTCGTCTTGAGTTTGCACCTTGAGCTCGCTGCCGGCGTAGACCGCGCCCTGGGCCTCCAGGCTGCCGGCCTTGATCGCCACCGCGCCCTTCTCGGCAGTGGCGTCCGCCATGCGCAACTGGCCGTTGGCATCCAGTTGGATATCACCGCCACTGGCGATCAGCTTGCCGTCGAGCTTGACCCCCACCCCGGCCTCGGTGCCCACCAGTTTGATCGCCCCGGCATACATGCCGCCCAGGGCTGATGAGTCGATCGCCAGTTGCGGCGCATCCGCCGGGTTGGCGGTGCGGGCCGTGGCGTTCAAGGTCTTGGCGTCGACGTCGTTGGCCCCGGCGATCACCGTCAGGTGCCTGGCCTGGATCTCGGCGTTGATCTTGGCGCTGCGGGTGATGATTTCGAACTGGTCGATATTGCTCGCGTTGAGGCCCGCGCCTTCGATGGCGACGCTGCCCTGGTCCACCTGGTAACGCTGGACCTGGCCGCTCTCGATCACCGGCTTGCCGGTGGTCAGGGTGGCTTTCGGGGTGTTGATGAAGCCGCAGCCGTTGCAGCTCACGCCGTAGGGGTTGGCAACGATGACATGGGCCGCTTGCCCGGCCACTTCGGTGTAGCCCTTGAGCTGGCTGGGGCTGCCGCCGTTGACCTCGTTGAGGATCACATTGGCCGCGCGGCCACCCAGGTTGGAGTTGCCGAGAATGATCCCGCCGAGCTGGGTTTCCTGGGTACGACCGGTGGCGTTGTTGAGGATCAGCCCCTGCTGGCCGACGTTGTAGTCGCTGAACTTGTTGTGCGACAGGCCGCTGCCATTGGGCGTGGCAATGTTGACGATGGGCACGCCATTGCCCGCCTGGCCGAGGCTGGTGCCGCTGCCGTTGACCACGATGCCGTCGGCCATCGCCACCACGGGCTGCCAGAACATCATGTTGGCCAGGATGAACGCCAGACCGCGTTTGGACAGCCCCCAGAACGTATCCCGCGCTTGCAGGGTGGCGGAAGGTTTGCGGGCCAAGGCACAGCACAACCTCATCCCGAGCGTGGAGAGAGACATATTCGATCCTTCGAAAGCGTGACGACAAGAGCTACGAAGGGCGTGACGCTAATAAGCTATTACTGCATCGTCAAATGACTGCCGAAGAATCGCCAATAACAATCAAATCAAACTTTCAAACAACTTTACGAGATAAAAAACATGCAGATCCATCATGGAGCCGCCCATTTTAAATTTTGAAATATTTAAAGGAAAAATCACCTTAAAGCCTTTTAAATCAAGGCTATAGAGCTTTAAAAAGTTTGAACAACAACAGGATATTGCACACTTCGAAGAGCCAACGCCCGTACGCAAGAACCCTGTTTCTCACTCTCTCGCTACGATAAAGAACAACTCACCCACAACCACATCCGTAGCGACAAACCCATGCAGAAACCCCAAATAAATCAATAACGCATTGATTTATTTACTGAAAATAGAATCAGACAATTCCCTCTGCAAATTCAGAAGAGCCGTACCCCCCAGGGCTCATCCCCCCTGGGCAATCAATCTTCTCCTGTCTTCTTGCCTTCATCCCCTTCCGAACGCAGATGGATCACCCGCGGCGACGGTTCCACCCTTAGCGGCGGGTGCTGCTGGTCTTCGGGAAGAATGCGATAGAACTGCGTGGTGACGTGGCTGATACCGCCCTCCTCGTCGTTGTGCACGATCATGGTGCCGGGCTGGCGCATCTGGGCGAAGGTCGCGTCGTTGAGCTTGAAGGTTTCGCTCAGGCGCTTGTCGTCCACCACGGGTGCCGGCAGCCGGGGCGGGTAGCTCTTGTTGCGACGCTGGCGGTAGCGGGCCCAGGAAATCAGCAGCACCGCATTGAGTACCGCCACCCAGGCATAGAACTGCAGGGTGGTCAGGGCATCGAGCATGCCCGCTTCGATCCGCGGCCCTTCATGGCTGTCCAGCAGCGGAATGAGCCCACGAACCAGCAAGTACAGCAGGCCTACCCAGGCCAGTACGGTGAGGACAACGTCGACGATCACCATGAACGGACGCTGGCGGGTTCGGATGATTTTCATCAGCGCACCTCCTCTTCGTCATCGATGGGTTTGATGCCGCGGTCCGGGCTGACCCAGCGCGCGCGTTTCTGGTGTTCGCCAAACAGCACCCGGGGAAAGCTCACCAGGGTGGTGAACAGGCT
Organism: Pseudomonas sp. W17; assembly: GCF_040268305.1. Taxonomy (NCBI): domain Bacteria; kingdom Pseudomonadati; phylum Pseudomonadota; class Gammaproteobacteria; order Pseudomonadales; family Pseudomonadaceae; genus Pseudomonas; species Pseudomonas sp. W17. The sequence goes on along the minus strand of NZ_CP158490.1, from coordinate 198,253 downwards.
GATGAACCAGAACACCAGCGGGTACCAGACCACCCAGAACATGGTTTTCCAGAGGTCTTTTTCATAACGGCGGTCGATCAGGATACTCACCGCGAACTGGGTCAGGCAGACCATCGCCAGTACCAGCCCGGTGAAGGCCGGTGGGACGATGGTGTGCACCGCGATGGCCTCGGGCATGACGATGAACTTGCCCAGGGCCCAGAAGATCACCGACAGCAGGAAAGTGAAGGCCCAGCCGGTGGACAGGCAGTAGTCGAACAGCAGGGTCCAGAGGTAGCGGTGGCGCCACTCCCAGATCCCGCGGATGTTCTTGAACAGCACCTCGGCGCCGCCCTGGGCCCAGCGCAGGCGTTGCTTCCACAGGCCGCGCAGGGTCTCCGGCATGAGGATCCAGCACAGCGCCCGCGGCTCGAAGAACACGTACCAGTGGTCCAGTTGCAGCTTCCAGCTGATGTCGATGTCTTCGGTGATCATGTCCGGGCTCCAGTAGCCCACCCGGTGCAGGGCGGTGCGACGGAAGGCGACGATCACCCCGGAGACGGTGAAGACTTTGCCGAACACCCGCTGGGTGCGCTTGATCAGGCCGATGATCGAGGAGAACTCGCCCACCTGGACCCGACCCACCAGGGTCGAACGGGTGCGAATCCGCGGGTTGCCGGTCACGGCGCCCAGGCGTGGGTTGTCCAGCATCGGTGCCACCAGGTAGGCCGCCGTGTTGGGCGCCAGCAGGGCATCGCCGTCGATGCACACCAGGTATTCGCTGTGTGCCGCCACCGCGCCCATGCGCAGGGCCACGGCCTTGCCCTGGTTCTGCGCCAGGTGCAATACCCGCAGGCGCGGGTCCTGGGCCGCAAGGCGGTCCAGCACCTCGGCGGTGTTGTCCTTGGAGCCATCGTTGATGGCGATCACTTCGATGTTCGGGTACTGCTGGGCCAGGGCCGCATGAATGGTGTCGGCGACGTTGTCGCCTTCGTTGTAGCAAGGAATGAGGATGCTGATCAGCGGCTCACCGGCCAGGGGCGGCGGCAGGGTGTCGTCGCTCCACGGCCAGTGGCGCTCCCAGTGCATCCAGTAATACAGGCCGCCGGCGATCCACAGCGCCGACATGAACAAGGGGTAGTAGAAGACGAAGTCCATGAGGAATTCGCCAGTCAGCACGAAGATCAGCCCCAGGGGCACGCCGAGAACGAGCGCCAGGACCACCAGCGCAAAGATACGATCCACCATGATTCAAGGGCTCCATTTGTTGGAGAGCGCGGGCCGCAGAGTCTTCAGGTCCGGTGAGTTCTCGAGGAAGTTGTCCGGGTAGTAGCCGAAATTGGTCGCGCCCTGGCGCTTGAGGCGGCCCATCCAGTCCGCCAGCTGCTGGGCGGAGAGGTCGCTGGCGGGCTTGCGGGCCCAGTCCCGGGCCTGCAGCTCGAACACCGTGCGCTGCAAGGCACCGGGGCGGGCGCGCACCTGGTCCACCAGGGCTTCGAGCCAGGGCCCGGAATGCCGCTGGCTCTGGCCTTCCATCAGCGGCATGGCCATGGGCGCGGTCCAGTCGTAGCTGACCAGGAAATCATCGAGGTTCTGGGCGAACCAGGTTTCACTCTGCGGGTTGATGATCGGCTCGGCGAACAGGTTGCGCGCGGTCTGCACCTGCGGCCCGCGAATCGCCCGGACCTTGGCGGCCAGCTCATGGGTGAAGTCGATCAGGTAGCGGCTCTTGAAGCGGGTCCAGCGCTGCAGGGTGGCCGGATCGTCGCGCAGGGCGGCCATGGAACCCGGCAGACCCTGGGCCGCATAGGCGCGCAAGGCCCCGGGGCTGGCATCTTCGAAATCCGAGAGCACGGCGTCGTCGTGGAACAGAATGCCGTCCACCGACGTCATGCGCGCCACGTCCTCGTAGAGGTCACCGATCTGCCGGCGCACATTGGGGTCGAAGGGCGACAGCCGCTGGTACTGCTTAGGATCGATGGTGCTCTGGCCGGTGGCCGGATCCCAGCGCGTGACCCGGGGCAGCCGAGCGTCCAGGGCGAAGCTGAGCACCGGCATCCAGGCATAGACCTTGACGTGGGCCCGGGTGCGCAATTGCCAGGCGACCCGGTCGAACAGGTCGGCGCGCATCGGCAGGTGCCGGTTGGGGAAATACAGCGACTGCACCAGGCCGTCGCCCTTGGGGTCGGCGAAGGCCTGGAGGAATACGGTGTTGGCCCCCAGGTCGGCCATGCGCTGCACCAGCTTGCCGAGGTTGACCTCCTGCTGCTTGGGGTCCGGGTCGTAGACGTTGTCCAGGTCCACGTGCACCACGCGCATGGGCGCGGCGGTCTCGGCGCCGACAATGCTGTTGGAGAAGTGGATGCCGTCCGGGTCCGACACCACCAGGAAACGCGGGCTGCTCATCAGGTTGTCGAGTGTGTCCAGGCCGTCGTCCAGGGTCAGGGCCAGCTTGAAGCCCTGGCTGTCCACCACTTGCAGGGTGGAGCCGTCGGCCGTGCCATAGGGCCAGACCCAGATCCTCGGGCGATAGCCGGCCACGGCCAGGATCTTGTTCGAGATGGCGGTCACGTCCTGGCGCATCCGCGCCTGGAAATCCGCCTCGCTTTCATAGCGCCCGGAGGCGGCATCAAAACGGCGGGTCGCCGCCGCCGGCTGCAGGTTGCCCTGAGGGTTGGCAAGAATGCCCAGGTGGCTGTGGTCGGTATGGGCGGCGATCTCCACCAGCCCGGAACGGGAGATTTCCCGGACCTGCGCCCAGGTCAGGAACTGTGAGCGGGGCCGCAGTTCGCCGGCGAAGTTCACCGGCTGGTCGGTCGGGGTGTCGATCCAGGTGCCCACCGGCGCCAGCACCGCAGGCCAGTGATAGCTGCGCAGCACCGGCAGCACCCGGGTGTAGAAGCTCGAATAGCCGTCATCGAAGGTCAGCAGGATGGCCTTGGCCGGCAGTTCGGGGCCGCCGTTGCGAGCGGCCAGGATCTGGTCCACGGTCACGGGCCGGTAGCCGTTTTCCCGCAACCAGGCCAGTTGCTCGATCATCCGCTCGGTGCGCACCGCCACCACCCGTTGGTCCGGGTCGCGATCCTCGATGTCGTGGTAGGCAATGCCCAGCACGTGGTTCTTCGGCCAGGGCGCCTCGGTGTTGGGCAACGGCCGTTGCGCCGGGGCGAGAAAGTCGGCGGCGGGCTGGGAACAGGCGCTGAGAACCAGGGCTCCCAGCAGGAGGATGCAACGGTTGATCAGGCGCATCGTCACACTCTTCTCTAGAAGCGATAGGTAAGGTCGACAGCCAGGCGCAGGTCGGTTTCCCGATCGCCGTCGTAAGGCCGGTTGATCACGCTCAGGACTCCGCCGATGTCGAACACGTCGTTCCAGCTGTAGCGCTGGCCGTAGCTGAGCAGCCCCACCGCTCCAGTGGAGTAGCCGCGTTCGCTGTAGGTACCGGCGCCGGCCTGGAACTGTTGGCTCCAGGAGGTCTGATAGCGGTGATAGAGCACGTGGTTGACGGTGACGGTGGGCAGGACGCTGAGGTCCGCCTCGGGGTTGTAGTAGGGGGTGTCTTCCAGGGTGTTGTGGCTGGCGCCCACTTCCAGGCCGAGGTCGACCTGCACTTTCGGCGAGCGGTAGACCCCTTCGCGGCCCGTGAGCAGGGCCTCGAACCGATTGTTGCCGTCGCTGAAGTGCGACGGGCTGAGGGACAGTTTCCACTCGCGGCTTTCATTGGCCCGCCAACGCAGGAAGGCGCTGCCGCCGTTGGCGCTGATATCGCTGTTGAGGGCCCGCAGCGGGGTGTTGGCAGAGAGGTAGTCGAGGCTGCCGCCGTATTGCCAGTGATCGTCGATGTCCCGCGCCAGCGACACCCGGGCACCGGTCTTGCCGCCGTAGCCATAGGAATGGTTGGAGACTTCCGCTTCCAGGGTCATGTCGCGGGTGCGCCGCTCCACCCCCAGGACCTGCCAGCGGTGATGGCCGATCCCTTCCGAAAAGTCCCCCATGGCATAGCCGATGCCGCCGAACAGGCGCCAGTCCTCGGCGATCGGCGGCGTGTAAAGCCGGCTTTCGATGCCGAAATCACGGCTGCCGGATACCGCGCCGGCGCCATTGCTGCCACCGCCGTAACTTTTTCCGCCATAGGTCATGACCCGCAGTTCGGCCATGTCGTGCACTTCGCGCTCGCGGGCCAGGCGCTGCACCTGACGGCTCTCCGAAAAGCGCTCCACCACATCGTCGGTCAGCGCATCCAGTTGCCGCCATTCCTGCAGGTCCTGGGCCGTATGGCCCTGGGACACTTCCAGACTGACATCGCGCGGGGCCACGCTCTCGGTTTCCTTGAGCAGGCTTTCCGAAAGCCGGGGCCAGTCGCGCACCCGGTACAGATCGGCCTGGGCCAGACGTACGCTGATGTTGCCCGGAGCCTGCCCCGCCAGGGTCTCCAGGCGCTGCTCGGTGCCCGGCAGGTCAGCCCCGGCCGTGCCGTTGGCACCGGCCTGGGCCGCCAGCAGTTGGGCATCGACCCAGTCGTCATTGGGGTCGCCCACGGTTTGCCCGGTGAGCTGAATTCGCTGCGGCACACTGTCGGCCAGGTCATTGGCGAGTTTCAGCGCCTCTTCCGGGCGTTCACTTTCCAGCAGCGCGTAATACAGCGCGGTGGTGTCTTCCAGGCGGTGGTCGGCATCGCCGTCCGGTGCCGAAAACACACGCCGATACAGGCCCGCAGCGATTTCCGGCTGGCGCTGGTCGAGGTAGGAAGCCGCCACCCAGCGCAGGGCATACGGGGGAATGGCCACGCCGGCAGCGGTGAGCTGCTCGTATTCGCTGATCACCTCTGCGGTGCGCGCCCGGGACTTGAGGGCGCCCAGGCGGTCGATGCGCCAGCGGGTCAGGTCGTCCTGGGCTTGAGGGTCCTTGCCCCAGGCGGCGAACAGGGTGTCGTAGTCGGCCAGGGCACGGTCGGCCACCACAAAGCGCTCTTTCTCACTGCGGCTGGCCAGCTCCGAGAGGCGCACCCGTTCGGCGGCGAGGTCGGCCTGGATGCGCCGCTGGATCACCGGATCGATCAGCCCGGGGTGCTGCCGGGCCAGGCGCAGGGCCGGTTCCGGCAGGCGCGCCCGCTGCAGGGCGTAGATGTATTCGCGGATGACTTCGGGCTTGTCGCCGGCGCGGATAAACGCCTGGTCGTATGCGGCCAGGGCGTCATAAGGCTGGTTGGCGCGGGTCAGCGCGTAGCCCAGGGCCAGGCGCCGGTTCGGGTCATCGGGCTTGGCCGCCACCAGGGCCTTGGCCCGGGCCACGGCTTCGGCCGGCTGGCCAGCATCGGCCTGGGTCAGGGCCAGCCCCAGCTGCAGGTCGGCGTTTTGCGGGTCGCGCTGCAGGGCCAGGCGATAGACCTGGGTGGCGTTGTCCCACTGCTTGAGGTTGCGATAGGCCCGAGCCGTGGCGGCCAGCGCCTGCGCCGGCAGCACCCGGTTGCGGCCCTGGGTCTCGTAGACCTTCACCACCTCGGCATCAAGGCCCGCCCAGCTGGCGATCTGCAGGTGGTCGCTGACCAGCCCGTTGTTCAACCGGTCCGCCGGCACTTGGCGCAAATGGTTCAGCGCCGGGGCGTAGCTGCCGGCCCTAGCCTGGATGATCAACTGGTCATAGGCCGCATCGGCGAACGCCAGGCCCGGCCATAACAGTTGGCTGCACAATGCCAGGCGAAACAGCGGACGAAGGCCGTAGCGGCGAGCGGGATGAACAGTGCGTTGCATTTCGTCAGCATCCTTACGTGGCTAGCCGGAGTTATGCGCCCCGCCCTTACGCCCCAGCCCGGACGATCAGAAGATCGACAGAGCGTCTGGGAGAATTCTTCCACGAAGGTTAGTTCAGAATTTGCAGCGCAATATTTATTCAGAGTCAGATTCTGCGGGGCCTGCAGCCGCCCTCACCGCCTTGCTCCAGACAGCACAACGCCCGACCTGTGGGCTGCACAGGCCGGGCGTCAGAGGATGCACAAGAAGGGCCGCGTAAAGCGGCCCGTGCACCTTTACTGCTGGGCGCCTACGCCCCCCAGCTTGCTCATGACCAAACCGATGAACTGCTCAACGGTCATTTTCTGGCCATTGAAGTTCACTTCGTTATTGGCATAGTGCAGGGCCGACACCACGTCATTGCCTTCCAGCTTGGCCAGTTGGGTGGACAGGGCCATGGCACTGAGCATTTCTGCAGTGGCCGCGCTTTGCTCGGCGATCAGCTTGGCATCGGTCTGGCCTTCGGCCTGGGCCTGCAGGGCGGCGATGTCTGCCACCATCGGCTTGGACAGCGACAGCTTGGCATCCAGCTGGCTGACCAGTTGCTTGCCCAGCTCAGCCGGCGGCAGCTCCAGGCTCTGCGGCTTGGCCAGATCCAGGCTCAGGCTGAAACGGCTTTCACCACCGGCGGTCTTGAATGCCAGGCTTTCCAGGGCGATCTGCGGCTTGGCTTCCAGGACCTTGTTCACGGCAGCCCGTACCTTGACCTGCTCGGCGTCGGACATTTGCAGTTCCGGAGCCGGTTCACCCTCGGCAGAGGCCTCGGTGGCGGCCTTCTGATACGGCTGCAGCACGTTCTGGTAGACCTGGACCAGATCGAGCATGCCCTGGCTGTCGAGGTTCTTCATGCTCCAGAGCATCTCGGCCGAACCCACGGTCTTGCCGTCGAAGGCGATTTCGCCCACTCGGTAATCCGCACGGCCCGCCACTGTGCTGCCGGTTTCTTCGCTGAAGGTCTTCTGCTCGAAGTGCTTCAGGGTCAGCACCGACTGCTTGTCGCCGAAGGTGGCCTTCAAACCGCTGAGCTCCAGGGTGTTCTGGCCCAGGAAGTAGTCGAAGCTGCTCTTCTGCAGGTTGCTGGCCAGGGTCAGGCCGTTGATTTCCAGTTTGAGCGGGGCCTTGTCCGGCGAACTGAGGAACAGGCTCAGGCTGTCCATATAGCCATCGACCTTGGCCTTGCGGCGATTGTCGCCGACGCTGAAAGTGGCATTCAGGCCGGAGAACTTGAGGTTGTTCAGCTCATCCAGGGCCAGTTCCATCGGAGCGAAATCTACGGTGCCCTCCGCGGACAGGTCATAGCCGACATTGACCACGCCCTTGAACGGTGCAGCACCCTTGGTGGCGGCAAACCACTTGTCGGTCTGCCCGTTGTTCTCCAACTCGTAATGACTGGACGCCATGACTGGCAGCCACTTGAGGCGGATCAAGCGCGAGAAAGGCAGCGGGCCGTGTTCGATATGGTCGGCGATCATCAGTTCCAGCCCACCGTTGAACACCTCGCCCTGGGTCTTGAGGCGGTAGCGGGCATTGCTGCTGAACACGCCACGCTCCAGGGACACCAGCTCCAGAGTGGCGGTGGCGTCATAGCCGATCAGCGCCGCTTGCAGCTCCTTGTTGCTTTCAATCACCTGCTGCTGCAGGACCCCTTCCAGCTTGGTGCCGGTGTACCAGGCGCCGCCGGCACTGATGGCACCTACTGCGACGACGATTCCTAACAGTACGCCTGCTGATTTATTCATGTCTGACCCGATCAATATCCGTTGTTTGAAGGTGTGGTCGTCTTCCCTGAACCCATGACGGGTTGCGGCTCGACTCCGCGTAAAACCGGCGCAGATTACCACTGGCGGCTAGGGCGAGCCCAATCTTTGAATGTGAAAAACCGTGGAGCGCGGGGAGATGGCCCCGGCAGCGGCTGCCGCAAACCGGCAGCCGCCGCTGTTACAGGGCCAGGGGAAGGGGCTTTTAGGAGTATTCGATTTCCAAGGCATCGAGCTGATGATCGAAGCTCTTGAGCCGGGCGCTCCAGGTGTACACCAGGACCTCGAAATCCCGGTCGATCACCGCGCTGTTGCCCCGGGATTCGCCCCGTGGGTCGCAGAAATCCAGCTGGTAGCGCTCCCGCGCCATGGCGGTGGCGACATCCGACAGCTCCCGGGCATTGCTCAGCCAGTGGTGACCGTCCTCGGCTTGCTTGTCCAGCAGCATGCACTGCTTCTTCAGGGCCTCCAGGCTCTTTTCCAGCGGGGTACCGGTGAGTTCGCCCATGACTTCGGCGAAGGTCCGCCCCGGTTGCCAGTAACTGCCCCAGAAGTAGCGGTCGAATACGGTTTCGACCCGGCGCAGGGCTACCTTGGTGTCCCAGATGACCACCAGGGTCTTGCTCTGTTCGAGCTGTTTTTTCTTGATTTTCTGGCCCTGAAAGGAGGCCCAGGCCACCACACCGATGGCCATCACCGCGATCAACGCGCTGGCGCTGTCGAGGAACACCAGGGCCTTGTCGATCTGATGGGCCAGCATGATGCCGTAGAAGTAGGTGGCAGACAGCAGCACCAGGGCGCATAGCGCGCACCAGAAGCCCGGAGCATAAGGGTTTTTCATTATTGGAATCCCCATGACCATCACATGCTTTGATCGGTTGGAAGGCACGTTGCACAAGGCACTTTTCCAACTGATCAAAGCATAGCAACCGCCTCAGGGTTTCGCGTGTTCCGGGCCTTGCGTTCGTCCGCTTTCCCAACCGCCGCCCAGGGCCAGGAACAGATCGATCTGGCTCATGGCTACCTGGGTGTTGGCCGCCGCCAGTTGCGCGCGCATATCGGTGTAGGTACGGGTGGCTTGCAGGTCGGCGAGAAAGGACGCGCGCCCGGCCTGGAAGAAGCGGTGGGTCTGGTCCGCCGCCAGTTGCGCCGACTGCTCGGCATCCGCCAGGGCATCGCGGCGCTGCAGTTGCGCGCTGTACTGGGCCAGGCCGGTCTGGGTTTCACGGATGGCGTTGAGCACCACCCCATCGAAATGCGCCAGGGCGCCCTGGCTCGCAGCCTCGGCTTCATGAATGCGCTCGCGGGCGCCATTGGCCGGCACCGTCCAGCTGATCAGCGGGCCGAAGCCCCAGCGATTGGTGGAAGGCTTGCCGAGGTTGTCGAGGATGCCCACGGTGCCGACGGTCGCGCCGATGCTGATATCCGGATACAGGGCCCCGGTGGCCACGCCGATTCGCGCGGTGGCGGCGGCCAGCTGGCGCTCGGCCTGCCGTACGTCGGGGCGGCGCTTGAGCAGCGCCGCGCCATCGCCCACCGGCAACAGCTGGGTGATATGCGGCAACTGGGCGCAACTGTCAGTGCCGGCGGGCAATTGATCCAGCGGCTTGGCCAGCAGCATCGACAGGCGGAACAGGCCCGATTGGCGCGCCGCCTCATAGCGCGGCAGTTCGGCACGCAGGGATTTGAATTGGGTCTGGGAACGGGTGACCTGGGTTTCGTCGCCGCGCCCCGCATCGCGCAGGCGCTGGGTCAGCTCGGTGCTCTGGGCTTGCAGGCTCAGGGAGTGCTCGGCGATTTCCCGTTCTTCGTTGGCCGCGCAAACCTGGGTGTAGGCCCGCACCACGTCCGCCACCAGCGTAATGCGCGCGGTATCCGCCGCAGCCTGGGTCGCGTCCGCATTGGCCTGGGCCGCCTCGATGCCGCGCTGCAAGGTGCCGAACAGGTCGAACTGGTAGGAGGTGCTGATGGACAGGTTGCCGACGTTGGCCACTGGCACCTTTTCCGGCAGCAGGAAGGCTTCGCCGGATTCCTGCAGGCGCTCGACCCCGGCCTTGACCCCACCGCTCCAGCCACCGGCGGCCTGGGCTTCATCCACCTGGGCGCGGGCCCGAGCCAGGTTGGCCGCCGCCACCCGCAGGTCGGTGTTGGAAGCCAGGGCCTGCTGCACCAGCTGGTCCAGGCGCGGGTCCTGGTACAGCCGCCACCAGTCGGCAGGCACCGGCGCCGACACCACGTTGGCGCCCTTTGCGCTCAACTGGCCCTGCAAATCCTTGCGCTGCACCGCAGCATCCCCGGGCACCTGGTAATCCGGCCCGACCATCTGGCAGGCCGAGAGCAGCAGGCCGAGCCCGGCCAGGGCCAAACGCGCGCCGTTGTTCATTGGCCGGGCTCCTGCTTGGCCTGGTCGTCGAGGATCGACACCGTGGCGGTGCGCCCGGCGATCATGCGAAAGTCCGCCGGCACATCGTCGAAGGCGATGCGCACCGGAATCCGTTGCGCCAGGCGCACCCAGCTGAAGGCCGGGTTGACGTTGGGCAACAGGTTGGAGCCGCTGCTGCGGTCACGGTCCTCGATCCCGGCGACGATGCTTTCCACATGCCCGCGCAGCCGCGCACGGTCGCCGATCACACGGATATCCACCGCCTGGCCGACATGGATGCCATCGAGCTTGGTCTCTTCGAAATAGCCATCGATGTGGAAGGAGTTGCTGTCCACCACCGACAGCACCGGGCGCCCGGCGGTGACGAATTCCTGGGTGCGCGGTGCACGGTCGTTGACGTAGCCGTCCACCGGGCTGCGTACCACCGAGCGGTCGAGGTTAAGCTGGGCGCTGTCCACCGCCACCTGGGCCTCGGCCAGGGCCGACTGGGCACGGGCCTCGCGGGACTGGCTTTCTTCCAGTTGCTCGCGCGGCACCAGGTTGCCCAGGCCACGGTTGCGCTTGGCCTCGCGCTGGGCCTGGGCCAGGGTTTCCTGGCGGTCGGCCAGGGCCGCCTTGGCCTGGCGCAGGGCCAGCTTGAAGCGGTCCTGGTCGATGCTGAACAGCACCTGGCCGCGCTGCACCAGTTGGTTGTCACGCACCTGCACTTGCTGGATCAGCCCGGACACGTCCGGAGCGATCTGCACGATATCGGCGCGGATATGCCCGTCCCGGGTCCAGGGCGCGAACATGTAGTACATCACCATGCGCCAGACCACCACGACCGCGAAGGTCACCACCAGTAACGTCAGGACCACACGGCCAATGGTCAATAAAGGTTTTTTCATGTCATCAGGTATCGACTGAGAGAGTCCACGGCGCCCAGTAGCAGAGCGTAGAGACCCACGTTGAACAGCGCCCGGTGCCAGACCAGACGATAAAAGTGCAAGCGCGTCAGCACCCCGTGCACCAGCAGGTACAAGCCATAAGTGATGCCCATCAGCACCAGCAGCGTGGGCAGGAACACCCCGCTGATATCCAGATCACCGATCATAGGGGCGCTCCATCGATGCCATGGGGAAGGGGTTCTTCAAGCTCGCCGGTGGCGACGAATTCCATCCCCGGCAACAGCGCCAGGCGCAGGCCGCTGAGGGCGTGCAGCAGGTGCAGGCGGGTTTCGTGGTCGCCTTGCAGGCCCTGGCTGCCGAGGGCGCGGCGGGTACGGTCGAGGGTCATCAGCAGCCCGCTGGGGGCCGGCAGGCGTTCGCCGGCCTTGAGGCAAGCCTTGAAGTACTCGCCCACCTCGGCCACCACCTGGCGCAGCAGGCTCTGGGCCACACCCTGCACCCGCGGTGCGTAGGCCAGCAGGTCCAGCATATTGAGGGCCACGCGCAACTCCCGCAGGGCTATGCCGGTGTCCTGCCCGGTCATGGCCAGGCGCGGCAGGTGCTGCATCAGGCGGTCGAGCATCTGTGCACCCATGTGCCGGTGTTCGGCCAGGGTCGCCGGTTCGCTGAGGCTGACGATGTCGCGCCAGCTGAAGCGGGTCAGGCGCTTGGCCGCCAGTTCGGAGCCGAAAGGCCGGGCGATCAGGGTCCAGACAAAGGCGAACAGCAGGCCCATGGGGCCGGCCAGGTTGGAGTTGGCAAAACTCAGGAAGTCCGCGTCGTAGGCGCCCTGGATGCTGATGAAGGACGAGGTGTTGACGATGGTCAGCAGCATGCCGAGGTAGAACCGCGGCTGCACCGTCAGGGTGCCGACGCAAATGAACGGCACGGCAAAGGCCAGCACCAGCATCGGGAAGTCGTGCAGGTTGGGCAGGATCAGGAACAGGTAGAGGCTGGCGAACAGCACCGACATCGCGGTCCAGAAAAAGAACCGGTAGATCTGCGGCGCCGGGTCGTCCATGGAAGCAAAGAAACTGCAGGCCACCGCCGCCAGGATCACGGCGCTGCCGCCGTCGGTCCAGCCCAGGAGAATCCACAGCACCGAGGCGACGATGATCGCCAGGACCGTCGAGCCCGCCGAGTACAGCATCAGCCCGCGATCGAGAAACGGCGTCAGCCGGCCCAGCCGCCAATGCCGGTAGACCGCGCGCCAGGGCGCCTGGCTTTCACTCTGGATGGCGTGCTGCAGGCTGCGGCAGTCCTGCCACAGGTCGATCCACTCGCCGAGGCGATACAGAGCGTTGGACATCAGCAGCTGGCGCCGGTCATCCAGGGCTTCGGGGCTTGGCTGCAAGGCTTCGAGTTCATCGCGCAGGGCCTGCCAGCGTTCCACCGAAGCATCCCGGGCGGTGCCTTGCAGCCATTCATCGGCCTTGGCCAGCAAGGGGGCGAACTGCGCCACCAGCTCCGGGGTACGCCGTTCCAGGGCATACAGGGCATCGTCCAGGGCATCCACCACCGGCAGCAGATTGATCATCCGCCCGCGCAGCTCCTTGGTGTTGCGCACGGTCTGCGGCCGGGCGCCCTCGTGGGGCAACTGGCCGATCATCAGTTCCAGGGTGTTGAAGGTGCCCACCATGGACGCGCGCAGGGCACTGACTTCCTCGGGCTGGACGTTGCGGGCCAGGAAGCGCTGGCTGTAGAGCGCGGCATCGGCGAACCACTTGGCGGCGGAATCGACGAACACCGGGGCCAGCCGCCGGGGCCAGAACATGCTGCCGATCACCGCGGCGCAAACGATGCCGAGGAAGATTTCCTCGGTCCGCGCCTCGGCGACGTCCCAGACCCCCAGGGGGTTGTCCACCACCGGCAGGGCGATCAGCGGCAAGGTGTAGCCGGCCAGCATCAGGGCGTAGTTGTTGGCAGTGCGCAGGTGCATGGACAGAAACAGCAGGATCCCGGTCCACAGGGCGATGATCACCACCAGCAGGTAGGGGCTCTGCACGAACATCGGCACGAACAGCACCGCGGCCGCCGCCCCGAGAAAGGTGCCGATCGCCCGGTACAGGGCCTTGGAACTGGTGGGGCCGACGTAGGGGCTGGAGACGATGTACACCGTGGCCATCGCCCAATACGGACGGGGCATCTCCATCAGCATGGCGATGTACAGGGCGATCATCGACGCGGCGAAGGTACGTACGCCATAGAACCAGTCCCGCGCGGGAGGCATGCCGGTAAAGAAGCCTTTCAAGATGGCAGCACCGGTACATGACTGGCGGACTCGAACGCGCGGATCACCCGCAACGCCGCCTCCAGGTCGGCGCTGCCAATGCCTTCCAGCACTTCATGACGCAGGCGCACCAACTCGCTTTCCACCGCCTGCACCAGCTCGCGACCGGTGTCGGTCAGGCTCAGGCATTTGGCCCGGCGGTCGTGGGGGTCTTCACTGCGGCACACGTAGCCGGCGCTGCACAGTTGATCCAGCAGGCGCACCAGGGACGGGCTTTCCATCCCTGCGGCCTGGGCCACCGTGACCTGGCGCACGCCCTCGCCCAGGCGCCCGATCATCAACAGCGGCACCGCGCAGGCTTCGGAAATGCCGAAGTTGACCAGCGTGGTCTGGCAGATCCGCCGCCAATGCCGGGACGCGACCACCATGCCACTGCTGATATTCATGTGGAGTGATTCAAGGGAGTTGGACACAAGATTGTTCGCACACTGTTAGTTTGCTAACTATCAATATGTCATTGACGGATAAATCCAGTCAAGTTTTGTAACAAATACCCCAGCCAAGCCTTGGATCCAGCGCCTGCAAAACAGAGAACGTAATGAAAAGGTATATACTTTTTCAGTACTTTTTGAGGAGAACGCTCATGCCCAAGCACGCCATCTTTACGATGAAACTGGAAACTGAACTGCGGGATCAGTTTATGGCGGAGGCACTGGCCGCACATCGCCCAGCCTCACAGATCGTGCGCGAGTTGATGCGCGAGTTCGTGCAAAAACAGCACGAATCCCGTGAGTACGAGGCCTTCCTGCAACAGAAAGTCCTGCTGGCTCGAGCCTCCGTAGACGCTCAACGCGGGCACAACCATGAAGAGGTAGAGGCAGAGTTCGCTGCCAGACGCGCTCGGGCATCGAGGCTGGAATGAAGGTTGTATGGGTTCCCGAAGCCGTACAGGACCGCATGGATATCTGGGATTACCTGCATGTGCTCAACCCGAGGGCTGCGGTCGACATGGAAGGCGCTTCAGCGAATGCGTCGACCATCTGGTCCTCAACCCGCAGATCGGCTCCACGGGACTGGTGGCAGGAACCCGCGAGCTGATTCCCCACCCGAGCTATCGCCTGGTCTATCAGATAAGCCAGGACCACGTCTGGATCCTGGCCCTGGTCCACACCGCTCGCCAATGGCCGCCACCGACCTAGCCCCCGCGCCCCTTCCTCAACAACACATCCAACTGATCCACCACCTCGGCCCAATCCGCATCATCGAGCACTTCCGTGCGCAGAAAGTCGGCCTGGCTCTCGCTCCAGAAAAATGCGTCCGCCAGGTGCAGCTCCGGTTTGAGCGGCGAATGGGTGGCGATGAAACGCTCGATACTCACCGGGTCGTCGGCCAGCCCCAACTGCTTGAACAACGCCGGCAGGCTGTGGGTCGGTGCTTCCATGGTCGGGCTCCTGATCAGTGCGAGACTTCGCAAACCTCGGCGTGGGGCACCAGCTTCAGGTACTGGGCCATGCTCATGTGCACCAGGTTGTGGTGGTTGCCGGCTTCCAGGTAGATGTCTTTCTGCCGGGTCAGCAGCGGGTCGATCACCACGTCCAGTCCGTAGGACTCGCCCAGGGCCGGCACCGCGCCGCGCTCGCAGTCGTTGAACAGGTGGGCCAGGGTGCTTTCCCGGGTGACCTGCCATTCGCCGCTGCCGCGCACCTTGCCGAGGTCCAGGTGCCGACTGGCCGGCAACACCGCCATCAGGTAATGGCCGTGGTGATCGTCGAGGATCACCGACTTGGCCACTCGCTCCGCCGGTACCCCCGCCACCCGCGCCGTTTCCAGGCTGCTGGCGGAGTGTGGATGGGTCACCAGATCAAACTCACAAGCGGCTTGTTCCAGGCTGCGCTGCACGGTTCTTGCCATACGCATGATGCACCTCGGTGCCCCGCAAGCGGGGACAGGACTGTGACTCCTGATGCAAGTCTAGGTCGCGCTGCAAGACACAAGGCCTCGAACTTCCGAACGGCACCCTGCGCGTTCATTGCCCGGCACAGGAGGCGCCGGCTGCCGAGCCACAGAGGACAAACAAGCGGGCCCGAGTACCACCCGCGGCGAACTGACCGACTTTGTGCCACCCCTGGGGCAATGGCGCGAATTCCTCGGACTGATCGTCCGACCCCACCAGCCAATAGCGCCCGCTGCCCACTGACAAGGCGCTCAACTGATCCAGGTAAACCTGATCCGGGTGGTCGATCAGGGTGCCGAAGCCGTAGGCGTTCGGCCTGCTGGAGGTGCCTCCCGGCAGCGGCGGCGTATAGAGCATCGGCTGGGCATCGGTGCGGTTGTAGTAGACGTAGCTCAAGTACCAGAGCATGTCGCTGATAACGATGCGGTCGCCCGCGACGTAGTGCCGGTTGACGTAGTCGACCATCACGCTGATCTGGTCGTTGGCGTCGACATCGATGTTGTTTTTCAGCCCCACCGCTTCCAGCCCCACGAACCCCAGCAGCAACGCCAGCGCCACCAGCCGGGCAGTCTTAAGCCAGCGATCGATGAGCACCGCCATGATCATCGGCAAGCCCAAGGCATACGCGGTCAGGTAGCGTTCGATAAACACTGGCGAAGCGAACGACACCGCAAACACCAACAACAACGGCAGCAGGGTGAAACTCGCCAGCAGCCCACCGAACCTGGCAGGTGCACCATCACGCCAGGCCAGGACGCTACAGACCGCCAGCAACAGCAGCGGCATGCCCACGAACAGCGCACCTGGCAGGTTGTCGCCTTCGTCCTGGATCAGCAATTGCCAGACCATCGCCGGCAGCGAAGACCAGGTGACCACCGGCTCCCAGCCGACATCGCCGTTAGCTTTCAACTCGTCCATGTGCCGCAGCAGGTCCAGCAACTCCGGAACCCAGGGCAGGAACAGCAGCACGATCGCCGCATTCGCCAGCCACCAGGCCGGGCGGGTGACCAAGCGCCCGCCACCCTCGGCGCGCACGCCCGAAACGGCCAGGTACAGCCAGTGCGCCAGCACGCAGAACACCGTGAAGTAATGGGTGTAGAAAGCCAGGGTCATCAGCAGTGCGTAGCTCAACAGATAGCCGGGACGCGAAGGCTGGCGCAGCCAGTACACCAGGGCCAGGGTCGCTCCCAACAGCAACAGGCCCAGCAGCGCATACATGCGCACTTCCTGGCTGTAGCGCACGGCCGTGGGCAGCAGGGCCAGCAGCACACCGGCGAGAATCGCCGCGCGACGGGTCGCCAGCAGCGCCACCAGCCACATGCCGAGCCCTACGGTAACTATCCCTGGCAGCGCGCTGAAGGTGCGAATGGAAAAAATCCCGTCGCCGAACAGTTCAATCCAACCACGCAACAGCATGAAATACAGCGGCGGATGGACGTCGCGGGCCGCATGAAACCAGATTTCGCTCAGCGAATACTGGCTGAGCACCAGGCTGGAACCTTCGTCGCCCCAGATGGCCGCGGCGGTCAGGTCATAAAAGCGAACCGCCGCAGCCAACAGCAACACCGGCAGCAACCAATACTCAAGCGCCAAGCGCATCAGCCGCTGCAAACCTTGCTCCCGAGACACGACGGCCTGCTCTTGCAAACGCCCGATCAACTCCGGCGCTCTGCGAAAATCCATTCCTTGCTCCCCATAAACTCGCCAGATCTGGTCGCTCAAACCCCGACAGCATCGTCCTTTGCCTGGAAAACCGCAAAGCACAGGCGCAAGGGTAAAAAGCCGCTCCTCGAATGTCATGTGCGACGCCTGCCGATTGCCCTCGGGTACCGCGGTATGGGGTCAGGCCCGGCCATCACCGGCAATGGATGAACATAGACCGGAGGACAGCAAAGGGGCGTCACAGAACGGCGGATTTTCTAACCAGCGACGTAGGTGCCAGCCGGCGCCTTCTGTATGATTTTCGCCACACTCGGAACCTGCCCTCATGGCTTTTCTGAATTAAGGACAATTCATGCGCAAGCTTCTGCTCTCGGCATTGACCCTCACCGCCCTGTGCGCCGGCCAGGCGCAGGCCAGCTCGGATGACATCTGCTCGCCGACCTGGTCGCTCTACACAAATCGCCTGGACGGTTGCAGCAACCTGCCCTTTCTCAGCCCGGGCAACGACAGCCGGGTCAACCTGCGGCTGCTGCTGGCCGACCAGGGCAGCCTGCCCCTGGCACCCCGGGCCCTGACCCAGGATGAACTGGGCATGGGCTACGGCCCTGTGCCCTTCATGCACTATCGCCTGCACCCGGCGCAGCCCGAACTCGATCCCGACACTGGCAACCCACCCAAGCCCGGCCCCTCGCCCGCCACCGAGCAGCTCGACAGCCTGCTGCAGGCCGTAGGCCTGCGTCGCGATAGCAAGGAAGCCGCCGGGAACGGCTTTCTCTCCGGAGAAGGCAGCCGCTGCCGCAGCAACTCGGACGCCAGTGCCCTGGCTTTTGTGGAGCAGCTCGACCAGGCGCCACTGAGCCCGGAAGAACGCCAGGCCCTGGCCGAGGCCCGGGTGCAACTGCTGGCCAGCTGCGACTGGAACGCCAGCGAAATGAGCAAGCTGCTGCCGGCCAACCTGAACTCGGCGGCGGCCAAGGCGTTCGCCGGCTACCTGCAGGCCGCCGCCGACTTCTACAGCGGCCGCTTCAACGAAGCCGGCAACGGTTTTGCCGCGCTCAAGGACAGTCCCCAGCCCTGGCTGGCCGAAACCGCGGCCTACATGAGCCCGCGCACCCTGCTCAACCTGGCCCAGCAAAACGCCTTCGATGAATGGAGCATGGTCAATCTGGAGCATGTGGACAAAGCCGTCCTGCAACAGGCCGGCGCCGGTTTCGAGGCCTACCTGAAGACTTATCCACAGGGCCGTTACGCCGTTTCCGCCAAGGGTCTGATCCGCCGTGTGCACTGGCTGACGGGCGACACCCAGGCCCTGGCCGAGGACTACGCCTGGCAACTGACCCAAGCTCCCGGCACCCCGCGCAACATGCCTCTGGACGACCTGGTGGAAGAAGTCGACTACAAACTGCTGAGCCTGCCCGAAGACCACTTCAAGGCCCCGCTGCTGCTGGCGGTCAAGGACCTGATGCGCATGCGCGACGCCCCCTCGGCGCCCCTGACCCCGGATGCCCTGCAACAGCAGAAGGCCCAGTTCGCC
This sequence comes from Pseudomonas sp. W17, assembly GCF_040268305.1. Classification (NCBI taxonomy): domain Bacteria; kingdom Pseudomonadati; phylum Pseudomonadota; class Gammaproteobacteria; order Pseudomonadales; family Pseudomonadaceae; genus Pseudomonas; species Pseudomonas sp. W17. The sequence continues at coordinate 180,039 of NZ_CP158490.1, read as the reverse complement.
AGCCAGCCGGCGCTGTTCGACTATCTCCAGGCCGCTTTCAGCCTGTATGTCGAAAAACAACCGGCGGCGGCGCTCAAACAATTGCCCAGCCAAGTGCCGGCGCAACTGGACTACCTGAGCTTCAGCCAGCAGATCCTGCGTGGCCTGGCAATGCAGGCCCAACAGGACTGGAAAGGCGCCGAGGCGCTGTGGCTGCAATTGCTGCCCCTGGCCCAGCAACCGCTGCAACGCGAACAGCTGGAACTGGCCCTGGCCTATACCTACGAGCGCAGCGGGCAACTGGCCAAGGTGTTCGCCGACGACTCGCCGATCAAGACTGCCCAGGTGCGCGCCATTCTCCTGCGCCAGGTGGCCTCGCCCAAACTGCTGCGCCAACAGGCGCAGAAGGCCGACTCGGCAGAAGAGCGCAACGCCGCGCGCTTTATCCTGCTGTACAAGGACCTGACCCGCGGCCAGTACGCGGCCTTCGGCCAGGACTACGCGCAACTGCCGCCCACCCTGCCCGACGCCAGTCTTCCCGCCAGCCTGGGCTACATCTACCTCAGTACCACGCCATTGCAGGATTTCCACTGGAATGGCGCACAGCCCGAAGCGCAACCCCCCGACTACCGCTGCCCGAACCTGGTGGAGACGGCCGCCCTCCTGCAGCGTGATCCCAAGGCTCCGGCCGGGCTGATCTGCCTCGGCGAGTTCATGCGCTTCAGCGGCTTCGACCGCATGCCCCTGGACACCCCGCCACCGGCCCAGAACCTGGGCGGCACCCCGGATGCGTTCCCGGGCAAGCCGTTCTCGCGGCTCGACGGCTATCAGGTGGTGATCAACAACCCCAAGGCCAGCCGTGACGACCGGGCCTACGCCTTGTACCGGGCCATCAACTGCTACGCCTCCTCGGGCCACAACAACTGTGGCGGCGCCGGCGTCGAACCGGCCGTGCGCAAGGCTTGGTTCCGTCAGTTGAAGACCAAGCTGGGGGATACCCAATGGAGCCAGTCATTGCGCTACTACTGGTGAGAATGAAGTCCCTGGGTTACGGCCTGCTGCCGCTCTGGCTGTGGTGGGCCACCCCGGCGGCCGGCGCGGCGCCAGTGCAGGCCGCCGACCACGACGCCTTCTGGCTGTGGAGCGGGGTCAAAACCCAGCCGGTGCTGGCCCGGGCCAAGACCCTGTACATCCTCCAGGGCCAGATCAGCCGCTCGCGGCGCCATCCGGCCAGCGGCGTCCAGCTCATCGCCCAGGGCCTGCCAGTGTCGCGTCTGCGCCAGGAGCAGGTGTGGGTGGTCTACCGCGCCCACACCCTGGCCTGGCCCGAACCGCTGTATGACCAGTTGCTGGGCCAGGTCCGGCGTTGGCAGGCCACGGGCACCCAGGTGGTGGGCATCCAGATCGATTTCGACAGCAGCACCCACGACCTGGAGCGCTATGGCCACTTCCTGCGCGACCTGCGCCAACGCCTGCCGGCGCACTACCGCCTGAGCATCACCGGGTTGATGGACTGGGGCAGCAACGCCGACCCGCAAGCCATCGGCCAGCTCAAGGGCGTGGTGGACGAAGTGGTGGTGCAGACCTACCAGGGCCGCCGCAGCATCCCCAACTACGCCAGCTACCTGCCGCGCCTGGACCGCATGGGCCTGCCCTACAAGGTCGGCCTGATCCAGGGCGGTGAATGGCAGGAACCCCAGGCCCTGCGCGACAGCCCCTGGTTCAAGGGCTACGTGGTGTTCTTGCAGAATCCTCAGCCTGAGCCCTGAATCCGGTGCAATAAGTGCTCACAGTAATACCCATCGATGCCCTTGATCCTCGAAGCCTGCTGGGGCAAAACGGTTCCTGCGGAGTTGATATGCCAAGCAGTCATTTGTGATGCCTCTCTCGTCGGACAAGGATTGACCTCGACGAATACAGGCACTAGGCTCGACCTCACAACTCAACCCCGTACGCAGAGATTCAGTTCGCTGGCCGTTGGGGTGAAAAAACCGGCCCAGGCCGGTTTTTTCGTTTCCAGGGAATGGAATAGTGCGCACGGCCTTCTTTGTCGATGGCTACAACCTGTTCTACGGGTTGCTGGCCGACACCCCATTCAAGTGGCTCGACCTGCCTGGGTTGCTGACCCATATCGTGCAGATCGAAAACCCCGCCAGCCGACTGGCCTCGGTGGACTACTTCACTTCTTCAGTCAAACCCCGGCTGGCCACCCGTGGCCGGGCCTCCAAGGAAGCACAAGACACCTACCTGCGCGCCTTGAAGGCGTCCCAGGTCAATGTGCACCTGGGGCGCCATCAGCTTGAACCGGCCAAAGCCCCACGCTTCATCAATAAAGCCGTAGGGGCTTCACGCCAGGACACGGTGGACATCTGGAAACTTGAGGAAAAGGAAACCGACGTCCATCTGGCGATCAGCATGTACCGCCTCGCAGCCAGGCAAGCCCTGCATCCTCCAGATGAACGCATCGAGCAACTGGTGCTGGTCTCGGGAGACACCGATATGGCACCAGCGCTGCGGGCCATTCGCGAAGACTTCCCGGACTTGACCCTTGGCGTGATCCTGCCTCACCGCCCGCAGTATCAGCGCCCGCAACCCGGCTCACTGAAAGCCCAGGCCCACTGGATGCGCCGGGTCGTCAGCGCAGAAGAACTGTGCAAGCACCAGTTCCCCGAACGAGTGGCGACCCGCAAGGCGCCCGCTATCAAGCCGGACTACTGGTGAGCCCAGCTGCTGCGGCCTTACCAGTCATAAGTCAGGCTCGAGACCATGGTCCGGCCTTCGCCGTAGTAGCAGTCCCAGATGCTGGTGCAGTTGGCGACGTAGGTCTTGTCGGTGAGGTTCTTCACGTTCAGCGCCAGCTTCACGCCCTTGAGCTGCAACGGCGACTTTTCAAGGTCGTAGGTCAGGCCGGCGTCGTACACGGTGTAGGAAGGGATCTGGAAGGCGCCGTCGTAGTCGGTGCCGTAGCTGCCCTTGACGTAGCGGGTGCCAACGCCCGCTCCCAGGCCTGCCAGGGGGGTGTCGCCCAGGATGGTGTAGTTGAGCCACAACGCAGCAGTCAGGGGTGGCATGCCCGCCGGGTGGCGACCCTCGCGGCCATCGTTGTCCTTGGTGTACTTGATGTCGTTGCGCGATGCCGAGGCAATCACGTCCAGCGATTCGCTGAGGCTGGCCTTGACTTCAAGCTCGATACCCCGGGAGCGCACCGCGCCGCTCTGGATACTGAACCCGGGGTTGGCCAGGTCGGTGGTCAGAATGTTCTCCTGGTCCAGCTGATAGGCCGATACCTGGACGAAGCTCTCCTGGCCCGGAGGCTGGAATTTCACCCCCACTTCGTACTGCTTGCCGGTGGAAGGTTCGAACGCGCTGCGCTGGAAGCTGGTGCCGCTCAACGGCAGGAAGGATTCCGAGTAGCTGACAAAGGGCGCCAGCCCGTTGTCGAACAGGTACACCAACCCCCCGCGCCCGGTGAAGGACTGGTTCTTGACGTTGGTATGGGCCCCACCCAGCGGCGCCTTGTTGTCGGTTTCCGCCCAATCGTTGCGACCGCCCAGCACCAGCACCCACTTCTCGTACTTGATCTGGTCCTGCACGTAGAGGCCGGTCTGGATGATGGTGTTGTCCCACTGGTAAGCGTTGCCGAAATTCAGCGACTGGCCGTAGGTGGGGGTGAACATGTCGAGAATCGGCGGGTTGTAGTCGTACTTGCCGTGGTATTTCGAATTGAAGTGGTAGTAGTCCAGCCCCACCAGCACCGTGTGGTTGAACGGCCCGGTGTCGAACTCGGCCTGGGCGATGTTATCCACGCCGAAGACCTTGTTGTGCTGCTTCCAGTCGACCCCGTAGCGGGTCATGTAGCGCTGGTCGTCGAGCCCGGTCTTGGGGTTGGTGACGAACTTGTAGCCGTGCAGCGGCGCACGGTAACGGTCGTCGACGTCGGCGTAGCGGGCATTCTGCTTCAGGGTCCAGACATCGTTCAGGCGATGGGAGAACTCGTAGCCCACGACGAACTGGTCACGGTCGTAGGCATTGACCCCGGGCTCGCCGAGAAACAGGTCGCGGTCGATCTTGCCGTTGGGGTTGGCGAACACCGTGCCCACGCTGGGCAGGCCCTGGGCCTCGGGCACGTCGTTGTCCTTCTGGAACTGGGCAAACACCGTCAGTTGGGTGTCGTCATCCGGCCGCCAGGTCAGGCTCGGGGCGATGAACTGACGCTGGCGCTGCACGTAATCGATGGCGTCCTGGCTGTCGCTGGCCAGGCCGGTCAGGCGATAGAGGAACTGCCCCTGCTCATCCAGCGGGCCGCCCAGGTCCAGGGCGATGCTCTTGTGGTCGTAGCTGCCGGCTTCCACTTTCAGCTGATGCACGGGGGTCTCGGTGGGCCGCTTGCTGACCATGTTGACGATCCCGCCCGGCTGGTTCTGCCCGTAGAGCACCGAGGCCGGGCCCTTGAGCACTTCGATGCGCTCCAGGGAATAGGGCTCGATCTGCAGGGCCCCCCCGGTACTGCCACCGCCATAGGGCAAGTGCAGGCCGTCGAGGTACAGCGGAGTCGGTGAAAAACCACGGGAGGTGGGTTCGTCGAAAATCTTCACCCGGTCGGAAAAGCCGCCGCCGGTCATGCCCGGGGTATAGAGCAGCGCCTCGGTCACGCTCTGGGCACCACGGGCGCTGATTTCCTTGGCGCCGATCACGTTGATGGTCTGCGGAATCTCCACCAGCGCCGAATCGGTCTTGCTGCCGGTGGCGCTGCGCTTGGCCACGATCCCCGGCACTGCGCCCCAGGCATTTTCATCCACTTGGGTGGCGCCGATGCGGGTTGGCCCCAGCTCCAGCGCAGCGCCCTGGGCCACTGGCTGCAACCCCCAGCTGGCACCACTCTGGGTGGCTTGCAGGCCGGTCCCCGCGAGGAGCTGGTGCAGCCCTTGCGCCACTTCGTAGCGGCCTTGCAGGCCCTGGCTGTGCTTGCCGGCAGTCATGCTCGCATCCACCGACAGGAGAATGCCCGCCGCACTGGCAAAGCGGTTCAGCACCTGATCGAGGTTGCCGGGGGCGATCTGGTAGTCGCGGGCCTGGCTCTGGCTGCCCGGCTCGGCCTGGACAATGCCTGGCAGCACGGGTGCCACCGCCAGCAGCGCAACAAAGGCTCGGCGGCGCGCGGTAGCGCCCAGGGTCAAAATGGATGCAGCGGTCTGGTAAGGCATTCCTGAACTCCCCATGAGAATGCGTCTTGATCGGCTTTCATGGGGTATCCCGAACGGCGCGCCGGAATCGACAACCGCCTGACAAAATATTTTTGCATTCAGCCTCGCGGCTTGAGGGTTACCCAGTAGCGGGTCACCGCATGGGCCCGTACCGGTAGCGAGCGCTCCAGGGCTGCGAGCACCGCATCGCTGTCGGCCAGGGGAAAGACCCCGGTCAGCAGCAAGCCCGCCACCTGCTCATCGCAGCGCAGCACCCCTGGCCGATACCGTGACAGCTCAGCGACGAACTGCCCCAGGGGCTGGCGTTCGGCAATCAACCGGCCCTCGCTCCAACTGCTGGCATTGACCTGGGCCACTTGCCGGGCCGACACCCGGCCGGCGTCGAACCACAGGCGTTCGCCGGCATTCAGTTGCAGGGCCTGGGTGTGGCGGGGGCTGATCCGCAGGGCCCCTTCGTAAAGATCGACCCGGGTGCCGCCGTCCAACTCGCGCACGGCGAAACGTGTGCCCAGGGCCTGGATATCGCCGGCGGGGGTTTCCACGATCAGCGGCCGCGACGGGTCATGCCCGCTGGTCAGCAGGATCTCGCCCTGGATCAGGCGGATGCGCCGTTCGCTGGCGCTGAACAGCAGGTCGACGGCGCTGGCGCTGTTGAGGTCCAGACGGCTGCCGTCGCTCAGGGTCAGGTGGCGTATTTCCCCGGTGGCGCTGCGCTGCCCGGCGAAGGCCGCTCGCCAGGGCTGGCTGTCTTGCACCAGGTAGCCGCTGCCACCGGCCACCAACAGCAAGCCGAGCAGCTTCAGTGCGGCGCGGCGCTGCTGGTCCGGCGCCTTGGCCAACAGTACATGGGTGCTGTGTTCCGGCACGCCTTGCAGGGTCTGTTGCAGTTGCTGCAGGCGTTGCCAGGCTCGCTGGTGCTCGGGATCGGCCTGCTGCCAGGCGTCGAAGGCGCTGCGCTGCTGCGCGCTCAATTCGCCGCCCCAATGCAGCATCAGCCACTCGCTGGCCTGCTCGACAACGCTGGGGGCAATGGGTGCCTGACGAGGTTTCATTCTGCGTAGAGCACCTGGTAACAAGCCTGGATCGCCCGGGTCATGTACTTCTGCACCGAGCTGACGGAAACCTCCAGGCGCTCGGCAATCTGCGCATAGCCCAGCCCCTCGAACTGCGACATGACAAAGGCCTGGCGCACCTTGTCCGGCATGCGGTCGAGCATGGCGTCGATCTGCATCAGGGTTTCGAGAATCAGCGCGCGGCTTTCCAGGGAGGGGGTCTGCGGCTCCGGCAAGTGGGCGATGCTTTCCAGGTAGGCGCGCTCGATGCGCGCGCGCCGCCATTGGTCGACCACCAGGTTGCGGGCGATCTGCGCCAGGTAGCTGCGGCTTTCCTGCTGCCCGGGAAAACGCCCCGAGAGCAAGAGGCGCAGGAAGGTATCCTGCGCCACGTCCGCGGCATGCTCGCGATCGCCCAGGCGCTTGCGCAACCAGCCCTGCAACCAGCCGTGATGATCCTGATACAGACGATGGAGTTGAGCGTTGCCGTCAGTGGTGGCTTGCATGAATGAAACTGCGCACATGATTGAGAGCAATTATCATTACACTTTTTTCTCAATCCAGGCAAAACGCTTTTCAACGTGGCTGGCTGGCAGCCTGCAATGGGTAGACCGACTGCCAACCACCCCCCAGCGCCTTGTACAGGCCAACCATGGCCAGGGACACTCCGGCCGAGCTTTCCACCAACTGCTCCTGGGTTGCCAGCAAGGCGCCCTGCACCGTCAGCACGTTGACGAAATCCACCACCCCTTCGATGTACTGCTGCTGTGCCGTGCGCAGGGCGATCTGGTTCTGCCGTACCGCTTCGGCCAGGCTGTCGCGGCGCAACTGGCTGGCGTTGTAGCGGGTCAGTTGGTCGTCGATTTCGTGCCAGGCCCGCAGCACCGTCTGCTGGTAGGCCAGGGCTGCTTCCTGCTGCTGGGCCTCGCGCAACTGAAGCATGCCCCGCAGGCGGCCGCCATCGAACAGCGGCAGGCTGAACTGCGGGCCGATGCCGAACTGCCGCGAACTCCAGGAACCGAAGTCCGCCAGTTGCAGGGCCTGGGAGCCGAAGTTGCCGGACAGGGTAATGCGCGGATAGAAATCGCCCTTGGCCACACCAATGCTGGCCGTGGCTGCATGCAGGCGCGCCTCGGCCTGGCGGATATCCGGACGCCGCTCGGCCAGTTGCGAAGGCAGGCCAATAGCCACCTGGGATGGCGGTTGCGGCACTGGCGCATCGCTGGCCAGTTCCTGGTGCAAGGCCTGGGGTGGCTCCCCCAGCAGCAGGCTCAGGGCATTGATCAACTGCGCCTGGCGCTGTTGCAGCTCCGGCAGTTGCGCCTCGATGGTGGCGACCTGGGCGGCGGCTTCGGCCACGTCCAGGTCGGTGGCCACGCCGTCGGCCAGGCGCAGTTGCGAGAGTTTCAGGCTGTGCCGGGCGACCTCGAGGTTCTGCTCGGTGACCGCCCGGGTGCTCTGCACGCCGCGCAGTTGGATGTAGTCCTGGGCGGTTTCCGCCAGTACCGACAGCAGCACCCCGCGCCGGTCGTTCTCCGCCACTTCCAGGGTCGCGTCGGCGGCCTCGGTTTCGCGCCGCACCCGGCCCCAGAAATCCAGCTCCCAGGAGGCGGAGAAGCCCGCTTCCCAGAGATTGAAGGCTGATTTTCCGTTGTTCCCCGAAGGGTCGTTCAGGCCCTCGGCACTGTTGCGCTTGCGCCCGTAGCCGCCATTGGCCGAGGTGCTCGGATAGCGTTCGGCTGTGATGACCTGGCGCGCCGCCCGGCTCTGCTGCAAACGGCTGGTGGCCAGTTGCAGGTCGAGGTTATCGCTCAGGACGCGACGGCTCAGGGCCGACAGTTGCGGGTCGTTGAACACCTCCCACCAGCGCTCCTGCAGGGCACTGTCCACCGCCTGGCTGGCAGCGGCCTGGGCCGGGGCGGACCAGGCCTGGACCTGGGTCGCCTGGGGCCTCTGGAAATCCGGGCCGACATTGCACGCGGCCAGGGACAGCAGGCTCAGCGCCAGCAGAGTGCGGAGCCCGTGGGAGCGTCTGTGACGGCTGCGTTCGCGGCTCATCGCTGGGTCACCTCGCGGGCGCTGGTGGCAGAGCTGTGGGTGTCCACGCTGGCTTCCACCGACATGCCCACCCGCAACCGCTCGGCCAACGGCTGGTTGGGTTCCAGAAGGATCTTCACCGGAATGCGCTGCACCACCTTGGTGAAGTTGCCGGTGGCGTTATCCGGCTTCACCGCGGCGAAGGTCACACCGGTGGCCGGGGCCAGGCTTTCCACCCGACCATGCAGGGTCTCGCCGCCCAGGCTGTCGACCCGCACCTCCACCACCTGCCCGGCATGCATGGCCGTCAGCTGGGTTTCCTGGAAGTTGGCCAGTACATAGGCCTGCTGCAGCGGCACCACGGCAAGGATCTTGCTGCCCGGGGTGACATAGGCACCGACCCGCACCGCGCGCTCGCCGACCATGCCGTCCACCGGCGCCACGATGCGCGTGTAGGACAACTCGTAGCTGGCCATTTCCAGGGCCGCCTGGGCACGTTTCAAGCCGCCTTCCGCGGCGTCGCGCTGAGCGGTGAGGATCTCCACCTGCTTGCGCTCCGCCGCCAGGGCTGCGGTGGCGGTGGCCAGCCGGGCGCTGGCCTGGTCGATGCGGGTCCGGGCCTGCTGGGCGTTCTGCACCGTGCCGGCGCCGACCCCGGCCAGGTGGTTGTAGCGGTTCAGTTCATGCTCGGCAAAGGCTCGCTCGGCCTGGGCCGCGCTCAAGGCAGCCTGGGCCTGGGCGATCACCGAACTCTGCCGGTCCAGGGTCGCCCGGGCGTTCTGCAACTGCGCCTTGGCCACCAGAGTCTCGGCATCCGCCGCCTGGGCCGCGGCCCGCAGGTCACGGTCGTCGATCAGCGCCAGCAGTTGCCCGGCCTTGACCTGCTGGTTGTCCTCCACCAGCACTTCCTTGATGAACCCCGCCACGCGCGGGGCCACCAGGGTGTAGTCGGCGGCGATGAAGGCGTCGTTGGTGGTCTGCTCGCCGGCGCGGCCGAACAGCCCCGGCAGCGCCAGGTAGGCCAGCACGCCAAGGGCCGCCACTGCCGCTACCGCAATCGCGATTTTGTGTTTGTTCTGGGTCGTCATGACAAAGGTCTCGTTCAAGTCGGCGCCCGCGGTGGGTAGATCCGCGTCGGCAGCCAGAAAATCAGCAGGATCAGCACAGCGGCCAGCCCTGCCATGCAGTAGTAGAGGTCGGCGGAGGTCAGCACCACGGCCTGCTGGTGCAGGCGCCGGGCCAGGCCGGCGACGCCGTCGTCCACCAGAGGCGAGTTGCCCAGGCTGTCCACCAGCATGGTCGAATGAAAATGCAGGCGGCGTGTGGTCAGCACATCCAGCACACCGGTGGCAATCACCGCCGCCAGGCCTTTCACGGTGTTGAACCACGCCGAGGCAAAAGGCCCTTCCATCGGGGTGATACTGCCGGTGGAAAGCATCAGCAATGGCAGCACTGCCATGGGCTGGCCGAAGATCTGCAGCAGTTGCAGCACATAGAAGTCGTCACGGATCCAGGCCGCGGTCAGGTGCGTACCGCCCAGACAGGACAGCACCAGCATGCCCAGGCCGATCCCCAGCACCCAGCGGCAATCGACCCAGCGCAGGTTGCACAGTGCTGCCACCAGGGGCAGCGCAAGCAGTTGCGGCAGGGCCATCACCAGCATCACCGGCGCGGTCTGCAACGGCCGGTAGCCCTGGACCTGAGCCAGATAGGCGGACGGGATGATGATCACCGCCGTCAGTACCACCAGCACCCCGGCCAGGGTCAGCAGGGCGAAGGACAGGTTGCGGATGCCGAGCATCTGCAGCTTGAAGAAGGGAATCGGCTGCGACCATTCGTTGATCATGAACAGCACCAGCAGCACCAGGCCGCCGGCCAGCAGCACACAGATCAGCGGCGACTCGAACCAGTCCAGGCGGTTGCCCTGCAGGATACCGATCACCAGCATGCAGATCGCCGGAAAGCCCAGCAGCAGGCCGCGCCAGTTGAACTGCTTGAAACGCTCCAGGCGCAGCGGGTCCTGGGGCAGGCCGTAGGCCACCGCCGCCATCGCCAGCAGGCAAGGCAGCACCACCTGCCAGAACGCCCATTGCCAGCCCACGTACTCGGTCCAGAGTGCTGCCAGGGGCGTGCCCAGGCTGGGGCCGAAAGTGGCGGTCAGGGCATACCCGGCCAGGCCGTAGAGCTTGACGTTGGCCGGCAGGAAACGCAGGGCCACGGTCATCAGCATCGGTGGCAGCGCGCCGCCGGCCAGACCTTGCAGGGTGCGCAGCAGCAACAGGCTTTCGTAGTTCGGGGCGAAGGGGCACAGCACCCCCAGCAGGGTGAACAGGCCAATGGCACACAGGGTGAAGCGCCGTAGGGAAAAGGTCACCGAACACCAGGGCGCGAAGGCCATGGCCGCCACCGAAGTGGCGGTGTAGCAGGCCAACAGCCAGGTGCCTTCGTCGTAGCCGATGAACAGCGCACCACGAATATCCGCCAGGGCGATCTTGGTCACCATCTCGTTGAGGCCCGAGACCAGCACCGCCAGCAGCACGCCCACCAGGCCGATGATGATCCGCGGCCCGAACAACGGCGGTGCAATGGCTGCCGGCTTGCTGGCGGCTTCAACCGAAGCAGGCGCAGCGACAGCGAGGGAACTCATGGAAATACTGCTCCAGACAAGAAAACCAGAGCAGTTTATGAACAGCCGATGCTGACGAAAACTGACTTATCGACAGTTTATAAGTGCGTCAGACGCAATTATTAACCCTGTTGACCGTAGGATCTGGCTTGCCAGCGAAGGGGCCCTCAAGACCGCTTTCGCCGGCAAGCCGGCTCCTACGAAGAGACCGGCTGGGCTTCTTGCCAGGTGGCCTGGCAGGAGGTGCGCAGGGTTTCGCGAAACCACTTGTGCGCCGGGTCCTTGTCGTAGCGCGGATGCCAGGCCTGGGTCAGGACCAGAGTCGGCAGGGAAATCGGCAGCACGAACGAACGCAAGCGCAGGCCCAGGCGCGAGACGCTGAGCAGGGTTTCCTGGGGCACCGGCAGGATCAGGTCCGAATCCGGCAGCATGAACATGGCGGCGTGGAAGCTCGGGGCAATCAGCGGCACCCGGCGCTCCAGGCCCTGCTCGGCCAGGGCCGCATCGATAGGTCCACGGGCTATGCCCCGGCGAGACATGCTGATATGGGGAAACGCGGCAAAACGCTCGGCGGTGATGTCTTCGTCCAACAGCGGGTGGCCTTCGCGCACCAGGCCGACAAAGGCGGTGGTGAACAGGTTCTGCACCTTGACTTCCGGGGTCAGGGGCCGGGTGTTGCTAATCCGCAGGTCAATCCTTCCCTCCCGCAGGGCCTCGTCATCGCCATCGCCTTCGGGCACGAAGCGCAGCTCGCACAAGGGCGCCTGACGCTCCAGGGTATCGATGAGGCGACCGCCATACACGCCGACGAAAAAATCGTTGGCGCGCACGTTGAAGCGCCGCTGCAGGGAACCCAGGTCGACCTTGTCCGCCGAGCGGAACACCAGGGCCGCCTGCTCCACTACATCGCGCACCTGGCTGCGCAGTTCCAGGGCCTTGGGGGTGGGCACCAGGCCGCGTCCGGCACGTACCAGCACCGGGTCGCCGAGGGCGTCGCGGATCCGCGTCAGGGTCCGGCTCATGGCCGCCGGGCTGAGGTTCATGCGCCGCGCCGCGCCCACCACGCTGCCCTCGTCGAGCAGGGCGTCGAGGGCCACCAGAAGGTTCATGTCCGGAAGTTGCATGTTGAGCACTCGTGACTGGTCAGGGATGATCCAGGCGCAATGCTAGCAGGCTTGGCGCCGAGGAAAATGAGGGAGATCAATCCTTACCCGTGAACCCACTAGCCGCGTAGGAGCCGGCTTGCCGGCGAATGGGCCCTCGAACCTTGCATAGCCCTTGAGGACGCTTTCGCTGGCAAGCCAGCTCCTACGGTCGGGGGGGCTGGCGGACGGGGTAGCTCAGCGCTGCATGCCCCAGCGTTTTACCGTGATCCGCTCCAGGGTGTCGAAGATCAGGTTTTCCACCAGCAGGCCGATGAGGATCACCACTGCCAGCCCGGCAAACACCTTGTCGGTGTACAACTCATTGCGGTTCTGGAAGATGTACCAGCCCAGGCCACCCTTGCCGCTGGTGGCGCCGAACACCAGCTCGGCAGCGATCAGGGTGCGCCAGGCGAAAGCCCAGCCGATCTTCAACCCGGCGAGAATCGACGGCAGCGCCGCCGGGATCAGGACGAACAGCACCAGGCGCAGGCCCTTGAGGCCGTAGTTGCGCCCGGCCATGCGCAGGGTTTCGGAAACCCCGAGAAACCCGGCATAGGTGTTCAAGGCCAAAGCCCAGAGCACCGAATGCACCAGCACGAAGATCAGGCTGTTCTGCCCCAGGCCGAACCACAGCAGCGCCAGGGGCAGCAGGGCGATGGCCGGCAGCGGATTGAACATCGAGGTCAGGGTGCTCAGCAGGTCACGGCCAAGCCGGGTCGAGACCGCCAGGGTGGTCAAGGCAAACGCTAGGACGATGCCGATCAGGTAGCCCTTGAGCAGCACCACCAGGGAAATGCCCACCTTGCCCAGCAATTCGCCGCTGAGCAGGCCCTGGTAAAGAGCGCTGGCAGTTTGCAGAAAACTCGGTAGCAGCAGGTCGTTGTTCTGGTAACGGGCCACGGCTTCCCAGAGCAGCGCCAGCAGGACCAGGATCAGGCTCTTGCGCAACCAGCCTTGTTGCCAGAGGCGCTGCCCCAGGGGCAGCTCGCGTTCCAGGGGCACTTGCAGCAAGGGCTGCAGGACAACTTCGTATTCCTCGCGCGCAGGGGATGAGTGGCTCATCGGGCATTCCTCGTTCAACGGTGGCCTGACGGCTCAATAAGCGATACGGATATCGGCGAAATCCAGCTCGGTTTCAGTTTCCGGCGATTGGCCTTCATCGAACAGCAAGCGGTGGATGCGCCGCGCGGTCTGTTGAAAGGCCACGCCACCGAGGCTCTGCAGGTCGTACTGGTGGCTGTGGACTTCCGCCCGCACGCGCCCCGGATGAGGCGACAACAGGAGGATGCGATTGCCCACCACCAGCGCTTCCTCGATGGAGTGAGTGACGAACAGCAAGGTGAAGCGCACCTCCTCCCAGAGCCGCAGCAACTCCTCCTGCATCTTGCGCCGGGTCAGGGCGTCGAGGGCGGCGAAAGGCTCGTCCATCAGCAGGATCTTCGGCTGCATGGCCAGGGCGCGAGCGATCGCCACCCGGGCCTTCATGCCACCGGACAGGGTATGCGGATAGGCATCGGCGAAAGCCGCCAGGCCGACTTTCTCCAGGTATTCCAGGGCGCGCTCTTCGGCCTCGCGGCGGCCGAGGGTCTTCGACGCCAGCAAGGGAAACATCACGTTCTGCTTCACGGTTTTCCAGGGGGGCAACTGGTCGAACTCCTGGAACACCACGATACGATCCGGCCCGGGCTGGCTGACGCGCTGGCCTTGCAGGCGAATCTCGCCCTCACAGGGCTGGATGAACCCGGCCACGGCCTTGAGCAGGGTCGACTTGCCGCAGCCAGAAGGCCCCAGCAGGACAAAGCGGTCGGCCGGATCAACCTCGAAACTCACCTGGTGGGTGGCCCGCACCACCCGCTGCGGGGTGCGGTATTCCAGGCTGACTTGTTCCACCGCCAACAGCGCCTGGGCGATGGCAGCGCGATTGCTGGCCGTGTGGCCTGGCAAGGGGGCATTCATGGCGATCAGCTCCCCTGCAACGGTTTGGCATCCTGGAAGAAGTAGTCCTTCCACGACTCGGGCTTGTTCTTGATCGCACCGACCCGGTAGAGGAATTCCGCCAGTGGGTAGGTGTTTTTCGGTGTCACGCTGAACTCGAACTGCGGGTTGTCGATGATCTTCAGCAAAGCGGCGCGGTCGATCTTGGCCTTGGTCACGCGCAGGTAGGTATCGGCGGCTGCGCCCTTGTCGTGCTGGGCGAACTCGGCCGCTTCGGCCAGGGCTTCGACGAAGGCCTTGTAGGTCTTGGGGTTGTCGTTGCGGAATTTCTCGGTGGCGAACAGCACCGTCGGTGAGTTGGGCCCCAGCAGGTCGTAGGTATTGAGCACCACGTGCACATTGGGGTTCTCCAAGGCCTGGTCCTGGAATGGCGGGTTGGAGAAGTGCCCGGTCAGCTCGGTGCCGCCGGCAATCAGCGCGGCGGTGGCGTCCGGGTGGGGAACGGCGATGGTGTACTTGTCCAGGCGATTGAATTCCTTGTCGCCCCATTGCTTGGCGGCGGCGTATTGCAGGAAGCGCGATTGCACCGAGACCCCCACCGCCGGTACCGCAATGCGGTCCTTTTCGGTGAAGTCGGCGATAGTCTTGACCTTGGGATTGTTGCTCACCAGGTAGTAGGGAAAGTTACCCAGAGAGGCTACGGCCTTGACGTTCTGCCGGCCGTGGGTGCGATCCCAGATGGTCAGCAGCGGCCCGACGCCGGCCCCGGCAATGTCGATGGAGCCCGACAGCAGCGCGTCGTTGACCGCCGCGCCGCCGGACAACTGGGTCCAGTCGACCTTGATGTCGATGCCCTGCTCCTTGCCGTGCTTTTCGATCAGGTTCTGGTCGCGCACCACATTGAGCAGCAGGTAGACGATACCGAACTGTTCAGCGATGCGGATCTCGCCTTCGGCCTGGGCCGGCGCAGGCGCGACCAGGCTGCCGGCCAGCAGGCTGAAACCCAGGCCGATGGCCGTGGCCAGCCTGCCGAGGCGGGGAATGAAGGGAATGGATAAGGACATGCTGGTTCTCCTGCCGTGCCTGGCTGATCAGTAAGGGGCGTCGCCCTGGATGGTGGTGCGATACAGCTTGCGGCGCAGATGGCTCGGGCAACCGGCGGCCAGGTGGATCAGCGAGCGGTTGTCCCAGAACACCAGGTCGTGGGGCTGCCATTGATGGCGGTAGATGTTGTCCGGCAGCACGCTGTGGGCATACAGCTCGGCCAGCAACTGGGCGCTTTCGTCTTCCGGCAGGCCAACGATACGGGTGGTGAAACCCTCGCTGACGAACAACGCCTTGCGGCCGTTTTCCGGGTGAGTGCGCACGACCGGGTGCACCACCTCGGCGACCTGGGCCAGTTGCTCCGGGGTCAGGGTCGGGCGCCAATTGCCCTCGAACTTGGTCTCGCTGTAGCGCGCCGTGTAGGAGTGGGCGGCGCTGCGTCCCTCGACCGCCTTGCGCAGCGCCTCGGGCAAGTTGTCCCAGGCCTGGTGCATGTTGGCGAACAGGGTGTCGCCCCCTTCGGCTGGCAGTTCCTGGGCGTGCAGCATCGAGCCCAGACTCGGCAGCTCCTTGTAGGAGAGGTCCGAGTGCCAGAACTTGCCGGCGTCCCCCAGGCCGATGGACTGGCCGTTCTCGATGATGTTGGAAACGATGAGGATTTCCGGGTGCCCGGCCAGCAGGAACTGCTTGAGCACATGAATCTGCAACACACCGAAGCGACGGCTGAAGGCAATCTGCTGTTCGGGGCTGATGCGCTGGTCGCGGAACACCACCACGTGATGGTCCAGGTGGGCGCGGTGGATGCGGGCGAAGTCCTGGTCGTTGACTGGCCGGGACAGGTCGAGGCCGACGATCTCGGCGCCGACAGCCCCATTCAAGGGCCGGATTTCGAAAGCTTGTGCGGCAATGGAGGCGGCACTGGCTGATGCAGACATGACTGAAACTCCCGCGCAGGCGCGCCCAGGGCGCGCGCGTCGATCAGAAACTCACGGAGATCCCGTGTGGGTTCATTTCGTGCGGCGCGCCGATTGGTCGGCAGGTACGCAGGGAGTCAACTTTATAGATATAAGAAAACTAATTTAAATACCGTTAGTGAATAACGATATGTTGATTCAACCGATGGACCGCTTGGGGACGGTACGCCGACGAAGGCGCTCTCAAGGCCCCTTCGCTGGCAAGCCAGCTCCTACAAGGCTGGCTGGTGGTTTTTAAAGGGATCAGCGTTCGTGCAAGGCTTCGGCGCGGGCGCGGATGATCGGCTTGAGCAGGTAGCTGAGGATGCTTTTCTTGCCGGTGATGATGTCCACCGAGGCCACCATCCCGGGGATGATCAACAGCGGCTTCTCATCGGTGCCCAAGTGGCTGCGGTCGGTGCGCAGCTTGATCATGTAGTAGGTGGTCTTCTTGTCTTCATCGGTGATGGTATCGGCGCCGATCTGTTCCAGGCGGGCCTTGAGGCCACCGTAGATGGTGTAGTCATAGGCGCTGAACTTGACCACCGCTTCCTGCCCCGGATGCAAGAAAGCAATGTCCTGGGGACGGATCTTGGCTTCCACCAGCAGGGTGTCGTCCAGCGGGACGATTTCCACCATGTCGCTGCCCGGCTGGATCACCCCGCCGATGGTGTTGACCATTAGCTGCTTGACGATACCGCGTACCGGCGAGGTCACCAGGGTGCGGCTGACCCGGTCTTCCAGGGCCTTGCCGGTGGCGCTGGCCTTGTTCAGTTCGGTGCGCGCTTCGTTGAGCTGGGTCAGGGCCTCGCTGCGGAACTTGCCGCGGGTTTCATCGATCTTGCGCTGCACTTCCTTGATCGCCGATTCGGCGCGGGGGATCGCCAGGGTGGTGGCGTCCAGCTGGCCACGGGTTTCCACTTCGGCACGCTTGAGCCGCAGCACTTCCACCGGCGACACCGCGCCCTGGGCCACCAGCGGCTCGGACATGGCGATTTCCTGGCGCTGCAGGCCCAGTTGCTGGCGGTATTGCGCCTGCTTGGAGGTGAACTCGCGCAGTTCCTGCTGCTTCTGGATCAGCTGTTCCTGGAGGCCACCGATCTCGTCATGCAGTTGCTGGCGACGGCTCTGGTACAGGGATTTCTCACTGGCCGCCTGGCCCGGCGCTTCCTTGACCGCCTCGGCGGGGAAATTCAGCTCGCGTTCATCCACCTCGGCGCTCAGGCGCTCGACCCGCAGCAGCATGGACAGGCGCACGGTCTCGGTCTCGCCGACGTTGGACTGGAAGCGCGTGTCGTCGAGGCGAATCAGCGGCGCGCCGGCCTCGACTATCTGGCCTTCCTTGACGTACAGCTCGGAGACGATGCCGCCTTCCAGGTTCTGGATCTTCTGCAGCTTGGAGGAAGGAATCGCCTTGCCCTCGCCCTTGGTTACCTCGTCGATCACCGCGAAGTTGGCCCACAGCACCAGGAACAGGAAGAACGCGATGATGCCCCAGATGGTCAGGCGGATAACCCGCGGCGCATCTTCGATCAGTGCCTTGTTGACCTCGGGCAGCGGCTGCCCCTGGAGCGAATCGGTGCCTTTGAAATAGCGACGGATCGAGTCCTTGAATCCCGACTTAAGCAACACTGATCTGCCCCTTCTTCAACGCTTCCATCACCACCGCTTTCGGGCCATCGGCCAGGATTTGTCCACGGTCCACCACCAACAGCCGGTCCACCAGCGACAGCAACGACGCCCGGTGGGTGACCAGTACCACGGTCTTGCTCTGCACCACCGCCTCCAGGCGCTGTTTCAAGCGCTCTTCGCCGGTGTTGTCCATGGCGCTGGTGGGCTCGTCGAGCAGCAGGATCTGTGGGTTGAGCAACAGCGCGCGAGCCAGGGCGACGTTCTGCCGCTGGCCACCGGAAAGGTTCTGCCCGCGCTCGCCCACCTGCAATTCATAGCCCTGCGGGTGCAGCCTGGCGAACTCATGGACCCCCGCCAGTTCCGCGGCCTGCAGCACCAGTTCGTCCTCGACGTAGCGGGCACCGGAAGTCAGGTTGTCACGCAGGGTCCCGGCCAGCAGTTGGATGTCCTGGGGCACGTAGCCGATGTTGTGACGCAGTTCGCTGACATCGATCTGGCGGATATCCACACCGTCCACCAGCAGGGCCCCGGAGTCCGGCTGGTAGAGCCCCACCAGCAGCTTGGCCAGGGAGCTCTTGCCGGAGCCGCTGCGGCCGATGATGCCGACCTTTTCCCCCGGCTTGATCATCAGGTTGATGTTCTTCAGCGCCGGGTTCTGCTGCCCCGGGTAGGTAAAACTCAGTTGCCGACACTCGATGGCACCCTGCAGCACGCTGCGGCTCAGGGGGCGCTCGTCGAAATTGCGCTCCTGGGGCAGCTCCATCATCTGGTCCACGGAGGTCATGGTGACCCGCGCCTGCTGGTAGCGGGTCAGCAGCCCGGACAGCGAAGCCAGCGGGCTCAGGGCCCGACCGCTGAGCATGTAGCAGGCGATCAGGCCGCCCATGCTGAGGTTGCCGTCGATGATCTGGTACACGCCGAAGATGATCATGATCACCCCGGCCAGTTGCTGGATCAGCAAGGTGATGTTCATTGCCAGGCTGGACAGCATCTTCACCCGCAGCTCAAGCCGGCTGAGGGTACCGATGGTCTGCTCCCACTGGTACTGGCGCTCGCTCTCGGCGTTGTTGACCTTGACCGCGTCCAGGCCGGCCAGGGTCTCGATCAGGCTCGACTGGCGCTCGGCCCCCAGGGCCATGGTCTTCTCCATGGTCGCCACCAGCGGCTTCTGCAGGGCATAGCCGATGCACAGGGCAATCGGGAAGGCCAGCACCGGAATCCACACCAGATGCCCGCCAAGGATGGCGATCACCAGGAAGATCAGCAGGGTGAACGGCAGGTCGATCAGGCTGGTGAGGGTCAGGGATGCGAGGAAGTCCCGCAGGCTCTGAAACTCATGGATGTTCTGGGCGAAGCTGCCGACCCGTGCCGGACGGTACTTCATGGCCATGCCGACGATGCGCTCGAACAGCGTGGCGGAAATGATCAGGTCGGTCTTCTTTCCCGCCAGGTCCAGGCACAGGCTGCGCAGGCCCTTGAGGATCAGGTCGAAGATGTAGGCGCCGATGATGCCGATGGACAGCACCCACAGGGTCGAGGTGGCCTGGTTGGGCACCACCCGGTCATAGACGTTCATCACGAACAATGGCGCGGCCATGGCGATGATGTTGATCAGCAGGCTCGCGGCAATGGCGTCGGCATACAGCCAGCGCGAGCGCTTGAGGGTGTCGCGGAACCAGGAACGGGCGCGGGGGATCAGCGACCCGTGGTTGACGTCGAACTTGTGCTGGGGCTGGGCGAAGAACACCTGGCCACTGTAATCGTCGGCCAGCAACTGGCGGTCGACACAGACTTCGCCGCCATCGCTTTCGCTGAGCAGCAGCCGCGCCTGGTCTTCACCCTGCCAGCCCAGCAGCACCGCGCTGCGACCGTCCTTGAGCAGCAACAGGGCGGGCATGGCGATGGCTGGAATCTGTTCGAGCTTGCGCCGCAGCACCCGGCCCTGCAGCCCGGCCCGGGCCGCGGCCCGGGGGAGCAGCTCGGCGCTCAGGCGCTGGGATGGCAAGGGCAGGCCGGTGGTCAGCATCGCCGCACTGGCGGGCTTCTGGTGCAGGAAGCAGAGGGTCAGCAAACCATCCAGAAGGGGATCGTCATGCATGCCGCGTGGATCATGACTGAGTTGCACACTGACTTCTGATTCCACGCTCGACACTCTTGACTGGCTGGTTGGATGAAATTAGCTCAATTCATCCCGGGCAGCTGGACCTTGGGCTTCACATCGCTTTGCACGACGGAGGCCATAGGTGCCACCACTCCCTGGCTTTTGAGCAACTCGCCCATGGTCGCCTTGATTCGATATTGAGTAAATAACTGAATGTTCTGGATCTCGGCCAGGCGCCGGGAGGCGGTGAACAACTCGTTTTCACTGTCGAGCAAGTCCAGCAGGGTACGTTCACCCAGGCTGAACTGCTTCTGGTAGGCGGTCCGCACGCTGGTGCTGTGATCCACATATTGCTGGGCGATCGGCACCTGGGCGTTGGCGTTGTTCAAGGCGTTCCAGGCCAGGCCCAGTTCCTCGTTCAGCACCCGCAGGGCGTTGTTGCGGATATCCAGCGCCTGGTTGGACTGGTAGGCCTTGGACTCCAGGTCGGCCTTGTTGCTGCCGCCGGCGAACAGGTTGAAGCGCATGCGCAGCATGGCCTGCCACTCATTGTTGTGGCCGTTCTGGCCGTCCAGGTCATTGTCGGCAGTACGCCCCAGCTCCGCGTCGAAGCGCGGATAGAACGCCGACTTGGCGGCATCGTACTGCTTCTCGGCAGCGACGATATCGGACTCGGCGGAACGCAGGATCGGGCTGTTTTCCAGCATCTGGTGCCGGGCCTCGTCGAGGTTGGCCGGCAACAGCGCCATGAAACTGGCAGGGCGTTCCAGTTGGTCCGGCATTTCTCCGACGGCACTCAGGTAGTTGGTCTGGGCGTCGGCGAGGTTGGTCTGCTCGGTGATCAGGTTGTTGCGGGCTTGGGCCATCCGCGCTTCAGCCTGGTCAAGGTCGGCGCCGCTACCCACGCCACGCTGGGTGCGCAGCTTGATCTGGTCGTAGATACGCTCGTGATTGCGCAGGTTGTCTTCCGCCAGTTGCACGAATTGACGGCGGGTCAGCACATCCAGATAGACCTGGGCCACGGTCAGGGCCGTGCGCTCGGAGGTGCCCAGCAGGGAGTAGGCGCGGGAGTTGACGGTGGCTTGTTGACGCCCGACTTCGCTGGACGTGGCAAAACCGTCAAAAACCATCTGTTGCAGACGCAAACTTGACTCGCCGCGGTTCAAGGTTTCCCAGTGGTTGCTGCCTGTACCCGCACGGGTCGTAGGGTTATCCGTCCCTTCACGACCATAGCCAGCTAGCATGTCCACTCGTGGCAGATAGCCACCTTTGGCGGCTTTCAGCTGGTAGTCAGCAGCCAGACGGCTGTTCACGCCGGCTTGGATTTCCGGGTGCACATCCAGTGCTTTCTGCATGGCTTCAGGAAGGGTTTGAGCCTGCACAAAGCTGGCGGCTAAGGCAAAGGGCAGGGCCTTGAACAGATGAAAACGCATGGTAAGAATTTCCCTCGGACAGCGTGTCCAGAATCACGTCAGAACGTGGCACCACATCGATTTATTACAACCAAAACAACCGTCCGTCGGAAAGTTCAAACTAAGAACTGGTTCACATACTTCAAGTCAGGTTACCGCGTGAATATCAATGTGACATTAATTCGGCGATTGTTTAGGATGGCGTCCATAAGGTCAATAGTTTGGCATAAAGTTAATACCCAAAAAATATAGCCAAACTTTTGACGGTAGATCTGTCAATTACCCGTTCCCAATTACACACCTAGTACGTCCTGACTGAGTTGCGGCCCGCGCCTAAGCCGGTACATGGAAGTCGACTGAGCGGTACACCGGAGAGTCCCCAATGAGCAGTGTTGTTGCCATCGTCAAAAGCATTGTCGGCCAAGTTTTCGTGGTTTCCCCGGAAGGGATCCGACGCGTACTCATTGAAGGGGACCGCCTGTTCGTGGGTGACCAGGTAGACACCGGCCCGGCCGGGGCCGTCACCCTGGAGTTGACCGACGGGCGCACTCTGGACCTGGGGCGTGACACCCAGTGGAGCGGTGCCGCACCGGACTCCAGCACGGACCTGGCACAGGCCACCGCTCAGGCCGCCCCTTCGGTGGCAGAACTGCAGCAGGCCATCGCCGCCGGCGCCGACCCGACCACCGACCTGGAAGCCACCGCCGCCGGCCCGACCGCCGCGGGGAATGGCGGCGCGGCCGGTGGTGGCCACAGTTTTGTGCAGTTGGAAGAGACTGCGGGCCGGGTCGACCCGACCATCGGTTTCCCCACCGCTGGCCTGGGGCTGGCCAATTCGACCCAGGACAACACCTTTGGCGGCCTGACCAACAATGGCGGCCTGGGCAATGGCAACGGCAATGGCAGCGGGAGTGACTCCCTGCGCCCGGCCACCCTGACCCTGGGCGCCACCCCAACCATTACCGAAGCCGGTGGCACCCTGGTGTACACCGCGACCCTGACCCAGGCGCCACTTACCGACCTGACCGTGACCCTGTCCAATGGCGCGGTCATCGTCATCAGCGCCGGCCAGACCACTGGCAGCGTGCAGGTGCCCCTGGCGCCCCAGGACAACGTCTATATCGACCCGGGCCAGATCAGCGTCAGCGTGACCGGCACCACCGGCGGTGGCGGCCTGCTGGTAACGGTCAACCCGACCCCGGCGGTCACCCAGATCACCGACACCATCGACACCACCACCGTCAGCCTGACCGCTGATGCCAGCGTTACCGAGGGCGGGCAGATTACCTACACCGCCACCCTCACCAACCCGGCGCAGACTCCGGTGACCATCACCCTGTCCAACGGCTCGGTGATCACTATCGAAGCGGGCAAGTCCAGTGGCTCGATCAACGTCCCGGCGCCAGCCAATGACGTCTACAAGAACGGCGACACCATCGAAGTCGGTATCACCAAGGCTGAAGGCGGCAACTTCGAGAACCTGCAACCCAGCCCAGACAAAGCGGTCACCACCGTGACCGACAGCATCGACGACACCGGCCTGAGCCTGTCGGCCACCGATACCGTGGCCGAAGGCGGCTCCATCGTCTACACCGCCACCCTGACCAACCCTGCGGGCACCCCGGTCACCGTGACCCTGAGCAACGGCGCAGTGATCACCATCGCTGCCGGTGCCACCTCCGGTACTGCCACCGTCGCCGCCCCTGCCGATGACGTCTATAAAGACGCGGGCAAGGTTGAAGTCACCATTACCAAGGCCGATGGCGGCAATTTCGAAAACCTGGTCACCAACCCGGCTCCGGCTGTGACCGATGTCACTGACACGATCGATACGTCGACGGTCAGTCTGACCGCAACACCAAGCGTGGCTGAGGGTGGCACCGTCGTTTACACCGCATCGGTGACTGCGCCAGTGACCGGTTCGCCGGTAGTCGTCACTTTGTCCAATGGCCAGACCATCACCATTCCAGTGGGCGAGTCGTCCGCCAGCGTCAACTTCACCGCGCCAAACGATGCGTTGGCGGGCGGTAGCTCCCTGAGCACCACTATCACCAAGGCGGATGGCGGTAACTACGAGAAGCTGGAAATCAGCGACAAGCCTGCTGAAACTTCCGTCACCGATACCCCGGATACAACGACACTGAGCGTGACCGCCACCGATACCGTGGCCGAGGGTGGCTCCATCGTCTACACCGCCACCCTGACCAATGCCGCTGGTACTCCAGTCACCGTGACGCTGTCCAATGGTGCAGTCATCACCATCGCAGCAGGTGCCACTACCGGCACCACCACCGTCGCGGCCCCGGCGGATGACGTCTACAAGGACGCCGGTAAAGTCGAAGTCACCATCACTAAAGCGGACGGTGGCAACTTCGAGAATCTGGAGACCAATCCGACTCCAGCCGTCACCGATGTCACGGACACCATCGACACCAGCACCGTTTCGCTGACGGCTACCCCTAGCGTCGCCGAAGGCGGCACTGTGGTTTACACCGCCTCGGTGACAGCGCCGGTAACCGGCTCGCCAGTCGTGGTGACCCTGTCCAACGGCCAGACCATCACCATCCCAGTGGGCGAGTCTTCCGGCAGCGTGAATTTCATCGCTCCCAACGATGCGTTGGCGGGCGGTAGCTCCCTGAGCACAACCATTACCAAGGCCGACGGTGGCAACTACGAGAAGCTGGAAATCAGCGACAAGCCGGCTGAAACCAGCGTGACCGATACCCCGGACACCACCACTCTGAGCCTCTCGGCTACTGAGTCTGTAGCTGAAGGCGGTTCGATCATCTACACCGCCACATTGACCAATGCCGCTGGTACTCCAGTCACCGTGACCCTGAGCAATGGTGCAGTGATCACCATCGCTGCCGGTGCTACCTCGGGTACAGCGACCGTCGCGGCCCCGGCTGACGACGTGTACAAGGACGCCGGCAAAGTCGAAGCCACCATTACCAAGGCCGAAGGCGGTAACTTCGAGAACCTGGAAACCAACCCGACTCCAGCTGTGACTGATGTCACCGATACCATCGACACCAGCACCGTTTCCCTGACCGCAACTCCAAGCGTGGCTGAGGGTGGCACCGTCGTTTACACCGCCTCCGTGACCGCGCCAGTGACCGGTTCGCCGGTGGTCGTCACTCTGTCCAATGGCCAGACCATCACTATTCCGGTTGGCGAAAGCCAGGGCTCGGTAAACTTCACCGCACCCAACGATGCATTGGCTGGCGGCAGCTCCCTGAGTACCACCATCACTAAGGCCGACGGCGGCAACTACGAAAAACTGGAAGTCAGCGACAAGCCCGCTGAAACCTCGGTCACCGATACTCCTGACACTACAACCTTGAGCCTCTCGGCTACTGAGTCCGTGGCTGAAGGCGGCTCCATCGTCTACATCGCCACCCTGACTAATGCCGCAGGTACTCCGGTCACCGTGACGCTGTCCAACGGCGCAGTGATCACCATCGCCGCAGGCGCCACTACCGGCAACACCACCGTCGCGGCCCCGGCGGATGATGTCTACAAAGACGCCGGCAAGGTTGAAGCCACGATCACCAAGGCCGAAGGCGGCAACTTCGAGAACCTGGAGACCAACCCGACTCCAGCTGTGACTGATGTCACCGATACCATCGACACCAGCACCGTTTCCCTGACCGCCACGCCAAGCGTGGCTGAGGGTGGCACTGTTGTTTACACCGCGTCGGTGACTGCGCCAGTGACCGGTTCGCCGGTAGTCGTCACTCTGTCCAACGGCCAGACCATCACTATTCCGGTTGGCGAAAGCCAGGGCTCGGTAAACTTCACCGCACCCAACGATGCATTGGCTGGCGGCAGCTCCCTGAGTACCACCATCACTAAGGCCGACGGCGGCAACTACGAAAAACTGGAAGTCAGCGACAAGCCCGCTGAAACCTCGGTCACCGATACTCCTGACACTACAACCTTGAGCCTCTCGGCTACTGAGTCCGTGGCTGAAGGCGGCTCCATCGTCTACACCGCCACCCTGACTAATGCTGCCGGCACCCCGGTCACCGTAACCCTCAGCAACGGCGCAGTGATCACCATCGCAGCAGGTGCCACTACCGGCACCACCACCGTCGCAGCCCCGGCGGATGACGTCTACAAGGATGCAGGTAAAGTCGAAGTCACCATCACTAAAGCGGACGGTGGCAACTTCGAGAACCTGGAGACCAACCCGACTCCAGCGGTCACCGACGTTACCGATACCATCGACACCAGCACCGTTTCACTGACGGCTACCCCTAGCGTCGCGGAAGGCGGCACTGTGGTTTACACCGCGTCGGTGACAGCGCCAGTGACTGGCTCGCCAGTGGTGGTGACCCTGTCCAACGGTCAGACCATCACCATCCCGGTGGGTGAGTCGTCCGCCAGCGTCAACTTCACCGCGCCAAACGATGCCCTCGCTGGCGGCAGCTCCCTGAGCACCACCATCACTAAGGCCGACGGCGGCAACTACGAAAAACTGGAAGTCAGCGACAAGCCTGCCGAGACCTCGGTCACCGATACTCCTGACACTACAACTCTGAGCCTCTCGGCTACTGAGTCCGTGGCCGAAGGTGGTTCCATTGTCTACACCGCGACCCTGACCAATGCCGCTGGTACGCCAGTGACCGTGACTCTGTCTAACGGTGCGGTGATCACCATCGCCGCGGGCGCTACTTCAGGCACCGCCACAGTGCCTGCGCCTGCCGATGACGTTTACAAAGATGCGGGCAAGGTCGAGGCAACGATCACCAAGGCCGATGGCGGCAATTTCGAAAACCTGGTCACCGACCCGGCTCCGGCTGTGACCGATGTCACTGACACGATCGATACGTCGACCGTCAGCCTGACCGCTACCCCAAGCGTCGCTGAAGGCGGCACCGTGGTGTACACCGCATCGGTTACGGCACCGGTAACCGGTTCGCCGGTTGTGGTCACACTGTCCAACGGTCAGACCATCACCATCCCGGTGGGTGAGTCGTCCGCCAGCGTCAACTTCACCGCACCAAACGATGCCCTCGCTGGCGGCAGCTCCCTGAGCACTACCATCACCAAGGCAGATGGCGGCAACTACGAGAAGTTGGAAGTCAGCGACAAGCCAGCCGAGACTTCGGTTACCGATACCCCTGACACCACCACTCTGAGCCTGAGCGCTACCGAGTCCGTGGCCGAAGGTGGTTCGATTGTCTACACCGCGACCCTGACTAATGCCGCTGGTACTCCAGTCACCGTGACCCTGAGCAACGGCGCAGTGATCACCATCGCTGCCGGTGCTACCTCGGGTACAGCGACCGTCGCCGCGCCAGCTGATGATGTCTACAAAGACGCTGGTAAAGTCGAAGCCACCATCACTAAAGCCGAAGGCGGCAACTTCGAGAACCTGGAGACAAATCCAGCCCCGGCGGTGACTGATGTCACTGACACCATCGACACCAGCACTGTTTCACTGACGGCTACCCCTAGCGTCGCGGAAGGCGGCACTGTGGTTTACACCGCGTCGGTCACTGCTCCAGTAACCGGCTCGCCAGTCGTGGTGACCCTGTCCAACGGCCAGACCATCACCATCCCGGTGGGTGAGTCGTCCGCCAGCGTGAACTTCACCGCACCCAACGATGCGTTGGCGGGCGGTAGCTCCCTGAGCACCACTATCACCAAAGCGGACGGCGGTAACTACGAGAAGTTGGAGGTCAGCGACAAGCCGGCAGAGACCTCGGTTACCGATACTCCAGACACTACAACCCTGAGCCTCTCGGCTACTGAGTCCGTGGCTGAAGGCGGCTCCATCGTCTACACCGCCACATTGACTAATGCCGCAGGTACTCCGGTGACCGTGACGCTGTCCAACGGCGGCGTGATCACCATCGCCGCTGGCGCTACTACCGGCACCACCACCGTCGCGGCCCCGGCGGATGACGTCTACAAGGACGCCGGTAAAGTCGAAGTCACCATCACTAAAGCGGACGGTGGCAACTTCGAGAATCTGGAGACCAATCCGACTCCAGCAGTCACCGATGTCACGGACACCATCGACACCAGCACCGTTTCCCTGACTGCCACGCCGAGCGTCGCCGAAGGCGGCACTGTGGTTTACACCGCCTCGGTGACAGCGCCGGTAACCGGCTCGCCAGTCGTGGTGACTCTGTCCAACGGTCAGACCATCACCATTCCCGTGGGTGAGTCGTCCGCCAGCGTGAACTTCACCGCTCCCAACGATGCGTTGGCGGGCGGCAGTTCGCTCAGCACCACCATTACCAAAGCCGACGGCGGTAACTACGAGAAGCTGGAAATCAGCGACAAGCCGGCTGAAACCAGCGTGACCGATACCCCGGACACCACTACCCTGAGCCTGAGCGCTACCGAGTCCGTGGCCGAAGGTGGTTCGATTGTCTACACCGCGACCCTGACCAATGCTGCGGGTACGCCTGTTACTGTCACGCTCTCTAACGGCGCGGTGATCACCATCGCCGCTGGCGCCACTTCCGGTACTGCCACCGTCGCGGCCCCGGCGGATGACGTCTACAAAGATGCAGGCAAAGTCGAAGCCACCATTACCAAGGCCGAAGGCGGTAACTTCGAGAATCTGGAGACCAACCCGACTCCAGCAGTCACCGACGTGACTGACACCATCGACACTTCGACGGTCAGTCTGACTGCAACACCAAGCGTCGCCGAAGGCGGCACTGTGGTGTACACCGCCTCCGTGACTGCGCCAGTGACCGGTTCGCCGGTAGTCGTCACTCTGTCCAACGGTCAGACCATCACCATTCCAGTGGGTGAGTCGTCCGCCAGCGTGAACTTCACTGCGCCCAACGATGCTCTGGCTGGTGGTAGTTCCCTGAGCACCACCATTACCAAAGCCGACGGCGGCAACTACGAGAAGCTGGAAGTTAGCGACAAGCCAGCCGAGACTTCGGTTACCGATACCCCGGACACCACCACTCTGAGCCTGAGCGCGACCGAGTCCGTGGCTGAAGGCGGTTCCATCGTCTACACCGCCACCCTGACTAATGCCGCAGGTACTCCGGTCACCGTGACCCTCTCCAACGGCGCAGTGATCACCATCGCTGCCGGTGCTACCTCAGGCACAGCGACCGTCGCCGCGCCAGCTGATGACGTCTACAAGGACGCCGGCAAGGTCGAGGCAACGATCACCAAAGCCGAGGGTGGCAACTTCGAGAACCTGGAGACCAACCCGACTCCAGCCGTCACCGATGTCACTGACACCATCGATACCAGCACTGTTTCGCTGACAGCTACCCCTAATGTCGCCGAAGGCGGCACTGTGGTTTACACCGCGTCGGTCACCGCCCCCGTGACTGGTTCCCCGGTCGTAGTGACTCTGTCTAATGGCCAGACCATCACCATTCCAGTGGGCGAGTCGTCCGCCAGCGTCAACTTCACCGCGCCAAACGACGCTCTGGCTGGGGGCAGTTCGCTCAGCACGACCATTACCAAAGCCGACGGTGGCAACTACGAAAAACTGGAAGTCAGCGACAAGCCGGCTGAAACCTCGGTAACTGACACACCAGACACTACAACCCTGAGCCTCTCGGCTACTGAGTCTGTAGCTGAAGGCGGTTCGATCATCTACACCGCCACATTGACCAATGCCGCTGGTACTCCAGTCACCGTGACCCTGAGCAACGGCGCAGTGATCACCATCGCTGCCGGTGCTACCTCGGGTACCGCGACCGTCGCCGCGCCAGCTGATGATGTCTACAAAGACGCTGGTAAAGTCGAAGCCACCATCACTAAAGCCGAAGGCGGTAACTTCGAGAACCTGGAGACCAATCCAGCCCCGGCAGTCACCGACGTCACAGACACGATCGATACGTCGACGGTCAGTCTGACCGCAACACCAAGCGTGGCTGAGGGTGGCATTGTTGTTTACACCGCGTCGGTCACTGCTCCGGTAACCGGCTCGCCAGTGGTGGTGACCCTGTCCAACGGACAGACCATCACCATTCCAGTGGGTGAATCGTCCGGCAGCGTGAACTTCACCGCACCCAACGATGCGTTGGCGGGCGGTAGCTCCCTGAGCACCACCATCACTAAGGCCGACGGCGGCAACTACGAAAAACTGGAAGTCAGCGACAAGCCCGCTGAAACCTCCGTCACCGATACCCCGGACACCACCACTCTGAGCCTGAGCGCTACCGAGTCGGTGGCTGAAGGCGGCTCCATCGTCTACACCGCGACCCTGACCAACGCCGCCGGCACCCCGGTGACCGTGACGCTGTCCAACGGCGCAGTGATCACCATCGCAGCGGGTGCCACTACCGGCACCACCACCGTCGCGGCCCCGGCGGATGACGTCTACAAAGATGCAGGCAAAGTCGAAGCCACCATCACCAAGGCTGAGGGCGGCAACTTCGAGAATCTGGAGACCAATCCAGCCCCGGCAGTCACCGACGTCACAGACACGATCGATACGTCGACGGTCAGTCTGACCGCCACTCCGAATGTGGCTGAAGGCGGCACCGTCGTTTACACCGCATCGGTGACTGCGCCAGTAACCGGCTCCCCAGTCGTAGTGACCCTGTCCAACGGACAGACCATCACTATTCCGGTTGGCGAAAGCCAGGGCTCGGTGAACTTCACCGCACCCAACGATGCGTTGGCTGGCGGCAGTTCGCTCAGCACCACCATTACCAAAGCCGACGGCGGTAACTACGAGAAGCTGGAAATCAGCGACAAGCCGGCAGAGACCTCGGTTACCGATACTCCTGACACCACCACTCTGAGCCTGAGCGCGACCGAGTCCGTGGCCGAAGGCGGTTCCATCGTCTACACCGCGACTCTGACTAATGCAGCCGGCACCCCGGTCACCGTGACCTTGAGCAATGGCGCGGTAATCACCATCGCCGCCGGCGCTACTTCCGGTACTGCCACCGTCGCCGCTCCGGCTGACGACGTGTACAAAGACGCCGGCAAGGTCGAGGCAACGATCACCAAGGCCGAGGGCGGTAACTTCGAGAACCTGGAGACTAATCCAGCGCCAGCGGTGACTGATGTCACTGACACGATCGATACGTCGACCGTCAGCCTGACCGCTACCCCAAGCGTCGCTGAAGGCGGCACCGTGGTGTACACCGCATCGGTTACGGCACCGGTAACCGGTTCGCCGGTTGTGGTCACACTGTCCAACGGTCAGACCATCACCATTCCGGTGGGTGAGTCGTCCGCCAGCGTGAACTTCACCGCACCCAACGATGCGTTGGCTGGCGGCAGCTCCCTGAGCACCACCATCACCAAGGCGGATGGCGGTAACTACGAGAAGCTAGAGGTCAGCGACAAGCCCGCTGAAACCTCGGTCACCGACACCGTCGACACCACCAATCTCAGCCTCAGTGCCACCGATACCGTGGCTGAGGGTGGCCAGATCACCTACACCGCGACCCTGAGCAATGCTGCAGGTACTCCGGTCACCGTGACTCTGAGCAACGGTGCCGTGATCCATATCGAGGCCGGTAAAACCAGTGGCACCGTGACCGTCCCGGCACCTAGCGATGACGTTTACAAGGACGCCGGCAAGGTCGAAGCCACCATCACCAAGGCCGAAGGCGGCAACTTCGAGAAGCTGGTGCCGAACACCACGCCGGCCGTGACTGACGTAACCGATACCATCGACAACTCCACCGTATCGCTTAAAGCCACGCCTTCGGCGGCCGAAGGTGGCAACGTCACTTACACCGCGACTGTCACTGCTCCGGTGACCGGCTCACCTGTAGTCGTGACCCTGGCAAATGGCGAGAAGATCACCATCCCGGTCGGCGAAACCACTGGTTCGGTAAGCATCAGCGCACCGAACGATGTATTGGTCGGTCACACTCCGCTGACCAACTCCATCACCAACGTCAGCGGTGGTAACTACGAGAACCTGGTGGCCGACAAGACTCCGGTCAGCACCACCGTGACCGACACCGTCGACACCACCAGCGTCAGCCTCAGTGCCACCGGCACTGTGGCTGAGGGTGGTTCCATCGTTTACACCGCCACCCTGAGCAATGCTGCAGGTACTCCGGTCACCGTGACCTTGAGCAATGGTGCAGTCATCACCATCGCCGCCGGCGCCACTACCGGCACCACCACCGTCGCGGCTCCAGCCGATGACGTCTACAAGGACGCCGGCAAGGTCGAAGCCACCATCACCAAGGCCGAAGGCGGCAACTTCGAGAAGCTGGTGCCGAACACCACGCCGGCCGTGACTGACGTAACCGATACCATCGACAACTCCACCGTCACCCTCAAGGCCACACCTTCGGCTGCAGAAGGTGGCAATGTCACTTACACCGCCACCGTTAGCGCTCCAGTGACCGGTTCGCCCGTAACCGTGACCCTAGCCAATGGCGAGAAGATCACCATTCCGGTCGGCGAAACCACTGGTTCGGTAAGCATCAGCGCACCGAACGATGTATTGGTCGGTCACACTCCGCTGACCAACTCCATCACCAACGTCAGCGGTGGTAACTACGAGAACCTGGTGGCCGACAAGACTCCGGTCAGCACCACCGTGACCGATACCGTCGACACCACCAGCGTCAGCCTGACGGCCACTGGCACCGTCGCTGAGGGCGGCCAGATCACCTACACCGCCACACTGACCAACGCCGCCGGTACTCCGGTGACCGTGACCCTGAGCAACGGCGCGGTAATCACCATCGCCGCCGGCGCCACTACCGGCACCACCACCGTCGCGGCTCCAGCCGATGACGTCTACAAGGACGCCGGCAAGGTCGAAGCCACCATCACCAAGGCCGAGGGCGGCAACTTCGAGAAGCTGGTGCCGAACACCACGCCGGCCGTGACTGACGTTACCGACACCATCGACAACTCCACCGTCACCCTGAAGGCCACACCTTCGGCTGCAGAAGGTGGCAACGTCACTTACACCGCCACCGTTAGCGCTCCAGTGACCGGTTCGCCCGTCACCGTGACCCTGGCAAATGGCGAGAAGATCACCATTCCGGTCGGCGAAACCACTGGTTCGGTAAGCATCAGCGCACCGAACGATGTATTGGTCGGTCACACTCCGCTGACCAACTCCATCACCAATGTCAGCGGTGGTAACTACGAGAACCTGGTGGCCGACAAGACTCCGGTCAGCACCACCGTGACCGATACCGTCGACACCACCAGCGTCAGCCTGACGGCCACTGGCACCGTCGCTGAAGGCGGCCAGATCACCTACACCGCCACCCTGACCAATGCCGCCGGCACTCCGGTGACCGTGACTCTGAGCAACGGTTCGGTGATCCATATCGAGGCCGGGAAAACCACCGGGACGGTCACCGTTGCGGCGCCGGCAGACGACGTCTACATCGACGCAGGCAAGGTCAACGCCACCATCACCAACGCCACTGGCGGCAACTTCGAGAAGCTGGTCACGGACACCACGCCAGCGGTGACCAACGTCACCGATACACTGGACACCACTTCGGTGGGTATCAGCGGCAGCGCCTCGGTCACCGAAGGCCAGACCGCCAGCTACACCGTGAGCCTGACTCACCCGGCGCAGACCGAAGTCACCCTGAAGATCAGCTACAGCGGCACCGCCACCGACGGTTCGGACTTCAGCGGCGTGTACACCGTGAAGATCCCGGCCGGCGCCAGCAGCGCCACCTTCAACGTCGCCACCATTGACGACAAGATCACCGAAGGCACCGAGAACTTCACGGTCAAGATCGACTCGGCCACTGGCGGCAACTTCGAAAACCTGGTGGTGGGCAGCAACAACAGCGTCACTACCTCGATCATCGATAACGACGCTCCGCCGGTCATCGACCTGGATGCCAACAACTCCAGCGGTGCTACCGGTGCCGACTACAAGGTCACCTTCACCGAAGGCACCACAGGCCCTGGCGTGTCGATCGCCGACACCGACCTGAGCATCACCGACCCGGACAGCACCCTGCTCACCGGCGCCACCATCGTGCTGACCAACCGCCAGCCGGGGGACTCGCTGAACCTGGGCAACAGCGTCAACGGCATCACCATCAATGCCAACAGCAAGGACGGTTCGATCACCCTGACCCTGTCGGGCAGCGCGACGCTGGCCGACTACATGCAGCAGATCAAGAACATCACCTTCACCAACAACAGTGAAGACCCGAGCACCACGCCACGGACCATCACCGTGACCGTGACCGACGGCGGCAACTACTCCAACGTCGCCACTACCACGGTCAACGTGGTGGCGGTGAACGACGCCCCAACTGCCACTGGCGGCGCCGTGACCGGCAACGAAGACACCCCGCTGGCACTGACCTGGTCGAACTTCGGCGTCAGCGACGTCGACAGCCCGGCGTCCAGCCTCGGCGTGAAGATCACCCAGCTGCCCAGCGACGGCAAACTGCAATACCTGGACGGTTCGACCTGGAAGGATGTGGCCAACAACCAGACCTTCAGCAAGGCCGATATCGATGCCGGAAAACTGCGCTTCACACCGGACGCCAACGAATCCGGAACCAATGGCTACGGCGGCAACGGCGTGGGCAACCAGCAGGCCGATTACGCCCAGATCAAGTTCCAGCCAACCGACGGCCAGGCCCTGGGCAACACCGGCACAGTGACCGTCGACATCACCCCGGTAGCCGATGCGCCGACCCTGAGCGTGGCCGGCAATAGCGTGAATTCGGTGGGCCTGCTCAAGGAAGTCTGGACCGGCCTCAGCGGCCTGGGCACCGACGGCAGCGGCGCGTCCGCCAGCACTCTGAAATCAGTCATTGATGCTGCCGGCACGCCTAACAGCAGCAGCCTGGCGACCAACGTCCAGTCCGACGGCAACATCACGCCGGGCACCGCGTCGAAGACCTCAGGCCTGATCTACCTGGAAGCCGGCAAGGCCTACACCTTCTCCGGCACCGGCGACGACAGCCTGTTGGTGACCATCGGCGGCAAGAATGTGGCCAGCACTACCTGGGGCGCGGGCGGTAACCTCAACGGTACCTTCACCCCGACCACCAGCGGCTACTACACCATCGATATCTACCACCACAACCAGAGCGGCCCGGGCAACTACGACGTCAACCTGTCGGTCAACGGCGCAACGGCGGTGGACCTGAGCAATGCCGGTGTGCCGCTGTACACCGGCGTCACCGACCTGACCAACGCCGGGGTCTCGGTGTCCGACCTGCACGGCACCAACGGTGAAGGCTACTACGACGGCTACAAGCTCAACGAGGGCGGCGAAGGCGGCAGCGTGCATCTGTCGAAGATCAGCACCGGCCTGACCGATACCGACGGCTCGGAAACCCTCAGCGTGAAGATCAGCGGCATTCCGGCAGGCTCGGTGCTCAGCGATGGCGCCGGGCACACCTTCACCGCCACCGCAACTTCCGGTGAAGCCAACGTCACCGGCTGGAACCTGGGCAACCTGACGGTCACGCCACCGCCGTACTACAACGGCACCTTCAACCTGAACGTGACCTCGACCTCCACCGAGTCACTGGGCGGCTCTGCCAGCACTTCGGCGCAGATCCCGGTCAAGGTCTACCCGGCGGTCTACAACTCGGTGGTCGCCACCTCCGGCGACGACACCGTCACCGGTACCGATGGCAACGACATCGTGGTCGCCGACATCGGCGGCCTGACCGTGGTCCCGGGCACCAACTACAACATCGCCTTCATGGTGGACAGCTCGGGCAGCATGAGCAGCGCCTCGATCACCGCGGCCAAGAATTCCCTGACCTCGGTGTTCAATACCCTGAAGAACAGCATCGGCAGCGCCGGCTCGGGTACCGTGAACATCTTCCTCGCCGACTTCGATACCCAGGTCAACAAGTCGGTGTCGGTAAACCTCAACGACCCCACCGCCCTGGCCCAGCTCAAGGCGGTGCTGGATTCGATGACGTCCGGCGGCGGTACCAACTACGAAGACGTGTTCAAGGCCACGGCCAACTTCTTCCAGAGCAGCCAGGCCACCGGCAACAGCAACGCCACTAACCTGACGTACTTCATCACCGACGGCCAGCCGACCTACTACCAGAGCGGCGAGCAGACCAACCCGACGCTGTACGGCAACGTGCGCCTCGACGATGTGGTGACCACCAGCAACTACAAGCTGGGGGATACCTTCAGCACAACCATCGACAGCAACCACATTCTCAGCGTGAGCAGCAACGGTACGGTCAAGCTTCAGACCTACAGCACCAACTGGTGGGGCGGTGGCTCCTGGAATACTGCAACTCTGGGCACCCTGCACGCACAGGGTGACGGCACCTACGAGTTGTCGAACCTGGCGGGTACCGGCAGCAGCACGGACTACTACACCTCCACCAACTCCAGCAGCGGCTTTGCCTTGCTGAGCGGCCTGTCGAACGTCGAAGCCATCGGCATCAACAACGGTGTCAGCCTCAACGACCTCAAGCCCTATGACAGCGATGGCAAGCCGCAGACCAACATCGATCCGAATGACCTGGCCAACTCGATCATCGGTCACACCGAAGCCACCATGCCGGGGGCCGACAAGGTCAGCGGCGGCGACGGCAACGACATCCTGTTCGGCGATCTGGTGAGCTTCAACGGCATCGCCGGCGAGGGTTACCAGGCCATGCAGGCCTATGTGGCCAAGCAGAGCGGGGTCGATGTGAGCAAGGTCACCACCAGCAACGTGCACCAATACATCACCGAGCACTACAAAGAGTTCGATGTGTCTGGCAGCCACGACGGCAACGACACCCTGCTGGGCGGCGCCGGCAATGACATTCTCTTCGGCCAGGGCGGCAACGACCTGCTGGACGGCGGCAAGGGCAATGACATCCTGCTGGGAGGTACCGGCAACGACACCCTGATCGGCGGCCAGGGCAACGACATCCTGATCGGCGGTTCGGGTGCCGACACCTTCGTCTGGAAGGCTGGCGACACCGGCAACGACGTGATCAAGGACTTCAAGGCCAGCGAAGGCGACCGCATCGACCTGCGTGACTTGCTGCAGGGCGAGAGCGCCAGCACCATCGACAACTTCCTCAAGATCACCACCGTGGACGGGGTCTCGACCCTGCAGGTCAGCTCCGAGGGCAAGCTCAACGCCGCCGGGGGCCTGGCCAACGCCGACGTGACGATCAAGCTGGAAGGCAACAACTGGTCCAACGCCAACATCAATTCGTTGATCGCCGGCAGCGACCCGACCATCAAGATCGATCACAACAACAGCTGACCGGCCCCGAGCGGCCACCCCCCAGGGTGGTCGCCGGGCCCCGGCAGGCAGCCCGCGGCGTGACGAGCGCCGCGGCGCACCGCATACTCGCGCTCTGAATGCTGCGTTGGCCTATGCTGCTGCCTGCCTGACGCCGGAAACACATGCCTGAGGGATTCGCCATGTTCTATGTGCAACGCGATGCACAGGGCCAGCTGATTCGCGTGGAAGCCGCCGCTTACGCCGAGGCCACCGAGACGCTGCCCGCCGACCACCACGAGATCCAGACCTGGTACGCCAACGAGGCGGTGGAAGTCAGTCTCAAGCAACTCAAGCAAAGCGACCTGGAAATGATCCGGGTGCTGGACGACCTGATCCAGCTCCTGACCCTCAAGGGCGTGATCCGCATCACCGACCTGCCAGCCGCGGCCCAGGCCAAGCTGATGGATCGCACCCAGGCCCGCGAGGCGCTGGGCGGTTTGAGCCGGTTGATCAATGACGATGAAACCGGATTGATCTGAACCCTTTTCGCCAGCCGACTCCTACTGTAGGAGCCGGCTTGCCGGCGAAAGCGGTTTAAAGGCCTGTAAGCAGGACCGCCGGCGAAAGCGGTTTCAACCCCAGGGAGCCGGCTCGCCGAACAGCTGGCCCTGCACCCCGTACAAGCCCATCTCGCGAATCACCTGCAACTCGCCCTCGGTCTCGACCCGTTCGGCAATCAGCGGCAGGTCGATGCTGTGGGCCGCGCGCTGGATGGCTTCGATAAACAGGCGCTTGTCGCTTTCCTGATCGATGTCGCGGATGTAGCTGCCATCGATCTTCAGGTACGCCAGCCCCAGGCGCGCCAGGTTGCCGATCATGCTGAAGCGCCCACCGAAGCGTTGCAGGCTGAGGGAGAAACCCAGCTCGCGCAGGCGCCGGGTCAGCTGTTCCAGCATGGCCTGCTCGGGTAATTGCTCTTCACCGATCTCCAGAGTCAGGCGCGGACCCAGGTCGGAATGCTGGCGCAGGATCTCGAACACCCGATTCAGGGCGTGCGGGTCCGCCAGGGTCGCCGCCGACAGGTTCAGCGCCAGGCAGTCTTCGTGGCTCGCCATCTGTCTCAGCACCTGTTCGAGCATCAGCAGATCCAGGCGCGAGGTCCAGCCGAAACGCTCCAGCCACGGCAGGAAACGCCCGGCCGGAATGGTCTGGCCCTGTTCATCCAGCAGCCGCGACAGCACTTTGTAGTGCAGCACCAGGTGGGTGTCCCGAGCGGCCACCACCGGCTGGAAATACAGCTGGAAGTGCTGCTCCGACAGCGCCCGGTCCAACAGTCGGTGCCAGGCATGGTGGTCATCCCCGACCTGGGCACTGGCGCCTTGATCGAGGCAGGCCCAGCCGGTGTCACCCTGGGCTTCGGCCTGGGCCAGGGCCTGGTCGCCGAGGCTCAGCACCGCTTGCGGCGAATCACCGTGAGCAAACGCCGCCAGGCCGATGGAGGCCACTGAGGCAACATCGGTGGCGCCGGTGGCGTGCAGGTTACCCAGGGCACTGTCCAGGCTCTGGGCCAGTTGGATGGCTTCCTCACGCACCAGCCCCGGCGCCAGCACCGCGAACTCGCCACCACGGACCCGGGTGACCAGGTTGTGGGTTTCCGGGTACTTGTCGCACTCGCGCAGCAGTTGTTCACCCACCGCCTTGAGCAACTGGTCGGTGCGCTGGCCGCCCAGGCGCTGGTTCAGCCCGGCCAGGTCCTTGACCCGCAACAGCAGCAGGTAGCCGGAACTGGCCTGCTCGGGGTTGCTCACCCGGGCGTGCAGCTGCATTTCGAAATAACGCCGGTTGGCCAGCCCGGTCAGGCTGTCCTGATAGGACTCGGTGCGTAGTTTCTCGCTGCGCTCGGCCTGCTCCTGGAACAGCGCCTTGAGCTTCTCGACCATCTGGTTCATGGCC
This sequence comes from Pseudomonas sp. W17, assembly GCF_040268305.1. Classification (NCBI taxonomy): domain Bacteria; kingdom Pseudomonadati; phylum Pseudomonadota; class Gammaproteobacteria; order Pseudomonadales; family Pseudomonadaceae; genus Pseudomonas; species Pseudomonas sp. W17. Next base: position 141,848 of record NZ_CP158490.1, on the reverse strand, counting down.
TGCACCACCCGCCGCAGCTCCGGTGTCCGGGGCAATTGCGGCAGGCTGAGGAATTCACGACGGGCAATGGCGTGGGACTGCTGGACCATATAGTCCAGCGGTTTGAGCTGACGCCGCAGCAGCAGGGCGCCGAGCACCGCGCTCACCGCACCACAGATCAACAGCCAGCCCAGGCTGCCCAGGGCGCTTTGCCAGAGCTTGGCCACGGCGAACATCGGGTGGCTGAGCACCTCGACCCGTGCCGCCTGTTCCCAGCCGCGGCTGACGATGGCATCGCCACCCGCCGGTTCCAGGCCGATCAGGCTGACAAACCACTGGGGCACGTTGCCGACTTCCGGGATGCCGCTGCGCTCGACGATGGTCTTGTCGGTGGCCAGGTCCACCACCCGGATGCTGGCGTAGTAGCCGCTGTCGAAGATCGAACTGACCATCAACTCGACCATCGCCGGATCGTCGATGTTGGGTGTCAGCGACAAGGCCAGGGCCGTGGCCGCGTCCTGGGCATGGGAGCGCAGCTGATTGACATACTGGGTGCGCGAGCTTTCCAGGCTGACCATGAAGCTGCCGCTGAAGGCAACCACCAGGAACAAACAGATTGCGATCAACAGTTGTTTGAACAAAGACATCTGAGCTCGTGCTCCTAGTTAGTCGTCTCGACCGGAAAACCTTCGGCCTGCATTTTTTTCAACACGTCCTGCCAACGGGACAGGCGCTTGGTGTCGCCCACCCGCTTGTTGCCCTTGGCCCCCGGCAGCCACAGACCCTCGGCATTGAAGGAGTACACCGGCAACAGGTCGGTACGCTCGCTGGCCGGGCGGATCGAGTCTTCCAGGCTGTCGAGCACCAGAGGCATGGCCTCCGGGCTGGAATAGTAGGTCAAGACCATGTGCGCACGGTTCTGACGCAGGGCCTTGACGTAGGTGATGCGCAGTTTGTCACTGGAAACCCCGAGGTGGCGCAGGCTGAAATACTTGGCGATCGCGTAGTCCTCGCAATCGCCGGCGCCCTTCCACAATGCCTCGATCGGCGTTTCCCAATAATCCACCTGGTGCCACAGGTCGATGTCTTCCACGTAGCGCATATTCTTGTTGAAGAACAGGTTGACCACCTTCAACTGTTCGCGTTCGGGCACCTGCTTTTGCGTGGCCAGCAGGTGCTGCCAGGCATCGATGCGCGGCTGCCCTTCGCCCAGCGGACCGTAGAGCGCCGTGGCACGGCGGCTGATCAGGGAGAAATCCCAGTCGGCGTGCAGGCTGCCCAGCAGTGCGCCGGCCAGCAGCAATGCCGCGCAGAACCAGCGCAAGGTCCGAGAAAGAGCTAAACGTGCCGCCAATGCAATGCGTCCATGGGAGCTGTCGTAAATCGGCTGATGGTGAAGGCTGGCCCGGCAAAAAACAATGGCACCTTACAATCACCACCCGCCGGAAAAGAGCCGGCGCGAAACATTCAGAGCATAGCTGCAAGCCGCGTTCCGGCGACCAACAGCAACCGCCCGCCCGGCCCGGCACACGCGTACCTTCACGGACGACAGGCACTATGTTAGAAACCATCCGCAGACTGCGACGCCCTCTTCAGGCTGCCTCTGGCCGGCGCAGTGCCGGCCCACTTGCTTAAGGAAAAGCTGTGTACACCGACACCCGACAATGGACGCTGGTGATCAAACCCGGGCAAGCCACCCGGATCCGCCTGATCTGCTTTCCCCAGGCCGGGGCGGCAGCCGAGCAAATGCGGGTCTGGTCCAGTGGCCTGGCTGATCATATCGAGCTGGTGGTGCTCAACCTGCCGGGGCACGGTCCGCGCCGTGACGAAGCGCCCTGCGACAACTGGCCCAGCCTGCTGGAAAACACCTTCACCGCCCTCGCCCCCTGGCTCGGCGAGCCCCATGCGCTGTTCGGCCACGGCCTGGGCGCGCTGCTGGCCTACGAGACCAGCAAGCATGCCCAGGAACGCTTTCCCCAGCAGACCCGCCACCTGTTCGTCTCCGGCTGTCGCAGCCCGGATAGCCTGCCGCGCCGGCCCTTGCTCCACTCCCTGCCCATCGCCGCGTTTCGCGAGGCGATCCTGACCCTCGGCGCCAGCCCCCTGGAGATGCCCCGCGGGCAGAACGACCTGCAATCCTACGAACGCCTGCTGCGCAACGGCCTGAAGCTTTTCGAAACCTGGTACGACACCTCCAGCGGCTGCCTGGATGTGCCGTTGACGGCCTTCTACGGCAGCGAGGACCCGCTGGCCACGGCCAACCTCATGCTCAACTGGCGCGAGTTCACCGGCCGCGAGTTCGAGCTGATCGAAGTGGCCGGCAATCACTTCTTCATCAAGTCCCAGCGCCAGCGCCTGTTGCAGGTGATCAATACTCACCTGGGGCTGCTGGGCGACCACCCGGCCTGATCGGTCCCCATGAAAAAGCCCGCCCTGCCGTGAGGCGGGAGCGGGCTTGAAGGTGACGCGAAACGTCAGATCTTGAAGCTGTCCACCAGTTGCTTCAGGCGGCTGGCCTGCTGCGACAGGGCATCGCAATCCTTCAGGGTTTCGTTGAGGTTGGCCACGCCCTGCTGGTTCAGCAGGTTGATCTGGTTGATGTCGACATTGAGGGTCTCCACCACGGCCGTCTGCTCTTCGGTCGCCGCCGCCACCGACTGGTTCATGCCATCGATCTCGCCGATCCGCTGAGTCACGCTGACCAGCCGCGCACCGGCCTGGTTCGCCACTTCGACGCTCTCTTCGCTGGACGCCTGGCTGGCGTTCATGGTCGACACCGCTTCACGGGAGCCGACTTGCAAGGAGGTGATCATCTTGTGGATCTCTTCCGCCGACTCCTGGGTACGATGAGCCAGGTTACGTACCTCGTCGGCCACCACGGCGAAGCCACGACCGGCTTCGCCGGCACGGGCCGCTTCGATGGCCGCGTTGAGAGCCAGCAAGTTGGTCTGCTGGGAGATGCCCTTGATCACGTCGAGAATGTGCCCGATGTTGTCGGTGCTGGCGTTCAGGGTCTCGATCTGGGTGCAGGACAGGCTGATCTTCTGCGACAGCTCGGTCATGGCCTGGATGGTCTGTTCCACCACTTGGCGACCGTCGTCGGCCTGCTCGCTGGCGCCACTGGCGTGCTGCGAGGCATCGGCGGCGTTACGGGCGATTTCCTGAGTTGCGGCCCCCAGTTCGTTGATCGCGGCGGCCACGCTGTTGGTGCGGGCGCTCTGCTCGTCGGAACCGATGATCGAAGCGTTGGACGAAGCCATCACGCGCTGGGACAGGTCGTGTACCTGGCGGGTGGCCGAGGACACTTCGGAAATCGAGGCATGGATCCGCTCGACAAACTGGTTGAACGAGCTGCCCAGTTCGCCGAATTCGTCCTTGCTCTCTACCACCAGGCGCCGGGTCAGGTCGCCCTCGCCCTGGGCGATGTCCTGCATCGCACGGCCCATGGTGATCAGTGGGCGCATCAACACCTGGATCAGCAGGCTCAGCAGTACGGCGATCACCGCCACGGCGATAAACATCGCGATCAAGGCGGAAGTACGGAATTGGCTCAGCGGTGCGTAGGCCTTGTCCTTGTCGATGGACAGACCGATGTACCACTCGGCATTCGGCAAGCCGGTCACCGGAGTGAAGGAGAGGATGCGTTCCTGTTTGTTCAGGACCACTTCCTGGTTGCCGTTTTCGATCCGTACGTTGGCGCCGGGGTAGATGTCCTTGAGGTTCTTCATCACCTGGTCCTTGTCCGGGCTGACGATCACTTGACCGTCGGCACTGACGAGGAAGGCGTGGCCCAGGCCACCGAAATCCACCGAGTTGATGATCTTCACCAGGGTTTCCAGGCTCAGGTCGCCACCAACCACGCCCAGCAGTTCACCCTGCTTTTTCACCGGCATGGCGATGGTCACCACCAGGCCACCGACAGCCGCCATGTAGGGCGGGGTCAGCATGGTCTTGTCGGCGGCGACGGCCTGCTTGTACCAGGGTCGCTGACGCGGGTCGTAGCCGTCGGGCATCTTCGCGTCAGGGCGCTGGGTGAAGGTGCCGTTGGCCTGGCCGACGTAGGTGAACTGGAAGTTCGAGGTAAAGGCCGGTTGGTCCACCAGCCCTGGGAAATCTGCGTTCTGACCTTGGTGAGCAACGTTCTGCGCGAGGTTCTCGAGCACCAGGATCCGCCCGCTCATCCAGTTCTGCACACTGCTGGAGGTGAGCTCACCGGCCTGCTGGATAGAGGATTCGAGGTTCTGTCGGATGGTGTTTCGCTGCAGGTAGTCGTTGTACAAGGTGAACAACGCAAAAGCCAGAACCACTACGCCGGAGGCGGCCAAAAGGATTTTATGGCTGAACTTGAGATTCATTTCATGGGACTTCTTATGCCGAAAGTGGGGATGCGTCCGTAATGCAACATTCCATGTAACAGCGCAGGCGATGTTCTCTGACCGCTCTACTTTGGTGCACGCATGTCTTATCAGTCTTTCGGCAAGAATCTGCGAACCCTTAGAGATTTTTCTGAATTACTCTCCTGAATTTGCCTAATCCCGCCGAACGGTGTTCCAGAGCATCCGTGGCACATTTTCAGATGACCGACAGTGCGCTGCTTATTGCCAAATCGATAAAGCCTCAATGACAATGCGACTAATTATCATTAGTGACACTCAGGCAGTCTGCGTCCATGTCATCACCCGAGTTCGCCGTACAGATGCTCTACAGCCATCACCATGGCTGGCTCAACAGCTGGCTGCGCCAGCGCCTGGGCAATGCCGCGGATGCTGCCGACCTGGCTCAGGACACCTTCGTACGCCTGCTGCAGAAAACTGAACGTCTGGAACTCAAGGCCCCCCGGGCTTTTTTACGCACCATCGCCCGGGGGCTGGTAATCGATCACTGGCGCCGCGAGGAAATCGAACGTGCCTATCTGGAAACCATCGCCCACTTGCCCGAAGCCGAAACACCCGGCGCTGAAGCTCGGGCGTTGATTCTGGAGCTGCTGGAAAGCATTGCGCGGATGCTTGAAGGGCTGAAGCCGAAAGTACGTCAGGCTTTTCTCTTGGCTCAGTGCGAGGAACTTACCCACAAGCAGATTGCTCAGCAGATGGGCCTATCCCTGCGTACCGTCGAGCGTTATGTCGCCCAGGCGCTCTACCATTGCTACCTGCTGCGCTACGAGAGCTGAAGACTGTGGATAACTTTCCCGCCAGCCTGCCGCTCAAACCCAATCCCGATCACCTGGTGGTCAAGCAAGCAATCAACTGGTTGCTGCGCCTGCGCAACAACGGTGCCAACCCCAAGCTGCAGCAACAGTGCGATCTGTGGCGGGCGGCGCACCAGGAGCACGAACTGGCCTGGCAGCGGGTGCAATCGTTGCAGCAGGAACTCACGGCCAACCTGCGTTCGGTGCCTGGGGCTCAGGTGGCCTTGCATACCCTGGAACACAGCAGTCAGCGCCTGGGCCGGCGCCAGGCCCTGAAACTGCTCAGTGGCGCCCTGCTCCTGGGCTCCAGTGCCTGGGTCGGCAAGGATCTGCTGGGCTGGCAACAATGGAGCGCAGACTTTGCCACCGCCGTCGGCGAGCAGCGGGGCTTCCAGTTGCCCGATGGCACCCGCCTGGAACTCAACACCGACAGCGCGGCGGACCTCAACTTCAATGCCGAGCAGCGTCTGATCAAACTGCGCCGGGGCGAGATCATGGTGTCCTGTGGAGCCGATCACGGCCCTGCCCGCCCGCTGCTGGTGGAGAGCCGCCACGCCCTGCTGGAAGGCTTCGACGCCCGCTTCGTGGTGCGCGTGGAGGAACGCTGCACGCGCCTGAGCGTGACCCACGGCAGCGTGGCCATTCATGCGCCGCACACCGCCGACGGCCGTAGCGCCCGGGTGGAAGCAGGTCAGAGCTATCAGATCAGCCATGGCCTGGCCGAACCTGCGGCCCCCCTGGCGATGGACGTCGGCGCCTGGGCCGATGGCCTGATCGTTACGCGCAACATGCGCCTGGACGACTTTCTCCTGGAAGTCGGCCGCTATCGCCATGGCTATCTGGGCTGCTCGGCAGCGGTCGGCAATCTGCGCCTTTCAGGTGTGTTCCGCCTGGAAGACACCGACAAGTTGCTGGCCATCCTGCCCCAGACCCTGCCAGTGCAGTTGCGCTACCGCACCCGTTGGTGGGTGACCTTGGGGCCCGTGGCTTAAAATTCACTGGGATGATTTTTTTTGGCGGGTTTTGCCAGGACGTCCGGCTTAGTCAGTAAGCACTTCAATCTGCTTCCTGCGACTTCAACGGAACCTACCATGACTCTGCGCGACACCCGCCCAAGCTCTCCCTGCGCCCGCCCCTTGCGCCAAGCCATCCGCGCCGCCCTGCTGTGCTCCAGCATCGGCCTCGGCACAGTGGCGCCCCAGGTGCTGGCCGCCGATAGCGCTGTTGATACCCCGCGTCACAGCTACAGCGTGGCCCCGGGCAACCTCGGCGATGCCCTCAACCAGTTCGCCCGGCAGGCCGGGATCACCCTGTCCACCACCCCGGCCCTGACCCAGGGCAGGCAGTCCCCCGGGCTCCAGGGCGACTACTCCATTCCCCAGGGCCTGAACCAGCTGCTGCGGGGTTCGGGACTGGAGGCGGTCAGCCAGGACGGCGGCAGCTACGTGCTGCGGCCCCTGCCCCAGGGCAGCGCCCTGACCCTGCCCACCACTGAGGTCAAGGGCTTCGCCCTGGGCAACGCATTAGGCAGCATGGAGGGCTACAACGCGACGCACAGTCAGATCGCCACCAAGACCAGTACCGCGTTGCTGGAGACCTCGCAAAGCGTCTCGGTGGTCACCCGTGAACAGATCGACGACCAGGGCGCGCAAACCGTCGCCCAGACCATGCGCTACACCCCCGGCGTGCTGACCAATCCCTATGGCGCCACCCATCGCTACGACTATGTAGCGATGCGCGGCTTTAATGATGGTTCGGTGGACAACATCTACCTCGATGGCCTCAAGTCCATGGGCGACAGCGGCACCTACAGCAGCATGCAGGTCGACCCCTACTTCCTCGAACGGGTGGATATTCTCAAGGGCCCCTCATCGGTGCTTTACGGCCGCAGCTCCCCAGGCGGCCTGGTGGCCCTGACCAGCAAAAAGCCTCTCTACGAGCCCTATCACCAGATTCAGGCAACCGTGGGCACGCAGGGCAAACAGGGCCTGGGGTTCGACTTCAGCGGCCCGCTCGATGACGACAAGCGCATTGCCTATCGGTTGATCGGCCTGACGGACAAGTCCGACACTCAGTTCGACCACGCGAAGGAAAAACGCTTCGCCCTGTCGCCGACCCTGAGTATCGACTTCAGTGAAGACACCTCCCTGACGCTCCAGGCCTATTTGCAGAATGACCCCGATGGCGGCTACCACGGCGGCATGCCGGCCAACGGCACCCTGAACCAGCGCAATGGCCAGCGCATTTCTGAGCATTTCTTCGAGGGCGAGCCGGGCGTGGATGGCTACAAGCGCGATCAACAGTCCTTCGGCTATCAGTTCGAGCATCGTTTCAACGACACCTTCACCGCCCGCCAGAACTTCCGCTACCTGGACTCCAAGGTGAAGCTCGACCAGGTCTATGCCTATGGCTGGACCAATGCCACCAGCAATGACCTGAACCGCTATTACTCGGGTGGAGATGAGAAGCTCCACTCCTTCATCCTCGATAACATGCTGCAGGCCGAATTCCTCACCGGCGACGTCAAGCACACCTTACTGCTGGGAGCCGACTATCAACGGCGCAAGACCGTGGTCGACTGGGACCAGGGAACGCTGCAGCCGATCAATGCGTTCAACCCGGTCTATGGCAACTCGACGATCAACTACTACAGCCACACCAGCTATTTGCGGCGCCTGGAACAGACCGGCGTGTACTTGCAGGACCTGATCGAGCTGGACAAATGGCGCTTCTCCCTGGGGCTGCGCCAGGACTGGGTGGAGACCTCGGATGAAAACCGCCTGGCTGAAGCCCAGCGCCCACTTGGCACCGAAATCAGCGACAAACGCACCAAGCTCACTGGGCGTGCGGGCGCGCTCTATCTGTTCGATAACGGTCTGGCGCCTTACGTCAGCTATTCCGAGTCGTTCAACCCCAACTCCTACGCAGACAGCGCAGGCAATCCGCTGCCACCCACCGACGGCACCCAATGGGAAGTCGGGCTGAAATATCAGCCACCAGGTACGGACAACTTGTTCACTGCCTCGTTGTTCCGCATCGACCAGGAGAACCTGGCGTCGAAGCTGCCCCAGGAAAACTTCTATCGTGCGGTGGGTGCTGTTCGCTCCCAGGGGCTGGAGCTGGAAGCCCACATGCAGCTGACCGACAACCTGAAACTGCTGGGCAGCTATACCTTCACCGACATCCAGTATTCGAAGTCGATGACCAGCACCCTGAGCAGCGCCACCAACCTCATCGAGAACAAGGGCAACTCGCCTACTCAGGCACCGCGGCAGATGGCGTCGCTGTGGGCCGACTACAAGTTCGACAGCGCGGCGCTGGATGGCCTGCGCCTGGGCGGCGGTGTGCGCTATGTGGGCTACAGCTGGGCCGATGCCGAGAACACCATGAAGGTACCGGCCTACACGCTCTTCGATGCCTCCATCGGCTATGACCTGGGCAAGCTGGGCCTCAAGGGAGTGGATGTACGGCTCAATGCCAACAACCTGACCAACGAATCCTACGTCGCCTCCTGTGCAAGCTTGAGCTACTGCTACCTGGGCGAAGAGCGCAATGTCGCCGCCACGGTGAGCTACCAGTTCTGATCTAGGTTGACTCCAACAAAGCCAGCGCCTGTCAGCAGCCGCTGGCTTTGTCGTCTCTACGGGAAAATGTCATGCGCGCCATTCTGGTTCTATTGCACCGCTACATGGGCCTGGCCACCGCAGTGTTCCTGCTGCTGGCCGGGCTGACCGGGAGTGTCCTGGCCTTTCATCACGAGCTGGATGAGTGGCTCAACCCCGAGTTCTATCACACGTTCGGCAAGGGGCCGGTGCTGGCCCCCGGCGCACTGGTGGATAGCGTTCAGGCCGAGCACCCGAGGCTGCAGGTCTGGTACATGGAATATCCACAAGAAGCCGGGCATGCCGCGCTGCTGGCAGCGGTGCCACGCACCGATCCGGCCACCGGCCAACCGTATGCCGATCGCAATCAGGTATTTTACCTTGACCCGGTTACGGCCCAGCAGCAGGGGCAGCGCTTTTGGGGCGCCTGCTGCTTCCAGCGGCAGAACCTGGTGCCTTTTTTGCTGGAGTTCCACTACAACCTGAGCCTGCCCGGCAATTGGGGGCTGTGGTTGATGGGGCTGGTGGCCATTGCCTGGGTCATCGACTGTTTTGTTGCCTTGCTGCTGACCCTCCCTCGTGGACGGCCGTTCTGGCGCAAGTGGGCCACGGCCTGGAAGATCAAGGGCGGCCATGCCTATCGGCTCAACTTCGACCTGCATCGCGCCGCAGGCTTGTGGTTATGGCTACTACTGCTGCCGATCGCCATCAGTAGTGTGGCCATGAACCTGCCGAGCCAGGTGTTCAAACCCGTGGTGTCATTGCTCTCGTCCATCGAACTCAGCGTCTATGAAGCTCGGGGACGAGTACCGGCGGCAGAGCTGGGGATAACCCGGCTGACTTATCAACAGGCCTATGAACGGGCTCTGGAAGAGGGGCAGCGGCTGGGCTTGAAGGAGACGATTGGTGAGTTGTATTACAGCTTTGAATACAACTTCTATGGAGCAGGTTTTGGTCGGCATGACAGCCAGGCCCATGGTAAGTCCTGGCTGTTCTTCCACGGTACGGATGGGCGCTTGCTGGGGCAGGAGATAGCGGGGCAAGGCACCCTCGGAGAGCGCTTCTACCGACTGCAACTGCCCATACATGGAGGCAGGATCATCGGTACCACGGGGCAGGTGATCATTGCTCTATTGGGCGTTCTGATTGCCGTGCTGGCACTGACCGGCATCTATATCTGGTGGCGTAAGTTAATCGCCCGTAGAAGCAGCAAGATGCGTAAGAACAGGGCGTAAGAGGCAAACAAATGTGGTCTTGATGACTGCTTACTCGATGCTGATGAAACCCTGAATCCACCCTGCAATCTGCTTCTGCCACACAGCCCAGGCTTTATAGCGCACAAAAACAAAACCCCTGTCTGCGTGAGCAGACAGGGGTTTTGGAATTTGATCTTGACGATGACCTACTCTCACATGGGGAAACCCCACACTACCATCGGCGATGCATCGTTTCACTTCTGAGTTCGGGATGGGATCAGGTGGTTCCAACGCTCTATGGTCGTCAAGAAATTCTTTGGCCGATCCGTTCAACTTGAAAGTAGAACGTGTCAGCAAAATAAGTAACTTCTACATAAAGACAAAACCCCAACTGCATGTGCAGTTGGGGTTTCGGAATTTAATCTTGACGATGACCTACTCTCACATGGGGAAACCCCACACTACCATCGGCGATGCATCGTTTCACTTCTGAGTTCGGGATGGGATCAGGTGGTTCCAACGCTCTATGGTCGTCAAGAAATTCGGTAGCCAGTCCGTTGCTTGTGCAACGTGCCAGCGAATGGGTATGTAATAGATTTGTGTGTTCGCAAACTTTCGGTTTGTATCGTCTTCACACACCGCAACTCGCTTCTTAAGCAAATTGCTTGGGTGTTATATGGTCAAGCCTCACGGGCAATTAGTATTGGTTAGCTCAACGCCTCACAGCGCTTACACACCCAACCTATCAACGTCGTAGTCTTCGACGGCCCTTTAGGGAACTCAAGGTTCCAGTGAGATCTCATCTTGAGGCAAGTTTCCCGCTTAGATGCTTTCAGCGGTTATCTTTTCCGAACATAGCTACCCGGCAATGCCACTGGCGTGACAACCGGAACACCAGAGGTTCGTCCACTCCGGTCCTCTCGTACTAGGAGCAGCCCCTCTCAAATCTCAAACGTCCACGGCAGATAGGGACCGAACTGTCTCACGACGTTCTAAACCCAGCTCGCGTACCACTTTAAATGGCGAACAGCCATACCCTTGGGACCGGCTTCAGCCCCAGGATGTGATGAGCCGACATCGAGGTGCCAAACACCGCCGTCGATATGAACTCTTGGGCGGTATCAGCCTGTTATCCCCGGAGTACCTTTTATCCGTTGAGCGATGGCCCTTCCATACAGAACCACCGGATCACTAAGACCTACTTTCGTACCTGCTCGACGTGTCTGTCTCGCAGTCAAGCGCGCTTTTGCCTTTATACTCTACGACCGATTTCCGACCGGTCTGAGCGCACCTTCGTACTCCTCCGTTACTCTTTAGGAGGAGACCGCCCCAGTCAAACTACCCACCATACACTGTCCTCGATCCGGATAACGGACCTGAGTTAGAACCTCAAAGTTGCCAGGGTGGTATTTCAAGGATGGCTCCACGCAAACTGGCGTTCACGCTTCAAAGCCTCCCACCTATCCTACACAAGCAAATTCAAAGTCCAGTGCAAAGCTATAGTAAAGGTTCACGGGGTCTTTCCGTCTAGCCGCGGATACACTGCATCTTCACAGCGATTTCAATTTCACTGAGTCTCGGGTGGAGACAGCGCCGCCATCGTTACGCCATTCGTGCAGGTCGGAACTTACCCGACAAGGAATTTCGCTACCTTAGGACCGTTATAGTTACGGCCGCCGTTTACCGGGGCTTCGATCAAGAGCTTCGCGTTAGCTAACCCCATCAATTAACCTTCCGGCACCGGGCAGGCGTCACACCCTATACGTCCACTTTCGTGTTTGCAGAGTGCTGTGTTTTTAATAAACAGTCGCAGCGGCCTGGTATCTTCGACCGGCATGAGCTTACGGAGCAAGTCCTTCACCCTCACCGGCGCACCTTCTCCCGAAGTTACGGTGCCATTTTGCCTAGTTCCTTCACCCGAGTTCTCTCAAGCGCCTTGGTATTCTCTACCCAACCACCTGTGTCGGTTTGGGGTACGGTTCCTAGTTATCTGAAGCTTAGAAGCTTTTCTTGGAAGCATGGCATCAACCACTTCGTCACCTAAAAGGCAACTCGTCATCAGCTCTCGGCCTTAGAACCCCGGATTTACCTAAGATTCCAGCCTACCACCTTAAACTTGGACAACCAACGCCAAGCTGGCCTAGCCTTCTCCGTCCCTCCATCGCAATAACTAGAAGTACAGGAATATTAACCTGTTTTCCATCGACTACGCTTTTCAGCCTCGCCTTAGGGACCGACTAACCCTGCGTCGATTAACGTTGCGCAGGAAACCTTGGTCTTTCGGCGTGGGTGTTTTTCACACCCATTGTCGTTACTCATGTCAGCATTCGCACTTCTGATACCTCCAGCAAGCTTCTCAACTCACCTTCACAGGCTTACAGAACGCTCCTCTACCGCATCACTTACGTGATACCCGTAGCTTCGGTGTATGGTTTGAGCCCCGTTACATCTTCCGCGCAGGCCGACTCGACTAGTGAGCTATTACGCTTTCTTTAAAGGGTGGCTGCTTCTAAGCCAACCTCCTAGCTGTCTAAGCCTTCCCACATCGTTTCCCACTTAACCATAACTTTGGGACCTTAGCTGACGGTCTGGGTTGTTTCCCTTTTCACGACGGACGTTAGCACCCGCCGTGTGTCTCCCATGCTCGGCACTTGTAGGTATTCGGAGTTTGCATCGGTTTGGTAAGTCGGGATGACCCCCTAGCCGAAACAGTGCTCTACCCCCTACAGTGATACATGAGGCGCTACCTAAATAGCTTTCGAGGAGAACCAGCTATCTCCGAGCTTGATTAGCCTTTCACTCCGATCCACAGGTCATCCGCTAACTTTTCAACGGTAGTCGGTTCGGTCCTCCAGTCAGTGTTACCTAACCTTCAACCTGCCCATGGATAGATCGCCCGGTTTCGGGTCTATTCCCAGCGACTAGACGCCCTATTAAGACTCGCTTTCGCTACGCCTCCCCTATTCGGTTAAGCTTGCCACTGAAAATAAGTCGCTGACCCATTATACAAAAGGTACGCAGTCACAGAACAAAGTCTGCTCCCACTGCTTGTACGCATACGGTTTCAGGATCTATTTCACTCCCCTCTCCGGGGTTCTTTTCGCCTTTCCCTCACGGTACTAGTTCACTATCGGTCAGTCAGTAGTATTTAGCCTTGGAGGATGGTCCCCCCATATTCAGACAAGGTTTCTCGTGCCCCGTCCTACTCGATTTCATGACTAAGAGATTTTCGCGTACAGGGCTATCACCCACTATGGCCGCACTTTCCAGAGCGTTCCGCTAATCTCAAAGCCACTTAAGGGCTAGTCCCCGTTCGCTCGCCACTACTAAGGGAATCTCGGTTGATTTCTTTTCCTCAGGGTACTTAGATGTTTCAGTTCCCCTGGTTCGCCTCTTGCACCTATGTATTCAGTACAAGATAACCATCTTATGATGGCTGGGTTCCCCCATTCAGAGATCTCCGGATCAAAGTCTGTTTGCCGACTCCCCGAAGCTTATCGCAGGCTACCACGTCTTTCATCGCCTCTGACTGCCAAGGCATCCACCGTATGCGCTTCTTCACTTGACCATATAACCCCAAGCAATCTGGTTATACTATGAAGACGACATTCGCCGAAAATTTGCATTCTTAATTAAAAGAGAACTCACAAATTTTACCTTAGCCTGATCCGTTACCAGTGAAAGTAACGTTCAGTCTATCTTTCTATCACATACCCAAATTTTTAAAGAACGATCTAATCAAAAGACTAGAAATCAACATTCAAAGTGAATGCTCATTTCTAAGCTTTCAGAAGCAGTTTATGGTGGAGCCAAGCGGGATCGAACCGCTGACCTCCTGCGTGCAAGGCAGGCGCTCTCCCAGCTGAGCTATGGCCCCATAACAAAATTGGTGGGTCTGGGCAGATTCGAACTGCCGACCTCACCCTTATCAGGGGTGCGCTCTAACCAACTGAGCTACAGACCCAATTTCGAGCTTGTAACTGTTAGCTTGGAGCTATCAGCTTGGAGCTTAAAGCTGCTTCTATCGTCTTCTTCAATGAATCAAGCAATTCGTGTGGGAGCTTATGAAGCAGCTGATGTCGTCGATTAAGGAGGTGATCCAGCCGCAGGTTCCCCTACGGCTACCTTGTTACGACTTCACCCCAGTCATGAATCACACCGTGGTAACCGTCCTCCCGAAGGTTAGACTAGCTACTTCTGGTGCAACCCACTCCCATGGTGTGACGGGCGGTGTGTACAAGGCCCGGGAACGTATTCACCGCGACATTCTGATTCGCGATTACTAGCGATTCCGACTTCACGCAGTCGAGTTGCAGACTGCGATCCGGACTACGATCGGTTTTATGGGATTAGCTCCACCTCGCGGCTTGGCAACCCTTTGTA